>CAWDNS010000001.1:0-764601 GCA_963803775.1 uncultured Acidobacteriota bacterium
CGGAATCTCCGTCGGTAATTGCTTTTCCGCGGGGAGCTTGAGGGCGCGACGATATTCCTTGTCGTCTTCTGGCAGCCCGAGCGACCGCCGACGCGCCCGGATCATCGCCTCATCAAGGCGGCGCTTCGATCGCGAGAAACACGATACGGCCGTCTCGCAGGTAGTCGTGAAGATCAGGCTTTCGCCGATGCGTGGCAGCGATCGAAACACGGCGAGCGTAGCGTCCGATAATTGCACCTCATGCGCGCGGTCGTTCTTCGCCTTCTCTCGCGGTATGGTCCAAGTCTTCTTTTCGAGATCAACCTCTCCCCATGCCATGGTGGCGACTTCGTCTCGGCGCTGCGCGGTGAACATGAGCAGCTTCGTTATTGGACCGAACGGCCAGCCGACCTCGTCGCAGGCCACCCATAGCCAACGCTCATCGTCGATCAGGACACGGTCGCGCTCCTGCTCTTGTGTCGGCAACTTCATGCGCGCAATCGGTGAAGCGGCAAGGCGGTCTTTCTCGATCGCCCAATTGAAGAGGGCGCGGAGCCACGCAAGCGTCCGATTGGCCTGGACCGGCGCGCCACGCGCAATGATGCCATCAATCAGGTCGATTACGTCTCGTCGCCCCACGCTTCCGATCGCGCAATTCCGCCAAGTCGGAATCGTATCGTGTTCGAGCGCGCGCTTCGCTTCGCGATAGGTGGCATCCCGCAAGTTCAGCTTCACGTATCGTTCGAGATAGTCGGTCGCGACGATCTCAAAAGTGTCGCTCTCCGGGGCGCGCTGGCTGCGACGCGCCCGCTTCTCTTCCGCCGGATCGACGCCCTCACGCATGCGCTCCAGGGCGGCCTGGGCCTCGCGCCGGGCTTGGGCGGGCTTGATTGCGGGATAGCGGCCGATCGTGAACCGCCGCAGCCGGCCGTTGAACCGATAAAAGGCGCACCAGCTCTTGCCGCCATTGTCGGTGACCCGGAGCGCTAGGCCCAGGGGAATGACGCGTCAAAGTATTCCACCCGACCGCGCTGCGGCGGCTTCACCCGCTTCGACGAACAGGTCAGTGAGCTTCTTTCGGCATATTGCGGCTCCGGCCGGGTGTCGCCGGGGTAACGTTACCCCGCGCAATTCCGTGAACGGGTGCGAACATTTCATCGCCGTACACGAACGCCGAACCGCTTGCAAACGCGATGTTTTCAGCTGTGGAAGGAACGGTAGAGAACGGGAATACCGCCAAACTCTTAATCAGCGGGTCCAAGGTTGAAGTCCTTGTGCGCCCACCAAATTCTGCCTTTGCACCAGCACCCGCGGGGTTTGCCACCGCGAATATCGCCCTAGCGAACGCCCTGAGCGCCGCAAGTTCGCGAAGTAGGAACATCGATGATCGGATGCGTGCCCGGACCGCGGCCCTGCTCGCCCGCGTCGAAGGCAGAATGGGCGGCGCGCGGCGAGATGAGAAATGAGGGCATTTGCATCGAAGCCCCCTCCCCTCTCTTGGTCGGTGTGGACGACGTTCGCCGAGTCGTAGACAACCGGCCGCCCTTACGGTCGCGCCGACGGCGCCAACCGACACGGGCACGTGGATCGACGGCGGCTGTTTCGGATGATCGAGGGTGGTACAAGTGGCTAATTTTGGTGGTTGAAGACTGGCAAAAACGGTAACGTTTGCACGAAAATTGCAATGACAAGGCCGTGATGGCGGTCTACACCCTCCGACGCGAATCCCGACATGTAGGGAGCGTATCGACGCCAAGCTAGAGGCTATGAGCCTCGGGTGAGCGGATTACAAGGAGGACCGACCGATGCTTCAGGTCATGAAGAGACCGCTCGCAGACGCTCTCTCCACAAAGAAAGAGCGATTGCTAGAGATCATCAAGGAAAAGTCCCTTCTTCGGGACGGGCGGTTCAAGCTTGCCGCCGGAGCGGTGAGCCCATACTACCTGGACATGAAGCCGACTATGTTTGATCCTGAAGGAGCAAGCCTGACGGCGGAGATTGTATACAGCATTCTGAAGAACGAGCATGACGTCCATGCAATCGGGGGCTTGGAGCTTGGGGCCGTGCCGATCATATCGGTGGTTTGCTCATTAAGTTGGTCGGAAAGACCAATAGCTGGCTTCGTCGTCAGAAAAGAGCAGAAGGGTCACGGAACCGACAAGAAAATCGATGGGAATTTTGCATCCGGGTCAACAGTGGTGTTGATCGAGGATGTTACCACAACAGGTCAATCTGTCATGCAAGCCGTCCGTGCGGTTCGTGAAAACAGAGGACAAATAAAAAAGATCATCACGATAGTGGATCGTCTTGAGGGTGCGACTGAAAATCTCAAGAAAGAAGGACTGGAACTCGAACCAATTTTTACAAGTCGCGATCTGTCACTCTGATTTGTACCCAGTGATGAACAATGCGGCGCTCCTGAAAGATTTTTACGACGGAGTGATCGGTAAGCCTGCGATTGTGGCGCCGCGGTTTTGGGCAAATTGAGTGGGTTGGCGCCGCAATCGCTATTGTTGCCGCCCTCGCTAGGCTGAGCCCAGGGTGTCCTAATTTTGCTCCCCGAGTGTCCCTGTGATGGCGGGGCAAGATCATTTGATCGGGGGCGGTCAAATGACAGGCAGAGCACTTGGTTAGAGTTGGCGCGCTTGCTCGAAACCAAGGCAATTACTCTTCGTGATCTCCGCAACCGCATTTCGGATGCGTTTCCGCATCTGCAAATTTAAGAGTCGGAATTCGGATCTTCGCGCTGTTCGAAGGCGCCATGATTAACGGAGACTTCCAAGATTTAATCGATTGCTCACTAAGTTCATCACCTAATTCGAGGGCCGGACACCGCCGCGCTTCGGCAATCCATGGACATGCTCACTACCATCACCGACTGTAGATTTGATTGCGCAATGAAATTCCGCGTTTTATCGGAAGTAAAATAAACAGGAGAGGCTGCCCCCAATCAGGAATCGCGTCATGGTAGAAAAAAGGCGGAGACCCGCCAAATTCCGCGACACCACGTGAGCTTCTGCGCAAGGCGCTGAGGTGAAGCTGCTTTCATCCGGACACCTCAATTATTAGGCTCTCCCCTTCCCCTTGTGGTGGCTTTGCCTCAATCTTCAGGTCGGGCGAACGGCCGCCGGGCAGTTTGATCCAGACATGGGTCTGCGGCCGGCGTCCGGCGCAAACCAGCGATGGACGCGCACCGCGGCGGCCAATTCAGTATCGCGCCACGAATTTTTAGCGCGGTTTGCGGAAGCGGAGCATCACTTGCGAGGCGCCCTGTCTCGAACGCACGGCAAGATCATCGCTCGGATTCATCAGCGCGTTGCTTTCGGCTTCGAGCATAAATCCCGCTGCGGTTACTTCGCGCTTGATGACTTCGGGATCGATGCGGTGCAGCGATTGCGTATCGCGCGTGCCCGATCCAGCCGCCGCAACATAATCGGTGATGATAAAAGTCCCCCCGGGTTTGAGGGCGGCAAAAACGGCTCGGTCCATGGCGTTGGTGTCGGTGGAGAACATGCCCATGTTCTTGAAGTCGTGGTAATTCTCCGAAATCCACGCCACATCCAACGGCTCGGAAGCCCGAATCTCGCTGAACGGCTGTTCGATCTTCGAAACATTGCCGTAGGCCGGACTGGCGATGATCGGATCAACGCCGGTTTTCAACGCTTCGTTGAAGGTTGGCAGATTGGCGGCATAGACATGTCCGGCGGTGCCGACGGCCTTGGCCAAGAGCCGTGTCACATAGCCTCGGCCAGGAACGAACTCTAACACCTTGTCGCCAGGCTTGACACCGGCGAAGGTCAGCATTTCCGCCGGCTTGCGCCGTGCGTCGAGGTCCTTGTCCGCTTGCGGACGATTGGTATCGGCAATGGCTCCCGCAATGTTGGCAGGCACGGAAGCGCCGTCACGGGACGGTAGTTGTAGCCTCTCCCGTCAAAGCGGGCGTGGAGCAGGAAAGCAGCGAGGCGGCCGCAACGGTGGCAAAAAAGGCAACGGGCTGTTTCATGTTCTCCTCCCTGAATTTTGCCGTGGAGTATATCAGCATGCTTTCTTCACTAGAAGGACAATCATTCGTTCAAAAAATTGCCTCCAGGCTATCCTTGACGGCTGCGAGTACGGTGTCATGCTGGCGACAGGATCGGGCTCAAAATCTAATGGCTGCGAATATCCTCTATTCGCGAAGGATCGATCATGAACGAGAGCGCGGCTGCCGACGCCCGCACCTCGGCACCCCCCGCGGAGCGGCGCTGGCAATCCGACGTCATCGTCGACCTGATCAAGCAGTTCGGCTTTCCGTATATCGCGCTCAATCCCGGCGCGAGCTATCGCGGGCTGCACGATTCGCTCGTCAATTACGGCGGCAACAGCCGCCGATGCTGCTGTGCCAGCACGAGAAGATCGCCGTCCAGATCGCCCATGGCTATGCCAAGGCGACCGGCAGGCCGATGGTCGCGATCGTCCACGACGTGGTCGGCCTGCTGCACGCCACCATGGGCATCTACTACGCCTATGTCGATCGCGCGCCGGTCTTCGTCATCGGCGCGACCGGGCCGATGGACGAGAGCAGGCGGCGGCCCTTCATCGACTGGATCCACACCGCCAACGTCCAGGGCGAGCAGGTCCGCAATTACGTCAAATGGGACTACCAGCCCGGCGAGCATCGACGGCGTGCCGGACTCGTTCGCGCGCGCCTATGCGGCCATGATGACCGAGCCGCAGGGCCCGATCTACATGTGCTACGACGCCTGGCTGCAGGAGCAGCCGCTCGACGGCCGAGTCGCGCTGCCGGCGCCGTCGCGGCCCGACGGCCGGCGCGGATGGCGCCCGATCCGGCGGCCATCGCAAGCGTCGCCGATCGCCTGCTGGCGGCGAAATTCCCGGTGCTGCTCGCCGAATATGTCGGCCGCCACGCCGAGCGGCTTCGACCATCTGGTGGCGCTCGCCGAGACCGTCGGCGCCGCCGTCTACGACATCAACGGCGCGGCTCAATTTTCCCAATCGGCACAAGCTCAATCTCAGCATGGACAAGAGCGTCTTCCGCGACGCCGACCTCATCCTCTGCGCTCGACACGCGCGATTGGGAAAAGCCGACCCACGTCGATCGACCGCACCAAGCGCACGACGCGAGCCGCTCTATCCCGCCGCATTGCGAATTGATCGAGATCGGCTTCGGCGACATCGGCATCAGCAAATGGTCGATGGACTATCACCCGCATGCCCGACTGTCGCCTGCGCGTGCTCGGCGACACCGCTGACCGCGATTCCGGAGCTGACCGAGCTGTGCCAGAAGCGCATCGCCGGAGCGATCCGGCGCTCGGCGCAGCGCATCGACGCGCGCGCCGCAGATCGCGGCGCGCACACGACGCGCTGTTCGCCAAATGGGCCGAGGCAGTCGCGCGCAGGACTGGGATGCGTCGCCGATCACGCTGCCGCGCCTCGCCCACGAAGTATGGGACGTGATCAAGTCCGAGGACTGGGTGCTGACCGCCTGCACGCTGCAGGACTGGGCGCTCAAGCTGTGGGATTTCGATAAGCCCTATCGCCATGCCGGCCGCGCGCTCGGCACCGGCACGCAGATCGGCATCTCGCTCGGCGTCGCGCTCGCCCATCGCGGCACGCGGGCGGCTCGTCGTCGACATCCAGCCCGACGGCGACCTGATGTTCGATGCCGGCGCGCTGTGGACGGCGGCCAAGAACAACATCCCGTTGCTGGTCGTGATGTACAACAACCGCGCCTATTACAACGACTGGGAGCACCAGATCCACGTCGCCGAGCATCGCGGCACGCCGGTCGGACGCGCCCATATCGGCCAGGACATCGTCGGCCCGGAGCCCGACTTCGGCCGCTCGCGCAGGCTTGCGGCTGGTACGCCGAGGGCCCGATCGAGCAGCCGAAGGACATCGCGCCAGCGCTCAGGCGCGCCATCGCCAAGGTCAAGGCCGGCCAGCCGGCGCTGGTCGACACGGTGCTGCACCCGCGGTGAATGATCGCGGCAGAAACTACTCAGTTCGCGGCCTGCCGGACGATATTCTGCTTGTCGAGAAAGTCGCGAATTTCGGCGTAGGCCTTGGCCATCTCCGCGTCGGAAAAACCGCCATGTTTTCCGCCGGGGATTGTTGACGAACTCATTGCGGATTCCCGCTTTGTCCAGGGCCTGGTGCAGGCGGACATTCTGTGAGTAGGGAACGATCGGATCGGCATCGCCCTGGATCGAGATAATGGGAGGCAATCCCGCTCGAACATACGTCAGCGGGGAAACCCGCTTGGCAAGCTCGTCGCAACTCGACATGCCACCGAGCCACATGACCGCGAAGTTCCTCACGTTCGGGCCAGCCAGCAGCTCGTTGACATCGGTGATGCCATACCAGTTGATAATGGCCGCAACCTTCAACTCTTCGGTCCCCGGACACAGGCTGTCGAGGCTCGCGCTCGCGGGAATCATTCCTGTCGTAAGCGCAAGGTGTCCGCCGGCCGAGTTGCCCATCAGCACCAGCCGTTGGTGTCCACATTGTAGTCTTTGCCGTTACGGTAGACCCAACGCAGCGCACAGAGCGCGTCCTGAACTGCCGCCGGCGCCAAGGAGATCTTCGCCGGCCGATACTCGACGTTGACGACATTCCAGCCCATGTTGATGAAGGGAAGGAAGGTCAGCGAGGAAGCCTCTTTGCTTCCGGCGGTCCATCCCCCGCCGTGGAAGTAGATGAGTGTCGGATTGGGCGTCGCAGTGTCGCGCGCCTGGTACACGTCGAGCTTCGCCTCCCAATTATTCGCGGTGAGATAGGTGATATTTGGCACCACACGATAGCTGTCGTAAATGTGCAGTGCCTTCGCAAACGCTTCCGTGCTCTGCGCGCGCGCGAGCACCGGCACAAGCGCGAATGCCGCAAACAAGGCAACGACGAATCCGAGCTTTCTCATGGCCGCGTCCTCCCAGTGCAGAAGGTATTTACACAACGAGTTTAGCAAGGACACTGGGTAGGCTCAACAACGAGTAGAGCGATTTCGAAGTTAAATCATATGCGGTATCATTCCGGGGTGGTCGCCGCCGATGCAATGGCTGCACCCGCGTCACGGTGATCGAACCCGATTGACCGCTGCCACGATCACAATCGAGTTGCCGGTACGCAAAAAACCAATCCTTTGCCCCGAGAGTAGCCGGTCGCGGGACCTTGTGATGTGTCCGGCCGGCTTGGCCCCACCGGCGCGGGCCCGCGCCTCTCCCGATGACGTTGCCCCGCCACGTGCGCCACATGCGCCACATGCCCACCCTTTTGTTTGGTGGGGCGATCGGTGTATCCTCTCGCAAAGCCTCAAAAGGGGGAACGCATGCTTTATCGAATCTCGGCTTGTGTGATGGCCCTCGTTGCGGCGCTGCTGCTCGCGGTCGTCGCGGCGCCAGCGTTCGATGACTTCGATTTATCCGGCATTCAACGGCCAATGGCGGCGTGCGCCCGGGGCGGGCATCGGCTGGGACGAGACCAAGCCGCGCGGGCTTGCGCCCAAAATCCGCCGCTGACCGCCGAATACCAGGCGATCTGGGAGGCCAGCATGGCCGACCAGGCGGCAGGCGGGCAGGGCAACGACACCCGGGTGACCTGCGTCAGCAACGGCATGCCGCGCCTCATGACCATCATCCGGCCGATGGAGTTCTTCATCTATCCGTGGATCACCTGGTGGTCTACGAGAACAACATGCCGCGCCGCATCTATACGGACGGCCGCGACTTTCCCCAAGGACGAGGAGCCGTCCTATGCGGGCTATTCGATCGGCAAATGGCTCGACACCGACTGGCGACGGCACGCTACGACACGCTCGAAGTCGAGACCCGCAATTTCAAGGGGCCGCGCAATTACGAGGACAGCGGCCTGCCGCTGCATTTCGACAACCAGTCGGTCATCAAGGAGCGGATGTTCTCGACAAGGCCAATCCCGACATCATGCACAACGAGATCACCACCTATGACCATGCGCTGACGCGGCCATGGACGGTGATGAAGAACTATCACCGCGTCCACAATGTCGAATGGCACGAGGACCTGTGCAGCGAGAACAACAATCACGTCGCAGATCGGCACGGAGGACTATTTCCTCAGCGGCGACGGCTATCTGATGCCGACCAAGAAGGGTCAGGCGCCGCCCGACCTGCGCTATTTCAAGCAGACGCAAAAGCGACAGGGAAGCGGTGACGCAAATGGATGACCGAACCAATTTCACCGGCGACTACGACACGCTGCTGGACATCGTCAAGACGCGCGTCAGCGTGCGCAATCTCAAGCCCGATCCGATCCCGGACGAATACGTCACGCAAATTCTCGAAGTCGGGCGCTGGGCGATGTCGGGCGCCAACGGCCAGCCGTGGGATTTCGTCGTCGTCACGGATCCCGCGATCAAGAAGGAACTGTTCCGCGTCTATACCGAGGAGAACAACGACTTCATCTACTGGATGGAGCAGCAGCGCGATTTCAAGCTGCGCCATCCGTCGTTCCAGATGACCCACGACGAGGCGCTGCAGAAGCACCGCACCGGCGTCGGCTGGTCGATCGCGCCGGTGCTGATCGTCATCCTCGGCGACGGCCGCCGGCAATGGGCGACGGTGCAGGGCGCCCACACCTTCGGCCGCGACCAGTCGCACCTCACCGACGGGCTCGCCAATACCGCGATGCTGATGCATCTCGCCGCCGGCGCGCTCGGGCCTCGGCAGCCAGCACGTCACCATCCACATCCAGGAGCCGTTCAAGCGCGTGCTCGGCGTGCCGGACCTGCTCACCTTCTCGCTCATCATGCCGATCGGCTATCCGGCGGTGCCGCCCAAGGAGGGCGTGCGCCGGCCGCTCGAAGACATGGTCCATCACGAGAAATTCGACATGACGAAATACATGACGCAACGAGCAGGTGCTCACCTATCTGCATCGCTGCGCGAGAAGACCGTGCCGGTCTACAGCCACTCCTATGCGGGCCGCCCGCCGGTCGCCGATGACGGCCGATCAGGCTAGGCGGCAGCGCGATGACGCTCGAGTCGCAGTACGCGCTGCGTGCAGAATCGTCACGCTCTTGTCGCGGCCTGCGATCGTTCGCGCCTTTCGTCGCCGCGGAGCCGCGAAGGCACGGCGAGGGCTCGCCGCATCTGACCGCGGCCTTCGGCAATGCGCGGCGCGTCTGTGCTATTCGCGCTTGCTTCGTCGGCGATCTCGGCGCGTTCGTCCCCGGCCGTCGCGCTCGACACCGTCCGGCTTGGCAAGGCGGTGCCGAATTCCTTTGCCTTCGGCGCCGCCGAGGTCGGCGATCGAAGCCAAGATTTTCAGCAGGAAGGGCTCGACGTCACGGTGTCGAGCTTCCGCGGCGATGCCCAGCTCCAGCAGGGGCTGGCGGCCGGCAGCCTCGATGTCGGGCTCGGCTCCGGGCCGGGCCTCGGCTTCCGTGTCAAGGGCGCGCCCGCGATCGGCGTCGCCGCCATGTATGGGCCGCCGGCCAATCTTGCCTTGCTGATGCCGGTCAAAATCGCCGATCAAGACCGTCGCCGACCTCAAGGGCAAGCGCATCGGCGTCACCACCGTGGGCTCGCTCACCGATTGGCTGGTGCGCGAACTGTCGCGCCAGCAGGGCTGGGGCAGCGACGGCATTGCGGTCGCGCCGCTCGGCCAGATGCAGGCGCGCCTCGCCGCCATGGATCGCGGCGAGCTCGACGGCATCGTGCTGGAGGCGGCCAACGGCTACGAGCTCGAGGAAGCTCGGCCGCACCCGCAACCTGCTGCTGTTCGGCGACATCGTGCAGCACTTCTACACCCACGTGATCTTCGCCACCGACGACATGATCGGCACGCGGCCCGACCTGTTGCGGCGCTTCCTGCGCGGCTGGTTCCGCACCGTCGCCTTCATGAGGGCCAACCGCGATTTCACCGTCGCCTCCGAGGCAGCGCACGCTCGACGTGCGCCGCAGCGTCGTGGAACGCTCTATGACGCGCAGGTGCCGGGCTTCTCCGACCGACGGCGCCTGGGACCCGCAGGCGATCGACGTGATCCGCGCCTCGCTCAAGGAACTCGGCATATTGCCGACGGTGCCGGACGCCAAGGCGCTCTACACCGACAAGTTCGTGCCGGTGCGTTTCTGAACGGACGCACGCGGTCCATGAGCGTGGTCGGCATCGACATCGGCGGCACCTTCACGGACCTCGTCGGCTATCGGGACGGCGCGATCCTCACCGGCAAGACCTTGACGGTGCCGGCCGACCCGACCGTCGGCGCGGCGGCCGCGCTGCGCTCGCCGGCTGCGATGTCGAGCGCCGTGACCGAGTTGCTGCACGGCTCGACCATCGCCATCAACACCGTGCTGGAGCGCAGCGGCGCCGTGACCGCGCTCCTCACCACACAAGGCTTTCGCGACGTCTATGCGCTCGGCCGCGGCAACCGGCCCGATGCCTTCAATCTCGATTTTCATCGCCCGCGGCCGCTGGTGCCGCGCGAACTCACCTTCGAGATCGCCGAACGCATGAACGCCGCCGGCGATGTATGCTGAGTTGGGTGGCGAGGTCGAGGAGGCCGAGCTTCTTCTTTTCTTCGGAAATTACTTCGTCAAGAAAGGTAAGGTGATCGCGGAAGAAGAGAATGCTGGAAGCGTCGTTGACCTTGGCATCTTTGCCGACATAGCGCTCAAAGAAGATGGCAGCCATGGGAGTGACATATTCGTGGCTGAAGCGCAGGTCGGCGCGGGCGAATCCGGTGTCGCCAGGCTGGACGTACTTGTCGTCGGTCATGTGACGGGCAAAGATTTTCTCGGCCAGCGTCATCGGGCGCTTTTCAGTTTTGATGGCGGGGAGAAACACTTTCTTCTGCATTCTAGCGACGTTGAAGGGGAATAAGCCGCCATACTCGATGACCTGGCGGGTGATTTCGTCCTCCCCGGCTGTGAATTCGGCGAGTGGAATTTCGGCGCCCGCGCGAATCTGATCGATCAGCGAGAAGTTCGTCGAGGTCAGCATGCCAAGGTTCTGGCAGTTTTGTTTGTAGATGCGCTCGATATTTTCGGCTATGACGACGCGGATGCCGGCACACATCTCGGCGTAGGGCGACTGCTCGCGGCTGGAGCCTTTGCCACGGCGCTTGCCGCTGACAGCAGCCACGAATCCGCCTTTCTTCACGTCGGAACGGCCGATGGGAAGCACATTGCCGCACTTGAGGCCCAGGTAGGGGATCTCGCCGAGAGTTTCGTCGAAATAGAAACAGTAGTGAGCAGGAGTGATTTCGTCGGTAGAGATGTCGTCGCGCAGCTTGGGATTGTTGGCGGGATTCCTGGTGTCCCAGGGCAAGTCTTCGCCCGCAAGCTGACGTTTGATGAGTTCGGGATCTTCGGTCAGGAAGAGGATGCGGCCGGAGAAACAGACTTTGTCCGGGCGTTTATCGATTTTTCGGGTCAATAGTGAGTCAATCACGATATGTCTATTGTAAAACGTTCAGCCGCAGATTGCGCAGAATACGCGGAGAAAAGCCTTAATCACGAAGTACACAAAGGAAAACCCTTCAACCACAGAGGCCACAGGGGCACACAGCGAAAACCTTAGTGATGGCCGTGGGCGTGGTCGTATTTCTCTCCAACGGGAATCGCCACCGTTAGCCGGTTTTCTTTAGGAGCTAATGGACACGTTGCATAGGGGGTGACGGCGCAGGGCGGGTTGTAGGCGTGGTTGAAGTCGAGGACTACGGTGCCGTTCACCACGGGATCAGTGTCCAAGAAGCGTCCGCCGGGGTAGGTATCGGTCTTGGTAGTCAAATCGTTGAAGACGAAAAACAGGCCCTTCTCGGGTTTTCCTCCGAGGTCAGTAAGCTGAAATTCCTGTCCGTTGATCTTGAACACAGCCGTTCCAGCGACTTCAGTAGGGCTGACGTCACCGAGAACCGTAGGTACGTCAATGGTCTTCTTGCCCTCGGAGGGAATCCACTTCGCGGTCACTCTGTAGTTGAGATCGAGCGGAAAGAAAACCAGATCATGAAAGTTGCGAGCGGCTTCGCTGTCGAGATCTTTTAAGCGGATGCCCAAGCGGGCGCCGCGCTTGATCACATAGAAGCGCAGACTCCCCATCTCCGCGATGGTGCGTTTGCCGGACGAGTCGGGCAAGAGGGTCGAAGTAGTAGCGGGCTTACCGTCGATAATGGCATGGTCGTCGGAAGAAAACTTCGCAACTACATCTTCGCCTTGGAGCGTGAAGACGCCGGCGTGGGCGGGGCCTTTGGGGAAAACGATGGCGTTGGCGGCGTCGCTGCCAAAAGTGTTGTCGCCGGGTTTGAGCCAGAACAGGCCAGCGAGCACGAGCCAGTTCGTCTTGAGGTCGTCAACCTGCTCGGCTTTCCATTTGTCGAAAGATTGCTGGTAGGCGGGATCAACAGCAGGAGTGCTAGCCGCGGCTACGAGGGCGATCAGAACATAGAGGCCGACGAGTTTGGATGTCATAATGCCACCAATCAGCGAGAACCAGCTCTCAGTTCCGGTAAAGGTTCAAGATCTCGATCCGAAAATATTTTGTCGAACTCGTTCAATAGAGCTTCGTGGACCAAACCGTTGGATGCCAGAGTTTCGCGGCTGCTCAACTCAAAAGGGCCGCCGTGAAAGTCGGTGATCTTGCCGCCGGCCTCTTCAACGATCAACACACCGGCGGCGGTATCCCATGGATTAAGGTTGAATTCCCAGAAACCGTCGAAACGGCCGCTGGCCACACAACATAGGTCAAGAGCAGCCGATCCGGCACGACGCACGCCGTGGGTGCGCAAAGTAATCTGATGATAGAAGAAAATGTTGGGATTCTTATGGCGCTTATGGCTGGGGAAACCAGTGGCGACCAGGCACTCCCCCAGGTTAGCGGTCTGCGAAACCCGGATGCGTTGCTCGTTGAGGTATGCGCCACTTCCCTGCTCGGTCGCGAATAGTTCGTCGCGAGTGGGGTCATAGATCACTCCCGCGATGCGCCTGCCCTTGTACTCGAGCGCCATGGACACGCAAAACACCGGGAAGCCATGGGCAAAATTGGTAGTGCCGTCGAGTGGGTCAACGTACCAGCGGTAGTCGCTACCGGTATCCTGCAAGCCGCCTTCTTCGCCGAGAATGTCATGGGAAGGCCAGTGTTCGCGCAACCGCTGGCGGATAAGGGCCTCAGATTTGCGGTCAGCAACGGTAACCAGATCGGCCTCGCCCTTGTATTCGATCTTTACGTGCTGACGGAAATGTTCCATGAGCAGGGCGCCGGCTTCGCGCGCGATCTCGACCGCAGGCGAAATGACATCGGTATTGGTGATGGAAGTCATCCGCTACTTGCGCTTGCCACTATCTTCGGCGATGTACATGATTTCGTGCTTGAAGATGAAGAGATTGGGCTTCTCTTCGCGAGTAAGCCGGACCATGTTCTTGTCGTAGTACTCGATCCACCCGTTTACAATCTCTCCGTCCGACAACTTGATGCTCACCGGCTTTTGCTTTTCAGTGAGCGACTTCAAGTAGGCGGCCTCTTCCGAGGTTTCCTCAGGTGGCGAGCTTTTCGGCTTGCGTGAAAGGCCTTGCGAGCCCGATCCTTGAAATGCCATGCAAGTATTTTACACGGGCCAAGCGCCGGAAGAGGGCCACGGATTTCGCGGTATCTGCAAAGAGATTACTAATCGCAGAGATCGCGAGGAAACTGGCAGAGAGCGCAGAGCCCAACCTGCCCCCAGGCTAGAACGTCACTTTCAATGAAAATTCGATGGCGCGCGGGGCTCCGAGTGCAAACACACCGGAGCCGAGACCCAGGCGATTGCCGTTGGGCTGTTGGCCGGATGTCCCGTTGACCGATCCGGGAGTCCCGCTGAGGACGCCGCTGAGCGGATTGGAGGGTCCGTCGAAGTTGGCAAAATTCAGCACATTGAAGAAGGAGACGCCAGGATGAATCTCCACCGTCTCTTTTACTTTGTAGATCCAGCTCAGGCTGAGATCGGTGGCGCGGAGCCAGTCCATATTGGCTTCGTTGGCAGGCGCAAGGGGGACAAGTTGCTGCACTCCGCCGAGTGCCTGCAACTGACCTAAGGTGAACAGTCCGTTGCTGATGAGCATCTGGCCGGCGGGAGTGGGCTGGCCGGCGAAGTTCTGGTTGTAAGCCGTGATGAAGCTGTTCAGGTTGCTGGCTTTGACGTCGCGGCCGAAAGAGCCGATGTTGGTTCCGGGCAGCACGTCGCCGGTGCCACCGTTGGCAGCGAAGCTGCCGTCGCCGGTACCGTCGCCGGTAAGGTCAGTTACGAAAATGCCGCCCGGGTTCCCGGTTGGCGCCAGCGTGAGGGTGGCGGGAAGCGGGCTGTAAAAGTGGCTAATCAGGCCGAGCCGGAACGAGTAGGGCAAATCCATGGTGGCGCCAAGGGAGAATTGATGGCGGCGGTCAAGTCCGTTGGGACCGATGTAGTGCAAGGGATCATTGAAGTCAGTGGCAATATTTACGAAGTCGTTGTCCACCGCCGGGGCCACATACTTCGAATATGAGTACGAAACCTGCATATCCAGATTGGAAATTCTCTTGAAGGGGTGGGGCAGATTCTGCTTCAGAGACATCTGCAAAGCGTTGTAAACAGCCCGGCCACTGGGAAATAACATCTGGTTTGCGCCGAGGTTTGGATTAACTCCGGGGAAGGCGGCGGTTGGACAGGGCGCGCCACTACAGAGTGAGTAGCCGGAATCGAGGCCATTGGTGGCAAAGTCTGCGATGGTCGCGCCCTGGTTATAGCCGGGCGCTCCGGTAACAGGATTGTTGGGGCAATTGGCAATGGCGAGATTGATGGCATTCGCCCCGCTGACACCGCAATTGGCCAGGGTCTGATTAATGGCCGTGAGGGCATTGGTTTTGTCCAGGAAGCGGGCATCGCCGACGTGATTGGTGTCGATCGCCAGGAGGGTATGGGTCTCAATGTTGCGCAGATAGTCGGCGGTGAACACCACACCCCGGTGCAGTTCGTGTTGGATACCGAAATTCATCTGCACCGACCGCGGACTCACGTACTTCGGGGCAAACAGGTCCGTCCCGGTAGCGTCAAGTCCATCGGAAAGTGCGTTGCCGATGAACGCAGAATTAGTGGCCGGTCCAGCAGCGAGTGTGGCTGCCTGGTATTGCGCTTGCAGAGCAGCGATTTGATTGGCGACTTTTCCGATGGGTTGACCGCAGATCGGCGCCCAATTCTGAACGACTCCATTGGGCAAAGTAAAAGTGCTGCCAGTGCCATTGGAGCAAACCGTCTGGTCGGTCAGGAATAGTCCCGATGGCAGGCGGGCTGGACGATCAAACAGGACGTTATTCCACACCGCGTTCTCGTAGAATAATCCAAGCCCGCCGCGCAGCACTGTCTTGCCAGCACGCCACGGATCCCAGGCAATACCAACCTGGGGGGCGAAGTTGAGATTGGGCTGGTTGACACGGTTTCCGAGTCCGGTGCCGAACTGCTGTAAAGCTGGGATCGCCGCCAGGTCGCTATCGGTGCGGCCGCTGTCGCGAACATAGCGCAGGCCATAAGTCAGGGTCAGGTTGCGTTTCACTTTCCAGGTATCACCGAGGTAAAGCGAAATGCGATTATCCGGCCCCAAACCACCGGCGGGAAATCCAAAAGCTGGAATCTCGGAACTGAAACCCTGGCCGTTGCTCAGGGTGACGCTGTTGGCGGGATAGTTGAGCGGGTTGGCGGCGCCGCCGGGCAGAGCCAGGCAGGCAGCCGCGCAATCGCTGACGCCCGCGCCGACGGCGGGTGCGAGCGCGAGAAAGCTGGCAAAGCCGCCGCCGAAGATGTGATTGTAGCCGCCGCCATAGCGTACGATGTGGGCGCCGATCGCCTTGCTGCCGTCGTACTTGATTTGCTTATTGGACTGGTAGGTCGCTTGGGGCGCCAGGAAGCCCGGCCCGGAACAGAAGAAGTCAGCTCCTGAGGTCAAGCAATCAGGATCGCTTCCGATGGCAAGTTCCAGGTTGGGTGCGGGATTGAAAATCGCAGAACCGCCAACCGCGTCGGTAATCTGATTGCGGAACTTGGTATAGCCGAAGCGAATGCTGTGCGTGAAACCGCCGGTGTTGAAGTCCAGGCCAAAGGCATGGACAGGAGTGTGATTATTGTTGGCGAAAGGCTGAAAAGAATTAGGAATAATAGCCAGGACGCTGCGATTCTGATCGAACGAAAAACGGTAGAAGAACTTGAAACGCTTGTTGATTTGCCAATCCAGACGGCCCACGCCTTCGGCTTCGCGGAACGGGGAATCGAAACTCCCGGTCAGGGCCTGAAATGGGCCACTGGGTAAGACAGGGTCGAGCAGGTCTTGTTTGGTGCGCTCTGCGCTTAAAAAGAAGAATAGCTTGTCGTGAATGATGGGACCGCCCACACTGGCGCCGAACTGATTTCTTTGAAAATAATTACTGCTGGCTCCGGGAAGATTGGCGTCCAGGCTCTGGTCGCGGAAATAGTAGTATCCCTCGCCATGGAAGGCGTTGGTCCCTGATTTAGTGGTGACGTTCACCGCGCCTGAGGAAGTCAGCTCGGTGGAGAGGTCGAGCGACGATTGCTCGATCTGAAATTCCTGGATGGCGCCCTCTGGGATGTTCTGGGTGGTGGTGCCGACGGTTTCATCGCTGATGTCAAGGCCATCGACTTCGATGCGAGCGGTACGTCCGAAGCGGCCGCCGAACGAAATGGAAGAGAAACCGTTCTTGGTAGGATCAAAGTTGCCGCCGTCCTGAATTTGCACTCCAGGTTCAAGTTGCGCGAGATCGAGAAAATTTCGGCCATTGATGGGCAGGTTTTCAATCTGCTGGCTGGTCAAAACGCCCTGCACGGTGACTTGCTCGGTGTTGACCTGAATTTCTCCCGCCTGCACTTCCACCACTTGACTGGTCTCTCCCACCGGCAGCCTCACGCTGCCGGCGGTGGTGACACCCACCTGGACGTTGAGAGGAAGTTCGGCGGTCTTGAACCCCGGGGCTTCGACGTGCACAACGTAATCGCCGGGGGTCAATGCACCCGAAGTATAAGCTCCTGCGGAAGTGCTGGTGACATTCACCACCTGTCCCGTAGCGATGCGGGTGATGCGGACCTTGGCCCCGCTTACGACGGCTCCGGTCTGGTCCACGACAATTCCTTGAATGCTGCCGGTGGAACTGGTGCTCTGCGAAAAGAGCAGAGTGGACACCGTGAGCAGAACCGCAAGCGTACGGAACGCGAAGGTGGATGGACAGAACCTGCAATTCGATACCATCGGCACATTCCTTTCAAGATTTCCAGGTCAATACTTATAGCATGCGAACTCGGGGGCGGAACGCCGTAACCAACCTGCTCCGCCTCGTTAGAAGTGTGACTTGCGAGTGTAGTAGCCGGCGCGATGGCGCACCTCGAACGCGGGACTGCCGGGCAGTCCTGCCACCTTCACCTGAATCCGGCGAAAATTTGAGTCAGGCGAGTGTCGCGCAGGATAGTAAGCCAACAGGTATTGAGTACGCAGTTCATCACTGATCTTCCGGAATGCTTCATCGAGTTGCGGCACCGAAGTGGCGTAGAAATACTTGCCGCCGGTATCTTCGGAAATCTGGATGAGGGCATGCTCGCCACCGAGGTCGCGTCCGGCACTGGCCTCGATGGGCACTACGATGATGCTGTAAACGATGGCTTCAGCTTCCTGGGCAGCACGCACCGCTTCTTTATAGTCAACGCGGCTGATGGTGTCACCCCCGTCGGTGATGATCACCATTACCTTCCTCCCTTGCCGGCGGTCCACCGCATGCGCGCTCAGGTAGATGGCGTCATAAAGCGCGGTAGCGGCGCCGTAGTGAACCCGGTCGATGCCGCGGTCTATAGTTTTCAGATCCGCGGTAAAGGACACGACTTCATCCACCGTCTCGCTGAATTCGTAAAGGCAAAGGGCATCGACCGGGCGGAGGATGGCATGGGCAAAACGCTTGGCCGAGGTCAATTCCAGCGGCAGATCTTTGCGCGTGCTGAGGCTGGTGTCAATATCCATGACGATGGAAAGCGGCAGCGCTGATTGCTTGTCGAACACCGAGATCGTCTGCGGAGAGCCATCTTCGAGCAGTTCGAAATTGTCTTTGATCAGTCCTCCCACGGGAGCGCCATGATCGTCGGTGACGGTGACGAAGACATTCACCAACTTGACATCAACTTTGATGGTCGTATCGGGATTCTGGGCAGCGTTAGAACTTGCGCTGACAGCATTGGATGACATTTTAGCGGGAGCGGTGCCGCTAGACCAGGGCGGCTTGGGCACCTGCGCGGGGCAAACCGCAATGGCCGAAGCCAAAAAAAGAAAAAGATGTCGCATGCTTGAAGGACGGTTCGAAAGGCTGGTCATTTAGATGCGGGCTTCCCCGAATGGCTGCCTTCGCCACAAGGAATCTCGGGCGGGAAAGGCTCGCCATCAGCCCAGACGGCGCCGTCTTCAAAGTATTCTTTCTTCCAAATGGGCACGGTGCGTTTCAAAGTATCAATCAGCCACCGGCAAGCCTCAAAGGCAGCGGTGCGATGGGCAGAGGTGACGACAATGGCAACGCTAGTTTCCCCGATCTGAAGCCGGCCGAGACGGTGTTCGATGGCGATGTCGCGTATAGGAAATTTCGAAAGCGCCTCCTGTGCCAGAAGTTCCATCTGCCTGACCGCCATTTCTGAATACGCTTCGTAATCCAGATAAAGCGTGCGGCGGCCGCGACTATGATTGCGCACCACACCTTCAAAAACTACCGCAGCACCGTCGGCCGGCTGCTTGATTTTCGCCAGAAGGGCTTGTGTATCGATTGCGCGCTCGACGATGGCGGCATAACGGCTGTGTCCTGTAGGCTCGGCGACTGAATTCAATTGGCCGGAGCCGCCGCTGACTGGAGGCAGCAATGCGACCTCGTCCCCTGATTTAAGCAAGGAATCGGGCGGAGCATATTCCTGATTGATGGACATGGCCAGAGAAGCGCCAAGCTGGCTCAGCCGGGGTCTCTGCTGCTGGTAATGGGCCAACAAGTCGCGCAGAGTGGCATGCTCGGGCAGTTCGAGCAAGTCGCTGCTGTACCCCGTGAGATCTTTCAATATTCCGAAGAATAGGACCCGAACCTGCATGGAGAATCAGCTATCGGTTCTCAGTGTATCGTGATTGCTGCAAGAAAAACCGGCTCCGGTGAGGGGAGCCGGCATATTGGATGAAGCGGTGTCAGCGACCGCTTTGGGGCTTGCCTCCATGCGCCGGCGGCGACGAATGAGAAGCTTTTGGTGCAGGAGCACTCTTGTGCTGCTGCCAGGTGCTGAACTTCTGCGCCTCACTCTGGTTGTGCTCCGGTCTATCCTGAACTGGAGGTGCGGACCTTACCAGTGAGCGCCCCGCGTCTGCCGACGACCTTGGCACCGTTCCCGGACGCGGAACATTGGGTGCGACCGGGCGGTTGTTTGCGCTAGGCGCCTCGGCCCTGGGCGCAGTTCCCTGCTCCTCGAGTTGCGGGTTGGCAGGCCGTCCCGGCGTTTCTGTACGAACGTTCATCGCAGGTTGTCTCTCCTGGAAACCAGCTCGCGGGGCCGGCATCCGAGTGCCAACCACGGGCCGGTTGATCACCGAGGCCGGTGGTCTTGCGGTGACTGGGCGTCCTGCGCCCAGCACAGCCGCACGCGAGGGCTGGGCCGCGATGCTATGGACGACAGGCGCTTCCGCCAGTTGCCTGGCATCCACGTTCACTATTCCTTGCGCGACCGGGCGGGCATTCACGAAGGTGTCATGTGAAACCACGGTTACTCCGTTAGCCACGTGCTGGTTCACATAGACGCGGCTCACGGTGGCATTGTTGTAGACATTGTTTACCTGGGTAACATTGATCCTCGTATTGGTGATGTTCACATTGTTTACATAGACGCGGCTGGTGCGGTACCAGGGCACAAATACTTCACGTGGCCCCAAGGGGAACCAGCCCACTGGGCCGATGCCAATGCCGACACCAAAACCACCACCGCCAACGAAAGCTACCAAGGCGGGCGCGTAGACGGGTCGCACGAGTACTGGGCCGGGCACCCAGCCCCATCCGCCGCCGATAAAGGCCCAGCGTCCATAATGGAAGGGAGCGAAGCCCCAAGGCTCATTTTCCACCCAAGTCCAGCCCCAGGGTGCGACCCAGACCCAATGGCCGAAACGGTAAGGAGCCCATCCGGGGGCAACACCGACGGGCGTCCATACTGGACCATAGTCGGCAGCGTAGTTCCAGTGGCCATATTCATCTAGATCCTCAGCCCCGGTCATTTCCGGAGAAATATAATTCGATGATTCGGCACCGTCTTCGTGCTGGTCGCGATTGAAAGCGAAATTGTCAAAGTCATCATTGCCGGGGACTTGTCCGATCTCATGATCCAGTTTATCGGTGCCGGTGAAGGTTGAGCGCTGGCCGGCGATCACCACGAAAGAATCGGCACCGCCAGTCACTTCACCGCGACCTTTCCAAACCGTGACATCGGTTTCGTCACCGGCGGCATTTACGTCTACGCGATACTCGCCAGTGCGCTGCACCTGGAAAGCGGAATTCGGGGTATCGATTTCGATGCGGTCTTCGTCGTCCAGATGGCGCACGCGAAAGACGATGGAACCCTGGGAAAGCCGCAGTTGAGTCGTGTGGTCATCGAGATCGAGAAAAGTGACGCTGGTTTCGGAATCCATCCGTACTGACGTCGAGCCCATTTGGAACTCGGCGCGTGAGTCCTTGTCCGCCCACAAATTATCGCCGTTAGAAAGGGGACGATTCTGGACGACGTCTACCCAGTCTCCCTGGCCGCCGGGTTGAAACGAGACGGAGCCGTTGGAATAACTCAATCGGGCGACACGGCCCGGCGGATCCTGCGCCGGAGATGCATCTGGCGGTTGCGACGATTGGTCGGGTTGTGCCACCGTTTGATCCTGCGGCGCGGGCGCCTGATCCGATGGGGCGGGCATTTGGTCCTGTTGCGCCCCAGTTTGGTCCTGCGGCGCTGACTGATCCTGAGCCAATGCTCGCTGCATGATCGGCAACACTAAAATTCCGGTTAAAACTGCGGTAATCAGTAAGATTCGTGGCGTCTTCATTGGTTATTCCTCAATTTGCGGTCTGCCTGCGACCGTCCATTCTTTTCAAAAAACTCTCAAAGGATTAAACACTTTTGCCGGCAAGAAGTTCTACGTAGACGAAACCAACATAACAACTCTAAACCACAGATAAGAAATGCCAGCGCCCACTTTGGACGCTGGCATCTGTTTTAGCAATACCGCGATTTACGCCACTGGTTGCTCGCTGAGAACTTTTTCGCGTTCCTCAGCGTCCTGTTTCCGCTCGCGCGGCGTAGAAGGCAGCGCCAGGCGCAGGACTTCGTCGATGGTTTTGACATAGTGAATATCGATGTTTTCCAATTGTTCCGGTGTCAGATCTTCTACCACGTTCATGCGATTCTCCGCCGGCAAGATGACATCGTGGACACCCGCACGCTTGGCAGCGAGGACCTTTTCTTTCACCCCGCCGATGGGCAGAACGTTACCGCTGAGTGTGATTTCTCCGGTCATGGCGGTCAGCGGACGCACCGGTCGATTGGTCAATAACGAGACCAGCGCGGTGGTCATGGTGACGCCAGCCGAGGGACCGTCTTTAGGGATCGCGCCCGCGGGCACGTGGATGTGGATATCGTGTTCGGCGAAGAAATCCTCCGAGATCCCCAACTGCAATGCATTGGAGCGCACCCAGGTAAGCGCTGCCTGCATCGACTCCTGCATGACCTGGCCGATTTGGCCGGTCATCGTGAAGCCGCCCTTACCTTTCATCACGTTAGCTTCAATGAAGAGGATGTCGCCGCCAGACGGAGTCCAAGCCAGGCCGACCACCACTCCAGCACGTTCGGTGCGTTCGGCAATCTCGCCTTCGACGCGGATCTTTATGCCACCCAGAAACTCCTGTACGATCTCCGGAGTCACTACTAACTTCTCCGTTTTACCTTCCGCCAGACGACGAGCCTGCTTGCGGCAGATGGTGCCAATGGTGCGTTCCAAATTGCGAACCCCGGCTTCGCGAGTGTAGTGACGGATGACATAGCGGACAGCTTCTTCGGGAAACTCAATTTGCTCGGCGGTGATCCCGTTCTCTTCGATTTGCCGCGGGATCAAGTACTGGAATGCGATGTGTACTTTCTCTTCCTCGGTGTAACCCTGAAGTTCGATGATCTCCATGCGGTCCCGCAGAGGTTCGGAGATAGGATCGAGCATGTTGGCGGTGGTAATGAACAACACCTTGGAGAGATCGAAAGGAACGTCCAGGTAATTGTCCCGGAAAGTCACGTTCTGCTCAGGATCAAGGGCCTCCAGCAAGGCAGAACTGGGATCGCCGCGGAAATCGCGACCGACCTTGTCGATCTCGTCGAGCATGAAGACCGGATCTTTGGTTTCGGCGCGACGAATTCCCTGGATGATCTGACCCGGCAGAGCACCGATGTAAGTGCGGCGATGGCCGCGAATCTCAGCTTCGTCGTGCACGCCGCCCAGAGAGATGCGGACAAACTTCCGCCCCAAAGCGCGGGCAATGGACTTGCCCAGCGAAGTCTTGCCAACTCCAGGAGGCCCAACGAAACAAAGGATTGGGCCCTTCATCGTCGGCTTCAATCGGCGTACCGAAAGGTAATCCAAGATGCGGTCTTTGACGCGCTTCAGGTCATAATGGTCTGCATCAAGGACTTCCTTGGCTTTGATAATGTCGACATCACCGCCTGATGTCTTCGCCCAGGGAAGTACCGCAAGCCACTCGATGTAGTTGCGGGTCACGCCATAATCGGCAGCCATGGGCGACATGCGAGTGAGCCTGCCCAATTCTTTGAGCGCCTCTTTTTTGACCTCATCTGGCATTCCAGCGCCTTCGATTTTCTGCCGCAGTTCCTCGGTGTCACGCTGGCCTTCGTCCTGTTCTCCAAGTTCCTTCTGGATGGCCTTCATCTGCTCGCGCAGGTAGTACTCACGCTGGGTCTGCTGCACCCGGTCCTGGACTTCTGATTGAATCTTATTGCGAAGTTGCTGAACTTCCAGTTCCTTGGCCAGATGCTGGTTGATCTTTTCTAGACGCACGCGGACGTCGGTGGTTTCAAGCGCGTCCTGCTTATCGGCGGTAGAGAGTGATGGCAGCGACGAAGCGATGAAATCCACCAGGCGGCCGGGCTCATCGATATTCATGGCTACTGTGGAAAGTTCATCGGACAGGGTCGGTGAGCCGGCGACGATCTGCTGAAACAGAGTCAGAACGTTGCGCTGCAAAGCCTCGACTTCAGAGCTCTTAGGCGAAATCGCCTCAGGGACCGTCTCGATCTGGGCGAGCATGAAGGGCGCCAGTTGAGCGAACTGGCCCAACCTGACCCGTTCCAGACCTTCGGCGAAGACGAAGAGGCTCTGGTTGGGCATTTTGACCACTTTATGGACTATGGCCAGGGTGCCGACTGTGTACAAATCGGCGGGCTGAGGACTATCAACTCGCGCCTCGCGTTGAGCGACCACCACGATTGTCTTATCTTCGCCAAGTGAATTGATGAGCTGTACGGAGCTTTCCCGGCCCACGGTCAAAGGCAGAACGGCGTGGGGGAAAAGAACCGTATCTCGTACAGGCAGAATGGGAAGCGCCCGTTCTTGCTCTGCTTTAGCGGTGTCTTCTTTAGTGCTGCGCTCCGGGCGCGATGGCTGTGTCATATTTCACCTTGAGTGCAACGTGCTCAAGTTTGGATGAGGCAAATGCCCCAAAAGATGCAATCGGCTCTTTTGGGTTGATTCGTGAGAGCGGACTGAGTGTAAACCTTCTTACTCGGCTTTGCACCCATCCGAAGGTACCGGGTTCAACGTGCTAGAAACAGCGCGTTCGAATTTGCCTTGCCAGGCTATGCGCCGGGTAAATTCCCAGCACTTTGACCAAGTCAGCCACTTCTGCAAGATCCGCAGGGCGTTGCGCGACACTTGGTCATTGCCGCAACAGCCTCTCCCTGGATAGCGACTCTCACTTGCGCAACCTAGCTGCCTGAAACGGTCGAATGCAAATCTTTTTCCAGAACAAGTGCGTCCACTCCATTGGAGTAATAGCGGGGAATTGTCTTCACCACGTTGTATCGATGCCGCTTGTAGAATGCGAGCGCGCCCGCATTGTCCACGGCAGTTTCAAGGACCACAGTATGACAGGGAATCTGGCGTAGGCGATCTTCGGCCTCGGCCAGCAGCTTCGAGCCGAGACCGCCGCGGCGGTTTTCTGGCAGCACGTCAATCGTGATGATGTGACCCACACCGCGGCGGCTGGCTTCGGCGACGATGAATCCGGCAACGGCCTCGGTTTTGGCGGTTGGTTCGGCGACAACGGTAAACGATCCGCGGCGCTGGATATAAGCCGCCAGTTCCCTCCGCGGATAAGCGATGCCGGGAGCAAAGCACTTCTGGTCAATGCTCCAGAGGACCTCGAAATCCTCAGCCCGAAACTCTCGCAAGGAAAAATCCACCCGGTGATTCTATCCGGAAGCGCCCGGCTGGTGGGCTTGATGTATGCAGGAAAAGGGGTTAGAAGCGGTAAAAAAACATCCCACGAAACTGTTGCATGAGGCGCACCCCAAGACGTACCATTCGCATCTGAGAAAGCTGTGGGACGCCTGTTTTTTATCTCCGTGGGCTTGCTGGCCGGTGTGGCTGGGCTTTGGTATTTCTGCTTTGCAGGGTACAACCGCCGCCGGGGGATCCTCGCCCTGCGCAAGATCGAAGCGGCGTGCTCCCACCGTGCCCGGATCGTGGACACCCACTGGTCCGGGGCGTCGCGACTCGAGGCACATTTACGTTTTGCCGCTCACTGGTTTGAAAATGCCCAAGTCACCATACGCTTGCTGCCGCGTCCTTTGCCAGTGCTTTGGTTACTGAGCAGTTGGCACAAGCAAAGAGAGACAGTGACGTTTGAGGCTGACCTGGATAATGCGCCCGGGGTTCACCTGGATGTGTTCCGTCATCACTGGCTAAGCAATGGCGATCGCCAGATGATCCGAAGTTCCCGCGACTGGACGTTGACACGTTCGCAACCGGTGGTGCTAACCACCTCCAATCAATGGCAAAAGGAACTTCCCCCGATCGTGAATACCCTTATGACTTCTCGCGGACACAGCCTGTTGAAAGTTCGCCTGCGCCCCGATTCGCCCCACATCGCCGCCACCATGGATTTGGACACTTTATCGGGCGAGGAAGGCGCTGCCGGTTTTTTGAGTGTGTTGCGGGAATTGGCAACTGGGGCATCACGCTCGCGACAATAAGCAAGACTTCCGCACCTAATCCGACACAATCAATTTAAGAACTGACGGCGGGGCTTTGCGTTGCTGAGGGAAGCTTCGGTCGCCTCCACGGTTCTCCACGCACAATCGATAAACTGCACCTTCAAAAGAGAGTCTTGGGGGCGAGCTTTGGCGACGGTATTGGCGCTGCGGCGCAACCGAAGGACGCGAGCGACGGCGCGATCGACCACGCGCGAGAGAGCGGCGGCGTAATCGTTGCCACGATTTTCGCGCAAACAGCGTTTCGCCTTCTCCGGGGAAAACCAAGTGGGATGCCGGTCAAACTCCTGCGGCGCTTCCCGCCGCGTCACCTCGCAAAGATGGGCAATGACGGTCTGCTTCTTCGAGGCTGCGGATTTTCCGGAAGCGCCAGTCTTACGGCGAACGTAGCTGGCAAAAGAGGCTTCCTCTATGCGGCCATGAACTCCGGCTTCTTCGAAAGCCTCGAGGGCAGCAGCCTGGGCGTGGGTCAATCCAGGTTCGGCGCTGCCTTTGGGAAAAGTCCAGCGTCGATTGCCACGCGTCCTCACCAAGAGAAATTCGATCTCAGCGCCGCGGATGCGGTAGCAGACAGCGGCTACCTGCTGGCAGCCACGCAGTCGACGGAGATGCGCCAACCGAACGAACTTTGCAGAATGTCGCGCGAGCGTTTCCATGGCACCAGAGTGCACGATGGAAGCAGAGTGTGGGTAGAGTCAAGGTTGGTTCGGGAAGATCCGTGAGTGCTTGCGGAATCCTCTTACATACTTGTGCAGCTTGGAAGATGGAGACACTATTTTGTTTCGACAGCTACGCTGTCAAAGGGGGATCCTTGGAAAACTTGTACTGTCTGCGCTGCAATCGGGAACTGGAGGCGGGACGCAAATCAGTGGCTAT
This sequence comes from uncultured Acidobacteriota bacterium, assembly GCA_963803775.1. Lineage (GTDB taxonomy): Bacteria > Acidobacteriota > Terriglobia > Terriglobales > Acidobacteriaceae > JABCZH01. Next base: position 26,146 of record CAWDNS010000001.1, read on the forward strand.
GTATATGTTTGCGCAGACGGTGGGAATCCGCCCCCGGCAGAAGTCGGCGGCGCAGCGGATTTGTTTCTGCCCGCAGTGCTCGGTCTCCCTAGCCATGGGGCCGCCACCGGAAGGCGCGTTGAATGTTGCAGCGTGGAATATGATCCGCGAGCTCGTAGGCGCGGACCCGGCGCTCAATCAAGCGGCTTGGGAAAACCTCAGAGGGGTGGTTGGTTTGCTTCCAGCTACGGGAACTGACGGCGTCCCGCGACGGGCGAGCAGCGAAGGATACTTTGAGTTCTGACCCGTTTTTCCTTATTCCGCAGGGTCCGGCATGAAACGATATCCCACCCCCCTCACGGTGAGCAGATGGGTGGGGGCTGCGGGGTCGTTTTCGATGTAGCGGCGTAAGCGCACAATAAAGTTGTCGATGGCGCGAGTATCAGTGTCTTCGTGCAATCCCCACACCTCTTCCAGAATTGACTTGCGAGAGACCACGCGACCGCTGTTGCGCACCAGGTGACGCAAAAGTTCAGCCTCCATCAGAGTGAGCTGGATGGTGTTCCCTTTGACCCGCAACTCCAGTGTCCGAAAGTCCAGTGTCCGGCCGTCGAAAACGAAGATATCGTCCTGCGGCGCGTTTGCAGCAGACGGTGAGTTCACAGGCTCGGAGCTCTGACTCATGCGGGACCATTCGCGGCGACGTAGTAGTCCCTGCAAGCGAGCCAGCAGAATAGGCAGCTCAAAGGGCTTGGGAAGATAGTCGTCGGCCCCCGACGCAAAGCCTTTGAGCACATCTTCTGGACGTCCGCGAGCGGTCAGCATCAGTACCGGAACAAAGTTCTTCGCGGCGCGCAATTCAGAAGCGACGGTAAAACCATCCTTGCCGGGAAGCATTACATCCAGCACCACGGCGTCAAAGGCACCGTGATTGCCCTTCTTTCCGTCGCCGGAGGATCCTAAGAGACGATCAAGGGCAGTCTCGCCATCGGCTGCAACTTCAACCGAATGGCCTTCCGCTTCCAGATTGAAGCGCAGCCCGTTGGCGAGATGGGCTTCGTCTTCGACGATGAGGACGTGGCTCACGCCAGCTTCTCCGGAGCGGCACTACGTGGCAGTTCGAGCACCACAGTCGTGCCATGGCCCTCCCCCTTGCTCTGCGCAAATACCCTGCCTCCGTGTTTCTTCGCAATGGCACGCACGATGAACAGACCCAGACCGGTCCCTTTCACGCGCGACGACGAGCGATTCTGCACGCGATAAAAGCGTTTGAAAACCCGCTTCAGCTCGGCCGGTGGGATACCCATACCGTTATCGTGGACGCTTAAGGCGACTCGCTTATCATCGGGCGCGTCGAGTCGAACCGAAATGTCGACTTGGTCGCCGGAATATTTAATGGCATTGTCGAGCACGTTGGCAACAGCAGTACGAAGGTCTTCGGGATCACCATTCACGGTGGCGCCGGCTCCGTTGACTGCGGGTTCGAAGCGCAGGGCTTCGGGTTTAAGATGACGCCCGTTACGGGCGATCTGTACACATTCCTGCACCAGACCGGCGAAGTCCACCGGAACCCGCCCGCGCGAGCCGCGCTTGTGGCCCATCATTCCCGCTTTCAAGACCTGCTCGACCGTGGTCAGCAAGCGATCGGAATCGTCGAGCATAAGGCGGTAGAACTCGCGACGCTGGGCTTCGTCCACGTCGCGATGTTGCAGGGTCTGCAGGTAAAGGCGAATGGAGGCGATGGGCGTCTTCAGTTCGTGAGTAACGGCGTTGATAAAACTGTCGTGCTGCTCGTTACGGCGAATCTCACGTAGTAGGAAAATCGTGTTGAGAACCAGACCTGCGGTAATGGCGCCGAAGAAGATAAATCCCAGGAAGACTTTGATATCGAGGCGCCAGTTATCGAGTCGCCAATTAAGGATGATCCAACCGGAGCCCACGGCGACGGCAATGCCCGCCAGGCTCACGCCCAGGACGAGAAAGGTGACCGTCGCTTTGCGCCTGCTGGTGATGCGCATAGCAGGATTCTAGCGCGTTAGGGGGTTACTTTGGTCGCCACAGTGTGTAGGCGTGGGTGCGAACAATGTACAGAACAGCTACCACGACTGCGTAAATCAGGGCCAAACACGTCCAGAAAACATTGCTCCGCTTGCTGTCAGATGCGGCTGCTAGATCGGAAAATCTCTCGCGGAAGCGGTAGTAGACCAATCCTGCCCCGATTGCGAGGAGGGCGAAAGGCGCGAGCGTTAAGGCAGTATCCATCACCGAGACTCATGGCACGGCTGGAAGCGCGACGCCCTTCCATAACAAAGCTGCCTAGTCGGCGGAAGCAGCCGAAGAGGACGGAGCCGTCAAATGCAAACTGGTGATCGAAGACGCCACCGGCGGTAGGGCGGGAAGATTGGACATCTTCACCCGGTACACATGGCGCGCCAAACCGAGTTTTTTCAGCGCCCAAATGCCGTACCAGTTCATGTCAATTTCATACCATCGCAAGCCGTGCCGGGCGGAAACCGGATGGGCGTGATGATTGTTGTGCCAGCCCTCGCCAAAGGTGAGAAGCGCCACCCACCAACTGTTGGTGGAAAGGTCCTTGGTGATGAACCGGCGCGTACCCCAGCTATGAGTTGCGGAGTTCACTAGCCAGGTAGAGTGCAGCCCGACCACGGTGCGCAGGAAGATGCCCCATAACAAGAACGGAAGGCCTCCAATGGCTAGCAGCACCAATCCCAGAACGGTCATGGGAACATAGTGATATTTCGTGAGCCAGACGTGGTACTTATCCTTCGCGAGATCAGGGACGTAGCGGGCCAGCGTAGTGGTGTCATGGTGCATCGACTTGCCGGTAAGGATCCAGCCCATGTGTGCCCACCACTTGCCATCAATAGGCGAATGGGGGTCACCTTCTTCGTCGGAAAACTGGTGATGAATGCGGTGGGTTGCAACCCAGAAAATCGGACCGCCTTCAAGCGCCAACGTGGCGCAGGTCGTCAGGAAATATTCCACCCACTTCGGGGTCTTGTAGCCGCGGTGAGTCAGCAACCGGTGATAGGCCATGCCGATGCCGAGACTCCCCGAAACCCACCATAGAAACATGGCGAGGAACAGGGCTTTCCAGGTGAAGAAAAACAGTGCCGCAATGGCACCCACGTGAAACAGGCCCATAAAGATTGCGGTTACCCAGTTGATTTCATCGTCGGCGGCGGCTTTGCGATTGAGCACTTCGAGTTCCATGGCGCGTTCCCCGGTTGCAGCTGGATTCTAGATTTAAGGTATCAAGAGGGGGGAATGGTGAGTGTAATAGTTCTGTAATATTGGGGTTACGAGAGGACAAGCCCGTCAGGCCGCTGTTCCCTTGACCTCGATTCCGGCCCACTTTTCGAGCAGAGTGATGGTTGCGGCATAGTCCAGGTTTTCGTGTCCGTCTTCGGTGGCCATCTCGTAAATCTCTTCCACGGTTTCCAGGGCAGGCAGCTTGACGCGGGCTTCTTTGGCGGCTTCAAGGGCCAGGCGAATATCCTTGCGCATCAGCCGCAGTGGGAAATTGGCGGAGAAGTCTCGTTTAAGGACGAATGGCGCTTTGTAGTCCACGACTCCCGAACGAACCATGGATGCCTCAATCAGAGGCAGCATGGTTTCGGCGGGCACACCGAGTTTGGTGGCCAGGGTGAGCGCCTCAGCGAATCCCTCGTAGATGACCGCGATTTGCAGATTCATGGCCAGCTTGGCGGCCTCGCCTTTGCCGGTCTCCCCCATGCGGAAAATCTTCTTGCCCGTAGCCGCGAATAAGGGTTTTAGTTTGTCGATTGTGGCCTCCTCACCGCCGACGATGAAAATCAGAGTGCCATTCTCGGCTCCGACCTTGGATCCGGTCACCGGCGCATCCACGTACTGAACACCCCTTGCGCCTACACGTTCGGCAAACCGGCGGGTGGCAGTGGGAGAGATGGTGCTCGAATCTACGATGATTTGTCCATCGGCCAAAGATTCGTGTACCCCTTGGGGGCCGAATAGAACGCTTTCGACGGCCTTGGTATCAGCCACGCACAGCCAGATTACTTCGGCATCGCGAGCGGCTTCGGCAGGCGAGGCGGCGGTTTTGGCGCCTTCGACATCGTTCCCCGGCGTGCGGTTCCACACTGTTACTTCGTGTCCAGCTTTGGCCAGATTAGACGCCATCGGACGTCCCATGATTCCCAAACCTAAAAATGCAATCCGCATATACACTCCCTGAACTATGAAAACACCGGAACAAGAATTAGAACCGACAGGGATGGAACGGTCAAGCAATCTACTCAAGATTTGTTATGAACGGAGATAGCCATGCCCAGGAAGGGCGGATGAGGGGCAGGCATTGAAGATCGGGTAAGAGTAAGGGCAGAAGACATCACGCAGTTCTTCTAGCGATCGCCCTAGTATCCAAGACCCGCGCTACTGCCCTGCCCCCGCCGGCTGAGCCGACACAAAGTCCTCCATCACCGCCTTGCGCATCAGATCTGGCGGAAGTAAGCCTTGCGCAAGAATGAAATCGTGGAACTTCTTTTGGTTGAACTTTGCACCCATTGCCGCTTCAGTATCTTTCCGCAATGCCAGCAGTTTGGTAAAGCCGTAGTAGTAGCTGTTCGCCTGACCTGGGGCACGGTAGGTGTAGCGCTCCACCTCCTCCTCGGCAAACGCAGGTGATTGCACCACATCCTGCTCAAGCACGTGCTTGGCATCGGCAGGCTGAATCTTGCCAGCCTGCAACTCCGGATCGAGGAACGCCCGTGCCGCCCGCAACAACCGGTAGTCAAGCGAGACCAACTGCCCCTCCAGCGGCATGTACGGCCGGACTATATATTCCGAATACAATCCCCAACCCTCAACATTGGTGCTGTTGAAGGCGTAGTGAACACGGGCGATGGAAACGCCTTTCTCGAGCATGGAGTCGAATTGGAGTTCGTGCCCGGGCCGGGCCTCGTGCGCCGTGAGGGTCCAAGCCGCTGCATCGAAGGTGAAATCGTCGTACTTCTCTGATGCGCTCTGGCCGGGCCCGGCCGGGATGTTCAAGGGCAGAACGAACTCACCCTTCTGGCCGGTGTTGTGCAGAAACGGCGGCGGCACCATGTGCGGGGCCGGCTGCTGCGCGGTCTCAGCCGCGCTTGCGATACGAATGCGGGCGGGACGGTCCGGCAAGGTTACCAGCCCCTGCTCAGTAATGATCGTCTCGATCTGCTTGAGCCGCTCCTGGTAAAACGGCAGAATGGCGTCGCCCACCAATTGCTGCTTCTTCAATTCGCGGATCACATCGCGATAGTCGCTAGACGGCAGCTTGCGCTCTTTCGCAATCTGCGCGGCGATCGGCTTCATCTCCTGTTGAATCTCGGCGAATCCCTGGTGGGCCAACTCCGCCATTTGAGCAGGCGGGATATCGATGCCGTATTGCTCCAGCGCCAGTGCGTATTCTTCCGGTTGCAGCCGGAAATCGGTGCGCGCTTTGGGCAGTACAGTCGCCCTGGTCCACGCATCGTAGTCGGTCAATTGGGATTTCAGCTTGGCATAGGGTTCCTCCCACCCGCTTAGCTGATATTTCTTACAGAGCGTGGCGATATCGTCGAGGTAGTTGGAATCGCGCGCCAGTTCCGTCTCAATCTCCAGCTTCGCCGGATACACGACTCCGGGCTTCGCCGCCTGCTCCAGCACACGCTGTTTCAGAATCTCGGTGATTGGTCTGTAACCGGGATCAAGACCGGCGTACTTGCGAAGACGCGCCACCGCCGATGGCCGCCGTTCAGCGGGCGTTTGGTCATCGAGTAAGGATCTGATCCCGCTATACACCCGACTGCTCGCGTTCAGGAAGGGCACATTGTGGGCGCGATCGTAGTCCTGCTGGCGGAATTCGAGCTCCACGCTGCGAATGATGATCGCCAGGTCCTGGGCGACTTCTTTCTGTTTCTCCTGCGTCAGCGCGTACTTGAGCTTGGCAATGACCTCTTCGGTTTCCTTGCGCTGCTGGTCCTCGTCGGCCAGGGTGGGCTGCGCGACCAGCGCGTCATACTGGCTTAAGCCCTGGCGCGTGCCCTGCTCGGGATGATGTTTCATCTCGACATTCAACACCTGGTTCGTATAGCGATTGCTGACCTCGATCCAACTGCTGCTGTCGGCGGCGTGTACTAGTTGAAGTGTCATAAGAACCAGAATCGACCCGCTCAAGAGAAAAATCGCCCTGCGCATTCATCCTCCGTATAAACCAAGAAATTAGTAGAGCACGCCCGTCGGCAAAACCGCAATTTGGGGAGCACGCAAAGGCTTAGTCAGCCTAGTAGGCCAGCAGAATTCGCAGGTCGCGCAGGTTGTTCCCCGTAGGGCCGGTCACGATGGCATCGCCGAGGGCGTTGAAAAACGGGTTGGCATCGAAATTTGAAAGATAAGTTTCGGCGTTCAAACTGCGGGAACGAGCACGGTCAAGCGTAGTACCGTCCACGATTGCACCGGCAGCGGAACTGTTGCCATCGATGCCGTCCGTACCGCCGCTTAGCACGGTGATGTTCTCGCCGGCAATCTTTTGCGCGCAGGCCAGCGCAAACTGCTGATTGCGTCCGCCGATTCCACCATTGCTTACTCTGACTGTGACTTCGCCGCCAGAAATCAGGCAGACCCGTTCGGAGTGCTTCCGCAATTCACGCACTCGGGTTAACAGATAGTGGGCGGCGCGCGCATAGTCCCAATCGTCGCAACTGTTGTCCACCTCGACCTTGAAACCCTGGCGCTCGGCCTCGGCTTTAGCGGCCCCGATCAGAGTGGTGTTCGATAACACCGTCCACCAACGACTGCGGTGGAAAACGGGATCGTCAGATTTGGGGGTTTCCTCCAAAGCATGGCGTTGGAAGAGTTCACGGACGGATGCGGGGAATTGTGTCAGCAGCCCGTGTTTTGGGGCAATGCGATCGCAGTCTACAATCGAGGTGGAATCAGGCATGGTGGGCCCTGAGGCCAGGGCGTCGGGCTCATTGTCGGGAACATCAGACACCAAAATCGAAACTTGCTGCGCGGGATGAGCGGCAAGGGCCAGGCGGCCGCCCTTTATGGCCGACAAATGCTTGCGGATGGCGTTGATCTCCGCAATAGAAGCCCCGGAATGGACCAAGACCCGGTAAGTCGCGATCAGATCCTCCAGCGAGATTTCGTCATGAATGGGCTTTTCGGCAATGGAAGAACCACCGCCGCTGAGCAGGAAGATCACCAGCGACGACGCATCCTGGACGTCGAGAGACTTAAGCATGGTTTCGGCGGCCCGGATCGATTCCTGGTTGGGTGTGGGATGGCCTCCAAGAAAATAGCGGAAGCCGCGAATCTGCGAAGCTGGGGCGACGGAACTGGCGACGATCCCTTCAAAGCGCTCACCGGCCTGCATCTCCAGCGCATTGACCATGGTGTGCGCAGCCTTGCCCAGCGACACCACAAACACCCGATGGTAGGAATGAAGATCATACAGATCTTCACAAACGCGCAGGACGCCACGCTCGCAAACCACGTCCCGCGCGAAAGCGCGGTCTATGCTGGCGTAAGTCAAGGCATGTTCGAAGAGATGGCGCGCGGTGACGCGCATTTCGATGGCCTGCTTCTCAGAGTTCACGGGGAAGATTATACGGGCGAGCTGTCAGCTTTCAGCTAACGGCCTCAGCTATCCGGGAAAGACTTCCCTGATCCATGCTTCTATCGTTTCTCTTAGCTCTTTCAATCGGCCTTCGAAAAAATGGTCGGCGGATTCGATCAGCACGAGCTTCTTCGGTTCAGGAAGAGTCTGCGCTAGCTGCTCCAGCCGGGCCCGAGGGCCAAATTGGTCGCGGGTGCCACTCACCAACAACTTTGGCTTGTTGCAGGTTCGAAGAAAATCCAAGTCGTAGCTGCGGTCGTCGGTGGGAAGTAGCGGGAGCCCCAGACCGATGACCGAATCCACGCGTGGATCGGGGCAAGCTGCGCGTAAGCCAATGGCGGCGCCAAAAGAGAATCCGGCGAACATTATTGGCAGATGGAACTCGGCGTCCAGCCAGTCCAGAGCGGCGCGAACGTCGTCTGCTTCACCGAGGCCGTTATCGTGTGTACCCAGGCTCATTCCGACGCTTCGAAAATTGAACCGCAACACCGGGAACCCGAAACTATTCAACGCTTTCATGGTGTGAAAGACGACCTTATTGTGAAACGCACCGCCGTAGAGAGGATGGGGATGACAGACCAGCGCGGCGTGAGACGCGCCCTCAACGCCCTGATTGAGCAGGGCTTCGAGACGGCCTGCGGGGCCGTCGATAAAGAAGGAACGGATGGCGGCGTTGGGCGGTAAAGACACTCACATGAAATTATCAGAAGCCTGGGCAACTCGCTCGGATTGGATCCTTCGACTTCGCTCAGGACAGTCTTACGATGCGCGTCCCACACGGCCCGAGGTAGGTTATTCTTTCGTGCATGGACGTTGTATGGCTTACACGCCAACTGGTCGACATCGAATCCACCACCGGAAATGAAGGTCGCGTGGCGGATTTTCTTCACCGCGAACTCATCCGGCTTGGCTACCGCTCAAGCAAGATGCCGGTCGAAGGCGAACGCTCGAATGTGTTCGCGACTTCTCCCCAGCAAGCGCAGCCGGAGGTTGTGTTCTCCACGCACATGGACACGGTTCCGCCGTTCATGCCGTCGTCGGAAGATACTGCGAGAATTTACGGGCGTGGGGCTTGCGATGCGAAGGGGATTATTGCTGCCCAGATCGCGGCCGCGGAACGGCTGCGCCAAGAAGGAATCTACGTCGGGCTGTTGTTTGTCGTGGGTGAAGAAAAAGACAGCCTGGGAGCAAAAGTTGCGAATCAGCAGTCGCCGGGTTGCAAGTTTCTAGTGAACGGCGAGCCGACGGAAAACAAGATGGCATCGGCATCAAAGGGAACCTTGCGAGTGGAAATCAACGCCACCGGTCGCATGGCGCATTCGGCTTATCCGGAGCTGGGCGAATCCGCGATCGACAAACTGCTGGAAGCCTTGAATCGACTGAAGGTGATTAAGCTGCCGTCTGTTGAGGGCATTGGGCCGTCTACAGTCAACATTGGTGTCATCGAAGGCGGCCGCGCTCCGAATGTGATTCCCGACAAAGCACGGGCGCAACTGCTTTATCGACTAGTGGGGCCGTCGGAAAGGCTGCGAGAGGAAATTGTGCGAACCGTGGCCGGTCTGGCAACGGCAGATTTTGTGCTGGAGATTCCTTTCGCTCGCCTGCGTACTCTGGATGGCTTGCCAACCATGGTCGCGGCCTTCACCACCGACATTCCCTGGCTCGGCAATTGGGGTGAGCCGTTGCTGGTGGGGCCAGGCTCGATCCATGTGGCGCATACCGAGGGCGAGTACATTGAGAAGAGGGAGTTACAGGAGGCGGTTGAGCTGTATTGTGCGATCGCGAGACGGCTGGTTAAGGCAGATTAAAGTCGCACAGGGTTATGGACGTAGTACACGCATAGAAGGCACCGGCAGCTGTGCTATGAAGACTAGAATCACGCTTACTCTGGATTCCACCTTGCTCCATAAAGCCCGAGCCATGGCCGACGAGAGAGGCATTTCTGTCAGTTCCCTGCTGTCGGGCTGCCTTCAGCAGGTCGTCGGCGCTCGTAATGATTATCCGCGTGCGCGTGAGCGGGCGTTCGCACGGCTGCGCAAAGGGCTGGATTTGAATTGGACACGTCCCTCCTCACGCGATGAGCTTCACGAACGATGAGCGGCGTCCGACCCCGTTCCTCATCATGTAAAATCGCGGGCAGGTTCTAGGAAGACTCTACATCTCGCCGCAGTTCTGATTGCTACCATGCCGCGTAGAATGACAACTGGGATAAGGTTTGGCCGCGGACGATTTAGACTGTAGTAGCCATGACCACCTCCACCCTTAACTCCCTTTCCAAGGCGTCTTCCGCCTACTTGCGTTCGGCGATGCACCAGCCCATCCAGTGGCGGGAGTGGGGTGAGGAAGCGTTTGCCGTGGCGCAGCGCGAGAACAAGCCCATTCTGCTGGATATTGGCGCGGTCTGGTGCCACTGGTGCCACGTGATGGACCGGGAGTCGTACGACAGTCCGGAGATCGCGCAGATTGTGAACGAGCGCTTCGTGGCCGTGAAGGTGGATCGCGACGAGCGGCCTGACATTGATAGCCGCTATCAGGTGGCGGTGAGTTCCATCAGCGGTCAGGGGGGATGGCCGCTGACCGCGTTTCTCACGCCCGAGGGCAAGCCCTTTTATGGGGGGACCTACTTCCCTCCTGACGATTCTTACGGCCGCCCCAGTTTCAAGCGCGTGCTGCTTTCCATCGCGAACGCATATCACGAGAAGAATGGTGACGTGATGGAGCAAGCGAAAATGGTGGAGAGCGCCATCTCGCAGGCGGAGTCATTCTCCGGGAAAGGTGGCGACTTTTCCCCGGCGGTGATTGACGCCATTATTAAATCGGCGTTGGGGATGTTTGATCCCCAGAATGGCGGCTTTGGCAGCGCCCCCAAATTTCCTCATCCAGCAGCACTCGATCTGCTGATCGACCAGTATGTTCGATCCGGCGATGAAGAGTTGCGGAACGTATTTGTCAGCACGCTGGAGAAGATGGCGCGAGGCGGTGTGTATGACCAACTGGCAGGTGGCTTTCACCGGTATTCAGTCGATGAACACTGGGGGGTGCCGCACTTCGAAAAGATGTGTTACGACAACTCCGAACTACTGAAGAATTACGTGCACGCGTATCAAGCTACGGGTTCGAAGATCTTTGCTGAGGTAGCGCGCGATATCATCCGCTGGATGGATGAGTGGCTAAGCGACCGCGAGCGCGGCGGCTTCTATGCCTCCCAGGATGCGGACCTCTCGATGGACGACGACGGCGATTACTTTACCTGGACTCTGGCGGAAACCCGGGCCGCGCTTACCGAAGAGGAGGCCAGCGTCGCCTGCCTCTATTACGACATCAACGAAATCGGCGAGATGCATCACAATCCGGCGAAGAATGTGCTGTACGTGCGAGCGTCAGTGCAGGAGGTTGCCAAACGTCTAAACCTGCCGGTTTCGCAAGCCGAAAGCCGGCTGCAATCGGCAAAGCAGAAAATGTATGCCGCCCGGCTGAAGCGACCGACTCCTTATGTGGACAAGACTGTCTACGTGGGTTGGAACGCGCTTTGCGTATCCGCGTATTTGGAGGCGGCGAAAGTCCTCATCCTGGAAGGAGCGCGACATTTCGCGCTGCGCAGTCTGGATCGAATCTTAACCGAGGGCTGGCATGCTGAGGGCCTGCTGCACGTGCTGGCGTATTCGGACCCAGCCGCCGAAAAGCGCGACGTTCCCGCCGTGCTCGATGACTATGCGTTCACCGTAGTGGCTTGCCTGGACGCCTACGAATCTACCGCCGATTTGAGTTACTTCAACTTTGCGCGGCGTATTGCTGACGCAATGGTGGAAAACTTCTTTGATCCGGTCGCGGGCGGTTTCTTTGACACTCCCAAGCCAGCGGGGGATACGCAACCTTTGGGCGTGTTAGGCACGCGCCGCAAGCCTTTTCAGGATTCGCCCACGCCGGCAGGTAACTCAGTGGCAGCCATCGCGCTGTTGCGGTTGCATGCCTATACGAACGACCAAAGATATTTCAATAAGGCCGAACAGACAATGGAAGTGCTGGCGGGAGTAGCGGCCCGCTATGGACTCTTTGCCGCCACCTACGGAATCGCCGGAGTGCATCTTACGCAGCCGCACACCCAAGTGGTAGTAGTGGGAGCGGGAGAACTTGCGCAGCAACTCTATAGCTCTGCGGTGAAGCCTTTTTCAGTCAGCAAGGCTGTGCTCCAGCTAAGGAGCGAACAAGTCGTGCCTCAGAACCTGCCGCCTGCCTTGGCGGAAACAATTCCACACTTACCGATGATCAAGGATGGAAAAACTGGGGCCGTCATCTGCTCGGGATTTTCCTGCCAGCCTCCGATCTTTGATCCAGGAGAACTGGCTAAGAGGCTGCAAGGCCTCCTCCATCGTCCGGACTAGGAACGCAAAAAAGAGGCTGACGATTTTAAATCGTCAGCCCGCGAAGTTTCAACGCTGCACTGATTGCAGCGCGAACACTACATTCGCCACACTACCGGCAGTGTCCACCAGAACCCGGTGGGCAATACGCCGGCGGTGCTCCGTCCAATGACGAAGTCATGGCCGGAGTGGCAAGTGCTGTGCCTGCGCACAACAAACCTACCATCAGGAATACCATCCTGAGCGCACGTTTCATGGATTGTTTCTCCTTGTGCGGGTCCCCTGGGAGCGGAAACCCTAGATGGGAGGAAATTATACGCGCTCTGTCAAGTTCTATAAGGACATTCGGTAGTGTCCTAGGACTGCAACGCACTAATTGGTACGCCACCGTACATTCAATTAGTCGAGCGAGGTTCTACGGAGAAAAGGAAAGTCAACCCGGACTCCCTTCCTTCGCATTGATTCTTTAGAGGGATAGCACATCGGGGATGATTTTGTAGAGTAACTTATAACCGCGGGTCAGTTTCCGATAGTGTACAAATTGAGACGAACAACCCTTTGTGTCACTTGCGCGGTGGTAAGTCGGGCGGAGGAATCGGCGGTGGAGTTTTGTGCGCGGAAGACAGCTCCGAGAGCAGTTCCTTGGCGGAAACCGGTTGGCGATCGCTTTCAGTGCGCGAGAAAGCACGGTCCACCATTCCTTCAAACATCGGGATCAGCGAATCGCCGGTGGCTGGGCGTTGTAAGTCGCCAAGACTCTGCTCCCAGCGTTGCGACATGAGAAGATTCGTAGCCGATTCGCGTGACGCAGCTTTGAATATCGCATAACCCAGCCAGGTGACAATCGCGCAACAATAAGCAGCAGTGCCGAGAAAGCCTACCGTTGCGGTGTTTATCTGCCCACCGGAATAAAGGGCATTCCCCGCCAGTTCGACACTGGCGAAACCGCCGAACCCCAGTGCGATGCCAAAACTTTGCTGCCGCCAAGAGACTCCCAAGTACCTTGAGAACACCAGCAGGAAGAGAATCAAGCCGCACTGGATAACGCGCACGCAGCGTTGCACTGTGAGTACCGCCTGGCCCACAGGCGATTGCCCCGCGGGGCTTGCGGCCGCCACCACCAAGGCTACAAGAAACATGACCAACGCGGCCCATTTGAACAGCACGGTTCCCAGGTCACGAAGGGTGTGGTAGGGACGAAACACATCCAGGAAAATCTCGTGAATGACCTTGAATCCGATGGCCAGGCTGATCACCGCTCCAATCCAATAGGAGTAGAAATAAAGATCGTAGTTGCCGTAGCGATCGATGGGGAACAGTACCGCGAAATTGACCAACTGGAAGATAATGTAAGCGAAAAAGATGGGGAACGTACGATTTAGCTTGCGCCAAATCATCGCCGCCGCCAGCAGGAGTTCCAAGGCTGGGTGGGAAAGCCATAGCACGAGCTGGACTTTAGGGCTCAAAATGGGGTCGAGTTGTCTCCAATCAGGAGCTCAAGAAGCCTTCTGCTCACACTAAAGTTAGCAGGTCTGCCCAGATGATCAATGTACCAAAGTAACCCCAAGGTAACGGTTACTGAAGGGATTCCGTTTGCTCCCTCATTACCGTCTAGAGCTTGGGGATCAAGCGCTTACACCTCCGGAGACGCCTGAATGTAAGCCCGCATCATTCGGACCTCATGGTCTTTCTCCGTCAGGTCGTGAAGCAAAACGTCGCGCAGAGAGAGCACCGCGACTACGCCATGACCTTCGCAGATGAGCAAATGGCGAAACCCGTGCTGCCGCATAAGACCCATACAGTTTTCCGCAGTCTCGGTTGGAACCACCGTGAGGGGATCCTTGGTCATGACCTGCTCGACCTGGGTGGTGCGAGGATCAAGCCCTTCGGCAACCACGCGGCTCATCAGGTCGCGTTCGGAGAAAATGCCCACCAAGCGCCCATCACGCAGCACCGGTACGGCGCCAATGTTACGGCTCACCATGGCTTTCACGACTTCGAACACGGACTGATCGGCCTCGGTCCTGTAGGTGTCCTGGTTGATGATCAAATCGCAAATATTCACTCAGCCACCTCCGGTGGTGCGCGAAATCGCTAATCGGCGCGAGTATATGCCCAAATGGCAACTCCGGGAAGAGGGAAAAACATGTATTTGGCGGGAGTGGGCAGACTGAGAAGTCCGATGTGGGCCTGGGCTAGTGACAAGAATGGCCTTTCTGTGGATACGCGACCGACGCTAACTCAAGTCGTTTGGGGCGAAATGAACGTCCTCTTCACGTTAATTTCTGGTTAAATTCGGCCCATCCAATTGACCGGGCCCGGGGACGGCATTAGTCTGCTCTGGTTATGAGCACAGCCAATCTTGATCAATTGCGTCTCGCGTACAAAAAAGCTGTCGACGAGTGGGTTGACGCCATTCGTGCCGAAGAAGCATTAGCCACACCCGATCATTCGATGATCGCCATGGAGCATTGGGATACCGCCCACTTCAAGGAGCACGACGCGCACGCAAAGGTAACGGAAGCGCGTGACGCCTACAAAGACGGACTTCGGACTGTGAACTACGGCATCTAATTCCCTCGCCTCGTCTCACCAAGAAACCCTGTCAGTCTTTCTGTCCCATAAACAAGAAATATGAACAGGCCCAGAGGGCGGTGGGAATGCAGCCACGAGGTTGAGTCGTAAAGATTATGTTGTAGTCGTCGGAAGGCTGCAACCCATCGATCACGGACGGTGAAGAGCGGGGATTCACCGCCGAGAGATAGGCGAGGAAGTGATCGAGGTCGGGGGCTCCGTCGTAGCCTGGAGCGACGAACGACAGTTCGGTATTCTCCCCGGCAAAATGCCAGCTCAGCGAGGCCGCCAGCGCGACTCCGTCTTCATAGCTTTTCTCAGGAAGCACTCCGGCAGCAGGATTATCGAAGACGATGCGCAACTTGCGTTCATCTTCACGACTGAACTCTCGCACCTTGAGCGACCCTGACTTCGCGGTGGCCTTCCAGTCCACATGGCGGGCTGAATCTTCGGGCGCATATTCGCGAATGCGGTAGAGATCACTTCCTCGGCCGCGCGTAAGAGTTGCGAACTCTCCGGTGATCAATGGCAAGACTTCGAAGAATTCGTCGGCGGGTTCAACCGCTGGGTACACGATGACTTCTCGGGCCAGCGGAAGGCGGCGCGTCTTGACCAGGAAAGCGAAGGGGAAACGCGTTGCCAGGCCGAAAGCTGCCTGCTGGTAGATGCCGCGGCGAGGGAAACACAGTGACAGGTCAGCCTTGAGTTCACTGCCCGCCGGGAGGTAGGGAAAATAAGCTGAGCCTTCAAAGATCCCCGGCGTAGGCTTCACCTCTTCAACTCGGTGCAGTTTGCGGTCCGGCAAGTTGATCCATTGTTCTCCCGGTGGGCGTTTCGACGGAAAGGTGAAGGTCGCGGGCACCCATCGCCAGCGCTTGGGACTGTCCTTCTTGATGGCCACAACATTCACAGAAAACGACGGCAGCCAACGGCGGGGATTGCGCAGTACGATTCGTCCCAGCGCGGCGCGACCCGCGAAGACATGCTCGGGGAGACGCACGTCCAACTCGAGATCACGCAAAACCACCGCGGAAGCAACTCCGGACACCAGAATCGCCGCGAGCATTGCGGCCACTATGATGTAGAGCAAATTGTTTCCGGTGTTCAGCGCTGCGATTCCGATCAGCAGCACGGTGACGACGTAGGCAACGCCAATGCGAGTCACATCGTAGTCGAAGGCGTCTCGCAGGCGCGCAGCGGTGACCCGTCGCGCAAGATACGGCACAGTGGTGAGGCCTACGACCACGGCCAGCAGCAGAGCGGTCGAGGCAAGGATTAGCGTTCCCCACAAGCTTCCCGCTTCGCGAGCTACGGTCGAGAAGAGTGCGGCAGCGAAGGCCAGCACCAATCCCACAATTGCCAGCAGGAAGCGCACCCAGACCTCGGGAATCTCGACGCGCAGGAAACGTGCCAAGGACAGGCGTTCAGCTACAGCAGGCGACTTCGCAGAAACAGGCATCTGGAATTACTGTATCGAGCCTAGCACTGGGTAGGGTGAGCATCAATTGTCTGCGCGGTGACGAAAGATTTTCCGCATCCAGCGGTTGGCTTTTATTGTTGCCTCATCGGCGGAGCGGCCTACTTTAGGATAGCGCAGGCGCAATTTGTTGAGCAGATGATGCGCCCAAACATACTCCGAAGAAAGAATGATCAACCCGACCAGAAGCAACAAAATACCGGGCAAAACCGGCAGGAATAGGCCGACGACTCCCAGCGCGATAAAGGCCCATCCGATTACCAGCACCGCGGCACGTTTGAGGTGGGCATTCATGACCAGAGATGTGCGGTAACCCTATCAGGGAATGTGCGGTGGAAAATGAGGGGCACCTTCCAGGTACATGGCTCTCCGCGGCAAGAAATTAACAATAGCTTGTACTGCGGGCATTGGCGTTGTAGCATGGCCGCTGCTTTGAAGTAGCGCGCACTTCCCCGGTGCGCAGCGAAGTCCGTGGTTCCGGAGGTCCAAGTGTCCCAATCCCGAGTCGTTCGCTTTGGCAGCATTTTCGTGTGCTGTGTTCTTATGTGCACGCTGGCGCTGGCGGCGGATCAGAAGTCGCCCACCAAGCTATCCGATCTGCCGGAGGAGGCGCAGGAGGCTATATCGGCTGCGCTGGCACGTGATTCGGCAGGAATTCAACACTTTACGCTCACGGCTTCGGACGGGGCGGATGGATGATGGGTTCGGAGTTTCAGCAGCGATCGACGGTAATACGGTGGTCGTTGGAGCGGCTGTTAGCGGCAACCAGGAAAAGGGAGCCGTTTATGTATTCGTCAAACCGACAAATGGGTGGCGAAACCTGACTCAAACCGCAAAATTAACCTCCTCGGACGCACAATCGTTAGATAATTTCGGATGGAGTGTTGCCGTTAGCGGCAATACCGTGGTTGTGGGTGCAAGCGCGGCGACGATCAATGGAAATTTAGATCAGGGCGCGGCTTATATTTTTGTCAAACCACCAAGCGGTTGGACCGACATGACTCAGACCGCCAAGCTGACCGCAGCTGATGGAGATTCTTACAGTCAGTTCGGTGCTGCGACCGCAATCAGCGGGAATACCGTTGTGGTGGGAGCCCCTTTATCGCTGGGCAACAATCCTGCGCCGGGAGTGGCCTATGTCTTTGTGCAGCCGCAGGGCGGGTGGAAAGATATGACACAGACCGCAGAGCTGACTGCGTCCGATAGCACGGACTACGACGAATTCGGATCATCCGTATCAATCAGCGGCAATACGCTTATTGTGGGGGCACCCGAAGATGGATGTAGCTGCAACGCAGGACCGGGAGCCGCATACGTCTTCGTTGAACCATCGTCAGGTTGGGCGAACGCAACCGAGACCGCCAGGCTTACTGCATCGAATGGAATTATCGGCAATGTTTTGGGGAGGTCAGTCTCTCTCAGTAATAAGACTGGAGTAGTGGGTGCATCGGGCGCTGCATATGTGTTCGTTGAACCCAGTGGCGGTTGGGATAACATGACACAGACCGCCGAATTGACCAATGTATCTGGGGGTGACGAAGGTTTCGGCGTGACGGTTTCGATTAGTGGGAATGTAATCCTTGTGGGGGACCCTGATATTCAGGGGCTGACTGGTCGAGCCTTTGCATTTCTCAAGCCGGGTAGTGGGTGGCAGAATACTTCACAATACAATATCCAGTTGGGAATTTCCTTCCCTAATAAATACGATATGTTTGGAAGTTCTGTAGCAATTAGTGGCACGACCGGCGTCGTAGGTGCCCTCTATGCGCCTACTTCACAACCCTGCAAAGGTGGCCAGTGCACTCCGGGCCCCGGTGAAGCGTTTATATTCACCAAAGAATGAAGGCGTTTCTAGGACAGAAACACATCCACCGCCCGGTTGAATTCCTCCGGCACCTCTTCATAAGGCAAGTGGCCAACGCCTTCCAACATGAGCAAGCGGCAATTCTGAAACTGCGCATTCAGATGATGCGCGGAGGCAGGCTCAACCGCGGCGTCGCGGTCTCCCCAGATCAACAGCGTAGGAATGTGGCCAATGGTGGAAATTGCGGATTGCAAGTCCCGCATATCCTGCTTCCAGGTTCGAATCACGCTTAGCGCGTACTCGAATGAGCCGCGAGTACGCATTCGATCAAGGTAGCCTTCCAGCGTTCCCGGACGGATGCGCCGAGGGTCGCCAAATAGCCGCCGGAAGAAGAACTCTTGTAGAACGCGAAGCCGCGGAGCGAGTTGCAAGAAAATGGGATCGACCACAGGGCTGTTGAGGAAAGGAATCAGGAAGCGGCCATGAGCAGACCATGGATTGGCCGGAGCAACCAGGATCAATCGTCGAATACGCTGCGGCACAAGAGTTGCTGCCATCATCGCCAATGCTCCCCCGTGCGAGGTTCCCAACAGATCACAAGAGGCGATGCCAGCCTCATCCATGAAACGCAGCAGGCGCTTCGCACTCGCAGCGAGGCTGTAGTCAAGGTCGGGCGAATGGTCTGAGAAACCTGTGCCCGGCAGGTCGAGCGCATAAACCGTGGCTTGCTGGGCGAGGACAGGAATCGCATGCCGCCAGGAAAACGAGTAACCCATTAGCCCGTGCACCATCACAAGCGCTGGCCCTGAGCCGGCACGCTGATAGCGGCAGCTCAGCCCATCGAGATTCATAAGCAAGTCTTCGACCGGGACGGTGGGTTGAGGGGAGGCGGGATTCACAGCGATTGCCATCACAGAATTCAAGGAACCAGCTAGCTCTTGCGCCGCCTCTTGCCCAGGAATTTCTTCAGCACACGGATACCCTTGTCCACGTGTTTTTCTTGTAGCAGAAACGGC
Organism: uncultured Acidobacteriota bacterium; assembly: GCA_963803775.1. Classification (GTDB taxonomy): domain Bacteria; phylum Acidobacteriota; class Terriglobia; order Terriglobales; family Acidobacteriaceae; genus JABCZH01. Next base: position 44,993 of record CAWDNS010000001.1, read on the forward strand.
GGCAAGAATCGCAACACGGTGTCTTGCGTGCTGTTGAAGAGGACGCCTTCGCCCAACGCTTGCTCCACAATTGGACGGGCGGGCACATCAAGCTGCAAACCCTGAATCAGGCCTCGGCCTCGCACTTCCTGGGCAGCGGCGTAGCGCTCGGTGAGCAGCTTCAGTTCCTGCTGCAAGTAGGCGCCGACGCGCGCGACATTTTCCAGCAGCTTGTCGTCTTCCAACACGGAGAGGTACTCCAGCGCGACCCGACAGGCAAGCGGCCCACCGCCGAAAGTGGTTCCATGTTGTCCAGCAGCAATCGCCGAAGCAAATTCTTCCTTCGCCAGAAACGCTCCCAGCGGCAGGCCGGCGGCGATGGGCTTCGCAATGGCTACGATGTCAGGGGTAACGCCAAATGTTTGGAAGGCGAAGATAGTGCCGGTGCGTCCCAAGCCACATTGGATCTCGTCGAAGATCAGAGCCGCGCGATGCTGGTCGGCCAGTCTTCGGCATTCCCGCAAAAATTCCACGGAGCATTCATAGATTCCGCCTTCCCCGAAAATCGGCTCCAGCACAATGGCGCAGGTGTTGTCATCAACCGCCGCGCGCAGACCGTCAGCATCGTTGCGGGCGACGAACTTCACGTCCTCCAGCAAGGGTTCAAAACCTTTGCGGTATTTATCCTGGCCGGTAAGCGACATTGAGCCAAAGGTGCGCCCGTGGTAGGAACCTTGCAGGGCCACCAACCGGCTTTTGGCTTCGCCTCCGGCGCGATGCCCAGCCAGCCGCGCCAATTTGATGGAGCCTTCAATCGCCTCGGTACCGCTGTTAGAGAAAAACGCCCGCTGCATACCTGAGAGTTGGCAGAGCTTCTCGGCAAGCAGTCCCTGGTATTCGTTGTAGTAAAGATTCGATAAGTGAATGGCCCGCGCCGACTGTTCGCGGATGGTCTTGACCATGCGCGGGTGCGCATGGCCCAACGCGTTCACCCCCAGCCCGGCAACGAAATCCAGGTAGCGTTTGCCGTCGAGGTCGAAGAGGAAAACGCCCTTGCCGCGTGCGATTACGAGCGGATATCGGTTATAGGTCTGGAGTAGAAACTGGCGTTCCCGTTGAACGACTTCTTCGCTTGAGCTCATATCAGAGAAATATAATTCTACTGGATTTGCTAATTCATAGAAGATGTGGGAAACGAGATAGCTAACCGACCCGTAAATCAAATAGTTACCAAATATCACACGGCGGCTTCCAAAAAACATATCCTTACTATGGAATTGGATCTATAATATTGGAACTAGATGTTTACAAGCCACTTACTGGTTCTCCTATGAAGGTGGTCATGGCAGCGAACGTGCATAAGGCAGGGCGGGAGCCGTCCAGCCCGCGGCTATTGCCGTCGCCCGCCATGAATAAGGACTTCCAAGTCCGCTCCACCGTGATCCTGCTGGCGCTGCTGACCACGGCAGCCATCATTTACTCCGGATATAACTTCCAGGCAGAACGCTCGTTTCAGTTGCCCACAGACGGCGTCTGGTGGGTAGAGCAGGGCGGCAGCCTGGTAGCAGCTCGCGTGGATGAAGGTGGCCCCGGAACCCGCGCTGGAATCAAAGTCGGCGATCACCTGACTGCGATCGATGAGCATGCGGCGACTACGACCGCAGCTCTCAGTCATCAATTGTTTCGCGTCGGAGCCTGGTCCAAGACTACGTACTCGCTGGTGCGGCAGGCAGTGCCTGTAGATGTCGTGCTGATCCCAGTTCCAGCCGAGCGTTCGCAATACGAATGGCTGAGACTGATTGGCCTGATCTATCTCGGAGTAGGACTCTACGTGCTGCTGCGGCGGTGGACGGCGCCGGGCTCGACGCACTTTTATATCTTCTGTTTGGTTTCGTTCATCTTTTACAGCTTTCACTACAGCGGGAAACTCAATCCCTTCGATTGGACGATTTATTGGGGAAATGTTGTCGCCTGGATGCTGCAGCCCGCCTTGTTCCTGCATTTCGTTCTGACTTTTCCGGAACGACGCCAATTCGTACGCGAACATCGCTGGGTGATTCCCGCGGTTTACTTACCAGGGGCAGTGTTGTTGGGCGTGCATGTCGCGGCACTGCAACTGCTACGAGCGAGCGAGGTTTTGCGCTGGAACCTGGACCGGCTGCAGATGGCCTACCTGGCGGTGTTTTTCATCGCTGCCGCAGTAGTGCTGGTTAACTCCTACCGCTGGGCGGAAACCCCGATTCTTCGCCAGCAACTGAAATGGATTACGCGTGGAACTATTCTGGCGATCACGCCGTTTACGTTGTTCTACGTGATCCCGTACCTCACGGGCACGCTGCCGGAAAATACCATGAAGGTTTCCGTGTTGTCGCTCGGACTCCTTCCGTTGACTTTTGGCTACGCCATCTTCCGTTACCGGTTGATGGACGTGGACTTGATCTTCAAGCGCGGCATGGTGTACACGCTGTCGGCTGCGGCGATTATTGGCGCTTATTTCGCGGTGGTGGCAGCGGTGGCGGAAGTGGTGCACGCCCGCGTTCCTAGTTCTGGTCCCATCGGGCTGGTGCTGGCCATTGTGGTCACGGCGCTGGTGTTCGATCCGGTGCGGAAATGGATCCAGGAACGTATTGACCAGTTTTTCTATCGCACGCGCTACGACTACCGAAAGACGCTGATCGAATTTGGCCGCGAACTGAGCGCGGAAACTGATCTCGACGAGATGTTGAGTTCCGTGGTGGACCGCTTGTCGCGAACGCTGCTGGTGGACCGCATGGCAGTATTCCTCTCTGGCGGAGAAGGGCCGGTACGGTTCCTGCTCTCGAAGTCATTTGGCATGACTCAGACCAGCGGGCTGGACTTGAGCTTCCTGGCTGCGCCGCGGCCGGAAATCGGCGCGGGACACATATTCTTCGACAACACCCATCAGGTGCCGCGCGAAACTCCGAGCGCACAGCAGACCATCGCGCGGCTTGACTTGAATTATTACATTCCCTGCCGCGCCCAGAAGCAGACCGTTGCGGTGCTGGGTTTGGGGAAAACCGTGGAAGGCGATTTCCTCTCCAGTGAAGATGTCGAACTGTTGGAAACTCTGGCCGGGTATCTGGGAATCGCGATTCAGAACGCTCGTCTGTATGCATCACTCGAGCAGAAGGTCGCCGAATACGAGCGCTTGAAGGACTTCAACGAGAACATTGTCGAGTCGATCAACGTGGGCGTGCTGGCCGTGGATTTGGCCGACCGCATTGAGTCCTGGAATTCGCAGATGGAAGTGATGTATGCGCTACCTCGCTGGCAGGTACTGGCGCGTCCCTTGAGCGAAATATTGCCGGCAGCTTTCGTCGAAGAGTTCTACCGGGTGCGGCAAAATCAAGGCATCCACAACCTTTACAAGTTCCGGCTGAATACGCCGACAGGTGAAAGCCGGATTGTGAATGTGGCAATTGCGCCTCTGGTCACGCGGAAGTTCAACGTGATCGGCCGTCTGATCATCATGGACGATATTACCGAACGGATTGAACTTGAGGTGCAACTCTCGCAGGCGGATAAACTCTCGTCCATTGGGTTGCTCGCAGCAGGCGTGGCGCACGAAGTCAACACGCCGCTGGCGGTCATTTCATCCTATGCGCAGATGCTTTCCAAGCAGTTGCAAGGAGATCCGCAACGGAGTGCGCTGCTGGAAAAGATCACACGGCAAACCTTCCGCGCTTCGGAGATCGTCAATAACCTGCTGAACTTCTCGCGTACTAGCGGCACCGAGTTCACCGAGGTAGATGTGAACCGGATTATCCACGACACGCTGGCACTGCTGGAACATCAGTTCAAAACCTCTAAGATCCAGGTGCAGGACAAGATGGCGGCGCATCTTCCACCCATCAGCGGCAATGCCGGGCGGCTGCAACAGGTGTTTTTGAACCTGTTCCTGAATGCCAAGGATGCGATGTCCAACGGCGGCACCTTGCAGATTGCGACTTCCAATGGCGAAGGCGTCAGCGTGGTGGTATCGGACACCGGGTCGGGAATCGCTCAGGAACATATCCAGCGTATTTACGATCCCTTCTTTACCACAAAGGCGTCGCGGGAAGGCCAGCCGCGAGGGACGGGACTGGGATTGTCGGTGAGTTACGGAATTATTCAGGAACATGCGGGGAAGATTCGAGTCGAGAGCCGTCCCGGCGAGGGCACGCGGTTCTATCTCGATTTCCCGCTGATCAGGAAGGCAGTCAATGTCTGAAGCCGCCGTCATCTCGCGTCCGGTGAATAACAGCCGCTCGTCGATGGGTTCGGTGCTGATCATTGATGACGAGGCCGCCATCCGCGAATCGCTGGAGACGCTGCTGGAAATGGAAGGCTATGCCGTCGACTCGGCCGACAGTGGTGAACTGGGATTGGCGCGAATCGGAGAGCGCAGCTTCGATCTGGTGCTGCTCGACTTGGCGCTACCCGATCGTAACGGCATGGAACTCCTGGCGGAGATTCACGCCCAGGATCCGCAGCTTTCCATCATCATGATCACTGCGTACGGCACGGTGGAGAATGCAGTCAGAGCGATGCAGGTGGGCGCGGCGAATTTCATCCAGAAACCTTGGGACAACGAAAAACTTCTGGCCGATGTTCACGCGGCTATCGCTCGCCATCGGGCCGAGGAAGAAAACGTTCAACTCAAGCGCGCCCTCAAGCAACGCTACAACTTTGAAAACATCGTGGGCAAGAGCGAGCCCATGCTGAAGATTTTTGATCTGGTGGGACAGGTGGCGACCAGCCGTTCAACCGTGCTTTTGCAAGGCGAGAGTGGCACGGGTAAAGAACTGATCGCGAAAGCCATCCATTTGAATTCTCCACGCCGGGATCGTTCCTTCGTTCCGGTGAATACCGGATCGGTGCCGCCGGACCTGTTGGAATCCACTCTGTTCGGCCATGTGAAAGGGGCATTTACTAGCGCAATCGCGTCCAAGAAAGGCTTGTTTGAGGTTGCCGACCGAGGCACGCTGTTCCTCGACGAAATCGGCACCATGAACCTGGACATGCAGAGCAAGATATTGCGCGTGCTTCAGGACCGGAAGTTTATGCATCTGGGTGGAGTTCACGAAATCCAGGTGGATGTCCGCATCATTGCCGCCACCAATGTCGATTTGCAACAGCAGGTTCGCGAGGGCAGGTTCCGGGAAGATTTATTTTACCGCCTGAACGTGATCACCATCGATCTGCCGCCATTGCGCCAGCGCCGTGAGGACATTCCTTTGCTGGCCAACTTCTTCCTCGACCGCTACTCGAAAGAGAATGAGCTTGCGCTGCGGCGCATCACCACTGAGACTCTGCGTGCGCTGATGGCCCATGCCTGGCCGGGTAACGTGCGCGAACTGGAGAATGTGATCGAACGCGCCGTGGTCCTTTCCACGGAGGAAGACATCGGCCCCGAACTTTTGCCCGACTCGATCGTGGGCCGAAGCGCGTCATTTCCCGCTTTACAACACCGCCCGGACGCTTCCCTGTTCGACATCATGGAAGATGGCGAGCGGCGCGTCATCGTCGACATGCTGGAGAAATGCAATTGGAACCAGACTGAGGCCGCCGAGCGCTTTCACGTCCCCCTCTCCACCCTCAATCAGAAGATCAAGCGGCTGAACATCGAAATCAAGCGCAAGACAAGAGAATAGGCAGCGTCCGATGCGGCAATACAACCTTCCGCCAGTTGGGCTGAAACGGGGCCGCCTTCTCTGCTATAGTTCCGTGAGCATGACGCGATCTGAGATGACGCAATGGAACTGATCTCTCCTACCGAAATCGCCAAAGAGAAAATTGAAGCAGTCCAGGATTTTTCCGTTCTGGCGGGCCGCTCCGTAGTCAATCTATTCCGCTATCCCCGCTATTTTGCTGACATGATGCAGCAGGCCGACCTGATTGGAGTTGGGTCTTTGCCCATCGTGGTACTGACGGGTTTGTCGATCGGCGCGGAGTTGGCGCTGAACAGCGCCAACACGCTACAACGGTTTGGTTCACTGTCGTTGATCGGGCAGTTGGTATCAGTCGGAATGGTGCGCGAGTTAGGACCGATCATTACTGGCCTGATGGTCGCCGGCAGAAACTCTTCTGGCATGGCCAGCGAACTAGGTTCGATGGTGGTGACCGAACAAATCGATGCCATGCGCGCCCTGGGCACCGACCCGATGAAGAAGCTGGTGACTCCGCGGGTAATTTCCACCGTATTCATGCTGTTCTTCCTGACTATCATCTCGGACCTGCTGGGGTTGTTCGGTGGAGGGCTGATTTCCACTTTCCTATTCAGAGTCGACTGGCGGCAGTACTGGAACAGCGCCTACCAGATCCTCATGTTCCAGGATGTGCTCATGGGACTGCTGAAGCCTGTCCTTTTTGGCTTCATTATTGCCACTGTGGGCTGTTACTACGGAGTTTCGGCGCGGGGTGGGACACAGGGCGTGGGCCGGGCAACCACACAAGCGGTGGTGGCGTCGTCAGTTTTGATCCTTATGGTGGACCTGCTGACCACTAAGTTCTTGATGGCAATCTTTTCCTATCGCTGAGTCATGGCTGCGCCTCCCATCACGTTGGATGACCGCCAGACCTCAACCGAAAACTCACGCTCGCCGGTTATCGCGTTTGACGACGTTTCGATCGCCTTCGAGGGGAGAACTGTTCTCGACGGGATTTCCTTCCAACTCGCCAAAGGCGAGACCAAGGCGATCTTCGGGGTCGCGGGTTCGGGGAAGAGCACGATTCTCAAGCTCGCCCTGGGACTCATGAAGCCCGACTCTGGACACATTCATGTACTGGGCGAAGATGTCACCCAGATGCGGGAAGAGGATTTGTTCGATCTGCGGCGGAAGATCGGTATGGTCTTTCAGGAAAGCGCACTGTTCGATTCGCTCACGGTGCGGGAAAATGTTGCCTTCCGGTTGCTTGAGGAAGGTGACGTCACGGAAGAAGAGGTAGAAAAGCCGGTCCGCGAATCACTGAGTTTTGTGGAACTGGAAAAAACGGTGGACATGTTTCCCTCCGAACTGTCGGGCGGCATGCGGCGGCGGGTAGCCATTGCCCGCGCCATCATCACCCATCCAGAGATATTGCTTTACGATTCCCCGACCGGAGGACTGGATCCGGTCACCTCCACGACTATTGTTCAATTGATCGTGAAACAGCGGGACGTGTACAAGACCAGTTCGCTGCTGGTGACCCACCGGCTGCAGGATGCATTCACCATGGCGGCAAGCTATTTCGACCGCAAGACCAATCAGATGCAGCCGTTGCCGCCTGGCATGCGGGGAGAAGTCCCGATGGGCTTCCTGATTTTGAGGGACGGCAAGATCATCTTCGATGGCGACGTGCATGAACTGGCGGCGTGCCGCGACGAGTACATCCGCGAGTACATTTCCTAGCAGAAAAATACAGCGGCTACGGTAGACGCAGCCGCCTCCTGTAATTTCCGCTTAGGCAGCCGCCTTCGCGGCTTTGCGCAAGTTAGCAATCGATTGCTGGGTTTGTTTCAATCGCTCCGGGCCTCCTTGGGAGGTCATGATCACCTTCTCCATGTTGCCGAAAAGCTTGGGATTCTGCATCTTTTCGCGCAACTCCTTGAGGAACGGTTCGACCTTGGCGAAGATAAAGAACATCTCGCCGGAAAAGCTGCCTTCCATAAAGAGCTCCCGGTTGAGGGCACCGTGCAGCACAAAGCCGGAAGCCATCTCCCAGTATCCACTCACTTGGCGCAGCCAGGCGTTTTCCTGACTGCCAAAAGCAGTGATAACTTTCAAGATGTCATCGGCGGATTCGGGCCAGAAGCCCAGCCACCAGTTTCGTGCTTTGCGGATTTCGGCCTCACGCCGGAGATCATAGAGCTTGAGAATCAATTCAGCATCGGCGGTCGTCGGTGTATTGGACATGCAATTCTCCTATCGAATGTTGTGTGGTTGAGTGGAAACTTGGTCTAGGACTGACGAGCTTATGGATGAGCGAAACCCCGCCGGGATTCAAAATAAGTGCGGCAGCGGCCCGGCTAAGACGAAGCGGTGGCCGCCTCCAACGGGGCGGACCGCTCGTAGTCGCATTCCTTATTAGGGCAGGCGATCACCGGGCCTGACTTAACAAACTTCTCGACCAGGAATTCATGGCCGCAAGCCGGACACTTCTCCGCAATCGGCTTGTAGGCCGAAGTGAATTTGCACTTGGGGTAATTGGAGCATCCGTAAAAAGTGTTGCCCTTGCGCGCGCTCTTCTCCGCCAGATCGCCGTCTTGCAGAGCGGGCACTTCACGCCGATGAAGTTCTGCTTCACATACTTGCACTCGGGATAGCCGCTGCACGCGGTGAACTCGCCGTAACGGCCGTGGCGGATCATCATGTTGCGTCCGCACTTGGGGCAAAGCTCATCGAGCGGAATGTCCGGGACCTTCTTGCCCTGATCCAGACGGCGCGTGGTCTTGCAGTCGGGATATCCGGTGCAAGCCATGAACTGCCCGAAGCGTCCGCGCTTCAGCACCATCACCCGGCCGCAATTCTCGCAATATTCTTCCTGCGTGGTCTCCTGCACGTCGGCGGAATCCAGGTCAGGCAGATTGATGGGATTTTCTTTGGTGAAGGTGCAGCTGTTGGGATCTTCCTTGTCGTAGGAACTGCAGGCGTAGAAGGAGCCGTGCTTGCCCCACTTGATGACCAGCGGCGAGCCACAGCGCTCGCACTTCTCGTCGGTGGGCTTCTCCATCCGCTTGATGTTCTCCATGTGCTTGGCGGCGTACTGGAGATCTTTCTCGAACTTCTTGTAGAAGCCCGCCAGACGCATCAGTCCACGTTCTCTTTGCCTTCTTCGATCTCGTCGAGTTCTTCTTCCAGGCGTGCGGTGTATTGCATATCGAAAATGTCGTTGAAGTTCGCCACCAGCAGATCGGTCACGACCAGGCCAATTTCGGTGGGAGTGAACTTGCCGCCCAGCTTCTGCACGTACTGGCGCTCCTGGATGGTGCTGAGAATCGCCGAATAGGTGGACGGACGGCCGATGCCGCGCTCTTCCAGCTCCTTCACCAGCGACGCTTCGTTGAAGCGCGGAGGCGGCTCGGTGAAGTGCTGCTCCGGCTTCAGATCCTTGAGCGTGAGCTTCTGGCCCGGCTTCGAGCGGCGGCAGCTTGTGTTTCAGTTCTTCGTCTTCTTCGTCCTTGCCTTCCTTCGATTCCTCGTAAACCTTGAGGAAACCTTCGAACTTCAGCACGGAACCGGTCACGCGGAACCAGAAAGTGTCGTCTCCGGACTTCGCGTCGATGTCGACCGTGGTCTGGTCGAAGACGGCGGGCTTGATTTGCGAGGCCACGAAGCGCTGCCAGATCAGCTTGTAGACCTTGTACTCGTCTTCTTTCAGATACTGCTTGATCTGGTCGGGATGGCGCGACGCCGAAGTCGGGACGAATGGCCTCGTGCGCGTCCTGCGCTTCTTTCTTCTCTTTATAGGTGTTCGGCGATTCGGGCAGAAACTGCTTGCCGTACTGAGTCTTGATGTACTCGCGCACCTCGGCCAGGGCATCATTCGACACGCGCGTCGAATCGGTACGCATGTAGGTGATGAGACCGACCAGTCCTTCTTCGCCCAGATCGACGCCTTCATAGAGGCGCTGGGCGATCATCATGGTGCGCTTCACGCTGAAGCGCAGCTTGCGCGAGGAGTCCTGTTGGAGCTTGCTGGTGGTGAACGGCGGGGTCGCATTGCGGCGGCGCTCCTTGCGATCAACCGAGCGGACCACCCAGTCCGCTTTCTCCAGGGCAGCGCGGATCTTCTCGGCTTCCTCGCCGTTGTGGACATCGGCCTTTTCCTCGCCTTTGCCGACGAAGCGAGCATCGAAGGCGGCGAGCTTGGGTCCGGCAAGATGAGCGTCGATGGTCCAGTATTCCTTCTTCTCGAACGCCTTGATTTCGCGCTCGCGCTCGACGATCAGGCGCAGCGCGACGGTCTGCACGCGACCGGCGGAAAGACCGCGGCGCACTTTGTCCCAGAACAGTGGCGAGACCTGATATCCGACCAGGCGGTCGAGCACGCGCCGCGTCTGCTGCGCGTCGACCAGGTGCTGGTCGATGTCGCGGGGATGTTCGAAAGCCTCCTGCACGGCGCGCTTGGTGATTTCGTTGAAGGTGACGCGGCGGATGCGCTCGCCGCCATCTTCATCGTCGCCTTTGGCTTTCTTTTTCTTCTTCTTGGCCTTGGCGCCATCGCCCAATTCTTCGGCCAGGTGAGCGGCGATGGCTTCGCCTTCGCGGTCCGGGTCAGGCGCCAGATAAATGGTGTCGGCGGACATGGCCAGCTTCTTCAGCTTGGCGAGAACTTTCTCTTTGCCGGGAATGACGACGTATTCGGTGGCGAAGTCGTTGTCGATATCGACACCCAGCGTCTTCTTGGGCAGATCTTTGACGTGACCGAGCGAGGCTTCGACCGTGAAGCCTGCGCCCAGATATTTTTGGATCGTCTTCGCCTTGGCCGGCGATTCGACGATGACTAAACCTTTGCCAATGGAACCTCAATGAATGCATTTGCTTTTGAAGCTAGCACGAATGTCAAGCTGGCAACAAGTTTCCGCAGTAGCTTCTGGCTTCTAGCTGCTAGCTGCTAGCTCGCAACTCGCGCCGCAACGAGGCCACATTCGCTGGACTTTAGCACTCTCGCTTCCAGATCCGCAAGTCATCCACTGCAGAAATCGCAACCTACGCTAGCAGCTAGAAGCTTTTCACAAAATTCTTCCCCGGCAACTGCTTCACTTTGCCGGCCAGTTCCAGTTCGAAGAGCGCCGCAAAAATCTCCGAGGAGGACAATCCCGGCTCAAGCCGCTCAACGATCTCATCAATGTGGGTGGCTTCGTCGGCCTTGAGAAGGGCGAAAATCTTTTTCTCGTGCGGCGGCAGTTCGTTTTCCTGGAATAGAGATGCGGTTTGCCCCGCCGGCGATTCATCCGCGCCCAACGGCTGAAGCCTAAGTCGCACATCTGTAGGGAGTTCCTCCCACACGTCTTCCCAGGTGGCCACCAGCTTGGCGCCCTGCTTGATCAGCGTATTGGGACCCCAAGAGTTCTTGTTGGTGACGTTGCCCGGAACGGCATAAACATCGCGACTCTGCTCCAGGGCGCAGCGCGCGGTAATGCGAGTGCCACTGTACTCGGCGGCCTCAACCACCAGTACCCCGAGGGAGATTCCGCTAATAATCCGATTGCGAATGGGGAAATTCTGGGGCGCGGCAAACGTTCCCATGGGAAACTCGGAGATCACGGCTCCTCCCGCGGCAAGCATCTGATCCATCAGCCGCGCGTTTTCCTTGGGATAGGTGACATCCACACCGGTCCCGAATACCGCCACGGTCTTTCCCTTGCCCGTGAGCGCGCCGCGGTGACCCGCCGTGTCCACGCCGCGGGCCATCCCGCTGAAAATTACTAGCCCTCGGGCGGCCAGATCGCAGGCCAGTCGCTCCGCCATTCCTAATCCGTAAGGAGTCGGATGCCGTGTGCCCACAAGGGCGATTCCTGGCTGCGAGATTACCGCGTCATTGCCGCGCACATAGAGAATGAGCGGAGGGTCGTAGATCTGCTTCAGTTGGGAGGGATATGCGGAGTCATCCAAAGAGATGACCTTGACGTCCGCGGCTGCGGCGCGGGCGAGTTCGTCCTGCGCCAGCTCCAGGGAGCGTCCCGTGCCCAGCGATTGCGCGGACACCGCCCGGACGCCGGTGGCCTCCAACTCAGTCAGTGACGCCTGAAAAACAGCGTTTATACTCGCCAAAGAACTCGACCAGGCGGCGTCCGCGGGTTGGCCCAAGGCCCGGTGTCATGGCGAGGGCGAGCCACTGGCGGGTGGTGGTTTCGACAGTTCTGTCAGATGCGGCGAGGGTTGCGGACACGAATGACCTCCATCAGGCTTCTTGGCGCATCTATACACGGCAGGAAACTAGAGTCAAGGTCAGATGAACATTGGGCTTTGTTAGAATGATGACTTCCCGAATGAGACGCCTGCGCATCTCCGCCATTTCCTATCTGAACACTGCGCCCCTGATGTGGGACTTCGAGCATGGTCGGGCGCGGCGAGGCTTTCGACATTTCCTACACCCTCCCGGCGCAATGTGCAGCCAGCTTGCGGGATGGAGCGGCGGACATCGGTATCATTCCGGCGGCGGCATATTGCAGCGTTCCCGACCTTGCCGTCATTCCCGGAGTCGCGATCGCGTCGCGCCGAGCGGTGCGGTCGATTCTGCTGGTTAGCAAAGTGCCGCTGGAGGATATTCAGACCGTTGCGCTCGATACTTCATCGATGACATCGGTCGCGCTGACCAAGGTTTTGTTTGCCAAGTGGTGGGGCGGACAGCGAACATTTGCAGCGATGGCGCCCGACATCGCACAAATGTTGGAGCAGTACGATGCGGGGCTAGTGATCGGCGATCCTGCGCTGCAGATTGATCGTTCGCGATACGTCACTTACGATCTGGCGGAAGAATGGATCCGCTTCACCGGCAGGCCGTTTGTGTTCGCCTTCTGGGCGGTGCGGCAAGCTGCCTTGCGGGGTGCCGCAAGTGATACAGACCTGGCCGCCTTGTTTCAGCAGTCGCGCGACCACGGGCTGGCTCCGGAGAATGTGAATCGCATGGCACGCGAGTGGGCCCCTCGCCTGGGATTAACCGAGGCCGCAGTAGGAGATTACCTGACTCACAGCATCCATTATTCTCTGGACGCAGAGTGTTTGGCGGGTCTGCGGCTGTTTTATCGGTACGCGGAGGAGTGCGGGGCACTTCCGCAAGCCGCGCCATTACAGTTTCTGGAAGTTGCCAGAGCAGCAGCCAGTTGATGGCATCAGGCTTTTCTTTGCGCCGTTAGCGAAGCCTTTCGCGTACTTCGCGGTTACAGCCTTTTACCGCAAAGGACGCAAAGTTTGCGCGCAAAGATCGCTAAGACAACCTGGCCTGATGCGGCTCGGCTTGGCGCTTCGCTTCTGCGTCCGCTAGAATTGTCGCAAGCGATATGTCTTTGACCAAACAACAAGCCGTCGATCTCTTTCGCTCCGATGACCTGGTTGGTATCGGCATGGAGGCCAACGCCGTGCGCCGCCGATTGCATCCCGAGGGCGTCGTCACCTACATAATCGATCGAAACATCAACTACACGAACTACTGCACGGAGTACTGCACCTTCTGTGCTTTTTACCGGCCGTTGAAAGGGCCGAAGTCGACAGAGGGCTACATCCTCGATTTTGAGACCATCTACGAGAAGATTCGCGAGACTGTGGAACTCGGCGGGACTGGTGTGCTGATGCAGGGGGGATTGCACCCCGACCTGAAGATCGATTGGCATGAGCAGATGCTGCGCGGCATCAAGCAACGCTTTCCGCAAGTTCACATGCATTGCTACTCAGCGTCGGAGATCATCGCCATCGCCGAATACAGCAGCCTGAGCATTCGCGACACCATTGCACGGCTGCGCGACGCCGGTCTGGATTCGATTCCCGGCGGCGGCGCCGAGATTCTCGACGACGAAGTGCGTTACAAGATTGCGCGCTTGAAGTGTCTGACTGAAGACTGGCTCAACGTACACCGCACCGCCCATCAACTCGGCATGCGAACCACTGCGACCATGATGTTTGGCGTAGGCGAGAACTACCAGAACCGCGTCAACCACTTGCAACGGCTTTACGAGTTGCAAGAAGAAACCGGCGGGTTCACCGCGTTCATTCCCTGGACGTTCCAGCCGGCAAACACCGCGCTGGGCGGGCGGCACTGGGACGAGGCCACGTCTGTCGAATACTTAAAAACGCTGGCCATCTCGCGGCTTTACCTTTCCAATTTCCTCAACGTGCAATCCAGTTGGGTGACGCAGGGACTGAAAGTCTGCCAGCTCGGTTTGCAGTTCGGCGGCAACGATGTAGGGTCAGTGATGCTGGAAGAGAATGTCGTTCGCGCGGCTGGCGTAACCAACTGCACCACCGAAGAAGAGCTGCGGCGAATCATTCGCGACGCGGGGTTTAGGCCGGCGCAGCGGGATACGCTGTATAGGACGTACTTCCTGAACTAGCGAGCAAATGAAAACGGCCTCGATTTCTCGAGACCGTCCTCGAAACACAGTACCCCGTCAAGATCGTCTACATTATCGTTCCGCCTGTGCGCCTAAATCAAGTTAGTTCGCTAAAAGGCTGGCCGCGCCGTCTCGGCTGACCCATTTTGGCAAACGAGTGCCATTCCCGCAACCCGGGAGTGGACCTGGCGGGATTCGAACCCACACCTGTTACCGTGACGGGGTACTGTGCTGCCATTACACCACAGGCCCACAGCGCAAAGGTATTTGCCAGCCTCACAGAAAGCATGTTCACCTGTCACACCGTCGATGGTCGCATTCCCGTTCCGACGCACTCGTTCAGGTAGAATAAGTGTTTTGCAAGCTAGGCTGTGAGCCGCTGAGGGGCTCCCACTCGTTCGCATGTTCCTCTCTTTCCAACTGTTAGCGGCAGCCTTCGCTCCTAAAGGCGTGGGCCAGTATATCCGCCAGCATTTCCTTGACAAGACCTTTCAGGGTCTCTACCACGTCAATGCCTTCGACCTGGCGCTGCTGATCCCCTACTTCATCGTGCTGGTTCTGCTGGCTTCCTACGGCGCACACCGCTATGTGCTGGTTTATCTCTACTACAAGCACAAGAAAAACCGGACCACCGAACCAACTTCGCATTTTTCCGAGTTGCCGCGAGTCACCGTGCAGTTGCCGATCTTCAACGAGCAGTTTGTGGTGGAACGGCTGCTGGAGGCGGTTTGCCGTCTGAAATATCCAAGAGAGAAACTCGACATTCAAGTATTGGACGATTCAACCGACGAGACCGAAGCTGTTGCGCGGGGTCTGGTAAATCACTACCAAGCGCAGGGGTTTCCGATTACCTACCACCATCGTGAGAACCGTGAAGGATTCAAGGCCGGCGCGCTGGCCGAAGGGATGAAAACGGCGAAAGGTGAGTTCATTGCCATTTTCGACGCCGACTTCGTCCCCCCGGAAGATTTCTTGTTGCGCACCATCCACCACCTTAGCGATCCCAAGATCGGCATGGTGCAGACGCGCTGGACTCATATCAATCGCAATTATTCGTTTCTTACCGAGGTCGAGGCCATTCTGCTCGATGGCCACTTTGTGCTCGAGCATTCCGGGCGGGCGCGCAGCGGCGTTTTCTTCAACTTTAACGGTACCGCTGGAGTGTGGCGTAGGGCGGCGATTGAAGAGGCCGGCGGCTGGCAGCACGACACCCTGACCGAGGACACAGATCTTTCTTATCGGGCGCAACTCAAAGGCTGGAAATTCATTTACCTCCAGGACGTCGAGTGCCCGGCTGAACTGCCGGTCGAGATGACCGCCTTCAAAACGCAACAGGCTCGGTGGGCGAAGGGATTGATCCAGACCAGCAAGAAAATATTGCCTAAGGTTCTGAAGAGCGATCAGCGTTTTCACGTCAAACTGGAAGCCTGGTATCACTTGACCGCGAACCTCAGCTATCCGTTGATGGTGGTGCTGTCTGTTTTGTTGATGCCGGCCATGATCATTCGTTTTTATCAAGGCTGGTTTCAGATGATGTATATCGACCTGCCATTGTTTCTGGCCTCGACATTTTCGATCTCCAGTTTCTATCTGGTATCACAGCGCGAGTTGTTTCCGGGAAAATGGTTTCGGGCTCTGCTTTATCTTCCCTTTCTGATGGCGCTTGGCATCGGCCTGACCGTGACCAATACGCGAGCGGTGCTGGAGGCTCTGGTTGGAAAACAAACGGCGTTTGCACGCACCCCGAAATATCACGTGGAGACCAGAAAAGACAAAGTGCGCGCTAACACGTATCGTCGCCGCCTGGGGTGGGTACCGTGGGTGGAATTGCTGATTGGCTGTTATTTTGCCTTCACGGTTTATTACGCGATCGACAACGAGAATTACATCACGGTTCCCTTTCTGATTCTCTTTGTCGTGGGATATTGGTATACGGGGCTAATGTCGCTGTTGCAAGGGCGGCTCTCCGGGATGTCGCTAAGCACGGAGACCCATACCAAGCCCTTTCCGGTTGGGGTTTGATATTCGCAGTTTTTGAATCTTGCAATCTAAGGAAACAAAACAATGCGTAGATTCTTGTTCGTAGTTTTGCTCTTCGCCCAGGCCGTATGGGCATTGGACCGCCAGCCCAACGCAGACTACCACGCCCGGCGGGTGGCTCTCGCGGCCAAGATCCCGAATGCGGGTATGGCGATCCTGTTTTCCCCGCCCGAGAGCGAAGGACCGAACGATGTCTTCACCTACCGGCAGGAAAACAATTTTTTCTATCTCTCTGGATGGCCTGAGCCGGGCGCGGCGCTGTTGATCGCGCCGGCAGTCGAGGCGAAGGACAACTCGCCCGCCCGTCCCTACACCGAGATTTTATTTCTCCCCTCTCGCAATCCCGTGCAAGAGAAGTGGACGGGACCGAAGCTAGGCGCCGAGAACCCGGGCGCGCCGCAGCTCACCGGCTTCGATCAAGTGAAAGTACTCGAAGACATGCGCGGCGTGATCTACGGTCTTCTTTCCGAACACCGGGCCGCGATTTACACCGACGTTCCGGCCGCGGGCGAGACCTCAAACTCTGAGGAGTCCTTTAAGTGGCTGGAGCGGGCCAATGCGTTCCCGCTTGGCGGCCGTTTTCAGGACGTGCGGCCATTAGTGGAGTCGTTGCGCACCGTGAAGGATGCAGGTGAAATCGATCGAATTCGCAAAGCGGTTGACGCTTCAGTGGCGGCGCATTTTGCCGCCATGCACGCAGTAAAGCCCGGCGTGAACGAAAGCGAGATTTCCGCTCTTATGCAGTATGAATGGGGCAAGCGAGGCTGCAACCGGCCGGCGTATTCGCCGATTGTGGGATCGGGACTGAACTCCACAGTGCTGCACTATTCGGAAGATACGGCCATCATGCAGGCCGGAGATGTGGTGGTAATTGATGCCGCCGGGGAGTATGCGATGTACGCCTCCGACATTACCCGCACGCTGCCGATTTCAGGGAAATTCACTCCTCGCCAGCGCGAGATTTACGACATTGTTCTGGGCGCGCAACAGGCGGCGATGGACGCCTTTCAGTCCGGAAAATCGACACTGAAGGCCGGCCCCAACACGCTGCAAAAGGTCGCCTTCGACTACATCAATACTCATGGCAAGGACTCTCACGGAGATCCTCTGGGCAAGTATTTTATTCATGGGTTGGGCCATTACGTGGGCCTGTATGTCCACGACGCAAATGACTACGATGTTCCGCTGGCTCCGGGATCGGTGTTCACCATCGAGCCGGGAATTTACATTCCCGAGGAGAAGCTGGGAGTCCGCATCGAAGATATGTATTGGGTCGATGCCAACGGAAAGCTAATCAAGCTGAGCGCAGGGCTGCCATCACAAGCAAAGGATGTAGAACGCATAATGGCCGGGAAGTAAACCCGACAGTTTGATATCCTAGGCATCGTGCGGATGATGTGGTGGTTTCTGATTTTTGCCGGTGGGGCCGGAGCGGCCCTATGGGCGGGCATTGCGGCCTTTCTTCGTGTGCGACGCCACATCAGGACCTCGACGTCTCAGGAAACGCACACAGAAGAGCGGCATTGAGGGAAAGCTGAACGAAGGTGATATTCTGCCCCACAGTGAGGAAATCATAATGTTAAAGTCGGCCACGTCGTTACCGAGTCCGATGCTGCACAAGCACTCTCGCGTTATTGCCGCCGCCGGACAGATCGCAATGGTCGTGGGGGCCAGCCTTTTTGTCGCTTTGTGCGCACGCGTCACCCTGCCTTTACCCTTTACCCCAGTCCCGCTGACGCTGCAGAACTTCGGCGTTCTACTGGTTGGTTTGACGTTGGGAAGCCGGCGGGGATTTGCTGCGCTGGCGCTTTATCTTTTCGAAGGCATGGCCGGGATGCCAGTGTTCAGTCCGACTGGTCCGGGCGGCCTTGCTCAACTGGTGGGCCCCACTGGCGGTTTCCTGCTCGCCTACCCCATCGTTGCCGGCATCGCCGGCTGGATCATGGAAAACGGGCGTCGAACCTTTGCTCGCGCCGCGATCTCCAGCGTGCTGGCTGAAATTGCCTTGTTTGCCAGCGGACTATCCTGGCTGGCCATTCTTACCCATTCGGTTTCCCTAGCGGTACGTTGGGGGCTTTACTGGTTTGTTTTTGCTGAGGTAATCAAGATTATGATGGCGTCCGCGCTAGCCGGAACCTGGAACCGCATCCGTGGAGTTCGGTCGTGACCCCGATCGAAATCACTTCCGAGAAGTCCGCCGCGAACGAGATTGGCCAGCCTTCGCTGATCCGCACCATCACGGTCGCACACAGTCCTGACTCCGATGACGCTTTCATGTTTTACGGATTGGCGACCAACAAAGTCCGCGTTCCGGGACTGCATTTTGCCCATACGCTCTGTGATATCGAGACCTTAAACCGGAAGGCGATGGAGGGCGTGTACGATGTGACCGCGATTTCATTTCACGCTTATCCCTACATTCAGGAAAACTACGCTTTGCTTCCGAGCGGCGGCAGCGTGGGAGATGGCTATGGCCCCATGATTGTGGCCCGCCGCGCGTTTTCGGTTCAGGACATTAAAGGGAAACGCATCGCAGTTCCCGGAACCATGACTACGGCCTATCTGGTGCTCAAGCTGTTCGCTCCAGGCATTGAAACCGAAGTGGTTCCCTTCGACCAGATCATCCCGCAGCTACTGGAAGGCAAACACGAGGCCGGGCTGATCATCCACGAGGGACAACTCACTTACGACAAGTCAGGGCTGCATCGCATTGTCGATCTTGGCAGATGGTGGCAGAAGGTGACCGGCTTGCCGCTTCCACTGGGAGGGAATGCGATTCGCCGCAGCCTGGGACCGGAATTAATGTCGAGAGTCGCGGCTGCGCTGCGGGAGAGCATTCAATATGCTCTCGACCATCGGGAAGAAGCCCTCGCCTACGCGATGCAGTTTGCCCGCGATCTGGATCCACAAATGGCGGACAAGTTCATAGGCATGTATGTGAACGAACGCACTCTCGATTACGGACCCGACGGGCGCGAAGCGGTACGCCGCTTGCTGGATATGGGCTACTCCGCAGGGATCATTCCGCAGGCAGCGAAAGTTGAGTTCGCGGCGTAGAACTGAAAGCTGATAACTTCCTACTTCACTTCTTCCTTGAACGAGAACGCCGGATCAATATCCACAGGGACGCCTGTGGCGGTTTTCAAAGTCGCTTTCAACTCATCTGGCATCGCATCGTATTTCTTGAACCAATTCTCGGCGCGCTCGCGGTCCCCGGTCGCTTCTATTTCCAAGAGTTCCTTCGCCAGATCGCTCAAGCTTGACGGCATTCGCGCGTAGTCAATGGAGTAGCGTCCGGACGATTGCCGTTTGATGGCGCCGCGTTCAACCAGATAATTGAAGACCATCATCTCCGCCTTAGAGTGAGCCTCGGCCACACCGAAACGCACGGTACGAAATAGTCCGCCTACATACGAGGCGTAACATTTTTCCATATCGCTCTTAGGCAGGAATCCGTGCTCGACCAGCCAGTTCAACCCGAATAGGCCGACAACGTCGGCTTTGGCTTCTTCCAGACCGCTAAAAACAGGTCCGATGGCCTCGCGAATGTCCACTTTGCCGGTTTGCGTGCGGGCGTAGGCCGGCCCGAGTCCATGCGCAATCTCGTGCATGATCACGCCGAGTGTATAGCCCTCGGCGGTGACTTTCGCCGCCTCGGGCAGCATCACATGCCGGGCAACCGGGATGATGACGTAGTTCACCCGCGCATCCATGAAATTCTTGAAGAATATCTTCTTGCTGCCCTTCTGCTCATGGATGCGAGGATCGTTGGGTAAATTGTCAGCCACAGCCTGGTAGCCGTGGGTCAGGTCGCCCGCCCGGTAAGGTGCATCCATGACTTCCATAGGAGTTTGGAGACCACGTTTCGACGGCCGGTCTTCGGGGGCCAGAGGGAGAGCGTCCTGAATATCCGCGACATACTTCTGAAATATCTCGAGCTTGCGGCTTTCCGTGGCATTGCGCACCAGCACGGCGGCACCATAGGTTGCCTTCACACCCAGCAATCCATCATCATAGGTCTCGTAGGGAGCGAAAATCACGTCCACCTTCGGACGATCCAGATCCAGCCAAGCCAAGTCGCTCTTGTAATAGTCGTCGGTGAGCAAAGCTTCGGCGCGGAATCGCAGAAACTTACTGAAAGCCGGGTCATCGCTGAGCGCGGCCGCTTCGCGCAGGCGCAGGGAAGCTGGCTCCAAAAAGGCCCGGAAAACAATGTGATAAGGCAGGCCCACCAATTCGCCGTCATGCCAGCGCACCATGGTGGTGGAACTGTAGATCGCTGCTTTCTTTTCGGGATGGGTCCTCACGTACTGTTCGATCTTGTCCTGCGTTAAATCCGTCGGGTAAAAGCCCCGTCCAGGAGGCATAGGGGCAGTCCCAACAAAAGGCTTATTTTCATCGAGCAAATCAAATCGCGAGGCGTTAATCCGTAGATAGCGGCGGAGCTCGACGTCTCGCGGAACTTTACTTCCCGCGAGTGATTGATACAGTGTGAGGCCGTCGGGGTCCATCTGGCGCCAATAGATTTCTTCCAAGTAGCGCGAGGCATCCACCAACTTCTCCACCAACTTCACTTCGCGAGCTGTCAGACCAGCGGTGTGGAACGGCATTTCCACGTGGGCAAACTTCGCCACTCGGCGATCGAGATCCGAAACAATATGCAGGCTCGCAGATTCAGCACCCTTGGCGGCCGATCCAGTCATTGGTTTAGTTTCCTTCTGAATTCCAACTGAAGAAAGCAGAGTAGAAGCAAGCAGCAGAATAACCCAGGGACCCGGTGTCATTTCGATGCTGATTCTAGCAGAAGAATTAGCTCTGGTTCTGCTTCGTATCGCGAACCAACAATAACACCGCTATGATGTTACAGAATGAGCACGGCGAACAGTTCGCATGAATCGCAAACCCTGCTGATTGATGCTGACGACACCCTTTGGGAAAACAACATTTACTTTGAGCGGGCAATTGCCAACTTTATTTCATTTCTTAATCATGACGAATATTTTCCCCAGCAGGTGCGCGAAGTCTTGAACGATGTGGAGCGGGAATGCATCGTCAGCCATGGTTACGGGCTACATAGTTTCGTGCACGCCCTGGTGCAAACTTTCGAGCGGCTTGCGGTAGAACCACTGACCCCAGCGCTGCACGAAACCATCCACGGGTTTGCTCATACCATTGCCGGGCATCCGATAGAGATTTTGCCCGGAGTTCCGGAAACCTTGCAGTATCTGTCAGCGCGGCATCACGTCATGCTGATGACCAAGGGTGCAATGGTGGAGCAATCCGGCAAGGTTGAGCGTTCAGGACTGAAAGACTATTTCGCCGCAGTGGAAGTGGTGGCAGAGAAGGACGCGCCCACCTATCGCGCGGTGGTTTCGAAGTACCGGCTCTCGCCCGATTCGACCTGGATGGTGGGCAACAGCCCGAAGTCCGACATTAATCCGGCGTTGGCGGCGGGACTCAACGCCGTGTTCGTGCCGCACGGCAATACATGGATACTAGAGCACGACGACGTTGCCGAGCCGCAACCACCATGCCGCTTGCTGGTGGTCGAAACCTTCTCCGAACTGGCGCGACATTTCTAGGGCCGCAATGTCCCGATGTCAACGTGCCGCCGGAACCGACTCTCCGCAAAACTTGTCGAAAGCCTGCTTGAGTTCGGAAGCGATGTCGGCGGCGTCGCGATGCTCAATATCGCTGCGCTGCAACATGTGGACCAGTTTGCCGTCGCGCAAAATGGCAATGGAGGGAGAGGACGGCGGGTATCCCGTAAAGTAGCCGCGAGCGCGCTCGGTGGCGGCAATATCTTGCCCGGCAAATACGCTGACCAGCTTCTGAGGGCGGCTGGAGTGCTGCAGTGCCATACGTACTGCGGGCCGCATGCGTCCGGCGGCGCATCCGCAAATTGAGTTGACTACTACCATCGTCGTTCCCGGCTGATTGGCGATGGCGCGATCGACCTCTTCCGGTGTACGCAGTTCTTGCACCCCTACGCGAGTCAATTCCTCGCGCATGGGAACCACCATTATGTCTGGATACATGCTTGGGCTCCTCGGCAAATTCCTTTGCTGTTCTATCCTAACTCAGGATTCGGATTGCCGCGGGACTGCTCGTATATATTGGTTTGATCCATGAATATCCAGGAAAATGTTCCTCTGGCGCCGCTGACCACGTTCAAAGTTGGCGGCTCCGCACGTTACCTGGTGGAAGCGGCGACCAACGCGGAAGTGGCCGAGGCGGTGCAGTTCTCGCGCGCGAAGGATTTGCCGCTGTTCGTGCTGGGCGGCGGCAGCAATCTGGTGATCTCGGACGCGGGATGGCCCGGCGTAGTGCTGAAGGTTGCGATCGCCGGGATTGAGGAGCGAGCGGAGGATGGGAAATCGCTGTTTGAAGTTGGCGCCGGGGTGGAGTGGGACAAATTCGTGGCGCGGGCAGTGGCGCGCAACTGTGCGGGAATCGAATGCCTCAGCGGCATTCCGGGAAGTGTAGGTGGGACTCCGGTGCAGAATGTGGGCGCGTATGGGCAAGAGGTTGCGGAGACCATTGGGTCGGTGTTGGCGTTGGACACGAAGGACGGCCAGATTCGCGAGTTGTGCAACGAAGCTTGCGGGTTCAACTATCGCACCAGCATTTTCAACACCAGCCAGCGCGGCCGCTACATTCTATTGCGGGTCACCTATGCACTTGAGCCGGGGGGCGCGCCGCGCGTGCACTACGCCGATCTCAAGCGATATTTTGCGGGACGCGAAACCCCGACTCTGGCGGAAACCCGAGATGCAGTTCGCAGAATACGTGCCGGCAAGGGAATGCTGATTACGCCGGGGGACGCGGATTGCCGTAGTGCCGGATCATTTTTCAAAAACCCCGTGCTCTCGCCAGCACAGTTTGAAGACCTGGCATCCAGGGCTGCTGCCAAGAATCTGCAGATTCCGAGCTATCCGGCGCTGGATGCGCAGAAGAAAGTTTCCGCGGCCTGGCTGGTAGAGCATTCAGGGTTCAGCCGCGGACATGGGCATGGCGCGGTGGGGATATCTCACAAGCATGCGCTCGCGATCGTGAACCGCGGTGCGGCAACCGCGGCTGACATCGTGGAATTCAAAGAAGAGATTCAAGAACGCGTGGAAGATTTGTGGAGAATCCGGCTGGAACCGGAACCGGTGTTTGTGGGGTTTGAGGGCCGCGGAGGCAGAATGTGATTGCTTGGCTGGCATACGCGTATGTCCGTCTTCTCTTGGTGTTGGAGATCCTGCTTTTCGTCGCCTCATTGTTGCTGCACATGAGTGTGCTCATCGGGGCGAAGGTACCTTTCGCGGAATACGGCTTAATTTTGTTTCGAGGAACAGTGATCGTAGCAGTTCCCGTCGCTGCATTCATCAAGGACTCGCTCAGGTGGACGGAGCAAATCAAGACCTGTCCGCGATGGATATGGATGACGGCGTTGGGACTGGGGCTGTATGGAATTCTCACTTTCTGCGCGCTGGCAATTTCAGCTCCCAAGGGTGCGTCCCTTACCGACATGGCTTTGGTACTATCGGGCTTTCCGCTCGGCTTTGATGCGATAAGCTTTTGTATTCTCTACTCGGTTCTCTGGCGTGGTTACCTAGAGGGGCCTGAGGTCGTCCGTCGCGCGCTGCATTCGGTATTGTTTGTCGCTTTCGGCGTCACGATGTTCATGGCCTACCGTGCTGGATATCTACACCATCACAACAACTATTAAGAGAAGGGGTGGGTGCCGTCTTCCGCTTTGGCTCCTTCGCTAAGCACGCAACTTATGTCCTTCCAGACGTTCCTCAAGAAGATTTATGAACAATCGCACCGGCAATGCGGTCTTCATATTTGAGGACACGCGAGTGGTCGCTGAGGGGATGGTGAGCCCAGCCATTGCGATGCCGCGAACCGACGAAGACGAACTGGAACTCGTGGTTCGGGAACATGCCCGGTTGGTTTACCGAATTGCCTACGCTGCGCTCCGAAACCACCACGACGCTGAAGACGCCACCCAGGAAACCTTCATGCGGGTGCTGCGTTATCGGCAAAAGCTGGGAGAAGTGCGGGAGTTCAAGACCTGGCTGGCCAGGATCGCGTGGCGAGTGGCGCTAGGGCGCAGAAGCAAAGTGCGAGAAGTGGCTCTGGACGATGTCGGCGAAGCCGCCGGCGAGGTATGTTCCGCAGGATCTACGGCAGAAGAAATCGTCCAGGGACGCGAACTGAGCGGAGTTTTGCAGGATTTGATGGCTGCGCTTCCGGCGAAATTGCGTGATCCTCTGACGCTTTCGACGCTGGAGAAGTTGACGCCAGCTGAGATTGCCGAGGTTCTGGGGACGAACGAGGCCGCGGTGCGCTCTCGAATCTTTCGCGCCCGGCAAATCCTGCGCCAGAAGCTGGCGGTGCGATGGGAAGGAAAACATGGAAGGTAAGAAGCACATCGTCGATGAACAGCTCAACGCGGCACTGAAGGAATACGGAGCGATTGAGCCGCGGCCCGGATTAGAGAACCGAATCCTGGCTAACCTACGGGGCGCCAGCAAGCAGGAGGCGGCTCGAACCTGGCGTTGGTGGCCGGTGCTGGCGGCGGTGGCAAGTATGTTGTTGATTGGAACGGCAATATTGCTCAAAACCAGGCCGCATTCTCCAGCTTCAGAACTTGCCACTGGGATCCGGTCTGTGGCTCCGGCGGCGACGCCGGAACCTAAAGCATCCGGGAATCAAGGTCGTGTCTTGACTGCATCACGCCCGCATCCTCTTGAAACTCAGGTTGTGGCCTTCGCTCCGCGGTTAGAGCAGTTCCCTTCACCCGAGCCGCTGAGTGAACAGGAGGAGTTTTTGGCTCGTTACGTCGAACAGTTCCCCCACGAAGCTGCGTTGGTGGCGCGCGCCCAAACTCAACTCATGAAGCAGGAAATGATCGAACTGGAACTACCGCCGGAAGCCGCAGTCGCACCCGATTCGCAACTGGAAAATCGATAAGGAGAATGTATGAATAGAAGAATAGTGATCGTGCTCGCCAAGTTATTGCTGATTTCACTGTGCTGGAGCGCTTCGGCCAGCGGGGCTCAAGAACCGGCGACCTCGAAGGCGTCGTCCGAAGCCACAGACAAACCGGCGAGCGCTTACCGGCTTGACTTTTCTGTCAATGAAAGAGAAGACGGCAAGACGATCAACACACGCCAATACTCCATGAATCTGAATGCAGGTGACAGCAATACGGTGAAGATCGGGACGAAAGTACCGGCGGAAGCTAAACAAGGAGAGATGACATATATCGACGTCGGGACCAGCATTTGGGCGCGGTTGAAGGAACGTGACAACAGCTTGGTGGTGGAGGTGCGTAGCGAGTTCAGCAATTTTGCCACGCCGGACCAGGCAAATCGAAGCAACAATATGCCGCTTCTGCGGCAGTTCCAGATCAGCGCCAGCACGGTGGCGTTCCCGGGTAAGCCGATGGTAGTTGGCAGCGTGGACGACCCCAACTCAAAACGTCAGTTCCAGTTGGAAGTGACAGTGACCCGGCTGAAATAGTGGGAGGCAGCCGCCAGTGCCCCAGACGGCGACCCGCTTTAAGAATTCCCCATGTGTGAGGGAGGGTGAGCCAGTCCAGCTCCGGCGGCGGCCGCCTCTTTTTATGCATCGGCAATATTTGCCGCGTCTTTAAAAATGCGGAGAAACATGGCCCGAGTCAGTTTCCCGGTTTGAGTGTTCTGGTTCGAGGGATGGTAGGAGGCCAGTAACGTCTTTCCGTCCCCCATCTTGTAGCTCGCCCCGTGTTGGAACAGATAGTCTCGCTTGCGGGTGACGAGGTGGCGACGCTGCAAGTAATTGAGATAGGCGTCGAAAGCGATCTTGCCTAGCGCCACCACGACCTTCAACCGTTTCAGGCCTTCCATTTCACGATCCAGATAAGCCGCACAATTCGCGAGTTCCTGTGGGAGCGGCTTGTTGTCGGGCGGAGCACAGCGGACCGCGGCGGTGATATAGAGATCGTTCAGTATTAGGCCGTCATTGCGATCGGTGGCTGTCGGCTGATTGGCAAAGCCGGTTTCGTACAACACCGGATACATGAATTTGCCGGAGGCGTCGCCGGTGAAGGGACGTCCAGTGCGGTTGGAGCCGTGGGCACCGGGAGCGAGGCCGAGAATTAGCACCCGCGCGTTGGGATCGCCGAAGCCGGGAACGGGCTTGCCCCAGTATTCGTGGTCGCGATAGGCCCGGCGCTTTTCGCGAGCGATCTTTTCGCGGTATTCGACCAGGCGGGGGCAGAGAGTGCAGGAGATGATTTCCGCGTTGAGGATGGTGAGCCAGTTGGGCATCTGCGGTTGGGTGATTACCGATTAGCGCCGGACTCTCTCAGAAGCGCCTCAAAGCGAGGATCACCGTGAAGCGACCGTAGGTAATCGTCAATTCGCATGTGGTCGAGGTCTTTGTATCCATGAGCGATGGCTTCGCGCAGATGACGAACCGCCTCGCCGCGATCGTTCGCAGCCGCGGCCACACAGGCGAAGTTATACCACGCCAGAAAAACACTGGCGCCGGGGGTCTGGGTTATCTGTTCGATAGTGTCGCTAAAAAGCTTCCTCGCTTCAGGGTAATGGTGGTTGTAGACCAGGGCCGTTCCGAGCATTTGCAGGGTATTAATGGTGTCGTCTTGCTGGGGCCCGAGAACCCGAAGCTGGGTGTCGAAGGTGCGGCGGGCCATCGTTTCCGCTTCCTGGTAGCGACCTTCCTTGATCAATACGCCCGCGAGGCTGGCCTGGCTCGCCATGGTGTCAGCATTTTCCGCGCCCAGGACACGAGTCTGGTCGGCGAGGGTTTCACGAAATAGCTTTTCCGCTTCCGCGTAGCGGCCCTGCCGTGCCACCACATCCGCCAGATTGTATTTCGACAGCAAGACATCGGTATGGTCGGGCCCGAGCGTGCGCAGGCGGACGCTCAGAATCTCGCGGTGCATCTTCTCGGCTTCGGCGTAGTGTCCTTCCGTGGACACAACGTTGGCCAAGCCCTCCCGAGTGCGAATGGTGGACGGGTGTTCGGGACCCAGGGTGCGGAGTTCGATCTCAAGAGCCTTCCGATAGAGGGCTTCGGCATCGACGGTGCGGGTTTCGCCGTAATGTAGGTCGTTGGCAAGAGTGGTCATGGTGTCAGCAGTATCGGGATGTTCGGGACCAAGTACGCGTTGTTCAATGACCAGCGTCTGCCGGTACAGTTCCTCTGCTTCCACGTAGCGGCCCTGCTCGTTGAGCCGGTTGGCGAGGTTGTGCATGGTGGCGATAGTCTGAGGATGATCCGCGCCGAGGACCCGCTGCTCGAGAGCCAGCACCTTGCGGTACATTGCCTCCGCCTCCGCTGTGCGTCCTTCCAGGCTGATTGCGGTGGCAAGGTTCGCCATGGCGCTAATAGTGCGAGGACTATCTGGACCTTGCCGCCGGTTCTCAATTTCGAACAACTCGCGCTGCAGATTTTCTTCCTCCTTATAGTTGCCCAGTTTTTCCAGGATGGTCGCGAGGTAGTCCATGTCTTCGAGCGTGATCGGGTCTTCTGGTCCAAGGACGCGCCGTTCCGTCTCCAACGTTTGTCGGACCAGCTTGTCAGCCTCAGCGTCACGGCCTTCACGATCAAGCACCCAAGCTAGCTGGTTCTGTGACTGCAAGGTCTTGGGATTCCTGGCTCCGAGCAGCCGGCGACGGTTGTCCAAGGCACTCTCGGCCAGCGTGTGGGCGTGGGAAAACAGGCCCATGTTCACGTAGGTGCTTGCCATGGTGTACATCAGATCTGATTGCACCTCGGGATCCTTGGATAATCCCGTATTGATGTCATGCGAGGCTGTGTCGAGAATCTCCCGCGCGGTAACACTATTTCCCCGGGCTTCGTTGGGGTCCGATACTTTGAACATGCCGACCATGAAATCGGTGATACGGTTGGCGCGGTCCCGTTCACGGCTGACCCGCCGCACCTGGAGGAACTCGGTCACGCCAAAACCCGCCAGCAGCAGAGCTAAACCAGCCGCTGCCGTTACTGCCACACGATGCCGCCGCACATATTTCGTCAAGCGATAGGTAGCGCTTGCGGGCCGGGCGACCACCGGCTCGTTCTTTAAGTAATGGAGAATATCGGCCGCGAGTTCAGAGGGCGTCCCATAACGGCGCGCGCGATCCCTCTCCAAAGCCTTGAGCACGATCCAGTCGAGGTCCCCGCGCAGCAGGCTCACCAGTTCTTTCGGTCCAGTTTTCCGTTTCTCGGCAGTCGCGGTCAGGGTTCGGTGATCGGTGCTCAACTTGGCGCTGGGGCTGGGCGGATCATCCTCGCGGAGTTGGCGCAAAATCTCATCGAAGGGCCTGTTACGCCATTGTTTCGGATCAAACGGCATGGCACCGGTGAGCAGTTGGTAAAGGATCACGCCCAGCGAATAGACGTCAGTACGCGTGTCTACGTCCAGAATGCTGGGATCGGTCTGCTCCGGGCTCATGTAGCCCGGAGTGCCGGGTGTGGACCCGAGGCGCGTGACGTTGGTCTCATCGGTTGATTGTTGCGTAATGGCTTTGGCAATGCCGAAATCGATGATGCGGGGCAACGGCTTGCCATCCACTTCCACCACCAGCACGTTGGAAGGCTTCAGGTCGCGGTGAATGATGGCCTTCTGATGGGCGTGCTGAACTCCTTCACAAACCTTGACGAACAATGCCAGCCGTTGTCGTGTGGTTAACCGCTTCTGGTCGCCGTAGGTGGTTATAGGCAGGCCTGGAACATACTCCATCACGAAGTAGGGCTGGCCCTCGGGAGTGGAGTCGGCGTCGAGAACCTTAGCGATGGCGGGGTGGTCCATGATGGCCAGAGACTGACGCTCGAGATCGAAGCGCTGCAGGGCGGAAGTGTCGTAGCGGCCTGCCTTGATCAGCTTGAGCGCGACTCGCCGTACGACGGGAGCGGTCTGTTCCGCGAGCCAGACTTGTCCCATCCCACCTTCGCCTAGTTTGCTGAGGAGACGATAGCGTCCGATTGAGCCGAGGTCGGGGGATTCCAGGGCGGCTGCGGAGGCGGCATCAATGGTTGCGTCGGCAGCATCCATCGTGGCATCCGCCTTCGCTTCGGGACTATGCCGGCCAAACGCCGGCGCGGGATCGCCGTGAGTAGTCACGTTCCGGCCTCGCAACAGGGTCAGGTATGCCCTAGAGGGTACCACTTCGAGAAGATTAGCGCCCCGAAAGCGAGGGCGCTGGGCTGTGGACTTCACACTGAGGGCGCGAACCTAGGCGCCGCCGACGAAGTACCCGTAAATGCCCGAGCGGTAATAGTCCTGCAGCGGATCACGACCACCATCAGGAGTAATGCAGAAGGTTTCCAATTCCAGCCGACCACTGCGGTCGTAGGTGCGCGTGCTAGACGCGAATTTCTCTTTAGCCGTAGTTATGAAGGCGAGCTTTAGCGGAATGATCTCGCCCTCCCGGTAGACAGATTTGCCGTCTTCCAAGGTCAGTCGCAGATTCCACATCAGTAGGGGCAGATACATACCAGCCGTGCCTCCCCACTATCACCGGTGGTGCGGCAGTGCGACCCTTCGTTTCTACGCTACAAGGTGAAGGTTGGTTTTGCGCCCTCACTGGGTGCGCAAAACAGCAACTGATGAACAGCGCCGAACCGCAATAGAGCCATGTCGGTTTCACACCCGCTCCAGTATTGATGCGATCTCGAACCGGTCCACACCACTGTCAAGCTATGCTGGCGCAGTTTCAATGGCACTCTGGCGCTACACCAATTTTGTGTTCCCCGTCACACTCTTCGGCGGGCGAAGCAGCCTGCCGGAAGCTTCCCCCCGGTTACTAAAGTCCCGAAATGAACCACAAAATCCGGCTCCGGCGTTTGACGCTGCTCTCTATATATCTTTACACTCAAGACTGTGAGCCCTACGGAAACCTCTACGAATACCAAGCGGGAAATTCAGGTGGAAGTGCCTGCCGCGGAAGTCGCGAGAGAGACTGACACCTTGATTCAGAAGTATCAGAAGCTGGCGCGCATTCCCGGCTTCAGGCGTGGGCATGTGCCGGCGTCGGTCATCAAGCAGCGCTTTTCCGAGGACATCAAGAGCGAAGTTGTAGACGCGCTGGTGCCGCGCTTCTTCAGCCGCGAAGCCGAAAAACAGGGGCTGATTCCCGTCTCACAGCCGCGCGTTTCCGATCTGCACATTCATGACGGCGAGCCGCTGCGCTTCAAGGCCACGTTCGAGGTCATGCCGGAGATCAAGGTCGAGGGCTACAAAGAACTGCGCGCCGACAAGCCGGCAGTCGCGGTCACCGACGAAGAAGTGGAAGAGTCGCTAAAGGGAATACAAGAGCAGCGCGCGACCTTTACTGCGATCGAAGACCGCGCTCTGGCCGATGGCGATTTCGCGCAAGTCTCCCTGGACGGCAAACCCAAAGCGGGCGACGGCAAACCGAAAGATGGCGAGGGCAAGCCCGTCCACATGGACGACATCCTGGTGGAGATTGCCGGCAAGACGACGATGCCCGAGTTTACCGAGAATCTGCGTGGCGCTTCGGCGGGAGATGAGCGTACTTTCGACGTTCTTTATCCACAAGACTTCTCGGATCAACGGCTCGCAGGCAAAACGCTCACCTACACCGTGAAAGTGCAAGGAGTGAAGCAAAAGAGTCTACCGGAAATGAACGACGCCTTCGCCAAGGAACTGGGAGAGTTCGCGAATCTCGACGAAGTCCGGGCAAAGATCCGCGAAGGCATGGAAGCCGAGCGCAAGCAAGCCGCGGAGCGGGAATCCAAAGACAAACTAGTCACGGAACTGATCAAGCGTAATGATCTTGAAATGCCCGAAGCGCTGGTGGAGCGGCAGATTGACTTGCGCCTGGAACGCGGGTTGCGGGCGCTGGCTGCGCAGGGCATGAAATCCGAAGACATGAAAAAGATGGACCTAAACCGGCTGCGCGCAGGGCAGCGGGAGCAGGCGGTGCAGGAACTGAAGGCGGCAATGTTGCTGGAAAAGATCGCCGATCAGGAAAAAATCGAAGTCGGAGACGAGGAGATCAATCGCGAGGTCGAAGCGCTGGCGGAGCAGTCGAAACAACCGGTGGAAAGCATCCGCGCCCGTTTGACACAAGAAGGGGTGCTGGATAGAATCCGGAACAGAATCCGCAACGAAAAGACCCTCGATTATTTGTACCATCAGTCCGCGTGAGTAGCCGCTTTTGCCCCCACAGAAGCTAAAGGTTGATCGGGCAGGAGTGTGAGAGCAAGTTCAAAGGAGCAGATGATGCTGGTACCGATGGTCATAGAGCAAACCGGACGCGGTGAGCGAGCGTACGACATTTATTCCCGGCTGTTGCGGGACAACATCATTTTTATCGGCACGCCCATCGACGACAACATCGCCAATCTGGTGATTGCGCAGATGTTGTTTCTGGCGCAGGAAGATCCCGAGAAAGACATTCAGCTCTACGTCAACTCTCCCGGTGGCTCGATTACCGCCGGCATGGCGATCTACGACACCATGCAATATGTCAAGAACGACGTCATGACGCTGTGCGTAGGTCAAGCGGCTTCCATGGCCGCATTGTTACTTTCGGCTGGGGAGCCCAAGAAACGTTTGGCCCTGCCAAATTCCCGGATTTTGATCCACCAACCCTCGATGGGCGGGCTTTCCGGGCAGGCCACCGATATTGACATTCATGCCCGGGAAATCCTCCGGATGCGGGAAATCACCAACCAGTTACTTGCGAAACATAGCGGTCAGAAGCTGGATAAGGTAGAAAAGGACGTAGAGCGGGACTTCATCATGAATGCCCAGCAGGCTAAGGAATATGGAATCATAGACGATATCATCTATAAGACCGCCAAAGCGGCAGCGGTATAACCAAGCATTTGCCGGTCCGAGGGTGAACACTAAGGAGCAGGCTGAGTGAAAAGCAGAAGTGGCACTGAGGAAATCCTACGTTGTTCGTTCTGCCATAAGTCGCAGGACGCGGTCGCCAAGCTGATTTCATCCCCCAGCGATTACCCCCGAGCGTACATTTGCGATGAATGTGTGGCGGTCTGTAATTCCATTCTGGAAGACGATCGGGCGTCCACGCCTCCCGCGAGCACGCCGAACCAACTTCCCAAACCGCAGGAAGTAAAAACCTTCCTGGACGAGTACGTGATTGGCCAGGAGCAGACCAAGAAGAAACTGGCCGTCGCGGTTTACAACCACTACAAGCGCATCTACATGAACCGGCAGAAGACCAGCGATGGCATCGAATTGGCAAAGTCCAATATCATGCTGATTGGACCGACTGGTACTGGCAAGACGCTGATGGCGCAGACCCTGGCGCGCATGTTGGACGTGCCCTTCGCCATTGTGGATGCGACCACGCTGACGGAAGCGGGCTACGTCGGCGAAGACGTCGAGAACATCATCCTCAAGCTGTTGCAAGCCGCGGATGGCGACGTCGCCCGCGCCCAAACGGGGATCATCTATATCGATGAAGTGGACAAGATCGGCCGTAAGGATGAGAACCCGTCAATTACTCGAGACGTGTCGGGCGAAGGCGTGCAGCAGGCATTGCTGAAGATTCTGGAAGGAACCATTGCCAACGTTCCTCCTCAGGGCGGACGCAAGCATCCGCACCAGGAATTTACTCCGGTGGACACGACGAACATCCTATTCATCTGCGGCGGTGCTTTTGTAGGACTGGAGAAGATCATCGGCCGGCGCGTAGGAAAGAAGTCTCTAGGCTTCCGGGCGACGGAAGAAGCGGAAACCGAAGATACCTCTAGCGCTGCCCGCAAGCGGAATTTCGAACTGCTCAGCGAAGTTCAGCCCGAGGACATGATCAAATTTGGGCTGATTCCAGAATTTGTAGGCCGTTTGCCAGTGGTTGGCGTCTTGGAAGATCTGGATGAGTTCGCGTTGATCGAGATATTGACCCGGCCGAAGAACGCTATCGTGAAGCAATATCAGAGGTTGTTCGAGTTTGAGAACGTGCGCTTGAAATTCAGCGACGAAGCCCTCAAGGCGGTGTCGCGCCAGGCTATGGCACGCAAAGTGGGCGCCCGCGGACTGCGGATGATCCTGGAAGAATTGATGCTCGAATTGATGTACCATTTACCCAGCCAGAAAAAGGTCAAGGAATTCGAAGTGACACGAGAAATGGTGGAGAAGCGCAATGTTTCTCTCGCCATGATGGAAAAAGCAGGATAAGCTGCTACTTCTGGCTTCTGGCCAGGAGCTAAGATGAATCGGACCGGCGTCAACCAGGAGCCGGCCAGAGTTCTGTTGGGAGACCCAGTGACCGCATCCAAAGAGAAGTTCGAAACGAAAAAGCTGCCCATGATGCCCATCCGCGATGTGGTCATCTTCCCCTACATGATGACTCCGTTCGTAGTGGGCCGGGAGTCGAGTGTGCGCGCGCTGGAAGAGGCGCTGGCAGCCGACAAGAAGATTTTCCTGGCGACGCAGCACGACGCCGGTGTGGACGAGCCTAAGCCCAACGAGATTTATCAGGTGGGCACCGTCGTCAATATCGTACAGAGTTTGAAGCTGCCCGACGGGAACATCAAGGTCCTGGTGGAAGGCATCGAACGCGGCAAGGTCCTGCAGGTCACTGAGACCGAGGGGTTCATGCAGGCTTCGGTGCGGTTGGCGCGGTATACAGTCGAAACCAACCCGCAGATCGAAGCCGGAATGCAGCGAGTGACAGCTCTGTTTGAGCAATACGTAAAGCTCTGCCAGTCGCTCAACTATGAAACCATGATCGCGGCCGTGCGCATGGAAGATCCGGCCAAGCTGACCGACACCATCGCCGCTAACCTACAGCTTTCCATTGAAGAAAAACAGGAACTGCTGGAGATATTCGATCCGGCCGAACGATTGAGCCGGATCGGCGACGTGCTCGACATTGAGATTGAAAAGCTGAACATGGACCGCACCATTCAGTCGCGCGTGAAGCGGCAGATGGAGCGGGCACAAAAAGAGTATTACCTCAACGAGAAGATCAAGGCCATTCAGAAAGAGTTGGGCCGCGGCGAGAAGAGCGAGTTCGACGAGCTGAAGAAGAAGATCGAAGCTTCGGGCATGCCCAAGGAAGTGCGCGACAAAGCCATCCAGGAACTGAAGAAACTAGAAGCCATGCCGCCCATGTCGGCGGAGTCGACCGTATCCCGCAATTACCTGGACTGGCTGCTGGCGGTGCCGTGGAAGAAGCGATCGAAAGAGATTCGCAACATCACTCGCGCTGAAAAGGTCCTGAACGAAGATCATTACGGCCTGGAAAAAATCAAGGAACGTATTCTGGAATTTCTTGCCGTCCGGCAACTAGTGAAGAATCCCAAAGGCTCGATTCTGTGTTTCGTTGGACCTCCGGGTGTGGGAAAGACTTCGCTGGGAATGTCGATTGCCAAGGCTACCGGCCGCAAGTTTGTGCGCATGTCGCTGGGCGGAGTGCGTGACGAGGCCGAAGTGCGGGGCCATCGACGGACTTATATTGGAGCGTTGCCGGGCCAGATCATTCAGATGATGAAGAAGGCGGGAACTAAGAATCCCGTGTTCATGCTGGATGAAGTGGACAAAATGTCGATGGACTTCCGCGGAGACCCTTCGGCAGCATTGCTCGAAGTGCTCGATCCCGAACAAAATTTCATGTTTGTGGACCACTATCTGGACGTGGAGTACGATCTTTCGCAAGTCTTCTTCATTGCCACTGCAAACGTCATGCACACCATCCCTCCAGCGCTGCAAGACCGCATGGAAGTTTTGCGGCTGCATGGGTACACCGAGCCGGAGAAGGTCGAAATCGCCAAGCAGTTCCTGGTGAAAAAGCAAATGACCCAGGCCGGACTGACGGACAAGAACGTAAAGTTTTCCGATCCGGCGATCCAGGCCCTGATTCGTTCCTACACTCGCGAAGCCGGGGTGCGCAACCTGGAGCGGGAAATCGGCAACGTGTGCCGCAAGGTAGCGCGAAAAGTTGTAAAGGAAGGCGAGGACTACAACGTCGCCATCACCGATGAGAATGTTAATGATTTCCTGGGTGTAATCAAATTCCGCGACAGCCTCGCACACGAACGCAGCGAGGTCGGTCTGGTTACGGGTCTGGCATGGACAGAAGTCGGCGGATCCATTCTTAGCACGGAAGCCACTGTGGTCGACGGCAAGGGCAAGCTGACGCTGACCGGCAAACTGGGCGATGTGATGCAGGAATCCGCCCAGGCTGCCATGTCTTATGTGCGGTCACGGGCGCAGCGCCTGGGACTGCCTCGCGACTTCTATCGCAGCCTTGACATCCACGTACATGTCCCGGAAGGCGCCATCCCCAAAGACGGACCTTCAGCAGGAATCACAATCGCCACTGCCATTGCCAGCGCGTTGAGCAAGATTCCGGTACGCCGTGATCTGGCGATGACCGGGGAAATCACGCTGCGCGGCAAGGTGTTGCCTATCGGCGGATTGAAAGAAAAGTTGTTGGCCGCGCATCGCGCGGGATTATTCGAGGTCATTCTGCCGCTCGAAAACGAGAAAGATGTAGCGGAAGTTCCGGAAAACCTACGCAGTGAGATGAAGCTCCACTTTGTCGATACCATGGACCAGGTGCTTGCCGTGGCACTCGAACATCCCTTGCCTGAAGTAAGCGACGAAACCGCTCAACAAATTACGCCGCTTCCTCCGGCGGTCGAAGGGCCTACCGCGCATCAGTAGTGAAGTTGGTTGGTGGAATGAGGGTGCGCAACCGACGATTGCTGACGTTAGAACCACAGTTGTCAGATCCCAGTTCCAAGTTCTCATACTGCCCCCGTTTCGCTTGACACTACCCCTTCCGCGCCCGTAGATTGGGAACACTTTCCAGCCACTGAAGCCGCCGAGCAAGGCCATTTCCTGAGACGCAGGAGTATTCGAGACCATGTCCAGTGCCGAGTTGAGGAACAACGATCTTGGCTTGTTTCCCGAGTCTGCCGATGAATTGCCGGAGGGCCGGCGAGACGGGATTCTGCCTTATCAGACCATCAAGGAATTGATTGAAACCGGACGGGTGGTAGGAAGTCCGGCCATTCCCGATGAGAACATTCAGCCCGCCAGTCTCGACCTGCGGCTGGGAGACATTGCTCATCGTGTGCGGGCGAGTTTTCTGCCCGGTCCTAACAGCACGGTCGAAGACAAGATCAAGGACCTGCGCATGACCCGCGTAGACCTGACGGGCGCGGCGGTCTTCGAAAAAGACTGCGTCTACATTGTTCCGTTGATCGAGGAACTTCACCTACCCGGCCACATTTCTGGAAAAGCCAATCCCAAGAGCACAACCGGAAGGCTGGATATTTTTACCCGTCTGATCACGGATCACGGAGTCGAATTCGATCGGGTGCCACCGGGTTATAAGGGCAGACTCTACGCGGAAATTGTTTCCCGCACGTTCACCGTCGCCATTCGAGCGGGAATGCGGCTGAGCCAGCTTCGTTTCGTGCGGGGCAATCCGGACGACTCCCATGACCGCGAGATCAAGAAGCTCGATCAAAAGCAGACGCTGGTTTACATGGACGAGGATAATCCGGTAAAAGCTCGACTCGACCGAGGCTTGAGAGTTACCGTCAACCTGGAAGCCAGCGAAAAGGGCGAAGTCATCGCCTACAAGGCCCGGCGGAATGCTCCAGTGATTGAACTGAATAAAATCAACTACTATGCCCCGGAAGAATTCTGGGAAGCCCGCCAGGAAACTTCCAGCAAATCGTTGATCCTTGAGCCGAACGACTTTTACATTCTGGCGTCGAGAGAGCGGGTGCGTGTTCCGGCTGAGTTTGCGGCGGAGATGGTTCCCTTTGACCCGTCGGACGGCGAATTCCGCATTCACTACGCAGGCTTCTTCGATCCCGGCTTCGGATACGGTTCCAGCGACATCAAGGGCACACGCGCGGTGCTCGAAGTGCGCGCCCACGAGGTTCCGTTCCTGATGGAGCATGGCCAAATGGTAGGTCGCTTGAACTACATGCCGCTGCTGTCGAAACCAGACAAGATTTACGGCCTCGGCATCGGGTCATCCTATCAGCAGCAAGCGTTGACTTTGAGCAAGCAGTTCCGCCGTTAGTATTGATTTTCTTTTGCAATGGTTGCATTATTGCTAAGTCCTTTCAGGTCAATGAGCGCAGGGTAGCAGAACATCGATTACTCTGGGGTTTATAGCAGTGCGTCTGCTTTTAGACGGTGCGTAACGTCCTCGCAACCCGCAGCATCAAAGCATGACCGGGAGAAGCGAAGGCCGTTCCGGCAAGGGAAAAGCTTATGCGAATTATTCGTTCTGTTCGGTGGGTGGTACTTGGGCTGATGTTAGTGGTTTCGGTCTCGTCATTTGCCGGGGTGTTCATTTCAGTCGGCTTCGGGCCGCCCGCGCTCCCGGTCTACGTTCAACCTCCATGCCCGCAAGTGGGCTTTATCTGGACGCCCGGATATTGGGGCAATGGCCCTGACGGCTATTTCTGGGTTCCCGGCACGTGGGTGGCAGCTCCGGAGCCCGGCGTGCTTTGGACGCCCGGTTATTGGGGTTGGGGAGGCGGAGTCTATGCCTGGCATGGTGGCTATTGGGGTCCGACAATCGGCTTCTACGGAGGCGTGAACTACGGCTTCGGCTATGGCGGCGTCGGATACGAGGGGGGCTACTGGAGAGGCGGGGCGTTCTATTACAACCGTAGCGTGAACAATGTGACCTCGATCCACGTGACCAACGTGTACAACAAGACCGTTATCGTCAACAACAACCATGTCGCTTTCAATGGCGGCGAGGGCGGCATCCAGGCCCATGCTACGCCGGCCGAAGAAGCGGCGGCGCATGAGCGCCATATCGAAGCGACACCGGAACAAGCCAAGCACGAAACTGCGGCTGCCAGCAATCGGCAACTGTTGGCGTCGGTCAATCATGGGAGGCCCGCAATTGCGGCGACAGCAAGACCCGGCGAATTTAGCGGTCGCGGCGTGGTAGCCGCGAAAGCCGCGGGAGCACCCTATAAGCCACCGGTCGAGCATGCAGCCGCGGCAAAAGAAGCTGCAAAGGCCCCCGCAGCGAAAGCGCCCGCCGCCCACCCCGCTCCGGCGGAACACGCTGCGACGCCGGCACGCAATGTGCCTCGTCCGCCGAGTGCCGCCAACAAGGCGGCTGCACCGCGACCGGCAAACAATGCTGCTCGGCCGGCACCAGCCGAGCACGCCGCGACGCCGGAACACAACGTACCCCGTCCACCGAGTGCGGCCAACAAAGAAGCTGCTCCACGCCCCGCTACCGCGTCGCGACCAGCCGCGGCAGAGCACAACGCGGCACCGGCGCACAATGAAGCACCGCATCCACCACAGACGGCGAAGAAAGAGGCGGCGCCTCGACCGGCAACTCAGACCAAACCAGCACCGCATCCGAGCGCGCCATCTCATCCGGCAGCGTCGCACGCGGCGCCTCAACATCCGGCCGAGAAACCGCGGGAGGAAGGACACCCTAAGGGACGGTAGCGCTCTTGGGAGTTCGGCGGAATCGAATCAGCGGCTGGTAGCTACGCTATCAGCCGCTGTTGTCTTACAGTCGTCGGGGGCGACAACGGGGTAAAATATTTGCCGGAGTTTGGCATGGAACCCAATTCTTCCTCCAGTATTTCCTTTAAGGGTCCGATTGCCTTAGTGATTGCGATCGGGTTGGTCGCGGCCTTGCTTATCGCCCTTCCCGTTTATCGATGGTTTTTCCTGATCAGCGTGGGGATCGGATTGGTGGTCGCAGGAATTCTTTTCCTGTGGCACTGGCTCAGGCCGATCCAGGAAAAAGACCTTAGGAACAAGAGACCCTTGGGACTGGAGTGAATTTCGTCAACATCACATCCCATTTGCAACTTTGCATTCAAACACTGCAAACTGGTTCATGCGTGTTCTCGCCCGGTTCATGATGGCGGTCACCGACGCCGCTCACTTCCCTGCTCCGTCGTTCCCTGAAATTGCGTTCCTCGGGCGATCGAATGTGGGGAAATCGAGTGTGATCAATTCGCTGGTAGGCGCAAAGCTGGCGAAGACCAGCTCTACACCGGGACGAACGCGCAGCATCAACTTCTACGAGCTGCGTTGGCCGGGCAAACCGCAGCCGGAAATGATCTTCACCGATCTGCCCGGCTACGGCTACGCGAAAATATCACGTGAAATCTCCAGCCAATGGCCAGGTTTCATCGAACCCTACTTGAAAGAGCGGTCCTGTTTGGCCTTATGTCTGGTATTGATCGACGTAAATGTGCCACCCCAGGAAAGCGACCGGCAGCTACTGGAGTTTCTGAGCCAGAGCGGGCGCCCCTTCGTAGTCGTCGGCACCAAGAGTGACAAACTCTCAGGCAATCAGTTGAACAACTCGCTGCGAACCCTGGCGGCAACCTTACCGGAAGCGAAGATTGTCCCCTATTCCGCCCGCACTGGAGCCGGCCAGAGCGATCTCTGGCACGAGATTCGGGAAGCAGTGCGCGCCTGACAGTTTGTCAGGCTGAGCTTATCCGCTATGATTAGAAATTCATGGCCTCATACTTAATCACAGGAATCGCCGGCTTCATCGGATCTACATTGGCTCGCGGGGTTCTTGCCCAAGGGAACCAGGTCCGCGGAATTGACAACTTCTCCACTGGCAGGCGTGAAAATCTCACCGAGATTCGCGGTCGGATTGACTTACGCGAAATTGACCTGCTGGACCTAAAGAGTGTGCAGGAAGCCTGCCGGGGCGTGGACTACGTGTTCCACGAGGCCGCCATCCCGTCGGTTCCGCGGTCGGTGCTGGATCCCCTCGAGAGCAATCGCGCAAATGTGGATGCCACGGTCAACCTGCTGGTAGCGGCCCGTGACGCTAAGGTGAAGCGGGTAGTCTATGCGGCGTCGTCAGCAGCCTACGGGGATACTCCCACGCTGCCTAAACGCGAAGACATGTTTCCCAGTCCGATCTCACCGTATGCCGTCGCTAAATTGACTGGCGAATATTATATGACTTCGTTCTGGCGCTGTTACGGGCTGGAGACGGTTTCTCTCCGTTACTTCAATATCTTCGGCCCACGTCAGGACCCAACTTCTCCCTATTCCGGGGTTTTGGCCAAGTTCATCACGCAAATGCTGAAGCAGGAGCAGCCTGTAATTTTTGGCGATGGTAAGCAGAGCCGCGATTTCACATATGTGGAGAACGTAGTGAATGCTAATTTGCTGGCCTGTCAGGCGCCGGCGAGCGAAATCGCGGGCCGAGTGTTCAATATCGCTACCGCGACACGGATCGACTTGAATGAGACCTGCCGTGTGCTTAAGAAACTCACAGGATACGACGGCGATGTGAAGTACGAAGCGGAGCGAGCCGGAGATGTGAAGCATTCGCTGGCCGACCTGTCACTGGCGCAAAGACATCTGGGATACAAACCCACGGTGAGCTTCGAAGAAGGCTTGCGGCGCACCATTGCGTGGTATCGCAGCC
The DNA here is from genome assembly GCA_963803775.1 of uncultured Acidobacteriota bacterium. GTDB lineage: Bacteria > Acidobacteriota > Terriglobia > Terriglobales > Acidobacteriaceae > JABCZH01. The sequence goes on from CAWDNS010000001.1 coordinate 85,463, forward strand.
CGGCCTAATCCCTAGATTACCTTGGTTATCTGTGGTCTGGTAACCCTCGCAGACTAGAGTGGACGAATGACACTTTCGTCTCTGCTGGTTTCCCGCGACTGGTCTGAAGTCAGTGTTTTGGAATGCATCCTGGGCGGTCTCCATATTGGTGTGGACGTTGAACCGGAGCCGGCCCGTGCCCGCGCCAAGCTGGCGCGAACCAAGGTCGACGCCTTGATCGTAGATTGCGATCTGGCTGGCACCGCCGACTTTCTGCACGAACTTAACGACGACTTGAACACTGTGCCCCTGGTCATCATCAGCAGCGCCAATCGACGCGATCGATTCAATGACAGCGACGCAACATTCGTTTTCGAGAAGCCAATTTCCGTGGAGCAGGCGGTGCACACGCTCTCAGCCGCCCGCAACATGATTCTGGATGGCCGGCTCCGCTACCATCGCCACACTTTGGATCTTCCCGTCCATGTGAATCTCGCATCCAGGAAACGCGTGAAGGCCAGTCTGCTGAATCTGAGTCAGGGGGGGGTCGCGGTGCGGCCCTGCCGTCCTACGCCTCTAAAGGGAGATGTACGAGTTGATTTCGCATTGCCAGGAACCAAGTCGGGATTCAAGATTCAAGGCGAAGTAGTATGGAACAAGCAGGGCAATACCGGAATCCGTTTCTCGGAGATGACCCGGCGCATGAGCCGGGACCTACAGCTTTGGCTGGCGCGGCAATATCTAACGTACTAACTTTCCACCTAGCGAAATCGGGTCTGATTTTCCCCCTTAGACATCCGCCTGACCGATTCACGTCCCGCCAGTTCTGCCAAGCGTGTTCCCGGTGTGGTTCGAAACCATAAGGAAAACAAGAATCCGTAGAGCAGTGCGAAAATGCCGCTAACCCCGAACAGCAGCGCGGCGGCAATTGGCCACGAGGGAACGACGTCGATCAGAGTCAGTGATAGCACACTGAAGAGCAGAACAGCACACAGCAGCGCCAGACCGTCGACTAGCCGGGCGAAGCCACTTGCGGTAACCGGCAGCCACAAAAGCCGAAGCGCTTTTTGAGAAGGCGCCGGTGGTCGATTCAGCCGTATCGCAGGCCGTGAGGTGTCTGAGAAAAGCAACTCTGCAGCGGTGTTTCCTTGCCGTCGTTGGGCATCGGCAAGAAACTGAGTAAACAACCACTCCTTCAGCAGGCGCGCGGAGCGCGGAGAAAACTCCAGAAGCTCGATGCCGCTCTGGCCCGTGGAATCGATCCATGCCACGCGGCCCGCGGCTTCGAAGTGAAGGCGGGGATCGGGCAAATCCACTCGCAGATGCACCGGCTGATCGGGGCAAAGCGGAGCGACAACACGAGTCGCCATCCCGGATTCGCAGATATCGAGAAGGATGCCTCCATTGCTGGAATCTACCTTGACATACGCCAGATTGCGGAGCTTCTGCCGGTGATGACGGCGCCGCTTCGCCTCAACTGCTTCGAGGGTTGCCGCGGAGCCAGCCCGATGAGAGCCCGACCACATCCTTAAATCTTAGCGTTGTGCAGCGACGTGCCTCAGTACCCGTGATGGTTCACGGCAGAGGTCGGGGAGAGGATCAAGCAGAGCGGCGTGGTTCGGGTTCAGAGTGGGGCTTGGGGGCTCCGGTTCGGGCGTTGTCCCAAGCGATGAGGCGAGTCAAATCGTAGCTATAGGGGCCATAAGCGCGAAAATCTTTTTCATTGAACAGGCGCTTGATACCGCAACTGAGACAAACCTGGTAGGGACGATCATGGGCACGTACCGGCCAACTCATCTTGCCGTGCCAACAGCCGCGGAAAACCACCACGCCGATGCCAGCCAGACTAGTGGCCAACAGTCCCAAAGGCCACCACCAACCCGACTTCTTGACTGCTTCACTCACCCGCCACAACCCTGTAAGTCATTCCAACTACACAGGATATTCCCAATTCGAACGCTGCGCAATGGGCTCGGAAATGCTTGAATCCGAACCACTTACCTTACGAAAGAACAGTCATCGTGTTCCCACCTTCGTGCCCGGCGGATACATTGCGGTTGCGCTCGCCAGCCAGTAAGTTACAAATTGAGGTGGTGTCGAGACAATGGGGATGAGGGCGGGAATCTTTGGTCATCTTTTGTGATCGGACCGGTGCGTAGAAGTGACAAATTATCTTTATTCTTGATTCTTGCCTGATTAGGATTGTTTTTCCGAACGGGGATTGCGGCAATGAGTGCGAGTCCAAAGACAGCCTTGGATGCTGGAGCGAGCGTAGTCACGCTGACCTCGACCTCATTGCGCGTCGCGCCTCCAACCACCTCAAGCGGTGAGGCCTTGCAAGCTTTGCTGGCTTTTTCCGCGCTGCACCAGCAGATCCGCCATCGTCGCCTGCATGAGAAGCAGGATGGCACACACGCAAATCCCGATGGTTGGCAACTGGAGCATTTCGTCCTGGATGAAGTTTTGCAGTTAGTGGCGGAGCGCGCACTGGCAATCACGGGAGCGGATGGGGTGGCCATCGCTCTTGCTGAGGGTGACGCGATCCACTGCCGGGCCACTGCAGGAAAGGTAAGACCCGATGCGGGCGTGCGCCTGGATCCGAACTCTGGATTTTCCGGGGCGTGTCTATCGTCGGGGCAGGCAATCCGCTGTGACGATTCGGAAACCGACTCACGGGTGAATGCCGAGTCCTGCCGCGCTCTGGGTACGCGCTCCATGGTAGCGGTACCACTCTCGGCAAAGCAGACGAACATTGGCCTCGTGGAAGTTTTCTCCACCGAGCCGTACGGGTTCAATGACAGCGATGTCCGTAGTCTGACTTTGCTGGCGGAACTGATTCTCGCTGCACTGCGTCCGGAGGAGGAAGACCGGCTGGCAGAAATCTCGCGGCGTGTGGTGGCGCGAGCGCCGGTAGCGGTAAGCGCTCTGGTTCCAGTTGAGGGGAATCACGCCGAGCAAGATCCTATTGTGCAGGACCACACTGAAGAAGATCAGCCCCAGCAGAGTCAGATCGCACAGGGCGAATCCGAGACGACTCAACCCCAGGAAACTCAGCCCGAAATAAAAGAATCGGACATTGACACCGAGGTCGAAGAAGCAGAGCCCGCGGCGGCAATTGCTACAGTTTCAGAATACGGGACGGTGACGAATTCCCGACCGGGCTTATTGGTGGTCGTGACCTTGGTCGTTATCGCACTCGCCCTGGGAACTGGGCTGTGGTGGAAGATTCGTCAGCATGCGGCGTCTGTTGCTTCTACGCCGCGGAAGGCTGCCCCGGCGCGGACGAACTTTACTCCGACGCCTCAGATGCAAGCAACGATCACAGAGCCATCAGCTGAACCTGCCGAGTCTGAGCAGGAAGAAAACGTCCAGGAAGCGCCAACAACAACCTCCGGCGGAAGGCCGGAAGTCACCGGTCTCAGGCACTGGTCATCGGCGGATTCGAGTACGGTCGTCATTGATCTGCAAGATCAGGTGCAGTATGAGGCGCACCGGCTCTCGCACCCTGAACGAATCTATCTGGACCTACCCGATACCCGGCTAGTGGCCTCACTCCTTAACAAGACGATTGACGTAGGCGACGCGCTGCTGCAGCGTGTTCGCGTTGCCCAGCCAACGCACGGCGTGACCCGCGTGGTCCTGGAAACCAAAGGAGCCTCGAATTTTTCCGTAAGTCTGGAGCCGAATCCGTATCGGCTGGTGATTGAATTGAGGACGATTGAATCCGGGCCCAAGCCGCGAGCGAAGGTTGAGCTCTTTGGGCCGATGGATCAGGCATCACAGCCTCCACTTCTAGCACTGAACGCGAGAAATGGGATACCCTCTCCCAGATCAGTTTTAGACCCGAAGCTCCGTATCGTACTAGACGCTGGCCATGGCGGATGGGACCTGGGAACCGTGGGGCGGAAAGGCTTGCTGGAAAAGGATCTGGTCCTCGACATCGTGGAACGCTTGGGCAAGCTGGTGGAAAACAGATTGGCCGCTTCGGTGATCTATACCCGCACCGACGACAACTACATTGCCCTGGAAAAGCGCGCTGAAATCGCCAATCTGGCGAAGGCGAATCTGTTCCTTTCGATCCACGCCAACTACAGCGACTTCCCTTCCGCGCGCGGAGTGGAAACCTACTACACCAATACCTATTCGTCGGTAAGGGCCCGCAGCCACGATGATGGCGAACTAGAAGCCACCGCCGCAGGTGTCGATTGGACGAATGTCGACATAAAAGAAAAAGTTCACGAATCGAAGCTGCTGGCGGTCAGCATTCAGCGAGCGCTCTACGGTACCTTGTCGGCAACTAATCCCGGACTTCCCAATCGCGGGGTGAAGCAGGCACAGTACGTAGTGTTGACGGGCACCTCAATGCCCGCGGTCCTCGCCGAAGTTTCGTTCGTCAGCAGTCCCACCGACGAGAATAATCTTCAGAGTTCAAGCTACCGCCAGCGCATTGCGGAAGCCCTGTATCAAGGTGTGGCCCGCTATGCCGAGGATAGCCGGGTAAAGATGGCTAGTGCCGAGAGGCCGTTGGGACAGTAAAGTTCCCCAAAACTCAAGAACACCACGGATAGCTACGAATTAGCACCGATAAGCTTGATTCGTGTGAATCCGTGGAAATCGGTGGCCAGTCCAATTCAGTTACTGCGCTTTCGTATTCTTAATCAGTTCCAGGTCGAGGGAGATCGAGACCTCATCGGCGACGGCCACCCCGCCCGATTCCATCACTTCGTTCCAGATGATGTTGAATTTTTTGCGGCTGATTTGAGTGCTTGCGCTGAGGCCGATTTTCTCATTGCCGCGGGGATCGCGGATGGGCGCGCTCGGACCGTCGACATCCAAAACCACTTCTTGTGTGATGGCGTTGATGGTCAGATCGCCGGTTATTTTAAGTTTGCCCTCACCGGCAGACTCCACTCGCCTCGACTTGAACTTCATCATGGGATAGTGGGCTACATCGAAAAAATCGGCGGTCTTCAATTGCGCGTCGCGCTTGGCGACTCCGGTGTTCACAGTGGAGCAGTCGATGGTGGCATCCACACTGTCCCGCGTCGGGTCTTTCGGATCATAAATCACTAATCCGTTGACGCCGGTGAATTCGCCGCGCACCGTCGAGATCATCATGTGGCGAACGCTAAAATGCGTGCCACTGTGGTTCGGATCGATCCGCCAACTGTTCTCCTGAGCGCTCAGGGAAAGGGAAAAGATTAGAAATATACCGAAGGTAATGAGAAGTCTGCGCATTGTTCGTCCCCAATGAATTGCATGTAGTTGTTTACCTCAGATCAGTGAGTTGGTCACGACAACGTTCACGGCGCCAGCGTGATGATGCCCCAAGGTCCACGACTGACCTTAACCTTCTGGACTACCTTCTGGCTGGCAAGATCAACTACAGAAATGTCGTTCGAAGGCCCATTGGCGGTGTAGAGGGTCTTGCCGTCAGGCGAAAGAGCGATGCCCCATGGACGCTCTCCCACTTCAAACGAACCGCTGACCTGGTTGGTTGCCGTGTCAATGACGAAAACCTTGTGTCCGCGGCCGGTGCTCACGTAAAGCGTGGAAGCATCGGGAGAGAGCAACACTGCCATCGGCTTAATCACCCCGGGCTGTCCCAGGGAGATGGTTTGAATGGCTTCGTGCTTGACCGAATCCACTACGGTCACGGCGCCGTCATTCTCAGCGTTGACGTATGCTCGTGAGCCGTCGGGCAGAAACGCAACCGAACGTGGACGACGTCCAACTTTAAACGTCTTGAGGACCTTCCCCGCGGCAACGTCGATTACTGAAATCGTTCCTGTATCTTCGGAGGTAACATAGACAAACTTGCCGTTCGGCGTGAACTTGACTCCCTCGGGTTCTTCTCCAACCGGGAAGGTCTTGGTGATCTTCTCTGTGGCCACGTCGATCATGGTGGCCATCGAATCGTCTTCATTGGAGACAACGATGAATCGGCCATCCTTACTGAGGTCGAAGTTTTCCGGGTCCTTTCCGCTTTGAATAAGCCGGAGCAACTTGCCCTGCCGCACATCAAACACGCCGATGCCATCGGCACTTCTGTCGGGCGGTGGCAGCTTGCTCTCATCCACTCCCGGGCCGCCGATGGGAGAACCGCTCAGCGCCACATAGATCGTCTTTCCGTCGGGGCTGGCATGAATTCCGCGTGGACGCTTGCCCAGTGGAATGGTGGCAAGTAGTTCAAGAGTGGTACCGTCAATCACACTGAGATCGCCAGAGTTTTCGTTGGTCACGTAAATGCGAAACCCTGGCTGAGTTGTCTTATCAAGCGAACTCGCCGTGATGGCAAGCAGCAGACAAATCGTGAGGACTAAGAGTCGTGTCGGGTGATTCATCTTTCTCCCTTAGAAGCTAAAAGTCTATTGTACCGTCGCAGATGGGCAGACGGAGATGACCACAAATAAAGCTTGCTTGGGTGTGAATCAGTGGCCAGGGCTGACAGGAACTCCACCATACTTCTGCAGCCACTTCAATTCTTCCCGCACTTTGATCTTGCCGTGCCAGGGGTCCTTCTCCAAGCTGTGGCCTTCGCCGGGGAAGATGAGCAACGAACTGGGAACACCCAAGTTGTGCAGAGCGTGGTCCAGCAAATATGCTTCCGCCACAGCCACACGGATATCATCGGCACCGGCCACAATGAGCGTCGGCGTGCGAACTTTATCCATCTGAAATATCGCGGCTTCATCCTGATAACGCTGCGGAACTTCCCAGGGCAGCCCGCCGAGATCGAAGGCATCGTCGAAGCTGGTGTCGTCGTTGCCCCAGTTGGCGACGTTCTCCACTGCCCCCGCACCGGTGACGGCGGCTTTGAAGCGTGTAGTCTGGGTAATCAGCCAGTTCGTCATATATCCTCCATAGCTGTAGCCGCCGACGGCGAGATGATTGGGATCGGCGATGCCGTCCTTCACTAGCGCGTCGACACCTTCAAGAATATCTTTGCCAGGCCGTGAGACGATCTCCGGCACCATCTGCTGGAGGAATTTGTCACCATAGCCACAACTCCCGCGATAATTCGGCTGGAACACCAGCCAACCTTGGGTTGCTGCCATGCGCTCCCAGCGATACCAATCGGCCTGGAAATGATTGCCGTCAGTGTCGTCCACATCGTCCGGGCCGCCATGGATAAGCACAAACATTGGCAGATTGCGAGCTTCGAACTTTCCCGGCGGATAGATCAACATACCTTCGACGGTCGTGCCATCGTCGGCTGTCCAGCGATAGGGCTTGCCTTTGGGCAGATCGCGCTCCGTAAACAGTCGATTGAACGAAGTAATGGGCCGGGCGTCGGCGAGAGTAGCTATGCTTTCGGCGATATACACTTCGTTGGGTTTGTCTAGCGATGAATGAATAAATGCAATGCGCGGTGAATGCGCAGCGGTTGTGATTCTCTCGTAGGTGCCGGGCCATCCCGCAAGTTTGGAGAACGGCGCAGACGGATTGGCTTCGGCGTAAAGCTGCACTTCCGTGCCTAACCGTCCGGCGGCGACGACGCCATCGGGACTGTCCGCATACGCGCCCACCGCGCCCTCGAAATCGGCTGTCCAGCGTTTGATTTCACCGCTATCAGCGTCGGCCCAGTAAAGGCGAGTTTGTGTGTCGTGATACTTCCCTTCCACCGAACCGTACTCCACTTGAAAAAAGATGTGCTGGCTATCCATTGCCCAGCGCATGCTTTGTTCGACGCCCTGATTTCGCGTGACCTGATGAGGCGGACGATTGGCAGACGCATTGGCCAAGTCCACGGTATAGATCTCGAACTCTTCAACTTTTTCTTCGCGCTGGGAGATCGACTCGGTCAGCAGGGCCAGTCGGCGGCCATCGGGCGAAGCTTTCAGGGTTTGAATCCGCCACGGCGAACTGGCGAGGGCGCGAGCGCCCGCGTTCACGCCGGTAGCGTCGTCTGACTTATCCTTCGAAGTTCCTCGATCTGTGTGACGGGCCAGAGCAGCGGCAAGGTCAACGCTGAAAATCATGTCGCCCCGTTCGGCGGCGCGGTACTGAATGACGTCCTTCCATTCTTTTTTGTAGGCATCTTTTTGTTCATGAGTCCAAGGGATGCGGGTCGCGAAGTAGAGGGAGTGCGCGTCCCCCGACCAAGCAAAAGCGTGAACGCTTTCATCCCCTCCGGTCACTGGAAAGGCTTCGCCTCCAGACGGCGAGATGAGATAAAGCTGCGTCGCCCCGTCACTAGAATCGTCGCCAGAATCGTTCCCATTTTTTCGTTCGGAGAGGAATGCGATCCAGCGGCCATCGGGGGACCACTGCGGCGCATCGTCGTGACCGGTCTGGGTCAATTGCGTGAGCGTGCCGGTGCCCCCATCGCGATAGAGCCAAAGGTCGTCGCGATAGATATTCTGGCTCCAATCGGCCCGCTCGGTCTTAAATACCAGCGAGTGCCCATCAGGAGAAAGTTGCAAGTCAGAAATATCGACCGAATCAAAGAATTCGTCGAGCGTCAGCTTGGGTTTGTCGGCGGCATGGGAGAAAGTTGCGATGAGGAGCAACATCGCGCGAAGACGGTTTCTGTTCAGCATGGTTGAACAGAGGTATATCGCGACCGGGCGGGGATTGCAAACCACCGAAATCAGCCTCGCAGACGATATTGCTAAGGGTGAGCTACGCCCGGTGCCAACCGGAAACAAGACCCTTAATTGAGTATGTTGACAAGGCGAGAGCGCTGCGGCCGGAAAGGACGGTCGGTGATTTGGCCTTCGAACCTGGCCGCCCAGCGCCCAGGGAGAGCGGTCGCACAGGACGGACAACGCCCATCCGGCGTGAGGCGGTAATCCTCCACAAAATAACTATGGCGGCGGATCAATGTGTCGCCACAATTCTGGCAGTGGGTGTTCTCTTGTTCGCCGAGCATTCCGGGCAAATTGCCGGCATAAACGTAACGTAAGCCAGCTTTCTTTCCAATCTGCGCTGCGCGCAGAAGGTCTGCGGGCCGGGTGTTGTCCGGATCCTCCATTTTGTAATCTTTATGAAAAGCCGTCACATGCCACGGGATGTCGGGAGACACGCCGGCAAGAAATTCAGCTAACCCGTGCAACTCGTCTTCGGAATCGTTGAACCCGGGAATCAGCAGGGTGACGATCTCCAGCCAAATACCCATCTGATGCAAGCTGCGGATAGTTTCGAGGATCGGCCCAATCCGTCCGCCCAGTTGGTGATAACGGCGATCGTCAAAACTCTTGAGGTCAACTTTGTAGAGATCAATCCATGGACGCAGATATTCGAGCACTTGCGGTGTGCCGTTGCCGTTCGAGACGAATCCGGTTACCAGGCCGGCGGCCTTGGCTTCTTTGAACACGGCTACGGCCCATTCGCTGGTGATCAGCGGCTCGTTGTAAGTGCTGACCAGGACTTTCGCACCCTGGCGGAGTGCGTCTTGCACCAGCGCTTCGGGTGAAGCTTCGAGCGGTGGAGAAACGGCATCGGGATCGCGCAACGCTTGCGAGGTAACCCAGTTCTGACAGTACCCGCAGTGCAGGTCGCATCCCAACATGCCGAAGCTATACGCCAGCGCCCCAGGGTAGGCGTGAAAGAACGGCTTTTTCTCAATGGGATCGCACTGCACCCCGCCCACATAGCCCCAGGGCACATAGAGAGTTCCACTGTGGTTGTAGCGCACCTTGCAGACACCCGGTTGCCCGTCTGGGATGGGGCAGCAATGCCCACAGGCGTAGCAGCGCACACGATTGCGGTCTAGCTTTTCGTAAAGCTCGCCTTCGCGGACGTTCTTGTAAACGATTTCGCGTAGGGTCGGCACGGAGCACCTTTGTTGTGATTCTAAACCCGACTCGCGTGGAAGCCGTTACTGCAATGTGGACTGGGTTTTTGCCGGATGCTGCGCCGTCCAGTCACTTGCTTCTTTCCGAGCCACGGCAATCTGGCTCGGGGTTAGACGAGACGCGAGCAGCACAATCCGCGACTTACTGGTTGCGTCTCCCCCAGCCTGCGCCAGAAAGGTCCAGAAATATGCGCGGACAGGATCGGCCGCTACGCCGCGGCCAGCCCAGTAGCAGTCACCCAACATGGCCTGCGCCGCAACGTTGCCCTGCTCGGCAGCCAGGGAGAACCAACGCACAGCCTGTCCATAGTCCTGAGAAACCTGGTCGCCCGTCCAGTAGCGCTCGCCGATGTCAAACTGCGCGACGGGGTCGCCGCCAGCAGCCAGCTTTTGCAGTGCCTCCAGCTTAGATGCCGAAGCCGCCGGCGGCGCGGCTGCTTGCGGCAGCGACGCCGCAGAACCGACATCATTGCGGCTGATCGTGCTCCAATATTGCGTCACCCAACGCTGCTTCACCCACGGCTGCGACGCCCACAGCAAGGCAAGGAGTGCGATCGCCAGGCTTGCCAGGAGAACGTTGCGGGAGGGGGAGAGTTGAAGAATGGGAAGATCGGCCGGAGTCTCCACCGGAAATTCGTCGTCAACGCTGGCCGTGGAGGCCGCGGGAGACACCGATTCCGGGAAGCTGGCACGCAGTACCGCCGTGGAAACCACTTCGGTCAAGTGCTGCACCGCGAGCTCGTGATCGGGCTGAAAAATGTCAGGAAGGGGAGAAAAAACTTCGATGAGTCCGACGACCATGCCCTGCCTGCGGATGGGAGCGGCGATCATGGAGCGGATGCCGAGGGCACGGCAGCTCTCACGATCAACCCGGGAATCGGTTTCCGAATCGTCACAGCGCAGCAGCATGCCGGAGCGCACACATTCTCCCGAAAAACCTGAGCCAACTCGCAGCCGCACACCCACTGGGGGAGCATTGGGACCAGCCGTCGCCCGGCAGATCATGTCAGCTCCATCTGTCAGACCGATGGCCGCCGCAGTCGATCGTGTGAAAGCTTGCGCCCGGCGCGCGATCAATTGCAACGCAGCGTCCAAGTCTGGCCCGAGCGATTCGACTTCTTTTCGTACCGCTGCCAGTGCGGTAAGAACGGAAGTATGGTCGGGTTCGATTTCTCCCCACGGATCTGGTTGATCTATCACTCGGGTTTCGGCAGCTTGATCGGCGCAACCTGCCAGCGCATCGGCGAAGAGCCACTTCTTAAGGGATTGGAGCGATTCGGGAGTTAGTTCGAGAAAGTGCACACCGGCGCGCCCATGGGCATCCGACCAGATCACGGTTCCGGTGGTCTGGATTGAGGTGTTCGTTTCCGGAAGATCGAGAAACAGGTTCTCTTCACGCCCAGCTTCAAGCGGCGATGCGGTTTGAATTGCCATACCGTCTTCGCTGAGATCGACGATCTCGCAGAGATCCGGATTTGCATGCAGAGCGGGGTTCAACCCGACGTAAGCCGGAAGGTGAAGTTTGTGGCGCACACGCCTCCGGCGCTCTGCCTGAGGATGCGAGGTTGGCTGGCCAATCTCCGCCGGATTAGACCCGAGGGACTGCATACTGCTGTTGGGTACATCTTACTCCAGCGGGTGCGGCAGCTCCGCCCATAGGTTCACTTGAAACCTTTGTCGGATCTCAGTTCCCAGTTCTTAGATTGGACAGGCGGGAGATGGCAGCCACCATCATGCTCGAAAGCAGTTGCATGGTGGCAACATCACGGTGGTCGAAGGCGTTAGGAGCAGCGGAGAGAACCTCAAATACGCCCAGAGTGCGGCGGAAGTGGCGCAATGGAGCCGCCAGGATGGAACGCACGCCCAAGCGGCGGCAACTGGCGAGGTCAACACAGGGATTTCGTTCCGCATCATGGCAAAGAACTACTTCGCCGGTGCGGACGCAATCGGCGGAAATCCCAGAATCGGTTTGCAGGCGAACGCCGAGATCGGGGGCGGTTCGGCCAGTGCGGGCGCGGCACACAATTTCGTTACCGTGGCGTAAGGCGATAGCAGCGCCAGTGGCTCCAGTCAAAGATTGGGCACGTTCGGCAATTACACTGATAGCAGGTTCCAGATCAATTTCTCCGGGATGTATCTCGTGATCGTGCGTGGGCACCATGCCCGGGAGAGAATGGGGGCCAGTGTTTCGGGCGTGACTTCGCGAAGGAGCGAGGGTGGCAAACGATACCGGCAGGCGAGTATCAGAACTGGACGTAGGAACGGTACGGAGAAGTTCCCGTACCAGACGATCGAGCTCAGCGTCGGCAATCAGGTGCGCCGTCTGCTGCCCGCGTAGCGATCCACCGAGCACTCGGGACAAACTCATCACCGCCCGGCTGCCGCAAGCCAGACAACAGGGCGTGTTGTTCTTGCTGATCAACTCACATTCGACACAGAACACCGCAGTTTGTAACTCGATGAAGCTGATGTCCTGACCGGTGAGTTGTTCCGCCATCTTCGAGGCTTGCCCTCCAGTAGCGCAGCAAAGCAAGAAAAGTAAATGTCACCCGCACTCGCAGAAAGTGACAGCGCTGGTTCAGGCTGTGGATAATCGGGCCGACGCGGTCGCGAACTCGCGCTCGATGTGACAGTTGTTCTAAGCGGTGTCTTCCACGACGGGCAGCCTACCCGGCACATGTTAAGATTCGATTGCAGACCAATATTCTTAAGAAATGACTGCCACTACTACAACTTCTGCCAACGTATTTTCCGCTCTGAAGAGCAGGATTGAAGAGAAACGCGCTGCGGTTGCAATTATTGGCCTCGGCTATGTGGGCTTGCCGTTGGCGCTGCTCTATAGCGATCAGAAGTTTCCCGTCACCGGGTTTGATATCGATCCGCGCAAGGTAGCCACTCTCGACCAGGGTGGGTCGTACATCGTCCGTATTCCGGCGACTGATATTAAGGCTGCCAGAGCACAGGGCTTCAGCGCCACCGCTGATTATTCGCGGTTGCGAGAGATGGACGCGATCATCATTTGCGTGCCTACGCCGCTGAACGAATACCACGAGCCCGATCTGAGTTACATCACTGACACCGCCAAGGCTATCGCTCCGCATTTACGCGCCGGGCATCTGGTGATCCTGGAGAGTACGACTTATCCCGGTACCACGGAAGAAGTTTTGATCCCCATTTTGGAGAAGGGCAACCGGCATGGACTGAAAGCTTCGCGCGGCGGCCATTCCGATGCTGCGGAGTTCTACGTTGCATTCTCTCCCGAGCGGGAGGACCCGGGTAACACGACCGTGGCGCGACGCGACATCCCCAAAGTGGTGGGAGGGCTGGATGCCCAGGCGTCCGATTTGTCGGCGGCGCTTTACGGTGCGATTTTCAATCGTGTGGTAAGAGTTTCCTCGCCGGCGGCGGCGGAAATGACCAAGCTGCTGGAGAATATTTACCGCTGCGTAAACATTGCCTTGGTGAATGAACTCAAGTTGTTGTCATTGCGGATGGGAATTGATATCTGGGAAGTGATTGAGGCGGCGGCCACCAAACCGTTTGGCTTCCAGCCGTTTTATCCCGGCCCCGGACTGGGCGGTCACTGCATTCCAGTGGATCCTTTTTACCTTTCCTGGAAAGCCAAGGAGTGGGATTTTCGCACCCGATTCATTGAGCTCGCGGGCGAGATCAACACCAACATGCCCTATCACGTGCTTGAGTCCGTGGTCAAAGCGCTGAACCAGCAGAAGAAGGCTTTAAACGGATCGCGGGTGTTGGTGTTGGGTGTGGCCTATAAGAGGGACATTGATGATCTGCGTGAGTCGCCCTCTCTGGTGATTATTGAATTGCTGCAGAAGGAAGGCGCGCAGGTCAGCTACAACGACCCGTACTTTCCGACTGTGGGCAAAGGCCGCAAGTACGACCTGCAAATGACGTGCACGCCGCTCGATAATCTTGCGCAGTACGATTGCGTGTTAATCGTGACCGACCATTCCGACTACGATTTCGCACGCATCGTGCGTGAGTCCCAACTGGTGGTAGATACGCGGAATGCCACGCGCGGTATCAAGAGCCCGAAGATAGTCCACTGCTGAACGTCAGAGACCGGAAAGAGACAGAAGCAGGTGTGGGAAAGATGCAGCGGCAGCCATGACGCTGGGGTGGGTGGGTAAGACCTTGCCGTAAACTTACTGGTTAATTGAGCTGGCCACTTGCGAGAACACGTTATTGGCATTGGATCCGATCAATCGGATGGTGCCCACAACGATCACCAGAATGACGGCCAACATCACCGCGTACTCGGCAACGTCCTGACCCTGTTCGTCGAACCAGATTTGTCGCAAAAATCTTGCCACCGAACACCTCCTCGCGAACCGATTCCGCCGCAGGCCCGGAACCACAAATCCCCCGCGACACCAATCACAGGGGAACTCAATTTGTGAGTTGGTAACCTGATAGTAATTCCTGTTCGGCCCGGCGGCAATAGCCCGGATGGGTCGAGATGTGGCACGAAAGTGCTATATCTTCTAGGAGATAGGCTTTAGCGGTAAGGATTGATTCACCGCAAACAGCGCCAGCTCCAAGCGCGTGGAAACCCCAAGTTTGTCGAAAATGTTGCTGAGATGGTGTTTAACCGTGTCCTCACTGATCTTGAAATACTCAGCGATCTCCTTGTTGGAGTAACCAGCAACCACTGCCGACACAATCTCCAATTCCCGCGGGGTGAGTCCAAATTTCTTTTTTCGGGCATCTTCGCCGGATGACTGGACCAAGTTGCGCAGGTATTGCACCAGATTAGAGACGCTCTCGCGTCCCACCCAGTATTCTCCGGCCATCACGGTATGAATTGCTTTGAGCAGTAACTGGGTTGCAGAGTCCTTCAATACCACTCCACGCGCACCCAACTGCAAAGCCTCCACGATCTGATTCTTTTCCGCTGCCGCAGTGAGCAGGATGACACGTACACCGATCGATCCGGTACCGGTGCTCATCTCGCGCAACGCTTCCAGACCGGGATGGCGAGGCATGGCAAGATCCAGCAACAGGATGTCGGGCTTGAGCTGCCGCGCCATCTTAACGGCTTCCGCGCCATCACAGGCTTCGCCGATCACCTTAAGGTCGGATTCGGTTTCCAAAAGGCGCCGCAGGCCATCGCGAAAAATCGGGTGGTCATCGGCAATCACAATGCGAGTGATTTTCTTGTCATCCATGAATAGCGCCTTGTTGCTGAGGAATCACAATCTCCAGCCGGGAGCCCTGGCCCGGGTTTGATTCTATCGTGAGTTCGCCTTCAATTAAACGGACACGTTCCTTAATGACCAACGGACCTTTCCCTAAATCGTCAAGTTGCTGCTGGGAAAACCGTCCCGCGAAGGGAAATCCCTGGCCATCATCCTCAATGACAACTTTCCAGCCGCTGCCGCCAGCACCGAGCCGGACGCCGACCTGGCGCGCCTGACTATGCTTGCGCACATTCACCAATGCCTCTTGTATGATGCGGGCCAACTCCCGGCATACGGGCTGCGGCATGTCCAACTCTTCCAGGTCGGAAGTGAATCTGGCTACGATCCCAGTTTCGCGTTGGAACCGCTCCACAGTATCGTGGATCACGCCCAGAAGCTTTTTGGAATCCACATCCAGGGTCTTCATCTGTTGCATGAGTTCCCGCAACTTGAGAACTTCCTCCCGCAGCAAAGCCTGGATGCGCCCCAATTCTTTCGGCACCACCTCTGGCCTGGTGGCGGATTGCCGACGCAACACGTCCACCTGCATTTCCACAGCGATGAGCGATTGTACCGCACCATCGTGCAGCTCGCGGGCAAACCGGGCGCGTTCCACCGCCCCCGCCCGCAAGCGCAAGCGGCGCAGCAAAAGTACGTTGTAGACTGCGGGTCCTACTTGCCGCACCAGTTCCTGAAGGAAGCGTAACTCCTCTTCGGTCTCCCCCGTGAGGGTAGGATCCAGCAAAAAGATCCGCCCCCGCCATTCCAGTCCGAAGACAAAAGAAACCATCATAACTCCGTGGAACTCATGCTTCCTGCCGAGCGGACCCAGGAATTCGGGATTCACGTTCTCGATTCTCGTCTCTTCCTCGTCGAGCGCCAACAGGGAATAGGGTTCGCTTCCGCCTGCACCGTTGCGCTCGGCAAAGCAGGCGACCGTCGGAGACTCGCTCAGATAGACTTCGCGGTCGCTGTCGGAGGGATCCAGCCAGCGAAAACTCGACGATTGTTCCGAGTTGCTCAAATCGCCGATGTACACACGATAGCTGCTCATTTCCTGAGAGGCAATCATCAAGCGACGGGCCCGGTACATGGAAAGCAGTTCGCTGGAAATCTCGTGCAGAGTACCCACAACCCCGGCTTCGACTCGCGCCTTTCCCAGGGTGCGTGCGATCACGGCTTTTTCGGCGCGAAGCTGTTTCTGCTGTTCCGCCAGATACCCCAACAGAAAGCCCAGCACTAATAGATAAATCGAGCGCATAAATAAACCCTTGAGCTCGAAGGACGTAGGATCAATTCGCAAGGGAGGTAACCCATATCGGGCGGCGAGACCGGTGATCCATGACATCAGGCCCCAATGGAAACCCAATGCCTGAAGCCAAAGCAAGGAGACTTCGGCGGCCGCGGTTCCCACCGTCTCCCAAAGCCCCCAGCGATAAGCCGCAGCGGCCAAAACAAAAACGAAAAACAAAAAGAACGGGTTGTTCTGGCCACTTGCGAAAACAGAAATTAGAGCCGGCCAAACGATGTCCGCGCTGTGCACCAGCAAGCGGAAGGCAGGTGTAGATTGCTGCCGCCGCCGGAGGAAAATGATGATCACTACGCCTTGGGCCAGATAGAAGGCCAGCAATGCGAAGGCCCAAAGCGAAAAACGAATCTCTCCCGGATCCATCCAGATGGCGACCAGCGCCGAAACCGCCAGAAAAACCCGCGCGCTGGCCAACCAACGCTCTATGCGGCGAATTTCGCCGGGCCCCATGGGGGCCCGCAGTCTCCAAAGGAACCGATCTCGAACTGCTCGAAATGGCAACGGAGTACGTCCCGTGTCAAAGAAGTGGTGCCCCGAATGTTAGTTATTCTGCGACCGAAGAGCAAGCAAAACTTCGCGGAACTACCCCAAACACTACCCAACCAACTGTGTAACGAATCGGGCGCGGACGGATGTGGCGCATCCGCCGATTACCAAAGTAACTTTCAGCTCCGTTTCCTGACTCTACAATGACAAATATATGTCCAGGCGTTACAAGCTGTGGATTCTCACGGCCTCGGCCCTGCTGTGCACCCAGGCAGTGGCATCGCTTGTGCTGCCTCAAAGCTTCGCCCTCGTTGCCCTGACTGACCTTATCCAACTGTTGTTACTGCTCTCCGGCACCATGGCATTGCTTCTGGTAACCATGGCCAGCCATGGCCGCGCACGGATGTTCTGGGCAATGATGACGCTGGGTTTATCCTTCTGGTTCGCCTACCAGGGCTTGTGGTGTTACTTCGAGGTGTTGCTGCGGACGGACGTGCCCACTCCCTTCGTGGGTGACGTAGTGCTTTTCCTGCATCTGGTTCCGATGACCGCGGCCTTAGCCACACAGCCTCAGGTGGAGCAAGATCATCGCACCACCCGCCTGGGATCGCTTGATTTTTCCATGCTCTTGATCTGGTGGCTCTATCTGTACGTCGTCACTGCAATCCCTTGGCAGTATGTCTACTGGAACGATACGCGCTACGAGCACAATTTGAATATTCTGTATCTCATCGAGAAGATGGTGTTCCTGGGTGGGCTGGCAGTGTTGTGGGCCCGCAGCAACCATTCGTGGAAAACGGTTTACGCCAGCTGGCTCGGCTGTACCTTGACCTACAGCCTGAGTTCTTATCTGGCGAACTGGGCGATCGAGCGCAAGGTCTATTTCTCGGGCAGCGTTTACGACGTGCCGCTGGCGGCGTCCATGGCATGGGTGACCTGGATTGGATTGGGAGCGCTCGAATCGGCGCCCCAACAAAAGCCGTCGGGCAAGTCCGACGGTCACGGAGTTTGGGTGGCGCGGGTGGGCATGCTTACGGTTTCTTCCTTGCCCTTGTTCGCAGCCTGGTCGGTGTTTGACGTGAACAGTCCGCAACCTGTGCGCATGTTCCGGCTGTTTGTGACTCTGGCCAGCATGCTGGTATTGGGCACTATGGTCTTCTTGAAACAGCATCTGCTGGATCGCGAATTGCTACGCCTGCTGCAGGCGTCGCAGAGTTCCTTTGATGACTTGCGGCGAGTGCAAGCACAACTGGTGCAATCAGAAAAACTGGCATCTCTGGGACAATTGGTGGGAGGCGCAGCCCATGAATTGAACAATCCCCTGACTGCGATGTTGGGTTACTCAGAATTACTGACCGCCACGCCACTGAACGGCGAACAACGCTCCCTCGCGCAGAAAATCGAACACCAGATTCGCCGCACCCGGACACTGGTTTCGAGCCTGCTAAGTTTTGCCAAACAGGTCCCGGCGGAGAAGACTTCGCTGAACATCAATGCCATGGTGCAGACCGCGGTCAAGCTCTATCCGCCACAATTGCGGAGCGCATGCGTTCAGGTATACACCGATCTGGCCAAAGACCTTCCGCGGGTGATGGGGGATTCGAACCAACTTCTGCAGGTCTGTCTGCACATCACCAACAACGCTCTTCATGCCATGGCGGAGACGGGTGGATCACTCACGGTGAGCACCCGAGCCAGCAATGGCACCGTGGTGATCGAGTTTGTGGACAATGGCCCAGGCCTGCAGGAACCCGACCGCGTGTTTGATCCTTTTTATACGACCCGCCCGGTAGGGCAAGGGGTCGGGCTGGGGCTGAGCGTCTGCTACGGCATCATTCAGGAACATCAGGGAATAATCCATTGCCAGAACCGCCCCGAAGGCGGGGCCAAATTCCGCATTGAACTGCCAGTCGCGACACGTAGCGATGCGTCCCGATCCCATGAGCCCTATACCACATTAGGGGCGCAAGCGCGATCCGCCGGTATTTCCTAAGCGGCCCCAGATTCCAGGGTACGTTTCAACTGCCCGCAGGCAGCGTAGATATCACGCCCGCGCGGGCGGCGCACAAATGCGGGAACGCCCGCCGCCCTTAGGATTTCCTTAAATTCTGAAACGCGCGCATCACCGGGAGTTCGAAATGCGACTCCCGGACCAGGATTGAACGCGATCAGGTTGATCTTGGCGCGCAAGCCGCGAACTAATTCCGCCACCTCGCGGGCGTTTTGCGCACCGTCATTGATTCCCTCCAGGAGAACATACTCGAAGGTCACCTTCTCACGGTTTTTCAGCGGGAAGTCGCGGGCAGCGGCCATCAGCTGTTGCAGATTCCATTTGTGATTGATCGGCATCAGCCGGGTGCGCAATTCGTCGTTCGATGCGTTCAGCGAGATTGCCAGTTTCGGTCGCACGGTTTCCGCGCCAAAATCGTAGATACGGGGCACAATCCCGGCAGTGGAGACCGTCATGCGTGATTCCGCGATGCCAACGCCTTCGACCAGGAGGCGCGCAGCCTTCATGAAATTTTCATAGTTCAAGAAGGGTTCGCCCATACCCATGAACACGATATTGACGCGCGACTGTGGTGGAGAAACGCGCTGATCATTCAATACCGCACAAACCTGGCCGACCATCTCTCCCGCAGTGAGATTACGTTTCAAGCCTAGCAATGCGGTCATACAAAACTGGCAGTCCACGGCGCACCCCGCCTGACTGGAAACACAAATGGTGCTGCGGCTCCAGGCGCGACCGCTTTCGTCCGCCTGATTTCCAGCCTCGCTCCCGTCGCCGGATTCGCCGTTATCGCCTTCGGGCATCCAAACCGTTTCCACCGTCTGGCCGTCCGCGAATTCCATCAAGTAGCGGACCGTGCCATCGCTGGAGACAAACTTCTTCGCGATCAGCGGTAAACCCACGACAAGCCCGTCTTGCGATAGGCGGGAACGAAAGGCTTGCGGAAGCGTGGAGATTTGCTCTGGCGCCTGGATTCTCTGGCCGTAGATTGCCTCAAATAACTGGCGACCGCGGTAGGCGGGGTGGCCAGACTCCTCCGCCATCTGCGTAAGCTCTTGCAGCGTAAGGCCCAATAGCGTGGATTGTTTGACTTCAGTCATGCATCTATAAGGATGTTCCCCTTTGATTGTAGAGGAGTGTGGACGTAGAAAGTCCAAGAAACAGGCGAAGAACGCTGTTCCAACCCCTAACACTATGATTTAAATGGGGTAACGCGTTGCCACTGGAGAGCGTCAGGTTGTGTAACAATTGAATTAGGTTTTCACCGCGCCGAACCTCCCGGCAAGTAAGAAAGCAACTGACTATGGTCGAAGAAAGCCGCAACATTCGTCGCGAGGTTTTGCCCAACGGGCTAACCGTTATCACCGAGCAGATGCAGCACATTCGTTCGGTCTCGATTGGGATTTGGATCAAGAGCGGGTCGCGCGATGAGGACCCGCAATGGAATGGCATCTCCCACTTCATCGAGCACATGGTATTCAAGGGCACGAAGCATCGTTCGGCCGAGGACATCGCCCGCCAGGTGGACTCCATCGGCGGGGGCATGGACGCCTTCACCGCCAAAGAATGCATCTGCTTCAACGTCAAAGTACTGGATGAGCACTTGCCCATCGCGTTGGACGTGCTCAGTGACTTGGTTCTAAACCCGGTGTTTGCTCCCGAAGACATTGGCCGCGAACGCGGCGTGATTCTCGAAGAAATCAAAATGGATGAGGACAGTCCCGACTATCTTGTCCATGAGATCTTCACCCAGAATTTCTGGAAAGACCATCCTCTGGGAAAGCCGATTTTGGGCACCAAGATAACGGTGAAGAAGTTTGAGCGGGACCCGATGCTGGACTTCTATGCCCAGCGGTTTGCTCCAGGAAATGTCATCATCTCTGCAGCTGGCAACTTGAAGCACGAGCAGTTTGTGGAGTTGGTTGCGAAGCATTTCCAGCACATGAAGCCGGTAAAGAACGGCTTTCACAGCCCGCAACCTGAGATTGTGCCGCGCATCATCATGCGCAACAAGAAGTCGCTGGAGCAGGTACAGATCTGCGTTGGCGTGCCATCCCATCCCATTGCCCACGAGAGACGCCACGCTTCTTACATTCTGAACACCCTGCTGGGCGGAGGCATGAGTTCCCGTCTGTTTCAGAATATTCGTGAGCGGCAGGGACTGGCCTACGCTATCTACAGCGATCTGAGTCCGTATCGCGACACCGGATGCCTCTCGGTATATGCCGGCACTTCGCGGGAGTCCGCCGCCAAGGTGGTGCAGTGCATTGTGTCCGAATTTCGCAAGTTGAAATCGGAATCCGTGCCGGCAGAGGAACTGCGCCGCTCCAAAGACCAGTTGAAAGGCAGTCTGATGCTGTCGCTGGAGTCGTCGACGTCGCGCATGTCGAACCTCGCCCGGCAGGAGATGTATTTCGACCACTTCTACAGCATGGACGAACTACTGGAGAAAATCGAAAGCGTCACGGCAGAGGAACTACAGGCCCTGGCCAACGAGTTCTTCCATACCGATTCCGTCGCCGTCACCGTCCTCGGCAATCTGAACGGATTGAAGCTGACCCGGGACCAACTAGCCTGCTGAGGTCCTCCTCCGGCATACCGCCCAACCGACAGTGGCGTTTGCAAGGGTTTCAGGGCATACTTATGGCGATTCGCCCCTGCGGGAGAATTGCCTATGCCCATCACCCTCAAAGACGACAGCCACTTCGAAGCGCAAGGCCTTCCGCCAGCGCCAAGAACTGACGCGAAACAGCGTCGCCGCATGCTGCTCGCCATGGCGGTTCTGCTGATCGCGGTTGTGATCGTCTTCATTAAAGACCGTGAATTGTGGTTTTCATCCGGCTCCGAATCGGAGTCCGGCAATCAGAGCGTTCAGAGTGCTGCGCCAAGTGCGCCAGGCCCCATTCCGTCGATCCCTGCTGCGGAAACCGCTGCGCCAGCCGCTACTGCTCCTTCCACTACCAAGAAGCGGCCAACTCCGCGAGTCTCGTCGGCAACAGACAAAGCTCCTGCCCCGATGATCTCGGCTACGGATCGGGCTGTACTGCCTCCGCTGGATGTCGAGGTCGTTGCCGGCAACGCGCATCAGGCTCTGGCTGCGTCCAACAATTCCGTCAAGGTAGAAATGCAGCCCGCAGGCAACGGCGAAACAACTGCTTCTGCGTCCGTCCCGGAGGGCAATGCGGACGCGCACGTAAGCCTTTCTCCGAATATCGCCGAAAGAGTTACGCGCCCAGTGCAGCCAAGTTATCCGCTGCTGGCCAAGCAAATGAAGGTTCAAGGGGCGGTGGTGTTGCAGGCATTAATTGACAAGACGGGACACATCGAGGACCTGCACGTGGTCAGCGGACCCACCATTCTTGCCGCCGCCGCCCGAGAGGCGGTCAAGCAGTGGCACTTCAAACCGTATTACCAGGCAGGTCAGGCGGTGGAGACGGAAGCGCGTATCACGGTGAATTTCACCATCTCGACTTACTGATTGCCTCTGCTCAGGCTGGAAGTTGTCCAACCCGTGTGCGAGGAATCAGCCACAAAAATTAACAGGCGTCCCGACTCTTTCGAGTCATTGGACGCCCGGGCAGCCCTCCCCCAGAACTGCTCACCTACGACCTTAAGTGCAGTGACACTTTTTGTGAATAGCCCGTCCGTGCCACTGTGACCCACGGTCGTGCTATGGACGAGGGAAACAACTCGGCTGGCTGCCCTAACACCATTGACCGGGGTCGCGCAAATGTCAATGAGTGATAACGCCCTGATAGCAACAGTTGATTTCCAGTCTGCGCAAACTCGCATCTTGACTAGCGAGATATCAATTCGCGCAAACTCCGCTAAACTTCTAATTCTGCAGGTGTCCGCTGACATAGGGCCGTTCTCCTCTTGCAGCTTCTCGCCCGCCTACATAATATTCCGGCTGTGGCTTGCTCTGGCGCGAGCGGAACTCGCTGGCGCTAGATGTGGCCGCCGAATCCACTCTTGAGAGTGATTTATGATCGGCAGAAGAATTGGACTGGCAGTGATCGTCTCCGTGTTGGCAGCTGCCGGGCTAGCGAGCGCCGCGCAGAAGCCTGCTGATAACGGGTATACCTTCAAAGTTTTGCATTATTTTGATTGCGATCCGGGTTGCCTCACGGGGGCTGATCTGCAATCGGGTCTGACCCTCGACAGCGATGGGAATCTGTACGGGGTTGCATTCCTCGGTGGCGGCAATTTCAATTGTGCGGGCGAAGGGCAAGGATGCGGCACGATATTTCGCCTGTCGCCGGGAAGTCATGGAGGGTGGGAGTTCACTACCCTGATCGAATTTGATGACACGGATGGCGGATATCCGCTCACCAGTCCGATATTCGACGCGGCGGGGAACTTGTACGGAACTGCATACCTCGGCGGCCAATACGGTTACGGGACGGTGTACGAACTTTCACCGGGGAAATTGAAGCTAAATACGATTGTTACCTTCAACGGGGCCAACGGAATCGCTCCTTTAGGAAATATCGTCTTTGATTCGGCGGGTAACCTGTATGGGGTTACACAGGATGGCGGTGCCTTGAAGTGCGATGGTGGAGACGGATGTGGCACTGTATATCAACTCTCGCCTCAGGGAGATGGAACGTGGACGCAGACCACGCTGGCGAGCTTCACCGGCGACAATGGAGCTTTTCCTTACGCGGGCCCGGTCCTCGGTACAGATGGGAATTTATACGGATCGACCCAACAAGGCCGCCCGGCCAAGTACGGCTCGGTTTATGAGCTGTCGCCCGGCCCGGACCAAAGCTGGGTGCTCACAACGATTTTCCGGTTTAACGGGGAAAACGGCGCGAATCCCGAGTATAGCCTGGTGTTTGACAAGGTGGGCGATCTATACGGAACCGCGGTCGAGGGTGGCGACCTCAATTGCACGGCGGATGGTTGCGGCACTGTGTTCCGGCTTTCGCCGAATAGCAACGGAACCTGGAAGGAAACGACCCTGCATGTATTTTCGGCGGGTGAGGGCAATTTCCCGTCATCGAGCCTCAGCATGGATGCGGCGGGCAACCTGTACGGCACCACATATGCCGGAGGAGACTACACCAATTGTCTTAACGGATGCGGCACCATCTACCGGCTGTCACCGCAGTCGAATGGCACCTGGAAGTACACGGGTCTGCTCGACTTTGATGGGCCGCACGGAGCAAGTCCCGAGGGGGGACTTACAGTCGATCCAGCTGGGAATGTTTTTGGGGTCACTAATCTAGGTCCCACTTTCACGGGCGGCACGGTATTTGAGCTCTCGCCCACGACCGACTCCCGTTAAGTAATGGAAATGTTTGTCCGCGAAATGATTCCATATCATTCGGGACGGAGGCGCCCTTTTAGTCCCGCGTATCCCGGTCTCCTTCGTGGGAATCATACAAGGTGTTCGGCGCAGCCGGGGCAACTGGCGAAAAATTGCTATTGCACTCATTGACCTTGGCTGTGGGCTGAAATTAAGGGATTCCAGACTCGTTCCTAGCCAATGTGAGCGGCCGGCTCAACAGCCGCGGCAACTCCCACCCGGTTCCGCCCTTGAGCCTTGGCGGCGTAAAGGGCGGTATCGGCTGCGCGCAACAACATCTCGCTGCTCTGAGGGTGTTCACCGTCTTCACAGCCGGAAGCAATACCAATGCTGAGAGTGACTGCCACGGGACCAGCGCTGGTTTCAAATTTGGACTCGGCAATCGAGCGGCGTAGGCGCTCGGCGCTGGCGGCCAAGTCCGCCGGGCCGCAGCCGGGCACAATGACCAGAAATTCTTCTCCCCCATAGCGACCTACCGAATCGTAAGTGCGGACTCCCTCCGCCAGACGGCGACCCACTTCCTTCAAGACTACGTCTCCCCCTAAGTGCCCATAGGTGTCGTTGATCTTCTTGAAATGGTCAACGTCGGCCATCATTACCCCCAGCGGCTGGCTTGACCGTTGCTGGCGTTCGACTTCGTTCTTCAGAAATCCGATGATCGCTCCCCGGTTCCAGAGTCCGGTGAGTGCATCGTGAGCAGACTCGTATTGCAAAGTATCGTGCGCGCGGATAAGAGCCGCTTGCAGTTCCAGTATGCGCTTGCCAGCGCGCACGCGGGCCCGCAATTCGTCTACGTCAAAGGGCTTGGTCAGGTAGTCATCCGCCCCCGCATCCAGGCCTGCGACCACGTCCTCGCGGTCATCTTTGGCGGTAAGCAACAGAACGTAGCAATAAGGACCTTGCTCGCGCCCGCGGATCTTGCGGCAGACTTCGATCCCGTCCATGCCCGGCATCATCCAGTCGAGAACCGCCTTAGGCGGTGCCGTAGGTTGCTGCAACGCTTCCCAGGCGTCGACTCCGTTCTTCACCGCAGTGACACGATAGCTCCATTTTTTAAACCAACTTTGGAGAATGCGCAGAAAAATCGGATCATCCTCGGCCACCAGAACAGAATTAAGATTCGAATTCGTCTCACCGGAATCTGGACTGGAGTCAAGAGCCTTGATGAATTCTTTCACTGGTGCACTCCGGTGGTTTGCCGCACTGCGGCGCTCAGCTGCTCCATTTCACCCTGAAGCTGCTCGAATATGGGTGAAGCCTGCAAGAGCTGGCGGTCGCGGCCCATGGTCTCCAGTTGTTTCGCCATTTGGGAAACGTTGGTGGCTCCCAGATAAGCGCTTTCCCCCTTCAAGCTGTGGGCTGCGCGTGACACCGCTTCGGGATCACCCTCCGCCACCGCTTGCCGTAGCTGGGCCATCAGCTTGGGTGATTCTTCAAGAAAAATCCGGCAGATGTCTTGTAATAGCTCCTCGTCACCTTCAACGCGGTCAAGCGCGGCCGCCTTGTCCCAGTTACTGGTCGCTGCGGGCGCAGCCAGGGATCGAAGTTGCGTCGCAACCCCGGTAAGCGCCTGCTGGATATCGCTAAAGCGCACGGGCTTGGTAATGTAACCATCCATTCCCGCCGCCAGGCACTGTTCGCGATCACCTTTCATGGCGTGTGCAGTCATGGCAAAGATTGGCAAATGGGCGCCGCTACGTTTTTCGCTCTCACGAATCGCCCTCGTGGCAGCCAGCCCATCCATCTCGGGCATTTGCACGTCCATAAAAACCATGTCGAACTTGCTGTTGGTGGCAAGCGATAACGCTTCTCGTCCGTTGTGCGCCATGGTGGGTGCGTGCCCCATCTTTTCCAGAACACGAACGATCACAGCTTCGTTCACCGGATTGTCTTCAGCGACCAGCACCTGGAGACGGCGCGGGGCTTCACGCAAGCTGTGACGCGTCACCAACGAGGCAGATCCGGGGACCTCGGCATGCTTGCCGAGGGCCGCTAGCAGTGCGGCCAGCAGATCGTCCTTGAGCACGGGCTTGAGCAGGTAGGCGGCGATGCCCAGGTCGCGGCAGCGCGCCCCCTCGCCCGGCTGGCCGGCTGAGGTCAGCATGAGAATGTCGGAACCGACGAGGGTTGAATCGCGCTGCACTGCTGTCACGAACTCGAATCCATCCATTCCCGGCATGCGGCCATCCGTCAAAATCACACGGAACGGTTCTCCCCGAGCCTGGGCTGCTTTGAGGGCCGCCAGGGCTTCTGGGCCACTGGCAGCACCGGTGGGGCGCATTCTCCATTGCAACGCCATGCCTTGCAGAATGCGACGGTTGGTTTCGTTGTCATCCACGACTAGAACCGGCACGTCCTTGAGTTCCTGCGGTAGGGCTGGCAGTTCCACCGCTTTGGGCTCAGCCACGCAAAACTGCGCAGTGAAGTGAAAGGTGCTCCCCTTTCCTATCTCGCTTTCAACCCACACTTTTCCGTCCATCATTTCCACTAAGCGTGAGGTGATGGCCAAACCTAGACCGGTGCCGCCGTACTTGCGAGTGACGCTGTTGTCGGCTTGCGCGAATGCCTGGAAAATGATGTCCCGCTTGTCGTCAGGAATCCCGACCCCGGTATCGCTTACCTTGAAGTGCAGTTCCGCGCCAGCGTCTCCCTGGGGATAGGACTCAATCTCCACCAACACCTGCCCCTTGTCGGTGAACTTGATGGCGTTGCCTACCAGGTTGGTCAATATCTGCCGTAGCCTGCCGGGGTCGCCGTTGAGGTGCGAAGGAACGTCGGCGTTGACGTCGTAGGCCAGTTCCAGATTCTTTTCGTGGGCGCGGAGCGCCATGGTTTTCATAATCTCGCCCACACAGGCCGCCAGGTTGAATTCGATAGATTCCAGTTCGAGTTTGCCGGCCTCCACCTTGGAGAAATCCAGGATGTCATTGATCACGCTCAGCAAGGCCTCACTCGAAGATTTCACCAAGAGCAGATAACTGCGTTGTTCCTGGTTGAGTTCGGTGTCCAGGGTGAGTTCGGTCATGCCCATGATGCCGTTGATCGGAGTGCGAATTTCGTGGCTCATATTGGCCAGAAATTCGCTCTTAGCCCGACTCGCGGATTCTGCGGCATCCTTGGCTGCTACCATCTGGATGTTTAAGGTCATCAGATCGGCGGTCCGGCGGGCGACTTCTTCTTCCAGCGTGTCCCGGTGACGCTGTAGTTCGACGTCCCGGCTTTCGATTTGCGAGAGCATCTCGTTGAAGCCGGTCATGAGCAGCCCAACCTCATCGCTACTGACCACCGGAAGACGCAAAGCGTAGTTTTGCTGCGCGGAGACCTCGCGTGTCGCCTGGAGCAGCCCGAGAATGGGAGCCGAAATCAGTTTCTGCAACCGCGCCGCCATCAGCAAGGCCGCGCCACAGGAAAGCACCAGCACAAAACCGATGACCAGAGGATAGGCTCGCAAGCGGGCTTGCATTTCCGAGAAATCCGATTCCACATATACCGTGCCGATGGTTTCCTTGCCCAGTCGAACCGGCCGGAACTGCAACAAACGTCCGTTCTCGAAGAAGCTGCCCTCGCTGCGCGGCGGAGGAGGAGAAAACAACTTGCCGCTCCCGCTGCGCTCGTAGGTAGCAAAGGGTTGGCCTTCGGCGGTATAGAGACAAGCGGCGGTCACGTGGGGCTGGGTGTGCAGCGACCGCAAAACGTCTTTCGCGGCTTGGGCGTCATGAAAAGTCAGGGCGGCGGTGCTGTTCTCCGCCACCATGTTTCCAAGAGTGGAGGCGTCGTTCACCATGCCCCGCCGCAGTTCAACAATGTCATACACAACAATAGCGAGGCAGGCCAGCAGCAGCGCCAACCCGCTGATGGCGATGATGATTACCATCAGCTTTCTCCCGATCGACAGGTTCTGCACCCAGCTCACTGATTTCCCCCTGCGTCGCCGTTCAGCACAACTTTGGCCACCGTCAGCAGCCGGGCGCTGATCTTCAGATGGGCAAGTTCTGCGGCCTTGAGGTTGATCTCGAAGCGCACTCGTCCATCGTCGAGCACAAAGTTGATGGTTCCTCCCGCGGTGGCAAAGCCGGGAGCGTCTCCAACAATAAGCACGCTCGCGCCTTTGAGACCTTGAAGGATTGAGGGCAAGCGCGCCTTTTCCGAAGCCGCGATGAACAGAATTTGGCAGGCTCGCGCCTGAGGTACGCCGTCAGGATGCGCAACTTCGATGCGGTGACCGTTTACCGTCTTATCCACGATTACCTGCTCGAAGTCGCGTCCGAAAGGATCCTGGCCGAGCACGCAAATTTGCAGTGCAGAATCGGCGCTGGCAAATGCATCCGCAGGCCATTCCACGAACCTTGCGAAGTTGAATAAGAAAGCCGCCTTGACCTGATACTCGGTGGCCGACTGGGCCTGTGCTACCGCGGCCAACAGAGACAACAGGACTCCGAGGAGGGACCGTTTCCAACGTCGCGCCAGGCGTCGCTCAAGCATGGTGGAAAACTCCCACTTGGGACTGTCGACATTGGCATCGCGCTGTTTCAAAGTTGCGTTTCTCCTCCGGAACGACGCCTGTTGCGAATGGTTTAAGAACTTCAAAACCTGCCCGTCACCTTGACTCGGAAACTTCTTCCGTCTTGTTGAATGGCATCTTCGGGGTCCTCGGGACGGCCGGGATCGAAATATTTCTTATCCAGCACGTTGAAGACGGTGACGCCGATGTCCAGATGTTTTCCCAGCGTGTGTCCCAGGAGCGTGCAGTTGAAGACCTGATAGCTGCTTACGGAATCCTGAAGCAGCGTAAGGCGTCTCCCTAAAAACTGGCCTTCCACACTCGCAAACAATTGTTGGTGAACCAGCGGAACGATCAGATTCAACTTCGCCATATGACGGGGAGAGTTATCAAGCGGCAAGTCCCCGACACCGTCGTTGTGAGCATCCACAAAATCGAAGCTGGCCTTGCCCTGCACACCGTTGACTGCATGCCCAATGACCTCGATATCCATTCCAGTGGCTTGTGCACTGCCAGCATTCTGATACTGAAAGTTCCCGTCGCTCGGAATGGAGACCAGAGTGATAAGGTCATCGATGCGGTTGCGGTACACTCCGCTCGATAGCTGGAAGTATCGTCCTAATCCTTGCTCAACACGCGCTTCGAGACTCTTAATATGCTCGGGTTCGAGTTTCAGGTTGTCGTCATAAAAACTTCCAAAGTCCGGTGTGATTTCATAAACGTCGGGCGCACTGAAAGCCTTGCCATAGAGCAGCTTGAGCGTAGTTTTCCCAGCAGGGCGATAGATAAGCGCCAGGCGCGGGTTGGTAGTTCCTCCAAAAGTGGAATAGTGGTCGTAACGCAAACCCGCATTGAGCGTCAGCCGACTGGTAATGGCCAGTTCATCCTGAGCATAAAAAGCTGCGATCAACGAAGTGTTCAGATCCTGAGTGAACGCGATGGGAGGGCTCAACAAGTCGCCCTGATCCTGACGCAGGTTGTCGCGAATCTCTGATCCGAACGTTACGTGATTTCGTTCAAACAGGTCACGGCTCACCTTCACTTCTCCCGTCCACCAATTTCCGCGGAACGAGTAGGTATCGAGCGTAATCGGGTCGCCGGTCATGAGGGGCGCTTCTGGCACCGGCCCTTGCAACCGCGCCTGGTCATAGCTGGTGTGCGCGTCCAATTGCCATTTTTTGATCAGGTGCTGGTAGCCGAGATTGATGTACTGGTGGCTGTCGATGTTATAGTCGCCGGGATCGTTGAAAACAGCCCCGAAATAGGCAGTCGGAACTACTTTGTCGCGCGTGCTGAACAATCCTTGCAACGTGAACCCGTGAAACGTAAGCGTAGCGAGAATGTGTTTATAGGATTCATAGTCGGTGTCGCTGGTAATTCCGTTGTTCGTGGCAGGGCTATCGAATTCAGGAAAGAAAAGTGTCTGGCCCTGGCTGTCGTAGAAAGTGCCCGATAGAAGAACGCCCAGGCCGTCAAATTGATGGCCATAAGTCGCTCTGCCCTGGTAAGTGCCAAAGCTTCCCCCTTGAAAGGAAAGTTCCCAATCTTTGACTTGTTGGGCAGTGCGGGTGATGACGTTGATGACGGCAAAAAACGCATTCGCGCCATAGAGGGAAGAACTGGGACCAAGAACAATCTCCACCCGTTCGATCATCTCTACGTCGACCAGGAATTCATTTCCCATCATGGCTTGGCCAAGAACGTTGTTGTTAATGCGATGGCCATCAATCAAAAGCAGGATGCGGCTGTTCCAGTCTCCCAGGCGGCCAAATCCGCGGACTCCGACAAAGGTGTAATCGCGGTCATATGTGACGTAAAAGCCGGGCACGCTGCGCAGAATGTCGGCCAGGTTGCGATAGCCGTATTTCTGGATCTCATCCGCTGTGACGACCGTAACCGAAGAGGGCGCATCGTGTGCACTCTGCATATGCTTTGAGGCGCTGTAAACCTGAATGTTGCTGAGTTCCTCCAGGCTCGCTTCTCCCAGATTCGGTGGGGATTGCTGGGCCACACCGCTCGCAGTGACGAGTACAAGCGTCAGCCAGATGGCGGCTCCGGGTTGCTGCCGGGCAGCGGACGGAACGCAGCTTAGAGAAACGGTCCCGCTGACGGCGTGGCTGAGGCTGGGCATAGCGTTAAGGTTCCCGAGGTCTAGCTCATAACTGCTGACGTCTGGCTGGAAACCTCTATTTGCTTTCGGCGGGAAGTGGCTTTTTCTTTAGCATCGAGTACGGTGAAGCTTCAAAATCTGCCGGCGATCTTGATCCGGAAGTTTCTTCCGTCCTGCTGAATCCGGTCCTGCACATCCTCGGGACGGCCGGGATCGAAATACTTCTTGTCCAATATGTTGTAAACGCTGGCGGATAAATCCAGGTGCTTGCCCAGAGCGTGTCCCAGCAACGTCAGGTTGAAAACCGAGAACCCAGTGACCGTGTTTCCCGCCAAGGTCTGGACTGGGCTGGTGTACTGTGCGTCCATGCTGGCAAATAGCCGCCGCGGCAGTAGCGGCACGCTCAAGTTCAACTTGCCCAAGTGGTAGGGAGAATTAGCAAGAACCTGCTGGGTCGCCGACTGCACGGTGTTGGTATAACTGTAACTCGCCTTGCCTTCGAGACCGCCCGCCAAGCGACCGTCCAACTCCACTTCCACACCGGTGGCGTCGACCTTTTCGGAGTTTTCATACACCGAATGACCATCACTCGGGTTCGTCTCCAATGAAATCAGGCCGTTAATCCAGTTGCGGAAAACGCTGCCGGACAAAGTGAAATGTTGACCAACCGCCTGCTCCACAATTCCTTCCACGCTGCGGATGGTCTCGGGCTTGAGCTGTAAGTTGTCGTCGAAGAAGGGTCCGTAGTCCGGTGTGACTTCAAACGGCTCGGGCGCACGAAAGGCCGTGCCGTAGAGCAGCTTCAGAGTGGTTGGGTGGAAAAGATGATAGATCAACCCCAGACGTGGGTTAGTGGTCCCGGCGAAGTTGGAATAATGGTCGTAGCGAAGCCCGGCGCTCAAGGTCAGCTGGTGACTGATGGCAAACTCATCTTGCGCATAAAGCGCCCAGATTACTGAGCTTGCCGGTTCTGCGGAAAAGAGGTTGCCGATGGCAGTGTAGTCACCCTGATCTTGGCGCAGGTTGTCTGTGACCTCGCTTCCCAGGGTAATCTTGTGTTTCTCGAGCAGAGTTCGACTTAACTTCACCTCGCTGTCCCACCAGTTTCCCCGGAATGAGTAGGTGTCTACCGTGGTCGAGCCATTGGGCAGCCCGGTGGAGTATGCAACCGGCGCTTGCAGGCGGGCTTGGTCATAGGATGTTCGCGCCGTCAGGTCCCAGTTCTCGCCAATCGCATGCTGATAGCTGAGATCAAAATACTGGTGGTAGTCAAAGTTCTGGGTGCGCGGATCATTGAATAAAGCGCCGTAGTAGGCTGTGGGGACTCCCTTGTCACGGGCACTGAACAATCCCTGAAGACTGAATCCGTGAAAGCTGACGGTGGCCAATATATGCTGGTAGCTTTCGTAATCCGTGTTGCGTGTGACCCCGTAATTGGTGGCGGGACTGTCGAACTGGGGGAAAAAGAGAGTCTGCCCCTGGCTGTTGTAGAAAGTGCCGGAGACGAGCATGTTCACCCCTCGATATTGGCCGCCGTAACTGGCCCGGCCTTGGTAGGTCCCAAAGCTGGCGGGCGCAAATGAAAGTTCCAATCCCTTCAGTTGTGGCGGCTTGCGAGTGACTACATTTATTACGGCAAAAAAGGCGTCGGCTCCGTAGAGGGAGGAACTGGGGCCGCGAATGATTTCGACGCGCTCCAACAGGTCCACGTCGATCAAGAATTCAGTGCCCAAGTAGGGTTCGCCGAAAACGTTGTCGTTGATCCGGTGACCGTCGATCAGCACCAGAATGCGGTTGTTCGAGTCTCCCAGACGTCCGAAGCCACGTACGCCAACGAAGCTGTAATCGCGATCATTGGTGATATAAAAACCGCGCACGCTCTCTAAAATGTCGGCGAGGGTGCGATAGCCATATTTCTGTATTTCGTCCGAGGTGATGACCGTAACTGAAGCCGGCGCGTCACTGGTGCTCTGCAAGTGCTTCGAAGCACTGTAAACCTGGATGTTGCTTAGCTCTTCCAAGCTTGCTGTACTCAGGTCCGATGGAAACTGCTGGGCAACACTGCTCGCGGTCAACAGCAGCATAGACAGTGAGGTCGCTACGCGAGCTCGCCGGCGCGCTGCGGTGAGAAATATCGAAAACGCCCTGGCGAGGGTATGGCCCCGGCTGAGTCTGAGCCTTTCAGCTCTTCTAAAGTCCACTTCATCGACGCCAACGCTCATCTACGATCCTCTACTTGCTTTCGGCGAGGATGAGGTTCTTCTTTACCTCGGACACGTTACTGGCAGTCTCACATCCGGTGCGGGTTGAAGTTAGTACCCTCCGCTGACGATGAAAACTTTGGATGCCGAGGCGGAGTCATGTCTGAAGTTCGGGACCCAGAGGTCTTCCGGGCGGTCTTGGATAGCCTGCCGGTGGGCGTTTACATCGAAGATCGAAACGGGACGATTCTGTTTTGGAACCAGAGCGCGGAGCGAATCACCGGCCACAGGCGTTACGAAGTGATCGGCCACTCCCAGCGGGAAAACATTCTGGTGCAGTGCGACGGGCTAAGCTGCCCTGGGTGTGGAAAGAAATGCCCGTTCCAGGAGAGCTCGATCGATGGTCGCGAGCAGGAACTGCGTCTGTCCTTGCGCCACAAGAACGGGCACCCGGTGGCGGTAGTGTTCCGGATCAACCCGTCCGCAACCCACAGGGTGCTGTGAATTACGTAGTTGGAAGTTTCGAAGAGCCGCACGCAACCGTGAGAACAGCGCGCAACCGCCGCCCTCCCGTACCCACGAGCGGTGTGGACGAAACCACCGGTGTGGCCAATCACGGCTTTGTCGAATTTCATCTCCGGGAGAATCTCGCCGGTCTCGCCGAGTACCATGTGCCCTTCGGCATCATGTGCCTGCAACTCGACCGTTTCGAGCACTTGCGTTCCACCTATGGAAGACAAGCCACGGACACCATGCTGAGAGTGGTTGCCGAAACTTTACGCAACAGTCTTCGTCCCAGCGATGTATTGGGCCATTGGGGTGAGGACCAATTCCTGGCAGTTCTACCGAACTGTGGCGGGCGGGGCGCGGAAATAGCCAGCGAGAGGTTGCAGAAGCTCGTCGCAGGAGCGGGCATTCACTGGTGGGGAAAACAACTGTCGATCGTCACTTCCATCGGATTTGCCGGCGCCGATGCGGGAGATACCGTGGGATCTCTGGTGGAACGGGCGCAGCGTTCGCTGAAACCGGTGCCCGCTGATAAAACATCTGCCACCGAAGCGGGAACATCGGCCCGCGACCAAAGTTCCGGGAGCTAGAAATCTTTATGTTCGCCATTATTGGCATCGTGGTTGTCTTCGGATGTGTGATCGCCGGATACTTGATGGAGCATGGCCCGCTGAAGGTGCTGATGCAGCCCGCCGAGTTAGTGATCATCGGAGGGGCTGCTTTGGGTACCGTGCTCATCGCCAACCCGCTTCACATCCTTAAACAAATTGTAGGAGGAATTCTAGGAGTCTTTACCGGATCAAAATTTACCAAGCAGCGCTATCTAGATTCTCTGAAGATGACCTACGAGCTTCTCAATAAAGCTCGGCGCGAGGGATTGATGACGCTCGAAAACGACGTCGAAGCGCCGGACAAAAGTCCGATCCTCTCGAAATATGCATTCTTTATCAAAGACCACCACACTTGCGACTATTTCTGTGACACACTGCGGATGGCAATCAGTGGCGTTGAGGCCTTCGATCTCGATCAACTCTTGGATCTGGATCTGGAAGTCCACCACAACTCCGCCAATCTGCCGATTAGTTCGTTGAGCACCATGGCCGATTCTCTGCCCGGCCTTGGCATCGTGGCCGCAGTGCTGGGCGTAGTCATCACCATGGGGGCGCTGGGTGGACCGCCAGAGGAAATCGGACACAAGGTAGCAGCGGCACTGGTGGGCACCTTTCTGGGAATTCTCCTGTGTTACGGGCTGGTCGGTCCGATTGCCTCCAATATGGGAAAGATCGCCGAAGAGGAAGGCGCCTATCTGCACGTCTTGCGGGTGGTAATGATTTCGTTTCTCAAAGGCTCAGCCCCCATTATGGCGGTTGAGTTTGCCCGGCGAGCCATCCCTGGTCACGTTCGCCCTTCGTTTAAGGAAGTGGAGACACTCTGTCGCGGTGGCGGGGCTGAAGCGGCGCCGGCCGCAGCCGCGGCTTCCGCTTAAACAGAAAAGGACTCATGGAAGGCGCTCGTCCCATCATCATCGTCAAGAAGAAAGCCGGACATGGGGGCCATCACGGCGGTGCCTGGAAAGTCGCTTACGCAGACTTTGTCACCGCCATGATGGCGCTGTTCATCGTGCTCTGGCTATTGAACAGCAGCAAGAAAATCCAGGAAGCGGTCGGCGGATATTTTCGGGATCCGATGGGGTCGGCAAAGAATGCTGGAACCAACATGACCGGGAGCGGCACCAGCCTGCCGATCTCTAAAGACGACATACCCAAGCTGAAAGAGGAGTTGGAGAAGCGAATTCGGCAGATGAGCAACTTCGACAAACTGAAGAACCAGATCGAAGTGAAGATAACCCCTGAGGGTTTACGCATCGAATTAATTGAAACTGAGAACGGCACTTTCTTTAATCTCGGCAGCGCCACGCCTACTGAGAACGGAAAGCAGTTGCTGTCCCTGCTGGCAAACGAGTTGGGTAAGTTTCCCAACCACGTCTCCATTGAAGGCCACACCGATGCCAAACCCTACAACGGGAAATCCGGGTACAGTAATTGGGAACTCTCCGCCGACCGCGCCAACGCCGCGCGCCGCCTCATGCAACAAAACGGTTTGGGGGTCAGCCAGGTCTCGCAGATTCGCGGCTTCGCCGACCAGATGCTGCGCAAAGCTGACGTACCCCTCGACGCTTCGAACCGGCGAATTTCCGTCATCGTGCAGAACATGGACGCAAAGCTGGATGACGCGGAAAAGGTCGCCGAACCCGCGAAAGACGGCGCGCCACCCAGCGAATCACCGCCACGCGCAGAACCCCCAAAACACCAGTAGGCCGGCAATTTCGATCAGGTTTGACTGAGACCGACCCCTGCTCCAACTTCGTCACCTGTTTCTCGCGCGTTCTTCCGCTACAATAATGCGTTTGACCTACACGGCAGGAGAACATGATCTCGTGATTATTGGTGTGCCCAAAGAGAGTTATCCCGGTGAACGGCGCGTGGCACTCGTTCCCGCGGTGATCACGAATCTGGCGAAAGCTGGATTTCAGGTTGTAGTGGAAGCCGGAACGGGGGAGCAAGCCGGATATCCAGACGCTTTCTATCTGGACAAAGGCGCGAAAATCCTTCCG
This sequence comes from uncultured Acidobacteriota bacterium, assembly GCA_963803775.1. Classification (GTDB taxonomy): domain Bacteria; phylum Acidobacteriota; class Terriglobia; order Terriglobales; family Acidobacteriaceae; genus JABCZH01. The sequence continues at coordinate 121,495 of CAWDNS010000001.1, forward strand.
GACCGCATCTCCGTTTTCGCTGGTGCCGACATCGTGACGCAAGTTCTCTGCTACGGCCCCAACCATATCGCCGGAAAAGCCGACATGCCGTTGCTGCGTCGCGGGCAGATCCTGATTGGATTTCTGCAACCGCTGGACTCGCCGGAAATCTTGCAGCAGATTGCACAGACCGGCGTGACCTCATTCGCCGTAGAGTTAATGCCGCGAACCACTCGGGCTCAGAGCATGGACGCGCTCTCCTCCATGGCGACCATCGCCGGATACAAAGCGGTGCTGATTGCCGCCGATACCCTGCCCCGGCTTTTTCCCATGATGACTACCGCTGCCGGTACTGTCACGCCGGCGCGCGTTCTGATCATTGGCGTCGGGGTCGCCGGACTGCAAGCCATCGCCACCGCTCGCCGCCTTGGAGCTGTAGTTTCGGCTTACGACATGCGGCCCGCAGCCAAAGAGCAAGTGCAGAGCCTGGGTGGCCGGTTTGTCGAACTGCCGATCGAGGCCAAGAACGCGCAGGACGCACGCGGTTACGGCACCGCGCAGGATGAAACCTTCTACGCCAAACAGCGTGAACTTCTGGGTCGCGTGATTGCCGAAAGTGATGTTGTCATCACCACCGCCCTGGTCCCCGGCAAGAAAGCTCCAGTGCTGGTAACTGCGGATATGGTCAAAGGGATGGTGCCGGGCTCAGTGATCTTCGATCTGGCGGCCGAACGCGGCGGCAATTGTGAACTGACTCGCCCCGGGGAAACTATCGTAGCGCACGGGGTCACCGTTATTGGCCGCACCAATGTGGCGAGCGAAGTTCCCTATCATGCCAGCCAGATGTATGCCCGCAATCTCACCTCGTTTCTATTGAATCTGGTGAAGGACGGCAAAATGCGGCCTGCGTCGGAAGACGATATTATCCGCGACACGCTGTTGACCCGTGACGGTGAAATCGTCAATTCCCGGGTACGGGAATTCTTTGCCCTGCCAGAACTGGCCGCGCAGGGAGCAAAGTAATTTGATCTGGAAGCAGACGGAGCAATCTGTCCTCAGGAGGCACGATGAGTTCGGCATTACTTAACGGCTTGTTCGTCTTTATGCTGGCGGGCTTTATCGGATTCGAAATCATCAAGCGCGTTTCGCCCTTGCTGCACACTCCACTGATGTCGCTGACCAATGCGCTGGACGCGATCGCCGTGGTCGGCGCCATCGTGCTGGTGGGTGAACATAAAAGCAACCTCTCGTTCGTACTCGGAGTTGTGGCCGTGATCGCAGCCACCAGCAACGTAGTCGGAGGCTTCCTGATCACTGATCGCATGCTCAAAATGTTCAAGACCAGCCGTCCCACAAAACCATGACCGATCTCGCAGGTAACCAACTTCTCCTTGAGATTGTTTATCTCATCGCCAGCGCCCTTTTCATTCTTTCGCTGAAGTGGATGAGTTCGCCACGCACCGCCCGCCACGGAATCTGGGCCGGCGAACTGGGGATGTTGCTCGCCATTGGCGGGACCCTGTTGCACCACGGAATCGTGGACTACAAGTGGATCGTCATCGCCCTGGTGATCGGTTCCGGGATTGGCGTTCCCCTCGGCTTTGTACACATGACCGCCGTCCCGCAGCGGACCGCGTTAAGCCACGCATTTGGCGCACTCTGCGTCACCCTGGTCGGGACTGCGGAATTCTACTTGAGAACTCCAAACGTTCCGCCCTTCATGATGTCGGTGTTGTCGATGGAAGTGATCCTCGGCTCCCTGACTTTCACCGGCAGCCTGATGGCCGCGGGTAAGTTGCAGGAACTGCTGCCGCAGCGACCCATCACCTATAAGGGGCAAAACTTCGTCAATCTCTTCTTCCTTGCCATCGCCGTCGGGTTGGCGGTTTATCTGGTGCTGCATCCGGGAGCGCGGCAGGTGTTTCCCCTGATGGTGATAATCCCGCTGATTTTCGGTGTGCTCATGATTATCCCCATCGGTGGAGCTGACATGCCGACGGTCATCTCGCTGCTCAACTCTTATGCCGGTCTGTCTGCCGCCGCCATGGGATTCGTTCTCGACAGCAAGCTCCTGATTATTGCCGGCGCACTCGATGGATCTTCGGGCTTCATCCTCTCCGTCATCATGTCGAAAGCCATGAATCGTTCGTTCACCAATGTATTGTTCGGCGCCTTCGGACAAGTACAACCTGCGGCCGCAGCAGGCCAGGAAGATAAAACAGTTCGTAGCGCCACTGCCGAGGAAGCCGCCGGCATTCTGGCAGCCGCAAACCGCGTGGTCATCGTCCCCGGTTACGGCATGGCCGTCGCCCAGGCGCAACACAAAGTTCGCGAACTCTATGACGCGCTTACCAAACGCGGCGTTGATGTGCGCTTCGCCATTCATCCGGTCGCGGGACGCATGCCCGGCCACATGAACGTGTTGCTCGCAGAAGCCGACATCCCCTACGACAAACTCATCGAGATGGACGACATCAATGGTGATTTCCCCCAGACCGATGTCGCTCTCGTTATCGGCGCCAACGATGTCACCAACCCAGCCGCTCGCACCGACCAATCCAGCCCCATTTTCGGTATGCCGATTCTCGACGTGGACAAGGCCCGCACCGTGATGGTCATCAAGCGCGGCATGAGTCCAGGTTTCGCCGGCATCGACAATCCGCTCTACTACCTTGATCGCACCCTGATGCTGTTCGGCGATGCTAAAGCGTTTGTCAACAGCCTCGTCCACGAACTGGCGGGCAATTCACACTAGCCTTTGGGGATTCGACGCCCTACATGATACAAACCTTCCGCATACACCTTATTCCTTAATAACTTACACGGGCAGCGCCGGACCTGCCCTTGCACATCTAATCACTAGATTTGTCGTGCTGCCTCTTGAGCGTGCCTGGGGCTCGCATTTGAACGCGTTACCTTCGTCACCGAAAGTACACGGTTCGCGCAACTGGCATGGCAAATCCGAGTTTAAGGTTAAGAGGACTATGTCCGTTCGCACTCCATTTCGGCCGCTGCAAACCTTTGCGCTTTTATTGTTTCTGTCGCTTTTGCCCAGGGCGCACGGTGACGCGACCTTGCTCCTGGAAGAGCCTTACGGACACTTTGGCGCCTTCACCGCCACCGGCCACGCTGCAGTCTACTTAGACCGCGTATGCGCGGAAACGCCGGTGCGGTTACGGCGTTGCCTGCCGGGCGAAACCGGTGTAGTGATCAGTCGCTATAACAAAATTTCAGGATACGACTGGATTGCCATTCCCCTGATTCCCTATCTTTATGCGGTAGCAGAGCCAGAGGACGTCCCGCTCTTCGTGAATCCCAAGGTGGTTGCCTTTCTCCGAAATCAATACCGGAGGAGTTATCTGGAAGCGATCGCTCCCGACGAACCCAACGGCGAACCGCCCAGCGGAAACTGGACCCAACTGGTGGGATCGTCCTACGACCGGACGATTTATGGCTACCAGATCGAGACCAGCGCCCAGCGTGATGATGAATTCATCCGCGTATACAACGAGCGAAACAACCAGTCGCACTTCAATCTGCTGGCGCACAACTGCGCCGACTTTGCGCGCGGCGCCATCAACTTTTATTATCCCAGGACGCTGCATCGCAATCTCATCGCAGACATGGGCATTACCACACCCAAGCAGATCGCAAAAATGTTGGTGAACTTTAGTGCGAAGCACCCTGAACTGCAGTCTTCCAGTTTCGTGATTCCGCAAGTGCCGGGCACGGTTCCACGCAGCACCTCCGTGCACGGGGTCGTGGAGTCGTTGTTGAAGTCTAAGAAATACGTCGTGCCGGTGGCCATCTTCGAGCCTGTGGCTGTAGGCGCCATGGCAGCCGCCTATGTCAGCGGCGGAGGCAGATTCGATCCTAAGAAGAACGCATTGGTACTGGCGCCGGGGCAGCCGCCCGAGCCCCCGCTGGCAACCGCGGAGCGCCGTAGCTACCAGCACGAACTTAATAGTGCGCTAGCCGAGGCAAATCCAGAACTGAAGGCCCGCAAGACAGAAAAAATCTGGGCGCACCTTGAAAACAACTCCGAACCTCAACTCGACGAATACGGACGCGTCAGTTTACACGTGCAGATGGATGAGCAATGGGTGGATGTGGGCATCGCTCGCGAAAACATTCTGAACGATGGCACTCCGCCCGATCTCGCGAAAGAACTTCTGGCCGCCCGCCTGCGGGAAGAACTACGGTCCAGCGATCCTCCGCGCGCTTCGCAGACTGATGTGATGAACGACTGGAACCTGCTTCGCCAAGTACTACCGCCCGGCACCGACTGAGAACACCTGCCTGAGTCACTCACAAAGGTTTACAATCAGGCCCGAAACTTGGCCGCGGCTCGTCTTGGATAAATCGCGGCATGGAGACAGGGATGGGCCGCCTCACCGGCATTCTCGGAATTCTGACCATGTTGGCCCTGGCGTTTCTGTTTTCCACTAACCGGCGAGCCATTCGCGGCAAAACGGTCGCATGGGGTCTGGCACTGCAGCTCACTTTCGCGGTGTTCGTATTAAAAGTCGAGGTCGGCCGGGCGATTTTCCAGAAAGCAGGCGACGTGGTCAATCGCCTGCTCAGCTACTCTTCCTTCGGTTCGCAATTTGTCTTTGGCGACCTGGGCAAGCCGGGTGGGCGCCTCGGCTTCTACATCGCATTTCAAGTGCTGCCCACCGTCATCTTCATTGCCGCATTCTTCGCGATTCTCTATCACTACGGGATCATGCAGTTCGTGGTGCGGCAGGCAGCGCGGGTGATGACACGTTTCATGGGTGCCAGCGGCGCCGAGTCGCTAAATGTAGCCGCCAGCATATTCATGGGACAAACCGAGGCCCCGCTCACCATCCGCCCCTTTTTGCCGGAGATGACCCGCTCTGAGTTGATGACCGTCATGACCAGCGGTATGGCCCACGTTTCGGGTGGAATCATGGCAGCGTACATCGCATTCGGCGTTGAGCCGAAACATATTCTCAGCGCCGTAATCATGACCGCTCCAGGCGCGATCGTGATTTCGAAAATGCTGGTGCCGGAGACCGGGATTCCAAAGACGGCCGGTCGCGTAGTAATGAGCCAGGAAGAAGTGGATGCCGAAAAACAAGAGAACCTTCTGGGTGCGATCGCGCGAGGAACCACCGACGGCTTGCACCTGGCGCTCAACATTGCCGCGATGCTGATTTCGTTTCTGGCTCTAGTAGCTCTAACCAACGGCATTCTGGGCGGCATCCACAACGGGCTGACTCATGTGGGAATTTCCTGGTTCCCCTCCAGCCTGGAAACGATTCTGGGAACTCTGTTCGCTCCCGTGGCCTGGATCGTCGGCGTCCCCTGGCGCGACTGCGCGGCCGTCGGCAACCTGCTGGGCACGCGTATGGCGCTCAACGAAGTCGTGGCGTTCTCCATGCTGGGACCGCAACGGGCGATGCTCGATCCCCGCTCGTTCACCATCGCCACCTTTGCACTCTGCGGCTTCGCAAATTTCGGTTCGATAGGAATTCAGATCGGTGGGATCGGAGCCTTAGCGCCGAATAAACGCGGCGAACTGGCGCGACTAGGCTTTCGCGCCATGCTCGCTGGAACCATGGCCAACCTGATGTCAGCCGCCATTGCGGGCATGCTGTTGTAGGAAAGACACCTCAAATGTCCGTGCCATAAACCGGGATCACCGCCCCGTTGACGTCCTTTCCCGATTCGCTGGCAAGCCAGGCAATCAGACTGGCAATGGCCGCAGGCTGCACCCACTTTGAGACGTCCGCATTGGGCATCGCTTTACGATTCGCAGGCGTGTCTATCGTGCCCGGCAAAATCACGTTGGCGGTCAGCCCTGCGTCCTTGTTTTCGAGAGCCACCGTTCTGATCAAAGAGACCATCGCGGCCTTCGACGCGCTGTAAGCGCCGACTCCGGCTCCGGGTTCGAGCGCAGCACGGCTGCCGATGGCAATGATTCGTCCGTTGCCAGCCTTGCGGAGAGCTGGAATCGCCGCGCGCAGTAGATAGAACGTACTGTTAAGATTGAGATCAAACATCCGCTCAAATGTGGCGTCATCAGTTTCGGCGATCGACTTTCCGCCTGCAAAACCTCCGACCGTGTGCGCCAGCACGTCGATTCGTCCAAAGCGGGCGATGACGCCTGCCACCATCTTCGTGGCTCCAACCGCGGTCTGGAGATCCGCCGGCAGAGCCGTAAACGCGGGGCTGGCGAAGTTCGACTGTTGAATGTTCTTAGATACGCCAACCACGGTGGCTCCCACGTCCAGCAAGGCCTGCGTCACGAAGGTTCCCAAGCCTCCGTTGGCCCCAGTCACAATTGCAATTTTGTTGTTCATCGAGATTAATCCCTGTTGATCGAGGATAAGGGACTTGGACGCTTGTAGCAAAAAGAAATGGCTCCTCAGGTAGGACTCGAACCTACAACCCTCCGGTTAACAGCCGGATGCTCTGCCATTGAGCTACTGAGGAGTGTCGCACGGCGCACCGGAGAGGCGCGCCTCCTAGTTGTCGTTTTCATCATATCATCCGCCAGAGTATGGGGAAAACCCGGCAGCGGTTTCTCTGTTCCGCAGTTATTACCCTGGTCACATCAGCATGAATCAAGGGTCTTCCGTAGGCCATCGAATCGAGAATTGCTCCCCGGTTTGCGCACTCACGCTCCACTGATATACCGTAAATAATTCCAGGCTTCCCCTTCATGGCTGATCGTACAGAAACCAGCGACGTCCAGAGTTCTCCCGTCCTCGCAACCCGTATTGATCCTACTTCGCCACGCTTCGAAGCAAACATGCGATTCCTGGCGGATATGGTTTCGCAAGTTCGCAATGAAGAGGAGAAGATTCGCGAAGGCGGGGGGGCCAAGGCCATCGAAAACCAGCACGGGAAAGGCCGCCTCACCGCCCGCGAACGTATCAACCTGCTGGTGGATCCGGGAACGTTTTTTGAGCTGGGATCGTTTGCAGCCTATGGCATGTATGAAGAATGGGGTGGAGCCCCGGCGGCGGGCGTGGTCACTGGGTTGGGCCGCATTCACACGCGGTTGGTGATGATCATCGCTAACGATGCCACGGTGAAAGCTGGCGCCTTTTTTCCTATGACTTCGAAGAAGGTTATCCGGGCGCAGAACATGGCCATTGAAAACCGGATTCCTACGGTCTATCTCGTCGACTCGGCCGGAGTATTTCTACCTTTGCAGGAAGACGTATTTCCTGACACCGACGACTTTGGACGTGTGTTCCGCAATAACGCTGTAATGTCGGCCATGGGCATCCCCCAGATCGCCGCGATTATGGGCATGTGCGTCGCCGGCGGCGGATATCTTCCGGTAATGTGCGATCACGTGTTGATGACTGAGGGCAGCGGACTTTTTCTGGCTGGACCTGCCTTGGTTCAGGCCGCGATTGGACAGAAAGTCTCCGCCGAGGAATTGGGCGGAGCGGCCATGCACTCCGCGATCAGCGGCACCGTTGATTTTCGCGAGCCGAATGATGAAGCCTGTATAACGCGGATTCGTTCCATTATCGAAAAGTGGGGATACCGGCGGCAATCTCCCTGGGACCGTAAGAAACCGCAAGACCCGGCGCTGGCGGCTGAAGAGATTTACGGCATCTATGACTCCTCGCCCGGACGTCCGTACGATATGAAGGAAGTAATCGCCCGCGTCATCGATGGCAGCCGCTTCGATGAATACAAAGCGGAATATGGCAAGACGCTGATCTGCGGCTATGCCCGCATCGGGGGCTTCGCTGTCGGGATCGTGGCCAATCAAAAACTGCATGCCCAAGCCACCGACCATGAAGGGCGCAAACGAATGGAATTCGGAGGCGTCATCTACACCGAATCCGCCGAGAAAGCCGCGCGCTTCATCATGGATTGCAATCAGAATCTGATTCCTCTGGTCTTCTTTCATGATGTCAACGGATTCATGGTGGGCCGCGATGCGGAGTGGACGGGAATCATCAAGGCTGGCGCCAAGATGGTGAATGCGGTGGCGAATTCCGTGGTGCCAAAAATCACGGTGATCGTTGGCGGTTCCTTCGGTGCCGGACACTATGCCATGTGCGGCAAGGCTTATGATCCGCGCTTCGTATATGCCTGGCCCACCGCCCGCTATGCGGTAATGAGCGGGGACGCGGCGGCGGGAACCCTGGTCGAAATCAAGATTCGGCAACTGGAGCGGGGCGGCAAGAAGCTGAGCGAAGAAGAGAAGAAAGAATTGTTCGACTCAGTCAAGCGCACTTACGATGAGCAGACTGATCCGCGATATGGCGCGGCACGTCTGTGGATTGACAAGATCATCGATCCCAGCGAGACCCGTGAAGCAATTACGCAAGCGCTCGAAGCGGCGTCGCTGAATCCGGACGTGCCGGAGTTCAAGGTGGGCGTGCTGCAAACCTGACCTCCCGCCGCAGATCAACGCGGATGAACGCTGATAAAACGGCCTCTGTTTATGACACGCTCTGGCCTTGCTCTCAAGGTTCAGAGATCAGCGTGATCTGCGTTGATCTGCGGCAATGAGTTTAGAAATGCCAGATACGGTCAAACTTATCGAATGTCCGCGCGACGCCTGGCAGGGATTGCAGGGACAAATTCCCACGCATCTGAAAGTTGATTACCTGAAAGCTGTGATCAGCGCGGGATTTAAGCATATTGATGCGGTATCCTTCGTTTCGCCTAAAGCCGTGCCGCAAATGATCGACTCGGAGGAAGTCTTGAAGGAGCTTGATCCGCCGGATGACGTAGAGATTATCGGCATTGTGGTCAACGAAAAAGGCGCGCAGCGGGCGATCAACACCAACGCAGTAAGTACGCTGGGATTTCCCTATTCTGTATCACCGACTTTTTTGCGCAACAATCAGCACCAAACTCTCGAAGAGGCAATCGACGAACTGGATAAGATCCAGAACAAGAGCGAGGAGGCGGGGTTAGGCATCGTCGTCTATATTTCGATGGCCTTCGGCAATCCGTATGGCGATGCGTGGAGCGTAAGCGAGATAGTCGACGCAGTCGATATTCTTGAATCTTCCGGAATTCGCACCATCTCTCTTGCGGACACGGTGGGTATCGCCAGACCTGAACAGATTCAAGAACTGCTATCTGCGGTGATGGCCAAGTTTGGCTATCTCGAAATCGGCGTGCATCTGCACAGCCGACCTGATCAGGTAGCGGCGAAAGTGATTGCCGCATACGATGCTGGCTGCCGCCGCTTCGACTCCGCCCTCGGCGGACTGGGAGGCTGCCCGTTCGCCCAAGATGCGCTGGTCGGCAACATTCCGACCGAGAAAGTCGTTGAGGCTCTGACCGCCCGCGGGGCAATGTTGCCGGCATTAAAGCCACTCGACGTGCTGCTGCGGGTCACGGCGGAAATTGGAACCAGGTACACAGCATCTTAGCGCCGAGCAATGCAAATCGTTGGTAAGATGATTCGTACTCATCCGTGACTTCTTGCATGGCATACACCACCATCCAGCTTGCGGTTCATTCGAGCGTGGCAACGGTCACACTGAACCGGCCCGACAAGCGTAACGCCATTAGTTATGAGTTGATCGAAGACTTGCTGGCGGCGCTGGGTGAAATCGCCAAGTCTTCGGCGCAGGTATTGGTTCTAACCGGCGCGGGCAAGGCCTTTTGCTCCGGCATGGACCTGGACAATCTGAAAGCTCTGACTGGACGTTCTCCGGAACAGAACCTGCAGGATTCCGAAACCATGGCACGGCTGTTTCGTTCGCTGTATGACTTCCCCAAACCGACCGTTGCCGCCGTTAATGGAGCCGCCATCGCCGGCGGCTGCGGTTTGGCCACGTTGTGCGACTTTACCCTGGCCGTACCGGATGCGAAGTTTGGCTATACCGAAGTGCGCATCGGATTTGTGCCGGCAATTGTTTCCACGTTTCTGTTACGTCAAATCGGCGAGAAACATGCGCGTGATTTGCTCCTGACGGGCAGAATCATAGATGCGGAGGAAGCCCATCGCATGGGATTGATTAACGAAGTTGTAACCGGAGATAAGCTGATGTCTCGCGCGAGTGAATTGGCCACCCAGCTAATGGAGAACAGTCCGGCCTCGCTGACCAGTACCAAGCGGTTGCTGAGCGATCACGCCCGCCGCGAACTCGACATACAGATTCAGGCTGCGGTCCGCGCGAATGCCGGGATCCGCGCGACTCATGATTTCAGGGAGGGTATCTCGTCATTTCTGGAAAAGCGCAAGCCGCAGTGGAGTGGCAAGTGAAGGAAGACTCCGTTCCAGTGGTAAATGAAGTCCGCCTGCGGGTGCGTTACGCCGAGACCGACCAGATGGGCGTGGCTTACCATTCCAACCATTTCATCTGGTTTGAAGTGGGTCGCGTGGAACTGCTGCGGCAATTAGGGTTTTCTTATAAAGACATGGAGCAAACCGACAATTGCCATATGCCGGTAGTGGACGCGCACTGCCGCTACCGGGTTCCCGCGGTTTACGATGAGGAGGTCGTGGTTCGCACTTATTTGAAGAATGTTCGCGAGTCGGTCGCGCACTTTGTCTACGAGTTGCGCCGAGCGAGCGACGATACGCTCCTGGCCACGGGCGAAACCAAGCACATGGCCATCGACTCGGAGAAAAAGATTACGTCATTTCCAGAAAAATACATGAAGGCACTGCGGGCGGCGACGGGAAGGTCACGACTTTGAACGCTTTGCACATCAACGGTAACGATTTAACACTCGAAGCCATTCGCCAGGTCGCGGTGGGACATCAGCCCGTGCTGCTCGCTCCCGACGCGCGCGCAGCCGTGCAAAGGGCACGCGCCGTAGTGGACACTTTGATCGCAAACAATAAAGTGTCTTACGCCATCACTACGGGGGTGGGCAAGCTCAGCGACGTACGCATCGCCGGCGACCAGATTCGAGAGATGCAAGTCAATCTGATTCGCTCGCACGCGGTGGGGGTCGGGGAACCGCTGTTACCGGCAGAAGTCCGCGCCATGATGTTGCTGCGGGCGAATTCCCTTTCTAAAGGCTATTCCGGGGTTCGCACGGAAACGATCGACACCTTTTGCGAGATGCTGAATCGTGGAGTGACACCGTTTGTGCCGTCGCAGGGCAGCGTCGGCGCCAGTGGCGATCTCGCGCCTCTGGCCCATCTTGCGCTGGCGTTGATCGGCGAAGGCGAATGTTTGGATGACAAGGGCGTCCGTGTTCCCACCGCCGACGCTCTGCGCCGCGCTCAAGTCAAACCGCTGGTTTTGGAGGCAAAGGAAGCTGTCTCGCTGATCAACGGCACGCAGGGCATGCTAGCCGTCGGCATTCTGGCGCTTTTGACGGCGGAAACTCTGATGGACTCGGCCGATGTAATTGGTTCGCTCACCCTGGACGCGCTCCAAGGAACCGATGTGGCCTTCGACGAGCGCATTCAGAGCGCGCGGCCGCACCCAGGTCAATTGAAAACGGCGGAGAATCTGCGTCGCATGCTCGAGGGCAGTCAGATTCGTGAGTCGCATCGCGACTGCGACCGGGTGCAGGACGCCTACTCTCTCCGCTGCATGCCGCAGGTCCATGGCGCGGTACGTGACACGCTTACCCACTGCCGCCAGGTGATGGAGACGGAAGTTAACTCCGCAGTGGACAATCCGCTGGTGTTTGTGAAGAACTTGAAACAGTCTGATGGCCAGGGCGATGTGATCTCTGGCGGGAATTTTCATGGCGAGCCGGTAGCTTTCGTTCTGGATTTTCTCGGAATCGCGTTGAGCGCACTAGCTGGAATTTCCGAGCGAAGGCTGGAGCGGCTGGTAAATCCCGCACTAAGCGAAGGCCTGCCTCCGTTTCTGGCGGCGGGCGCAGGATTGAATTCAGGTTTCATGATGCCGCAGGTCACGGCAGCGGCGCTGGTCAGCGAAAATAAAATCTTCGCCCATCCCGCCTCGGTCGATTCGATCACCACCTCGGGCAATAAAGAAGATTTCGTTTCCATGGGAATGACCGCGTCACTGAAGCTGAAGCGCATCGTGGTCAATACCAACAATGTCCTCGCGATTGAGGCGATGGCGGCGGCGCAGGCACTCGACTTTCTCGCGCCCCTAAAGCCCAGCAAGCGCGGACAGGCAGCTCATGCTGCGATTCGGTCGGTGTGTCCGACGATGGACAAGGACCGGGTGATGTATCAGGATTTCGAGCGGATCGCTGAGTTGATTGCTAGTGGGAAGGTGGCGGCGGCGCTAAGGTAACTAAAAGCATTCATTTTGATGGCATGTCCACGATGAAGCTTCGAATCCATGTCCTGCTGTTCGCGATTACTTTATCGCTGTGCGAGGCCGCAGCAGCCCAAGTTGCTGACAATTGCCTCACGCCGACGATCGTCGTCAATGTGCGAGACCAGCAGGGGAAACTGGTTTCTGGACTGCAGCCAGTGTCGTTTCGCGCAAAGTTTAGAGGCGAGGCAATAACAATCCAATCAGTTCGAATGGAAACTGGAACCCACAGGATTGTGCTGGTGATCGACATAAGCGGGAGCATAAGTAAGTCGGGGCATAATTGGGGCCTAGCTAGACTCGTTGCCGGAAACCTGCTGACCTCTGCTCCCTCCACTTTGCGGGTTGCACTGGTGCTGTTCTCAGACCACATCGTCGATACGATTGGCTTCGGCCACCCCGCCACCGATATCGCGGAGCGGCTCACAAAACTGGAGGATGGCAAAGGACGCACAGCGCTTCTGGATTCTCTCGATTACTCTGCCGATCTCTTACACACGCCCGAAACCGGAGATACGGTTTATATCGTCACTGACGGTTTTGAAAACTCCAGCAAGGCTCATAAACGGGATGTTGAGGCTAAGTTCTTGGCGAGAGGTATCCGGTTGTTTGCCTTTGTCTTGTACGACCGGTATATGGGTCTCCCGTCGAACCCGGACGAGAGTCCGGCCCTACTGGCGGACCTGGCTGAGGCAACAGGGGGCTTGGGTGGTCGACACCGATGCCGAACGTTCGTCCAACGCGCTGGAGCGACTAAAAACAGAGCTGAACCTCGCCTACAATCAGATGGCGCACTTCTATACCCTTCAGTTGTCAATCGAGAGTCCGTGGGCTAAGAAAGAGCACCTGCAGGTCGAGGTCATCGACGAACGTGGAAAGAAGCGGGGCAACCTTAGCGTGTCTTATCCGCAGTATCTCCTCCCCTGCGCGCAATGAACCGCACGGGCGGGACGCCCGCGCCTACATCACGCCGTCTTCACCGCACTTCCATCCAGCCCCAACTGCCCCGCAATCCCCTTCATCGCCTCAATGCAAAACGTAATATGCTCTTCCAGTTCGACGCCCAAATCAGCCGCGCCGTTCACAATGTCGTCACGGTTCACGCTGCGCGCAAAAGCCTTGTCCTTCATCTTCTTTCGCACCGACTTGGCCTCAACCTCAGCCAAAGACTTCCCCGGCTTCACCAGCGCAGAGGCCGTAATGAATCCGGCCAGCTCATCGCAGGCAAATAACGCCTTCTCCATCGCGGACTCGGGCTTCACGCCGGTGTACTCAGCGTGCGACATAATCGCCCGGCGAATTTCGTCGGACCAGCCACGCTCTTTCAAAATTTCATTGCCCTTGTAAGGATGATCCTCACGACCGGGATATTTCTCGTAATCGAAGTCGTGCAGCAAGCCGACCACTCCCCAGAGGTCTTCATCTCCGCCAAATTTTGACGCATAGGCGCGCATGCACGCCTCGACCGCTAAAGCATGTTTGCGCAAACTTTCCGACTGGGTGAACTCAGTTAGTAAACACCAGGCTTCTTCTCTGCTCTTCATACTGTCCTCGCTTGTCCGCTCAAAAACCGCCGAAAACTTGTCCAACGAACTAAAGCGCCCGCCCCTATGGACTTTCCAGCGATCCGATGAAAGTAACGGTTTTCCGCGGTGCTGCCCAAACTATTTTGCCTGCGGCCTCGGATGTTCGCCGAGCGTTCGCCTGCGGACCTCTCTGTCCATCCGTAGTATTTTGCGCCTGCCCCTTATTTTACTTGACATCCACAGTGCTGCTGCCTCAGATTACGCTGCAGGTCTGGAACCAAGTACCTAGTTTGGTTCGTTTTTTGGTTCCACCGGGACGCCCGCTCTGGCCCCTCCCAAACCTAATGGCTACCATGCTTGCCCCGGTAGATTCCAGGGAAGTGGTTCGCTGTGATCGTTGCCTGCTGGTTCAGTTTCGCACCACCAACAATTTGTGCCGTCGCTGCCACGGGTCGCTAGACGAGGACGAGCCGGAGATCGTTTCTGCTCCGCCCCCGCCGCAGCAGATCATTCCGACTAATGGCCACAGTCACGGCCATTTGCACCTGGCCACCGCGATCCGGTCCATCCGGCTGGGTAGCGGACTCAGTCAGCGACAACTGGCCTTGCGCATGTCTGTGCCGCGGACCTACGTGTCCAAGATAGAAAATGAAAAGGCCACGCCTACCCTCTCCTCGCTGGAGCGGCTTGCCAGGGCGCTGGAGGTCACCGTACCCGATCTGCTCAGCGGCGGAGAACGTAACCGTCAGCAGGAAGTCCGCGAACTGATGCAAGATCCGTTCATCGCGGAGATGCTGCCCTTTGTCGCACAACTGAATGGGATGCAGATGTCAAGCATTTTGACCCAGGTGCGCGATCTGACGGTGCGGCCAAGAAGAACTGCGTAGGCCACAACGCGCGGCTTTACAACAATTTTGTTTTTTCCGGGCAACCAGCCAACTAACGGCCGGGATCGTGAGATTCCGGCCTTTTTTGCGCTTCGTTCAGGCCGTGAATTCCTCAGCCGGAGGAATCGGCAGCGGTCGCGGAAGCCGGTCAGTAACTTCAGCCATCGCTGCAAGCTTAGACGCCAGCTCCGGAGTCAAAGCTCCTAGTTGAAAGCGCCAGCGAAAGTTTCCCGTCTTGAGGCTGGGGACGTTCAAGCGTGCCTCACTGCCCAATCCCAGCACGTCTTGCAACGGCGCTACGGAAAGACTAGCCGCTGAGCCCTGGGCTGCGCGGATCATCGCCCAGTTGATGCCGTCTTTGCAACACCCCAGATAAGCCATGACAGAACGCCGCTCATGTTCACTGGCTCCTGTGTTCCACCATCCTACCGTCGTATCGTTGTCGTGGGTGCCGGTGTAGACCACGCGGTCGGGCGTGAGACGGTGCGGTAAATACTGGTGAGCGCCGGGGTCGCCGAATCCGAACTGCAGCACGGCCATCCCTGGAATCTTGTGGTTTTCTCGCAACGCGTGAACATCAGGCGTGATGTAGCCGAGGTCCTCCGCGAAAAAAAGCAGGCTACCCAGTTCGTCACGCAGTTTGTTGAACAATTCGTCGCGCGGACCGTCGACCCAGCGACCGTTCATGGCGGTATCATCGGCGGCGGGAATCTCCCAGAACTGAGCAAACCCGCGGAAGTGGTCAAGGCGAATGTAGTCGCAGGTCTGAGTGGCCCAGCGCAGCCGTTGCACCCACCATTTGTAACCACGTTCCCTCATCACATCCCAGTTGTACAGCGGATTGCCCCAACGCTGGCCGGTGGCGCTGAAAGCATCCGGAGGAACTCCGGACACAACTTCAGGATCGAGTTTGTCATTCAAGCGAAAGAGCTCGCGGTTAGCCCACACATCGGCACTTTCGTAGTCCACAAAGATAGCGATATCGCCGACCACGCGAACGGATTTTTCGGCGCAATAGCGCCGCAAGGCGCGCCACTGCTCATAGAAGAAAAACTGCAGGACGCGGAGAATGGCCAACTCGGAAGCTAGCTCCGTCCGCGCAGCCGCCAGCGCTGCAGGCTCGCGGCGAGCCAGTTCCGCCGGCCAATCCTTCCAGAACTTCACCTGATAGCGGTCCTGCAAGGCATCAAAAAGTACGAAGTCTTCCAGCCACCAGGAGTTTTCCGCACTGAATCGGTCGAAGCGGGAACGTTGCTCCCCGTTGGCCGAAGCGAGGAACTTGCCACACGCTTCGTTCAGCAGCGGCAGCTTGCTTCGGCGAACCTCTTCATAATCGATGGGCCCGATTGTCTCAGGAATCCCCGGCAGCTTTGATGCGGGAATCCAACCGCGTTCTGCCAATCGTTCCAGGCTGATGAGCAGCGGATTGCCGGCGAATGCTGAGGTTGAGGAGTAGGGGGAATTTCCATTGGCGGGCGGCCCCAGCGGCAATACCTGCCACAAACCCTGCCGCCCGGCGGCAAGAAAATCAATGAACTCGTAGGCCGCTGGACCGAAATTTCCGATCCCGCCGCGCGAGGGCAGCGAAACCGGGTGGAGAAGGATTCCGGTGGCGCGAGGAAATGGCATGTTTACCTATGATTCCATCTTCAATTTCTGAGCTGTGCAGGAGGAAGATTGCGCCTACTCACTCGAAATTCCGATTGAGGCTCAGCGCGAAACGAAACTACTGCAACGGTTGAGACTGCGCCGGTCGAGTCAGGGAAGCCCAATTCCAGCGATATCAGGGACTCGCTTATTCGCCTTCGTCTTCACCACCCTGGCGTTTGGTCAGGCTTTTCAATTCCTGTTGGTTGATTTTGATCTTGCCTGACTTTTCCATTTGCTGACGCAGATTACTGACGAACAAACCAAACAGTTCCTGCTGTTTGCTCTGGCGCAGCGAATCCCGAATTTGGTCTTTCTTGGCGGCGTAATCCTGGTCGGTAGGATCTTGTTTTTCCAGCACCGACAGCACCACTCCGCTAGTGTTGGTGTCGATCGGGCCACTGATGTCGCCGGGCTTCAGGGTAAAAGCCACCGATGCCGGCCCCGACATCGCACCCAGTTCAGGAACCTGACCGTCAGGCAGCACCAGATCGCTGGTCTTCATCGTCGCCCCAAGCTCTTTCGCCGCCTTCTTCAAGTCGTGTTCAGACTTGGCGCGGTCAGAGAGTTCCTGGGTCTTCTGTGTCAGCAAGGCCGCCGAACGCGATTCCTTAAACTCGCTTTCCACCCGGGTACGAATGTCCTCAAAACTTGGCGTAGCCGGCGGCCTGATAGCCAGCAGCCCGTACACCACGAAACCCTGTGGCAGCGCCAATTCATCCGGCGGGGACTTTTCTGCCGCATTGAACACTGCTTCCATAAGTGGCGGAGCATTACCAATTCCCGGTAAAGAGTCGCTGCGGTTGATGAAATCAGTGGTGACCACCGTCAACCCCTTCGCTGCCGCCGCCTTATCGAGACCACCCGTCCGGGACTGGGAGACAAGGGCTGTTGCCTCCGCCTCGGCTGCCTGAGAAGCCTTCTGCGCCTTGATGGCAGGCTCGATTTGATCCTTTACCTCGTCGAGCGTCTTGGCATGCGCTTCCTGCTTATCGTCCACGTGCAGAATCACGAAGGCGTAACCGGCATTGATCAGATCGCTATTGCCGCCTTTCGCAAGCGAGAAAGCGGCTTTATCCACCTCAGGAACCGGAAACCCTCCCCGGCGAACCCAACCAATGGAGCCACCTGTCTTGCCACTGGGATCGTCGGAATATTTCTTCGCGACATCCTCAAATTTGGCTCCCGCCTTCAACTGCCCCAGGGCTTCTTCGCCTTTCTTGCGTGCATCCTCGACACCCTTGGCGTCCACTTTGCCATCGGCGCCCGCGAGCGGAGTCTTGATGAGGATCTGGCGGACATTGACCTGTTCCGGCACGCGATACTCGTCACGATGCTGGTCGTAGTAAGCCGCAATTTCCTGCTGGTTGACCTGGATTCCGGCCTGGACTTTCGCAGCATCAATCAGTGCGTACTCGATCTTTCGCTTCTCCGGGATGGAGTTCGCATACGCCGCCTTGTGCTGCTCGTAGTAGGCCTTCAGCTCCGCATCTGCAGGGTGCAGCGTCTTAAGAATGTCTTCCTTGTGCAGCACCGCGTAGTCGAACTTGACCTTGGTATTGTCCTTCACGAACTTCTCGTGAACTTCAGCATCCGTAACCAGCGCGCTGCCCGCCACCAGGTTACGCAACTTTTCCAGGAGGATGTCCTCTTTCACGCCCTCCTCGAACTGGGTTACCGACAAGTCCGCCTGCTGAAGACGCTCTTCGTACGCCGCCTGCCCGACGAACTTACCCTCGGGGAAAAAGACCGGTGCGTAACGGCCATGCTGCAATTCATCACGCAGATCATCGTCGGTTGCGTGCAATCCCATGCGCCGGGCCTCGGCGATTATGGCGCTTCGGCTGATGAGCTGCTGCGCCGCCTGCGAACTGAAGTAGGGCAGCAACATGGCAACCTGCGCGCCTCCCCGGGGAAATTGTTGTTGCACCATCTGCTTGGCTTCGCGCTGCACCTCAGCCGTGGTGATATCGCTTCCCGCCACGGTGGCGACGACGCCTTTGGCCGGGCCGGTACCGAAAAAATCGGTACTGCCAAAGCCTGGCACCAGCGTGATCACCATGAATACACAGATAATGGTTAGAAGGCCGCCAAGAATCACTTTCTTGAGAGGCCCAGGGGTCTGCAGGAATCGAATCATTTCGCGTCACTCCAGGGATAAAGGCAGAAAGTTGAATTATAAACTAAAGTATTCTTGCTGGGTTGCGGTGGGCAAGGTGATGGGAATCTCGGCTATTGAAACGAATTAATAAAGCTGTTATTCAAGATGTTCTTCGCTTCTCGCGGAAGGCCTGACTCTTATGAAGAAACCGGCTTGGCTGGGGTTGTCATGGTTGTTGAGTTCGGCGCTCGCCTTTGGGCAGCAACCGCCGAATCGTCACTCACAGGCGGCGCTGATTCTCAACGACGGCTGGACGCTGCAATCACTATACAAAGTAGACACACCGGGCGAACTGGTCTCCAACCTCAAATTTCTTCCGCGGGGCTGGTATCCCACTTCAGTGCCGACTACGGTGGTCGCAGCGCTGGTCAACAATAAGCGTTATCCCGACCCCTACTTCGGCATGAACCTGCGCAAACTCCCGGGGATGACTTACCCCATTGGACAAACCTTTGTCAGTCTTCCCATGGCACAGGACAGCCCTTTCATTGTTCCCTGGTGGTTTCGCAAAGAATTCACGATTCCCAAGAGCTTTGGCGGAAAGACGATCTGGCTCAAGTTTAACGGAATCAACTACCGCGCCAACATCTGGCTCAACGGAAAGCAGCTTGCCAAATCCGACGACGTTGCCGGTGCCTGGCGGACCTATGAATTCAACGTCACACCTGACACGCGTATCGGTCAAACCAATACGCTTGCGGTTGAGGTGTTTTCTCCGACCGAGAACGATCTGACCGTCAACTTCTGGGACTGGAATCCTGCGCCGCCAGATAAACAGATGGGAATATTTCGTGATGTCGAAGTTTCAACCAGCGGGCCGGTAACTCTCCGTTACCCGACCGTAGTCTCGAAGGTAGATTCTCCCGGTAATGATCTGGCACACCTCACCGTCACCGCCCTACTGAAGAACGCGACCCAACAGCCCGTCCGGGGCATCCTGCGAGGCCGCATTGAAAACATAGACGTCTCACAGCAGGTTGACCTCGCTCCCGGTGAATCGAAGGATGTGGTCTTCGATCCATCCAGTTTCCCGGGGCTCAATCTTGCCCATCCGCGCCTGTGGTGGCCGGCGCAAATGGGCAAACCCGAGCTTTATGATTTGAACCTGGAATTCGATGTTGACGGTCACGCTTCTGACTGGTCGGAAACGAAGTTCGGTATCCGCGAGATCACTTCACAGCTGAATGCGAACCAACATCGTGTTTTTTCGATTAATGGGAAGAGGATTCTGATCCGTGGCGGCGGCTGGTCAATGGATATGTTGCTCCGCGAAGACAAGCAACGAATGCACGACGAATTGCGTTATACGCAGGACATGGGGCTCAACACCGTTCGCCTCGAAGGCATGCTGGAAAACAAAACATTCTTCGATTTGGCTGACCGCCAGGGAATTCTGGTGATGGCGGGATGGGTCTGCTGTTCCCACTGGGAACACTGGGCCAATTGGAAACCTTCAGACTTCGTGATCGCGGAGCAGTCGTTGCGCGACCAGATTTATCGCTTGCGGAGTCATCCCAGTATGTTGCTGTGGATGAACGGCAGCGACAACCCGCCCCCGCCGGATGTGGAGCAGATGTATCTGAAAATCGAGCATGACTTGCTCTGGCCTAACCCGGTGATGCCCTCAGCCACAGGAAAGGATCCCTCCGCGGTTGGAATAACCGGGCTCAAGATGAGCGGCCCTTACGACTACGTCGCACCTGAGTATTGGTTACAGGATTCGATCGCTACTCTAGGTGGGCACCCACAATGCAATCCCGACGACACTCCGGGCTGTGGCGGCGCATACGATTTCAATACTGAAACCAGTATGGGAGCCGCCGTGCCTCCGGTCGAAAGCATTCGCACGATGTTGCCGAAAGAACACTGGTGGCCGGTTGACGACTGGTGGAACTTCCATGCTGGCGCCCACACCTTCAAAGACATCCATCTCTTTGCCAATGCTTTGAATACGCGCTACGGCGAAGCCACCGGCTTGGAGGACTTCACCTTTAAGTCGCAACTGATGACCTACGAGGGCATCCGCGCCATGTATGAAGCCTATAACCGGAACAAATATGTTTCGACAGGCGTCATCCAATGGATGCTGAATAACGCCTGGCCGTCGACCATCTGGCACCTGTATGACTACTATCTAAGGCCGGGCGGCGGATATTTTGGCGCCAAGAATGCCAACCAGGTGCTGCATCCTCTCTATGGCTACGACGATCACGCCATTTGGGTAGTGAGCAGCCAATATGAAGACGCCCGCGGACTGAAGCTGATCACCAAGGTTTTGAATCTCGATATGACGGAGAAATTCTCGCAAGAGATGGCTCTGGATGCTCCCGCTGACAGCACCACCCGGGTCCTGACCTTGCCGGACATTTCCGGCCTCAGCCCCACGTACTTTGTGGCGCTCCGACTGCAAGACTCAACTGGCAAAGTCGTGGGATCGAATTTCTACTGGCTTTCCACCAAGCCCGAAACCCTCGATTGGGACAAATCCAACTGGTACACGACTCCGACACTCTCGTACGCGGACTTCACCGCGCTCTCCCGGTTGCCCAAAGTGAAGGTGAAGGTTACAAGCCGCACTGAGCGCAAGGGAGAAGACGCCACTACCCGCGTGGTGATCGAGAATCCCAGCAGGAGTCTGGCATTCTTCGTGCGCCTTAAAGTCGACAAAGGCCGGGATGGCGAAGAGATTCTGCCCGTGCTGTGGGACGACAATTACGTCTCGCTGCTCCCCGGTGAAAAGCGCGAAGTTAGCGCCACTTATCGGGCGATCACTTTAGGAGCAACCCAACCCAGCATCGAAGTCAGCGGCTGGAACGTAAGTTCCCAATAGGCAGCTTTCGCCAGTTTTGAGAAGTCTGGAGAACAGGGGCATTGCACTCTTCAGCCTTCTTCAGGCGGCAGATCGAAATTCACCAAATGACTCTGAAAGCCTCGCGTCTTCCAGGCTCCATAAGCGATGCCGGCGATCATCCAGATGGAACCTACAATCATCGCCAGCTTCGACAGATGAATCCATATGAATAAGCAAATGAAGAAGCCCAGCACCGGCGGAATCAATTGCCCGACAGTTCGGTCCTTCCCGCGAATGTAATAGTGAGTCAGCGATGCCAGATTGACGCCCATGAATGCAATCAGCGCGCCGAAGTTGAGCAACTCGGCGCCATTGTCGTAGGTGATGAGAAAAGCCCCAATCAATGCGATTCCACCGACAAAAACCACGTTGTTCGCAGGAATTCGGGTTTTGGGATGGATGGCTCCGAAAAACTTCTTGGGAATCGCGCCGCTGCGTCCCATGCCGTAGAGCAGGCGGGCCGCGCCCAGTTGCGATCCCATGCCGGAACCGATAGTTGCGATCAGCAGGGTAAGGCTGATTGCCTTGGTAAGCAGCGGGCCTCCGGCAATCGCTGCCACATGGCTGAATGCGTTTTCGACCTCGCTCGCAGCGAAGTTATATTGAGGACTCAACAGCTGCGCGCCATAGACTTCGGCCGCAGCCAGAAATCCTGTAATAACGCAGACCAGGACGGTGGCCAGGAAGATGTTGCGCTGGGGATTGTCGACCTCCTCCGACAAAGTCGAAATTCCATCGAAGCCGATATAGGTCAGCACCGCAACCGACGTGCCGTGGAATACCCGGTTCACCGTGAAAGTCTCCGGGTTATAGAACGGACGCAGAAAATAGGCTTCTGGATATTGCGGCAAATTAAAGATGTGACGGATGGTGTACCAGAAGAACACAACGATGACAGCTCCCATAATGGCGCAGAGGATTTGATTAATGCGCGCCGATGTCTGCACCCCACGCAGGTTCAGTACCGTGAACAACCCGGCAAACAATATCGGCCAAAGCAGCCCAGGGTAAGGAATCTGATAGCGGCTTCCACTCAGCAAATCCGCCATCGCCTTGGCGCACCAGATGGTGCAGATCAGCGGATTCAGGATGTAATCCATGGTCATGCTCCAGCCGGTCACGTAGCCGAGCGAAGGATGCAACTCGCGTCCGACATAGGTGTACGCCGAGCCCGCGCTCGGGTACACGCGTGCCATGCGGCCATAGCTCATGGCGGTGAAGACCATCGCGACCATCGCGATCAGGATCGAAGTGACCACGTGGCCCTGGCCCGCATTGCTGAAAACACCGTACGCTGGCATAGGCGCCGTCGGCTGGATGACGATAATGCCGTAAAGAATCAGGTCCCAAAGGGTGAGGGTGCGCCGCAGTCGCGCAGGAGCAAGAGTGGTTTCCATCTCGGCGTATTGGATTACGGCAGCACGAAACTGTCAATATTAAATCGATTTCGTTGTCCTGCTGGGCGAAGCCAGGACTTCGCGAAGCGAGGTCCTGCGCAGTCGAAGCATCCCTAACCATCTTCCCTTATCTGGGTGTCTCATACGCAAACCCATATCCCCGCGGCTCATGTCCTGACATATATCGCGTGTTGTACTCGAGAAGATAATTCAATTGCTTATCGTCCAGCGGAAACGACTTCCCGGGATACGGATACGTGCCCATGTCGCGGAACGGCAATGGATCGACGTGGGTCCAATCGTAGGAATAAAAGTCCATATCTTTTTCGTATCCGTTGGCCAGGAAGAAATAATCCCGTGTCCACCCGCTGGGCAGCGGTGGCAGGCTGGCCGGATCGAAATCCAGCGCAACTTCTTCTCCCGACCCAAACACAACCAGCCGGTCGTCGAAATCACGGACCAGAGGCAACACGTCGCCATAACGGGTGTAATTGCCGGTGGGATGCGTGTAAGGACCGGTCGCACTCGCCTGTTCGTAGATGTACTGCACATTGCCCGGAGGTTTGCCCTCGATCTTCAGTGGAAATCCGTGGAAGCGAAGATCGGCACGGACGAGTGGAACCCAAGTGGCCCGGGAATCCTGGCTCTGATCAGCGCGATCAACCAGAATGCTGTCCCAGTAGACCTGAGCGTTGGTCCATATTCGGATACGCTGCGTACCGCGCGGCAGTTTGCCGGTTAGATCGGCGGTTATGGTACGCGGACCGCCCGCCGGGAAACCGAAATCGTCAGCAACACGACTCCACTTACCATCGGCACTGAGGGCTTCTACGTAGGGCGCGATAACGGGTATCCCTGCTTGATTGGCCGCGTACATCGCGGTGGCGCTGTAGTATTCAACCTCACCATGCATCAACAGCCACAGCGGGCCTCCGTCATAGGGCTGACCCAAATCGAGTTCCAGGCTATGCAGTTTGGTGAAGCCCTCGAACGGCAGGAGCTCGAAATCGCCGACATAGCGGTGCGCCAGCAGATCCGGCAAGAGGTTGTGCCCATGCTCATCCCAGGCGCCGGCAGGAGGGCGCGTGTCCCAGCTGAAGACAATTTTGAAGGGCGGATAGGGCGGGTCGGTTGCAAAGTATTCGTTGGGATAGACATCGAACTCGCCGGGATGATCCACCGCGAGAAGCTGCGCTTGATCGAGATATACCGACTCTTCCAGCGGTTCCATGAAACGGAAGCTCAGCTTGCCATCTTTTTCGCGGATCGAGTCGCGATCGATCTTGATGTATTCCGTGGGCCGCGAAATGTTGCGTTGCCCCGGACGGTACCAGTGTCCCAGCGCACCCGCACCGATCATGTCCGCGACCAACGCGTAGTGCCTGCCATCCCAAACAAAGAGCGTGGGACACGAACCGCCGCGGCGATCAATCTCCATGAACTTGTGCTCGCGGTCGGCGGCGACATCGACTTCGTCCTGTAGGACGCCCGTGGGCCAGAGCATGCGGACGACATCGGCCTGCTTCGCCTTGCCGAGTCCGATTGTGAGTTGTAGCGAGTTCTGCCCCAGATAGCCGGATGAGCCGGCGATCTCGAACTTCTGGCGATTGCCGCCTGCAAATACTTCGACTTTGGTTCCGATGGCGCTCTTGTTGTCGGCGAGGCCGGTCAGATCGAGGCGAAGCCAGTGATTCTGATTGCCGCCTTCATTACGCAGAAGCACCGCTGGCCCGTGATTCTGGGTGATAAGCAGATCAGTTGCGCCATCGCCATCGTAATCAGCGGTCACGATAGCGCGAGGATCTTTCAAACTGATCTTGTCGAGGCCGACGTCGGTAGTGACGTCCTTAAATCCATCAGGGCCGAGGTTGCGAAAAAGCCGTATCTCCCCCTTGCCCTCAGCAGTCTCGCTCACGGCGACAAGATCGACCCAGCCGTCGTTGTCATAGTCGATGGCGGCGACGCCCCAGGCATGGACCAAATCAGTCCGAGGCAGGCTCACGCGATCAAAATCATGGCCAGCGTTGTTTCTCCAAAGAGTCACCCCAGGCTGTGGAGAGCCGGAGAACGCAAAATCCATCCAACCGTCATGATTGAAATCTAGGGCGGCGATACCGTGTGTGATTTCAGGCTCGGCGACCGGCCAGAAATGACGCGCGAGAAACTTCCCTTCTCGTGGGTTTTCAAACACTAGCGGCGACTGCACAGATTGTGCATCCAGGAGATCGATTGCGCGGTCGTTGTTATAGTCAGTACCCACAGCAACTGTACTTGCCCCATCGCCCGAAAGTCCGGTTGCCTCGGTGACATCGGTGAAAGTTCCATTTCCGTTGTTGCGCCACAGCATATTCCATCCCCGAGCAGGGCCTATGGTCGAATATCCATTGGTCTTGGGAATTGCGCCATTGGCTCGACTGACGTAGAGGTCCAAATCGCCGTCGTGATCGTAATCAACAAAGAGTGCACTCAAACCAAGGCCGACGCTTTTCAGCCCGGCTACCTCTGTAACATCTTTGAAAGTTCCGTTCTTTTCGTTGTGTAACAGCAAAAGGCGGCCGCCGAAACTCACAGCCAAATCGGTCGCGTCGTCGTTGTCGTAATCTCCTGCGGTACATCCAATCCCGTACAATGTCGGATCTAGCCCAGCCTTTCGAGTTACTTCTTCAAACTTGCCATTACCCAGATTGTGATACAGCGACATTCCGCCTTCTTTGCCGTTGTCCGGAAGAAAGATGTCCGGGCGGCCATCATTGTCGTAGTCCAGAAAACACGCACCTGGGCCAAGGTGGGAGTCCAGCTCATTCCCTTGTGAGGCAGCCGCTTTTGTGATCAACCCCGCCTTCTCCGTCACATCCACAAACCTCACCTTAATCTGTTCCGGCACTTTTTCCGGCGCCAGCGCGGACTCCTCCGCCAGTGAATACTTGCCTTGCTCGCCATAGGCCAGACTGATCGGCACGCCAAGTTTGCTCTGCGTGATGTACTGAAAGCGGACAAGATGCTCGCGGGCGTGAGTAAGGTCACCCGACTGCTGATACGCGCGAGAGAGCCCAAACTCAGCCGAAGCATGTTGTGGATTCAGCTTCAGCGCGTGTTGGAAGGCGTTCTTTGCTTCAGCGTACTGCTTATTCTCTGCGTACGACGCGCCAAGAAAGTACCAGCTGTCAGCATCGCTAGGATCGGCCGCTGTGACATGTAGGAACGCATCAATGGCTCCCGTCGCGTCGCCACTATTCTTGAACAGCAAGCCGAGGTTGTACCAGGCGTGGGAATCATTGGGATTCTGCTTCACCGCCTTCTCCAACAGCGGCCGTGCGGCATCGACCTTGCCCAGATTTAGCAGCGCGATACCTTGATTGAGCCGGGCAATCTGAAACTTGGGATCGAGCGCGGCAGCGTCCTGAAACGTCTTCAAGGCCTTTTCAAAAAGCTGCTGATCCATGTAAGCTGCGCCAAGATTGTTCAGGTGCGCAGCCTGGGCGGACGCGTCGGCGGGCCTCTGCGGAGGAGCAGCGAAAAGAACGGCATACGTCGCCAGAATCCCGGCAAGAAAGATTGCAATTCGTCGAGTCATGCGAGAAACAAGTTAACCACAGAGGACACAGAGGAGCACAGAGGTTTCTTGCGCGACTTCCTCTGTGATCCCCTGTGCCCTCGGTGGTTATCGCTTTTTGACAGCAGGCGGCGAGTAAGGTCGCCGGGCCACAATTCCCTTCCCTTCCTGAACCGTGATGGTTTGACTGGCGGCAACGTTTGCCAGCTTGTCAATCTGCCCGCTCGGCCATTGCACCTCGATCGTGTCAGCCCGGCTGGATGAACTGAGACCGAACGTTAGCGTCAGTTCGCTCTGCGACAAATAGCTCGAGCCGCTGTGTACAGTCTGCCACTGCTGATCTTTGCCCGAGATCACGTGCACCACCGCGCCAATACCATCACGATTCGATTTGGTTCCGACCAACTTCACCCGCAGACCCTTATTGCCACCGCCTTCGTTGTGAAACAAATACACTGGACCGCCGTTAGTCGTGAGCAAAATGTCGAGTGCCCCGTCATTATCAATGTCGGCATACGCGGCGCCCCGCGCGACCTTGGGACTGGCAAAAGCCGGTCCAAGCGATTCCGTGACTTCCTGAAACTTCCCGCCGCCAAGATTGCGGAACACGTGCGGAGGCTCGGCATACTTGACCCGCTTTTGCACGCGTTCGATCTGCTCTTCAATATTGCCGTCGGCAACCAGGATGTCGGGCCAGCCGTCGTTGTCATAATCGAAAAAGAAGCAACCGAATCCCAGCGTGATCAGCGTGGCGCGCCCTACTTCGGAGCGTGGAGCCTCATCCACAAACAAGCCGTTGCCTTCGTTGTGATAGAGCGACAGCATCTGATTCGCGAAATTGGTGATGATGATGCTGGGCCGCCCGCTACGGTCGTAGTCAGCAGCATCCACGCCCATGCCGGCGCGGGCG
This sequence comes from uncultured Acidobacteriota bacterium, assembly GCA_963803775.1. GTDB lineage: Bacteria > Acidobacteriota > Terriglobia > Terriglobales > Acidobacteriaceae > JABCZH01. The sequence continues at coordinate 148,621 of CAWDNS010000001.1, forward strand.
ACGCCGTCTTCGCTGAAGCCAATGCCAGCTTCAATTCCCTTCTCGGCGAAGGTACCGTCGTGCTGGTTGAGATAGAGATTGTTAGGCTGAGTGTCGTTGGCCAGCAGAATGTCAGGCCAGCCATCGCCGTTGTAATCCAGGATGGCGACGCCGAGGCTCTTGGAAGTTGGATCGTAAAACTTTGCCTTCTCAGTGGCGTCTTCAAATTTTCCATTGCCCAGGTTGTGCCAGAGCCGTGCTGAGCTGCCCTTATAGGACTCCGGGGTGCAGTATGATTTGTGAACCCCATCGAGCGTGCAGTAGAGATCACTTTTCTCCGACCACTGCACGTAATTAGCGACGACGAGATCAAGTTTGCCATCGCGATCGTAATCCACCCAGGCCGCGCTGGTGGAAAACTCATTTGGCCCCCACAATCCGGCGGCCTTGGTTACATCGGTAAATGTCCCGTTGCCGTTGTTGTGAAACAAGTGGCTCTGCCCGACGGCAGTAATAAAGAGATCGTCGTAGCCGTCGTTGTCGTAGTCGCCGACGGCAACACCCAAGCCGTACATCGCAACCGCAAGCCCGGCCTTTTGAGTGACGTCGGTGAACGTGCCGTCGCGATTGTTGTGATAGAGCTTCAGCGTCGTCGCGCCGAATTTGATGTGTCCCGGCCAGTCTTGGCCATTTATGAGCACGATGTCGGGCCAGCCGTCGTTGTCATAATCAATGAATGCGCACCCCGGCCCCATGGTTTCGGGAAGATACTTCTTGCCGAAGGCACCATTGTTGTGGACGAAGTGAATGCCAGCACGGGCGGTGATGTCGCGGAATTGGATGGATTGAGCGTGTGCAGAAACATTAAGGATCAATAGACACGCGAGCAGGCGGAGTCGCCGGATCATCTTGACCCACCTGCGCCAACCCGAGCCGAGCTTCGCTCGGCGGGACAGCCGGAGGCGGCTGTCCCCACACAGGTCTTGCCGATCCCGCTCAACGGCACGGACACGTGCTCGTGAATCGCCTGGCGCTCATTGTTGTCCTCGGGATTGAGCTGGCGATAAGGGCCGGTGATGGCCTGAGCGGCTTCGTCCGCTTTGAAGCGCAGGTAGCGGATCTGGTGTTCGTGCGCACGCGCTGAATCCCCCAGCCCGCTGTAGCAAAGCATCAGGTTGTAATGTGCTTGCAGATCTTCGGGATCAATAGCGAGAACGGCTCGCAGTGTCTTCACCGCATCCGCGTATTTGCGCTGGAGGAAGAGAATGCGGCCCAGGTCATTCAAAGCTACGCGGTCGCGAGGATATTGTGCCAGAACCGCGCGCAAATGCTGGGCGGCTTCGTCGTAACGCCCCCCGCTGCGAAGAACTTTGGCATAGAAGAAGTGCGCACGCGCCAGTGATGGAGTCAGCGATAAAGCTTTCTCCAATACCTTGCGGGCGTACTCAATGTCACCTTCCTGCACCGCCACTCGGCCCAAGTTCACCCAACTGTCGGGATTTCCGGAGTCCGCTTCGCTTGCCTTTTCAAATGCCGCGTGGGCCGCTTTAAGATCGCCCTGTAGGAAAAGACCAATGCCGTAGTCGTTCCAGCGTTGCCAGTCGCTCCCTTGCAAAACGGTCTTTGGCTCGGGCGTGGCTACATTGTGAGGCAGGACATTCAGCCTGACCTCATCCTCGGCGATTACCACGATGGGAAGATCCGGAATCTTCTCTTCTTTCGCCGACACGCCCCGTAGCGATCCTGTAAACGCAAATTTGCGATCATCATAGTCAGCCGTGACCTCGCCTGCTTGATCGGGAACTCCGGCAAATGAGAACTGCGTGTTCCACCACGAAAATTTGCGGTAGCAAAGGCGTGCATGCAGCGTGATCTTGTTGCCTGCGTTCTGCGGGATCTGAAGCCGGTAGTGCACAGTATCGGCCGCACCGGGCGGAATCAAATGCACATAGACAACCGCCCGCGTGGCCCAGGCATTGCGCTTGTTAATGCGGTTGCCATGAGCATCAAGCTGTAGCGAACGATAAAAATGCGCACCTTTCTCCACCGGGCCCTTGCCGCCGTCTTCGACCATACCGCTCCAGAACACGGTCCGGCCTTTTTCGTCCGTGGCCTTCAGTTCGAGCCAGGTGTCGTAGGCATCGACGGTGCCGCCAGGGAAAAAGTGGCCGATTTTCTTTGTGCGTACGACCACATCGACGCGCACTGTGTCCTCCCGCCGGACCGTAGCTTGCATCCGATTCAGCGGCGCGGTAATGGAAGAAATTTCGCCTTCACTCGCCGACGCCACTTTGGTCTCAGCTTCTTCCCCGACAGCGAAGTTCGTGGACAGCTCGGGCTGGCTGTACAGGCTGGGTTGCGCAGCAATCGGTTCGCGAGAAAGTGCGAATATATCCACACTCAAGATATTGTTCTTAAGGAAATCTTCGGTGACCTTCAGTTGCGCGGCGTCATCATTGGCAGTGGGCAAGGCCGTGTTCGCACCGGGAAAGCGGTGTGAGTGAACGACTCCGTTGATATTGCCGAGATCCGAAGATCGCGTGAGCGGCATGTGGCAATCCGCACACTGCAAAGGGCTAGCTGGATAATAAAACGACCGCGCTCCCTGTCCCGACACTCCGCTCGCCTGCCAGTTATCGTATTCATTGAAACCACGGATCCAGCGGTAATGATTCACCGGCGCATCGAGATGCACTTTGTGGCAAGTCGAGCAGAACTCGGCCGTCTGCTCCCGCATGAACGGCTTCAGAAACACGCGCCGGTGAGGCTCGGGATTCAACTTCACCAGAAAATCATGCAAAAAGCGTGCAAGCGGATTCGTGTCTGCCGCCATTTCATGAAGCTTGGGATATTCCAAATAGAAATCAGCCTGCCCCATGGTGCTCTTCACCTCGGCGATCGAGTGGCACATCATGCAGCCGAGGCCCGCCTGGGATTCGGGACGATGCACAATCTGCTTGATAGGCGTGTCCATCAACCCGCTGTAAAGCACGGCCGGATCGTGGCATCCGCCGCACCATTTCGAGGGCCGCGTGCCCACCGTGTCCTGCATATATTCGATACTCTTGCGGTACCACTGATTGTTGAACGAGGAAAAGTGGTGCGCCGAACTGAACCACTGGTTGTAGATATCTTCGTGACAGCGTTTGCAGGACTCCGATTCCACAAAGAACTTGCTGGGAATCTTCTGGCCGCCGTACACCTGGGCAGAACTAGGGAAAAAAGGCCCGCTCGAACCATCGCCTTCTTGGTCCATGTCCGCGGGCGGCATAGCTGGATTCTCAATGCGCGCCTGATGCCGCCAGCGTGACTCTCGCAGATAGCGCGCGCCTACGACCAAGAGCCCAATCGAAACCAGGCAGATGGCATAACGAGCGAGCGTTCGTCGGATGTCCAGAGCCAGCCACCCCCGCGATCCAGCCCACTCCGCGAGCAACACTCCGAGTCCACCGAGGGACAGAGCGATGTGAGCGTACATCAGGTTCCACTGCGAGCGCGGCGTACCGGTCTTGATCAGGATCAGTCCCGCCAGTGCGCCGATGGTGAGCAATATCCACCCCAGGCGCGTAGCAAGATTTCGACTTCGCATCCAGCGAGGGAGCAGTAGCAATAAAAACAACGCCGCGATAATCCCCGCGAACGCATGCAGCAGAACGACTCCGGCATAGAAAATGTTGGGCTGAGGAAATGCGTACAGGTAGGACGCAGAGACAGTCAAGAATGCGAGCAGCCAAATGCGGACACGGCCCTGCGTCAATTTCCGAAACCGTGGTTCCTCTGTCATTTCGTGAAACGATTCAATGGAGTTCAGTGCGCACAGTATAAACGGAGAAGATCACACGGTCGGCGTCTTGCGCGAATTTAGCATGGCTCGCATTGATCGCGCCCTAGCTGGAAACCAACGAACGCGAGCGCAACTTTCTCGGCGGTAGAAGGATGCCCACCGCATCTTGCTTCTTAGTGCGGCGACGCGCGAACCAATTGCGGAGGTGTTTCTGCGACGATGGCGTGAGACGGGAGAAGAACAGGCCCGCACGTCCGGTCTCATCCGCCCAGATAATTTCTCCGATGGCCTGCACCGTCTGCGCCGTCCCGGGGAGCACGAAACGCAGTGGCACGCTCCTGGCCCGGGACAAGGGTTCTGGCGCCTGCAATGCCAGTCCCTGTTCACTGAGGTCACGCAGCAACGCCGGCAGAGTCGCACCCTCCAGTTGCAGATGCACCAGGGCCTTTACATTTTCCCGTGGCAAACGACGCCGGTCACGACGCATAAATTGTTTCGCATCCCACAGCGATTGGGCAACGTCTCGCGCCTTTAGCGGTTTGTACAGAACGAATTTGACTCCAGCCTGAAACGCACCACTGACCGGTCCAAGTTGAGTGACCAGAGCCATCACGAGCGGTGGCCGCTCCTCGCGCGCGAGACGAACCATCTGCGCCACATGGGTAGCCCCGGGTTCGTCGAAATCCAGCACGACGGCCGAGTATGGACACTTCACTAGCAGTTCCATGGCGATGGCACACGACGAACAAACTTCTGCCTCAATGTCGAGTTTCGCGAACGCCGTCGCCAGGCAACTCAAACTTGCGTGGTCGTGCGAGATCAATAGCGCGTTCAGGCTCATCGAGCTAGCCTAAGCGGCAGATTTTCTCCCGCAAAGTAACAGCTGTAATCTTCTTGCGGTTACTGAAGAAGGGCTCTTCCCAAAATGGAATCCAGAGCATTGTGGACCCCCCTGAGAGCGCGACGCGATCTTCGCAAGAACCCGCTAAACACCTCAGGTACACCGAGATAGCAGGTCGCGTTCTTTCGTAATCTCCCGCTAGGTTGGGGTTCAATGCGATATTCAGAGGACAACCATGGTTATATCCGCCCAGCAAAAGAAAGTTACCCGGGCACCGCGCGTCAAGCTCGGGGGAACCGTACTATTTCTCGCACGCCTTGAAAACGGTCGGCAACTACGGGGAAAGCTGCATCAACTTTCCACCACCGGCGGTCTTCTGCAATTGGAGAAACCTCTGGACGAAGGCATCAAAGTGGAAGTGATTTTTCACGTTGGGGATACCACTGTACGCAGCAAAGCACGAGTGCTATTCCCCATGTGGGCTACGCAGGGTTACCTGCAACCGTTCGAGTTTGACGAACTCAGCGAGCCGGAGCGGTCTCAGTTGCAAAACAACTTGCAGAAGCTACTAAAGGGCCCGCTCGCCGCAACCGTTTCGATGGTCGAGGAAAGCATCGAAGCGCCATCCGGCACAGAATCTGCCCCCGCGCTGTAGCCTTTCAGTCGCAACCTTTCGTCTCTTCCCACGCACTATTCCGATAAAATGTCTTGGATCGTGATTGGAGGCAGCTATGGCACATCAGCACCCCCCTCGTTTTCTGCGCATCGTAGAAGAGGCCAAAAAACGCATTCAGGAAACCACCGTCGATCAGGTGAAGGCGAAGTTGGATCGGGGCGAGAAGTTTCTGCTGATTGACGTACGCGAAGACAATGAATACGCCAAAGATCATTTGCCCAGCGCCATTCACCTGGGCAAAGGGATCATCGAACGGGATGTCGAGGAACGCGTTCCCGACCTGAACACTCCGATGATCCTGTACTGCGGCGGCGGCTTTCGCTCCGCCCTGGCCGCCGACAATCTACAGAAGATGGGTTACACGCAGGTAATCTCAATGGATGGCGGCATTCGCGGCTGGCGTGAAAAGGGATTTCCGCTGACCAAGCCATGATCGACCGATCACTCGGGCCCGGCTCCCCTCGAAAGTACTTCGGTAACTTGATGACCCCGTCTCAACAGGTCACGATGGTGACATCGAACCTGGATATCACTCTGGGCTCAGCATGTCGATTTAAAATCTATGGCGGGAAAACTGAATTCGGCTTCGGGAACAGCAGCGGCACCGGCGCGAGCTACGAAATCCGCTGTGGAATCTGCACTGGCGCAGGCTGACACACCGGAGAAATTCCGCGCTGCGGTGTCGAAGTTCTTCGGCGTGCGCCCCAATGAAGTTGCTTTGTTGCGCCTGGAAAAGGGGCTGCTGAAATTCGTTTTCCCTGACCAATTGAAAACTGCCGGCTCGATTCCAATCTCCAGTTCATCGTCGGTGGCGGCGCATACCGCATCCACCAAGAAGACGGGACTATTCAATACTTTTGCCAAGGTAAAGCATGCCCGGGTCTTTGAAACCGTGCGACTGGGCACGACCGAGGAGACCGACCACTCTGAGCAGACCTCCATCCAGAAACTGATGTCGGCGCCAATCCTCAATCCACAGAAGAAGGTTTTGGGAGTGATTCAGATTTGCCGCAAGGGATTTGAGCTGGCCAGTTCCGGTCCGGACTTCACCAGTGACGACCTCCAGAATCTAGAGGGAGTTGCCAGAGTGGCGTCCAATCTGTCTTTTCTGCAAGAAACCCCGGCAATTAAGTAGTCTTCACCTTAAAATCTCTCCGCACTCCGATTCGTGGTTCTTTGGCTTCGTGTAATTCCCTGCGGGCACGTGATCTCCTCACCATGGCTTCATCCAATCGTTCCTTCTCTTCTTGAGTTAAGGCTCGCGAATCTCCCTTGGCCAGTTCGCCCAGGCTTAGCGGGCCAATGGCAACACGCATGAGTCGCAGCACTTCCACACTGCATGCAGCCAGCATACGACGAATCTGGCGGTTCTTGCCTTCGTCAAGGACGATCTCCAGCCAGCTGTTCTTGTTCCCGCTTCGCAAAATTTGTGCCCGCTTGGCGCGTAGCAACTCCCCCCGCCCGGAAGCCACACCTCGAATGAGTGTAGCGATCAGTACCTCGTCTGCAACCGCTGTGATCTGCACATGGTAGGTCTTATTCAGATGGGTTTCTGGCGCCGTCACTCGCGCCGCCCACTCGGAATCGTTGGTCAGCAGCAGCAACCCTTCGCTGGCTTTGTCGAGACGCCCCACGGGGCCGACCCAGGGCAAGTCCTCGTCTAGGTAGGCATAGACGGTCTTACGGCCCTTCTCATCGGCGGCGGTCGTGACCACGCCACGGGGCTTGTTCAGCATCAGATAAAGCTTGGCAGGGGCCGCAATCGATCGGCCCTCGACTGCAATTCGATCCCGTTGCCAATTGACGGGCCGTTCCGGATCGCGCTGAATTGTGCCGTTGACTGACACCTGTCCCGCACGAATGAGGCGACAGGCCGCCGAGCGTGAGCAATACCCCAGCTTGGAGAGCGTGCGTGCCAGCCCCACTCGTGGCGGAGTTAACGAGGTCACGGGTTCATGCTAAATGATGGCGAGCCTCTCCCAGTCCCGTGGTATTCTGCCTGACCTATGACCAGGGACAAGCCCGAACAGCGTTCCCTGTCACGCGTTCCGGTGCAAGTGCCGGTATCGATCCGGTCTGGGCAAGGCGAAGCCAGCACCGGCCTGACTCGTGACCTCAGCCGAAACGGTGTTTTCTTCTACACCGATTCCCAGATTCACGAAGGCAGCGCCTTGGAAATAGTTCTCATGCTGCCTCCCGAGCTTACCCAGGGGGAAAAGAGCTGGGTCTGTTGCCAGGCATCAGTAGTTCGAGTCGAGAAGGCTGTGGGAAAGGATCAGATCGGGGTTGCGGCCTACATCCGAAACATTGCGTCCCTGCCTGAAATCCTCCAATAAAAGTCGTGGCCCCTGTGATAGCCACGTCATTTAGTGCAATCACGAGCGGCCCGGTTGATCGGAGCCGTCGGCCTACAATCCAAAATCTTCTACAAATTGAAAAAAACTCTTTCTTTGCATCACGTTTGGTGCAATAATTCTGGCCCTTGAATTGCTCTGGTTCAAGACAACAGAAAATAGTCGTCCCAGGAACTCAGCATGTGGCTAGATAAACTCTCTCGGGGAGTGCTGCGAGTGCTCACTCCACTCGGACCCCGCTATGTAAACCCTTCCTTATTGCAGCGACTTTACCTGTTGTGGATATTCCGGAACTTCCACACTCTTCCCCTCAAAGTGCTGCGGCGGCGCCAACAAAGGAAAATTGATCGCATGTGCCTCAAGCACGGCTTCGTGTCTTTACTGGAGTTGAACGGACTGGAGGAAACGCCGGTGCTGGGAACTCTGGAACAACGACCGCCGATGGAAACCGGCCTGCCGCCGGGCCGCCCGAGTCAAGGCGTCCCCGGTGCGGTGGGCACGTTCGCTGCGGATATCCGGCAACGCTCCTAAAACGATTGGCGGTTTATCCGCCAAATAAAAACGTCCTGAACTTTTCAGTTCAGGACGCTCCTGGCAGCCCTCCCCCAGAACTGCCAAAACACAATTGCGATATTAGGGTGAGCAGCACTTTCTGTAAATGCTACTTTGGTAACAAAAAAGCGACTCCAGGTAATCACGAAATCGTGCGCACAAGTAATCGAGACAGTGATTACACCTCGCTTGAGGCCGATTTGCGGCGATGCGTGCAGACCAGCCACGTGTTGCCAAATCTTCGTGTTACACTCAAACGGTCGTTGACTTCGGACTCGCCTGGGTCTGAATTGGCGGCAGGACGGGAAGCGAGTCACAGTTTGCTGGCAGTTTCCGCCACATTCTCAGCCGGAACGTCCGCAGTGGTGGCAATTCGTTGACGGGCGCGTAGCTCAATTGGCAGAGCAACTGACTCTTAATCAGTAGGTTGAAGGTTCGATTCCTTCCGCGCTCACCATCTCAAGTTCGGTTGGACTCACCAAGTGCCGATGGTGCCGTGCACGGCCACGCTGAGAGACTTGAGGTTCTTCCTGTCCTACTCATCCGACGGTCGTTCCTGAGCAGGATCGCTATTCCCCGATCGCCGTCCATTTGACTCTCCACCAGCAAGGCATGGGCCTGATTGAGGAACTCAGAGTGATGCTCGAAGTGTTTGGAAACGGACTGAACCGTGTGCACCACATGGTCAGTGGAAAATGCCTGGCCATGAAAACCCGCTACGCCGATCAGAAATCCCTTTATTAAGGCGAATTGGGCCGTCAGCAGTGCATGTTCACGGCTCATTGACGCCGAAGTCCCGCTCCGCATGGCTTCACGTCCGAAGGGGAACTGGCAGCGGATGATGGTGTTGATCAGGTAATTCTCCAGAATGTGGGGCTGGCGGTCGAAGAGTGGTCGGTAGTAACGGTCGTGTGCCTCGGCGTAGCGGGCAGTGAGACTCTCGAAGGTCGCGCCAGGACCATTGCCAATGCCCGTTGTAAAAGCCTCGACGCACTCGACGAAGCGGGGATGAATATTAGAGCTGTGCAGCAGCATTCCGGCCAACCGCAGCACGACATCCAACTGCTGGCCGAGGTCGGCCGGGAGGTTTTCCATCGCGGCCGGTAGGGTGCTCGATGCAACCGTGGTTTCAAAGTCATGTAGAAACGCGGGGACGGAGCTTTTTAGTTCACCTTTAGCAATGGAATCCAGTCCTCGACAGAAAACGCCGAGCAGAAACAGACGCTGCCAGAGCGGGAAAGTGCGATTCAGTACCAAGCCAAGCGCGGATTCCCGAATGGACCAAAACCACGGCTGAAGTGAGCCGTTGCTCTCGACATTATCACTGCCTTGCAGTTGCCGGTAGAGCGGCTCGGTGATCACTGGATAGCTTGCGTTGAGCAGAGCGGGGTTGAGAAGAACCAGGCGGGCGGCCTCGGGACAGGAAAGCGTGAGTGCCTTTTCCTCTGTGTTGCCGATCACGTGCACGATTCGGGGATAGGTGGCGCAGGCGTGAGGTAGAAACGTCTCTCCACACTCTGTCTGGATGCGGCAAAGCCTGTCTTCCGACAGTAGCGTGCACGCGTTGGATGAGGTCATGCGAAAAGTGGCAAAAGTGGCCGGCTTGGAGCCATCGTCACTTTGCGGTGTACGTACGATGTTGGCATCGAGCAGAGTGCGCAGTGGACTGGATGGGAGGATTCGGAATTTATCATTGGCCGCCTGGTCAATGGGAATGATCCAGCCCTGGCAGCAGGTGTCCTCGCAAGCGGGGCCTACGCAGCGAAAACCATCAGTGTATGTGGCAGTGATGAGTTTGGTTTGGTGCACCTGTTCCCCCTGCCGGATGCGACGTGCAAGTCAGAGGCCAAATGCCAGGTCGTCCTTTAGAGGAAGAAACGACGCTCGGGCTGAGAGAACAACCAGGCAAGGCTGGCTGGCGATCCAGTTTGATTAGAGAGTTCTAATCTGACGAACGCAGAGGCATTCTCACGCCTCTCACGCGGCGGTCGCTTCCTCGGCCGCGCTGACGGAATCATAAAACCGGAAAAAACCTTCGACCTGGGTTATCTTGAGGGCGTTGTGAATGCGGTCGCTCACACCAACCAGCGCCAGGCCACGGCCGCCATTTTGACGGGTCACGTAAGCTCCCACTAGCGCCCCGATCCCAGCCGAATCAACATATACAACGTTGCTGAAATCGATGATCAGAGACCGCGATTGATCGGCGCGAACGGTCGCCTGGAAATCAAATACCGTGGTTAATACCAGTGCCCCGGTGAGGCTTAAAACGCGCTGTCCCGGCTGCGTTCCGGGCCGATCGTCGATGCGAAGAGAGTCCTTTGACATGGATAAAGATACTAACCTCGGCATTCACCGTGGATTGTTAAAGCAGTGTTAATTTTAGCGTCGGGCCTCCATCCAACATTCTGTCTGATTGAAGTTGACAGTCTATCCATAGATAGTCTATACATATGCGGTATGGCCAAGAAACCCGAGTTGCTGCCCGGGACGCTCGACATGCTGATCCTGAAAACGCTGGCGCGCGCGCCATTACACGGCTATGGCATTGCTCTTTCCATCAAGCGTATTTCCGAGGATGTGCTGACGGTTGAAGAAGGTTCCCTCTATCCCGCGCTCCAGCGACTCCTGCTGCAACGCTGGGTGAAAGCCGAGTGGAAGAAAACCGAAACCAACCGTCGCGCCCGCTATTACTCTTTGACGGCGTTAGGGCGCAAGCAACTTGGCCTTGAACTCTCAGAGTTTGAACAGATGATCGCGGCCATTGGTCGCGTGCTGCAAGACGCATAGGAGGCGAGGATGGATGCGATAGTCCGCTTCTTAAATAGGCTAGGGATCTTGTTCGCACGGAAGCGCTTCCATAGTGATCTGGACGAAGAAATGGCCTTCCATCGCGAGCAGCAGGAGCAAGCCCTACGAGCCGAAGGCATGACTTCTGAAGAAGCAAAATATGCGGCGAAGCGGCAATTTGGGAACACATCTCGTCTAAAGGAAGAAAGTCTGGATACGGTTGGATTCCGCTTTGAGACTGCCTTGCAGGATTTTCGTTACGCCCTGCGTCAGTTGGGAAAGAATCCCGGCTTCGCCTGTACTGCCGTAGTGATTTTAGGTCTCGGCATCGGCTCCATAACCGCGATCTTCAGCGCGGTGAATCCCATTCTTTTCGAGCCTCTGCCGTACCCACATGCCGAGCGAATCGTGGCGATGTCGTATACCACGGAGGATGGCGCCCGCATCCCACAAACCTTTCATACCTATCGCGAACTGGCTGAGCGAAATCGATCCTTCGACACCCTGGCGGTGACCAGGCCCTGGCAGCCGACCCTGACCGGCGCAGATCAGCCGGAGCGCTTCGATGGCCAACGGGTAAGCGCCAACTACTTTCGGGTGTTGGGCGTGTCGCCGATGCTAGGGCGAGACTTCCAGCCTTCGGACGATGTATTCAACGGCCCAAGAGTTGTGATCCTGAGCATTGGGTTGTGGCGGCGTTTCGGCTCCGACAACGGGATCATTGGACGACAGATCAAGCTCGACGACGATAACTATACCGTCATCGGCGTCATGCCTACCGCATTTGACAACGTCATGGCTCCCTCGGCGAAGGCCTGGTCGCCATTGCAGTACGACCCCGGAAATATCATTTCCCTTCAGACCAGGGAATGGGGTCATCACCTGCAGATGGTGGGGCGGTTACGGGCGGGAGTCAGCATCGATCAAGCGAGAGCTGATCTTGACGGGATTGCCCGCACTCCAGTGGCAGAGTTTCCCCGCCCGCCGTGGGCGTCTCTTTCGCGCGGAATCGCCACCGACTTATTGCAGAAGGACATTACGAGCAGCGTCAGGCCGGCGCTATTGGCAGTTATGGGCGCCGTGATCCTGGTCCTGCTGATTACGTGCGTGAACGTGACCAATCTGCTCCTGGCCCGCGGCGCGCAGCGCCGCGGCGAATTCGCCATGCGCACTGCGCTGGGCGCGGGTCGATCACGACTGATCCGCCAGTTATTGACGGAGAGTTTGCTGCTGGCCGTTCTCGGTGGCGCTTTGGGGATGGTGGTCGCCCGGTTCGGTGTACGAACGCTGGTGGCGCTTAGCCCAACTGAGCTGCCGCGAGTGAACGCGATCCGCGTCGATGGAACGGTATTTACCTTCGCCCTCGGCATCACGGCAGTCGTCGGCTTGGTGATCGGATTGATTCCGGCACTGCTCGCCTCGCGTAGCGACCTGCACCTCGGAGTGCAGCAGAGCTCACAACGCACCGCCGGTGGTCACCAAATGACACGGCGCGCGCTCGTGGTAGCGGAGGTCGCGCTGGCACTGGTTCTGCTGGTGAGCGCGGGATTGTTGTTACGCAGCCTGCAACGTCTGTTCGCGATCGATCCCGGGTTCGATGCATCGCATGTGCTGACCATGCAGGTGCAAGAGTCCGGTCACCGATTCGACGCGGATGGTGATCGAGACCGCTTCTTCACGCAAGCTCTCGAAGCGGTACGGCAGGTGCCTGGAGTCGCGGCGGCGGCGTTCACCAGCCAGTTGCCATTGAGCGGCGATTTCGAATCCTTTGGTGTGCAGTTCGAGGTGGACCAGAATGCCAATGCCGAGGCAGGATTTCGCTATGCCGTGAGTCCAGGTTATTTCGACACAATGCGCATCCCCCTCCGCCGCGGCCGTTTGCTCAACGCGCATGACATGGCTGGAAGCCCCACGGTTGTCCTGATCAGCGAATCATTCGCCAGACGCAAATTCCCTAATCAAGACCCGCTGGGGAAGAGGGTTCGTGTCGGCCCCGACATTGGCCGCGCTGACCGGCCATGGGGCATGATTGTAGGAGTGGTGGGCGACGTTAGGCAGGCCTCGCTGGCACTGAGTGATTCGGATGCCTTCTACACCGCGAGTACGCAGTGGTCCTGGGTAGATAGTGTTCAGTCGCTGGTGGTCCGGACACAGGGCGATGCGGCAGCGCTTGCCCCCGCGGTCAGAAACGCAATCTGGTCGGTGGACAAGGATCAGCCCATCGTACGAGTCGCCACCATGGAGAACTTACTCGCCACCTCAGAGGCCGAGCGGCATTTTGTGCTGATCCTGTTCGAGGCATTTGGTTTGGTAGCGTTGGCGCTCGCGGCGACCGGAATCTACGGCGTCTTGTCGGGCAGCGTCACTGAGCGCACCCGCGAGATCGGAGTGCGAGTGGCGCTGGGCGCCACTCCCGGCGACATTCTCGCGCTGGTGGTGCGCCAAGGGATGACGCTCACCGTTCTCGGCGTCGTGATTGGGCTAAGTGGAGCAGCATTAGCGAGCCAAGCCCTGGTTTCGCTGTTGTTCGGCGTGTCACGGCTCGATCCTGTCACCTATCTCGGCGTGATCGCGCTGCTGGCAGGCGTGTCGGTAATCGCATGCTGGGCGCCCGCTTGGCGCGCGGCGCATGTGGATCCGTCAATCACGCTGCGGGCGGAATAGCAGGCGGCAGATTGAGACGTAACTAAGCCAGTTCCTACTTCGCACCCGGCGGTGAGATGTTGACGCACGCGGTCGCCTGGCAAGTCCCGCCCTGCCCTGGACAGTTCTCTATCCCGTTGATCTCAACAGTCATCGCCACGAAGCCGTCAGTCTGTCCCTGCGAGGTGTTGCACTGTTGGATTTGCATGTAAACGCTCTGTCCCTGAGAATTGGCGAGGACCTTGGGTGCCAGCCAGGTGAAGGTGTCTCCGCCGGCAGCGCTGAAGTCACCGCTTCCACACAACAGGAACTGTTGCTTCGCATAGTCGATGAGTCCCGGCCCACCACCATCGGGGTAGCATCTCCCGAAGTTAGGCTGCGGCCCACAATTTTCGCCGGGCGGATTTCCGTTCTTCGTTGGTGGCGCAAGCGAATTGCAACTCATCTCCCAAAGCACACCATCAGTCGAGAAATCCGGGATATTTATTGCTCCCACGCCGAAGGTGATGAGGTTGGGTGAACCCGCCTGGATCATGAGGGGAAAAGACTGACTGGCGGTGATGTAAATCGATCCCTGGGCGTTCTGCGTAACTTCTTGTGTTACCGTCTGCTGCACCGAGTTGTCCACCTGCGCCGTCGCGGTTATGTTCACATAGTAGGGATCCGGGAGACCCACGACGTCCGGCGCGGTGTAGGTCGTAGAGTCACCGTTGGTTGTACCGGGGTTAATAGTTCCACACGGCGTGGGTAAGCCTGTCGTGCAGACTCCGCCACCCTGGGGCGAAAGTGTCCAATTGACCATCTGGTTGGAGGAATTGTTCACATTGGCTGTGAAGTTTGGATTGCTTTGCCCCGGTAACAGCGGCGGAGGCGGATCCGGCGAAATCTGAATCGTGATGTTGTTCTGCTGGGGTATGATCGTCACCTGCACCGCATTGGAAACGACTGAAGGATCAGCCTCCGGCACTGCCGTAATCAATACGGTTGCGGGATTGGGCACATTGTTCGGCGCAATGTAATCCTCCTGGTTCAGGTTCTGGCTGTCTTGTTGCATGATTCCGATCGTCTGGTTTCCATTCAGAATGTTGTTCACATACCAGGAAACAGTCTGGTCAGATGAACCGATTACGTTCGCCGTGAACGGCCCTCCCAGTAGACCCGTTTGCACTTGAAGGGGCCCCGGGGGCGTAACCTGAACGCTGATCTGGTTGGGACTGATCATGACTGTTGCCGTCGCGAAGCGCGATGGAGCAGCCTGCGGAACGGCTTTGATGATGACGGTCGATGGAGAAGGAACGGAAGCGGGCGCGGTGTAGGTCACCAGGTCGGACGCTTGATCAGGAGAAATCGTGCCCAGCGTCACGTTGCCACCAAGAACACAGTTTGACGGATTCGAGTTCTGGGTGCAAACGTACCAGGTCGCATTTGGACTGTTTAGCCCAGAGGTCTGCAGCAGGAACTGCTGCGAGTCGTTGATTCCTAGTTGCTCCGTCCCATTCATGCAAGCATTCGGATAGCAAACTAAAGAAATACTTATTATTGGAGCGCTTATGGTCAACGGAACCGTGGTCTCAACCTTGGTGTTAGCCGTAGGAATCGCGCCCACAATGACCACGGGCGGATCAGGAACAGTCGTGGGAGCAACATAGTCACCCTGGCCGGCTGTCTCGGCATCCGGCCTGATGGTGCCAACGGTGGAATTGCCCCCGGTGATTCCGTTCACCTGCCAGATCACCGTCTGCACGCTTGAATTTTTGACTGTCGCAGTGAATGACGTGGACGCACCAGTGAGTATGTTGTTGGTCTGGGCGGTGAGTTCAACCGCAATGCCAAGCGGCGGTGGCGGACTGATCGTAAGATTTGCATTGCTGCTCCGTGTGGGTTGGGCATTGGAGACTGCCGTCACGGTTACTGTGCTTCCCAGAGGAGGAACCTGTGCAGGGCCGGTGTAAAATCCGGTACTGCCGCTCGACGAGCCGATTGTCCCGTTGAGTAATGAGCCGCCGGGATCGCCATTCACCTGCCAGGAAACTGAATCATCGCTGGCGTTGATTACATCCGCGGTGAAGGTGAAGTTGGTTTGCGCCTGATCCACTGCCACCACGGGTGTGACCGTCACAGTCGCGATGGTGGGTGGCTGTTCGGAAAGTGTGACTTTGTTATACGTAAACTTATAGGGCTCCGAGTGGGAAAGCGCCTTGATGGTCACGGTCGGAGGATTGGGAACCGTGGTTGGGGCCGTGTACACGGCAGTATTGTTCGCTCCGCGGACAATGGTACCTAACGCCGAATTGCCATCTGGAACCCCATTCACCTGCCAGTCCACGGACGTGTCAGCCGGACCAATCACTCCGCCCGATAGTTTGAGTTGGGTCCCTGCTTGCACGTAAGCGTTGCCGCCCGGAGACAAGAAAACCTGCGCCGGAAACAATGTGCCGGTAATCGTGGCCGTGGCATTGCCGCTCTTCGAACTGTCTGCATTGGCGACGGCAGTGATGGTGACGGTGGGGGGATTGGGGACGAATTGCGGTGCCGTGTAATCTCCCGAGCTGTCAATGGTTCCGATAATCGGCGCGCCGCCGGACAGGCCGTTGACCTCCCACTGCACAGCTTGCTGGCCGGAGTTATTCACCACCGCAGTGAAGGTCTGCGTCGTAGTCGTGCCCACGGTCATGACAGGAGGCGTGATGGTAACCGAGATCTCGCCCAGCGGGTTGAAGCCGCTGATCGGTGCAGAAGTCGCTCCGCCGCAGCCGGCAATCACAGCCATCATAGTTAAGCAAACGACAAGGGAAATGACGCGCCACGGGTTCTTGGGCATTCGGGGGCTCCGGCTCAGGTGTGGTTTGGGACTAGTCATCGTGCTTTTCCGCGATCTGCGCCGCGGGTGGCAAAGTGCGCGTGTTCTCTACTCCTGGCTTCGCCTCTGGAACCTGGCGGATTTGATCTTTTACCCACTGGAAGATCCTGCCCGCGGACGCAGCCTCAAAGAATTGCCGTGTGCTCTCGTAGTGCTGCACTTTAGCCGTGGAAGGAGCTGCAGATTCAATGCGTGCCTTCGCAACCTTAGGCGTAACCGTGTCATCCGCGACGTCTTGAATACGGATGTGCTCAGCCTTCACTTTCGGCAACCATTGCACCGGATCAAGAGGCGCCACTTTTTTCAGGAATTCCGGCTGGATGTAGTTGGGGCGCTCGTTTTCCGGGATGATGGCAGATGAAGCCATCCAATCCGGCCAGTCCCCCCAGGGATTGAGGACATCAATGGCCTTGATGCGCGGGTCAACCGCGGCGGCCAGGATGGCAATGGTTCCGCCCGAGCCGGTTCCGAACATCCCTACGTTGCTTGCGTCCAGGTCGTCACGCTTAGAGAGAAAATCCAGGATCATCTGCACATCGTGGACCGAACTGCCCAGGGCTTCCTGCAATTCGCTGACAAACCATTCCTTCATCGGCCGCATGGCGTAGCGATGGCCGGTGAGGGCCGACACGAACCCGACCGCGGCAATTCCGCCTGAAGTAACTCGCGCGCAATAATCGTTGTCACGGAAACGCGCGGTTTCTGAGGGGTAGCTGTAGAGGTACAAGATTACCCGTGGCTTCGGCACGTACTTCGGCCGGATGATGTAAAGGTCAATGGGATCTCCAACCCGCCACTTCACCTGAATCAGTTCACGCGTGAATCCGGGAAGGTCATCCTTCCCCCCCAACGTTGGTCTCTGTGACAGCAATGCGCTGCCTGCCAGTGACAGGGAACTCCAGTCCTCCACTGTCCTGCCGTGAGGTGGGGCGGAATTGACAGGGTTCGGACTCTCGTTGGTCTTTTGGGCCCAACCAGGCTCAAGTGCCACAAAGCTGAGAAGCAGCGCGATCGTCGCGAGCCGCTGCCCGTGATACTTGCTCCAATAACTCCGCATTCAGTTCTCTTTAATATTTCTTGAAATTGGTAGCAGCGAGTGTCCCGTCTAGCCGTTGGGAGCAAGCCCTTGTAGTACAGGCAGGATGTCGAACCAGACACCCTGCCTCCGTTGGCGCGATCGGTTTACCCTTACTGTTTGATATTGGTGAACTGCACGCCGGTATCGCTAAAGAAATCGGTATCGGCATTTTTGGTGAATACTGCGCCGCCTACGTCGCCACCGGCTTCAGGAGGCTCGCCGGCGTTTCCGTTGGAAGCCGGAGCACGTTCCTCGGGACGGTCGTAGTGAGAACGAAATACTTGCATGGAATTGATCGGAACCAGATCAGGAACCTTGCTGGCATGGCTCTGCGCCAGAGCGACCAAGCCCGTGACTCCCTTCGGACAGGGGCTGTAGCACTGCACCCGCAAAATCGTCCAGGCTGGATACGACCCGTTCAGCATGTTGACGAACGGGATAAGGCCGGGACATGGGGCCACGCAATTGGGAAACGCTCCCCGGCTCTGATACCAGGAGTAGTTGAGAGGATCCACACCATCGACCGAGAGGTACTTCGCAGTGCTGAGTACACCGGCGAAGTTGCCAGTGCTCCAGAAAGCGTAGCCGATGCCATCCTTAGTGTTGCCGACAGTCGAAACCATCTCACCCGTACCAACCACGCGGTCCCGGGTGCCACCGGTGCTGTAGCCGATTTCCAGCGGGTTATCGGTTGAAGGATTGACATTAAGTTCCTGGCAAGAACCTACTTCCGCGCTGCCAGGAATGTTGAATTCGAACGTGTTATAGGTTCCGGAAGTCGGCTCCCGCAAGAATACGTGCGCGCCCACCGACGGCAATCCGGCCACGTTGGCGATATCGCGGGTACGAGTGAGAGTTCCATTGACCAGTTCAGATAAGACAAAACGATCCACGTTGGTAAAGTTTGCACTCCCAAAACCGCCGGACGCCGTATCGGAGGTGTTCACGAAAACCACGACCGGTTCGCCACCCACAGATACCGAGGTCCAAGCTGGAATCGGTGCCCCGTTAAACGGGTCGTTGCCGCTGATGGCAAATGCCACCGGTGTTACCTCTTTGGTGCTTTGCGAACTCAGGATTGGTGTACCCACAAGGCCGTCGCCGGTGTAGCCCAAGCCGGTACAGTGGGGATCGTTACTCCAAGGCGCCAGAGCGCGGTTCATGGCAAAAACAGCATCTTCCGCGCGGATGTCGGAGGGCGCTGCGTTGAATGGCTGATTGTTGATTGCGTTATACGCCGCCTGAGTCAGCGGGACATCGGTCAAGGTCGGAACCAAATTGGCTCCGGCAGACCCAACGGCGGTGGAGGGAATGGACAGCGTTGCCACCGGCTGTGCAAAGAGCAAAAGATTACCAATGACGGAATCAGTGGCCAGATACGAGCAGATGGTCGTAACCGCGCCCTGACTGTTGGTGGCCCAGATAATCCAGATGTTTGCGGTTTGGGCTGGGATGTCGGACCTGCGGCTGTCGATGCCCGAAGCCCCGTTTTTCTGGGTCCAGATGTTGGTTCCGCATCCTGAGGTTGAAAATCCGGCCAGCGCGGCAAGATTGAACATGCCAGACGAACCTGCACCATTAAACTGCACTACTTGCGTGGCACCAAAAGAGTTCAGTCCTGCAAACACGATCAAGGCAAGGGATAGCGCTGTCGTGATTTTTGTCGTTCGTTTAGTCATTTCAGTTTTCCTTATGGCGCAGTGATGCGCGGCTATGGGGAGCACCCCGTGGTCGATCAGCGGCAATGCGGAAGTTCTCCAGCCCGCACGCCAGGATTTTCTGAGGCGGCCCAGCAAAGTAAGAAAATGACCCGAAAACGCTGGCGCAAACCCGGGCAACAATGCGAAAAAGGCGGAAAATCTGCCAGCGCGAGTCCTGTGGACTATCGCCGATGTTTGTTGCAGGAAAACGACCGTGTGGTTAAAATCGCGTGAAAATTCTCCGCTGGCGCGCTTCTGCAAGTCTTTTCAAAATGCTCCAGACGTATTGCTCGCAGACCTAAATTTCTGCCGCATTCGACTTTCGCAAATCTTGCGGTTTAACCTGAAATTCATCTTCCCGTCATTATTTCGTCACATCTTCTCTGTAACTATGTGGCTCCTTTGACTCCTAGGTGAAGGGTGAACCCTGTGCGATTGCTGACAGTCTTGCTGTGCTGGGCTGCCGTGTTGAGCGTGCCAGTAACTGCCTCCGCTCAAACCTCCCCCACGGCGGCGCTTGCTACGGGCTCCATTTCAGGCGCGGTCACCGACCAAACCGGGGCCGTACTTCCCAGCTCAACCGTCACAATTCGCGATACTGCCGGCGCCACCCAAACCGCCACCACCAACGAGCGCGGCGAATACTCGTTCCAGCACTTAGCCGCCGGCACCTACAGCATCACCGTCTCTTCTCCCAAGTTCAAAGACTTCCACGCTGATGGCGTTGCCTTGACAGCAGGACAGAGTATTCCCATGGACGCTCTGCTCGAACCTGCCGGCGAGGCTACGTCCATCAACGTCGAGGCGCAAAAAGTTACGCAGGTCGAAACGGAAACTTCCCAAATCGTCGGAACTATCACCCAAAAAGAACTGGTGAGTCTGGGGCTAAATGGAAGGAATTTCACACAACTCATCACCTTGACACCGGGTGTGAGCAACCAGACCGGACAGGACGAGGCCAAGGTGGGCGCGCTCGGCAGTGTTCGTTACAGCGTCAACGGAGGCCGCGTCGAATACAACTCATTCAATGTAGATGGTGGGGACGTGCTGAACGCCGGACTCAACGGCAGCCAAAGCACCCTCATCGTCTATCCCAGTCTCGATGCTCTGAGCGAGGTGCAGGTACTAACTTCGAATTACGGAGCCCAATACGGTCGTACTGCTTCCGGCACCGTATTAGCTGAGACCAAATCCGGCACCGATCAACTCCACGGCAACGCCTACGAATTCATTCGCAATGAGTTCTTCAACGCCCGCAACTACTTCGATGAGACCACGAAGGCCCCGCTCTACCGTAGAAATGACTTTGGCGCAACGTTGGGAGGGCCGGTTGTAATCCCAAAGATTTACGATGGCAGAGGCAAGACTTTCTTTTTCTACTCGGAGGAGTTCCGCTTCGAGCGTACGCCGACACCTTACAATCAGGGTGTTCCGTCGGTCGCCGAGCGCAACGGAAACTTCGGCGACGTGTGTCCGTTTGTCACGCCTCCCATCGGTGGAATTCCCGGTGGCCAGGCTAATTTCACCAGAGCCAAGTATCCGGATTGCCCAGGCGTCCCTACTTCCACCAGCGGTCAACTTGAAACTTACCCGGGAAACATCATCCCCATCGATCCCAACGCCGCCGCCATCCTGAGCACCAACATTATTCCTCTGCCGAATGCGACCTCGGGCTGCACTTCGAGCATCGGGTCATGCTTCAATGCCGACGTTTCTCCCAGCACCTATTGGCGGCAGGAACTCTTCAAGGTGGACCACAACATCAACGCCAAGACCAAGCTGAGTTTTCGCTACATTCATGATTCCTGGGATACGACTATCCTTACACCGCAGTGGGGCACCGTGCAGAACAATTTTCCGACGGTGCAGAGCCAGTTCACCGGCCCCGGAATCAGCCTGGTGATCCATCTCACCAACACCATTTCTTCTTCCCTGTTGAATGAGTTCATCGTCGGCTACACCACCGACCACATCACTATCAACAATATCGATTCCAATGGAGCCACCTGGCAGCGTCCCGCAGATCTGAACATGGGCTATCTCTTTAACAACGGCTTCGGTAATAAGGTGCCCGGAATCGTGATCGGCGGCACCAATGCCGCCTACGGTGGAAACGGCTTTGCCGTGGATCCCGGCTATCTGCCCTGGCACCACTCCAATCCCACCTACAGCTTCCGCGACGACCTAAGCAAAGTGCTCGGCAAACACACCCTGCAAATGGGAGTGCAGTGGGTCATCGCGCAGCGCAACGAGCTCAATCAAGCGGTAGGCGCGAATACCGGTGACGTGCAGGGCATCCTCGGTTTCAGCAACGTCAGCAGTACCTTGAGCCTGGGAAATGCGTTTGCAGATTTCCTGGTCGGCCCCGGCAGCTTCAGGCCGAATGCATCTGGAGGCATCAAGTACTTTCAGCAGGACAGCGCCCAGCAGGACTACTTCAACCGCTACAACATCGTCGAACCTTACTTCCAGGACGACTGGCGTGCGACGCCCCACCTGACCCTCAACATGGGCTTGCGCTTCAGCCTGTTCGGACTCTGGCATGAGAAATACAACAACGTGTACAACTGGGTACCCTCAGCCTTCAACCGCGCGCTGGCAGCTACTACTACCGTCGACACTCTCACTGGCGGACTCGCCGAAGCGGGAAGCTGTGACATCAATGGAGAGCACTGCACTCCAATCCCGCTGAATCTGAGCAACCTCGATCCCCGCATCACCAATGGTTTGGTGCGATGCGGGTTTAACGGCGTGCCCGACGGCTGCATGACCAACCATTTCGTCAATCCCGCACCGCGCGTCGGATTCGCCTGGGACCCAACTGGCTCGGGCAAAACTTCCATCCGCGGCGGATACGGAATGTTCTTCCACCACGGCACCGGCAACGAAGCCAACACCGGATCTCTCGAAGGCAGTGCGCCCATGGTGCTCGATATGACCGAGAACCGCCCTTACGACTACGGTTGCATCGGCGGCGTCGGAACCGTCCCCGGAACCTCTAGTCCTTGCCCAGGCGCGGGAGCCTATCCGCTCAACGTCACTGCCATTCCCACCCACGCGATTTGGCCTTACGTCCAGCAATGGAGTTTCAGCGTGCAACACCAGCTCTCGTCAAGTACGGTCGCGACCGTCGCTTACGTCGGCAGCAAGGGCACGCACTTGACGACAGACTTACAAGTCAACCAACTGACTCCCAATCAGGGCAACAACCCATTTCTGACCGGACAGCCCATCACCACTCAAGACTGCAAGAGTTTCCAATCCACCACCGGATTCACTCTCTTCGGGCCACCGGATCCAATTACTGGTGTGGCTCCTGTCACAGCAACCGTAACTCCCACAAATCCTGCCTTCGTCAACTTGGAAGCTGCCTGCTTCGGAACCCCGGGGATCACTGTCCCCGATCCCAATGCGTTGCGAACCTATGCTCCCGGCCTGGGCAGAATCTTTTCGCTGCAGAACGTTGCTGGATCCACTTACAACGCGATGCAAATGACTCTGCGCCGTTCCACTGGCCCACTCACACTGGGCGTTGCCTATTCTTACAGCCACTCCATCGACGATTCCTCCGACCGTTCTGACACCACTCTGGTGAACGCTCTCGACATCGCAGCCAATAAAGCCAGTTCGAACTTTGATCAGCGGCATTTGCTCAACATCAGCTATCTATACAAACTAGACTCCGTGGTTTCGAAGTTGCGCTACTGGTTCTCCAATGCCGACTACGACGCCACGCCATCCACCACGCCGCTTCCGGATGCTTCCCGCGCCGGACGCGTACTGTTCGACGGATGGGAACTATCGGGAATCAGTACTTTTCAGTCCGGCACTCCCTTCAGCGTTATCAACGGAGCCAGTTCCACCGGCATCTCGGTCCTCGACAACGCAGGCGTAGCCAACGGCACCGGCGCAGGCTCTTATCCGGACGTGATTGGGGATCCTCATAGCCGGGCGCCCTACGGAAGCACCAACCCACTGAGCATCGGGCCGGCCCTCTTGAACTCCGCAGCCTTCGCGGCACCCACCGGACTCACCTTCGGAGATGCCGGCCGCAACTTCCTCAACAATCCCCACCGCCTGAACTTCGATGTGGCATTGTTAAAGCATTTCAAGATCACAGAAGGTAGCAATCTGGAGTTCCGTGCCGAGGCGTTCAACGTCTTCAACCACACCCAATTCATCATCTACGATCCCGACCGCGGAAATCAGGCCAATAACACGGTGAATTGTTATGGTGGAACGAACTACTCGGCCGGCGATCCAAGTTGTTTAGCAGGCAGTGCGTTTCTGCATCCAATTGAAGCCCATCGATCTCGCACCATGCAGTTCGGGTTGAAGTACGCCTTCTGATTGAGGGCGAGAGAGCTCACCGTCTCAGGTTCGCGGTGAGCATCTATCGCAAGCGTTTGCGCTTAATCCGCACAATATTGTCATTCCGGCCGATGCGATCCCGATTCCACTTGACCTGCGGCCCACGGCGCATGATAATCTCCGCGCTTTCGCAAGACTAATTGTTGTCGCGTTTAGTCGCTTGGGTGCAGCAATGCGTTCGACCGACGAAGCCGCGCAACAACAACCCCCGGAGGAGCTTAATGGTAAAAACAAACCTGTTGTTTCAATCGCTGTGCCTGGGCGTTTTGACCCTGGTCAGCACCAACCTCGTCGCGGAAAACGCTCAAAAAGCCAAAAGCCCACAGATGAGCGTAACTGTGGGATCTCCTGTCATCCACCCGTCCGATGCACCAATCCCTGGTGTAAAGGTGCTGTATAGCAATCTCGGATCGAAGACCGACACTTACACCGACAACACCGGCTGGACCATTGCAGGTCCCGACAGCATACTCGGTTTCTCACAGGCGATCGCAATTCCTTGGACGCCGACGACCAACTCGACCATCCAGGGCCTCCAGGTCGCGCTGCAATGGGCTGGTGATGGCACGAACAACGGAGCGGTTGCCGTTTTTTCTGATGACAATGGCTTGCCCGGCAAACCGCTTAAAGTATGGAATCCGTCAAACCTACCAACCTTCGGCACTTGCTGCGCTCTGGTGACGGTAAAGGATCCAGCAGGGATTAAGGCCGCCGCCGGTACTCAGTACTGGATTGCAGTGGGAACGGATAACGCATCGACCACAGCCTACGACGTCTGGGATTTTACCTGGAACGAAATCGAGGGAACGGTCGCATTTGAAGGTAACGTTTCAACCAACGGCGTTTGGGAAACCTTCACCGGCACCCTACCCGCTTTTGCGATCTACGGAACCACTCCGTAGTTCACAGTGATCATTGTAAACACTACCAAATGGGGGCCGCTCACTTTGCCGGCCCCCATTTCTCGTGCGCTGTTTGCTGAGGATTGGCGGAAAATCTCCAATCCGATTTCCCCGCACGTTACTCCGGTCTGACAAGATGAGCGGTGGAGCGACGCATGGCGGATTCGTCCTGCTAGAAAGTGGCGCGATGTAGGCCGAAACTGAGGTCAGCTTCTGGCGTGGGCAGAATTGACTCTTCGTTTGGCGCTTGCAGGAGACAGCCGCGCGCTTCCCGCGGGCCGGACGCATACCGCGCAGTCACAACTTTCATTCGGGGTCGAACGCCAGACCGGAACCGCGTCTAAGCGATAGCCCACACCACGTATGGTTTTCAGATAGGTCGGCCGGGAGCGGTCGGGTTCAATCTTCTCACGCACCCGGCGAATGCACGCGTCCACGCTGCGCGGAGTTACGAACTGCATGTCGCCCCAAACCGCATCCAATAACAGATCGCGCGTGAACACCTGCCCGCGATGCTGGGCAAGATACTCTATCAGCCGAAATTCCAGGCTCGTAGTGGGCACTTCCGCACCGCGCACCGAGAGCCTCATCGCCGAGCTGTCAATGACAAAGTCCGACGGGGGCGGTTCAGAGAACGTGAGATCAGGCGAGAAGCGCCGCAGAACGGCTTGCACGCGTGCCACCAATTCCCGGGGACTGAAGGGCTTGACGATGCAATCGTCACCTCCCGAATCAAGGGCGAGAATGCGGTGCTCTTCCGTAGCGTCCTCGAGCAGAAACAGCAAGGGCGTGCGGAACAACACGGTATTTTCACGGATGCGCCGGCACAAGCTGATTCCGCTGCTATCCGGCAAAAGTAATGAAATCAGCATCAGGGCCGGACGATCGACCTCCGCCTCTACCATCATTATTTCGCTGGTCGAAAAAGTACGAACTTCGTACCCGGCCGTCTCCAGGCAATCTCTTGCCGCCTCGCAACTTTCGACTTCGTCCACCACAAAAATGAGCTGTCTCATACTTTCGCTAGCCGGACGGTTCGGCCACTCTGCCGACGATGCAGAGACACCAATAGTCTTGGCGTCCCTTGAAGTGCCCGGTGCGGCAGTCTAGTCCGGCGCGTGTTACGGCGATGTGACGGTAGGATGAATCCTGTGTAAATTCTCGGGAATTGTCGGAAGATGTTGTGTGTCAAAAACTCGATGAATAATCTGAGGGAGATGGCGAGAACCCAACCGAGTCGGACGACTGAAGGCGGCCGAAACCTAAACTACTTCCTTGCCGCCACGTCCAGCCTGGTTTCGGCCCGCTGCAGGTCTGCAACCGCACGCTGGAAGTCTTCTGCGGTGGCTGAACTCGCGAGATTCGCCTCGGCGCGCTGCTTAGCGGCCTGGGCTCGACCGGCATCGATTTCGGCGGCACGCTCGGCGGTTTCGGCAAGGATCGTGACTTTATCAGGTAAAACTTCAGCGAACCCCCAAGCAACCGCGAGGCGCTGCGTCATGTTTCCGTTGCGATAACTAATTTCACCCACGGCCAATTCCGAGATCAGAGGAGCATGCCCGGGAAGAATTCCAAGATATCCGTTCTTGCCAGGAATTTGGATCTCTTCCGCGACGTCGCGCACCACCATCTTCTCCGGGGTGACAATCTCGAGTTGGAATGTGTCGGGCATAAAACGTCGTTGGTCGTTGGCAAAATCGCTGGCTCTATGCAGCCTTCAACTTCTCGGCCGCTTCCAGCACTTCGTCAATCGTGCCTTTCATATAAAAAGCCTGCTCGGGGACGTCATCGTACTTGCCTTCGTTGATGTCCTTGAAACCCTTTACGGTGTCGGCGATCTTCACGTAACGGCCGGGGGCGCCGGTGAATTGCTCGGCGACATGGAATGGCTGCGAGAGGAAGCGTTGAATCTTGCGAGCCCGTTGCACCGTCACCTTCTGATCTTCGCTCAGTTCATCAATACCGAGAATGGCAATGATGTCTTGCAGGTCTTTGTAGCTCTGCAAAGTTCTTTTCACCCCCTGCGCCACGTCGTAGTGCTCTTGGCCAACGATGCGGGGATCGAGAATGCGCGAAGTCGAAGCCAGCGGATCGACCGCAGGATAAATTCCGATTTCGGTGAGCGCACGGGAAAGCACAGTGGTGGCATCTAGGTGAGCGAAGGTCGTCGCGGGAGCCGGATCGGTTAAATCGTCCGCAGGGACGTAAATCGCCTGCACTGAAGTGACCGAACCTTTCTTGGTGGAGGTGATGCGTTCCTGCAATTCGCCCATCTCAGTAGCCAGATTGGGCTGGTAACCTACAGCCGAGGGCATGCGACCCAGCAGTGCCGAGACTTCGGAACCAGCTTGCGTAAAGCGGAATATATTGTCGATGAACAAAAGCGTGTCGGCGCCTTCTTCATCGCGGAAATATTCGGCAACTGTGAGTCCGGTGAGGGCAACGCGAAGACGAGCACCGGGCGGCTCGGTCATCTGCCCATAAATCAGCGCGGCTTTGGACTTCGATGGGTCGCCGGGCTTAATGACGCCCGATTCGGTCATCTCCAACCAAAGATCGTTGCCTTCGCGGGTACGTTCGCCGACGCCGGCGAACACCGAGAATCCGCCGTGTTGCTTAGCTACGTTATTGATCAGTTCCTGAATGAAAACCGTCTTGCCCACTCCAGCGCCGCCGAACAACCCGATCTTGCCGCCCTTCAAGAACGGCTGGATGAGATCGACGACCTTGACGCCGGTCTCGAACATTTCCGCGGTAGTGGCCTGCTCGTCAAACAACGGCGCAGGACGGTGAATAGGCATAGTTTTCTTGTGCTCGATTGGCCCCAACTGATCCACGGGTTGCCCGATCACATTCATCACCCGGCCCAGAGTGCCGTGGCCGACAGGAACGGAAATCGGTCCGTTGAGATCGATGGCCTTCATGCCGCGCACCATACCATCGGTCGCCTCCATGGCAACGCAACGTACCCGGCCTTCGCCCAGGTGCTGCTGAACTTCGAGAATAACATTGATCTCCGAAGGGACTTTGAAGCCCTCGCTTACCACGCGTAGTGCTTCGTAGATCGGCGGCATCTTGCCGATTTCAAATTGCACGTCTACAGCGGGACCGGAGATTTGGATTACGTGTCCGATGTTTTCTGGCATATTTTTAGGCTCTTGGCTTCTAGCAATTAGCACTTGGCATTTAGCCCTCCAAGGGCATCGCCGGCGGCTGCTCGAAACCGCGCTGGCTAAATGCCGAGTGCTAATTGCTAAGTGCTCTACGACGCTGCTGCTGCTCCACTCACAATTTCGATAATCTCTTTCGTAATCTTGGCCTGGCGTGCACGGTTCATGACCAGGGTCAATGAATCGATCATGTCGGTCGCATTGCTGGTGGCGGCGTCCATGGCGGTCATGCGGGCAGCGTGCTCGGCGGCCACCGATTCCAGCAGACCGCGGAAAATCTGTATGCCGACATACTTCGGCAGCAGCGAACGAAAAAGATCTTCGGCTGGCTGCTCGTAGATATAGTCCACCGGAGCGGTGGCGAACTTGGCTGCCGCCACATCCGCCTCGCGCGTGTCCGGAGGACGAATCCCCACGCCAGCGTCTTTGGCTGCTTCCAGCGCGCGTTTGCGTTCTTCCTCGCTCATGCCCTCGGCTTGCGCGACGCTGACCTCTCCGACATGCTCGATGGGCAGGACCTTCTCGACGACCAGACGCTGGGAAATCACCGATTTGAACTCGTTGTAGACCAGGTACACCGCGTCAATATCAGTATTTGAATAACGTTGAATGACCCGCTCCGCCATCTCGGATGCAAGGGAGTAATCGATCTTGTTGAACACGCCAATTTGCTCGCCGACGAGGGCGACGGTCGCGGAGGCCTGCGACTCCGCTGTTCTTGGTGCGGCGGTCGAATATCGCCGACGGAGAAAATCGCGTCCCTTGCGCCCAATGGTTTCAATCTCAATGTGCTTGCCAGTCTGAGATTGCAAGAAGCGTACAGCTGCTTTCAAAATATTAGTGTTGAAAGCACCGGCCAAGCCTTTGTCTCCGGTGACCACGATCAGCAAAATGTTGTGCTCAGTGCGCTGCGCCAATAGCGGATGCTTGGGCTCGCCGGTTTCTGGATCGTAGATTTCGGCGCGCGATACCAGCGACTTCAACACGTTTGTCAACATTTGCGCATAAGGCCTCGCCGCCAGTGCGCGCTCTTGCGCACGGCGCAGCTTGGCCGCAGATACCATTTTCATGGCCTTGGTGATCTGCCGCGTGTTAGTCACGCTGCGAATGCGGCGCCGAATGTCTAAGATATTTGCCATGCTGCCAATCTGAAAGAAAGCAGTTAGCACTCAGCAATTAGCATTTAGCCGTTAAGGCCAGCAGTGGCGGCCCGCCCCACTGCCCCGATGCCAGGTGCAAAACTACCAAGAGCTACTTCTTCAATGCTTGTTTCTGCGTCACGAACGTATCCTTGCACTGCTTAATCACCTTGGTCATTTCGGCCTTCAATCCATCGTCGAGAACCTTCTTTTCCATGATTGAGCGAAGCAATCCGGGATTGGTGGTATCCACGAACTTGTACAGTTCGGCTTCGAAATCCCGGATCTGATCGATTGCCAGATCGTCCAGAAAACCGTTCGTACCTGCGTAAATGATCAGAATTTGCTTGGAAAATGGCAGCGGCGAGAACTGCTTCTGCTTGAGAACTTCTACCAACCGCTGTCCTCGACTGAGCTGAGCCTGAGTGGCTTTGTCGAGATCGCTGCCGAACTGTGCGAAAGCGGCAAGCTCACGGAACTGCGCCAACTCTAGCTTCATGCTGCCCGCGACCTGGCGCATGGCCTTAATCTGAGCGCTGCCACCCACCCGGCTAACGGAAATACCGACGTTCACGGCAGGACGGATGCCGCTGTTGAACAAGTCGGTTTCCAGAAATATTTGGCCATCAGTAATCGAAATAACGTTAGTTGGAATGTAGGCGGAAACGTCGCCCGCCTGGGTTTCAATTACCGGCAGCGCGGTCAGCGATCCGCCGCCCTGTTTGTCGCTTAGTTTCGCTGCGCGCTCCAGTAATCTTGAGTGAAGATAGAAAACATCTCCGGGATAGGCTTCGCGTCCGGGTGGCCGCCGCAGCAGCAGTGAGATTTCACGGTACGATGCGGCGTGTTTCGAAAGATCGTCGTAAATCACCAGCGCATGGCGCTTGCTGTCGCGGAAAAATTCACCCATGGCGCAGGCTGCATAAGGCGAAATGTACTGCATGGGAGCCGGTTCTGAGGCGGACGCGGCAACCACAATGGTGTATTCCATTGCGCCTGCGTCTTCCAGAATCTTGACCACCTGCGCGATCGACGACCGTTTCTGACCGATGGCGTTGTAAATGCAAATCAGGTCGTTGCCACGGCTGTTAATAATGGTGTCGAGCGCGACCGCGGTTTTTCCGGTCTGGCGGTCGCCAATGATCAGTTCACGCTGGCCGCGGCCGATGGGAATCATGCTGTCGATGGCCTTGAGACCCGTGGCCATGGGCTCGCGAACCGGCTGACGATCGATGACGCCGGGAGCGATGCGCTCCAGAGCGATGAACTTGTCGGTCGCGATCGGGCCTTTGTCGTCAATGGGCTGGCCGAGCGAGTTCACCACACGGCCGATCAGATTGTCTCCGACGGGCACGCTCATGATGCGCCCCGTACGTTTGACCTCGTCGCCTTCTTTTATTTCGGTGTAATCGCCCAGTAGCACCACGCCGACCTGGTCTTCTTCAAGGTTCATGGCGATGCCAGCCACGTCGTGGGGGAAAGCGAGCAACTCTCCGGCCATGACTTTATCGAGACCGTAGACGCGGGCGATACCGTCGCCCAGAGTGACCACCGTGCCCACTTCGTCGACCGAGATCTTGGACTCGTAGTTCGAGATCTGCTGCCGGATTAATTGGGTGATTTCGTCTGCTTTGATTTGTGCCATAAAGTCAGCTTTTAGCTTTTGGCTCCTAGCTCCTAGCTTCTAGCTCTTCGATTCTTGAACACCATTTGCGGCCTGCACTTTGTCTTAGGCTCCAGGCCAAGAGCCAAAGGCTAAGAGCTAATAGCCTCTCTTATTCTTTCCAACTGTCCTTCCACCGAGCCGTCGTAAATGGTGCTGCCGATTCTGACCACGGCGCCTCCCAGTAGCGAGGCGTCTCGCGAATAGCGAGCGCGGACTTTTTTCCCTACCATGACTTGCACCTGACCCTCGAGGGTGGCGCGTTCGGCCTCACCCAGTTCACGGGCGCTGGTAATTTGTGCCTCGGCGAATCCCATGCGTGCGTCCAACTCCAGTTCGAACTGCTTCACTATCGCCGCCAGGAAACTGATTCGGCGATGGTCCATTAACACGGCTACAAAGTTTCGTACCTGCCGAGAGATCCCCTCGCGTTGGACGATCGCGTCCAGCACGGCGCGCTTTTGTTCGGCTGGAATGGACGGCGTTGCCCAGACGTCCCGCAGTTGCTTGTTCGCGGCCACCAGTTCGGCTAGACCCTGCGCTTCTTTCAAGGTCTTGGCTGGATCAAGGTGGCTGGCAAAAACCACATCGGCGAAGGCGCGAGCGTAGGTGTTGATGACCGTAGCCATTACTGTTTACCCTTCGATCCACCGTCACTGGCGGCAATGTGTTGCGCGAAACTACGTACCAACGCCTGATCGGTGGCGGCGTCCACCTGAATCTGCTTTCTTGCCAGTGCGACCGCGAGGTCGGCGGCGTAGGCCGTCAGTTCACGTCGCGCCGACTTTACTGCCGCTGCAATCTCTTGTTCCGCTGAAGCGATGATCTTACGGGCGTCGTCCACCGCCGTAGCTTTTATTCTTTCTTCCTCGGCGGCGGCGGCCTTTTCAGCAGAAGCGCGCATTTCTGCGACTTCGGCATCCAGCCGGGAAAGCCGCGACTCTATATCGCCTAACCGCCGGTTTGCGTCTTCGCTGGCCTTACGAGCTTCTGCCATTGCCTTCTGAATCGAAGCCGTGCGGCTGCGAAATACGTTAGGTAAATACTTCTTGCAGGACCAAAAAATCACGCCGGCAATGACGGCAAAATTCAGGGCCACGCAAAGCAAGTAGGCAGAGTCCAGATCCAGCCCAGTCAGCTTTGAAACAATTCGGACTGAACTCGAATGCTTGAGTTTAGCGTTATCGTCTTCACCCGCGGCTTCGCGGGTTTCCCTCACCAGTTGCTGTCCAACACCGGGCTGGCGATTGGGGTTCGGCCGAGGGCTTGCCGGCTCTTGCGCCTGGCAGAGAATCGTCAGGCACGCGCAGATCACTGCGGTGACAAGGAGCGACAAAAAGATCCGGCGAATCATGGCCCGTGTCATCTGACGCCTCCCGCCGCCGGAGCGCTTCCCGGCTGTAGCACGGTGCGGATGATCTCGGCCGCGATTCTGCCGCTCTCGGCTTGCAGCTTTTCCTGGGCGGCGATCTTGTCCTTCTCCAGGGCTAGACGCGCCTGCTCGACCTGTACGTGTGCTTTGCTGCGGGCCTCTGCGGCGACCGCGCTCCGCGCCTGCAACGCCTGCTGCCGTCGCGCTTCCTGGCTCTTGAAAACTGCCAAGCGAGCTTCCCGCAAGCGCTGTTCGTATTCCGCGGTTCGAGCTTCGGCAGCGGCGATGTCAGCGCGTGCTTTTTCGACTGCTCCTTCGGTTTTGCTGCGGCGTTCGGCCAGCACCTTGCCTAGCGGTTTGTGGACAAGCAGGTTGTAGAGTCCGTACAACAGCACCAAGACAATGATGGTGGGTACAGATCCGAGCAGTAATTCCCCTACTTGTCGAAGCGTCTGATCCATGTTGGGTCTTGAAATATTTTGAGCGAATGAGGGCTAAGAAACCAATAAACCTAACATCCTGCAAGGCTTAGTGTCAACGCAAGCGGGAAGGAGTGAGAGTGACACGTCCCACACTGAGACTGTACTTTGGGACAATTGTCAAGCGGCCAATATTCTATGGAAAGAATGCTTGACTTCTGAGGAGGCGGGACTAGCATAAAAGTATCACCTCCGATCCAATTCAGGATCGAGTGGGCTGGCAGCCAAGGAATGTCACCGCTTCTTGGTCGCTGGCCCATTTAAGTGTTTGGCTATGGCCGTGAGCCTTCGGCTCTCACCTTTGCACCACCCATTCCCTCACCTTTCTCACCACCGATTCCGGCGCTTCAACCTCCAGCTCGACTAGCCCATCTTTGTACGCACGCGAGTAGATCCGCGCACGCGCTTCGAGCATGGCTAGCGTCTTCCCTTCTTTCTGTGGGACGCGCAGGCGAATGCGGCTGACGGCATCTTCGGAGAGCGCTTCGTCGATCCGATCCATGAGCGTGCTCATGCCGATGCCTTTCGCCGCCGAAACGTGGACTGAAGTCGAGTCGTCGCGCAAGCTGTCACGCTGGCGGGGAGGAAGCAGGTCAATTTTGTTCATTACTCGCAGCCGCGGCTTAGTGTCCGCTTCCAATTCCTTCAGCACGCGGTCAACTTGGGCGTCTTGTTCTGCGGACATGGGGCTGCTGGCGTCGGAAACTTGCAGAATCAAGGCTGCGCGCTGCACTTCTTCCAGCGTGGCCCGAAATGCCGTGACCAGTGTGTGCGGCAAGTTACGAATGAATCCGACGGTATCGGAGAGGAGCGCCTTGCGCTTGGACGGCAGTGTCACCCCGCGGATGGTCGGATCCAGCGTCGCGAACATCTTGGGCGATGCCAACACGGTAGCCTGAGTCAGCGCATTAAATAACGTCGACTTCCCGGCGTTGGTATAGCCGACCAGCGCGACCGTCGCCACCGGAACCGATTCGCGACGCTGGCGCTGTTGCGCCCGCACGCGCCGTACGTTTTCTATTTGTTCCTTAACGTGGCGAATGCGGCGATAGATTTTCCGGCGGTCAGTCTCGAGTTGAGTTTCACCGGGACCGCGTGTACCGATACCGCCGCCGAGTTGCGACATCTCGATGCCCTTTCCCCCGAGACGCGGCAGCATGTATTCCAGTTGGGCCAACTCCACCTGGAGCTGGCCTTCACGAGTTTTGGCGTGGCGGGCAAAAATGTCGAGAATGAGCTGGGTGCGGTCGATCACCCGAATATTCACCACCTTTTCGATGTTGCGCTGCTGGGAGGCCGTGAGGTCGTGATCGAATAGGAGCAAATCAGCCGAGACCGAGGCTGCGGCTCCTGCAATCTCCTCTAACTTCCCTTTGCCGATCAGTGTGGCCGGATCGGGGTGGTCGCGGTGTTGCAGGAATTCACCGGTCACTTCAGCGCCGGCGCTTTGGGCGAGCGTCCGCAATTCTTCGAGTGATTCTTCAGCGCTGAATTGCGGGATGCTTGGCGCTTTCGATCTTGCCCCTGTACTGCTGGCGTTATCGCGGGCTGCCTGGGCTTCACTGGTCAGGGGTTTCCCTCGGGCTTTGGCCTGAGGCGCGCGAACACGATACTCGATCCCGACCAGAAAGGCGCGCTCGGTCGATGACCGCTGCACGGTCTTCATCTTCGAGGGATCGCCCCGAGAAGTCTCGCGAAAAGTCTTGCCCTCTGGACTGCGCAAAAAAGGACTGCCCTATCCTTCCGTGCCCGACGCGGCGGCGGCCGCCGAACCTGAGTCCCCAGCCGGAGGCGACGAGGACGACGGCATTACTGTCGGCTTATCGGTGTGGCCATGGATGGTCCTGCCCATCGCGATGGTGGAAATGGCGTGCTTGAAGATCAGCTGTTCCTGATTGTTGGTTTCAAGCACGACGGAATACTTATCGAAAGAACGAATGCGTCCCGTCAACTTGACGCCGCTTAATAGATAGATGGTGATATTCAGCCGTTCTTTACGTGCGGTGTTAAGAAACGAATCCTGAATGTTCTGTGCCGGCTTGCTGTCCATGCCAATCTCCTCGGCTCCCTGACTACAAGAGCATTCTGAAGCGCCACGGTACATCAATTCCTCATGCCAATTGATCATGAGGAACAGGGGGGAATTCGAGATATGCAATTACCGGTCTCCCGACCTGCGTCTCTCGAAGCAATCTCCGTACAATACGGCCTTGCTGGCCACTTTTCAAGCTAATCTGGCGTCGCATGATTGGGTAATACATTACTCCTTACTTCCACCGGTTGACATAAGCGCCGCAAAGTGCCAGTATTCCAGCGCCGCACTGCAACTAGAACAAAATGCAGGCACCTGTGGCTCGCGACTATGGGTCCGGTCGACGGGCTTACCTTGCGGGCACACGACCGCGTGTCTTCCACCTGTCGGGCGAGAAGCGCACGATAGAGAATTGGCGGAGGAATCAAAATGCACGAACTGATCGTGGTCACAGCATCGTTGGTGATGCCCACGCACACCGGCACCGAGGCTCTGGCATTCTTATTACGCTGGTTTCACTTCCTGGCCGGCATCACCTGGATTGGATTGCTCTACTTCTTCAACCTGGTGAACGTTCCCTTCATGAAGCAAGTGGACGCAACCATGAAGCCGAAAGTCTTTCAATATATGACCCTGCCAACGCTCCAGTTGTTCCGCTGGAGCGCTCTGATTACGGTTTTCGTGGGCTTCTGGTATTGGGCTCAGGTTTTTGTAGCTGGCGATGCCCAACGCATGGGGGTCAGTCCCTTGAGCACCATCGGGTTCTTTCTGCTGATTTGGATCGTCTCCTGGGGGATCCTCTTTTTTGTGATCTCAAAGGCCCCAAGCGGGTATGTTTTGGGTCTCATCACTACAGTGGTTGTCATTGCAGCAGGTTACCTGTTCCTAAACTACACGCCGGTAGGCCAAGACGATAACCATGTGCTTTCGATTGGTGTCGGTGGCGGCATGGGCATCATCATGCTGTTTAACGTATGGGGAATCATCTGGCCGAACCAGAAGAAGATTATTCGGGGAACGCTGGCCGGTTCTCCGCCCGCCAACGCTGCGGCCCTGGCGCGTCAGGCCTTCCTGGCGTCGCGGACAAACTTCTTTCTCTCAGTTCCTCTGCTGTTCTTTATGGCATCGAGTTCCCACTACGGAATTTTTGGACGGTAGGGTAGTGAACCAATTCTGTTGACCTCGCGCTGCGGCGCGAGGTTTTGTTTTCTGTGAGAGTGATCTCTTTGACTTCAATCGAGCATGAATACCTTCGCGGGATCGAGCTGTTCAATCAAGGCAAGTTCTTTGACGCTCACGAGGTTCTGGAAGATGTGTGGCGGGCTGCGGCGCCCGAAGAAAAGAAAATCTGGCAAGGACTCGTCCAGGTGGCAGTCGCCCTGCATCATTACTCCACCGGTAACCGCGTTGGTATGCGATCCGTGTTAGTGCGAGCCATGAAGAACCTTGCCGGACATCCGCATGTCTTCCACGGCATTCATCTACCCCGATTATTGAAATCGCTGGCTGCGTGGCTGGAGGCATTCGACAACAATCGGCCGCTTCCTTCTTTGCCGCGGATCGAAGTGGCCGGGCGGGAACCCTAATTTAAACCTATGACTAGCGCCTCTTTCCTGCCACCGGTTTTGCTGCCGTCTCGCCCGGCGCGAGCACGCGCTTCACAATCGGCGTGTTCAGCTTGTATTTCCGCTCGGAGGTAGTTCCACTTTCGTCTTTCACTCGCAGCACAAACACCGGCAGAGTACCGTCTTTCTCAAAATTTTCCTGGGTAACGGCCGCAGGCAAGACGCCATTCAGATTATGTTCGCGATAGGCAGTTTCATAACGATGTCGCTTCACATTCCAGGTGTAGACCCGCGCCTGGTTGAAGTCGAAGTCCAAGCCATCGCGAGGCTCGGTCAGCAGCACTAGATATTGCGGAACCTTCTTGTCTCCATCTGCCACCTCGTTGAGCACAAAGAATGCAACGATGCGCTGACCCTCCGCGTACTGCGCAATTTCAAGGGGAGTGTCAATATCTACCAGCCGCGCCAGTACCCAGCCGACATGTTGCTCAGGGTCGCGGATGAGCCACCAGTCTTCCACAATCGGAGTGGGTGCGTTCGGTGACTTGCCGTCGGCTTTCGGTGTGGGGGCAGTTCCGGGGAGGACCTTCTCGGCGGTGGCACGCCTCAGAACTGACACCTTCGCACCCTGGCTCAGCAAGAAAAGGTGCTCGGCCTCGCGGCCCGGCTCCAGATGAATATTGGTGTCGTTGCGCGTGGTTCCGATGGCCTGGACGGGATCGTTCTGCTCCTGCTGCAGCAGTTTTTGGAAGCCGTCGAACACCTGCTGACTGACCAGGTAACGTTGTTCCATCCAACCTTCAAGGCCGCCCTGGGTACGCACGCGGGCAAAGCGCTTCTCTCGCTCCAATATCTGGACGCGTTCGCCGTTCTTTACAGTTCCATTCTTGGTGAAGACGGCTGCCACACGGTCGCGCAGCACAACTTGTGGAGCGGAAACATAAGCCATTTCCTGGGCTTTGCCATGGCGGTTGCAAGCTGTGAGAGACAGCACAGCTAGTGCAAGGGGCAACAGGTTGCAAGTGAACCTGATTTTCAAGAAGGTCACAAACTCAATATAGCGCAGGTAGAGGACGAGGAATGTTTAGCTAATTGGTGAGTCTTCTTTGTCAGTCTGCAAAACAAATTCCAATGGCGCGAGCGGCACTGACCAACTCACCCTGCGGATCGACGGTTTTCAACTGGCCGACGGCATCGCCGATGTCCACGCACCCGATGCGCTCATTGCGTAAGCAGACCATTTTTCCGAAGTCACCTTTGGCAATCAGATCGACCGCGGCTACGCCGAAGCGAGTCGCCAGAATGCGATCAAACGGGGTTGGAGAACCGCCGCGCTGGATGTGTCCCAGCACGCTGACTCGCACTTCCTTGCCGGTGCCCGCAGCCACGGCATCGCCGATGCGGGGACCGACCGAGCCGGTGCGGCGCTTCTCTTTCCATTCCAGCGGCAGCTTGATTCCCTCCGCCACCACAATGATAGTGAAGCGTTTGCCAAAGCTCTCCCGCAGAGCGACATGCTCGCAGATTTTTTGCACGGAAAACGGAATCTCAGGAATCAGAATGACGTGCGCGCCGCCGGCGATGCCGGCTTCAATGGCGATCCAGCCCGCGTCGCGACCCATGACTTCCACCACCATAATGCGATGGTGCGATTCGGCAGTGGTATGAATCTTGTCCACCGCATCGGTGGCCGTGTGCAGCGCAGTGTCAAATCCGAATGTGACCTCGGTGGCGCATAGATCGTTGTCGATGGTCTTGGGTACGCCGACGATCTTCATCCCTTTTTCGAAAAGTTCCTGGGCAATCTTCTGGGAGCCATCGCCGCCGATGCTGATCACGGCGTCAATTCCCAGCTTGCGGGAGTTGGCGATCACTGAGTCGGAGATATCCCGAATTACCTCGACTCCGTTCTCCACAATTTTGTAATGGAAAGGATTGCCCCGGTTGGTGGTACCCAGAATGGTGCCGCCGCGCGGCAGGATACCGCTGACGTCTTTCAGTGTGAGTTCGCGCGACTTCTCCGGCCAGATCAGGCCATCGAAGCCGTCAGGAATACCAATGACCTTCCATTGGTATTTTAGGATGGCGGCTTTGACTGCGGCGCGAATCACCGCATTGAGGCCGGGAGCGTCGCCGCCCCCGGTGCAGATGCCGATGCAGCGAATGTCAGCCATAGGTGCGGCTATTGCGTGACGGTAATCGTGGCGTTAGCGGTATAGGTAACCCCGCTTCCGCTGAGATAGCTCGCCGTTAACGTAATTTGTTCACCGACCGTTGCCGCACCGACGGTAACAGTCTCGGGATCAATCCCCTGCGTTAGCGTGGTGTTGGTCGTATCGCTGGCACTCCAAGTGGCGGTCGCGGTGACATCTACTGGGGGACCACCCGAAACCGTGGCCATCGCTGTAAATGTGCCGGTACCTCCGTTCGCCTGGATGCTCTTGGTGGAGGGGCTAACCGTGATGCCGGTAACATTCTGCAACGCAACCGTGACCGTAGCTGTCCCGCTAACCGTGCCGGAGGCGCCGGTAATCGTAGCTGCTCCAGGAGACACACCCGTTACCAGACCAGCAGTGCTGATAGTGGCTACGCTTTCAGTATCGCTGCTCCACTGCACGTCCGTCAGGCTTTTGGTCGAACCGTCGTTGTAGCTGCCGACCGCGCTTTCCTGCACCGTGCCGCCCTGATTGATGGTCGCGGTTGGGCCCACGGTCACGGAGGTCAGTACGGGATCAACAAAGAAGCCGTTACAGGCTATGCCAACAGCGCATAAAAGCAGGGTCGCAAACGCAGCTAGAATCTCGACTTTCTTCTTGCCACTCAACATGTTAGCCAATCCTCAACCAAGTTTCTTTCTTGCTCGCCGCGCCCCTGAGAAAATTGTAGCAGAGAATTTCGGGGGTAGAGCAGTTACAAGGTACTTCGGTTACCAAATCGGGAACACCGCTCTCGTGCATAGAACGCGCTGGCGCGGCAGAACTTGCACAGACAAGTTTGGAAAAATCCGGGGTTCCAGGAAACTAGTTAGCCCTTTTCGCCTTGGCGATGCGTTCGTCGATTGGCTTGCGGCCGGCAAAGCCTTCGCTCACACTGTGCCAGTGGGTAATTCCACTTTCTCCCAGCTTCCAGCACAACAGCACGATACGGCCATCCACTTCACAGGGGAAATCGAGCAAACCGATGTCGAGATCCTTGACCTGCACGCCGGTTGCATCAATCTCGGCGAGAGCATCTTTGACACGCTGGATGGCCTTTTCGCGCTCCGCCTTGCGGCGTGCCATGTGGACCACATTCACCTGCAATCCACCTTGCAAAAACACACGATGCGCGAGTTCCTGCAGCTCCGTGTCGACGGACTCAATCAACTTCTTGCCGTCAATCGAGGCACGCAGCAGTGACTCCAGCGTGGAAAGCAACATCTGGGCTTCTTCGAGAGTGAAAGTGCGGTCTGCCATGGGGTACACCTATTTTAGCACTCGGGTTGAGTGATTGGTCGCGGGCCGTTGGTCTTGGGCCTATTTCGATCCCGCCGGCTGGCGCCGAGGGCGGCCACCCCCACGCGGTTCCTGCCAACTACCAAAAACGAAAGGAGCAACAACGGCTTATTGGATCTCCAGCATCCTATCCAACGCCACCTTTGCCCACTGCTTCACATCGTCTTTTACTTTGATCTGGTTAACGATGTTACCTTCCGCGAGGTTTTCCAGCGCCCAGCACAAATGTTGCGGCGAGATGCGGAACATGGTCGTGCACAGGCAGCCCGAGTCGTCGAGGGTGATGACCTTCTTCCCTTCCGCTGCGAATTCCTTGCCCATGCGGTTGACTAGGTGAATTTCGGTTCCGACCGCAAACATGGTGCCCGACGGGGCATCTGCGATGATCTTAAGCAGGCCTTCGGTCGAACCGATGCCGTCTGCTTTCTGGCAAACTTCCCATCGGCACTCGGGATGCACGATCACGCGAATCCCGGGGTACTTGGCGCGAACGTTGTCCACATGCTCCGGCAGGAAGCGCTGATGGACAGAACAATGCCCCTTCCATAGGATTACTTTGGCTTGGCGCAAACGTTCGGGAGTTAAGCCACCATTGAGCATATAGGGATCCCACACAACCATTTCGTTGAGCGGGATTCCGAGGTTGTAACCGGTATTGCGGCCAAGATGCTGATCAGGAAGGAAAAGAAGTTTTGGAGTTTTCGCAAAGCCCCACTGGAACGCGCCCGACGCGTTCGAGGACGTACAGACCACGCCGCCTCGCTCGCCGCAGAATGCTTTGATGGCGGCCGTGGAATTCATATAGGTGATGGGCGTAACGCCGGTGCCAGAATCGTCGGTCAAGCCCGCTTTCACCAGATGCTCCCAGCAATTCTCCACTTGGGTGATCTCCGCCATGTCAGCCATGGAGCAGCCGGCGTTGAGATCGGGAAGGACCGTCACTTGACCGGGGCGGCTGAGAATGTCTGCGCTTTCAGCCATGAAGTGGACGCCACAGAAGACGATGTATTTGCCTCCGGCGCGCGCGGCCTGCTGCGCAAGTTTGTAGGAGTCGCCACGATAATCGGCGAAGCGAATGACTTCATCGCGTTGATAGTGGTGCCCTAGGACAACACACTCACGGCCCAGAGCTTCGCGGGCAGCGGCTATGCGCTCGTCCATGGTGCTATCGGGCAGAACGAGGTAATTTTCCAAACTGCAAACTGCGGTTGCGGTAGCCATTGTCATGTCTCGCCTTCAGCTCCAAATACGAGGCAACGCGCTTGGCGCGCACTCCGCTCGATCTGGAACGGGGATGTTGAAAGCAACTCAGCGGCTACAGCCGGTTCACTACGCGACGTCTGAAACTACGCCGCGCCCAACCGGCGGGGATGTTGATAGCCGTTACTGAATCTTCACTAATTAGGATGCCCAGCGGCAAGCGAAGGTTCGCTTTTTTGTGCGAACCGAAGTCACGCCCGCAGGTGACTGGGGAACCTCTCAGTATTGTGCACTTCCTGAGGTGCAAACGCAAATACCGGATCTCCTCCGTGATTCCCTGTGTTCTCTGTGGTCGAGGTTTAGCGAGTTTTGCCATTCGAGGGATCGGGAGACGTAGCCGCCTCCACGTCCACATGCAGCTTCTGCCGGACATTCACACCTGGTGGATAGCAATTTCCATCCCGGTTGTGCGTGGCCGGACATCCGGCTGAAACATCTTCTCTGCGCGGCGATTGGGCAAACTGCCACACATCAGCGAAATCGATTCCGCTGTCCGGCGGGGTCGGCGGCTTGCGCGGAAACACGCATCCCGGCGCCGGTGGGCAGGCGTCGTCCGTAACGAAGTAAACGATCTTGCGCCTGCCGGCATTCTGGCGAATGTCATTTGCCGTAACGATGGTTGCGCCGTGGTCTTCTTCGGCGGAGATGCCGGAACAGTAGATTCCGGCGCGAAACCCGGCAGCGATCACGCCGTCTACCCAGGCATAGATATAGGCTTTCTGCTCGGGCAGCATGCGGCCGCCTTGCTCCTGGTCGAGAAAGATGATGGTGTCGCCGGGAAATCCTTCGCGATGAGCAGCCGCCACCGCGGTTTTCGCATCGGATTTACCGAGCACAGTCGCTCGGGAAACGGTTTTCAGATCAGCGTAAAGCCTGCCATTGAACAGCACCAGAAAACCGAATCCAGCTGTTTGCATTTTTGCGCGCTTCCCGATCCATGTATTAGTCCGCGCGCTCGGGGGCCGGCTTAACCAATACCCAGAAAATGAAAACGTCTCACGGAGGGCCTTCAGATTTTGGTCGCCAGGATAGTTGTTTCGGTCGAAGCCGAGGTAAGAGGGTGTGCTCTGACCTGAAATGGATATCGTTGATAGGAGAAAACAAAATGCGGCAAACACTTTCACAAGCAAGATTCTAGCAGTAGGGTTTTGCAGACAGCGTTTACCTGCGCTAATCCGCGGCTAAATGCTTCTATCCC
This sequence comes from uncultured Acidobacteriota bacterium, assembly GCA_963803775.1. GTDB lineage: Bacteria > Acidobacteriota > Terriglobia > Terriglobales > Acidobacteriaceae > JABCZH01. Next base: position 190,523 of record CAWDNS010000001.1, read on the forward strand.
CCGATATGCACCATGGTCCGCGACGCCGGTACGAAGTCCGGTTCGCCGATGTGGTGGCGTTCTTCTTTCTTCTGCACCACGCCTTGGATGAACTCCGCCAGCTCTTCATCCGAAGCTCCATCTTGCATCTGCGCGTGCAGATCGTGGTCCCAGACGGAGAAGAGGCAGGTGCGAATCTTGCCGTCGGAAGTGATGCGAATGCGGCTGCAGTGGCCGCAGAAAGGATGGGAAACCGGAGCGATGATTCCGATCTCGCCGATGCCGTCATCGAAGCGATAACGCCGTGCGGTTTCGCTTCGAGCGTGCGGAATCTCGACTAGGGGGCGGTACTCCGCCATGCGCTGCACGATTTCATCCAGCGCGACCACAGTTTTGGGCGTCCAAGTGCGATCTTCTTCGAGCGGCATGAATTCAATAAAGCGGACAACCACGCCCTCTTGGCGGGCAAACATGCCGAAGGGAATGATCTGATCTTCGTTGAAGCCGCGCATCAGTACGCAGTTCACTTTGACCGGCCACAACCCGGTGCGCCGGGCAGCTCGAATGCCTGCCAAAACGTTGTCGTATCCATTCGGCACGCGGGTGATGCGAGCGAAGCGGTCGGGGTCGACCGCGTCCATGCTGACGGTGACGCGCTGCAGGCCGGCGTCCTTGAGAGGCTGGGCCAGGTCGGCGAGTAGATGGCCGTTGGTAGTAAGTGCGAGATCGAGCGGTTCGCCGTCAATATCGCGTAGCTTGGCAAGCTCGCGGACAAAGTCAACCACCCCTCCGCGCAACAGCGGCTCGCCGCCTGTTAGGCGAATCTTCTTGATTCCAATCCCGGCGAGTACGGTGGCCATGCGCAGGTAGTCCGAGAACGGCAGATCGCCGTAAAGCGCGCCTTCATTGCCGGTGCGGCAATAGACGCACTTGTAGTTACAGCGGTCAGTGATGGAGATCCGCAGGTCGGTGATAGCGCGGGCGAATTTGTCGGAGAGGATCATGTCGTTGGCCGTTCGTTGTGGGCCGTTGGCTCGCTGGGGCCTGTCAACAACTCAGGATTATTATAGTCGGCACTACTGAGAAACACTGGAAATCAGCGTTGCCAGACGGATATTGTAAGTATATACTCTATGTATATATACTTTTGGGAGATGCCTATGGGCACTGCTCGCGTATTTCGATCAGGGAACAGCCAGGCGGTCCGGTTGCCGAAGCAGTTCCGGCTGAAGAGCAAAGACGTTGAAATCTTTCGCCGGGGGGACGAGATCGTACTGCGAGAAGTGAAAGGAAACATGGTCCGAGCGTTCGACCTGCTGGCGGGACTACCAGAGGATTTCGAAATCCCCGGCCGCGGCAAGGACCGTCCGCAACGGCGCAAGGGGCTGTAGGTGGAGACCCGGTTCCTGCTGGACACAAACATTTGCATTTACATCCGGCAGAAACGGCCGGAAGAAGTTTTGCGCCGCTTCCGTAATCTTCGGGCAGGAGAAGCCGCGATCTCGGTTATCACTTATGGAGAACTTGTTTTCGGCGCGACCAAGAGCCAACAACGAACCGCGGCGCTTGAACGTCTGGCAGAACTACTCAACTGGCTGCCCGCGTTGCCGCTTCCCGGAAACGCCGGCCACGCTTACGGCACAATACGCGCCGACCTGGCTGCACGGGGGCAAATGATCGGCAACAACAATCTTTGGATCGCCTCTCATGCTCTGGCAGCGGAATTGACCCTAGTCACGAACAACGAAAAGGAATTCCGGCGCGTGCGTGGGTTGAAGGTGCAGAACTGGGCGGAGTGAGTGGTTTATCCGCGTGAGCAAATCGGTGGCGAAGATCTCCCCGCAATCACATCCCATCGTAATTCGGCCCGCCGCCGCCTTCCGGTGGCACCCACGTAATAATCTGGTAGGGATCGGCGATGTCGCAGGTCTTGCAGTGTACGCAGTTCGACGGATTCAGGCTGATGCGTTTGCCATTCGGCTGCTTGCTGTCCTCGACCATTTCATAGACATTTGCCGGGCAGAAATTCTGGCAGGGGTTGCCGAATTCTTTTACGCAACGGGCGTTGCAGATGTTGGTGTCGTGAATGATCAGGTGCGCGGGCTGGTCTTCTTCATGCTTTGTTCCTGAGTGATAAAGATCGGTGAGTTTGTCGAACGTCAGCTTCCCATCCCCTTTGGCGGGGCCGAGCAGATGCGCTTCTGCGCCGCCATCGGCGGGCAAATCGGCGAGCTTTTTCATGTGCTCTGGCCCAGTGCGATTGGAGTAACGGGCCCGCAGGCCTCGACCGCCAGTAAACTGCTGGATGCCGGCGTTGAACATGCCCGCCCAGAAACCGTGCTCGAATCCCTGATGGAAGTTGCGGACCTTCCAGAGTTCGTCTTTGATCCAGCTAGATTCGACTCTGTTCTGAAAACCGCTCAATGTCTTCGCCGACGAGTCGTCTTTCGTCAATGCTTCGAAAGCAGTTTCGGCGGCGAGCATGCCACTCTTAATCGCGAGGTGAATTCCTTTCAGACGCTGGGAATTCAGAAATCCGGCCGAATCGCCCAGAATCATCCAGCCATTTCCGGCCACCGGCGGAATTGACCACCAACCGCCGTAGGGCAGCGACTTCGCGCCATAGCGAATCATCTTCCCGCCTTCGAGCAACTTCGCCACAAACGGATGCTGCTTGAAATGCTGCAACACACGCTGCGGGTCGAGGCGCGGATCGGGATAATCGAGGCCGACGACGAATCCGAGGGAAACGACGTTGTCCTTGCCACCGTATATCCAGGCGCCGCCATATTCCTTCGTGGTCAGCGGCCAGCCCATGGTATAGATGACTTCGCCGGACGCGATGCGGCCGGCGGGAACCTCCCACAATTCCTTTATCCCTTGGCCATAGGTTTGAGGGTTGCAACCCTTGGCCAGGTCGAATTTGGCGATGAGCTGTTTGGTCAGCGATCCACGCGTGCCTTCGGCAAGAATCACGACTTTCGCGTTTAAGTCGTATCCCGGTTCGAAGTTAGATTTCTGGTGGCCCTCTTTATCGACGCCTTTGTCGTCGGTGCGGACGCCGGTTACGCAATCACCGTCGAAGAGCAGTTCCGACCCCGCGAAGCCGGTAAATACCGTAATCCCGGTGGCTTCGACTTTGCTGCCCAGCCACTTCACAAAGCGGTTGAGGGAGATCACGTAGTTGCCGTGGTCGCGCAGCGGCGGCGGGGTGATAGGAAACTTGAGTTTGCTCTTTTCGGTAAAAAAATAAACGGATTCTTTACTCACTTCGGCATCGAGCGGAGCTTCCTTCTCGAATCCTGGCAAAAGCTCGCGCATCGAACGCGGATCTAGCAACGCGCCGGAAAGACAATGCTGGCCGACCTCGCGTGCTTTCTCGAGCACATAGATGTTTTCTTTGCTGAGTTGCGAATCAGGATGCTTGACGTTGTGCTGGTCGATCAGTTGGGAAAGGCGCAGGGCGCAAGCCATGCCCGCCGGGCCGCCGCCGACGATAACCACGTCGGCCGGCATTTGGGGGCGTTCGATGCCTTCGAGAGGTTTTCGGAAGATCAGCATACGAACCAATTCATTCGCCCGCAGATTTCGCAGATTACTCAGATAAACATCAAAAACATTCAGCGTTCATCTGCGTGAATCAGCGGCCAAAACTATGTTCCTGCCTTCGCTTTCTTCACTTCTTCAATCAGCGGTGGCACGATGTCGAACAAGTTGCCGACCACGGCGAAGTCGGCGATCTCGAAAATCGGCGCTTCCGAGTCTTTGTTGATCGCGATAATAGTGCGTGAACCCTTCATGCCGACAATGTGTTGAATGGCGCCGCTGATGCCAAGCGCGAGATACAGTTTTGGCGCAACCGTCTGGCCGGATGATCCAATCTGCCGGTCCATGGGCAACCATCCTGAGTCGCAGATGGGACGCGAGGCGGCTAGCTCACCACCCAAGGCTTCGGCCAGCTGCTTGGCCAGTTCGATGTTTTTCTGTTCCTTGATTCCGCGGCCGACGGAAACAATAATCTCTGCCTGCGTCAGGTCAACCGCTTGCTTTGCTTCTTTGAATACCTCCTGCGGCTTGTTGCGGACCAGACCGTCTGCAATATTCACGTTTACCGTCTCCACCGGAGCCGCACTCGCCCCAGCTTCGACTTTGTCGCCGCGGAAGGCTCCGTTCTGAAACGTGACAAACCAGGGCGCGTCGCAGGCGAAGCTAACATCAGCCGCCAGCTTGCCCTGAAACATCTGGCGAGTGAACAGCAGCTTGGCACCGTCCTTCTTATAGCCGATGCAATCGCTGATAGAGGTGCGCCCCATAGCAGTTGCCAGCTTGGGGACGAAGTCGCGCACCTGATAGGTATGCGGCATGAGCACCAGCTTCGGCTGTTTGGACTCGATAAATTGCTTTAGGGCGGCGGAGAAGGCATCGGGAGTGTAAGGCTCGAGTTTGGGTGACTCGACGGCATAGACCTTGGCAACCTTCTTGGCAGCGATTTCGCCGGCGAAGGCCATTACACCACTGCCTACGACGGCAGCTTCGAGCGTCCAGCCGGTATCGGCGGCGAGAGCCTGGCCGGCGGCGAGCGTCTCCCAGGAAACACGATTTAATTTGCCTTCCCTTTGTTCGACAACTACCAGAATTGTGTCTGCCATATTTCAGTTCTCAGTTGCCACTACAGCACGCGCACTTCGTTTCTCAGTTTGTCAACCAGCTTCTTGGCCACTTCGCCGGCTGGGCCTTCCAGAAATTCGGTTTGTTTTGTTTTCTGGGGGACGTAGAGCCGCTCGATTTTCTGGAGATTGGGACTCAACGCAGGCTGGACATCTGCTAAAGCCACTTTGCGCAGCGGCTTGTTTTTCGCTTGTTTGATGCCTATCAGGGTTGCATAGCGCAATTTGTTGATGCCGGATTGAATGGTGAGTACGGCGGGTAGCGGCATGTCCACGAATTGAAAGAAACCGGCTTCGAGTTCACGCTTCACGCGAATCCCAGCGTCGTTCTTTTCGATGTGCATGATGATGGTGGCGTGCGGCCAGCCCAGCAGCTCGGCCAGCACCACACCAGTCTGTGCGTAGCCGTAGTCGTCGGATTGCAGGCCGGTAAAGATCAGGTCAAACTGTTCGTCTTTGATGGCCGCCGCGAAAGCGCGGGCCGTGTTGACCGCGTCGAGTCCTACGAAGGCATTGTCTTCCAGGTGAATCGCGCGGTCGGCGCCTTTGGCCAAGGCTTCTCTCAGAACCTGCTGCGAGCGAGCGGGGCCGGAAGTGATAACCACAACTTCTCCGCCGTGCTTCTCTTTCTGGCGTAGCGCTTCTTCGAGCGCAAAGGCATCAGGTTCGTTGACTTCGTAAGAAACATCTTCGCGGATCCAGGTGCCCGACTCATTCAACTTGAGCGGCGCGTCTTTCTGCGGCACCTGCTTCATGCAGACCAGAATCTTCAAGGAACACTCCTGAGACGTGCAACGTCTCTACGAGAACAATGTCGTTGGCAAACCAGTCAGTATAAATGAGCGGAACGGAACAGAGGAAACTGCCGGGCTACTCGGTAAACACAACCGACTGCACACCGGAAATCTCAAAGCGCTTACGGCAGCGCAGGTTCTTGCAGGCCATCATGTCGTCTTTTCGCAGCATGTAGGATCTGGCCTTGGCAAACTTGGCGCGATCACGGTCGTCCCCGCGGCCAGGAAGTTGCCTTTTCTTGGTACGCACAAACCAGGTAATTTCATATTCCCCAGACTGCTGGCAGTGGGGACAATTGAGGTTCGCCATCTTCTTTTCCTGGCGTTCGTCGAAAAAGTCGCGTTCGTCCATGGTGGTTGTTGGTCGTGAGTCCTCGGTCGTTGGCCTACAAACCTCCAACGCCTTATTTGATTATTGCACGTCGGCCTCAGGTCAGGTATGGCAAGATGTCACTCATGCCCCGAAAGAAGAAACAAAAGAAGTTTCGCGCAGTCGAAGCGGTGAAGGCGTTGGCGCGGGAGCGGATTGGCGCGCCGAAGGCATCGCAGATCGTACTAGATGGAAAAAAGAAGAAAGAAAAGCACAAGGAAACGCTGGAAAAGCTATTGGAAGATCAATAAAACACGACCTCTCCAATTACTGCGGTTGCGGACAGCTGGGAACGTTAATGTTGTCAACGGTAGCAGTCATCATGCCCACAACAACGTTGTCCGTGGGATCATTCGTCTTCAATGTCGCCGAAACGATGGCTCCTCCGCAACCGATTCCGGCCGGAGAGAGCAGCCCTGTGTTGTTGACAATCACGACTTGAGGCGTGTTCGACGCCCACGTCACCTGATTGGTTAGGTCCTTGGTCGCTGGGGGATGGACGTATGCCCCCAATGCGCGGAGTTGGACATTGGCGGTTGGATCTGGAGCGCCGAAAATTTCAGCTGAAGGCGTAATTGTGATCGTCTCCAATTGCTGTCCACTGCTGCAGCTCAGCAATGTCAGCCCCGCAAAGCCAATCCCCAGCAATCCAAACCACCTCTTCATAACCTCTCCGGCTCTTATTTCGGACTCGCGCCAATTTAGTTCAAACTAACCTGAAAAATCAATAGCCACGCAGTGTCGGGCGGCACATGAATGCCCTTTACCCCTTGACCGTCTCCGCCACAAACCTTGCGAACTGCTTGACATCCGCTTCCGTGGTATCGAACGAGCACATCCAGCGCACCACCGACTCCTCTTCACTCCATACATAGAAGAAATAGCGCTTCTGCAACTTGCCAATCGCCCGCTGCGGAATCTGCGCAAATACTCCATTAGCTTCCACAGGGTAAACGATCTTTACCCCTGGAATCTTTGTGATCGCTTTCGTCAGTAGCCCCGCCATCCGGTTGGCATGTTGGGCGTTCTTCTTCCACAGATCGTCCGACAAAAGCGCTTCAAGCTGTACCGAAATAAAACGCATTTTGGAAGCGAGTTGCATGCCCTGCTTGCGCAGATACAGGAAGTCTCCGGCTAGGGTCTTATCGAAGAAGACGACTGCCTCAGCGCCCATGGCGCCGTTCTTGGTACCACCGAAAGATAGAACATCAATACCCAAGTCGCGTGTGGCTTGGCGCAGGTTCAATCCCAGGCTTACCGCCGCGTTGGCGATGCGGGCCCCGTCCATGTGTAGAAACATATCCCGTTCGTGGGCAAAGCGTGCCAGGTCGCGAATCTCTTTAGGCTTGTAGACTGTCCCCAGTTCGGTGGCTTGAGTGATGGAAATGACCTTGGGCTGAACGTGATGCTGGTCGCCGATACCGTGATACGCATGGCTGACGGACTCGACGGTCAGCTTGCCATCCGGCGCATCGATGAGAACCAGTTTGCAGCCGGTGAACTTCTCCGGAGCTCCGCATTCGTCGGTATGAATGTGGGCCGCGTTGGTGCAAATCACCGCTTGGTAGGACTCGGTAAGCGCCTTCAGGCTCAGGCAATTGGCGGCAGTGCCGTTAAATACGAGGAAGACTTCCACATCCGTCCCGAAGTGCCGCTTGAACTTCGCGATGGCTGCGCGGGTGTAGGGGTCGTCGCCATAGCCTACCGCGTGTCCGGCGTTGGCGCGTGCAACTGCTTTCAGGACATCAGGATGGATGCCGGCATTATTGTCGCTGGCGAAGCTGCGCGCGGGTTTCATGGCACCAACAATGTAGCAGAGGTGTCGAACACAAAATGATATCTTTCTCTTTCTTTTCCAGTCTAACCGTGCTTGGTTAGGATGCACTTTACTGTCCCGGGGGCGGCCGAGCTTGGGCCTCGATGCTGGGATGGAAAATACAGGGTTACGTGTTAGGGTACGGGGAATGCAGCGAACTTCTGTCACTTTCGCCGAACGAAACGGTCTTATCCGAACGCTAAGTCTGAGCTGCGCCCTGGCTGTCGGGCTGTTCTCATTTGCATGCAGCAGTTCGTCGGTCAAAGGGGCGTCGCCGCAGGACGTTCCCAGCACTCCGGTCAAGATCGCGATTGCCCGGTCAGTTGCGTTGAGCGATACCACTGAATACGTAGCCATGCTGAAGTCGCGTGACTCGGCGATCCTGATGCCGCAGGTGGAAGGACAGATCACTGAAATACGGGTTCACTCTGGAGATCGCGTGTCCCCAGGCGCTGTGATGATGCAGATCGATCCCACGAAACAACAAGCCACGGTAAACAGTCAGGAACACAACCGTACGGCGCAGGAAGCGAACCTTAAATGGGCCCAGTCACAGTACGAGCGAACCAGCGGACTCTATGCGGCGGGCGTGGTATCGAAGCAGGATCTCGATCAGTCGAAATCCGCTTTGGACAATGCACAGGCGCAAGTGAGGGCACTGGATGCACAGGTTCAGGAGCAGCAGGTCCAACTCCGCTACTACCGGGTCACCGCTCCTACCAGCGGCATCGTAGGCGATATTCCGGTCCGCGTGGGCGATCGCGTGACCACGACGACCATGCTCACGACGGTGGACAAGCCGGGCAGTCTTGAGGCTTACATTTACGTGCCAGTCGAGAAGTCTCCGCAGCTCAAGGCGGATATGCCGGTGCAGATCATCGACGGTACGGGCAATGTGTTGGCCGACAGCCGTATTAGTTTTCTTTCGCCGCAAGTGGACAATACCACTCAGACGGTGCTGGTGAAGGCGCGTATTGCCAACAATGAAGACAAGCTGCGCAATTTGCAGTTCATTCGCGCCCGGGTGATTTGGGGAATGCGCCAGGGCCCGGTGGTTCCAGTTCTGGCGGTTACACGAATCGGCGGCCAGTATTTCGCATTCGTGGCAGAAGAGCAGAATGGAAAGCTGGTAGCGCATCAGAAACCGTTGCGGGTCGGCGAGATGGTCGGCAACGACTACGTCGTGCTGGAAGGTATTAGGCCGGGCGACAAAGTAATTGTTTCTGGGACCCAATTTCTGGTGGACGGAGCGCCGGTAGCTCCGCAAGGGTAGCCAGAAGCTCGAAGTTTTTATGTTCGTCGATTTCTTCATTCGCCGACCAGTTTTTGCGACTGTATGCGCTCTGCTCATCATCCTGGCGGGCGCGGCGGTGATTCCCACTCTACCGGTCTCGCAATTCCCCGACCTGGCTCCGCCGCAGGTTTCGGTATCCAGCGGATACACTGGCGCCAGTGCGCAGACTGTGGAGTCTGCGGTCACCATCCCGCTCGAACAGCAGATCAACGGGGCGCAGGGAATGAAATACCTGACGTCCACCAGCGGGAACGACGGTTCCAGCAATATCACTGCGACTTTCGATCTGGACCGCGACCCCGATCTCGCCGCTGTCGATATTCAAAACCGGGTGAACACGGCTCTGGGGCGGCTGCCTGCCGCGGTCAAGACAACAGGTGTCACCGTCGCCAAATCGTCGCAGAATTTTGTGCTGGGCGCGGCGGTATATTCCCCGGACGGGCGCTACACGCCGCTGTTTATGAGCAACTACCTGGACGTTTATGTACGAGACACGCTCAAGCGTGTCCCCGGTGTTGCCGACGTCTTTGTGTTCGGCGAGCGCAAGTATTCGATGCGGTTGTGGCTCGATCCCGAGCGCATGGCGAGCCGCTTGTTGACCGCCACCGACGTGGTCAACGCTCTGCAAGAACAAAACGTAGAAGTGGCAGCCGGACAAGTGGGGCAGCCGCCGATCAAGATAGGGCAGCAGTTCCAGATCAGTGTTCGCGCCGTGGGCCGGCTCAGCGAACCGGTACAGTTCGAAAACATCATTTTAAAAACCAATGCCGATGGCACTCTGGTACGACTGAAAGACGTTGGCCGGGCTGAACTTGGGGCCGAGGACTACAGCTCTGACCTGGTTTATAACGGGCACGATTCCGTTGGCATCGGCGTCACCCAGCTTTCTACCGCCAACGCCATCGATGTGGACCATAAGATACTCGCCGAACTGGATCGGCTTTCCAAGCGCTTTCCGCCCGGAATGGTCTATGAGAATGCCTTCGATACCACGGAAGCGGTTACTGAATCAATCCAGGATGTGCTGGTCACACTGATTGAAGCCATCGTGCTGGTGATTGTCGTGATCTTCATCTTTCTCGAGGACTGGCGCAGCACCATCATTCCAGCGATCACGATTCCGGTTTCGCTGATCGGGACATTTGCGTTCGTCAAGTTGCTGAATTTCTCGGTCAACACGCTAACTCTCTTCGGCATTACGCTGGCGACGGGATTGGTGGTGGACGATGCCATCGTGGTAATCGAGAATATCGAGCGCCATATCCAAGAAGGTGAGGCCGACCCACACAAGGCGGCATCCGTCGCCATGAAGGAAGTCGCGGGCGCGGTGATCGCGACTTCGTTGGTGCTGGTGGCAGTGTTCGTGCCGGTGGCCTTTTTCCCCGGCACCACTGGCATCCTGTTCCGTCAGTTCGCGCTGACCATCGCGTTCTCTATATCTATTTCTGCATTCAACGCTTTGACGCTGACACCCGCGCTTTCAGCGATTCTGCTCGGACGCACCCATGGCGGGAAGATCTGGCTCTTTCGCGGAGTGGACAAGATCGTCGCGGCGGTAACGAATGGATATCAATCTTCCCTGCGTGTTTTCCTGCGTTTTCGCATGGCCGCGGTGGTGTTGTTCTTCGCCGGGTTGGGGCTTACTTATTTCATCTTCCAGCGCGTGCCCAAGGGGTTCGTGCCTGAGGAAGACCAAGGCTGGTTTCTGATTGCGGTGCAGTCGCCACCTGGGGCTTCGACGGAGTACACGCGCGTCATCGAAGATCAGGTTACTGCGATCATGCAAAAAGATAGCGACATTGAGAATATGTTCGCGATCACCGGGTCTGGGGTAGCGGGAAACGCCCCGAATCAGGGCGTGATTTATGTGGGGCTGCAAGCGTATTCCAAGCGAAAAGGTCTGGAACATTCAGCCGATGCAGTCGTGAACCGTTTGCGCGAGCGAGTGTCTTCCATTTCCGGAGCAGTTGTTCTTCCCTTCTTGCCCCCGGCAGTCAACGGACTCGGCCAGATGGGCGGGTTCCAGTTCGAAGTGCAGGACCAGGGCGGCCACACCCTGGAAGAGCTGGCCAAAGTCACCCAGGATATGGTCCAGCAAGGCGGTGCGCGCAAAGAACTCGCGGGCTTGTTCGCCAGCTTTACCGCGGGCGATCCTCAGTTCCTGGTCACCATCGACCGCGAGAAAGCCAAGAGCCTGCACGTGCCTCTACAGCAGATTACCGACACGCTGGGCGTTTACATGGGATCGGCGTACGTAAATGATTTTGATTTCAACAATCGGTCTTATCGAGTTTATGTACAGGCCGACCAGCAGTTCCGCGCCCAAGCCAGGGACATGAAGCAATACTACGTGCGCTCTGACGGTGGAGCGATGATTCCGTTGGACAACCTTGTCTCGATTTCGCAAACGGCATCGCCGACGGTCATCAGCCATTACAATCTCTTTCGGTCCTCGGAAATCGATGGATCGGCGGCACCGGGTTTCAGTTCAGGGCAATCCATTGCTGCGATGGAAGACCTCAGCAAGAGAATTCTGCCTCAGGGATTCAACTACGAGTGGTCGGGGATTTCACTTGAAGAGCTGGCTTCCGGCCATACCACGATTCTCCTGTTCGGCCTGGGAGTCTTGGTGGTGTATCTGACGCTCTCGGCCCAGTATGAAAGTTTTGTGTTGCCGTTCATCGTTTTGCTGGCGGTGCCGATGGCGATGCTGGGTGCATTATTGGCCCAGTCATTACGCGGCTTGCAGAACGATGTCTATTGCCAGATCGGACTGGTGATGCTGGTGGGGTTGTCCAGCAAGAATGCCATTCTGATTGTGGAATTTGCCGAGCAGTTGCGGCAGCGCGGCATGCCGCTGGTGGAAGCGGCGGTGGAAGCCGCCAGAATCCGGTTGCGCCCCATTCTGATGACGTCGCTAGCATTCATACTGGGCGTGGTGCCGCTGATGGTAGCGCATGGCGCTGGCCAGGAAGGCCGCCATTCGGTGGGGACCACGGTGTTTGGCGGCATGATCATGTCCACCCTGCTGAATCTGTTTTTTATTCCGGTGCTCTACCTCATCATCGAAGGCTGGCGCGAAGCGCGCGGAGTAAAGGTCGGACACATGGTAGCGCAACCTTCTGAGAGTCCGGGGGACTAAGAAACACCCAGTGGATCGAGCCTGACATCTTGCTTCCCGGCCAGCAGCTATAATCTCCAGGTCTTCGCCGCCATGCGCACAATCCTCTTCCTTGGTTGTTTAAGCCTCGTTGTCATCGCACCCGCTCAAACCGTGCCAAGCACCCCACTCCCCAAGTTCGTTGACGTCGCTCAACAAGCCGGCTTGACCGTCTCCCACATCTCATCGCCTGAAAAGCATTACATCGTGGAATCCATGAGTGGTGGCGCAGGGCTGATCGACTGCGACAACGACGGCAAGCTCGACATCATTACCGTGAACGGATCAACAGTTGACCGCTTCAAGGCCGGTGGCGACCCTATGATCACGCTCTACCATCAGGACAACGGTTTCAAATTCACGGACATCACCAAGTCTGCCGGCCTCACGCGCAAAGGCTGGGGCATGGGTGTCGCGGTCGCGGACTACGACAATGACGGCCTGTCCGATATCTACGTCACCGGATATGGTGGCAACGCGCTCTATCACAATCTCGGCAACTGCAAGTTCGAGGATGTCACCGAAAAAACGGGAGTGGCCGGAGGAGGGTTCAGCACCGGCGCGGCCTGGGGAGACTATGACCGCGACGGGCATGTCGATCTGTTCGTCTCCCGCTACGTTCACTTCGACATCGATCATCTGCCCGACTTTGGCGAGAACGAAAAGAATTGCAGCTTTAAGGGCGTCCCGGTGCAGTGCGGGCCATGGGGAATGCTGGGGGAATCCGACTTGCTCTTCCACAATCGCGGTGACGGAACCTTCGAGGAAGTTTCCAAGAAGGCCGGCGTCGACGATCCTAACAAATATTACGGCCTGGGCGTGATCTGGGGAGATTACGACAATGACGGCTGGCCCGATCTATATGTGGCCAACGATTCCGGGCCAAATTATCTCTATCACAACAAGCACGACGGGAGCTTCGAAGAAGTTGGCATGCTCTCGGGAGTAGCGGTTAGCCCCGATGGCTTTGAGCAGGGATCGATGGGCGTAGATTGGGGCGATTATCTGCACGAAGGCCGTCTCTCCATGTTTGTGACCAACTTCACCGAGCAGCCCGACGCGCTATATCACAACCTCGGAGCGCAAGGATTCTCCGACGTGAGTTATGCGGCGAAGCTGGCGCGGCCTACTTACACCATGGTCGGCTGGGGAACCGGATTCATCGACGGAGATAACGACGGCTGGCTGGATTTGTTCGTCGCCAACGGCCACGTTTATCCGCAGATGGATCAGATCCATGGGTCGGCACCTTATCGCGAGCCGATGCAGCTGTTCCGCAACCTGCGCGACGGCACTTTCGAAGATATTTCGACGGTGTTCTCGGCAATTCCGGAAGCATCGCGGCGAGGCGCTGCATTCGGCGATCTGAACAACGATGGCAAGATCGATGTCGTCCTGGTGAACACCGATGGGCCTCCTACTTTGCTGCTGAATCAGACCGAGAGTAAGAATCACCGAGTCCTGTTCAAGTTGCTCGGGACCAAGAGCAACAAATCCGCAATCGGTGCGCGGGTGACGGTAAAAGCTGGAAAGCTGGTGCAGATCAGCGAAGTCCGCGGTGGCGGTAGCTATCTTTCGCAGAACGATCCGCGACTGCATTTCGGTCTGGGCGCTTGGTCCACAATGGAGGAAGTTGAAATCAAGTGGCCGAGCGGGAAGGTCGAAACCTTGCGCGACATCCCAGCAGATTTCATCTACACCGTCGTCGAGGGCTCGGGCATTCAAGGAAAGCTTGCGCTCCCGTCGTTGTGACATTGCATGCGCAGATGAACCAAGTATCATTGACGATCATTTCCTGATCGAACCGCCATGCTGCCATTCAAACTCGTCTACAGTGAGGATTACCACCTTCCCATCGGAGCACACGTTTTCCCGGCGGAAAAGTACCAGCGAATCCACGAACGCCTGAGGGAAACCGGGGTCGCCGAGGCATCTGATTTCCTTACTCCACAGCCAGCCTCGGACCAGGACATTCTTCTGGTACATACGTCCCAGTATGTGCAGAAGCTGAAGACTGGAACGCTATCGCCTCGCGAAGAACTGGCGATGGAGATTCCTTATTCTCCCGAGTTGGTGCGCGCGTTCTGGCTGGCAGCTGGCGGTTCGAGCCTGGCTGCTGAGCACGCACTGAAAGATCGAGTTGCATTCAACATCGGCGGCGGATTCCATCACGCCTTTCCCGACCATGGCGAGGGTTTCTGCATGATTCATGACGTGGCCGTCGCGATCCGCCGCATGCAGCAAGATGGCAAGATTGCCCGCGCCATGACCGTCGATTGCGACGTTCACCAGGGCAATGGAACGGCAGCTATTTTCGCCGGCACGCGCGGACCTGGTGGTCCGCTGCCTTCGACTTCCGCTACCTCTCGGATCGCGAAAATCAACAATGCTCACGCGGGCGACGTGTTCACCATCTCACTGCACCAGGAGAACAACTATCCAGCTTCGAAACCACCGTCGTCGATCGACGTGAACCTGCCGGACGGCATCGGCGATGACGATTATCTCGCGTGGCTGGACAACGCCCTCAGTTCGGGGCTACGCCAGTTCGAGCCAGAGTTGATCTGCTACATCGCTGGCGCAGATCCTTACTGCGAAGATCAGCTTGGAGGCCTGTCGTTGACCATTGAAGGCTTGAAGCGCCGCGATGAGTTGGTATTCCGTGTGGCTCGCGCCCGCGATATTCCAGTGATGGTGACCTACGCCGGCGGTTACGCTCGGCGGGTGGAAGACACGGTGACGATTCACTGCAATACCGTGCTCGCGGCAAAAGAAGTGTTTGGTAGATAGCACCGGCGTCCCGGCTGTTAAAATAGCCACCTAATGTTTGAGAATCTTCAGGAAAAACTACAACGTGCCTTTAAGACCCTGCGTGGTCAGGCCGTCCTCAATGAGGAAAACATTCAGGAAGTGCTACGCGAGATTCGCCTCGCGCTGCTCGAAGCCGACGTTAATTTCAAAGTCGTAAAACAGCTCATCGATCACATCCAGGCCAAGGCCGTCGGCCAGGAAGTTGCGACTTCTTTTTCGCCCGGAGAGCAGGTCATCAAGATCCTGCGGGACGAATTGATCGAGACCCTCGGCCATGATACCGCCCGCTTGAAGTTCGCCTCGCAGCCACCGACCGTGGTGCTGATGGCTGGCTTGCAAGGTTCCGGCAAAACCACGACCTCAGGCAAGCTGGCCAATTGGCTGAAGAATGGCGGCCATCGGCCGCTGCTAGTTTCGGTCGACGTTTATCGTCCTGCCGCCCGCGAGCAGCTTAAAGTGGTTGCCCACGCAATCAAGGCGAACATCTATGAAGGCGAGGTCGGTGAAGCCAATACGGCCACGGTCGAACGGCTGGCCAAGGAAGCCCGCCGCGAGGCCATCAACACCGGCTCCGACGTGTTGATTATCGATACAGCCGGGCGCCTGCACATCGACGAACAACTCATGGAAGAGATGCAGTCCCTGAAGCGGCTGCTCAACCCTAGCGAAATTCTATTCGTAGCCGACGCCATGACCGGCCAGGACGCGGTCAACTCCGCCGAAGAGTTCCACAAGAAGCTCGCGCTCACTGGTGTGGTGCTTACGAAGATGGACGGCGATGCCCGCGGGGGCGCCGCGCTTTCCATCCGCCAGGTCACTGGCCAGCCCATCAAGTTCATCGGCGTGGGCGAAAAGTACGATGCGCTCGAACCGTTCCATCCCGACCGCATTGTCTCTCGCATTCTGGGCATGGGCGACATCCTTTCGTTGATTGAAAAGGCGGAGCAGAACGTCGACAAGAAGAAGGCCCAGGATATGGCCAGCCGTGCTCTCTCCGGCGACGGCTTCTCGCTCGAAGACTTCCGTGATCAGTTACGGAGTGTGAAGAAAATGGGATCCATCCAGAACATCATGGGCATGTTGCCCAACATCGGCCCCTTTGCTGGATTGCAGAAACACGCCGGCAAAGTGGATGAAAAGCAGATTGATCGCGTGGAAGCCATTATCAATTCCATGACGGGGCACGAGCGGCTGCATCATGATGTGATCAACGGCAGCCGCCGCAAGCGCATCGCCCGTGGCTCTGGAACCAGCGTACAGGAAGTCAACAATCTGCTCCGCCAGTACGCTCAGATGCGCAAGATGTTCAAGCAGATGGGCAAGGCTAGCTTCGGGCGAAAGCTGGCAGGCATGAAGTTTCCAGGAATGTAAGAGAGCCGCTTTTGGCTTCTAGCTTTTGGCTTCTAGCTTTTGGCTTCTAGCTTTTGGCTTCTAGCTTTTGGCTTTAGCCAAAGACCAAGGACGAACGACCAACGACGGTTCTTATGAAATGGCGTTCTCTCGAAGAATCGACTCCGGGCACGGATGCTCGCCCGCTTGGCGAAATCTTTGCCGAGCGTAAGGCGCTAATCGCCCAGTATGTCCCGCAGGAAACCCAAGCCGTTCATGAGCAGGTGATTGCCGACCTTCGCGAGCAAGGGATTGCAGACCGCGCCCTAGGTCCGGGCGCGAAAGCTCCATCGTTCGAATTGAAAGATCACAGCGGTAAGACGGTTTCCTCGGCCGAGATCTTGAGCACTGCCCGCCTTGTCATCTGCTTCTTTCGTGGACGCTGGTGCCCGTTCTGCGTCGGGCAATTGGAAGCCATGAATTTCATCCTGCCGCAAATTCTAGCGGTTGGCGCGCAATTGGTCGCCATCTCGCCGCAAACTGTGCACCAGTCCTTCCTAATGGCGGACCAGCACCAGTTGCGGTTTCCGTTGCTCAGTGATGCGGGCAATCAAGTGGCCCGCCAGTTTGGCTTGGTGTACCGCGTTCCCGACTCGCAGCAGTCGATCTTTCGCCGGGCCATGACTAACCTGCCATTTACCAATGGAGACGAAAGCTGGGAACTACCGATTCCAGCGGTGTATGTCGTCGACCGCGACGGCACCCTCTTGTTCGCCGCGGTCAACCCAGACTACAAAGAACGTTCCGAGCCTGAAGAGATTCTTGAGCAGTTGGTGCGGCCTTAATACTGCAAACAAATCTCCAGCTGACGTGAGGCTTCGTCGATCGCATGGATCGCGTCTGACCGATGTCCGCCGAAATCGTGGGCGGCTTCCTGCAAGTGCATCTTGGCATTCTGCAATGCGTTAAGAGCGGCGTGAATCTGGGGATGGCGTCCAGCCGCCGGCGAAGGCGAGGAAAGCATCAACAACAAGGCGAGAACTCCAAATGAACTCATGATTCTGTGCTTCATGGATCCTCCTAACACTTCGTCCGACTTCAGGCGCGGACCAGCCTCTTGAGTGTGGATAGCCTATCCAACCCAAATTCCGGGGGCAAGTTGCAGGAATGGTTACGCCGTCGGTGGATCGCCAACCGAGAGGAATAGTTAGGGGACGACCTACCCTCAGTCCCGCCTTGCCAATCCGGCTAAATTCTGCAAAAATAGTGGTTTGTCTTAGACCTGCCAGAGAGATCAGGAAAGGAAACAAAGTTCTGTGTTGATGATTCGTCTATCGCGCATGGGTGCGCGCAAACAACCGCATTATCGCGTGGTGGTAATTGAAAAGGAACGCGCGCGCAATGGCAGGCCGGTCGAGGTGGTGGGAACGTACAATCCCCGCACCAGTCCTGCCAGCATCGAACTGAAGCGCGAGCGCATTGACTACTGGGTATCGAAGGGCGCACAGATGTCGGACCGGGTCAGCAAGATTGTCGCAAAGCCGGCCCCGGCCGCCTCGGTCGCCTGATTCCGGCGAACCCCGCAGCAACTTCATTCCCACCCAATTGGAAAGTTCTATGGGCGAGCAAAGCGTAGATGTGCGGGCGCTGATCGAGCAGATCGCGAAAGCGCTGGTCGATGCCCCCGAAGAAGTATCGGTAGAGCAGATCGAAGGTGAGACCACGGTATTTGAACTTACTGTGGCACCGAATGATCTTGGCAAGGTGATTGGCAGACAGGGACGCGTAGCACGCGCGCTGCGGGCTCTGGTCGGTGCCGCGGGAATCCGCGCCCATAAGCGTTTTGGGCTTGAGATTATCGAATAGTGTTCGCAGGAGGGCCGGCAATCGCTGATGAGTTCATCACCCTGGCCCGCATTCTCAAGGTGCAGGGCCGGCGCGGCGAGGTCTTAGTAGAGCCGCTCAGCGATGTCCCCGACAGATTTCGGGTGGGCCTTGAGCTTTTTGCGCTTGGAGAGAACGAGGCCCGGCGCGAGTTGCGGGTCGAAGAGCTTTGGCCGCACAAGAATCGCCTGGCTCTGAAGTTTGTGGGAGTGGATTCCATCTCCGACGCGGAAGCTCTCGTAGGCAGCGAGTTGCAGGTGCCGCGGGGGGAGAGAGCGCAACTGGAGCCGGGATGGGCTTACGTCAGTGATTTGGTTGGCTGCATCGTCTTCGACCATGATCGCGAAGTCGGACTTGTTGAAGACGTACAGTTCGGCGCTGGTGAGGCGCCGCTGCTGATCGTGAAGGCGGGGGGTAAAGAGCATCAGATCCCTTACGCTGAGGCATATTTGCAAAGCGTGAATCTCGGGCAAAGAGAAGTACGGATGCTGCTGCCCGATGGCATGTTGGAGCTCGATGCTCCGC
The DNA here is from genome assembly GCA_963803775.1 of uncultured Acidobacteriota bacterium. Classification (GTDB taxonomy): domain Bacteria; phylum Acidobacteriota; class Terriglobia; order Terriglobales; family Acidobacteriaceae; genus JABCZH01. The sequence continues at coordinate 209,152 of CAWDNS010000001.1, forward strand.
TGACGGCGGAAGAGAAGCAGCAACAAAAGCGTTAGATGCTGGGGACGCTTACGGCTTGGCGATGCAGATTGAGATCGTAACCATCTTTCCGGACTTCTTTCGCGGGCCGCTGGATTACGGTATCATTCGCCGGGCGCAGGAAGCGGGCCTGGTAAAGATTGTGGTGCACGATCTGCGGGCGTTTGCGCATGATCGCCATCGCACTGTAGATGACCGCCCTTTCGGCGGCGGCGAAGGCATGGTGCTGAAGCCGGAACCGATCTTTGAATGTATTGAGACGATGGGCATTGCATCGCGCGACCAGCGACCGGCCGCTAAACAGAGTGTGGTACTGCTTTCCGCCCAGGGCAAAAGGTTCGATCAGAGCGTAGCCAATGAACTTACAGGCCTGGAACGGTTGGTTCTGATCTGTGGCCGATACGAAGGCGTGGACGAACGTGTCGGCCAGTTCTTAGCAGACAGGGAGTTGTCGATCGGCGACTATGTATTGAGCGGCGGTGAGTTGGGCGCGGCGGTGATTGTCGATTGCGTCACCCGGCTGATTCCTGGAGCTGTGGGCAATGAAGCCTCGACCCAGCAGGAATCATTCACCAGTTCGGCGTTACAGGCCGATGAGGGTGCGAATTCGACCTGCGCATCGGGCGGACTGTTGGATTATCCGCACTACACACGTCCAGCGGACTTTCGCGGGATGGAAGTTCCGGAAGTGCTGGCTTCGGGGAATCACGATCAGATACGCCGCTGGCGACGCACTTCGGCGTTGGAAAAGACGCTGCGCAACCGGCCCGATCTGCTGGAAGATGTTGCGCTCAGTGCGGAAGACAAAGAGCTCATGGCCCGGAACAAGGGTAACCAGACTTAGAACGAAGGGGAAAAAGATCATGTCGAACCTTATCATTGAAAAACTGCTGGCCAAGACCAAGCGCACCGACTTGCCGACTTTTGCGCCTGGCGATTCCATCCGCGTGCACGTCAAGATCAAGGAAGGTGATAAAGAGCGCCTACAGGCGTTTGAAGGCGTGGTGATCGCACGTTCTCGCGGACCGCAGGCCAGTTTCACCGTCCGCAAGATCAGCTTCGGCCACGGCGTGGAACGCATCTTCCCGGTGAATTCGCGCGTGGTCGACAAGGTAGAACTGCTACGCTCGTCGAAAGTCCGACGCGCCAAGCTTTATTACTTGCGCGCCTTGCGCGGCAAGGCCGCTCGTCTGCGCGATGTTGAGCGCGAGCATGTCGAAGCGGGAACAAAGCAGTAGACTCGACTTCTGCAAAACTCATGGGCGTAGAGACGTAGCTAGCTACGTCTCTACAGTCCGTTCGTCACTCCTCCGGAAGTACATGCCCTCATTCTTCAAATACGGACGCACTACCGCGACAGTCATGGTTAGCGTGCGGTAGCTGCGTGATGCCTTATACTGCCGCCTTGCTTTGACAAGGCGCAGATGCCACCTTCCCCTTCAACCCGGCTGGCTTACATCGACTGGATGCGTGGCCTCGCGTGCGTGCTGATGTTTCAGACGCATTGTTATGACGCCTGGCTGGGCGGTGACGCGCGCAAGTCAACGTTCTTCATGTGGTCGCAGCTGGGTGGCACTCTGCCCGCGCCGTTATTTCTTTTTCTGGCCGGAGTCTCGTTCGCGTTAGTTGTGGACAAGCTTCGGCAGAAGAACGTCCCCGCTGGCCAGATTGCACGAATCACCATCCGTCGTGGCGCTGAAATTCTCGCTCTTGGCCTGCTGTTTCGCCTGCAAGAGTACGCCCTGGCTTGGGGTTGGGCGCCATGGTCCGACCTTTTCCGCGTGGACATTCTCAACACCATCGGGGTTTCGATGATGCTGATGGGAATCGTGTGTTGGATCATTCTTAGCTTTGCACAGGAAAGACTGCTCCATCGAGTTCGACTTGTACTTGGCTTCAGCGCAGTTTCGCTTGGTCTGGCGATTTCCCTATTTACCCCTTTGTTGTGGACAACCTGGCGTCCGCACTGGCTGCCCTGGCCTCTGGAATCCTACATCGACGGAGTACACAACCTTGGTCAACCGCAGTCCTGGATCTTCCCCATATTTCCTTGGACCGCTTTTGCCTTTATCGGTCTTGCGGCCGGATTGTTTCTGGCCAGCGATTGGGCAAAGAAGAACGGCGGATCTACGATAGCGCTGGGAGCACTGGGCGGATTGCTAATCTACCTGGCAAAGTGGCTGGACGCGCGTCCAGAGCAGCTTTACGCCGCTTACGATTTCTGGCATACAAGTCCCAATTTCTTTTTGATCCGCGTGGGTCTTCTACTGCTGATCCTGGCCGCAGCTTACGTGTGGTGCCGGTGGGGTGCCGGACAATGGGGATTCAGCCCGCTCATTCAATTGGGACAGACGTCGCTGCTGGTGTACTGGGTACACATTGAGCTTGTATACGGAAAGTTCTCAATCCTGACGAAGCGGGCACAAGATATTCGTACCGCTTCGTTGGGACTGCTGGCTATTTTCCTTTCGATGGTGTTGCTGTCGGTGTTGCGTACGCGATTGAAGGGCCGCAGCACAGTGTAGGCTGTCAAAGGCGCTACAGTACTAACTGCCGGATCGCATTCTCCGCCAACTTCAATCCGATCCCCCAGCACTGGCGTGCCTGCGGTTCGTCTTCGCCGTAACCGAATAGATAGAAAGTGATGTAGAAACCGTCGCTCATGCCGTCCGCGCCATGGTAGTAGCAGCGGCGGATGAGAAATTCAGCGGCGGCCGGAATCTCAGGAGCTTTCTTCAGCAGCTCCGTCAGCCGTTTCGACCACTGTTCATATTCTGAAAAGGAGGAACGGGCGCGATCATCGGAAAACAAAATATCCACATACGAACCAAACTTGCATGGCGTACCGAAGATTTCTTCTTCCGGATTGATTTCCGTACTTGCCCAGGCATCGCACTTGGCGGTTTCTACCGCATTTGCAGCTGAGTTCACTGCTGCCAGGAACTCGCCGAGTTCTCGGAACCGTTGCGCTTCTTCGACTTCTCGCAGCAATTCGGGACTGCGCTTCAGATCGTAGTAGCGGGGGCCATCTTCGGCCGCCCAAGGCATCTCGAGCGTCTCGTCATCCCTTCCGAGTTCGACCGCGAAATCAGCCTGCACACTATTTTGCTGGAGCAGCTTGTGGAGCCGTCGCGGGCGGCGCTGCAAAATTGACCTTGGGCACCTCCCGGGATTGCTCAGTCGCAGCGAAATAAGCCTCATTCGGCTTGAATCCGGCCCATCCCGCATAAATGTTGTTGGGAAATTTCTGAATATAGGTGTCATAGTCCTGCAGCGTGTCGTTGTATCGCTTGCGCTCCACTGCGATACGGTTCTCAGTTCCGGCCAACTCGTCCTGCAAGCGCAGAAAATTCTCATTCGACTTCAATTGCGGATAGTTCTCGACGATCAACAACAAACGCCCCAGGGCGCCATCTAGTTGCTGGTTGGCTGCAATCTTATCTTGCGGAGTGCCGGCCGAAAGCAGCGCAGAGCGGGCCTTCGCGATGTCACCGAACACCGTTTGCTCCTGCTGCGCGTACCCCTTCACGGTTTCCACAAGATTCGGGATCAAATCGGCGCGGCGTTGCAGCACAATGTCGACCTGCGACCACGAAGCTTTGACACCTTCATTCTTAGTCACCAGAGTGTTTCGCACACCGACGTATTGTCCAAAAGCAAGCAGCGCGATCAGCACCAAAACGATAACCACAATCAGGCCTTTGTTCATTGTCTCCTCCGCAAACCAAGTCTACGTTCTATGAGCTGCGTGATTCCGTGGAATCTAGCATTCTATCTACTGCCGCAGTAACTTGCTGGATTGCAGCCAGGTAACGGCCGAATACTTCGGCGGCATCGAACTGCTTGCGGTCTGCTTTGCGCTCACGGATATCGAGCAATTGCATGAATGCCGACGGATCAAACTTGATTTTTTGCGCAAGCGCCCGGATGGTCTCGCGTTTCGAGTCAGGGGGCGTCTCTCCTAATGCGATCAGCGCGTGACGGAATAAAGTAGCAAACGTCGACAAAGAGGCCAGCAGCAACTCCCACAATTGTTTCTTGTCAGTTCTCGCGACCAGCAACCGCCCGCGCAGCAGAATGGTTTTCTCGCGCAATTCGTACTCGAGCTGGGCGCGATGAAAGTGCATAGGAATGGTCAAACCGGCGAGCACATCGGTCCCGAAAAGCACGCGGTGACGCTGTTGCATGTCCAGCAGTTCAATTGAAAACACGTCCGCGGAGCGCTCCAGTTCTTCACTAGTGAGCAGGAGTGGCACATGGTGCTTCTGGCGCGTCCACCATTCGATAGTTGGGGCCACCGCGCTGAGTGTCGCGTACGAGGCTTCACGCATGACGCAAACCAGGTTGACGTTGGAGAACTCAGCGTGGAAATCACCGGAGACAGCCGAACCGAATAGAATCACGCTTTGCAGATTCTTTCCTGCTGCTTGATGTATCCGGGCCACAAATTCATCGATCTGTTTTTCTGGGACCATAAATGCCTCTTCGCTTTTGATCCTCTACCAACTGCCACTAGCGCCGCCACCGCCCGAACTTCCCCCGCCAAAACCGCCGAAACCACCACCCCCGCCGCCAAAGCCCCCACCACCCCAACCACCGCGACTGCCTCCTCCCCCGCTCAAGAAGATCCACAGCAAGAGAGTCCGCCCGAACGGTGTAGAGACCATAACAAGAAAGACTAAAATGAGAATCAAAACCCAACCAGCCGACAGGCCTTGATGGTGTTCTTGGGGAGATATCGCGGGCGCGACCGGACGCATACCGGTGAGTTGCACACTCGCATCCTGCGCAATGACCTCGGCGACCCGCGACACCATGAGCGAGATCGCGCCGCCGTAGTCGTTCTGGCGCAGAAGTGGAACCGCTTCGCGGCCGAAGCCCCCTACTTTGCCATCCGGGAGAATTGGCTCCAGCCCGTAGCCAACCTCGGTTCGGTAGTGGTGTTCCTGTGTGGCCAGCAGGATCAGCACACCCCGATTTGTGGCTTTGCTGCCGATTCCCCATTGCTTGTACAAATCAGCGGCATAGCTCTCGATATCGGAGCCATCGAGAGATTGAACTGTGACTACGGCGATCTGCGCGTGCGCCTTTTGATCGATCTGCCGGCAGATGTCATCGACCTGTGCGATGGTGGCCTGGTCGAGAACATGAGAGAAATCGTTGACGTAGTCTGTCGGCTTGAGTTGAGAGACCGGCTCCGATCGCAACGCGACGGCTAGTGCCAGAAAGATGATGACATACGCCGCAATCTTCACGCCCGATCGCATTTGAAAGCGATTGTATAGGAGAGGCGCCCGAACCGCTGTTCTCACACGAGCATCAGAACGAACCCAGGAAGTTCAAAATCTGCCGCTCCGCCCAGTGGCCGTCGTCACCGTCACGATCAGCCAGAAACGAGCAGTGGCCGCCATCTTCAGTTTCAACAAAGGTGATGTTGGGATTCGCCAAAATCTTACGACGGGTTTCCGGCAGGATGCGGATGAAAGGATCGTTGGCGGCATGCAGGATCAAGGCGGGCACGGCAATGCGATCCAGAACTGGAGCGGCGGCGGCGCGCGTGTAGTAGTCATCGGCGCCGGTGAAGCCGCAATAGAAAGCCGTGATTTTGTCGTCGAAATCACGGAGAGTTGACACTCCGCGCAAGCGAGCGAGATCGAATTGACCAGGAAATAGCCGGGCTTTTTCGCGCAGTCGCCGCCGCAACTGGATAACGAAGTAGTATTCATAAAGCCGATTGCTGAGCAGGTGAAGCGCATCGGCCGAAGGCCCTAGATCGACAGCTGGACAAACCGCTGCCACCGCACAGAACTGTCTCGGTCCTTTGCTGCCCCATTCTCCTGCCAGCTTCAGCACCAGGTTGCCGCCCATCGAGAAGCCTGCCAGCGCCAGGCGTGACAGGCCGTCGCGGTCGATCAGATATTGAGCCACCGCAGCCAAGTCCTGGGAGCGTCCCGAGTGATAGAGCGTTGGGGACAAAGCGTCGGTGCCGCCGCAGTTGCGCTGGTTCATTCGCACCACGTTCATGCCAGCAGCCATGCCCTTGGCGGCGATCCCCAACATGTATTGCGAATCGCTAGAACCTTCAAGCCCATGGATGATCAGAATGGTTAGCGCGTTTCTCCGTTCCAGCTGCCAATGGCAGTGGCACAACACTTCAACTCCGGGTTCGACTTCAATCAGACGCTCTTCCGCAGGCGGCACCGGGATGAGCCGGGAAAGAAAGAAACTGGCTAAGGTTTGCACATGCCCGCCGCTCAGACCACGCCGCGGGATGAAAGCCTCGGTTTGCCAAGTTCCCACAAATTGATCTTAAATGGAATGTGGTTAGAAGATGTATCGTGGGAGTAGCCTTATGCCGATTTTTGAATACGTATGTAAGTCCTGCAATCACCCGTTCGAGGCGTTGGTCTATGGCAACCAGAAAGCGGAATGCCCAAAGTGTCACGGTGCCAAGTTGACGCAACAATTGTCGGTCTTCGCGGTGTCCACGAAAGGTTCATCGGCCTCGGCTGCGCCGACTGGATGCGGCTCCTGTGGCGATCCCCGTGGCCCCGGTGCTTGCTCCCTCCCTGACATGAACTAGCTCCCTGCTCGTTCCGCAACATACTGTCCCACAATCGCTTAGCGGTGGTTACGAAAGTACATGCCTGCGATGACGAGGGTAAATTTCTTTATCCCACCGCTTTCCGTACCATCCCCTCAGCCTACTTCGAGGCTACCAGCCATGGATCGTCGCCAAAAGCCGCGTGTTGCAGCGCACTTACCGGTGCGGATTTGGGGGATGGACGCGAAAGCGCAGCCCTTCACGCAGTTGGTGAGAGTACGGAACATAAGCCGCAACGGCGCGCTGGTTGAGGGCATGCTGCGCATGGTCAAGCCGGGCGAGGTCATCCAGATACAGTTCGGTGACGAACAAGCGCCGTTCCGCGTGGTGTGGGCGGGGAAGCCAGGCGGTCTAAGAGAAGGTGAACTCGGTGTTCAGGGTTTGTCTTCCGAACCCAGAATTTGGGACTTGGACCTGGCTCAATGCGGCGCAGTGGCGGGTAAAGCTTAGACGAAGATCTCGGCTTCGTCGTTCAGCTCTCCATTCTCAGAATTTCTTCCACCGCGCGATGTGCCTCGTCAATCGCAACGTTGGTGTAGGCACTCGCACCAGCATCGGAGTTAGCAATCGTGATCCGCCCAAAGGGCTGCCTACCGACCACCCAAGGCTCTTGCCCCTTGCTCCAGTGCGGATCGAACAGCGGATTGGGGCTGTAGGCATAACCATGCGCCCAGCGATTCACCGTGATGCCCTCGATGTCGCGAGCGGGATCAAACCCCGCCGGTCCCAGCATTCGTACCAATTGATCGCGAATGTTTCGTTCAAACGTGGAAAAAGGCGTCCCCATCAGTTCGGCGCGTCCCGCGCGGTTTTGATCGCGCTGGGGCAGTCCCGGACTGCACGGGGTGCGCAGCATGAACAGCACCATTGGATCTTCCGGCTTACTGGGAAACTGGTATTCGCCCAGGCTCACAGGAAAATCCAGCGCCGCGTATGTGTGATAGCTGCCGGGTGCAACAATCTGTTGAATTCCAAGCTTCTGAAACGTAGTCCAATTCCGGATCGCCACGTGCGTGTACACCAACGGCGATTTCACCAACTGATGCAGGGCCTCTCTCTGTTTTTCCGGCAGTTCCGGACAGAGGAACGGAATCATCATGTTGTAGCAGGCGAGTACGCATGACTTTCCCCGGACCGTTTGCAGCTTGCCGCCTCGCATGTAGGCAACGGTGACTCCCTTCGCCGATTTCGGGGAACCATCGTTGCCAACCTTCACCACCGTGCTGTTCAATCGAATACGAATTGCGGACTTGGCATCGTCAAGTTGCGCGTAGTCGGCGCGGGCAGTCACGACATCGTACATGCTGTGACCCGGAATCGCAGCCGGAATCAGGGAACGCACCAGCAGTCGCGCAACTGACGCATTGCCATCGGGAAAATGGGAAATGTAGGGCTCTTCCTTTTTGCCCTCGTCGCCCAAGTCGAGACCGTCGAATCCAGGATAGGTAAACGACCCGTAGTCGTCTCCCACTTCATAGCACATCAGCGCGGGGACGGCATCAATCCCCACGCAAAACTCGTCATGGGTATAGGTCTGGAAGAAGGGCAGCGCATCCGGATCAAGTTTGCAAATCTTAGTGAGATAGTCCGCATAACTGATCTCCGTCAGCTGTGCATGTTTTTGCTCACGGGACAACCCAGGGAGATAGTCGACTTTCTCCGTGTAGACGCGCTCAATATCGCGCCGGGCGTTCATGGAGAGCGGAGTGTCCTTAAGAAACTCGGCCCACGGCCGCGATCCCATTCCGGTTACCAGGCGGTCTTCGCCAAATGTTTCTTTATCGAAAAAGCACGCGGTTTTCAGCTTCTCGTACAGTTTCTGATCGTAAGCTTTGTAGAAGCGCTGAGTGTCAATGCCGAGTTCCGTTATCAATCCCTTCGCGACTTTGCTGTACTGCGACGGGGTGTCGATCGATTGCGTACCTCCGTAGCTAAGCAGAAGCCGTCCGCCGGCCCTAAACTCATTGCGCTTGGCGTGACCGCCAAAGTCATCGTGGTTATCGAGGACAAGGATGCGCGCATGCACTCCCGTATGTTTGCGGAAGAAATAAGCAGCCGCCAGCCCGCTGATGCCACCTCCCACAACCACGAGGTCATAGGTCTCGCCGGTGTCTTCAGGCTTCGTGGCGGAATCCCAGAAGCTATGGTCTCGCAGACTATGCGCAACCGGATAGCTGCCTTCGTGATTGCCCCGTAAACCGGTCAGGGCAGGAGGATAGTAAGCCGGATTCTTCTCGGGAGCTGAATCCAGGCCGGAGAGGCCAAACCCATGGGGAACCGCAGACGCTACCACCGCTCCGCCGACTGCGAGTGCCACCCCGTCTAAGAAATCGCGGCGGGTGATCCTCCGGTCCATTCCCAGTTCGCGGTCTTGGGATTTCTCGCTCACGAGTTTGTTCGATACATTATGCGCAAGAACCGAAGATTACAGAGCGGTAAAAGTCTCAGGCTATTTCAGCCAGATGGAGGTTCCGATCAGAACCAGCACCTCAATTACAGCCAGCGAAATCCATAAACGCTGGCGGAAAATCGAACGCCGGAGGTCCCGCTTCAAATCTGCTTCGAGTACATGGATGGTTTCCACCTCTACCGGATCCGGTTTCGGTCTCACGGGTGCAGCCAGGGGCTGGGAGAGCCTGGATTCAGTCTTGGGCTTGTCCGGCAAAAATACCTTGGGTGTGCTGATCACAGAGGACCAGCGGGCAAGTAACATGGAGCCAGACCCTAACCCAATATCCATCGGCTTGGACGTCAGCTCCAATGGAGCCATCCGTTCCGGCGCTACTCTGTCCGCCAGATTGCGGAGCAGCGAAGTCCACCATCCATGGCCCATCGTGTCAGAAATCAATTCGCCGACCTCTACCGGCCTGGACTCCAACTCAAGCGGCGGCAAATCTTCCGGCGAGATGACATCGCCCAAATTGCGGAATACCGTACGAAACCAGGGCACGCTAACGCGGTCGCTCTGCAACATGCCTACATCGACCGGACGCGAAGTGAGGTACAACGGCGGCAGCTTCTCCGGCGCGAACTTGTCCCGCACTTCACCCAGCAAATGTTTCCACAAAGGCTGGTTCCATGTGTCGGCGAGCAAAAGCTCGATTTGGGGTTCCGCCGGGCGCTCTTGCCGAAGCCCGGAATCAGTGGGATCACTAAACATTGGGTTATAACTGAGAACTCAATTCTAGTGTAACCCAAGTCGGCAAACGGTTGTCTTGCGAGTGGCCCCAGGTCCATGTCCCACAAAATGAAGCGTCCTGATCGCAGCCAGAGTCTAATCAGAACGTGATGCCACCCAGCATGCCGCCCCGCGATGCCCGCCCGGCCAGCCAGAGATTGCGCACCGTTTTACCCATCCTTGGGGAACTGATCCGCCCCCGCCGTGGGCTGTTGGTGCTCGGGTTTCTGCTGATGTTGATCAACCGGGTTTCCGGTCTGGTGCTCCCCTACTCCACCAAGTATCTGATCGACACGGTGATGGTCAAGCACCACTTGCAACTGCTGAAACCGCTGGTCGGGGCAGTGTTGCTGGCAACCTTGATTCAGGGGGTAACTTCGTTTGCACTGACGCAACTGCTGTCCAAAGCAGCGCAACGGCTCATCGCCGAACTTCGTTCCAAAGTACAGACGCATATTGGACGGCTTTCGGTGACTTTCCACGATTCCAACAAGAGCGGCGCATTAGTGGCAAGGATCATGAGCGACGTTGAGGGTGTGCGGAACCTGGTCGGCACCGGCCTCGTAGACCTGGTTGGGGGCTTGATCACGGCGCTGATTGCTCTGGTTGTGTTGTTCCGCATCAGCGCTTTAATGACCGCACTCGCGTTCGGTTTCCTGCTGGTGTTTGCTATTGCTTTGAAAAAGGCCTTCGGCACTATTCGTCCCATCTTCCGCGAGCGTGGCAAGATCAACGCTGAAGTCACTGGACGGTTAGCAGAATCGCTCGGCGGGGTCCGCGTCGTGAAGGGCTATCACGCCGAAGCACGCGAAGATAGCGTATTCGCCCGCGGAGTACAGCGGTTGCTCGATAACGTACTGCGTACGCTGACAGCCACGTCGGTGATGACGCTCTCTGCCAGCGTCCTGCTCGGAGTGGTAGGAGCAGTCATCATGTATGTGGGCGCGCACCAGGTCGCTGCCGGTTCGCTGACCATTGGTGGCTTTTTTACCTACACCCTATTCATGGGCTTTCTGATCGCTCCGATTATGCAGATCGTTCAAGTGGGGACCCAACTCACCGAGGCCCTGGCCGGACTGGAACGCACTCAGGAGATTCTCGATGAGAGCCGCGAAGACCGTGATCCCAAGCGGACCCAGACTCTCGGCAACATTCGCGGCGACATCGATTTCGAGAATGTCGGCTTCAGCTACGACGGTACCAAGCTGGTTCTACAGAATGTATCGTTTCATTCTGCACCCGGCACGGTAACGGCGCTGGTGGGATCGTCCGGGTCCGGGAAATCAACCACCATCGGTCTGATTGCTGCGTTTCACAAACCGACGGAAGGAAGCATTCTAGTCGACGGCGTAGATTTGAGCACCGTCCGGTTGGATTCGTACCGCACCCAGTTGGGCGTGGTGCTTCAGGAATCATTTCTGTTTGATGGGACCATTCGAGACAACGTGGTATTTTCCCGGCCCGATGCCACTGAGGAAGAAGTCATGTCAGCCTGCCGTATCGCGCGGGTGGACGAGTTTGCCGAACACTTTCCGGAGAAGTACAACACCGTGGTCGGCGAGCGCGGGGTTAAATTATCCGGAGGACAACGTCAGCGCATTTCCATCGCGCGAGCCATCCTAGCTGCGCCGCGCATACTTATTCTCGACGAAGCGACCTCCAGCCTGGATTCGGAATCCGAGGCCCTGATTCAGCAGGGCCTATCCTACCTGATGCAGGGACGGACTACATTCGTAATTGCACACCGGCTTTCGACCATCCGCCGCGCTGACCAAATACTGGTAATGGAGCAGGGGCAAATCATCGAGCGCGGACTTCACGAGGAACTCTACGCGTTACGCGGACGCTACTATGACCTCTACACCCGGCAGCATGGAGTGGAAAGTAATTTGTTCCTTGCTCCTGGGGAGGGTGATGCCGCCAAAGTTCCCGCTGAGGAAGACAAGGCTGCCAATGGCGACGTCAACCTCGCCAGCGCTCTTCGTCTTGTGCGAGGACAATAAGCCACCAGCAACTATTTCTTTTCCGCCGGCTTCTCGTCCTTGTCAGCATCATCGAGTGCTCCGGGCATCAGATGCAGCAGTGGCTTCGAACGCTGCTCATCCAGTTCAGGATGCGGCAACGGCTTGCGTGGCAGCATCTGGTCGCGCATGGCAGTGTTGTAAACAAAAATGGCTTCCACGATGGCGGCCTGCGCCAGATCCCCGGCGCTGCAAGCGCTCGTAGGTGTCCATGTTGGAGTGGTGGGTCCGCGAGCCGTAATCCAGCGGATCCTGAATGAACTGGAAGCCCGGAATGCCAACGGCATCGAAAGACTCGTGATCGGTGCCACCGGTGTTACGCAAGGTGATCGTGGTAACGCCGAGGTCCTTCAGCGGCGTCGATCCACTGCGTGAAGATGGGCGCGATCGCGGCGTTTTCCTCAAGATAGATGCCGCGAATCTTGCCGCTGCCATTGTCCACATTAAAATAGCCCGAAATCTTTTGCTGATCAGGCTTCAGTTCCACCGGACCGGCCGGCTTGCGCATCCATTCCGGCAACTTCATCTGTTCGGGTGCGGTCGAGAGCGGTACATATCCGAAATGCTGCTTCACGTAGCCGTAGGAGCCGAACTCGCCTTGCTCTTCGCCGGTCCACAAGCCCACGCGGATAGTGCGGCGCGGCTTGACCTGCAGCGCGTTCAAGAATGCGCATCACTTCCATGGCGACCACCGTACCCGCGCCGTTGTCGGTCGCGCCGGTGGCGGCGGCCCATGAGTCCAGATGGCCGCCCACCATCACCACTTCATCTTTCAGCTTGGGGTCGGTGCCGGGAATCTCGGCGATGGTGTCGAAACCGTGCTCGTGATCGCCGAAGAACTTGGTATCCACATTCATCTCGATGTCACCGGAACGTTGCGCTTTCAACAGGCGATATACGCGGCCATAGCTTTCGATGGCCATCACCACGACTGGAAACGGTATGGCATGGTCGCGCTGGTAAGCTGAACCCTCCCAGGCCTGCCGCTGTCATCGAAAATCGTTCCGCCGGAACCGCCACCGTCCCGGCCATCACGGCTGGGAAGAATCATCGCCAGGGCGTGTTCGGCGGCCAGAAACTGCCTTCGTCTTCTCGCGTAGTTCCGTTCTTTCCGCGTATGTCTTCATGTACTCTTCATGATCCCGTTCGGGAGCCACGGGGTAGTCGACCAGTTTGGCCAAGTCTTTGTCGTCGTAGCGCGTCAAACAGCGCCTTGTCGACCGGTTTGACACTCGCGCATTTCTCCGTAAAGAACGATCTTGCCCGCAACCTTGCCCTTGTACTTCTTAAGATCCTTCAGCTTCTTTCACTTCCATTCAGACCGCCGCGGCATTGATCGCACCGTTGCTGGACGGCGACCACGGAGCCGCCTGCGCGATGAATACAGCCGTATCTGGCGAAGTCATCCGCACCCAGGTATTCAGCTGCTGCCAGCCCATGCCGAATTCGCCCCAATCTTCCAGGTGCGCATTGGCGCAGCCCATGGCGGTGAACTGGTCGCGCGTCCACTCGTTGGCGTGCTTCAGGTTGGGCGATCCGGTGAGGCGCGGGCCGATGCCATCCATAAGCGCCGATGCATACTCCATCACGTGGGAGTGCTTCAGCCCTTCCTCACGAATCCGCTGATACATGGAGAAATTTATATCTTCCTTTGCCGGTTGCGGCAGTTCATAGGAAGGCCGACTGGTTTCCGCAGTGCTGGTGTTGCTCTTTTTCTTGTCCGCTGCGGTGAGTGGCAGGGCGCAGGCAATGAGTGCAGTGATGATGCCGCTGATAATGTTCTTGCTAAGCATGTTCGTTTGGCTCCTTAGGAAACCTAGCAGACTATCAGATACGGATTCGGCTTTCCAAGGGAAACTGGGTGTAGAGGCCATTTACATTGAATCGGCCAGTGAATCAAGCATCCGCAGGTTCGGCCGGAAGTGGAGCAATGGTGTGTAAACCACACTCGGTTTTCGCGAACCCCGACCATCGTCCCGCACGCACATCTTCGCCCGGACTGATCGCCCGGGTGCAATGGGTGCAGCCGATGCTCGGGTAATTCCGGTCGTGGAGAGGATTGTAGGGAACATTGCGTTTGCGAATGTACTGCCAGACGTCCTGCGAACTCCAATCCACGATGGGGTTGATCTTCACCAACGCGAATTTTGCGTCCCACTCGATCTTGCGCGCATTTGCACGAAAAACCGTCTGATCGCGGCGAATGCTGGTGATCCAGGCGCGCAGCGCCGACAGTTTTCTGCGCAGCGGTTCGACCTTGCGTAGATTGCAGCACTCGTCGGGGTTGCGGGTCCACAAGCTGGCGCCGTGGACCCGCGCCTGCTCTTCGGGCGAGAGCAGCGAGTACACCTTCTCGATCTTGATGCCATAGCGCTCTTCGATCTGATCCATCAGATTGTAGGTTTCTGGGAAGAGGAACTCGGTATCGAGCGTGAACACCGAGAAGTCGTGGCGCACCCGCGACGCCAGGTCGATCACTGCCATGCCTTCAACGCCAAACGCAGAAGAAATAGCCACCTCACGGCCAAAGGTATCGAATGCCCAGCGCAACACCTCCTCGGCAGTCCAATGTTCGGCGGCGAGTTGCAGTTTGCCGATGTCCTCTTTCATCTTGTTGCCCCGGCCTTTACCGCAACCTGCGAAACAGAAGCGCTCATGAACTGGTTCCATGCAAAGCCGGCGATCGGGGCTAAGTCAGGCCGTGCGGAGTTCACAACCTCTCCTACAATGAGCAAAGAAGGTGAAGAGACAATACTCGCGCCCGGGAGATTCGCCACTGTGGTCACATGGACTTGCTGGCCCGCCGTAGTCGCTTGAGAAACGATGGCGCAGGGCATTTCATCTCTAAGTCCCGATCGTTTCAGTTTCGCAACAATCTTCTCAACCTCGTGCGGCATGTAGATCACCAGCGTTGCTCCAGTACGGATGAAGTTCCGCCAATCAGCTTCCCGATCAACCGCCGCCTGCTGTCCGGTCAGAAAGACGACTGCATGCGATGTCTGCCGGTGAGTGAGTGGAATCCCAACAGCGGCTGCCGCACCGAAGGCCGCCGTTACACCGGGCACGATTTCATATTCGATGTTCGCTCGCCGCAGGGCTTCGATTTCTTCGCCCGCGCGCCCAAAGATCAGCGGGTCGCCGCCTTTCAGACGCACGACCGTAAGTCCCAAACCCGCGAGCGAAGTCATCAGGAAATTGATCCCTTCCTGCGTGACCTTCTTCTTTCCGCTGCGTTTGCCCACGTTGTGAACTTGCGCCACTACTGAAACCAGCCTCAGAATCTCGGGCGAGACCAAGTCGTCATGAAGAACCGCATCGGCGGACTGCAATAACCGCAGAGCCTTGAGCGTTAGGAGATCGGGATCTCCAGGCCCTGCGCCTACAAGATAGACTTTGCCCTTCACGACGCTTTCTCCTTTGCTTCTAGTTCTAGTTCCACATCGAAGGCTTCCCGGCTGGCGAGCGACTGCAATAACCAGCGCTTGCGTTCCGAATCGAGGTTGCTGCCGAGCATGTCGCGCCGGGTCGCACCCAAGCGCGCGACCCACTCCCCGTAGCCGGGACCGAATTGGCGCTCCAGTTGCTGCCTCAATTTCTGTGCGAGTGAGGGACTTTGGCCGCCAGTGGACACAGCGATCTGAAGATCACCACGCCGTACCACTGCCGGATAAAAGAAGTCGCACTGTTCAGGAACATCTACAACGTTGCACAACACGCCACGCCGCTCGGCTTCACGAAACACGTCTTCGTTGACCGCGCGTGATGCAGTCGCGACCACCACCAGAAACATCCCGTCGAGATCTGCGGCCGCGAATGCGCGCTCTTCCAGAGTGATTTGGCCAATCCCTGCCCACTCCCGTACAGCGCCGGTTGATTGCAGCGCGACCACCCGTATGCGAGCCCTGGTGTCAAGCAGACCACGAATCTTTTGCTCACCAATCACCCCCGCACCCACGACCAGCACCGGGCGGTTGTCCAACTTCACGAACATTGGGAATAAGCGAACCATTTTCTTCTAACCTTCCAGCCCGTGAGGCACCGGCCCCGGAGGCGCGTCACGAAGCACCGCCGCCGCGGATTCGCCAGCGAGGAACTCACGCAGCTCAGTTTCAGTGTGTCGCGCAAAAAACCGGCGTAGGTTTTCTCCCGACAGCCGGTCGGCCAAATACGCGCGCAGCAGGCGTTCAATCGCATCTGGCACATCCTCTGCGATGCAGCGGTATCCAGTAAGCCTGGCAATGGCCTGATTCAATCCCACCGCGCCGCCCAGGCAGAAGTAGTAAGCATCGACCATGCGGCCATCAACTTTCAGCTTCTTGCCTTCGATCCCGATGTCGGCGATCCAGTGCTGTCCGCAACTGTTGGGACAACCGGTGACGTGCAATTTCAAGTCCTGATCAAAACCAGGAAGCCGGTCTTCGAGTTCCTGCACCAGCCAGCGGGAAAAACTCTTGGTTTCGGTGATCGCCAGCTTACAAAACTCGCTGCCACTACATGCAATCGCACCGCGCCAGAAAGGTGAAGCTCCAACGGGCAACCCGGCGCCTTCCAATTCCCTGGCCAGCGGCTCGCAATTTGCCTTCGGCACGTTCACGATCAGCAGGTTCTGCATGTTGGTAGTGCGAAGCTCGCCACCGGCAAAACGGTCGGCCAAATCTGCAGCAGCACGCATTTGCTCGGGATGAATCCGCCCTCGCAACACTGCCGCTCCAACGTAGAAATATCCAGATTGCTTCTGCGGATGGATCCCTATGTGGTCGCGGTAAACGTCGTCAGGAGCAACTTCTTCTACTGCGGGATCGAGACGGAACCCGATTCGCTTTTCCAATTCCCTCTGGAAGTCATCAGCGGTCCAGCCATGACGCAGGAAAAGAAACTTCAGTCGCGCGCGTTCGCGGTGTTCTCGCAGTCCGTCGCACTCGCGAAAGAGTTCGGCGATGCCTTTGACCACAGGCAAGACTTGTTCCCAACCCACGAAAGCGTTAAGCCGTGCGGCCAAATGTGGCTCGGCCGATAGTCCGCCACCCACTCGAAGCGAAAACCCTGTTTCCACGCTTCCACGCAAGGTGCGAGTCACGGCGGTGAGACTAACGTCGTTGATCTCGGGATAAGCGCACCAAGCGCGGCAACCAGTGATTGCGATCTTGAACTTGCGCGGCAGATTGTAGAAATCCGAGTTTCCGGCGAGCAACCGCGTAACTTCGAGGGCTAGAGGGGACGCATCAACAATCTCATCCGCATCCACTCCAGCAAGCGGGCAGCCGGTGACGTTGCGCGTCACGTCGCCGCACGCTCCAATGGTGTTCAAGCCGCATCGCCATAGAGCTTCCATCACCTCAGGCAGAGCTTCGATGGTGACCCAATGCAGCTGAATGTTTTGCCGTACCGTAATATCGGCAATGCCTCGCGCGTACTTCTGTGTCAAATCGGCGATCGTGCGCAATTGGTGCGATTGCAGCAACCCATTCGGCATGCGGATGCGAACCATGAAATACGGCAGGGCCTTCCCTTCTCCGCCCTGACCACCGACGACTCCGGCACCGTCGCCCTGCGTGTACACACCCCACCAGCGGAAGTAGGTGCCGATCCACTCGGGAGGAATCGAACCGAAACCCTCCTGAGCAAAGCGGCGGATTTCGTCCAAGCCTTCCCACGGGTTCTTCTCCCGCTTCAGGCGTTCGACGCGCTGTGCTTTCGTCTCTTTGGTCGCATCTGCCATAAAAAAACCCACCGCCGGATTCTTCTCCGGCGGTGGGTAATGACTCCGAAACTAGAAAATAATAACTAGATCAGCGGCCTCCCCGTGCCAGAGCACACTCCCGCCCAACAACAACAAAGGCAGGTGCTCCGGCGGTTCTGACCGCACAAACTCATAGATTGACCCTCGCTCGGTCCGTAAAAGACCTGACGATGTAAAGTTAGATGTAGGGCGAGAACCTCGGGTGCAAAATTATTTTGGGTCTATTGGAGATACGAAAGACAACTGTAATGCGGTGTTTTGTCAGGAACCCAACTTCAGCATAAACCCGCGTAGCCGCCGATGCCTCTGCATCAGATGGAGATAACGCATTTCGTTCGCAGCAGACTTGGCCCGGATGATCTGAACCAACTCCTGTTTCTCTTGCCGGCTCCATGACACCAAGCCGGGAGCGACCGAAAGAACCATAGCGAAGTTCTCGAAACTGGCCCACCCCACCGGCTCCAAGGACGCCGGCTGTACGCCGAGAACGCGCGCCAGCCATTCCGACGAACTCTGGCGCATGCGCTCACTGTTGCCGCCGAAATCCGTAGCCATGCGCCGGTTCACTTTCGTTCCGATCTTGCGAGTCGAGAAGCTATCCCACGCACCAACTTCGCTCCCCGGCACTTCGTAGAAAACATGCCCCGCCGCCAGGCGCCGCAGCGTTCTCGGAGGAGTTCTGTACTTGGGATCATGCGCGATTCTCTCCTCCTCACGCTCTACCAGCTTCAGCAAGTCTTTGTGCCCGGGACGGAAACCCAGTTTTCGATAGAACCAGAAGGCGCCCGACTCAATGGCTTCTTCGTTGCCATCCCCCAACTGGTAGGGATACATCGAAATACATTTCGCACCGGTAAGCGCGACCAGGCAGCGCAGCACTTGCGCATAGATCCAGGCAACTTCGCCGCCGCGGAAGGTGTAGAAGGCGTTAAAGCCCACCTCCATCCATTCACACAGCCCCGTAGCTTCGAAGTAACTGACGGGAACTCCATTCTTGAGCGAGAACCCGGCCACATAAGCCCGCAAAGGCAAACGCCTCGCCGGATAAAGATTCCACAGGTAGATAGAAACTCCGCGGCCGACGTCAGCGCGCACCACTGACTGCGGATCTCCAAACGTCATTCCATAGAGTTCCCGATAACGCACCAGCATGACTTCGCGGGCTATGTTTACTACCGCCCCACCTTGTTTCGCAGACAGGCGGTGAAGAACCGGGGGGCTTGCGCTAGCTCGCTTGCCAGTGAGACTTCTGCGCGGGTAACCAGCGGCTCGCGATGAAAAAATACTCGTCGCACCGGCCGCCAATTCCCAGTGCGCGAGATGCGCCGGTTGTTAAGGTGCCAACGTATAGGAAGACGCAGAGAATCGTAGAGTAGCGATTTCTCTGTGTCGGGCACTGGTAACTGTGCGAACTGCCGGACCATCCATTGCAGGTTCCTATTCTTGCTCCCCGCGGCGGTTTGCAGCCAACCCTGCCAGGGAACGTCAGGCTCGATGTCGGCATCTTCTTCCAGCAAAGGAATCAGCCGCGGCCACGCGGCGCCCATCGCCCGCTCCTCTGAGTAGTCGTCCCAAACGATCTCCACATTGGGGACGCGGTCGACAAGCCAGCGCATTACATCGAAACTGAGCGTGTCCTGCATCACGGCGCCGGCGATGCCCGCGACTTCGAAGGGATCAAAGTCGTCCATGTTCGCTCCGAGCTTTTCAAGCTGCTCGACTCTTTTCGAAAAACCTCGCAGCAACCGTTCGCTCTCGCGGACGACCGCCGGTCCGTGGGGAAACGCGCGCAGAAACAGAAGCGCTTCATGAAAGCGAATCAGAGAAGCAGTATCGGAGAATTTCCGTTTACCCAGCGCCGACAATAGTTCCACGACGCGTGCAGCTTCCCCGCGTCCAAAACGGCTGCGAGATTCTTCGACTTGGTGAAGCAGGCGGTCCAGCGAGCTAGAGGCCATAAGATCCCGATAAGGCTACTCTATATCCCGCTTGACCGAAAACTCGATACCAACAAATTTTAACGTCGAGTTACTTCAAGCTCTTTGCGATTCCAATCGCCCAGGCTCGCCGCGGCTTCATATGTGGATTGGCAAAACTCGAGTAACGCAGCGGTGGGTGATGCAGCCTTGCGCACATCCTCATACATCAAGATGAACTCACTCAGTTGCTTATTATAAGAGGCCGCGTCGGGGCGGACACCCGCGTCTTTAAATCCCTGCGGCTCAGGAGCTGCGTAGGAATAAAACGCGGCATCTTTCATGCCGACAGTCCCGGGCCAAAAACCAACGCTGCTTACCTCGTGAGAATACGCTTCCCGTGTAATCATATCGGCGCCAGGTCGTTCCGGAGCCCGGCGGCCAGAAAACCGGGTCACCGCAAGGTCGAAGCTTCCCCAGAAGAAATGCACCGGGCTGCTCTTGCCGATGAATCCCGACCTGAACTGGGTGAATACCGCGGCCACCGACAACAAAATACGCCAGAACTTCTCAACTGCCGCAGGATCGTACGACGCATGCACGCTATCCTGATCGAAGGCGATCGGATTGGGGGTTTCGACCGGCATCCTCCATATCCTGACGTCAATCCCGGCGGATCGTAGCATCCCCATGAATTCCTGGTAGAAATCGGCCACCGAGCGCGGCCCTAGCGGGATTGTCTTTACGATTCCGTCATTGGTCTCGAGCACAAGCCGATGCTGTATGAAGTCAAACCAGATTTCGAATGCCCTTTGTCCATACGGAATGCGAGACGTGGTCAGGCCGCGCGCCGTTACATACAGCGGGACATTCCACCAGTGGTTCACGAGCGGCGTCAGCCGCAGGCGAACCTTGCCAACGATCTGGGTCCACATATGGAGTGTGGCGTAGGTGTCTTTCCATGAATCCACGGGGAGCGTCGGCCAGCATTCCATTAGATCGGCAAGGGCGGGCGGCATGGTGGACTCGATGGTTGAATGCTTGGGGTGGGAGACGGGAATCGAACCCGCAACCGTCGGAGCCACAGTCCGATGCTCTACCAAGTTGAGCTACTCCCACCGCGTGGAGTGTTGATTATAGCAATTTGCTGGGAAAACCGGGCGAAGGCTGGGTTTCTTCGCGATCTTTGCGAAACACTTTGCGTCCTTTGCAGCGAAGACCTTTTAACCGCAAAGCGCGCAAAGGGATCGCTAAGCGAGCAAAGAATGTCTTCTAAATGAAGGCTTAGCCGCGGCCGACGCCAACGTACTCGAAGCCCATAGCACGGAGCCGGACGGAATCCAGCAGGTTCTTAGTATCTACGATCAAGGGCCGCCGCAGCATGTGTTTGATTCGACCGAAATCAAGGCCGCGGAACTCCGGCCAGCCCGTGCCCACCACCAATGCGTCAACCCCTTCAGCCGCGGCATAGGGCGACTCACAGTACTGTACGGTGCCATTCAACTCCATGCGGGCATCGGGAATCGCGACCGGGTCATAAGCTCTTACCCGCGCTCCATTTGCAATCAAACTCTTCACCAGACGCATTGAGGATGATCCAGCAACAGAATTGGTATGAGGTTTGAAGGCCAGTCCAAGAATGCCTACGTCCTTGTTCTGCACCGACTGCACGCAGTGGGCGATCTTGTCGAGCACCTGCTCGGTAAGACAATGGTTCACTTCGCGGGCCGCGCTCAGGACTTTCAAGGACACTCCATTTTGCCTCGCCAGTTCGGCCAGCGAATCCATGTCCGATTCCGCGAATAGACCGCCCATGCCGGCGCCGGGTTGCAGGCAACGGGGCGCAATTCGTTTGTCCAAACCGAGAGCCAGCGACAAGCTGACCGCATCCGCCTTCACTAGTTCACACAGGCTGGCAACTTCGTTGATGAACGAAATCTTGGTGGCTACAAATGCCGTTGCCGCTTCCCGCACCAGTTCCGCGGTCTCGTGATTGGTCACAATCACCGGAACTCCGCGCATTACCAGAGAATGAAAAATCTGCTTCAGTACTAAAACAGCTTCGTTGGATGACGTGCCCAGGATGATCCGATCCGGCCAGTTGAAGTCTTCCACTGCGCAGCCCGGCGTGAAGAACATCGGCTGCGAAACGATGGTGGCGCGGCAACCTGCCTCTTTGATGCGGTTCTCGATAGCGGAAGCAGCACCGACCGCAACCGGCGTGACGATCGAAAGAATTGAGGGCTTGGAAGCAGCCCGCGCAATGCGCAGGGCCAGATCACTGAGATTGTGGGGCGCGTCCTCCGCCAGAAAGATTACCTGGGCTTTACGAGCGAAAGATTCGACGTCAGTGGAATAGGCCAGGCGTCCGCAGCGCACATTGCGCTTGATCACTTCGGCCAGGTTTTTTTCATGGAAAGGTACTGAGCCCTGGGCCATTTCTACCATGCGCGAACTGTCTGGATGGCAGCACAAAACCGGGGTGCCAAAGTCGGCCAAACACGCGGAAACCACCGTTCCCAGATAGCCGGCTCCATAAACCCCAATTTGCATAGTTTCTCCA
The DNA here is from genome assembly GCA_963803775.1 of uncultured Acidobacteriota bacterium. Lineage (GTDB taxonomy): Bacteria > Acidobacteriota > Terriglobia > Terriglobales > Acidobacteriaceae > JABCZH01. The sequence goes on from CAWDNS010000001.1 coordinate 231,192, forward strand.
GCGGCCTAACTTGTGGGGGACACGCGAAAGCCCTGCTTCCTTATTACGCTCGCGTTCCCAGCCTGGCAAAGTACGGAGGGGAACTGTCATCGAGACCAACGGCGCGCCGGTGATGGGAATTCGGACAATGCAGAGGGTGGCTGATGGTACTTTAGCGTCTGATGAGACTGCGACCTAGGGGAACTCCCGCCAGATCCTTCCAGCCATTCTGTTCCTGTTCGCACACAAATGTGAGTTCGCGGATGGCAATGCGGCGGATTCCCTGGTACTCCGCCCAGCGGTCGCGGGCGGTCAAGTACGCCTGCTCTGCTAGGGCTTCGCTGCTCAGCTTGGCGATGGTGAGGTGAGGCATATAGGGCCACTCCTCGATCGCGCTGAGAGCTTCTGTATTTAGCTGATCATGGAGGTCACGCATGTGCGCGGCCCCCTGTTCCACGCGAATGAATACGGTAGGCGTGACCGGGACAAAGGTTTCCGCTTCCCCAAGGACGACTTCAAAAGGTTCGACATTGCCGCAGACCTCTTCGAGCATCTCCAGCGCGGCGATTTCACTGCCCCGCAGGTGACGAGGCGGAAGCAGGGTGAGATGGGCTGGCAGATGGGGCAAGTCCGGATGCAACTCCTGACGGAGGTTGGCGACGAATTCTCCAACTGCCTCACCGACGTAAGCTACCAGGGCATAGCGGGGATTGTGCATGGCGGGGTTAGGCATGGTAACGAGAAATTATACCTCGCAAGACAGGCAGCACCGGCAAAGCGCTCGGCTATAATCGAAGAGACCTTCACGGAGTCGGGGCGTAGCGCAGCCTGGTAGCGCACCTGCCTTGGGCGCAGGGGGTCCGCGGTTCAAATCCGCGCGCCCCGACCAATCATCATGCTTGGCCCTCGTCAAGGTGGGCGAAAAGCACACGACGAGATCACCGTAGGCTCGCACTGACTGATCAACCGCGAGGCCCTTTCCTGTGCGCACCAAGGGCACGGCCGAGACTGAGCTGTGCGAAAAAGCTCGCCAGGGAACCGATAAACCACAGGCTTTATTAGGCAGGATAGTCTGCCACTTCCGCACTGGTCACCCGATTCAAAGCAGCTTTCTGCACTAATCTCGTGCCCCCGAGTTGGACGAGCGGGAATACCGAGATCCGGCAGGCGATGACGAAGAAGATTGCGTGACTGTGAATTTCGGGACTGTTCTTCACCCAGTTGTCAATTGAACGTTTCCAGTTTCCGGGAGAATCGGCAGCGGCACTGCTAGTTGTGATTTTTTCATGCGAAATTTACATTCGCGTCAACTTTTTGTAACTATGAGCACGTTAGGGTTGTGGCTCGTGGTTCCCCGCCTGAGGCGAGCCTGGTCTTTCACCCCTAAGCGGCTGATTCAGCACCGTACTCCGGCGGTGACGCTGTGCCGCCATAGCTCTGCTGCTCCATGACGATCTGCGATCTCCGTGATGGTGACCCGACGGACCCAGGTTCCGATAACCGGAAAGAACATGGTTTCGCTACCGGTGGGAACTCAAACGAACGCGGGCGGTCTCCCATGAACATGTTTTTCTCTTCGCACGGCAATTCCGCCTTGGGTGTTCAGCCTGCCCCAATCTTCTTCATGGCTAGTACGATCCGCAATAGTAGTAATGAGTTATGTCGCTTGAGTTCTCCTGAAGTTCTTGCGAGACTTGTCGGCGCAACACACGAGGCTGGTTCGATGAAAACCAACTCGAAAACGCCGTACGAGCATTGTAGGACAGCGGGACGGGACACGGGTCATGCCAACGGAAATGGCACGAATGCCTTCACCCGTCGCGCGGAGGGAGCAACAACCATGAAACTACGCAAATACTCTTACGATCTGTTTCGCATGAATTCAACCTCTCTTTCTTCCGGCACGCGCAGGCGGAAAGCTCTTCGGGAAACGAGGCGGATCGCCTGCCTTGTCGGCGTCATCGTGTGTCTTGTGTACTGGTCGCCGGCGCAGGTTGACCGTGCGGGGTTGAATGGCACGGTCACTGATTCCTCCGGACGCGTTCTGCCGCAGACGCACGTCACCGCGGTGCAGAACACCACCGGTCTGCGACGAGAAGCCACATCCTCTCCCACAGGAACGTATGACATTCCCGAGTTGCCAGTCGGGGTCTACACAATCACGTTTGAGCACGAGGGCTTCAAGGCACTCACCTTCGTAGATGTCGAGCAGGTAATCGGTCGGACGCGCACCCTTAATGCGACCCTCCGGGTGTCCGGCGGTCAGCAGCAGGTGGAAGTGTCGGCTAGCTCCGCGGAGTTGGACAAAACCTCCAACGCGCTTGGCGCCCGAATTGAGGAGGTCCAAGCCAGGGAACTGCCCCTCAATGGCCGCAATTGGGCCACGCTCAGCGCGCTTCAGCCCAGCGCGGTCGATACCGGAGGCAGCAACCAGCGTTCCATTCGATTCGCCGGCCGAGGGCGCGATGACGATAATTTTACCTACGATGGCATTGACGCAACCAACATCATAAACCAGCCGCAACAGCCCTATGTGCGCCTGGCGATTCCCCTCGACACAATTGACGAGTTTCGCGTCGATTCCATGCTCTCTACCGCCGAGGAGGGAGCAACGGGAGGCCCGCAGTTAGCCGTGACCTCGCCCTCGGGCACAAATCAGTTTCACGGCGATGTTTTTGAATTCTTTCGCAATAACGTTTTTGACGCTCAGCAGCCTGTTCCTGTTACCACGACACCGCAACCGCCGTTTCATTTGAATCAGTTCGGGGCTTCGCTGGGCGGGCCTATCGTGCGCGGAAAGACTTTTTTCTTTATCGCCTACGAAGGCTACCGCCAGAACTGGGGTTTCCCGCTGGTCGGCTTCGTCCCCAGCCCGGCGTTCCGCACCCAAGTGGCCGCGGACTCCCCCGTCCTTGTCCCAATTCTCAACGCTTACCCGCAAGGCCAAACTCCGACCAGCGATCCCGATATCAATCAATTCACCAGCGAAGGCACGCAGAGGGTTTTTGAAAATTCCGCCATGGTCCGCCTCGACCAGCATTTTTCTGCCACTACTACTGCATTCCTCCGCTTCAACATCGATAGAGCGGTGAATACCCAGCCGCTTGCGAGTTCGGGGAATTATCTGTTGGACCGGCAGCAACTCACTTCTGCTCCCGTGAATGGCGCCATCGAACTCCTGCATGTTTTTTCCCCGTCACTGGTGAACGAGTTCAAGTTCGGTTTTAACCGCAGCACCGCCAACACTTTCGACATCAATCAAACCCAAATACCCTACGTAATCGCGGTTTCCGGTTTCACCAATCTGAATAACAACAAAGTAAGCATCGGCGCCGGCAACTCTTTCTCTGAAATCGATAATCTCACGTGGGTAAAAGGTCGGCATACCGTCAAAACCGGAGTCGAGATCCGGCGCGTTCAAATGAACCAGGGAAACACGGAAGCCGGAACGATCACATATGCCTCCACGACCGCCTTCGATGCCAATCAGGTAAGCACGGCCACTCTCAACGGTGCTCTGCCCGTCAACGGTCTGCGCAAGACTCAGTTCTATGGCTATATTCAGGATGAATTCAAATGGGCGCCGAACTTTACCCTGAACTTGGGGGCGCGCTACAGCTTTTTCAATCTTTTTCACGAAGTACAGGGCCGCGCCAATCCCTTCGATTTCGCAACCTGTGGACCGCAAGGCTTTTGCGGAGTGGGCGCCAGCTTCGGCCGGCCGAATTATGCAGACATTGACCCGCGCATCGCCTTCGCTTGGGCCCCCACCAAAAGTGGCCACACGGTAATTCGTGCCGGCTTTGGCACCTACCACGAAGACGGGCAGTTGGATGATCAGAATCTTCCGATCAGCAACGAGGTCTTCGCCTTCTCGCTGTCGAACAAGACCATTCCCAACCTGACTTATCCGATTACTCCGTTTCTGACCGATACAACGGGGATCATTTCGCCGCGTGACGATGACCGCCGGCGCAAGGATACGTATGTCTCGCAATGGGGTCTGTCGGTGCAGCAACAGCTGCCGGCGGACTTCGTGGGAACCGTCTCTTATGTGGGCAGCGAAGGTACCCACCTGCTCACGCTTTCCGAAGTGAACGTCGTGAACCCGCTCACCGGAACCCGTCCTTACCCGGATTTTGGACAAGTAAGTTGGCGCGGCAACAAGGACAACAGTAGCTATCAGGGACTTTCGATCGCCGTGAGGCGTTCCTTCTCGCATGGGTTCCTGCTCTCGGGCAATTACATGTGGTCACACGAGATCGATGACGGCTCCGACGGCAGTGGCGACGGCGACTCTTTGGTGCCTGAAAACGTCGCCTGCCCGAGGTGTGAACGCGCCAGCGGTTTCTGGGATGCTCGTCATGTCTTCAATGCCAACGCCGTATACCAGCTTCCTTTCGGGTCCGGCAAGCCCTATTTGAGCCAGCCCGGAATCGTGAGCGGCATCTTCGGCAACTGGCAACTGACTTCCGCGGCCGTGGCCCGCACAGGATTCCCGGTAAACGTTCTGGTCAATCGCTCGTCGTCTGATGTGCCCGACGGCAATACCACCGATCAGCGCCCCGATCTCGTGCCGGGAGTGCCGCTCACCCCGCCGGGGGGCTCAACCATCGGCGAATGGATCAACCCTGCTGCCTTCGCCGTACCGGCGCCGGGCACCTTCGGGAACGCGCCGCGGGACCTGCTCCGCGGGCCGGGTGCATGGCAGATTGACATGGGAGTCGGTAAACAAATTCCGTTGACCGAGCGGGTCCGACTTGAGTTTCGTGCCGAATTCTTCAACATTTTCAACCACCCCCAGTACGGTTTGCCACAAGCAACTTTCGGCACTCCCAGCTTCGGCAGCATCACCAACACCGTAAACACGACCACACCGGTCAGTCCGGTTGGGAGCGGAACTCCGCGCGAGATGCAGTTCGCTCTCAGGCTAGCTTTTTAGTCGCGCAGAGGCATTCGGTTTTACCGAGGTAGTCATGAGAATTCTGGTCATCGAAGATGAAGCCAAGACCGCCAAGTTCCTGAAGAAGGGACTTGGGGAGGCAGGTTTCGTCGTCGATCTCGCCGGAGATGGATTGGACGGGTTGCACCTTGCGCAGGAATTGCAGTTCGATCTGGTCATTCTCGACGTGATGCTCCCAGGGCTGGATGGTTGGCAGGTTCTCACGCGCCTGCGCCAAGAAGGCCGTCGCGCGCTCGTGCTTTTTCTGACCGCTCGCGACGCCGTACACGAGCGGGTACGAGGGTTCGAGCTGGGGGCGGACGACTACCTGGTAAAACCGTTCGCCTTTTCCGAATTGCTGGCACGTGTGCGATCGCTGCTGCGCCGCGGACCTCCGCGTACGCAAGAGACCCTTCGCCTGGCCGACCTTGAAATCGATATATTGCGCCAGCGTGCTACCCGCGCTGGTCAGCGCTTGGATCTGACTTCCAAAGAGTTCCTTCTTTTATCCCTGCTGGCGCGGCGCGCTGGCGAGGTACTGTCGCGAACCCAGATCGCCGAAGCAGTCTGGGACATGAACTTCGACAGCGACACCAATGTCGTGGACGTCAACGTGCGGAGACTGCGCAGCAAGGTGGACGATCCTTTCTCGCTCAAATTGATCCACACCGTTCGGGGATCTGGCTATGTCCTGGAATCCGCCCAGTAGCCTCGCGCCGCTCTCGCGCTTGTGGAGAACTTTGGCCTTCAGGTTAGCGGCGGGCTATGCGCTTGCAGGCTTGTTTCTGGTGTTCTTCGCGACCGCCAGTCTCTATTGGGTGCTGGTCAGCGAACTGGAGAAAAGTACAGATTTATTCCTCGCCGACAAAGTGCACGTGCTGCGCACCATGTTGCGGGAGAGACCCGACGACTGGGACGCGCTTCGGGAGGAAGTTGAGCTGGAATCGGCCGCGCGACGCTACGAGCAGTTCTATATTCGCCTTCTGGATGAACGAAACACACCACTGTTGATGACGCCGGGCATGGCGGATCAATTGGACCTCATGCGATTAGCCAGTCAAACTCAAAGCCGCCCGGATCGCACGATCCCGCTGAGGGGCAGGGACGGCCGAGCCTTTCGCGTCACCAGCACGTCCGCGCCAGTCGGCTCCCTCGGTGCTCAAACTGACACCATCCAGATTGCCATTGATGTCTCGCAAAAAGAGGAGTTCCTGGCCAGATATCGGTTTTGGTTCTGGACCATTCTGCTGGCGACCTACGCCATTTTTCCATTGGTCGGTTATCAGATTGCACGCCACGGTATTCGCCCAGTGGAGGAAATGGCAACCACCGCGCGCCACATCAGTTCGACGAACCTAAAGGAGCGCATTCGTCCGGAAGGATATCCCTTCGAGCTGGCATCCCTGGCCAGTACCTTCAACCAAATGCTGGACGGCTTAGAAGAGTCCTTTGAGCGCATTTCGAGATTCTCGGCGGACATTGCGCACGACCTCCGCACGCCGGTAAATAATATCCGCGGCGAGGCAGAAGTGTCCCTGGCCCGCGCGCGTAACGCCGACGAATATCGCGACGTGATCGAGTCCTGCCTCGAAGAAGCCGTGCGGCTATCGGATCTCATCAGCGACCTCCTATTTCTGGCGCGTGCAGAGAGCCCGTTAACCCATTTGCGCAGGGAGCGGGTGGATGTAGGCGAATTGCTGAGCGGAGTGCGTGAATATTACGAAGCCTCGGCGGCGGATGGCGGAGTCGCGCTCACCACTACCGTCGCCGACGAGCCGGTCATTGCCGAACTGGATCGCACGCTCTTGCAGAGGGCTGTCGGCAACCTGGTCTCGAATGCCTTGGCACACACCCCACCGGGCGGAGCCGTGGTCTTGGGGATGGGCTTTGACCGTTCGAACAAGGATTTTTCGAACACTGACTCTTCGAACAAGGATTTCTCCACCATTCGCATCGAAGTCTCCGATACCGGCGTAGGCATTCCGGCGGAAGCCCTGCCCAGGGTTTTCGATCGCTTCTTCCGGGTGGACTCGTCGCGTTCCCAAGCTTCGGGCGGTACTGGCCTGGGGCTGGCGATTGTCCAGAGCATCGTGGAGCTTCACGGCGGCAATGCTGAGATCACCAGCCAACCGGGACAGGGCACCCGGGTCACACTCCATGTGCCGCTTCCCATGCAAGATGACAATAGATAAAGGATCACACCATGTCCCAGTCTCCAAACCCAGCCGCGACGGAGCAGGTCGCGGATCTGCTTGTGTCTGCCGCTACGTTGCTCAGGGCCGGGCGACCAGCCGATGCGATCGCGCCATTGCGCGATGCCGCGCTGCTGCAGCCGTCCAATTCCATCATCCAACACGATCTCGGCCTAGCCTGCCTCGAGGTAGGCCGTGTACCGGATGCCATCGCGGCATTGCAGCTGGCCGTCGCCAGCAACCCGCGCTACGCCGATGCATATTTCCGCTTGGGAATCGCCTTGGAGAAACTGGGCAACATAGGCGGGGCACTCGCTGCGTACGATCACGCCACGAAGCTGCTCCCATCCTTGACCGAGGCGTGGTTTCGCGCCGGCGCCCTGGTCTACACACTGGGCCATCGCGAAGCGGCGATCGGCTGTTTCCGGCGTGCGGCGGTGACCGGAGGTAGAACCAGCTTCGGCCGCCTTGGTAAGGCACGGGCGCTAGTGATCGAAGACCACAATCAGGAAGCCGAACAGGTATTGCGAGAGACGCTGGTGGCCGATCCGAAGAACGCCATGGCTTTTGATTTGCTGGGCAATGTGCTTTCCGAGTTGGGGCGTTTCGACGAGGCCCGTGCATGTTTCGAACGCACAATCGCGATCGCGCCGATGCTGGCGGGAACCTACTACGATCTGGTCCGGTGCCGCCCGGTCACGAGCGATGACAACGGTCTGCTTGAAGGGATGCAAGCCGCACTGGCCACGCCGGGACTGGAAACGGGGCAACGCCAGCGGCTTCACCTCGCAATTGGCAAGGCGGCAGAGGATCTTGGCGACTACGGCTTGGCCATGCAGCATTTCGACGCCGCAGACGCGGTGCGCCGCAGCTCTGCGTCATTCGACTCGGCCACGTTCTCCATTGAGGTCGATCGGTTGATTGCCCGCTGCACACCCGAATTAATCGCGCGGGCGTCCGAACTCGGCAGCAGCGATGCGACGCCGGTGCTGATCATCGGCATGCCGCGGTCCGGAACAACTCTCGTCGAGCAGATCGTCTCCATGCATCCCGAGGTTGGGGCCGGCGGCGAATTGAATTTCTGGAACGAGCGCGGGGCGGCGTGGCACGGCTCCTCGGTTGGTGATGAGAAGCAGTTCCTTGCCAAGGCAGCGGCCGACTATCTCGGCGTGCTGCGTGCGATCGCGCCCACGGCGGCGCGAGTGACCGACAAAATGCCGTTCAACTTCCTCTGGGCCGGGCTGATCCACGTGACATTCCCGCGCGCAATCATCATCCATTGCCGCCGCGCCGCAGTCGACACGGCGCTGTCCATCCATCAAACTCATTTCCATCCGGTTCTGGCGTTTCCGACCGGAGGCGCCGAACTGGTCGCGTATTTCCACAGCTACCAGCGGCTCATCAACCATTGGCGAAGCGTGCTGCCGGTGGACCGCTACCTCGAGGTCGATTACGAGGACTTGACCGGCGCGCCCGAACCAGCCATCCGGCGGATCATCGCGGCCTGCGGCCTGGAGTGGAACGGCGCATGCCTGCGCCCCGAATCCAATCCCCGGGCCGTGAAGACTCCCAGCAAGTGGCAGACCCGGCAGCCGATCTATCGTACGTCGGTCGCGCGCTGGCGGCGGTATGAAGCATGGCTGGGGCCGCTGCGCGCGCTGGTTGAGGATGGGTCGGAAACGGACCCCCGTAAGCCCGATCGTGATTGGGCTGAAGTAGCCCACCTCACCTGAACACTTGCCGGGGGGAAGATGAGTGTAATCGCGATATATCAACAATTACTTGCCAAACGCTTTCAGCATGGTCATCGCGCACAGAGCAATGGCGGCGGACACAATAACCGTCCAGAACGCAAACCGACAGTAACGCGGGAGCACGCTGTGGGGAAACAGAGCTGCATACGTGTCCAAAACATCGTCACCGCTACGGAAACTCAGCCATTCGATTCTGTCTCTAGCTGAATCCATCCTCATCAGGCGGATTCGCATCACCCACCAGAAGGTGATGTTGACGAGGGCCAGTATCAAGAGTGCCAAGAACGCGACCGCGACCATTCAGCCGCTCCTCAAAGTGTTTCGAAGGTCAACATTGTAATGCGAATCGAGGATAACTGTTGAAATCAGATGGGATGAGAAGGCCGGTCTCCGACGGGATGCTGTACGCTCCCAAGTTATCGACGTGCTCGAAGCACAGATAAAAAGGAGACCGGCAATGAAGAAGGTTAGCACCAGAGCAGGAGCGCAGAGCAAGAATTTTTCGCAGCAGAAGCTGACCATTGGATTGGATCTGGGAGATCGCAACAGTTGGTACTGCGTAGTGGATGAAGCCGGGCAGGTGCAACTGGAGCAGCGGGTCCGTACGAATGCGAAAGCGTTGCAGGAAGTCTTCGCCGCCATGCCACACAGTCGGATCGCACTGGAAATCGGGACGCATTCGCCCTGGATCAGTCGCTTGCTCCGCGAGTTGGGGCATGAAGTGATCGTGGCCAATGCGCGCAAGGTGCGGCTGATCGGGGAGAGCCGCAAGAAAGACGATCGGCTGGATGCGCAGACGCTGGCGCGGCTGGCGCGGATCGATCCGGAGTTGTTGTATCCGGTGAAGCATCGCAGCGCGCAGGCGCAAGCCGATCTGACGATGATTCGGGCGCGCGCCGGACTGGTGCGGGCACGCACGGGACTGGTCAACACGGCTCGCGGGCTGGCGAAGTCTTACGGCGAGCGCTTGCGCGGCTGCAACGTGCGCAACATGAATCCGGAGAAAGCGGAAGGACTGAGTCCGGAACTGCAAGCCGCACTGGAACCTCTGTTGAACGCAATCGAGTCGCTGAGCGAGCGCATCGTGGAATACAACGAGCGCATCGAGAATCTGGCGCAGCAGAGTTATCCGCAGGTGGCGCTGCTGAAGCAGATCAAGGGCGTAGGCACGTTGATCGCGCTGACTTATATGCTGACGTTGGAAGATCCGCATCGCTTCCGCAAGAGCCGCGACGTGGGCTGCTATCTGGGACTGCAGCCGGGACGAAGAAACTCGGGACAGAGCGAACCGCAGATGCACATCAGCAAAGAAGGCGATCCCTATCTGCGGACGTTGCTGGTGCAAGGAGCGCAGCACATTCTGGGACCGTTCGGGATCGACTGCGATCTCAGGCGCTGGGGACTGAAGCTGGCCGAGCGTGGTGGAAGAAACGGCAAGAAGCGAGCCATCGTGGCGACCGCAAGAAAGCTGGCGGTGTTGCTGCATCACTTGTGGGTGAGCGGAGAAGTGTACGAACCATTGCACAACAGCAGCCGAACGACAGTTGCGGCAGCCGCGTAAAACCAAAATCAAAACCGTTCCAGGAAGAGAAAAGACAAAAGCCCAAAGCCGAGTTCCGGTGACTGCGTTAATCGCCTGGCCCAGGTTCCACTCTGAAGAGCAGAACCACAGGGCGCCAAACAGATGGCAGCACCGGCTGAAACGAGAACGCCCAACATGCACCGAGCGAAACGAATCGCTCCTCGAGAGTGCGGATGGAAGCATGGCGACAATGGCTTACTCGGCGGGAAGAAAAACCTTGTCCATCGAAAAAAACACGGAACTCACTTGACTCCGACCGGCCTTCTCATGGAAGGCGTTTACACTCAGAACCAGTCCCCAACGATTACTGAGTGAAATCGAGATTTATCGCCAATCGGACGAGAATGTGGGGGAAAATTCAGGGAAACCGACAAGCCATTCACAGTCGGCGCCGATGACTTCAGTAACATTTGCCCGGTTCTCTCGGCATCTTGGCGCGGACCGCTCATCGCAGCGACAATATTTTCATGCGGGAGTATATCTGCGAAGCCTGGGACGGCAGCGAACGTAAGGCACTCCAATATCTTGGTCTGTTTTGCTTCTTGGTCGTCCCCTACGCGATTTATCTTGGGATGCACCTCGGCGTGCTGCACAACGGATCCGACCAACTTGCCAAGATTTGCTTTGTCTCGGCATTACCGTTCGCGGTTTTGGCCTACTCCGATAGCGACTGGTCCTCAAATGATGCCGGCCCAGTGTGCCTGGTGGCATGGATCGCTGTGTGCGTCGCTTTTAGTTTCAAATGTACGATATGCGTGATTGGACTGGCCGTCACTTTTTTCCCCTTCATCCTTTCCGCTCTCCTCGCACACGGATTTGGCGCAACCTGCCGGTTTTTTAAAGACCGCATTCGCGGTCACGTCGCCGACTGAAACAGTCCGCTAAAAAACAGTTCAGCCCTTTTCAACGGAACTTCACTCGCTCGGCATAGATCCGTCGCAGCGCGTATTTCCACCCCAATCTCGCACGGCCAACCGAAGATGACAAAAATGTAATCTCGCCGTCATGCTCGTGTCTCTTTCTCAAACCTAAACTGGTCGCCTCAGTCCACCAAGGGCTTGCGCCAAGCCCTTGCTGGAGATTGAGAAACAAGATGACAACCGCTGCGAAGTCCCTTCTGCGAGCCCCGCGTGATGAAGAAAATCCAAAGAGGAGAAACGGTACATGTCTCGAAAAACATCCAACTTTCGAAAAATGTTTCGAATTAAGTCTCGAAATAAGTCGCAGATCAACCATCTGCGTCCGCTCGCCGGCCTACTGGCGATGGGGCTGGGCCTTCCTGGGGTCGCGGCTGCGCAGGGCAACCAGTACTACCCGACAATACTTCACCGGCCCGCAGTCGAACGGCTCGTGGGTCGTCAGCGATGGCCAGATCATCAACCCAGCTGGCACTCAAGTCAACCTCGGCATCCGGGTCCGCGCGAAGGCAATCGCGCTGAACCCCAATCTCGGCACTCACACCGCCGCCGTCCTCACCCTGGGTACGTCGACAAGCGACGGCAACGGAGCCGTCGAGGTGTTCGACACCAAGACCGGCGTTGTCGTGCAGAACTACATCCCGTTCGGAGTAGATTCGAGCGGCAGCTATAGCGGCATAGCCTATTCGGCGGACGGCAAGCACCTGGTGTTCAGCCAGGACAGCAGCTATGTCACCATCGCCAACGTCAATGCGCAGGGCTTATTGGGAGACGACGCCCAGATCAGCGTTCCGCCGAACAATTCCTTCATCACCTGCTTTCCGAACAGCCCTCCGGGCGCTTATGCCGTACCCTGTGGCACGTTCTATACTCCGAGCACTTCTTATCCTGGCGGCGTCGCGATCTCACAGGATGGCAGCAGCGCCTACGCCCTGCTAAACCAGAACGATACGCTCGCCCAGATCAACCTGAACACGAACCAGCAGGGTACGCAGATCCGCGTCGGCAATGCGCCACACAGCATCGTGATCAACAGCGCCGGCACGACCGCCTACGTCAGCAACGAGGGTGGCCGGGCCGCTACGGAGGCGGACTTCCAGATCTGGTCCGCCGGCACTGAAATCGTCGCCGACCCGGTGGTTGGCGCCGCGATCACCGGTACCGTTTCTGTGGTTGATCTGCCCTCAATGACGGTCACGACTAACATCTCGACCGGTGGTCTCCACCCGACCGGGATGGCGTTCTACGGACAGTACCTGTTGGTGGCCAATACCTATAGCGACACCATCTCGGTGATCGACACAACTACCAACTTAGTGGTGCGGACGATCAACCTTGGGCTGCCGATCGGAGTGCCCGGCGCAGGCCAACGGCCTATGGCGCCGCGCCGAACTCGATCGCCGTCGATGCCAAGAACGGCGTTGCCTATGTCGCGCTTTACAATGCCAACTCAATCGCGGTGGTCAACCTCAGCCAACGGCGCCAAGAATCCCGTCATGGGCATGATCCCGGTCGCCTATGCGCCGAGCTCGGTCGTGCTGGACGCGGCCCAAAACGCGCTTATCGTTGCCAACGACAAGGGCATCGGCACGCGTAATTCGTTCGAGTGCGACTACAACGTCTGCGACTACAATACCCACCAGGACAATGGCACCGTTAGCATCGTCCCCGTTCCGAATAGCGAGACCTTGCAGGCGATGACCAAGCAGGTTTTCGAGTACAACCACTGGGATCTGATCAACAATATCCAGTCAGCCTCCGGTGGCAATCCGAAGACTAAACCGGTCGCAATCCCAGCCAAGATCGGCGATCCCTCGCTGATCAAGCACGTGTTCATGATCATCCGTGAAAACCGCACCTATGATCAGATCCTGGGCGACGTGGCCGCCGGCAATGGCGACGCCTCGCTGGCAGTGTTCGGCTTCGACCCCGCCGAATTACCTGGACACGCCGAACGTACACAACCTGGTGACGCGCTTCCCTCTCTTGGACAATTTCTACGACCCCAGCCGCCAATCGGCTGACGGTCACCAGTGGATCCAGGAGGGCATGGCGCCCTACGCCGACGACATCCAGTCGCCTGACTGGGTCCGCAGCTATCCGGGCGGGAACGCCGGCGATGCACTCGCCTATCAGAACAAGGGCTTCCTGTTCTCGGAAGCGGCGGCCGCCGGTTTGCCGGTGAAGATCTACGGCGAATACGTCGAGAACGATACATTCCTACAGCCGAACGGGTCGACCAGCGAGCCGAGCTGGAGCCAATTTTACGCCGACTCGCAGTGCTTCGAGGGAGGGCCTAATTGCGGATCGCCTGGGACCCGGGCGAGACGACGCTGTACTATCAGAACACGGTCCAGGCACAGTCCTCTCTCCCGGCTGTGTATAACCACCTCATCAAGAACTTCCCGCAGTTCGATCTGGGCATTCCCGACCAGTTCCGCGTCGATCTGTGGGTGCAGGACTTCAATAATGACGTCACAGCCGGTACGGTGCCCGCATTGAGCATCCTGTGGATCATGTGCGACCATACCGGCGGCCCGCCGACCGTGGACGCCGAACAGGCCGATAACGACTTGGCCGTTGGGCGCATTATCGACTACATCAGCCACAGCAACGTGTGGTCCACGTCGGCGATCTTCATTGAGGAGGACGACGCGCAGAACGGCGTCGACCACGTCGACGGTCACCGCAGTCCAGGCTATATCGTCAGCCCATACGTTGTGCAAAATGGACCCACCGACCACACTTACTACACGCAGGTCAACATGACTCGGACGATCGAGCAAATTCTCGGTCTGCCGCCCATGAACCAATTCGACCTCGTGGCATCGCCGATGAGGCCTGATTTCGTCAACAACCCGCCCACGCAGAACTTCCAGCCGTGGACGCACGTGGCGAACCAGGTCCCCCTGAACCAGGGCGTTGACGCGAGCAACGATAACCCAAAGGACAACCCTAAGGTCAAGGCCCTAAGGGCGGCTTGGCTCCGGAAGAAGGCGGAAATCTTCGCCGGCAAACTGACCAAGCCCGACTCCGAAGACCCAGACACCGTCAACCATTTGAATTGGTACATGGCCACCGGGTTTACGCGGCCCTATCCCGGCGAGAGAAGAGTTCGCCCCCCGAGCGAATTCAACAAACCGGCACCCACGACCACTGACTTGGACGACTAAAAAACGTTTCGACTGTAACGGCCCTCTCCCCGATGATCGGGGAAGAGGGTTTTTTGTTCACGCCTCAAACCAAACTCCTCGCCCTGAACGAAGCGACGAAAACTGACCGCTTGAGAATTTGCTGATCAAGTGGACGCCGTTAGCTACTGCTTGTCGTAGGTCGATGAGCCACTCTGCTTCATGCCCATGGCATCCGTTCCACTGGTGGTGACGGTGCGGCTTTTACCGTCGGCTGAGACAGTAATACGGCCGCTCATAGTAACTTTGCCGTCCTTCTTGACGGTAAACGCAAGAGTGCGAGCATTGATCCGTTTATACGACCGCATGTCGGAAGTCGGATCGCCGGTCACGGCGTAGTCTTTTCCGTCAAACTTGCCCGTCCATTCGTTATGCGTGGGCTTGCCGGCGGCGTCAACACCGTCAATGGTAACTTTCACGCTATCTCCAGCGGCCTCGTAAGTCACAGTGTTATTCCTCGTAGCCCCGGCCACCAGCTTGGACTTGCTTTCATTCAGCTTCCACGTGCCCAAATTCACATCGTCAGCGGCGAAACACACTGCGGCGGCAGCAATTAACGCCGCCAGTGTCAACAAGATGGTTCTTGTTCTCATGGGAGCTCCTCTTAAGTTTTCTATTTGATTTGGAAAAGCGGTGCAAGTATACGCCCCGAGGATCCTCGGGTCATCTCGTATTTGCGACGGCTTCAGGGGTCCCAATATGACCTTCTACCCGATCAACCGTAGGACAAATTCGAACCACTGCTCCGTAAATTTTGCATCTCAGGTGAGGCGGTTTCTTTGGCATATGCTCAGAGACAAGGCAACAGGAGCTGGCATGTCGAATGCAAGAGGCTGGTCAGGGGTTTGAAGTGCTTAACGGAAAGTCACTTCTTAGGCTTGGGTTGACGGGCTTGCTGCCTTGCGCGATTGCATGCTCACAAGAACTACCGAACACGAACGCAACTCTGAATCCACAGCTCCCCACTATCGTTGAGCAAATGCAGAAGGCTCAATCGGATGCCAGACCAACCGCTTCCTATCGGATAATTAGAGAGTATCGCCTGTTCGCCGACAAGAGCCCAAACCCCAGTTCCGAGATATGGGCCGAGGTCGATTATCTGCCTCCGAATCAAAAGACCTATGCGATCCACAAACGGGTGGGAAGCGGCCGCGGTGAGGATGTGGTGCGGCGAATACTGGAACGCGAATCCCAGATGGCGGCAGGATCGTCCGGGGCCACCGTCGATAACAACAATTATTCTTTCGGCTACTTGGGGGAAGCTACGCTCGACGGTAGCCCTTGCTATGTGTTGAGTTTGAATCCAAAACGCAGCGAGGTTCAGCTGGTCCGTGGAAAAGCCTGGGTGGATCAACACTCCTTCCGGATTCGCCGCATCGAAGGTCGAATGGCGAAAAATCCGTCCTGGCTGCTTAAGAAGGTCGACCTCAAGCTTGATTTTGCCGATATCGAAGGCACATGGCTTCAGACAACCATGGAAGCTGTCGCGGACGTACGCCTCATCGGCAGCCAAACCTTGAAATCGGAGACTGTTGACGCCCGCGTCGGTAATCTGATCACACAGAAAACACAGCTGGAGGTTCGGGCCAGAAGTGGAAAATCAAACCGCAGTCAAATGCCCGCCACCGCAATCGTCCCCCTGGATCACCGCCCATGACCATTCGCGGGGAACAGCACCACCCTTTTTCGCGAAAAGGGTGGTGCAGCCACGGTTCAATCCGCGGACGGAAAGAATACGTCAAGGCCCTACTTGCGAGCCGGCGACGTCTTGTCGAGTACATCGACCAGCGATTTGGCCGCCGGAATAACGGCTTGGCCACCCTCAACAATGTCCTTCGCGCTGATGTCTTTGCCGTAGAGAGCCTTGTTGGCGTTGCTGTCTGGTTCCATGCTTGCGCCTTCCAGGGACACACCGGCAAACAGACCCTTGGATCGTGAATAGGTCAGAACGTCCACATTCATCGCATCGGCGTTATAAGAACTTGCCTGCGCACCGGTCGGACCAGCGGCGGCGGCGGCGTTCCCCCCGAGTTTAGTCTTGCCGTTCATTACCTGCTCGGCGCCCTTCTGATTCATAACCACCAGCACAAAATCGGTCGCCGTCGAACCCAGTTGGATACCAAGGCTCCCCTGATCCAGCGCATACATCGCTGGGGCGCCCCATGCACCGTTCATCTTTGCGCCCTTGCGGCACACCAGCGCGCCACGCCCGTAGCTGCCGCCAATGCCGATTGCAACTTTCTTAACACTGGGAAAGATAAGGACACAATCAGCCTTGTCGAGGATGCTTTGGGCAGCCCCCCGGATAGAATTTGCTGCAACGCGGTTGCCGAATTGTCCAAACGCTCCGCCTCTTTCTTTTGAGCGAACAGCGGGAAAGCTATTACCAAACAGAGCACAATCGAGGCCATCGTTCTCTTCATCGCCTTCTCCTTTTCACCTAAGCAGATTGACTTAAGGTTGTCGCTGCGAATGTATTCCTGATTTCTTGAAGCGTCAAGCACACCTCTGATAAAAGTGCGGTGAGTGTATCAGGGATGGCGTAAACGTCCGCGAATGCCGGTTCAGCGAAACCTATCTCAACGCCGTCGGATGTTTGGGCTGATATAGACCAATCTCGCCGCCGCCCGGCAGCTTCATCTTAGTGATGCTTCCCCAGCGTTCCTCATGGACCACTCCACACGCGACATTCTTCTTCTTCAGCGATTCCATCATCGCCGTGAGGTCATTACACATAAAATAGAGTTCGTGCAAATCGTTCTTCTCGGACGGATGAAAAGCTACTTCCGCGTCCGGCATGGCAAATATCAGCCACCCGTGGCCTGCATCGACAGAGGGAAACTTGAGAACATCTTTGAAGAACGCGCGGTCCGCATCCGGATCTTTGCTGTAGATAACCACGTGGGCGCCTGTGATCATGGAGTCTCCAATCACTTATCGGACGGACTTGCAGTCACTGGAACTAACTGACCGTCACGTATGTAGTACTCTCCTCCGCGCCAGCGAATGCTGCTGCGAAGGAAGCTGAACAACCAGATGAAAAATGCCAGAGCGTCCCACACTGGAATCAGCCACAGCTTCTTCCACAAGGCACGGTCACCCAGCCCACGCACGCCGATCAGCCACGTCATAACCAACCGCAACGTGATATAAGCACCCAGATATGCCACCGCCACTGCGGCAGTCGGGTGAAGTGCAATCGCAGCCAGAGACCACGGCAGTCCCTGAGTAAACACCAGCCCCAAGTGCCCCCATGGACGCATGTGGCGCATCACCACCACCCAGCGCATGCGCTTGTGCAGCAGGTCAGGCATCGAACCGTAATCGGCAACCGTGAGAATCGTATACGGAAGAAGCTCGACTTCATAACCCTGCTCCGCAATCAACCGCCCGACCAGAAGGTCGTCACCGGGCTGGTTCTCGATGGCCTTGTAACCACCGAATCCCGCGAGCCGGGTACGCGTCGTCGCGATGGTGGGACCGAGCGCGAACTTTACTCCGTCCAACTGGCGTGCCACCAGAATGCCGGCGTAAAAATCGGAGACCATGCCGATGGTCTGCAACCTCTCGGCCAGCGTTTTTTCTTCGGTGGGAACGTAGAAGCAGGTTACCGCGCCGACTTTGGGATCGGCCAAAGGCGCTACCACAGTGCGCAGATAATCGGGCCGGGCGCGAACGTCGCTGTCACTGATCACCACCACTTCGTTCCGCGCTTCGCCGACCAGACGCGCCAGCTTCGCGACTTTGTCATTGGCGGCGTTCCCGGAAGTACCAAACAGCACCGTGATCCGCCGCTCGGGAAAATCGCGCACAAGTTTTTCAAGAATCGGCACCACCGGATCATCTCTATCGCCAACGCAGAAGAGTAGCTCGTAGTCGGGATAGTCCTGGCGGCAGAAACTGGCAAAGTTCTCGTAGGCATCGGGATCGACTCCCCGGATCGGTTTCAGATTGCTGACCGGAGGAGTGAACTCGCTTTTCGGCCCCGCAACCGGGCGGCGATGAAAGAATCCCCAGGCGCCGTACAGGGAGATCAAATAATAGATGAAGGGAAAAGTTGCGACCCCCAACATTGCATAAATGAAGAGTGAGACAGTCATGCCCTGCACAGCTTAGCCAGATGCGGTAGCGCTGTCAAAATCCAGCTTAGAAACTGAGGACACTGCCGGGATGGCGGAGCAGGTAGTATTCATTGATGGGACGGTCGTCCTGCAAGGCGGGGGTCTGGGGCGATAGCGCGATCATCTGCTCCGGTTTCGTCTCGCGGGAAAGCAACAGGGCGAATTGCTGCTCGGCAGTCTTCGCTGGCCCCCATTCCAACATGTCTGCTACCGCGGCTGCCGGCATGCGGCCGGCCAGTTCCGCCGCCGTGCGAACCGGAATCGGCTGGTCACTCGCCAGGAAGTGCCAACCCTGCCGCCCATTCCACTGGAAGATTCTCACATAGGGGAAAGAATTCTGCAGAGCGCGGGCCACTGAGGCTTTCAACTGATTATCATTCGCATCGTTGACGCCGTCCGGCAGAAATTGTTGCAGGATGCCGCCTGGCCGCAGACGCTTCCTCGCCACCGTGTAAAAATCTTCTGAGTAGAGCAGGCTCGATCCGGCAGCCTGCACCGGCGGCGGTGGGTCAATGATGATCACGTCGTATTCTTCCGGCGAACGCTCGAGGAAGCGACGCCCATCGTCGATCACCACACGCGCCCGCGGCGATGCCAGAATCTTTCCACCATCTCGATGGTAGTAGGTGAATAGTTTTGGCACACTGGGTACCAGATCTACAGCCGTCGCCGGAATTCCCCATGACATTGCCGAACGAAACGTGGTTCCCATCCCGAAGCAAATCACCAGCGCATTGCGCGGCGGCTGGGCCAGCGATGCCAAACTGAGATGCGCCATCATCTTTGGAATGGGTACCATGGCGGTAATGTCGACTCCGTTGATCACCAGTTTCTTGCTCATGCCTTCGCCAGTCGCTATAACGGTCGCCGTACTGTCGCGCAAGACTTCGCGCTCGGTGTACTGTGTGGCGAAATCCTGAGTAAAGAAAAGAATAACCAATGCCGCCACGGCAGCGCTGTATGCCCCAGCCCGTGTAATCAGTCGGGACCGATGAGCGTAAGCAGCGCGGATCGCCATCGCCAGCCACGGCAGAGTCAACATCAGAGTAGACCAGCGCTCTCCCAGAAAAGGCAGCAGCAGGAAGCCGCTGAGCATCGGTCCGACGATGCAGCCGAGTACATTGATCCCATAAGCCTTGCCAGCACGGTCAGGATCGCCTCCCGACCACCGGTCCACCAACATCGGGGTGAGGAATCCCATCAACCCGGCAAAGGGCATGACCCCGAGAAACACTCGCGTCGAAGAGTCTAGCGCCAGTCTGACGTCGGAAGTTACCAGCACAAGCATCCCCAGCGGCACCAGGGCAACCCATGCCAACTCGCTCTCGCGGCGACCACGCAGGCTCCACTCGCGGTAAGTTCGTGAACCGAGAAATGTTGCCACTAGATACGCCGCCAGAATGGTAGCGAACGCATACACCACGGGACCCACGTAGGGGGTGAATAAACGAATCCAGATCACCTCCATGCCCATGGTGGTCAGGCCAGTCAGGAAAAGCAGGAAAAGCGGTGCTCGATTTTCCCGAAGGCTCCCCGAAACTGCTCTTGAATCCGCCACAACACTGCGCTGAACAGTCCTTGCTGATGCGAGCGCCAAGGCAAACGCGCTGACTGCAATCGCAGCGTTTAGGCAGGCACCCACTCGCAGTGTTGCGTGAAAACCGCCCAGTTCGATCAGTAAAGGGGCAACTACTGCACCCGCGGTCGCGCCCACAACATTCGCAAGATAAAGGAAGCTAAAAGATCGCCGGGATTCATGGCCCGACTCGCTCCCAATCGCAAACATCACAAACGGAATGGTCGCACCCATGCAAGCGCACCAGGGCACGAGCGTAAGCGCAAGCCAAGCGCCGGAAGCCAGATAATACACAGCTGATGACATCGCCGCCTGCGCTGTCATGTCTTCCAGTAAGCGATGTCCGTATGAAAGTTGGAGAGGGACCATGATCGCGGAACACCCGATTAGAAGTTCGATCAATCCGTATAGCTTCAGGGGGTGAATCTTGAGAAGATTCCCATAAGCCCGCACCAGACTGCCCGCTGCCCAGGAGCCGAGTCCCAATCCTCCCATGAACATGGAGAGTACGATCGAGGTCAGGGCTGTAGTCACGCCAAATTGCGCCATGGCCAGCCGCAGCCAGACCAACTCATACACGATGCCGCACAAACCCGAAATAAAGAAAAAGGTGAAATACCAGGCCATGGTGATCCGTTACAGATAGCTTAGGTTGGAACCCAACTCTCAGCATGTGACCGAGGTAATGCGCCACCGGCGGGGCTTTTGGAGAGAAGAACTGCTCTTGACGCTTGTCCTCGACCAGAGGACAATTGGCCCTCGGTTGCCGTCTCCGTCGGGGATTTCGACGGGACGAGCTGTCCATCCTCGATTTACAGGGGCTCTCAATGCGAAGACTATTCGTGCTTTCGATTCTGGTTCTATCGGCAACGTTGGCTGTGAGCGAAGCGGTTCGGACTCTCCCAGCCAACTGGGTGCAGCTTGCAGAACTGACTCCCACTAACCGGGCGAAGAACGACTGGTTCGGCATCTCCATCGCCATCAACAGCAATACTGTTGTGGTGGGCGACTTTGACGCCAATATCGAGGAATTCGGCACAGTGGACGTATTTGTGAAGCCGGCAAGCGGGTGGTCGAATATGACCCAGACTGCCACTTTGAGTTCCTCCGACAACGGCATCGGATTCGGCACCTCGGTTGCCATCAGCGGCGACATCATCGTGGTCGGCGCTGCGAACACCTCGAACTTTCACAATCCCGCGTCATCTCCGGGCGCGGTTTACGTTTTCGTGAAGCCCGCTGGCGGATGGAAAGACATGACTGAAACCGCCAAACTAACTGCCTCGGACGGGGTATCCGGCGACGCTTTCGGCAATAGCGTCAGCATCAGCGGCAACACCATCGCTGTGGGTGCATTCTTCGTCAACAATTTCTCCGGCCGTGTCTACGTTTTCACTTGCACGAGCGGTGGATGTACGCAAGCGGCCGAGCTTAGCGCTTCCGACAGCAACGGCATTCTGGACTACCTGGGTTGCTCGGTCGCGATCAGTGGCAACACGGTCGTGGCCGGGTCATACGGTCACAACAATTTCCAGGGATCGGCTTACGTTTACGTGGAGCCCACCGGCGGCTGGGCGGATATGACGGAGACAGCAGAACTGACCACCTTTAACGGCAAAGCCAGTGACGACCTAGGATTCTCCGTTGCCATCAGCGGTGGCACCGTCGTGGCCGGCGCACCCGGCGCGTTTACCAGCTACGGCGCCGCCTATGTTTACATAGAGCCGCCAACCGGTTGGGCCAGTACTGGAAACTTCATCGCTGCTCTGGGAGCACCTGACGCGGTGCAAGGCGACAGCTTTGGCCAGTCGGTGGGGATCAACGAGAATGCCAAAGCAATCGCGGTCGGCGGCCCGGGCGCAAATATCGGGCAGAACCTTGAGCAGGGCGCTCTCTACGCCTATGTGCAACCAAAATCTGGCTGGAAGAACACGCGCAATGCCTATGCTGAAGCAACCGCCTCTGATGGCGCATCTGCCGACCTCATGGGTAGTTCCATCGGCATCAGCGGAACCACCATCGTCGCGGGCGCTCCCAAAAGCAGTTCCCCTGGGGCAGCGTATGTGTTTGGGCGATGATGAGATTGACGGCAATCGGAGCTACTTTCACAGTCGTCCGCTGACGCTGTGCGGGTTAAAAGCCGCGGTTGTTAGCAGCTGTCGTTTCATTCGCTCCTCAACGCCCTTATGGGTTCGATCGACGCCGCTCGACGCGCCGGGACCACGGACGCGATTAACGCCGCAACGCTCAACACCGCGGTGGTCAGCAGCAAGATATTCGGATCATAGGGTTTCACACCAAACAATTGCGTAGCCATCGCCCTTCCGCCGAGGATGGTCACCGGCATTCCGATCAGCAATCCGATTCCGATCTGAAGAAAAGCTCCTCGCAGCACCAGTTTCAGCACATTGAGGCGGTCCGCCCCCAGCGCCATGCGGATGCCAATCTCACTAGTGCGACGCTCAACCGAATACGCCGTAACGCCATACAGACCGATTGAGGCCAGCACCAGCGCCAAAAAGCCAAACAGTGACGTGAGCTTAACGATCATCTCCTGCTGGCTGAAATTCGCTTCCACGATATCGGCAAAGCTGGTGAAATCGATCACCGCCAGATTGGGATTGACCTGCGCCACCGCTTGCCGCACTTGCGGCTCCAACCCTTGCAGTGGGCCTACCGTTTCCAGTTCGACCGATTCGAGATAATGGTTGGCGTCTTCAAATCGGTTTTCCTGAGGCAGTTCGTAGTTCATCCTCTGCGCCGCAGGCAGAAAGAACATGGGCGGAATCTTGCGCCTCGGGCCGCGGTACTGCGTGTCCTCAGTTACCCCGACGATCTCAAACTTTCCTGAGTATTTCGCGTCCAGGTTGCCGAAGCGCTTCCCCAAGGCAGTTTCACCCTTAAAGAACTTGTTCTCGAAAGTCCGGTTTACCATCGCGACCGGCCGTGTGGCTGGCGTATCCAGTTCAGAGATCGCCCGCCCTTCTACGATTTTGGTCCCGATCACGTCGAAATACCCATCGCTGACCCGCACCCAGGAGGCGTCGTTCTCGTCGCTATCAGGTGGAGGCGGTGCCTGCCCCTCGAGAAAAACGGTTTCGCCCCAATTGTTTCCCTCCATCGGCGCATAGAGCGAATAACTAACCCGCTTGACCCCGGGAACCGCGTCCAGACTTTCATGGAGTTGCCGGTAAAGCGCCTCGAGCTGGTTCGGTTTGTAGCCTGCCATCTGCGGATCAATATGCAAGAGGTAGCGCTTCGAGGTCGCGAATCCGAAATGCTGGCTCTGCATGTTCCGCAGACTCTGCATCAGTAAACCAGCGGCGCACAGCAGCACCAGAGATAATGCCGCCTGCAACACCACCAGCGACTTCTGTGTCCACGAGCCGCCCCGCGCCGTGGAACGGTTCGCGCCGCGCAAAGCCTCCGCGGGATCGGCATTAGCCGTCATCCAGGCCGGGGCAACCCCAAACAACACGCCGGTCAGCAGCGAAACCAGAAAAGTGAAACCCAAAACCGGCAGTGAAGGCGAGGCTTGGATCGGCACATAACTCTTCTGAAACGCCAAATGCAGAATCAGCCGTGTGCCCCCATAAGCCAGACCGACTCCGGCAACCGCGCCCAACAACGCTAGCAGAGTACTTTCCGTCAGCACCTGCCGTATCTGCCGGGAGCGCGGAGCGCCCAACGCTGCGCGGATCGAGGTTTGTTGCTTGCGGGTGGTCGCGCGCACCAACATGAGGTTAGCCACGTTGGCACAGGCAATCATTAGGACAAACCCGGAAATCCACATCAGCAAGTGCAGACCGTCCTGATATTCATCCCGCATCATGCGCACACCAGAACCCCCGGGAGCGAAGTGCAAAGTCTGCTTGGGGATCAATGCCCGCTCTTCGGTCTTAAGCTCGGCGACGGGACTCGATAGCCACTGCTGCAACTCAACTTTCATTTGCGCTTCGATGCGTTTCACATCCGCGCCAGGCTGGATCCTTCCCATCAGATCCAGGTAATTCAAATGCGGCTGATCCAGGAGTGCGCTGGAAGTAGTCAACAACGGTTCGGTCGTTAGTGGGATCCAGAACGCCGGCGGATTGGTCTCGAGCCGGTCTCCAAAGAATCCCGGGGGCGCGATTCCGACCACGGTAAAGGACTGGCCGTTGAAAGAGAAAGCCGCGCCCACGACCGTAGGATCTTGCCCGTACTTCTGGACCCAGGTGCGATAGTTCATCACCGCTACCGGGTCAGCGCCTTTGTGATCATCCTGCATGGAGAGCGCGCGGCCAGCATAAGCGCTTATACCGAAGAGAGAAAAATAGTTTCCCGAGACATATTCGCCCACCATGGACTCGGCCGGATGGTTGCTTCCCGCGCGCCGGACGGCAACCAGATTGCGGCCCGATTGGAACGCCGCCAGTTCTACAAAACCCTGGGCGCCATCGCGAAACGTCTTATAGAGCTCGTAGGAGAAGAGCCTCCAGTCTTGCTGCAATCCACCGGTGACGCAGCAGTTATCTTCACTCCCGATGCGATACAGATCGCCAGGCTTAGCCACCGGCAATGATTTCAGCAAAACCGCGTGCACCAGGGTGAAAATAGCCGTGGTTGCGCCAATGCCCAGCGCCAGAGTCAACACCGCGGTGATGGTGAACCCCGGGGCTTTTGAGAATTGCCGCATCGCATAACGCGCATCCTCGATGAGCTGCATTCGCTGATCTCCCTCCAGGACGGGGGCTGGCGTAAAACATCCGTCCCGGCTAGGACGACTGAGACGGGAAAACGTGAGCGGAAGGCGGGCAAGCTCCAAAGGACCGCAGCTCTGCCTCTGGGTCTTTTCTTTTTCTTCGTCTGCCTAGCCTTCGCTATTTAGTCAGTTGCCTAGAGGCAAGGACAAAACATCGTGAACCGGTTTCGGCAACTTGTCAGCATTGGCCACTAACAGGCTTACTTGCCACATTTGTGTCTCTGACAATCTGGGCCGGAAGCCCGGCATCCCAGTCAAACGAATCCCATTCGCGACTTTCCAGTAACTCTCTCCCGGCTCGTCGTCGGTGACACCTTTTCCCTCCAGCAGCTTCGGAGGATGTGGAAACATGCCGGCAGCAATCGTCGTTTCCTTCTGTTCCGGCAGTCCGTGACACACCGCGCAATGCGCACGATAGACCATGGCTCCGGCAGCTAAATTGCCTTCGTCGGGCTGAATCGGAACCGTCTTCGGCATCTCACGGCTAATCGCGGCATCCAAAGCCCGGTGAGCGAGCTTCTTTTCAAATGGCATTGGCGACGCCGAGGTTGCCACCGGAGCCTGCCCGGCAGCGAAGTAGAAATAAACGCCGAACACGATGGCAGCAGCCCCAAGAATTATTCCCAAGACAAGCATCGCGAACGCTCTCATCGACAGCATCTCCTTGGCGCAGAAAACACGGAATCGCTGAAAAGATGGTAGCGCTACCGGGAATCGAACCCGGGTTTGAAGATTGAGAATCTTCCGTCCTAACCCCTAGACGATAGCGCCATCCGGGCAGAACGTGATTATAACAAAGCAGTCGCCAAGCCGCGCCCGCCCCGCCTTAACTGGCCGCACGAATCCAAGCTCATGGGCACTTCTAAGTAACGCTGGCCCACGATGGGGGCAAGAGCGAAAACAGCAACCGCAATCGAAAATCAACTATATTTCATTGCGATTAATTTCTCCCCAGTTCTGCGCACATCCACAGCGAACTGGTTTATGATTAACTCATACTCGTTATACATTTTTGTGAGCCAATCTTAGTCGTGGCCGCTGTGTTTTCGGGTAATCATACTTCCATTAACTGTATTCTTTAAGGAGTGCGACAAATGCCAAAAGCAAAAACACCCCGCCCAACAACCACACCATCCAACAAACAAGTTCTCACCATGCCGGAAGTGACTTCGACGCCGCAGCCTCGGAAGGCTTCCTCTTCGGCAAATTTCCCAGCAGTCGATCTCGAAGCCCAGGTTCGCCAGCGCGCCTACGAGTTGTACCAGGAGCGGGGATACACCGCCGGCCAGGAAAATGAAGACTGGCTCCAGGCAGAACGCGAAGTGATGGCGCGACAGAATCACAAACAGAGCGCTTAATCACGGAGTATCATCGGGTTGCTCCTTCGTCTGAACAGGAGGGACACTGGTCTTCTGGCGTAATCCAGTTGCCCCGGTGGGCCATTTCTGAAAAGATGTCGAAGGCTCCCCTATGTCACAAATCGGCAGTTTCGCCCTGCTGCTGGCCCTGGCTCTAACGGCCTATTCTTTTCTGGCAGGAATACTGGCGTTGGCGCGTGAAGGACCCGGTTCCGCCCGCTTGGGCGAAACTGCCCGCCGTGCCGGAATCGCTTCTTTCGCTATCGTCTTCCTGGCGGCGGCGGTGCTGGTCACCGCCGCGTTCCAGGATAATTTCTCCATCGCCTACATTTTCCATCACAGCAATCGCGATCTGCCCGCGCCTTATAAGTTTGCCGTGTTGTGGTCCGGGCAGGAAGGGTCATTGCTGTTTTGGTCGCTGCTGCTCTCCGCCTATGGGTTGGTGCTGCGGCTGCGTTACAAAACCGATCCGCGTCTGTTCGCCCACGCCTCAGTCATCATTGCGGCGGTACAAGTCTTCTTCTTATTGCTGCTGAATTTCGCCGCCCATCCCTTCGCCATCATGCAGGGGTCGCTCCCCGCTGACGGCGCCGGACTCAACCCACTTTTGCAATACCCGGAGATGGTGATTCATCCCCCCATGCTGTATCTCGGCTACGTCGGTTTCACCGTTCCTTTTGCATTCGCGCTGGCCGCGTTGATCATGCGCTACCCGGGCGAGAAGTGGATCCACATCACCCGCCGCTGGACCATGGTGACTTGGGGCCTGCTGACCTGCGGCATCTTTCTCGGAATGCATTGGGCGTATTCCGTCCTTGGCTGGGGCGGATATTGGGGATGGGATCCGGTCGAGAACGCGTCTTTCTTGCCCTGGCTGACTGGCACTGCCTTTCTGCACTCGGTAATGATGCAGGAAAAGCGCGGCATGCTGAAGACCTGGAATATGTGGCTGATCTTCTCGACCTTCATGCTTTCAATCTTCGGAACTTTTCTCACCCGCGCTGGCATCGTCAGCTCTGTTCATGCCTTTGCGCAGTCGTCGATCGGGGACTGGTTCGTGGCCTTCCTGGCAGTCATATTCGTGACTTGCCTCTTCTTTTACTGGAAGAACCGTTCGCACCTGGTTAGCGAGCACAAACTGGAATCACTGGTGTCGCGCGAATCGAGTTTTCTGTTCAACAATCTTCTTCTGTTGGTCGCTTGCTTTACAGTGTTGTGGGGAACTCTCTTCCCGGTGCTGTCCGAATGGGTTCAGGGCACCAAGGTCACTGTCGGCCCACCGTTCTTCAATCGTGTCAACATCCCTGTTGCCTTGCTGCTCCTGCTGCTGACCGCGCTCGGCCCGTTGTTGGCCTGGCGCAGGACTTCGACCGAGAGTCTGAAGCGCAACTTCAGGTTCCCCGCGCTGGGCGCGCTGGCGGTCGCGGCGGCATTGATGGCGTTCGGTATGCGTCCCTGGAAAGACGTCGCTTACTTCTATTCGCTGATGACCATCACACTGGCGGTACTGGTGGCGCTCACCGTCCTCTCTGAGTTCGTGCGCGGCGGGCGAGTCATTGGCCGTCACACCGGCCAAAATCTATTGGCTTCGATGGTGCAGTTGACTCGCCGCAACACCCGCCGCTACGGCGGCTACATTGTCCACTTCGGCGTAATTGTGGTCGTGATCGGATTTGCGGGATCTGCTTTTAACCAGGACAAAGAACAGGAAATGGGCTACGGCGATAAGCTCACCATCGGCTCTTACACTCTGGTCTGTCAGTCCTACACCCAGGACGACAATCCCAACTACGGCAGCGAGTGGGCGGTGATGAATGTTTTCAAAGGCGGAAAGCAGATTGCCACGCTCAATCCCGAGCGTCGCTTCTACAAGGCCAGTCAGCAGACGTCGACCATGCCTTCCATACGCTCGACCGTGAGCAACGATCTCTATATTGTTTATGAAGGGCAGAACCCCGACACCGGGCGGCCCATCATTCGGGCGCACCTGAATCCACTGGTGATGTGGATTTGGGTTGGCGTGTGGATCATGATTGTGGGCACTGTCGTTGCCATGATCCCGAATACTGTGCCAGTTCGAGCGATGGCTCCGGTCCGCGTCCAGGCAAGCCCAATAGGAGCGGGAGATTGATGGCAGCGACTGCATCAAGCAAACGGGCTTTCCGAATCGTTCTGGTGGGCCTCGCGATTCCCCTGCTGATGGGAGCGGGCGACCAAGCCGCGCGCTTTAACGACCTCGGGCATCGCATGATGTGTGTCTGCAGCTGCAACCAGATTTTGCTGGAATGCAATCACGTGGGCTGCACTTATTCTGACCGCATGCGAGCAGAGCTCGTAGCCGCTATCGATCGCGGCGACAACGACGATCTCACGCTGCAATCGTTCGTGCAGAAGTATGGCCCGCCAGTCCTGGCCGCGCCCACCAAAACCGGATTTGACCGGGTTGCCTGGGTTGCGCCTTATCTGGCGCTGGTCCTGGGGCTGGGTTTGGTCATCTTCGTCATTCGTGGTTGGAAGTCGCGTCCGCTGGTCGTATCCGCGGACGCACCGGCACCGGTGCATGGTATGGAACTTGATCGTTTCCGAGCACAAGCCCGTAAGGAGACCGAAACATGACCGTCGTCCTCATGGCTTGCATGTTTATCACGACTGCGACTCTGGTGTATGTTTTCTATCTTCCCGGAACGTTATATCTAGGTCCGCGCAAGACCCGGCTGTCGTTTCTGCGCGAGCGCAGAGAAACAGTTTACGAGAACCTGCGCGATCTGAGTTTCGAATTCAAGGCTGGCAAGTTTCCAGATGCCGACTATCAAACCATGAAAACATCGCTTGAGGAAGAAGCGGCCGCGGTACTGTCTGAGATTGCTCACCTGGAAGCCGACGGGAGGAATGCGGCAGTGAGTAATAAAAAAGGGGCAAAAGTTTGAAATTTCAGGCAATTGTCATCCTCATAATTCTCTCGCTTCTCCCGGCCTTTTCTTCTGCGCAAACTCTCACTGGCACGGTTACCAATGGCACCACCAGCAAACCCGCTTCCGGCGACGATGTCGTGCTCCTTAGCTTGATCAACGGAATGCAGGAGGCTGGCCGAACTCAGAGCGACGCCAAGGGCAACTTCACTCTCAAGCTCGACGCTGCGGGACCGCATCTCATTCGTGTGATTCACCAGGGAGTGACTTACCACCGCATGGCGCCTCCCGGAACAACTTCGGTCGAAGTGGAGGTCTTCGACGTTGCCAAGAAGATTGCTGGCATCCAGGTAACCGCCGATGTAATGCGCTTTCAGGCGCAAGGAAATGAACTCGGAGGCGTTCGCTTGTTTGCGGTCAACAATACCTCGAACCCTCCGCGTACTCAGATGAACGATCAGAATTTCGAGTTCTATTTGCCCGAAGGAGCGCAGATTGACCAATCCATGGCGGAGACGGCCGGTGGTCAGCCCCTTAACTCGGCCCCGGTCCCACAGAAGGAAAAAGACCGCTACGCCTTCATTTTCCCGTTGCGGCCGGGCGAGACTCAGTTCCAAGTCGCTTTTCACTTGCCTTACACTGGCCAGCTCAGCATCAATCCCCGGGCCATCTATGGCGCGCAGCATTTTGTCGTGATGCTGCCCAAGAGTATGCAATTTGCCGCAGGCCAAGGCGCGGTATTCAACGCGATGAACGATCCGCGACAGCCTGACGCCATCGTTCAAGTGGCGTCGAACACCACCGTCGGCCAACCGCTCGACTTCATCGTCTCCGGCACGGGAACTCTGGCTGAGGGTGGAGATGACAGTGCCGGCGCTCCGTCTCCCGTAGGCGGTGCGACCACGGGCCGTGATTCGCGTCCCGGCGGCGGCCTCGGCCCGCCGATTGATGCGCCCGATCCTTTGGAAAAATATCGCTGGTATATTCTCGGCGGCTTTGGGCTGGTGCTGGCGGCCGGCGCATTTTTCGTGTTAGGACGTTCCAAGACCGCTGTCCCGCAGTTCGCCGCCTCAGACCTCGAAGTTGTCGATCTTCCCGTCGCCCCCAAACCCGTTGCCTCCGACCGCTCGACCCAGCTGCTCGATGCCCTCAAAGAAGAATTGTTTCAACTCGAGGTCGAGCACAAGCAAGGCAAAATCTCGCAATCGGATTATGAAAAAGCCAAGGCGGCGCTGGATCAGACGCTGGAACGGGCGTTGAAACGTGGTGCAGTCAAGATCGGTTAGGCGATTGATATCGCGTTTCTCGATGCCCCACGGGCACTTACGCACGGCGCCCAGAGTAGACTTCGCCGCCTATTTCTGCGATGAATCCCCCGGTTTTAGATACCATCTAATCTACTGAGAAACCCTATGGGAAACACCTTCAAGACCGCGTTCTTGCTGACGCTGCTGACTCTACTGCTAATGTTCATTGGCCGTGCTTTTGGCGGCCAGAACGGCATGTTGCTGGCGCTTGGGCTGGCCGCTGTCATGAACTTCATTTCGTATTTCTATTCCGACAAGATCGCGCTCGCCATGTATCGCGCGCAGCCGGTTACTCGTGAGCAGTTGCCCCGCGCTTACGGCGCGGTCGAGCGGCTTACGCAGAAAATCGGCATCCCCATGCCGAAAATCTATGTAATCCCGAACGAGTCGCCGAACGCATTCGCCACAGGACGAAATCCCAGCCATGCATCGGTGGCAATGACCCAAGGGATTCTCGATCTGCTGAATGATGAAGAACTCGAAGGTGTATTGGCCCACGAACTCGGCCATGTGAATAACCGTGACATCCTGATCAGTTCAGTTGCCGCCACTGTCGCTGGAGCTATCACCATGCTGGCCAGCATGGGACGTTGGGCCATGATCTTTGGCGGATGGGGAGGTAACAACCGCGAAGAACGCGGTGGAGGGGGAATCGGCGCGCTGCTCATGCTGATCCTTGCGCCTATCGCGGCTTCGCTCATTCAGCTTGCAGTGTCGCGATCACGCGAATATCAAGCGGACGCGACCGGCGCCCACTTCACAGGGAATCCTTACGCATTAGCCAGTGCGCTGTCAAAGCTCGACGCCTACTCACGCCGTATCCCAATGCAAGGTACGCCCTCGACTGCTCACCTGTTCATCGTGCAGCCGTTGCTGGGGATGAATGTAGGCAACTGGTTCTCTACTCATCCGCCTATCGCCAAGCGCATCGAGCGATTGACTGGACGACCGGCAGAGTTTACGCAGTAAAAAGCTTTCAGCCGTCAGCACTCAGCATTCAGTCGTGCTGGATTGTGAAGGCTGCCCAACACTAGAATGGCTGAATGCTGACGGCTGAATGCTGAATGCTCGCTGTAACCTCCGTAACCGCTGCCGACCTTAACCCCATAGTAAAATTCCTCTAATGTCGCCTGAAACTGCCAGTGCTGTTTCTCACCGCGCCGCCCAACTGGAACAAGCGCTCCGCAAAGTGATCCGGGGCAAGGATGAAGTCGTTCGCCTGGCCGTGGTTTGCCTGCTCGCTCGTGGCCACCTGCTGATTGAAGGCGTACCGGGCGTCGGCAAGACGACATTGGGACAGGCCTTGGCCCGAGCGCTTGATTGCACTTTTCAGCGGGTGCAGTTCACCAGCGACATGCTGCCCTCGGACGTTTTGGGGATCTCAATCTTCTCCGCCGCCGAGCAAGAATTTGAATTCAAGCGTGGTCCGGTGTTCACCAATGTGCTCCTGGCCGACGAGATCAATCGCACTACTCCCAAGACACAATCGGCGCTGCTCGAAGCCATGAACGAGGGGCAGGTAACCGTGGATGCTCATTCGTATCCCCTGCCGCAACCGTTTCTCGTGATCGCTACACAGAATCCGGTCGAACATCACGGCACTTATCCTTTGCCCGAGTCGCAGCTTGATCGGTTCCTAATGCGAGTGCGCATGGGTTATCCCGACAGTGGAGCCGAGCGCGAAATTCTACGATCCGATGCCGGGGCGGCAAAACTGGAGGCTCTGCGGCCCGTGCTCACCGGTACCGAGTTGCTGGAAATGCAGAATGCTGTGACGCACATCCGCGTGGAAGAATCGCTGGTCAGCTATGCCCTTGCCATCGTTCAAAAGACACGTCAGAACGAACAGTTCTCGTTGGGAGTGTCTCCGCGCGGCTCGCAGATGCTCTACCGTGCCGCGCAAGCCACCGCGTTTCTAGATGGCCGTACCTTCTGCACTCCTGAAGACTTCAAGCCGTTGGTGGTACCAGTGTTTGCTCATCGGGTGGTGGTCGACGGCCTCTACGCTTCCACTTTGAAGAAGTCCGAGCAAGCCGAACAAGTGATCCAGGAGATCGTCGACGGCACCCCGGTGCCGATGTAGAAGAGTTGTCAGTTCTCAGCGCGCCCGCGATAATATCCGCATGTCTTTTCTTCGATTCCTGATGTTGTTGTCTTTGATTGCTTGGATTGGCGGACTGCTTTTCTTCGCTTTTGCAGTTGCCCCTGCCGCGTTCTCGGTGCTGCCAACGCGGCATCTAGCTGGTACCCTCGTCGGCCGCACTCTCGGAACCCTTCACTGGATTGGCATCTTCTCCGGGCTGGTCTTTCTGGCCAGTTCCCTGCTCTATAGCCAACTGACTCGGGGCACACCGCACGCCTTCGCGGCTCGTAATGTTTTGATTGTCCTGATGCTCGTCCTTACTGTGATCTCGCAGTTTGGGATCATTCCGCGCATGGACACATTACGCGCCAGCATAGGCGAGATCGATTCCGTCCCGCCAGACCATCCCGCGCGCGTGCAATTTGATGCGCTACACGTCTGGTCTACGCGAGTTGAAGGCGGAGTACTGTTGATGGGCTTAGTTGTGGTTTATCTGACAGCTTCTGCGCTGGGCAGCACTTAACCTTCCAGCCGATTTGGGTATTCGTGCCTTGATCGTTTATTCTCGAAGTTCATTCGCTAAGAGCCAAAAGCTACAAGCCAAGAGCTGACTCCCATGAAAACTGGCATCATCGGCCTACCGCAGGTGGGCAAGACATCTTTGTTTCGCATTTTGACCAAGGCAAACCTCTCGGAGCAGGCCTACTCCAATCCTCGCGAAGCGCATTTAGGCGTGGCCAAGGTCCCGGACGACCGTCTTGACCGCTTGGCAGCGCTTTACAATCCCAAGAAGCTCACCCACGCATCCGTCGAATACGTGGACGTCGGCGCCATCGGTCAGGATGCGCTCAAGGAAACTGCCTACCTTACCCATTTGCGCTCGGTGGATGCGCTTGCGCACGTGCTCCGGGCCTTTGAGGATCCCTCCATCCCGCACGTGGGGCCAGTCGACCCTCTGCGCGACATCAAGAACGTCGAATTTGATCTCATGGTCAGCGATCTCGGGCAGATTGAAAAACGCCTGGAGCGGCTGGAGAAAGACCTCAAGAAAATGCGCACGCCGGAACTGGAAAAGGAAAATGACTTGCTAAAGCGGGCAAAAATCCATATCGAGTCTGAGCGTCCCCTGCGCGAAATGGAAATGACTCCCGAAGACAAGAAACGCCTGCGCGGCTTCATGTTCCTCAGCGAGAAACCGATTCTATATGTCTTGAATATCGGCGAAAGCACCACCCTCGGAGACGACCTCGAAAATGCCTCCGCGAAATACAGGCTGACCGAGGTCGCTTCACGACCGAATGCCGGCGCCGCCGCGATTTGCGGCAAGGTGGAAGCTGAACTCGCGGAGATGAGCGACGTCGATGCTGCCGAGTTTCTCTCCAGCTACGGACTCAAAGAAAGTGGCTTGGTTCGCCTGATTCGCACCACCTACGCGCTGCTCGGACTGATCTCTTTCTTCACCGCCGGTGAAGACGAATGCCGTGCCTGGACGATTCCCGTCCGCAGCCGCGCGGTCGAAGCAGCCGGAGCCATTCACTCCGACCTCGAGAAACACTTCATCCGCGCCGAAACCATCCGCTGGGACCAACTGCTCGACGCTGGATCGGAAGCCGAGGCCCGTGCCCGTGGCACACTGCGCCTCGAAGGCAAGGACTACATCGTGCAAGATGGAGATGTGATGCACATCCGGCATAGTGGCTGAGAGGCAGTTTTGAACTGAGAACTGGTATCATCCTTCCTCACTCATGCACCCCATCGTTCTCAGCCTTCTGCTGGGCCTAACTGCCGCTGCCGCCAATGTCTTCGGCGGCGCCATCATCATTCAGAAGCACTGGGAGCGCTCCTATCTCAGATACTTTGTCGCGCTGGGCGCGGGATTCATGCTGGCAACCGCGATCGTGGAAATCTTCCCCGCCAGCCTCGAACTGCGGGGTAAAGACGCCGCCTATCTGGTGCTGGTGGGTTATCTCATCGTTCACTTCTTCGAGCACACCGTCACCCCGCACTTTCACTTCGGAGAAGAAACCCACAAAGATCAGTTTGTTCACACTCAAAAGGGTTACTCCGTCCTGCTCGGGCTGACCATTCATACCTTCTTCGACGGCATCGCCATCACTTCCGGTTTTTTGGTTTCCAACTCGCTGGGATGGATCATCTTCGTTGCGATTTTTCTGCACAAGATTCCCGAGGGCTTCACCATCACCTCCGTCATGCTGGCCAGCGGCCGCAGCCGGCGTGTGGCCTGGGGCGCATCGGTGCTGCTGGGAGCGGCAACCTTTGCCGGTGTGTTAACCATGGCCGTGTTCCGCCGCGAGGTGAGCTTTGGACTGCCGCTTTCGGCGGGTGTGACCATCTATGTGGCAGCGTCCGACCTGATACCGGAGGTCAATCGCGAGCCCGGAATCAAGATGGCCTTGGTGGTTTTCCTGGGTGTGGGATGTATGTTTCTGCTGGATCACTTATTCCATGTTCACTAGCAGCGCCTAGTCAACGACGTGCTTTGCGGTGTAGCCTTCGCGAGCGTTGATCTCGTACTTCACATCTTTACCCTTCTGATCGTGGACCTTGAGCGGGCCGCCGTCCGGCGCCATCACCTCGACTTTAAGTTTGCGGTAGCTGCCATCGAGCTTGGGATTGGTTGGGTGATAAGCAATGCTGTACTGGTTGCGAATGTCGCCAGCGATGTCGTGGAAGACCTCAGGGTATTCCGCGGGAAAGCGCGGTTGATAGAAGCGCCCTCCGGTCATCTTCGCGAAGGTTTTCATTTCGTTGTCGGCCTGTAAGTAGTCGATCTCCGTGATTGGGATACCTGCCCCGCGCGTGTAACCGGTGCAGTGGTGGACCTCGCAGTCGTTGCGTATTATCCAGCCCGTACTGACGGTAAAAATCGTGATGTCCTTGGTTGTCTTGACCTTCTTCATGATTTGGTCAAGATTCAGCTTGCTAAAGCTGTCGAAGCCGGTGCCGATCAGGATAATGTATTTATGTCCCTCGACCCGGTCCACCCTGTCCAGCGTATCGTACAAGGCGTCGAACACATTGGTCTCGGCAAATCCAGGCACGCGCAGCATATTTAAGGCAGCGAAAACCGCCCCTTTGTCTTGCGTGAAATCCACTAAAATCTGTGGTTTCATATCGTACGACGTCACCGCCACCCAATCGTCCTTCTTTAGCGACTGAGCGAAGCTGTAAGAAGCTCTCAGGGTCTCGATGGTGAGGCCGTAATAGATGTTCGCAAACTCCACCAGCAACACCGCCGTAATCGGCGCATCCGATATGCTGAAGTTGCTGATGGTTTGCTGCACTCCATCTTCGTAAATCTTGAAATTCTCTTTCTTGAGGCTGGAAATAAACTGGCCATCCTTGGTGGTAATCGAGACCGGCACATCCACCAGAGGCACGCTGACCTGGATTGAGTAGTCGCCGATGCCCTCGATCTTCTTGGGCTTGGTAGGCGGCGGAGGCGGTGGTTCTTCTTTCTTCTTAGGGATCGCATACGGGCCGACATCACCTTGCGGGCCGCCCGACTCGGGCGGGGCCTGAGTCTGCTGCCCATTGCCTGGACCCGACTGATCCTGCGCCCGCGTCCAAGACCCTGACGCGGCTACAGTTCCCAGCAAAAAGACTGCCCATAATCCATAAGGAACCGCGCTCCGGAGAGCCTGACCCAACGATGCAAAACGGCTGGAAAACATTCAAATCCCCTGAAAATCCTATGCTAGTATAGACGCAGAGCTTCGCGATAGGGATGTTTTGCCCGGCTCCAAATCCCTCTCCCATCCGGCAAACTTTACAAAACGCGCGAAGTACAAGCAGCAGATTACAGGGCCGGTTAACAGCCCTCCAGGGAAATTTTGTCATGAGATTTGCAGTTCTCTCCGTGTCTGTATTTTGTCTCCTTCTGCCCTCATCCAGCGCCCAAATCAGCAAGCCGGTGGAGACACTTCCGGTCAATCAGATTCATGCCGGAATGCACGGACGTCGCCTATACGGTTTTTCAGGGGACCAAACCTGAGGCCATGGAAGTCGAAGTTCTCGGCATTCTGAAGAATGTCGACGGCCCAAAGGTGACGTCATCCTGGTGCGACTTGGGTGGCGCCAAGGCGGAATACAACGGCGTGGTGGCGGGTATGAGCGGTAGTCCGGTTTATTTCGACGGCAAACTGGCGGGCGCCGTGGCCTTCCGCATCGGAGAATTTTCCAAGGAGCCGATTGCCGGCGTGACTCCCATCGCGCGAGATGCTCGAGATCAGCGCTTTGGATCGGACCCCTACTGCGGTTCCTGTGGATAGCAAAACTGCCGCGCTTCCTACTCGCAAAGTTTCCAGCCCCGGCATCCAACGCCGAGTCCATTCAGGATTTTGCCAACTATCTCAAGCCGATTGAGACCCCATTGGTCTTCGATGGATTCTCGGAGGATACTGTCCAGCGCTTCGCTTCCCAGTTCGCCTCAGCGGGAATTGTCCCGGTGATGGGCGCGGGCTCGGTCAGTGATGCGAAGCAGCCGGAGGCCATCGAGCCTGGCTCCGCGGTTAGCGCCATACTGGTGCGCGGCGACATGGACATTGCCGCTACCTGCACCGTCACCTACATGGATGCCGAGCATCTGCTGGCTTGTGGTCATCCGCTCATGCAGTTCGGCATGGTGGATCTGCCGATGACCAAAGCCCAAGTGCTGGCCACGCTGCCTTCGCCATCTGAACGCGTTCAAGATCATCAACGCCACCGAGACCATCGGCGCGTTTGTACAGGATCGCCACAACGGAATTTTGGGTGAGTTCGGCAAGACGGCGGACATGATTCCGGTCACTCTGACCATTCACGGCGGCTCCGCAACCAAGCAATTTCATTACGAGGTCCTGAACAATGCGCGCTTGAGTCCTGTGGCCATGATGGCTACGGTATTCAACGCCCTACATGGAGTGAACGAATACGGCGAAGAAACTACTTACCGTATGAGCGGAAATATCAAGGTGGATGGCTATCCCGAGGTTGCGATGCAGGATATGTTTGCTTCGATTGACGGCGGACAGCCCGGCGCGATGCTAGCGGCAATGTCGCTGGGTGAGCGTTTCAGCCGCATCTACGATAATCCTTACAGCGTGCCAGCGGTGCGGGGCGTACAGCTTGATTTCGATATGGTTCACGACCGCCGTTGGGCTCGCCTGGACAACGCCCGCACCGACGTCACCGAAGCGCGGCCGGGAGACGACATCGTCATCGAAGCTATGCTGCGCCCTTACCGGGGAGAGAGTGTCGTGCAGCAGATCCCCGTACACATTCCGCCCTCAATTTCCAAGGGCCCGCTGCGCATTCTAGTCAGTGATG
Source organism: uncultured Acidobacteriota bacterium (assembly GCA_963803775.1). Classification (GTDB taxonomy): domain Bacteria; phylum Acidobacteriota; class Terriglobia; order Terriglobales; family Acidobacteriaceae; genus JABCZH01. The sequence goes on from CAWDNS010000001.1 coordinate 269,172, forward strand.
GCGATACCCTCGACCGCTTTCGCAATAGCGCACCCACATTCATGCGTAAGCTGGATCTGGCGTCGACCATCTCCTACCTAAATAAAGAACACGTGAACAACCGGGTTTACGTTTCCCTGCTCGAGGCCGATCCTCAGGCCATGATTGCGGATAAAGTAATGCCGTCGCTGCCGCTCTCCATCATGAACGTAATGGATGGCATGCGTGGAACTCAGGACATGGTCGTCTCGAACGAGTCGTCGGTCAACGAAGCCGCCACTCCGGCGCTTGACTACGTGGTGTCCGGAGCGCAGCTGCTAACCGTCAATATCAAGTAGCGGAGTTTACAGCCAGTTCGGCCTTTCTTGGCGATCTTTGCGAAAACTGTCGGTAAAAGGCTTTTGACCGCAAAGCACGCGAAGCATCCGCTAAGAGTGCAAAGAATCCCGAGGCCCGTCCCTGCACCGCGTGCATTCGCGCCCACTTTTCCGATAAAGTACTTGTTCTTATGCTTGACCTGAATTTTGTTCGCGGAAACCTGCCTTTCGTAGAGGAGAAACTGCGCGCTCGCGGTTTGGATCCAGCCATCATGCTCAAGGATTTCCATCAAGTCGACGCCCAGCGCCGCCAGGCCATTACCAGCGCGGAGACCATCAAAGCCCATCGCAATCAGAAGACCGAAGAGATTGCGAAGTTGAAAAAGAGCGGCCAGGACGCCTCCGCCCTGATCACCGAGACCAAGGATTTGCGCGAAGAAATTCAGGGACTCGAGAAAGCCGCGGAAGAATATGACACGCGGCTGCGGGAAATCTTGACCTCGCTCCCCAATATGCCACACCTCAGCGTTCCGGTGGGCAAAAGCGCTGATGACAACGTGGAAGTCAGACGCTGGGGCACACCCCCAAAATTCGACTTCGCTCCCAAACCGCATTGGGAATTGGGAGAGCAGCTCGGAGTGCTCGACCTGGAGCGCGCGGTTAAGCTGACCGGGGCGCGCTTTGCCGTCTACTGGGACCTCGGCGCACGCCTGGAACGCGCGCTCGCCAACTTTATGCTCGACCTGCACACCGGTCAGCACGGCTACACCGAGGTGCTGCCACCGTATCTCGTAAACTCAGACTCGCTCTACGGAACCGGACAGCTCCCCAAGTTCGCTGCCGATCTCTTCCGCGTTCCTCACGGAGACAACGATCTCTGGTTGATTCCCACAGCCGAGGTTCCGGTCACGAATCTTTATCGCGACGAAGTGCTCGACGCCTCGCGACTGCCAATTTGTCTCACCGCGTACACCCCCTGCTTCCGCAGCGAGGCTGGGTCCTACGGCAAGGACGTACGCGGCATTATCCGGCAACATCAATTTCAGAAAGTCGAGTTGGTGAAGTTTGCCCGGCCAGAAACTTCTTACGAAGAATTGGAAAAGCTGACCGCCAATGCAGAAGAAGTTCTGCAAAAGCTTGGCTTACACTATCGCAAAGTTCTGCTTTCGACCGGCGACATGGGGCCGTCGTCCGCGAAAACCTACGACCTTGAAGTCTGGCTGCCGGGACAGCAGCTATTCCGCGAAATTTCTTCCTGTTCGAACTTCGAGGCCTTTCAGGCGCGCCGAGCGAACATCCGCTTCCGGCCCGAGGGCAAAAACAAGAGCGAGTTCGTGCACACTCTCAACGGCAGTGCCCTCGCCATCGGACGGACTTGGCTGGCGATCCTTGAGAACTATCAGCAAACCGATGGTACAGTATTGATTCCAGAGGCATTGCGTCCGTACATGAAAACAGACCGGCTGTTGCCGAAGAAGTTTTAGACAATAAAAGCAACTTGCGTCGCCTAACCGTTATCTCATTGCTAACGGTTGGGAGAAGAACATAAACTTGGACGGGGCTGAATTGAATACGACCATATTGGCAACACCCGCGCCGCCGGTGCCAGGAATCTGGAACACAATTCGCAGTTATATTCTCTGGTCCTACGAACGGGGCACGGTTCAATACGATGTGATGGTCACGCTCATCCTGCTTTTTGTCTTTTTCTCGCCTCGGCTGATCAACTTTAAGGATAAGCCGGTGGAACACAATCCGCGGGCCGCGGGAGTTCTGGTCACTCCCGACGGACAAAACGGATTGATCTATCAGATTGCCGCCGCGGGCGTGCAGGGCAAGGACGACGACGCGATTCGTGCCGAACTGCTAAGTATTATCGAGCCGGTTTCCGGTGAGGTCAGCATCTCCAAATATGAGGTTGTCCGTGATCCTTCGGGGCAGGTTTTGTCCTACAGAGTGTGGGTACAGCGCTAGGAAAAACGGCTCTCGCAGTCCTCGTGCGCCGGTCATACTCTGCCTGCTGTTCCTTTTTTTTGCCTGTGCAGCGTGGGCGCAGCAGACTCCGCTGCAGCAGGTGCTTCAACAACTGGACCACACCGCCGCAAACTTCGATACCACGCAGGCGGATTTCGTTTGGACCCAGTACACCAAGATCGTTGATGACACCGACATTCAAAAGGGAACGGTGTACTTTCGACGTTCCGGCAAGCAGGTGGAAATGGCAGCTGACATCCGGAAACCTGAGCCACCCAAGTATGTGCTCTTCACTGACAACAAGGTACGGGTCTACGAAACCAAAATTGATCAAGTGACCGAATACGACACCGGAAAAGATCGCGCCGCTTTTGAAAGTTTTCTAGTGCTGGGATTTGGAGGCAGCGGCCAGGATATGCTGAAGTCTTTTGACGTGACCTACAGCGGAACCGAAAAGGTCGATGGCATCGAAACTGCAAAGCTCATTCTTGTGCCCAAGGCCGAGAAAGTGCGGAACACCTTCGATCACATCTGGTTGTGGATCGATTCGGCGCGGGGTGTGTCACTGCGCCAGCAGTTGTTCGCACCCGGCGGCGATTATCGTCTGGCCACCTATTCAGATATCCAGCTGCACGAAAAGATTCCTGATAGCGTTTTCAAGCTGAAAACCACGGGCAAGACTAAGTTCTTGTCCCCCAAGGGTTAAGGCCGTTTATGACGATGCTCGCATGGCAAAAGATAAGGGCTGAAAAAGTCGACATCGGGCGTTATACTGCAATCAAGACCCAAGGCAAAGAGAAGAAAGAAACCGCGAGGCGTTTTACTTTAATGGCAAAAGTTTTCACCATTCCGGGTCCGCCCCCCAAGTTGGGCCCCAGCAGAAGACGGGAGCGAACTTCCGATCCTCGCTACGTGGACGGCCAGCGTCTTCTGGTCGAAGCCATGAAATATCTCACCCAATCCGATCCTGTCACCAACCGCGCTGCGATTGCGTTGTTGTCCGAGCACGTGCGCACCCGTTTCCGCATGACCGACTCGCCGCTAGGTTAAGGTAACTTCAGTAAAATCTGGGCCCTTGGTTTCTGGAACAAGGCGGCTGCCAGAACAATCGCTACCGGATAACATTCCATGGTGTAGCGCGGTTCCGGATTCTCCAGCGTGGCCAGGAATACCGATCGAAGAACTACAAACGCAAGGAGCAATCCTGACGCGGGTACAAAGCGACCGCGCACCAGGCCGAGCAAAGCGGCAACAATGTAGGCAAGATTGAGAATCCCCATCACGATGCCCGCCGCTATCCACGTTGGCGGTTCGTCGAACTCCCACCAGCGCGTGCTGCACGGCATCATCTCGGTCCGCGGACGCAGCCACATATCGGCGACACGCAACCCCGGCAACCAGACATAATAACGCCAACGGGACTGATGAATGCGCTGCGCGGCAAGTGCCGCGAATCGGGCATCAAGGTCGGGCGTAACCTGCAACACTTTGTTGTAGTCGCCGAATAGTTGCTGGGTCTGATCGAGTTGATCATCTGAATCGAAAGCGCGATTTGGGAGATTGTCCACATCGATGGGACTTCCCGGAACCGCCCAATAAATTTCTTCCACCGAAGCGTGGTTAGCCATCCATGTCTTCACCCAACGGTTGAATCCTCTGGGGACAAAATCTTCCCGCTGGTTCGCGTATCGGGGAGCGAGCGGTTGAAACTCGTGGAACGTACGTAGATTGCGCAACGTCCACGGGACGAGGGGAACGAACGCAGCCACTGCGACGATCAAACCCGCTTTGATGACCGCTGAATAACACAGCCACGCCGGCTTTCTCTTTCGCGCGAACAGCAGAGCCAGGAGATAGAGTTCAATCGCCGCCAGAAGCAGCCCCCCATCCGGACGCAACAAGATAGCGCCGCCGATTGCCAAGCCACACCCAAACCACACCCGCATCTGCCCCTTACTGGCGAACCACAGCAACGCGAGATCCAACGCCAGGACCGTGAAGAAAATCTCCCAAGTTTCCGTCAGCACTGCCGCTGCATAGCTGGCAAGAAAGGGACAGAGCGCCGCCAGCAAGAAAGCAGCCTTCGCGGCTCGGGTCGACACCACTCGGCGAGCAATGTCAGCGATCAGAAAGCAGGTGCCAATATCCACGAAAATCTGCACCATCAGCGCGGCCCGGTAATGCTCCATGCCGAAGATAGCGAAGATCAAAGCAAGAAATGCGGGGTATCCCGGAAGGCGGATGTAGGTAGGGGTAACGTCACCAATTCCACTGATTCCGAAAATCCCATGTTGCAACCAGTTCTTGGCAATATCTCCATAAACCAGGGAATCGGACACCACTGCGGGAAAGCGAAGAACGAAAAACACACGAAGCACAATAGCAGCGAGGGTCGCGGCGAGAAAGAAGCGGAAGTGTTGGCGCACCAGTTCGCGCACACAGCAATATAGCAGCTTCCGGCGTTCCGTTTTCAGCTTTGGGCTCTTGCCTTTTGACTTTAGTTCTTGGATGTTTTCGGCCACCCGATTGCTGAAAGAAGGGCAGGATCTCAATTGTCCCCGCTCGGAGATTAAGAATGTCTCAGGCCATCGAATGCCCTATCCGCAGCAGCCCGGAAACGGGCTTGAACACATTAGAAGAACAGCTGGCATCGCAATCTGGCTCAGTCGCTCTTCTCTTTCAGCGAGGCAACATCCTGGAGAGAATGGGCCGAAACCTGGAAGCCCAGAACACCTACGTCGAGTTGCTCGCCCTTGATCCGGCTCATTTAGGGGCACTGAACCAGTTCGGGAATCTTCTGACCGCTGCCGGGCATAAGGTGGAGGCGCGAAGACTGTTCTTAGAAGCGGTTGCGAAATTTCCAGACGATCCCATGAGTCGTGTGAACCTTGCCAGCCTTCTTATTGAGGAGGGCGAGATGGAGGAAGCTCGCCGGCACTGCGAGATGGCCCTCAAATTTGATCCCAACTGCCGGCAAGCGCATTCCGGCTTGTTGCTGGTATTCACGAAACTGGGCAGGCTCGAACAGGCAGCCTGGCATCGCCGCGCCGCCTTTCAAGGCCGATGCGTGATCCCGGTATCCTATCGCGGCGAACGGTCACCGATTACTGTGTTGGAACTCATTTCGACCACCCGATGCATTTCACGAATTACAAGCTTCCTACTCGACCAGGTTTTCCAGAAATATCTCGTAGTCACCGACTTCTACGACTCCAGGACAATTCTTCCTCCGCATCAGCTCGTGATTAACTCCATCGGCGATGCCGATTTGGCTGCCACGGCCCTAGTTAACGCGCGGTCCCTACTGGCGCATACTGCAGCGCCGGTCATTAATTCACCGGCAGCGGTACTGGCTACTGGCCGTTGCGAAACCCCCAGGCGTCTTTCCGCCCTACCCGGAGTCATCGCTCCGAAAACCGTGACCTTGTCTCGGAAGTTGCTGGCTGCGCCTGGCGCCCGCACCACATTGACCCGCCACGGCTTTGAGTTTCCTCTTTTGCTGCGAACCCCAGGCTTTCACGGCGGAGATCATTTTCTGCGAGTAGAAACCCCGGTCGAGTTTTCCACCGCTCTCAACAAGCTTCCGGGCCGCGATCTTACGGTGATCCAGTACCTCAATGCCCGCGCACCCGATGGAAAGACGCGCAAGTACCGGGTCATGATGATCGGTGGGCGACTTTATCCATTGCATGTCGCGATCTCAAGTAATTGGAAAGTCCACTACTTTACCGCCGATATGGCAGACTCTCCAGATCACCGCGCCGAAGACGCTGAGTTCCTCCAGAACATGCCTGGTGTGCTCGGTCCATGTGCGATGGCCGCGCTCGAGGAGATTCAGAAAACCCTCGGCCTTGATTATGGCGGAATTGATTTCGGATTAAACGATAAAGGAGACGTTCTGCTCTTTGAGGCAAATGCGACGATGACGGTTATTCCACCCGGCGCGGACATGCGCTGGGACTACCGCCGACCCGCGGTCGAACAGATCTACAAGGCCGTATTCAAGATGTTGATGAACCGGGTGGAAACCAGTTCAGACCGTACACGTATCCCGTTTGTCAGTCCAACGAACGCCGCTACTCTCAGCTAAACCCCGCAGATGTCGCAACCGGCGCGTACCGCCAATACCTGCAAGGGCCTTTCCGGTTTGACCCCGCTTTCCCTGCAGCTTAGGATGGAGCTAACTCGAACTCATGCCCCAACCAGTCTTTTATGATCCCAGGAAAGCCCGCTGGAAGCGTTTGCGACGCGTCTTTGACGCGCTGGCCGTTTGCTTCATGCTGTTGGTGATTTTCTTTATCTACAATGCCTTGCACGGCGAGGCTTTGCCAAAGCTACTGTGGAAAACCGAGGCCAAGCCGTATCACGCGCTACGCGAAGCCGAAAACAAGAAGGCCCGGGAGCACCGCAAGCTGGCCGCCACCAAGCGTGGACGCCACAAGAATAAGAACGCACCCTTCAAGCTCGACTCCGAGGAAGGCTTACGCGCTGCCTTTTATGTGTCCTGGGATGCTGCCAGCTTTTCTTCATTGCGTGAATACGCACGCCAGATCGACCTGCTCTATCCCGAATGGCTGCACATCCTTACTCCCGATGGCCGCGTACAGGCCATCGATGAAGACGCCGGCAAGTTCTTCACGGTAGTGGAAGGTTCCACGGTTCACCCCGTCGATTCAAGAGTCATGCCTTTTCTCAAGGCCGAAGACACGGACATGGAAGTGTTTCCCATGGTGAACAATTCCGACGGGACCAACTGGGTTGATATCAGCGCTTTCCTTAATGATCCCGAAGCCCGCGCACATTTTCGGCAGCAGATCATGGCGTTTCTTGCGACCGACAAGTACCACGGCCTGATGGTCGACTTCGAGGAATTCCCAAAGACGGGCCAGCCCGGTTATAACGCCCTGCTCAGTGAACTGTCGGGCGCGCTCCACGCCAAGGGCCTGAAGCTGTATGTGAGCGTTCAGCCCCGTAACCAGGATTTCAACTACCCTGTGATCTCCGCGGCCGCCGACGGCGTGGTCGTGATGGACTATGACGAGCACTATCCCGGCGGTGTGCCGGGCCCCATCGCTTCCCAGGACTGGTTCGTCAAGAATCTGCAAATCGCCAAGCGGGCCATTCCCTCGGATAAGTTCATCTGCGCCATTGGCAACTACGGGTACGATTTTCCCCAACGCGATCGCCATGGCAAATTGCCATCTGGCATGAAGGACACCAACTCCTCGGTGCAAGACGCCTGGCTAACCGCGCGAGACTCCGAGGAGGACGTGGATTTTGACGGCGACAGCATGAATCCGCATGTCGGATACATGGACGAACACAACGTCCGCCACGACGTCTGGTTTCTCGACGCCGTAACTTCGTTGAACGAAATGCGGGCGGCACAGGCGCTCGGCATCCAGACTTTCGCTCTCTGGCGTCTCGGTTCCGAAGACCGCTCTCTCTGGAAAGTCCTCGACGTGCCCGGCGAGGCGGATTCGGTGGAAAAGTTGAAAGATGTCCCTCCCGGCGACGACGTGGACATGGAGGGTATTGGCGAGATTTTTCGCATTGAAGCCGAACCGTCCGACGGCAAACGTGCGCTTACTGTCGACCCCGCCTCAGGCCTCATCACCGACGAGAATTTTGATCCTTTGCCCCAGCCTTACCGCGTAGCCCGCTATGGCTACAACCCGCACCAGGTGGCGATTACCTTCGATGATGGCCCTGACCCGAATTGGACGCCCAGGATTCTCGACGTCCTCAAGCGCGAGAACGCGCCGGCAGTTTTCTTCCTGATTGGCCTGCAAGCGGACAGCTTCGGTGCCATCGCGTCCCGCATTTATCGCGAGGGACATGAAATCGGCAATCATACCTTTACTCATCCTGACGTCAGCAACATTTCCCGCCGCTTTAACGAGCTGGAAATCAATCTCACCGAGCAATTGTTTGCCAGCCGTTTGGGGATCCACACTATCCTCTTTCGTCCGCCCTACTCCATCGATCAGGAGCCCGACACCACCGACCAGGTCCGGCCCTTGAAGATCGCACAGGACATGGGTTATATCATCGTGGGCGATAAGATCGACCCCAACGACTGGCTCCGGCCGGGCACCAACGAGATCGCAGATCGTGTGATCGCGCACTTGCCTCCCTGTGCCCCGAATGATCGTTTCTGCGGAAGCATCATCCTATTGCATGATGGAGGAGGAGATCGCAGTCAGACGGCTGCCGCTCTGCCGAGAATCATCCAGGGCATTCGCGCCAAAGGATTGGAAATTGTTCCTCTCTACACGCTGCTGGGGAAAACGAAGGCCGACGTCATGCCTCCGGTTCCGACCAATGAACGGTGGTCCGCACGCCTGGACCGAATCGCCTTCGGGTTGTGGGATTTCGGCAGCAATGGCATTGTCTGGATCTTTTTCGTGGGCGATCTGTTGATGACCGGACGTCTCCTGTTTATTGGCGCGTTCGCCATCTTCGATCGATTGCGCGCTTCACGCCGTTCGGTAGCCGGGTTCGGCACCCCCGCGGTGGCCGTGCTCATCCCTGCCTACAATGAGGAAAAAGTCATCGAGAGAACCGTGCGGGCCGCCTTGTCCTCGGATTATCCGAATCTCCGTGTGATCGTCATCGACGATGGATCTCGCGACCGGACCCTGGAGATCGCCCGCACCGCTTTCGAACGTGAAGAAGCCTCGGGGCGTGTGCTCATCCTGACCATGCCGAACTCCGGCAAGGCCGAAGCGCTCAACTTCGGACTGGGGCAATTGCGCGACGAAGAGATTTTCGTCGGCATCGACGCCGACACTGTGATCGCTCCCAACGCGATCTCGCGGCTGGTACCGCACTTTGCAAATCCGAAGGTCGCAGCAGTCGCGGGCAACGCCAAGGTCGGAAACCGGGTGAACCTGTGGACTCGCTGGCAGGCCCTCGAGTACATCACCAGCCAGAATTTTGAACGGCGGGCGTTGAATGTTCTCGGCGCGGTGAGCGTCGTTCCCGGAGCCATCGGAGCCTGGCGAACTTCCGCGGTGCGCGAGGCCGGTGGCTACCACACCGACACCGTGGCGGAAGATGCCGACCTCACCATGGACCTGCTGCGTCGCGGCTACCGCGTGGAGTATGAGGATTTGGCGCTCGCCTACACCGAGGCTCCGCGCAACGCCAATAGCCTCATGCGCCAGCGCTTTCGCTGGTCATTCGGAATTCTGCAATCCGTCTGGAAGCATCGCGCGGCTTTCGCGCGCAAGGGCGTGCTGGGCTGGGTGGCGCTGCCCAACATTGTGATATTCCAGATCCTACTGCCTCTGGTTTCACCTTTTATTGATCTCATGTTCGCGGTGGGTGCTGTCTGGTACTTCGTCCAGAAACACTTTCATCCTGATTCCACAGACCCTGCCAGCTTCCAGCGACTTGTCTTATTCTTTGCTGCGTTCCTGATCATCGACTTTTTGACCTCAGCCCTCGCGTTTGCCTTAGAGCGCCGCCAGCCGGAAGCCAAAGAAGATACTTGGCTGCTGAGCCAGGTTTGGCTGCAAAGGTTCGCTTATCGGCAATTGTTCTCCGTGGTCTTGCTCAAGACCCTCAAGCGCGCTATCGAAGGCCAGCGCTTCGCTTGGGACAAACTGGAACGCACCGCAGCCATGAGTTTCGGAACACCGAAAAAGCGCGAGTCGGTCAAAGTTCCGTAAGGATTCAGACTCTACTCGAAGTGCCGGGAGATCGAACGCTGTGAATGGTCTTACCGTATTTGGCCTCTTCGCAGTAACAGCCATGCTAGTGTGCTACGCATTCGAGAAGCGCAGCCGGTGGTTTGTTCTGGGATTTGCCGCGTCCTGCGTGCTGGGATCAATTTATGGGTTCCTGCAGGGGGCATGGCCATTCGGCCTGGTTGAAGCCATTTGGTCTATTATCGCGGTTCGCAGGTGGTGGATTAGTTCATAAAGCGCGATTCATTTCTCAGCGTACTCCACGGCTGTTCTCCGCCGACCTCTGCGATTTAAGGTTTTTGAGGTCATCATTCAGCCCCGGGTGCGGGCGGTCCGGAGTGCTACAATTTAAGGTTCTTAGCCCAGTTCCAAAGCATCCATATCCCTGAGGTTCACTTATGGCAACCCTGGAAGCTCCCGTCCAACTCAAAATTCGTCTGCATGAGAGCCCGTTCGCTGGCGAACCGCTCACCGATTTCAGCAAAGAAGAAAATGCCCGCAAAATGCGTGCCGCCATCGAGAAAGTTCTCGGCCAGTTAGGGCGTGAGTATGACCTGATCATCGGCGGCAAGCGCATCAAGACGGCCGACAAGATCAAGTCGCTCAATCCGGCCAAGCCCTCGCAAGTGGTCGGAATCCACCAAAAAGCGGGCAAAGATCACGTTGAGCCCGCCATGCAGGCCGCGCTCCGAGCCTTTGATCAATGGAAAAATACCTCCGTTGAGGAGCGCGCCAGTATGCTCTTCCGTGTTGCCGATATGCTGCGGGAGCGCAAGTTCGAGTTCTGTGCCTGGCTGGTGTTTGAGGTCAGTAAGAACTGGGCCGAGGCCGACGCCGACATCGCCGAGACCATTGATTTCTGTGAGTACTACGCCCGTGAAGCCCTGCGCCTCTCCAAAGTCAAGACCGACATCCAACTCCCTGGCGAACGCGATTCCCTGCACTATATTCCGTTGGGAGTGGGTGCAGTCATTCCGCCATGGAACTTCCCCTGCGCGATCATGGCGGGGATGACGGTTGCATCCATCGTTTCCGGAAACGCAGTCATTCTCAAGCCATCGAGTGATTCTCCGACTATCGCGGCGAAGTTCGTGGAGTTGCTGGAGGAAGCCGGAATTCCCGAGGGGGTGGTGAACTTCTGCCCTGGTTCAGGGGCTACTTTCGGCAATGCCGTGGTGGCGCATCCCAAGACTCGCTACATCGCCTTCACGGGATCACGCGAGGTTGGCATCGATATCAACAAGCGCGCGGCCGATGTTGTCCCTGGCCAGGTTTGGATCAAGCGCACCATCCTCGAAATGGGTGGCAAGGATGCCATCATCGTTGACGCCGACGCCGACTTCGATGCCGCAGTCGAGGGCGTAGCCCAAGCGGCTTTCGGCTTCCAAGGCCAGAAGTGCTCAGCTTGTTCACGCGCGATCATCGACGAACGCATCTACGACAAATTCCTCGATGCTTTGAAAGCCCGGGTGGAACAAATCACCGTCGGTGATCCGACGGAGAATCCAAACATGGGTGCAGTGATCAACGAAGGGTCCATGAAGTCGATCCTCGATTACATCGAATACGGCAAGAAAGATGGACGTCTCATCACTGGCGGCGAACGCCTAGCGGGCGAGGGCTACTTTGTTCGACCAACAGTCATTGCCGATATCAAACCCAAATCGAAGCTTGAGCAGGAAGAAATCTTTGGTCCGGTGCTGGCAGTGATCAAGTCGAAGAACTACGACCACGCGCTGGAGATCGCCAACGATACCGAATTCGGCCTCACCGGCGCGGTCTATACAAAGTCGAAAGAGAAAATCGAGCGCGCCAAACGCGAGTTCCACGTCGGCAACCTGTACATCAATCGCAAATGCACAGGCGCGATGGTGGGCGCTCACCCCTTCGGCGGTTTCAACATGTCAGGGACGGACTCGAAGGCTGGCGGTCCCGACTACTTGTACCTGTTTACGCAGGGCAAATCGATCGGCGAGAAGAATATCTAGTTTGGTGAACCACAGAGGCTACAGAGTTTCACAGGGTAAATACTCTTGGGCTTCTCTCTGGCTTCTGGAAGGGCGACATCCTCAAGTCAATCACACCCTTAGATCGCCCAGCAGGCAGTTCCGTGAAGTCCCTGGACGTCACGTTCATGGCTGCCAACGCGGTTGGGGTCTTAGTCTATCTTGTGCTTGCATCTCGCGGCTGGAGAATACCGCAGGAGCATGGGATGGTCCCTGTCACAGGCGAGCCCTTCGTGTGGGCTCTAGCGTTGCCTGTGTTGGGAGTCTTCCTCTTGGCAGACATCGTATGGGGAGGCTTGCTCTTACGCGATAGGGTGTCCAAGCGAAGGCTGTGGTGGCTTGTCACCGCGGGGGTGTGGCTACTTGCAATCGGCATAGATTTTCCCCGTCACTGATTCGGGACTCCGCTCCTCTAATGCGTCTTCAGCAATCAGGCCGTCTGTGCCCCCTGTGGTTAAGCTTTTGCATCAAGCTGATCGAGTTCCTCACAAAACTAGAAAGGCCGCCCTCAGGCGGCCTTTTTCATCAAACCCGAACCTTCCTACGACGGCATTGCCTGCCCTGCAGGCTGCGGTGCAGCCGAAGCCGTCGCTGCTGCTGCCTCGTTCAGGATGCGGTGGTGAATGGTGAACAACGCCAACTCCAACCTGTCAGAGACGCCGATCTTGTCATACACATTGCGCAGGTAGTTCTTTATCACCTGCTCGGTCGTGCCGAGTTGTGACGCAATCTCTTTGTTCTTGTACCCCTGCACGATGAGCGCCACAATGCGCAGTTCCTTGGCCGTCAACCGGTCGCGCACTCGCAGACCGACCATGTCGTTCTCGGTCAACTCACTCGGGACAGCGATGTCCTGTATCCAGGTTTCGCCACGTGCCACTTTGCGTACGCAGTCAACGAGCGCCGGGCTGGTCACGTTGCGATAGACCACTCCATGAGCTCCGTTGCTCATATAGCGCTGCGCGCTCTCCCCAGTGTCGGCAAGGACGACAACACGCGTCTTCACCTTATTGGACGCTTGCAGCACAGCATTGAAGTCGCCATGGAATCCACCAGCGACTACCAGCACTGCAGCGCGGAACTTGTCCAAGGCCATGAACATCTGTTCGGAGGTTTGCGCCTGGGCCACAATGCGCATCTCATCTTCCACCGCCAGAACTTTGGCGATCCCTGCGCGAAAGATTGCCTGGTTATCCGCCAGTATTAGTTTAAGCATCGCGTCAGTCCTCGAATCTTGGTAGCGCCGGCCGGTGGCCGGGCGGTGTCATTTTATCCATGACGAATGAAATCGTACGAGTCGATCACGCAGGCCACGCCGCGCGGGTCAGTGCCCTTGCCGGACTCGGGTTCGTCCGTGCGCACCACGCGCCCCCGGCACTGGACCACGACATTCTCTTTTGCCCCGGTAACTTCCGGCGGCAGGGCGATTTCGAATTCGACGTTGGAGCCAACTTCCAGAGAAGCATCCGCGCGGATGTAAACTCCCGCCGCGCTTAGGTTTCCCGTAACGCCGCTGTGTTGCCCGCCCTCTTCAGCTTTGTGAATCTTGATGGGCAATTCCAGCGGGAAGCGTTTTCCCGTCCGTGCTTCGGACACAAGACCTCCTCGTTCCTGGCCGTTCTTGCCTGCAAAAGCCAGCTCCATGCGGCATCTCTCCTGCTGGAGTCCAGAATCTTCCTAACTCGCCTTATATCACGGATGACACCTCCCGTGAAAGCCTGGTAACTGCTGTGATACGGGTAGCAACTAGGTTCCCCCCGTCTGGAAGTTCATTTTCAGAAGTGGGAATCGATTTGCAAGTTTTGCCTTAGCTCTCGTTTCTGTCAGAATTGCCGCTACTGGTTTACAGTTCAGAGATTGCCAGCCAGACACAAGTTTCATGCAAGGAGTGGGTTCAATGTGGGTTCTTCGCCTCGTAAGACCTCGAACATTTTGTATGGCCCTGGTTCTATTTTCCGCTGTTCTTGGTCTGGCTCAGCAAACACCGTCGGCCGCCAACCAGAATCCTGTGCCTCCACCGACCGCTATGCGGAAATCAAGTCCTCAGACAGAGGCTGCAAAAGCAGCCGGCACCCGTCCTGTGGAAGCCCCGCCCATCCTGCAGCAAATGAATTCTGCATTGCAGACTCTGGTGGCCAGGGTTTCGCCCGCAGTGGTGCAGATTCTGGTATCAGGCTACGGCACTCTCGAGCAAAACAACTCCACCGAGACTGCTTTGATCGCTCGCCAGCATGCCATCGGCTCCGGCGTGATTGTGGATTCCGATGGTTACATCATGACCAACGCGCATGTGGTGCAGGGAGCGCGGCGCATTCGTGTCGTCCTGCCCATGCCGTCCCCAGACGTGCCGAGCGTTACCGCAGTGGGCAGGGAGCACACGGTCGACGCCAAAATCATCGGCGTCCACAAAGAGACCGACCTGGCTTTATTGAAAATTGATCAAAAAGACCTGCCTACACTCGAACTGGGCGCCACGCGCAGGGTGCATCAGGGAGAACTAGTCGTTGCCATGGGCAGCCCGGAAGGTCTCGAGAGTTCCGTCACCATGGGAATTGTCAGTTCCGTCGGTCGGCAGCCAGATCCCGACCGTCCCATGGTCTATATCCAAACCGATGCACCCATCAACCCGGGAAACAGTGGAGGCCCCCTGATTGACATGGATGGGTATGTGGTCGGTCTCAACACTCTGATTTTGTCGCAGGGCGGAGGCAGCGAAGGCTTGGGGTTCGCGATTCCTGCTCGAGTGGTGCGTTTCGTTTATCAGAGCTTGCGCAAGTACGGGCACGTGCACCGGGTTGAGATCGGGGCTGGAGCGCAGAACATCACGCCAAGTCTCGCCGAGGGTCTGGGTCTTCCTCAGAGTTTCGGCGTCATTATTTCTGATGTCACTCCTGGTGGGTCCGCGGAATCCGCCGGCCTCAAGATCGGCGACATTGTGGTCAGCGCGGACGAACGACCGGTCGATACGCTTCCCGCGCTGAACGCTGCCATGTACCTGCACCCGATTGATGAGGTCATGAAACTAGTGGTGCTGCGTGGGACCGAGAAAAAGACCTTGCAAGTTCCCGTCACTGAACACCGCGATCCCATGGACAAGTTCATGGACACGGTGGATCCCCAGAAGAGCCTGGTTCGGCGTCTCGGAATTCTGGCGATTGACCTCGATTCCCAGCTCAAAGCAGTGGTTGGAGACTTGCGCATTCCTTCCGGCGTGGTGGTAGTGGCCCGCGCTGCCGACCTGCTCGGCCCCGAGACCGGCCTGCGAACCGGAGACGTGATCCATAGCGTGAATTCCATCTCTGTGGACTCGGTAGATGCGTTGCGGGCTCGCCTCAGGGACATCAAGCCAGGAGGTCCCGTGGTGTTGCAGGTGGAGCGTAGCGACGGACTGGAATGGTTGGCCTTCGATATGGAATGAAGCTGGAAGCGGGGTCAGCGATCTAAAACGCGCCGCCACCGCCGCCGCCAAAACCGCCGCCCGAGAAGCCTCCGCCACCACCGAAACCACCCCCGCCAAAACCCGAGCCACTTGAACTAGCGCGCGGGGCCGAGACGAAAACCTGATGCATGTCATTCGACATCCCGTGCATCGCACTGGCAAAGTAGATCGCGTTGAATCCCGGGCCGTATCCCGGTCCAACATACCAACTGGGTGGGTTAGTCACGATTCCGGCAAACGCCTGCGCCCACTGATGCTCTACTCCCAACGCCATCGCGTAGGGTAGAAACTTCTCGAAAGTGTCGGGAGGCATGCGCTTCAGCCGGTCTGCATCCACACGATTCATGAATTCCTGGAATCCGAGGACCGCAACCCGCGTGCGGCAACCCTTCACCGTCTTGGCGGTCATCTGCCGGGCGAACAGCCACCAGATGAGCGCGGACAGCAACCCAGCACCGATCAGCGGGCCGAAGGAACTGAACACGCTCATGTTCCAGAGGAATTGCAGCATCAGGAAAGGCGCAACAATGAACAGAATCGCCACGAAACTATATCCATTCGCCGAATCGGGATCGACCAGGTACATGCCTTTATTCTTGAGCGCGGCCATCACGTCCTGCTTGATGACCGGGATAGCCACATAGAAGCGATTTTTCAGGCTGGAAAGGCGCGTCTGATCCGCTTCACCGAATACGTTCGTCAGCATGACACGCTCGTGGGGAGCAAGGCTGGTCCACTGTGCCATCGGCTTCAACAAATGAAACACGTAATCTTTGTGATGAAATACCAGACCCTTGTCGTCTACTTCTTCTATTTTGACGAAACCCCGCACCGCCAGATCCACCAATGTGCAGGTAATGTCGCGCGGGTGAACGGCGTCCTCAAGCAGCGTGCCGGCTTCCGCCGGCGACATGTCCGGCGGCGGCTCATACATGGGAGCAACCGAAATGCCGGGATCGGGATCGCGCCCCTTGTACCACCACAGCGTGAACATGACGGCGAGCGTCCAAAAGGGCAAAAACACAATAGGATTGCTGCCCAGGAACCAGAGCCACCGCGTGAATGTGCTGGGCTCCTTAAGAATGCCCTTGGGGATGTAAACATCGACCGTCAACCCGCCGCGCATCGGCAGCGGATTATTCGTCTCGACTGAAACATCGGAGGCTTTGACGCCGACCGCCGCACCGCCGAGCCGTAAACCCCTGTGAAGGCTTGCGCCCGCAGCAATCCTGCGGCCGCGTCGGGAAAAGTGACCATTGCAGCGGCATGGTCGATCGGCACCGGCCAATCGTTGCCGGTCACGTTCCAGTAGAACTCATCGTGGTCCTCGAAGAAGCGAGTCCCGTTGCGGACGGTGTAGTCAATCTCGACTGTGCGGGTCGCATCCGCGGCACCGGGCATGTAGATTTTCAGGTCGCGGAAGCCATTCGACGTGGAGGATTCATATTTCAGCTTGCCGCCGTCACCATCGGTTACGCTGGTGATATTCAGAAATAACGTATAGTTTGTACCGCGCGGCCCGGGATATTCGACAGGGATGAACCGATGAATCCCGTGCCACTCGCCTTCGAACGACAACGTGATGTGCTCGTGGACAATCGCCGATCCGTCTTCCGCGACGGCAATGGTGTCGTTGTAATCGGCAACCCGCCAGCTGCGAGCGAAAAGAGGTAAAGAAAAAATCAGGAAGCAAGCAACCGCAGAATAACGATGCAGCTTGCTGCGTCTTGGAGGCGTTGCGTGCAACGTCTCTACGGAAACTCTCCGACGAATCATGCCTTAGAACTTCACCGCCACCGGCTCGCGGTCGGCTTCGGTTGTTTCAAAGAATTGTCGCGCCTGGAAGCCAAACATTCCTGCCAGAATATTGGTCGGAAAGGATTGGATCTTGGTATTCAGGTCGCGCACCACCGCGTTGTAATAGCGGCGCGCATTCTGGATGGTGTCTTCCGTCTGGCTCAACGAGCCTTGCAATTGCGTAAACTGCTCCGACGCTTTCAACTCGGGATAATTCTCGGCCACGGCAAACAAACTCTTGAGCGCTCCAGTAAGCTGGTTTTCCGCAGCTGCCTTATCCGCCGGCCCAGTAGCCTGCATCGCCATGGAACGAAACTTAGCGATGTTCTCGAAGGTGCCTTTTTCGTGGACAGCATATCCCTTGACCGTTTCCACCAGGTTCGGTATCAAGTCATGCCGGCGCTTTAGCTGCACATCAATATCAGACCAGGCCGAGTCGCAACGCACCCGCAACTGGACCAGCGAGTTGTACATCCCAACTAAAACGAAGGCAATGACTACTAAAAGTCCTAGGATGATCCAGGCCGCCATGGGAGGCTTCCTTTCGCTCGCAAGTGGAATCAAAGCGACGGTAACATAGGGGGCAAGGAGTTGCAATTTTAGAAGCACGGCCCCAAACATGTAAAATCAGCGGTTGGGTTCGAGTTCGGTCGTAAGATCCTTTTGTGGCTTATGGACTTCTCAAAATACTCACGCCTCCTCGGTTTGTGCTTTCTTTTGCTGTCTTCGGTTTTCACCGTCTTCGCGCAGGCACAGACGTGTTTGACCCAGAGTGACATGGACGCCCCCACCCGTTCCGCACTGGAAGGCGCCGCCAAACACTACTTCGATATGGCGGCTAAAGGCGATACTGCTGCGCTGAAGCAGAACGCCATCACCAGCCTCGCGGCGAACTTTTTCAGCGTCGAGTCCGCCGTCAAAGACAGCCAGCCGAGCCTGGCGGGAGCGCAGGCTCAGCCACAGCCTCCGTTTCTGCTAAAGGTCGAAGGCGGTAAGCCGCTGGAGCGTGCCGAGTTTCTCTGCGGAGTGTTCAGCAAGAACGGACAAACCGCCAACAGCGCTGCATTTGTTATCCCCAACCTGGCGCCGGGTGCCTACGGATTTGTCACGTTGGAGCCTTCTGGCGCACAGAAAGCGCAGACGGTTTCATTCGTTCTGCAACAGCAAGGAGCAGACTGGAAAATCGGCGGCTTTTATGTCCATGCTTCCCAAGTTGCCGGACACGACGCCGGCTGGTTCGCCGACAAAGCGAGGGCTTTCAGAACCAAGGGCCAGAACCGCGACGCTTGGCTCTACTTTATGGAAGCACGTGAACTCGCGGTGCCGGTGCCGTTCATGTACACCCAGGTTACCGACAAGCTTTACGACGAGTCTCAAGCGGTCAGGCCGGCTGATGCCCCAATGGATGGAAATACCGTCGACCTTTTGGCCGCGGGAAAAACTTACAAGCTCACAACGCTGTTTCCGGTCGCCGTCGGTCAGGATTTGGATGTAGTGGTGAAGTACCAAGCCAGCGATGTTTCACACACTGCCGAGACTTTCAAAGACAACATGACCGTGATCCATGCGTTGGTGACGAAGTATCCCGAACTCCGTGACGCTTTCGCCGGGGTCGTTGCCCGCGCCGTGGAACCCTCCGGGCGGGATTACGGCGCCATGCTGCCGATGAAGGAAATCAAATGACGGCGTTTGATCAGACCCTGAGCTGTGGAATCTGATCCGTGAGCGTGCACTGCTTGGGATCTTTATCCTCGCGCAAGCCCATGAACACCGGCGCACGCAACTTCATGCCACCCTCCGCGGTTTCGTGGGTCCATTCCGTAAACTTAATTTCTGCAACTCGCTGCGGCTTCAGCCAGTGCACGTTGGCAGCCTCCACCGGACCGTAAAAGGGAGGCCGATTGGTCGCCAGAGGCTTGAGTATCCGCCAGATTTCTTTCAATGTCGCTTGATTGAAGCCTGTCCCCGCTTGCCCCACATGAATCAATTGTCCCCGCTCGTCATACAACCCCAGCACGAGCGATCCAAAATATTGCCGGCTACCCTCGGGATCGGTGTAACCCCCGATCACGCAATCTATCGTTTGAGTGATCTTGATCTTTAACCATTCCCGGCTACGACGCTCTTCGTAAAGACTGCCGCGGTGCTTCGCAAGAATGCCCTCCAGCCCTTGCTGTTTGGCTGCCTCAAACAACGCCACACCGCGCTCCGGAAAATGCTCGGAATGCCGAACAAATTCGTTCGTGGTGACGACTTGCACCAGGGCTTGCTTGCGCTCCTCCAGAGCGACGCGCCGCAGGTCGTATCCATCGGCATACAGCAAATCGAAGACGTAGTACACGATGGGAACGTCGAGACGCGCTGCCGTGCGTCGGCCGCCACTGCGAATCCCGGTGCGTTGTTGCATGAGGCTGAACGACGCCCGGCCTTGCTCATCAAGCGCGGCGATTTCGCCGTCAAGGATGACGTTCTTGGCCTTCACCAATTTCGGAAGATCATGCAGTTCCGAATACTGGCCGGTGAGATCGTTCTGATTGCGTGAAACTAGGCGAACTTTCCCGTTTTCGATGAACGCCACTGCGCGATACCCGTCCCATTTGATTTCAAACAGCCACTCCGGACTGTCGAAAGGCTTTTCCACAGGCGTCGCCAGCATCGGAGTGATCGCAGTCGGCATCGGCCGTTTCACCGCTCCTGCTAGCGACTTAACCACAGAGGACACAGAGATCACAGAGGACGTTTTCTCTTCAACTTGCAAGTTCTTTGAGCGAGACTTCTTGCTATCGAGCCTTACACTGTGTTTTTCTGTGTCTTCTGTGGGGTTACTTAGTCTTTTTTTTTTCTTATCCAGCTTGGCCAGCGTGTCCGCCAACCAAGCAGCCTTCACCCTTCCACGAGAAGCCGGACGGCTGCTTGTCCACTCCGCCGAATCCTTGTCCCCCGCAATTTGTGCGATGGTCTTGCGACTCAGCACCGACGTGTCGTAGGCTTCGATGTCATAGTCCGCGACCGCTTCATCATCTTTCTTCTTGATCAGCAGCCATTCTGTCCCCTTGCTCCCCGGACGCCGGCCCTTTATGTGGATCAGCGCAAAGTCGCCCTTTAGCCGCTGGCCGTGCAGCCGGAACTTGAAATCGCCCTTCTGCAACATCTCCCGGGCCTCAACCGCAGTTCCAGGAACGAATTTTCCTTTCACTGGCAGCGGAGAAAGCGGTTCCCATGTCCCCACGTCCCACACGATGACCGCGCCAGCACCGTAATTGCCCTCCGGAATCGTGCCCTCAAAATCAAAATAAGAAACTGGATGGTCTTCCACCTGCATCGCCAGCCGCTTGTCATTAGGATCGAGAGACGGACCCTTGGGCACCGCCCATGACTTGAGCACTCCGTCCATCTCCAGGCGAAAGTCGTAGTGCAGGCGCGTGGCGCGGTGCTTCTGCACCACAAACCGGTGCCCGGACTTCTTTTCAATTTTCGGCGGCGGCTCCGGAGTATCCTCGAAACGGCGCTTACGTTTGTATTCTTCCAGAGCCATCAACTCATTCTAATCAGAGAACATGAATTTGCGCATTTCCAGACACCTACCGAAACCGGGAGTGGCTGAATGCTGAGTGCTAAGTGCTGATTTCCAGCCCCTGCATTAGAATCTCCCAGTCACTATGAAGCGCGAATATCCAGATCAGCCGCTGGTAGGGGTAGGTGCCGTCATCATCGAAGCAGGCCGTGTCGTGCTGGTCAAGCGCGGCCATCCACCGCTTGCGGGCGAGTGGTCTATCCCCGGAGGGGTGCTCGAAGTGGGTGAAACTTTGCGAGAAGCTGCCGTCCGCGAAGCTCTGGAAGAAACTGGGCTGACCGTCGAACCCGGCGAACTGCTCGGTGTTTTTGACCGGGTATTGCCCGACGAGGCCGGGCGCACGAAATATCACTATGTCTTAATCGACTTCTTCTGCCGCCGCATCGCGGGTGAGCCTCACGGAGCAGGCGATGCCGCCGAAGCCCGCTGGTTCACAAAAGAAGAAGCTGCGAAACTGCCACTGGCAAGAGACACCGCCGAAGTGATCCGCCTGGGATTTGAAAAAGCAAAATCTTAATCACAAGTGGCCCGGAGAATAGATTTTCCCTGTGTCTCTCTGTGACCTCTATGGTTATCGTGCATTGCATGCACTTATTGTAGGCAATGCAGGCAGTTTGCCGCAGGGGATTTCATCCCGAATACCACTCCAAAAACTAGAATGCCCAACTTGCCATGCTGGTGTAAGCTAGCAAGGTTCTGAAAGGGGCGTCATGGGTACACTTAAATCCACTATCAAGCTAAAGAGCCTGGGTTTTTTCATCATCTGCGCAGTCATACTATGCATTTTGCAGCCGCTGCTTGCAGCCCAAGTCAATGACAGCGTGCTCGACGGGGTTTCGCTGAAAGCCGCTCGCCATGCGCCACCCTCCCGCGAAGTTTGCGAGTCGCGAGCAAATGACACACCGGGGAAGCTTCTGGAATGCATTAAAGCCTCTGAGCTCTGGCAAATCCTCGCTCACTTCCAGCAGATTGCTGACGATAACCGCGGACTTGATGGTCACGGCTACCGCGATACGGGGACCCCGGGCTACAAGGCGTCGGTGCAGTTCGTGGCAGGTTTGGTGAAAAAAGCCGGCTATACGGTGACCGTTCAAACCTATCAGTACGAGGCTATGAAGGTTGTAGGCGTGCCCGAGTTCAGCACCAAAGATCAGGATTATGTTCTGATGAGTGACTGGTCTGTCGCCAGGCTCTCAGGTGGCGGCACAGTCAACGCTTCGATTCAGCCTGCCGCAGGCCAGGGCGATGGATGTCTCCAGAGCGATTTCGCCGGATTCGTTCCGGGCAACGTCGCTTTGCTGGCGCGAGGAACTTGCAATTTTGATGCGCAGGTGAGAAATGCTCAAGCCGCCGGTGCATCGGCGGTTGTCATCTATAACGCCCCCGGCGCAGAAGACGATCCGCTCGGCGAACTCCCGGATTTTAGCGATCGTTCGGCCGTTTTCGCAGCCCGACTGACGCGCCAGGCGAGTATCCCGGTGATTGGAGTTGCTTCGTACGAAATTGGCTCGGAGCTGCTTCAGCAATGTGCATCCGGAAGCGCGCCCCAGGTCCACATCGATATTCGTACCCAGCTCACGTCTGGAACGGACTACAACCTGATTGCCGAATCGCCCTTCGGAGATCCCAACCATACCGTTGTTATTGAAGGCCACCTCGACTCAATCTTCGGAGCCGGCATGTTGGACAATGCCTCGGGATCGACAACCATTCTCGGAATTGCCTTGAAACTGGCAAAGACGCCAACGCAGAATCGGCTACGCTACATCTGGTTTGGCGGCGAAGAACTGGGATTGCTCGGCTCGGCGTATTACACGCAGCACCTAAGCTCTGACCAGCGCAAGATCATTGCTTTTGACCTCGACGCAGACGTCACCGCCACTCCCAACTACGACATTTATGTTGCTGATCCAGCGACCGCCTGCAATGTTTTTGACTTCCCCTCGAATGTTGTTCCGCAGTCGAAGTTCGCCACCAAGTTGTGGGCGGATTACTTTAAAACCATCGGCGTTGCAACGGGATCCGCTCCATTCGGGAACTGCGGGACCGATTCGAATTCGTTTGCTTTGATCGGCATTCCCAATACCGGTATTTTGACCATGCAGGATTGCTGTAAGCAGCAAGCGGAAGTAAATGTATGGGGCGGATACTTGGGGAACTATGAAGGCAACGTGCCAGGCAATGACGGCGGCTGCTGCGACTACCCCGGCCGCTGGTGCGATAATCTCGACAATAATGACCCGTCCGTCTTCGGACCCGTATCCAAGGTAACGGCACTTGTTACCTTCAATCTTGCCAATCATGCGTTTTGAGATAACGCTCGCGTCGCAAGAAGTGATTCGTCTGGGATTGAAAATCAAAATCACGACCACAAAGAAACACAGGGAACAAAGAGGCAAGATTTCCCCTGTGTACTCTGTGACCTCTGTGGTAAAGACTTTGCCCAAAAACAGAACGGCCCGTGCATCGCTGCACGGGCCGCCCGGTGGACTGTTTGGGATTGACCAAGAGGTGGTCACTCTACGTGGCCTCTACGGCAACTCCGGGTTCTGCAATCGAACTCCCGGCACGACCTAATGCCGGAATCCAATCCTACTCACCGGTTAGTGTGCGGGCTGTAGTTCCCGGCGACCGAGCGCTCAGGAACCCCGCTTAGAGCAACCAGCCCTAAGTCTCAGCCACCTCACCTGGTCTTTGACTCCCACTACAGTTGCTACAATCTGAACTTGTCATTCGACCACCTCCTTTCAGGTGTAATCGCAGATTAACCCAAAAGCCGCG
This sequence comes from uncultured Acidobacteriota bacterium, assembly GCA_963803775.1. GTDB lineage: Bacteria > Acidobacteriota > Terriglobia > Terriglobales > Acidobacteriaceae > JABCZH01. The sequence goes on from CAWDNS010000001.1 coordinate 292,733, forward strand.
CCGGATCAAATGGCACGGAGGTGGGGACATCCGAAAGTAAACTACCACCTCACTGGCGACGCCTTTTCCGCGCATTCTTCTTCCGATTCTTCACGAACGTCTGCGGACCATCCACAAACTGACCGCGCGCTCCGCTTGCTCGGTGCCCTCCCTGATTTCATCCCGCAGCGCCTCCCAATCACCCTCCTCACTCGCCGGCCCAACAATGTCGCCGAGAATCTCGATACTGTCCTTCATCGACCCAATCCAATCCCCAGCCTTCGGCAAAAGCGGATGCACCTCGGCAACAGCCTGCCCGCGCCGCATAATCCGAATCGGCTGCTTCGTCTTACCGACTTCCAAGATCAGCCGGGAACAATGCGTCCTGAACTCGGATATCGAAATCTCCTTCATAAACAGCCATTTAGCATTACCATCGACTACGCAGGCCGAACTCTACATCCCCTCGTGGCCAGCCGTTAGTCTCCCATCCCTTCGTCATCTCGCCCTTAGACTCCGATTTTTCTACACTGAGACTTCCCCCGAAAACCCAGCAGAACCGTGTAACTGACGGAAAAATCAGCCTTTCCAGCGATAGGCATTGGGTTGCGGTAACCCGATGTGGGCGAGTACCCGGAAAGCGAATTCTTGCGCCATGACATCCAAGCTGGCCGGGCGATTGTAGAAGGCGGGAATCAGCGGAAAAATCGTAGCTCCGGCATCGGCCGCCCGGTACATATTGCGAATATGGATTTTATTGAGCGGTGTCTCTCGCACGCACAGCACCAAAGGACGCTTCTCTTTGAGGCAAACATCGGCAGCACGTTCGATCAAATGGGAAGCAATGCCGTTGGCGATGCGGGCCAGCGTGCCCATACTGCACGGGATTACGACCATCGCATCCGCGGGATAAGACCCGCTGGCAACGTTCGCGCCAATGTCGGCATTCGCTTGCTGCTGAATCTTGCGGGCGGTTTTGCCGATGATTTGCTTTACGAGATTAGCCCGGCCGCGAAGGCCAAGTTCTTCGGCCATGACGCGAAGAGCGCTGTCGGAGGCGATGAAATTTACAGTTTGAACGCGCTTATCGCGCTCCACCGCCAGCAGGAAATGCCGGAGGAATAAAGATCCGCTGGCTCCAGTTATAGCAACTGTCAGGTTCTGAGGCGGGTGATTGGGCAAAGCAGGCTCCTGGCCAGACGAATCCTGAGCATAGGGAGCGCGGGAGAGAGAGTCAAGCAGGTTGGTTTCGTTTTAGCCAACGACGAACGACCAAGAGCTGCCCTGAGCCGAATGGCGAAGGGACCAACGACAGCAACTATGGGAACCGCCAACACTCTCGGCGATCGACGCAACGCAGTGCAGCGGCACGCGCTGGCCGGAGTGCAACGCGAGGTGCGGGCCACTGACTCTAGCGGACGCCGAAAATACCTGCGCGACTTCAGCAACGCCTTTCGCACCTACGACTCCGTCATCGATTCCCGCGAACTCGCCGAAACTATCAGCGCCGCTGATATCGTCCTGGTCGGCGACTATCACGCTCTGCCTACCGCGCAGCGCTTTGCTGCGTCCCTGCTAGAACAGCGCGCCCATTCCGGAGACCGTCCGATTGTGCTCGGAGTCGAAACCATCTTTGCCCGTCATCAGCATGTGCTCGAGGAATGGTGGCGCCGAGAGATCGACGAGAATGAATTCCGGGAACGCATCCGCTTTGACGCCGACTGGGGATACGAATGGAGCCCGTTCTACGAGCTTCTGGTGACTGCCCGCGAACACGGAGAGGCCATCTACGGCTTGGACTGCATGCCGCGCGAGGATCTGCGCAAGATCGGCGCACGCGACCGTCACGCAGTCGACAAGATCGCCGAGATCCGCGAGCGCCATCCCCATGCGGTAATCTTCGTGCTGTTCGGCGAGTCCCACTTCGCCCCTTCGCATCTTCCCCGCCGCATGCACGAGCGCTTGCCGAACGAGCGTGCGCTCACCGTCCTTCAGAACGTTGATGCGCTCTACTGGCGAGCCACTGCGGAACGTCAGGACCGCGTGGAAACCGTCCGTGTAAGCGACGCCGTGGTTTGTGTGTTCAATTCCACTCCACTCGAAAAGTACGAGAGTTACAGGCTCTACCTTTCGCGCTGCCAGGGGGACGCCGGACAGCCAGACCTGGTTCCGACTATTTACAACTTCATTGACAGCTTGCTGTCATTCCTCGACATCAATCGCTATTCCTCGCACAACCGTACCCAGCCCAAGTTCCTGGTCGATATGTTGCCTGAGGTCTATTGCGGATCGTCCGATGTTCGTTTGCGCCAGTTGTTGACGAGGGCTGCGTATGAACCGAAGAAGATCGAAAACATGCTACAGAGGGTCGAGGCGCGCGGCTGCGTCTATTTGCCGTCGATTAATGCCTTCTACGTCCGTGAGTTCAAAATGCTTCACGCCGTCGAGGAAGCCGCCAGCTTTCTGCATCACGCTTGCCGCGGACTGCCCTTGCGCCGCAGCGGCCGACCGCCGGCCGAAACGGAACCGTCTGACCGGTTTTACGCGCGGGCCATCGAACACACTCTGGCATACTTCGGATCACGCGTGCTATATCCGGCACGCCCCGATGAGCCTGCATCCGAGGATGCGACGCTCTCTCCCAAGACTTGCAAGAAACTGTTGAATGACGCCCTGCGCGGCGAACGGGCAGAGTTCGATGCCACCGCCCAAAAGCTCGGATACGCCCTGGGCAGCGAACTGTACAACGCCTATCTCCGCGGATCGGTAAGCCGCACTGTATTGCGGCACTGGTTCCTGTCGCATGTTGAAGAGGCTGGAGAAGCCGCAAGAACCTTTACAGAAATCCTTCAAAAGGCCCGCTCCACTCGCAAGAAGCCGTGCGGTTCGGTGATCGTCCGTTAGAATGAAAAAAGGCGCGGCTTGCGCCGCGCCTCACCTCCCGCCAACCATCCGTTATGACTTCTTCGCCACTTCCAGATTGTTCTTTACACTGAACGCCCCGAACACCTGGTTGGCGCGAATGCCAGCCACGTTCTTATCCATCTGCGTTGCCACGACCCCATCCAGGCTGATATGGCCATTGTTGACCAAGATCCGAATCGGCTGTGCCGGATCAATCGCATAACGACTCAGCACGGGGTCGCGATAGATCGCCCGCAGAGTCTTTACTCGGATCTGATCATCGAAAATCGATGTGGGATCGATCCGGATGTCGTTAAACACGTCCTTCACTCCCGGCATGCGGGCAGCTAGCGCTAACGCCGAGTCACTGGCCACTTGGGTCCGCGCTTCGCCAATCAAAGTAACGTTGCCGTTCTCAACCGAAGCCGTAATGTAGTTAAAGGCGACGTCGTAGCCCACGCGGTCGTAGTACAGCTTGCGGTCCAACTGCGCATCGAGCTCGGCGTCAGAAACGCTCTTGCCTTCAACTGCAATCAAATTGCGCACGCCTTGGACCTCGGCTGTCTTGCGAACCTTCTTTGCGGCATCCAGCTTCTGCTGATAGAGATCGACGCTACCGTTCAGCGTCACGATTCCGTCTTCCACCGTTGCCTGCACCTTACTGAACTCCTGCTTTGCGGCCAGTTGCTGTTCAACCTTGGCCTGAATTGACTGATCGTACCGGCCTGCGCTCGCAGTCTGCGCCATCAAGCTCGCGGCCAATACACTAGTTGCCAGAAATGATTCCAGAACTCGAAACATCGCTTTCATATTCCTTGCCTCCCCACAATGCTTAAACCCCGCCGCTGCGAAATAGTTTCATCTAACCATTTAGTTAATTGGTTAGATGCATGCCAACAACAGCGAATTGTAAATATTTGTGAAGTGCCTGAAGATATGCTGGAGACATCGTGGGCAGCGCTTGAAGTTAGTCGCATCCTACACGGAGGCACCAATGAGCAACGGTACCGACCTGCTGCGTTCCTGGGGAATTACTCTGCTGCGCGTCACCGTTGGCGTGATTTTTGTCGCGCATGGTGGCCAGAAGTTCTTCATGGGGTTTCAGAACGTAGCGGAATTCCTGAATGGTCTGGGGATTCCCTACCCCACCGGTGCTGCCATCCTACTCACCGCGGTTGAATTCTTCGGAGGGCTGGCCATGATCCTCGGCATATTGACCCGCTATGTTGCCATAGCACTGGCCTTTGACATGGCCGTGGCCATCGTTATGTTCCATTGGAGAAATGGATTCTTTATGCCCAACGGTATTGAGTTTCCCATGGTGCTGCTGGTTGCCAACTTGACCCTGATACTTTCAGGCGGGGGCGAGGTAGAGTTGTTCCGCTTCTGAGATTACTCGAGCCCCGGGCTTAACGCGCAGCGGATTTGCTGCGCCGCTTGGCGCTCGTTGGGCGTGCGTTGAATACCCGCGCAAAGATCTTGTCTACGTTCTTGAGCTGGCGTTTCAAATCGAATGCGCGTTCGATCTGAGCCCGTGGCACCCGGCTGGTGATCGCTTTGTCCTTCAAAACCAGATCGCGAAAGTTCAAGTCTTCCTTCCAGGCACGCATGGCGTGAGCCTGCACCATGCGATAAGCATCCTCTCGCGAAACGCCATGCTCCACCAGGTCGAGCAAGAGTTGGCCGCTGAACACCAAACCGCCGGTGCTTTCAAGGTTAGCCAGCATGCGCTCGGGATAAACAAACATGGTATCGATCAGATTGGCCGTCTTCTGAAGCATGTAATCGACCAGCGTGGTGGAATCGGGAAGAATGACGCGCTCGACCGATGAATGCGAGATATCACGCTCATGCCATAACGCGATGTTCTCGAACCCAGCCTGAGCGTTGCTTCGTACCACTCGCGCCAATCCGCTGATTTGCTCGAAGGTCACGGGGTTGCGTTTGTGCGGCATAGCGGAGGAACCCTTCTGCTTCTCGCTGAAGAATTCTTCCGCCTCGCGCACCTCGGTGCGTTGCAGGTGCCGGATCTCTGTGGCCATCATGTCAAGAGTCGACGCGATCACGGCAAGCGTCGCCAGATAGTGCGCGTGGCGGTCCCGTTGGATCACCTGAGACGTAATCTCTGCCGCTTTCAACCCCAGGCGGGCACATATTTTCTCTTCCAGTTCCGGCGTCAGGTGAGCCAGGGTTCCGACCGCGCCGGAAAGCTTGCCGACCCGCATTTCCTCCGCAGCGCGCCCGAAGCGTTCGATGTTGCGCTGCATCTCCGAATACCAGTTAGCCAGCTTGAAGCCGAAAGTGATGGGCTCGGCATGAACTCCGTGGGTACGGCCGACCATGGGCGTGTCTTTGAACTCCCACGCCCGACGCTTGAGCACTTCCGACAACCGCTCAAGATCAGACGCAATGACCTCGGACGCCTGGCGGATGAGCAGCGACTGGGCCGTATCCACCACGTCGTTTGAAGTCAGTCCGTAGTGGAACCAACGGGCATGCGGGCCGACGATCTCCGCCACTGCGGTGGTAAAGGCGATCACGTCATGGCGCACCTCGGCCTCAATCTCGTGAATGCGCTGCACGCTGAAGTCAGCGCGTTCGCGGATGGCCCGGGCCGCGTCCTTGGGCACAATGCGAGCCTCGGCCAACGTTTCAGTCGCTGCCACTTCGACGGCAAGCCAGGCGCGGAAGCGGTTTTCGTCGTTCCAAATGCGGCCCATTTCCGGGCGGGTATAGCGTGGAATCACAGAATCACCATTTTGTTAGGACTTTGGATTCTAAACGGTCTGCGACTTTCGGTGCCAGCGCAGCATCAATATATCGTGTTACGATATATTATGACGCTGCAACCACTTCCGCCGCTCGACTTCGAATCGCTGGCAGAGGTCCGTTACCAAATCCGGCGCTTTCTGCGCTTCAGTGAAGGGGCTGCGCGCGCGGTCGGCCTCGAACCTCACCAGCACCAACTGATGCTCGCCCTGAAGGGCCTGCCACAGGGAATACGCCCTCGGGTCGGCGAATTGGCGGAGCGGTTACAGATTCAACATCACAGCACGGTAGAACTGGTGAACCGGTTGGCGGCGGGAGGCTATGTCAATCGAGAGCGTGGCGGTTCAGACCGCCGCGAAGTACTGCTTTCGTTGACACCGAAAGGCGAAAAGGTCCTCCAAGAACTCTCGCTACACCATCGAGCCGAACTCCGCACCCAAGGGTCAATTTTGATTGCTGCCCTTGAGCGCGCAATCGAGCCGCACGGAGCTGGCAACGGCCGCGAACGAAAGCCTGCTGTACGAACCCATCGGAGAAAGATTTGACAGAGCCACCTCGCAACCATTCTGCTCCCACTACCATCGCAGCCACCGGCGCTCAGGTCGGAGACGTCAGGCTCGCCGAGCCGGCGCAGTTTCGCATGGTGCTGATGTCCGTCCTGGCAGGCGGAATTGGCATTTTAGCCGGCCTTATCGCCTATGCGCTGTACAAGTTGATCGGCTTCTTCACCAACATCGTTTTCTACCATCGGCTTTCTGCCGAATTCATAAGCCCGCGCCATAATCAACTCGGCTGGTGGGTAATTCTGGTTCCAGCCATCGGCGGCATCATCGTGGGCTTCATGGCAAAGTATGGAACTCCCAAGATCAAAGGACACGGCATTCCCGAAGCCATGGAAGCGGTGCTGGTCAATCGCAGCCGCATTGAGCCCCGAGTCGCCATCCTGAAGCCGATTTCGGCCGCCATCGCTATCGGCACCGGCGGCCCGTTCGGAGCCGAAGGCCCCATCATTCAGACTGGTGGCGCCATTGGCTCACTGGTCGGCCAGGTGCTCCACACCACCGCATCTGAGCGCAAAGTGTTGCTGGCGTGTGGTGCGGCGGCGGGCATGTCGGCAACCTTCAACACGCCGATTGCGGGCGTGATTCTGGCCATAGAACTACTTTTGTTTGAATTTAAATCACGATCGTTTATCCCTCTGGTCATCGCCAGCACGCTTGCCACTGCGGTGCACATGCAACTGCTGGGTGCGGGGCCAATGTTCAAAGTGGCAGCCATGAACTTCGACATTCCCCGCGCTCTGCCTTTCTATTTGCTCTTGGGAGTCATTTGCGGACTGGCCGCAGTTGGCTTCAGCAAACTCTTGTACTGGACCGAAGACCAGTTCGAGAAACTGCCGATCGATGAACTCTGGTGGCCGGCAATCGGCGCGCTGGGTCTGGGGATCATCGGTTACTTTGTACCCCGTGTGCTCGGTGTCGGCTATGACACCATCGGCGACATCTTGAATGCCAGCCTCGCCTGGAAACTGCTGCTCGTCGTGATGCTCGCCAAGGCCGTCGCTTTGGTGACCTCGCTAGGTTCAGGTACGTCCGGCGGATTGCTCGCGCCTATGTTCATGTCGAGCGCGGCCATGGGTGGAGTGTTTGCTCTGGGCATGAACCGAATCTTTCCCGCGGCGAATCTCTCGCCGGGGGCCTTTGCGTTAGTCGCCATGGGAGCGGTCTTCGGATCCGCCTCGCGAGCCACATTCGCGTTCATCATCTTCGCCTTTGAGATCACCCGCGATTACAACTCGGTCCTGCCTCTCATGCTGGTGAGCGTAATTGCCGACGGAATTGCCATGCTGCTGATGCCGCGGGCCTCCATCATGACCGAGAAGCTGGCTCGGCGCGGCTTGTACATCCACCAGGAATATGAAACCGATGTGTTGCAGCAAGTCATGGTGGGTGAAACCATGGACAAAGACATTCCCGTGTTACCCGCAGGCATGAAGATCAGCGAATTGTCCGATCGCATTAGCCGCCACGATCCCGAAGTCAGCCGTCATCAGGCCGTGTTCGTCACAGACGCGACCGGCCAGCTCGCAGGGCTGATCACACGAGGTGACCTGATGCGGGCACTGGCTGGAGACCCCAGCGGAAACTCAACCGTGCTCGATGCCTCAAGCCACGACCTCATCGTCACTTATCCGGATGAGTCATTGCACCAAGCTGCCGCGAAGATGCTGCGCAACAACATCGGACGCTTGCCCGTAGTGGATCGCGATCAGCCTAAGCGCGTGCTCGGTTATCTGGGCAGATCAGGGATCATGGCCGCCCGCCGGTGCCGTTTGGACGAAGAGCATGTGCGAGAACCCGGCTGGGTCGGGTTGTGGAAAGGGACGAAGTAGTTATCTTGGGCTTTTCGGGTAGAACCACGCGCCCCAGTGACGAACGCTTCCCACGATAGTCAACAAGAAAGGCACACCCATTACGGCCTGTATCGACAGAAGCAAGCCTGCCATCAGTCGGGCTGTTGGCTCCTTAAGCCTGTGTAGGGTATCCATGCGAAGACTTACTTCTTCTGCGCCGCTGCGATCAGAGGCTTCAGGGCTCGCACCGAAACCCCCAGCGTGCCGCCGGAAAATCCGTCGAGGTACGCGGCGTTCACACCGATCACCTCGCCTCGAGAATTGAACACTGGACCGCCGCTGCCCCCATGGGCTGTAGGCGCATCGTAGATCAGCTTGTCACCCACCACATCTCCCAGGTGCCCGCAAGTTGCCGACGGACGGATTAAGGAAAGCGCCGCTAATTCGTTGGCGGCCCCGATATCGTCACGCCGGAAGGCCAGCCTTTCATAGACTGCGGGCGGCGACTTGGCCACCATACCCAATACGCCCATAGGATAACCCACCACGGAAACCAGTTCCCCCGGATTCGGAATCGCGTCCGCCAGCGGCAATGGCCGCAGTTGATGCACTGCTTGGCTGTCCTCGATGCGAAGTACCGCCAGATCGCCTTGCGCCGACAATACAGCGGGTGTGATGTTTACAGGAGCCGGTTGCCCAGGAAAGAATGCCAGTAGCTTTTCCAGGTGAGGAGTAGCGCCTCGCTCGAGAAGACCCGCAGAATCCGGGTCCTCGTACCAGGGCTCAGCTACGTGTCGATTGGTGGCAAGAAGTCCGTCCGCCACCACGAAACCGCTTCCCGAAATACGCGCCCGGAATGCCGGAGCCCGCCCCGCGAAGCCCACCTGATATACCCCGAAGATGTAGCAAATAGAATTTCGGTAACGGTTCAGGACCAGCGCCGGCATCGCCTGTTCCTGTTTCAACAATTGCACTTCGTGCGCCAGGACGCGTACTTGCTGTTCCAGTTCGCGGGTAGCGTTCGCGGGATAGTAGCGAGCCACTAACCCTACGCTAAGCAACAGAAACACTCCCAGCGCACCTTGCAGCGTGCGTTGCCAGGCGGTGCACACTGGCTCTTCCTGGCTTTGTGGCTGGTTTTCCGCCATGAACCTTCCATGCTCTCGCGCTTGGGAAAGGTTTCCTAGGGTACGGAAGGTGGTGACCGTGCGGGGAGCCGTATCTCGCTGTAGAGACGTGGCTTGCTACGTCTCTTGGCCGCGTGGCTACGCTAGAGCTTGACGCCTAGTCGTTTGGCCATCTCGTCGTACAGAAAGCCTTCGCCGGGGCGATACGGCTGGACCCACACGCCATCAATGACAAATTGTGGGATGGCACGCAGACCGGTGTGTTTGACAACTTCCTCAGCGGCACCGGGAGTTTTTTCAATATCGATATCTTTGAACGGAATATTGTGCTCGGTGAGAAAGCGTTTCGCTACGCGGCAGTCGGGACACCAGAAGGCGGAATAGACCGTCAAATCCATAGTTCCATCTAGATGCAAATCAAACCCGGTTAGTCGCAACGGCAAGGTTGCAATTGGACAACTCGAAAGTCATTGGATTTTGGCCACCCCAGGAACGGGACCGGGAAACTTCGTGAAAACCGCCGGATCGTGTCCGGGAATGATGAACCCGGGGCGAGAAGCGATCTGTTTCATACGATCTTGCGCCCGTAGATTCGATGCCGCATCGACTGTGGTTGCAATCGGCGCATGCCGTTCCAGATTCTCGTACAGGTACATATTGTCGCTAGCCAGCACTACGGTTCCCACGGCTGTGTGCACGCCTACGTATTGCGATTGCCAAGTATGTTTGCCGCCGGTGTAGCAGGTTACCCCTGGAATAATCTCCTGGGCATCGCCATTCACCAAACCCACCCTACCCTGCGTGTTCAGTTTCACCAGAGTGAGCACATCTTCTTCATCGATGCCACCGTGAGTATCCTTCGACTGCCACGCTTCTCCCGCATAGTATTGCAGTTCATCTTTTTGAATCCAGATACGGGCGTTGGGAAACAGATCCATGCCGTCGGCGTGATCCCAGTGCATGTGAGTAATGATGACGTCGGTGATGTCCTCCGGTTTCAGACCAACTCGCTTCAATGTTTCGGAGGGCTTGGTGAAGTCCTTCACTTGCCAGTCTTTGAAAAAGCGTTCATGATAGAACCCGGAATCGACCAGGATATTGCGGCCATTGCCCCGCACCAGCCAGATCATCATCGCGATATCCAGCTTGCGCGCCGGCTCTGCGCTCGCTACCAATTCTGAAACTGGGAAGTCCGGCAGTGTGGCATAGCGGATGGCGTAAATTTCATAGTTGGGTTTCGACTGTGCGGCAGCGGCCAGGGCCGTGGCAAGAAGCAGCGCCAACTTGATGATCTTCATAAGTGGTCGATGCGCAACTGGTACAGATCACTGAGAACCGGTTATCAAACCCGTTCCAATTCCCTAATAGTACGCTCGTTCACCACATTCCCGGTGTTCAGCGTGGATGCCGGCTCAAACAGTATCAGCCAACATTCGTCATCGGCTACGGGCTTGTGCTCCACTCCGCGTGGGATGACGATAAACTCGCCTTCCTCAATCCACTCATGCCGGTCAAGAAACTCCATGCGGAAGCGGCCTTTGACCACCAGAAACATCTCATCTTCGTGTTCGTGATGATGAAAGACAAACTCGCCCTTCAATTTGTCCAGCTTGACGTGCTGTCCGTTTAACTCAGCGGCGATGTAAGGTTTCCAGTATTCGTGAATCTGTGAGAACTTCTGCGCAAGATTGACTTTGTCCATGCCTACATACGATGATCCTTTTATTGCCTCGGTCGCATGAAAACGAGGGTCCGCGGATAAGTGGGCAGGTCTTGCCTGCACGAGCCAGTCTTGCCCATTCGATCTACTCCCACCGCACTCTGCCTTTCCTCAAGCCAATGAGTTAACACCCTCAGCACCAAGCTCTTGACTCCCCCAATCTACTTCCACCGACGAGTGGCAGCCAGGTTGCCATAAGGTTCTATGGTCTGAGCAGAACTCGCCGCTGTCATCGCCAGCGGCGGCTAAAGTTTGGACCATAATCACCTATGTAGCCGTTGATGTGGTTTCCGGGACCAAGTCCCCACGAAAGAGAGGAGCGAGTCATGTCCATTGCAGGCATTCTCAGTAGCAGCCTGTTTAACTCGAACAGTCAGGCCATAAGTCCACAACAGCAGTTCCAAAAGGAGTTTCAACAGCTCGGCCAGGATTTGAAGTCCGGGAATCTTTCGGCCGCGCAGTCCGACTTTGCAACTTTGCAGCAGAACTCGGCGTCATCGAGCCCCACCACATCCGCATCCAACAGCAGCGCCATTGCTCAGGCCTTCAGCCAATTAGGCAAAGACCTGCAATCGGGGAATCTGTCGGCGGCACAGCAGGATTTCTCGAACATTCAGCAAGACACGCAAAGCCAGAGCACGCAAGCGCATGGTCACCATCATCACCACAGAGGAGGTGGAGGAGGAGGGGGTTCGTCCAGCAGTCAAAGCACGCTTGCCCAGGAGTTCGCCCAGTTGGGCCAGGATCTCCAGGCCGGAAACGTGTCCGCCGCTCAGCAGGCGTACAGCGCAGTGCAGCAGTCATTCGCGGCGTTCGGGGCAAATGGCGCCAGCACCTCGGCCGCCACGCTCTCGAGCCTTGCCTGAGCAAGCAGGCGCGGGCAAAGAAATACGCCACGGATCGCACGGATATTAACTGATGGCATAACTGTCGAAATATATCGCCATTTCACTCATTGACTGGGTTGTGAATGCAAGCGCTTGATTACGAAAATTTCGGGATCGCTTTCAGAACCAGCGAGAATGCTTCCGTAAATCACAGCGAGCGACGCCTACATTTCACAAGGTTCGTCACAAACTTCTGGCCCACGTTCCCTTCATCTGGTTCGGTACCCCATCGGATACCTGGGCCACCTGCCAGAATCAGAAAGCTTTATGGCGGGCTGAGCTCGAAGATGCCTCCCCATCCGCCCACGTCGGCGTAACCAAACAGGTGGCCTCCATGCTGGGTCAGGCTGTAGGGATCTGTGCCGTCTGCGCAGTTGGGTAGCGAACAAAAACTGTATAGAACAGACTCTGTCTTTCCATTTATTTCAAAAACCGTGCCGGCATTTTGGTTCACTCCGCCGTAGGATGTAGTCCCGTAGATCTTCTTGCCGAGCAAAATGACTACCTGCGGTTCAGACCCGTTCGGAGAACCAGCGAATGGAAATTCATCGAATTGATACACGCCGCCAGCCCGTGGGGTCAACCGGAAGACAGCCCCGTTGTCTCTGCGGCCTCCGCCAGGAGCCGCACCGTACAGGTTCCCGGCTGTATCGATCGTTAGGCCGAACTCGGGGTTAGTTCCGCTTTTCGGAGTAAGCCAGTAGAGGATTGTCTCAGACCAGGGAAGCTGTGCGTTGGGCGTGAGCTTATAGACAATTCCCCAGCCCGGGTTGTGAAGTCCAATGCCCTTTCCCCCATAAAGCGTTGTACCGTACAAGTTGCCAGCATTATCAAAGACAACTCCGGTGTAAGGTTGGGAGCCGTCCATTGGATTGTTTCCGAAGCCATACAAGGTATTTAGCGACCACTGCGTACCCGTGGTAGGTGGGACCAATTGGAATACGGCGCCCGCGCTCGCAGGACCTGTGCCTCCGTAGGGCGTCGTGCCGTAAAGGTTTCCGGCACCATCAAAAACGAGCTGGCACTTGGCCTCCACTCCGTCTTGGCCGTTGAAGCTCCACAATATTGTTTCTGTCCAAGCGCCACCTTGGAGCAACGGTGGGGAAAGCTCGAATACGGTCCCGAAACCGTTCGGACCAAGAGCGTAGGTTACACCATAGAGATTTCCTTGCGAATCGAAGATTAAACCAGTAGGCCCGGCACCGTCGACTGGATGTTGGCAATTGGTTGGAGCCCCAAAACTATGAATCACACTTTCGGTCCAACTCCCCCCAGGCAACGGGCTGAGTTCAAATACGGTGCCATAGTTGCAGGCACCGCCTGCGTCCGTGGTTCCGAAGATATTGCCCTGCTTGTCAAAAACTAAGTTCCCTTGGGGTTCGGCGCCATCGGTGCAGTTAGGATCCGAGCAAAATGTGTAGAGCACTTTTTCTTGCGCCTGGCTGGAGGCAATGTTAACCAGAGCGAATACCGTTACCATAATTCCGATTACAGGCAGCAATGTAACCTTGACTGGCAGGGGTTTTGCCGGTGGGATGAGCATGCGGAATGTCCCTTCTGGCTTCCGGAAACGCTGGCAATTTTAGCACGGGAGAAGCCGGCTAACTGCTCCACCTGAAGCTGGGCTTCTTCTCAGCGGGCAGCCGAGGACGGCTGTCCCCCACTGTGAGTATGGCGATTCATTGGCATAGGCGGACAAGAGTGTCCGCGTCATGGGCAGGTAACCATAGCGAAAGGCGCGCCAGAGGGCATTTTTCGGGCGTATCGGGGCGGGTTCGGGTTACCAAGGTTCCTTCCCCGGAACGGTATACGGCGAATATAATTTTATGATTCCTACTGCCACGCGAGGTCGCGCTTTAATGACCGAGGCCGCTGAGCCCAACCCCAACCGGCTGACGCAGGAATTGGCCATTTTTCATGACGTGGCCAAAGCCCTGACGTCGTCGCTGGACCTCGATTCCATCCTGCAAACCATTATGGAGAAGATGGCGGAATACTTCCGCCCGGATAATTGGTCGCTGCTGATGGTGGATGACGAGCGCGACGACCTGTATTTTGCGATTGCTGTGGGGAATGCGGCGGAGGCGCTGAAGAATGTCCGCATGAAAGTGGGCGAAGGCATTGCCGGGCATGTGGCCAAGCATGGAGAACGGCTGATTGTGCCGGATGTTTATACCGACCCGCGATTCACCAAACGGATTGACGAGATGACGCGGTGGGAGACGCGGTCGATTATCTGCATTCCGCTGCGGTCACGGACGCGGGTGCTAGGCGTCATTCAGCTGGTGAATGTGGACATGAAGAACTTCGGCGATCCGGAGATTTATTTCCTGCAATCGGTGTGCGACTATGCCGCGATCGCGATTGAGAATGCGCGGGCGGTGCAGAAGATTCAGGAACTGACGATCACCGACGATTGCACCGGGTTGTTTAACGCGCGGCATCTTTATAAAACGCTGGAGACCGAGGTCTACCGCTCGTCGCGTTTTGGATATGAATTCACAGTGGTGTTCATTGATCTCGATCACTTCAAGCAGGTGAATGACACTCATGGACACTTGATTGGGAGCAAGCTACTGGCGGAGATTGGGTATCTGGTGAAAGCGCAGTTGCGGTTGATTGACTACGCGTTCCGCTATGGCGGCGATGAGTTTGTGGTGTTGCTGCCGCAGACGGGAAAAGACCAGGCGCTGGTGGTGGCCAAGCGGTTGCGCGACAGCCTGCGGACGAGCATGTTCTGCCGCGAAGAAGGACTGAACCTGAATGTCCGCGCTTCCATGGGTGTGGCTACCTACCCGCACGACGCTAAAACTCCGCACGACATCATTCGTCAGGCCGATGAGATGATGTATCTGGTGAAGAACACCAGCCGGGACAATATCGGGATTGCACAGCGGGGAGTGATGAAGTAGAGCATTCAGCATTCAGCAAATCCGCACTTGGCGTTTAGCGCTTGGCATTTGGTCGGCGACAGTTGGTTCGGTACTCTTTGTGATGAGTGCCGCGACCGAGTTCGATACTTCTTGGTCTTTCTTTCGGAATCTGCTTAAATCGGCTTCTAGTTGGCCATGATCGATATCCATTGTCACATTTTGCCGGACGTGGATGATGGGCCGAAGTCTTGGGACGTATCTGAAGAGATGTGCCGGATGGCGGCGGCCGATGGCACGGAGCATGTGGTGGCCACGCCACATGCCAACCGCCGATTTCACTACGATCGCGAATTTCTGGAGCGAACGCTCGAGCAATTAAGACAGCGGGTGGGGAAGAGACCGCGTCTCAGCCTGGGATGCGACTTCCGGTTGTCGGCGGAGAATATAAAAGATGCAATGGCGTTTCCCGATCGCTATGTGATCGAAGGTGGGCGCTACTTGCTGGCTGAGCCGAATCACGCCGATGTCCCAAAGCATATTGATGACAGCTTGCGCGAGTTGCTCGCGGTGGGGATCATTCCGGTGATCACTCATCCGGAGCGCAATACGGTTTTGCAGGGGACGCCGCAGCGGATTCTGGAATGGGTGAAGCTGGGATGCGTTATTCAGGTGACGGCGTCGGCGCTGACTGGAGGCTGGGGAGAGACGGCGTGGCATACAGCGCAATGGCTGCTTAAGCGGGAAGCGGTTCACGTGCTGGCGAGCGATGCGCATGACACGACGCGGCGTCCGCCAGGACTTTCGCTGGCGCGTGAAGTGGTAGCTGAATCGCAGGGGGAGAAGGTTGCGCGGGCGCTGGTGGAGGATAATCCGCGGGCGATTGTGAGTGGGAAGGTGTTGCCGTATTTTCCGAAGGTGGTTTCAACCGTTAGCTAGTTTTGTGGTTGGCTGCCAGTGGGGGGTTCGATTGGAGCGGTGGGAGCTTTGCCGGCGGCGGCGTGTGCGGGCGGCGGTTCAGTCATGGCGCTTTCGGGATTGAGCAGATGTTCGTGGTCGGGGCCGAGGCCGAGTTTGATTAGGGCGCGGGAGTCGGGCGTGGTTTTCGACTGCCAGCCATGGTCGGCCTGATATTTCTGCATGGCTTTCTGCGAGGTGTCGTCCCAGACGCCGGAGGCTTTGCCGTCCAAATAATGTTCGCGAATCAGGGCGGTTTGGATGTCGCGGGCGCGCTGGGGATCGATTTTCTGCTGGCCGTGGTGGGAACTGACTTTTTTCCCGGACTTCTTCTTTTTCTTCTTGTGGGTGGTGGTTGGTGAGGAGCTCGTCTGGGCGGATAGCGGCGCGGTGACTGCACACAAGCAGGTCAACAGCAGCGCACTAATTATGCCCTTACGAAGTGACAGCAAAGTTTCTCCGTTCGTTCGTGGAATCCCACGTCATTAAGGATGCGAGCCAAACGCGCGATTATTGTGTCGCAAAAAACGCGACACTTCGCGCGGCTCGCCCGGATCCTTCGCTGCGCAAAAAGCGCGCGCTCAGGATGACATCATTCTCAGTATGATGCGCGATTGCGGCGCTCAGTGCCAGTGTCAATAGTTTGTGCTAATTACGGAAGTGTACCGGCCAGGAAGATAGTACCGTCCTGACGGCCGGAGCCGCGCTGGCGAACCAGGAATACGACATCCTGTCCGCTTTTGAGAGTGGCGGCGACACGGTTAAAATCGTCCTCGGAATTGACTGCGTGTTTGTTGATTTCGAGGATGACGTCGCCACGGGCAAGGCCGGCATCGTCGGCGAAGGCGCCGGGTTTGACGTCCTGAACGATGACGCCTTTGCCTGCTGGAATGTCGAGCCGGTCGGCCATTTCATTGGTGACGGCACGCACGGTTAATCCCAGCTTGCTCTCTTTGGGAGCCGCAGGTTCGCCGCCTTCGTCTTCTTCTCCAAGGCGAGCCGAGAACAGCTTGGCGCGATCGGAGACGGTGACGCCGACGTCCTGCTTTTTGCCGTTGCGGACGAAGCCGATCATGACTTTGGTGCCGGGCTTGCGGCTGGCGATGTCGGCCACGAGTTCGTCGCCATTTTTAACGGTCTTGCCATCGACGGAAATGATGGTGTCGCCCACCTGAAGACCGGCCTGATCAGCGGGAGTGCCGGCCACAACGCTAGAAATAGTTACGCCGCTTTGGACGCCATAAACGCGAGAGATCGCAGGATTCTCCTGCGCGGCGAACTGAATGCCGATGGAGCCGCGGGCGACGCGATGATCTGGACCGATGAGCTGGTTATAGACCGTGATCACGGTGTTTGAAGGCATGGCGAATCCGACGCCAGCGTAGGCGTTGGTGTCGGTGAGGATGGCGGTGTTGATGCCGATGACTTCTCCGGACATGTTGACCAGCGGACCGCCGGAGTTGCCGGGATTGATGGCAGCGTCAGTTTGAATGAAGGACTGGAATTGACGGTTGGGCACGATGTTGCGGCCCTTGGCCGAGACGATGCCAGCGGTGACACTCTCGGATAATCCGAAGGGACTGCCGACGGCGAGAACCCAATCGCCAACCTGCATGCTCTCGGAGTTACCGAGTTTGGCGACCGGCAGCACTTTGTCAGTATCAATTTTGATGACGGCGAGATCGGTTTCCTGATCGGCGCCGATTAGCTTGGCGTCATGCAGAACGCCGGGTGGATCGTCGTCGATGCGGACGCGGATGCGGTCAGCTTTCTCGACTACGTGGCGGTTGGTGACGATGTAACCTTTGGCGTCGACGATGACGCCTGATCCGAGAGAGCGCTCACGAATGGGGCCTTGGCTACCGCCCTGGCCGCCGAAGAAACGGTCGAAGAAATCGTCGAAGGGATTCTGGTCGTCGCCTCCACCTTCCTGATCGCCTCCGCCACGACGGCGGTGGGGCTGCGCCTTAATGGTGGATTCGGTATTGATGTTGACAACGCTGGGTTCCAATTGCTTGGCAATCTGGGAGAACTGGTTGGAGAGTTGCTGCGGCGAAGGAATGGTCAACGGAGTGGCGGACTCGGAACTCTTTTTGCTCTCCTGGCCGCGAACGCCCTTGGAAATGACGGTGCCAATCAGAATGCCCAGGGTTAGCGTGGCCAAAATGGTGAGAGTGTAGGCTGGTTTCCAACGGGTTCCGGCGGCACTTGCTTGCGGATCCATACGATCACTTCCTCCAGAGATGCTGTGACATTATACCGTTTTGGGGTGTGGGGGCGAGCCTGCGAGTTTTGACAGTTGGACGTGGGAATGGGGGAAAGAGTTTTGTTAGGGGCGGCTTATGGCGTAGCTCGGAAAATGGTGCCGCAGCCGTCGGTACCACAGTTTTGTCCGGCCCCGCCGTAAAGAGTCGTGCTGTAGAGACTACCGGATCGGTCAAACACCAATTTCGCGTCTGGATAGAATCCATTGCTGTGGCCCGTAAAACTGTACAGTACGGCCGCTGCCCAAACATTTTCCCAAATGGCGCTGTCGGAGATCATGGTAAAGACATCGCCTGAGCGAAACGCGCCCTTACTGCTTGCCGTCCCATATATTTGGCCTTTGGGCCCAAGCGTGACTCCAGCTCTGGGCTGTGCACCGTCGTTCTCCCCGGTAAACCTATATAACAGCTTTTCCGTCCAAGGTTTGGAGCCTTCCGGAGGATGTTCTAGCTCAAAGATAGTTCCGTTTCCGTTGTCTCCGCCGCCCACGGTAGTTCCATACAGATTTCCCATTTCGTCCAAGACAACGCCGCCATCCGGGTTACCGCCATCCGGGTTGCTTCTGAAGCGGTACAACGTTGTCTCGCCCCATTCCCCGCCCATGCCACTGGGTGGAGTGAGTTCGAAGACTGTGCCGCAGCCAGTCCCACCTACGCCGCCGTCACATAAGCCGATGACACTACCACCATAGTAGGTGGTCCCATAAATGTTGCCCTCGCTGTCTAGAACCAAGCCGCCGTTCGGAGCCGCTCCGTCTCCAGTGGCGCTCGCTTCGGTGGCGCCTGCAAAACTGTGTAAAACATTTTCTGTCCACGAGTCGCCCTCGCTGTTCGGCGGACTTAGCTCGAAGACCGTCCCACAGTAGCCGTAGAGGCTATTGCAATTTGTCCCCTTGCCCCCTCCGAACTGAGTTGCGCCGTATAGGTTGCCGGCGCTGTCGAACACCAAGTCGCCCTGAGGAAAATAGCCGTCGGTGAGGTCCTTAAAGCTATAGAGCACGGATTCCGTCCAGGCTCCGCTAGGCTGCGCCGGTGGCGACAATTCATACACAGTCCCGCATCCCACGACGCTTCCCAGCAGCGTGCAGGTACCTGTGCCGTTATAAGCCGTCGTACCGTAGAGGTTACCGGACGCATCGATAATCAAGCCGCCAGCGGGTGTACCACCATCGCCATAAGTTCGGCCCTTAAAAACGTAAAGCACCGTCTCCGTCCAAGGATCGCCCTGCTTGGCTGGCGGGGCAAGCTGAAACACAGTTCCACATTGGCCCGCTCCAGCGCACGCGGAAGATCCGCCTTCCGAGGTCGCTCCGTAGAGATTGCCTTGTTTATCAAAGACCATCCCACCGACAGGCGTGGCACCGTCGGGTAAGCCTTGAAAGCTGTAGAGCACCTGCTCGTTCCACTGGGCGAAAGCTGGTGGGGCAACGGCGAAGATAAGGGCGTAGAAGATTGACCAGCGGAGGAGCTTGGATTGGCGGGTCATGGCGGGAGACGATCTCCTCATTCGGCGTCGCTGGGGAGGCAGGGACGGCGCGGACTTGGGGATAATAGCGCGGATTTGGGGAGGTGTCCATGATGCTCGTCGGCGGGAGTGCCTCCCCCGCACGGGCGAGGACGCCCGCGCCTACATTTGCTCGGCTGGACGGGCGAGGGCGGCTGTCTCCCAACGCGCAAGGTGCATCGCGCACGAGCTAAATGCATAGGTCCTTCGCTTCGCTCAGGATGACGTCGGGTTCGGGGCGTTCTGCCCCTAGGTGTTTCGTTGTGTACATCGGAGAATAAAGCGGTGCTTTGTAGTTTTGCTAAGGCATGATAGACTAAGTTCTTTAAACTAAGTTCTATATAACACTATGAAAACAGTTAATATTCACGAGGCTAAGACTCAGCTCTCGAAACTTGTGGAAGCGGCGTCGAAGGGTGAGACGTTCATCATTGCCAAGGCTGGAAAGCCAGTCGTAAAGGTTACTGCTCTCAGCGCTCCCATCGGTTCTCAAGTACGGCGGCTCGGGTTCATGGCGGGGCAGATCTCTGTGCCGGATGACTTTGATCAAATGGGCAAAGAGGAGATCGAGCGAATCTTCGGTGGAAGTGCGTGAAACTTCTGCTGGATACGCATCTTCTGCTCTGGGCTGCGAGTGAACCCCAACGGCTCTCAAAACAGGCGCGAACCCTGATCGCCGATGCGGAGAATGAGCTTCTGTTCAGTGCGGCTAGTTTATGGGAAGTGGCAATTAAACGCGGGTTGGGCCGGGAAGATTTTAAAGTGGATGCGCGGCTGCTGCGCCGCGGTCTATTGGACAATGGGTACGGCGAGCTGCCGATCATCAGCAATCATGTAGTTGCCACCGAGAGTTTGCCGCCGATACACAAAGATCCTTTCGACAGAATCTTAGTGGCCCAGGCGACGCTCGAGGGGATTACGCTGCTGACTATCGATTCCTTGGTGTCGCAGTACCCGGGGCCGATCAGGACGGTGTAGTGGTCTGGCGGCAGAAAGCTGCTAAGCCTGCGCTCGGTTGAACAGACCCTTTGACTTCGCTCAGGGCGGGCTTAGGGCGTCTGTCCGTGGGGGAAGGTTCATCGCGCACGAGCTAAATACATAGGTCCTTCGCTTCGCTCAGGATGACATCGGGGTTGGGTACCGCTGTTCCCGCGTGGGCAGCGACTTACTACTGCGCGTCCTGGGGAAAGGATTTGAAGACTACGGCGCGAGAGCTTGAGGCGGCTTTCTGGTCGGCGGCGGGGTGGAAGTTGGTGAGGGCACCTTTGATTATGTGATAAGCCTCGTCGTTGGGAGTTTTGCCTTCGCCGCGATCGACGGTACCGGTGAATTCGAAGCGGACGCCATTGATGGTGTCGGTGATGAAAGTGAGTTTGTTGCCCTCGAGTTTGCCTTGTTTGAAGAATTGGTCGACGAAGGATTTGTGGTCGCTATCGGGGTTTTCATACCGAGAGACGAAACCGGTAACTCTGCCGTCGTCCTCAACGGTTACCTGCACGAATTCGCCTTCCTGAAGGAAAGTGTACATCCCAGAATAATTTTCAGATGGGGCGGGAGTAGGAGTGGTTTGGGCAATGAGGGAAGTCGAGAGTGCGAGGATGAGGAGGGTGACCAGTTTCATATTTGTATTAGAGCATGGTTACAAGGAACCTCGCGACTGTCGTGGAATCCCACCCCTTCGTCTGCGCTCAGGGCAGGCTCTTTCTCAAAGTGCGCGAAAGGATGGGGCAACCGGCTCCACACGTCCCAATTTGGGCGCGGCGTTGGGCTGCTATCGGCGGCTATAATGAGAGCACTCGCAAGTGGTGACGCACGGCATGAGACAACGCTTTAAATTGATTGAGACGGAGTTGAAACGGCGGCCGGTGCCGCTTGCCGTGCCCGCGTTCCTGGTCGAGGTTGCTCCCTGGCATAAAACGTTTTTTGAGAATCTGCGGGATCTGGTTCGGCTTCCGCAGGAAGCGCCACTGCGAGTAGTGTCGCGGCCGGGAACGTTTTGGGACGATGTGTTTGTGGCTTCTCCGCTGCCCTGGCGACGATTGGCGGAGTCGGCGGTTGGACATGCGGCGGTGATTGCGATGGTGCTGGGCGCGTCGGCAGTGTGGCCGCAGGAAACGCGAGTGGTGGAATCGGCGGTGTTTCATAGATCAGACGTGGTTTACTACTCGGCGCCGGAATACTTGCAGCAGTTGAATACAGGTGCCGCGAAGGCGCGGGCACAGCAGAAGGCTGATCCGGCGTATGCGCCGCAGCCGATTATTTCGGTGCCGTCGGAACCGGATAATCGGCGGCAGACGATTGTTGTTCCTCCCAAGCTGAAGTTGGATCACTATGTGCCGTTGCCCAATGTAGTGGCGTGGGGGCCGGCTAGGCCTGCGGTTCCATTGGCGGCGACCAGCCAGACGACCAACCTGCGGGTGCCGGAGCTCGCGACGGCAGTGGTGGCACCGCCTCCGGAGGTCAAGAACCGACTGAATGTGGCTCCGACACTGACGGAAACGGTGGTGGCTCCCGCGGCAGAGGTTAGCATCGCGCGTTCCAATCGCAACGTTCACATGCCGGAACCGGCAGTGGTGGAACCACCTCCGAGTGTGGAGACAGCGACGATACGGAAAGTTGGGGACATCAATATCGGTCATGCGCAAGTGGTGGCTCCGGCGCCTCAGTTGCCGGTGGGTGAACAGCGGGCGGCAATGACTCTGTCGCAAGGGCCGTTGGGAGGAGCCAGCCCGGCAGTAGTGCCTCCGCCGCCCTCGGTACAGGGACGCGGAGTTTCGGGCGCAGGCGGACGGATGATTGCGCTGAATGTAAATCCGGCAGCGCCGTCGGTGTCGGTTGAAGTACTGGCGGGAAATCGGCGCGGAACGTTTGCGGCGACGCCGGAGGGCAAGACGGGCGCTAGCGGAGCTCCGGAGATTGCAGGCGGAGGCAAGACGGCGAGCGAATCGACGCGTGGCGCGGCCAGCAATGTGAATGGCGTGCCGCCTGGGCTATTTGTGGGAGCAGGACCGAAATCGGAGGGTAGTGTCACGGTGGCGGGCACTGGGAGACCGGGATCTGGCGCGGATCCTGTTGGTTCCGTACCGTCGCGGAGTTCGACTTCGCGGAAGACGGCCGCGGAGATGTCACCGGATCGACAGACCGAAGAAGAACGCAAAGTGTTTGCGGGAAGAAAATCCTATGCCATGACGCTCAGCGTTCCGAACATGAATTCCGCGGGCGGAAGCTGGGTGATGCACTTCGTCGAGCAAAAGGAAGGCGAGAAAAAAGGGGAGTTGATGGCGCCGGTGGCGACACGCACGGCGGACCCGGGATATCCGTTGGAGATGATGCGCCAGAACGTACATGGCACGGTCATACTCGCAGCGGTAATCAATGCGGATGGCAGCGTGGGCGAGGTGCGAGTGCTGAACAGCATCGACGACCGGCTGGATGAATATGCTTCGAATGCGCTCTCGCGATGGCGGTTTCTGCCGGCCTTGAAGAATGGGAATCCGGTGGCGCTGCAGGCGGTGGTGATGATTCCCTTCAGGCCGCGGGAGAAAGCGGGGTTTTAGAGGAGTGTTGCGCGACGGCGGGGACGCTCGTGCTCCATTAGTCAAACTAATTAGTCGCGAATTCCAGCCAGGGCCAACACCGTCAGCAGAATACGTTTGAGGCTTAATTCGCGACCGCTGCAGTCGAACCATTCCTGAAGGGTGTGAGCGCCGCCTCCGGAACCGCCGCCTCCGATGGCGATAGCTTCACGGGCAAGCGATAGCGGGATGTTGGCGTCGGTGGAGGCGCGCTGGATTTGCGCGGCGTTGCCGAGGTGGGAGTCCACAGCGCGAATTACTTTGAGCATGCGCGCGTCAGGAGCGAGTTCTCCTGCGGGGCGATTACCGATGGCAACAATTTCAAAGCTGATGGCAGTGGAACGTCGCGGCGAAGGATTGCGGCGCTCACTCGCCTGGGTTTCTTCTTCGCTGGCGAGTTCAAGTTCACGCCGCAGCGAAGCTTCGAGACGCTCCATTTCCGACATGGAGGTAGAACGAATATCCACACGCATGCTGGCGGACTCGGGGATGGAATTGACGGAAGTACCTCCGCGGATCACGCCGATGTTGAAAGTCGTCTTGGGAGATGTGGGGACAGGAGTCTGGGCAAAGGCTCCGATGGCGCGGGCCAGCACCAGGATTGGATTGGGAGCGCCGAAATCGCTCCAGGAATGGCCGCCAGGGCCGCGCACGATGACTTCGAAGCGGCGGCTGCCCAGGGCCTCGGCGACGATGGTATCGGCACCGGCGCCGTCGAGCATCAGGCTGTAGCGGATGGATTCCTTCCAGCGGGGATGAGCGAAAATGTGGCGCATGCCGCGAAGATCGCCTTCGCCCTCTTCGCCGACATTGCCGATGAAAACGATTGGAGTCTGGAGGGATATTTTCGCAGCCTGCAAGGCGGCGGCGATGGCGAGCAGAGCGGCGACGCCGGCGCCGTTGTCGGAAACGCCGGGACCGTAGAGACGAGTTCCCTGCTGACGGACATTGAGTGGAGTTCCGGCGGGAAAAACGGTATCAATATGCGCGCTTAGCGAGACGAAGCCAAGTCCGGAGCCGTTGCGGAGTCCAAAGACGTTGCCCACATCGTCGATGTGGACGTCGGTCAGTCCAACTTCGCGGAAGCGCTTCTTCAGCCATTCGGCGCGAGCAGCTTCTCCGAATGGAGGGGCGGGAATTCGTGCCATTTCGAGTTGCCAATAGGCGATCTGAGTCTCTTGCCCACGGAACCAAGCGGTGGCGGCGCGCAGCTCGGGAAGCCCGGCCAGGCGGGCAATCTCCTGCAGCGGGGTGGGCACTGCTTCCGGCAGCGATTCGCGTGGGGAGGCCATGGAACTTGTGGGTCATCTTACAACGGTTGGTAGGTCTTTGTGCGAAAAGCTAGGGGGTGAAAACGGTGGTTTCGGCAACCAGCGGCGAAGCTTGGCAATCTAACTATGCGTCTACGGCAGGTATAAAATAAAATCCATGGTTAAGAATCGCATGCGCATTGCGTGGCTGAGGCTTACAGTGTTCGTACTGTGTGGTCTGATGTTACCTGCGGCGGCTGGGGCGGATGAAGGACCGCTGGAGACCATACAGCCTAAGGGCGTCACGGTGGACGAGATCATTCAGCATTTTGCGGCCAAGGAGAAAGAGTTTAAGACGGCGCGAGACCAGTACACGTATCGCCAGTCGGTGAAGGTGCAGGTGCTTGATGGCAACACCGTCAACGGCGAGTACCAGCAGGTATTTGATGTAATCTTCGATGACCAGGGAAAGCGTATTGAGAATGTCGTATTCTCGCCGCAGTCCACACTCGACAGTGCGGGTCTTTCCATGGATTCGGGAGACTTTGAAGACATACGGCAGCGTCTGCCGTTCGTGCTGACCAGTGACGAACTTCCTGAATACAACGTTCTCTACGTAGGGCAACAGCAGGAAGATGAACTGCGCTGTTATGTGTTCGACATTGCTCCCAAGCAGATTGTGGGCAAGAAACGATATTTTCAGGGGCGGATCTGGGTGGATGATCACGACTTTCAGATCGTAAAGACCTACGGAAAAACTGTTCCCGACATTAACGCGGGCAAGAAGAAGGGCAAGGACGAGCACCTCTATCCCAGATTCACCACCTGGCGGGAACAGGTTGACAACACGTATTGGTTTCCCACTTACACCCGCGCTGACGATACCCTGCACTTCATGACCGGCGACATTCACATCCGGGAGATCGTGAAATACGAGAACTACAAGCGGTTCGGATCGAAGTCGAAGATCACCTACGATGGGAAGGAAGTTCCGAAGGCGGATGGGAAAGACCAGCCGCAGAAGCCGCAGTGAGCCGTCAGCATTCAGCACTCCGCATTCAGCCCTGCACGGCCGTGGTGATCCCTTTAACTTCCAGCGGATGTTATGGCTGAATGCTGATGGCTGAGTGCTGAGTGCTCAGTAGAAAAGATACTTGCGCCATTTGTCGTCGGAGCGGCCCATCAGGCGCATGATGTGGCGGCTGGTGTGAAGGTTGAAGGCGCGAGGCTCACGCATCAGCTTCATTCGGGCTTCAACGGGAAGATGGTTGCCTTTCCGGCGGTTGCAGAGATGACAGCAAGCGACGAGGTTCTCCCAGGTAGAAGCGCCGCCGCGGGAGCGGGGGACAACGTGATCAAGAGTCAACTCACCTGAAGGCAAAACCTCTCCGCAATACTGGCAGGTGTTGCGATCGCGGAGCAGGATGTTCTTGCGCGAGAGGGCACGGGTTTGATGCGGAATGCGACGATACTCGAGCAGCCTGATAACGGAAGGCAGGCGCATGGCCAGGCGAGCGGCGTGCAGAAAATGGCCGTTTTCTTCTTCGGTCATGGCGACACCCTTGAGCACGAGAACGATGGCGCGGCGGGCGGCGCAAACATTGATGGGCTCGTAGGAGGCGTTGAGCACAAGCACGGGCGCGTGGAGCACATGAACTCCACCATCGGGACGAGCGTTTTCGGGGCAAGCGTTTTCCGGACGAACGTTGTCCGGACAAACAAGGGCCATGCTCGGAGGCAGAGTGTGAGTCCGCGTCATGCCCAGCGCCGAATTGTGCCACTTGCCTGACATTCTTTAACTCTTCTGATGGGGCGAGGACACCCATCCTCTCCATAAACTTCTAGCTCGCGGCGGCCATGGTCATGGCAGCTTCGGGCTGTAATCGTGCTCCTTGTGCTTCCAGCTTTAGCGTGCGCGCGACAGTTGCTACGTAAACTTTGGCGGCACCGGCGCGGCGCAACACCAGAGCGCATTCGGAAGCCGTAGTGCCGGTGGTAAATACGTCGTCGACCAACAGCACTTCGCGGCCACGAATCACTTCGGGGGCAGTCACGGCGAAAGCGTCTCGCAAGTTCTCGCGGCGGTCGTGGCGTGACAGGCCGATTTGCGATTGGGTTTCGCGAGTGCGATCGAGGATCGGCTTGAGTTCGAATCGTCGAAATGGCTGAAGCTTCAAGGCAGATCGAGCGATCAGTTCCGATTGATTGAATCCGCGCTGACGCCGCTTATGCGTGTGCAAAGGCACGGGAACGATTAGCACGGGATCGGCGGCGAAGAGCGGCTGGAGCGGGACAATGGCGTCCGCCAACATGCGGCCCAGAACATCGGCGGCAGGACGGACGCCGTCATATTTGAGGAGATGAATGAGTTCGCGAAGGCCACTTTCGTAGCTCCCATAGGCCGCCGCCTTCACATAAGGAGGTTCGAGGCGGCGGCAGAGTGTGCAGCGAATTTCGCCTTCCACGAAAAGTCGGTACGGGCCAGCCAGACGCTCACCACAGATGGAGCAAAGGTCTCCAGCCATGGGACGAATGGACGAAAGACAGTCTTCACAGACTGGCAGACGTGAAATGTTCACTAATGGGGAAGCGCAGAGACGGCAATCAGAAGGAAAAAGAGTGGTGAACAGGGCTCGGGCAAGGCCGTGAACTCCGGAGGTCAGAGAGGAAACCACCGCGGACCGAGTTGAGCCCTTGCTACTGCTGAAGACACCCTCCCTCGCCCAAGCGCCACAGCAGGGCTCCAGCCAGGCGAATCCTCTACAGTATATCGGCGGCGGGAGCCGGGCGCAACGCGGGTGATCGGCGAGGCCGCTCGGAAGTAACCGGCGTTATTTCGGCGGTTCAGGTGACGTCTGATGGTGGGTAAAGAAACTCCAGATCACGTCGTTGGCGTTGAGATCGTTGCTGGTTTTGCCGATGACCTTTTCCACGAGGTATTGTTCACCGCCGGGCCAAGTATTGCCACCGCCGTCAATGCTGTAAAGCGCGACTTGCGCTCCCTTTTGGCAGTCGTCGTAGGTGTCGATTTGGGTTTTCATGCCGCCTTTTTCGTTGGGAGATAACTTCTGGCGTTGTGGCTTTGACTGGCAACCACTCAGTTTGGCCCAATACTTGGCACTGTCTTCAGCGGAAAGATCGGCATAGCGGCCGACATGGCCGCCGCTGTAGTGGACAATGGGATCTGAGGTGCCATTCATCATTACCACGGTTAGTGGGTGCGACGGCAGGCAAGTCATGTTCTTCGGCATGGCTGCGCCGACGGCGGCGATGGCGGCGAAGCGATCGGCCATAGTGCAGCCCAGGCGAAAGGCCATGAATCCGCCATCGGAAAGACCGGCAGCGTAAACGCGTGAGGCATCGACGGAATACTCGGAGGAAAGTTTGTCGAGCATCTGGTCGATGAAGGCATTATCATCGGCTGGAGTTGGACGGTTCTCGCGGCCTCCGGATTGCCCGCTGCTGCCGCCCGGATACCCGCCGCCACCGCCGGGATATCCACCCCCGCCTCCCCAGCCACCGTGTCTTCCGCCCCGGCGGCCCATATTGCTGGGAGCGGATTCTTCCTGGGCGATGCCGAGATTCCAGCCGCGGCCGGTGGAATTGGGATAGACGGTGATGATTGAGCTGCGATCGGCGAGCTCGTCAAACCGGGTCAATTGTTCCATGTCGAAAGCATCCTGGTCGCGGGTGTGCAGGAGAACGACCAGGGCATAGTGCTGCTTGGCGTCGTAACCCTTGGGAAGATGGACGATGAAGGTGCGCTCCTTTTCGTCTACGGTTATTTTTTCCTGGGGGACTTGAGCCTGGACGGCGGGGAGCAGGATCGCGGAAACGAGGATGGTAACGAAGGTAAGAATGGTTTTGGGATTGGTCACAGCTAAATCGGATGCCAGGGGCGAAAACTGAGTTGTTCGGCGGTGGTCGCGTGAAAGAGACCGCCGAAATCCCGGCTGCTCTTGTATTGTAAGGAGGGCGCGTGATAACTTTCGCCGTCCTACTTTTGTGCCTATTCCTGACTATTTACGAGGATTTTGCCCATGAGCCCCACCGGTACTGAAGCTCCAAAGAAATTTCGCCCCTACGTTCCCGAAAATATGGAGATGAAAGAATTCACCTTCCGGGCTGTGTTAATTGGCCTGGTGATGACCGGGATTCTAGGGGCGGCCAATGCCTATCTTGGATTGAAAGCTGGGATGACGATTGCGGCGACGTATCCGGCAGCGGTGATTGGCATGTCGTTGCTGCGCCTGATGAAGGGAACGCTGCTGGAAGAGAACATGGCGCGAACGGTAGGCGCGATTGGCGAATCGGTGGCGGCGGGCGCGGTGTTTACAATTCCGGCATTTGTGCTGGCGGGATTATGGCCCAGCCTGGGTATGGAGCATTATTGGGCGTCGGTCGCATTGATGGTAATCGGCGGTCTGTTGGGTATTTTGTTTGTCACGCTGCTGCGGCGGGTGATGGTGGAAGATCCTGAGCTTCCGTTTCCGGAGTCGGTGGCGGCGTCGGAAATCCATAAGGCGGGGCAGCAAGGATCGAAAGCGGCGAAGATTCTGTTCGCCAACATGGGGTTTGGCGGATTGATGTACTTCCTGTCGCAGGTCAATCTGTTCTGGTACACGAAAAACATCCTGGTAAATATTCCGAAAATGGCGACGGGGTTACGGCTGGGTCGCGGCTCGAATGCGCCCCTGCTCGCTACCGGTGGGATGAGTCAGTTCACGTCGCCGGCAGTCAGCCCGGCTTACCTGGGCGTGGGATACATCATCGGACCGCGGCTGGCGTCGTTGAATTTTGCCGGCGGAGTGGTGGCGTGGGGATTGCTGGTTCCACTTCTAATTTATTTCCTGGGACCGAATTTGCCGGCGATGCCGGAAGGTGCAAGTCCGGCAGCGTATTGGGGAGGGATTGCGTTCAGTGTATGGTATTCGATTGTGCGGCCGATTGCGGTGGGTGGCATGCTGGTGGGCGCGGGGTTTACGCTGTTCCGCATGCGCAAGCAACTTATGGCGGGTATGAAGCGGGCGGTTTCAGATTTAAAAAAATCGGCGGAGGCACACCAAGCCACCAGCCGCATTGATCGCGATTTGAATGCGAAAGTAGTATTTGCAGGAGTTGGGTTGGTATTCATCGCGATGATCGGGCTGTACTACTACTTCATTTCCGCAGCGCACAACCTGTCGGGAAGTAAGGTGATTGCGGGCGCGGTGGTGGCGGCGGCAGTGATGATCGTGCTGGGATTCTTCTTTGCGGCGGTGTCGGGGAATCTGGTCGGGATGATTGGGTCGTCGAATAATCCGGTTTCAGGTCTGACGCTGTGCACACTGGTAGTGGCGGCACTGCTAATGGTGGCGCTCGGAGTTTCAGGCATCGGCGGAGTGGCAGCGGTGCTGGGAGTGGCAGCGGTGGTCTGCGTTTCGTCCGCGGTTGCGGGCGAGATGTTGCAGGACTTGAAGGCTGGCCACATTCTGGGCGGCACACCGTCGAAGATGCAGATTGGCGATATTCTGGGCACGATTGTTGCGTCGCTGGTTCTGTTCTTCCCGCTGATGATTTTGGATAAGGCTTATCACTTCGGAAGCGCTGCGTTGCCTGCGCCGCAAGCCGGATTGATGGCGATGCTGTCGCAGGGGATTGTGGGCGGAAACATGGCTTGGCCGCTGGTGATTGTGGGCATCCTGATGGGATTCGCCATGATCCTGGTGGAAGTGAAGAGTCCGATGCTGTTTTCGGTGGGGATGTATCTGCCGCTGGAAACTACCTCTGCAATTTTTTTGGGCGGAGTAATTCGTTGGTTCACCGATAAACTGCGTGACCGTCGCGGATACAACGATGCGCAGAAGGCGCGGGTGGATAATGCTGGGGTGCTGACGGCGTCGGGCTTGATTGCCGGGGAGGCGCTGTGCGGTTTGGTGATCGCCGGAGTAGTAGGAAGCAATCACCAACTTTGGCATATTGACATTGGCGATTTTGCGTTCTCCGGGTTGATCGGGCTGGCGGTGCTGATCTTTGTGATGATGAGAGTACCGCTAGCAAACGCGGGCAGCCCGGATGAACCGGCGCCTCCGACGGCGATTATGTGAGCGGCGTTGTCGCGGCGTGAGCGAAACGGGAGTCACGCGCCGTCATCCTGAGCGCAGCGAGGGATCTGGCGGCGACAAAATCATAACCACAAAGGCACGAGGGTACACAAAGGAAAGCCTTGATTGGGATGGTTTTCTTTTGTGCGACTTCGTGTCTTTTTTGGCGCAGGCTTCTGTTCTTGACCACAGAGGACACAGAGTTTCACAAAGGAAGGTCGAGTGTCGATCTCTGACAATATCGCGGAGGTGCGGCGGCGGATCGCTGAGGCTGCGCGACTCGCGGGACGAGATTCGGCGGAGGTTTCTTTGATGGCGGTGAGCAAGACGCAGCCGTCTGAACGCATTCGCGAGGCCTACGACGCGGGGTTGCGTCTGTTTGGCGAGAATCGAGTGCAGGAGTTTGCGGGGAAGGCCGGGGCGCTGCAGGATTTAGCCGATGCTGAATGGCGCATGATCGGGCATTTGCAGACGAACAAGGCGGCAAAGGCGGTGGAGTTGTTCGGCGGAGTGGATTCGGTGGATTCATTGCGCTTGGCAGAGAGATTGAATGCGTCGGCGAGAACGCTGGAGAAGAAGATTGCAGTGCTGATTGAGATCAACGTCGGGGGAGAGGCGGCGAAGAGTGGAGTGGCGGCGGAATCGGAGCAACTACAAGAACTGCTGCACGGGGCGGCGGGCCTGGCGCATCTCGAGTTTCAGGGGCTGATGACAGTACCACCGTTTACCGACGATCCGCAGCAGGCGCGGCCCTATTTTCGTAAGCTGCGGGAATTGCGCGATCAGATTGCTGGACGGCGTTTGTCCGGGGTCAGCATGCAGGTGCTTTCGATGGGGATGTCGCATGATTTCACAGTGGCGGTTGAAGAGGGATCGACTTGTGTGCGGGTGGGGACGGGGATATTCGGGAAGAGAGTAAAAGCTTAACCACAAAGGGCACAGAGTTTCACAGAGGAAACGCCAAATCGCTCATGATTCGGCGGGACGGGCCATGCCAATTATGCAATTCGGGGCTGGAGGCATGAATTAGACGCAGACAAAGCTCCCGGTGGAGTGATTGCAAATGTCCACAATAATCAGGCGCAGCGATAAATTCCTGCTCTTTTTTGTTGCGTTAGCTATTTCAGGTTCGGTGATGGTCGGGTGCGAGTGGTTCCCCGAGTCAAGCTTTGAACTCGCGAGTGAATCGAGGTTGCCGAAATGGATTACCCTCCCACCGGGGCTTACACGCGCTGACGTTTCAATTACGATGAGCTACTACGTTATGCCATGGGGTAGAAGTTCGAGATTCATATTGCGAGACAAGGAGGGGAAAATACGGACAAAGGTATATGGCAAGGACAGAGGCTTAGGGCCTAATTATCTGAAACATCCTCCGCCTGGGTTTCCTCCCGGTTATCCAGCCTACGAAGTAATCACTGTAAACGGCGTCATTGACATTATCGAACATAGAAAACCGGAGCCGATATTTTATGTAATCGATGACCCTGCTGTTTGGAAAGAACTGGGAGTAGGGCAAAAGTAAAAGTGGAGACTGTGGTGGGGGTGGGCGGGGACACACACTCGATAGCCGGCGAGACGCCAGCGCTCCGGTTTGAGAATATTCCATGAGCTTATCTTTTTCCGAGCGGTTCAACGAGATCCGCACTGGGTTTGAGCGGCCGTTTTGGATCGCGAACCTCAGCGAGATCTTCGAACGGTTGTCGTACTACGGAGCTTTTGCTTCGCTTGCGGTCTATCTGCAAGAGAAGCTGAATTTCTCGACGGAGCAGACGGGGACGCTGACTGGGATCTTTGGCGGGATGGCGTGGTTTCTGGCGATCTTCGGTGGAGCGATCGCTGACCGGTTGGGTTTCCGACGAGCTTTGGCGACTGCATATCTGATTCTGGCGGTTGCGTACTTCCTGATTGGGTCTATCGCTGCGCCGTGGTTGGCACCGGTGCGCAATGCTGTGCCGCTTAGTCTGTTTGTCGGATTTATTCTCATTCTTCCTGCGCTGGGCATTTCGATGGTCAAACCTTGCGTGGTAGGAACTACGGCGCGGGCTTCGAAACCTAACGTTCGCACCATCGGCTACTCGATTTACTACACCATGGTGAATATAGGGGGCGCGGCGGGGCCGCTGGTGGCGTCGTGGACTCATCGCCATCTGGGCGTGGAAAAGGTATACAAAGTTTCGGCGCTGAGCGTGTTCGCGATGTTCTTTGTGGTACTGCTGTTTTTTCGTGAGCCGCGCAAGGCGGGAGATACGCCCCCGCCGTCGATTGCGACAGTGGCTCGGAATTTCTGTGTGGTGGTTGGAAATTATCGGCTGGTTTTGCCGGTGCTGCTCATCGCGCTGTTGCTGCGCATTGGCTTGTGGGTATATTCCGGGTTCGCAGTGCCTTGGTGGGTTTGGGTGGGGCTTTTGATCGCGGTTCTCGCAGGGATCAGCAAGTTCATGTGGTTTCTGGTGCTCTTCACGGGATATTGGGTTGTCTTCTGGCAGGAGTTCGTCAGTCTGCCCGGATACCTTCACCGGTACGTCAGTGCCCAGGCCGATGTAGAGAAAATTCTGGCGACCGACGCGATCACAGTGATCTGTCTGACCATGGCTGTGAGTCTTTTGACGCGTAAGATACCGGCATTTCAGGCGGTGATTCTGGGGACGGTGATCACATCGCTTTCGTGGCTCATCTTAGCGTTGCGTCCGACGGTTTGGGGCGCGGTGCTGGCGCTGTTTGTGCTGGCGTTGGGTGAGATCACGCAGCAACCCCCATATTACGACTATATTTCGCGGCTGGCGCCGCCGGGGCAGCAAGGGACATATATGGGATTTGCTTTTTTACCGCTTGGCATCGGTTCACTGATTGGGGGATGGTTCGGCGGAACACTGATGCATCATTTTGGAGAAGTTACAAATCAGCCCGAGCGTATGTGGTGGGTGGTGACTGGAGTGGGTCTGGCGACGGCAGCGGCGCTTTGGATTTATGACCGGGCGGTGAGGGTGGAAAGTCGGTAGCGAGATGCCGAGCAAGATCACTGCGGCCAATGTCGCAGCGGATATTCGACGGCTCCTTAGGAACGGCGGCACGGCTGAGCATGCCGCGGGTGTTCAGTGGTTCTTCAAGGAAGAGATCAAGTCTCATGGATGGTACACAGCGGACCTTCGCCGGGCCGCGGTGAAATGCCGGCGGACAGTGATTAAAGAGTTTGGACTTCCCTTTCTGTTGCAGGTTGCGGATCAGCTTTTCTCCGGAAGAAATCTTGAAGAGAAGATATTTGGCGTGTTTTTGCTGGAGAAGTTGACAGCTGAGTTTGGGGACGCAGAATTCAAGTTGATTGAATCGTGGTTGCCACGGATCAGCAGTTGGGCAGACCACGATGCGGTGGTGCATTCCTTGATCTCGCCGATGGTGGTCGCCAAGCCGGCTCGGACGAAAGATGTATTTCGCTGGGCGAAGTCGCGGGACCGCTGGCTACGGCGGGCGGCTTGTGTAGCTTTGATTCGCGGGGTGCGGCAGAAGATGTTTTTTTCGGAGATCAAGCGGCTGACTGCGATACTTCTGGCGGACGAAGACGACATGGTGCAGAAAGGTTTGGGATGGCTGTTGCGGGAGACGACCAAGTTCGACGCTAAGCGGACGGTGCCTTATCTGATGAGCATCCGGGAACGAGCGCCGCGATTGGTGTTGCGCACGGCTTGCGAGACGCTGCCGGTCAGTACTCGCAGAAGGATCTTGATTGGCTAGTGTTAATCCTGCGGCTGTTTTCGGCGGTCTCCACGTTTTAGGGACTGATGACGCATAGAAGCAGATCTTGAATCGCAGAGGACAGTCGCAGAGTGTGCAGAGAAACCCGGCGAGTGGTAGTGAAACATTGCACGGGGGGGGCTCTCCCGATTCGCTCAAATGGCTGCTCTTGTTTAGAATAGTGGTTTGCCATGAACCTGGCCGCCATCCAGTCTGCGCTGCGCGAACGCAATATTGACGCGTGGCTATTTTACGATCACCATCATCGCGACCCTATTGCTTACCGGGTGCTGGGATTGCCCGCGAATACGATGGTCACGCGGCGATGGTATTACGTCATTCCTGCGCGTGGAGAGCCGGTCAAGCTGGTTCACAAGATCGAATCGGGGCATCTGGATACATTGCCCGGCAAGAAGTTGCAGTATGCGGCTTGGCAAGAGTTGTTTGAGCAGATCAAGGGATTGCTGGCCGCATATCGCGATGTAGCCATGCAGTATTCGCCCAACAACGTGGTTTTCTATGTTTCGCTGGTGGATGCTGGAACCATCGAGATGATTCGCGGTCTCGGCAAGAACGTAGTCAGCTCGGGTGATCTGGTGGCGCAGTTCGAGGCGACGTGGACGGAAGAGCAGATTAAGAGCCACTACGCGGCGCGGGACGCGGTGGATACGATTACAGCCGAGGCATTCAAGGTGATCGGGCGGCGAGTGCGCAACGGCGGCACAAATGAATACCAGATTCAGCAGTGGTTCATGGAAGCGTTCCAGCGCGAGGACCTGGTGACGGACGATCCTCCGATTGTAGGGGTGAACGCGAACAGCGGGAACCCACACTATGAGCCGCATGCGCAGGGATCGGCTGTGATTCGCGAAGGAGATTTCGTTCTGCTCGACGTTTGGGCGAAAAAGGATACGCCTGGAGCCGTCTACTATGACATTACATGGACGGGGTTCGTAGGGAAGGCACCGTCCGACCGCATGCACGAAGTTTTTACCGTTGTAAGCGGCGCGCGAGATGCTGGCGTTAAAACGGTGCAGGATGCAATTGCCAGCGGCCGCGCGATTGCAGGATGGGAAGTGGACAGGGCCACGCGCGAACACATCCGCAAGGCTGGATTAGGGGATTATTTCATTCATCGCACCGGGCATTCGATTGGGACTGACGTGCACGCCAACGGCGCGAATATGGATGATCTGGAGACTCACGACGAGCGTCGTATCCTGCCTAATTCATGCTTCTCGATTGAACCGGGCGTCTATCTGCCGGAATTTGGAGTGCGCAGCGAAGTGAACGTTCTGGTGCGGCCGAAAGCGGCGGAAGTGACAGGTAAAATCCAACGTGAGATTGTGTTGATCTGAATGGCAAACTCCTCAAGCGGTAAGAAATCGTCAGAGGCGACCGAAGCGGCGGTGCCGCTGACCACCATGGCAGTACTGGCGCCGGCGGTAGGATGGCTGATCCCCGGAGCTGGACATTTGATTCAGCGGCGCTGGACTCGTGGCGTACTGCTCATGGCATCGATTGCGACCATGTTTGTGCTTGGGTTGCTGATGCAAGGCCACATCTATCAGCCTAATGGCGGCGATATTCTCGACATGCTTGGATTTGTGGGCGACGTTGGGGCCGGCGGTTTCTACATTCTGACGCAGGTGATGAACTGGGGTCAGGGCGCGATTTCTCATGCCACCGCAGATTATGGGACCAAGTATCTGATTGTGGCGGGTTTACTGAATTTCATCAGCGCGGCCGACGCTTATCACATTGCGGTGGGGAAAAAACCGTGAACCTGAGCCTTTCACATTTCACTGCCGCCGTGCTGTTCGCGGTGTTTGCTTCGATTGTTTTCGGTATCACCCAGCGCAGCACTTCGCGCGAGCAGGTCCGCTATGGATTGTATTGCTTCGCCATGTTTGTGGGCGGAGTGTTTGTAGCGGGATGGGTGATGTGGTTTTTGAGGCGGTAGCTTCGCTCCAGGCTTTTGGCTTTCTTTATTCCCTGCTTCCATTCGAGTTGAAATATCTTCAGGCGTTAACCACAGAGGTTCACAGAGGAAACTCCGCTTCAGGCATGGGTTTTTTGCTTTTGGCTAAGAGCTAAGATCCAACGGCTTCTTACCCTTCCCAGACAAATGCGTCGAAGATGCGTTTAGTTTCGAATCCCAGACGAAGATAGAGGTCCACGGCGCGGGCGTTGGCTTGGGTGACGGTCAATGAGAGCAGGGAGAACTTTCTTTGACGAAGGTTGTTGGTACTGCACTCCAATAACGCCTCCCCTATCCCCTTTGAGCGATATTCCGGCAGCACACAAACCTGGGTGACGTGGCCCACATCGTGACGCACGCGCGAACACAGGATTAATCCCAACAAAGTTCGTGTCTTGGGATGCAGAGCCACGAACGAAGACTCGGAATCAAAAGCGCCACAACCGGGAAAACGGACGATGTTGTTGAGAAAACGCAAAGAGCCGCTTAGGGAGCGATATTGGTCGTTGATCTCCGAATCAACGTGTCCGCGATAGGCGGAAGTAATCACGGCGGCGGCCGCCTGGTAGTCCTGCTCGGACCAGCGACGGATTTCAATATCATTGCGAGGCGGCAGAGGCTGGACTGAGTTCTGCAATGGCAGCACCATGAAGAGGCGGGCATGACGGTGGAAACCCTGGTCAACAAAGGGCTGGGCAACGACGCCCGTCTCATGGGCGAGGAGTTGGGCCTCCACACGGTTGATGCCAGGCGATTGCTGCAAGGTCTCGATCACGTGCACCAGCAATCGGGTTTCGACCGCATGGGGATCGGGCAAGCGACCGCCGTCGGCGACAAACAAGTCACCGATCACACCCTTGCTGCCTTCATAGACGAAGAAGGCATAGCCGAAGATGAGACCACGGTCTACGGCGGCATAGCCAGGGAGAATCTTGGCGTCCACGTAGCGGAGAATCATGGCGGCGGAGCCGGAGTAGTCCCAGGAAAGCAGGCGCTCCCACACCTGGGTCTCGTCGTCAAGCAGCGCACGTAAGTCGACCGCGGAGAAATGTCTGAGATCGAGAATCTCCACCCAGGGCTCCTGAAGGGTTGTGTATCCGCAAGCAAATCTGATTGCGAACCGAGTTTAGATGCTCCACAGGGCGTGAGGCAAACCCGGGAACAAACTGAATACACAGGGGCCGACGAAAGCGAGCTCGTTTATGGCGTTTGGGCAGAAATCCAGTAGTAATCGAGGCGCTGAGGCGGGAAGCTACCCAAGTAGAGGGCGCGGCGACCGGGGAGTTGTTCGATTAGTTCTTCTCGCGATCCAGCGGGAATAACGACGATGTGTTCTTGTGGTGGCACATCTCTGGCATCGTAGCGACTAATGATCTGATTGCGGTAAAAAGCCAGGCCGAATTCGGTCTCACGCCGCATGTGAAAGACTGCGAGGGGCAAAGGTTTAGAGCCCAGTTTCGCCAGTTCGATGGCCAAGGGACGAGCTGAGAGCCCATTGTCGAGCGCCGGCGCATAGAGACGTAGGACCGCCGCGACCGCGAGGATTACCGGGACGAGGGTGACGAAGCGAAGCATGCGAAGTCCAGGCGGCATGCGCAAGGTGAGCACGATGCCAATTGCCAGCGCAGCGGCAAATGTCAGCGCAATCAAAGTTGGGGTGCTCCGGACAATGCGATGCAGAAGCAGAATTTGTCCGAGGAGGAGCGCGGAGGCGACCATGCCGGCGGCGACAACTGCGTGCAGGACGAGAGGAGCAACGCCGGGCTGGTCGTCAGCGGAAACATGGCGGCGCACATACTCTGCCAGCAGCAAAATTGCGGCAGGTAGAGCCGGAAGAATGTAGCCGGGCAGTTTCGATTGGGAGATGGAAAAAAATGCGACCGGAACCAGAAGCCAGATCAGCAGGAACAAGTTGAAGGAGTTTTCTTGCTGATTTTCTGATTTCGATGTTTTTGTGCGTTCCGACTGCAAGACGTGGATAGTCTCAGCAATAGCGGCGACTGCGAACACCGTCCAGGGAAGCAGCGCAAGCAGAACGATGGGGATGTAGTACCAGAAAGGTTCGCGGTGATGGTAAAGATTGCTGCTGAAGCGCTCGAGGTTGTGTTGCAGGACGAAGGCGTGAAAGAAATCAGGATTGCGAAGCTGTACTGCGAAGTACCAGGGAAGCGCGATCA
Organism: uncultured Acidobacteriota bacterium; assembly: GCA_963803775.1. Classification (GTDB taxonomy): domain Bacteria; phylum Acidobacteriota; class Terriglobia; order Terriglobales; family Acidobacteriaceae; genus JABCZH01. Next base: position 330,865 of record CAWDNS010000001.1, read on the forward strand.
GGCAGAAGATCAGGATTCCGGGAATTGAAATGGTGCGGCGGATCATTCCCAAGTCGCGTTTGGCGATAGCTAAAATGCTGATGATCACCGCAGCGAGAAAGGGCGCGACTGGACCTTTGGCAAGCATTCCTAGCCCCAGGAACGCATAGGCCAGCGCTAGATAAACTCGTGATCCGCTTTCGTGCCACGCGTACCAGGCCAGCATGGCGATGGTAAATGTCGCTGCCAGGGGCATGTCCGTGGAAGCGGCACGGGCAAAGCCGATTATGGCAGCGGAGGAAGCGGTCATTAACGCGGCGTCGAGTTGGGAGCCAAGACGGAATCTGCGAAAGAAAAGATAGACGGCGATCACCATCAGCGTGGCATCGACGGGCGAGGGCAGCCGGGCAGCCCAGTCACTGACTCCGAACAGGCGGTAGGCAAGCATGGCCTGCCAGTAATAGAGTGGAGGTTTTTCCAGCCAGGGCTTGCCAGCGAGGGTGGGCGTAATCCAGTCGTGGCGGGCGAGCATTTCGCGCGCAACCTGCGCGTAGCGCGGCTCGTCGGCGCCGACCAAACCGAAATATGCAAGTCCGTAGAAGAACAAAAATCCGCAGAAACCGGCGAGAAGAAATAAATCAGTGCGGCTGCGCGAGTTCAACAGCAACCCCCGGACAACGGATTTTCACTGTTCAACACGGATAAACCTTCTTCTTTCAGTTTCGATGAACCGGTTTCACAAGCGCGTAAGCGCTGACCAGCGCCCAGGTGACTTCGAGCACTACGAAGCCGACTTGAAAGGGATGAAAGGCGATGTAGGCAAGGATGCCGGAGCCGGCCGTATTCAGAATGTTGTAAGCGGCTTTGCGCGAATCCATCCATCCCCATTGCTGACCGACGTAGGCAACCAGAATAAGCAGCGCTCCGGCAAAAGAAGCGGCTTGCCGCGCCAATGAAATGTCCATGGCCCACTATTGTACGGAAGGATCGGCACGAAGTTGCGCGATGACGCGCTCGACGGCGGCTGAGAGCGGTCCGTCGAGCGAACAGCCGCTGGCGCATTTGTGGCCGCCGCCTCCGAATGCCTGGGCTACAGAAGCCACGTTCAGTTGGCCCTTGCTGCGCAAGCTGGCGCGATAACGACCATCAGGCAGCTCGCGGAAAAATGCAGCGACCTCAACGTCTTGAATGGAGAGCGCGTAGTTCACCAGTCCTTCGCAATCTTCTTCACGTGCGCCGGCTGCGTCCATTTGTTGCTGGGTGACGGAGATCCATGCCAGAGGGCCATCGCGGTGGAGATTCGATAAAGCCGCGCCGAGGAGACGTAACTTGGCGGTCGAATGCGCGAAATAGACGTTGCGTGCGCAGTGCGCGGGATCGGCCCCGGCCAGAACCAACTCCCGGGCAAGGGCGAAGGTGCGCGCGCTGGTACCTTCGAACATGAAGGAACCAGTGTCGGTGAGTACAGCGGTGTAGAGGCAAGTCGCGATTTCGGGAGAAATCTTCACCCCGGCCTCACGGGCCAAAAGGTAGACCATTTCGGCGGTGGCGACGGCCTGAGGATCGATCCAGTTCACATGGGCGAAGGGACGACCGCTGAGGTGATGGTCAATGCTGATTAGAAATTGATTTTCCAGACCGGCCAGCCGGGTGCGCTGGATGCTGTCACATTCGAGAATGATGGCTGCTTCATAGTCGCCATTCACATGATCGGCGTGGACGACAGCGTCGGCGAAGGGCAGCGGCTGATAGATGCGGGGAACGCCATCGCGCAACACCACTTCGGCGTGCTTGCCCATCAGGCGCAGAATTTGGGCGCAGGCGAGGGCGGAGCCCACGGCATCTCCGTCGGGGCGAGCGTGCGACGTCAGCAGGAAGCGGCTGCGCTGATCGATATGTTTGAGTACTTCGTCCAACATGTTCGGACTAACTCTTCTTCTTCCGTCTATTGGTACGGTTCAAAAGCTCGTCAATTCTGGCGCCGAATTGGTGCGACCGGTCCAGTTGAAAATGAAGCTCGGGGGGACGGCGAAGGTGCAAATTCTCCGCCACTTCGCGACGAATGAATCCGACGGCTGCGGTCAGTCCTTGCAACGACCGTTCCGCTTCTTCGTCATTTCCATCGAGCGTTACGAAGACTCGCGCCGAGCGCGAATCTTCGGCCAGTACTACGCTGGTGACGCTGACCAGGCCAATGCGTGGGTCGCCAAGCTCGCCTTCGACGATGGTTTCGATTTCCTCTCGTATGGCTTCTCCGAGTCTTTCCCGATGATATTTGCGTGCGCGCTGCTCCACGGTTTCCCCTCGGAGTAAAACGAATGAGAATATCAGAAAATGGGTGTCGCGTGTGCCCCGGAATGAGCGCCGGGAGTACTTCGGTCATGGGCCTGGCAATGCCAAAAAGGACTCTAAAGATACTCGACGAAGGAGTCGGCGATCTCGGCTCCAGCGTTGTTGGTGATCCGGTTCGCCTGGCGTTCCACGTTTTTCATCAATCCATCAAGATAATCTCGCGAATCGGATATGGCGACCACTCCGACGGTGGCACGGTTCCACAGACCGCTGGCATCCAGTTCGGCTACAGACACGTTGAAACTGCTTCGCAGGCGGTCTTTCAGACTACGCAGCACTCGCCGTTTGTCCTTGAGAGACTGGGCGGCCTCGATGTGGAGTTCGAGGGTGAGAAAGGCGATCATTGGATTATTCAATCAAGCGTACCATATTAGATGCTGGTATTGAATATGGTATAATTTTAGGGTCATGGAAATGGTTCGAAAGATCACGGTGGAGATACCGGGAGAACTTCTCGACAAGGCCCAAAAAGCCAGCGGCGCGGGTATTACCCAGACCGTCCGCACCGGGCTGCAACTGGTTGCCGCGTCCCACGCGTATGCACGGCTGCGCCAGCTTCGTGGCAAAGTACGCTTCGCGCGCACCGCGACTGAACTCAAAGCCGATCGATGATCGCTGCCGATACCAGTACCTGGATCGCATTTCTAGAAGGCGCGAAGGGTCTGGACGTCGAACTACTGGACCGCGCACTCCGAGAGCGGCAGGTGCTCATGCCCCCTGTTGTGCTCACGGAACTGCTGAGTGATCCGCAACTTCCTGCGAGCGTGGCCAAGACACTCTCAGATTTGCCAATGATCGAGATCGAAGCAGGTTTTTGGCAGCGAGCGGGGGTGTTACGAGCGAAGATATTGTCCAAGAGTCGCAAGGCGCGCCTTGGTGACGCGCTGATCGCGCAGTGTTGCACGGACCGCGGCATCCCACTGCTGACGCGGGATCGGGACTTTCGAGCGTTTGCGGAGGCCGCCGGGCTGAATATCGTGGTTGGAACAGCTACCCGGCCGCTGCCCGATCAATGATCTCTACGCGATCACCTCGGCGGCGATCTTTTCGGTGACGAAGGCTTCGATTACGTCGCCGACCTTGATGTCGCTGTAGTTGGCGATCGAAATACCGCACTCCATGCCGTTGGTTACCTGGCTGGCATCGTCTTTGAAACGCCGGAGCGATGCCACTTTGCCCTTGAAGACGACCACGTTGTCGCGCAGTAGGCGAACTTCGGAATCGCGCTTGATAAGGCCATCGCTGACGGTACAGCCAGCGATGGTGCCGACTTTGGGGATACGGAAAGTCTCGCGGACTTCGACGCGGCCCTGGTAGTTTTCTTTAAACGTCGGCTCCAGTAGGCCGCTCATAGCGCGTTTGATCTCATCCTGCAACTCGTAAATGATGGAGTGCATGCGGATGTCAACCTTTTCCTGCTCGGCCAGTTCCTGCGCCTTGCGTTCCGGGCGCACATTGAAGCCGATGATGATGGCGTTCGATGCCGAGGCCAGCAGCACGTCGGTTTCGGTGATGGCACCGACGCCGGAGTGGATCAGTTTCAAACGGACTTTGTCATTGGAGAGCTTGGCCAGCAAGTCGCCCAATACTTCAACGGAGCCGCCGACGTCCGCTTTCAGGATGATGTTCAGTTCCTTGACGCCGGCAGTCTTGATCTGTTCGGCCAGGCCTTCGAGTGAAACACGGGAACTCTTGGCCAGCGTGGCTTCACGTGCCTTCTGCTCGCGGTATTCAGAGATGCCACGGGCCTTGTCGCGATCGGCGACGACAACGAATTGGTCGCCAGCCTGGGGCAATCCTTCCATGCCCAGAATTTCGATGGGAGTTGATGGCGGCGCGCTGGCAAGCGAGTTACTGCGATCGTCAAACATGGCGCGCACCTTGCCGTAGACATTGCCGACGACGAAATTGTCGCCAGTCTTCAGGGTTCCGTTCTGTACCAGCAAAGTAGCAACCGGGCCACGGCCGCGGTCGAGCTTGGCTTCGAGAACCACGCCGGTGGCCGGGCGATCAGGATTAGCTTTGAGTTCCTGGAGATCAGCGACCAGGCAAATCATTTCCATTAGCAGATTCAGATTGGTTTTCTTTTTGGCCGAGACATCTACGAAAACGGTAGTGCCGCCCCAATCTTCGGGCATGAGGCCGCGATCGGCGAGTTGCTTCTTAACGCGATCGGGCATGGCGTCCGGCTTGTCGATCTTATTGACAGCGACGATGATGGGCACTTCGGCGGCGTGGGCGTGATCGATGGCTTCGAGAGTTTGCGGCATGACGCCATCGTCGGCCGCCACGACCAGGACAACGATGTCAGTGGCTTTGGCTCCGCGGGAACGCATGCGAGTGAAGGCTTCGTGACCGGGCGTATCAAGGAAAACGATCTGGCGGCCGTAAGCCGGTGATTGCTTGTCTTGAATGGTGACTTTGTAGGCGCCGATATGTTGCGTGATGCCGCCGGCTTCACCGCCGGCTACGTCGGTGGAGCGGATGGCATCGAGCAACGTAGTTTTACCATGATCGACGTGGCCCATAATCGTGACCACGGGAGGACGGGAAACGGTTTCGGTGACCGACCCATCTTCACCGGCCGCGCTGTCGGCAACATCTTTCGCGGCTTGCTCCTCGAATGTAATGACATTGGTGTCGGCTCCGAAGAAGCGCGCCATCTCGCTCGCGAGTTCAGTATCGAGAGTCTGATTGACGGTGGCGAAGACGCCGCGAGTCAACAGCCGTCCGATGAGATCCTTGGCACGAATTTCGAGTTTCTCGGCAAGATCCTTGACGCTAATTCCCTCAGTGATGGTAATGCTGCGGGTAATGGGCTGCGGTTCATTGGAAAGCGAGAGCCGCGGCGGCGGCACGAAGCCCTTCATCGGGCCTTCTTTTATGCCTCGCGGAACATAACGCTGGCCCGGCCGGCGCGAAGGACCACCGGGCCGGCTGCCGGGACGGGTAGCGCCCGGAGGCGGCATTCCGGGGCCGACTCCAAGCGGACGGCTTCCCGTAGGCGCCGTACGCGTGGGATGCATCGGACGGCGCTCGCCTGGGCGCAAAGCCGGACGTGGCCCGGTAGGCGCAGCTGGACGTGGACGCTGGAAAATGGGTTGACCGGGCACAGGGCGTCCAGGAATCGAACGCACCGGCGGCGCTCCCGATGCCTGCGGTGCCGCAGCGGGTGGCCTAACGTGAGCTTTGTAAACCGGACGTGGGCCCGTCTGCGGCATGATGGTGCGCGGCGGAGGGGCTGGCGGACGTATTGGCGCGGACGCTGCTGGCCTTACACCCACAGGCGACGCCGATAATACTGGCGGCGGCATGGCAGGGGCGGCTGGCGGTGGTGCGGGCGGACGTGCAGAAGCTGCTGGTGCGACCGCCGCAGTGGCTGGTGGTTGAATACTGGGCACTGGCGGAGCAGCAATCGTCGGTCTGACTGTAACGGCTGATCCTGCTGTTGGAGCTGTTACTGCTGGCGCTGAGGGGGCGGCAACTTTGGGGGCGGCTACTGGAGCGGCTACGGGCTGAGTTGCGGCCACAGGTGCTGGCGTGGAAGGACGTGCAGGAGGCGGAGCGACTGCGGGAGCTTGCTGTTTCCGGATGGCGTTCAGAACATCGCCGGGACGAGAAATTTGCGAAAGATCGATCTTGGTTTTGATCTCGTCGCTTTCGGAGCGGATGGAGCGTGACGGCTTTGCCGACCCCGTCGCCTCACCTGCGTTCGCACGGAAATGCGCGCGCACTTTAACGGCTTCGTGATCTTCAATGGAACTGGAATGGGTCTTCTTCTCGGTGACTCCGACTTCGGTAAGAACGTCGAGAATCGCCTTGCTTTTGACTTCCAGTTCTCTGGCCAGATCGTTAATTCGAACCTTGCTCATCCGCTGTGCTTCCTCCGGAATATCCCGCTAAGTCTTCATATCAACCTCACGGTGTCAGTGTGAACCCACCAAACTTTATTCGTGCCGCTCGGAGGAAGGCTGGTCCTCCGCCAATTCTTCCGTAGAAACTTCAGTCCCGGAAATTTCAGCTGACGGCTGGTCAGGCTCAGTTTCGGCAACTGCCGACGCGTCAGCGACCTCGGCAGTTTCCTCGCCTGCGGCCGCAGCCAGTGGTTCGGCTGACTCTTCCACTTGCGCCTCAGCCGTTGCCTCTCCTTCAACCGCTTCAGTTGGAGTCTCCGCAGCCGCGGCTGCTTCCAGGCTGGAAAAATAATTATTCACCGCCAGGCTGATTTTTTCCACCGTCTTGGGGCCAATACCTTCGATGGCTTCCAGTTGCTCCGGAGTCATATCCGCGAGAGCTTCGACAGTGGTCACGCCCGCAGCCCCTAATTTCTCGATCAGCCCTTCACCCAGGCCGGGAACACTTTCCAGCGGAGTGGGCGCAGCCGAAACCAACTGCGACATTTGCTGCTCCACTTCCTGGCGCTTCTCTTCCTCACTCTTGATGTCAATCTTCCAGTTGAGCAGTTTGGCCGCGAGGCGAACGTTTTGCCCCTTCTTACCGATGGCGAGCGAGAGCTGACTGTCGTCAACTACCACTTCCAGGTGCTTATCCGCGGAGTCGACAATGGTGACACGGCTGACTTTGGCCGGCTGCAAGGCTTTCTCAGCGAAGGTCACTGGGTCTTCGTGATATTCGATGATGTCGATCTTCTCGCCGCGCAGTTCGCGGATGATCGATTGCACACGCATACCCTTCATCCCCACGCAGGCGCCGACGGCGTCCACGTCTTTGTCTTTCGACAGGACGGCAATCTTGGTGCGCTCGCCGGCTTCGCGAGCGATGGCGCGAATGACTACGGTGCCGTCGTAAATCTCCGGTACTTCGGTCTGGAAAAGGTTCGATACCAAAGCTGGATCAGCGCGTGACACAACCACCGCCGGCCCCTTAGACGCCCGCTCCACACGGGCAATCACCACTCGTACGCGTTCGCCGACCGCGAACGATTCCAGCCGAGATTGCTCTTTGCGGGGCATGCGCGACTCGGCTTTGCCGAGATCAAAGATCACATCCGGGCCTTCGACCCGCTTCACGGTGGCGTTGACGATCTCGCCAACGCGTCCAATGTATTCGTTGTACACGGTATCGCGTTCGGCTTCGCGAACCTTTTGAAAGATCACTTGCTTGGCAATTTGCGCCGCAATCCTGCCTAGAATTCCTTCCGTAACTTTGGGGGTTTGAATCTCACCGCCGACTTCGATGTTGGGATCAGACTTGCGAGCGTCGTCGAGTGTGATCTGGAGCAGCGGGTCTTCGACCTGCTCGGGAGTTTCAACCACGGTGCGCACCGAGAAAGCCCGGATCTTGCCCGTGTCTTTGTCGAGTTGGGCGCGGAGGTTTTCCTGAGTCTTGTAATACTTGCGGGTGGCGACCACGATGGCGTCTTCGACCGCGGTGACGACGATCTGCGGATCAATGCCTTTTTCCCGGCTGAGGGCGTCAATCGTGTTGTAAAGCTCGCTTGCCATAAGTAAGTCGCTTTTGGCTATTGGCTTTTGGCCTTTAGTTAAATCTCTGGTACTACGTTCGCCTTCTCGACGTTGCTTAGCTCGATCTCGAGCTTTACGGGAACGCTGCCCGGTTTCGGCTTCTTTCCCGGCATACTCAGTTCCAACATCAAGCGGCCGTTCTGAAAACTTTGCAGCCGTCCTTCAAAATGTTTATTGCCGTTCACCGGAGTTCGTGTCGTTAACTTTATGCGGCTGCCGGTGAAGCGCTCGAAGTCAGCCGGTCGCGACAGCTTGCGGTCGAGGCCTGGAGATGAAACCTCCAGCACATACGAACCGCCGGGAACCGCGTCCTCTACGTCGAGAATCGTGCTCAACTCGCGGCTGAAGTTAGCGCAATCCTCGTGCGTGACGCCGCCAGGCTTGTCGATGAAGACACGCAGCATGCGCGCGTTGCCTGAGCCGCGCATGTCAACTTCGACCACCTCCACTCCACCGGAGGCGCCCACCTGGGCGGCAATTTCACGAACCCGCTCGATGTCAAATACCATGAAACCAGTAACTTACCGACAGTAAGAACCGTCTTGAAAGCGGCACAAACTAAAATGTGGGCTTGCGCCCACTGGTGTGCTTCGCCAAAATCGGTTTCTTACACAACAGTATCCAAGGACAATAATACGCCGCTGGGGAGTAAAAGACAAACGGGAGGAGGTGCGTATGGCGCGGGCATCTTTGGCTCATGATCCATAGCAACACTCCATTTGCCCAATCCTGCCAGCGTCTCTAGAATAGAGATCATACTTAATCGACATCACCCTTCGCGGCTGAGAACACTATGATTCATTTTCCGGTTCCTGAGGCGCTTACCTTTGATGACGTGTTGCTGCTGCCGGCGCGATCCGATGTCGTCCCGGCGCTGGCCAATACCCAGACTCAGCTGACACGCAATATCCGGCTGAATATTCCCATCATCAGCGCGGCCATGGACACGGTGACCGAGTCGCACATGGCAATTGCGCTGGCGCAGCAGGGTGGAGTGGGCATTGTCCATCGCAATCTGTCGATCGATCAGCAGGCCAACGAAGTGGACAAAGTGAAGCGCTCGGAGAGCGGTATGATCGTCGATCCGGTGACCATGGGGCCGGACGCGAAAGTTTCCGAGGCGCTGGAAGTCATGCGCCAGTACAAGATTTCTGGCGTGCCCATTACCAAGAACGGCAAGCTGGTCGGCATTCTCACCAACCGCGATCTGCGGTTCGAGACTCGCTTCGATATTCCCATCAGCAAAGTGATGACCAAGGAAAACCTGATCACGGTGCCGGTCGGGACTACGCTTGAAGATGCGGAGAAGATCCTGCATGAGCATCGCGTGGAAAAGCTGTTGGTGGTGGATGACAAGTACAACTTGAAGGGCCTGATTACCGTTAAAGACATTCAGAAGAAGTTGAAATATCCGAATGCGGCCAAGGACACGCACGGCAGGTTGCGAGTGGCGGCGGCGATCGGGGCGAGTGGCGACTTTCTGGAGCGGGCGCAGGAGATGGCGAACGCCAAGGTAGACCTGCTGGCGATTGACAGCGCTCACGGGCACTCGTCGCGGGTGCTGGATGCGGTGAAGGCGATCAAGTCGAGGCTGCCGGAAGTGGATTTGATCGTGGGCAATGTGGCTACTTTTGACGGTGCCTGCGAGTTGGCAAGAGCGGGGGCAGACGCGATAAAAGTCGGCATCGGACCCGGCTCGATTTGCACCACGCGAGTGGTCACCGGCGCGGGTGTGCCGCAGATTACGGCAATTGCGGAAGCTTACCGTGCAACCAAGGACGCCAACATTCCTATCATTGCGGATGGCGGCATCAAGTATTCCGGGGACATCACCAAGGCTCTGGCAGCGGGCGCGGCGGCGGTCATGATTGGATCGCTATTTGCGGGGACAGACGAAAGCCCTGGCGAGTTGATTCTTTATCAAGGCCGGACATTCAAGTCATATCGCGGCATGGGATCACTGGGGGCGATGGCCTCGGGATCCAGCGAGCGCTATTTCCAAAACACGGAGGGCGAAGCCTCGACGGCGCTGTCGTCGATGGGCGAAGAGTCCAACCGGCTGGCCAAACTAGTTCCGGAAGGAATTGAAGGACGAGTTCCCTACCGCGGGTCGGTGGCCATGATTGTGCACCAGATGGTTGGTGGGCTGAAATCGGGCATGGGGTATTGCGGCTGCGCGAGCATTGCGGAGTTATTACAGAAGACACGATTCGTGCGCATCAGCGGAGCTGGACTGCGAGAGAGTCATGTCCACGACGTGATGATTACGCGCGAGGCTCCGAACTACGCGGTTGAATAAGGCTACAAGTTTGAAAGGAAGCATGTTTTTGCCATTCGCAGGGGAAGTCCAGGCTTGACTCCCCATCAAAAGGACATCCTAAGAGTCTGGTTCGCCGCTGGCCTTTGGCTGGTGGTGATCGCCATTGAGTCGACGACTTACCTTTCGGCTGAAAACACCAGCCGATTTCTCTACCCGATCCTGCATTTTCTGCTGGGTCTTGACTGGCGACGATTCCTAGTCTGGCACCACTACATCAGAAAGACTGGCCACTTTGTCGGATATTTCATCTTGAGTGTTCTCTTGTTTCGGGCGTGGAAGGTCACGCTGAGATTGCCGGCAGTGTGGGCCCTCCGCTGGTCGGTGATTGCATTCTTGATGTCGGCCATGGTGGCCAGTATGGACGAGTGGCACCAGACTTTTCTGCCGTCGAGGACGGGCCGGTTCAGTGATGTGGTGTTGGATAGCTCGGCAGCGTTGACGGCGCAGATTGTGATCTTTCTCTTTCTGCGGTCGAAGAGCGCGAGGATGGCCGAGGAAGTTCCGGCTAGGCGCGTCGTTAATGATTTATAGACGAGCGATTGACGGCCGAGGGCTCAGACGGCTCGTGTCTTGCCGGCATGCGTAGCCCGCGAGATCAGCAATAATACTGCCGAGACGAGCGCGATTCCGGCGGACAAGTAAAACGGAACTCTGGGGCCGTAATGTTTCCACAATTCCCCTGTGATCAGGCTGGCGAGCAGGATGGCCGCGCTGCTGACAAAGGAATAGACTCCGAGAGCACGGCCCCGCAATTCAGGCACAACAACTCCTACGACCAGCGCTTTCAGCACTGGCTCGGTCAGTGCGTAGAACAATCCATAAAAACCCATGGCGAACCAGATCGCAGCAACGCTGGGCGCAACTGCGAAAGTGAAATACACCGCCGCAAAGACCAGGTAGCCAGCGGCTGCCAGCGCACGGCGCGAAAGGCGGTCGCTCAGCCGGCCGGCGGGCCAGGAAAACAGCGTGTAAGTAATGTTGAATACGAGTCCCAACAATGGCGCGTGGGTTACAGGGATGCCGAGGCTCTGGGCTCGCAGCACCAAAAACATGTCACTGGAATTTCCCAGGGAGAAGAGCGTCACCGCCAGCAGCACGAAATAGAACTTGCCGGGAAAATGCTCGAATGCTTTGGCAGGAGCGGAAGGTTGATGGTTGGGATTTTCGGTTCTCTTTCGTTTTACTTCATGAATTCCGAACATCGCCACCGCAACGCAGAGCGCTCCAGGAATGGCAGCAAGGTAGAAGATGCCGCGCAGACCGTAATGCGGCAGGAGCATGAGCACCAGCAGCGGTCCGGCAATGGCGCCGGCAGAATCCATAGATTGCAACAGACCGTAGGCGGCACCCACGCGCGACGAGGGTACCGAATCGGCAAGCATCACGTCGCGAGTGGGGCTGCGAATTCCCTTGGACAAGCGATCGGCAAAGCGAATACCGAGAATCTGGCTCCACGAACCTGCGAGCGCCAGTAACGGTTTAACGGCGTTAGCGACAAAGTATCCGATGACCACAACCGGCTTGCGGCGCGGCGCTCGGTCGGCAAGATATCCAGAGAAGAGTCTGGTAAAGGAAGCCACACTCTCGGCGATGCCTTCGATGATGCCCAACTGGGCGGGACCGGCACCGATCGACGCCAGGAATGCGGGCAGAACCCAGTACGCCATCTCACTGGCAGTATCGTTCAGGAATGAGGTCGCGCCGAAGGCGATCAGATTGGAACCGCGGGCTTCCCTCATGGAAATCTTGTATCACAGGGAAAGCGGCGGCCGCGCGGGGGGGGCAGAAGTTCAGTACATGGCGTCGTACTTGGTGACTTCCCAGGCTCCATCTTTGTTTTCGAGTGTGACCGAAAACAGCTCTTTGTAGGTAGCTGACTCGCCCTCGTTGGTGCGGCGTTTGCCGCGGTAGTGAAGAATACGGAGAGGTGGCGCGTCTTCCCAGTCCACCACCTTCCACGAAAGCAGCGGGTGCTTGGCTTCCGAGTCGCAAATGAAAGCCGCATATTTGCGGCGGTAGTCATGCTCCCACTTGGCGAGTTCTTCTTTGCATTGGCCATTGCGCATGGCGTCCAGATATTTTGCGGCGACGCGTTCGGAGTTGCGGTCGCGCAGCGGGTTCAGCGAGATGGTGTTGGGAGTACCAGACAGGGGATCGCGATCTTCGGAACGTGCCAGTACCGGGCCCTTGGTTGTTCAACCAGATGAGATATCCGAAGAAGATCATCAGCAGCAAAGCGCCTGCGCTGGCCGCGATCCACAGTTGTGTGCGGTTGGACTCCATGCTAAGGAGAGTTTAGCGCGCGGTTGGGAAGGGGCTAGATTACGGCGGTGACCCGCGCAAGGACATGTACGAGTGCGCGGCCGGGTCCCAGCAGTTGGTCGCCTTTAGAATGCCTCTGGCCACTTTGGGCGCCGTGATAGATGGCGAGGATCACGATGCGTTCATTTTCGATACTATAAGCGACGATAAAAGGAGAGTTCGAAATGACCAATTCCCGGGTACCGCGGACCCGGCCGGGTCTGCCTGAGAGAGGGAATGTGTCGAGCCGTAGAACGCTGGCGACGATGCGCATGGCGACCTGCGCGGCAACCTTTTCACTGTTGGATAGTGCGATGTAATCGTGAGCTCGATCCAGCTGTTGAGTCGCGTGCTCGGTCCATACAATCATTGGCTCGCGCGACCAGTGCTCTTAAGCCTCTTTACAACCTCCTCATGGCTGACGACGCGGCCTTTTCGCATATCTTCCAACCCCTTGCGTACTAGCGCATCCTGGTAGGCATGCATTTCGATGTAGTTGGTGATGGCCTCATTAATGAGGTAGCTGCGGGGACGGTCTTGGGCTGCGGCAAGGGAATCGAGCGCATCGATCTTTTCGGCATCGGCGCGGAAGCTGATGGTCCGTTTTGTGCTGGGCATAATACACTGAATATAGCATGCATTACGTCGCATTACATAAAATGTCCCTGCAGCGGGGACTTAGGGTAGGCGCTATCAAGCGGATTTCGGATCGGAAATGATTGAAATGAAAAGGGCTGCGCCTGAAGCTGCGCCCTCTAAGGCCCGGTCGGGTGAACTACTAGACCTTGTCTTCGCCTTCGGCGCCGGGAGTCGGGATGCTCAACGCCGCCCTGGGCTTCGGCTTCTTCCATGGCTCGCTTGTTTTCCTCGGCGCGCTTGGCGCGGGCTTCGGCGCGCTTCTGGCGCTTTTCGTCCAGCATCTTTTCGCTGCCCAGCAGTTCGATGAAAGCCTTGTCGGCGCCGTCGCCTTTTCGCCAGCCGGTGCGGACGATGCGCAGATAGCCGCCGTTGCGGTCGCCGAAACGCGGGCCGATGGTGTCGAACAGCTTATCGACGGCGGCGCTGGTCATCAGGTAGGCGAGGGCCTGACGGCGCGCCGCCAGGTCGCCGCGCTTGCCGAGCGTGATCATCTTCTCGACCTGCGGACGCATGGCTTTGGCCTTGGGGACGGTGGTCTCGATGCGCTCTTCCACGATGAGCGAGGTGACCAGGTTCCGCAGCAGCGAGCGGCGGTGCGCAGGTGTTACGTCCCAGTTTCCATCCTGCTACTTCGTGACGCATGGTCAGAATCCTTTGTTTCCGGGTCTGAGCGTTGCAAGCACCGACTCTCGCTACGCTCGGAAGACCTGGACGCGAGACGCACCGAATCTTCCATGAACTCTCTTACAGATCGTTATCCGCCGTAGGCCGACGCCGGCAGCACCTGGTTCGAAGTCGGGCCGGGCACGGCATTGCCGTGCTCGTCGATCTTCATGCCCAGGCTCAAGCCCATGGTGGAGAGAATTTCCTTGATCTCGTTCAGCGACTTGCGGCCGAAATTCTTGGTCTTCAGCATCTCGGCTTCGGTCTTCTGCACCAGCTCGCCGATGGTCTGAATGTTCGCGTTCTTCAGGCAGTTGTAGCTGCGCACGGAAAGCTCCAGTTCCTCGACCGAGCGGTTCAGGTTCTCGTTGCGGATCTCCGGCTTGCGCTCGTCGCTCGAACTGGAGGTCTCGATGTCCTCCTCGAAGTTGATGAAGATGTTCATGTGGTCCTTCAGCAGCTTCGCCGCCAGGCCGATGGAGTCGGCCGGGGTGACGGAGCCGTTGGTCCAGACTTCGAGAGTGAGCTTGTCGTAGTCGGTGATCTGACCGAGACGCGCCGCTTCCACGGTGTAGTTGCACTTGCGCACCGGCGAGTGCACGGAATCGATGGGAATGAATCCGATGCCCAGGTCTTCGTCGAAATTCTTGTCGGCGGAAACATAGCCGCGGCCGCGCTTCAGGCGCATTTCCATGTCGAGCTTGCCGCCTTCGCTGACGGTGGCGATGTAGACGTCTTTGTCCAGCACTTCGACGTCGGCGTCGGCCTCGATCATGCCCGAGGTCACCACGCCCGGCTGATCGGCGCGCAGATAGATGGCCTTGGGCGCATCGCCGCTCAGCTTGAAGGGAATCTGCTTCAGGTTGAGGATGATGTCGGTGGCGTCCTCGACCACTCCGGGGATCGACTGGAACTCGTGCAGCACGCCTTCGATTTTCACGGCGGTGACGGCCGCGCCCTCGATGGAGGACAGCAGCACGCGCCGCAGCGCGTTGCCGATGGTGGTGCCGAAGCCGCGTTCAAACGGCTGCGCCCAGAAGATACCGTACTTGTCAGTGAGGGTTGAGGTGTCAATGGCCAGACGTTTCGGTTTTTGAAAACCTTTCCAAAGCATTGTGTTTCTCTCCTTCGGCCGTTTGGCTCGGTGCCAGGCTCCCTGAAGCGGTCCAACTTCAGGTCAAGCGCCAGCAACCGGCTGATCTGGCTCGAAAAGTGGACCAGAACAAAAACTACTAGCACGAGGTCCTTCGCTTCGGCTCAGGACTGACGCCGCGCTGAGCCCAACGCCCAACCACACAGCGTTACTTACTATACAACTCTACGATCAACTGCTCATTCACCGGCGGTTGATGTCTTCGCGCTTGGGCAGCGAAACACCCGGCCCTTGTAATTGTCGCGATCAATTTCCAGCCAGCGTCGGCGCATTCTGGTGGCTGGCAAATTCCTTGGCCGTCTCCAGAATCGCCAGCTTGTGGCTGCTCTCGCGAATGGCGATCTCCTCGCCCACACTCACCTGGTAGGAAGGAATATTGACCTTGCGTCCATTGACGGCGACGTGGCCGTGGCGCACCAACTGGCGCGCCTGGCGGCGAGAAATGCCGAAGCCCAGGCGATAGACGACGTTGTCCAGCCGGCGCTCCAGTTGCTGCAACAGCATTTCGCCGGTGACGCCCTTGGCGCGCGCCGCCTTCTCGAAGTAGTTGCGGAACTGGCTTTCCTGGGTGAAGTACATGCGCTTGGTCTTCTGCTTTTCGCGCAGTTGCAGGCCATAGCCCACGATTTTGGCTTTGCGGTCCTTGCCGTGCTGGCCGGGAGCAAAGTTACGCTTCTCGATGGGACACTTATCGCTGAAGCATTTGTGCCTTTGAGGAACAGCTTCATGCCCTCGCGGCGGCAGAGACGGCAGACAGGATCGGTATAACGTGCCAAGTTTGCTTCTCCTTTAGATGACCGGTTTACAGGCTTGGCTTCACCCTTCTTCCCGGACGAATCTGTCTCAGTTTTGAGCGCCCAGCTCGTTAGCGAAAGGCTACGTACTCAAAGCAGCTCTCAAACTCTTCGGCGCTTTGGCGGACGGCAGCCGTTATGCGGAATCGGCGTCGCGTCCTTGATGTTGCGCACTTCAATGCCGGCGGCAGCCAGGGCGCGGATGGCCGACTCGCGTCCCGAACCCGGGCCGCTGACCCGCACTTCCACGCTGCGCACACCGTGATCGCGCGCCATGTTGGCGGCGTTCAAGGCGGCCTGCTGCGCGGCAAAGGGCGTGCCCTTGCGCGATCCGCGGAAGCCCAGCGAGCCGGAACTCTTCCAGGAGAGCACGTTGCCCGCCGGATCGGCGATGGTCACGATGGTGTTGTTGAACGACGCCTGAATGTGCACCATGCCATGCGAGACGTGCTTGCGTTCCTTCTTCTTGAACGTCTTCTTCTTGCCCTTTTTCTCCGGCGTGCTGCGCCGCCTGCCGCTGCTGGTTTTGCCATAAGCCGTCTGGCTTCGTTAGTCCGCTACTGCAATCGCCGCTGTTTCGCTATCGACGACCTGACTTTATGTCTTTGTCGCCGTCTTCTTCTTCTTCGCCACCGTGCCCTTGCGCGGGCCTTTGCGGGTGCGCGCATTGGTATGGGTGCGCTGTCCGCGGACCGGCAGGTTGCGGCGATGGCGATATCCGCGATAAGAGCCGATTTCGATGAGCCGCTTGATATTCATCGAAATATCTTTGCGCAGATCGCCTTCGACCATGCCTTCCGCCTCGATGACCTGACGGATGCGGTTGACCTCGTCTTCGCCCAGGTCCTGGACCTTCTTCATGGGCTCGACTTTGGCTTCGTCCAGAATGCGGGCCGAGCGCGGATGCCGATGCCGTAGATATAAGTCAGCGCGATATTCACGTGCTTGTTGCGCGGAAGATCGACGCCTGCAATACGTGCCATAGTTGCTCCTTTATCCTTGCCGCTGCTTGTGTTTGGAATTTCGCAGATCACCCGCACCACACCCTTGCGGTGGATGACCTTGCATTTGTCGCAAATTTTCTTTACCGATGCTCGTACTTTCATAAGACCCCAGCTCTCAGCCGTCACCGCTTCCGCCGTCAGCTAAAACCGACTGCGGCGATGGCAGACGGCTCATTTATAGCGATACACAATGCGTCCGCGATTCAGGTCGTAGGGCGAAAGCTCGACCGCGACTTTGTCGCCGGGCAAAATGCGGATGAAATTCTTGCGCATCTTGCCGGAAACGTGCGCCAGCACCTGGTGCTTGTTTTCCAGCTCCACCTTGAACATGGCATTGGGCAGCGGTTCCAGGACCGTCGCCATGACTTCAATCGCGTCTTCTTTGCTCATTGACTCCTTAGAATGCTCAGCTTCTAGCTCACTGGCTTCTAGCTAAAACTCTTCGCTTCTTGAGCTAGCAGCTCAGTAGCTTCTACTGCGTCAAAATCATCGGGCCATCTTTGGTCACCGCGACGCAGTGCTCGAAGTGGGCGCTGCAACTGCCGTCTATCGGTGACGGCGGTCCACTTGTCTTCCAGCACGCGGGCTCCGGGCTTTGCCGTAATTCACCATGGGCTCGATGGCGAGCACCATGCCCTCGCGCAATTCGGGCGCCATGTCCTCGGCTCCAAAGTTCGGCACTCTGCGGCTCTTCGTGCAGCCTGGTCCCAATGCCGTGCCCACAAACTCGCGGACCACGCTGAAGCCGTTGGCTTCAACAAATTCCTGGACCGCCGCGCCGACATCGCCAACCGTATTCCCAACCCGCGCCTGCTCGATGCCCTTATACAACGAGGCTTCGGTGACCTCGAGCAGTTTGCGCACTTCCGGCTTCACCGATCCATCCACCGGCACGGTGATGGCAGCATCGCCGTAATAGCCATCCAGCACTACGCCACAATCGATGGAAACAATATCGCCCGCTTTCAGCACCCGCTTTTCTGAAGGGATGCCGTGCACAATTTCCTCATTCACCGAGGTGCAGAGCACACAAGGATAATCGTAGTAACCCTTGAATGCGGGCTTGGCTCCCAGTTCTTTGATCTTCTTCTCGGCGGCGCGTTCCAGGTCCATGGTCGTGACCCCAGGAGCGACCAAACTGCTAAGCAAATTCAGCACTTCCCGGACAATGCGGCCACTGCGCCGCATCTTGTCAATCTCCGCCGCCGATTTACAGACAATCGCCATATCATAGCGCCTTCGGCGGTGACCGTGGCGTTCAATCTCCTGGAAAATCTGCTCGTGACACCTGGTCCACCGGCAACGCACCGTACACCGAAACCAGCCGACCTTTGCGCGCGTAATACTCGGCCACCGGCCGGGTCTGGTGAGTCGTAGGCCTGCAGACGTTCCCGGATCACATCCTCGCGATCATCGTTACGAGTGACCAGCTTGGAACCGTCGAGGTCGCAAAGCTCATCGACACGCGGTGGCTGAAGATGGACGTTGTAAATCTGTCCACAGACAGGGCAGGTCCTGCGTCCAGTAAGCCGCAGCAATAAGTCATTATAATCCACGTCGATGCGGATCACAATCGGCAGGCAGCGGGCCCGATTCGGTTTGTCAAAGACCTCATGTTCGAAATACGCGTCCAACCAGCCCGCCTGAGCGGCTGTGCGGGGAAATCCGTCAAGAATGAAACCACGGTTGCAGTCGGCCTCCCGCAGGCGTTCGGCGACCATGTCGTACAACAACTCGTCTGGCACCAGGTCGCCGCGCGCCATGATGTCTTTGGCCATCGCGCCCAGCTGAGTGCCATTCTTCACTTGCGCCCGCAGAATGTCTCCGGTGGAGATCTGCGGGATGCCGTAATGCTCGGCGATCAGCTTGGCCTGTGTGCCTTTCCCGGCGCCAGGCGGTCCGAGCAAGTACGATCGGTCCGATGCTGCGCGAAGTGTGCCTCCGCCATCCCGACGGCTTCTCCCCACCCCGATCTACCCGGACGTCTTTTTCGGATCGCCGGACGACAACACAAAACGCTTGCCGACGAACGCCGGCGTTATCTCATGACCAGGTGCGGCGGCCGCGGATCCGTCCGCTCTCGGGAGTGAATCCGTCATAGTGACGCATGATGAGTTGGGCCTCGATCTGGGTGACAGTATCCATGGCGACGCCCACCACGATCAGCAGCGAAGTGCCCCCGAAATAAAAAGTCACGCCCAACCCGTTGGTCATCCAGGTTGGCAGCCGTTCAAAGAACGCTCCCACCGGCCCCCAGAGGTGATTCAAGTGAATACCGGCAATCATCCATTCCGGAATAAAAGAAATGATGATCAAATACAGGGCGCCGACGAGCGTGATCCGGGTCAGGATTTCGTTGATGTGGTCGGCGGTGCGCTTGCCGGGACGAATGCCGGGAATGAATCCGCCATACTTCCGCATGTTGTCGGCGACTTCATTCGGATTGAAAACGATCGACACATAGAAGTAGGCGAAGAAAATAATTCCGACGGCGTAGAGGAAAGTGTAGAGCGGCTCGCCCCATCCCAGGGCGCGGATCAGATCGCCGAAATAGCGGTTGTTTTTGAAACCCTGGAGCCACCATCTGCGGCATAGTCAGGATGGAGGAAGCGAAGATGACCGGCATGACGCCGCCCGCGTTCACCCGCAGGGGCAGGTGGGTGGACTGACCGCCCATGACTTTGCGCCCCACCACGCGCTTAGCGTATTGCACCGGAATGCGGCGCTCGCTGCGTTCGACGAAGACAATGAAGGCCACGACCAGAACCATAACGGCGATCAGCATTAACATCGCGACGGGAGTGAACGGTCCCCATGCGTCGTTCTTGGTTTTGTCGATCAGGTCGGCAACGGCGCGCGGCAGTCCAACCACAATGCCGGCAAAGATCAGCAGCGACATGCCATTGCCCATGCCGCGCTCCGTGATCTGCTCGCCCAGCCACATGATGAATGCGCTGCCAGTGGTGAGCGTGAGCATGGTCATCAGAATGAAGCCGTGACCGGGATTGACCACGAAATCCCCTGACTTCATGCAGACTGAGAGCAATGCCGAGCGACTGCACGGAACTGAGAATTACGGTCAGATAGCGCGTCCATTGCGTGATCTTCTTGCGGCCCAGTTCGCCTTCTTTTTGCAGCTTGGCGAGGGGCTCATACACCACCGTCAACAATTGCAAAATGATGGACGCGGTGATGTAGGGCATGATGCCGAGGGCAAAGATGGTGAGGCGACGGAGTTGGCCTCCGGAGAACAGATCCACGAAGCCCAGGAAGGTGCCACGGTTCTGCTCGAAGAACTGCTGCAGTTTGTCTGCGTTCACGCCAGGAGTGGGGATGTGGCCGCCGAGGCGGTATACGGCCAGCAATGCCCAGGGTGAACACAATACGCCTGCGCAGGTCAGGAATGCGAAAGATATTGGCCAGTTTCTCCAACATTACTGCAAGACCTCGAACTTGCCGCCGGCCTTGGTGATCTTCTCCTGGGCCGACTTGGAAAATTTATGGGCGTGAATGGTGAGTGCCTTGGAGAGTTCGCCATCGCCCAGGATCTTAACTGGGTGCTTGGTGCTGATGACGCCTGCTTTGCGCAAAACCTCAGGCGTAATGGTGGTTTCGCCGAGACCGGCCAGCCGGTCCAGGTTCACGACGTTGAATTCCTTGCGGAAGATGTTGGTGAAGCCGCGCTTGGGCATGCGGCGATGCAATGGCATCTGGCCGCCTTCAAAACCGCGCATCATGCGCGAACCACTGCGCGAGCGCTGGCCTTTATGTCCGCGGGTGGAAGTCTTGCCCATGCCGGAGCCCATGCCGCGTCCGACGCGCTTCTTGTTTTCCGATGCCTTCTTCGGTGCTCGAATGTTGGAGAGATTCATAATCGATTTCCATAACGCTCTTACGAGCTCTCGGCTAGCTCTTGGCTACCACAATCTCGATCAGGTGGGGGATCTTGGCCACCATGCCGCGAATTGCGGGGTTGTCCGGACGCTCGATCACCTGGTTAAGCCGGGTAAAGCCCAGTCCCTTGACTACTCGTTTGTGTTTCACCGGAGTACAAATCGCGGAGCGCACCCATTTCAGGTGGATCTTGCCGCTGGCCGGGTTTGATTTCTTTGCCGTCATTTACGAAACCTCTTCTGGTTATAACTCTTGTGCGGACTTGCCGCGCATAGCGGCCACGTCAGCCCGGTTCTTCAAATGCTTGAGCGCGTCAAAAGTGGCTTTGATCACGTTATGCGGGTTGGTGGTGCCGATGGATTTAGTCAGCACGTTCTGTATTCCGACCGAGGTCATCACCGCGCGCACCGCACCGCCTGCGATCACGCCCGTGCCTTCGGGAGCGGGCTTCAGCAGTACTCTGCCCGAGCCGAACTTTCCCAGCACGGTGTGCGGGATGCTGGTCGGAGTGAGATTGACCCTCATCAGGTTCTTTTTCGCCGACTCAATTCCCTTGCGAATGGCCTGGGGAACTTCCTTGGCCTTGCCCGAACCGTACCCCACAACCGCAGCACTAGGGTCGCCCACCACCACCAGCGCGGCGAAAGAGAGGTTCTTGCCTCCCTTGACCACTTTCGTGACCCGGTTGATGTTTACGACCTGGTCTTTCAGTTGGTAGGCACCCGCATCGAGTTTCTTTATTACAGTTGGCATTCTGCTCTCTTCTCTTTTATCTCTATATCTCTCTAGAACTGCAGTCCCGCTTCGCGGGCGGCGTCGGCCAGAGCCTTGACCCGCCCGTGATAGATATAGCCGCCACGGTCGAACACGACTTTCGTGATCCCCTTGGCTTTGGCGCGCTCGGCAATGGCTTTGCCGACCGACTTGGCCGCAGCCACGTTTCCGCCGGTACGCTTCTCACCCTTCTTGCCTTCGGCGGAGTGAGCGGACACCAGAGTGTTGCTGTGGAAATCGTCAATTACCTGAACATAAATATGATTCAGCGAGCGGTACACGTTCAGGCGCGGACGCTCGGCGGTGCCGAGAATCTTTTTGCGGATGCGCTCATGCACGTGCCGCCGGTTTGTGTTCTTTGAAGTTCGAGTCAACATTTCAATCGTCCTTGGTCGTTCGTAGTTGGCAAAAGACCGCCAACGACTATTTCGCTCCCGTCTTGCCCACTTTCTTCTTCAAGCGTTCCCCGGCGTAGCGCACACCCTTGTTTTTGTATGGATCGGGCGGACGCAAGCTGCGCATCTCGGCCGCAACCTGGCCGACCTTCTGACGGTCGATACCGGTGACCGACAGCTTGGTCTGTTTCGGGTCGACGGCCACCTCGATACCAGTGGGAAGCGGATATTCAATGGGATGAGAATAGCCGAGACTGAACACGACTGTCCCTTTTCCCTTCAATTCCGCGCGATACCCGATGCCCACGATTTCCAAATCGCGGGTCCAGCCCTTGGTGACACCCTCGACCGCATTGTTGACGAGAGCTCGAGCCAAGCCATGCAGCGCGGCCTGGGAATCGTTTTCGCGGATGGCGACCAGATTGCCGTCCTGCTGCTTGACCTGTATGCCGACGGGCAGAGATGTATCCAATTTGCCCTTGGGGCCTTGGACGGCGACAGTGTTGCCTTCGATTTTGACCGTTACTCCCTTGGGGAGCGGGATCGGTTTTCTTCCAATTCGTGACATAAGATCAGCTCTTGGCCCTTAGCCTTTAGCTCTTAGCTACCGCTTCTACCAAACTTCGCAAAGCAATTCGCCGCCCAGACCCTGCTTGCGGGCCTGGCGTCCGGTCATCACGCCACGAGGCGTGGTGAGAATGTTGATGCCGAGACCGCCTAGAACGCGGGGAATCTCGGTACGTCGCACGTACACGCGACAGCCGGGACGCGAAACCCGGGCCACATTCGATATGGCCGCTTCGTTGCCATTGCCATACTTCAAGTAAAGACGCAGGACTTTGTGTCCTTCCTCTTCGGTAGCCTTGACGTTGGCGATATAGCCCTCCTCTTTGAGGATACGGGCAATTTCCGCCTTCAGCTTGGAAGCGGGAACATCCACTTTCTGGTGCCGGGCGCTAATCGCGTTGCGAATGCGCGCCAGCATGTCTGCGACCGGATCGGTCAACCTCATGTTTTGCTTCTCCTCAGCCGCCCGTTAGCTTCCGCGATGACCCGCGAAGAACCTGCGGCGACTTGTTTTCTTACCAGGACGACTTCGAAACCCCAGGGATCTCTCCCCGCAAGGCCAGGCTGCGGAAACACAGGCGGCACAGGCCGAACTTGCGGAGATACGCGCGCGGGCGCCCGCAGATCTTGCAGCGGTTGTGCTTGCGCGAAGAAAACTTGGGCTTTCTTGCGTCCTTGACTCGTTTTGCAGTAGTGGACAAATTAGCTCCTCAACGTCTCTGAGACGCAGCAAGCTGCATCTCTACAAATTGATTACGGCCGGAACGGCATTCCCATATGCCGTAACAACGTTCGCGCCTGATCGTCACTAGCAGCAGTGGTCACGATGGTGACGTTCATGCCTTTCTGCTTGTCGACCTTGGCGTAGTCAATCTCCGGAAAGATCAACTGATCGTGCAGGCCGATGGTGTAGTTGCCGCGGCCATCAAATGACTTGGTGGAAACGCCGCGAAAGTCTCGCACGCGGGGAAGCACCACGTTGACCAGGCGGTCGAAAAACTCGTACATGCGGTCGCCACGCAAAGTAACCATGGCACCGATGGCTTGCCCTTCGCGCACTTTGAACGCCGCAATGGATTTCTTGGCCCGCGTGATTACCGGCTTCTGGCCGGTGATCTGACCCAGCTCGTTGACCGCAGGGTCCATCACTTTGGCATTCTGCGTGGCCTCGCCCATACCCATGTTAACGACGATCTTGTGCAGGTGCGGCACTGCCATGGGGTTCTTGAATGAGAACTCCTTCATTAGCGTGGGCGCAATTTCCGTTTTGAAGCGCGCCTTCAGCCGCGGAGTCTCCTTGGCGCTGTGACGCGCCACTTCTGGAACCCGCTGTTCCTCTTGCGCGCCGCCCTTTTTCTCTTTTTTGTCTTTCGCCATTGCTCAGTACCTTCGATGATGCTTTCGAATCGCGCTATTTATCTAATGTCGTCTTGCACTTCTTGCACACGCGAACCTTGCGGTCGCCACGAACTTCATGGCCGATGCGCACCGGCCCGCACGTCCCGCACACCAGCTGTACGTTGGAGATCGCGATGCGGCTCTCCTGCTCCGCAATGCCGCCTTTTATGTTGCGCTGCGGGTTGGGACGCACGTGCTTCTTCACCAGCATGACGTGCTCGACCAGAAGCTTGCCATCGCCAGGAAACACGCGCAGAACACGGCCTTCTTTGCCTTTGTCGCGACCGGTGATTACTTTCACCGTATCGTTACGGCGAATGTCCACTCGTTTATGTGCGGTTGCTGCGATTGCCATTTTTCTTGTCCTTACTAACTAAACCATTCGGAGTGGTAGCAAGCTACCTCTCTTACAGAACCTCTGGTGCCAGTGAAACGATCTTCAAAAACTTCTTTTCGCGCAACTCACGGGCGACGGGCCCGAACACGCGCGTTCCCACCGGTTCGCCGGCATCGTTGATCAGGACGGCGGCATTGGTGTCGAAGCGAATGTAGGTGCCATCGCGACGACCGTATTCTTTACGGGTGCGCACGATCACTGCCTTGACCACCGTCCCCTTCTTGACCTGTCCGTCGGGCGACGCTTCCTTCACGCTTGCCGTGATCACGTCTCCCAAGCCGGCATTCAATCCCGTGGAGCCGCCCAGCGGCAGAATCATCTGCAGCTTGCGGGCGCCGGAGTTGTCGGCGACTTCGAGCATGCTTCTCATCATCACGGCCATAATTCAATCTCCTGTAGCAAGACTTCTAGGAAGCCACTTCGACGGCCACTTCTGGAACCAAAGCGGCGCGGCGGACCACTTGCTTCAGCCGCCAGCGCTTCAACTTCGAAAGCGGGCGGGTTTCTTCGAGCCTGACCACGTCGCCGACGTGGGCTTCGTTCTTTTCGTCGTGAGCGTAGAATTTCTTGGATTTCGAAACCACACGTCCGTAGAAAGCGTGTGATTTCTTGCGCACGACTTGCACCACGATGGTCTTCTGCATCCGGTTCGACACGACTTCGCCGACCACTTCCTTGCGGCGGCCGGCGGCCGCTCCGTGCTGGGCATTGACTGCGGTTTCAGGCATTAGCGCTTCTCCGTCTTGGCGGCGGCCAGTTCGCGCTCGCGAGTGATGGTCTTCACGCGGGCGATGTCCCGGCGCAAGCCGCGGATCTTCTTCAAGCTCTCGGTCTGGCCCATGTTGAGCTGGAACTTCAGCTTGAAGAGTTGATCGCCGAGATCACTCTCCTGGTGTTTGAGCTCGTCTTCAGTCAAGTTGCGAACTTTGTCGGGTTTCATAAACCAGTTCTCAGTCTTTCGTTACGAATTCTTAGTGAACCGCTGACTCGCGTTTTACAAACACCGTGCGCAGCGGCAGCTTGTGCGACGCCAGACGCATGGCCTCGGAGGCGTCCTGCAAACTGACCCCCTCCATCTCAAACAAAATCTTGCCGGGACGAACCACGGCCACCCAGTGATCCGGCGCGCCCTTGCCCTTGCCCATACGGGTTTCGGCCGGCTTCTTGGTGACCGGCTTATCCGGGAATAAGCGGATCTGGATCTTGCCACCACGCTTGACGAAGCGCGTCATGGCCACGCGGGCAGCTTCGATTTGCCGGTCGGTAATCCAACCGGGCTCGAGTACCTTCAATCCGTAGTCGCCAAACGTCAGTTCGCTTCCGCGCCAGGCTTTACCCCGCATGCGGCCGCGCTGTTGTTTGCGGTACTTCACTTTCTTTGGCATCAACATAAATAAGCTCTTGGCCTTTGGCTCTTAGCTTTCAGCCTGCTGCGCCTCTAGCGGCAAACCTAAAATGCGCCCACAGGCTGCTGCTGCGGTTCGCGCTTCTTGGCGGGCAAAATCTCGCCTTTATAAACCCAGACCTTCACGCCAATCACGCCGTAAGTGGTACGCGCTTCGGTAAATCCGTAATCGATGTCGGCGCGCAATGTGTGCAATGGCAACCGCCCCTGCAGATACCATTCCGAGCGGGCGATTTCGTTTCCGTTCAAGCGGCCACTCACGCGAACTTTGATTCCCTTACAACCAAAACGCAACGCCGAATCGACAGCTTTGCGCATCGCGCGACGGAACCCGACCCGCTTCTCAAGTTGCAGCGCGATGGCCTCCGACACTAGCTGTGCATCAAGCTCCGGCTTGTGCACTTCCTGGATGTCGAGGTAAACCTCGCGCGCGGTGCGCTTCTGCACGTCCTGCTTGAGCTTGTCGATCTCGACGCCCTTGCGTCCGATGATGATTCCAGGACGCGCTGTCCTGATAATGACGCGGAGCTTGTTGCCGGGACGCTCGATTTCAATGGAGCTGACGCCCGCCGACTTCAGCTTTTCTTTGAGCTCGTTCTTCAACTTGACGTCTTCGAGCAAAAGCTTGTCGTAGTCGCGCTCCACAAACCAGCGGGACTTCCACGGCTTGGTGTAGCCGAGCCGGAAACCGTATGGATGAACTTTTTGTCCCATCTTTTCTCCTGTAGCGCCGCCGCTACTTTTTCGCTGCTACTTTCTTCTTCTTATTGACCGCGGACTTCTTCTTGCCCGCGCTTTTCTTTGCTGGAGCAGCCGCGTGGGCTTCGCCGACAACATGGCCCACGGCTTCGCCATTCTTACCGCGCTCTGCCAATTCGATCTCGATATGAGAGATACGACGCACGTAGCGAAAAGCCCGACCCATGGGTGCGGGACGGATTCGCTTCATGCGCGGGCCGTCGCCAGCCACCGCGCGCTTCACATAAAGGCTGTCAACATCGACGTCCAGACCTTTTTCCGCGCTCAGATAGTTGGCGTTTTCCAAGGCTGAGCGCAATAACTTCTCGATGGTGGGCGCGACGCGTTTCTTGGTGAAGGTTAGCGTGTTGAGCGCATCTTCAACGCGACGTCCCTTGATCAGGTCCAGCACCAGACGGGCCTTCTGCGGCGTGACGCGCATGAACCGGGCTTGAGCTCGAAATTCCATAGTCTTAATCTCTTCCATCCTGCCTTACGACTTCGACGCTGGAGCCGCCGGCGCTGCTGCCGGAGCCGCTCCGCCTGCACTGATAGCTCCGGGACCACCGGGAGGACCTGCCGGCCTGGCGGCTGTTTCCGTTGCCGCCCGCATGGAGTGTGCCTTGAACTGGCGAGTGAAGCTGAACTCACCCAGCTTATGGCCGACCATGTTCTCGGTAACATACACAGGAATAAACTTCCTGCCGTTGTGTACCGCGATGGTGTGACCCACGAATTCCGGAATCACCGTGGAGCGCCGCGACCAGGTGCGCAGCACCTTTTTCTCGTTGCGCGAGTTCATGGCTTCCACCCGCGATTGCAGGTAGCCATCGACGAACGGGCCCTTCTTGGTTGAACGTGCCATAAAAGTCAGCTTCTAGCTGTTAGCTCCTAGCTCTTGGCTCTTCCGTACTAGAAACGCAGCAAGCTGCATTTCTGCAAATCTGTTACTTCGATCTCCGGCTCACAATGAACTTATCCGTGCGCTTGTTATTACGCGTCTTGTAGCCACGCGTCGGCTGTCCCCACGGAGTAACCGGGTGACGTCCGCCGGAAGTTTTGCCTTCACCACCACCATGAGGATGATCCACCGGGTTCATGGAAACGCCGCGATTATGTGGACGTTTGCCAAGCCAGCGGGAACGTCCAGCTTTACCGATGGTGACATTCTCGTGATCCAGATTGCCGACCTGTCCGATGGTCGCCAGGCAATCCTGGGAAACTTTGCGAGTCTCGCCCGAGGGTAATTTGACCAGAGCGTATTCGGCTTCCTTGGCGACCAACTGAGCTGCGCCACCTGCGGACCGCACCATCTGTGCGCCTTTGCCTGGCTTCAATTCGACATTGTGAATCGTGGTGCCGGGCGGAATGTTGCGCAGTGGTAAGGCATTGCCCACCAGAATGTCGGCGTCAGGACCGCTCACGATTTTCTGCCCAACTTTCAAACCATCAGGCTGAAGGATGTAGCGCTTCTCCCCGTCAGCGTAGTTCAACAAGGCAATGCGCGCCGAGCGATTGGGATCGTACTCGATGGAGGCCACAGTAGCTGGAATGCCGGTCTTGTCGCGCTTGAAATCAATAAGCCGCAGCTTCTTCTTGTGACCACCACCAATGAACCGGCTGGTGGTATCGCCTGAATTGCGGCGGCCACCGGTGCGCGGCTTGGGCTCGGTTAACGGCTTGTGCGGCCGGGTACGAGTAATGTCGTCGTTGACGATCGTCGTCCGGTAGCGCAACGTCTGGGTCGTCGGTCTGTATGTCTTGATTGGCATAAATCAGCTCTTGGCTTCTAGCTTTTCGCTTCTTTTGCCGCTGCAATCTTTCGGGTTGGCCAACGACCAACGACGAACCACCAACGGCTACAAATTCTGCGCGTACTCCGGCATCTTTTCGCCGGCCTTCAGCCGCACATATGCCTTCTTCCAATCGGGACGATAGCCGGCAAACTTGCCTCGCCGCCGTTCTTTTCCCGGATAAGTCGCGGTGCGAACGGAACGCACCTTGACTTTGAAAATGCTTTGCACGGCTTCCTTAATTTCCGTTTTGGTCGCCTTGGGCGCCACCTGGAAGACCAGTGTGTTCTGATTTTCCTTAATAGCCAGACCCTTTTCAGTAATGACCGGCCGGCGAAGAATCTGATATGCCGATTTCATCAGGCCACCTCCGCCGCTTTTTCATGTTTGGTGCGACGCCGCGGCGTCTTTGCAGCCTTTTTCGGACTGCCTTCATCCTCAGCTGCGTGCTTGTGACGCTTGGGCAGCGAACTCTTCAGTGTTACCTGTAACTTCTCGATGGCCGGTTGCGAAAAGATTGCACGGTCATAACGCAACAGATGATAAGGATGAACTGCGTTGCCGCTGAGCAGCTCTACACCCTCAAGGTTGCGCGAGCTGAGAACCAGATTGCGGTTTCCGTGATTCGGCACTTCCACCAGCAAAGCCGTGCTGTCAACTTTCAGCTTGTCGAGCGACTCGCGAAACGCCTTGGTCTTCACTTCCTTGAGACCGAAGGCATTGACCACGATCAGCTTGCCGTCAGCGAACTTGGCGGCGAGCGCCGAACGCAACGCACCTAACAGCTTCTTGCGCGGAAACTGGTAGTCGTAGGAGTGCGGTTGGGGGCCATGCACGGTGCCACCGTGCCGCCATAGTGGCGAACGAATGGAGCCGACACGGGCGCGTCCAGTACCCTTCTGCTTCCAAAGCTTCTTGCCGGCGCCGGAAACCAGCTTTTTATTCTTGGTGGCATGAGTGCCGGCACGATGGGCGGCGCGGTAGTGCTTCACCGCTTCCCAAAGCAGGTCCTCGTTGACCGCGCCGAAAACCTCGTCGGCTAGCTCGAGCGTGCCAACTTTGCCGCCGCTCAGATTTTGAATGTCAATCGTTGCCATATGCTTTTCGTGTGATCTCTTATGCCTTCTTGGCGGCGCGTTTCGCTGCCTTCAACGGATCAACTGTCGCCGAACCCGCAAATCCACGACGCTCTCGGGGCGGCTTCTTGGCCTTGGTGATCACCAGATATCCGCCATTGGGGCCGGGTACGCTGCCTTCCACCACCAGAAGATTGTCTTCTTTGTCTATGCCGAGCACCCGCAAGTTGCGTACGGTAACACGAGCGTTCCCCATGTGCCCCGACATGCGCATTCCCTTGAACACGCGCGAGGGAAACGCCGAGGAGCCGATAGAGCCTGTGATCTGAAACATCGAACCGTGCGACTTCGGGCCGCCGCCAAAATGATGGCGCTTGACCACACCCTGGAAACCGCGGCCTTTGCTGATGCCAACGATGTCCACGAACCTCTCGCCCTCGAAAATATCGATCAGCACCCGATCACCGGCCTTCACTGCGCCGTCGCCGTCGACCGCCTTTTCGTCTACCTCGACAGGCACTTCGCGAATGATCTTCACCGGTGGCAGATTGTGCTTGCCCAGATGTCCCTTCATCGGCATCGTCAGCCGCGATTCCTTTACGAACTCGACCAGACCGATCTGGGCGGCAACATAGCCGTCTTTGGTTGCAGTCTTGTGCTGCGTGACCACACAAGGTCCAGCCTGCAGCACGGTAGCAGGATGCACGTCGCCCTTGTCATCGAAGAGCTGCGTCATGCCGACTTTTTTACCCAGAATTCCAGCTACCTTTGCCATTTCCTTCTCCGTTCCCAGCTTGGCCAGTGGCTATTGGCTGGGGAGCTTTCGCTCTTTGCTTCGTCCCGAAGGGACTAAAAGCTATTTATGCTCTTTGCCGAACGCCTTGATCTCGACGTCAACACCGGCGGGGAGATCAAGTTTCATCAGTGCATCTACGGTCTGCTGCGTGGGCTCGAGAATATCGAGCAGACGCTTATGGGTGCGAATCTCAAACTGCTCGCGCGACTTCTTGTCCACGTGGGGCGAGCGCAGCACGCAATACTTATTCTTCATCGTGGGCAAAGGAATCGGGCCCGCGATCTGTGCGCCAGTGCGGCGAGCGGTCTCGACGATCTCACCCGTGGACTGGTCCAGGATGCGGTAGTCGTATGCTTTAAGCCGAATGCGAATTCTTTCTTTTCCAACCATGTTTCACTCTCTATCCCCGCCCGGCTATTCCGGGAGGAAAGAACCAGCGGCAAGTTGCGAGCCGCTAAAATCAGCTCTTAGCCCTTGGCTACTAGCTTCTAGCTCAACCCCGCTTTACAACGTCGTCTCATGCTTACTGGTTCGTGTTCGGGTTCTATCTTTTCCAGTCCAAACACGCCACAGCTTGATCGATCCGCTTACAATTGGAGCAGCAAAATACAAGATCAGTACGCCAACTAGCCCAAGGACAAATTTTAGTGCTTGCCTGTCCAAGGTCGCTCCGCATGTTTTTACACAAGCCCGATTACTTCACGATCTCGGCAATCGTTCCGGCGCCTACCGTATGCCCGCCTTCACGAATCGCAAACCGTAATCCCTTTTCCATCGCCACCGGCGTGATCAGCTCAATCACCAGGCTCACATTGTCTCCCGGCATCACCATCTCGGTCGCTTCCGGCAACTCCGCCACCCCCGTCACGTCCGTCGTCCGCAGATAAAACTGCGGCCGGTAGCCCTTGAAGAACGGCGTATGCCTCCCACCTTCTTCTTTGGTCAGAATGTACACTTCCGCCTTGAACTTCGTGTGCGGCGTAATCGATCCGCCTTTCGCCAACACCATCCCGCGCTCCACATCTTCTTTCGCGATGCTGCGCAGCAACAGCCCGGCGTTGTCCCCCGCCAACCCTTCGTCCAATTGCTTCTTGAACATTTCCACGCCCGTCACCACCGTCTTGCGCGTGTCGCGGAAGCCGACAATTTCCACTTCCTCGCCCACCTTCACTTTGCCGCGCTCGATTCTTCCCGTCACCACCGTGCCCCGGCCTTGAATCGAGAAGATATCTTCAATCGGCATCAGGAACGGCTTGTCCAGTTCGCGCGCCGGTTGCGGGATGCTCTTGTCCACCGCCTCCATCAACTCGTCAATCTGCTTTTCCCACTTCGCTTCCCCGTTCAACGCACCCAGCGCCGAAAGCCGCACCACCGGAACTTTGTCGCCAGGGAACTGATAGGTCTTCAGCAGTTCGCGCACTTCGAGTTCCACCAGATCCAGCAACTCCGGATCGTCCACTGCGTCGCACTTGTTCAACGCGACCACGATGTAGGGCACGCCCACCTGGCGCGCCAACAGCACGTGCTCACGCGTTTGCGGCATCGGACCGTCGGTCGCCGCCACAACCAGGATCGCGCCATCCATCTGCGCCGCACCCGTGATCATGTTCTTGATGTAGTCGGCGTGGCCCGGGCAATCGACGTGCGCGTAATGCCGGTTCGCCGTCTCATACTCCACGTGCGCCGTGGCAATCGTGATGCCGCGCGCCTTTTCTTCCGGCGCATTGTCGATCGAATCAAACGACCGGAACTGGATCTTCGGGTTGTGCTTCGACAACACCTTGGTGATGGCCGCCGTCAACGTGGTCTTGCCGTGGTCAATGTGACCAATCGTCCCTACGTTGCAGTGCGGCTTATTGCGTTCAAATTTTTCTTTCGCCATTTCCGTTTCGCTCCCGTATCAGGCAGGCATTCTCGCCCGCATTTGCTATCTCTTGGGTCCTTGCGACCTGCCAATGATTTCGTCGGCTACACTGCGCGGCACTTCTTCATAACGCGCGAAGTGCATCGAGTACTCGGCGCGACCCTGCGTGCTCGAACGCATATGGGTCGCGTAGCCGAACATTTCCGCCAGCGGCACGATGGCTTTAATCACCTGCGAGCCGGCGCGATGCTCCATGCCTTCGATGCGGCCGCGGCGCGAACTCAAGTCGCCCATAATGACGCCGGCATAATCTTCCGGGGTGACCACTTCGACCGCCATCACCGGCTCGAGCAACACCGGCGAAGCCTTGCGGGCGGCTTCTTTGAATGCCATCG
Organism: uncultured Acidobacteriota bacterium; assembly: GCA_963803775.1. Lineage (GTDB taxonomy): Bacteria > Acidobacteriota > Terriglobia > Terriglobales > Acidobacteriaceae > JABCZH01. Next base: position 363,048 of record CAWDNS010000001.1, read on the forward strand.
AGCCGGCGATCTTGAACGCCATTTCGTTGGAATCGACATCATGGTAGCTGCCGTCGTAGAGAATGGCTTTCACGTCCACCATCTCATAGCCCGCCAAGACGCCGCCTTCCATGGCTTCCCGAATTCCCTGATCGATGGGCTTAATGAATTCCTTGGGCACCGAACCGCCAACAACATCGTTCACAAACTCATAGCCGTTGCCCGGCACCTGCGGCTCAAGGCGAATCTTGGCATGGCCGTACTGACCGCGGCCGCCGGTCTGGCGAATGTACTTGCCCTCGGCTTCGGATTTCTTGCGGATGGTCTCGCGGTAGGCCACCTGGGGCTTGCCGACGTTGGCCTCCACTTTGTACTCGCGCATCATGCGGTCAATGATGATTTCCAGATGCAATTCGCCCATGCCGCTGATGATGGTCTGTCCGCTGTCGGGATCAGTGTGAACCTTAAAGGTGGGATCTTCCTGGGCCAGGCGGCCGAGCGCCATGCCCATTTTTTCCTGGTCGGCTTTGGTCTTGGGCTCGACTGCCACCGAGATCACCGGAACCGCGAAGGTAATGGACTCCAGCGCGATGGGGTGGGCTTCATCGCAAATAGTGTCGCCGGTGTTGACGTTCTTCAACCCGACGGCGGCACAGATATCGCCCGCCAGAATCTCGCTGATATCTTCGCGCTTGTTGGCGTGCATTTTGAGCAGGCGGCCAATGCGCTCGGTGCGACCTTTGCCGCTGCTCAGCACCGAGTCGCCTGACTTGACCTGCCCGGAATAGACGCGAATGAAGGTCAATTGTCCGACAAAGGGATCGGCCATGATCTTGAAGGCGAGAGCGGAAAATGGTTCGCTGTCGGCCGGCTTGCGCGTCATCCACTTCGCCGTTGTCGGGATTGATGCCCTTGACTTCGCCGGCATCGAGCGGGGAAGGCAGGTAGTCGACCACCGCATCGAGCAGCGGCTGGATCGCCTTTGTTCTTGAACGCAGTGCCGACCACAACCGGAAACACCTTCAGAGCGATGGTGGATTTGCGAACGAAGCGCGCAATTCCGCGGGGGAAATGGTTTCGCCTTCCAGGAACTTGTGCAGCATTTCGTCGTCGTTTTCGGCGACGGTCTCGACCAACTGCGTGTGAAAGGCTTCGGCTTTCTTCTGCAGTTCGGCGGGAATCGGGCCGGACGTGTACTCGGCGCCAATGGTGTCGTCCTGCCAGGTGATGGACTTCATTTCGATGAGGTCCACGACCCCTTTGAATTTGTCTTCCTGGCCGATGGGAATCTGGATGGCGACGGGCTTGGCGTTGAGGCGCTTGCGGATGGTATCGACGGCATGCTCAAAATCAGCGCCCATCTTGTCGATCTTGTTGATGAAGCAAATGCGGGGAACGCCGTATTTGTCGGCCTGACGCCAGACTTTTTCCGACTGCGGCTGCACTCCGTGGACGGCGTCAAACACGGCGACCGCGCCGTCGAGCACGCGCAGCGAACGCTCGACTTCAGCGGTGAAATCCACGTGGCCAGGAGTATCAATGATATTGATGCGAATGTCGCGCCAAGTACAGGTGGTTGCGGCGGAGGTAATGGTGATGCCGCGCTCCTGCTCCTGCTCCATCCAGTCCATGGTGGCAGTGCCTTCGTGGACCTCTCCGATGCGGTGCGTCTTTCCGGTATAGAAAAGGATGCGCTCGGTCGTAGTGGTCTTACCGGCATCGATGTGGGCCATGATGCCGATGTTCCTGCAACGCTCTAATGGGACTGTTCTGGACACAGCTTTCTTTCTCTCTTCTTTTCGTAACTCTTGTTCGTTGGCGACTGAACCCGTCAATCTCTCTAATCCTTGTCGATTCCGCGTTACCACCGGTAGTGCGCGAAGGCTTTGTTAGCCTCCGCCATGCGGTGAACATCTTCCTTCTTCTTGATCGCCGCGCCGCGGTTATTGGCGGCGTCCAGCAGTTCATTGCTCAGCTTGTCGATCATGCCTTTTTCGCCGCGTCCGCGGGAGTAGGTGATCAGCCAGCGAATAGCGAGCGAGGTGCGCCGGTCGGCATTGACTTCTACCGGCACCTGGTAGTTGGCGCCGCCTACGCGGCGGGTCTTCACTTCCAGAAGCGGCTTGACGTTCTCGACCGCTTTCTTGAAGAGTTTCAGAGCGTCGTCGCCGCCGCCTTTTTCCTGCAGGCGGGTCATGGAGGAATAGAAAATTCTCTCCGCCGTGCTCTTCTTGCCGCCCCACATCATGCAGTTGACGAACTTGGTGACCAAGTCGGATCCGTAGACCGGATCGTTCTCAGTTCCGCGTTTCGGGACATGTCCTTTTCGTGGCATTCAGCTTTTAGCTCCTGGCTCTCGGCTTCTCGCTTGAGCCGTGAAGACGTAGCAAGCTACGTCTCTACGAATAAAATTCTAGGCCTTCGGTCGCTTGGCTCCATACTTCGAGCGACTCTGCTTGCGCCTGGCGACGCCAACCGCGTCCAAAGTGCCGCGAATTACGTGATAGCGCACTCCCGGAAGATCCTTCACGCGGCCACCGCGAATGAGCACAATCGAGTGCTCCTGAAGATTGTGGCCAACACCGGGGATATAAGTTGTGACTTCGATTCCGTTGGTAAGTCGCACGCGGGCAACTTTACGCAATGCCGAGTTCGGCTTCTTGGGAGTTTGCGTGTACACGCGAGTGCATACGCCGCGTTTCTGCGGACATCCTTGCAACGCCGGACTGGCCGTCTTGTACCGCGGCCGCTTGCGGCCGTCCCGCACCAATTGATTGAAAGTCGGCACTCTTGCAACTCCTTGAGCCGCGCACTTCGCCCACACGCCCATGGAGGCGTGCGGAAACGAAATCCGCAGCTTCGACTGTCCCCTGATTCAGGGTCTGGATGGCGGCGAGCCAGCCATGCTTCCGCCGCGCATACCACGGGCGGATGATAAATAAATTCTGACTAACGCTGCCGACGGTGGCGCCAAGCCCAAAAGGAGGCACTCCGTTTCGTCAGCACCGCCCTGCATAGCCTTCCAACGGGTGGAAGTACGCACAGGACGCTTCAGCGAGGGCATCTTCGCAAAATCCGAAGAAGTTGTATCGTAACGGCTCGACTGCTTTTGGTGTCATGCGTGGCGCACAAACCAGACGCCATAAAAACCACCGCTTACAGAAAAGCCTAAGGATGACTCGCGGAACCCTACAAATATAGCAAGTGAGTTCACACATCGTCAACCAGGTAGTGGCGCATCCCAAACTAGAGCGCCCAGGGTGGGATTGCTGAAAACGTGGACTGCCTCTACACTGGAAATTTCTCAGCACAACATCTAGCGTGACACCGTGGACCGCCTGGGGGCGGGGAGGATGAATGGTTAGGTTTGGTCAGATGGGCTGTGCCATTGCTGTTCTGTGCGCTGTGATAGTGGGCGAGGCTGGCTGCAGTAGCGGCAGTTCTGTCCATACGGGCGTTTTCGTCGTCCCTGCGAGCATAACGCTGCTTCCTCAGAACAGCGTCTCCATGGAATTGGGCACGAACCAGCAGTTCACTGCGACCCCTGAGAATGCGAGCAAGAATCCCATCACTGAACCGGTCTTCTATCAATCCAGTAACAGCGCCGTGGTAACCGTAGCCGCGAATGGGGTGGTGTGCGCCGGCACCTGGGATTCTCTGAGCGCTCCGCAGGTCTGTACACCAGGACCGGTGGGATTCGGGGATATTACCGCGACCTCCCAGGGAGTGAGCAGTCCGGCGACCCGAGTCTACGTCCACCAACACATTGATAGCGTCGTGATCACGCCCGTTCCGCCGGCCCCCACGACTACCTGCCTGACAACTACAGAAAATCCGACGGTCCCCAGCACTGCGGCATATCAGGCAACCGCCTACAGCCGCGGCGTGGACGTCACCGCAACCGCTGGGCAATTCAACTGGAGGACGTTGAACGCCGGCGTCGCGGACCTGAGTACCACAGCCAGCGGACTAATTAACTTCGTCAATGGGCAGTCGCTGAATCAGGTACAGGTGACGGCAAAAACTCCCGGGGTCACACCGCTGTTCGCGGTCGTTGGTAACAGCAGTAGTGTGCCTTTCAGTTTCACAACTTGTTTGGTGCAGTCGATTCAGCTCGAGGTAACCGGCTCCTCCAGCACCTCGAAAAGTATTACTCCAACAGTGGTGGACTCATCGGGCACGACCATCACCAACCCTCCATTGACCTGGAGTTCTTCGGAGTCGGGGTCGGTTACTGTCAGTGGTGGCGTGGCATTGGCCGCGGCCGGCGGCGGAGGAGCCACCATCATTGCATCGTGCACTCCGCCAACCTGCAATATTGGGCTGCAGCCTTCGCAACCAATATTTCCTGAAAACGTGGTCACCCTGGTGGCAGCGAGCGGCACGACCAACGCAACTGTTTATGTGTCCAGCTCGGCGTGCGGAACGGTCGATGCCTGCGTCAGTACGGTGGTGTCTGTAACAACCTCGCCAACAACTCTCGGGACTCCGATTATCCTACCCGCAACCCCAAACTCGTTGGTGTTCGATCCCAAGGGGGCAACGGCTTACCTCGGAACTAGCTCCGGACTCTTGGGGAGTAAAGGACTGTCGGTGATTAGTGTCGGCGGCAGCTCGGTGAGTGGATTCGCCTCGACGCCGGGAAAGGTTCTGGCGGTTTCTCCTGACAGCAGCAAAGTGATAGTTTCCGACACCGTGGACTCTCCCAACCAGGTGTTCGTGTTTGACACGTCCAGCAATATTCCGACGGTGTTGAGGATCACGGGCGCCACTGCAGCCGACTTCTCGCCGGACAGTCTGAAGGCGTTTATCGTTGCCGGAAGCACACTCTACGTATATTCCAAAGTCGACGCATTACAGGCCAAGACACTCGCCGCGCCCGCGAACGACGTGAGCTTTCTGGCGGAAGGGGCCTTTGCCTATTTGGCCGGTGGCGATCCAGCGGGTGTCACGGTCAAAAGAACGTGCGATATCGGCCAGGCGGATACGGTGAGTGTATCGCCCGTCCCAACCTTTCTAAAAACGTTGCCCGGTCAGGGTTCACTGCTGGGCGATCTTGACCCTGCGGATGCATTTCACGTAATTGGTTTGGCACCGCCCGTGATTGAAGTCATCAGCGCCCACCCCCCGACCAACACTTTCTGGACGAGTTGCACTCCAACAGTGGTAGACGATGACCCTGCGCCGGTCTTCTTCAATCTGGGCCGTGGCGATTTCGTGGCCACGCAAATGATACTTTCTCAGGACGGCTCGACGGCATACATCGTGACGCCAAGTTTCAACAGCATCCTGGTGTTCAATATTGGCGCGCAAACTTCCTCGGCGATCCCTCTGGTGGGCACTGGATTTCCACTCCGGGCTTCGCTCACCCCCGATGGCACGCAGCTCTATGTCGGGAGTAGTGATGGGACATTACACCTGCTGCAGACCAACATTGGCGCGGACATACAACAAATCAGTTTTCCGGAGAGTTTGTGCCAGACCACGGCTGGCCAACCTTTTCCTGGAGTAACATGCAATCCCGATCTGGTAGCAGTGAAGCCCTAACCACCGTGGTCGGTGGTTGGCAGAACGACGAACGACTATCGGCCAACGACCTTCTTCTCGAGTTCCTTGCCTACGCTGTCGAGCACTCCGTTGATGAATTGCACGGACTCAGGACTGGAGAACTTGCGGGCGATTTCCAGGGCTTCGTTGATGACGACGGCCCGTGGCGTATCGGGGAAGCCGATGAACTCTGCCACCGATGAGCGCAGGAGATTGCGGTCGACGGCAGCCATGCGTTCCATGCGCCAATGCTCGGCGTGACGCTCGATGAGCCCATCAATTTCGGTCGCATGATCGGCAGCAACCCGAAAAAGATCTTCCGCGAAGCCGCGCACTTCGCCTTCTGCGGACTTATGCTCGGTCCAAAAGGTGCGGCGGACCTCGTCGGGCTGCTGCTTGCCCATATCGGACTGAAAGAGCATTTGCAGGACCAGTTCGCGGGATTTTCGGCGGGTGCCCATCAGCAGTCAGCATTTAGTCTACAGGAGTTGTTTATCACACCGAGATCAGCGATTACGTTTCTTGACCGGATGCCTGCGTCTTTGCGTTTTGCTGAGTGCTGAGTGCTGACTGCCGACGGCCTTCCTCAGATTCGCCATCTCCACTGCCGAGAGAGCCGCTTCGAAACCTTTGTTGCCCATCTTCAGGCCGGCGCGGTCGATGGCTTGCTCCAACGTTTCACAAGTTAGAACGCCAAAGGCATGCGGGACGCCGGTTTCCTGCGCGGATTGGCCGATGCCACGAGTGACTTCGTTGACGATGACATCGTAGTGGGCGGTGTCTCCGCGGAGCAGGCAGCCGAGGCAGATGATGGCATCGTATTTTCCGGTTTCGGCTAGGGTGCGAGCGGCGGAGGGGATTTCGAAGGAGCCGGGGACGCGAACGATGGTGATGTCTTCCTCGCTGGCGCCGGAACGATAGAGCCCATCGATGGCACCAGCCGCTAGTCTTTCAGTAATAACAGAGTTAAAGCGGGCAACAACAATGGCAAACCTCTTTTTTTGCGCACTCAATTTGCCCTGTATCCCTGCATTGGCTATTTCCTCGCTGACGGTCACCCTTGCACCCGTAAACTCAAGGCGAGTTCCGCCGGGAAGTCGCACTTCAAACGAGTTTATGGAACCGTTTTTGTGTTCATCTCCACCTACAATTTCGAGGCCCATCCTTCGGATCACTGTCATTGCAGAATCGGGGTCGGAAATGAAAAGCTCCAAGTCCGGGTATTCGCGATTATTTTCCCGATAAACAACGTCGAGGCCTGTTGTCGGTGGGGTAAATGCTTGTACTCGGTAGTGTCCATACTCCTCGACCTTATCTCCTCTAAGCCCTAATGCGGACAACAGGTCGGTTAACGAGCGAAAGTCCTCCGCCGTGCGTACTTGCCTCGTAAGGTGGATGGATGTAATCATCGGCTACTCGGACTAAAGCCGCCTTAGGATGACAATCATAAGCGTATCCGTGAAGATCGGTTAAAGTCCGTGGGGTTCTTATTTCCCTTTGAACTGCGGCGCACGCTTTTCCAGAAACGCCGTTGTCCCTTCTTTCTTGTCTTCCGAGGAGCAGGCCACACTGAACAGGACGGCCTCCAGATAAAGTGCGTCCGACAAGGGCATATCGAAACCTCGGTTCACCGCTTCCATCGAATACTGTACAGCCAGGGGTGAGTTGGCAATGATTTTCTGCGCGATGGCCTCGGCGCGCGGAATCAACTCGGCAATCGGAGTCACTTCATTCACCAGACCCATGCGGTGAGCCTCTTGAGAGGTGATCATTTCGCCGGAGAGAATGAGTTGCATGGCGCGGCCTTTGCCGACCAGACGCGGCAGGCGCTGAGTGCCACCGTAGCCGGGAATAATTCCCAGCTTCACTTCGGGCTGGCCGAGTTTGGCGTTTTCGCTGGCCAGCCGCATGGTACACGCCATAGCGATTTCGCATCCGCCGCCGAGCGCGAAGCCGTTGATGCAGGCGATGACCGGCTTACCTAGATTTTCGATGAGGTCGAGAACGCTCTGGCCGCGATGGGTGTACTCTTTGCCGCCAACGGCATCTTGCTTTTGCAACTCACCGATATCAGCGCCGGCGATGAAGGCTTTTTCGCCTGATCCAGTCATGATGCAGACGCGGATGTTGGCATCGTTCTTGGCGTCAGTGAAAGCCGTGCGCAGCTCTTCCATTGTGGCCATGTTGAGCGCATTGAGGACCTTTGGCCGGTTGACGGTGATGTATGCGATCGAGTTTTTCTTTTCGAGGAGAATGTTTTCGTAGGTCATAAGAATTTCTATTCGCCGCAGATGAACGCGGATGAACGCAGATCAAGATCATTTTAACCACAGAGACCACAGAGAAGCACAGAGTCAAATCCGTGTTTGTGCGTGCGAATCCGTGGCCAAGTATTTCAGAGTTTATTCGGTTTCGGATTTGCCGGGTCTGAGTAATCGTAAAAGCCTTTGCCGGTCTTGCGGCCGTACCAGCCTGCCATGACCATTCTCTTCAGCAGCGGAGGCGAGGCGAAGCGGCGCTCTTTGAATTCGTCGTACATCACGTGGGTAATGTAGTAGGTAGTTTCGAGACCGACGAAATCGAGCAAGGTGAACGGGCCCATGGGATAGCCGCATCCCAGCTTCATGGCGTTATCAATGTCTTCAATCGATCCGATGCCTTCTTCGTAGGCACGGACGGCGTCGAGAAGATACGGGACAAGCAGACGGTTGACGATGAATCCGGTCTTGTCGCTGGTGCGGACGGGGACTTTGCCGAGCTTTTTGCCGAACTCGTAAGCAATGTCGTAAACGTCAGGCGCGGTGGCGATGGTCTTCACAACCTCAACCAACTTCATCAGCGGTACGGGATTGAAGAAGTGCAGGCCGATGAAGCGCTCGGGGCGCTTGGTGGCCGACATCAGTTCGGTCACGGAGATGGAAGAGGTGTTGGTCGCAAAAATCGCGTCTTTCTTTACGATGGCATCAAGCGCTGCATACATCTTCTTTTTCTCTACGATGTTTTCAATGACGGCTTCAACCACGATGTCGCAATCGGCGAGGTCTTGCATGTTGGTGGCGCCTTTGAGGCGGGCGCGGACGGCTTGCGGTGTTTCTTTCAGCGTGCCTTTCTCAGCAAACTTGGCTAGCGACTTCTCGATTCCGGCGAAACCTTTGTCGAGGAACTTCTGCTCGACTTCGAGAACCGTGACATCAAAGCCGGCAGTGGCTGAGACCTGGGCAATGCCGGAACCCATCAATCCACATCCTAAAACTCCAACTTTCTTTATCTCCATAGATGATTCCTTTGTTTAGCCGCAGATTACCGCTGACAGCGCAGATAAACCTAATTCAAACTTTCGACGATCATGGCGATTCCTTGACCTCCGCCGATGCAGGCGGTCGCGAGGCCGTATTTCTTTTTGCGGCGGTGTAATTCGTACAGCAGCGTAATCACCAGCCTGGTTCCGGTTGCGCCTAAGGGATGTCCGAGGGCAATGGCGCCGCCGTTTACATTGACTCGCGCGCGATCGAGACCTAGCTCTTTTTCGACTGCGAGATACTGCGCGGCAAAGGCTTCGTTGACTTCGATCAAGTCGATGTAGTCGAGCGTTAGGCCTGCCTTTTGCAGGGCAATTTTCGTGGCCGGCACAGGGCCGCGGCCCATAAGCTTGGGCTCGACGCCGGCGATTCCCCAGCTTACGATGCGACCCATCGGTTTGACGCCGCGTTTCGTAGCTTCATCGAGCGACATCACGACGACGGCTGCGGCTCCGTCGACGATGCCGCTGGCGTTGCCGGCAGTGACCGTGCCGTTTTTGCCGAATGCGGGTTTGAGTTTGGCCAGGCCTTCCATGGTCGTCTGTGGACGGCGATGATCATCTTCAGTCAGGCTTTCGCCGGTGGGCTCACCCTTGTGATTCTTGAGCGGAACTGGAACGAGTTCATCCTTGAAGCGACCTTCTTTGTAAGCGACGTCGGCAGCTTGCTGCGAGCGCAGTGCAAACTCGTCCTGCGACTGGCGGTTGATGCCCTGCTGCTCGCCGTAGAGCTCGGCGGTGTTGGCCATGTAGGAGCCGCAGAAAGTGTCGAGCAGGGCGACCATCAGGGAGTCTTCGAGCTTGCCGCCGGGAGCGAGCGAAAAGCCGTCGCGTCCGCGAATGGAGAATGGAGCTTGCGACATGGCTTCCATGCCACCGGCCAGAACGACGCTGGCTTCGCCTAGCTGGATCATTTGAGCGGCGTTGACGATGGCTTGCATGCCAGATCCGCAGAGGCGATTCACGGTGAGGGCGGGAGTTTCGATGGGCAGGCCGGCGCGGAGGCCGACATGACGAGCGCCGTAGAGAGCGTCGCCGGAAGTTTGCTGGGCGTTGCCGAAGACGGCGTGGTCAAAGTCTTTGGGATCAACTCCGGCGCGTTCGATCGCGCCCTTGGCGGCAATCGCGCCCAGTTCCTGGGCGGTGAAGTCTTTCAGTTTGCCGCAATAGCGCCCAAAGGGCGTGCGTGCCCCGCTGACGATGGCGATGTCTCCTGGCTTAAGCATGGCTAAGTGATGAATTCCTGGATTAAAATTTCGGTGGAACTTTGAAGTGTAACAGCGCGAGTGTGGAGAGCGCCAATGGGCGCAGGGTGCTGGTCTCGGCAAATACAAAATTCTAAATCGCAGAGGTCATAGAGGAAAACTGCAGAGTGCGCTGAGAAACCCAGCAGGGACCCAGATAAAACCGATCAGGCTGTGGCGGCGGCCGCGATGGATGCCGCGAGTACAACGACCTTGCCTGCACCCTGAGCAACGGAGAGGTGAACTGCCTGTTCGGCGCGATTAACGACTTCAGTGACGATATCGACCGGATCGTACTCCGCGCGCACCACGGCCTCGGCCAGTCCGGCGTTGAAGCGTACAGGATCTTCTTTCTCGGGAAGCTTGATTTGGGCAACCAGGCGTTGAAGCTTTTCTGCCGCCAGGATGCCTTCTTTCTCGGTGGTTTCACCCAGCACGATGGCGATGCTGGTGGCTTCGTAACGAAAGGCGAGGTCGTTCTGGCGGATATTGGCGGCGAAGAGCTGTCCGATTTGCTGCATCAGGGCTTCGATCGCGGCTTCCCCGAATTCCTTCAGCATAGCGGCCTTCTCGCCGAATTGCAGCAGCAGGATCGACAACGAAGTACTTTGCTGGGTGTTGCGGCGGGTCTCCGCCATCAGGAGATCGAGATAGGATGCGCGCTTGAGCAGGCCGGAACGTTCGTCGGTGACCGAGAGGCTCTTGACCAGACGGCGCAGACCGGCATTGTTCAAGGCGATCAAAATTTGATCGCAGATGGTCTTGAGCACCAATACGTCGTTAGGACTCCAGACTTGTGGCGCATTTTGCGCCAGCAGCAGAACCCCGGCGTGTTCGGTTCCGTCGGCCAACGGGAGGATCAGTAGCGAAACCATTCCGAGCTGGTCGCAGACATCCTGAACGGCTGCCAATTCGGGTGAAGAACGGGCGCTGGTAACGGCCAGCATGCTGCCCTGGCGAATCGCGGCGTCGTGTGCGATGGAAACAATTTTCTCCAATGCGACAGTGTCGGCCGGGTCGGTGCCGGGAGCGCAGAATTCCTTGGTGCTGGTGGGACGCTGTCCTGCCTTGCGCATGGCGACCACACAGCGGCCAACTTTCCACTGTGCGCCGATTTCGTTAGCGGCAGTGGACATTACCGCCTCTGCATTGCTTTGGCGATAAAGTTTGCGGGTGATGTCTGCCACGCGGGCAAAGCCGCTGACATCGGCAGCCGACGATTGCGCCGGGGACGCAGTAGCAGGAGTCGGCGCGGGAGCCGGTGCAGGGGCAATGACGGGCGGTTCGGACCCGGGATAGTGAGGGATCAAACCGACGGAAAGGTAGAGCTGCTGCAGCGCAGGGTTGCGTTCCTCTTCGTGGGGAAAGAGTTGTTGAATGCGCTGTAAACGTTCGAGGGCCTTGGCGCGCATACCATATTGCACCAGGATTTCTGCCTGCAGCATGAGGTCCTGCAAGGCAGCGGCACCCAGTAACTTTTCCTCGGCGCGTACAGATACTGTGGTTGATTCCGCCATGCTGGTCAAGCGGGAAGCAATCACTTTGAAACGGTTCTCGTCAATTTTCCCACGCAACATTTCCAGGCGTTTGTGATGCCCGGGCTCATAGGCATCGACTTCAGCGGCACGATCCAGCGACTCAGCGGCTTTGTCATACTTACCCATGCTGCAATGGAGGTCGAACAGCTTGAGCAGGGTCTGGCAATAGTCGGTCTCGCGATTAGAGGAGTTGAACTGCTCGCTCATGAACTCGAGCATGTCGACCGAGGGCCGATGGGCAGCGACAATTTCCTGCATCAAGGTGAGGAAGGACCGGCGATCGCCTTTGCGGCGTTGGTATTGCTCCAGCTTTCGTGACAGCGCGACAGCGTCAACGTCCTGGTTGGAATCGAGCAGCAAGCCAATAAGTCTAGCCACGTCCTGAGTTCGAGAAGGGTTTTCTTCGAACAGTTGCCAGAGAATAGGCTCGGCATCGTTCAGTCGATTAGCCGCCAGCAGCGCTTTGCCGTAGGTATCACGAATCTCATGAGGTGCGGAACCCGCATTCACCAGGGGTTCGAGAACGAAGATGGCGGCGCCGACCTGCCCCTGGTCAACCAGGCCTTTGCTATAGGCAAGTGCGATCTGCGGGTCAGTAGGATCTTCGGCATAGGCGCGCTCAATCCAAGCAGCGCTATTACCGCCCGCGGCGCGGGTCATTTCTGAGATTTTGAAGAATGCTGCTGCAGCGCCGCGTCCGTCGCCCACTTCGGAGGACAATTCTCCCAGGCGGACCAGATTTTTTTCGCTGGAGTCGAGCTTGAGGATTCTCTGCAAGACCGAAAGTGCGTCCTGCTTTCGGCCCTGTTTGCTCACTTCCTGGAAGGCATCCTCGTAGGTCTCAAGGGCGAGTTTGCGGTTGTTGTTCTCAAGCAGCTCTCCGAATCGAACTTTCTGTTCCCAGGTGGGATTCGCAAAACGGGCCAGCTTCTTATACGTAAGACTGGCACGAGTGGCGTCGCCAGCCTGAATCTGGCGTTCGAACATTGCTCCCAGGAGGCTGACCGCCTCGGGAATGCGCTGCAAGGAGAGGCTGAGATCTGCCGCCATCTGGCAGATGCTGTCATTGGTAGGGTCGGCGGCGAGAATTAGCAGGTACTCTTCCAGCGCGACGTCGGTCTTCCCTTTCTGGAGAAGCTTTTCGGCGCGCTCGATCCGCTTGGTGATCTCGGCCCGATCCATCTGCTTAACGGTGTCTGACATGAGAACTGGAAGTGCGCGGAGTGACCCCACTGAAATTTTAGGAGGGGGTACGGTGGGCGGCAACGAAGTAAGCCCGGGCGCGATTACGAAAGTCATCCGGTCGAATAAGTCTTTGGCAATATGGGACTTTCTGGTATACGTGCCGAAATGACTCAGGCCAAGCCAATCGACTCCGAACACGGTCTTCAACATCAGTTAAGCGCCGGCCAGATGGCTATGGTGGCAGTCGGCGGGTCGATCGGCACTGGGTTGCTGCTGGGGTCGGCAGCGGCCATTGAAGTGGCAGGGCCCAGCGTGATTTTGAGTTTCCTGCTGGCCGGCTTCATCAACTGGACGGTGACCATGGCTCTGGGAGAACTTTCCAGCATGCATCCCGCCGCGGGTTCGTTTGGCGTCTACGCTGATCTCTATCTAAACCAGTGGGCAGGATTTGTGTCAAGGGCCGGCTACTGGGCAGCGATTTGCCTTTCGGTAGGCGCAAGTCTGGTGGCTTCCGCAATATATATGCGGTATTGGTTTCCGTCGGTTCCAGCATTGTTTTGGGTGGCGCTATTCTCGCTGCTTCTGGGACTGGTGAATCTGCGCAGCGTGCATGAATACGGGCGCTTTGAGTACTGGTTCTCCATGGTGAAGCTGGCCACCATGCTGGCGTTCATCGCAATCGGTGGAACCTTGTTGTTGAGCGGCCACGTGGCCCCGCAATACACAGCACATGGCGGATTTTTCCCCAACGGTAGAGTGGCCTCATTGCTCGCGCTGACGTTTGCTCTTTATACGTTCGGTGGAGTCGAGATTGTCGCCATCACTACCGGCGAATCCCGTAGCGCGGCGGAAGTTCCGCGAGCTGTGCTTTATACCTTCGCGCATTCTTACGGTGGTTTATCTGGGCGCGGTGATCGTGTTGGTGGGAGTCATGCCATGGGACCATGCAGGCGTCTCGGAGAGTCCGTTTGTCACGGTGTTTCGCATGGTCAAGATTCCTGCGGCAAGTGCGGTGATGAACTTCGTCATTTTGACGGCAGCTTTGTCATGCGCGAACGCAAATCTGTATGCGGGATCGCGCATGCTGTTTTCGCTGGCGCGGGATCGATGGGCTCCGGCCAAAGCTGGGACAATTGAATGCTGCTGGATCACCAAAGCTGGCGCTGCTGGCGTCTTCCTACGGAATTGTGGTGGCGCTGGTCGCAGAAACATGGGCGCCTAAGAATGCTTTTGTATACATTCTGAGCGCAGCTTTGTTCGGACTGATGTTGTCGTGGCTGACATCACTGGCGGCGCATGTTTCTTTCAGGTGGCGGGCTACAGAACAAGAATTGCAACCACTTCCGATGCGTTCCCGGCTCGGCATGTGGGGATCTGTGCTGGGATTCACATTGGTGACAGTTGCGATCCTGCGCACGTGGTGGGATTCGCGCGTCAACCTGGTGAGCGGCGTGGCTTATCTGGCACTGTTCTCCGTGGCTTATGCAGTGATGAGAAAGATAAGAAGACCAAGTACAATACTTCCGTGACCGACCACTTACTGCGATACCGCTCTGAGTTCCCCATCCTGGAACGAACCACTTACCTCATCAGCAATTCGCTCGGGGCCATGCCACGCGGCGTGTACGACGCCATGAAGAGCATACGCCGATACCTGGGCGATGCGCGGCGTGCGCGCGTGGGAAGAGCGATGGTGGATGCTGGCGGCGGAAGTGGGCGATGAGATTGGCGCGCTGATGAATGCGCCCAAGGGTTCGGTCTCGTACCTCATCAGAATGTGACGACCTGCCAGGCAGTGGTGGCGTCGTGTTTCGATTTCTTCGGGGAAACGAAACAAAGTCGTTTACAGCGACATGAATTTTCCCTCGGTGATGTATTTCTGGGAGGCGCAGCAGTCGCGCGGCGCGCGGGTGCAAATGGTGCAAGACCGATGACGGCATCACAGTCCCGCTGCAGCGGTTGCTGGACGCGATCGACGAAACTACGCTGCTGGTGCCGATTTCGCACGTTATCTTTCGCAGCGCGTTCATCCAGGACGCGAAAGCCATCATCGAGAAGGCCCACAAAGTGGGCGCGATGGTGGTGCTGGATACATTTCAGTCGCTCGGAACCGTGCCCGTGGATGTGCAAGCACTGAATAGTGGATTTTGCCTGCGGCGGCGTGCTGAAGTGGCTCTGCGGCGGGCCGGGCGTTGGCTATTTGTATGTGCGTCCAGACTTGGGGAAGAAGCTGGAACCGACATTCACGGGCTGGACTGCACATCAGAATCCGTTTGCGTTCGAGATTGGAGCGAACCGCTACACCGATCCGCCGTATCGATTCATGAATGGAACTCCGCATATACCGGCGCTCGAGGCGGCACGGCCAGGGCTGAAGATTATTGCTGAAGCCGGCATCGAACGCATTCGGGAGAAATCGAAACGGCAGACGGGAAGGTTGATCGAACTAGCCAGCAAGCACGGCTGGAGGGTGAATTCGCCACGCGACCCAGAGCAGCGTGGCGGGACGGTTTCCCTTGACGTGCCGGATCCGCAGGATGTTTGCCGCGAACTGATTAAGCGCGAAATTCTTGTGGATTGGCGACCAAAGGCGGGCGTGCGTATGTCTCCACATTTCTACAACACGGATGAAGAATTAGAAATTGGGATCGGTGCGGTGGAAGAGATTCTGAAGGAGCGGGCAGTGGCGGTACGGTAGGTTGAAGGCACTCGCGGACCTAGCAAGCTACACCTCTACGGCAGATGGTATCGGCCCCATCCCATTACCAACGTAAGTCTTCTTAATCCTTTCTTTCTCACTGGCCCTGCAATTCCCGTTACACTCGGCCCGACGCGTTCTGCTGGCGCCGGAAACCATCATGTTTGCGCTAATTTTTATATGGACTTCGATTCCTGCAGCTGTTTGGATTATGCCTCTGCTTGGGGCTTGTATCGGAGTGTACTTCTTTTATCGCGGCTTTCAGTTGCTGCAACGAAAACGGCTGATCATGAACACGCCGTCGTCGAAGATTCGCAGCGCGGCCATGGGTCTTGTGGAAGTTAGCGGACTGGCGACCGGGCCTTACAGTCTGACCGCGCCGATCACCGGAGTTCCCTGCTACTACTATCGCACTACGGTCTGGGAGTGGAAGCAACGCGACAAAGGCAGTTCGTGGGTAAAGGAAACGGACGAAAGCCTGCATGTGCCCTTCTATCTGGATGATGGCACGGCGCGCGTACTGGTAAATCCACAGGGCGCGGAGATGGACATCCATCGCGACTTCCAGGAGGAATTCAGCAATTCATTATTTTCCAGTAGCCTGGAAATTCCGGCGAATATTGCGACGTTTTGCACGACCCATGGTGTGAACACCGATAAGAAGATCAAGATCGAAGAGTATTGCATCAAGCCTAAAAACGCACTCTTCATTCTAGGAACTCTGGCCAGCAATCCGGGGATTGAAGTGAACGCAGCGCCGGTGAGGACCTGGCTTCCGGCCCAACACGAAATGTCATTCAGTATGGGTTCGAGCATGACGTTCACCGAGACCCTGAGCTTTGGCAGCTACAAGGGCACTCCGGACCCACCGCCGTCTGGGTTAAGCGCCAAGATGGCAGTTGGGGACTCAGCGCAGAAGGCGAAAATCGCTGACGCGCTGACCAAGGCTGGGATCACCAATCCCGCAGCCTGGGCCGCGGCGGGGATCAATCAGGCGCAGGCGACCGCTGTCGCGGTAGTCAGCAGAGGTGGCGCCGCTGGGGCCGCACCTGCGCCAGCGCAGTTCGATCAACATCCTCAGACGGTGCTTATGAAGGGCGAGCACAGCCCGGCATTCTTCATTTCGTGGCGAAGTCAGCGCGATGTGGTGAGGTCCTTGGGATGGAAATCGGCGCAGATGATTTGGGGCGGCCCGGCGCTGACCTTGCTGTGCGTTTACATTTTGGCCGCCGAATTCGGCTGGCTGTAGGGAGACTGAAGGCACAAGATGAACAATATCGTTTCACTGGCGTTTCTGTTTGCGCTCGTTGGGCTGGCGGTTTATGTGGTCATGATCTTCAACGGCCTCATCGCCGTAAAAAACGACGTGGCTAAGGCCTGGGCAAATATTGACATCCTGCTCAAGCAGCGGCATGACGAACTACCCAACCTGGTGGAAGTCTGCAAGGGCTACATGAACCATGAACGCGAGACGCTGGAAAGCATCACCCGGGCCCGCAGCCAGTATCAGCAGGCGGTTTCGGTGGACCAGAAGGCGCAAGCGGACCAAGGCACGACCTTGGCGTTGCGCAGTCTTTTTGCGGTGGCCGAGAACTATCCGCAACTGAAGGCGAATGAGAACTTCTTGAAGCTGCAAAACCGAATCACCGAACTGGAAAGTGAAATCGCCGACCGGCGGGAGTTTTATAACGATTCAGTGAATACGTTCAACATCCGTATTCAGCAGGTGCCGGACACGTTCGTTGCGGCCTTTATGAGCTTGCGGCCGCAGCCCATGTTCAAAGTGGAAGATGCCGACAAGGCGGAAGTGAAGCTGAGTTTTGGGGCGGCGGGATAGGAACCCCTTGCAGCATCAGACTTCTCACCTCAGTAACCGCCGGAACCCGAATTTCTCAATTAGAATTGCCCCGTGGCTGACTCGGTTCGCATCGGGGTATTGGGTGACTTCGATCCAAAGTCTCCGACGCTGCCCGCTATCGACAAATCGCTACAGCATGCCGCGGCCAAACTGGGCGTGACAGTCGAATCGACCTGGCTGCCCACGCCTTCGCTGCTTGAACCCAACGCTGAGAAAACGCTGGAGAAATTCGATGGCATCTGGGCCGCTCCGGGCAGTCCCTACAAGAGTTTCGACGGCATGTTGAAGGGAATCGAGTTCGCACGGCGGCGCGACTGGCCATTTCTGGGCACGTGCGGGGGGTTTCAATATGCGCTGATCGAGTGCGCCCGTAATGTGCTGGGCATCAAAGACGCGGACTCGGCAGAGAACAATTCCGAATCGAAGAATATCGTGATTTATCCGGTGGCGTGCGCGGTGTCGAAGCGTGGCAAGGACGCTCCCAAACTTTCCGGAGAGGTGCCTGAAATTCGTTTGCGGCCGGGATCTTACCTGCATTCTTTCTATGGGAAGGATGTGGTCACTGAGGAATTCTTCTGTAATTTTGAAGTGAATCCCGAGTACGAATGGGCGGCAATGGAAGCCGGGTTTCCGGTTGTTGCCCGCGGGTCAAAGGGCGAGATTCGAGCCATCGAATCGCCTACGCATCGGTTTTACATTGCTACGCTATATCAGCCGCAGCTTTCGTCGAAGCCTAAAACTCCTCATCCTTTGGTGATGGCGTTTGTACAGGCTGCCGCCGACTGGGGACGGAAGAAGCTGGACGACAGCGTGCTGGAGTAGGCCAGACCCCACCTGACTTGCTATGTGTACTTCACAAAGCGCAGCGAGGCCGAGTTCATGCAGTAACGAAGACCCGTAGGTCGGGGGCCGTCATCGAAAACGTGGCCGAGATGGGCGTCGCACAGTGTGCAAGCGACGGCGTCGCGAATCATTCCGAAGCTAACGTCGCGGATGGTGCGTACATTCTCCGGCGCGATGGGCTGCCAGAAACTGGGCCAGCCGGTTCCGGAATCAAACTTGGTCACAGAGGTGAACAACGCATTGTCGCAGCAGATGCAACGGAACAGCCCTTTTTCGTGAAGATTCCAATACTGCCCGCTGTAGGCAAGTTCGGTATCGGCGTGGCGGGTGATGTCGAACGCGGCGGGGGTGAGCTGCTTCCGCCATTCGGCCTCAGTCTTGACCACTTTTGCGACCTGTACGGTTTGCAGCCGCTTGCCGTCATCGGAAAATTGGACGATCTTCACTTGCCCGGATTTGTCCGCCGGTTGCGAAGCCAGCGCGGCAACCAGCTTGGGATGCCGCAGTGACCAATAGGCATAACCGAGGGCAGCGGAGGCCGCAGCAGCCATAAACTCGCGGCGGCCAAGTTTGCCTTTCGATGTTGAGCGATCAAGGGAATCGAACATGCTTCTGTCCTTTTACATTCACTTTCCTGTGTAAAGATCGGGGAACTGCTGGCGAAGGTGCGCAACCTTAGGTGCATCGTTGTAACGAATGTAAAGATCGTCGGGATGAATGGTGGCGTAGTTCTGGTGATAACCCTCAGCTTCGTAAAAGGCCTTCAACGGCACCACTTGAGTCACGATGGGGCGAGAAAAGACTTTCGTCTTGTCGAGCTGGGCAATGTAGGCCTCGGCGATGTGTTTTTGTTCGTCGCTGCTGTAGAAGATCGACGAGCGGTATTGCGTGCCCTCGTCTGGACCCTGACGGTTCAGTTCCGTAGGATCGTGGGCAACGGAGAAAAATACGCGCAGTAGTTCGCCGAATGTAACCTGCGAGGGATCGTAGACGATCTTGACCGACTCCGCGTGACCAGTTTCGCCTGTGCTGACGATCTGGTATTGCGCCGTGAGCGAAGAGCCACCTGAGTACCCCGAAGTGGCGCTTACGACACCTTTAACGTGCTGGAACACTGCTTGAATGCCCCAGAAACAGCCTCCGGCGAGAACGATCGTTTGCTGACTTGATGTCTTGGCCATCGGCGTATCTAACGCAGGCGTAGGGAATGGGCCATTCCCGGCATAGGTGGCTCCTCCCAACAGCAGAACTAACAAAATGTTAAGAAAAGAACGGGACATCGAAATGACCTCCGCGACCTAATTATTGTACGCACTCGATTAGAGTCTGGATTCGAGGAAAAGTTTCGTCGGCAAGCAACCGCGTTTTGAGTGAGTTAGACGGCAGCATTAGGCGGGCTGCGGTGGACAAGGTCTGCGCGGGCTGAATAAACTGCTTGTACCGCTTTCCGCCTATGAGACTCATCACTTTTGAAGATTCGGTGCGCCGGTCCCGCATTGGTGCGGTGACCAGCGATGAACGAGTCGTCGATCTCAACTCAGCTTGCGCGCTCTACTTGCGCGATGTGGAGAACGAGAGCGCCTTCTATCGCCTGGCGGACGCGTTGGTCCCGCCCAACATGCTGGCTTTGTTTCAGGGCGGTGACACCAGCCTGGAAGCGGCGCGAAAAGCATTCGATCATATACAGCAGAATGGCGACGCGTGCGGACCACAGGGTGAGGCGATCACGTACTCGATGGGCGAAGTGACGCTGAAAGCTCCGATTATCCCTAAGAAGTTCTTTCATACCGCTGGCAACTTCCGCGAGCATCATGAAGAGGCTACCAAGGCTGGGTTTTCACATCCAGTCATGCCGTGGATTGTGTTCTTTCAGAACGTGGATGCAATCATCGGCCACGAGGAGCCGGTGATTTATCCCGAGCACCTCACTCAGGAATTGGATTATGAACTAGAACTAGCGGTAGTTTTGAAGTCAGGCGGCAAGCATTTCACACCGAAAGAAGCGACGAGCCACATCGGCGGCTATGTCATTTTCAATGACATCACGGCGCGTGATATTCAGCGGCGCGAGATGAAGTCCGGGGTGTTTAGTTTCTGCAAGGGAATCGACACGTTCTGCCCGCTGGGCCCGTGGATCGTGACCGCTGACGAGATTCCCGATGCCCACAACCTTGCCATGGAATTGCGAGTGAACGGCGAGTCGCGGCAGCGGTCGCATTCGAGCAAGATGTCGGTCAAGATTCCGGAAATTCTCTCGCACTATTCTCCCATGGGATACAGTGCCGGCGATGTGATCTCGACGGGCACGGTTTCAGGCGTGGCAGCATTCAGCGGCGATCCCAAGGCCTGGTACTTGAAGGCGGGCGATGTAATGGAGTGTGAGATCGAGAAGATTGGCGTCTTGCGGAACCCGGTAATTTCCTGGGAAGAGGCGTATGGACACAAGCCGGCGACCATGGCGACGCAGGAGAAGTAATTCACAACTCACCACAGAGACACAGAGCCACAGAGAAAACCGCTTACAAGATTTCTCTGAGTCTCTGTGCCTCTGTGGTAAATTCCGTTTGAAGAGCCCATGACCACGAATTCCAAAATCTGGGTGAGCGAATTAAACTCGCGGCCGGAGATACGTTCGGCGTTTGCGGGCAAGGCAATTCGCTTCTATGACACGACGCTGCGTGATGGCGAGCAGACGGTTGGCGTTGTACTCTCGCCGCAGCAGAAGGTAGAAATCGCACGCAAGCTCGATCAGCTCGGCGTAAGCCGCATCGAAGCTGGATTTCCAAAAGTTGCTCCCGAAGACGTCGAGGCCATTCAGCTCATGCAGAGGGCCAATCTGAAGGCTGAACTGTGGGGCTTCTCGCGGGCGGTGAAAGGCGATGTAGAGGAACTGGTTCGGCTGGGTTTGCAAGCGTCGGTGATCGAATCGCCCACCAGCGACATCAAGCTGAAGGCCTACGGCATGTCTCGCGATGAAGTGCTCAAGCGTGTAACCGATGCCATTTCTTTCGCCCGACAAAATGGGATTGCTACCGCATACTTCGCGGTAGATGGCACGCGTACCGATCTCGAATTCCTGAAGAAGATTTATCTGGCGGCGCTGGACGCAGGCGCGGCGGAGATCGTAGTGGTGGATACAATAGGCGCCTGCGGCCCGGAAGCAGCTGCATTTTTAGTTTCCGAAGTTTGCCGTTGGGTGGGTCCTGAAGTGCCAGTCCACTGGCATGGTCACGATGATTTCGGAATGGCGACAGCATGCGCCGTAGCCGCGGTTCGAGCCGGAGCGACATGGATTCAGGGAACGATTAACGGCATGGGCGAGCGCGCCGGCAATGCCGACATTTGCGAAATCGCCCTGGCGTTGCGCTGTCTATACGGCGTCGAGGTCGCGCTGGATTTGACCAAAGCACGGGCGGCTTCCGCCGCCGTGAGTCAGGCCGCGGGTTACACACTGGATGCCTGGAAGCCGCTGGTGGGAGAGAATCTTTTCATGCGGGAGAGCGGTGCGGTGGCTAGTCAGTTTCATATTCCGGAAGCGATTGAGCCATATTCTTCAGAATTGGTGAGTGCCCGCCGCAGTATTGTGCTGGGGAAAAAGAGTGGGTTGGACAGCATTGATCTGAAGTGCAAGGAGCTCGGACTGACGATTCAGCCCGAGCAACGTGGCCCGATTTTGGCGGAAGTCAAGAAGCGCGCGATCGCCAGGCGAGGACTGTTAACCGACGACGAGTTCCGGGACTTAATCCAGGAACGGAGAGATTGAATCTATGGATCGGCTGGCAATGCTCACTGAGATTCTTTCGCAGAATCCCAATGACGCCTTCGCGCGCTACGGGCTGGCGATGGAGTATTCGAAATCCGGGGATTCTGACCGGGCAATGGAAGAGTTCGGGAAGTTGCTGGCGACTCATCCGGACTATACCGCTGGATATTTCATGGCAGCCCAGACGCTGGTGGCCGCCAATCGGCGGGACGAGGCGAGGAAGATGCTGGTGGAAGGAATCTCGTCGGCTGTTCGTACCGGAAACTCGCATGCACAATCGGAGATGACGGCGCTGATGGATGAGTTGAAGTAAAGAGCTCGCAACCAAAGCATTGAAACGCGGAGACCGCGGAGAAATACCAGTTTGTCTAGTTTTCCCTTCGCGCCACCATTCTCGACATTCCCCACTCAACCAATCCAGGAAAAAGCTGGTAGAGCTTGATGACAGGGTGCATAGTCCAGGGAACGACGACTTCTCTTTTTTTCGCTTGATATCCCCGCAGCACTGCGCGTGCAACACGCTCCGCACTGATCCCGCGGACGGATCCTGGCCGGACTTGCTTTTGTTCTCCTCCGCGCAGAGCATTGGCCCCAAAATCGGTTCGTACGTAGCCGGGACAAACGGTCAACACATGAATACCCGACTTTTTCAACTCGACCCGTGCCGCTTTGCCCAGCGCATTCAGAGCAAATTTTGTCGCGCTGTAAATAGCATGAAAGGGCAACGGAACGTGGCCGGCGACGCTGGAGATATTGATGATCGTGCCTCCGCCTTGCTGCTTCATCACTGGAATGACGGCTTGCATGGCCTGGAGCGAGCCAAAGAAGTTGGTATCGAACGTTTCGCGATATGCCGCGGGGTCGGCGTGGGAGACCGAATCCAGCAACCCATGACCGGCATTGTTTACCCAAGTATCGACACGCTGAAAGTGATGCAGCACCAAGCCAAGCACACGATCGATTTCTTCGCGGTTGCGCACATCACAGGAAAGCGCCAGCGTGCGCTCGGCGTGTCCGACACGCTGGCGGGCGCTCTCGGCGCGTGCAGCATCGCGCGACAACACCACCACGCTGGCTCCTTCATCGGCAAATAGTTTGGCAATGGCTTCGCCGATGCCCATCGAAGAACCGGTAATGACCGCAACTTTCCCGGAGAGCGTCATCTGGTCTTCTTATGCTTTCCGTGGAGACGAGTCAAGAGACCGCGGGGAATCTCCTGCTCGACAAAACAACCCTTACGGCTAGCGTACAATCCGGGAATGCCAGCCGTGAGGCTGGCAATCAACTCCGGAGAATGTGCTTGAGTATCCTGCTGCCGCTGTTCCCATTGGATGCTGTTCTGCTCCCAGGAGCGCCTCTGCCACTGCACGTTTTCGAGCCGCGCTATAAAGAGATGATTGGAGAGTGTCTGGAGGGCAAGCAGCCGTTTGGTGTGCTGCGGACCAAAGATGGCGAAGTAGCGGAGATTGGTTGCACCGCAGAGATAATCAACGTAGTCAAGAAGTATGAGGATGGGCGCATGGACATCATCACCCAGGGACGCCAGCGTTTTGAAGTCATACATGTGAATCCCGAACGATCTTTTCTACAGGCTGAGGTTTTCTACCTGCGCGACGATTCTAGCGCGGGGACGCAGGAGGAGATTTCGCGAGCCCTCGAACTGCATGGCGAGATCATGAAACTGGCGGGTTCGGAACCGGAGAGCGCTTCTGACGTGAATGAACTGGAGCTGTCGTATCACCTGGTGGGATCGCTCCCGCTCGATCTCGATTTCAAACAGACTCTGCTGGGGATGAAATCGGAACCGGAACGTTTGCAGGCAGTAATTACTTTCTTTGAAAACATTCTGCCGAACGTCCGCCGTACTCTGCACGTGCGCCGCACGGCCGGTGGGAACGGCCATGCGAGCTAGCTGTGCGGCGTATAATCGAGCCCAGAAGTCGTTGTCTTCTCTCCCTGGGGGTTTTGTGATCATGAGTCTTCCGCGGACGCTTGGCGAATTGCGCCAAAGTCAATTTTCTGAATCGGCCTTGCGGACTCGCGGGGTGAAAGACGAACTGCGTGACAACCTAGCGGTGAAGCTGCGCCAGGGCGGAACGATTTTCCCCGGGATCGTGGGTTACGACGATACCGTCGTGCCACAGATCGTGAATGCGATTCTCTCGCGGCATAATTTCATTCTGCTGGGGCTTCGCGGCCAGGCGAAGAGCCGCATATTGCGCGCTCTGACCAACCTGCTCGACCCTCAAATGCCTTACATCGCGGGTTGCGAGATCCACGACAACCCTTATGCGCCGATTTGCCGCCCTTGCCGCGACAAGATTGTGCAGCATGGCGATGCTACGCCGATCGCCTATCTCACCCCCGATGGGCGCTACGTTGAGAAGCTGGCAACTCCGGACGTGACTATCGCGGACCTGATCGGCGACATCGATCCCATCAAAGCGGCGCGCGGCGGACATGAACTCAGCAGCGAAATGACTGTGCACTACGGGCTGTTGCCGCGAGCGAACCGCGGGATTTTTGCCATCAACGAACTGCCCGACTTGGCGGGAAAGATTCAAGTCGGATTGTTCAACATCATGCAGGAAGGCGACGTGCAGATTAAGGGCTATCCCATCCGGCTGCCGCTTGACGTTGCTCTGGTATTCAGTGCCAACCCAGAGGATTACACGGCGCGTGGGAAGATCATCACGCCCCTGAAGGACCGCATTGGATCGGAGATTCGCACCCACTACCCGGCATCGGTGGAAGAAGGAATCGCGATCACAACCCAGGAAGCATGGACACAGCGCAACGGGCACAAGCTGCACATTCCGAAATATGTGCAGGAGGTCATCGAACGGATCGCCTTTGCCGCCCGTGAGGACAAGAAGGTGGACAAGCGGTCGGGCGTGAGCCAGCGCTTGCCGATCTCGTGTATGGAGAATGTGATTTCGAACGCGGAGCGCAGAGCCATAAAGCACGACGAAAAGCTGGTGGTGCCGCGTATCGGAGATGTCTACGCGGCTATGCCGGCGATCACCGGCAAACTTGAATTGGAGTATGAAGGCGAAATGAAGGGCGCCGACTACGTTGGCCGAGAACTGATTCGTACCGCCGTGGCCAAGGCCTATGACGGTTATTTTAAGGGCGTAGACATGCAGCAAGTGGTGCAATGGTTCGATCTGGGTGGCGAAATCCAACTGGCGGATGCGGCCAGTGCGAGCGAGGCTTTGCCGTCGTTGCGCGGCATTCAGGGCCTGATGGAAAAGCTGGTAAAGCTAAACGTCGGTCCGAAAGACACGGCGGAAACACAGGTCTCGGCGGCGGAGTTCATCCTCGAAGGTTTGCATGCTCAGAAGCGTATCGGACGCAATGAGGAACGAGTGTTTACGGCGGGAGAGAAGCAGCCGAAGCATCCGGCGGAGAAACCGTTCGAGCGCGAGGACACGCCGTATAAGCCGAGAAGGCCATTTAATTAGCTGTCAGCTCTCGGCGTCAGCTTTCAGTGGCTTTGCTGATGACTGAGAGCTGACAGCTGAAAGCTGCTTTATGAAGCGCATCCGATATAGCAAGTACGTTCCCGATCCCGCCGGCGAAATGAGCATTGAAGACCTGCTCAGTGCCCTCTCTGACTTCATGTTGCAAAGTGGTTTCCAGAATTATTCCAACGACGACTTCCCTGGGGGCGAGCAGACGCTGGACGATCTGCGCGAAGCGATTGAACAGGCATTGATGAACGGAGACCTGCTTGACGAGCGGATGCGCGAACAATTGCAGCGCATGCAGATGGAAGGCGCGCTGGATGAGCTGATTGAGCAACTGATCGAGCGCATGCAGCAGGAAGACTACATCAGTATCGACCAACCCCATGATCCTTCTCAACGGTCTAGTATAGGCGGCCAGGTGGGCGAGGCGCAGCAGCAGATAAAGTTTGAGATTACTGACAAGAGCCTGGATTTCCTCGGTTTCAAGACGCTGCGCGATCTGATGGGATCGCTGGGAAAATCGAACTTTGGCCGCCATGACACACGCGATATGGCCACCGGAGTTGAGGCCAGCGGGGCTTCGCGAGTGTATGAGTTCGGCGACACGCTGAATCTCGACATCACAGCGACCCTCTCCAGCGCCATTCAGCGTGAAGGCATGAAGTTACCGCTGAACATCGAGTACTCCGATTTGCAGGTTCACCAGTGCGAGTATCAGTCGTCCTGCGCGACAGTGTTGATGCTGGATTGCTCGCACTCGATGATCTTGTATGGCGAAGACCGCTTCACTCCGGCCAAGAAAGTTGCGATGGCGCTGTCGCATTTGATTCGCACGCAATATCCCGGCGATTCGTTGTCGCTCATCTTGTTTCATGATTCGGCCGAGGAAGTGCCACTCTCGCAGTTGGCGAGAGTGAAGGTTGGTCCGTACTACACCAACACGCGTGAAGGCCTGCGGCTAGCCCAACGGATTCTTCAGCGCCAAAGAAAAGACATGAAGCAGATTGTGATGATCACGGATGGAAAGCCGTCGGCGCTGACGCTCGAAGATGGACGCATCTACAAGAATGCCTTTGGGTTGGATCCACTGGTGGTGAGTCAGACGCTGGAAGAAGTTTCCAAGTGCAAGCGGGCGGGCGTGTTGATCAATACGTTTATGCTAGCGTCGGATTATGGGCTGGTGCAGTTCGTGCAGAAAGTTACAGAGATGTGCCGTGGCAAAGCGTACTTCACGACGCCTTATACGCTCGGCCAGTATTTATTGATGGATTACATGTCGCGGAAGACGAAGACCATCCATTAGACTGTCCGCTTATTTCTCCACCGTAAACACCACCGAGCCAATCGGGCTGATGGCTGGTGAATTCAGGCTATTTTCAGAACTCTGCACTGTCGCGACGTCTCCGATGCTGGCGTAGGCGTAAAGAATGTGCCGTCCGGTTGAGAGCTTTACCGGTATTTTGATTTTGGCCTGACCCGCATTGTCCTTAATGGTGAGTGCAATGGAAGACCACGTACCGAGCCAGCCATCGACCTGGTAGAACGCCTGTTTAGGCACCGTGCCAGCCGGATTGCCCTGGTAATTGCTGGTGGCTGAAATCCCAAAGGTCGGTTGGGTATTGTGGGTGCGGAACAGCGGCGTAGTCGCAATAGTCTGGCCATCGGCGATTCCCTGCATGGCCACTTTGATGGGCACGCTGTTCTGAACGGTGACATCATTTGTCGGAAACCACAGGCTGGTGTAGCTGTATCCCGTACCGGCAAGAATGCCACTGCCCAAATCGACGGTTAACTGATTGGCAGCCAACTCCCACAAGCTCGGCGCCACTGCGGATACCGTTGCACTCATGCCGTCAATGGCGGCAACCACACTGCTGCTCGTACCGTTTTCACTGCCCACATAGACCGTGTTGGTCAGCGGATTGGCCACAATCGACGACGCGCCGGTGATCTGGGGATAGGTGGCGCCCGACAGATCGGTAATCAGGGCGTTGGTCGATCCGTTATAGACGAAAACGTGAGGCACGCCAGCCGTGGTCGCGCCGACGTAGAAATTCCCGGTGATGGAATTCACTCCCACGGAATTGACATTGAAGGACGTGATCGGAATGTTTGTCACCACGGAATTTTTGCTGGTGTCAATGACCGTGACGTTCTGGTTGGTAATAACATAGAGCCGCTTGGTCGCCGGATTCAGCGCAGCGCCGAAACTCTGGCCCGGCAGGGGGATGGTTGCGATTAACGACCCTGCGACCGGATCGATGACATAGACAGAACCCAGCGCGGCGTATGCCAGATTCACAGTTGAATCAACCACCAGGAAGCCGGGATTGGCCGAACTGACTGGGATTGTGCTCAGGAGGGCCTCGGAGGAACCATCCAGCACGAATACCTGAGCCTGTGCGTAATTCCAGGCAATAATCTGGTTGGTGCCGGAATCGATAGCCACGGCGCGGATGTCTGACGTACTTGGAACACTCTGGATGACCGTGGCAACGTTGGTTGCGCCATTGACCGAGTAGAAAAGTCCTGCGCTGTCTCCGACATAAATTTTGTTGGTGGCAGAGTTGACGGCCAGGCATTCAGAATAGACACTGCCAAGAGGAATAGTGGTGACGCCCGCGCTGTCCTGTGATTTCCCAGTAAATCCTGCTCCGGCCTGGGCTTCATTGATGGCATACAGATCGCTCAATCTTTGCGTGTAGGTGATACCGGTAGCAGGGTTGGTATCGACGTAGTTGTACTCTACGTTTTCATTGAAATTCCCCTCGAAGGCCGGAACCACACTGCGCGGGCTTACATCAAAGGCACTGACTGTGCCATCGGCATTATTGGAGACGAACAGGCGGCTGAGCACGGGATCGAACACCATACCGATGGGGACATTTCCCGTAGTCAGGAAAATATCTCCTTCGATCAGAATATCGTCTTCATTCAGTAAGGCTACAGCATTGGCCTTGGGGAAGCCGACGGCGATTTGGCTGGTGCTGGGATTTCCTGTCATCGCCGCCGCGCCTTGCAACTCGGTCGAAAAGAAGTTACCCAGGTGAAATCCGCCATCGCCCAAGGCCAAAAAAACGGTGCCTTCCTCGATCATCGCGGCCAGAAAAAGGTTCGGCTCAAGAAAAATCGAAGGACCAGGCTCGGCGCCGGGGTCAGCTTGGCCGAACTGGACGGAGTAATTCTCATTGGGATAGATCGCCAGAGTCTCATCCTGGCCTGGGCTCGTGGAAACGACTACGTTGGTAATCGGGTCGACGGAAATGGACGCTAAGTCGGATGGCAAGCCTTCAATGGTCGTAATCAGCTGATGCCGGGTTCCATCGATCACCACAATCGAACCTGCACTGCTGCCGTCGCAAGCTACAAAAACGCTGTGGGTCACGATGTTCACCGCGATTGCGACCGGTTTCAAACTCATGGGCAAAGTCGCCAGCAGCTTTCCGTTGGTCGCGTTAAGCACAAGCACATAATCGCGGGCAGCATCGACGACGTAAAGCTGATTCAATGCCACGTCCACAACCAAAGCGATCGGCTGGCCTCCGACATTTACGGTACCTACGAGTGTGGTGCCGGAAATCCCGGAAATGCTACCGGCCTTGGTGTTGGCCACATATGCGACACCGAGCAGCGGATTGAGGGCAACAGCAGTCGGCCCGGTTCCCACTTTAACGACTTTTTTCACCGTCAACAGCTCAGAATCGATGATGGAAACGGTGCTGTCAGTCTGATTCACTACGTACACCAGATGAGCCGAGGGGTTGATCGCGAGTTGTCCTGGGCCATGGCCTACTGGAATCGTTGCCAGTGTGGCTGCGCCCCAGGCTGAAGTCGAAAATGCTAGCAGAGGAATAAAGGAAAGGACGAAGAGAATACCGCGAAAAACAGAAGAAACTCCAAAACTTTTTCGTGTGGATTCCTGCATCTTGCGCTCCCCCAAGCGACGAGAGATTATACCTTTGAGGGTCAGATGAGGAAACAAAAAAGAGGCCACAATCGCCTTACCGCAAGGGTTTTGCGGCACGATGGCAGGAGTCAAAACTAGAGTAGAAGCACCCTAGCGCAATACTTCTAGCTCCCCTCGGCTTTCTTTACCGCAAGCTCGGCGGCCTGGAACCCCATTTTGCTGTGGGTGCCGTCACAGAAGGGCTTGTTGACGGATCCGCCGCAACGGCAAAGCGAAAAGGCCGGCTTGCCGGTCAAGTCGTAGGGCGTGCCGTTGGCATCGACCAGTTCAATTGCGCCTTCAGGAGCTTCCACGCGATAGGGTCCATTGGGGCGGATGGTGATCTTCACTGTAGCCATGAGGCCTCTTTTCTTGAATAAGAGTTAAAGAGGAAAGATATCACGAGAAGCTGTCAGCTATCAGCCTGCTGCCGCTCGCAACGTTGTGCGCAAGATCTTTTGAGATTCAAACTCAGGGCTGAGGGCTGACAGCTGAAAGCTCGCCTACGCCGCGCGCACTTCAGCTTGCAGCGTGCGGTGATAGAGCTTCAAATATTCGTCGGTCATGCGGCGGGCGGTGAAGCATTCGCGGGCGCGTTGGAAGGCACGGGCGCCATAGCCACGGCAGAGATCGCGCTGCTCGTGCAGACGGCGAATCACGCCGGCGAGGCTGGCGGCATCGTTTTCTCGAAAGTAGATGGCGGCGTCGCCCCAAATCTCGCGGAACGAGGGAATATCGTTGGCGACGATGGCGCAGCGGGAGAAAGCGGCTTCGAGCGGCGCCAGCCCAAAGGGTTCGTAGCGCGAGGTCGCTACGAAGATCGCAGCTCGGCTGTACAGCAAGCGGAGTTGGGCCTCGGTCTGTGCCCCTTTCAAAGAAATACTGGCCGGATCTGTTGCCACTTTAACGTCGGCGGAGATGGGAATGCGCGGCACTGGGGCCGCGTCGTCGGAGTTCACGATGCAAACCGGCAGTGGGTGCGCGTGTTGGGTTAGCAGCGATATCTGCTTGCCTGCGTCTCTCAGGCGACCCACGGCGAGCACGGAATCACTTTTATTCACATACGGGTTGAACGAAACCGGATTACGGCCGTTGTAAATCACCGCTTCCCGACGCGGCTGGGCATAGCACTCGCGAATGGTATCCAGCATCCACAACGAAGGCGCCACCACCATGCTGGCTTGCGAGAGACCGTCGGTGACCAGATCGCGATACCAGCGCAGCCAGCGGCTCTCTTCCGGCTCATGGCCGTGGACAGCCTGCCACCAACTGATCAGGTCGCCATGGGCAACAACAATACGTGGCGTCTTGACAGGCAGGCCGCCGTAACACAAATGATTCAGGTGCAACAGGTCGGGCTTGAGCTCTTTGACCAGGCCGGTCAAGTATTGGCAGGAATCGATGAAATCGCGTTGGCCTTCCTGCATCCAGTCGAGACAGAAGGCAGTCGGCCGGTAGTCAAGGCCGGCCAAATTATCCATCCAGGAAGTTTGCTCCGGAAGTGGGATGTCGCCGAGGCTGACGAGAGTGACGCTAGCTCCGCGGCTGATGAGTCCGCTGACCAGTTCCTGAGTGTAAGTCCAGACTCCACTCAACGTGTCGGTCGTGACCAGAACGTGCACTGGCTTGTCCTTTTTCCAGGGGGAACGCGCGTTTTCGCCCGGACCTGACCTGGTTGCCCGAGCCGTCATATTCTATTGCGAAATCGCTGGCGAGGAAAGCATTTCGTTGAGAAACGGCAATTCCAATGCAAAAGCTTGCACAATTTCTCCGCTGGATTGCACGCGATTGTGCCCGGATACAATGAGTGATGCTTCGCATGATGTGTGTGACGGCTCATCCCGACGATGAGGCTGGCAATTTTGGCGGGTGTTTACAGTTGTATGCCGGTCGCGGAGTCGAAACTTGCGTGATCTGTCTTACTCCCGGGCAGGCCGCGACCCATCGCGGCAGTGCCAAGAATGACATGGAGTTGGCCGCACTGAGACGGCAAGAGTTTGCATCTGCCTGCGCGATTCTCGGGGTGACGAAAGGAATTGTGCTCGACTATTCCGACGGGCAACTGCATCGGATGGAGACTGACCAAGTGGTCTCCGCGCTGACCCTGAAGATACGTGAGTTTCGTCCACAGGTGGTGCTCACGTTTGGATCGGAGGGCGGCGTAACCGGCCATACCGATCACTCCATGGCTTCCATCTTCACCACGCTCGCTTTCCACTGGGCTGGGCGGAGCAATCGCTATCCCGACCAGTTCAGCAACCGCATCGGTCCTCATCGCGCGCGCAAACTGTACCACGCAACTGCAAACTTCACACTGCCCGACCGCCAGCCGGTGACGCTGTCTGCGGCGACCGCCGTCATTGATGTAAATGAATATCTCGAGACCAAACTAGAGGCTTTCCATGCGCATATCACGCAGGCACCGCTATTTCCGATGTTCGAATCCCGCATGCGCCAGTACGGTGGGCAGGAGAGATTCTATCTGGCGGCGTCGATGAATCCCACACCAGGTCAGATGGAGACAGATCTATTTACAGGGGTCAGCGAGACAGGTTAGCCACAGAAGTTACTCTCGAAGCGCGTGATGTATTCTCAGACTGTGCCGGCGATCGAAGAATACGGACGGCGTCTCAAAGATCGCGAACGTCGGGTCGCGAATCATGACAAAATTCATATTCGCCTCGGAAACGTCCGTTTAGCGCTGGCATTGGCAGCCGCAGGCATTGCCTGGGGATCTCTCGGGAAGCATGTTTTCTCACCTTGGTGGATGGTCGCGCCGCTCATCTTGTTTTTGTTTGTAGCAGTGCTTCATTCGCGCATCCTGCGAGCCCGGGAGCTAGCCCAGCGTGGGGCCATCTTCCATCGCACCGGTCTGGCTCGAATCGAAGACCGCTGGTCGGGTACCGGACAAACCGGCGACCGATTCAGCGACTCTCATCACGTTTATGCGGCTGACCTGGACCTGTTCGGTCGAGGCAGTTTGTTCGAACTGCTCTCGACCGTGCGCACCCGCATGGGCGAAGACACGCTTGCGAAGTGGCTACTCTCGCCTTCGGCAATCGACCAGATTGGAGAGCGGCATGTTGCCGTTCGTGAACTGGGCGATCAACTCGATCTCAGAGAGGATCTGACGGTACTCGGCGAGGATGCCAGTGCGGGAGTGTATCCCGAAGCGTTGTTGCACTGGGCTGAGACCCCGAACCAGATGAAACCAGGGTGGATTCGATGGTTGGCATTGATCCTGGCTATGGCGGCGGTTGTGAGCGTGGTGGTTTGGGTCCTATGGGGAATCGCGATACCGCTCATCTCGATTGTTGTGGTCGAGGCATTCTTAAGCTATCGATTGCGCAAGCCCGTGGAGGAAGTCCTGCATGGCTCCGCACAAGCATTCCGCGACTTGGGCTTACTTTCGGGCATGCTGAAACAAGTCGAACATCACGGCTTCAGTGCGCCACGGCTGCGCTCAATGCAGAGCGAACTTTCATCACGCCAAGTTGCAAGTTCCAGGGCTATCGCGCATCTGAGAACCGTGGTTGATTGGGCCGACTCACGTGACAACTACATATTGCGAGTTTTAGACATACCCCTCATGTATTCGGTGCAGGTGGCATTTGCAGCGGAACGCTGGCGGCGCGCCCACGGCCACGCAGTGCGGACATGGTTAACCGTGATCGGGGAAATTGAAGCGCTTTTATGTTTGGCTACCTACAGCTATGAGCACCCCGACGATCCTTTTCCCGAGTTTACTCCGGGTACGGCATGCTTCGATGCCATAGACATTGGACATCCGTTGATTCCAACCGGGGATTGTATTCGCAACGATGTCCATCTATCCGATGGTACGAACGTGTTCCTGGTAAGCGGTTCGAATATGTCGGGCAAGAGTACGCTGCTGCGGACGGTCGGAATTAATGCTGTGCTCGCGATGGCGGGCGCACCCGTACGCGCGCGGTGGCTGCGACTGACACCATTGCATGTAGGCGCCAGCATTCGCGTGAACGATTCTTTGCAAGAGGGAAGCTCGCGCTTTTATGCGGAGATCACCCGGCTTCGTGAGCTTTACGACCTCGCGGATGGTAATCCTCCGTTACTGTTCCTGCTGGATGAACTCTTGCAGGGCACAAACTCGAATGATCGGCGTATCGGGGCCGAGGGCATCGTTCGCGCGCTGCTGAATCGGGGAGCTGTCGGATTTGTGAGCACTCACGACTTGGCGATCGCTGACATCGGCAACTCACTTCAGGGGCGTTTACGTAACGTCCATTTTCAAGAAGAATTTGTGAATGGAAGGATGCACTTCGATTACAAACTGCGAGAAGGCGTGGTCACGAAGAGCAATGGCCTTGCCCTAATGAGGTCGATCGGGCTGGACGTCTGACCAGCCCGCTTGTTGCTTCTATCGCACGAGCCTCTGTCGATCTCACCGCGGCCTGATGATGTCGCTCAACACATCCGGCTTTGAGTCGTCGCGCACCAAGTGCGGATATTTCTCTCCGCCGTGATAGTCGAGGTTGTAAGTCTTGAAATATTCGGTGTTCTCGACCAGCAACGCCAGGGGCGCGGAACTGCTTGTCCCGGCCGCGAGCGCGTCGTGCAGGACATCGGCGGAAAAGCGGCGGCCGTTCACCGCAATCACTTTCATTCCTGGACCAATCCCAGCTTTCGCGGCGGACATGCCTTCGATGGTGTCGATGATGGTGCCGTCCTGCCTGAGTTGGAGCCCAATCGAGTAGCCTGCGTTGATGTCGTCGTCGTAATGCTCGCCAATGCGGAACAATTCCGAAGGATTGCTGTCATAGACCAGCTTCCAGCCGCTGCGTTCGATGCCCCGGAGCGGAGCGCCGGGCCCATGGTTGGTGAGACGCTCTGTCCAGAAACCGCGCCAGTCGTAGGCTGCAACCTGATTCAGAGTGTTGACCACGTCGTCGAAGTTGTAGGTCTTCACCTCTGGGATCCCGCTCTGCCCACCATGGAAAAGGTGGCAGAAATCGTCCATTGACTTCTTGTTGTGGGTTTGTTGCCGAATGATGGTGTCCACCCACAGCCAGTTAAGAACGTCCTCATCGTAGTAATCGAGTTCACGACGCCATGACTCCCATTCGTGAGGCGCCTCCTGCATCGCTGGCACGCCGTCGGCAGTGTCTTGCAGATTGCGCCAGGTGCGGCCGGGGAGATTGTCCAGACGGGCGGCAATCAGGGCCAAGTTATCGCGATATTGTTCTGGCGTACGCAGGCCGCTGCGAGCGCTCAGCAGGTCCCCCAGATAAGACGTCAGGCCCTCGTAAACCCACAGTAAATCGGTCTGCATGGGCTTTTCGTAGTCCGGCGTCGTCAGGTCAGCGGGACGGCGGTATTTTCCGTTCCAGGAGTGCACGTACTCGTGGGTGAGCAGGCCGGCGTGGAGAATGCGATGCTCCGGGTCAACCAGGCCGCGCTCGTCCACGCGGCTGTCGTCCGATTCGTGATGTTCCAGGCCGAAATGCGCGACGTGGTCGCTCAGGCTGTAGAGAAAATGATAATCGCGAAAATGCCGGGCTCCAAAAAGCTTGAACGCTTGATCAGTGACGGCCTTGTAATCGTCGAGGACATCGGCTGGGGCTTCGAGGGCGGCTGCGCTGTCGGCGGCAATGTCCATCTCCTGGTGCGGATTTTCAGCCAACGGAACCACTCGCAGATATTCGCCTGCAATGACGGGCGAATCCACCAGAGTGGTCAGAGAGGCCGCGCTGAACTTAATTTCGCCGCCGCTCTTCGAGGCCACCGGCAGCGGCGTTCCAAATTTCCATCCTGCTGGAAGTTTCAAGCTGGCGGTGTAGGTGAGGTCATCGGTGGTCCCATTTGCGGGATAAAGCAGGACCGTGTTCCAGCTGAGCACGGTCATCTTATCGGTAGCCGACATGCCTCCCGTGTACATGCCACCTTGCGTGACCGGTGCCACATAGTCGAGGGATGCGCTGATGGTCGAGACTCCTTGTGGTACATCGACGTGGAAGGTCCATCCATCGAGCAAATCCCGGCGCCAGGTCAGTGGCTGTCCGTTGGCGGAGAATTTGAGGCCGGTGAGATCCTCAATCGGTCCGGTCGGACCATGTTCGCCGGGAATCCACTTGGGATAGTAAAGAGTCATGGAACCTGGGGTTGCGGGAATGGTCAGCTGCGCATGGATGATTTTTCGCGGGGCATCGCTGGCGTCAACTGCGATAGTGATTGTCGGCGCATTAGAGGAGTTCTGTGCTAGAACAGGTACGATTAGAGCAAGAACGAAGAACACACACAGCCACACGCGGCACGAACGGTGCATTTGAATCTCCCTGGGTTTTTGCAGCAGCAGATCAAGAACTTCCGAATATAACAGAAACGTTTCAATACTATTATTGGGTTGCAAGTCAAGGTTCGTGACCGGCGGTCGCTCTGCTATGATTTCGCCGTGTCGTCGCATCCTCAGCGCGGAAAATTTATTACCTTCGAAGGGCTCGACGGATGCGGCAAGAGCACGCAACTGGAAAAGCTGGCAAAGGTGCTGCGGGCACAGCACCTATCCGTGGTCGTCACTCGCGAGCCTGGCGGCACGCCTACAGGAGACAAGATTCGCGAGTTGTTGCTGGATAGCGGAACCTCGTCGCTTGCACCGCTGGCAGAGCTAGCCTTGATGTTTGCTTCGCGTGCGCAGCACATCAAGGAGATTATTCAACCGGCGCTGGCCGAGGGTCGCATAGTGTTGTGCGATCGCTTTACCGATTCGAGCGAAGCTTATCAGGGTGGCGGACGAAAACTGGGCAGCGAACCGGTGCTGGCATTGCACCATGCTCTTTGCGGAGACCTGCAGCCCGATCTTACGATTCTGATGGACTCCGACCCAGTGATGAGCGTGGAGCGGGCTCGACGCCGAAACCAGGCAAGCTCACCAGGGCACAAGCGCGATGATCATGATGAAAACCGCTTCGAGCAGGAAAGCCGGGCGTTCTTTGGACGGGTGCGGAATGCGTATCTGGCAATCGCCGAACGCGAGCCGCAGCGGGTGACGTTGATAGATGCGCGCGGGACGGCGGAACAAACGCACAAGCGAATCAAGGAAGTGGTGGGAAGAAAGTTGAAGATAGCCGTCAGCACTCAGCCGTCAGCACTCAGCCGCTCCGGTTCGAGATGAGCGCGATAGAATGCCGAACTACGCGAAAAATGAAGAAGCGGCTGAGTGCTGTGCTGATTGCTGAGTGCTAATTGACATGCCTTTCTCTGATTTCTACGGCAATTCGGACGTGGTAGATCGCTTGCGCGAGATGCTGGCGCGAGAGCGCTTTCCTCAGGCGGTAATCCTGACCGGGCCGCAAGGCTCGGGCAAGTACACGCTGGCGCTCATGTTGGCGAAGACGATGAATTGCCTGGAGCCAACCACAACCGGCGGCCTTCCCGATTTTTGCGGAAAGTGTTCGAACTGCGTGCGAATTGCGCAGTCGGAAGATCTCGATGCGCGTATGGCAGAAGCGGTGGAAGCGCGAGAGAACATGCGCGAGACCGATAAGAAGGAAACGCGCATGTACGTCCAGACTCATCCTGACGTGTTGGTGATCCCGCCTGATCCGCCGCAGATGATGATCAAGGTGGACCAGGTGCGGCGGGTAATCGAAACCATCTACTATCGTCCGGGAGATGCCAAAGAACGGGTCTACGTCTTTACCGATTCGGCTTTCATGAAGGAAGCCGCGAATTCTTTGTTGAAGGTGCTTGAAGAACCACCCGAGTTCGCAACAATTTTCTTGCTGGCCGAGAATGCTGGCGAGTTGCTGCCGACGATCCGCTCACGCTCGATGGTGA
Source organism: uncultured Acidobacteriota bacterium (assembly GCA_963803775.1). GTDB lineage: Bacteria > Acidobacteriota > Terriglobia > Terriglobales > Acidobacteriaceae > JABCZH01. Next base: position 400,229 of record CAWDNS010000001.1, read on the forward strand.
TTGGACTGAAGGCGCTGCCTGCCGAGGAAATCGAACGCTATCTTGCGAAGCAGCGGCCGGATTGGAGTCCGAAGCAGCGAGCTCTGGTCGCGCGCCTGAGTGAAGGAGCAGTGGGGCGCGCGCGCAGCTTCGATCTGGCGGCCTACACGGCGGCCCGCCAACACGCTTTGACCATTCTGAATTCTGCGTTGCGCGCAGCCGATCACAGCGAACTGTTCAAGGTAACCGAAACTTACCGGGCGGGGGCCGAGGGACGGGAGAAGATCGAGCGACTTCTGCGAACGCATCTACTCGCTGTTGCAGGATTTGCTGTTTATCAACTCGGGAACACCAGAGTCGATACACAATACTGATATTGAAGGCGAGTTACGGAGGCTGGCGGAGGCGGCCAGCTTTGACTGGATTGCCTCGGCGGCAGACGGATTGGCTGAAGTGGAGCGAGGCATGCGGCGAAACCTGTTGCGGTCACTGTCCCTGGATGCGTTTGCGGTTGGAGGAGTATTTGGCAATTAGCACTTGGCATTTGGATAGGACAGGTTTGTACGGTGGCGACCAGAACCCGGCCCCTGATGGCTAAATGCCAAGTGCTAAATGCTAACTGCTTGTGCACGCACCACCTGAGCATTGTCATTCCGGCTGCCCTTGTGCTAGGTTATTGGCAAGTTCACGCCTTCAAAAACCCACAATCACAGTCGCGCCGTGTGATGTGGCCCGCGTTAAAAGCGTGTCTACAGGTGGTGTTATGAAAGATGCGATTGATTCCATGCCAGCCGAGCGGACAATCGAACCAGAGGGTTTTGCCAACCGCAAGCTGATCCGTCCTTCGCTGAATCGCAACGATCACCCTCCTCATGCCACGCCACCCGCCGGTGAGCGCCGTGCAGAGCGTCCGGAACGCGGCGAACGCGGTGGCGACCGCAATGGAGGAGGAGGCAGGAAGGCGTCTCCACCCGAGCAGACCAACGCTGAGAACTTCTATTACCAGAAGCAGATGCAGTCGAAAACCCCAATGGTCATTGTGCTCCGTGACGGCGAACAAATTCGCGGGATCATCGAATGGTATGACAGGAGCTGCCTCAAGGTGAACCGCAACGGCGCCGCCAACCTGATGATTTACAAGCCTTCAATCAAGTACATGTACAAAGAAAGCGAGAACGGGAAATAAAGCTCTCAGCTTTCAGCCATCAGCTTTAGGTTTCTGGCTGTCAGTTTCTTGGCCTCGGTGGAACGACCGTCCTATTGCGGATACCTCCGGGTTGACAATCGCCCATATCTTCCTTAGCATCAATAACTTGGTAGCACTGCAACCATCCCGACGCAGGAGCCGCTTGTGATTAAGCTCGATATCATCAACGAAGTCGTCAACAAGACCGGAATCACCAAGACCAAGGCAGAGTTGGCCGTGGAAACCGTTTTTGAAAGCATGAAGCGGTCGTTAACCAAGGGCGATCGCATCGAGCTGCGCGGATTTGGCGTGTTCAATGTGCGGCCGCGCAAGACCGGCATCGGGCGCAACCCGCGCACCGGGGCTGAGGTCTCTATTCCGCCGGGCAAGGCGGTGCGCTTCAAGCCTGGCAAGGAGTTGCAGTCTATCGAGTGATTGTATGCGCGGGAATCCGCGTCCCGGCGCGCGCAGGCAGCATCCAACTACTGCGGAAGACTTTGTCTCCTCGAATTTCGATTTCTTGAACTTTCATGCCTGACCTCGTCCCCCCAGCGCCTGCAGAAACAGACTTCGCAGCTCCGTTGCAGGTGTTTTATGTCCCAAGACCACGGCAACGGTATTGGCTGCACATCCTTTTATTTCTAGTCACCGTTTTCACCACGCTGGTGGTGGGCTCGCGCATGGAATACAACTTCGAGCACAGCCGGCCCGCCTTCTCGCTCGGGGACGACGACCTTCCATTCTTCCCCGCGAGCTGGGCAGTGGAGCAACCGTCGCGGTTGCTTCTGGGATTGCCCTTCGCGGGCACGCTATTACTGATTCTGATGTCGCATGAGATGGGGCATTATCTTTACTGCGTTTACTATGGGGTGAATGCCACGCTGCCGTTCTTTATTCCCGCACCGACGCTGATCGGCACACTGGGTGCATTCATTCGCATTCGCTCGCCAATCCGCTCTCGCACTGCGCTATTCGATATCGGAATTGCCGGGCCCATCGCCGGGTTCGTGGTGGCGACGACGGTGCTGATCTTTGCTCTGCCTCTGTCGAAAGCTATGCCTGCGGGAGCGGCAGTGCCTGATGTTCAGTTGGGATATCCGTTGATCTTTCGAGTGGTGGGGGGAATTCTGCGGTTGCGAGCTGCAAACGGAGGAACTTCTTTCCTTGACAACATGTATTTACACCCCACAGCGATCGCAGCCTGGGTAGGAATGTTCGCCACTGCGCTCAATCTGCTTCCGGGCGGACAACTCGATGGTGGACACATTGTGTTCTCCATCGCGCCCCGCGCCCATAAACAGATTTCGCGGCTGACCATCCTGGCACTGATTCCCATGGCTCTCTACTTCTGGGCTGGGTGGCTCATTTGGGCGATTCTGCTGCGCATCAGTGGCATGCGGCACCCTATTGTCGTGGAGTGGCCGGAAGTTGCAGGTGTTCGGCGCGGGCTGGCGGTGTTTGCTTTGATCATGCTCGTATTAACTCTCGCGCCAGCACCGTTTGCGCGTAGCTCTCTGCTGGAAGTGTTCCGCGAGTTGCGGCAGTAGATCAGCTCCCGCACAGGCGAGGAAGTCCGCGCCTACATTCCTACTTCAGCCCCTCGGCCAAGTAGAGATCCGCCAGCATGCGGTGGTATCCGAAGACGCAAGTCTTTGCGTCGGGAGTCATCAGGATTGGACCGATGTTTTCGACGCCGGCAGGGTCGGAAGGCATGAGCTGCTTCCACAGTGTGCGTTGCCCGGTCTGAACATCCAGGCGGAAGACTCGCGCCGGCAGTTCGCCGGGTTGATAAACGTAAAGAGAGCGTCCGTCTGAGCTCCACGTGATGGGCTCCTCGCCAGGGTTGAATCCAGGAATCACGCGGGCTTCGCCGCCGGCCAACGGATACAGATAGCCCTTCTGATCCGGACCGATTGCAGCCACATCGTGGGCATCCGGCGAGATGGCGAAGCTGGTGGCGCTCACACCTTCCGGTGTAAGCGCATTGCTCTTGCTGGTACTTACATCATAGACGTACAGCCGAGTTCCCTTGCCCGGCTCGTTGCCTGACGACACAATGTGTTTCCCATCCGGAAACCAATGCGCCCAGTTGTGATTGATATTGTCGTTAGTCAGGTCTTTCGGCTGTCCGGCTCCGGTGGGCAACAACTTGAGTTGGGAGGGTGCGCCGGGCGTGGCGGAAAGCGCCCATTTTCCGTCGGGAGACAAAGCCACCGCTCCGCCTTCGCCGAGCAGCACTGCCGGGGTGCCATCGGTCTTGCGAACATACACGGCGTAGGTGAATCCTTTCGAGTATGCCAGAGAACCGCCGCCACCTTCCTCATCAAATAACAGGGTTTTGCCGTCGGCGGAAAGCTCGGCGGGGTAGGTATAGTCAAGCCAGGAAAGATCGCGCTCCTTGGTCTCGCCTTCAGTCACGCCGACTAACTCTCGCCGCCAACTGGCCCGCATCAGCAATACTCGCCCATCTTTCCAGACATCGAACAGCATCAGCGCGCCGGGAAGGCGCAAGACCAGCCGCTCCTTGCCATCGAGCGTGACTCCGTAGAGTCCGCGATCCTGGCCTGACTTGCTGGCCGTGAACCAGACCTCGCTTCCATCGGCGGACCAGGCCAACCCCTGAACACCGAACCACTCTCCAGAGAGAATTTTCTTGTTGCCGGCGAGATCGACCACTAATACCGAGCCGGCGTCGTCGCCTTGATTAGGATGATCGAGAAAAGCGATGTGATCGCCCTTAGGCGAAAAGCGCGGATGACCGATCCAGCCGCCGGTAGCATAGAGTGGCTTGCCAATGGGATACTCCAGCCGGTTCATGCCGCCGAAATCACGCACCACGGCTAAGTCGCTGCCGTTCGCTGACCAGTCCGCCCACTGTACATTCTCCAACACTTCGCGGGGCGCTCCGCCCACCAGGGGAGCACGGGCCAGCGTGCCCATGTTTACCCAGGTGCCTATGGCTTTGCTATTCAGCAGCACCGCCATTTCTGAAGTGTTTGAGATCGACATGAGCTGAGTGTGCGGCAGGCCCATGGAACGCGCCTCCGGAGCTTCGGGGCGCGCGGTGAATACATCCACCGGCCCGCCTTGCCAGGCGGCGCTGTAAAGAATGGTCTGGCCATCGGGAGCGAAGCGCGCGGAACGAATGCTGCCCCGCCGGAAGGTGAGTTGCCGGTATATGGGAGGGGTCGCGATAGTGGCGGAGAATAACCGTTTGCCGACGAAGACTCCGGCAGCCAGCGCAACCAGAACACACGCCGCAATCAGGGGTAGGGAACGTTTCTTTTGTGTGAGCGCGGCAAGCGGAGAAGCAGGGCCTCCCACAGACTGTGAACCAGACTCGGTGACCACGGAAGTACGCGAGGATTCGAGTTCGCGTTTCAGACGCTTCAGATCAGCCCGCAGTTCTCCTGCGGTCTGGCAGCGCAGATCTGGATCCTTCTCCAAGGTTTTATTGATTACCTCTTCCAGTTTTTTGGGAAGCCCGGGATTCAAGCGGGTGGGCGGAGTGGGAGCGCGATTGAGAATAGCCTCGGTAATGACCGCAGAGGCTTCGCCGCGAAACGGCATTACAGCGGTGGCCATTTCGTAGAGTACAACCCCGAAGGAAAACAGATCAGTGCGACCGTCGAGTTCCTTCCCTCGCAATTGTTCGGGAGACATGTAGGCCATCGTACCTACCGCAGTTCCAGGGCTGGTCAGGTTCAGTTCACTGGCACGGGTTTGTGAGTCGCCGCTCGAGGATTTGTTGGTCTGCGAGACCTTGGCTAATCCGAAATCGAGGATCTTGGCGTGGCCGCGGTCGGTCACGAAGATGTTGGCTGGCTTGATGTCACGATGCACGATGCCCTTGCCGTGGGCGGCTTCGAGTGCATCGGCAACTTCGATCCCAAGGCCGAGTATCTTTTCTACATCCAGCGGGGCACCCGCAATCATGTGCTTCAGGGTCTTCCCCATCAAGCATTCCATGACGATAAAGAGCTGGCCTTCGTGCTGGCCAATTTCATGAATAGTGCAGATGTTGGGATGATTCAGAGAAGAAGCTGCGCGAGCTTCGCGGCGAAAGCGCTCTACCGTCTGCGGATCTTGCGAGACATCGTCGGGGAGAAACTTCAGCGCGACGAAGCGGCCAAGCGAAGTATCCTCGGCCTTATAGACGACTCCCATGCCCCCGCCGCCGAGTTTTTCCAGAATCCGGTAATGGGAGACATTTTGCCCGATCATTCTCTAGCCGACATGGCGCGACACGGCAGTGCAATCGAGCCATCTTAGGGGGAAATGACGGTTGCGTCAATTAGGGCTTACTTCAATCCATCCACCAGAAATAGCTCGGACCAAACCCGGTTGTAGTTGTAGACATAGGCTTTGCCGTCGGCGGAGATATGGGGTGCGCGGATGAAGTTGATCCCCACCGGATCAGGCGGGTTCAGTTCTTTCCAAAGCTCGCGGTGTCCGGTGCAGAGTTCGACGCGATACTAGTCTTCCACCACCCGCGCGGTCATCCCACCCGCGGGTTCACCACCGGCAATGCCCTGGGCCACGATAAGCCGTCGCGCTTCGACCCGAATCTTGGGCAACTGCAAGGCGAACAGTGCGGCGCCCCCAACACCGGCAACAGCTCCCATAGCCACGGTGATTGGCGCTCCCAAACGGTCCGCCAGCGCTCCTGCGAACAGCGCGCCGAACGGCGCCATACCCATGAACATCATCGAATAGACGGCCATGACTCGCCCGCGAAGGTGGTCGGGAACCATGGCCTGGATGAGTGTGTTCGAAGAAGACATCTGCAGCATCATGAAGAACCCGACCGGCAGGAGGAGTCCGACCGAGAGCCAGAAGTTGCGAGAAAAGGAAAAAAGAATCAGGCTGACACTAAAAGCCCCACAGGAAAAAGCTACCCAGCGTCCCAATCCCTGGACGCCGGTTTTGGCGGCGAGCGTTAGAGCTCCGAGCAAGGCCCCGACGCCGGTTGCACCCATCAGAATGCCAAGTTCGCGCGCGCCCCCGTGCAGCACGCGATGTGCGAAGATGGGCATCAGCACGGTATAGGGCATCGCCACCAGGCTGACCAACCCCAGCAGCAGCAGGATGGCGCGCATGGGCGCTGTCCGGCTCACAAAGCGGAAGCCCTCGATGATATGCGCCAGGGGCGAGACCCGATCGTCCGCATAGGATGGCGGGTGCACTTTCATTAACCACAAACCTACGATGACCGCGATGTAACTAACGCCATTGGCGAAGAAGCACCAGCCTTCGCCGATCCGGGCCACGAGAATTCCCGCAATGGCAGGACCGATGACGCGCGCGCCATTGAACATGGAAGAGTTCAGCGCAATGGCGTTCATCAGGTCTTCCTTGCCCACCATATCCACCAGGAAGGACTGGCGTCCGGGAATGTCAAAGGCGTTCACCACTCCCAGCAATGCTGCGAGCACAAAGATATGCCAGACATGAACCGTGCCAGTAAGCGTCAGTGCCGCCAGGATAAGGGCGAGGACCATGGAGCAAACCTGAGTGGTAATCACGACGCGCTGGCGGTTGTAGTGGTCGGCGACGATCCCGCCGAATGGGGCCGCAAGAAACACGGGGAACTGGCTGGCAAATCCGACGGAACCCAGTAAGAGCGAAGAACCAGTCAAGCGATAGACCAGCCAGGCCTGGGCGACGGTCTGCATCCAGGTTCCAATCAGCGAGATCAGTTGGCCGCTGAAGAAGAGCTGAAAGTTGCGATGGCGCAGGGCACGCAGCGTGGCGGACAACTGGATTTTCCCGCGTGGGAGTGTGGAGCTTATATCTGGAGGACGTTCCGTTCGGGATGGCACAGTTGGCTCTGTAACTATCCTATCAGCCGGCGCCGAGAGGAAATCTTCGACGGGCTAAGCCGAGACCTATTCTATCCGCAGGATCCTCGCCCATCGCGGCTGTAGCACAATCGGGTCATTTTGCAATCGGGTGGATTTTGCATACAATACTCCTAACCCCCGGACCCTCCTCCCGGTTTGGCATCATCCGCCACTGCGTGTGTTCAAGCCCGAGTAGGAATCTGGCCGAGCTTGGGAAGGGAGTTTTCGCTTGCGCTCAGTTACAAAAGTCACTTGGCGTAAGGGCAGACTCTTCATAACATGCAATTACCTGGTTTACTGAGGCCCTCTTCATGCACGGGATAGCGGTTACCCTTCTTACCGAGGACAAGGAACGGCTGCAGGCACTCCAGCAACGGCTGGAGAACGCACAAATCGGCCGCAATGTCTTTGGGCATGTGGGCTTTCCCGCCAGCCAGACCGATCCCCTGCTCCGGCAGATTCAGGACGTTCGTGCCGAAGTTGTGCTAGTGGATATTGATCCCGAGAACGTTTACCGGGCCATCAGGGCGATTGAACTCATCCACGCCAACACCAATGACATTGTGATCTTCGCTGTGGGGGCGCTGACCAATCCCGACACTATTGTGTCGGCTATGCGGGCCGGAGCACGCGAGTACCTGGAGCGCAACTCCACCGCGGAAAGCATGGTGGAAGCCCTCAACCGTTTCGCGGCATCGCGTGGTAAGGCGCGTACATCCTCGGGCAGGGCGCGGGTTTTCGCAGTCACGAATGCCAAGGGCGGAGCGGGCGCGACGACGGTCGCGGTGAATACGGCTACGGCTCTGCAGGAAGCGCATTCCGGGGTTCTGCTGGTGGATTTTGCATCTCTGGGACACGCGGCCCTGCATCTCAATGCTCGTCCGACTTTTGGGCTCACGGATGCGCTGCAGAATCTGCACCGCATCGACAGTTCCCTTTTGCAAGGCTTGATGACCGAGTGTAAGGACGGCCTGCAACTTCTGGCCGGCCCACAAACGCCTCATTTGGTAACACCAACGGCAGCCGAGCTTGCCGGCCTGTTTGATCTACTGGTATCGCACTTCCAATACGTGGTGGTTGATTGCTCGAACCGCATCGACGACACGGCGCGCATGCTGTGTGATCTGGCCAATGCGGTGTTACTGGTCGCGCAGACCGATGTGGTGTCGTTGTGGAGCGCGGGACGCATGAGGACATTTCTGGAAGAGGGAGCGGGACGCGACCGCGTACGCCTGATCCTCAACCGCTACAAGAAGATTCCCGGCTTTAGTGATGAAGACGTGGAAGCAGCCACCAATTGCAAAGTACTGTGGAAGCTGCCCAACAATCACCAGGCGATTGCACCCGCGATCGACAAGGGCACGCCAGTTGCGTTGCAGGAAAGCGTGGATATTGGGCGTTCGTTCCGTGGGCTGGCAGCGCTGCTGGCTGACGCCTCGCCAACTTCCGAAGGCTCTTTGGATCTGGTTTATCAACCGGACAAGTCAGAAACCAAGAAGAAAGCCGTCGGCCGCCTGTTGATCTCGCCTATGCGCGCTGGCCAGTGATCATTTCATTCACATTTCAGAGCTGGCGATCCTCAGAGGCTAAAGCCCGGTAGTTACGAGTTTTTTATGGCACGGCTGAAGCCATGCCCTCCCGCCCTACTTTGCAGTCGCGCCTTTTCCTTCCAGCTTGGCGTAAATGACGGGATTCGCGCAGACCTCGTAGTACCACTGGTCTGTCCAGTGTTGCAGCGAGAGATTATGAGTTTCGACCTGCGGCACGCGGCTTCCGCGCACCACAATCTTGCGGAAGATATCATTGCCCACCGGCACTAACCCGCTCCACAGGCGGTATTCTTCATGGGTCTTGAGCTCGGGGAGCTCGAGCTTGCAGGGCTCGAGGGAAATCTCTTTTTCCAGCTTATGAAATGCGGCTTCGCTCATGCGAATGCCATTCACGTTGTACTTCAAAATGAAGTCCTCGGGACTGTCCTCCAGGTCGGCGTCGCTTACGGTCTGAAATGCATAAACGTGGAACGGAGTGTCTGCGCTCTTCATGGTTTTGCGCACACGCTTGCTACAGGAGGAAAGCCGGTCGCTCTCGTTAAGTGCATCCGAGATCATGATTCGCTGCTCTCCATCCATCAAGTACATGGGCGGTGAATCCTGGTAGGAAATTCCCACCCCTAGTTCGATACCAGGCAGCCCCGCCCGTTCCACCAGCTGGTTGTAACCGCGCACGATCTCTACGATCTCCCGCGCCAGCACTGAAGCGCGGCCCACCCCCAAACCTGATTCACCGTCGCGTTCGAGGATGGCAAGAATAATCGCATCGCCCTCCAGGAAGACTTTGACGGCGCCGTACTTGGCCAGCAGCTTGTTCACCGGATCGTAGAAGTTCAGGCTGAAATACGAAGCCGGATTCATGCCCCGCTCCAGCAACGAACGAGTGAGCCGGGACGAGTCGCGGACGTCAGCTTTGATAACCACGTGCCGCACGACTTTTTCCTCGCCGGATTTCTGTTCGTCGGGGAGTAGGAACTGATACAACGTTCCGTTCATGGCTGAGAGTTGGCGGATCTTGTCGTTGGCGACCAGGTTGATGCTGTCCAGCGCATTGTTGAGGGTTTCAAGTTGCCGTAGGTCACGATGGTAGCGAATGAAGTCCCGCAGGAAACGGCCGGCCTTCTTGGCCCGCTCTGGCCCACGGCAATTCGCGACGCGGTCAATGGCGGCGTGCAGACTGGCGGGGGAAAGCTTTCCGTGTTCGGCGATCAGCTTTTCAACTCGGATTCTCTCTTCCTTTGAGATTAGGGCATTCTTCAACTGTTGAGCGTTGATACGGGGTGAATACTCGGCCAGCAGCGGCGCGACTTCATAAGATGCGGTCACGTACTCCATCAGTTTTTCACGCTCCACCAGACTCACCCAGGAGCCGAGCCTGTGCTCTTGAGCACGACCTTCGGGCGTGGAATCATCGGGCGTGCCGGCTCCAACTAGTTCGTGTGCATTTTCCGGGACATTCAGCCATCCATCGAGCATAGCTTCAGGGTCCCGTCCCAGTTCCAGCCTCGTGGATTCCAGGAATTCGCAGGCAATGCGCCGGACGTTTGCGAAACGGTCGGGGTCGCGGTCGAAGCCGCCCAACATGACATACTGCTCGGCGTTTAAGTAGGTATCGCGACCGTCCTCGGTAAAGATCAAGGGATTGAGAAACAACTTGTATTGCTCGTCGAAACTGTTGCCGAAAAGAGAGCGGCGGGTGCGGGCCAGAGTCTCCTTCTCAATATCGCGGAGCGTGCGCAGTAGCTCCTGGCCGGCCTTGCGCAGAATAATTTTCTTAGCTACCTGGAAGGCTGCGGCCCGCTCCCCATACTCCAATACCTTGTACTGCTGCAAGCCGTCGTGGCTTTTCAATGTCATGCGGCAACGTTCCAGAATCTGTGCGAACTGAGCATTGAGTTCGAAACGAAGGAACTTGATGATCGCCGAACGCGCCAGCAAATCCAGCACCGGACTTCCCTGCCCTTTGGCATGGTTCAGGGCAGCGACGTGTACCTCCGCCAGTAGCGGCTTTAAGTCGGAAAGCTCAACTCGTTGCTGAGGCCGCGAACTGGAAGCCGGGCGGATGATGTTTCCGTGGCTCTGTTGGGCCTCGGTGGCCAGCAACCCCTCAACATCTCCGTGGCGTATCACGAAACGCGCGATGTGCAGGCGCATCTGCTCTACGAATTTGGGACTCAGGTGAACATCATGGCGCAAGTTGTCGACACCAACCTGCAAGCCTTCCAGTGAGAGGGCAGGAGTAAAGCTTGCGAGCCGGAGTGGGGCCGCCTCCTCCGCATGGTGCCCGAAGCTGAAGATAGGGATGCGCGGCATCTTGAGAATCCAACCTCTTAACTAAGGTTGCCGTGCCTGGCTCACCAGGCTGGCACGAAATTCTGGAACCACCAGCGCCTGCTCCACGGTAGGTACATTCAGCGTGGCCAGTTTCGAGGCTATGGCTTGAGCAGCGGCAACTGCCCCGGTGCTGCTGTACGCTCTCCACAGAAGACGCATGGAAAGCGGGTCTGCGGAATCTTCCTCCAAGTGAGAAATTGCTTCCGCATACTTCCCCTGGACCACCAAGGTGGCTCCCGCCGCTCCGTGATAGCAAAGCTGGATGACCTGACTCCGGCTCTTCTCGGCCATAGTTTCCAATTGACTCACAGCTTTGACTGCCGAGCCCATGTCTTCCCCGGCCAAACGCATGGCCTGAACTTGCAGAATACGAGCCTGCTCTTCATTGCGGTCGGTCTCGGAGAGCTCGTGAGGCTCCTGCAACGCGTACTCCGCGGCTTGCAACTCTTTGACCACCAATTTCGGATTCGGTTCGTACATCGCGAGGACCCGGTGCGCTTCGGCCTCCAGTTTCCCCAGCCCGGCAGCGTGCGCATGTTTGGCCACTTCAGCCAAAGCTTTTTCTGACTGTCTGTGATTGCCCTCTCGAATCCAGGTCAAGGCGGACTGTAGTTCGAACTGAACTTTGTCTCCCTGACTTCCGGCGAACACGATGGCTCTTTCATACTCCTCGCGCGCATCTTGTTCTTTTCCCATGAGGGCCAGGGTGTCGGCGATGCCTATCTCCGAGCCGAAGTTAGGATCCATACGAACGCTAGTACGGTACTGATCAAGGGCGGCGTCGAACTTTCCGTCCATGCGCAGAATCTCTCCGTAGGAATCGTGCGGGTTGGGCTCATTGGGCACCAGGGCAACGTAGCGATCCATGGCTGCAAAGGCCTTTTCAAAATCTCCGTCGAAGGCATAGGTGTATCCCAGGTCATTCAGCACGGCGGGATAGTCAGGCAAAATGCTCAAGGCATGCTCGAGCACGACCGCCGCCTGATGATAGCGTTCCTGCAACGTGAGCCAGTCGCCGGCCAGAAAAGCCAGGCGCGCATCACGAGGATACTTCGCCAACAAATCGTTCATGGCAGCGATGGCAGGCAGATAATCGTCCTCCTGCGCCCCGGCCAGCCAACGAATCAGCAACTGTTCTCCCGCACTCACCCCAGGCGCCAGTTCTTTTGCCTGCTGCCGGGCTTCGGCTTGCTCGGCGGGATCTTTGCTGATCTTGGCGATCATGATGAAAGCTTGCGCGAATTTGGGATCGGACTTTGCAGCAGCACGCAAGAACTGAAGACTCTCGTTGAGACGGTATTGCTCGAAATTCTGCATGGCGGCTTCGAAGTCGGTACGCGCCCGCGCGGAAGAAGTCGTTACCGGCAGCTGATCACTATTGCCTTGAGCGGGCGGTTTCGGACTGCTCTTACCATCGGCGAACCCGTACGAGCACGACAGCAAAAGCAGAAAAAAGCAGCAGCGGCGAACCATTGGAGCCTCGGAAATGATTGATTTTCCTACTTGTTATGGGTTGAGCGTAGCACGGCGCTGAAGGCCAGAAAACGTTACCCAAGTTACTTAGAGGTGTGAAATTTCGTGCCATTTCCAATTGATAGGAAAGGACTTGCAGAAGCTATAGTTGGGGTAGGCCCTGGGGACGTCAAGTTCCGGCCGGAATGGCTAGAGCTTCAGATCTTCAGGAAAATGCGGTTGCGGTAAAGCGCCCACATAGCCGCCCAAGATACGAACACATAGCCGATGGCGTACAGCAAAGACGCAAGGGCAGGGCTGAATAAAGCTTCGAACCCGTTTTGGTAGAGCACGTCTTGCCAAGACAACCCAGTGGCGGTGGAGAAGCGGTAGAGGCTGTGGGAGATCGCTTCGGCAAAGACGTAAGCCGCAATGGGGTTCATTCCGAATACCAGAAAAAACGTGGTCCAACGACCTCGCCATTGCTTGACGTCGAGTATCCAATAACACACAGCTAGACAGAGCAGCGCCAGTCCAGCGGTAAGCAGCACAAAGGAACTGGTCCACAGATTTTTGTTAATGGGGAACCACAAATTCCAGAGTTCACCTGTTCCAAAGCCAACCAGCCCTAATAGCGCCATGGAGATAACTTTCACTTCGCCAGTGCGATTGCCGCGTAGCCAATCGCCGGTGATCAGACCCAGCAAAGTCGTGGCAATCGCGGGAATGGTGCTGATGACACCCTCGGGATCGCGCGTGCCGTCGTACAAATGCCCAGCCAGTATTCGACGGTCGAGCCAAGCGGCCAGATTGCGGTCGGGATCGAGCAGAGGAATGTCATGAGTAGGGACACCAAATCCAGGCACGGGGACGTAGCGCATCAGAATCCAATAGCCGGCAAGGCATGCGGCGGACGCCACGATCCAGCTTCGTCGGCCGGAGCAGAGGGCGAAGACGGCAGTAACCACATAGCAGATCGCAATCCGCTGCAGAACTCCGTAGACACGCCACGACGACAACAAATACTGATTGGGGAAACCGTTCAGGAACAAGCCCAGAGCGAACAGCACCAGACCGCGCCAACAGACGTGGCGCAGAAGCTGCCAGCGCGACTCGCCCCGCTTTAGACGTGAGCGAAACGAGAATGCCATCGACACGCCTACAATGAACAGAAAGAAAGGGAAGATGAGGTCGGTGGGTGTCCAGCCGTTCCATTCCGCATGTTGCAGCGGCCAGTAGGAGTCTGGCCCGTTGCCGGCGTTGTTGACCAGAATCATGGTCGCGATGGCCGCGCCACGAAACACATCGAGAGATACGAGCCGCGCAGCCGATGCGCCCGCCGATGGCACATTACTGGAAGCAGCATTCATCATTCATAACCATTGTTGCTTACGGGCGCGTATTCAGCGGGTGGTTGGCCTTCTCGAAGAATTCATTCTGCAATTGCAAACTGGTTTGGTCGGCTTTTATGGCGCGTATGCACTTGACGATCAGCTTTTCGAATTCATCCATCTCGTACTTGCCGCGCTCGACGGTAGCCAGCGCCCCGTCGCCAGAATAATGATTGGGGAAGCGCGCATACCACCAGATGGCGGTGTAAAGTTCGTCCGGCAGTTTGAGACGGGCCTGGTCAGCACCGGACTCGGAACGGGCCCGGTCCATGTGGACAAGATCGGGGCGCGCGATCAGCATTTTTGCAGTCTCCGATTCTCCGCCATGGAGGTCAACAGCATCTTTTTTCGGAGGATTGTCGGTAGGAGGAGGATCGACGATGGGGAGAATGTAGACGACGTAGTCACGCGGCTTTTCGAGTTGGGTCTGAGCGAAGAATGGCAGCAAGCTCTCGTTGCCGCCGTGGCCGTTGACAATGAGAATCTTCTTGCATCCGTTGCGGGCCATCTCGTCGGTGGTTTCTTGCAGAAGGTCCAACTGCAAATGAGTGCTGTAGGCGACGGTTCCGGGCTCGTGCTTGGCTTCGAAAATCTGGCCAAAATAATACTCGGGGAACACAATGGCATAGTCCTGCTCGGCAGCGTGTAAAGCGGCGTAGCGCACCTTGAGCAGATCGGTTCCCAGCGGCAAATGTGCACCATGTTTTTCCAGGATGCCGAAAGGAAGCAGGCAGGTGCCCTGAGATTGCTGGATGGCGGAACGAAACTCGGCGGCAGTGAGTTCTTCCCAATGCACGGACAGCGTGGTCTGCGCCCAGGCCAGGTTAGCCCACAACGCCACAGCGAGGAATCCAAGAATTGTCTTCATTAAATCGTTTCTCCGGGTGGGGCAATTCTAGCACTTGGGAACCTGCTACTGACGAGTAAGAGAACGCAATTACTCTGGTTACTGTGGTCACTGTGGCATATGCCGATGGAAAGATATGATGCAGAGACAGGCCTTGTTCATGAAGCAATTGAACTTCGTACTCTCTCTCACCAATAGCGAAAACGACTACCAGTTAGAACAGGTGACCGCCGCCGAAGAGGCAGCGAAACGCCTGGGTGTGCAGTTGCAAATCATGCATGCAGCCAACAATGCCATCGACCAAAGTCAGCAATTATTGAAGATCATTCAGTCGCACGCAGACTCACATCCCGATGGAATCATTTTCGAACCAGTGGGGGGAACGGCGCTACCGCAGGTGGGGCGCGCGGCCGCAGTAGCGGGAATCGGGTGGGTGGTATTGAACCGCGAAGTGGAATATGTCGCTGACCTGCGCAAGGCCTACCGCATCCCGGCATTCACCCTAACCACCGATCATGAAGAAGTGGGCCGCATTCAAGGCCGGCAATTTGCCGCGCTGCTGCCAAGGGGAGGTTCAGTCCTCTACATCCAAGGGCCATCCGAGAGTCTGGCGGCCAAGCAACGCACCTCTGGCATGTACGAAACCAAGCCGATGGAAGTGCAGGTAAAACTGATGAAGGCGCAATGGACCGAAGCCAGCGCATACCGAACGGTCAGTTCCTGGCTGCGCTTGTCCACTTCTCATCAGACCCAAGTTGATCTGATTGCAGCCCAGGACGACTCAATGGCGATCGGCGCGCGAAAAGCTTTCGAGGAACTACCAAACGGCGCGGCCCGCGATCGCTGGCTAAGCGTGCCTTACCTGGGGTGCGATGGTCTGCCCAACAGCGGCCAAGCCTGGGTTCGCGAAGGGCGATTGCATGCGACGGTCTATATTCCTCCCAATGCAGGTACCGCGCTCGAGATGCTGGTGAACGCAGTGCAAACTGGCACCATGCCGCCGGAGCAGACGCTTACGGTGCCAGTTTCTTACCCGACGATTGAAACCTTGGCTTCAACGTCGCCGGGCAAAACCCGCGCCCGCTCCGCGGGAAATTAGATTTCTTCGCCGTAGATTCTGCAAGCGCCTGCGTCCCTGCTAAATTATTTCTCAGGAGAACCAATGCCCACGCTCATCCCGGAAGCTACGCGTATCACCGCGGCTGGCAACAAACCCAAGCTGATCGACGAATACATTGGCCGGGTTAACAGCAAGACGTCAGGCGTCAGCGTGGCCCACATGCGCAGCTCCCAGGGATGGGTGGAACCCGGACAGACTCCTGAATTCGACGAGTTCACGATAGTTTTGAAGGGCACTCTGCACGTGCGTCACAAACAGGAAGAGATGGACGTGTTTGCCGGACAAGCAGTGAGTACGCATCGCGGAGAGTGGATCCAGTATTCGACGCCAGCCGAAAGCGGAGCGGAATATATCGCGGTATGCGTGCCGGCGTTCTCGATGGAAACGGTGCATCGAGATAAGTAGTAGAGATCATCAAGTAGCATGGCCGATTGCTGAATGCTTAAGCCGCTACCATGAGTGTTGAGTCAGGAGCATGCAATTACTCCCCGCGCCAGATGGAGAGTCCGGCTGCGCCTGTTGCCAGAACCCCTAGAGTGGCCGGTTCCGGGCTGGAAGGACGCGGACCCTTCGGGCTTAAACTGCTGTCATTCGCAAAGGGCAGTATTCCCGCGTCAAGTGGCTGATCGGGCACTGTTTCGTAGGCATAGCCGGTAATCGTGCCGTCATCGCATTGCACGTTCATGCGGATCCAACCGTAGTGTGTCTCACCGTTGATTTGGAACTTAATTCCCAAGTAACGGCCCTCGACATTGACCCACGGACCAAAATAGCCCTGAAGAGAACAGGTATCCATACTAACGTTCGGGCCAAACTTGGCTCCATTGCCGATCACAGCACCCGGCACTAAAGCCGCTTTAAAGCCAGCCCTTGAGCTGACAGCCTGATTCGATGGTTTGTTGCCCAGTACAGCTAGAAGTCGAGTTGAGCTAAATCCAGTAGAGCTAAAGTCGGTGCCCCATCGAGCTAGAAATGTGAAGTCCGGCTGTCCATCGTGATCGACATCAAGCGTGACGTACGTCGTGGTGCCGGGCCGGGCCACGTGGATTTGGATGCTCGCCGGGGAATAGACAATTTCGGCCATGGAAAAAGGAGCTTCAAGTACCACAACGGTCGCAAGGCCTAGTGCTGACACGGCAAGGGCGCCCTTATTCCAGTTTCCAACTACTTCTCTGGCGCCGACCACGTATGATTGGACACTGCGCTCGAGGTTCTGTTGAAGGTTAGTGGTTGCTCGAATTCGACGATTTTGAAGGGGGACGGTCTTGCCGTCGATCATGACCTTCTCCAAAAACTGCGATGCGAATGTCCACGGAGCTTACATTAGAAACCTCCCCTTGGCAATCAGCACTTCGGGCATCAGGACTTCGGGCACAAGGCGTATGTCATACATAGATCCGGCTCGCCAACTACTCCCGGCGCCAGATAGATAGCCCCGACGCACCAGTCGCCAGGGCTCCAAGAGAAGCCGCCTTCGTAGAGGGAGGGAGCGGGGTCACGGGACTTAAACTGCTGTCGTTTGCAAAGGGCAGTACTCCCGCACCAAGCGGCTGGTTGGGCACGGTTTCGTAAGCGTAGCCGGTCAGGGTGAGGCGATAGAAACAACCGGAGGTCACGTTCAAGCGCGCCCAACCGTAGTGGGTCTGTCCGTCGATGACGAACTTAAGCCCAAGATAGCGGTTACTGACGTTTCTCCACGGTCCGCTGCTGCCTCCACCGCCGCTGCTAAAAAACGCTGCACAGTAGTCCATGCGCGAATGTTGCCCGAACCTTCCGGCTGGGCCGATTCGTGCGCCGAGAGCGAGGGCCGCCTTGTACCGCTGTTTGCTGCTACTCATTACTCCGTTGGACGGCCCGTTCGCAAAAGCACCGACCCCTCCGTAAACTCGGGCAACACCCGAGCTAAAGTTGGAACCCTCCCAAACCGAGAGGATGAAATCCACCTGGCCATCGTTGTTAACATCGAGGTTGAGGACGGACACGCCGGCGTGCCCGCCGCGATACAAGACCTGATCGGCCGCAGTGTAAACGATCTCAGCTTCCGATGGCGTCGAGGCAAGCATAAAGAAGCCACTGAGACCAACCACCGACGTCGCAAGAGATAGCCTTTCCCAACTAGCCGGTTTTGCTTTGGCGGCGGTGACGTAAGATCGCAAACGGCATTCCAGGTCTCGACCTAACTCAACCGTTGCTCGGACTCTGGGTAAGCTTCTATGCTGAGCTTTCGGATATAGAACGAGGACGGCCGAAACGCCCGTCCCCCGCAGCGCGATTTTCGAGGTCCTATTTCAAGTAAATTTCTTCCAGCAGTTCGGAACTGATGGTTTCGCGCATTTCGATGCGCTTCTCGGTTAACTGTTGGCCTTGCTGTTTGCCCCCCAGAATCTTGTCGCGTACGGCTTCGCCCTTTGCTGATAAGCCGTCCAAGGCGGCATGGTTCTTGTATTCGATGGCGAGCGCAATATCCCAATCCTCTGGGTTGGCTTTCGTAGCCTTGAAGAATACCTTGTAGTCCACGATCATTCCCTGCTTCTTTTGTTCCTCAAGCAGCGGCTTTGTGGATTGGCTCAGGCTGGTGAGGTACGCGTCCATCTGCCCCGGTTTCACACGAATCAAGCTTACTCGCCAGACCGGGCCTTCGGTGTAGTGTTCCTGGGCGAGCACGGCAGGAGCAAACAGCAACAGCAGTGCAACCAGACGGTAAATATGTTTCATGTGGAGTCTCCCCGAGCAAAGTGAATTTGACTGAGGGATCATCATACGCTCGGGGCGAAGGTCACCCGCGTAGAACACCAAAACAGCAGATGAGGACGGGCAAGTCTCCCGTCCTCACATGATTTCGCTGATCGTTGAAGGCTGAGAGCCGACAGCTCTACGGCGCCTCGATCAACTCCATCTTGCCCTCGCGGGTGCGGTGCAGCACCATCACTTTACCCTTGGGATCCCGGAATACGAAGACATCGCGATCACGAAAGTGGACTTCCTTGATGGCTTCTTCCAGGGTCATGGGCCGCATGGCAACTGCATCTTCGGAGCGCGAGAGATGCACTTCGGTCGACTTGGCAACTGCGGGAAACTTGTGCACTACGACGTCAACCGCGCTGCTTTCACTGAGGCCGACGGCGGTAGTTATAGCTTCCTGCGAACTGC
Organism: uncultured Acidobacteriota bacterium; assembly: GCA_963803775.1. Classification (GTDB taxonomy): domain Bacteria; phylum Acidobacteriota; class Terriglobia; order Terriglobales; family Acidobacteriaceae; genus JABCZH01. The sequence continues at coordinate 419,081 of CAWDNS010000001.1, forward strand.
TGCCATTCCATTTCTTGGGGCTGACACTCTTGTGATTATGGCGTTTCTGTGTGCGCCAACGAGTCTTGTATTTGACCGCCTGCTTCTCCAGATGTTCGAAAGCCTGGTTAACGGCGGAAGGCATATCGCCAGCCTGGGCTTCGCTGACCAATGGACCGTTGCGCGGGTTGATGGTAATTTCGGCCTTGTGGCGGCGCTTCTCGACCGCAAGGATCACCTTGGTCTCAAACTTGTCGCCTAGAATTTTACGGATCTTAGTAAGCCGGGTTTCAACTTCCTTGCGAATGGCGGGAGTAACCTCGAAGTGTCTGCCGGTAAATTCCACGTTCACGAGCGCCCTCCTTGAAATTAGTTTCGCGTAACGGGCACTGCTTTGGATGCTGGTGTTCTCTCTCGGGAGGCTTGCCTCAGCGGCACAATTGACGTTTTGCCCTTCCCGTTTTTGTGATTACCTCCTTTTCATTTCTTAACTCTGCGTTGATGGGTGCTAGGAATGCGCATGTCTTCACGGTATTTCGCGACGGTACGGCGGGTCACCTGAATTCCCTGTGACTGCAAGATGCGGGTGATTTGTTCATCGGTCAGCGGCCGCGCAGTGTCTTCTTCTTCGATCAACTTCTTGACACGGCGTTTCAGGATCAGCAACGAAGTGTTGCCACCCTCGGGGCCGTTGACGCTCTCGCTGAAGAAGTACCGCAGTTCAAATACTCCCTGCGGAGTGTGCGCATACTTGCTGGCTACCGCGCGGCAAACCGTGGAAGGATGTACGCCGATTTCTTCCGCCACCTCCTTGATCATCATCGGCTTGAGTTCGTCGATGCCCTTTTCCAGAAAGTCCTGCTGCCGGGCCACAATCGAGTAGCAAACCTTCATGATGGTCTGCTTGCGCTGCTCGATGTTCTTAATGAGCTGAATGGCGCTCTTGTAGCGCTCCTTGACGTAGTTGCGCGTGTCTTTGTCGTTGCCATCTTTGACCAGCAATCGCTTGTAAGCCGGATTGAGTCGAAGCTGCGGCACGTCTTCATCATTCATCATGACCAGCCATTCGTCGCCATGTTTCACGAAGGCGACATCGGGTTCGATGAGCCTGGGCTGGGTCGTGTTGTAGCGGAGTCCGGGACGAGGATCGAGGGTGCGAATGTAGATCAGAGCTTGCTCGACGGCCTCCACTGGACGTCCAAGGGCACGCGCGATTTCCTTGTGTTGTTTGTTCTGGACGGCGCGCAGATGCTGGTCGACGATGGCCAGCGCATCAGCGATTGCCAGGGCCGTGGCTTCACGTTCTCCGTTGCCATTCTTCTGCGACTCCAGCTGTTGCTGATGGAATCGCAACTGATAGAGCAGGCATTCCCGCAAGTCGCGGCAGCCGACGCCCGGAGGATCCAGTTGGCGGACGACTTCGATGGCTTCGTGCAAATCGGTCAGGTTGAAGTTGGGAACAAAGCTTGGGTGCGCGGCAGCAGACGCGACGACCGGCTTCGAGGCCTCCACCAGAGGCTCGGGCGAAACCAGTGCCGCGGGAATGAGCTCATCGCTGAGATGGGGTTCGCCTGGGTTCCACTCAGGAGCGAGGCCGGTCTCGCCGGCAACAGTTTCATCCGGTAAGGGCATGTCCTCAGCTGACGGAATTTCGGCATTTAAACCCAGAGCGGTGGCTTCCTGAACAACTTTTTCTACAACCGCGGAATCGGCTCCGGGGCAGCCGGCGGAATCACACCCAGCATTTCATCGTCGCTGGCGATCAGATAGCCATCTTCATTCAGGTTGCCGATAATCAACTCCGCCGCTTCCCGAACTTCGGGGGTGGTCGGGATCGAGCCCAGCTGCCAGATCAAATGATCGGTCAGGTTGCTGGGCTTGGAGAGAAAATTTTCGAAGGAAGGACGTTCGATATCCTCACTTTCGCCCTGGCTGCGGTAGCCGGGATCGAGATAATCCTGGAAGAACGAGCCGAAATCAATTTCTTCGAACGGGTCTTTCTTATCTTCGGCGGCCGCAGTCGGGCTTTCTTCGACTGCCTTGCGGTCGCGGTCTTCTTCCTGGCGGCCGACGTCATCGAGCAGGGGAACCGAGTCTTCCAGCTCCTCAAGAACCGGGTTCTCCACCATCTCGGCGGTAATCATGTCCCGCAGCTCAAGCTTGTTGAGCGCGAGACACTGACCATCTGCACCAGCCCGGGGTCAGGATCTGCCGCTGCGAGACCTTCAGATGCAATTTGTGTTGCAATAACACCATAAGATCTGTTGTTGGTCGTCAGTCGTTGGTCGTTCGCCGCTTATTCACACCAGCGAGAAACTCTCGCCCAGATACACTCGCCGGACCTCGGGATTACCGCCCAACTGCTCCGGCGTCCCCTGAAGGAAAATTCTTCCTTCGTCAATGATGTAGGCCCGGTCGGTGACCGACAACGTTTCCCGCACATTGTGATCGGTGATCAGAATCCCGATTCCGGCGGCCTTCAGATCACTGATAATCTTCTGCAGGTCGAGCACGGCGATCGGGTCAATCCCGGAAAACGGCTCATCCAGCAAAATAAACGCCGGGTTGATGCAAAGGGCCCGAGCAATCTCAACCCGCCGCCGCTCTCCTCCCGAAAGCGCATATCCGCGGTTCTGGCGGATGTGCTCCAGACCCAACTGGTCGATCAGCTTCTCCATCTTCTCCCGGCGCTCGTGCCAGGAGATAGGCTGCGCCTCCAGCACCGCCAGGATGTTTTCCTCAACCGTGAGTTTGCGAAAAACCGAAGCTTCCTGGGGGAGATAACTGATGCCGTACTGGCGCGCCCGCAGATACATGGGCACGTCCGTGATGTCGTCCTGGTCGATCAGGACCCGGCCGGTGTCGGGGGGGATCAAGCCGACGATCGCGTAAAAAGTCGTGGTCTTGCCAGCGCCGTTAGGTCCAAGTAAACCAACAACTTCGCCCTGTTCGACGCGCAGGCTTACACCGTTCACAACCCGGCGGCCACGATAGGATTTGCCGATTTCGTCGGTGGCCAGAGTACGCATTTATCGTGCCACTCGCGTTTGCGTAACGGCGGGGGATGAATTGTTGCCTTCAACCAGCACCCTATCATCGTGTCTAAAGAAAGTCAACGAAACCCCGGTAATCTTGCCCTGTTCGGCATCAAAAATGCTAGGCGGTCCGCCGGTCAGCACGAACTTGTCGTCCGCGGCGGTATAGACCAAGCGTTCTCCTTCCGCTCGGCGTAAGGGTTCTGTGGCGACGACATCTCCTGTTGCCACGATCTTGTCCAGTTTTCCCGCAGTTAACGATCGTTTGGCGGACACCTGCCCGCGTGCCTGGAGAAACGCGTCCATTTGTTTAGCAGTGATAGTGACCTCTGCTTGTTTGGCTAAGACGTTGCCCTCGAAATGGACAATGCGATCACTGTCGGCATAGCTCAGGCGGGAAGAAGTGATGGCCACGGGAGTAGAGTTTCCATGCGAGTCGTTTTGCACCAGGACGGTGGACACGGGCTGTGCCAACGCACCCTGCGCGGACGTTCCTTGTGCGACCAACGAACGCTGGTTCCGATCGAAATCGATCGCCGGCGCTTCCACCACATTCGCATCTTGCCACAGCCGTACTCCTCCGCGGTACAGCGCGGTCGCGGCCGAGCTATGTGCCGTCATCGAACGAGCGGTAACATGAATCGGGCTGGAAGAAGCCAGGAGCGCTCCATTGGGCTGGGGCGTCAAGTCGCTGTAAGTAGTTTTGACATCGCCGTCAGCAAAAGCGGTGCCGGTAGCGCGGTCCAGCCGCATCGTCTGGGCGGTTGTGGTCATTCCCCCCTCGCTGACGCGAGGCGCGCCGGTGAGGATCAATATTTGGTCCGCGGGAGTGTAGCGGCCTTGTTGGCCCCAGGCTTTGCGGTCGCCATCGTTGTAAACGACAGTTCCCTGCTGAACCAGCGATTCGATGCCGCGTCCGGGTTGAAAGGCGGCGTCCAGGGTGCGGCTGGTGCTGACACGATCCTGCTGCCCGGGATTCTTGCTGACGATATGAGCGTCGGGAGCACCGTGAACGGTTGAGAGCTGGCCGGAATCGTCGAAATGAGCTTCAAACTTGCCCGCTGTCACCACCGTCTGCGGCCCTGCGCTTGATTCGGCAGAACGAATTGCAATCTCGGCGGCTCCGAACGTCTCTGCGTGATCAAGACGGCGGCCACCGCTCAGCCAGAAATCCACAGCGGATGAGGTTAGTTCCAGATCTTGCGAAGCATGCGACGCACCCGTTGAAGTCTGGTGCTGGACCAGCCTGACATTTTCTTGGGTGTGAACTTTGGTGACCTGATTCTTGCCAGCAAAATCGAGCACCACGCGGCCGGCACTGCCTTGCATCGGTTGCGCACCCGTCGTTTCCGCGGTTACATGTCCAGAAAGAATAGCGGTACGCAACCCTTCTCGTTTTTCTCCCATAAGGAGTTCGAGTTGATCGCTATGTGCTTTCGCCGTTGGGTCCGCGTCTGTCTGGATCAATACGTTTCCCGTGGCCAGAATGCGGCTGACCCGGTTGTCAGGACGTAGAAACATAGTCGCCTGGTCGGATTGGCATCGCCGCGCGGAGGTGGTTAGCAGAGGCTGATCCAGCCAAATCTGGTGCTTCGTCTTCACGATCACGGCCCGAGCTGCAGTCAGGGTCTCGCCCGTTTTCCCAGTCTGAAGGTTGACCTGAGACTCCAACATAAGTTCGCCGCTTCCTGCCAGGTAGCGGAGTCCCACGGCTGAACCGGTCGCCTGCGGCAGACTAAAGTCGACACGCTCTTTGGTTGAGGCATCTCCAATCTTCTGATTAAAAACCAGGGCGCTGGTTTTCAAGTGAATGGGATTCTTGAGGCCGCTGGGGGCGGACTGATCAGGATCCGCAGTGCCACCGGGGTTCGCCTGCAAGTCGATTTGAACTTCGCCTTGCGCGCTTACATCGCCGGACTGCGGGTCGTAGTCGAAATCAGCACCCGATATGCGGTCATAGCGGCTGGAGTCACGTCCATAGATGGTGACGGTCACATCGTGCAGACGGGCTCGTCCACCTCGCTTGAACTGCACCGCTTTGCTGGCCTCGATCTTGAACCAGGTGCGTCCTTGCTCGGACTTTGAAATGGTGAAGCCAGTGGCCGTCTGTTGAATTTCGACACCCATCTTCTCGGGGATCTGTTTCAGCGCATTCTGTACTCGCTGTTTGGCGTAGAAATAGACGCCGCCCACCACCAGCACAAGAGCAATGGCAGCTGCGGCAAACCAGCGGCGCAAGTGTGTGATGGAAACAGGCATCTGAAGACAAGTTTACAGAAAGCCTACAGGAAGCGCTTCGACGGGAGCGTCCTCCTTTTCAGGTGTAAGATTGCGGGGTTTCTGGGGAATACCGTTGGTCTGACGGTTTTACGAGGAGGCACTGATGAACCCGCGCGTCCCTTATACAGCCAGAGAGGAAGATCTTCTTAATCCAGGCGTTCGCGAAGGTTTTTTCCCGCCTGGTGCGACGCAATCCGAGGCAATTCTGTGCGCGGGGATGGCCCGGCTGTCCTATTGCCGGAAGGATCCTGAGTTCGGGGTCGACCAGAATCGCATTCGAGAAAACTTGTTGGGCATTGGATTCACGCCCTACAGATTTCTGGAGAGCCTGAGTACCGCCCACGGAAAGGGAACGCATTGTCTCGTCGCTCTGCGAGATGATCCGCAGCCCGGTCGTAGGCTGGCAGTCGTTGTCTTCCGAGGAACCGACGTCAAAGATGCAAGCAACCTGCTGTACGACGTCGATCTGGAGCTAGTGTCATGGGCGGGTAAAGGCCGAGTGCACAAGGGATTCGCGGCGGCGCTAGAACAAGTGCAACCGGAGCTTCTGACATCGTTGGAGTCGCTGGGAGATTATCGATTGCTTTATACCGGACACAGTCTGGGGGCCGCGATGGCGACTCTGCTGGCTTGTCTGAAGAAACCCGATGCGCTCTTCACCTTTGGATCGCCGCGCGTAGGCGATACGCAGTTCGTCAGCTCCTTGCAAGGGGTTGCCAATTTTCGTTTTCAGGATTGCTGCGATTTGGTGACTCGTGTTCCACCCGAAGAATTTGGATATGAGCACTTCGGACAACCTCACTATATCGATCACAAGCGGGACGTGACTCTGAATCCCGATGAAAAGTTCATCGCGAAGGACCACCGCCGAGCTCGCTGGCATTATTTGTTTCGTTATGCGTGGCGACCCGGGAACATTCGAGTACGCGAGTTGGCCGACCATGCTCCGATGAACTATGTATGGCCGGTGGCGGCGATGCGGAGTTAGTCTGCGCTTAACAGTGATTGGACCGGTTCTGCAGTGGTTTCTGGCACGGTTTTGGGCTGCGCAGTGAAATCTCTCAACGAGAGTTCCAGACCGCCGAAGTCAGGATGGTCATTGTGATCGAGAGTGAATGCAATATCGATGACATCACCCGCCATGAGTTGCGCTTGCTGAACTCGTTCCGCCATCCGCCATCCCAGAGCTTTGTAGGTGACGGACTTTCGCCAGTTTTCAGAGCGAATGGTGGAATGCGGTGTGCTTTGTTCATTCAGACGATCTCCGTTCCAAGCTAATTTCAGCCGGATGTGCTTCTCCTTCATGATTTGCGGAGGCGCCATCAGCCGCGCATTGCGGGCAGTGAACATAGGTTCGTAGTTTCCACTTCCAAAGGGTTGCAACAGGCTTAGGGCCTGGAACAATTCCGGGGTCACGTTGCCGAGTTCAAGTTCGGCGTCAATGTTCAGAGTGGGTTCGAAGTCGCTGACTGTCAAGCAGGCACGCGCATAAAGATCAAGATGGGTGCGCAATTCATGGACACGCCCGGACGGGCAGAGAAAACCCGACAGCATGGGAGTGTCCGCCGAAGCGGGTAAAAAGGTGCGAACAGGATTCCAGGGCATTGAGTAGGTGAAAGGGACGGGATGGAGCGGCCTGAGCCGTGGGCTTCTTCGCCATCGCGCGAAACCACCAGCGTAGGACGGCCGTAGCGTTCGACGACGCGAGTTGCGGTAATGCCGATGACGCCGCGGTGCCAGCCTTCGCCATCCACCACAATGCAAAACGCGTTGGGAGGGTTGGCGTCCTCGTGAAAACGCCAGCGATGGCGTCAGATACGGCGTTCTTCTTCCTGCCGCTCCGAGTTCAGTTGATCGAGACTTGGCGGCGAGTTCACGGGCGCGTGCGGCATCCTTCATGCTGAAAAGCTCAATGACATCGGCGGCGACGTCCATGCGCCCGGCAGCATTGATTCGCGGCGCAACGCGAAATCCGACTTCGCCCGAAGTGAGCGGACGTCCGCTCAACTTGCGCGGTTTCGAGCAGAGCCTTTAGCCCCGGATTGACCGCCGAACGCAACTCCTCCAGCCCCAACTTGGCAAAAACGCGATTTTCGCCCGTCAGCGGCACCGAGTCGGCAATAGTCGCGATGGCGACAATCTTGATGAAGACTGAGCAGAGCGCCTGATCACGTGCGGCAGATCTCGCTCCATAAAGCCTGCGCCAACTTGAACGCTACACCTGCGCCACAAATCACTTTGCAGGGATATTCGCAACCCGCCTGGTTCGGATTCAGCACCGCCAGCGCGTGGGGACGCCGTCCGCGCCCGGCAGGTGATGATCAGTCACGATCAGATCCACGCCCAGGCGTTGTGCCGTCTCCGCCGGGGCAAAGGCGCGAATGCCGATATCGACGCTGATGATCAGGCGAATGCCGGCAGCCGCGGCGCGCTCGATGACATCATCGCGCAGATCGTAGCCTTCGTTGAATGCGATGCGGAACATGGAAGTCCGGGAGTGCCGCCGCAAAGCTCGATGGCCGTTTCAAGATAACAACGGCAGTGGTGCCGTCAACGTCATAGTCGCCATAGATCAGGATGCCTTCTTCGCGCGCGATGGCGGCCTCGATGCGTTCTACAGCGGCTTTCATGCCGCACATCAGGTAAGGCGAATGAAGATGGCGATTGAGGGATTCAAGAAACGTTCGGCGGTTTCGGCGATCAGTAATGCCACGAATGATCAATAGCTGAGCGAGCTGTGGTAGTAACTTCATTGCCCAGTCGCAAGCTGGGAATGGCACGCAGTTGACCAGCAAGGATTTCGGCATGCGTCACATCTGCCGTTCTGTAATGCCATGTTCATCGGGTTGCCCTCTATGTGGACACCTGTGTTCTCTATGGTTACGCTTTTTCTCCACAGTGGGCATCGAGATCCACAGAAAGAAGTACTACACGTAAGTGGTTACGGCTCGTCGTCAAAGCCGGGTTCGTCCATGGGCATGCCGCCGAAGTCTTCCGCCATTTCGAGTATCCCCTGATAGCGCTCGTACCACGCGCGTGGAGGATTCATAGACCATCATCACACCCTGGTGCGCGAAGCCGAGCTGCACAAATCCGGTCTTGCCGATATAGGTTCGAAGCCAGCGAGCCTCTTCGATGTCTTCATCGTTGGTGAACTCGGCGTTGGTCAGCCGCTGGATCATGGCGTCGAGCTCTTCGCGCTCCAGATTCCAGGAGTCCATGGTCAGAAACGGCGCGCCCGCCGCCTTGGCCAGTTCGACAAAATCCTTCCAGCCATCGGGATTGTCATCTGGCTTCCAGATCACACTCTGCACTTCTTCATAGTCCACATAACCCGGGAACCGGCGCATCCGTGGCCCTCGATGAAGGCAATCATGTCATCTTTAAGGCTGGCGAGATCATCAGGCGACGGGTGACATGGAGAATTTCCGAATTATGTGGATATTGTATGCCGGAAAGAGAAAGAGTGTCAGGAGAATCGAGCATTCAGCAGTCAGCACTCAGCATTATGCCGCGTGTGCCGAGCGGGACCGATCAAGCTGAACGCTGACGGCTGAGTGCTGACTGCTCCCTGTGCTACACTAATTGTTTCTTAGCACACATCCTGACTCCGCATCATGCTGCTCTCGAAAGAATATGTGGGCTACCTGGCCCGCGAAGTCACCAAAAAACTAATCGCGGGCGAATTCATTGAAACCAAGGCCGCTCCCGTGGTGCACGGAGAAGGTGCATGCCGCCATGCTCGAGGAGATGACCCTCGAAGACCGCATCAACGACGAGGTGCGCGTCATTCTCGAAGCCTACTCCGCCGAGATGCAGAAGACCGGCGCCAACTACCAGGAGATGTTCCGCAAGGTGAAGAGCGAACTGGTGCGCAAATACAAGGCGGTGCTGTGAGAGTCAGCCGCGACAAGGTGAACAAGATTGCGCACGCGGTCACCGACGCACTGGCCGACGGTAACGAGCGTCGAATTCGTCGAAGACCGCAATACCATTCGCCTCGAAGTGCGCCAGATGCTGGAAGAGCTGCTCAACCAAGAAGAGAAAATCGATCAGACCGCCCGCCAGAAGATCGAGAGCCAGAAGCGCACCATCCTCGAAGGCAGCCAGGAGTGGGACATCCTCTACCGCAAGTATTACCAGGAAGAAGTCAAGAAGCTGGGTGTGTAGGAATTAAAGGAAGCGAGCCAAGCGCGCGATTATTGCGTCGCAAAGAACGCGACGCTTCGTGTGGCTCGCCCAGGTCCTTCGGCGACAAGAAGCACGTCGCCTCAGGATGACAAGTCTGAAACAAAAAGCCCTACGCATCCGCGCAGGGCCTCTCGACAAAACTACAGCGGACCTAAGCTGCCGCTTTGCGCGCGAGCACCTGCTGCAAGCGTTCGCGGTACAGCGTCGTCCGGTGAGTGATCTCCTTGTAAGTGTGGCTGGTCACCCATTGCGTACGCGGCGTTCGCCTCCGTTCGCGGCGGCTGCCCACGTTGCCACGGTGCTGCGCGTCGCCAAGTGTCTTCTGGGCCGTGAATTGCTGCCATCCCGTCCCGTCGCTGACGCTGAAGATTCCGATGTATCCCCCGGACATCAATTCCAGTGGTTCCGAGATATTGTTGGTTTGGTCAAACTGGGTTGACCCTTCGGCACGAAAGGTTTCGAACCAGGAGGGGAACACGAAGTCGGAGACCAGCACGGTACCGATCTTGTAAGAAAATGCATCGGACTCGCAGGCGTCGCAAACTTCGTAGGCATACAGAGTGCCGGTCGTCTCTTCGTTCTGAACAAACACGGTCAGGTTGATGTTGGGATCGGCCAGCATTTCCAGCAGCTCGTGACTGGCGGTGACCGTCCAGCTGTTGCCGTATTTCAAGTCGGTGGCAGCGAAAACCTTGCCCAGCGGCAGGCCGTCGGGAGTAAGGTCGTGGTAGCCGAGAGCGCCGGCCTGATCGGAGTCGTCGAGAATGGTCAGCCACCAGGTACCAATCGGCGGTGTGGTGCCGGTTGGGATAAATGTGAGTTCGGCGTCGGTTCCCCATGCCGGGCGAAAGTCGTTGGTGACTTGTTGCTGCAAGGCGTTGACCACAGGACGTATCGCGGTGTCAGTCAGCACCGTGCTGGCATTGATAATCGAGATTTGAATAGCAGTTGTTTGTGGCATTTATTTCTCCTTCCTAAATGAAGTTTAAGAGGACGCGTAGCGGAGAACAGCGCGGCTCGTCTTTTTGAGCTTATCCCCGCATTGCTGACTACGAACCGGATAAATCGCTTTGCACAAAGGGTAGATTCCCATTTTGGGCCAATGAGTTACAGAGGTTTGGCTGCTCTCGCAGCCTTTGAGAGGGCGAGCTCTTGAATCAGCATTCGGTTGCTTCCCGGAGACCTGGGAACAAAAAACAGCGGCATTGGACTCGCGCTCGCAGTAACATAGTCACGGTTTCCATGATTCACCCAGCCCTCGTAAACAGGAGAATGCGACCATGAGCGTTATGACCCCGCCCAACGTCAAGAATTCGGGCGACTACATTGAAGACGTACTCGCGACCGTCAAGGCCAAGAACGCGGCAGAGTCGGAGTTTCACCAGGCAGTGCAAGAAGTGTTGGACTCGCTGCGGCTGGTGTTGCAGAAGCATCCCGAATACCGGTCGGCGAGAATTCTGGAGCGCATCACCGAGCCGGAGCGCGTGCTGATGTTCCGCGTGCCCTGGTTCGACGATCGCGGCGACGTTCAAGTCAACCGCGGCTTCCGCATTGAAATGAACAGCGCGATCGGTCCTTATAAAGGTGGACTGCGTTTCCATCCGTCGGTGAATCTCGGCATCTTGAAGTTCCTCGCGTTTGAGCAGGTATTCAAGAACTCGCTGACCACCCTGCCCATGGGCGGCGGCAAGGGCGGTTCGGATTTCGATCCCAAGGGCAAGAGCGATAACGAAGTCATGCGCTTCTGCCAGAGTTTCATGACCGAGTTGCAGCGCCACATTGGCCCCGACACCGACGTTCCCGCCGGCGATATCGGCGTCGGTGGACGCGAGATCGGCTTTCTCTTTGGCCAGTACAAGCGCCTGCGCAACGAATTCACCGGCGTGCTGACCGGCAAGGGCCTCAACTGGGGCGGGTCGTTGATTCGTCCCGAGGCCACTGGCTACGGGTGCGTGTACTTTGCCAATGAAATGCTGAAGACGCGCAAGGAAACTTTCGATGGCAAACTCTGCCTGGTTTCCGGCAGCGGCAACGTTTCGCAATATACGGTGGAGAAGCTGCTCGACTTTGGCGCCAAACCGATTACCTGGTCTGACTCCGACGGCGTAATCTTCGATCCCGATGGCATCGACCGCGAGAAACTCGCCTGGGTGATGGAGCTGAAGAACGTACGGCGTGGACGCATCCGTGAATATACGGACAAATACAAGAAAGCCGTGTTCATGCCGACCGACGTGAAGCTCGACCACAATCCCATCTGGAACATCAAAGCGGATTGCGCCTTTCCCAGCGCCACGCAGAACGAGATCAAAGCGAAGGACGCTGCCAACCTGCTGAAAAACGGCTGCAAATTGGTGGCCGAAGGCGCGAACATGCCGTGCACGCTCGAAGCCACCAAGATGTTCCTCGACGCCAAGACCCTCTACGGCCCGGCGAAAGCCGCGAACGCAGGCGGTGTCGCGACTTCTGGATTAGAGATGGCCCAGAACAGCGCCCGCCTAAGCTGGACGCGCGAAGAAGTGGATGACCGTCTGCACAAGATCATGATCGCCATTCACAAAACCTGCTTCGAGACAGCCGAGAAGTATGGCACGCCGGGCAATCTGGTGAATGGGGCGAATATTGGCGGCTTCATGAAAGTTGCCAATGCGATGTTGGATCAGGGGCTGGTGTAGAGACGTTGCTGGCAACGTCTGAGGTGGCGATAAAGAGGGGCGGGAGGGTTTTCCACCCCGCAAGTTCTTCTCGGAGAGCACTATGGCCGATGTGTTTCTTGAGCAAACGGGCGTACACAGCGAAGAACGGGCTATGGTCGAGTCCCTCAAGTCGGCGCTTGGGAGAAATAGGACCTACCGCGACGCGGCGGACGACCGGACACGAATAGCATTTCGCACCGCATGGGCCCGCCTTATTCGCATTGAGTCGCCCGCCTATTCCCTTCCGGTAACGGACGAGCAGCACTGCGCAACGATTCAACGGATAGCAGACAAATTATCGGGCGATTTTGGGCGATGCCTGATCAACGGTCGTCTTCGATATGGCACATCTCAGAAGGCGCTGAATCTATATCTGAAATACCTGTGGCGTTTAGGAAGCACAAAAATGACGCCACCGCACTGCCCTATAGACAGCCAAGCACTTGCCGCAGGCGGGGTCGATGGGGCATGGACCAAGTGTGACAGTGAGAAGCAGTATACGGAGTGGATTGGCAGGCTTAGGCTAAAGGCGAAGCCACTCTGTCTGGCGGAATGGGAATACGGAATCTGGACGCCGTCGAAGTAACGTCCGTATGACCATAACCCACACTCCCGACCCCATCGTCGATCCCGAACGTCTCTTCGAGGGCTTCGAGAACCTGATGCCCTTCCGGGTGCAGGACATCCTGCTGGTCTCCAGCCTCTACGACTCTTTCATTCTGCGCGAAGATGGTCGGCTCAACGAATTGCTGATTGGGGAATCGCTCGAACTCAATTTGCAGCAGATTCCCGGCATTACCCACGTCTCAAGCGGCGCAGAAGCTCTAAAACTGGCCCGCTCCCAGCCGCGCTTCAACTTGATCGTGACCAATCTCGAAGTCGAAGACATGGACGCGGCGCAACTGGCCCGCGAGATCAAAGCTGCCGGGCTCGACGTGCCGGTGGTGGTGCTGGCCTATGACTATCGCGAGATCAAGAATTTCGTCGCCCGCAATCCGGTCACCGACATCGAGTCGATCTTTCTCTGGCAAGGCAACGTCCGCATTCTGATTTCGATCGTGAGTTACATCGAAGACAAACGGAATGTGCTCCACGACACTCGGACCATCGGCGTGCCCGTGATCCTGGTGGTGGAAGATGACATTCGTTATTACTCGGCTTTTCTTCCCGCGATCTACACCGAGTTGATCACGCAGTCTCGAAGGATCATCAGCGAAGGGCTGAACGTAGCGCATAAACTGGTTCGGCTGCGGGCGCGACCCAAGATTCTCCTCAGTTCCACTTACGAAGACGCACTTCAGCAGGCCACGGAATATCGCGAATACCTATTGGGCGTGGTGTCCGATATTGAATTCCCGCTCGGCGGAGAACTGAGTACCGAAGCCGGTTTCGAACTGGCGCGACGGATCCAGGAAAAAGTGCCGGATGTTCCCATCGTGCTGCAATCCAGCCGCACGGAATTCCGGGCGCGCGCCAATGCCGAAGGTTGTTCGTTCCTGCGCAAACGTTCACCGACTTTATTGCGAGACCTGCGGCGGCTACTGACCGAGCACCTCGGCTTTGGCGACTTTGTTTTTCGCTTGCCCAACCACACCGAAGTGGCACGGGCCCGCGATTTGAACGAACTCGAAGCGCGACTCGGGGAAGTTCCTGAAGAGAGCATCGCCTACCACAGCGAGCGCAACCATTTTTCGCGCTGGTTGCGGGCGCGCACCGAGTTCGCCCTCGCGCAGAAGCTGCGGCCGCGCAAGGTCTCTGATTTCCCCACGCTCGAAGATCTGCGCCACGACCTGATTGATTCAATTGCGGAATATCGCAGTGAACAGAGTCAGGTCTTGATCGGCGATTTTAATCCTGCGACCTTCAAGCCTGGAGACCATTACTTCTTGCGGATCGGCGGCGGCTCTTTGGGCGGGAAAGCCCGCGGGTTGGCGTTCGTCCGCCACCTGCTGCACAACAACCGCATCGCCCGCCGCTTCCCTAACGTTCGCATTGTCGTGCCTCCGAGCGTGGTGCTGGCGACGGATGTTTTTGACCGCTTTCTTAGCGAGAACAATCTGCTCGATTTCGCCATGCACTCGACGGATGATTCCGAAGTCCAACAGCGTTTTCTGGAAAGCTCATTTCCCGCCGCTCTGCGCGACAACTTGCTTGCATTCTTGTCGGAGGTGCACTATCCGCTCGCGGTACGCTCGTCGAGTTTGCTGGAAGACTCTCAATACGAGCCATTCACCGGGGTATATGAAACTTTCATGCTGGCCAACCAGCACCCTGATCTGCTGATCCGCCTGGAACAGTTGATGGAGGCGATTAAGCGCATTTACGCTTCCACCTTCAGTTCCCATGCCAAGGCTTATGTTCGCGCGACACCCTATCGCCTGGAAGAAGAAAAGATGGCGGTGATCCTGCAACAAGTGGTGGGGGCCATCCATGGACAGCGGTTTTATCCTGATTTCTCCGGCGTGGTGCGGTCGCACAATTTCTATCCCGTTCCGCCCATGAGCTACAGCGACGGAATTGCCGCGGTAGCGTTGGGCATGGGGAAAACGGTGGTGGACGGAGGCAAGTGCCTGAGTTTCTGTCCACGCTATCCGCGGAACCTGGTGCAGTTTTCTTCGGTGGAGGATATTCTGGCCAACTCGCAACGCGAGTTCTGGGCGCTGGATTTGAACCACGCTGAAAATCATGCGGACCCGCTGGCCGATCTACGGGAAGTGCAATTCGGCCTTGACGCAGCAGAGAGCGACGAAACCTTGCACACTGTTGGTTCTACCTATTCGGCCGACAATCACATCGTGTATGACGGACTCAGCCGGCCCGGCACACGCGTCGTGAGCTTCGCCCCCGTTCTCAAACATGACGTGTTCCCTCTGCCCGGAATTCTGGAGCGGCTGACCAAGATCGGCGAAGACGCTTTCGGACGTCCGGTAGAGATCGAGTTCGCGGTGCGGCTGCCGGGAAGTATGCGCGAGCCGTCCGAGTTCGGTTTTCTCCAGATTCGCCCGCTGGTGCTGTCGCGCGAAGGCGAAGAGCTGCGCATGGAGGATGTGAAGCCAGACCAACTGATCTGCCAGAGCGCCAAAGTTCTAGGGAATGGAAGAATCCAGGATCTGCGCGACGTGGTCGTAGTAGACCTCCACCGCTTTGAAAGGACGCGAAGCCAAGAAGTTGCCGAGGGCGTGGCTCAATTGAACGCAAAGTTGAATGAAAGCGGCCGACCGTATTTGCTGATTGGAGTGGGGCGCTGGGGATCGAATGATCCCTGGCTGGGGATTCCGGTGGAGTGGGACGAAATTTCGGGAGCACGAGTGATCGTCGAAGCCGGCTTCCGCGATTTTCGCGTGACCCCATCGCAAGGCAGCCATTTCTTCCAGAACCTCACGGCATTTCAGGTTGGGTACTTCACCGTGAATCCAGATGCAGGCGAAGGTTTCGTGGATTGGCAATGGCTGAGCGCTCAGCCGGCAGTTGAGGAGCGCGGGTGCGTGCGCCATCTCCGGTTTGAGCAGCCGTTGATCGTGGTGATGAATGGAAAGACCAGCCGGGGAATGGTGTTCAAACCGCAGGCAGTATAAATCCTTTTCGCTACCGGCCTCGCGTTGCTAGTACCGGCGTTCCCTCACCCAGATCCTGACCTGCTCCTCCACAGAGAAACCTTCCGCCGGACTTTGAACAAACTTCGATTCCAGCGAGAAGGTATGGGCCTCAAGCGGCACGCTGAAGTGCGAATTCGTCCTGAGGAAACCCTCAACGAACGCGCGAGTGTAGCGCTCCGGCCCAAGGATTTGAAACTGCACGGCATGCACGAGCCCGTGAAACAGATCGCGTTCCGTGATTCTGTCGTTAAACACCACAACGTCGATGAAGGTCAGTGAGGCCATGTGCGTGACCTGCGGCAGATTGACGATGCCTAGAGCCTTCGCGTCGGAATAAAACGCTGGATTCAAAAGTCGTGCCCCGCCCAGCTCCACAACCCTGACCCGGTCGAGGATACCCGGAGAAAAGAAGGGCCGCATCAGCGCCTTGTGCTCAGCACTGAGCGGCGCGCCGGCGGCGTAATGGCGATCGCGCTGCTCTCGCAGGTAAGCCAGAACTCGTCCCGTGGCCAACGATATCTGTTCTTCGGCCAGCATCGTCCCAGAGGCACTGGGGCCTGGTGCCTCGATTGGAATAAGCTTCTCGATAGAACCGTAGTAATCGCTTAAGTCACTGGCGGCGGCGATGGCCTTCCGCAACACTTCGCGCTGCCCGTAGCGGGCAAGATCGTCGATTGAAAAACGCAGACGAAGCTGGTGGGTGGCGCACTGTGCGCTGATCAGCTCCAACTCCGCGTGACGCAGTTCCGCGTCCATTTGGACAATAGCAATCCTGTCATCTGCATTTTCCCAGGAAAACATTCGGTAAAACTCCTAATAAGGGGCTTGCAAACTGCCGGAAAGGACCTATACTCATTACGTATACAGCGTTACGTTTACGCTGTCAACATTTATTTAAACGTTTTAGTGACCGAGGATAAGCATGCCGCGGCACCTTGATCCTGATCTCGAAGAACGTATTTTGAACGCCGCTCTTAAGTTGTGGAGGAAGGGAGCGGAGAAGACACTCACCATGCGTGCCGTAGCCAAAGCCGCTGGTACTAACACTCCCGCTGTTTACCGCCGCTTTAAGAACCGACGGGACATCCTGCATGCTTTGTTGTTACAACTACAGGGCGATTTCGCAAATGCCGTTCGCCCTTGCCGCTCGGTTGAGGAAGCCTGCGAGCTCTATCTTGAATTTGCATTGAGCCACCCCCATGAATATGAGCTTTTTTACGCCCATGCGGACCAGCTTCCACCCTCCCATGGGCCAATGCGGGAACATCGGCCTACGATGGCGGTGGTAGAAGCCAAGCTTGCCGAGCGTCTGGGTGGAACACCCGCCAACCATACACGACTGGCGCTCGCTCTCTGGGCAGTGGCGCATGGGACCGCCATGATTCTGATTTCCAAATCCATACCGAAGGAATACGTTCCTGAGCTGCGCTCGGTTTGTAGCTCGACGGTGCAGGCTCTGATCCGAAACGCATCGGTTTAATTGCTGCAATAATGAAGTTTGCAGCTTCGGAATCCACGAATTGAAACCGATTAGCGAAATAGCGGCGTTCGTCAAACAAACGGCGCGCGACGCAGGCTTTGATCTAGCCGGCATCGCTCCCGTCGCGCAGTTTCCCGAGTTGAGCCATTTTCCTGAGTGGATCGCCGCCGGACATGCCGGCGAGATGCAATATCTAGAGAAGCGGGATGAGGCTGGGGATCTGAAACGCGCTTCTTTGCATCGGGTGGTTCCGTGGGCCCGCAGTGTGATCGTCTGTGCCATTAACTACAACACCGCTCATCCTTACTCCACCCAAGTGAGAGACAGCGATCGAGGATGGATCTCACGCTACGCTTGGAGTAAAGAGGATTATCACGATGCGGTGCTGCGCCGACTGCGAGAGGTCGAGAACCGCCTTAGGAGCATAAGCGGCGAGTCACCGGAACTTCAGACCCTCTGTTACGTCGATACCGGCCCTCTGGTGGAGCGCGTCTATGCCAAATATGCGGGCGTAGGATGGATCGGTAAAAACACCTGCATTTTGAATCAGCAGATGGGTTCGTGGCTGTTTCTTGGCGTGGTCATCACCTCGCTCGAACTGACGCCCGACTTCCCTGCTCCTGACCGCTGCGGTAGTTGTACCCGTTGCATTGATGCTTGTCCCACCGATGCTCTCATCGAACCCTACCAGCTCGATTCCAACCGTTGCATTTCATATTTGACCATCGAAAAGCGCGGAGAGATTCCGGAAGAAATGCGCGAGGGCATGGGACGTCACGTCTTCGGCTGCGACATCTGCCAGGATGTATGTCCGTGGAACCGCAAGGCTCCAGCCACCGACGGCGATGAATTCCAGCCGCGCGATGGATTGGTCAATCCCGCGCTGGAGTGGCTTGCCGAGATGACGGCCGAAGAGTTTCGTAACACCTTTCGCGGCTCGCCCATTCGCCGCACCAAACGCACTGGTCTTCGAAGGAACGCAGTCATCGCCATGGGCAACAGTCGGGACCGGCGGTTCGTTCCTACTCTTGAGAAGCTGGCTGCCGACGAGGACCCGGTGGTGGCCGAGCATGCGCGATGGGCGGCGAAGAAACTCGCGACATCGTGAAAGCTCGATGGCCATCAACGACCATCCTCCATAGCGCGCGTGCTAGCATCATTTCAGGTTCGCGGACCAAATCATGCCTACTCTCCGGCTTCTCGTGGTCTTGCTGTTCGCCGTACCGACTTCGGTGTCATCCGCGTTTGCCGCTGAACCTCATTGGACTCGCGTCGCGTCCAGTCATTTTCTAGTTCTCACGGATGGCGACGAAAAGCAGGGTCGCGAAGTCGCAGTGCGCTTCGAGCAGATGCGGGCGGTCTTCGCTCAACTATTGGCGC
Organism: uncultured Acidobacteriota bacterium; assembly: GCA_963803775.1. Classification (GTDB taxonomy): domain Bacteria; phylum Acidobacteriota; class Terriglobia; order Terriglobales; family Acidobacteriaceae; genus JABCZH01. The sequence goes on from CAWDNS010000001.1 coordinate 437,718, forward strand.
GAGGCCGTGTGAACCTGCCGCTGCCCGTCGACATCATCGCCCTCAAGACCGACGAAGAATACGCTAACGCGGCTCCCTCGCCGCAGGGTAAACCCATCTTCGAAACTGCGTTCGCCATTCCCGGCGAGGACCGGGAATTTTTCGTCCTCGATCTGGCAGAAACAGATAGCTGGCGTGCCATTTCGCATGAGTTCGGCAAGATGCTCTTGAATTACAACTATCCACCTACACAGCCGTGGTTCGATGAGGGTTTCGTCGAGTACTTTTCTAGCCTTCATCTGGACAACAAGCAGATGCAGATCGGCGAGGATCCCGAATCGAATCCGGCGGTGCGGCAAAGTGTCCTGGGGAAACCGTCGGGCACTGGCAAACCGCCGCAACCGTTGGTTGATTTGTTGAATGCATCACCTTGGATGACGCTCTCTGCTCTGTTTGCAGCGAAGCCGGAAAGCTCTGGCGGCAACAGTCGCCAAACCTTGTTTTACGCGCAGTCCTGGATGGTGATGCATTACCTCATCAACAAGAACAAACTGGCGGAGACTGGGGCTTACTTCGGCCTGATCAAGAACGACAAACTTCCTGTGGATGAGGCAATCCAGAAGGCCTATGGAATGACTTCGGCCCAATTGGATCAGGCGGTAAAAGACCATTTTCATTCTCTGGCAGCTTCTGCCAAGGCAGTGACTGCCGCGGCTCCGGTTACATTTGACGACATAGGCATCACCACCACCGATGTTCCCGAAGCGATTGGGCGTGCTTCCGTCGCAGAGATGGATTTGCGTTTGCCGGAGCGGCACGATCAGGCTCGCCAACTGCTCGAGACCATTGCCGGGCAGGCTTCGACCGACAATGCGGTCGCTCATCGCGGCGTGGGATGGGACCATCTGGTGAAGATGGAGTTTGATCCGGCGACGGAAGAGTTCAAAGCGGCAGTCGAGTTGGACAACAAAGATCCCTGGCCGCGTTATTACATGGCGCTGACCAAGTTTCGCGAGGCTCAGTCCAGTGGAAAGGAAGTCCCTGGACTGGCCAATATGATGCAGGATCTGCATTTCACTTTGGAAAAGTGGCCGGAGTGTGCCGAAGCCTATTACATGCTGGGATGGGCGCAGCGCGTGGGCGGCGGCGTGCATGCGGCGATGGACTCGCTACCGGCGGCGATCCGGCTGGCACCGAGAAATCAGAGTTACTTGCTGGAGATGGCGCGAGTTTATGCAGCGGCGAAGGATTGGGACGCGGCCACTGCATTGCTGCAATGGCTCGGCACAAGTTCTGACGCACAAGTGGCTGCGGCGGCGCACAACGATCTGCAAGATCTGCCCTCGTTGATGAAATATGGTGTGGCGCCAACGCACGCAGCGGCCGCACCTGCTGCCACATCTGCCGCGCCCGCGACGAATGCCAAGCCAACTGCGCCTGCGGCATCGCAGCCGGCAAATAAGTCCGCGAGCACGACCGCGCCAGCCACTCAGCCGGCGAGCAAGGCCGCGAGCCAACCGGCGCCGCCCATCGACCTCGATCAAGATTTGGAGGCTCCATCCGAGGCGCATATTGACCGGCGTCCCATCCACTATCTGAAGGGAAAACTGCTTTCGGTGGATTGCTCGCAGCCTCCGGGAGCAATCGTGATGTTTTCATCAGGAGTGAAGACGCTGAAGTTGAAGACTCCAGATTACAAGTCGATGACGTTGGTCGGGGCGGACGCATTCTCCTGCGCGTGGGCAAACCGGCAGGTCTCGGTGAACTACAAAGCCGTCGGAACGGACACCGGGGATTTGGTTTCGTTGGAAGTGCATTAGCGATTGACCCTCCCCCCACCCCCTCGGTCTATTGGAATCATCACTGTAGGGAGAAATTCCCGCCAAATCTTTCCCGGCAAAAGAGTTAGAGGCATAATATCGGAAACAAATGAGTTAGTAAGTCGGAGAGACATGCTTTGCTCGGGAGATATAACTGAAATCGTCTCGTATAGGCGGAAGCGAAGTCAAGGAAATACGAAGGAAGTTTTGGGTGGGAGTGCAGGAATGGGAATCGGAGGTCCTCCCCGCCTTTAAAAAGTAGCCTGGCGCGTTGTCATTCCATCAGCGGAGAAAGCATTGTGTACATGAACCGCTCAAAAAATGGCCGTCGACGAGCAACAAGAGAGATTTGTCCAGGCTCGGCCCTCACGGGCACGGCAGCCCGAGCGAAACCCTGTCCTTCTACGACTCCGTTCTTGACCACGTCTTTCGTGGCAATACGTGCCCAGCACCCGCAATGCCAAGACTCGGACTTTAAGCGGGCCACGACCGAAAAATGTCCAGGGGCTGGTTCTGGGAGGGTCAAACGCGCCTCGCCATGCGCGTCGGTTTCGAGTTGCAGATAGCCATTAAACTGTGACGGTCTTTCTTCGCTCTTGTCGTAGAGCAGGGAGACCCAGATATGTCGCTTCGGCAGTGAACGTCCGTCTTTGGCGTTGATAATTCGAATAGTTATCACCTGGCCAAAGGAAACGGGGCCGATCCACAGCAAACAAAACCACATTAGGAACCGGAAATACCGCATCATTGTCATCTGCTCTCGCCTCCGTGTCCGTGGACCAGCCCTTTCCGCGTATGCGTGAGTGTGAACACCAGCGACTCCTTCGGGATGCTTGTAATAAATGGGCTAATGAGCCAGCCGAGTCCTGTCGGAATATCGCGAGTCAGCGAAATGGCTTCGAGCTGCACGTACACTCCACCGTCGCGCTGCAAGAATCGCCAGTAGGAATTCAATCGCCACAGAAAGCCGTTGTCGTTGCCGACCGGCTTCTCGGATTCGTTGGGCTTGCCGGCATTCTCCACCTCGGCGATGCGTGTGCTGCGCGAATCGGAGGTGGCACGGTCGGTGTCGAGGCGGATGTATTTCGTGTCATATTCGGTGTTGAGGATCACGGTCACGACCTTTGTCTTGCGCAATCTGAGAAATATTCTGAAGTGGTCTCCGTCCCGCTCGATCAGCTTCGAGCGTTGCACATCCGGCGTGTAGAACTTGTATTGGTGGTCGTAGTCCTCGAGGAAGGAGAGAGTCTGAGCAAGCGTTACGCCGGGGACAAAGGCAGTGCCAATCCAGTGGTGGATCAGGCCACCCGGAACTGAGATGGGCTGGCCCTGATCGCGTGTGTGCAGGCGGTCGGTAATTACCTCGCCTGCCCTTAGCCGTGCGAACTCCGCATCGGGTTCCGGTGGCCGCAGTTCGTCAATATGAAGAAACGGCGCATCGGACATCTGTCGTTCACTTAGTTCGACGTAGTGATTGAATGCAGCGACAGTTTCGGGTTTGAGTTGTTCGGCAGAGGCAGATACGCGCGCGATCGCAAAGATCGTCAGCATGACCGAGAACAACCTTTGCGATCCGCGTCCTTGCCTCCCACCCTTTCGCAAAGAACGCGAAAGGCTTGGGCACCCCTCAACTGGAACGGGTCCGTCCGTAAGGACTACGTTATGATGGCGTGCGATGGCGGATGAGGCGAGACGACTGTTCCGGTTTGGCGTGTTCGAAGTCGATACCGCCAGTGGTGAGCTGCGCAAGTCAGGGGTGCGGCTTCGGCTCCAGGACCAGCCCTTCCAGGTATTGGTCCTGCTTCTCGCCCGCGCTGGCGACATCGTGACTCGGGAAGAGCTGAGGCAGAAGCTTTGGCCTGCCGATACCTTCGTCGATTTTGACCACAGTCTGAATACCATCATTAACAAACTCCGCGAAGTGCTTGGCGATTCGGCTTCCAATCCGCGCTTCATCGAGACCCTGGCGAAACGTGGATACCGATTTCTTTCCTCGGTAGAGACTGCCGAAAGAGGCAGGATCGCAGCCGCAGGTTCAGCTCCCGAAGCCTCGCCTCCGATTGCCGAGTCTTCGATGAATACTTTTCTCACTAGATCCGAAGATCTGCCTGCGGTTCCGCACGGATACGTGCGCGTACTCTTTCTGCTTATACAGATCATGTATCTCAGCTTCTACATTGCAGCATTGGCCCGGCTGGGCGTAGTCATAGAACTGTTGGAACATGTATTCGGAAGGCCGGCCTGGATCACCGCTATCTTGGTTATATCGGCTGCGGTCGGCATTCCGGTTCGTCTGTATCTGCTTTCGGCGGTGGCGTTCGACGTTGCCGGTCTCAGCCGAAAATTCCTCCGCTTGTTCCCCGGGATTCTGGTGCTTGATCAACTCTGGGCCCTCTCGCCATTCCTGCTGGCTCCGCAAATCGGGATAGGCCTGGCCCTCGCTGTCACTGCGGCTTTGATCTATCTGCCCTTTTCCGAGCGTACTTTGCTGCTGATGCGTGATCGCCCGGCCAGGTAGAAACACCCAGCGGTCACTGGCGAGGTAATTGGCCACAAAGCACAACGAGATGGTCGCGAGATTGGCCGCTAACACTGGCAAGCCCAGCCATCCTGCCAACAGCCGCATCAGCAGCAAATTGCCGACCAGCGAGATCAAGCCGTTGCTGAGATGAAAGCGCACCAGTTGACCGAATGCTGCTCGTCTGCTGCTCTCGCGATCCGCCCAGGTGAAGCACTGGTGCCACAGGAAGTTGTGCAGGACAGCTGCTTCCACGGCCACCCCGGTCGCCAGCAGATAATTCATCTTCAACGCGATGAGCGTAGCCAGCACGCCCAATTGAACGCCAACTCCAATGGCTCCCACCAGCGAGAAGCGGATAAGACGGAGGCGCGACTTCGCGATCATGCCAGTCTTTCCTCTTTATAGAGCTGGGCAGTATGCTTGACCGCCGAGATGATCAGCATGATGGCCATACCCGCAATTGCGATTGCGCCTCCAAGATCGAAGAGGAGAACAGGCTTCCCCAGAAACTTGATCAGCGGATGTCGAAGTAAGGCCAGATTGCCGATGGCAAGCAGGATGCGAATTTCCGTAGGCCCGAACTTCCAATAGGAAAGCCGAAATCGGCCCAGCGTATAGGTGGCAAGGTAGGCTTCGATGGACAACATCAGAAACGCAACCAGCATTCCGAACGCAATACCGGGATGTACATAGCCCGACAGCGCCAACCCGCCCATCAAGAAGAACGCTGCAATGGTGTCGGTGATGTGGTCCACATAGAAGCCGTAACGCGGACGTTGCCGGTTGCGAACCCGGGCCAGCGTGCCGTCGAGGCTGTCGCCGAGCCAGTTTAGTGCCAGGCAGAGGATACCCACGAGCAGAGCGTTGGGGTTAAGGCGGGCCAGGGCATAGCAAGCTCCGGCTAAGCACTGAGAGACGAAGCCCAGCAGGGTCAGATGATCGGAGTTGATCCAGGCAGGGGTGCTTTGTGCAATCCAGATCAGGATATGTTTTTCCGGAGAGGCGACTAAGCTTTCCTGAATGCGAGTGGCGGGGGCAAACCTGATCCTCTCCGGGACAGCTGCGAGGTAAGTGGTCGTGCTGGGCATAAGTACTCTCTCCTTGCAGGAGAAATGTCACGCGAAACAGGCCTGAGGGCAATACACTGCGGGTAAAATGGATGTCAAGAAAAGATCACTGGCTAAATGGCAGAGGATATGGGAACTTGCACAGAACCCTTCGACTTCGCTCAGGGCAGGCTATGCATATGGGGCTACGTGGTTCGGTGCCGTCGGCGCAAACAAGAAACCCTCGCAGCGGTTACTGCGAGGGTTGAAATTGGAAAAGCGCGAGGCCTCAGCCGCGGACTACGTTGGCCGCCTGGAAACCTTTGGGTCCCTTGAGCAGGTCGAACTCGACGGTTTCGCCCTCGTTGAGGGTGCGGTAACCGTTTTCCTGGATCGCGGAGAAATGAACGAAGACATCCTCCCCTGTGGACCGCTGGATAAACCCGTATCCTTTAGCCCCGTTGAACCACTTTACTGTGCCCTTCTCTCTCACAAAAAACTCCTTTCGCCTCTTCTATGGATGAAATTCCACGGGCCTCGCGAAGCGGACGCTTCTTCACAACCCCCTCAAAACCTGTGGACGAAACAGCTGCGGCCGCGCGTACCGTTGAACTCGCGCGCAACAAGAAAAGCTCCGGAGTTTTCCGCCGTGCTGGGAGAGCACGGCGCAAAGCTCTGGAGCCGGTCGTGGTGGCGCGAATTGCGACGGCGGTACACGCAACATCAGCCTGAACTTACGAACGCTATTGCCCAAATTGTGGCAATGAGCACAGAATAATAACAGGAAGTTTTTTTCTGGCAAGAGAAGAATTTACGGTTAGTGAAACGTTTTAGAATGTGACCCGAGGTTACGGACGCAGCGACTCAGGGGGTGCGGCGAGCCGGCATGGGAGATATTTTCGTGATCGGCGAAGCTCGCGCAACTCTATGATAATATTGGCGCAATCCACTTGACTGAGCCGCTTTCATTGGCCCCTGCGGCCACCTCCAGACCAGCGCCGCTCGAACCTTCCGCGGACGCGCGCTCTGGGCTGCTGGCTTCGACGGCAAAATATTTGTTGCGGACCGAGGTTCACACTTTTGCTTTCTCGGTAGCGGCGAATGCCATCCTTTCTTTTTTTCCGTTCGTGCTGCTGCTATTGACGCTCATCCGCCGGGTGTTTCATTCGGCGGCGATGTATGAAGTGGTAGTGCAACTGCTGCGCGATAGCCTTCCCGCCGGGCAGGATTTCGTCATTCGAAATCTGAACGCGTTGGTCGGGGCTCGCCAGCGCACGCAGATTTTCTCTCTCCTGATTCTGCTGGTGACTTCGACCGGAATCTTTATTCCGCTGGAAGTGGCGTTGAACCGTATCTGGCATTTCCCCAATAATCGCTCGTACTGGGGGAATCAGTTGATCGCGCTGGGACTGGCGTTTGGCTGCGGCGTGCTGGCTCTGCTCTCGGTCGGCTTGACTGCCGGCAACGTGGTGCTGCTGCGGAGTCTTACTTTCGGTCACGATGTTGCCGCAATGCGGCTGGCGGGATTCATCAGCATGAAAGTGTTTGCCATCGCCACCAGCATTGCCATCTTCTTTCTGATCTATTGGCTGCTGCCCAACGGCAAAGTTCCGGCGGCGGCGGTGCTGCCGGCTGCGGTGATCATGGGATTGCTGTCGGAGATTCTGAAGTATGCGTACATCCTGGCGCTGCCTCGGCTGAATTTTCAGGAAGTCTATGGGCCGTTTGCGTTGTCGGCGAGTTTGATGTTCTGGGCGTTCTTAACTGGATTGCTGCTGCTTAGTGGAGCTTATTTGTCGGCAGAGCGGCATGGGCGGAGGAGGAAGTAAGGCAAAAGCTGCGGAGCTTCGCTGCTGGATCCTTGACTCCGCTCAGGGCAGGCTCACGAGGGCGCCCGTTCCCAGACCAGGTTCGCCATGCTCATCCATCACACTCGTCTTGTGACGGCGATCACAGCCTTCTCGGCGCACACTGTATAATCTTCACTCACTCCCGTCAACGGCTGGCCTCGATCTCTTATTGCTTGCGAGGCTCGCGATGCTCTGCTCACGCTGTAAGTGCCTTCTTCTCGCGCTGATTCTTCTTGGTTCGCTTCCGGCGATGGCGGTGAAGCCGCTGAATTCGCCGGGAATCCGCATCTGGCCCAAGCGACCATCTCTTACCCTGAAAGCGGGTTACATCTTTTCTGGCACGGTGAAGTCCGTCGAGCGTCTGACTCCGCATGCAAATGGTGTGGCGGTCATGCGGATTACCTTTCATGTCGATCAGGGCCTGCGCGGGACGGTCACTGGGCAGACGCTGGTTATTCACGAATGGGCGGGACTTTGGCAGGCTGGGGAAAGCTACCAACCGGGCGAACGCGTGATGCTGTTTCTCTATCCACCAAGCAAGCTGGGACTGACCAGCCCGGTGGGAGGCGAATCCGGACGATTCGGCGTGGACCCAGGCGGGCAGGTCGTCATTGAACCACATAAAGTTGGCCCGACGCGAACCCACCTCCCTTTAAACCTCCGGCTGCCCCCTTTGGATTTCTTGCGCGCTCTGCGCCGCAGTGAGGAGGAGTGGCAATGAGACCTCGTTGGCTCGCCAAGCGTGCACTTCTCCCCCCAGCCACAGTGATTGCCGTGCTAGCCATTGTCTTACCCATGGCACGGGCAGGCGGGCCGAAGTACATCGCCGGCGTCAGCTACTTCAACTCCGGATTGGCGGGAACGCCATTGACGTGGAGCCAGGGAGCGATCACTTACTACACCGATCAGGGCGATCTTAGCCCCATCCTTCCCGGGCCCACCGCGGATGCCTTCGTGGCCTCTGCCTTCAGCCAATGGACTTCTGTTCCGATCGCGGCTGTCGTCGCCACTCACGGCGGTCAGCTCGCCGAAAACGTCAGCGGCGCCAATGTGTACGTGAATCCCGATGGCACCATTACCATGCCGGCGGACATCGAGCCTTCGGCGACGGGCACGCCGGTGGGAGTGGTCTACGACGAAGATGGCACAGTTACCGATGCGCTTCTGGGACAGGGCGCTGGGGACCCGACAGAATGCTTTTACAACGCGGCCTTTGGAGGAGACGACAATCTTGGAATCAGCGCGAACTTTCTGCACGCTCTGGTCGTTATCAATGGCAACTGCGCGCAGACGTCTTCTCAGCTTCCCGACGTCGAGTACCGGCTGGTGCGCGTGCTGGGACTGGTGTTGGGACTCGACTGGTCACAGGTAAATATCAATGTGCTGACCGGCAATCCGCCGCCGTCATCCGATGACTACGCCGGATTTCCGGTGATGCACCAGACCGATCCGCCCAACTGTGTTCCCATCACGCTATGCTTTCCCAATCCTTACCAGCCAAAGATTGACGATCAAGCTGCATTGTCCCGGTTGTATCCGACGACCGGGAACCTGGATAATTCCCCCCAAAAGCCGGTGGTTTCCGCAAGCACGGCGCGCATTCATGGCAGCGTGTTCTTTACCACGTCCAGCGGCCTAGCCGAACAAGGCATGCAGGGAGTCAATGTTATCGCGCGCTGGATTGATCCCCAGAGCGGGCTGGCTTCACACGCCATCTCCGCAACTTCAGTTTCCGGCTTTTTGTTCTGTGGGAATGCGGGCAACACCGTAACCGGATTCAACGATAGCAGCGGGGAGCCGTGGAATCAGTTTGGATCGAACGACAACACACTCGAGGGATTCTTCGATCTGGGCGGACTACAAATTCCAAACGGTGGCACAAGCGCTCAATTTCAACTCACCGTCGAAGGCATTGATGCTTTTTGGTCGTATGCGCTGGAACCTTACGGGCCGACGCAAGTGGAACCCTCAGGGCAGTCGTCGCCAATCGTTGTGAACGTAAGCCTGGGCAACGATACAGAGCAAGACATCCTGATGCAAACGAGCGCGTTGTCAGTCGAAGATCCGTTTCCGCTCACCAGCTATCAGACGCCTGCCGCCGTGCCGTTGGGCGGCGATTGGAAGGGCTCGTTCAATCCTTACGGCGACATTGACTATTTCCAGTTCATTGGACAGGGGAACCGTACACTCTCTGTGTTCGTGACCGCATTGGACGAGACTGCTGCGGCTTCGGAGAGCAAGTCGCAGCCGGTAATCGGGATGTGGGCAATATCAGACCCGGAAAACTCGCCCGCCCCCGCGAATACGCCGTCGGCCTTCAACTCCTCCGTATTTGGGATGACCATTTTGAACGCGCAACTGACGCAGACCTCGGGCTTCCGGATTGGAGTTTCCGACATCCGCGGCGACGGGAGACCCGACTACCGCTATCTTGCAAGAATTCTCTATGGCGACCAGATAAACCCGGCGCGGGCGAGCGTGGCGGGCGGAACTGCCTTGGCGGTTTCGGGATTAGGGTTCCAGGCGAACACGCGAGTCACAATCGGAAATGTGACCGCGCCGCCGCTGGCGGTTTCGGCCGATCAAATCCTGGTAACTGCATCCCCCATGGCCGACGGCGTGCAGAGTATTGGGCTGACCGATCCTCCCACGTTGGCTAGCTCCATCCTCAGTGACGTACTGACTTACGGCGCCGGACCCAATGACACTCTCAGCTTGATCTCTGGGGCAAACCCTCGGACGCCCGTCGGAGGACAGGCGCCAAATCCGATTCAGGTACAGGTTCTCGCGCCTGATGGTAAGACTCCGGTGCAGGGGGCAAGCGTCGTGTTTACCTCCAGCCCAGCCGCAGGTTTCTCTGCATGTTCCGGGGCCGGAAGTTGCACCGTGCTTAGCGACCAGGCCGGTCAGGCCTCCAGCTTCGTCACCGTACTCAGCGCCAATGTGATGACCATAACAATGCAACTTGCGCCCGCCTCGTACAGCAGCCCCCAGCAGGTTCAGACGACGTTGGTAGGTAGCGAGTCGGCGTTGGACATCGCTCTGGTTCCGCAGACGACTTCGATCATGCAAGGCGCGACCGTAAATGTGGCGCTCACTGCGCGCGTCCTATCCAATGGATTTCCGCTCAGCGGCAGCAGCGTCAATTTCCAGATTCTCAAGGGATCAGCCGAACTGAGTGCATCGACTGTGACGACGAATTCCAGCGGGTATGCCAGCTCGATACTGGAGATTTCCTCGATGGCGGGCGATGTGCAGGTGAGTGTATGCGTCGGACCGGGGAACAGTCCCTGTCTGAGCTTCTATGGGACATCTGTCCCTGCCTCGGTTTTACAACTTCAGGCTGTGGCCGGAAATCCGCAGATCGTGACGGCCGGGCAAGTGCTCCAACCGGTAGTCGTGCGGGTAACGGATTCGTCCGTTCCTCCTAATCCAGTACTTGCGGCGACTGTCGCGTTCCAGTACACCGGGGAGCGAGCCGGAGGTGACTCGACCATTATCTCTACGGGAGATACCAACATTTATAACAATTCGTCTCCAGTTATTTTATTCAACGGACAGAACGCGGCGCAATCTGACACGAATGGCCTGGCGAGCTGGAAACCAACCACAGAAGGGTTTGATGGAGACGTGGCCATCCTGGGAACGGCTGCGGTAGGGACCGAGCAGATGCAATTTGCCTTACAGGCGCTGCCGCCGCTATAGCTGGGGTAGTTCTTCAGCTCAGTGCGCTTTGGCCTGCTCCACGCACTCCAGAATTTCGGTCTCGCTTAGCGTGTGGTCGGAGGCCTTAGCGCGTTTGTAAATGCGTTCGACGAGGTCATCAGAAGAGGGAATGCTGCGATGCTCCAGCCAGTAGAGGATGTTTGACTTGCCACTCATAGGGCCAACGTCAATCACCTGCTCCAGACCGAACACATGAGACGGAACGCCTGAGTAAACCGTGTTGGCCAATTCGATGTCGTTCTTCTTGTAGGCCTTGATGACCGCTGCAGCATGTACGCCGGTAGCGGTGCGGAATGCGTCTTCACCGACCACGGGATAATTCGCAGGAATCGGCACGCTGGTGGCGCGCGACACCGTCTGACAATAGTCTTTCAACCGGGTGAGATCCTGATTGTCCCAGGGGGGAATCCCCATCAGCCTGAGGTTAACCAACATCTGGTCCATTTGAGTGTTGCCCACGCGCTCGCCGATGCCGAGTGCCGTAGCATGAACACAATCGGCGCCGGCGATCAGAGCAGCCATGGAGTTGGCGATGGCGAGGCCGCGGTCGCTGTGGCCGTGCCAGTCAACACGAATCTTCTCGCCAGAAGGTTTGACTACTTCCTCCATCACAAACTTCATCAGTGCAAACGTTCCCATCGGCGTGGCGTGGCCAGCGGTATCGCAAATGACAATCGATCTCGCGCCGCAGTTGATTGCGGTCGAATAAAGCCGCTTCACCGTCGCCGGATCGCAGCGCGTGGTGTCTTCCGTGACATACATGACGTCGAGCCGGAGGGAAACGCCGTACTTCACGGCTTTTTCGGTGGTCTGAAGCAGAAAATCGTCAGTCCAATTCTCGGTGTAGCGGCGGATGGGGCTGGAGCCGATAAACATCGCGGCTTCGATGTTCAGTCCGGTGCGCTGGACAATTTCAGCAATGGGACGAATGTCGTTTTCATGAGTGCGGGCGGCGCAGTTAGCTTTTATCTTCAACCCGTGCTGCACGATTTCGCGGGCGAGTGCTTCCACACTCTCCACGGCTCGCGGGCCGGCGCCAGGCAGGCCGAGATCGAGAGAATTGATTCCCAGCGCCTCCATAAGGTGAAGGATGGCCAGCTTTTCAGCGATCGATGGATCGTGCACCGAGGGCGACTGTAGGCCATCGCGCAGGGTCTCGTCGTTGAGCAGGACTGGCCCCGCAGGCCGCAGTGACGGGGAATCGGTGAGATTCCAGTCGTGGATGAGTTCGGAGGATTTCACCGCTCTTTGCCAGGAATCGTCAGGCCAAATATTGATGTCTGCCCGGGGCCGGCGACATTGATGCTCGACTCCTCTGGGCTGGGCAAGTAAAGGGTCTTGCAATGCTCACAGCGGTAGACCTCGGCGTCTTTTCCCCAGGCCTTCTCGGCATCGCCGCAGGCTTGCTCCTGCACGTCTTCGGAGTAGAACCAGCGCTTAAGATGACCGCCGCAGAACTTGCCCTTCGCATCTTTCTCATTGCAGGCGCGCTGTCCCGGCTTCTTGATCTTGACTTTATGCTTGGGGAGTTGCGCTACGTCGCTGGTTACAGTTCCGCTGGTGGCCACAGTTTATCCTCGTGAAGACAGCATATGGTTCGATTCGACTAACTACTTATTTTACGCGAAGCCTTTTGCGGGATGCCACTAAGACAATCAAAAAGTGCGCTTGGGCGGAATCTGGTCCGCACCCAAGCGGCCGACTTCGATGGCAGCGGCATAATAATTTTCGCCCGGTATTGGAGCACCCGCCAGTCGCCGCATCATTGCCAACTGGCCGACGTGAGTCAGCGCGTCGGCCAACGGGCCTTGGAAAAGTTTCTCGATCGGCGCCTGCATAGGCTCCGTCGAGGCAACATAGTCATCAAACTTTTTCAGCGCGGCGAAGAATCGCTCGACCTCCTGATTCCACGGCAGCGGTTTCGAGTCGTTCCATGCCCGGCTTCCGTCCGACATGGAGAGTGCCCAATCCAGGAGATCGCCAAGATGAGCCAGGATTTGTGCAGGGGTTCGTCCCGCACCAGTGAAATCGGCAAACGTGGACGGTGCATCGCGAACAGTTTTCGCTCCACGATAGGCCAACGTCGCGAGAGTGTGGCGCAGCAATTCGCGTTTGGGATCAGCATTGCTCATAATCTAGATCTTGCCCTTTCGTGTGAGTGCACCGGCGGAACGCAGCGCACCTCGCAATCGTTTGCTCCAACTCCTGGCGAACATCAGGTCGACGAATCCTTCTATCTGCCGGGTAAAGGATTCGCCATATCCGTACCACCAGACTTTTTTCATACCGGGCAGCCGGTCGGAGTCGAGATACTTGATGCGTACCATCTCCTCGAGCCCGAAGATTCCATGAGTCCGTCCGATGCCACTGGCCTTGAGTCCACCGTGGGGAGCTTCGCTGACGCCGAAACAGGATACCGCATCATTGACCATGACCGCGCCGGCGTGGACGCGGCGCGCCAAGGCCTCGCCACGGGAGCGATCCCGTGTCCAAACGCTGGCACTCAGACCATAGTCGGAATCGTTGGCTAAGCGTACGGCGTCATCCTCGGTGTCAAACGGCATGATGGGAAGCACCGGCCCGAAGGTCTCCTCGCGCATGATACGCATCTCGTGAGTGACATCGGCGAGTACTGTGGGCGCATAGAAATTCGGGCCGAGGTCCCGCCGCCGCGCGCCGCCGGTTAGCACCTTCGCTCCGTTGAGCCGGGCATCTTCGACATGGGCTTCCACGTTGCGCAGTTGGCGCTCGTGGATTAGAGGGCCGACATCGATTTCTGGATCCATTCCGTTGCCAATCCGCAACTGTGCGGCTTTGCGTGTGCACGCCTCAGAGAATGGCTGATACACACTGCGATGCACGTAGCAGCGCTCGACCGACAGGCAAGCCTGGCCCGCATTCATGAACGCTCCCCAAACCGCGCCACTCGAAGCCACGTCGATGTCGGCATCGTTGAGCACTAGCATGGGATCTTTGCCGCCCAGTTCCAGCACGACGGGCAGCATGCGGGCAGCCGCGGCTTGAGCGATGCGCTTGCCGGTGACCACACTTCCAGTGAAGACCAATTTGTCGATGTCTGCGTTCACTAAGGCCGAGCCTGTGCTGCCATCGCCAACGATTACCTGAAAAACATGCTTGGGCACGCCCGCTCCCCAGAGCAACGCGGCCAGCTCGAGAGCGATGGAGGATGTGAATTCCGACGGTTTCAAAATGACCGCATTGCCTGCGACCAGCGCGGCTAGAGTCTCCGTCGCAGGGATCGAGAACGGATAGTTCCATGGCGAAATAATTCCGACTAGCCCATACGGCGCGCGGATTAGCCGGCCGGACTTGGCTTTCATCGCGAGGTTGCGATGTGGAACAATTTGGTCGCGCAGGAAAGCGTAGGAATTTTCCGAGTAGAAACGGACGCCATCGAGCACCACCAGGACTTCGGTGATCAGAGCTTCAACCTGGGGTTTGCCGTTCTCGCTGGTGATCAGCCGGGCAATCTCCGACTTCTTCTCGTGAAGGACCCAACGAAATTTGTCGAGAACGCCGATTCGATGCCGCACCCCAAGTCTGTACCAGCCTGGCTGAGCGGCATGAGCGCGAGCCACAGCGGTGTTGATTTCGGTCGTGGTCGCGAGCTCGAATTCGCGTAGGATTTCTCCCGTCGCCGGATTGACGGATGTGATCTTCCGAATCGCTATTGATGCATCGGTGGTCATCTGCCTTGGCAAGTTTACGCGGGAGAATGCGCGCGTGCTACGGCGTCAATACTCTACGCTGACTAAGTACAACCCGTGGGCTGGCACTGTGGCGCCAGCCAGGGATCGGTCCTTGGCCTTCAATATGTCAGTAATGTCTTCCGGAAGCAGGCTTCCCTTCCCCACCAAAATGAAAGTCCCCACCAGATTGCGCACCATGTGGTGCAAAAAGCCGTTCCCCCGGACGGAATAAATCAATTCTTCGTCCTCGGTCTGCCAACTCGACTCGGAAATCCGGCGCACATTGGAAACACCGTCTTCTCTTTTTCCTCGCTCGGGATCCGCCGCCGCAAATGACGTGAAGTCATGTTCGCCAATCACAAGAGTAGCTGCTTGCTGCATCGCATTTTCGTCCAGAGGATAAGGATGGTGCCACACATAGCGAGACAGAAAGGGCGGACAAATGGCACCACGGTAGATACGAAAGCGGTAAGTCTTCGCCCGAGCTGACTTGCGGGCATGAAAGTCGAGCGGTACCTCACTCACCTCAAACACACGAATGGAGGGGGGCAGCAGGTCATTCAGGGCTCTCAGCAGGTTCTCCGCAGGAATCGGCGATTCAAGGGCACATGTAGCTACCTGGGCGAGAGCGTGGACGCCCGCGTCGGTCCGCCCTGAACCTTGTGGCAAGACCTTTTCGCCGGTGACTCGTCCAATAGCCGAGGCTAGTGTGCCCTGAACGGTGGCAGAATCAGGCTGCACCTGCCAACCTGCAAAGTCGAAGCCGTCATAAGCGAGAACGATTTTGAAATTGCGCATGAGGAGCGGTTGGTTTTCTCCGCGCTTCCGCTAGTCAGATGATGCAAGTCCCTGCGGTTTCACGCCGTTGCGCGGGTTGGGAAGCGATGAATCGCATCCTGTCAGCTATACTATTGCATTCCGTCGAAGGCTTCATAGCAACGCGCAGTTCACCCGGGGCAGGAAAAATTGAAACTTGGGGCGCGCTTTGCGCGTAATAAATGTTGATCTTGGGCACGGCACTGTCATCTTTACGAACAGTCTTTCTAGTATGGAGATAAAACGAATGTCTTTGCCACGTTTGAATTCAATGAACCGGCTAACGGCGACGGTATTGCTGGTTGGCGCATTATCGATAGTCGGTGTCGCGCAGGACGCGACCCAAACTCTGCCTCCGACACCCCAAGCGGCTCAACGAGCTTCCACGCAAGGGTTTGTGGTGAGAGACTATTCTAAACCGGTTTCGCACTTCCCCAATCCTCTTGCACCTTACATGTCGCGCACGGTTGCGGCCCCCAACCTGAGCAACACGGCACGCATTGACCAGCTTATGCAAGACGGCAAGCTCATGATCTCCATCGACGACGCTGTCGCGCTGGCTTTGGAGAACAATCTCGACATCGGAATTGCTCGCTATAACCTCAATATTGCTGACACCGATGTGTTGCGAGCCAAGGCGGGTGCATCCATTCTGGGCGTGAACGCCGGCGTGGTGCAGAATACTCCCGGCGGTGGCGTAGGCGGACTGGGAGGACAAGTCGGTTCCGGCACCGGCGGCACCAGCGCCGGGGCAGGAGGCGCGGGTACTGGCGCCGGCGGCCTCGTCGTCTCGACCTTGGGTATCGGACCGAACCTCACCAGCTTCGACCCTATCATTACCGGCACTCTGCAATGGGATCACTTTAATCAACTCGCCAGCAGTGCGTTTACTGGCGTACCTGTGCTCGCACAAAACACGCAAACTTACAATTTCGCTTACAACCAGGGCTTCCAGTCTGGCACCAACATGTCAATCGGCTATAACAACAGCCGTGTCAGTACCAACAGCCCGTTTACTACTCTGAGCCCACTGGTTAACACGGGCTTCCAGTTCAGACTTACGCAGCACCTGCTACAGGGTTTTGGTTTCGCGGCCAATAATCGGTTCATTCGCATTGCCAAGAACAATCGCGAGATCACTGATGTTGCCTTTCGTTTGCAAGTCATCACCACCGTGGATCAGATCGAAGGCATGTACTGGGACTTGGTATTCGCGTACGAAAACGTGAGAGTGCAGCAAGAATCGATCGCTTTCGCGAAGAAGACGCTGTCGGACAACCAGAAGCAGGTGCAAATCGGCAGCCTGGCTCCTATTGAGGTAGTCCGCGCGCAAAGCACGGTAGCCACCGACCAGCAAGCCCTCACCCTCGCTGAGACGAACCTTCAATTACAGCAGTTATTGATGAAGAACGCCTTGAGCAGGACTTTGGTCGATCCGCGACTGGCGGATGCGGAGGTAATTCCAACTTCCACAGTGAGCTTGCCTGCTCAAGAGGACATTCAGCCCACGCAAGATCTGGTCAATACTGCACTCAGCCATCGCGCAGAACTTGCGGAAGCGCGCATTAACTTGACGAGCACCGAACTCAGCAATAAGGCCGTTCGCAGTGCTTTGCTGCCTTCGCTTGATTTGTTTGCCTACTATGGAGGTTCGGGTTTGGCCGGCTCTCAGAACCCGGCGAATCTGTGTGCAAACCAGTCCGCGGTGGCGCAAGGGGAGGGATTCTGCGCTGGCCCCAACCCTAACATCCCGCCTAGCCTACAAACCCCCGTAGCACCGACTGTCGGTTTCGGTACCGCCTTGAACCAGTTGGTGGATTCCGCGGCTCCGGACAAGGGGCTGGGTTTGTCCTTGAATATCCCGATACGCAACCGCGCCGCTCAGTCCCAGCAGATCCGCTCCGAATTGGAATATCGCCAGGCGCAGATGCGTCTGCAACAGATTGAGAACCAGATTCGTATCGAAGTCCGCAACGCGCAGTTCGCGGTGCAACAGAACCGCGCCAGCGTTGAGTCGGCCCAGGCCGCCGTGAGGTTGGGACACGAATCCCTGGATGCTGAACAAAAGAAGTTCAAACTGGGGGCCTCCACCAGCACGCTGGTGCTGCAAAACGAATCCGCCCTGGCGACGGCCGAATCCACGCTGGTATCGGCTATGGCGGCGTACGAAAAATCGCGACTGGAATTGGATCGGGCCACCGGGCTGCTACTGGATCATGCCGGAATCATCATGGCCGATGCTGAACGCGGACAAGTTGAGCACATGCCCAACGTGCCCTATGTCGCTCCTCGGGAACATCCGCAGTCGGTGATGCCTCCCCCTCAGCCGTAAGCTCTCTAATTTTGTTGCAATAAACCATGGCAGCTCTCACATGATGAGAGCTGCCTTTTTCTTTCTCGGGTGATTTCTCAGGTTGCAGTTCTTCCGGCTAGAAGCTCTATCTTAGTTTATAAATCTTTACAATTCCTGCTCTTATGCGCCGCAGCAAGGCGTTAGTCTAAAGCAAGCTTGAAATTTCGGATGGTTCTCGGATAGTTTGCATCAAAAACAAGTTCACAGGTTCTGAGCAGCAAGTATCACAAGGAGAGACACAATGTTTTTTGCCCGTTTTGATCTTTTCCTGCGGCATTTTGCCGCCATTATTTTGACTGGGACCCTGGTAGTCGGCGGTTGGGCGCAGACCCAAGCCGCACCACAAACGGCCCGGCAAGCAAGCGAGCCAGCGCTGCCACAAGCGCCAGCGCCACAGCCCATCACAGTACAGGCGCTTACTCAACCAGACATCGTGAAGGACTACACTAAGCCTCATTCGTCATTTCCCAACGTGCTTGCACCTTACAAATCAGCAGTGGTGCCGCCACCGAACCTGAGCAATACTTCGCGCGTCGACCAGTTGCTGCACGACGGCAAGATCATGCTGTCAATTAACGATGCCATTGCGCTCAGTCTGGAAAACAATCTCGACATCGTGCTGGCGCGTTACAACCTGAACATTGCCGACACAGACATTCTACGGGCCAAAGGCGGAGCCAATATTCTGGGTGTGAATACGGGTATCGTGCAGAATACTCCCGGCGGCGGAACGGGTGGCCTCAGCGGCCAGGTGGGATCGGGCACGGGTGGCACCAGCGTGGCTGCGGGTGGAGTGGGCACGGGCACCAACGGTTTGGTGAGTTCGACCTTGGGGATCGGCGCACCCATCACCAGTTTCGACCCCACGCTCACCGGCACGCTTCAGATGGACCGGGGCTTCGCGGAGTCAACGAGTGTGTTTACTCCTGTGCCAGTGGTAAATACGAATACCGGCACTGCCAATTTCTCTTACCTGCAGGGGTTTCATTGGGGGACGAATCTCTCCGTGGGATTCAATAACACGCACGTCACCACCAGCAATCCAACCAGTTCTTACACGCCGAGCCTTGCGTCTAATTTCCAGGTTAGAGTCACTCAGGAACTGTTGCAGGGCTTCGGTTCCCTTTCGAACACGCGCTTTATCCGGATTGCCAAGAACAACCGTGAAATTTCGGACGTGGCCTTCCGCCTGCAGATCATTACTACTGTCGATCAGGTCGAGAACCTGTATTGGAACCTGGTGTACGCTTATGAAAACGTGAGGGTGCAACAGGATGCTCTGGCATTTGCACAGAGGACGCTGGAAGACAACAAGAAGCAAGTGCAGTTCGGGACGATGCCGCCGATTCAGGTGGTCAGCGCACAGAGCGTCGTTTCTACCAATCAACAGAACGTGATTCTCGCGCAAACCAATCTGGAGTTGCAGGAATTACTGATGAAAAACGCGCTCAGCCGCAACCTTGAAGATCCTACGTTGGCTGGTGCAGAAGTGATCCCCATCTCCGTCATGCAACTACCCCCGCAGGAACCAGTGATACCGACTCAGAATTTGATCAACGACGCCTTGGCTCATCGCGCCGAGCTGAGCGAATCGCGGGTCGATTTGAGCAGCCGCGAGATCAACAACAAAGCCGTACGCAACGCGCTGTTGCCCACGTTGAATCTCTACGCATATTACGGCGGCTCGGGAATCGGTGGAGATGTGAGTCCCGCTATTCTTCCGCCGGGCTGTCTCACGTCTGCGTTCGGAAAGTGCTTCACTCCTGGCACAGCCGCGCCGCCGTTTAGCAACGGAGGTCCGGTCGGATATGGCGGCACATTGGACCAGTTGGTAACCTCGGTGGCTCCCGACAAAGGACTTGGGTTAACGCTCAACATCCCGCTGCGAAACCGCGTCGCGCAGGCTGACGAAGTGCGCGCGCAGTTGGAATACCGGCAAGCACAGGTGCGCTTGCAGCAGCTTGAAAACCAGGTTCGCATTGAAGTGCGAAATGCCCAGTTCGACACCCAGCAGAACCGGGCGAGCGTGGACGCGGCACAAGCTGCGGTTGATTTTCAGTTGCAGACGCTCGACGCCGATCAGAAGAAGCTGGCCGTCGGCGTAGGCACTTCAACGGCCGTGCTTCAAGACGAGTCCTCGCTGACTGCCGCGGAATCCAATTTGGTTTCGGCGAAAGCCGCTTACGAAAAATCGCAGGTCGAGATGGACCGCGCCACCGGTTTACTGCTCGATCATGCGGGAATCATCATGGCCGATGCCGAACGCGGACAGGTCACACAAATGCCTAACGTACCGTATGTGGCGGTGCGCGATAATCCGCAATCAGTGATGCCTCCGTCTCAGCAACCTCAGTAGACGAAGACGTGCAGCGCAGTTCTGGGATTGCGATTGAATCTGAGGATATTCGGACTGCGTTCTTTTCTTCCGCTCGCTGCGGCTGCGCTTTCGTCACTTATCGATCCTAGCCGTACTGCGTATGAGAGAATACACGTCCGGCGGTACGATTAATTTTCTGTGCGGTTCGGCCTATGGGACTGTCAGTTGCCATCGTTGCCCTGAATGAGGAAGCCAATATCGGTCGCACTTTGGAAAGTGTGCGATGGGCCGATGAGATCGTCCTGGTGGATTCCGGATCAACCGACCGCACTCGTGAGATTGCTCAGCAGTACGGGGTCAAGGTGGTCATCGAGCCTTGGCGGGGCCACGTTGCTCAGAAGAACTATGCTCTTGAGCTTTGCACCCAGACTTGGGTACTTGCGCTTGATGCCGACGAAGAAGTCAGTCCCGGCCTGGCAAACGAAATTCGGATTGCGATTGCAGACCCCAAGGCACTCAATGGTTATTGGATGCCACGCAAGAACTTGTTTCTGGGACGTTGGATTCGCTTTGGAGGTTTCTACCCGGATCCAAAGCTGCGGCTCTTCCGGCGAGGAGAAGGTTATTCGACGGGCCACGATCCCCACGATCGTTACGAATTAAACGCCGGTCGCGCGACCGGGCGATTCAAGAATCCTCTGATACATTACGCGTATCCCACGCTGTCTTATTATCTTGAGCACATGAACAGCTATTCTTCCCTGGGCGCCAAACTGGCGCTGGCAAAAGGTCACCGCCGTTTCAGCGTGGCCAACATCGTCGTACGCCCGGTTTTGACGTTTACCTACAACTATTTTATTCGGCTGGGGTTTTTTGACGGCCGGGAGGGTCTTCTGCTGCACCTCTATCACTCGGTATACGTCTCCTGGAAGTACGCCAAAGCATGGGAATTAGCTGGCAAACCCAAGGCAGACGTGGCAAGCAAGGTTTCTACCAAGGCCTTGTAGACCGTATCTGGCAAAGTCTCTCACCTTGCTCCGCACCCAAACTCCTCTTATCATCTAATCTGGATGGATGCGCATGCCTGACAAAAAGCCACGAGTCGCGGAAAATCCTATCAGCGATGTTTTTGAGGGACGGCATCCCTCGGCAAGCGAGAAGAATTGGGCGGAAAAAACCCTGAGCCCAACTTTGGAGAAGACTCCCGAGCGATCGATAGGAGCCGCGACAGGCACCAACCTGGATGAAAACGGAAACGCCCGCTTTACGACGATCTCCGGCGTCCCCATCCGCCGCCTGTACACCCAGGCTGACTTGCCCGAAGACTGGAACTACGATCAGTACCTCGGCCATCCCGGAGAGATTCCGTTTACGCGTGGCATCCACGCCACTGGGTATCGCGGCAAGCTTTTTACCATGCGACAGTTTTCCGGCTTCGCTTCGCCTGAGGAAACCAACCAGCGGTACAAGTATCTTCTTGAGCATGGCGGCGGTGGATTGTCGGTTGCGTTCGATCTGCCAACACTCATGGGGTACGACTCGGACCACGCGGCCAGCGAAGGCGAAGTGGGGAAATGCGGCGTGGCGATTGATTCGCTGGAAGACATGGAAATCCTGTTCGACGGGATCGATCTCGAAAAAACCACAGTCTCCATGACCATCAATTCTCCCGCCTCGGTGTTGTGGGCCATGTACCTGGTAGTCGCGGAGAAGCAGGGGGCCGACTGGAAGAAGATTTCCGGCACCCTTCAGAATGACATTCTCAAGGAGTACATCGCGCAGAAAGAATATATATATCCCCCAGCGCCTTCCATGCGACTGGTGGTAGATACGTTTGAGTTCGGGTCCAGGTTTACGCCTCGCTTCAATACCATTTCCATCAGCGGTTACCACATTCGCGAAGCTGGTTCCACTGCGCTTCAGGAGTTGGCATTCACACTTTACGACGGCGTCGAGTACGTGGAATGGGCACGGCGGCGCGGCCTGGATGTGGATGAGTTCGGTCCCCGCTTGAGTTTCTTCTTCAATGCGCACAACGATTTCTTCGAAGAGATCGCCAAGTACCGGGCGGCGCGCAAGATTTGGTACCAGGTGATGAAGGATCGATTCAAAGCCAAAAATCAGCGCTCGTGGCTGCTCCGTTTCCACACCCAGACGGCCGGAGTTTCGCTGACCGCACAGCAACCGCTGAACAACATCGCGCGTGCGGCGCTGCAAGCCCTGGCCGCGGTCTTGGGAGGCACCCAGTCGCTGCACGTCGATGGCTATGACGAAGCGTTGGCTCTTCCCACCGAAGAAGCTGCACGGATCGCGCTACGTACTCAGCAAATCGTTGCTTATGAGTCGGGAGTGGTGAATACTGTCGACCCCCTGGGCGGGTCGTTTTTCCTTGAGGCCTTGACCCTGGAAATGGAAAAGGGTGCGCTCGATTATTTCGGCAAACTGGACGCGATGGGCGGGATGGTAAACGCGATAGAACGTGGTTATCCGCAGAAAGAAATTGCCGAGGCAGCATATCAGAATCAGCGAGCAGTCGAGGCCAAGGAAAAAATCATCGTAGGTGCTAACGAGTTCGTCATCGCGGAGGAATCGCCCAATATCCTTTATATCGACGAAAGCGTGGCACAGAGACAATCAGCGAAACTCAAGGCACTGCGAGAGCGACGATCCAGTGAAGATGTACGCCGTTGTTTGAATGACCTTAAACGAGCCGCGGATTTAGAGCCAACTGCCGGGTCGAAGGACACAATCTCGCCAGCCAATACCATGCCCTACATCGTGGCCGCCGTGCGAGCCTACGCCACTGTGGGTGAGATTTGCGAGGCACTCCGCGACGTGTATGGGACCTACACGGAAGCCAGCATCACCTAGCTCTGGCGCGACCAGACCCTATTTCTTGATCTCAAATACCACGCCACAGCCGATGTAGTACTCGGCAAGGCTGCAATTCGCGATGTCGCCTCCCTCAATAGTCGTTCCGTAAAGGGCGTTCCCAAACACCAGCACTCCTCCGCCGGGGAACAATCCGTCAGTGCCGGAGAATTTGTGAAGTACTGTTTCTTTTCCCGTGGAGTCAACCTTGAAGACAACTCCACAACCAGGCGTGTAATAAGTGCAGTTCAGATTGCCGCCATATGCGGTCGCACCATAAAGATTCCCGGCAGTGTCGTGCGTGAGAGGACTGATGGGGCCATCACCGTCGGCTCCGCTAAACGCGTACACGGTGGTTCTGGTCCACTGGCCATTTGTGTTCGTGAGTTTGAAGATTGTGCCGCACCCATCACCACCGCACCCAGAAAGATTGCCCCCATTGAATGTGGTCCCATAGATGCTGCCATCAGCCTCATTAAAGAAGCTTACGGCGGGGTTACTCCCATCAGCGCCGCCTTGAAAGCGGTAAAGAACGGTTTCTGTCCAAGGGCCATTGTTACCCGGAGTCAACTCAAAGATGGTTCCGCAGCCAGCATCCGGTTCACAGTTGTTGTTGTTAATTGTCCCGCCGAACACCGTACTTCCATAGAGATTCCCGGCTGTATCCTTGAGCACGGCTGAAAAAGGATTGGCGCCATCGGAATTGTTATCGGGGCCCAGAAAGCTATAAATCACCTGTTCAGTACCGTTGCCATTCACTTGATAGACAGTGCCGCAGCCAAAGGAGTTAAACGGACAATCGAGATTGCCTCCATACTCGGTCGTCCCGTAAAGCGAACCGTTGGCGCCTGCGAGCAATGCAGAAAACGGATGTTGGCCGTCGGGGGCGCCGGTAAAGCTATACACGACGGAGAACTTTCCATTGCGCCCCATCTGATAAACTGTCCCACAGCCTCCGTCCAGGTTGCAATTGGTTGGAGCAAAACTTCCGCCAAAGAGAGCAGCTCCATACCCATTTCCGCCGGGCCCGGCAATGAGTCCATTTTCGGGGTCGGCTCCGTCATCCCCATCGCTGAATTTGTGCAGAACTGATTCTTGCCAGGTCCCATTACGGTTCGCGAGCTGAAATATCACGCCATTTCCGTCACTTTCGTTGTTCACGTTCCCACCAAACTCGGTGATCCCATATAGGTTCCCTGTTGAATCATTCGTCAACATGCCCTGAGGATTTTGCCCGTCCGTCAATTCGAAGTTGTGCAGTACGGTGAAAGTCTGGGCCGAGAGAGTTGTCGCCAAAATGGCAGTCATTCCAATCAAAAAAGCAATTCGCATCGAATTCACAAAGGCTCCCTTTACAAAGGCTCTTGCGGGCACTTTAGAAAATATGCGGAGATCGCGGCCTTTGAAAATCAGGCGTAACCGGTAGGACGCCGCTTCTTTTTCCCCTACAGCAGAAGTCTTGTTGCGGCACTGGAGAGCGGGGGCTGCGACGAATTTGCTATTCTGATTTGTCGTTTCCCGTCAGATATACATGCGCAAAGCCATCAATCATTTGAGCAAGGCTGACCCAATTCTGCGGGCCATCATTGCGCGCGTCGGACCCTGCCGCATCGAGTACGGGCTGCCGGAATTTCACAGTCTGGCTGAGGCCATCGTCTACCAGCAATTGAACGGAAAAGCGGCGGTCACGATTTTCAAGCGATTTGCTGCACTGGCCGGCGACCCTGTGACCCCGGCAGGGATCTTGAAACTAACTGAACCGCAGATGCGATCCGTAGGTCTCTCCAAGCAGAAATCGTCCTATTTGCGTGACATGGCAGAACGAGTGGCGCGTGGCGAACTCAACTTCGGCAATCTGCATGAGTTACCTGACGTCAAGGTAATCAAACACTTGACCCAGGTTAAGGGCGTCGGCGAGTGGACTGCCCAGATGTTTCTGATGTTCTCCCTGAGGCGGCCCGATGTGTTACCTACCGGCGACTTCGGCATACAGATGGCCATCAAAAAATACTACAACAAGCGAAAGCTGCCGAAGCCGTTGCAGATGGAAAAGCTTGCCCGACCATGGGAGCCGTATCGCAGTGTAGCTTGCTGGTACCTGTGGAGGAGCTTGGATCTCAAAGAAAAGTAGCGAGATCAGATTCATGGAACCCGCGTCTTTTGTGATTCCTCGGGCCACCTGTGGTTAAATGAAGATATGGTTGAGCAGAAAATTCGCGTCCTGGTCGCGAAGCCGGGTCTGGACGGTCATGACCGCGGAGCTAAGGTAATCGCACGCGCCCTGCGCGATGCCGGCATGGAAGTGATCTACACCGGATTACGACAGACGCCGGAGATGATCGTTAATGCCGCGTTACAAGAGGACGCAAACGTCATTGGGCTCTCTATCCTCTCCGGCGCGCACAATGCCATCGTGCCACGAGTGATGGATCTTCTCAAGCAGAACAAGATGGACGATGTAGTAGTCGTCGTCGGCGGGATTATCCCGGACCAGGACATCGCAAATTTGAAAAAAATCGGTGTTGCAGCCATCTTTCAACCGGGGACCGCCATGGATGAAATCGTTAAATTCATCCGCGCCAATGTCAAGCATCGCGGTGTGCCAACCGGTTGATAGCCAGATTGCGGTTAGACTTCGGGGTGGAGAAAATCCCTCGATGACCCTTGTGATTCGCCACGTCAGCTCGCTAATCTAATGCCCCCAGCCGCGCATGGAGCCCCTTTCTCATTACACCGCACCGACGAAGTCCGGATACTGCAACTGGAGTCTGACGAAGGGACGAACCGTCTGACAGGCGCGCGGGTAACGGCACTCATCGATGTGCTCAACAAGCTCACAACTGATCCGGAGCCTCTGATCATTACGGGGAGTCGAAAGTTCTTTTCTGTCGGAGCCGATTTAGAAGAAATTGTCGCGCTGACAGCGCCGGCGGCCTATGAATTCTCCCGCTTGGGACAGCAACTCATGGATGCGGTTGCACATTTCCCTGCACCGGTCTGCGCGGCAATCTGCGGCTATTGTATGGGCGGTGGCCTGGATCTAGCGCTGGCCTGCCACTACAGAATCGCTTCGCCGAACACAATCTTTGGCCATCGGGGCGCCGCGCTCGGTCTGATTACCGGCTGGGGCGGAACGCAAAGACTGTCACGTCTAATCGGAAAGGCATCGGCTTTGCAGATGTTCATGGCGGCCGAAAAAATAGGCGCACAATACGCTCTTGAGTCCGGGCTGGTCGATCAGGTAGCTGAAGATCCATTGCAAGCAGCGCTGCGGTTGGTTAAAGACCGCCATATATCCGCCTGAAGCGCACAGCTTTGCGATCATCTCCCGCGCGAAGAAATAACAGCTTGCGGCTAGTTTGACCATCCCCTCCTAACATGTTATAAAGACGAGTCTTGCTGCTGAGTCAGCTTCGGGGAAGGGACATTCCCTGGCCGCAGACTTTTGCTGTAGACGCTTGTGCTGATATGTTTAGTAGGACGCAAGGAACATCCGACGCGGCCAAGCTCAGCATTCCTTTTTGAGTCTTGCGGTGGAAGCGTGTTCGGAACTCCGGCCAGTGTATGCTCCCGGTCTCTCGCGGTGAGAGTGGGGAGCGAGTGCGCCGGAAAGCTGAAACCGTCAGTCATCCTTAAATACTTATTTGGTGGAGGAATTTTATGCGCATCGGGCTCGGTCAAGCTGCGTCCCAGGGATGCCGTCTCGCCCGGACGTGGGCCAAGACTTTGGCTTCCGTCGTAACGGTCATGATTCTGGCATCGGTCGCGTTCGCTCAGCCTTCCGGAGAAGTCGGCGGTGAGGCCAATCTGAAACTCCCTGATCTCTCGTCGGTCAGCTTCCTGAACAATGCCATCGATGGGCACAAGCTGCTGATGATCGGCATTCTATTCTGCATATTTGGCCTGGGCTTCGGTCTGGTCATCTACACCCGGCTTAAAAACCTGCCGGTACATCGCGCCATGCGCGAGATTTCCGAGTTGATCTACGAGACTTGTAAGACATATCTGGTAACCCAAGGCAAGTTCTTGCTGCTGTTGTGGGTTTTTATCGCGGTCATCATCCTGCTCTACTTCGGCGTACTGCTGAAGCTTGAAGCCATGCGGGTGGCGATCATTCTTCTGTTCAGCATCGTAGGAATCGCAGGCAGCTATGGCGTGGCCTGGTTCGGGATCCGCGTGAACACGTTTGCCAACTCGCGAACTGCGTTTGCGGGCCTGGCGGGCAAGCCCTATCCGATTTACAACATCCCGCTGCAGGCGGGCATGAGCATCGGCATGATGCTGATCAGCGTGGAACTGCTGATCATGCTGTTCATCCTGCTGTTCGTTCCCGGAGATTACGCTGGTCCGTGCTTTATTGGATTCGCCATCGGCGAGTCGCTGGGAGCTGCGGCGTTGCGAATCGCGGGCGGCATCTTTACCAAGATCGCCGACATCGGATCGGATTTGATGAAGATCGTCTTCAAGATCAAGGAAGACGACGCGCGCAACCCTGGCGTGATTGCTGACTGCACAGGTGACAACGCTGGTGATTCGGTCGGACCGAGCGCCGACGGTTTCGAAACTTACGGCGTCACCGGCGTGGCGCTGATTACGTTCATATTGCTGGCCGTAAAGGACCCGAAAATCCAGGTGCAGCTGCTGGTATGGATCTTTGTGATGCGCATCGCCATGCTGATTTCGAGCGCAGCCGCATACTTCATCAATGGGGCGATCGCCAAAGCCAAGTATGGCAGCGCCAAAGAGATGAACTTCGAAACCCCGCTGACCTCGCTGGTATGGATCACTTCGGTGGTTTCGATCGCGATCACCTACCTCATTTCCTCGATGATCGTGCCGGAACTCAGCGGCGATACCACATTATGGTGGAAGTTGGCCTCGATCATTTCCTGCGGCACGCTGGCTGGAGCGGTGATTCCGGAACTGGTGAAAGTGTTCACCTCAACCGAGTCACGACACGTAAATGAAGTGGTGACTTCGGCGAAGGAAGGCGGAGCATCGCTCGGCATTTTGTCAGGCTTCGTGGCTGGGAACTTCTCGGCTTACTACCTGGGGTTGGCCATGGTAGCGCTGATGTCCATTTCCTACTACTTCAGCTTGCAGGGACTTGGGGCATTGATGGCCGCACCCGCGGTCTTCGCCTTCGGGCTAGTGGCTTTCGGGTTTCTGGGCATGGGCCCGGTGACCATTGCCGTAGATTCCTATGGTCCGGTTACCGACAATGCACAGTCTGTCTATGAGCTTTCTTTGATCGAGCAGGTGCCAAACGTGAAGGCGGAGATCAAGAAAGATTTCAACATCGACGTGAACTTCGAGCGCGCCAAAGACTTGCTGGAAGAAAACGATGGCGCGGGCAACACCTTTAAGGCGACAGCAAAGCCGGTGCTGATCGGCACCGCGGTGGTGGGGGCGACCACGATGATTTTCTCCATCATCATGGCACTGACCAACGGGCTGACTGAAAACGTGCAGAAACTGTCGTTGCTGCATGCGCCTTTCTTCCTCGGCCTGATTACGGGCGGAGCAATGATCTATTGGTTTACGGGCGCGTCTACTCAGGCCGTAACCACGGGCGCTTATCGGGCGGTGGAATTCATCAAAGCCAATATCAAACTAGAAGGTGTGGAGAAGGCCTCGGTTGCCGACAGCAAGAAAGTGGTCGAGATCTGCACCAAGTACGCGCAGAAAGGCATGTTGAATATCTTTCTGGCAGTCTTTTTTGGCACCCTGTGCTTCGCGTTCGTGGAGCCATTTTTCTTCATCGGCTATCTGATTTCGATCGCGATATTCGGGCTGTATCAGGCGATCTTTATGGCCAATGCAGGCGCTGCCTGGGATAACGCCAAGAAGATTGTCGAAGTCGTGTTGAAGCAGAAAGGTACGCCATTGCACGATGCAACCGTGATCGGAGATACAGTCGGCGACCCGTTCAAGGACACATCCTCGGTCGCATTGAATCCGGTAATCAAGTTCACGACACTGTTCGGTTTGCTGGCGGTGGAACTGGCAGTCAAACTGACGACCGATGCCGGCGACACTCTCACTCACGGATTAGCTCTAGCTTTCTTCCTGGTTTCGTTTTTCTTCGTCTACCGCTCCTTCTATGGGATGCGAATCACGGCGGGAGAGGCTGGCCTCTAAGTGCATAGGCAACCTGTTAACGTGCTAAGTCGCGGTCAAAAATTAAACTTGACCGCGACTTGCATAAGCCGGGGAGACGCCGCACTGACTACCTGTCCGAAAGAGGAGCTATTGATGTTTCCGTTTACCGACGTGGGCCCATAGAACTGAGCATGATTAAAGAGGTTGAATGCTTCGACGCGGAACTCTAATGACTTCGATTCCGTCACCGGCAGATTCTTCGACAATGCCATATCATAGTTGTCCATCCCCGGACCATAGAAAAACCGTCGCTTGGCATTTCCGGGCTGTCCTAGAGGCTGCAGACTGAACAAGGCAGTGTTGAAATAGACGTGATTGTCCTGCCGGGGATTGTGATTCAAGTTGAGCGGGCCCGGACTGTATTGCGGCTCGTCAACGCCGTAGTTATTGATTCCATTCGGTTCAGCGCCCAGCAGAGAGTTGTCGCCGAAGTTGTACATAGTGACAGGAAAACCAGTGCTGAAATGGGTGATCCCGGAAAGCGCCCAACCTTGGGTCCAGCGGTTCGCGGCATGGAAGAGATGTTCGAACGGAATTTGATAGTTGTAGCTCGCGACGAAATTGTGCGTTAAATCAAAAGAGGAAAGCGCTTTGCTGAGCGCGGGATTCAGTGGATTGATCTCCTCCCCGAGATTGGAAGACTGGTCGAGAGACTTGCTGTAAGTGTAACCGGCAAAAAACTGCAGACGTCCGCTGGTGTGACGCAGGCTGATCTCCAAGGCGTTGTAATTGGAATTGCCAATGGAAGACTGGTTGGTGTCACTACCGAAATTTGGGCCTAACGGGCCGCGGGTTCCGTTTACCACTTGGCCGTTTGCCCTGATGTATACGTTGCTTTCACCGAACGGGCCGCAGGTGGGGGTGCCCGGCAGCACCTGACTCGGCTGGCTCAGTCCAAGACAGAGACCAGGATCGCCAGGGTTTGCTTCCACCAGCACCAGTAAGCGATGAGCCTGGCTGCCCACGTAACTCGCACTGAACAGAGTATTGCTCCCAAACTGACGCTCCAAAGAAAGCATGTATTCCTCGGTGTAAGGAATGCGGTTGCTGGTTGGATAGGCTGGGATACCGCTGATGGGCACATATTGCGACCAGTTAATGTTGGGATCGGGATGACTCGCCGAAGAGTTTAGCGGCGCCAGTTGCACCGGGAAGTTCTGGCCGAGATTTTGACCAGTGCTAGCCGTGATGAACGGAGTGGCAAACAACGGAGGCGCCGGGCTGGTGTAGGTGGTCCCATAGGGAGCATTCGCGCTCAGCACGCCTATGCTCAACGCTTCGATTGCGGTGTAGAACATGCCGAAGCCAGCCCGCAGACTTGTCTTGCCCGGACCTCCGACAATTTTGCTAAGAAGTCCGTCCCCACCGGGGTTAGGCGAATAAGAGAGGCCAACGCGCGGGGCGAAATCAAGATTTCCCGGGGGCGCGAGCGTGCGCGAAACTCCGGGGTCGGTGGGAAACAGGATGCCGGCGGGCGCGCCGGGGAAGACAACCGATTGCTTGCCCGGCTCCAGCACCGCAAGCTGATTGTATTTTTCGTACCAAGGCTCGATCCGGTCCCATCGCAGACCATAGTTTAAGGTGAGATTAGGCCGCAGATGCCAGCTATCCTGTGCGTACAGACCCACATACTTGTTGCGGCCATAGAAGGGTTGCAACTGACTCTGGTTGTATTGGCTGGGAACGCCTAGCAGAAAGTCCGCGAAGTCAGAACCAGTCTCGCTTCCGAAGAACAGAAAGTTACCGTTGAATTGCGCAATCGGAAAAGTATTCACTTGATCGAAGTGAAATTCGCCGCCGAACTTGACGGTGTGATTTCCCATCACTTTAGAAAAATTGTCGAGCCATTGATATGTATTATTGATTTGCTTGAGTTGATTGGGATTGGTCCCGATCGTAAAGCTATTGAAGCCGACGCTCTCCACCCCTTCGGTTTGCGGCGATAGGGGAACAATCCCTGGCGTGCCCGCCCCCACGGTAAAACCTTGCGAGGCCAAGCTGACGCCCAAACCGCCTTGCGGCCGCCCCAAGTCAGTCGCGTCGCGCATGTAGCTGAAGTGAAACTCGTTGACAGCAGTAGTTCCCAAAGTCTTGGTGTTACCGAGGCTTATCAGTTGGGCGCGGCCCAGATTCAGCGCGTTGAAACCGGGCACATTCGCTCCCCCTTGCGCGGTCGGGTAAGGGTTGTCCTGCGCGAAATTGTCGATGAAATAATAGGCGGACATCAAACCCCAGCCGATATTGGCATCGAGACGAAATGCGCCCTTATCGTCGTCCAGACTCTCATTTACAGCGGAAGTGGAGAAATTATTGCTTCCAACATTCGGGATAGGAATGTATTGAAGTAAATGTTGGGCGGGCGTGGACCATGCGCTTTGCGGGATCACGGCGTTGGGAAGAACGCACTGCGCCGAACTGATACATCCGGGCACGTAATAAGGTTCACCTGCGGTGACGCCGTAACCCAGTTTCTGGGAAAGCAGGCTGGCCCAATAGGGTCCACTGACAGTTGTAGGCACAGTGCTTCCGTTCTGATCGACGGTCGTGAACGAACTGACGGCATCGGACAAATTACCGGACCGGTCCTGCACGGAGGGGACGGGTATCAGTCCCGTACTCACTCCCTGCGTCAGACGAGTGCCCTGATAATCTGCGAAAAAGAAAATCTTGTTTCGCACCACCGGACCGCCGAGTGTCGCTCCAAACTGATTTTGAATGAAAGTACCGCGCGTCGGCGAAAAGTAGTTGCGCGCGTCCAGGTCTGTGTTTCGTAGAAACTCGAACACATCGCCGTGAAATGCGTTGGTGCCAGATCGAGTTACGACGTTGATCTGACCTCCGCTGTACTCGCCGTATTCGGCATCGAAATTATTAGTCAGGATGCGAAACTCAGCGATCGAATCGAGATTGGGAATAATCGCCGTGCCCATATTGACATCTTCTTCGACATCGCTTCCATTGACCATGAAGCCATTGGCAAATTCCCGCTGGCCGTTGATGGAAATGGTCCCAGGATTCAAATCGCCGGAAGGCGAGAAAGCGCTGGCACCAACGTCCTGCACCGTTGCCGAGGAGATGGAAGTCACGGGAGCGACGCCGGGCTGAAGGGCGAGCAAGTCGGTATAGCTGCGGCCGTTCAATGGAACGGAAGTCATGGTGGCACCGGTAATGAGCTCGCCCATTTGCGTACTGGTGGTGTCCACATGAACAGCACTGTCATTCACCATCACGGTCTCGGTCTTCTCGCCCACCTGCAGCATGGCATCAACGACCAGTGCGCTATTGACGTCAAGAACGATACCGACGCGACGATACGGATTGAATCCGGGATGGTCCACTTCGACCGAGTAGTGTCCAACCGAGAGAACCGCAAAGCTATAAGCGCCGTTGGCGTTGGACTTCACGATCTGCTTCGAACCCGTGTCACTGTTGGTCACGGTCACGACTGCGCCTGCAATGACTGCCCCACTCGGATCTTTAATGGTCCCCGAGATACTGCCACCCACGCTCGCCCAGGCGATTCCCAAAGCAAAAAGAAGTGAAATTACGACGCCGATAAACCGCGCGATAGAATCCCGTAACTTGTTACACATCCCGACACAATCCCCTGGTGTTGGCATAGGTGCAGCTCGAAAGCCTACCCTTGACTCCAAGCATAAGTGCAACTGAGTTGCATTTAGTTTAGTAATGTAATGCTATCGGCCAGTCACTCTTCCGGTCAAGGTATTCACACAGATTTAATGTGTCAGGGTTGTTGCAACCACATGCAATAGTAGGATTTACTGTTTGCTGGCCGAACGGCACTGCGCACAGTAGCCTCCGACTTCGAGGCGGGTCACGATGATGTGGAACTGGCAATCCCGCTGAATCTGGCCCTTTAGCCGGTCGAAAAGGTCGCTCTCGAATTCCATGATCTTGCCGCAACGCAGGCAGGCCATGTGGATGTGGTCGCGCTGGGGCCGCCGCTCATAGAAATGCTTCTCGCCCTGCATGTGCATGAGGTCGAGTTCATCCACCAGGCCATGCCGCTTGAGCAGTTTGAGAGTGCGATACACCGTGACTCGATCTACCTGGGGATCGAGTTTGCGAGCCCGGCGCAGAATCTGGCTGGCGTCGAGATGTTGTTTCGCGGTCTCGACAACGCTGAGGATGGTACGGCGCTGGTGTGTCATGCGCAAGCCGCGCGACATCAGTTCAGCTTGCAATCTTCCCGGAGCTTCAGTCTGGGGCAGAGGCATGGCTAAGGTCATCCTTCTTGTTGATATCGAGTTGCAATTATATCGCAAAGCCAAGGGTTGGGGAGTGTGCGGAGAAGGACAAAACATCACGCGGTCATAGAATACGTTGCTCAGCTTGCGGCTGCGGAGAGTAGAGCGTTCAGTTGCCCTTCATCTTTTCCTTCACACTGTGCGCCAGTTTCTCGATCTCTTCAGCCTTCTTGATGACTTCCAGAGAAAGCGTGTTTTCGCTTGATTTGTCCACATACTGCTTCAATTCCGTAGACAATTTCAAAAGCTGTTCGGTATCACGGCGAAGCTGAGCTTGCCGCTCCTGATTGGCCTTCTTGGCCATTTCTTTTTCTTGCGCCGCTTGACGTGCCGGGTCCTCAGGAATGGCCAGGGGATCACGGGCCTGTGGGCTCTGGGCAGTAGTTCCTGCGGACGCACACGATGGCAGGGCGAGTGTGAAGAACAGAAGTGACAGAGACACGATCACGAACTTGAAGCGCACAGTTACCTCACCAGACTGGAATGCCAAGATTATACGGGGGCGGGTGATTGCTTGCGACTTGTTATAATCGCGCGCGGAACTGTAATCGCATGATGATCCCTGCGGAAGGAAATTTGGCAGACCTGTTGCGCGGCTGGAGCGAAGACACGAGGACCTTTTTGCGTCATGACGGTCCCAAGATTCTCTTAGTAACCGTGGTCGCGTGCCTGCTGATCTGGATGTTACGGACCATCGCTGGGAAGGCTGCCGCCCTTCAAACGCGCGGGCTGCCTGGGTTGCGGACCCGGCAGGTCCGCACTCTGACCAGCGTGATTACTAGTGTGGGCGTGTTCGTCATCCTGTTTGTGGCCGCGCTCGAGGTGCTGCCCTTGTTCGGGTTCGACCTCGGACCGCTGCTGGCGAGCGCGGGAGTGGCCGGTATAGCCATTGGCTTCGGCGCGCAGACCTTAGTGAAGGACTTCATCAATGGGTTCTACATTCTGCTGGACAATCAATATGACATCGGCGACAAAGTCAGCATTGCCGGGGTGAAGGGTACCGTCGAGGACATGAGCCTTCGCCGCACCACGCTGCGGGATGACGATGGCACCGTCCACGTCGTGCCTAACAGTCAGATCACTATTGTCTCCAACCTGACTCGCGACTGGTCGCAAGTGGCTATGCGAGTGGTGGTGGCGTACAGCGAACCCAGCGACCGCATCATCGAACTTCTGCAGCAAATCGGGGAGGAAATTCGTCACGATCCAGCGTTTGCGAATCAGATTGTGAGCGAGGTGCAAGTGCCGGGCATTGATCGCGTGGGCAATGGCGAGGCGGAGTATCTGATGCTGCTAAAGACCAAACCTAACCAACAATTCAGCGTGGGACGCGAATTGCGGCGGCGGATCAAAGATAACTTTGAGAAGAACAAGATTCAGACCGCTTTTCCCGGCCGTGTCTATGTGATGGACCAAGCCAGGACGAACGCGGGATAGGCTTAGTGGTCGCGCGCTGTTATGACCGTCAGCACCGCCATTGCGTAGATCACAAGATATCCGACGTCGGGTTGGCCGTGCAGAATGTGGATGATGGCTGCTACTCCGAATGTTGCGAGCAGAACACGGCCCCCGGCCACTACCGCCGGCGGGATCAGAAACAAAATCGCACCCAGCAGTTCGACCGACCCAATAGCCAAGCGGAGCCACTGCGGCAAGTGGTTTGTCTCAAAAGAATGCCTCGCGCCGGCTGAGAAAACCAAGCGTGAACATTCATAGATCAGTACCAGCCCCAGCGACCACTGCAGGCCGGTCCGCGCGAGCTTGTTGGCGTCTTGGGTCATGCTTGTGCGGCCTCCATAGTTGTTGACTATTTTTTCTTCTTGCCAGCTGGAATGGCATGCTTACGCGTGGTCGAGGCTTCGAGCAAGCGGTGGCTGGCACTGGCGTCCAAATCCAGGCCATAGAACTTCTTGAGATCGGCGATGCGTTTCAGGGATTCGGGGTTGAAGGGGGCTTTGCCGTCAAAGGCGTGCAGCACGATGCCTTCGAGCAGGTCGCCCAGTGTCATGTCTTTGTATTCCGCAAACGCCTTCAGCACTTTCAGCAGGCGTTTCTCCATGCGGACCCCGGTTTGTACGCGTTCTACGATAAAACTGTCACTCATGGAGTTATTGTACCATGGTACCTAGGTACATACGATAAAAGCAAAAATCGCAGAGGTCGCAGAGAAGGGATCGAGAACGCAGAGAAAAGAATGAGGCGTAGCAACCTACGTCTCTACGCGACAGGCAGGGTTGGCATTGAGGGGCTTTACAACGAGCTCATATTTGCCAGAAATTCGCCATTCGATTTGGTCTTGTTGAGCTTGTCGATCAGCAATTCCATCGCTTCCACGGGCGACAGCGGATTCAGGACTTTGCGCAAAACCCAGATGCGGGTCAGGTCTTCTTTTGGAATCAGCAACTCTTCTTTTCGCGTGCCGGAACGCTGAATGTCAATCGCCGGGAAGACGCGCTTGTCCACCAGTTTGCGTTCCAGAATGATTTCCGAGTTGCCGGTGCCTTTGAATTCTTCGAAGATCACGTCGTCCATGCGGGAACCGGTGTCGATCAAAGCCGTAGCAATGATGGTCAGCGAACCGCCTTCTTCGATGTTTCGCGCTGATCCGAAGAAACGCTTCGGACGCTGCAACGCGTTCGAATCCACGCCGCCGGAGAGGACTTTGCCGCTGGGCGGAACAATCGTGTTATAGGCACGCGCCAAACGCGTGATGGAATCAAGCAGAATCACCACGTCGCGTTTGTGCTCGATCAACCGCTTGGCCTTCTCGATTACCATCTCCGCTACTTGCACGTGGCGGGCCGCTGGCTCGTCGAAGGTCGAAGAAATAACTTCGCCTTTAACCGAGCGCTGCATGTCGGTGACTTCTTCCGGACGCTCGTCGATCAGCAACACCATCAGCACTACTTCAGGGTGGTTCGTAGTAATAGAGTTAGCGACGTTCTGCAACAGCATGGTCTTGCCGGCGCGCGGCGGTGAAACGATCAGGCCGCGCTGTCCCTTGCCGAGGGGAGTGAGAAGGTCCATCACCCGAGCGCTGACGTTTTCGCGGACGGTTTCGAGTTTCAACCGCTCCTGCGGATACAGCGGCGTCAGATTGTCGAACAAGATCTTGTTGCGGGCCTCGTCGGGCGATTCGAAGTTTACGGCTTCGATCTTTACCAGCGCGAAATATTTTTCGCCCTCATGCGGAGGACGCACCTGGCCGCTGATGGTGTCGCCGGTTTTGAGGTCAAATTTGCGAATCTGCGAGGGCGACACGTAAATGTCATCGGGGCCGGGCAGATAGTTGTAGTCAGGCGAGCGGAGGAAGCCGTAGCCGTCGGGCAGGATTTCAAGCACGCCCTCGGCAAAGATGTGGCCTTCTTTTTCGCTTTGCGCCTGCAGGATCTTGAAGATCAAGTCCTGTTTGCGCAAGCCGCTGGCCCCGGGCAGATCCAAAGATCGGGCGATCTTGGTCAGCTCAGTTATGTTTTTTTCTTTCAATTCTGCGATGGTCATTATCTCGTTCACCTGCGAAGGGAATTTTCAAAAAGGAGGGTCACTCAGGAAAGACTTGCCCGTGCGAGGGGAAAAGCGGGGCTGGTTTTACGCAGCCCGCCGTTGCGCCTCGGCGAAGTTTTCCGGCTCCGACAGAACCGTCTGCCGTTCCGAGCTTGCAATCCGGTCCAACACTTCGTTCATGGTTTCCTGGATTCGGGTGTTGGGCTTGTGAAACTTCCGGG
Organism: uncultured Acidobacteriota bacterium; assembly: GCA_963803775.1. Classification (GTDB taxonomy): domain Bacteria; phylum Acidobacteriota; class Terriglobia; order Terriglobales; family Acidobacteriaceae; genus JABCZH01. Next base: position 474,882 of record CAWDNS010000001.1, read on the forward strand.
TAGCTTTGGAGGCAAGCTGACAAAGCATATATCGGTTCCGTAATGTCTGTAAAGCATCGAAAACACGATCAGAACGCATAATTAGGTTTCACTCCTGATCCGAGCCGTCCCGTCGAACACCCATCCCCGTACTGCCGCGCTGCGGGCCCAGAGCACGTAAACGACACATTTCAGATGGGTTGTACAGGAAAACTCTGGTTACTGGTATAGATGCTCCGCCTGACCCGAAAGTTTCTCACTTTTTGGGAAAAGCCGCGATTGTCAGCGGAGGTTCGTCGGGCAAATCAGCTACTTAAGCCCTCGGAACGCTATACCCTACGTGAAAGAGAACGCAGTGTCAAGGAAAACTTGGGTAGTAATATACTTGGCAAAATGTCCGACGGAGGCTAGGCTGAAATTGCCGTAACCGCGCTAGTGCCGCCCAGAAGACATTTTGAACCACTTCTCTGTACCGCCGCTCTTAGCGACTCGCCCAATGTAGTGCATTACGACGGAAGCGATCCCCATGGTTAGCGGAACTACTAGCGCCAAGAGCCATGCGGCATGAAGGAGTTTTGCAAGAATCAGCGCGAAAGGCCCTCCAAGAGCAAAACCAAGCACATAGCTTCCGACGACCACGCTTTTGCTGGAAGGGCCAATCATTCGTACATCACTTGGATTTCGGTCGCCGTTTCAATGCGGGCTTGCGCTTGCCCTGTTCTTCCCGCCTGAGTAGTTCTTCCTTGGAGACGGTGAGCACTTGGCGCATCGCGTTATCGAACCGCTCAAACTCTGTCTTGCCGGGGACGTGGGGTGCTGGTAAAGGCTTCACGCTACGATTATAACCACCGAAAGCAATAGCCCAGCGGTAATATGCTGGGCTATTGGCAACCTCGTTTATAATTAGGCTGTATGGTTAGACAGCCTGCGGAAGCGGGCCTACCACGCCCCAAGTTCACGCTTGGGGCTTTTTATTGTCGCGTCCCACACGGTAAGCATGGTGCAGTCGGCTATAAACCCTCCTCATGATGCTTCCTTCTGCGTCGTGCGGTCTGCTGCCGGACGACTCTTTGATTTAGCAGAATCCTTAGCTGTAAGGGGTGTTCTCTGCAATGTCAGTTCACCGACCGGAAGCCCTGTCTTTGGATCGCCCTCAACGAAGGCAAACGTACCATCGGGAGAAAACCCAACGATCTTCTGCGGTTCTCGCCACTGTAGAATCAACCGCGACGTAGGTGCCGCTCACCGTTCGTTTGAGTAGGCTCCAGAAATTTTCCAGCCCATTCGTGTGAACGCGACCATTGACGTATTTTTCTACGTGATTCACAAATTCATGCGTGTATTCCTTCGGCAGTGAACGGTAGACCTTGGCCTCATCGGTGTAGACCTTTGATCCGTGCTCAACCTGATTCAGAACGGCGGCATGAAGCCCTTCGCGGTTGACCTTCGGAACGATGGTGGCACGCACTTTGCGTTGTTCACGATCCAGCACACCCCACACTGTGGTCTTATTGATGTAGTTTGCATCTCCAGTCATCACAGCGGATTCACGCGCGGCTTTAAACATGGCCCGGCGGTTGGCGTGCATGTTCTTCGCTTTTCCGCCAACCCACGTCTCATCGGATTCCACTTCCTTGCCGGGGCCACCGAGTTTGTAGAATGATCCGCTTTGTAATGCCAGTCGGATTCTGTGATCCATGAACCAGGCGGATTTTTGGGTGATCTTCAAGCTCCGAGAAATCTCCCAAGAGCTAACACCGTTCTTGGAATTGACCACCATCCACATCGCTACCAGCCACTTGTCCAAACCGAGGGCTGAGTCCTCAAAGATCGTCCCTGTCTTGAGCGTGAACTGGGGCGCGGCGCGCTTCTCGCGGCAGTGCCAGCGATTGTATTTCTCCAAGAACAGCACGTTCTGGCTACCGCAGCGGGGGCAGGTAACGCCATCCGGCCAGCGACGGGCCACAAGATATTCGCGGCAATTAGCGGGCTTTGCGAAGTAGAGAATCGCTTCCTGTAGGCTCTTCGGTTCCATGCTGAAATCTTAGACCGATGAGTCTATTTTGTCAAGTATATTATCACCAAAACTTGCGGGATTATGCCTTTGACAAACCCGTTACGGTGTATGGCTTCGCCATCCGGGGCCGGGACTCCAAGGTTTCGGCGGCGTTGGCGGCAGCCCGAACTTCTTGGTGTAAACAAACAACATGAGGGCGCTGATGATACCAAGCCCAAAGGACAAGTAATCAAGTCGGTCGAGCCGATCTCGCTGCTCACGTGTCTGATAAACAACAATGCCACGCACGTTCAGCGGAAAGATGTTTCCGGTCGCGGTCTCAGCATGGCGCGGCAGGGTGGCTTGATATTGATACCAGATGTTGCCAGTCCATATTCCCATTGCGAGAGCAACAAGAAACAACGCGACTCCTATCCTTTTCCACCAGTTCCACATCATGCACGCGCCTTTTTCTTAACCTTTCGCCTTGGTAACTTCTCTGGCGGTTTCACCTTGAGCACGTCCGTTATCACTTCCTTGAACGGCAGGGGAATGTGCGGGATCGGCTTGGAGTTTGTCGCCATCCTGAAATACTACTTCTTCACTTGTATCCCCAACTCCTTCAGTTGGGCTTCGCTCACGGGCGTCGGCGCGTCCACCATCAAATCCACTGCCCGTGCCGTCTTGGGGAACGGTATCACTTCCCGCAAACTGTCGGCGCCCGCCAGTATCATGGCAATGCGATCGAGGCCGAGGGCAATCCCGCCATGCGGAGGTGTGCCGTATTCCAGCGCTTCGAGGAAGAATCCAAAGCGGGCGCGGGCTTCGTCTTCCGTCATGCCCAAGGCGCGGAAGATCTGGCGCTGAATGTCCTGGCGATGAATACGAATCGATCCCGATCCCAACTCCGTGCCATTGAGCACCACGTCGTACGCCAGCGCGCGCACCGCGCCCGGATCGGACTCCAGTTTGTCCATGTCCTTCTCATGTGGCGAGGTGAAGGGATGATGCGCCGGCACCCAGCTCTTTCCTTCCTCGTCGTATTCGAACATGGGAAAATCCGTGACCCAGAGAAAACGAAAGTCGTGACGCGGGTCCCCGGTTCTCTCGAAAGCTTTATGCTGCTCGCGATACTTGTCAGCCAACCGCAACCTATAGGCGCCTGCGACTTTCCCAAGGCCCCCAATCGTGGTCTTGAAGTTAGAGGAATTCTTCGCACCTATTAGTGTGATCAGATCGTCGGGGTGCGCCGAAGATAGTCCCTTCAGTTCGTCAGCTGCTTCCGGCATGGACTTTTCCAGACGATCCATGTCGAGCAGATTGAACTCGGTTGTGTGGGCGCCGAATAATTCCTTGTTTTCATCGCGCTCTTTGCGCGAGAGCTTGCCAACTTTCGGGATCCGGATGGCGAGCAGTGGCAGCGTGGCATTCACTCCCAGCTTTTCAAAGTCAGCGGCCGTGAACACCTGACGCACGTCGGTCATTTCAGGTAACCGCATGTCGGGCTTGTCACTGCCGTAAAGACGAATCGCTTCGTCATAGCTCATGCGTGGGAAGGGCGTTTTGATTTCATGGCCGGCGGCTTTGAAGGCGGCTGTCAGAAAACTTTTCCACCACTTCCCATACCCGCTCCGGCTGCGGGTAGGACATCTCCAAATCAATCTGAGTAAACTCAGGCTGGCGGTCGGCACGCAGATCCTCGTCGCGGAAACAACGCACGATCTGGAAGTATTTGTCGAAACCCGAGATCATGAGAATCTGCTTGAACAGCTGCGGTGATTGCGGCAGTGCGTAGAACGATCCCGGCTGCACCCGGCTGGGAACAAGATAATCGCGCGCACCCTCGGGGGTGGACCGCGTCATGAACGGAGTTTCGATTTCGAAAAAGCCCTGCTCCGAGAGATTCTCGCGAATGGCCAGCGCTACTTTGTGTCGCAGTTCGATGTTGTGCTGCATGGCGTCGCGGCGCAGGTCCAGGTAGCGATATTTCAGGCGCATCTCTTCATTGGGCAGAATCGTGTCACTCGGCAGAAACGGCGGCTGTTTCGATTCATTTAGCAGGCGCAATTCGTCAGCCACCAGCTCGACTTCACCAGTGGGAATGTTCTTGTTGACGGTATTGGCGTCGCGCAGCTTGACCGTGCCTACTACAGCGATGACGTACTCGTTGCGCAGACCTGAAGCTTTTTCGTGAATGGCGGGGTTGCGCTCCTTGTTGAAAACCACCTGCGAAATGCCCGAGCGGTCACGGATGTCGATAAAGATCAGGTTGCCGAGATCGCGGCGGCGATTCATCCAGCCCATGAGCACGGCTTTCCCGCCGGCATCGGAAACACGCAACCCTCCACACATGTGGGTACGCCGAAGATCGCCTAAGAAGTCGAGCAAATTCGCCCCTTTTGAGTCAGGAATGCGGCACGAGCCGGATGCAAGATTATAAATGGTGGGGGAGCTTCCACGGCATGATCAGTCGATCGGCCGCCGTGCCGTGGCTTGCTGGAAACGCAACCGCCACTGATCACCTTGTTTGACCCACACGTCGGAGAGGTGCTGATAGCGCGGCGCCAACAAGTCGTCGCCCTCGGTCATGTGAATGACGGCGTCGTAGGTGACGATAGCCGCGTTTTCGTCTATCGAGAGAACTTTGAGGTTGTAGAGAGTGTAGTCGGTGAGCTTGCCGTCTTTGGCATCGCCGGTGAAATCGTCTTTATCGTGCAGTTTGCCTTCACTGCCCACCTGCTGGAAGTCATCGGTTAGCAGACGCTTGAGCGTATCGCCATCTTTGGACTTCTGCGCCTGGGCCACGGCCTGGGTCTGAGCGACTAGAGCCTGCTGTAACTGCGTGGCGCTGGTTGCGGCTTGCGCAGCACAGTTGACAGAGATGAAAATCAGGATCGCAAATATGATTTGCTTCATAGGACCCTCCGCGAAATGTGACCGTTATTGTCGTCCCTGAATCTTCTGCGCCAGTTCCGCCCGCGCCACCGAAACCTGCTCACCGCTTTCCAGGTTCTTTAGGGCGAAGGCGCCAGCTTTCACTTCATTCTCCCCGACAATGAGAATGAAACGCGCGCCCAACTTGCTGGCGACTTCGAATGACTTCTTCAGCCGAAAAGTCTCGTCGCCAAGTTCGACAATGACACTATGCCGCCGCAATTCCCGTGCCAAGCGAGCGGCCTCGCGGTTCATACCTTCGCCAAGCGGAGCGATGTAGACGTCGGGTTTGGATTGTACAGACTCTGCGGATTGTTTGAGCGCCAGCACCAAGCGGTCTTCGCCGATGGCAAAACCGATGCCGGGAGCGCTGGGACCGCCGAGCGATTCCGAAAGTCCGTCGTAGCGGCCGCCGCCGAGAATGGCGTTTTGCGCTCCCAAAGCGCCGTGAGTGAACTCGAATGCGGTGCGGGTGTAGTAGTCGAGGCCACGTACTAAACGGTCGTTTATTTGAAAAGCTCACCCCAACTGCTTTAAGGATTTCCTGCACTTGCTCGAAGTGCTTGCGGCAAGGTCCGTCGAGATACTGGCTGATGCGTGGAAGCTTTTCGATGATGGGCTGATCTTCGGGGACTTTGCAGTCGAATACCCGCAGCGGATTGGTGACTGCCCGGCGTTGGCAGTCGGTGCACATCTTTGCAGCGACCGGCTCAAGCGCTTTGCGTAAGCTTCGTTGTAGGCGGCGCGATCGTTCGCGCAGCCAATCGAGTTTAACTCGAGCGTCCAGTTCTCGATCCCAAGGCGATCAAGCAGAGTCGCCAGTAGTTCCAGGATTTCGGCGTCGCGCGCGGGAGATTCACTGCCCGACGTGGCCGGGCCGAGCATCTCTGCGCCGATTTGATAGAACTGGCGGTAGCGTCCCTTCTGCGGGCGTTCGCGGCGAAACTGCGGGCCTATGTAGTAGAGCTTGTTGAGCCCGCGATCCCAGAGCTTGTGCTCGATGTAGGCGCGGACGACGCCGGCGGTGTTTTCGGGGCGGAGGGTGAGGGATTGGCCCTTTTCGCTTTCCGCACGTGTGCGGTCCTCCCAAGTGTACATTTCTTTCGAGACGACGTCGGTCTCTTCACCTACGGCGCGGGAAAACAGCTGTGTCTCCTCGAAGATGGGCGTGCGGATTTCGTGGAAGTTGTAGGCGCGGAAGACGTCGCGCACCGCGGCTTCGACAAAGTTCCACAGCGCCGTTTCCGGCGGCAGCAGATCGCGGGTTCCTCGGACGGCTTTAATCATGGAATCGGCTTTTGGCTCTCGGCTCTTGTCTTCTGGCTAAACTTTGTCATCCTGAGCGGAGTAACTGCTTCGCAAAGCGAAGCAGTTACGGAGTCGAAGGAACCCGACGAGCGTAACATCTATACCGGCGTCTCAGGGAATTCTCCCCATACAGCACGGAGGAGAATGCCTTGCAGCGGCACGTAAGAAACACAGATTGTAGGGGTCCTTCGACTACGCAGGAGGTTCGCATACGCGAACCTCCTGCTCCGCTCAGGATGACAAGTCTTACAAATTTGCCCAGGATGACAATTCTATACGTTGCTTGCCGACTGCTATTTTCTCTCCGCGAGATACGCTGCTTTGTATCCCAAATAATTATTGGCGTAGCGCATGATGCTCTCGCGATCTTTTTCCTCCAGCTTGCGGCGAAACTTGCCTGGCGATCCCATCCATAGCGAACCCGGCTCTACGACGGTCTTCTCAGGAATCAGGGTGCCAGCGGCGATGATCGATCCGGCGCCGATCTTTGCTCCATTCAGAATGATGGAGCCCATGCCGATCAGGCAGCGGTCTTCGATGACGCAGCCATGCAGGGTTACCGAGTGGCCGACGGTGACGTATTCGCCCAGGAAGACGCCGTACTGTTCCTTCATGCCGTGGAGGACGCTGCAATCCTGGATGTTCGAGTGGGCGCCGATGCGGATGGAATGCACATCGCCGCGCACTACTGCATTCATCCACACGCTGGCGTGTTCTCCGAGAACGACGTCGCCGATGATCTGCGCGGAGTCGTCCACGTAACACGACGCGGGAATGGTTGGCGTCACACCTTTGTAAGAACGGATCATGTTTATTCAGAAGGAGCTTTGAAAATATCACGGGCGCGGGTGGGAGCGTAAGGGCGGCGGGTAAGGAAGCGAGCCAAAAGCGCGGTTATTGGGTCGCACAGAACGCGACCCCGTCGCGCGGCTCGCGCAGATCCTTCGCTTCGCTCAGGATGACAATTCTGCTGAGAGATCAGTCTTCCACCCATTCGACGTTGCAGGTATAGCACTTCCAATGGTCGTTGCGAATCGGGATTGGAACCGACAGCAGCAACCACAAGCCGAAAGTCCAGAAACGGTCGATGGTTTCAAAACCGATGTCGAGCGAGTAACACCGCGGACAGCGCGGTTGGGCAAAGGATTCTCCGACTTGCTCTTCACTGAATTCCGGCGGGATGGGCTCGTCGAGAACGGCGCGAGCGGATTCGAAATCCGGCTGGCGCACTTGCAGACGAATGCCTCCAATCGCATTGGACAACAGCCAGTCCATGCGCACCAGATTGCCGTCGGCGAGCCAGCACTCGATTCCCGCCCACTCCAGCTTGCCCTTTGCCAGCAGGGCTTGTGGCACATCGCGGAAGTGTTCCAGAGTCACTAGCGCCGACGATTCGGGGCGATCTGGACTTAGGTCTCCTCGGAGCATGATCTATTTTATCGTTAGCGTGATCTCGACCGTGTGGCTGGGTGCACCGGCCACTCCGGCGGCGACGATCGAAACCGTAGTGCTACCCGCCGGAGTTCCAGGATTAGGCGGAACTGGAGGTGTGCTGGTGCCGCCACAGGCCGGAAGCCAAAGTGACAGAGACACGACGCCAATTAGTCCCAGCAAACGGACACGACTGAAACGGTTCTTTCGGTTCGCAAACGGAAGCCACGCAACTCCCATGAGTCCGGGTAGCAGCAAAGCGTAGAAAAGGCCGCTGCGGCCGGGACCGGGCTGCAGACTGGCAGTCGGGGCCGTGGTCGTAATGGTTAGGGTCGTCATGACCGGTCCGCCATTCGGGGTTACGCTGCCGGCGCTGCAAGTGGCTTCGCTGGGAAGTCCGGTGCAACTGAAGCTCACGGCCTGATTGAAACCGAATTCGGGCGTGATGGTGAGGGTGGTAGTTCCTTTGTCACCCGGAGCACCCACGGTGACGGTAGTGGGACTGGATGGCAGCGCGACGGTGAAGTCTTGCTCCGTTATCGTTATCGTGGACGACTTGGAGCCAACGAAATTCACGTCCCCACTGTAGGCTGCGGTGAAGATGTTCGTCCCCACTAGGAGCCCTTTGGTAGCGTAGTTCAGAGTGGCCGAACCCTGGTTAAGAGTTGCTGAGCCTATGGGCGCGGTTCCATGAAGCAGGAAAGTAACAAACCCAGTGGGCGTGCCGTTGCCTAAGTTCGGAGTCACCGCCGCGGTGAGCGTTGCAGTCTGAGTTGATCCTGCGATGATGATGACGGGCTTTCCACTCAGGACTGTGGTCGTAGCGACCTTGTCCGCATTCCAGTTATTGAAAAGATTATTCACATCGATTGAGCCTAAGCCCGTTACCAGATCATAGCCAACACCCGCGCTGTAACCGAACGTGAGCCCACTCGGACAGTTTGGGCTGCCCTTAGTGCAGGGAATGATGTTGTTGCCGGTGGTGATGTCGTGAAACACGTTGTTGGCCGGGGTCTGGGCAAGCTTGTACAACGTAGGATTAACGTTTCCCAGGCCGACGGGCGGCAGGTTTCCCAGTTGTTGATTGAGCAACGTAAGGATTCCCGCAAATACCGGTGTCGATGCCGAGGTTCCGCCGACTTCAAGAAAACCGTTTCCGATCCCACCGGGACAATTCCCCCCGGAGGGTCCACCTGTGCTGCACACGATGTAGCCATCGTGATCCGCCGAGGCGCTGAAGGATATATCGGGCACGTCACGCACTTTATCGGCGGGAACACCAGGGCCCGCCTGCCAGGAGGGCTTAGGAAATCCGGTAGTACAGGGCGAGGCGTGGCAACTACTTTTGCCCCCGCCGCTGGAGGCCAGCGAGACTGGCAGTTCAGCCGCATCATTCCACGAAGTTTCTGGAATGTACATGATGGCCGAGCCGCCGTTGACGCCGTTGGTGGTGTTCCAATACAGGCCGGTATTGGGGGGCAAGTCACCACTAAATTCGGTGCCGCCAATGCCCGTTACTTCGGGACTGCTGGCGGGGTAGCTTACTGCCAGGCCTTGACTCGCACTCGTCTCGTTCGGGTCATCACAGTTGGCTGGGCCCGAATCCCCCGAGGACGCAAGAAACGTAATACCTTCAGTGTTGGCCTTCTGCATGCTGGGTTCGTTGGAAGCGATGAACGCGGCGTTGAGGCTCTCGCATCCCCCGTAGCTCATGCTGATGACCGGAGCAAGGTCGTTGTCAATGGCGTAGGTGGCAGAACTAAATACATCGTTCGAGGTGACGAAAATGATATTGGCATTGCGGGCGACCGCGCCCGACCACTCCAGGTCCAGGTCAGATTCCAGCAGATCGTCTTTGTTGGTTCCGGGAGTAGTGCCAGGAACCACGGTCACTGTCGGATTGTTTGTCGGCAGGTTGAACCCGGAACGAAAGGCTTGGATGTCCGACATTGCAACGGTAACTTGTCCGACCACGACCAGCTTCATGCCGGCGCCATCGATCCCGCTTTGATAGAGCGTAGTGAGGTCGTAGATGGTGGCAAAATCGTCTGGAGCCAGAAAGTTGCTTCCGTTGGCCCCGCCGTTGATGGTGAACAACGGTCCCAGGATGACTGGCAAAATCGATCCTGAGGACACAACCTGGTGCACTCCCATTGGCTTCCAGCGAAAGTCGTCGAGGCCGCGAAAGCCTGTGGCCACGCCCGCCAATGCCTTCGGGATGGCCAACTCTGTAGCGTTGGCAAAGTGCACCTCTCCGTCGACGCTGTAGCGATGGATTTGAGTGTGAAAGGCGTTCTCGACCAGCCCGGCCGTGGCACTGAAAGCGATCCAATCCCGGCCGCGGGCGACTTGCACAACGGTAAACCCCTGAGCGCGCAACCAGACGCTGATCTTCTCGGTATCACTCGGGCTCAGTCCGAAGCGGTCGGCATAGGCTTCCGGAGTTAACCACCTGTGATAGTTGGCAGAGGCCGGATCCTGTTGCGCTGCCAAAAGCTGATCCAAGTCTGCTTGCTGAGTTGCGGACGGTTTGGTCAACATAACCACGTAGGACAACGGCAGTGAGGGAACGGCTGCGCCCTGATCGTACTCGGGCCGGGCCTGCGCGTGAACGCTGCCACTGAGAACCACGGTCTGGCTGCCGTCGATGGAACCAGGGATGCGATTGGGCTGAGCGGCAAAGGCAGATGCGGCTGCCAGCAACCAGATGGGGATCGCTCTCAGTGTTGATCTCATAAGACTCTCCTTAAGGCTTGGCGGGCGCAAAATGCGTTGCGACAAGATACCTCAAAAGTCAATGTTTGGGTACTGCCGATAGGACGCGTTGTAGGAAACCCACGACGCGGGCAAAAGACGCGCAGATCGGGAAGTTATTTGAGTTTAGGGAGCCAGGAGCAGGATGGTCTCGGGGATGAAGGCATGGTGGGCGCTATAGGATTCGAACCTATGACTTCCACCGTGTGAAGGTGGCACTCTACCGCTGAGTTAAGCGCCCCGCTATTTCCTAAATGGGTTTTCATATAGTACAGGCTGCCCGGAGCTTGCGGCAAACGGGGCGTCGTTGGTCGGTGGTCGTTGGCTGTGCGGTGGGGACGGGGAGGCCGATTCTGGGTGAAGCGGCAAAAATGAAGGCCTCGACGATTTAATGTCGAGGCCCGGAAAGCTCAGGATCGAGTGCCTTGCCGCTATTGGGAGTTCGGCTTTACATTTGACGCGCTCTCACGGCTGCGCGCCTCGTCCGTGATTTTCTGCAGTTCGCTTAGAAGCGGCTGGCTCGCGGCGGGCGGGGGAACTTTGCCGGTCAGGATAGCGTCGGCCGGTTCCATGTTGCCGAACAGGAGCGCAGTTTCATCCTTGTCCTGCTTAACCACGGTCCCCGAGAGATCAATGCCTGCGAAGAGGCCGCGGGATCGAGAATAAGTTAAGATTTGATCGCTCATCTCAATATCGGTGTCAGCAGCAGCATTGCGCCCGACGGGGCCGGCAGCGGCGGAAGCATCGCCTCCGAGCTTGAAATGGTCCGACGTCAAGTGCTCCATTCCTTTATCGCCCATAAATACCAGCACTAAATCTGTAGCCTGGCCGCCGAGTTGAAGTCCCCAGCTTCCACCAGTGACACCGATTGGGAGAGGAGCGCTCCATCCGTGTTCGGTGCGGCAGGCCACGACACCATGTCCGTGTTCGCCGCCAAAAACAAAGGCAACTTTGAACAGGGAAGGTATCACCGCGATGCACTTGGCATGGTCCAAGATCTTGTCGGGAACCGCATGGTCGGGAGTCGCCATCACCTCTGACAGGACGTCGGCGGACTTATCAATGCGCTTTTGGATAGTTGTTTCGTTGTCGTTATCGGCCGCCCAGCTCATGCTAACGACGATCAGAACTGTGGTGGCCAGAGTCAGCAGTTGTTTCGTGATTTTCATCGTTAATTCCTCTATTTTCTATGCCCAATCTGAGCACCAGGATGTAGCCCCTTGTGACACACTGTAGCCACGGTTAGAAGTTCAATCCATCCCGTTTAAACCGTAAGCGGTTGTGGCCTATGCCCTAGAGGTGACCAGGGTGGCGGAATTGGCGTGATCATCCTACGACCGGGCGCGTCACGCTTAACGAGCCGCAGCCCTTGGCCCTTGACCCGCTCTCGGGATGTTTCAGTTAGCGTATCTCCGTGTTAGGCTGGGACTTGAGCTGGCCTGGGGTGGGTTTCACCCCAGTTTTCCAGACTTTTACCCCGACATCCATGCCGCGCAAACCAATCCCCGCCAAAGCGGCTCCAGACCCTTCTTCCCAAGGGACTTCCGGGCAAAATCCCAGCCCAGGCAAGACGCAACTTTCGCCGGGGGGAGGGGTTCAATCCAATGTGAGCAGCGCGGCCATTGATCGCGGGTTGCTGACCATGAGGAGCGCTATGCCTTACGGCGAGGCGCAACCCTCGGTGGTGGCTCGTCCGCTGCCGACAGTCAGCGATGCCGATGTCATGCTGCGGGTCAAGGCTGGGGACGACGGTGCCTTCGAATATCTGGTGCAGAAGTATCGCCGGCCGATGGTGAGCTATATGTACCGCATGTGTCACAACGTGGCGGCGGCGGAAGATCTAGCGCAGGAAGTTTTTCTGCGAGTGTATCGCTCGCGCGGCAATTACGAGCCAAGCGCGAAGTTCACGACTTGGCTGTATCGCATTGCGACCAACCTGGCGGTGAACCATGCCCGCGACTCGCGGCATGAGCGCCCGGAAAACACGGTCAGTGTTGACGAGCCGGACCAGGAAACGGGACAGGTTTTGGATTTGCGGGATACATCGCTGAGCGCCGAGGAAACCATCCTGCGCCGGGAACGCATGGCGGCCATTCGTCAGCGAGTGCAGAGTTTACCTGAGCGGCAACGAACCGCCGTGGTGATGCACAAGTATCAGCAAATGGATTATCGGGAGATTGCGCAGGTTTTGAAGTTGAGCGAATCTGCCACTAAATCGCTGCTCTTCCGCGCATATGAAACGCTGCGGGTGCAGCTGAAAGAGTTTTTGTGAGGGGTATGGTTATGAAATGCAACGATGTTTGCGAATTGATGCCGGACTTGGCCGCTGGGTTAGACGCGGCCACGCCCGAGGTGAATGATCATCTGAAGAATTGTGCTGCCTGCGCCGGCAAGCTGGCGGAGATGCACCAGACCATGGCGTTGCTGGATGAATGGCGGGCGCCCGAGCCCTCGCCGTATTTCGACACCCGACTGATGGCGCGAGTACGGGAAGAAAAAGGCCAGCCGAGCGGATGGTGGCTATGGTTGCGCAAGCCGGCGCTGGCAGTTTCGCTGGCGGTGCTCATGGTGATGAGCATTACCTTGTTCCGCAATGATGCCGGTCTGAGCAACCATGGCGACGGCCAGGTTGCGACCATGGTCGCAGAACCGGGATCTGCAGTCGGCGACTTGAACGCATTGGACAAGAACAGCGAGTTGTATTCCGATTTCGATGTGCTGGATGATTTGCAGGTCCAGCAGGATGTCAACGCGAATCCGTAATTTTGGATCCGCGTGTGGTAGAGCCATGGGACAGGGGGGAAATGTGTTGCGGTTGAGAGCCATGTCGAGATGGATGGGAACAGGCATCCTTGCGCTGGCACTGGCTGCTTCTTCTGCTTCTGCATCGCAGGGAAATCGCTCTCCCAGGAACCCGGGGCACGCGCAGGCTCAGGGTCATCATGCTGGCCAATGGCTGAACGAGCACAGGAACATGCCTCCCGAGCAGCAGAGGAAGGCGCTCGAAAGTGATCCTGGGTTTCGCAGGCTGCCGCCCCAGCGTCAGCAGCAACTGCGGAACCAGTTGCAGCATTTCAATAGCATGCCTCCCGAGCAGCAGAGCCGCATGCTGAACCGGATGGAAACCTGGGAGCACCTGACGCCAGAGCAGAAGGGGCAAGCGCGGGGGCTTTACCAGCGCTGGCAGCAACTTCCGCCGGATCGCCGCCAGGCAGTGAAAGGCGCTTTGCAGACATTGCGCGCCATGCCGCCCGATGCCCGGCAACGGGCCATCGAGTCCGACGATTACAAGAGACGCTTCTCGCCCGAGGAACGCAATATGCTCGACGGCGCTTCCAAGCTTCCGCTTGCCCCTCCCGAAGGCAACGAACGGGCGCCGGAAGAATAGATCGGCGTAAATCTGCGGCCGAAGTCACTTCCTGAATAAATTCTTGGCGATGAAGAGTGCGTTCGCGGGACGCTCGGCCAGCCGCCGCATCAGGTAGGGATACCACTCAGTCCCGAATGGAATGTAGACTCGCATTCCCCAGCCATCTTTCACCAGGCTCTGCTGCAAATCGCGGCGGATGCCATACAACATCTGAAACTCGAAAGCATGGTGGGGAATATTCTCGCGAGTGGCAAAAGTCTTGGCCTGGTTGATGATGTTCTCGTCGTGAGTTGCCAGGCCGTGATAGATCCCACTCTTCATCAGGACCTTCATCAGTTTGACGTAGTTGTCGTCGACTTCTGATTTCTTCTGATAGGCCAGCTCCGGCGGTTCCTTGTAGGCGCCTTTGCACAACCGGATGCGAATGCCTTCCGCCAGTAGCTTCTTGACATCGCTCTCCGACCTGCGCATATACGACTGGATGACAGCACCGACGCATCCGCGATTTCCCGGCAACCGGTGCAACTCGTGTACAAAATCGAGCGTACGCTGGGTGTAAGGCGAGCCTTCCATGTCAATGCGGGCGAAGTTGGGCGGAATCATGCCTGCGGCTTTAGCTACCAGGCTTACCACCAGATCGCGCGCCAGCTTTTCGTCCACATCAAGGCCCATGTGAGTAAGCTTCAAACTGATGTTGGCGTTCAGCTTTTGTGAAGCGATTTGGTCTAGCATCTGGTGATAAAGTGCGGCGCTGGAGCGGGCCTCGTCGGCATTAGTGACATTCTCGCCCAGGTTGTCGATGGAAACGCTGGGACCAGACTGGTTGACGACGCGAGTCGCGCGGAGAGCATCCTCGACTTGAGTGCCGGCAACGAAGCGACTGGAGAGTCTCTGCCCAATGGCGGACCGCTCAGCCACGGCGCGCAGACCGTGGCTCTCCGAAAGAGAGATGAAGAACGCCCTCAGCACGGGAAGCCCGCACCAGAGTGGAATGGGAATGTAGGAGCGTCCGGCGCGTCCATGAAGTTCACAGAAATTTGTATCACAAACCGAAGCGCCGAGGCTGCTCGACTACTCAGCCTGAAATCCGACCCGCTCATGGCTGCCGTCACAAAACGGTTTCGTGCCGGATCCTCCGCAGCGGCAAAGCCAGGTTTCCGTTCCCTCGAAGATCACCTGATTGGCCGCGTTGCGGATAGTGATTTGCCCCTGAAGATGCAGCGGTCCATTCGCCGTCGGGACCACCCGCAACTTTCCGCTGGTAGCCATCTCTTTGCGAGCATCGACGCCGGGGGCAGCAGTGCCGGGATCGTCGAATGCCACGGCGAAGTGGCTGTTGTCGCAGAAGGGCTTGTTCTTCGAGGCCCCACAGCGGCAAAGCGCGGCCCGCATGTCGGAAAGTAATTCCTTTTCGTCTTCCGCCACCACCACGAAACTCCCCCGCAGGTATAACGGGCCATGGGGTGTTATGGTCAGCGTATTGGACGGCTCGCCTCGCTCCGCCAGAGCTGAATCGGCGGCCTGATAGTGCAAAGCACCGGTCGGACAGCGCTTGATCACGGCTGCGATCGCCTTGACATCGGCGTTGTCGGGCACCACCCAGGGCTTGGCAGCGATATTAAAAACCTCGGGTGCCCCGTGCACGCATTGCTTGGCGTGGATGCAGCGCTGGGCGTCGTATAGCACTGTGATCGCTTTGCCTTTGTATTCTTGTTGTCTCATGGAAACTTTCCGAGCGTGCATCCGTCCGGCTATTGCAGAAAGACCTCATCCACGTAGCACCACTTCCAGGATTCTCCCGGCTCAAACGATTGCATGATGGGATGTTTGGTCTTATGAAAATGCTTGGTGGCGTGCTTGTTCTTGGATGAGTCGCAGCAGCCAACGTGGCCGCAAATGAGGCACTCCCGCAGATGGACCCAGGTATCGCCCATCTCCAAACATTCTTTGCAGCCCTTGCCGCTGGGCGTGACCTGGCGAATCTCTTTCACATGCGGACAGCTAGCTTGGACCTGCGCCATGGCTCACCTCGGTGGAGTATACAGTCTTGATAGTTAGGTTCCCTGCTCTTCCAGAAACTTCTCAGCTTCGAGTGCCGCCATGCAGCCCGTGCCGGCGGCGGTAATCGCCTGGCGATATCGGCGGTCCTGTACATCTCCGCAGGCATAGACGCCGTGAACTTTGGTGAAAACGTACTTGGTTGTTTTCAAATATCCGTCGGCATCAGCATCGAGTTGGCCCTCGAATATTTTCGCGTTGGGGATGTGACCAATTCCCAGAAACAGCGCGCTGGTGGGGAAATCCCACACTTTGCCAGTCTTCACATTGCGCAGCTTCAGGCCGGTCACTTCTTTGTGGTTGACATCGTACACATCTTCTACAACTGTGTCGGTCAGGAACTGGATTTTTGGATTGCTCTGGGCGCGCTCCAGCATGATTTTCGAAGCTCGGAATGAATCGCGGCGGTGAATAACCGTTACCTTGGTTGCGAAACGCGTCAGGAAAGTGGCCTCCTCCATGGCGGAATCTCCACCGCCGATTACCACGATCTCTTTGCCGGAAAAGAAGAATCCGTCACACGTGGCGCAGGAGGAAACTCCGTGACCGATGAGTTGTTGCTCGTGCGGCAGCCCCAGCCAGCGTGCCGAAGCGCCGCTGGCAATGATCAGTGTTTTGGCGTGGACGACTTCGTGACTGACGTGCAATTTGAATGGTCGCTGGCTTAGATCCGCGCTAGTGACGTGGCCGTGTTTATATTCGGCGCCGAAGCGGGTCGCTTGCTTGCGCATGTTTTCGACCAGTTCCGGTCCCTGGATGCCCTCGGGAAAACCAGGGAAATTTTCAACCAGCGTGGTCAATGAGAGCTGTCCACCGGGCTCGTGCCCCTCCAAGAGCAGAGGCTTCAGATTGGCGCGCGCGGTGTACAGCGCAGCCGTGTGGCCGGCGCAACCGGATCCTATGATGACGACGTTGCGGATGTTGTCCATAGAATTAACTGTTAGATTGCTGACTTCGTGATTTGGGTTCAACCCGGCGTTACTGCGGTTTCTTCTCCGGTGCAACTGGTTTAAGAACTGGGTTTCGTTTTTCCCTCATGGCTCCAACCCGTGCCAACTCCTCCGGCACAATGTGACGCACACTTAACAGATCACGGTAGTTGGCGGCGACCGCGGAAGCAGATCGAAACAGCGGCTCATACGCACTCTGGTCAGGCGGTGGCCCTGCTTCGGTTCCCAGGCACCGAGCCAACACAATCGACGGTTTGCCAAATCGCTCCAGCTTGATTCGCGTGGCAGGCGTGTCCGTCGCCAGCATGCTTGCCGGAGTGGTAACCGCTGAGGCGCTATCGTCAATGGCAACTTGCAACAAATCCTTGGGATCGCGCACGCGAAAAACCAGAGTTTCCACCAGACTCTTGGAATCCTTGCTGAACGAATATTGGACCGTCGCGAAGGTTCCCGGCGACGGGAATTCACGGCGTACTCGCACCCAGTCCGAGGTTCCCGGGTCGGATGACATCTGCGCGTTCTGGGCCAGCTGGCCCAATTTCAGCAAATCGGCGCCTTGATCGAGCAGCGAGCGTCCGCGATCAATCTCGAAATCCTGGGTGAAGGAGGTAGTCAGGGGAATTCGCTGAAGCGCAGAAGAAATTTGTTGCTGATCTTCGGCCGAGAGTGCGCACACGTTGAGCACATTCAATTTGACTTGGGGCTGTGGCTGCTGAGCAGCCACCATTTGCGCCATCGCAAGGATGATCAAAATAGCCAGGCGTTTTTCGAGCACAGGGCATTCTAAACGAAAAAGGCCCGACTGCAGAGAATGCCTGAGGCGCGCGAAAGTGGAAAGAAAGTCCACGTCAAAGCTATTAGAATCGTGTCATGGCAAATCTAACCTTAGTTTATGGATTGCGGCTGCTGCCGTCGGAAGAAGTCGAGCAGGTGGGGGACGCTACCCTCAAGCTGAAAAACGGGCGCGAAGCTCATGTCACCATGCACGTGCTCGAGGGCAGCAAGGATGAGATTGAAAAACAGCTCAAGACCAGCTTGGAAGCATTTTTCGACTTTTACCCCGAAATTTGAACTGCGGTACTGACTTCTTGCTGGAACCCCGGGGCTCGGTTCACCATCTATAATTCGTTTGGAACATGACCTTGTCGCTTCGCTATCTCCGCATGAAGGTCGCTGACGCGGGCCTTTTGCCTACCTCCAAGGTGGCGCGGGTCGCCTCTTACGTGCTGGCTCTGGATGTACTGTTGTTTGTGCTGCAGCAGGTAGGCGGCTGGTTCAAGCTGTCTTTTGCGGACAGTCTCGGTGGCTGGGTCAGTTTCCTGAGTTTCGTTGCCACCCTTCTTTTTCTGGTTCTGGCCTTTCGCTGGGTAAAAGCCAGGATGCTATGGCGGTTGCGCAACCGCCTGATTGTCACTTACGTTTTCATTGGAGTAATTCCGGTAGTTTTGCTGGTGGCGCTCGCCATCGGCTCCTTTTATTTATTTGCCGGACAGTTCGCCACCTTCATTGTCACCACTGGACTGGATTCGGAACTGGTAAGTCTGGAATCCGCCAATCACGCCATCGCTCAACAGGTCGCCGCCCAAATGAAACATGGGCGCAGTGGCCTCGAGGCCTTTCAGGATGTACGAGAGGGAGACAAGATTTGGGTCGATCGCCAGATTTGCATTTGGCTGGGCAAGAAGATTGTTCTGAACAGCGCTCCTGCCGGCGATAGCTCGGTTCCTCCGGTTCTCCCTGCCCACCTGGGCAATGCATTCCACGGCATCGTGCGCGACCATGACCGGCTTTATCTGCGCGCGGTGCAGACGCTCACGGTCGGCGGCGATACGATGACCGTCGTTTCAAGCGAACCTTTCAATCAGCGCATGCTGCAAGAGCTGGCTGCCAACCTGGGTGAAATCTCGCTATACGCGACCGGACTCAGCCTCCGCAAAGTCGAATCCGGGCAAGGCAAGAAGACTGCTGCCAACGACGGCTCGAAGGCGGCTATTACATTAAACAAACCTGAGGGTGATTACGTATTAGACACAGGCAAGGATGCGTTGCGGCCCACATTCACTGCCGGAACCGTGCCTCCGCCAGCAGCGCGTATAGACCCTCAAGTCACTTTCGGAACTACTGTGCAAGTGGTGGATTGGGACACCAGCAGCAGACTTAGTCCGGCTGGGATCGGCGTCCAAACCCGGGTGTCTAAGATCTATGAGCGTCTGTTTGCCGCTCTGGGCGATTTTGCGCAAGCCGTCGAATTTGGTTTGTTGTTCGTGGCCCTTTCTTTTGGAGTTATTGAAATGGTCGCGCTCATCATTGGCACCAGCCTGACGCGCACCGTCACCGGCACCGTGGCCCAACTCTACGACGCGACCACGCACATCAATCGCGGCGATTTCCGCCATCGTATTCCAGTGAAGTCGAATGATCAGGTTGCCGCTCTGGCCAACTCTTTTAACTCGATGACGGCATCACTGGAGAAGCTGATCGAAGAGCAGAAAGAAAAACAGAAGCTTGAGAACGAACTGGTGATCGCTCAGGAAGTGCAGGCTCAGCTTTTCCCGCACCATATTTCACAACTGGCATCGCTGGAAGTGCATGGATTCTGCCGGCCTGCGAGTACAGTGAGTGGCGACTACTATGACTTTCTGACTCTGGATTCGGAGCGATTGATTCTGGCTGTGGGCGACATTAGCGGCAAAGGAATTTCGGCGGCATTACTGATGGCCACCATCCACTCGGCAGTGCGCGCCTATAGCCTCCAGGACATCCCCGCGCTGCGAGAACCGATGGCCGTGGGAGTTGCCACCGGTTCAGCCATGACCCGGGCGTCCCGAGTGCATAATCTGGATGTATCGCCTTCCGCGCTGCTTTCCTTATTAAACCATCAGCTTTATGAAAGCACTCCGTCGGAAAAATACGCAACCTTGTTCCTCGGCATCTACAACGGCACGGAACGCCAGTTGACCTACACCAACGGCGGCCACCTGCCACCCATCGTGATGAGTGAAGACGGAAGCATCCGGCGGCTCGACTGCGGAGGAACCGTGGTGGGCTTGTTCGACAACGTCACCTATGAAGAAAGTTCGGTGCAACTGCGGAAGGGTGAAATCTTTCTGGCTTTCAGCGACGGCGTCACCGAACCCGAGAATGACTTCGGAGAATTCGGCGAGCAGCGGTTAATCGAATTACTGCGCGAAAACCGCGACCAGCCGCTGGTGCGCATCAGCGAAATCGTGACTGCTGCGGTCGACGACTGGATCGGCGCCAACAAACAACCGGATGATGTAACACTGGTGCTGGCTAGGGCGAGGTAGGTCCGGTCACAGGTGACTTGGCCTTCGCTTCCTTCGACAGCGCTATTATCTTGGACGTAACCGTTTGACCCATTTTCATTCCGCCGATAATGACGAGGTTGCTTTTCGTTACCAGCAATCCCCGGTGGTCCATCGTAGGGTCGGGGGTGTTTTCGTCGAGCGTCTCCCACTTGCGGGCTCCCAGGTTGAACGCGAATGTCACGGCGGAGGGCTCGGACGGTTTGCCATCATAGCCAATACCGGCATTGTCGTGCGGGCTGTCGCTGCCTCCGGAGAAATATATCTTTTCATCTCTTTCCGAACCGCCAGCGGCGATGCGAAAGCGCGCTGTCCCCGGATGCGGCGGTAGCTTGGTCCATTCAATCCTGGTGGGATCGTGATGGCTGATCCTGCCGCTCCAGCATTCGTCGGATGCGACAAAACGCGCAGAATTTCCTTCGGGATTCCGGACAGCCCCGTCAACGTAAACAATGGTGTCCCCAACCAAAGCGCCGGCGTGACCGAACACCGCAGTACCTATCGGCGTAGCCTTCGACCATCGGTTCTTATCGAGGTCGTACATTTGGACATCGGTCACCGGGCCCCCATTTGTGCGTCCGCCGACAAGGTAGATGTAACGATCGCGGTAAACCCCGATGACCGCCTCGCCGACGGCAACCGGTAAGTCACTTTGTCGAAACCAGCGGTCGTGCTCGGGTTCGTACTTGCCGACATCCGGGACCGCCATGCCCCCACGCTCGAAGAGCACATAGCCGCCCATGAGATAAACGTGACCAGCGGCTCCCACCGCCATAGCTCCGACCCGGCCGGCGGTCCCGGGGACAGCGTGAATGTTGTAAACCTTTCCCGAATCTGTATCCAGTTGATAGGCCGCGTTGGTGACCGCGTCCCAGGTTTTTTTGGGACCGATACCCATCAAGGAAAAAAGCTCAGCCTGGCCCTTCACCTTGAGAATGGCAACTGCGTTATTGGAGACGGCTTCAGGCAGTGGTTCGACTCCGGGATCGGTGGCGGCGAACAAGAATCCGCGCAAGGCTAGTAACAGGAGCAAATGTCTTTTCATGGAATCCAACTTAAACTCGACGCTCTCAAAATATCACGCATGGCACTGCGTCTGCCCGACTACAAATCAATCAGCGCCGCCTTGGGTTCGACGCGTTTAGAATGCAGGCGTGAGATTGAACAGCTCGACCAGATCGTCGTGGCTTGTTTTGGCTGCTTCTCTGCTTGTTTGTTTCGGCGTCTGGCATTGGGCGGAAACCATTCTTGTTCCGGCGAACACGATCGCGGCGCAAAGCAATGGGGTCCCCATCGGCAACAACTCTGACCTCTATCCCCGCTGGCTGGGCGCGCGGGAACTGCTGCTTCATGGTCGCGATCCCTATAGCGCGGAAGTGACCCGTGACATTCAGCGAGGTTTTTACGGTCGGCCTCTTGATCCCGCTAACCCCTCGGATCCGGGCTGGGGAGAATCTTTCTTCTACCCGTTGTATGTCGTCTTCCTGCTGGCACCGACCGTGACTCTACCTTTTAGGGTTGTGGCTGAAGTGTTCCGCTGGTTCTTGTTGTTCAGCATCGCGGCGAGCGTGCCGCTGTGGATGCATGCTATTGGGTTCCGCGTTAAGCCCTTGCAGCTTGCGTCGGCGATGTTGCTGGCAGTGAGCAGCTACCCGGCCGTCCTGGAATTTCACATGCAAAACCTGACGGCCCTGGTGGCATTGTTGCTGGCTTTGGCGGCAGCGTCGCTGGTTCGCGGCCAGTTTGTGCTGAGCGGATTCCTGCTTGCGCTCTCGACCGTCAAACCACAGCTCTCCGGGTTATTTGTACTGTGGTTTGTGATCTGGACAGTGGGACGCTGGGCCGAACGCAAACGCATGGTCTGGAGCTTCGCTGTAACCATGTTGGCTCTGCTGTTGGGGGCAGAGGCACTGTCTCCACATTGGTTATTTGAGTTTGTTGCGGCGCTGTATGACTACGGAAAGTACGCAACCAACCCCTCGATCTTTTACATTCTCTTCCCTTCCGTCCTCCCTCGGGTGATTGCGGCAGCGTTGGTTATTACGTTGATCGTGCTGAACTGGAAGTGGAGAACATGTGCGCCGGGGTCCAGCGAGTTTGGTTGGGCGTTGGGCTGGGCGGCGATCATGACGCTGGCTCTCATCCCGGTCGCTGCCTACAACCAGGTCTTGCTCATTCCACCCCTGCTGGTTCTTTTGGCTCAGCGCCGTGCAATCGCATCCATGGGTCTTCTGCGGCGGGCGCTGGCCAAGGCTGCATTTGCGAGCCAGGGATGGCAGTGGGCGACGGCGGTGACCATTTCGTTGAGTTCCCTGCTGATCTCCGGAGAGCGGATACGGGCAGCAGTGCAGGTTCCGGTTTACACGCTCCTCGCGGTGCCTCCGCTTACCCTGCTTGCGGTGGTGTTCGCCACATTCTCGCGTGAGCGTCCGAGCCAATCCTATTCGCCCTCTTCCAAGAATCCCTGACGCACGGCATGAATGAAGTCGGTGTAGGGCGGAACGAACCCGGCGCCGCGCACATCGGCGGCGATCTGCCCACGGTGATAAGCGGAATGCATGATCACGTGCATCAGGATGTCTTGCTTCGAACTGCTAAAGCTCTCGCCTTTCGTATTCTTGTAACTGAGCATCCGGGTCAGACCATCCTCCTTCAACGATTGCAGGTAGGTCTTCCAAAGCTTTGGCAATTCGTCAGCTTCGAGTTTGCAATGTTCCAGCGAAAAATCTGGCCACACCGGATACGTCTGCTTCTGCAACTGCAAACGCTCGTACCACAACTTCTCGGCAGAGAGCACATGCGCCAGCAGCTTCAATGAGCGTGGTGGGGCGGCCTCCAAAGATAGCAACGCATTTAGGACCTCGTGGTTCGCCCAATTGTCATAGGAAAACAAACGCTGTAAGTGTTCAATCATGGCCATCGCGAAGGCTCCCTGTTGGCATGATAGCTTGCGCCGAAAGACAAAGTCTCCAGCAACTCTTGCTGCGGTGTCGGGTTTATTGGATCAACTTCCGTTCCTGGAGAAATGTGTGGTCACAATTCGCAATCGGTTTATCGCCGCCCTCCTGGTGGTCGCTGGAAGCATTCTTCTTGCCGGGTGTCCGCCCGGCGTCAACATCGCCAAATTGAACCGCGACCCCGGTCGTTATGCGGGCAAAGAGATCAGCATCGCCGGAAGGGTTACTGATTCCTTCGGAGCAATGGGACGCGGTGCATTTCAGGTTGACGATGGTACCGGCGTCATGTGGGTCGTCACTGGGCATTACGGAGTGCCCGAAAATGGCGCGAAGGTAGCTGTGACCGGGCACATCGAGCAAGGGTTCAGTTTCGGCGGACGGAACTTCGCCGTCATTTTGCACGAAACCGAACCCCGGCAGTGAAGACGGGTATGCACCAAGCCATCCTTTGTCCGTGAAAGTTCCGCTAATATCTTGGCAACTACCAAACTCCTTGTAACCTAGGGACGCATGCCTCTCACCGCGACCGATTGGATCGTCATCGTTGGCTACCTGCTGGTCAATTTGCTGATCAGCATGTACTACCGACGGCGTTCCAGCGGAAACACAGAAGAATTCTTCGTCTCCGGGCGCGATGTCTCGTGGTGGCTGGCGGGCACTTCGATGGTCGCCACGACTTTCGCTGCTGACACTCCGTTGCTGGTATGCGGCCTGGTGGCGAAGTCAGGCATCGCCGGCAACTGGATCTGGTGGGGTCTGTGCGTTGGTGGCATGTTGACGGTGTTTTTCTTCGCGCGCTACTGGCGACGGGCGGAGATTCTGACCGATGTGCAATTTGTCGAGATTCGCTACAGCGGCAAGCCCGCAGCGTTTCTGCGCGGCTTCAAAGCGGTGTACTTGGGCCTGTTCATGAACTGCTTCATCCTGGGATGGGTGACGCAGGCCATGATCAACATCATCACCATTCTGCTCGGCCCGGCAATTGCGCAAGGGCGAGTGGTGCAGATGTCTCTCGCCGGACATACTTTTCAGTACACGCTGAGCGATCCCCACACTACGTCTTTACTGATTTGCATTTTCGTCCTCATCCCTTTCACCGGTATTTACACATTCATCGGCGGCCTGTGGGGTGTGCTGGTCACCGATCTGTTTCAGTTTGCACTGAAGATGACCATGATCGTCGTTCTGGCATGGGTGGCAGTGGCAAAGATTGGTGGGATGCAGGCGTTGCAAGTTCAACTGCAAGTGGTCGAGAACAGTGTTCGACAGACGGGAGTGCGTGCCGCTGACCCGGTGGCTTTCCTGCCCGATTTCCATCTGGGCTGGACGACTGACGCGCTGTGGACCTTGCCTCTGCTGACTTTTTTCGTTTACTTGTGCATGCAATGGTGGCTGGCGTGGTATCCGGGGGCCGAGCCCGGCGGTGGCGGGTACGTGGCGCAGCGCATGTTCAGCGCGAAAGACGAAAAGAATTCTCTGGGTGCTACGCTATGGTTCAACATCGCGCATTATGCGCTGCGTCCATGGCCGTGGATTATTACAGGACTCGTAGCCATGGCGGTGTACTCACCCAATGGTGGACTGCATCCCAGCGCCACCTTTGCGCAAAATCCTGAGCAGGGTTACGTCATGGTGCTGCGGGATTATTTGCCGCCGGCTTTGCGTGGACTCATGGTTGCCGCATTTCTTGCTGCGTTTATGTCCACTGTGGGGACGCAATTGAATTGGGGGTGCTCATATCTCGTCAACGACCTTTACAAGCGTTTTCTGGTGCGTCACTCGACGGAAAAGCATTACGTGTTCATCAGCAAACTGTTTACGGTCCTGCTCGTCCTCGCGAGCGGATACACCGCCATGCAGTTGACCTCGATCAAACAAGGCTGGGACTTAGTGCTGAACATTGGCTTTGGCACGGGGGCGGTTTACATTCTCCGCTGGTACTGGTGGCGCATCAATGCGTGGAGCGAGATTTCCGCCATGATTGTCGCTGCAGCAGTGACCATCGCCCTCAACGGAGTTGCATTCACCGGCAACAGCGCGCTGGTGTATGCCAAGAAGGCGCTCATCACCGGTGGGATCACAACCGTGGCTTGGCTGATCGCAACTTTCGTGACCAAACCCGAGTCTGAATCGACGCTGGTGGCTTTTTATCGGCGGGTGTATCCCAGCGTGTATGGCTGGAAGCATATCGCCCGCCAGGTCCCTGAGTTGCCGGAAGTTCGCGACCTGGCGAGCAACGCTTTCAACTGGGTGATGGGCGTCGTGCTGGTTTATGGCTGCCTTTTCGGGATTGGCAAGCTGGTGTTTCAGCAATGGTTCTGGGGAATTACGCTGCTGACCATCGCGGGCGTGGCGGGCTATTTGATCTTCTGGGACCTTACGCGGCGGGGCTGGGGGACATTGTCGGGGAGTGCAACTCCGACCACGACGCGGTCCGCGCCAGCGACTACGCAGTAATGGGGTAGTTCCAAGGTCCGCGGCTGGCTTTGCTTTGCGGTCTTAGCGGCTGTTCTTCGCGGCCTTTGCGGTTCAAGAACTTAACCGCGAAGATCGCTAAGCATTCGCAAAGGTCGCTAAGAACTCAGCAGGCAAGCTCTAAACTGCGCCACTACCGATTACGCCGTTCACCAGCGCATTCATGACAACATTTAGATAAACTAGTTATCCAACATGATCCACTTGGCAAGAGAGGCCTTGACCCGTGTGCGGTATTGTCGGCTTTACACATAAGGATTGGATTCCCGATCCCGAGCGCATTCGCAGCGCTACGGACACGCTGATTCATCGCGGGCCGGATGAGCAGGGCGTATTCGAGTCTAAGATTGTTTCGCTGGGAGCCACCCGGCTGAAGATCATCGATCTGCATGGCGGCGACCAGCCCATTACCGACACCACAGCGCGCACGACTATCGTTTTCAACGGCGAGATTTACAACCATCTCGAACTGCGGGCGGAATTAGAAAACCTCGGGCATCGTTTCAGCTCTCACTGCGACACGGAGACGGTTTTGCGGGCCTTTCTCCAGTGGGATACCGGCTGTTTCTCCCGCTTGCGTGGCATGTTTGCGATCGCGTTGTGGACGGAATCGAGCCGCCGTCTGGTCTTGGCCCGCGATCGCATGGGCATTAAGCCACTCTACTTCGCCCGCCGCGGAGAAGATCTGTATTTTGGTTCGGAACTCAAGGCCATTCTCGTGCATCCGGAAATCGAACGCCGATTGAGTCTCGACGGCCTCGATTGCTTCCTGTCCCTCAACTACATTCCTTCCCCTTGGACTCTGGTCGATGGAATTGAAAAGCTGCCTCCGGGACGGTGGTTGGAGTGGCGTGATGGCAAAGTTTCTTCGGATGCTTACTGGATCCTCCCACTCCCCGAGCCGCGCGAGAAGAGCTTGGAATCGGCGAAGGAAGAACTTGACGCCCTGTTATGCCAGTCGATTCGTGAGCACCTGGTCTCCGACGTTCCGCTGGGAATGTGGCTCAGCGGGGGCATTGATTCCTCGACGATTTTGCACTACGCAGCCACGAAATCCAGTTCGCGGCTCAAGACCTTTTCCATTTCCTTCCGTGGGCGCAGCTTTGACGAGACCGCATATATCCAAGAAGTCGCGAGCCTCTATCAAACCGACCACGAGCAGCTCGATCTCAATCCGGAGTGCGACCTTCAGAGTGCGATAGAGGAATTTGCTTACTACTCCGACGAGCCAAGTGCGGATGCCGGCGCCCTCCCCGTCTGGTTTCTTTCTAAACTCAGCAAGACCAAGACTACGGTGAGTCTCAGCGGGGAGGGCGCGGATGAGTTGTTCGCCGGATATCTAACTCATCGCGCCAATCAGTTGGCGCAGAGTGCCCGACGCCTGCCCGGCTGGGGATTTCGGCTCGCGGGAGCGGGATTGAGCCTGTGGCCGGTGTCCGACGAGAAGATCGGATTCGAATACAAAGCCAGCCGCTTCCTGGAAGGCTGCCAGATGCGGCCGGAGCGGGCGCATGTGCACTGGAACGGAACTTTTGCTGACGCGCAGAAACAGAGGCTCCTACGATCTCCGCTTCCAAAGACGCTTCTCGGCAAGCTGGAAGAATTGCGCAATCTGCTTCCTGGAGACGGGCTTTCTCCTTATTTGTGGTTCGATCAGAAATATTATTTACCGGATGACATTTTGACCAAGACAGACCGCATGAGCATGGCGCATTCTCTGGAAGTGCGGCCGCCTTTTCTTGACCATCGCATCGTAGAATTCGCCGCAACCCTGCCTGCTTCACTCAAGATTCGCGGTTCGCGACAAAAGTTCATTCTTAAAGAATTGATGAAGGGGAAACTCCCGCCCTCGGTTCTGAGCAGAAAGAAGGTTGGCTTCGACATTCCTGCTCATGAATGGCTGCGCGGGCCGCTTCGTTCCCTCCTAGTCGAGACTGTGACCGCAGGCGCTTCCGAGCACGCAGGACTTTTTGACGCCGCAGCGATCGAGGCCGTCATGCAGCGGCATTTATCGAAACGTGCAAATCTCGGCTACCAATTATGGGGATTGCTGGTTTTGTTCCTGTGGATGAAAAAATGGCGAATTCAGACGACGGCGACTCCCGCGGCGGTGAAGGATTGGGTACAGGAAAAAACTGGCACATATATCTAGGCGTGTTGCTGGTGGTTGGAGCGGTTTATCTGGGTTGCATTGTTTCGCCTCCCTCGTTGATGGATGACGTGGATGCCGTGCAGGCGCAGATTGCACGCAACATGCTCAGCTCGGGGGATTGGGTCACGGCCCGGCTCGATGGCGTGGCCTATATGGAAAAAGCTCCGCTGATCTACTGGGCGATTGCGCTCTCCTATAAAGTCTTCGGCGTGTACGACTGGGCTGCGCGCATCCCCATCGCGCTCTCGGTCATGGCCCTGGCCTGGCTGACTGCGGCGTTTGGAGTATGGGCATTTGGCAGACGCGCAGGACTCTATGCCGGCCTTTGCATGGCAACGTGCATTGGCATTTTTCTCTTCACCCGCATTTTGATCCCCGACGTGATGATCACCTTCACGGTGGCGTTGGCCATGTGGGGATTTTTGCGTGCACTCGACGTGGAAGAACCGCATCCGCGACTCTGGGCTTTCCTTCTTGCGGCCAGTCTTGGGCTCGGCCTATTGCTGAAAAGCCTGATTGGGATCGTCTTTCCCATCGCCGCGGGCTTACTCTACCTTTTCATCACGAGCCAGCTATTCTCCGCCAAGGCATGGAAGAGGCTTCATCCGTTCAGCGGGGCGTTGATCGTGCTCGCGATTGCAGCGCCGTGGCACATTCTCGCCACACTGCGCAACCCGCCGTATTTCGCCTTCACCCTGCACAGCGGTCCCGGAGAATACCATGGATTCCTCTGGTTCTTTTTCATCAACGAGCAACTGCTGCGATTCTTGAATTTGCGCTATCCGCGGGATTATGACACTGTGCCCCGGCTCTACTTCTGGCTGTTTCATCTGCTCTGGCTTTTTCCGTGGAGTGTGTACTTGCCTGCCATCGCGAAGCTGTCGTTCAAGCCGATTGACCGCGCTGGCCGGACCCGGCTGCTCGCCCTGTGCTGGATTGGCTTCATCCTCGTGTTTTTCACGTTTTCTACCACGCAGGAATATTACTCAATGCCTTGCTATCCGGCGCTGGCGCTGCTGCTGGGCTGCGCATTGGCGACAGAAGACATTTGGATACGATGGGGCACGCGAGTTCTAACTGTAATCGCGGGATGCGCCGCGTTGGCTGGAATCGCCATCCTGTTCCTCAGCCGCACTGCATCTGCCGCTGGCGACATTTCGTCGGCACTGAGCGCGCACCCGGGCGCCTACAAATTGTCGCTAGGACACATGGAGGACCTGACGCTGGCATCGTTTGCGTATCTTCGCCTGCCATTGACGATGGCTGTATTGGCTTTTTGTGTGGGCGCGGTGGGAACTTTCAAGGCCGGGGCTCAGCGCGCAGCCATTTCGGCAGCATTAATGATGATCCTCTTCTTTCATGCAGCACGGGTGGCGATGGTGGCTTTCGATCCCTACTTGTCCTCTCGGCCGCTGGCGGAGGCAATCGAGAAAGCGCCGCCGGGCACGCTGATCGTCGATCACCATTACTACACGTTCTCTTCCATTTTCTTTTACACCAATCGCTCAGCTCTGCTCTTAAACGGCCGCTTCATGAACCTCGAATATGGTGCATACGCTCCCGGCGTGCCGGATGTCTTCATCAACGATGCTCAATTCCGGGATCTTTGGCTTCGACCGGAGACCGCCTACATTGTGGCCAAGGATTCCGCCGTCCCACGTTTTGAAAACCTTGTAGGCCGCGAACAGCTTCACACACTGGCCGAGAGCGGCGGCAAGTTAGTCCTCACCAATCATCCGACTCGGGCTTCTGGCAGCGAAAATTCTCCGGCCGGAACCCCATGATATTCAGGCCGCTGCGATACAATGGGAGAATTCATCGAGATGTTTGCGGAGGAATAAGACATGAGGATCGCTGTACTTGGCGGGGATGGTTATTGCGGTTGGGCAACTGCACTCTATTTGTCGAACCGGGGGCACTCGGTTTCCATCGTTGACAACTTCATTCGCCGGCAGTGGGACTTTGAGCTCGGCGTGCAATCCCTGACCCCGATTCGTCCGCTCTCCGAACGCCTGAAGATTTGGCAGGAACTCACCGGCAAGCAGATCGATCTTTTTGTCGGCGACGTGATGGATTACGACTTTCTCTCCACCACTATCCAGGCCATCGAGCCGGATGCGGTGGTGCATTTCGCCGAACAGCGCGCTGCTCCCTACTCCATGATCGACCGTAAACACGCGGTGTTTACCCAGGTCAACAACGTTGTCGGCACGCTAAATTTGCTGTTTGCTCTGCGTGAGTTCCGGCCTGATTGCCACTTGATCAAGCTGGGAACCATGGGCGAATACGGCACACCCAACATTGACATCGAAGAAGGCTACATCACCATTGAGCACAACGGTCGCACCGACACCGTGCCTTACCCCAAGCAACCCGGCTCCTTCTACCACCTCTCCAAGGTGCATGACAGCCACAACATCATGTTCACCTGCAAGATCTGGGGCTTGCGGGCCACCGATCTGAACCAGGGAGTAGTCTATGGCACCACTACCGATGAAGTAGCCATGGACGAAGGCCTCATCAATCGCTTTGATTACGACGAAGTCTTCGGCACCGTGCTGAACCGTTTCTGCGTGCAGGCCGCCATCGGGACTCCACTCACGGTTTACGGCAAAGGCGGACAGACCCGCGGGTTCCTCGACATTCGTGATACCGTGCGCTGCGTTGAGATTGCCTGCCTGAATCCCGCTGCCAAGGGAGAGTTCCGCGTATTCAACCAGTTTACCGAGCAGTTCTCGGTGATGGATTTAGCTCATATGGTCCAGTCGGAAGGCAAAAAGCTAGGTCTTGCCGTCGAAGTCAACCATATTCCTGATCCGCGGGTCGAGGCGGAAGAGCACTACTACAATGCGAAACACTCCAAGCTGATCGAACTCGGCCTGCAACCTCATTTGCTCTCCGACTCGTTACTCGATTCCCTGATGAACATTGCTTTGAAGTATCGCGACCGGATCGATTCCTCGATGATGATGCCCAAAGTAAATTGGCGGCAGGCGCGCAATGACCGGCAGGTGCAGGCTCAGCCCTCGGCGGAAGTCGTGCAACTTGAGGCTGTGGGCGCTGAAAAAGGCAACGGAAACCGTCCCGCCGAGCGCGCCGCAGGATACAGCAAGCGTTAGCGGGGAAAGTGATAGTAGACGTCTTGCTTGGAAGGTATGGGCGTGCCGTTGCGCGTGGCGGGAAGGAACTGCCATTTGGCCACCGCAGCTAGAACCAATTGATCGATAGCAGGGCTTAGGCTCTGCGTCAGCGTCAGTTCAGTAATTTTTCCCTGCTCATCAATTGTCACCTCGACAACCACATCGCCAGCGATCTCATGCATCAAGTCGGGACCAATGGCCGGGTCGCGAGCAACGACAGGCAATGCAGGCCGAACTTCCGGCCCAGTAGCTTTGCCGTAATAAAGCGATCCGTAGAGAGAACCGGCAGGCCGCTCGTTGGGTGCGAGAACGGCAGCAACGTCTGTATCTGACTCGACCTTGGAGACCGGAGGCTGCTTCTGTTGCGCCTTCGCCGCCTTCGATGAGCGAGTCCAGGTCAGGTGTGCCTGCCGCGGCGGTTCCTCTGAAACCTCGGGCTTGCCGGGGAAATACAGATAGTGCAAACCAGTGCCATGCTCCCCTTGCATCACGGAAGATGGAGAGATAAAGATCGGCGCGGGACTATGAAGAACCCACGCCAGCAACAGCAGATGTGCCGTCATGGAACTCGCCAGAATCGTCGCCGGCTTCTTCGGAGTCGTCGGATTGAGCTGGGTAAACATCACTGCCTGATCAACTAAATGCTACTCCAATTGGACGTGCGAAATTCCATATAGACTCGGGTACGGTTGAACAGTGTCCGGGGAGCCGTTGCGGGTTTCTTGCTAAACCCTTGTTTTTAAGTGCCCAACCCGATTGTTACGCTTCCTGGGCCCTCTCCCGATAAGGACTTCAGTAACGATCTGGCTGCACCTTTTTTGCTGCATTTTAATACTCCTGAAATATTCTGCCGTTAGGATGGCTAAATTGGGACTTGCAGCGGAGGATCGGCAGTTGGCGGCACCTAGATTTCTTCGGTTTGCTCTACCGCTGCAGGTAGCGGCCGTCTGCTACCGGCGACACGCGTCTTCCATTGAATTCCTGCTGGTGAACACCAACGGAGGCAATAAGTGGACGTTTCCCAAGGGTGCGTCCGAGCCTTCGTTGTCCCACAGCCAGGCGGCCGAGCGCGAAGCCTGGGAAGAAGCCGGGGTTCGCGGCCACATCGAGCCTCGTCACTTTCACCTTTACATCCACTCAAAAGGCGTGTTTTGGAAAACCCCGGGTGTGCGCGAGTTCGTGGTGAAGGCCTTTCTCATGGAAGTCGAGCGCACCGAAGAGTCTCATGAGCCCATGCGCAACCCCACCTGGTACGCCCCCGAGGAAGCGCGAAAGATTCTCGCTAAAGGGCGAGAAGTGAAATACGCGCGCGAAATGCAGGCCGTAGTTGACCGTGCGCTGGAACACCTCGGCGCCGCCCACCCTGTTGCGACGAAGTAGTCTCGGCGTGGCTCCACTTGCATCTGTTTCCACAATAGCCCAGAATCGCTGATGTTATCCGCGTTAATCTGCGTTTATCGACGGCGAGAAGTCTGAATCTATGTTCGCGAAAATCCAGCGCATTCATTTCGTCGGAATCGGTGGTATCGGTATGAGCGGCATCGCCGAAGTGGTGCTTAACCTCGGCTACAAAGTTTCCGGTTCTGACCTCAAGAGTTCCGCCATCACCCAGCGGCTTGCGGATCTGGGCGCAACGGTATTCGAAGGGCATCGCGCGGAGAACATTGCCGGGGCGGAAGTGGTTGTCGCCAGTTCCGCCATTTCACCAGAGAATCCCGAGATCAGCCAGGCAGGAATGTTACATATTCCTGTAATTCAACGTGCGGAAATGCTGGCCGAGTTGATGCGCTTGAAGTATGGCATCGCGGTGGCCGGCATGCACGGCAAGACCACAACCACCTCAATGATTGCCGCCGTGCTGGCTGCCGGAGGCCTTGATCCCACGGTTGTGGTCGGCGGGCGCGTGGACGCCATGGGTTCGAACGCTCGCCTGGGGAAATCGCAGTATCTGGTTGCCGAGGCCGATGAGAGCGACCGGTCATTTCTCAAGTTGTCTCCGATTCTTTCTGTGATAACCAACATCGACCGCGAGCACATGGATTGCTACCGCAACATGGGCGATGTGAAGCGGGCATTTCTGGAATTCATGGATCGCGTGCCCTTCTATGGCATGGTGGTGGTCTGTAACGACGATCCGATTCTTCGTCGACTGTTCCCCCAGATTCGCCGCCGCATGGTCACCTACGGCACTCGGCGCGGTTCCGACTTCCAGGTGAACCTGGGCAAGAGCGTTCCCATCAGCGGGAACGCCGGGCCTCTCAGTCAGTTCAAGGTCACGTACAAGAGTCAGGCCCTCGGAGAATTTCACCTTAACGTCCCCGGCCTACACAATGTCTTGAACGCTACCGCCGCGATTGCGGTGGGCATCGGCCTTGATATCGCTGCCGATCAGATTCGCTCCGGCCTGGAAAACTTTCGCGGAGTGGATCGCCGGTTCCAGCTTCGCGGCAAAGCGGCAGGCGTCAGCGTCATCGACGATTATGGCCATCATCCAACGGAGATTCGCGCCACCCTGGCCGCCGCCAGGCAATGTGGATTTCGCAAGATTCACGTCATCTTCCAGCCACATCGCTACACTCGCACTCGGGACCTGATGAAAGAGTTTGCCACTGCGTTTGGTGATGCTGACTCGCTGTTGATTCTGGAAATCTACGCCGCCAGCGAACCACCCATCGAAGGAATCACTGGCGAAGCCTTGGCCCGGCATATTGAGGAGGAGGGTGAGCGGCCGGCGCGTTACATCGCGTCGTTCTCTGAGGCGGCAGAAGCTGCCGCGGCCGCCGCTGGCGAAGGCGACATGATTCTGACCCTGGGCGCCGGCAGCGTCTCGCAGTTGGGCCCGATGATCCTGGCCCAACTGGCAAATAAGGCCATGGAACCGTTGATTTCCACGTAGGCAGGGGTCTAGGAAACTTTTCCGCGCCACAACCCGTACATAACATTGTGCAACACGGGCGATAACGATTCTTGAGGTCCCCCGTCTAATCTCCATAACCGGATGAGGAGCAACAATATGGCTTCCGAAAAGACGACATACTGGATGGCGGTAGGCTTACTGGCACTCTTCATGGGCAATCATTTTGCGAGCAAGTTCGACGCCAATTGCCTGGCATCCAAGGCACGAGTTGCTGTTGAGCGGATTTCGGGGCAAGCCGACCATCTGATGGCGATGGCAGAGGTCACGATGGGACGGACCTCGACCCGGTTTGACCGCGCCCAGGCGGCAATGGCCATGGCCCAGGTTCACATGGCGTCCATGCAGAGCCAGATGGCGCGTGGGGAAGCGGCTTGCGCCCGGCTGGAAGCCGGCAGAGCGCGGATGATGATGCTCCGGGAAATGCGGATGCCGGTGGTTGGTCCGCGGGTGGAAATGATCATGCCCCGGCCTCCGGCGGCTCCCAGCGCGGACCCGATCTAGCTGCCCACGTCTTTTTTCTCGAATCGTTTCATCCTTCTGTGCGGTCTAAATAGCGTTCGAACTGACTCGCGGGAGGATCCCATGCAGGAAACGCCACAACAGTACACGCAACGCATCACCGGCTACATGCAAGGCAAAGAGCCGCTCCAAGTGCAAGGCGAAACCGCCAAGAAGCTGGGCAAGCTCATCAAACCCCTCAGCAAGAAACAACTTTCCGCGCGCCCCGAACCGGGGAAGTGGTCGATTGCCGAAATTCTGGCGCATTTGGTGGATGCGGAAATCGTGGGCAGCTGGCGCATGCGGCTGATTATCGGCAGCGATGGCGTCCCCATTCAGGCTTTTGATCAGGACGTGTGGGCGGAGACGTTCAACTATGCTGGGTGCGACCCCAAAGTTTCGCTCGAAATCTTCCGCGTGCTGCGGGAGAACAATCTGCACATGCTCAAGGCGCTGCCCAAAAATCTGTGGGAGAACCACGGCGTGCACTCGGAGCGCGGGAGGGAGACGGTGGCGCATCTGGTGAAGATGTATGCCGGGCACGATTTAAATCATTTGGAGCAGGTG
Source organism: uncultured Acidobacteriota bacterium (assembly GCA_963803775.1). Taxonomy (GTDB): domain Bacteria; phylum Acidobacteriota; class Terriglobia; order Terriglobales; family Acidobacteriaceae; genus JABCZH01. The sequence goes on from CAWDNS010000001.1 coordinate 509,694, forward strand.
GAGAGGATTGCGAAGGCGGGAATTAAGCGGAAGAAAGCAGCGTAGGACACATCGGGATTGTTGCTCCATTTGGGCCCGGGATCGTGCCCAAAACCGGGGTGAGAACCTAGAGTGTCGGCTACGATCCGTCGTGCTGGATAGTCTATGATTGAGAGGGTTATAATTCTTCGCGTCCGATGCCTACTCACCGAAACTACCCCAAAGCTCCTATTACGGAAGCCCTTATCGACCTTCGGGTTGGATACGGCCCCGGTATGTCCCTTGAAATGTTAAAGAAATTTGGGGCGGAGATAAGAGGCGAATACCCGAATGAGGGCACCCGAGACCTATTCCAGAGTCACATCACCTTAGATCCGTCCGCGCCAGCAACTCGTTCATCTCGGAGCACAATTGGTTACATCTTTCATTCGGCTGACCGAAAGCAGGCCGTCCAGGCCCGTATGGATGGTTTTACTTTCAGTCGGTTCCCTCCGTACCAGGACTGGCATCACCTCGTCGATGAGACAAGGCGGCTTTGGGGTCTCTTCGTCAGGGTAGTTCAACCTACGGCGGTCCTAAGAGTAGCAGTGAGATATATAAACCAAATTGACCTGCCATTAAAGGATGGGACTCTGCGTTTTGAGGACTACCTCCGGACCTTTCCGGCCAGTGGTCTTGACGAAAATGTCGAGCTGGAACAGTTCTTGGTACGCCTAGTCATGCCTCAAAAAGACATAGCAGCAAGGCTGACCTTGACCGAAGCTTTATTACCACCCCAAGGTAGTTACATAGGTGTAATTCTGGATATTGACCTTTCTCGGGAAAATGTTGCCCTGGATGTGCGATCGGGTGAGATTTGGGATATCCTTGAACTGTTCCGCGAGCGCAAAAATAGATATTTTGAGGCGTCAATTACCGACGCCAGCAGGGAGCTGTTTGCTTGATATATTCGCCTCCTCAATATGTGGATCTTCGGTTCAGACCTTCGTACGCAGAGATCGCAGATTCCGACATTTATCTGCGCTACCAAACTACGGAGGACGAACTAATAGCGTCACACGATGGCAGTGAATATGTGCGGAAGAAGGTCGCCCAAATCGAATTGCAGTGCAGGATGAACCAGCTCGCCTCCTTGCCCGCCAACTGGGACTCTTTGGGAACCGAGAGGCCGTCGCAGCACGCTATTTCAGCCGCTGCAGGGATTGCCGAGTCATTCATCAGTTTTGGGCTGGTACCTGATGCAATCGTCCCTTCTCCTGAGGGAGGCGTTGCTGTTTGCTTCCTGAGGAATCAGAAATACGCTGACATAGAATGCTTGAACTCCGGCGAGGTTCTAGCTGTTCGCTATAGCTCACACGATGATCCTCAGGCGTGGGCTATCCGGGCCAACATCGCCACGGATGCGACTGTCCAGACTGTTTCGCAATATCTTTCCGTTTAGACCCTTTCGCATGTACCGGAGGGGGCGTCCCGTCGTGAGTGATTTCCCGGCGCGCGAGTTGCTGTACAGACGCTATCGCCGGGAACACGCAGTAAAACGGGACGATCTTGCCGAACGCGCTTCAGTTTCCGAACAAGGACGACAACACGGGCCAATCCGTAAATCGGAGCAGCTTCAGCAGGCCAGAGGACGCTCGCTGGGTGGGTACCGAGAGGCTCGATGCTTGGGGAGTATTCCAGTTTCCAGTATCGTGTTTGCCACAACAAGCAACGTGCCCAGAGACGGGCAGACGATTTACTTTTTTTCCAAAACACGTGCCGCTTGGTAAGAACTATGCTCATTCAGAGATTTGGTGCGATGAAGTGCCGCCGAAGAACGCAGGGTACATCTTGCCAACGAAATTGGTTAAGAAAGAATTCAGAGCAATGATTCAGAAGTACAGTCAAATTATCATACCCGCCCAGTCGTAAATTTGCCTGCGCATCCTCCCCGATTCTCTTCACCACCCCCCGCACCAACATTTCCTCTACCCCAACTCCCCCAAACCCGTTATAGTAAACACGCTCACGCGATTCGCTGACGACAACTGACCTGTATTGATGGCGAGAAAGTCTGGTTCCACCATCTCGCAGGAAGAGTTGTATCCACAGGCCGACGAGCCCTCGCGCCAGGAGTTGGACGACGCGCACCGGCTCGACTTGGATGTGGATGACGAGTCACCCTTCCTGCGCGGACAAAAACGAGTTTCTGTCCGTCGCGGTTCCCTGCCCAAAAAGGCCGCCACGCGCCTGACCTGGGGCGCATTGGCTGCATTGGTGGTGCTGATTTGCGGACTTGCGGTCAGTGCCGTCTACCACTACGGCGAGCATTCCTGGCGCTTTCGCGTGGAATCGAGCGACGACATTGAAATCAGCGGCCCGGGCAACGTTACGCGTTCTGGCAACGTTACGCGTTCTCAAGTAATGGAAGTCATGGGCGAAGACATTGGCCGCAATATTTTCTTTATTCCTCTCGATCAACGGCAAAAGCAGCTCGAGCAGATTCCATGGGTGGAAACCGCCAGCGTGATGCGCTTTGTGCCCAACCGTATCAAGATTGAAATCCATGAGCGCACGCCGGTTGCCTTCGTGCGGCTGGGTTCGAAGATTCTATTGACTGACGCCACTGGAACGTTGATGGAGCTGCCGGTCGGCAGCAAAGAGAAGTTTTCTTTCCCGGTGATTCTCGGCATGAACGCAGGCGAGCCGCAATCTACCCGCGCTCCCCGCATGAAGATTTACAACCAACTGCTCAGCGAACTGGATTCCGAGGGCGGGCATTATTCCCAGGGCTTGAGCGAGGTTGACCTGTCGGACTCGGATGACGTGAAGGTCCTGGCCAACGACTCGGGCGGTGAGGTGCTGGTTCATCTGGGAGCTTCTGATTTCTTAACCCGCTTCAAGATCTATATCAGCCACGCTCAGGAATGGCGGCAGCAATTTGCCCGGCTCGATTCGGTAGATTTGCGTTACGAACACCAGATCGTCGTCAATCCGGATTTGCAAGGCCCGGTGAAAGAACCGCCACTCTCGCTGTCGGTAGCGAAGGCTGCGGTGGCGGCGGGCGTAAAGCCCGCGGCATTGGTGGCGCATGAAACCACAGCGCCGAAGCCGGCAGTTCCAACACCTGCACTGTTGCCACCCACCAAGCCGGACGCCAAGCTGCCGGCCAGCAAGAAGAAAGTTGCCAAACAACACCATCACAAACCCTCCGGCAAGAAGCTTGACGCCAAACACTCGGCCAATGTACCAGCGCCTCCGCTGCGGGCGGCGACGCAAACGCCATCCCCTGCAACTCAACCAACCAGCCCCGCCGTCGCACCTAAAGATAGTGCGACGACGCCGAAATCACAGAAGCCGAGTGCGGGAATTCCTAAAGGGCAGGAGCCTTAGATCAGGATGGCGAACCAGCATCAACATTTCGTGACGGCGATTGACGTAGGCAGCGCCAAGACCTGTGTACTGGTAGCGGAGGTCACCGACAACGGACTACGCTACCGCGGACACGGGCTGGCGGAATCGCGCGGCTCGCGCAAAGGCGTGATCTGCGATCTGGAAAAGGCCGTTGCCTCCATCCAGAAGGCGGTTGAAAAGGCTGAAGACTCTTCTGGGACCGCGGTTGAGCACGCGCTGCTGGGAGTTGCCGGGGGCCACGTTCGTGGAGTGAACAGCCACGGGGGACTGAGCTTTGGCACTCGCGCCCGCGAGATCGCTCGCGACGAGATTAAGTCGGCGGTCGACAAGGCGCGTGCCATCCCCTTGCCTTCCGACCGCGAGATTCTGCATCTGCTGCCGCAGGATTTCATTCTCGATGACCAGGGCGGTGTGCATGATCCGTTGGGCATGATGGCCATGCGGCTGGAAGTCCGGGTGCACATGGTTACGGCAGCCGCCAGCGCAACTCAGAATGTGGTAACAGCGGTGAACCGCGCCGGCGTGCAAGTGGACGACACTGTGTTTGAGCCGCTGGCCTGCGCGGAGGCGGTCCTCCGCAACGACGAACGCGAGTTGGGAGTCTGCCTGGTGGATGTAGGCGCGGGATCAACCAGCCTGATCGTTTTCCAGGAAGGCGCGGTGATCCACACCGCGGTGATTCCGATTGGCGGCGACCATTTCACCAGTGATCTTTCCGTCGGCCTGTGCACCCCGCTGGTCGAGGCCGAGAAGATCAAGAAGATTTATGGCAACGTAGTCGTCACTCTGGTTCCTGAAGCTAACGAGGTTGAAGTTCCATCGGTCGGCGATCGGCCATCTCGTCTCATTCCGCAACGTATGGTGGGCGAAATCCTGGAGCCACGGGCGCGGGAATTGTTCGAAATGCTACGCGACAACCTGCGCCACAGTGGGACGCTGGAAGTTTGTGTCGGCGGTGTAGTCCTGAGTGGCGGGGGATCGCGCCTGGCGGGGATCGTGGATGTCGCCGAGTCAGTGTTGCGGCGGCCATTGCGTTTGTCGTGGCCCGCGCCGCTGGCGAAAATGCCCTCGACGTTAGCCGAGCCGGAATTTGCCACGGTTCTGGGGATGGCGCTTTACGCCCATCGTTCGCGGATCGCACGCGGCGTGCAAGACACGCGCTGGAGTTCGCGGTTGATGGGATTGTTTGCAAAGAAGGGGGCATGAAATCAGCATTTAGCAATCAGCACTTAGCATTCAGGCCTCAAGGGTTCATGAGTGGGCAAGAAATCCCTATGCTGGCTGAATGCTGATTGCTGAGTGCTAAATGCTTATAGCTAACACGAGGTGTAAATATGAAAAACGACGACAACATTCGCATCAGTTTCAATGAAGACGCCCGCAACGACGCCAAGATCAAAGTCATCGGCGTGGGCGGAGGCGGTGGCAACGCGGTAAATCGCATGATCGATGCCGGCATGGAGGGCATCGAATTCATTGTTGCGAACACCGACCTCCAGGCCTTACGTATGTCCCGCGCGCCGATGAAGATCCAGTTGGGGGTAAAGCTCACCAACGGCCTGGGTGCCGGCGCAAACCCCGAAGTCGGGCGCAAGGCCGCACTCGAAGATTCTGACAAGATCATTGAAGTGCTGGAAGGCTCCGACATGGTTTTCGTAACGACCGGCCTCGGTGGAGGCACAGGGACCGGAGCTGCTCCGATCATTGCTTCGCTGGCCAGCGAGATGGGAGCGCTCACCGTCGCCGTGGTCACCAAGCCTTTCGCGTTCGAAGGTAAACGCCGCATGCAGCAGGCCGAGCGGGGCATTGCAGAGCTGATGGAGTCGGTCGACACCACTATCGTGATTCCCAACGAGAAGCTTCTAGCGGTTGCCCAAGACGCCGGCTTTTTCGAATCGTTCCGCGTCGCGGATGACATTTTGCGCCAGGGCGTGCAGGGGATTTCCGACATCATTACCATTCCTGGGATCATCAATCGCGATTTCGCCGACGTGAAGGCAATTATGGCCGGAATGGGTTATGCCGTCATGGGTGCAGCCACTGCCAGTGGCGCTCGTCGCGCCACCGAAGCGGCGCAAAAGGCCATCGCCTCGCCCTTGCTTGAAGCCGGCGCGATCGACGGCGCCCGCGGCATTCTTATCAACATCACCGGCTCGACATCGCTCAAACTCGCCGAGGTGCAGGAAGCCTGCAGCATTGTGCAGAGTGCGGCCGACGAAGACGCAAACATTATTTTCGGCGCGGTGCTCGATGAAAAGATGAAGGATTCGGTAAAGATCACGGTGATCGCTACCGGATTCCGCGACTCCGGGATCCCGCGCCGGCGTCGCGAGATCGAGCCGGTGTTCATCTCTTCGCGAGAGACCAATAATTTTCCAGAACCTGAACCAGAATGCGATCCGCTGCCACCGCCGATGGTTATGGAGGAAGCTAGCCCTCAGCCAGCGGCGAGCACGTCGCGCGAAGTGACTGGGATCGACGCCATGCGCGACGCGATGATCGCCAACTTCGAGCAGTCGGACTTGGATGTTCCGGCGTTTCTGCGCAGGCGCGGCGAGACCATGTAGTGAAGTGCGCTGATTCGTACCCGCGCGGCGAGGGAAAAGGTTTGCCATTTCTTAGGGAGTATCGTTCCAGTAACCAAGTGGGAAGTTACTAAAGCCCGATGCCCAGCGGGAAAGGCGACGCAACTCTTGTGTTGACAGCGGGTTATACCTATAGGGGCCGGCTTTTGTGCCTATTATTTTTTGGTTGCGTCGGGCCGCAAACTTTCATAAGATCAGACACAGCAAGCACTTACCGGTAGGCCTGCCATTGGCATCTGCCGTGCTCCTCAAGTAGTGCTAATTCTGGAGTTTACGTTGCATAAACTTTTTGCGCGCCTGGGTGTAGTTATCGTCTTCGTTATGGTGCTGTTGTGCGAGGCCGGCTTCGCGGCCACGGTCAACACCCACGCGTTAGCTCCAAAGAAATCCAAGTCACAGAAGATCAGCGAGGGTGCGCACACCAGGAAACGCATGCGGCGGTTGGCCCACAGCCGCGCCGTCACCACTCCGCGCCTGCAAGCCACCAGTTCACATCGCCATCACCGCTACTATGAACGTTTCTCCACCAGTTCTTTTGCCGATGACGTTACCGAAGGCGACAACATTGCTGGCGAAGATCCCGTGGTACGCCAGGCTGCAATCGACGCGTTGGGAAATCTTAACGGTACTGTCGTTGCCATTGAGCCCACGAGCGGCCGCATTCTGGCCATGGTTAACCAGCGACTCGCGCTGTCGAGTGGCGCTCAGCCCTGCTCTACCATCAAACTCTCGGTGGCACTATCAGCTTTGAGCGAGGGTCTGATCACCAAGGACACTGAAGTTCATTTGGGCCCCGGCTCCAATATGAACCTGACTACCGCCATCGCCCACTCTAACAACGCATATTTTGAGGCACTGGGCCGCCAGTTGGGATTTGAGAAAGTCAGCTATTACGCCCACCAATATGGACTGGGCGAAATGGCTGGTTACAACATTGCCGGCGAAACCCTGGGAACTTATCCAGAAGAGGAGATTTCTTCCAAGCTGGGCGGCGTAGGCAAGATGTGCTCATTCGGCGAAGGCATTTCCATGACGCCGCTGCAACTAGGAGCCATGGTTTCAGCTATCGCGAATGGCGGCACGCTTTACTACCTACAGCATCCCACCTCGCCGGAAGAGGTCGCGAACTTCGAGCCACGAGTGAAACGCCGTCTCGATATTGCCCCGCTCATCCCGGATATTTCCGACGGTATGGCTGGCGCGGTTAATTACGGCACCGCCCGCCACCTGCGGGTCAATTTCAGCGAAGAAGAGATTCTTGGCAAGACCGGAACTTGTTCACACGCGGGAACCCGCTACGGATGGTTCGCTTCCTATGCAAACACCGACGTTGGCCGTGTAGTAGTGGTGATTTTCCTGGAAGGCGACCGCGCTGTCTTCGGGCCGAGAGCCGCAGAAATCGCGGGCGTGATGTACCGCCGCCTCTACGACCACAGCTTCTTCGTGAAATCTGCGTTGTCCAGTGACGCTGTGGCCCCGAAGATATCCGCGCCTTTGAACTAGGTTGGCCTTTTCACTTCCCCGAAACTAGTATTCCGAGAGCTGCTTCATGGCGCGGAACAGGTCTTCGGCTTGCGGCAGGATGACGTCTTCCAAGATCGGCTGATAGGCCACGAACGTATCTTTCGCCGCAACTCTGCGCACCGGCGCGTCGAGATCGTCGAACAGTTCATCCGCGATGCGGGCTGCGATCTCCGCCCCGTAGCCCCAACTCAGGGTGTCTTCATAGGCGACGAGCACGCGATTCGTCTTGCGCACCGAGGTCGCGATCGCTTCCCAATCGAACGGACTCAGACAGCGCAGGTCGATCAGCTCGACTTTTACTCCGTGTTCACGTTCGATCTTCTGCGCTGCCTGTAGCGCGCGCGGAACCAAGGCACCGTAAGTGATCACTGAAAGATCAGTACCCGGCTGCACGATTTTCGCCTTGCCGAACGGGACCATGTAATCCGGGCCGGGATATGCCGCCCGGCCGAATGTCTCGCGATACAACCGTTTGTGCTCAAGAAAAAGAACAGGGTCATCGCAACGAATTGAGGTCCGTAGCAGGCCGGCAGCGTCCAATGCATTCGATGGAAACACCACCCGGAGGCCTGGAATGTGAGTGAAGATGCTCTCTCCGCACTGCGAATGATAGATGGCGCCACCGGTGAGATATCCGCCAATCGCGACGCGCACCACTGCCGGCGACGAAAATCCGTTGTTCGAGCGCCAGCGGATCAAGGGCAGCTCGTTACGCAACTGCATCATCGCCGGCCAGATGTAGTCGAAGAACTGAATCTCTACTACCGGCTTCAGCCCGCGCGTAGCCATGCCGGTGGCTCGGCCAACGATATTGGCTTCGGCTAGAGGGGAGTTGAAGACACGGTCGGAACCAAATTCGCCTTGCAGTCCCGACGTCAACTTGAAAACGCCGCCTTTGCCCTTGATCAGCTTTTCCTGCAGATACTGGTCGCGACTGCAATCGGCAACGTCCTCACCGAACATCACAATACGCTGGTCCCGAGCCATCTCGTCGCGCAAGGTGGCATTGATCAGGTCGGCCATGGTTTTGGGAGCAACTTTTTTCGTGTCCGCTGTGTCACCGGCTACCGGTTCGGTCTCGAACGCCGAAGAGGTCGGGTCCAGGTCCGGGGAATAAATAAATCGCATCACGGAATCTGGTGTGGGCAACGCCGCGGCCAGCGCCTGATCCACTGCGATCTGGAGTTCGTCTTCGACCTGTTTCTCCAGCCGGTTGATCCCGTTTTCGTCGAGAATGCCCTCACGGAGGAGAAACATCTGCATGCGCGAGACGGGGTCGCGGGCAGCGTCACGTTCCCGTTCTGCTTCCGGCCGATAGGCGCGCTCATCGTCCGATAACGAGTGCGAGTACGGGCGGATTACATGGGCGTGAATGAAGGCTGGCCCACTGCCGGCGCGGCAATAAGAAACTGCGCGAGTGAAGGCCGCGTAGGTGGCGACCAAATCCGTGCCGTCGATCTCCTCGAAATGGAAATTGGGGAATCCTGAGACCAACCGCGAGATGTTGCCGCCCGCAGTCTGTACTTCGACAGGAACAGAGATCGCGTATTCGTTGTCCTGGATCACAAACACCACGGGCAGCTTGCGATTGGAGGCAGTGTTCAACCCTTCCCAGAATTCGCCCTCGCTGGTGGTTCCATCGCCCAGCGAGACGTAGGTGACTTCATCGTTTTGGAAAGTCACGTTCTTGAATTCCCGATAATCACCCCGTACTCGCTTGGCGGCAGATGAATGAGACTGGAAATAGCGGCCGGCTTCCGCGCAACCCACTGCCTGCAAAACCTGGGACCCAGTCGGCGACGACTGGGTTACAACATTCAGTTTGGGGAAGCCCCAATGCGAAGGCATCTGCCGTCCGCCGGAGTTGGGGTCATCGGCCGCGCCCACACCTTCCAGGAACATTTCGTACGGGGTCGCGCCCAAGCCCAGACATAGCGCGCGATCACGATAGTAGGGATAAAACCAGTCATAGGCGGGCTTCATGGCAAATGCAGCCGCTACCCCCACGGCTTCGTGCCCGGCTCCGGAAATCTGAAAGTAGATCTTCTGCTGGCGTTTGAGCAATATCTCGCGGTCATCCACTCGGCGCGAAGTGTGCATGATCCGGTAAGCTTCGATCAGTTGCTCGCGGGAAAGGCCTTCATAGGCCTTGTTCACATCCGTTACTCTCGATTCAGTCTTGGTTGCCATACTTTGACCTGCTAGCTGCACAGGGTTTCTATTGTAAATCCTATGCCGAGTTCCGAATATACTGGAAATTATTGTGGTTAAAGGCATTCATTGATCCACTTCCACCGCCAATTCGAGCCTCGTAGCATCAGACTTCTGATCTTCGACCTGGACGGAACCCTGGTCGACTCCCGGCTGGACCTGATTCATTCCGTCAACGCCATGCTGCTGCATTTCAACCGGCCTGAGTTGCCCGGTGACGTGATCGCTTCGTACGTGGGTGATGGCGCGCCGGTGCTGGTTCGCCGCGCTCTGGGAGATCCCAAGAACGATGCTCATGTAAAAGAGGCTCTGGAATATTTTCTTGCCTATTACCGGGTGCATAAACTCGACTACACCCGCGTTTACGATGGCGTGAAAGAAATGCTGGGAGCGGTCAGTCACGCCAACGGCATTCGCCGCCAGATGGCCGTGCTTTCTAACAAGCCGGTAATTCCTTCACGTGCCATCATCGAAGCCATGGGCTTGGCGGATTTCTTCGTACATGTGTATGGCGGCAACAGCTTCCCCACCAAGAAACCTGATCCGCATGGCGTACGCACTATTCTGCGTGATACCAAAGCGCGCACCGAAGAGACGTTGATAGTGGGAGATACTTCGGTTGACGTGATCACTGGCCGCAATGCGGGACTCTGGACCTGCGGAGTAACTTATGGCTTCGCACCGCACACGCTGAGCATTGCTCCGCCGGACGTGGTTGTGGACAGCCCGCGCGAGTTGGCGGTATTGCTCGGATAGAGTCTGTTCTCAGATCCGCGCCTCGCAATCAGCGATTCTCCCTGCACGTCCTCGATCACCGCATGAGTCCAGCGGTTGGGCTCGTGACGTCCTTGCATGCACATTTGAAGATAATTGTCCGTAAGGCACTGGGTGTGCGTCCCGTCGAATCCACTCAAGGTAATGGCTTCCACCGTTTTACCAATAAACGACCTCATGAACGCCAGCTTCTTCTCGCCTGCTAAGTCCCGCAACACCTTGTTGCGTCTTCGGGCCAGGTTGGCCGGAACCTGATCGCGCATTGCGGCTGCGAGAGTCCCCGGACGCGGCGAATACGTAAACACATGCAGATAAGTGAACGGCAACTCTTCTACCATGAGACGGGTCTCTTCGAAGTCCTGCTCGGTTTCACCGGGGAATCCGACCATCACGTCCGCGCCGATGGCGGTCGTGGGCATGGCGGTGCGAATCTTTTCGATCTTCTCGCGATAGTGCCAAGGCCGGTATTTGCGGTGCATTCCGCGAAGCACGCGGTCGCTGCCCGATTGCATGGGAACGTGCGCGTGCTTGGCGATCCGCCGCAGATTCGGACATGAGTCGGATCAGTTCGTCACTCCAGTCCATCGGTTCCACCGAGCTGATCCGAAGTTTTTCGAGTGCCGTATCTTTGAGAATAGCGCGGACGAGATCCTCGAACCGTGATTGTTCGGACACCAGATCTCTTCCCCAGCGGCCCAAGTTGATTCCAGAGATCACGATCTCGCGATATCCAGCAGCAACCAGAGTGTTCACTTCGGCCAAAATCTGGGGCAAGGGCAAAGACCGGCTCTGCCCACGCACCGATGGAATCACGCAGAACGAGCAGCGATTGTCGCAGCCATCCTGCACCTTGAGGTTAGGCCGCGTGCGTTCATTGGCGGCATCGAAGACTGGAGCGGCCAGCAGTTCGGTGTGCGCAAAAATATCGGAAACGTAAATCGGTCGTTGGCCGTCGGCCGTTTCGCTGTTCGGCTCAGGACAGGTGGTTGGTCGTTGACTGATTGATAAGTTGCTAAGAGGGACGAATGCAGCCGCATTTCTCTTCTCAGAGCCAACACCCTGCTGCTGAAGCGCAATCTCCGCTAATCGATGCTTGTGGGAGTTTCCGACAACCCGGCTCACTCCCGGCAACGCCGCAATTTCTTCCGGCGCACGCTGGGCATAACATCCGGTAACCACAATTTGACATCCGGGATTCTCCCGCCGCACACGGCGGATGGCCGCACGCGCGTCGCGATCGGCTGAAGCCGTAACCGTGCAGGTGTTCAACACCACAACTTCCGCCTCAGACGCACTATTGGTTCGCACCAAGCCGCGTTCACGGAACTGGCGTTCGACCGCAGCCCCGTCCGCCTGCGTTGCGCGGCAACCGAAGTTTTCTACGTAAAAGCTGGCCATTGCTTCCTGAAGGCAAAAACGGGCACAATGCCGCCCGAGGATACGAGTCTTATATAGTAACTCGGACGGAGTGGCACCAGAAGGCGAGACACTGCGGACTCGCCCAACCAGTGCACGCTGAGGCGAATGCGCAGTGACTTATGACCGGGAACGGGGATGGAGAACTGGACGACTGACCCGGTGTACCGTTCGCCGACCTCTAGCCAGAGCAGGCGTTTTAATCAGGCCGACGCTGCCGTACGCTGCCCCTGAAAACAATCGCGACACAACACTGGTCGGCCCTGAGTTGGACGGAAGGGTACGGTTGTGTCCTTGCCACATTGCGAACAGGTGGCCCGGGTCTCAATCCTAGGTTTGTACTGTAAAGGGGCGTTAATTATTGGGATGCGCTTGATCTTGCAGTTTTTGCACCGTTTGGGTTGGTTCTTGAACTGTTTCTCGTGAAAGAACTTCTGATCTCTCACAGTGAAGATGAAATCAGCGCTGCAGTCAACGCACTGTAATACCTTGTCCTGAAATTCCATTGAGGATGTTCTCCTTGCGACTGTGCTCCGGATGACTGTCTCGCTTTTGCGCGAGAACATCCACCGGGACGCGCCAGTGCGCGGAATTGATGCTTCATCCCCTCGTTTGTGCCGCGATACTAAGAATTCTGTCACCATGCGCCGAACGGACATGGTCTGGTTAGACATTCGAACTTCCCGAGTTGGATGGACCCGGGTGGCGTTCCCCCCAAGGAATGCCGAGTGAGAGACAACGAGGGCCGCGCTGAGAAGCGACCCTCGTGTTTTATTCCGCCTCTTTACGAGCTTTCTTCCGGCTGCGTTTGCGCGCCAAAGCTTCCTTCACGCGCTTTTTCTCGCCGGGCTTCAGATAAAAGGAGTGACGCTTTACTTCCTTGATGATGTCTTCCTGTTGCACTTTACGCTTAAAGCGTCGGAGTGCGTTTTCGAGGGACTCTCCCTCTTGCAATCTGACTTCTGCCAAAGAAACGACACCCCCAAACCTGTCCTGTCTGGACTCATCATTTATTGCAAGGTTCTCCGCGCAAGTCAAGGGCTAAGTAGGACCGAGGCCGGATGCAGTGCGGCAAATTTGGCCTTGAAAACCAAAACCTATGCTCAAAAAGTCATTTTCAAGGCCAACTGCACCTGGCGCGGAGGGAAGGAATTCGTGGCCGCCACGGGATTGGTAGGCACCTGGAAATGACCGGGGAAGTAGTTGATTCCAATCTGGTTACTGATCTTCACAAAGTAAACCGAGTTGCTGGTCAAGCCGTTCTCAGTGATGGTCACAAGTTTATTGTCGCGGTTCAGCAAATTGAACGATTCAATCACCAAGTCAATCTTCAAGCGCTCGCCGAGGTACAACCGGCGGCTGAGCCGCGCATCAGTGCTGGCATAGTCAGGCCCCAGGAACGAATTGCGTCGGGCTTCGGGCAGGCGATCGTTGCTGTCGTTATCGTCCTGATTGGGATCGCCTGACACCGTGACGTTTACAGGCCGGCCACTGCCATAGGTGAACACCCCTGCCAGCTTCCAGTCATTAAAAATGTGGCCTAGTAACTCCTGACCACGGTGAAATAGCTTGGGCTCCGCGATCCAGGAAAACACCAGCCGCTGGCGCTGGTCGGTCACGCTGTTTCCACGTTCGGCGTTGGGGGCATAGGAGTTCTGCACCAGGGCTGGCTGGCCGGCGACCAAGGCGTCTTGACCATCGTCGATGGCGTGGGCGTAGGTGTAGGCCAAACGAAAATAGACGCCGCTGGTCATCTGGCGGCGAATCGAGAGCGTCGCACCGTTGTATACGCTGGATGCGGCGCTCTCGAAAACATCAATCGCGCCAAGCTGAGGAATGGGCCGTGCCAAAGGATTGATGCATGGTGGAAAAGGGCAGGTGAAAGAAGGCGTCATCTGCCAGGTCGAGAAGGAAGCAACGTTGTAATAGGTACCCAGAAAATTGGTTCCGGTAACGTCATACACCGGATACTCCACATTCACCGGCGGGGGCAGGTTCACGTCGCGTGCGCGGATCAAGTCCACTCCATGAACATACATGTAGGAAACGCCGACTGCGAAACGGCGGGCCACTTCTTTTTCCAGGCTCACGCTGGCTTGCTCGACTTTGGGAGTGTTGAAATTCGGCGAGAAAGCGGAAATATCGCCTTGAGCGTGCTGCGAAAAAGCTGGCGGCAAAGTGCACGACGTCGACGTGACCGGACAATTCACCAGAGGGTTCGGGTATTGGGGAAAAATCTGATGATCGTAGAAATTGGAATTGTTAAGAAATAGATTCGCCGACTCGAGTCCATTCTCGGTGGCGATGGTGGAAGTGTAGATTTGGGGAATACGGGTATAGAACCAGCCGTATCCAGCCCGCACCACCAGCGGCTTTTGATTTCCAAGCGAATAGGCAAATCCTACACGTGGCGCAAAGTTGTACGGGTTATAGGGGATCTTGCCTGAATCCGGCCAGAGCGGATTGGTCACCAGGCCCTTCTTGGTGAAGGTCTGCAAGTCATAGCGGCCGCCGATACTCAGGGCCAGATGATTGGTGACGCGGATGGTGTCCTGGAGAAATCCCGCATACTCGTTGGTGTCAGGGTGCGATGACATATTGCCAAAGTTCTGTATGTAATACTTCGGAACTTCGTGGGCGTAGGCGCGCAGCGGAGAGAGTTCCAAACCCGCCTCCATTGGCTGAAAGGTAAATGGATCCACCTTGATGGGATCGAAAATGTATTCGCCACCGGACAGCGACGGAAAGAAGTTGTAGATCCACGTAATCAACGCATCTCCGCCCAGCTTCCAGGAGTTGCGACGGCCTTCGATACTGATGGTTTCGGTCAAGTGCAGACGGTGTTCCCGAGTCTGCCGCGGCAAAATCGACGAACGTCCAAAACCGTCAACTGTACTCATGATCGTCGTCGATGGCGCCGAACTGTTACTGCTTGACTGTTCCAGATCGCGCGAGAACTGCGCCCGCAGATGGCTCACGATCCGCCATGAAAAATTACTGGTCAAGGACAACGATCCGGTTTCGGTGGCTACCTGCTCCTGGCCATTGTCGCTGATGGCAAATGTGGTAAGCGGGCTGGCGGGATCGAGGAAAACATTGTTCTGTCCCCAATAGCGCGAAGTACTGATGCGGGCGGACAGCGTTTCGTGTGGCGTCAACTCGATGTCGAATTTCAGAAAACCAGCATTCCCCAGCATCTGCGCCGGGAACTGGCCGCCGAGGGTGGAGAGCTGATTCGCAGCCGCGAAGACCGTCGTGGCGTCGTTGGCATCGTAGTCTCCGGGAGTGCGAGGTCCCGTGGGCGCTTGTGGCGTCACGGTGGAAGTTCCGTTCAGAAAGCGCATTATGATGGGGACCCGATAAATGTGCTGGTCGAAACCGCCGAAGAAGAAGGCCTTGCTGCGACGGATCGGCCCACCCAATGTTAATCCGAATTGCTGCTGTTGACCGTGAGGCTTGAAATCGAGGAAGGGATGAGTCGCGCCGAAGCTGCTGTCTCGAAAGAAGAAAAAGCTGCTGCCGTGCAGTTGGTTGGACCCTGATTTCGTCACCACATTTATTACCGCCCCTCCGGCGCGGCCCAGCTCAGCGCCGTAGGTATTGGAAGACACGCTAAATTCCTGCACCACCTCGTTGGAGAATTGATATGGCGCCCGGTATCTGCCACGCGCCTGGGAGAAGAAGGCATTGTTGTCATCGGCGCCGTCGACCAAATAGCTTGACTGGTATCCGCGGATGCCTCCAAAAGCAAGATCGCCGTTAGAGCCAGATGTCATTCCGCGTGGGTCCTGGGTCACACCCGGCGTCAGTAAAGCGAGATCGGTGAAGCGGCGGCCATCCAGCGGCAATTCCTGGATGGCTCGATTGTCAATGAGGGAAGAAACTGCGACCGGCTGTGTGTCCACCAAGGGGGGGGGCGCCCGACACTGTAACCGTTTCTGCCGGTCCCGCTACCGTCAGCTTGAACGCGATCTCAGTCGTGCCGCCTACGGTTACATGCAACCGCGGAGTCACTTGCGGCGACATGCCGGTTGCGGTTGCGCGGCTAGAGTAGTCTCCGGGCGGAAGTAGTTGAAAAACAAACTCGCCGTTTGAATCGCTAGTGAGGGAGTAGCGGAACCCTGTGGCGTCGCTTACCAGCACAATGACGGCACCGCCAAGACGACCACCTGTGCTGTCGACGACCATGCCGCGCAGAGCGCCAGTAGATGCGTCCTGAGCCAAAGCCAGACCCAGCAGCAGAACCAGAGAAAGTGCTGGTGCAACTCTTCGCAATAAACACGAAGGCGCTCGGCTCCGCAGCCGGATCAAGGACATTAGTCTAGCCACGAGCGTGCTAAGCAATGAGGGAAGGGGCAGAACGTCAAGGAAAAAGAGATAAACCGGACCCGCAGCGCACACCATTAAGACACTCACCTTCATGGAATTCTCATTACGGTGAGTCCAGATTTTGACGGCGGACTTTTCCTGTATATCAGTTATCCGGAGCGGAGTCTGTGAGCATTGACCATTCTTTTTTCGGATTGTCCCAAGGCGGGAATCGGCGGCGTGCTAGTATTGGGCGGCTTTTCTGTACATACAGAGCCCGTGCAGACACTCAGGAGAACAACATGCGGCAGATTATAGACAGCAATTGGAAGATCGCAGTCTGGGTAGCAGCTTTAAGCTTCGGAGTCGTGCCATTTTGCAAGGCGCGTCCCGCCCCGGATTTCGCGTCCGGAAAAGTTCGCATTTATTACATCGCCGCCGACGAAGTGGAATGGAACTATGCTCCGGATGGCATCAATAAAATGATGGGCATGAAGTTCTCCGGCTATCCCAATGTGTTTGTCGAACAGGGACCGCATCGCATCGGAGCCGTGTATCGCAAGGCGATCTATCGCGAATATACGGACCAGACCTTCAGCAAGTTGAAGCCTCGCGCACCGGAGTGGGAGCACACGGGAATTCTCGGACCTATCTTGCGCGCCGAAGTGGGTGATACCATCCGCGTGGTCTTTAAGAACAATGCAACCCATCCTGCAAGTGTTCATTCCCACGGCGTCTTTTATAACAAGGCCTCTGAGGGTGCCAGCTACGACGACGGCACAACCGGCGACGACAAAGCAGATGATGATGTACTGCCGGGGAATACGCACGTCTACAGTTGGGAGGTTCCGGAGCGTGCGGGCCCAGGTCCGGCTGACCCGAGTTCACTGGTCTGGCTCTACCACTCGCATGGCAATCAGGCCCTGGAAAGCGGCCTGGTCGGCGCTATCATTATTACTGCGCGGGGCATGGCTCGTGCCGACGGCAAACCTAAAGATGTGGATCGTGAGTTCGTTAACTTCTTCATGGTTTTCGACGAAAATACGAGCTGGTATCTCGATCACAACATCCAGGCCTACACGAGCGATCCCAAGGGCGTGAACAAACTGGAATTCGTTCCAGCCGACACCAACGGCAATCTTTCACCGACCGGTACGGGGTTCGCGGCTGCCAACTTCAAGGGCACCATCAACGGCTACATCTATGCGAACGGTCCGATGATGACCATGAAGAAAGGTGAACGCGTGCGCTGGTACCTCTTGACTATGGGAGAAGGCGCCAACTTTCATACTCCGCACTGGCACGGAAACGTCGTGCTCGACCATGGCAGACACACCGACGTTCTGTTCCTGGGACCGGCGCAGATGGAGACCGTCGACATGGTTCCGGACAACATTGGCATTTGGCTATATCACTGTCACGTCGAAGAGCACATGGATATGGGAATGACGGCGATGTATAAAGTAGAGCCGTAGTTTTCGCGGAGGAGTGGGCGCGGCATCAACCCGCGAGTTTACGCTGAACCAGCTCCTCGACTCGCCGCAGCACTTCGTCCTCTGACATGCTGGTCGAATCCAGCACCAGCGCATCGGCTGCCGGTTGCAAAGGAGAGACGGTGCGGGTGCGGTCACGTTGATCTCGCTCCCGCAATTCTGCGGCTGTAGCCTGAGCTGCGCTGCCACGGAGGTTCTGCTGCTGCAATCGCCGCTGCTCACGCACCACAGGGTCGGCATCAAGAAAGATTTTTACTTCGGCGCGGGGAAAGACTTTTGTCCCAATGTCGCGTCCTTCCATCACTACCCCGCCCTTGGCTCCCAGTTCCTGTTGACGGGAAACCATCCCCGCCCTAACCTGGGGATGAACCGAGACTCGCGAAGCTCCCTCCGTGACATCGGCCTCACGAACGCGCAGGGTCACGTCGCGCCATCCAGCAAAACCCGATTGCCGGTTGAAGTCGGCTCCAACTGGATATGGGACTTGTCAGCCAGCTTCACCAGCGTTGCCTCATCATCAAAGGAAACGTCCGACAGGATAGCCTTCAGCGCCAGCGCCCGATACATGGCGCCGCTCTCCAGATTGGCATAACCGAGTTTGCGGGCCAGCCGCGACGCAATGGTGCTCTTACCCACGCCGGCGGGACCATCGATGGCGATAATCAACTTGCGTTCCTGGGATCGGTCATGGTAAGTAGTGATTGTACATGGCCGCTTGGACAAGCGAGCACAATTCTGGCACGGCCAGAACGGCCGTGGTTCAAGCTTGATTCTTTCCAGGCGGGGCAGCTACCCCGCCTGGTAACAGCTTACCAAACGTTACAGACTTTCGCCGGATCTTTCGTCATGGGGCGGCCAGCTTTGCACGAAAACGCCTGAGGAAAATTCCGGCATGTTCACCACCACGCCATTGACCCGATATGTCGGCGGAGAATGGGGATCAGTAATGGCGCGCACCCGCAATTCCTCTGGACGCTCATTGGCGCATGCCCACTGGGCAAAGCCGACAAAGAAGCGCTGCTCGGGAGTGAGGCCGTCGATGCGGCTGTAAGTGCTGGTCTTTGGTCGCTCCTTCCACGCAATGTAGGCAAGGATTTCGCCGCCGAGATCAGCAACGTCTTCGCCCAGAGTCAGCTTGCTGTTGATGTGGATGTCATCGACGACAACGTACTGCGCATACTGGTCCTGGACACACTTGGTGCGGGCGTCGAACTTCTCTCGGTCGTCTTTGGTCCACCAGTTTTTCAAATTGCCTTTGGCGTCAAACTGGCTGCCTTCATCGTCAAATCCATGGGTGAGTTCGTGGCCGATGGTGCCGCCGGTGTCGCCATAGTTCGGGGCATCGTCGATTTTGGCGTCATAGAGCGGTGGCTGAAGCACTCCCGCGGGGAAGTTAATGTCATTCATTTGCGGGTTGTAATACGCATTCACGGTCGGCGGGCACATGCCCCATTCGCCGTGATCCACGGGCTGGCCGACTTTGTTGATGTCGCGCCGCCGTTCAAATTCCTCGGCGCGCTGTATGTTCCGGCGAAGTCATCGCCGCAATCTTGACCGAACTGTAGTCGCGCCACTTGGTCGGGATAGCCGATCTTGTTGCGAATCGATTGCCAGTTTGGTCAATGCCTGCGCTTTGGTTTCAGGGCTCATCCAGTCGAGCGGCGAATGCGCTCGCCCATGGCGTCTTCAATGCGGCGCACCATGTCGAGCGTGCTGGCTTTCAGCTCCGGCGAAAAAGTCTTGCGCACGTAAACCTGCCCCAAGGCTTCGCCCAGGTTCTCGTCGGTGTATTGCACACAACGTTTCCAGCGCGGCTGCTGCTCTTTGGCCCCGTGCAGATATTTGCGGTAGAACTCAAAGTTTTCATCCACGAATTTCGCTCGGAAAGGTACGAGCCGAAGCGTTTACCACATGGAACCGAAAATAGGTTTTCCAGTCCCCAATCGGTTCGCGGCGATCTGCGCGGTTGACTTCCTTGAAAAATTCCGGCGCCGCCACATTCACGATTTCAAACTTGGGATATTGCAATGCGCGGTAATACTCCGTCCAATCAAAATTGGGCGCCAGTTGCGCAAGTTCCGGCAAATTTCATTTTGTGCTTCAGCTTGTACGGATCGCGGCGGTCGACGCGCGTCATCGATGCCTTAGCCAGCGCCGTCTCCATCCGCATGACGGTGTCGGCATTTTGTTTCGCGGTAGCGGCATCGTCGCCCATGTGTTCGAACATCTTTTGCACATACTGCATGTAACGCTCGCGTGTTTCCTTCGATTTGGCATCGTCTTTGATGTAAAAATCGCGATCGGGCAAACCCAAGCCGCCCTGATCAACTTCAGCAATCTGTTGTTCGGAGTCGTCCGGATCCTGAGTGGAACCCTGCGCGAAGATAAGTCCTCGCCCGTATGCGAGCTGAAGGTGGGCAATAAGCGGCGTGATATCTTTCGACGATTTCAGAAGTGAAATCGCATTGAGATCTTTCTGCAACGGCGCTAGGCCGCGCGTTTCGACGGTCGTCTCGTCCATACAAGCACCGTAGAAGTCGCCAATCTTCTGTGTAAGCGCATCGGTCTGGTTCGCCTTGATCGCAGCTTCATCGAGAATGCCGCGCAGGTAATTCAGGTTGTCCAGGTAAAGCTTGCTATAGACGTCCCAGCTGACCTGATCGGGTGGGATGGGATTGTTCTTCTTCCAGCCTCCGCAAGAGTACTGATAAAAATCCGCGCAGGGATCGGCAGACTTGTCCATGGCCTTCACGTCCAGGCCGGGCGTGTAAGGGAATGCGGGCTCTTGCCCGCTCGGCTTTGGGGAATCTTGTGCAGAGACAGCGGCGACGAACACCAGGAACAGGGGGACACACAACACCAAAGACTTTTTCATGTTTAGTTTGACGGGCCTTCCAAGATAACGTTAGGGAGCGTGATCTATGGTAATCGCGCGGGTGTTTATTTCAAAGTTGACGAGCAGGGTCAAGAGGCTCTATGAAGAGCGTCCGTATTGGGTGTAATATCGCTGGAACCCGCGCCGTTGTTGCCGTTCGTACGACGCGGCCCCGAATACTGAGGGTTCGTTCAATCATGACTGCCAAACATCTCTCCGGGGCGTCACGGTCGCTGGTTTTGGTGTTCCTCGTCCTTGCGTTTACCTCGGTTGCGTCCGCGCAATGGAACGAGCAAGTGCTGTACAGCTTTCAGGGCGGTAACGACGGGAATTCACCTATTGGGGGGCTGGTGTTTGACAAGGCGGGCAACCTCTACGGAGCTACCTTTTATGGAGGTTCCTATCAGTGCGGCACGGTCTATCAACTGTCACCGCCGGCACAGCCGGGCGATCCGTGGACGGAAGCCGTAATCTACACTTTCCGGTGCAAGGCCTTCAACGATGGGTTTTATCCTGAAGGCGGGTTGGTGATCGACGCGGCGGGCAATCTCTATGGCGAGACGGGCTACGGCGGGGCGGGGAATTGTGTACTGGTAGGTGTCGTGGTGGGTTGTGGCACGGTGTATGAGCTTTCGCCGCCTGCACAGAACGGCGGGGCATGGACAGAAACCATATTGTACAGTTTCCCAACCGCCAAGGAAGGCTTTATACCGTGGGGGGACTTGGTCTTCGATCAGAATGGCAATCTCTACGGGGCTACCTACTTCGGCGGAGGCTATGGAACGAGCTGTGATCCTTTTTATGAGTATTGTGGGACAGTGTTCGAACTGAGTCCGCCAACACAGCAGGGTGGTGCGTGGACAGAGACTGTGCTGTACGGTTTCAAAGGCGTTACCGAGGTTGCCGCCGCGGGAGACGGGGCAAATCCTAATGGTAGCTTGGTTCTCGATAGTGAGGGTAACATCTACGGGACCACCTACTCAGGCGGCTATCACAACTGTGATTATGAAGGGGAAATGGGTTGTGGCACGGCGTTTCAGCTCAAGCGGCCGAAGCAAGAGGGCGGTGCGTGGATTGAGACCGTCATTCACCGCTTCAATTGAACCAATTCGGATGGTGGGAATCCTTCGGCAGGCCTAACTATCAATTATGACGGACAAGTACACCTCTACGGCACAACTCTAAATGGCGGACCTGGAGCGGGCGGAATTGTGTTTAGGTTGTCTCCATCCGGGGATCCCGATTCTTGGACCGAGACAATTCTCTACCGCCTCGATGCCAACGAGGGCGGATATGCTCCAGAGTGCGTGTTGAGCTTCGACGCAGTCGGCAACTTGTTCGGCACGACCACCTCTGCGCAGTTCGTTCACGGCACGGTTTTCAGTCTCATGCGGCCTCAGGAGGACCTTTTTTGGACTCGCCTCCAACTTTACGGTTTCGGGCCTGTTCCGGATGCGGGGAACCCGGGGGCCGGCCTTGTGTTCGACGCTGCTGGAAATCTCTACGGTACCGCCCCTAAAGGCGGTACCGGCACAAACTGCAGTGGCCCTGGTTGCGGAGCCGTATTCGAAGTTTCGCCGCCGTAAACGAAACGCTGCCGAGCCAGACCCCCGCATCCACTGAGGCAATTTTCACTTTTGTTCTGGTGCCGCCGTTGGACCGATGCCAATGCCGCTGAGCGGCACGGTTTGCTGCTGGCCAATCCCCTGATAGTCCACGACCAGATAAGCCGAGTTACCTCCAGCCTTCGGCGTGAACGTCACCTGAATCTGGCAACTGCCACCGGCGGGCAAACTCTTGCCGCAATTGTTGCGTTGGGAAAATGCTCCAGCGTCGATGCCCTTGATCTTAATTCCCGTAATTTGCAGGCTTGAAGCTCTGATGTTTTGGAAGGTGACAGTCTGGGATGGATTGGTTCCGAACAACTCCACCGTCCCAAAAGCAACGGCGGTAGGCGTAACGCTCGCCTCAGTTTGCTCGTAGACCCCAACCGTCGGAGTACCAGAGATGGCGAAGCCCGCCCGCCCGTCATTTCTGAAATCGCCGGAAATCAATCCAACCACGGGACTGTCGTATGGGATTATGTAGGCTGGAGAGGTTGGCAGTACGTAGACCAGAGGACTAGAAAATGTGCCATCGCCATGGCCGAAGTAAACGCTAAGCGCTGGCGGGGTGCCACCGACAATTGCAACGTCAACCTTGCCGTCGGTATTGAAGTCACCCATCACCATGCGTCCCGGGGCAGCATTAGTGCAGGGGCCGAAATTGAAAGTTCCGTCGCCGTTGCCGAATAGCACGCAGATGCCATCGGTGACAAGATCCAGCTTGCCATCATTGTTAAGATCGGCGGCATAGACATTATAGGCAGGATTTGCCGTTTCGTAATCTACAGGCGTCTGGAAAGTTCCATCGCCATTTCCCAATAAGACAAAGACATCATGGTAGTTATGAATCGGGGGGTAGCCAGCGGCGAAAGCCACATCCAATTTCTCATCGCCGTTAAAGTCACCTAAGGCCGCTCCTTCTTCGCCGAGGTCTATGAAAGATTGCGTCTGAGTATATGAGCCATTAGGGTTTGCCAACCAAATACTCTCCTCAGGGCCATCCCCCATACCCGATGGGCCGCTAGCAACCAGGTCAGGAAGTCCATCGCCATTGAGGTCGCCAACAGCCACAACATCATCCTGATAAGAACCCGTTATGGGGCCACCTATCTGGGTAAATGTGCCATCGCCATTGCCAAGCATAATTGTTCCAAAATCGGCAATTTCACTATCCCCGGTCCAGGAATTGAAAGCGATATCCGGCTTCCCATCGGCATTAAAGTCAGCCACGAACAAGGAGCGGAGATAAGTCTGGCCGTCGCCGATTTCGCTAAGGTTGACCGGCGTGCGAATTGGAGCAGCAAAAGTACCATCACCCTTCCCGGCATAGAAGTCGAGGCTCCCTATGCACCCGATCTGGAAGCAACCTTGACCGATCACCAGATCGAGCTTGCCATCGCCATTGAAGTCCCCGGCTGCGACCAATCCGGCTTCCAGTCGTTGCGTGTCTGGCGCCAGGGCTATGGTTGCAGATGGCAATTGCACCGGGAAATAAGCCACATTCGAGGCTCCCCCGCCGGGTGCCGGATTCGCCACCGTTACCGACGCCGTAGTCGCCTTGCTTACATCCTGTGCGTTGATTGTCGCCGTCAATTGATCGGAGGACACTACTTGAGTGGCTCGTGGCGATCCGTTCCAGTTAAGAACCGAGCCAGTGACAAAGTTGGCCCCGTAGATGGTAAGCGTGAACCCACCGCTGCCCGGCCTAGCGCTTACCGGGACAAGCTGAATCACCGAAGGGGCAGGATTGTTTTGGCCGAAGAGAACAGCGTTGGCGAGAATCAGAATCACACAAAGGAACAGAGGGGCTTTCATGGCGATGCCTCGACGGCTGCGAAATTCCCACACTCTAGTGGGCTCATGGACGCGATGCTTACAGCCGGGTCACGTATGAAGCCCCACATTATGCCCCTCGCGATCCGGCTTGTACAGGAGACGAAAGTCTCACTAGTTGCAGAAAGTCGCGAGTATTTGTTCCCGATTAGCCCGCCCGAGCTCTTTCAATCAGATAAGCCTGCAAAGCATTTTGCCAGTGCGGCATATCGACGCCATACTTTGCCCGGCTCTTCGCGGAGAGCACGGAATACTTTGGCCGTTTGGCGGGGCGGACGAACTTGTCGCTGGTGGATGGCCGCACCACGGTATTCAATCCGGCGTCGCGGATGATCTCGCGGGCAAACTCAAACCACGAGCAATCACCGGCGTTAGTCGCATGTACAATGCCCGTTGCTTGCCGGCGACAAAACTGAATGATGGCACGAGCCAGGTCAGCAGCATAGGTGGGGCGGCCTCGCTGATCGTCGACCACGTCAATCTCGGGCTTGGTTGAGGCGATTTTAAGTATGGTGTCGGGAAAGCACTTGCCGCCCGTGCCGAACAACCATGACGTCCTGACGATGCAGCAGTCCGGCAAAATCTGGACGAGCTGCTCTTCCGCATCGGCTTTGGATTTTCCATAAACACTCTGCGGCGCGCGCGGGTGGTCAGTTTCGTAGGGAGTCGTACTCAAACCGTCAAATACATAGTCGGTACTGAGAAATAGCAGGCGGGAGCCACAAGCCTTGGCGGCTTGCGCGACATTGACCGCGCCTGCGCAGTTCACGGCGAATGCCAGTTCACGATTATTCTCGCAGCCGTCAACATCAGTGTAGGCGGCTGCCAGGACAATCCACTCGGGCCGTGTGCGTTGCACGACCGCAAGAACCTGCTGCGGGTCGCGAATGTCAGCGTCCTTCGAGCCGAGACCTGTGACTTCGTCCGATGCCCATTCGCGGACTAGCGCTTTGCCAAGCAGACCAGTGGCGCCGAAGATCGTGACTCGCATGCTCAGATTCTCTTGTGGAAATGCTTGAGAATGAACATAGCACAAGAGGGTTTGAGATCTAGATCGGCCGACAGATCGTACCTCTGTTTTGGCAGACGGAGCTACTCTGAATGCGAACCTTCTGGGCGTGGAGGCAAGCCTGTGCCGCCAAGCCTAGGTATGCTGGGCGATTTCGCGCTGCGCGTGCTGGCGTTGTTCTGAGCTGCCGTCTGCAGGGCGAACGATGGCCCGCTCAAGGAATGCATGCTTACTCCGGAATCCAGCAATCATGAGACCTGCGACTGCGAGGCCGAATGCGAGGAACGGGATTATCATGCCCACGTTGCTATCTCCCTTCAAGAACGATGCCAGCGGCAATCAATGCCACACCAGCGGCCCCGAGAATGACTAGCCCAACAATCGCCGGCCATCTAATCTCTCCCTGATAAAACGTCGCATCGAGCGGAACGAAAACGAGAAGAAGAATACCAATCTCTCGCAACGTTTCGCCGAAAAGTTCAAAACGATGGCGCAAGTAATCGCCACTCAAGAGTATCTTAGACGCTTTAGCTCACTGCTAGACGTCTATATTTCATCGCAAATCGCAGCTTCGTCATGCGCCGTGAAAGCGCGAGCCTGCCTTCCATGTCCCGCATTTTCATAGAATTACGCGGCCCTTTTCGACGGTGCGTCAGTAGGTTCAGCAACAGGCTCGAGCGTCCGACGATCCCGGGCAGCGAAACCAAGGCCGACTAGCTCTTGGTAGACACCGCCAATCTCTTTCGCAATCTGCGGCCACTGATATCGCTCTCGCACTCTCTCCCGGGCGAGCCGCGCCGCTGCCGTCCGAATCCGCTCATGGGTCAGAAGGAGATCCAACATGCGCGACAGGTCAGCAACATCTCCCGCACGAAATGTGAATCCCACACCCTCGACGACTTCCCGGTTCTCCGGAATATCGCTGGTCAGCACGCAAGTCCCAGCCGCCATCGCATCCAGCAGTGCCAGCGAGAGCCCCTCCAAGTCGGAAGGAAGAACAAACAAAGCAGCATTGGTGAGCAGTTCACTCAATGCGTCGCCCGCGACCCAATCAGTAAAGACAACCCGGTCGCTATTCCGGCGGCGAAGACTTTCCATATAGGCATCGCTGTGGCTGGATCCGCCGGCAAACACCAGTTTCACCGGCGTTGTCAGCTTCTCGTAGGCGTCGATCAACAAATGGCAATTCTTCTCCGGAGAGAGTCTGCCAGTAAACAAAATGTAGTTGTCTGGTTCGAGGCCCCATTGCTGGAGGTAGGCTAAACCACCACGGTCGCGAAGCGTGGCGCCGTTGGGCACGTAGGTGGTCTCGAGGCCATAGTTGAACCGGTAGTACTCCTGCAAGGCACGCGACACCACCATGGTGACCTCGGGAATCCGCGCCGAGGCCAGTTCGCCGAGACGAAGAACACGGGACGCGAAGCGTCCCCACTTTTTCCTACGCCAGTCCAGGCCCTGCACCGTGACTGCCGTTTTTTTTCCGAACAACTGGGGGAGAAATGAAAACAACGCTGGTCCCTGAGCATGATAGTGCACGATATCGCACCCGCTGAACGCCGCGTGAATACTGCTTAGCAGGGTGTGAACCAGGGTTTCCAGATGTTTAGACCGGATGGTCGGCAAACGCACCAGACGCATGCCGTTATACGTTGCCAGAGCTGGCGTAAAGTAGGTGCGGCAGTACACCGTGACGTCGAATCCCAGCTCGACCAAACGCTTGCCGACCTCTTCATAGTAGGTTTCGATGCCACTGTATTTCGAAACTACGCCTCGAGCTCCGATGAAAGCCACGCGGGTTCGTTTCTGAGCGACCGCAAGCTTGCGGGTGGCAGGGCGCTGCGCCGCGGAACAGACCTGTTCGTAGAGCTGCATCAATTCCTGGTAGTGAATCGCCGGCGAATGGTGCGTCGCCACCAGTTGCCGACCCGCGATTCCCATTTCTTGAACTTGCTGCGGCCGTTGCACCAGATATGAAATGGCTCCGCTCAGTCGCTCCACGTCGCCTGGCGGATATAGCAGGCCGGTTTCACCCTCGCGCACAAGTTCGCGCCTTGAACCCAGGTCAGAAGCCACCACTGGACGCTGCCAGGCATAGGACTCCAAAATACTCTTGCCCAGAGTTTCATAAGCAAGCGAAGGCAGGATCGTGAAGCGCGCCGCCGCGATCCTGCGTTCCAGGTCCTTGCCGGTCAAGTGGCCGGTGAACTCCACGTTCTCCAGGCTCAAGGTGCGAGCCAGCCCCTCGAGTTCCGCCCGTTGCGGTCCGTCGCCGGCGACTTGCAAGCGGACCTGTGGCAAGGCCTTCATCGCTCGGAGCAGGTGATCCACACC
Organism: uncultured Acidobacteriota bacterium; assembly: GCA_963803775.1. Lineage (GTDB taxonomy): Bacteria > Acidobacteriota > Terriglobia > Terriglobales > Acidobacteriaceae > JABCZH01. The sequence continues at coordinate 537,029 of CAWDNS010000001.1, forward strand.
TTTTTCCGGCGACAAACGGCCAAAGTAGAAGATGGGTGAATCGGTAGAGGCTGGTCCAGCGACTTCCGGCAGATTCTGAAAATGTGGGAGCACGGTAATACTTTCGCTGCTGAATCCGTTCTTCGTCAGCTGCTGCTTCGCAAAATGGCTCGGAGTAAGAAAGTGGTCTACGCATTTGCCGTAGGTCCCGATCCAATGGTGAATGTAGGCTTCTGCCATTAACAGCGTTGCAGAAGAGACCGGGCCTTCGTAGCACCCCTTGCTCAGCATCTTCCAGTACTTCCCCGTGCACGATTGATCGCAGGCGTGGCCGTTGGTGACCATGTTGTAGACTGGACAGATAAGCTTGAAGTCGTTCAGGTGATAAATAGTAGGGATTCCCTGCTCCTTCAACTCCCAAAGAATCGACGGCGACAGGTGATGGTAGATATTGCGGACGTGCGCCACATCCGGCCGGAACACATGAATGATCTTCCGCAGCCGGTCTCGGGCATCGGTGGAATAGACAGCATGAGCCCCAAGCTTAGCCCGGGCCAGCAATCCTGCCGTGGCGTCCTTGAAATCGATGTGCGGCACGAAGTACGGGTCATAGGGTGTAGACTCGCCCCGCGAGTCGGCCATGGAGAATAACGCGACTTCATGTCCCTGCGAGCGGAGCAGATCCATAAGCTCGAAGAGATAGACTTCAGTACCGCTGAAGGGGAAGTTGTATTTGTTGCAAAAGAGGATCCTCATGAGTGGCGCTCACAATTTCCGGGGGATAGTCAGAAGCGTGAATGGGTCGAGCTTTATGGTAAGGAGTGAAGAGATCACAAACTGCGGCCAGATTTGTTTCCCGATTGAAATGTTTGAGCACGTGCTCTCGTGCAGCCTTCAGCAACGGGCCCAGAGCTGACTCCGTCTTCATGACAAAAGTGACTCGCGCTATGAAATCGTCGAGCGACCCTGCTGGATATAGAAAGCCGGTTTCGCCGTCGACCATCAACTCCGGAATGCCAGTGATTGCGGGCGCTAGCACCGGTTTGCAGCGCACCATCGCCTCCATCAGGACCAGCGGAATACCCTCACTGCGGCTGGTGAGAACAACCAGATCGGCGCGGGCGTATTCCTCGTCCAACTGATCCCGTGACAACTGTCCCAGGAGCCGCACCTCAGCCTGAAGTCCAAAATCTCGAATCATTCCCTCAAGCGGCTGACGCTCGGGACCTCCCCCTGCGATCCGGCATACAAATCGCAGGCCACGGCATTTCAGGAGCCAGCAGGCCTGCACCAGGAACGCGTGGTTCTTGATGGGGTGTAACCGCCCGATGGCCAAGATGGAGAAGGCCGAGCCTCGCTCAACATGAGAAACGCGCGCGTTCATGGCGTCATCTACTCCCAGGCGCCGTACCAGAATCTTCTCTGGTACGGCGCCGGGATAGTGCTTCAAAATATGCCGGCGATTGAAATCGGAAACGGTCATGCAAAAGCCGCATTCCTTCAGCTTGAGGTCGAGAAATGCAGCATCGATTAATAAATCTGATCCGTGCAGCGTCATGCTGAAGCTGACGCCCAGCAATCGCGCCGCGACCATGGCGATCCAAGATCCGAAATATCCATGATGCACGTGGATGTGCTTCACGTGATGATCCCGAAGGAGAGCGGCGTAATAAACACCCAGCAGAGTGTGTAGCAACGCGAAAACCCGCCGCCTCAGCGGTTCCTTTCCCCCGAAAACGGCGTATTGGAAAAAACCAGCCAAGACAGAAATCTTCGTAACCCATAACCAGGCCGCACGAAGCAAAACTCCTGTCCGCAGCGGCTGGAGGTAAAGAGTTTCGGCGGCTAGGGGCTGGAGTTTCTTGTCCAGCAGATGTATTACTTTTCGAGCGCTGCTGGGAACAACCGTCACGCCGCGGCGGCGGAGTTCACGAATCTCGTCGACGACATAAGGCTCAACCGGCGAGGGAAAGAGATTGGAAATGTACGCGATGGTTGGCATCGGGACGAACGGCACTGGGCAGCATACTGAAAATCAATTCATGCGAAGCAGCGTGTAGCCCGCAGGAACCAGGAACAATCCAGCAGCGAACCCTCCAACCCAAGGCCGGAGTTTCCGATAAGAAATGGGTACTGTAGTCGCCAAGCCGAGGTGAATTATGCAGTAGGCACCACAAGCAATTAATTCCGCCCATCCGTAGCCGATCAAGCCTAAACGTGGCAACAGGATGAGTGTAGTAGCGGCCAGCAGAACCACATGGGCAAGATAGGACTGCATCACCAGCCACTGTTTTCCCACCACAAATAATGCAGAGGCTTGCAAGTTGTACACCGAGTTCACCAGAACCCCCACGGCGGCAAATGGATAAATCAGCATGCTGGGGGCCCAGCGCGCGCCAATGACGTGCCGCAGTACAAACGGCGCCAGCAAGGCAAATGCACACAGTAGCGGTCCCAGCGTGATCACCTGTAGGTACAAAGCTCGATCGAGGACACGACGGAATTCCTCGCGGCGATCCTGCAGCCGAGCCAGAGCGGCAATCGCCATGCGGCCAGCGGCCAGACGGAAACTGCCGAGAGCCTCTGCAATTCGGATGGCTAGCGCGATGTACGCTACTACCTCCGTGCCCAAGCATCGGCCAACGATCAGCGGGTTGACCAGGGTTCGCAACTGCCAGGTTCGCAAAGACGCGGTAAGGCTGATTCCGTACGACAGCATTGGTTGCGCGTGCCTGGTTTCGAAGCACAACCGAAAAGGAATAGCCGCACATGCGCCAGCCGCGATCAAAGTGAAAAGCTGCCATGCGATCTGGCCCATCACCGGAGCCCATACGCCGGCATGCAGCCAGGCGAGCGTGGCCGCAACCACGAGTCCCAGCGACTGGCCGGCGAGTTCGATCCCCGCAATCCGGCGGAATTCGAGGCCGCGCTCCAGCTTAGCCATCGGAATCCCGGTTAGAGCGGACATCGGAATCGCCACCAGCAACGCGAGGTATGGGGAAACAAACTCTGTGCTTCCATACCAGCGAATGAACAATGGCGTGGCCGCCGCTGCGGACAGCCCCAACCCCAGTGAGGCGACCAGGATGAGCGAGGTGGCGGTGCCATACATGCGGGTATCCGGAGCTTCACTGCGAACCAGATACGTGTCGATCCCTCCCCGAGCGAGGATCGCAAGGAAGGCGACGATCCCGACGGCGGTCACAAACAAACCATAGGCATGGGGACCGATCCACCACGTCATGACCAGCATGTTACCCACGCCGACGATCACTCCCAGTCCATAGCGCGCAGCCAGATAAATGGCCCCGCGAGCGGTTTCGCCGCATAAGGGGCCGGAGGGACTCGCGTCGCCTGCCGTGAGAATAATCGGCGGCAGCGCGGTGGCCTCAGGTTGAGGGGGCATTCATTTCTTCCTGATCGCGACGATTCTGTGCCGCTAGCATGCCCGCTAGCGTGAACAAGATGCCGTTCACGAACTGATAGTTCATCACGACAAAACACGCATTCACCAGGTACACCACAACCATCAACGGCCACAACGACCGAAAGTGTGCATCCGGGAACGTACCCACTGGGGGATGTAAGCCGGGCCGCCGTCGACCCAGTCGAAAGAGGCCTACAATCAACCATCCATAAAGCGCCAATCCGACTACTCCATACTGGACAAGAATCTCCAGATAGGTGTTATGGAAATAAAACTGTTCCTGATGAAAATCGCTGATCCGGGTTGACAGTTCAGCCTGCATCGCAAGGCTGCCCCACCCCGCTAGAGGTTTCTGCTGGAACATTTCCCATCCCGCCTGATAGACCGCCAAGCGGAACGTCACCGGGCTGCTTTCCTCGAGCCGGTCTCTCAAGGACAGTTGAGAATCTCCCAGACTTAGCATCGCCAGCAGCCCCAACCCACCTCCCAGCACCAGGCACAAACACGTGCGTCGCAAGCAACGGCTAGGGGAAAAGAACATCAGCCACAAGATGGAGCCGGCGAAGGACAGCCAGACCGCGCGGGTTTTAGTGGCTACGATGGCCAAGGGCAAAGCGGTCAACAGAAGGACCGACGGCACCTTAGGCAGCCGATGGCGGCGAAAGGAATCCATCGCCAGAAGCCCCAGCATGTTTAAGGTGAGCCCATTAGCCACCGCTTGCAGGAATGGCCCACGGGCTCGATCCGCGTGAATTCCAAGGCCTTCGTCCAATATGTAACGTGGGAAGATAAATTCCGTGGCGCCCACCATGAACAGGATTGCGATCACACACAAGTAGCCCAGCACTAGTAATGCGAAGACTTCGAACTGGCGCCGGGATCGGGCGTCCTCAAAGATGTGCCCAGCCAGAACATACAGTCCCAGAGGTACCAGCCATTTGGCTGCGAGCACGCCCCAAGTTTCGGGGTCGTAGGGTTGAGAGAGCGCATCGTAGAGTGCCAAGACTAGAAGTGCGAACACAGGCCAAACCACCGGCCCGGCGATTCGCACTGGGATTCGCATGGTCCACGAGCGCAGCAACACAACGAAGATGAGCAGGACAAACGCAAACCTGTCGTAAGAATGAAAACGGTAATCGGCGGGCCGGAAAAGCATCACCGTCATAGTGAAGAGGAAGAGCAGGGCCGGCGCAGCCATCAGCGCATGCAAGGGCCGGAAGCAAGCGGAGATTGTCGACCCCAGAACCTCTTCTCTGAACGTGCTCGGCGATGTCTGCTCAAATGCCCCCAAGCTAAGTTCCCTCTCCTCGCCAGACCACGGCCACAGTCTTGAAAAGGATCCGGAAATCCAGTCCCAGGTTCCAACGTCCTATGTACTCACGATCCAGTGCCATGTTGCGCGCGAACGAAGGATCACTGCGGGCGGTGACCTGCCAAAGTCCGGTGATACCAGGAAGTACGTCCAGGCGTTGCAAATCTTCCAGGTCATAGCGTTCGAAATCATCGACGGGGTGGGGCCGTGGCCCGACCATGCTCATATCCCCCCGCAAGACGTTCCAGAGTTGAGGCAACTCGTCGAGGCTGTAGCGCCGAAGTACTCTACCCACCTGCGTGACCCGGGGGTCATCGACTATCTTGAAGAATGCTCCCTTGCGCTGATTGTGTACGCGTAACTTCTGCTTAAGTGCGTCTGCATTCGCGACCATGGTGCGAAACTTGAAACACAAGAAACGCCGGCCCTTGAGGCCCAGTCGAGGAGCGCGATAGAGGGCAGGACCAGACGAATCGAGGCGGATCGCACAGTAAGTGATGGCCAGGATTGGCAGCGATAGCAATAGCCCGACCACGGACAGCATCACGTCAATCCCGCGTTTGACCAGCAACTGGAAAATCGGGACTCGTTCCTTGGACAGGGTAAGCACAGGTACATTGCCGTACCTCTGAAAAACGACCGGCGCGGGATCGCACCCGAAACATTCCGGGACCAGCTTCACATCAATCTGATTGGCCCGGGCTTCGCGAACTATTCTTTGGGTGGCTTGGTGGTGGCTTGGAACAGTAAGGATGATCTCGTCGACAAATTCGAGTCGTGCAATTCGGCTGAGATCATCGATTCGACCTAATACTCCGCCGCCGATGGATGCGCGGTCATCCAGGAAACCGAGCACCAGAGATCGGGCCGAGTCCTCCTGCTCCAGGTGACGGGCCAACTGCCGGCCAACCTGCCCGGCCCCGATGATCAGAACATTGCGCACGCGCCGCGACCTTAGAGCAGTGCGCCAGAGACTGGGCCTTGAGGTAAGGGGAAGTAAGGGCTGCCATTTCCACAAGCTTCCATCCACCGTCGTAGAAGCAGATTTTTGGTGTGGAACCGCATCGGCATAGTCCAACGCTCCAGGGATCAAGCGCGAGGGGAGCGTACCCGGAGCGATGGGGGTTGGCGTTTTGCTGGTGGGAGAGAATTGCACTTAGATCAGTTCCAGTTCGTATCCTTCGATCCGTATGGCCACCGATCGCTCGATGGACTCGACGGAAATTACCAGGTTCTTCTCCCCGCACTCATCGAGGATTCCTTCCAGTCCATTCAGACAACCGCCGCGGATCCGTACCCGTTGCCCGATTTTCAGGAAAGGGCGCAAGGCACAGGGCACTTTTTGGGACAACAACATTTGCAGATCGTCGATCTGCTTGGTGGGAATTGGGATGATCTGCCCCGCGAACGCAATGAGTCCGATCACCCCCACGGTCCGCAGCAGATCCGTTCGTGACCAGGAGGTAGCATTGAAACGGGCGAAAGTGTAGCCAGAAAACAAAAGAGTATCCACGCGCTTTTCGCGGTCACTCCAGCGATGGACTTCCTCCAACACCGGGAGAAAAGTCTCAATCCCCTTGTGTTGAAGGTGGGTCGTCACTTTCTTCTCGAATCGGTAACGGGTTTGAATCGCATACCAAACCGGATTATCAGGAACAGTAAGATGGAGGGCCGTGGTCACGGGGCTAGTGCGGTTAGGGGCACGGCTCTGCTAGTCGAGTCCCAGATCATTTTTGCTTGATTCTCAGTGCTCATCTCGTCGTGTGTACTTCAGCAACGGCGTACCGGTTGACCGTGATGACCTTGCGGCGCACGGTCGTAGCTCGCAACATTCGTCTCACAATCTTCTGTAGATCGCACGCGGAATCGGGAAAGTACGTTCACTGAGCACCGTACCCAGCAAGCGTGCATTCGCGGAATATAATGTCTCCTTCACTCTTTGTGCAGCCGCCCGGCGGGTAGTGTTGGCTTGCAACACCAGCACCAGCCCGTCACAGGTGGCCCCAAGCAGGGCAGCTTCGCTGCCGGCGCCTGCGGCAGGTCCCTGCAGCACGGTGTAGTCGAATTCCAGGCGTAATTCCGCGAGACGAGATCGCAACCAAGCCGTGGAAAAGCCGTTTTCATTGCCTACAAGAAATACGCTTCGGGGCATGAAAAAGAGGCTGGCTGAGAGTTGCTGCGACAAGTCACGCAAAGTGCCAAATCGCTTTTCACCGCCAACCGCTGACAGACGGTCTTTCAAAGTCGCGTCCCCCTCGCGATCCCAAGAGCTGGCCTCTACCACGCACGCTACTCCCGATCCCTCGTCCGCCAGAGTTTCCCCGACTTGCATACAAATCGGAGCGATATCAGTTCCGTGGTCCACTGAACTGAACACTACTTGACGACAAGGCCTGGGCCAGCCCGGCAAAAACACCTGGCGTACCAGGCCGCGGATCTGTTCTTCAGCAAAAGATTCAAGCGTCCAGCCAGTTGTATGGAGTGGAGGCAGTTCCTCCCGCTCAATCTGCGGTTCTCCGTGAATCGACGTGGATTGCTCAACTTCGTCAATCACGGTAGGGGGTAACAGCTTCACAAATGTGCTCATAGTAGGCCTCGCGAAACATCTTCCACTTCGGTTTTCTTTCTCTCGGGGAGGGATGCCAACACCGGGGCGCGCAGGAATGCCACTACCTCGTCCGGGGTCCGGAATGCAGGACTCAGATAATCAGTCACAAAGGCCAGACTCACGCTTACCGTTCCTGCCAAAGCCAGACCGATCAGTCCGAAGCTCAATTCAGAAAGCTTCGGCAGTTCTGGCACGACAGGTTGCTCGGCTATGGCGACGTTGAGGATTCCTCCCTGGTCGAGCGCATCGCCGATTCTGGCTTCTTCGCGCTTGTCGACGTACAGGAGGTAACGATCCTCCGCGGCTTTCAAATCGTGCACTAACCGCTCTTGCGCGATGGCTTGCTCCCCCAGTTGATGGGCTGCATCCCGATAGTGGGTCAGCAAAATGCTCTCCGCAGTCGCGTGGGCTCTCAGTGCCCTGCCCTCAACCTCAGCCTTTATCAATTCAGATTTCGCCCAGGCGTGATTCGGCTCCAGGTCGCTGGTCTGGTCTCGAATCGGGGCCCGGTCTTCTCCAGTGATGGAAGCCTTGGTTTGGGTAATCTTCTGCTCGACTTCCTTCACCAGGCGATACGACGGCTCGAACTCGATCAGCAAGTCCGTACGCTGCAACTCCAGTTCCAGCAATCGCGCCTTGAGCTTTTGCATCAACTCAGGATTGTCAGAGTTGCGCATCTGGGTCAGAGTGCGCTCCGGTAACAGGCTCAGTTTTGCCTGCAAGGCCCGGACTCGCTCCGAGTTCTCGGCTAGCTCGACCTGGGTGCGGCGGTCGTCCGCGTCGGCATCACTAAGCTTCTGCAAGGCCATGTCACGCTCCTGGGAAGCTGAGACTACTCCCTGGTCTCTCGTAAACTCCGCAAGTTGCAGTTCGGCAGTCTCCAGGCTGTGTCGTGACTGGGTTACCTGCTGATCAAAGAAACCGAATTCCCCGGAAGCCCGGTGCACCTGATGATGCCGCTCAAGGTAGGCGTCGGCCAAAGATCTTAGTACCTTGGCGGTTTGCTCGGGATCAGAAGATTCATACTTGACATCAACCAGCGCGGTCTTGCGAATGGGCTCGACCGTCAACCGCTTATCCATGCGGCGTACAGCACGGGCCAGACGCTTTTCCGGGTCGTCACCGATTACATTCCATAACCACGAACTGCCTTCCGACACCAGACCCGTGCGCTGCACCACGGTTCGGAGGATCTCGCCATCGTGCATCAGTTCCGCCTCCGAGTTCACTTCTTCTTCCGTGACTCCTTGACGCATTAACTCGGCCTGGCTGGGAGTCGGCGCAACTACAGGATCAACCCGGCCCCGGCGCAGTAAAACCTTCATTTCGGATTCATAAGAAGGCGCAATCAGCCGGTATGCAGTGATGGCCGCCAGCGCAAGCGCAAACCCGATCAGGGCCACCCGCCGTTGCCGGAAAATTACCGCCAGCAAGTCCCGCATGGTGGGAGACGGGGTGCGTATCGGTTTCGGAACCAATCTGAGTTCTTCTGGCATATGGAGTTTAACTGCGCCTGGATTTGTTAGGTCGGTCTTCGTCGGTCAGCTTCCGGTGAGGCGGGTGGAGGTCCTTCAGTCCTTTTAGAACTGTGTTGGGGTTGAGTACAGGCTGAGGTTGGAAGATGGCATGAACTGCCGGATCTTCGAGATCAGATTCTGCGGGACGAATATTAGATCGCCGGATCTGAGGTGCATGTCTTCCTGCAACTGCCGTGAATTCAGCATCGATTTGATGTTGAGCAGATGCGACTCAACAACTTCATCCGAGACTCGCCGAAAGAGAACAACTTGGGAGTGCTTGGCCCGGGGCGTAAATCCGCCAGCCATGGCCACCGCCTCGGTAACCGTGGCATCGGAGCGCAGTTCATATTTGCCGGGACGGCCAACTTCGCCCCCAGCAATGAAAAAGGGTTTGTCGAAGTCTTTCAGAGTGGCTGACACTTCAGGATCGCGCAGCACACCCGTATACGCCTCGCGAATCAACGCCCCCAGATCGGGAACGGTCATTCCTTCGGCATAGACCTGCTCCGCTCCTTTCAAGGCAACGTAACCATCGGGCTGCACGGTAACAGTCTGGTTGAACTCGGGAGAAAAAGTGAAACTGATATCCAGGACATCGCTTTTGCATAACCGGTAGAGCGGACGGCGGGCCTCCGTCAAGGCTGGACTCGCTTTGCCGTCCGCTATTCCGGACTTCGCGGTCGCCGCACCTGTTTGCTCACCAGTTGTCTCCGGCTGTTGAGCGTGGACAGTGGCAACCCCCGAAACGTTTTGCGCCATGCAACCGGCAAGCAGGAGAATGATGGGTCGGGCTAAAAATCGCATGCTGACCGCCTGCTTCCACCTTCAAATTTTGTCCAGGACTGAGCGAACGTCCTATTGCAATTTGCAAGTTACGCGCTTGAAATGCCAGGCACAAGACATGGGAAGTACCGTCCACCAAGGTGGACAATCCGGCCCGGAAAGATGCTCCTGCTTACTACTTTGACGGTATGGCTAGTCTCCGGAGTCGCTCTCAGCGATAGGCACTCGTAAAGTCAGAGTGCAAGAACGGGAAACAAAATAAATCTCTGAGCCGGGAGTTTTCCACATCACTTCTTACGCTTTTGATGTCGGATCATCACAGAATCCCACAGCGCTCATAGCTATTCTCGACCAGCCATGAATCCTTTATCAATCGCTACTTCTTCTGCAGTTAGCGTTCTTATCGCCGGTACCAACCAGTTGCATTGCCAACTTTTGGTGTCAGCGCTTCGCCGCCGGGACTTTCGCGCCATCTCCTGCGCCATCGACAAAGATTCCATCCTTAACGCGATTGCCGAGAACGCCGTTGACGTTGCCTTGATGGACACTGAACACAACATGTCGGTGGTGCGGAGCCTGCATCTCGCCTATCCCGACGTGGTCGAGGTTTTGTTGCTGGACGCTCCCGGCCGCGACGAGGTGGTCAACGCCTTCCGCTCGGGTGCGAGAGGCTTATTCAGCTTCGCCGATTCCCCCCGGCAACTCTGCAAATGCATTCAGACGGTCCATGATGGACAGATCTGGGTCAGCAATGAACAGGTGGGATATCTGATTGATGCCGTCACCCAGGTACCCTCCCTGCGGGTGGTGAACAGCGGGGGACAGAAATTACTCACCCCGCGCGAGCAACAAGTGGTGGCCCTGGTTGCCGACGGGCTCAGCAACCGCGGCGTGGCAGGCGAACTCGGCCTAAGCGAACACACGGTAAAGAAGTATATGTTCCGTATCTTCGACAAAATTGGGGTTTCCACGCGGGTCGAACTGGTGCTCTACGCCGTGACTCGGGGAGTCCCGCGCCAGGCAGAGTGGCTTTCGGCCTGAGTGATGTTCGGTAGTGCCTCAGTTTGAAATTTCGGTAGTGTCCTAATAGCGCGCTGCCGTAAACTGTCCGCTGGGAAACTGACATGGAAGCTGCGCGATTTGTAGCCATGTGTGTAGCCATATTTGCAGGCTTATTTGCAGCCTTTTTCTGTATATTTCTCGGCGCCTTTGATCTAAGCGGAGAACAAAGAAAAGCTGCGCGGGATAAGCGTCTCGCCGAGCATAGGATGAACGCAAGACTCCTAAGACTCGACATTTGAAATCTTTTTGTTATAAGGCCCACGCTTTTCAAACTGGGGCCTACCTGATGTTACCGCCACTCGCAACTGCGCCCGACAGTGGCTACAATGGGCAATCGTGTCTGACGCCACCTCGCCCACTTCGTCCTCTAAGTCTCGACGCTGGACGGTCATCGCCTCCGGCCTGCTGTGCGGGCTGCTGGCGTTGGTCGTTATCTACCCCAAGTCAAGCGCATTCCGCAGTCCGCTGGCCGTGGTCATAGTTGCCGCCATCGGCTTGGTCGCCGTGCTGACGCAGTTGCGTTTCTACAATCGCGAGCGAAGCAAGCCGGTGCGTGCGCCTTTGTGGCTAAACATTCTGGGAATCGTATTTGCCCTGGCTGCCCTGTTCGCCGACGTCTTTCATCTCAGCTCAGACATGGCGCAACTGATGGCCTTGGGCGCGATCGGAAGTTTCTCGATCAGCAGCGCGGTCATACTGCACGCTTTTCGGAAGCGGGGAGCGCAATAGTTGCCGGCTCGGAGATTCGGATTCTTTACTGGCCTGTGGGTGGAGTGGTTGGCGGCGGATACGGCTTGCGCGAAGTCAGGTCGAGCTTTGCCAGGCTGGCGGCATCCCATCCGCCACCTAGCGCCTTGACGAGCAGTACGCTGGCGACCATGCGTCGCCCGGAGACTTGAACGGCAGTGCGTTCATCGGCCAAGGCAGTGGTCTGGGCGGTAATCACTTCAAGATAAGTGGTTACACCGCCGGTATAGCGGTTCTTGGAAAGATTGAGCGAGTTCTCAGCTGCCGCGACTGCCGCCGCCTCGGTGTTGGCTTCCTGTTCCAGCAGACGCAATGCGGCAAGGTTGTCCTCCACCTCCTGATACGCGACCAGCACATTCTGCTGATAGCCGGCCACCGTCTGATCATAGGCGGCGCGAGCCTGGTCAAGAGCGGCGCGGCGACGGCCCACATCGAACACTGTGACCATGGCGGAAACTCCCACTGAGGCGAAGCTGCTCGGGTTGGAAAGCCAGTTGGCCACGGCCGTACCCTCGTACCCGGCTGACGGAGAGAAATTGAACAGCGGAAAATACGCCGCCTTGGCCACTCCGATATTGGCATTCGCCGAGGCCATCTGGCGTTCTGAGGAAGCGATATCCGGCCGGCGCTCTAGAAGCTGCGAAGGCAGACCGGGAGGAACCACAGGGGGAGTGGCGTTTAGAGCTGCTATCGGCAACACAAAGCTGGGCGCCGGTTCTCCCGCCAACACTGCAATCGCATGCTCAAACTGCGTCCGTTGCTCTTTCACGTCGATGGCCTGGGCACGGGCGGTCTCAAGCACAGTCTGAGCTTGAGCAACATCGACTTGCGAAACCACGCCGCCGTGGTAACGGTTCTCAGTGAGCTCAAGGGATTTTTCGTAGCTGGCAACGGTGGAATCGAGCAACTGCGCCTCGGCGTCCAACTCCCGCGCCTGAAAGTAGTCCATGGCCAACTCGGCATGCAAGCTGAGGCTCACCGTCTCAAGGTCTGCAAAGCTGGCTTGCGCGCTGGCGCGAAAAGCTTCAACATTCCGCCGCACCTTGCCCCAGACGTCAGGCTCGTAGCTCATGTCAACAGGAAGAATTAAGTCGTTAAACGTGCCCCCGCCCGTGCCCACGGCCAGTGGTCGGTTGCGGGAAAAACGCTCGCGAGTGGCTGAAACTCCGGTCGATATGGTCGGAAACAAGTCCGCGCGATTGTAGCGAACCAAGGCTCGCGCCTGGCGGAACTGCGCCTCCGACGCCTTCAAGGTCTGGTTGGAAACGGCAATCTTTTCTTCAAGGGCATTGAGTTGCGGGTCCTGGTAAATCTCCCACCACTTGCCGCGCAGAATTTGATCGGAAGGCTGGACTTCTTTCCAGTTCGGAGGAGTTTCTTTGTAGTCGGCCGGAGTTGGCGCAGCCGGACGAGCATAGCGTGGGCCGACGGCGCAGCCGGTAAGCAATGCAAGTCCCAGCAAGACCGTAACGTAGCACGCTTTGTATCCAACCGGCATCACTGCTTCGCGCCTCCCGCAGCCGGCGTTCCCGTCGAAGGCTGAGCTATACGGACTTCCTGGCCGGACAGGATGGAATCTGGGGGATTGGCGATCACAGATTCGTTACCGTTCAAGCCCGCGACTATTTCGATCTCAGATCCATAGTCGCGCCCAACCGTGATCGGCATAAGCTCGGCATGTTGACTATCGTCGACCGTGACTATCCTCAGCCCTTCGGAACGAAACAACAAGGTAGTAACCGGAAGAGTGAATGACGTCGTCGCACCCGGCAGCTTCAGATGCACTTCCGCATAGGCTCCACTGAGCAACGTTCCTGTCGGATTATTCACAGCAATTTCGACCAGCAGGGTACGCGTGTTCGTATCGATCGCGTCCGCGGTGCGAACCAGCGTTCCTTGAAAACGGCGTCCGGGAAACTCTGAAAGTATCAGGTCAGCGGTCAGGCCGGGCTTGGCCGCCTGCGAGTACACCTGAGGAACGTTGACATAGACGCGGAGCCGGTCCGGTTGCGCGATGTGGAAGAGTTCTGCGCGGGCTCCGCCACTGCTGCCCGAATCGATCAGCGCGCCAATGTCAGTACGGCGAGCGGTAATGACCCCAGTAAATGGCGCATATATTTTCTCGAAGGATTGCAGTTGTTCCAGGCGCTTTACGTTCGCTTCCATCGCCTGAACCGTTGCCTTCTGCGCGGCAAAGTTTGCTTCCGCGTTGTCGGTATCTTGTTTGGACACGGAATCGGTCTTAAGGAGTCCTACATAGCGATCCGCTGTAATCTTAGCCAGACTGAGATTCGCTTCCGATGTACCCAGGTCGGCGCGAGCCTGCCGAAGTTGCTGATCGACTTCAGGAGTTTCGATTTCCGCGAGCAACTGTCCAGCCGTGACTCGCGCGCCGATGTCCGCATACCATTTCTTAAGATATCCGTTAGTGCGAGCATATATAGGCGCGTCGATATAAGCCTGCACATTGGCCGGCAGAATGACTTCCTTCGATGGGGCATTAGGTTTAGGACGAACCACAGTGACGGTGGGAATGGCCATCTCCTTGGTTTCGACAGCCAATGCGTTCCGCGCTTGAATTCTGGGTAGAATTCCGGAAACCACCAGCGCCGCCACTGCGGCAAAAACTAAGATTGCGACCCACCAGCGACGCGCGGGATGGCCGGGGGTGCTGCTCTCCGCTTTTGCCGGCCGTTCGATTTCGTTTTCTTGTTCCACTCTCATCTAGAAACTCCTGAACCAGATCACACTAGTGCCTGGCATCTGCCTTTGCCGCCAGATTTCGGCGGCCGTGCACAAGACTGAAGAACAATGGTACAAAAAACAGGGTCGAGACGGTGGCGAACAGCAAGCCGCCGATCACGGCGCGTCCCAGAGGCGCGTTCTGCTCGCCGCCTTCGCCGAGTCCGAGGGCCATCGGGACCATACCGATAATCATGGCCAGCGCCGTCATAATTACCGGCCGGAAGCGGGTGAATCCGGCGTTCAGCGCGGCCAGTATGGGATCGTGGCCCTCGAGCATTTGCTCATTAGCAAAGCTTACAACCAGAATGCTGTTGGCCGTTGCCACACCCATGCACATGATGGAGCCAATGAGCGCGGGCACGCTGACGGTGGTACGGGTGACGAACAGAAACCACACGATCCCGGCCAATGCGGCCGGCAGAGCTGAGATGATGATAAATGGGTCCAGCCAGGACTGAAAATTCACCACGATCAGCAGATAAACCAGCACAATCGAGAATGCCAGACCGCCGATCAGTCCGGTGTAGGAAGACCGCATGGTCTGAATCTGTCCGCGGATGCTCACTTGGGCGCCGCGCGGCGCTTCTTTCTTAGCATTGTCGACGATGCGGTTTATGTCTTTCGCCACACCACCCAAGTCGCGCCCTTGCACAGCGCCGTAAATGTCGATCAAGGGCTGAATGTCATAGTGGGAGACCACGGCGGCTCCCGTGCCACGGTTGATGGACGCCATACTGGCCAATATTTGCGGCGGCGCGCCGCTCGGACCGGTGACCGGGATGTTCTCCAAGTCCTGGAGCGATTGCACACGATATTGCGGGGTTTGAGCCGCTATGGAATAACTCACTCCGGTCTTGGGATCAACCCAGAACTCCGGCGTAGTCTGAAAGCTGCCACTCAGCGAAATTAGCAGGTTGTTAGCCACGTCGCGCTGGGTAAACCCCTGTTGTTGCGCCTTGGTCCGATCCACATCCACGTTCAGGTAGGGCTGGTCAAAGGGTTGCTGGATGTGCAGATCCGCAATGCCCGGAACTTGCGCGATGCGGGTCATCAGTTGGCCGGCAAAGGCGCGGTTGCCGGCAACATTGTAGCCCGCGATCTGCACGTCGATCGGCGCCGGCAGCCCGAAGTTGAGAATCTGGCTAACGATGTCGGCGGGCAAAAAGGAAAATGTCACGCCGGGAAATTCCTTGGGCAATTTCAAACGCAGATCGTGGATGTACTTCTCGGTCGGACGATGTCCCTCATTTAAACTCACCAGAATGTCGTCGTCTCCGGGACCGATTGGCGCGGAATTACTGTAGGACAGGTTGATACCGCTGTAGGGCAGGCCGATGTTATCGATAATGCTCGTGATTTCCGACGGTGGAATTTCCTCGCGAATTGATTGTGACACCAGATCGGAGATTCGCGCGGTCTCTTCAATACGGGTACCGGTGCGCGCCCGCAGGTGCAACTTGAACTGACCCGCATCGACCGTGGGAAAGAAGTCCTGGCCCAGCCATGGAATCAGGAACACCAGGGAAACCAGGCTGGCAGCGAAAAAGCCAGTGATGAAAATCGTGCGGTGGTGCAGGCAGCGTTCTAGCCAACCGCGATAGCCTTCGCGGAGTCGTTCGAAAGCGTGTTCAAAACGGACCTGCAAACGCACCAGTGGATTCCCCGACTCTACGGGTACGGGGTCATGGCCGCGGAGCAGGTATTTCGCCATGGTGGGTACCAGAGTCCGCGAAAGCAAATATGACGCCAGCATGGCAAACACTACCGCCTCCGCCAGCGGCACGAACAGAAACTTCGCAACCCCGGTCAAAAAGAACATCGGTACGAAGACGATGCAGATGGCCAGAGTCGAAACGAAGGCCGGCACCGCGATCTGCTGCGCACCGTCCAGAATGGCATGTTCAACTTCTTTTCCCAGCGCCAAATTGCGGTTGATGTTCTCAATTTCGACCGTAGCGTCATCCACCAGAATACCGACCGCCAGGGCCAGACCTCCCAGGGTCATGATGTTGATGGTTTCCCCCAGCGCGCTCAGCACAAGAATGGAGGTCAAAATCGAAAGCGGGATGGAAGTGGCGATAATCAATGTGCTCCGCCAACTGCCCAGGAAAAGCAGAATCATCAATCCAGTAAGACAGGCTGCAATAGACGCTTCTCTGATCACGCCGTCAATCGAAGCGCGGACAAAGACAGATTGGTCAGCCAGGGGCCGAATCTCAAGTTCGGGCGGCAATCCGGCGGCAATCTGCGGAAGCATGGCCTTGATTCCAGCGATCACATCCAAGGTGGACGCGTTCCCGGCCTTCAAAACCGTAATCAGAGATGCCCGCCGGCCGTTGACGTGGACGATATTGGTTTGTGGCGGGAATCCATCGCGGACATTACCAACGTCGTGGATGTAAATCGTATTTGTGCCCACGGTCTTGATGGGCATCTCATTGAGTTCCGCCATCGTCGTCGGGCTGCCGTTGATGTCAACGTTGTATTCAAAGGTCCCGATCTTCGAGGTGCCGGAAGGCAGAATCAGGTTCTGGGCGCTGATCGCATTCACCACGTCAAGCGGTGACAGTCCTTTGGATTGCAGCGCGTTGGTATCGAGATCCACCTGAACCTGGCGCTGCTTGCCGCCGTATGGCCAGGGAATGGCAGCCCCGGGAATCGTAACCAGACGGGTACGAATGAAACTTGTGCCCAAGTCAAAAAGCTGCTGCTCTGACATCCCCTGCCCGGAAAGCGCCAATTGCAGGATGGGAACGGTCGAAGCGCTATAGGTGAGCACCAACGGCGGTGTCGTGCCCGGGGGCAGCTGCCGAAGTTGGGTCTGAGAAATCGCGGTTACTTGCACCAGGGCTTTATCGATGTCCGCGCCCGGTTGAAAGAAAACTTTCACCACGGCAATCCCGTTGAGCGACTGCGACTCGATGTGCTGAATGTTATCTACCAGAGTCGTCAGCGCACGCTCGGTTTGCGAGACGATTCGGTCCGACATCTGCTGAGTATCCAGACCGGTATAGTTCCAAACGATGCTTACTACGGGGATATCGATATTGGGGAAAATGTCAGTCGGGGTGCGCAGGATGACGATTGGAGCCAGGAGCAAAAGCAGCAGCGATACCACTACAAAGGTATAAGGGCGTCGTAACGCAAGTCGAACAATCCACATAGTTTTCTCGGCGAACGTACCACAGGGAGTCCGCTGCCTCGCGGATCAGATATTGTATTGGATTGAACTAGTTAGGTACGGATGCAGAAGTTTGTATGTAAAGATTTGTAGCCGGGTTGGCGAGGATTACATCCGCTTCGGAAGTTCGAGAATGGCTTTAGTTGGGTTTGCGGGACTTACCGTCGGACAGCATTTGCAGCAGGGCGGCATCGGCGGCATGTTTAAACTTCTCCGCGGCCGCGATACGTGGGCTGACCGTCATATTCACGGAAGGTTTTTCACGAATGCTTTCGCGCATCCGTTCCCCTTCTTCTGACCCGTTCGTCATTACCTGCATATAGAACCAGAGGAAATGGCGCATCTGGTCAAGCGCCGTTTTCAGAAGATGCAACGATTCCAGCTCGGGCAATTGGCACAGTGCTTCCATCAATTCGGGATCGTTGGGCGCCTGCATAGCAGCGCAATTCAAGGCTTGCTGAATCGAGCGCAGATCTTCGGTCACGCGCAGGATGCGAATGTGGACATCGTCAAGGATTTCGTCGCTTTGCATGGGCAGCGGGCTTGCTGAGACTCAACATCTCACCCACACCCTGCGGCGAATAGATGTCCCATGTGCATGCGCTTTGGTAATTCGCGTAATTACCTTTGTCTCTAATGTTTTGACGGTTGTTTGCCTGGGGGGTGGGCAAACCAGTAGAAACCGTTTGTCTTCCTAACGCTGCATTGACTCGCCTTGGCTTCCCGCCTAACATGGTCGCGCACAGCGCGTGCCTTCTGATCGCACAAGAATGATCGGCCAAACCATTTCGCATTACCGCATTGTCGAAAAGCTCGGCGGTGGTGGGATGGGTGTGGTTTATAAGGCCAAAGACATAAACCTCGACCGCTTTGTCGCTCTCAAATTTCTGCCCGACGACGTCGCCAAAGACCCGCAGGCTCTCAGCCGCTTCCAGCGCGAGGCCAAGGCAGCCTCAGCCCTGAATCATCACAACATCTGCACCATTTACGAAATTGACAACCAACACGGCGAGGCCTTCATCGCCATGGAGTTTTTGGACGGCCTGAATCTGAAACATCGCATTGCTGGCAGGCCGATGGAGACCGAACTGATTCTGTCCCTCGCCATCGAGATCGCCGACGCACTCGACGCAGCTCACGCGGAAGGCATCGTTCACCGCGACATCAAGCCGGCAAATATTTTCATCACCAAGCGCGGCCATGCCAAGATTCTGGACTTTGGGCTGGCCAAGGTCACCCAGCCGACCGCTTCTTCGAGCAACATTGCGGCGTTGAACACGCAAACGGTTTCGGTGGATGCAGATCATCTCACCAGCCCCGGTTCCACTCTCGGCACCGTCGCGTACATGTCGCCGGAGCAGGCGCGGGCTAAAGAATTAGACGCCCGCAGCGATTTGTTCTCATTTGGAGTTGTTCTCTATGAGATGGCCACCGGGCAGTTACCCTTTCGCGGGGACAGTACGGCAACCGTCTTCGATGCGATTCTGAACCGTGCTCCAGTTGCCCCCGTGCGGCTGAATCCCGATGTTCCCGCCGAACTGGAACACATCGTAAACCGGGCGCTGGAGAAAGACCGCAATCTGCGTTATCAGCATGCTTCCGAAATGCGGGCGGAGCTGCAACGGCTGAAACGGGATACGGAGACGGGACGAGCGATCGCTGCGAGTTCTGGCACAAATCCGGTCGCGCACGAAAGCGGCTCTCAGACGGCCAGGCAGCAACCGACGCCGGCGTCGGGTTCCGCTCCTGCGTTCGCGTCGTCGCCTTCGTCGCCACAGTCATCGGCCCCGTCATCGAGCGCTGCGCGAGTCGCCGAAGTTGCTGTGGCTGGCAGGAAGTTCTGGAAGGTTCTGGTTCCGGCCGCCGTAGTGCTGGTCGCGGTGGCAATCACAGGAGCGTTCTACTTCCGTTCGCGCCACGCCACGCAACGCCTGACCGAGAAAGACACCATCGTTCTCGCCGATTTTACTAATAGGACGGGCGATGCAATTTTCGACGACACACTGAAGACAGCGCTCAACGTCTCTCTGAGGCAATCGCCCTTCCTGAATGTGCCCTCTGAAAGCGAAGTTACGAAGACGTTGCAACAGATGACGCGCCCTGTCGATACGAAGCTCACGCCCGAGGTTGCCCGCGAGCTTTGCCAGCGATTGAGCAGCAAGGCTTACATTGCTGGAGCGATCAGCAGTTTGGGGAGCAAGTACGTACTGGAATTAAAGGCGGTGAATTGTCAGAACGGAGACACACTGGCCGAGGATCAGGTGACCGCGCCGTCCAAGGAGAAGGTGCTGGACGCGCTGGGCGAGGCGGCATCGAAGTTGCGCTCTGAGTTGGGCGAATCACTGGCCACGGTGCAGAAGTTTGATGTTCCTCTGTCGGAGGCTACCACGTCTTCGCTGGATGCTTTGAAGCAGCTCAGCCTGGGGCAAAGGCATTGGAGGAAAGGCCATACCGCTACGCTGCCTTATCTTCAACGAGCCATCGAACTCGATCCCAATTGTGCTTTGTGCTTCAGGGAACTGGGAGAAGTGTACTCGACTCTCAGCGAACTGGGGCGGGCGCGTGAGTATTTCACCAAGGCATTCGAGTTGCGGGAACATGCCAGCGAGCCGGAAAAACTGCTGATCGCCTCCAGCTATTATCGGAGCGTTACTGGGGAACTAGATAAAGCGGCCCGGATACATCAGGAAGAGATTGAAAGCTACCCACGCACAGCCGCAGGAGCGTATGGCAATTTGGGCATAGAGTACGACGAACAAGGGCAATATGAGAAAGCCGCGGAGGCCAGAAGACAATCCATGCGCCTTGGGACGGATCCAGCGGTGTACGACCAACAAGCCAACGACGACCTTGCCTTGCAGCGTTTCGATGATGCACGGCAAACCATCCATGAGGCGCAGGAGCTAAAACTAGATAATGACTTTTCGATTCAGACACTTATCTACGCTCTTGCCTTTCTCGGCTCAGACTCGGCAGCGATGGCGGAACAGCTACAGTGGTTTGCGGGCAAACCGGAAGAGAACGCCGGGCTCGCGATGGCCTCCGACACCGAGGCATATGCGGGCCATCTGGGCCGGGCGCGGGAACTGACCAAGCGGTCTGTAGACTCCGCCATCCACGCTGACAGCAAAGAAACTGGCGCGGTTTGGCAGGCGATTGCGGCGCAGCGGGAAGCGGCTTATGGGTATCCCGCGGAAGCGCGGCAATTGGCAACGGACGCTTTGAAGCTGGTTCCGGCAAGTCAGGGCGTTCAGCTCGAAGCCGCGCTTGCGTTTGCTCTGGCGGGCGACACGGTACACGCCGAGTCGTTGGCGCAGGACCTCGGGAAGAGCTATCCGCTGGATACGCAGGTGCAAGGGCTGTGGCTGCCAGCGATTCAGGCGCAGTTGGCGCTGAATAAGAAGAATTCGGCCTCGGCGCTGACTGCACTGCAAGCTGTCTCACCCCTAGAATTGGGACAAGTTATGTTCGTCATGAATATTTCCTGTCTCTATCCGACGTATGTACGGGGAGAGGCATACTTGGCAGCCGGCCAAGGGAGCGCCGCCGCCGCGGAATTCCGAAAGATTCTCGACCACAACGGCATCGTCTGGAATTGTTGGACGGGAGCATTGGCGCATCTGGGAGTAGCTCGTGGGAATGCCATGCAGTCGAGAACCTCGCAGGGCGCAGACGCCGACGCCGCCCGCGTCCGCGCCCTCGCCGCCTACAAAGATTTCCTCACCCTCTGGAAAGATGCCGATCCCGACATTCCTATCCTGAAAGAAGCCAAAGCGGAGTACGCGAAGCTGCAATAACCATGAACAAAGAGGAGGGCCGCGATGAGTCGAGAACGTGCGCTGAAGGTTGTGTTGGTCGTGGTCGGCGTGATCTTTTGCGCTTTAGCTTATCCCATGACGATGTTTATTCGGCAAGAGCCTGCGTTGGCAATGATGCTGAGCCTTTATGTCACGCTCGGCATTTTCTTGCTGCTGGCAGCCCGTGACCCATCGGCGAATCGCAGCCTGATTGCTTTCACGGCATGGTCGAGCCTGGTGCACGCCGCGTTTATGGGGACGCAGGCATTCTGCAATATGGTCCAACGCGGAGAACTGTGGGGCGTGGCGGCACTCTTCGTCATCGGTATAGCCCTGATCGCCCTTGCTCCGGCGAAGCCAGTCGAGCGGGTCGCATCTAGCTAAGCCCTTCGGCGGGAAACTCTCCTTCCCACTTTGCGATCACAACTGTTGCCAGGCAGTTGCCGATCACATTAACCGCCGTGCGGCCCATATCCATTAGTTGATCGATCCCGAGCAGAATAAAGATGGGCTCAGTCGGTAATCCGACAGTTGCCGCTGTGGCCAGGAGAATCACAATCGCGGCGCGGGAGACTCCGGCTACGCCTTTGCTGGTCAGCATCAGCACCAGTAGGATGTAGAGTTGGCGCCCGAAGCCGAGATGCATACCGGCGGCTTGCGCCACGAATACCGCCGCCAAAGACAGGTAGAGCGCAGAGCCGGTCAGGTTGAAGCTGTAGCCGGTGGGCATGACGAAAGCTACAACCGGGCGCGGGACGCCGAGTTCTTCCATGCGCTCCATGGCCCGCGGCAGCGTGGCTTCGGAGCTGGCGGTGCTGAAGGCGATGGTCGCGGGTTCGGCCACGGCGCGAACGAAACGCTTGATGGGAATCTTTGCCAGCAGCGCCACCGGCAAAAGCACCGCCAACAAAAATACTGCCAAGGCGCCATACAGCGTCAGCAGCAGCCGCGCCAGATTCCCGAAGATGCCGATTCCCGTCGATCCAACCGTGGCTGCGATCGCGCCCAGGATTCCGAGCGGCGCAAACCACATGACGATGTTGGTGAACTTGAACATCACTTCTGCCAGGCTTTCCGTGAAAGCCAGCATGGGGCGCCGCTTGGTTTCGTTTTTTACTAAAGCTAGCGCAACACCAAAGAGCAAACTGAAGATCACCACCTGCAAGATCTGATTTTCCGCTACCGATTTGGCGATGTTCTCCGGAAAGACATGCAACACAGTTTCGCTGGGAGTGAGGCTCTCAATCTTCACCGTTTCGGCGGTATTGGCCGGAATCTGCGCTCCTACGCCAGCCTGGCTGATGCTGATGGCAGCGAGTCCGATGAACAGTGCCAGCGTGGTCACCACTTCAAAAAAGATGAGCGCCTTTACTCCCATGCGCCCGACTTTCTTGAGATCGGAATGTCCAGCGATCCCGCTGACCAAAGTACTGAAGATCAGCGGCGCAATGATGACTTTGATAAGCCGCAAGAAGATCTGCGCGAGGAGCCGCAAGCTGACGCCGAATGCGGGGAAATCGTGGCCGATCTCGGCCCCCAGCAGCATGGAAATGAAGATCCAGGTGGTCAGAGAGGGGCGAAAACATGCATACGCCACCAGCGCAATCAGGACCAGCCAGCGCACGGCAGCGAGAGCTGTTACCCCGAGATACGCAGCCCCAAAAGACGGCTGTACCGCCGCTAACGCCGGAAGAACCAGCGAGACGACCATGAGGGCGGCAATGGCAATTGCGCGGCGCATGCGCTGATACATTACCAGAACCGCCAGCGCCAGCTTCGATATAATCCGCATTCAGACGGGAGAGGTAACCATTGCTTGCGCGACGCCCAACTAACCTAGCGCTACTTCTTCTGCTCACTTTCCTGCCCGCTTTCCCACAACTTGACCCGGTGCTCAAGCAAGTTGATCTGCCGCATCGTTACTACTATCGCGAGATGTACTTGCCGCAGCTTACGACGGGGCCCAGTTCTGCCGCGTGGACTCCCGACTCGCGGGCGCTAGTGTATTCGATGGCCGGCTCATTATGGCGCCAGAAGCTGGGTTCGACCGAAGCGGAACAACTCACCGCTGGCCCCGGCTACGACTATCAGCCAGACTGTTCGCCCGATGGGCGCTGGGTGGTGTACGCGTCGTCTGACAAAGACGCCATCGAACTATGGGCCTTGGATCTGGGGACGAAACAGCCTCGCCAACTGACATCCGGCGGCTCCGTGAACGTGGACCCGCGCTTTTCGCCCGATGGTAAGCGGATCGCCTTCGTCTCCACATCATATAACGGACATTTTCACGTCTTCGTGGCCGATTTCAGCAACGGGGAGATGACCCACCTCCAGCGGCTCACGGGCGAGACGCGGACGAATCAGCCACGTTTTTACTACAGCCCGATCGATCATGAGATCAGCCCAGCCTGGTCGCCGGATGGAACCGAACTGATGTTCGTTTCCAATCACGGCCATGTGTACGGCACCGGTGGCTTCTGGCGCATGAAGGCCGAGCCCGGTGCTGAAGCGCGCGAGATTCACTACGAAGAAACTGCGTGGAAAGCCAAGCCGGACTTTTCTCCCGACGGCAAACGAATGGTCTACGCGTCCTATCTGGGCGGCCAATGGCACCAGCTTTGGGTCATGCCTTCCGCGGGTGGCGATGCCTTCCCGATTTCCTACGGCGACTTCGACAACACCAATCCCCGTTGGTCCCCGGACGGGCAGAAGATCGCGTTCATCTCAAACCGCGGCGGAAATACTTCACTTTGGATTCAGGAGGTAATTGGTGGCGCGCAGACTCAAGTCATTGCAATCGAGAAGCATTTCTTGAAACCAATGGGCCACCTCACAATTAAAGTACTGGGCATTTCAGACCAACCAACTCCGGCACGCATTTTCCTCACTGGTGAAGACGGCCGCGCTTACGCGCCCGACGATGCCTGGATGCATGCGGAGGACAACTTCGTGCGCTCAGAGCGTCCGTTTGAAGCACATTATTTTCACACTTCGGGTGTGGCCGAAGTCACCGTCCCGGCGGGGCAAGTGACGGTTGAAGTCATGAAGGGCCTCGAATATCGCATCGAGAAAGTGCGAGTGAAGGTTGCTCCGGACCAGCGGGTTAAGATAACCATCCATCTGCAACCGCTCGACATTCCCCACGTCCCGCGTTTTCGCTGGGTCAGTGGCGATCTGCATGTGCACATGAATTACGGCGGCGCGTACCGCAATACTCCAGCTAACCTTGTCAAGCAAGAAGAAGCCGAAAACCTTTCGCTGATCGAAAACTTGATCGTCAACAAAGAGCAGCGAATTCCTGACATCGCATACTTCAGCCCGAAGCTCGATCCCGCTTCGAAGCCGGAACACCTGCTGTTCCACGCACAAGAGTTTCATACCAGTTATTGGGGGCATCTGGGATTGCTGAACTTGACGCAGAATTTTCTGCTGCCGGGCTATGCATCGTACAACAACACTGCCGCGGCCAGCCTGTTTCCTACCAACGCAGCGGTGGCGGATCTCGCGCATGCCCAGCACGGGGTGGCCGGATATGTGCATCCTTTTGATTTCGTTCCCGACCCGGTGAAGGATCCAACGCTCACCCATGGCGAACCCCTTGACGTTGCGCTGGAATTGCCCGTCGATGCAGCTCTCGGCAAAGTCGATTACATCGAAGCCATGGGCTTCAGCGACCACCAATCCACTGCGACCGTGTGGTATCGCCTGCTTAACTGCGGGTTCCGTCTGCCCACCGGTGCCGGATCCGACGCCATGGCCAACTTCGCGTCTCTTCGTGGGCCCGTGGGTCTGACTCGTGTGTATGCCCGCGTGCCGAAAGGCCCGCTCGACATCGCGGCGTGGCTGGGATCACTGAAACAAGGACACACGTTCGCAACCAACGGCCCGTTGCTTGGCTTCACACTGGGCGGAAAAGATGTCGGCGACGAAGTAAGACTTCCGGCAGGCGAGAACAAATTGAAATTCACCGTCTGGATGCGATCGATTGTGCCTATTGATCACCTACAAATTATCTGCAATGGAGACGTGGTGCGCGAGTTGAAGCTCAACAGCGATCGCGAAACTGCCAACGTCGAAGACATAATTCCCATCTCCCGCAGCGGATGGTGCCTGCTGCGCGCCTGGAGCGAGAAAGCCGAGCACCCGATTCTGGACCTCTATCCCTATGCAACCACCAGTCCGATTTATGTGACAGTCGCAGGTTCGAATTCCAAAGCTCCTGAAGATGCCGCCTATTTCATTGCCTGGATCGGGCGGCTCGAGGAAGCAGTCAACGCCAACCACGACTGGAACACCGAAGCCGAGAAGACCACCGTGTTGAAGATGCTGGACGACGCGCGCGAAGTGTACAGGAAACTGCAATAAAAACCGGCTGCGCATTTTAAGCCTGCTCCAGTTCCAGCAGCGTCTTCTTACGTTCCACTCCCCAGCGGTAACCGCTCGCTTCTCCACTCTGGCGGACGACGCGGTGACAGGGAATAACCACTGCGACGGGGTTGGTCGCGCAGGCACGGGCGACAGCACGCGTTGCCGTGGGACGGCCAATGCCCTTCGCAACGGCTGCGTAAGAGCGGGTTTCACCGAACGGAATCTTCTGCAAGTACGCCCACACGAGGCGCTGGAATGCCGTCGCTTGGATGTCCAGCGGCAAAGTGGAACTAAGTTTCTGGCCGCGCATCTGACGCAGCAGGTTTTCTTTCCATTCACGCAAAGCTCCATCGTCGTGTTTGCGGATAGCGAAGGGAAACTCGTGCCGCAACCCTTGTTCGAGTTCCTCATCGGAGTTGGCAAATTGGATCGCGCAAATGCCTTTGTCAGTTGCTGCGATCAACATTCGTCCCAGCGGAGAATCGGCGCAAGTGAAACGGATCGGCGCCGCGATGGCGCCGCGACGGTACTTGTCCGGTGTCATGCCGAGCTGCGAAGCGGTGCGCTCGTAGAGCCGGCTGCTGGAGCTGTATCCCGCGTCATACATGGCGCGAGTCACCGAATGTCCGGCGCGCAGCTTGCTCTTGAG
The DNA here is from genome assembly GCA_963803775.1 of uncultured Acidobacteriota bacterium. Taxonomy (GTDB): domain Bacteria; phylum Acidobacteriota; class Terriglobia; order Terriglobales; family Acidobacteriaceae; genus JABCZH01. The sequence goes on from CAWDNS010000001.1 coordinate 563,207, forward strand.
CTGGTTCATGCGGCAGGAATCGGCGTAGGCCTTGGGCGTGATTCCCAGCACAGCTTTGAAAGTACGCTGCAAATGAAACGGACTTTGGTGAAACTCCATTCCCAGGCGCGCCAGCGTGAGTGGCTCGTCAAGATGCTGCTCGATGAAACGGCAGATGGTGCGAACGGTCTCCGCCGATCCGTGACCCGCAGATCGAGGCCGGCAACGCAGGCAGGCTCGATAACCGGCCTTCTCGGCCTCATCTGGACGGCGGAAGAACGCGACATTTTTACGCTGCGGCCGCCGCGAAGGGCACGAAGGCCGGCAATAAACGCCGGTTGAAGACACGGCAAACACGAAGCTGCCATCCTGGCTGGCATCGCGGGCCTCAACGGCCTGCCACCAGCGGTTTTGGCTGCTTCCGGCCATTTCGATTCCACTCGTCTTGATCTCGTTCAGGTTGAGTATCGCATTGCTTGTCATAGTGAGGAAAGGTTAGCCGGAGGCGCGGCAACGAACCATCCGTATCTTGCGGTCAAAGCAAGATATTTAGGATAGGCTTGCGGCACTGCGAGCCACGTGGTAGCGACGATTAGTCACTCAACGGCTGAAGAACTCCAAACGTTTGCGTTATCCCAGCGCGTTTGCGCATCTCGTTGAGCAGCGAATGAGCGGCGTTGTCGTAAGTCTTGGTGGAATCTGAAGTGTCAGCCCAGACCGCTTCATAGACAATCTGCGCGGCTTCTTTCAGGTCGATGTGGAGAGCGGCTTCCAGCACATCGATTCGCTCCTGCAGATGATCGAAACAGGTCTGGCAAACGGTCGCAGTCTGCTGGCCACTCTGGTGGTTTTCGGCGCGAGTGCAATTCGTCGAAGCGGTCGTACGAACCTGCATCTGCGAGGTGAGCAGTTGGGCTTTGAAGTCTTTCAAGAAGCGCTCCCGCTCCGCTTCCAACGTTGCCAGATCAGGCGGTTCTTCACTGAGCACCGGGGCAGGCGCGGGAGATGCACTTACCACCACGGGAGAAACGCGCTCCGCAGTCTGGCACACCGGGCACACTTTGACATTCGCCGCATAATAGGTTCGGCACTTTAAACAAGGAAGTCCGTAACCGACCGCTTTCAAGCCCAGCGGCTCCGCCATCGGACTGGCGGCGGCGACCGCAGACTCCGGCGCGGGTCTGGCGTTGGCATCGCGAACTGCTGATTTGGCCGTCCTGTGGCTGGTTGCCGGCGCTGCTGCTGTAGAGCTCATGTTCGCTCCTTAATCTCAGTGGACCAATGACGCCGCGAAGCAGCGTCCATAGCGATTGTAGGTTGGTCACGGTTACCTGCCGAGAGCACCGTAGTTCAATAGAGGAGGCTGCCCAAAGGTTCCGACGTCCCACTAAAGCCTTTTATGTCTTTGGCTTGCAGAAGCCAATTCCGCGTACCAGCCGACCCGGTTGACGGAACTTTCCGGCTTGAGTAACGTTAGACATAAGAGAAAGCGTCTCTCGTGGAGGTTCTGTATGTTTGAAGGCCTGTTTCAGCCGATGCACCTGCTGGTTATATTCGTAATCGCGCTGCTGATCTTCGGGCCCAAGAAACTTCCCGAGCTGGGCAAGGGACTGGGCGAGGGCATTCGCGCCCTGAAAGAGGGCATGAAAGACACGCCTCCCGACCAACCAAAGGCCGCCAGCACGGAAGTCAAGAATCCCGACACCAAGAGCTAGCTGGCTCAGCCTTTAGTCCTTCGAGATCAAAACAACTAATTAATGGAGAACCCTTATGCGTAAGCTGCAACTGTGGCTATTGTTGTCGGTATTCGGGTTGAGTTCTCTGCTTTTCGCCGATCAGGTGGTGCTGAACAATGGTGACCGGTTGACGGGAACCATTACCAAGTCGGATGGCAAGACACTGGTGATCAAGACCGAATTCGCCGGTGAAGTCACCATTCAATGGCCGGCGGTGCAGTCTCTGACTTCCGCGACGCCGCTGCATGTTGTGACGGCGGCGAAAACCGTGGTGGGCGCGGTGACCACTTCCGATGGCAGCCTGGCGGTGAGCACAACACCGGGAGGCCCGGTTGAGGTTCCCCGCGCCGAGGTGACCGCGCTACGTAATGATCAGGCAGAGGCGGCGTACGAAAAGTCGCTGCATCCCTCGCTGCTACAAGGTTGGGTTGGCGGGGCTAATCTCGGCTTTGCGCTGACCGGAGGCAATAGCGAAACCAAGAACCTCGCAATCGCGTTTACCGCTGATCGTAAGACCTCGCACGATGAAATCGCGCTGTACGAGAACACCATCTACGCCACCAACGATGCGGCCGGAGCAGTGCCCAGCGTCACCGCCAACGCGACCCAGGGTGGCGCCCGCTATGACCGCAACCTTACCAAGCTTGTATTCGCTTTCGGCAGCGCCGACTTCCAAACCGACGCTCTGCAGAATCTGAACCTGCGCTCCGTTCTTGGCGGGGGTTTGGGATTTCACGTCATCAATACCGGCCGCACCACTGTGGATCTTTTCGGCGGTGTGAACTACACCAAAGAAAACTATATCGGCATGGATCGCAACTTCGCCGCGCTTACTTTGGGCGAGGAACTCACATACAAGCTAGGCGCATCGACGGTGTTAGCGGAAAAGCTGTACTTCTTCCCCGATCTCAGCGACACCAGCCAATACCGAGGCACTTTCAATTTTGGTACGATCACGAAGATCAGTAAGTGGCTGGGATGGCAAAATGCTTTCGGCGATATCTACGTTACTAATCCGCCGGCAGGCAAGAAACAGAATGATGTCCAATTGACTACAGGAATCAATGTGGCATTCACGCACTGACATCTGATGCCGTAGCCGTGGCTACAGTATCTAAGGAAACTGGAGGGGCTATGTCCCAATCATTGTTTCTACGCACACGCGATCCCGAGGATCGCACCATCGACGAGAGCAACATCGAAGAGCGGAAAGATAAAATGATGGACAAGACCGTAGCGGATACTTTTCCGGCCAGCGATCCTCCATCATCGCTACCTGATCCGGATGACGACTCGTGCGCGGCATAACATCTGAGAACACCGACACGGATTAGCTACTCATGTGTCACCGACTTCACCAGATTCCGCGGCCGGTCCACGTCCAGGCCCTTCTTTACTGCCATGTAATAAGCGAAGAGTTGCAGCGGGACAATCTCCAGAATCGGCGAGAGTAACTCAGATGCACGGGGAATGAAGATAGTGTGATCGGCGATGCGGCCCAATTCGTCATCTCCCTCAGTCGCGATCGCAATCACCCGCGCCGATTGCTGTTTGAAACTCTTGATATTCGCCACATTCTTCTCGTAGCGCACGACTGATCCTTCGTCGTTACGGTCACAAGTGGCAATGATCACGATGGGAAGATTCTCATCAATCAGTGCGTTGGGGCCATGTTTGGTTTCTCCCGTGGGATAGCCCTCGGCATGAACATAGGAAACCTCCTTCAACTTTAAAGCCCCGTCCATGGCGATGGGGTAGTGGATGGCGCGGCCGAGAAACAGAAAATCCTGCGCAGTGCGATATTTCTCCGCCAGCTTTTCACACTGCGGCGCAGAGGCCAGCACCGTCGTGACTTTGGCAGGCAGTTCCAGCAGCTCACTTATGTGGCGTCGCACCTGATCCGGGCTCAGATAGCCCCCCTCCTGTCCCAGATACGCAGCCAGCAAAAACAGTACCGCCATTTGCGCGGTGAAGGCTTTGGTGGAGGCAATGCTGACCTCCGGCCCGGCATTGGTGTAGAGCACACCGTCGGCCTCGCGCGCGATTGTGGAATTGACTACGTTGGAGATTGCAATGGTGCGCGATCCTCGGGCCTTCGCTTCGCGCTGAGCAGCCGTGGTGTCCGCGGTCTCGCCAGATTGGGTAATCACGATGGTCAGCTCTCCGGCGCCGATCATCGGATTGCGGTATTCAAATTCGCTGGCGTAGTCGACATCGGCCGGCAGGTTCGCCAACTCCTGAATCATGTATTGACCGGTCATGCCGGCGTGACGACTGGTCCCCGACGCAACAATGTGGATGCGGCGCAACGCACGCAACTCTCCCCTGCCGATCTTAACTTCGTTCAAGTGTACTTCGCCCGCCTCAAGCGAAACTCGGGGCACGATGGTATCGCGCAGCCCTTGCGGCTGCTCGAAAATCTCTTTCAGCATGTAATGGGGAAATCCGCCTTTGTCCGCCACTCTTTAGTTGTTACCTGCCTCTCTCTTCATTTGTCAGTTGCTGGCTGCAGCTTCCATCCTCACGCCGTGAATAAACGTGGTTCTAACTTCGCCGGTTGGACTCAACACTACGATATCGGCATCAGCGCCGGCCTCGAGTTTGCCCCGGTTCGACAACCCCACCACGCGCGAAGGATTCAGCGTGGCCAAGCGGAGCGCCTGCTGCAATCCCCAACCTGCAAACTTGGTTACATTGCGCACGGCACGATCCATGGTCAGCACGCTGCCGGCAAGAGCGCCTTCTGCCGTACACATGCCATTCTTGACTTCCACCTCAAACCATCCCAGACGATAGCGGCCATCGGGCATGCCGGTCGCGGCAGTTGCATCCGTAATCAGCACCGCAGCTTCTGGACCTTTCTGCTTCAGAAACAATTCCACAATGGTGGGATCGAGATGAATTCCATCGGCGATGATGTCAGCCGAGAGGCGCGAATCAGTGAGCACGGCAGCTACGATTCCCGGTTCGCGGTGGCCGAGCGGTCGCATGGCGTTGAAGGTGTGCGTGGCATGGCGTGCTCCAGCTTCCACAGCTAAGCGCGTGTCATGTAGCTTGGCGTCGGAGTGTCCCAGACTCACGCAGACGCCGCAACGCACAGCTTCCGCAATCACGGCTCGTGCCCCCTCCAGCTCCGGTGCAATGGTCAGCATTCGAATGCGACCGCGCGCAGCCTGCCAGAAGCGCTCGAACACCGGCAGCGTCGGAGGCAGCAAGTCTTGGGGGGGATGTACACCCCGCCGCTCGAAACTGATGAATGGGCCCTCCAGATGAATGCCCACGGGCTGCGCCCGCCGTCCGCGAGAGTCAGGGGCACGCTCGGCATTTTCAATCGCGGTGGCCAGCCGATCCAAGGCGGAGAGAATGTGGTCGGGGGAAGCGGTAACGGTGGTCGGCAAGTAGCTGGTGACTCCGTGTTTCGCCAGCAGTTGCTCCACTGCGGGCAAAGCTGCAGGATCCGTTTCCATTACATCGTGGCCGGCCCCGCCGTGAATATGGATGTCCACGAACCCAGGCGCAAGAATCGAATCTCCGAAGTCGACTTGCTGCGCACCCTGAGGAAGCGGGCGCTCGAGCCGAGAGCTGACTTCGACTATCTTGGCCCCATCCAGCAAGACAACAGGCTGCTCGACCGATTCGAGCGGCGTGAACAAACGGCTTGCGGTCAAAGCGATCATATCTGTGAAGTCACGGGCTATTAAATCGTTATATTAGCGGATTCTCCTGTACAGATGTGGCGCCCAAAGTTCCCCCGTGACCTAAGTCGTCCTCATTGTAAGCGCACCATCTCGACTCGCTCTTGGAAAAAGTAGCGGCTGAGGCGGATGGGTAGGCCCTCGTCGAAGACGATGGGTTGCCTCGGCACGCTCGGCTGACGCCTGCCTGATGAATGTTATAATCTTGCTGGAGTAGCGGTTCTCGTAGGCATTCCGGCGGTTCATCCCTACCTTATTTTCATGCCGGACAACGAGTATGTCGGGGAGTGGCTCAGCCTGGTAGAGCACCTGGTTCGGGACCAGGGGGTCGGAGGTTCAAATCCTCTCTCCCCGACCAATATTTTCAGGCACATGAACAGCACTTCTGGTTTTCCGTCTACAGTGCTGTAGACGATTTTGTAGACGGTCAGATGCTCAGGGTTCAAACAACCGGGCGGGAGCACTTGTCCCCAATAAGCCATCCTGCCCATCTGCCAGTCGAGACTGACGTCTTGCGACCCACTCTCGTCCACTCTAGAAGGCATTCCTGTCGGATTCCCGCTGGACGGCACCGTTGGTGGACGAGGTGTTAAAGGCCTTTCTCGAGCACCCGGATTTCGGTGAGATCCGCGCCCGAAATTAGTGGAGCAGAGCGAGGCTCGTGACGGCGGTGTTGTGCCGTCAGTGCGCTGCGGCAGAGCGAAGGCTCCTTGCAGACGACAACCACAGGGCAGTTGCTGCCGCCGCGTAGAGAGCAATCGCAAGTACACGCAGGATCGGCGTACCTCCCACCATCACAGCATTTTCCAGCACGCCGCCGAGGACGGCACCAAAAAGGTTCATACCGAGCGCTTCAGCGGGACGGACAAATTGCTTGAAACTATTGGAAAACACAATTCCTGAGCAGAACACGGGCAAAGCAACCCAGCCTCCGCCAACCAAGAGCCGTACAGACACGCCAGAACTGTTCAATAGTCGGTACGGAAACCAGAAGTCTCCCATCAATAACAAGAAAACCAATCCGTACATGAAGGCAGAAGAGATAGTTAGCCAGCTAACTATCATACTGACCAGCATCATCGGCGCCGGAGACGTACCTTAAGTTCAATCTTGACGAGGGGCGTAGACACTCTACTCCCAGTAGTGAGACGCTAGGTCTACACGATTCGCTGGTCAAGTTGTTGGTGGGAACAGCACTGGCAGTTAATTATGGCGGTGGACTTCCACCGGGGTCCACATGCGCCTACCCGATTGGCTGACCTCGGTTGTGGCTTCGCCGTACGAGCCCAGGCGGTGCAGGATTGACGTTACTGATGCAACCGGATCCTTGTGATCCTGTATCACCTTGGCATCCTTGGCCCGGATTGTGTCAACTACGTCTCGGGCGGTTAAGGGTCGTGATGACGTGCTTAGAGCGGCGCGACAAGCGTCCGTTAACCCAGCCCCGCGAGTTCTCTGTGTGGGAAGCTTGATCAAGACCCGCACATCTTCAGGCAGAACATCATCTCCAAACATCTCGGCTAGGCCAGAAATGATACGACGTAAGATAGCGAGACGCCTAAGTATCGTTGCGCGCTGTGTTAGTAAAACCTGCAGTTCACCTCCTGCGAGTTTGACGATCTGCTCAATTTCCATTCTCGGGGCCGCAGCCGCGAGAGAGGCCACATGCGATTTATCTACTGGGGCTGTCGACATAAGATCCTCCTGCCACAGATTCAAAATACCGTTGTAGGTAGCTTTCCAGCCCCAGCGGTCTCGCGCATCAATTGCCACGCTAGGCAATAGACACATAGTTTCCGCTCCACACTTGCCCTCGATCGGCTCGGTTTCAGCAAGCGCTGCAATCGAATTTGAACCAGAAGCCGCGAACCGATCGCGGCTTCTGGTCCCTGGGAGCAACCGCTAGAAATTCAACCTGAGACCCCACTCGACTTGCCGCGGGGCACCCAGGGAGAAGATGCCCGAACCGGTGCCAGTTCGCAGTGATTCGCGAGTTGATCCCGATGCGGTTCCGTTAACGCTGCCAGCGTTACCGATGGCGCCGGGCGTATACGGTGTCAGCGAGTACGGCAGAGGTCCGAACTCATTTCCGAAGTTCGCCAGGTTGAACACGTTAAACGCACTGAAGGAAGGTTCAATGTTGAATCGTTCCGTGATTTTGATCGGCCAGGCCAGCGTGGTGCTGACCTCGCGGAAGATGCCGTTGCCCACAGCGCCCGGTGGCGGGGGAGCCAGAAACCCCTTGTACGCTTGCAACGCCTGCAACTGCCCAGTCGTGAACAGACCGTCTGCCACCAGCGATTGTCCTGCTGGCGTCAGCGTACCTGCCACTATGCTATTCCAGGAGTTGATCACGTTGGTAAGTGCACTCGGCGAGACCGAGCGCATGAACTGCCCGGGCTTTCCAGCGGCCTGGCCAGCATTTATCGGGAGGATGTCTTGCACTGTACCATCACCCGTCAAATCGCTGTGGAATATCTCGCCCGTACTGGTGACCCCGTTCTGTGTTCCTCCGTTCGCTGCCAGTAACTGGATCGTTGACGGATGAGGGGTGCCAAAGTTTCCAATCACGCTGAGACGCGGTCCGTGATGCGCAACCTCCGCAGTAAGACCGAACTTGAATGCATCGGTTCGATCCAGCGAAGTTGGGCCGGTGAAGTAACTGGGGTTGTTGTTGTCAGCCGCCGTAGCGCTGAAGAACTGGTCGTTGGAGCCGTCGCCAACGAAGCGCGACAAGGTGTAGGCAACGGTCAGGTCCATCGAGCTAAATCCAGGCATCGGATTCGCCAGTTGTTGTTTGTAGGACATCTGCAGTGCGTTGTAAGTGGAGCGGCCTTCCGGCATCTCGAAGGCTCCAACCCCTACGTTGCGGTTGATACCACCAAAAGCTGCGCCGCTCAGATTGGCCGGACCGCCGCCAAAGACGTTGCCGGAATCCAATCCGTTGCTGGCGAAGTCATTAATGGTGATCGGGTTACCGGTGGCGGCGCAAATTGCGCCTGGAGTAGTCGCTGCCGCAACAGTGGTAACGCCGCAGCCAGCCAGGGTTTTTGCGATCGCGGTATTGGCGGCATTCACATCCAGAAACCGCGCATCCCCGACGTGGTTCTGGTCAATCGTCAGCATGAAGCGTGTGCTGACGTTGCGGATGTAATCTGCGGTGAGCACGCCGCCCTTCCAGATCTCATGTTGCATGCCAACATTGAACTGGTAAGAACGTGCGTTGCGGAAGTTGGGATCAAACGCTGCCAAGCCCTGAATACTATTGCTGACCATCAGGGTATTGGCAATGTAGCTGGGGTTCGCCGTCGGCCCCTGCGCCTTCACTGCCGCTTGAAACTCCTGCTGCAGATCAAATAGCAACGGACCGGCAACCGAGAGCGGCTGTCCACAGACACCCGAACCTAGATCCACCCCGTTGATCGAAGTGACATTGCCTTGTCCCGGGATGTTAAACGTGGTTGCGCCAGCGCCATTGCAGCCGAGGGCCCCTTCCTGGAAGAACAGACCCTTGGCCAGCTTGGCTGGACGATCAAACAGCGTGTTGTTGAAGATGGAGTTTTCGTAGTAGATGCCGGCGCCCGCCCGGATCACAGTCTTACCCTTCTTAGTAGGATCCCAGGCAAAGCCGACCTGCGGTCCGAACTGGGTGTTGGGCTGTCTGACTGGGTTGCCCAACCCAGGTCCGAATTGATCCAACAGCGGCGTGTCGCCGGAACAGGGTGCGCTGGCCGCGAGCGGACCAGCAGCGACCGCGGAGCATGGAATCGAAGACAGATCGCTGTCCGACCGGCCGGTGTCACGGTTGTAACGCAGGCCGTACGTCCAGGTGAAGTTCGGTTTCATCTTCCACGAATCGCCCAGATAGAACTGGAAGCGGTTGTCGTGCTGTCCTCCAGCCGGATAGCCGAAAGCCGGCTTTTCGGTGAAGAACCCCTGGCCGTTACCAAGAACACCCGCCAAGAGCTCGCAGGTGGTGATCTGGCCCGGAACCGCACACGAAGTGGACGTGGTTACAGCCAGCGGTGCGATTCCGAAGAAGCTCGCGAATCCGCCACCGTTGATGTCATTGAAGCCGACACCAAAGCGGAAGACGTGCGAACCGTACACTTTGCTGCCATCGTACTTGATCTGCTTGTTGCTCTGGAAGGTCTGTTGCGGTGCCAGCAGGTTCGGACCTGACAACTGGAGTCCGAGGTCATTAACTATGATCTCGTCGTTTGGCAGCGGATTGAAAAAGCTTGCACCCTGCGTCGCGTCGCCGATCAGGTTGTGGAATTTCAAATACCCGAAGCGGAAGCTGTGCGACCATGACCCTTTAGACCAGTCAACACCCACGGCGTGCGAAGGAGTGTTGTCCCGGTTCGAATAGACCTGGTAGTTGTAGTTGAAGTTGGCTTCCGATTTGTTCCAGTTATAGGTAAAGCGGTAGAAAACGTGGACGTCTTTGGTCGCCTGCCAGTCCAACTTGCCCGTGACTTCGCTGTCGCGGAAGGGCGAGAGGAAACCGCCGCTTAACGCTTGGAAGGGAGCCGGAATCACCAACGGCAGCACACCATCCTGCTTCATGCGTTCGCCGTCAAGGAAGAAGAACAACTTGTCCTTGATGATCGGACCGCCGACACGGCCGCCGAAGTTGTTCCGCTGATAGTAGCCGACCTGAGCGCCGGGGAATGAAGCCGTACCGGCATCGCGGCCGCGGAAGTTATAGAACGCCTGACCGTGAATGTCGTTCGTCCCAGACCGCGTGGTCACATTGACCGCACCCGCTGATGTCAACTCGGTGGAGAGATCAAGGTTCGACCGGCTGATGTTGAATTCCTGAATCGAACTCATGCCGACGTTCTGGGTTGTCGTGCCGACGGTCTCATCGCTGATGTCGATGCCGTCGAGTTCGATACGTGGAGTGCGTCCGAACACACCGTTGATGGAAATCGAAGAATAACCGGCTTTTGTAGGATCGAATGTCTGGCCGTCTTGAATCTGCACGCCGGGTTCGAGCTGCGCAAGATCGAGGAAGTTGCGGCCATCAACCGGCAGCTTGTCAATCTGATCGCCGGTAATGACGCCTTGCACAGTGGATTGCTCGGTGTTGACCTGAATCGAGGAAGCCTGCACTTCCACCACCTGGCTGGTCTCACCGAGTTCCAGCTTAATGCTGCCGGAAGAGGTTACGCCTACTTGAACTGCAAAAGCCTGCTGCGCTGTGCGGAAGCCCTTGGCCTCTACCCGCAAAACGTAGTCGCCGGGGATTAGACCTCCGGAATTGAATGTGCCTGAATTCGTCGAAGTCGTGGTGATGACCTGCCCGGTCGCCTTGTGAGTGATGGTGATATTGGCGCCGCCAACGACCGCGCCCGATGGGTCAGTAACGGTTCCTTGAATACTTCCTTGGGAAACGGTCGTCTGAGCGATTACCGATGTGCCCATAATAAGCACGACGGCAAAAACCAGTGCAACAAAAAATAACCGCTTAAGTGACATTTGGCTTCCTCCTGAACAAGAATGGGGAGCAAATAGTGTTGGCCGGAAAGCAGCCGAGGGTGAGGGAGAGGACCCGAGCGGTTGCATAAAAGCCAGAGCGTTTCCGGTAACTACAATCGTTTCCCACGCGTGAAGGATGCAATCGTCGTGCCGCTAGAAGGAAAGTGGAACGCTATTCCACGATCATGTCGACCGTGATTACGAAGTTATCCAGCGGTGTGGCCAGCAACACAAGGAAGGAAATGCGCACTTTTGAGGTTACCGTCTGCGCGCGCAAGCAAAATCCAAGAAAGCATATGGTCCGTCCGACTTAACCACAAACACAGCATCACCAGATACACCTTCTATGACGGGTGATTGTTCAATCCGTAACCGTTTCATGCATCTTTGCACCTTTTTGTTGCGCCGAGTTGGCAATCTACGTAATGCCATAGCGCTGGAAGAGGATCCGGCGTCGTATGAGATGGCTAGCATATGGGATTGCGCTAATTGAGTCGACGACTCTGATTCTCAACTTTGACCCATGGCAACTCGCGGCGTTGGCGCACTCGCTACGCTTTTCTCTTAGCCAGTGCAGGTTCGTATGCCGCCTGAAGCTTCTGCATTGCAGAAATACGCCTAGATTTCGTCGGGCGCCGGGCCTTTCTTTTTCCGTTTGACGACCGGAGATGTGTTTCGCGAAGTTCAGCCATAAATTCTGCCCACAGCTTAGGACCTCCTTCTTCCAGGACCTGAGCTAGACCCCTCAGCTTGGAATCCGGCAAATACTTGTGGCCCCATACAACCATCTCCATCAGAAGAGGAAGCAATCCGATGCCTTTTTCCGTAAGACTGTAAATGACTTTCTGCTTATGGCTGGCGTCATCCGACTTGACAATGATCCCTTGCTCGATAAGCCTTTGCAGGCGATCGGCCAACATATTCGACGCAATCCCTTCCAAAGATTTGGTCAGGAGCTCGCGAAAATGCCTCCGGTTCACGAAAATGATGTCGCGGATGACGAGCAGACTCCATTTATCGCCAAACATTTCGACCATTCGGTTGATAACGCACTCTGACCGGTGATCCTTGCGCACTCTGCCTCCACTCTGATCTGGCGTCCCTTGTACCTAAACCATTATACAACTAGTTGCATGAAGCAACCAGTTGTGTTATAGATTGCGTCCAACAACTAGCGGGAAACCCCCGATGTGCTCCCGATGCCGTATTCCGGCATAGCCATGATAGCAACTAGCGCAGCCCCAATCGGAGTGGTAGATTCCACCGCCTCGGCGGTGCCGGCAGACACAGCCGATCTTAAATATTTCTTGGCTGGGGTGTCGATTTGCCGCCCAGTCGTTCGATGTACCTATAGAAGCGTCGGTGGCGACTTACCCGGAGCTCCGGAACTTTGAATCTGCATCACTAAGGATGCAAGGAGAGAACCAAATGAAACGAAAGACGGTCAAGATGATCGCATCGGGATTCTTTGCGCTGGCCATTGCGCTGGGCGCGGCCTCGCAAGCGCAAGTACAGGACGCCAAGCCTCCGTATCCCAGCATGGCTCCGCTGGATCAGTACCTGATGGCGGATCGTAACGCAGAGATTGCTCTGGCACGGACGGCGGCTCCGACGTCCATATCCAAAGATGCGAAAGTTGTGGTCCTGGGACCGCACGGCTATGAAACAGCGGTGGAAGGTAAGAATGGCTTTGTCTGCATCGTCGAACGCGCCTGGATGAACCCGTTCGACGCTCCCGAGTTTTGGAATCCAAAGAATCGCAGTCCGATTTGCCTCAATCCGCCCGCCGCTCGGACGGTGCTGCCGATCACTTTGATGAGGACAAAATTGCTATTAGCCGGCAAATCGAAAGAGGAAGTCAAGGAGAGTATCCGGGCCGCGTATGAAAAAAAGGAACTGCCGGCTCTCGAGGCTGGCGCGATGTCCTACATGATGTCCAAGGACGCCTATCTAACCGATGCTGGTGGGCACAACCTGGCCCATCTTATGTTTTACACGCCGGTTATAGATGGTTCGGCATGGGGGGCAAATCTCGTGGACTCCTCAAATCATGTGTCGGGACCGTTCCCGGACTCTCCACTTCTACTGCTTCCAATGTTCAAAGGGAACCCGGAGCCGATCGATGTGTTTATGATGGCCACCGGCATGTGGTCCGACGGAACGTCCGCACCCGCAATGTGAGCAACACCAGAATGGTTGCTCCCACGATTAGCACGGCGGTATCTAAGGGGAAAACAAATGAACCGAGTGATAGTCAAGACCATCGCAGTGGGAAGCTTGGCGCTGGTCATCTTGCTAAGCCCGCCATGGCCGGCCCAGGCGCAGGGCTCGGGACCGTTGTATGAGCGCATGGCCCCGATTGATCAGTATCTGATGACCGATTCCCATACCGAGATAGCTTTTGCACGAACCGCGGCTCCGGAGTCCATCTCACGCGATGCCGAGGTCTTGGTCCTCGGGCGCCATGGTTACGAAACTGCGGTCAAGGGTAAGAACGGCTGGGTGTGCGTTGTGGAGCGATCGTGGATGGCCCCGTTCGACGATCCAGAGTTTTTGAACCCCGATCAGCGGGTTCCGCTTTGTCTCAATCCACCAGCCGCGCGGACCCACCTGCCGCTCACTATCAAAACGACAGAGTTGGCAATGGCTGGACAGTCCAAAACTCAGATGTTCGACAGTATCAAGGCCGCATACGACAAAAAGGAACTGCCGCTGCCGGAACCGGGGGCGATGTGCTACATGATGTCGAAACAACAATACTTTAGCCGCAAGGTTGGGAACGCCGATTCCCATCTGATGTTTTGGTTTCCTCAGAAAGACAATCTGAGTTGGGGCGCGGAGTTTCCTGGCTCGCCTATAGACGTACATGAGTACTCTCCGCAGCCAATCACCGAGTTCGATATTTCGGTTAGTAAGTGGTCAGATGGAACCCCTGCTCCAGTTACGTCAGGAGCGCAATGATGATGTCTGCGAAAGGTGAGAGCATCATGATGAAGACTGGGTTCGAGAGAGCGGAAAGGACAGTCTCGCTGTGCGGTAGATTTCAGCTTGCCGCCTTGTTATTGCTCCCCTCAATTGCACTTGGACAAGCGCAATTGCTGGCAAAACCGGAGCCGGCCGCAATTCGCCCGTTCAAAGCGCATGTTCCCGACCGCGTTCTCATTGATCTTCGGCGTCGTTTGGCGGAAACCAGGTGGCCCGATCAACTTCCGGGCACGACCTGGGAGTACGGCGCCGACATCAAAAAAGTCAGGGAACTCGCCGAGTATTGGCAGAACGGCTACGACTGGCGTGTGCAAGAGGCCAAGATCAACCGCTTTGACCAGTTCACTACGGAAATTGATGGACAGCAGATCCATTTTATCCATCAGTGCTCGCCCCGCCCCGACGCGATACCCCTGATCTTGATTCACGGCTGGCCCGGTTCTTTTGTTGAGTTTCTCGCACTGATTGAGCCGCTTACCCATCCCAAGGACAGCCATAGCCCGGCATTTCATGTCATCATTCCTTCGCTTCCCGGCTTTGGATTTTCCGGACCCACTACAACTCGGGGCTGGGATCCACGGCGGATGGCGAAGGCCCTGGTCGTTCTGATGGATCGTTTGGGTTATTCCAAGTACGGTATCCAGGGCGGCGACTGGGGTTCAGAAATCGCACGCGACATGGCCTACCAAGCCCCTGCGCACGTGATCGGGCTTCATCTAAACCTTCTTTACGCAGACCCGCCAAACCCGGAAGCAATTGCGCAAATGAGCGATTCGGAGCGGAGACGGTTTTCATATTTCGACCATGAAGAAAGCAGCTTTTACAGGATTCAGGCCGCTGAACCGCAGACGCTTGCCTATGCTCTGACGGACTCCCCGGTCGGGTGGTTGGCCTGGATGATCACTCGATTCCAACTGCTTACTGACAACAACGGCGATTTCCTTACGGCGGTGGATCGGGACACATTTCTGACCGATGTCACGCTCTATTGGGCGACCGGTACGGTTGGCTCCGCCATGCGAATCTATCGTGAGCACCGGCTCACCGGCGGAGAATCGGCACCACTTCAACGGCTGGAGACTCCCGTGGCGTACGCGGATTTTCCCAAGGAGGTATTTACGTCTCCGTTTAGCTGGATTACTCGGACTTACAACGTAGTACAAAAGACGGAGATGCCGAAGGGCGGACACTTCGCGGCGCTGGAACAGCCCGATCTCCTGCTTGACGATATACGGAAGTTCTTTGATGAGGTGATCGCACGGTGAAGCGCGTGATCGACATTCAGAAAAAGGAGAATTAGCGGTGACCCAAGAAGACATCATCAAGAGGTACTATGCCGGATCGCAAGATTGTGACCCCAGGCAGCATGAGTACAAAGAGTATGCCGCGCTGGCAGTGTCCGGAAGACTGGCGCAAACCGCATTGGCAAGTATCTTGGCCACGAGCAGCGATGCGGAAGGATGCGAGTCCGCCAACGACGCGATTGAAGCACCTGACAAATTGGGGAAGTGCTCCGATGGCATTTCAAGTCTTGACCTACGCACGCCCGAGAGTTCCCGTCTCGAGCTTCGAGACCGGTTGGAAGAAAGCGGCCACCAGGTGTCCGTTGTCGCAGCTGCACTTCCGCGCGACGAACACGCCACCACGGCTAGCGAAAAACATGCTGCCGACCACGTCCTTAAGCCGTCCAGCGCAGATCGAATAAAAAGGGCTTTAGATGCGGCGTTTCGAGGCACTGCGGAGGAGCGCAGTGCGGGATTGGCCGAAGCTCTGCCGCAGACAGGGAGATTTTCACAGGGGCAGTCCACCAAAATAGCGATCAAGGCCAACGGGAGAATTGTTTTCATCGATCCCGATGATGTCATCGCCGTTGAGTCCGAAGGCAACTATGTGTCATTGCAGCGTCGGTCTGACTCGTATTTGCTGCGGGAGTCGATCTCCGTCATGGCAGAGATACTCAAGCCCTACGGTTTTGTTCGGATTCATCGATCCGTACTTGTGAACAGTTCGTTTGTGGAGCAGATCCAATCGCGGCCGGCAGGGGCATACGGACTTCGTACCAAGGGTGGAAAAGAGTACACGGTTACACGGACTTACAAGAACAATCTGAAATCGCTGGCAGCAGCCTGGATCGGGACCGACATTTTTCTTGACGAATAAATCGCTTTCTTCACCTTTACTCTCGCATTGTGCGAACAACCGTGCAGCAGAGACGAACGACGGGAAAAGCCTAGCCCCCTCTTTCAGTTCGCGCCTTCAATTCGCCGCTTTCGCGGGCAACAACGTAGCTGCCAGGATCACCACGTCCGGATTGTCTGGCAGCGTAATGCTTTGCACAGTCTTATTCCGATTCAATGGAAACAGGTACGCATACAGATTGAACGTCCGCTTGTCCTTGGTGCCGTCATCAAGGTTCCGGTATTCCATGGCGACTCCCTCATACTCGCGGGTAAAGTTTTGCGGGGTGTACCAATCGCTGAAGCTTTGAACAACTTGCGAGCTGGTACCGTCGGTGTAGTGGACGACGAGAGTCTGGCTTAATTGGTTCCCATTCACGCCCGTCGCGAGTAGCACAAGATCAGAAAACTGGCCTGGTGGCAGTGGAATGGTTTGGCCACTACAAGCAACGACATTGGGTTCATTCGCGGGACCGAAATCGAACAGCACGCCGTTAAGGACGCGTGACCCGGTGAGCAGGTTCGCAGAGTATGAGTTCCCAAGCCCGTCGATACCTCCGGTCGTATATTTGCTGCCATCCTGGTAGATGCCGTAAACGTCAAAGTCGGAAGAAAGATCTACCTGCGTGCCCGCTCCGGTTTCACCGACCGCGGCGTTCACCGCGAGGGTAAAGGTGAGCGTTTGCATGATGCTTCCCGAAGTGCCAGTCACGGTTACAGGGAACAGCCCGGTGGTAGCGGTAGAACTGGCTTCGAACCCCATTTTTCGAGTGTCGCCTTGCCCTTTGAATCCTCCCTTAACGCCCTTTGGCAGTTGCGAAAGACTCAGCGTCACCTGGCCGTTGAATCCGTTCAGGGGCGTGATGGTGATTAATGCGCCCGTCTTTCCACTCTGATTCAAGAATAGCCCGCTGGGTCCGGTAAGCGTGAAGCCGCCCGAGCCAACTGCGGTATTGATCGCGTTGGCATATTGCGCCGCAAGTCCGGTACCCACGAAATCGTCGTAAATCCACATGAATCCGCCGATAATGCCGCATTGGCTATGCCAGCCGCTCATGATGCTCTCGACCTGGGACGGAGTATCGTTCTTGTCCCACAAACCGGGGAACACAGGAACACTTCCGAAATTCCAATCCACGCACGGGCTGTTTCCCTGGCCACCGGCGTAGGCCTGGAGGTGAACACCGTCCACTGTGCCTGGGAGTTGACTGTTGATTTGGGACACCACATTGATCCAATAACTGTTGTTGGTGTAGGGGTCGGGCATCACGTGATAACCCAGATTTCCGAGCATGACCCCAAAGGCGATGGTGGTGGGAGAGTTGTAGCTGTTCTCATCGTCGAAGTCGATGGCATCCAGAGCTGGGATAGCAGCCTTCAGCGCCTGAAAATCTTTGTAAAGGATGCTGGTAGGGCCGGTGCCCTGGGCCTGGATGAGGGCGGTGATGTCCTCCCAGTCTCCATAGTTGGATGAGCCGACGCTGAATGTGACCCGCTTGACGGTGCCTTGCTTCAACTGCGCCATATCCGCGGGAAAATCCGGATAGGTCTGATTGCCGACATAGACCCCGTTAGAGGTTAAAGGAAACTCTCCATTAAAATTCAAGTCGCCGACGCTGTTGACCTCGACACTCCATACGATGGCTTCGCTGAAACCAGAATTTTCTATTTCCGTGATGTTGTTGGCTGCGTTCTTGTAAAACGGGCCACCACCAAAAATTCCCGTATATCCGGTCTGGGCGAACGCCGTTTCAGCCGAGAATGCCACGGCCAGAAATAGAAGACAAAGAGTAGCGGCTCGGACCAACGTCCGGACGGAAGTACTTGCGCAACGACTTTTCACTGAAGGTTTCACATCGTCTCCTAAGCTTGGGCACTCGGTTGGGTTGTCGACATCGTGGACACCGGTCGATCTCTTCTGTTGCCGTAAATCAAATAAATCAGTCGTCACCAACGTCGCGCGATTATACACCAGCATGGCTCGCAGAGCGAGGGGTCAGCGCCGTTACTGAAGCCTGCAAAAGCCTTACGGGACAAGGAAAGCAGGCTTCACAGACGGAGTTTTTACCACGTCAGGTGATGGCGGTCAAAGAGTTTTTGCCAACCAACAAAGCTACGGTTCGGATATCCTACTGCTGGTTCGCGTACCTTAAGAGGCGTGAGTCAGGCAAAGCACATCATATTGTGATGCTGGTGCAGAACGGCGAGCGCAACTCGGGCGAACCAAGCCGCTAACGTGACAGAGCGTCCCAGCGCAGGTCCCAACTCCGGCGATAAACCAAGCCTGTCAAGGCAACTTGGCCTGTTCGACGTCACCATGCTGGTCATGGGTGGCATCGTAGGCGCCGGCATCTTCATTAATCCCTACGTAGTGGCGCAACAGGTGCATACCCCGGCGCTGATTCTGGGGGCCTGGATTTTCGGTGGTGTCATCGGCGTGGGCGGGGCCTTCATCTGGGCTGAACTGGCGGCCACGCTTCCAGCCGTGGGCGGCCAGTATGCTTACTTACGCGAGGCCTACCATCCGTCGATTGCGTTTCTATACGGATGGGTATTGCTTCTGGTCATCCAAACCGGAGGAATGGCGGCAGTTTCGATCACATTCGCCCGCTACTTTCTTGAGCTGACCGGCCTGCACGCTCAGGACTGGGTAGTCGCGACGGCGGCGCTCGCCACTCTGACGCTCATCAACTGCCTGGGTGTGAAAACCGGCGGACGGACTCAGAGTTCGCTCATGGTGATGAAGATCGTCGCTATCGCGATGCTAGTGATGGCCGGGCTACTCTTAGCGGGCAAGCATGCGCCCACCACAACCGCAGCCGAGCGAGACTGGTCAGTGCCATCGTTCGGGGCCGCCATGGTGCCAGTGCTGTTCGCCTACGGCGGATGGCAGACGGCGAACTTCCTGGCGGCGGAAGTGAAACAACCGAGGAAAAACCTGCCTCGCGGACTACTGCTCGGAGTGCTGGGCGTCGTGTTGCTCTACACCGCGGTGAACTGGGTATGCCTGCGCTCCCTCGGGCCGCAGGCACTGGCGGCAACCAGGACACCCGCGACTGCCGTGATGCGGCTGGCATTGGGACAACGGGGTGCGACCTTCATTGCGGCGGCAATCGCCATTTCGACGTTGGGGTTTCTAAGCCAGTCTATCTTGACCGGGCCTCGCGTCTACTTCGCGATGGCCGATGACGGTCTGTTCTTTCGCGCGGTGGCGTGGCTCCATCCCCGCACCCGCGTACCGGTCGTGGCCATCGTGCTGCAGAGCGTGTGGACGATGGTAATTGCGCTATCCGGCCATTATGAACAGATTCTGAATTATGTCATTTCGATGGACTTCCTATTTTTCGGGCTGACTGCGACCACCATCTTTGTGTTTCGCCGGCGCGCCGCGCGTGGCGAGATGAGTATCAACAACAGCTATCGCATGCCGGGTCACCCGGTGACCACGGCGCTGTTCGTCGCGATATGCTGGTGGGTAGTCGGGAACACGATCTACCGTTATCCTGAGAACAGTCTTATCGGCTGCGCCATACTGTTGGCGGGCATTCCCGTGTACTGGTTGTGGAGCCGCCGCACTTCGTCGCGGTCGGTCAATCTCTAATTGGCTTTTAATGCGGGAGAATCGAGCATGAATGACGGGAAGGCGGATGCAGTCTCGCGCTACCTGACGTGGGCCAAGCTAAGTTCGAATGCGCGCTTCAATCTGGCCTCCAGTGGAATGTTGGACTATCCGTTGGCTGAGTTACCGGTTCAAATCGCGGACCTGGAACTCGGCGGCACTGGGCCATACGGCTATGGGCCACTCATGGAACGTTTGGCGGCGAGAGCCGTCGTGCCACAGGAGTGTGTTGTTTACACGCTGGGAACGTCGATGGCGAACTATATCGCGCTCACTGCGCTGGTTCACCGGGGAGACGAGGTTCTGGTTGAGCGACCCGCCTACGACCCGCTGCTGACCATTCTCGATCATGTTGGGGCAAAAGTGTGCCGCTTCGACCGCCGCGCTGACAAAGGATTCCGGCTAGGACTGGGCGAACTGGAGCGCAAACTCACTCCGCAAACCCGTCTCGTGATTCTCTGCAACCTGCACAACCCCAGTAGTGCTTTCAGCGACGACAGCACTTTAACGCAGGTAGGCGAGATGGCGGCGAAAGTAGGCGCTCGTGTGTTGGTAGACGAGGTTTATCTCGAAACCATGTTCGACCAACCCTGGCGTTCCGCGTTTCATCTGGGACCGAACTTCGTGGTCACCAGCAGCTTGACCAAAGCGTACGGGCTGAGCGGCATTCGCTGCGGATGGATTCTGGCACAGCCGGAACTGGTACAGCGCATGTGGCAGATTGTGGACTTCACCTACGGTAGCCCGGTCCACCCAGCAGAGCTTTTGGCAGTGATTGCGCTGGATAATCTCGCACGCATTCGTGATCGCGCTCACGCCCTGTTGGAAACGAATCGTTTGCTGATCAATGAGTTTCTGGCGAGGCATCCGGAGCTTGATTGTGAGCCCAGCCGCTTCGGCACTACCGTCTTTCCCCGGCTTAAGACCGGCTCTGCCGCTGAATTCGTGAACATGCTGCGCGAGCGGTTTGAAACCAGTGTAGTACCGGGAGAGTTCTTCGAAGAGCCGCAACACTTCCGTATCGGGTTTTGTGGAATGACTGAGACCGTACGCGGTGGGCTGGAGCGGCTTGGAGCTGCAATCGAAGCCTTCCACAAGACCTCCAGCAACCTCCGGTGAACCCGATGAAAGGCGGCTACCAACAGGTTTATGTTGTGCAGAATTTCAGGCGCCATCATTCGCCGCCGCCCGGTCAGCCAGAACCAAAGCGTTTTGCGAAGAAACTCGTCCTGCCGGAATTGAGGCATCGGCGTTGCGGAGACGCTTGAGCATTTCGACCTTTTCAGCTCCGGTCACCAGCCACAAGATACGGCGCGCACGATTGATGACAGGATAGGTCAATGTCATTCGACGTCGTCCCTGGTAGATGCCGGTCAAACCAACGTCTGCGTCGATGATGTTGAGAACACGGTCCCCGGGAACCAGCGAAGCCGTGTGCCCGTCGGGACCAAGGCCCAAATGAACGAGATCAAGCATGGGAGGCGAGCCTGCAATATCGCAAAGAGTCTGTGCATACTGCTTCGCAGCGGCTTGAAGGTCCTGTGCTTCGACCGGCATAGCGTAGATTTGTTCAGCCCTCAGCGGCGCATTCTCCAGCAAGCTGGCGCGCAGGTGCGTGAGGTTCCTGTCGGGATCACCCGCTGGGGCAACACGCTCGTCCACCTGAAATACGCGCACCGCCGGCCAGGGAACATCCTCGTTGGCGAGGTCCCGTAACATGAGCCATGGCGTGTGTCCACCGCTGACGGCCATGTTGAATTGGCCGCGCGCCGCTTTGGCCGCGCGCGCATCCGCCGCGATAATTGCGGCAGCTTTTCTCGCGACCGACTCAGCATCGGCCAGGACTTCCACCTTCATGCCAGTCTCCCACTTAGAATTGGAGCAAGCTTTCACCCAGGTTCACGAGTGCGTCAGAGTTGGGATTGTCCGTGCTGTCGATCACGCAGCCTCGCCTTTCGGAGCGGTTTTCTCCAGGTGACCGCCAAACTCAAAACGCATCGCCGAGAGGAGCTTGTTGGCAAAGTCCGCTTCGCCACGCGAGCTGAATCTCTCGTATAGAGCAGCAGTCAGAACATGCGCCGGCACGGCCTCATCGATGGCGGCATTGATTGTCCAACGCCCTTCGCCCGAATCAGAGACGCGGCCCGCGAACTTCGCGAGGGTGGGATCCTTGGTCAAGGCAGAGGCCGTCAAATCCAGCAGCCATGAAGCGATTACACTGCCGCGCCGCCACACTTCGGCAATGTCAGGCAGATGCAGATCGTATTGGTAGAGTTCGGGATTGCGTAACGGCGTCGTTTCAGCGTCAACCGCATGTTCCTGCTTGCCGACATTGGCCGAACGGAGGATCCCCAAACCCTCGGCGTAGGCAGCCATTATTCCGTACTCAATTCCGTTGTGCACCATCTTCACAAAATGGCCGGCTCCATTTGGCCCACAATGCAGATATCCCTGTTCCGAAGTGCCAACAGCTTTTTCGCGGCCCAGTGTGCGTGGGATGTCGCCAATGCCGGGAGCGAGCGTGGCAAAAATGGGATCGAGGTGCTTAATGACATCGTTTTCACCGCCAATCATCATGCAGTAACCGCGTTCCAAGCCCCAAACCCCGCCGCTGGTGCCGACATCCGCATAGTGAATCTTCAGTTTTGCAAGCTCTTTCGCGCGGCGAATGTCATCTACATAATAGGAATTTCCGCCGTCGATGAGCGTGTCTCCCGCTTCCAGATGTGGAAGAATGCTTTGAATGGTTTGATCCACAACCGCCGCCGGCACCATTAACCAAATTGCGCGCGGCTTTTGAAGTTTCTGGACAAAATCCGCCAACGAGGACGATCCCACAGCCTTTTCCGAGGCAAGATCACTCACCGCCTTGGGCGACCGATCGAAGACCACGCACTCGTGGTTCGCCCGGATAAGCCGCCGAACCATGTTTGCTCCCATTCTTCCAAGCCCCACCATTCCAAGCTGCATATCAGAACTCCCTTTCGCAGTTGCGATTGCTAAATTCGTTAAAGCCCCCGTCATTAAGCGGACGCCTTTAGTTTCCGGTAACGCCGGATAACATTGTTCGTGGAACTGTCATGCGCAAGCATGGGTTCCGCTTTGTTCTCAACTTCCGGGATAATGCGCTGGGCCAGGACCTTGCCAAGTTCGACTCCCCATTGATCGAACGAGTCGATGTGCCAGATGGTCCCTTGGGTGAATACAGAATGCTCATACAAAGCAACCAGCTTGCCCAACATTTCTGGTGTGAGCTTTTCGGCGAGGATCGTGTTCGAAGGACGGTTGCCCTCGAATACCCTGTGAGGCACGAGCCAATCGGGGGTGCCTTCGGCCTTCACCTGCTCTGGCGTCTTGCCGAACGCCAGCGCCTCCGTCTGCGCGCACACATTCGCCAAAAGCATGTCATGGTGCCTGCCAATAGGATTGAGCGACTCGCCGAAGGCGATGAAATCGGAAGGAATGAGCCTGGTTCCCTGATGGATCAACTGATAGAAGGAGTGCTGGCCGTTCGTCCCCGGCTCGCCCCAATAAATCGGACCGGTCTGGTAATCCACCGTTGTCCCATCGAGGGTGACATGTTTCCCGTTGCTCTCCATAGTCAACTGCTGCAGATAAGCCGGAAAGCGCTTCAGGTATTGTTCGTAAGGAAAAACTGCCACCGTCTGTGCGCCAAAGAAGTCGGTGTACCAGAGGCCGAGCAGACCCATCAGCACCGGCAGGTTTTGTTCGAATGGCGTAGTGCGGAAGTGCTCGTCCATTTGGTGGAAGCCCCCTAACATGGCTTCAAAGTTCGCCGGACCGATGGCCAGCATGGTTGAGAGGCCGATCGCCGAATCCATGGAGTAGCGCCCGCCAACCCAATCCCAGAAACCAAACATGTTGGCGGTATCGATCCCGAACTTTGCCACTTCCGCTGCGTTGGTTGAGACTGCTACGAAGTGTTTCGCGATTGACTTTTCGTCTTTCCCAAGACCAGCCAGCGCCCAATCACGCGCCGTATGGGCGTTGGTCATGGTCTCAAGGGTGGTGAAGGTCTTCGAGGAAATTATGAAAAGTGTCTCTTCCGCGTTCAGATCGCGAACGGCTTCCGCGAAATCTGTGTCGTCAATGTTGGAAACAAAACGAAACGTTAAAGCTCGATCGCTGTAATGCTTCAGTGCTTCGTATGCCATCACTGGCCCGAGGTCGGAGCCTCCGATGCCAATGTTGACCACGTTGCGGATGCGCTTACCGGTATGGCCAGTCCACGCCCCGCTCCTGACACGATTGGAGAACTCCGCCATTTTGTCCAACACCGCGTGGACTCCGGGCACCACGTTCTCGCCGTCAACAGTGATGGCTGCTCCCCTGGGGGCTCGCAAAGCTATATGCAGTACCGCCCGATTCTCTGTGATGTTGATCTTGTCGCCCCGGAACATGGCATCGATCCGGTCTCGAAGGCCCGATTCATCGGCCAGTTGAATAAGCAGCTTGAGGGTTTCGTCGGTGACCCGATTCTTCGAGTAATCCAGGAACAACCCGGCGGCTTCTGCTGTCATGCGCTCACCGCGCTTCGGGTCTTCCGCAAAGAGTTGGCGGAGATGTAACTCTCTCACTTTTGTGTAGTGGGCCTGGAGAGCTTTCCACGCGTTACGTTGTGTGAGGGGTTGGATGCCTTGGCTTTTGGTGATTGAGTTCGAGATTGTGGCCATTTTGTGATCCTTCTTGATTCCCGATAGCTATTTAAACCGGCCTTGAGTGCGAGAGTCTTTCCAGAGGCCCTGAACTTTTGCCCACGATGCTTGAGATATACAATTCTACCCGGAGTCTGTCAAAGTCTCTTTGTGGCGGTTGCTCGCGGGAAAAGCCAATTATTACGAAGTCTGCGAAGCCCCGCAACAATTCTATCCGGCTCACCACCCGCGGCCCAAGTCTTCGCTTCCTTCGAGCGACTCACCTGGCGCCGGACCCTGAAAAGGAAACCAGCTCTTTTTACAGCTTGGCGTCTCATTACCTCGGTAATTTAGTAGTCCTAAGAATATCCGTCACAATTTGTTATATGCGCACCGTGTCAGGCGACTCACAGTCATTAATGACACATGCGCGATCGTCGCGTCCTTCTCCACTGCTGAGCGTCCGCGGACTGACGGTAAAGTACGCCGCCACGGACGAAGTATCCTACCCGGCATTGCTGGGCGTTGAGTTCGATATCAAGCCGGGAGAGATCGTTGGAGTCCTGGGTGAATCAGGGTCAGGAAAGAGCACTCTGGCACTCTCAATCCTTGGGTTGCTGCCGGAATCAGTGGACATGGCTGGCTCAATCCTCTTCGAAGACAAAGACTTATCGCATCTCGACGAATCAGAATGGAGAGCTATTCGCGGTGCACGGATCGCCATGGTCTTTCAAGAGCCTGGCCTGTCGTTGAGCCCAGTCATGCGTGTGGGCGATCAGATCGCGGAGGTGTTCCGAGCGCACTCCCGGGAGGGAGCAAGGCAACGCAGGAAGCAAGTCACGGCAATCCTCGAAGATGTTGGGCTCCTGCAGGTTGACCGAATCTATAAGGCTTACCCGCACCAGTTAAGCGGAGGAGAGCTTCATCGAGTTGCAATTGCGCAGGCCCTGGCTTGCCACCCGGACATAGTGATTGCTGACGAACCCACCCGATCTCTGGACGGGACGCGGCAAGCGGAGATTCTGGACTTGCTGCGGGAAACCAACCGGAAGTTCGGGTGTACGCTCGTCTTTATCACTCACGATCCGGCACTGCTTGCAGGTTTTGCCGATCGCGTCATCGTGATGTATGCAGGTCGCATTGTGGAGGAGGGCCCAGTCTCGAGGGTTTTCCGACGGCCGTTACATCCGTATACCAAAGGGTTGCTGCAACTGGTGCCTGCGTCTCTGCAAAATTCAGGCCGCACTCGAGGTCAACACCTCCCGGTACTTTCCGGTAACTTGTCTGACTCCGACCACCTAAGTCCGGGTTGCATATTCGCATCGCGCTGCCCCGCGAGAACGGACATCTGCCAAAACGAATTTCCGGTTGAAGTTGTGCCCGAAGAGGGCCACCGCGTGAGCTGTTTCAACTATGGAAACTGAAGCAACAGCCCCGCCCGCACTCATACCGGCGCTCGTCCGAGCGGTCGGGCTTAACAAGAGGTACGTCCAACGCGCGCCGTTTTCGCAAAAAAGGTTTGTGATTGACGCGCTGGTTGATGTTGGACTCGAGGTAGCAGCCGCAAACATCACTGCTTTGGCCGGGGAGTCTGGTTCCGGGAAATCGACCCTGGCGCGCACTTTGGCGATGTTGGAGAAGCCAGACTGCGGTGAGATATGGTTCGAGGGAAAGCAAATATCACAATCGAGTGACAAAGACTTGGCATGGTTGCGGCCCAGGATTCAGATGGTCCATCAGGATTCCGCTGGTGCGTTGAATCCGCGGTTCACGGCGGCGCAAATTATCGCAGAGCCTTTGGAGATTCAGCGGCGAGAAAGCGGTCCGAGGAAGCGCTCGCGGGCTTGCGAATTGATGGAGGAAGTCGGACTGTCCGCGAGCTGGGCAGACCGGCGTCCGCTGGAGTTCAGTGGCGGACAGCGGCAACGGCTGGCTATCGCCCGTGCGATCGCACTGAAACCAGATTTCCTGATTCTGGACGAATCGCTCTCTGGGTTGGATCTCTCGACTCAGGCCCAGATATTGAACCTCCTACTGGATCTGCAGAGCGCTTATTCGTTGACGTACCTATTGATTTCCCACGATCTCAGCCTGGTGGGGCAAGTCGCCGATTTTGTCGCGGTGATGCATCGGGGCAGAGTGGTTGAGGCTGGCACTCGAAAGGACATTTTCGCCAATCCTCGCCACGCTCATACTCACGAGTTGTTGGGGGCAGTTCGTCTTGTGGAATCGGCCTTTCGCACGGCACAGGCAGGAGGCCGGCAGTGAATTATCTGGAACGGCGCGTCATCCACGGAATGCTGCTGCTGGTGGGCGTGTCCGTCCTCTGCTTTGTGTTTGGGTCGCTGGCTCCCGGCAACTTTTTCGATGAAATGAAACTCAACCCCCAGATCTCACCGGCTACAGTAGCCGCGTTGCGGTCTCAGTACGGGATCGATCAGCCACTCCCTTTGCGATATGGCCGTTGGATGAAATCCGTTTTCCGTGGAGAATGGGGCTATTCCTTTGCCTACAACTGCCCGGTAAAAAACTTATTGTTGGTGCGGGCACGAAACACTCTGCTCCTGACCACGCTGGCCACTCTGCTGGCATGGCTGATCGCCGTCCCGCTCGGAGTTTGGACTGCCAACCGTCGCGGGCGATGGGATGACCGGCTGGGGCTGGCTGGAACCTCTTTGCTTCTTTCGGTTCCCGAACTCGTCATCGCCCTGGTGCTTCTATATTGGGTGGTGCGTGCGCACGGCTTGCCGGTCGGAGGCATGGTCTCCGTAGGTTTTGATGGTCTAGGGATAGAAGCAAAGCTGATTGACATAGTCTCGCATCTGGTGGTTCCGGCGGCGACGCTGGTGCTTGCCAGCCTACCGCTCCTAGTGCGGCACATCCGCGCCAGCGTGATTGAGGTATTGCAGGCGCCATTTGTTCAAGCTGCCCGGGCACATGGCATCGGAGGAGCAAGAGTTTTATTTCACTATGCGCTGCCTGCCGCAGCCAACCCGTTGAGCTCGCTATTCGGGTTATCGGTCGGGGCGCTTCTGAGCGGCTCGCTGCTGGTGGAGGTGATTACCGGCTGGCCCGGTTTGGGGCCGCTTCTGCTCGAGGCTGCCATGGCACGGGACATCTATGTTGTAGTCGGGGCGGTGATGGCGTCGACTTTTTTCATGATTGCCGGGAGCATACTCGCGGACATCTTGCTGGTGGTTCTGGATCCTCGAATCAGGCTGGGATCGATATGAGGAACAGGCGGAGAATCGTGGTCGCGCTCAGCGTCTTGGTGGCGCTTCACCTTGCAATCCTACTTGCAGGATTTGTTGCGCCTTATGATCCAGCATCGCAGAATCGAGATTTTCCGTTTGCTCCTCCGACGCGAATTCATTTTGTCAATTCCCACGGGCAGGTGCATCTTCTTCAGCCTTTCATTTATGAATGGAGAGTTCGTCCAGACAGCTTCAATGAGTACGAGGAGGACCGCGACAGAGAATACCCGGTACGATTCTTCAGGCAGGGCTCGGAATACAAGCTCGCTGGCTTGCTGCGATCGCATATCCATTTGTTTGAAGTAGAGGGTTCCGCGCAGATCTTCTTGGCCGGCACTGACGCTTACGGACGCGATCAGTTCTCTCGAATTCTTTATGGCGGGCAAGTTTCCCTGGCGGCCGGCCTTCTTGCTACGGGAATCTCGTTGTTCCTCGGACTGATCGTCGGCTGCGTTTCGGGGTTCTATGGCAGATGGATTGACGAATCCGCGATGCGGTTGGTTGAGTTGTTCCTTGTCCTTCCCTGGCTGTACTTCTTGCTGGCAGTACGATCGTTCCTGCCTTTGCACATCAGCCCGACCCAAACCTTCTTTTTGCTGGTTGCAGTGATTGGAACCATCGGCTGGGCGCGCCCGGCGCGGCTGATTCGCGGCGTCGTGCTCAGTGCCAAGACCCGGAAATATGTAATCGCCAGCCGTGGATTCGGGGCATCCGACTGCTACATTCTGCGGCGCCATGTTTTGCCCCAGACCTATGGCATTCTGCTCACACAAGCCGCGCTATTGGTGCCTCAATACGTGGTCGCTGAAGTCACGTTGTCATTTCTGGGACTGGGTTTAAGCGAGCCTGCACCGAGCTGGGGGAACTTGCTGTCGAATTTGCAGCAGTACAACGTGCTGGTTTCTTACTGGTGGATGTTTGCTCCGGCAATGGCTTTGGTGATTGTCTCTCTTGGTTACCTTCAGCTGGCCAATGCGGTCCACGAGTTACAATCTGGCTAATCCTGAGAGTTGAGCCGCACGTGGAGACCTTTATGCATCGATGGGGTTCTGTTACCACCCTTGTGCTTGCCTGCGGCGTTGCCTGTTACGCATCCCCAGCCGCCCAGCCGCTCCAACGCGGCGAAGACGTGCAAACCACGGATAACCAAGTCGGCCGCTACGGTGGCACTCTGGTAGTGGCACAACGGAGCGAACCCAAGACGCTCAATCCGGTCACTGCGGCGGATGCGCCTTCGCGTGAAGTGATTGGCCGGCTGACGGCAGATCTGATTCACATCAATCGGGCCTCACAACAGACTGAGCCGGCTTTGGCCAAATCCTGGAGCATGTCCAAAGATGGCCAGGTTTTCACCGTGAAGTTGCGCCACGGTCTGCATTTCTCCGATGGTCAGCCATTTGACGCTGACGATGTGGTGTTCTCCTTCCAGGTTTACCTTGACGAGAAAGTTCATTCTTCGCAGCGTGATCTGCTGGTCGTGGGCGGCAAACCGATCGAAGTGCAGAAGATTGATCAATACACGGTTCGTTTCACACTGGCCCAACCGTATGCCGCCGCCGAGCGAATCTTCGATAGCCTGGCGATGATGCCGCGGCATCTATTGGAAAAGCCATATAAAGACGGCCAATTTGCCCAAGCATGGACTCTGACCACGCCCCCGGCCCAGATAGCCGGCATGGGGCCGTTTCGCGTGAAGGAGTACGTTCCCGGTCAGAAAATCGTAATTGAACGCAATCCTTATTACTGGAAAGCTGATCAGAGCCAGCATCGCCTTCCTTATCTCGACGAGCTGGTTTTCCTTTTTGTCGGCAACGAAGATGCCCAGGTCATTCGTTTCCAGGCGGGTGAAACCGACATCATTAGCCGACTCAGTGCGGAAAACTACGCTCTCCTCTCGAAAGACGCCGCGAGTCGCGGGAATGAATTCTTCGATCTGGGGCCGAGCCTTGAATACGACTTCCTGGTATTCAATCTCAACGATCTTAAAAAGGACACGGACAACATCGCCGCCAAGCAGGCGTGGTTTCAGGACTTGAAGTTTCGGCAGGCAGTCTCGTCCGCCATTGATCGCGACTCCATCGTGAAGCTGGTCTACGCCGGACACGGGGCCGCGCTTTGGGGAAACGTCAGTCCTTCGAACAAGCTGTGGGTGGACCAAACGCTTCCCCATCCGCCGCGATCTCTGGACCGGGCGCGAGAATTGTTGAAGTCCGCCGGTTTTTCCTGGCGCACGGACGGCGCACTTCTAGACCGGCAGGGTAAAGTCGTGGAGTTTTCGATTATCACCAGCACCTCGAACGCTCAGCGCACGAAGATGGCAACTCTGATTCAGGACGACTTGAGCAAGCTGGGCATGAATGTCCACGTGGTTCCGCTTGAATTTCGCGCGGTCCTCGACCGGGTCTTTCAGACCTACGATTACGAAGCCGCCATTATGGCGTTGGGCGGAGGAGACGCTGATCCGAATCCCGAGATGAACGTCTGGTTGTCGGGTGGAGGCACTCATCTTTGGCACTTGGGCGAATCCAAGCCTGCGACTGAATGGGAGGCGCAGATCGACCAGTACATGCAAAAGCAGATGGTGCAGCTCAAGTACAAAGAGCGTAAACATCTTTACGATCAGGTTCAGGAAGCAGTCGCGGCCAATGTTCCATTCGTTTTTCTGGCTACGCCGGACATTCTGATAGGCGCGAAAAAGGGCGTGGGGAACTTCCAACCAGCCATCCTGGATCCAAATACGCTGTGGAATGTTGAACAGCTCTACCTCCTCCCCGGAAATGGAGCTTCTGCCGGTGCAAAGCCGTGAGTCTGGCAAGCTCCTCCCGGCAAGCAACTTGGCCGGATGAACGTCTGGTTCGGGAATGCTGCACGGGTAACCAGGACGCCTGGTCCGCCCTGATCGATAAATATAAAAATCTCATCTTCTCGATTCCCATCAAGTTTGGCCTGTCGCGCGAGGATTCCGCCGATGTATTCCAGCTGGTATGCGTTGAATTGCTTGCGGGGCTGCCCAAGTTGCGCGAACCGAAGGCGCTCCCCAAGTGGCTGATGCAGACCAGCTACCACCAATGCCTACGGTGGAAGAAAGACCGGTTGAATCTTCTCGACGACACCCAGGGAATTGAGGAACGACTAGAAGCCAACTCCGAAGAACTGCCAGAAGAGATCTTTAACCAGGTAGAGCGTGAGCAGAGTATGCGGGAAGCGATTGCTGCGCTGCCTGCACGATGTAATCAGATGGTCGCCATGCTGTTCTTCGAGGATCCGCCGCGCCCCTATGAGGAGGTCGCGAAGGAACTTCAGCTGGCCACTGGTTCCATCGGCTTCATTCGGGGCAGGTGCCTGAAGAAGCTGCGCCAACTGCTGGAAGAGAAGGGTTTCCGTTGACCCCGCGTCGTCCGCCAAGCGAGCCGGCGTTAGTGGAGAAATTGCTGGGTCTCGACGACGAAACCCGGCGATCAGCGTTTCTATCGCGACACCGTTCCTTGCTTCGCTCCGAGCTCGTCACCAAACTCACCGACCAGGTGCGAGAGCAAGTCCGGATAGATGTCCAGCAGGCGCTTCGCTTGGCGGACGCTGCCCTCGGCATCGCCCACAAACTTGACGACAAAGCAGCTCTGGCCCGTGCCCTGCGCGCCAAGGCAAACGCTCTGTACGCCAAAGGGGAGCACGCTTCGGCGGTTGAGCTTCATGAGCAAGCAGCCGCTCTTTTTGACGCGGTTGGTGAGAGCCATGAAGTAGCACGTACTCTCAGCGGATCGATTCAGCCGCTGCTCTTGATGGGGGAGTATAACCGCGCATTCGCCGCCGGGGAACGTGCGCGGAATCTCTTTGCCGCCGAAGGCAACACCTGGAGACTCGCACGTCTCGAGATCAACATCGGCAACATCTACTACCGGCAGGACCGCTTTGCCGAAGCCCTCGCTTGCTATGAGCGTGCGTATCAGGGATTGCCGGCGCAAGAAGATCCTGAGGGGATTGCGGCGGTCCTCAGCAACATGGCTACTTGCTATATCAGCCTGAGTGAATTTTCCAAAGCTTTGGATTCGTACCGAAAAGCCCGCCAGTTCTGTGCCGAGCATGACATGCCCGTGTTGGTAACTCAGGCGGACTACAACATTGCTTACCTTCATTACCAGCGGGGCGAGTATAGCCGGGCGATTGAAATGCTTCGAGCTACTCGCATCAATGCCAAAAAGGTCGGCGATGCTTACCATCACTCGTTGTGCAATTTGGACTTGGCCGAGCTTTACCTGGAATTAAACCTCAGTTCAGAGGCGGCGGAGCTTGCCCACCAAGGCTACGAAGGCTTTCGCAAATTGGGTATGGGCTATGAGAGCGCCAAGTGCCTGGCATTCTCGGCAATGGCGGCGAGTCAGCAGGGGCACGGATTCGAAGGCCTCAAGCTCTTTACGCAGGCGCGGGAAATGTTTGTCCAGGAGAAGAACCGCGCGTGGCCTTCGTTAATCGATTTGTATCGCGCCCTCGTATTCTTCAATGAAGGCCGGTTGTTCGAAGCACGGCGCCATTGCAACGAAGCGTTGGAGTCGTTTCACACATTGAAGCTGGCAAACAAGTCTGTTCTGACCCAGCTCTTGTTGGCAAGAATTGCTTTACGGACCGACGACCCCGGCCAGGCATTCAAACACGCCAGCACCGCGCTGGAAGCGGTTCCTGAATTGGACTCGCCTGTCCTCACCTATCAGGCGCACCTTCTCCTGGGGAATGTGCACTCGGCGAGAGGGGATCGCGAGCAAGCCTACGGTTCATACCAGAAAGCACGTCAGGCATTGGAGAAGCTTCGCGGCAACTTGCGCGGAGAAGAGTTGAAGATTGCCTTCATAAAGAATCGTCTGGAAGTGTACGAAAACCTGGTCGAACTCTGTCTGGCTCGGAACGATGCAGCGGGATCCGAAGAAGCATTCACCTACGTGGAGCAGGCCAAATCTCGCAGCTTAATGGATTTGTTCGTCAACCCTGCGCCGGCACTCGGTGACAATGCACCCGGCCAGAGCGAACTGGTTCGGTCTATCAAGGACCTGCGGGAGGAGTTGAACTGGTACTACAACCTGATTGAACGGGAGCAACTTCAGCCCGAAGAGCGCTCCCCGGAACGAATCGCGACGCTTCAAGAACAAGCACGTCATCGAGAAAAAGAGTTAATGCGTGTGCTACAAGAAGCGACGGAAACCGACGCGACCCAGGCTGGATTACAGACGCCCAGCCACGTGCCCCTTGCCAATATTCGCGCTGCCATACCCCCAGACACTCTGCTGGTAGAGTATTTCCGGGTTCGTGACCGCATCCTCGTCAGTGTGCTTGGGCTAGAGTCGCTAGAGATTCTTCCCGTCACCCTGGAAACCAGAATCGCCGGGCTGCTGCGTCTGCTGCAATTCCAACTTTCCAAATTCCATCTGACTCCACAATACCTTGAAACATTCCATGATTCGTTGGTCCAGGCTACGCAGGCACACCTGAAAGAACTCTACGACGAACTGATCGCGCCCATTAGTGCCCGACTCAAGGCCAGCCATCTGATCTTCGTGCCTCACGGGCTACTTCACTATGTGCCTTTCCACGCGTTGTTCGATGGGGCGCAGCATTTGATTGATCGCTATACGATTTCCTATTCGCCAAGTGCCAGTATCTTTGCGCTGTGCCAAGCACGGACCGCAAATTCCACGGGAAGCTCTCTCATCTTCGGCATCCCCGACCCCCAGGCTCCTGCAATACTGGACGAAGTTCAGGCACTCAAAAGCGTTCTCGACCAGGCGGAGTTGTTCGTCGGCCAAAACGCCACTGAAGAAGTCTTGCGTAGCAAGGGACCCGGAAGCCGTCTCATTCATATCGCCACACATGGCCGCTTTCGCCAGGATAACCCGATGTTCTCCGCTATCCGGTTGGGCGATTCTTTCCTTAGTTTGTTCGATCTTTACCAACTCAGACTGCCGATTGAATTAATCACGTTGAGTGGATGCTCCACTGGCCTCAATGTAGTAGCCGCCGGAGACGAGCTAGTGGGTCTGGCGCGCGGGCTGCTTCATGCCGGGGCGCAATCACTGATCCTCAGCCTTTGGGATGTGCACGATAAGAGTACGGCGGAGTTTATGGCCGTTTTCTACCGCCTGCTGCAACAGGGGAAAACGAAAGCGGTGGCGCTGAGGAGCGCCATCCTGGAGCTACGAACGCGATATCCCCATTGTTATCAATGGGCTCCATTCATTTTGGTGGGTAAAGTCTAGTCGCGCCGGAAAAATTCCTGTCACCCTATATTTTTTCGTCCGCTTCCAGCCCTTATTTCACGAAGAGTAAAAAGCTGGAGTGACCATGTCAGATTCTGGTCCGCTCCCCCGGAGTTAACTGATGAAACATTACGGCGAAGCGCAATGGGCAGATTTTGTGCGGAACCTGATGTCTGCGAAGGAAAAAATGGCAATGCAACAGCACATTGATGGTGGATGCCAGAAGTGCTCAGATACGCTGCGGATCTGGCAGAGTATCAGGTCCATCACAGATGGCGAAAAAGCCTTCTCTCCACCGGAAGATGCGGTTCGAGTGGTTAAGAGCCAGTTTGCCGCCATCCAGCCAGCCTCCAGCAGGGGCATTCGTCTGGTTTTCGATTCCATGCTACAGCCGCTAACAGCAGGTATGCGCGGTTCGGTAGCCGCCCGACAGTTCCTGTACGAAACCGATGAATACTACATTGATCTTCGGCTCGAACCGCGGGCGCCAACCGATAACGCCTGCCTGATTGGCCAGGTCTTGAACCGCGCCACTGCCGATCGCAACGTACCAGGATTAGCCGTTCGTTTGCAGGAAGGAACGCGGTTGATCGCTCATACTTCCACCAACGAGTTTGGCGAGTTCCAAGTAGAGTTTAAAGCTGGCGACAACCTGTGTATTTTGATTAGCCGTGATGAAGCCCCCGAAATCGTCCTCCCCCTGTACGGAATCCAAGTTAAGTCAATGAAACAACAAGGCTTGAACTAGAAGCGTCCTCCAGGCCGCATGGCCTGAAGGTAATCACAAAGAGTAACCCGGAGAAATTACGGGCGTAAGTTTTAGCGATTTCAAACTTTTCGTAGACTCGTAAAGGTCAGAGGGGGATCGATGACTAGCAAGAAAACCGGCAATCTGAATAGTAGCCTTCTTCGGAAACTTTGCACGCTCGTGCTGCTGGGTTGTTTTGCCACCCAGAGTCTGCCTGCCTACGCCTCAACCCAGCAGGCCGCTCCACAGAGCCGGCTGGTGGTTCGGGATAGTCTCGGGTTGAACGGCCTGCTGAATCTTTGCTGGCTGCTCGGCTGCTCCACGGTTGAAGGGCTGGGGGATCCGCAAGGGCAGCTGTTCATGATCGAGATTCCGTCGCAATTGGCGCCCCTGACCTCGCTGCTGAACCTTTCCGTGCTGGGGCTCGTCTCGATCGAAACTGATCAGGTAGTGCAGACCCAAGGCTCTACTGCCACTTCTACGCCGTCCTATCTTAACGACCGTGCGCCGTTCAGCTATTACGGAACTACCGTGTGGCATGGATACGTCTACCAGCCGGCTAATACGCTCATCCGCACCAGCACGACACAATCCGCGTTCAATACGGCGGGATCTGGCGTGATCGTCGCCGATATCGACACCGGTGTGGATCCGAACCATCCTGTGCTCCAGAGTTCCCTGCTCACCGGCTACGATTTCACCCGGAATCAGAGTGGCGGATCCGAGATGAGCGACGTAAGCCAATCCACGGTTGCGGTGTTGGACGGCAATGGAACCCAGACGGCGCAGGTCAGCCAGTCGACCGTCGCCGTGCTGGACCAATCGACAGTTGCGGTTCTGGACGGAAATCCTGCATATTCAGCCTTCGGCCACGGCACTATGACTGCCGGAATCATTCACTTGGTCGCGCCGCAGGCCAAGATTCTGCCGCTTAAGTCTTTCCAGGCGAACGGCAGCGGCTACAACTCGGACATCTTGCGTGCCATCTACTACGCGGTGGGTCATGGCGCGAAAGTGATCAATATGAGCTTCAACTACACAACCTTCTCGCAGGAGTTGGCGAACGCGGTGAACTACGCGACAGCGAACGGTGTGATCTGCGTAGCTGCGGCGGGAAACAGTGGCGAGCAAGCTACGGTTTACCCAGCCGCACTCAAGGGTGTGATTGACGTGGCTTCCACCAGTAACACTGATACTCCTTCAACCTTCTCCAACTATGGAGCCCCGCCGGTCTGGCTGGCCGCTCCCGGCGAAGGCGTGATGACCACTTACCCGTTCGGCACCTACGCTGCGGGTTGGGGAACGTCTTTCTCTACCCCGCTGGTATCAGGCACCACTGCGCTACTGGTGGCGTCGTACAACGGCAAGTCCAGCTCGGCAGCGGGCGGACTGCTGGGATCATTGCTGGGTTCGGTCTCGAGCGCCACCAGCTCTCAACCTCAAGTCGCGAATGCGCTGGCGCACACTGATGCCATTTCTGACCCTCAGATGGGACACGGGCGTCTGGACACTTACCTGGCCGTGCAAGCTTGGCGCACCAGCCTAGGCTTGAACTAGCTGGTTGAACTAGCATGACCGGAGACTCTATGGCGACGCAAGGACATGGTTGGTTGACAGAATCGTCGGACATGGAATCTCTACTGCGGGTGAAGGAACTTGAGGAGCAGCAGCGGGCGCTCCTCAAGTCCACCATCTGCGCCTTCAATCAGCTGCTCGATCTGCGCGACCTTAACACCGGAGTCCACAGCACCCGCCTGGCGGAATGGGCGGTTCGTGTGGCTAGAAAACTCCAACTTGAGGAAACTGATTTTTACCAGCTCGAGGTCGCTGCACTTTTGCACGACATCGGGAAGATTGGTGTGCCCGATGCCATCCTTAAGAAGGAAGGTAAGCTGACCGACGAAGAACGCGCCTTGATGAATAAGCATCCGGAATACAGTTGGTCGATTCTGCGCTTGTTCCCCGGGTTGGACAAGGCCAGCCTCTACGCCCTTCATCACCACGAAAGCTACAATGGAACGGGCTACCCCGGTGGATTGAAAGGTGAGGAGATTCCCATCGGCTCGCGCATTGTGTCAGTCATTGACGCCTACGACGCGATGATCTCAAATCGCTGCTATCGCAAAGGGCTTCTGCACGAAGAGGCGGTCCGGCGTCTGAGCGCAGGCAGTGGCAGCCAGTTCGATCCTCGTGTTGTCCAAGCATTCATAGAGATTGCTGGTCAGGAAATCGAAGACGTCTTCGCGGCCACCGGCAGCAGCCCCGCCGCGGTGATCTAATTACCCTAGATCGAAGTAACTCCGGCTATTTGCGTCCTGCGGCGGCCGCATTCCCGCGCAGGCTTTGTTGCTTGAGCAACTGATCCGCCTGCGCTGCCTCGAGCGGTTTCGAGAAGAAGTATCCCTGACCGAACTCACAACCCAGTCGCCGGATGCGTTCCAAGTGCACGGCAGTTTCAATTCCCTCGGCCACCACTTCCAGGTTTAACTCGCGTGCCAGGATGATGGTCAGGTTCACGACGTCAAAACTGCTGCGATCGGTGGGCATGTTGGCCACCAGCGAGCGATCAATCTTCAACTCGTCCAACGGCGAACGCCGTAGCCAGCTCAGCGAGGACTGCCCGGTGCCAAAGTCGCCAATGCTGATGCGGACTCCAAGATGCTTAAGCTGAGTGAAGAGGTCCGATGTCAACTTGGGATCGGCCTGTGCGTCGGCCTCGGTTAATTCGATTTGCAGGCTGGATGGAGTGATGTGATTCTCCTGAATGGCGGCTTTGAGGTCGTCGCGAAGGTCGGCATGCGCAAACTGTTTGGCCGAGATGTTGACGGTCATGGTCAACGAGCCCAGTGCAGGGTAGGCCGATTTCCACGCGCGTAACTGCTGGCAGGCTTCGCGAATCACCCACTTCCCGATGGGAACCATGAGTCCGGACCGCTCCGCGACCTCGATGAATTTGGAGGGCGAAACAACGCCCTGCTCGGGATGGTGCCAGCGCACCAGGGCCTCGAAGCCCGCCGCTTGCCGGGTTTCTAGATTCAGGATGGGCTGGTAGCAGAGTTGGAATTGACGGCGATCGATGGCGACCCGTAGTTCGGCTTCGAGTTTCAGACGATTCACCGCGCGAGTGTGCATGCCCTCATCGAACAACTCGCAACGTGAGCCTCCGAGCGCCTTGGCCCGGTGAACGGCGACATCGGCGCACTGCAGCAAGTCCTCGGGCCGCTCGTGCTCGTCCGTGCTTAGGGCGATGCCGATGCTGGCTGTAGCCGGCTGGTCACACCCGGCCACCGTAAAAGGTGCTGCGATGGCGGCCTGAAGGCGCTGCGCTACGCGAAGCGCATCGCTCGGATCGGTGATGCCTTCCAGCAGAATCGTGAATTCGTCTCCACCCAGCCGGGACAACACGGCGTCGGTGCTGGGAATCTGGTTTCCTGGGCGGGAAACCGTATCGTGATGGCGCAGGCAGGAGGCCAGGCGTCCGGCAAGTTCCATGATGACTTGATCGCCTGCCACCGGACCCAGCGTGTCGTTGAGGACCTTGAAATTGTCGAGGTCCACTAAAAGGATGGCGTATTGGTAGTCAGGATTTCTGTGCGCGCGAACCGAGGAACGCTGTAGACGGTCCAGCAGCAGGCGGCGATTGGGCAGTCCCGTGAGACCATCGTGGAAGGAGTTGTGTTCCAGCAGTTGCTCGGTGTGCTTGCGATCTGTGACATCGCGATTAACGATAACCAACTTCTCGACTTCGCCATGTTGGTCGCGGATGGTGCTGGCAGCAGATTCCAGGACTCGCCACTCGCCGTTCTTGTGACGGATACGGTATTCCAGCTTTTTCCCGACGCCGGTATTGCGCGCTTCCCTTGACGCCTCCAGAACCTTATAACGGTCTTCAGGGTGAATCTGTTCGAAAGGCGAGGTCTTTTCCAACTCCTGGGGTGAGTAGCCCAGGACCTTTTCGTAGGCAGGACTGTTATAAAGACGTCGCCCCTTTACATCTACCAGAGCAATCATGTCCGCGGCATTTTCCGCCACAATGCGGAACAGCTCTTCGCGCTGGACAGTACGCTTACGAAGTTGATACAGCCGCCATTGCTGATAGGCCAACAGAATGATGAGAGCAACGGAAAGAAATGGGCTCCACTGTTCGATAATAGCGGGCGAAAACAGGACAAATGCTCCTTGCCGGACGCACGAAGATTGACAACGCCGTGGATAAAACATCGGCTCATTGGCAGGTAAAACTTAGTCTCGGCTGCTGGAATTCGGTACTTTGGTGATAGTCCTCTCGATTGGGCGGCTACGGTGCCCGCGGTCGAAGGTTGCAGAAATGCTTGGGAGTGAATGAACTGGTCAGGCGCTCAGGTCTTGTTCCCGGGCTCGGGCGTCCGCCCCAGACCCGGCACGTATTCGGCTCAATATCTGATAAATCGTATTTCGGCCCACCCCGAGGATCTCGGCTGCCTTGGCCTTATTCCCCTCGACGCGATTCAAGACCCGCAGCAAGTGACGTTGCTGGGCGGTCTCCATGGTCACCAGTTCTTCGTCGTCGCTTTCGATCGCCGGCGAGGGGGAGCGCAAGATTTCCGGCAGGTCGGACAGATCAATAACCGTTCCCACACTCATGATGCAACTGCTGCTGATTACATTCTCCAGCTCCCGTATATTCCCGGGCCAGCTATGCGAGGCGAGGCAGGACTGTGCGCGGCGGGTGATTCCCGAGATTTGCTTGCCATACAGGGACGAGTATTTGTCCAGAAAATGCCGCTGCAGTAAGGGCAAGTCCTCTTTCCTATGCGCCAACCGCGGAACCGGAATCTCAACCACCGACAAGCGGTAGAAAAGGTCCTCACGGAACTGACCCTGCGCCACCATCTTGCGAAGGTCGCGATGGGTGGCCGCGATAACGCGCACATTCACTCGTAGCGGTACGGGTGAGCCGACACGCTGCACCTCCTGGTTCTGCAAGACCCGCAGGAGCTTGGATTGAGCCGATAGCGGCAGTTCGCCAACTTCGTCGAGGAAAACCGTGCCGCCGTTCGCGTACTCAAAGATTCCTTGCTTGTCTTGCGTGGCTCCGGTAAACGCTCCCCGCACGTAGCCAAACAACTGGCTTTCCAGCAAAGTTTCCACCAGGGCCGAGCAATTGCACACCACGAAGGGCGAAGCCGCAACCGGGCTCAGCTTGTGCAAAGTCTGGGCCACCAGTTCTTTGCCGGTTCCGGTTTCTCCAGTCACCAGCACCGAGCGAAAATGCGGAGCGATGTGGCGGATCTTGGCAAACGCTTCCAGCATCAGCGGACTGCGTCCGATCATTCCCTCGAACTGATAGACGCCCGCCAGATCGTGATCCAGTTGGAGTGTCTTGCGGCGGACTTCCGCTTCCTTTACCAGATTGCCGACACAGAGGCGCAACCTATCGCCGTCGACAGGTTTCGGAAGATAGTCAGTGGCTCCCTTGCGGATCGCATCGACGGCGGATTCCGTCGAATAGTGACCGGTCATGAGGATGAAGTCGATCCCGGGATCTTTAGCCAGGGCCCGTTCCAGAAATTCCAGTCCGTTGATGCCAGACAGCCTTAACCCGGAAAGAATAATTCGCGGCCGAAGCTGCGGAAACCGTTCCAAGGCCAATTCTGCGCTCGGCTCTGACGATATCTGAACATCCTCGGTGGCCAGTGCAGATCGAACCAACTCAATATC
Source organism: uncultured Acidobacteriota bacterium (assembly GCA_963803775.1). Lineage (GTDB taxonomy): Bacteria > Acidobacteriota > Terriglobia > Terriglobales > Acidobacteriaceae > JABCZH01. The sequence continues at coordinate 603,481 of CAWDNS010000001.1, forward strand.
TGCAGGCGAACCGTCTACCACCAGCAACCTCAACCGAGTATCGTTCTGCTTGGACAAGAAACCTCCCGGGAGTATCGATCACTCGGCGAAACTGAACAGAACTCCGCCCCACTTGGTGCACTACGGAGCCTGTGCTTCAACGGATGGAATTTGCCCATGACGCGGTGCGCGGGAAGAGCTTTGTACTCTCCAAGACGAGAACGGTCGAGATCCCGGCACGACGAGCGTGGCTTACCCATCAACCCTTTGCTTTCTTCCTCTTTGCCGTCAAAAGTGAGACTCGGCCAGACGAGAAGGTCGGAAGAAATATCCCCTCTGCTTTTTAATATTGGGGCGCAGACCACCTTTTGTCCATAGTCGGCAGTGAGATTTTTGCGCTTTGGTAATCAGGGGTCACTGACTGGTTACTTTTCCCTCAAATAATAATGTGCTCGGGTCTGATCTCCCGGCCTTGCGCGACGAGAATGCTGGCCCTTTCGATGACATTTCTCAATTCCCGAACATTGCCCGGCCAGGTGTGTTGCAGCAAGAGAGACACGGCACCTGGATTCAGAGTGACATTGTGCGGACAAAACTTGGTTAGGAAACTCTGCGTCAATAAGGGGAGATCCTCCATACGCTCCCGAAGCGGACTCAGTTCGATAGGAAAGATGGAAAGCCGGTAAAAGAGGTCTTCTCTAAAATTGTGCTCCTGTACCCGTCGGCGGAGATTTGCGTTGGTAGCCCCAATCACGCGCACGTCTACTCGAAATGTATCGGTGCTGCCCAGCCTCTGGACTTCTCCCTGTTCGAGGAACCGCAACAGCTTCGACTGCAAACCCAGGGGCAGGTCGCCAATTTCATCGAGGAATAGCGTCCCGCCTTGAGCGGCGTGAATGCGTCCTATCTTCGATTGAACCGCCCCGGTAAAAGCTCCCTTGACGAATCCGAACAGTTCGGCTTCGAGCAACGCTTCGGGGATAGCGGCGCAATTAATGACGACAAATGGCTTCAGGCGGCGGGCACTAAGCTGGTGAACCGCGCGGGCCACCACGTCTTTACCGGTGCCGCTTTCACCCGTGATCAGCACAGTAGTGTCTCGCGGAGCCACCAAGCGGACCACCGAGCACAGCCGGTGTACTGCTGGAGCCATGCCGATGAACCCGGGCAAACTGCCAGGGATTGAGTCCACGTCCCCGGTGGCACAGGTCGAAACTGCATTCCCCATACGAAAGGGCGCCCCACGCTCAATCTTCCTCACGATTTCAAAACAAATCGAGTCTGGCGAGGGTGTGGCCATGATGGGCTGCCCGGTGTGCGGATTGATCGGGATCACGGTGACATAGGGATACTGCGCTTGCACGATGGCTTTGAACTCATCCACCTTAAGATCGGGGAGGTTAGGATCCATCAACACCATAGATATTGTCCCGGTATCGATCTTCTCAAGCGCTTCGGCGCCACTGGCCACTTGGTCCAGGGTCCACTGATCGGACTGCAGCCGTAGAATCAGTTCTCGACGCAGTTCTTCATTGGAGCTGACTATCAGAAGACCCAAGCCTTCACTGGTACCCAGAACCGCCGGATCAGCGCTCGCAGGCAATAGTGGAGAAATCAGCAGACTAGACATGGACACGCTCGATTCTTTGGGTTTCTGGCGTCTGAGAAACACATTGTGTTTTTGGTGACGAATTCGCGACGAGTTTACGCATTTGATCAAAAGCGCTGGAAACTCGCCGTGATTCTTCAACCGCACGCTGGATCACAGCCCGGTATTCTTCCGCGGTCGCAGATGAGAGCAGAGCAAGTTCGAGTAAGCCCTGGAGCACAGTTAGAGGTTGCGCTGTCTGATGCAGTTCGTGCGCGATGACGCCACTGGTGATCGGATCCGAAGCTCCGGTCATGGTTGTGATGGGTGTGGGAAACGACATCGCTAAGCCTTTCTTAGTCAGTGATCACGTATCCGATGCCGCGGACGGTGCGCATCAGTTTGGTCTCAAACCCTGCATCTACCTTGTCGCGTACATACTTGACGTAAACGTCGACCAGGTTGGTGCTACCGTCGTAGGCGGTTTTCCAGACTTCCTCCATGATCATCGCCCGCGTAACTGTACGCCTGGCGTTCATCATGAAATATTCGAGTAGAGTGAACTCCTTGGCGGTCAGCTCGATCTTCTTGCCCGATCGCTCCACCCGGAAGTCGGCGCGATTCAGGATCAGATCGCCGACTTGCAGGACCCCTCCGGCACTGTTCCGGTTGCGCCTGAGTAACGCACGCGATCGGGCGGTCAATTCCTGGAAAGAGAAGGGTTTGACCATACAGTCGTCGGCTCCGCCGTCGAGTGCCTGGATGCGGTCCTCCATCTGGCCACGCGCAGTCAGCACCAGGACTGGCAAATTGGGGATGATCGGCCGAATCCGGCTCAGCAGAGACAGCCCATCGAGCTTGGGCAGGTTCAAATCCAGAATCAATAGGTTGTACTGGGTGGTGGATAGCGCCTGAAAAGCAGCATCCCCATCGTGGGCGAGCTGCACTTCGTACTTTTGGGTCTGGAGTCCCCGTTGCAGAAAGTGCGCTAATGGAACGTCATCTTCGGCTACGAGCAGCTTGGCAATTGGCGGTTGGTGAGACTTGATGGTTGGTACAGCGGCGGCACTGGCGTCGTGCATTTGTTCCATGGTTCTCCGATTGAAATTGTTCATTCCTGGGGTGGCGAACCGGAATGAGGGGTTGGCCGGACGACTTTCCCAATGTTGTTGAACGCTTAAGCATCGGTGGCGCACTCTCTAATGCAATTAGAAGACCTTAATGCTGTGCTCATCTATCTCTATCAATTATCGAGTCTTAGCGCCTTATTAGGAACAGAGCTGCGGCCACGGAACGTTCTCGATTAGGACACATGTCATGAATTCGTACGCACACTTCATGCGGTCCGAGCTTGTTTGGAGCCGTACCAGATGAAGTTGTAGGGAACGTCAGTCTTTCTTGGCAGGCTCTTTCGAGGATGTATCTTTTGCTGCGTTCTCTTTCGTGGTCAGATCTTGGGCGTTCGCTACAGCGGTTGCGGGGGTGTTCGAATCCCCGCCGGCACCAACCTCCACATATTGGACGATTAAGGAGATTCGCCGGTTCGAGGGAGCCAACGGGTCTTTTGGAGTTCTAAGCCGCTGATCTGCATAGCCCCTGACTTGGGCAATCTGATCGTCTCGTACGCCGTTTTGTTGCATCAGGCGGCGAGCGGCATTGGCGCGGTCGGCGGAAAGCTCCCAATTTCCATAACTTGTGCTGCCCGCATAGGGCTTCGAATCAGTATGACCTTCGACCGAAATCTTGTTGGGGAGCTTCCCTAGCTCCTGTGCCAGGAGGGCCAACAACTGTTTGCAATCGTCGTTCGGGCGGGGGCTGCCAGACTCAAAGAACGTCCCCGAGGCAGATTCGAGCAACTCGATGCGAAGGCCTTCTGCCGTGACTGTCATTTCAATCTGATTTTTTAGCTTATCGAAGTCGGTGACGCGGCGGACGGTCTTCTGCAATTGCTCCTTCAGCTTGGCCATGTCTTCTTTGGTCAAGGTAAAGTTGTCGCCGGAACCTCGCTGGTCGGTGCCGACCAGCTTGGAGTTCCCTGACGGATCCTTAAAGTATCCTCCCACGGCTTCCTGAACCTGTTTGCTGCTATTCATCAGCCAGAGCACGATGAAAAGAGCCATCATCGCAGTGACGAAGTCGGCGTAAGCCACTTTCCAGGCGCCGCCGTGGTGGCCGCCGTGGTTGACTTTCTTCTTGACGATGATGATGGGGCGAGTTGCGGCCATTTCAATCCCCTACTTCCCTGCCGCTGCGGCCGCCGCTGCGGGAGCGGCGCTGCCGCCAGCTCGACAAGTCTTCTCCACTTCCTGGAACGACGGCCGCAAATGCCCTGGGATCGCCCGGCGGCCAACTTCCACCGCCATGATCGGAGCCGTACCCTTTAAGAAGGAGATCACCAACACCCGCAGGACGCCGAGGTAGGCGCGCTCTTCTTCGGCGGTCTTCGACATGTTCGCGGCCAATGGCCCCACCAGCCCATAGCACAGGAGGATGCCAAGGAATGTGCCGACCAGGGCTGCGGCGACTTTGCGACCAATTTCTTCAGGCGGCCCACCCAAGGCACCCATGGTGATCACAACTCCCAGCACTGCGGCCACGATACCCAGGCCGGGTAAGGAGTCCGCCATACTGCTCAGAGCCGTGATCGGCTGGCTCGCCTCGTGATGATGGACCTCCATGTCCAGTTCCATGAGCTGGTCGAGGTCGAATGGATCCGAGCCGGTCACCGCCATGCGCAGGGTGTCGCAGAGAAAGTCCCGAATGTGGTGGTCTTTCAGAAACTTCGGGTACTTCGAGAAGATCGGGCTCTTGCCAGGATCCTCGACGTCACTCTCCAGCGACATCAGACCTTCCTTGCGTGCCTTGCCAAGCAGGTCATACATCATCTTCAAAGTCTCAAGGTAGAACGGCTTGGTGATCTTTGAGCCTTTGAAAACACCTAATACGCCAGCAAAAATCTGCTTGAGAATGTGGATGGGATTAGCGACCAGCACGGTGCCGATGGCGGCACCAGCGATGATAATCAGCTCGGCCGGCTGCATAAGCACCTTAAGGTTACCGTGCTCCATCAGATAGCCGGCAAGCACCGCGCCGAAAACCACGACAATTCCGATAATGGCAAACATAGCCGCTAACTCCCTTAAAGCCCTGCAGCCTTGGCGACGCCGTCGCCTTGGGCTGAATGGTGGCGTCGTAAAACGCTGACCCGCTCCACCAGAAATTCAATGCTGTCGTCAGGGCGCACCGCCGTGTGCCCCACGGTCACGTGGACGAATAGCTGATCGTCCCACCACTTAATGGACGAACAGCTCACAATCTTCTGAATGTTCTCAACCGCCTTCTCCACCTGCGTAAGGTTCCATGCCGTCATCACCGCGAGGAACTCATTCTCTTTCCAACGCCCTACAAACGCTCCTGGTCCGAGCACGTTCTTAATGGTTCCAGCAGTGGCGCGGAGAATAAAAGCCGTCGCCTCTCGCCCGTGGGTTGCCTGAACCTGCTTCAGACGATCAACGTGAATGTTCAAAATGCTGAAGGGAACGCGATATTCGCGGTAAGTGGCAAGACTCTCACGCAAGTGAGATTGGGTGAAATCGTGGTTGGGAATCCCCGTGGCCGCATCCAGGCATCCGTAGGGCGCAAGATCATCGTCGTGCGAGTCCGCAATCTGCTCGTCGAAGCTTTCGGCAGCGCCGACGACGGAACCGCGTTCGTCGCGAATGGGGACAACCCGCAAATAAACCGGGATCTGGTGCCCCAGTTTGTGGCGGAAATAAATACGGGATTCCTTGGGCCGGCCTTCTTGCATAGCTTCAGAGAGCGGGCAAACTGAGCCACACAAACCACAGCTCTTGCCGTCGCAATACATCAGTATGTTTTCGCGGCAGAAATGCCCTAGGACCTGGTGCCGCAAGTAGCCGGTAATTCTCTCGGCGCCGTCGCTCCAGAACACGATCCTGCGGTCTGTATCTACCAGATACACCCCGGTTTGCAGCCTTTCCAGGACAGTGCGGAAGATCTCGGGATTCAGAAGCGCTGGCATGATGAGAATCTCTAATACTGCCGGCCGTTCCTGACGGTTTCCGGGCGTATCCTAATCGGCAGACGGGACGTAGAACTTTAAGAACGATTGTGGATTACTGAGTGACCTCGGAATAGGGATCACTGCCCGGTGGGTAGAGCTGACGCGACCGATGGCGAGGGTTTGGCGTCGGGGCTGGGGGTTCGTGCAACGACCACAACATCGACCCGGCGATTGGTCTGGCGGCCTTCGTGAGTATCATTGCTGGTGATTGGGTGATACTGCGAATAGCCGGCAGCTGATATCTGGCTGGGATCAAAGCCGTGCTTTTCGATCAGCAGAGAGACAACTTCAGTAGCTCGAGCCGTGGACAGCTCCCAGTTGGACTTGAAGTGGCCGTTGTGAATCGGAACATTGTCGGTATGGCCTTCCACCCGGATGTGAAATCCCCGGGCATTCAGAACCTTGGCAATGCGGGACAGAGTATCCTGCCCGCCGGTCAGGAGAACAGCTTCTCCCGTGTTGAAGAAGCCGACTTCGCGCAGACTGACCACCAAGCCTTCGGGAGTGACCCGCATCTCTATTTCATGTTTCTGGATTTCTTCGCCCAGAGCTTCTTCCAATTCACGTTTAAGTTTATCCACGTCGGGCGGCCCGAAGCCGCCGGCGTCATGCTCGATGATGGGCGGGGCCACTGCCGGCGGAATCACGGGCGCCTGGTTCGTGGGGGCAATTTGAGCGCGACCCATAGGCGCTTCGCCCTTCGTTCCCGAGAATGCCCCCAGTTGCTGGAAGCCTCCCTCAATGGCGGCGGAGACCCGCGCGATCTTCTTGTTGTCTACTTCCGCGGAAGCGTAGAGCACGACAAAAAAGGCAAAGAGTAGTGTGATGAAGTCCGCGTAGGAGACTAACCAGCGCTCGTGATTGACGGGGCCGTGCTGTTTTTTTCTACGACTCATACTCTCTCAGGCTCCAGCAGCCTTGGCGGCCGCTTTCTCTGGCTCCGGTTGCTTCTCCAGCTGCAGATATCCGAAGAGTTTGGTTTCCAACATCCGCGGATTCATGCCTTCGAGGATGGAGATCACTCCTTCCAGGGTCATTTCCCTAAGGACCTGCTCGTCACGGCTTTTGATTTTCAACTTGCCCGACGAGGGCAGGAATAGGAGATTGGCGGATCCGACGCCGTAGATGGTTGCCACGAAGGCGACGGCAATGCCCCGGCCTACTTCGTCGATGTTTTGCAGATGCTGCATAACCTGGATCAAGCCAAGGACCGCGCCGATAATGCCGATAGTTGGGGCAAAGCCGCCAGCGGATTCGAACACCTGAGCAATTTTCTCCGAGTGTTCGGCCTGGTTGTCGAGTTCCAGTTCCATCATCTTGCGCAGTTCCTGCGGTTCGGTGCCATCTACGGCCAGCATCAGAGTTTTCTTCAGGAATGGATCGGTAATGTTCTGTAGTTCGGAGTCGAGAGAAACGATCCCATCCTTGCGGGCGCGCTGGGCATAGCCCACCAACTCCTGCACCAGTTTCTTGGGATCGTCACCGCGATCCAAGAACACATGGATCAGATTCTTGAAAGCCTGCAGCACGACGGACAGTGGGAACTGGACCATAACTGCGCCAATAGTGCCGCCAAACACGATGATGGCCGCAGTCGGCTGCAGTACCTGCGCGATCTTGCCGCCTTCGATCAAAAGACCGGCCACAATCCCGCCCACGGCAAGAAAAATTCCGACAAACGTACTCTTATCCACGAGACGAGCCCCCTGCTGCCGGGTCGTTGTTCTTGGTCACTTCTGATTGCGTCACTGCGAGGGCGGAATTCGGCTCGGTTCCGACCGGGAGTAACCCAGCCAGCACAGCACGGCGGAAGGCGATGACTCTGCGCAACACATCGTCCGTGCCCTCCAGTACGACGATCTTCTCGCCGGTGGTCAGAGTGATGACGGTATCGGGCGCGTTCTCAATGAACTTGATCAGGTCCGAGTTGATGGTCAATGCGTGGCTGTTCAATCGGGTGAGACGTATCATGGGTAAACTTCCATCGCGCGTCGTCCAGTGCTTCCAACGCCGAAAACATCAATCGGCACTATTAATCGGCACTATGGACGTTGATTCTCTGCATGTCTGGTGCCGTCCTCAATACCCTTCGTAACCCCGCGACTGCGGTTTCACGTGAAGCATCGATAAGCTAACTTCCGGCTGCGCTGCAGGCTTCGACCGTTTCCGAATTACTTTTCGCCACTGCGGACTTGCACCAGAACACACCGATGCCATCAATGTTCTGCATGGGATCTTCGATCTGGCGGCTTGCCCGGAATTCAAGAATCGCCTGCTGGCATCCCTTCAAGGCTCCGTAATCGTCCACGATGACGAAGCCACCGGGCGAAACCTTGTCGTAGAGATTGACCAGTCCGTCCATGGTCGATTCGTACATGTCTCCGTCAAGGCGGAGGACTGCCAAACTCTGAATCGGGGCTGTGGGCAGTGTTTCTGAAAACCATCCCTTCAAGAAAACCACCTGGTTGTCCAGCAGGCCGTACTTGGCAAAATTCGCTTTTACTTCCTCCAGCGATATCGCCAATTCCGTGTAGGTGTGGTGCTTGTCGTTGGCATCAGCGGAGTATTTGGGATCGGGTTGAGGAAGGCCGCAGAATGAATCGGCTACCCACACACGGCGATCCTCCGCCCCATAGGCTTTGAAAACCGCCCGCGCCATGATGCAGGCTCCGCCGCGCCACACGCCCGTTTCAATAAAGTCGCCGGGAATGTTGTTAGCGACCACAAATTCGGTGATCTGCCGCAGGTTCGACATGCGGAGCCCACCAATCATGCTGTGGGCTTTAGAAGGCCAGTCACGGCCAAGGTCCCTTAGTTTGCTGTCAAAGACTGGTGCCGACCAATAGCTCTGATTGGGGTCTTCGTAGATAGTGTTGATGATGCAGCGTTGCATCATGTCGAGATACAGGGTTCGTAATTTGGTTACTTGATCCATGTGACACTCCGTCCATCAATTCTGAGCGCGTGACGACGACATACAACTAAGGCGCCACTACAGCTTGGGCCGCGACTGCTTGCGTTTTGACCGAAACCACTGGCCCGTGATATGCGCTGCGGTTCGGCCGCTTCAAATACATCGTGACCTGCTGCTTCTCCGCTTCGGTCAGCAGGCGCTTTCGTAGCACAACCTTTAGCTGGTCGACCGCCCGCGGATGCCGTACCAGGTCTTCGCCTTTGATCTGCTGTTGGGCCAAAGCCTTACCCACGGGGCTCAAGCCGAGATCGAATTGCGCCACGTCAAAACGCGCCTCGGTCCAACCCATGTACCAGAACCAGTCGGTGTAATAGAGCCAGCTGCGTTCGTTGAAAGCACGCACGTGGGTGGGATCTTGCCAGGCTCCCCAAGAGAGATCGTAGGGAACGGCGATGCGGAACAGGCCGCCAACTTTGAGCAGATTCAAACACGAAGTCATGGCCAGTGTGAGGTTGGGAATGTGCTCCAGAACGTCATTGGCGATGATCTCGTCGAAGAAGTTGTTCTGGAGGGTAACGGTACCGAAGCGCTGCGTTTCCAGTGGTTGTCCGATGGGTAGGTCGCGACTGAAATCGAGGACCATGTCAGGCTCCCAATAAGGATCGAAGTCAGTGTTGAAATAGTCCTCTCGCCAGTCCTTACCGCTGCCCATGTTCAGTTTTCGGGGAATTCCCGCGATATCGGTCTGGGCCTTGAGGCCGGTAGATTGTTGCAGTGCGTTGCTCAAGATGTCTGACTCCTTTCGTTTCGAAAACCATTGAAAGCCTCTCGCCTCCAAGGCTTGCCGCTCAGCCTCGTTTTGTAGAAGGGAGCAGCAACCATCTACCAAGCGGTCATAAGGAAGGCTCAGGACGGCATCGGATAGGCCTTTTTCTATTTCCGCGTCTTCGGAACCTTCGGTGACGACTGCCTTGGAGTTGGCGAGGAGATATGAGACCCGAACGATCTCGAAGACTTTCGATTCGTAAAAGTGAATATTGAGGACAATCCTGGCGCGTGCGATCAGGTCGTCGCGGTCCTTGCCATACACTCCAAATGCGGAGTGGACTTTGACTCCTGCATTCTTGAGCGCATTGAGAATGTGATTACGGCGGTCATTGAGCGAGCCATAGAACAGGACGTCAATGTCCTGACACGGCAAGGGCGCTATTCTGCTCAACTCGGGCACGTAGCCGATCGGAACATGGACAGGCACATAGGCGCCATTGAATTGTTCCCAGTACGCGATGTTGCGCAGGTCATAATCCCAGACCTGGAGGCGGGTCGCGATTTCGTAATATGCCCGCTTGAGCAGTGGGCCGCCCAGTTGCTCCAGGTTGTAGATGATGGAGCCCTGAGGGATCGTCTGCATCTGGTCCGGAGCCAGCAGGTGGGCTCCGAGGATCAAGTTTGTCCAACCAGGGTCGAAGAAGTTCTCTTCTGTCCGCGCCGTATGGCCAAGGCTTCGAAGTGCGGCTTGCAGAGTTTCAGCCAGTTCCCGAAAGGCTTCGGTATGGAGATATCCCTGCGGCCGGATGACCGTGATCTGAAACTTGTTCATTGAGTTCCTGAATGCGTCCTGTTACCGGGCGAACCGATGTTCGACACGCCGGCCCGGTTGATCCTTTACCCGCAAATCTCCTGCAATCTCGCTGCCTCATCCGGCTCTAATAGCGGCGCTCTTTTCAGTCGCCCGAAACCCTCGCCCGACCGCCTAAGAGTGCGGAGAAAAATCTAGAAGCAAAACTGCAGCGGCGAGGGCGCATGGTATTGCAAATGCAGTTCATGGCAACGGAAGGCTGAAGCCAGGCCAAAATTCCAATCCTGCCCTAATTTGCGTCCGGATGATGACGATGCCGACGGTTGGTCTCTCGATGATCGTGAAGAATGGGGCGGATGCGCTGCGTCCCTGCCTTGAGAGTGTGCGTGGGATTGTAAGCCAGATCGTAATTGCGGACACCGGTTCCACCGACGAGACGGTCAAGATCGCCCATGAGTTCGGAGCCACGGTGATTTCGGTGCCATGGGAAGACCATTTCGCCAAAGCGCGCAATGCCGCTCTGGCACCCATGACAACCGATTGGATTCTGGTGCTCGATGCCGATGAGGAGCTGGACCGTGACGCCCGGCGCAAGCTTCCCGCCTTGCTGCAAGCTCCGGATGTGGGTGGATACGTCACCCCCATTCGTAACTACATGGCGAGCCGGTTCAACCGCGGGTGGGATCGAGTCGGCGTGCCGAATGACTACCGGCATGAGCGTGCCAAGGAAGCGCCGTCATATATCGCGCACGAAAACTGCCGCTTGTTCCGCCGACACCCCAAGATTTACTTCTCCGGGCGAATCCATGAATTGGTGGAGCATCAGATACGGGCGCTGCGGATGAAACTTCAGCCCGCGAACTTCTTAATTCATCATTTCGGCCAGTTGGTTGACCATGAGGCGCGAACCCGAAAAAGGGTTTTCTATCGCGACCTGCTGCGCCGGAAGGCGGAGGAAAACCCGGAAGACTTCTCAGCCTGGACCCAGCTGGGTCTGCACGAGTTCGAATGCTTCAACCAGCCCGAAGAGGCGCTGCGCTGCTTTGATCGGGCCCTGGCGCTGCAACCCGAGGCTCCGGAGGCGTGGCTTTTCCGAGGGATGGTCTATCTCAATCTGGGGCGATTCGAGGAAGCCCTGGATGCGGCGGACCGCGACCAGCGGACCGGCGGCACAGCCGCGCTGCGCGAAGACATCCGAGGCGACGCCCTGCACAGTCTGGGACGGTTCAAAGAAGCACGGCTGGCCTACCGCCGGGCAGCCAAGCTCATGGGGCATAACCCCATCCTTGAAAGCAAGCTGGGATATACGGAAGTAAAGATGGGCCAGAAGAACAGTGGGCTGGCCAAGCTGCGTCGCGCGGCGCGGGAAGTTCCGGACATCTATCCGGTTCACGACCGTCTGATGAAGGGTTGCGTCATGGCCGACAAGTTGGAGGAGGCGGCCGAGACACTGGAAAAATACACGGCTGTCGAAGCCAATCCTAGGCTGTTTCTGCGGGCTGCAAGTCTGCGAGCAAAGCTCAGTCAGTGGGACCAGAGCCAAAGCCTGCTGTCCCGAGGCTTGCAACTCTTCCCCGAATCGCCGGAGTTGCAGCAAGCCTCCGCGGAAGTGCTGAGCAAGAAAATGGCGGCTGCTGCGGGGGCCGCTGGTTCGGCAAGGGGATAAACCATGGCTAGGGCGAGTCGAACATTAGAACAGAATGAGAGGCGTGGCAAAATGCGGCCTCGGTTAGCGAGAAATTCAATGATTTTGATTCCTTTTCGGAAGGCGGTTCAAAAGTGACTCTCGACCTGATACCGGAGTAACTGAGCCGGCGAGGCGGAGAGTGCCGATTAATCCAACCGTCAACCAAACCTCCTGCTCGAACCAGCGAGACTGGGCAGTAAAAGTGGCCGTGCAGGCGGAATTCGAAAAGGAGAGTTTTCCATGTCAATCAGCATTTTGAACAACATTCCGTCGCTCGAAGCGCAGAATGCGCTCAGCATGACCCAGAATAATCTGAATAATACGTTGGAGCAGTTGTCTACTGGCCAACGCATTAACTCTGGCGCAGACGATGCCGCCGGCCTGGCCATTGCAAACGGCTTGCAGGCTAACATCACCGCTCTGACACAGTCGGTACAGAACGCATCCGACGGCGTGGGTTTCCTGCAGGTTGCCGATGGCGCCCTGTCGCAGATCACCACGCTTCTGAACCGTGCAGTCACGCTGGCCACCGAAGCTGCCACCGGCACCGTAAGCGACACACAGCGTGGCGCTCTGGACGCCGAATTCACTTCGATCAAGAGTGAAATCGACACCATCGGCGGAAACACTACCTATAACGGTCAGGCAATTTTCACCAACAGCACTCTGACCATCTTCATGAGCGATTCCACAGCCGCTGGCACGACCAGCGTGACCGTGGGTATGGTGACCGTGGACTCTGGCCATCTCAACGGTGCGTCTCTGACCGCGGACAACTTGACCAGTGCAGCCAACGCTACTCAAGCGCTGACCGACATCAACTCCGCGATCGCGGACATTGCCGGTCTGCGTGGCGACCTGGGAGCTACTTCGAACCAGCTTCAGTCGGCCACCGACGTCATGAACGTCCAGATCCAGAACCTAACCAATGCCGAGAGCGGGATCATGTCCGCTGACATTGGGCAGGAGACTTCAAATTTGTCGAAGTACAGCATCCTGCAGCAAACTGGCATCGACGCTCTGCAGCAGGCGAATTCAATGCAGCAGAACGTGTTGAAACTGTTCCAATAACCCTCCAGGGGTGGGACTAAACGGTCCCACCCTCGGTTTTTCTCAAAGGGCGATTGGAAGATAAAAGGAGTTTCTGAGAGTCCATGGGAACGGTAAACAACTCATTCAATCTAAGCGATATCCTAGGCGCTTTCTCTTCTTCTCAGGGCATTAACGTTCAGGCTGCAGTGGCTTCGGCAATCGCTGCTGAATCCGGTCCTCTCAACCAATGGGAGAACGAGCAGTCTGCCTTGCAAAGTCAGACTGGCGATATCAACGTAATCGAAGGCAACCTCACGACCCTGCAAACTGCGCTGAACGCGCTGGGCGATCCCGCTGGCTCACTGCTGTCGATGGACTCGTCGTCTTCGAACTCAAACGTCGTCACCGCCTCCGTGGCCCCAGGCGCGACTCCGGGAAATCACGTGGTCGTCGTAAACAGCGTCGCCACTACCGGTTCGTGGTATTCCGATGAGGTCGCTTCTGGCGATACAGCCTTGACGGATGGGGGATTCACGTTGCAGGTTGGCTCCAACGCACCGGTGCAGATCACTTATGGCCCGGACGGAAGCGCCGCCACTCTGAACGATTTGGCAACCTACATTAACGGCCTGGGCGCAGGCGTCAGCGCCAACGTTGTAAGCGACGGAACCGGCGCACGTCTATCCATTGTGAGTAACAATTCCGGAGCCGCAAACGACGTTACCATCAGTGGTGAGACAGGCCTGAATTTCACGCGGGCATCCACCGGAGCGGATGCCTCTCTGACGGTCGATGGCATTCCTATCGACAGCCCCACGAACACGGTTACGGGAGTCGTCTCCGGGGTGACATTCAATCTGGTAAGTGCAGATCCGGGTGTTCCGGTCAATGTTTCAGCCACCGAGGATGTGAGCACGGCTTCACAGGCGGTGACTGCGTTCGTGAATGCTTACAACGCCGTCGTCCAAAATGTGAACCAGGAATACACGGTTGGAGCCAATGGTGCGCAAGGACCGCTGGCCGGCGATTCTACTCTCAGCCTACTGCAAGACATGATGCTGGGATCGGGCAGTTATTCTGACGGCTCTACCTCTGGCATCGCCACGTTGGCAGACCTTGGCATCACCATGAATAATGACGGTACGCTGACCTTGGACACCGGAACGCTCGACAACGCGATGCAGAGCAATTTCAGCGCTGTGCAGAACTTTTTCCAAGGCACCAACTCCAACGGGTTCGCAAACTCTTTGACCACTCAACTGAACACCATGACGGACCCCACGAATGGCGCCTTCACGGTGGACTTGCAGAGTATCAGCAGCGAGAATTCGGACCTGCAAAACCAGATCAACGATTTTCAGGCATATCTGGCGACCCAGACGACTCTGCTCACCAACGAGTATAACCAGGCAGACGCACTGCTACAGCAGTTGCCGATCGAGGAACAGCAAATCAACGCCGAGCTTAGCGGCCTAAACGGTTCCAGCAACAATAACAACAGCGGCGGCTAAATGAAGCGGACTCCAACCGAGCGGGCTTACATGACCGCCGCAGTAGAAAATGCCTCCGCGGCCGGACTGGTGATGATCCTCTTCGATCTGCTGGTCAACGATCTGAAGAACGCCATCGCCGCCATGGAGGCACAGGATATTGAGAAGCGTACCGCTGAACTGAAGCACGGGTTCCTTGTCCTGCAGCAATTGCAGGGGTCCGTTGACATGGAAAACGGTGGGGAAGCGGCCAAACATTTCTGCGGATTCTATTCCGCTATTCGTTGCAAAATGCTGGAAGCCCAAATCAAGAAGAGCCCCGACATCCTGAGACGTCAGATTGAGCTGCTGATGGACGTGCGTCAAGCCTGGCAGCAGGTGTCGACTCCGAAGCCGGTCTCTACGTCTGCGGCCTCGACTACTTCAGCGGCCGGCACAGCCCATGACGAGCAGGCCTCCGCCAGTTGGACAGCTTGATTTGTTGATCACTTCTACGCCGCTAATCCGGGCTCTCACGAGGGCAGGTAATTCATCAGACTCAGGGGAAGGACTTTCGCCAGAGCGGCCAGGGCGGCACTTTGTGTTATCTGGTCCTGGGACAGATTGGTGGTCGCTGAAGGGATGTCGACAGCATCGATACTGTTCTCCTGCGATTGGAGATTCACTTGTTCCTGTTGCAGGAAGGCCTGGTTTGAGTTCAACTGGTTGACCGCGTTTCCGTAGAACACTCTCTGCTGAGAAAGATAGGTGAGCGCTCCGCCAAGCTGGGTGGTCGCCGCACTAATGCCGTTGGTGTCATTATTCTGTAGTGCGGTCACCAACTGTTGCAGGGCGCCAAAGACATCTCCACCGGATCCTTGAAAGATCTGATCTCCCGGCTGGTTGAGCTGGATGCTCCGGCCTTCGGCAATTTCGACAGTGTTGGTGTTCTCGTTTCCGTTGTAAGTAACCCCGTCGGGGGCTGATGAATCGAGAGTAAAGGGCGCCGTATTGGTCAATGTCCCGGCGAAAACATAGTTGCCCTGGTAGGAGACATTCGCCAACTGCACAACCTGGCTCTGGATTCCCTGGACCTCCTGCGCAATCGCCTGCCGGTCCGAATCCGAGACCGTATCGGTACCACCCTGGACGCCAAGAGAAATCGCGCGATTTAGCGCGCTGACGACCGAGCTGAGGGTCGAATCCGCCGTCTGTAACAAGCCTTCGGCTCCGCTGGTATTTTGCAGGAATTGATCGGTTTGACTTTGAACGGCCTGATTCTCGACCAAGGCTGAAGCGCCAGCAGGATTGTCGGAGGGGGTATTGATCAGCTTGCCGCTAGCCATCTGTTCGATGGTGGTTTGCTCCTGGTTCTGCGACTGGTATAGATCCTGGAGAATGTCCGCACTGAAGTTTGGGTTTACGCGCATAATATGTCCTTTAAGTCGCCGCTGTCACTCCCGATCCCATGTCGAGTACGGCCTGAGTCATCTGGTCTACGGTTGAAACTACCCGAGCCGCTGCTGAGAAAGCATTTTGGTAAGTCAGCAGATTTGTAGTTTCCTCGTTGATGGAAACACCTGAAATCGCGCCTAACTGATCGTTCAACTGATTCACACTGGTGGTACTCGCCGTCAGATTGGCCTGTGCCTGGGACGCCAGGTTGCCGCTCTGCGCGACAATGTTGGCATAGCTTTCGGTGGGTGTCTGGCCGGAAGCCAGCGGCTGAGACTCTACTGCCATCAGGTTCGCAATGTTGCCGTCACTGCCCGCGGTTCCGTCGGAACTGGCGGCGATGGCATCCGGATCCGTGGTCGTCAGGCTAAGGCTCGATGCGGCTCCGCTGGCGTTGAATGCGAATAATGCCTGCCCTGGATTCCCTTTCAAGTCGAAACCTTGGGCTTGGGCAGCATTGAAACTGGTGGCGAAATCACCGGCAAGGGTATTGAGCTGATTGAGAATGCTGGGAATGTCCTGATCCCGTACCTGAATGGCTCCTCCCAGACTTCCGCCCTGGATAGTGGTGGTGATGTCCTGCCCCTGCGAGAAGACGTCTTGCATCCCCGTGGGGCCATTGCCTAATTGGAGGGAGTAGCTCTGATTGCCGACAACCAGGGGAGTGCCATTTCCCGTTGTGAGGCTCAGACCATTCTCGGTTTGGATCTCGTTGACATTGGTCAACTGTGAGAGCTGATTAATCAGCTGGTTTTCCTGATCCAAGAGAGTGCCGGGATCTTTGCCCAGTTGTTGTAGCTGGCCGACCTGAGCGTTGATTTGGGCTATCTGCTGGGTCAAGCTGTTAATTTGGGTGACAGACTGGGAAACGGACTGATTCAGGCTTTGCTGAATTGTGCCCAGGCTCTGCGCGTCCTGATTGAAGGAACTCACCAGATTCTGTGCGGCAGTAATGACGGATTGGCGTTGGGCTGGGTCGGAAGGATTTGTGGAGAGTTGACTGATGCTATTGAAAAAAGCAGTTAAGTTCGCGCCAATTCCCTGCGTGGGATCCGAGAAAAGACCTTCTACCTGTTGCAGACCGCTTAGTTGAGTCTGCGAACCGCTTTGTTGGGTAGTCTGTTCGGCAATCAATAGCGACAGAACCTGACTGCGGACGCTTTGGATCTGTTGCAGGGTGACGCCCGTCCCCACGGTGAGGTTACCGGATTCAATGGGTGTCTGTTCAGTCAGATCGACCACCTCGCGGCTGTATCCCGGAGTCGAAGCGTTGGCGATGTTGTTGCTGGTAACGTTCAGCGCACCCTGGTCGACATCCAGAGCCTGAGCCGCAATCCACATCGCCGTGTTCAACGAACCCATGGCACTACACCTCGCAAGACAATGTTTGCAATGTTTCCGATGGGAGCGGCTCCTGACCATAGCCGTCTCCCTGGTTGCCGTAGAGCGTCGACAGCAGATCCACTGATCTCTTTGAGCGCTTCACCACTCCCGCGTAAACCCGATTGATTTGGGCCAGGGCGACGTAGGCTTCTTGAATCTGATCGCCGATTTCCAAAATCGCCGCTCCATACCTGCGCAGGTTCTTTTTTGCGAGCGCGGATGGTGTCCACTTCGTGGTCGCCAATTCGTTGCAAATCCGCTCCTGGTTCGCTACGGCAATCTGAAGCTGGAGCAGATTGTTATGCTCGAGGGCGGAAATGGCAGCCGCAACCTCCCCGGTCAACAGGCGCACCCGCGTCAGATGCTGTGTGTCCACCTTTTCACGAGTTAGGTCTGATTTCGGCATGTTGACCTAAAAGTGCAGCATCGCCTCCGCGATAGCGCTTGGATCCAGCTCATACTCTCCGTTGGAAACACTTTGTTGCAGACTGCCGACCTGATCGTGCCTGATGTCAGGCGTCTGCAATGCGCGCAAAGCCAGGCTGCTAATGGTCACGGTGTCCTCCGGGAAGCTATCCCCATCGTTGCTGGGCGCCGGACGAGTCTTGCCAGCCGCGGCGGTGGAACTTGCTGCCGTTTCGTTTGAAACACTCTGCAGATCGGGCGAATTTGGTCCTATTCTCATAAGAGCCCCTTGAGTCGCTGAACGTCAGTTCATAATCGGCAGTTGTCCCGGCAAACTCCACTCACTCTAACTGCTTACTAGTCTTTAGCTTGCGAGCTACCCAAACTCGCTCCACTGGTCTTAAGCTGGTTACCATGGTTACCCTCATGGTTTGGCGCATCCGCCGCTGCCCGATCTGCTTCCGTGGCTTTCAAACGCTTGCTGATCATGGCCGCAATTCCGATGCCGCCGGCTTTGCTCAAAGCCCCACTCAAGAACTGGCAGCCGATACTCTGAAATTGATCGTGGCCAGGGTCGGTATTCTCGGACGGATCGCCTCCGGGCAGGGTGGCAAATGACTTTTCTGCCTTTTCGAGCCATTCCCCCAGCAAAATGCTTTCAAAGTCTCGTGCCGCCTTGTCGATCTTCCCTGCGTCCGTGTTCTGCGTTTGCCCCTTCAACACGCGAAGGGCTTGCGCGCTCCTGGCCTGATTCAAGTCCTGGTTTGTGACCGCGGATGTGCCCAACGCGAATTGCGAGCTCACAAGACCTCCAATTCAGCCTGCAGTCCGCCAGCGGCCTTAATCGCCTGCAGGATGGCGACAATGTCATGCGCGCTCGCACCCATAGCGTGCAGACCGTTAATCAGTTCCTCCACGCTCGCGCCTTCGTTCAAGGCGATGGAACGAGCTGGGCCCTCCTTGGCCTCCAGATCGGTTTGCGGTACGACCTCAGTCTTGCCGACCCTCGCAAAGGGCGCGGGTTGGGAAACCACAAACGCCGTCGTAATTTGAACGGTGAGGTCTCCGTGCAGGACCGAGACCGGTGATAGTTTTACGTCGCCGCCCATCACAATCGTCCCGGTGCGTTCGTTCATCACCACTTTGGCGGGCGGGTGAACCATGATGGCCAGGTTCTGCACTCGCGAAATGAGCAGAGGAACAGATGCGATGCCTGACTGAGCAACGTTGACATCCACGCGGCGGCTATCGACAAATGACGCCACACTCTTCCCGAAATCCTGATTAATAGCAGCGGTTACGTCACGTGCGGCGGTGAAATCAGGTTCACGGAGAACCAGCGACACGGTCGTCAGATGACTCAGGTCGAACGAAGTATCACGTTCCACGATCGCACCGGCAGGAATTCGGCCGACGGTTACGTGATTCACCGCTTTAGAGTTGCCGCCTCCACCGACGGTATACCCCCCCAAGGTCAGCGGTCCTTGCGCTTCCGCATAGATGGCGCCATCCGAAGCGTGCATGGCGGTAAGCAGGAGCACTCCGCCTTCCAGGCTCTTGGCATCGCCCACTGAAGACACCGTGACATCGAAGGTCGTCCCCGGCCGCGCGAACGACGGCAGGGATGCGGTGACCATCACCGCGGCCACATTGCGAACCTGTACCGATGCGGGGGCAATCTGTACTCCCAAACGTTGCAACACATTGGCCAGAGTCTGAGTGGTGAACAGAGTCTGTTGGCTATCTCCGGTACGCTTCAAGCCCACCACTACGCCATACCCGATCAGGGGATTCTCCCGCACTCCACTGATGGTGGTAAGGTCCCGCACCATTACTTGACGGTTAGGTGCGGTTTCGGCAGCGGACAGCGCAGTAAGCGCGAACCAACACAAGGTTGCCGCGAGAACTCGTAAACCTGAATTCGTGAACTTTTTTGTCATTCGTAGTATCTCTTGCACTGTTACCACCCGATCAGCCAAAGCAATGTCCGCATGATAGGATTCGGACGGGCGATCGAATCCGTAACCACTCCCTTGCCCTTGAGTTCAATTTCAAGGTTCGACAGCGAAGTGGAAGCGACCGTGTTATTCGGCCCAATGTCTCCCGGCCGCAACACTCCGCGCACCAGCATGGTCTCGTGCTGGCTATTAATGAGGACGTGGCGCTCAGCTTCGACAATGAGGTTGCCGTTCGGCAGCAAAGCAATGACGTGTCCAGTGACTGTCGTGGTCAAGTTGGATCCAGCCGAAGTCTCACCTTTCCCTTGTAGTTGAGTGGCAGATGTTGCCCCGAATAGCGGATTCACTCCGTTCGTCGAAAGCTTACCGGGCAGTGCAGTAATCGCGGAACTGGTCGAGAATGATCGCTGCGAGTTTACATCTCCGGTGGACTGCGCCGAGGTTTGTTCGAGTACCACCAGGGTGAGCGTGTCGCCCACGTTGCGGGCTTTGTAGTCCGCGCTCAACTCGTTGTAGGCGCCCCCCGCCACCCACAGGCTGCCCATCGTAGTTGGGATCAGGGCATGTTCTTCCTGTTGTTGCACGCGGGCGATGTAGGCGGCGCGTGTTTGCTGCGCATCCTTGTCGGTCGTCTTCGCCATCAGCAATGGCGACCCCGCGAGAAACATGATTTCCAGCAACAACGCAATTCCGCGCCGCAGTAAGCCCCCGAGTTTCATTTCCTGTCCCGTCTCAAAGTGCGGTGGCCTTTAACAATCCCGGCCCCACAATCTCTGCTTTATAAAATCGTTTGTGATCCGCGCTTGCGACACGAATCCTTTGTCCGCGCTGACCGTTCTCCAGGCAGACTACAGGCATCGTGATCCTGAGCCCTTTGTCCGCAAAGGTCAGAGTCGCCGGATCTCCGGATCGCATGAGAGGCTTCTCCGCGGGCATTTCAAGCGCGGAGTGCTTCGCATCTGCCTCCGTGTCCGCTGCCATTGTTTGACCGGACTTGACTGCCGTCCCACCTTGGTTGATCACAACGTAGAACGGCAGACAAACCCGTGGATCATGGCAACGCAACTCGACTTTCAACTTGTCTTCCTGCCAATGCGTGACCTGAACGACCTCCAACCATGCATCTCGAACCGTGGAAGTAACTTGAGAAAGAAGCTGTACTTGCCCGGCGCTGACCTTCCAGCCTGCTCCTGCCATGGCGCTCACGACATGTTGCGGCGTGATGGCAATCCGATTCTGCTGAGATTGTCCAGCCGCCGGGATGAGAGTCCCGAGCAAGATCGCCAGAATGAAGCTTGCGGAATTTCTTGGCATGGTCATGGTCCGATCAGTTTCGGTCAATCCATCTCAATTGATCAATCAGCGACCCATTTGCGCCAGATCCTGCAACATCTGGTCAGCCGAGGTTACAACTCGCGAATTGGATTCATAGGCGCGCTGCGCGACAATTAACTGCACGAACTCGGACACGATATCCACGTTCGACTGTTCCAGCATGCCCTGTTGCAGCGTGCCTAGTCCCTCCGCCGATCCTGGCGCTCCGACAATTGGATCGCCTGAAGCAGTGGTTGCCAGAAACAGGTTGTTGCCCACGCTGTTCAAGCCGCCTGGGTTCGGAAACATGGCGAGCTGGATGCTGCCCACTTGCTGGGCCGCGGTCTGTCCAGTTTCCGTGACTGACACGGTTCCGTCGGACCCCACCGTTATGCTGGTGGCGTTGGCCGGGATGGTGATACTGGGCTGCAGAGGATTTCCATTTGCAGTCACGATATTTCCCTGCGCGTCCAGATTGAAAGAACCTGCCCGGGTGTAAGCGATCGAACCATCCGGCAAGGTCACTTGAAAGAAGCCCAAGCCTTGAATTGCCAGGTCCATAGGATTGCCGGTGGAGCTGAAGTTTCCCTGAGTCTGTAGCACTTCCGAAGCTGTAGGCATGGTTCCAAGTCCGACCTGAAGGCCAGCGGCGACCGTGGTTTGCTGGGTGGCGGCAGCGCCTGGCATGATCACATTCTGATAAACCAGATCCGAAAACTGCAGCCTGCGGCCATAGAAACCGGCAGTGCTGGAGTTGGCCAGGTTGTTGGCGATGTTGTCGAGGTTCAGTTGCTGGGCCACCATCCCGCTGGCGGCAGTGTAAAGAGCACGAAGCATGATATTCCCCTTTTCTATTGTGCCGGTGTGACTCGCGGCAAATCCTGGGCCGCGACTTGGTTCATATCGGTATGAAACATGGATAGAGCCCGCTGCATCAGTTCGGCGTATCTCTGGAGCGTCACTAGTTCCACCGCACTGGCGACCGCATTGACGTTCGAAGATTCCAGACTTCCTTGCTGGATACTTGCTCCCGATGCCGCCACGTCACTCTTTGGCGGCGCAGAATAGTAGGTCGAACCTACGTTGGTCAGGTTGGTACCGGCGGGGAAATCCACAACCTTAAGCTGTCCGGCCACCGCTCCATTGACGGAGATCGTCCCGTCGCTGCTGACCGAGACGGGGCCGCCGACGATATCGATGGGGCCGGAATCGCCGAGCACGGGGTCACCCTCGGCGGTCACCAGCTTGCCTTTTGGAGACACATGAAAACTGCCGTTGCGGGTGAAGACTTGGCCGGCCGCCGTCTGGGCCACAAAGAAACCCGAACCTTGAATCGCAAGGTCCAGGTCGTTGCCGGTTTTCTCCAAGCTACCTTGAGTGAAATCAAGCTCGCTGCCGCCAAGAACCGAATAGTTGTTGATGGCCTGGTTCAATCCTGACATCGGGAGAGCGGAAGAACTCGCCAGCAGGGAGCGAAATATCTCATGCTGTGCGCGAAAACCAGGAGTGCTGACGTTGGCAATGTTGTTGGCGACCAGGTCGAGCGCCTGGCTCCGTCCCATGAGGGCGGTGCATGCTGCGTAGAAACCGCTGTCCATGCCAAAGAGCAAAGCACGGGGACGGCCATAGAAGAGCGCATCGGGTTGGCTGTAAGTGATTGAACCACGGTCGTGCGTCGTCGCCGGATGAGGTATAGATTAGACGACGAACAGCTGTCGTGAGATGAACCGAGCAGGACGATCAGAATTTCTAACCGTCATCTGCCGATTTGTTTGACGTTCCCGATCGCGCTAAGACCATGCCCAGGCTGAACGCATCGGCGTCCCCGTAGACTCCCATCGCGCCGCGCGCTCGTCGGCCATATTGACGACCCTCAGCAGAAAATGGGCCTGCTGCGAAGTGCAGGCCCTGTCGTCGCCCCGGATCACATCCGCCACGACGACTGGAAGCTGCCACGCTTTCGCCATCTGATACCCGAGATCCCCTGTACAACTCTGCATCCATTCCGGCATTTCCCAGCCAAGCACCCCAGGAAGCGCGCCCAGATGGCGCAGGAGACCGGCCACGTAGGCGGCTTCTCGATTCATGGGAGTGGTTTCGCCTGCCAGTTCTTCGCAAATGCGCGCGGTCAAGCGGGCATGCATCCAGAATTGTTCGCGGGCCTGTGGAACATCATTCTGCGGCTGAAGCGGATTCAATTTAGTTGCTGCTGCCAGGCTCTTCAGCCTATCCAGGCCAATTTGGACGATAAGATCCCCGACGTTCAGGATGCTTGTAGGTCGTCCATTGCGCTCCACGGCCGCCAGCCGAAACAGCTGAGCCGTCAAGCCAACGTCATTGCGAATGACGTCGGTGATAGCGTGCAGATCCGCAAGGTGACAAGACAATAGCAGACGCAGCAGAAGGACTGCGTCGGGCATAGCCGGAGGAAGTGGGAACTCGGTGACTTGTAAAGCTACCGGTAGGGAGCTTTCAGGGCTGCGCCCAGGATCGCACACCGCGAGAAGTAATTCGTTTGGTTTGCCGTCTGTCAGCATCAGGATGCCTCGCTGACATTAATCGGCATAGGACGCTCGAACCTTTAGCGCCCCTCACCCGGTTCTAACGGTCCTGCAACCGGAACAACAGATCGATTTCCTGACGACCCACAACCCGCACCCAAAGATAGTCGCGGCACATTCCAAAGCGTGCCCGTTCGGCACCGATCTGGTTTACATAATTCCGGACCAGTCCGGCGATCTCGACGGTTCCGCTGGGGCGATCGAAGAGAATCTCGTTTTCTGTTGCCGTGAGATTGCATAGTTGGATCCCGCGGCGGTACTCGCTCGCGGTAATGAAGCACGGGCTGGCGGAGCAGGAAGTGATGTGCTCGATGGTGTAAAGAATATGGTGCTGGACGCGGCTGACAAAACCCACCATCAATCTTTTTCCGATTTCCGAGTAATGAACCGGCAACATTCCGTATTGCTCCAGCAATCGCCGCGGAATGCGGACCTCCGCCGGCAATGGCCGGTCGCCCAATGTGAATACCGGGGACGCCCATTGCGCTGCCACCGCCGAAGTAACCTGTTGTTCCGTGGCGAAACCGAGTTCCTGCACCGTCTCGCCGAGGTTCGCTCCGCTTGCCTTTTGCTGCTCGAGCGCAACTTTGAGCTGGTCGTGAGTCAGTATGTCGCGAGACAAAAGCAGGAGCCCAAGCGGCATGCGCAATGCCGGCGCCCTTTCCTGACTATGTCGCGAAGACAGCAGTTCCACGATCTTTTTGCGAGCGCCGTTCTCAAAACACTCCGGACTACAAAACCATTCCTCCGCCAGCCATACGCCGAAATGGCGCTTGGAGACCGCATGCTTTAAGACATTGCCCTGGCATCCGGCGTTGGCACAGCCGGGTGAGGTCTTCCACTTGAACACCGTCTTCGTCAACTCCTGGAGGCCAAACCTGCTCATGATCAATCTTTGTCCTGTTCCGCCCGCAAATGGGGCCCAGCTAATAAAATGGTTAAACGTCCGTCTCGGCGAAATCCTGTTTCTGCAACGCTGCCCGAAGCTTAGGAAGCGCGATGGCGTGAATTTGAGAAACTCTCGACTCTCCCAATTGCACAACTTTCGCAATTTCCTTCATGGTGAGCTCTTCCCTGTAATACAGAGAAACGACCAACTGCTCTTTTTCGGAAAGGGTGCCAATCGCTTCGGCAAGCCGTTCCTTGATCTCGGTCCGCAAACAAAGATCGTAGGGATTTTCATCATGGCTGGGGGCCGATTCAATCAGGTCTTGCGTTCCGGAACTATCGAAGAGCGAATTGACTTGCTGGCCGACAAGATTCAATCCATCCAGACGCAGCGCGATCTCGTGCAGTTTCTCGATCGAGACTCCCATCTCGGCGGCGATTTCGTCCTCTTCCGGCTGGCGTCCAAATTTCGCGGAGAGCGTGGCGATGGCTTCTTCCATCCGCCGGCCTTTGCGCCGCAGCGGCCGCGAGCCCCAATCGAGTTCCCGCAAACTATCGAGGATCGCACCGCGAATGCGAAACTTTGCGAACGCATTAAACGGCACCGACTTGCTGACGTCGTAACTGCGGACCGCTTCGATCAGGCCCACCACGCCGGCATGCACCAAATCTTCGAACACCACGTGTTGGGGCAATCGCTCGAAGATGCGCCGGGCGATGTAATACACCGAAGGCAACTCTTTCAAAATGAGCTGGTCACGTTCGGAGACCTCTTCTACGTTCTCTCGGTATGCGATTTCTGCTTGCATCGTCGGATCCTCAACTCACTCTGTACAACATGTATGTCGGTTTCACCGCACTGCTCCAATCGATTGCACGGGGATCAGAGGGGGGATCTCCGTGGGCGCGAGCACAACAATCTTGGGGAAAAACGGTTCCAGGATGCGGCGAAGATGAAACCGTCCGGGTGATGAACACAACAACACGGGAGGTGCGGTAACCACTTGATCTCCGAACAGCGCACGCAGACCATCCAACACCCGGCGAGCAGTATTGGGCTGAAGGGCGGTCGAGGAGGTAGTTGGCGGCTGAGGAGTCAAGGCACGTGCACACTCTTCTTCGATGGAGCGATCCAGGGTCACCACTTTCAGCTCTCCGCGTTCATCCAACAGCGGCCGGACCAGCGCCCGTCCCAGGGCGTGGCGCACTGCCTCGACCAACAGGACGGGATTCTTGTTGGACGGAGCCATGTCGATCAGAGTTTCCAGAATCGTTCCCAGATCACGTATTGAGACTTGTTCGCGCAGCAACTGTTGCAGCACTTTCTGGACTTCGCCGAGGGTCATGACTTTAGGAATAAGTTCCTCGACAAGCTTGGGGTGAGACTCTCCGAGTCGGTCGATGGCACGCTTGGTCTCCTGGCGAGTCAAGAGAAGATGAGCATTTTGCCTGACGACTTCACCCAGGTGAGTAGCGAGGGCGGACGTGTGATCCACCACCACGTAGCCCGCGGCCAACGCCTGTGCCTGCAAGTCAGGCGTGATCCACTTGGCCGGAGCATTGAACGCCGGCTCACGAGTTTCCACGCCGGGCAAGGCGGGTGGGGAAGATTGCGAGCTGATGGCTAGCAGGCAATCCCGGCGCATTTCCCAGCGCGCGATTTCCACTCCTCGCAGGTAAATCACATACTCGCGTTCCTTCCGCGCCAAATTGTCGGTGATGTGGATGGGAGGAATCAGAAACCCAAGCTGCGATGCCAGGCTCTTGCGCAGGGAACGTACTTTCCCCAACAACTGGCCACCCTGTTTTGCATCCACTAGGGGGACCAATCCGAGGCCAACCTCGAGCATGAGTTCGTCCAGCTTGAGCAAAGAATCCATGGGATCGGAAGCGGGGGTAACGGCTTGTCCCTTGGCAGGCGCAGAGCCGGGCACAACCTGGCCTTCGATGGCGGTATCGGCTTTCGCGCGGCGGGCAAGCACAACCATGATCGCCGACATGAGGACGAAAGACAGCTTGGGTAGACCCGGTATCAGCGCCAGGGCCAGCATAACTCCGGCTGCAAGCCATAGTGCTTTACGTTTACCGAACAGTTGACGTCCAACATCGATTCCCAGCGAGCTGTCAGATGATGCACGGGTCAGCACGATAGCTCCTGCCACGGAAACAAGGAGCGAGGGAATCATGGTGACCAGACCGTCTCCCACAGTCAGGATGGTGTAGGTTTTCAGCGCCTCGAGAAAAGGAACGCCGTGCTGGAACACACCGATCAAGAATCCAGCAACAATATTGATGGCAGTAATAAGGATGGTTGCCAATGAGTCACGCTGGCTGAAGCGGGCGGCACCATCCATCGCGCCGTAGAACTCGGCTTCGCGGGCGATCTGCTCACGGCGGCCGCGAGCTTGCTTTTCATCAATCAGCCCAGCGTTCAAATCGGCGTCGATTGCCATCTGTTTGCCGGGCATCGCATCCAAGGTGAAACGAGCCGTAACTTCAGCGGTACGGACTGCGCCGTGGCTGACCACCATGTACTGGATAGCGATCAAGGCGAGGAAGAGGACAAAGCCCACGACATAGTTGCCGCCAACAACGAACTGGCCAAAACTTTCTATCACCGACCCAGCCGCCGCCGGCCCCTCACTGCCATGCAGCAGGATTCGCCGGCTACTGGCAAGACCTAGCGACAACCGGAACAGCGTGAGCAAAAGCAATAAGCTGGGGAAAACTGAAAATTGCACTGGTTTGAGGATCTGCAGTGCGACCAGTAATACCAAGACAGCTGAGGTGATACTCACCGCCAGCAAGAGATCCACCATCAGCGCAGGCAGCGGTATGAGCATGACAAACACCATGCTTACGGCCAGCGCAGGAACAATCCAGTCGGTTTTGTTTCCGGGGTTGGGCGGTGCTATCGGTTTGGGTTTAGTCGCCATTCTTTATGTACAACTCTCTTGACCGAATTAGTGAGCCGGTGCTCTGGCCGCCTGCTGCTGCCGCGCTTGAACTTGCGCTCGGAATACGAATGCCAAGATCTCTGCAACCGCGGTGTAAAGCGCTGACGGTATCGCACTACCCACGTCGACGGTGTGATAAAGGGCCTGCGCCAGGGGAGGATTCTCCAGCACCGCAATGCCGTGCCATCGCGCCACTTCCTTGATTTCCTGGGCCAGAAAATCCTTTCCTTTGGCTACCACGATGGGTGCCTCCATATCCATTTCGTAGCGTAGAGCAACCGCAAAGTGGGTCGGGTTGGTGATGACCACGCTGGCTTTCTCCGTGTCGTGCAACATCTGACGCCGGCGCAACTGCCGTTGCAGACGGCGGATCCGGCCTTTCACCGCGGGATTTCCTTCGGTCTGCTTCATCTCATCCCGCATTTCCTGCCGACTCATCTTTAAGTCAGACTCCAGCTTCTGGCGGACCAACAGGTAATCCACGGCCGACCAGCAGAGCAGGACGAGTCCGGACTTCCAGCAGAGTTCCCACATCGCGCCCAACAGAAAACCGACGTACGAACGAGCACTAAAATCCGATGCATGCACGATGGTGGACCAATGATTCGTCACCGTGGAAACACCGATCCAGATGATCACTCCGAAGGGCAGCAGTGACTTTAGGATTGCGCTGAGGCCGGTCAGCGAGAACATTTGCTTCAGCTTTGACGCCGGATTCAACCGATCCGGTTTGAATGCCAAAGCCTCGGCGGCAAATACCAGACCGCCTTGCGCAACTCCGCCGGCGAACGAGAGCACCCAGGCGCAAGCCAGGATGGGTACGATCCATCGCAATACGCCGATTGCGCTCCAAAACAAAATCGGCCCACCTGGCATTAATGGCTCTCTCACCGACAAATCCAAAGAGCTTTGCAAAAGGCCTCGCCATTGGCGAGGAGCGTCGGGGATCTGCAAAGCCAATAATCCAATCGCGCCGCTCCAGGCAAGTGCGCTGGAAAGTTCTCTGGTGCGCGCAACCTGCCCTTGCTCGCGGGCTTTCTTTCGCCTTTGCGGTGTAGCTTTTTCGGACTTGTTCTGGTCAGCCATTACCTTGCTATTGCCAGGTGCAGCAGGTGTTCGGTATAAGCGATCGACTGCGAAAAACTTCTCTCAAATAGTTTGGGCCAGAAACCGATGGTAGCCCCGAGCAAAAGTACGCCGAGCATGCTTTTGATCGCGGGCCCCAGCAGCATGAGTGGCATTTGCGGCGATGCCTTCCCCAGCAGGCCAAGCACGACGTCCGCCAACAGGGTCGCGGCCAGCACTGGCGCCGCGATCTGTAAGCCGAGCTCGAGTACAACTGCTCCTTCGTGCAGTAATGCTTGCGAAAGCAGCGGATTCAAGGTCGCGGTACCGGGAGGCAAATACTCAAAGCTGTGCGCAATGGCTCGCAGTATCCAATGATGCACACCCAACATCAGAAAGATGAGCAACGCCACGCCCTGGTGAAAGAGTGAAACAACAGTGTTTTCAACCTGAGTATTGGGATCGAGAATGTTCACCAGCGAATATCCCATCTGAATGCTTAGAATCTGCCCGGCTAGTTGCGCTCCCTCAATGACCGCATTGGTCGCCATTCCGATGGCAATGCCAACCAGCATTTCGCTGCCGACGATGACCGGCCACTGCGACACGGAAAACGAAGGCAGGTGCGCGGAATAAACCGGGTAGAGGACAGCGGTAATCGTTATCACCAGGGCGACTTTCATTCGGGCGGGAATTACGGCACTACTAAAAAATGGCGCGAACAGCACCACGCCGGACACGCGCAACCCCACCATGAGGACGGAACCGATCAGATTAGCGACGGAAATTTCCATATCTACCGTATGTACGGATGAAAGTCAGACAGAATCTGCAAGGTAAAGCCGCATGCTTGTTTCCACATCCAGGGCATCAGAAAAAAAGTTGCGCCCCCTGTAGCCAGCAACCGAGGCACAGCCGATAGAGTGGTTTCCTGCAACGAAGTCAGCACCTGCACAATGTTGATCAGGAGGCTCACGACTACCGCAGTTGCCAATATCGGGCTTGCCAGAAGGAAAACTTCTCGCATCGTCAAGCGCCCGAGGTCCACGATTTGTTCAACCGGCATTTTGTCGCCTCAACTAAAACTTTTCATTAACGAACCAATCAACAGGTTCCAACCATCCACCATCACAAACAGCAGGAGCTTGAGAGGAGTGGAAATCACGACTGGCGGGAGTTGGATCATGCCGACCGATGTCGAAATCGCGGCCACTACCATATCGATCACCAGGAACGGCAAGAAGAGCACGGTCCCGATCTGAAAGCCCGTGCTTAACTCCGACAAAATGTAAGCTGGCACCAGAACCCGCATCGACAAATCACGCGGGTCGCGTGGCCGGGGTTCCTTCGCCAGTTCGACGAAAAGTGCCACATCCTTTTCGCGAACATAATGCACCATGAACTGCCGTAGTGGGCCCGCGCCACGTTCCACGGCTTGCATCGCGGTAATTCGCCCTGCCTGCATGGGCACGACGGAAGTTTGAAAGATAGTGGCACCCACCGGCTGCATGAGAAAAAAGGTAAGCACCAGCGCCAATCCGATCAGCGTTTGATTGCTGGGAGTGGTCTGCAATCCTAGAGCCTGACGCAGGAAGTGGAACACCACCAGCAAACGCGCGAATGGAGTCACGCACAGCAACAGCGAGGGGATTAAGGTAAGGAAAGTCAGCAGGACAATAATGGTCCAGGGCGCCGATCCATTTCCGATTCCGGTAATACGGATTTCGTTTGGGTCCACTGCTGCCGGCATGGCTGGCATCGAAACCGGGTTGGAGACGGGGGCAACGGAAGCCGGAGTTGTGGGTGACACCGCGACCTCATTCCCCGCAGGTAGCACGGCATCGGCAGCAAACACAACGACATTGCTGGCCACCAGCAGTAGCAATATTCCGGTTGTCCAAATCACAGCGTTTCTCATGCCTGGCTCAAGTCCTGTTCGCAGCGGTTTCTGAATACCTCAGAGAACTCCCGCCGCGGTTCCAGATGTGCCAGTGTGGAGACTGAACTTGAGGATCCACCCACTAAGAACTGTTCGCCGTCGACTTGGATGACTGCGATAAATCGCTTTTCTCCTAGCGATACGCTCTCACAGACCCGCAGCCGCTTTTTGACTTGGTGTGACTTCAACTTGTGTTGTGTCCAGTTCCACGCTCGCGTGAGGATGAGAAAGAGGGCAGTCCATTGAAGAGCAAGTGCCTGCAGAAAAGTTTGTTTCTCCACAGCCGGGGATGAGCCCGGTTCGTGCACCATCGTTGCACTGGCAAGGGCCTCGCCCTCAGTGGCATTAGCCGGTTCGTCCGCATTGTGACTATCAGCGATTGTCTCGTTGCTGACCAGAGTGCCGGATCCAACCGGTTCGTCTTCAGGCATGACCAAAATCGGCGAAACAGGTTTGGTGAACGCGGCATTCACGGTCAGCGTTATTTCGTTTTCGTTTTTGACCACAGATGCTTTATCGGACAGCACAAGCTGCGGTAGGGAGTTCTTAGCGGTAGATGGCGGCATCTTCTTCGTACTCCCTGTGCGGGCCGCATTCGTCGCCTTGGCCATGCGCTTTTCGGCAGGCTTCTGCTTGGGTATAGATCTGTTTCGCTGAACTGGTTTTTTCTTCAGCACCTTGGTTTTTGTCGATGGCTTTCGTCCGACGGCTGTGCCGGTGCTTGAATCCGCCTTTTTGGTGATTATGGCGGAAAGAATCCGAGGCGCCAGGACAGCGGCAGCACTGGCCAGATCGGGCACCCTCAACGCAGACGCTTGTTGTGTCTTCATGCCAGCTCCGTGATACGAACAGCCACCCGGTTCCCAATCACTTCGAACTCCGTCCAGCCAATCAGAAGTCCATTGGCACGCAGAGGAATGTCGCCGGTATGGTGAGACGAGGTCTCAACAATCGAACCGACCCGCAAGCGCAACAAGTCGCCCACCGTAAACCGGCTGACCGGGACTTCCAGCGACAGCAAACAAGGGAACCAGCCATAGGCTTCAACCGGGTCCTTGGCTGGAGCATTGGCGGCCGGCTGGGGCTCTTTCGCGCGTTGTACGGCTGCATCCATCTCTGTGATCTCAGTTGTTCAGGGTAGTGTGCGGCATCGAACTTCGAGTTCGGAGGTGCAATTCGGAGTCCGCACAACGGCCGGTCGCGGGGATCGATGTTTTCGACCTACGGAAGGGCTAACAGCAGAAATGACAACAATTTGGAGGATGCTGCGACTTCGCTCCTCCTGCGGTAACAACGAGGATGATTAGACTGGAAGTAGAAAAATGGGACCTGCGAACATGGGGTTAGTCCCAGG
This sequence comes from uncultured Acidobacteriota bacterium, assembly GCA_963803775.1. Classification (GTDB taxonomy): domain Bacteria; phylum Acidobacteriota; class Terriglobia; order Terriglobales; family Acidobacteriaceae; genus JABCZH01. The sequence goes on from CAWDNS010000001.1 coordinate 635,092, forward strand.
CTCGCAAGTCCTCTAATGGCAAGCTAACAATCCATGGCAGGTTCGCCATGATGCCAGCCGCAAAAGCGATAAGGCTGCACAGCGATGCGATGTGCATATCCAGGCAATTCCAAGAACCTCTGGCCCGCGACAATCCAGTTCAGACGGTCACCGGCCTTCAGTCGAGGCTCTGTCCGTAGCGACCTTATGCCTGGACGCTAATCGCTGAACTGCTGACGCCCAGAAGAGACGACAGGTCGCTGCCCGAGGCTGCCTGACCGTATATCGCCCAAAAGTCACCCTTCAGGTTGGCCATCGCAGTTGCCGCACTTTGCGATCCGCCGCCCTGAACTACGTCTTGGACGTCTTGCTTTAACAGATTGGTGGTGAGAGAGCTGTTATCGCTTTGGGCTGCGGTCAAGTTCCCGGCCTGCAGATCCTGTCCCAAGGTCTGGAACTCAGCCTTCATCGTGGGATTGTTGAACGGCCCGGAATTATTCGGGCCGAAGGCGGCCAGCTGATTGTACGCCTGCTGGGCCCCCTGCAAATCGCCGTTTTGAAGGTCCTGCTCTAGAGTCCGTCCAATCTGGTCTTCAGATTGTCGTTTGGTAGGCTGCATCAACGGCCCCGTGAGTTGTTGTGATAATGAACTGCTTGCGATTCCGCTTACAGACATTGTGTTTCTCCTTTAAAGGTTGGTTTTGTTACGGCCACTTCACTAATCGGTACCTGGAGCCGTACGGCATCAACCGAACCTCATCCGTGTCGAAACTTCGGTTTTCTACCCTTTGGTCCCAGCCTTACTCTTCGGTACATGTACCTCCACAGTTCCAAGATCAATATGGCGAATCGACCGCGCTAGTTACCCGGCTCTGCCTGGAGGTCGATCGTATCGCTGGTCACTGTATCCAGGGTTGTGATCATGCGGGCATCGGCCTGAAAGGCACGTTCCACCACGATCAAGTTCGTGAACTCCGCGGAAATATTCACGTTCGATGATTCCAACGCTCCGCCGGTAAGCGTTCCCAGGGTTCCGCTGTTTGGAACCCCGATCACGGCCCCGCCAGATGCCAGGGTTGGAGCATAGCTGCTACCGCCGGTCAGTTGCATACCCTGAGGGTTGGCGAAATTGGCCAACGCGACTTGTCCCAGCGCTTGCACTTGCCCGTTGCTAAACTGTCCCTCGATAGTGCCATCCGACTCGACCGTGTAGCTCTGCAAAGTGCCGCTTCCATAACCATTTTGGTTAGTGGAGGTGGTTGCGCTTGGTGCATCTACCTGCGTAAGGAGTGAGCTTCCACCGGTACCAGTAAGGTTCCAGGTGAGGCTCATATTCGCAGCCCCATCGGCCAGACCGGTGATATTGATGCCAGTGACTGAACCGCTGGGAGAAGTCAGGTTGCCATTGCTGTCAAAGGTCAGTGTGCCACTGGCAATCACGGTAGGACTTCCAGTGCCGCCGGTGTCAGACGCCGGCAGTGTGATTTGATAGTTCCATGCCCCAGGCCCAGTCTCGGTGTAGTTAAAACTCAGTACGTGCGGCGCGCCCAGCGAATCGTAAACCGTCAAAGGAGATGAATAGGTGGATCCGACCGGAGCACTCGCGTCCAGGTTGGTCTGCTGTTCCATGGTCGTAGTTGTCGCCGGCGGGCTAATGGCCGACTGTCCTACCTGTAAGGGCGCGAGAGTCGCACTCTGGTTCACTACGCCAGCGACCGCGGGATAGCCCATCACGGTTTGTCCACCCACCGTGACCAGTTGTCCCGCCGCATTCACACCAAAATCTCCGGCGCGGGTGTACTCAACGGTTCCGTTGGGATTCTGGACAATGAAGAATCCGTTGCCGGTAATGGCTACGTCACTGGGAACGCCCGTGCTATTCAGGCTTCCGTTGGTGAAGTTAGAGGAGATCGAGCTCACTTCGGAGCCGGCGCCCACTTGAATGGGGTTGCCCGCGCCCGTGGTCCCGAAGTTTTGATAGAACAGGTCCTGAAAATTCGCCGTCTGATCCTTGAATCCCGTGGTGTTCAGATTGGCCAGGTTGTTCGAAATTACGTTCAATGCCTGTTGCGTGGCATCAAGACCGGAAAGTGGAATCGAGAATGACGACATTAGTTTCCTCCTGTGAGTACTTGGTTGGGCGAAGGGCTCGCGTTGCCGGTCGCTGGAGCACCAGTGCTAGTACCGCCAGTAAGCGGCGCGAAGGCGGTGGTAAGGGTCTGATTGATGTTGATCAGTTGTTCCAGCTGGTTCATGGAAAACATCTGACTGACCATGGCAGTGGGATCCATGGGTTGCGTGGGATCCTGTGACTGGAGTTCGGTCACCAGCAAGCTGATGAAGGTGCTTTCCGCCGAGCTGGCGGCATCAGTTGGCGAATTGGAGGAACTGGTGGAATTGGTGGAACCGGCAGACCCGGACGAACTGGACGAACTTGTTGCTCCCGTCGAACTCGCGGCGTTCACGCCCGCGGAAAGATCGGTAAACATATGTGCAACTGGTGTCATTGTCGATATTCCGTGAAGGTTCATTTGTTTTTCTCCTAACTTCTCTTTTCCATGTTTCGCTTTCCGAGAAAGCTACATATGAATGTCAAGTCTTGCCGTCGCCTCGATGGTGTCCAGGGGTAACACTGACAGAGATGAATCCTCATGCGCGCGACTGCCGGAGACGCTGACCGGTGGTGCGTTCTGACCCGATCGCGATCCTTGATGAAAACCGGACGAACTGCCGCCGGATTGGTCCTGAACCGTAATACTTGCCGCCGGCATGTGCTGCTCCGACAGCCGGTGCTGCAAACTCGGCAGTTCCGCCGCCAGGGCTCGACCGAGTTCGCCGCGCTCCACCGAAATTTCAGCGGTGAATTGGTTGCGGACCAGCGAGGTTCGGATGTCAACGTTGCCAAACTCCCCTGTACGTAATCCCATGCGGAGCTCGGACTGCTCCACACCTGCTACCAGCTTTGCGGTGTGAAGCGGAGAACTGGCTGAAATGGCTGTCGCTTCGACGGCTGCTTCCGCATCTTCCGCGGCGGCCGTTAATTGGCTGTGCGTTAGTGCATCCGATGTCTTCGGAGAAGCAACCGCAGTGGCCGTTTGGCCGTCCGCAGTCACAGCCGGTGAGGAAATCTGCGTGGAAACGATCAAGCCTGGCGCTCCCACTATTATGGCTGCGTTGCCGGTGTCTCCCGGTGCGGCTGCGGATGAAAGCGAACCCGCCTTGCCGAGTTGAGTCGCTTGGTTGCTGGCTCCATCGAGGTCATCGTTCAGCGTGCCAGTAAAAGCTTGCGTCACGGCCTTTTCCGGTTTGCCGGTTGAACTTCCGCTGAGCGCGCGGCCCTGGAGCACCTCGTGACTTGTATCGGAATTGGAGCCAGGCTGAACGACTGTCTTTGGCGCAGGTGCTATCGGCGGCGTGATCGAAGCTGCGGCGTGAGATTGCAGGAAAGTGAACCCGGCTTGAGCCTTGGTGTCGAGCGTGGAAGTGGTACCCCGCGCGGTATCGGCGGATGCGGTCTTGGTTCCGGCGGTCGCTAGCTTCCCATTCGGCGGGGCTGAAGCCTCCACGTTGGCAACGCCAGGGGCGACAAGGGATTTGAAACTTGTGGCCTCTTCCGCCACTGCCCAAGTGCTTAACAAGTTGGTAGATGAAACGGAAACCTGCTGATTGTTCGCCACCGGGTCGGGCGAGTCCGTACTCTTGGTTTCAGGCTGGCCGGAGTTGACCGCGCCGGAAACAAGCGGAAGTGTCGAGGCATCGCTCATAGACTTCGTCCCCGTGAGGGAGCCAGAGACGGCGTTGGGGTCGGCCATGGCCAGAAGGGCCGGAGTTGACACCACCAAGTCTGAGTCGGACTTCGCATTAGCTAGTCCGTCGGCTGGTTCGTCAGAATTATCTGACTGTGACATCTGTTGTGACAAGGCGTTTTGCCAGGACGACCGAATCGCACTCGTCGATGCGGCTTTGATTTCATGAGCGGCGGAATTAACCGCAGGGGTGGTTTTCGAAAGGGTCGAACCGTCGGTGGCTGCGAACGATTTCAAGTTATTCTTATCGCTCTTAACGGATGTCTTCTTCGGGGCGTGGCTTCCACTTTGATTCAGAACGTCTGACGTCGAGTCCGGCGAGTCCTGTGCTTCGGCAAGAACCGTTGAAAACTTTCCCGAGCTCGTAGCAGCAGCCGGCAAGTTCTTCGCGGGTATGGCATGCGCAGCAATTGTCGGCAAGCTCACGTTCACAGTTTCTCCTCAACCGCGAACAGAGTTTGCACGTGGCTGGCCAAAATCTCCCGATTAGAGACAGCTCCCATTCGCGGAAGAGCAATCAAGAAATTAAAGAGTTTTCACGATTGTGCCGATTAGAAAGGAACTACGATTGTGGGGACATTTGCGGACTGGGCAAGATTTGCCCAAACGCCGCTAGGCAACCTCTGCCTAGCTACGCCTTTTCAGCCGCGACAAAAACATGTCGTCGACCCGGCGTTGTTCACGCCGGGATTGGTCGAGAACATAGGAGTTTCGCTGTTGGTTGCGAAGTTCTTCCAGGATCTCACGTTTCTGCCGGGCTAGCTCGTAAGCTTTGAGGCACTGCAACCGCTTCATGTTGAGTTCCTGCCGTTTGACTTGCAGTTCGTCCCGCTGAGTCTCGAGGCCGCGCTCCCGTTCGTAGGCGTCCTGCAGGTGAACCGAAGCAATGCCGCGGGCGGTTTCGGTTGTGCGCAGATTCGTGATTTCAGAAAGCCATTCCTCACATCGGCTAAGTTGCGCCTCAACCTGGGCAATTTCCTGGTGGACCCTGCCCAGCGCCAGGTATTCGCGTTGTTCCAGATTCTCGCGATACTTCAACACCGCGGCAAGAGAAAATCGGAAGGCCATGGTTAGCTGTGAAGGGCGAACAGATGCCGCAACATTTCTGGAAAGTCGGTCTGCTCAGTGGGGGTCTGCCGCAGAAAGCGGTTAATCTCCGGCAGAGCTGCGATGGCCTTATCCAGGACCGGGTCAGTTCCCTTCTGATAAGCCCCGATTCGCACCAGATCTTCCGCGTGGGCATAGGCGGCCAGCAGCACGCGCAGGGCTCCGGTCTTATCGATGTGTTCAGGTGAGCACACGCTCGGCATCAACCGGCTCAGGCTATCGAGAACAGAAATGGGTGGGTAGTGGTTGCGCAACGCGAGATTGCGATCCAGCACAATGTGTCCGTCCAGCAGGGAACGCACCGTATCCACAATGGGATCCTGCTGGTCGTCGCCTTCCATCAAAACGGTATAGAAAGCGGTGATACTGCCTTGCGAGAAACGGCCGACCCGTTCGACCAATCGCGCCAACATCGATAACACAGACGGTGTATAACCCTTGGCCGTCGGAGGCTCACCAGCAGCCAGGCCAATTTCCCGCTGGGCCATGGCGAAGCGAGTCAGCGAATCGACCACCAGTAAAACATTCTTGCCCCGAGTACAGAAATATTCCGCGACCGAGGTCGCAGCCAGAGCCGCGCGGATGCGTAGCAAGGGAGATTGATCCGAAGTCGAAACCACGACTACCGACCGGCGTCGTCCTTCTTCCCCCAGTGTTTTGAGAAACTCGCCAACTTCCCGGCCACGTTCACCGACCAGAGCAAGAACCGTCAGATCAGCCGATGTGCCGCGTGCCATCATGCCCAGGAGCGTGCTCTTGCCCACTCCGCTGCCGCCGAAGATTCCAATACGCTGGCCACGTCCGCAAGTCAGGAAGCCATCAATCGCGCGAATGCCGCAACCCAGTGGCTCATCAATCAGGACGCGTTCAAGCGGCAACGGTGCGACGCCATCGACCAACATGCTTTGCGCCGCCTTGTAGTCTGGCAACGAATCAATCGGCCGTCCCGTAGCATCGATCACCCGGCCCAGTAATTCCGGTCCCACTCGTAGAGACGGTCTGGCACCGCGGGTAACAATCCGATCCCCAAAGCGGATGCCGTGAGGCTTGTCCAGGCTCATCGAAAGCACGCTGGATCCACGAAACCCAACGATTTCTCCCGGGAAGGCTTCCCCGCCGGAGTCCACGATTTCGCAGGATTCACCCACCGAACAGAACGGCCCGGCGGATTCCACGAGATTGCCAACTACCTGGGTCACCCGGCCACTCCAGCGGATCGAGGATCCGTTGGCGAGCCAGTTACGGCACGAGTCCAGGTGTCCGGCTGTCATTTTGCTTCAAGCTTTGGGACGGGTTTTTGAGCCAACAGGTCGAAGAAGCCCTTCTCGATTTCTTTTAGCTGAGCGTCGAACCCAACTTCCGCAATGCCCAGTTCGGTCTCAAACACGCAATCCGTCGCCTGCATCGAGAAATCCTCTACGATCTGTACGGTGGAATTGTCGTGGAAATAGTGGCGCCAGCTTTCAGCGGCTTCGGGGCGCACGCGTACAGTTACCTTGGTTCCCTGTTGCAATTTCTCCAGCATGACCTTGACCAGCCCGGCAACCACCATGCGATCGACCTGCGCCTCGCGGTGAAGGATCTTTCCGGCAATAGCCAATGCGAAGTGAACCAGCTGCACTTCGACTTTGGAGTAATATTCATCCCGCTCCTTTTGCAATGCGGACATCACCTCGGTGACTCGCGAACGCTCACGCGCGAGTTCTTCCTGAAAGCCTGCCTTGGCGAGGCGTTCGCCTTCACGAATGCCTTCGGTACGGGCCTCCGCGATCAACCGCGCAATCTCATCTTCGCTGGTTCGTGGTGGGTGATCCCGGTTCACGCTGTTTTCTTGTGGACGTTGGTCTGGCGGCTTCGGCGGCTCAACGCCAAATACATTGTCCGTATCCTGATAGACAAACGCCTCGACTTCGGCGGCGGGTTGCGCACTCGCGGCGCCGCTAGACAATGTACTCATCGTCTCCCTCGGCCTTCAGTACGACCTTACCTTCACTCTCCAGTTTGCGAATCAGCGTTACCGCTTCCTGCTGGGCCGTCGCTACGTCTTTGGCGCGGACTGGGCCCAGCGCTTCCATGTCTTCTTTCAGCATGTCCACGGCGCGTGATGACATCGCCCTGAAAATATGGTCCTTCAAGTCCTGGGTCGCTCCCTTGAGCGCCAGGGCTAACGTTTTCTTGTCCATGGCTCCCAGCCACTCGCGGATGTGTGCGTCAGTGACGCCCACCAGGTCCTCGAAGGTGAACATGAGGTTGCGAATGTTGATCGCGAGCTTGGCATCATCGTGTTCGATGGATTCCAGAATCGTCTTGGCGACGCCGCCTTCAAGCCGGTTCATGACGTCGGCAACGCTCTTGAATCCAGCGTAAGTTTTTCGGCTTTGTTCGCCGAGTGACTGCAATCGCCGGTTGAGCACCACCGAAACTTTCTCCGCCATCTCCGGAGAGAACTGCCTCAACTGAGCCAGACGTTTTACACACGCCGCCCGGGCCTGCTCGGGAAGCCTCATCAATAATGTCGCCGCCTGCTTGCCGTCCAGGTGCGCCAGAATGAGCGCGACGGTTTGCGGATGTTCGCTTTCCAGAAACTTTGCCAATTGTTGCGGATCAGCCTTCTGCAGAGATTCCAACTGGCCGACGCTCAGCTCTTGAAGCCGTCCGACTTTCTTCAAAAGATAGCGGGCGTCTTCATCTCCGAAGGCCTTTATCAGCGATCGCGTAGCAAAATCGATGCCGCCCTGTGTCAGATAATCCTGGGTCAGGGCCAACTGGCTGTACTCTTCCAGAATCTGGTGGGCCAATTCCGGGGGTACACCCTTCATTTCCGCAAGCTCTTTGGTCACGACCTGTACATCTTTGTCGGGAAGGTGTCGGTAGATCGCGCTGGCTGCTTCTTCCCCCATGATGGCCATGAGGATAGCTGCTTTGCGCGTGCCCGATAGTTGTCCGGTTGCTGGCTGCGTCGTCATTTGGCTTCTTCGTGGATCCAGGCTTGAATTAATTTACTGGCTGCTTGCGGCTCATCGGTGACCTTCTCCAGCAATTGCTTCTTGAGGGTTATGGCACGCTGTTGTGGGGCAGGAAGACTGTTCACATCTTGTCCCGGCGCCAGATCGCCGACGGCGACCGGTTGATTCTTCGCTGTCAAGGCGGCCGGCAGTTCGCGGAAAGTCGTCACCAGTTGGTTTTTCAATGGCCGCAATAAGAGAGCATAGGCCAGCAGGAATAATAGGATAATTGCCGCGTAACGTACCAAGCTGGACCAATCATCCAACGTGACTCGTACTTTCTGCATTACCGTAGGCTTGGCCGGCGTCTCGACTGGGGTCTGGTCGAACGAAAGATTCTGGACAGTCATGATGTCCCCGCGGGTTGTGTCCACCCCAATGGCAGCTTTAGCCAGGTCTTCAATCTGTTTAAGTTCGTCGGGGGTACGCTTGCGGCGGGTTTCCGAACGCTTACCGTTTTCCTGCTTTACCTCGATCGCATCATCCACCAGCAATGCCGCGGTAATTCTGCGAATGCGGCCTGCCGGCTGCAAAGTATGGCGAACCACCTTGCTTACAGCGTAAGTATTGCTTTCGCTTTTCGAAAGCTGCGTTCCGTCCCCGCCATCCACTACCGTTCTAGTGCGGTTGTCGGCTGCGGCTTTGGTGTCAGCGTTGGCGGCGGGTGGTTTAGCGCCGTTAGCTGCGGGTTTGGAGTCATCGGTTCCACCGCCGGGAACATTGCTGGAGGTTCCCGGCACGCCGCCCTCTAGCGTGCCTCCGACTTGCTCCTCCGATTTTTGTTCAGCAACTGCGACCGCACTCTTGGGGTCATAAGTCTCATCATTCTCTTCGGTGGTGCTGGGATCGTATTCCACGTTGACCCGGGCGCGAACGTGTTGAGGTCCCACCACCGGCTCGAGCGTCTGCATGAGCTGCGCGGAGAGTTCCTGCTCCAAACCGCCGTCCGGGGAGAAACCGTCGCGCCTGGTGTGGCCGAGCGGACGATTGGTGTCAGCATCGACCACTGTCACATCTTCTGGACTAAGCTTGTCTACGGCTCCCGCTACCAGTCGGGCAATCGCCATCTGGGTTTCGTCGGAGAGCTGGTTGCCACGCGGTTTAATAATGACCGATGCTTTCGCCTTGCGCTCACGGTCAAGAAACACGGAATCTGTAGGCAATACCAGATGCACCCGGACACTGTCCACATCTCGCAGGGTCTGAATCGATCGCTCCAGTTCGCCTTCGAGAGCGCGCTGATAGTTCACTTTCTCGTCAAATTCGGTCTGACCCCAATTCATCTTGTCGAACAGTTCAAAGCCAAGACGTCCGCTACGAGGCATGCCGTCGGTCGCCAATTCCATGCGAGTGGAATCAACTTTGTCGCTGGGTACGCTGACCGTCTTGCCGTCCGTGCTGATCTGATACTGGATATTTTTCGCGGCTAACTGCGCTCCTAACGCCTGGGCGTCGGAAGTTTCCATTCCGGTGACCAGCGGTTTGTAGTCCGGGGTGGAGATCATGTGCGCGAAGAGCGCCAACACGGCGATCGTCACCACCGTTGCGCCAATCAGCATCCCGCGTTGTTTGACCGAGAGCCCGGTAACGAAATCCGTTGCCTGCTTTTGTACCTGGTTGAAAGATGGCATGCTGTTTGCGATTACGAACTATCCCTTTTGGCTAGAACTGTAGTTTCGAGACTTCCTGATATGCGTTAACAATCTTGTTCCGCACTTGCATCATGAGCTGGAATGCGACGTCTGCTTTTTCGACCGCGATCATTACATTGTGGATATCCTGCCGATTGCCCTGTACCAACTCGCTTACCTGCTTATCCGAGCTGTCGCCCAGCTCGCTAACCTTGTCGATTGCCTGGTGCAAGACGGAACCGAATCCACTTCCCGCGTCATCGACTCCGGTCGGCGCCGTGGGGCTCGTCGGCACGGTGGGAAAATTCGGTAGTCCTGGAAAAATCATGTTGCTCAAGCGCTTATCTCCTTAGCTGATCTCATGCGCACGGTGACTATGTACATTGACGACTGACCCCCGATACGTCCGGAAAATGTCACGCCGGGTTTTTCTGTACATCGGAGTCGCGCAGCCCTTACATGGGCGTCGATCCTGCGGTCACTCTCGTCCATTTGCTTGCGGAACGCTTCTTCCGCCTGCCGCGTCGTCACATCCGCGAATATCCGAACGTCGTCAATCCTCATTCTTGTTCCCTGCTTCCTACTTGATCAGCTCAATCGACTGCTGAATCATCTGCTTGCTGGCAGTAATGGCGGACGCATTGAGCTGATAGGAACGAACCGCTCCCATCAGATCCACCATCTCCTGCACCGGATTAATAGCGGGATATGCCACATAGCCTTCCTTGTCCGCATCCGGATGTCCGGGTTCGTAGCGTTTCAACGGGGGTGTGCTGTCGTCCACTACCCGTTGCACGCGCACCGCGGGGATCATGTTGTTACCGCCGGGATGAAAACCCGCGAGCATCATCCGGAAAGGCAGGTTGCCGGAACTCGCAAACACAACTTCTTTGCGCCGATAAGGACCGCCGCCAGGGGTGTGGGTAGTCTCCGCGTTGGCCATGTTGGCGGCGACAATTTCCGCCCGTTGCCTTTCGGCCGACAGTGCGGATCCGCTGATTTCGAGCACCGAAAACATACTCATGCCTTGCTCCCTTCATTGATCGCGCTAAGAAGATTTTGAAATTCATGACGTAATAGCTGCACGCCCAATCCGAATTGCATCTGGGTCTCCGCCAGCAGTAAGCCTTCGCGGTCCATGCTGACGTTGTTGCCGTCGGGACGCTCCAGCAACCCGTGTACCGAACGCACCACTGGCAGAAAGTTCGCCGACTCATTAGTTGCGGCACGCTGCAGCTCACTGTGAAAGTCGAGGTCTTTGGTCTGATAACCCGGCGTGTCAACGTTCGCCATGTTGGCAACAACCAGTTGTTGGCGTTGTGCCGTGACGTCTAGTGCTTTCTCGAGCAGATTCATCGTGGGAGTGGAAACGTCGTTCATGCATACCTCCGAGGTGGCAATCCGTATTCCCTAATCTTGTTGCGGATAGTTCGCAGACTCACGCCCAGCATCTCGGCGGCACGAGTCCGGTTTCCGCCGGTAACATTCAGAGTGGTTTCGAGTAAGTGTCGCTGCAATTCGCGGATTGAAGTTCCCGCCTGCAGCGAAGCCGAAGCGATCAAACGTGGCGCCTTAGCAGAGTTGGATCGGGAGATTTCAGCACTCAGATGCTCGGGCCCGATTTCACTGGTATCGGACAGGGTCAATACTCGCTGCATGAAGTTTGCGAACTCACGGACATTCCCAGGCCATGCTTGTCGCTGTAGGCCTGCAACAAATTCTGGATACAGGACTGGCGCAGGCCGACTAGATTTAGCCGCGAACTGCTGAGCAAAGAATTCTGCTAATGCGGGTATGTCTTCGCGCCGTTCGCACAGCGGCGGTAGGGTAAGAGGAATTACATTTAAACGATAGTAAAGATCGGCGCGGAACTTTCCTTCTTCCACCATCCTATGCAGGGATATGTTGGTTGTGGCCACTACCCTTATGTTTACGGCTGTAGTGCGAGTGTCCCCCAATCTTTCGATTTGCCGCTCTTGCAGAGCACGCAACAGCTTGGGCTGCAGGTTGACCGGCATCTCGCCGATTTCATCCAGCAATAAGGTTCCACTTTGCGCCAACTCGAACTTTCCCGCCTTCGATGCCGTGGCGCCGGTATAGGCTCCGCGTACATGACCGAACAATTCGCTCTCGAGCAAATGCTCGGGGACTGCTGCACAATTGACCGCTACGAAAGGTTTTTCGCGGCGGGAACTGTTGTCGTGTATGAATCGTGCCAAGAGTTCTTTGCCGGTACCACTTTCGGCTTCAATCAGAACATCGGCGTTCGTCCGAGCCGCATGGCGAGCACGATCCAAGGCCTGCAACAAAGCGGGTGCCGTCCCCACAATGGCATTCTTCTCGGTTTCGCTGGGAACAACAGCATTCCTCACATGTTGCATGACTCGGGTAACCGAGGCCTGAAGCTGATCGAAAGAAATTGGCTTGGTCAGGTAGTCGCAGGCTCCGTCCTGGATCGCCTTCACAGCTTCCGGCACGTTACCGAAGGCGGTCAGCACGATTACGGCTGTTGAGGGATGCGAGCTGCGTACGGTGCGCATAAGCTGTAAACCGTTTCCGTCGGGCATGCGGACGTCAGTAACCACCAGCGGAAAATGATCGTTCTGGATTCTCCGGAGCGCGTCCGACGCGCCCGACGCAGTCTCGACCCGCCAGCCTTCACGTTGGAAGTTGGCCTGTAACGCCATGCGCATCCCAGGTTCGTCGTCCACCACTAACACAGACTGATGAGTTGCCTGATCATTCATAGAACTGGAAACTCCATATGGAAGGTTGTTCCCTTCTCTAACTGGCTACGCACCGAAATCGTCCCGCGGTGCTGCTCTACGATCCGCTGACACACTGTGAGTCCTAGGCCCGGGCTCTGTTTGCCAGTGCTGAATCCGGGCTCGAAGATATGCGGAATGTCCTCGGAGCGGATACCACTGCCGGTATCGGCAACCTCAACCACGGCGATGGTCTTATCATCGCCAGAACCAACGTGTCCCGCGACCGTGATGCTGCCACCCGCTGCAGTGTGTCGCAGCGCATTGCACACCAAATTCAAGATCACTTGTTGAAGTCCGCCGGCGTCGGCCGCAATTTCTGTCAGTCCCAGAGTTAACTGAAGGTTGAGTGAGACTCCGCTTTGTCTGGCCAGCGGCTGAACAAAATTGGCCGCGCTGCGTAAAGCTTCGCCTAGTTTTGTAGGCTGCAGATTGGAAGTCCCCAAGCTGTGGAAGCGCAACACATTGTTTACGACCGCGGACAGGGAGCGCACCCCGGCCTGCAAGTGCTGAACGCATTGCTTGGAGTCTTCGTTCAGTCCACCGTCGCCAGCCAACAGTCCAGTTAGCAGTTCCATGCTACCCAGAGGATTGCGGATTTCGTGTGCCAGCACCGTCGCCATCTCCGCCAGCGCGACCATGTGGCGCGAAGCTTCCCGATCCTGCTCGGCCTCTTTGGAAGCGGTCGTATCACGACAAATAAGAATGGCTCTTGCGTTGGTTCGCGCTTGATGGTTCCCAGCTTCGGTGTCCACCATGGCGCTGTAGCGGACAGTCACCCAGCGCTTCTTATCGTGACTATCGAAACAGAAATCATGTTCATCGCCCTGCTTCCAAGCCGGGCAACCCTCGGCATCCAGCACGGCCCGGATGTGCTCCGGAAGATTTGCCCAAGCCGGCGCCCGATCGGTTGAGATCTCAAACAACCGTTGTGCCTCAGGGTTCAAAAGGACGATTTGTTTACTGTGGGGCTCGAGAACCGCCACGCCACAGGGCAGCGCGTCCAGAATCTGGCGTAACGCGATGCGCATGCACTCGTTCTCAGCCACGCTTGAGGCCAGAGCGCGATTGCGTTCCTCCAACTGAGTGCGCAGGTGCGTCACTTCATCGTGCAGTTGCCAGTGCGAATGTTCCAATCGACCGGCCGCCGCAATGAAAGAAGAGAATGCGTCAGCCAGTTGCGCGTTCGCCATCGGCGGCGGTGTGGCAACCATTTCCATTGGACTCAAATGAGAGCTAGGCAACATCTGCCCAGTCAGAATGCACGGGCTCTGCCAAAGCGACGCGACTCCACTCGGTCAGTGTCGAAGGTAATTGCAGTATGAGTGTTCGTTCTTGGCTTTTCCGCTGTTGAGCCGCACTACAACTGCCGATGTTTGGTTTCCAGCGTCAAGGTTTGTGTGCGGACGAATTTCTACGAGCGGCCGAGGTACGGGCAAACTGCTGTACACATTAGAGGTGCGTGAGAAACCGATGGATGGAAACGCCGTGGTCCAGATCTGGTTTAACTGGTAGCTTGCGTGCATCAGAAAAACGCGCGCAATACGAAATGGAACCCAAGTGAGCAACCAACGCAAGACTGCAGTTCAAGAATATGGCTATCGTTTGCCGAGATTTCCTGCGGACTTCAGTTTGGTATTGCAAATCTCCGATCCTGAGCCCAGGCTGCTTGACGCACGCTGCCGCGATATCAGCGAGGATGGAATCGCGGCGCGAATCGCAGAACCTCTGAGTGTGGGCACCCGCGTGACCTTATTGTTGACTCTGCCCGGCAAATCAGTCTCGTTGCCTATTGCCGCAACCGTCAGCCACCAGGATCGCGGAGATCACGGATTCGCCTTCAAATTCTCCTCTCAGAATGAGCGCGAACAAGTGCAGAAATATGTACTCACCCTTCGCAGCGGCAACTTCGCCTTGCGCCGGGGCCCTAAGTAACGAATCGCTTCCCCTGCGCAGGCGAAATCGAAAAGTCTTCCGTTTTGGCATCTCCCGTGCTTAACCACTAGGCAGATGTTGCCTAGCGCTCATCTGTCTCTAATCGACTCACGCGCCGGGCACCGAAAACATGGAAAAGGTCCTCAGTCAGGAAGAAATTGACGCGATGGTTCGGGCCGCCCGCGGCCGCCAGAGCGACGGAGTGCCCGCTACCGAGAAACGGTCGGTCAAGCCCTGCGGCTTCCGGCAATCCGGTCAGCTAACCGGCGAACAAGTGCGTGCGTTGACCATTCTGCATGAAGGCTTTGCGCGCAGCGTCTCTCAGTCCCTGGGAGCCTACCTCCGCGTGGTGTTCGAAGCCACGCTCGTGTCCGTCGAGCAAGTTGCCTATTCCGAATTCCTGGAACGAGTGCCTGAAGTTACGTACATGACTTCGTTCCAGGTCCGGCCGATCGGCGCAGCGGCAGCCATGCAGCTCGATCATTCTCTAGTATTCCCGTTGGTGGATCTCTTGTTGGGCGGGACCGGCCAGTGTGATCCCATGACCCGCGAGGTCAGCGAAATCGAAGAACAAATCATGGACGGGGTTGCCAGAATCGTCTGCCGGGAGTTAGCTGCATCTTGGGCACCCATGGGGACTGAAATCGATTTGGAGCATCGTCAGCCCACGGCCCAAATGCAGCGCTTTCTGGCTGCAGGCGAGAAGACGCTCTGCCTAAGCTTTCAAGTTAAGCTGGCGGAAGCTCAAGGCACAATGAACCTGGTGCTTCCGCTCTCCATCTCCAACACCCTGCTGCGCAAGCTTTCCACCGATTGGTCTTACGCAAAACCTCGAACCATTAGCCGGTCTGGGCGCAAGCTGGCCGAAAGAATGATGGAGTGCCCGTTTGAGCTCATCCTGGGAATTCCCGATATTAAGCTCCGCGTTCAGACCATACTCGAACTCACTCCCGGGGAAGTTTGCAACCTTGGGATTCCGGTTCGCCTGCCCGCCGCCTTGGTGATAGCCGGTCGCGAAGTTTTTGAAGCCGAACCGGTGCGCCAGGGTCGTCATCGTGCTGCCCAAGTCCGGCAGCAGATTGCAACCTCGGACGCAGAAAGGAAACAATAAGCATGCCGCCAATCACATCCGGAACCCCGCTGCATTCGCTTGCAGAGGTCTTTCGTAACAGCCTCGGCGAAGTTTTGTCGCAAACTCTCGCCACGCCGTGGAGTGTTGAACTTAAAGCGGAGGAGGATGTTGCTCCTGACGACAGCGCTCCCTTGTACTTTGGAATTGCCCTGTCCGGCAGCTTGCAGGGAAACGCGGCCTTTAAACTGCTTCTTGCGGATGCCCGTTCGCTGGGGCAGAAGCTGCTGAAAGAGCCGGCCGACGCTTCGTCGGAACTGAACTCCGAACACAAACAGGCCATTGAAGGTTTACTGCGTAAAGTCACCGAGCAAACAGCGGCAGCTCTCAAAGCCGGGTACGGCGAGGTGGGGCTGCAACTCAGCAGTATGGATGCGCCTTCCTGGCCTGGAGTCACTGTCCTGCTCATGGCCTCCGCTGGTCCTGCCGGTACTCTTTCGGTGCAGATACGGCTCAGTAACGAATTGGTGGCGGCTTTACCGGTTCCGGCCGAGACGCCTAATCCGCTCCCGGTCGAGGTTCCCCTGGTCGTCGACAGTAATCTGGACTTGCTGCTGGGCGTCGATCTCAGCCTTACCCTGCGCTTCGGGCAGCGTACTTTGACCCTGCGCGAGATACTCGATCTCAGTTCGGGCTCAGTCATTGAACTGGACCGGCGGGTGCAGGAACCGGCGGATCTTTTGCTGGGCGACAAGCTAATTGCACGGGGCGAAGTAGTGATCGTCGATAGCAACTACGGTCTTCGCATCACCGAAGTGTGCGACGCTCAACATCACGCCGCAAAGGGGGCCTTGTCCGCAGCCCAATGATTCTGAGCACAACAACCGCAGGCGGAATGATGCATAATGGCTCAACTGAAATGTATGGAAGAGGCACACCATGAAAGTTGATTTAAACGGATTAACTGGGTCTGTGCTGGATGGCGTTAAATCGCCGCAACGCGCCCCGTCGGATGCAACTGCGACTTCTGCGGCCGGCACTGAGCCGACAGTTGGGGAAGATGCTGCGACTCTGTCCGTAGGTAGCGCAAGTGTTAACTCGCTGGTTGCCAAAGCCCTCGACGCACCTGACATTCGTCAGGATAAAGTCGAAGCCCTTCGCCAAGCCGTCCAGAACGGGGAATACAAACTTGATCCGGCGCAGATCGCAGAAGCCATGATTCGGCAATAAGCCACCGTCTTTCGTTATTGCCGGACGCGAAGCGGTATCCCTTGGGTGTCACAAAACCCGCATCCTAAAGTAACCCTAAAGTTTTCCCTCCGCATTGCCGATAAAGGATAAGCTGTGCAACCCGCAAGTGGACAATCCGGCGCCGCCGCCAAGCCCAGCCAACTGCTTCGTTATGTTGCGCGCCAGCCCATATTAAGCGTGGATGAGAAAGTCTACGGCTACGAGTTGCTGTTTCGCGACGGCGTCGATAACTATTTCCGCAATCCAGACGCTGAAGCAGCATCGCGCAGCACGCTTGACACCTCGCTCCTGATGGGAATCGACGTTCTGTGCGACGGACGGCACGCGTTCATCAATTGCACGCGCGACGTCTTGCTGAAAGACTACATCACCCTTCTTTCTCCCGAGCAAGCCGCAGTCGAGATCCTGGAAACTGTCCCGGTCGACGATTTGGTAGTGGCCGCCTGCAAGCGCCTGAAGGAAGCGGGATATGTAATCGCTCTGGACGATTTTGCGGTCAACGATCCGCGCGAGGCGCTGACCAGTGTGGCTGACATCATTAAGGTAGATGTGAGGGCCACGTCGGCCGAAGATTGCGCTGCCATGGTCAAGCGCTATGCGCCCAAGCGCTGCCGGATGCTGGCCGAAAAAGTGGAAACTCAGGAAGAGTTTCTCGCTGCCAAGAAGGCTGGATTCATTTACTTCCAGGGATATTTCTTCCGCCGGCCGGAGCTCATGCAGGCGCGCGAAATCCCCGCCAACCGGGTGAACTATTTACGTCTATTGCAAGCGCTCTCGCGACCGGAACTAGAGCCTCGTGAACTTGAAGACGCCATCAAAGGCGAGGCCTCACTGTGCTACCGCCTGTTGCGCTACCTAAATTCTGCAGCTTTCGGCTTCCGGACAGAAATCAAGTCCATTCGCCATGCGCTTGCGATTCTCGGTGAGCGCGAAGTGCGTCGTTGGTTGCGCCTGGTCGCGACCCTCACCGCAGCCGAGAATAAGCCCTCCGATTTGGTGCTCTCGGCTTTAGTACGCGCCCGCTTTTGCGAGTTGCTCGCTCCCCAGGTCAAGCACGGCGAGTCGGATCTGTTTCTGGTCGGCTTGCTCTCCCTGATGGATGCAATCCTCGAATTGCCCATGGGAGTGGTATTGGAAGGAATCTCCGTTGATAGCGAAACCAAGACCGTCCTCCTGGGGCAGGGTGGCCTTTTGTCTCCCACGTACCAGCTCATGCTGGCACAAGAAGCAGGCGACTGGCAGGGGGTTGCCAACGTCAACAGTCAGTTGCATCTGCCTGAGAGTTTTGTTGCCGACTGTCACTGGAAAGCGATGCAATGGGCCCGCGAGGTTACCGGCGGCGTTTCCAGTAGTTAAGGGCGCGCACTTTGATCCTTAGTGCCGCTTACGCCAATTCATCGATTTGATGAGTGTTGTCTTCTTCGTGGGATTCTTCGGCTGGGTCTGGGGTCACGGGTTCTGGCGCTGGGCGCGGGCGGCGTTGCTGCCTGGCATCGTTTCCTGGAGAACCGTGCCCACCGGCATTGCCGGCAGGCGTGATCGCTTCCGGTCTCGTGATGGAGAAATCATCCATACGTCCCTACGTTCGTTTCCCGTTGCAGCCTCGGTCAGGAGCATGATTGTGGTCATTACCACCCGCAAATAACATCGGCAGCCATCCAGCAAATCTTCAACTAGCGCTGGTAGCCGCCGCCGAGAAAGGTAACCTAAGGTAACCTGCGTGAGGGGTGCAGCGGCCATCTGGCTAGGCCTTCGCTGCCTTCTTCTTCTGCGACTGGCGCTTTTCCTGGTACATGGCAATGTCTGCGCGTTCGACCAACTTATCCATGCTTTCGCCTTTCTGCCATTGCGCCAAGCCTATGGATGCATCCATGAGCACCTTTACTTCGCCCGCGCCAACAGCCCGCTGCACGGCGTATTCACCCATGACCCATTTCCGCATGCGGTCGACCTGGCAGGTTGCTCCGGCGAGGTCGCAGTCCAGAATCACCATGAACTCATCTCCGCCCCAACGGCCGGCGACATCCGAAGAACGCAGGTTCGATCGCAGCTCCTTGGAAAACTGTTTTAGGAGGCTGTCTCCCGCGGGAT
The DNA here is from genome assembly GCA_963803775.1 of uncultured Acidobacteriota bacterium. Classification (GTDB taxonomy): domain Bacteria; phylum Acidobacteriota; class Terriglobia; order Terriglobales; family Acidobacteriaceae; genus JABCZH01. Next base: position 653,731 of record CAWDNS010000001.1, read on the forward strand.
GTCCGTAGGTGTCGTTGATCTGCTTGAAGTAGTTGAGATCGATCATCATTACACAAAATATCTGTTGATGGGCGATGCGCCACTCGATACGCCCCTCGGTGTTGCGCCGATTGGCCAAACCTGTCAATGAGTCTCGCAGCGCCAGTTCCTCGACCGCCTTGAGTTTGACTTCGTAGGTTGAAACTTCCGCCTGCAACTGTGCGACGGATTCGCGACTGTCCTGGGCCATGCGATCTACATAAGTTTTTAGCTCAGCAGCGCCTTTGACGAGCGATGCACGAACCTCGGTCAAGTCCTCCAGATTCGCGATCTTTTGCAACCGGGATGTGAACTGAGTGAACTGACTCGTGTAACGCTGGTCACGCTCGCCCAACGACTGCGCGGTGCGAGCTAGCAAGATCAGCAGTTCCTTCACCTCGTGCGCCTTAGCTTTGAAGTATTCCGCGGATTGCCCGCCCCATTTCTCCAACTGTTCTTCAACCTGCTTTTCCGTTTTCTTCACACCCGCGGCTGTAGGGTTGCTGGATAGCTGGCTCGCCAGATCCGCGAGCTTCTGCTGCAGTTCCGAACTCACTCCCGGACAAGCCTGAACGCCACTCTTTCCCATGGCCAGCAGGACCGACTGATAGCATTCCACGAGGGCCGAAAGCAACTCACTTGAAGCAGGCTCAGTCGAGGAGGGTTTGGAACCGTCCATTTCCAGATATCGTTTCAAAGAAATCAAGATTCACCGTCTTCCGTGTCAGCAAGTGCTTTCATTAGTGGGAATGGAAAGACTCCGCTGGTCGAGCACACTACTGGGAATTCTCGAATACCGAGGTTCTGACCATACATGCGGTGCGTAATCAATCGGCACTATGGTGACGAATCTTTACATTGTCAACGCCCGTTCGTTACCAGCGGGTTGGGACCCTCACTCCTCCTCGGAGCAACCGCAAATCGCTAGATTTTCAATAGTAACCGGAGGTAACCCGACGCGTTGGTTACGCCAACGTAGTCTGCAAAACCTTGCAGGCGCCAAAAAGGCTGCAGGCTCTTTCGAGGGAGGCAGTGGTGTCAAGTTGATCGAGCGAGATTTGCAGATCTGGCCGCGCAAGAAATAATGTTTTCTCCAGGGCTCTTTTGCGAGCTCCGCCACCGGTAATGTGGAGAAGAACAACCGCTTCGGAACTGACCTGACCGGAGTTGACCGCTTTGGTCAGCGACGCGAGCGCAACTCCGGCAGCGGGTTCGATGTCGATATTTTCGCATTTCTCAAAAAGCGTCATTGCTTGCAGGACTTCCGCGTTGCGAACGGCAAACACCTCGCCCCGGCTTTCGTGAAGGACGTCAAACAGTCCACCGACGACCGCGTATGGTGGCCGTTGGTTGGAAAGAACTGTGGCCAGGATTCTTTCGGTTAAGGCTCTCGCGGTGGCGGGGTCAATTTCGACGAAGTCGCGACGGCCTCGTTTCCAGGAATCGTAGATCGGAGTGAATGGCACGTTCTGACTGAGCATCAAGTGGGGTAGCGAAAGGCCAAATCTGGAGTCCAACACCAGCCGTTTTGCCGCTTCGTGCGCCGCGATGGCCCCGGCCCCACTGCCGATGGCTTGAAAATAGTACTCGGGAAGCCGGCCCATGGATTCCACCGCATTGAGCATGGCAGTAGCCATACCGTCGCGGCGTCCCACGTTTCTCACTCCCCCTTCGCTGACGAAGCCATCCTCTCGCGAGATTCGTTCGGCGAACGAAATGGCGTCGGAGTATGCAGCGTGTCCAGTGAGACAGACAATCTTTACGCACGGGTTGAGGGCACTATCGAACAGCATTTTCCTCATGCCAGACTCGGGAACGATGATCAGGCATGGAGTGTCATTTTCGGAACACACTCTGGCGAACGCGGCTGCTGTATTTCCAGCCGACGCAACCACCAGAGCCCGAAAACTGCGGTCAGGAATTCGGGACAAGACTCCGTATACCTCGAGTTCCTTGAAAGTGGCAGTCTCGAGCGCGGCTCCACGTTCCGGCCAATAGCCGCTGAACGTGATCCAAAGGTTGGGGAGGCGGAGAATCGAATTCAACTTCTGGCTTTGGTAAGTCACCGGCCGGGATGCATGTGCGATCCGATTCGAACCGGGCAGCCAACACTGGTAACGGTAGATGCCCGGAGCCTGCGGGTCACATTCGAGTTTCCGGGAAGAATAGCGCGTGCTAAGCAACGCAGCAGAATGGGGGCGAGGACAGGTGAGTAAGAAACCGTCGTCCTCAAACAGTGAATTACACACCGGACAAGTCAGTCGGTAGTGCATTTGTTTCAGTTCCGGCAGACTTGTTCGCCCTTCCGCCCCGGAAAGTTCAGCAGTGCTTCGCGTGAGTGGCTGTTCCTTCATTAGGGTTTCTAATTAACTGCGACAGACACTGAGATTCTCCGCCTAAGGGTTTTCTAATGATTGCGAGGCGGCAGGGCCTCTATCGATGGCCGTTTCAGTCACTGACGAGTTTTTTCTTGAACCAACCGTATTGACCCACAATTGCCAAAGCAATTCTGGTTCCCCGGCGGCCTTGTCGCCAAGATGGCCAGTACCGAAAGGAATGTCCCGGCGTCTGCTGCGGGAACTGAAGGGCATCCAAATTGCTCTTTCTCAAGCGTATGGGTGCGCCCGCTACAAAAACCGCCAGGAAGAAAGATAAGACTGAGCAAGTTATACCGAGCAAGACCGAGACGGTGGGTTTGGCCGGACATGAGGCCCAGACACTCGATCCGTCAGATTGGGAGGGTTTCCGAGCCCAGGCACATGGGATGCTCGATGACATGCTGGATTACACGCAGAACATCCGTCAGCGCCCGGTTTGGCAGCCTATCCCCGACGAAGTCAGAGCACACTTTCGCGGCGGTCGAGTCCCGGTTACATCCTCACCCCTCACTGATGTCCATCAGGAGTTCATGAACTACATCCTGCCGTTCGCCGTGGGAAACGTCCACCCCGGTTTCATGGGGTGGGTCCACGGCGGCGGTACTGCTGTCGGGATGCTGGCGGAAATGCTCGCAGCGGGCCTGAACGCCAACGTGGGTGGCCGCGATCAAATTCCAGTCGAGGTTGAGCGCCAAATTGCGGAGTGGATGCGGCAAATATTCGGCTTTCCGGAGGGTGCCAATGGACTGTTTGTTACGGGCACGTCGATGGCAAATTTTATCGCCGTGGTCATTGCTCGCGATGCCGCACTAGGATTTGACGTGCGCGCCAAGGGAGTAGCGGGAAAGTCACATCAACTGACAGCTTACGGCTCGACTGCGGTTCATGGTTGCATCGGTAAAGCCATGGATCTTTGCGGTGTAGGCAGCACAGCACTTCGAGTGGTTCCCACCGATAACCGGTATCGAATGGATATGAAAGCGCTGGAGGCTGCGATCAAGAAAGACCGCGAAGCGGGCTTCACCCCGTTTCTAGTTGTGGGAACCGCGGGAACCGTCGATACTGGGGCGATTGATGACTTGGCAGCACTCGCCGATCTCTCGCACCGCGAAAAGCTCTGGTTTCATGTCGACGGAGCCTACGGCGCGCTAGCGATGCTTGCCCCGGGCCTCGCTCCCAGGCTCGCCGGCATAGAACGCGCCGATTCGCTGGCCTTCGATTTTCACAAATGGGGCCAGGTTCCCTACGACGCTGGATTTATTCTGGTCCGCGATGGCGCTCTGCAAAAAGAGGCGTTCGCAGCTTCATCCGCGTATTTGAAACGCAATACTCGCGGGCTGGCTGCCGGATCGCAGTGGCCTTGCGATTACGGTCCTGATCTTTCACGCGGTTTCCGTGCCTTGAAGACATGGTTCACACTGAAGGTTTATGGCACCCAAGCGATGGGATCGGTGATTTCGCGGACCTGCTCGCTGGCTCGCTACCTGGAGCAGCGGATCAAGAATACGCGGGAACTCGAACTCCTGGCTCCGGTGGAGCTGAACATCGTTTGTTTTCGCTACCGGGCGAATGATTCCGATGGACTGAACGCCACTCTTGTGGCTGAACTGCAGGAGTCGGGAACGGTCGCGCCCTCCACCACTACCATCGACGGGCAACTGGCAATACGAGCGGCCATCGTAAATCACCGAACAGATCAGGCCGATATCGATAGGCTGTTAGATCGCACGCTGGCTCTGGGGCGCAGCTTGGCAAGAGATCATGACGACGCCGGTGCCATGACTCCGAAAGTTGTCTCTGCATCTTCCCCATTGGCGAAGTGGGAAGCGGAATTAGAACAGGTCGAACGTGCGCTGGCATCGAATCCGGATTCAATCGATTTGCGGGTTCGGCGTGCGGTTCTATTTTCCGAACTCGGCCGGCTGCTCGATGCCAGAAATGAATACATCAAGGTGTTGGAACGAGAGCCCTACCATCTGGCTGCCTTGAACAATTTGGGAAGCGTATTGATGGCTACGGGATTTCGCAGTGCGGCCCGCATCGCATTCAAGGAAGCGACCGTCCGCCATCCCGACGATACTGTGAGCCGCATGAATTATAGCTACGCACTGCTGGAAGAGTGCGAATACCTCACGGCCCACGGAAGAGATGAGGAGTCTCTGCAACTCAAGCGCGAAGCACGCGAGCACTTCGAACAAGCTTTGCGAATCAAGCCGGGTTATGAGAAGGCGCACGAAGGGCTGTCATACATATTGGACGACTTGGGGGAGCAGCAGAAGGGGGAATGGCACCGGCGCCAGGCGTTTCAGCAGCGCCCCATGATCGCTTTGCCCTACCGCGGAGGATCCACGCCGCTGCCGGTGCTGCAGCTTACCGCGACGACGGGAGGCAACGTACGGCTGCAAAGATTTCTGGACGATCGCATTTTCCAGACGTTTGTTGTGCTCCCGGAGTTCTACGACTCTAAGACTCCTCTCCCTGCTCATCGGCTAGTCATTAACGCCATCGGCGATACTGAGGTATCGTCGGTGGCTCTGGCTGCCGCCCAAAGGATGCTCGCCCTGACGACGGCACCTGTGATAAATCCGCCGACGGCAGTACTGGCTACCAGCCGGAGCAACAACGCTAAACGCTTCTCCGGGCTGCCGGGAGTGGTGACGCCGATTACCGCCACGCTGCCACAAGCTCAGCTTTCCGGTTCCGAGGCGAAAACCATCCTGGCCAGCCACGGCTTTGTTTTCCCTCTCCTTCTGCGAGCGCCCGGCTTTCACACCGGTCAGCATTTTGTACGAGTGGAAACCTTTGATGCACTGCCAGCCGCGCTATTTGAGCTTCCGGGCGAAGAATTAATCGTCATGCAGTATCTCGATGCCCGCGGACCCGACGGAAAGACTCGCAAATACCGGGCGATGATGATTGATGGGCAGATCTATCCGCTACACGTCGCGATTTCGAGCCATTGGAAAATTCACTATTTCACGGCGGAGATGGCGGACAATCCCGAGCACCGCGCAGAAGATGCGGCGTTTCTGGAACGTATGCCGTCGGTTATCGGCCCGCTTGCGATGAACGCGCTGCAACAGATTCAGTCCACGCTCGGTCTGGATTACGCTGGGATCGATTTTGGCCTGAACGCAGAGGGCGAGGTTCTACTGTTCGAAGCTAATGCCACAATGGTAGTGAATCCACCGGACCCAGATGTGCGTTGGAGCTACCGTCTGCCCGCGTATCAACGAATCTACGCCGCCGTCCAGAAGATGCTGATAGAGCGGGCCAGTCTGGCAGTAATTGATCCTGTGCGCTCATCCAGGAAGACTGGCAATAATACTGCATCACAGGCCACTGCCCGCTAAGTTCAACGCAGATTCTAACCGGGCCAAAATAGAGAATAGGAACATGATTCTTGCCAAGACCTTTGGTGGCGGGCTCTCTGTAGTTCTCGCAATCGCGCTGGGCCTGCCCTGCTTCGCAAACGGCGCCCAATAGGCCATCCACTATAAGGCGGTTCCTCGGGAGGTTGTGGAATCCCGTTTAAAGAAGTATGGGGCAATGATCAGCAGCGTGAGTCAACTCTTAAGCAAATGTTTGCTGACGCCGGTTGCGACGGTCAACATCTTTCCGAACAGGCGGTCAGGGAAGCGAGGCAGCCGAATGTCATCTGCGTGCTGCCAGGCAGTTCCGACAAGGTCATTATTGTCGGCGCCCACTTCGATCATGCTTCGGCGGGGGATGGAGTTGTCGACAACTGGAGTGGAGCATCACTGTTGCCGTCGCTGTACGAAGCGGTGAAGGTTGAACTGTGGACGCATACCTATATCTTTATCGGGTTCACCGATGAGGAAAAAGGCGAAGTCGGCTCGCATTTCTATGCCCAGCAAATGACCGAGGAACAAGTGGCTGCAACCGACGCCATGGTGAACATGGACACGCTGGGCCTGGCGGCGACGGAGATTTGGGTCAATCACTCAGATAAGAGATTGAGCAGCGCGCTGATTTACATCGCAAAACAGTTGGGATTGCCAGTCAAAGGGGTTGATGTGGACCAGATCCGCAGCACCGATTCGGTGCAATTTGCCGCGCGCAAGATCCCGAGTATCACTATCCACTCGCTGACACAGCAGACTTGGAGTGCCCGAATTCTTCACACCTCGAAGGACAAGATTTCGGCTATGCGGTTGGACGATTACTACCAGACCTACGGTCTGATCTCCGCTTATCTCGCTTTTTTGGATCGAGTTGCGGGTCCCAGCAGCAGTCAATAGCGCCTGGCCGAGACGCGCCATCTCCTAGATCTGCGCGCAGACCGACTTGATTTCGGTGTACATTTCCAGCACGGCGTGGCCGGATTCGCGGCCCCATCCCGATTGCTTGTAGCCGCCGAAGGGCAACGCGTTGTCGAACACGTTGTAGCAATTGATCCAGACCGTACCGGCGCGCAGCTTGGCCGCCATGCGGTGGGCCTGGCTGAGGTCGCGTGTCCAGACGGCGGCGGCCAAGCCATACATGGAATCGTTGGAGAACGCGGCCACTTCATCCGGAGAGCTGAACGGGATCGCAGTCACCACCGGACCGAAAATCTCCTCCCGCACGACTTTCATTCTTGGGTTTACATCCACCAGTACCGTGGGCTCAACGAAATATCCGCTGCCACTAATCTTGTGTCCGCCCACAACCGCTCGCGCGCCTTCCTTCGCGCCGGACTCGAGATATCCGCAGACCCGATCCTGCTGTTCTTTTGATACCAAGGGCCCCAAGTTGGTGGAAGGATCGATCCCCGGCCCAATCTGGAATTTCTTAGTTTCCTGGGCCACGCCATCTATAACTCTGTCGAAAATACTCTTATGCACGAACAGGCGCGAGCCCGCCGTGCAGCATTGCCCTTGATTGAAGAAAATAGCGGCAGCGCTACCCGGAATTGCCGATTCGAGATCGGCATCCGCAAAAACAATGTTCGGAGATTTCCCTCCGAGCTCCAGCGAAACTTTCTTCAGGTTTCCCCGGGCGGCATCCACAATCAGACGGCCAACTTCCGTCGAGCCAGTGAATGCGATTTTGTCCACGTTGGGATGCGCAGCCAGCGCAGCCCCCGTGGTTTCACCGAATCCCGGGACGATATTGACGACGCCTTCGGGAACCCCCGCCTCCATGATGAGTTCGCCGAGGCGTAATGCCGTAAGGGGAGTCTGCTCCGCCGGCTTCAGAACCACGGTGCAACCCGCAGCCAGCGCTGGCGCCAGTTTCCAGGCAGCCATGATCAGCGGGAAATTCCACGGAATGATCTGTCCCACCACGCCAACCGGCTCGCGCAAAGTATAAGCAAAGAACTTGGCCCCGGGCTTCGACAGCGGAATGGTGTTGCCTTCAATCTTAGTGGCCCAGCCCGCGAAGTAGCGGAACGTCTCGATAGCGGAGGGCACATCAACCACACGTGAGAAGAACACCGGCTTGCCGTTGTCCAGAGTTTCCAGTTCGGCTAGTTCGTCACGGTGTTGGTCGATCAGGTCGGAGATTTTCCACAGCAGACGGCTCCGCTCGGCGGGCAGCATCTCGGACCATGGACCTTCCTCAAAAGCGCGGCGCGCAGCCTTGACGGCGCGGTCAATGTCCTCGCGGTCACCTTCGGCCACGCGGGCAAGCACTTCGCCGGTGGCAGGGTTACGCGTCTCGAAAGTCTTCCCTGAAGCTGCTTCCACCCATTTGCCGCCGATCAGCATCTTGCGGGCCTTGCCAAGAAATTCGGTGGTGTCCTTACTCAGTTGTGCCGGTGCCACTGTAGTCGCCATACTTCCCCCCATGCCGCTTTGCCTGCGGTCAATTCTCAGGCGAAACCGCTCTACCCGCCAGTAGGAACTCGTACGTAACCTGGTCTCCTAGTAGAGACCACGCCCTGCCAAAGACCTCTTGTCCGTGACAAACACCGCGGGCTGCGATATCATGCGGCAATTCGCAGGAATTCTTTTTCCCCAGCTACGCGGCACAAGATCAGAGGGTATCCGTGGGCAAACCTACGAACGAACGTTCGATAGCACAATATCACCGAATGCCAGTCGGGAGCCAACCCCCTTCGCTGCACGAGGCCTACCGTTCGACGGTTCGCCGCGCTCCCACCAAACCGCTGATTGTATTGCCCCATACCCTTTCCGAGATTACGGGCCCGTTGTACGGACATGAAAAAATTTCCGAGACCGACAACGACCTCACCCGTCAACACGCCGAAGAGCCGAAAGGCGAACGCATCATTGTTTCAGGACGCGTTCTGGATGACAACGGCCGCCCGGTGCCGCAAGCACTGATAGAAATCTGGCAGGCGAATTCAGCTGGCCGCTACGTGCATGCCAAAGACCAGCACCCCGCGCCACTCGACCCGAACTTCACCGGGCGCGGGCGTACTCTGACCGATGAGAACGGCGTCTACCGCTTCGTGACCATTAAACCGGGCGCCTATCCCTGGCTGAATCACTATAACGGCTGGCGCCCTGCACACATTCACTTCTCGGTTTTCGGAAGGGCGTTTATCACGCGTTTGATCACGCAAATGTATTTCCCCGGAGATCCCCTTTTCCCGTATGACCCGGTTCTCAATTCGATTCCCGATGAAAGAGCGCGAGAGCGGCTGATCTCGAAGTTCGATCTGGAAACCACCCAGCCGCAGTGGGCGCTGGGCTTCCGTTTTGACATCGTGTTGCGCGGGCGCGAGGCGATGCCGTTCGAGGCATAACATGGACCTGGTTCCCATTCCTTCGCAGACCGCGGGACCGTTCTTTCACTTGGGATTGACGACGACGCGTTCGGTTCTGCGGATTGCGGAATCTGGCGCCGAGAGAGAGCGGGTTTCGCTGACTTGCCGGTTGCTTGACGGCGATGGCAATCCGGTCAACGACGCCATGATCGAGATTTGGCAAGCCGATGCCAATGGCAAGTACAACCATCCGGACGATACCCAGGAAAGAACTGCGGATCCCTCATGGTTCGGCTTTGGGCGAGCGGCGACCGGCGAGGACGGCAGTTGCAGGTTCGAAACCATCAAGCCGGGACGCGTCGCCGGGCCGGGCAACGCGCTACAGGCACCCCACCTGACACTAGCAATTTTTGCCCGCGGGATGCTGAAGCAGCTCTACACCCGGGTCTACTTCGCGGGTGACGCTTCGAACGGTGGTGACCCTATTTTGGCGTTGGTTCCACTGCCGCGCCGCGAAACACTACTCGCACAGCCGGATGAGGCGGGTTCAGAGAGCTGGAAGTTTGACATTCATCTTCAGGGCGATCAAGAAACCGTGTTCTTTGATGTGTGAAGCAAGCTGAGAACGGATCTATATCTGACAACTGGCGCTAAATCCAGCTAGCCTCATTCGAGACTAACTCACTACCGGACCACCGTCATACATCGCGCGGCGTCTATAATGCCGCACTGAGGAAACCACTTCATGCCGGCGCGGCTTATCGACAGTCTCATAACCACTGGCGTCCTCGCCGAGTTGTTCTCCGATCGATCGGTTTTGCAGACCATGCTGGATTTTGAAGTAGCTCTTGCCCGGGCAGAGGCCAGCGTCGGAGTTATCTCGAAGTCTGCGGCCGACGGTATCGCAGCATCAGGCAACGCGGACGGTTTCGATATTGCGAGCCTGGTTCGGGACACTCTGCATAATGCCACGCCGGCCGTTCCTCTGGCGAAGGCTTTGACAGAGAAAGTGCGAGCGAAGTATCCCGAAGCTGCAGGTTTTGTTCATTGGGGCGCAACCAGTCAGGACGTAGCTGACACGGCTTTAGTTCTTCTCCTGAAGCGAGCGCAGCCGACACTGGCCGCGGATCTGGCGCGTTTGGAAGCGGCGCTGCGAAATCTGTCGGAGCAGCACAAGGGCACGGTGATGCTCGGCCGTACCTTGATGCAAGCTGCGCCGCCGGTGACGTTTGGTCTTAAAGTGGCGGGATGGCTGGGCGCCATCAATCGTGGCTCGAAACGCCTTGATACCGCATTTTCCGATGCACTGATCGTACAATTTGGCGGCGCCACCGGAACTCTGGCGTCGTTATCTGAAAAGGGACCCGCAGTGGTGCGTGCGCTTGCGAAAGAACTCGGCCTGGGTTGTCCCGATGCGCCTTGGCACACGCATCGCGATCGTCTGGCAAGTTTAGTTTCCGCTTGCGGCGTCCTGACCGGTTCTCTGGGCAAGATGGCGCGAGACGTCAGTCTTTTGATGCAGAACGAAGTGGCGGAAGTGGCGGAGCCTAGCAGTCAAGGCCGCGGTGGTTCATCGACCATGCCGCACAAACGCAACCCGGTCGGATGCGCGGTGACTTTGGCAGCAACCCATCGCGTCCCGGGCGAAGTGGCAGCTTTTCTTTCCGCGATGGTTCAGGAGCACGAACGCGGCGTGGGCGGCTGGCAGACCGAGTGGCCGATCGTCGCGTCTGTGGTTCAATCCACTGGCTTGGCCACAGCCTCTATGGCCGAAGTCGCGGAATGCTTGTTAGTGGATCCCGCACGCATGCGCGCAAATATCGAGCAGACCAAAGGTGTGATCTTCGCGGAACGTGCCATGATTCTTCTGGGTTCGAGTCTCGGCCGTGATGTCGCCCACAAACTTGTGGAGGAAGCCACTCGCAAAAGCATCTCGCAGGGTAGATCTCTCTCGCAGGTGCTGGCAGAGATGCCGGACGTCACATCGCGGCTCGACGCGTCAGCCTTGCGTCAGCTTGAAATCCCCGAGCAATATCTCGGTGCGGCAGAAATGTTTCGGCAGTCACTGTTGTCGTCCTCGCAGAAAGCGAAAACTCCAAACAATAAGGAGCAATAGCCTTGCCCTTTATCACCACAAATAACACTCGCCATTTTTATCGCGTCGAGGGCCAACCCGGAAAACCGATGCTCGTTCTGTCCCATTGTCTCGGCGCAGATCATGCTATGTGGGCGCCGCAGATGGCGGATTTTCTTTCCCACTTCCAGGTGCTGCGCTATGACACCCGGGGACACGGTGCATCAGATGCGCCCAAGGGTGACTACACGGTCGAACTGCTCGGCCGTGATGTGCTGAGCCTCGCAGATACGCTGGGCGTTAAACAGTTTGCTTTTTGCGGCCTCTCCATGGGAGGCGCAGTCGGCCAGTGGCTGGCCATTCATGCGCCGGAACGCTTAAGCGGATTGGTTCTCGCCAACACCTCACCGCAATTCGGGCAGCGAGCCAATTGGGAAGCCCGGATCAAAGCGGTAAATGATGGAGGCATGGCGGCGATTGTCGATGTTGCTATGGGGCGCTTTTTCTCGCCGGAAGTACTCGCCAGAAATGCCTATGCCGCTTCGGTCAAGGCTATTTTTCTGAGCGTGGATGCGACTGGATACCTCGGCTGCTGCGCGGCACTACGCGACATGGACTACCGCGACTCGTTGCGCAAGATTCGCGTACCCACGCTGTTGATTGTCGGGGATCGCGACGTATCAACCCCATGGGAAGGTCATGGTGAACTGCTGGCCCGCGACATTCCGGGGGCGCGAGTTGTTCGTCTGCCTTCCGCGCATCTTTCCAACATCGAGCGCCCGCGCTCATTCACCTCCGCAGTGCTCGAGTTTCTTCGCCTTTCCTCAGATCACGCGGCTACTGTTCTCGAAGCCGGTTTTGCGGTCCGCCGGGAAATGTTGGGAGATGCTCACGTCGACCGTGCCATCGCCGGCGCAACTGATTTCAATCGCGAATTCCAGGATCTGATTACGCGCTTCGCCTGGGGCACAGTGTGGACGCGGCCCGGTCTGGACCTGCGCACGCGGCGCTTGTTGGTGTTGGCAACCATGGCCGCGTTAGGCCGCTGGGAAGAATTCAGCCTGCACACGCGCGCCGGTTTGACGCACGAACTGGAGCCATGTGATTTGAAGGAATTACTGCTGCAAACCGCAGTCTATGCCGGCGTCCCGGCGGCGAATACCGGATTTCATCTTGCCGCCGAGGAGATTGAAAGAGCAAAACAGAAGTGACCGATCAGCCGTCGACCTTGACCCGGTATCCCTGCGGTGCCCTCCTGCCTTTCACTGAAGTGAGATGGTAGACTCGCCAACGCATCTGAATTTCGTGATCACGGCTGGGTCACACGGAGGCGTGATGTTTCGGTCGAGAGTTTTGTTCCAGATGGTAGTTGTGAGTATGGTGATTTGTGTCGGGTGCAAAAGCCGCCCCCAGCTTGGAGTCGCTTCGAGCCTACACAACGACCGCCTCGTCAACGCCGATCAAGAGCCGCAGAACTGGCTGACCCACGGACGCACCTACACCGAACAACGTTTCAGTCCGCTCAAGCAGATCACAGACCAGAATATTTCTCAGCTTGGACTCGCCTGGTATTACGACCTGGATACGCGGCGCGGACAGGAAGCCACACCGATCGTAGTTGACGGAGTCATGTACTTCACTAGCGCTTGGAGCAAGGTTTTCGCCCTGAATGCTGCGACTGGAAGTCCGTTATGGTCTTACGATCCCAAGGTGCCTGGCGAAACTGGCGTCAACGCTTGTTGTGACGTGGTAAATCGCGGTGTGGCAGTTTGGGATGGAAAGGTCTTCTCCGCAACTCTGGACGGGCGTCTTGTCGCGCTCAATGCTGCAACAGGTAAACCTGTTTGGGAGACGCTCACGGTTGAATCCAATTTCCGCTACACCATTACGGGAGCGCCGCGCGTGGTAAAGGGCAAAGTAATCATCGGCAACGGAGGTGCCGAGTTTGGGGTGCGCGGATATGTCTCTGCCTACGATGCCGAGACCGGCAAGCTGGCATGGCGTTTCTACACCGTGCCCGGCGATCCCTCCAAACCGTTCGAGAGCCCTATTCTCAAGAAGGCCGCAAAGACCTGGACTGGCGAATGGTGGAAGTTCGGAGGCGGCGGCACGGTTTGGGATTCAATTGTCTATGATCCTGAACTCGATCTGCTCTACATAGGCACAGGCAACGGCGGACCATGGAATGAGAAATTTCGCAGCCCGCACGGGGGCGACAATCTGCTGACATGCTCGATTGTGGCACTCAGGCCGGAAACCGGCGAGTACGTCTGGCACTATCAACAGGACCCGGCGGATGAATTGGACTACGACTCGGATGAACAAATCATTCTGGCGGATCTCTCCATTGAAGGCCGCATGCGCAAGGTTTTGCTGCAGGCACCGAAGAACGGTTTTTTCTACATGCTTGATCGCACCAACGGCGCGCTGATCTCGGCGAAGCCATACACGTACATCAATTGGGCAACTGGGGTGGACATGAAAACTGGCCGTCCCGTCGAGACGACGCTCGCACGCTATCCGGGCAATCGTCCTGCACCCGTTGTGCCGGGTCCGCTAGGGGCGCACAGTTGGCAGCCCATGTCTTACAATCCGCTTACCGGTTTGGTTTACATACCGGTGAATGATGTTGGCTTCATGTACAAGTCGCCGGACACTTTTGAACAGAAAAATCTGGCAGCGAATTACGGCATCGACGTAGTGGCCGCCGGAATGCCGCAGGATCCCAAGATCAAAAAGACCATCCTCGATACCGTCAAAGGAAAACTGGTAGCTTGGGACCCGCTTAAACAAACCGCTGTATGGACCATTGACCGGCCCGGACCGTGGAATGGCGGCGTGCTCTCGACCGCCGGAAATCTGGTGTTTGAAGGCACGGCTGCTGGCAATTTCGAAGCCTATCGCGCCGACACCGGTCAGAGACTTTGGTCTTTTGCCACGCAGACTGCAGCGATGGCCGGCCCAGTCAGCTACTCGATCAACAGCGAACAATATGTCGCTGTGTTGGCGGGTTGGGGAGGAGTGTTTCCCTTGGCCACCGGCGAAGTCTCGTTCAGGTCGGGCCGGGTGGTGAACATCAGCCGCATGTTGGTCTTCAAATTGGGCGGCACGGCTAGCTTGCCTGAACTCGAGCCGGTAATAGAACAAACATTGCAACTCTTGCCGTCGCAAGGCGGAGCACTTGTTGTGCACAACGGCGAACAACTGTTTCAGCGTTACTGCGCAGCCTGCCATGGGGACGTGGCCGTCAGCGGCGGAGTGTTGCCTGAGCTGCGCTACTCGAGTTCGCTCGAAACCGACGAGTGGTACTCCGATGTACTGGGAGGCATGCTGAAATCGGACGGCATGGTTTCGTTCGCCAAAGAACTATCGCACGAAGATGCGGTCGCGATTCGCGCTTATGTGGTCTTCCGGCGAAACCAGAGCGTCGCACAGAGGCGAACGCCCCCCCACTGAAGCCGTTTAGCCACCCGTGGTGAAGAAATTAATGCTGACGGTGGCCAGCTCTGACGGCGGAAATTTGCACTGAAAGCGCAGGTCAGCCTGTAGTCCGGCTTCGCGGACGCACTCCAGAAAAATCGGTAGCTCGACCAGATATTGATCCGAGAAACCATGGGTGCCGTCATAGGCAACCGCCGGAGTCTTCTCCAGGTTCGCCGCCGTGACCAGCGGCGGAAGGGTGTGCAATTCCAACACCAGCAAACCAAATCGCCCCACGTACGGCGCCCAGCGGCGTAAGTGCCGCACCAGATTCTCTTCAAGTTCATCCGCGGGAATGTCCTGCCCGAAGTGTACGAAAGCCCCGGTGGACCTCGCCGTGCGGCTTCCCGCTACGTAGTTGGCGGGAGAAATATAGGGACGATTGTGGTCGAGAAATGAGCGCACATGCAACAGGTCGTGAATATCCAGGCCAAGGTCTTCCAGATCCCCCGCCAACTGCGCCGGACGATTGATGTCGCCTCCAATCACGTGGAACGTCTCAATATCCGCCTTTTTTAGCGTTTGCTTCGCGACCCGCCGCGCCACTTTGTTGAAATCCGCTCCCACTAGGATTAGAGGATGTTTGTCGAGCATGGCGCCACGGGCGGTGTGGTTCTTGACCGTGAAGTACAAGTGTTCCAGGAAACTGCCGTCGCCGCATCCCATATCGCAGATGCCCTGCGGCTGCTGGTTCATTGGGCGATTGAAGATCTCGACAATGATCTCATCGACTTTCTTGAAATAGGTCTTGTGAGCCCCACCGCTGCCCCACACGTTCATTCCCCGGTTGACCATGAGTTCGACTCCGTTATCGTCGAGGCGAGGGGTTCTCGGATTGCCGAACAAAAGTGTATGGAGCGCGTTGAACATCGGGAGGTAAGAAACCGTCACTCCATAGGAAGTCGCAATTTGCGCGGCGTAGTGTCCGCACGCAGTCAGTTGAACGCAATCTTGCTCACGAGCGATCCAACCCTGCGTGGACAGAAGATCGAAGATGCAGGCCAGACTGCCTTGGTTTGCAGCGATAGAGTCGATGCTCACTGGCCCCTGCTCCAGTTGAGCCAACACACCACCGCGAGCCAAAGCCACCATCGCCGGTCCAACCACCATGCTGTCCAAATGATTGCGAATTTGGTCATACACCTTCGCGGTCAGTGGGTCGGTATTTCCGCCTAATCCCCAGCGTGATCGCGCACGCGAGACCAGTTCGCGCAGAGAGGGTAACACCGGTTCGTCAGAGGAGCCGTAGAGAAAGTCTTCGAGAAAAATTGCTTTGGGAGCAAAAGAAACAACTTCTTCATACAATGCAGGCGCCAGGCTTATGGCAATGCTTCCCACTTCCGTCAACTGATAAGACAGTGGAGCACGGTTCTGCTCCTGAAGCCAACCGAAACACGTCAGCAACCGGAGTGCGACATGTAAATAGCCACGGTTGCCATGAGTATGTTCCACGATCTGATCAAGCGTCACCGAAGGAGATACGCCACTACTGAAGAGATCGAAGACTTTCCGGTCCGATAGAGCTTTCACGGTGGGAGCAAGAACGATCCCGGCCAGATGACTGAAGACCAGTGTTCGAACACTGGCTTTCTCATCATCTGCTGATGATCTACCCACCATCAACGAATCGGTCCCATCGAACAGAACTGCTTATTCGCGCCCCTCAAACAAATTCCTGCCTTCAACCAGCGAGCGCATCTTGCGATCCACCACACTGCGCTGCAGCATCCAGAATCCACAGTCAGGATGCACATAACGCAGCCGCTGCGGCCCAAGTATTTTCACCGCATGTTCAATTCGCTGTGCCACCAGTTCCGGACTTTCTACTTCGTTGTCCTTGATGTCGATCAACCCAATTCCCAGTCGAATTTTGGGATCGAGATCGTTGAACACTGGCAAGTCGTCATAGCCGTAACGCGCGAATTCGAGCACCAAGTGGTCAGCGCGCAATGAATTCAGAAACGGGACCAGGTCGCGCCAGAAGCCGCGCAACTGCGGCTGCCCGCCATAATTTCCGAAACAGATGTGGACGGCTTTCTCATTCAGCAACCCATCAAGCACGTGATTGATCGCCTCGGCCGCCCAGGGTGCATCCTCCGGATAGCCCGCAATGCAGGCTTCGTCGAGTTGAACAGTGTCAGCTTCAATAAACTCCAGTTGACGCCTCAGTACCACTGCGATGTCCATCGCCAGATCGGCAACATTCTTGTAAAAGCAATTGGTCAACACGCGCGCCAGCATGTGGGGGCCGGTGCAGGTGAATTTCAGCGGCAGCTTGGTGAGTGGACTTACGAACTCGTAATCTCGAGGCAGGTTCAGGGTACCGTCTTGAATCTTTGCAACCACCATTCCGGCGGTCAGCAAGCGGTATCCGGAAGCACGGTCGGAACGGAAGCGGTCGAAATCGGAAAGCGAGAAATGTTTGCGAATGCCATCCATGCGCGACGCGAAATAATCCACCATTCCGTTGGTCTCGGGATGGCTGGGATCGAATCGCATCAGTTCGCCATCTGTCAGAACATCGAGTCCCGCGAGTTCTTGCGTCTTCAGCACCGCCATGACAGCGTCACGCAGGACCAGCCGCGAAGTATTTCCTATCAGCCACGAGGGAACCGGATAACTGCCAACCACCGTCGCTTTGATGCGTGCGGTCATGTTTCTATTTCCACGGGCCGCCGCGGCACGGAGAGAAAACATCATACTCCCGCTGGCAAGCGCCGCTTAGAAGTTGCTGACAAAATATTTCTCGGGCTGCGCTAACGCGAAAAACCAGTGCGCGTAACTCCCACATCCGAAATGGTGGGAGCCCAATTTTGCCATCTGGTGTTCGAATTTCGGCTTCAGATTTGCCTTGTGGAGCCAATCCGTCTCGGCTAATCTGATGCGCGTTCGCGCTTCCGCGATTGCAAAACGCAACGAGGAAGCCGCGCGTGCAGGAATGCGTAAGCGACGAGGAGGTTTCCGTGTACCGAAGTGATGTAGTGGGAAGTCTATTGCGCCCGCCCTATTTGAAAGAGGCTCGCGAGCGCCACGAAGCCGGCAAGCTCTCGGAAGTGGAGTTCAAACAGGTCGAGGACCGCGCGGTGAATGAAGCCGTAGATATGCAAATCCGGGCCGGTGTGGATGTCATCACCGACGGCGAACTCCGCCGCTACGCATTCTGGGGACACTTGATCGACGCCGTCGACGGCTTCGACAAATTTGGAGGCTGGGCCATTCCCTTCCGCAACGAGAAGGGCGAAGAGATCGTCCAAACCCGGCCGGTGGTGGTCTCGAAGCTGCGACGCAAACGTCCCATGTGCGCAGAGGAATTCACCTACCTGCGAGCGCGGACCAATCATCCCGCGAAGACCACGATGATCAGCGCGCAGCAAGGCGCGGCTTACTATGACGGCAAGAAGTCTACCGGTGCGTATCCGACGGTTGACGCTTACCTTGCCGATCTAGTCGACATCCTTCGTCTGGAAGTGGAAGAACTCATCCGTCTGGGTTGCACCTACATTCAAGTTGACTCTCCGCAATACACCGCGCTACTCGATCCGCAACTGCGGGAGGGCTACCGGCAGCGCGGCAACGATCCCGACCGGCTGCTCGATCTCTCGATCGAGATGGACAACGCGGTGATTGGCGACCATCCCGGAATAATTTTCGGATTGCATTTGTGCCGCGGAAATAACCAGAGCAAGTTTTATGCTTCCGGAGACTACGGACCAATCACGAAAGTTTTTAGGAACACACGATTTCAGCGCTTTCTACTCGAATACGATGACGAGCGTTCCGGAGGGTTTGAGCCCTTACGCCAAGTTCCATCAGACCGCACGGTGGTTCTGGGTCTGGTCAGTTCAAAAAAGGCTGCACTCGAAAGCAAGGACGAGTTGAAGCAGCGTATCAAGCAGGCATCCACGTTGCTTCGCTTGGATCGGCTGGCGCTGAGTCCACAGTGCGGGTTCGCTTCCACCATGGAGGGAAACCTTGTGACCGCTGCGGACCAGGAGGCCAAGTTGCGATTGGTGGCGGAGACGGCACAAGAAGTTTGGGGCACGCAAGCCGGGGCAACCCGGCTGCGAGCGTAAGGCCCGGCAATCGCTGTCGTCGCTATATTTATCTTGACACGGAGCCAATCTTGTGAAAAATAATGCACCTTAGAGGATTAAGTGAACGGACGTTCGATAGAGACGAACTATTGAATCAGCCTCTTCGGCTCGTTCCGTGCAGGATTCCCAGCAGCGTTGTGAGCTTTTTGAAGTTTCATCAGTAGGCCATTCTTAGAAGGGTTCTGGCGACCCGGTATTCCACGGGAAGCCGGGGTTTTTTGTTCTGGCATTCGAACGGACGTTCGCTCTAGAAAGGGGCTTTATGAGACCACGCTGGGTTTGGACTGCTATCGCGATTTTCCTAACAGCTGCCCTTGCGGTGCCCTTCGCCTTTTCCCAGGCCACCATCAGTTTCGCCACGCTGAATGGCACGGTCCAAGACAGCTCGGGCCGTACTGTCGCCAAGGCGTCCATCAACCTGCGCGAAATGGATACCAATCAGACCCACACGGCGACGGCGAATGACGCGGGCTACTACGCCATACCCAGCCTCACTCCGGGGCGATACGAACTCACGGTGACTTCCAGCGGATTTGGAAAATACACACGCACTGGCATTGAGTTGGCGGTGGGCCAAACCGCGAACATCAATGTGACCTTGAAAGTAGAAGCGGTCTCGGAAACCGTGACCGTTACCACGGAAGCTCCCGTGGTCGAGACCACACGTACCGAGATCAGCCAGGTGATCAACTCAGTGCAGATCGCAGACTTACCTATCAGCGGCCGGCTATTCACGGACTTTGCTCTTCTAACCCCCAGTGTGGCCAAGAGCCGGACCGCGTTGGGCACTACCTTCACAGAGTTCGAAGTAACCCAAATCTCCTTTGGCGGCATGCGCTCATTTAGCAACGAGATCACCGTGGATGGCGCCGATTTCGTGAACTCGGTCAGCGGTGTGCAGCGCGCCACGCCGCCTCAGGATTCGGTGCAGGAATTTCGCGTGGTGAATAATAGTTTCGGCGCCGAATATGGGCGGGCTCTCGGCGGCATCGTCAATATCGTGACCAAGTCCGGCACCAACGACCTTCACGGTTCAATTTATGACTACCTTCAAAACAGCGCCACCGACGCGCGTTCGGTTCTACAGCCGGCGCCGCTTCCCCATGCCTTGCGGCAAAATCAGTTTGGCGCTACCCTCGGAGGCCCGCTCCGCAAGGATAAAACGTTCTTCTACCTGAACTACGAAGGCAAGCGAAGCGCGCTCTCTCCCACTTACGCCCCCGACCTTTTCAGCAATATTGCGGCTATCGATCAGGCCAAGGGGTACTTAGGGTTGTCGCCGGAAGGCTGCTACCTTCCTCCCGCCATGTGCACTGCATCGCCCACAGCATATCTTCAGGGGGTTTTGAAGACTGCAAATAACGACTACGGTTTCGCCCGGCTTGATCACCAGATCAGCGACAACAACCGCCTGGCGATTCGCTACGTCGTGGAAGATTCCCGAAATTTGGGCGAACTGATCGGCAACACGGAAGATGGCGGCGGCATTGGCAACCCGAGCGGCGCTCGCAATCTCTTTATCCGCGATCAAGCTTTGGTGGGGACGGTCAATTCCGTATTGAAACCCAACCTGGTCAACACCGTCCTCGGGCAATACGCAAGGCGGCACTACAACTTTCCTGGAGCCACCGGCGAGCCCGATCTGAGTGTCGTGAATGATCAGGAATTCGGGCACAACTTTGGCACCTACGACGCCATCTACGAGAGCCGCGCCCAGGGGTCGGAAACACTTGCCTGGGTCAAGGGTAATCACGTGGCCAAGTTCGGATTCGATGGCAACTATGTTTGGAGCTACAACAACTATCCCGGCTTCACTCCCGAGCGGATACTATTCCCCGATTTAGGTTGTATGTACGCGTTCGCCAATGCAGTAAGCCTCTTGACCACCGGCACCTATGGAACAGTTCCGACGACCGCCAGCGGACCCAATTCGTGTCCGCTTGCGCCAGGAGCGGATGGGGTGTCCTTCCTCTACTGGGGAACGGCGCTCCCCAGAACCGGCTTTGTCAACGGCTTCGTTCCCTCTCCCGCTACCGGCGGTGGGTTCGGCAGCGGCTGGCCAAATGCTTTTCCCACCGATCAGTATTCCAATTACGCCTACAAGTTGAACCACGGCTACTGGGGGTTTTTTGCGCAGGATCAATGGCGGCTTACTCACAACCTGACCTTCAACTATGGGCTGAGATGGGATTTCGAGTCAGGACTCGGGGCCGTGATCAACGCCGACTACCGTGCCTGGCAGCCGCGAATCGGTTTCGCATATTCGCCAGATGCGAAGACCGTCATCCGCGCCGGAGGTGGGATCTTTTATGATCGCAACAATTTGACTTTCTTTTTCACCACGGGAAACCAGAAGTCGCTTCCCGGGTATTTTTGCAACCCCCCGAGCGCAGGCCCAGGTTGCGCTGCCAACGGATTTGCGCAGGGGGTGAAGGTTCCGATGATTCAGAACAACGCGGCCAATGGTGGATGGCAGTTGTCGGCACAGCCAGGTTTCCCGGGAACGCCTTCTCTTCCTTGCACGGTTTTGGGCTTGCCCGGTACGATTTGCGCGAGCGCTCCCGGCGGCACCATCAGCACTGCAGCTTTACAAGCCCTCAGCATTCTCGCCGACGGTCCCAATGCGTACCCTGCAGTGTCCCTGACCGGGCCCTGTACTGCTAACCCAATCACCGGCGCGCCGACCGGGGCCTGCGGTGTCGGTTCCGGTGGCATCCAGCGTGATGGCCGGCTTCCCTATGCCGAACAAGCCAGCTTGGAAATAGATCGACAAATCGGTGGCGGACTTACACTGCAACTGGGATATCTTTTCGTGGGGGCACACAAGTTAGTCCGAGGTAACAACCTCAACGTCCCCTGCCCGGTTGGCACCACCAAAGCCGCCAATCCTTACTACGCCCAGGGCTTGCTAAATCCGGACGGCAGCCTTACACCTTGCCAGGGAACTCCAACCCTTGGGCCATTCGGTCTGGGCCCGTTTTTCAGTTCGTTAGCCAATCCTTCCGGATTGGAATTTGGTGTGCCCGGAGGAGTGGGTGCTCCGCCGACGCTGAGTGGCGGCCTTCTGGATTACAACAACAACGTCGCCAATGCGGCATACAACGGTTTGACCGTCACGGCGGTTGAGCGCATCGGCAGAGTTTTCACTCTGACCGCCAACTACACCTATTCTCACACCATCGACAACGGCAATTTCACGACGTTCATCAATCTGCCGCCCAACCAATTCGACTATTCATCCGAGCGTGCCAACTCCAACCAGGACGTTCGCCATCATTTTGTGACCAACTTCACGGCGACCGGGCCCCAGACCAGCTTTGCAAGGAACTTCCAGTTCAGCAGCATTATTACTCTGGAATCCGGACGGCCCTTCACTTTGTTCGCCGGGGAAAACGTCTTTGGGGATGTCGCTGGCTTGAGCACAGACCGCGTCGGAGGCTTGGGCGGCGCATGCCCCTCCGTCGCGAATTGCAACACTACCATCGGCCGCAACACCTACATTGGCGATGGCCTCTATTCCTGGGATCTACGGCTGGCGCGTTACTTCCAGATACGGGAGCGCCTGAGACTCGATCTCTCATTCGATGCATTCAATGTGCTTAACCGCGGCAACGTGGACGAAGTGAATTCCATCTACGGCTCGCCGGTCTTTTGCGGAGCCGTCCCGAAACACTACAACGATGCCACCACCCGCGCGATCCAGAGCGGTACCGGGGCCGCCTGCCCTTCGGCACCGCCACCGGTCTGGCTTGCTGACGGACTCTTGCCGGTTAGCGTTCCGAGCAATCCGAATCCTGTTTTCGGAACCCCCAGAACCATGCTGAACCCGCGCCAGTTGCAATTTTCAGCTAAGTTCTCGTTTTGAGTCAGAAGTATATGAATGTACTCATGGCTATTTCGCCACCCATTGCCAGTCTTGATAACGCAGCCGCAACTCCGTCTTCAGCAGTTTGCCGGTTGACGTGTGTGGTAATTCTTCGACGAATACGAATCCGTCCGGCAATTGCCACTTGGCGAATCTCTCAGCCAGGAATACGCGCAGTTCTTCCGGACTCGGCTTTGCCCCATCTCGCGCGACGATCACAGCTATAGGGCGCTCTTGCCATTTTGGATGTGGCACCGCAATCACCGCAGCTTCCCGAACACCCGGATGGGCCACCAAAGCATTCTCCAGATCGACGGAACTGATCCACTCGCCACCCGATTTGATCAGGTCTTTGGTGCGGTCGGCGATTTTCAAGTACCCTTCGCTATCAATCGTGCCGACATCCCCGGTGCGAAACCATCCGTCCTCGGTCCACTTATTCTTCTCTTCAGCTAGGTTATGGTAGCTAGCGGCCACCCAGGGCCCTCGCAAGTGGACCTCACCCATCGTCTGTCCGTCCGCTGGCACCTCGCCAGCCTCGTTAATGATTCTCATTTCTACGAAAGGAACCGGAACACCCGCCATCGCCTGAAGGTCAAACTTCTCCTCGTCAGGCCGGTTAGTAAGGTGCGATTTGATTTGATTTGTGGTCGCTTGCGGACTGCTCTCGGTGAGTCCCCATCCCTGCTGTAGCTTTATCCCGCGTTCGGCCAGCTTGCGAATCAGGAAGGTTGGCGGAGCAGCCCCCCCGACGATCACCCGCAGAGGTGGCAGTTGCTGCTTAGGATATTTCTCAAGATAGTCCAGCACGCTGAGCCAGATCGTCGGCACGCCTGCGGCAACGGTCACGCGTTCGCGGGTGATGAGTTCCAACAGGCTCTCCGCATCAAGGTACGGGCCGGGCAACACCAGTTTGCACCCCACCATGGCCGCCGCGTAGGGAAACCCCCAGCCGTTGACATGAAACATGGAAACCACTGGCAGAACAACATCAGCATGGCAAATGGCAAAGTTGTCGACAGTAGTGAGCAGAAACGTGTGTAACACGACCGAGCGATGAGTATAAGCGACGCCTTTCGGCACTCCCGTGGTTCCCGAGGTGTAGCAAATCGACACCGCCTCGTTCTCGTCGACCTCGGGGTAATTGAAGTCACCGGAAGCAGTTTTCAGAAAGTCTTCGTAGCTCTCGAGTCCAGCAGGCAGCGGCTGCCCGGTCAGAGGAACCACAAAGACGCGCTCAAACTTAACCGCGTCTTTGATCTTCTCGTACAGTGGCAGCAGAATGTCATCCACAATCAGAAAGCGGTCAGCAGCGTGATTGGCGACGTAGGCGATCTCCCGCGGAGACAGCCTGAGATTGAGCGTATTCATTACACCGCCAGCCGCCGGAATACCCAGATAAGCTTCAAGATGAGCGTAGTGATTCCACATCAATGTGGCCACGCGATCCCCGCGCCGCAGACCAGCTTTTTGCAAGACCTCCGCCAGACTGCGCGCCCGCCGATAGACGTCGCCGTAGGTGCAATGGTGAAGGGAGCGATTCGGCAGGCGAGAAAGAACTTTCTGTCCCGGAAAGAGCTTCCCTGCACGCTCCAGAATGTGAGTGAGCGTTAGCGGATAACTCATCATGGTGCCTTGCATGTTCGGGTCTCCAGGATCGCTCCACTGATGTTCCAACCCGCCCGACCTAACAATTGAGGAAGACGGCCTGGTTGGGCTTGCAAATTATAACGTACGTTCGATAAAGTTCTACGGCATCACGAAACAGTCGCGCGGGCACCATGGGGACCTCGGAGTATCTGGACAAGAAGATTGAAACTGCCAGCCGCAAGCAGGTTCAGCGACTTCAGGAAACAAAACTCGCACGCCAACTCGATTATTTATTCGCTAGGTCGTTGTTTTATCAGGAGAAGCTGAAAGCAGCTGAAATCCCTCGCAAAGACTACCGTCGCCTTCGCGATCTGGAACGCTTCCCTTTCACTACTAAAGAAGAACTTCGCGAGAGCCAGAGACTTCAGCCTCCGCTGGGAAAACATATTGCCGCCGACATCAAGAATGTAATCCGAGTGCACAGCTCCACCGGCACGACGGGCAAGCCCAGCTTCGTCGGCATCACCCGTCGCGATGCAAAAATGTGGACGAAGCTCACGGCACGGTCGTTTTACACGCAGGGCTTGCGAAAAGCGGACATCGTGATCCACGCCGCTGGACTGACGCTTTTTGTCGCGGGCCTTTCCTCGAAAGATGCGATTGAATCCGTGGGCGCAATGTTTGTACCCATAGGGACCGTGGCCTCCGAGAAAGCGCTGATGGCGATTCAGTTTTTGAAAGCCACGGCCATGCATTGCACGCCTTCGTATGCGACTTATTTCGCTGAGTGGATCCGTCGAGAAGCCAGGATCGAGCCAAGAGAGCTGGGCCTGAAAAAGCTGTTCTGCGGTGCGGAACCCGGTGCGGGCATCCCGGCTGTCCGCGCCAAAATAGAAGAGGACTGGGGAGCTCGAGTCACCGAAGGGTTGGGCAACGCCGACATGGCTCCTATCATCTTCAGCGAATGCCCCGACCAGTCCGGAATGCATTTCAACGGGCAAGAGTATGTCCTGGTTGAGATTATTGATCCCGAGAACGGAGAGAGCCAACCCATAGAAACCGGAGTTACGGGAGAACTTGTATACACAAGCCTGGAGCGGGAGTGTGTGCCACTCCTCAGATTTCGGACTCGTAACCGTGTCACCGTACTTGCGACATCCTGCCCGTGCGGCCGCACCGGCTTCAAGTTGCGCTGCATCGGCCGCACCGACGACATGCTGATCGTGCTCGGAGTCAATGTGTTTCCTTCAGCAGTCAAAGATGTCATTTCCAGCTTTCATCCTCGTACCACAGGTGAAATTCAGATTGTTCTTCACCAGCCTGGGCCGAAGGTCACACCGCCTTTGAAAGTAGAGGCAGAATACGCGGATAGTTGCGCGGATTTGACCGGCTTGAAGCGGGAAATCGAAGGAAAAATCAGAGCGACGCTCAACGTGAACGCGGCACTCGACCTGGTTCCTGCAGGCACGCTCCCCCGCTACGAAATGAAAGGTCAACTGATTAAGAAGAATTACGAGTAAAGGTGTAGCTTGCAGTCTCTAATGCGAGCCAGAATGGTCCGTAAACAACTGACTCCGGGGTGTTTATGCGGCGGCCTCGACTTCAAACAATGTCCGTCCGCCAACCCTTGTCACACCCACGCGGTTGAGATAATATCGAGAACGAACGTTCGATAGATATGAGCACCAGTACCATCTCGGAAGTCTCTGCTTCCCGTCCGGTCACCCGCTTTGATCGTCGTCTGGCCAAGATCCTCGAACACGCCACCGCCATCTTCTGCGAAAAGGGCTACGAAGGGGCTTCCATGCGCGACCTTTCCCGCGCTAGCGGGATGTCGCTGGCCGGTCTTTACTATTACTTCGAGTCCAAGGAAAAGCTGCTCTATTTGATTCAGAAGGACCTGTTCTCGACCGTGATGGAGTTGCTGCGCGAACAACTCAAGGAAGCCACCGATGCGGAAAGCAGAGTACGGATTTTCATTCAGAATCACGTGGAGTATTTCCTGGGCAAGCCCAGGGCCATGAAAGTGCTTTCCCACGAAGACGATGTGCTGAGTGATGAACTGGGAAAGGAAATCGCGGCCCTCAAACGACAGTACTACCACAGTTGTGCGGATCTGATTGAGGCGCTCAAGGTCGAGAAGAATCTGCGGTTTAACTCTCGCGCCGCCGTTATGAGTCTGTTCGGCATGATCAACTGGCTGCATACCTGGTACAACCCCCGGGTCGATGGCACTCCACATATCTTGGCCGTCGAGATCGGCAACGTTTTTCTGCGGGGTATTTATACCCCGACTCAGAACTGATCCGTCAAGCTGTACACATCACAACGGAGGATCGACCAACAGCTTGATCACCGACTGCCACATTCATATCCAGCCGCTAGAGATGTTCAATGCCGGCGCTCTGGAACTGATCAAGAAAAAGCGGCCAAACTTTAACCAGATCGCCGAGTTCTGCCGCTCTCCTAAATCCTTCCTCAAGCATTTGGATCAGGCGGGAGTGGATCGGGCCGTGTTGATCAACTACGTGGCCCCGGAAGTGATCGGTTTCACCAGCGGAGTCAATCAGTTCATCGCGGATTACACCAAAGAAAACCCAAAGCGGCTGATCTCGTGCGGCGGTCTACATCCGCGTCACACCAGCAACATCCTTGCCGACGTGGAGGAAATTCTGCGGCTCAAGATCCGCATGATCAAAGTTCACCCTCCCCACCAATTGCTGTTTCCCAATGACTATCTGAACGGTGTTAAGGAACTTGAGATTATCTATCGCGCAGCCGAGGCAAACGGCATTCCGGTCATGTTCCACACTGGAACGTCCATCTTCACCGGCGCCCGCAACCGCTATGGCGATCCCATCCATATTGACGATGTCGCGGTAGATTTTCCCAAGATGAAGATTTTGCTGGCGCACGGCGGGCGGCCGCTCTGGATGCACACTTCGTTTTTTCTGCTGCGCCGGCATCCCAATGTCTACCTGGACATCAGCGGGATCCCGCCCAAAGCGCTGTTGAAGTATTTTCCCCGGCTGGATGAGATTGCGCACAAGACACTGTTCGGCACCGACTGGCCTGGCCCAGGGGTTCCGGATATTAAGAAGAATCTCGATGACTTCCGTGCACTGCCCATCTCCGAAGAAATGAAGCAGCAGATTCTGAGCAAGACAGCGCTGACGATCTGGCCCGACTGAGAACCGAACTAGGACGAGATCCGGGTTTCTGACTTTAAGTGGCGTTCTCGACTAGCAACGCGATTCCCTGCCCGCCTCCGATGCAAGCGGAAGCAATTCCATAACGGCCGCCCGAGCGCTTCAGTTCCCGCGCCAGCGTGATGGCCAACCGCACACCCGTCGCTGCCAGCGGATGCCCGATGGCAATGGCGCCGCCATTCACGTTGAGCTTTGCGTGATCCAGTCCTAATTCTCGCTCGCAAGCTAAAGTCTGCGCGGCGAAGGCTTCGTTGATCTCAATCCGATCAATTTGATTGAGCCGCAGATCACTAGCTTCAAGAATCGCTCGAATGGCGGGAACCGGGCCGATACCCATGATCTCCGGAGGCACACCCACCGCTGCGCCCGCGATCACTTTGGCCAGCGGCGGCTTGCCATGCTTGCGCACAAACTCGCCCGAGGCCACTAGCGTGGCGGCCGCGCCATCCACAATCGCAGAGCTGTTTCCGCCGGTCTGCACTCCGCCAAAAGCAGGCGGCAGCTTCGCCAGCACTTCAGGTGGAGAAGGACGGATATGACTGTCCTGGTCAAACGATTCGACCTTCTTAGGCAGCCGAATGCCGCGCGCGTTGTAGCCAGTACGCTCGAACGACTCGTTGATTATCGGCACAATCTCGCCGCTTAGAAAGCACGCCTTTTGGGCGGCCACGGCACGGGTAAAGCTGTCAGCCGCGAAGCGGTCAGCATCCTCTCGCGAGATCTTATATTGCTTGGCCAGTGTTTCGGCAGTCCCACCCATGGTCGCATTGCAGGCAGGATCAAGCAGCGCCTCCCACAGAAAATCCTTGAACTCCACTTGGCCCATGCGAAATCCCCCGCGATGAGTGTAGGCCGCGACCGGATTTCTACTCATCGATTCCGAGCCCACCACTAAGCCCAGTTCCGCTCTTCCCAGCTTAATGGAATCGGCGGCCTGCAGAATCGCTTCCATCCCCGTGCCGCAGACGCGCTGCACCAAGTGCGACGGCACTTCGATCGGGACCCCGGAATAAAGCCCAATATGACGTGGCAGCATGTACGCGTCGAAACTTGCCTGCGCCATGTTGCCAGCGACGACCGTGTTCACCGCCTCCGGCGAAACTCCTGACCGGCGAAACGCCTCGCGCGCAACCTTAATCCCTAAGTCGATGGGCGAGACCAGTCCAAGCACAGTGTTGTAGTCCGCGAACGGTGTGCGGACGCCATCTAGCAACCAGATGTCGTCGTACTGTGACAGCAAACCCTTAGCACGTGCACCCATAACCATCCTTCAATAGAGGTATCAAACTGCAATCGCTTCCTCAGCAGATGTAGATGTCCGTTTCGCTAGGCTTGACACTTTTTGTGCGCGAATGTGACTCTTGGGGATGCCGTACCGGGCGCGGTGTTTGTCTCCCCAGGCGGACATCAGCTTGAGAATCGGCTTCAAACTCTCCCCGTGCCGGGTGAGCGAGTATTCAACTTTGGGCGGCACCACGGCGTACACCTTGCGATGGACGATCTCATCATGCTCCAGTTCTCTGAGATGTTGCGTGAGCATTTTCTTGGTCAGTCCCGGAATCAATTTCTGTAGTTGGCCAAATCGCCGCGTCCCGCCCTCCAGATAAAAAAGAATCATCGGCTTCCACTTACCCCCAATGATGTCCGCCGTCAATTTAACCGGGCAATAAAACTCCTCCATCGCAAAGCCTCCATTCAGGCACCAGGTTACAGAAAGGTGCCTACTAGCAATAAAGATACTTTAGCCTAAAATCGCCTTCCGGGGCCAGCCCTACGTAATAGAACGAGCCGAGCCATGAACAATAAACGACCTGTGGTCATTTACGGCGCCAGCGGATTTTCAGGACGTCTGGTGGCCGAATTTCTCCGCGAGTACAACGTACCCTTTATTGCCGCTGGCAGAAACCGAGCCAAGCTCGAGGACGTGATGAAGCATGTTCCCGGCATCGAGACTGCGGACTACGAATTCGTTGAGGTCGGAAACTCGATTGATGAGCTGGCCAAGTTGTTTACCGGCGCGCGCGTCGTCTGCAACACGGTCGGCCCTTTTATATACAACGGCCCGCGAGTGATCGAGGCAGCGCTGCAAGCAGGTTGTCACTATCTCGACATCAGCGGCGAACAGACCTGGATCCGCGAAGTGTCGGAAAAGTGGGGCAGCAGGTTCGCGCAGAAAGGCCTTGTGGCCGCACCCGCCACCGCCTTCATGTCCGCGGTCAGTGACGCCGCGATTCGTGTCTGCCTGGAGAAAGCCGCTGTCGACACCATTGAGACGGTAACTATGTTCAGGGGCATTCCGACCTTTGGCTCGACCCAAACCATCTTTGCCGTGATCCAAACCGAGGCGCACTACCTCGAGCAGAATCAATACAAGCCCTGGCCTCGCGCCACACGCTACGACGTATCAATCCCAGGTTACGTTCAGAGTCAGTTGGCTCTCGCTTGGGGCGGCTTCCCGCAGACGGTCTGGTTCAAGAATCACCCTCAAGTGGCCAACCTGAAATCTTTCGGAGGCCTGCTTGATCGTCAAATCATGGAGGGTGTAGCGGCAACAGAAAAGATTTTCGAGGAACAGATTCGTCCACTGCCGAAGCTGGAGCAGGAAAAGAAGCTCGCCGAAATGGCAAACGCGGTCCAGGGCGGCACCCCGCCGCGTGAAAATTCCCGCGAACAGCGCACCATTGATGTAATCGCCGGACGCGGCTCTATTGATTCCGTGCTGTGTGTGATTTTTGGCACCTGTTGCTATCGCCAGACCGGGCTCATCCAGGCATTTGCCGCTCACCACCTGGTGCATGCACCGCCTCGCAAGGTTGGCTTCGTGTCTGCGGCAGAGGCATTCGGGCATCACGAACTGTTGCGAACCATCGAAAGCCATGGGCTCGCCAAAATGAAGCTGGATTTGTAGTTGGACCCCAGGCCATGCGCGCAATTGACTACTTCGACAAGGGAGCCGATGCCAACCCCGGCCGCACCGCGATCATCGACGGCGACGCCCGCTATTCATACTGCGAGATCCGTGCCATCACCGAGCGGATTGCTCGCGCCATGTGGTTCGAGGGTCTGCGCGGCGAACGCTGCGCCGGCATTTATTCGCAGAACGATGCGCGTGTTCTGTTCTGCATGCTGGGAATCATGCGTGCCGGTGCTGTGTGGGTTCCAATTAACTATCGCAACGCCATCGACGCCAACGTTGAGTACATGAATTACGTCGAGATGGAGTGGTTGTTCTATCACAACAATTTTCGCGACAGTGTTGCCGAGATCAAGGCCCGTGTGCCCACCTTGCGCCAGCTTGTCTGTCTCGACGCGGATGACGGCGGCAACCCTTCGCTAGAAACGTTTATGCAGCGCGGGCAGACAGATGTAGAGCGAGAATGGGCCGATGCACAAGGGAACATCGACCGCCTAGTCGGATTGGTTCCAACCGGCGGTACCACCGGCCCGGCTAAGGGCGTGCAAGTCACCAGCCTTGCCTGGGGCACCATGACGGAAATGGCCACGCATTACTGGCGGGGTAGCGGAGCCGATTCAGTTTGCCTGAATACTGCGCCGCTTTCCCATGCGGCCGGAGTAGTCGCCTTCACCATGTCCGCTATCGGCGCCACCAACGTCATCATGCCCAAGTTCGATGCAGGGGAAGTGTTGCGCAACATCCAGCATTACAAGATCACGCATCTTTTCCTTCCCCCAACTGCTTTCTATAATTTGCTGGCGCATCCTGACGTTGGGAAGTTCGACTATTCCACTCTGCAAGTTTTTCTTTTAGCCGGTTCGCCGGTTTCGCCCGACAAACTCAAGCGCGGGGTTGAGATTTTCGGTCCGTGCATCTGCCAGTCTTACGGCCAGACCGAAGCGCCCATGCTACTGACGTTTCTCGATTCCAAGACTCTTGCGGCCGCCGCGGCAGGAGACCATCCTGAGCGGCTGGCCAGCTGCGGCAAGCCCACTTCGGCGGTTCGTCTTGCCATCATGGACGACCATGGCCACATCCTACCTCGCCACCAAGTCGGTGAGATCGTCGCTCGCGGCACGCTGGTCACGGCAGGCTATTACAAGATGCCAGACGCAACCTCTGAAATCCGCAAGTTTGGCTGGCATCATACTGGCGACGTCGGCTACCTCGACGAAGACGGCTATGTATATATCGTTGACCGCAAGAAAGACATGATCATCACCGGCGGATTCAATGTATATTGCGCCGAGGTTGAAGCCGCCATTATGTCCCTCCCCCAGGTCCATGAATGCGCAGTGATCGGTGTCCCCGACGACACTTGGGGCGAGGCAGTTAAAGCCGTCATCGTTCTAGTCTCTGTAGAAACGTTGAGGGAAGACGCCGTCATCGCCCACTGCAAGGCAAAACTCGGAGGCGTAAAATCGCCGAAGTCTGTCGAGTTCTGGCCGGAGATTCCCAAGACTCCGGCAGGCAAAATTGATCGCAAGGCGATTCGCAAACCTTATTGGGCACAAGCGGAACGAGAAGTTCACTAGTTGAAACGGAAGCCATTTGTGACCACGGTCGTCGTTCCGAAGGCAGGCGGAGTTACTAGTACCAAAGCCATCGTACCCCGTTGGGTCAGTACGACCATGGCCCAATTTGCCGACTGTTAATTACGGACAGCATAAGCATGCAACCTCAAACCGCCTCATCTATCTCTGACCGAGCTTGGGAAGCGATTCAGGGCGCTTTCGACCTGCAGGTACACGTTGCACCCGATGTAATCGGCCGGCGCATCGATGACATTGACCTGGCGCGTGAATTCCTGGCGCGGGGATTACGCGGCTTCGTGCTGAAGTCGCACTACGTGCAGACCGGAGAACGCGCGAAAGTGGTTTCGAAGGCAGTACCCGGCATCGCTGCCTATGGAGCGCTTACGCTTAACCACGCAGTCGGAGGGCTCAATCCCGTGGCCGTGGAAATCGCCGGACGCTCTCACTGCAAGATCGTCTGGATGCCAACCGTCGACGCAGAAAATGAAACCGCTGGAGTGCCCGGAGCCACGCACAGGAAGCTTCCCTTCTGGGCTGAGATTCAGCAGGAGTTGTCAGCCATGGGAATCTCGCCGCCGCGCATCAGCGTATTGGATTCGTCAGGTCAAATCTCGCAGCCCACGCGCACCTGCCTCGAGTTGATTGCGAAACGCGATATGGTCCTCGCTACCGGACACCTGGGGCGGCACGAGATTTTTCCACTGGTGAAGACCGCCCGCGAGATGAAGGTCAAGAAAGTAATAGTCACTCACGCCGAGTTCCCTTCCCAGAATCTTTCCGCGGAAGAACAGGTTAAACTGGCTGTAATGGGCGCGATGATCGAGCACTGCTTTACCACTATGCACACTGGCAAAGCCCCGTGGGACGCCGTTCTGCTTAGCATCCGGGCGGCCGGGCCTGAGTCTTGCATTCTTTCTACCGACCTGGGGCAAACCATTAACCCTCCGGTGGCGGAAGGCTTCGCCATGTTTGCGCAAAAGCTATTGGACGGCGGCTTCTCGCTCGACGAAGTACGCCGCATGGCAGTTACGAACCCGGCGGCATACGTCGCATGAACACATTATGAGCAATTCCAACCCGACAATTTTGGTGGTCAGCGCGCATGCTGCAGACTTTGTGTGGCGCGCGGGAGGCACAATCGCCCTCTACGCCGGCCGGGGATACAAGGTGCGGATTCTGTGCCTGTCGTATGGCGAGCGCGGCGAGTCCGAGCAATTGTGGAAGCAACCCGGCATGACACTCGAACGCGTGAAGGAGTCCCGCCGAGCCGAGTCACAGAGGGCCGCTGAACTGTTGGGCGCGGAGATCCGCTTCTTCGATTCCGGCGATTACCCGCTCAAGCCATCTGCAGAAACCGTGCAAGCCATGGTTGAAGAATTCCGGCGCTATCAGCCGCAGTTTGTGCTGACTCACTCGCCCTACGATCCCTACAATCCAGATCATGACGAAGCCTGCCAGTTCACGCTACGCACTCGTGTGTATGCTCAGGCTGCTGGTTATCCCGCAGAAAGTACGAAGTTGGAAGCGCCGCCGGTTTTCATGTTTGAGCCACACCAGCCGGAACAATGTCACTTCAAGCCGCAAGTACTGCTCGATATCACCCCCGCATTCGACCACAAGCGTAAAGCGATGGAATCCATGGAGGCGCAGGAACACTTGTGGCAGTACTACAGCGACCTGGGACTGCGTCGAGGAACGCAAGCCGCACGTAATTCAGGGAAAAAAGAAATCAAGTACGCCGAGGCCTACCAGCGCTACTATCCCCAGGTCACGAGTGAACTAACATAACTGAGAACCGAGATCTGGTTTCATGAAACCTAGAATTATTCGCAAGATCGATCGCCCTCCCGCCGATGTTGCGCGCCTTCTCGGCGAACTCGGCGTGGCTACGGTGTACGAGGCCCAAGGGCGCACTGGATTGATGCGCCCCTACATGCGGCCCATTTACCCGTCCGCTCGAGTCGCGGGGCCGGCGGTTACGGTTCTCTGTCCCGCTGGCGACAATCTGATGATTCATGCTGCCGTAGAAATTTGTTCTCCGGGTGATGTTCTGGTGGTCGCCACCACAGAAGACTCGACAACTGCCTTGTTCGGCGAGTTGCTCGCCACTTCCTGCCGTGCTCACGGGGTGGCGGGCCTGGTGATTGATGCGGGCGTGCGGGATAGCGCCGACCTGACCGCCATGAATTTCCCCGTGTGGTCAAAAGCCATTTCAGCGCAAGGCCCGGTCAGAGTAATCGCCGGATCGGTGAACGTCGAGATAGTTTGCGCCGACGCTCTGGTTCGCGCTGGAGATGTCATCGTGGGCGATCAGGACGGCGTGGTGGTGGTCCCACTTGAAAATGCAGCGACCGTGGCCGACCTCGCGCAGCAGCGGCAGGCTAAAGAAGTTCGGAACAGGGAGCGCTTTCGCTCCGGTGAACTTGGGCTCGACATGTATGGTTTGCGTTCGAAGCTGGCCGAGTTGGGCGTGGAATACGTTGATTCAGACCAGCACGAGAAATGATCAATCGCCTCACGATGCCTTAGTCGCGATCTCAAACGGATAATGCCTCGGCTTGTGCTGTACCGAAATCCATTTCATCGTGGTGAACTCTTCGAGCGCCCACTTGCCATTCAAGCGGCCAACTCCCGACGCTTTCTCTCCACCAAAAGCGATCAACGGATCATCATTGATGGTGCCGTCGTTGACATGCACCATCCCCGAATCCACTTGCTTAGCCAGTTCCGCACCGCGCTCAGCATCCTTGGTATGGATCGCACCGCTCAGGCCGTAAGGACTGTCATTGGCGATTCGCAGCGCTTCTTCTTCGGTGTCGAATGGCATGACGCACACTGCCGGCCCGAACATTTCGTTCTGCGCCACCCACATGTTGGATTTAACGTCGGCGAACACCGTCGGCGAAGCCAAGGTGCCTTCGACTTTCCCGCGTAGAACCGCCTTCGTACCTTCATCGATTCCGCGTTGCACCTGCTTGGCGAAGGTCTGAGCCTGCCTTTCGTTGATCAGCGGCCCCAGTTCGGTCTCGGGATTCCTCGGGTCGCCTATTTTGAGCTTCGATACTCGATCCACAAACTGTTTCAGGAATTTGTCGTAAACCCCGCGCTGCACCAGAATCCGGTTGGTGCACATACACACCTGCCCCTGGTGGGCAAATCGGCTAAACACAGCTGCGTTCACCGCTGTGTTCAGATCGGCATCGTTCATCACAATGAAGGCGCTGTTTCCGCCGAGCTCGAGGATGGCCTTCTTCAGCGCTTTACCCGCAATCCCGCCAATGTGACGTCCCACACCTTCGGACCCAGTGAAGGAAATGATGCGCGGCACTGGATGCTCGACAAACGCATCTCCAATCTCGCCAATGTCCACGACAATCACATTAAGCAGGCCCTTGGGAATTCCCGCTTCTTCAAAGATCTTGGCGACCAGCGTGCCTCCGGTGATCGGCGTGTCGTCATGCGGTTTAAGCACCACGCCATTCCCGGCCCCCAACGCGGGCGCCACTGACCGCATGCTCAGATTGAATGGAAAATTAAAAGGACTGATCACTCCCACCACGCCGGCGGGCACGCGATACAAACGGTTCTCTTTTCCATCCACCGTCGAAGGCAGAATCTCGCCCGTCATGCGCAGAGGATAAGTGGATGCCTCCTTGATGAACGTCTTCACCAGGAAGATTTCGATCATGGCTTTCAGTTGCGTGCCGCCCAGTTCTTCAATGATGATGTCGGCAATGTCGCCTTCGTTCTTCTCGATCCAGGCGATCGCCTTCTCCAGGACATTGCGCTTCTCGAACGGATTCACCTCCGCCCAGACTTTCTGCGCCGCGGCGGCAGCGCGGTAGGCTTCGTCCAGATCGGCGAGGCTGGCGAGCTTGAATTCTGCAATCGTTTTTCCGTTATAGGGATTGCGGTCAGCCAAAACCTTTTGACTCTTGCCGTCACGCCACATCCCGCCAATGTATTGTTGGTTCAGCCTGGCAAATTGGTTCATGGAAAAACTCCCTCGGATAGCGAAACCACAACCATAGCGACCATGAAAGGTGCAGGCGCTTGGGACGGGTAACAGCCTACCACCCCTGCGCGGCTTTCTGGGAGTTGTCACCAGCCGCCAAGCGGGGAGCGCAAGCTCCCCGCTTTTCTTGTCTTTAGTCGCTTATGGGCGGGCCTGGGTTTCTCGCTGTCGGCCTTTTTCGCAAGGTGGACTCATTGGCGACAAGCACGGAAGTGTTCTAGAAACAACCTTTTCGGGGCATAATACCTCCTACTTATAGGACATGGGTGGCTATTGTAACCTTATCTTTTGATTCCCTGGGGGGGTATAATCATTGGTGGTCGGGGGATGAAGAAAACGGGAAAAGTAGACCTCGTGGCTGGCTCGGCGCTTTCGTGGCGCGGGGCGCTTATTGGTCTGGTGATGTTTTCTCTGGTTATTAGTCTTGCGACACGCACCTTCCACCAGACGATTCCTCAAGGCGTTACCGTGCACTCCAACCCCGCCCAAGCCATGCGGCAACATATGGTTCGGGATGCCGTGCGATGGGTACCGCCGGTTCTCGTTTATACAGCCCAGCTGGCTCCCGTGTTTTACCCGCATGTTGCGCCCGCCGGCCCACCGATTCCCGCGCTCCTTCTGATCGAAGATAACCTCTACAATCGACCTCCTCCTTCCTGCTAATCCTTCCTGCGAATCTCTAGTTAAGTTGTTGTCATTAAATTTAGCCTTGGTCTTTGACTGAGGCGATGCGGCTTGCGAGCACGTACCCGTGCCACTGAGTTCGAACCGGTCAGGTTTTCCCGGAGGACCGGCAACGCATCTAAGGGTTGCCTATTCCGGGGGGAATCCGGGCCGCTCTGGAGGATGCTATGAGAAAGGGACCATTGCTGTCAGGGGTCGCGTATTTGGTTTTGTTGATCTCACTGCACGCCCTGGCAAAACAAACAACAGAGGCCGGATACCAGACCGCCACCGTCGTAAGCGTGACAAAGCACGTTCCCGCTTCGAACTACCTTGGCGATAACCCGAGCGATGCGCCCCTGCAGGCGCGCGACTACGCGTACGACATCAGTATCCGTCTGAACTGTAACCTATACGTTGGCCGTTACGAATCCGCGTTAAAATACCTGCCGTCCGTATTCGCTCCCAATCACGAGGTAGATGTGCGCCTGCGGAAACACATCATGTACGTCAGCCTGCCTTTCAGCGATGAAGAAGTGATGATGGGAATCGTCGCTCACAGACGGGTGAAAGACGAGGTGTGCGCAGAAACTGCACCAGCGGCATCGACCGGCCAAATATCATACCATCAGTCAACTCTAAGCAAGTTCAAAGGAGGACTTGTATGAACCGAACCAAGAATCTGATTGGGGTTACGGCGTTTCTGCTCATCACAGTGGGAGCGGTCGCGCAACAATCCGCTACTATGCCGGCGTCTGGTAACGACAGCACCGCACCACCACACCACGTTTCCACGATCCGCGGTTGTCTCGACGGTGACCGCGGGAACTATGTGCTCGTGGAAGATAATAGCAGCATGGTGTATGTACTGAAAGGCGTCGGCAACAAACTCGACAGCTATCTCCATCACGATGTGGAAGTAAAGGGAAGGATGCTAACGGGCACAATCAAGACCGGCGTGCGACCGGAGAAATCTGGCAGTAATCCCAGCGATACGGTGCACGGCGTGGATGGGGTCCCGTTACAAATCGCAGATGTGCAGACAGACATCCGTATGATCTCGAAGCATTGCAAGGCCGCCGACCAGGAATGACGCTCTCTAACTGATGATTCGGCTACTGGGGCGCGGTGCGGCTTGTTATCGTCTGTAATTCCGACCCGCGTGGCAGCCGAGACTGATATCCACGATTGATGAAGGTACCCATGAATAAACGGTATGTCTTGATTGCGGTTGGGGGTCTGGCTCTGGTCGTGCTCATTGCTGCCATCGAGTATCGGGTCAGAGATCGTGACGCCGATCCCAAGGCAGCAGAAATACCCACCGCCACGGTGGCAATGTCGAAGCGTGGTGTGCTTTCGAATACGCTCACACTGGCCGGGCAGTTCCAGCCGTATCAGGAAATTGAGGTGCACGCCAAGGTTTCCGGCTACGTGCGACATATCTATGTGGACATTGGCGACCGCGTGCGCGCCGGTGAGACGCTGGCAGTACTTGAAATCCCGGAATTGGATGCCCAGCTAAAGGGAACCCAGGCGGAGCTCCTCCATAGTAAAGACGAAGTCGTTCGCGCCGAAAACGAAGTCATTCGCGCCGAGTCCGATTATTCCGCGTTGCATGCTGCCTACACTCGCTTGCAACAAGCCGCTACGGCTCGCCCCGGCCTAATTGCCGAGCAAGAACTCGACGATTCCCGCTCCAAGGATTTGGCAGCCCAAGCGCAAGTCGATGCTGCGAAAGCCGGACTCGCGGCAGCCCGGCAACAAACGGACGTGTCGGACGCGGACCGCATGCGGGTAGGCGCGCTGGCCGCGTACGCCACGGTTACAGCCCCGCTGACCGGCGTTATTACCTGGCGATACGCCGACACGGGCGCCCTCATCCAAGCAGGAACGGCCTCAAACACACAGTCGATGCCGCTGGTAAAGCTGGCCCAAAGCGATATTTTGCGTCTGCGTTTGCCCGTGCCAGAGTCCGCAGTTCCTTACATCCACGCTGGCGCTGTCGTGCAGGTACAAGTCAAGGCGATAGGACGGACTTTTTCGGGAAAAGTGGTGCGGTTCACACGGTCGATCAGCCTGGACACCCGCACCATGGAAACCGAAATCGACGTCGAAAATGCTGACTTGTCGCTCACCCCTGGCATGTATGCCGATACCTCAATTGAGCTAGCGCACAAGGAGAACGCGCTATCTGTTCCCGTGCAGGCGGTGATTCAGGGTGCGAACGAGCACTATGTCCTGGTCGTTGATGGGCAGGATCATGTCCAAAAACGAGCGGTAGAGTTGGGAGAGCAAACTTCAAATCGCGCCGAGATTCTGAACGGCCTTTCGGAAAAGGAACAAGTGATCGTCGGTGGCCAGTCAAACTACCAGACCGGCGAACTGGTGAAGCCCATTCTGGAGCGGGAGCCAAGTGATACGGGCGAAAATCAGACGGGGGCGCAAAAGTAATGCCCAGGTTCGCTCTCAAATATCCATTCTTCATCATTATGCTTTGCCTGGTGGTAGCGGTGGTTGGCGTCACCACCGTGGTGCGGATGCCGGTCGATCTGTTTCCCGAAATTAAGATTCCGGTGGTGGTGGTGGCGACCTTCTATGCAGGGATGCCTCCAGAGCAAATCGAAGCCGACATCACCGACACCTTCGAGCGATTCTTCACCCTGGGAAGCAATATCGATCACATAGAATCGCGCTCTTTGACCGGCGTCAGCCTGATCAAGATTTATTTCAAGCCGGGGACCGACGGCAATGCTGCGCTGAGCAATATCGCGAATCTAGCGATGGCGGACCTTCGGCGTCTCCCGCAAGGCACATTGCCCCCGGTGGTACTGAAGTTCGATGCTTCTAGCCTTCCTGTTTGTCTGGTAACGCTGAAGGGGCAGGGACTGGATGAGACTCGTCTAAAAGACCTGGCGCAATTTCAGGTCCGTAATCAGATCGCAAACGTTCCCGGCGCGTCTGTGCCGCAGCCGTTCGGCGGCCGTTATCGCCAGATCATGGTGTACGTCGATCCAGTAAAGCTGGAGGCGCACCAACTTAGTTTGATGGACGTGGTTCATGCGGTGAATGAGTCAAACCTCATTCTTCCCGCTGGCGACGTTCGCATAGGACCCAAGGATTTCAACATCTATGCCAACGCGCAATTGCCAAATACCGAAGAGATCAATCGCATACCGCTGAAGACGGTGGGC
Source organism: uncultured Acidobacteriota bacterium (assembly GCA_963803775.1). Lineage (GTDB taxonomy): Bacteria > Acidobacteriota > Terriglobia > Terriglobales > Acidobacteriaceae > JABCZH01. The sequence continues at coordinate 693,478 of CAWDNS010000001.1, forward strand.
AACGCCTCGGTGATGGTCGCCGATGTCGGTGAGGCCAAAGACTCGGGCACGATTCAAACCAACATCGTCCGTATTGACGGACAGCAATCCGTCTACATCCCTGTACTCAAGCAAGGCGGCGACAGCAACACCATCACCATCGTGAACGGAATCAAGGCGGCGATCACTGATCTGTTGGACATTCCGAAATCGCTCAAGACGGCGGTGGTCTTTGATCAATCTCTCTTCGTCAAGAGTGCCATCAAGAATGTGCTCAAGGAAGGAGGCATTGGACTGCTGCTGACGGCCATCATGATTCTGGTTTTCCTGGGGAGTCCGCGGGCCACATTTGCCGTACTTCTATCGATTCCTCTTTCTGCGCTGGTGTGTCTTCTGATCATGAATGCCATGGGCGGATCGATCAATGTCATGCTGCTTAGCGGTTTGGCGCTGGCCTTTTCACGCCTTATCGACGATTCCGTGGTGGTACTGGAAAACATCTTCCGTTATATGGAAATCGGTGAAACGCCTGGAGTGGCGGCCGAAAAAGGAGGGATGGAAGTCTCGCTGGCTGTCCTGGCCGCAACTTCCACGACTTCCATCGTATTTTTCCCAGTTACCTTTTTTTACGGCGTCAGCCGGTATCTTTTTATTGATCTCGCTTTGGGCGTAGTTTTGTCCATCTTTGCCTCATACATCTTCGCTATGACGGTGGTCCCGCTTTATTGCGCGAAGTTCATCCACCTCGAGGATGTGGAGGGAAATATCGAGCATGAGTCCGACCACACGCCGGCTTCACAATCGCTCTTCCGTAGGTTCCTCGGCCGCTTCAATGAACTCTTCCAAAAGCTCTTGGAGCGTTACGAGATTTGGGTGACTCGCGCCCTAGCGCGGCCCGGTAGAACCGTCGCGTTAATTGTCGGCGGCATCGCCATAGTGCTGATTGCAGTCTTTCCGTTCGTCGGAACCGCCTATTTTCCGCGCACTGATCCCGGCCAGTTCGTCATCAACGTCAAAGCTCCGAGCGGTTCCCGCCTCGAGGTCAGCAATCAATACATCGCGCGCGTCGAACAAGATATTCGCCAGGTTATTCCTGCACATGATCTTGGCATGATCGTCTCCAACATAGGGATCACGCCGGATTTGTCCGCCATGTACACCAGCAACTCCTCGATGGACACGGCGTTCGTCCAGGTGAGCCTGCAAGAAGACCACTCCGTCGGGAGTTATGAATATATGCGGCGGGTTCGCCGCAAACTCTCAGAGGACTTGCCGGAACTGAATACCTACTTTCAAGCGGGCGGGTTGGTCGATTCCGTGATCAACCTGGGTTTGCCGGCGCCAATTGATGTCCAGGTTAGGGGCAATGATTTGAATAGCGCTTTTGCGATGGCGTCAGATATCGCGAGGCAGATCCGGGCGCAAAAAGGCGTGAGCAGTGTACTCATTCCCCAGGATTTGCTTTATCCGGGGCTGGAGCTAAATATCGACCGTGAACGAGCCAGCCTGATCGGGCTTTCACCCAAACAAGTAATGGACAATGTCATTACCGCGCTGACTTCTAACGGCATGATCGAACCCAGCTACTGGATCGATCCTAAGACCGGCAACAACTACATGTTTACGGTGCAGTACTTCGACCAGCAGATTCAGAACATGAGCATGGAGGATTTCAAACAAATTCCACTGCGCGCCGCCAATATCTCTAGTTACACGCCTTTGCAATCAGTGGCTGACATCAAGCCCATCAACACTCCGACTGAAGTCGATCATTACCAACTCCAGCGCGTGATCGACATCTACGTGATGCCATCAACCGAGGCGTTAGGGGACGTAAACAGTGAGGTAAACAAAATAGTCGGCCATCTAAAGTTGCCGGAAAACGTGCGGGTCAGCGTGCTCGGATCGGTGGTCGGAATGCAGGAGTCATTCAAACGCTTTTCTATCGGCCTCGCGCTCGCCATCGTGCTCGTCTATCTCGTCTTGATGGCCCAATTTGCTTCCTTCATCGATCCACTGATCATTCTTATGGCGATTCCTCCAGGCTTGGCGGGAGTGGTTCTGATCCTCTGGCTCACCCATAGCACCTTCAACATTATGTCGCTCATGGGAGTCATCATGATGACCGGGATCGTAGTTTCCAACAGTATTCTGATTGTTGAATTTGTCCGTCAGCTGCGTAAGGAAGATTTTTCGCTGCAAGAGGCTCTCGTTCGGGCATGCAAGATTCGGTTGCGGCCCATTCTAATGACCTCGCTGGCTACTTTGTTGGGCATGCTTCCGATGGCGCTGGGCATCGAGACCGGCAGCGAGCAATACGCTCCCCTGGCACGCGCCGTCATTGGCGGGCTTGCGGTTTCGGTTATTGTCACAGTCTTCCTGGTGCCGGCGGTCTATCTCATGGTTCACGGAAAAGAAAAAGATCAGCGGGAGGAGCAGTCTGTATGACAAGGAGATCGACGTATCTGCTGAGTGGTCTGGTGGTGTCGACGCTGTGCTTTGCTCAATCGGCGATCATTCTCCAGAACCCATCTGACGGTTCACTGGGTTCGTTTGCGGCGCCTACGGACGCACAAAGCATGGCGTCGCAGCGTGCTCAAAGCTCCACGAACGCAACCCATCTTTCCGTGAAAGATGCGGAAGGGATTGCTCTCAAAAATAATCCAGCGATTTCCGTAGCCCGCCTCGAAGCGCTGGCATCACAGCAGGTCACGCGGGAAGTTCGGTCGAGTCTTTGGCCGCAGGCTTATGCCAACTTTACAGGAGTCGATTCGCGGGACGAAAGCCGGATCACCGCCGGCGCGCTGACCAATTCCCAGATATTTCCTCGTGCTGCCGCGGGCGCGAGTGTTAGCCAACTCATCACAGACTTTGGCCATACCACCAATTTAGTCGCAAGTGCGCGTCTCCATGCTCAAGCGGAGAACCAGAACGCGATCGCGACCAAAGAACAAGTGCTGCTAGCGGTAGATCAAGCCTTTTACGGAACTCTCCAGACTCACGCCGTGCTGCGAGTGGCGGAACAGACTGTAGCTTCCCGCCAATTGCTGGCCGATCAGGTGGGGGCTTTGACTAAGAACAAACTGAAGTCAGATCTTGACCTCAGTTTTGCCAATGTAAATCTCGCCCAAGCAAAGCTGCTGTACCTTGATGCTTTGAATAATGATAAGTCTGCTATGGCCAGCCTTTCGGCAATTCTGGGATACTCCACACTAGAAAACTTTGTCCTCGCGGAAGACCCCGAACCACTCATGCCGCCAGCTGCGGATGTCGATCAGTTGATCGCGGATGCCTTCAGCGTACGTCCGGAAATTCTCAGTTTGGAGTTCGAATCGCAATCGGCGGAAAAACTTCACCGGGCGGATCGGGATCAGTTGCTGCCAACCATCAGTGCGCTGGGCGCGATTGGCGACGCGCCGTTTCGTGATGACCACATTCAGAGTGAGTATGGTGCGGTCGGTGTAAACATGCAGGTCCCGATCTTCAACGGATTCCTTTATACCGCGAAATCCCACGAATCCGATTTGCAAGCCCAGGCCGCAGTTAAGAGATTGGCCGATCTTCGCAACCGGATTTCGCGAGATGTGCGCACTAGTTGGCTGAATGCCAATACAGCCTACGACCGCGTCAGTGTGAACGAGCAATTGTTGGCCCAGGCGAACCTGGCACTGGACCTGGCCCAGACCAGGTACAAACTCGGTTTAAGTTCCATCGTCGAACTCAGCCAGGCACAGCTTCAGCAAACGCAAGCGGAGATTGGAAGCGCGCAGGCGGGGTACGAGTATCGTCTTGCCCTGGCCATGCTGCGTTACCAGACAACCGGGTTGTGATCGGTTGGCGTGGTGTTCAAGGGACTCTGGGCTTTGCAATTTTTACCGCCGCTCGAACATTCTTCCTAGCGGGGGTCGGGTCTTGGTAAAGTGAAACCTCGCCAGTATCTTCCTGATTCAACCACTTACGGGGTTTGGCAGGCCTACTGCTACCCCTTCTGAGTGGCAAGGAGGCCCATTATGAAAAATTTCCTCCAACGAATACATCCATCTCTGTGGATCTTGCTAGTGGTTCCTGTATTACTTCTTAGTCACGTGGCGAATGCCGAGAACCATGTGATGGGAGAGATTCAGTTCGAAGGTAAATCCCATGTCGAAAAAACTTCTGGAGTCTGGGTGGATGGAGAGTACGTCGGGTATCTGAAAGAGCTTAAGGGGGCAAAGAAAGTTCTGCTGTTACCCGGCGAACACACTGTTACCGTGCGTCAGGACGGCTACCAGGATTTCACCGAACGGGTCCAAGTCCAGCCTGGAGAGAAACAAATGGTGAATGTAGTCATGGAAAAGGCGCCTACCGGTCCGCTTCCTGCGGTGACAGCCACCGTTAAGATCACGGTACATCCATCAAGGGCGGCAGTTTTCTTGGATGGACTTTTCGTTGGCCATGTAGGCGAATTTGAGGGTGCAGGCCGAGGAATGCTGGTTGCACCGGGGACGCATCAGATCCGAATTGCCCTTCCTGGCTACCAGACTTTTGAGACCGACATCGATCCGATCGCGAATCAGAAGGTCGAAGTTAAGACTGACCTGGTAAAGAACGGTGCCGCTCCCGCAGAGCCGTTGGTAAAGCCGGAAATAAGTGATGGGTCGGGGACCGGGAACGGCGCAGTAACTTCGGGTCGCTGAAGTATTTACGGACGTGAGCTTACAGGCCCAGCAGGTTGGGACGTAGTTTGGCGTACCCGTGCTCTTGCGCCCAGAGATCGAGTGGAACCGAAGCCAGTTCATCCACCAGCGGGTCCGCCAAGCCGTTCTTTGCAAGATCGACGGCCTTGATATAGGTGTGGCAGGCATCGCAGCACTCAACGCGGATGTGGGGAAATTGTTCGGCAGTGTAGACCGGAAGTTTGGCTTGGTCTTCCTGGCCGCATCCCGCGCAGACGACGCGACGGAATTCCCATTCGCAGAGGCAAAAGCCGCAGACCAGGTTGCGTCGCGCGCCATCGCCCTGGGGGCGAAGCACGGCAAGGGTGGGCCTCCGATTACAGAACGGGCACAGCCCGTGGCTATAACCGTTGAGTTGCAGGCCCGCCCGCAAGCGGGCGAACTCAGCGCAGGGCTGAAGAAAGGCGTACGCCAGGAATTCCTCAGGAGCGTCGGGTTGCCCATCGGCCATTGACCAGGTGTGGTTCAGCAGATCAGGCCAGGAGCCAGGAGATAAACGCAGATCGCGTGAGACTTGGGCAAATTGAGCCGGAGCTTTCCCTTCTATCAGCTCGAGAAAAACCGGGAAGCCAGCCAAAAGCTGCGGAGACTCCGGCAGGCTCGAAAGCGAGATTGGAGACTTGTTCGCGGAATGCTCAAAGCTCCGGTAGAGGTTTTCCTGGAACCGGGCAACGTAGACGTAAAAGCCAAGGATTTCTGCCGCAAACTGGTGTTGTACAGCGAGCTGTTCAGCCCGACGGATGCGCTTCTGCCATGCAGTAGTAGCCACCGGGCGATTATGGGGCTTCGACTTGCTGCACGCAACTGTATGGGCTTGACCCGATTGTTTTCTTGTCCTGCTTTTGACAGTTGGGGGGCGTTTGACTGGGATGAGCCAAGCGAGCTATAGTTTCCTGCAAATCGGTGTCCGTCTCGTGCCTGATGTCGGATTGCGATTCCAGCGGTCGGAGGATGCACATGGAACTCTCCCGCAGAACCTTCATCAAGAGCGCGCTCGTTGGTGGAGCGGGCATCTCTCTCCTGGGATTTGATCTGACTCCCGCGGTTGCGCAACTCAAAGAACTCAAGATCGCCCGCGCCACGGAGACACGGTCCACATGTCCCTATTGTTCGGTGAGCTGTGGCGTCCTTATTTACACGATTGGCGATAAGGCAAAGAATGTCACGCCGCAGGTGATTCACGTCGAGGGCGATCCCGACCATCCCATCAATCGCGGAACCTTATGCCCCAAGGGGGCTTCGCTCGAGCAGGACATCCTCAATCCGCGGCGGCTTCTGAAGCCGCAGGTCCGTCGGCCCGGTTCAGACCACTGGGAAGACATCGCCTGGACGCAGGCCATCGACGAGATCGCGCACCGGGTAAAGAAGACCCGCGACGACACCTTCATTGAAAAAGACTCGCTCGGACGCACCGTGAACCGCTGCGAGAGCATGGCTTGGATCGGCGGTTGCACTGACACCAACGAATTCAATTTCCTGGTCGTCAAGACCATGCGTACCCTGGGGCTTACCTATATAGAAAACCAGGCCAGGGTTTGACATGGCCCCACGGTCTCAAGTTTGGGACCAACTTTTGGACGAGGGGCGATGACCAATGGCTGGATCGACATCAAGAATGCCGACATGATGTTGGTCATGGGCGGGAACCCTGCCGAGAACCATCCCTGCGGTTTCAAGTGGGCGATTGAGGCCAAGAAGACTCGTAACGCCAAGCTGATCGTGGTCGACCCGCGGTTCACACGTACGGCTGCCACGTCGGATCTGTTCCTCCAGATTCGCGCCGGATCGGATATTGCGTTTCTGGGCGGAATGCTGCACTACGCGATCGAGAACAACCGTATTGCGAAAGAATATCTTGCCAACTACACCAACGCGACGTTTATCGTAAAGGAAGGCTTCAAGCTGCCCGAAGACGGACTCTATTCCGGATTCGATGCGACCTCGCAGACTTACGACCGGTCTTCGTGGAACTACGAGGAAAGTAACGATGCGGGGGGTGAGGCGCCCGCCCACACTGCTGCGCCTGTCGCGGCACCAACCCCAGGAACGCCGACGCCTTTACCTGGGTTACCGCCCAAAGTCGCTTATGACCTGACCTTGCAGCATCCGCGATGCGTATTTCAGTTGTTGAAGCAGCAATATTCTCGCTACACGCCGGAAATGGTCGAACGCATCACCGGTATCCCGAAAGATCATTTCCTCAAGGCCGCCGACATGTTCACTTCCATCCGCAAAGATGGCGACATGAAGCAGGTGGCCACCATTATGTATGCGGTGGGATGGACGCAGCACACCTTCGGCACGCAGATCATTCGCACTGCCGCCATCTTGCAGTTGCTGCTCGGAAATATCGGGCGCGCCGGGGGTGGCGTCAACGCTCTTCGTGGTCACTCCAACATTCAGGGCGCTACCGACATGGGCGGAGTGTTTGACACTCTGCCCGGCTACCTGAAAGTCCCAAACCCGACCGACTCTGACCTGGCTGCATGGTTGAAACGGATCACCCCCACCGCATCCAAGCCGGCGCCGTGGGACTCCTTTAACTACTATTCGAACACGCCGAAGTTCGCCATCTCCTACCTGAAAACATTGTTCGGGGATGCAGCGACAAAAGAAAACGACTTTGCCTTCCAGTACATGCCCAAGGTGGATCGCAACTATTCCTGGACCCAGATCTGGGACAACATGTATCGCGGATCGGTGAAGGGAATGTTCGCGTTCGGCATGAACGGTGTTGCCATCGGGCCGGACTCGCAGAAAAACATCGACGCGCTGAAGAAAGCCGACTTTCTGGTTGTGGGCGAGATTTATCCCGATGAGACCAGCGAATTTTGGAAATCTCCGGGAATTACGCCCGAGGAAATGAGGACAATCAACACCACCGTCTATCGCCTGCCCTGTGCGGGCTTCGCTGAGAAAGACGGCTCGATGACCAACTCGGCGCGCTGGCTGCAGTGGAAGAACGCCGCCGTCCCGCCGCCGGGCGATTGTCGTCTCGATCAGGACATCGTGGCGCAGATTTTCTTGAAGGTGCGTGAGCTTTACCAGAAGGATGGCGGCAAGTTCCCCGATCCAATCGTGAATCTGACCTGGCCATACGTCAATGCCCAGCACCCAGCGCTTGCGGATTTGGCAAAGGAGATGAACGGCAAAGCGCTTGCCGACCTCACCGATCCCAAGACCCAGGTCACCATCAAGAAAGGCCAGCAATTGCCGGGTTTCGCGTGGCTGAAAGACGACGGCACAACTTCTTGCGGGATTTGGATTTATGCCGGGGCGTGGACCGAGGCCGGGAATCAGCTCGCACGTCGCGGCACCGAAGATCCCTCCGGCCAGGGCATCTACCAGAACTGGGCATGGTCGTGGCCGGCAAATCGCCGCGTGCTATACAACCGCGCTTCGTGCGATCCCTCGGGCAAACCGTGGGACCCGACCCGCAAACAGGTTTGGTGGAACGAGTCCTCGCAATCCTGGGTGGGAAACGATGTGCCCGACTTTAAGCCGGACTCGAACCCGAAGGACCACATGGGTCCGTTCATCATGAATGCCGAAGGAGTTGGCAGGATCTTTGCGCCGTTGGGCTTGTTTGCCGATGGTCCCATGCCCGAGCACTATGAGCCGATCGAGAGTCCAGTCGAAAACGCGCTGCACCCAAAGCAATCAAACAACCCTGTGGTCAAGAAGCTCAAAACAGCAGCCGACAAGTACGCCACGCCGGGTGATGGCTTCAACATCGTCTGCACCACGTACCGGCTGACCGAGCACTACCACTACTGGACCAAGAACAACCAGATGAATGTACAGCTGATTCCCGAACCGTTCGTCGAGATTCCGGTCGAACTGGCGGCGGAGCTGGGGATCAAGGGTAACGACAAAGTGAAGGTTACCAGCGCGCGCAGCTACTACGTGGCCAAGGCCTTCGTCACCAAACGTATTAAGCCGATGACCATTGACGGCAAGAAGGTCTATCAAATCGGCATTCCGATTCATCAGGGTTATCGCGGTATTCAAGAAGATGAAGGCAAAGACGCGCGGACTATCCTTAACCGGCTCACGCCGACAGTCGTGGACCCCAACGCGTACACGCCAGAGTTCAAGGGTTTTCTGGTCAAGCTCGAAAAGGCATAGCTTATGAGCCAGGCGACATTGGCAATCAAACGAATCTCCGGCCACGCCGGGCCCGCTCCCGGGGAGGGTGTCGAGCGCGACTATCAGGTCTGCAAACTGGTCGATACCACCACCTGCATTGGCTGCAAAGCCTGTGAAGTCGCTTGTCTCGAATGGAACGGATACGAGTTCACCGACACCGTGTTCGATAACAGCTACCAGACCATGCCGGAGACGACGTGGAAGTACTGGAACCTGATCAAGTTCAACGAGCACGAGAACTCCGACGGCACCATCAGTCTGCTCATGCGCAAAGATCAGTGCATGCACTGTGCTGATCCCGGCTGCCTTGCGGCTTGCCCCGCCGACGGCGCCATCGTGCAATACACCAACGGCATCGTCGACTTTCAGCAGCAGAATTGCATCGGTTGCGGATACTGCGTAAGCGGCTGCCCGTTCGATATTCCCAAGTTCAACCCGGCTACCAAGAAGATGTTCAAGTGCACGCTTTGTGTGGACCGTGTGAGCGAAGGCTTGGAACCGGCGTGCATCAAGTCCTGCCCCACTGGCTGCCTGCACTTTGGCACTAAGGAAGACATGAAGGACTTGGCCGACAAGCGCGCAACTCAGCTTCGCGAGAACTTTGGCTTCGAGAAAGCCGGCGTCTATGATCCCGCAGGTGTTGGCGGAACCGGCGTCATCTATGTGCTGCACGATGCTACCAATCCCGAGGCCTATGGCGGCTTGCCCAAGGATCCGCATATTCCGGGGATAGTGCGCTTCTGGAAAGGCCCTGCAAAGTGGATCGGGAATTTGGCCATGCTGGGCGGTGTTATCGGTGTGACCTTGCACTATTTGCGTTTCGGCCCGAAAAAAGTGCATGACGGCAAGAACGAGAACGGAGGACAGCCGTGAGCACCTCCCACGTTGTCTCGTCCCGACCTACCGCGCGCGAACCCGAAGGCGTCATTTGCCGCTACTCACTCGACGAACGCGTTCATCACTGGGTCGGTGCATTCTCTTACATTTATTGTCTGATCACCGGCTTGGCCTTCTGGTCCCCTTACATGTATTGGCTGGCCACTTTGGTCGGTGGCGGCCCCACAGCGCGCTTCTGGCACCCCTGGTTCGGTCTGGGTTTCACGCTCTCCATGTTTTGGATGTACAAAATGTGGTATCGCGATGTACAGATGACCGACGCCGACCGTCGTTGGTCCAAAGCGATGAAGTACTACATCGAAAATGAAGATGAAAAGGTGCCCCGGCCGGCCGTTTCAACTATGGCCAGAAGTTATTCTTCTGGCTCATGCTTTATGGCGTCATCCTGTTGGTGCTTTCGGGCTTGGGGTTGTGGTTCGTGGAATCCATTCCGTGGAGTCTGCGCTGGCTGCGTTATACCGCGGTTACGGTTCACGTGGTTGCAGCGCTGGCGACCATCGGCGCTTTCATTATCCATGTTTATATGAGCACAGCCATGGTTAGCGGGAGCTTCAGTGCCATGGTTCACGGCTACGTCACCGCCGCCTGGGCCTGGACTCATCATCGCCTCTGGTACGAACAGGTCATTAAAGGAACATCAGCGAAGAAATGAGAGCGGCGCCGATTCGCGTCAGCCCAGGTCGCAGCGGGGAGTAATCCTGTAGTTTTCAATGGATTAATCTCAGTTCGCTCACCCTCTTTCGAACACCCCCCCGGGATTTCCATTCCCGTAACGCTCCACAAAATCCTGCACAAAGACACGCCCGCTGCGTTAAGATGCGGGTCTGGCCAGGTATTCACATCTCTAGAATCGGACAGGATAAGAACATGAGAAAGCATTCCCCCCTGCTGACACTGGCTGCTCTAGTCTGCGCAGCCGCGTTCTTGTTGTTCCCAATCCCGGGACTAGCCCAACAGCCCTTGCAAGTCTTGCATAATCACGTCCGTCCCGCAGTTGCCAGCGGGCAAGCCGCCCCGCTGGGTTTGCTCCCGCCCACTCAACGACTGAACCTCGCCATCACTCTACCGCTCCGGAATCAAAATGATTTAACGAGCTTATTAGGGCGGATCAGCGACGCATCCAGCCCCGATTATCGACACTTTCTCGGCGTTGCCCAGTTCACCGAACAGTTCAGCCCAACCGCGCAGGATTATCAAACCGTGGTCAATTTCGCCAAGGCCAACGGCTTTACCGTGACCGACACACCTCCGAATCGCCTGCTTGTCGATATCAATGGCACGGTAGCGCAAATTGAAAAGGCCTTCCATGTGACGATGAAGGTTTACCAGCATCCGACGGAAAACCGAACCTTTTATTCACCGGATCGCGAACCTTCCCTCGATCTGAGCGTGCCCGTCACGCACATCGCAGGTCTGAACGATTTCTCCATACCGCACTCCAAGCTGAAGAGAGCCCCGGGTGGGCAAGCGTTCCACGGTAATGCCGGCGGCTCGGGCCCCGGTGGCGCGTTTCTCGGCGGCGACATGCGGGCAGCCTACTATGGCGGCACCGCCCTCATCGGCACCGGCCAATCAGTCGGTCTATGCGAGTTTGACGGCTACAACATGAGTGACGTGACTTCGACCTTTGACGGAGTGTCATACAACGTACCCATCAATAACGTTCTGATCGACGGTGCCAACGGTGGTTCGGACGGCGACGATGGCGAACAAGTCCTGGACATCGTACAAGCGATTGCCATGGCTCCTGGCATGAGTCAGGTTCGCGTTTATATTGCACCCGGCACGACTTCCATCGGCGTGGGTGACAAAGACATGTTCAACAAGATGGCCACCGACAACATTTCCAAAGAACTAAGCTGCTCGTGGGGATGGAATCCGGATGACACCACCGACGACGATCCCATCTTCCAGGAATTCGCGGCGCAGGGTCAGAACATGTTCGTTGCGTCTGGAGACGCTGGAGCATATACCGGAAACAACGCTACCGATGAAAGTTATCCCGCAGAATCTGTCTATGTGGTGGCTGTCGGCGGAACCGACTTGACCACCAACGGTGCGGGTGGCCCATGGGCATCGGAAACGGCATGGGCGGACAGTAGCGGCGGCCCCGCTGACAATGGCTTCGCCATTCCAAGCTGGCAGGTGGGGGTGGCCAATTCTTCCAACCAGGCTTCTACCACTATCCGCAATCTCCCAGACGTGGCTGCGGAAGGCAATTTCGACAACTACCTGTGCGATCAGGGTTCCTGTGCGGGAGACTGGGGCGGCACCAGCTTCGCGGCGCCGCGCTGGGCCGGTTTTCTCGCGCTGACCAATCAGCAGGTGGTAGCCAACGGCAACTCAACCCTGGGTTTTCTGAACCCCATTATCTACCCGATCGCTGAAGGCTCGAACTACACCAGCGACTTCCACGACATCACCAGCGGAAATAACAATAACGGCAAAGGAAAATCCTATAACGCCGTTACAGGCTATGACCTGGTAACAGGATGGGGCAGCCCGAACGGACAGAACCTGATCAACGCACTGGCAGGATCCGAATCACCCAGCTTCACGCTTTCGGATTCGCCCAGCAGTCTGACTATCACCCAGGGTGGCGCAGGCGGCACCAGTACCATCACAGTGAACGATCTGGGCGGATTCACCGGCAGTGTCACTCTCACCGCGTCCGGTCTGCCTAGCGGCGTGACTGCCGTGTTCAATCCCAACCCCACCAGCACAACCAGCATCCTGACGTTAACAGCCAGTGGCTCGGCCACGACCGGAACTGCTACAGTGACCATCACCGGCACCTCTGGCAGTTTGATGGCAACCACTACCCTCTCGCTTACGGTCAACCCAGCGGGAACGCCAAATTTCACCATCAGTGCTTCACCCTCTTCCCTGACAATAAAACAAGGGAGCAACGGCACTAGCACCATTACCATCACCAGTCAGAACGGATTCAATTCTGCAACCTCGCTTACCGCTACCGGCTTGCCGAGTGGCGTGACGGCGGCGTTCTCTCCAAATCCGGTGACGCCACCAGCGAATAGCAGTGCAACCTCAACTCTTACGTTGACCGCTGCTGCCAACGCGACCGTCGGAACTGCCACGGTAACCGTGACCGGAACGTCCGGCTCACTGAGCCACAGCACTAACATCTCCTTGACGGTAAGTTCGTCCTCCGGAGCCCAAACCGCCGTCTACAGCTCCACGCTGAAAGCTCCGGAGTGCTCGACCGTGGGCATCTCGTGCGACTCGGGTCCGTCACTACTGCTGGGACGCGACCACATGTCGGGCGGCGCGGAACCCAATCAACCCAACACCATCAATAACTCCTGCGCGGACGGAACCACTGGAACCTTCCACTCCGATGAGTCCAACGACCGTATCGTGGTGGCATCCACCAGTGGCAACGCTCTGACGCACGGTACGACGGCGACGGTTACAGCAACGGTCTGGGCGTACAGCGCTTACACCACTGACGCTCTAGACCTTTACTACGCCGCCAACGCCAACAGCCCTTCGTGGGTTTTCATCAAGACGATTGTGCCCACTAAGGCGGGAGCGCAGAGCTTGTCGGCAACGTTTACGCTTCCGACCGGCGCTCTGCAAGCGGTTCGTGCACAATTCCGCTATCAGGGAAGAGCGTCCTCGTGCACCTCGGGCGCTTACAACGATCACGATGACCTGGTCTTTGCCGTACAGTAAGGCGCAGCGATCAGGCCGTTCCACCATTCAAGCCGGCCCTAACAGGGCCGGCTTGATCTTTTATTAGCATAACGGCATCCTGCTAGCTGGGGTGCTCGACCGCGAAACCCGCTTTGGGCGTTGCATTCAGAGGCATTCCGTTGTACTTTATCGGCTGGCCGGAAATTGGGAAATTAATCTCGAACGAGGACTAGTCAGATGAAGAAGAAGCAAAAGCTGGAGACGCTGCGGTGGGCAGTAATGTTGTGGTTGGTCGTGGCTATGATGGTAACCATCACCGCCCAAGCCGAGTCCCGTCTGACCATGACACGTCATGTACCGGAGGCGGTTTCAAGCGGAAAAGCGCAGCTGGTTGGCCAGCTACCAGCTACTCAGCGTCTTAGCTTGGCTATATCTTTGCCGCTGCGAAATGAGAACGGTCTCAACGATCTCTTGCAGCAGATCTACGACCCCCACAGCGCCAGTTATGGGCATTATCTGAGCGTCCAGGAATTCACCGAAAGATTTGGCCCGGCACTTGAAGACTATGAAGCGGTTCGCCAGTTTGCGAGGACCAACGGCTTGACCGTGGTAGACATCGCCGCCAATCACATGGTGCTGGATGTTGAAGGCTCTGCCGCAAACATCGAGAAGACTTTCCAGGTAAAAATGGGGCTCTATCAACACCCGACCGAGAAGCGTACTTTTTATTCTCCCGACCGCGAACCTTCGCTTGATCTGGGAGTTCCCGTGTTGCACATTTCAGGCTTGGATAATTTCACGCTGCCGCGTTCCAAGAACAGGAAGGCCGCTCCAGGATCGATTCAAGCTGCGGGATCCGGCCCCGGCGGACAGTATGTGGCGAGCGATATGCGAGCGGCCTACTACGGATCCGGCCCGCTCAATGGCGCCGGCCAGGCCGTCGGTCTGTTTGAGTACGCGGGATATGAGATCAGCGATGTACAGACTTACTTTAAGAACCTGAATCAGCCGTTCAATGTCCCGGTCAACGGTGTGTCGCTGAATGGCGTGCCTCTGAATTGTCCGCCTAAGACATGCGACGACAGTGAGCAGGTCATCGACATCGAGATGGCAGTTGGCATGGCACCTGGCCTAAACCAGGTGCTGGTCTATGTGGGTAGCAGCGATGTTTCCATCTTCAATCAGATGGCCGTCGACAATACTGCCAAGCAGCTCAGTTGCTCCTGGGGGTGGAGCGACGATGAGAAAAGCCTGGACCCGATTTTCAAGGAAATGGCCGCGCAGGGTCAGAGCGTGTTCGTGGCCTCTGGCGATAACGGTTCCGGCACTCCAGGCAATGTCGTCTGGCCAGCCGACGATCCTTATATCACTTCGGTGGGCGGGACGGACATAACAACCAACGGCCCCGGTGGCCCCTGGCAATCGGAAACCGGATGGAGCGGTAGCGCCGGCAGCCCTTCCAAGAACGGCATTCCAATCCCCGGTTATCAAAAACTTCCGGGAGTGATTAACTCCATGAATAAGGGTTCAACCACCCTGCGAAACTATCCGGATGTCGCCGCAGAAGCAAACACCAACCAATACAGCTGTTATGACGGGACTTGCGGCGGAGGGAATGGCGGAACCAGCTTTGCCGCCCCCCAATGGGCTGGTTTGTTGGCAATGGCTAATCAGCAAGAAGTTTCTCAGGGAAAATCCACTCTCGGGTTCCTGAATCCCACGCTCTACCATATTGGAATCGGATCCCACTACAATGCCGCTTTCCACGATATAACCAGTGGCAATAACGGTGGATACAACGCAGTGAAAGGCTACGACCTGGTGACCGGCTGGGGCAGCCTGGTTGGCGCAAGGATTAACTCCTTGTTGGAGATTCATCCGTAACAGCTTTAGCTTGTGAGTTTTCAGCCGCCGGGAGAGCGTTCCGGCGGCTGGGGTTTCTAGAGAGTAGAAGGAAGGTATCGGGTGTCGCGACTATTTGTCCGTTAGGACGAAGTTGACGACCGATGTTTCACGCTCGCCCACGCTAACACTCTTTTCCCAGGTTCTAGGGTCGGAAAAAACCGGGCGTTGAACCTTGTGTTCGGTCAGAACGTCGAAGCTGCCTTCTTGTCGCAAGAGCTTCCAACCCTCGTGCCATGCCACAATCTCGTATTTTCCTGGTGGCACATCGGTGAGTTCAAAGTTCCCGCTCTCGTCGGTCACGGCGTAATAAGGATGTGAGACCACCAGGATTTCCGCATTCATCCAGGTGTGACCGCCGTTGCATCTCACATTGACCAGACCTGGAGTCTGCATGGTGCGTGTAACGACCTGATTGGTGAAGGGGAATGGCAAATTGTAGGTCGCGGCCCCATCCATGTGAACAGTGTGCAGGGTAGCATCAGAACTCTTAAGTTGAAGCGGCCCATTCGCGGGTACCAGCAGGATATGGGGTTCATAGCGACACTCCTTCTGGTTCAGGAAGCGTCGGGGTTCCGGTATGTCCATCGGCTTGCCACTTGAAACGTCTTTCAAGAAAACCACGGTATTGGCAACCCCGCCCTGAGAACCCACGATCAAGCGCTCTAAGTCACGAGTCTTGTGGGACTCGGGATCGCAAATCTCCGGGTCTTTGTTGATGGCAAGACTGGGGACGTGAGGCACTGCGCCGGACCACTTGACGGTGCCTTTGATCGTACCCGGATCATGGAGAGATACAACTTGATAACCACTCTGCGCCGCGGCCATCTCAGCCACCGCAAGCACACATGCTGCGAATGCCCAAGATTTAATAGTGTGCAACATCCTTATTCACCCTTTGCATGAATCGTATTGCGATCTAGGCTTTGCATAAAGTAACGAACGCTCTACTACTTCTGGGTGAAGCCCGGAACGCCTGCGCAAAAGGCTGTGAGCTGCTTGTTGGCACACCTTTGTTTTCTGATACATTGGATAGCGTCCTAAGCCTCTGTTGTCGTCCGAATGCGGTCAGGAATACTTAATCTCCACAAGGGTTCTTGGGCGCAACGGTTGCGCTGATTAAGGAGGATCCATGCCACGAGTCGGTTGGCGTCTTGCACCCAGCATTTTGGTTTGCTTTGTAGTTCTCGCAGCCCCATGCTGCCTTCAGGCGCAGAGCGATGCCGCCAAGATATTCAAGACGAACTGCACGCTGTGTCATTCAGAGGATGGCAGCGGCAATTCGCCTACGGGCAAAGCTCTAAAAGCTAAGGATCTGCGGTCCGATGATGTGCAAAGCAAGACCGACGCGGATCTCACCCAGGCCATATCCAAGGGCAAAGGAAAAATGCCTGCGTTCGGGGCGAAGCTCTCTCCAGATAAGGTCAAATCACTGGTCGCTTATATCCGGCAATTGCCTAAGCAGTAGATTGGAACGCTGCAAGCCGTTGCGAGTAAGGAGCACGACCGAACCATGCCCCAGATCAATACCGGTAGTTCGGCCGGATCCCCTCCCGCAGGAGGTGGACCGATTCCTTCCGCAGCTCGCCGATCATTCCTTGGAGTTCTGCTCGCGGCAGGCACAGCCAGCGTCGGCGCGCTGCTTTCGGTACCGCTCTTTCGCTTTGTGGTTCATCCATTGCTCAGAATCACTACTCCTCTGTCGTGGTCCGAAGTCGGCAGAGTGGACGAATTCTCCACTGCGGTTTCTCCGTTCAAGAAGCTGATTACGGTTGAGCAAAAGGATGGCTGGCGCAGAATTGTCTCGGAGAGAGCCGTGTACGTGATCAAGGAAGCGGACGGGCAGTTCGCCGTTCTTTCTTCCATCTGTCCGCACTTAGGATGCTCGGTCGCTTGGCGCGCTGAAAATAGCGAGTTCTTGTGCCCGTGTCACGGCGGACGTTTTGCTGCCGACGGGAAGCTCTTAGGAGGGCCGCCGCCGCGAGGACTTGACCGCCTGGAAAGTAAGGTCGAAGAAGGCACGTTGAAAGTGCATTACCAATATTTCAGGCAGCTGGTTCCGGACAAAGAAATCATCGCCTGAACGCCCGAATGGAAGAACGCCAATCCAAATCTCGCAAAGAGCAGAACAGCACGGTCGAATCCGAGCGCGGGACATTCTTCCGCTGGCTCGATCGCCGAACCGGTATCGACTCGCTGCTTCGTTCCGCGCTCGATGAGCCTATACCAGGAGGCGCCAGCCTCGCCTACGTCTTCGGGTCCGGTCTGTTGTTTCTGTTTCTGTCGCAGGTCATCACTGGAGTCTTCCTGGCGCTGTACTATGTTCCTTCCGCCGATCACGCCCATACCACCATCGCTTATATCACCAAGGAGGTAACAGCGGGATCGTTCATTCGCAGCATCCATGCCTACGGTTCAAGCGCCATTGTGATCGTTCTTCTGCTGCACATCACCCAGACTTTTCTCTACGGATCGTACAAAGGCAAGCGGGAACTCTTGTGGCTTGCCGGATGCGTGCTATTTGCGTTGATGCTGGGAATGTCTTTTACGGGTTATCTGTTGCCCTGGGACCAGAAAGCTTTTTTTGCCACGACGGTTGGCACCAACATTCTGAGCGAGGTTCCGCTGGTCGGGAACGCCCTCAAGAGCCTGCTGCGTGGCGGCACCGGAATGGGGACTCTGACGCTGTCCCGTTTCTTTGTTCTTCACGTATTCATGATTCCGGCTTTCATCTTCGCCGGAGTTGCTGCCCACGTTTATCTGTTTCGCAAGGCCGGGGCGGCAGGACCAATTCAAGGCGATGCCACAACCTTGAAGCAAACGACTGAGGCGTTCTATCCACGACAGGTGCTGTTCGACATCGTCTTCGCATTGCTCATCATTTGCGGTTTGGGTCTGCTGGCCCACTTTGCTCCGACCGAGCTCGGCCCAAGGGCAAATGCCGCGGACACGCAGTATGTGCCGCGACCGGAGTGGTATTACATTCCGGTGTTTCAGTGGTTGAAGTATTGGGAGGGTGCCCTCGCAATCGTGGGCATCTTGGTGATTCCAGGATTCGTTGCGCTGTTGTTTGTGGCGCTCCCGTTTCTTGATCGGCGCCCCGAACGCCGGCCATGGAAACGGCCAGTCGCGGTGACCATCTACGCCGTAATTTTCATTGGGTTGGGGGTATTGGGCGGGCTCAGCCGTCGCAATGATTTGCGCGATCCAGCGATAGCTTCCCAGTTGGCAAAGCAACATGAAGACGTCGAGAGCTTCATGAAAACGCCGTTCGAGCCAGAGCTGTCGGGATCCTCGCTGGCCGCCGCGAACGTCGCCCTCGCCGATCCGCTCGCCGCCAAGGGAAAAGACATCTTCGAGCAACAGGCTTGCAACGCCTGTCACGGTGACGGTGGAGTTGGCACCGCCGCTGCACCGAAACTGATTGGCGTCGGAGCTAAGTACAGCAGCGAGAAGCTGCAAGCGCTCTTGAAACAGCCGAACAGCAAGATGACGGCGGGAGGAATGCCCGCCACAGATCTCAAAGACGAAGAGATGAAAGCTCTGGTCGCATACGTACGGAGTCTCAAGTAATGACGGATTGGAAGCCCGTTGAGGAATTTCACGATTTGAAAGCGACCACCACTGCCACCAGAACCACGGGGAGATAGATCACCGAGGCGTGTACCAACTTGCTGGCCAGCACAACCGACGCTGTGCGGGTAAGCTTGGCCACGTAGTACAACAGAAAGCCTCCGGCCAGCACCATAGCCGCCCCATACAAGAGTCCAAGTCGCGCGGACGGCAACAAGGTCGTCACCACTAGAACCATTGTCAGACCCAGAATCTCCGCGCGCGTGAACCGGGCCTCCCGGTCGAAAGCCGGAAGCATCTTGTAGCCTGCCCGGGCATAGTCGTCGCGGTACATCAGAGCAATTGCCAGGAAATGCGGGAACTGCCATAGGAACAGTATGGCGAACAGAAACCACGCCGGCGGATCGATTCTCCCCGAGGCTCCCGCCCAGCCGATAAGCGTAGGCATCGCCCCCGGGAATGCTCCCAGCAGCGTACAGAGCGGCGTCCTACGCTTCAACGGAGTGTAGATCAGCAAATAGGAGAGCAAAGTCGCTATCGCGAGTCCGGCCGCAACCAGATTGACTGTGACTGCCAGGTACAAGCCCCCCAGGACGCTCAGTAGTAGCCCGAAGCTAAGAGCCTCCGCGGCAGCCATCCGCCCAGAAGGCAGCGGTCGCGAAGCCGTCCGCCGCATTCGGGCATCCCACACCCGCTCCATCCACTGGTTCAGAGTGGCGGTGCCGCTGGCTACTAACAGCGTTCCGACAAGCGTGTTAATCAGGCCAAATACGCGGAAAGGTGAGTGCGAGGCCAGCACGTACCCGGACGATGTAGTCATCAGGATCAGCAGATTCACTTCGGGCTTGGTGAGGGTGTAGTAGTCGCGCAGCCGGGACTTCCAGGCGATATCAGAAGTGGAATTTGCCATGCCCTGATTGGCCGCCATTTTACCAGTCTTGCCCCGGTTCCGCGGCATCATCGGCCAACCTGAACTGGTGGATCCGGCGATGAATGACGAAAAATAATCCGACAGTTCCGAGGGTGGGAGGAATGATGAGAATCAAAATTCCGCTGCGCAATGCCTGAATCATTCGCGCGCCGGTGGAAGCAGCCTGGGTATAGCAGAGAGCACAGTTCTGGGCGAGAGCCGGAAGCGGGAGTGCCAGAAACAACGCGACCGCAGCTAAAATTCCCATCCATTGCATCCGGCGCTTAAAGCTCATTTTTCTCCTCGCGGCAAGCTTGCCGTCATTTTGCCCAAGGCGCACCATCGAGCAAGCGGAAGCTGTCCGTCCAACCATATTGCATACCCAGCACAACCGCTACGGTGAAAATAACGACGAACCACTTCAGTCCACGATTGTCAGCCAGGTGCATGAAGAACAGAACAGCAAGGGCGGCCTCTATGATCGCCAGAAACAGCATGCGCGTGAGCATCTGCCCCGCGGTGATGTTGGAATAGGCGATCACGAACTGGATCCCCGCGATGGCTAAAATGCAAACATAAACCACCACATCCTTCCCAGTATTACTCTTGTGTTCTTCGGTCATAGCCATTAGTTTTGCTCCTGTTGCTCAATGTCCAAGGTTCAGCAGGTAGACCAGCGGCACGACAAACATCCAGACCAGGTCCACGAAGTGCCAGTAGAGGCCGGTAATTTCTACATCGTCGGCATTGTAACGACCACTCTGATAGCGCAAGCCAACGGCCACCAGCGCAACTATGCCGCAGGTCACGTGCAGCAGGTGCAAACCCGTGATGCTGAAGAAAGCGGAACCGAACAGGCCGGTTCCCCACGGGTTTTTGAATAGCGTCATTCCTTCACCGATCAAGCCCATCCATTCCCGGATGTGTAATATGGCGAAGACAGCGCCCAAGGCTGCGGTGATCATGATCCAGCGAAACGCCCCGGCTTTGTCAGCCTTCCTGGCGGCATCAATCGCAAACAGCATGGTCAGGCTACTGGTTACGAGAATGAAAGTCATGATGGCGACGTTGGTAATGCTGTGGAATGGTCTCGGCCAGTTGGGAGTGGCATTGCGGATAAACCCATAAGCCACCAGGCAAGCCGCGAACGTCGCGGAATCAGCGATGATGAACAGCCACATCGCCATCTTTTTCGCCGGGACCGAAAACGCCGGCTTCTCCATCAGGCCCGAGTGTTCTGTCATCGTATCGGCGTGGCTCACAGCATCTCCTCTTGCCCAGTTGGCTAAAGCTTGATCCACAGCAGCAACAGTAAATACACCCATAACCCGCCCATAAAATGCCAGTAGTGTGAAGTTGCATCCAGCGTGCTTTTCCGCAGCACCGACTTGTTCAACCGGCGGATGACACGGGCCAGGCCACCCAGACCACCAGATACGTGCAATGCGTGGATTCCGGTCAGCACATAGAAAAAAGAACTATTGGGGTTGGTGGCCAGGAAGAGACCCTGGGCACGCAATTGCAGCCAGGCAATATATTGACCGGCTACAAAAAGCAGTCCCAGACACAACGTGATGTACAGCCAGCGGGATGGCGGGGGCATTTGATCTCGCCGTCCCATCATGTAAGCGCCGATTTGCCGGCGTGCCGCCTCCAACGTAACGCTGCTGGCAATTAGCGCCAGGGTGTTGAGGTAAAGAATCGGGGGGAGGGTAAGGTGTTTCCAGTCGCTGGATCCTCCTTGGCGCACAATCAAGGCGCTGGTGAAAGCCGCGAAGGTCATCGTAATTGACGCCAACACCACCCAAATCCCGGTGGAAGCAGGGGGTGGAGCGTGATCCTTGACCCGGCGCAGATCGCCTTCCGCTGGAACCAGGTTGCGCAGTCCGTCGCCGCTAGAATTGCCCAGCTGGCGGACGGGACCGCGGGGTTCGTCGACCTTCGGCGGTTGCTGGATGGTGGTTGCCATGCGCCTTTAGTTCATCACAAATCTTTTACACAAAATCGGTCTACGCTTCGTCGTGAGCGTTCTTAACTTGCTCAGGCGAAGTCTGCATCAAATAATCGCCTACCGTGCTCTCAACTCCGTATTGATAGGGATCGTGGTAAACCGTCGGCAAAGTATCGCCAAAGTTGTTGTGCGGCGGAGGCGTCGTTGGCGTACTCCATTCCAGCGAGGTCGCCTGCCACGGATTGTCGCCGGCTGGCTCGCCCCAGAAACGGCTGTGAACCAGGTTATACAAAAAGATAAGTTGCGCAGCCCCGGTAACCAGCGCGGCTACGGTAATGAATTGATGCACGGGGATCAGCGGCTTCATGGCGATCGGTAACAAACGCTTGGTACCGCCGCACATTTCCCGCCAAGCCCAAGTAATGAAAGGGCATAAAGATGGCGTAGGTGCCGACGAAGCTGAGCCAGAAGTGAATCTTGCCCAGGGTTTCGTTCATCATGCGGCCAACCATCTTGGGAAACCAGAAATAGGTTCCGGCAAAGATCCCGAACATGGCGGCCACACCCATCACCATATGGAAATGCCCAACTACAAAGTATGTGGCGTGCAGCATGATATCGACCGAGGGCTGCGCCAGGAAAAATCCGCTGACCCCGCCGCTGATAAACATAGAGATGAATCCCAGGGCGAATAGAGATGCGCTATTGATGCGCAATTTAGAGCCGTAGAGGCTGCCCAGCCATATCAGCACCACAATGGTCGAAGGGATGGTGATGATCAGCGTGGGGAAGGAAAATGCCAGCGAGGAAACCGGATTCATCCCGCTCAAGAACATGTGGTGTCCGTACACCATGTAACTCAACACCGCCAGTGCGCCCATGGAGTAGATCAACGCTCGATGACTGAGCATGGGCTTGCGCATATTGGCAATCAGCACATGCGAAACGATGCCCATCCCGGGCACGATCGCAATGTAAACCTCGGGATGCCCGAAGAACCAGAACAGATGCTGCCAAAGCAAGGTCGAACCGCCGGAGTGAGGTTGCAACTGGTCATTGATAACGAGATTTCCAGGGACAAAGAAACTGGTTCCAGCCACATGATCCAGGATCAGCAGGATGCAGGCCGGCATCAGAACCGCGAATGCGGTCAGGCCCATTACAGAGGTGATGAACCAGGCCCAGGCGCTGAGCGGCAGCCGCCAAATGCTCATGCCCCGGGTCCGCATGTCGAGCGTAGTGGTGATAAAGTTCAGCGAACCCAACAACTGACCGATGCAGAAGATTCCGATGGCCGCCGCCCACAGAACTACGCCCATGCCTTCGCCGGGGCCAGCCACCGCCCCGACCGCGCTGAGCGGCGCGTACTGGGTCCAGCCGCCCAAGGTGGGTCCGTCCCCCACGAAAAATGACGACATCAGGACCAGGAAACCCACAAACGTGACCCAAAACGACATCATGTTGAAGTGGGGGAAAGGCATGTCTTCCGCCCCTACTTGGATGGGCAGAAAGTAGTTGCCGAAAGCGGCGAAGGGGGCCGTGGTGAGCACGAAAAAGACCATGATGGTGGCGTGCATGGTCATCAACTGCAGGTAGAACTCCGGCGTCATCACATTGCCCGGAGCGCCGTTTTGGGAGAGCAAGTGCAGCCCAGGAATGGCATAGCTGCCCCAGGCGAGATGAATGCGCATGATCCAGGACAGAACCATGCCAACCACGACCGCCACCAGAGCGAGCGCATAATACTGTTTGCCGATCACCTTGTGGTCGAGGCTGAAAATGTGCTTCCGGATGAAGCTCGTCGGTGCTCCGTGATGTGCGGCCTGCGCTGAGACATCGTGCATAAGCTTGCCTCGAATGGTTGTCTCGTCCATCTGGACGGAGCGTTCTTACCGCTACTGCAAGGCTGCTTCCTTCTTCAGCCAACCGTCGTAATCTTCCTGCGACAGGACAGACAAATATGCCTTCATGTTGTAATGCCCAAGTCCGCAGAGCTGTGTGCACACAATCTCGTAACGACCGATCTTGGTGGCCGTGAAGTGCAACGAAAGATCCAGACCCGGAACGAAATCCTGTTGCACCCGCAATTCGGGCACGAAGAATGAATGGCCAACATCTTTGGAGTGCATCAGTAAATGAATCTCCCGGTTCACGGGGACAGCCATTTCGGCGGTCACGATGTCGTCCTTCGCGTCGGCGTCGTGGTCGGTATCAATGCCGAAAAAGTTCTGGTTGGCTTCGCTGAGCATCTCCGGGTGAATAGGACCGAAAGTTCCGTCTGGGCCGGGGTAACGGAAATAAAAGGCAAATTGTCCAGCCTGGACCTGGACGGGGAGGGCATTCGCGGCGGGGGGTTGGAAATAAACGTTGGCCCAAGCCTTGACTCCGAAGACACCCAGCGCCAGAACCTCGGTTCCCACCAGAAGAAACGCACCCCAGACCATGGCCTTCGCCCCGCCGGGGAAATTCTTCACTTTGTCGCCGGGCTTGGAGTTGGAGAATCGCCAGATGAACAACGCCAGGATGATCTGCGAGGCCAGGAACGAGATTCCTGCCTCCGCCATGGTCTCCGACATCTGGTCGTCAATCGGCTGGCCGTGAGTGGAGATATCCGGCGCCATCCACCAGGTATGCCGCAGGATTGGAATCGCCGAAACGATCGCAATCACGATAATAGTAACGGCAACGAATCTTCCCATGTTGCCCTCGTCTTCTGATGACTACCCGTTTGTTACGCCGCTGCCGACGATCCTGCAAAGGACTCGATGGCACTGGCTTCGTCCTTCTGAATATCGAAAACGGTGGACAGCCGGGTCATCTGGAGCAAGTCATAGACTCGCTTATTCAGATTGGCAAGTTTTAATTGCCCACCTAGCCCCCGGATGCTGGTGTGAGCCTTGACCAATTCTCCGACTCCAGAACTGTCGATGTAGTGGACTTCGCCCAAGTTCAGGATGATCGCCTTCCGGCCTTTTTCCGCGAGGTCCCGGACAATCTCGCGAAGAATGACATTGCCTTCGCCAAGCGTAATTCTCCCGCGGATGTCGAGTACGATCACGTCGCCCACTAACCGCGCGGCAGTTTCCATCTTGACGGGTGTATGTCCTCGCATTCCGAGTCCCCGCCGGTCAAGAACTTCGCATGCTGCAGTTGCCAGCGGCTGCGATTCTGTCCGTACCACGATCAATGAACGTCCCTCTTTATAATACCTCGCGAAAAAAAGCCACGTCCTCGGAAGCTTTTTCAGCGCTTGTGGGCTGAGGCGCGCTTGCGTCGTGCGCTGCCGCCGAGCCAACAGATGCACCCGCTCCTGCGCCGGCAAGGCCGAGCAACGCGGCAGCTCCGAACCCCAGCGCGAATACGGTTCCAACCCCGGGAAGCAGGAGCGCGGCTGTCACCACTCCAGTTGTCATCCCGGCAGCTCCCCCAACGAAGCCTCCTACGTACGCGCCGAACTCCTTTCCGATGGTTTTCGCCTCGTTTTCAGACCGGGTCAGAAACACCATTGCTTCTTCCGGCACACCCCGCTCGCGTAGCTCCTTGACTGCTTCCTCCGCGTGATCGCGGTGAGTAAATACTCCTATTGCAGTTTCCATATGCCCTCCTGTAGCCAGCGCTGATTGGGGCTCGGTCTACTGTGTGTCGACCGCTTCCAAACTGGGCTCGCCCTCGCTGGTCTGGCACAAAACTCTGTACCGAGAGTTTGTGCTTGTCAAGCTAAAACCCGCGCGGACAGCGGGTTTTAGCCTCTGACTCGGGTTAAGAGCCCTGTAATCCTTAATTTCCAAGCGGGAAAATTCAGATCTTCACTTACCTTTGAAAGTGAAATCGGCTTTTGCCGGACTTCCGGCAGCCACCGTCACCTTCGCCGTCTGAGTTCCCAGGTCTTCTTGCCAGGCGGTGACCGTGTAGCTGCCCGCAGGCACGTGCTGGATTGTGTACGAACCCTTGTTGTCGGTGGTCGCGTATGGACCCTTTACCACCACAAACCAGCCGTGCATCCAGGGATGGATGTTGCACTTTACAGGAATGGCCACTTCCTCGTTCTTCCAACTGGTCTCAATCGGGGGTGCTCCCGGCGGTTGCGATTTGTTCCAGCCGATATTGCCCGCAGTCGGGCTCGGCAAGGGGTGGATGTTGTGGGTAGTCTGGTCGGCGGTAGTCACCTTAAACTTCTGATCTACGTCGAGCGCCAGCACATGAGGCGTGTACATGCAACCTTTTTGATCGAATGTCGGTTCAGGTGTGGTAGGGACTTCATTGCCTGTCAGGCCTTGCGAAATATATAGAACAACGTTTTCCAAACCGTCGCCCTGCCCGACCACCACATTTTCCATCTGCGCCGGGCTGCTTTCGTGCGCCTTGCTGCATACCGGGTCCTTCGACATATCAATGCCCTTCATGTGCGGAGCCGTGCCGCTCAGCTTGACCGTCCCGGTGATTGAGCCTTCACCGGCGGCGTTCACCTTCTGACTCAAAATCACAGCTCCCACACCAACCAATACTAGCGCCGGTAGTACTGCAGCAAGCTTACGTCCATACTGACTTTTCATGAGCAGTCTCCTAGTGAAGTTCCGGGATTACTGTGCCGGAGCATTGGGATTCACGGGCTTCAATCCCAATTGCTTGGCAATCTGCCTTTCTTTCATGTTGAAAGTGTTGTGAGGCTGCAAGGTACGCAGATAGAAAACCAAGTCCCAAGCCTCATCGGGCTTAATGTTGTCGGAAAACGACGGCATGGGTGTCCCGTCCAAACCGGTCATGAAGATCCGATAAATATCCTGGTCGGAGGAACCACACTTGGGTCGCGATCCGTCGGTGAAGTTATAGGGCAGAATGGGACGGTTCAAGTCGTCGGTGAGAGTGGAAGCGGATGGACCGTTGGCCATGCCTTCGACGCCGTGGCATTTCCAGCACTGTACGCGTGCGAAGACGTCCTGCCCAGCCTTGACGCGCTCGGGCGTAACTTCGGGTTCTGCGGGAATCTCGATGGGCGCTCCCGGCTTTTCCTTCTGAAAGCGCGGAGAGAAATGCTTGACCCATGCCACCAAGTCAACTCGTTCCTGTTTGGTAAGCGTATTCCAAATCGGCATATTGGAGCGATCCAAGCCGCGACCAATGGTGTCGTACAAATCCTGATCGGTCGGCAGGGTTCCGGTGGGCGTGGATCGACACTTGAAGATGCCCAGTGTGAAGTCGCGGGGTTTGGGATCAAGCCAAGGAGCATTTTCCCCGTTCCCGTCTCCCAAATCGCCATGGCAGCCCACACAGTACCGGCGATAGTCCGCCGCGGCGTTCTGAGCATGCCCGGTCAGCTTACCCACATGACTGTCGGTATTGAGCCGACCGTTTTCTTCGTAACTGGTGATCTGGGCCTGCGACGTAGCTGCCAGTAGCAGCGCAGCAAGGACTCCGACCAACCACGACCACGTAAGTAGTTTCGTAGGCATCGCTGATTCCCTCTCCTAGAAGTCGAAGTCAAAGCCGAGTAGCAATTCGCTGCTGTTCACGTTTTCGCCAGGTAATGGACCCGTCCCGTCCTGGTGCATCCAGTTGTATTCGTTGTGCCAGGCGAAGCCAGCCCGGCTGGTCATAATCGGGTAGTAGCGGTAGCCGATGGTGTAGCTGCTGATATTTCCCAGATTGCCCGCATTGGTTGTGTTTGCCTGTTGCGACATACGCTCCAGTTCGTAGCGCCCAATGAAAATCAGCTGCGGGTTGTACACGTAGTGGGCTTCGAAGGTGGCTCCGTTCCAACTGGGTGCCCGCGCCGTGGCCGGAAGCACCGTTCCCGGCGTATTGTTCGGAAGGTCGTTAAATGGGGTTCCGTTGTTGGGGTCGGACGCATTACCAAAACCCTGCCCGAACCATACGTTATCCGATCCATGCTGAGTCACGACCGTGAGGTCGAAGTGGGAACCGAAGTAGAATTGTCCGACGAAACCTTCACGACTGAATGATTTGTTGCCGATTCCAGAACCGGCAATAGGGATTCCGCCAGAAGTTCGATAGGTGGTTGCAGCATCGCCGACCATGGCGTAGAACCCGACGCGCTGCACCCCCAGCTTCCCGGTGTCAAAAGCCTGACTGCCGGTAAAGAATCCGGTGTAGGAGTTGGCTCCGGTGATCAGATTGGTGTTCCCGTCACTTGAACTGATAAGAGCGGCGGAAAGGCGTGTCCGGTCATCCGCCGAGTGCCCCAGCCACTCGAGGCCGAGCTGGTTGTCGCCGATCTGACCGAAAATATTGCCATCGCCAACCGGGATGAAGTGATACGTCTGGTAAATGCCCCCGTTCCCGGTCAGCGTCAAAATGCGCTTTTCAGAAAGTAGGTTGTCGAGTTCGAATTTACCCAACTTCACATTGAGCCAAGAGCTGCCCCAGATGTTATCGAGGCGCGTCATGACGGTCTCGAAGTGAAAGGTTCCCGTGCTATCGGATGAGGGAAGCAGGTAAAACGATATGTTCTTTTCCAGAGTTCCACCGGTGTGGAAGTCGAGCCCACTCAGGTCGAAGCCCGAGCTTTCGATCCTAGCCTCGCCGTTGTTCATCCCGGCGCCTACGTCGACCGCCACCCGGCCCGTGCTTACCCGGTGCCATATCGGCGTCATGCGGAAGGTCACCGGCCAATAGGACGGGTTTTGCCAGATCGGGGCATCCCGATCATTCATCAACTGATAGCCATTGTCTTTGAACTTCTGGCCAAAATAGTTGAGCATCGGCCAAGCTTCGTGACAGGCCGAGCAGCGCAAGCCATATTTGCGGGCGAAGGCAGGTATAGCATTCGCCTGCGGTAAGGCACCCAGTAAGAAAAACACAAACAGCAACCACCCGGAAAAATGACTCCGGCGAGAGCTCATTGAGTCCTCCTGGCACTGAATCGAGGGCCAAAAACTTGCCCGTCCAACATGAATTGCGAACCGCTACAGCGAAACGGCGTCAACAACAACCCAAGCAGACCTCACAAATATGACCCAGAGACAGGGAGCCGATATCACAAACGGCATCGAACCTCCCCAATGCAAGTGCGCATGTACGCACTTACTATCACCGCAAAGAGATGTGTGTCAAGAAGAAATAAATTCTACGAATGAGACAAATCAAAAAACTTTCATAGGTTCATGTTCAGCGAAAGGCCGCGAACCAGCATGGCCGCGAGAATAGCGGCCATATTGCGTGCCTGGGATCGGTCCTGCCCGAGCACCACGGGACGCATGAAGCCAAACACAAAACCGAACACTCCTACGGACCGGGCCAGGACCTCAAGCTCCTCCTGAGGAAGGGAGACGCACTGCCGATGGTGCTTGAGGCGTTCCATCACGGCATGGGTGCGGGGTGAGAGGATGGCCCGGCTAATCACACCGCCGAGCGACGGATCCACCAACCCTCGCGAGATAAATACGCGAAGAAAATCACGGTTCTTCCACAAGTATTCGATTTCCCAGTCGACCAGTTGAAGGAATTCTTCTTCCAGACCTACGGCTGAGAGTGGGCGTTGGCGCATTCCCATCAGTTCATCGGAAATGTGATATTCGACCAGGGCAGTGAGCAGGCCAGCTTTTCCTTTGAAGTAACGGTGGATCAGACCCTCGGCACAACCCGCTGCGGCGGCGATCTCGCGGGTCGTCGTGCGCTCGTATCCCTTGGTGGCAAACAAGCGTAAAGCAGCTTGCAGAAGTGCCTTTTGTTTGCCCGCACGGTCCCGCTTTCTATTCGGCAGGCTCAGAAGAGATATCCGGGCCGGAATCCGGGCTCCGGGCTTCAGCGCGCGACCGTTCGATTTCAGGGCATCCAGCATCTTAAATATTTTCTGCTCGCAAACAACGTTGACGCGTTCTTTAGATCATGTCAAGAGTCCGGCTACTCAATTTTGTAAAAAGATTGTCAAATCCTGGCTTTGACCCAGAGGCCAAACATCTGGATCAGAGAGGGCGTTCGAATTTCTCCACAAGCTGCAGGCAATTACTACCGGAGCCTGCCTGGAACCGCATCCTCCGGAGTTGACATGCGCGCTCGGCAAAGAGTATGAGAGCGTAAGCGTAGAAGATCAGTCATCGGAGCACATGAAGAAGATTTCCTTCCGCACCAAAAGCCTTCCTTCGCCGCACCCGGCGAATAGGCCCCCGCGGGCAATCCGCCCCGCCCGGCTTGCTCTGGCTGCGGCTGTGCTCCTTGCACTCCTGAACCAGGCCCCTTCTCTACAAGGCCGCGAACCGAAGAAGAAAAAAGCTGACTATGGAATCGGGCTCTCCACCGAGGTAAGCTCTCCCGAATACATGGTGGTGCAGGCCGTGGAAGCCGTAGTCAATGACGGAATCATCCAGGGCAGCAAGGAGTACAACAAGGACAAGTTCGTGGATAAGGCGTCTCCCGCGACCTCCTCTTCCTTGTTCGAAGAATGGAAAGGGCCGGGCAAAGCGTTCTACAAAGTGCGTACCGAGGTGCTGGCGCCGGTGAATTTCAAGGAAAGCAATGACCAAGGCACCTTGGCCGTACGCTACATCGTGCAGAGCAAAACTACACAGCAAACAATTTTGCGAATTGACGCAGTATTCGTGGAAGACTTCCGCCATATTGTGCACCCTTCAGATGGGAGCGTCGAAAGCGCCGAGTATCGAGATATTCAGGACCGTGTGGATACCCTAGAAGCGGAGAAGAAGCAGGGCGCGGAAAACGACAGACATCGACAGGAAGAGCTTGCCAGGAAAGCCCTCGAACAAAAGAATGCCCAGGAGCAAGCGGCGGCGATGGCGACTTCAGCGAACACCCCCGAACAGCAGGTCGAGAACTTGCGCCGGCAGGTCGAACGAGTCGTTAAAGCTTCGGGTGCGCATTTGAAGTCTGCGCCTTTCCACTCGGCCACCAACCTGAAGACGCTCAATGCGGGATCTGAGGTTGTGATTCTGATTGCGACTCCCTACTGGTACGGCGTGGAAACCGAGGATGGCCAACATGGCTGGATTAACCAAGCACAGCTGGAGCCCGTGCCATGAAGAGAGTTTGGTTTGGCACAGTCGCTGTGCTGTGGGCGTGCGTGATGCCGTTGGGTCGAGCACAGGGGCCTCCTGCTGAACGCACTTTTCCCCAGCCCCGGTCGGTGGTTGAAGCCGCGGTCCGACAGTTGCAAACCTCGACCGGCGGCCGTTTGCCGGTGCTCGATGGTTTCGCGGTGGTGGGCGAGCAACCCCTGGATCGTTTTCAAAAGGGCTATTATCAATGCACTGTTCAAGTAGCCTCGACCCCAACGGGTGGGTCGGTGGTGCGCGTCAGTGCCAAAATCACAGCCTGGTACAACGCTCCCGCGGCAGCGAAATCCGGTTACCAAGTGCTGCCGTCGAATGGCCGGCTGGAATCTGATCTGCTCGATCGGCTGTCCGACACGCTCGAAGCGAAAGCGCCCTCCAGCGCCACGGCCTCGTCAGTCAAGAGCCAGCCGGCCGCATCGAAGAGCGAAGACGCTGCCGCTGCCAGTAGGTCGGCATCGGCACCCGACCTTCCCCCCGCCCCGTCCTTCAAAGGAAGTGCTTTCCCGCGGACAGACCAAAGCCCTACGCCACCTCCGAGGAGCAGCGTGGCCGACCGCCACACCGAAGATCTCGACAAGGAAGCCAGGAACCTGGAGGAAATTCTTCGCAACCAGTCGCATCCCACTAACCTGGCTGCGGTGCGGAAGTCTGGAACCCCAGTGCTGGTAAGCCCAAGCGAGGGAGCGAAGGTCTTATTCCTGGCCGATGCGGAAGATGAGTTCGAGATTCTCGACAGTAATGAAAGCTGGGTGCATTTGCGCATTTCCGGGCTTTCGCGTGCCTGGGTACGACGTTCTGCACTTGAGATGCCTGATGCTTCGGAGCCGGCGGACGCGCCGCGCGAAATGCCTCCCGCTCCGCCTGCGCCAGCAGCCGATAACAATAAAGCGCCGTTTCAGATTGAAAATGAACAAACCGCATCTTTCCCAGGAGATTGGGCACCGCTTCGCGGAAAAGTTGTGGTGATTGTTTCCATCCAAAAGGCTGCTGACAGTGCTGCGGACGCGGGTCCACAGGCCAGGCTGGCGTTCGTCAAAGGGCTGTTCCAGAAGGAATACGCTGACCTCACCAAGTCCTCATCAACCGCGGCGGGGATTGTGCTGATTTTCGATTCCGCCGACGGGGGAATGGTGGCTGCGACCCTTCCAGTACTGCAGGAGTGGAAGGCCGGCACGCTATCCGACGAAGGGTTTTGGCGCCGATGTTATCTCGACCCACCCGAGATGTTCCGCAGCACCCGCGAACAATAGCCCCGGGAGCCGGGACCATTATCACCCGCATTTCACCACCAAGTTGTCAGGGCGTCCTATTCTTGTCCGTTCGTTTATCGAGCTCGCCTGGGTGCCTCCCCTGAGCTAGGTATGCACGGCGCTGAAGGCACGAGTAATTGCTGCATTGGCTTTTCGCGTTGATTGACGGCCGCAGCAGTAATCTGTGTCTTATCGAGTTGAACGACAACGGAACGCCAGCTCTCAGAATCAGACTTCTCATCGTCCGGCTTCAGCCAAACAGCAACCAGGACATCGGATTCGTGAACGACCGGGAGAAATTTTGTCACATTCGGCTGGTCATCATGAAAAGGTATGCCGAACTGTTGCAACTGGCATCTTCCCTCTTCTGCGATAACGAATTTTTCGAAGTATGGTTTGCCGCCTCCGAATTCTGGTGATACGGCCGGATAGAAGGTTATGGAGAAAACGTAGATGTATCCGATAATCGATACCACGGCGAACGCGGTTAGAAACACGAAATAAACAACTCTTTCGGGGTGCATCTTGGACCTACTGGTCTGTGAAACCCGATCGAAGAGTCGCGAGGCCCGGAATGTACATACCCCCGCGACGCAGATAGGAAAGTAGACCTCGACGGCAATTACTAGGCTTGCCAGGAACTTAGTAAAACAATTTGGCGGCGCTATAAGTTCCCAAATCTCCCAGACCGCAGTCTGACCCAGCCCCGGCTCCTTCTTGAAAAACAAGGACGCGCAAGCGGCAATGAGGAGAAACAGAGGCAAGAGCAAACAGAAAACGATCCTTTTGGAGGCAGGTAACGTTCGCTCTTCCAGGCTACGCGGGCCTGCAATGCGCCACGCAATGTAGACAGGTAAAGGCGCCAGTAACAAGAAAGTTAGAAGCACCAGAACGCCGGTGACAATCAATTTGGGCTTGGCTAATGAAAAGTCTGTAATTCCAAGTTGGTGCAGGTAGATGTTGATAGTGAGTGTTCCAGTCGCATAAGCGAGAGCGGCCGAAGCCGCGCCGAACCCACTTAGCGTGCCTAAGTCAAACTGACTTCGATTGTCGTCTGATTGCGGCATATCGCGTATTTGCGATGGACACTGCACTGGGCACGTCGGTTGTGGAATTGCCCTCGGTAAGACGCGCCGCACTTAAACGCCAGGCGGAAGCCAGTCTTGACCTGACTTCCGCCGGAGGTTGGCCCTAATGCCCGAAACTGGCTTGTATCACGGCCCAGGTGGCTATGACACTCGCAGCCGTGGTAAAGGCGCCGTATTTCGCGTAAATCTGCCCAGCTTCCTGCTTGGCTTGCTCAATATTGCCCGACGGATTTGAGATCTGCGGATCGGATGCATTTCGTATGGCATGCCACTTCACGTTGGGGAACTGCTGCAAGGCATTGCCGACCATGGCATCGCCCATATGTCGCAAGCCTGTCCCTGTCCCTGAAGCTTGTAGTAGTCAGTAGAGTCATCAAAGCCGAAGAAATCCGTGGTGACAATCGCATCCTGGGCGGTATCCCACATTTTGGGGACGGAGCGTGCTCCGGTAATGCGCGCAGCGTTAACTTTGGTAAGCGCAGGAGTGATCGCCTGAATCGCGCCAGCCGGGATGGCAGATGTCGCATACGAAGCTGCTGCCCACGGCTGACTCTTGAACTGTGTGACGCAGTGAAACTTGGTGCGGCCGGCGATAACAACATCTCCCAGCGCAACCTCTTTCCCGATTCCCCCGCCGGTTCCAGTGGTGATGAAAAGCTTTGGCTGCACAGCTTGCACCACCTCGCTGATCATTTTCTGGATCGGATATGCCGGCCCATCGTAGTCAAGGTGTAAACCAGATTTCATCAACAGCACCCGGGCTTTTCCGATGACGCACGGAAAGTACAAGCCGAGACTGTGGTAGTAGCGTGCCATGTCGGGTGTCTTATCGTTGAAGGGAGCCATGCCTCCGGTGACCAGCGGAATATAACTCTGTACATCGTGGCGGTACTCGTACCATTGGGATACTTGGAAGCCCGGCGTAAACAGCGCTGCGAGCGCCGCCGCCTCGGCGGAGGTCCAGGTCACGACGACGGCGTCATAGCCCTTGAACTTCGACAAATCGTCGCGTTCAGCCGGCGCCGGAGTTAGCGGTTTAGGCGTGGGCTTGGTGGCTACAGGCCAGGGAACGGCGCTGGGAAGCCGATCGCTTTCACTGAGAAAAGCAGCTTCGACTCCGGCCGCTTTGAAACGCTGTTGCGGAGCTTCGGGATCGTAATTCAGCCGGAGATCTTCGACATCGAGGTGGTGAGGCGAGAAAGACTTGCTAGCGGCCATATGGCCTCCTTTCATGGGCGCAAGAGCCAGCGCCTTGGTAAAACAAAAGTGGAAGAAAAATGGAAGTGCTTGACCACTAGGATGGAACGCAAGCACTTCCGGCGTTAGTTTTATCTAAGCCGCAATGGGACGACCGGCCGGGAAGGCCGTCTTCAGGTCGCTCATGTCGGCTTCAAGCTGCTTCCAGTCGAAGCCGGTTGGGGTCTTCCCTGCCTTGACCCAGTCCGGGCTGAGAAGGCCGTAAGCCTCATCGCAATATGCGTTCCAGAACTCCCAAGTCATGCGCTTGAGTTCACCCCAGGTGATACAGGTGAGACCACGTGCGTCGTAGGCTACGATCGGAACGGCATGGCCACCCCACGAACCGGGTGCACCCTTGCCTGTGGCTCCGCCCGGAGGAACTGTCCACACCGTCTGAGTCTGAGCCGAAATCGGCATAGCCAGGCCGATGTAGCAGTTGCCAAAGATGTATACCGCGTCCTGGATTTCCTGGTGATTGTTCGGTTCAAGCGCGCAAAATGCGCTCAATTGATTCCCCGCAACCGGATTTGCCAGCCAGTAGTTGAGCACGTTAATTTCAACCGCGCCCCGGTCGGAGCTGGGATTGTTGGGATTGTAGTGACCCACAATCTCGTATAGCTTTTCAATATCCTGGTCCGGAAGAATGACTTGCTTTTTCTGTGCTTCCGCCGTCCATTCTTGAATGCAATGACCGACGGCGGCGCAGGTACAATCTCCCAACTTGTCATTCAACATCATGCCCAAGTTGGTGATCTTGGTGTCATAGTTTGTGGCCGCCGGCGGCGCCGGAAGGCTGCCGGTGTACTTGCTCAGCATCGGAACCCGGCTGTCGTGGTGAGCAGTCTGTTTGCCAAGTTTTACTTTCGTGTAGTCAATCATGACGCAAGCTCCTTTCGTGAGGAACGTTCGGAACGTTTTACCTTGCCGGGGGACACCCCGGCTCAGTGTCAGGGATTTGGGGCCCTACTTCGCGCCTTTGAGATACGAACTACGCGACTGTACCACCAAATTACTGGGTGTTAAACAGCCTCGCTCAGGAATTTCGGTTTTCGTAACAAGACGGCGGTTCGGTGCGGCCAGGCTTGGCGCATCGGCACTGCGCCACTTTGGGCTGCGTTCCCGGGGATGTCTCGCATGTGGCGCCGCCATTTATGTTTTTGTGTAAGCCTGAGCGCGGATAGCGAGCACTTGTTTATAATTCCGTGCAATGATTTTCACCCGCCAAGGTAACATTATTTCGGAAGGCAACGCCGGGCGATGCCGCGGGAATGACATGCGGCCCGGCCATGCTCTCCGCTTCAGTCGCGTGTGCCTGGCAGCTGCAGTTGCATTCGCCGCAGCGGCGACGACGGTCGCCCAAACCGGGACCCTGTCCATCCCCAACGCGCCCGGGCAAGGCCAGGCTGCGCAGGGTCAGTTCGCGGGCAGCGTTGCGTCCGAGCCGGTTCCCGGGGTTGTGCGAATTTCATTGCAGGACGCAATCGACCGCGGATTGAAGCAGAATCTTGGAGTGTTGCTTTCCAACGCCGACATTCGGTCGGCGCGCGGACAGCGTTGGGAGCAATTGAGTGCGCTCTTGCCGCATGTGACGGCCGGGCCGTATCTGGCGGAGTCTAAGCTCAATATTGATGAGCTCGGCTTTGCCGGTCTCAGTAATCTCTTGCATCTCTCGTCATCTGTCGGTCCTTTTTCGTTCTTTGACGCGCGTGCCAATCTAACCCAATCCCTGTTTGACTGGAAAGCGATCAGCAATACGCGTGCCGCCGGGCAGAGTTTGAAATCCAGCGAATATACATACAAAGATGCCCGTGACCTGGTAGTGCAGGCCGTGGGCTTCACCTACCTTCAGGCGATCGCCGACGAGGCCCGCGTGGAAACTTCGGAAGCGCAAGTGGAAACAGCCAAGGCGGTATACGGCCAGGCGTCGGATCAGGTGAAGGCGGGCACATCGCCGGAGATCGATGGGCTGCGGGCGAAAGTGGAGATGCAGACGCGGCTACAACAGCTGATTCAAGCGAGAAACGATCTTGCGATTCAGAAGCTGGCAGTGGCCCGCGTCATCGGACTGGCTTCCGGGCAGGAATTCGATTTGACCGACAAGTCGCTATATCGGCCCTTCGAAGCCATGACCGTGGATGAGGCACTGCGGCGCGCTTATATCTCGCGTTCTGACTACCAAGCGGCGATGATGGAAGTTCGCGCAGCGGAGTTCTCGCGGAAGGCCGCCTTCGCGGGTTATTTTCCGTCGCTTTCTTTCGACGGCGATTATGGAACGGGAGGATCCCACCCTTCGACAGCGACGCAGGTATTCGATGTGCGTGGAACGCTGTCCATTCCGATCTTTCAGGGCGGCAGTGTTCACGGCGACGTTTTGCAGGCGGACGCGAAGCTCACCCAAAGCCGGGAGCGCCTCGCCAACCTCCGCGGGCAGATCGACTCCGACGTCCGCACCGCACTGTTGAACCTGGAGTCATCGGCTGAACAGGTCGAGGTGGCGCGCAGCAACATCGAACTGGCGGAAGCGACGTTGACCCAGTCGCGCGATCGTTTCAGCGCGGGGGTCACTGACACGGTTGAAGTGGTGCAATCTCAACAAACCGTCGCCAGCGCACATGAACAGTACATCTCGAGTCTCTACAACTATAATTACGCCAAAATTTCCCTGGCCCGTGCCCTGGGAACGGCTGAAGCCGGCGTCAAAGAATATTTCAAAGGAAAATGACCATGGCAGAAGAGAACCCAGCAGGGGCGCCCCGGACAAGCCAGGAATCCACCAGCCCGCCGGCCGCACGGCAGGAAGAATCAACGCCGCGAGCGACGCGTGGATCCGCACGCTCCAACAGCCGAAGAAACAGATTGATTGTCATTGCGGTGTTGGTGTTGGTTGTTGGCGGGTTGTTCTTGTGGCGCTATCTCAGCAGCTATGAATCTACCGACGATGCCCAGGTGGATGTCCACCTTTCCCCGGTCAGCGCACGCATTTCCGGGTACGTGATCAAGGTTAATGTGGGGGACAATCAGTGGGTACAGAAGGGTGACGTATTGGTGGAGATCGATCCGAAAGACTATGAGGTTGCGGTCGAACAGGCACAAGCGAACCTCGCCAGCGCCGAAGCTACGGCGGAGTCCCTGAATATCACGGTCCCGATTACGTCGGTGAGCACTTCGAGCCAGTTGAGTTTCAGCACGTCGGACGTTCAAAATGCCAGTTCCGGGATCATCGCCGCCGAAGCTCAGCTCACCGCCGCTCATGCCCAGTTGCAACAGGCGGAGGCAAACGATGTGAAGGCGCAAGACGACCTCGTCCGCTACAAAGCGCTGGTGGACAAGCGCGAAGTTTCGGATCAAATTTACGACCAAGCACTGGCCGCCGCCAAGGCGAGCACCGCATCCGTCGCTGCGGTACACGCCAATGAGGCTGCTGCTCAACAGTCCGTGAAACAAGCCCGGGACCGGCTGGCGCAATCTGAAGCGAACCAGCGATCGGCGGAAACTGGGCCGCAGCAGGTGTCGTCAAGCCAGGCACGCGCCCGCGCGGCAGTCGCCGACGTGCAACAAAAGCGGGCTGCGCTCGAGCAGGCGCAACTCAACCTCGGCTATACCAAAATTGTGGCCCCGGTCACCGGAGAAGTGAACAAGACCGTGGTGGTCGGATTGAATGTTCAACCGGGGCAGCAGTTGCTCACGGTAGTGCCACTCGAGGAAATCTGGATCACAGCGAATTTCAAAGAAACGCAACTTAAGCACATGCGGGTTGGACAAAAGGCGGACATTGATGTGGATTCAAACGGCCGAACTTTCAAAGGCCACGTGGACAGCGTTGCTGGCGCCACCGGCCCCTTGTTCAGCTTGCTTCCTCCGGAAAACGCCACGGGCAACTACGTCAAAATCGTGCAGAGGATTCCGGTAAAAATCGTTCTCGAGCCCGGCGAGAACGACGACCACCAACTACGCCCGGGCATGAATGTGGTGCCGGATGTATACGTGCGATGAGTTCCGTTGCCTCAATCCCGATCGATCAGGACGTCTGGCGTCCTAAGTACAATCCCTGGCTGATTGCGGTGGTCGTCGCCATGGCGGCGTTCATGGAGGTACTCGACACCAGCATTGCTAACGTGGCGCTGCCCTACATTGCGGGAAATTTAGGGGCGAGCAATGATCAAAGCACGTGGGTCCTGACCTCGTATCTGGTGTCGAACGCGATTGTCCTGCCGATAAGTGGCTGGCTCGCGGGCGCGTTTGGGCGCAAGCGCTTTTTCATGACCTGCCTGGGCGTTTTTACAGTGAGTTCCTTGCTCTGCGCGGTTGCGCCGAGTCTCGGCCTTCTGCTTTTTTTTCGAGTGCTGCAAGGCGCGGGCGGCGGCGGGTTGCAGCCGATGGCCCAGGCCATTCTGGCCGATACTTTTCCCCCGCAACAGCGTGGACTGGCGTTCGCGCTCTACGGCATTACCGCCATCATGGCGCCCACGATCGGGCCCACCCTGGGGGGATGGATCACCTTCAACTATTCCTGGCGCTGGATTTTCTTCATCAATCTGCCGGTCGGCCTTCTCACCTGGTTTCTAGTAAGACGCTTCGTCGAAGATCCCCCCTATCTCGCCAAGCTCAAGGCGGCCGGGGTCAAGCTGGATTACATTGGCATCGCCCTCCTGACGCTTGGCATTGGGGCGTTGCAGGTGATGCTCGACAGAGGCCAGGAAGATGATTGGTTCGGGTCGCACTTCATCACGACGTTGGTCGTTATCGCGACCGTATGCCTGATCTCGCTGGTGATTTGGGAATGGTATCAAAAAGCGCCGATCATTGACGTCCGCATGTTCAAGAACTTTAACTTTGCGGGCGCGAGCCTGATGATGTTTATGCTGGGAATCATGCTGTTCAGCAGCCTGGTCCTGATGCCGCAATTCCTCCAGACCCTATTAGGGTATACGTCCGAACTGGCTGGGCTTGCGTTATCGGCGGGGGGGCTGGTTTTGCTGATCGAGATGCCGATCATGGGGCAACTGACGACTAAGATCCAGGCGCGGCGACTGATTGCCTTCGGCTGGTTATCTTTGTCGATCGCCATGTACTATTCGACCCAGAGGATTGATTTGCAGATCAGCTTCAGCGCCGCCACTTGGTTGCGCATCGCCCAGGTGATTGGGTTGGGGTTCCTGTTCGTCCCAATTACGCTGGCGGCTTACGTCGGAATTGCACCGGAGAAGAACAATGCGGTCGCCGGGATCGTCAATTTCATGCGCAACATGGGCAGCAGCGTGGGAACTTCAATGGTCACCACGCTGATCGCGCGGCGCTCACAGTTCCATCAGGCGCGGCTGATTGAGTTCACTCGGGATGGGAATCCGAATTTCCAGAACTCGGTGAACGGCCTCGCCCAGCGCCTGGGTCACGCAGGGATGAGCCCTCCCGACGCACAGATGGGCGCCTATGCCAGGATTTATCAGAACATTCAAAATCAAGCGGGCAGCCTGGCATACATTGATACTTTCATGGTGCTTTGTGTGGGAGCCGCCATCATGTTCTTTCTGTCTTTTATTTTGAAGAAGAATGACCCAGGTGGAGGGGCCGATTTGGCAGCGGGCTGAGCGAAGTAGAATGGTATTGAATCGAATGGAGAAATACCGGTAGCAATTGTAGGGGATTCAGAATGATCAAAATCATCACCATTGAGCGGGAGTACGGATGCGGCGGGGGCGAAATTGCCCAGCAGCTTGCGCAACATCTGGGATGGAAGCTTTGGGATCACTTGCTAACCGAGGAGATCGCCCGCCTGGCAAATTGTCCCAAGGCTGAGGTCGAGTGCCGGGAAGAGCGAAATGATCCGCTCTACTACCGGCTCTTCAAATCGTTTTTGCGCGGGAGTTACGAGGGAAGCATCAACGCGCACAAGCTGAGCCTGGTGGATAGCGAATGCATTATTAAGTTCACAGAGAGGGTCGTTCTGCACGCGGCGGAGACAGGAAATTGCGTCATCGTCGGAAGAGGATCGCAGCATTTTCTTAGAGACCGCGAAGACACGTTGCGGGTATTTCTATACGCTCCGCGAGAGGAAAAGGTGCGGCGGCTGCTGGTTCGCGGCAAGAGTGAAAACGAAGCCGAGCAACTGGTGGATACGGTTGATCGCGAGCGGGCCGATTTCATTGCGAAATACTTTGGGGTCGAGTGGCCGAACCTGCCGCTTTATCACACCATGATTAATACTTCGATCGGCGATGACACCGTCGTGCAATCGATTGTGAATTTCATGAAAACGTGCGATTCAAAATTAACCGCCGTGGGGTGAGGAAAGTACCACGCCAGCGCAATCGCCTGTTAATACTGCCCCTGGGAGCGCTCACGCTGCCTATTGGGCTCTCATCGGACGGCCAACCTCCACACTGCGGCCGCGACCACCAGAGCTATACCAATCGCATAACCGATCATCCGCGCTTTGCCAGCCTGCTGTTGTTCCTGCATGAGTCGCCTCCCGATTCCAGATTACTCCTTTGCCCAGCCACGCACCAGAAAAGCTACGTCGTCAAGCGCTTCTTGCATATTAAAGCAAACAAACACGTTAGGCTGCTGGCTAGCGTCGGGTTCATCGCAAACACGGCCCTTGACCGTTGGAGGTCGACTAGAGAAACATTCCGCCTGAGTTTCATGACGGCCGGTCATCGTGCAACCGATGAATCGAGCCCACAAAGTTACCTCGGTACTGCTGCGCGTTTTCTGATTCAGTCCTAAACTCTGGCAATGATGCACAGGCACATCGAGAGCGAGCAAGACCGCTCTCTTCCGGCGCTGACGCAGCAGCTCTCGAACATAGAAAAGAGAGATTGGGAGCTGTGGATCATTGCCTCGGTAACCGGCCTGCTCGCTGCCGTCGGACTGCTCTCCGTCATCATCCCGGCCGCCTTCATGAAGACGGATGAAGTGCATTTTGAAATTACGGTCTCACGGCAGTTGGTGATCGGTCTGTTCGTTCTTCTGGCCCTGCTCAATACCTACCTGGTAACTCGACGGCTCGACCTTCGCCGTGCGCGTCAGAGCCTGATTTCCAGCACCATTCAAAACGAATTGGTCAGGTTGCAGTCGTTCACCGATCCGCTGACCGAAGTCTACAACCGCCGGTCACTGGAAGAGATGGCGGGACGGTTCATCAGCCAAGCCAAGCGTTCGGAGAAGCCGCTTACCTTCATGCTGATTGATGTCGATCGCTTCAAGGAAGTCAACACCCGGTTCGGACATCTAACCGGTGATTTTGTGCTGGCCGAGATCGCTGGTTTATTGAAGAGTTCAGTTCGCGGTTCCGACGCGGTAGTTCGCTACGGCGGGGATGAGTTCCTATTGATTCTTGCCGACACTTCACCCACCGGAGCCCACAATGTGGTCGAGCGAACCGAGGCTTACGTTGCGGACTGGAACAAGGCTGGCCACCTGGAGCGCTTTGAGTTGAGCATGAGCATCGGCGTAGCGGAATGGTCTGACGGCAAGACGCTCGACGAAGTCCTGGATAGCGCCGACCGCCACATGTATGCCCATAAGAACGAAGTCGCAGCTGGAAATGAGCATAGAGCGTTCGGGGCGACCGCATCCAGTTAAGTCTCTGCCAAGTATTACTGCGGCAAGCCTCCCGACCTTAGCTTCACGTGGAGTTCCACTTCGCCGATCGTGTGCTGGTTGCTTTCAGCGCGGCATTTGACCTGGCCTGTACTCGTTTCGCTAAATGGTGTGGCCACTTCCACGAGCACCGGGGACGATTCCCCGGCCGCCAATGAGAAACTGGAGGCAAATTCCTGTACGGTCCAACTTTGCGGCGCGGTTATGGCGAGCGTGATAGTTTGAGGAGAGTTGCCGGTATTACGAACCAGCAAAGGAATCTGTAAAGTCTGCCCGTGCGTGATCGCAATCTCCGGAACCGCCGCCTTCGGCAGTTGCGTAAGGCCATGTTCGTGCCGGAACACATCATAGAACCCCCAAGGGCCGGCAAGTTCGAGTGATGCGAGGGACGCTTCACCGGACGGAATCACGCGGGTAAAAGGAACGGCCGTGGGAGTCACGCCTTCGAACACGTCCCCAGTTTGGCTCCCTCCCACCAGAGATTTGCCGAAGATCAGTTCCACCGGATCACCCCATTCGCTTTTTTGCTCCTCCGGCTTCTTCTTGGCCAGACCTTCAATATAGTTTCGATACTGCGTCAGATGAAAGGAGAAGGCCTCCATGGCCAGCCGCCAGTATGGCAAATTGTGAGTGGGAGAAATTTCAGTTGTGGCATAAGTCGGGCCCCTGTCTTTAAATGGACCGTCCTGTGCATCCGAAAAGTAGTAAATCTTTTTGGGTTGCCAGGGCTGCAAGCCTTCCAGCGAGAGTTCGTTCACCTTCACGGCAGCGGCAAGTTGGGCGGGGAAAATCGCCGCGTCGCCGGCGATGTCGAAAGCCTCAGTCGCCAAAACGCCGGACGCTTGGTGGTCGCCGTGGTTCTCACCGATGAAAAAGCCGGGCAGCCAGGTAATGATGACCTCCGGGCGGGTGAGGCGCACCATGCGGACCACTTCTTCCAGCGCGAGGCCGTGATGCCATTGCGCGAGAGATTGCAGCACGTTCTGGCTGGGTGTATCGCGACCGTCGAGAAACCAGACATTATCAATTCCGAGCGTCGCCAGGGCATGCCGCACTTCGGTCTCGCGAACCGCTCCCAGCGAAGGGCCGCGCTCGGGGCCCATGTTATTGTGCCCGGCTTCCCCGTGAGTCAGGTATACGACCTCAACCCGCTTGTGTTGATCGAGCAGCTTGGCCAGGTACGCCGACACCCCGGTCTCATCATCCGGGTGCGCCACCACCAACAGAATGTCGGCTTTGAGCCGGTTGTCCGGTGGGAGCGCGGGCGCGGGTTTCAATACCTGCGCGAACAACGGCATGACCAGCAGGGAGACCAGCAAAGCATTAGACGGAATTTTCATGGTAGATACGTGTGAAATCAGTCTGATGTCTCCTCCCCGAGCAACGATCTATTGTTTTTGTGCCAGGCTCGTGGGCTTGGATGGGAACAAGTGTGATATTGTCCCGGGCATCAAGGTAAACAAAAAAGCTGTTCGTGTGAATCAGGGATGGTACAGGCGGAGCGGGTAGAAGCAGTTTTTCGAACAGCGCAGTTAATTTCCGCCGGGGCTCTGCGATCCGCCGGGCGTACCTATTTAAGCTTCACGAAAAGCAGAACGTAGATCGCCCACACTCCTACGGTTAAGGGGAACTGCACCAGCGCTGTGTCGCGCAACATGCCTCCCCTGGGCAGCAGGAACGTAA
Organism: uncultured Acidobacteriota bacterium; assembly: GCA_963803775.1. Lineage (GTDB taxonomy): Bacteria > Acidobacteriota > Terriglobia > Terriglobales > Acidobacteriaceae > JABCZH01. The sequence continues at coordinate 737,099 of CAWDNS010000001.1, forward strand.
GCAAGTACATGGCAACGGCCGTCATTATTCCGAGAATCAGCTTGCTTTTCCAGTTCATGATCGTCTCCCCATTCGCTTACCCACGAGGTTGCTCCGTCCGCCAGGTTTTTGCAAGGGTGAAAAAGAACGCCAAGACGGGAGGAATCCGAGGAGAAAACATATGGTAGGCACGAGGAGACTCGAACTCCTGACCTCTACCGTGTCAAGGTAGCGCTCTAACCAACTGAGCTACGCGCCTACAGTAAGGACAAACGCAGACCTTATTGTACCGAGCACTCCCGGACTGGGCAAACTCCTCTCGGGCAATTTGCAATGCCGTCCGCTTCCCGGAGACAATCGCTAGGTGTTGAACTCCGACCACCCTCCGGCGCACGAGGCATCGCGGTGAAGCTCTCTCAACTGCTGACCTTCCCCAACCAGCTCACGCTGCTGCGCATGTCATTTCTTCCGTTTATTGTCATCAAGCTAGTCGATGGCCATTATGGGGTCGCCCTGATTTTATTCGTGCTGGCGGGAGTGAGTGACGGACTGGACGGTTTACTAGCCCGCGCTCTTAAGCAGCAAACCGTGCTGGGGCAGTATCTCGATCCCATTGCCGACAAAATGCTTTTGAGCACGGTTTTTCTGGTGCTTTCTATTCTGCACAAGATTCCCTGGAAATATACGGTGGTGGTTTTCAGCCGGGATATCTCCATTCTGGCCGCGAGCACGGTGCTGTTCGCGATTGCCGGGTTGCGCGACTTTCGGCCCAGTGTTTTTGGCAAAGCCAACACCTTTGCTCAGGTGGCTGCCGTGTTCTTCGTGCTGTTGCTGCAAATACGACCGGAACGGTGGATTGATATTGCACGCCTCACCTTCCTGCACGCGACGTTTATCTTCACTGTCATTTCGGCGATCCACTACGTGTTTTTGGTCGGAAAGCGCCTAAGCGCCAATAGCGGTTGAGGGGGGTGTCACCACAGACACAACGTCTATTCCCCGACCCAACCTTGCCGCCTTCATCACCCCAGAGCTTCTATCCATAAGCAAACGCGAACGGCATCCTGCTTGCTAACCATGATTGCCGTCGCAAGTTCTATCATGCGGAGATTGGGGGGCACATGCGTCGCAGTTGTCTGCTGATCGTGATTCTATTTTCAGTCGTGATTCTATTTTCAAGTGGTAGTGCGGCAGCCCGGCAGTGTGTGCCGCAATCGACCGCAGAAACCAAGGCGGCTCAACCTTCGAAGGTTGACATTGTGGGTTGCCTGAGCAAACAGGCTGGGAGACTCAAGCTAACCGACGAAGACGGCATTATCTACGACTTGATTGGGCACACAGCAGGGCTCAAGAACCAAATCGACGATGAATTGGATGTAACTGGGACGGAGAACCAACCGCCCGAGCCCCCTATCGGACACCCGGTTCCCGATACAGTTCTGAGAGTAACGAAGATAGAAACCGTCCTGCACATGAACCCTTCTGGCGTGCCGCCTGTGCTCGGTGATATTGCCACCTGGAGCGGCTATATGGATTCGAACTACGGACTTCACTTTCGTTATCCAAAGACCTTTCAGAATAGCGAGGAGGGAGGGACAGAGCCTAATTTCGCCGACTGGGAAAAAGGCTCGATCGTCCGGATCAAGAGTTTTGAGATACCCCGTGAGATATATCCAGATTCGAACTCTGAAGGTGGCTTGTTGGCAGCCTTTGTGGATTCAAACATTCGGAGTGAGGGGACGTGCCAGCAATTTAGTTCGTTCAGGCCGGAATATACTTCTCTCCGTACGGTGCACGGAATCACCTATGCGCACACGATATCGACTAGCATCGGGGCGGGCCACGTTTCAGAGGTCTACTATTTTCATGTATTCCAGCATGGCCTCTGCTACGAGCTCGATTTCACCTTCGAGGGGCACAACACCACCGGGATGCCGCTCCCGTGTTCTAACCAGTGGGTTTCCGAACACAATGAATTCCAGTTGATGGACGCTTTCCTCTCTAAGGTGACGTTTCTCCCTCCGCAGATCACACCTGCCGCGGCAAAGTGGCCTTCCGGCGTACCAATCGTGGTGTCGTTTACGCACTCACCTGTGATCGTGGATGTCATGGACATGGTAGAGGTGTCGTGGGCCACAGAACATACAGACTACGTGCAGATTCACTATCAGTGCGTAGCGAATGTCTTCGTCAGCGAGACGGCCCGGGGGAGCATGCCGTGCGGATCGGCAGTCGATCGCAACTTCCCTGCCAATGGAATGGCATCGCTCGGGATGCAGAACCTCAACCTGGAGCCAATTCAGCTGGTCATCACGGTTGTACCTTTCTCTGACGGCCGAGGATTTGAAGAGAAATCGAAGGCGATCACAATCCCGGTAACTACGCTTCCTTCGCTGCGAAAAGACAAGTGAGAGGGAATAGGAAACCAAAATTCATTCACAGCATTTGCCCCTTTTTCTTCCCTTCCCCTAGAATGTAGATTCTCTTCCGCATGCCACTTCACCTCTACAACACCATGTCCGGGAAGATCGAGGAGTTCCGGACGCTTGCCGGCAACGAAGTCCGCATGTATGCCTGCGGACCGACGGTTTACGACTACGGCCACATAGGCAATTTCCGGACTTTCGTTGCCGTAGACATCCTGCGACGTTACCTCCGCCAAAGCGGATTCAAGCTCCGCCACGTGATGAACATCACAGATGTGGATGACAAGATCATCCGCAACTCGGCTCGCGCGGGAGTCAGCGTAAAACAGTACACGGCCAGGTTCGAGAAGGCTTTTCTCGAGGATGCGGCGGCTCTCAACATTGAACAACCGATTCTGGTGCGGGCCACCGATCACATCGAAGAGATGGCGCAATTCATCGCCAAGCTGGAAACCGCAGGATACGCCTACCGTGCCGAAGATGGCTCCTACTATTTCCGCATCGCCAAGTTTCCCGGATACGGCAAGCTTTCCAAGAAGGATTTCGCAGGCATGGAGGACGGCGCGCGCGTCGATGTGGACGAGTATGAGAAGGACAGTGCCCGCGACTTCGCCCTGTGGAAAGCGCCTAAGCCGGGGGAAGCGTTTTGGGAGACTTCGATCGGGCCGGGCCGTCCGGGCTGGCACATTGAGTGCTCGGTCATGTCGATGGCGGAATTGGGCGAAAGCTTTGACCTGCACGCCGGCGGCGAAGATCTGATCTTCCCCCATCACGAGAACGAAATCGCTCAGTCCGAGTCCCTGACCGGCAAACCCTTTGCGCACTTCTGGTTTCACTCACGCTTTTTGCTGGTTGAAGGCGAGAAGATGTCGAAGAGCCTGGGCAATTTCTTCACCTTGCGTGATCTTGTGCTCAAGGGTCACAAGCCGTCGTCCATACGATTCCTGCTGTCATCAGTTCCGTATCGCCATCAGTTGAACTTCACGGTCGACGGATTGAAGCAGGCGGCGGTGTCGGTGGAGAGACTGAGGAACTTCGACAAGCGGCTTCTCACAGGTACGTTTTCTGAGGGCTCGACAGACACTATGACTGAGCTCTACATCAAGACTTCCAAGCTTATGTTTGCTGGCATGGATGACGACCTCAACACGGCGCAGGCTCAAGCCGCTGTGTTTGAGATGGTTCGCAAAGCGAATACAGCCATCGATGCTGGCGAATTTCGCAAAGACGATGCTCTTCAAATGCACGGCGTTCTTCACAACTTCGATCTACTTTTCGCTGTGCTCAAAGACGATGACGCCCCCAAAATAAGAAAGATTGTCGAGTGGGCTCAGGCCGAAGGGAGAGAAAACGAAATCGATAAAAATCTGCTCGATGCAATCAGCTCACTGCAACTCTCCGATGCTGACGTCCAAAAGAAGATAGCGGATATCGAGGCCGCTCGTCGCGGCCGTGATTTCAAGGCCTCCGATGCCATTCGTGCCGAGCTCACATCCGCGGGCATCGTGATCGAAATCACCAAAGATGGAGTGCGTTGGAAACGAAAGTGAAAGTGCCTCTGTCCGCCGGGTTGCCCAGGCAGACAGAGACTGGAAGCGAACTACTCTGCGTTACTTCAGCGGACAAACTGAAAACGCGGAATCCAGGCTGGCCTTCCCCGTGGTTCCACATACCGTCTGATTCCACTGCTTCTTGAGGTCCTGAGCCTGGGGAATCGTTGTCTTCTTTTTCCCGGTTGGCGCTACCGCGGCTATACGGCCAGTCGGCATCCCCGATGCCTGCGGAATCAATGCCGCAAAGCTGGTCACCGTAGCCAGTATCAGGTTCACGGCCGACGCCATGCGGGCAGCCAGCACCGGATCTGCAATGTGGGCTGCTTGCAACAACGCGGGCAGGTTCTGACTGATGTCCGCAACCGTGCTCTGGATTTTCTGTAGCGCACTGGCGGTCGGATTGGCCTGATACTGGTTGTACAGCGTTTGCAGCAGATTCAGGTCTTTGCTGGCTTCAGCCGAGATGTTCTGGATGGCTTGGGCCTCAGACGCGTTCAACTGCTGCCCGGATTGTAGCGTTGTGACGAGCGATCCAATGTTGAGCGCCATTTGCAACAACACCGGCAAATCGGCCAGGGCAACACTGATCCACTGCGCGGTGCAGCCAGTGGCCAATAGTGAAATTGCGAGTAGCGCTACGAGCACAGCTTTCGGTCTAGAATTACACTTCATACGTTTTCTCCTTCGTTTGGTTGTTGGGTTGAGGTTGATTGACAACGGTTTACGAATGAAATCTCTCGACGAATACCTGCGCGACGCCGAACAAGCCCACGGACACTTGTGCGCCGGTCAAGTTCTCGGCGTGCGCCTGGCCATGCTCGGCCTGACAAAGCTCGGCATCGAAGATCCCCGTGGCAGGGACCGCAAGCGTCTCGTTACTTTTGTGGAAATCGACCGTTGCGCCACCGACGCCGTCGCCGTCGTTACCGGCTGCCGTCTGGGCAAACGTGCGTTGAAGTTCCGCGACTGGGGCAAAGTCGCAGCTACGTTTGTCGACGTCAGCACCGGCAAGGCGGTTCGCATCGCGGCCAAGGAATCGTCCAAGGCCCTGGCGCGCCAGATGCATCCCGAAGTTGAAGATAAAAATAGCCAGCAAATGCTGGCTTATCGCGAAATCTCCGACGACGACCTGTTCACCACCCAGTGGGTGAAGGTCGAGCTACCGCCGGAAGAGTTCCCCGGTTATAAAGGTGATCGAGTTGTGTGCGATGTTTGCGGCGAAGGTATCAATTTCCGCCGCGAAGTTCGTCGTGACGGCAAAGTGCTGTGCCGGAGTTGCGCCGGAGAGCAGTACTATCAGCCCATCTAGTGGCAGTCAATTTTGCTCGACTGCGCGCCCCACTCGCAGAATCGTCGCCTCGTCGAAATGCTTTCCCAGGATCTGCAATCCGATGGGCAGCCTCTCTTTAGTCTCTCCGCACGGAACGGAGATTCCGGGAATGCCCGCCAGGTTTGCGGTTACAGTAAAGATGTCCGCCAGATACATGGCCAATGGATCATCGACTTTTTCTCCCAATTTGAACGCGGCCGTGGGGCTGGTTGGGGTCACGATCGCATCCACTCTTTCGAAAGCCTCCGCAAAATCCTGTGCCAGCAGCGTGCGCACCTTCTGGGCCTTGAGGTAGTAGGCGTCGTAGTATCCGGCACTCAGCGCGTATGTCCCCAACATAATTCGTCGTTTCACCTCGGGCCCAAATCCCTGATCACGACTGCGCCGGTACATCTCAGAAAGACTGTGAGCGTCATTGGCTCGGTAGCCATAGCGAACTCCGTCAAAACGCGCCAGGTTCGAAGAAGCTTCCGCGGTCGCGACAATGTAATAAGTTGGAATCGCATATTTGGTATGTGGCAACGAAATGGGGACGATCTCGCAACCCGACTTCGCCAGCTTCTGAATCGCAGCTTCCACCGACTTTCGAACCTCGCCGTCCAATCCCTCCCCGAAATATTCTTTCGGCACTCCCAGCTTCAAACCCTCCACCGGTTTCTCCAGTTCCGCGACGTAGTCGGGAACCAGCACATCTGCGGAAGTTGAATCCATCGGGTCACGCCCGGCGATGGTACGGAGCACGAGGGCCGCATCCGTCACCGTTTTCGCCAGCGGCCCAATGCGGTCGAGCGACGAGGCGAACGCGATCAATCCGTAACGTGAAATGCGGCCGTAAGTTGGCATCAGGCCAACTACTCCGCAGAACGACGCCGGCTGCCGGATCGATCCTCCAGTGTCGGACCCGAGCGTTGCAACAGCCATGTTGGCAGCCACCGCCGCTGCCGATCCTCCGGAAGAACCGCCTGGAACCCGGCTCAGGTCGCGCGGGTTCCGTACCGGACGCCATGCCGAATTCTCGTTCGACGAGCCCATGGCGAACTCATCGCAATTCAGTTTGCCCAAAACCACAGCTCCCGCCGACTCAATGCGCGCGACCGCCGTGCAGTCATAGGGCGGGACGTAGTTGCCAAGTATCTTCGAGCCTGCGGTAGTACGCACATCGCGGGTCGCCATCACGTCCTTGATGGCAACCGGAACCCCGCCGAGCGGTGGGAGCTTTTCGCCCTTGGCGGCTAATGCATCGATCTCCGCGGCCTTAGTCAAGGCGCGCTCCTTCGAGAGTGTCAGGTACGCGCCGATCTGCGGATCCTGCTTTTCGATTCGGAGATAGAAATCTTCAGCCAATGCGAACGCGGTCGTGCGCCGTTCCTGAATCGCGGCACGAGCAGCGTCGATAGTGAGTGATTGCAGATCCATCGAAGATACAAACTATCTTTCGATCACTTTCGGCACACGAAAGAACGTGCCGTCCGAGTCGGGCGCGTTGGCCAGTGCAACATTGTGCGGCAACGACTTCCGCAAGCCTTCAAGAATGTCCTCTCGGCCGGAATCGAGAGCGACACCCAGCAGCCCCCCCATCTGCGCCATGGGTTGCACATGCGAGGTGTCCAGTTCATTCAGGCGATCGACGTATTCAAGAATTGAATTGAGGTCGCGTAAAAAACGGATGCGCTCCTCTTGAGTCAGATCCAGATGCGCGAGGTCGGCTACGTAAGCAACATCTTTGTCGCTGATTTTCATTTGCGGATCTCGGAGACCACAAATTCAATTCGCCGGACACTGCTCCCGGTGTAACGATTGATTACCGCCAAATATTGTGGCGCCAGCGACTTCAGTTCCACGCGCCAGCCCGCGTCCGGCACCTCCACTCGCAGAATTCCGTCAGTGAACTCCAGTGCCGCCGTGCGGGCCGCTACCGCCTGGCCACAGGCAATGGGCCACGCAAGTATGGGGCCGGTTCCAGCGGGCGCGCGCCGCAGACTCGCCGCAACAATCTTCTCAATTCCCAAACCTGCCTGTTCCATAGATAAGGAGTTGAAGCGTAGATGGTAACTGATTCCCTGCTGGCTGGCTCTCTGACCTTCGTAATTTTAGGATAGCAGTTTCGCAAGCCAAGTGAGACACGGTTTCGAAATTTATATTTTTATTTGATTCAGCTAGATGGCCGGAATTTGGTGAAAAAGGGGGCTTGACAAGAATTTTCGAAGCTGTAGAAATTTCGGGAATTCTGCGGCATTTCTCCCGATGCGGAACCGATTCGTCCTATTTTGGCACGGGAAACTCCCGTGTCACGAATTGCAACGCTTCCTCACGATTGCGTAAGTGCCCTTCAAGTTGCCCATCCTCTACCGCAGAAAGGATCTCTTTGAAGCGTGGTCCAGGATCATGTCCCGCCGCGATCAGGTCGTCTCCCGTGACCAGCGGCGCGGGGCGCATCGCTTCCGGCGTCAGCGTCGCCATTTTGTTCCGGGTAAAGTCATAAGTGGTCAAATCGCCATAGCTGGCCTGGCAATCCAGACGATGCAGTTCCAGGTGCTCGTCGAAGTGAGGCATGCGCACAAACTTCTTAAGCGTAGACTCGCTCATGCGCATGGCATGGCCAAAGCGCATGTGGTTGTCCACCAAGGCGAGAATCTGCTCGGTGTCATCGTTCGAAAAACGCAGACGGTGGCAGATTTCTTCTGCCATTTTGACTCCCACGCCCACATGCCCGTCAAAGCGGATGCGGTCCGGCGCCCGGTGAAAGGTCGCCGGCTTGCCCACATCATGCAGCAAGGCACCCCAAGCCAATGCGACTGAACATGGATGTGGCAATTTCTCCAGCAGAATCAGGGTGTGCACGAAGACATCGCCCTCGGGATGAAATTGCGGCGGCTGCTCGACTCCCTTCATCGCTTCGATTTCAGGCAACACCTCGTGCAGCAAACGGGTTTCATCGAGCAGCAGGAAAGCTGATCGCGCCTGCCCTTCGATTAACATCTTTGTAAGTTCGTCGCGAACCCGTTCTGGCGACACCTGCTGAATCGGAGGCGCGAGTTTCTGAATAGCCGCAAGAGTGGCTGGCTCGATCTCGAAGCCGAAACGCGCCGCAAACCGCACCGCCCTCAACATACGCAATTTGTCTTCGCCGAAGCGATGGTCAGGTTCACCAATACAGCGGATGATCTTGGCTCGTAGATCTTTCTGGCCGCCGACGAAGTCGAGCACCTCATTGCGGATCGGATCGAGCATCATGCCGTTAATCGTGAAGTCGCGGCGTTGCACATCTTCGCGCGGATCTTTGCTGAAGCGGACTTCGTCGGGATGGCGGCCATCGGAATAGCCAATGTCGCTGCGAAAGGTCGCGACCTCAACGGCATTGCCTTTGGGGGTAGAGACGTTGCTTGCAACGTCTCCTGCCGGCACCAGCACCACGCCGAACTGCGCTCCGACGCCATAGGCATCGGGAAAGATGCGCATAACTTCCTCCGGCGTGGCGTCGGTGGCTACGTCGTAATCGGCAGGCTCCTGGCCAAGCAGAATATCGCGCACGCATCCGCCCACGAGATAAGCCTTATGGCCCTTTTCGCGCAGCGTGCGAATGATCGAGATTGCGAAAGCTTTCAGCATTCGGCACTCAGCCCACAAATTCTACTAATATAAGCCTATGCCCGACGCCTACATTCTCGGCATCGAGAGCTCCTGTGATGAGACCGCAGCCGCAGTGGTACGCTCGGGGGAGCAGGTCGTCTCGAACGTCGTGTTCTCGCAGATCGCAACCCATCAGCCCTACGGGGGCGTGGTTCCAGAACTGGCCTCGCGCGAGCACCTGCGCGCGATCGTGCCAGTCGTGCGCAAGGCCCTGGCTGATGCCGGCCAGACTTTTCACTCGATCGATGCTCTAGCCGTCACCCAGGGACCTGGACTCGCCGGAGCTTTGCTCGTCGGCATCAGCTATGCGAAAGCTTTGGCATTCGCCCTGGATAAGCCGCTCATCGCTGTAAATCACCTCGAAGGTCACATCCACGCGGTCCTGCTGGAAGAACGGCAGAAGGGAAACCACAAGCTGCAATTCCCAGTGCTGGCATTGGTGGTCTCGGGTGGCCATACCCATCTTTATTTGGCAAAACAAGGAGATCGCGGCTGGTCCTATCAGAATATCGGTCATACCCGCGACGACGCCGCAGGCGAAGCATTCGACAAAGTCGCCAAGCTACTGGCGTTGGGATATCCCGGCGGCCCGATGATCGATAGGCTTTCCGCCCACGGTGACTCGAACGCTGTTAGCTTTCCGCCTTCGCAACTCAAGCACCGCGACCGCAACGACCGCAGTCGCCACGAGTCGGATCCACCTCGGTTTGATTTTTCCTACAGCGGCATCAAGACCGCAGTGCTGCGCCACGTAGAAACGCACGATCTAAAGGACTCGATTGAGGCTCGCCGCGAGACCGCTCGGGCCATCGCCCAACCCACAGCTGCGGACTATTTGTCACTCTGTGACCAGCAGACGCTAGATCTTGTGGCTTCATTCCAGCGCGCGATTGTCGAAGATTTAGTAGGGAAAACTCTGGCTGCGGCTCGCGCTTGCAATGCCGCCAGCCTGTTTGTAACCGGGGGAGTTGCAGCCAACAATGAATTGCGCCGGCTCTTCGAACAGGACGCCGCCATGGAGGGGTTGCGCGTGTACTTCCCTTCCCGCCCGCTTTCAACCGACAACGCCGCGATGATCGCTGCTGCGGCTTATCCCAAGTTTGTCGCCCAGGATTTCGCGCCCATGGATTTTTCTGCGGAGGCGGGATTGGCGCTGCGGTGAGGCCGAGATCACAGCTACCCACTGCACCTGTCAATTGGCATTGAGCAGTTGGTCGTCAAGACCTTATTGATGGATGGCCAGTGCCAACTGCTACTTCCCCGCCGTCTTCCCTTTGGCGGCTTTGACCCCAAGCAGAGCTTCCAAAGCTTTGGCCAGTTGAGCTTCGATGTCGATGTCCTTGAAGATGGCGAAGTCTGCGCGCTTTTCCGTGTTCTCGAAACCGCTCTGGCGGCCAGCCACAATGACAATCGGGATGTTCTTTGTAGAAGCTTGGCTCTTGAGAGCTGTAATCAGTTCGCTGCCGTCCATTTTCGGCATCTGCATGTCCGTAACGACAATGTCAGGTGAAATTCGTTTGAGCAGTTCCAGCGCTTCTTGCCCATTGGTCGCGGATTCCACGGCAAAACCACGCTCTTCGAGAAAACGGCAGACGGTGTGCCGGATGAGCATGGAATCGTCTACGACCAAAGCCACCAATGACATGAATTTTCCTGGAGATTGACGTTGTCCAGACCGAACACTGCCAGCCTCTAAATATGCACGAAGCATGAGACTTAGGGAAAGTTACCCTCGTCACCGGCGAGCGACACTACCAGGCATTGCAGTGGAGAATTAGAGTTCGTCGCTCAGCTTGGTTTCTTCCACACTCATGTCCTTGAATTCGCTGGACTCAAAAACCTCCGCGCATTCCAGGCATTCGACGAACTCTGATTCCTCATCGCGGGAGACAATCCGCACGCGCGGATGCTTGCATTGACTCATGCTGCTTCTCGGTTCGGGAGCGACGGCGGGATTGAAGTCATAAACCCGGTATGTCTGGGTCGGCGTATGCTCTGCGGCGCAAAACGCCCTGAATTAGCCGTATTTTTAGGCTTTCCGACTATCTTGTCAAGTCCATTTGGAATGTTCATTGTTCGGAACTGCAGGCCGTGGTCGCCTTCGCCGTTTACACGAGACATCCGCCGCTTACCCTCAGATAGGAAAAGACGACCGAAAAGATCGTATTCTTCTAACCCACTCAATCCCCTATAGTTACCATTAAATGTCGATTTTCACCGTTGCCTGCCTCGACTTGCAATCTAGACTGACAACTCCTAGAATGTAAGATGTCCGACTGAAAAGGTCGTATTTAGAGTTTGCATGCTGAAGCTAACCAAAAAGGCAGATTACGGGCTAATGGCGATGAAGCACCTGGCGGAACACGCCGATGAGGGCTCGTGCAGCGCCAAGGATGTCGCCGATGCGTACGGCATCCCGCCTGAGGCGCTGGCGAAGATACTCCAGAAGCTGGTCCGGGCCGGACTTCTGCACTCGCAGCACGGAATGAATGGCGGTTACACCTTGGCGCGAGATGCGGACAGAATCAGCGCGTTTGAAGTCATCCGCGCGATCGACGGTCCCCTGTTTATCACTTCTTGCGTCACGGTGCGCGGCGAATGCGATCAGACTGACCGTTGCACTATCCGCGAGCCATTGCGCCGCGTGAATCAGAGCCTGGAAGATGTGCTGCGGCGAATCACGATTTCTCACATGAAGGAACAAGTTCCGGAGGAAGAAAAGCCGGAATCAAAGAAACCGGTTGACTTGGTAAGCATCACATAAATGAACGCCGCGCCTTCGCGGGCGCCGGTAGGAGAGCAATTATGAGCACGGATGTAAAGACTATCCCCCAGGTGGAGCAGATTGCACCCAACGGCATCAAGCTGCCCATCTATATGGACAACCACGCCACCACCCCAATGGATCCTCGGGTGTTGGAAGAGATGCTGCCCTACTTCATGGAGAAGTTCGGCAACGCCGCCAGCCGCAATCACTCTTTCGGGTGGGCCGGCGAAGAAGGCGTGGAGACTGCGCGCGAGCGCATTGCCAAGCTGATTGGCGCTACTCCCAAAGAAATTATTTTCACTTCGGGCGCCACTGAAAGCGACAATCTCGCCATCAAAGGCGTGGCCGAGATGTACAAGGAGAAAGGCAACCACATCATCACCGCGGTCACCGAGCACAAGGCCGTGCTCGACACCTGCAAGCGGCTGGAAAAATATGGTTTCCGCGTCACCTACCTGCCGGTGCAGAAAGACGGACAGATTGACCTCGAAGACCTAAAGCGCGCCATGGATGACAAGACCATCCTGGTGACCATCATGTTCGCCAATAACGAAATCGGGGTGCTGCAACCGGTGGCTGAAATCGGCAAACTCTGCCATGAGCGCGGCGTGATCTTCCACACCGACGCGACCCAAGCCGTGGGCAAGGTCCCCATCGACGTGAACAAGATGAATATCGACCTCATGTCCATCTCGGCTCACAAGATGTATGGGCCGAAGGGAGTCGGCGCGTTGTATGTTCGCCGCAAAAACCCTCGTGTGCAGATTTCCGCGATCATAGACGGCGGCGGACACGAACGCGGCATGCGTTCCGGCACATTGAACGTCGCCGGCATCGTGGGGCTGGGCAAAGCTTGCGCGATTGCCTCCGAGGAAATGGCGAAAGAAGCTTGTCATCTGGCTGGACTGCGCAACCGGCTTCGTGACCGCATCATGAACCGCCTCGATGAGTGCTACATCAATGGCTCCACGGAGCATCGGCTGCCGGGCAATCTCAACATCAGCTTCGCTTATGTGGAAGGCGAATCGTTGCTGATGGGGATCAACGACATCGCGGTTTCGAGCGGTTCGGCCTGCACCTCGGCAACGCTGGAGCCATCTTATGTATTAAAGGCGCTGGGCGCGGGTGATGATCTGGCGCACAGTTCCATCCGCTTCGGCATTGGCCGCTTCAATACCGAGGCCGAAGTCGATTACGTAGCCGACCGCGTGGTGGAAACGGTGTCGCGCCTGCGCGAACTGTCGCCACTATACGAAATGGCGAAAGAAGGCATTGATTTGAAGACGGTGAAGTGGGCAGCAGAATAGGTTTTGGGAAGGGGCACGGGTTTGGCCGTGCCGCTGAAGTTCACGATAGACGCAGGGCTTTAGCCCCTGAGGATTCGAAACGAGGAGAACTAAATCATGTCATACAGCGACAAGGTAATTGATCACTACAACAACCCGCGCAATGTCGGTTCCATGGACAAGAACAGTTCCGAAGTCGGAACCGGCCTGGTGGGCGCGCCTGAGTGCGGCGACGTCATGAAGCTGCAAATCAAGGTGAACCCGCAGAATGGCATCATTGAAGACGCCAAGTTCAAGACCTTCGGCTGCGGCTCGGCCATTGCTTCTTCTTCGCTAGCCACTGAGTGGGTAAAGGGCAAGACCGTGGACGAGGCCCTTGCGATTAAGAATACCGAGATCGTCAAGGAGCTCTCGTTGCCGCCGGTAAAGATTCACTGCTCGGTGCTGGCCGAGGACGCGATTCGCGCCGCCATCCACGACTGGAAGAAAAAGCAGGAAACGGCGAAGCCGCTCGCGGTTGCTGCGCAATAGGCGGTTGAACATCGGGAAGACGACATGAGCGCAACTACTACCACCCCCGCGCCTGCCAAGGGCGTTCTTGTGACCGACAAGGCCTTGGCCAAAATTCGCTCGGCGATCGTCAAAGAGGGCATTTCGCCGGAGCAAGGCGGTCTCCGCCTGGGCGTGCAGGGCGGCGGATGCTCCGGCCTGAGCTACAACATTCGCTTCGACACGCAGCCGCGGGAACGCGACCGCATCTTCCAATTCGACGACGTCAGAGTGTTTGTTGACCCGAAGTCGTTCATCTACCTGCATGGCATGACCCTGGACTACCAGGAGACTCTGATGCAACAGGGCTTCGTGTTCACCAATCCGAATTCGACGAAGTCTTGCGGGTGTGGCACTTCGTTCTCGGGATGACCGGTGTGCGGCGGACACTCCTGTCCGCCAGGATTTTTCCGCCACGGCATCCATTTTCGTCAAGGATGAGGTTCACCGTGGGGAATGTGTCTTATGACTGAAACATCTAATGCCGGGATGGTGGTTCTAGCCAACAGCGAGTCCAGTTCTGCCTGCTGGTCATGCGGCGAGATGCGGGCCACGCACTTCTGTACCTCATGCGGCAAAGTGCAGCCTCCCGCTCCGGCTGATCACTTTGCTTTTTTCGGACTGCCGCGAAAGTTGAACCTGGATCTGGCTGGCCTGGAACGAACCTTCTACGAACTGAGCCGCAAACTGCACCCCGATCTCTACGGCACCGCCGATGCTCGCGAGCAGGAATGGAGCCTGGAACAGACTTCGAAATTGAATGACGCCTACCGGACTTTGAAAGACCCCATCGGGCGTACCCAGTATCTTCTGCGTCTCGAAGGCGTGGAACTTGAAGAGCAATCGAAGGCCGCCACCGAAAAAGCCCGGTCGGCGGGCGAAATCAAGAAGCAGATTGTGCCGCCAGAGCTTTTGGAAGACGTTTTTGAACTGAACATGCAGCTCGAAGAGTTGCGCATGCAGAAGAAGATGGGCGAAGACGATCCCGCGCTGATGGAAGAGATCGGCAAGCAGAAATTGTCGCTCGTAGCCAAACACGAGGCGCTCCTCCACGAATTGAAAGGTTATTGGAAGCAGTGGGACGACGCGGCCGAGAGCGACGTCGCCACCCGCGCCAAAATCCGCGACAAAATGGTGGGTCTGCTGAACCGCCGCAACTACATCAGGAATCTGGTAAGGGACGTGAACGAAGTTCTGGAGGATTGAGAAATTGGGAATTGGGTAATTGTATGCAATTGAAATCTCAGTTGGGAGTTGGTCAATTACCCGATTACCCAATTTCTAAATTATTCAATGGCATCTGATCGCATCGTCGGCATCGATCTCGGCACCACCAACTCGCTGGTGGCGTTCATGCAGGGGGATAGCCCTGTCGTCATTCCCGGCGACGATGGGTTAAACCTGGTACCATCCGTGGTTGCGTTGGACGAGCACGATCAGATCGTCGCCGGCAACTCCGCGCGAAAATATCTGATTGAAACTCCCGAGCGCTCCGTTTATTCCATCAAACGGTTGATGGGCCGTGGACTGGAAGACATTCCGGAAGAACTGAAGTTGTTCCCCTTTCAGCTTGCTGACGACCTTGAACCAGGGGAAGTCCTGCGCATCAAGCTCGGGCGAAAGACCTTCACTCCACCTGAAATTTCGGCGTTCATTCTTCGTCAGCTCAAGCGTAACGCTGAGCGGTTCTTCAACGCCACGGTAAGCAAGGCGGTCATCACAGTTCCAGCGTATTTCAACGACGCCCAGCGCCAAGCTACGAAAGATGCAGGCCGCATCGCCGGACTCGAAGTCCTGCGTCTGGTTAACGAGCCCACGGCTGCATCGCTCGCCTATGGGTTGGACAAGAAAAAGAACGGCATTGTTGCCGTCTACGACCTCGGCGGTGGCACGTTTGACGTCTCCATCCTCAAGCTGTACGATGGCATCTTCGAAGTCATCTCCACCAATGGCGACACGCATCTCGGCGGCGATGACATTGACAACATTCTCATCCATATTGCGCTCGATGACATCCGCGGCGACATCGGCGTGGATGTTTCGAGAAACGGGGAAGCGGTAGCACGAATTCGTAAGGCCGTCATCGAAACCAAGATTGCTCTGTCGTCGCAAACCACCGCCCATCTGGATGTTGAGCTGCCCGAAGGCAACCGGTACCAGCGCGAAATTACTCGGGAGCAATACGAGCAGCTAATTCTGCCCATCATCGATCGCACGGTCGGCCCCTGCAAGCAGGCTTTGAAGGACGCAGGACTGAAGCCTGATCAGATCGACGAAGTCGTGCTGGTTGGCGGTTCGACACGTATCCCCAGGGTCCGCGCCCTGGTCGAAGAGATGTTCAAACGCGCCCCGCACACCGGCCTGAATCCCGATGAAGTGGTAGCTCTCGGCGCGGCAGTGCAGGCCAACATTCTGGCTGGAGGTTCCGAAGCCACCGGGAACATGCTGCTGCTCGACGTTACCCCGCTTTCGCTCGGCATCGAGGTCGCGGGTGGCGTCACCGATAAGATCATTCTGCGCAACTCGACCGTTCCTGCGTCCGCCACCCAGCACTACACTACGCAGATTGATGGACAGGTCAATGTCGCCATCCATGTGCTTCAGGGCGAACGCGAACTGGCAAAGGACTGCCGCTCGCTCGCACGCTTCGATCTAAAGGGGATTCCTCCCATGACTGCCGGCATGCCGCGCATCGAAGTGAAGTTCTTGATCGACGCCAATGGCATCCTGCACGTTTCCGCTCGTGAGCAACGCAGCGGCAAAGAAGCTGAGATCCAGGTTCAACCCAGTTATGGCCTGACCGACGATCAGGTCGAGAGCATGATCCTCGATTCCTTCGACTACGCCGAGGAAGACTTCCGTAAGCGCCAGGTGATAGAGGCTCGCAACGAAGCAGAGACAATTCTCGCCGCTCTGGAAAAGGGGCGCCAGAGCCCGGCCTGGGGCCAGCTCACCAGCGCGGAGAAGAAGCAGATTGCAAAGTTGGAGAATGCCCTCATTCAGGTAAGAAGCGAAGACGACTACGCTGCCATTCGCAAGGCCATCGACACTCTCAACCAGGCCACAATGCGTCTGGCGGAACTGATGATGGACAGCGCCGTCAGTTCGGCGCTGACCGGAAAGACGATGGACGAAGCTGACATGGGCGAGGGCCCAACCGCGCCCCACCCGGTCGCGAAAGCAGAATTTAAGTAGATTTCGGGAAGGGCACGGCTTCAGCCGTGCCATACATCGCATTTTGACGAGCGGCTTCAGCCGCTGAGGTAAACGACATGGCTCGAGAAAAAACCGACTTGGCAGGTACCGCAACCGTGGATGCTCCAAACACCGTCCAAGTCACATTCCTGCCCGAAGGCAAGACCGTCGAATTCGACCACGACAAGCTTCCCTACAAAGATCACGGCAAGGAACTGTCCCTGCTTGACGTTGCGCTCAACTACGGCGTTCGCCTGGATCACGCCTGCGGAGGCAACTGTGCATGCACCACCTGCCATGTTTGGGTGAAAGAGGGCGCGGAGAATCTTTCGGAGATGGAAGACGACGAGGCTGACCGCCTTGACATGGCCGCCGATCTGCAACTAAACTCACGCCTCGGTTGCCAGGCAGTGATTAAGAAACCCGGAAAAGTCGTGGTGGAGATACCCGCATGGAACCGCAATTACGTTTCAGAAGAACACTAAACACCTGAAGGATGCTTATGCCGAATGATCTCACCTGGGATGACGCCGTTAATATCGGAATTGCGCTTTCGGAAACTCATCCCGACCTCGATCCTCTTGCAGTTCGCTTCACCGACCTGCACCGCTACGTGACTGAGCTTCCAGATTTCAAGGATGACCCCAAGAAGTCCAATGAGGGCAAGCTGGAAGCCATCCAGATGGCATGGCATGACGAAGTCATGGATCGCACGCAGGGCTAGTCAGTCTCCGCAAATAGAATGGGCACAGCTTTCGCCGTGCCCATGTTCTGCTATCAAACTATTTTCCTATCCCACGGTCGCGGGCACGGCATCTTCGACGCTGGCTTCGCGCAGGAACTTCGCCGCTTCCTCGGGCGGAGTGGGATTGATATAAAATCCGGTTCCCCATTCGAAACCTGCCGTCTTGGTTAGTTTCGGCATGAATTCGATGTGCCAATGATAATGATCGTTGGTCGGGTCCTGCACCGGCGAGGTATGAACCACCAGATTGTAGGGCGGATTATCCAGCACACGGTCGGCTTTCATCAGGAGCAATTTGAGCGCTTTCGCCAGATTCTCAAACATGTGCGAAGAAGAATTCTCAAATGCCGACTCGTGCTGCTTCGGTAGAATCCAGGTCTCGAACGGGAAACGGGGCGCGTATGGAGCCAGAGTCAGAAAGTCCTCGTTCTCAGCGACCACCCTTGTGGCCGCTTCCGTTTCCTGCCGAATGACGTCGCAAAACACGCAGCGTTCTTTGTAGATGTAATACTGCTTGGCTCCCTCGATCTCCTCGCTCACGTAAATCGGAAGAATGGGCAGCGCGATCAGCTGCGAGTGCGCATGCTCGAGTGACGCGCCCGCGGCTTCCCCGTGGTTCTTGAAAATCAGGATGTATTTGAAGCGCCGATCCTTCTTGAGATCCAGAATGCGGTCGCGAAAAGTCCAAAGCACATCTTCGATGCGCTTGGAAGGCAATGTGGCCAGGGTGGCATTGTGGTCGGGAGTCTCAACGATGACCTCGTGCGCGCCGACGCCGTTCATGCGGTCGAACATGCCTTCGGCCTGGCGGTTCAGGTTGCCTTCAATACCCAGCGCAGGAAATTTGTTGGGCACAACTCGCACCGTCCATCCCGGCGAATCGCGCTGGGGCGGAGGTCCGCCATTGGCGTTGGGCCGATAGGCCTGAATCTCCGGTGGCGTCTTGCCTTCGTTTCCGTAGCAGAAGGGGCAGAAGCCGCCCTTCAGTTTCACTCCATCACGGGCAAAGTCGGTGGGACGCTTGGCGCGGTCGGTCGAAATAATGACCCATCGGCCAACGATTGGATCTTTTCTCAGTTCAGGCAAGTATGAATCCTTTCAATATGAGGGCACAGTCAAACCCGTTATTTTACGCCACGGGGAAGGCACTCTGAAATACTTCAAACTGTGGCTGGCGGGACTGTCCTTCATAATACACACTCACGACATCAAAGCGCCATTGGCACGAAGGTGCCAGATGATGACGAAGGTACTCCCTGGCCACCAAGATAAGGTTCCGTTGTTTCTCCCGGTCCACGGCTGCTTCCGCGGGCTTCATGTCGTGAGCCGTGCGGGTCTTGACCTCGATGAAGCAGAGCACATCTTTGTCCCATCCGATGAGATCGATTTCTCCGCGACGATTCGACGAGCGGAAATTTCGTGCCACCATTACATATCCGCGGCGGCGCAGGAAGAAGTAAACATCTTCTTCGCCCCGTCGTCCGATGCGCAGGTGGGCGGGAGAGTTGTCCGGTGGCAAGACATGAGCGGCAATCCAGTCGAGGGCACGGACGGTAGCGTGAGTGAGTCGACCGCAAGTCATAGGGGCTCACTGACGACCTTAACAATCCCGCCGCCAAAAAAATGTGACGGATGTCACAATGCTCAGGACGCCCGCGACGCAACCGCGGAGTTGGGCCGCTCAGAAACTCTGTTGAGCTGCTCAAGATCAGGCGCTGTAGTAACGACCCTTCCCCTCATATTGACCAATCCCACTCCCAACAGTGCAATCGCCCCGCCGACCAGCGACAGCACTCTCGGAACTTCTCCCAGCCATATCCACGCAATCGCGATAGCGAACACAGGAATTAGATAAAGCAGCGAACTTATCCGTCCAGCAGGGCCATGTGACATGACGTAAGCCCACGCTACGTAGGCCAGCGCTCCCGGAAAAATTCCCAGGTAAACTACCGCCAGTGTTCCGCCCAATGGTGCCGTCCGCATGGCGTGCGGTAGCCCGCCGCCAAATGGCAGCATGAATACCGTCCCCGACCAGATGGAGTACGCCGTGAACTCCAGAGCGTTGTAGCGTCCCAGATAATGTTTCTGCTGCACCATGTAAATTGCCGAGGTGACTGCCGCCGCTAGAATGATCAACGCCTGCGGCGAGATGTGAATGCCATGGCTTTCTCCGCTGGCGATCAGCGCCACTCCGGCAAAACTCACCAGAATTCCCATCCAACGGCGAGGTGTGAGTCGTTCGTGCAGAGTGAAGCTGGCGAACAATGCGGTCCAGATCGGTACGGAAGCGATCAACAAACTGGCGGCGCCGGCGGTGACACGCGTTTCCCCGTAGTTCAAGGCCAGGTTGTAAAAGCTGATACCGATGATGCCGCTGAGAAGAAAGCCGGGAATGTCGCGCCCTTCAGGACGGCGGAAATGCGCAACGCTGGCATAAACCGCCAGCACCAACGACGCCACTACAAAGCGCAGCACGGCAAGCTGGCCCGGCGAGTACGCGCGCAGACCGGCGCGAATGCCGGCAAATGCCGAGGCCCACAGCAGCAAGGCTGCCGTCAGAGCCAGCAAGGCGCGAGTTGTGAAACGGGTAGTCATTGGCATTCGAGCGAACCATGGTTCCTTAGAAAAAACGGGGACGGGGGAGGACTACCCGTCCCCAGGTCGCGGCTCAGTTGCTCCTGGCCACTATCGAGATGGACTCTTCAAGAGCGTCCATTGCGATGTCAGCTTCGTCTTTGCTCACCATGAGCGCCGGCGCTATGCGGATGGTGCTAGGCCCGCAGCCCAGAAAAAGAATGCCTCGCTCAAAAGCCAGTTCGACGATGCGGTCGCGTTCCACCGCGCCATATTCTTTCGTCTTCTTGTCTTTGACGATCTCGACTCCAATCATCAGACCGCGGCCGCGAACGTCCCCCACAATCTTGTGTTTGCTCGGCCAGTCCGCCATACGCTTCATCATGTGATTGCCGACTTCGCTGGCATTCTTCATCAGACCCTCGCGTTCGATCACGTCGAGTGTAGCCAGAGCTGCCGCAATGCAGACCGGGTTTCCGCCAAAGGTGGACGCGTGGGAACCTGGAACCCAATCCATGATCTCCGCCTTGCTCATGGTGATACCCAGGGGCATGCCGGAAGCCACACCTTTGGCCATGCAGACGATGTCCGGCTGCACGCCAGTGTGTTCGATGGCCCACCACTTGCCAGTCCTGCCAATGCCGCTCTGGACTTCGTCCGCCACCAGCAGAATGCCGTGCTGGTCGCAGATCCGCCGCAACTCTTTCATGAAGACGGTGGGAGCGACCACGTATCCGCCTTCGCCTTGTATCGGCTCGACGAAAATCGCTGCCACTTCCTCTGGAGCAAGTGTCGTCTTGAACAGCTTGTCTTCGATGAAGCGGGCACAGCCCAGCGCGAATGCCTCGGCATCTTGCGGGCCGCCTTCGCAACCGCGGTAAATATCGGGATAACGAATGTGAGTCACGCCCGGCACTAGCGGAGCAAAGCGCCGCCGCTGCTGCGGTTTCGAGGCCGTCAGTGACAATGCACCCATGGTGCGGCCATGAAAGGCGCCAAAGAACGCAATGATGTTCTGCCGCTTGGTGTGATAGCGCGCCAGCTTCAGCGCGCATTCAATTGCTTCCGCGCCCGAGTTGCCGTAGTAAATCCGGTGTGGTCCCGGCATCGGCGCAATCTTCGAGAGCCGCTCCGCCAAAGTCACCAGACTCTCATAATAGAAATCGGTGCCTGACATGTGGATCAACTCGGCCGCCTGCTTCTGAATCGCGGCCACCACGTGGGGATGACAATGGCCGGTTGAAGTCACGGCTATACCTGCAGAAAAGTCGAAAAACTCGTTTCCATCGACATCGGTAACCACGATCCCGCGTCCATGTTTGGCTACCAGGGGATAGGAGCGCGTATAAGACGGCGAAACGTACTTGCTGTCGCCTTCGAGCACGCGCTTAGCATTCGGGCCGGGCAAAGCGGTCTTGATCTTCGGACCTGTCAGTGTCTGTGTTGGCATTGCATCCTCCAAAAATTCGGTCGTTGGGCGTACGTAAGTGGCTGTGGGCCACGGCCGTTCTCGGTAAATAGGCGGACTTAGAAGCCTACCGAGATTCGCAACAAGAGGATGGGAAACTAATCGCTACCGAAAAGACTAGGACGTGAACGGGAAGGCAGCACCGCGAGATGGCGCCGCGGACACACTAAAGAGTGTAGCCAGCACGCGGGCAGGTGCGAGTTGGGGTTCTGTTGATGCATTGGAACTCATCTGCTTTCGATTATATCCGTTTGTCAGCTTCCGCGTAACCCCCAATCGGCGATGACCTTTTGGTTCACCACCCAAGACAAAACGAATCCCGGATAGGCGATGCCGCGTCTCATAGTTCTACCTCTATGACCGACAGCCAACGCCAAAGCCGCTTCAGCGTGATCCTGGCCTTCGGCTTGGTCTACTTCTTTTGGGGGTCGACCTACCTGGCCATCGACATTGCCGTCGAGAAGATTCCTCCCGCCTTGATGTGCGGCATCCGGTTCTTCATTGCCGGGGTCTTCATGCTGGCCTTCTGTGGCTTGCGGGGACGGAAGATTCGCTACAACCCGCGCCAGTTGTGGCAAATGGCCGTGATCGGCATCCTGCTGCTGGTGGGCGGCAATCTCACGCTCTCCTACGCAGAAACTCACATTCCGTCCGGGCTGGCGGCGCTGATCGTCGCCGTTGTGCCTCTTTGGTTCCTGGTGCTGGATGCGCTGATCCTCGGCGATCACCACGTTTCCGTCCGTGGCAAGTTGGGGTTGGCCCTCGGAGTCGCCGGACTGGTGGTGCTGTTGTGGCCGCAGTTGATGGCCACGACCCACCTGGGACGCCAGGAGCTATGGGCGTCGCTCAGCTTACAGGGCGGCTCTTTCAGTTGGGCGCTGGGTTCGGTTCTAGCCAAGAAATGGAAGTCTCCCGACGTGGATCCGTTCTCGGCTACCGCTTGGGAAATGATTGCGGCCGGGCTGGCCAACCTGCTCATCGCTTTCGTTTTGGGCGATCTCGCACGTGTGGTCTGGACCACCCGAGGCATCAGCGCAGTCGTATACCTTGTGATCTGCGGATCATGGATCGGCTACACCGCTTACATCTGGCTTCTCGGTCACGTGCCGACGTCAAAAGTGTCAACTTATGCATACGTCAATCCTGTGGTGGCGGTGTTCCTGGGATGGGTCGTCTTGCATGAGCCGATTGACGCTTACATCCTCGGCGGTAGCGCGATTGTTGTCGCGTCAGTCGTCCTCGTCACCAGCGCCCAGGTGACCCGCAGGTCGAATGCAGAGTTGTCCCTAACAGAGACGACTGTGGATTAACCGCATCAACTCCCTAGCCCCGACCTGAATCATTTACAATAGATGGTAGATTAGGTATCCAGTTGTGAGCCCCCCTACGCCGTCCCGTCCAGGTCTTTCCGCCCTCACGCATGCTGAACCCGCCAGCCGTGAGGCGTCAGGGCTCCGCCATATAGCCCGCGTGTTGGTGGTGGATGACAATCCAGACACTATGACCCTGATGCAGGAACTGCTGGAGACACAGGGTTACAGCGTAGTCACGGTCGCGGATGCGGCGCAGGCTGAAATGGAGATCCGCCGCGAACTCCCGGACCTCATTCTTTCCGATGTCATCATGCCGGGGAAGTCCGGTTATGAACTGTGCCGCGAACTGAAGGCAGACCCCGCCACCCGTTTGATCCCCTTCGTTCTGATCACTGGGCTGGCGGATCGCGAAGACAAACTGCGGGGCATCGAAGCCGGGGCAGATGATTTTCTCAATAAGCCGATTTTCTCTGAAGAGTTGTTCGCACGGGCGAATTCCCTGCTGCGGCTGAAAGAGTTCACCGACGAATTGGAGAATGCCGAGTCAGTGCTCTGTACGCTGGGATTGAGCGTCGAAAGCCGTGATCCTTACACCGAGGGCCATTGTGAGCGCCTGGCGGAAAGCGCCGCCAATCTCGGGAGGTATCTCGGTCTGGACGAAGCTTCTATTGTGGCCTTGCGGCGTGGCGGGTATTTGCATGACCTGGGCAAAATCGCGGTGCCGGACGAGATCCTGAAAAAAGGCAGCAATCTGACGCCGGAGGAGTGGGCAGTCATGAAGCTGCACCCGATCACCGGAGAGAACATCTGCCGTCCGTTGAAATCGTTGCGCCTCGTCCTGCCCATCATTCGGCACCACCACGAACACTCCGACGGCAGCGGATACCCTGATGGCCTGCGGAAGAACGAGATTCCGTTGCTTCCCCGCATCCTTCAGGTGGTTGATGTCTACGACGCGCTGCGCACGGCCCGGCCGTACAAGCCCGCGCTCGGCCACGAACAGGCTGCACTCACCATGCGGAAAGAAGCACAATCGGGTCTATGGGATGAGGAACTGGTAAAGGCATTCTTATCCCTGCTTTTGCAGCGGGTGGCATGAGTGCCTTTTTTCCTGTGCATTGCCGTCTCGGTTGACTAAACTGCCTATGCTGAAAATCCTCAACTGAGACCCGTCGCTTGCCCTCTCCCACCTACAGCATCGTTCTGCCTGCGTACAACGAAAGGGAGCGGATTGCCGCGACCGTCGAGAAGTATCTTCGCCTTTGCCGCGCAGAAATCCTGGCAGACCGAAATCATCGTCGTAAACGATGGTTCCACGGACGATACCGCGGAGGTTGTCCGCCGCTGCGCGGCAACGCGTCCAGGAGTGCGACTACTAGAGAATCCTGGAAACCGTGGCAAGGGCTATAGCGTCCGTCACGGAATGCTGCAAGCGCAGGGCGAAATACTGTTGTTCAGCGACGCTGACCTCTCTTCTCCCATCGCTGAAGCGGAGAAATTGTTTGCCGCCATCGCCAGTGGGGCCGACATTGCCATTGGTTCGCGCTGGCTAAAAACCGAACTGCAGCTACGCCGGCAGCCTTTATATCGCCAGTTCTATGGGCGGATCTTCAACCTGGCCCTTCGCTTGATCCTGGGACTGCAGTTTAAAGATACTCAATGCGGATTTAAGGCTTTTACCCGGCGTGCGGCCCACGCCCTTTTTCCGCTGCAGAAGATCGAGCGCTGGGGATTTGATCCAGAGTTGCTCTACCTGGCCAAACGTCTACATTTGCGCATCGAGGAGGTGCCCGTGGCCTGGGCACATCGCGAAGGCACCCGCCTTAACCCGCTGCGTGACGGACTGCGCATGTTCGGCGAGATGCTGCAGATTCGCTGGAATGGCCTGCGGGGGGAATATCGTGCCACGCCTTCCTTGTCGCATCCTCTCTAAATTGCCAAACTGCGCCGCAATCTCCAGAGAAACTAGCGGTTCGTCGATTGAGTTTCATCCGAACCGAGCCGTGATGTCACCTTATCCTTAGACGGAAGACGGGCATCCTATTCGAGAGACATGCATCCAAGAAATCGATTCGGTGACAACCGTCAGGAGATAATCTGTGCCTCGATCCGCTGCCTTTGCCATTGGCTTTTTGCTGATTACCACGTTGGGATTTGCCCAAGTTCCGACAAGTGGAAATGTCTTTGTCGGGTATTCCTACATGAGTGCTGATCTGGTGCCGAGCGACCGCGCCAATCTCAACGGATGGAACGCGTCCGTAGAAGGCAAGGTTCTGCCGTTGCTAGGAATCGTGGCCGACTTCAGCGGTCATTACGGATCACAGGATATTCCCGAACTGGCGGGCTGTTTGGGTTGTGTGGTGGGCGTGTCGAACAGCATTCACGAAGAGAACTATCTGTTCGGCCCTCGCCTCTCGATTTCGCTGGGTAAGTTCAGACCTTTTGTACACGGACTAATCGGCGCCGGCCACATCAATGTGGGAGCGGATGGACCTCCGGTTCAGAGACATCATTTGCAGACGCGCTGGGCGGCGGCATCGACTACCATCTGATTCCGTTGATTGGCTGGAGAGTACAGGCCGACGCGCTTCAGACCAGGTTTTTCGGGACAACCCAGGAAAACGTGCGGATCTCCACTGGGATCACGATTCACTTCTGAGAAATGGGGGCGTTACGGGAGGTCGATATCGCGGCGTAGCTCACTCCATCACAGCCGGCAGCAACTTTTCTGCAAGCGGCTCTTCACCGCACGAGTCAGCACTGCGCCTAAGGCATTCTTCGAGAATATGCGGTACTTCGGACAATGCTCGATTCGAATACGTGCTGGCCTGGCTACGGAAATCGTTGAACGCCGAAGGCTGCAGCATCCGCTCAACGCTGGATGCGATTTCTGTAAAGCTCTTCACGACCATGCCATAACCCATCTCGGTTACCCATTCGGCGTTAAACCGTTCCTGAGGCAGCGTTCTCGCGTTGCACTCGACAATCACCGGGAGGTGGAATTGAAGCGCTTCGCTGATCGACCCGGGTCCCGGCTTTCCAATGAAGAAGTCCGCCAACGCCATGTAGTACTCCACATTCGAAGTGAATCCTTCCACCAGCATCGGCTTCCGCGTCTTCAGGCTCTTAAGCGCAGCGGCAAGCTTGTGATTGTGGCCGCAAATCATGATCAACTGGACATCAACCTTGCTTTGATCGAGTCTCTTGGCGATATCCACCATCACTCGAGACCCGTGTCCTCCGAATAACACGATTCCGGTCGGACGGGCGGGATCGAGTCCAAGTCGCTTTCTTTCGGACGTCCGGTCTACAGAGTTCTTCGCGTAGAAGCGCGGCTTCAAGACCATCCCGGAGGTTTGAAAGATGCGATCAACCGAGTGTCCCATGGCCAGGGCTTGCTGCTTGGCTCGCTCCGTGCCCGCGATTATGAATTCCGACTCCGGTTCGATCCAGAAGCGCGGCGGGTAATCGGCTAAATCCGTCAGCAGGGTAACGAATGGCGTCTTCGTTCCATTTCCTCGAAGACTATGAGCCATTTGCCGATTGAAGTGCGGAATTACCGACAGCACCAAGTCAGGCGGATGTTCGGTCCAATGAGCTCGCAAGAGTTTCACGACCCGCGAATGATAGACGCGGATGGTACTTTGCAGAAGCACCAGTAGCTGCGGGGAGAACCGCGTCCAGCCTTTGCGCAGAATCAGATTGTAGGCATCTTCAATATGGAGGCCGGTAGCACGGCGAGCCACGTCGAGCGGGGCCAGCAATTCCTGCACATTGAGCAGGCTCACTTCCCACGCTTGGTGCTCCGAGGTAAGGGCATCTTTCAGAGCATCGGCGGTGCTGCGATGCCCGCCGCCGGCGTGGTGGAAGACAATAGTGAGCTTGCGCGGGCCTCGACGTTCCAAACCCAATGAACCTGTCTTGCTAAACCTCATAGTCAAGCTAGAGGACTCGGTTGAGCCGGCGTCAGCTGCCGATATTTTCGTATTCCGCATCTTCGGGTTGCCCTGATTCCCTCGCGAATTCAGCACTTGCGTCATCCGTTTCACCCAGTTCTTTGTCGGAATCACGATCATCCGCCCGCTCGTGGTACTCATGAATCTGTACCCCTCCGGATCCGATCGTGATGTAGGTTTGCCGGGAATCGATCCAGCCGCCCGCGTTGTAGTAATGGACACCGTCCTGCTGCTGCTGCAAGGCTTCGTGCGTGTGTCCACAAAAGATGCGTTCTGCTCCCCGCGACCGGGCGTGCAACAGCGCACCGGAAGCCACTTTCGAAGACATGCGCAACCAGCGCGTGTTCAGGCGGTCAATAAAGCGCGCCACCGGCTTGCCCTTGAGGTCGAACTTCTGCATCTTGAGATAGATCACGGTCCAGAAATGGTTGAGCCGGAGGTTGTTCACCACGAAACGGTCGAACTGATGCCCGTGAATAGCCAGATGCTGTACGCCCCCATATTCCCACGCGTATTCCTGATACACCTCCACGCCCACCAGAGCCGACATGATGTTGGTCAACCCCTCGTCGTGGTTGCCCTCCACCCAGACGACTTCTATGTTGCGCTTGGGATTGGAAAGCTTGCGGATCTGGCCGAGAAACTTCCATTGCTCTTTGGTGAGCCGACGGAAGTCCAAGTTAGCGAAGATGTCACCCAGCAGAATGAGCCGCCGAAAGCGGCTTTGCTTCA
>CAWDNS010000002.1:0-631518 GCA_963803775.1 uncultured Acidobacteriota bacterium
ACTCTTCCGCGAGATGGCGAAGGCCATCCGCAAAACCGTGGCGGTCGAAATACTCCTGCTTCTTAAGGTTGTCACGGGCATTGTTGGTTGCCATCCAGTGCGAGACTGAATCGACGTTCAAATGCACTTTCTTTGAGGTCTGCGCTTTGCGAATCAGCATTTGGCCCGGTGGAACAAGGCCGTCGATAAGGTCCAGTTCGGTGTCGTTCAGATGAAACGCCTCGCGATAAACTTCCCGGTTCATGTCCGGGTTGGCGAGAAGATCTTCGTCGGGCAACTCTCGGCCACTATCGCCAGCATCCCCGATTCCTCAAGCTCTTTGATGGATTGCGTCGCCAGGATCATCGCCGCCTTGTGCTTGCGCCAGGTCTTCTGCGCCTGCACCACATAATTGCGGATCGTCTCGTTCTTGATGAAGAGCCACGCCTCGTCGAGCAGGAAGAACTTGGGGGTGCCGAGCTTCTTCGGGTCAGTGATCTCATTCGATGCCCGATGCAAAACATAAAACAGCAGTGGTTCCAAAACTTCGGGCGCGTCATTCCAGCCGTGGAAATTGAACGTCTGAAAGCGTTTGAACGAAAGCGTGTCCTCAGCGTTGTCAAACAGAAATCCGTACTGTCCACCGCGGGTCCAGCGGTGGAGGCGTTCTTTCAACTCGCCAATGATGTTGCCGAAGTTCGAGACGGTGCGCTGGTTCGGCTCCAGTACGTAAATCCGCTCGATCGCATCCCACAGGCGGCGTTCCTCCTTGAAGTCGAGCCGGTAACGCTGCTCGTTACCCTCAATGAGCACTCGGAAAAAGCTGAAGAGAAACTGCAGGTTCTCTTTGGTCTGAGGCAGCGAGAAGGGGTTGATGGTGAAATCCCGCGCTTCCTGACCCACATTGAGGTACGAGCCCTCGAATATCGTCGTAAGCGACTGGAAGCTGCCGCCGATATCAAAGATGAAGGTCAGCGGCTTGTACTTCTGCGCGTTCTGCAGCAGAAAAACGCAAAGATAGGACTTGCCACTCCCGCTCATCCCGAGAATCAGGGTGTGGGCAACGTCGCCGGTATGCAGGTTGAGATAGTAGGGCGTGCTGTTGTCGGTTTCGAGCACAGCCAGGTACTCCGTGCCGAGATGCGCGTTCGTCTTCTCGCCGGGAAGGATCGTAAACAGAAAAGACAGGTCGGCGTAATTCGTGTTCAGCAGATACAGCTTGCGGAGGTTGAGCGCATAGTTGCCGGGCACGGTGGCGAAATAGGCGTTCAGCTGGTTGTAGGTTTCCGCAAACAGATTGCCGTCCGCGTTGGTGAAGACGCCAGTGAACTCGGCCACGAGCTGATCGAGTTCCGTTCGTGACCGGCCATACAGCACAATCGTGAGCGAGAAATCGCCCAGCGATTGACCGTCACCCAGGGCGCGAAGGCAATCGCCAAGATTTTCGATGTCGGCCTGCTTGGACTCGTCCACCAGCACATCGCGTGGGTTCGTCTTCGTGGCATCGTTGCCCATCTGCGAGACGAATCCCGTCTTCGACATATTGAAGTGGCGGCGTCGCTTGTTCACTTCTTTGCGCGCCTTGTCCGCGGGGAGCGGCGTCCACTCCGTGACGACGTAGAAGTTGGCCGGAATCTTCAGCAGCGCGTCCAGCACCAGGGGCCTTGTCTCGGTGATGGCCTCTTTCATCGTCAGCACGCGGACGATGTGATCGCCGACGCGGAGATGATCGCGTTCCGCTTCGATGTCGGAGTTGACGACCTGATAGTCGAGAAACTGCGTGGACTGCGGCCTGCCGGCAACACGCCAGTCGTCATAATTCAGCAAGCGGCGGAAAAATGTGAATTGCCCCTGCCGATTCAAGATCTCGATTTGCATGAAATCTGCGAGCTGCCGAGCGAATGCCTGCACGTGCTGGTCGAGCCGTTGAAGATCGCGCTCGATATGCGTCCGCAATAACTTCTTCATGCTGTCGTTGGTGAATTGCGATTTGAGTTCGGCGATCGCGCCCTCTGGATCGCGTAACAGGCGAGCTAGCGCCGTGCCCACGCCGGTCTTCGACCGGGCGCCTTCGAGCAGGATGCAGTAGAAAATTTCAACCTGATAAAGATGGTCCCGCTTCGCTTCAAAGAACTTCCGTCGCTGGTCGATAGCCGCTTCGACAATGGGGTCATCATATGTTGCGAACGGTATGTCGGGGCGGTTCGATTTGAAGAGGTATTGGTAAACATGGAAGCCTGGGCCAAAGGCTTTCAGCGCCGCTTCCAACCGCTTCACTGCATACTCCTGCTGCGAACGGTCGAGACTTTCGTAGTCCACACCGGGAACACTGAGAACCATGCCTAGATCGCCGCTTTTGGTAAGGAAGGCCGTCTCATTCCAGAAGCCGTAGAGGTTGATGTGGTCGTTCAGCGCCGCACTCTCTTTCCACGGCTTGATGACCTTGTCGAGACGCAGCATCACACTACCTCCACGCGGGGAACTTGGTGCTTCGCGGCGTCATAGCGCAGCTTGTACCGTTCGGACTTTGCGAGGATGCGGAGGAACGCAGGATCGCTGTTCGTTACCCAATGGCCGAAGGCAAAGCCGCCAATGAAGACGGCGATACCTGCGAGGATGGAATTGAAGAGATTGAAGGCCCCCACGGCGCCGACACAGACGAAGTAGAAGAGCGTGCGCTCAACGCCCAAGTAGGTGAGCGGCTTGTGCAGACTCTTGAAGACTCGATTTGTGCGATGCTTCTGCTGTGCTTTGTCTGGCATAAGTCCCTCGTCTAAACGGCGGGTTGAAGGTCTGGAAGGGCGCTATACACCCCAGAGCCAACTCAGGACATTCACTGCCATAACGGCAATACCCGTTCCGGCGGCGACGCCGGCGAGCGCCTTTTTCGCGCCGGGTTCGCCGTGTGCAAAGCCGTAGCCGCCGATCACGATGGCAACCAGACTTGCAACCTTCGCGATCGTGCCGGTGAAAAGACTTTGGATGGCGTTAAAGCCGGTGTCGAACGGTGAACCCTGTGCCAGCGCGGCCATAGGCATCAGAAGAAGAAAAGCGAAAAGAGCCGGCGGTTAGACGCGCCCGTTGGGACCGAAGAATGGTCTCGATTCGGGGGATCAGATGGACTTGGAACCAACGTGGCATACGCACCTCCAGCAGCCGCTCAAAGTGGTCTGCTTTTGGCGCAAAGCTAACCTCACTCAACGAGGCTGTCCAATGAATGTTCGGCGGACAGCTATTCTTGGCAGGAATAGGTCGGAAAATTCGAGTGATGGTCGTCGCCCTATTCCCAGCCAATTGAATCGCATCGGGCACGGGGTCGATCTATAATTTCCTGGTGTGCGGGCGCTATCGATTGTCGCGTAGAAAGCAGATCGTCGAGGAACACTTCGACACCATCTCCGAGGAGCCGGACTGGACGCCTCGCTATAACATTGCTCCCACCCAGCCCGTACCCGTCATCCGCCAGAACCCGAAGGAACCTCGCCGAGAATTGTCCTTGATGCGTTGGGGACTGATACCGTCATGGTCGAAGGACATGTCTGGAGCAGCCATGATGATCAACGCCCGGTCAGAAACGGTGGCGGCCAAGCCTGCGTTCCGAGAAGCACTCAAGTTGAGAAGATGCTTGATTCCAGCGGACGGGTTTTACGAGTGGCAGCGCGCGGGAAAAGCGAAGCAGCCATACTGCTTTGAAGTCAATGATGGTGAGTTATTCGCGTTCGCGGGAGTGTGGGATCGCTGGAAAGACGCAAGGGGGCAGTGGATCAAGTCCTGTTCGATCCTGACCACGACACCGAATGCTGTGACCTCATCCGTTCACGACCGGATGCCCGTCATTCTTTGTGCGGACAGTTACGATCTGTGGCTCGATCCGGGGATGACGAATGTCGAAGCGGTGTCAGAAATGTTGAAGCCGTGCGACGCTCGCACCATGCGGTGCTATCCCGTGAGCACGAGGGTCAACCGTGTCGTCAATGACGACGCAGAATGCTCGATACCTGTGAAACCTGCCCAAGTCCAAGGTGCGCTGTTTTGAGAGCTGGGTGTTTTTTCTCGTTCCATCGATTCCGAATCCATGGGATACTGTGTCGCAATATGGTGTCAGCGGGTCTCCGGAGCGAAACGTATTTTCGTACAATAAACGTACAATGGATCGGGCAATGGGGGCTTTTTAGCCGTTTTGGCAATTCCTAGAATCAATAACTTGCGTGTTATCAACACGCTGAATAGTTCGACTCCCGCCGCCTCCACCATAACTACTAATGTATCCGCAACAGCATTCCGCTGCCGCTTCTCACATTCACGTCCCCTTTCTCTGATGCGA
Source organism: uncultured Acidobacteriota bacterium (assembly GCA_963803775.1). Lineage (GTDB taxonomy): Bacteria > Acidobacteriota > Terriglobia > Terriglobales > Acidobacteriaceae > JABCZH01. The sequence continues at coordinate 4,304 of CAWDNS010000002.1, forward strand.
GGATAATTTCGCCTACCGGATTGTTTCGGCCGGCGTGGACAATCGCCAGGTCCGCGAAACCGTAAGTGCCGCAGGCATCGGAGGAAAACACCCACAGAGCCTGGAGTCGATCGTTGCCATCGATCTCGCCCCGACACTTTGTGCCAGGTTTGTCAGAGACGTGAACCAGCACCCCGTCGAAAGTCGGTTCTCCTACAGAGCGCAGTCCATTTGACACCGGGCCGCCGCCGCGGTAGACCACCTCGCCTCCCACCTGGTCAGTCGTCCACGCCTCCTTAGGAGTGCCCCGGTCGGGGCCACTCTCCGGAACCTGGGCGTCCTCCACGGCCATCGCTGACGCCAATGCCCGCAAATCTGTGGTGATCGATATGCGTTGCTTAGAGACCACCAAAGTGTCAAACCGGATCGACAATTGCGCGCCACCAGCGCCGCTGGCTGGTTTGACGTTGATCACCTGACCGATGACTTTAGCACCTGCATGAATCTTCGAGCCAGAGAGCGGAACGTCCTGCATGACTCGTGTTGTGATGACTTGCCCAGCTTTGAGCTTCCGTGAATTCAGGGAAGAGTTCAAGGACAGAGGAAGGATTGTGCCGGCGGGAATTGTGTTTTGCGCGAACAACTGCGCGGAAAACATGATTAAACTGATCCACAGTATGGGTTTCATGAAATCACCTCTCTAAGTTACGTCCTCGCTGATTGCCTCGCGGCCTAAGCTGAGGACGGTCATCCTGTGCCTGTCCGTCAATTATTGTTGCCGGGGCAGGCAGCTCGGGCTAGTCGTCCAAGTCTTCAAAGACGTCTTCATGCCGTTCAGGGTTTCGCAGATAAGCGCCGAAAAAACGAAGCAGGAACGGCGTCTGGCTGCCGATGCCGTTGAACAACAAGACTGGGACTTCGGGCCTAATGCGCTTCATCTCAGCCCGCACGGCGGGGCCGGTAGAATCTGGCAAGTCATATTCCAGGAGGACGCCGACTACCGGGTTAGCCCTTACCAGATCGAGAGCCTGTCCCCCCGTGGTTGCCGTCATGACTTCATAACCGGCTGATTCCAGCATGTACTTGAGCGCCCCCATGTACTCGGGGTGGTTCTCGACACAAAGAACTTTGACTTCAGTCATTTTATTTCTCCCATACATGCGAACTGCTAATTGCAGTTCGGCATTGCCGATAGCACGTCCGACGAACCGCACTGATGCCTATGGAACACTTGTGGGTGGGACACGATCCAGACTCCGCCCCCATCCGCGAGATAGATCAGGTTGCGGGCGGGGTCCTGCAAGATGCTGGTGACCCCATCGAAGACCCGAACCGTTTGCAGATGCGCGGGGTTGCTCACGTCGAGGACACGGATCGACGACGCTGGAAGAGCATTGTCCGTGTGAGTGGCTGCGGCATTCGGAGCTGCCAAGACGGACGAATTCCCGGTCTCTGTGACTGCGAGTCCGGATCCCACCAGGGTTAAGGTTCCATGCGGCACCTGGTTAATCACCATGGGCTGTGCCGCCCTGGTGACGTCAATAACCGTAAACCCATGTTGGCGAGCTTGCTGCACGTACAGGTATTCTCTTGTACCGTCTTGCTGGAAGAACATTTGTCGCGCTCCGCCAGACATCGGAAGGTGCGCGATTACTCTTGCCTGCAGGTAAGAGGGAGAAGAACCAAGAGCAAAAGCATCAGCCCGCATGGTTGCGAACATGGCTGTGAGCACTAACAGCGCACAAGCAAAACCTCGAGTCTTACAAATCGATTTCATGGCATTCCTCCTTTTGCGATGGTTGTAGACCGTTCCGCCTACGTTAATGTGACCTGTCGTAGCCTTCGTGGCCTTCAGTAGGCTTGTTCTTAAATGAAATGTGGGATCTGGGACGAGTTAGCTAATCGGAGGCGGGCGGTTGAAGTGAAGACCTTTGGTCTGAAGTGTGCAGAATAGTTGCGGAACAGGGGTTACGTGCGCTGATTCCGCAGCTGGAGGCATGGGAAAAAAGCTCTCAGCAGGGGCGCTCCATTGCGGGCCGCTGTTGTCAAAACGAGGTCTCTGGTCGCGGTGTGAGTCGGAGTTGACTGTCGAATGAGTACCAGGCGCTCCAGGAAAATGTGGCTGGACATTTCGCGCCGCCAGTACAGAAAACAGCGCCAGTAAAGCAAGCAGGGCTTGAATCTCGGTCGTTCCACGGCTACCGCTCCGAAAACACCGCGCAGGCGACATATGCCCTACCTCACTAGTAGTGATGATCTTAGAACGATTTTGGTTACCTGAAATTTTGACGGGTTTTGTCCCTTTCGCCGTCGGTCAGGCGTGGCTAAGCTGGGCTATCAACCTGGCCAACGGGAAAGCTGTGTTTGTGTCGGTGGATTTGAAACGCGAACACCGGCCCGAGTGCGACTCTACTGCTATAATCGCGGCGACTCTAGTGCCATTGCCGGAGTATCCCATGCGACGAAGACCTAGTATTACTACGCTTTTGTTATTGATAGTTCTGGTCGTCCAAGACTTCGGTCCTCTACTCCAGGCGCAGACTGCGTCCCCTACGCCGGAAGAGCTGGATCAGTTGCTTTCTCCGGTCGCGCTTTATCCCGATTCCCTGCTCTCTCAGATCACCACTGCCTCAACGAATCCGCAGGAAATCCTTGACGTTGATAACTGGTTGCAGCAAAACCCCGAGCTAAAGGGTACCGAACTGACCGACGCGGCTGAAAAGCAGGGGTTCGATCCCGCATTTATCGCACTGGTAAATTTCCCGCAAGTGCTTGAGATGATGGCGCAGCATATCGACGACTACGCTGCCATTGGTCAGGCGTTTTCGTCTGATCAGGAAGCGGTCGCTGCCTCGATTCAGCGGTTGCGGGCGCAAGCGTATGAAGCTGGCACGTTGCGCAGCAACGAACAACAGAAGGTGGAAGTGCAGCAGCCTGCGGGTCAGACGGTCTACGTGATCCAACCGGCGAACCCGCAGGTAGTTTATGTGCCAGTCTACGATCCTACCGTCGTTTATATGCGACCAGCTCCGAACGTGGTTGTGGCAACTCCGGTAATCACTTTCGGAGTGGGGATCGGAATCGGGACATTGATTGTTGACAATCGGCCATGGGGATGGGGTGGCTGGGGATGGAACTGGGGCGCGCGTCGCGCCTATTACAACCACGTCTATTGGGGCGGATGGTCGAATCCGTATCGCCCGCCGAGCATTTGGTATCGTCCGCGGCCGGTAGTGTATGCGAATCGGCCGGGATACGGCGGCAATTGGGGCTACCGTCCGCATGGCTATAGGCCCCCCAGTTACGGGAATCGACCGGGCTACAGCCGTCCGCCTTACGGACCGAACAATCGTCCGGGCTACAACCGTCCGGGAAATCAGCCAGGGGGCAATCGACCGCCAGCGCCACCGCCGAAGCCCGGCGCACCCAATCGGCCAGCTCCGGGCCGCCCAACAACGCCGCCAACGAAACCGACGACGCCGAATCGACCGCCGACGCAACCTTCAAAACCAGGTACTCCGAACCAGCCTAGACCGGGCCGGCCGACAGCACCACCGACCACGAAACCGGCAACACCGGACCGTCCGTCTACGCAACCCTCAAAACCCGGAACTCCGAACCAGCCTGGGCCAGGCCGGCCGACCACACCACCGACCACGAAACCAACGACACCGAACCGACCGCCGACACAACCCTCTAAACCAGGTTCTCCGAACCAACCTGGACCGGGCCGGCCGACCACACCACCGACCACGAAACCGGCAGCACCGGACCGTCCGTCGATGCAACCGCCTAAGCCCAGTAATCCAAACCAGCCGCGCCCAGGCCAGCCGACGACTCCCGGTCATACAAAACCGGCGCCGCCGAATCGACCGTCGACACCACCGTCCAAACCCAGTGGCTCGAACCAACCGCGCCCAAGCCGACCGACAGCGCCCGGCCAAGCGAAACCGGCGGCTCCGAATCGACCCACTGGAGGTCAGCCGGCCCCTCAGCAGAAACCTGCGCCTCAGAGCCGTCCTCAGCCGCAGAAGAAGCCGGCTTCGCAGGCTCAACCACAACCGTGAGCAATCGCGCTCGCGCGATCGATCCGTAGATTAGAGCTGAGCAGCGACGCTCAGCCCTATCTACTGCCCGTACACTCCAACTGCGGGAAGCACTTGGTAGCTGGTGTGCCAACCTTGTCCGGTATCGTTGGCCCATGTGCCTTGCGTCTCTTTGAAGTTGTCATCCCAGACTCCATACGTGTCCGTGCCTTGTGGCATGGTTCGCAGAACGACCCAATACTGAATGCCGGCCTTCACCGGGATTCCAGTCACGTATTCCCGAGTCTGAAGAACGCAGCAAGATCCAAACTCCGGCAGATCAGACAGCTTCCAGGCATGCAACATCGCGCCCGGAACACCGTTGTCATCCGCGTCCAACAACAATGCCATTTCGTTGCTGCCGCTCACGTAGGTTGCGCCCACGCGAATAGCCTGCACTAGATGATCTGCTTTGGGGGTGAATGCAATGCCCACCCACTGAGGGAGAGGTTGACCAGCGTCCTTCCCAACAATGCCGACACCCGCGTTCGGATTGTAGGCTTGGTCGCCCTTGCCAAGGTTGCTGTAGATGATGACAACTCCCGCTGGTAGCGGAGCATCGGGAACGAGGATTCGTGAAGGCGGTTTGAGAAAAAGCGTCCTGCTGCCGCCGTTGATGGTGACCACTGCGTCCTTGTTGGCCTGAGCAAAGACAACGATTGCAGCGAACATCACCAGACAAAACGGTAGGATGGACTTTGACAGCTTGTGCATCAACTCCCCCAAGACTTTAGTGTCGCCCATGGATTCGGGCTGTGGTGGCCTGAATCCCCGCGTCTTTAATCCGCAACATCTAGGCGATGCATTCTTTCAAGAAGCCGGCACCTCGTCAACAGTTATACGGAGATCTGGCTAGAACACGATGCGGGTTGCTCGTGGGCTAGGAGCGGGGGATCGTGAAGCGCTAGTCGCAATCGGGAATCGACGAGATTGCATCCGACGAACTGCACTTACGTTTGTATGACGTTCGCCGGCGTGACAGGATCCAGATCCCATCGCCGTTTACCACGTAGATCAAGTTGCGTGCAGAGTCTTGCAAGATGCCAGTGACGTCATTAAAGGTTTGAACTGTCCACGGGTGTTCAGAATCGCTTACCTGGAGTACATGGATCGATTCAGGAACCAGGTTTCCATCCTCATCTTCAGTCGCTCCGGAAGCTCTCACGGCCGCCGAAAGATCAGGAGTTTCCGTGATTACTAGCCCGGAGCCCATAATAGTTCGGGTCACCAGTGGCATACGACTGACCACCTTGGGCCGTTCCGGTTTGGTGACGTTGATAACGGTGAACCCTTGCTGGGAAGATCGCTGCAGGTAGAGGTAACGGGTTTTGCCTTCTTGCCGCAAGAACATCTGTGTTGCTCCGGCCCCAGACAGCGGCAAGTGAGCGACCACTTTTGCCGGCGTGTAAGGATTAAACTCGGCTGCAGTGGCGTTAGCACGCGTGGTCGAGAGAAGCATGCCCAGTACTAACAAAGCATACATAAACCGTCGCGTGTCACAAGGTTTCATTGCAGTCTCCTTGTGCGAAGCCTGGTCGCTGGTGAACACGGAAGAAAGCATACTGACCTCTAATACTGTAACCCTTGGAAACTCGAAAAGCTTCTGTGGATTGGATGCTTCAGGCAGGGTAAGAGGCTAGTAAACATTCTCTCAATTTCCGCTTCAGGTGTCGCGAACGAGAGCTCCCAATCCTCACTCAGGCTGACGCGGCCGCAGCCTTAGGCTGGGAAGAAACCAGCCATTCTAAACTGGCGAAAGTAAGGTAGACGCTGGGTGCGTCCAGGTTGGCCATGGCGCTGCCGGTGGTTTCGCGCAAAGCAGCGATCATGGCTTCGCTGACGAAGCAGAAGCCCGTCTCGTCTACGGCGATGATGGTGCCGGAGAAAGCGCGGCTGAAGAGAGAAATCTTTACGATCACTGACTTCCCCGTCAACGTGGTTTTGAAAGCAGATGGATTGGACGGCGGCAGAATTTTCTCCCTGCAAGTAGTTTGCGGCTGCTGCTGCGAATCAACAAGACCGTTGCAGACCTTATTATTACCGGAGTAATCCGTCCTTACCTCGCATTTATGTTGTAAATAACTTTTTACATCCGCCAGACCTGCCGCTGACAATCCTTTTGCTCAAGGAAGCTACGCTCCGAACATAGCGAATTGCAGTGAGGACGCGGGCCAGAAACACGGAACCATCGGGGCTGAAGTGTCGGAAGCCGATCCCGAGTGATTCGCGAAAGGATTGGGGCAGGGACGCGAATGCGTTCCCCCACCCCGCCTGTAAGCCGAGATCGCAGCTGTTCGTTTCCGAACAAACGGTTCCATTGGCGCACAGTGCCTATGTAGCCGCATCTGCGATTAGCGGCCTTACCCTACTGAAATCAGCAGTTGTAGCCACTGGAGCCTTTGGCCCGCAGGTTGCAATTCTGTCCGGTATGGAAACCCTGGCAACAACTCAACTCTTTGGAACCGTAGACACCACAGCAGCACGTGTGTTGATTGCTGATGATTATCCGTATGTTCTGGACGCATTGCAATTGTTGCTCAAAGGGCACGGTTACCAGACGGAAGTCGCCACGCATCCAGCTCTAGTGCTACAGGCTCTGGAAACGAACCAGTTCGACGCGGTGCTGTTGGACCTGAATTACACGCGCGACACCACCGCCGGCGGCGAAGGATTGGAACTGGTTTCTCAGATTAGGGCTCGGGATGAAAGCTTACCTGTCGTGGTGATGACGGCGTGGAGCAGCGTTGATCTGGCGGTCGAGGCGATGCGGCGAGGTGCATCTGACTTTGTGCAGAAACCCTGGCAGAACAGCCAGCTGCTCGACAAACTTCAAGCTCAGGTTGAACGTGTGCGGGGGCTGCGGCAGGCGGGGCGGAGTCGGGAAAATGAGTTGCAGGAAGCCCGCGAGATCCAAAGCAATCTGCTGCCGAAGAAGCTGCCACAGGTATCGGACTACGAAGTTGCGGGTATGACCCAGCCAGTTCGTTTCGTGGGCGGAGATTATTACAACGTGGTCCGCATCAGTGATCACCAAACGGTATTGTGCATTGCCGACGTTGCCGGAAAGGGCATGCCAGCGGCGCTATTGATGTCGAGCTTGCAGGCTGCACTGAAGCCGCTGATGTGGCAAAAGCTGGCGCCGCGCGAGTTGTGCCGACGGCTAAACCGCATTCTTTGTGATTTGACCCCGGTGAACAAGTTCATCTCGTTTTTCTACGCAGTGCTGGATGACAAAACGAATTCCCTGACCTACTGCAACGCCGGTCACAATCCTCCGCTGCTGGTGCACGCCGACGGAAAGGCAACCGAGTTGAATGCGGCAGGAGCGGTGTTGGGACAATTTCCCGACTGGGTTTATGAGCAGAGCGATGTGCAGTTGAATCGCGGCGACCAGTTGGTGATGTTCACCGATGGTCTGGTAGAAGCCTGTGATCAGGATGAAGAACCGTTCGGCGAAGCCAATGTGGTCAAAGTCGCGACGCAAGATTGCAACGCCAGTGCAACCGAAGTCATGAATACATTGATGCAAGCGGCGTCGCAGCACTGCGGCGGACGCTTTCAGGACGATGCTAGCCTGGTGGTACTGCGGGCGCTGTGATTACGAGCCGCTGAACTGGCTCAAGAAGTAGGCCGCATAGCCCGTCAGTGGCGTTGACACGGGCCTGCTGAGCCGTTATTCTTCCACCACATGAAGGGTTGGGGCATATCTCGGTGGCAGGTATTGCTGCTAGCCAGTGTGCTCGTAGCCATCCTTCTGATCGTGCTAATTCCTGACGAGTGGGACCTCCCGGATACTGCCTTTCAAGGTGGTACTGCTCCGCTTGTGATTCACGCGCGAACCACTTCTGGACCTGCGTTGTTGTCGATCAGTGTTCCAGTCAGAGTCTCGATTTCCCCGGAACTCCGACAATCTGGCGGGGATTCCTCACTGTTTTCTGCACAATCGCCTTCTCTCTCGGTATTGATTTTGCTTCGTTGCTGACGCTTCGCCGCGCCATGCCACAAGCTTGCTCCCATTTTTTTGGGGCAAGAAGGGGCAGTGCGGCTACAAGCAGGCGGTCTGAGGGGAACGCCCTGCGTTTTTGTCGCGCTGCCCATTTTTCAACTCAATTCCAATAGGAACCAGAAATGATTTGGGGCACAAACAAGGCTGCGGTTTGGAATCGGCTGAACTGAACAGCCGAAGGGCGGTTCCCGGAGCGCTCGGGTCCCGGGAACCTGCTCTTTCTCAACACCGTCGCGGTTACAATAGGGCGCAGGTACTTCGCCCATGTCCTCTTCTCGCACGATTGGCCGGCAAGCAGTTTCGATTGAGATCCCACCCGTTCCGTTGACCATCGAAGGCTATAGCGTGCTGCATCAGATGATGCGGTTTCGCTGGCCGGCGTGGCGTCCATTACGTTCCGCCCTGAAGAAAGAGATCATCCGCGAAGCCAGCGCTGCGCTGGCGAAGATGGAGCAGAATGCCTCTGGACAATCGGCGCTCTATTCGTTGTTGGGCCACAAGGGCGATTTAATGTTCGTCCATTTCCGTGAGTCGTTTGCGGACTTGAACCAAGCTGAACTCCAGATCGCACAATTAAAGCTGAGCGATTATCTGGAGCCGATGACCTCGTATTTGTCAGTGATTGAGCTGGGGCTGTATGAATCCACAGTCAAGACCTACAATGAACTGACAGAACAGGGTGTGGAACCGCACTCGGAAGAATGGAAGCGAGCCATCAACGACACCCTGGCGCGGCAACGGGAGGCGATGCGGTCACGGTTATTCCCTCAGATCCCGCATAATCGTTACGTTTCTTTTTACCCCATGGATCGCAGGCGGGGAGAAGATCAGAACTGGTACCGGCTGCCGATCGAAGAGCGTGCACGACAAATGAATCTGCATGGCTTGGTAGGCCGGCGTTACGCAGGTGAGGTGAAACAAATCATTACCGGATCGATTGGCTTCGATGACTGGGAGTGGGGTGTGGATTTATTTGCCGATGATCCACTGGTTTTCAAAAGGCTGATCTACGAGATGCGCTTTGACGAAGTGAGCGCAGTGTACGCTTTGTTTGGCCATTTCTATGTTGGACTGCGCTGTTCGTCGGGCGAACTGGGAGAATTGCTGCGCGGACACACGCCCAAGGGCGGTCCCGAGAAGTAAGGTTCGGAAAAGTCCTAACCACAGGGGACACAGAGAACCACAGAGAAAAGCATCCTTCGTTACGCATTCCCAGGAGAACGTACATGGCGACACTTGGACTCATCGAATACAAGAATGCCAGCCCGGAGGTACGTGCGGTTTATGACGACATCATGGCCACCCGCAAGACCGACTGGATCAATAATTTCTGGAAGGCATTGGCGCATGACCCCGTAACCCTCAAGCGGACCTGGGAAGACATCAAGCAGATTATGGGGCCGGGAGCGCTTGATCCGCTCACCAAAGAAATGATTTATGTGGCAGTGAGCGTCAGTAATCAGTGTGACTACTGCATCGCTTCGCATACCGTCTCGGCGCAAAAGAAAGGCATGACGGACGCCATGTTCAAGGAATTGATGGCGGTGGTTGGTATGGCGAATGAGACCAACCGGCTGTCCGCGGGGTATCAAGTGGAGATTGATGAGCAGTTTAAGGCCGGTCGTTAGTTCTTCGTCGTTTGCTGTCGGAACGGCTGGCTCTACCCAGGCATAACAGTCTGTGGGAGTCGCCATCGCCGCCGGTACCGTCTATCGGCTGATGCGGTAGACCACGCCGCAGCCGGGTGGGAAGCTGCCGGTTGAGCAGTTCGGATCGCCTCCTGCAACGGTCGTCCCGTAGACGTTTCCGTTTTCGTCAAGAAGCAAAGGAGCCCAGGGATACGCGCCGTCGGTACCGCCGACGAAACTGTGCAGGATAGTCTCAGCCCAGCCTTGCGAACGATCCAGCATGAAAACCACCCCGCAACCCTCCATGCAATTTCCCGACGTGCTGCCGAGAGTCGTGCCATAGATGTTGCCGTCCTTGCCTAAGATCACCCCGGCGTGAGGGAACCATCCGTCGGAGCCATTGAAACTGGAAAGCGTGGTGTAGGTCCAGACTCCTTGGCTCTGGCTTAATTCATAGACGCCGCCGTACCCGTAATCCCCGGCAAATTCGGTCGCTCCGTACAGGTTTCCGGCGTGATCCAGAACGACGCCGCCGGCAGGTTCACCATCGTTGGGCGCGCCGCCATATTCATAGGGAATGTTCTCGATCCAGCTGCCATTCGTGTTCACCAACTGAAAGATCAAACCGTTTCCAAGACCGCCCCACATGGTGGTGCCGTACAAATTGCCGGCAGAGTCGAACGCCAAAGCGGCAAATGGGTCGGCTCCGTCCGGTCCATGGAAGGTGTAGAGAACCTGCTCCGCCCAGCCCCTTGAGGTTCGTTTCAGCTCGAAGACGACCCCACAGCCTGAGCCGTAGTAGTAGCAGGAAAGGTCGCCGCCGTAAGCTGTAGTACCATACAGGTTCCCCGTCGCGTCGAAAATCACACCCGCTGCCGGCAGGTTTCCATCGCTGCCTCCCTTAAAGGTATACAGAATTGTCTTTGTCCACCCGGCGCCTGACTTCTTTAGCTCGAATACGGTGCCGCAGCCCCAGACGACACAGTTTCCGCCTTCATACCCCCCGTAGGATGTAGTTCCGTATAGGTTACCCTCCCCGTCGGAAACTAGACTTGCAATGGGCCACGCGCCGTCGGTACCCCCGTGAAAACGCGAGAGCACTTTGTACGCCGCAGCCGCGTTTGCGGAGCCGAGAGGGCTAAGTTCGAACACTACACCACACGCGCCTGTCCCGAAAAAGCAAGCGTCGCATCGGCTGTTTCCGAGGCAGACTTCGGTGCCGCCCTGTTGCGTTGTGCCGAACAGGTTACCCGCCTTGTCCGCAATAACGGGAGCCTGCGGGGCTGAGCCCTCCTCGCCACTAAACACGTGAAGGAGCGACTCGGTTTGAGGCCAGCAGAGGGTGGAGCAGGCCAAAATGCACAGAGCCAATCGCCAGCAGCATAGGTTATTACGGTTCATTAAAACCTCCGGAGCTTCGATGCTCCTCGGAGCAGCCCCGATGCATCGGCGCACCTTCGTTGGACCGGCGAGTTCCCCATTCCTCGTCCACGTTTACTTCCTCACGGCATGTAGCTGACCGAATTCGAGGACATATTGTTCGTTACACCCGGCACGCCTACAGCCTGCACGTACAAGGTGTACGTCGTGTCCGTCTCCCACGTGAAATTGGCGAGGTTGATAGTGCAGCCAGTCACGTTAGGGGCCGAGAATCGGCAGCCCGCCGCCGAGCCAGTGACTGTAGCTATTAAATAGTAGTTTTGGTCGTCGGTGGTGTAGTACAGAGCATAGTGATCGACAGTGCTCGGGGTCCCATACGTCGAGTCGGTGAAGTTGTAGCTCCAAGCCAGCGTTTGGCCACCCGGTTCGAGTGTTATCGCGAACGATGAGTCCTCCACGCAGTTGCTGATTCCGGTCTCAGTCTCGGTGCCTTCCTCATAGTCGTCCCAAGTTTCGACCAGCATATAATTGAGTGGGTTGTTTGGGCCGTAGTAGGCTCCGCTGCCCCCGTAGGATGAGCCATTCCAAGTCATCTCCTCCCAACTGTAGAACCAGCTCTGTCCACACTCTTGGCTGATGATGCGGTCGGTCCACCAGCTGGCCATGTAATCGTCGAACCCTTTGTATGCAGCGCCCACGATCATTGCAGGTTTTCCGTTCGCCCCCGTTTGGTTCAGCGAATTTTGATAGAAGCTGTCGCCTGCTTGCTTGCCTTCGCCCGAAACACCATCGTCGTACAGCTGAAGTGCTGTCGTGACCTCGCTCGGACTTCCGAATATGTGCGGCTTGATCCACTCATAGCATCCGTCTGAATACTGGTGCACCGCCGGACAACCGCTTTTGTAGGCAAAGATGCGGTAGTAGTTATTTGTGCCCAACGGGGATTGTTGGGCGTTAAGCCAGGTCTGAATCGCGCTGTAGACCTGATTAAAACAGTCGCTCTGGCTCGTGCAATACTCCGGCTGGCCGTTGCTCTCGCCGTAGACACACTGGTTTGGGGGGCTGTTGGTTGCATTGGAAGAAATCGTCGACCTCGTCCTGAAAGAATGCGATTACCGGTAATCCGCCAACGTTCATGTAGTTCGATTGCGTAAAGTAGGGGACGTTATTGTTGTAGCCCTGGCCGCTCTCATTGAGGCCAGTAAGGGCGTAGTGCAAGTCGGCGATCATGCTGTTGGCGGCGCACCACGGCTCATTTAGTTCGGCGTCCTCGCACCTAGCCCCATGCCAGGCTCCTTGATCCAGCATGAGGTAGAAGGTCAAACTCGCACCAGACCGATAGGTGCCCAGGTTTTGCATAGCTGTGAGCATCTCCTGGTAGCTCGTATCCGCAAGCTGAAACTTCTGCGAGCAGGAGTTAGAGTATTGACTTATGTCAAAATTATCCGTGTCGCCGGATGGTGGGCAGTCGTTCGGGCCTCCGTACCAGTCCATGGCAACTGTGTCTCCGCCCCTGTCCCAGATGTCGACCGCCCTCTCGTTCATCGTGTCCTGATTCCACACCGTGTAGAGCACGTCGTCATGACTGAAATACTGGTCTATGCTCTGCTGTGGAGCAGAGGGTTCCTGATCAGCTGGCACATAGCTGCCCTCGTTTCCACAATTAAAACCATAATTAGGGTCGCAGAACCAGTTCTGTAGCTCAACGATCACCGTCGTTGCGAGTGTGCCGACCCCGTTGCCGTAAATAAGGCTGTGCATGTCGGTCCGCGCTGGGTCAAAGGGGGTTACGGTCGGTCCGCGCCCCTTCGAAATGTTCCACAGGTTATTCCACTGCATGGTTTGGCTGTCGTACTGTCCGGCAGGGCTGGGGTCGTGGAATAGTGTAATCACGGGTGCCAACATTTGTGTACCCGATACCCACTGATCGTCCTCCCAGCCTGAGAGGCCGGAGCCATCCCCGGGAAATGTTCCTCCACAATAGTTCGCGCCGAGTGGAGCGTATGAACTCGAACTGCACGCGGCCGTGTTGTTCTGAGTGAGTTGATCGAATGTGTAGCTTGGAGTTTGAGAATGGCCCAACTGAGCGAGCACACATAGACACACTACGAGCGTGACGAAGTTTTCGATCTTCCGGAGCATGGCGCGTTCCTCCGACTGAATTTTTGAAAGGGGCCCGACTGCTGGAAACCGAACTACGCGCGAAACAATAACAAATCCGATTCGCAACGCAATCGGGTAGTTACTGTATGTTGGCCTAGGGCAAACTCCGTAGGATCGCGCCAGTCGTGGTAGAGCGAACGAGACAACCGGCTGTCCGCGGGGTATCATGTAGAAATTGACGGGCAGTTTAAGGCCGGTCGTTAGTCCTTCGTCGCTCGTCGTTTCGAAGTTCCTGACTTTTTGATTCGGGCCGGCTTGAATTCGTGGAGTTTCATATCCACGCGGCGGCCGCGGAAGACCACGCCCTCAGCTTCCAGCCGAAGCCGCTGCTCGATGGCGGAATCTCCACGAAGCTTTATTTCTCCTCCCGCTCCGAGCACACGCTGCCAGGGGAGCCCGAAAGAGCGGGGTAGGGTCCAAGCCACGCGCCTCGCAGCTCCGGGACAGCCCGCCGCGCGGGCAACCGCACCGTAGGTGGAAACCTTGCCTTTCGGGATTTTACGGATAGCGGCGATGATGCGAGTTTGCATGCTCACGGAACTCACAGTGCGATCCATCCCACTCGAATCAGCCACAGCGATGCAACCGAGACCAACAACCACAACACGATTCCCTGCAAGAGCGGACGATGCCCTACTTCTTTCAGCGTACCGATGGAAATGCCGCTGCCGATCAGGTAAAGGGTCACGGTCAGGCCGATTTTCGCGAGTTTGGTGAGCGGTCCATAGGCAGGCGCGCCAGCTGGAAGATAGGTGTTGCAAACCGCCGCCAGGCAGAAAAAAGCAATAAACCACGGCCACTGAATTTTGGCCTTGGCACCTTTTGCCACCGCCGTTGCCAGCGCGACGGGAACGATCCACAAGGCGCGCGCCAGTTTCACCGTGGTGCCCACAGCCAGGGCAACCGCGCCGTACTTAGTCGCAGCACCCACCACGGAACTAGTGTCGTGAATGGCCAGCGCGGCCCATAAGCCGAACTGGGTCTGGGTCAAATGAAAGGCGGCGCCGAGAAAAGGGAATGTCAGCAGCGCCACCGAATTGAGCACGAAAACCGTGCCGAGAGAGATGGCCATTTCTTCGTCGCTGGCGTGGGTGATCGGTCCCACTGCGGCGATGGCGCTTCCGCCGCAAATGGCAGTGCCAGTCGAAATCAGAAATGCCGGTCGCCGCTCTACTTTTAACAACACTGCCAGCGCCATACCGGCGAGCATCGTGAAGCTGATGCTCAGCAGAGTGTATAGAAATCCGCTGCGACCGACGCGAATCACCTCATGCAGGTTCATGCCAAAGCCCAGACCCACTACCGAGGCTTGCAGCAGAAAACGGGAAAGCTTGCGGGCACCCATGCTGTAAGGATGTTTAAACGCCAGTCCAAAGATGAGGCCCATCGCGAGCGCGACGGGAGGCGAGGCAAATCCACTGGCGGATGTGATCAGCCCGAGAAAGAAAACGATTTTGGGTATCATTCAGGATCGATGAGAAGCACCGCTGGCAAGAGCGCCGACGCCATTCGGCCTTACGCGGCCGTACCCTTGTAGGCATCCACCGCCTGCTGCTCGCTGTCGTAAACCTCAAAGACCGTCACCAGTTTGGTCAAGTGAAGCAAGTCGATGACGCGTTTTGTCAGGTTAGCCAACTTGATGTGCCCGTTATTATGGTGCGCCGTAGTGTAGAGGGCCACGAGTGTTCCCAAGCCACCGCTATCAATAAAAACGATGCCGGACAGGTTGAGGACCAAACGCTTTTGTTCCAGAATCAGCTTCTTGACGGTGTCACGAAGATAGGCGGATTCTTCCCCGAACACCAGGCGTCCGGCACAATCCACAATCAGAACGCCATCCACGATCCGGGTACTTATCTTGAGTTGCAAACCGGGCCTCCTGCAAGCTAGAAAACCAACTGAGAAGCGTACCTTGGGACACCTATTTACGCAAGGGCTTCGTGGACAGACTTGGAGTTTTGAGGAATTGGTGGGATTATTGGGCGCAAGAATTGAGGGTCGCATGATCTTTCTAAAGAGCGTTCTGGGCGGAGTCGCCGGCGGAGTCGCAATGTGGATCGTCATCGTCTGCGCATTCATGTGGCGGATGGGCACGCTCAGAACCACTGGGCTGACTGCCGTGGCTGGAGGGTGGAGTTATCTGCTCCATACGCGTTGGGTGGTGATTCTGCTGACCGCAGCTTTTGGAGTCGGCCTTTACCTAACAGCACACTGGACTTCAAACTAAACGAACACGCTGAGTTCAAGCAGCCTAATGCCACCAGCTAACGGCACGCTGCCCGGCCAGCATCACGTATAATCAAGGCTTCCGCATCATGAGCTATCAAGTCCTGGCGCGCAAATACCGGCCGCAAAACTTCTCCGAAGTCATCGGGCAAGACCACGTTACGCGTACCCTGAAGAACGCACTGGAACAGGGTCGAACCGCCCACGGGTACATTTTCAGTGGCCACCGCGGCATTGGCAAGACAACCGTGGCACGCATTCTGGCGATGGCCCTGAACTGCCGCTCCTCCGACAAGCCGGTGACGGAACCGTGCGGAGTGTGTGAATCGTGTACCGAGATTCGTGCCGGAAATTCGGTCGATGTAATTGAGATTGACGCCGCCACCAACCGCGGCATTGATGAGATTCGCGAGTTGCGCGAAGCAGCCCGCTATCGTCCGGCGCGGGATCGATTCAAGATTTACATTCTGGATGAAGCTCACCAGATCACGGACGCGGCGTTCAATGCATTATTGAAAACGCTGGAGGAGCCTCCAGCGCATGTGGTTTTCATGCTGGCCACAACGCAGCCAGAAGATATTCCACAAACCATTCGGTCGCGCTGCCAACACTTCAGCTTTCGGGCGGTCCGTTTCGAAGAAATACTGGGGCAACTGAGAGATCTGGCAGGGCGGGAAAAGATCGAAGCTGACGAAGATGCGCTGGCCTTGCTGGCTGAGGCTGGAGACGGCTCGATGCGGGACGCGTTGTCGATTCTGGATCAGGCGATTGCGTCATCGGGCGGGCGGTTGACGGCGGAAGCAGTGCGGCAATTGGTAGGGACTGCGCCTGCGGGTGTGCTGGAAGAAGTGATGCAGGCGGTGGCGCGAAGCGCGAGTGATGAAGTGCTGAAGCTGGTGGACCGGCTCATCAGCGAAGGCCACAGTCCCACACACTTTGCGCGCCAGATGGTGCGGTTTCTGCGTAATACCGTCGTCGCTAAGATTGCCGGCGGCGAGTCTTCCCTGCTGCAGATTTCCACGGACGAGCGGCAGCGGGTCGCACGAGTGGCGGAATTGTTCAGTGAGGAAGATTTGGCACGGCATTTGCAGATCATGCTGCGCACCCACGCCGAACTGGGGTACCGCCAAGAGCAGCGCTTTCATCTGGAGCTTGGGTTGCTGAAGATGGCCCATGCGCAGCGGTTGCTCCCGATCGAACAGTTATTGAGCGAAGCCGCGGCGCCGAGTGGCCCGCGACCAGCGGGAAAACCCTCTGTTGTACCGGACCTCAGGAAACCTGAGATTGCTCCGGTGGCCCGGACGTCGAACCAGGTTTCTCCGTTTGCCGCGGACTCAGCCCGAAAGAGTGGTTCTAAGCCGCAACTTTCTACCGAAGATGGCCCAACCGGGGCGCGAGTAGTGATGGGAGCGGCAGCGCCCGCAGTTGTACCTCAATCGGAATCCGAAGAGTTGCCAGAATCGGGCATTTCCGTGGCACCGAATTCCCAGCCTGGCGAATTGCGCGATGCAGTCCTGAACGCGCTTGCGGGGCAACCGATGCTGCTAGCGCTTCTGGAGAGTGGAGAATGGAACGTCGAAGGCAACGAATTGGTGATCAAGGTGCCGTCGTCGGCAAGCGTGATTGAGATGTCGCTGGCAGCGGATGCTAGGCGATTAGTGATCGCGACGGCCAGCGGAGTCCTCGGGCGTCCGATAAAGTTGAAGGTTGTGCCGAGTGGAAAACCACCTGGAACGGCGGGACCGGCGCGATCGAACGGTGGTGGACGCAGCCGAGTGGAACAGGACCCGGTAGTGCGGCGGATGAAAGAGAAGTTTGGGGCGGAGATCAGGACGATCATTGATTACAAGGAGAAGCAGTAAGGAAAGAGACACGATGAGTGGATTTAACTTGCAGGAAATGATGTCGCAGGCCAAGCGGCAGTATGAAGTTTTGCAGAAGAAGATGGAAGAGACCGTGGTCGAAGGCTCCTCCGGTGGTGGCAGTGTGGTGGTCAAGATGGACGGCCGCAAGCAGGTTTTAAGCGTGAAGATCGATCCCGAAGCGGTGAAGAGCGGCGACGTGGAGATGTTGCAGGACTTGGTAACGGCCGCGATCAACGGGGCGGGCCGCAAAGTGGACGAGGCAATGCAATCCACCATGGGCGGCATGTTGGGTGGAATGGGGCTGCCGGGAATGTAGGCCCGGATTACATAATGTCGAAATTTGCAGAACCGATGGTGCGACTAATTGATGAGTTAAAGAAGCTGCCGGGAATTGGCAGCAAGACCGCCCAGCGGCTGGCGTTTCACATCCTGCGGACCAACGACGAGGATGCAGAAGCCTTGGCTGCCGCGGTGCGCGACGTGAAAGCCAATCTGCGCCTGTGCACGGTCTGCAACAATATTACGGATGTTGATCCTTGCGTGTATTGCACCAGCGCCACGCGAAATCAGCGGCTGGTTTGCGTCCTCGAAGAGGCAACAAACATCGCCGCCATCGAAAAAACCCAGCACTTCAATGGGGTGTACCACGTGCTGCATGGATCGATTTCACCTCTGCACGGAATCGGTCCGGAGCAGTTGCGCATTTCAAACCTGATGCGGCGCGTAGACGACGGTCAAGTAGACGAGGTAATTCTGGCCACCAATCCGACAGTGGAAGGCGAAGCCACCGCGACTTATCTTTCCGGGCAACTACGGCGTTCTGGGCTGCGGGTTACGCGCATTGCGATGGGCATCCCAGTGGGGAGTGACATCGAATATGCCGACGAAATCACCATGTTGAAGTCGATCGAGGGACGGCGGGAGTTATAGATTGCGTGCGAACTGTTCTGGACCGAACTAGCCAGCCTTCCGCAGCGGCTTAACCATGACCGGGCGGCGATAAACCGTCTCCAGCAAATGGCGCGAGCCAGCAATGGTTTCAGCCATGCGGTCACGCGGGTTATAGTCCTGAGCGCGAATGAGCAGGAAGCCATTCTTACCCTCGCAAGCGATACGTTCGATTCGTCCATCGCGATCAGCGTCGAATGCATTTGCTAAGCGAAGCACGGCGGCCAGCCGAATCGCGGTTTGACGCTGGCTCACGGTGAGTCCCGCCAATACTTTCTGTCCTGGCCGAGGGAAAGCACCACGATGATAGCGAGCTACAGCAGCTACCATCCTCATTTTCTCCTGGCTCCATCCCAAGGGAGGATCGAGGCGCATAATCAGCTTCTGGCTGGTCTTGTGATGCGCTTTATCTTTTCGCGACAAGCCTACGTCGTGAAGAAGCGCCGCGAGTTGCAGCGTGTTGCGCTCTTCCCTGCCCCCGGTTCCAGGCATCGCCGGCAAGCCATCGTAAAGTTGCAGTGCCAGCCGGGCTACGTGTTGCGAGTGCTTGAAGTCGGGATCGAGCAGTGATGCCCATAAGCGCAGGCGGCTGAGGGCGATTGACTCCACTTGCTCACCCTGCGGAAGTTGGTTGCGCCACGTGTTCCAGAGTGAAGTCTTGCCCAGCATCTTTTCGCGATAGGTTTCAATACGACGGCTGCGTTCCTCGAGTATCTTAATGCGCCAGCTCGAGCGGGCATCCGCATCAGGAAATGCATTGACCTGCACAGCCGTAGCCCAGAGTACGTCGAGGTCATGCACTTCGCCCAGAACATCCTGGAGTTGTTTGAGGTCGCCGCTCCATGCCGCATGTTGCATCGGTAGAAAGTTTTCCACGATGTAGCGGAAACGTTTCAAGCCGACGCGCAGCCGGTGAAAGGCCACCTGAGAGCGATTACGCAGGGCGCGATGATGCAGTTCATAGGCCGCGGTCCAGCGCTCCAGCGCCAGGTGCTGAAAGATGGGGCTACCCGGCCGCATTCGGGCAGCGCGACGCGGAAGTGAAGCAGCCCACCCGTGCCAGTGTTTGTGGTCGAATTGCGTGAGCGCCTGCGCAGCCTCGAGCTTGAGTTGGCTTTCGCGACCGGCCAGAAACTGGAGCAGAGAAACAGTCACGGGATCGTCGAGAGTTCCTAGCCGCGCCACCCATTCCTCCGTTACCTGCACGTCACGGAGTTCGCCCAAGCGGTCGAAAAGGCGTTTGGCAGCCTTCTTCATCTGTTTCCAGGAGGGGTCGGGATCGAGCGCTCGCAGACCATCCGCGATGGAGCGACAGCGGCGAAGGGCGACGCGGAGATCGTGAACCGGATCAGGGGCAAAATCCACGCTCGCGCGAGCGCATTCCTCTAATACACGGTGCATCCAGAAGGCGAGGCCGGTGGTTGCTGACGGTCTTTTGGCCGACGCCACGATGGCACTTGCAGACATAAGTGCGTAAAGCTTACATCAGGAAACAACTTTATGCTGGCCGGGCAATGGGCTCAAGCGGCTTATAAACTGTTGCAACCAGGCGAATGCCAGCCTGATTTGCGTCAGGATTCTATTACCTCCGTAACATGCATCCTCTTACTTTCTGCACTACCCTAAGGTGGTAGTCGTAGGAGTCGCGTATTAACACTGCCGCCACAACCAAGCGTGATGACAGGACGGCGTCCGCTCGGGCGTTTATTCACAGTCTGAATATCCTGGTGAAATACGTGCGCCTGTATGGTTTTAATCACAAGCGCACCGAGGGGCAATTCGAAATCACCTGGAAGGAACTGCAGCAAGGCTTGCCGAACGGCAAGGACGGCAACTTTCTGCTGGGAGTTTCGGAAAACCGCCTGCTTCTCGATGGAGTCGCACTCGAGACCGGACAAGCCGAGCGCAGTTTTGCGCAGTTTCTGAACACCGCCGGGCTTGCCAGCATTCAATTCTCTAATCAAGTCACGCTGGATGACTTCGCCAAGCTGATCCGCGCCTTCGCCGTGGGTGGCTCTAAGGCGCAGGACGTGGTCAAAGAGATTAAGCAGACCTTTGGAGACAACAAGCAGGCCACCATCCGCATTAATGAAGTGAAGTTTGTGGCAGCGGACCCGTCCACGGGCGAAATCAGCGTGGCGGCACAAATTGCCGCGCAGACGTTGGGCCCGGAGTTCAAACAATGGCTCAACGATCCGCAGAAACTGTTGCAGTTAATCGCGGCTGCGGAAGGCTCACGTTCTGGAGGTGGCGTGCCCGGCGGCGCGCCGCTGGGCAGCGTTCCCAACGTCAGAGTTACCGGCGATGAACCGGGATTGGTGAACCCTGGCACATGGAGTGGGGGCGTGGTGCCGCTGCAGGAAGAAGAAGTGATCCAGGCAATCCGCTTGCTCACCAAGTTCGGAGAAGCGGGAACCGATCCCTCCATTCAGCCCGAGTTGCTACAACAGGAAGTCAGCAAGGTAGACCCAAACACCAAGATCAATCTGCAGCAACTGCTGGGGAGCCTGGCCAGTAAAGCCACCAGCAGCGCGGAAAAGAACGATACCCCGGTCCTGATGAAAGCAGCGGAACACATGGCGATTCGCTTCGCCATGGAACGCTTCCAGAAGGGCGACGTTAAGGTCAACGCCGTCCATCAAATGCTGGAGCATATGAGCCGCCAGATGGACACCCTGCGCCGCATCTTGCGATTGCAGGAAGACAAGATGGGCAAGGCGGGCATCCTGGTGGAATCCCATGCCGACATTTTGGACAGAATGTTCTGGGCCGAGGTGCCGGAGGCGGGCAAAAAGAGCGTGTTGCTCTCCAATGAGGCTCCCTGCGTTCCAGCCCGCAACATACGTCAGTTCATGGACGTCCTGCTGGAACGGGATGAAAAAGCTGCTTGCGTCGAGATCCTCGAGAACTATAGCAACTGTCTTACTGCCAAGGATGCCGAGCCCCGCCGCAAGACCGCCATCGGTTTAAGCCAATTGGCCGACCTGTTCGCTGTTCCCGGAGTGGACCTGATCGGGCCTACTATCCACAAGGTCGCCAAGGCGCTGATCAAAGAATCAGATGCAGAGGCACAGAGCCTGCTCAGCGCGGCCTTCGTGCGCCTGAGTTCAGAAGCCAACAGTAGCAAGAACTTCGGCGCCCTCAATCAAGTCTGCACTGCATTGGATGAGGTCGCCAAAGAAAGACCGGCTACTGCCAACGATCTACGTCCCAGGATCGGAGTCGAGAACCGACTCCCGGAATTCATCGAAGAGGCATTGCGCCTGCCCGAAGTTCCTCGTGACTTGATGGCGGTACTGCGGCGCACTTCGCAAGCTTCCATCGAACACATGGCCGACCGCTTCTTCCGCTGTATGCGGCGTGAGGAATGCGATCGCATGGTCGATCTTGTGAAAGAATTGGGGCCCGAGGGAGTGGGACAGATGCGCGAGATGCTGCGCACCGGCCAACCGCGCGCCGCATCTTCGGTCATCGGCCTGCTGAGCCGTCTGGATGTACCCACTCTATTGGAGCTGTTGCCCACGCGTCTGCCGGAGTGGAACCGTTTCTATCACGACGTAGCGGTGCGGCAAATTGCCTATGGGGCTGCCCATGATCGCGGACGCACTCTGCTGGAAATTCTGGAACTCATCGATCCCCTGGTGCTACCTCAGGCCATCGATGAAATCGGCATGAGCGGTGATCGCACTACTGTTCCTCCCCTGATGGTGATGGCGGAATCGGGCGAAGCCCAAGGCCGCTCTCCTCTGGTGCAAGTGAAAGCGGTGGAATCGCTGGGCAGGTTGCGCGAACCGGAATCGGTACCCGTCCTGCGGGCTTTGCTCGAAGGCAAGAAGATGTGGAAGTGGATTCACCATCGCGAACTGCGCATTGCCGCCGCCCAGGCCCTGGCCAAGATTGATCCGCGTTACGGGAGCCAGGTGCTTTCGGAGAGTGGTCTGTCGCCGGGAGAACTGGCCATTGCTGCGCTGGACGCGGCTCCAGCGTGCCCCTGGGTTCGGCAGCGGCGTTATGAGCGCATCGTGCTACGGAAAGCGCTGTCGGCGAACATCAGCAGTTCCTGGGGCAAATCCGGCATCTTGATTCGCGAGCTGAGCCTGGGTGGCGGGATGGGAACGAAAGAGGATAATCTACGCGTCGGCTCGGAAGCCAACATCGACATTTCCATCGGAGTACGGCACATTCGTGGACAGGTACTGCTGCGGCGCGCGCGCGTCAATGAAGTGGGATTCGAGATGGTTAACACGGATCTGGAGAGCCGTTACCGCCTGCGCGCCTTGCTGCTGGAGACGGTGGAACACGCTCCTGAATCCAAAGAGGCCGATTGGCGCGGTCAGCGTAAGCTCTAGCCCCTGCTTGCTGTCACACTTCTGAAAAAGAAAAGCCCTCGATTATGACGAGGGCCATTCCATGAAATATTCCTGATAATCAACCGTCAGCGAACGACCTTGACGAAGATAATTACCAGCGTAAACAGGACCAGGGACTCGATAAACGCGAGACCCAGGATCAAAGCCAGCTGAATTCCGGGACGGGCGGCAGGATTGCGCGCCATACCCTCACAGGCCGCCCCCGCCACGCGGGACTGCCCTAGCGCCGCCAGACCCACGGCAAAGGCCATGGCAAAGCCGGATGTGATGGCCACCCAGTTGGTGCCGGATGAAGCGGTTTCACCAGTTTGCGCAAAAGCCGGGGTAGCGACCAGAGCGCAGAGCATCAGCAGGAACATCACGATTACAACTTTCCGCATAGTGCATTCTCCTTATGAATGATCCGCCAGGAGGTGGTTGACGTCATCCTCGTGCAGACGCCCTCACACTGACAGAAACCACCAACGTATACCTAGTAGCTGGTGGTTAGCGGCTAGGCATCCCTAGCTGCTAACTACCCGCTACGTTTTCCTAGTGCTCATGTGCCGTCGCCTCGCCCAGATAGACGCAAGCCAGCAGCACAAAAATGTAAGTTTGAATCACGGCCACGCCGATGTGAAGTCCCTGAAAGATGATGGGGACAAACAACGGCACCAGCGAAAAGAACACCAGAGTGACCATTTCTCCGGCGAACATATTGGCGAAAAGACGGATGGTTAACGACAACACTCGCGCCAGGTGGCTGAAGATTTCAATCGGAAACATCAACGGCGCCAGCCACCAGACCGGTCCCGCAAAGTGCTTCAGATAACCCAGCACACCGTTCCTGCGAATTCCCTGATAGTGGTAATAGACCCAGGTAGCGATGGCACAACCCAGCGGAACAATAGGCACGGCGGTAGGAGACGTGAGGCCCGGAACCAGTCCGATCAGGTTGCCAATGAGGATGAAGAGCCCGAGCACGACCAGATACGGCATGTATTGTTTGTAGTGATGGCCGATGACTTCGTCGCCCATGTCGCCGATGAATCCTTCAATGCCCTCGACCACATGCTGCACAGCGCCGGGGGAATCCACGGAAAGACGCATGCGGGCCGCCAGAAAGAACAATGTCAGAAACAGGAACACCAGAACTTCCATGGCGAAACTGTCACTGATGGGATGGGAGGGGTGCTTGGGCTGAATGTGGAGCATTTGCAGCAGCGCCAGCACCGCCCCGCCAAACAGGTGGTTCAGAAATTGAGTAAAAGCAAGCTGTTCCATTTTGAAGAAACCGGGTACTTCGCTGCCTAATATCCGCGACGAAAAGCAGCGTACGCTTCGTAGGCCGCTTCACTCAGTATCGCCGCGACTGGCAGGCAAAGACCCGCCAGAAAGCCTCGAAACGCGTAAAAAGAACCTTTGAATATAGCATAGGCAACGATTCCCACCAACAGGTAGCGAAGCAGGAAGCGCGCCACCACTATCGATCCGCGTTCCTGACTGTGGGCGTTGACAACGCGATCGGCTAATCCCTCCACCCCGCGCGACAACGAATGAAAATTGATCCAGGAGGCAGCCGCTCCAGCAACGAATCCGAGCGCGGGAGCCATGCCGAAGGCCAGCCAGACGGGAACGACAAGTGCCACGGCAAAAACCGCGAGAATCCGCAGAACGCGACGTATGGCTCCGGAGTAGAACTGCTCGACAGCGGCGCTGGTGGCGGAAGACTGCGGGGGATCAGGTTCCACTATTTGTCCTTCATCGACGTAAAAGCCATGCGAATCATCTGGACGAAACCTACGACCGCGCCGAAGATCAGCCCGGCAAGATAAATCCAATGAGTATGCAGCCAGTAATCCAGCAGTTTGCCAAGAAAGAAACCCAGGATGACGGCTGCAGGAATGATGAAGCCGATCTCTGTATAACGCGCCGCCGAGGTGATGAGTCTCCGCTCGTCGGGAGGCTTGGGCGCATTTTTGGACTCTTGCAGCATGGGCCGATTGTATCCGATCACGCTGCGCAGATTGCGCCGGTTCTCAGAGTCCCGCCGACCACGTCACCAGTCTGATAAAGCGCTCAGGAAAGATCCCTATGTAGACGGTGGCGACTGCGCTCACTCCGAGTGCGAACATCATAGCGACGCTGATCGGCAGGCGAGTCTTATCGGTGGCTTCGCGCATGAACATGGCATTCGCGATGCGCATGTAATAGTAGAGGCCGAACACGGCATAGAGCACGCCCAGGCTGGCGAGCACATAGTGCCCACTTTCCATCAGGCTGAGGAAAATGAAGTATTTTCCGTAGAAGCCAGCTAGAGGCGGAATGCCGGCCAGCGAGAGCAGAAAGATCAGCATGAGAACCGCTTCGGTGGGAGCGCGAAAGAACAGGCCGGCGATGTCGTCGATCTCATCGCCAATCACGTCACGCTGGCGCAACGATGTGACCACCGCGAACGCGCCCAGGTTCATGAAGGTGTAGACCAGCAGATAGAGCAGAATACCCTTGAGACCATCGGTCATCGCCGGCGAAGGATACTCAACCGACGCAAATGCAACCAGTCCCAACAGCATGTAGCCCACATGCGCAATCGAGGAATACGCCAGCAGGCGCTTGAGATTATTCTGCGTCAGCGCCGCCAGATTGGCGCCTGTCATGGTGACAATGGAAACGAAAATCAACAATGGCAGGTAAACGTGGCGCAGGGGATAAAGCCCCCAGATCAAAATCCGCAGCAGCATGGCCCAGGCCGCGGCTTTGACGGCCACGGACATGAATCCAGTCACGCTGGTGGGTGCACCTTCGTAGGCATCCGGCAACCACTGATGAAATGGAATGGCGGCAATCTTGAAAAAGAGTCCGACGCAGGTGGTGAGCAGAGCGACCACGAGAAGGGGAGAAGCATGATTGTGGTGAGCGGTCAGTTCACGCTGCACCCCCAGGCCAATATTCATCAGGTTGGTGCTGCCGGTCAGACCGTAAAAAAGCGACAGGCCGTAGGCGAATATTCCCGACGAAAACGCGCCCAGCAAAAAATACTTCAACGCGGCTTCGTTCGAGCGTTTATCGCTGCGCAGGAATCCGACCAGCACATAGGTTGAAATCGCCATCAGTTCGAGGCCGATGAAGATGAGCACAATGTCAAAGCCCGAGGCCATGACCATCATGCCCACTACCGAGAACAAGATCAGCGAATAAAACTCACCGTGGTGCTCGTGCTCGATCTCGAGATAACGCACCGACATCAGGATGGCAATCGCCGCTCCGGCCAAAAACAAATAACAGAAGTAAATGGCAAAGTGGTCCATGATCATGGACTGCATGAAGGCCCACTCGGGATGCTGGCCGTGCAGCAACAACTCAGCTTGCGCAAGCTGGATGCGGACAAGTCCCCCAGCGGCGAATAGCACGCCGACAAACGCAGTCGCGGCATTGACCCACTTCAACTCGCGAGGAATCATCAGATCAATCAGCAGAATGCCCAGAGCAAACAGCGTCAGCAAAATGACGGGCAGCGACAGCAGGTAGTCGGTGCCGGTGAAGTATTGTGCGCCGCCCATTACGGTTTAGCCCTCTTTGCGGGTTCCGTGGTCACGGGCTGCAAGGCGGCCGCTTGGGCCGGGGCCGCAGGAACGGAAGCATTCGCCGGAGCGCCGATCCCAGGATAGTCCGGGCGTACGGTCAGCACGAGCTCGTTGACCGGTTGCTGCAGAATCTGGAACAACGGCTTGGGATAAAGGCCGATCCAGAAAGCCATGATCAGCAACGGCACAAACGTCAGCACTTCCCGCGGCGTCAGATCATGCAGCTTTTCATTCTTGGGATTGGTGACGGTTCCGAAGAAGACCCGCTGGTAGAGCCAGAGCAGATACGCAGCCGCCAGGATCACGCCCGGCACGGCCCAGGCCGCCCAGCGCCAGTTCTCCATGAACGTGCCCTGCAGGATAGTGAACTCGCCGACGAACCCGTTCAGCAGCGGCAGTCCCATCGACGACAGGAACATGATCATGGTGATGGTGGCGTAAAGCGGCATCACGTTCGAGATCCCGCCATATTCGGAGATTTCGCGGGTGTGGCGGCGCTCATACAGAATGCCGACGATCAAGAACAGCGCGCCGGTCGAAATGCCGTGATTGATCTGCTGCAAAACTGACCCGCTCAGCGCTGCCGGATTCAAGGCGAAAATTCCCAGGGTGCAGAAGCCCAGGTGGCTCACCGAAGAGTAGGCCACCAGCTTTTTCATGTCTTTCTGCATCAGCGAGACGAGCGCGCCGTAGATGATCCCAATGATGGAGAAAGCAATCATCCAGAAGCGGACTTTGGGATGCATCACCACATCGGGGAAAAACGGCAGTGCAAAACGGATGAAACCATAAGTTCCCATCTTCAGCAGAACGCCGGCCAGAATGACGGAGCCGGCGGTTGGGGCTTCTACGTGGGCATCCGGCAGCCAGGTGTGGAACGGGAACATCGGAACTTTGATGGCAAAGGCGACGAAGAATGCCAGGAACAACAGGATGGCAAAGGTCGAACCGTAGGCCGGATCGTGGAAAATGTGCGGCGCGGTGCGATAGAGGGCCTGAATGCTGAAGGTGTACAACCCGTCTGGCGGAAGTTGTAGAAGTACAGGAACAGAACCGACAACAGCATCAGCACCGAACCGAACAGCGTGTACAGAAAAAACTTGATCGCTGCATAGAGCTTGCGCGGGCCGCCCCAGATGCCGATCAGCAAGTACATCGGCACCAGCATGGCTTCCCAGAACATGAAGAACAGGAAGAAATCGAGCGCCATGAAAACGCCCAACATGCCGGTCTGCAAGACCAGAAACCAGATGTAGTATTCCTTGACGCGATTCTCAATCGCGGTCCAAGAGGAAAGAATCGAAATCCAGCCGAGCAGCGTGGTCAGCATGATCAGCAGGAACGAGATGCCGTCGATGCCCAGCACATAACCTGCGCCGATGGATGGGATCCAGTTGTTGGGCGCGCCTTCGATGAACTTGAAGCCGGGCTCGAAGCGCTGCGCCCAGAACCAGGGCACCAGCGGCAGCGAGACCAGAAGTCCGCCGAGGGAAAAAAAGTTGGCGATCCAGCGGATGGCGTCCTTGTTGTCCTTTGGGACAAACATCAGCAGGATCGCGCCCACCAGCGGCGTGAATAAAATGATCGAGAGAATATGGCTTTGCATAAGTTCTCAGTTGTCAACTGCGCCACAAAAACGTAGCTAGCTCCGTCTCTACCTGAATCTCAACGCCAGGCGTAATAGGCAACAAATCCTACCAGACCGGCCACCATGACCAGCGCGTACCACTGCACCAAACCCCACTGCAAAATGCGTACGGGATAAGAAAGCATTCGCGTCAGATATGCCGGACCGTTGACCCAAAGGCCATCAATGATCCACTTGTCCCACCAACGACGAAAGCGTGCCGTCAGGCGCGTCATCCAGCCGGCACCGTTGACTGTGCCATCGATCACGTGCGAATCGAACCACGATGAGCCTCGCCGAGCCCCATCACTCCAAGACGCACGTCACCGACTTTCCGGCGGCCGGTGAAGGCGTAGTCGTAGGCTTCGTCGACGTAATACTTGTTGTAGAGCAGGTCGTAGACCGGCGGCGCCTCGGCTGCGATCGGTTCGACGTAGCCTTTGTCCGGCGTCGCGATAGGCCTGCCAAGCCATGCCCCAGCCCGCGACAGCCGCAGCCACGGAAAGCCCCATCAGGGCGTATTCCATTGGGCTGGTGTGCTCTTGTTCTTTCTCAGCCGCCGCCAACTTGCGCTGGGCTCTCCCGCCTGCAACACCAGTGCTTCGCTTGCGAAACAGGCTCCAGAAATTTCTCAAAGCGATCCGAACCGCCCAGACTATGCGGCCAACCCAGCCATCCGGCGAAGAGCGAACAGAGCGCCAGAATGATCAGCGGAATGGTCATCGATTTGGGCGATTCATGGATGTGGTGCTCGACTTCATGGCTCATGCGCGGCTTGCCATGAAGAAGTGAGCAACATCAGGCGGAACATGTAGAAAGCAGTCATCAGCGCGGTGACGAAACCGATCAGCCACAGCAGGCGATAGGCGCCACCCTCTGCGACCAGGTCTGCCACAGGATTTCGTCCTTGGAGAAGAAGCCCGCGAACGGCGGGATGCCGGCGATCGCGAGCGTCGCAATGAACATCGTCCGGAATGGTAATGGGAATGCGCTGGTGCAGATCGCCCATGTTGCGCATGTCCTGTTCGCCGCTCATGGCGTGAATGACCGAGCCCGAGCCGAGGAACAGCAGCGCCTTGAAGAACGCGTGGGTAAATACGTGAAAGACTCCGGCGGCGAACGCGCCCACGCCCAGCGCCAGGAACATGTAGCCCAATTGCGAAACCGTCGAGTAGGCCAGCACGCGCTTGATGTCGTTCTGCACCAGGCCGATGGAGGCCGCGAAAATCGCGGTCAGCGCGCCGATGATGGCCACCGTCTTCATGGTAGTCGGCGCCAGCACGAACAGCGCGTTGGAGCGCGCCACCATATAAACGCCGGCGGTGACCATGGTCGCGGCATGGATGAGCGCGGAAACCGGAGTCGGGCCTTCCATGGCGTCCGGCAGCCAGACGTAGAGCGGAAACTGCGCCGATTTTCCGCAGGCTCCGACGAACAGGAGCAACGTCGCGGCCGTGATGACGGGATCTCCGATGGCAAAGTGTCCGCTGCGGGCCAGGTGATTGACCGCGGTGAATTGCAGCGATCCGAAATACCAGGCGATGGTGAACATGCCGAGCAGGAAGCCGGCGTCGCCGATGCGGTTCACGATGAATGCTTTGTTGGCGGCGTGCTGGCCGAGTGGCGGTGGAAATAGAAACCAATCAGCAGATACGAACACAGGCCCACGCCCTCCCAGCCCACAAACATGAGCACGTAGTTGTTCGCCAGGATCAGCGTCAGCATGGAGAACATGAACAGATTCAGGTATCCGAAGAAGCGGTAGTAGCCGCCTTCATGCGCCATGTAGCCGGTCGAGTAAATATGGATCAGCATGCCGACGCCGGTGACAAACAGCAGCCAGATGCCGGAGAGCGGATCGAGCAGAAAGCCGACATCGGCCTGGAATGGCGGCGCAAGCGTGCCGTCGTGCTTGACGAAGTTCATCCCGCCGGTGTCGGTGCCGAGCCAGGTGTAAATCGACTTCTGATAGGGCTTGCCAGGATTGTCGCGCGCGTAGCCGAGGTACTGCCAGACCGCACACGCAGCGAAACAGAAGGCCAGCACGACCGCGCCGACGCAAACCGCGTTCACCGTCGGCTTCTGCAGCTTGCGGCCGAAAAAGAACATGATCGCCGCGCCCCAAAGCCGGGAACAGCGGAATCAGCCAGATGTGGTCAAGAAAAAGCATGTCTTGGTCGTGAGCTTGCACTGGCCTCAGCTCATTCGGCCCCCGGTTAGCGTACGACCCGATTGGCTGAATGCTAGTGCCAACTCTGAGCTCTCTACCATTTCATCAAATCCACCTCATCCACGTTCACCGTTTCTTTGTTGCGGAAAAAGGCGATCAAAATTCCCAGGCCGACGGCGGCTTCGGCAGCGGCGTCGGTGATGACGAAAATGGCGAACACCTGCCCATGCAGTCCCCACAACCGCGAGAACGCCACCAGGTTCAGGTTCACCGCGTTCAGGATCAACTCAATCGACATCAGCACGATGACTACGTTGCGCCGCGTCAACACGCCGATCACGCCCAGGATGAAGAGCGCGGCGGCAACGACCAGATAGTGCAGTGTGCGTTATGGGAGCCATAAAATTCAGCATTCTCAGTTCATCAGTTTCATCGAGTCCTCAGACTTCGCCTGAAGCTGAGGCTATTGCTGAGCTCAAATCCTCTTTTTCGCCATCACCACCGCGCCGATGATCGCCACCAGCAGCAACAGCGAGGCGATTTCGAAAGCGAACATGTAATCGCCGTACAGCATGACTGCCGATATGCTGCGTGTTACTGTTCTCGACTGGCTGCGCGATGTGTTCCGGAAACAGCGTCGCTGCCCTTCACGTAGACGGCGACCAACAGTCCGCCGAGCGCGACAGCCGCCAGGAGTCCCGCCAGCCATTGCTGATTGAACTGCTCTTCTTTCTCCGCGCGCTCAAGGTTGACCAGCATGATGACGAACAGGAACAGCACCATAATGCCGCCGGCATACAGAATGATCTGCACGCCAGCGACGAAGGGGGCATAGAGCATCAGGTAGAGTCCGGCCAACGCCAGCAGTCCAGAATCAGGGCCAGCGCCGAATGCACCGCATTCTTGCGGGTGATGACCAGAATGCCGCTGATCAAGGTGAATCCCGAGAAGAAATAAAAGAAAAATGTTGTGGCTACTGGCTGCATGCTAGACGAACACTCCCACGATCGCGGTCAAAATCAGCACGCCGATCCCGATCGGCAACAGAACTTTCCATCCCACACTCATCAACTGATCAAAGCGGTAGCGCGGGAACGTGGCGCGATACCAGATATAGAGATACATGAAGACCGCGACTTTGGCGGAGAACCAGAAGATATCCTGAATGCGGTCGCGCACCGGCGGAACGAACAACACCAGACCGATCAGCGCCGAGCACTGCGCCAAATCCGGCGAGGCCGACGGTCTGGATGCGGAAGTAAGGATGCTTGGGCATGCGGGCCACGCTGATGAATGCAATCACCGCCAGGACAAGGAACAGGAAGCCGGGAATCAGCGAGAAGACCAGATCCCAGGTGTCGCCGCTCAGCCAGTTGGGGAAAGGACGCATCCATCCGCCCAGCCACAGGGTCACCGCGATGGATGAAACCGCGATCATGGCCGCGTACTCGCCCAGGAAGAACAGAGACCAGCGCAATCCGCTGTATTCGGTGTGGAAGCCGGCGGTCAGCTCGGATTCGGCCTCGGGCAAATCAAACGGCGCGCGATTGGTTTCCGCCACCATGGCGATGGCGAAGATGACGAACGCGATGAAGCCCCAGAGGGAAGAACTTGAACACGAACCAGATGTGCTGCGCCTGTTGCGCCTGCACGATGCCGATCATGCTCAGGGTGCCCGTGCCGGTCGCATTGAGACTGGTCATCAGAATCGCCGAGACAACGGCCAGTCCCATGGCGATTTCGTAGGAAACCATCTGCGCGCTGGAGCGCAGGGCGCCCATCAGCGGATAGTGCGAGTTCGACGCCCAGCCCGCCATCACCACGCCCAGAACACTCAGCGAAGAAACTCCGAGCATGAACAGGATCCCAATGTTCATGTCGGTAATCGCGTGAGTCGGTCCGAACGGCACCACGATAAAAACCGTGAACGAGGCGCACACAATGAACAGCGGCGCGATCCAGAAGACCAACTTGTCGGCCTCGGTCGGAATAATGTCTTCCTTGATGAGAAGCTTGAGCGCATCGGCGATGGGCTGCAGCAGGCCGTGCGGGCCTACGCGCATGGGGCCAAGGCGAATCTGCATATGGGCCAGGGTCTTGCGCTCCAGCCAGTTCATGGCAATGACCGCGACCGACAAGCCGCCAAAGATCAGCAGAATGTAAACCAGCGCCCAGAACACGTTTCCGGCTTGGCCCGGC
The DNA here is from genome assembly GCA_963803775.1 of uncultured Acidobacteriota bacterium. Lineage (GTDB taxonomy): Bacteria > Acidobacteriota > Terriglobia > Terriglobales > Acidobacteriaceae > JABCZH01. Next base: position 36,513 of record CAWDNS010000002.1, read on the forward strand.
GTGGTGTTCCTGCTGAGATAGGACGTGATGTAATCGAGCATCAGCGATCCACCTCGCCCAGAACGATGTCGAGCGTGCCGATGACGGCGATGACGTCGGCCACCAGCTGTCCGCGCACCATGAGATCGAGCGCCTGCAAATTCACGAAAGACGGCGGGCGAACCCGCACGCGATAAGGCTGCGTGGAGCCGTCGCTGACGATGAAGTATCCCAGCTCGCCTTTGGGCGCCTCGATGGAGTGATAAATTTCGCCGACCGGCGGCTTCATCACTTTGGGGACCTTGGCCATGATCGGGCCTTCGGGAATGCGCTCGACCGCCTGCCGAATGATGCGCAGCGACTGCCGCATCTCCTCCATGCGAACCAGATACCGGTCGTAGGTGTCGCCGTTTGCGCCAATGGGAATTTCGAAGTCGAATTCCGAATAAGCAGCGTAGGGCTGCGCTTTGCGCAGGTCCCACTTCACGCCGCTGGCGCGGAGCACCGGCCCGGTAACGCCCAAGGCGATGCAATCCGTCGCAGAAATCTTGCCCACGCCTTTGGTCCGCTCCACCCAGATGCGGTTGGTGGTCAGCAGTTCTTCGTACTCGTCAATTTTCGGCGGAAAGAAGTCGATGAATTTCTTTACATCCTGCTCAAAGCCGTCATAGGTCTCGTACAGGCAGCCGCCGATGCGGAAGGCATGCGTGGTCAGGCGCGCGCCGCAATATTTCTCGAAAATCTTGAGAATCTCTTCCCGGTCGCGGAAGGTATAGAACAGCGGCGTCATGGCGCCGATATCGAGCGCGTGCGTGCCCAGCCAAAGCTGATGGCTGGCCAGGCGGTTCAGCTCCGTCAGAATGACGCGGATGTAGTTGGCGCGCGGCGGGGCTTGTACGTTCAGCAGCTTCTCGACCGCTTCGCAGTAGCCCAGTCCGTTCGAGACCGCGGCCACGTAATCCATGCGATCCACGTAGGGATTGAACATGGTGTAGGTGCGGTGCTCGGCAATTTTCTCCACGCCGCGATGCAGATAGCCGATCACGCATTCGGTGCCAAGAACTTTTTCGCCGTCGAGCTTGAGGATCACCCGCAACACGCCGTGAGTGGCGGGATGCTGCGGGCCCATATTGATGATGAGCTCGTTGGAGTCGAGAAAGGTCTTGTCGGGCTGGTCAAGTTCGAGGTGCGAGATGAAGCGGCCGGGTCTTTGGTCATCTGGTCGCTCATTTATTGGCCGCTCTCGATTCCCAGGTTGATCTGCACCCATTCCTGATCCTGTTGAATGATGCCGTAATCCTTGCGCAGCGGATGGCCCTTCCAGTCCTCGGGCAGCAGAATGCGCTTCAGGTCGGGATGGCCGTCGAAGCTGATGCCGAACATGTCGAACACTTCGCGCTCCAGCCAGTTGGCCGCCGGCCAAATAGAAACCGAACTGGGGAAGCTCTCGCCGTCGGCGATATCCGTTTTCACCCGCATGCGCTCGTTGCGGGCGAAGGAATAGAGAATCCAGATGAGTTCGAATTGCTTTTCACGGGTGGGATTGTGCGCGCCGTAATATCCACGCAGTAATCGAATTGCTCTTCGTCGCGCAGAATGCGCAGGGCTTCCGCGGCGATGGACGCGTCAAGGACGAAGTAGTTTTGGCCGAGATAGGTGACGGCTTCCTGCACGCCTGAGCCGTACTGGCTCTTAAGCCGGGCGACTGTTGGCGAATCCCAGGGAATGGTAGCCGGGCCGGCGGGCTTGGCAGGCGCAGCCGCGTGCGGCTGGCCGCCGGGCGGCGTGGGCGACTTGGTATCCTCGGGCATACCTTAAATGTGCAAACCTCGGGCGCAGCAGACGGTTTGGAGGAACGTTAAGTGATAACAGCTTGGCGAAACTGTGTCAACGAGGTATCGAGGGCAGCGCCGGGCATTCGCGTCGAAGCAAGAATTGTCGCCGATCTTATGCCTTCACGAACGTCGTCAAGCCTCGTCGGGTGCGTTCGCGAAGCTGACACTCGCGCAGCGTATCTGCGAGCGCTTCCAGGTTAGGAACGCCATATAGATAAAACTTCTCAAGCTCTGCATCCGAGGAAAACAGGCGCAGCGCCGACTGGCCGAGCAGTCGCATTCCCAGCGGTTTGTGCAACTCGAAATGGTCGATGCGGAACAATTCCAGACTTTCCTGAACCTTGGAAAGCATGCCCCGTTCCAGTTTGATCCGCTGGGTGGTGATTTCGTAGTGGGTGCGCCGGCTCTTCAGATAGAAGGCGAGGCAAATGACGCCACACGAAATTAAGAAACCGAGAAATGCGTAGAAGATGCCCGTGTCGGTGCCAACGCTGTACCCGACAACTCCTGCCAAGGCTGCCACCACCAAAAAAGGCACGAGTTGGCCTACGGTGTAAATCACGGCCGGATAGCCAGAAAATAAATCTTTTTCGGCTGCGAGATCTTTCGACGCTGCAAACGCCGACAAGTCGGTATTACAGAAACGGCACTTAAGAGCTACGGCCTTGATGGTTTCTCCGCAGACTGGGCAGGCTTTGCTGTCTCCATCCATCCGATTCGAAGCTCCGCTGGGCTACGCGATTAGATCCACTCCAGAGCGCCTTTTTGCCAGACCCAGATGTAGCCGACGACCAGGATGGCCAGAAAGATGAGCATTTCGATCAGGCCGAAAGTGCCCAGCGATTTGAACTTCACTGCCCAAGGAAACAAGAAAATAGTTTCCACATCGAAGACCACGAACAAGATGGCGACGATGTAGTAGCGCACGGTGTAGCGGCCACGCGACGCACCAATGGGATCGACGCCGCACTCGTAAGGGCTGAGCTTGGCGCGGCTGGGATTGTCCGGACGCACCAGTTTGGCGGCGAGCAGCGTGATGGGGATGAGAATCCCGACCACGGCAATGAAGATGAAAATAGGAATATAGTTTTGCGGCATTGGACGCTTCCCTGCTGCTGCCAATACTACCGCCCTGCGTCCGATACTTCAACGACAAACCCTCACCACAGAGGACACAGAGGTCACAGAGGAACACGCTTTCCCTGTGCACCTCTGTGTCCTCTGTGGTGAAGGTCTTAAGGAAGCAAGTACGCCCCGAAAATCACGTGCTTGTTTATAATCGCTTCTCACCATTACAGCAAAGGAATCCATTGGCACTCGACGAAAACATCTACAAGCTGCGGCTGGAGAAGCTGAAGCAGATTGAAGCGCTCGGCCAGCGCGTCTATCCGACGCAAGTACGAGTTCACCGCATACCATTCCCGCGATCCTGGCAGAGTACTCGGGCAAATCGGCGGAAGAGTTGGAAGCCTCCCGCGTCAATGTGCGCGTCGCCGGACGAATCATGGCTATCCGGCTGATGGGCAAGGCCGGGTTCGCACATTTGCAGCAGGGCGGCCAGAAGCTGCAGATCTACGTGAAGAAAGATGCCGTTGGCGACAAGGGATTCGAGCTTTACAAGCTGCTCGATCTCGGCGACCACATCGGCGTCAGCGGATATCTTGTTTCGCACCCGCACCGGCGAACTGAGCGTGCACGTCGAGGAGATCACGTTTCTCTCGAAAGATCTGCTGCCGCTGCCGGAGAAGTGGCATGGGCTGACCGACGTCGAATTGCGCTACCGGCAGCGCTACGTCGATCTGGTGATGAATCCCGAAGTCCGCGAAGTTTTTCTCAAGCGCAGCAAGCTGGTGCAGTCGATGCGGCGATTTCTCGACGCGCAGGGCTTCGTCGAAGTGGAGACTCCAATGATGCAGCCAATCGCGGGCGGTGCGGTGGCCAGGCCGTTCGTGACCCATCACAACACGCTCGATATGGATTTGTATCTGCGCATCGCGCCGGAACTTATATCTCAAGCGGCTGACGGTCGGCGGGTTTGATCGCGTGTATGAGATCAATCGCAATTTTCGCAACGAGGGTCTCGGCATGGCGCTGGAATCCCGAGTTCACCATGCTCGAGTTTTATCAGGCTTATACCGATTATCGCGGGGTGATGGAGCTGACGCAGAAATTGATCGAGCAGGCGGCAATTGATGTGACCGGCGGCACGAAGACGAAGTGGGGCGAAGACGAGATTGACTGGGCAGAGCGAAACTGGCGGCGCATGACCATGCGCGAGGCGATTATTCAGCTATTGGCCGGAAGCAGCCGGCGCCAAGCCGGAGATGGCCGATTTCGGCACGCACGATTCGGTGAAGGAATTGGTTCAGCGCTTCAACCGTGGGCACGCGCACGTGGCTTACGATCCGAATGAGCCCGCGGGGAAAACGATTGCCGCGCTATTCGAAGCAGCGGCCGAAGAGCATCTGATCCAGCCGACGATCATCTACGAGTTCCCTACCGCAGTTTCGCCGCTCTCCAAGCAGAAAGCCGACGAGCCGGACTGGACCGAGCGCTGGGAGATCTTCGCCGGAAAGATGGAGATCTCCAACGGCTTCAGCGAACTAAACGATCCCGAAGACCAGCGCCGGCGCTTTGAGGGGCAATTGAAAGAGCGGGAGCGCGGCGACGAAGAAGCCCACCAGATGGACGAAGACTACATCCGGGCGCTGTCTTATGGGATGCCGCCGGCGGGCGGAGTCGGCGTCGGCGTGGATCGTCTGGCCATGTTGCTGACGGATTCACATACTATCCGCGACGTGATTTTGTTTCCCTTGCTGCGGCCGGAAAAGTCTTCAACCGCCGAAAACACAGAGGACGCCGAGAAGAAATAACCATCCTGCCAGTATCCAACTATGCACTAGTAGTGGTGCATCCTATTGACTAGATTCTAAATCGGTTTGATCTATGAACGAGGCGGCGCTACCGTAGCCTCCCCCTACTGGAAGCTTGGTCGGTAGCGCTTTGCTCTTTCCGGGCCGTTCCTGCGGATCCCCTACCCAGCCTGAACAAGGTTTTTCGTTAAATGTTGTTATTCGTTTCCAGGGCTGGCGGCTTCGCCCGAATGGGCTTGGCCTTCCGGGCCTCGGCTGGGAACACTAGGGTAACGATTTCTGAGATTTTTCGTCAGAAGATGATAGACTCCAGCCAAGATGTTCACGCCGCACCCCAATCTGAGCGACGAAGTCAACGGCAACATCGTTCAGTCTGAAGTTGAAGGCGGCGTGCTCCTGGCGGCTCTCGAGCCTTCCACGGTACTGCAGATCCGTACCCAGAACCATCGCTATACAGCAGTTCTGCTGGGCGGTAGCGAGGCTTTGATTTCCGGACATCCCAAGTATTGCCCTAAGCCAGTGCAGGTAGCGATTGCAGGCTCTACGTGGGGCGGATCCATGCTGAAGCAGCGCTACATTGGCCGGGGCATGCACCTGGAGTTTTGTCACCCCGAATACCAGACCCCGATTATCACATCGCGCATTGAAGAGATCAGCGAATGCCCACGCGAGAAGAAGATGCAAACTGCATTGGGCGCCCTTCAGATTACCGCACCAGCCTAAACGCACCGTAGATGAGCCCGGCCCACAGCATGCAGGAAACCGGGAAACACATCACTAAACTAATTAGGAACTCGCGGCTGGGCCCAGGCTTGGGGTAACGGATATAGCTGTTGCGGCGGTCGCGCCTGGGCAGCGCGCTTCGCGAGTCGAACTCCATGGCGATCCCGGTCCTGGTCGTGGCCATCGGTTCCCCTTGGATCTTTCAAACCCAACTCCATTGTCAAGGTTGCGCCCGGATTTGGGTATTAACTAATGGGCTCACCTGCCCATTTCGCTTCCCATTTTGGCCCCCGCGACCACTGTGGGCCATCGGGAGTATTCTTTAGTCAGGAAGGAATAGCACTTTAGGAACAAACGAACGCTGCAAAACCTATGTCAGGCCGGCTCTCGATGACTTCGGAATCACTGCTACTCACCAAACAGGAGCTGCTTTCACGCATCCAGCAAGTAGGGCGGGAGCGCTATCACCACCAGCATCCCTTCCATCTGATGATGCATGAGGGCCGCCTGAGTCGCGGCCAATTGCAGGCGTGGGCACTGAATCGCTACTACTACCAGAGCCGTATCCCCATGAAGGATGCCATCATTTTGTCGCGCAGCGAGGACCGGGCGTTTCGCGTGGCATGGCGCAAACGTGTCGTGGACCACGACGGAGAGCGCGGCCATGAAGGCGGCATCGAACGCTGGATTCGTTTGGCGGAAGCCACCGGATTAAACCGCGAACGGGTGCAGAGCGGAACTGAGGTGCTGCCGGCGGTTCGTTTTGCCGTAGACGCCTATCTGGATTTAGTAAAGAGCCGGACGCTTCTGGAAGCCGTGGCATCTTCCCTGACCGAACTGTTTTCGCGCGATTTGATTGCCCTGCGCATGGATGCAATGCGCAAGCATTATCCGTGGCTGTCAGGAGGTTTGGACTACTTCACCGCGCGCCTGGATCAAGCTCCGGAAGACGCACGCTTTGCTTTCGACTACGTGGCGGAACATGCCCACACTCGGGCTGAGCAGGACGCAGCCATTGCGGCTCTGACTTCGAAGTGCGACATCCTGTGGGCACAACTCGATGCCCTGCACTTTGCCTACGTGCAACCAGGATGGCCGCCTCCCGGAGCTTTCATCCCCGAGGATAAGGAATAGCCGCCATGCCGGGGCCGGACAAGAATAGCAAGCCACACCTCGCTGCCGGATGCCGCTGGGCGGAAGCCAACGGCGCTGAACGGATGCTGATGTTTCCCGAAGGCGCACTGCGCTTGCAAGGCACTGGACGCGAAATACTGGAACGTTGCGACGGCCAGCACAGCATTCAGGAGATCGTCGACGAGCTGCAAGCGCAGTATAAGACCGGCGACAGTGGCCGCATCGAGCAGGAAGTAAGCAAATTCCTCGAGAGCTTGCAGCAGAAGAGGATTGTTGATTTCTAAATGCTGCCCACTCCTTTAGCGCTGATTGCCGAGATCACCCACCGCTGCCCACTGCACTGCGTATATTGTTCGAATCCACTTGAAATGCAGAAGGCCGCCGTCGAACTTCCAACCGAAGACTGGTTGCGAGTGTTTCGCGAAGCCGCTAAGCTCGGAGTTCTACACCTGCACTTGACTGGCGGCGAGCCGCTGGCACGTACGGACCTTAGGGAGTTGATCGTTGGCGCGCGTGCACCCGGACTTTACGTGAACCTGATCACCTCCGGGATCGGACTCACCGAGCCGCGACTGGCGGCGCTGGTGGAAGCAGGTCTCGAGCACATTCAACTCAGCTTTCAAGATTCGCGGGAAGCTGAGGCGAACGAATTCGCAGGCACTCGTACGCATGCGCTCAAACTGCAACTGTCGCGGATCATTCGAAAATTCAAGATTGCCTTCACGGTGAATGTTGTCGTCCACCGGCAGAATCTCGACCACCTCCCTGACATCATCGCCATGGGTGAAGAGCTTGGTCCCGACCGCCTGGAGATCGCGAACGTTCAATATTACGGATGGGCGTTGCGCAACCGCGACTTGCTGCTTCCCACCCGGCAGCAAGTGGAACAGTCGCAACGCACGGTGGCGGAAGCCGAGGAACGGTTGCGCGGCCGCATGCGGATCGACTTTACAGCTCCTGATTACTACGCGCGCTATCCCAAAGCCTGTATGGGCGGGTGGGGACGCCGGTTGCTGCTGCTTGATCCCGCGGGGCAAGTGCTTCCCTGCCATGCTGCGGGCGTGATTCCCGGCATGCAATTTGACAACGTTCGCGAACACTCGCTCGACTGGATCTGGCGCGAGTCCGAGGCCTTTCAACGCTTTCGCGGAGAGGATTGGATGCCTGAACCCTGCCGCAGCTGCGACCGGCGCACCGAAGACTTCGGAGGCTGCCGGTGTCAGGCCTTTCTGCTGACCGGCGATGCGGCGGCAACCGATCCAGTGTGCACGCTAGCGCCCACTCATAACATTGTGGAGCAGGCGCTGAAGCAGATTAGTTCCGATGGGGTTCTCCCTACGATTCCGACCTTGCCCGCCAACTGGATTTACCGCCCGAATCCAGGTGCTGCATCTGACTAAACCCATTCATCACAGAGGACGCAGGGGCGCACTGAGAAACACCCAAAGTTTCTATCTGTTTGGGAAGCTTGCGTCTACGGGGGAGTAATCAGACGCACGGGTATGGGCGACGCACCGTTTCCGCCAATCGCCGGCGCGATGCCGTTCGGAGTCGTGCTGCAACCGATCACGTTGAGCACGGTGATATTGACGTCACCATGGTGACCTTTATTGCCACCGGGATCCAGGTCGTCCACTGAATTCACGAAGGCCTGTAGGAATCCAACGACCGTCACCAAGTCGGGTGGTGTGGTGGAAATTTGCGATGTAGTGTCGAGGATGGGTATGGTGACGATCGAGCTACTGGTGGAAACGAAGTTGCCGGTCTGCGGCCCGCTGCCCGCCACGATCTTAGGCGGGCCATTGGGAAAGGGGGCCGTCTTCCAATCAAGACTGTCTTGTCCTTGTCCAGATTGTTCAGCAGAAGCATGTATGAGGCATTCTGTTCCCTGAGCAAGATCGCTGGTTGCATCTCCTGGCCACGCTGGATTAAGCGTCTGGGTCCAGCTGGCGTTCGTCGTGTTGCCCCCGCAAGTGTAGTAAGTGACATGGCAACACTCGATAGCTGCCTTGTCAGTCGGGTCGTTTCCCCCTCCGCAGGGAGCAGCCGTGGAGGAAGGACAAATGTCCACACCGTTGGCCGGAGGTACGACTGCTGCGGGCACAAAGGAGACAAAAGGATTGCCATTGAACTGACCGGCTGTTGGGGGATTAGTGAAATTAGAACAGTCGTCACCGTTGCCTTTGCAGTCTGAGCTCAACCAGAACTGCTCTCCGATTAGGGGGATAATGGGGGGCGTCTCTATCTGCCCCGTCCCAGGTGTGACGAACGGGACTGGGACGCCAGGGGTCGAATAAATCGGGTCAGCGTTTCCAATCAGCCACGGCTTTACGCACGAGGTCTGAATCGGAGTAAAGTTCTGCTGGTTGGAGGGATTGTAAGCTTCAGCGGTCGCGCTGGCACTCGCAATGGCCGATCTTGAGCCCCAAATCCGGGCAAAAAACGTCGGCAGGTTGGACTGCTGTAGACTCACCGTAATGTGCGGATTGGCGTTTCCCTGACTCCAATTGAAGGTTGGCGTGCCGACCAGCACTGGTGACGCGCCGGCAACCTGGTTGACCGGGGGGGTGGCGGAAACGATCGCTAGAATTGCCGCAGTGGCCATGCTTTGCGCCAGGACTTCCGCAGCGCCCACATTGCCATCTGAGGGCTGGAGCGTAGTAACGCCGGAATCCGCGATCGCTTTCGCGCCGACTAACGCCGCCGCATCTGCCGCGCGCTGAATTTCAGTGCTGGCCACGTATAACGTGACCACATCAATCGCCAGCGCCGCCATGGCCAGCAGGCTAACAATCGAAATCGCCACTAACAGAATCGTCTGGCCCCGTTCCCCGCGACGCCGGGCAGCGACCCCGCATTTCCCTGTGGACCTGAACGTCATCTGTTGAAGTTGCACCATAGGCGCAAAACCCAATCCAGCCCCTGGCTTCGGATTTTACGGGATTCCGTCTCCGTATCCAAACTTCGGTGCTTGAAGTGTTCGCAGATTGCCAACACAAGATCACAAAGAGAATTTAAACTTGAGATTAGAATCTTGCCCGATTATGAGTCAGGAAGCTGAAAACGTGCCACCGTCCGTAGCCGCCGTTGACCAGCCCAGCTGGTATGCGATTCGCACTCGTTCCCGCCATGAGAAAGTCGTCGCTAAACAGTTCGAGGGTCTGGAGATCGAATACTTCCTGCCTTTGGTCAGCCAGATGCACAAATGGTCAACCGGATTGCGCCAGGTGGAAATGCCGCTGTTCCCCGGCTATGCTTTCGTGCGACTCGTTTATTCGCCGGACCAGCGCATGCGAGTGCTGCGCACTCATGGAGTGGTTGACTTTGTGGGCACACTGGGCCGGAGTGATCCCATCCCTGACAAGCAAATCGAAGATGTGAAGATGTTGTTGAGCAACAAAGTATCCTTCAAGAATTCGGCTGCGCTACGGGTGGGACAGAAGATACGGGTGCGGGGCGGCTCCATCGACGGCGTGGAGGGCATCCTGACGGCAAAGCGAGGACAGCGCCGGCTGGTGATTTTTATCGAACCCATCCAGCGTTCACTTTCCATTGATCTTGAAGGCTACGACGTGGAAGCAATCTAGCAACCGCTGACTGTGAATCACGCCAACCCGTTCTGGTAACGGCGGAATACCAACGAGGCATTGGTCCCGCCAAATCCAAAGGAGTTGGAGATCGCGTGTTGCAGAGCCATAAGGCGCGCTCGCCCGGGGACATAATCCAGATTGCAACCGTCGCCTGGCACGTTCAAGTTGGCCGTGGGCGGCACTACCTGATGATGGAGAGCAAGTGCCGTGACCCCCGCAGCAAAGGCGCCAGCTGCCCCCAGCAGATGTCCGGTCATGGACTTGGCGGAGCTGATGGCTAATTTGTGCGCATGCTCGCCAAACAGAGTTTCAATGGCCGCGCTCTCAGCCCGGTCACCGACGCCGGTGGAGGTCGCGTGTGCGCTTACATATTGAACATCGGATGGTTGGATTTCTGCGTCCTGAATCGCGTTGCGCATGGCGCGCAGGGCGCCGTTCCCGTCGCGCGGAACGCTGGTGAAGTGATAGGCATCAGCGGTCGCGGCATAGCCGACGATCTCAGCCAGAATATTGGCGCCGCGCTTTTTGGCATGTCCCATCTCTTCCAGCACTAGAACGCCAGCTCCTTCTCCAATGACAAATCCGTCCCGGTCCTTGTCCCAGGGACGGGAGGCTTCTTCAGGGCAATCATTGCGAGTGGAGAGCGCGCGCATAGCGCTGAATCCGCCCACTAACAGCGGGGTGATGGCGGCTTCCGAGGCGCCGCAGATCATTGCGTCCACTTGGCCCATCTGGATAAGACGATGGGAGTCACCGATAGAGTGAGTTCCGGTGGCGCAGGCAGTCGCACCCGCAAGGTTCGGCCCGCGGGCCCCAGTGCGGAGGGAAATGAATCCCGAGGCTAGATTGACAATCATCGATGGAATCAGAAAAGCGGAGATTCGGCCCGGCCCTCTTCCCAACAACTTGGCGTGCTCGCGTTCCAGGATTTCCAATCCTCCAACGCCGCTGCCCACGCATACTCCAACCCGTTCCGCGCTACAGCAAGTTATTTTCAAACCCGATTGCCGGATAGCCATATCGCTGGCGGCAATGGCAAACTGCATGAAGCGAGCCATTCGCTTCACATCTTTACTGTCGAGGTATTGCCGCGGGTCAAAGCCCTGGACTTCGGCGGCTATTTTGGTGGGAAAATCCTGAGTGTTGAATTGAGTGATGCGGCGGCTTCCTGATTTACCCGCGAGGATTCCGTTCCAGGCTTCTTCAGTCGTCAGGCCCAGACTGCAAAGCAGACCAATACCGGTCACCACCACCCGGCGCAATTCGATCACACGGCCGCGCGCGTGTCCGTTGCCGTTCCCGTTGCCGTTCCCGTTGCCGTTGCCGTTCACGCTTTGCATGCGGTGCTTCTCTCGCTCGCTGTCAACAAACCATCTGGCGAAATATCGTGGCCGCGTTTCATCCTGTTATCCTGTGCCGGCAAACTAGCGGACACAGGCATCCGCGTGCCTGCACAAACATCTGTTCTGGGGGACCATCTAAAAGCCGCAGAGTCGGTGCGTGGGCTGACGCCGGGTTGGGTTTCGCTGGGACCCGAACGGCCGCAGGGCGAATCGCTGATCCCAGTCTACACTGCAATTAATTGTAAGCAATGGAACTAAGGTGCCTACTGCCAATAGAGTCGTTTGGCTCATCCGCCGGCAACGGTATCCGTGTTAAGGACAGGAACGCTGCGGGGTCAGATGTGCAGAAGCCTGCAATAGCAGCGTCCACTTCCATGCTAGGGCGATTTGATGTCTTCTCCTATCAGTGGCTTAGGTTTGTGCATGTCTGGCAGCAGAAATGCCGTTGGTTTGCCAGGCGGTTTTCGCTATATAGTGCTTTGGACTGCCAAATTGGGGAGGAGTTTACTTGCCTGACGGCTTTCAATCTCCGTTCGATAACATTGAAAATGCTCAGGATTATCTCGTCTTGTTAAGCGAGGCGATCGAGGAAGCCCGGCAGAATGTTGCGGCAGATTTGCTGACGGAAGCCAATGCAAAATTGCCACGGCGCTTGGAGGCAGTTCGACTCGCACTGTACAAGCTCGAGAAGCTGGAACAACATACTAAGGTCAGCCGCCGTCTGCTGAATGATCTGCGTACGTTACGACGGCTTCTATTTGAGGAAAGAACAGAAGCAGAAACCTCCAAGCCAGTGGTCGATCACAAGCGCTGACCAGCCTCGCCGCTCTTACTGCAAGGTCACCAATACCTGGATAATGCCCTTCCCTTCGCTCAGCGGCTCCAAAGCTTTTCCTACTACCGCACCCAACATGCGATTGCGCTCGGTACCCTTCATGGCGTGACCAGGAGTGGAAGACGTTACCAGCAAGTCCCCAGGAAAAATCGGGCCATTTTCCGCGCTCACCTTGCAGGGGACAATTCCGACAATCGCCAAGGGAATCTCGTTGGCGACATTTTCCGCCATCAAGTGCGGTGTGGCCAACACGCCCGGCTTCGTGGAATAGATCCCGGCAACCAGAGTGGAATAAGGTTCAGTAGCCAGTGTGAGTTGGCGGGTTGACCCTCGATCCACTACCATCAAGTCTCCCGGCTCGCGGTGCCCTTCACTGGCTGCTATGGCCACGGATTCCGCGAAGTCCGCTCCGCCGGTCTGCGTGCCACCGTCGAAGTAACCCTTGCCGGCGCCGTCGACGCGGAACTTGTGCACTCCGCTCACCGCGCCCACCAGCAGGTTGCCAGCCGCGGAGTTGTCAAAGTAACCCGCAATGCCGAGGCTCCCGCTGGTAGTGCCAGTTACGCCGATGTAATTGACCGACTGACCTAGAACCCCGCTGCCCGTGGAAGAAGCGCTAATTCCAATCACACCGCTGCCGCTGCCTGTAGTGCCGTTGAAAACCCCCATCACTCCGCTGGCATTCCCACCCTCGCCGCTCTTGGCATCGCTGATGCCCTCGACTCCAATTCCGCCAGGACTGACAGTAATGCCGACTGTCCCGATGGGAGCGCCCGTGGTTGCACTTGCCGAGCCATAGACTCCCACGCCCAATTGACCGCTGCTCAGTCCGGCCACGCCGACGGGCATCGAACTTTGAGACGTGGACTTATTGCTGCCGATCACCGCTTCACCCCCGCTACTGGTTGTGCTGACGAAGAAACGGGCCTGCGCGGACGTACCGCCGATCCCCACATTGGATCCGCTCTGGGTAATCGCGGAATTGCCCAATGAAGTTTTGCTAGTCCAAATGGGAATAGTGTTGGTCGTTCCAGATCCGGTGACCTGCGCATGGGCGACTGAAGTACAGAATGAGGCAACCAGAAACATTCCGGCAAGTGTGCGGTTCATAAGCTCCCCCTGTGATGTACTAAAACAGGCGTCAGCTTCCCAAAGAAATGGGAGTTAGGCGGACGCGATATCCGCGCCCGCGCTACGCAGCGCCAGCAGTTTTGATGCTACTTACATACCTCTTTGGGGGAGGGATGCGGGCCTCCATCGAAAAACGCTTCTCAAGAGCGCCGGCGACAATTTGATCTGCATTGAGCCTCGCTGTCAAGATGAAAGAAGTTTCCCACGTTCGATTCCGGGCTCCTGCGGTTAAGACGTTCTTGCGAGGCTGATGGGATGCCTCCAGCATCTGACCTATGAGACGAGAGCTAGGAGTCGAAGGACTCTAGTCCGGCAGATGCCGTTCTGTGCGTGAGATGCGGGGTCGTCGCAAGCGCGAGCGGTCGAACATGCGCTAGAAGGTCGTATCGTAATAAGTGGGGAAGGTGCCAGGCACGGTCGGAGGTGTGATCGCCGGATTACTTCGCCCTGCACTATTGATCGTATCGTCGGTCAGTGTGTTATCGAATCCAGCAATCGGAGAACTCGACAATAGGAAGTCGCTTGCTTGGCCGCTATTGCCAAACCCAGGATTCACGCTGGCCGTCCCTTGAGGGTCTTCCTTCATCGGCAGTGGCTTTCCGTTCACCAGTGGAGTTCCGGTCTGCCACTGAGAGAACGTAAGATAGGTATAGTCACTCGGGTTCTGATCGTTTAGACATGAGCTCGCCTGGTTTGGAGGGGGCGGATTGTTCATCACAAAGAACGCATTGGCGTAGCTGGCAAATCCACCGTCGGTTCTCCAGTAAAGGTTCCCCTGAAAATTCTGGAATTGGCTGTAGGTCATACCGCAGGAATCGGCGCAACCGCTCACGGCGTGGAAGTTGTCGGTGTCGTCAAGATCGAAATAGAACAGATTGTGGGTGACCTTGACCTTGAGCGTGCTGGTACAGTTCTCTGGCCAGGGGTTCTGTTCCTCGAACATGGCCTTACGTGCATAGGCCACGATATTGTTGTTGAAGGTGTTAGCGGGCTGCCCCTCATGTGGTCCCTGGGTCATTGCTAGACCACTCACGCCGATGCGATAGAGAACATTGTTTTCCACATTCACACCCGCGGATTCAATGTCCAGGTATATCCCTTGAGCGCCGTACCCGGTTCCGGTTATGCCGGCATCGATAATCGCTGAATCGGTCACATCGTGGACAAGGTTGTTGAGGATCTGATCTCCCGTCCCGCTTCCCTTCGGCCCCCCGATGTTGTAGTAAAGCGCGCCGCCGTCCGAGGTGATGCCTTGCATCACATTCCAGATGTGGTTGTACTGGGTGACGATGTTAATCCCGTTCGCCGACTGGTTATATGAAAAACATCCGAAGTTGCAGATCGAAATGCCGGCATGATAGCCGTCGTTTATATCGTTGTGCTGAATCATGACATCGTGACCGTTCCCCATGGCCACGCCTTCTCCATCCGGAAACACCCGTGAATACCCCTGCACAATGTTGTTCTGCACCGTCAACGATTGCGGTACATAGGGATACTGATCGCTACTTGCAATGGAGCGTCCGATACGGATGCCACTCGATCCCAGGTCATAGAATGCCGAGTTCTGAATGATGTCATTGATGGCTGGAGTGCCGCCGTTGCTCGCCGCCGAAGCGATCGTAATCGCCGAGCCTGACGTATTTCTCACCGTCACTCCATCGAATACCACGTTCTGGCAACTCTCACAATCAATGGCTTGCGGCACCGAAAGTTCTTCGTTGCTGCCGTTGTTGAACCCGCTCGCCGATGGAATGTAATTATCCATCTCAAAACTGATGCCGCTGAAAGTCACATAACTCAACTGGCTGGCGAAAATCAGACTTGCGCCTACGTAGTCCGTCGCCGGTGCTCCCGGAATCGCGCCCCCCAACTGCGGAATCACCACTGTATCTGTATTCGGATTCTCCATCGCATTGGCCAGGTAATTTAACGTCCAGGGAGACGTGGAGCGATCCAGAAACCAGATCCCGGTCTGCCCGGCTGCCTGCGCCGCATTGAACGCGTCGCGGGTATTGTCCACCACGTAGCGATGTCCCGCCGCAGGACCAAAGAAGTCATATTGCGAAGCGGAGCTGGATTGTGTGGCCCCGGTCAGGTAAATGACATGCGCAGCGGTGTCCACACAGCTGACGCGCATCACATCCGCCGTAAAGGCATCGAACAGGGTGAGTTCGATATCGCCGGATGGATATTTGCCCGAAGGCGGAGCATTGCAAGGATTGCCGCTGGGAGGATTTAAATTAACCCAGTTGGCAATCGGGTCCGCGGGGTTGTATTGAAAGCGGTCCATGCATTTGGACTGGGTCCCATTGGTATATGCTGGACAATTGGCATTAGGGCCGGTGGGCGGGACTTCCGCCGCCACCCGTAGAAACGTTCCCAGATTGCACTGCGAAGTGCTGACAATTTGCTGGTTCCGGCTGGAGATACAGGACCCGCCACTCATGTAGTAGCCGGTCCCGGCTGCCGCGGATTCCAATCGCGAACGTAGCCGCCGCTCACCGTTGTAAAACAGATACTCGAAGGGCAGTGGGTTGGCCGCCAGTTGCACTTGCCAGAGCGTACCTGACACTTGAGTCCAGCCGGAAACCGGTATGCCTCCATTCACCACCGGAACTTCATCCGGATAATTCTCCCAGGTGACCGAGGCTGCTGCCGTACCGGAATCGTTCGCGGTGAAGTTCAAGGTTCCCGGATTCGTGGGACTCAACGGAAGATAGTACGTACCCTCCCGCACCATCACCACCGTTGCAGAAGTGGGGTGGTTTTGCAGGACGCTCTCAACGGCGATCTGCGCTCGGGCAAGTGAAGCAAAGGGACCATCCGTGCTACTGAGGTTGGGGCAGTCGAGCGTACCTGACCAGGAATCGTTGCCGTTCGTGGCAACGTAGAAGTTGGCAACCCCGTGGCCGCCACTGCATCCTGATGTCCCAACGAAATTAACTCCATTGACATTGGCCGAGCTAACCACGGCATTCTGAGTGTACGGCGTGAAGACGATTCCAGTCTTAGCCGGCGTCACTGTGTACGAGCCACTTGCCAGGCCACTGAACACGTAGTTACCAGAATCGTCCGCGGTGGTGGTCCCATTACTTGCGCCATTCAAAGAGACGGTTGCATTGCTACCGCCTCCCGCTGGCGTAATTGTGCCCTGAATACTCCACAACTGCGAAGGAGCATTGCCGAAATCCATGCCGGTCACGTTAGCGCTACTCACGGTAATGGTTTGCTTTGAAGGGCTGAAGACAAAACCGGTCTTGGCGGGCGTGATGGTGTACGTGCCATTCGCCAGTCCGGAGAATGTGTAGTTGCCGGCAGCGTCAGCCGTGGCATTTCCCTTGGCCGTGCCACTCAAGGTAAGCGTGGCACCCGAGGCTCCCGCTGCGGGGGTTATCGTCCCAGAAATGCTGTAATTGCTCGCAGGTGGCGGCGCAGCGCCGCCTTTTCCCCCAGATGCGGACGAAATCCCGCTGCAGCCGACAGCAGCAAGAACACACAATACTAATAGAATGATTGCGCTAGCTCGAATGGTCCGACTGGTACGAAACGGTATCATTTTTTCCCCGATGTACATTCCCGTCTTGCCGTGGCTGTGACACGCCGAAGCAAAACTTTCCGAGGTCAGGGTGACACCAGGGGAAGCGGGTGAACAGGTTCCCTAAGAACGAGCTTGCTGCGAAGAACCGGACCGCTCGTATGGGAAAGCGGTACCTGTACCACAGAGTGTGGACTCTGTAAGTTGTTGTATCTTTAACACCATAAACCAATCGCCAGAGGTAGCAACCGCCAGCGACGGTTAACCGTGTAGACGTTGCCGCAAACGTCGAAGACGCGTCAAGTTGCGCCTCTTACAGATTTGGACATGGCCGGATACGATCACTAGACTTTGATCAAACAGGAGGGACAAAAAAGAATGCCCATTCGGTCAGAGCCGGAAGCGATGAAATGTCGCTCATTCCGCCGGTTACCGAATGGACATCACAACCGGGCAATCTTACATTCTCGCGGACTATTTGCGCACAGCAGGTGTCCGCGGCGGCGCAGCCGTCGTAGTACGGTGAGCTTTTGCATCATTGTATTTGCTGTTATCTTCCGCAGCCTTGGCAAAAGCATCGGGATGAGCCATAGCCTCTTGGCGAACCTCGGGGTGCTTGGCTAAATAGTTGTCGAGTTCCGGATGCTTGGCCAGATAATTCGGGTCATCGACCAGCTTAGGATTGGCCTTCAGTTCGTCTGCAACCTTTGGGTGGTTCTTCATGAAAGCATCGGTTCCGTTAAGCGCCTTGTGGTCGGCCGCCAAATCGTGACGCTCGGTGTGGTTTACAAATTCTCCGGGGTGGGTTGCGGCGTCGGTTTTCATCGCCGGATGGCTGTTCATGTAATTCTGCACGTTCGGGTGCTGGGCCAGCCATTGAGGATTGTTAATTAGCGAAGGGTTGTCATGCAGTTGCTTGGCAGCCTCCGGATGGTTGTTGAGGTAATGATCCATCGTTTTCGTTTCTGAACTGCTCGGATTCACGATCTGAGCGTCGGAAGAGGGTGATGGAGGAGTGTCTTGCGCCAACGCCATTCCCGCGCACACAATTGTGGCAAGGGCAATGGAAAAGGAAACGCGTTTAAGTAGCTTAGGGGAAATGTTCAGCATTGTGGCCTCCATTAGCAAAATCGTGTTATCACCAGGTGACCGCTCGGCCACGATTCACCCAATATCGGTTGAAACCCTCTCGCCCGGAGAAAGTTGTGCGGCCCGCATAGGTTCTTTTCACAGCGCACATTGCCTATGCTTCCAAGGGTTGTACGAAAAGCATAAAGCATTTCGAGCGAGAGTACATGAGTTTTGTTTCATAAACTTACAACCAGCAAGAAAATGGCTTCCCACCCTGCATTGGTTAAGATCGTCTACGGCGTTTTCCAAGCTGCGCGCGGTCGAACCGCACGGTCTACGAAATGTGTCCGGCAGAACACCCCATTGCGTTGATGCTCGACACAGAGCGGCTGACTCAATTAGACTCGCAACGTGTCTCCCGGCGCGGGGGCAAAGCAACTCGATCGCCCCTCATCGAGTCAGGATCCAATCACGAGAGACTTTGAAGAGTGGACACGCTGACCAAGGCTCCAGCAGCAGCCGCTAGCGCAAAGATTCGTCCCGCTGTCTTCGACGACTACGCGGGCATCGCCGCCGTGGAAACTCGCAACGGCCTGCGACCGAAGCGCCGCTCGGAGTGGGAACATCTCTGGACCGAAAATCCTGTCTGTAAGCGTATCGGCGATTGGCCTATGGGATGGGTGGCCGAGAATGAGCAGCAGGAAATTGTCGGATACATGGGAAACGTTCCCTTTTTCTGCCATTTCAAAGGCCGTGAGATCATTGCCTCTACGGTCCATGCCATGACCATGGATCTTCCCTACCGCGGGATCGCGGGTTTCTTCCTCCGGCGTTGCGCCAAGGTTCGCGCCGTCGATCTTTTTGTGATCAGCACGGCGAATGAATTTTCCGCGAAATTTAACGGCATGTTTCGGACTCGGGGCACACCGGCGGGCAAGTGGGATCAGTCTGCATTTTGGATCACCGACTACCAGGGTTTTCTGGCCAGCACCTGCGAGAAAAAAGGGTGGCCGTCGTTTTTGTCCTACCCCGCAGCTGCTGCTTTGTCCGCGCGAGATAGTTGGACCAGAGCTTATTCCTGGACACGACGTCAAAGCGGTGAAGTTGGAACCTGCTCGCACTTCGACGAACGCTTCGACATATTCTGGGAGGAACTGAAGCGCGCTTATCCCGAGCGGCTCTTGACCGCACGATCCATCGAGAGTCTGCAATGGCATTTCAAGTACGCGTTGGCCGACAAACGGGTGTGGATCGCGACCGTGGAAGAGAACTCTCGTCTACTGGCTTACGCGATTTTCCTCCGGCAGGACAAGCCTGACATCCACCTGAAAAGAGTCCGTCTGATCGACTTCCAGGTACTGAACGGCAATCATCAACTCCTGGCGCGCATGCTCTCGTGGGCAGTCGGCCGCTGCCAGCAAGAAGGCGTTCACATGCTTGAAGCCTTCAGCCTGCGTCCCGACAAGCAAGCCGTGATCGACGGCCTTGCTCCACGACGCCGACGCCTTCCCGCGTGGTTGTATTTTTATATGGCTACGTCCAAAGGCTTGACGGAGGAGTTGCGAGACCCCAACGTTTGGGACCCCTGCCAGTATGATGGCGACGGCAGTTTGTAAAACCCTGGCATTCCCAGGCCCACAAAAATAGCACGGCAAACACGGGCTACTAGAGACCTTCCTCTCATTACTTCCTACCTCTCGCACAACCCTCGTAGCCACCGCTATTGTAGACAATTGGGCTTGTAGCCTTATCCCCTTATTCCTGTCTTTTTCTGGCTAGACCGTGCTAGATTGTCAGGGCCATCCGAGTTAAGTAGTGGGCCGGCGCGAGCAAACTGAACTCCCCCTGGTTCGAGAAGAGGGACGATTGCGCGTATGCTGATTCGACGGCCGAGCGACGAGAGAACGGTGCATCTCTGCGGCGGGGCTTCGCTCTTGCTTTTGATGCTGCTTGGCATCTCGGCTGCGTCCGCCCAAAATGACTGCACCGTCGTCCCCCCCACCGGAACCTGCGCGGCCCCATCACCGATGCAAACCTGGTGTGCGGGAAACAACCCCAACAGTACCTGCGCGGGCGGTACTTCATGGGTCGGCTTCTCAACTTCGTCGCCGGCTGCGGGTTCGTGGTCAAATCAATTCGAAGGCTTGGACGCGGCCAGCATTCGGAGTTCCGGCGTGAGTCCCAGGCCGCAGCCTGATCCCAATGGAGGCGTGGGGCCCACAAATTCCAGTGGCGTTGGCCAGTACCTGGAGTTTTCCGCCAACTATGTTCAGGCCTTTGACCGCGGCACGGGGAACGGAATTCTCAGTAAGCAGGGTGGCGGAGCGAGTCCTCAATTAATGTCAGGTGTGTTCAGCCCTGGCGGGAAAAACTATTGCGCCAACGGTTCGGTGGACGGTATCGCCACGTACGACCGCATTGATGGCGTATTTGTCCTGGCTAACATTTTCAATCCGGGCGGCGAAACGACGTACTACTACTGCATCGGCGTCAGCGCCCCCAGCGGTTCCGTGCCCGCCAGTAATCTGCAAGGCTCGAACAATCAAAGCCATTGGAATGTGTACGCCTATTCTCTGAATCCCGCGATACCGCACGACACGGCGGGACATCTCTACTTTCCCGATTATCAACGCTTCGGAACCTGGTCCGACGGTTTCTACGTTGCATGGGATCTGGAAGATACCACCCAGAATTACGATATCGTGGGCTTTGAGGTTTGCAAGCTCGACAAATCCAACATCATTGCGGGCCTCTCATCCAATCCACCAGTGTGCTATACCTATATCCCTTCTTATGTGATTGGTGCAAACGGGACCGCTGGCAGTCTGATCCATACTCTGCTGCCGGCCGACTTCGAGGGCAACAATCCGATTCCTAACAACACGGCGGGAGAGTATTTTCTTGCCCAGGTGAATCCCAGTAATCCTGGAACCAACAGTCAGTGCACCGCAGCTCCTTGCACTTCCGATCAGTTGGCTTTCTGGACTTGGTCCGGATTTGCTGGCGGGGGCGGTCCGACCTATATCAGTTTTCCGGCGAGCCCGTTCACTCCCGGATGCTACGACCCGAAGCGCCCTTACAATACGGTCTGTGTCCCAGAACCTTATGGTGGGCTGATCGACGGCTTGGGTGACCGGCTCAATTATCGCCTCGCTTACCGTTACCTCAACGCCGGCGGCGGCGGAGAATATCTGGCGGTTGCACAGACAGTACAGGAAAACGCTGCCACTCAGCGCACCGGCATACGTTATTACCTTATTGCCGCCGGAAGTAGTCCCTTGATTTCGCGCCTGGGAGAGATTCAGGATACGACGTATCATTTGTTCGCATCCATGCCCAGCGTCGCGATGGACAGCAATGGCGACATTGGAATCACTTTTACGGTAACCGGGAACACCAAACGCGGAAGTGCGATGGACTACGATCCCTCGCCGTTTTTTATAACCGTTTCCGCCAAAGGAAATCTGAACCCGCCAATCGCTATTTTGAGCGACAGCGGCGCCAGCGGACAGGACGAAACCGACGACTTCTGGGGAGAATATGTAAGCGTCAGTTCCGATCCCAACGATGATTTAACATTCTGGGCAGTGGACGAATACATGGACGGCACTCAAACCGGCAACTGCACGGCAAAGGTCGGC
The DNA here is from genome assembly GCA_963803775.1 of uncultured Acidobacteriota bacterium. Classification (GTDB taxonomy): domain Bacteria; phylum Acidobacteriota; class Terriglobia; order Terriglobales; family Acidobacteriaceae; genus JABCZH01. The sequence continues at coordinate 58,206 of CAWDNS010000002.1, forward strand.
AGTGGTTGCACTTGGGCGACTCGGGTTTTCACTTGCAAGAAAGGGTCTGGGTGTTAGGTTGCAAATGGGTGCACATCAGAGTCTCATTGCACCATGCACACGATCCCTAAGTTGTTGATTGTGTGGGTAACAGTGTGGTGCTGGAGTGCATATAAGTGGCAAAGCACTTGCGTTAAGAGGGGCATTCGGCCCCTCGAAGAATTGTGACTCGTGAAATTATTAAGCTGCGGGGTGATTTAAACATGAAGACCAAAATGTACCGAATGTTGCCGATGCTGCTCGCTTTGAGCGGTGTGGCCTCTTTTGCGCAGAACAACTGCAGCGGCTCTCTGCCCACTGGAACTTGCCCGGTCGTGGCGCCCCCCGTGCAGGTTTGGTGTGCCGGCAACAATCTGGCCAGCACCTGTCCAGGTGGAACATCAAAGGTTGGCTTCTTTACCTCAGCTCCCGCGGCGGGCTCATGGACGGGCCAATTTGAGGGTCTCGACGCAAAGACCATTTTGGCTGACGGAGGCACGCCACGCTCCCAGGCGGATCCGGTAGGCTCTGTCGGCCCCACCAATTCCAGCGGCGTCGGGCAGTATCTGGAAATAGCCGGTGGTCTGGTGCAAGCTTTCGATCGAAAAACTGGCAGCGGCATCATCAGCCACTCGGCAAACAGCGGAGCCGTCCCTCAGCCTCTCACCGGCTTGTTCGCTCCCGGTGGGAAAAACTATTGTGGAGCAGGCACGGCCGACGCCATTGCCACTTATGACCGCATTGACAGCGTGTTTGTTCTGGCGAACACCTTCAACCCTGGCAACGCCGGCACCTATTACTACTGCATCGGGGTCAGCGCCGCTACTGGCGGCGTTCCCGCCGACAACCTGGAAGGCTCTAACAATGAAAGTTTTTGGAACGTGTACGCTTACGAACTGAACCCGTCGATCCCAAAGAACAAGAACGGCCAGACCTACTTTCCCGATTATCAGAGGTTTGGCACCTGGTCCGATGGATTTTACGTAGCTTGGGACCTGGAAGATCCGGCAACCAATGACGTCAACATCGTTGGCTTCATGGTCTGCAAGTTGGATAAGGCCGACATCCTTGCCGGACTCTCGTCCAATGCTCCGGACTGCTACACCTATGTTCCCAGCTATGTCCCAACCACCAATGCCAGCCTGATCCACACGCTTCTGCCGGCAGACTTCGAAGGAAGTACTCCCATCCCCAGTACTACGAAGGGAGAATATTTCCTCGCCCAAGTGAATCCAAGCAATCCTGGAACCAACAATCAGTGCACCAGCACGCCCTGTACGTCGAATGAACTGGCCTACTGGACATGGTCTGCGTTCACCAGTGGCGCCGGACCGACCTTGATCCCCTTAAACGATCCCTTCACTCCCGCTTGCTACACCCCGCAACGCCCCTGGAACACCGTTTGTGTTCAACAACCTTACGGCGGCTATAGCGATAGTGTCGGCGACCGCCTCATGTACCGCCTCGCGTACCGCAACTTTACTGGGGTTGGCGAGTATCTTGCTGTCGCTCACACCATCCAGGAAGACCCGACTACGGAGCGTACCGGAGTTCGTTATTACCAGATAGCTGCGGGCGCTAGCCCTAGCATCGCCGTAAAAGGCGATGTTACCGACAACACCTATCACCTCTCGGCCTACATGCCGAGCGTGGCTATGGATCACAATGGGAACGTCGGCATCACCTTCACCGTCGCCGGCATAGCTGGCATCAGTTCTTTCAACTACGATCCGTCGCCCGTGTTCCTTACCTCCACCAAAGGAAAGCTCGGGCCCGTGGAACTGATCCTCTCCAAGAGCGGGACCACCGGACAGGATGAAACCGATACGTTCTGGGGCGAGTATGTAAGCGTTGCCTCGGACCCCAACGACGATCTCACCTTCTGGGCCACGGACGAGTACATGAATGGCAACCAAACCTCGAATTGCAGCGGCTCGGGAGTTACCGGTTGCACTTGGGCAACCCGCGTCTACACTTGCAAGAAAGGATCCGGCTGCTAGCGCTGCCTGAGTCGATATAGACGCTGGGCGTGCCCGATTTCCTCAATCTGATCGGTCTGTTACCATAAACTCCGTCCCACATCGTGTGGGGACGGAGTTTGCCTTTCGTTGGATAAACATCGCCGTTGATCCCATTAAAAGAGGAGTTCTTCAGTGAAGATTCTAGTGGTTGGCGGAGCTGGATATATTGGAAGCCACACGGCGCGGGTCTTGCGAAACGCCGGTCTCGAAGTACTGATCTACGACAATCTCTCTACCGGCTTCGAATATCTCACCAAGGGATTTGAAATGGTCGTCGGCGACGTGCACGACTCCAAGAAGTTGGCCGGCGCGCTGAAGGGGACGGATGCGATCATGCACTTTGCCGCCAATCACTACGTCGGCGAATCCATGATCAATCCGCGGAAGTATTTCCGTAACAATGTGGAAGGCGGCATCTCGCTCTTAAACACCGTGCTGGACGCCGGCATCAAATACGTCATCTTTTCTTCCACCTGCTCGGTATATGGCTCTCCCACCAAGATGCCCATCACCGAAGAGACTCCACGGCTGCCCGTCAATCCCTACGGAATTTCTAAAGTGTTCTTCGAGGAAATGCTCGAGTCCTATGACACCGCCTACGGATTGCGTTTCTCGGCCTTGCGCTACTTCAACGCAGCCGGCGCGGACGAAAGCGGTGAAATCGGCGAATGTCATGAGCCGGAGCCTCACCTCATTCCCTTATGCTTGCGCGCGGCCGCGGGACTCGGTGGCGAGCTTCAACTCTACGGCACCGACTATCCCACACCCGACGGCACTTGCATCCGCGATTACACCAACGTCGTCGATCTCGCCGAAGCTCACGTCAAAGCCTTGCAACACCTGATCGCAGGAAACCCTTCGTTCACCGTGAACCTGGGCACGGGTGAGGGTTCGTCGGTGAAAGAAGTCATGTCCATGGTCGAAGAAGTGACGGGCAAGAAAGTTCCGCACAAGATCGTGCCCCGGCGCGCTGGTGATCCGCCCGCATTGGTTGCCGATCCAAAAAAGGCACAGCAAATCCTGGGTTGGAAGACCAATCGCTCTCTGCGCGACAGTGTCTCGACCGCATGGAAGTGGATGCAGCGCCAGCAGGCGATGGTGGGGGCGGTCCGGTAAGCTTCAGTCTTACGCTCTCCTAACCTTGATTAAAATACATTGTTACCTTAGGTAACATTTCTCGCTTGACAATGATGTTACCTAGGGTAACAATAGACTCGTGTATGCAGTCGTCACCACAAAATCCTTTGCCAAAGCGCTGTCCCGGCTTCCAGTGAACTGGCAAAGGCGGATTGTGGAGAAGATCAAGGAAGTGGCCGCCGATCCCTATGGCAAGCACAACAATGTCACGAAGCTTCAGGGTCGTGACGGCTATCGGCTGAGAATTGGCGACTGGCGCGTCATTTACGAGTTACACGATGACCGCCTTGAATTATGGGCTTTAGAAGTAGGAGCGAGAGGGAGAATATATTGATGCGTATCGAAACCATTACCCGCAAGGGCAAGGAATTCGCTGTGATTCCGGTGGAGAACCTGCAAAAGCTTATGGACGATGCGGAAATGCTTGCCGACGTGCGGGCCTACGATGCCGCCAAAGCGCGTCTTGCAGACGGCAATGACGAACTCATCCCATTGGAGATCACTGAGCGCAGACTGCGGGGAGAACCCGCGCTCCGCATCTGGCGTGAATATCGGCAGCTTACCCAGGAACAGTTGGCAAAGAAATCAAAAGTGTCGCGCGCGCTTATCGCGGCCATCGAGACCAGCCGCAAGTCCGGGTCCGTCAGCACCTGGAAGAAATTGGGCAAAACACTCGACGTTAGCTGGGATCAACTAGCCTAGCTTCATGCCAGCTGGATGCCCCTTGTGTTAAGCTTTCCCGCGTGGGAGGCCGCCATGAAGTCTACCCTTGCAGTGTTCTTTTTCCTCGGGTTTGTTAGTGTGTTGTCGCCCCGTGCCACGGCCCAATCAGGACCGCCAGCACTCTGCAAGCCCTGTCTGTTCTACGGCGGAGACCTTGATCCGACGGGCCCCAACGCGGCAGACTTTCCAGATGAGAACACCGTCCATTACGACAACGTCAAGACTTATGGCGCGGTGTCGATTCCGGGAAACCACGATGCGCTGATCGAAGGAATTTTATTTCAGATCGTACGTAACGGTGTGAACGAACTGGATCCTGTCGAGACGCCCTGGGAGATTCGCACTGGCGTCAGCGAAGGCAGTGGTGGCACTCTTATCGCCTCCGGTCAAGGCATCGCCCACATCCAGGCGACGGGCCGATTTGGGAACGGCCCTGAGTATACGATCGCAGTGGAAGTAAGTCCCCCGGTTTCCGTGGGAGGGGCTGTAATTTGGTTTAACATTACGCCGCAGTGTGTGGAGAAGGGTCACAATTGCGGATCGGCCGAGTACTCCGTATCAAATACGACTCTTGAAACGAATAATTTTCGGGGAGCCCTCCAGCCAACCGGTCAGATGTATATCAATTCCGAGTCGGACTCTTACCCTTACACTTGGGAGAATTGGTGTAATTTCACAAACCCGGAGACTTGCGCAACGCTATCGTTCGGTTTGATCGGTAAGATACTTCAGTAACCGCGAGAGGGTCATACGTCTTCTGCTCCCTAGATCAGGGCCCCCCACACATGTCGCGCTAATTGTGAGCCGGCTTCCCTTCCGTTCCAAAGTACGCGTGGTTGACATCAGTAGTGAACGGCTGCTCAACCTGGTGCACCATCGCTTCGAGCCGCTGCCGCCGCAACGCCTTCGTGATCTCTAGCTTGACCGCCTCCAAAGGCTCGACTTCTTTCGACACCAGCTTGTAAATATAGTGGCCGGTTTCATCGCTGATTACCGGCGACACCTCGCCGGGGTTCAGACTGAACACTGAAAGGTGCCCCGGCGGCAATCCGTGCGACCGCATCTTCTCCATGCGAGGATTAGGCGCGGTATTCCCGCTCAACCCGGCCGCATCGTAAGCTTCCTTTTGCAGTTTGCTGAAATCCTCTCCCGCCGCGGCCCGGACGCGTAGAGCCTGCGCCAGCTTGCTCATGCCGTTTTCATCCAAAGTCTGTGGCTTTGCGCCTTTTGTGGCCGGTTTCGGCTGTGCCCGGTTTGGGATGACGATGCGCTCCACACTGAATTGTTCGAAGTCGTCCGCCTTCTGGTGGTAGTAATCTTCGATATCTTTTTCCGGAACTTGCCCCGCTTCTTCCTTGAGCTGTTGAATCAGTTCCTGCGACAGAATCTGCAACCGGGCAAATCTGAGTCTCACCTGGACATGCGGCTCTTTCTCCAAGCCGCGGCGCTCCGCTTCATGCGCCATAATCAAGGTTTGCGGATACGCAGTCATCAATGCGCGCGTAGCTTGCGGGTCCTTTTCCACGCGCAGCATTTCAACCAGTTCCTCGAATTGGGCGCGGGTAACGACCGTCTGGCAGCTGGAATGAGTTGCGGAGTCGGCTGCTGGCTCGGCACATAGCCCTTTAATAGTGAAGACGGCAGCATCAGGTGCGACGTTGGCCGCAGCCCCGGCAGCTGGAACCTTGGGGGCAGCCGCAGGCGCCGCCGAGTTCATTTGTGCCCATGCCATTGCAGCGATCAACACACCAACCGGCAGGAATCCACGCATCGATAGCTCCTTAAGATCGAGAGATCCAGTGGGGGGATTTATCAAGAAATCCTAGCACACGACTTGTTCGCTGAGATGCGGCTCCTTGCATCTTGACAGCTTTCTGGAGGCGGGTCACAATCGTGGGATACTTGCAGCCGAAATGTTCCCCCCAAAGGCTAGACCACTCCTGTGAAAGAGTTTGTGGCATTTCCGATTGGGCTGTCGTTTTGATGATACCGAGACAAATCAGGCAGTTGCTGTGGATAGTCGGCGCAGTCGCCGCGTTTGTGCCTGCTTCCCTGGCGATCGGCGCTGCCGCCGGCACCCCTGCACCCACGTTCAACAAGGACGTGGCTCCGATTCTTTTCAACCACTGCGCAAACTGTCATCGTCCGGGTGAGATAGGTTCGACGGTGTCGCTCGTATCGTACGAGGGTGCGCGGCCCTGGGCCGAGTCGATCCAGCAGCAGGTCGTGCAGCGCCAGATGCCGCCGTGGCCGGCCGATCCCAGCCGCAGCATGAAGTTTCGCAACGATCCCCGACTCAGCCAGCAGGAGATCGACACGCTGGTCGCATGGGTCAATGCCGGCGCGCCTAAAGGAAACGATGCCGATCTGCCACCGCTGCCAAATTTCCCGCAAGGCTGGCTGTACCCGAACGGACGCGCTCCCGATCTTGTCATCCCTTTGCGAGAGTTTCATCTGCCGCCTAAGGGCGAAATTCCCTACGTTAGATACATGGCCAAGGTCCCATTTACTGAAGACAAGTGGATCGTAGCCCTCCAGGTACGGCCCGGCAATCCCGAGGTCGTGCACCATATGGCGATCACCGAGGTCGCTTTAGACAACGGAGTGACACCGGATGACCTTGACCGGTTCGCGCGCGTAGCCCGCCAACTCGGCCTTCCGAGCGGTTCCATCGCCACTCGACCCGCGGTTGTAGATCCCGTAAATCCCGCGGAGTACGACATGCTCGGAGTGTACACACCGGGTACGACTCTCGAGACCTACCGGGACGGCAGCGCCAAGCTGTTGAAGGGGGGCAAGAATATGTACCTCAACTTCAACATCCACTACCAGACCACGGGCGCGCCGGAAAGCGATCAGTCGAAGCTTGCCTTCTGGTTCCAACCGGACCCACCGAAGCATCAGATATTCCGCGTGCCTGCGTCGGGAGAGACCATCATTGCCGAAGGCAAAGAGTTGCTGACGGATGCTCCGGGCGCTAAGGCCGAGGGCACGAGCGTGGCAATTCCTCCGATTCCACCGTACGCGGAGAACTATGAAGTGATCGGGGTCACCGCCTATACCGATCCGGTGACGATTTACCAGCTGCAACCGCATGCACATCTGCGGGGCAAGGATTTCCAGTACACCGTCGTCTATCCCGATGGACGCGAGGAGAGCGTGTTGAGCGTGCCGAAATACGATTTTCACTGGCAGGTGGCCTATGAACTCGATAAGCCGCTCGAACTGCCCGCAGGCAGCAAACTGGTGGTCACCGCCCACTACGATAATTCACTGAAGAACATGCATCTGATGCATCACCACGGCGATTCCGATACTCCGCGCAACCTTGGGCCGGATAAGGAAGTGTATTTTCGCGAAGCGAACCAGAGCTGGGATGAAATGTTTACTCCGTTCATCCAGTATTCCATCGACAGCGAGGGTCCGCCCCAGAACGCTCTTCAGATCGCCGAGGTGGTTGGCTGTTTGGAGCAAAGCCGCTCTGGAACGTGGATGCTGAGCAACGCCGGTGAACCTGCCGCGTCCAAGATCCAGCCAACATCGTCGGTGGCCTTAAAGGCTGCGGCTGTCAAACCGCTGGGCAAGGGGCAGGATCAACTGCTGGGTACTGGGGCATTCAATCCCTCGAGTCATAAGGGGCAGAAGATGGCGGTAAAGGGCATTCTGATCAAGGACGCCAAAATGGACCGCCTCAACGTCACGTCGCTGCAGATGGTCGCTGAGACGTGTTTCTAGCATCCTGCGAGACACTGTGAACCCGAGGCCGATCAATCCGACCGGACCCCTTACTCCATTCGCCTAGGGAAGAAATTTTCCCTCCGAGTGCAGGTTGTTGCATCTTGACAAGCGTCTGCACAAAGGCCACAATCGTGGCTCGTACCGTCAGTGACGGTTCCCCCAAGTAGCCAGCTCACTCCCGTGGAGAGGTTCGATCTATGAAAGTGCGTCTTGTCTCCCCAGCCGCGATCCTTTTTCTAACCCTCGCCTCTTTGATACCCGCTGTGGGTCAAAATGCGTTGGGAGTGTTCACGCAGCAGTACTACAACACTCGAGCGGGAAATAACACCTACGAAAAAATCCTCACTCCGGCCAATGTGAACTCCACCAAGTTTGGCAAGCTGTTCTCGGTAAGCGTCGACGGTCAGGTCTATGCCCAGCCGCTTTGGGTGTACGGCGTGAAGATTCCCGGACAAGGCACGCACACTGTGGTGTATGTAGCGACGGAAATGGATAGCGTGTTTGCTTTTGACGCGAATACCGGCGTCCAACTTTGGCAGGTCAACTTTACCGATCCGGCAAACGGCATTGGCCCGGTTCCTTGCGAGAGTGATGGTGGCGAACAGATCAGCTGCGCGGTTTATCCGTATTACGGCGTCACCGGCACCCCCGTGATCGATATAACGACGGGGACCATGTATCTGATCGCCCGCACTTGGAACAACAATACGCAAACGGCTTATCAAAATCTGCACGCGCTCGATATCACCACCGGAGCGGATAAGTTTGGCGGGCCGACTCTGATTCAGGGTTCGGTGCTCGGTACCGGCGCCGGGAGTGTGAAGGGCGTGATTACGTTCAATCCCTTGGCAGACGTTCAGCGCCCCGGCTTGCTTCTGGAGCCCAACAGTGTCACTGGTGCGAAGACCGTGTACATAGGGTGGTCAGGGGCAGCGCACGGCTGGCTCATGGCCTATGACGCCACGAGCTTGCAGCAAACCGCGATCCTCAATACCACACCCGACGGCATCCGGGGTGGCGTTTGGCAGAGTGGAAGTGGACTGGCTGCCGACAGCAAGGGGTATATCTATGCTTCCACTGGCGACGGGCCTTTTGATGCCAACACCAGCGGCCCGGACTATGGGGACTCCCTACTTAAGCTGGACGGCAATCTGGATATCATCGACTATTTCACTCCGATGGACCAGTCATGCCGTTATGCAAACGACTTCGACGTATCGGCCTCCGGACCCGTGATAATACCGAGTCAGGGCGGCACTTATCCGGATGAACTGATTGAGTCAGGCAAGGGTGGCGATCCTTGCGATTCTTCCGGTGCCTCCCCCATTTATGTTGTCGATCGCGACAATATGGGGAAATACAATTCAGGGGCAGACAATGTTATCCAGGAAGTTCCTGGCTCCCCGATTGGCTATTGGAGCAGCCCCGCCTACTGGCGCGAGGGCACAAAGGCCGCGATCTACTATGCTGGCCAGAGTGCTCCGAATGGAGTAGGTGATTATCTGAAGATGTACTCGATTACCAAGGACGAGCTTTCGACCACTCCTGTTTCGCAAAGCGCAAATGTCTTCCCCATTGGTGCGACCCCATCGACCTCAGGAAATGGCACCACCAACGGCATCGTCTGGGCCACCCTGCGTCAGGAGGCCCTGGGCCTCACGCCGGGCCAGTTGCCCGCGATTCTCTATGCTTATGACGCCACCAACCTTGCCAACAACTTTTATAACAGCGCGCAAAATGCAGCTCGAGATACCGGAGGCTGCGCCAACAAGTTCCAGGTGCCTGTAGTTGCCAACGGCAAAGTTTATGTGGGCACGCAGAACACGCTTGATGTTTTCGGCCTTTTGGGTAACCCGCCCGCGGCGCCGAACGTAAGCCTTTCCAGCCCTTGTTATACATTCAACAAGCAGACAGTGGGCACTACCAGCACACCGCGGTTCCTGGTCTTGACCAACATTGGCACCGCCAATATGACGCTCGGTACTATTACGATCCGTGGCTTGAATGCTTCTGACTATGCGGAGACGAACAGCTGCCCCACTACCCTGGCACCGAACGCGGCCTGCACCATAAAGATCACTTTTACACCGTCCGGTGTTGGCCCGCGTGTGGCCCAGGTAATGATTCCGGACAATGCCGCCGGCAATCCACACAACACGACCGTTACCGGATTAGGATTGGCGGCAAATTAGAAGATTGTGCTTTGAATTTTGTAGTTGGGCTTTGGAATAAGTAAGTTCGCGAGTTAGCAAGACAAAACACCGTTGTATGCAGTCGGCCACACCTGGTGTCCCCTGGGCCGTTTGCGGGTTTTTATCAGAAAACTGCTTTTAAGGAGACAACATGCAAGTTAACGTCCGCATTTTTCTGCGCTTGTGTTTGGCGCTATTGGCGGTAGGCACTCTATTGGCAGTAGCTCCTGCTTCTGCCCAGGTAACTGACACCGTCCTGAACAATTTCATGGGCAGTAATGGATCTTCGGTCTTTGCTGGTCTGACTTTTGATAGCGCCGGAAATCTATACGGAACGACGCAGTCAGGCGGAAAGGGTTCGGGAACCGTTTACGAACTTACTCTCGGTCTCACTGGAGACTGGACGGAAACTGTGCTTTACGAGTTTGGCAGCAAGACCAAAGACGGAGCTACTCCCTACGGTGGGGTGGTGTTCGATCCTGCTGGGAATCTGTACGGAACGACCTTGCTCGGCGGCGCGCACGCGAAGGGTACGATTTACAGGCTGACGCCGGTACAGGGTGGTGGTTGGACCGAGCTCATCGTGCACAGTTTCGGAGCCGGAACAGATGGCGCTTATCCGGTAGCCACGCCCATCATATCGGGAGGCAACCTCTATGGCACGACAATTTACGGTGGCAATGTCACAACCTGCCCCTTATCTGGTAAGACCTCTCCCTGCGGCACCGCGTACGAGGTTAGCGCGGCAGGGGTATACAGCGTCATACACAATTTCTCAAACACCAACGATGGCTATTTCCCGGTTGCGGGTCTCACTCCCGATGGGAATGGCAATTTCTATGGCCAGACTACTGCCGGTTTCACCTACGGAGGCGGCTTACTTTTTGAGCTGATGCCCGCGAATGGCGCGTGGACTGAAAAGGCAATCCATCCCTGGGGCAGAATCAACGACGGTCGTCCGGATGGATCCATCTGCTATGGCACCCTGGTGTTCGATGCCGAAGGAAACATGTGGGGGACGTCCCTCCTTGGAGGCACTCACGGCGGCCTGGGAACGCTTTTCAGGTTCTTTCCACAAGACGGCGGTTTCGCGGAAACCAGCGTGCATGGTTTTGGAGATTCTGGCGACGGCGCTAGCCCCTATTCCGGTGTGGTGATCAATTCCGCCGGTCATGTGTTTGGCACAACCTACAAAGGCGGCGCTTCGGGAGACGGAACTGTTTACGAGGTAATTCCTCTCTCCGACGGCTTCCAATACAAACTCCTGTATAGCTTCACGGGGAAGACGGACGGCGGTTTGGTGGCCTCTCCGCTGATCCTGGACGATCTTGGCAATCTCTACGGAACCACTCAGTGGGGCGGCGATCCCACCTCCTGCCCGAAGTCTCCCTTGGGCGGATGTGGCGTGGCGTTTGAGATGACGGGAGCGCAATAGAAACGCCGAAAAATCTTAGCCCTGAAAACCACTACTTGCAGGTAGCGTTTGTCAGTCCGAAGACGTCTACCTGGCCCCGGGTGTTGGTGGAGTCAGTCGGATCCATCGTTCCCAGGTAGACCATTCCGTTCGAGATCGTGGGCACGACAAATTTCGTTGCATTGCCGGGCGCGTCCCTCGTAGGACATTGCGCGCTGTCCCACAGCACAGGAACGGTGCTGGGAGGGTCTACGTGCTCGGCGTCAAGGGCATAAAGCACCGCTGGCGCAGGACCGTCTCCCGAGGGTGGCCAGCCGTTTCCACTTTGTGCCCACACGATAGCCGTTCGGGTGGTATTTCCTGACGAGGAGATCGCCGGATTGGCAGCGTAGCCAAACGTGACCGCAGAGGTATCAAAGCCTGTGGTGCAAATCGGGCCGGGATTGCAACTGAGGTTGAGTTGGTACCGGCTCAGCGGAGACTTCATCGGGATGTAGTAGAGGTGCAGGTTCCAGTACGCAGGCGTGGTAAAGTACTGCCGCATTGCCCCTTGGAAATATTCCTGGTTCGCATTGGTACCAATGGCGGGACAAGTCTGATTTTTCGGTGGGGTGAATCCGCCCGGATTAGCCCGATTCATTACAAAGATCGTTCCCGTCTTCGAAGCAGTGATCGCATAAAAATTAGAAGTGATGTCCGGGGTCAACATCACCCCGCCCGAACCGAAATCCTCGTCAGCGGGATTCAGGCATGCCTGATTAAAAGGCGTGAAATAGCCGTTAGGTGCGTTGGCGAGCGATGTCGTCAGCTTGACGAAACTATCCCCATAGTCTGAACCTCCAGTCTTGACATCAAATGTTCCATCTCCAGTGGCAACGTAGATGAAGGTCTGCCCGTTCGGCGAATCGATCCCAGCCGCCAGACCGCCGCCGCTCTGCCATAGGCCACCACCCTCGCCGTTGGGCGTGCTGCTCCAGGCCAACGGAGCGGCCGCAAGATTTGCAGCGTCATAACCGAACACCCAGCCTTGCGGGATACTTTTCCCCGGTTCGCCAAATCCAGCGATGGCAGAAAAACTGATATAGACCGCACTGTCTCCGTTCGGAAAAACGCCGGGCAACAGGAGCAGTCCCGGTCTCTGAATGTGTTCCTTCGCGGTAAAACTCGCATTGCCGTACTTTCCAGAAATCGCGACCGGGCCATTGAACTTCTCAGCCAAAGTTGCCAGATCCAAGGCATGCAGTCGATGAATGAAACAGGACTCGGCGTGGCTGCTTTGGCATGAGCTGGCGGTGGACTCGGTTTCCGTGGTCACATAAATCGTGCGCGTGCTGAGATCGATGACCGGAGTTGCCAAAACGCCAATAAGCGGAACGATCACCGAACAGGTGCCATTCAGGTCCGCACATTGCACCGCTTCCTCGTTCGGTGGGATCAGCGACACGTGGCTGACCTGGCTGCAATCACTTCCGTTGATCGCATACACGCTATCGTTCATGGTCACCATGTAGACAATATTCCCGCCTTTCGCAAATACCACCAACGGCTGACCGAACACTTGACCATCCACCACCGCTGAACAAATCTTCCCAAAATTCGTGGGATTGACATTGCCCTGGTTCAGGACAGTCTCGGTGGAATTCAAGCCGTCGCGCGAAATATCGTTTCGCGAAGTCAGCACATTGGTTTGTGCTCCGAGGGATGCTGTCAGAAGGACAAGGAACACAACGCAGCAAGTCAATTGGTGGGCGATTGAACGCTTCATAACTCCTCCACCGGAATGATCAATCAACCCGGGCCGCCATTCTAAGCAGCGATTTTAGATTACTGTAAGGAGTCAAGAGACTAAAGAAAAAATGGCCAGCCTCAGGGAGCGGAAAGCCTGCCAGTCGTTTCCAGCTTCAGTCCGAGCTTCAGGCGGTGACCTGTACCGCTGGTGCCACCGAGTCTCGTTGCGCTCTCTCTTTCAAATATCTCGGCAGCGCATCTTGCCAGGATGGAATCGATAAGCCCAGCTTATGCAGCTTTGCTTTGCTCAGGACGGAATATGCCGGACGCTTGACTGGGCTGGGAAAATCACCAGTCTTGCAGCCGGTTAGGTTCGCCTTAATCCCCGCGCACTCGAAGATGTGGCGGGTAAACTCGTACCATGAGCATTGCCCTTCGGAGCTAAGGTGATACAACCCGAATTTTCCCGTCTGGATCAACTGGCGTACAGCTTTGGCGAGATCGACGGTGTAGGTGGGCGTAAGGACCTGGTCCTCGACCACTCGAACCGGTTCGCCGGCAAGCGCCTTCTTCAGCATGTTCTCGACGAAATTTCCGCCCTTACCGCTGCTGCCCGCAATCCCGTACAGTCCGCACACTCGGACCACGAAATAGCGGTCGGTGTTAGAAGCAATTAGATACTCCCCGGCCAGCTTCGAGATGCCGTAGACATTTTGCGGAGCAGGACGATCTGTCTCTTCGAAGGGAGTGTTTCTGGAGTAGCCGCCAAAAACATAGTCGGTGCTGAAGTGCACCAGGGTCGCGCCCGCTTTCTGGCAAACTTGCGCCAGATTCATCGCAGCCGATCCGTTCACCTCGAACGCCAACTCTGGTTTCTTTTCGCACTCCTCGACTTTATGGAATGCGGAGGTGTTAAGCACGACTTGCGGCTGAACTTCCGCAACCACCGCCGCGACCCCCGCAGAATTGCAAACGTCCACTTGCGCATGGGTTAACGCGACCACCTCGTCACCGGCCGCCGCAAAGACCCTCTTGAGATCGCTGCCTAGCTGCCCATTTGCGCCAATCAGCAAAACCTTCGACATTCCGCCCCCATCCTGGTCCCCATTACGACTCCGCAGTTTTCATCGCGCACTTCGGCATTGTAATTCTTCTACCACCCACTCTAAAACCCATTTCAGGCAGGGATTATCGCGCGCCTGCTAAGACCGATCGACCGGGAGAAGTGAATGCTGGCTCGAAAGTGCAGGAAATATCGTAACGCCGTGCCTTCTCTACGAAAATGTTCCGGGTTAGGCTTTTTCTCAGTCTGAGTCGATAGGCTCGGACGATGGCGGCTCTTCCAAAAAGTGCTTTGCGTCCAGCGGAGCTTGGATCGTTTTGAAGGGTCGGGGCGCCATTTTGAAATTGAAAAAACCGCTCAAATCAGTGTTTGCGCGTGCGTCCGAGAATCCCAGGGAGCCTTCGGGAATATTGAAAACACCCTGCATGAAGCGCAGAATGCTGCCGAATTCGTAGTGCAAATTGGAGACGTAACCCGGGGGCGTGTAGGGCGAGATAACCAGGAATGGCACGCGGAATCCTAGTTCGTAATCGCCTTGCGGGCCGGGCAGGATAGCCGGAGCCACATGGTCGAACCACCCACCCCAATCATCCCACATCACCAGAATGACCGTATCCGACCAATAACCCGCACCTTGTTCGCAGGTTTTGTTATTGCCGATTGCGTTCACGACCGATGCAACCCAGGATGGCCCGCCGGTGTCATTCACGGTACCGGAGTGATCAGCATTAAGCGCGGTCGGAGTTACCCAGGCCTCGGTAGCGAGATCGCAATTGGCGATGTCGGTCAGCACGTCGGCAGGAGTGAGGTCAATATTAGCCGTGTATTCGGGCCCGGTACACACCGGTGGATTCTGCGTATAGTCCGGCAAACAGATATCGTAAATGGAATTCGGCGCAGTGAACATGTAGCCCGCGGGATTGTATCCCGTCTTCGACGGATCATTGGGATAGGGGTTGTCGGTTGACGCTTGCGCATAGTATTTCCAGGAGAGTTGGGCCGTATCCAGGAGGTCTGCCATCGACGCGTGGTCAAAACAGAAAGTGCCCAGCGGATCATTAACGATGGTGTACGTTTTGGGCGCACTCGCTGGAGAGATCAAGGCGTTCACTTCGCCCTCAGGCCCCAGGCACCCCGAGTCATACAATCCATAGTAATTTCCGCCAGCCGGTGCGCCGGGAACCTCGGCAAAGAAAACGCCGTTGGCATCGTCGTTACTGGTTTGCGCCGAAGTTCCTGAGAAAAGAATCTGATGAGCCGCGAAGCTCGGCCCTTGATTGGTCTGGAACATATAATTTGCCCAGCCGTATTGGGTCGCCATTTGCAGATAGGGATCGATGTCCGAAGCCTGAACGTACCTATAGCCCAAAAACTGGCCAATCCCATGGTTGGTACAATCGGTCGCGTGTGGACCGCAATTGTCCACAATCAAATTGGCCCCGTCCATGGCTCCGTTGTCCCACATGCTTTCAAAAGCGACATGGCTGTGCGATAAATCATAGTCGAGTCCGAGGGGCGCTGACGTTAGCTGTATAACCTGGTCCTGTCCATTGACGAGGGCCAAGCCGCTCGATGCCAAGTCGTATCTGCCGGGAATGACTCCCGGGTAAGTCAGTAAGGCGTGAAACAAATTGTCAGGAGTGCGATTCTCCTGAATGATCAGGACCACATGCTTAATCGGGTTTGGGTAGGGAATCTTCGGGTTGGGCGGAGGCAAGGGGATTGCAATCCCGGCCTGGGCAAACGCCGCAGCCCCAAGCCAGACCAGCACAAATATATGCTTTAAGAACCTCAACGTTTTCCTTCCAGTAGACCGGTTCCGCAACATAAATCCCGCCGCCTGATCTTGAGATCTATTGACACACAGTGGGACCGCGCATGCCGTCGGCTGAACTGTGATGCCCGAATTTTGCCAATGGCATAGCTTATGCAGGTTGCGGCCCTACCTCATTCCGAATCGATAGGATCGTGCGATGGCGGCTCTTCCAAAAAGTGTTTCGCGTCCAATGGAGCCTGGATCGTTTTGAAGGGTCGCGGTTTCATTGAGAAATCGAAAAAACCGCTCAAATCAGTATCCGCGCGTGCGTCCGAGAATCCCAGGGAGCCTTCAGGAATATTGAAGACACCCTGCATGAATCTCAGAACGCTGCCGAATTCATAGCGCAAATTGGAAACGTACCCTTGGGGCGTGTAGGCTGAGAGCACTAGGAAAGGCACACGGAATCCTATTTCGTCGTCGCCTTGCGGGCCCGACAAGATGGTCGGAGCCACATGGTCGAACCAACCACCCCAGTCATCCCAAGTTACAAAGATTGCCGTATCCGACCAATAACCCGCACCTTGGTCGCAGGTTGTGGCATTGCCGATAGCGTTCACGACCGAGGCTACCCAGGATGGTCCGCCGGTGTCATTCGTAGTGCCGGCGTGATCGGCATTTAGGTCGGTTGGAGTTACCCAGGCTTCGGAAGCGAGATTGCAATTGGCGATGTCGGTCAGCACGTCGGCGGGAACGAGATCGATGTTAGTGGTGTACTCAGACGACGTACAAACAGGTGGATTCTGCGTGTAATCCGGCTCGCAGATATCGTAAAAAGAATTTGGGGCGGTGAATATGTAGCCCGCAGGGTTATATCCCAATTTAGACGGATCATTGGGATAGGGGTTGTCGGTTGATCCTTGAGCGTAGTATTTCCAGGAGATTTGGGCGGCATCCAGTAAGTCCGCCATCGACGCATGGTTGAAACAGAAAGTGCCCAGGGGATCATTGTAGAAGTCGTAGGTAAGCGGCGCGCTCTGCGGTGAGATCAAAACGCCCACTTCACCCTCAGGAGAAAGGCACCCGGTATCGTCCATACCGATGTACTTCCCACCCGTTGGTTGGCCAGGATTTCCTGCAACGATAACACCAGTGGCGTCGTCATCAGCAGTTTGTGCCGACGTTCCCGAGAAAAGAATTTGATGAGCATCGAAACTCGGGCCTTGATTGGTCTGGAACATGTAATTTGCCCAGCCGTATTGCTGCACCATTTGCAGATAGGGATCAATGTCAGAAGCCTGGACGTACTTATACCCAAGAAACTGCCCTGCGCCATGGTTCTTGCAATCGGTCGCGTGCGGACCACAATTGTCCACAACCAAATTGGCGCCGTCCATGGCTCCGTTGTCCCACATGCTTTCAAAAGCGATATGGCTGTGCGCTAAGTCATAGTCGATACCCAGGGGTGTTGTGGTTAACTGCACAACCTGGTCCTGTCCGTTGACCAGGGCCAAGCCGCTGGACGCCAAGTCATATTTGCCCGGAATAATTCCCGGATAAGTCAGCACGGTGTGAAAGAGATTGTCTGGAGTACGGTTCTCCTGAATGATCAGTACCACATGCTTAATCGGGTTCGGATAGGGAACCCTGGGGTTGGGCGGAGGCAAAGGGATCCCAATCTCGTTCTGGGCGTACGCTGCAGCCCCAAGCCAGACCAGCACAAATAGATACTTAGCGTATTTCATCTTTCCTCCTGATGGCGCTTCGAAAACATGACCCCGATGCTTGCGGTCAAGACTTATTGAAACATCGCGAGACCGCCGCACGCTGTAGGCTGAACTGTGACGCTGGGCACCGGACAGTTGGCGCTTCCTACTTGGTAGCCCGGTGCGCCGCCACCCATGAAAATCTTGCCATCCACAATCATTGGCACGCCGAACTTGACGGCTCCTGGATTACCGGGATTACTCGAACTGTAGGCGGAAGTGTCCCAAAGTTCCTTGCCGAGCGCGCTGCTGAAATGTTCGCTGGTGGGAATCGCCCGGTACGCATAGAGAACCTCGGGCTTGGCAGCCGGCCCTCCCACATTTCCCGCCCCAATGGTGTCCAGCGCCCAGACGATTCCGTCTTTGATCGAACTTCCGGGGTTGTTGTTCCAGGTCACCAAGGGAGAAGCTCCGGACTTGAAAAGGTGAGGCGCAATCGCCGTGCCGGGGGTGGTCAAGAACCGGCCCACCCCACCGTGATTCTCGAACAAGAAGACCTTGAGCACGTCTTCCACGCCAGCCGCGTAAAGAAAGTTGTATTCACTTCCGGAATTGCCTGCAAGAAAAGCCGGCGAGTTTCGCAACCCACTGTCATTGTGCGTAGGATCCGTGCTCACCGGAAATCCCTGGAAGCATTGGGCAATCGCGCCCGCTGCGGGGGCATTTGCCGGGGTGCACGCGTACTCGGTCGAGTTTTTCGATTCGGCATCAATGTGCCCTAAGTTGTTAGCGTAGGCAACATAGATCATTCCTTGTTTGCCGGAGGACAATATCTCAGGGTTCGTGAGTTTGAATGAGGGAGAAAGCAACAAGACCCCGCCGGCGCCCAGGTCCCAGTCATTACGCTCCAGAGTGACTTGACAGTACTGACCCGTGCTATCGAATGTGCACGGACTGGGACAACTCGCGGAATGAGGATTCGTGCAGGCAACAACCATTTTTCCGACGTTGAGGGCATGGTAATCCGGTGGAGTGTAGAAATCCTGCAAACCACTGTCGTTGATACGCAAGATGCTGTTGCTATACTCTCCTTCGCCCTGGTTCTCATCTGCCCCATTGCCGGCTGCCAAATACAGGTTCCCACTCGAATCCACTGCCGGCGCCGCGCCCGACATCCAGATACCGTTCTGACATGGCTGTGCCTGGCAGGATGGAGCCGTATTCACGACCGTGTAAGTGTTGGAAAAACTCGACGCGCTATAGTTGTACGTGAACTCAATGGCAAAACCGAAATACGGAGTCTTGTCACAATTCGACCCCCAGGAAACCCAAACCTTGGAAGCGTTGCTTGAAGGGATCAGTGCGAGACCTGGCCTTTGGAGATGTTCAAGCGGATTCAATCCGGGCGCGTAGGTAGATTCGAAGTTCGAATCTAGCACGACCGGGCTGCCCGGAATTTCTTGTAGAGTATCCGCGTAGAGGCCATGCAGTTTGTGCCGGTAGGTCTTCACACCCTGAATGTCCACGTCTTCGTGCTTTGAAACCACATACATCACCGGAGGGGTCACCGAGACGTCAATGACTGGCGTTCCGCTGATTCCAACTTCTGGGGCAATCAGAGTGCAGGCACCAGGTAAATCAGTGTAGGGCACGGCGATCTCCGTTGTTCCCGGCGGAAGGTCACTCGCATTGTTAAGGTTCACCTGGGTTAAGACCGTTCCCGAGGAGCTGGTGCTGTCCGAGTCGAAAGCGTACACACTATTGTTTTCGGTAACCGCATACACCACATTCTTCGGGCTACCGCTAATCGACAACTGATGGATGTAAAGCGGCTGGGCATACAGCTCGCCGTCGGTGGTAGCCAGCCATTTCGGCACGGGGTGATTGGTAGAACTCAGCGTAGAAGCTTTCAATACGCTTTCATTCTGATTCACACCGTCCCGATTGTTGTCGTTATGCGCGGTCAGAACGCAGGGGGTGTGCCCGGTGCAGTAGCTTTGGCCGATCGTAAGGTGAACCTTCTTGGTCGCGGTTTCGCCTCGACCCAGAACCGGGAAAATGGCAGCTAAGAAAAGGAGCGCAAAAGTAATCCTGGAAGTTAATCTCATCGTTCTTTTCCCTAGTCGGCGCAAGGAACCAGGGCGGGAGGAGTCGCCCCGAGGGTCGCCTAACAGAGTGCCGTGGGTCGGATTGATTGTCAAGAGTCGAACGGATGTATTTTTGCGCGCTCCGTTCCGGGTAGGACAAACGGCTCTATCGAATTAGAGGCCTTTGTCTCATTGATTTAAGGAAAGACCCATTTGACCTTCTTGCAGGATTCGCGATTGGCATCGATGGCAAAGCTGCGCGTCTTCGCCAGCAACCTCACAGTGCTGGTCACCGCCAGAGATTCGAAAAGAGCGGTTTGACGAATTGTCCGCTGTTAAAGTCGAGAACCAAGTTGAAGAGAGGTCTCACCCATGCTCACGTGGAGTCGTAACGTGCTGATTATTATAGCCTTCATCATTACCTTAGTATCCGCTTGCGCAACTTTTCTTAAGCTCGCGGGTTAATTCTGATCAACACCACTTGGGGTACCGTCCGATAGTCGAGGAGGGCAAATGCGTACTGTTTTCCGATATGCAGGCTGCCTGTTTGCAATTCTGCTATGTTCCCTGTTAGGCGGTTGCGGAGGTGGAAGTGCTAGTAGTGACACGTCGCCGCAGCCGCCGAGTGGCTCTAGCCCGGTAGTCGCCGTGCCCTCGCAGCCCGCTGAGGTGTTCTTTGGAATGCACCAGTCCCACACCGCAGCGTGTGACGCAGCGCCGCTCGACTACCCTTTGTTCGATGCCCGTGCGGGTACGTTTCGGATTTGGAGCACTTGCAGGACCCAATGGGCCGACATGAATCCGGCGAGCAATACTTTCAACTTTACCGGTCTTGACGAGTTGCTCGCTGCCCTCAATATCAAGGGCATCAATGATGTGTATATTTCTGTTGGAGCGACGCCGAATTGGATTTCGTCGAACCCCACGGACCTACTCTGTGACATGGCAAATGTATTTGGACAACCTCCGGGGCAGTGCGATCCTCCCACAGACCTTAATAAAGATGGCAGTGGCACGGATCTGGCGTGGAGGTCCTTTGTCACCGCCCTCGTCAGTCACGTGTCTGCCGCAGACTACTTGTCGACCCACGCGCACATTACGAATTACGAAATTTGGAGCGAGTTCCATCGTTCCGATACTGTTGGTGTTCCCGGGACGACTTGTGTTACTCCACAGAGCACTGACGGAAGCCCTTGCAGCTACCGAGGTACGTTTGCACAGATGTTGCGCATGACACAGGACATGCGATGCATCGTGGAGGGGCAGACGAGTGATCCCATCAGCGGCTTGGGTCTAACTTGCGGCACGGCAAATTATGCGCAGATTGGAATCGATTCAACGGCCCACATTATGGAAGGCGATGCCGGCGGCGGGTCATTGGATGACGGCGTCGTGACGCTGGAGAACTACTTGTATTGCGATGCGAGCCCCCCGGCGGGCAGCGAATGTACCTGGAGCCGGGCCAATCCGTTGGGCGCGAACGCGACCGATGTAATCAGTGGGCACTCGTACTTCAATCACAACGCAGTTCCAGAAGAGATCATGCAATACATTGCCGGGGAAAAAGCAATGCTGTCGCCCGCGGATGCCGCGAAACCCTATTTCACGGGCGAGGGCAGTTGGGGAAAGAACGATACCGTGAGTGACCCCAACCTACAGGCGGCCTATGTGCCGCGCTGGTTTGCGCTGTTGCTGCTAGCCCACGTGGATCGCGGCTACTGGTTTGCCTGGGACGAATTCCAGCCCACTGGCACGGGTGGCCTGTGGTCGCCGAGCCCGGTTTCTTTTCCACCGGTAGCGTGCAACACGCTCGATACGGCCACCAGCGGCTACTATTGTAGTGGAGCCATCGCCTACACACAGACCGTCGATTGGTTGTCAGGAGCGACGGTGGTGACGGGCACGTGCCCGGCAAGCTGTTCGACTCCCAGCCCCGGAGTTTTCAGCTTGACGATTTCCCGGTCGGGAGGCTACCAGGCGCAGATTCTATGGGACAGTTCCCGGGTTTCCTCGTGTGCGAATCCGATGTGCGGCTCAACCCCGATTAACACGCCTCCGCCGTTCGCCGTCTCTCAATGGCGGGATGTGGCAGGAAACACGCATAGCGGAATGCCGCCGAATATCGGGGCTTCTCCCATCATCCTTGAAAGTATGACTCCTCCGTAGGGAAGGGGTCTGCGAGCCGCATCGGTGAAAATGGCACAGTTGCTGACGTGCGACTCAATCAATGTGCCGCACTCTTAGCTGGCGCGCGAGTGCGTTCCTGGCTGAGACCGAAGATGGTGAGTTGCCCACCGCTTGCTATGAAGACGTTGCCGTTCGCAACCACGGGAATCACGGTCGCATTTCCGCGGTAAGGCCAAGTACCCGGCGTTGCCGAAAAGAAAATCTGCTTCAGAGTACTGCCCCCAGCCTCAGGATCGAATGCGTACAAGTCGATTTCTGCGGTGTAGAAGGTTGGTCTGCCGAGAACCCAAATGATGGGGTTCAAGATGCCGTTGGAAGAGACGGTTGTGAAGAAACCGTGGTCCCTCTTGGGGAAGAGCGGTGCGGAATTCGCGACATTCACAAGACTGACGGCGGGGGCCATCGCAAGCTTCCATACTCCAACCGAGGGTCCGCCGCTGGCAACCACCCGCGCGGCCAAGTCCGAGGGATCCACATAATAGGACTCCACGCAAAAACAAATACCGATCATGTATGAACCCAGCACATTGTTGTTGTTGGGATCGTAGCCTCCGAGATCTTCCTGGTTCATCAAGAACATGACTCCGTCCTTGTCGGCAGCCACAGCGAGCTTGTTAGGGATTGGGTTATCTACCGCCGCCGCCGTCGGCTGCGGAGGCAGCAGCATGATTCCCCCAGAGCTAAAATCTCTGTCGTTCTGGTCCATAAGGCCCCAGTCCGAGGGCGTGAAGAGGTCGACCACCTGACTCAAGTCTGACGAAACTTTTATCGCGCTCTCCTGTAGATTCGTGACCCCGTCATAGGTGGTTCCCGAGGGGTCGGAGTTGCCGGTGGTGAAATACAAATTGCCGGAGGGGTCCGCAGCAATACCCGAGCCCGACATCCAAATCGAGGAAAGAAAGTAGTTGTTAGGAGACGTCGCCTGAGTATCGAAAACCTCGTTCATCGCCAGTGGAGTTAAGGAGTTGGCGGTCCACCCGAGCAGCCAACCGCGAGAGACGCTGGTGCCCGCATCACAAAAGCTTCCAAAGCCGGCATAAACATTACCGTTGTCCAACAAGAGCGCAGGGCGTTGCCGCTCGTATGTGGCATTGAAATCGATAGTCGAGCCATCCGACAAAGTGTGGGACGCAGCCACCACTACTGGCGCTATCTGGTCCTTTAAACTGCCAAGACCAAGCGCGTGCATGCGATAAATTGGAACATTGGCCTCCAGCGTGTAAATCATCACGTACATGGTATTGGTGGCCAAGTTGAGCACCGGCGTGCTATCGATGCCCACCACTGGGTTGGTCGTACATCCGATGGGGTTAGGCACGGGGTTGCCAAAGTTCGGACTCAAGAGCACGGTACCGGTGTCGTAGTCGATGGCATAGATTGTGTTGTTCTCGCTGGCAACATAGACGACATTGTGCTTGCCCTGGAAGTTTCCGGCGGTGATTTCCTGATTGGGAACGATCAACGGTTGCGCATCCACCTGAGCGTCAAGAGCGATTGACTGCACTATTCCGAAGGATGCACTTGCTACGTTGGTAGGCGTCAAGATGGTTTCGTTTGCATTCCAGCCGGTACGCCCGTTGTCGTAATGATAGGTCGTGACGGTTCTGTTCTGAGCTACAAGCCCCTGCGGAATAGCCAGCAAAGCCAAGACGGCGAGGCAACAAATCAGGGAACCTAGTGGGCTGGTTCGGAATTCGCCATGCGCCTGGAACGCGCAAGGTCTTTGCCCAAGTTGTGAATCTTCAGTGTCGGTCACGATAGGAAACGTCTGAGAGCATCGCATTCGAGATTCTCCTGGATCTGGTCCGCATGAAATGTTTGAGGCCCCTTTTCGTGATCCGGGGCAAACCGCCTCTTCCGCAACAAAACTGCCGCAATGGGCAGAATAACGGGGCAATGAAGCATTCGGGTTGCAGACAACGCCGCACCAGCTTAGAGCCACGCCGCATATACTGCAAGTAGCTGAAAGCTCTTAGAGAGGAAAGACCCCGGTGCCCGGGGCGGCTGCCGTTCCTGCCAGTGGATGGGGAGCGGGCTTTTTGGACTTGTGCGCTCACGCATCGTCCGCCAAACAGGCGCCAGGATGACAATCCGCGAAACCTACATTCGGGCGACCCTCGAAAGTAGACGGCAAAGTGGGCCAAAAGTCTCTTTTATTCATTTTGCACCGTGGGCTAGGATAGCTCGCGCACAACTGGGGCGGTTATGGTGAACCCGCTGCAACATAGAGGATGAGCGCGGGATTCGTACTTAAGGACATCCGGCAGTGTCCTAATTCGGACACTACCGGATGTCCTTCTGAGTCTTGACTGACGGCCATTTCGCGTTCAAAATTAAACGACCTTCGCGCCCGATGTTTCCCGGTATGGCGCCGGGATTATCCTGTGTTTTTTCTGAAAGACCGTTAATTGCAGTTGGCGGATTGTGTTTGAGGTGTGTCTATGCGGATGAACTCCGTTTTCGTGTTTGGAGTGTTGGCGGCCCTGACTTCGACGGCTGCAGCTTCCGGCCAGCACGGAACAAATGGCGGCTTGTCTGACTTGCCACAGGCAGCACAGTCAACCATCTCGGCAGCGTTGGGACGCGACACGACGGCGTACGCAGTGCGTATAGGACCGGGTGGACTTCAGACCGAGAACACCCAACAACATCTAGTCTCCACTTTCACTGCGAGTGAACTCGAAGTGCGCTCCGGATTGGCGATCTGGCGCATGAACCTAACCGGCTACGGTTACGGCACTGCGCTGACGCCGGTAGCCACAGCTGTTCCAGAGGCGGAAGGAAATCGCGTCCAGTATCGGCGTGGGAGGCTGACAGAGTGGTATATCAATGGACCATTGGGACTGGAACAGGGCTTTACCCTCAGCCGGCCACCCGGGCAATCCCGTGGGCGTGAATTGACGATAGAGTTGGCCCTCTCGGGAAATTTGGTGGCTTTCGAAGAGGCTGACCAGCAACTGACGCTTAAAAACGCCACGCGTGAGCCGATATTCCGCTATTCCGGCCTTCAGGCCCACGATTCCACCGGCCGGGAATTAGCCGCGAAGCTTGAGCTACAGGGCCAGAACCTTCTGCTCCGCGTGAACGACCGTAACGCGCGCTATCCAATTGTTGTCGATCCCTGGGTACAAACCGCCGAATTGCTTGCCTCGGACGGCGCGGCGGGTGATCAGTTCGGCTGGTCGGTTTCGATCAGCGGAAACACTGTTGTAGTTGGCTCCCCATTTCACGCCGTCGGACTCAACACGGGTCAGGGTGCAGCATACGTGTTCGTTGAGCCGGCAAATGGCTGGACCGGTATGACGCAAACCGCGGAGCTGGTCGCGTCTGACGGAGCTGCCAACGCTTTTTTCGGTTCGTCGGTGGCCATCAGTGGTAACACCATCGTTGTGGGTGCGGGTGGTACTACTGTTCAGGGCAATCCCCATCAAGGTGCTGCGTACGTATTCGTCCAACCCGCCAACGGTTGGACCAACATGACCCAAACCGCTGAATTGGCCGCTTCGGATGGTTATGTCGGGGACGATTTTGGGGCGTCGGTCGCCATCAGCGGTAATACGCTAGTGGCCGGAGCTCCTTACGCCAGTATCGGTTCCAATTTTCAACAGGGCGCTTCCTACGTGTTCGTCGAGCCCAGCGGCGGCTGGACCAATATGACGCAGACTGCCAAGCTGACTTCCTCGGACGGAGCGGCTGACGATATTTTCGGCGATTCCGTCGCGGTGGATAGCGGCACCGTGGTCGTCGGAGCAAGCGGAGCCACCGTCAATGGCTATGGCAGCGCCGGCAAGGCGTATGTTTTCGTTCAGCCGGGAAACGGGTGGACAGATACAACGCAAACTGCGGAGCTTACCGCATCCGATGCCGCAGCTGACAGCTATTTCGGCAGTTCCGTGACCGTCTCTGGTAATACTGTGGTTGTGGGTGCCCCTAGTGACTATGCCGGCGCCGCATACGTTTTCATCGAGCCAACCGGGGGATGGGTCGACACCATACAAACCGCAGAGCTGACTCCGGGCGCGCTTTCCCCTCTGCTTCTTCTGGGAACATCTGTCGGAATCGACGGCTCCACAGTGATGGCCGGAGCCGTAGGAGCCCAGGTCGGCGATAATGCCTACCAGGGTCAGCTCTATGTATTCCTCGAGCCAACCCAGCAGGCCAAGGGTTGGACGGATGAGAACCAGAGCGCGCAGTTGACTTCGTCTGACGGAGGCGCTGGCGACTACTTTGGCCTTTCTCTCTCTATGAGCGTTGACGCTGAAGTGGTCGGCGCGCCCTTTCACCAGGTCGGGCTCACTGAACAAGGTGCAGCCTATGTCTTCCAGCCACTAAATTCCCACCCGACCGAGACTTCCCTGTCTCCGAGTAACGCCATTGTGGGCGGTCCCGGATTTCAGTTGACAGTAGGGGGTAAAAAGTTCGTCGAGGGAGCAGTGGTGAGTTGGAATGGGTCTCCACGCAGCACAACCTTCGTCAGTTCAACCGTGCTGCAGGCCCAGATTTTGGCCTCGGACATTGCGACTGTCGGCAACTTCAAGGTAAAAGTAACCAACCCGCCACCCGGCGGCGGCAATTCCAATAGCTTGATATTTACCGTTCAGAACCCTGTGCCCGGCATCGGCTCGCTGTCGCCGGACACAGCCCTGGCTGGCGGCGCTGCCTTTACGTTGACGGTCAACGGTAGCAACTTCGTCTCTACTTCAAAGGCTTATTGGAATGGCACCAAACTTTCTACGACATATGTCAGCAGTGCTGTGCTACAGGCTCACGTGCCTGCCAGCGCGATTAAGACGGCCGGCACGGCCAGCGTCACCGTTGTCAACCCCGCTCCGGGCGGGGGCACTTCGAATCCTGAAACGTTCTACATTAACAATCCAGTTCCCAGCCTCACATCATTGGAACCCTCCAAAATCAAGGCAGGAAGCTCGGCCTTCACCTTGTACATTTACGGCTCGGGTTTTGTGTCTACATCTCAGGCCTTGTGGAACGGATCCCCGCGAACCACCACCTACGGGGGCCCGGGCAAGGTGACAGCGCAAATCCTGAAGTCGGACGTCGCCAAAGCCGGCACCGCAAAGGTCACGGTCGCTAACCCTGCACCCGGAGGCGGGACCTCGAACCCGCTGACCTTCACCATCACCAAATAAGAGCGTGAGTTGGTACGGAGTGTGTGCGTTATCGTTCCGTGAGCAGCCGATCCAGCGCCATGGCCGCCTCGTCTTGATTGCAAGAAGCCATGTACCACTCAATGGTTCGGAGCAGGCCTTCTTTGAACATCACTTTGGGTTCCCAACCTAACAGTTTCTTTGCCAACGCATTATCTGCCACCCGATTGAGTGGACCAGTTGGCATTTCCGGATGCAGCTCGATCTTCGGCTGGTAATTGAACTTGTTGGCGATCTCGTGTACAGCATCGAGGACCCGAATACGCTCCATGGTGCCCAGATTAATTCCCGCGCCATCGTCCACTTTTTCAGCGGCCAAAATGGTCCCCTCGACAATGTCGTCGATGTAGGTCCAATTCCGTATCTGCTCGCCGTTTCCCCACACCACGAAAGGATTCTGCCGGGTATACGCCCGGGCAATCATGGCGATGACCGCGTGGTTCTCGACTCCGCGCGGACCGTAGACGGTGAAATAGCGGCAGCTTGCCGACTTCATCCCCCAATCTTTGTAATAAGCGCGGAGCGTCATTTCGGCCATGAGCTTTGCCCAGCCATACATATTGTCGGCATCATACGGAGGGCCGACCATGTCTTCCGTGAGATAAAGCGTCTGGTTGGGATCGGTCTGTATGCCATTCGGATACACGCAGCCCGACGACGCGTACACAACCTTTTCCACCTGGGCACGGTGGCAAGCGCGGAAGACCAAACCATCCAGCAGAAGGTTGGTGGCACAAGCTGCCTGGTGAAGATCAACGTAGCCGCGGCCGCCGTGATCGGCCGCGAGGTGGAAAACCACGCTCATGTCTTCTACCGCCGCCTCGGCCACACCGGTTTCCCGCAGATCCGCCTGGATGAACTTAACTCGACCAGCTTCGATATGACCGCTGATATTTTCAAGCTTGCCGCTGCTAAGATCGTCAACCACGCGAATCTTCGCGCCACGCTTTACCAGAGCGTCCACCAGGTGAGAGCCAATCAGCGAGAGGCCGCCGGTCACCAGCACGTTTCGATTCTTCCAGTCCACTTAAACTTTCTCCTCGGTTGTGAATTGTTCTTTAATTCTTTCAGATTCGGCTTCGAGTGTATACCGGCGCAGCATTGCAAAATGATGTTCAAGATGATCACAGGTGGCCCACCTTTGCGTTTTTTGCAAAGGTGGAGAGCGGGAATCTTTCCTCGGACTGTTACGGGATCACGTGGAACGGCACATTGCTGGTCAGCGTGCCGGTAGGTGTGGACACGGTCACATAGCCGGTCGTGGCTCCTGCGGGAACTGTGGCTTTTATAAACGTGTCAGAAACCACAGTAAAGCTGGCCGGTGTTCCGTTGAACGTAACAGCGGTCGTTCCAGTGAATCCCTGGCCTAGGATGGGACCACTCTGACCAACTGTGCCCATAGAGTGCACAAAAGTTATGAACGGTCCCAGCCCCAGATCCATACTGTAAATCGTGCCACAGCAATCTCCCTGGAAACCGCCAGTTGCCGTCGTTCCATACAGAACTCCATTTGTGTGCTGCGTCAACCCGCCGCGCGGACTGACACCGTCATTGTAGTCGTTGAAGTCGTACAACACTGTCATCGTACCTGCGGGGGTTAATTCATACACCGTACCGGGGCTGGAGCCGGGACCGAAAAGACTGGTTCCATAGAAGTTCCCGTCGGTTGCCTGCAGGAGACGCCCATATGGGGTGTAGGGTTCTCCCTGATCTCCATCAAAGTAGTACTGCGTTGTGAATTTTCCTTTAGAGTCGATCTTAAAGATGGTGCCGCAGCCATCGTTACAGCCACTGCCACCCTCCCCCGTCGTTCCATATAGGTTGCCGTCGGTACCCTGCATTAGGGTGTTGTAATCGTAAAAGGAAAGAAAGTTTCCGAGGTTGTACAGAGTGGTGAGCTTGCCCTGTAACGTTATTCTAAACACGGTGTTCAGAGTTGTCCCGTATAGATTCCCATCCGTTGCCTGAATCAGGCCATTATTCGGCTGGTTGCCATTGACGCTATTGAAACTAAACAGCGTGGTGAGTTCTCCCTTAGATGTGAGCTTGTAAACCGTTCCATAACCGCCACCGGTGCCACCGTATGGAGTGGTTCCGTAAAGGCTGCCATCGCTGGCTTGAATCACGCCTGCATAAGGGTTTGCACCATCGGCGCAGTTCGGCAGAGCACAGAAGCTGTAGAGCGTGGTCAATTCGCCATTGGGAGTGATCTTGAAGATGGTCCCGCCGTCGTTGTTGGCCCCACCGCCCGACGTCGTGCCGTAGAAGTTCCCATCGTATCCTTCTGAGAGCCCGGGATAAGGTACCGTGCCATCAGTACAATCAGGCTGTGAACAAAAATTGTAGATAGTTTTGATGCCTGAAGGCGTGAGTTTGAAGACCGTTCCGCAGCCGCCAGTACCCCCATAGCAGTTTTTGTTGTTCCCTCCGGCACTCGTCGTTCCATAGAGGTAGCCGTCGAGGCCCTGGACAAGATTCACGTAGTCTGGCGCATAGCCATTGCTACCATTGAAACTTACCAGCTTGGTGAAAGTTTGCGAGTGAGCGGGAATGGCGATCGCGGCAAAAAGCATCAGGAGAAAGCAACTCGCCTTCCATCCATTGAGTTTCGTCATTTGAGGCCTCCTTCAAAATTTGCGAGCTACGGAATCACAAACGGTACATTGCTGGTCAAGGTGCCGGTAGGCGTGGTCACGTTGACATAGCCGGTGGTCGCGCCTGGCGGAACGGTCGCAGTCAAATAGGTGTCGGAGACGACCGTAAAGGAAGCAGAAGTACCATTGAAGGAGACATTCGTGGTTCCAGTGAATCCTTGCCCGAGAATGCCGCCCGTCTGCCCTATTATGCCCACGGTGGGTACTAGCTTGACGAACGGCCCCAGAGCGAGATCAAAACTGTAAGCAACACCATTCCCGGAAGT
Organism: uncultured Acidobacteriota bacterium; assembly: GCA_963803775.1. Taxonomy (GTDB): domain Bacteria; phylum Acidobacteriota; class Terriglobia; order Terriglobales; family Acidobacteriaceae; genus JABCZH01. Next base: position 88,061 of record CAWDNS010000002.1, read on the forward strand.
CCCTCCTGCGGATGCCAGCCCGTAAATCTTTCCATTCGTATGTTGAACCGGGGTGGAGTATGGGGCGGCGCCATGCATTCCGTCGAAGTTGTAAAGAATTGAGTAGACGCCGTTCTGGGCGATCCGGAAAATCACGCCTTTACCCGAAGTCCCTCCCGCCGACGTAACGCCGTAAATGTTCCCGTCAGTAGCTTGAACAAGCCCCGCATGTGGCGCGGTGCCATCATTGCGGACGTCACCAAAGTAGTGCAATACGCTGAAGGCGCCTTGGAGTGTCAACCTGAAGACCACACCATTCCCGTGACCGCCGGCGCTCGTTGTCCCGTAGAGGACGCCGTCACTCGCTTGAATCACAGGGGAAAAGGGGTTTTCTCCGTCGCCACCATTAAAGGTATGAATCATGGTCGCGACGCCGTACGTTGTCATCTGAAAAACGCTATTTTCGCCTTCGTTGAGAGTGGGATAGGTCGTGCCGTAGAAGTTCCCATCGCTTGCCTGGAGGAGGGGAGCGTCGGAATATCCGGGGATTTGGCCGATCGGGACAAATGTCCCCGAGGATGCGATTCTGTAGGAGACACCAGGAAAATCAGAGAATTTCGACGTGACACCATAAAAATACCCATCCGAGCCTTCGATCGGCGGCGCCGAGGGATTACCGCCTTCGCCGAAAGCGCCTGTGAAGCTATACAAAGAGACCCCGCCATTCGTTGTGCCCTTGAAAATCGTCCCATAGCCCAGTGTGCCACCTTCGTTCGTGGTGCCGTAGAACCTTCCGTCCGTCCCGAGGGTCAGTCCGCCAAAAGGAACAGATCCATGCACGTAATCAAAGTTGAAAAGGTCCAAATATGTGCCCGTGGGAGTGATTTGGAACAAAACGCCGCAGAGGGACGGCTTGCACATCCTGCTGCCGCTGTTCCCCCCGGTAGGCGTGGTGCTGTATAGGTTTCCGTCGCGTCCCTGGGCCAGAACCCCGCGAGGATCCGCGCCCTCCGTCAAACGAAAGTTGTACAGGTCAGTGTAAGTCTGGGCGGGTGCGGCAATGGCTGTTACGGTCGAAAGCATCAGGAGAAAGCAGCTCGTCTTCCATTTATTGAGTCCCGTCATTTGAGATCTCCTTCATATAAATTTGCGAACTACTGAATCACATGGAACGGCACGTTGCTGGTCAGCACGCCGCTAGACGTGGTCACTGTCACGTAGCCGGTCGTGGCTCCTGCGGGAACTGTGGCTTCAATCAACGTGCCGGACTTAACCATATATGTCGCTGGCGTTCCATTGAGCGAGACGCTGCTTGTTCCTTTGAAACCCTGACCGAGGATACCGAATAGCTGCCCAACAGGGGCTGGGTTCCGGACAAAACTCACGAAGGGATCAAGATTCATACTTAAGCTAAAGATCGTGCCAAGGTCGTCGGTCCCGCCGGATTTTGTTGTTCCATAGAAAATTCCATTGGTCGACTGAATCAGTCCGCCGGACGGGTAGGAACCATCCGTGCAGTTCATTTGCGTGCAGAAGGTATAGAGTGTTGTGAGGACACTATCGCCAGTGAGGACAAAGAGGGTGCCAAAGCGGTTCAGCGAATACTCGTACGTTGTGCCATAGAAATTTCCGTCCGTACCCTGAATTACTGGGCCAACCGGGTAAGCACCGTCAGTGCAGTGTGGTCGAGAGCAGAAGCTGTATGCAAAACCGTCAACTCCATATACAACGCCCCGGCCATGGAGTCCACCATCATAGGTCGTACCATAGAAGGTTCCATCCAGAGCCTGTATTAATCCTGAATAGGGATAGGACCCATCATCTGGAAACGAACCGAAGCTATGGAGTATCGTCACCACCCCATCTGGAGTCATCTCAAAGACTGTGCCAGCGCCGCCCCCACCACTAGCCCCACCGGTATTGGTTGTGCCGTAGAAATTCCCATCGGTACCTTGGGCGAGCGGGGCATAAGGCAACTTACCACTAGGTTTTTGGGGCGCAAACCTGTGTAGCGTCGTTAGCTTGCCTCCTAAGGTGATCTTGAAGACTGTGCCACATCCACTAGGGCAATCGGTACCACCAGCCGGACCACCGTTCAACGTTGTCCCGTACAAGTTTCCGTCCGCCGCTTGAATCAGCGGCGCGACCGGGAACGCGCCGTCTGAACAAGAAGTCTTGGAGCAAAAACTGTAAAGTGTCGTGAGCCTGCCGTCTGGGGTGATTTTGAACACGGTCCCGCAGCCAAACTCACTACAGGGATCACTGACGGCCGTTCCGCCGTAATTAGTTGTTCCGTAAAAATTTCCGTCAACGCCGAGCATCAATCCAGCCACCGGCACATCACCATCACTACAATTGGCTTGAGCGCAAAAACTGTATAGCGTGGTCAGCGTACCGGCGGGAGACATTTTGAAGATAGTGCCACCATTGTTTAGGCCGCCAGAGGCGGTCGTTCCGTAGAGGTTTCCATCGATCCCCTGAATGAGAGACATGTATTCGGGGGCACCGCCGTTGGTTCCGTCGAAATTTACCAATGTTGTGAACGTCTGGGCATGCGCGGCAACCGTCGTCGCGGCGCAAAGCACGAATACAACTCCGGTCATTTTCCATGCGCTAAGTTTTGTCATCGGAAACTCCGTGATACCAATTCGAAATTCGCGGCCTACTCACGCGAGAGAAGCGAGACTTGCCGGCTGTGAACTGCAAGGGGGAGAACGTTGCCAACAACCGAGCAAAGGAATTATCCCCCTCTTGCACGGCCCCGGTCAACAGCCAAAACCCCTCTCTACGGTGTCCCGCGCAGGCTACGCTCCATGCTAGACTCGCGATATCCATGAGAAAACATTCGCGCAAGAATGCTTCCATAAAACACGCATTCGCAATCGCATTCATAGCCCTGTTCCTGACTTCCCTGCCCTGCTTCGCTCAAGTCCAGGAAAGCTTTTTCGGCCTCCATCAGAATAAATACACTCGCGGAGAGCCTTGGCCGACTGTGCCTTTCAGCATCCGCCGCACGGTGAGCGATCGCGTTACCTGGGATGACATCGAAACCTGTCCCGCCGGTGCGAATCCCAGCGATTCCTGTTATCGCTGGGGGCACAACCGTGAAGACGGAGATTTCGATAAGGTCGTCAACGACGCAGCCGCCCACGGCGTCGACGTCATGTTCACTGTCTACGACACCGCGGGATGGATTTCCAATCGTGGGGAACGTTGCCGTGCCAAGGGTGTGCCCGATGCCAACTGCGCCGGCCCAGCCGACGTCGATTGCGGATCAAACTCCATTGGATTATGCGATCCCCCCGCCGATGTCGATGCCGTCGTCGGCAGCGGCGAAGGCGACGGTTCCGACAAAGCCTTCAAGGACTTCGTCACCGCCGTTGCCACTCGCTATGGAAAGAAAATCAAATACTGGGAGATGTGGAACGAGGCTCCCAACATTCGTTCCGCGAACCCCGAGTATTGGACCTTCAAACAGTGGGCCAGAATGACGAAGGACTTTCATGATGTGGTGAAGGCGGTCATCCCCGACGCTGTCATTCTCGCCGCCAACACCTGCCATTGCTCTCCGCGCGGTTCCGCCGACTTTGACGATTGGACTGAAGGCTACTTCGCGGCGCTCGACAAGTACGGCCCGTCTGTAGTGGACGGAATTACGTTCCACGGATACTTCCCTCGCCCGGAACGCAATGTGGAGATGGTGCACGACCTAACCGAAATCATGAACAAGCATGCCAGCGTGCGCGGCAAGCCGGTCTACGATAGCGAAGATGCATGGCCGGGCGGCGGCATCTTCACGCGCGGCGATGGCAGGCCCGACTGGGATATGCGGGCAGCATGGCTGGCTCGATCTTTAATCGTCACCGCTTCGCTAGGCGTCAAGCAGTACATCTTTTTTGGCTGGGATCTAGGCCCGGTGGGACAGATGTGGGCCCGCGAACAACAACCGTGGAACTGTACTATTCCCAACGTTCACGGCGAGATCGGCTATCTATGCCCGACCGCGCCAGCTTATGAGCAAGTGCGATCCTGGCTGCTGGGCGCAGTCTTTGATAAAGAGTGCGGCCCGAAGGACCTGGGGTTTCTGTCAGAAAAGGTATGGCTCTGTGACTTCAGCAAGAACAACGGCAGCTACCACGGCCGGCTGGTCTGGAGTGAAGGCACAGACTCAGTAAACTACACGCCGGATCGGCAGTTCGCCATCAGGAAGGAATTAGACGGAAGTACGGCGGAAGTAGCCAAGGGCGCGCTCAAGATCGGGCCGAGGCCGGTGCTGCTGGAGACGAAGTAGCGGGGCGATAGTGGATTACCTCTTAAACACGAGCAGCCAGCACGCACGGTAAACCGCGCGGCTGGCTGATCCAAATACGAGATGTGAAAAACTACTGGCTGGCTAGAACATCGTATAGATGAATGGCGCGAGCGAGGTTGCCTCTCCCACGATCAAGAGCACGCCCAGAAGCACCACTGCCACGATAACCGGCAGAATCCACCAACGCTTCTTGCCAAAGAATCCGAATAACTCGCCTGCGGTTTGTAACTTATTTACCGAGCTGCTGATGACACCCATACTTCCTCCTGGAATTTATGATCTTATCACTGCAAAAGTCTTTAGTTCACACTGCCGTTTCTCTAACTAACTTGCTCAACCACTTCAGGAATGGCCGTTTGTTCTCGAACCTGACCGGCGCATTGCTTGCACCATAACTGGCAAAACAAACTTGTGGAAGTCAGCGTAATGCCGCTTTTTCCAGAACAGGCTTGGGTCCTGGCTGATGCGGTACCAGAATTCAAGGCCGCGATGCTGCATCCAGCGCGGCGCCCGTTTCCGCATTCCGATGTGGTAGTCAAACGCTCCACCCACAGCGCCGGTAAATCGGGCCTCGATGCGTTCGCGGTTCGTCCACACCCAACGTTCCTGCAACGGAGCTCCCAGGCCTACCCAGAAGATATCGGGCTGAGTGCGCGCGATCTCGCCCAGGATGTATTCGTTGTTCTTGCCTTCAATCGGCCCCCACGGAGGCGTCCATGCTCCCACAATCTTGATATTCGGATGCAGCTTCTGAAAAGCTTCGGCGGTGCGTTCCGCTTTCCGGTCGCCACCACACATAATGTAAACGCTATAGCCCTTTTCGGCCGCCCGTTGGTTCATTGCCGTCAAAAAATCCGGACCGCAAACCCGGCTGGGTACGGGGTCTCGCAGCACACGGCTGGCCCACACCAGCGGAATTCCATCCGGCATGGGAAAATCGGCGTCGTTCAAGGTCTGGCAGTACGACGGGTTGCTGCGAGCCTCAATTACGTTATAGACATTGATGAAGACTCCGTAGGTGCGCTCATCGTTCCGGATCGCCCGTTCAACCTCATCCACAGTTTGCGCGAGGCTTAGCGGACGTACTCGGACTCCCAGGATGTCAACCCTGCGACCGTTGCCGTTCGTCATCTCCGGCAAGCTATCCATAGATAAATCTCGACATACGCTCATTCGAAGTCCGTTCTTAAGCTACTTCCTGCAGCGTGCGCAGATAATGACTTTTCTCGGTCAGCAATTTCAATGTCTCGATGTTGTAATACTGCGGGTTATCCCAATCCTGGAATCTATCCATATTGTCGATCAGGTGCTTCACAATGCCCTTGACGTCGTGGTTGGGATGGAAGCTGAGCGTGTTCTCCGCTTTTTCGATGCTGACCTTGTAATTACGGAAATCCGTCTTGTGGTGGATGGTGAGCCGCACCGAGATGCCCAGTTGCTCCTCGATCGCCATCTTGACCAGGTCGCCGACTTCTCCCACCGTGTAATTCCCTGAGGCAATGTTGAAGACTCCGGAGATCTTGTCGCTCGCTTCTATGGCGCGGATATAGGCGTTGCTGGCATCCTCGATACTGAGGATGGGCCGCCAGATGGATGGATTATTCACTGTGATTTCGCGGTTGCGAATCGCATTCTTGAACATGGTGTTGATGATCAAGTCCAACCTCATGCGCGGGCTGTAGCCTGAAACTGTGCCCTTGCGCAACGAGATCACGGAGAATTGTTCGTCCATCAGGTTCATGACCGCCTGTTCGCCTTGAAGCTTGGAAATCCCGTAAGGATAAGCCGACGCGACCGGCCGCGTTTCATCGAACAATTCATTGTCGGTATAGCCATAAACCGAGCATGAACTGGCGTACACATAACGCTTCACGTTCGCTTTCTTGGCTACATACGCCAGGTATGCGGGAGCAGCGGCGTTAAAGATGAAATTCTGGCTAGGCGAGTACTCGGCCATAGGATCGTTGGAAAGGCCCGCCAGGAAAACCACTTGCTGATAGCTTTGCAAATCATCGACGGTGAGGTCGAAGATATCCTTCTGGATAATCCCAGTCTCTGGTGGCAGATGGTTTCCGAACCAGAACAGGTCGACCACGTCCACGTCATAGCCGCGCTCCAGCAACTTTGGAACCAGCACCGAACCCAGATAACCTGCTCCGCCAGCGATCAAGATTTTCATGATTGATTCCTTATCTCCCCACCATGGTGTGAACATCTGCGTACTTGAAGTTTTCTGATTCCGGTCTTGCCAGCCATTCCTTCAAAGTCTGCGCCTTGACATCTTTATCAGAAAGCTGCACGTCGCGAATCGGCCATTGAATACCGATTTCAGGATCATCCCAGCGAATTCCCGACTCCCCGCGATTGCTGTAAATGCCTGTGCACTTATACTGAATCTCCGCATAATCGCTGAGCACGCAGAAACCGCGGGCAAAGCCGGCCGGAGCCCAGACTTGCTTCCGGCTTTCCGCCGAAATCTCCGCCCCAAACCATTTCCCCAGCGTGGGCGACCCTTTGCGGATATCCACCGCGACCAGGAACGCCGTTCCCCGCGTGACCCGCATCAGTTTTCCCATGGGCGGCTCCCACTGAAAATGCAAACCTCGAAGCACGCCCCGCACTGATCCGGAATGGTTGTCCTGCACAAACTCCGTCGGCAAGCCCAAGCCTTTGAACAGATCGGCCCGAAACACTTCGGTGAAGAAGCCACGATCATCCTGAAACACTTGCGGCGCCAGGACCCAAACATCTCCTAAATGTTTCGATTCGACTTTTAGTTCCATGCCGTCTTTATGCTCCAAGTCCGATGCGATGGGCGGACAGATTCGCCGTTGAAACAGGCAGCGCAGCTTTCGACAATATGAACCGGTCCATGATAAGCGCGTCCAGCCCGGAGCTGAAATAACTGCGCATCGCGTCTCGCGGTGTCACCACCAAAGGCTCTCCAAACAAGTTGAAAGATGTGTTCAGCAACATGGGAGCCGGAGCGTCTTCGCCGAAGCGCTTCAACAAAGACCAGAACGCAGGGTTGCTGCGCCGGTCCACCACATGAAGCCGTACTTGGCGGTTCGGCAGCAGAAAGCTCTCCGGTAAGCATTCCGTGCCCGGCCGGACCGTGCCCACAGAATTCATAAAGCGGCACTGCGGTGAAGCCTCAAAATACTTGTCGCAGTCTTCCTCAGGAACAGAAATTGCGAACGGGCGAAACCACTCCCGGTGCTTGATGAAATCATTCAGATTTTCTTTGACGTATGCCGCCCAGGGCGACGCAAGCACACTGCGGTTTCCCAAAGCTCGCGGTCCAAACTCCGCCGCTCCCTGGAACCACGCCACGATCTTGCCTGATTGTAGCAACTGCACTCCGGTATCGAGCTTCCGCTCTTCCGTGTTCGAAAATATATAGCGGTTCTTCGAGTTTTCCAGCACATCGCGGATCGCCGACCGGTCGAACCTCGGTCCTAAATACGCGTGGGGTGAAGCGTCGCTTCGAGGCTTTTGCAACACCTGGTGCCAAAGCAAGCGGGCGGCTCCGAGAGAAGCGCCAGCATTCCCCGGGGCAGGCGGAACAAATACCTGGCTCATCCCAAGATGCTTCTCCAGCGAAGCAACTAGCAACACATTCTGGAAAAGCCCTCCGGCGAAGCAAACCTCCTGGATTCCCTCGCGCCTGCGCAGATCTTCGACAACATCCTTCACCACTTCGGTACATGCCGCCTGAATGCTGCTGGCAAGCGCCTTGCGCTGGCCCTCCTCAAGCTGTCGTGGATCAGCGGGCAGACCAACTTCGTGATAGAACTTCTCAGAAAAAGACAGCTGATGGGCGAGGCCGCGATTGAAAAAGCTGTAGTCTAGGCGCGGCCGCGCGCGGTCCTGCCCCTGAAGCATCTTCAGGAATATATCCTTGTATAAGGGTTCGCCTTCCAGGCTGAGCCATTGGGTTTTGTGTTCATCGCGATGCGGCCGGAACCCGGCCAACTGGGTAATTTGCGAATACGCCCAGGCCAACGAATGCGGGAAGGCGATGGTGCGCAATACTCGAATGCGATTTCCTTCGCCGACAGCCAGCATGCATGAATTTCCGTCGCCATCCTCGTTCATGGTGACGATCAGAGCGCGGTCAAACGAAGAGGCAAAAAATGCGCCGGCGGCATGGCAGAGATGATGATCGAAAGCGTGAACTTTGTGGCCGCTTCCCGTGGCAGATCGACGGAGCACGCGCAGACTATTCAGCTCACGAGTGAGAGCCCCGAGTTCGTTCACACCGTAGTACGCGCTGGCGACTGGCCCCAGCGCAGACAACCTGGTGCGCAGCAGAGATTTTCGCGACCAACTGCGGAACGGCCGGGTAGCCACCGCGACCATGTCGATGCCTTCCCAACTGGTTCCAACGCTGTCGAAACACGACTGGATAGCAGCGTCAGAATGATCGCGACTGCCCCCGCGCTCAACTTTGTCGCTTTCAATCGCAGCTGTAGGAACTCCGTCCTCTAATAAAGCTGCCGCGGTATCGGGTTTGAGAGACGACAATCCCAGTATGCGCATGTTTCTAATTCTCACAACGGACTGATAGAGACCACACCAGCGACGTCGGACTGAGTCTCTGACCCCGTTGATGTTAAACCTTACTGAACTCCCACATCTCGGTTATTGGTCGGCGTAGACAACGGCCTGCTATCCCGACGCGCCTCTTTCATTTTTGGGGAAGTGAATACAAAGGCATTATTTATCAATGCCTTAGAGGAACAACCAACAACCGCTGCTCTAGCTAAGGTAAGGGGGTATGCTGCCTTACTGCAAGTAGCCGAAAGCTCTAGAGAAGAAAGACTCTAGTGCCCGATATTTGAAAGTCTAAAAGCTTGAACTCGAGTAATAGTAAGTTGGAAAAGTGTCAGGAACAGTGGGCGGCGTGATCAACGGATCGCTCCGGCCGGCGTTGTTGATGGTTTCATTCGTCTGGATGTAATTGAAGCCGGCAACAGGGGCACTAGACAACAGAAAGTCAGTTGGCTCACCGGAGTCACCGAAGCCCGGATTCACGGTGGCGGTTCCGCCTGGATCCTCTCTCATTGGCAATGGCTTCCCATTCACCAGCGGATTGCCGGTCTGCCATTGAGAAAAGGTCAAACCTGTGAACTGCGGGTTTTGCAGGTTGCCGCAGTTACTGGACTGGTTCAGTGGAGACGTCGCGCTCAATATCTGAAATCCGTTTGGGTCGTCAGCGAACCCTCCGTCCGTTCTCCAGTAGAGGTTCCCCTGGAAATTCTGGTACTGGTTGTACGGCATACCACACGAGTCAGAACACCCATTGACTGGGTAGAAGTCATTGTTCTCGTTGAGGTCAAAATAGAAAAGATTGTGTTCGACATTGGCGCGCAACTTGTAAGTACAATTCTGCGGCCAGGGATTTTGTTCCTCGAACATGGCTCTCCGCCCATAAGCCACGATGTTGTTGTTGAAGGTGTTCGCAGGCTGCCCGCTTGCCGGTCCTTGGGTCTCTACTAATCCGCTCGATGCTATGTGGTACACAACATCATTTTCCGCCAGTACTCCGGCGGATTGGGAATCCAGGTAGATACCATGACCTCCGTATCCAGTTCCAGGTATGCCGGCATCGATAATCGCTGAATCGGTCACATCGTGGACAAGGTTGTTGAGGATCTGATCTCCGGTTCCGCTTCCGTTCGCCCCCCCGATGTTGTAGTAAAGCGCACCGCCGTCCGAGGTGATGCCTTGCATCACATTCCAGATGTGGTTATACAGGGTGACAATGTTAATCCCGTTCGCCGACTGGTTGTGCGAATAGCATCCATCTGTACATATGGAGATGCCCGCGTGATAGCCGTCGTTTATATCGTTGTGCTGAATCATGACATCGTGACCGTTCCCCATGGCCACGCCTTCTCCATCCGGAAACACCCGTGAATACCCCTGCACAATGTTGTTCTGCACCGTCAACGATTGCGGTACATAGGGATACTGATCGCCGCCCGAGGGAGAGCGTCCGATACGGATGCCACTCGATCCCAGATCATAGAATGCCGAGTTCTGAATGAAGTCATTGATGGCTGGAGTGCCGCCGTTGCTCGCCGCCGAAGCGATCGTAATCGCCGAGCCTGACGTATTTCTCACCGTCACTCCATCGAATACCACGTTCTGGCAACTCTCACAATCAATGGCTTGCGGCACCGAAAGTTCTTCGTTGCTGCCGTTGTTGAACCCGCTCGCCGATGGAATGTAATTATCCATCTCAAAACTGATGCCGCTGAAAGTCACATAACTCAACTGGCTGGCGAAAATCAGACTTGCGCCTACGTAGTCCGTCGCCGGTGCTCCCGGAATCGCGCCCCCCAACTGCGGAATCACCACTGTATCTGTATTCGGATTCTCCATCGCATTGGCCAGGTAATTTAACGTCCAGGGAGACGTGGAGCGATCCAGAAACCAGATCCCGGTCTGCCCGGCTGCCTGCGCCGCATTGAACGCGTCGCGGGTATTGTCCACCACGTAGCGATGTCCCGCCGCAGGACCAAAGAAGTCATACTGCGAAGGGACACTGGATTGTGTGGCTCCGGTCAAGTAAATGATATTGGTGGTGGTATCCACGCAACTGACGCGCATCACATCCGCCGTCCAGGCATCGAACAGGGTGAGCTCGATGTCCCCGAATGGATAATTGCCCGAAGGCTGATCCTTACAAGGATTGCCCTTGGGAGGATTCAAATTAATCCAGTTGGCAATCGGGTCCGCGGGGTTGTATTGAAAGCGGTCCATGCATTTGGACTGGGTCCCATTGGTATACGCTGGACAATTGGCATTAGGGCCGGTGGGCGGGACTTCCGCCGCCACCCGTAGAAACGTTCCCAGATTGCACTGCGAAGTGCTGACAATCTGCTGGTTCTGGCTGGAGATACAGGACCCGCCACTCATGTAGTAGCCGGTCCCGGCTGCCGCGGATTCCAATCGCGAACGTAGCCGCCGCACACCGTTGTAAAATAAATACTCGAAGGGTTGCGTGTTCGCGGGCAGTCGAACTCGCCAGAGCGCACCCGAACCTTGCGTCCACCCGGAAACCGGTACGCCTCCATTCACTACCGGAACTTCGCTTGGGTAGTTTTCCCAGATGACCGGAACAGTCACCGTACCGGAATCACTCGCGGTGAAGTTCAAGGTTCCTGGGTTCGTGGGACTCAACGGAAGATAGTAAGTTCCTTGCCGCACCATCACGATAATGGGAGCAATGGGATGGCTCTTGAGCAACGATTCAACGGCAATCTGCGCTCGGGCAAGCGAAGCAAACGGTCCATCGGTGTGCTGGGAATTCGGGGCCGACAACTTCCCGCTCCAGGAGTCTTTTCCGTTCGACGTAGCAACATAGAAACTGGCAGGTGGCGACGCCGCGGAAACTGACGGCTGCGGTTCGCCGGCGCGCACCTCAGAGGTAAGGTCCTGCGAAGCATTCGCAGCACGGGCAACTCGCCCGGTGCAAACAACCATCAAAAACGCAAATGTGCAGCCCGCAAAGGCCAAACGCGCTGTTCGGATGACACGAAGGGCAGGTATCATGGGGGACATGGCACGCTCGCAAAGGCTAATTTTAAAAAATACCGCTCAAACCTTGTCTAAAATCATACGTGCCGAAGATTCAGATTCACAGCTCTCGGAAGTACATGTTGCTATTCGGATCGGTTCCTCTCCCAAACCGGGAAACAGACCATCCCTACGCTTCCAACCGGACTAGCCTTCGCTCCACAGACATTAGGTACAAATATACCGCGAAGAACTTGAAGCCGCTTCCCGACCACTCCTTCAGGCCCTGACATAATCAGGTTTGCTTGCGTTAGCGGTAGCATTGCGAGCCACGGTGCTTCCCTCGGTTCGGGCGGTACCCTTTTTCCGGCCGATCATGATGAACAGACCGCCAGCGTCCCCGAGCTTCATCATTAACCCCATTTCCGTCATCCAACGCGTGGCTTTGGTACCCGGGTCGTGCGCTTCAAACAGTTTTTCCTCGGAGGTGAACGCTCCTAAGTCCGGTTTGGGTACAGCAGAGAGAAATTCGAACCCGTTGGCCTCGAACCAGGTATGCAACACTTCCTCGTAGGAGTGTTTGCTTTCGTGTGGATGCTTGTACTGATCCATAAACCAGGCCCGTTTTCGCGCCTCAGTATAGTTTTTGTTCCGCTGATGAGCATCCAGCAATCGCAGCTTGTCTCCGGAAATGCGAAATAGGAACCGTAGAAAATCCGTCCCCAACCGGCCAATGGTGTTGTACAAGCCGATGATGACGAACCGTCCCGGCTTAACCAGGCGAGAGATCGATTGAAAACCTCCGAGCGGATCGCTGGTGTGATGCAGCACCCCATTGGAGATGACAACATCGAAAACTTCTTCTTTGAATGCCGGCCGGAATAGGTTCATCTGCAAGAAGCCGGCGTTCTTGACTTCGCAGCGGTCGCGGAAACCTTTGGCGAGCCGCAAGGAGTTCAGACATAGATCTGATCCGAACACCGTGCGATTCCATCGCATGCCCAGAAAGTTGCTCAACTGTCCGGTCCCACATCCGCATTCAAGAACCCGCGCCCCTCCGGGAATCTGATCGTCGAGCAGACGGGCGAAGACACCACGGCTGGCTTTTTCCGCCATACTCTCTTTGGAATCGAATTCGTCATAGTTCGGAAAGGGATTCTCCTCATAAAATGCTTTGACCACGTCGGTCACGTCCCGCGCCTGATCCTTGGCGTCATGGGGATGGAAAAGTAACGGAATACCCCGGTCGCTCGGATAAATGGCGTTGCACCCTTCACAGATCAGTGTCTCCTGATCGATGCGCAACGAAGCACGGCACTTGGGACAGCAGAACATGTCCAAGTGTTTCACGAAGGTGTCAAGCATGGAACGTTTCTCCCGGAAAGTAGTTTCTGATACTGCTTCTCAGTCTAATATCAAGTGTAACCATTGTGAATGCACTGAAAAAGTATGCGTTTTGGATACTCTCTCGAACCGGCCTGGCGGTCTATTCCCGTCTACCGATTTTTGGACCCTTAAGAGTTGCCGTTGGCGTAATGAGAACCAATAATGGCTTCCTCGTGATCGAACGCAGTGACGGTCGCGGACTCTCATTCCCAGGAGGAATCGCGATGCCTTGGGAGGGCACCGAACAGGCGATGGTTCGCGAGTTTGCCGAAGAGACTGGCTTGAAAGTGACAGCCTCGCAGTTGAAGTTCAGCTATTTCTCCGGCGAGGACGTCCCAGTCAATTTGGCGGTGTTTGAAGTTGAGGCCGATGGTCAGCTTCGCGGTTCCTGGGAAGGCGCTCCGCGCTGGGCGCGGACAACCGAGCTACGCCAGCGCCTGCTTCGCAGTCAGAAGCGAATTGTGGAAACCTTGCCAGAGTTGTGACCGACAAATGCCCCGACAGCAGAAACCGTAAGAATCATTGTTCAAACAGAACAGGCGGCCTGCGGTCTTGGAGAGACATAATTAGCTACTTCTCCGCCAAGTCACGCGCAGGCCACCTCGGTTGTCGTGGGTCACAAGCTATTCGCCAGTTCCCACCAGCTTCACATTTTGCGCACCCAGGCTGGTGTTGATGGTCAGCGTGGCTGTCCGACTGCCGGTTTTAGTCGGAGTGAATGTGACGCCCACGGAGCACTCAGACTGCGGCGACAACTGAGTGACGCAGGTGTTACTCACGATAGCGAAATCACCAGGATCGGCGCCCCCGAGTATCGTGGTGGTGAGTGGAAGAGTGGCCAAACCGGAGTTTCCTAAAAGCGCTGTCAGGGGTGAACTTGTCTGTCCCACTGGAGTCGTGGGGAAGGTCAGCTTGGTCTGCAATAACTGACCGACAGGCACCATGTCCACTTCACGAATTCGATTGTTACCCTGGTCAGCGATCAGGAGATTCCCCTCGCTGTTCACCGCAACACCCAGATTATCCAATGTGGCTTTCGTCGCGGGGCCACCATCCCCAGCGAAGCCGAGGTTTGTGGGTTTGCTGGGGTTTCCAGCGACCGTAATCACCTGGTGGGTGACGCCATCGATGCGCTGCACTAACAAGATGGCGCCTCCGCTGACAAATAAATTACCAGCCGAGTCGAGCGCCAACTCTTGCGGAATTGCCCTGGCAGCTTGCAGAGCGGGACCATTGTTGCCACTGAAGGTAGCCTTGCCAGTGAAGGCGTACGGAATAATGGTGCCGACGGCCTTGCCAGTAGTGTCGCCGCAACCCCCGACCGTGCCGATTACGCAGCGGATGCGATTGTTCAAGGAATCCGCAATATAGACGTTGCCGCCGCTATCGGCAGCAAGGCCCAACGGGTAGTGGAGTGTAGCCTTGCTTCCCGGACCATTGTCACCGGTGTTGCCGTTGGTCCCGGTGCCCGCCAGGGTGCAAAGGTCACCCACTTGAAGGCCCGAGTAGGCGCCGCAAGTCCCAGCCACAGCCAGCACCTCACGAACTCGGCTGTCATAGTAATCCGCGATGTACAGGTTGCCGTGGCCGTCGAGCGCGATCGCCGCCGGGTCAGTGAGTCTCGCACCTGAACCGGTTGCAGGCGCTGTATCACCACACAAAGCCGTGGGATTCTCACAAGAGAGTCCACTGCCGGCTACGGTGGCGATGTCTCCGGGCTGAATGGTCACGCCCAGAACGGTAATCGGCGTGGCCTGTGTGTTCACCGCTCGAACCACTGAATCCCCGCTGTCCGCGATGTAAATGTTGCCGCTCACATCGACTGTAACGCCGGTGGGATTGAGTAAGGTAGCGAGAAGTGCGCTGCCTCCGTCGCCCCAGCTGAGAAGTTCCCAGACACTAGGCTCACCGTTACCTGCAACAGTTGCGATATTTCCATTGGCTGTCACTTGGCGGATGCGGTTGTTGGCGGCATCGGCAATGTAATAGTTTGTGCCTGAAGGATCCCAGGCAGCTGTCACCGGGTTAGCCAGTTCGGCCGCCGTGGCCGGGCTGCTGTCTCCGATTGATCCGCCACCAGCTTTTGTGTTGATAATGGAATTCACCACCTGCCGAATCCGTCCGTTTCCGCTGTCGAGAATGGTCATGGTACCCGCTGAATCAATGACCACGCCCAGGGGACCGTCTAAGTAGGCCTTTGTGGCCTTGCCTCCATCCCCCCCGAAGCTCGCGACACCGGTCCCGGCTACGGTTGTGACTACGGCATTAGAACCGGTCGTGATCTTTCGAATCTTGTAGTCCCACTGATCCGCAACGTATAGGTTTCCAGCGCTGTCGACCCAGACGCCGGTGGGGTTGTGAAAGCGGGCGTTGTAGGGAGACTGACCATCGTTGCAAGAGTTAGTCGGTACCGGGCAGAAGACGCCGGTATTCCCCGCATAGGTAACGATCTCGCCGACGACGGGATTCGGATATTGCGTGTTAGGACAACCGCCCGCGACATTGACAACGCACCGAATCCGCTGATCGCGGGTATCCCCAATGTAGAGGTTACCGGCACTATCAGTGGCCACGCCCTGGGCGAGGTCGAGCCTAGCGCCACTCGATCCCGAGAGGGTGGCCGGACCACCGTCCCCGCATTGATAGGTTGGTCCATTGCATGTCAAGCCGTTGCCGGCAAGAGTCGCCACATTCCCGGGCTGAACCGTTATCCCGGTAACAGTCACTGCCGTAGCCTGAGTGTTGACGAATCGAACCCGGTCATCGCCGGTATCCGAAATGAAAACGTTACCCACGCCGTCCACATAGAGGGCGAGGGGATCATAGAAGTGTACGCCCAGGGCCGGACCGCCATCGCCACAGGCACCAATATTCGGGACGCAGAGTGCACCCGTAGAGTTCGCGAAGGTGTTGATCTTGCCATCCGGCGTGACCACCCGGATGCGGTTATTGTCGATGATGTATACCTTTCCCGTGTTGTTATCCACCCCAACCGCCATCGGCGCGGACAATGTGGCGCTGGTGGCAGGTCCACCATCACCGCTGAACCCGAAAAATCCGTTACCGGCGAAGATCGACAACGCTCCAGTACTAGGGTTCACCTTGTACACGTAGTAGCTGTATTGGGAGGCGATATAGAGATTGCCGCTCGCATCTTCGGCTACCCCGGTCGGATTCGGGATCGCGGCAAGCGTTGCGACCAGGTTGGTCGGCGCTCCGCCGGCCACGGTGCCAATCGTATTGTTCAGTTGCGCCCGGCTCATCGTGGCGGTGAAGAGCAACAAACAACTAAGCGCCAGCAAAGTGAAAAAGGGTCGTGGTTGAATCCTCAGAGCCGGCTTGCGCCCATGGCGCAGACCGGCGGATCGGCTGAGAGTATTAACATTCAAGTACATAGGGCCTCCAAGAAGTTTCTGGGAACTACATCGATTTGCTGAACTGTATGCGGGTCTGATTTGCCGTTTTATCTAATTCGCAGTGAGGTAGGGAACCTCCGCCGGTTCCTGGCAAAAGGAACCGGCACTGCATCCCAAGATTGCGCCGGGGCTTGGGGATAGACCCGACTACAGCGACGATTTCTCGACTATGAAGTTCTCCATCACTAAAGCGTCCATTTCACTCTTCGAAAATGTGCTGAACGCGTTCGCCGGTGTGTTCACAATGGGTTCACCCCGCAAATTGAACGAGGTATTCAGCACTACCGGAACACCAGTGGCTTGGCCAAAGCGTTCGATCAGATGGTAGTAGCGCGGGCTCTCATGTTTGAAGACCGTCTGCAAGCGCCCAGTGCCATCCACGTGTGTAATGGCCGGTAGCGTGCTTTGTTGTGACTGCTCCACTGGAACCACATAGAGCATGTAGCGCGCAGGATAGTGCTTGGTGGCGTTGGGCAGAGTAAAGTACTTCTCCGCGGATTCGGCTAGAACCGAGGGAGCGAACGGACGATACGGCTCCCGGAATTTGATCTTCGCATTCACGATGTCTTTCATTTCCGGATTGCGCGGATCAGCCAGAATGCTACGGCTCCCGAGTGAACGCGGCCCCCACTCGAATCGGCCTTGCGCCCAGCCCACAACTTTGGCATTGGTCAAAAGACCAACCACGTTGTCGACGAGTTCATCTTCGTCTTTCAGCCGGCGATGTGGAATGTTGTTCTCCACCAGGAAATCGCTGATCTCGGCCTCCGAGTTCTCGCGGCCCCAGTAGGCATGCTTCATGGTGAAGTCGCGGGGATGCCCCAACAGTGTGTTGTAGGCCCACAGGGCCGCACCCAGGGCGCCGCCGCCATCTCCTGCCGCGGGCTGGACGTACAGTTCCTCGAATTCGGTTTCCCGCAGGATTCGTGAGTTGGCGACGCTGTTCAGCGCGACTCCACCGGCCATGCAAAGCTTTTTCATCCCGGTCTGCTTGTAGACATTGCGAGCCATGCCCAGGATCAATTCTTCCGTTACCTTCTGAATACTGGAAGCAATGTCCGCGAAGTGCTGGTTCAGCTTGCACAGCTCGCGGTAGTTCGATGGCGGATCTCCGAAATACTTGGGGAATCCGGTGGCTTCGGTGAAGAACTGCAAGTTCACCGGGCGGGAGTCACCCCACAACGCTTCGAACTTTGAGTTATAGGTGCGGTTGGTCGAGTGATGAAAAGAAAAATAATCCATGTCCAGAGCGAACGAGCCATCCTGGTTCTGATGGACCACCTTCCAGACCTTGTCCACGTAGCGCGGTTGGCCATAAGGGGCCATGCCCATGACCTTGTACTCACCTTCGTTCACTTCAAAGCCCAGAAACGCCGTGAATGCGCTGTACAGTAATCCCAGGGAGTGAGGAAATTCCATCTGTTTGATCAGCTTGATGTCATTTCCACGCCCTACGCCATAGGTACCGGTCACCCACTCGCCCACGCCGTCGATGGTCAGAATCGCCGCCTCATCGAAAGGCGAGCACAGAAATGCGCTGGCGGCATGGGAAAGATGGTGCTCGGAAAACAGAATTTTCTCTTTCTTAACATCACCAAGCTCGGCTTGTAGCGTGGACGCGACCCACATTTTGTCCATGGTCCAGGTCATCATGGACTCACGGAAGACCTTCCACGACTGAGGATAGGTCTGAAACGCGGTCATCAGGATACGGTCGAGTTTGCGAAAAGGTTTCTCGAAAAACACGATGTAGTCGAGATCTGGCCCTTGGATCCCGCCCATCTCCAGGCAATACTTGATCGCCATTTTCGGGAAGCCGTAGTCGTGCTTAATGCGCGAAAAGCGTTCCTCTTCAGCCGCAGCTATGATTTTTCCGTCGCGCAAGAGCACTGCCGCGGCGTCATGGTAATAACAAGAGATCCCCAGAATATCCACAATTACTGCCTTCTGGCCCACTGTAAATCTTGGGCCTCGTTAGGATGATCGAGCCATTGCGTCGGAAGTTTCTTGATCCGCAGAGGATCGGAGAACAGGCGTGCGCCCAATCCGAATGGCCAGATGAAAACAAAATAGAAAACGGTGAGTAATACTCGCGACTGGAAGTTGCCGATTTTATGCGCCAGGCGCTTCCAGGCTTGCCACATCCGTTTAAACATAAGATTGCGTTCTCCTTCGTTGGTCGTACAAACAGCTACGGCTGATTGGCAGCACCGTGAGTCGTAAGAGAGGTCACAGCCGTGCCAGTGGACGTCATCCGGCAAGCATTCTGATAGGACTCCGTGCCCTGCACCGTGTTGAACAGCTCCTCCGCAATCAACGTATGTCCCGCTGCCGTGGGATGAACGTGGTCCAGGAACATATCATTGAGGTTCTGGTCGCGCATCAACCGGATAATGTCCACGAGAGGCACGTTGTTCGCACGCGCATACTCGACCATCGCAGCTTGATAGGGGTGCGCCGGACCCGGCTCGCCCTTGGATCCAACCAGCAGAAAGATCATTTGCGAATGGTGCGCATCCGCAACTTGCTTGGCTTTCTCCAGACGCGTCAGGAAATGTTCCGCTGGCAGATCCGGGCTCGAACGGGCCGAATCCCATGTGCCGAGCATCAGTACTTCTCGAAAACGATAGTAAGCAACCCCGCGCAGCAGATCCTCAATCAGGAAGTTATACAACGCGCTGCGCCGTGCCATGGACTTGAGTTCCACTTTCTTCAGAAAGGTTTCCCGTTCTTTTCCCTGCAGATCCGGGATTCCCTCGAAACCAGTGTTGGCGCTGTAGGAAACGATCTCGGCATCGGGCTGATAGCCATCCTCGATGACTTTCATCGCGCGTTCCTCAACCAGGGCATTGGGATATGCATTCACTCCCGCCGAAATGACCTGGAACTTCAGACCGGAGCAGCCTTTGGCGTTGAGCAGTTTCTCCAGTTGTGAACTGTAGTTCGAATCGTCATCCACGCCCCATCCCATGGTGGTTGAATCACCGAAGGCAAAAATGCGGTAGATGCCCGGGTGTTGCAGTGACAAAACTTCGCGATAACGGAAGTTCTGCGGGCTGATCGTCTCGGGACGATGATTCATCTCGGTGAGCTTGTGAGTGCCGGGCATGGGAAGCCAAAGCATGCGCTCGTCAGGCCGATAAATCACGTACCGGCCGAAGCCAAAAGGCCGCAACCCGATCTCAAAGACCACACAGACAATCAGAAACCAAAAAATCGCCTTGCCGAGCTTGCGCAAAAACCCTTTCTTCTGCGTTGGCGGCGTGCTAGCCACGGACATAAGAATTGCTCTCCTTTTCGTTCCTTGAACTTAATCTCTAGTATTGCAGTATTGCGACTGCTTCCCGGAGTAACGTCTTAGCCACCGTACTCCCAGGGTGAATCGCGGATGGTGAGAGGCTGGACGGCAGCGCGGCACTCCGCGTCAAGTACTTCCATCACCACAACGGCGTGGTCGCCTTCTCCCTCTAGAATACGCTTGATGCGGCACTCTATGTAGGCCCCGAGGTTCTCGAGTATCGGCGCCGACGTCTTACCTTCCCGAAACGGCTCACCATTCAGGCTGCCTTCATCCGCGGATGTAGGCGCAAAAAACCTCTGCGCGATCTTCTGCTGGCTCGAGTCCACAATGTGCACCACTGCGGCCCCGCTCTTCGATAGACACTTGAACAGGTTGCTGCTAGGTTGTATCGCGGCCATCAGCAGCGGAGGTTTGAACGATGCCTGCGACAACCAGGTCACCGTGGCCGCTCCGAAATGATCGCCATCTCGCGCCGTCATAATGTAAACACCATTGGAAAGCAGCCGCAGCGTTTTCTTCCGGCACGCAATGTCCATGAATGTGAGGACCCCTGGCTAAACAGGCGATCCACCTGCCTGGGAAAGCTGCGGGAGGCTGTCCCGCTTCTTGCGTTGAATAAGCAGTGCTGCAATCTTCTCGATGCAGCGGAAGTTTTCGATCTCGAAATCCTGGATATCAATCGGAGTCTGGAAGTCCTGCTCGATGAAGAAAAGGAGTTCGACCAGTTTCTGCGAATCCAGAAGACCCGAATCGAACAAGTCAGTTTCAACCGACGGTACCTGGACATGCATCCGCGAAAACAACTCGGACACGCGTGCCTTCGCGCCTTCGAATTCTCCGTTTGTCATATTGACATCGATCACGAGCTGACGAGGCGGTCCCCTGGCCGCAAGAAGCCTGCCGCTGGCAGGTACGTACCACTAACCTGCAATTTGCTGGCCAGAACCCACTCGTCCTGACAGGCAACCTGTACTCCGCAATCCGCAGAATCTCCCACAGTTCCCGGTGAAACGCCGCATGGCTTTCCGGTTCGGCTCGCCTTCACAAGTGCAAATTCTTGCGCACCGCGGCGAGTTCGCGGATGCCCCCAGGGAGAGGTGAATGGAAAGTAATCACAAGCCCGTACAAAGTTTACTACTTTGTAAGCTGGCCATGACCAGGAAAGCTGCCCCTGTTCCGGCACTTCCCTGCCAAAGTATTCTCTCACTGCCAGGTCTTGTGGGGAAAGGGGTAGTTCGTCTCCTGTTTCCGCCACATCCAGCAAGCGCTGCATCAGGGCCACACCTTCGCGAACGCATTTAAAGCTGAGCGAAAGCGCGGTGTCGCTTGCCTCAATCGGAAACCGGGTCTGGTAAACAATGGGGCCAGCGTCGATTTCAGGGTCCATACGATGCACGGTTACAGCATGCTCCTGCTCGCCCCGAAAAATCGCCCAGCTTACGGCATTAAGACCTGCGTAGCGGGGCAGCGGCCCGGGATGCAGGTTAAACGCACCTAGCCTGGCCGCAGTTAGCACCTGCGGATGAACCAGGTAGAGCGAATGTATGTTGAGGAAAACATCGACCTGCTCGGATCTCAGCCATTCCCCAAGAGACGCATCCTTCAACTGGCTTGCAGGCCGCGTTTGCAGGCCCAGACGATTGGCAACATTCCACACACTGGCGGCGGCACTGTCTTTCGGTGGCGCAGCAAATACACCCACCAGGCGATGCTTGCTCGCCGCTAGGCTGCGCAGCATCTGCAACCCCGCCGACTCCTCCGCGGCTAGCACGATATTCATCTCGAGCCCTGCACCGTCGGCGGCTGAACCGAGACACTCAGCGAATCACCTGGCGGTAACCTTTCAGCACTCTCAACCGAAGCGCCTGGACTACTCTCCAGAGGCTGTGACGCCCGACTCGCCTGTAGCTCGACAGCAAATAGTTCTTGCAGCTTCCGGCGGTCGATCTTCCCGTTCCCGTTATTGGGTAATTGTGTGAGGACCATCCAGTGCGACGGCACCATATAAGGTGGCAATACCCTGCTCAATTGAACGCGAATACCGGGAGGCGTAATGCTCTGGTCGCGCCCCACGTAGGCGCAGCAAATTAGATTGGTTTCAAAACCATCGGTAGGAAGCGCCACGACCGCACAGTCTTTTACTTCCGGCAAATCGTGCAAAGCAACTTCGATTTCACCCAGCTCAATGCGATAGCCGCGGCTCTTGATTTGGGTGTCAACACGCCCAACGAAGTAAATCAAACCATCCTGCCCCATCCGCGCCAAGTCTCCAGTCCGGTAAATGCGGTCTCCCTCACCATAGGGAACAAACGCGGCGCTGGTCGCAGTAGGATTGCGCCAATAGCCGGGACTAAGCCCGACTCCCCGAATGCAGAGATTTCCCACTTCCCCCGCCGGCGCCGGGCGCAGGTCGTCGTCCAGCACTAGAAGTTCCTCACCGTCGCAGGCAGTTCCAATGGGAATCGGTTGCGTTCCATCCGCCGGACAAGCCTGAACACTATAGTAGCTGCTGGCTATGGTCGTTTCCGTGGGCCCGTACAGGTTGGTAAAGCTGACATGGGGCAGGCGCTTCATCCAGTACATCAATGCCGGCGTTGGGAACACCTCTCCACACCAAAGCAAACGTCGCAATGCCGGAAAATCATGGGAACTCACCACGTCGAACTTGGCCATGTAATTCAGCACCGAGGGCACCGAAAACCACTGCGTGAGTTTAGAATCGCGAATGAAATCCGCGAGTTTATTGGGCAACAACCCCAGTTTGGGAGGCACCAGGTGGAGCTGCGCTCCCGCGGCAAATGCACCGAAAATGTCAAACACGGAAAGATCGAAATGCAGCGGCGGATGACCGGAAACCCGATCCGAGTCATTAATTCCAAACTGGCGGATCGCCCATTCCACAAAGTGAATTACGTTGGCATGGGTAATCACCACTCCCTTGGGCTCACCCGTGGATCCAGAAGTAAAGAGAATGTGCGCCGGATCATTGGATTGGTGACTGTATTCCAAAGGTTCAGCGGAGTAGCTGTCGACATCTGTCCACTGAAATTTCGCGCTGAAGTTACGATGTTCGGCGCCAGAGATTTCCATCCACCCCACACCCACCGAGTCCCGGAACTCACCCTGTTCAAACAGCTCTTCCAGCAGGCTGGAAGAGGCATCCACCCCGAGAATGTAACGCGGGTCGCTCGATCGTATGATTTTCGAGACTCGCGGAGCCGGACTCGTGGTATCGATCGGTACGTGAATACAATCAGCTTTTAGAATCGCTGCGATGGCGATAATGGCGGCAGAAGATTTGGGGATCGCAAAGCACACGCGATCTCCTCGCTGGCACCCTGCCTCCTTTAAGAGTCGCGCCAGCCGATTCGTGGATTCCTCCAGTTCGCCGTAGGACAGGGATTCTTCCTGCATCACCACGGCTACCGCTTCCGGGCTCTGTTGCGCCTTTTGAGAAATCCAGTTCTGCAAAAGCTGGGTCACTTGGTCACCAACCGACGCGCACTCGAAAACACAACCGAAATATGTTCCAACTCATCCTTGGCCGCCGGAATATCCAGAATAAATGTCAGATGACCGAGTTCGAGATACTTCGCCAGCTCCGACGCGACTCGTTCGTAGCCTCCCACCAAGTAAGGACAAAAAGTTTTGTAGTTCTCGAAAGGCCACAACCAATAGGGACTATCATTCTGGCCGGGCGTGGCAGCCATGTGTGAAAGTTGTTTGTGCCAGGCCGAGTCTGATGTCTTCATGGCGAGCTGGTGGGTGATCTGACCTTTGCGGTCCCCAGGAAATCGCTCATTCGCAACCCGCCAGGCTTCTTCTTCTGACTTCCGCGCGATGATGCCGACCCGGATGCCCGTTTTGATCGCTTCGTCGTGGCAATCCGGTTCCTGTTCGGCCGGTTGCGGATACTTGACGGCCGTCGCGCCCAGCACCTGCGCTGCCGCTAAACCTGCGGGGGAGGAGCCCGACACAAAAACTTCCGGCGTCAACTCCGGCGGAAGGGGAGGGGTCATCCGCAACTTATCCACAACGTAAAATTCGCCGCGATAATTCACCGCTGCCGGACCTTTTAGCAATTCCTGAATGATAGTGGTGTATTCGACCAACCGGGCATACCGTTTGTCATGCGGGGTGGCATCGTTCAACGCCGCCAAATCATTGGTGAATCCACCTGCCACCATGTTCAGGTATATTTTTCGACCATAGAAGTGCCCCAAAGAACTCACCATCTTAGCCACTGCGTACGGATGCATATACGCCGGTTGTATGGCTACTAATGGCGACAGCCTGGCTGTGTTCTGGATGATGATTTGCGCCACCAGCCAGGGATCGACCAGTGAGTTGTCGGTGTACACCAGAATCCCCTCGCAACCGGCTTCTTCGCTCCAACGCGCCACCTCAATCACTTTGGCAACGTAGTCTGCCCGATCCACAGAGCTTGACTGCGGAGAGGTAGAAAACACGTAGAGCTTTGGCTGTTGCAATGAGATGTCCACTGTCATGCGGCCAGAGAGATGGGAAGTGGCGGGGGAGGGGGTCGGGGCTACCGTTCTAAGGGGCCTTCTTTAGAATTTCGTCTAAATCAATGCCCATGTCCTTGAGCAACTGTTCATTTCCGCGCGTGGCCTTGCGTATCAGTTCCTGCTTTTCCGGCGTGGCTTTTGCCAGCAAACGACGGATCCTCTTGGCCGCGATGTAGCTTCGGTATCGTTTCCAAACCGCAACCGGCACAAACGAGAAAATGACTGGAGCAAAATGATGGGTAAACTGAAGGCAGCTGTAGGTGACCCGGTCCGAAACTCTTTCCCAAAGTGATGGGTTTGCCGGGTTGGTCTCGAGCGCTTGGGGATAGGCCGGCCAAACTCCGTCATCGCGCTCTCGCCACATCCTGACGTAGCGCTCAATTTTCTCCTGCAGTTCCGGGGGCAGCCCTTCGTGCCCGTTTCGGGTGGCAAGGATTTTCTCGCCCTTCACCAGCGAATGATGACGAAGATCAGCGATCGCCCCGCGATCCGCCCCCGCCAGGTTATTCATCTTGCTGTCATAGGGAAGCTCGAGGAACTCGCAAATCGCCTTCATGTGGCCTTCGGGATCCCGCACCATATCTTCGTAATTGAGCTGGTGGACCCGGCCTCCCCGCTTGATGAGGGAATCGCATTGGGTCTTCAAGTCCGCTGTGCCCACAATGGCGCGAAGCGTCATCCCTGCCCGATTAAAGAACGGAGAGGTTTCCGCCGCTTCCAGGATGCTGCGACAGACATGCCTCAAATCCCGCCAAATAATGATGAAACGAGCGTTGGGAAACGTTTTGCTAAGCCGCGTCACTTCGTCATGATAGGTAGGCGACTTGCATCCCCAGATGATTGCCCCTTTCTTCTGGCGGGCATATTCGGTATACACAGCCTCGACCGCCGTCCGGAGATCCCTGATGCCGTCGGGAATTACGGTAGTGTCGAATTTATGCCGGGCCAGCGCCGTATTCCAAAATTCCCATCGTTTCAGCCAGCGTGTAGTATCGCGCGGAACCCAGAACAGGGCCTGCAGATGTGCCAGATCTCCTTCATACATCAATGCGATCTGGGGGTGCTGGTTCAGAAGGGCGTAGAGCAGCGAAGTCCCTGAGCGAAACATTCCCACAACAAACAAGGGATCCGGACGAGGCTGAAAAGCCGGTGTCGTCTCTGCAACACTCGGCAACGGAGGCGTGGTCAGCTGCGGCATTCGTTCATTCTCGCTATCTGGGACGCTCGGTGCCTTGACGGTCACAGGCTGCTGTCCCCGTCATAGCAGGTTGGATCCCAAGCACTCGCTTCTCGCAGGCTGGCCGACAAAAATGACTTATTAGTACGATAGAAATAACGCCAGGAACTGAGGTCGCGATAGTGAGGATTCATACTGTCTATGATTTGTTGCTTTTCGGATGAGAAGCCGATGGCTTCCATCATGTGGATGCCCTCCCTTTGGCACCTTTCCAAAGCGAAAGCCAACAACGGTTTCACGCTGTCCCGTGATTCATCCAAACATTGAAAGTCGACCAGCCGCATCCGCTTGAGCGCGAAGGCGCTATTGTCTTGGCGGCAAAGAATCCCGTAGGCGGCGAGTCTGGAGCCCTGGTTCAGGGTAAGCAGCCAAGCCTCTCCTTTCTGCAAAGCATACTTGAAGTGCCATTCGAGCACGTCTCGCGAACGATCCGCAAGCACACGCCCAGAACTGCGCTTTCGCAATTGCTCCCAGAACGGGTTGAACCGCTCGTCAAATTGCGAGCACCACTCGACATGGCCGGATGGAGACATGGATCGCGCACGCTTGTCGGCCAATAGGTCACGAACAAATAAGCCCGCAGCCAAGGGGTAGCTCCACACTTGCGGATCGAAGAATTCTTTTCTGTGTAGCAGGCTCGCACTAAACCCCGTGTAATTCGTAATCCAGAACGCGGAACGGTTCCAGGTTCCCGCCGGCACTTGCACAGCGTGGAACAACTGGTGCAAGCGGGACACCTTCTCATTCACCGAAGTGTTCAGAAACAGATCGACGTCCTTCTGCCCGAAGAAATGACTCAAAAGAGAAAACGAGTAGGCGCGATATCGGGTATCCACCACCAGTCCCCGGCTGGTTGCAGTCGCCAGTGGACGATTCTCAAACTCGACAGCCAGCGGGATATTGGCGATGCTGCCGACGATTTCCTCCTGTTCGTTCTCGCAGACCCAACCAATCGGCCAGTGGCGGAAATCGTAATACGACGGGTTATGCACCCAGAGGTGTTTCCATTCCTCGTAACTCTTGGGATGCAGTCCGTAGCGCGATTCCAAGTCTGCGATCTTCGGATAGTCCTCAAAAACCGTTTCGCGGACACGGGGCGGAGCAGCCTTGAAACGTCCATTAGCTTTCAATGGGACCACAAGTTCGCGCAGTGACCCCGAAGAAAGTTCCATTAGGCGACCTGCCCAACGGCCGGAGCGTGGCCCCTGATAGCTTCCGACAAACAACTCTCGAGTTCGCGTGCCAAAAGGTCCACATTCTCTTCATAAAACATCGATTCGTGGCCCCCGGAGATTTTGAACACCCGTACGCCGCGGCCGATGAGTCCGTCCCAACTGGCATAGAAATTCCAATATTGCCCGTGAGGCCAGTCGGTAGACTGAAAAAATACTACCTCGCCAGCGTAAGCCTCCGGTCGATAGACAAAAGACGCTGGGTGCACGATCGTATCCAAATCCTGCAGATGCTTATTGTCGACCGTCAAACCCAGGGCATGGCGCACTCGCCAATAGCGAACGCTGGCTCTACGTTGAATACCAGTCATGCGGTCATTCACGTAATCCGCCAGTTTCTGCCGACGGAAATTCCTAAGATGATGTCCCGTCCGCTGCAACAGCAACTCAGTGCGACTCTGATGTGCGAAGTTTTCGTAGTATGCCGGGTTCTGAGCATCAAACATCGCCAGCAAGGCTATCTCATGTCCCTGCTGCATGAGTTGCCTCGCCATTTCATACGCGATCACTCCATTGACGCACAATCCGGCAAGAAAATACGGCCCCTCGGGTTGCACTTCCTGCAACTGGCGCACTAGAGCGGTCGAAATATCCTCGAATTTGTAGGGTGTAGGAAGCCTGCTGGCATCTGCAGCGGGAAGATGTAGCCCCAAGATCGGTTGATTCGGCCCCAGGCGTTTGGCTAGTGGGAGTAGGAAGGAACCGCCTCGCACCCAGTACAAAACTGGCTTGGAACCACGCGCCTGAACTGGAACAACCGCCGCATGATGGCTCATGAGGCCGTTGCCGTCAAGCATCTCAGCCAGTTGGCGGACCGTGGGTGCCTGGAAAACATTTGCCAACGACAACCGCTTTTCAAATTGCTGCTCGATGCGGAGCAACAATTTCGCGACCAAAAGCGAGTGCCCACCAAGATCGAAGAAGTTTTCGGTAATGCCGAATCCGGTTTTCCCGAGGACGCCTGACCAGATCTCAAGCAGCTTGGCTTCCACCTCGCCCCGGGCCGGAAGTGATGACCCTTCCGAAACCGGCAGCGCTGGCACCAACAAGGCGTTCCTGTCCACTTTACCGTTGGGCATCAACGGCAATCTTTCAAGCACGACGAAGCTGGAGGGAACCATGGCTCCCGGCAACTTGGTTCCGAGAAACCGTTTCAGGCTGTCCGCATCAAAGTCTGAGAACGAGACGGGCACCAGGAATGCAGCCAGACTCGGTTCATGCGCGTCGGTTTGGCGCACCACCACCACCGCTTGGCGCACGCCGCTATACTCCGCGATGACTGCTTCAATCTCTTCTGGCTCTATGCGAAAGCCGCGGATCTTCACCTGATGGTCCAGGCGTCCCAGCAACTCCAGGTTCCCGTCTGACGAGTAGCGAACCAGGTCTCCAGTCTTATACATTCGAGCCCCGGCCATCTCGCTGAAAATGTCAGGAATGAATTTTTCCCGGGTTTCCTCAGGTCGTTTCAGGTAGCCGCGAGCCACTCCCCCGCCGGCAATATGAAGCTCGCCAGGAACCCCGCTAGGCAGTAGATTCCCGTGAGTATCCAGAACATACACGCGCGTGTTTGGAATAGGACGGCCGATCGGTACCAGTTTCTCGGATTTCCCTGCGATGCACCTGTATACCGTGCTCCAAACAGTCGCCTCTGTAGGTCCGTACTCGTTGAACAAGACGGCGCGTGGCAGCTTCCTATAATGACGCTCGACCAGATCAACCGGGCACACTTCACCCGCTACGATGGCCACTCGCAACGATGCCAACTGCCCAGCCTTAGCTTGTTCCAAAAGCAAACTGTATAGGGACGGAACGCAGAGCAAATGTGAAACCTGCTGCTGTTCAGCGAAGCTGGCAAGCTGCGTCAGATTCGACGTTACTGAACCGGACGTCAATACCAGCGTACCTCCGTAGCACAAAGTCGAAAAGATTCCGGCTAACGAGCTGTCGAAAGCGAAGGAAGACAACAGCAGAAATCTCGCCGGACTCGCACCGTAGTAAATGGGCCGCGCGGCAGTTGAATGGATCAGGTTCCCATGGGTAAGCTGCACGCCCTTGGGTTTTCCAGTCGAACCCGAGGTATAGATCACAAAGGCCAGGTTGTGAGCTCGAAGCTCACACTGCACCGGCTCCGCGGTTCCAGCGTAAATGTCTTCGTCGTCAACGCACACTACCTCCACGCCGTTTGCCGGGACTTGGCTGCGCAGCCGCCTTTGGGTAAGCAGCACTTTCATGCCAGTCTCTTTTACCGCGTGGGAGTGCCTGCCAACCGGATAACTTGGATCCAACGGAACGCATGCCCCTCCCGCCTTCAGGACCGCCAAGATTGCCGTCGGCATTTCCCAAGAGGGCTCAAGATAGAGTCCCACCGGCTTCTCCGGACCGACGCCATGAGCCTTCAGAATGGCGGCCAACTTGTCACTCTTGCTTTGAAGCTCTCGATACGTGAGTTGACAGTTTCCATCGGCCACCGCCACAGCCTCTGGCGTGCGTTCCGCCTGATCGACGAACAACTGATGTAGACAAGTTACAGCCGGAAGCTCTGCCCCCGTATCGTTCCGCTCGACACACAGTTGATGCCGTTCGCCCTCCGTGAGCATCGGCAGGCGGGAGATGCGCTGGTCAGGGTTCGAGACAATTCCTTCGAGCAGAGTTGTTAGGTGACCCGCCATTCGCGAAACTGTCGCGGGCTCGAACAGGTCGCTGCTGTACTTGAATCGCCCCACCAGGCCGTAGGCGCGGTCGTCGAGTTCCAGACACAAATCCAACTTTGACAGCCCGGTATCTATTTCGGACTGGGTCAATGCCACCGTCCATCCATCCTGGCTCTCTGACATTGGGGGTTCCAGGGTCAGAAGCGCTTGGAATAATGGATTGAAGCTCAGGCTGCGGTCGGGATCGACCTCATTAACCACTTGCGTAAACGGGGCATCGTCGTTGGATAGAGCATCCAGCGTTACTTCTCGGGTCCGGCGCAATAGCTCGCGAAAAGTTGGATCTCCAAAAAGGTTGTTCCTCAGCACTATGGGATTCAGGAAATATCCCAGCAAGCCTTCTAATTCGGATCGCTTACGCCCTGAGCTCACCGTTCCTATGCTTACATCCTGGCAGGACGAATAGCGGGACAAGAGCACGGCAAATGTCGCGATCATCCCCATGAAGAGAGTCGCGCCCTCCCGCTGGCTCAACAATTTCAGGGCGTCACGAAGCTCTGTCGAGAAGCTTACAGGCTGAATGGCACCCCGAAAGCTCTGCGCCGGCGGCCGGGGTTGATCAGTCGGCAACTGCAGAATGGAGGGGTTTCCGCCCAACTGCTTTCTCCAATATGCCAGTTGCCCAGCCAGACGTGCCCCTTGCGGAAGCCACTCTCGTTCCCACTTTGCAAAACCAGGATATTGAGTCGGCAGGTCCGGAAGGTCCGCTGGTCTATTCTCGGAAAAGGCTTTATAGAGCCTTGCTAGCTCGGGGAGAAGTACCCGGTAAATCGAATATCCGTCAAAGATAATGTGATGCAGCGTCAGAAACAACCGGTGTTCGGTGTCGCTGAAATGCACCAGCAAGGTTCGGAACAACGGACCACGCGATAAATCGAAGGGCCGCAAAGCATCCTCGACCGCCAGCCTTCGCGCCTCCGATTCCCTCGCATCAGCAGGTAAGCCCCGCAGGTCAGCAATGCGCACGCGAACCGGCATGGCAGCCTGTACAACTTGAACTGGCTCTTCGTCCACGGCGCGGAAGACAGTTCTCCACGCCTGATGGCGACGCACTATCTCCGTCAGCACACGCTCCAAGACCTGCACATCCAGGGTTCCGTTCCGATGGAACGTGATGGGCTCGTTATAGATCGGTATTTCCGGTACCAACTGCGCGTGCACCCAGACTTGCTGCTGCGCGAAAGACACTGGGGCATACGCCTGCCCAGGCTCAGGCGCGGCTGCAGCTACGGAGGCACACGTATCGAGCGGGCACGCGCCGCCCGGTTTTAGCTCCCTCGGGTTCTGTGCGAGTTGCGTACTCAAGCGCTGGTCCTCACTGCCGGCTGAGACCCAATCGACCAACTGACCCAAAGTGCGGTCAGGCCTCTTAGTCCCAGATTATTTCTCCAAATCAATGAGTCGGGTTCCAACTTCAATTCTGGCAGACGTTGCAGCAGTGCAGAAAACGCAATTTGCGCCTCCATCCGTGCCAACGGAGCTCCAAAACAGAAGTGCGCTCCCGCTCCAAAAGCCACATGGCGATTGTCTTTGCGGGTGATGTCCAGGCGGTCGGGATCGGAGAAGCGTTGCGGGTCGCGGTTGGCTGCGCCCATCACTGCAATCACCGCGTCTTTACGCTTAATGCTCTTGCCGCCAAGTTCAACATCCGCGGGAGCGATGCGCGCCGTGTGTTGGCTCGGACTTTCATAACGCAGCAATTCTTCGACCGCGGAAGGAATCAATGACAGATCCGACCGCAATTGCCTCATGACATCGGGATTACGCAGCAATGTGAGCAGTCCATTGCCGATCAGGTTGGTCGTGGTTTCCTGCCCGCCAACCATGGTGACAATGAGGTTGGCAATGACTTCTTCCTCGCTGAGACGATTGCCATCCACTTCTGCTAGGAGGAGATGGTGAACCAGACCATCCCCGGGATGCAGTCGCGCCTCGGCGATCGCAGTTCGGAAGTATTCCGTCATCTCCTGCACGCTGCGAAGCACGCGCTGAGTGCGATCTGGGTTGTGCTGAAAATTACCCAGCATCTCGGCGAAATCGGCTGACCACGCCTTCAGCTGTAAGTGGTCGGACACGGGTACGCCCAGCAACTCCGCAGTCACGGTGGCGGGCAAGGGCGCAGCAAAGTCACTGACCACGTCCATACGCCCCGCCAACAAAAGGGTGTCGATCAGCCGATTGGCAATTCCCTGAATGCGGGAACGCAGCATCTCGACCCTTCGTGGCGTGAAAGCTTGAGAGCACAATCCACGCAGGCGGGTATGAGCAGGAGGGTCCATAAAAAGCATCTGCTTCACCATCACTGCTGCGATGGGACTCAACTGGGAAAGCCCCATCTCTCCCAATTGCTGCGGTGTGAACGTGCGATTGGCGGAAAAGTCCTGCAACACGCGAACTACTTCTTCGTAGCGCGTCACCACCCAGGCGTGCAGGAAGGGATCCCAGTGGACTGGGTCTTCGTTGCGCAACCGGTGATATAGGGGATAGGGATCGGCCAAGACCTCCGGATCCAGCAACTGGTACAGGCTCAAAACGGGTTGCTCGTGCGCTGCAGAAGTATCCCCGCGAGCCCCAGTGGCTGGTTGTGTAACCATAGAAATCAATCGGCAGCGCTAGTATGGGTCTGGCGCCGCAGGCGTTCGATCTCGGCCGAGAGTTGCGAAGCGGTTGGGGAATCGAATACGGTGCGTAGCGGCAGCTCGATGCCAAATGAATCCCGCGCCCGCGCAATCAACTGGGTACCGAGCAAAGAGTGTCCCCCCAGGAAAAAGAAGTTGTCGTGTACGCCGACCTTCTTGATACCCAGTAGTTCCGCCAGAATCGCCACCACACGGGTTTCGACCGGGGTGGAGGGACCGACGAGGATCTTATCTTCACTTGTATTTTCCGGAGAGGGCGCGGGTAGCATCGCCCGCTCGATTTTTCCGGTGGGACCGAGCGGCAATTTGTCGAGCCGCACGAAAGCCGCGGGAATCATGTAGTCCGGCAAATACTTTTTCAAATATGCCTGTAGTGAATCGTGATCAAGCTTCACACCCGGAGTCGGCACCACGTAAGCAATCAATCGCGTATCGCCGTTTTCTCCACGGGCAGCTACCACGCTGGCCTCGACGCCGTAGCATCGATTCAAAAGTGTGGCGATCTCTTCCGGCTCGATGCGATAACCCCGGACTTTAATCTGCTCGTCAATGCGTCCTACAAACGCGATCTGACCATCCGGCAAGTAGCGCGCCAAGTCTCCGGTCTTGTACATCCTCTCCCCAGGTGTCTGGCTGAAAGGGTTGGCGACAAACTTCTGCGCATTCAGATCGGGGCGGTTAAGGTAGCCCCGGCCCACGCCACGCCCGGCAATATGCAACTCTCCGGTGGCGCCATCCGAAACCGGTTGCTGGTGCTCGTTAAGAATGTAAATTTGGAAATCGTCAATCGGCCTTCCGATCGGCGGAGCCCCATCCTCGGGACCGCCGGAAGCCACTACACCCGACGTGGCTACCACAGTGCATTCCGTCGGCCCATAATTATTAATCAGCTGAAAGGGGAGATGTGCCGGTGGGTAGAAATGCAAGGCATCTCCGCCGGTCAGAAGGAGACGCAGATTGGTCTCGCGCGGCCACTCCAATGAAATCAGAGCTTCCGCCAGAGGAGTCGGAACGAAACTTACTGTGATCCCCTCCGCCACCAGCCAATCCCGCAGCGGTTCCGGTGCCACGCGCACGGCTTCATCCGGAAAATGCACGCTGCTTCCGGCTGCAAGATTAGGCCAAAGTTCCCATACCGCCGCGTCGAATCCAACGCTTGCCACTTGGCTGGCGCGATCCGAAGGAGAAGTTGCAAACGCACGCTGGTGCCATTGCACCAGGTTCAACAAACTCCGATGAGTGATCTGAACACCCTTGGGGCGGCCTGTCGAACCAGAGGTGTAAATGACATACGCCAGATTGTCTCCGGAGAAATTCGTCTCCGGCGCAGTTTCAGGGTAGTCCGAGATCTGGAGCGCTCTTTTTTCAATATCCAGAGTCTTCCAACGTCCGCTGCCAATCCGTTCGCCAATATCCTGACGCGCAATTAAAACCGCCGACTTGGCATCCTCCAACATAAACCGGAGACGCTCAACCGGATAGTCCGGGTCTAGAGGGATGTAAGCTCCGCCCGCCTTCAGAATCGCCAAAGCTGCGACCACCATCAACGGCGAACGCCCCAGACACAGACCCACGATGACTTCGGGCCCGACTCCGAGCTTGCGCAAGTGATGGGCGAGCTGATTCGCGCGAACTTCGAGCTCGCGATAAGTCACGGTCTGGGTGTTCGACACCAGTGCCAGCCCATCCGGCATCAGCCCCGCCCTGACCTTTACCAATTCGGTGATCAATAGTTTTTGACGCAGATCTCCGTTACCGGATGGTTTAGCACCAGACAGTGATTCCGCCGTCAAACTTGGGAACGGATTTTCTTCTCTCGGGTTGGGGGCAGACGACTTCAAACCCATTCCTCCAAATCTTGTACAACGTTTACTAAGTTCCGGGAGTCTCGTGCCAGGAATGTCGGAGACGAGCAGCGCATCCTGCCGATCACAACAACTTACTGCGAAGCCGTCGATCCGGCTATACCAGCTTCGCTGTAGTCTAAAGCATTAGCTGATGGGAACAGCCATTCGAACCGATGCCTTGAAGGCAAATACTATATAACCCATTGCAGAACAATTACTTAGGTCGTACTCGGCGATAACATTCTCAAACCGACGACACTTCTTCGAATTCTTCGATTCCCTCTGTACCAGCATCTTCGGCGCTGCTCGTAATTACCTGGCGGTAGATCTCCATCAGCTGACGATAATTGGCTGCCGCAGTGTACTTGGCCTCATATTCTGCACGGGCGTTGTCGCCCAGATGGCGCATGTACTGTGGCTGCTCCCATGCCAATTTCGCGGTGCGCGCCAGATCGTCGGCATTGCGCGGCTCAAAAAAGAGTCCGGTACGGTCCTGGCTGACGATTTCCTGCATGGCTCCCAGCTTTGAAGCCAGCACCGGGACTCCACACGCGAATGCCTCGATGATCGTCAGGGGCATATTCTCGTAAAGCTGGCTGGGAAAAATCACAAAGCGCGCGCCCTTCATCTCCTCAATCACGCGTTCCCGCGGCAAGCGGCCGGTAAAGCTGATGTTGGACAACCCTTCCGATCTGACCTGCGATTCCATTTCCGCGCTGAACGGGCCGTCCCCAACCACTCGCAGGGTGCAATGCTTCGGAAGTTGACGCCACGCTTTCAACAAAGTGGGTGCTCCCTTTTCCTCCGATACCCGACCCACAAAAAGAGCATAAGAGGGGTCACTGCCGCTGCGCTTGCCAGGATCGGGATCGACGTAGTTGGGCTTGATCGAAATCTTTTCGGGCGCGAAGCCGGCATTCACGAAACGGCTGCGCGCGAATTCGGTGAGCACGATGTAGCGGTCAACGGCCTGCGTCCACGTCTTCTTGGCGCGATGTACGGACAGCATCAACGCTACCGCCGCAGTCTGAGGCCGTGAACCCCGATAACAACCATGCGCAACCGATTGCCAAATGCTGCCCTGGGTACAATCCTCGCACGGCTTTCCGTCGCGGATGAAGTTTGCTCCCGGGCACAGCAACCGGTAGTTGTGCAGGGTATGCACAACCGGCACGCGTTCCTTGCGGCAGGCCCACAGGATCGAGGGCGAGACCAGCGGGAACGTATTGTGCACATGCACGACATCGGGACGGTTGTCCCGCAGCAACTTGGTGAAATCGCGATACGAGTCGGATGCCCACACCGTGCGCCCAATAATCGTCAGGCGGCGCGCCAATGAATACTGCTCCATTTCCCGGTTAAAGCGCTGGTATTCCAAAACCTGGTGTCCGGCCTCTTGCAGTAGCCGTCGCTCTTGCCAAAACACAACGTCTTCCCCACCCTGCTCAAGGTACGTGTTGTGAACCAGAGCTATTTTCATTGGCTTCAGATGGTTTCGGACTTCCCCGCGTAAAGGGCTAATTTTGTATGGGTACCAAGTCGAACGTTTCCAGGCCGGTGACAGCAAAAAGCGGTTCGCGCGTCAGTCTTGCCCGTTGCAACATAGTTTCGCTCACACGGCGAGTGGCTGTAGTCAGCATAATCAACGCAAGCCATAGCATATACGGGCTCATGCACCTTCCACCGAAGTGTCCGCCCATCAAACCTTGAATGAAAGTATGGACATACAAACCCAGGCATCCGATGGTCAGTAGGTAGGCATGCCAGGCTTGCTGGCTGTCCGGACGCAAGTTCCGCAGCATCCTGCAGGTTTTCATCGCACTGAAGATGTTGCGCAGCATCACAAAATGAACCGTCAGCAACAGCAGTTCGCCGAGTGCCCCATTGTTATAAGCAACTTCCAGGAAGCCATTGTGTACGTGAACCGCACCGCTTTTCAATCCGCTGGTGTTCTCCCAGGAAAAATATGTAGCGAGATAACCGCGCCCCAGAATTGGAGTCTGTTTCATAGCGGTGAGCGCCATTCCCCAGATCACAGTACGCCCGGTCAGGGTGGAACCGCCCTGATAGGTCTGAAGGTAGCTTGCCAATGGCGTTACCGAAATGATGAGCATTGCCAAGACACCCAAGCCTAGCAACAGCCCAAGACTGCGGATGACCTTTTTCTGTAGAAGCGTGAAAATAGCCGCTGCAATGAAGCCTCCGGCGACTCCGGCTTTCCCGAAGCCCATGACCATGATCACGGCGCCAATTATCCCGGTGACCACCCACTGTCGTTTCTTGGTCATTGCGTACAGCATCATCGACATCACCATCAGCGAAGCTGCCAATGGGCTCAAGAGGTCAGGATCGGCGTTGAGTCTGCCCTCAAACCAGAATCCGTCGGGATCCTTGGTGGCGTAATAGACGGGTAGTATGGTTAAGAACAAGAATGCCACGACGGTAACTTTCAGAAACAACTCAATGTCAGAAACGTTTTCAATCATGCTGTTGCAGAGTTGCAGCAAACAAACCGCCAATACCAGTTTGAAACCCCACGCCATCGCGTACCCCGGGCCCGGCGTCCAGGCGATCGAAATAATGCAAACCATTACAAAGAAAGTTACCCACTTGGAGGAACCCTGGAACAATTGCACCAGGTATCCTGGGCTGCGTAAGGTCAGGATGAATAACACCGCCCCGCACACCAGCCACATCGCGCCTTCCGCATAGGCATTCAGCGAAAACCCTTTTCCCCAACTGGCATTGACCCGGCTGAAGAATTCTTCGTCTACCAACAACATCCACCAAATCGTGAGGGCCAGGCGAAAAATCAAATGTCGCGTGTCGAGCTTTTGCACGATCGCGGTACCGACGACGATGCAAAGCAACACAAAAAATAAGCCCGCATCGGCAAGAATACCGATGGTTCCATCCTCGTAAGAGGACGCCGGCAATATGGGCATGAAGGCAAAAGCAAACGCCGTGGCCGCGAACATTCCCGCGATCATGCTCCACGAAAACCAACTCTTCGCCGGACGACTGGTTACATTACCCTGCATTCCTTCTCTCCCTCACCTATCTTGATAAGACTTCAAGGACGCGGTCCCCGGCAGCCGTTTCGCTGGAGAGCGGATACCCGAGTCTCTGCAGGACGGTTCCTGCATGTTCCGCGATAAATTGCACTTGCTCGGGCGTCATCTTGGCTCGCCATCCCTGCACTTCACCGCTGCGCACAAACCGGCCCTTTACGGAAGCCCTCTGTGGCGCAACCCGCTCCTTCTCTTTCATTTTGTCGATTGTGTTGTGCTCGATCGCTCGCTGGACCAAGGCCGGGTCGCGCTCGACACCCAGGAACTTCGCAATCCGCATAAATCCGTCAAGCGGATTTTTGCGAAGGTCCCGATAATGAACGACCAATAAATTGGGGGTGTTGGCGATGGGAGAGTCCAACCATGAGGCAACGTGCTTCTGCCACGGTCCGAAGGGGTTCACCTTCTTAAGCAAAAACTGAGAGATGAATGCATCCAAGTCCCCCTGGAAAAACTCCAGGGCTGTGGTATAGGCAAATTCAGAGAGGATGACATCCCTCACGTCCCGCACCAGGTAGACCGCCTTGTGATACTGCTTACGGTACTGCTCGTGCGTCGCCACCAAGCGGCCACGACCGGGAAGCACCGGGGCTCCGGTTGCGTGATTGCCGACTCCGTGCAAAATACCATTCACTTCATCGAATCCACCCTCATGGCCGGTAAGGATTTCCAGCAGCACGAATCGAGACCAGGTAGTCCCTGACCGTGGATAGGATCCAAGAAAAACATCGGCTGGGCGGAATCCATGATGCCGAAACCAGATAAGAGGTTTTCGCAGCGCGGTTCGCGATAACTTCCGGCGCAGCTTGCGATAGGCACTGTTCGGCTTACTCCGCTGCTTGGAGTAGAGTCCGCGCTTGGGCAGCTCGAAATCGTGAAACTTTTTTGCCATTCCTCAGTCCCGTCCTTTGTAAAGTCCCGTTACTACGCGCTGCAGTGAGCATCCATGCGCTCACCCGTTCTAAAGGCTTAGTCGGACACGCCTTCGACAGCGCTCGCTGGCTGTCTCCCGCGCCATGCGGCGAACCGCTCGATTCCTAGCGAACGCCCAGCCATCTTGCGGCGCAGGATCCACACCAGGAATACCCAGGAAAGCAAGTCTGACACATTGGTGCCCCAAATAGCTCCAGAAAGACCGTAAAACCAAGTGGCTGGAATCCCGATAATCAACGAGGCTGCGGTTGCGAGTGCAAATGCTACAAATACCGAAGAAGGAGATTCCATGGCCCGTAAAGCGATCGCCGAACCAAAACTGCCACACCATGCAATTGAACCGAGCGCGACGATCGGCAATAGATGGGCGACCTCCGTATAGCGGCCAGAATAGAGCGCGTGAAACGCCGGCCCCTGCCACCAAAAAAGTACTGCCCAATACACGATAGCGACGCCCACCGCAACCAGCGTCATTCTTCGGCTCAGAGCCCCAGCGCTGGCTTTGCCTTCGCGTCCGATCACGGAAGCTGCGTAGGGCAGAAAGAGCAGACCGAGCGCGAGCTTCACTTGTTCGACTGGCAAAGTAAAGTTCATCAGCGCTTTCAGTTGTCCAGACTGCGCCATGGTTCGGAACGAACCCAGGAGCGGGTAGTAGATATTGGCGGGAATCCAACTGGCTACGCAGCTCAATAACGCCCAGCGTCCATAGCGCCAATGCCGTCCCCATACCACGCCTACCGGGTGATCGAAAGTGCCCGGGCGTAGTTCCCCTCGCAACCGAATTAGAAGATAGATTCCGGTTCCCAGCGCCGCTATCCCGATAAGCACGAATGCGCTGAAAGGCGAAAGTAGTCCTCGCCGATATACCACAAACAGCAAGCCCAGGCTGATGGTGAAATAAACCAACGCCCCAACTGCGGCCTTTGCCGGTGACAGCTCAAGATAGAAAGTGCGGCGAGCCAGCCAAAACAACAACACACAGGGAGACGCGATGGTCACCCCTGCCAGCGCTCCACCTAACCCGCCCGCCGGCGCTACTTTCCAGGCAACGAATGAAGTCGCACCAAACGCCGCCGCAATCGCCAGCGACATCGCCACATGAATCCAGATCAAAGAGCCAAGATATCCCCGCAAGCTCTCGCGGTAAGATGACCCGCCGAACACAGCCATCGGCTCCAATACCAGGGAGCCATAAACCAGGGACAGTAGAACGAAGAAGCCAAAAGCAACCGCATAGGCCCCGTATTGCTCCGGAACCAGCCAGCGGGCGAGCAGAATGCTCACCACAAAGTTTGAACCGGAGATCAACGCCTGATCGAGAACCGCGCAGCCTCCCTTGTGAAGCCAGGGCACGAACCGCAACATCACCGTCTCGTGACTGATACCAAGAAACCGGGACGGAAATACGCGCTCCAGCGTGGTAGCAAACCACCCGCTCGCGGGTTTTTGCTCCGCCGGCGTCTCAGGTTCCTGAATGTCTGTCTCTAGCAAAGTTGGAGTCTTTGTTTAACTTGTTGAAAGGTTTCCATGACCAGGTTAAGAAGTCTGCATGCCGGCGTGTTCGTACTCGTACTTGGCTGCGCCAATCCAGCTCTTCAAACGATCGGACA
This sequence comes from uncultured Acidobacteriota bacterium, assembly GCA_963803775.1. Taxonomy (GTDB): domain Bacteria; phylum Acidobacteriota; class Terriglobia; order Terriglobales; family Acidobacteriaceae; genus JABCZH01. The sequence continues at coordinate 127,791 of CAWDNS010000002.1, forward strand.
ACTTCTGGACTTGCGGTTCCAGCAAAATGTCGTAGTGGTCGCTGGCAATCTCGTGGACCACCAAACTGCCCGCCAGATCCTTCCACAAAGCGTGAGGATCGAACGAACCTTCCAAAGGCTTCTCCGTGGCGCGCACCAGAGTCACTTTACCCGGATATGGCTGTAACACGTATTTCGATGCCGCCGCGCGATTTGCATTATGAACATCCCACAACGCCCGGGGAACGTGCAGACCTCGCCAGGTCCGTCGGATCTTCTTTTCCAAAGCCCACGGCACGTCCTGCAGCCAATGCTTCCATGATGGCTTGAGCAGCGCTTTCAACAAGGAAACTGTTCCGGCCTTCACATCGCCGGGGTAAGTATCGAATAACACCAGCAAGCCTACTTCTTCGCTAGCGGCGCGAAGTTGCTGTGCGATTTCGTAGGCAACCAGACCGCCGAAAGAAAATCCACCCAGGCAGTAAGGGCCATGCGGCTGAACACTGCGCATCTCGGAGATGTAGTGCGCGGCCATCGCCTCAATGCTGGTAAGGCATGGACTCTTCCCGTTCAGGCCTTGCGACTGCAAGCCATAAAACGGATAGTCCGGCGCCATATGGCGCCCCAAGCGATTGAAACCGACCACATTGCCGCCAACTCCATGAATGCAAAAAAATGGCGGCTGCGCGCCTCCGGTTTGCACGGGCACAAGTGACGACCAGTGCTGTGACCATTCATCCTTGCCCAGCACGGTCGCCAGTTGCTCAATGGTCGGAGCATGAAACAGCATGGCCAGCGGCAAGGTCTTGCCCAACGCCTGCCCGGTGCGATGCATGAGTCTGGCCGCAGTTAAGGAATGGCCACCCAACTCAAAAAAGTTGTCGTGAATACCAATCGGCCGCCTGCCGAGCACTTCTTCCCAGATACCGACCAACTGGGATTGCAACGGACCGGTCGCAATCGCAAACGTTGCTGACGAACTCTCGAACTTTGGCGCCGGCAATTCACGACGGTTAATCTTGCCGTTCGGGGTCAGCGGCATGGCCGGCAATGCAACAAAGGCTGAGGGCACCATGTAATCCGGCAGCTGTTCTTGCAGGCAACGGCGGAGATCAGCTACCACCGGTTTCGATCCCGGAATTGCGGTGAAATAGGCAGCCAGTTGCTTGCCGCCACTCGCATCCTCTTTCGCAACCACTGCGGCGTCACGGACGCCGTGGCATTTACTCAGTAATGTTTCAATCTCGCCAGGCTCGACACGGAAACCGCGGATCTTGATCTGATCGTCGACCCGGCCGAGGAACTCGATATCGCCCGAGGGCAGATACCGTGCCCGGTCACCGGTTTTGTATAACCGCGCTTCGGGCTTCGACGAAAATGGGTCGGGAATGAACTTTTCCGCGGTCAATTCAGAGCGATTGAGATAACCTCGCGCGACTCCCACTCCCCCTACATGCAACTCGCCAGCAACGCCGACTGGAACTTCCTTGACATCGGCATCGAGCAGATAAACCTGGACATTCGGCAACGCACGCCCAATCGGAATATTCTCTGGAACCGGCTCACCCGCCTCATATTTTGGCTCAAAGGCAGTGACGCAAATGCTGGTCTCGGTCGGACCGTAGGTATTGATCCAGCGCACGCTTTTCGCCGCTGAATTCACCCACTTCGCATATGCCTGCGAAGATGGCTTCTCCCCGCCAACAATCACCAGCCGCAAACTGGCTGGGACCACCTTTTCCAGTTGAGAGAATTCATGAACCCACTCATGCCAATAAGCGGTCGGCAAATCCAAAACCGTAATGCAATGCTGCTCAGTCCATTTCAAGAACTCCGGAACCGCCAGCGGCATTTCCTTGGTCTTGAAGACCAGGGTGGCTCCGCTGAGCCAGGTGATAAACATTTCCTCAATTGCGATGTCAAAGCTAATAGAACAGAATTGCAGTACCCGATCTTTGGGCGTGATGGCATACATGCGAGCCGCGTTGGCGTTGTAGTTCGACAGCCCGGCATGAGTGAGCAACACTCCTCGGGGCTTACCAGTGGAACCCGAGGTATAAATTACGTACGCGATATCCTCTGCCGTGATATCGATTCCTGGATTCGTCTGAGGCTGTTTCGAAATGGCGCTCGCCGCGTCAGCCAGGAGAATCACTTCGCAGCCCTTCGGAACCGCTGCTGAAAGTCTGCCGGCTTCGGTGATCACTACCCGTGCCTGGCTGTCGTCCAGCATGTACTTCAGGCGGTCCTTAGGATAGTTGGGATCGAGCGGCAGGCACGCCGCGCCCGACTTTAAGACCGCGAACACCACAACTGCGAGTTCGGCCGAAGAATCGAGACAAATTCCAACTCGTTCGTTTCGGCCTACTCCGCGGCTTCGCAGATAATGAGCTAACTGATTGGCCCTAACGTTGAATTCACGATAGGTGAGCTGACGACTTGATCCAACTACCGCTATTTGCTCTGGGCGATTTTCGGCTTGTTCTTCGATTAACTCGTGCAAGCATTGTTCGCGAGTATCGTCACACACCGTCGTCTGGTTCCATTCGAATCGGTGCTCGATATCCACTACTCCCGACTCCGGCGCCGAAGAAACATCGTGAAATCCGCTATTCATTGTTGGGATCGCGTTACACAAGCTTTGGAAGGTTGGGCCGCGATAACGTCAGGCCGCCCCGATTCCACGGAAAACCGCCGGAATGGTTCTAGCCAGTATCTGCACATCCAGCCAAAGCGACCAATTGCGCACATATTGCAGGTCAAGCTCCATCCACTTGTGAAACGGCAAAGAACTGCGGCCGCTCACCTGCCATAAACAGGTAATCCCAGGTCGCACGCTGAAGCGGCATCGCTGCCAATCCTGGCCCGCTTCCGTGAGCAGCTCGTAGTCGCGCATCTGTAACGGACGCGGACCCACCAGACTCATATCACCGTTCAGGATATTAATGAGCTGCGGTAATTCGTCAATGCTGGTCTTGCGCAGGAACTTGCCAACCGGTGTGAGCCGCGGATCGTTTTTGATTTTGAAAACCGGTCCGGAAACCTCATTCAAATGTTCCACGTCCCGTAGCTTTTTCTCCGCATCCGCCACCATCGTCCGGAATTTGTAAATGTGAAAAACCCGCTTGTTCAGACCGATTCTCCTCTGTATGAAGAACACCGGACCGGGAGATGTAAGCTTGATCAGGATTGCGGCCAGCAGCAACACCGGCGCCACTGCAATCATGAGCAACAGTGATAATGTGAAGTCAATCGCACGCTTGATGGTCGCGGGCCAACCCTCCACCATTCCGCCGTAATGCGTGATAACTGGAGAACCTTCGAAATCGTCGGCCTTCGACGGTTTGATCTTCGAATTGAATAAATCCGAAAGCACTCGTACCACGATGCCCTGCTGCTCGCACATGGCGACTATATTGGACGCGAGATCGTGAAACGAACGCATCGGCACCGTGAGCACGACCTCGTCCACCACACTGCGCCGAACGAATGAGTGCAGACTGTCGAAATCGCACACTACTGACCAACCGTGGTTTTGGACTTCTTCGATGCCACTCCATTCAACGTCGGCAAAACCCAGGATACGATAGCCCAGTTCCGGTTTCGACCGGATGGTCTTAGCGAATTCAATGGCGCGCCCATTGGATCCGACAATCAACATATTGCGCGAGTCGCGCCCGTGTATCCTGACTCGTCGCAACCAGGTCCTGACCGCCATCCGCGTGGAGACGACCAGGCCGGTGCTGCACACCCAGAAAGTCAGTACGAAATTTGGTGTTACCCACTGGAAGTTAAGCAGGAAGGAGGCAAACCCCAGGACCACCGCGCAGAGCGTCGTCGCCTTGAAAGCATCCACGGCCTCACTCTTGCGGCTCGCCAGCCGCTTGGATCCGTACAGCCCAAGCATCAAAAAGATCACCTGCCAAGTCCCCAAAAGGACGGAGAAGATGACCAGATCGAGCAGCTTAATCTTGAGGTGGAGAAATTGTACGAGCGAGACTGAACCGGAGGCCCCGATATGAGGCAGCGTGGCTATCGTAAAGGAAAGAATCAGGAGGACCAAGTCGCACAGCTTGGTGATGCTGCTTAACGCTTGGCCTTTCATCGTGCCCATCCGAAAGTCCTCTCAACAGTTGATTTGTGGTGGCAAACGCTTGGAATCAAGCAAGATGCTTGGCTAAAAACTGGCCAGTCAACAGGCAAACCAGCCGGTGGGAAAAAAGAAGTTTGGCGCTGCCGAACGGGGTTTGAGACTGGATTCTCGTCCCGCGCCGGCCACGCCTGCGCTTACAGGCGGTTGTAGATTTTCTCTGGAATGGGGAAGGTCCGCTGATTCAATACTGCGCCCAGCACTTTTACTCTCGAAGCTTGCAGCCCTTGAATCGTTTCCCGGGTTGAGTCGCGCCGGGTAGCGTGTGCCTTCAACACGATCACGACACCGTCCGTCAGGTGCCCCAGGATAACGCCATGGTTTGAAGCGTTGAGTGGCGCTACATCGAACAGGACATAATCGAATTCAGCGCTCAACTCCGCAACTCGTCTGCGCATCCGGTCTGAAGTCAGAAACCCCAGCGCACTCTCGCTGGATGCGCCGCAGCTTACCAGCCAGAGATTCTGGCGCAGTTGAGTCGCGTATTCGCGGATAGGGCCATCACCCTGCAATGCATCGGCTAGTCCGTGGTGATTCTTTACCATGAATTGTTGATGCAGAGAGGGAGACTGCAAATTGCAGTCCACAATGCATACCGAACGGCCGACTTGGGAAGCCAGCATCTCGCCGGCGTGCGCGCACACCCATGTCCCGCCGTTTCCCGATTCCGTGGACGTAAATACCACGCGGCGTGGTCCCTCGGCTCCAGCCAGGAGGAAGGTTCGATGAACCAGTTTCGTGATTTCGTCACGGGCGATTCCATCGAGTTCCAGTGCTGGAAGAAAGCTGGACGGATCTGCCGCCGGAACCGGCCTTGCCCCCGCTTCGGGTTGCAACACAACTTCTGGTTGCAATACAACCCCCTTGCCCATCTGGTTCAAGAGTTCAAAGTTTCTGCTCATGATGCCCCGACTCTCTTTCTTGGCCTATCGGCCGAGATCGCGCTCAAAAATATCGAGTATTGGTTGGCTTGCTGTTTGAAGAATACGGAGCCCATCGCACGGGGGGTGAAACCGGCATCCGGTCCAATTGATTCGTCGCCAAAAAACTAGGTCAGGAATTCATCGAAATCGATTCATCGGGGGAATGCGCATTGCGGCCCCCGTTCGATCCGTGCCCATTCCCGTTCCCATTGCCGTTACCGTTGGTGTGAAACCCATTGAGGCGGTAGGGGACTGCCGCCAGTAACGGAATCGGCAGAGTAGTAGCCACTTCGGAGGGTGTACGGAACGATGGATCCAGGTATTCCTGAGCAAACACGACCCCCATGGTCAGCGTCGCCGCGACCAGGGTACCGATCACCACGATCAGCGCCGGAGAACTAAACGGCGCCGTGGGTACGACTGGTTGCTCTGCAATCGAAACGTTCACGATCCGCGTGTTGTCCAACGCCTCTGTCATCCGCGCTTCTTCCTTCTTGTGCAGGTACAGGAGGTAGTTTTCCTCGTCGTTCTTCATCGTGCGGTACAAGTCCGTCTCGGTCAGTCCCTTCTGCGACAGATCTCGAGCCTGTACTTCGTACTGCTCGACGGTGGCCTGAGTCGCAGCCAACTTCGCTTGCAGGCCGCTGCGCTCCGCCGCAGTCTTGGCCAATTCTTCGTTGATCCAGGCGTAGGTTGGGTTGCGGTCTGTAGTTTCCTGCCGGATGGGCTTGCTCTCTTCCGCCGCGATCGAGGCTTGGGTCTGCGCAATCTCCTTGTCTACCTCTACCACCAGCGGATAATCAGGCTGATATTTCATCAGATACTCGGTACGTTTCAGTTGCAGCGTCATCAATGTGTTTTTGAATCCCTGCAACACCTGAAAGTTGTCTTCTTTCCAGGTAGAGGTTGTCAGACGCTGAGGCGTGCTTCCCGCTTGCTTCTGTAACGAACTGATTCTCTCATCAGCCGTGGCTAAATCGGCCTTGGTTTGTTGCAATACCGACCGGAAATCGCTCAGCTTCTGCAAAACGATGTCTCGCTGGACGTGTGGCGCCACGCCATTTTGCTGGTCGGAGAATTTCGTAATCTCACTCTCCGCGGACATCAGGTCCTGCTTGTAACGCTGGGCTTCTTTATCGAAGAATTCCACCTGTCCCGGCGGTGTGAACACGTCCTTGTGCTGCTGCATATAAGCCTCGCCCAATGCCTGTAGCACCTTCGAAGCCAGTTTAGGATCGGACGACGTGTAGGTGACGGTGATTACGTGACTCTTGTTCACCGGCTCAATCTTGAGGTCACCCATCAGCCGGTCAACCGCCTTCGATGTTCTTTCCTCTTGGGTTGCCGGTCCAAAAATGTATTCGGAAAGCGATTTCTTCTTGTCCAGCCCGACCGCAATCACCACCCGGCGCGCGACGTCACCGCTTTTCAGAATTTCAATCTCGGAGTTGATCTCTTCTTCCGAAACATCCGGCGGACGCACCTCGGGACCACTCTGTGACGATGTCACCACCGGATCCATGCGTTCGTGCGATACCAGGAACTTGGTCGACGCGCGGTAAGGGTTCGCCAGCACGGCGAACACCGTGCCGAGCATAACTCCGGCGAAACAGATGACCGCCGTCCGTTTGTGGCGAAATGCAATCGCCAGCAGATCCCGCAGAGTGAAGCTCGAAGGTTGTGCCCCACCGGGAAGTATCAATTCTTGATTGCTCATAGTCGGACCTCGTTGTTCTTGGATTTCCTAGTATTGGGCTGCATATGCTGCCACGCCGACGTTGGGAGTCGGGAGATAGCGCTCTATCTTGGAATAACGGTTCTTGGGTACGAACAACATGTCCCCAGGATGTAGAAGAGGATCTTCTCTCATGTCCCGGTTATTTTCCATCTTCTTCACATTGATAAGTTTAGCCTCGGTCCATTGATCGTTCACTCGCCGGTACAGCACTACCTGCGAGTGCTTCGAGCTCTCGAGAAATCCGCCGGCGAGCGCAATGCCTTCGCTCAAGGTCAGCGGACCATGCATTTCGTACCGTCCAGGATGGCCAAGTTGACCGTCAGCAATAAAAAAGGGCTTCTGAAATTCCCGCAACGTGATCGAGATGATCGGATCATGTAGCGTCTTGGCGTAGGCATTGCGGATGGTCTCGCGCAATTCCGGCGTGGTCAGTCCCGCGACCTTGACGTCTCCGACTCCACGCAGCGTCACAAACCCGTCCGGCTGGACATTCACTGCCTGTTGATTGAACTCAGGGGTCAAGTCGAAATTCACATCGAAGACATCGCCGGCGACCATCCGGTAACGCGCGTCGCGTTCTTGAAACTGCGGCACGTTGCTCGCCTGCGAGCTGGCCGATGCCATGTTCACGGGCCCATTACTCTGCGGCCCGGTTTGCGCTGCGCACACCATCAACAACGCCGCCAGCGTTCCTGCAACTAGGATTGGAAATCTGCGATTCGTCTTCATAATTCCTCTCAAATGACTCATGAACGTCAAATTATTTCGGGTTTGTTGGCGGCACAGCATACCGTGCCTGGACTCTGACAGAAGCCTTGCCCCGCTTGCTCTTTGCTGCTGATGCTACGCCAATCTGCTCTGCAGGTAAAGATGTGAGCTCTTGCTGGTATCGCTTCCCGACTGATGTAGCTCCGCCCTCTCAGTCACATTTCGTGACCCGGAACTTGCCCCCACTCTGCTTGCAATTCACGCTCTTGCGGGAACTGCGATCGCAAGAAGATTAGGCCCTAGTGACTCTCCAAGTTCAATATCGGAAGTGCACTCGCTCCGCCATATATCTCCGTCAGCCGGAAACGGGACCAAAATCATACAAGCAAATGAAAAAACGGCAAATAACTTCCCCGTACTGACGGCTAATTTGGGGCCTTCGCAATAATTCCTGACCAAATATGCAAATCTCTACACATCCGAACCGGGCAGTTTGCCCAGCAGTTCACAGTGTGCTAAAGGGGGATTTACTCGTTTAATTGACCAACGCACCATGGGGAGAGCACGTCCAAGAACTGGCGCAACGATAACGGCTACGCCATGTCATCGCAAGGGGCTGAAGCTCTTAGGGACTAAAGACTCTAGTCGGACAACCGCCTCCCATGACATTTCTTGACACTTCACTGGGACGGCGCGTACACCACGACCACCCGCAACCCCCTCGGTGCAAAATATGTCGTCCTCCCCACAAAGAGCTCGATTTGCAACCTGATCGGAAGATTGCACTCGGTTTGCTAGGATCCCATTTCAGTCGCACCGCCGGGCCCCTCGGTTGCCCCCATTTCAAGCCTACAGCCGCAAACCCAAACTCGCAGTTGCACAGTGTGGTTCTATAGAGACGAAAGACTCCACGCGTTCGATCCTACTCAACCAAGGCGTACGACTCTTGTCGGCAGTCCGCCAATCTTCGACAATCAGTAGGTAGATTTTCCTCCCTCAAAAGGCTTTCTCCCTCAGCAGGTCCCCCGATTCGATCCTAAACATCGGTTTGAGCAGTTCGGAGCACACCAGTAACGTGCAAAATCCATCTCAGGTGAATTCAATCTCATGACGAATCGTGGCGTGTCCCTTGTTTCTCTTGCTTGCCTGTTTCTTTTCTCGCTGCAGTTCACAGCCTGCGGCGGTGGTGCAATCAGCACTATCGGGGGCGGAGGCAGCGATGCATCCTTACCCAGTATCATGACGACTTCCCTTCCCAGCGGCACCATGGGCGCAGCTTACACTGCCAATCTGCAAGCCACCGGGGGTAAGCAACCCTATTCCTGGTCGTTGAAATCTGGATCGTTGCCCGCCGGCTTGTCCTTGAGTAAAGCAGGCGCCGTCATCGGCGCACCCACAGGACAAGGCAACTTCGGCTCGCTCGTCTTTCAGGTCACCGATGCCAAGGACTCCATTGCTGACTCCAGCGCACTTAGCATCAAGATCAATCCCACAGTACTGCGGTTTATGACTTCTTCCCTGCCCGGCAGTGAAGTCGGCGCACCATACTCCGTTACCTTGCAAGGAACCGGCGGCACGACGCCCTATAAATGGTCTTTGAAATCCGGCACGCTGCCCGGAGGCTTATCCTTGAACGCCAATACCGGCGCAATTACTGGCGTACCTACAACGGCAGGAACTGTCAGCTCGCTTGTGTTTCAGCTGAGAGACGCCAATCAGAGCATCGCCGATTCCAGCAAGTTTGATATCCAAGTCATCGCGGGGCCTTCAGTCGTTACGGCTTCCTTACCCGCCAGCGAAGTTGGCGCGGTGTATTCCACTGCGCTGCAAGCGACCGGTGGAACAGGTTCATATACGTGGTCGTTGAAGTCAGGATCTCTTCCAGTTGGTTTATCTCTCAGCAGCAGCGGCGTAGTTGCCGGAACTCCCGTGTCATCGGGAAACGTCGGCTCCTTAGTTTTCCAGGTGACCGACACCAAAAGCGTGAATGCCCTTTCCGGTCAACTCAGCATTCACACCGCCTCAGCGCCCGGTGTTGTGACAACCTACCTGCCAATGGATAATGCCGGTACCGCATACTCCTTCAACTTGCAGGCAAACGGCGGCACATTACCTTACCGGTGGTCGTTGCAGTCGGGTACTTTGCCGGCAGGCCTGTCACTCAATCCCGCCACGGGCGCGATTACGGGTACACCTACCACGCCTACCATCAACGCTCTTACCTTCCAGGTAACCGATTCATTTACAGTTTCAGCCGCCTCAAGCGGCCTCAGCCTTCAAATTAATAATGCGCAAGGGTGCAGCGCCGGTGTCGAATCGAAACTGGGAACTGCTCCTTTTGCCTTTCTGCTCAAAGGTTTTGACATCAACGGCCCGGTCGCTTTGGCTGGCAGCTTCGTTCCGGACGGACATGGCAACATCACCGGCGGCGAGGAAGACGCTAACCGTACTACCGGCGCACAGAACTTCGTCATCACTGGCGGGACTTATTCCCTGGGCGCTGATAACCGTGGCTGCGTGAATCTAACCACCACCAGCGGTACCAGTGCATTTCGCTACAGCGTTGGCGGAGTCAACGGCTCAGGCGCATTTACCACAGGTCAAATCACCGAGTTCGATGACAGCAATGGAACCGGAACCCGCGGATCGGGCATTCTCCGGCTGCAAAACACTTCGGCCTTTAGCACCAGCCTGAGCGGAATGTACGCATTCTTGTTTTCCGGCACCGATCCATCGGGAGGTCGCATCGGAATCGTCGGATCTGTTTCCGCCGCAGCCGGCGCCTTCAGCAATCTGGCGCTTGACTACGATGATGCCGGCGCAACTGGCTCCGACTTAACCGGCGGCACCGGTGCATTCACTGGCGCTGACACCAGCGGCAGGGGCACCGCGTCGTTCACGATCGCTCCCTACAATCTGCACTTGGTGTTCTATGTCGTCAACTCTACCGAGGCGATCTTTGCTTCGACCGACCCACTGCCACCCAATCCGATCGTTGCTGGCGAAGCTTTGGCGACCAACGGTCCTTTCTCCGCCACCAACCTTACCGGCAGCTACATCGCTCACGGCGTTGGACTGGCGGTCGGCGACATTCCCATCGCCAACATTGCCACCGGCACCTTCGACGGCACCAGCACGATCACTGGAGGCACTCTCTTCCAGTACAAAGAGGGCGTCGCTTCCGAATGGGGAGTGCTGGGTGCGTACACTGTCGATTCCGTAACCGGACGAGTTTCCTTCACCGGCAATTTCATTACTCCCGTGGGCTACCTGGTAACCGGCGTTCCCGGGGTCAGCGCATTCCTCGCAGGTAACGATTTCCCTGCCACGTCGGGCGTAATGTCAGCGCAAACCAGCGTTCGTCCTTCAGGCGGAAGCTACACGGTCGGAACCGAGGAAGACGTCGACTATTCAGTCATCAACCAGGTCGGAACCTTCCACCTCAATACTGCAAAGTTCTCCGGGACTCAGGACATAAACCTCGTCGCTGCGCCCTATCTAGTGGAGAACCAACCCGTTTTTGCAACGCCGTATACTTTCGCGGCGGATGGCACCGGCACTTTCGGCGCAAATACCGTCGCCATCACTAACGGCTCCGCCATCTACGTCATTAACGAAGCGTCAAACGTCTCTCACCCGAGCGTAACTGTCTTGACGAAGTAACCATCGGGATATTCCATAGGGCCGGCTTGTCCGGCCCTATTTTATTGCTTGCGCCGCCGCTGGTTGGCCTTAAACTGCTGGAAGCGCAGTTTGCGTGAAATGCCAATGAAACTGTCGGTTGTAACCCCTATTTACGATGAGCGGGCGACTTTGCGCGAAGTCGTGGATCGCATCTTATCGGTCCCGCTCGAGATCGAGTTGATCTGCATCGATGATGGATCACGCGACGGTTCCAGGGAACTCCTCGCGGCATTGCAAGCCCAGCATCCTCAGATCAAGGTTCTCCTGCAACCTCGCAACATGGGCAAGGGAGCGGCCCTGCGTCGCGGCATTCAAGAGGCCACCGGCGATTTCGTACTCATTCAGGATGCCGATCTCGAATACGATCCCAAAGACTATCCGTTACTTCTCGAGCCGCTGATTCAAGGCAAGGCGGACGTGGTTTACGGATCGCGTTTCATGGGCGGCGCGCCCCATCGCGTGCTTTACTTCTGGCATTCGGTGGGCAACTGGTTGCTGACCTTGCTGTCCAATTGCCTGACCAACATTAACCTCTCTGACATGGAGACCTGTTATAAAGTCTTCCGGCGCGAGATCATCCAGGCCATTCCGCTCGAAGAAAACCGCTTTGGATTTGAGCCGGAAGTCACCGTCAAAGTGGCCAAGCGCTGCCTGCGCATTTACGAAGTTGGCATCAGCTACCAGGGACGCACCTACGAAGAAGGCAAGAAAATCGGTTGGAAAGACGGCGTACGTGCGCTTTGGGTGCTGCTGAAATACTCCATCAAGGAACCAGTGGTTACACTGCAACCGGCGCAGTCTTCCAAAGCGATGCCACAATCATCAAAGACTCCTGCCGAGGAGTTACGCTCGTAGGCAGAGTTACAGGCGGAATTGTGGTCTTCACAAACCATGCTTCTTAACAATTCGGGCAGCAGAGTCGATGAAGGTTTCGCGTTCACACGTGTGCTTGTCGAATGCGGTCTTGACCTCTGTTTCCGCTTCTCTTGCGTCCTCATTGCGAGACATGAAGCTCTTTTGGCAGGAGTCGCAAATGCCGGACAGTGGATAGCTCATTCTCAAGAGACTAAAAGTGCGGTTTACCATGATCCTCTGCGAGTCTGTAAAAAGGCGCTGGGTGCCGGCGTGCCACGTCTGGCAACCGTTCAATCCAAAGGCAGGGGGAAGGGGCCGCCCAGCGCGCCTCGAATACTACTCCCGATAATCGATGTCTGACTGTACGCTAGCGCGCTTTAAGAAATGCTCTGGGCTTGCGATTCTTGTTTTCGCAACGTACCCCGCGGCCCGGTGCTGGCGACTTGTTGCACGGGTCTATGCCGCTCCGAACGGTAGGGTCTTCAAACCTCTCAAGTCTTCACACCGTGGGCACACAGGCAGCTGAATGTTCCAGCCTCCATCCCCTCCGAAGCGAAAGAAAATAGTGTCGAGACATTGCATTTTGGAACCACACTCCCGGCAGAAATGGATCGCAGGGGGCGAAGCAGAGAGGCTGTTCATGAGAGCTTCGATCTCTTTTTTGGGCGCTTTCGCCGGATCACGCGAGTCTTTTGGGAAAGACACAACTAGAGGTTAGGACACGTGTAGAGGGGTGTCTGTACGCTACCGCAATCTAATCCTCGGATTCTTTCTGCCAGTTGTCTAGCTGTTTCTGAATCACTCCATAGCATTCACAGCAGGCTTCTTCTAAGCCTTTCCTATTGAGGATCGAGACATTGCCGCGACCGACCCGAATCAACTCGGCCTTTTGTAAAATCCTGGCAGCAACCGACACACTAGCGCGTCGCGTCCCGAGCATTTGTGAAAGGAACTCCTGGGTTAGTGGTAGAACATCCAGGCATATGCGGTCCTGGCTCATCAAGAGCCACCGCGAGAGCCGTTCATCCACTTCGTGAAGCCGATTGCAAGCGGCTATCTGAGTGACCTCCATAGTCGCTCGTTGGGAATATTGGATGAGGCTGACCGTCAATTGCGGGCACCCGCGAAGACCTTCTCGCATGTCGTCGGCGTGGATCCGGAAAGCGGTTCCCTGGGCTTGGGTCACTACCCGGCTGGCGCTACTACGAAATCCCGCGACCACCGGCAATCCGACGAAACCCTCCCAGCCTGCCAGCCCCACCTCAACGCTTTTGCCATCGGCCATGACATTTAGAACCGACGCCATCATGGTGTTGGGAAAATAGCAAAATTCGATCTCCTGCCCGGCTTCCTGCATTAAATCGTGCAACTCCATGTTCACTAAGGTGAGCTTAGAGAAAATCCCGTCGCATTCTTTGCGTGAAACGCCCAGCAAAATCGCGTTTCTCATGGCATGCCCATCGCCATCTTGTCTTAGGTTCGTTGAGTGAGAAACTGACGAGTGGACAGGTGAAGACTTCGCGGCCATTTAGGCTCCTTGCGCAGCGAGACGCTGTCAGATTTCGCAAGGAACCGGCTCCCATAATGGGGTACGGCGGAAAGATGCTAGAAGAGACATCCGAACTATACCACGGAGCGATGCAGCCCAGAGTCTCCCGCGTAGTTCCTTTATCCTGTTATCCTGTGCCTGCGTCAAGGGAGCCGGGTTTGGAAGCGGTTCATAGATGTAGTGAAGCGCTATAATGACAGCCCACGCGAGGTTTAACGCATGAAGACGCGAAAGATGATGCGGTTACCGACCCGGCTCGACGATGAACTCGCCAGCTATGTAGCCGCTGCTGGAGCGAATGCGAGCACAAATCATGGGTACGTTACTGCCGCAGCCATCAGCGCGATCACGCTGGGCAGCTTGAGCCTTGCGCCTGCCGTTTATGCGGAGATCCTTTACACTCCCGCAAACAAGAGCATTGGGCAGGTTCAAAACGGCCAATCGACCCTGCAAATAGACCTCAACAATGATGGCGTCCCCGATCTCGTACTCTCGGCGGAGAACCTCCGCTCTTCCAGTTCGGGCAATTTTATTTTCCACGATTTGGCCGCGGGGGGCTAGATGGCAACCAGATACTTGAGGCCAGCCAGCATTACGCGGCAAATAAAGCGATTGGAAACATTATTGGCCCGGTCAGTGCGCGGGCGGGTTTCGGAACTTTTGGAGCGATGGCGTTCTATGAGCTTGGAGTCAGCGAATTTACTTATCACCGCACCAGCAGTGGATTTTGGCTTAACGCGACAAATCGGTATCTCGGCGTCAAGTTCTCAATTAACGGCGAAATCCATTATGGCTGGGCGCGACTGGATGCGAGAGCCGGAGCAGCTACTCTGACCGGCTATGCTTATGAGACGATACCTGACAAGCCGATCCCCGCTGGCGTGTTTGAGACTGCACCTCCCGAGTCCACAAACTCCACGAAAGGCGCGAACGCAGGCTCTCTTGGGGCATTAGCTCTCGGGGCGGCGAGGTAGGCAGAAGGCCCTGACTCCCCGCAAGACTAATGTTTCTTGGCTGCCACCACGCGCGGCATCTGCTCCGGAGCTTTGTCAGGAGGAAAGTTCACACTTAGATATTCGATAAAGCTGTCGCGGTCGGCGGGGTCAACTAATGCTCCCCACTTAATCATCTTATCGACTTCCTTGGTCCACGCAGCTTTACTAAGCCGCTGCTGGCTGATGATGCGCGACTCGTGGCACTCCGTGCATGCGGTAGTGACTTTAGCTTGCGCCGGCCCAGCCGGCAGTTCGGGAGACTGCGCCCGCAGCAAAGGCAAGCTGCACAATGCCAGTAGAGAAACAGCGAACACGGCAACTCGCAAGCTACGCTTCCACATGGATTTTCACCCGATCAAAAGCGTTATACAAATATCCGCTGGGATTCCATTCGGCAATCTCGGGCTGGGTACGGCCCTGGCTGTCCGTCGCGCGCGACAGGATGGTGTAGTCGCCCGCCTTGGGTGCTTTCCAGCTGTGACTCCACAAGCGCCACGCGTACTTAGCCCGATCTCTGCTTAACTCCGCAGCTTGCCAGGTCGCGCCCGCATCGGTTGAGGTTTCGACTTTCACAATGTCCGCTTCCCCGGCCCAGGCAGCGCCATGAATATGAATCGACCGCGATTGTGAAGTCGACTCGTCCACGGGTCCGGCAATAACCGATTTAACCGTGAGCGCGGTCAGAGCGTGTGTGTCATCTAAGTTGAGCGGATCACCCGGCTTCAGCGGGTGGTTAGGCATTCGGTATCCCGGCTTCATGAAGTTACCGTCGAACTCTTTGTCGAGCACTTTTATCTCACTCAGCCACTTACAGGAAGCTGCGCCAATCCAGCCGGGAACCAGCGCACGCGCTGGGAAACCGTGATGTCTGGTCAGCGCTTCGCCGTTCATGCGCATGGCGATGAGAGTGTCTTCGTCGCTGGCTTTTTCGATGGGAATGCTACGGATAAACGGTGGCACTTTGCCGGGCACTTCATCCAGACCATGAAACATGACGTGCTTTCCAGTGGCTTTCACCCCAGCTCGTTGCAGGATGTCCTGCAAACGTGGGCCACTGAAGCGCGCTGTACCCACCGCGCCCTTCTGCCATTGCACGCCGGGAACCTGGGGACGTTGAAACGCCCGCCCGTTGCCGGCACACTCCAGGGTGTTGGTCACGGTGTGTGGCTCCATCCTGACCAAATCGGCGAAGTGCAAAGTCAACGGTCTCTCGACCTCGCCTGAAACTTTCAGTTCCCAGGTTTCGGCGTCGAGGGTGCTGGGCTCGTGCATGTGATTACGCACAAAGAAATGCGGTGTCGGAGTAATCCATGAATCGAAGAATTCAGGGGGCATTTCCAGGTCGAGGAAGCGGGAGGAGCGCACGATCAGGCCATCTTCACCCGGTATGACCACCGGAGCATTCTCCGCGGCCCAATTGAGCAAGGGATGAATAGCGCCCACCGCCGCGATCGCTCCCGAGACTCCTTTAAGAAAACTTCGCCGCGAAACCATGTTCCCATCCCTCGTGGTCACTACCTATCTTAAACAGAAACCAGACAAAACCGGCCACGGATTTCACGAATCTTTCGATCCGTGCCAATCCGTGGCCAAGATTTGCCCTCGTGTTAGAACGCGTAGATCAAGTCAAACTGAAACCGGTTCAAATACGGTTCCTGCTGACCTGCCTTTGTAATGGTGGGAATGCTGGTGTCCCAGTTGTTGAATAACGCAACGTTGTTTTCCAGATACGTGTTCAGAGCACGACCACGCCACCAGGTGAAACCGGCAGTCGTATTGGCGCGCAATTTCCACAACGCGTAGATACGGTTCTGCAGGATGTTAGTGGGGGCACGTTGGTCGCTCTCAACAAACGAGGCGATGGCAGCGTCCTGCTCTTCGCGGGACCAGGCGTAACCAAATTGAACGTCGTTCTTGTTCTTGGTCTGGCCCAGACTGAGATCAAACCCGTACTCCTTGTTCTGGCTGCCCAGATTGGTGAGAGCGACGCCCTTGGTGTTAAGCGGATGCGCCGCGGCGTCGGGGTTATCCAGCAACTCGACCAGCAGGTTGATAGGTAAGCGCGTAATTCCATCCTGAATTTGGTTGTTCAGGATGAAATCTACGTAGTTGAATCCGGAGTAGAAGTGCACCACTCCTTTGGAATCGGTGAAAGTGGCGTTGGTCATGCCATTCGGTGCGAATACGCACGGTGCGAAGCTGGGAAGGCCGTTCCCCTTGGCGCAACCCTGACCCTCGCCCGGGACCGGAATTCCGGTTATCGGTTTGGTAGCGCCCGCCGGCAGGTACCCCGTGCTGGTGGCTCCGGTGACGAACGCACTTTCACTCAACAGTGCGTCTGGACGATTCCACTTCAAGCTCAGAAGGGAAGGAGTGGCGGTCCAGGGTCCGAAGCGAAGGGTCGCAGAAACCTGAGCGCCCAGGGCGTAGGAATCTTGCGACGCAACTCCAGATTTCCCGCTGACTTCGTTGTATAGGAGCTCAATGGCTTGTGCCGTGACATTCTGCACCGGCCCAGAAAAATTAAATGAGACTTTTTCGTCGAATCCCTCTGGATTGAGATCGGGATCGAAGGTCACCGAAGTCCGTTGCCAAGGATAGGCGAACTTGCCACCGGTGAGAGAAAGCCATTGATGCGCTACTGGATTGTAGGTGATGTATCCACGGTCCAGCCCGATGGTCTTGCGATCAAAAGCTCCGCTGAGGGTCTCATTGGTAGTTGTGGGATTACCCAGAGATCCCGTAGCGATGGCAATTCCGCCGATGAAGTCTTCATTCAACTGGCCATCAATTCCGAGGCGGACGCGAATACGCGCCTGGTTAAGGTCGGGAACACCCTGCTGGAAGTAGTCTTCCCCTCTGATGCGGACGTCGCCACTGAAGCGGAAGCGCCCCAGAGCGGCTTGCAGCGCGCTGATTTGCCTGCCTTCTTCCTGCGTCTGAGTGCTGACTGCGGCAAGAGCAGTGGTCGCTTGGACGGCTTGGGAAGAAGCCTGTTGAGCCACTTGTTGGGCGGCGGCCGCCGACTGCTGCGCCTGGGTCGCCACGCCCTGAGCTTGATCCACACTGCTCTGGGCCTTCTGGGCACTGGCATTGGCCTGTTGTGTGGCATCGAGCAATTGCTGTACCTCGGACCTCAACTGCTCGAGTTGCCGGTTTTGCTGCTCGGTCTGGCGTTGTTGCGCAGCCAGAGCATCGCGGAGCGCTTGAACTTCCTTCGCGGTGACGGTTGTTGGCTTGGTGGTTGTTTTCGCGCTGGCCTTGGGGGAGTCTGTCTGCGCTGAGGCAGTCACCGCCAAGACTAGTACGATGAAAGAAACTAGCGATTTCATTGTCATTTTCTCCTGGATAGAAACTTACGGGCCGGCGCGGGGAATTCGCCGAAACCGAAAACCTATGCGTTACGTGCAACTTTCTTTTTGCGAGACCTTCATACCCTTGTACAGCATGTCATTAACCCTTATTTTGTTAATAGAGATTACAGCCATGCCAAAAATCAAAACCAGCTGGTGTCCGGTTACTCCTTGTCAGCCGCTTTGCAATTTTTGGAGATAGTGCGAATGTCCGTCTGGATGTTGGCCACGCGTAACGGAACGCCATCAACACCGTGTACGGTATCGCTGGGGTTACTGCCGACCTTATCGGGATTCACGCCAGTCTTGATGGTCCCAGGGAGGATTGTCCCTTTCACCTCAACCTGATGGCGCAAATAGCTGTCGAGTTTGTTGCCTACCCCTTTCAGCACATAGACCGAGCCACTGTTATTTTCAATGAGGATGTAGTTTCCACGTTGACCCCGGAGGCAACCGCGAACGGTTGCAACATTCGATGCCGGCGCTGGACTATTGCCACCGGACGTATCCGGAGCAGTTGGCGATTGCTGTGCGAATGCGCCCACCATTAACGATGCAAACCCTAACACTACAATGAACATGCGATTCATACTTGTCCTCTTTCGGAATGGTTATTTGAATTTCGCTTTCTTAAGGGCTGGTACCGGCGTTCGCCGGAACCGAGAACCCGTACATCTTCAACAAATTCACAATCTCGAGAGACTTCACAAAAACTAGAAACGCGCGGGCCGTTTCTTTCTGTTGCGATGACTTCAGGATTACGGCTGCTTGTTCTATCGGGGGATAGTCTTCGGACGGGATTTCCGCATACCTCCCTTTGTCCTTCAAGGCTGGCGCCAGCGCCAAAGACAAAGCGACGATGCCGATGTCCGCACTGCCGGAAACGACAAAGGTCGCGGTTTGAGAGATGTTCTCTCCCAATACAAACTTGTCGGCGACCTGGTCGTACAGTTTTTCGTGCCGCAGAGCAGCAACCGCCGCCCGGCCGTAAGGCGCGTGTTCGGGATTGGCAATGGCGATTTTCTTGATAGCGGGATCCCGCAGCACTTGCAGGCCGATCTTAAGATCAACTGGCGATTGCTGCGGCGCCCACAGAACGATCTTGCCGGTGGCGTATTCATGCAAGGTTCCGGGCTCAGCGAGGCCAGCGGCGTCTAGCTTTTTGGCGTAGTCAAGGTCGGCGGAGAAGAACAGGTCAAACGGTGCGCCGTTTTGAATCTGGGCAAAGAAATTCCCCGACGATCCGAAGATCAGTTTAACTTGCTTGCCGGAACTTTTCTCAAAGCGGGCAGCAACATCCTGAAACGCGAACTGGAGATCGGACGCGGCGGCAACGGTGATGGTTTGCGCGCAGCCGAGCGAAACACTGGCGATTAAGAACAGCACCACACTCACACACAGATTGCGGATTTTCACGGAGCACTCCTTTTTGAGGATGGTTTGGAATTCCATCCGAGGCTTGCAGCCAAGACAACCAGCCTGGGGAAGGCTGCAACAGGGACCGTGAAGCGGTCGGCGACTGCGCGAAGGCAGACCAACCGTGCTTCCCTGTTCACTCTGCTTCGAGAACCTTGGTTTATCCCATCCGGGAAGTACTCGTCAAGCGATAGACGGAGCGTTCCGGGCGCTTGGGTGCTTCGTCCCGGCCATGCTAGATCCGTTTTGTACTGTGCTTTCATTATCTACAGTAACTCTATGGGCTAACTTGCATAATGCACACTGTCCCGGAATGACGAAATCCTCCGTCTTGCCGGGAACTACGCGAAACCTGGAGCCGTGCGCTAAGTTGCCGGAGCCAACCCCCACTGGTGCTGCAACCGGCGTTCAATGGTCTTGAACACCAGGCCATCGACCAGATATCCAATGGCGACAATCAGAATCATCACCGCAATTACCTGGCTCATGTCATTCAGATCGCGCCCCATCATGAGCAGCTGTCCCAAACCCAAGCTTACGAAAATCATTTCGCCCGAGATCAATGAGCGCCAGGCAAATGCCCACCCCTGCTTCAATCCAGAAAGGATGTAAGGCAGGCTCGCTGGCAGCAACACATACCAGAACAGCTTGAGGCCCCGCGCCCCTAGATTGCGACCGGCCATGCCGTAGATTTTCGGCATCTGCTGGCGTCCGGTTTCCATAGCGATGGTGACCGAGAGTAGTGAACCCATCACGACCACGAACAGGATCGCTTTCTCCGTCAGCCCAAACCAGAGCACGGCCAGCGGCAGCCAGCAAATGCTCGGCAGACTCTGCAAACTGACCAGCAGACCGCCCATGGTTTCTTCCAGGAATTTGTTGCTGGCGACGCCCAGGCCCAGGACCATTCCAAGCACCACCGAAAGGCTATATCCGATTAACATCCGCTTCATGCTGACCGCAATCGCGATCCAGAAACTATGGTCGGCGAAGCCGGCCCACAGTGAGTCCATCACGCCCCGCGGAGTCGGGAAGACATACGGTGGCCAGATCTTCAGTTTGGCCAGGACAATCCACACCCCGACCAGCACCGAATAGAAGATGGCGTGTTTAGCGAACCGCTTCATGACCGTACTGTTCCTCCAGGGACTTGTTAATCTCTTCGCGAAGCTCGTTCAGGATCTCGCGCGCACTCTTGGCCACGGTGACGTCCTCGAGTTGACGCGGCCGTGGCAAGCCGATCAGGAATTCACGCTTTATTCGTCCAGGACGGAAGGTGAACAATGCCACACGATCTCCTAACCGCACCGCTTCCCGCACATTATGGGTAACAAAAATAATGGTGCGCCCGGTTTCCGACCAAATGCGCTCCAGTTCGTCGTGTAGCAAGTCGCGGGTTTGTGCGTCGAGAGCAGCGAAAGGCTCGTCCATCAGGAGCACATCGGGCTCCGAGGCCAGCGCCCGAGCCAGGGCCACCCGTTGCCGCATTCCTCCCGACAATTGGTGGGTATAGCTGTCCTTGAACTGCCCCAGGTGGACCAGCCGCAGGTAGTAATCGGTTTTCTCCCTGCGCTCGGTTTTGGAGATGCCTTTCATCTTCATTCCGAACTCGACGTTTTGCCCGACAGTCAGCCAGGGAAAAAGGCCAAGCTCCTGGAAAATGAGAATGCGATCGGTTCCTGTGCCTTCGACCTGTTTGTCGTCAATCAGCACCTTGCCGGAAGTGGCTGGTTGCAAACCCGCGATTAGATGCAGGAGAGTAGATTTGCCGCAACCGGATGGACCGACAATGCAGAGAAACTCACCAGCTTTTACCTTGAGGTTGATATCGTCCAGAGCCAGCAACTGCGAGCCGTCATTCGTCTTGTAACTGAGCGAGATTCCATCCAGCGATACTTTGGGAAATCCATTTCCACGCAAATGGCGAAGCGGGACCACCAGGGTCGCGGTGCTCGGCCTCACGCGCGTCGTCGGCGCAGGGCGAATCGGGCAGCGATGATCGCTGGTTAACGGAGATTGGTGCGCAGCATTAAGTGTCATTGAATCGCCTGCTTCCCTTTTTCCTTCAAAACCTGGTTCAACGGGCCAAAGTCGTACAAACTGGAAAGATCTGGCAGCTGTTTACCCAGAAACCCGGCTTCATAAGCTGACTTCGCTGAAGTCAGCAGTGAACTGCGTAGTGGGTCATAGGTGACTGTCAACCGTCCAAACGCTTCTTCCAGCACGGCAGGTGCAAGTGCTTTGCCAGTCTCTCTTTGAATTTGATCGTTGAGAATCTTCCTGGCCTCGAGTAAATGACCGTTGATCCAGTCGGTAAGTTCAACATGAGCCGCGAGCCACTGCTTAACTACCGCGGGATGCTCCCGCAGAAACTTGGGGCTCACAATGAGGTTGGTGATTACAAACTGTCGTGCGGGCCACAAGTCGCGCTCATCGAGGAACAGATGGCAATTGCCTTCATGAATCAAGCGCGTAGCCCACGGTTCCGGCGCCCACGAAGCGTCCAGTTGCTTTTGCAGGAACATGGTGAGCTGGTCTGGATTGGCCAGTGGGATCACCTGCACGTCTCCACCTTTGTCGGTCGGCTTCATGCCATGCGCCTTTAGCCATGCGCGCAACGCAACATCTTGCGTGTTCCCGAGTTGTGGCGATCCGACTCTCTTGCCATGAAAGTCTTCCGGCTTGTTGATTCCCGAATCGTTGCGTACCACCAGGGCTGCCCCGCCGCTGGCGGCGCCTGCTATCACGCG
Source organism: uncultured Acidobacteriota bacterium (assembly GCA_963803775.1). Lineage (GTDB taxonomy): Bacteria > Acidobacteriota > Terriglobia > Terriglobales > Acidobacteriaceae > JABCZH01. The sequence continues at coordinate 149,891 of CAWDNS010000002.1, forward strand.
TAGGGCTTCACCGTTTGAGCGCAAGTAACCGCTGATGGTGGGATTCGGTCCCACGTAGGTCATATCAATGGCGCCCGAGAACAGCGCCTCAATTGCTGATGGACCGGCGTTGAAACTCGTCCACTCGATCTTTACGCCCGGCCCAAGTGCTCTTTGAAACGATCCATTCGCTTTACCTACCATGGCTTGAGCATGGGTGATGTTGGGAAATGCACCCACTCGAATCACGGCTTGTGCAAACCCAGGGACTGCAATACAGATAAGCAGCAACCACAAGGGGGACTTCCTATTCATTTCGGCTCCGGCCCGGGTTCCCGTGGACTACCATCGGCAAAACGCCGGCTTCGTCTTTTTTCTTACGGCCTTTCTTTGCACTTGGTGACTTCGGTCCCACAATGTCGGCCAACGTGGTGTTTTCCAGAATCTTGGCGGCGGCATCGCGAACGTCCAGGAATATCTGGTACAGCTTGCGGTGTTCGGCATCGCGATCGATCAGAGTGCGTAACTGCTCCGCGTCTCCGAACGGGGCGAGCGGGCCGTCTATCAACCGGATAATCTCACTGAGGTGAATCTCACTCGGCGAACGCCGCAACTGGTACCCACCCTTGGCGCCGCGTGCACTCTCCACGATGCGGGCGTTCTTCAGTTCCAGCAGAATCAGTTCCAGAAACTTTTCCGGCAACGCTTCTTCGTAGGCGATGTCGCGGATGCGAATTGCACCCTGGTTATAGTGGCGGGCCAGCATCATCATGGCCTGCAGTGCGTACAGTCCTTTTTGAGAAATCTTCATGGCTAGGCAGTATGCCATAAAACTCTATGGCTTTAATAGAGTTTATTGACTTTCATTGGATTAGCAAGCTCACAGCCAATTTAACCGCCAGAGGAAGCGCCGTAACTACTTATTAATGAATAGTTTGTGAGTAGTCGAGAGAAATGTCGCCGTTGTACAACTGCATTCCTTTGCACAAGAGCGACACAGGAAGGTGCAGAAAGGCCAGAATTTACGCGAAACGCTACACCACGCGAAGCACTTGCACGGTGATGTTATCCGGCCCTCCGCGCTCCCGCGCCAGGTTAACCAGAGCGCGGCAGGCGGTAACGGGCGGGTTCTGCAGCACGGCTCGTTGTAGCTCCAGATCGGTGACCTGGCCCCAGAGTCCGTCCGTACACAGCACTAGGATGTCTGCTGTTTTCAGCGGGACAGGCGTATCCGGAGCTTCGACGACGATCTCGGCTCCCGCACCCAGCGCGGCGGTAAGAATGTTTCGTTGGGGATGCGCTTCGGCCTCTTCGGGGGTAAGCACTCCGCTCTCCACCAAACGGCCCACATAAGAATGATCGTGGGTCAGGCGCGTGACTTCACCCTTATTGATCCGGTACAAACGGCTGTCACCAACATGGGCATAATAAAGACCGCTGGCGACGACCACGGCCGCCGTGGCGGTCGTACCCATTCCCCGCAACTGTGGATGAGCCATTGCATAGCTTTGAATACGCTTGTGGGCTTCGTGAAAGCCAGCAGTCAGCAGAACTTGCGGATCGGTACTGGCGGTCTCGGCATAAGTGTCCTGAATAACTTCTACCGCTATGCGGCTGGCTTCCTGACCGCCTTCGTGGCCGCCCATGCCGTCCGCCACCACCGCCAGCCTGCCCTTCTGGGCGAATTCCGCATCGCTAGCCGGCTCCCAATAGGAAAAGCTGTCCTCATTGTTCTCGCGCTGGCAACCCAGATCGCTCAGGCTGGCCACTTCAATACCCGGTCGAATCGGCATGCAAACTTCGGATTATACCTTGTGAACGGGAATTGTTGCCGTCATGTCGACGGATGCGTCAGCAAAGCGGCAGCGCTCAAGCCTCCTAATGCCCATACACCCCGAAGGAGAGATACGAGCACTGCTGGTCGTTCAGACCGTCCACCTCACATGCCGGCTCCCAGTTGTACCCGAAGTAGTCGGAATTGATGTAAAGCCCCAAACTCGGTTCAAACCGAGTGTTGATGCCATTAGTCTGCTGAGTGGTATTGTCAACGAAAAACTGTATATTAGCGCAGTTTTTATTATCGGAATCTGTGCACTGCGAAGAAAGATTCAGGTAGTATGCGCCTCCATTACGCACAGATATCGGCGATGTGAACATCACCGAAGTTGCGTACTCCACGTAGCCGAAAGGCATCCTGCCCGTGGGGATCGTGGTCTGCTTCCCGCTGCCGTGCACCAAGTCGACTCCGCCGTTTCCCACGGTGATGTCCCTGCGAATATCGTACGTCGCCGTAGCCGGGTCGAAGATGGTTCCGGTTTGTATATTCGCGACCTGGTTGAACAAGAGCCCCGTTATGATGATTTTGCTGCCGTTCGGAGCGGTCGCCAAGCCGTAAGTGGTGGTATCCGGCACCATCAGGGTGTTGCCGTTGGGAAAGGCATATGCATTGGGATCACTCGGAGTGATGTCGCCGCCGTAGAAGATCAGCCGAGGGGCAGGCGGGCTGTTCACGCTGGTATTTCCGTGGAAATCTGGGCCACCGTTCCCGCCCAAATGAGTGACTGGGGCTTTGAAATCTTGTGCCAGAACCACGGTGGCAAGCATGGCGGCCAGCGTTGTAGCGAAGAGGAAGTTTTTCAGCGTCATTTCGAACCCCCGCGGGCGGTCGATTCCCGGCTCTGCCGGCGAAAGAAACTATACCCCCGAAATGTCGGCCTTCCAAAGGAATTCGCTGATTTTTCAACGAGTTTTCAGCGCCATTCTCACCAAATGGTGTGCACCGCCCGCGAACGTCGGATTTCGCGATCCGCGGTGAGCAAAGGCAGGCCTTCAACCAAGGCGGTGGCTCCAATAATGCGATCCGCCGGATCTTTGGGATATGCCGCCGGAAGTCCAAGGACACGCACACAGGCGCGGCCGCTGATGGGCAGAACAATGAAGCGCGCTTCAACTTCGCGCAAGAAAGATTCGAGGCTGACATCGAGGCGGATACGTCCTTTTCTCGAAAGCATTGTCAGCTCCAGCAGAGTGATGTCAGAGATGGCTAATCCCTCCCCGTCCTGTCGCGCAAGGTTGATGGCAGATTTCGCGTTCTTCGAAAGCCGAGCCTGATCGAAAGCCAACCAGATAACAACATGCGTATCCACGAGAATCACTTGAGATCGCCCCACTCTTCATCCGACAAAGCCGGCGAAACAACATCCCCGACGATCGTGCCCTTACCCGCCATGAAGTTGTAGATGTCGTCCGTATCCTTGTCGACAGGCACCAGCTTTGCCACCGGCTTGCCATGTTTTGTGATCAAGACGGTCTCGCGCTTAGCTTGAACTTCATCCATGACCGCCAGGCAATGCACTTTAAAAGAACCTGCTGCCATTTTCTTCATATTTAACTCCTCGATCATAGTCATTATACCATAGTCATATTTGTTGATACCGTCAGGTGACATTTGTCACTGCCCGCGGATGATGATCTCCACTGGTGCCGCAACCCACAATCTCCGAAGATGAGCTTGCCCGGTTGATCCTGAACCGCCGGGCAGGAACGAGGTAGCCAGAATGCTTGCCACCATGCCCGAGATCCAAGAACTTCGCGATGTGCGGTCTCGTTCTTCGCGAACCGTAGTCGCACAACTACGGCAAGTCAGCAAAACATTCGGAGAAGTGCACGCGCTGCGCAACCTGGATTTCTCCGTGCGCGCCGGCGAACTGCTGGCGCTGCTCGGACCGAATGGCGCCGGCAAGACCACGGCGGTCAAACTCTTCCTGGGGCTTATGCGGCCCAGTACAGGCACAGTCAACGTCTTCAGTGGAAACCCAGTTGACTCCGAAGTCCGCACCCGGATTGGCGCTATGTTGCAGGTCGCGAAGGTGCCGGAGACGTTGAAAGTGAGGGAACACATCGATCTGTTCTCCTCTTATTATCCTCGCCCGCTGCCGCCGACAGAGACTCTGGCCATCGCAGGCTTGCAAGAGATCAAAGACCGCCCTTTCGGCGAACTTTCCGGCGGACAGAAGCAGCGTGTGTTATTTGCCCTGGCCCTGTGCGGCGATCCCGACATTTTGTTTCTCGACGAACCCACCGTCGGCCTGGACGTCGAAGCCCGACGACTCTTGTGGGAACAGATTCGCAAACTGGTGGAACGCGGCAAGACCATCCTGCTGACCACGCATTATCTGGAAGAAGCGGACGCGCTGGCAGACCGCGTGGCTGTGATCAACCGCGGCGAAATCATCGCGCAAGGCACACCGTCCGAGATCAAGGCCAAGACTTGTGGACGACGCATCCGCTGCGTCAGTAGTCTGGACATTGAGACGTTGCAGACCTTCCCCGGCGTCACAGAAGTAAAGAGAGACCGTGACATATACGAGATCCGTGTGACCGAAGCGGAACCCGTATTGCGCGAGCTATTACTGCGAGACGCTGCCGTGCGCGACATCGAGGTGGTCGGCGCTGGCCTCGAAGAAGCGTTCCTCGCACTCACCCAAAATGGCAGTTCCGAACCACAGACTTCAGGGAGGCAATGAAATGGCAACCCTTGCGACCACTATCAACTCGCCCGCTCGGGCGCGGCCCTTTGGCCAGACTCTGACCATTTACGCCAAAGAAATCAAATTCGAGTTTCTTACCCGCCTGCGCTTGCGGGCCTTTTCGCTTTCGACCATTGGTTTCCCGGTAATGTTCTACATCTTGTTCGGCTTGGTGTTGAATGGCAAAGAAGCGGCCGTGAACGGCACTCACTTTGCCACCTACCTGATCGCAACCTTCGGCACTTTTGGGGTGATGGGTGCTTCGTTATTTGGCACAGCCGCGGGATTAGCGACCGAGCGTGGCCTGGGATGGCTGCAAGTGAAGCGCGCCAGCCCCATGCCGCCATTCGCCTACTTCGCCGCCAAAGTCGTCATGAGCATGATCTTCAGCACCGCCGTTGTGCTATCGCTATTTGCATTGGGAGTTACTCTCGGCGGAGTTCATCTCACCGCAATGCAAACCATCGAGCTGCTGGGCATTCTGGTCCTGGGCTCACTTCCCTTCTGCGCCATGGGATTGGCCATAGGATATTTCGCCGGTCCCACCTCGGCGGCGCCGATCATCCAGCTGTTCTATCTTCCGCTGTCGGTCTGTTCGGGACTTTGGGTTCCACTGATGCTTCTCCCCAAGGTGCTGCAACAATTTGCTCATTTTCTGCCGCCATATCACCTCGCGCAACTCGCGCTCGGAGTAGTTGGGGCCGGACAGCCGGAATCGGTCTGGAGCCATTGGCTAGTCCTGATCGTATTCACTCTCATCTGCCTGGGCGTGGCCCGCATCGGGTTCCAGCGCGATGAAGGCAAGACCTACGGTTAGAAATTACGAAGGAGTTCTTCATGCAAACAAGAACCTGCAACTCAGCAATTTGGATTCTGGTTGGGCTGGCCGCTCTTCTGCTTATGTTCCAGGGCAGGATCGGCTTGCTGGCGGTGGTACTGCCGATCTCACTGCTGTTAGCGTGCGCCATGATGTGGTCGGGGAACCACCATACCAAGCTGACGCGCGACCCGGAAAAGCAGTAGCCTAGATATGGAAATGAAAGTCTTCACCAAAACGCCGGAGCATGGTTGGGCCTTTTACATGCCACTGGCTTACTTCGGCTTCTTCTACTTGCAGCCTATTTTCGAGCACGCAAGCCGGAAGCAGTGGCTGTTAACCGCCCTCGGCACCGTCATCTTCCTGGCGCTCTACCTCGGCGTGCTGTGGACCGAACGCAAGCCGTGGCAGTTCGCCGGCCTCGGAGCGATGGTCGTGGTTGGAGCTTTGTACGCTCCCTTTAATGGCGGTGCATCTTGCTTCTTCATTTTTGCCGCCGCCCTGCTGCCGTATTTCGTAGAAACCGAGTTTGCTGTTGTCAAGCTGCTGGCAGGGATTGTGGCTGTGGCTGGCCTGGAGACCTGGTTGCTGCACTTATCGGGCTGGTTTCTGTTTTATGCCGCTGGCCTTTCCGTTGTGGTTGGCGGAACCAATATTTATTTCGCTCAGCGCACCCGCATGTACCACCAGCTGAAAAAGGCCAACGAAGAAATCGAACACCTAGCCAAGATCGCGGAGCGCGAACGCATCGCGCGCGATTTGCATGATGTGCTTGGTCATACGCTTTCAATCATCATCCTGAAATCGGAACTGGCTGGGAAACTCATCGATCGCGATCCGGAGCGGGCCAAGGCCGAGATGGCCGACGTGGAAAAGACGTCCCGCGAGGCGCTGACCGAGGTGCGCACCACCATCCGCGGATATCGCGGTTATAGTCTGGAAGCAGAGATCAAACAGGCCCGGGCAACTCTGGAAACGGCCGGCGTAAAGGTTAGTTCTGAGTCCGCAGAAGTCGGTCTCACCCCGGTACAGGAGAGCGTGGTTGCGCTGGTGGTGCGCGAGGCCGTCACCAATGTTGTGCGCCACTCCGGTGCGCGCAACTGCCTGCTGCGCTTGACGCCGGTCAACGGAAGCTGCCGCTTTGAAATTCAGGATGACGGCCGTGGTGGTGGCGCGGTGGAAGGCAACGGCTTGCGCGGTATGCGCGAACGTATTGAAGCCCTGGGTGGCACTTTGCAACGGGAGACTCACTCCGGGACACGGCTCACCATTGAGTTTCCGATCACTCCCGCGCCAAGGCCCGCGCCAAGGGAAGAGACCCGTTGAGCGTGGCCTCCAAGAACGGGCGCAAGACGATTCGTGTAGTCATTGCCGAAGATCAGGGCATGGTTCTTGGAGCGCTTGCCGCGCTGCTCGAGATTGAAGGCGACATCGGCGTGGTGGCCCGAGCGCGCAACGGCAAAGAAGCTCTGCGCGCCGTGCTGGAACACAAACCAGACGTCTTCATCACCGATATTGAAATGCCGGAGATGACCGGTCTCGACGTGGCTGCGGAATTGAAACGGCGTCACACTGGCACTCGAGTCATTATTCTCACCACGTTTGCTCGTGCCGGCTACCTGCGTCGTGCGCTCGAAGCCGGAGCTTCAGGATATTTATTGAAAGACATGCGAGCGGAAGAACTTGCCGAAGCGGTGCGCCGCGTACAGCAGGGCTTGCGCGTCATTGATCCGGAACTGGCCACCGAGGCCTGGGCCGAGCCTGATCCCCTCACCGACCGCGAGCGCCAGGTACTGCGCCTGGCCGGGGACGGCAAAGGTAGCGGCGATATCGCCGCCGATCTGAACCTTTCCGAAGGCACGGTGCGCAACTACCTCTCCGAGGCCATCAGTAAACTAGGCGCCGGCAATCGCGTAGAAGCCGCGCGCATCGCCCGCACCAAGGGATGGCTATAGATATTTTGCTGGTCTCCGCGAACTCCGTTGCCGTTCTCTGCGATCTCCGCGTTTTAAGCGGCGCTGGCAGACGCGCAACTAATATGGGCAGGAGGAAAACACCGGAAGTGCAACGGAGTAGACGTTACCTGGTGAGCGCGGCAGGACTCGAACCTGCGACCCATGCCTTAAAAGGGCATTGCTCTACCAACTGAGCTACGCGCCCACACCCTTCCAATCTACACTAACCTCGCGCATCCTTCACCTGTTGCGGTAGGCCTTTGCACAGTACCGCCGCTGCGCTGCGATCAGGCTTGACGCCAACCGGGCAGCGGAAGATAATCCTTCACTGTTCGGCGCGTTCGCATAGCACTCCCCCCTTGCGGTTCGCGGACTGGGTACGTTTCTATCGCGTGAGCAGACCGCGATTCGATTTCGCACCACGGAGGTTTCCGATGACGAAACTTAGTGCGTGGAAAAAGGCCTACGCTGTGTTTGTGCTCTGCGCCGCGATGGCGATTGCCGTTCAGGCCCAGACGTTTCGAACTCTGGTGCGTTTCAACGGAGCCAACGGTGCTCAGCCGTACTATATGCAGTTAACGCAAGGCGCCGATAACAGCTTATACGGAACAACTGACATCGGCGGCGCCTATAACGCCGGGACAGTTTTCAAAATCACCGCTAGGGGAACCTTGATCACGCTTTACAGCTTTTGCGCCCAACCGAATTGCACTGATGGTAGCAACCCTTACGCTGGGCTGGTTCAAAGCACCGACGGAAACTTCTACGGAACAAGCTACGAAGGCGGTGATCACAACTACGGAACAGTCTTCAAGGTCACCCCCAGCGGCACGCTGACTACGCTACACAGCTTCGACGGTACCGACGGTGCCTACCCTTATGCCGGGCTGGTGCAGGCCATGAACGGGGACTTCTACGGAACAACGAGCGGAGAGGCCCCGTTAGGGCCCCTTAACGATGGCACGGTCTTCAAAATCACCGCCGACGGCGCGCTGACCACGCTGCACCGCTTTACTGGTCCACCAACCGACGGCGCAATACCTTTGGACGGGATTATTCTAGGCACTGACGGAAACTTTTATGGGACAACCGCTGCGGGTGGAAATATCGAGAACTTCTGCGGTTTAGGTTGCGGCACGGTCTTCAAGATGACGCCTGCAGGAGCAGTGAGGCTCCTCTACAGTTTTTGCCCCAACCCATATTGCCTTACCGGGTCAGTGGCCTATGGGCTGATTGAGTCGACCGACGGAAGCCTCTATGGAACCACGCAGGATAGCGGGCCTAATGGCCCTGCAGGTACGGTGTTCAAAATCAGCCCACAGGGAGGGCTATCGTTGCTTTACGGCTTTTGTTCTCAACCCGGCTGCGCTGACGGTTATGAGCCCGGTGAACTAATTCAAGCTACCGACGGAAACTTTTATGGGACGACATCACACGCGGGAGCTGACAACTACGGCACAGTCTTCAAAATCACTGCCGACGGCACGCTGACCACGCTGCACAGCTTCGATAACACTGACGGCGGCTCTCCCTACGGAGGACTGGTTCAAGGCACCGACGGAAGCTTCTACGGCACGACCACCTTTTATGGCGGTCCCACCTGCGGCTGTTGCGGCTGTGGCACCGTTTTCAGCCTATCCACGGGCCTCGGCCCCTTCGTGGCGTTCGTGCATGGTTATGGCAGGGTCGGACGAACATTCGGCATTCTCGGCCAAGGCTTCACCGGAACCACTAGCGTCTCGCTCAACGGAATCCCGGCGAGCTTCACCGTTGTATCGGACACGTTTATCAAAGCAACAGTACCTGCCGGTGCGACCACCGGCTACGTCACGGTGACCACGTCTACCGGCGTGCTAACCAGCAATGTGCCGTTTCACGTGATTCCGTAACTAGCTGAGCGGAACACATCCGCGCAGTACCAAATTGTACAATGCCGCTCGGCAGGCCGCGATTGAAGACCCGGTCCGCTGATGACAGAATAGGGCTCTACGAATTCAGAGGTGTCCTATGTCTGGTTTCAGAACGGCAATCTCGCTCCTGACTTTACTACTGCTTTGCTGCATCGCGCCGTACAGTCATGCACAGCTGGTCACCGTGGACGTTCCCGGCGCCACCGAAACCGACTGCAATGACATCAATAAGAGTGGCATCGTGGTCGGATACTATGTCGACTCCGGCGCAGTGAACCACGGCTTTGCCCTGATTAACAAATCCTTCCGCTCCTTCGATGTAACCGGCGCCGAAGCTACTTTCTTATTCGGGATCAACGACCTTGACCAGGCAGTGGGTTGGTACACCGACAGCAAGTTCATCACTCATGGCTTTCTGTACATAGCAGGCAAGCTCACTACGCTCGATCCTCCCGGCTCTGTGCTTACCAACGCCTGGAGCATCAACAATTCAGGAACCATCGTGGGCACATTCGTGGATGGCAGTGGGCTGCACCATGGGTTCACCTATTCGCACGGCACTTACTCCACCTACAACGCCCCGAATGCAATTCTCACAGCGATCACTGGAATCAACACCTCCGGTCAAACCGTCGGATTCTACGATAATTCCGAGGGCAACCAGCTTGGTTTCGCCCTGTTCAGCGGAAAGTTTCATTCGCTCGAGTACCCCGGAGCGGCAGACACCCTGGCCACGCGTGTCAATGACGGCGCCGAAATTGTGGGCTACTACGGCGCCGAAGGACTGGGCCCGTTTAGTGGGTTCATAGAGAGTGTGGGCGTCTTTACCACCGTCAATTTCCCCGACGCCTCTGACACCCGCGTGCTTGGCCTCAACAAGGCTGGAATCGTAGTCGGACGTTATACCGACTTCGCCGGAGTGGTGCACGGCTTCATGGGCACTCCCTAGGCAGACTCCGGAGAACGTTGGTCTCGCGTTATGTTCCAAAGCACGATTTCACCATGGAAAGTACGATCTTACTGCGGTTGACTATCCCATCCCCCTAATTTGACCACCCCGCGAAATGCCCTGTCTGGCAAGGAATTCGAGCATAACAGCCCTTGACAGCGGCCCCAGCCGTGACTAGGATGGGTCGCCAAATATCCCAGGAGGCTTTCCAATGCCAAAGAACAAGATCGGATTGCTAGCCAGTTTTCTAACGATTGCTGTCGCTCTCACTTTGAGTGCCCTGCCAGCCCAGGCAGCATTACAGAGCGTTAATGTTCCCAACGCGACCGAGACCGACTGCAATGACATCAACACCGCCAATATCCTTGTCGGGTTCTTCATCGACACCGGCGGCGCAAGCCACGGTTTCGTGCTGATCAACAAGAAATTCACCACCGTAGATGTTCCGGGTTCGACAGCCACCTTGCTATACGGAATCAATAACCATAACGAGGCGGTTGGCTGGTACACCGACAGCTCCGGCATTACTCACGGAATGATCGTTAATTCCAAGTTGAAAGTAACCACCATCGATCCTCCAGGAGCGGCTACCACCAACGCATGGAGCATCAACGACGCAGGAGAAGTCGTTGGCGCGTATATTGACTCCGGCGGCGTCTACCACGGCTTCACTCTCGTCGGGAGCACCTACACCAGCTTCGACGCTCCCAACGGATCGATTCTCACCGAATTCACGGGCATCAATAACAAAGGCGTGAAGGTGGGAATCTTTGACGACTCTACGGGTGTTGAACACGGGTTCGCCCTTGTGGGTACCAAGTTTACCCAGATTGACGATCCCAATGCCGATGGAGTCACTACCGCAACCGACCGCGTAAATGACAGTGACGAATACGTTGGACTTTGGGGCACGAACACTGCTGGCCCGTTCAGCGGATACCATGCAAAGGGCACCGTTTTCACCACCATAACCTTCCCGGGATCATTCGAGACCCGGACTCGTGGTATCAACAATGCCGGCATCGTAGTAGGCCGGTATACCGACCAGAGTGGCGTAATCCACGGCTACGCTGGAACTCCGTAGTTGATTCTTTCGATTGGAGGAGCGGAGAATCCGCTCCTCCAGTTTGAATCCCTTCCACCGCCAGGCCGGGATACAGGCAGGAAAAATGGTGGGCAGAAAACCAAAACAAAATTTCCGGAATAACATCCAAGCTGAGGAGATAGCCGAATGACCAAGACTCTGAAGATACTGTTGATTCTCGCAGTCGTGGTGATAACCGGCTGGGCGCACATCGCGAAGGCCCAGGACGCAAAGTCTTCCGGACCGGCTGTCTACAGCGTGCTAAATGATGATGTCCCCTTGGGCTACGATGGCCACTTCAACAGCGGATCGGTTTTCGTGAATGGCGTGTACACCAGCAAAATCAATACTGGCAGTTACGGTATTGGAGGCGGGTACCTTGGCATCCACAATACTGACATCGACGTAGTGGACGGCCAGAATGAATGCATATTTCTTTCCGATGCCGGCGGAGTCAGTGGCTCCGGGCCGGGTGATATCTTCGCCTACAACGCCGCTACCCGCTCGGGGACGAGAGTGGTCTCCGCTTTCGGTTACAACGGCACTCTCTACGGCATCGGTTTAGCGCATTCTGGAAATGTTCTGGCCGCAGCCTGGTCGGGTTCCGGAGAGATCGAGACCTTCAATATCGGCGCCGGATGTTCACTGACCCCAACGGAAAGCAGCGCTACCGGGTATGGCCTAAACGGGGCTACGGCGGATGGGCTCGCGATTGCGCCCAATGGCAAGTACGTCGTCGCAACCTACGATGATGGTTCCTACGGATTTTATCCGTTAAATGGCGGGACGATTAGCGCACCCGCGCAGTACAACTCAAGCTGCTTTAATAACCTCAACTTATTCGGCGTGCCCACAGGCATCGCCATCAGTCCGGACAGCTCAACCGTGTACATGGACTGCCTGGTTCCCGTCAATGGCGCTGTAATTGACGCCTTTACGGCTGCTAATCCGAGCGTGACCATAACCAACGGCCCACTGACCGCAGTCGGCGGGACACCGATCAACGGCTCGATCACCATGGGGCTCAGCGCCAACGGAGCGGTTCTCTACATCTCCGGCACCTTCAGCGGCTCTATCGAGTCGACGAACGTAAGCGGGACTTCCGTGACACCCAACAACTGCTCGAACGTGCTCCTGCCAGGCTACAACTCGCAATGGATCTACCCAGGCACAGTCAGCGTACTCGGTTCCGGTGCCGGCAAGGGCTTGACCATCCCGGAAACCGCCTTCGGAAACACGCCATACTCCTATGTGGAATTGATCAAGATCGACGATAACGATTGCCTGGCCGCAGTCAAACAAGGCACGGATGCGAACTCCCTGCATGCCCTCTCTGGAGCCAGCTACCTCAAGCCATAATCAATATGGGCCGGAAGACCAACACCTGTTTGATTCCCCGGCAGGGTACGCCTGAGATTAAACCAGTGCGATGGTGATGTTCACAAAATCGGGCACGGAACGCTCAGCCATCCGCAGGAAATCTACCACTGGCCAAGGTGCCGTCGGCTCCATGAGGTGGAGTTGTGTTTGGGCCCTCCGATCACGATTACCTGGGCATCGACTGTCAGGTTCCCTATCGTTACCTTGTACTTACACCGTGCGAAGTGTGAAACCGGGAGTTCATCCGCAATGGGCGCCTGAGTCGATTGGTCAAAATGAAAGACGCCGCGGAATGGCGTGCAGTCGGCCTTGTCAAAATCCACGGCAAAATCGGTTTGGGCTGTTGGATTCGGTGCGCCGGTTCGCTTCCACGAGACCTTGGTATCTGAATACAAAGCGACGTCCGAAGGCGAAACTGTTACGCTGCTGCCCGACACCTCTAGACCCACCCAACACTCGTCATAATTAATCTTACCCCGGATGCACTGGTTGACTTCTCCCCAGGCGCCAGTCGCGAGAAGAGATACGGTTGCTGCCGTCAGCAATCCGCAAAACGCAACTCTCAGGCTCCGATACATGATCGTGCTCTTTATCATCTTTCTATCTCCTTTTGAGCGAAGCCTAAGAACATCCCTGCCAGAACTTGGTGGAGCTAGTCGGGATCGAACCGACGGCCTCATCGTTGCGAACGATGCGCTCTCCCAGCTGAGCTATAGCCCCACGCGGACCGACGAACAAATCAGTGTAATGTAAGTTTACCAGCCTCTGCGGTCACCAGGCCACAACCCTCGGATCAAGTTGCGGAACTCCTTGCCTTTTTCCTCCCGGCGAGGTACAAACGTCCAGTTCATGTTGAAGTGTTCGTGCCTCTTCGTGCTTTTCTTTGTGGCTGCCGCCCCGGCGGCGCCGCAAGCTTCTGCCAACCCCACCGACCCGAAGCCAGATTATTCTAAAGAAGCGTTTATCGACGAGGAAGACACCACCAAGATTGTGTTTGAAAATGACGGCACCGGCACCCGTGAAATCACCTTCCGCCTGCGCATTCAATCCGACGCTGGCGTGCAGCGCTACAGCGTCCTCTCGCTTCCCTACCAAGAGGCAACGGAAACTGTAGAAATCGTCTATGTCCGCGTGCGAAAACCCGATGGCACGGTCATCGTCACTCCTGCGGAAAATATTCTCGACATGCCGTCCGACATCACTCGCCAGGCGCCCTTCTATAGCGATCAGCACGAGAAACATGTGGCGGTCAAAGGTCTGAGCGCCGGCGATGTACTGGAAACTCAAACTCGCTGGCACGTGACAAAGCCACTGATTCCGGGCCAATTTTGGACCGCCTTCAACATTTCCAACGACTTCATCATTCTGCACCAGGAATTCCAGATCAGCGTGCCCCGTGAGCGTGCGGTGAAGTGGAAAAGCCCGGCTTCCAAACCCGTGATCACAGAAGAAGCCGGACGCCGTATCTTCACCTGGACCAGGTCACAGCTCGAACACCAATCCGCCGATCAAGACAAGAAAGATCAGGAGGTGAAGGCCTATCAGGCTTCGCGCGGCAAACTGCCGCCGCTAGATATTCAGCTTTCCTCGTTTCAAAGCTGGGAGGAGATTGGCGCGTGGTACGGCAACCTGCAGCAGGAGCGGGTTAAGCCCAGCCCTGAGATTCGAGCCAAGGCAGCCGAGCTAACCAAGAACGCGACCGACGATAACGCAAGGCTCCATGCCATCTACAACTACGTGAGCACCCAGTTTCGCTACATTGGTGTAGGCTTCGGAATCGGCCGGTATCAGCCTCATTCCGCGGCCGACGTGCTGGCCAATCAGTACGGAGATTGCAAAGACAAGCACACGCTGCTGGCTTCCCTGCTCGATGCCGTAGGCATAAAAGCCTACCCTGCCCTGATCAACAGTTCTCGCGAGCTTGATCCGGACGTCCCGTCTCCCGTGCAGTTTGACCATGTGATCACTGCAGTGCCGCAAGGGAAAGACTTCCTATGGCTCGACAGTACGGCGGAAGTGGCGCCGTTCGGATATCTGTTTAGCGTCTTGCTCAACAAGCAAGCCCTGGTCATGCCGACCGGTCAGTCCGCTCGGCTTGTAACCACTCCGGCGGACTTGCCATTCAAGCCGCTGCGTACCTTCAGTATCGACGCCAAGCTGGACGACACCGGCACTTTGGAGGGTAAAGTCGAACAATCCATCCAGGGCCAGGACGTCGACGTCCTGCTTCGGAAGGCATTCCGCAGTACCCCCGCTCAGCAATGGAAAGACCTGGTGCAACAGTTTTCCTACAACACCGGTTTTGCCGGTGACGTGAGCGAAGTAGTTGCCAGCCAGCCAGAAAAGACCGATGAGCCCTGGCACGTGAGCTACAACTACAAACGCAAAGAGTATTCTGACTGGGCTAAGCATCATCTCAGCCCTCCGCTTCCGCCCATCGCATTGCCCACCTACAGGGCCGACGACACCAAACCCACGGTCCCGGTCTGGTTGGGAGCAGCCAGCGAAACCGACCTTCGTTCGCAGGTCGAGCTGCCCAAAGGCTATACGCCCGTGCTTCCCAGTGCGGTAAATCTGAAGGAAGACTTCGCGGAGTATCATGCAACCTACAGCATCAAAGACGGTAAACTCACCACTGAACGTCGCTTGATCACCAAGCTTCCCGAAATACCTGTCAGCGAATACGAGCGTTACAAGAAGTTCAACAAGGCGATAGAAGATGACCACAACGCGTACGTGGAGACGTCAACGGCTTCCACGGCGCCTCCGACTGGGTGGTCAACGCTTAGAGCTGGCATCCTGAGCCTCCCGCCATGCACCATTCCGGAGGCCCAAAAGGCAGAAAAAGAAGCACAAGAGACCGGTCAACGGGGAGATATGCAGGGAGCGATCGCATTGATCAATCATGCCGTGGAACTTGATCCGAAATGCACTAGGGATTGGTTAATGCTGGGGAGTTCGCAAATTTTCTATCGCAATCCGGAAGCAGCTCTCGAATCCTTCCGCAAAGCCGCTCAGTCCGATCCGACCCAGGTTTTGCCCCTCCGCGCCATAGGGTACACCTTGTTTGATCTGAAGAAGTACGACGAGGCCGCTGACACATGGAAGGAGCTCATCAAGATTGCACCTGACGACACCGAGGCTAAATCAAATTTGGGCGCCGTTCTCACCCGATTGAAGCGCTATCCAGAGGCAGTAGCCGCATACGAGTCAGCGGTTAAACTCACTCCGGATGACGCGCTTCTGCAGTTGGCGCTGGGGAGCGCTTACCTACACGCAGGGGACGAGACAAAAGCACTAACGGCCTACAAGAGAACTCTCGAACTACGATCTGATCCGGAAATGTACAACGACATTGGCTACGAACTTGCTGATTCCAACAAGCAACTGCCGTTAGCTCTCGAGCGCGTAGGAGAGGCTGTTCGGGAGGAGGAAGTACTCTCCTCGGACGTAAAGCTCACTGACTTGAAGGTAGAAGATTTGCGATTCACTCGATCCCTTCCCGCGTACTGGGATAGTCTGGGTTGGGTCTATTTCCGCATGGGCGATTACGAAAAAGCTGAGAAGTACCTCAAGGCCGGCTGGCTGCTCTCTCAGGATTGGGCGGAAGGAGACCACTTGGGACAGCTGTATGAAAAACAGCACAAGAGGGAGCAGGCCGTTCACATGTATCGCCTCGCCCTCGCCGCGTCGAAACAATACGATGATACGAAGAATACGGAGGATCGCCTAGATCGGCTGCAAGAAGAAGCCAAGCCGACACCTGCTACAGGCGCAAAAGGCGAATTAAGCGACACTCGCACCTTCGCCGTGGAGAGAATCACCAAGGAGACGTCAAATGCTGACTACCTCATGCTGATCGGCCCGGCATCCAAGGTCGAAGATGTCAAATTTGTAAGCGGCTCCGAAGAACTGAAATCAGCGGACAAAGCGCTTCGCACAATCGACTTCAAGTTCCCTTTCCCTGATGGTGGTCCATCTCGCATTGTCCGGCGTGGCATATTGAGTTGTTATCCGGTTACTGGCTGCAACTTTGTGCTTTACAACATCGGCGATGTGCACTCGGTGTACTGACATCGGGGTCCCGCATCCCCGCTTCCCCTCGCACCCCACTTCGCGTTATATTCACAAGCCGGTTCATTTTGGAGGCATTCATGGCTACGCTACCTAAGACTGAAGGCAAAGTCCGCTGTTTTGGCGAGAACATTGAAAGCGATCTCGCTTCACGATTCCTGCGCGTAGTCGAAGTCGCAGCCATTGCTTCGGCGCACACCATGGGCCAGGGCGAACGCAAGTTATCTGACCAGGTAGCTACCGAAGCCATGCGCAAGGTCATGGACTCGATTCCCATGCGCGGCACCATCGTCATCGGCGAAGGCGAGCGCGACGAAGCTCCCATGCTCTATATCGGCGAAAAAGTGGGCGCGGCATTTCCCAACGGCATCGAGGTCCCGGAAGTCGACATCGCCGTCGACCCACTCGAAGGCACCAACCTGTGCGCGACCGGAGCGCCGGGAGCAATCACGGTCCTGGCGGCGTCGGAACGTGGCGGCCTGCTCAACGCTCCCGACTGCTACATGGACAAAATCGTAGTCGGTCCTTCCTGCAAGAACGCCGTGGAACTCGATGCTCCCGTGGGCGACAATCTGAAGAACATTGCCAAGCGGCTGGGCCGGGACGTGGAAGACTTGGTGATCATCGTACTCGACCGTCCCCGCCACGAAAAGCTGATTGCTGACATCCGCGCAGCTGGCGCGCGCATTCGCCTCATCGGCGATGGTGATCTCTCTGCCGGCATCGCCGCAGCCGTCATCGGTACGGGCGTGCACGCGGTCATGGGTTCTGGTGGAGCGCCGGAAGGCGTGATTACTGCGGCCGCGATCCGTTGCCTGAACGGTTACATGCAAGGGCGGCTGGTCATCGACAAGCCCGAGCTCGAAGAACGCATCGCGAAGATGGGTATCAAAGACAAGAAACGTATCTACGAAGCCGAAGACCTGGCTCCCGGCCAGCAACTCATCTTTGCCGCCACCGGCGTAACCGACGGCGCCCTCATGCGCGGCGTCCGCTTCTTCGGCGAGGGCACGCGAACCTCCTCCGTCATCTTGACCCTGCGGACCGGCAAAGTGCGTTTCATTGACAGCATCCATTTGGAGAAAGGGCCGGATGTGAAGGTCAGGTTCGCGTAGGAGAAATCGTAGGCGTAGGCTTAATCTTACGTCCTATATCTTTCATAGAAACGGATTTTCAATTTTCAACCCTTCAATCTTCCATCCATGTTGCAAGTCCTCGGTATAAAGCGTTTCGCATTGACTCTCCAAAGCCGCTGCCACGATGAGAGAATCGTACCAGCGTATGCGGTGTTTTCCAGTGATCCGCAACGCCTCAACGTATAGAGCGGGCGAAGAGTGGACTGCGAGCAATGGACGGAATACCGTGATCAGATATTGCTCCGCCTCGGCCACACTCATCGGCTCCTGGAAGCGGCGAAGGGCAACATTGAAGAACTCCTGCACCACCTGATAGCTTACGATTCCCTGCCCGGTGGCTGCGGCGTGTCGAACAAGCTGCGCGGCTTTCTTGGCTTTCGCGGGTGCGTTGGCATCGAAAGTATAGGCAAAGATATTTGTATCAAGAAAGAATCTACCGCTCATTCATCTCGTCCCTGTTATAAGGACCAGCCGAACGCACATGCTTGAGACGGCGCATCAGCGCATCCACGGCTGCACCTCCGCCTGCTCGTGCCGCGTACTGTTCCAGCCACTCACGAAAAGCCGCGTTTAGCGTCATGTGGCGGGAACGGGCCACCAGACGAGCCTGCTCAATCAGATCTTCGTCGGCGCTTAAAGTAATATTCTTCATACTAAGATAGTGTACACTATTATCGTGTAATAACAAACAATCTTAACATGTCGATCTCCGCCTGCTGCTTAATCCGGCGATTCGCGAAGCGCCACCGATTGTTCCGCCGAGGCGCTGGTACAGCCCTGCTCAGACTCGGAGAAAAGATTTCTGCAACGGAAGCTGGAAGAATGCCTACCATCTTGATCTGATCCGAATCGCCCGTCGTCAGCGGCTCTTGCCTCGAGTACGGGCTTGATTTTAGTCGCGAACGGACTATAATCCCCGGCGAACGCTGTAGTGGGCGAGGTCCGCGAGTATCGTCCGAATCCTTCCGTCAGCCCTAGGAGGGCCTATGAGAAAGATCCCTTTTGCGTTAACGCTAGTTGCCGCTCTCAGCTTATCTGCCGTAGCCCAGGATGTTAAAGCCCCGACGCTGACCCTCAGCGGGAATCGAAATGCCGCAGCCTGCAGTACACAGAGCGTCCGCCCACCTGTGGTTCCCAGCTTGTGCAAGCCCTGCGCCTTCTACGGAGGTGACCCCGACGGAAATGACCCCAATACCACGGCGTTAGCCAATGGCAACACGCTCTCGGTACCAAACACCACTACTTACGGAGCGGTCAAGATCCCGGCAACCACACGAGGAATGATCACTGGCATCCTGTTCATATCGATTGCGGAAAGTTCCAGCGACTTCGATCCCGATATCGCTACCTATGACATTCGCACTGGCGTGTCGGAGGGCAATGGCGGCACCAGCGTGGCCAGTGGCAGTGGAACCATGTCTTATTCGTTATACGGCCAATGCCCGATAGTCGCGTACCAAACCGCTGTGACCCTGACCTCTCCTTTGACCGTTACTCCAGGGACAACTTACTGGGTCAATCTATCCCCGCAATGCACCGACTCGGGCAATCCCAACTGCGACACTCAGTTCTT
Organism: uncultured Acidobacteriota bacterium; assembly: GCA_963803775.1. Classification (GTDB taxonomy): domain Bacteria; phylum Acidobacteriota; class Terriglobia; order Terriglobales; family Acidobacteriaceae; genus JABCZH01. Next base: position 169,277 of record CAWDNS010000002.1, read on the forward strand.
TGTGTATAACACCACGCAGGAGACGAACGGTCTGCACCCCGGAGTCCAGCCTCCCGAACAGATGTTCTTCAATTCTGCGTTCATCGGTTACAACTGGACAAACTGGTGTTCCATTTTACAGAATGATCAAGCGTGCGCACGGCTCTCCTTCGGACTGATGGGCCGCAAGTAGGGCGTCTACTAAGCCGTTCCTATTTAAACTCCTGCATCACCTCGGCTGGAGCTTTAGGGGTTGCGGGAAAATCCACCGATGCGCCCTGCATCAACGCGAGGGTGTTTTCTGACCGCTTGGTTCCGTCATGTACAGCGATGGTATGCGGTTTGCCAGGTTCGTAGCCTTCCCATAGCGAAACTCCAACATACGCTCCGTCTTTGCGCAGAATGTAATACGTCATGTCTACGAAGCGCAGTTTGTTCATGTCGTTGTTGTAATTGCGGACGATGCGTTTCAGCGTGTCCATACCTGCCTCTTGCGGCGACATTCCTCTACGCATGTTTTCAATAATGGTGTGCGCTCCCGCGACCTTGATGTTCTCTTCCCCGCTGCCGGTCGCACCCGCCGAGCCCACATCCTGATCGGTGTAGCAGCCCGCCCCGATGATCGGCGAATCACCCACGCGTCCAGGCAGCTTGTAGGCAAGACCGCTGGTGGTGGTGCATCCGGAAATCTCGCCTTTGCTGTTCAGAGCCGAACAATGAATGGTGCCGGTCGGAGGAAACAGAACTTTATGAACAGCTTCCTGGCGTAACTCGGGCGCGATTCCAAGATCGGCAGCGTATTCTTCCAGCCGGCGAACCCGCTCCTGCCACAACTCAGATTGTGGCTTCGCGCCAGGCGCCTGCCAATGTGGATCGGCGAGCCCTGGCCCCCACCAGTCTTGCGTTGAGTGGTATTCCTTCCAGAGCAGCCAGATTTTGCGCGAGTGGTCGGTCAGCAGGTTCTCTCGGGGAAAGCCCATGGCCACGGCGAATCGTTCCGCGCCCTCGCCCACCAGCATCACATGGCCAGTGTCGGTCATAACTGCTTTCGATACCAAGGACACATTCTTAATATTCCTCACGCCTCCAACCGAACCGGCACGCCGCGTCGGCCCATGCATGCAACAAGCATCGAGTTCAACCACGCCTTCTTCGTTGGGCAAGCCGCCAAGGCCGACGCTGGTGTCATTGGGATCATCCTCCGGGCCCTTAACAACCTTGAGCGCCGCATCGAGCGTATCCCCTCCAGCGGCGAGGAACGCGTAAGCTTCATCGAGATAAGCGAGGCCATTGTGGGCGGATATGATGATGGGGCGTTTACCAGAGGAAACAGCCTCATTCTTCTTCGATTCTTGCGCGTCGCTTTTGAGATCGAGTAATCCCATGGACAGTGAACCTGCAACCGCAGTGCCCAGAAAGTCGCGGCGTGAAATCGTCATCTTGCCTCCGGAGTCTTTAGTGAAGCGTGCGCCAGAATATCACGCCGGGATGTTTGAGACGATTTCTTGCCAAAGCCGCGCTCAGATAACAACGCTCTTTAGAAAACCACCGGCTCAGGTTCCAGTAGCCCGCAGCAGCGTTCTGCTGTTCGATTTGTCCAATCGCCCGGCTAGCGGCGCCGAGTGGCGCAGATGTTCACGGGCGGTTGCAATAGAAGTAAGAACATCTTCTGGGTGGCGGTCTGTGATGGTCGCAATCTCCTCTACCGAAAACCCCTCCACGGCATGTAAGACGAACGACTCGCGATCCAGACGCTGGGCTCCTTCGAGCGCCAACTGTACCAAGGCAATCATTTCGTCGGAAGAGGCGATGTCTTCCGGTGTAGCGGCGCGCCGGTCGGCAATAATATCTTCTCCTGTCAAAGTTTCATCGGGCTGATGAAACTGCAACTCAGCTTCGTCGCTGGCACGCACGTTCCTCTTGCGCGCTGAGTCTTCCAGATGAATGGGAGCCGCGCTCTCCGGGCTGCGGCGGCAAAGATCTTCTATGGCCCCCAGCGCCAACCGGTATAACCACGGCTCCAGAGCCACGCGGTCCGGCTTGTCGGCTCCGTCGCCCAGCGCTCGTGCGATGGCCTCATCAATGACTTCCTCTTTAGTGACCCAGTCCGCCGAGGTTTCTTCGCTGGTTTCACGGAAATACAATTCCCGCTCTACAAAGCGCTCCAGCCGGATCAGATTGGCGTTAACGAAGGAGCGAATGTCATCCCCGGAAATAGTGGGCACGTGAAGCGCTGCGACCGTATCTTCAAACCGAATTTCCGTCGCCGAATGGAAATCGGTGGTCCGGCGGCGCGCCCATTTGTGCGAGTTGCGCAGCAGATCTTTATGCTTGCTGAGCTGGTGCAGCAAGTCATCCGTCGCAGCTTTCAAAGCACCGGTAGCTGAGTGCGCCGATTTCTGCACCGCCATCTGGCCCGATGGCAAACGCAAGTTCAATGAAACTGTGGTTCCCTCTCGCGGCGAACTTTGCTCAATCGATCCCTTGAGGTGTACCAATTCCGGCCGGAAGACCTGGAGCCGCTTACGCAGTTTTTCGATCAGGTGATTGATTTCTTTTTCGACATCCGGAGTGCGGTGATCTCTGTAACTGAAGTGCACATTCATGCCAGGCCTCGGAACACGGGAGCAGATCCCGCGAAGGTTTCCGGTTCCTTACAAGCCGATTCTACACCCGGAAGGAGAGAGGCAAGTGGAGAATTCATGGCTGCTCCAACCCTCCCCGCTCTGTCTGTTATGGAACGGGATTACGAGTTCCCGAAAGCGCGAGATTACGGCAATCGCGGCGAAGCCGGACAGCGAGATCGATTATTCAGATATCCCGCAGCTGCGGGAAAGCTTCTGGAAAGGTGCGGTGCGCAATCCTTTCTATCGTCCAGTTAAGCGCCAAGTCACGGTGCGGCTGGATGCGGACGTTATCGCCTGGTTGCGTATTCCAGGCAAGGGCTATCAAAGTAGGCTCAATCGTTTCCTGCGGGACGCGATGTTGAAGGATGTCGCCGATGGGAGTGAGCAGAGGGGAAAGACTTCGTAGTTGCCAATGACGCGTGCCGGCGGATTTGCCTACACTGCCACCGTGACCGACGTCTCCGTCCGCGTCACCGGCCGATACAACGTATCCCGCTCCACCGGTTCCCGTCCGGCTTCGCGAATCAGCCGCATCAGTTCTTCCCTGCGCATACCTTGAGGAGTGGTCGCGCCGGCGTCATGGTAAATCTTCTCTTCGATCACGGTTCCGTCAATGTCATCCGCGCCAAAACGCAATGCAATCTGAGCAATCTTCGCCGTCATCATTTGCCAGTAGGCCTTGATGTGGGGAAAGTTGTCGAGCACCAGGCGGCTGACCGCAATCTGCTTGATATCGGTCATGCCAGTAGTTTTCGGCAGGTGTTGCAACGGCGTATTGTCGGGATGGAATGCCAGCGGAATGAAAGTTTGGAACCCGGCAGTCTGATCCTGTAGCGCACGCAGTTTCAGCAGATGATCCACTCGATCTTCGTCATTTTCCACGTGTCCATACAGCATAGTCGCGTTCGACTTCAATCCCATCTGGTGTGCGAGCTTCGCCGTTTCCAGCCATTGATTGCCGTCGATCTTGTGATCGCAAATGATGTGCCGTACCCGGTCGGCAAAGATCTCTGCACCGCCGCCGGGGAGCGAGTCCACGCCAGCGTTCTTTAGCTGTCCGAGCGTCTCCCCGATTGACAGCTTGGCGCGCTTGGCCAAATAGGCCACTTCCACCATGGTGAAAGCTTTCAGATGAACCTCTGGAAAGCGCTGCTTCAGGCCGGAAATCAGATCAAGAAAATATTGAAACGGAAGATCTGGATGCAATCCGCCAACAATGTGAAACTCGGTGACTGCCTCGCTATATCCGGAAGCGGCGGTTTCAAATGCCTCCTCGAGCGCCATCGTGTAAGCGCCGGGAGCATCTTTCTTTTTCCCGAAAGCACAGAGCCGGCAGGCAGCCACGCAAACATTGGTGGGATTGAGATGGCGGTTGACGTTGAAATAAGTCCTGTCGCCGTGCATGCGCTCGCGCACCGAATTCGCCATCCAGCCGACGGCGAGGATATCGCCGGTGCGGTAAAGAGCGAGAGCATCGTCGTCGCTTAAACGTTCGCGGGCAAGGACCTTCTCGTAAATCGGCCAAAGCCGCGCATCGTCCGCCTGGAAAGGATGAAGCTTATGCATCGATCTTCATGATACCGCAGGAGACCGTCTAAGTCATGAGATCGGGTTCAACGGATGATTCGTAATGGTGCCGGGAACAAGACTTTAACTTGAGCCGTCTTGCAGGCGCGAGTAAAGGCCGCAAAGGTGACCACCCGCCGGGGAGCCAGATGGCTTGAATTTCCGGGCTACTTGCGAAGCCGGAGTATCATCAAACTAGAAGTGGGGCGGCGCGAAGGAGTGGTTATGAAAAAATCCGAGCTATTGAGGGTTCTTTGTGTTCTGGTTACATCGGTTGTTCTGATCTGCACACCTGAGTCGTCTTTCGCAGCGGGTGGCCATGGCGGCGGAGGCGGTGGATTCCATGGCGGCGGCTTCGGCGGATCTCGCGGAGCTTGGGGTGGATCTGGCTGGCGTGGCGGGTGGGGTGGTGGCTGGCGCGGCGGATGGGGCGGTGGCTGGCGAGGAGGCTGGGGTTATCCAGGCTGGGGACGCGGCTGGGGTTGGGGTTATCCCGGTTGGGGTTGGGGGGTTGGCGTTGGTTGGGGTTGGGGTTCCTATTGGGGAGGCTACCCGTATGCGTATGGGTATCCCTATTATTACCCCTACTATCCGTACTACCCAAACTATGGGCCGAACGGTTATGCGCCGGCGTACCCGGATCGCTATAACGGTACCAGCCAAGATCCGCATGACAATTCGCAGCGGCAAAACTTGAACTATCCCGCACCGGAGAGATCGCCTGGGGTAAACGACAGAACCTCGACGGTGAAGTTCGCGAGCCGCAAAACGGCCGCAGACTCCGGCTCCCCAGATTACTGGTTGACGAACTACCAGCAACGTACGGTTCCGCGTCAACAAGTGCGAAACGTAATTCAAGCCTTTCGTGCCATGCCGCCAGAGGCTCGACGGCGGCAGGTAGAATCGGGACGATACCGCAATTTTTCGCCTGAAGAACAGGAATTGCTGAGCCGGGCAGCGCAGATGTCGCCGCGTGGACAAGCACAAAAGAATGTGGACGGAACGAAACCGGCGGCGCTAACGCTCGCGTCGCAAAAGGTTCAGTGATTTAAGCGCAAGAGGTATGGGACGCAGAGAAAGGCCGCTCCGTCTCGCGCGGCCTTTCTCTGCATCAGCCCTCGTTGCTGGTGATGCCGGATGTCGAAACCTGGTGTCGGGAACAGGGATCGAACCTGCCGGATACTGAGACCAGTCCATTCCCTTTTTGAATTCCCTATCCAGTTGGCTTTACGGACGCTTGCTTTGGCCCAGCAGGGTGGTATGCTTACTGGCGCTCTGGAGGCCGTTATGAAGAAAGCCTGTTCGTATATCATCGTGATGATTCTAGGCTGCGGGTTCGCGGTTGCACAGAATTATCAGGTGCTATACAACTTCGGCACCAACGGCGGAACTAATGACGGCTGGGTTCCCTACGGCGGGCTCGTATTCGACCCTGCTGGGAACATGTACGGGACTATCGTTTTCGGCGGCGACACCCACGATACCGCATGTCCTAGTGGCTGTGGCACGGTATTTGAGCTGTCGCCTGTCGCTGGTGGTGGCTGGAGCGAAAAAGTACTCCATTCTTTTGTCGATGGCCAAGATGGACAGCAACCAGCCAGCGCGCTGATTATTGACACTCAAAAGAACCTCTACGGAACAACCGCGGGCAGCGATTCTTATTCCTGTGTAGCGCCGGCCTGCGGCACGGTGTTCGAATTGAGTTCGTCTGGCGGGACATGGACGGAGACAATTCTCTACGCCTTCGCTGACCCAATGGATGGCGGCGATCCAAGCAGCGCGCTTGTATCTGACAGCGTGGGGAATCTTTATGGAGCTACGTTGAAAGGCGGAGCTAACGACGGTGGCTTTGTTTTCGAACTAAGCCCACCGTCGTTTCCGGGAGGAAGCTGGGCGTACACAGTTTTGTACGCCTTCTGCCAAGTCGGCGGTGAGCAATGCCTGGATGGAAGCAACCCTGCCGGGCTCACGTTTGACGATCACGGAAATTTGTACGGCACAACAGAGAGTGGGGGGCTGGGCCACTACGGCGTGGTCTACGAATTGTCGCCCACCTCTGGTGGGACTTGGACGGAAACTGTGCTTCGCAACTTTAATCGCAATCTCGGTCAGCCGGTAGCGGGAGTTACGCTCGATCATGCTGGCAATCTGTACGGAACACTGGAGTCCGGTGGTTTGAGCGGTCCGGGTTGCGCCGTTGAGGGGCGAACTTCCCTCTGCGGCGGAGCATTTCGAATGACACCAAAGAATGGCGGGGGCTGGTACGAAGAGTCATTTCAGTTCAATGGAAGTGATGGAGGCAATCCTTACAGCGGGTTGGGCGTGGCTGGTCCTTCCGTGTACGGAACGACGACACTGGGGGGCAACGGTCTGGGCGTAGTCTTCCGCTTCACTGGCAAGCATGAGACGGTCCTCTACACGTTTTGTACTCAAGGTTGTACGGATGGGGACCAACCCGGAGCCGTCATCGTGAATGCGGGAGCGCTATACGGAGTGACAGAATACGGCGGGACCTACGATCAAGGCGTGGTTTTCGAGATCACACCGTGAGTGCTCCACCGCAATTCTAAGAGCACTACTGGCTTAGGAATCAACGAAACCTGGTGCCGGGAACAGGACTTGAACCTGCACGCCTTTTGGGCACTGGATCCTAAGTCCAGCGCGTCTGCCAATTCCGCCATCCCGGCTCGAAGTTATTTTAACCGACGGTGCCCTGTCCTTGTCTCTTCATCGTTTGCCGAGACACGACAGCGATTTTCCCGCTACACTGTCTGTTATGAACGCTCCCAACCAACCCAATATCAAGTTGACGAATGCCCCCGATTACCGCGAGAACTATGCCAACAGCGTTCAGGTACGGGTGAACGTCTGGGACTTCTTTCTGGTGTTCGGCACCATGCAACAGCAGACCGAGAGCCAGGTCGAGGTGAAGAACATTCAGGGCATATATTTGAGCCCGCAACAGGCCAAGGCCCTGATGGCGATTCTCCAGCAGAACGTGGCCGGATACGAGAGCGCCTTCGGCGAGATCAAGCTCGATCCCCGTATGGCTGCCGCCGGGCCCATTCACTAATCGCGACCGGTGACCGTCAACCCCGACTCGCGCCGCTATCCAACTCCGTTACTCTTCGCGTTGTTTTTTCTTGCGCTCTTCGCACTGCATGCACCTCTACTGCGCCTTCCCTATTTCTGGGACGAAGCCGGATACTACATCCCTGCCGCACATGACTTGCTGCTCTCCGGATCGCTGATCCCGACTTCCGCGCCCTCGAACGCCCATCCTCCACTGGTCATGGCCTATCTCGCGCTCGCTTGGAAGATTCTCGGATTCACTCCCGTCGTAACTCGTACCGCCATGCTCGCGATCGCAGCCTTCGCGCTGCTCGGGGTGTTTCGTCTGGCGCAACGAATCGCCAATACTGAGGTTGCGATCGCTTCCGCCATTTGCACCGCGCTCTATCCGGTTTTCTTCACTCAGAGTGCGCTCGCCCATCTCGATATGGCTGCCGCCGCACTTACCGTCTGGGGCCTGCTCGCCTATGTGGAAGACCGTAAGCCCGCAACCGCCATCTGGTTCTCTCTCGCGGTTCTGGCCAAAGAAACTGCGATCCTCGCCCCACTGGCGCTCTTCGCTTGGGAACTGCTCGCGACATGGGTTCAGCCCAGGGCTCGCTCGCGAAGAACTCTACATAACCTGCTAATACTCGCCCCGTGCATCCCTCTCGCCCTCTGGTACGCCTACCACTACCATCGCACCGGATTCCTCTTCGGCAACCCCGAATTCTTCCGCTACAACGTGCAGGCTACGCTCCATCCACTGCGCATCGCGCTCGCCTTCGGCATGCGTCTCTGGCAACTTCTCGCTTACTTGAATCTCTATCTGCTCACTTTAGCCACGGCGCTTGCCATGTTTCGCAAGCCGCTCGACGATCGCCAGCGCATCGCACTCCCCACACAGTTCGCTTTTCTTTCCGTCATCCTCGCCTACGCCTTCGCCATGGCGGTCGTCGGCGGCGCTGTGCTCGCGCGCTACATGCTGCCAGTAATTCCTCTTGTCATCATCATCTGTGTCTCAACACTGCACCGCCGCGTGCAGGTATGGCCGGCGATCGTGGCCGCCGTTGCGCTCGCCTTTGTCGCGGCCTTATTCGCCAACCCTCCCTACGGCCTGTCGCTCGAAGACAACCTCGCCTACCGTGACTACATCCTGCTGCACCAACGCGCTGAGAATTTCCTCGAAGCCCGCTACCCCATGGCGCAGGTACTAACCGCCTGGCCCGCCAGCGACGAACTCACTCGCCCGTATCTCGGATACGTGACCCGTCCCGTGCGCGTGGTCCGGATCGAAGATTTCACCGCTGAACAGCTCTTCGGAGCAGCTGACCTGCGCTCGAAATTCGACCTCGCCCTCGTCTTCTCCACCAAGTACGAGCCGCCTCATCCGCTATTCGAACGCTGGGCAACCTGGCAACGCTGGAAGACGGAGTTCTTCGGCTACCATCGCGACGTTCCACCCGCCGCCGCAGTTCAGATCCTGGGAGGCCAACTTATCTACGAAGACCATCGCCCCGGCCAGTGGGTGGCAGTCATCGAAATCGCGCAAATAGAAGAGGCACGCGCAAACGCAAAAATGCCCGGAATCCTTGCGAATTCCGGGCACCATGGTCTGTCAATTAGACAGCGGTAACGTTCTCAGCTTGCCAGCCCTTCGGACCCTTGGTCACGTCGAACTGCACGGCTTGGCCTTCTTGAAGGCTGCGGAAGCCGCCTGCCTGAATCGCGGAGAAATGCACGAAAACGTCTTCGCCATTTTGACGGCTGATGAAGCCATAGCCCTTGGCGTCGTTAAACCACTTTACTGTTCCTGTTTCTGCCATTAGTGTTTCCTTTTTCTTGTTTCTGAATTGTGCTTAGAAGAATCTCAGCTATTGGAAGAGGTGACGCTGGTTGGCGGTACCGACTTTCAGTTGCGTGTGAATCAAACTTAGCGCAACTACAGTATACACACTCAACGCCAAAATGCCTAATAAATCGTGCAAAGGGTAGTGGTGGCAGTTTGAAAAACAGGCTTCAGCAACATCCGCAGGCATGGCCTTGCCAGGCCGATCTGCCCTCCTTCACGAGGATGGGAACAGCCACCAAAGCGGCAACCGAATCGAACCATGCGAAATGGAATGCTGCATTGATAGCCAGGCCAGCCAGCGCGATGAGCGCAAGATACGCGCAAGTAGCGGATTGCACTGCATCGGCGGCTAAGGCTGCATTTTTACTGCGACGAGCCTCACGGCGCTTGAGGAACGCAAGAACAGGCATTGCGATCAGCGCCGCGATGGTGATTGCTATGCCCGAGTAACTGGTTGCAGGCCGCAACCGCAGAGCCAATGACACAACAGCAATCGCTGCAACCACGAAGGCGAGCACAAAAAGCAGAGTTCCGGCGATTCGGCTTGCCCTCTGTTCCGAGATAGACATGCTCGGAATCCACTGCAAGAGCACAACCGTAGCGGACAGTAGCTCTACCAGGCTGTCGGAGCCAAAGGCCAACATCGCAGGGCTGTGAGCCGTTACAGCCGCATATGCAGAGACGCCGAATTCCACAAGCATCCATGCCAGCGTGACACCCTGTAGACAAAGGACTGAAGCACGCGGCTTCGGAGCACCCGCGATGGCAGACTTCGACGGCTGAAAACCGATCTGTACGAGTTCCGTCATCTATCCATTCATGATGTCAGGCTCTCGGAAGAGGCGCAAGGGCGCTGGCCGGTTCTAGGCCAACTCTGGAGTTTCAAATGCACCACTACCGTGCAGAGCCTTATTTCACAATGCCCGGCTTCAGTCCTTGACCCAACTTACCGACCACAAGAACCCGCCTCTTAGGCAGTTCTTCGTCTGAGATTTCTCCCACGAATTTCAAGTCGAGCCCCAGACGAGCACACCCCCAACGAGCCGCATCGTTGAAAAAGTAAACTACATCTCCTCCAAATCGATCCTTCAAGCGCCGGCGTTCATCGAGATCGAAAGGACTGGCCGAATACACTTTCAAGTCGCTCCCATCGCGCAGGGCATCGCTGAGCTCACGTTGAAATGCAAGCGCTCCCTGCCTCACTTGCGCCATTGTGAGAGCCAAAACGTGATATGACATAAGCCGGATCCAGAATCGAGCAGTTATTTCGGGGTGGCCGTTTTGAACACCACCCCGCCTTTCATTACGAAGACGACGTTTTCCATGGCCTGAATGTCGGTCAGCGGGTCGCCAGTCACCGCAACCACATCAGCATATTTTCCGGCCTCCAATGTGCCGATCTGGTCGGACAACCCGAGCAGCTCCGACCCTCGGACCGTGGCAGCCTGAATTGCCTCCAGCGGCTTCATGCCGCCACGCACCAGCGCGCCAAACTCTTTGGAGACGAAATCCGGATCGTCGTCCACACCATAGGCGATCTTCAAATGATGCTTCAAGGCGAGGGTAAACGCAGCCTGCTGGTAATCAAGGATCTTTTTCCCCTTTTCGACGGACGCCACGTCTGCCCCGAGCGACGCGCCCTCTTCTACACCGTGCTGAAACGTGTACAGTGTGGGCACCAGCCACGTGCCTTTCTGCTCCATGAGCGTGGCGCCTTCTTCATCAAGCATCGTACCGTGCTCAATGGAATCGACACCCGCCCGCGCCGCCGCCTTAATGCCATCAGTACCCTCAGCATGAGCCATGACCTTCTTGTGAGCGCGGTGCGCAATTTCCACCGCCCGGGCCATCTGTGCCTCGCTGAGTTCTTGCACATTGAAATCACTCGTCGGATCCATGACTCCTCCCGTGGCCATCAGCTTGATCCAGTCGGCCCCATACTTGATGTCGCGGCGGACGGCGTCCCCTATCTCGTCCACATTGTCGGCGAGGTTCGGCCGCCGCGGCAGCGCCTGGTCAGGAGCCAGCGGATCAGCATCACCGTGGCCGCCCGTAACAGAAATAAAGTTGCCGGCGGAGACAATTCGCGGCCCTTGTACCAGTCCTTGGTTAATGCTGTTGCGCAGCGCAAGTTGTCCATAACCAAGGTCCGACTCGCCGGCATCGCGCAAGGCAGTGAATCCATGCGCCAGCCAGATCTCCAGGTTGTGCAAGCCCCACAGTGTCTTTTGCGCGGACGACATCCGCAAATCACCGGTTGAAGATTGATCTTTGGGATTGCCCAGAATGTGATTGTGGCAGTCGATCAGACCGGGTAACAACGTTGCGTTTCCCAAGTCGATTACCGTGGCCCCGCGGCCAAACTCATTTGTAATACTGGCCGCAGGTCCAACCTGGCGAATGCGATCTCCCTCAATTAGCACCGCCTGGCCAGCCAGCGCCCGCCCGTCGCGTACGTCAAGCAGGTGTGCCGCGCGGATGATCGTAATCTGCTTGCCAGCAGCCGGATTCGCTGGCGCAGTCTGCGCCATCGAAGCCACTACGAACACAGCCACCAAACCACAGGACACTGCAACCGCCTGCAATCTTCCCACGATAGAACCCCCAATAAGTGATAGTAGTGAATGACGCCTGTTGAAGGATTGTAGCCTGCCACGCGTCCTATTCTGCGTGTTCACTACAAAAGTGATCTCTTTGCTTTGACTTCCCCGCCCTACCGCCCTAACATACGGCAACCGTTTCTCCATGATCGGCCAAACCATCTCGCACTACCGCATCCTTGAGAAAATAGGCGGCGGCGGTATGGGCGTCGTTTACAAAGCTGAAGACACGCGTCTGCATCGTTTCGTCGCGCTCAAGTTCCTCCCTGACGATGTTGCCCGTGATCCTCACGCGCTCGCCCGCTTCCAACGCGAAGCCGAGGCCGCCTCTGCGTTGAATCATCCCAACATCTGCACTATTTACGATATCGGCGAACAGGACGACCACGCCTTCATCGCCATGGAATTTCTGGAAGGGATGACACTCAAGCACCGTATCGCCGGCCGTCCGCTGGAGATTGAAACTCTCCTGGCGCTCGGAATCGAGATCGCCGACGCGCTCGACGCCGCCCACGCCAAAAGCATCGTGCATCGCGACATCAAGCCGGGCAACATCTTCATAACTAGCCGTGGAACCGCCAAGGTCCTGGATTTTGGTCTGGCCAAAGTCTCAGGAAAGCCCGGGGCCAGCACCGACGCCACCGCCGCCACCATCGACTCGCAAGCCCATCTCACCAGCCCGGGATCAGCTCTTGGTACCGTCGCCTACATGTCTCCCGAGCAAATCCGCGCCAAGGAACTCGACGCCCACACCGATCTCTATTCCTTCGGCGCAGTGCTGTACGAGATGGCCACCGGAACACTACCTTTCCCCGGAGAGAGCACGGGAGTAATCTTCGAAGCCATCCTGACTCGTGTCCCGGCGCCGATGCTGCGCCTCAACCCCGGCCTCCCGCCCAAACTGGAAGACATCATCCACAAGGCGCTGGAGAAAGACCGCAATCTCCGTTACCAGCATGCATCAGAAATTCGTACCGACTTGCAACGCCTGAAGCGAGACACGGAATCAGGAGTAGGCTCAGCGTCACATCCACCGGCCAGCAGTTCGGCGATCATTGCCATCACTCGACCAAACAAAACCGGGATCCTCGCAGGCGCGCTGATCGCTCTGGTCGTAGTGTTAGCAGGGGGATTTGGCCTCTACTCGCTACTGACCGGCTCCGGACCTGTACCTTTCCGCGATTTCACTGTAACTCAGATCACAAATACGGGCAGGGCCGGACTCACCGCCCTCTCACCGGATGGAAAATACGTAGTCAGCACTCAAAGTGACAACGGCGTGCAAAGCCTCTGGCTGCGCAATATTGAGACCGGTAGCGACACTCAGATCATGACCCCGGGGTCTTCTGATTACGCGTCGCTGTCGTTTTCTCTGGACGCGAACTATATCTATTTCCGCCGCCTGTCCGATGAGGGCACCTGGGATTTGTACCGCCTGCCGGTTTTGGGCGGCACTCCACAGCTTCTGGGAAGAGATATCGACTCCGATGTGTTTTTCCCGCCCGACGGACGCCAGATTGCCTACGTTCGCGCCAACGATCCCGAACTCGGAAAGTTTCGCCTGCAACTGGCAAACCCCGATGGCAGCAACGAATCCATCCTTGCAATTGTAGACATCGGCAAAGTTGGCAACGAGGATTTTCCCCGGCACGGCGCCTGGTCGCCCGATGGAAAGCAAATCCTTCTCACCTTTGGCACATACGCCGATAAACCCAACACCATTTCAGCCTTCGACCTGGCCAGCAAAGCCAACATCGCTTGAGCCAGCATTCCCGGCAGCTTCTTCCACGATATCCGTTGGTTGCCGAAGGGGCAAAGCGCCGCTACCCTCTACTCTCAAAAGGGCGCAAACTTCCGCCGCCACCAAATCGGGGTCATCTCGGGAGGCAAGCTGCATCCGGTGACCCGCGACGCAAATACCTATTTGACCTTGACCTTGTCCGCCGACGGCAAGACCGCTGCCACGGTGCAGGTTAAGACCACCTACGCCCTGCAACTCGTTTCCTCGCGCGACGCCGAGCAGACCCGCACCATTGCCGGCGATGCCAGCTTTTTTTCATGGTCTGCAGATGGAGAAATTATCGCGGCGGATGGGACTCGCGTAGGGCGAATCGGAGACGACGGCACAAGAAGAGCAAACCTAGCCAGTGACCCAGCCGCTGCCGTGCTCGGCATCGCCGCTTGCCCCCACGACCACATTTTGATCAATTGGGGTTTCCGCGGCGGCAGTGACGCCACTACCATCTGGCGAATCGATGCAGACGGCTCCAACCCAAAACAACTCGACAACGGCACCCACGATGGCTCCCCTGCCTGCTCGCCCGACGGCAACTGGGTCTATTACATGGACAGCCTTCTCACGATCATGCGCGTGCCCATGGAAGGCGGGCGGCCGGAAGCTGTCCGTGGAAGCAAACTCCCCAACGTCTACCAATACCTCGGCGGCATCGGTGTTTCTCCAGATGGTCAGCAACTGGCGCTTATTGCCTATGTAAGCGTAGGCGACGGCACCGGCCGCTCAGAAAAGAAAATCGCTCTTATTGATTTGAACCCACCTTCCGCCTCGCACTTTCTGACGCCGCATCCCCGAATTACCGTCGGCTCACTCGACTCCGGCGGCGTGCTTTTCACTCAGGACGCCAAATCGGTCGTTTACATCATTCGCGAGCAGGGCATCGACAATCTTTGGCAGCAGCCGCTCGATGGCTCCGCTGGCCATCAACTCACCAACTACACTTCCGACCACATCAGCGAATTCGGCTGGTCGCCCGACGGCAAGCGGCTCGCAGTCAATCGACGAGCCGAATCCTCCGACGTAGTCCTGTTGCGCGACACGAATCCTTAATCTCGCAAGCGGCTCATCCCCGCCATTACATGGCACGAATGCGTTTTCACCACCAGCCACACTTCCTTCCCCGGCTGCAATTCCAACACATCGCGCGCCGCCAGCGTGAGATACACTGTCATCTCCACGCCACAATCCACACGGGCTACCACAATCATGTCGCGCTCCTCGAGCGAGAGCACTCGGCCCGGCAGCACGTTCCGCGCGCTCAACCCTTGCGGATGAACTGTCGCCAGCAGAATGTCTCCCGCGCGAATCCCCACCCGTACCGGCGACGAACCTGACTTCATCCGCACCAGCGGCGTCTCTAGTTCCACTTTACTGCCCGCGATCCTGCACCTCATCGTCCCCCGATATTCAAGTACCGCAACCACCGCCGCATCGAAAACATTCTCGAACCCCACTAGTTGCGCCACTGACTCCTGCCGCGGTGCAGTCATCACTTCGTGTGGCGTCCCTTCCGCCACAATCTTGCCACGCTCCAGCACCACCACTCGCTCACCCAGCGCAAATACTTCTTCCCGGCTATGGGTCACATAAATAATGGGGATCCCATGCGCCCGGTTCCACGCCCGCAAATCGTCGATCATCTTCGCCTTGGTCACCGCATCCAGCGCCGCCAGCGGTTCATCCAGCAACAGCACACACGGATCAATCACCAGCGCCCTTGCCAGCGCCACCCGCTGCCGCTCCCCGCCAGAAATCTCCCGCGGCTTTCTTTTTCGCAAATGTGCAATGCGAAACGATTCCAGGATTTCGTCAGTCCGTCTCTTCCGCTCCGGCTCGCTCAACCCATAGCCGATATTCTCTTCCACGTTCAAATGCGGAAACAGCGCCAGGTCTTGAAACACGTAACCAACTCCGCGCCGCTGCACCGCAAGATTTAAGCCCCGTTCGCAATCGAAAAATACACGATTCCCAACCGCAATCCGCCCCGCATCAGGACTCGTCAACCCGGCAATGCAATCCAGCAGCGTCGTCTTCCCCGCCCCCGAAGCTCCAAACAAAATCGTGATCCCAGCCGCGCACACGCACTCCGCCTCCAACAGAAAATCCCGCTCTGCGTCGGCAAATCGCTTCGTGGCTCGGATCTCAAGCATTCCTTATTGTTAAGCCTTTGCCATGCTCTGTGTCCCTCTGTGCCCTCTGTGGTTAAGGTTTTGCAGCTACTTCCACCAAACCCAGACTCTCCGATTCACCCCGTACACCAAACACATCGCCACAAACGAAATCCCTAGCAAGACCAGCGCCGTCTGATTCGCCGCCGCATAATCAAGCGCCTGCACCCGGTCATAAATATCGATCGAAACCGTTCGCGTCACCCCAGGAATATTCCCGCCTACCATCAGCACCACGCCGAATTCGCCCACGGTGTGCGCAAAACTAAGCACGATTCCCGTGACCAGCCCCGGCACCGACAATGGCAACACCACTCGCAGGAATGTCCGCAACTTGGAAGCCCCCAAGGTCGCCGACGCTGCCAGCAACCGCGAATCCACCGCCGCAAACCCCGCCGCAAACGGCTGCACCGCAAATGGCAAACTATAAATAATGGATCCGATCACCAAGCCGGTGAAAGTAAATGCCAGCGTGTGCCCGGTCAGGGTCTGCCACCAGCGCCCCAAAGGACTCCGCGATCCCAGCGCCACCAGCACATAAAATCCCAGCACGGTGGGCGGCATCACAATAGGCAGCGCGACCACTGCTTCGACCAGAAACTTCCATCGCCAGCGCGAGTACGTCATCCAGTACGCAATCGGCAATCCGACCATCGTCAGAATCGCCGCCACCACCACCGCCAGCCGGATTGTCAGCCAAAACGCTTGCCAGTCCATCCTTATTCTTATCACCTCATCGGCGTGCGCAGTCAGTATAGACAAAGTGGACGGTGAACTCAGGCCGGAGGTGATGGGAACTCGGATTGTCACGGAGGAAGAATGTCGTGTGATGAAATTGCGAGGTTACGCCAACCAATCGCATAGTTTTCGGCTTGCCGACGATCACTCGGCGCGAAGAGCCTTCATGACGTCGATGCGCGCCGCGCGCGCGGCCGGCACCGAGGACGCGACGACCGCGGCCGTCAACAGCACGAACGCAGAAAGGACCACGGGCAATGCGCCCGGCATCTTGACGTCCAGAAAATATCTTCCCGCCAAACGTGCCAGCGCGAACCCGAATGCAGCGCCGGCGAGGACGCCGGCCGCAGCCATTACGCTGCCCTCTGCGATCACGCCCTTGAGGAGTCGCTGCGGTTCCGATCCGAGGGCCAGCCGGATGCCGAATTCCCGCGTCCGCGCGCTCACCGAAAACGCCAGCACGCCCGCGACGCCCACCACGGCAATCGCCAACGCGACCGCCGCGAATACGCCAAACACCACCGAGTTTAAGCGGTCCGGTGTGAGCACCTCTGCGCGAATGTCTTCGAGAGTGGCGGCATGTTCAATGGGCTGATCGGCGGACATGTCGCGAATAATGTGCGTGACCGACGGGACCAGCGCATAGGGATTTGCACCCGTGTGGATGAAAAGGCGACCGGCAAACATTGGACCTTCGTCAAAAGGGCTGTAAACGGTGACCGTGGGTTCAGGAACGACGTGTCCATCGTCAATGTCGGCGGTGACGCCGATGATGCGATGCGGCGACATCATGCGCGACTTTTCGAGATCGCTTCCGGTGGCGAACTGAAACACCGGATCCGTCCAATAGACATGCCGATTGACCGCATCCTGATTGGGAAACATGCGCTGGGCGAGAGTCTCACTGACAATCACCACAGGCTCCCCATTATTTTGATCATCGAGCGCATTGAAATCACGGCCGGCAATGATCGGAACGCCAAGCGCCGCAAAGAATCCGGGAGAGATGGCACGCCACCGCGCCCGGGGATCCTCTACACCGGCGGCATGGACATGACCATCCCCGGAGAACTGAAAACCGACGATACCAGGGCCGCTATCGCGCCAGGGAACGACATCGCCGAACGCGGTCTCACTCACGCCCGGCAGAGCATCAATGCGCCGTATCGCTTCCTTGTAGAAATCGACGACCTGCTGAGTTGTCTTACCGTGGGACATAGGAGGAACGTCGATCGCGAGGACGTGTTGCGTGTCCAGACCTGTCTGCGCCTTTTGCAGTGCGATCAGCGTAGCGATCAACGTACTGGCCCCTGCCAACAACACGAAGGACGCGGCGATTTGTGTCACCACAAATATCCGCTGGCGGCGGCTCGTGCTGCTCGTGATCCGCGCGCTGCCGCTCGATAGGCTCAACCCCCCTGACGTGCTCACCACTGGCAGCCGAGGCACAAACGCCAGAATCACCGCAGCGACGATCGCCAGCGCCGCGCCTACCCAGAGCAGACTGGCATCCACTGTCAAATCAAGCGCGCGAATCGAGAAGCGCGAAGCGTAGCGGGCCAGCACAGCCACCATTGGCTGAGCACTGATCATGCCAACCGCGGCACCAGCACCGCAGAGCAAAAGGCTTTCAGCCAACAGCATGCGGCGCAGCGCGCCTGGGGTTGCGCCGAGCGCCGTGCGGACCACCAACTCGCCCTCGCGGCGAACCGTCCGCACCAAAACCAGGTTGGCGACATTGGAACAGGCGATGATGAACACCAGCCCGGCCGCTGCAAGCAGCACCAGCAGCACCGTCCGGGCGCCCGACGTGATCTGGTCACGCAGCAACTTCGCCCCGATCCGGAAGTCCGCTTCCTTGGAATACGCTTCGGGGTGGGCCTGCTTCATTGCGGAGTAGACGGAACCCAACTCGGCGCGAGCCTGATCGACGGTGACTCCGGACGCCAGACGGCCGAAAAGCTCGGTCATGCGATGGATGCGGCCCGTGACCATGGTCGCGGAAAGATGATGCGGGCTGGTTACGATGTTGGAAATAATTTCGGTATCTTGGGGATATGGGACGCAGGGTTCGAGGACGCCAATGATGGTGGCCGACCGATCACCGATGCTACCGAGTCGAACGGTTTTGCCGATGACCGAAGGATCCTTGTGAAGAGAGTTCGCCCAGAAACGGTAAGTAAGAACCACAACGCCGGCAGCTTTGGGACCGTCGTCTTGCGGTCCGATCAGGCGGCCGAGCACCGGATGAAGGCCCATCACATCGAAATACGTGCCGCTGACAACGCCGCCTTGAACGGAGCGCGGCTCGCCGAGGCCGATCATGGTGAAGTCCATTTCGGAGAAATCCCCAAACGCGCTCAGGCTTTTCACGTTCGCGCGCAGGTCCGCTATCTCGGGAACGGAAAATGTCGCGTTTTCGTCGCCGATGCCGGGGGCGCTCTGTCGGATATAGATCAGCCGGTCCTCGTCGCGGTTGACAAGAGGCTTGAGGAGCACGCCGCGCACTAGCGTGAAGATGGCGGAGTTGGCGCCGATGCCAAGCGCCAGCGTCAGCACCACCGTGAGCGCAAGACCTTTGGTTCGAGCCAGCGAGCGGAATGCAACTCTCAGATCATTAACGAATGACATAATTTTGCTCTTCCCTTCCGGTAGTCAGTTTCCCCAGCGATAGAGTCATTCTCTAGCTTCACACCCGTTTTGCGTCATTCTAATTAGACGAAACCGGAAGAGAGGAAAGCAAATGGCAATCCACCGTACCACTCAACCTAAGCTCTTTACTATGATTGTGTTCCCTTCAAAACGTCGGTCTGTCGTATGCCTGGCTTTGCGTGATTGTGGGACGCTATGTCCAGATTCGGACAGCCTGCGCCGTGCAAGCAGATTAAACGAACTTTCCTTCGTGGCCGCCCTCATCGCGAGGCAGCCTTTCGCCGCCGCTGCTCGCTTGCTTTTATGATTTCGTTAAAATCCGCCGCCGGACGTATCTCGAAAATGCTGCCGAACTTCAGGGCCGGATGCTGCGCGATGAGCTGCACAGCGTGATTCATGTCCCGCGCCTCAAGCACAAGAATGCCGCCGAGTTGTTCCTTGGTTTCTGCATATGGACCGTCCGTAGTTGCGACTTTGCCGTTCTTCCAATACAGGGTCAAGGCATTTTCCACGGGCTGAAGCGCTTCTCCACTAGCAAAATGTCCGTTGGCACGAAGATGGTCGTCATATTCAAAGCAGGCGTCGAACATCGCGTGTTGCTCGCCCTCGGTCATGCCATCGACTTTGCCTTTGTCGTAGTACCCCAAACAGATGTATTTCATTGATTCCTCCTTGTTTTTCTGTACTCAGAGGCGTAGCTCATCGTTCTGTTGTCAGATAGTCGTTCGGGGAGGCCGAAAATCGACAGCTACTCCTCTTTTTATTTCAACTGCTTGGAATGTTGTCAACCGGGGAGAAGAAGGCAATCTCGGTGTACAATCTGTGCAATTTTCCGAAGTCAACCACTGTGATTTTGATCCGCAATTTGTGAAGGAGTGCGAATGAACTATTCAAGTCTCGGGCTGGCGGCGCTTGGTGGCACGGTCGCGTATTTTGTCTTTGGTTTCTTACTGCTTTGGCTGGTGCCAGATCTTATCAATGAAGCCCACAAATACCCATCCGTATTCCGAGCTAAGGAAAAAATGATGGCTGTTATGCCAATTGGAATGGTCGCAACTTTGGTGGCAATCCTGGTTGTCGCCGTCATTTTCGCAATGCTACATCAGGGCGGATCGGGCACTACGGAAGGTGCGCGCTTGGGCGTTCTCATTGGCATTTTCGTGGTCTGCGCATTTGTGCTGCACAACTACGTGAACCTGAACATCGGGCTGAAACTCGCTTTCGGACAGGCTGTGGCTTACTTCGTCCAGTGGACTATCGTCGGCATAGTCATCGGTCTTATTTACAAACCCCTCGCTACACCATAGTCGGACAGAAACATGGCCTTCCAGCCCCAACCGCACGCTCCACAACCGTGGCCATACTCCGATCCCTGCCGGGGCACGTCCTTTTCATTTGCACGCTTCGCCTTGATGGCGACGCTGTTCCTCTGCATGACGGTCGGTAGCTTGCCGCTATTTTTCCTCTTGATGAAAAGACCCTATGGATTCCAAGCGGCATCGGCGATCGTCTACACGATGTGCGCGGTGTTCTTCACATTCGCCCGTACCGGGAGCAGAACCGGAAAAGACCTCCCGCCCTATATGTTCACCTGTCCTGCCGTCCAGCCCCAGTTTTCTCGTCTGCTACTGCGCCACCTCGGGTTTCTCGTTGCCCTCTTCGCACTCCAAACCTTGGCACTAGCCATTCGTCCACAGTTGCCGGATTGGTGGAACATCGAAGATAGGAAAGGTGCAACCCCGTTCGATCTCGCCCTGATGTTGTTGTGCTTTGGTCTTGGATACGCGCAGGTTTTCACTAACCGTTCCCTTCTCGACCGCGCGCACCGGGACTTCTCCGCTTAATCCCGAGTGTTTATAGACTGCCGGTTGGGACTGCGCCCGCACGCTCGTAATTCACGATAATGACCTTTTCGAGGTGACTGTGCTTTCCGTCATCTTAATTTAAAGCTGGCGCAGGACCCAGGCCAGCTCAACACAAGTAAATAAACCTTGACAATATGTAAATGCTGCTTTACTTTTTGTATGTCAAGTTCACTTTACTTGCGGAGGTGCTCAATTTCATGGCCAACGGTCGAACATTCTCTTCCCGCTTCACTCGCCCAGTCTTTCTCTGGGCGGTTGCCGCGGCATTAACCGAACTCCTGGTGACATGGCTCGTGGATCACGGGCATGTTCCGAGGGTGCTGGGGCTTCTGCCGGTTCTGCCCTACATGATCTTCTTCGCGGCGATGGTACGCAGCTTCCTGAAGATGGATGAGATGCAAAAGCGGATCTGCCTGGAGTCGGCATCCGTCGCATTCTTGTTGACTCTCATCATCACTGCCTTTTTCGGCGGCGTCGAGCAAGCTGGGCTTGGCCGTCCACCGTGGGAGGAGGTAGGTGGCTTCATGTTGCTGGTGTGGGCCTTCGCCTACGGGTTTTCAGCCTGGAGGTACCGATGAGCCCGCGGAGCGGCAGTCATGACAAGAAGACGGACCGTCCGCGGGCCGGTGCGCGATGAACAACCGGCTTCGAGTCCTGCGCGCGGAACGCGAGTGGTCCCAGGCTGACTTGGCCGGCCAGCTCAAAGTATCGCGCCAAACGGTGAACGCAATCGAAACTGGGAAGTACGATCCGAGTCTGCCGCTGGCTTTTGCCATCGCGCGACTCTTCGAGCAGCCCATTGAAGACATCTTTGCCCCCGGCGATGACAAACCCGCCGGTTAAAGCGCCAGCCGTTTCCGGTGGCAACCACAAGTTAAAGCGCCAACCGTTTCCGGTGGCAACCACAAACAGTCACAACACACAAAAAGGAGAATTACCTCATGAACAAGCGCACAGCGTTAGGCTTCGGATTCTTGGCGGTGCTGGTGACCATAAGGAAACGGGTTTCATGCTTGATCGCGTGGCAGAACTGATCCCACGCGGACTTCAGAGCGTCGCCGGGGGAAAGAATTTGCCAATCTCGTTCGCAATACTCGCCGTCGTCTTTTAAGTGCTCGTAGAGCCATTCCAGCGTAGTAGTCCGCGATCTCGTTAAATTCGTCGAAGACGAGATCATACAGACTCCACGTCTTGACAAAGTATCTGCCCTCCTCGTTGTCCCACGGTGCATTTCCATCCGCAAGCTGATAGTGATCCCAGACCTTGCCAAGAAAAAACTCCAGTACCTCATCAGCTGGCGCAGCTATTGCATCATCTGCAGTTTTTGCCGCACAGCGTGCATGTGTCGGATTCCAAATGATCTTTGATAAAGGCTTTCAGACCGGCATCCAAGAAGCATTCCGGACACACAGCATCCTCTGAAGTGTGATATCTCCGCTCCTGTTCCTCTTCCCAAAGTCGCTTGGCAAAGCCCATACGCACCTTAAGCAGAACTTACTTGTCATATTGTGCACTATGTACGTGATCGGAAATGTCATCAGCCGGGCGTCCGGGACTCCCATCACTGTCATCCGAAGACGAAGCTACCGCAATCAGAAGCAGCTACGGGTCATGATCGGGCGAACTCGAGAAGTGGCTGGATGTCACCATTATCCGCCGTTCTGATCGCCTCTAGATATTGATTGCGTGCTTCGCCTTCTTTGACGAGATTAGCCGAACCCCACGTAAACTCAGGACGGCCAAGCTTCATTGCAAGTACGTCTGCGATCAACCGGGCATGCCTGCCATTACCGTTCGGAAATGGGTGGATGAGTACAAGCCGATGATGAAATCGAACGCTTATCTCATCGAGGGAGTATGTGCTGTTCTCAATCCAATAGCGAACATCACCGAACAGCGCCATCAGCCTCTCCCGAATCTCACGGAATGGAACTCCGATGTTTTTTTCGGTGCATCGATACTCGCCTGCCCACTTCCACGTTTGGTCGAACATCTTCCCGTGGAACTTTCGGACGTACTCGTCAGAGGCCATGTCAACTGCGCTAGTGCGGTCTGCGATCGCCCAGTCCCTCGCAAGCAGAATGTTCTCCCGCTCCCACTCGTTCAGTTCTTCCTTGGTTGCGAGATTCGGAATAAGGTCTGCAAGTTCGTCCGGCGAGAGGGGTGTATTGCCGTCTCTGGTTGCCGTGATTGTCGTCACTTTTTTCCTGTTCGCTTCAGGATTCGTCTCGTTTCCTCCTCGATTTTCTCTGCCACTCCTCCAACGGCTTGGTCCTCTAACGCCATGCTGTGCTCAACGGCGCGGACGTTTTCAGCAGCTTTGGTTCTCGCACGCTCCTCCGCAAGTTCCTGAACGCTTCCGGTTTTTGGAACGATGGCGTAAACAAGCCGACACCCAAGAGCATCCGCAGCATCGCGGAGGCTTCCCAACGTGATGCGATATTCAGCTTCAGATTTCTCAAGCTTTGCAACCAGGGTAGGAGCTTTCTTAAGTCGCATTGCCATCTGCCGTACGGTAATCCCGGTCGCCTCGCGGACAGCACGAAGCCAGCCTTTCTGCGGACGTGGCGAGTCTTTTGCAGCCGCGAATAGTTCCAACGCTCGGTCGATCTGTTTGATTCGTAATCTTCTGAATTCAGGGCGCATGCTTTCCACCTCGCTCCAATAGTGTAAATCTATAGGTGTACATTTGCCAGTTAATGTGCTCCTATATGTGAACATTTTACTGGATTATGTACATCTATAAGGTAACACATTGTTACGATTTGTGCCCTTATAGGTGTACGATATGGCGTCTCGCATCTCGGGGTCGAGTGGCTTGCCCGACGAAGGCTTACAAACTTCCGGTCGGGACCGCGCCTGCACGCTCGTAATTCACGATAACGACGCCTTTCGAGGTGACTGTGCTTTCCGCTGTGCCGGCCCTCTCACTCCCCCGCGTCGGCGTAGGAGCTGGTCCGCAAAGGCCCACTGGGCCTGTAGGTGCTGATGATGACGCCCGAGGACACCGCCTTGGTGCTGACCAGCGCGAGTTCACGGGGCGGGGTTCCATCCGAAAAGATGCGTTTGCCAGTGCCTAACAGAACCGGAAAGACGAGCAGCAAGAGCTCATCCGCAAGCCCGTGTTCGAGCAGCACCGGGGTCAGCGTCGAGCTGCCCCAGACGATCAGGTGCGGCCCGCTTTTCGCCTTGATGCGGCGAATGCCCTCAACGATGTCCGCTCCCAGGTCTTCGGCCGGCCCCCAGGCAAGACTCTTCGGCCTGTGGGTCGCGACGTATTTCGTCGCCGCGTTAATACTGTCCGCCATCGGGCTTTTCGGGGCTTTCGGCCAAAAGCCGGTCCAGATATCGTACGTGTGGCGGCCCAACAGCAGATCGAAAGCCTCACCGTGGGCCGCGACGATGGCCGCTCCTCCATCCGGATCGGCATGCGGCCCCGCCCATCCGCCGTAGGGATAAGGTGGGTCTTCGTTCGGGCCGCCGGGGGCCTGAATCACGCCGTCCAACGAGATGTGTTCGATGACTGTGATTTTTCTCATAGGGCTCCTATCACTGCTTCAGGTAACGAAGCACAACACTTCCTGATTTAAAAGTCTTTGATTCGGCAAGTTTTAATTGTAATTTCTCTCGCAGGTTGGTCCCTTCAAATAACCGTCGTCCTTCTCCTACAACGATCGGGTGTACTACGAAACGATATTCATCAATCAGGCCAAGCTCCGCAAGTTGTGAAGGAATAGTTACGCCACCGGTTAAAATACTTTTGCCGGGTTCCTGTTTCAATTTAAGCACTTCGTCGCGAAGGTTCGAACGAACAATTCTCGTATTTCCATCTTCAGCGCTGGCCAATGATCTCGAGAAAACAATCATCTGGTTGACGGCGACAAACGCCTGGGCAAATTCGATGTCCTCTTTTGTCGAAGAATGGTCTTTTGCGGCATCGGGCCAATAAGGAACCATCAATTGATAGGTTTTACGCCCGTAGAGGAATGTGTCCGTATCTCGCACAAGGCCCGTAATATACTCAAACGTTTCTTCATCGGGATTGAATTTGGTGTGGTCGCAGCAGCCATCCAGGGTAATGTTGATGGCGTAGATTAGATTCCTCATTGGATTGTCCTCTCTTGTGTACCAGCGCTTGTGCGCCCTTTGCACAATTCGATTAACGATTTTCCGTTCCGTCGGACCGCCGTTCCGGTGACAGCGTTCTTCCCGTAGGTCTTCTTCCTGTAGATCTTGAGCGACCCGGTTGCCCGGCCTTCACCACATAGTCGAACGGTCCCACGGGAATTCGACAAAGCGTCGAGGTTTTTATTTCAGCTGCCGAATCCGCTTTTGCAGGACTTGCCGTTTTAAGGCATTTCCCACATGCTATGCTGGTTGCCGAAATGCCGGATTCAGAACTCCCGCAATGGCTGACAAAGCTGACGCGGGCACGATCGCCGTCCTTACACGATCTTCGCGGTGTTCTTTACATTCGCCCGTACCGGAACTAGAACCGGAAGAGATATCCCGCCCTATATGTTCACATGTCCTGCCGTCCAGTCCCTGTTTACTCGTCTTCTCTGGCGTCACCTCGGCTTTCTCGTCCTGCTTTTCGCCTTGCAGACTGCGGCGTTGGCGAGCCGTCCAAATTTGCCCGACTGGTGGAACACCGAAGATAGGAAAGGTGCAACCCCGTTCGATCTCGCCCTGATCTTATTGTGCTTCGGTCTTGGATACGCACAGGTTTTCACCAACCGTTCCCTACTCGACCGTGCGCACCGGGACTTCTCCGCCAGACTGGGGACAAATGTGGGGACATACGGGTGATCTGCACCGGATGTTCACCCCGTAATGAAATAAGAGATCGCAGTCTGATCACATCTGGGCAGGCGACCGATGCAACGGGGTAAGCTGCAAACCCTGATTCAGGCTTCACGTTCGAAAAGGAACAGACAGGCGGGCTGGATTAGCGGCCTTCCAGATTCTTCAACCGGTCTGACAGAGCCTCAACCTCGGTATCCAAAGCGCGAATTGCTGCGGCGTGGCTCTTCTGACGCAATTCCACTGGGGATGCCCACTTGTGAAACTCGGTGAGAAGGGTGGTCTCGACCTTCTCCAACCGTTGGCTAATCCACTGTTTGTCTTCTTCGGTTAACACACCCTGATTATAGGACATAGGCCGAATCTGACCGGAAAGTTTTTCTCCAGGCGGTGTGTTCCACCCGGATCGGCGCGCCCGTAAGTCCTTTGTTTCAAATACCGCAGTACTTAAGTTTTGGCGCACAACGCCTTCTGACGAGTCCGGTTCACTGCCCCGAACTCCGCCGCGACGCTTCCAGCTTCTCTGCTAAACAGCTTTGCCAGTGCCGAATGCCTTCCGCAGCGCAGACTTCCAACTCGCGCTGAATTGTTTGGAGGCTTCGGCGTCCGGCACAAGGAGATCGAATCCGTGGAAAGCGCCACGCACGACCAGGAGTTCGGTTGCGACACCGGCGTGGACGAGCCGGCGCGCGTACTCCATGTCTTCTTCGGCGAACAGATCGAGAGCACCGACACCGATCCAGGCCGGCGGCAGGCCAGCGACGCTGGCTACACGGGCGGGTACGGCAGCTGCCGGCACCTTGGACGAACCCGCTGGAACGCCGAGCAGCGAGCTCCAGGCAAAACGATTGGCACTCGCAGTCCACATAAAGTGGCCAATAGCGGGCGGTGCCGGGTGGGAGCCGCCCGTGCGGTCGTCCAGCGCGGGGTAGATGAGCAGCTGGAAGACGATGGGAACTTCGTTGCGGTCGCGCGCGTGAATCGCAAGGCTCGCGGCGTGGGTGCCGCCCGCGCTCTCACCGCCCACGGCAATCCTGGAACGATCAATGCCGAGCTCCGCTGCATGGGCGTGAACCCATTTGAGCGCGGCGTAATTGTCCTCAAGCGCGCCGGGATAGCGCGTCTCCGGAGCCAGACGGTAGTCAACCGAGATGACGACGCAATGGCAATCCGTCGCGATCTCCTGGAGCAGGGGCATCCACCCGGGGCCGGTCATCATGAAGCCGCCGCCATGCATGTGAAGCAACAACGGCTTGCCCTTCTCGAGCGGCGCAGGATCAACCACCCACAGACGAACCTCGGGTGCTCCTGGCGGCCCGGGGATATGCCGCTCCACGGGCTGCGGCGCGGGAACAGGTAACGGGGGCGTACCGGGCATTTGCCGGAACTGGAGGACCATCTCCGCTGAGAGGTCAAAGGCGGGGAACTGCTTGAGCACAGGAAGAAGTTCCGGATCGACGAGGGAATATGGGTCTGCAATCGCCGGCGAAGTTTCTGAGCGCGAGGCTTGCTCAGCCTCCGCCAGCGCAGCAGCAGGCGCGAGTGTCTTAGCCAGACCGAAGCCGGCCAGACCAAAGCCGGCGGTGCGGATAGCGAAGTCGCGACGTGTGAGTTGATTGCTCATTTCAGTTCCGGAGCCGGGAAGAAAAGAAGCTCGCGCACCTCGCCGGCCACATCGCAGGCGATGGCAGCCTTCTTCGCCCATGCCAGCGCCTCATTCATATTGGCGCATTCCAGTATCCAAAATCCGCCCATGTGCTCCTTGGTCTCGGTGTACGGCCCGTCGGTGACGAGCACCTTGCCGTCGGTCTGCTTTCGCAGCGTCTTTGCGTTGGCGGCTGGGGAAATGCCGCAGGCGAACTTCCTGGCCCCGGCAGCAATCAATTCGCGATTGAGCGCGTGGATCTCTTCCATCATCGCCTCGGTTACGGTCGACGGGTCGAAGTTGTCGGGCATGTAGTTAGCAACCAGATACTGTGGCATGACTTTTTCTTCTCCTGTAACGGTCTTTATTCTTTAGTCTTCGGGCGGGCCAGTTGTCCTGCCTTCACTGTATAGTCGAACGCCGGACCGGAATTCGACAAATCGTCCAAGAAATTTTGCTTCTTCCGCGCTTTAGAACTATGCTTTGCGCCGAGATTAAGGCCGACAAGTGGCTTTCTACCTTCCAGCGATATAGCATTGGCACCGCGAAGCAAAGCTAGCCTACATAACGACGGAAGGTCTGATCGCATCATTCGACAGCCCAAGCAAGCCTGTCTCGCAAGCCGTACTCCGCTGATCACCAGGAGGACGCTCTTTCATGACGAATAATACACACCAAACTCAAAGGCCTGCTTTTAACATGAATATGAGCGAGTTGTGGTCTGGCGATCTCGGCCTAACTCTCATCACTATTTCGTTGGCCGTTCTAATTTTCGTGATCACACCTCTTCGCGAGGCGGGCATTCCCGGCCGCTTTTTCTTCGACCTCGTGGTGGTCATTTTGATGGTCTCCGGAGCTCTGACCATAAAACAGAGCCCTCTCGCCAAGGGTTTCGCGATCGCTGTCGTCCTCGTCTGCGCGGTGGTCTTGGCCGCCGGTCGCCTCCACCCGACTCCGTTTTTACATCAGTTGGGCAGCTTTCTCGTCGTCGCCACACTGCTTCTCTACGTCCGAATTGTGTTGCTTGTAATGTTCCGCGGTGGACCGATAACCTGGAGCCGCGTTCAGGGCGGCCTATGCGTCTATCTTCTCCTGGGGATGGCTTGGGCTTCTGCCTTTCAGTTGGTTGAGCAACTTATCCCAGGCTCCTTCAACTTTGTTACTACGCCGACAGACATCGACCAGCTCACGTCGAAACTTATATATTTCAGTTTCGGTACGCTTACCACCGTCGGTAGCAGTATCACGCCGCTGCATCCGTTTGTGCGCTCGCTTACGATTGCGGAAGCCATCGTCGGCCAGCTTTTCCCCGCGACACTTATTGGGGCCCTCGTGGCCATGGCCATGCAGTCCCGCAATAAATCTTGAGCGCGGCGAGACGAAATCGACAAAGGGCAGAGAGTTTTTTACTACTGGCCCATCTCATCCGCGACGGCGTCGCCGAACTTCTTTCGGATCTCCTTTTGGGTCTCGGGATCGAAGTCGGTTAGGTCAAACATCCGGCGAACCTCGACCATTTCGTTATCCTTTCCGGGGATGCGCGCGGCCCATTCCAGCGCCTCTTCGCGCGACTTCACCTGGATGATCCAGTAGCCGCCGACCACTTCCTTGGTTTCGGTAAACGGACCGTCGGTCACTTTCGATTTTCCGCTTTTGAAGGTGACGCGCGCGCTCATCGTCGCGGGCGGGGTCAGCCCGTCGAGCGCGAGCAGCACGCCGGCTTTCCCTAGTTGCTCGTTGTACTTGCCCATTGCCTCCATGTCTTTGAAGTCGGGTACCCAGCCGGATTTTGCGTTTTCGTAGTCTTTCGGAAACATGATCATCATGAAGCGCATGGTGTTCTCCTTGGGTAATAAGTATCGAGTGTTGTGCGGACGCCGTATCAGGGCCGCTACTTTTATATAAGATTTCTGGCGGGCCGGTTGCCCGGCCTTCATCACATAGTCGAATGTCCGGACGGAATTCGACAAATCTTTCAAGAATTTTCCCGGTTCTTCCCGAACCGGTACACGTTCCTAAAATAATTGCCAGGCCACGAGGTTAACCAGCGACCAGATCCCCTAGAATGTCCTAGGCGGGCGCGCGTTTAGGAGGGTATTGCCAGTGGGTACTGGACGGCGTTTGCCAAATGTCGAGTGGCTTTGCAGCCACTAGGGTTCAACTCCCTTGCCCTCCTCGGGTTACTCGACATCAAAGTTTGTTGACAATTGCCACAGCTCATTTACCATTGTAGATGTTTGGCAAACGCCGTTTAGTATCTCAAGGCCCCGAGTGAATGCTCGGGGCTTTGGCTTTTGGGACAGAAATGGGGGCTGGCCCACACATTCGAATTTTAACTCCCGATCACTACCACCAAACAGGCTGCCCCCTCGCCGCGCTTTTCGGCGAGTGGGGCAGCCTCGATCGGGTGGTGATGGGAGTCAAAAAAATAGAATGGGTGTCCAGCCCCCAGAGAAATGCGGTTCTTTTCTCGGCGATCTCTGCGTCCTCTGCCTATTGCTCCACAAACACAAACGCTTCACCTGGGCCAGCCTTGCATTTAGGGTTGCACGGTGGCGAAGTAGGAGCAGAGGCCGCTCCCACGACTCCCGTCTTGCCACTGATACCAACCCCAGTCCCAAAATTATCGAAGCCGTAGGTAAAAGGGATAGCGAGGGCTAGGTTAGGCTTGGTCGTGTTCTTCCACCCCCCGGTCGGTTTGAGGAAAACATAAGCTGATCCTTGGTGCGCCGGGTTAGTGAACGGCGCACCCGTTATGACTGCCTCCTCACTGAGCGCCACCGACATTCCAATCTCGCTCCCTCCTGAGGCCGTGAGCTTGGCCGTCTCAGTCATGTCAGACCATCCGTTTGCGGGTTCGACGAAGACGTAAGCTGCCCCACGTCCGTCGTAGGGCGATCCCACAACTGCCGTATTTCCACTTAGTGCGACTGACCAGCCAAAGCCGCTCACCGCGTGATCAGACGCCGTCAACTCGGCGGTTTCCGTCATATTTACCCAACCACCCACTGGCTGAACAAATACGTAAGCACTTCCTATTGCAGAATTCTGACTACGTGCCCCGACTATTGCCGTGTTGCCACTGACGGAGATTGATGCTCCAAAGTCGTCGTTGTCCATGCCGTCGGAGGCGGTCAACTCTGCAGTCTCAGTCGTGTTCACCCATCCTCCGGCAGGTTGTACAAACACGTAGGCGCTTCCGACACCTCCATTGTTTCCACCCCAGTAGGCTCCCACCACGACAGTACTGCCGCTGATGCCGACGCCAGCCCCAAAAGCGCAACCTGTTGTCCCATCGGACGCGAGCAATGTGGCCGTCTCGGTCATGTTCTTCCAACCGTTACTTGGTTTAACGAACACGTAGGCTTCGCCCTGGGCCAGATTCCCATTGACGGTTGCGGTAGGTGCTCCGACCACCACCGTACTACCGCTAATCGCAACCGCGGTTCCGAAATTGTTACCTCCTGCTCCATCTGAGGCGGTCAACACTGCGGTCTGGGTCATGTTTTTCCAGCTAGCTCCAGACTTCACGAACACATAGGCCTCGCCCGGCAGGTGGTAGAAAGATTTAGATGCCCCCACGACAACCGTATTGCCGTCGATAGCTACCGAGGCACCGAAATAGTCGTCATTAGCACCGTCCGAGGCAGTCAGAGTGAAGTTCTGCAATCCGGGCAATTCACGCGCTAGGGCTGCGGATATATCGTGCTGATCTTCCAGCGGCAGATCCGACAACTTGGTTGGAGACTTCTTATCAGCCGCCAATGCCAGCGTACTGAAAAAAACGGTGCAGACTAACGCGATGCCAAGGTGAGCCATTCGCAGTTTGGACACGTAGAACCTCCAGAACCAAGGACTTCGCCGCGCGCGACGCAGGGGAGACAACTCGCAAAAACGGCCAGCGTAAGGTTATCACAAGCCACATCTCACACTGGCTTTCTTTCTGCTATCTTCACTGCATGGTGAGCGCATCCAGCTTATGCGGAGTAATCCTCGCCGCCGGCGCTTCCTCGCGAATGGGCACGGACAAGGCCCTGCCTGGCGCTGGCGCCGGAACAGTGGAACTGGAGCAGTTACCGTCATTATGATTGGGGAGAGCGGGGACCAGTGCTGCTCAACGAAGCACAGAAAGCGGAGATGCGGGTGCGCGAAATTGCATAGTCAGATCGCTGGCCCCAAGCCGTATCGGTCCGTGGTACCCACTCGCCGAAAATCGCGGCGAGGGGGCAGCCTCGGTCGTGGTGGTGGCGCTGGAGTCAAAAAAACTAGAATATGTGGGCTAGACCCTGAGCCTGCTTTGATTAGCGGCCTTCTAGATTCTTCAACCGGTCTGACAGAACCTCAACCTCGGTATCCAGTGCGCGAATTGCCGCGGCGTGGATCTTCTGACGCAATTCCACCGGCGATGCCCACTTGTGAAACTCGGTGGGAAGAGTGGTCTCTACCTTCTCCAACCGTTGGCTAATCTACTGTTTATCTTCTTCGGTTAACACATCTTGATTATAGGACATAGGTCGAATCTGACCCGAAAGTTTTCCTCCAGGCGGTGTGTTGTAGTACTTAAGTTTCGTGCCGCATCGGCTTCTGACAAGTCTTTTTTATTTCAACTGTCGAATCCGCTCTTGCAGGAATTGCCGCTCAGGTTCCTGTTGGGTCAGCGCCAGCGCCTTCTCATACGATGCACGGGCCTCAGCTGTCCTGCCCAGCCTGCGGTACATATCTGCGCGGGCGGAGTGCGCCAGATAATAATTCGCCAGTTCGCCCTGTTCCAATACCGCGTCGATCTGCGCCAGGCCGGCCTCTGGGCCATCGGCCATGGCAATTGCCACGGCACGATTAAGCTGTACAACTGGTGAAGGCTGAATTTGTAGCAATCGGCCGTAGAGCGCGACAATCTGCCGCCAGTCGGTCGCAGCAACCGATTTCGCCTCCGCATGAACGGCCGCAATCGCAGCCTGCAGTGTGTAAGGGCCGAAGCGGTGGGACTTCAGGGCTTTCTCCAGCAATGCCACTCCCTCGGCGATCTGCTCTTTGTTCCAGAGCGAGCGGTCTTGATTTTCCAGCAAAATCAGCTCTCCGGCCGGAGACGTTCTCGCGGCACGGCGGGATTCCTGCAACAACATCAGGGCAAGCAGGCCCATCGCTTCCAGTTCTGGAGAGAGTTCACTCAGCAAGCGGCCCAGTCGAATCGCCTCGCCGGTTAGCTCGGCCCGCGTTACCTCTGCTCCCGCAGCAGCCGAATAACCCTCGTTAAAGACGAGATAGATGACGTGAAGCACCGCGCCCAGCCGCTCCGGCAATTCCTCGGGCGTCGGCACTTCGTAGGGAATCGGTGTCTCTCGAATCTTTGTCTTGGCGCGCACAATGCGCTGCGCCAGCGTACGCGGAGTGGTGAGGAAGGCCTTGGCGATCTCCTCGGTGGTCAGCCCGCACACCTCACGCAAGGTGAGGGCAACGCGCGCTTCCGGCGGCAGAGATGGATGACAGCAGGTAAAAATCAGACGCAGGCGGTCATCTTCAAGGTGATCGTCTTCAAGGCTGTTTTGTTCTTGTGATTGTTCCGCCGAACTCGATTGCGCTTCAAGATATCGCACGAGTTCGTCTTGAGAAGCATCAAATCTTGTCCGCCGACGCAGAGTATCGATGGCTTTGAATCGGGCCGTTGAAATCAGCCATGGTCGCTGGTTGGCGGGTACTCCACTCTTCGGCCACAGGCTCAGCGCAGCCGCAAAGGCTTCGTGCATGGCCTCCTCGGCAAGATCAAAATCACCGAGCAAGCGGATCAGAGTTGCCAGGATTCGTCCCGAATCCGCGCGATAAAGGGAGTCGAGCACTTCGCGTATCTGCTCGGTGGAACGCTCGGACATGACACGCTCGGACATGATGACGACCTTAGCAAACCAGCTGCCCCCGAATCAATTTGGCAAAGGGCGGATCGATGCCGGCAGATCGATGCAAAGTGCCCAGGTCGTGACTCTGAAATCTGGACAACAGAACGCTTCCTCGGTTGACTCAAAATCGCCAATGCACTCATTTGAGCTTCGTACAAACTCAACACTACCGCGTTGCTCTCGAGTCACGGGCAACCCGGAAGTTATCCACGAGGGCCTGATCGCTTGATTCCCAAACTGGGCCGCAGCGATATCACAGTGTTCATTCATCACAAACTCCCCATCCGCCCTTCCGCCATACTGCACGCAGAGGCAGAATAATGGAACTCCAGGAAGCCATCACCACCATCCGCGCCCTCGCCGACGGACTGAACCCAACCACTAGCGAAGCTCTCGACGCAACCGACGCCTGCCGCCAGCCGCAATCCGTCAAAGCCCTGAACCGTGCCTTGGGAGCGCTGCTTGCCCAGCAAGATCGCGAAAAAAGAAATCCGGCCAACGGTGGCAGGGCATGGTCGCGCGCCGAAGATCAGCAAGTCTGCGCCGAAGTTGGACAGGGTCAGGACATCAATGACATTGCCAAAGCCCACAATCGTACCGTCCCCGCTATCGCCGCACGCCTGGTGAAACTGGGGAAAATCGCTCCCACCAAGTCCGACAACTCCGGCCCCTTGTTCCCCGAGAAGGTCGCCTAGTGAAAAGCTGCCGCACGCCGCGTCGCAACTGGAAAACAATCGCGCGGCACTGCGCCCTTTTCCTGGCGTTCACGCTGCCCGCCTTTACCCAGACTCTTGAATCTCACCCTGAAGCCCACCGCTCCCAGCGCGAACAACAATTCCTTCGCGGACGCACCCTCCCCGGTCAGCCAACTGCGGAACTTCTCCGCCGCGCCCACGTGCAAAAACTCGCCCTCCGCACCGCGCGAGCGAAAAACGAGACGCCCTCCAATACCGGCTCCAGTTGGACCCCCCTCGGCCCCGCGCCTTTGGCCTCCGACGCCAGCGGCATCGGCCAACAGAACTACAACTGGGTCTCAGGACGCGCCACCGCCGTCGCCATGGATCCCTCCGACGCGACCGCCAACACGGTCTACCTCGGCGGCGCCTACGGAGGCGTCTGGAAATCCACCAACGCAACCAGCCAATCTCCCGGCAACGTTATCTGGACGCCGCTCATCGATGACCAAGCCACTCTCGCCGTCGGCGCCATCGCCATTCAACCCGGCGGCACTGGCGTGTTGTTGGTCGGCACTGGCGAAGCCAACAGCTCTGCCGATTCTTATTACGGTCTCGGCATCCTGCGCTCCGCTGATGCTGGCACAATCTGGACTTTGATCCCAGCTGACACGACCGGCACTCGCTCCTTTGCCGGCATGGCTTTCAGCAAAATCGCATTCAACACTGCGAGCCCCAATGTAGCGGTGGCTGCAACCGCGGGCGCATCCGAAGGAATCATCGAAGGCCTCGTCAATCCGGTAACCGCGAATCTCGGTCTCTACAACTCGTCGGATGGCGGCCAAACTTGGACCTATGCCACCATAAACGACGGCAATGTCACCATCGATCCCGGCTCTGCCACCGCCGTCGTCTACAACTCTGTTGCCGGATTGTTCTTCGCAGCGCTTCGCTATCACGGTTTCTATTCCTCACCCGACGGCCTCAACTGGACGCGCCTCGCCAGCCAGCCCGGTCCCGGACTCAACCCCAGCGCTTGCCCGACCAATCCTCACTCGACCTCGTGCCCCATCTATCGCGGCGAACTCGCCGTCGTTCCCGGTCGCAACGAAATGTACGTCTGGTACGTCGACGCCAACAATAACGACCAAGGAATCTGGACAACTCTCAATGGCGGCAACACCTGGACCGCGCTCAACGAATCCGGGATCACGAACTGCGGGGACACCACTGGCTGCGGCACCGAAGACGGAACCTATAATCTGGAACTCGCCGCCGTCCCCGACGGCGGAGCCACCGACCTTTACGCCGGCGCCGTCAACCTTTATAAGTGTCAGATCACCAGCTTCGCCCCCACCTGCGCCGGCACTGGCCAAAATACGTTTCTCAATCTCACTCACGCCTACGGATGCAGTGGGATCGCTCTGGTCCATCCCGCACAACACGCTGCGGCCTTCCAACTTACTAATGGCAACACGCAAGATGTTATGTACTTCGCCAACGATGGCGGTCTCTACCGCACACTCGACGGCTATACCGGACTCATCACCGGAACCTGCGGCGGCAGCAATCAGTTTGATAGCCTCAACCAAACTCTTGGCTCCATGACCCAACTCGTCTCTTTTTCGCAGTCGCCTGCCGACTTCAATACTGTTCTGGCCGGAGCCGGGGCCAACGGATCTCCCGCCACCCAATCCGCTCTCTCAAGCACCCCATGGCTCAACGTGAACTCCGGCGACGGCGGCAATTCCCAGATCAATCCCGCCGATCCCACAGAGTGGTTCGTTTCCAACCCTCCCGACGTCACCTCGGGAATCAACATTTTCCGCTGTGAGGCCGGCATCAACTGCCTCACCCAGGATTTCCAGAACAACCAGGTCGTCAGCAGCGCAACCGTCGGCGGAGACACCGGACCGTACTATCCCAATTTCCTTCTCGATCCGCAAAACTCGGCCGAGTTGATTGTCGGCACCTGCCGCGTGTGGCGCGGAACCA
This sequence comes from uncultured Acidobacteriota bacterium, assembly GCA_963803775.1. Taxonomy (GTDB): domain Bacteria; phylum Acidobacteriota; class Terriglobia; order Terriglobales; family Acidobacteriaceae; genus JABCZH01. The sequence goes on from CAWDNS010000002.1 coordinate 205,178, forward strand.
GTAGCGGCACCGGATTCATCTTGCTCAGCGACAACTTCGAAACCGGTGGCTCCGGCATTTGCACCGGAGCTGAAACCAACCTCGTCGGCTCAGCAGCCGCTGGCGGTCCGATCGATGCCAACGGCTTCTCCAACGTCATGTACGCCGGAACCGATGGCTTCGGTCCACTCATCCCGACCATCCCTCCGGGCGGCCACGTCTGGGTTAGCACCAATGTCGCGGGAGGCACCGCTACTTGGATTGACCAAACCGGCGCCATCAATCCCGACGCATTCTCCATCTCTGGCATCGCCATCGATACTTCTGACCCCACCGGCCTCACCGCCTACGTCAGCATAATGGGCTTTCACGTTTCACATGTGTGGCAGACAACCAACGGCGGCGTCTCCTGGATCGACTTCACCGCCAATCTCCCGGACGCGCCCGCCAATGCCGTATTGGTCGATCCCGCAACCAACTCCATGCCGGGAAAGGTGTACGTCGGAACCGATGTCGGCGTTTTTTCCGGTCCCACCACCAGCGCCAACTGGACAGAAGTCGGCCCTGCACCCAACAGCGGTAATCCGGGATTTCTGCCCAACGTCGCAGTGACCGCCCTGAACATGTCAAACAACGGACCCAGCAAGTTGCTGCGGGCTTCCACCTACGGACGCGGCCTCTGGCAATTTCCCATCACTCCGACCTTCGTGCCCTCGGTGGCGAATACGCCGCAGACTGTCTTCACCAACCAGTTGCCGGCGCAATTCCCCGGCACAGTGCTCTTTTACGGATATACAAACTCCGTCAACTTGAGCTGCCAGCAGCCACTGCCACCGAACACAACCTGCTCAGTACAACCGATCAGCGTGACCACTTCGTTTCCTTCATTCAATATCACTGCTAGCGGACCCGTCGGTACCAGCGCCTTCGCGATCAAAGGAGTTGGAGCCGATCCCAATCACCTCACCGCCACTGCCCCCTTCACTCTGAACGTGGTTGACTTCGCGTTGACCGCACTTGTTCCCAACCAAATCACCGTGCCGCCGGACGACACTTCGGCTCCCATCAAATTCCAGGTCACCGCCTCCGGTCCCTTCAAGCAAACCGTGACCTTAGCCTGTGCCGGTTTACCTTCCGGTGCCCTTTGCGTCTTTCAGCCCGCGAATGCAGTGAATCCCACTTCGACCAAGCCCGTGAACATCGTCCTCAACATCACTACTGCCGCCAATACAACTCCCGGCACATTCCCCATCACCATCAGCGGCTCGGTGACGAACGGTCCGACGAAAACCGAAACTCTGTCTCTGACCGTAACCGCTGACTACTCGCTAACCATAAGTAATCCCTCGCTCACCGCGCTTGAAACCACCACCGCAGTGTTCAACGGCACATTGACATCCTTGAACGGCTACAACAGCCCGGTGAATCTGAGCTGTGGACCCGATGCCCCTCCCACCTGCACAGCCGCTCCAGCCACCGTCACTCCTACCTCGAGCGGCGCGCCGTTTACCGTCACCGTAAGCAGCCCCCAGTGCGGTCCATACGATTTCAGCATCCTGGCGAAAGGCACCGATTCTCTCACCACTTCGCATTCTGCTCCCGTAACCTTCGTCTCCACCAGCCTGGTACCTCCGAGCTTCACACTGGCCGTCAACAACTCTTCACTCACCGCAGGCGTCGGCTCGCAAGACACATTCAACGGCAATCTCTTTGCCACCGCATGTTACGGATATCCCGTACAACTGAGTTGCGGCTCGGGATCACCTCCGTCGTGCGCAGCTTCTCCCAAAGTCCTCATTCCCACCATCACTGGGGCTCCATTCTCCGTCACCGTTAGCAGTAACACGGCCCAGACCTATAATTTCGATATCGTCGGCCAGGGCGCCGACCCGGCCTCTACTCTTAGCGTCGAACTGGTCTCGTTCACTGCCGGTTCCGGCTCCGGTCCAGAGTCGCTCTTCACCTTTATCAACAATTCCGGCGCAGAGTCCATCGCAGCCGGCCAATTGGCAACCTTTAATCTTGTAGTGGCTCCCGTCGGCGGCAAACTTCGGAATGCCGTAACTCTTACAGTTTCTGGTTGTCCGAACGGTAGCACCTGCACCCTTACGCCGACACAGGTCGGCGCAGGGAAATCCACCACGACCGTAGCCCTGCAGATTCAAACCAGTGTGGCCGTCGCCGGCATTCACACGCAACCCGGTTTTGTGCGAGTGCTGCCGCTCTGCGCATTCTGGCTGTCGTTCCCTGGCCTAATGTTTACGTTTTCCGTTGGATGGCCGCGCCATTCCCGCGTTGGATTCTTCTTTTCTCTCGCTGCGCTGTTCATCTTGCTCGGCTGTACGCTCTCCTGCGGTGGCGGACTGCAAGGCTCGTCCATCGCCGACCCCCAACCCGGAACCACTCCCAGCACCTATCTCGTGACCGCCACCGCCACCATGAACTCCGCTCCCGGTTCGCCCACGCAAACCGTGGTCGTCGCCCTCACCGTAAACTAGCTATCTTGTCATCCTGAGTAAGCGTTCTTTGCGCAGCGAAGAGCCTGCCCTGAGCGAACGCCGAGTGTCAACGAGGAGGAATCGAACGGGATCTAGGCGAGCCGTGCGAAGGGTCGCGTTCTTTGCGACCCAATAATCGCGCGCTTGGCTCGCTTCCTTACCCAGCTGCATGGTCACTACTACCCTAACCTTTTTCTCCTCGACATCCCTCCACAAATCAACGACGATGATCCGAATGTCCGATCAGTGCGACATCATCATCATCGGTGGCGGCATCGTCGGCCTCTCCACCGCGATGCATCTCACCCGCGGTTTCCCCAAACTTCGCCTACTGCTGCTCGAAAAAGAAGCCCGCGTCGCCACTCATCAGAGCGGACACAACAGCGGCGTCATTCACTCCGGTATTTACTACAAACCCGGGTCGCTAAAAGCCAAGCTGTGTGTTGAAGGCGCGGCTGCTATGGTAGCTTTCTGCCGCGAACACAGTCTTCCCTACAAAATCACCGGCAAAGTTATCGCTGCCGTCAGCGATGCCGAAGTTCCCCGCCTGCAAACTCTCATGCAGCGCGGCCAAGCCAACGGAATCCCTGGCTTGAGAATGTTGCAGCCTGAAGAACTGCGGGAGATCGAACCTCACTGTAGTGGAGTCGCATGGCTGCTCGTCCCCGGCACCGGCATTACCGACTACCGCCGTGTCTGTGAAAAATATGCTGAGATCATCGCCACACAAGGCGGCGAAATACGAACTGCAACCGAAGTCACAGGCATCGTCCGCGACTCAAATGAATGCATCGTCAAAACCACTCAGGGTGAATTCCGCGCCCGCTACCTGATCAACTGTGCCGGCCTGCACAGCGACCGCATCAGCCGCATGGCGAATCAGACCCCTGCCGTTCAGATCGTTCCCTTCCGAGGCGAATATTACGACCTGGTTCCGGACAAAGAACACCTGGTCCGCACTCTGATCTACCCCGTGCCCGATCCCCAATTTCCTTTTCTCGGCGTCCATTTCACCCAACGCATCTCCGGCGGTGTGGACGCCGGTCCCAACGCCGTGCTGGCGCTCAAGCGCGAAGGCTACCACCGAACCGATTTCAACTTGCGTGACGCTGCCGCAACCTTTTCTTATCCGGGATTCTGGCGCATGGCCGCGAAACACTGGAGGAATGGAACCGCCGAAGTCTATCGTTCGTTAAGTAAGTCAGCCTTCGTGCGTTCCATGCAAACTCTGGTACCCGAAATTCAGGAGTCCGACGTCGTCGCCGATGGCTCAGGCGTCCGTGCCCAGGCGCTTCGTCCTGACGGAGCCCTAGTCGACGACTTCCATTTTGTCAGTGCGCAAAACGTCATCCACGTCTTGAACGTACCCTCCCCCGCCGCCACTGCTTCGCTTCCTATCGGGCGCGAAATCGCCCGCTTGGCCCAGCAAGATTTCGCACTAGACTCCCGCTAAGTGTTACAAATGCAATAATTTTTGGGCTCTCCCACCACCTCCACCACCCCAAAACCCTTATCTGGAAGGCCTTTTGGACGATCTTCTAAGACGCAGCAACACTCGTATTTCCAACAAGTTGGTGATTCTTGTCGCTTTTTAGTAAACCTTTTTCCACAACGCTACCGTTGTCCCTGTAGCACGAAAGTGCTATTTACAGCTTCAGGCTGTGAGAATAAAGTCCTTACACGATAGTCGCTAGCAGTAGCGGCTGTAGGGGGTGGGCGTTCTCCTCCCATGCAGTTCTGGCCCGTCCGGCTGTTCAGCAGCATTTCCTTTGCTTTAAAACAAAGTCCTGGGGAGAGACCATTGGCGCACGCAATTGCTTTACCTGAAGTTTCCGACATTATCCGAGTATTGGCCGCTGACAGCACCAGAATGAACAGTCAGCTCTTGACCACAGCCCTGGAGCGCGATAAGCGTTTTCAGGTGTTGGATTCCCCTGCGGACGTGAGCACCGTGATCGCAGCCGTGGCAAAAGAAAAGCCGGCTGTGATGATAATCAGCGCTGAAATTGACGGCAACCCTCGCCGCGGATTTGAAGTCGCCCGCGAAGTTCATTCCCTCCATTCCGAAACCCGCATCGTCATGCTGCTCGACAGCAGCGAGCGCAGCCAGGTGGTCGAAGCGTTCCGGGCCGGCGCGCGCGGAGTTTTTTCTCGCAGTGAATCCTTGAAGTCGCTGGCCAAATGCATTTTCTGCGTAAGCCAGGGCCAGATCTGGGCCAACAGTAAAGAATTGAAATACCTGTTGGAAGCGCTGGGTGAGGCTCTCCCGCTACGCGTCATCGACGCTCGCGGAACCGAGTTGCTTTCCCGCCGTGAACAGGAAGTAGTTCGCTGCGTCGCTGAAGGTTTATCTAACCGCGAAATTGCACAACGCCTGGGCCTGACCGAACACACCGTAAAGAACTATCTCTTCCGCATCTTCGACAAACTTGGCGTTTCCAAGCGGGTTGAGGTCGTGCTCTACGCTTACAGCTTGAGCAGCAGTTCGGATGCGATGCGTTCTTCGAGTGCGGGCAAGCCAAAAACCACCCCCTCGGCGTCGGCTCCTCATGTAGCGTCCAGTTCGCGAATGTCTTCCGCCCTACTGTCGGGTACCGGCTCGACCAACTAACCCTCTTTAGTGGCAAACCGGCGCAAAACTAAACCCACGGTGCAAGCCGTGGGTTTTTTCATGTGGCTGCAATTGTCTGCGCAAACCTCGTGCTCGCGCACAATTCGCGATGGCGCGACTTCAATCGTGCCGCATAGTGAATGAGTCGCCTTCAGCCGCTGAGCCCTACTTCTCCTCATCCACTCGGAAACGTGGACTGCGTTCCACCCCGCTCAGTGACTGATCCAGCGAGCGTTGCCAATTCTTCAACTTCAACGCCACTTCCTGCATGTAGGCCGCAGCTTCCGCCGGACTCAGAATCTCCTCCCGCTCCCGCTTCGCTGCCGCCGGCCCGGAAATCGGATGCGTGGGTAACACCTCCGGCTCAGGCACCGGCTCTGGTTCCGGCTCCGGTGCCGGGGCTACGCGAGCCCGCCCTTTCGTAGTCGTCAGTCTGGAAATGTCGAGATCCGAGATGACCTCTTTGACAATGTCCATGTCGACAATCTTCTTTTGCAGCCCGTACGCCAGTGAGAGCGCATTAAAACAAAAGTTGTTCACGTTCCGGGGGATACCTTCGGTGAAGTCGGAGAGCGCTTCGTAGGCATCCGGAGTGAATAGCGGCTCGCCCTCGTATCCCGCAATCTTCAGCCGATGCTCAATATAACTTTTGATCTCCCATGCCGGCAAAGGCTCCAGGCCGTGCATAATCGAAACTCGTTGTCGTAGTTGCGCCAGGCCGGGACTGGCCAGCTTGTCCGCCAATTCCGGCTGTCCCGCCAGAATGATGTGCATCAACTTGGCCCTCGGGGTCTCGAAGTCCGACAGCAGCCGCACCGTTTCCAGCACCGACGCATCCAGGTTCTGGGCTTCATCAATCACCACAATCAGACGGTTCCCTGCCCGCGCTTCCTGCAACAGACGCCGGTTGAATTCCTCATGCAGCCGCACAAAATCCTGCGATTCGCCTTCGTAGCCCAACTCCGCCAACAAGTAGCGCATAAACTCGCGGGAGTTGCATTGCGTCTGAAACAGAAACGCAGTGCGTGCCGTACTGCGAAACTTCTCCAACAGATGAAACAGGATCGTCGTCTTGCCCATCCCCGGTTTGGCGATCAGGCCCAGAAACCCACGATTGGCTTCAATGCCGTAGTAAAGCGAAGAAAACGCTTCCCGGTGGGCAGCGCTCAAATAGAGGAATCGCGGATCCGGGGTGACTCCGAATGGCTGTTCCCGTAATCCGAAGAAATTCAAATACATTCCCCGCTCCTCCGTCGCCTACAGGAGATCCGGTCAGGGATCTCCCCGCTTACACTTTGCCTCTCGAACAGGCATTTTGACCAGTGGATAAAAGTCACAGAGTCTAGCATCTAATGCACAAGCTGGGCTTCCATGAATCCTTGGCCTGTTATTGATTCTACGGAATTTACTTACGCGCGCCAACTTGACATTCGAAAACGCCGAAGCACCCGGAGCCACACGACTCCTTGTCATCAGCCGCGTTCCGCCGTAGAATTCTTATAGTTTGTGACCCTGCCCCCGGGCCCACCTGGACTAAGACGTTGATCCCAGTTCCCAATCCCGACCCGAGAATCAGAGTGCTGGTAGCCGACAGTGGCGCCATGAGCTGCCACCTCTTGGCCGACGCTTTGGAACGCAGCGAGCACTATCATGCCGTCGCCGCCTCCACCCCGAAGAAGGTACTCCAACTGCTCGAAAAGGAACGTTTTGAGGTCATTTTGGTCGGGGTTGGGATTTCTGAAGACCCAGCCGAGAGCATGCAGTTTCTTCGTCAATTACAGAGCACTCATCCCGAAGCTGGGATCGTGGTCTTGCTCGATGCCCTGGATCGCAGTCTGGTAGTGGAAGCGTTTCGTTCCGGCGCGCGCGGCATCTTCACCCGCTCCGATACTTTCGAAGCATTGTGCAAATGCATCCGTTGCGTGAATGAGGACCAGATTTGGGTCAGTTCAATCGGACTTCACTACGTGCTCGAAGCGCTCGTCGAGCGTGGCCCTGTCGTGTCTCGTCTCCCGGGATCACGTCCTCTGAGCAAGCGCGAGGAGCAAATCACTGTTCTGGTCGCCGAAGGCTACAGCAATCGTGAGATCTCTGAGCGGCTCTCGCTCAGCGAACATACCATCAAGAATTATCTCTTCCGCGTTTTTGAGAAACTCGGAGTCACCACCCGCGTCGGACTCACCCTTTACACACTCAAACAAGCTCAGGCCCCACGCCCCAAAATGCAATCCCTAAAACGTCCGCCTCTGGCCGAGTCCCGCGTCTTGCTAAAGAACTCGAATTTACCCAGCTGACCAGTGACACTGCGCCCCTTACTTCGATTTTCCATTAGTTTTTCGTGGCGAAGAGGGTTCTCTGTGTCTCGGAGTCTCCGTGGTGAATGCTTTTCGCAGCATGTTCACGGCAGCCGGAACACTACCGTGACCCGCGTCTGAAAATCTTCGCTCTGCCCATTGCGCACCAGAGGTTTGAACCGCCATTGCCGCACCGCCGCTGACGCCGCCGCTGCCAGATCCGGATCGCCGCGAATTGCCGTGAATTTCTCTACTACACCATCCCTGCCCACCAGCGCATCCAGCACCACCGCGCCTTGAACCCGCCGCTCCCTCGCCGACTGCGGATATTCCGGTTCTACCCGCTGCGTCACCACTCCCACCGACACTTCTGGTGGGATCCGCACCGGCCCTACCGCTTGCACCTTGCTGGTTTCGACAGCCGGCCGCACTGCCACCGCTGGCGGCGAATCTGGCTGTTGAGCATCTCTCGCTGGCAGTGTCGTGGGGAAAACCTTTTTTCCGTCCTGAAAGATCACCAAATCGCTGACTGATCCTCCACCGGATACTTCCGTGGTCATCGCCGGTTTAGCTGCTGAATCTGCCGCCGCATTGGCTCTGCTGGTTTCGCCCTTATTCAGCGATGCCGCATCGCTCTGCCGCAAACTGTTGGCTCTCGTCGCTTGGCGACCACCGCGGCCCACCATCCACCCCAGAGTCAACGCCAGCACTACCACCGCCACCATCAGAGCGCCCGTCCAGAAATCCGCAGTCTCCTGCGCTTCTCCACCTTCTACCGGGCCAGCTTCAACCAGACCGGCTTTAACCAGACTAGGTTCTGCCTCGATTTTTCCCTTTCCGTCAGCAACCTCGATGGCTCGTCCCGCCTCGGTGTTGGCCGACGCCCTTCGCGCCAACTCAATGTTCTCCACAATGCTTCGGGAAAGCATTTGCAGCGTCCGCACCTCGCGCTCGCCAAACGCCCTCGCCTGACCTGAAAAAATCTCCAACACTCCCAGCCGTTCACCTGCTTTCAGCACCGGAACCACCAGGATCGATCGCACGCCAAGCCGGCGGCACAATTCCGCATCGACTCGCGGATCGCTTTCGCTGTCATCACAACGCTGCCAGTTTCCCGTCTGCACACAGGCCGCCGACAAACCGGTATCGCCACTCAGTCGCACTCCCAGGTCCGGTGCGCCATCTCCCGTAGTGGCCCGGCAAACCATTTCCCCATCGCGCGCCAGCGCGATCGCCGCTGCATGAGCGTGAGTCGACTCCCGCGTCACTTCCGCAATCTCATTGAGTACCAGGTCGAGCGCCAGGTCAGCGGATGCCGCTCCTCCGCCGTGTGCGCTGAGAATGCTTTGCCATTGCACCAATTGCGAAAACATTTCTGGCTCCGGCCGCCCGCCACTGTCCGCCGTGTTTGACGCACTTGTCGATTGGTGAGGATCAGAAGACTCGGGCCGGAAAATCGGGCTGTGGGCCATACGCAACACTATTATCGAATGACCGGAGTCTCCCGCGAAACCCAGCCCTTGTCAACCGGAAAACGGCGAGAACAGCATTCACTCACACCCTACCTTGCAGGAATGGGAGGGCACGACTTCAAACTGCGTCTTCAACAATAGACGGTAGAACACTTTCATCTCTATTGAGCCTAACCCCCTGTGGGCATAGACTCATCTGGCCCGGAGGTAGATATGAGGAGTGCCACCCTATACGCGATCATGGTCGTCCTAAGTTGCGGCTTTGCCCTCGGGCAACAATACAAGGTTCTCTGGACCTTTACCGGCTATCCCAATGACGGGGCATCGCCGAGGAGTAACCTCGTCTTCGACAAGGCCGGAAACCTTTACGGGACCACGTATGCCGGCGGGAGCGCCGGGAGCGGGACTGTATTCATGCTTTCGCCCAACCAAGACGGCAATTGGACGAACACCATCCTCTACAATTTCTGTGCGCAATATAGCCACAACCATTGCCTAGACGGAGCCTATCCACAAGCAGGTCTCATCTTTGACGCCCAAGGCAATTTGTACGGTACAACCGTCAATGGCGGAGGACCAGACTGTCCAGCTAACGGAAGCGGCTGCGGAACGGTCTTTGAATTATCGCCACAAGGTAGTGGTTCATGGACCGAAACGGTGTTGTACAGCTTTTGTGCGAACGGCGGCCACTGCCTCGACGGGGCCTTCCCGCTCGGCCAGCTGACCCTGGACGCGTCGGGCAACCTTTACGGTACGACCGAGCAAGGCGGCACCGGTGTTTATGCCGTCGGGACTGTCTTCGAGTTGTCGCATAGCGCGAACGGATGGAGTGAAACCGTTCTCTACAACTTTTGCCCGCTCGGACAGCGAGGACGATGCCCGGATGGCGCAGAGCCTCAGGCGGGCGTGATTTTCGACAAGGTTGGCAATCTTTATGGAACGACGGAATTAGGAGGATCGAACAACGGCGAGGGGACAGTGTTCAGGCTTTCGCCTGGTGCTAACGGATGGACGGAGAAGGAACTCCATTCCTTCACTTCACAAGAGGGGGGAGGCGGGGATCCAATGGGGGCGGTAAGTTTCGACACTTTGGGCAATCTCTATGGCACGTTCTCGGGCGGCGGGCCGGACAATACAGGAGGGGTCTTCAGGATACTTGCGAAGAATGGGAAAATTGGGTCGTTTTTCTTCAACATCACCGGCGGGTATACGCCTGTCGCCGGTGTACTCGTGGATTCCAAACATAAAGCCGTGTATGGAACGACCTCAAACGGAGGACCTTCGAATGGGGGAACGATCTTCAAGATAGTTGCTCCACAGGAAGAATCGGTTTTGTACAACTTTTGCTCACAGTCCAACTGTTCGGACGGCGCTCGTCCGGTCGCGAGCGTCATCTCGGATACAGATGGAAATCTTTACGGTACAACTGAGCAGGGTGGCGACAACGAACAAGGCGTAGTGTTTGAGATCACCCCCTGACCGATCCCACTCACTCATCTCCACCACCGTTTCGGGTAAACTCAAAAACGATGAACTCACCACGTGCCCTGGTCACTGGAGGAGCCGGCTTCCTCGGATCCCATCTCTGTGATGCTCTGCTCGCCGAAGGCTACTCAGTCATCGCCGTCGACAATCTGCTCACCGGACGCACCTCCAACCTCGACCACCTGCGCAACGATTCCCGCTTCGAATTCCGCCAACTCGATATCAACCTTCCCTTCGACTGTGGAAAGGTCGATTACGTTTTTCACTTCGCTTGCCCCGCCAGTCCCGTCGATTACATGAAACATGGAATCGAAACTCTCAAAGTCGGGTCCCTCGGCACCTTGCACGCTCTCGAGCTAGCCCGCAAATACGGAGCCAGGTATCTGACCTCCTCGACCTCAGAATGCTATGGCGACCCACTCGAAAACCCACAAAAAGAAACTTACTGGGGAAACGTGAATCCTATCGGCCCGCGTTCGGTCTACGATGAAGCCAAGCGGTTCAGTGAAGCTCTCACCATGGCTTACCACCGCTATCACAAGCTGGATACTCGCATCGTACGCATCTTCAATACCTACGGCCCGCGCATGCAGCTCAACGATGGCCGCGTCGTCCCCAACTTCATGAAGCAGGCGCTCCGCGGCGAGGACCTCACCGTATTCGGGGATGGCAGCCAGACCCGCAGCTTCTGCTACGTCAGCGATGAGGTCGACGGCTTCATCCGTCTATCCAAGTCGAACGAGCATTCGCCCGTCAATATCGGCAATCCCACCGAATTCACCATTCTCGAATGTGCCAAACGCGTACTGGCTGTGACCGGCTCCAGGAGCGCCATCCGTTACGAACCGCTTCCCCAGGACGATCCCAAACAGCGCTGTCCCGACATCACCAAAGCCCGGACCCTGCTCGGATGGGAGCCCAAAATCGATCTCGAAACCGGCCTGCGCATGTCACTCGAATACTTCCGCCAAGCCTCATCCGTACTCGCGTAGGAGTCTCTACGAACCTAAGGGATGACCTGGAACGGCGCATTGCTGGTCAACATGCCGCTGGGCGTAGTCACGGTGAGGTAGCCGGTAGTCGCGCCCGGTGGGATGGTTGCTAGAATGAGCGACGATGAGCGTACGCTGAATTTGGCTGGGATACCATTCAAAGTGACACTGCTGGCTCCAGTTAGATTAGTGCCGAGAACTCCGATCTCCACTCCCACCTTCGCCGCAGCGGGGAGTGTTTCTACGAACTGAGCTAACCCCATGGAGAGGCCGAACAGCGTGCCCTCCGTGTAGGTACCGCCCCCGGTCGTCGTCCCATAAAAGCTTCCATTAGTAGCCTGGAGCAGACTTGCTCCGGGGACGGCACCGTCGAAGCCATCGAAGCTATACAAGGTTGTCAGTGTGCCCTCAGCCGTGATTGTAAAAACAGTACCCCACCCATTGACTCCGCCGGACCGGGTGGCACCGTAGAAATTTCCGTCAGTGACTTGGATCACACCCATCGGAAACGCCCCGTCGGCGCAGTAAGGCTGAATCGAGCAAAAAGTATGAAGCGTGGTCAGTGCTCCTCCGGGCGTGATTTCGAAGATCGTGCCTTCCTCATTTTCCCCATCATTCATCGTCGCGCCATAAAAATTGCCGTCGATACCTTGTACCAGTGAGTTGGGGGCGGAGCCGTCGGGGCACCTAACTTGTCCACAAAAACTGTACAGATTCGTCAGCGTACCTGCTGGCGTAATCTTGAACACAGTGCCACTGTCCCCCGGCTTGATCTTTCCGTAGGCTCCGCCCTCATAGGTTGTCCCGTAGAAGTTACCGTCCGTGGCCTGTATCAGCGTGGTAGGGTTGGCACCGTCAGAGCCGTGGAATCTGTGGAGGGTGGTCAGCTTACCCGTCGCGGTGATTTCGAACACCGTGCCATAGCTATCGCTGTAGTGAGTCGCGGTGGACACCCCTCCGGCCTCTGTCGTTCCGTAGAAGTCTCCGTTGGCGGCTTGGATGACCCCGCCAAAAGGCTCTTCGCCGTCGCTGCAATTGGGCTGGGCACAAAATGTGTAAAGTGTCTTGAACTCTCCCGCTGGAGAAATCTTGAACACCGTCCCACAACCATTGATCGTGTTCTCTCGGCAGGAGCTGCCAGTACCGCCGCCGAATGTTGTCCCGTAGAAGTTTCCGTCGGTGGCTTGCGTCAAGCCTGAAGGGTTAGCGCCATCGGGGCAATTAGGAAATGTATTATTGCAGAAAACATAGAGGGTAATCAGCTTTCCGTCCGGCGTAAATTTATACACAGTGCCACACCCAGTACCGTTGCAGTGTAGATATCCACCGAGATAGGTTGTTCCGTAGAGGCTGCCGTCGGCCCCCTGCACTAGCGCACCTGCGGCTTGCTCGCCGTCAGTGCCGCTGAAATTAGCCAGAGTGGCCACGTTCTGTCCTGACGCGGCAGCGGCGGAGATTAGAATCACTGCGTAGATTCTTTCCCAATAATTGGATCTCGTCATGGGACTCCTTCGTGGCTCAAAAAATCGAGGTGTACTAATGCGGGAACCGAGCCCAGCTCGGGGTTTGCCAACATCTAGTGGGCAAATTATGCTCTTAGCGGGGTCGCACGTCAAACGAGAAGATTAAGCGGGGTTCGACAGATTGTCCTGCTCATATCAATCGTGGCGAAGTCCACACCACCTGCCACATCGGATCGGATCTGTGACATCATTGTCTTATGACGCCCAGATTCAAAGCAGTTCTTCAAGCGGGATTCTGGTTTGTGGTCGGCTTCGTCACTTGTGCTCTCCTGCACTACTTTCATCATGTGGCCGCGAGATAGCCCAAAGCGATTTATTTAGGATAGTAAAACTGTTAGGTGAGCATCCACTTGACAGACCCAAACTAGCTAAACCATTTCATCAAAAAGGCCAACGCGAAAACCCCCGTATCCTTTACGAAGCATCCCACGTAATAAAGCGCGACTGGCCAAGTCTTTTTGTGAAGAGCGAACAACACCGCTAGCAGGGCGTAGGCTACGATCAAAACGAGTTGGGCATTCTTGGCGAACGCGGGATTCGCTATCAGTTGTCGCATTCCCCCCCGGCAAAGCGGACTATGATGCTTATTCCTTTCGACGCGTTGCCACTTGCACCGTGTCGCCGTGAGATAAATCCAAGGCGTGCGGTTAGGATCGTCAACCACATTGGCGCTGCCGGAAAGCTTGGATTGGTCCACGTCGAACGTGTGCGAGGTAGTGAGCAATAGTGACCGGAAACGCCTTGCCATCCCCAGTAGGCTTAAATTATGGGAAAATTTCCCGACTACATCGCGGTCAGCCCCATCAACCTGACCTGTCCCCGTTGCAGGGTGAAACCGGGCAAGGCATGTGACCTGCTTGCCGGTGGGGTTGAGATTGTCCACGTTGAAAGAATCGCAGCCGCGGCTGCAATTGATGTAAAGGCGCGGAAGCTCAGAGCCGCGAATCCGTCCTAAGCTGGACCACCTTCTTCTACTTTTCCCCGACCATTTTTGGTGTCAGTTATCCATTTAGTCTGCACCCAGATGAGCGAATCTCCGGGCCGGGATCGTCAGAATATCTCGTACAACTTCGGTACAAGCAAAACAGGAAAGATCGAGCCATTGTGCCCCGCGCCCTCAGCATCCTACCTGCCGTACTCCGACCTCGCATTACCTCCGTCACTAGATACCACCACCTACCCCGTTCTGGCTCTGCCATCCAAACCCGTTTCTGACCTCCATCCCCCCACTGAAAGGCCATATTTCTGAACAGATTTGCTTTCTTCCTCGTGCCAAAGTGACTAGAGTTATACCCTCAAATTACCTTACTTAAGGTCAATGCCTTTTCTGTTCCTTCGATACCTTGGCGCTCCTCTGCCCTCTACTTACGATGGAATTCACTGGGTTAGCCAGCAGGTCCGTTTATGGACCTGTGCTCCTCCGCGCAAACACATTGCGGCTGGCTCAACTCACCAAAGCTCGATGGGGAAGAAGGATCACATGTTGCAACGCAGAATGCGCGGATTCTCGCTGTTGGAGATGATGGCAGTCATCGCCATCGGTCTCGTCATCAGCGCCATGGCGATAGTCACCCTTCAGCCCACGCTGAAATATACCCGCGAGACCAACGCCTACAACATCACCCTGATGGCCATGCGCCAGGCCCGCGATACTGCGGTTGCCCAACGCCAGGTCTACGTCGTGACCTTCACTCACAACACCATCCCCCCGGACCAGATCACCATCACTCAAGGCGCCAACGGTAACGTCGTCAGCAACTTTACGATCCCCATCGACGTCTCGTTTCAGGCCCTGGTCGGGCTTCCCGGAGCCGGCAGCGCCCCCGACAATTTTGGCGGCGGCGCCGTAGCCATCGATTTTGATCAAGGCGTCGCCGGCGGAGCCAAGAACGCAGTTTATTTCTATCCCGATGGCACTGCCGAAGACGTTGCCGGCAATCTTAACAACGGCGTCATCTACATCGCGCGCACCAGCGATCTTTTCAGTTCGCACGCCATCACCCTGTGGGGAGCCACCGGGCGTCTCCGCGGCTGGCGTCTCTACACCAATGCTGGTGCGAAGTACTGGAGGCAAATGTGAAGCCATCTCGGCGGCAAAAGGGATTCAGCCTGATTGAAGTCATGATCTCCATGGTGATCATGACCGTCGGCTTGGTCGCGCTCCTCGGAGTCTTCGGCCTGGCCATGGCTTCCACCCAAACCTCGCAGCAGAATGCCATCTCCAAGCAGTTGGCGAACGAGGCCCTGGAAGGAGTCCTGACCGAACGCGAAACCGCGAATGTCAGTTGGGCAGCCATCGCCAATACCGGCTCCGGCGGTGTCTTCCTTTCCGGATTCCAGCCCATCGATCTTCCCGGTGCCGACGGCATCATTGGCACCGCTGACGATGCCGCAGCTGGCCCCCAGATCCTGACCATGCCCGGCCCCGACGGAATCTTTGGCACTGCCGATGATGTACAGCTCCCCTTGACCAACTATCAGCGGCAGATCCTGATCACGCCGGCTACCGATCAATTCGGCAATCCGATCCCTACGCTGAATATCGTCACCGTCACCATTCAGTACACCAATCCCCAACTCAAGATTCCCCAGAACTATGTGCTCACAACTTATGTTTCGCAATATCGCTAGAAGAGGAGTTATGGGACACCCATCCAAATATCGCGCGCGCGGCTTCACCTTCATCGAAATGATGGTCTCTATGACTTTGGGCATCCTCGTCGTTGGCTCAGCCGTAAAGCTGTTCAGCCAGGGCGTGGATGCTACTTGGGTCGTCTCTCAGCGTGCGGAAATGCAGCAGGACCTTCGCGCTGTTCAAAATATGTTGGTCAAAGACATCAGTCTGGCAGGCGCCGGCATCGCCGGCGGCCAGGGCATCGCGCTGCCCAACGGTACTGGATTGATCCCCATCTATGGGTGTGACCAAACCGGACTCGCCTCCGGCTGCCCGCCCAACGGCGGCGTCAAATATCCCTGCGCTTCCAACGCCGGGCCCTGTATCCCCACTTTATACGGGCTCACTCCCGGCTTTGCCCTGGGCATCACACCTCCCGGCAGCCCCACTATCAGCGATGTGATCACCGTCGCCTACAGTGACACTATTTTCGCCCTGAATTGCTACACCGTCACCTTCATCGCGCCCGGCGACGTAGTCACCTTCACGGCTCCTGCCAATCCGCCACCGTCGAGCTGCATTTTGCCTCCCGGTCTGGTGTTCCCTCAGAACGTGAACGATGCTGCTGTAGGCCTTCAGCCCGGTGATCTGGTGTACTTTCAAAATACAGCGTTAGGGCCTGCCATCGGTGAAGTAACCAACGTTGCCGGCGCCTCCCCCAACTATGTCGTCACCTTTAACAATGGTGACCCGTTGCAAATGAATCAGGCCGGCGCCGCTAATGACCTCACCCAGATTTCCGGCTTTGCCGCCGGTGGAAAAGCTAGTTCAGCCGGCACCGTCGCCAACCGCATCTTCGTCATCACTTATTACCTGCAGCAGAATCCTGATCCCTCGGGTGTTACTGCGGGGACCACCGTCTTGATGCGCCAGGTCAACGGCCGCACCGCGGTTCCGGCTGCGGAAAACATCATCAACACTCAATTTACTTATGACACTTATGCCAGCGATGGCACCTTGCTGAATCAGTTGCCCGATGGCGGCGAGTCCCTCGGCGTCTCGCTTAATCTGATCCGCAAGATTAACATCGCGCATTTGACCATCCGCAGCCAGCTCGATGGCGCCCGTAGCGCGCTCTATGCGACCAATGGATATCAAGGATATGACGTGCAGACTTCTATCAGCGCACGCAACCTGAGTTACCAGAACCGCTATACCTTTACCAAAGGCCCCTAGACACAAACCCCGGCGCCTGCGCCGGGCCGGCTGTCAGTTCGGAATGGGCACGACGTTGGAGAAACAATATGGAGACTTACAACATGGAAAGCACGAAACATAGGTCAAAGGGATTCACTCTGATTGCAACTCTGCTGCTGTTGCTGCTCTTGTCGGGCATCGCCATCGGTATGCTCATGATGGTCAGCACCGAAGGCAAAGTGGGCACTCAGGACGTGCAAAACAACTCGACCTTCCATGCCGCCGAAGGCGCCATCGAAAAGATGACCTCGGATCTCGCCAACACCTTTCAAAATATCGAGTCTCCAACCGTCAGCCAGATCGAAGGTCTTAGTTCGTTGCAACCAGCCAACACCCTCGCCCTCAGCTATCCCGTCTACAGCTTGACTCCGTCCATTGACCCCAAAACTGGAGGTCCTCTGACTTCGAATGGCCAGATCGCCTCCGGCCCTTATCAGGGTCTCTCGGCAGTGCTTCTTCCCGTGACCCTCCAGGCGACCGCGCAGGGCCCGCTGGGCGACGAAGTCAACATGTCCCGCACCATTCAGGTCGCCTTGATCCCGGTCTTTCAGTTCGGTATCTACTCCGACAGTGACCTTTCCTTCTTCGCCGGAGCCAATCTGGATTTCAATGGTCGCGTGCACACCAATGGCGATTTATATCTGGCTGCCGGAACCGGCGCCACCGTCACCTTTCACGACAAAATGACCGCTTATGGAAACGTGATCCGTTGGGAAATGCCTAACTCCATCCTCAATACCGCCGCTCCCGGCCACCTCGGTAACGTCGACATTCCCACCGCCGCTCAGGGTTGTGATGGCGCTCAGCCGGCCTGCCGCAACATGGCTCCCACCGAAGACAGCGTCACCCCCAACGCCGCTCCTAACATCTGGACTACCGGCGGGCAGAACGCAGCTTGGCTGGGAATTTCCACCGGCACTTACAACTCCTGGATTATCGACGGAAACCAGGGCTTGGCCGGAGGCACTGGCGCCAAGCAGCTTTCGCTACCTTTCGTAAGTGGCGCCGGCGGCAATCCCAACGGTCCTCAGCCCTATCGAAATTGTGCGCAAGCCACCTGCCGGAGAATCGCCTACTTCCCTGCTCGGCGCTTCCCGCCTCTACAACGAGGCTTCCATTCGCGTAATGCTGGTGGATGATCCCGCGGAACTTCCCGGCGGCGCCGCCGACGTGAACAATATTCGCTTGGCCAACTACAAAGATCCAGATAATGGCGTCGACTTAAGTCACGGCGTCATCGCCAATGTCCCCGGAGGCCTCCCCGGACTGGCCAGCGGCGGCAAGCGGACCACCTACTTCGCCACCGCCAGCAGTGGTGTCGCTGACCCTACACTCTGGACGACTGCATCCACCACTGTGCTATCCGCGTGGTTGACCGGCCCGCTTTATCCGCCCCCGTTGAACACCATTCACGATCCCTCGGGCCTGAACCAAGCACCCTACATGGTGCTTGATAATAAGAACTGGAATGCGGTCAAGCAGGCGCCGGGTTATGCCAACTTGGACTTGTGCAATCCTTCCGTTGTCACGATCGTCCCTCCCGGCACTCCGCCAGTTTGCGATCCCGGCGGAGCCGCCGAGTACCCTTATTATTCGCTCACCGCGTATCCCATCGTCACTTTGCCCTATCCCACCATTCCGGCTGGCAACTTGCTTAGCACCTGGAACTTGATCGACGGCTACCTGCGCGTCGAATATCGCGATGCTGGCGGCGCTTACCATCCCGTAACTCAGGAATGGCTGAACTTGGGTTTCGCCCGCGGTCCGTTGCCTCCAACTACGATTGGAGCTAACCCCGTCAACCCCAATGCTATTCTGCTCTTGCAGGAACCGGCAGATCGCAACCACGACGGCGTTATTGATGCCGTCGGTGCGGCCCCGGCTACAGCACCTCCGCGTGTACCAAGATGAAAGCCGGGAAGTGCGTGCAGACCACCTATACTCCCTATCCCGGTAAGCCGCCCGAGGTCACAACCGACTCCTCTACCCTTAGCCCGTGGTATGGCGACAGTTCGCAGGTCGCAGGCTCGCAGAGCTCCAGCCAGTACAACTGGTTTCCCATCAACTTCTATGACGCCCGCGAAGGCGAAGGTCGTGACGTGGTGTGGGGTAACGACAGTTGCGCTCCCGTCGGCATCATGAATGCCGTCGAACTCGACGTGGGCAACCTGAAACAATGGTTGGCAGGTAACACTGGCGTCAGCGGAAAGTCAGTGGACTACGTCGCCCAAAACGGCTACGTCCTTTACTTCTCCGATCGCCGCGGAATGATGCCCAATCCCAACGGAACTTTCGTCGACCCAAAGAACACCAAGACCGGCGACTCGGGCTTTGAAGATGTCATCAACTTAGGCAGCGGCGCCAACGGCAATCCCGACGGCATATTGGAACCGATTGAGCCCGGCAAGACCCAGTCGCCCGAAGACACCAACAACAATACCGTGTTGGATAACTTCGGCTCCCAAAACCTCGGCCTGGGCATGGGCTACGTCCCGCTCCAATCGACCACGCCCGGCACCGCCTACACCGCCACCCAGCAAGTGAATAACCTGATCAACGTCGTGCCCACCACGCCCAATTTCTATCTCACCACCGGCCGCATGCCCAGTTGCTGGGTCGCGCAGAGCAACTGGGTCAGCGGCGCTCGTCACGTTCTGAAACTCGTCGACGGCACTCTCGGCAACTTGCCCGTCCGCCCCGATCTCGCCTTCCCGCTTAGCGGAGGCTTCACCGTCGGTTCAGAGAATCCGGTTTACATCTACGGCAACTACAACTCCAATGCCGGCGATCCCATCTGGACGGGCGGCGCTGACGTAGCCCATTCTGCGGCTGGTATCGTTGCCGATGCCGTCTCCGCGCTTTCCAACAGCTGGTCCGACTTCGCCAGCTTGAACTCACCCAGCAATGCCGCTGGGCGCCCAGCCACCACCACGTATTACCGCACCGCCGTGGCCATGGGCAAGAACATCAATTTCTCAGTCGCGGGAATTGCCTGGGCTGTCGGTGACTTTGGCACCGACGGTGGCGTACACAACTTCCTCCGCTTGCTCGAAAACTGGGGCGGTCAAACTCTCAACTACAACGGCTCCATGGTTAGCATGTACTACTCCACCTATGCTACCGGTACCGATAAAGACGGCGGCGAAACCTACAGTCCTCCGGCCCGAAACTACACCTTCGATGCCGACTTCACCACGCCGGACCAACTGCCGCCGGGCACCCCCATGTTCCGCGACATTGACAACCTCAGCTATCGCCAGAGCTTCTCGCCCTGCGCTAACGTGGTCAACGGAGTCTGCACCAACTAAACTCTACCTTCGCTCCGAACTCGCCCGGACTCCTGCTTCCCAGGAATCCGGGCGTTTGTTTTCTTGGGTCTTCTTCGCGATCTTTGCGAACCCTTTGCGTCCTTAGCGGTTAAAAGCTTTACAATCATTCCGCACTAAGCTCTCACTCCACGGAGGACGTCTTGCCCAAAATCACCGCACTCTTCTGGGATGTCGGTGGCGTGCTGCTCTCGAACGCCTGGGACCACACCCAGCGCAAACAGACTCTCGATCACTTCGGTCTCGATGAATCTGAATTCGACGATCGCCACGACATGGTCGTCTCTTCTTTCGAACGCGGCAAGATCGGCCTTCAGGAATATCTCGAACGCACTGTTTTCTACCGTCCCCGCTCCTTCACTCTCGACGATTTCAAGAACTACATGCTGCCTCTGTCTCAACCCAACCCGCCGGTCCTCGAACTCGCCCATTCTTTGGCCAGCTCCGGACGCTATCTCATGTCCACCATCAACAACGAATCCACCGACCTGAATCTCTATCGCATTAAGACTTTCGGCCTGCAGAAGATCTTCAGCCTGTTCGTGAGTTCCTGTTTCGTCGGATATCGCAAACCCGAGAAACCCATCTACCGCCTCGCCCTGGAAATCACCCAGCGTCCGCCCGAAGAATGCTGCTTCATTGATGACCGTGCCTTGAACCTCGAGAGCGCCGCCCGCCTGGGTATGCACGCCATCCAAATGCAAAATGCAGACCAACTCCGTCGCGACCTGCAAGCCCTCGGCGTCACCTTTTGACGTGCAAACACCACCACGAAAACGGGGCCCATGATCCCCACCTTCTGTCATCCTGAGCGAAGTTGTCGTCCGCAACGCGGACGACAACACAGTCGAAGGAGCCCTACCGCGCTGACACTGCGTCAACCGCCTCAAGGCGTTCTCCCGAGAACGCTCACTTTGGCAACGAGCTCAGCAACGGAATTGTACCGTTTAGCAACCCAGTTGCAGACAAGTCCGGCAATCTTTATGCGGTCACCTTTGCTGGCGGGGCTCCGGGAACTTGCTTCGGAGGCTGCGGGGTGGTGTTTGAACTCTCGCCAGATGGTCATGGAGCCGTAACAGAAACTGTTCTATACACATTTTGCCAGGGCGGCACCAAGTTTGATTGTCCGGACGGAGGCGCCCCGAATGGATTGATCATTGATGCGGAGGGTAACCTCTACGGAACGACTGAGAATGTCGGGACACAGTTCGAAGGTGGCGGCGTGGCCTTTGAACTCTCTCCTCCAGCGTTGCCAGGAGGAGTCTGGACATACAAGGTGCTCTACAACTTTTGTTCCGTCTTCAATAATCATATTTGTGACGATGGAACAGGCCCCTACGGTCCACTGACCTTCGATGCCTCGGGGAACCTATACGGAACAACAATAGCAGGTGGGCCCAATGACGCGGGTGCGGGTGGAGTGGTTTTTGAACTTTCACCTGGTGCGAACGGATGGACGGAGAGTGTTCTTTACGACTTTTGCGCGTTTCAGGAGTGTGCCGATTCTTATCGTCCTACACAGGGCGTCACCTTTGACAAGCACGGCAACCTCTACGGTACGACGACAGCCTCGGGCTCTGGATCAACGCAGCGCACGGTCACTTGTGGCGCGCTCTTCAAATTGTCGCCTGGAACTCACGGTTGGACGGAAAGTATCGTGGCATGGTTCCCGGCGCTCCCGGGTGATCCAGGCGAGGATCTTTTCCCCGGCCAAGCCAGCGTTGATGGAGCGGGCAACGTATACACCACGGTGGCGCTGGGCGGGAATTACAACGGGTACTATGACGGCAACGGCGGAGTGTTGAGGGTAACTCCCCAGGGCAAGAAAGAAAAGTTTCTCTTTGACTTTAACGACGGAAGCAACCCGAACGGCGGGGTCTTGGTCGATCCTTCGCGCCGCGTCCTCTACGGGGTCACCGCAGGTGTCGGTGGAAACGTTTTTCCGGGGAACGTTTTTCAGATCGATGAGCCAGGGAAAGAAACGGTTCTCTACCAATTTTGCCAGCTGGCCAATTGCTTGGATGGCCTTGATCCTGACGGCCTATACGAGGACGCATCGGGAAACCTCTTCGGCCTAACTGCGTCGGGAGGCGCATACGTGCAAGGGAGTGGGGGGGCGGGAGTGGCATTTGAAATCACACGATAGTTAAATGGGCTGATTAGATAACCGTGTCGGCTCCCGATCAATTGAGCCTCATCGGCGCGAGGCAGAAATTCATCACTCTATCGGCACGGATCAGCGGTGCCTTCCCCCAACAAATCGGGCCGCCTCGCGGCGGCCCTTGATTTTGTTTGGCTAGAAGCCAGCAGCTAGAAGCCCTAATCCCCCAACACCGGCTCGCCCACATCCGGTTTCGGCGCCGACGGCTTCATCAACGCACCCAGCGGAATAAACCCATTCTCGGTAACCGCCGGCTTCTCTTTCAGAACCACTTCCCGATACAGCGCTGCCATCCGCGCATCGTAAGCCGCATCGTTCTTCTTCGGACCGCGCGCCTCTGCCTGCTTCGCATCCCGCGCCCGCAGCTTTTCTTCCCGCGAGTTCTTGGCGATGCCCAGCTTGTCCAGATCGTGCTGCTCTTCCATCGTAACAATGCCTTCGCGCAGCACCAGGTTGTGGTCTTCGGCTTCCATCTTCACGTTCTTGCCGCCCGCGAAGATCTCATGCCGGCCATGCTCCTCATACCACTTGGTGAGCGTGGCCGTCATGTGCATCTTCTCGATAATGTTCCGCCAGCCCACGCCCGTATTGTAGGCGCAGAAGGAAATTTCGCCTTCCTGCGTAGCGTAAGGAATAATGCACTGCTCCGTCCGCCGGAAGTCATAGTTAAACAGATCCTGGAACCACATCCCCGCGATGAACAGGAAGTTCCAGCGATCATTTCGGCGCTTCATGACATCGTCAATGCTGCGGTCGGGCCCGACCTTGCCGTAATCTTTTCCGGTAGCGTTATAGTTCTTATCAAACTTCCGCAACAGATCGATCAGCTTGAAGTGCGTAGGCGACTGGAACGGATCGTAGTTTTTCATCAAACACAGCGCCATTCCCACTACGCTAAGAAACTTTCCGCGCGCCGCATCGTTGACCTTGGCAATGTCCTTCGCCAGCTGATCGCCATGCAAAAACGCAGTAACCGGAACCGCTTCCTTAGTCTCTTTATCGATCATAACGGCCATCCCCGTCCCACAATTAGGGTGGCAGCCACATGACAATTGGCCCCAGTCGTTTTTGGCGTCGTCGGCGTGCATTACGTCGGCCCAGTCGGAGAAGGTTCCCATGAAGCTGATGGGGAACCAGTCGCGAGAAGGCTTGCCAAGACCAGTCTGATTCTGCACGTCGTGGGCGAGGTGTGACAGGGTATAGCGCTGCGCTTCGCGGCGTTCGTCGGTTACGGCTTCGTCGCGGCCGGTGAATGACACCGGCTGGAACGACAAGAATCCGATTTTCTTTGGATTATCCAGCGCGAACTGAATGATTCTTCCTACTTGCTCGTTGTTGATGCCATTCACAATCGTTACTACCGGCACGATTTCGCAGCCGGCGCGGTGCAGATTGTCGATCGCCTTCAACTTCACGTCGAACAAGTTGCCTACTTTGCGGTGAGCGTTGGCAGCGTTGCCGATGCCGTCGAATTGCAGATAGGCATAACGCATTCCAGCTTCGACCGCCTGCTGCGCGAATTCAAAACTCTTGGCAAATTCAATTCCGTTGGTGGCAGCTTGTACGCTGTTGTATCCAACTTTGCGGGCGTAACGCACGGCGTCCAGGAAATACGGCGACAAAGTTGGCTCGCCACCGGAGAACTGCACGCTCATCTGGCGGCGCGGCTTGATGGTGATCGCGTTATCGAGCATCTGCTTGATTTCTTCCCAGGTCAGTTCATGCACGAAGCCGACCTGATTGGCGTCCATGAAGCAGGGATCGCACATCATGTTGCAACGGTTGGTCAGGTCGATGGTCAGCACCGATCCGCGGCCGTACTTCACCGTCGAAGAGCCGTGATGATGCAGCTTCTCGTCGTTGTGGGCCTTGATGTCGCGGCCAGGAAACACGTCTTCGAGGTGCTTCGAGAACTCGGTGTCAATCGACATCACATCTTCGAAGTTGCCGTGCTTGGGGCACTGCTTCACCATCAGAATCTTGCCATCGCGCTCGATGATGGTGGCCTTGATCTCGCCGACTTTTTCGTTCATCAGCACTTCGACCGGCAGCTTGCCGTCGAGAATCTGCTGGCGAATTTCGGGCACGCACTTGGGACAAAGCGAGTCCGTCGAACGCGGCCAGCCCAGCGGCGGCTTCGACTTTTCGTAGGACTTGAGCAGCGGCTTATCAGACCATTTGGGCGTGGGAGAAGGATTCGGTTTGATGCGATTGAGCCGGTCGAACACCGCAAATGCGCCGGTGGCGGCCACAGTCATTACTTTCTCCGCATACTTGATTGGTTTGTGCATTGTTCTCGCTTTCCACTGCTTGGGAGTTGCGGCGGTAAAGCCGACCCCTGGGTTGACTCCTACCTGCATTTACCCGGAGACGTAGCCAGCTACGTCCCTACCAAAATCTGTTTGCCTTGACCTTCACCCCGGAAAGCCCCAGATAGAGCTTCGCCGCAGGTTCGTTATCACTATCCTATTGAGGGACAAGGCCTAAGGCACGCATATCCCAATGAACGGGGAAAAATGGGGGTTTAGTGGGTGGGATTGGGCAGCGAATGGGATGTAAAGTATTGAAAGTATTAGGGGAAGTGGCACTCAGCCGTCAGCATTCAGCATTCAGCCAAACCTCAGGACTTTCGCCTCGGACGCCTCAAACCGAGGTTAGGCATGGGCAGTTCCATGTCTCGCGAAGGCGGCTAGATGGGCACCCGGCAGCTTGGTAGAATGGCCGCTAGACACATGATGAATACCATGTCAGCCTTGATAGCGATTTTGACTTACGGGATCGCGCTAGGTGCTGCTGGACTGATGCTGGCGTTGCGCGAGCGTGGGCGACGAAGGCGGGATGTTCGGGAAACATCTCGCTTTTCCCCGGATTAATTGCAAGCCGACATTCAGGCCGCTATATTAATGGAGCGCCGCGGCGTCCATCTGCCTGCTTGAAAGTATCTAGCGTCGATGTCTCTCGTTCACCTCCAATCGTTGATTCTCACTGAAGGTTCCGACAACCTCTACAACATCCTGATCGCCCTGGTTTGCGGTTTTACTTCCCTGAATATTCTTAACCTGCTGACCCGTCCAGCGCAGCCGGTCCGCGGCCTTACTTTCGGCGAGATGCTGGCAGTCACGGGAGCGGTGTTGTCTTTGCTTCTTCTGGGAGCGGAGATGCTCCACATCTACCACGTCTTTCCCATCAAATTGCAGCCCTGAGAGAATGGTTCACTGCGTCGACACCAATTCGAACACCGTCCCGCAGCCAGATTGTGGAGTGTCGCAGCTAAAATCTCCGCCCGTCCCCATCGTGCCGTAGAAGTTGCTCTTGGTATCCATGGCGACGCCGCTTGGAAACAATCCGTCCTCGGGCGCATCCTGATAGTCAGGAAAAACAAAAGGCTCGGTGAAGTTCCCACTAGTATCCAGCTTGAACAGAAATCCGCCGTTGCCCGGCTGGTTGAAGGACGTGGTGTCATAGAAATTCCCCTGCGAGTCCAAAACCGGAGTGTTGAACCCAACATTGGTGATAACCGCTCCGGTGAATGTGTACAGGACCGAAAATTGGCCGGCGGTATCGATCTTGAAAATCGTGCCGCACCCGTCCGGCGGAGAACAATTCGTATCTCCGCCACCGGCAGCTATCCCATAGACGTTGCCCGCCGCGTCCACGGTCACCGGGAGGGGGAACTCCCCATCCTTGCTCTTGAAGCGGTGCAGCACCGTGTATTTCCCGCTCCGGTCGAGCTTGTAAACCGTCCCACAGCCGAACTCCTTGCCGAGAAGACACGTCACGCCGCCCCAGGCGGTCGAGCCGTAGAGATTTCCTGCCGCGTCCATGGCTAGCCCTTGCGGCTGGAACCCGTCGCTGATTGTTTTGAAAGTGTGGATCACCCTGTACTGCCCCTTGGCATCCACCCTGTAGATCACACCGCAGCCACTGGAGAAATAATAACTGTTGCAAACGTAGCCGCCGATGAGCGTCGTTCCGTAGAGATTGCCCGCCCCATCCAGGATCGGTGTGGTGTTGGCTACCGCGCCATCCGGGGTGCCAGTGAAATCGTGGAGTACGGTCAATTCCCCAGCCTGCGTCAGCCTGAACACCGACGAGGGAGCGGGGATCGCCGCGTTGCCATCCGTCGCGCCATAGAGATTTCCGGCTGCATCTTCGCTTAAGGATCCCGTAGGATGCCGCGACGGTGGACTCGCGCGTCAGCGGCGGTGGGCTGTTCGATGGGCAAAACTCTGAGAGTGAAATACACACCCAACGCCTCGCGGACGAGTTCTGAGCGAGTGCGGTGCTCCGTCTTCATGACCTTCTCGATCTGCTTGGCCATCGCAGGAGGGAGCGAAACAGTAAAGGTGCTGGTTTCTCGCATGTTGTTGCTTTGTCATACTTGGTGTGATGGGGTCAAGGCGCTGACGCCCAGGTTAGCGCCCCGAACCCAAGGGAGTTGCCGCTAAGGACTTGAGGATATGGAACGCGAACCTGGGGCACCTGGCCGTTAAGGTTCGTGGAATCCCAGGTTTCGAAAACCGCGAAACCTGGGGCACCCGTCGTTTGGGTAGTTTACACGCGGAAAAGGAAAAACCTGGGCCACCCGCCAGATTGCAGCAATGCAAATAGTCATTGGTGCTTTCCTAATAAAACCGATTGCGCGGTTCCCGTTCTTCGCTCTTTCGCGGTGGCCGATTCACTAACCACCGCCGCGGGTTCTCGCTGCCTTTCTATTTGGTCTCGGGCTCCAACACCGCGTTCACGTTCACCTGACCGCTCGACACTGCAATCTTTCGCTCCCAGGGTTTAAAGCCTGACTTCTTTACCGATATCTGGTGCTGGCCTCCGGCTACTCCGACGGTGGAAGGGGTATTGCCGACGAAGCTGCCGTCGATTTCGATGTCGGCGGCGTCGGGAGTGGAGGTGATTTGCAGTTGGGCTTGCGCTGCCGTCGAGCTTGGCTCGGCTGGGCGGACGAGGGCGTCCGCCCCTACGCGGTTCGCGGTAGACGTCGAAATGGGTTGCACTGCAGGCGGCGGAGTTGCGCGGATTTCTTTTCCGTGAACGGTCCAGTCGGCGGTGATGGCTTCGCAGGCATCTTGAACCGAGCCTCCAAGGGAAACGGTTGATTTGCTGACGATAGAGTCGCCGGAGACGCGAGTGAATACGGCGACTTTGTTCTTATGCCGGGCCCAGCCCTTGCCGCCCTCGTGATCGAGCAGGACGATGTAGTCGGCCTTGGTTTGAATGTTGTTGATCACGACTTGCGGGCAGCGCTGCCCGAACGTCTTGATGATTTCGGCGGTCTGGGGACGCGCGCCTCCGGCGACGGTTGATCCGTAGGCGCCGTTGGCGCCACCGCCACTTCCGGCGATTGACCAAGATTGGCTGTCGGTGATGAAGACGCGGGCAGCGTCTGGAGTTTGCGCCATTAGCGGAACGGCGCAGACGAATGCGGCCAGCAGACATCTCATAGACACTCCTTAACACAAATTTTCCTGGGGGAGACTACGGGAGCCCGACTGCTGAAGCGAGAGAAATGTACTCCGATGGAAAGTAAGAGTCAATAGCCTTAGTGAGCTGTGGAGATCCCATCCCAAGCCGAGATTGGCGGCGGTCATTCCGGGTCTGGGCGGGGGAGCGAGCGTTACGGCATGGCTGAAGCCATGCCCTCCCACGGGGCTCCCGCAGGGGCAGGCGTTCGCGGAAAGAGGACTTTTCATGTTGCCGCGGCAAGTCGAGGGTAGTGTCCTAATTTTCCACAGGAGTCTTATCTCTGTCAGCAAATTAGGACACTACCAATCGAGTTACCTGCTTGACCATCCACAACCTTTTCGGATAAAGTTCGCGCCACAGCAAGTTCGAGTCGCTCCGGAACGCAGGGTCACATCCTGCACGTCTCCCGGAGACATCATCACAAAGAAAAGAGGGATGCTTATGAAACACAGCTTAAAGCTTGGGGTTGTACTGCTTATCACGCTTCTAATTGGCGGCGTGTTCCTGGCGCTGCCAGCCAAATCAAGCCGGCCCATACGGGCGAATGCAGTACCCGGGGTTCCGTCGGGTGGGCCCCCAACGTTGATATTCAATCGCACACTGAAGAGTACCAGCTTCAATCGCATTGAATGCTGCCAAACTGCACCGTCGGGGTTTTCCAACATCGATTCGCCGCTGACCTTCACTTGCCCGAGTCCCGGTACTTGCACTCTATCCGCCGAGATGTACGCTCAGGCCGGTGGCAATAGCACGAGCGACAATCGGTGGGCGCTGATCGCCTTGATAGATGGCAATTTCATCGGCGTGGGTCCTTTTGCCGGGGAGTTGCTGACAGACGGTAACTATTCCATCACGTCGTGGACTGACGTCGCAAGTGGTGTCACGCCGGGCAAACATACCATCCAATCCCAGATTTACACGGATGATGGAGCCACCCTGGGCTACGCCGGCATTACTTACCGGCTCTATAAGCCGTAACCCTGTCCTTTGGTCGATTTCAAGGCGGGCTGTTCGCCCGCCTTTGTTGTTTGGGCTCATTGTTTGATCGACGAATGATCGTGGCCCGGGTTCCGCGGCCGATCTTGCGAGCTTACCTGGAAAACACTTCGTTTCGCGAGAGTTGAAAAGGCGTGGCTTTCAGCCACATTGAAAAACAACCGACCTCGACCAACGCGCCGTCGCCTGCCCTGGGCCGCAGCCAAGTTCAAAGCAAAATCAACGGCGGCGGACAAGAGTGTCTGCCCCACACATTTTAGAATGCTTCCGGCCATTTGCGGGCGGCGTGGAAAACGGCCAACACTTCGACCCGGCTCCGGCCCACGCGGTAGACAACCACGAACGGCGTTCCTGCGATCGCCAATTCCCGCGTGTCTTCCACCCGGCCTTCACAGCCCATTCGTGGGAAATCGCACAGCCTTTCGGCCGCTGACAGTATGCGTTCGATCAACGCTTGCCCGGCGCGTGCATTGTCCTGGGCAACGTATTCGTAGGTGGAGCGGAGATGGCTGGTCGCAGTCGGCGTCCAGTGGAGCGTCAGCGCCATTTGCGCGCCATCTGTTTGACCCGGGCGTGCGGCAGCAGCTTGCCGGCGTTGGCCTGGCGGAGACTCTTCTTTATCTCTTCCACCTGCCATTGCTGGGCTTCGAGATAAGCGGAAACGGCTTCATTCAGCAGATGGCTGCGATCGCGCTCCAGCGCTTCGGCCAGAGTGTCCAGAGCAATGACTTTGTCGGCGTCGATACGGAAACTGACGGTGTGTTTATCCATAATACAGCATATTACAAGCAGCGACCGCGGCATGCAAGGGTATCGCGGTCGAGAGGCGGCAAACTGGAATTGTCCACTCAAGCCAAAAATCGAGCTTGCGCGGCTCAGCCTGTAGCTGTGACTGGCCTCATTCCCATTTTGGGAATACAAAATATTACAAAACGTTCCACGAGGAACACTCCCCGCTCTTGGCGGACAAGAGTGTCCGCCCCACACAATAGGGTGCGGACCCGGCGGCAAGTTGGTACAGTGATGCGACGGCAAGTGCGAGACCGGCACGCAGGGGGACGAGCCATGTGTTTTTCAGCGGCAGCCAACTTTGTAGGTAGCGGAGTTCTGGGGACAATCGGTGCGGTCACGTTGACCAGAGTGCGGCACCGGCGCGAACTTCTGTTTGCGGCGCTGCCGATGCTGTTCGCCATTCATCAGTTCATTGAAGGCTTCGTATGGCTTGGACTGGACGGGATTCTCTCGCCTGGGGTGACGCGCGCCATGGGTGCGGCGTTCATGCTGTATGCGCAGGGGCTTCTGCCACTGTTTCTACCCCTTAGCGTGTGGCTGTTCGAGCCGAATTCCAAAACGCGCAGGCGAATGGTGCCGTTTCTGGTGATCGGCGGAGGGACGACGCTTTATATATTGTGGGCGCTGACGGCCTATTCGTTCAAGGTGTACGTCGAGGGGAACAGCCTGGTGTACGTTAATCCGGCGACCAACCATTTGACGATTGCCATACTGTATGTGATCGCAACCTGCGGTTCGCTGTTTTTCTCGAAGGTAAATGACATGGTGATTTTCGGCGCTGCGAACCTGATCATTCTGCTGGCGGTGATGGCGGTCAAGCGTTACGCGTTCACTTCATTGTGGTGTGCGTATGCGGCGGTGGCGAGTGTGATCATTCTGGCGTACTTCTGGAAGAGCATCAAACTGCGGCCGTTCAAGTATGCGTAGACTGCAAAAATAATCCCCACCCTGCCGCAAGACGCGCGATCAGGGTGGGGCGCAATCGAGAACTCCTACAACTCACTTCCCTGCATACGTACGCGGAGTGCCGACACCAGCGCACAGATCCCATCCGGTGGTGCAATGGGAATCGCCGGTGGTGATGTCATAGTAGCCGTGCTTATATGCAAGTCCCTTCCCATAGAGTGCATAGAGCGCGGTATGGGCGTCGTAGCTGGTTTTAGCTCGCATGCCCGCCGCATTCGCGATGCCGGCAAAAGTCGGTGAAGACCAACTGGTGCCACCGACTGAACCCCATCCTTGAAGATAGATCGCCGCGCAACAGAAGTCGGAAGCGACGTCGGGGTATCCGCGAAATTTGCCAACGATATTGGAGATGATGTTCTGGTAGGCAGGCCTGGGTTCATAAGGGCTGATGTCGCCGCCACCACCACCGGTGTAGTACTGCTCGTTGACGAAGTTGCCATTGTTATCACGATTGAAATAAGTGCCGCCGACCGAGACTACATTGGGAGAAGCGGTCGGGTGCGAGGGGACGCCTATGCCAGAATCGCCGCTGGAGGCAAAATAGATGACTCCGGGAGCGGTGAACAACTTGTCATACTGGAGTTCCTGGGGAAACTCTGGATCCCCCCAGCTCATGCTGACCACGCCACCGCCATTTTGTGCCACCAACTTACCGGCAACTGCGACGGCTTGCCAAGTGGGGTCGGTATTGCACTGTGGAGCCGTGCACAGCACGGACTCGACCAGGTAAAGCTTGGCATTCGGAGCCATGGCATGGGCCCACTCGATGTCGAGGGATTCTTCGACTTCCCAATCGGAATAGACGGGAGGCTTGGTACCGTCGGCGTAGACCACCTCGAAGTCGCCGTCGGGAATCCCGAATTGTGCGTCGAAGGCATGTAAGTCGGAGGCGGCGGTAGGATAGTCGCCTGCGTCAACGATGGCGATGGCGCCGACTCCGCCGGTGGGGACATTAGTGCTGGTCGTAATCGGGCATCCCGTAGGACCGGAGACCAGTTGATACACGCAAGCCACCGAGCCGGGGGTTTCGGCGCCGAACGGAGGCTGAGGCGTAAATTCTCTGGACCCGACAATGAAGTAGTTGGTATTGATGTGGCCGGGATGGGGAATGCTGGATTCCGGGAAAATGATAGTGCGTCCGCGGAAAGTTCCGGTTTGCTGCTCTTGAGCAGAGCCTGATGAAAAGTAGGTACCGATTGACAAGGTCATACCGACGACCAAAAGAATTACGAGCAAACGCTTCATTCTGACTCTCCCTTTTGAACTTCGCAGCTGCTCCTTGCAAGAATGCAAGGGGGGTAACAAAATTATTGCCAATTACTTTCCTTTATAGGTACGGGGGGAACCGATGCCGGCGCAAATGTCCCACCCAGTCTTGCAATTAGGATCGCCGGTAGTGATGTCATAGAAGGGACCTTTATAGGCGGTTCCGTTGGCGTACTCTCCGTAGGCCAGGGTAAGGGCCTGGTTGGTGGACCGGCCGAGATGGCCGGCCGCATTCGCAATTCCGGCCCAGGTGGGGGTAGCCCAACTGGTGCCGCCGACCGCCCCCCAGCCTTGCAGGTAGATGACCGCACAGCAGAAATCCGCAGCCACGTCGGGGTAACCGCGATGGGTGCCGACGATGTTGGAGATGACGCTCTGGTAGCTGGGCCTTGGTTCATAAGGGCTAATGGTTCCACCGCCGCCGCCGGTGTAGTACTGTTCGTTCTCGAAGTTGCCATTGCCGTCACGGTTGAAATAGGTTCCGCCAACCGAGACCACGTTGGGAGAGGCAGCGGGAGTGAAGGGATAGTTCAACCCGTAGTCGCCGCTGGCGGCGAAGTAAACCACGCCGGGAGCGGTGAAGTATTTATCGTAGTTGACCTCTTGGGGAAACTCAGCAATTCCCCAGCTCATGCTGATCATGCCACCGCCATTTTGTGCAACCAGCTTGCCGGCCGCGGCGACGGCCTGCCAAGTGGGATCGGTTGTGCACTGTGGCGCCGAGCACAGCACGGACTCGACCAGAAAGAGCTTGGCTTGAGGGGCCATAGCATGAGCCCACTCGATATCGAGAGCTTCTTCGACGATCCAATCCTGATAGACCGGAGGCTTGGTGCCGTTGGCATAAACCACGGTGAGGTCGGCGGCAGGGATGCCGAATTGATTATCAAAGGCTTCGAGGTCCGAGGCGGCAGTGGGATAATCGCCGGCATCAATAATGGCGATGGCTGAGATTCCGCCGGTGGGCACGTTGGTGCTGGTCTCAATTGGGCAGCCGGTGGGGCCGGAGACTAACTGATAGACGCACGCGAGTGAGCCAGGAGTTTCGTTGCCTGGAGGAGGCTGAGGGGTGAATTTTCTGGAGCCGACAAAAAAATAGTTGGTATTGATGCGGCCGGGACGGGGAATGCTGGATTCCGGGAAAATGATGGTGCGTCCGTGGAAAGTTCCGGTTTGCTGCTCTTGAGCTGAGCCTGATGAGAGGTACGTACCCAATGACGCGATAACTCCAAACACTAAAAATACTGCGATAGAACGCTTCATGCTCAAATCTCCCTTATGGCCGACGGGTGCCCCGACTGGCGCGAATCATTGTACATCGAGTAATGGGAATTGAATGGAGCCTTACTTCTCACAAGCAGCGACCGGTTTTTCCGGCTTCTAGCCTGCCGGTTTGAGTTCGACAATCAGGATGTTGATCTCAGAGTTGCCTACATTTTCGACGCTGTGGGGCGGGAGTGGATCGAGCCACTGGGTCGCGGGAAGTTTGGGAGGGGACGGCGCGTGACGGCTGTCCATGAGCATTTTATGTTCATGATCGCGGCGAATGAAGTCGCTGCCGCTCATGACATAGGCCAGAGCGGGCCAACGATGGGTATGCACGGGAACGAGATCACCAGGCGGAATATGGGTATGAATCACGCGCACGCGATCGTTTTCGAGAAGCAAAGTGTGGTGATTGGGTGCGGCGATGAGGGCGTCGAGCGAGTCGGGCCAGGGCCAGGATGGGGACGGGTCCATGGTGTTTTCCTAGAGACAACGAATATATCAAGTTTGGGGAACGCCCCTTAAGACATTTACCACAGAGGGCACAGAGGTACACAGGGGAAATCATTCGCCCGGGGCGCGAGAGAATCTGGCGGACAAGAGTGTTACCACACGAGCATCGTCTGATAACAGGAGACGCAGCAGAAGCGTTTATACTGCCTTCAACTGGTGCCAATACAAACTATTCTCGTGACCGGTGGGGCGGGGTTTATTGGGTCGAACTTTGTGCTGCAGTGGCTGCAGCGCGAGGATTCCGTGGTGGTGAATCTCGACAAGCTGACGTATGCCGGGAATCCAGGAAATCTGGAGACAGTGGCTGCGCATCCCCGCTACCGGTTTGTACATGGCGACATCTGCGACCGCAAACTGGTGAGCGAGTTGCTGGGGCGGGAGCGACCGCGAGCGATTGTGCACTTCGCAGCCGAGAGTCATGTCGACCGGTCGATCCATGGGCCGGATGATTTTGTGCGCACCAATGTGAATGGGACTTTTTCTTTGCTCGAAGAAGCCCGCGCATATTGGACTGGACTAGGCGAGAAAGAGCGATCGGCGTTTCGCTTTCTGCATGTTTCGACGGATGAAGTGTACGGGTCGCTGGGGCCGAAAGATCCGGCGTTCTCGGAAACTACGACGTACGCTCCGAACAGTCCCTATGCGGCGTCGAAGGCGGCGTCTGATCATCTGGTGCGGGCATATCAGCACACCTACGGATTGCCCACCCTGACCACCAATTGTTCGAACAATTATGGACCGCATCAGTTTCCTGAAAAGCTGATTCCGCTGGTGATTCTCCATGCCATGCAGGGGAAGCCGATTCCGGTGTATGGCGATGGCCAGAATGTCCGCGATTGGTTGTACGTGGAAGACCACTGCGACGCGATCCGGACGGTGCTCGAGCGGGGACGCGCCGGGGAAACTTACAACATCGGCGGGCGGAACGAATTGAGAAACATGGAAGTGGTGCGAACTATTTGCGGGATTCTGGATGGTATGCGGCCAAAAGATCCGGTGGTGCCACATAGCAAATTGATTACGATGGTGACGGACCGGCCGGGGCATGATCGCAGATATGCCATGGACGCCGGGAAGATTGAGCGCGAATTAGGGTGGCGGCCGCGGGAGACTTTTGAGACCGGAATTCGCAAAACTGTGGAATGGTATCTGGCGCACGAGGCTTGGATTGTGCAGGTGACTAGCGGGAGTTATCGGCAGTGGATGGAGAAACAGTATTCGATGTGAAGGATGGAACCTAGTGGCGGAGGAATCCCAAGCGGGAAAGAATCGTGGAATCCCACCCTTTCGCAAAGTGCGCGAAGGGATGGGGCACCCGGCCTTCTAGCTTCTGGCTTTCATCAACCGCTTACCGCAAAGGGCGCAAAGAACATCGCGCTAAGGACGCTAAGAAATACGAGTATGGCGAAAGATCAATTCAACACGGCTTATAAGGGGATCATTCTGGCGGGCGGCTCGGGGACGCGGTTGTATCCCGTGACTCATGCGGTGTGCAAGAGTCTGCTGCCAATCTATGACAAGCCCATGATCTATTACCCGCTATCGACTTTGATGCTGGCGGGGATACGGGACGTGCTGATCATCTCGACGCCGGAGGATTTGCCACGGTTCCGGCATTTCATGGGCGATGGATCACGGTTGGGGATGAATTTTCAATACGCAGTGCAGCCGCGGCCGGAAGGCATCGCGCAGGCGTTTCTGGTGGGAAAAGAATTCATCGGGAAGTCTTGCTGCGCGCTGGTGTTGGGCGACAACATTTTTTATGGGCATGATCTGGTGAAAGGTTTGGCGCAGGCTTGCGAGAAGACCACGGGCGCGCGAGTGTTTGCCTATCCGGTGCAGGATCCGGAGAGATATGGAGTGGTCGAGTTTGATGCCAAGGGCCGGGCGGTGAGCCTGGAGGAAAAACCGAAAGCGCCGAAGTCGCGCTACGCGGTTACGGGAATATATTTCTACGACAATCAGGTAGTAGAGATCGCAAAAGGATTGAAGCCCTCGGCGCGCGGTGAACTGGAAATCACCGATATTAATAAGGAGTACCTGAAGCGCGGGCAGTTGGAAGTGTCGGTCATGGGCCGAGGCATGGCGTGGCTCGACACCGGAACCCATCAGGCAATGCTCGAGGCATCTTTATTTATTCAGACCATTGAAACCCGCCAGGGATTGATGGTAGCTTGCCCGGAGGAGATCGCGCACCGCCAAGGTTATATTACGGCCGAGCAATTGGAGACCATGGCTTCGGCTATGAAGAACAGCAGCTATGGGGGTTACTTGTTGCAGTTGCTGCGGGAGAGAGTGTTTTAGGTTTAGTAAAAGCTTTACCACAGAGGTCACGGATTTTGCGGCGGATTCTCAAGAGCTCTTAATCGCAGAGTTCGCGGAGAAGCTTCCCGCTATGGAGATCACGGCTGCTGGAATGGGTTTACGATGCGAACCCCGTCCACTTCCCTTGCGGCTTGCATGTCTTCCGTGAAAAGAACGCTACAACCGGCTTGTTTGGCCGCCCGCAGAACCAGAGCATCCCAGAAAGAAAACCCGTGGATTCGGTTTA
This sequence comes from uncultured Acidobacteriota bacterium, assembly GCA_963803775.1. Classification (GTDB taxonomy): domain Bacteria; phylum Acidobacteriota; class Terriglobia; order Terriglobales; family Acidobacteriaceae; genus JABCZH01. Next base: position 241,218 of record CAWDNS010000002.1, read on the forward strand.
GGTCGATGGCAGCCAGGATGTCGGCAACATCGGGAGTGGCGACATCAAACTCGGCGAGCAGTTCGACTTTCCGGCGGGCGACGCCAGTGTCCACGTGCAGCTTTTGGGTTATGGTCACAAAATACTCTTGTAACACTTGTAATGAAACCACGCCCGTACCCGCACGCCGGTGATCTGAGACCAGAGCGACCGCGCACCGCTGCTTTGCGGGAGCCGCTTTGTCGTCCGCATAAACCAGGACGTTGGTGTCGAAGAAGCTACGAGCGCTCATGAATCTCGTCCCGGTTAAAGCGCCAACCACGGGAATGTCCGTGACCGGAAAGGCGCTGGAATTCTTCGATGCTCTTTTCGGGGTCATCGCCGCCGGCCAGCCGTTGCAGATAATCGCGAACCAGTTGATTGAGACTCTTGCCCAGGGCATCTGCCTTCTTGCGGGCGCGTGCCACTAGTTGCTCATCAATCGATAAAGTCACATTCATAGACACAGTATATGTGTACACGTATTATGTGTCAATCCCGTCATCTCGACAGTGAAGGTGCAAGAGTTTGCATCCTCACCGTCTCCAATCCGTTGAATGTCCTCCTTAAGTGTCCCGTATTCAATGATATCCGCCATACTTCCCTGGCACCCGGCTTGCGTCTTTAAACTATGTGAGGAAGTTTGGGATTCGGTTTTGCGGGCGATGGATGGTAGTGCTGGCGGTTTGTGGGCCCGCATGTTTGGCCTCGGTAAACCCGTCGCAGCCTGGCCTGGCTCCGCAATGGGATACCGAGAGGACAGTCTGGCCCGCGTCGTTTCATCACACAGCGCAGCGAGCCATAACTCGCTGCGAAAGTGCGCGCCCGGCGGAAGCGTTGGCAACTCCAGATCCACTGCTCGACGGGGCCGAGGTTAGAAGCAAAGTCGCGGTGAGTTTCATTATCGGCACCGACGGACGAGTGCATTCTCCTGTAGTGATTGAGAGCGGCGGATCAGGCGAGGATTCGAGTGTGCTGGAAGCGGTGCGGGGATGGCGCTATCGTCCGGCAACCTGCAACCGGGTTCCCGCCGAAACCGAGAGCAAAGTAGAGTTTTCCAGCCATTAAAGGTAGTTTTCAATTAAAATGAGCGAAATCTATTTAGAGCAGCGGGTTTCGACGTGGGTCAGGAAAAACCATCTTTGCAGCCGAAGAGCGTGCCTCCGGGCGTGCGCAGCCAGAAGTCCGCGCAGATTCCTTCTTTGCAGGAATTGATTGACCGCATGAAGTCAGATATGGTTCAACCAAAATCCGACGAGGGAAACATCTCCGAAGCGCTTGAGGCGGTGCAGCGCATGGTGCTGCAAATGGAGAGCGACGACGGTGTTGGCATCGTCGCCGAAGCCCAGGAGCGAGTGGGTTGCCGCTCTTGCGGCGGTCCGAATCCGCCAGGCAACCGTTTCTGCGCCCGCTGCGGAGTGCCACTTCAGGATGCGCCGCCGGGCGAAGCTCCGGCTGGCGCCATCAATCTATTGAAACCGGGTGAAGCCGGTGCGGCAGGACAGCATTTCTACCATCATCATTATCACCATCATTTCTTCGCGGCTTCTGAAGGACAAACTGGGATTGCCGCCAGCCCGGTGAGCGGCCCCGCAGCTACGCGGGAACTGGCACGCGGGCGCACACCCGCAGCCACGGGGTTGAGCCGGGCGGAAGCGGCAGTACGGAAGTTGTCGCAGGACTGGGCGCTGGCTTGCAATACCAAACATCTTGACGATCTGATGGATCTCTACACTGCGGACGCGATGGTGGTGCGTCCGAATGTACCGCCCATACGCACCGCCGCCGCCATCCGCGAATATTTTGTGACCGCGCTCGAAGCCGGCTTGGGGGACGTGGAAATGGATCCCCTGCGAGTGGAGTTGTTGGGAGAATTTGCCTACGAAGTGGGCCGCTGCACCATGCTGGTTCCGGCCGCTTTGGGCAAGCGTCGAGAAGAACGCGGGAAATACGTCATCCTAAGCGCGCGCCAAGCAGGCGAGTGGAAAGTGATTGTCGACTCCTGGTCCACCGACCTGAGCCTGCTCACCGGCGCTGAAGCCAAATCGCAAGCACCAGGGATCGCAAGCCCCAGACCAACCACAAAGACCGCCTAGCTTACTCGCTCGTCATCGATTCAACCGGAACAACCGATTCGCGGAAACACAGCCGAGGAGACGATGTTCGCCGGAGGTCACGGCTTCACTTCGCGAGAGAAATGTTCCTTGACGCTCTCGCCGAAGGCGTGCACTTTGTCGGTGAGAGCTTCGCGGGTTTGGTCTCCGCTGGCTGGCGCGAATAGAATTCCGGCGCCCAGGCCGAGACCAATTCCCGCCGCAAAGCTAAGCGCGTAGCGGGCAGTGTGGTCTTGTCGACCGCGCATCAGATGCGTGGCCCGGTCGGTGAAATCGTTAGCCCGTTCCCTGACGCGGTTTCGGACGGGTGCGGTAGCATCGTCAGCTTGATCGAGAAAGTAAACTCCGGTTCGAAGCAGCGATTTGAGTAGTTTGTTCACGTAGCACCTCACTAAAAATGAGTGACGGGTAAACTATGCAAGAGGACGTGGGCATGGTCTATCCCTTGAATCCTGTACAAGCGGCAGAAAGTTCCCACTGTTCGCTTGGGCTTTTGTGGTCGTTCAAAGATTCTTATCGCGGCTGACATCGGAAACTCCCCTAAAGGCATCCTAAGGAATTCGCTGCCATAAATGGCAGTATCTGTATAGTGTCCCCGTAGCAAATTGAGGCCGAGCCCGTTTTAGACGTTTAAGTCTAGTCTGAGAGGAGCTGTCATGACCGATAAACCGAGCACAACTTTACCTGGAACCGTCGAAAAGATCATCAAGTCTCCGTATCCCAGCGAACCGGAGAAGGCGCAGATCGCAATCGAAGGGGCTGATCACCTGTACAAGGAAATTCGCATTGAGAACACGCTGAGGGATGAAAACGGCAATAAAGTACGCCTGAAGCAGGGGGCTGAGGTTGAGGTCACTGTCGAAGCAGATAAAGAGGCTACAATGCCCGCGAAATAGAAAAAGGCCGCGCAATGGCGGCCGCTGCCGCAAGCGATGCCACGTCCGATCCTCAGACTGCGCTCTTCCGTCCAGTTACCAGATTGATCACGAGAATTATCAGGGCCAGCACCAGCAGAAGGTGAATAAACCCGCCCAGCGTGTAAGAGCTGACCAAACCTAACACCCACAGGACCAGCAGTATTACAAATATTGTCCAAAGCATATCCCATGACTCCTTTCGTGAAGCCTCTCGCGACGTCCTAATGACAGTACCGCTCGACATTTTTCCCGGACATACCGTACATGCTGTACATGCAGATCAGATTTTGCGTATGCAAGTTTCCTGTCACTCGTTTCTTGCTTCTAAAGACGTGAGGCAATAAGTAATAAGTTAAGGAGAGGAAAATGCGCAAGGACGACCTGATGAAATCTGATCTGCTGAGTGAATGCGTGCTGTTGGTTAGCAGCATGGCCGCGGTCGTAGCCTTCCTAACGGTACTGGCCGCGGCTCTTCGATAGGACTTCAGTGACAAGGACGACGGGTAAAACCAAACCGATTGCCTACGACTATCTCTACTGACAATATGCGATTGAACTACCGTTCACGCTGGATTGGCCAGCGGCGTCATGAGGACTATGTTCAGGAGATGCAAGATTTATCGGCCATGCCGGTGCGGTCTGAGGATGACAAGAAGCCATTGAGGCAAAGGCCACCGAAATCGCTGGCGAAAGCAACCAGTTCCGATGAGAGCGACGCGGACAAGGAGCTTCGACGCGCAAGTTAGTTTGAGAAGGAAGCAATTTTAAACCGTGGCGCCGGCTGCGAGACTGCCGGTCACCACCCCAACAAATAATTATTAAGGAGAATCCAAATGAACTCGGACCAAATGAAGGGTAAGTGGAAACAGCTAAAGGGCTCGGTTAAAGAGCGATGGGGCAAGCTCACGGACGATGATCTCAATGTCATCGACGGCAAGCATGATCAATTGATCGGGAAGATCCAGGAAAGATACGGAATCGCCCGCGAGGCGGCGCAAAAGCAGGTCGAGGAATGGAACGCCGTAATTGCTCACGAAGACGATGTCGACAATGAAAGACGCAAGGCCCGCGAAGCTGATATGGAGATGGACCAGAAGCGTAAAGCCAGCTAAGCATCTGCAAACCTGCGAACTGAAAAAGGGAGCCTTGCGGCTCCCTTTATTTCCTGGTCTCGGCAGATCTGCCGCTAAACGACGGCGGAGCCCGCTTGATCAGTCACATGGGGAGGTAATTGCACCTGAATAATGTTGTTCTTGATGGCATACACGACGATGTCGCGGATGGAGTGGAAGCCGAGTTTGCGCATGATATTGCTGCGATGAGTCTCGGCGGTCTTGGTGCTTAGGTTGAGCGCGGAAGCTACTTCCTTCGAGCTCTTGCCCTCGGCCAGAAGCTGCACCACCTCGCGCTCGCGCGGAGTCAATTGTGGCACCTTGGGAGAATCGCCTTTGGTTCCGTTGTGGCCTTTGTCGAGAAAGCCCGCCAGCACCATGTCGTTCACTCGAGGAGTGAAAAACATGCGGTTACGTTGTAGCGCTTCGACGGCCGATACCAGATCGCGGGCTGCGTCCGATTTCAGAACAAAGCCGCGAGCTCCGGCATCCAAGGCCTCACGTATCACTTCGTCCGAATCGGTGATGGTCAAAACAATCACTTTCTGGCCGGGATTGTGTTGCGTCAATTGCCGCGTGGCCGCCAAACCGTTGAGATTGGGCATACCCACATCCAAAATCACCACGTCGGGTTTCAATTGCCTGGCCATATCGACGGCTTCGCGCCCGTCTTTGGCTTCGCCGCAGATCTCCCAACCCTCGTGGGTTTGGAGAAGCGTAGATAACCCCCGACGTACAACTTCGTGATCGTCCGCGATCAAGATACGCAGCTTCATGACTGACCTCCCTGGGATAATGTCAACCTCTAATTCACCCACCCGAACAATTCAATCGTGGCGGTCCGTTCGTATATCAGCCTCCCCCATTTTTCAGGGAAGTAAACGGCTTGTGCTGGCTTACCGCTTCAACCGCCGCCGGTAGATCGCTGGCCACACTCGACTTAACCACATAACCTCTGGCTCCAGCATTCATCGCCTCGCGCATCATTTGCGCGGAATCATGCTGCGTGACGATCAGGACTTCAGTTTCCGGCACACTTTTCCGGATCCGACGGCACGCTTCCAACCCATCCATTTTTGGCATACTGACATCGAGAATGATGACATCCGGTTTTAAGATTTTGGCCTTGTCCACGGCTTCAATTCCGTCTTCCGCTTCATCGATGACCTCCCAGTCGGGGCGGCCGCCAAGTAACGTCTTTAGCCCGTGCCTCACAACCGGATGATCGTCGACTACCAAAATGCGAACTGTCATAAACGTTTTCTAGCTCTGGGGAGGGCTGAAGACGGACGATTCGCCTTAAGCCAATCCTTACCTCCGTCGTGCAATGTCGCCTGATATCACCTTTGCGTGATCGGCGTGGATCGGAATCGTGACCCGCACCAATGTCCCGCTGCCATCCGAGTCGATCTTTAGTTTTCCTCCGAGTTCCCGCACTCGCTCGCCGATGCCGGCGAGTCCTACACCCACGCCTTCCCCGCTGGCTCGAAAACGAGTCAGCAATTCTGGTGGCATCCCGCGTCCGTTGTCCTTCACTTCCAAGATCACTTGTTCCGTGTCTCTCCTGACCAAGATGTCGGCGGCTGAAGCGCCAGAATGGCGATGCACGTTGGTCAAAGCCTCCTGCAACACCCGAAACAGCGCGAGTTCAAACGCATCGGGTAATCGACCGAGATCTTTGGGCGCGTCCAGCGTCACTTGCAGGCCGCTGCGCTGGCCGAAACCCTCTACATACCAGCGAGCGGCCGAAGCAAACCCCGCCGCATCCATGGTCGGCGGGTGAAGCAGATACGACAACGTGCGCACTTCGTTCATACACTGCTGCATCAACTCCTCCACTTGCGACCACAATTCCTCGCGGTCCGGAGATTGACGAAGCACGTGTACATTTAGCTTCAACCCGACCAAGTATTGTCCCAGGCTGTCATGCAGCTCACGGGCAATGCGGCGACGTTCCGTGTCCTGCAAGCTCAGCAAACGCGATGAGAGTCTTCTCAGTGCAGAGGTGCGCTGCTCTACCTGAGATTCCAATTCGGCCTTGGAATGGCGCAGCATCTCTTCAACCTGCTTGCGCTCTGCCATCTCGTTTTCCAACGCCTGCGCTTTTTGCTGCAAGTGGGAGATGGAGCGAAGCCGTTGTTCTTCGTTGATCAACGCGGTGTAGCTCTCTACTGGAATTACGTGAGAGTGTTCTTCGCAGATCTTCAGAAATGAGTCGCTGTGATATTCGCGGTCGAAGCCACTCATGGGGTAGGCGCAACGGAGGGACAAAGAATAGTTCCGTGCCAGCTCATTCCAAAGTTCTTCGAGGCGAACCGCAGCCTCAGCATTTCCCTCCGCCCATAGCAAAGCGACCATCTCTCCGAATGCGGAGATGCGGGAATCCATTCCTCCGGCTGCTAGCGCAGCCTGCGTTAGTTCGCTACAAACGACCTCGGTAAAAAGTGCAGCGTCGGGCCACCCGTCGCGCATGAACTTCGCCAGGGTTTCGGCCGCGTCGATGGCGACGTACCGGCCCTCTTCGGCAGCCAGATTCGCATCCAGCCCCCTCGCTTGCAAACGCTGTGCAAGCCCATCCCGATGGGCTTTGGTTGCGATAACGACAGCCGCATCGCCCGCCCCCAGTGCGGTACCGATGAAACGACTCAACCCATCAAGCAGGAATGTATCTTCGCCGTAGAATTGCACGGTGTGCGCTTGATGGCTGATGTCGCCTGAAGCGGCAATGAGAGGTGGCACATCGTTCCCGCGCGGAATGCTGTTGGTGCTCATTTTAGTTCGTGTCTTGGGGTAACTTCCGTTGCTGCCTTCTGATTCCACTGTAGTCTACTTCCGCATCCTGTTGCAGCAATACAGGGAATCCTGTATTGCTGCATGTAGGAGACCAGCAGTAGAGCCGCTGGTTCCAAATCCGCTAAGACAGCGCCTAAGCGGAGAAAACAAAGGCGGCGACCTGACGAGCCGGCTACTTCGGAGCTTTCCAAATGTAGAAGTTCTCCTCGTCCGACAAAGTTTCGATTTCCAAGCCTCGTGATATGGAGGCGCGATGAACCGCCGATCGCAGGTTCGCGAGTGTGGTTCCGTCGACCTCGGTCAGCGGAATCTTGATTGCCGAACCAGCAGGAAGGCTTTCCAGGTCCTGAAAAATCCCACCCACCAAATCGTGATGTTTCCCGCGCCGGCTGCGGCGAATATCGGCCAAAATGACGCGGTCGTAGTTCAAAGGGTGCTTCTGACCCTTAGCACTTATTTCTTTAGCCACCTCTTTAGCCATACGTGCCTCATACGTTGGGGATGTTACGAAAATGTTTATATTATCCTTTTTTCGCATTGTCAACTACTTTTATCATTTTTTATTGTCGTCTGCTTATTTTATAATTGCGTCACGGATACGTTTGCAGTACGTTTATGCACGAAGCGGATTGCAGGAGACACGATTTGCGATCTGGCTTCTTCGAAATTCTTTGGTCTTTCTCTAATTTTTGCTCTTTCGTTAATTCTTGCGGCTTACTTTAGTTAATTCGTCAGCAATATTCGCACCCTTTTTTAGTGGGAGGGGTACTCTGAATATGAGAGCAGGCAGGTGGCCACTATGACGACGAAGTACGTGTGGCAGGAACTATACCGGGCGGCGCTGCTTGAGGTTCGTCCCGAGGAACTGCGGCCGCGGATTGATGCGGCGGAAGCGGCGATCCAGGAACGCATTTTGGAGCTACGGCAAAGCGATTCCAGTTGCGAGGACGAGCGCCACGCGCTCGCCGATGCATTGTGCGGGTTGCGAACTCTGGTGAAGACGGAATGTGCACCACGCGTACCATCGTATGTCTCGGTCCAACCAAGAGAGCAGGGATCATGAGCCACTCCTCATCTTTTGGTTGCAAAACAGAAAAAGCCAGGAATTGCCACAACTTGTTAATGTCTTCGGGGGTTAGAAGAGATATGATGGCGGATAGATTGGACAGCGAGTGGCAGGAACTCCGCCGGCACGCGAGCATCGAAAGAATACGGAGATGTTGTTGCGGCTTACGGCTGAGTTCGGCAAGCGCAGAGTGGACGTCTCGCGCCCGCGCCTCGGCGGTTGATTCTAAATCATGTCTCCCCGCAAGAAAGCTCAAGTAGCATTCGTGTCCGCAGTGATGCTGCTATTGCTCGCCGGCCTGGCTGGCTATCTCACCATCGCCCGTTTTCTTGAAAGCGAGAAATGGGTCATCCATACGCACGAGGTCCGGGACGCGCTGGCCGAGGTTGATTGGGCAATGCTGAAGGCGGCACGCGCCCGAGGCGGCTATGCGATCTCGGGGACGGATGACCTGCTGGCCCAGTTCGAAGCCACCATACCGGAGATTTCGGGCAAACTTCGGCATTTGCGAGATCTGACTCAGGACAATCCAAAGCAGCAGGGATTGTGCTCGCGTTTGGAAGATATAACCGCCCGCAGAGTCGCGGTGCTACGGGAATCGATGGAGATGAAGTACGACACGCCTGGAAGCGAGCAGCGGTTGCAGGCCGAGTTTGCGCGCGAGAATCTGCCTCTGGCGAATGAAATGAGTTCCGTCATCCAGCAGATGCGGGAAGAAGAAGAGCGGCTGCTGGGGATGCGGAAAGCGGCAACGCACCGGCTGTTTGTTCTGACCGTCATTACTTTGTCCGTCGCATTTGTCCTGGCGTTCATCCTGTTTTCCGTCCAATATCGGTTCTTATCCACGGAATTGACGGCGCGCGAGCAAGCGGAACGGGTCGCACGGGAGAGCGAAGACTCATTGCGCCGACTCACTGGCCGTCTGCTGAAGCTGCAAGACGCGGAGCGCCGAAAATTCTCCCGCGAGCTTCACGACAGTCTCGGCCAGTATCTGGCGGGTATGAAGATGACGCTCGAGATGTTCACCACCCGCCGCGAAGAAACTTTGCTGGCGGAAGCGGCCGGACTTCTGAGTCAAGCCATAGCCGAGACGCGCACCATCTCCCATTTACTGCATCCGCCGCTGTTGGACGAAGCGGGATTCTCTTCCGCAGCCAAATGGTATCTGGAAGGCTTTGCACAACGCAGCGGGATTGAAATCATGGTTGACCTGCCCGAGGATGTGGGGCGCCTGCCCAAGCCGGCGGCGCTCGGGCTATTCCGTGTCTTGCAGGAGAGTCTGACCAACATCCACCGCCACTCCGGGAGTGCGAAAGCTGAGGTCGCGCTTACGTTCCTGCACGACCAGGTAACTCTTAAGGTGCGAGACTATGGAAAGGGAATCGCACCCGAATTGCTAAAGAGTTTCCGGGCCAAAGGGACAAAGGCCGGCATCGGAATGGCAGGAATGCGGGAGCGTATACGTGACCTTGGTGGCCAACTCAATATTCAACCCTGTGCGCCGGGGACCTTAATTTCTGCGACCATGCCGATCTCGGAACCAACCACCATGGATGTCACAGCCGCCGACTGACGCTCAATTAGGAAAATAGGTCTCTTCCCGCAACAGTGCTCCCACTGCATCCACCACACAACTGATATCAGCCTTGGCGCATGTGCCACGGATGCCGACCTTGCGAGCCTCATCTGAGAGCTGCTTGGAGAGGTACAGCGTTACCATCAGGATCGGTGTTTCCGGTGAGAGTTGAGAGATGATGCGTGCCGCCTCGAGGCCATTCATCTCGGGCATCTGAAAATCGAGTACGACCACATCCGGGTGTATTTGCCGGAACCTGTCAACTGCTTCCTGGCCGTTGCGGGCTTCGTCGCAGACGTGCCAATCGTCCTGTTGCTCCAAGGCGCCACGAAGATAGCGCCGCACCGAGGGGTTATCGTCCACTACCATAATACGAGTCACTTTTACACTCTTCCCAGGGGAGTCTATTGTGCACGCCTCTTAATAAGGAAGGTACGCTGCCGTACAGAGGACCACAATACATCGAATGCCCGATGTTCCAACCTAGTTCGCACAGGTACGCGGCACTTGCGAGTTCCCCTTTATTCCATGGAGCATTGCCCAAATTACACAGTCACCCTTGCGTCTGCTCTATTAAATCAACAACTTGGCATTCTGGCATGGAAGTTGCTTTCTGCAATCAGGTATTCACGCCATAACACAGGAGCTAGAGAAATGGCTGAAACCAAGAGTAACGGACGAGAGAGCAGGGTGAAAGACTGGCGCGAATTGTGCGCCGCGGCGGCCGTTGAGCCGGACTCAGAAAAATTGGTCGCTCTTGTGGATCAGATTCTGCGCGCGTTTGACGAGCGTGACCAAGCGGTCACGCTCCCCAGCCGCACAAAGCAATATTGTGGCCAACTGTAAGACTGTACAACTATCCCAAAACCGGTTTGGCGCAAACAGCCAGATATTGAGTGGGTTGTTTCACGACTCTCGATCTGGAATGTTTGCCGTTTCGTGGAAGGCTGTTGCTACACACGTCCGAGGACAACCAGTACGAGCAAAATGAGAACGATCATGCCCAGGCCGCCACTTGGATAGTAGCCCCAGCCGGTGCTGTAGGGCCACGTGGGTAATGCGCCGATGAGCAGAAGAACCAGGATGATCAGCAGAATAGTTGACATGAAATTCGCTCCGTAGACTAGAGTCACCTGGCGCGCGAAGCCGGTGCTGATTTACCTAACCCGGGCCACTCGCTCGCGTCCGCCCCGGTTTGTCACAAGATGCAAACTACAGGACGAGTTTGCGGCTGAACATAGGGACGAGGCTGTAGCTGCGCGCCTTCCGCTCTGTACTTCGTTTCAAGATGCGGATAGCGTTCGTGCCCGGAAATGAAAAACAGCCAAGCCACCAGCCTTGGCTGTCCTTGGTTCAAGTCGATGTGCTATTTCGTTCCGTTATTTGCAGCCTGGTCTTTCGCCTGAGTGGCGTATTTCTTGACGGCTGCGAGGAAGGTACCGCTTCCCTGGGGAGCGCGGACATGGCCACGCAGAATGGTCGCGAACGGTACCATCTTTCCGAACAGGATTGTGGTAGCGTCCTTGTCCTGGGAAATAGCGGCGCCGGACAAATCAATCCCGGCAAAAAGACCCCGAGCGCGTGAGTAGGTCAGTACTTCGGCGCGCATCTTCACATCAGTGCCAGCCGTGGTATCGCGTCCAACCGGACCAGCGGCAGCGGAAGCGTCGGCACCAAGCTTAAAGTGGCTGGAAAGCAAGTGTTGCATTCCCTGGTCGTTCGTAACTACCATCACCAGATCCACTGCTTGGCCGCCGAGCTGTAGTCCCCAGCTGCCGCCTGTGATGGTGATGGGAGCAGGAGCGCTCCATCCGTGCGCGGTTCTGCAGGTTGCAACTCCCTTTCCATGGTTGCCGCCGAAGCCAACCGCAATTTTGACCATGGACGGAATCACGGCAATGCACTTTGCATTATTCATGATGCCATCGGGGATCGCTTTGTCAGGAGTCGCCATGATTTCGTTCAAAACATTAGCGGAGGTATCGATACGCTTGGCGATGTCCGTTTGATCCTTATCGTCGGCAGCCCAACTCAGGCCGGCGAAGAGTAAAGCCACGGCGCTAAGCGCCAGAAGGTACTTCGTTGCTGCTGTAATCTTCAAATTCATTGGATGCCTTTTTCTGTGCCCAATCTGAGCACCAGGATTATGTCTTCGTTCCCTACAACATTAGCCCGTGCGCTCGGCGTGCTTCCATCCCGTCCAGACCTTAAATAAGCCAGAAACATGCCTGAGCTTGGCGGCTTACGCGTTGGGTTGCACGAACGGCAGTACATTGTTCGGTACGGGCGGCATCGGCATACACCATTCTTCCACCAGGGGCATTGACGGCACCGACTTGGCGCGCGAGCTGCTGGGACGCCCGTTGCGACGGGTTTCTGCGCGGGTTTCCGGCGGACACGCCAGGAAGTCGCGTATCTTCAGCTTGGCCTTATGAAGCTGTGACTTTGAATTACCCACCGAACAGCCGAGCAACTCTGCGATTTCCTGGTGCTCGTAACCTTCGACTTCATGCAGCAGAAATATCGTCCGATATCCTTCAGGAAGCTCGCTGATGGCCCGAGTCAATGCCACTCGCGTTATAGAGCCGACCAGACGATCATCTCTGGTGCCATATTCGCGGCGGGCCTGCTTGGCATTGTCATTCTTAGTGGTGTAGGGCTCATCCAGTGAAACTTGCACCAATGACTTTTTCCGAAAATGCATCAACACGGTGTTCACTGTGATGCGGTAGAGCCAGGTCGAGAGCGCTGAGTCTCCCCGGAAGCTGGAGAGCTTGCGGAAAACCTGCAAGAACGCATCCTGGGCCAGGTCCTCCGCCTCTGCGGCGTTGTTGGTCATTCGCAAACACAGGGAATAGATCCGCGACTTGTGGGCATGGAACAGAGTAGAGAACGCATCCGAGTCACCTTGTTGGGCGCGCCTGATCACATCGGGACTCAGAGGAAGAGTGGCTGTGCTATTTGTGTCGCTGTTCACTTGCGTCTCCTTTCGAAATAGGATGCATCATGAGTTTGCTGACCACTGGCCGTCGCATCCACAGTCGGGAGGTTAGAGGCACGAGCGAAAATGGTCTATCCAGTACGCGCCGTAGGGCTCTGGATAAGTTGCTGTACGCTTTCGGGGCTTTATCTTTATCTTTTGCGATGGTAACGACATCTTTTCCGTCTACAGCGAATTTCTTACACGAATTACAGAGTTCGCGGGATGTCGTAAAAGGCGGCATCGCACCTATGCTTGCGCGCATGAATGGTCCTCAACGTGCCTCTCTACCGAGCAGGGGTCAGGTTGAAACTGACTCCTGCTCCTCGCCTTTCGGCAGGTAGAAGGGCATCGTCACGTGTCCACTCCGCGGACTTCGTGCAACCGCAGACCTCGGCAGGGTAAAGATGAAAATCAAATCTTTGCGCGATCTGTATGTGGAACAACTCCAAGGTCTCTATGATGCTGAACTCCAACAGATCAAGGCACTGCCGAAGATGGCTAAGGCGGCCTGGTCGGAAGATTTGCGAGTTGCATTCGAGGATCATCTAACCAAGACCATGGAACATGCTCACCGCATTGAGGTCATCTTCGAGCAGATGGGCGGGAAGGTACGGGAGCGGAAGTGTGTGGCGATGGAGTGCCTAGTGAAAGAAGGTGGCGCGGTCATTGTTGAAAATATGGAGGGCGCACTCAAGGATGCAGCCCTCATCGCCGCTGCACAACAGGTGGAGCATTACGAAATTGCTGGATATGGATGCGTGCGTGCCCACGCGACAATATTGGGCGAGGATGTTGCCGCGGGTTTTCTCGCTCAAACCCTCGAAGAAGAAGAGGAAGCTAACAGGAGGTTAAATGGTATCGCGAAGCGTCTGCATCACGATATCCCGAGGGGACGAGACCAATCCGAAGGCCGAACGGTGAGTCGAAAATCAATGTCGGTGGCCTGAGTGATCTCTGCTACCGCTTACCAATTCAGTTCATCGATGATTGGCTGTATTGCGCCAACGCACCGTTTCTTTATTTAATGGGCGTCGAAAGGATTGCAATCATGGCTGACTCCAAGGACCATTTGAGAAGTGTGGTTGAGGAATCACTCTCCATTCTGAACCAAAATGAAGACGCAGCAAAAACCGAGACTTCCCGCCGGCGTTCGCTACCGGTTTACGTTGACGCAGCCAATCTTCAGAAGATCGCGGTTATCAGTGCGTCGAATGCATTAGCATCTCTCTGGAACATCTCAGCGACCAGGCGTGCCGGCAGGCCACCCAGGAAAGTGTTTCTGCAACTAAAACTCACAAACGGCGCATAAATCCGTAATGTGCGCTGTGATATCAGCATAATAGGAGGGAGTCATGACAAACGAAACCGGAAAGAATAACGACAGCCAATCGAAAAACGACACTGCGGACTATAAGAAGAATCCGCCGCAAGAGAGCGGACAGCACCTGCCGAAACAGCAAGATCCCTCGAAGAAGAACCCTTCGCAGGCTGATGATTCGCGGCCGCGCAGTGGTCAAGAGTCTGACCAGCCCGAAAAACGGCGCGCCTAGATTTGAATGCAGGTTGTCTAACGTCCCCGGCGAACCTGCCGGGGATTTTTATTTGTGGGCGCAGGCATCGGAGAGCGCTGAACCTATACATGGGCGGGACTTCGGGCGTACAGGATTTTCCGTAGCCGACTACGTAGCGCAAGGGATGGGCAGCGCGGCGGGTCGCAAATAAGGTAAAGGGAGTCCGGTCTGGGTAGGACTGTTTCGGAGGCAATGGGGAATGACGTTGCTGAGAGCGATTGTCGCAGTACTCCTGATTCTTTGGTTGCTGGGTTTTGTACTCCACATAGCCGGAAGCTTGATTCATTTGCTGGTGGTAATGGCATTAGTGATTTTTGTAATCGACTTGCTCGGTGGCCGCCGCCACGCCGCCTGAAAAACCTGGAGGGAAAAATGAGCGTTGAGACTTTAAACAAATGTGCACATCCCGCGTGCGGATGCGCCACCACGAAAGATAGCAATTACTGCAGCCAGTCGTGCAAAGAGGCCGGAGATCTCACCGAAATCAAGTGTCAGTGCGGACATTCCGGCTGCAAGGGTTAAGCCGATTTCAAGAGAGTTAATTTGTTGATTTGAAGCTGAAAACCATCGCCTTTCAATCCACGCAACCCGCAGCAGCAAAGCAGCACCGGGCAAGCGAAGGATGATCGCGCAAGAGGAAAGACAATGCGTATTATTCCCTCGGTTCGTTCTCTGTTGTTTGCAGTTGTAGTGTTTTCACTTGGAATGCTCACACTGCCAGCGCCGGCGTTGGCGCAAATTGGAATATCGGTCAGCATTGGTCCGCCAGTTCTGCCGGTGTACGAACAACCGCCCTGCCCTGGCGATGGCTATCTCTGGACCCCCGGATACTGGGCCTATGCAGATGACTACTACTGGGTGCCGGGAACATGGGTGTTGGCGCCGGAAGTTGGCTTCCTCTGGACACCACCGTGGTGGGGCTGGGGCGGCGGTGGATTTCTCTTCCATGCCGGCTACTGGGGACCGCACATCGGCTTCTATGGCGGGATCTCTTACGGATTTGGCTACTTCGGCGTTGGCTTTGAAGGTGGACGTTGGGACAATGGTCACTTCTTCTACAACCGTTCGGTCACGAACGTGAACGTAACCAATATTCACAACGTTTACAACACCACGGTTGTTCACAACACCACAGTCAGCCGAGTCAGCTACAACGGCGGCAACGGTGGCACCACAGCACGTCCTACGCCCGAAGAAGAAAGGGCCGCGAGCGAAAGACACGTTCCACCGGTAGCGGCTCAGACTCAACATGAAGAAGCTGCCCGCAATGATCCCCAGCAAAGGGCGTCGGTGAACCATGGCAGACCGGGAGTTGCAGCCACGGCGAGACCTGGAGAGTTTAAGGGCGCCGGCGCTGTACCGGCGAGAGAGGCAGGAGCGGCCGAAGGCAATCGCGGCGAAGCTGAACAGCGTGGCAATGAGGCTCGTCCGGAGAACAATGCTCCCCGCCCGACTCCGAACGACGCGAGAGACCTGCAACCGCACGAACGTCCTGCCGCCCCAAACACTGGGAACGCGAAGTTGGACAAGAAATATCAACAGCAGCAGGACAAATTGGCCGCGCAGCAAGAAAAAGAACACCAGAAACTGGCGGCGCAACAGGAAAAGGATCACCAGAACGCGGTCAAACAAAATGCAAATGAAGCCCGAAGGCAACAGATAGAACAACAGCACCAGCAACAGACGCAGCGAATGGAAGAAAGGCACACCCAGCAGCAGCGGCAGTTGCAGGAGAGGCAGCAGCCGCGCTCTGGCGGCGGCCGGCCGAAATAGTAAGGCTACGATGCCCGGCGATAACGCAACTCCAGCTTGTACGGCTGGAGTTGCGTGCCGGTTCGATGAGGTAAGCAATATCCTACTAATAGGGATTGCCTGCGCGGGCTGAAGCGCACGTCGGGCGCACTACCGCGCATGCCCGGGATCTATTCCGCAAACTCGAACTCCACCCCTTGACGCAATGGGTCACAGTGCTGGACTGCCCGCCATCGTCTGCGGCGGCGTCATCGACTTCAACTGGTCGAGCGCAGTCAGCACTCCTTGCCAGCGAGCTGGATCTTTTTTCGTGTCGATCGGCATGGAGAGGTCCGAGTAAAACTGCAACAGGTTGTCGCGCAGCTCGGGCGATGTCTGATTAAACTTCCGCTTGGATAGCTGATCCAGCAACTGCGCATAAGTGTCGTCGGCCAGCGAGTATTCCGCTGCCGCAGTCACACCGCCGTCATCGAGATCGCAGTTGGGCAACACCAGCGTGTCGGCGCGCACCTGTTGGAGAAAAAACCGGTATTGGTCGACTGTAGTATTGATGCTCTTGATATAAAGGTCTTCGGTTTGTGGAGTCGGATTATTAAACTCCAGCTTTCTGAAGGGACCAATCTTCGGAAGAAATCGCAGCAGTGTCGATAAAATGCGCGTACCAACACCAGGCTTCACATAGTCCTTCCCCCACTCCCTTTCGTAATCCGAGCGCGAAAGACGATACAAGAACTTCCGTTTCGCGAAGTCTGGAGTTTCTTGCATCAGTTCTTTCTTGTGGACTTGCAAGGCAACTTGCGTCATTTGCGGGATCAGACGGCTGACTGCCCAACGATACGAACCCACCGCCAGATCCTCATGGGTGAGCACGTCTTTCAGTTCCACTCCGTACACCACAGGAAACACCCGCTCCAACAGTGGTTTGGAGACTTGGAATCCAATGAAATCGTGATACTGCTGCGAGGCGTAACGGTTCTTTGCCACTTGCACGGTATCGAATCCAAACTCGGTTTTCAGATGCGCGGTCTTATCCTGGGCATAGCGGACCGACTTGCCAAACTTCGCGCGCAACTTCGGATACTCAATGGCGACTGATTGATTGACTGCAGGATGCCCCGCGATATCCGACGCATAGTGCGACAGCGCCCCCAGTGCGAAGGCATACTCATCAACGTCCTGGCTCTCGATCAACAACTCGTGAACAAAATCCCCGCTACGAACGTAGTGAACAAGGTTGCTAAACTCCTTCGACCCAAACGGATAATATCCCAGGTCCTGGATTACGGCGCCGCCGTAGGCGTAGGCATGGGCTTCGCGGATCTGATCGGGGGTAAGTCCGGGGAAGCGCTTAAGCAGTAGGGGCTGGATGTCGTCAGTCCAGAGCAGATCGACGATTTCTTCGTGGGTCAGTACGGAGTACGCGGAGAGATTGCCGCCGCATAGCAGAAGGGTGAGAAGAAGCGCCGCCGCGCGGACGGAAAACAGGCGCCAAGTTTTGGCGATGACGCCTGGCAATGTCGCCGCGCGGGACATGGTCAAATCCGACCAAGAACCAGGAGAACGACAACGATGAGGAGGACGAGTCCGAGACCTCCGGTTGGGGCATAGCCCCAGTCGCGGCTATGCGACCAGCGCGGTAGCGCGCCGAAGAGGGCCAGGACCAAGAGCACGATCAATATAGTTCCAAGCATGTGTTGCTCCTTTTCTCATGTAGCGAGACGGCGATGAAAGTCACGCCCCATAGGCAGGGCTTTGATGCGGTCTTATTCCGGTGCGGTTGTTCCTGGCCACTAAGTTGGCATCGGAGGGTGTTATGGGGAAAGGCCAGCTTTAGTTATAGGTGTTCGAGCGATTTTTGGATGGTCAAAACTGCTCATGTGGAGAAAGAAAATGGCGCGAGCCCTGGTGGGTCCGCGCCAGTGAATTGACTGTTACAGCCAATTCCTTACTTGCGGGGGTGTTCTTCTTCGGCCGGGGCTTCTTTCGCCGCCGGATGAGGTGCAGGTTGCGCATGAGCTACGGTCGCCGGTCGGGGAGCAGGCTGGGCGTGAGCTGCCGTCTCCGGACGGGGAGCAGGCTTTGCGTGAGCCGCAGTTGTCGGGCGAGCGGCCGGCTGGACATGAGCTGCCGACGGCTTGGACTCAGTGGCCGGACGGGGTACGTTTGAGCGCGCAGCTGGAGTGCTGTGCGCTGTCTCAGGGCGAGGGGCCGGCTTCGCGCGGGCCGTAGGCTCTTTAGGCGCAGAAGCAGCCTTCGGCTTTGCAGTCTTATTCTCATTCACACGAGCTGCAGCAGCTTTATTTTCCGTGGCCTTGTTCTCGGCTGCTTTGTTCTCCGCGGCTTTGTTTTCGGTCGCCTTGTTCTCCGCTGCCTTATTCTCTGCAGCTTTATTTTCGGTCGCCTTATTCTCTGCTTCCTTATTCTCAGCAGCTTTGTTTTCGGTGGCCTTGCTCTCGGCTTCCTTATTCTCAGCAGCTTTATTTTCGGTCGCCTTGTTCTCAGCTTCCTTATTCTCAGCTTTATTCTCGGCTCCAGCTTCTTTGGCTTCGACCACGCCCTTGCCGGTAAACTCGCCCGGTTTAGCGGTTGCAGCGATGGCCGGCTTGCCATGGTTCACCGATGCCAGTAGTTCGTGGTTGGAACTGGCAGCCTTTACGTGCTCGGTTTGGGCCGCAGTTGGCGGGGTGTGGCGCTCTCTTGCCGCGGTTTCTTCTTCGGCGGTCGGACGGGATTCAATCCCGCCAGTGCCGCCGTTGTAGCTGACGTGGTTGTTCGTGGTGTTGTTGATGACAGTTTCGTTGTAGACATTGGTGATGTGCGTCTCGCCAATGTTATTCACTGAACGGTTGTAGGCGAAGGCTCCGTTGTTCCAACGTCCACCTTCATAACCGACACCCCCGTAACCGTAGCCGTAATTGACGCCGCCGTAGAAGCCGACACTCGCACCCCAGTAGCCACCATTCCAAGCGAAGGCGCTACCACCCCAACCCCAATAGCCGGGGGTCCAGAGCAAGCCAACTGCGGGAGGCTGTGCCCATGTGCCCGGCACCCAGAAGTAGCCTTCGCCGCCGTAACCCCAGTAGCCGGGGGTCCATAAAAAGCCGGCGGCGGGAACCACAGGTTGCTCGTAAACAGGCAGCCCGGGTGGAGCAAGCTGGACAGACACCGCGAACTGGGCGAACGAGATGGCCGGTATGGCCAGGATTAGAAGTGTTAGAAACAGGAAACGGAGATTACGCATTTTGAATCACCTTGCCCGATCATCCTTCGATTGCCCGGTTATACTTTGCGGCTGCGGGCTGCGCGGATTGAAAGGCGGCGCGTCCTATACCAGGATTCCACTGCTAGGATTTCATGGATCGATTGCTGAGTCTGAGCACAATGGCTCACTTTTGGGGAAATGGCCGGATTTGGGAATGCTTCAATCGTGGAAATTGTTCTCATTCGCAAAGACACAAAATGAGTGGAACACCCGGCGAGAAAGAAAATGGCGCGAGCCGT
Source organism: uncultured Acidobacteriota bacterium (assembly GCA_963803775.1). GTDB lineage: Bacteria > Acidobacteriota > Terriglobia > Terriglobales > Acidobacteriaceae > JABCZH01. The sequence goes on from CAWDNS010000002.1 coordinate 260,621, forward strand.
AATGGCTCGCGCCGGTTAAATGGTTTCTTTACGCCTCGACGGATTGCCGCAACGGGTTGCCGTCAATTCGCTACTGATGTGGATGTTCCTCCGCCGGGTTTTCTTTCTTTGGCTGCGGTGCAGCCGACGAACGAGAAGCAGATGGCTTGGGAGTGTTCGGCGGCCGAGCTTCAGTCCGAGGAGCGGCTGCCTGGGGTCGAGGAGCTGGCTGCGCATGAGCATCAGCTGCCGCTTTAGCAGCGCTCCCGGGACGAGCGGCGGGTGGCTTGGGAGCCGCCGGCTCTTTAGAAGCGGCCATCGGCTTTGCTGGCGCAGCTTTATTTGCCATAGGTTTGTTCTCCGCAGCCTTGTTCTCAGCGGCTTTGTTTTCTGCGGACTTGTTCTCTGCGGCTTTATTCTCAGCGGCTTTATTCTCAGCGGCTTTGTTTTCGACAGCAGCCGCCTTGGCTGCAACCACACCCTTGCCGGTAAACTCTCCCGGCTTGGAGGTAGCGGCGATTGCCGGCTTGCCGTGGTTCACTGACGCCAGTAATGCATGGTTCGTGCTGGCGGCCTTTACGTGCTCGGTCTGCATTTGCGTGGGCGGCGTGTGTTGCTCGTGTGCTGCCGCTTCTTCCTCCTGGGTGGGACGAGCGCTGATTCCACCAGTACCGCCGTTGTAGCTAACAGTGTTGACGGTGGTGGTGGTGTTGACGACGACGGTCTTGGTATAGACGTTGGTAATGGTGGTATTGCTGATGTTCGTTACCGAGCGGTTGTAGGCGAAGACTCCGTTGTTCCAATATCCGCCTTCATAGCCGACACCACCATAGCCGAAGCCGTAGTTAACGCCACCGTAGAAGCCGATATGCGATCCCCAATACCCGGCATTCCATCCGAAAGCGCCGCCGCTCCAACCCCAGTAGCCGGGCGTCCATAGCAAGCCAACAGCGGGAGGCTGCACCCAGGTGCCGGGCACCCAGAAGTATCCTTCCGGGCCATAGGCCCAGTAGCCGGGGGTCCACAAATAACCCGGAGCCGGCACTGCGGGTTGCACGTAGACAGGCAATCCAGGGGGAGCGATTTGAACCGACACGACGAACTGCGCGTGGGAAATGGCCGGTATAGCCAACACTAGAAGTGATAGAAGCAGCAAGCGGAGGTTATGCATACGTGAATCTCCTTGCCATGTCATCCTTCGATTGCCCGGTTGTGCATTGCTGCTGCGGGCTCCGCGGATTGAGAGGCGACGCGTCCTGTAACTTCGGAGTCTACTATCAGGATTCCGTGGATCGATTGTCAAGTCCTGGACAGTCGCTCCGGCGCACAACCTAGTAAGGGATGCGTTGAAGAACACAGATGGGAGCGACAATAGATGCGACGGCATGACACTGAGGTCATGCCCCGCCCGCTTTGTGCCGCCGGGGCCGGGAGCGTCCCCACCCTGTCGTAGGCTGCGCGACGAGGATGGGGGGCCGCAAACAAGAGTCAAAGGGGCGGACAAGAGTGTCCGCCCCACACGTGCGGTGCGGCTAAAGCGTGAAGCTGAGTGCAAGGTTAACGCCCGGATACACTGGGTTGCACAGGTAATACACGCCGCCAATGTCAACCACGAAGACGTCTTGAGTGTAGAGCCAGTTGGATGGCCATACGCCGACGAATCCAAAAGAATAGCCGCCGTATTGGAAGCGGTGGTTTCTGTAATCCGCCTGGCTGACACGGAAGGTGTGTTCGCGTCCGAAGTTGGCGCGGAATTTGTCATCGGGAATACGGCCGTGCTGTGACTGCTGGCCCGACTTAGCCTGCTGTTCGTGTTGCTGCGTGGTTTTTTCTTCCTGCTTGGTGTTCTTTTCTTGCTCCGCGGTCTTCTCTTCTGGCTTTGCGGGTCTGGCTTCCTGCGACTTTTTCTCTTCCGCTTTGGCGGGCTTGTCTTTCTGCTCCTGCTGGTCCTTCTGCTCTTCGTGTTGCTCCTGGGCATAGAGTGGAGCGGCAGCCGTTGCGAGCAGCAAAGATAGAGCCGCGGTGCTGATGATTCCTGCTACTAGTTTCATGAGTGTTGCCTCCATTATCGAAATCGTTAAGTGCGTTTGCTTTACTGCAAGCTTTCCGTGGTCGATTGCCGGGTCGTCATCCCTTGCCGATACGGATATTGCTGACGTTGTGAAATAACCCAAATACGTTCAGCAGCCACAAAACGACGGCAATGACTACGACCCCATTCAGAATTGACTTGATGGTTCCCTGCATTGGAATGAAGCGATTGACCAACCAGAGCAGGACACCCACCACGATGAGAACTTCCAGGAGTTGAATTAAAGGCATGATGCTTGACCTTTCTTGGTCGCGGGCTAACCCCTCCCATCCGCCTGGAGGTGTTGCCCTAATTTTGATGTTCGGAGCTTTAGGGTCGCGAATCGTGTTCGCCGGAGATAACGCGGCAAACACGCGGATGATGGAGAATCAAGCATGACAGGTGCGGACTATGGTGTCTGAGCAAGATAGCTCACAAGTGAGGATCCGGGCTGATCTGTGGGGATAGATAAGGATCACGCCACAGCCGCCGCAGGAGGGTCTTTCGTCTGCCTGGAAAGACTTGCGGTTCTCGGTTTTCAATTCTTTGTTCTCAGTTTTTGGATGTCGAATTCGCCTCCACAATCGAAGCACACGCGGTAGCTGCGGTGCTTGATGGTGAACACACGACTGCGGTGACGGTGCCGGCAGCCAAAAATAAGTTGGAAGATCCAAAGCAGCGGGTTCATCGGTTCGGATCTCGCCGGCGCTCGCAACTTCCATTTGTATCCAGCCAGGTTAATAGAGAACGAACGCTGGCCCGGGCCAGGGCGATGGAGCAATCAGCCGCTCCGTAGTAGAGATTGATGGTGTCGCCGTCGGGGTCCATGGTGTATCCGCAGGGGAAGACGACATCGTCAACGTCACCGTGGCGCTCGTACTCCGCCTCCGGCCCGAAGATCCACGAATCGCCGCGCAGCAGGCAGTGTGCCGGATTCTCAAGATCGAAAAGGGCCAAGCCCAGGCGATACAGACAGCCCGAAGGGGTGTGCCGCACTCCGTGGTAAAACACCAGCCAGCCACGGGAAGTCTCGATGGGCGGCGGTGACAAACCGATTTTGTTGGCGTCCCACCAGGCGCCACGGCGGGCTTCAAGCATGAGCCGGTGGCGGCCCCAATAACGCAGGTCGGGCGAGTAGGAAATCCACATGTGCGATCCGAGCGTGGTCATGGGGCGGTGAATGAGCGCCCAGCAGCCGTCAATTCGGCGCGGCAGTAGCGCGGAGTCTTTGTCGTCGGGCGGCATAATGACGCCGTAACGCTCGAAGGTGCGGAAGTCTTTGGTCAGAGCCAGAGAGACTCCGGGGCCGCCGCGCGAATACGAAGTATAAGTGACGACGTACTGCTGTAGTTCAGGCACGAAAGTGATGCGCGGATCCTCGATGCCCCAGATTTCCTCGGGATACTCATGAGGGCTAGGTATCAATGTCGGCTCGCGATCAATCTCCCAACCGTCTACACCATTGTTGGAGCGGGCGGCGCACAGGTGCGACAAGCCACGGCGATCTTCCACGCGGCAAAGCAACAGAGTTGTTCCATCCGCAAGTCGTGTGGCTCCTGCATTGAAGACGCTATTAATGGAGTATGGCCAATCTTTGGCGGTGAGGATGGGATTGGCTGGGTCACGAAGAAGCAGTGACTCGTAGCTGGTACTAGAAGGCTTGATGAGTGTGGTTTCGTGCATAGTCAAGACGGGATCTCCATCTGCTGAGGTTCCTCGAGCGAGCGCATTTCCAGGAGTGCCATTAAGAACGACAGCGTTGATTCCGCGCCCTGGTTTTGATTGGCGCGTTCGGGATGCAGACCGTCGCGGCAGCCACCGGTAACGGAATCGTAAAGCGGGAGTTGCAGATCGTTGTCGCCAAGGAACCAGTTGAAAGCCGACCAGGCCTCGCTGCGCCAGCGGTTGTCACCAGTTACGCGAAAAGCTTCGAGACAAGCGGAGACCGCGCCGGCGGCTTCAATCGGCTGTTGATCGAAGCGGGCCTTTTCCCCGCCCTTGCGATAGAAGCCTTGTGATCCGATAGGCACGAAGTGGCCGTTGGTCTCGCAGCGTTGCATGGTCATAAGCCAATCCAGTGCATCCAGACCGGCTGAGATCATGCGGTCATCGCTGCAGGCTGAGCCCACCAGAAACATGGCTTGCGGCAATCTGGCGTTTCCATAGGCGAGAATGTCTTCAAACCAATTCCAGTCCGGGCTGTGTACCGACTCATACATTACGAGCAAACGTTGGGCGAGCGCGGATCTTACTCGCTGGGCATCGCGGTCTCCGGGATAAGAGGCGAGGTATTCGTGGATCCCGAGAAGCGTATAGGCCCAGGCTCGAGGGCTGCTGAATTCCACGGCTGCTGGGAGTGAATACTCGAATAGACGGCCGGCAGCGCCCCGCAATCCCGGATCTTCGGACCGGCTCAATACTGTCCCCAGCGCCCACAATGCGCGGCCATGGCAGTCTTCACTCACGTGCGCAGAGCCGTTGGCTTCGATCCAGCGGCGATTGTAGCCAAGAAAGTTTCTGAATCGACCGGTCGCCGGATTGAAAGCATGCTCCAGGAACGCTAAGTAGGCGAAGGATGAATCCGAGGTAGTCTGGGCCGGACGGGCCGCGCCGGTTCTTACAAGTTGTTCCAATGAAACTGCGAAAACCAGAGCGCGCGCGTTGTCGTCGGTGGTGTATCCCTCGTTGCGGTTGGGGATAGTGAAGATGGAGTGCTGCAACATTCCGGTGTCGTCGGTTAAACGATGCAGGTGATTCAGGTTCAAGTCCGGCAACCGGTCGAGCGATTTCCTGGTGGCCCGAGCGGAGAACTGCACTTGTGGATTCTCCATACGGTCGCTGCGAACCCGGGCGAAACTTTCCATGTAACCCTGCGCTACGCGTTTCCAGACCATCTCGCGCGCGAACAGATAGGCGCGCTTGCGCATGGCATGGCGAATCGCCGGCGTATCCAGGAGTTCGATGGTCTTGTTCGCGATGGCAGTGGGGTCCTGAAAAGGGACGAGCGCACCCCGGCGGTCATCTAATAATTCGATGGCGTGCCAGTAAGGAGTCGAGATGATCGCCTTGCCGGCGCCGAGAGCGTAGGCGAGGGTTCCCGAAACCACCTGCGCCTCGTGGCGATAAGGCGTGATGTAAATGTCGGCGGCCCCGATGAACTGAACCATCTCCTCAGGGCTGACGAAGCGGTTATGGAAAATCACCTGCGACTCGACTCCCACTTCCATGGCTAAAGCTTGCAAGTATTCGCGATAGCGATCGCCTTCGCGGCGAAGAACATGAGGGTGGGTCGCGCCGGCGACGATGTAGGCAACATTAGTGTGTTTAGCCAAAATCTGGGGCAGCGCTTGAATGACATTTTCGATTCCCTTGTTCGGGGAGAGCAGGCCGAAGGTGAGCAGTACGGCTTTGCCTTCCACGCCAAAGCGATCTTTGTAGAAATTGGGGTCCAGAAACGGCAGATCGGGAACGCCGTGAGGGACCATGTCAATCTTGCTGCCCGGCACTTGGAAGATTTCCTGCAAGAACTGCGATGAAAGCTGACTCATGACAATGAGGCGGTCGGAAAGCTCAGCGATTTCCGTCATGACCATGCGTTGGTCGGTGCTAGGCTCGCGCAGCACGGTGTGTAGCGTGGTCACCACGGGCATTTTCAGGGCCCGTAGCAGATGCAAGATATGGCTTCCTGCCGCACCGCCAAAGATTCCATATTCGTGCTGCAGACATACCATGTCGATATTGTTGAAGTTCAGGAATTCAGCGGCGTCTTCATACGAGGAGACATCGTCCTGGGCAAGCGACCAGCGGACGCGCGCGGGATAGTCATATCCCTGCTCGGTGTCATTCACCGGTAGCGCCAATAATCGAGCGGTGCCGTACTCGGCGGAGATGGCGGCGCACAAGTCGGTGGTAAAGGTGGCAATGCCGCATTGGCGCGGAAGATAGTTTCCGATCACCGCGATTCGGCTGGGCAGGGATGGCTTCGATTGCGTTCGCCGGCGCGCCGCCGAAACCGCGGTCCGAGCCAGCGGACCCGCGCCAACGACTTCGAGTACGCGATTGGGAAAGGCTGTGATAGGTAATGACATTGATCCTTATATATGGTGAGAACAGATGTGGAAAGGGGCTACTGGTTAGTATTATCGAAAACGTGGTTTCGGACTGGTCAGAATTGACCAGTAATTCTTAACCTGGTTCTATGAGTGCTCGACGGAAGCGGGCTTGGGACGTTTCGTTTCGCGGATCTGCTCCGCGGTGAAACCACTTCCGCAAGTGCTGCACCGCCAATAGTTGGCGGAGCCGCCGGGCTGATTCTCCGGACGCCGGGCTTGCACCAGTTCGCTGCCGCAATCGGGACATTGTCGTTTTGTCATAGTGTCAGTTTAATGGCTTTTCGGGGGGAGCGAATGAATCTCTTCCGCGGTGAGTCGAGAGGCGTCGCAATAGCCGTAGCCTTTTAAACAAGCGGTGTAGTTCCGTTTGCGCTCGGCGTCGGCCAACAGCGTGGTTTCGGAGGGGGTCAGTTTTGTGTAGTCACAGGTTTCCTGGCCGTCTCTACATGCGGAGAGGTTACGCTTATGATCTGAGTTGCCGATTTGCGCCACTTCCGCCGGGCTAAGTTTGGAATGGTCGCAGTCGTCCCAGCCATTCTCACAGTTCTGGGCGTTACGCTGGTGTTCCGCGGCGGTCACTTCTTTGGTTTCCGCGGGAGTGAGCTTGGAGTGATCGCATAGCCCGGCACCATTCTTGCAGTCGGAGAGGTTGAGGTCGCTTCTGGCGGCGTTCACCGCTCCGGCTTCCGACGGACTGAGTTGGGAGTGGTCGCAATCGCCTATCCCTTCTTTGCAGTCGGTGAGGTTGCGCTGGTGCTTGGCGAGGGATGAATCGCGGGCCTCGGATGGCGTCAGCTTGGATGGGTCGCAGGATCCCATGCCGCTGGTGCAGGCGGCAACATCACGCTGATGATCGGCGACCGCTAGTGCCGTCGCTTCCCTTGGAGTCAGGGTGGAGCGGTCACAGGGATCGAAGCCGTTGCGGCAGTTCGAGAGGTTGGTGGTGTGGTGGTCGAGGGCCAGGTCGGCCAATTGCGAAGGGTTCAGCTTCGAGCGATCGCAGGTGTCACGGCCAGCCTTGCAGGCGTCAAGGTTCTGCGTGCCCGGGCTCTGTTCAGAGGCCTGAGCAAATAGAAGGATTGGACATAGAGCGAGGCAGGCAGTCAAGAAACAGCTTTGTAGAGTTGTCTTCATGTTTATCTCCGTGTTGCGTGTGCTCTCTTGCCGCTCCGCTGCTGACTTCCCTGCCCCGTGTAGACCGGAACCAGGGCGCGGTTCCGGTCTACCAGGACTAGACTGACGACACTAATTGGTACCTTTCGCTTCGGCGATATGGGCCTGTTGACGCGCCTCTGACACAGCTTTCCTGAATGCCTCTGCGCTCGGGGGCGTTGCCACTTTGCCGGAAAGAATGTTGCGGAAGCGCTTGTTCTTGCCATAGATGGCGATGGTTGAGTCGTTGTCCTGCTCGATGACTGCGCCTTCCAGAGTCAAGCCAGCGAACACACCCTTGGAACGTGAGTAGGTCAGCATTTCGGTGTTCATCTTCCAGTCGGTTCCGGCGGAAGCATGACGGCCAACCGGGCCGGCCGCTACTGATCCTTCACCGGTGAGTTCGAACTTGCTGGACAGCAGATGCTGGAAACCCTGCTCATTCATAACCAGCAGGACCAAGTCAACGCCTTCGACTCCAATTTGTAATCCCCAGCTGCCGCCGCCAATCGAAACGAATGCGGGTGCGCTCCAGCCTGAGGCAGTGCGGCAACTGGCGACACCACGTCCGTGCTTGCCACCAAAAATGAAGCCAGCTTTAACCAAATCTGGTACCACGAGGATGCACTTGGCATCGTTCAGCACTTCTTCCGGAATGCCTTTGTCAGGAGCCGACATGATTGCGTGCAGCACGTCTACGGACTTGTCCATGCGATCAACTGTATTTTCCTGATCCGAACCGGCCCACGCATACGTTCCGAACAGGCCCATCAAGCTTAGTAGTAGCAGTGACATGATCTTTTTCATGAGTTGTTTCCTTTAGGAGTGCGAAGCTAAGAGGAGAGAACTTCAGATGGGCTGACTTAGCTCAGGGGATCTGAAAGAGAGACCGGATGCTCGTCTCTGGAATCATGATCGCTGGTGCCGGAAAGAATAGCTGGTCTGAATTGCTCACTTTGGTTAGGACGTGCTCCCCAGGGGCTAAAGCCCACGTTTTGATGAACCGTGACGGCATGACTAAAGAGTAGTGTCTTGCCGTTCGTGCAGCACATGGGGCGGTTCGGAGTGAGCAATCCTGCACAGAATGGTCGGGGGCTGGTGTGTCATCGTGATGACGGCGCATTACGGGCCGTGGAGTTCCTGGTGTCTTCTGTTCTTTTTTGGATTCGTAGGCTCGGCGGTTTCGTCAGGGATTCACTGAGGAAGCTCTTTGCCACGGAGACATATCCCGGGCAGTTCCCCTCACAAAGAATGTGCCCGTTCTGCGGGTTAATTACCGCGCGATCCAAGGCATCTTGTTTGGAGTGCGGCAAGTCGTTACAAGAGGTTCATCCGTAAGGACCAGGTGAGCAAAAGGAGATAACCATGCTTTGGACAATATTTGTTGTGCTTCTAATTCTGTGGCTTCTGGGTTTCAGTCTGCACGTGGCCGGTGGTTTGATTCACTTGCTGCTGGTGGTAGCCTTGGTGGTTCTAGTGATCAACCTGGTGAGTGGCCGCCGGGTGGCATAAAGCCGCGCATCCTTATTTATGTTGAGTAAGCAGGCGCAGACCACGGCTGGTTATTGCCTTCAGGATTCGCAGCGCCGCCTCGCCTGAGCTCTCAGGGCGAGCATGCTTGGCCGCAGCCAGATCGCGGTCAAGATGAGTTTTGGCGGAGGGATGCCCGGTGCTGGCGGTACACTTCTCTTTTGGCTTCGCTCCGCACATTGGGCAACGCACGGAGAGTATCTGCTTTAACGTAAGTTTCTCGGGCTTCACAACCATAGTATTGAACATGGTTTAGCTGGAAAGATGGTCAATCTTGCTCGAAGGAGTTCGCCTGGTTCCGAAAGGGGAATCCACCGGGGGCGAGACTATTTTGTGGGTTCCAGGGAAACCACCTGAGCGATGGGAATCGCCAAGGTGGGTTCGTCCGAACTCTTTGCGGTCCCCAATCGCAGGGTTGCCGTGCCTTGAGCTTCTTTCAAGAACACATAAAACCCGTCGCGTCCGATGATCTTAACGTGGTCTCCGGCCTTCATTGGGAATCTCCAATCTCAGCGCGCTCTTGGGGAAAGATGCAGCGTATTCTAAGTGCGCCACGGGCCGCCAAGTTTGGCCGGCACCCAGGGCCGCACATGCAATGAAGCTGCGTGCTGATTAATGGCGGCTGCCGCCTGGGTACGGCGGTTGCCACCAGCGTTGTCGAAATCGAGGGTAGTGACGCTATGTTCGCAGAAGGTGCAGGTGAAGGTGGTGCCGCCATTCACCGGTTTCGTGGTGTAATATCTCACATCTCCATTGTAGTCCTTCTTGCGGATGGGGACTCGGGCAATAGGTGCGCAACCTTAGAGTGGGAAATCTGTTGCGCGGGCCGGGAGGCACGGCACTGCTAAGAGCTGGGGTAAACCTGATGCTGCTCACTATTGCTCACAATCGCGGGGCCGGACCACGGCTTCGCTGGGCGGCTCAAGACAGCGGTAAGCCGTGCGTACTTCTCACGCGCTGAGTCTAGTTCTTTCGGCGAGCTTGGCGAGAACTTCGTCGCAGATTCGGGCGAGCACAGGCACCAAGCGGCTCGGTGTTTCGTGCTTGGGAACGAAGGCATCGACCACATCGAATACGTGGTTTGGTATCTGCTCCTCGCTGGAGACCATGACGATCGGAGTATTTGGGTTAAGCCGCTTTATTTCTAACGCGACCTCATGTCCATTGATCTCGGGCATATGGTAATCAACGACCACGGCAGCAACTCCGCTGTCTGCGGCAATCTGTAAACCTTGCCGGGCGGAGGAAGCAGTGAGCACCGAGTATCCACGCCTTTCGAGCAGCGCTCTTTGGTATTCCAGCACGCCGTCATCATCGTCGATGCAAAGTATGGTCTTGGGTGTCGGGGGATTGGACATAACACAGTACCTCTCACCAAATAATCGCCTATGTGCCCGATGGAGTCTGGTCAAAGTTGCACACTTCGCACCCCTGGCGCAGATGCGGCGCGACCTAACTACTCAGTTCTGGTGGGCGCGCACCACGAACCGCCGCGGCGCCGGACCCACCAAATAAAATGGGTAACACGTCACCAACGTCAATGCGGATTCGGTGGAGGGAGCCAATACACTAAGGTCGTCGGGATCGACGACCTTGACCCAGTCCACCTGATAGTGGAAAAGTGTCGTCGCCGTTTGCAGTTGAATTTCATCTTTTGGGCGGATGTCTTTGAGGTCGCGGAAGAAAGTGTCGCGGTGCCCGGCGATGGCAATGTTTCCGGATTCTCCGGGAAGCGGGGTGCCTTCGATATGTCCGGCGCCCAGCCGCAAGATGCGCGAGCTTGTCCCTTGTAAGACGGCGACCGTCAGACCCAATCGCGGGATGTCCATGAGACCCAGAACATCGCCTTTCTTGACGGGCGGTTTGAGCTCCGGTAGACACCCATCCCTTCCACAAGAAACAAGCCGAGGGACACCCGCAGTTACTTTGTGCTGTTGGATCTCGGTTTGGAGCGACTGTTCCGCAGACGCCTGGTACAGTCTGGCCTCAAGTAGAGTGAAGCCGACGTAAGCGAGCGCGAGGATTCCAATTAAGAAAAGTAGACGTCGGCTCCAACGAACGAAGCCATGAGTTTTCGCTGGGAGAAGCAGCTTGAGTCTCATGGCTGATTCGCCTTCGGCGGAGATGATGCAAGCGCTGGCGGTGCGAAATAACCGGCCCGCGTGCGGACCGACAAACGCCCGCGGCCTTGCCCGCTAGCCTTCACTTGTATGGCGCGATAGGTTCCATCCCGCTTTCGGTTGGTGGGCACGTAGGCCAGGGTGTACTGATTGCGAATATCGTGGGCGATGCGTTCGCAGACCGGAGCAAGATCCTTCAATGATTCCGGCAGGAAGGCCTCGCCGCCGGTGTCTTTAGCAAGTTCCTTGAGAACATGCGGGTTTCGGTCTTCGTCTTGTTCGTCAAAGATACCGATGGTGTAGATGATCGCGTCAGACTGGCGGGCCATGGCCATGATCTGTGCCAGAGTGTGCTTGCTAGCATTGTCTCCGCCGTCGCTGATTATGATCAGAACTTTCTTGTCGCGATTGCCCTTCTTCAGGTGGTCAAGAGCGGTCGCCACGGCGTCGTAGAGTGCGGTTTGACCATCAGCGTCGATTCTGGAAAGAGCAACTTCCAACTGCGTTACCTGGTCGGTGAACGGAATTGCGCCGGGAAGGCCAAACGAGACCCTTTCGTTGAAATTAACCACAAACATCTGGTCCTGCGAGTTGCTGGAGCGGGCAAAAGCCAAAGCGGCGGCAATAACGTCATGGCGCTTCGGTCTCATGCTGCCGCTGTTGTCGATGACCAGGCCGACAGTCACCGGTATGTCGGCATGGCTGAAATGTTTGACTGGTTGAAGTGCTCCATCTTCGTAGATCTGGAAATTGTCTTTGTCGAGTCCCGACACCAGGACGCCTTTGTGATCGAGCGCGGTTGCCTGCAACACCACCATGTCTACGTTTACGCCGATGGTGTAGTCGTCCGGGGGATGATTTTGTGTCGAGGGAGATTGGGCGATCGTCGGCAAAACAAAAACCACAAACACAAGCAGATATCGGTGCGCGAAGGCCAACGTCTGCTGGTTTTGAAGCTTGGTCATTTCGATTGCTTCCCACGGCTTGTGCCGCGAGCTTCACATGCGGTTTAGATCCGGTTCTGTGCGAATGGAGGCAGTACTCGTGTACCGCCTCCATCGCGGTTATCCGGTCAAGTTAGGTTCGCTTTGCAGTGATCGAGAGAGCAAAGCCGGCGCCCAGCGCCAGCATCCCGATCAGGCCGATAAGTGGCAATGAGCTGGCGGTTTTCGGCAGGGGCTCGAGAGCGGCAACCACCGGGGGTGGTTCGACCACTTGCGTCAGTTCAACTGGTTCCCCCGTGGGAGCGACAGCTTCGACCGGCGCAGTTTGCAGAGTTTCGACCGGTGCGGCTGCGATCTCGACTGGAGTCTCCAGAACAGGTTCATTTATTTCTTTGGCCAGTTCTATGGCCCTGGGCTTGGCATATACAAATTCCTCGCCCCATACGCGTCCAGGAGAGAACCATGCCCTGAGGGCTTCCGGCTGTCCGGCAGGCCGCTCGCTAAATGTGATTAGCGTTTTGTGAGTCGCCTTCAAACGTAAATTTGGAAGCGCCATGACGGTGGTGAGGACTTTGCTTTTGTCCTGGCTGTAGATGCGAACGATGTGGCGATTGCCCTGGTTCCACATAATCTCAAAGATATAGGTACCGGCCGGCAAGACTTGAGGATAGGTGCCCGGAACTTCGACGGGCCCGCTGAAGGTAACGACGGTTTCCCGGTTCAATTCATCGGCGGAAGCGGTCGGCGCGACGAACGCGCAGAGCGCAACCAGGCAGAATAAAGCGACTAAAGGCTTAAACAATTTCATGTTCTCTCCTGTATTTTTCTCCGACTAGGTCGCACGGCGGTGGTGGTGCTGCAAGAACTCTTTATGTTGTCGGTGTCACAAGAGATCTACAGCCGGAAGATCCGGCGGTGTATCGGCCGTCGAGAATGGCTCGATGTTCAGTATCCAGTTTTGAATCTTGGATTACTGGTCAATATTGACCTTTCGTGCTTTTGCCTACCGGCGGCGAGAGAGAGCAATTGTGAGCAGATGTCTGATCGAGGGGGAGTTAGGCTGGATCGGTGAAACTTGCAGCCTGCACGGCAATTGCACTCGCGTTCCTGGGGATGCCTTGCCCGTTGAAGGCCAATGTGGCCGTTCTGCTGGAAGAACCCTATGGTTATGACGGTGCGTTTGGTGGCGTCGGTCATGCGGCGGTTTATCTAAATCGGGTCTGCGCGGCTTCACCAACTTCGTTGCGACGTTGCCGTGAGGGAGAGTATGGCGTGGTGATCAGCCGCTACGACCGCATTGGCGGCCATGATTGGCTTGCCATTCCGCTCATTCCATATCTTTACGCCGTCACCCAGCCGCAAGATATCCCGGCGTATGTTGACGACAAAATCGTTGGCCAGCTTAGAGATCGGTACCGGCACGATCATCTCCAGGAGTTGGCGCCTGACAATCCCTCGGGGCAGGCATCGGGTGGGAATTGGGTGCAACTTGTCGGGTCGGCCTACAACCGCACCAGCTTCACCTACGAACTCGAAACCACGCTGGAGCAGGATGACGCGTTGATGGGTTGGCTCAATGGCAGCCGGAACCGTCCTTTATATAGGGTTGTGACGCGCAATTGCGCGGATTTTGTGCGGGACATCGTGAATTTCTACTACCCGAAAGCGGTGTCGCGAGGTATCGTCGCCGATTTCGGCGTTACCACGCCGAAGCGGGTTGCCAGGTCAATCAGCAAGTACAGCCGGCGGCATTCAGATCTGGAATTCGCGAGTCGGGTGATTCCGCAAGTCCCGGGAACGATTCGACGCAGCAAGCCGGTCCACGGCATGGCGGAATCGATCTTCAAAGCCAAGAAATATCTGCTTCCGCTGGCGTTCTTTCAACCGTATATCGCAGGTGCCTTTGCGGCAGCGTATCTGGCAGACGGACGTTTCAAGACTGACAGAAAGGCGATGATCTTCAATCTGGAAGCGGTCACGTCGCCGTTGGCGGATGACCAACCCCCTGCCCCCAACCGGGACCTGGCTGAATTGCCACTGGCTTTTGGCGAGCAAATCGCCGCGAGGCCAGTCGAGAAGTGAAGTAACATTTCTGTGAAGACTTAATTCACATAACCACCGAACCAATAAGGAGAAGCGAATGTCCAAGACCTGGGAGCATTATCACCATGCTGGCCGTCATCACGAGAAGGCAGCCTACCACTACCATGAAGCGGCAAAATATTATCAAGCCGAAGATCTCGAAAAAGCCGCGCACCACGCCTACCTGGCGCACGGACACAATCAACACGCCATGCATCACGATGCCGAAGCTGCGAAGCTCCATGCCGAACACAGCGACGCACAGGCGACACCCGCTACCGAGCAAGAAACTGAGACGAAGAGCGCCGCCTAGGAAGACTCCCTGCGTGGTTTTACAGACGTGTACGGGTGCCGGCAAAGGCGAGGGCGATCCCGCCCGCGATGAGCACTCCGCTGAGGACGGGTGACACGCGTTCGCTGTGGCTGGTCTGAACCCCGATGTTGGTATCTCCAATTTTGATACCCTCGGTCTCGCTGCGGGGAATGGGCACAACCAAAGATGCGACACCGAGCACGATTAAGAGCAGGCCTGCAAACAGCAGCATTTTCATAAGCTCTCCTTGGGAGTCATGCGTCACACGCAGACGGAGGGACCCATCCACCGTGCAATTGTGCGATTGCAGGCAGCAACTGGCTGGCCAAATGGTCCTTGGCGATGAAAACGTCGACCAACTTCAAGGCTTGCTCGGGTATATCTACGGTTGCGGAAAGCATGATGATGGGGGCCCGTGGATTAAGCCGCCTCATTTGAATGGCGACCTCTTGCCCGTTCATTTCCGGCATCAAGTAGTCAACAATGACAACGTCAACCGGATATGCGGACGCCAGTTCCAATCCCTTGCCGCCGCTGGCAGCGGTCAGAACGGTATAGCCGAAACTCTCCAGGAACGATTTCTCACATTCCAGCACGTCCTCGTCATCGTCGATGCAGAGCAGGACTGCACTTTGGATTTCGGGATAAACCGATAGGGACATGGTTCACCTTACAATCATGATTTTCAACATTTGGGCTTGGGAGTCTGTTCACAATTGCACAATTCACGGCCGCAAGGTCTGACGGTGACAATCGGCGATTTATTTGTTTGGAACTGTACAGTTTTGAACAGTCATGGAGTAGCGTGAGCGGCGATTGTGTTATTGCAGATTCGGTACCTGCAAAACTAAGCCGCCACGCAACTCTCCCATGGGAAAGCGGCGGCCCGTTTGGGCGGGCGTGGGTTAGTGTCGGCCATGTCGACGTTCGGACCCTGAAGCCCGCCTATTTTCTTCCGTCTGGAGCGCTTCCCCGGAGACGACAGGTGTCTGGCACCTATTTCGTGCTCCTTCCTGCCGAAGGATAAATGTTGGACGGTTACTATGCCGTGGTGGACGACGGTTTGAATTATCCTGGGTTCTTATTCCGGGTGTCTTTGGCGGATGGGTGGCGGGCGCAAACATGCAACGTGAACTCACGGTCGCGCTGCATCTCAAAGTTCTTCATCATTTCGTCAAAAGATTTGCCGGTGGATGCACCCGGAGATTTGAACCGCCAGCTACATGCGGAACAACCAAAGCCCTGAAAGCGTCGTTCTTCAATCCACACCAGATTTCGACTCATGGCGGCCACCGGAACCCTCTAGCACCATAGCGTGGTCGCACTCATACGGGTCAACTCTTATGAAGTCTTTGTGGAATGTATGCCATGCATCTATTTGAAAATAATAATGTTAGTATACCTATGCGCTACCGTACCTACGGCATCGTTAGGCATTGCATAGATTTTCAGTTGCAGGATACGATTCTTTGCAATAGGATTTTTCACGCACGGGTACAGGGACCCGAAGACAAGGAGGCCGAGCATGGGACGTAACGGAAACAGCAACCACTATACGTCGGTGAATCGGTCCGATGTTCCGCAGGGCCGTAAAGGAAAACATCGGAAGGCAGTGTCAGACATTCTGGCGGACCTTTCCAAACTGGATGACCAGAGGGCAGTCAAGATTCCGTTAAGCAGTCTGAACGGAGAGAAGATGCAGAATCTCAGGTCAGCCCTGAACCGTGTAACGCGAGAGAGAAAAATTCCCGTCGTGACATCGAGCGACGAGAAATACCTGTACGTTTGGCGCGCCGAGGTGCCTAAGAATGTGGGTGCAACCGAGTAGAAGATACGTCACGGCGCGTGGCGAGATGATTTCACAAGGCTCTCAAGTCGTGGAGAACGATGTTGAGCAGTGAGCTATGGATCTGTAACCCACCTTCTACGCCTCCAGCGTAGTGAATGAAGCCCCGAACCGCAAAAAAACTCGAAGACTCCGCTTGCGAATGCTACGGGATTACCCAATAGTACAAGGGTGAGCTGGGCTTGAAATAGGTCGGCAATGCTTCGCGGCAAGGCTCTGGCCAGCAACGGTGCTGTCACGATGTCAGCCCAGGAGACGGTTGACGGTCCGCCTTGCGGCAAACCCCCTGTCGCGGACTGAGGCAGGGCTTTCCATAAGAATCAGGGGGTGGTGCGAGCGACGACTCGAATCATTCAGGGTTCTTGTTCCGGTTGCTCGTGGTTCTCGGGTAATCGGCGCAGACATGCGACATAAACTCCCGATCGCGCTCCGCCTCGAAATTTCCCATCATTTCATCAAAAGATTTGCCCGCGGGCGTGCTCGAAGAATTGAAGACCCACGCACATTCGGAGCAACCGAAACCCCGAAAACGTTGCCGTTCGATCCATATCAACTTCCGAGTCATGGCGCCCCTCATCGCCGCGCCCGCGAGCGCACGCGCGAGGGAGTTTACATGCGCCAATTTGGATGGTCTGTCGGGCACACTACATTGGAAAATCCTGGTTCCTTGCGCGCCACTCGATTCCGGTGGCCTGGCTTGAACCTGCGGGAACCGCTTTAATAAGAGGTTGATTCAAGTTTCAAACGGTCTGTATTGCTCAGTATCGGCGATGTATCCAGCCTAGTGTTGATGAGTCTTCGAGAGGGCATCACCGTGCCCTCCCCGAATCCTACCCCATGGAAAATAAGGGCCTGCAAGTCGTGCAGTCTGGCGAGCGGACGAACACCGAAGGGAAGCCGGTCAGCAATCTGATCCTTCTATCGATCTCCGATGGCGACTACAGTGCATTGCGTCCAGGTCTGGAATATGTCAGCTTGCCAAACCACTTGATCCTTCACGAAGCGGGCGGAAAGCTGGAATTTGCATATTTCCCGAATCAAGGTTTGATCTCGCTTGTGGTCGTAATGAAAGATGGAAAGACGGCGGAAGCCGGCATCGTTGGCAATGAGGGCTTCACCGGAACACCGGCGTCGGTTGGCCTGAGCCGAAGCCCGCTGCAAGCGGTGGTACAAATCACGGGGGACGGGTTTCGGATAGAGGTCGCAGCTTTACAAACCACTTTGGAATCCGCTCCACAGCTGCAGCTGATGTTGAGCCGCTATGCTGTAGTTCAGGGAATGCAGGTCGCCCAAACCGCCGCGTGTAATCGGCTGCACGACGTTAGGCAGCGCCTCGCCCGATGGTTGCTGATGACTCAGGACAGGGTGGATTCGGAGTTGCTGCCCATTACCCATGATTTTCTCGCCACCATGCTGGGGACGGACCGGCCTAGCGTGAGCGTGGCAGCGGCTGTTTTGCAGAAGAAGAAGCTCATCGAGTACACCCGTGGCGCGGTAAAGATCGTGAACCGCAAGAAACTAGAAGATTCCGCCTGCGAGTGCTATGGCATCACCCAACAGTACAACGGCGAACTCGGCTTGAAATAGAGCCGGAAGGCGACGACTCCTTCCGTTAGTCATTGCAGGGCGGTGTGAATGAGACGTGCCACGGCGGGTAACGCTAATCGTGGAGAACGATGTTGAGCAGTGAGCTATGGACCTGTAACCCACCTTCTATGCCTCCAGCATAGTGAATGAAGCCCAATTTCCTGAAGCGGTTCATGAAAAAGCTAACGCGTGAACGCGTGGTGCCAACCATCTCCGCCAGGGTTTCCTGACTGATCTTGGGAACCACGGGCTCGGGTACGCCTTCCTTACCGAAATGAGCGAGCATAAGCAGGACGCGGGCGAGTCTTTTTTCACTGGAATTGAACAGCTGGTCGACCAGGTCCTCTTCGTAACGGATATTGCGTCCTAGTAAATATGCGACAAACATATCGGAAAAGGCGTGTTCGCGATGAAGGGCCGCCATCATTGCCTTTTTCTCGATGCGCAGAAGGTGGCAATCCGTCATGGCAGCAGCTGATCCCATGCGGAGAGCCTGCCCTGCCAGCGAGCCTTCCCCAAAGAAGTTCCCTTGGCCCAATATGCCGATGGTAGCTTCCTTGCCCACCTTGGACACGACGCTGAGCTTGACTTTACCTTTCTGGATGTAGAAAACAGCATCGGCGGCATCGCCTTGGGTGAAGATGCCTTGTTTCCCGGAAACGATCAGGCTTTTCCTGCCGTCGCCAATGGTAGCGAGAAATGTGACCGGGTTGAACCCGCCGTTCTTCTTGGATGCTGCAACAGAACCCATATTAGTCTCTATTGTAGCCCTAAGCCGCATTCTCGCTTCATCAGTTACTTTTCCGACGCGGCCAGACGCCGATCTCGATGGGGATCGGTCCTCGGCTGTCCGGTCGCGAGTTCACACTTTTCTCCCACCTTGGCACCACAGGTAGGACACCGCACAGCGAGTGCTAGTTTTTCGGTGACTTTCATAGCTCCATAATGCGGGTTTATGTGGCCGCAAGATAGTCAATTTTGACCAGTGCGGCCAACATGCGATGGTGCGGGGCGATGAAGTTGGTTCCGGGCATTGAGCACGAAATCGCACGGGGTTAGAATTGATAAGCGTTCACTGGCAATTGGAATCGCGGATGTGAAATTGAGCATCTAATCGTGAAATGAAAGATCCGGAGAAGTCAATTTTCGACCAGCAGTACCGGGTGGTGGCGGTCGAGGGTGACCGTTTGCTGGTGCGCGGACTTGTGAGCGGCGAAGTGCTTACTATCGTCAACCCCGAACCGGAGACTCCGCTTACTGCTGAAGAGTATCCGCCGGGAAAACTCATCGTTTTGAGCGATCCCTCTACTGCGCCGCAGAATTAACCTCCACCGCGCACGCCCACGCGCTCCCAAGTGCTATGCTGTTCCGCTATATGGGCAGCATGCCCCTTCTCATCAAATTCTTCGCGCTAACCTTCAGCGCACTCCTGCCGCTGATTAACCCTTTGGGATCTGCGTTGGTGCTTCTTGGTATCGTAGGACACGCACCGGCCGCTGTTTTCCGCGACCTGGCGCGCAAGATTGCGATCAGAACCACCCTCTTCCTGCTGGTGATCGAACTGGTGGGGACCGGACTGCTCGAGTTCTTCGGGATTTCCCTTCCCGTGGTCCAGGTGGCCGGAGGACTGGTGCTGGCCAGCATGGGTTGGATCCTGCTGAATCAGCCGGAAACCACGCCCGATCCTGGGAGAACTGCGCCCAAGGTGGATGGCTTCGAAGCGGTGGCGGAGAAGATTTTCTATCCGCTTACATTTCCGGTAACCGTCGGCCCGGGCTGCATTGTGGTCATGTTGACCCTGACCGCGCACGCTTCCGTGAAGCATACCGTGCTTGAGGATGTCATGGCTCACCTGGGAATTTCGCTGGCAGCGGTGGCTTTGAGCCTCACGGTCTGGCTGAGCTACGCGTACGCCCCAAAGATCACCAAACGAATTTCGCCGCAGACGGCGCACGGCATACTGCGAATTATTGCCTTCGTGCTGCTCTGCATCGGAGTTCAGATCACGTGGAACGGTGTGGAAGCTCTGCTGAAGACCGTGCTGAAGGGATAGCAGCCGACGACCTGCCATCATCTCGACGAACGAGGACGTCCGCCGCTACGCGCGAGAGAAGATAAAGTTTTACAGATTAGGTTCGGGCTTGGCCGGGACCGGGACGGCCATCCCACCAGATCTTCGGATCAGTCGGTGGATTCAGCATCTTGGATAGCTCCAGCTTGATTTCCCGCAAACGATTCGTCCGCAGCTCAAGAGCCAACTGATCGACGGAAGTGTGATCGGTCTTTTCCGAGCACTGAATATTCAGGTTGCGCAAATCAGTGATTTCCTGGCGAAGGCTGGTGAGATGCTCTGTAAGGCACGGCATGCCTTCATCATACTCTGATTGTGAAGCAGCGCCGACATTTGTTTGGGTCTCCGGAGACGGCTTCCCCAGCGGTAACCGCCGGTAATCAACCTGCCTGCCCAATTAGCAGGACATAGCCGTCGGGATCTTCAACGCGCGTCTCTCCCTTGGGCATGTGCCTGGGATAGCTGAGGGCACGGCTTTTACACCATGCGTCATCAAGTGATCGCGCAATGCCACTAGATCCTTACAATAAAGATAAAAGAGCACCGCCTGCTGGCTGGGAACAACCGGATCCGAAGCCAGCGAAAACATGAGTTCAGCACCTTCGCACTTCACGTACGCCCAAACCAATTGTCCCTTGGGATTGTGGAAAGTGTCGCGCAACTCAAGGCCGAGCAGAGCGTAGAAATCGATCGACCGCTGCACGTCGGCGACAAAGGCCATGGGGACAAGGCCGGTGGCTTTGGCATTCATGCCGGAGATTGTAATAGACGGCACCCGCGCGCAGTTCCCCGTAAATTCTGGTCCGATGAAGGCCATTTTCTTTGGTTTCTCGTCTAAGCAATCCAGCCGCTCTGAGCTGTCTTGTCGGCGGATTTCCTAAGTCGCTTTCCTGAGGAGGAGTGAACATGAAGAAACTGTTATTGTCAGCCTGCTTGATGGCGTGCCTGAGTGCTGGGGTAATCGGAGCATGGGCACAGAATGAAGACGCCACCGCCGACCATACCGCCCCCAGCTATGACATGAAAGGCCAGTCGCTGGCCGACTTGCAGGTGGTGCAGAAAAAGTTTGTAGACCTCGCCAATGCCCTGCCCGCCGGTAAACTCACCTGGCGTCCTTCGGCGGACTCGCGCTCGTTTGCGGAAGTCTTTCTCCACGTGGCCGGCGAACGCTATCAGATTCTGGCCCTCATGGGAACCGAGCCTCCCGCTGGATTCGATGGCAAGACCTACGAGAAGTCCACGACCGACAAAGCCCGCATCGTCGAAGAACTGAATAAGTCGTGGGAGTTTACCCAGAAGGCAATCAATGGCATGACCAACGCTGATTTTGCCAGGGCGATCCCGAAGCTCGGCCCGCAAGCGAATGCCGGCGACGTGATTTACATCCTGGTCGCCGACGCTCACGAACACCTGGGCCAGGTTGTGGCGTATGCGCGGGTAAATGGCATCGTTCCGCCGTGGACTGTCGAGCAGCAGAAGAAAGCCGCGGAAAAGAAGGCGGAGAAGAAGTAGGAAAAAATAATGATGGGTGGCCCATCTTTGCCGTTTTGTGCGCAAAGGTGGGCCTGTATTTCTGTCCCAAAATGGGGCTTGACTTCGGCTGCACGCACTCCTCTAAACTATAATTTCCGGACAACTGTAGAGTGCACCTAACTCGCGCGCCTGTCATCCTGAGCGAAGCGAAGAGCCTGCCCTGAGCGAACTCCGAGTGTCAACGAGGGGGAGTCGAATGGGATCTGGGCGAGCCGCGCGATGTGTCGCGTTTCTTGCGACACAATAATCGCGCGTTTGGCTCGCTTCCTTATTGCACTCCAGCCCTCCGAGAAAGGCCCTAATGTCAGCTTCCTCTTCCCTTCCCTGCTTCACCAACTACAATATCGGAGACATTTACGCCGAGGCTGCCGACCTCAGCGGACCAGACTTAATCCGCACTCGCACTCCCAAAGCTCTGGGCGAACTCGCGGAACTCGCATTCTCTTTCAAGGCTGCCAGCCTGGGCTTCGGCGTCTCCAAACCTCTAGGCGACAATCAGCCATTTGACTTCATCCTCAACGGCGGCCACCGTCTGTGGAAAGTGCAGGTCAAGTCCACCTATCATGCGGGTAAGTCTGGGGCATACTATCTGACTGTTGTTCGTGCCGCAGTGGGCGGAAAACCTCGCGTTTACTCTGCTGATGAAATTGACGTGCTAGCAGCCTGGGTCATGCCTTTGAATGTCTGGTACATCATCCCAGTGCGGGCGTTCGCTCCTCGCAAGTCATTGGCCCTCTATCCGCACCGCGAACCCGATACCGGACAGTACGAGCCTTTTCGCGAAGCATGGTGTCAGTTGGCATGTTCCGGGGAACGCGCGTCGGACCACCGCATATTGATCGACCGCTGCCCGGCGAGTGAGAGCATTCAGCCCGGTTCACGCCCGAATTCGTCCTGCCCTTTGAAGAAAGTGCTGGGGCGATTGCAGGCACAGGCGCCGGGGAATGAAGCCGGCCGGAGGCGGTGAGGCAGATCCGCAGTCGAATCACGCACCCTTTTTCCAAATTGCAGGGTCAAAAGCGAACGTGTTACCCTTTCGACAATCGGTAACAAACATTTTCCAGCCAAGCGAGAATCTTCGCTTTACTTTCGCCAAGCCGGCGCTATATCGTTCGGTATCATCGCCAGAGTGCGACCAGTAACCATGCATTCTGACCTAGGAAGTCATGCGCAAACCTGATTTGGTAGCGGCTGATCTATTTTCTGGAGCGGGCGGGCTATCATTCGGATTTCAGCAAGCCGGATTTGATGTTGCCTTTGCGAACGATATTAATCCCGAGTATGCGTACACCTACCAACAAAACCATCCCAATACGAAGTTCTTTCGGGAATCAGTTGAGGATCTCAGTGCCTCTGATGTGTCTAGAGCCACAGGTCTCCGGAAGGGGGATATTGACGTTTTGATCGGTGGTCCACCCTGCCAAGGATTCTCAATCAATGCACCGAAACGGTCGCAGGAGGATGCTCGGAATCACCTGTTTCAGCATTACGGGCGGTTGGTCCTTGAAGGTTTGCGTCCGAAGGTAGTGTTGATGGAGAACGTGCCCGGCATGCTGTCCTTGGAGGACGGCGAGTTCATTCGGGCGATCTACGAGTTGTTCCAAGGAGCTGGATACCAGATGCGGCACATGGTTCTCTGTGCCGCTCATTACGGCATACCCCAAGAGCGTTGGAGGCTAATCTTCATCGGAACTCTGCTGAAGGATATAGAGATAACGTTCCCTAAACCGACCCACCATGCCCCAGTTCGCGCTAATTTCACTGGTGGGCGCGACCTGACATGGTTGCGATTCATTAAGAATGGCGATGACCGTCCGAGATTGGAAGGACAGTTGTCGTTTCCGTACCACAAGACCCTTCGTTATCCACTCCACCCCTTCGTCCCCGTAAAGGATGCAATCGGCGACCTACCCTGCCTCGCGATACGGGAAGGTGGCGAAGAGACGGACTACACCTCGCGCCCAGAGACTCCCTATCAAAAGACCATGCGTCGGAATTCAGCTAAACTCTACAATCACTTTGCTGGGATCCTCTCTAGACAGAACTTAGACCGTCTAAAGCACATCCCTCCCGGTGGAAGCTGGCGCGATATCCCGTTTGCTTTGCTCCCTAAGGGGATGAAGCGAGCGAGGCGGAGCGATCACACACGTCGCTACGGGAGAATTGATCCGGAAGGACTGAGCGGGACCATATTGACTAAATGCGATCCACATTGGGGATCATTCTTTCACTGGTCCCAGAATCGTGCCTTGACCGTTAGGGAAGCTGCTCGGATCCAATCGTTCCCGGACGCGTACCGCTTCTACGGCAGTCGAGTATCCCAATATGAACAGGTAGGGAATGCTGTCCCTCCCCTGCTTTGCGAAGGTGCTCGCAGACCACATCAGAGCGACGATTCTGGCGCGTTCCGCCAAAGCTGCTTCGTTCTGAGTTCGAACTGGGTACAATGCCCCAATGGGGCTTCTCATAACCGAGACATTCGGATACGCCACGTCCGACACTTCTGAAATCGCACTCACACAACGCAAGAGTGAGGTCTGCCCGTTCCTCAACAAGACATGCTGGAAAAGATTCCGCAACGGCGGACGAGTAAACGGAACCTGTGTCGTCAAGCCACCGACGAGTGAAGAGGTCATAGTTTGCCCGGATCGTTTATACGCTGAGAATTTCGGCATCCTGCGGGAAGTTGTGGTCGAAGCATTTGGACCGTCAATGAAATTGATTGGTCCTACTGACATAAACGATACGCAGGGAGCGAAGAATCGGATTGTGGTATTTGGAAAGCGTTGGGGTAAAGAACTTCGAGTCCCGAAGTCGGGACAAAATGCGAACGGCTACGCGGCCGACTGGATTCTCGCTCGGCTTACGGAGTCCGGTGAAGTAGAGGAATTCGTTCCAGTCGAAGTGCAGACGATGGATACAACTGGCAGCTACCAGCGCGATGGTACAAGATGAACAATTTGAAGCTTCCCACCGGACCTGAACCAACCGATCCGAGCATTAACTGGGAAAACGTAAACAAGAGAATCATCCCTCAGCTATTGACGAAGGGCAACGTTTTCGGGCGTGAGTCCATGTGTCGGAAAGGATTGTTCTTCGTTTGCCCTGCTCCTGTGTACAAGAAACTGATCGAGAGACTTGGAGCAAAACTGTCCCCTTGGCCGATGCGCAACGGCGCACTTACGTTTCGATGGTACGACTTGGTCCCAACCGCGGCTCCTGGCGAAATACGCTCCTTGCGGTGTCAGGGACAGTTCACCACGACCATTGAGAATCTCAAGGAAGCATTCAATTCCACGTTGAACCTACCCTCCATGGGAGTTATGTCGACAACGATCCAGAAGGCAGTGGATAAGGCAAGAAACCCGAAAAAGAAAAAAGGCAGCAGCAGCGTTGGATAGAATTTCGCCAGAACAGCGAAGCCGAAACATGCAGCGCATACGCTGCAGGGACACATCACCCGAAATTGCCGTCCGGCAGCTCGTACGCCAACTGGGATTCGGGTCAAGATACAGACTATACAATCACAGACTACCGGGCCGCCCGGACTTGGTCTTTCCGAAGTTGCGGAAGATCATATTCGTGCACGGTTGTTTCTGGCATTCCCACCGCGGATGCGACTTGGCCCACGCCCCCCGCTCACGGAAGGGATATTGGGATTCTAAACTGAAGTGTAATAAGGAGCGAGACAGGGCAAACCTTAAAAGGCTTCGAAAAGATGGCTGGCAAGTCTTGGTTCTCTGGGAGTGCCAACTGTCGGGCCAACAGTCAGCAGCGCAGCAAGTCGAACAGTTCCTACACGGGCCAGTTGGCCGCACTGACAACCGACGCCACGAAACCTACCCTAAGCTCGGTTGCCGGGTGGGCCGGCCCTTGCTAACTTTCAGCGGCCGGGTGCCCCATTCATTCGCGTTCTTTGCGAATGAATGGGTGTTGTCACCATCACACCGTTGAACCATCACAGTCAAACTTTATCCTCATGGATGCTCAGACCGGGGAATAGTCTATCCGACATTCTTTCCCACATTTCTGCCCCGTTCTTTAACCTGCTCTAAGCTCCTCGACTTTATGTATCACAATTGGTACACTGCGCGGTGAATGGACGTATCTAAAGCGGCTGCCGGAAGAAGGGTGCGGAATCATGAAAAAGAAGCATATCGGATCTAGCTTCGACAGTTGGCTTCGCGAGGAAGGCCTCTACGAGAAAGTTAGCGCCGCCGCGATCAAACGGGTCGTTGCCCGCCAGGTGGCGGCTGCCATGCACCAAAAAGGGCTGACCAAGGTCGAGATGGCGCGGCGGATGCGTACGAGCCGAGCCGCGCTCGACCGCCTCCTTGATCCCGAGAACGGTGCCGTGACCTTGGGTACTCTTCAAAAAGCTGCCGCCGTTGTCGGTCGTCAGGTTCGGTTAGAACTAGTCTAGACTCCTCTCAATCCGGGTGCCCCGGCTCTTGCTAACTTTCAGCGGCTTTGTACATCCAACCGGATGATTGTCCCAACACTAAATTGTTTGAGGAGCTGCTTCGTGAAGACACGCCTGGTGAAAGTGTTTTTGTTATGGCTTTTGTTCAGCACACCCATGTTGTTTGCCCAGGAGATCGGGGAGGGGCTGTGGGGCGGATACGAGGGAGAGTGGGAGCACGTTTCCAGCCAGTTGGTTGCACTAGCTGAGGCAACACCGGCGGCCAATTTCGCGTGGCGTCCCGCGCCAGGAGTTCGCTCCACCAGCGAAGTGTACATGCACCTGGTAGCGGCGAATTTCTATATGCTCGACCTGGCCGGCCAGAAGGCGCCTGTGGGCGTCAATCGGGACATGGTCAAGAAGGTCACGTCCAAGGCCGAAGTGATCGAGTGGCTCAAGCGTTCGCTGGATGCCGTGAAGAAGGCACATTCAGCCGCCACTCCCGACGATCTGGCGCGTAAAGTCAACGCCAGCGGCGCGGACACGACGGTTGCGAATGTGTACCTCCGAGTGATCGTTCACAACAACGAGCACATGGGCCAACTGGTTGCGTACGCTCGCATGACGGGCGTGGTGCCGCCCTGGTCGAAGTAAGACAGGACATCAGGCAGGAACTGTGGCGGCTCGATCTACTGCGATGGTTCGGTGTTCACGGCATGGACACCGTCAAAGTTGACAAAGAAGCATGACACCGCAAGCTCGGGGAAGTTCGCTTTCACCAGTTCTGCCGCATGTTGTAACTCGATCTCGTGATGACGGACTTCCCTGCTCTGGTCTCCGTCGAAAGCGGCGAGGCCGCCGTAGGTGGCGCAGTCGGAGTGGCTCATCAGAAACATGCGCTGAGTTTTGTGCAGGCGGATCGACATGCGCACTTGTTCGAGGATGAAGTCGCGCTCGAAGTCATTGCGCGGCGAAGCCAAGGTTTTTGCGCCGCCGGCTACCACGATCATGTCAGGCCGTGCGATGCCCTGGCGCTGGAGAAACTTGTGCGTGGCCAAGCGGATGCGCTGATCGAAGCAGCAGAGCACAGCGGCGTCGGCTTGGTAAGGCTCTGGCGGAGAATCAAAGTGAAAGACTTTGTCCATAAGGGAAAATTAGCTCTGCTCCCACCCTTTCGCAAAGAACGCGAAAGAGTGGGGCAACCCAGCTGCACGGGCACTGCCGCACGGGCGGGGACGCCCACGCCTACATTTTATTTTCTTACGCTCCCCGCTTTGCTTTCAACTCGACTAACAGCTGTTCGATTTTATCTTCTTTTTCGAGGGCGGCTAGGCGGCCTTCGATGTCTTCAGCAGCGAGTTCGGACTTGGCTTGGCTCAGAGCCTCGCTATGTTCAACTTTTCTCTTCATACGGTCAAACGCAGCGCCGTTGCCGTTGCCACCGGCCATTTTGGCGTCACTGGCTTTGCCGACAGCGCGGGCGCGGCGATGTTGCGCGATCAGCAGATCGGCCTTGGCCTGAGCTTCGGTAAGTTTCTGGTCGAGTTGGCGCAAGGCGGTCTTCAGATTCTCGACTTGAGCTTTCTGATCGACGACTTGCTGCGCAAAGCCCTCGGTCAGCTCGCGATAGCTCTCGGTGCGTTCGAGCGCGACGCGGGCCAGATCGTCGTGCTTTTTGTCGACAGCGAGTTCGGCCTTACGCATCCATTCGGCGACTTTGTCTTCATTCTCTTTGCGCTTCTTTTCCAGCAGATGCTGATCGGCGATGGCAATGGCCACCTGCGTCTTAACCTGCAAGAGTTGATTGTGCATATCTAGGATCACTTGCTTGATCATCTTTTCCGGGTGCTCGGCCTTGTCGATCAGGTCGTTGAGGTTGGCCCGGACCAGGGTGGAAACGCGCTCTAGTAATGCCATGGTGAACTCCTTTTAGCTCTTGGCTATTGGCTGTTGGCTTTTATTGTTTGGTTGCATGCAGTTTCGTCGGTCGCGGATGGCGACTCCTATAGCCAGGCCTATACCGACTCCCAGGGCGAGCCAACCGCCCATGTGGTGAGTAGCGCTGCCCATGGCGGCGCCGATGCCTGCTCCGATTGCGACTGCGAAAGGGATACCACGTGATGTATTTTCCATGTTGTGCCTCTTCGTATGCGAGTGATGCCCGCGACTACTTACTTTGCCGGCGGCAGCGCTTCTGGCGGTGTCGCTTTGTCACCAATCATGCGCACTTTCGAGAGCAGATCGGTCATGCTCATGCCGGAGAGCGTCTCGAACAGCGCCGGTACCTGTGCTGCCATCTTCGTGATGTCTCCGGTGATCTTGCTCATGCCCGCGGAATCACCGGTGCCGGTTGAGACCACGGTGATCCTGTCGACGTTGGCGAGTGGCGCGGCCAGCGCGCGGACCATTTCCGGCAAGCTGGTGAACAGCTTGTCGATGACCGCGGCCTGGTTGTATTCCTGATAAGCCTCGGCCTTGACGTTCATGGCCTTGGCTTCGGACTCACCTTTTTTGAAAATGATTTCGGCTTCAGCCTCGCCCTGGGCGCGGATCGCGGAAGCATGACCTTCGGCTTCGGCGATGAGGCGCTGCTTTTCGGCGGCAGCGAGGGTTTCGATACGTTGACGCTCGATCTCAGCGCCCTTCAGAACAGTCGCGATCAACTCTTTTTCGCGACGGTTGATTTCGGCTTCCTGCACTTTGACTTGTTGCTCTTTCTCGATTTGCTGCACCTTCACCTGCTCGGCAATGACTTGCTGCTGCATGATGTTGGTCTGAACTTCGTAAGCTTTGTCGGCCTGGGCTTGCTGGCGTTTGGTGACTTCGAGGAACTGCGCCTTCTTGACTTCGAGATCGCGCTGCGATTCAGCCTGCTTAGCCAGAGACAGAGTTTCGGCCAGTACACGCTCCTGATCGGCTTGCGCCTTGGCCACGGCGGATTCACGAGTGGCGAGCGCGCGCTTGATGGCAGTGTCGCGATCGGCTTCGGCGGCGGCCACGTCGGCGTCGCGCTTGATGCGCGCGACGTCGGGGCGTCCCATGTTGGTGATGTATTCGTTCTTGTCGCGAACTTCTTTGATGGTGAAGGAGATCACCTCCAACCCCATCTTCGAAATGTCGTCGGCACAGGTGGAGCGCATGCGGTCGGAAACCATTTCTGGCTGCTTGACGATTTCCTCCACGGTGAGCTGGCCGATGATGCCGCGCAAATGGCCTTCCATAACCAAGCGGATGAGGCCTTCGCGTTCCTGCGGAGTTTTGGTCAGAAATTGTTCGGACGCGGTCAGGATGGATTCAGTATCAGACTTGACTTTGATTTGCGCGACGGCTTCGACAGTGACGGCGACACCTTGTTTGGTGTAAAGGTCCTGCTGCGGAGCCACGTCGAAGGACATCAATTCAAGCGACAACCCGCGACAGTTTTCAACCATGGGGAAGATGACCGTGCCGTGGCCTTTGACCACGCGCGTGCCGCGAAAACCATAGACGACCAGCGCTTCATGCGGCCCCGCTTTGCGGTAAAGCCGAGCCAGCATGCTCATGAGGAACATCAGCACTAGCACCATTAGGCCGATGATGATCCAGATTTCTACCCATCCCAAGCCGAACATATTGCCTCCTGTTCTTTTGAAAAACCGTTTAACCACAGAGGTCACAGAGGATCACAGAGGGTTTACCCCCGGGGAAACCTCTTGCCTTCGATTTTGCGTGATCATGTCCAGGTCACGGATGATTCGTTCCGGCTGGCTGTGACCGAGAAATACTTCGCCTTGCGACGTCTTGATATGCACGACTTTATTGCTCCAGACATAGGCCCGCGTTCCGCCTACGCCGCGAATACCATAGCCACGCAAGATGTTCCAGGGTTCGATGGCGTAGCTGGCGATTTGCGACGCGGGGATGGAGCGCAGCCGATAGCCGAGGGCGCGAATCTCCACGCCGGCGGGGCCGAAGTAGTAGCGGAACCCGGTACCGGCAAAGATCGCGATCACCAAAAACAGCAGACACATCAGGGCGAGGGTTACGCGGGCGATTCCGTGAGGTGCGGCGGACAGTATCCATAACTGCACCAATGCGGGCAAAAGAAGAATCACGGCAAACAATGGGGAGGCGTGAGTCTCCTGCGCGAGCCAGGGTGCAGCGGCTAAAGGCGCTCCACGGTGAGAACGCAAGAAGACGGCGACCAGTGCCAAGACAGCGAGCGGGACAACCATGAGTTTGAGGCTGAGTGTGGGAGACGATCCGTGAAGGTTGTAATCGATGAGCAGATTGTTGCCGTAGAACACAAAGCCTATGACCAAATAGCAGAAGACGAGCGTTACCCAAGACGCAGCCCCGGACCTGGTTTGTGAATGCATGACCAGCAATATGGAGGTAAAGACGGCCAGAAGAAACGCGGTAATGCCGAGCACAAACCACATGGAGACATCGCGTGACATCCAGCCGTTGGCGTGGCCGTTGATGTCGAAATGGGTGGCCATGCGCAAGGGGAGTTGGTCCCAGCTCTGCCAATAGCGCAGAGCGATGAGTGGCAGGGCCAGCCATGCGAGCCAGGTGAAGAATTGGAAGGCGCGGCGGTTCATGAGTTCGATCGCTCCTTAATGTTGGGTGGTTGCGAGTCGGAGTGCGACTCATCTTTCGTCATCTGCTCCCAAGTGCGGACGTAAGCAATACCGCGTTCGTAGCGAGTGACCACGATCTCGACTCCCTTGGCGATGGCGCTGCCATCTTCGGTGCGGGCTCCGCAGGTGTGGCGAGTTCCGGCTTGTGAGTAAATAATCTCTCCGGTGCCACCTTCGCGGATAGGCATTGAGGTTTCACCCAGGACACCGGTCATCACGTAATCCTCGGGGTTGAGGTTTTCTTCTTCCGACATCAGCACATGACGGAGGAACAGGTAAATGACTCCGCCGCCGAAAAGGCCGCCGAGGATGGAAACGCCCAGACCCAACATCAGGCCCAATGCGGAAAAACGAGTGAGTAGATAGCCAATGCCACCAAACCACGCGAGAAAAGCGGCGAGCGTGACTGGATTAAAGAAGGAGCTAACGTGTCCAGCACCGGGATGCGCGCCGGGGTGGCCGTGAGTTCCGAAGGAGTGTGGCAGATGCCAGTGCAGGCCGCCGGCAAGGAACGAAATCAGACTGAAGGCGAAACCAAGCGAGAAACAGAGCAGATAGAAATTGGCCCAAGTCATTGCGCGCACCTTTCTCCCACAGTGCGAGTTTCCGTGGTGCGGGTACGAGTGGCTCCCGGCTTGAGAGCTTCGAGCAGGCGTTCAGCTAGTCCCGGAGTGTCGAGAATCGCACCTAAGAGAATGAAGCAGCATCGGGTGTCCGGATCGCGTGCGACTTTGATAAGCACGGCAGAAACTTCGGGGTCACTGGCAAAACGCTCGGAGCCTTGCAATAGCCAGACGTCAAGCTTCCCTTCCGTGGTGCGCAGGTCGGAGGTCAGATCAGTGTGGTAGCCCTCGGGGTCGTCTACGAGGAAGCCGGGATGAATCTTGAAAAACTTTGCCAGCAAGGCGCGAGTAGATTGCGTTAGATGCGGACGAGCGCCACCTTCGATTTGCGAGATGTAGGACTGGCTGATGGCTTTGCCGGTTTCTTTGCGGACGGCGCGGACGAGTTCCTGTTGGGTCATGGGGCGGCCGAGATCGCGGAGGGAGCCTTCGACTTCGCGGAGGTAGCGGATTTTGTCGCCCAGTGTCATATTGCAATAAGTGATATTTATATTGCATATCACGATTTACGTCAAGAGCTGGATTTGCCGTGTTTCTGGGCAGTTAGGGCAGAGGACGCTTTCTGGAGGCCGCTGGCAGTGTGACTGCGATCAGGAAACGCGCTGAACCGTTCCGGGCTGGCTCTCGACGCGGCCCAGCGCCTTCTGGAAGACAAGTGCTGAGTTATTGTGAGCCGGTGCGTGGGTCAAATGAGTGCTAACGCTGTTCACAACTTCCGGTTTGCCTGTTACTGATCCTTGATATTATGCTGCTCCTCAGTTGTCCAGGTTGAAACTCTGAACGAATGAAGGGGATATCATGTTCAAAGTCAGTGTGCTTGCTTTTGCAGTTCTCGTAGCTGGCCTTTTATGCTCTGCACCTGTGGCGCAAGCTCAGGTTGCCGTTGGCGTAAACATCGGACCGGCTCCCTTGTGTCCTTACGGCTACTTCGACTATGCCCCATATGACTGTGCTCCTTACGGCTACTACGGGCCTGATTGGTTTGTTGGCGGGGTGTTTATCGGAGCAGGCCCCTGGTTTCACGGCCATCGCGGCTTTTACGGACATGTCGACAACCGGTTTGATCCTCATCACGGTTACGTTGGACCATTGCCGGAGCGCGGGGCGCAGCGCTTCAACCACTTCCAGGCAAACGAGGCGCGAGATGGGCGAGGCAACGTAGGCGACGCTGGCCATGAAGGGAAGACTGAGCACGCGCTCCCCGGATATCGGGGAGGTGGCCATGCTGGTGGACATGGCGACGGCCGCCACTAGAGCGCGATCCGGGTTACGCGATTCGGTTTAAACGATCCGATCTACGCGAGAGACGAGATAAGGCGCGCGCGGCGCCTTATCTCGTTTGGACTGCACTCCACGGCTTATTTGGACAGGCCTTTGCCAAGGCAGACTGCCGCAGAGACACCGAGCCCGTGCTGTGAGTGGAGTGTAGTCTCCGTTTGACCCACTCGCGAACGCTTCGAGACTCGGGGCGAATGAAGGGCGCAAGCTTGTGCTAACGCCTGTTTACGCCGGTTGACCCAAACCGGAATGAAAATGGCGGGCTATTCAGGGTTGAACGCTAACGTGTTAGCGACAGCTTTCGCTCCCGAAGCCCGCGAGTTGACCGAGTTGGGACTGAGAGAGACGCGTGTACAATTGGGCGGCTTTTCGGATTCAAATGAGGACCGCACATGCTCTCTGCTTCCCCGCTGATCCCGTTCATTATCGTCGTGACCGCCTTGCTGGCTGCGTTTTTCAGTGTCCGGCGATTGCGCCGGCTGCGCAGCCTGCCAATCGGCAAGCTCCGGCGCATTACAGAACGCGTGATTCTCTCGCTGGTTACGCTGGTCGCTGTCGTGGCTGCCGCCAGCACAACCTTCACTGTAATCGCGCATGACGTGTTCGTAGCGCATCATCCTGCGCCGGGCCAGATTTATGTTGTTAACGGCTACAAGATGCACCTCTGGTGCACGGGAGAAGGATCGCCCACCATCGTTCTCGAATCGGGGGCGGGGGATGACTCGCTGGTCTGGGGCAAGGTGAAACCGGAATTATCGAAGACCACTCGTGTCTGCTCGTATGACCGCGCCGGTACGGGCTGGAGTGAGCCACAACCTGGCCCGCGCGACTCCGATCATATCGTCGAGCAGTTGCATGGCCTGCTGTAGCAGGCTGACATCACAGGCCCCATCGTACTCATGGGCCATTCCATTGCGGGAATGCACATGCGCGACTACGTCACGCGCTATCCCCAGAATGTGAAAGGCATTGTTTTCGTCGATGGCTCCACTCCGATGCAGCAGGATCATTTTCCCGAAGAACTTCGTGCCGAAATGCCGAGGCAGTTATGGACCCAAATTCTGATAGGTGCCGCTGCGCTTTACCTCGGAGTGCCGCGCGTGGCGGGCCAATGCCATCCGGGGACTGGACCGGAAGACTGGGAAGTGGGTGATTTACAAGGCGAGAATAGTTGCAGTGTGAACGTGCCGGTAGCGGTGGGAGAGTACATGGCATTCGAGCAAGATGGCCTTGAAACCATCCACACCGGACCTTACGGCGACTTGCCAATTTTGATCTTCTCTCAGGATCCCGCGAACACGGTGGACAAAAACATGAGCCAGAGCTTGTCGCCCCAGGCGTTTGCCGAGATGAATTCAACCTGGAACCAGATGCAGGAAGACCTGAAGAAGCTCTCGACGCGGAGTCGCAGAATCATCGCGAGGGGCAGCGGACATTACATCGAGTTGTATCGGTCTGATCTGCTGCTTAGGGAAGTTCCCCCAT
Organism: uncultured Acidobacteriota bacterium; assembly: GCA_963803775.1. Taxonomy (GTDB): domain Bacteria; phylum Acidobacteriota; class Terriglobia; order Terriglobales; family Acidobacteriaceae; genus JABCZH01. The sequence continues at coordinate 294,371 of CAWDNS010000002.1, forward strand.
TTATTGAGCAGGTTCGGGGGAATGCACCGCCGCCGCAGTATGGAACCACGACGACGGAGTAACTAAATCCGCTAGGCCTGCATTGCAATGCCTCGTAGCTGGTGAAAAATCTCAATTACACTCGTTGACCGGGTTGTAGTCGCAATGGCCGATCACATCTACGATCAAGCCTTTCGAGGCGCGTCGCCCGATGCGGACAAAACTTCGTAATGCTGGACTCGGGGACCGCGCTCGATCAGGAACTTGTCGTCTTCGGGGTAGAAGACGGCTTTTTCGTAGTCGGGGCCGGCGAAGGCTTTGATGGCGTCCATTGAGTCCCAGAGGGAGATCAAAGTGAATTCACATTTGACGTCGGCGACGCGGCGTAGAGTCCAGACGCCGCGATTGCCGGGGATGGCGGCGTATTCCTTCAGGCCGGTTTTTTGCAGGTAGGCGAAGTAGGTGTCTTTATCGGATTCGCGGGTAAGGCCTCGCCAGATGCGCGCGATCATGATGTGTCTCCTCTGCGAAATTGGATGACCTCGGTTCATGAATGATTCTTCTTACGATTCACCTCAAGGGCTAAAGCCCTGGGTTATTAGGCTCTGGGCGGCACGGCTGAAGCCGTGCCCTGATACGAGGCGTTCCGACGGCTGTGAAAAGCAGATACCACAACGCTGACGCGCGTTCGGAATGACAAGAAGCGAAGAGATGAGTTACAACCCGGCTTCGATGCGGGAGCGGGGATCGAGATAGTCGCGGAGGGCGTCGCCAATGAAGTTGAATGAGAGCACCGCCAGCATTACGGCGGCGGCGGGAAATAGGACGAGATGAGGTGCATCGAACAGGTGGGCGCGGCCGTCGTTGAGCATGGTTCCCCAACTGGCGGTGGGTGGAGGAACGCCGAGGCCGAGGAAGCTCATGGTGGCTTCGGCGAGAATGGCGCCGGCCATGCCGATGGCGGCTTGCACGACGACGGGCTGAATGATGTTGGGGAGAATATGGCGAGCGACTATGCGGAGGTCGCTGGCGCCAAGGGCGCGGGCGGCTTCGACGTATTCCTTTTCGCGGGCGGCCAGAACCTGGGCACGAACGAGGCGGGCGTATCCGACCCAGCCGCCGAGAGACAGTGCTAGCACAAGATTGAAGATGCCGGGGCCGCGGAAGGCCACGAAGGCGATGGCGAGGAGGATGCCGGGGAACGAGAGGAAGGCGTTCATCACGACGATGTTGATGAAACGGTCGAGGCGTCCGCCGTAGTATCCGGCGAGAGAGCCGATTATCAGGCCCAGGCTTAGCGATGCGGCGACTACGCTACTGCCGACCAGCATAGAGATGCGGGAGCCGTAGATGAGACGAGAGAGGATGTCGCGGCCGAGCTCGTCGGTGCCACACCAGTGGGTGGAAGATGGCGGCGAGAGGCGGGCTGGGAGATCGATTTGGGCTGGGTCTTGGGGTGAGATCCAGGGGGCAAAGATGGCGAGGATGATGAAGATTGTGACCAGGGCGGCGCCGGTGGTGGCCAAGGCGTTGTGGCGGGCGGCGCGTTGGAGCGAGATGGGGGCGGTGGACATGATCAAAACCCTAACCGCAAAGTGCGCGAAGAACTGATTTCGCGAAGGACGCAAAGAGGATCGAAAGTCAAAACCTTAAACGCAGAGTACGCAGAGAAGTGGGTGCAGAGGACGCCGAGAGAATCGGCCTTTTCTTGTCGCAGTTCTGATGTCGGCGTCACTGGCGGATCCTCGGATTGACGACCGTATATAGCAAATCGGTCATTAGATTGACGGCTACGTAGGTCAGGCCGATGGCGAGGATGCAGCCTTGGACCAAATAATAGTCGCGATTGCCGATGGCCTGGATGGTTAGGCGGCCTATGCCGGGCCAGGAGAAAATTGTTTCGGTGACGATGGCGCCGGCTAGTAGTGCGCCGAATTGCAGGCCGAGGACTGTGATGACCGGGATCATGGCGTTGCGCAGGGCGTGGTGATAAACCACCGTGCGTTCGGGTAGTCCTTTGGCGCGGGCGGTGCGGATGTAGTCCTGGCCTAATTCTTCCAGCATTGAGGTGCGCACCATGCGGGTGAGGATGGCGGCCAAGGCTCCGCCCATGGTGATGGCTGGAAGGATCAGGTGAGAGACGGATCCGGAGCCGGAGACGGGCAGCCATCCCAGCTTGATGGAGAACAGCAGAATAAGGATGGGACCGAGGGCGAAGTTCGGGAATGATAGTCCGAACAGGCTGACGACACTTAGCAGACGGTCGTCCCAATGATTGCGGCGGCGGGCAGAGCGCACACCGGCGGGAATCGAGAGCAGCATAGCCACAAACAATGCTGCCAAGGTCAATTGCAGAGTGTAGGGATATCGCTGAGCGATGAGCTTGGTTACGCCCTGATTGAAACGAAATGAAGGGCCCAGATCGCCGTGGAGGACTCCGCTCCAGTAGTGAAGATATTGCTGGCCTAGGGGGACGTCGAGTCCGTAGAGGTGGCGGGTGGCCTGGATGTCGGCTGCGGGCGCGCCTTCGCCCAGCATTTGCAGGATGGGATCGCCGGGGACGAGGTGGATTAGAAGAAAGACGAGCGAGACCACGAGCCAGATGACCGGCAAGGTGTAAAGCGCGCGGAGGGCTAGGTAGCGGAGCATTTAAACAGTCGTTGGTCGTTCGTCGTTGGCGACGATCCCTCGGGGGCTATATTCGTCGTCCTAGTCCCCTGCCTGCACTATCGGTGCGGGCAGTTTTTCGATCTTTACTTTGGCGATGCGATGGCCTTCCATTTCTTCGACGGAGAAACGATGGCCCTCGTAATCGAAAGCGTCGCCGACTCTGGGGATTTTCTGCAAGCGCGCGAGCACGAAGCCAGCCAGAGTTTCAAATCCGGCATCGCGCGGCAGGACCAGTTCGTATTGCGATTCGAGATCACGAATTCCCGCGGAGGCTTCCACTAGCAGTTTGACATCCTCGGCAAGGACGGAGGGTACGGGCGGCGCCATATCGAACTCGTCCTCTATTTCGCCAACCAGCTGTTCCAGGATATCTTCGACGGTGATGACGCCAGCGGTGGAACCGAATTCGTCGACCACGACCGCCAGATGACGCTTGCGGTCTTTGAATTCCTCGAGCAACTCGGTGAGGACCTTGGTTTCGGGGACGACGAGGACGTCGCGCATGATCTGGCTAACCTTCATGTTGGAGATGCGCACCGAGATGGGCTGGGCGGGATTGGCGGTAAGGCGCAGCCGGCTCCAGCGCATGAGGTCTTTGGCGTAGAGCACACCGATGATGTGTTCGGGGCCGCTTTGGCGGTCATAGATGGGGACGCGGGAATGCTGTTCTTCTACTACACGCGATAGGGCCTCGTCGAGAGTGAGATCGCCGGGCAAGGAAAAAATGTCGGGACGTGGAACCATGACTTCGCGGACGGTGATGCTCTCAAGCTCGAGCGCGCGATGGATCATTTCTTCCTGGGAGGGCGGGATCTGGCCGAATTGGCGGCTGGCAGTGACGATGAGTTTGAGTTCGTCCGGCGAATGCACTGGGCCCTGGCGGATCTTGCGGGAGCCGAAGACGCGAAGGACGTAGCCTGCCACCTTACTCATGGAATAAATAAATGGACGGGTGAGGGTGAGGAAAACTTCCATGGGGGCGGCGACTGCAAGAGCGACCTGCTCGCCACGTTCTAAGGCCAGGGACTTTGGAACGAGTTCGCCGAGGATCACGTGCAGGCAGGTGATCAGACTGAAAGCGACGACCAGGGCGATGCCGTGGGCGTAAACGGCGGCGTGGGGAACCTCTTTTATAAAACGAATGTTCTCGACAATGCGGGCAACCATGGGTTCACCGATCCAGCCGAGGGTCAGGCTGACGATGGTGATGCCGAGTTGAACGCCGTTGACGACTTCGTCGAGGTTGCGGTGCAGCTTTTGGACAATGCGGGCGCCGACGCGACGGGATTCGATGAGTTGTTGGATGCGGGTCTCGCGAACGCTGACCAGGGCGAATTCGGCAGCAGCGAAGAACGCATTGGCTGCGACCAGCAGCAGGATAAGAAACACCTGCAGCAGCACGTAGGCAAGCATAGATTGGGTAATTCTAACATTCCAAAGGAGGTAATGCATTTTTATGGGAAACGATTGGCTGTAGAATGGAGGTATGCGATGGGAAGTGGGTCATCTCTGAATCTGTCCTGTTTGTGTCCTGGAGTCGTGGTCAGAATTTCTGCTTCCATTTCTAGTATTGAGCGGTCTAACGGAGTGAGCAGGTTACCAGACACTGGCACGGTGTCATCCAACAGTCTTTCCGGATAAATAGGGGAACAAAACCGGGGCTGGGCCCGTAATAACCGGTAGTGAGCGCTAGAGAGCGCCAGGAGGCGGATGTGAACGGCAATGGTCACAACAAGAAGAAGCGCCGCAAACGAATCATCATTATCAGCAGCGTAGTAGTGGTGGTGCTGTTGTTCGTGGGCGGACTGGCGGCGTTCAGCCGTGGCGGCACCAAGATTGATCCTTCCAAGCTGGCGAAGGTAGAGAAGGGCGATCTGGCGAAGAGCGTGGTGGCAACGGGCAAGGTGACTCCTATCCTGAAGGTCGAAGTGAAATCGAAAGCCAGTGGTATTGTGAAAAACCTTTTGGTGGATTATGGGGACACGGTGAAGAAAGGCCAGTTGCTGGCACAGCTCGACAAGGTGGAGATTGAGGCGCAGGTGGACCAGTCGCGGGCGGCGCTGCAAGCGGCCGAGGCCAATCTCTCCAGCTCGCAAGCGGATTACGAACGGTCGAAAGTGGATGCCGAAGGGCCGGATGTGCCGTTGTTGAAGCGGCAGTACGACCGCAACATTGAGATGGCGAAAGATGGCGTAGTTTCGGCGCAGGCGCTGGATGATGCCGACCGAAACTACAAGATGGCGCTGAATAAGCAGAACGTGTCCAAGGCGCAAGTAACGGTGCTGAAGGCGAAGATCGCGCAGGCGCAAGCGGAAGTGGCACAGGATCAGGCGAATCTGAAACAACTGGAAGAGCAACTCAGCTACACCGACATTATTTCCCCGCTGGATGGAGTGGTGCTTTCACGTGATGTGCAAATGGGCGATGCGGTCAGCTCGATTCTGGTGTTGGGGTCGGGCGCGACGCTAGTTATGACGCTCGGGGATACCAGCGAAGTTTACGTCAAGGGAAAAGTGGACGAGAGCGACATTGGCAAAGTGTATTTGGGACAACCGGCGCGAATCAAAGTGGAATCGTTCAAGGACAAGACCTTCTACGGCAAGGTAACCAAGATTTCGCCGATGGGAGTGGAGAAGGACAACGTAACCACGTTTGAGGTGCGCGTGTCGATCAACAACCCGGGCGGCGAGTTGAAAGCGGAGATGACGGCGAACGCGGAGATCATTCTGGAAGAGCATAAGAATGTGCTGCAGATTCCGGAAGGCGCGATCCTGTATGACAAGGACAAGAAAGCGTCGGTTGAGATACCTGATGCGAAGGCGAAGGATGGAAAGAAGAAGCTCGCCGTCAATATCGGCATCTCTAACGGGGCCAAGACTGAGCTGCTCAGCGGCTTGAAGGAAGGCGATCAGGTGGTGTTGCAGTAAGCGTCCTTATGGACAAGCCTGGATAGCGCGAAGGCACGGATGGGAATCCGTGCCTTTGGTTATTTGTGGGTTGTCGTTGGTGGGGGAACCGTTAACCACAAAGGACACGAAGGGGCACAAAGGAAGGCCTTCACCACAGAGAGCACAGAGGGCGCAGAGGAACACCGAGATTTGCCACTCACAATCGAGCGTCTGGTGCGTCTATTGCAGCGGTGACAATCAGGAGGATGGACATGAAGAAAGCTCTTCGTTTGGGCACATTGATGGTCAGTGTGGCGGCGATGGCCGGGGCGGCAAGCGCTTCGGTTCAAGGGTCCTTTGAACGCACTTATCAGGTCAGCGGAGCAGTGGACTTGCAGGTGCTGACGCGGTCGGGAGACGTCACGGTACGTAGTGGACCGGCGGGCTCGGTGACGGTGCGCGGCAAGATTCACGTGGGCGACCGATGGTTCAGCGGAGGGCGGCAGTCGGAGGTCAGCGACATCGAGAAGAACCCGCCTATCCAGCAGAGCGGCAACAGCATTCACATTGATTACGTGAATGCCCACGACATTTCGGTGGATTACGAGATCACGGCGCCAGCGGATACGACGGTGACCACGCATAGCAGTTCCGGGGACCAGCGAATGGTGGGGCTGCGCAGCAATTTGAAGCTGGAGAGTGGGTCGGGAGACATGCGGCTGGAGGACATAATTGGGGACATCCAGTTGCATACGGGGTCTGGGGATGTGGAGGCGAGAGAGATTTCGGGGCCGTTTACGGCGGAGGCTGGAAGCGGTGACATCCGCGCGGATGAGAAGGGCAAAGGTGATGTGCGGGTACACACCGGCTCCGGCAACGTTGAGTTGCGCGGGGTGAACGGAATGCTGGACGCGCATTCGGGAAGCGGCGACATGACGATCCAGGGCGTGAACAGCGGGAGATGGGAAATTCGAACCAGTTCCGGCAACGTGGATTTGGAACTGCCGTCGGGAGCAAACTTTGATCTGGACGCGACTGCAGGATCGGGAAGCGTGACCGTGGATCGTCCGGTGACGATGACGATTCAGGGCGATTTGCGGCGGGCACAACATGAGATTCGCGGCAAGGTTTCTGGCGGCGGTCCGGAACTGCTGGTGCATACTGGGTCGGGGGATGTGAGGATACATTGAGGCGGACCGGCCCTCGGCGCCTAAAAGCGTCGTTGTAGACATGTAACGGCACGCCTGAAGGCGCGCCCCGATACGAATCGCGCGTGGTTCAGCAAGGTACATGGGGCCCACCAAAAATGACAAGGTTGTTCGAGAGGCTACGATGAAAACAGAAAGAATTTTTGCTTTGAAGATGATGGCCGGCATTGCGGTTTTGCTGGTTTGTCTGCAAGCGCTGCCGGCGGCGGCATCGGCGGAAGGATCATTTCAGCGGACGTTGACGGTAACCGGCGCGGCCAAGGTTGACCTGAGCACCGGGTCGGGAACGGTTCATGTACGCACCGGAGGGTCCGGCCAAGTGGAGATCTCTGCGCATATCAAAGTGACGAATTGGTTCGGGGGTGATGGCGAGCAGAAGGTACAGGAGATCGAGAAGAATCCTCCGATTCAGCAAAGCGGCAATGACATCCGCATTGGCCACAGCGACGACTCCGAGTTATTCCACAATGTTTCGATCAGTTACGAGCTGGTGGTACCGGCAGAAACCCAATTGCGTTCACATACCGGCTCGGGGAGTCAGACCATTGAGGGGCTGCAACGCGAGGTTGAGATCGAGACGGGATCGGGCGGACTGAAGATTTCCGACATCGGCAACACGGTGCGGGCGGAGACTGGATCGGGCGACGTCGAGATCAGAGGGGTAAAGGGGAATGTGCGCGTCAAAACTGGGAGCGGGTCAATCCATGCTGACGATATTGGCGGCGGATTTGACGGACAGACCGGCAGCGGGCATATTGTGCTTGAACAGACGGCGCCTGGAGCAGTACGTGCGGAGACCGGCTCCGGCGGCATGGAATTGCGAGGAGTGAAGGGCGCGCTTGAGGCTACGGCGGGCAGTGGGACGATTACCGCAGAAGGCGATCCGACTGGAGCGTGGATGGTGCATAGCGGCTCGGGCGGAATCCATTTAAAACTGGGGTCGGGAGCAGCGTTCGATCTGGATGCGCACACCAGTTCGGGATCGATTTCGGTGAGCCAGCCAGTGACCGTGCAGGGTGCCATGGGGAAACGAGAGTTACGCGGGAAGGTCAATGGCGGCGGAGTGCCGGTGGAAGTGGAAACGGGATCGGGGAATATTGAGATTCAATGAGGTGTCGTGGGTTGATCGTCGTGGGTCCTACGGATTAGAGGGTAGCGATTCGCCGCTGTACCAAGAGAAAGTACATCGCTACAAGAATCAATAACACTCCATTCACTCCCAGCACCAGGGGCGCGGTGAACATGGGAACGAGCCATCCAGACAGGAGGTTTCCCATGGGCATGCCGCCGCGGAAAGCACAGTTGTAGACGCTCATCACTCTTCCACGCATGTGGTTGGGGGTGATCAACTGCACCAGCGAAGTTACCGTAGCAAATACGGCCATCATGGAAGCGCCCACGATCACCAGCATGCAATAACTCACGGGCAACGCCTTCGAAAAAGAAAATGAGGAAATCCCCGCGCCCAGGCACATGAGTGCGGTGAGCGCGAACCTTCCCTTATTACGCATGTTGCCCAGGCTCGCCATCAGCAAAGAGCCGCAGATGGAGCCAATCCCCATGAATGAAAGCAGGTTGCCATAGGTCTCCGGGCCGCGATGAAAGATATCCTTTACGAACACGGGAATATACGTCCGCATGGGCGTACTTAAGGCAGTCATGCAGAACGCGAGGACGGTAAGCGCCTCCATGGAATTCTGGCTGCGAACGAATTTGATGCCCTGCTTCAGGCTGGTCAACATCGACTCGGTGGTGGGCACGGGGAGGAACCGGGTCGAGATGATGGTAAGCGAGATGATGGGCGCCAGGAACGAAACCGCATTCAAGCCAAAGCACCATTTCTCTCCTAACTTGGCCAAAGCTTGACCGGCGAGCGCCGGGCCGATGGTCACCGCCATGTTGAACTGGATGGAATTCAAGGCGATGGCGTTCGGCATATCCTCGCGATCGACGAGGGTGGGAATCAGCGCCGAGTAGGCGGGCGCGCCAAAGGCCTGGGCGAGGCCGGAGACGAAGGAAAGACAGAGGATGTGCCACACGTGCACCATGCCGGTTGCAACCAGTATGGTCAAAATGGCGGCGCTGGCCATTTGCATGTATTGAGAGACCAGCAAGATTTTCCTGCGCTCGATGCGGTCGGCGACCACGCCACCGATCAGTGAGAAAAGAAAGATAGGAATGCCGCCGAGAAATTGGTCGAGCGCGAGCAAGAAGGGGGAGTGGGTGAGACGATAGATGAGCCATCCCTGGGCGACGATTTGCATCCAGGTGCCGATGCTGGAGGTGCAGGCGCCAAACCACATCAGGCGGAAATCACGATAGTGAAAGGCTTTGAATATCCTGCGAAGTGTCGAGGTCTTCATTTCTGGGCGCGAAGCGTGTCTAACCTATCTTCTATCTTCGCATGGCGAGGCGTCCGCTGCCTGGTTTGCCGAGCGCCTATTACCTAGGTGCCTTGACTCTGGCTGCCCCACACGTTACTTTCGCCACACGGGGAGAGTTCTGTCTCCCGTTGCGAGGCAAGCTTGGCGAACCGGCCGATCGTTACCCTGACCAGCGACTTCGGAATCAACGACCACTTTGTGGGCACCATGAAAGGCGTGATCCTGAATATTGCGCCGCAGGCGCAGATTGTGGACATCTGCCATTCGGTGCAGGCGTTTGACGTGCTCGATGGAGCCCTGGCCATTGCGCAATCGTATGCCTACTTCCCTTTGGGGACGATTCACGTGGTTGTGGTGGATCCAGGGGTGGGCACGGCGCGGCGTCCCATTCTGGTGTCGAATGAGAAGCATTTTTTCGTTGCGCCCGATAACGGAGTGTTGTCGCTGGTGTATGCCCGTGAGGAACGGATTCGGGTGCGGCACATCACCGGAGAACATTATTTTATGCAGCCGGTGAGCACGACGTTTCATGCGCGCGACATTTTTGCGCCGGTGGCAGGCTGGCTGGCCAAAGGCGTGGACTCGGGGAAGTTTGGCGACGAGATAAAAGATTACGCGCGTTTCAACGCGCCCAAACCCAAAGCGGCGGATGGGCGGACGCTGCGCGGAGTGGTGTTGAAAGTCGATCGTTTTGGAAACCTGGTGACCAACTTCACGCCGCAGGATGTGCCCATGCTTTTTCAGGCGGCGCCTCCGGCGTTCAAGATGGTGGTTGGTAAGACCGAGATCACGGAGATTCGCAACAACTACGCCGAGGGCATGCCGAACGAGGTGTTTGGCATTTTAGGAAGCATGGGGTATCTGGAGATTGCCTCCAACCGGGCGGCGGCGGCGCAGTTGATTGGGTCAGGCAAAGGCAGCGAAGTCAGTATTGTGATTGAAGGCGCGGCAGCAGCGGCACGGTAGCCAAGGCTGCGGTCAGGTTCATTTTCAGGATGTCTTGGGCCGGGGATGGGCGTAGCGTTCCATTTCCCCGGTCCATTTCAAGAAGCGCCAGAGTTGTTTGCGCTCCCTCCAGGTAAATTCCCAAAATTCAAGAAGGCCGATCTGGTGCATCTTCACGCCGGTATAGGTTTCGATTCTCCACAAAAGGTAAGGGCTGCGCCAGGGAGTGAGGTGGTGTCCGCGGGTGGCGTTCCACAGGAAGCGGAGCATGTAGCGCATGGGGACATCATACAGAAATCGTTCACCACAGAGACACAGAGAAAACCAACCGCGGGGAAAAGCAAAACCATTCACCGCCGAGACGCCGAGCGCGCCGAGAAAACCTTAGGGCATTTACCACGGAGGTCACAGAGGCACACGGAGGCAACGGGACAGGTGCGCGAAGTGGGCTTGTGCCTTAGAATCTGGTAGGCATGGCCGACGATACGTTCCATCGAAAAGCTGAAGACCATTACTATGCCGCGCTTGATCTGGTGGCAGATGGGCAGCCGGAGCGGGCGCTGGCAGAGTATGAGAAATGCCTGGCTGCGGACCCGGCATTCGCCGAGGCGCTGCACGGCATGGCGCGGGTGCTCGGGGATTTGAACCGGTTAGATGAAGCGATTGCGGTGGCCAAACAGCTGGCGGAACTGGATCCCGAGGACGTACTGGCGCATACCAGTTTGTCGGTGTTGTATCAGAAGAAGGGGATGATCCCGGAGGCGGAAGCGGAAGGCAATAAGGCGAGGGTTTTGGGGTGGAAGCAGCAGTTGAAACGAGGCTCTTAGCCATTGGCTTTTGGCTAAGAGCTAAAAACCAAAGGCCAAAAGCTACAGTTCGTACTTCTTCATCAAGTGGCGGAAGGAACGGTAGGAGATTTTCAGCAGGTCGGCGGCGCGGGTCTGGACGCCATTCGATTGCGTCAGCGCCGATTTCAGCAGCGAGACTTCGATATCGGCTACGTATTTTTCCATGTCCATGCCTTCGGGCAGCACGGATCCGCTAGCGATGGTTCCGTGAACGCCGACTCCAGCGGCGGCGGCACGGGCTTTGGCCCTTTCCACGGGAAGCTCGGCACGCAATTCTTCTCCGGTTTCGAGGGCGACGGCGCGCTCGATGGTGTTTTCCAGCTGGCGGACGTTGCCCGGCCATTCGTAGGCGGACAAGGCTTCGAGCGAAGAACGGTCCACGCGCACAATACTTTTGCCGGCAGCCGGGGCGTACTTTTTCAGGAAGTGGTTGACCAGCAGCGGAATGTCCTCGCGGCGCTCGCGCAGTGGAGGAACGGAAATCGGGATGACATTCAGGCGGTAGTAGAGGTCTTCGCGGAAAGTGTTTTCGGCGACCAGTTTATCGAGATCACGGTTGGTGGCGGCGATGACGCGCACGTCGATAGGGATTTCGCTGGTGCCGCCGACGGGGCGCACGCAGCGCTCCTGCAACACGCGCAGCAGCTTGACCTGCATGGTCATGGAAGTTTCGCTGATTTCGTCGAGGAAGATGGTGCCCTGGTCGGCGACTTCGAACAGGCCGCGCTTGTTCTGATTGGCTCCGGTAAACGCGCCTTTGACGTAGCCGAATAGTTCGCTTTCGAGCAGGGTCTCCGGGAAGGCTCCGCAATTGATGGAAACGAAAGGCTCGGCGGCGCGGGGTGAACATACGTGCACGGCGCGGGCGACCAGTTCCTTGCCGGTGCCGCTCTCGCCGTAGATCAGGACGGTGCTTTGGGTGGAGGCGACGGTGCGGATGGTCTGCTTCAGCTTCTCCATGGCGGCGCTGACGCCGACGATGTTATCGAGCGAGTTGCGGGTGTCGGCGTCGCGTTTGAAGGCAAAATTCTGGCGGCTGAGCGCCATCTTCTCGAGAGCGCGGTTGATGGCCAGCTTGATTTCGTCCACCAGGCCGGGAGATTTGCGGATGTAGTCGGTGGCTCCGCCGGCTTTTACGGCTTCGACAGCGGCTTCATAGTCGTCGACCGCGGTAATCAGGATGACAGCGGAGTCGGGCGAAACCTGATGGGCGTGGCGCAGAACTTCGATGCCATCGGTGCGCGGCATTTTGATATCGGTGATGACGACGTCGTAGAGCGCGCCATCGAGTTTTCTTTTGGCTACTTCGCCGGAGTTTACGGTCTCAACTTTGTGGCCGTCACGGCGCAGGGCAATCTCGAGCATTTCGCAGATGGAGCGCTCGTCATCGCAAACCAGAATGTTACCCACGCGCGCCTCCCGCGGCAGCGACCGCGGCGGTTTCGAGAGGAGCGGAATGAGTGGCGGCGTTTATGTGGCAGTGATAAGGCTGCTTCCGCAAGACGGCGCAATTTCAAGACAAACACGCTGCCCTGGCCGACTTTGGAGCGCGCCCAAACTTTGCCTTCGTGGGCCTGGACGATCTGGTAAACGATGGCGAGGCCGAGGCCGGTGCCGCCTTCGAACTGGGACTGGAAAGGCTCGAAGATTTTTTCGATCAACTGCGGGCTCATGCCCGGGCCGGTATCGGCGAAGTTGACCTGCCAGTCGTCTCCTGAGGATTCGACGGAAACGGTCAGGGTGCCGTTCGTCGCGCATGGCGCGGACCGCATTCTCGCAGAAATTCCAGAAGACTTGCTTGATTTTGTCGCCGTCGGCGAGCGTCCAGGCTTCGGTCAGCTGAAACTTTCTCTCGATCAGGATCGCGCTGTTCTGCGCGGCCAGGCGATGTTCCAGCAGGGTAAGAGTGTCTTCGAGCAGTGGTAGCAAGTCAACTTTCTTGAATTGATATTGCTTGCCGCGGGAGTATCCGAGAAAGTCGGTAATGATGTGGTTCAGGCGCTCGGACTCGCGGGTCACGATTTGGAGCAGTTGGCGGTGTTCATCGCTCAGGTCGGGAATGCTGGACAGCAGACTGACCGAGCCGGCGATGGAGGTCAGCGGATTGCGAATTTCGTGGGCAATGGCAGCGGCCAGGCGGCCCACGGCGGCCAGGCGGTCCTGCATGCGGACTTCGCGCTCCAGGCGGCGGATTTCGGTGAGATCGTCAAAAGTGTAGACGTAATCCCAGCGTGCCTTTTTCCGGGACGGCGAGGGTTGAGACCTGGACACGGAAAGTCTTGCGGTAGCCGTTGGGGGCGACGAGGCGAACTTCGGTGTGTGAGCGCGTCGGATCCGACCTGGGGAAGCGGATCGAGGAAAAGCCGGTTGACGGGCTCGCCCAGCAGGCTGTCTTCCGGGCACTCTAGCAGTTTTTGGGCGGCGGTGTTTGCCAGGGTGATGTGGCCATCGAGGCCAGTGGTGATCAGTCCGCCGGTGATGGACTGAATGATGTTTTCATGCAGGGCCTGCAGGTTTTCCAGCGCGCCGCTGGTGTGCTTGAGCTTAACGTCCACCTGGCGAAGCTTGGTGGCCAGCTGTCCGGCCAGATAGGCGACCGCCAGGTAGCCGAACAAGTTGACCAGAATAATGGCTTGGAGCGACTTCAATTCAGGATGGGTGGTGGAGTATGAAGGAACGATTCCGAAATAGGTCAGTTCAAGAACGGTTCCATAGAGGATGAAGGCCAGCGCCGCAGTGAGAAAGGCCCAGGTACGGGGCAGCAGGATGCAGGCTACGATGATGACCAGGGGATAAAGGAAATTGAACGAGCTGTCGATCCCGCCGGTGGCGTAAATCACCAGGCTGACGAGGGCCAGGTCGGTGAGCACCTGCAGCAGCGACTGGACGCGGTATTCCTGCCAGAAGGAGAGCAGAAAGAGATGGAAAACCGCGATAGCGTACCACAGCAGCATGACGGTGACGAACAGGCGCAGCGGGAAGCGCTGGGAGTGAGCTGGGCGATGGCGAGCTCGATGCCCAGCAGACAAGTCAGGATCAGGACGCGGACCTTGACCAGCCACGCCAGCCATTGCCGCTGATCGAATATGGAATGCATTTCCGTCCCTATCGCTGGGAGTCAGCTGCTAGAGGCCGGCAGCAGGAGGAGCTTTCTGTTCCCCCCGCTGCGGCCTCGAATCGCTTTTCGTACTTATCCCGCCAGTTTGGCGATCATCGAGAACAACGGCATGTACAGCGAAATCACGATGCCGCCGATCATGATGCCGAGCAGGCCGATGATGATGGGTTCCAGCATGGCCAGCATGTCTTTGGTGGCGGCGTCGACTTCGTCTTCGTAGAAGTCGGCAATTTTCTGCAGCATGGAGTCCATGGCGCCGGTGGCTTCGCCCACGCCGATCATCTGGGTGACCATGTTGGGAAACACACCGCACTCGCGCAAGGGATCGACGATGGTGCGGCCTTCTTCGATGGCCTTGCGCACCCGCATCAGGGCGGATTCCAGCACCTTGTTGCCGGAGGTGCGGGCGGTGATGCTTAAACCTTCCAGGATGGGCACGCCGGAGGTGATCAGAGTACCGAGGGTACGGGTGAAGCGGGCGACGGCGATCTTACGCAGCAGCAGGCCGAGCACAGGCAGCTTGAGCAAGCACCAATCCATGTAGTAGGCGGCGCGCTCGTGCTTGCGCATCTCTTTGACTCCGAAAAAGAGACCACCGATGCCCAGGATGAAGAACCACCAGAACTGGCCTACAAAGCCAGAGAGGCCGATCACGATGCGGGTGGGCAGGGGCAGGGCCACGCCCAGACCGACGAACAAGTTGGCGAAGATCGGGACCACCCACTTGAGCAGGGCGCCGACGATGAGGAAGGCCAGCGAGACCACCGAAACCGGGTAGATGAGAGCGGATTTTACCGCGGCGCGCAGCTTGACTGCTTTTTCGACATAGAGAGCCAAGCGCTGCAAGATGACGTCGAGAATACCGCCGGTTTCACCGGCCTCGATCATGTTGGTGGTCAGTTCATCGAAGACCTTGGGGAACTGGCGCATGGCATTGGCCAGGGTCGCGCCACCTTCCACGGTGGTGCGAACTCCGTTCAGCGTCTTCTGAAACGCCTGGTTCTCCTGGTTGGCGCCCAGAATCTCCAGACATTGCACCAGTGGCAGACCGGCATCGATCATGACGGAGAACTGGCGGAAGAAGATGGCAATCTCCTTCACCTTGATGCGGCCGGAGCCGAAGGTCGGCATGGCAAACTCTTTGCCTTTTTCGCGGATGGCGCCGGTGGTGATTCGCTCCTTGCGCAATTGCGTGGCCAGGGCCTGCTTGTTGGGGGCGACTCGCTCTCCGGTGACTTTTTCTCCGGTTTCGTTCTTTCCCGAAAATGTAAAAACTGGCATGTTAACCTCGCTTGGCTACGTTAAGTTTTGTGTCCAGGAACGCGGATTGTTTGCTGCTCCGGATTCCCTGCTTGCTGACTGTTTTTCGCGCGTTTCCAATCTTTTCGATCTTTCCCTTATCGCTTTGCAGGCGCTGCCCCTTTTGCCATAGCGGGGGCGGATTGATTACGGTTCAACAGAGTTGCGCCGCGATTGATCATTTCGGTTAATTCGTCCTGGTTGCTGGAACGGCTCATGGCCATCTCCAAAGTGATCTGCTTCTGGAAATAGGCAGTGGCCAGGGCCTGGTTGAAAGTCTGCATTCCGAACTTGTCCTGTCCGGATTGCATGGAGGAATAAATCTGATGGATCTTGTCTTCACGGATGAGGTTGCGGACCGCGGCATTCGGCACCAGGATTTCCATGCACATGGCACGGCCTTTACCGTCAGACTTAGGCAGTAAGGTTTGGCACATGATGCCTTCCAGCACCAGCGACAACTGGGCCCGAATCTGGGATTGCTGGTGAGATGGAAACACGTCGATGATTCGGTTGATGGTGGAAGACGCGGAATTGGTGTGCAGCGTACCGAAAGTCAAGTGTCCGGTTTCGGCGATACGCAAAGCGGATTCGATGGTTTCGAGATCGCGCATTTCGCCAATCAGGACTACGTCTGGGTCTTCACGAAGGGCGGCGCGCAGCGCGTCCGCGAAGCTCTTGGTGTCGGCGTGCAGCTCGCGCTGATTGACCACGCAATTCTTGTTCATGTGCACAAATTCGATGGGGTCTTCGATGGTCAAGATGTGGTCGTGACGCTCGGTATTGATCTTGTCGATCATGGCCGCGAGGGTGGTGGATTTTCCTGACCCGGTTGGCCCCGTGACCAGTACCAGACCACGTGGCTTGTCACACATCTTGCTGACCACGGCCGGCAATCCCAGTTGGTTGAAGGACTTGATCTCGAAGGGGATGAGACGGAAGACGGCGGAAGTGGCGCCGCGTTGATTGAAGACGTTGGCGCGAAAGCGGGCCAGACCTTTCAAACCGAAAGAAAAATCGAGTTCGAGATTCTCTTCGAAACGGTGCTTTTGGGAGTCGGTCATGACGCTGTACGCAAGCTGCTTGGTTTCCGAAGGCGTCATCTGCGGAAGATCCAGAGGGACGAGGTGTCCGTGGACACGGATTTGCGGCGGCGAATTGGTAGTGAGGTGAAGATCGCTGCCGCTCATTTCCAGCATTCTTTTCAACAGATCGCTTAACGAGAGCGCCATTTTGTTTCCCTTCGTGGTACAGAATCTAGTGAATCGTTTCGCGGGCCACTTCTTCGAGCGTGGTCATGCCGGCGGCGACCTTGATCAGGCCACTGCGGCGAAGTGTGATCATGCCGCGCTCGATTGCCTTCTTCTTAAGTTCGACCGCGGAAGCGCCGACCAGAACCAGTTCCCTGATCTCGTCGTCCACTTCCATGACTTCGTATAAGCCGCACCGGCCCTTGTATCCAGTGCTGTTGCACACGGCGCAGCCTTTGCCCTTCATGATCTTGACGGTATCCACTTCCTCGGGGGTATAGCCTTCTTCGAGCAAGGTCTGGCGCGGCACTTCCACCGGCGCAGCACATTCCTTGCAAATGCGGCGCACCAGGCGCTGCGCACAGATCAGGTGAACGGAAGTGGCCACCAGGAATGGCTCAATGCCCATGTTCATGAGACGGGTGATGGTTTCGGGAGCGCCATTGGTATGCAGCGTGGAGAGCACCAAGTGTCCGGTGAGGGCGGCTTTGATGGCGATTTCGGCGGTTTCAAAGTCTCGAATTTCGCCGACCAGGATGATGTTGGGATCCTGACGCAGAAAGGCGCGCAATGAGGCGGCAAAGTTCAGGCCGATCTGTTCCTTCATCTGCACCTGATTCACGCCAGCCAACTGGAATTCGACCGGGTCTTCGGCGGTCATAATGTTGGTATCGGGTTTGTTGAGAGTGGAGATGGAGGAGTAAAGGGTGTTGGTTTTACCCGATCCGGTGGGTCCGGTGACAAGCACCATGCCGTAGGGTTTGAGAATCGCTTTCTCGAATTTGACCAGCGATTCGGGCTCGAAGCCGAGCTTGGTCATATCGAGACGCAGGTTCTCTTTATCGAGCAGGCGGAGCACAATTTTTTCGCCCCACAGCGTGGGCAAAGTGCTGACCCGGAAATCGAGCTGCTTCTTGCGTCCGCCGATGTTCATCTTCAGCATGATGCGGCCGTCCTGCGGCAGACGCTTTTCGCTGATATCGAGTTTCGCCATGATCTTCATGCGCGAGGTGATGGCATCTTTCAACTTCAGGGGCGGGGTCATGATGCTTTGCAGGACACCGTCAATACGGAAGCGAACGCGAAGCTCTTTTTCGTAAGGCTCGATGTGGATGTCGCTGGCCCCGCGCTTGACCGCATCGGTGAGGATGAGGTTGACCAGCTTGACGATGGGGGCTTCGTCAGCGGCTTTTTCAAGATCCGCCAGACCTAATTCTTCCTGGTCAGCTTGCAGTTCGACGTCGGCTTCGTCCATGTCCGTCATCGACTGCATCACCTGTTCAAGATCTTCTTCTTTGGTGGTGCCGTAGGCTTTATCGATTCCCTCAAGAATCGAGCTTTCCGAGGCTACGACCGGCTCGATGTTGAAACCGGTCATAAACTTGATATCGTCCATGGCGAACACGTTGGTGGGATCGACCATGGCGATGGTGAGGGAAGCGCCGACGCGGCTCAGGGGCAGAATCTGATAGCGTTTGGCGGTCTCGTACGGAATCAGCTTGACGACCGAGGGATCAATTTCGAAATAGGAAAGATTAATTGCGGGAACACCGTACTGACGAGAAAGGAAGTTAGTGACATCCTCGTCGCTGAGGAAGCCGAGCTTGACCAGGGCAGCACCCAGACGGGTGTTGCTGTCTTTTTGGATCTTGACCGCTTGCTCCAACTGCTCTGGGGAAATGATCTTCTCTTTGACGAGTAGATCACCCAGCCGTTGAGACATACTTCGATCTCCTATCCGAGCGACAGAGAAATGCCAGCGTCTTGACGCGGCCCACGCGAAACACGGCAGCTAATGAGCGGAAAACCACTGAGTGGTTCGCGTTGACATAAATTGTCAACGGGGAGGCGTTACTGCGCGAGTAACTTTGGTACCTGTACCGCATGGCATAGGAGGGTCGGTCGTTTGTGGCGCTTGAAATGCCCGCCAAACAGGGGTTTATGAGAATTGACGGGGTTCGAGGGCATGAACTTCGGTAAGGTCAAGGAGGGGGCTGTGTGCGTTTCGGCCGGGTCGAGGCCGGAAGATTTGGGAGGCGCGCGGATGCGCCGCGGTTGAGCTTCGCTGCGCCTCACCGTTAGACTTCGCTCAGGACAGGCTAGCGAGAACGCCGGCGCCTAAATTAAAGATCAAGCGACGCCCGGCTTATAATGTGGGTTTCAGGCCTGTGACTTCGTCGAATCCAATGCGTCTGGATAAAAAACCGGCCAGCCGGAAGAGGATCATCATTCCGGTTGCTGTGGGCTTCATTCTGCTGGTCGGACTCCTATTCGCCCTGACTTCTCTCGATCTGCCAGTAAGACCCAACAGCAACCAGCAACTGTTGTTCTTCGCTTTCCTCTCGACCTTGATTTTTGTTCTGTTTCTGACGCTGACGTTTGTACTGGTCCGTAACATCCTGAAGTTGTTCGCCGAAAGACGGCTGGGGGTTCTGGGATCGAAGTTCCGCACGCGGCTGGTGGTGGGCAGTCTATTGCTTTCGTTTCTGCCAGTCATCGGGATGTTCTTTTTTGCCTATGTGTTGATGAACCGCTCGATCGACAAGTGGTTTTCGACGCCGGTGGAGGAAGTGCGGCAGGACACGGCGACCATGGCGTTGCTACTTTCGCAATATGCAGCGCAGAACGCGCGCGCGGAAGCGGTGTCCATTGCCGCAGAGCCCGAGGTGCGGCGCGCATTGGCTGCGGGTAACTTTGGGGCGGTAGCGGAAGAATTGCGGCGTCACGAATCGACGTTACAGGGCGGATTTGCCGTACTCATGGATCAAGGAGAGGCGAAAACCAGTTTCGGTGAGCCTGCGGATTGGGGAGCGCTCAAAGGCAAGCTGCCTCCGGGATTTCTTCAGTCGAACACGCCAGTACCATTCGCTTGGGAGAACACGGAATATATTCTGGGCAGCGCCGCGGTGGGCGACCACGATGTGATTCTAGTGGCCATGCCCTTGCCCAAACAGTTTTCGGAAACGGTGCGGCAGATCGATGCCAGCCAGCAGCGCTATCTGGAATTGGCGCTCGGACGCAGGTTGGTACGGCGCACGTATATGGAAGTCCTGCTTTTGCTGACGGTGGTGGTATTGTTTGCCACGACCTGGCTGGCACTGTTTCTCTCCAAACTGGTGACGCGTCCGGTGGTGGCGCTGGCCGAGGCCATGCAAGAGATTTCCCGGGGGCGGTTGGATTATCGCGTTGAAGTAGCTGCGGCGGATGAAATTGGAGACCTGGTGCAGTCTTTCAACCGGATGGCTGGGGAACTGGAATCCAGCCGGCGGCAGATTGAAGCGTCCAGCCGTGAGTTGAGCGGAGCGAACGTTGCGTTAGAACAACGTCGCCGCCACATGGAAACCATTTTGGAGAATATTCCGAATGGAGTGCTTTCGCTGAACACCGCCTACGAAGTTACACACGTGAACCATGCGTTGCTCCGGTTATTTCATCCCAGTGGCACAGAGGCCGGAATTCCGGAAGTGCTGATTGGGGCGCCTTTGCGCGATGTGTTCAGTGATTCGGTGATGGAGAGTCTGGAGCCGCTGCTGCGCCGGGCGGACCGGATGGGCACGAGCACGACGCAAATGGAAATGGACGTTCATCATGCCACGCTCAACGTCGCCGTCACGGTGGCGGCACTCAAACACGGGGACCGGGGACTGGGATACGTGTTGGTATTCGAGGATTTGTCGGACCTGCTGAAAGCCCAGAAGCAGGCGGCCTGGCGGGAAGTGGCTCGGCGGGTGGCGCATGAGATCAAGAACCCTCTGACCCCGATCGCACTTTCGGCGGAACGTATTCGACGTCATCTGGGGAAGGGGATGCCACCGGACGCGGCATCGCTTGAGGTGATCCATAGTTGTGCCGATACGATTGCGGGGGCGGTGGAGACGGTGCGCACGCTGGTGGACGAGTTTGCAACGCTGGCGCGCTTTCCCACGGCACAGCCGCGGCCAGCCAACATCAATTCCGTTGTGGAGAGCGCCTTGGCCATGTTTAACGGACGGCTGGACAGTGTTCGGATCCGCACTTCGCTGGCGACCGATTTACCGGAAGTGATGGCAGACGCGGATGCGATCAAGCGAGCACTGGCCAATCTAGTGGACAATGCAGCGGAAGCCATGCAGGACGTGATTTTTCGTGAAATTCAGATTTCGACGATGCTGGTAGCTAGCCGCGACGCGGTGGAGATCACGGTAGCAGACACGGGCCATGGGGTCACACAGGAACTGAAGGAACGATTATTTCTGCCCTACTTCTCCACCAAGAAACGTGGGACGGGATTGGGATTGGCGATTGTAAGCAGGATTATTGAAGATCATCACGGATCGATTCGAGTGGAGGAGAATCGACCGATGGGGACCAAGTTTGTGATTGAATTGCCGGTGGTAAGCGAAGTGGTAAACCCTCCTGTGATCAGCCAACATGCATAACATCCTGATTGTGGACGATGAGGTCAGCATCCGGCGGTCGCTGAAAGGCGTGCTGGAAGACGAAGGCTACGCCGCCCTACAGGCGGAGAGCGGAGAGTCTTGCCTGGAAACCCTGCGCAAGCAGGCTTTCGACGTGGTTCTGCTGGATGTGTGGTTGCCGGGCATCGACGGGCTTGAGACTCTGGGGAAGATCCGCGAATTGGACAATGCGCCGGAAGTGATCATGATCTCGGGACATGGGACGATCGAGACCGCGGTCCGAGCGACAAAACTGGGGGCTTACGATTTCCTGGAAAAGCCGCTTTCGATTGACAAGACCCTCATTCTGATCAAGCACGCAATCGACGCCAAACGCATGCGGGCGGAAAATCGCGATCTCAAGAAGCAACTAGTTCCCAAGAGTGTAATTGTGGGCGAGAGCGTCCCCATGAAAGCACTGCGTCAACAGATTCAGCTTATGGCACCTACCAACGGACGGGTGTTGATCTATGGCGAGTCGGGGACGGGAAAAGAATTGGTGGCGCACGCAATTCACGCGCAAAGCCTGCGCAAGGATGCGATGTTTGTGGAGGTAAATTGTGCGGCCATACCAGAAGATCTTATCGAAAGCGAGCTTTTTGGACACCGGAAAGGATCGTTTTCCGGCGCCACCGTCGACAAGGAAGGCACGTTTCAGAAAGCCCACGGAGGAACGCTGTTTCTCGATGAAATTGGGGACATGAGCCTGAAAACACAGTCCAAGGTGTTACGGACGCTTGAGGAACAACGGTTTGTTCCCGTGGGAAGTGATGAAGCAATTACAGTGGATGCGCGCGTGATCGCTTCGACCAACAAGGATTTAGAGGAAGAAATCGCGCGGGGAAACTTTCGTGAAGATTTGTTTTACCGCCTCAACGTGATTCCCTTCTCGGTGCCTCCGTTGCGCGAACGGAAGGAAGATGTACCACTGCTGGCGCGGCATTTTTTGAAGGAGTTTTCAGCGACGTATGGACGGCGCTCGCGGGAGATCACAGAAGACTGCATTGAAATCCTGATGCGATATTCCTGGCCTGGCAATGTGCGGGAATTGCGCAACGTGATTGAACGGATTGTGATTATGAATCCGACGACATTGCGGTTTGAACGAAAACATCTGCCCCCGCTAGTGCATCGAGACGGCGGCGTCCGGGCGTCGGGGACTGAATTTTCGACTCTGCATCAGGCGCGTGCAGCTTATGAACGGGATTACATCCTGAAGAAACTCGACGAGAACCATGGCAACGTCAGCCGCACGGCGGAAGTACTGGGCCTCGAGCGTAGCCATTTGTACCGCAAGATGAAGACGCTGGGGATTGCAGCGAAGGAGTAGCACGCCATCGTAGTACGACTTTGCGAGGTCGCCCTGGACTTCCCGATAACCGGCAGGTCGCCGCCATCGAGAACTAACAGCGGCAGGTTATAATTGCGCGCGATGCCCCTTGCCAGTGGCACAAAACTTGGCCCGTATGAGATTCAGTCGCCGCTCGGCGCCGGCGGCATGGGCGAAGTCTATCGTGCCAGGGACACACGTCTGGATAGAACTGTCGCCATTAAAGTTCTTGCTTCCCACCTATCTTCCTTGCCTGAATTGAAACAACGCATGGAACGCGAGGCCCGGGCCATCTCTTCCTTGAACCATCCGAATATCTGCCACCTCTACGACATCGGCTCACAGGAGGGCACAGATTATTTGGTAATGGAGTTTCTGGAGGGAGAAACTCTGGCGGAGCGACTTCGCAGGGGTGCGATGCCGTTCATAGAGACTCTGGTGGTTGGATCGACGATCGCGGAGGCGCTTGCGGTTGCACACCGGCAAGGGATTGTGCACCGCGATCTAAAGCCGGGAAACATTATGCTGACCAAGTCCGGCGCGAAGCTGATGGATTTTGGGTTGGCAAAGGCAACCCCCGCGGGGTTTGACGGCGCCTCCAAGGCGCCGGTTTTGTCAACGGCCATGACCATGAGCGAGGCCAGTCCCCTGTCTCCGTTGACGACTGCAGGTTCGCTCATCGGCACGATCCAATATATGTCGCCCGAACAAATTGAAGGCAAGGAGGCAGACCCGAGATCAGACTTATTTGCGCTGGGCGGGATTCTCTATGAGATGGCCACGGGTGGAAGGCCATTCGAAGGCAAGAGCCAGATCAGCATAGCCAGCGCGATTCTCGAAAAAGAACCGGCGCCGATTACATCCGTCCAACCAGCAACCCCACAAGCTTTCGAACACCTCGTCAATACCTGCCTGGCGAAAAACCCCGACGACCGCTTTCAGACGGCGCACGACGTAAGGCTGCAGTTGAAGTGGATCGCACAGAGCGGTGCAAGCGGCGTCAAGCCTGCCAGGAAAGAACGATCAAAACGGGGTGGGCTGGGCTGGATTGCGGCGGGCGGCCTTGCGCTGCTGCTGATGGCGCTCGCGATCTGGTGGCGCGCCTCGAAGCCTGACGAACGGACGGCCTACTTTGCAGCTCCGCTTCCCTTCTCGGCCCGAGACCTGGCGGTGTCCCCCAATGGCCACACGATCGCGGTGGTTGGCAGAGAGTCGGAAAGAAAAAACCTGCTGTGGATCTATGAGCCGGGATCGCAAGAAGCGACCAGTATCGCGAATACTGAGGGCGCTAACTTTCCCTTCTGGTCTCCCGATGGCCGGTCGGTCGGGTTCTTTGCTGACGGCAGGCTTAAGCGGGTTGACGTAGCAGGGGGGCCGGTGCAGACGCTGTGCGATGCACTGACCGGCCGTGGCGGCACTTGGAATAAGGATGGTGTCATTCTCTTCACTCCAAGCGGACAACTGGGGACCGGGTTGTACCGAATCGCAGCTTCCGGCGGCACTCCCACGCAAATTACCTTTCCGGACCGGGAGCATGGAGAGGACAGCCATCGCTGGCCCTTATTTCTGCCAGATGGAATCCACTATCTTTATCTGGCGATGGACCTTTCCGGACGGAAAGTCCGGTCAGCGATCTATGTCGGTTCGCTGAATTCGAAAGAGAAGCGTCTCATTACACCGGCGATCGCGAATGCCGCGTACGCCCAGCCGGGTTATCTGCTTTTTTACCGGAACCAAACTCTTTTCGCGCAACGTTTTGACGCGAAGAAATTTGAGCTGAAGGGAGAACCCACCCCGATTCTCACGGACCTTCAGTATTTATCGCGCATCGCGAGAGCGGTGTTCGCGAGTTCCGAGAGCGGCCTGCTGGTGGCACAGAAAGGCGGCGAGACCGGAGTTTCCCAAATGCTGTGGTTTGACCGAAAGGGGCAGCAGGTGGGCGTGGCGTCGAAACCCGCCGAGTACGGGAACCTGTCGCTTGCGCCAAACGGCAAGTTCGTGGCGGCAGATGTGATGGACCCGGTCAGCCAGAACACCGATGTCTGGACTTACGATCTCGCGACCGAGAGCACCAAGCGGCTCACCTTCGATCCCGCAATTGACTCGTCGGCAGTGTGGAGTCCCGATTCCAGCCGAATTGTATTTTGTTCGGACCGCTCCCAAAAGTTCAATTTGTATTTGAAAGATGCGACCGGGGCACAAGAGGAAAAATTGATCCCGCTTGAGGGGCCGGATGATTATCCGACAGACTGGTCGCACGATGGAAAGTATGTGCTCTATGAGCGTGGCACTGACTTGTGGTTCGTGACCCTTCCCAGCCTTAGTAGCAGCCTGTTCCTCAAGGGGCTGTCCACTCCGAGAGGAGGCCGTTTCTCGCCGGACGGAAAATGGGTGGCTTACGCCTCCAATGAAAGTGGGAGGTGGGAAGTTTATGTAACCTCTTTCCCAGAGGCGCACGGCAAATGGCAGGTGTCGAATGCGGGCGGCGAACAGCCGAGGTGGCGGAGCGACGGCAAAGAGTTCTATTACCTGGCTCCGGATGGCAAGATCATGGCCACGCCAGTCACTGACGGCGCCAATTTCGATGCTGGAACTCCGGTTGCGCTCTTCCAGGCGAATCCTCGTGAGCTGGTCGCAACTTCAGAGCAGTCCTCTTACGACGTGAGCAAAGACGGTCAGAAATTCCTAATTAACACCCAACTGAAAACCGCCATGACCCCGATGTCGATCGTCATGAATTGGGCTGCGAAGGTGGACAAATGATTATGGCTTGGAATCGGGCTTGAGGCGTTTGATCATGCGGATTTCAGTGCCGTTCTTGTGAAATTTCACTTCGTCCATAAGTTGATTGATCAGGAAAATGCCGCGGCCGTGGTCGGAATAAATGTTCTCTCCAACTACGGGGCTGGGGATGGCTCCTGGGTCGAAGCCCTTGCCGGGGTCACGGACCACGATCAGCAGATCGCCGTGCTGATCGCAGGCAACATCGCATTCGATGTTCTTGGACGGGTCGGATTTGGCGCCGTGCACAATGGCATTGGCCAAGGCTTCGGTCAACGCCAGTTCGATGGCGTCTTCCGCCCCAGAGGCGCAATCAATCTTGCGGAGCACTTCCATAATCCCGTGTACGACATGATCGACGGCCTTCTGATCGGCGGCCAACTTCACGTTCAACTTCAAGATTAGTTTGTCGAGATCAAAATCGTGACCGTGATCGTCCAAGTGTATCCGTCCCTTTCCGCGAAGGCTTTCTTATCTCGGCCCGCTCATCGCGAGCCCGCAAGGTGCTCCAGTTGACGCCTCCAGTCGAGATCCTCGACGAAGGCATGCGACTCACGCCAGTCAGGGCGTACTTTCACGAATAATTGAAGGTAGACGCGTGTGCCCACCATTTTTTCAATCTGGAGACGCGCCGTGGTACCGATGGACTTCAGCATCTGTCCCTGCTTGCCAACCAGAATTCGCTTTTGGCCGTCGCGCTCACAATAGATAACAGCAGCGATGCGGGTGAGCCTGGCTCCCTCTTCGAACCGCTCGACGACCACGGTGGTGGCGTGGGGCACTTCTTCACTGGTGGCAAACAGAACCTGCTCACGAATCAGTTCAGCCACCATGAAGCGCACGGGTTGGTCGGTAATCTGATCCTCCGGGAAGTAGGGCACTCCCTTGGGGAGGGCCATCACCACATGGTCCAACAGAACGTCTAATCCTACCTTCTTGCGGGCGGAGAGGGGAATGATTTGTTTGAAATCGTAGAGCCCCCGGTATTGCTCGATCATAGGCAGCAGTTTGTCCTTGCGGGCCACGAGGTCAATCTTATTCAGCAATAGAAAAACCGGGGTGTCGGATTTTTTGGCTATGTCGAGCACAAACTGATCGCCCTCGGCAAATTTCCTGGTGACGTCCACGATCAGGAGGAGGAGATTGCAGCCCTCTATGGCGCCTCGTACTTCTGTCATCATCTTGCGTCCGAGTGAGCTGTCAGGCTGATGAACGCCCGGAGTATCGAGGAGGACAATCTGGCCGGCGTGCCTTCCCTTCTGCTTGGGAACTTGCACGATTCCGAGGATACGGTTGCGTGTGGTCTGCGGTTTGGGGCTGACAATGGCCAGCTTCTGGCCCACCAGCGCATTGAGCAAGGTGGATTTGCCGGCGTTGGGCCGGCCCAGAATGCACACGAATCCAGAATGAAAGGCCATGGGTGTTTAGGCGGGCAGCGGGCAGCCCACTACAAGAACTATATCAGCCTCATCTGCTTTGGCTCGACTGCGGAGATCCGGACGCGCTTGACGCGGCGCTCGGTGGACTCCAGCACTTCAAAGCGTAGTCCGTCTTCTTCTACGACCTCGCCTTTCTGGGGAATGCGTCCGGCCAACTCGCTCACCAAGCCGGCAACGGTCGCGGATTCTTTACCTTCGGGGCGCATGCCGAAAAGTTCGTCCAGGCGATCGACATCCATGTTGCCGGCGACAACATAGGAGTGATCACTTTCGCGAATGAGTTCGGCTTTTTCATGCTCATCGCGAATCTCACCCACAATTTCTTCCACGAGATCCTCGATGGTGACGAGGCCAGCGACTCCGCCGTATTCGTCCACCACAATGGCCATGCGGATGTTGTTTTTCTGCATCTCGCGCAGGAGTTCACTGCCCCGCTTGCTCTCGGGGACGAAGTAGACATCCCTGCGCATAAGGGTGTCGACGGTACGGGCACGGGCTTCGGTGTCGGGGACTTGTAGCACATCCTGGGCGTAAACAATGCCCTTAATGTTGTGAATGGTGCCTTCGAAGACGGGGACGCGAGAGTAGGGTTTTTCGCGTAACAGCTCGACGAACTGCTCAACGGTTGTATTAGTGGAGACGGCGACTATGTCGGGCCGCGGCTTCATGGCTTCGCGAACAGTTTTTTCGCCGAATTCCACCACGGATTGAATGAGGTCGCGATTGCTTTCATCCAAAATACCTTCTTCCCGGCCAGCTTCGATCAGCGCGTCGACGGCTTCGGCCTGGGTTTCTGGCTGTTCCTCGGAATGCTCTTTGGTAAGAGCAGTCACGGACCGCAAGAAGCCCAGGACCAGAGTAGCGGGCAGGGCGAGATAGATGACGACCCGCAACACCAATACCCAGTGGGCCAGCCATTGGCCTTTGGTTCGCATGAAAAAGACAAAGGGCAGGAAGCGGTTGAAGATGATAACGATGAGAATCAGGCCGAGGGTAGCCTGAAGAATTTCTTCGATCCTCCAAGTGCCTTCGCGAAATACTGCGAAGCCGAGCAGCAATGCAATGGCGGCGGTTGTGAGTTGCGCAAGGACGGCGACCGATAAAGCTGCCCGTTCGCGGCTGAACTTCAGTCGTGGCTCGACGCTCTGCTCGAAAGCATCAATGTTGTCCTGAAATTCGCGGGAAAGGAATTTGCCTATCTCAGAGTAGAGGCGGTCGACATAGGAGACGAGGGTCAGCAGACAGCACAGAAGGAGCAGCCCGATGGCAATGGCAAAGTTCATCGTGATGGCGGCATGGCGGCGGCGCTTCTTTCTGTAAGACCCAAAACCAACCCCAGACTGCGTCGCAAGCTGCGCTCTTTTCTTGCCATTTGACCATGGTCGTGTTCGTGGTCAAAACCGGCCAGGTGCAGCAGGCCATGCAAACATAGAATCTTGATCTCATCGGCAGCGGCGTAGCCGAGGCGCTTGGCGTTCTGTTTCGCAATGTCCACGGAGATGGCGATGTCACCCGCGAAACCGTTGTGCGGACTGTCCCCTGCGGGAAACGATAACACGTCGGTGGGTTGATTCTTGCCCCGGAAGCGGCGGTTCAAGGCTCGCAAGTCCCGGCTGCCGGCAAGCAATACGTCCACCGAGCCGCGCAATCCGGCGCTGCGCTGAGCGCGGGCTACAAAACGGCTAAGCGCAGTGGCGCTCAATCCAGCTACGGGTTTTCGGATGATGACCATTAACCTCTCTCTGCAAAAGCAAACAGGAGGGCAGCCGCACGGGCACCCTCCTGCCGATTCCAACTCTTTATTCCCTAGTGTCGATCTCTTCTGCTGCCTGGTTCGGGGACACGATATTCTCCTGAGCGGCGCGACTGCCGCCGTTCGATTTTCTCGGGTCTGGGTCGAGCAACAACAACTGCTCCGCGACCCGAGTTTTGTGCTCGTCGTAGGCACGGATGATTCGTTGCACCAGGTGGTGGCGGACGACGTCGCTGTCATCAAAGTAGGCGAAGTTCAGACCCTCGACGTTTTTCAGGACGTCGATGACTTCGAGCAAGCCGCTGCGTCGGGCATTGGGCAAGTCGATCTGCGTGATGTCACCGGTAATGACGGCTTTGGAGTTGAAGCCTAGGCGAGTGACAAACATCTTCATCTGCTCGGAGGTGGTATTTTGTGCCTCATCGAGAATTACGAAGGAATCGTTGAGGGTGCGTCCACGCATGAAGGCGATGGGAGCGATCTCGATCACGTTCTTTTCAAGATAGCGATCGACTTTCTCGGGCTCAAGCAGGTCATAAAGCGCGTCGTACAGAGGGCGAAGGTAAGGATCGATTTTGTCCTGCAACGTTCCCGGTAAAAACCCCAGGCGCTCGCCGGCTTCAACGGCGGGGCGAGCGAGAATGATGCGGTTCACGCGTTTCGAGAGCAGCGCGGAGATGGCCATGGCGACGGCGAGATAAGTCTTGCCGGTGCCTGCGGGGCCGATGCCGAAGACCATGTCATGTTTTTCGATGGCTTCGAGGTAGCGGCGCTGGTTGACACTCTTGGGCTGGACGGTGCGGCGTCCGGTGGCGCGTTGGCGGCCTGCCTCGGCCAAACCTCGCAGCGTGGCTTTGGGATCACCCATAAGCACACGCAGCATGCTGTTGAGATCGCCGTTGTTGAAGACGTGTCCGGAACGGCGGAGATGTTCGTAATCGGCGAAGACTTGCTGGGCTCGTTCGACGGCGCTGGTGGCACCGTGGAGTTCGATGGCATTCGAGCGCAGGTCGATGGTGATGTGCAGGCCGTCTTCGAGGACGTGCAGATTTTCGTCCCTGGTGCCGAACAGGGTTTGAATGTTAGGAGTGATCTCGATACTTTTCTTCATTCAGTTTTGGCGTCGGCCTCCGCGCGCCGGTTGCAGGTGCTCGACGGGTGGGTTAGATGCGGGCAGGGCGATGTTTGCAGCGCAAAAAGTCGTCTTCGGTGTGGAGGTGAAGCCCGCCGGAATGCTCGCTCGCAAGGTGCAAGCAACTGCCATTAGGGATAGGGTATCGCGGGGATGGAGGGGAGTCAATGGGCGAGATGGGTTGGAAGCGGGCCGACAGATCACGTTTGGAATTCAGAAGAATTGGTGGGATCATTGGAGCAAAAGGCAACAGAGGAAGCCGCATGAAACCATTCGCGATTCTGTCCTGTGTTTTGACAATGGCTACACTGGCAACTTGCCAGGGAGCGCCGGAGCGGGATTACGTACCTAACTCAGAAACTGCAATAGCGATAACGGAGGCCGTGTTAATTCCCGTTTTCGGCAAGAAACAAACTGAGTCCGAGCGTCCGTATAGCGCCACCCTCAATGGGGGAGTTTGGACTGTGACGGGAACTCTACGTTGCGCCGATGGTAAGCCTCAAGGAGCTGCCCTACCGACATGTGTCGGCGGGGTCGCAAAAGTGCAGATTTCAAAGAAAGACGCCCGCATCGTTTTGATGGAGCATGGCAAGTAATGACATACCTGGCCCAATACCGGTTTGACCGGGCGGCGTTACTCCCGTAGAATAAGCAGGTTGGAATCGGCCTGCCGATTTAGACTCAACGACAATTAAGCGAAGGTAAACAAGCTTCCATGGCTAATCATTTTTCGGCGCTGAAACGCGCCCGTCAGACTGAGAAACGAACCGCCCGCAACCGGGCCAACACGTCGCGTTTGCGCTCTGCCCTGCGGCAGTTGCGCGAGGCGCTTACCAAGGGCGACAAGACGGCGGCGGAGAAGGTGTTCCGGCAGACCGTGTCTGCGCTGGATAAAGCGGTGCAGAAGGGCGTGATCCATAACAATACCGCGTCGCGATATAAGTCGCGGTTGAGCGCGCGACTGCACGCGGTGAAATAGGCTCTTGGCTTTTGGCCATTAGCTTTTGGCCATTAGCTTTTGGCCCTTCGGAGACCTCTTAACCGCTCTTTCGCCCCTTCGGGGCTTGATCCCATTTTGCAATTCTACCCAGGGCTTACGCCCTGGGCTGCATTCTCACGCCGCTTCGCGGCTAAGGGCCTTCCGCTTTTGGCTAAGAGCTAAAGGCTAATAGCCAAGAGCCTTTTCACACTTGCAGTTCTTCCTGCGACCAGCCAGGGACCTCGGGCTTCAGTTCGGCGGTCAAGTCGAGCACCAATTTTTCGAGGACCATGCGCTTGCTGGGAGGATTCGAGCGTAGGGCTAGGTCTGTCTTGGCTACGAGGCGGATGGCGCGGGTCAGTTCCCTCTTTGACTTGTAGCGGCGGGCTTGACGGATGATGTCATCGGCGGCGAACGGGGGCACGCGGAATCCCTGCCAGAGCGCGGCCCACAGCATCCGTTGGTCGCGGACGTTGCGCTCGAGGATCACCAGCATTTGGCGGAAAGTCTTGGCCAGCATGTAGAGATGGCCGATGGCGGCTTCGTCGCCGTCGCCGGTGGTGAGGATGGCGTCGAGCATTTCTAGGGCGCGGACGCGGTCTTTGGCGGAGATGGCGTCGGTGAGTTCGTATAACGACCGCTGCTTGGCGGCTAGCACCATGGTTTCCACATCGCCCAGAGTGATGTGTTTCTTCTGGCCCACGTAAAGCATCAACTTTTCGATTTCGTTCGAAACCATCATCATGTCGCCGCCGAGAGCGTCGACCAATTCGCGGGAGGCGTCGGCATCGATTTTCACGCTATGCGTGAGACAGTATTCGCCGATCCAGCGGACGGCTTCGCTTTCCTCCACCCGCGACAGCTCGACGATGGTGCAGTAACTGCCCATGGACTCGCGGATACGCTCGTAACGGTCTTTGTCGGTCATTTCCATACGACGGGCATCGGCGGGGATGCTGATGTGGTCGGCGACGAAGATGAGGACAGCGTCGGGATTGGGATCTTTGCAGTAGGCTTCGATGGCGGCGAGTTTCTCTTCGTTCGATCCGCGGCCGAAAAGATTCTTGACACCGCGAACGAAGAAAACCTGAAACGGCGCCATCAGCGAGGGGGTGCGGGCGCGGTCAAGGACTTCGGCAAGGTCGGTGTCAGCGAGATCGAATTCGAACAGGCTGAAGTCACGCAGATCAGCAGGGACCAGATGCTCAAGAATGGCCTCACGGCAACGCTTGCGAAAAAAAGTTTCGTCCCCCACGAACACATAGGCCGGGCGCAGCTTGTGGGCCTGCACTTCGGAAACAAAGCGGTCGGCCTGGGCGAAGGCGCGCATCAGAACCCCTCCAGAATATTGGAAACCAGGGTCTGGGCAAAGTCACGAGAAAGGCGCTGGTAGGCTGGGGTATCTTCCTCGAAGAAACTGTTGGGGTCGCTTGATATCTCATACTGCTCCCGGAACAAATACGCGGGATTCTGATAGAGGACTTTGCCCTGCTTGTCTTTCAAGACCACGCTCATGGAAATGACGACCAGCATGCTGGCGGCGCGTCCAGTCTTCGAGTCGTAGATCATGGGCGTGGTGGAGGTGGCGAGTACAGTACCCTTCAGCGTGGCGTCCGCATCGGCGTCCACTTGATTGATGATGTGGTAATGAGTGCGAGTGATCATCTCGCGGACGACCGCGGCGGTCAACATCTGTTCAATTCTGTAGGTGTGGGTCTGATTGATGAACGCGGGGATGGCGATGGTACGAACATTCTCAGGAATGGTGGTGGCCTTGCCGGCGGTGTGGTAGCCACAGCTGAGTACCGGCAGACAGAGGAGGCAAACGAAAGCGCAGCGCAGTACGGGGCTCATTGGATCTTGCCCCGCGGACGAGCAGCTGCCATGCTCTCGGCACATTCGACAGCGGTCGAAGCCGCGATGCGCAGATTGTCGGATGCTGCCCACAACCAGAAGCTCTTAGGCTGATTGGAATCGGGGAGAACCGAGAGTTGAATGTCGGATTGTCCAGCTGCATTGACGTTGCTGGGGGCGTCGTCAGCGCCGAGCGTAAGGTTGATGTGCTCTCCGGCTAGAACCTGCGAAACGTTATGAATATCGACGGTTTGGTCGATTTCCACGTTGATGGCGAACGCGTGTCCGTGGAAGATAGGTGCCTGCAGCAACAGCAAAGAGAGCGCGGGAGCGGACGCTCCGGCGATCTTGGCGTAATGTTTACGAACGCGGGTCTCGACAGTTGTCAACGCAGGCACAGCTTGCTCGCCGTAGCGAGCCAGCATATTAAAGGCAACCTGGGCATCGAAGACGCTCTTGGGCAATTGCTGAAACGAGAGCAGATTCACGGTTTGCTGGTGGAGCTCATCCATGCCTTTTTGACCGTGTTCGGATGCAGGCTCGAAGACGGTGGCGGAAGCTCGAACTACCTTGGCGGTTTTTTGTACACGCAGCATCAGCAGAGCCAGCACCACGGAAGCGGGGTGCGCGGTCACGACCGGACCGGGTTGCAATTCTGGGACCAGGGGCTGAGCTAGCAGACGCTCGATCCAGGGGGAACGAACAGCGGTTCCGGCTTCGTCTTCGAGGGCGTAGGTCAAATCGACGATATCAGAGCCGGCATCGCGGGCAAGCTTCCAGTTCTTGCGGGCAGACTCGGGATCGGCGGCGAAGAAAGTGAAGTCGATATTGCGGAATTCGTCGGCGCGGACTTTCTGGATGAAAGTAACCTCGTCACCCACGGATTCTAGTTTGCCCAGGGACTCGTCGTCATCCAGAAGCTTGACGTCGAGCGAGGGAAAGTTGCGGTCGTTTAAAACCTCGGAAAGTTCCTTGCCCTGGAGCGATCCGGCGCCGACGATGGCAACGCGGTAGAAACTGCCTCCACGGGCAGGATCGACGTGGGAAACGGCGGGCGATTTCAAGTTCGAACTCATGAGGGCTGCGATGCTTCCTTATAAGTAGGCGGAGGCGGATTGCCGCGGCGGCGGAAAATCCACTGCAAGCGCCAGATTACTCCCGAAGCCATGTAGGCGAGCGCGAGAACGAACAACAATGGCCTGGAGAAATAATAGATGCCGGAGAAAAACAGAGCGACGAGAACGATCAGGCGAAAGGGCTGCCGTGAGCGGAAATTAATGTCCTTGAAGCTATAAAAGCGCCAGGTACTGACCATCAAGTACGCGGTGGCAACGGTGATGAGCAGCCATGTGATGCAACTCCACAACGAAGCGATAGGGGCACCGGCAGAAAAATGCACCACCGCGGCGATCACGCCGGCTCCTGCCGGAATCGGCATCCCTACGAAATATTTCTTTTCCGGGCGGCCTGGGTTCGACGGTTGAGGATTGGAGGTGATGTTGAAACGTGCCAGACGGCTGGCCCCTGCCATCAAGAACAGAAAGCTGGCGATGGCGCCGAGTTGAGCCATCTTGCCGGTAAGTTCCGATGATCCCAGGAAAACCGGCAACTGGCGGAAGCCCCACATCCAGGCAAGCATGGCAGGGGCGACACCGAAGGTGATTACATCGGCGAGGGAGTCGAGTTCCTTACCAAAATCACTGCTGGTCTTGGTCATACGCGCGATGCGGCCGTCGAGGCCGTCGAACAGTACAGCGAACCCGATGGCAATGGCGGCATTGTCAAAATGCCATGCCTCCTGAGCTGTGGCGTGAGTGACTTGCAAGATGGCGTAATAGCCGGCGGCAATGTTGGCGGTGGTGAAAAGCGAAGGCAGAATGTACATGCCTTTGCGCAGGCGTCCGGTGGCGCGATCTTGTCCGCGGTCATCGCGGCGACGCCGGGGAAGGTCAGGAAGTTCGGAGGCCATCAGTTTGCTCCTTGGCGAGCGCGTTCGCGGCCCGCCGTCACGAGCTGACTCTTGGCGGTCAAGTAGGCGAGCACACTCGATCCGCCCTTCACCCGATCTCCAACTTTAACCTGAATGCCAGCCGAGGTTGGGAACAGAACATCCACGCGGGAACCGAACTTGATAAGGCCGATGCGCTGGCCGCGCTGGACGTGATCGCCCAGGTTAAAATTGAAGACGATCCTGCGGGCCAGCAGACCGGCAATCTGTTTGAAGATCACCGTGTGGCCTTCACCTTCCACCGTCACCAGGTTCTGTTCATTCTGGTCGGCAGAAGCGGGATTCATGGCGTTGAGGAACTTGCCTTTCTGATAGCTGACGCGACGGATGATCCCGGCGATTGGGGAGCGGTTCACGTGCACGTCAAACACGTTCAAGAAAATGCTGATATGGAGATAGGAAACTCCCTCGAACGTGGTCCGGCAGATGTTGGTTACTTTGCCGTCGGCGGGGGAGACGAGCAGGCCGGGATCGGCTGGAATGACGCGTTCGGGATCGCGGAAAAACCAAAGAAAAAATGCCGCCAGCAAGAGCGCCGGCAAAGCCCACGGGGGCGCAGCAAACCACCCCACAAGCGCGGCAGCGGCGAGGAGCGGAAGCGCGTAATAGTAGGCGTCGCGAACCATTCTGGGAGATAGCGAGATTATAGTTCAGGATGACAAGCGGGTGGGAATTTCAGGTTAAGAGGAAAAAAGAGGCGCTTATGCGCGCCCGGTTACGAAAAAGGCATTCCCCTTGGCGGCTTGAGGCCGCGGCGATAGCCTGAAGACTATTTAAGCGACCTGGTTTTGTCCTACTTGCTGGAACTGCCGCTCAATATTTTGCATTTGATCCTTGAGGCGGAGCTTCAGCTTTTTCAAGCGCACTTCTTCCAGCTTTTCGTCGTCCGTTAGAAAGCGTTTTTGGGTGAGTGAATCGAGACGTTGCTCGTATTGCGTGTGCTCTAGCACCAATTGACGGAACTCTTCGTGATTGTTCAAGAGTTGGTCTCTAGAATTTAACATCCAGCAGACCTCCTAACCGGGTTGTCAGATTAGAACTTACCATAAGGACGCAATCGGCTTCAATTCAAAATCTCATAGGTGGATGTTTAGTGTTATCAGCGAGTTGTGCAGATGTTCTAGATGTTGCACCATAAGCGATGCAGTCAGGAAAAGTCCAACCGATAGATAATGGCGGGCTCTACGGGATCATAATAATAGTTGGCGCGGCGACCGCTTTCATGGAAGGCCAATTTCTCATACAGGCAGCGCGCGGCTGAGTTGGATTCACGGACTTCGAGGAAGACGGCAGTCGCACCACGGGATCGAGCGGCGTTAAGAAACTCGCCTAGGAGCCGGGTTCCGAGACCACGACGACGGGCGGGATCGGCGATAGCAATGTTCTCAATCTCCCACTCTGAACCGACACCGCGAGCCATCAGGAAGCCTTGAATAGCGCCGCCGTCTTCGATCACCAGGGCAATCCGCGAGATTTGGCTGAGAGAGAAGACAGCTTGATACTGCTCGGCTGACCAGTGGGCGGCAGTGATGGCGTGCTTCTCCAGCGTCATCAGAGTAGGAACGTCGTCGAGAGTGGCGGGACGGAGCTTCACTTTTTCCTAGCTGCTTTTTGCGAAGATCTGGTCGGATCGGCGGATGTAGTTGGCGTCCAGCGCTTCGGGCGAGACGATTTGGCCCGACTGAATCTTTTTCCAGCCGAGGTGCGCGATGGCGTCGCTACGTGGCCGGGAAACTTCTTCGACTTTGAGGTTAGCGGCGCGGGCGAGGTCGGCGATGGACTTGTCGGGAGTTAGTATCAAAAGGCCTCGGGCGGAAGTGAGAAATTCCTCCTGCGTAAGTAGAGATTCAGAGCCGTCTCGCTGGCGGAGGTAAATTTCTTTGCGGCCAGCGTCCATGGCCACGATTGCGGGTTCTGGTTTGGAGGCGGCGATTGCCTCCAGCAACGAGACCGTCGCGATCGGCTTGTTGAGGACCTCGGCCAGGGCTTTTATTGCCGCCAGACCGACGCGCAATCCGGTAAATGAGCCGGGGCCGGAAGTTGCCGCGAAAGCGCCGATGTCATTTTTCGTGAAGGCGTGCTGGTTTAGCAAAGCTGCGATTTGTGGAACTAGTTGGGCAGAGAATGCTCCTCCATCGAGGGAAGCGAGACCGAGGATGCGGCAATCGTCGGCGTGGCAGCGGGCAAGAGCGATGCTGCCGTCTTTCCCTGACGTGTCGATGGCGAGGAGGAGCATGGTTTGTAACCTCGCCTAGTGTCCCTCGACCAACTCCAGAAGTACCCCGCCAGTGCTGGATGGATGCACGAACACGTAGCGATGGCCGCCGGCTCCGATCTTAATGTCTTCCGAAACCAGGCGGACGCCGTCTTTCTTTAACCGTGCGACAGCGGCGGTCAAGTCGGGGACGCGGAGCGAGACGTGGTGCAGACCTTCGCCGCGCTTGGCGATGAACTTGGCGATAACGGAGTTGTCGGTGGTTGGCTCCAGCAGTTCCAGGCGAGCTTCGCCCACCGGAACCATCACGACACGCACCTGTTCGGCTTCGACGAGTTCTTCGGCAGAGACGGTCATCCCCAGTTTCTGGTAAATGGCCTTGGCTACGTCCAGCGATTTTACTGCGATGCCGAGATGGTCGATGGTGAACATGGTTACGCAGTCTTCTCCATTTTGCTAACGATTTCTTCGACCAGCGTATACGGGTCGCGTTTGTGCTCGGCAACTTCAGCGGCATAGCGAGCCATGGTACCGTCCACGAATTGGCTGCGGGCTTTCTCGAGTAGCGCGTCGCGCAGCATTTCGACCAGCCGCTCCTGCCAGTTTTGCACCCTGCGTTGCTGCGTTAGGTTGGCTTCTTCGAGATAGGTTTGGTAATCGGCGATTGCGGTTACTAATTCAGGGATACCGGTGCCTTCAGTTGCTACCGTTTTTACGATCGTCGGCGTCCAACGATCGCTGCGAATGGCGAGCGATTGCAGGGCGCGGATTTCTCGCTCCACGCGGTCGGCGCCTTCGCGGTCGCTTTTATTGATCACAAAGATGTCGGCGATTTCCATGATGCCGGCCTTGATGCTTTGCACATCGTCGCCCATGCCGGGTACGAGCATGACGATGGTGACGTCGGCGATGCGCACGATGTCGACTTCATCCTGGCCCACGCCGACAGTCTCGATCATGACGAGGTCACGGCCGGAGGCATCGAGCACAGTGGCAACATCGGCAGTGGCGCGCGCCAGTCCGCCCAGGGCGCCGCGGGTGGCCATGCTGCGAATGTAGATTCCGGGATCGGAGAAGTGGTCCTGCATGCGAATGCGGTCGCCGAGAATCGCTCCGCCGGTGTAGGGGCTGGTGGGATCGACAGCTATGATGCCGACGGTTTGATTCTGCTTGCGATATTGTTTGGCCAGTTGATCGACCAGCGTGCTTTTGCCCGCGCCGGGAGCGCCGGTGAGTCCGAGAATGCGGGCGCGGCCGGTTTGCGGGAATGCGGCCTTGAGCAGTTCCGCCCAGCCGGGAGCGCGATTTTCGACTGTGGTGATAGCACGAGTGAGGGTTAGGGGGTCGCCGCTGCGTAGGCGGTCTAACCAGGATTGGAGATTGGGGGTCAAGGAGTCAGTGTAAAGCATGACAACCCCGTTTCGCCGCAGATCAACTGCGGATCTTCGCAGATTAATCTTTCAGCAACTGGCGCGCGATCACCAGCCGTTGCACCTCACTGGTGCCTTCGCCGATGGTGCAGAGTTTCACGTCGCGATAGAACTTTTCCGCTGGGTAATCTTTTATGAAGCCGTAGCCGCCGTGAATCTGGACGCTTTCGTTGGCACAGCGGACAGCCACTTCGCTGGTGAAAAGCTTGGCCATCGAGGATTCCTGAGTGCTCTTCATGCCAGCGTCTTTCATGGCAGCGGCGCGGAAAGTGAGCAGCTTGGCGGCTTCAATTTCGGTAGCCATGTCGGCCAGTTTCCATTGGATACCCTGAAATTCGCTGATGGCTTTGCCGAATTGCTTGCGCTGTTTGGAATACTTGAGCGCACATTCGTAGGCACCTTCGGCCATGCCAAGGGCAAGAGCAGCGATGGAAATGCGGCCACCATCGAGCACGCGCATGGCGTCGATGAATCCCGCGCCCTCTTTGCCCAGAAGGTTTCCGGCAGGAATTACGCAGTCTTCGAAAATGAGTTCAGAGGTGTCACTGGCGCGCAGACCCAACTTGTTCTCTTTCTTGCCGGGCCGGAAGCCCTTGGTGTCTTTTTCTACGATGAAGGCGGAAAGACCGTGGGTGTTTGCAGTGCGGTCAGTGACGGCGATCACGACCAGTACATCGGCGTAACGGCCGTTGGTGATGAAGGTCTTGGTACCGTTCAACACCCAGTCGTTGCCTTTGCGGACAGCGGTCATGCGGGCGCTGCCGGCATCGGAACCGGAGGACGGCTCGGTGAGCCCCCAAGCGCCGATATATTCGCCGGTGGCTAGTTTGCTGACGTATTTCTTCTTTTGTTCTTCGGTACCCGCGAGATAAATATGATTCGAGCCCAGCGACGTGTGAGCGGCGACGATGATGCCGACGGAACCATCCACGCGCGAGAGTTCTTCGATGGTAGTTACATATTCGACGTAGCCCATGCCGGGGCCACCGTATTCTGGAGGGAAAATCGTCCCCAACAGACCGAGCTTGCCCAATTCTTTAATGGTGGCCAGGGGGAATTCGCTGGCTTCGTCCCACTCCATGACGTGAGGTAGGATTTCGCGCTCGGCAAATTCGCGGACGCTCTTCTTGAGGTGCAGTTGTTCGTCGTTCAGTTGGAAATCCAAGACATTCCTCTGGGCGGCGGTTGCCTCGTCATACTTCCCATCGGCAAACCGGAAGGAAGGACAACTCTTTGATTTAAACATGATGGAAGAAAGCGGAAAAGTTACTCTGGGCGCAGACCGGGCAGGATGCCGGAAGTAGCATGTTTGCTGGTTATTCTAGCGATTTAACTGAGGCGACCAACCGACCGATTGGTCGTGCACAAACAGCCCTGATGGATTTGGGCCGTCGGGATGATGCACCGAGGGCGGGGCGCACTTGTGATAGCCGGCGCGAAGCCGGCGCTACTTAGCTACAGCGAGGAAGCGCTCGAAGACTTCGTTCGAGAGCAGGCGGCCACGAGCGGTCAGGCGGATCGTGCTTCCTTCTCGCTCAAGCAAGGCGTCCTGAACGAGTTCGTCAATGATGGGAATAAGGACCGCGAGATCGAAGTCGTAGACGACCTGTTTGAGATCAAGGCCTCGATTCAAGCGTAGACCGAGGAAGAAAGTTTCTTCGAGGGCGGCTTCGTGGTCGATGGGAGTGGAGCTGATAGAGGCTCCGGCGACATACTGTTCCAATGTGTCGGGGCTAGAGAAGCGGACGGCTTCGCGCTGGTTCGGAGTTGCCAGCATGGAGTGGGCGTCGACGCCGAAACCGAGATAAGGTTGGCGGGTCCAATATTTGAGGTTATGGCGCGACTCGTGGCCGGGGCAGGCAAAATTGGAAATTTCATACTGCTGGATTCCAGCGGCGTTGAGGCGGGCGCAGGCGGTCTCATACATACTCGCGGTCAAGTCTTCGTCGGGGACGAGGTGGGCGTGGTATTTCGTGCCTCCGGCGATCAGTTCCCTGCCCAGGCGGGAGTCGTCATCGATTTCCAGTATGTAGATGCTGACATGGGGTACCTGCGTCGCGATTACTTGTTCGAGGGAAAAGTCCCAGCTTTGGGCCGTCTGGTGGGGCAGGCCAGCTATGAGATCGAGATTGAGGTTGGTGATGCCGGCGTCGCGCAGTCGTGTAATATCGCCGAGAACGGTGGATCGGTTGTGCAGACGGCCCACTGAAGAGGCTTCCTGGTCCACGAAGGACTGCACGCCCAGGCTTACGCGGTTGACGCGGTGACGGCGAAAGAGTTCAACCACTGGCGCGGTCAGCGTGCCCGGGGCACACTCGACGGTGACCTCGGCATCGGGCTGTACGTCGAAATTTTGCCGAATCGTGACAAATAAACGCTCCAATTGGCTAATATCAAGGATGGTCGGAGTTCCGCCACCGAAGTAGATGGAGTCGGCAGTTCGCTCCATCAGGCCGCCCATCTGTTCGGCAGTGATTGGGGCCTGAGCTATGTCCTCACAGATGCGGTCAACGTAGCGCTGAAAGACAGCTTTGGAAAAAACGTCCGAAGCGAAGTTGCAATAGGTACACTTGGTACGACAGAACGGGACGGAGATGTAGAGACCGCGCGGCATTGGGTTGATTATCCCACGGGTAAAGCTTTTGACCGCAAGGCCGCTAAGGATTCGCGAAGGGCGCAAAGGAACAACCAGGAACATGTTGCCACGAGTGGTGATCACTGGAATCGGCGTGGTCAGTCCCAACGGGATTGGCAAGGAAGCCTTCTGTCGCGCCATTCTGGCGGGAAAATCGGGAGTAAAGCGGATCTCGCGATTTGATCCCTCGGAGTTGCCGGTACACGTGGCCGGAGAAATTCCTGAGTTCGATGAACTGGCATGGGTGGATGCGCGCGAGCGCAAGCATGTTTCCCGAGTGGTTCCGCTGGCGGTTGCGGCGTCGGCGGAAGCGATTCAAGATGCCGGACTCGACCCTGCTGCGATGAGCATGGACGAGAAGCGCGAGATTGGCGTGATTCTGGGCACGGGCGGTGGCGCACAGGAGTTTTCCGAAGAACAATACCGCTTGTGGCACAGCGGGCATGTCAAACAGGTCAGCTTGTTCTGCATTCCCAGCGGCACCATGGGAACGATTCCCAGCGAAGTGAGCATGCGTTTTGGCTTTCGCGGATACAGTCACGTGGTGACGGCGGGATGTACTTCTTCGACCGATGCCATCGGCTACGCTTACCAGCACATTCAGGCAGGAGTGCAACCACTGTTCCTGGTGGGCGGTGTGGATTCGGCGATTACGCCGGGAATCATCAAGGGCTACAGCATGCTGCGGGCGTTGACGCAATCGTGGAACCAGGAGCCGGAACGGGCGTCGCGGCCGTTTTCCGCCGACCGAGACGGATTCGTGATCGCGGAAGGTTCGTGGATGTTCATCTTGGAAGAATACGAGCATGCGCGGGCGCGAGAGGCACGCATTTATGCCGAGCTCATCGGCTATGGATCGACTTGCGAGGCGTTTCACCGCGTGCGCATGAGCGAGTCGCCAGAAGAGCCAGCGCGGGCGCTGACTTTGGCGCTGGAAGAGGCGCGCATCGCGCCATCGGACGTACAGTATGTAAACCTGCATGGAACCTCTACTGAAATGAACGATCGGGTGGAGACACGAGCGCTGAAGCTGGCGTTGGGCAAATATGCTGGGCAAATTCCGATGTCCGGGTTGAAGTCACAGATTGGACATGCGCAAGGCGCCTGTGGATCGGCCAGTGTGGCGGCGACGCTGATTGCGATGGAACATGGAAAAGTGCCGCCGACGATCAATCTCGATGTGCACGATCCGGACTGTGATCTGGACTACGTCCCTGATGTGGGGCGGACGGCGCAGATCGAGCACGCGATTTGCAACTGCGTGGGATTTGGGTCGAAGAACTCGGCGCTGGTGTTGAGGAAAGTGGCGTAAGACGACATAACTCTCTTAACACTGCTTTCATCTTGTGCTTTAATCTGCT
Source organism: uncultured Acidobacteriota bacterium (assembly GCA_963803775.1). Classification (GTDB taxonomy): domain Bacteria; phylum Acidobacteriota; class Terriglobia; order Terriglobales; family Acidobacteriaceae; genus JABCZH01. The sequence goes on from CAWDNS010000002.1 coordinate 336,313, forward strand.
GGTGCGTGCTGTTTGGATTCTCGCGCTTTTGGTGGGACTTGCATTCCCTGCCTCGCCGCAAAGCACCGTCGCTTCATCTACCGACAATTACGCCTACCTATTGCGAGTCCAGCGGGTGATCTCGCATATGGACACTTGTGTCCTTCTGCGGCGGGACGGTGGATATCATTTAGAACGCGATCACGACGAGTCGACCGAGGTCTATGAGGGCGAGCTTTCGGCTGAGGAACTATCCAGGCTCCAAGCATGGCTGGACGATGAGCAGCTACAAAAACTGACCCGCGAACAGATCATGACGCCGCTGGTGAGCCAAGCGAGGGATGAGCTACAGATCAATATCTTTCGCGGAGATCACTGGCAGGACCTGCTTTTCCTCTCAAGCGAAAGCCGTACACCGTTTCATGCGCTGACGCCACTGCTGGAATGGTTCAATGACCTGCACAATGCCCCCCACCGTACGATTTCGGAAGATGCAGGCAAAAATAACTGCATGACGCCGGGCAGGATTGTACTTCGCACACGCCCATCGTCGAGCGCCGCGCCCGCAAATAACGCACAACTGGAGGGACAAAAGCCGGGGCCGCCAGAGGTGAACCGCGCAAATGCTCCGGACGGCCGGGCGGCTCTGCCATCAAACCCTGATCCCTACCTCCTACGCCTGCTACACGAGAGCTTTGATCGCAGTGGCGTGGACAGCACGTGCGCGATTGTCTACGCCAGCGGTCTCTATCGCGTGGAACATTCTTCTCAAGCGTTCGGGGGCAAAGTGCATGCGAAGGTCTATCAGTCAACGATCGGAGGGGCACAAAGGCAGGAGTTGCAACAACTTCTCGAGGACGCTCATCTGAAAGCCATTGAAATGGGGAATCTCCCGGATGAATTTTTTCAAAGGCTTCAAGCTGGTCACACGTCGATGGACATCAGATTCCTTCTCAGCGACGCCACCTTTGTCTGGATTCCACGGGAGAAGGTCGTTCAGAACCTGGCATTTGCCAGCGATCTACGAGTACAAGCCGCGATTGGAAACCACTATTTAACAAGCGATAAGGATGCGAAGTACGTTCGTCCACTGGAGAAATGGGTAAAGAGTGAGCTCCCGGTCCAGAAGAGCGTCCTCGTCGACGGTGCGAACGCGACGTTCTGTGCTCCCCAGTAGAAAAGCTTTTCATCCTGCCGCCCTCCTTCCCCATCTACTTAAGGTATCTTTTTAGAAGACCGCATGGCCCAAGAAGAAGAGGTATTAGGTAAAGCTTATGACAGCCGGCTGATGAAGCGGCTGCTGGTATATTTGCGTCCCTACAAGTGGCAGGTGGGGATTGCGCTGGGCTCGATCGTGCTCAAGGCTGGAGCCGATGTTCTGGGGCCATACCTCACCAAAGTGGCGATTGACAAGTATCTGGTGAAGGTTCCCGGATCGCGGTCGCCGTTCGATTCATTCCTCAGCAACCAACCCTTGGTCGGCATTGCCCAGGTGGCCGGGCTTTATGTTGCGGCGCTGGTGGTCAGCTTTCTGCTCGAGTTCCTGCAAACCTACTTCATGCAATGGACCGGGCAGATGGCCATGTTCGATTTGCGCAAAGAGATCTTTCGCCTGTTGCAGCGCATGCATATTGGTTTCTATGACAAGAACCCTGTGGGCCGACTGGTGACGCGCGTGACCACGGACGTGGACGCATTGAACGAAATGTTCACCTCCGGAGTGGTGTCGATTTTTGAGGACATCTTTGTGCTGGCCGGAATTGTCGGCATCATGCTGAAGATGAACTGGAAATTGGCGCTGATCACGTTTGCGGTGCTGCCGCTGATCGGCTACGCGACCACGATTTTTCGCGACAAAGTGCGTGACTCTTACCGGCGCATTCGGGTAGCTATTGCCCGCATCAACTCCTACTTGCAGGAACATGTGAGCGGCATGGTGGTGCTGCAACTATTCAACCGCGAAGAGCCCGCATTCGATAAGTTTTCTGAGGTCAATTCTCTACACATGGACGCGTTCAAAGACGCGATCATGGCGCATGCCGTCTACTATCCGGTGGTGGAAATTCTGTCGTCGGCGGCGATTGCGGGCGTGATCTGGTTTGGCGGGAATGATGTGCTGCGGGGGGTGGCAACCCTGGGCGTGCTGGTGGCTTTTATGCAGTATGCGCAGCGGTTTTTCAGGCCGATCCAGGATTTGAGCGAGAAATATAACATCTTGCAATCGGCCATGGCCGCTTGCGAACGAATCTTCAAGATGCTGGATACGCCGGTTGAGATTACATCGCCGGCGGTAACAAAAACACCGAATGGGCCGGGGAGGATCGAGTTTGATCATGTGTGGTTTGCGTATCGCATGATGCCAGCGGAGACCGCCGAGACCCGCTCTGCGCAGAAGGGCGAAACGCCGGGGCCCGCACCGGCGTTGCCCGGAGAGCCAGACTGGGTACTGCGTGATGTGAGCTTTGTTATCGAACCGGGTGAGACGGTCGCCATCGTCGGCCACACGGGCGCGGGCAAGACGACGATCATCTCGTTGCTGATGCGATTTTATGACGTGCAGAAGGGCGCGATCAAGATTGATGGCGTGGACGTGAAAGATATGGATTTGGGAGATTTGCGCCGACGCTTTGGCGTGGTCTTGCAAGACCCGTTTCTTTTTACGGGGACGGTAGGCAGCAATATCAGGTTGGGTACGGAGTGGATTCTAGATGAGGATGTGGAGAAAGCGGCGGAAGATGTGAACCTTGCCGACTTCATTCGCACGCTGCCCGGAGGGTTCAAGGAAGAAGTACGGGAGCGGGGCAGCACACTCTCCACCGGGCAGAAGCAACTAATTTCGTTTGCGCGGGCGCTGGCGCATAATCCGAAAATTCTGGTGCTGGATGAAGCGACTTCCAGCGTGGACACGGAAACCGAGTTCCGCGTACGGGACGCGTTGAACCGCATGGTCGAAGGACGAACCTCCGTCATAATCGCCCATCGGCTTTCAACCATTCAGCGTGCCGATAAGATCATCGTGATGCACAAGGGGCAGGTGCGGGAGATGGGCAGCCATCAGGAGTTGTTGGCGCACCGCGGGATTTACTACAAGCTGTATCAGCTCCAATACAAGGACCAGGAGATTGCGGCAGGGCCTGTGACGGCAGGAGCGGATGATTAGTTCGATGTTTCCTTTATTAGCCTACTGTAACGGTACCAACCAGCCGACTTTGGTAACTCTGAAGGGCGGGTTTTGCCACGCTAGAATTTGCCTGTGGGCGAGCGTGATCAGCAGGCATTTCAGGAAGTAAATCAGAACAGTCCGGAAGCGATCCCGGTGCAGATGCGCCAGATCGAGGGCCGGGAGTGGTGGCTTTGGGGATTCGCCGTGGCGGTGACCCTGGCGCTGACTCTGGGCATTGTGTCGTTCACTTTCCCGTGGTTTCATCTGGAGACGGAAGCCAGCTATTGGTTTGACTTGCGCGAGTGGGTGCGCGGGTTGGCCGGTCTAGTGCTGCTGTTCGACGTTTACACGGTGTATCAGCATTTTCAACTGCAGAGCATCCGCCGGCAACTGGCGGAGCGTGACCAGCTTTTTCAACTCATCAGCGAGAATGCGGCGGACATGATTGCGCTGGTGGACAGCGAAGGCCGCCGGCTTTACAACAGTCCCGCCTATGCAAAAGTCCTGGGTTATTCGCCCGAAGACCTGAAGAACACCTCATCGTTTGATCAGATCCATCCCGACGACCGCCCGCGAGTGTTGCAGGCGGCGGAGAAAGCACGCGTCAGCGGCCTGGGCGAGCGGGTGGAATACCGCATCCTGCACAAGGATGGGTCGTGGCGCACGCTGGAATCGACTGCCAGTGCCATTCGCAATGCTAAGGGAAAAACGGAAAAACTGGTGATTGTGAACCGCGACATCACCGAGCGCAAGCGAGCGGAAGAATTGCTGGTGCACAATGCGTTCCATGATGGGCTGACCAGCCTGCCCAATCGCGCACTCTTTCTGGATCGATTGCAACACGCGCTGACGCTTTCGAAGAAACACTCGAACTACATGTTTGCGGTGCTGTTGATCGATGTGGATGAATTCAAGGTCATCAACGACAGCCTGGGGCACACGGCCGGGGATGAGCTGCTGATCCAGATTAGCCGGCGCCTGACAGAATCGGTTCGGCGGGCGGATACGGTTTCACGGCCGCGGGTCACAGGTGTGGTGGAGAAATCGGACCTTGAAGGGACGCTGGCCCGACTGGGCGGCGATGAATTCACCATTCTGTTGGATGACATTCGAGATCCGATTGAAGCGGTGCGAGTTTCCGAGCGGGTGCAAACCGAACTAGCAGCGCCGTTTGTACTAAACGGGCAGGAAGTGGTGATCTCGGCAAGCATTGGGATCGCGTCCAGCGCCACTCCGCATACGCAGGCTGAGGATCTGATTCGCGATGCGGACATCGCTATGTACCGCGCCAAGCGGACGGGCAAGGCGCGATGCGAAGTTTTCGATACGGCCATGCACGCGAATGCGGTGAAGCGGTTGCGGCTGGAGACGGACTTGCGGAAGGCACTGGATCAGGGAGAGTTTCGGGTTTATTACCAGCCGATCGTCTCCTTGCAGACCGGCAGGATCGCAGGATTCGAAGCACTGAGCCGTTGGCAGCGTGCGGAGGGCGTGGTTCCGCCGATGGATTTCATTCCGGTGGCCGAGGAGACAGGCCTGATTATTCCCATGAACCGGCAACTGCGGCTAGAAGCCTGCCGGCAAGTGATGGCGTGGCAGAACCAGTTTCCAGCGAGTCCGCCGCTGACCATGAGCGTTAACGTGACCGCCAAGGAGTTCGCGCAACCTGACCTGGCCAGCGAAATCGGGAAGACGATTGAGCAGACGGGTATTGCTCCCGGTTGTCTGCGGCTGGAGATTGTGGAAACCATCGCCATGGGTGATGCGGAAAAATCCGGCAAGGTGCTTTCGCAACTGAAGGGCTTGGGTGTGCTGTTGAGTATCGATGATTTTGGCACCGGGTATTCGTCCCTGAGCCGTCTGCGCCGGATTCCAGTGGACACGCTGAAAATCGACCGGGTCTTCATCATGAATATGGACAGCGATCCTGAGAACCGCGAAATCGTGCGGGTGATCATTACGCTTGCTCACAACCTAGGACTAAAAGTGGTGGCCGAAGGCGCGGAAACTGAAGCTCATGTGAAGCAGTTGCAGCAACTGAATTGCGAACAGGCGCAAGGATACTTCTTCTCCCGCCCCGCAGATGAGAAAGCGATGACACTCTTATTGGCGGCCAGCCCAGGGGTAAAAAGCGCGGCGGCGAGTGGGTAGACTCCATCTCCGTTTTCATCTAGTTAACCTTCTGCCCGAATTTACACACGGTTTCTGCTAACATGAGTAACTCATCAGCAGCACGCACGTCTAAGGAAACTGTGCGCCGCAATTCCATCACTTCCTGGCTGTTGATCCTAGCGATCGCAACTTCGGCATCAGTTTGCGTGGCGGAGTGGGGCGGCCAGTTTGCAACCTCCTGCCCGCGCCCGATATTCCGACAAGCGTGTACCCGGAACGAACCGCGCTCCGAAAGGGTTATCACACGAGGGTGCGCGCCCTGGGTGAGATCGCTACCTGCCAAGTGTGGCATGCGTAGCTTCGTACAATTTCAGGTCGCGGCGTGCTCCCGGTTCGAACTCGCTACTCCACTCCGGCCAACGGCTGGCAACATTTCAATGCCGTTCGGCTTGGCCATCGTGGTTTCCTCGATCGGCTCGCCTCAGACCGACCGCGGACCTCCCAACTCCTAACACCAGCTTCGTTCTGCGCATTGAGCCACAGGTGTCTGCTCATGCGTTGGTGGTAACGCACCAAACCTGGTTTATAAGGAGGCATCATGAGAGTTACATTTTGTATTTTGTTTTGTCTGCTTCTCGTTATCAGCAGCCACATCGCCGTGGGACAAAACCGGCTCACGGTCAGCAAGGCGCTCGACTTCTGGATCACGACTACCGAAAGGGAGGTCGTTTCAGCGGCCGAGGCCATGCCGGAATGTAAATATTCCTTCGCTCCAACCAAGGGTGAATTCACCGGCGTCCGGACATTCGCCCAGCAGGCCAAACACCTGGCGGCAAATAATTACCGGATGGCCGCATACATCCTTGCGCAGACGCCCACGACCGAACAGGAGTCCGAAACCGGGCCTGATACGGTCCAATCCAAGGCCCAGATCGTGGAGTACGTCAGAGGCTCATTCGCGGCGCTGCACCGGGCTGTGGCAGCCATCAATGAAAACAACCTGCTGGATCCCATGTCTGCCTCGCCAAGCCCGCTACAGAGGACTCGTCTTCAGTTGGCCGAAGACGTTGTGGCCCATTCCTACGATCACTACGGGCAGATGGTGGAATACCTGCGCATGAACGGCATTGTTCCGCCTTCCAGCCGAAAGTGACTCGTCGCGGTAGCCCGGCCTGCCACCCGGCACGTTTCGGCGTGTTGGGTGGCGACCGGGCACCACACCATCGCTTTCGCGGGGCGGGTTCTGGGATGACTGCACTCGGGCCGCGTCCAGCCCTTACAATGTCTTGCGTGCGTATTCTGATCTCGGCGGGCGAAGCTTCGGGAGAAATGTATGGCGCCCAACTGATGGAAGGGTTGCTCCGCCGCCAGCCTTGTTTGCAGTTCTTTGGTGTGGGCGGAGAGCGCATGCGGGATGCGGGATGCGACACCGTGGTCGATGCGAGGGACCTGGCGGTTGTCGGCATCACCGAAATTCTCGGTCATCTGCCTAAGATTTATGGGCTGTTTCGTAAACTGATCGCTGCGGCGGATGCGCATCCGACTGATCTTGCCATCGTGATTGATTCCCCGGCTTTCAACTGGAGAGTCGCGCGACAGATGCACAAGCGCGGTATTCCAGTCGTGTATTACGTATGTCCGCAGTTCTGGGCATGGCGGCGGGGACGCGTGCGTTTGCTGCGCAAGTACATTGACAAGGCGCTGGTGATTTTTCCCTTTGAAGAGAAGTTCTACCGTGATCGCGGTGTGGATACGACTTTTGTAGGGCATCCGCTGGCTGGTCTGGCCAAACCGCAGGTGTTGCGCAACGACTACGCGGCGCAGCAGAGGTTGGACGCTGCCAAAACGTGGGTCACACTCATGCCGGGAAGCCGAATGAAAGAAGTGCGCATGAATCTGCCAACGATTTTGGAATCGGCAGTGAAGTTAGGGCCGGGATACGAATTTTTGCTGCCGGTGGCCCCGACGCTGGATCGGACGTGGTTGGAGAGTCTGATCGGCAAACACTCGTCGGTCCATCTTGTGTCGGAAGCCCTGCCAGCCTTGGCTCACTCGCGCGCGGGGATCATTGCCAGCGGTACAGCGACGGTAGAGGCAGCGCTGATGGGAACACCGTTCGTGATGGTCTACCGCGTAACCTCTCTGACCTATCTTCTGGGGCGGTCGCGGGTGAAGGTCCCACATTTTGCCATGGTGAACCTGATCGCGGGAAAAGAAGTAGTGCCGGAACTGGTGCAGCAGGATTTTACTGCTAAAAAGGTTATGGAAGAGATTGTCAAAATATTGTCAGACGGACCTGCGCGCGAGAGCATGGTCGCGGGGCTGGCTGGAGTAAGAACCGCGCTGCGGGGTGCGCCGGACAGGCCGCCAGCGGTGGAGCAGGCAGCGGATGCGATCATGGCGATTCTGGGCCAAACTGAGAAGAATCGACCGAGGAAAACGGCCTCGGCGCCCGCGGTGGGGTAGTTCTGCCCCTTGTGGCGACAGCATCTTTTGGGCCACAATTCACATCATAGTTAAAGGTTTCTGGAGACTCTTCCTAAATGCCCTGTTCAGGTCGGCGTCAGCGTCGCACCCTAAGCATAGGATTCGCTTTTCTCCTCTTATTCTGCTGCTCGCCTTCCTGGGCAGCGGAAAAAACTCGTCTGCGAGTGGACGATTATCAGATCGACGCAGAACTCATCCCGCACACCCATAAGCTCACGGCGCGAGCCAAGGTGAAGTTTACAGCGCTTGAGACTCTGAACATCGCCACCTTCGAATTGCACAATGCATTGCGGGTTACAAAAGTGACTGATGATGCCGGGAAACCGGTTTCCGCCGAACGCGGCGTTCAGGACTCCAGCATACGCGTGCAGCTTTCCCGAACCATGAATAAGGACGAATCCAGCAGCTTGACGTTTGAGTACGACGGCACGCTCGACTCCGCGGATGAGAGCCCGGTGCAAGGGTTAAAAGTGGCGTCGATCAATGATGACACCAGCTACCTGCTTTATGCCGGACGCTGGTTTCCGGTCAGCAACTATGGCATCAATCGATTTACGGCGACGATGAACATTACGGTTCCCGCTCACATGGTGGTGATTGGCAGTGGGAAGGAAAGCGAAGGAACTCCGCTTCCCGCCAAGAAGGGCGCAGTCGCTGAGTTGCCAACCAAGACTTTCAGCTTCACCTGGGACAAGCCAAGTTTTCCCGGAACCATCATCGCAGGAACGTTTCAGGAGTTTAAGAGCGATGAGGCTGGAGTCGACTTGCACGTTTTTTTCAAGCCGATCCATCAGAACCTCGGGGCGCAGTACGCTTCGACCGCGATCAAAGAATTCACTTACTTTGTGACGTTGTACGGCGTGCCACCTTCGAACCGGCTCAGGGTCGTTGAGATTCCAGACGACACGCTGCCGGCCGCTTGGGGACCGGAAATTGCCGCCATTGCCAGCCGTGCGGTCACCGAGAAGATCAATTACCGACTGCTGGCGAATACCATCGCGCACCAGTGGTGGGGAGTGTCGGTGAGTCCCGCGTCGCTGGATGATTGGTGGTTGTCGGATGGATTTGCCCGCTATTCGGAGGCGCGTTACATCGAGAACGCCGCCGGAACTGCGGGTCTGGAAGAAGCAGTCAAGGACATGTCGGTGGGCGCGTTGGCCTATGACACGGTGCCGCTGGCCACTGTCGGCAAGCTGGACATGTTCTCACCCGAGTTTCAGTCGCTGGTGACGGACAAAGGCGCGATGATTTTGCATATGCTGCGCTGGGTAGAAGGAGATCAGAAGTACGACCTCACCATGCGCACCTTTGCCACGAAGTATGCGGGCAAGTCTGCATCGCTGGACGATTTCCGTGCTATTGCCGAACAATATTATGGCGACAAACTGACTTGGTTTTTTTCCCAGTGGCTCGATTCTACCGGCGCACCTGAGTTCAAGACGAAGTTCACCGTGTACCGCCTGGGAAATAATAAGGGCTTCCGCGTAGTGGGCGAGATTGCTCAGGATCTTGATCTATTCCGTATGCCCGTGGACTTGAAGATCGATACTGACGGCAAGACTGAAAACAAGCGGATTGACGTGGTGGGGACCAATTCGCCGTTCACCATTGAGACCTTCGGCAAGCCACGGCGGATTTCGATTGATCCGGGGAACAACGTTCTGAAGAACTCGAGCGACGTGAAGCTACGCGCGTCCATTCAGCGCGGGCAGGCGTATGTGCAACAAGGGGACCTGGCAGCGGCCCTCTCGGAGTACAACAAGGCGCTGAGCGTCAACAAGAACAGTTCGCTGGCCCATTACCGGATTGCTGAGATTTTCTTCCAGCAGAAAAACTACCAGGCATCGGCCAACGCCTATCGTGATTCGCTCAACGGCGACGGCGAGCCGCGCTGGACGGAGGTTTGGAGCCACATTCAGTTGGGCAAGATTTTTGACGTCACTGGACAGCGGGAACGCGCAGTGGGCGAATACCGTCAAGCACTCCAGACCAACGACAACACCCAGGGCGCATTGGATGAAGCGCGAAAGTATTTGCAGAAAGGGTTTGAGCCGGAGAAGACGAAACAAAGCGGCTTGTAGCTGTCCAGCTAAAACGCCCAGCGCAGCAGCGACGCTCCCACGGTAAATCCCGCTCCCACCGCGGCTAGAAGAACCAGGTCGCCTTTCTTCAGTTTGCCTTCCTGGCGGGCTGTCTCCATCGCAAGCGGCAACGTGGCAGACGTGGTATTGCCGTAAGCGGTCGATGTTGATGATGACTCGATCCATCGGCATGCCCAGGCGATCGGCGGTGGCAGTGATGATGCGGCGATTGGCCTGGTGAGGGATAAATACGTCGATGTCCTTGCCGGTGAGGCCGTTTCGTTCCAGTAGTCTCTCGCAGACTTCGGCCATCTTGCGCACGGCAAACTTGAACACCGCCGCACCGTCCTGGTGGACGTAATGCATGCGCTGAGCGACCGTCTCATGGGTGGCAGGATTCAGGCTGCCACCTGCGGGCATGAACAGCGAGCACCCGCCCGAGCCGTCGACTTCGTGCAGGAAATCGATAAGGCCGAGTGAGTCGTCGGTCGCTGGCTCCAGAAAGACGGCGCCGGCGCCGTCGCCAAAAATGACACAGGTGGCGCGATCGGTGTAGTCGATGATGGAGGACATGACATCCACGCCAATGACCAGAACTTTCTTGTGATCTCCAGAGACTACGAATCTCGATCCCACTTGCAGCGCGTAGAGAAAAGACGAGCACGCCGCATTCATATCGAATCCCCACACACCTTTGGCGCCCAGCTTGTCCTGCACCAGGCAGGCAGTGCAAGGAAACAGCATGTCGGGAGTGACGGTGGCAACAATGATGGCATCGAGATCGGAAGGATCGATTCCAGCCTGGGCAAGAACACTTTTCGCGGCCTCGAGGCCAGGTCGCTGCTGGCGACGCCTTTGTCCACAATGTGGCGCTCGCGGATGCCGGTGCGATCCAGAATCCATTCGTTGGTGGTGTCGACCATTTTTTCCAGGTCGGCGTTGGTCAGCAGGCGGGGCGGAACGTAGGTTCCCAGGGCGCTGATCTTGGCGCGCAAAAGTTGGCTCACTCGATAGGATTCTCCAGTTGGAATGTAAACTCGCTATTGTGCCGCACACGCGGCAGCCGTGTCCAATGAGATGAGGAGCGACTGAGAGTTTTCTTGACTACGGTCGCGCTCAGAGAGTGAAAAAAGCCAGGCACCGGCGACCCACTGCACACGCAAGAGCCCGTTACCGTTGCTTCCTTCCGGACCTGGCGGGGTTGGCGGGAAGACGTCGCGCGGGACCGATGCCTGACGATACGATTTTAGCATTCAGCTGTCAGCTGTAGCTCGTCCGCTAAACCTGAGTTACTCTTCCACTTCCGCACTTTCCCGTCAAATCGCCAAACAATAAGGAAAAGCTCATGGCGACATGCTGACACACTCGCAACCGCTGCCATGCTGTCGATCTCGATCGCTACTTTCAGGTTGCGCTTTATTTGCTGGTGCTGACCGGGTTCGCGACGCTGGCGTCAACCGGCGGCTTGGATCTGCCGACGATGGTATTGGCCAGCGGCGCATTCTGCTTCGCGGATATTGCGTGGCAACGCGGCAGTGTGCTGCTGATCCCGAGCGCTGGACCACGATCCTGACGCTGGTGTACGTCGTCTTTTATCTCGTGGATTATCTTCGTGATCTCGCGGGCATTTGTCAGATCGGCGGTACATCTCGTTCTTTTCGTTCTGGTAGTGCGGTTGTTCTCGGCGCGGCGCGATCGCGACCATTATTTTCTTGCGGTGATCGCATTTCTGATGGTGCTGGCGGCGGCGGTGCTGACGGTTGACTCGACGTTTCTGCTGGCGTTCGTGCGCATTCATGTTGATGGCCGTGGTGACGTTCATCCTAATGGAGATGCGGCGCGCCTCGGCGAGCGCGGCCGTTCCAGTCGGCGGCGGACGAGCCCTGGCGCTTCGCGGCGGATGGGAATTTCGCTGGCTAAGAGCGACGCCGGGTCTGGTGGTGTTGATCGCACTGGCGTGCGGCGGTGATTTTCTTTGTTCTGCCACGAGTTTCGACCGGGCTATTTGAGCGCCTATACACTCCATTCGGCGAGATTGCTACCGGGTTCAGCGATCGCGTGCAACTGGGCCGGATCGGCGAAATTCAGCAATCCGAGCGCGCTGGTGATGCACATCCAGATCGATGGCGACTCGCATGGGGCTTTCGATCTGAAGTGGCGCGGAGTGGCGCTGAATTTGTTCGATGGCACGACCTGGTCGAATCCTTATGAGCATCGTTTGGTGCCGCGGTCGCCGGGAGGGCAGTTTCTGCTTTCCTCGTCCGGTGAAAGCGACCCGGCGCTCACATTTATTCATTACCGGGTGCTGATGGAGCCGATGGCCAACAATGTTTTCTTTCTGGCGCCGGAAGCGCTCAGCCTCGGTGGCAATTATCGGTTGGTGACGCGGGATGATGCGGGGGCGGTTTTCGACAGCGACTTTGAGCGTCCGGTGAGCACCTACGATGCGGAGTCTGACGTGGTTCAGCCTGCGGCAGCACTTGCGTGGGGCTGGGCAGGATTATCCGCCAGCGGTGCTGTTGAACTATCTGCAACTGCCGCGTCTGGATCCGCGAGTCGCGCCACTGGCCGGCAGATCACGGCTCCCGAAAGTAATAATTATGACAAGGCTGTGGCGCTCGAACGCTACTTGCGGACGCACTTTGGATACACGCTGCAACTTGGGACGCTCGGCGCATCGCGATCCGCTTGGCGTACTTCTTGTTCGAGCGTAAACAGGGGCATTGCGAATATTTCGCTTCTGCCATGGCCGTGATGCTGCGTACTCTGCGGATTCCCTCGCGAGTAGTGAACGGCTTTCGCACCGGCGAGTTCAATGACGTGACTTCACAATATCTGGTGCGTGCCAGCAATGCGCATTCATGGGTGGAAGCGTATTTTCCAGGACATGGATGGATCAGTTTTGATCCCACACCGGCCGCGCCGGCCGAGGTTCGTACGGGATGGAACCGCTGGGCGCTGTATGCCGATGCGATGGCGTCGTTCTGGCGGGAGTGGGTGGTCAGTTACGACGTGAGCCATCAGTATATTTTGGGGCATCGTGTAGCGCAGGGTGGCGCGGATTGGATTCGACGAGCGCGGCGGTGGGAGCGGATTCATACGATGCCTGGCTGGAGGCCGCGCGGCGAACGGGCAACGCAGTCGTCGGATGCTCCGTGGCGCTGGGGCGGGATCGCGCTGGGCATGACAGGATTGCTGGTTCTAGGCGCGTATTCGGCGCGGCTGTGGCGGGCGATTCGCAGACATCGAGTAGCGGCACGGCCAGAGCGATCACCGCGAGTGGCGGCGACGATCTGGTACGAACGCGTGTTGCGCATGTTGGCGAAGCGCGGCTGGCAGAAGTTGCCGGCACAGACTCCGGCGGAGTTTGTGGCGGCTTTCAACGAGGAGACCGTGCGTGGGCCACTCGCGCGATTTGCCGAGCATTATGAGCGGGCGCGGTTTGGAGATTCAGCGGAGGATGCGGCGCGGTTACCGGAAGATTATGAGGAGGTCTCGGCGGCAAGCCGGCGGTAGAGGCGCATTGTAGTTTCGCCAACCGGATGGGCCTCACAAGCTGTTAAAATAGCTAGATTGATGCCGCCTCCGAACTCCACTGTAGAGATCGACAACGAAGCCGAAACGACTAAAAAAGCGGTCCCTTGGCCGCCTAAAGTCGGCTTCGTCAGCCTGGGATGCCCCAAGAACCTGGTCGATAGCGAAGTCATGATGGGCATGCTCGCCCAGGCCGGGGCTGAACTGATTGCGCGCGCCGAAGATGCCGACGTCATTGTGGTGAACACCTGCTCGTTCATCGAGAGTGCGCAGCAGGAATCGGTGAATGCGATTCTGGAAATGGCGCGGCACAAGAACGATGGCCGGGCGCGCAAGTTGATCGTCGCGGGCTGCCTGGTGGAGCGCTTTCGCGGCGACATTCAAAAGAACATTCCTGAAGTTGACGCGGTGGTTGGCACCGGAGAATTGGAAAATATTCTGGCGGCGGCCGGGATCGTACCTCAGCCGGCAGCCTCGAATTCTCCTTTTAAGATTTTGACTTCGCGGGCGGAAGGTGACGCACGGGCCGCGCAAGGCCGGTTCTCGCGCGAGTCATGGGACGGCGCGATTGCCGATCTCCCCAATTATCTCTATGACGAAGCCACGCCACGCGTGCTCGCCACGCCGAAGTACACTGCGTATGTGAAGATCGCCGAGGGCTGCGATCATCCTTGCAGCTTTTGCATTATTCCGCAGCTTCGGGGAAAGTTTCGCTCGCGGCGGTTTGAGTCGGTGGTCGCGGAAGTTGAGCGGCTGGCGCGGGGCGGAGTGCGCGAGGTTACGCTCATCGGCCAAGATACCACCTGCTACGGAGAAGACTTCGGATTGAAAGACGGTCTGGCGTTATTGCTCGAAAAGCTCGCATCCATTGAAGACCTGCGCTGGGTTCGGTTCCTGTACGCGTATCCCAACAAGATTACGGGCCGGTTGCTCGATACGATTGCGAGCCACGACAAGATTTGCTCGTACATGGACGTTCCTCTGCAACATGCGTCCGCATCGGTATTGAAGCGGATGAAACGTGGCGGCGGAGCCGATGTGTTTCTGCGGTCGATTGAGAAGATGCGTCGGACAATTCCTGACGTGACTTTGAGAACATCGTTCATTGTTGGGTTTCCTGGGGAGACTGAAAAAGAGTTTGAAGAGCTGTGCGAGTTTGTGCGCGAGGCCAAGTTCGACTGGATGGGAGCGTTCGGTTACTCGGATCAGGAAGGCGCTGGCGCTTTCGGGATCGAGGACAAGCTGCCGGGACGTGAGATTGAGCGGCGGCGAAAACATCTGATGCAGATTCAAAAACGCATCAGCAAGAAGAACAAGAAAGCTTTGGTGGGCAAGGAATTCGATTTGCTGCTCGGAGGCATGTCCGAGGAAAGCGATCTATTGCTCGAAGGCCGCACGGCGATGCACGCCCCGGAGATCGACGGGAAGGTATTTGTGAACGACGTACGCGAAGGACTTGAACCCAAAGAAGGCGAATTCTACCGCTGCCAGATCACTGAGGCGCACGATTACGACCTGGTAGCTAAGATTGTATAGAGACTATGGCCCGCAAGCGCGCCATTAAGCTGAGTTGCCCCACATGCCGCAAGCTGGTGACCAGCAAAGATCCGGAGTTTCCTTTTTGCAGCGAGCGCTGCCGCCTGATTGATCTGGGTAAGTGGGCGAGTGGGAAGTATGTGATTTCGTCGCCAGTGACAGACACGGATGATGAGATCGATGCGGAGCCCGATGAGAAGCCGTGAGCGGTGGATCGACGGCGAGGCGACGGAGTGACCGATCCGCTTCGCGTACGCGCACCGCGCTGGGCCACGCTGGTGGCGACTTTCTTTGGGGTGGGGCTGCTTCGGCCTGGGCCGGGAACCTGGGGTTCGGCGGCGACAGTGATCTTGTGGTGGCTGGTCGCACGCGGAATCGCTCCGGGATGGCAGCCTTTGGCTGCGATAGTGCTGGCGGCATTGGCAGTGATCGTGGGAATTCCGGCGGCAACTCAAGTCTGCCGCGCCACCGGGCTAAAAGATCCACAGTTCGTGGTGATTGACGAAGTCGCGGGCCAGTTGATTACGCTGATTGCGGCACCCGTCGCATGGAAATCCCTATTGCTGGGATTTATACTCTTCCGAGGCTTTGATATTGTAAAACCTCCCCCGGTGCGTCAACTTGAGCATCTTCCCGAAGGTTTTGGCATCGTAATAGATGATGTAGGCGCAGGGCTTTACGCGTTGGCAGTAATGCAAGTCGTGCTGCACTTCGGCCTTTTGCCGAGATAAACGGCGCAGGGGATTTTGGAGTCCATGGGAATTTCTGACCGGTTGCTGGGAAAAAAGAGCGTAAACGGAAAGCCGCATATTCAGGCGGTACAGCCGAGCGCTGCCCTGGCGGGCGGCGAGGTGCGGATCAGCGGGAGCGATCTGTCTCCGCATGATTTGCGGCGTCCCCGGGTACGGTTCGGCGAAGTCGAAGGCGCAGTGGTTATCAGCTCCGATGATTTTGTAGTGGCGAAGGTGCCGCACGGAGCGTCTTCCGGGCCCATCGTGGTTTCCACCAACGGCCATTCAAGCAACGCTCATCAGATCAAAGTAGCAGTGACAATTGCCGAGGGACTGCATCCGGTGACCAATCCCGCGCTCGACGCCGAGGGCAACATCTACGTGAGTTTTTCGGGAAGCCGCGGACAGAAAGTGAAAGTGGCGCTGTTCAAGATCGATACCAACTATAACGTCAAACCGTTTGTAGCGGACTTGATGAACGCTACGTCGATTGCTTTCGACAAGTTCGGACAGATGTATGTTTCGTCGCGATACGACGGAACAGTGTACCGGATTGCGCCTAACGGGACGATGTCTTCTTACGCGGAGGGCATGGGAGTGGCGACTGGCATTGCCTTTGACCGCACGGGAAATCTATATGTGGGAGACCGTAGCGGAACGATTTTCAAGATCGCGCCCGACCGGCAGACTTTTGTGTTTGCCACGCTTGAACCCAGCGTTTCCGCTTATCACCTGGCATTTAGTCCACGAGGTGATTTGTTCGTTACCGGTCCCACAACCTCGAGTTTCGACTGCGTGTACCGGATTGATGGACAAGGCAACGTTACCAATTTCTTCCGCGGGCTGGGACGGCCGCAGGGTTTGGCTTTTGACATCGAAGGCAATCTCTACGTGGCGGCATCGCTCTCGGGCAAACGTGGGATCGTCAAGATCACCCCAGATGGTCAGGCATCGATCGAGGTTGCGGGCGCCGGATTGGTGGGTCTCGCATTTGCTCCCGGCCGCTCCGTGGTGCTCACGACGACAGACGCGGCCCATCATTTAGCTTGGAACATTCAGGGATTACCGTTGGTCGAGTAAAAGCATTCAGCCGTCAGCATTCAGCCGTCAGCATTCAGCCTCACCCAAGCCCATCGCTCTCCGCCGAGTTTCTTCCCATTCACTAGTCTGACCTGGTTTTCATTTACACTTTTGAGAGATGAATGCGGAGATCATCGCCATCGGCTCAGAGCTGTTGACCCCGTACCGCCAGGACACTAACTCGCTTTACCTCACCGAAAAACTCAATCAGATGGGCGTGGAGGTGTGTTTCAAGACGATTGTTGGCGACAGCCTGGAGAACCTAATGCAGGCGGCGACCGTGGCGTTCTCGAGAGCCGACCTGATTATCTTCATGGGCGGACTGGGGCCAACCGAAGACGACCTGACGCGAGAGGCCGTGGCGGCGGCGCTGGGATTACCGCTGCGACGTGATCCCGCGATTATGACCTGGCTCGAAGAACGCTTCGCGGCGCATGGCTGGAAAATGGCTGCTAACAATTTAAAGCAGGCGGATGTCATCGCCGGTGCGACCGTTCTGCCCAATGCTAATGGCTCAGCTCCGGGACTGTGGATCAGCGGAAAGTTTGATGGACAGGCGAAGATCATGATGCTCTTGCCGGGCCCTCCGAATGAATTGAAGGCGCTGTTTGAAGAGCAATGTGTCGCACGATTGCGGGCGAAGCTGCCGGAACAATTCATTGTTACCCGGGAACTGAAAATCACGGGTATGGGCGAGTCGCAATGCGATGCGCGAGTGGCGACGATCTATAAGGCTTTCACTGATGTGCAGACCACGATTCTGGCCGGGGCAGGAGAGATTCAACTGCACCTGAAGACCCGCGCGCTCAAGCTCGATACGGCGCAGAAACGCGTGGACGAATTAGTGGAACTACTGGAAGACGAGCTCGGCGATTTCGTGTTCTCCGACAATGGCGACTCGATGGAGCAGATTGTCGGGTACTACTTGCAAATGCGCAATGCCACCCTCGCAGTAGCGGAATCATGTACTGGCGGGTTGGTCGGCGAACGGATCACTTCGGTGAGCGGCAGTTCACGATACTTCGTTGGCGGCGCGATTGTGTACTCCAATGAGATGAAGACGGAGATGGCGGGAGTGCCGGCGAGGCTGATCGACAAAGAAGGCGCCGTAAGTTCGAAGGTAGCTACAGCATTGGCGGAAGGAATTCGCGCACGTTGCGGCTCGACCCTAGGTATCGGAGTCACGGGCGTGGCTGGGCCGAACGGGGGAACTGCGGACAAGCCGGTGGGACTGGTGTTTCATGCTCTGGCGAGTGAGGGTGGGACGGAAGTGATAGAGCGCAAGTTTCCCGGCGACCGCAAGCGTATTCGCTGGTTTGCCAGCCAGCAGGCGTTGGACATGGTGAGGAGAAAACTGAAATGAAACACCTTCTAGCTCTTAGCTTCAACTCTTGGCGAGAACGGCCTCAAGCTAAGAGCTAGGAGCCAGAAGCAACCAACATGCGACTCTTCGTTGCTCTCGACATTGACGATGGCATCCGCGCGCGCATTCAGCGGTTCGTGGAAGGCGTGTCAGGATTTGCTGAGGAGGCACGTTGGGTGCGTCCGGAGTCGATGCACGTGACGTTGAAATTTATCGGCGAGCAGCCGGCCGAGACGGTAGATGAGATCAATCGCGTGATTTCGGCGGTGAAGGGAGAATCGTTCGAGATCTGCTTTCGCGACTTCGGATTCTTTCCTACTGCAAAATCGGCGCGGGTGTTTTGGGTGGGAATTGAAGCCGGACCGCAACTGGCCAGCCTGGCTACCGCCATTGATCACGCAACGTCGTCGTTGGGAATTCCGAAGGAAGACCATGTTTATAGCCCGCATTTGACGCTGGCGCGCGGCGGGCGCGCGGGCGCGCCCGGGCGGCAGAAAGAAGATCGCCCGAATAGAGGCTTCCAAAAGCTGCAAGAGAAACTGGCTGCGATGCCAACACCAGAGTTTGGTACCATGACGGCCCGCGAGTTTTTTCTTTATCAGAGTCAGCTAATGCGCGGAGGCGCGCACTACACAAAGATTGACCGGTTTGGACTGAGTTAAGCCCGCTTATGAAATCAGTGCTCATCACGACCGCGATAAGTTATCTGCTAGGGACTATTCCCTTCGGATACCTGTTGGTGCGCATCTTTCGCGGGCAGGATGTCCGCCAGATGGGCAGCGGCAACATTGGAGCTACCAACGTATCCCGCACTTCACCGGTTCTGGGGCTACTGACACTTGTGCTCGACGGGCTAAAAGGACTGACGGCGGTGGTGATCACGCGCGCCTTGTTCCCCGGCCAGCCGTTCCTGCTAGGTACGGCGGCCATGCTGGCCATTGTCGGCCACATGTTTCCGTTGTGGTTAAAGTTTCGGGGCGGCAAGGGCATGGCGACAGGGCTCGGAAGTTTTGCGCTACTGGTCCCCAAGATCGTTCTCTTGATGGTTGTGATCTTCATTGCCATCTTGCTGATTTTTCGCTATGTGTCGCTGGCTTCGATCCTCACAGTTGGGTTGTTTCCCCTGCTCGTCTGGGTATTGAAACCCGATCAACGCTTCCCTCTGACAGGCTTCGCTGCCGTGTCTTCCTTGCTGATCATCGGCAAGCATCACGAGAATATTTGCCGCCTGGTCGCGCACACCGAGCCCAGCTTCCATTGGAGAAAGGGATGAGTGAAATCGCGATCATCGGTGCGGGAGCCTGGGGCACTGGACTCGCCATTGCTCTGGGACGCAAGGGAACGCACCACGTGCGGCTGTGGGCACATGAGAAAGAGGTTCGCGATTCCATCAATCAGGATCACAGCAATGATCTTTTTTTGCCGGGGAACAAACTTCCGGATTCGGTGACTGCCACGGGCCACTATCAAGAAGCGGTGCGTGGGGCGGAGATCGTGGTGAGTGTAATGCCGTCGCATCACTGCCGGAGAGTGTTTGAAGAGATGTGGGTCTACCTGACTCCGGAGATGCTGATTGTCAGCGCGACCAAGGGTTTAGAAAACGAAACACATCTGCGCATGTCGGAGGTGATTACGCAGGTGATCAAGTCGGCGCAGGGATTTACGCCGCGGGTTGGCGCACTCAGTGGACCATCGTTTGCGAAGGAGGTAGCGCGCGGAGATCCGACCGCCGTCGCCATTGCTTCGCCTGACGATGGGCTGGCGGAAACGGTACAGCGCGAGTTCAGTGATCCGCAGTTTCGGGTTTATACCAACAACGACGTTATCGGCGTGGAACTCGGAGGCGCATTGAAGAACACCATCGCGATTGCTGCCGGAGTTTGCGACGGGCTGGGACTGGGCCATAACTCGATTGCGGCACTCATCACCCGTGGCCTGGCGGAAATGACGCGTCTGGTTGTGGCTTGCGGCGGGCGTTCGGAAACCATGGCGGGATTGGCGGGATTGGGTGATCTGGTCCTGACTTGCACCGGGGGATTGTCGCGCAATCGCAGCGTCGGTGTGGAACTCGGCCGGGGGGGCAAATTACCTGACATCATTGCTGCCATGCATGGCATGGTGGCTGAAGGTGTTTTCACCACACACACTGCGGTCGAGCTGGCGCGTGTGCACAAGGTGGAGATGCCAATTACCGCTCAAATGGACGCGATCCTGCATCATGGGAAATCTCCGCGAGAAGCTATCCACGAGCTGATGACAAGAAGCGGGAAGCGGGAAACCACGTAGATTGAGGTGTTCGCGGTGGTTCTGCGTCGCTTTTCATGCCAAATCACCCGAAATACATGTTCTTTCGAGGTACTTTCGTAACGCTCGGCAGCCGGAGTTCCCAAGTAAACTCGTAGAAGAACCCCCAAGAAATTTACCCCGTGCGCCCCGCACGGCACGTAGGGTCACTTTGTCGCTAAAGCTACCCACACCATCGCGCCTGCCTATTCTTTACGTCATCCTAGGTGTCCTTGTACTGGTCAGCGTGGTGCCCATGTATTTTTACTCGGCGCAGGTGGAATCGATTAATCGCGACCGGCTGATCACCAATGAACGGCTACTACAGAACGCGGTGACCCGTTCCCTGGCGGATGATATTTCGCAGCATCAGGAATCGCTGCGCATGATGCTAGCAAATCTATCGTCAGCGCTACAGGTGGCGAGCGGCGGAGACTTTACTTCAGAACACGTGGAAGCGCCCGAGTTGCGAGCGCTGCTGGAGAATTTTGTTTCTTCCTCTGATGATCTGGCTTACGCCACTTTGTTGAACTCTGAGGGCAAAGGTATTTCCGCGGGCCGGATCGCCGCGGACGCATTCTTGCAACGAGAGTTGGAACGTGGCTACGCGGCCGCGCGCGAAGGCAGAATCTATAACGGACAAGCATTGGCGGTGGGAAACGGAAAGTCGTCGCGCACAGTGGTGCTGGTCAGCGCGCCGGTCATGATAGGTGGGCGTTTCGTGGGCATGATTGGCTCGGTGGTCGACTTGCAGTTCTTGATTCGACGCCTTCAAGAAGTCAGCCGGGGTGGACTCATCCCATACGTGGTGGACAGTGAAGGACGACTGGTCGCAGGCGCCGACCCCGAATATGCTACCGGTCAGGACATGAGAGACCTGGAGATCGTGCGCAGCTTCGTGGAACTCGGGAGCAAAGCCCAAATGGTGGCCGCGACCCGCGAGTTCAACATCACCCGCGGCAAAACCACGATTGCCATGTTGGGCACATGCAGCCCAGTGACCAACCTTGATTGGGCTGTGGTGGTGCAAAAGCCAAGGTCAGAGGCCTACCGCGGTGTGTACGAAATGCAGCGCACAGGACGAATTCTTGCGATCATGGCGATTGCTTTGAGCATTGCCATCAGCGTCTTCGCCGCACGGCGAATTACCAGTCCGCTTGAAGTACTGACACTTTCCAGCCGCGCCATTGCCCGCGGAGACTTTTCGCAGCGGGTAAACCTGAAGAGTAGCACCGAAATCGGCGAACTGGCGCACACATTCAACATAATGTCCCAGGAGTTGGAACATTTTGTGCACGACCTGAAGCGCGCGGCCACGGAGAACCGCGAGCTGTTCATGGGATCCATCCAGATGCTGGCAGGCGCAGTCGACGAAAAGGACCCCTACACGCGCGGTCACTCTGATAGGGTGACGCGCTACTCGGTGCTGATCGCGCGCGAGATGGGTATTTACGAAGATTACATCGAGACGGTGCGTATTTCCGCACAACTGCATGACGTCGGCAAGATCGGCATCGAAGACCGCATTCTGAAAAAGCCGGGAGCGCTTACGCCGGAAGAATTCGACATCATGAAGACACATACCACCAAGGGAGCGAACATCCTGCGGCCGGTGGCACAATTGAAGGACATGATTCCGGGCATCGAACTGCACCACGAGTCGCTCGACGGGCGCGGCTATCCTCACGGCATGAAGGGCGATGACATTCCCCTGCTGCCGCGAATTATCGCCGTGGCTGACACCTTTGATGCGCTGACCACGAATCGCCCCTACCAGCACGCGCACACTCCTGAGGAAGCGCTGAGGATTATTCATTCGCTCTCCGGCAAACGCCTTGACCCGACGGCGGTGGCGGCTTTGACGGCGATCTACGAACGCGGCGAAATTCATGTGCAACGTCCGGCGCCCCTGGCGGCCGCAGCAACAGCCGCCGCGATCGCCGCGTCCGCAACGGCCGCGGAACCGGTTGAGCCCGAGCTTTCGCCTGATCCTGTAAACGCGGTGCAAGCCAGCCGCGTCTGATTCTTCGTCAAGTTTCGCGCATTTCAAGTCTGATTCGAACCCTGCCGCTATAATTAGAGGTTGCGCCGATCACGGCCATCCAATCCATGATTCAGACCCTTTTTGGCAGCCTCGACGAACAGCAGAAGCCCAGCTTCCTGGAGCGAATGAAAGAGGCGGTCACGCGTACGCGCGAAAGCCTCAGCGAGCGCATTGAAGAAGCGGTTTCGTTCAGCAAGGAAATTGATCGCATACGCTGGACGAACTGGAAGCCACCCTGATCAGCGCCGATCTGGGAAGCACAACCACGCAGGAAGTGTTGGGACAAGCTGCGGCGAAAAAGCCGACCGCAAGCAGATCAAGGATGTGGACGAGCTAAAGCGGCTATTGAAGGAAGAACTGCTGGCCATTCTGAATGCAGCGAACACGCGGCCGGTGCAGAAGGTCGACGGCACGCCAGAGGTGATCCTGGTGGTCGGGGTCAATGGCACGGGCAAGACCACGACCATCGGCAAGCTGGCGCAGGTTTTTCGTTCGCAGGGCAAGACGGTTCTCATGTGTGCGGCCGATACATTTCGCGCCGCCGCCATCGAGCAACTGGAAATCTGGGGTGAGCGAACGGGGACGGAAGTGATTCGGACCAAGGCCGGAGGCGATCCCGCGGCAGTGCTATATGACGCGCTACAGGCGGCGACGGCTCGGCATACGGATTTCGTGATTGTGGACACCGCTGGACGGCTGCACAACAAGTCGAACTTGATGGCTGAGCTTGAGAAGATGCGGCGAACGGCGCAGCGGATTATCCCCGGAGCACCGCACGAAACGCTGCTGGTGATGGACGCGACTACAGGGCAGAACGGGTTGCAGCAGGCACGGCAGTTTACCGATTCGGCGGGCGTGACCGGAATTGTGCTGACCAAACTAGACGGGACGGCAAAAGGCGGAGTGGTGGTGGCGATTTGCCGTGAACTGGGCCTGCCGGTGCGCTACGTGGGTGTGGGTGAGAAAGCTGGGGACCTGCTGCCATTCAATCCCAAGGATTTTGTGGATTCGCTATTTGCTTGAAAATCCTTTTACCACAGAGTCACAGAGACACAGAGAAAACGCAGTTCAATTCAAAACTTCTCAAGTCTCTAGCCGTCAGGTCTTCTCTGTGCCTCTGTGTCTCAGTGGTGAAATAATGTCTTTGCGTGACCACCTCCCGCGAAATCGACGAGCAGTTTCTTCGCGAAGCGCTTGATCTGGCGCGCGCGGGCATTGGCCTCACTTCACCCAATCCTAATGTGGGAGCCGTATTAGTGAACGCCGACGGGACGGTCGTCGGCAGCGGCAGCCATACCTATGCAGGCATCAAACACGCCGAGATTCTGGCCATTGAGCAGGCTGGCCAACGGGCTCTTGGCGCGACTCTCTATATCAATCTGGAACCTTGTTCGCATCAGGGACGGACGTCACCGTGCTCCGACACTGTGATTGCCGCTGGCATTACGCGAGTCGTGGCGTGCATGTCCGATCCCAACCCGCTAGTAAGCGGACGCGGCTTGGAACGGCTACGGCAAGCTGGTGTGGCGGTAACTGTCGGTATTTTGGAAGAGGAAGCCAAGCGGCTCAACGAAGCATTCGCGAAATACATCCGCCAGCGTCTTCCGCTGGTCACGCTGAAAGCGGCCATGACTTTGGACGGCAAGATCGCGCCTCCGCCGGGGGAATCACGAAACCCTACGGCGTTAGGTGCAGGCAGCAGCGGCAGTGGGTACATCACCAGCGAAGTGGCGCGCGCGCATGTCCAGGAACTTCGCCACCAGCACGATGCGATCCTGGTGGGCGTGGGTACGGTGATCGCTGACGATCCCCTGCTCACCGACCGCAGCGGGCGTCCGCGACGGCGACCGTTGTTGCGCGTCGTTCTCGATTCACGTTTGCGCTTGCCGCTGGAGTCACGAGTGGTGAAGACCGCGCAAGATGACCTGCTGGTGCTGTGTTCGTTTGCCGAAGAGAAAAAACGAAAGCAGCTTCAGGAGCGCGGAGTGTGGGTCGAGCAGATTCCGCAACCGACGGTGGACGGGCATCCCAACTTGACTGCGGTGGTGAAACATCTGGGCGCGCGGGAGATTACAAGCCTGATGATCGAAGGCGGCTCGATGGTAAATTGGGCGGCGTTGTCGTCGGGTATTGTCGACAAGGTTTTCTTTTACTATGCTCCGAAGATTCTGGGGGAACGGGAGCGGTGCCGTTTTCGGCAGGTGCGGGATTCGGGCATCTGGGCGAGGTGTTGCAGGTCAAGTCAATCCGGTTACATCGTTTCGGCGAGGATTTCGCGGTGGAGGGGTATTTGAGTGACCCGTATGAGTGAAGCATTCAGCATTCAGCCATCAGCACTCAGCCATCAGCATTCAGCCATCAGCATTCAGCCAATGCGACGGCTCTTTCGCGATCGGTGACCGTTGACTGGCTGAACGCTGAGTGCTGAATGGCTGAGTGCTAGGATAGTCCCCATGTTCACTGGCATTATCGAAGAAGTCGGACGAATTGTGCGGATCGCGAAGGGTAGCGGAACGCGCGGCCTCACGGTGTCGTGCGAGCGGCTCGCGAAAGAACTCAGAAAGGGCGACAGCATTGCGGTGAACGGGGTTTGCCTGACTGCGGTTGAGATCAGGCCGGAGACGGTGGGTTTCGATCTGGCCGAGGAGACCTGGAGGCGGACTTCGTTTTCCCGCATCGAAGAAGGCGCTTTGGTCAATCTCGAGCTACCGATGCGGGCCGACGGACGCTTCGGCGGACATATTGTCCAGGGCCACGTAGACGGTACCGGCAAGTTTCTAGGGCTTGATCGGATTGAGAATGCGGACGACTACTGGTTACGCATCGAGATTCCATCGGAACTGAAACGCTATGTCATTTCAAAGGGATCGCTCTCGATTGAGGGCATCAGCCTGACGGTGGCGCGGATCGAGGGCACAGAGGTCACGGCAGCGATCATCCCTCACACGGTTGCCGCGACCAACTTGAAATCGCTCCGGCCCGGAGATGCAGTAAATCTTGAAGTTGACATGATCGCAAAATACGTCGAGAAGATGATGGGTGAAAGAGCAGGCAGCACGATTACCTTGGAAAGGCTGGTTCAAGAGGGTTTCTAGCCAATCTACCGTGATGAGGTGCTCATAGTCTCTCGATCTAACTCCGACACAACTGAAATTGCTCGAACTTGTGCAACGCGGCTTCCACCTGCTGCCGATGGGTGCGGGACGATCCCCGGCCGATCCAGTGCCAGCGCTGCACCAGAAGTTTTTGCCGTGACCGGTCGGTTTTGAGATCTAGGGCGGCAATCATCTGGTCCCCAATCAGAACTGGGCAAACGAAATAGCCAAATATCCGCTTGTGCTTGGGAACGTAAGCTTCGAAGCGATACTCGTAATCGAAGAAGAGCCGGAGTCGCTTGCGCTGGATGATTAGCGGGTCGAAGGGCGACAGGATATGAACCTGTTCCTGCGCCGGATCGGGAATGGCATCGAGGGTATACGGATGGACCCAGTGCAGCCATTGGACTGCTCCTTCCAGTTGCACAGGTATCAGTTCTTTTCGACGGACTCGCGACTCGAGCAGACGCCTCATCGCTGGTTTGCGTGGAGCGTCCAGATGACAGATCGATTCCACACTCACGATCCCCTGCGATTGCAGAGCGCGATCAAGCAGGTAGTTCAAAGTTTCCCTCTCGGTGGCTGCCTGTGGCAGACGATCCCAACCGAAATGTCGACTCATGAGCTCATAAGTCTTTAGCATTCCAGCCCGCTGACTGATCGTCACCAAGCCCTTGTAGAAGGCCAGCTCCAGAACGCGCTTGGAAGGTTTGCGGCTGGCCCACGCATAGTCTTTTTCCACCGGCTCGTCCTCGATGTCGCGGATGGTGAGCGCGCCCTCTCTGCGGATGCGCGCCACCACTCTGCGCAGGTCAGCATTTGAAACCGTGCCGAACCAACCGTTGCGGCGCTGCCAATCCTGGTGCGCCTGGCGCATATCGCGCACATAAAATCGCAGACTCTCCGTCGGCACGTACGATATGGCGTGCGTCCAATACTCAAAAACGGTCTTGTCGATGCTCTGCGCCTGATGCAGATGCTCGCGCCGGTACGTAGGGATGCGCGTATGAAGAATGTGGTGATGGCTGCGCTCGATGACGAAGATGGTGTCAATCTGCAAGTAGCCCAGGTGAGCCACCGCTGCCGGCGTGGCCTGTGGACCGGAGCCGAAGGGTTCGGTGGTGTCCAGGCGCTGGGCATGCAGCCAAATGCGGCGGGCCTGGGCGGGGGTGAGTTGGACGAGCAGATTCTTCAATGGGGTCTCTGGTGACTAAATCTAGACCCCGATCTTCAGTTCCCGGTTTGTCACGCGGGTTCCAGGGTCAGTTCGTCCAGTGTAAGGAACTCCTGAATAATCGGCTCCTCACATTTTTCCATTTCTGCGTAAGTTCCAAAGAATAGTGCTTTGGCCTCATGCAGGAAGACGATTCGATCCGCCAGTTTTTTCGCCAGGCGCATGTCATGGGTGACCACGACACTGGTGAGATGCAATTGCGCCTTGAGTCTTTTGATCAAGTCCCCCAGCAACTGGGCCATGAGCGGGTCGACCATGGTAGTCGGCTCGTCGAAGAGCACGCAGTCGGGCCGCGCCGCCAAAGCCCGCGCAATGGCCACCGATCGCTTCATGCCGGTCGAGAGATCGGAAGGCAGCAGGTCTCGCATTTCCTTGACTCCCACCATGTCCAGCAAGCCGTCGACAACCTGAAAGATTTGCTGTTCGCTGAGTTCGCGGTGCTCGCGCAGGGGAAAAGCAACGTTTTCGCCGACAGTGAGCGAGTCGAAGAGGGCGCCGTTCTGGAACACCATGGTGACCTTCTTGCGAATTTCGTCCATTTGCGCGTCGGTGTAATCGGTGACGTCCTGATAGGCGACGATAAGCCGGCCTGAATCCGGCTTGAGAAATCCCATGATGTTATGGAGTGATACTGACTTGCCGACGCCGCTGCGCCCCAGGATGCAGACCGTCTCTCCGGGCATGACGCTGAAGCTGACCTTG
Source organism: uncultured Acidobacteriota bacterium (assembly GCA_963803775.1). Lineage (GTDB taxonomy): Bacteria > Acidobacteriota > Terriglobia > Terriglobales > Acidobacteriaceae > JABCZH01. The sequence goes on from CAWDNS010000002.1 coordinate 363,737, forward strand.
TCCAGGATGCGCTTGCTGCCGAAAGATTTCGAGACTTCTTTAAATTCGATATAGGGACCGAGTTGTTGTTCGCTTTCACCCATGCTGAAATCGATGATAACCGAATGCGGCTTGGCGAGCTAGGTAGCCGAACTGGACCTGCGTTGCTCCTCTTGCCACTCCTCCGGAGTATTCAAGTTTCGAAACATGGCAACGGAGAAGCCAGCGCGCGTGAACTCATCCTGTTCGACGATTCGTGTTTTGACGGTCGTGAACAGCGGATCGATCTTATTCTTCCCCGCCTGGAGCGACCGCTCCGCGGCTTGCGCGAATTCCCGTCGATAGACCGCGCACAGAGGTTGCGAGGCTCCATCCGCACGCGGCACGGTAACGATTGCGTCCGTATCTTCAGCCACGCCGATCATGAACTGCAAGAATCGAGGTTCAATGAGTGGCAAATCGACGGCCAGCATCAGGTTCAAGTCTGTCGTAGTGCTCGACAGCGCGGCATGGATTCCAGCCAAGGGCCCCCGATCGCGATACACGTCTGCGATCACGGCGCCAAAGCTGGCAAACTTCTTTGGATCTCCCACAATATGGACATTTGGGGTTACCGCAGCCAGTAACTTCAGGGCATGCGAAAGAAGCGTGCCATCCGCCCATGGGAGAAAGGCTTTGTCGCGGCCCATGCGAGTGCTCTTGCCGCCAGCCAGCACGAACGCAGTCAGATCGCTCATTGCTGATTCAAAACCCGAGACATCGTAGTCTGAGAGGTTGCATAGGTCAAACAAGATTAAGGTCTTAGATTGAATTTGAGATCTCGCCGTAGTTGGCAACGCACGTTAGTAACCTACCCAAAATCCGCGGGCCGTAAGATGATGAGTTTTCCGGCGTCCATCCGGAAAGACGAACATGGCTCAGAAGTTACTGGATGTTCTCATGTTAGGGCGTTGCTCCCATGAATTCTCCTGGCCGCGGCGGAGGAATGACGGGGATTTCTATCAGGTTTGCCTGGTGTGTGCGGCGGAGTATAAGTACGACTGGAAGACGATGCGGCGCACCGAACGCGTGGAGCGCACGGCGCCTGAAGACTCTGCCGGGTCTACACCCACCCGCCGCCGCAGCCCCCACGTTCGCAAACCCACATGGGTGCCGCGCGCGCGCCGGCTCAAGCTGAATGCACCCGTCCGCTACCGGGTAAAAAACCTGGGAAGCTGGCATGAAGGCATTATTCAGAATCTGAGTCAGTCCGGGGTACTGGTGCAGGGTCCGCAGCGCTTCCCTGATAACACGCTGGTAGAGATGGTGTTCGAGATGCCGGAAGAAATCTCCGGCCAGAAAAACAGCACCGTCCTATGCCAGGGACGAATCATCCGCACCAAAGAGACGCAAGAGACAAAGGACAATGCCGAGAACACTTGCCTGGCGGCCAGCATCCTCGACTACAAGTTCGTTCATCCCCGCAGCACGTCTACCGAAGGAAAATCTTCCGAGTCGCCCGAATAAATCACTAACAGCACCTCATGCGAGATCGGCCGACAAGATTACTTGATCGGGCGATGGGGCAGTTGAGCTTCGATAGCCCGCAATCGTTCCGTGGATTGGCGCGCCGCTTCGGAATCAGGGTGAGTTTGCAGCACCGCCTGGTATTGCGCAACCGCATCCGGAAGCCGTCCGGGAAGTTTCGCCAGGGCATCTCCCAAATTCAGTTGGGTGTCGGGATCGTCGGGTTGAATGCGCAGCGCCGCCTGATATTCGGCAATCGCGTCCGGCAGCCGGCCGGGCACTTGTGCCAGAGCGGAGGCCAGTAGTGCATGAGTCTGAGCGTCGTCCGGTTGCAGGCGCGACGCGGTTTGGAATTCGGAGATCGCGTCCGCAAGCCGATCGGGCATTTGCATCAAGGCAATTCCCAGGTTGCTATGAGCTGGGGCGTAATCAGGTTGCAGCCGCAATGCGGTTTGGTATTCGGTGATCGCGTCGGGAAGCCGGCCCGGCATTTGCGAGAAAGCGTTGCCCAGGTTCATGTGCGCCTTCGCATAATCCGGTTGCAAGCGTAACGCAGCCTGGAACTCGGCAGCGGCATCGTTCAATCGCCCCGGCGTTTGCGCCAGGGCCATTCCGAGGTTGTTGTGGGCCAGCACGAAGCCGGGCTGAGTCTGCAATGCCGCCTGGAATTCCACAATGGCATCCGCCAAGCGTCCCGGCAGTTGCATCAGCAGACCGCCCAAACTGTCGTGAGCGATGGCATAGTCAGGGTTCAGTCTGATCGCGGCCTGATATTCGTCAATCGCCTCAGGCCGGCGGCCCGGGTCTTGCGCCAGGACGCCTGCTAGATTGTTGTGAGTCAACCAGCTCTCCGGATTACGATCCAGAGTGGCCCGGTAGAGAGTTTCGCTATCGCTGTACAAGCTGCTCTGTTGCCACGTCAATACGCTCAGAACCGCGAGCAACAAGACCCCAATCGCATTGCTGGCGGCTTTGCCTGAGATCCGCGGAATGCTTCGCATGATCAGGTACACCCCGGGAACAATGATCCCCAGGCTGGCCAGGTATTGAAAGTGGTCGGCCACGTAAGAAAACTTGAAGGGATAAACGTGCAAGAAGCCAAGCACCGGGAACAGAGTTCCCCCGAAGATGAGAAAGCCGCCCAACGGGCCGCGCCGGGCGAGGCCATCCGGACGCCGGGCCAGGATTAACAGTCCGGCCGCCAACGCCACGACGCCTAGCGGATAGAGATACTGCCACCAGACAGTGGGATCCGGCTGCCAATGTGGGTAGGAGAACATTAGATCCGAGGGCCACACCATCTTGCCTACATAGAAGCAAACGATGCGCCCCGCCAGCAGGATGTGCTGGACCAATGTCAGCTGATAAGTCGCCCCTTCAGCGCCGATGAACGTTCGCTCCACCCAAGCTGTGAACAAGCCGGCGGTTGCGCCCAGCCCGAACCACGGCAGAAGCGGCCACACGTCGCGTCGCCATTCGATGCGTCCCCGCTGCCACCAAAAGACCACCAGCAGCGCTGCGGGAAGCGTGGCCGTTACAGTTTTACTGAGCAGGGCCAGCAGGAACAGTCCGAGCGCCCACAGATAGTGTGATCTTCGCCGGCTACGATCAAAATGCAGGTACATCAGCGCCGCCGCCAAATAGAACACTCCGGAAAGCGTGCTTTTCTGCTCCGAGATCCATGCCACCGCTTCCACGCACACCGGGTGCAGAGCAAAAATGCAACCCGCCAGCCACGCGCCAGGCAGCTTGAGTCGTCGGACGATCAGCACGACTAAACAGGCGGAGAAGGCATGCTGGATGAGGTTGGCAAGATGGTAGCCCAGCACGGCGTCTCCCCATAAACGGTGCTCGACCCAGAAAGCGCTGTGCAGCAGTGGATAGTACTGCTGCGTTGCACCCATCTGGAACCAGATTCGCCACAGGCCATGAAGGGATTGAAGCGCCGGGCCAGTGACGTGGGCGTCGTCATCCCAAATGAAGCCGCCACGGAGCGCAGGCCAGTAAGCCAGGAAGGCCGCAAGAAAGATGGCCGCGAAAGTTGCTAAGTCTTGAAGAATCGCTCCCTGCGACGCGGGTGGCGGGGTGGTCCGATCTCGATTCCGACTCGATCCCGAGTGACGCTTGGGGGTTCTCGTAGCAATTTGTGAAGGCGTTGGCCTACCTGTCTGGCCCAACGGGAATCTCCTAGGGGTGTCGAAAACCTCCGTAATTATAACCTTGTCTCAGTCCGTCAGTGCTCTATGAGCACGGGGGGCTCAAGTCGCGCTGGTTTGTGGTTGACCTTCTGTACACCGCCTTTCGTACCCTGCTTCCTGGTGCGGGAATCCCCGTATAATCAAGCAAAACCAGCGGAAATCTGCGTTCTAGACAAAGGAAACCTTGGATCCGGCGTTGGCATTGGCGATGTTCGCTTTGGGGCTGGCTTTTGGCAGCTTCCTGAATGTGTGTATCTATCGGCTGCCACGGGGAAGGTCAGTGGTTAGTCCGGGCTCGGCCTGCCCACAATGCAAAGATCCCATTCGGTTTTATGACAATGTTCCGGTCCTCAGCTGGCTGGTTTTGAGAGGCCGCTGCCGGAATTGCCGGAACTGGATCTCGCCACGCTATCTGGTGGTCGAGTTACTCACCGGACTGCTCTTTCTTGCCTGCTATCAGCATTTTGGGCACACGCTAGCTACCGTAAAGTACTGCACTTTCGGATTTCTGTTGCTGGGGTTGATTTTCACGGACGCTGAAACCCAGCTTCTGCCGGACAAGATGACGCTGACCGGGCTGGTTCTGGGATTGCTGTTTAGCCTGACAGTTCCAGTGAATGACCTGGTTTCACAACTGCTGCCGGGAATGATTTCCCTGCCGGCCTTCAGCACCTCTTGGCGATGGCTGTCGCTGTTGGATGCGGTGACGGGAACGGTGGTTGGAGCGTCGTTCATTTACGGGGCAGGAGCCATCTATCTGCGGGCGCGCGGTGTGGAAGGCATGGGCTTCGGCGATGTGAAGTTGATGGCGATGGTAGGGGCATTTCTCGGAGTGCGATTGACCATCTTTACCATCTTTGCCGGATCGATTGCGGGATCGTTATTCGGATTGTGGACGCTGATGGCAGTCTGGTTTAAGCGCACCCACCGACGGATGACACGGAACCATGAATCAGGCCGCGAGGCGCGGCGGCGGGCGTGGGGATCGGCCAACATCGCTATGCGGCACTTTCCCATGCCATTCGGAGTTTTCCTGGGCGGCGTGGCTATGATCGCACTCTTTTTCGGCAACCAGTTTATGCGCTGGTATTGGAGGTTGCTATGAGAGTGTTGAGCAATCCCATGGTGTTGAGGATGGCGTACGCTGTGTTCGCCTCGGGTTTCGTATGCCTGCTGGGAATCGGCTTGGGGCGCCGCTTACGCCGCATGTTTACGGAAACCGGGTCGCTTGGGGATGCGCGACCGGAGCCGGAACAGTTCCCGATGCACGCCTACAATGCGGTGATCCAGCAACTGAAGCAGCAGAAGCACGAGTTGGCAACCGCTCAACAAGCGGAACGGCGGCGAGCCAAGACATCAGAAAATATCAGCGCGGCAGTCCTTTCGCGGCTTCCCAGCGGAGTCATGTTTTTCGCCGCGAACGGCTTGGTGCGGCAGGCGAATACATCTGCCCGGCAGATTCTGGGATTCGCATCGCTGGCAGGAATGAGCGCGGGAGAGATATTTCGCGACGCAACTCTGGCTCCGGCGGAGGGCTTGCCATCTACGCTTACAGAAGCGATTGAAGCCGCCTTGCAGGGCGAAGTACTGGCCCGAGGGTTGCAAGCTTACTACCTAACGCCCGCAGGTGAACACCGCATCGTCGATATCACGATGACTCCCGTATTTACGGCGGCTGGAGACACGCTGGGAGCGGCTTGCCTGATTAACGACAAGACCGAAATGGCGGAGATTCAGCAAGCACAGGAACTGCGCGGAGAAGTGTCCGCCGAGATGGCGCTGGCCTTGCGCACCTCGGTCGCGACCATTTCAGGATACGCGCGGCAACTGGCGACCAGGCGTGACCCCGAGCAGACGCAGCGCCTGGCGGAAGACATCATTTTGGAAGCGGCCCAATTGGACCACACCATTGGCGGGTTTCTGGCGGGTCCGAGATCCGCGAGCAATGCCGCAGGAGCTTAGTTTTTGATTAACGCCGATTCTTCTTTACAGAAGCGGGAAGACGGCAATTAAGGATGGAGCAACTATGAAACGTGCATTCTTCGTTGTGCTGGCTGGAATTCTAATGGCGGGGCAGATGACGTCAGTCGCGAGCGCCCAGGTGGCAAGCGCTACTCAGGAACCCTCGCTGGGCAGCTATGCCCGTGCGGTAAAGAAAGACAAGAAGGCGCAACCGACGCCGGCCAAGAAGTGGGATAACGATAACCTTCCCATGAACGACAAGATCAGCGTGGTGGGCAATGGTGCCACAGCTTCTGTGGATGAATCCGCCGCGCCGCTGAACGCATCGCCAACTGCGGCCAGTCCGACCGACAAAATGGCGGTACAGCCCGGCCAGTCGCAGGAACAACGGCAGGTCGTCTACGACCAGTGGCAGCAAAGAATAAACAATGAGCAATCCGAGGTCGACCTGTTGCAGCGCGAACTGGATGTGGATCAGAAGGAGTATCGTATACGCGCGGCCGCGTTCTACGCCGACGCCGGTGACCGCCTGCGCAACCAAGCAACATGGGATAAGGAAGACACAGACTACAAGCAGAAGATTGCAGAAAAGCAGAAAGCCCTGGATGAGGCTAAGCAAAAAGTAACGGACCTGCAGGAAGACGCCCGTAAGTCGGGTGTTCCGTCGTCGTCGCGCGAGGTCGCCCAGCCCGACGCTCAGCAGTAAAGGCTGTTGCCCTTAGAGCCTCCGGCGCGAGCTGGAGGCTTTTTCTATGGGTGCGCTCAACCCAACCCGTTCTGGTATAGAAGTGGGGTGCTAGTTTCGTTCAATCCTCAGAACGGAAAGCGAATGGACAGAATCGAAATATGGTTGGTGGGATGAAATGAGGTCGCGGCGATTTCGAATCCTCCGCGAGGTTTTGATGAACCACAACCCACGTGGGCTCTCGACTGAGCCTGCAGCGCGGAAGCGATCAGAAAGCGAAATGAACACCGACGGTCGGAGCAAAGTTGTTGTTGCTGAAATAGGGGACGCCGGGCTTGTGAGGAATGGCGATGGCCAGACCGCCGTCCACCCAGGAATACGCAATTCCGGCAAAACCGTCGAAACGCTTGGTGAAGTGGTGATCCGCATAGAAAGACCCTTCGTTTAGGTTGCCCGCGCAGGAGCTACGGAAACCGGCTGACGGCGAGCAGGTCGGCGGAAGACGGAAGTCGTTCTGCCGCTGTTGATACCATGACAAAGTGAAGTCGGTTTTGCTGCGGTAGGTGTACTTCGCGCCCGTCCACCAGATCTGCAGCAACTTTTGAGTGTCAAGATTGTTGTCTTCGACCCCGCTTAAGACATAACCGCCCTGGTCCGAGGCGCCAACGCCCAACGGGTTGTGCGGATTATTCTGCCAAATGTATTCGTAGCCGGCAAAAAACTTGAACGGGTCCCACGTATACTTGGCAGCGGCCATAATGGCGCGGTTGTCGGTCACGATGCCATATACGGTGTTGTTCGTGTCGATCAGATTGACCCCGCCGGTGATGGGGTTTGTATTGATGCTGTTGGTGCTCGACTGATAGGACGCCGTCGGACTCTGAGGCCCCAGCAGGGGGTTCAATACGCTGATCGCCTGGTTGTACTGTTGGAAGACGACGTCGGCAGAGAACTTCCCGTAGTCTCCGCCGAGGTCGAATCCATACGCGTTGTTGTGCGCCGACTCCGGAGTACAGGTGGCGGCAGTCCAGGCTCCGGAGGCTGAGTAACAGCCGGCAGAACCGTCGGCGAATTTATACATCGCGTCGAAATGGACCGGGCCATAGCTGAGGCGATACTTCAGGGCGTCGCCCCAACGGCTGTCCTCGGTGTCGCCGCCACCGGCCATGGTGCCGTTATACCCGATGTACGAAAAGGCATAGGCGCCGCCGGCCGGATCGTAACGGAGCATCGCATCGGTGCCGAGAGAGCGCTGACGGCCGAAGGTTAGGGTGCCGAAATGCGTGGACGCTATACCGGCATAGATTTCGTCATTGAAGGGCTGGCCCGCGCGCGCGCCATCGATGGCGAACGAGTAGCTCTTCCTGGGAAGCCCGTTGTTCGCGGTCTGGGTAGCCGACGCGTTGGCGAGCAGGCCGGAATTCGGATTGATGCCAGTGGAAGCATTGAATACAACGGACCAGCCAGGCAGAAACTCTTCCTTGCCCCTGATCCCGAGGCCCGTCTGCTGCAGGTTGTTCGGTGCGACCACAAATCGATGTTGATAGCCGTTTCGGTTCACCAGAGATTCGCCTTCATAGTTATAGCCGTTTACCGGTAAACCGTGGCTGACCCAGCCGACGCCGATGTCATACGCACCGTATAGCGTGATGCCGTGCCAGGTTAGCGTGCAATCGGTGGTGGCGAACTCGTGGCCGCTCGCGCAGACGTCGGGGGTGGTCCGCTGCATCGTAATGTCGACCGTGGCGTCCTGGCCAGCCGCCAAACTGATTCCCGTGCGCGTTTCATCCGCGAACCCTTCTTTTGCTGCACGAATCTCGAAGCGCCCCAGAGGCAGGCCGGCCGCCTGATAGTGCCCCCCGCGGTCGGTTGCGATCGTGCGCGTTGCGCCTGTGTCGACGTTCCTGATTGTCACTGCGACATAGCGAAGGGCGGCGCCGCTATGGTCCGTCACCACGCCGGAAAGGCTCGCTCCCGTACCTGACCGAGAGCTTGCGGTTGTCGATGAACCTCCGGTTTGGGCGTCGGGAGTAACGAGGGCTGCATCGCTGTCCTGGGCAAAGCACAATGTTGATAGACAGAAAGCCACGGTTGCGAGGAACAAAGCAGTCTTGCTCATTTCCGCCTCCAGAGTTACGGGAACCGGAAGTGTACACAAGCGACGGTTATGCTGTCAAAATATGTGCAGTTAAATGCAATTACACCGGCTATGAGAGGCGGTAATGAAGCATGTTGACCGTTCCTTTCGCTGACTGTACGATTTTGACCGATGGGAAGGAATGTAAAATCCGGACGGAAGGCTGGAGAGTTGCTGAAGCTTCGCGACGCGGCTTTGCAGCTCGGGATCAGCTTTCCCACCATCAAACAGTGGATCTATAAGAAGAAGATTCGCAGCATTCAGACTGCGGGAGGGCATCATCGCATTCCCCAGAGTGAACTGGACCGCCTGCTTTTCAGAACGCGGGGCAGAAACGAAGAGGAACGCAGGCAGATCATCCGCCGGGTCAGCGGACGGAATCAACTGGTTGGGAGAATCGATGCAGTCCGGATTAGCGGCTTGATGGCGGAAATAAAGATTTCGATCGGCGGCCAACAGATCACTTCGATTATCACGGCAACCTCCGCGCGTGAAATGCAGCTCAAGCCAGGGCAGACTGCGGCAGCCCTCATCAAGGCGACTGAAGTAATGATCCTGCGGGTCTGACAGCGGAAAAACATCAGTTCCCTGCCGGCTATTTCCCCAAATACTTTCCAACTACAGCTGCGCAGGCTTCGACAAAGTCTTGTTCCGGTTTTGTAAAGGTACCGGCAAAATAGCTCTCGACATCGAGCTCTGCCGCGAGCTTATTCTTCACGAAGATGGGGACCACGATTTCACACTTCACCATGGACGATCCCGAAAGATACCGCGGATCGGTGGATACATCGTGCACAACCACGATCTGCCCGCTGCTGGCCGCGGCGCCACAGAGTCCCGTGCTGAGAGGAATGCGGGAGTTGGGGGTGAAGCTACCGACGAAGGGTCCGATTAGCAGGAAGCCGGGGTCTGTCGGGTCGAGGAGATAAAAACCCACCCAGTTGTAGCGCGTCATCTTTTCGTGCAGACGCTGGGCGATATGCTCCATCACGGACTGGACCGTAGGAGCGGCCAGAGCAAAGTCCTGGAATTCCCGCAGAAGTTCTTCGTGCACAAGCATCGTGTGTCGGCCCTCGCGCTATAAGGATCTGTCGGCCGTCAAGGCTGGCTTCCGGCCCCGCACCAGTTTAATGGGAGAATGGGATTTCCAGAAGTAAGTACAGCGATTCTGGGGTCATTGGCATTCGGTCGCGCGCGATTATAGCCCGCCGTGTTGTTAGGCGGCCTGATTCGCATGAGAAGATGGTCCGGTATATGTTGCAAGGATTTTTGTCCGTTGCCGACGCAGAACGGGCGTCACGCGTCTTTGGGAAACTCGCTCGCCACGACATTGGGCACTGGGCGCTGACTGGCGTTCGCAGTCGAGATTCATCTCCTACGCCTCGCACGCAAGCCGTCGATCCGTGTTCTGAATGACCTGGACTTCATCGGCGACTCATTTGACTGCATCCCAGAAACTTTGGCGGGTGACTTCCTGGTCCGGCACATCCATTCGTCGGATCCACCTGGCAAGACAATGTTGCAGTTCATCGACCCGGATAACGCTATGCGTATGGATGTTTTCCGGGCTTGTGGTGCGACGATGAGTAGGGCGTTCCGCTTGGATCTTCCGTCTGGTGCGATCCGCCTCATCTCTCTCGAAGATCTAGTGGCGAGAACAGCGAGGCTGACGCTTGACCTTGCTGAAAATGTCGCCGTTCCGTTCAAGCATGCGAGTGATTTCCTGCGTTTGACAGAACTGGTGGACCCATCACAAGTGGAAATAGCCTGGCAGGATCATCGGAAGCCAAAACACCCTGCAACCTTTGCCGAGAGCAAGCACTTGCTCCAACATCTCATCCCGACTCGCCCGCAACTAATTATCGCGCCCCACTACTCGCACGACACCAAGGAACTGTGTCCCCGTTGTAAGCCTACTGCTGCCTTTCGCTTGGCCGACCCGAACCTGATCATGACCTTGTTGGGATATTGCTAGCCGACTTTCAAAACTCCCATCTCAGTAGAACAAGGCAATCACCCAATACACGCCGGTGGAATAGGTTTTCGTGCGTGCTGAACAGACAGCAACCGATACATCGTGGATGTCTGGACGTCCTGGCAAGTTGGATGCAGGCAAAACCGCTGGGTCCGTCTGAGTATAGGTAATGACATTGTATTTGTGGCCCAGATTGGTAGTGGCACCGGTTCGCAGGCTGTCCACCTGGGCCATGCCACATGCCACGTCGTGCAGCCAGCCAAGCTTGACGTGCTGCAAGGGCTGAAGCCTGGATTTCGCGCGGCTGATGTCGATAGTTTTAGCAACCAGATCCTCCGCAGCTTCCGTCGAATAGTCACGTCCTGCGTGCGCGAAGTCCTCTACTACCCACAGCTGCCCTTTGTCCCACACCGCTGCAAAACCGGCGTAGTTGAAATGCCCATCAAGAATATTTGCGCGGTGCGGAGGCGAATGCATCAGGTGCTGGTGTGCGCTCTCAACAGTCACGTCCATTGCAACGTTCTCGCCCTCGGCGTCCATGCGCAGGCTGCTGGTGGAAGTCAGCCGCGTAGGCAATGACGCTTCGTTTCTCAGTTGGTGCGAGAGTTCATGGGCCGTGGCCATGGCCAGTGCGTGCGTCTGGGCCGCGTGGGCGAGGCCGGCGTCCCATTGGAGAGGCTGAAGTTGAGCCGCTGCGCGTTCCTGATTCACCAGTTCCAATAACTCCTTTTCTGGGCTACCTGCAGCAGCCGCGGACTGCGCTGGGAAAAGAAAGGCCAGCGCGAGCACCATAGCGACCATCACCAGGTTTTTCAACGGCATACCCAACTCTACTTGTTTTTGGACGGTCGCGCGTATACAGAAGATGCCTCAGGGTTTACAGCCTGCAGCCGCTGCTCTCGCACGACCGCAACTTTTCTATCGCTTTGCGGTTTATACTGTCAGGCACTTCAAGCAGAATGAGGTGCCTTGAAGGTCTTTCAGATCCGGTTGAATCGGGTATCTGAAAAAGGGGGTAGGAAAATGCGCTACTTGCGATATCTCACTTTACTCAGTGTTCTTATATTGCCGTCCGCTTTTGCCCATGCCGGGGTTGCGGTAGGGGTTGGAGTAGGCGTAGGCCCAGGATACGTCGGAGTCGCGCCTGCCTGTGCATACGGCTACTACGGTTACTATCCTTATGCTTGCGCGCCGTACGGATACTACGGCCCCAGCTGGTTTGCGGGTGGTGTATTCATCGGAGCCGGCCCCTGGTATCACGGCTTTTACGGTCGCGGCTGGTATGGTCGCGGCGGATACGGCGGCGGATGGTACGGTCGCGCCGGATACGGTTATCGTGGTGCTTACGGCTATCGCGGTGGCTACGGCGGCGGTTATGCTTACCGCGGCGGGGTGGCCCGCGCTTCGATCGGTGGTGGCGGCTTCCGAGGCGGCGTTGGCGGAGGCGGGTTCCACGGCGGCGGTGGGCGTCGGTAAGTAGATCCATTCGCTCCGCAAGATACAGAAACGGCTGGCAGACTCTGCCAGCCGTTTTTTATTGCACCCGAGAATGAATTGATTCACTGCTCTAGCTCATTGCCCGCAGCCTCAGAATTTGTTTCATGTGATGTTGTGCGTGTACCAGGTGAAACTTTCGCCATTGGCGGGCGGTGAGTGGTCCGAGCACGGGATGATCGAGGATGCGAGTTGAGCGGCCGAAGCTGGTTTCGCATCGGGTAATGAGATCGTCCATGGCGGCAAGTTTTTCTTCAGTTGCCTTCACCACTTCTTCGGCCGCCATGCCGGATGGGATCGTGCGCTCTGGGGCTTTCCGTCCTTCGGGAAAATAGCCGAGGCTGGTCACAATCAGAGTTGCTACTCGCTCCTTAAAGGTTACAGCACGGGCGAGTGGACGGCCTTCCTGCAAGCAGCGCTCGAATCCTTTCATGCTTCCCACGTAGGTCAGGTAAAGATGCTCCAGAACCTGAGCGGCACTCCACTTGCCTGCGGGATGGCGCATGAGGTCCGCTGTATCCATGCCACGCGTCGCGGAAGTGATGGCGTCGTGTAGCCTTTGCAGGTACGAGTCCATGGCGAATCCGATGCTCCCATCTAGTAGAATGACAACCAACGTAGGCGGTCGCAAATTTTATGTTGGCGGGGAAGGTGCTATGAAGAGACAGCTCATCGCAGTGGCGGCGCTGTTGCTAATGGCGGGTTGTTCTTCGGAGCCGGCCACACCGGCGGAAAAGCCACAGCCCAAGCCCACGGAGTTTGACACTGGCCGGGTGGCTTTTCAGAGGCTCTATGTCGCTGCTCACGGCTGGGCGCGCGATGCCCAGGGCTACCGGCTGGAATCACAGCTCACGACCGATTCCAAAGGCAAAGATGGCAAGTCTGATGTGTGGCGGAGCTCGTTCGCGTCGGCCGCATCGCGAGGCGTGAAATCCTACATCTGGTCAGGTACGGATGCTCAAGACGCACCCTCCCGTGGGGTTTCTTCGGGCGCGGAGGACAACTACAGTCCTACCAACTCGTCCACTCAGATCTTCGATATTGGCTTCTTTAAAGTAGATTCCGATAAAGCCCTGGAGACCGCCCAGAAACACGGTGGCGACAAAGTACTTGAAAAAGCTCCTGATACTCCGGTTATGTATGTGTTGGATTGGAGCCGAGCCACCAACGAACTCATCTGGCACGTGATCTACGGAGCGAGCCGCGACGATGCCAAGCTGCGGGTGGCAGTCAACGCCACTTCTGGGGACTTCATCCGTGTGGAAAAATAGTTTATTTCGGTGTGGTCTTCGCAGAGGTTTGTTTCTCCGCGAAGCCCAGTTTTTCCAATGCCTTTTTTGCGTCTTTCGCCAGCGGTCCTTGCGGCAGAATCCTCAGATATTCCTTGAAGTGAGTAATGGCTTCGTCGGGCTGGTCCAGCTTCTCATAACACAGCGCCATGTGGTAGTTGGCGAGCGCGTCGTTTTCTTTAAAGGCCAGTGCGTCCTGATAACGGGCCAGTGCGGCCTTGTAATTTTTGCGCTTGTAGTAATAGTCACCCACTTCGTTATCTTTCGAAGCCCGGTAGGGATTGAAGGGGTGGAGTTCGTTCACGTCAGAGGGCTCCTCACCCGGCTGGGATGGAAATCCGCTCTTGGGATGGCTTTTATCGTCATCCTTGGGCGGGCTGAGATCGATGCGGGTGTCGCGGCTTGAACTTTCTCCAGGCGGGGTCTTGGGTTCCTCGGTGTCAGAACGCGGAGGGGCGTCATTGGAGGGGGGAGCTTGCTGAGCAAAAACCCATCCCGAGAGGCAAAGGAACGTCAGCAAGATCAGACTCCGCATAAGAAGATTTTAGCGCGTTGTGAGCCTGAACCAAAACGTCTACCACAGATGGTATGAGGATCAAGACAAACTAAAAAACCAGGCCATTCCATTGGGGGAGGGACTGGAATGGCCTGTTTGGCGAAGTCCTCCGTGGAGGAGGACTAAACCCTACTTAAATTTATTGTCCGGGCGGCGAGGCCTTACTGGTGGTCGCGTCTGCCGGAGCCGCACCTTCGCCGGTGTTGGTCATCAATCGCACGTCAACTCGGCGGTTCTTCGCTCTGCCTTCGCGGGTCGCATTTGAGTCTACGGGCTTATCTTTACCCAAGCCAATCAGGTAAATCTTGTAGGCGGGAACGTTATGTTGCGATGCCAGATATTGAATGACGGCATCGGCGCGGCGCTGGCTAAGAGCGTAATTGTATTCGGGGTCACCGGTCGAATCGGTAGCACCTTCCACGGTGATGATGTAACCCTTGGTATTGGGGACGTTGACCGCAAGCTTATCAAGCGCGTCGGTGGCATCTTTGGTCAGGCTGTCCTTGTCGAAGCCGAATTGTACCGAGGCCTGGTTCACCATGCGGTAGTTGTCCAAATTGGCGACGGTGTTCTGCAGTGTGTCGACGCGGTTCGAAGCGCTGCTGGCCAGCGTCTGGGCCTGATCGGCCTGCTGCCCGGCGGCCTGGGCCTTGCGGTTCACTTCGTCGGTCTGAGCCTGCACCTGCTGAATTCCGGCTTGTGAACGCGAATCGACGTCTTTGATGTCGCGCGAGTTCTTGGCGGTCATGTCGTCAAGTTCGTTGGTCTTGTTGATGAGCGGCGTAGTTTCCTGGCGTACGTAGTTCTTGCTGGCGCACCCTACCGTGGCGAGCGAACTCAGCGCCAGCAGAACGATTAGTGAAGTTCGATTCATCTTGGAAGCTCCTTTTGACCCGGCCAGTACCTGGGCTACGACTTCTACTTAAGCACGAGTACTGCCAACCTGTTGGTATGCAGCCGCGTCCGTTAACATATTGATGCTAAGGACGATATTCCGCGTTGGCTGACTCGGATTGCTTCCTTCAGAGTAGTACAAAGCGGTGTTGATTGGGGAAATTTTATACGGTCGATGGGGATGCTAGCCGATGGCAAGAGACGGCCCCCTTGATCGAATAAAATGGATTTGATCCTTCCACATGGACCTAAGTTCCAAAATCCGCGGCCTGCCCGTCTCCGCTGGCGTGTATCTCTACAAGAATGCCGAAGGTGAGGTGATCTACGTCGGAAAGGCCAAGAACCTGCGGAGCCGCGTGGCTTCGTACTTTCACGAGGGGCGCATCGCCGACGCCAAGACTGGAACGCTGGTGCGCGAAGCGGTCGATGTTGACTACATCGTGGTCGCCAACAACAAAGAGGCTCTGGCGCTCGAAAACCACCTCATCAAACAGAAGCAGCCGCGCTTCAACATTCTTTTGCGCGATGACAAGACTTATCCGTATGTGCAGTTGACGCTCGGGGAGCGATTTCCGCGAGTGTACGTTACGCGGCGGCTGCGCAAAGACGGCAGCAGCTACTACGGGCCGTACTTTCCAGCGAACCTGGCATATCGCATCGTGGATTTGATCCATCGCCATTTTCTAGTGCCCTCATGCAAGGTTGATTTGACACATTTTCATCCCCGGCCCTGCCTTCAGTACTACATCAAGCGCTGCCTGGGGCCGTGTGTGGAGACGCTTACGACTCCCGAGATTTATCTAGAAGCTGTGCGGGACGTGAAGCTGTTCTTAGAGGGGCGGGCGACGGACCTATCGCGATCGCTGCGGGAACGCATGGCAGAGGCAGCGGAGGCAGAAGAATATGAGCGAGCCGCGAAGTATCGGGATTTGATTTCTACGGTGGAGCAACTGCAGGAGAAGCAACGGATTGCGGCCGTGGAAGGCGATGACGCGGATGTTTTCGGTTATCACTACGAAAACGACATGCTGGCAGTGAATTTATTTCATGTGCGCGCCGGGAAGGTGCTGGATCGCCGAGAGTTTTTCTGGGAGGACTTGCCAGAGTTGGAGACACCCAAAGCGGCGGATGGAAACGCAACTCGCTACGTCTCAGCCGCAGCGGTTGCAGGCGAAGGTGGTGCCGGCAACGTTTCTACAGAGACGGCCTTCCATCCCGGTGAATTCTTTTCCGCACTCCTCACCCAGCTTTACATCGGACAGCCGTACGTGCCGCGCAATATTTATGTTCCGGTGGACTTTGAGGATCGTGTGGCGCTGGAGGATCTGCTGTCTGAACAACTGGCAGCTGAGGGTGGGCGCGCTACGCGGGTCCACATCGAGGTCCCGCAGCGTGGCGACAAGCGCGCGCTCATCGATCTGGCGGGCAACAACGCGAAGCAGTCGTACGATCAGCGGTTTCGTGTCATGAAGCCGAACCAGAAACAGATTCAGGAAGCCTTGCAGGATGCGCTCGGCTTGCCCGAGCTGCCAAAGCGCATCGAGTGTTTCGACATTTCGCATATTCAGGGTGCAGAGACGGTGGCCTCGATGGTGGTCTGGGAAGACGGGCGGATGAAGAAGGCCGACTATCGCAAGTTCATCATTCGCAGCGTGGAGGGTGTGGATGACTTCGCGTCCATGCGAGAAGTTGTGACGCGCCGCTACAAACGTTTGCAAGAAGAGAAGAAGAATTTCCCGAGTCTGGTGTTGATCGACGGAGGACTGGGGCAATTGCACGCGGCGGCTGAAGCACTGGCATCGCTTGAGATCATCAACCAGCCGCTGGCCGCAATTGCCAAACGAGAAGAAATAATCTACGTCTTTGGCCAGGAAAATGAGCCGGTGGTGCTGGATCATCACTCGCCGGTCCTACACCTGGTACAACTCATACGCGACGAAGCCCATCGTTTCGCGGTCACTTTTCATCGTAAACGACGGCAGATGCGCGACCGCTCGACCGAGTTGATGGAGATCGCTGGCGTGGGCGCACGCACCACTCGCCGTTTATTGGAGCACTTCGGCAGCATGCAAGCGGTCAAACAGGCTGATGTGGCGGCGCTATCCGCCGTCGTAACACGAGCGCAAGCGGAGGGCATTTTGGATCATTTCCGTAAGGCAAAAGCTTGAACGCATTGGATCTGAACCCTTACCGCTTCCCTGCTACACTAGCGATTCACTCCCGTGACTCGAACACTCCAGATTTTGTCAATTCTTATCGGCGCGCTGCTATTGCCGCTCGCGTCTGGGCAGAACACGAGCAGCCCTGGTCTCGCCACACCTCAGGAAACCCATCTGCGCAGCGTGCGGCAACTTACCTTCGGTGGACAGAACGCCGAGGCATACTTTTCTGCTGACGGTAAACAGCTCATCTTTCAGTCTTCGCACGGCGATGTGAAATGCGATCAGATCTTTACCATGAACATCGACGGCTCGGAGATGCGTATGGTGTCGACCGGCAAGGGCCGCACCACATGCAGCTATTTCTATCCCGACGGCAAGAAGATTCTGTACGCATCTACGCATCTTGCTTCCGCCGAATGCCCGCCACGCCCCGACTTTTCGAAGGGATATGTTTGGGCAGTTTATGCCGGGTACGACATTTTCACAGCGAACCCCGATGGATCCGATCTCAAGCAACTTACGAAGACCCCGGGATACGACGCTGAAGCTACGATCTCCGAAGATGGGAAGAAGATTGTTTTCACTTCCATGCGCAACGACGATCTCGACGTCTACTCAATGGATGCCGACGGCAGGCATGTAAAGCAGCTCACGCATGAACTGGGATACGACGGTGGACCGGTCTTTTCGCCGGATCGCAGGTGGATTGTGTACCGGGCCAACCATCCGAGCTCGGAAAAAGAGATTACTGAGTACAAGGACTTACTGAAGCAGAATCAGATTCGCCCGACATTTCTTGAGCTGTGGATCATGAAAGCAGACGGCAGCGGAAAGCGTCAGATCACCAACCTGGGCGCTGCGAGTTTCGGTCCTGCGTTCTTCCCTGATGGCCGACGAATCATTTTCTCCTCGAATCAAGGATCCACCGGCGGCATGGGCAATTTCGAGCTCTATGCCATCAACGCAGACGGGACAAATCTGGAGCGCATTACCTACAGTGACGGATTCGACGGCTTCCCCATGTTCAGCCTCGATGGCAAGAAGCTGGTGTGGGCGTCCAATCGCAATGCCAAGGCGCCACACGAAACTAATATCTTCATTGCCGACTGGGTTCCCTAGAGTTCCCCGCTCGGTGGAAGTCTTTGCGCCGGCTCAGTGAAGCATTGAAATGGCAGTCTATGGCTGACTGGTCTGCGTCAGACGAGATTTAACATTGTCTGGCAGATTGGAATTCTGGAGGATTTCTCTCACTACATCGTTGGGAAGTGATTTCGCGAACTCGATAGCATGCTCCAGCGTTGTGTGCTCATTCCGAAGTAAGGCAATCCGGATTTCATGCCGTAGCGACCACTTGGAATGAGAGCAAATTGTTTGCACCAAACCCGAAGAAGCTTCGTGCTGCAGAAGGACATTAATCACAAGGGGTTCAGTAAGCCTTGGGTTCTCCAATGCAGCAGTGACGATGCGCGGGTCGGTATCTAATAGAAGTGCGCTCGCTACTCGTCCCGAAGCTCGACGAGCAAGAGAGAGTTTTTCTCCCGCCGAGATAGTTTCCAGCCGATGAATGAGCGCTTCTTCCGCAGCCACCTTGAGGTCGCCCGCGACTGCGGGGGTCAGTGCTACCTGCATGAGATCAAAGGTGAACAACTTCCGTAGCAGCGACAACGAGACGTAACGCGGGGTTTTCAGGTGCCTGATAATCGCCAGCTTTACCTTGCGGCTTCTAGTGGCGACATTGTTTTTGCTGAGTTTTTCGATTAAGTCTGGCGGTAGATCGGCGCGTTGCAACAGAGCCAGAGCCGAATCTTCATTATTCGGGGACTGGCTCGGAGCCGCGAGGTCAGGATCGAGAGGGTCTAAAGCGGTGTCGTCCTGGGGCGTGGGTGCGACCGGCGAAGCATTCATGGTCTTGGAGTCTTCCGTCATACACGCCCCGGGAAAACTGGCTAGGCTTTGGCCCCGATGGCCGCTCTGCGCGCTAGTTCCAGCGCCCCTCTTACCGGGTCAACCAAATTGACATTGACCATGGCATTGGGACATTCTAACCGCAGCCTATTGTAGAAAACCTGACGGACCAGCGCCGAATTACGGAAGACACCCCCCGACATGGCTACGGGTGCATGATCCGCGTCCGCGAACAAGCGGGAGATCACGATTCTTGCCAGTGTCGCCAACTCTACTCCCGCCTGCGCCAAAATATCGTGGGCGCTGGGATCGCCGGCATCCGCGGCGGCCAGCGCTGCAGGAAACAAGCCGGCAAAATCGGGTGGCGGAGAAGCGTTCGACACCACGATCATTTGCTCACGCGTGATCACGCCCCAGGTCTTCATGATGTTTTCCAGCAACCCACCGCTCTTGCCTTCATCGCAAACGCGCATGGCGGCCGAGACTGCGGAGCGGCCGATCCAGTGCCCCGAACCTTCGTCAGAAATTGCGAATCCCCAACCGCCAGCGCGCGCCGTCTGGCCGGCCGCATTGCGTCCATAAGCGATAGAACCGGTACCGGCGATGACGACCACGCCCGGGCCACCATCCGACGCCGCCTCCATGGCGATGACCATGTCTCCCACCACTTCAACTTCTCCGGAAACCAATTCGGAGAGAATGCGGCGGATGATTTCCGTGATCTCAGGCCGCGCGCCTCCGGCTACCCCGATGCAGGTTCGCTTGATTTCCTTCGGAGTAATCTTGGCCGCGGCACAGGCTTGGCGAATCGCGGAGGCAATGGATTTTCTGGCCTGGGACTCACCCACGCGAAGAATATTGCTTCCCTCACCACTGCCGCTGCCCAGCAGTGAAGTATCGTCGCCGATTGCGCATGAGGTCTGGCTGCCGCCGCCGTCAATTCCCAGGAAAATACTCATCAGCGTAGTTCTATCATGGCAAATTATCCCGCGGCGATGCACGTTAGTACCTCGGCAGGTTGCGTTTCTCTCAGCTTACGATTTAGGTACCTGGACGCAATCAAGCGAGACGGGGTTGGCAATAGCCCGTTAGGCTGGAAACGCACGGCATCTCTATGGCTCTCGACAAGCTGGGCCTCAATCGGTTGGACCTCGCGATCATTGGGCTCTATCTCGCGGGCATCACTTTGTTCGGGCTGCGGTTTCGCAAGCGACAGAGAACCTTGCGCGACTATTTTCTGGCGGACCGCAACATTCCCTGGTGGGCCATTGCGTTGTCCATTGTGGCGGCGGAGACCAGCACGCTCACCATCATCAGTATTCCGGGCCTGGCCTACGATACCAACCTGGCATTTTTGCAGGTGGTTCTGGGGTATCTCGCAGGACGGCTGATCATCAGTTTTGTTCTGTTGCCGCATTACTTCCGCGGCGATCTTTACACCGCTTACGAATTGATTGAACGCCGCTTCGGGCGGAAGCTGCGATCTCTGACGGCAGGACTGTTCTTGATAACGCGCGCAGCGGCGGAGGGTGTGCGCGTCTACGCGGTTTCCATTGTAGTGGCGATTGCCGTTGGCACTGGTGAAGTTGCGTCGATCGCAATTATCACCGCCCTTACCTTGATCTACACCTTTGAAGGCGGCCTGGCGGCAGTGATCTGGACCGATGTGGTGCAAACAATAATTTACGTGAGCGGCACTCTGGTGGGTCTGTTCACGATCATTCATTTGGTTCCCGGCGGCTGGCCGGCGATTCAGAGTGTGGCCGAATCCGCGGGAAAGTTGCGGGTGTTCGATTTCACGCCGGATTTCTGGCGGCCGTATTCTTTTTGGGCAGGATTGATCGGTGGGGCTTTCCTGACCACCGCCAGCCACGGCACTGACCAACTGATTGTGCAGCGCCTCTTGGCAGCACGCAGCCAGAAACAGTCGGTAGCGGCGCTGCTGTCGAGCGGAGTCGCGGTCTTGGTTCAATTTACTTTGTTCCTGATGGTTGGGGTAATGCTCTTCGTCTATTACCGTGTGCCCTCCGCGAGCTTTGGTAAACCCGACAGAATTTTCCCGACCTTCATTGTCAGCAGGATGCCGCATGGCATTTCTGGTTTATTAATCGCGGCCATTTTGGCGGCCGCAATGTCGAACCTCAGTGCGGCGCTGAATGCTTTGGCGTCAACGTCCGTGATCGATTTTTACCTCCAACAAAGACCGCAGGCGGACGAACGACGGCGAATGATGCTCTCGCGATTCGTAACCGTGTTTTGGGCATTGGTGCTGTTCGGGCTGGCGGTATTGTCGTTGCATCGAGTGGGGCGAGTGGTGGAGGTGGGTTTGCAGATTGCGTCAATCGCCTATGGGGCGCTGCTTGGCGTATTTCTGCTCGGCGTGCTCACACGGCGCGCCAATCAGAGCGGTGCGATGGCAGGCATGCTGTGCGGATTCGTGACGGAACTGTATCTGGTGAGAACACGGGTTCCGTGGACATGGTATGTGATGATCGGAACGGCGGTGACGTTTGGCGTGGGATACGTCGCGAGTTGGATTCAAGTTGAGAAGCATCCTGCAAAAAGCACATAACGCTGAGCGCTTAGAATCTGTCGTCGCGTATACTTCAACTCCAACATGGCAAGTCAAGCACCACCCCGTCCCGGTCTGCTCCGCGATCTTGGCCTTAGCCAGGCTTGCGCGGTGGTGGTGGGAACCATTATTGGCAGCGGGATATTTCTTGTTCCGGCCGAGATGATGCAAGCCGTCGGCTCGGCGAAACTGGTATATCTCGCCTGGCTGGTCGGAGGCGTTCTTTCGTTTTTCGGGGCGCTCACCTACGCCGAACTGGGAGCGATGAAGCCGCAAGCTGGCGGCGAGTACGTGTATGTTCGTGACGCTTATGGGCCGCTGCCGGGATTTCTCTACGCCTGGACCTGGTTTCTGATCGCGAAACCAGCATCGATTGCGACGGTCACGACAGGGATTGTCCGCGTCCTGGGGACGTTCCCCGTCTTTGCGTTTTTCTCTAGTCGATGTCTGACATGGCCTTTCGCGGTGACCTACGGACAGCTTTTTGCCATTGCCGCCACGGTTCTTATTTCCTTTCTTAATTACACCGGCGTTAAGAAGGCAGGAGAGTTCCAACTGGTCTTCACACTGCTTAAGGTCGCCATCATCGTTGGGATTGTGTTCGTAGGCTTTAGCTACTCGTCGGGGAGTTGGAGCCATTTTTCAGCAGCGTATTCCGGGGCCAGAGGCGGCATTGCAGGTTTCATGGCCGCGTTGGTGGCGGCGCTCTGGGCGTATGACGGCTGGAATGATCTAAATATGGTTTCAGAGGAGATTCGCCGGCCGGAACGTAACATTCCGCTGGCGCTGATTGTGGGAGTGGCCACGGTCGGGGCGCTCTACATGCTGGTGAATGCTGCCGTGCAGTTTGTTCTGCCTGCTGCGGCCATTGCTGCTTCGCCGCGTCCGGCTTCGGACGCCATCGGTTTGATCTGGGGGCCAGTGGGGGCGGGTGTGGTTGCGGCTGCCATGGCCATTTCCATGCTGGTCACGCTCAACGGAACCATCATGAGCGGAGCCCGTGTGCCGTTTGCCATGGCCCGCGACCGGTACTTCTTCTCAGCCCTGGCGCAAGTGCATCCACGATTTCATACGCCAACCGTCGCCATCGTGGTACAAGCCGGACTGTCAATTGCGCTCTTGCTGCTGGGGGAAGCTTCAGGCAGTTTTTTTCGCTGGCGATCTTCGCGGAGTGGTTATTTTATATGATCGCCGGAAGTACTGTGTTTGTTTTTCGCCGCCGGGAGCCAAACGCTCCCCGCCCCTATCGCGTCTGGGGATATCCAGTGGTTCCAACACTGTTCGTACTGGCCTCGGCTCTGCTGCTTTATTACACCTTCACTGACAACCTGCGGAATTCTGCTCTAGGCTGCCTTGTAATTTTAGCGGGGATCCCCGTCTTCTATGCGTTTGCGAGGCGTCGAGCGGCGTAATTCACTACCAAGGAAATGGCTCTCTTGTGGATTGGGTACTTTGGTCACTCTCGCATCATGCATTGCACCGCTGACACCTTGCGAGATCCGCTGGTTCGGCCCAGAATCACTGATGTATCTCGCAACGGCACTCTAATAGACCATCTTGCGAAACTGGTTATCCACACTGGCGAAAGCGGCATGGGGGATCTTCCTGATCCTCACGTCGATTTATTGTCTGCTGGCATTCTTTCCTTATACCTATGTTGCGCTGATCAAAGAACCGCCATACGCCTGGCAGCCGTGGTTCGTAAACCATCATGCCGTTTTATATCTGCTGGCGGTGGCTGGCATCGGCGGGACACAGTGGTCGAAGAAACAGGGTTTTCTCGCATTGCTTGGTCTTTTGGCCGCAGCCGGTGTTGTCCTGCTGTTCCGGCCATTCATGCCCAGCCTTCGGGACAACCAGATGGCCTACTGGTGGAGCCTGATTGCCTTGTCTCCACTGCTGCTGGTGGCAAGTGCGGACCTTCGCAAGAACTTGCAAATCGCTGACAACGACTCGGATGGAATGTTTTCGTACTCGAATGCGCTGTTAATCGCGGTTTTCGTGTCTCTGATCTATGGCCTCGGTGCGCAATTGCATACCTATGCCGAGCGTGCGTTTCTGCAATCTGGTTTGGGATGGATGGAGCTATCGCTGTGGAGCGTGATATCTCACGCGTTGTTGGCTGTCGTGATTGTATCGGCGTTCAACTTGATCCGTTTGGCCAGCAGAAGGACTCGGCATCCGAAGAAGACGAACCTGATGGCCGCGGGTGCATTGGCCTTCATGCTCCTGTGGGCGGGGTTATTTCGGTTTCTGGGAAGCGCATTCAGTTTCGAGGGTTGGGCGGCGCACTTGTATGCAGCAGTTCTAGCGATGTCTCTCACGGTGTGGATGGCGTGGCTGGGGTTGCCCTTCGTTCGCGCCACGGGGTCAACTCACCGTCCCAAGTTCGAGCTGGCGGCAGTCGCGATCGCTTTGTCAACATTTGCGGTCGTTCTGCCAACAGTGGTCGCGGGCAGCGATTGGAATGGCATACTGCAAAATACCTTCACCGTGATCTTTTGGGTCGGACTGAGTGTTTGCGTCTATTGGTTGCGTCCACGGCGAGCGCACTATTCCGCAGTCACGATGCTGGCGATCGTGTTTTTTGCCGGCTTCGGCTACAAGGCCCTACAAGCCACGGAGATTTTCTGGGCAAGGCCACTGGGCACAACGGATGACGAGGTCGCTTATGCCATGGAGAATTACGCCTCGGGTGATGCCTCCTTTCAACTCGTACATCAGATGCTGGGTAATGGGAGGGAAGAAGACTGTAGCGACTTTTGCCGCATCTTGCGCGAAAACACTAATGTCCGCGATGCGGAAGTCTTGCACGACTTGAAAATCGTGGATCAGCTTGCTCCCAACCGCGGTCCCATCCCCAATATTTTTATCTTCGTGATTGACTCACTGCGGCAGGACTACGTCGGAGCTTACAACGCCAAGGTTGATTTCACTCCCAACCTTAACGCCTTCGCGTCAGAGAGTGTGATCATTCGCAATGTCTACACACAGTATGCGGGAACTTCACTTTCCGAACCCGCAATCTGGGCCGGAGCCATGTTGCTGCACGCACACTACCTTCAACCCTTCCCACGGGTAAACAGCCTTGAAAAGCTGGCAACAGCGGACGGATACCGTATGGTAGTCAGCGATGACGAGATTCTGCGGCAACTTTTGTCGCCGGCGGACAGTCTGGTGAAGCTTGACACGGACAAGAAGGTCTGGAACCAGCTGGAAGTCTGTTCCACAATTCGCCAGACTGAGGCGTTGTTTGACCGCGGCCTGGACAAACAGCAGCCAGTCTTCTTTTATTCCCAGCCCAAGAATGTCCACCAATTTGCCCACAATGATTTGCCCATGGCGAATCGCGACAACTGGCACCTGCGTTCCGGCTTCAATAATCGGATTGCATATGAGATCCATCAGGTGGACGAATGTCTGGGCGGGTTCTTCACATTTCTCAAGGCCCACGGACTCTACGACGACAGCATTATCATTGTGACCTCGGACCACGGCGACGCAACCGGCGAACTTGGCCGCTTCAGCCACTCGCTTTCCATCTTCCCGGAAGTGATGCGCGTGCCGCTGTTGATCCATCTGCCCGCCGCTATGCGCGACAAGGTTGTTTATGATGACACACATCTCTCAGCATTGACCGACATCACTCCTTCGCTCTACTATCTGCTGGGCCATCGACCGATTATTGCGAACCCTTTGTTTGGGCATCCGTTGTTCGTAGAGACGCAAGGGGAATTGGAACACTACCAGCGCAATCAACTCTTTCTAGCCTCGGATGAGCGTGCAGTGTATGGGCTGCTCACGGACAACGGCAGGTTTTTGTACACAACCTACGACTCTCCGGCACAGAGCTTTCTCTTCGATCTTGACCGGGACCCTGATGCCCGGCACAACATGCTTACCGACTCGCTGAAGAAGACTTACGACCAGCAGGTGATCGAAAACCTTCAAATGGTGGGTGACTTCTACGGTTATCGGCCAGGCATGAGTTCGCTGCTTGCATCTACGCACTGAGGGACAGCAACGCCGTCGCTGGCGCCGCTTGGCACACTTACGCACGGTTCTTCTTGCCCGGCAGACCGACGGGATTCTCATGAGTACGCTCGCGGAAAGCGCCGCCGAGGCCAGTAGCCAGGGAAACACTCGATTCCCCGAATTTATCCCGGAGGTGGTCGGCGGCCGACAATGCCTGCTGCCAGCGCTTGCGGCGGCCATCTTCAAGCAAATCGCCCTGGTGGTTGGGGATTTCAAACGAAGACGCGTGCACTCCCAGTAAGCGCACCGGCGCGCCTTTGCGCCAGTTCTTGCGGAATAAGGACCTGATGTGCTCGAAGATCTCCGTGTCGAGCTGCGTGGGAGCTGGCAGACTATGTGCCCGGGTGATGGTTGTGAAATCCTTGTAGCGCAGCTTGAGCTGGATGGTGCCAGCGTGCAATTGCTGTTCCCGTAATCGCCGGCCCACCATTTCCGAGAGCCGCATCAAGGTGGATTCCAACTGATCGAGGTCCGCCGTGTCCTGGTTGTAGGTATGTTCATGGCTGATGGATTTGGCAGCGATGTCAGCGCCCACCTCGTTGACAAACCAGCCACCAGCGTCTTCTCCGCGCGACTTCCCGGCCAGCGCCAGTCCCCACTTACCGAAATGTTCTTCCAGGAATGCTTCGTCAAAGCGTGAAAGGTCGCCGACCCGTTGAATGCCCAGCTTCAGCAGATTCTGCTCGGTAACTTTGCCCACGCCGGGAATGTCACGCACATCGAGCGGCGCCAGCAATCTGGCTTCCTGGCCGGGAATCACCCACAGGATGCCGTGCGGCTTGGCCTTCGCGGATGCTACCTTGGCGATCAGGCGCGAGGTTCCAATGCCGATCGAGCAATTGAGCTGAGTCTCCGACTTGATCTTCTGGTGAAGAAGATGCGCAGCGGACAATGCCGGCCCATGTAGGCGTTCAGTGCCGGTCATATCTAAGTAGGCTTCGTCGATGGAGGCCATCTCGACCAGCGGAGAGAACGTGGTAAGCACACCATGGACTTTCTCGGAATACTCCAGGTAGCGATGACGATGGCCGTCAACGAAAATGGCGTGTGGACAAAGCTTGGCCGCGGTGCGCAGCGGCATAGCAGAATGTACGCCAAACTTGCGGGCTTCGTAGGAGGCCGCGGCAACGACTCCGCGGTCGTCACGCTGGCCTCCAACGACCACTGCTTTGCCTTTGAGCGCGGAGTCGAACAACTCTTCGACAGACACGAAGAAGGCATCCATGTCGACGTGAAAGATAGTTTTGACTTGATCCGGCAAGGCAGTGGTAACGCTGGAGCGATTGTAAGACAGAGTCGAGGCGAAAGACAGAAAAGAGTGAAACGCGGAGGGTTCGCGGAGATCGCTGGAGAAAACCGCGAACCTGGTCCTTAAACCGTGGCTACCGCCGTAGCGTTGTGCGTGGCGCGCAACTGCCGCACTCGTTCGTAAATGCGGCCGTATTCTTTGGCTGAGTTATTCCAAGAGAAGTCTTTGTCCATGCCGTTGCGCATGAGCGTCTGCCAGGAAGTTTGATCGCGGAATGCCTTCAAGGCGTCTTTGATAGTCAGTAACAAAGCTTCGCCGTTGTAGTCACTGAACTTGAAGCCGGTGCCGCGACCAGTGCGGGCGTCCCAGGGTTCGATGGTGTCGTCCAAACCGCCGGTGGCTCGTACCACGGGCACAGTGCCGTATTTGAGGCTGTAAATCTGGTTCAAGCCGCAGGGCTCATATTTCGAGGGCATGAGGAACATGTCGCTGCCAGCCTCTATTTTGTGGGCAATGGCGTTGTCGTAGGCAATCTTGATGGCGATCTTCTGCGGAAACTGCTTTTGCAGCCGGGCAAACATTTCTTCGTATTGCTTGTCGCCATTGCCGAGAGCGATGACGATCATCTCCTCGCGTGCCAGGCGATCCATGATCTGGGCAATGAGGTCGAAACCCTTTTGTGCGGCAAAGCGCGAGACGATGCCGATGACGGGAAGCTTGAGATCGGGATTGGTGATGCCAAAGGCCGCGAGCAAATCCTGTTTACATTTTGCCTTGCCGGACAAATCCTGCGGCGAGTAACGAGCTGCGGTGAACTTGTCGGCCTGTGGGCTCCACTCGTCGTAGTCCACACCATTCAGAATTCCGGTCACGGTGGAAGCGCGGTCGCGCAGGACACCTTCCAAACCAAAGCCAAACTCCGTGGTCTGAATTTCCTGGCTGTACTTGCGGCTCACCGTGGTGATGAAGTCGGAAAAGACCAGCGCACCTTTCAGGAAATTGACATTGCCGAAGAACTCCATTTTCGACATGGTGAGCAAGTCCCAGGGCAAAGTCAGCAGCGGCAGGGTGTCAGGTGGAAATAAGCCCTGATATCCCATGTTGTGAATGGTGAACACTGTGCCCACTTCCCGGAATGCGGGATCTTCGGCATATTGCGTCTTGAGCAGGACTGGAATCAAAGCGGATTGCCAGTCGTGACAATGGAAGACTTGCGGGACGCCTAGAATCTTCGAAGCTTCCAGCACAGCACGGGAGAACAAAGCGAAGCGCTCGGCGTTGTCGGGATAGTCGCCCGACGAGGTGCCGTACAGAGCATCGCGATCAAAAAACTGTGGGTATTCCACAAAATAGTGGTCCACACCGGACTTACTGCCTGCGGCAACCACCGAGCAGAAGCGATAGTGATCATCGAAAGGCACGGTGATGCTACGCACCACGGTGCGAGCATCGGTAAGCTTGGTTTGACGGTAGCGCGGAATGTAAACGCTGACCTGATGTCCAGCCGCGGCCAAAGCGCGAGGCAGGGCACCAACCACGTCGGCCAACCCGCCAGTTTTTGAAAACGGAACACATTCCGAGGCCGCAAAAGCAATATGCATGAACGCTACCCTCCCAGGTCAGACCGCCAACGCTCCGCGCAAGCTATGATAAGAAAAGCGAGCGCACCGCTCATGCGGAAACACTGCGGGTGAATCTCTAGTCTAAACGTGCGAAAGAAAGAGGGTCAATGTGCCGAAAGTATCAGCCGCGCGTTCCAGCGGTGGAAAACCGAAACTAGGCCAGCACTTCTTGACCGACCCGATGGCACCCGGTCGCATCGCCGACGCCTTGGGAGACATCAGCCACAGCACTGTCTTCGAGATCGGCCCTGGGCGTGGGGCGCTGACTTCCCTGCTGGCTAAGCGTGCGCGCCGGCTCATTGCCATAGAGACCGACCGGGTACTGGCTGCGCAGTTGCGCATGAAGTTCTCCCTCTACGGGAATGTCGAAATCATCGAGGGCGACGTCCTGGCGGTTGATTTCGACTCTATTTTTGGGCCTAAGCCGGGGAGCACCCGGCCAGGGATCAGCCAGCAACCAGAACGCGTGCGGGTGGTGGGCAATCTTCCCTTTTTTATTACATCAGACATCCTGCTACGGCTCTTTGCTTTTCGCAGATACTTCGAGAGCAGTGTGCTCATGGTGCAGCGTGAAGTCGCCGACCGCCTGGCCGCGCAGCCAGGAAGCAGCGAGTATGGGTTGCTCTCCGCTACCACACAGCTTTACACCACAGTCGAAAAGCTGTTTACTCTGCCTCCAACCGCGTTTACTCCGCCGCCGAAAGTTTACTCTACGGTGGTGCGGCTCACGGTCACTCCGCGACTGGAAGGGTTGCAAGTGGCGGAGACTGCCTTTATCGAGTTCCTCAAACTGTCGTTTGGGCAGAAGCGAAAAACTCTTTGGAACAATCTGAAGTCACAGTACGATGCCAAGAAGTTGCGGGCAGCGATGGAGGAAGCTGGAGTGAAATCCGATGCCCGCAGTGAGGCGCTTTCGCTGGAGAAGACTGCGGCACTATTTCGAGCGTTGTCGGAGAAGAAGAACTGAACCACGGCGGGCACAGAGGAACACGGGACAACTTCTGGCGGTTTGACGCTCGGGATTACAATCCCTAGCAAGCCACGTGAATATGCCTATCCGTCATCCCGCAGTTGCCGGACGCTTTTATCCGCTGGACCGAGAAACTCTTCTCAGCGAGGTCGAGTCATTTCTGTCTGTCGGCGGTGCTTCGAAGCCTGCGTTTGGATGCGTAGCGCCACATGCGGGATACATCTACTCGGGTGCGGTCGCGGGGGCGGTTTACGCCGCTATCAATGTGCCCCGGCGGTGCCTGGTGCTTTGCCCTAACCACACTGGCAAAGGACGGCCGCTCGCGATCATGAGTACAGGCGCATGGGAGACGCCTCTCGGTCCAGTCCCCATCGATACTCCACTGGCTGCCGCCCTGGCACAACGGTTCCCCCTACTCAGTGAAGACGCCCAAGCTCACCGTAGCGAACATGCCATCGAAGTGCAGTTGCCGTTTCTACAGCGAAGCAACCCCCAGATCACTTTCGTGCCCATTGCGCTGGGCACCGGCCAGTTTGAAGTCCTGGAGCAACTCGGGAACGCGGTTGCGGATGTCCTAACTCAGCAAGTCGAGCCAATACTTATGGTTGCCTCCAGTGATATGAACCACTACGAGAACGACCGTATCACTCGGGAAAAGGATCACAAGGCCATCGAGCAAATGCTGGCGATGGATGCTCGCGGACTGTTCGACGTGGTCACGCGCGAACACATCAGCATGTGTGGCTTTGGCCCGACGGTGGTCATGCTTACTGCGGCCAAGCGGTTAGGAGCGACATCGGCGGAACTGGTAAGGTATGCAACTTCAGGCGATGTGTCCGGCGACCGCGAAAGGGTTGTCGGGTATGCAGGCATGGTGGTGGGGTGACGCTCGGTTGGAAAGACCGCCAGCCCTCGCAGCGTCCGCTACTCTTCGGTGGATTTCACCGGGTTCACCTGCTGATAACCAGCGTGGTAGCCAGCGATGAACCAAGCCCGATTCGTCTCCGAACTCCAGCGGCCTACGCTGAGGTGGCGGGATCTGCCAGACTGGGCGTCGAACTTACCCAGATGCAGGCCATCGCGAAAAGCCGCGTTACCGGCCTGGCTAATGGCGGCATTTTCGGCGAAGACTGAGCTTGTAAGCAGACTTCTTGACGTTAGAGCAGCCACCGCAACGCTCACTGCCACAACAAATAGAAACAGTTTTTTCATAAATGACCTCGGAATTCCGCTTTCTGGATTAGAGGCTTTCTGCGGACAAGATAAGTCACGGGGCTGTAAAGTCTGTGTAAACTTTGCTACTCGAACTTGTCAGCAAAATGTCTCTTGGCAGCGGGGCGGTTGTTCCCTGCTATCCTTTCCTCTTGAGAGCCAGTCACTATGCGGAGGAGGCAATCATGCGAAACCTTTGGCTGAGTCTGTGTGTGCTTGCGAGTCTATTGCCCGCAATCGTAGTGCGGGCGCAAGTGAACCCCTACAAAGACGGCACTCCGGGCGTCACCGGCTACCGCTCGGAAGTGCTGGCCGAGGTCATGATCCAGGAAAACAAGTTTGAGCGGCTGGCGGAGGCGATTCCTGCCGACAAGTACACCTGGCGACCTGCCCTTGACGTGCGCTCTGTGGCTGAGGTGTTTCTGCATGTTTCGACTGCCAACTACAATCTTTACAAGCTAGTTGGCACGCCGCCGCCGGAAGGGATTGACCTTAAGAATCTGGAAAAGTCGACTTCCGACAAGGCGAAGGTCATCGCCACTTTGAAGGATTCCTACGCCCACGCCCGTAAGGCGATCACTGCCATGCCTGACGCCGACCTGGAAAAGAGCTTTGACTGGTTTGGCGGAAAGAATACGGAGCGCGGTGTGCTGATCTTTATCGTCCGGCATGGGGCTGAGCATCTGGGGCAGTTAATCGCTTACGCCCGCATGATTGGCGTGGTGCCGCCATGGACGGAGGATTTCAAGACGCCGGAAGCGGTGGCCAAGCCCAAACAGTAAGGTGCGCCGCGTTGCTGTCAGCTAGTGGTGCGCGCCGCCAGAGTGTTCGCCGCTGGAATGGCTAACGGCGGCGGCCTGCCCAATACCGGCGCGGCCTCCTCCAATGCCCTCTCTTGGGCCTTCGTATCCGCTATTCAACCAAGCCGACAAGCCTGTAGGGCCAGTATGCAGAGTTGTTGTGGCGAAGCCTTTTTGTTGGGCCGTGTGGGACAAGTCACGCAGGTTCATAACGCTTCCGCGCGGGATTCCCAACCCGGCGGAATTGTTGGGGATCTGCACATGATTCACCGACTTCCCTCGTTGAGTCGTGAGAGGGCCATGGTTTACGGCCTGCAAGTGTAGGCCCGGCGTTGTGGGAGCTTGCGGACGGAGGAAGCCTACCGGAGCGTTCGCGACGATTGGCAAGGTGTTGTAACCCATCCACGAACCACCCGGCTGCCACACCCACCCGTAGCCGGGAAGGAAACTCCAGGAACCGTAGTGATACGGCGTCCACCCCCAAGGGTAGCCAGACACCCAGCCGTAACCAAATCCTGGATTGAAGGCCCACGCGCCGTCCATAAATGGATCCCAGCCCGCGCCTGCGAAATAAGGTTGCCAAACATTTCCGTAGCCGGGTGCATTAAAAAAACTACCGTAGTAATTAAGATCACTGGTGCCATACGGATAGGGGGAATAGCTCGCGTAGGACTTGCTGCTGTATTCCTGTTGGTATAGGGTCTGTTGCTTATCCCACGAATCGTAGGGCTCGTCCTCGATCTCCGCAGCAAGTTGGTGGCTGTTATCGATCAAGTTGAAGCTTGCTGTCTTACCTTTACCAACTTCCACGGTCCCGGGCTGCGCGGCGATCTGCACTGCTCCTTTGAAGACGGCGACGTCGGCATCAGTATCCCCCATCTCGATACGGAGATGAGCAGTCTGAGTGATGGCGATGGTTTCGCGCGCAAAAGTGAGTGTGAACTCGCTGTCCTTAGCGCCGAGAAAGTTGACGTATGCAATGCCTTCCTGAAGATGAAATGTTGAAACCTTGGTGCCTGAGTCGCGCAGGGAAAGCTGAGGAATTTCGAGGACAGAATTGGGGGTAAGGCGCAGGCTGCTTCCGTCTTCCAACTCCAGGGCCGCTCGGCCGTCTTTTCCAGTCTGGATTTTCATGCCCTGGGTGATGGGCAAATTAAGGAATGCTTTCTCGTAGCCTTGTCCGGTATTGCGGTCGATACGAACATCGCCCTGCGCGTCGCCCAGCCGAACTATGCGGGCTTGGGAATCAGCGAAGGTTAAGGCAGCGGACAGACAGCCTACGGCGATCACGAACAGCACTCTAGAAACCAGCCTGAGCCCACCCACGAGACACCCCCGACGGAGGAACTTCTTAACGTGATTAGAACACAGCATTAAGCCCCGGGTTGTCAAAAATTGCATGGCTCGGGCTTGCCTAGGGGCGGAGGCGGCTTACTTGCTGTTAGTCCCGGCGCGCTGCAAAAGGCGCATGGCACGTGCCCGGACGGGGTTGATGACCGAGGGGTCGTCCGCAATCTTTTGCAGCACAGGGACAGCGGCGGCCAGGTCTGGGCCGACATCGCGCAGCGTCGTGGTGTCTTCCATGCGCTTGATTTCTTCGTCCAGCGCCAGCTTTTGGTAGCGGTATTCGTAATCCAGCCGGCGTCCGAACTCCACCGCAGAAGACAGGTTTTGAAAAAGTGTCGTAAGCTCCTGCACCGCGGGAATCAAGGAGTAGTTGTAATTTGCCATATTGCTCTTGTCGCCGTCGTGATAGACAAGGGTCTTGTCGCCGGTGGAAGCAATGTTCTTCTTCTTGGAATCGATGGTGCCCTGGAAATAACGGGCGGCTTTCGCCAGATCGAAAATGCGCGTTGTGGTTGCTGCTGAGAGGGTAAAGACGGTCCCAGCCGCTGCTTCTCCATTTGACACCGCGTCGGAGTCGGAGTCCTGGGCAGTGTTTAGCTTGCCATCGGAGGTGTAGGAAGCTTGGCCGGTGGAGGTCACGGTCAAGCTATAGTGCGCTGGGTTGGATCCAGGGAAATCGCAGCTAAAAGAGACTGTGGCGATGGATTGCTGAGCTTGACCCACGCCGGACAGGAACGCTGCAATGCATGCAAAGCCGAACAGGAGTGAGACGCGCGGAGACAAAGACATACCCGAGGATTATGTCAAAAAAAAGCGCTGCGGGGTTGCATCACATCGCAGCACGTTGGCTGCGCATGGTTGCCGCGGTGTGGAGATGACAAATGGCGATGGCCAAGGCATCGGCCGCGTCCGGAGGTTCGGGAAGCTCGGGCAGCTTGAGCAGTTGTTGCACCATGTGCTGCACCTGGTGCTTGTCCGCCCGTCCGTAGCCGACCACGGCGGACTTGACGCTGAGCGGGGCATATTCGGCCACCGTGAGGCCGGCCGATGATGCCGCCAGCATGGCCACACCGCGTACTTGTCCGAGCTTAAAAGCGGACTTGACGTTCACCGCATAGAAAACGTCTTCGATGGCGACTTCATCGGGCTGATGGTCGGAGATGATGAGGCTCAAGCGGGTGAAGATAGTAGCGAGTTTCGCAGGCAGCGGCTCGCGAGCTGGAAGTTTAATGGCGCCACAGGTGAGGCAGAGCAAATCGCCGGAAAGGCTGAGCTCGATCACACCGTATCCGGTGTATTGGGTTCCGCAGTCGATGCCGAGCACGCGCATGGCGAGCAGTTTAACGCTTCCCGGGTTCAGCAGCTAGCTGTTAAGTGAGGTGACAGTCCGATTTCAGCAGGTTCCGGGATTCGGCAGAGGCTCTTGGCGCAGAGAAACCCGGCCTAGCAGCAACGCGGTCGCCGCGCCTTGGCTGCGGCGTGTTCCCTTGCAAACTTCGCGTAGGCTTCGGGAGAAGACGCCATGCGATGCTGACGCAGGAATCGTATGTAAGCAGATTCGTCAAAGATTTCCCGCAGGCAGGAGACGAACAGTGCGGCGCTCCGGGCTAGCCAGGCGATTGGGTTCATCCCTGCTCCTCGGCGAATCTGGTCATCACAAACGGCACTTCGTTGACTTTCGCCTGCTTGTTCCCCGAGATCACGCGAATCCACAGCCATCCCGACTCCAGCAGGATCAGCGTAACCAGCAAAACCAGGACTCCTGTAACCGCAGCATCCAGGCGGACATTGAAGATCAGGCGGGAGACTTCGTGACTCGGAACTCCGGCGGCTAACTGGCGCGCGTGGGCAAGGAATCCGATGCGCGGGTTGGGATCAAACATCTTCTGCCACGACGCGGTAAAAGTTACGGCAACCAGCCAGGCCAGGGGCGCGAGCGTGACCGGCGCGAAGCGGGCCTTATGGGTTTTCACGACAATCGTGGTCGCCACGCACAAAGCCACAGTTGCCAGCAGTTGATTGCAGATTCCAAACAATGGCCATAGGGAGTTGATTCCTCCCAACGGGTCTTTGACTCCCTGCCAGAGAAAATATCCCCAGGATCCCACGATGAGCGCGCTGGTCCCGAGAATTGAGGGATACCAACTGGTGCGGCCCAGCGGCTTCCACAGGTGACCAAGTGCATCCTGCACCATAAAGCGACCTACGCGAGTTCCGGCATCGAGCACCGTGAGGATAAATAGAGCTTCAAACATAATGGCGAAGTGATACCAGATCGCCATTACCGCATGGCCGCCCAGACTGTTGGAGAAAATCTGGGCCATGCCGACCGCGAATGCGGGAGCGCCGCCGGTACGATTAAAAAGCGTCTGCTCACCGACAGCCTGGGCCAGTGCGTGCATGCCATCGGCGGTGACCGGAAATCCCCAACCGCTAATGGTAGCCGCGGCAGCATCGGCACTCTTGCCCACAATCCCCGCTGGACTGTTGATGGCGAAATACGTTCCCGGCTGCAAAACACAAGCCGCAATGGTCGCCATAATAGCGACGAGCGACTCGGCCATCATCGCTCCATAGCCCACCATACGAGTCTCTGTTTCGCGGCAGATGAGTTTGGGCGTGGTGCCACTTGAGATCAGAGAATGGAATCCGCTGATAGCTCCGCAAGCGATGGTGATGAAGGCAAAAGGAAACACTTTGCCGGAAAAGACTGGACCGGTTCCATCCACAAACCGCGTTAGGGGAGGCATGCGCAAGGTGGGATGCCAGACAATGATTCCGATAGCCAGCAATCCGATAGTTCCCAGCTTCACGAAGGTGCTCAGGTAATCCCGTGGCGCGAGTAGCAGCCAAACTGGCAAGGCCGAGGCCGCGTAACCGTAGACGATGATCACTATTGCAAGTGTGGAAGCGGTGAACGTGAACCACGGTGCCACGGTTGCGTTCTGCGAGATCCACTGGCCGGCAAGAATTGCCAGGATCACCAGAACAAAGCCGAGCATGGAACTCTCCAGCACTTTGCCGGGCCGCAGACGGCGCACGTAAAACCCCATGAGCACCGCGATGGGGATGGTCATGGCTATGGTGAACACACCCCACGGACTCGACTTAAGGGCGTTCACAACGATCAATGCGCCCGCGCCGAGCAGAATTACGATGATGCTCAACACCGCGACGTAGGCCACGAAGCCACCTACCCATCCTATTTCTTCACGCGCCATCTCGGTCAACGATTTTCCATCGCGGCGAACCGAGAACAGCAGGATCACGAAATCCTGCACACAGCCGCCGAAGACAGCGCCGGCGAGAATCCAGAGCGTTCCGGGAAGATAACCGAATTGCGCTGCCAGCACTGGGCCGATCAGCGGGCCGGGACCAGCGATGGCGGCGAAGTGATGGCCAAACACGACCCATTTGTTGGTGGGAACAAAGTCGCGCCCATTGTCCAGGCGCTCGGCGGGAGTGGCGCGCAAAGAGTCCAGGGCCAACACTTTCGCCGAAATAAACTTGCTGTAGAAGCGATAGCCGAGAGCATAGGTGCAAGCCGCCGCCAGCACCAACCACATGGCGCTAATCTGCTCGCCGCGATGCAGCGCGATGGTAGCCACCGCCAGCGTACCAAGACACGCCACCATCAACCACGCGACGATGCGGCAGAACTTTGCCATCCGGGGCCGAATTTTAATGTAATCTTGGCTTTCTGCCTAGCCGGGCGCATTGCCCATGACATCGAGAGCCCATCCCGCGGAGATTGTTCCGGCGCGCCAGCGGGAGACTTGCTAACCATGCCGCGAGTCTACCTGTGGTTGGCGATGTGGGGAGTTACACTCGTCGAGTTGGTCTTGGTCTTGGCGGTATTTGCTCTCGTATTTCTACGATCAGGGTCGAGACCGGCGTCAGCAGCGTTTCCGGCTGCCGAGCGCTGGTTCAGCAGGCTTGCTCGAAGAAAAGCGCTTTCAGTCGCAGCAGTTGGCCTGGCGACGCTAGTCCTACGCGTTGCTCTCATCCCGGTGCTCGGCATTCCTGAGCCTTCGGTGCACGACGAGTTCAGCTACCTGCTCGCCGCAGACACCTTCGTTCACGGACGAATCACCAATCCAACCCACCCCATGTGGATCCACTTTGAAAGCTTCCACATCATTCAGCAGCCAACTTATATGTCGAAGTATCCGCCGGCGGAAGGCGTGGTGCTCGCCGTAGGCGAACTCCTGGGACACCCGTGGATCGGTCAATTACTGGTCACTGCAATCATGTGTTCCGCTCTGTGTTGGATGCTGCAAGGATGGGTACCACCAACCTGGGCTCTGCTCGGCGGCTGTCTCGCAGTTTTGCGGCTGGGAATTCTCAGCTACTGGATGAACGGGTACTGGTGCGCATCGGTGGTTGCCTTGGGAGGCGCACTGGTGCTCGGGGCTTTGCCCCGCATCCAGCATCACTTGCGCATACGGGACGCACTGCTAATGGCGGTGGGATTGGTCGTGCTCGCGACCAGCCGTCCCTATGAGGGACTGATTTACAGTGTTCCGTTTGCGATTGCCTTGTTGGTGTGGCTGGTCGGGCCGCAGCAAGCTCCATTGATGACATCCTTTACGCGTGTGGTGGCGCCGATTGTCCTGACTCTGGGTTTCGCCGCAGCCGCGACCGGGTACTACAACTATCGTGTGACGGGCAGTCCGCTTCTGATGCCCTATCAAGTGTATGAGGCCACCTATGGATATGGGCCGTCATTCCTTTGGCAGAAGCCCGCGTCCGAACCCACCTACCATCACGAAGTGATGCGCAGGTTTTACGAGGCGGATTTCCGCCAGTATGAGGACAAGCGGACCCTTGCAGGATTTCTCGACTTCAAAGTAAAGAGCATCAGTATGGCTTGGATGTTTTTCTTTGGCACCGCCTTAAGCATTGGGCTTTTGAGTCTGCCGTGGCTCATCCATGACCGCCGGATGCGTTTCCCCCTGATCGTGGGTGTGGTTTTTCTGTTGGGCTTGGCGGGTGAAACCTGGTACTTGCCCCACTACCTCGCACCTGCCACGGGCCTGGTGTACCTCATTGCCGTGCAGGGTATGCGTCACTTAAGGTGGTGGCGTTGGTACGGACGGCCTGTGGGCGCTCAGTTGGTGCGCGGCGTTCCGCTGATCTGTGCTGCGCTGGTGCTGGTCCGGATTACAGGTATTGTGTCGCATGCGCCCATTGAGCCGTCGTGGCCACGCGGTGATCTGACGCGGGCCGAGATTTTTCATTCTCTGCAAAGCTCTCCCGGAGAACATTTGATTCTGGTGCACTATGACCCCAGCCACGTGCCGGATCGCGAGTGGGTTTATAACGACGCCGGCATCGATCAGGCCAAGGTGGTATGGGCCCGCGATATGGGCGAGCGGGGAAATCAGGAGTTGTTGCAATACTTCCGGAACCGAAAGGTCTGGAGGGTGGATCCGGACGAATTGCCAACTCGGCTCGATCCTATCTCGACCCCTTCGTCAGGGCAGGATTCAGGGCGTAGTGGGAAGTGATGATCCTTGCTGACGGGCAGCGCGCTGCCAAAGCGCAGCAAAATGCAGATCTGCACCGAAAACGTAATCCGTTGGCCAGGGATACAAATGCAAGTCTCTGAGTTCGGTCGTGACTTGCACGTTCAGAGCCTGTCGCAGTGCCGCCCACTCTCCGGCAGCGAGATAGTTGTACGAGAGAGACACACCATGGCGCGCGTTGCCTACGTAGTCCATGAATCGCAGCCGCACGGCGGCACCAGTTCCATGGAGCACATGATCCTTCACGATCAGAAAGCGGCGGGAAACTCGTAAGGCCTCTTGCAACAGACACAGCGGGTCCCGGGTGTGATGCAAAACGTCAATCAGCATGACTCCATCGAAGCTGAACGCGGGATACGGAAGATTGGTTCCATCAAACAACCTGACCGGCAGCCAGGTCTTCTTCCGCATATGGACATCCACGCCCTCGATTTGAAGATCAGTACGCTTCTCGAGCAGCAACTTTGCGAGTCTTCCGTCGCCGCAGCCGACATCGAGCAAACTGCAACCCGACGGAATCAGCGAGGATAGAATTTCGCTGAGACGGCGAATCCGCCTGCCATGCACATAGGCCTCGTGAACTCGCTCGAGCACATTCATTTGCGCGCGATGCCCAAAATACTGAGAAAGAAACTGGAAAGAACGATCTCCACGCCCACGGTGACGGAGACGATGACAGCCGCCACCAAACGCACTAATACCACCGGGTTCATGGGTCCGAAGCCGGCCCGGTTCCACAGGTAAAAGGAATACACCGCGATGCAGATTCCGGCCGTTAACAGCACCCCACCCGCCAGCAGTCCTTTCTCGAGATTGAATACGCGGAAAGCGCGTGTCAGGCGCGGATCCTCGGGGAGAAGGCCTTCGGTGATGCCGAACACCTTGGTGAAGAATGCGAAGATTACAGCCTGAGATCCGGTGAGGATGGCGACCACCGCATACAAGAGAGTGTGAATGTCCAGGACACTATGCCCCACTTTCCTGGGGCCGGGCAACAGCCATGCTGCGGTCGCAATGCCAACCAGAAGAAGACTGAGGCCGGGATACAAGAACAGCCACCGCGGGCTGTAGAGCAACAAGAAACGCAGGCCTCTGAAACCATCATGCCAGGTCCGCAGATGTGACCTTCCCGGGCGGCCGTCGGGAGATAGCGTTGTCGGGACCTCGCAAACCGGCATGTTGAAGAGGGTTGCTTTGACTACCATTTCGCTGGCAAACTCCATTCCAGTTGTGCGCAGGGTCATGTTCTCGTACGCTGCCTTGGTAAAGCCGCGCAACCCACAATAAAAATCATGGCAATTGGCCCGGAAAAAGAGACGCCCGATTGCCGTCAAGAAGGGATTTCCAAAATATCGATGCAGAGGAGGCATGGCGCCAGGTCGTATGCCACCCTGGAAACGGTTACCCATGACCAACGCGTAACCGGAGCGGAGTTTATCCAAAAAGAGCGGGATATGGGAAAAGTCATAACTGCCGTCGGCGTCTCCCATCACAATGTATTTGCCCCGCGCGGCGGCAATACCGCCCATCAGCGCGCTCCCGTAACCCCGGTTCTCGACCAGCACCACCGAAGCGCCCAAAGCCTGTGCGATGTCGCGGGAATTGTCGTTGCTGCCATTGTCGGCCACAATGATTTCGCCGGAAATGTTGTTTGCTAGAAGAGTCTTGCAGACCTGTTCTATGCAAACACCGATGGTAGCGGCTTCGTCCAGACAAGGGAGAACAACGGAAAGCTCGGGCGTCTCCAGCGGCCCCGGGCCGCTAGGCCCAGATGTTATCGGCGACGTGGACGACATACCCTCTTTTCGGCTTCCAGGTGACATCTCTCGGTGCTTCGCACAGATGGCGGTGTTACGCGCCAGTTATATCATGGAGATCGCCGGTCGGGGGAGATCGCGGTGCGCAAATTACGCAGGAGCATTTAGGTGAAGCTCTACCCGGTTGTGCGTAGGCGTCCGAGCGCTTGGACTGCGATGACGCTGGCGTACGCCGCCAACAGCAGTATCATCGGTTCAGCGGGATGCCGATACCAGCCGCCGTTGTGGGTGAGGTAGTAGACGAAGGGAAATATCGCCATCACGATGGCGTAAGGCGCGGCGATCAGGCCTTTCCGCCGCAGCACCGTGAACATGCCACACCATGCCAGGGCGCTTAACAATATCCATACGGAGCCATCGGGCGTGGTCCAGAACCTATAGAAACGCTGGGCTGACAGGCGTAGGAACGACCCCGGATGTTGGCGAATAAACTCCCTCGCGACCTGACCCTTATGGTCCATGAAATGCAACTCTCCCTGTAGGCTGTAGTCCGCGACCATGTGTTGGAAGTCATCGCCATTCAAGCGCGCCTCGCCCTCATGATTACCGATCCACAACTCGAGTCCGAAATTGTCTCGGACCGGCATCAGGCGGTGGAAGACTTCATAGTTACGAATCGTCCAGGGCAATAAGACAAGGACAAAAATTCCGATCGATGCCAGGAGAAGATTGCCGCACGACTGCCCACGCTGCCGGTAGCTGATCCACAACCAAATCCAGAAGAATAGAAACACCGAGAGAAGAGTGGTGTTGGTAAGAGCCGCCACTGCCGCCAGAAAACCAAACAACAGCCACAACGGTGCGCTTGGCACTTTCAGCTTGGGCAACACCAGCAGGGCGAGCAACAGCAATAAAGCGGACAAGCTGCTCTCCCAAAGGCGCACCGCGACTGCGGCTTCGTACATCCAACAGGCCCACACCCAAGCCGCGAGAACACCAGCCAGCGAACCGAAATCACGTTTCCCCAGCCGCAGAACCATTACTGCCGTCAGGCTGGACACAACTGCGTTGAGGCCCACCGCAACCCAAAGGGAGCGATAACTGTAGGCCCC
This sequence comes from uncultured Acidobacteriota bacterium, assembly GCA_963803775.1. Classification (GTDB taxonomy): domain Bacteria; phylum Acidobacteriota; class Terriglobia; order Terriglobales; family Acidobacteriaceae; genus JABCZH01. Next base: position 404,683 of record CAWDNS010000002.1, read on the forward strand.
GGCCAGTTTGAAGATTCCCGCGACCAGAAACGGATAGATCGGCGGCTGTTGGGCGGTGGGAATCAGCGGCGTGTTCGGCCAAGGCGAGCTATAGCCATACCCGGACACCAAGGCCCAGGCGATTCGTGACGGCTCGTTGTAGCGGTAGAAATAGTCCCAAGCCTTTTGCGGAAGAAGCTGGGCCAGCACCCACATTCGCATCGTCAGTGCGACCAGAAAAACTACCCATGGAGACTCTGTGATTCGCAAAACAGTGCGGGGGATGTTGGCCATGGGTGCATCGCATTGTAGCAGCGGCTCGACCCGGCTTCAGGACACGCTAATTGGCAAACAGGAAGCTCAGAGCTTCTGGAAACCGTTTGCCCCATTCCCTTTCGTTGTGTGTGGCGTCGACGTCGATCCTTACCCTGAGCCGCTCGTCCCCGAGTCCGGCGTGTTGCATGATTCGCTGGAGTTCACGAACATCTTCGACTACCTGCCGATCTTTGTCTTCACGCCCGGCCTCGCGCGTTCCAACACCAATGGCAATCTTTTCGGGCCATTGCCGGAAGTAGTGGCTGTACTTCAATATTCGCCGGTTTGAAATGAACAGAGACGGACTCTCCAGCAGCAGGCGACTGAATGTGCCCGGACGGTCCATCACGGTGTACAGCGAAATCAGAGCGCCCAGCGACGAGCCTCCCAGCCCCGTATTTTCTGCTCCGCTGGCGATCCGATAGCGTTCATCGACGAACGGCATGACTTCATTCATCAGGAAATCTGGATAGCGTTTCCCTTGGGGACGCAGGACTGGCGGACTAAACGACCGGTAGGGCAGAAATTCCTTGATGCGGTCAACCCCAGTGTTGTCAATTCCGACGATGATAAGCGGCGAAACCTTCCCTTCTCGAATCAATCGATCAGCAGTTTCGTCCACTTGCCACTCCACGCCCGCAAATGCGGTCGCGCGGTCGAACAGGTTCTGCCCGTCGTTGAGGTAAAAGACGGGATAGTGTCGCATCGCATTCTCCGGCGCATCGTAATCGGGTGGCAACCAGATACGCAGCATGCGGGTATTGCGATAGATGCGGCTGGAGAATTCGTGCAAGCGAAGGTCACCGACGACTGATGAAGCACCGGGAGGCACTAGCCCTCCCACTTTCGCTTCCTTTATTTCGTCCGTGAGGCGCTCTGAGGACATGTGGAGTCAGGAACGCCGCATCGCGCTCGCCACCAGAAACGACGAAAGCCCGGTGATCAGAGTAATCACAGTAAGCGACGAAAGGCACAGGATGCACCACGTGGCTAACACGAAAGCTTCAATGTAGGTGAGATACAGGGCAAAGCTCAGTCCTGCCACGGAAGCAATCAGCAATATGGCTGGTGCTTCGGACTTCGCACGATACACGGTCGACAGCGCCAGCAGACCGGCATATCCAAAAATGCCGATGAGGGCATCGGGGACGCCAAGAATCGTCGAATAAATACTGCGGTTCACAATGTCGCAGTTGAAACTCTGGCCAAAATCACAATAGGTGGTCTGGGAGGTCCCGTAGTGGTGATGCAGCGAAACTGACGAGACCACGATTCCCGCCAATGCCAGCGTCGCAATAACCATAAAAACTCGCCGCACCGCATTGGTGAATACAGCGCCGCTCATGGCAGAGGACATCCGGTTGCCTCGCTTAGAAACTCCAGCGGATGAGCGCCTTCGACCCTGGCGCCATCGGCGAAAGTCCACGTAGGAAAATGCTTAACGCTCGCATCAACGCAGACCTGTGCCTCGGCCTGTGAACCTTTGATTCCGCATTCCACGTACGGGGCATACTGAAAAGATGAACCGAACATTTCCTTCTGGTCAGCGCAGTGCGGGCACCAATAGGCGCCGTACATCTTGGCACCCTTGGTGCCGAGACACTGGGCAAAAGCATCCATGCGGATGTTTTGCTTATGCCGCAGGAGAAGGTAAAGCCCAGCGCTGACGGCTACGATGGCCACAACAACGACAATCTTGAGCACTAACGGTTGGGCCTGTGCATCACGGTTCCGATCCTGCTTACGTTGCTTTCGCTTCTCTGACATGGCAACAATTTTTATACCACGACATTGATGGCGGAAGGCAGAACATCCAGGACCTGACACTGGATGCTCATTACTTCTCCGTCTACCATCACATCCACCGGCGCGTCGAGCTCGAAGTCGATGCGCTTTGCTGCATACCGCTCGGCCAGCGGATGGTTGATGTGGGTGCCGTCATAAAGAGTCGGCAGCTTGCGGACCAGTTCGATTCTGCCGATCGGCCCCCAGCGCACATATTCAATCAGCCCATCGTTCACTTCCGCCCTGGGAGCGATCATCATGGTACCGCCGGTGAACTTACTGTTGTTAAAGGTCAAAAACAAGCACGGACGGCGGTCGAGTTCTCTTTGTTGATCGATGCGCAGCGGAAAAGGCCGGCGGCGCAAGCGGCTCAGTGAAATGAAAATGGACGCCTGGTAACCGAGTTCGCCCCATGCGCTAAAGCGGCGAGCGCGTAGCGTGGCTACGTCAGCCGCAAACCCGACGCTCAGCAGGTTGATGTAATGGATGACGCCGTTCGCATGCTGCATGCGGAGAACGTCACAAGGTTGAGAGCGCCCTGCCAGCAGGGCTTCGATGGCGTGCTCCACTCCGCGATCAGCGAAGTCACGCAGAAATGAGTTCCCGGTGCCGAGAGGAAGAAAAGCGAGCGTGGGGCGAAGTGCCGATGCAGCTTGTGGAAAAAGTCCGTTGACAATTTCGTAGGAGGTTCCGTCGCCGCCAACGGCAATGAAACGACTGCGCCCTTGGGCGTAGGCATCGCGGGCGATTTGTGTAGCGTGACCTGGCCCGCTGGTCTCGGCAACTTCCACGGAAACACCGCCGGCCCGGAGGCGCTCGAGTGCTGGTCCTACCAGCTTGCGGCAGCGCCCACCGCCGGCGGCGGGATTCACCACTGCCAGAAACGCTTCCGTCACAGTTCGACCACCGCTGTCGCACGGTCTAGATGTTTGCCAATTTCTTCGGCCAGCAGGTTCCTTTTGATCTTCATCGACGCAGTGCGCGGGAAATCTTCGTTCCAGATCAAGTATCCACCAACACGTTTAAAATCAGGCAGCTTTCGGTTGCGGGCAACAATATCGGCCTTCAGGGGCTCATCAAATTGCTGATTCTGATCCAAACGTAACACGAGGATCAGTGTTTCGCGCCCCAGTTGCTTGTCCGGCCAAATATAGTTGGCGGCGAACACACAATATTCTTTTGCCGCCAGACCATCAAATACACTCTCAATATCCTCGGGATAAATGTTCTTGCCGCCCTCGGTGACGATCATGTTCTTCTTGCGCCCGAACAGTTGCAAATGGCCGGTGGCATCGAAGCGGCCGAGATCGCCAGTTAAGAGCCAGCCGTCGACAATGGTTTCCGCTGTCAGCTCAGGATCATCAAGGTAATAGGCCATTATCGTCTTGCTGTGCGCGGCTACTTCTCCGATTCCGTCGGCATCGGGATTAAGAATCCGCAAATCCACTCCCGGCAAAGGTTTACCCACGGTGTCCGCCCGGAAGGGTTGGAAATCATTGAGCGTGAGAGACGTTCCAGCCTCTGTGAGGCCGTATCCATTGGCCACGGGGATGCCGAGATCGTAGAAGAATTGCAAGGTCGAAGGTTCCATGAACGCACCGCCAGTGAACATGGCCAACAGTTCCCCGCCAAATCCATCATGCACCTGCGGCAGCAGTTTCCGGCTTCGCCGAATGTTGAGACGCTTGCGCGCGAACACGCGATTCAGCCAGATCATCCGGTTCAGTAAGAAGCGTTTTGCGGGCGAAAGCTCCCGGAACTTGGCTTTCAACCCCCGCTCCAGATTCTTCAGCACCATGGGAACCAGGCTGACGTAGGTGATTTTGTACTTCACGAAAGCATCGCGCACGAATTCCGGGCGCAAGGTCCGCAGGTGAACCACACACGCTCCGCACACGAACGGCCCGATGAAACCCACCATAAAATCGATGGCATGATTTGTGGGAAGGATGCTCAGGTAACGCACCCCCGGCCAGAACGAATACCAGGCGGTCAGAGATTTGCATTGTTCGAGATAATTCTCGTGGGTGAGCACGCATCCCTTGGGCCGTCCGCCAGTGCCCGAGGAATACACGATGCAGGCAATGTCGTCTCGTTTGCGCAATAGAAATTCCGGATCGCCCTTACGGCGAAATTCCTCCCAACGAAATGCGCCAGCCAGGTCAGCGCCCAAAGGCGCTTCCGTTACCAATACAGTTTTGAGTTTGTGGCTTGAGAACTCCGGTGCACGGGTGACAGCCCGCCAAAGATGGTACTCAATCACCAGAACCTTCGCCTGGGAATGAGCCAGTAGTTGCAGATGTTCGGTCGCCGTGAGTTTGTAGTCCAGTGGAACCAGCACCCCGCCGATGTGAAAAATGGCGTACGCGGAAATCAGCCACTTGGACTGATTGGTCATGATGATGCCGGCGCGATCTCCGGCTTGGAAGTCAGCATCCTGCAATGCGCGTGCCAATGGCTGGGCGGTTTCCTTGAAATCCGAATAAGTGAGGCGTGTCTTTTCCCGGTTGCGGTCGGACTCAATCAGGCAAATTTCGTTGGGCCAGCGCTCGAGTGCGTCGCGCAAGGCCGCGCCTAGACAACTGTACTGGTCAAGATTGAGCATGAAAGATCTTCTATTTCACCACAGACACGCGGGAGGACCGAAGAAAGCTAGTTATCAACTCACCACTCCGCTTATAGCCTTGCCTGAATGCGATCGGCCAAAGTGCGAAAGTCCGAGACTCCTTGCAACTCGTAGTCCGGTAACTCAATGCGGAAATGGTTCTCCAACTTGGTGAGGAGGTCGAGAGCCTGCAGGCTGTCGATGCCCAGGGTCTTGAAAAAATCATCGTCGGGACCGAGTTTCTGCCGCGGCACCTTGAAGTGGGCGGCGGCGAGAGTAAGGATTTCGTCCAGGGTTTTATCAATCGTCGTCATGGGCATCGCATGTCCTCTAGAAAACATTTCACGGCAAATATGGCAATGCGTCAGTACTCTCCACGAACCTCCGCAGACCGGCATCCACTGCGGGACGTGTAAAAAGCTCGCAGAAAAGATCGATCTCTCGCTTCAATTCGTCGTAGGGAATCGGTTTGATGAATTTCTTTGCCGCCGCCGCTGTCGTTCGGTCGAATTTCTTTAGTTGAGCCGCGGTCGCCCGCGCTGCTCTCAAAGCTTCTCCCTCGCCCACTACCTGGCTTACCAAGCCAATCTGTTGGGCTTTGGTGGCATTAAAGCTGCGGCCGGTCAAGAGAAGATCGCGGACAACCGCATTCCCCAGATCTCTTTTCAGTCGCGGGATGCCACCAAAGCTGGGGATCAGCCCCAGCCGCAACTCTGGAAAGCAGAAACGCGCCATCTTGTCTGCGATGATGAGATCGCAGGTCAAGGCCAGTTCAAACCCTCCACCAAACGTAACTCCATGCACTGCTGCAATGGTCGTAAGCGGCGAAGCGTCAATCGCATTCATCACAGCGTGAATGCGTTCCACGTGGTCGCGCACTCCCTTTAGGGCATCGGCTTGTGCCATTTCCTTAGAACGTCGATACAGCTCCCGGAGGTCGGCTCCAGCGCAGAACCCTGGCTTGAGTTCGCTGTAGATAATCAGCGCATGGGCTTCGGCCTTCGCCGATTCCAGTTCCACAACGAATCTCTCCAGCTCTTCAAGCGTGGCGGAACCAATCTCGTTGCAGGGATCGCGGTGCAGCGCCAATTCCACGACGCCATCCTTCAATTCCCACGAAAGTGTGTTGCCTTTGAATTGGTTCATGAAGGTTTGTATTCCGCGCTCTTCGTGCCGTTAGACCGCCTGCTTCACCGCGTACATCTCTTCGATCTCGCTCTTGAATCGGGCGGCAATCAGATCACGCTTCAACTTTCCGTTCGCAGTGAGCAGACCATTCTCTATGGAAAAAACTTCGGTGTGAATGTGGAACGCTCGAATCTGTTTGTAGTGTGGCATGCCACGATTCACCGCGTCCACCGCAGCCTGCGCCTGCTGAGGCGTCATCGCACCGGTAAATATCACCGAGAGGTAGCCTCGCCCGTTGCCCACCAGCACCGCTTGCTGCGCTCCCGGCAGGTTTTGCAGCAGCTCGTCTTCAATGGGCTCAGGAGCAATGTTGTGGCCGGAGCCGAGGATGATCAAATTCTTCATACGGCCGATGATCTTCCAGTTTCCGCTAGCGTCCGTCTCGCCCTGATCGCCGGTATGAAACCAGCCATTGCGCAGGGTCTTGGCGCTTTCCTCCGGACGGTTCCAATATCCCTGAAAAATATTCGGACCGCGTACGACGATCTCGCCATTGTCACCCAGCTTCATTTCGATCCCACGGATGGCCGGGCCTACCCGGCCGGGTTCGACATGCTCTGGGTCGTCCATGGTACAGATCGCCGTGCTCTCGGTCAGACCATAGACTTGCAGCACCGGGATGCCGAGCATCATAAAATATTGCTGGGTCTCAACGCTGAGTGGAGCCGAACCGCAGATCAGCGCTTTCAGATTCGCTCCGATCATCTTCTCTCGGATGGTGGGGAACACGATGGATTTTGCGCACGCCAGCCACATTGAATCCGAGAGGCTCGTCTTGCATTCCTGTTTCCGCATCCAAGCAGCTTTGGCCTTGCTGTAAATGTTCTGAACCACGCCTCCGGTCTTCCAAAGTTGTTCGTCCACCGCTTTGCGGATGCGTTCGAGCAGTTGGGGAACGTTCAAAAAGTAGTCGGGAGCAGCAGCTCGGACGTCGCCCGCAAGTTTGGTCAAGTCGGTATTGAGCGTGAGCAGGCTGCCGCGCAAGAGGCAGGTCAACAGCATGATCCACGAACCGGCGAAGCAAAATGGCAGATAGTGAAACACGCGGTCCTGGCCGGGGCGCTTCTGCATGAGGGCGTCGAGCCGCTCCGAAGTGCAGCCCAGCATGTGCCCGATGTTCCCAGCGGTGAGCACAACTCCCTTAGCCTCGCCCGAAGTGCCGGAGGTGTAAATGATGGTGACGGGATCGGAATCCTCGATGCGTAAAGGACCGTTACTGCCGGGCGTCGTAGTTAAAATGTCAGCAAACAAATGCTGCGGTGGCGCGTCGAGCCATTCCTGCAGAATGCCATCGCGCAGGGCTGCATCTCCGCAGCAGATCAGCGCGGGAGCGCAGTCCTTCATCATGACAACGAGTTCCGCTGGAGCCTGACGTGCGTACAGCGGGACAACGATCAATCCCTCGGCCATAATGGCGAGGTCGATGGCGACCCAATCGATGCTGTTATGGCCTAACAGCGCGACGCGGTCGCCCTTCTTTAGGCCTTTCGTTGCCAGAAACGCACGGGCTTGCGCGATCGGTCTGAGGAGGCCGGTCCCTTTTACGCCCCACCTCACAATTCTCGGGTCGCTTAGCAGCTCCTCAAGGACAGTTGATTCCGCCGCCTTTTCAAGCCGAGCGAAAATGTCGTCCAGAAAGCTCACGTATGAAGGTTCCTGCGGTAACTCCGTCAGCTATAGGCCTCAACCAAACTCTTCAGACCTGCGCTCATCGGCGGGAGGTAGTCTTCCCAACTCCATTCGCCTTTGCGCGTGGGAAACGCCGGGTAGCGCCGCTGGACTTCTTCCTCGAAATACACTCCCATGCGCGCCATTACTTTTAAATTACGCACTACTGTACGCCCGATGGATTCAGCGATGCGTTCTCCGTCGGTGGCCAGTTTCTCCAGTGCCGCTAGCAACTTGGGCTCAAGGTCGGCGTCATCCACGTTCATCAGCAAATCCTGGTGGCCGCGCTCGTTCATCAGGTTGCGGATGCGCTCATCCATGGTGATGCCCGCCGATGGGACCAACCCCGGCATTGAGGTCACGATTCCGTGATAGCGCGACGACGCCATCATGTGACATGCGCGCAATACACTCACCAGTTCGTAGATGTTGTACTCCTCGGAAGTCAGTACTGGCACGCCGCCGAGTTGTTCGGAGATGCGGCCCGCGGGACGGGCATCCAGGCGTTCGGTCGCAACCATGACCACGAAAACCTGGCGCTGCTTGCGAAATGCTTCGACAGCCTTGGCGATGGCATTGAGGTAACGCGCGTAAGCGCGCGTGGCCTCCGGCCCCGAATTGTGAAAATACGGCCCGCGGTAGTGCTCTTCTTTATAGGCTCCAGTCAGGCTATGGATAGCTAGTTTCGCCACCGACGCTTTCACCGGCCACTCGAAAGGATTGATGGGACACACTGCCAACACCGGCATTTTGCCGTCCCACCCCACGCCACGCAGAGTTTTCTGTCCATATTCGGCGGGATGCGGCTCGAAAGTCCATGCGGTATCCGTTCCCAACTCAGTAGGAACACCCAGCTCGCGCAGAACGGTTCGCGATTCTTCGTTGCGGGTGATGATGAGCGAATTCTTGCAGAAACGCTCACACATCTTGCGCACCAGAGGATCCATGTGTCCGGCTTCGGCGCCGTAACCCACCGAAAGCTTATTCTCAGCCGCCGCTATTCCCAACGATCCAATCATCATGGTGGTGAGCGCGTTAGCGAACTTGCTTTTGAACATGGAGCCTTCACAGGCGACCACTCCGTGGTGCTTGGGAACTTCATGGGCCAGGAAAGGAGGGAAAATATCTGGCAGACGCACCTGGGTGGTGCCTTCGAAATAGCCGCGCGAGCGTTCGAAATTGAAAGTCATCGCACTGAAATCAACGTTCTGCGCTCCAAGAATATGCCGAATCTGCCGCAGCATTTCCTCCACGCGCGCATCCGAGCCCATGTTGCGGGTGCCGTTGTATCCGGCAAATAGAAGCTTGAGCTTTTCTCCTGGGCGCCAAGGCTCACCTCTGCCGAGCATCCATGCAGCCTTCGACTTTTCAATCGAGGCGCTCACCCAGGCTTCCAGGATGAAGTCCATCATGCCGCTGTGCCTCCGGCCTGCGCGGGCCAGTCCTGGTAACGGTAGGTGAACTTGCCCTCGCGGCTGAATTTGAGCAGAGGAAAACTGTATTGCGAAAAAGGAACCGGCTTACGGCCGAGTTCCCCGGTCACGCGAGTGTTGTCGAACACCGTGTTCCACATTAGATACGGCATGAACACCTTCATCAGTGCCGCCCCATGTGAGATCGAGCCACGGAAATTCGACAAGATATTGACCGCGGCGGAAAACGGCCGCTCCAAGGCGGGCAGAAACACTGGCCCGCGCTTTTGCCGGGCGGCTGCCAGTGCGCTAGTCAATTCGCGAAAAGTCTGCGAGTCTTTTCCAGATGAGAGGTGATAGACATCGTGCTGTGCCTGCGGTTTCTGATGCAGAGTGGCAATAGCGTCGGCGACGAAATCGACGTTCACGATATCGATCTTGTCATCAGGACGAAAAGGCAGCATCGGCAGTCCTGCGAGAAAAACAAACGACCTCACCATGTCGAACTGAGTAGTTTCCGCGCGACGGCTGTCGCCAAGTACGATGCTGGGCCGAAAAATCGTGATCGGAACCTCGGGGAGCAACTGCCGAATCATGTGCTCGCAGAACTTCTTGGTACGCGCGTAGGGATCGTAGTCCGAGCGCTCCCAATCGATCGACTTATCTTCAGTGACGACTTCGTCCTGGCGCTTCCCGGCCACCGCTACCGTGCTTACGTGGCTGAACCGCCGCATGCCGTGATAATGATGCACGCGCATGGCGAGCTGCAACACTTCCAGGGTGCCCCGCAGATTCACGTTCAGGCAGCTCTTTTCCGATTTGCGATTCAGCGACGCCGCGCAGTGAATCACCGAATCGCTGGTGTGGATGAGCCGGTCGTAGTCGTCGCGGCTGAGGCCGAAGCGTTCTCCCGTGAGATCGCCACGAAAGATCCTGATCCGAGTTTGCAGATGTTCGTAGAAACGCGGGAAGTCGAGATGCAATTGCAGCGCCTGCCAAAGCCGAAGTTCGGCCTCGTGCGCATCCCTCGCGCGAATCAACACATTCAAGGATGCGCCGTGTTGTTCGAGTAAATTAGCGGCGACATGGCCGCCGATATAGCCGGTAGAGCCGGTCAGGAATATCGCCACGTTGCCCCATTGGTGCCGGTTTTGACGGTGACTCCGCTCTCCGCCTCGGCAAGTTGGAAGTTGCGAGCAGGCCGCGCCTCCAGCGGACGCCCCTCAATCAGAGGATAAGTCCACCGGCGCAGCGCAGGGACATGGATGTTGATCCAGAACTCCCACCAATCGATGGCCGCGGTTCTGTAACCGAAATCAGCCTGCTCTTCAGGTACCAGAGAGTACGCAAGCTTCTCGACGTTTTCGGCTACGAAATCATGCTCATTCAAGAGAATGAACGGCTCGAAGAGTTGAATCAGTTTTTCGACTTTCTCGAGATTGCGCTGCGTGCGCGCCAGGGGTGTCTTCTTCAGGGGAAACGCCGACATAATGTGCTGGATCGACTTGATGATCGCCTTCTGGGCCGGCGCCGACATACGCTGATAGCGCTCCTTGGAAACTGGGATGGCGTCAAAACGCAGGCGCAGCCAGTACTCCAGACCTTCCTGCGCCCGGTAGTGTTTGCGATGGGCGAGGGAGGTGAGTTCGATGGACCGCCGCATATCACACGGATTGGTGACCGAAGCGGCGAGTTGGTAAACCGGGTCGTGGCGACGTTCCATGATCGCCGCTGCAATCAAGGTCATCCCGGCGCAAACCGAATCCACCGGAATCAGGTCTAGCCGCTTGCGTTCGTTCGATGGTAGTTGGCGGAAATAGGTTCCCAGCAGGTAAGAAAGCGACGCCGAGGTATTGATGCCTTCATTCCATCCTCGGAACGGTTTCTCTATCGAGGTTTCGACGATGGCAGGCCGCACGATCGCAATCGGCAAGCCGGCCCCATACTTGGTCACCAGCGACTCAGCGAGACCCTTGGTCAGGGTGTAAGTATTGGGCCAGCCTAATTCCAATGCACGCTTAGTGCCAGCCTCCGTCAAATGATTGCGGAGCCAGCGCACTCGATTCTTGCGAACCTGGTTCTCCAGCGCAGCACCTTGAAGGCCTTTAGCGGCGTGTTCCTTCGACAAAGCCTGTTGCCGGAGCTCTCCCGCGACTTCGCCGCCTTCCGCACGCTGTTCGACGTCATGGATCAGCTGGTGCAGAGCTCGCCATTCGCGTTCGGCATCGTAGCCGCCGATGGCGGCAGGCACGTAGTTTGGCCGTATTCTTTCTCCCACGCGTCCATCCTGACCTCCTGCCACATAACAGGTCGAAAGATGCAGTAAGCCTGCATGATCAGACTGGCGCACGAACTCAACCACGTTCACCGCGGCATCGACATTAGTGAGTAGCGCATCCCGCAGGTCGGGATTGAAATCCGTGAGCCCGGAACTGTTGATAATTAGGTCCAGCTTCTTCCTCAACCTCTCGCTAATCGCAGGAGACAGTCCAAGTCCGGCCTGCGACACATCGCCTTCGACTACTTCAACGCGATCAGCCAGGAAGCGTGACAGCCCGGCTCCATAGCGCTCCCATAAAGGATCGAAGACGGGCGAGTCTTCCACCAATTTTTCGAAACGGCGCGGGGCGGGGTTCGACTTCTGCCGCCGGATCAGTAGATAGATCCGCCCGGTTTCGGGCAGATCCATCAAGGTGTTCACCAGCCAAACCTTGCCGATGAATCCGGTCACTCCAATCAGCATGACGTGTTTTCCAGCGAAGGCCGCGCGAACCGAAAGCGGCCGCGGGTGCCGCGGACCATCGAAAGAGACAATGGGCCGCTGCGGCACTACCGCGTGGCGGCTGGACGACACTACTGCAGATCGCAATTCCTCCGTTGTGGACAATCCCAGATCACGCACCAATCGCTCCGGACTTCGCTGTCCATCCGGCCCCGTCCCGGTGATTCGTGCGAAAGCTCCGCGCGGACGAATCACAGGATCCAGCAGCCTCCCGGTGGCCATACCGTCGCGGAATTCCAGGCGGTTAGCAACGATCCACTGCACATCCAAATACCGCGCCAACGGGCGCATCACATGGTCCAGTCCCTGGCTCACTAAGACAACATTCTGCCGGGAATCCACCAGCGTCCGGAGTTGGCGTACGCCCTCCGGCTTGAGTTGCGGCCTTAATTTGTAATGGAAGTATTCTTCGCCCAACAGATCAAGGCGGTCGCGGCTGACGCGTCGAAGCACGCTGTGCACCACACGGGTAGCAAATTCCCGATTGGTGGCGTAAAGAAACGGGCGCAGCACAGCCATCAGGAAAACCAGCCCGCGACGGGTCCAGCGTTCTGAAAAAGTCTGGAGATTCCAGGTGAAAAACGCAATCGAGCGGACGGTGGTTAATTCAAGCAGACTACCCTCTACCCGCCAATACACGGGGTCACCATGGCCGGGGCCGCCAGGATTTTCTTGAGACAGTTTCAAAGGCCTTTTCTTTCCCTAGACGCACACTCTAGGGCCAGCAAGAGAAACGAAAGTCTCCATTGTAAACAATCGCGGTCAAAGCGCGAAGCTAGTGTCGCGGGAAACCGCGAAGTGCCTCGAATACATCGGCTTAGCACCAAGTCGTTTCCATGAAAGAAGTTCTGTTCTCATGCAAAGTGGGCTACTTCGCGTAATTCCTCTCAATCCCATTTCGTGAATTTGTCACCTTGAATTTACCGTCGGAGCCGGCTTCGACCGCAATATAGTGCCCGTCCGACTCTTTATCGGTATTGGCGATCAAGCTTTCGGGCACGTTGTGTTGCTTGTCCGAATCGATTGCATAGTGCAATTGCCATAGATCAGTCAGGTCTGGTGAGTCATGGATAATCTGCCAGGCGTCCGGGCTGCCGCCTTTGTGTGGGCCGTTATTGATCACAGCCACTCGCGGATGCAATGCCCATACCAGCGCTCTGGGATTGTCGGGATGACCTCCGTGATGCGTTGCCAGATACAAATCAACTGTCCCGATCAGGTTGTTGGGACAAACTATGTCCAGTTCTTTTTGCTCGGTCAAGTCGCCCAGATCCAGAAACCTGAACTTGCCGTAGGTAATCAGCACGCCCAGGGAGCGTGAGTTCTCGCTGTTGTCGTCTGGAGGTTGCTTCTCTGACGTGCAGTAAATGTTGGCCTCCCCCGCGCCTGGCAAGGGATCAGTGATGTGATCGCCCGCAGCGGCCACAACCTGCAAAATGATGCCCTTTAGCGGCACTCCCTGGCCCGGCCTCAAGGCCACACGCGCGTTGTGTTTGGTAGCTGCAAGGTAGTCAGCATAATTCTTCTTTGTAGCATCGGAATCTTCTTGGTTTTCGCCATGGTCCACGAAAGTGCCGACATTGATCTTTTGCAGCAGGCTCGACACCCCGCCGACGTGGTCTTCGTGATAATGAGTGATGAGCACGTAGTCGATCTGTTTGATGCCCGCAGCTTTGGTTGCCTGCACAATGCGATCCGCGTCACGCTCGCCGGCAAAACCGGTATCAATGAGTAAGGATTGCTTCTGTGGACTCACAATCAGGGTAGACTGCCCACCCTCCACATCAATGAAGTAGATTCGCAACGGTTGCTGTGACCTGGCCAGCACGGCAGGCACGACCAGAAAGCACACACCAAGGTAAAAGATGGGCTGGCGTAACCAGCGAATCAAAGCCGCCTTCATGCCTATCGCGCGCGAATGCATATGACTAAGGTAATGGAAGTGGCGCTTTCCTGCCTCTTTCAGCTATGTACACAACCCTATAATTTTTGTTGTGACAACTCCATCGCGAGGCGCGACCGCGGTTCCGATCGTTTTTGGCTTGATATTCGCGGGCATTGCGCTCGCGGTTGGAGTCGTATTTCTCACCGCCAATCCCGCCAATGTGCATGGAAATCCAATGGTCGCGGTTTGGATGTGCGGAATTTTCATTTTGGCTGGTGGAGGAATCGTCTATGCCGCGGTCTATGGCAACCGTAAGCTGAAGGAACAAGCCGCAGCAAGGCAGACTGCGCCCGATTCTCCCTGGCTCTGGCAGAAAGATTGGGCCGCGAGCCGTGCCGAGAGCAAGAACCTTAACAACGCGACTTGGATGTGGCTGTTGGCGGGATTCTGGAACGCAGGTTCGATTGCGATTGTCATTCTGATTGCTCGAACGTCTGGGCACAGTTTCGACCACAAAGATCTTCTCCCTCTCGGCTTCTGCGTTCCCGGTGTAATTCTCGCCGGCATAGCGCTTCGTGCAACCATTCGCCAGAAACGCTTCGGCAAGACTTATTTTGAATTCGCTTCTCTTCCCTTCTCCCCTGGAAAATCACTTAAGGGAACCATCCACCTGCGCTTCAACACAACCGCGCGACACGGCATCGATCTCACGCTTTCCTGCGTTCGCCAGGTGATTACCGGCGCGGGTAAGAATCAGAGTACAAACCGGATCGTCCTCTGGCAATCGCAAGCGAATGTTGCGGAGCAGTCCCTCACGCCCGGCCCTATGGGAGACGCAGCCATTCCTGTGAACTTCGTTGTTCCAAGTGATGCTTATGAAACCAATCACGCCCAGCCGCGCGACCAGGTTCTCTGGCTTTTGCATGCGCAAGCGGACGTTCCCGGTGTCGACTATTCTGACGACTTTGAAGTCCCGGTCTTTAAGCTGACACCGGCCTCCGCTGCCGTGCCAGTTGCCGGCTTCAGCGACTCGCAGCCTGAAGCCGCTCCAGCATTCCAGAGCGACGCCTCTGACGTGGCGATGCCGGACAACCCGAAAGTTGTGGTCTCAAGCGGCCCGACCGGCGGCACGGAATTCTACTTTCCGCCTTTTCGCAACCCTCTCCGGGTCCTGGTCTTGCTTCTGGTTACTGCGGGATTCGGCGCACTCGCTTTCGGCTTGCATTCGGTGAAGGCCCCGTCGGTTTTTACCATCATATTTGGCCTGATCGACCTCTTGTTGGTCTATGGCGTCGTCCACTCGGCACTGGTTTCATCTCGCATCGAGGTGGGCGAAGGCAAACTGCGATCGAGCCGCGCGCTGCTGGGAGTGAGTTCGACACGTGAAATTCCATTTTCTGAGATCGACAAGATTCTCGCCGTCGCAAGCACCCAACAGGGTACAAACCCCAACGCCGCCTCGTATGCGCTTCGACTGCAAACCAAGAGTGGGAAGAAAATCTCGCTAGCCGACGGCATCGATAACCGGCAGGAAGCACGCTGGGTTACCGCTCAGCTGGAAAAGTTTGTAGGCCTCAAACTGGACACGCATGTCGCAGCCGACGATGTTTACGGCGTGTATGGTCCGCCGCCGCAGCGAGGTATGACGCCATCCAGCCAACCGATAACGCTGGGGAGTGGCAGTGTGATGGCTGCGGCCCTCAGCGGCATCTTCGTTCTCGCCGGGATGGGGTTTATGGCCTATCACTTCAATTCTGCGATGCACGGCGTTCCCCGGCGGCCGTCGGTTTCAAGATCTCAGGCTTCGGCAAAGTCCAGAGCACAGCGCGTGACCTACACACCTCTTTCCGATGTGGACGCACAGCGTTTGCGATTATTGCCTGAACAAACGCAGGCGGAAGAATTGCTGGATCGTGCCATTCAACACGACGACAAAGCCAGAGACCTGTTCGAACAGAACATCACGATCTGGCTCGGGGACATCAAACTTACCGACCGCATGAAGCAACTGGAGTGGCGTTCACGTTTCTCCAACGACCTGCGGGTACGTTACGCCAATGCCGACCTCAACTTGGCAATGAACGGCTGGGAGAAAACGGAACATTCCGCCGATTTGCTGATCACACAAGCGCAGACCGATAAGGCGTCACGCGCCGCCGCGGTGTATCAAATGGGAATGCTGGCTGGACGGGGCATCAGCTACAGCTTGATTTATCCGGTGCTGGTCGATTACGCGAAGAACGATCCTGATCCCTACGTTCGGCAATGGGCGGTCGAAGGCATGCGCTACCTGGGTACCGACGAAGCGCTCGACCAATTGTTCTATTCCTTCACGCATGATCCCTCAAACACAGTCCGGGACCGGGCCGGCTGCAATATATCCGACTGCGGCAACTTCATGCGCAAACAACGCATGCGCATGGTGCCAAAACTGATCGCGCTGGCACAAGACCCACAGACCACTCCACAAATGCGCAATTGGACCTTCCTTGCATTGGCGGAAATCACCGACGAACACCTGCCCGCGGATGCTTCCGTGTGGGAGCACTGGAATAACGAACACGGTGTCGACAAGATGACCGAGTTCGAGCAGATGGACTGGTGGCGGGTTCGAGGCGATGAGTAGCGCGAAAGCTGTCAATTCCCTCTCGTAGAACTTAGCCTACGAGTCCCTGAACTATCGAGTAGGGCATGCACTTCGGCGATGTAGCCTCCGGGAAACTCCACGATCGCTGTGATTCGATCGCTCGTGTCGTAGGGGGGAGACAGAACCTTCACTCCGGCAGCTTTGGCCTTTTCTAGCGTCGCGCCGAGGTCGTGCACCTGATATCCAGTTGTCTCATGCCCGAAGGGATACGGTAGATGGCCATCGGTCACCAGTACTTGCATGTTTCCGAATAGCGACGTGATCCGTATGCACCGGTAAGTCTCTCCCGCGCGCCCGATCTCGCCTGCATCGGCATGCTTGTCATCGGCAACGACCTTGCCGTCGGCAAAACGCACGAAGCCACGCACAAAACCATCGACCTCATCTTTTGATACATAGACGCGGTTGTCAGGAATGCTTTCCAGCGGCGGGTTCGTGGACGGCGTGAAGTGCCAATATAGTTGCATCTTCAGGCCACCAGGCCATTGGATGACGGAGTCCATTCCAATGGGGTCTTTATACGGTTCGACGATCACCTCTGCCCCCGCGGCTCGAGCCGCGTTGATTGCCTGATTCATATCGGTGACCAAGTATCCTGTACGCTCCTGTCCAAACGGGAAAGGTATGGGCGTTTGGAACGCAAAGATGGAGAGCGCGCCGACCGGCGTCAATATGTATTGCATCTCGGTGCTGCTCGCCACGGGGAGGACATTTGCAACAGTCCGTTTGGAAGCCTTGCCGCCGAAAGTGGCGACGAAGCTATTCACGAACGCATCGAAATCGCCAGCCCCAATGTAGACGTGAGTTGTATCGTATTGTGGCCCCACGGCAACACCTGGGCCACGCGCGGGCGCTGTCTTGGCGCTAGACGCCAGCAGCAACAATACAATCGCACAGAAAGCTGCCCATGCGACCCTGGTCAGGCGTGCTGTGTCACAAGAAACATTGATGCCCGGCAAAGAAATCTGTCTCCTGCGTTTCCACACCGAAGCTTCTCCTTAGTGTTTGTCGCTTGGAAGGCTTGAACCCTCACAAAAACTTCATCAGCGCGTCGATCGTCTCTTTTGGGCGTTCTTCCATTACCCAATGTCCGGTGTCTTCCAGAACGACAACGGTGACGTCGGTGGCCACCAGTTTCATTTGTTGGCCAAGCACTTCTCCCAGGGATTTTTCCCCGCCAATCGCCAGGACTGGAATCGCCAGCTTGGTCTGAGCAAGCTGTGCGAAGTCTTTGGCGGTTTGCGGCCACGCGGCAAAGTATTCCCAGCCAGCACGCATACGCCCCGGCTGAGAATAAGCCGCGACATAAGCTTGACGATCTGCATTAGAGAGTGACCGCGTCTTGTCTGCCGCGAGGTCGTTCCAGAAATATGCAAAATAGATTCTTTCCCGCCCGCTTACCAGTGCTTCCGGCGTGGGGCCGTGGAAGCGGAAGTGCCATACATTCGGATCGTCATAGACTGCTTCCCACCCGGCCACGCCGGGAAGAAATGCGTCCAGCACCGCCAGCTTTTCTGTTTCTGCCGGGAATTGTGCAGCGTAGGCGTAAGCCACCATCAGTCCGATGTCGTGGCCGACGACTCTCGCCTTCTCGATGCCTAGCGACTTGGCAAGAGCGTGTATGCGGATGGCGGAGGTCTTCATGTCCAACCCGTCTTTTGGAATCGCTGAATCGCCGATGCCTGGCAGGTCGGGCGCGATCACGGTAAATTTCTCGGCCAAAAGCGGGATGATCGGTCTCCACATGCGCGATGTTTGCGTGTACCCATGCAGCAGAATCACTGCGGGTCCGTGACCAGCCGTCAAATAGTGTATTTTGACTCCCTCCACGACAGCGTCGCGCGAAGCAATGGTCCGATTTGCTGCATTGGCACTGAAAGAAAGCGCGACAGAGAAGAAAATAAACGCGGCTAAGCTACAAACGTAGTTCACAGAACGTTTCATCGAAGAGGCTCCTGGGGACAAGCACACAACGCGAGTTGTGAACGTCTGATTATGAACAAGCACCCGGCCTAGCCACCAGAACCGCAAGGCCGGGCGCAACTCGAATCTGACGAGCAAGGATTCAGCGCTCGACTAAGCCGCCGCCAACTTACGTTCCTTGATGAACGCCAGCAAGTCGCCATTAATCTGGTCAGCATTGGTCGCGGGCATCCCGTGCGGGAAACCTGGATACACTTTTAGCGTGGCATTCTTCACAATCTTCGCGGAGAGCAGACCCGCCGCAACAATGGGCACAATCTGATCGTCGTCGCCATGCATGATCAGGGTTGGAACGTCGAACTTCTTAAGATCCTCAGTGAAATCCGTCTCAGAGAAGGCCTTGATGCAGTCGTAGTGGGCCTTCATACCTCCCAACATCCCCTGTAGCCACCAGTGCTCGCGGATGCCTTCGGAAATCTTGGCGCCGGGCCGGTTGTATCCGTAGAATGGGAGCGTGATGTCCCGGTAAAACTGCGCTCGATTTGCCGCAAGAGCAGCTCGCAGACCGTCAAAGACTGAGATAGGCGCGCCAGTGGGATTTTTTTCCGTCTTCAGCATCAATGGTGGTACTGCACTGATCAGCACGGCCATGCCGACACGCTTTGTGCCATGCCTCCCGATGTAACGGGCAACTTCTCCACCACCGGTGGAGTGGCCTACATGGATTGCGTTCTTGAGATCCAGTTTGTCCGTAAGAACTGCGAGATCATCGGCGTAGGTGTCCATATCGTTGCCGTCCCACGTTTGGGTCGAACGCCCATGGCCTCGCCGGTCATGGGCGATGACGCGATAGCCTCGCTGACCGAAAAAAAGCATCTGTCCATCCCAGTCGTCGGCGGTGAGTGGCCAGCCGTGACTGAACACTATCGGCTGCCCCGACCCCCAGTCCTTGTAGAAAATCTCTGTACCATCTTTGGTCGTGATCGTAGGCATGAAATGTCCTCCCGAGATTTGTCTTGCTGCAATTCGCTGATCAATCAGTATATGTTTTGATCGAACCGTTCGAACCAGCTAATTTCGGAATTTCTTGGCCGCGCCTACGCCGAGACCGATGAAGATCGCCATTACCACCAGCTGCGCGACCAGAAATGGTGGTTCTTTCCCCTCGGGAGCCAGCACGTGCAATGCCGGCACTTTCAGGAAGCTCTGCACCACCAGCACGAATACGTTCAGATACAGGGCGATCATCGCGGTAATCACATAGGTTCGACGCCAACCGCCGGCTAGGTTTTTGGCATAACGCGCCACCATCGCGATCGCCAGCACGACCAGCGAAATGATTGCGACCTTGTGCGAGGGCAGAAGATGATCAAAGGGAAAGCCGAATCCGGTCACACTGGTCAGCACAGTCGTTAGTAGGAAAAGTCCATTCCAACCGTGAAGAAGCTTTCCGTTAAGCATTCCGAACACAACGATCAGCCCTGAACCGATGCCGATCAAGCTGATCACTACGTGCACTACGGTGTACGTCTCCTGGCTCATGCCGAGAATCATTAGGAGTGTCCTTTCCGAATCGGTAGATGGTACGACGGCCCCGCGGAAATTTCCACTGCTTGTCAATTCAAACGGATGAGTGCAGCCGGCCGTGTGATAGTCGCAGAGTTAACTGAGCGCGTTGTGGGCGTCCCCGACGGACGAAATGGTGGAAAGACTTGATATCCCCGAAGGGACTTCAGCCCGTGTCACTGCCGTAAAGAAACAAAACCGGGTGCAGTTGTTACAATCGTGACGCATGGGCTTCCATTCTGGATTCACACCATGCCATCACACACGAGGAAGTTTATGCTGAATCATATGATCGCCTTTGTTACATCTGGTGTCATCGCACTGTTTGCTTTGTCTACTTTTGCCACGGCATCCGATGCCAAGTTCGGTCCATCGAACCCGTTTTATGCGCCGAGTACATTGCCGTTCCAGGCGCCTCCTTTCGACAAAATCAAAGATGAAGACTATCAGCCGGCCATCGAGGCGGGCATGGCCGAGGAACTCGTTGAGATACAGGCGATTGCGGACAACCCGGCCGCACCAACGTTCGAGAATACCCTCGTCGCCATGGATAAGACCGGGCAACTCTTCCAACGAGCGATGGCTGCTTTCGGGGCGGTCAGCGGGGCAAACACCAACCCCGTATTGCAGAAAGTACGCACCGAGGAAGCTCCGAAACTAGCGGCTCACTACGATGCCATCTATCTAAACGCGAAATGTTTTGCTCGCGTGGCTGCCGTTTATAAACAACGCGCATCGCTCCAGCTCGATCCCGAATCGTTGCGGCTGCTTGAGGTGACCTATGACAGATTCGTCCGCTCTGGCGCAAACCTTTCGGATGCCGACAAATCCGAATTGAAAAAACTGAACGAGGAAATCTCGACACTCTCGGAAGCCTTTTCGACAAAACTTCTCGCCGCTACAAAAGACGGGGCCTACACCACCACCGACAGGAGTGTTCTGGCCGGCTTGAGCGACGCTCAGATCGCCGCAGCCGCACAAGCCGCGCAGACCCGCAAGCAGGAAGGCTACGTTCTCCCCTTGCAGAATACGACGCAGCAGCCAAATCTAGCCTCGCTCAGCGTCCGGGCAACACGCGAAGCCATCTTCCAGAAATCGTGGAACCGCACCGAGCGCGGCGATGCCAACGACACCCGCGACACCATCTCGCGCTTGGCACAGCTGCGCGCGCGGCGGGCGCAACTGCTCGGTTATCCCAACCACGCAGCCTGGAAGTTGGGAGACCAGATGGCGAAAACTCCCGCGGCAGCCTTGAAGTTCATGGATGCCCTGGTGCCCGGCGCCACCGCCAAAGCAGTAAGTGAGGGCAAGGATATCCAGGATGTCATCGACGCACAGAAGGGCGGCTTCACCCTGCAGCCCTGGGACTGGGACTTCTACTCCGAACAGGTGCGCAAAGCGAAGTACGATCTGAACGAGGCCGAGGTCAAGCCGTACTTCGAGCTGAATAACGTTCTCGAAAACGGCGTCTTTTACGCGGCCACTCAACTCTACGGAATTACTTTTAAGGAGCGTAAGGACATCCCGGTCTACCATCCGGATATTCGCGTCTTCGAGGTCTCGAACGCGGACGGCAAGCCGCTGGCCCTCTTCTATTGCGACTATTTCAAACGCGATAACAAAAACGGTGGCGCATGGATGGATAGTCTGGTGAGCCAGTCCAAGCTCTTGGGCACGTTGCCGGTGGTCTTCAACGTCGCAAATCTGCCGAAGCCCGCGCCCGGCGAGCCGGCCCTCATCACTTATACCGATGTAACCACCATGTTCCACGAGTTTGGCCATGCCCTGCACGGCATGTTCGCGAATACCGAGTATCCTAGCCTGTCGGGCACAGCGACCGCCGCCGACTTTGTGGAGTTTCCCTCACAATTTAACGAGCACTGGGCCCTCTATCCCGCTGTCTTCGACCATTACGCCCGGCACTATAAGACCAACGCATCCATGCCAGCCGAACTGGTAGCCAAAATAAGAAAATCTGTGACCTTCAACCAGGGGTACAAGCTGACCGAACTGGTCGCGGCTGCGGAGCTCGATATGCAATGGCACACGCTTCCGGCCAGCGCACCACTGCAACAGCCGGATGCGTTCGAAAAACAGGCGCTAGAGAAAACACACTTACTGTTAAGCACGGTACCGCCACGCTACCGCTCCAGTTATTTCGCCCACATCTGGGGGGGCGGCTACTCTGCCGGCTATTACGCCTATCTGTGGGCAGAGATGCTCGATGACGACGCGTACCAGTGGTTTGAAGATAACGGCGGTCTGACGCGTGCGAACGGCGATCGCTTCCGGCAGATGGTGCTGTCGCGTGGCAACACTGAGGACTTGGGGAAGATGTACGCAGCCTGGCGCGGTAGAGAACCAAGCGTCGAGCCTATGATGAAGGATCGCGGTTTGCAGTAGTCCGGACCTAGAACGTGAAGCCTGCTGCCGTGTGCTTCGCAGTGTTGCCAATCGACGCGTGGAGATAGCTTGCAATTGCCCATTGGCATTCATCTAACACCGCCATTCGACAGCTGACTTCCAATCCAGCTGTCCACACGGGCTTCCAGCATGTCGAGCGGCAGGCTTCCTCCACTGAGAATTTCATCATGGAAGGCTCTGACATCAAAGCGGGGACCAAGCTTCTGCTTGGCGCGATTGCGAAGATCGAGAATCTTCAGCTTGCCGATCTGGTAGCTGAGGCCCTGAGCCGGCCATGCAATATATCGGTCGATTTCAGCCTGGATCGTTGGCTCGTCTCCACCGCCGCTTTCACGGAAGTAGGCAACGGCCTGTTCGCGGGTCCAACCTTCGGAGTGAATGCCGGTGTCAACAACCAGGCGGACTGCACGCATCAACTCCAAATTGAGCCGGCAGTAATCTGAAGCGGGATCCTGGAAAAACCCGATTTCCTTACCGAGCGCCTCGGCATAGACCGCCCAGCCTTCGGCGTATGCATTGTTGATGACGTGAAGGCGAAACTCCGGCAGTCCGGTGAGTCGTTGCTGGATGGAGATCTGCATATGATGACCGGGGATGCCTTCGTGGTAGGCCTGGGTCTCGTCGCTGAGCAGTTTTCGGTGCGCATAGTTGGAGGTCGCAACTACGACGCGAGCCGGCCTGGTGCCATCCGGAGTGCCGAAAACGTAATGGGTGGGATTGTTAGGCTGGGAAGCAGGCGCGGCTTCCACAGTCAGCGGGGTTTTCGGAAACACTCCGAAAAGCTCAGGCAAGCGCGGCTGCATCTGGCTAACGTAGCGGCGGAAATCATCGACGACCTGGTCCGGAGATTTCGGCACGTACTTGGGATCGCTATTGAGTGCGGCTCGAAAGCTGCTTAGGTCTTTGTATCCTGCTTTGACGGCAATATCGGTTAGCAGGCCATTGATTCGTTCGACCTCTCGAAGCCCGAGCGTATGAATCTCCGCTGGAGACATTTCCGTGGTCGTTTGCTCGCGAATAGCTTGCTGGTAGCGGCGAGCACCGTCCGGCAAGCTGTTCAGCCCGATGGTGCTGCGGCCATGCGGAGCGTAATCCTTCGCGATGAACTCAGCGAAGCGGTGATAAGCTGGCAGCACCTCCGAGTTCACTACCTGCACGATCTCTTCTGTCAAGCGTTTACGGGTTTCTTCGGAAATGGCAGCGGGAAATTTCTTGGTCGGAGCCAGGAACGGATTCTCGGCAATCGTGCCTTCGCATTGAGCCGGTATTTGCTCGAGCAGAATCCGGACCGGCATCAATCCATCTTTTTCTCCCTGGCGGAGCACGTCCGTGGTTTGCTCGAAAGCACGGGGAATCTGGTGAAGACGGGCAATGTAATCTTCGTAATGCTTGACGGTATCAAGCGGTACGGAATTCGGAAGATCGGCAAGGCTGTTGTGGATGCCCTGCATTTGCGAGATGGGCATCTCGTAAGTCTTTAACTCATAATCCGCTATGCGAATATCCAGAACACGAAGCAGGAGGTCATGCGACAGACGATCCTGCTCGGGAAAACCCTCGGTAGAAATGGCTTGAAGCTTTGCGCGATACGCGCGATCCATGGCGTTTTGCTTCATGTTGGCTGCCGGAGAGTAGTCATCCAGCATGGCGTTATCACGGTAGTCTCCCCTGGCACTCTCGCTCTCCGGAGAAGTCAGCATGTCATCTTCAAACTGTTCCTTGAACAGCGCGTTTTGAGCGGCAAGACGCGCTGCCACGGAGTTGGTCGATTGCGATGAAATGCGCGTGCCCGAAAAGCCCGCGTTCTCGCCTCGTGCTATTGTCGGGCCAAATGCGCCTTGTAGGCACAAGCAGACAAGGCTGAAAACCGAAAGTGATGTCGCCACAGTGCGAGCCGAAAAGCTGTGATTAGCGATCTTTGACCGGGACAGGAGCATGGATACCTCTAGTTTGACCAGTGTACGACTCCTACATGCGTCGTCGATGCATCGCGCAGGTCAGCGGAAGCTCGGGCGGCGCTTATGCGGCTGATACAGTGAGGTCATTTGAAAGCTTCCCTCCCGCGCGGGACTGCAAGTATTTGCACATTGACAAGCCAGCAGCCAAAATAGCATGATTACTCCGCCAATAATTGGGGAGCGCCCACTTCATTCCCCCTGGGCGTAGACCTATACAACGTTATTGGCGCTTAATTCGGTTTGGTGTTTTCTTGTCCTCGGAATCATTTTCGTTCTTGGCGGGTAACTTTCCCGGACGCGGTATCACGAAAATCCACGCGACGAGCATGAATCGCTCCACGAAAGTTCCCCTGAAAATTTTGGAGGCGCTATGTACGTGAACATTCCCACTCTCAGCCACGCAGCCTGTCAGCGCAAGCCAGCCCTGAAGATTCACACACGATCGTTTTACGCAATGCTGACGCTTAGCTGCTGGTTGCTTTTTACAGCGTCGAACAGCAGAGCACAGAACGATATCAACACAGTAGCCGGACAAGCCCCATATAATACGACCGCATTGCAGACGGCGATTCCCGGCCCCAGTGGCGTTGCGGAAGATGCGAGCGGCAATATCTACATCGCCTCGCAATACAGCTATTACGTCTATAAAGTGAATCCCACCACCGGCACCCTGGCGCCCATTGCCGGTACAGGACTCTACGGAGCCGGCGGCCTATACGGCGACGATGGCCCGGCCCTGAGCGCCACGCTATCTTCCGCGGTAGCAGTCGCGGTGGATAAGTCGGGGAATGTGTACATCCTCGATGGAAATCGAATCCGGGTCGTGAACACCCAGCCATCTGCGCCGATCACTGTGTTGGGAGTATCCATTCCAGCCGGGGACATCGCCACCGTCGCGGGCAGCCAAGCTTGCCAGAATTCGACACAAGCTTGGACCAGAACTTCAGCCACATCAGTGGCCAGCGGTCCGTGTGGGGATGGTGGGCCTGCTTCGCTAGCCACCTTCGCTACTCCACAAGCCATCTACATTGACAGCTCGGGCAATCTGTTCATCGCGGATACCATCGACCAGAGGATTCGCTTCATTAATACTGGATCAACCGCAATTAATGTGACCGGCCAACTAGTTCCCCCTGGGGTGGTTGCGACTTTGGCTGGAAACGGCTGGATTTGCAACGATCCGGGCACCGCCTGTGGCGACGGCGGCTCAGCCATCGCACCCGGCGAGCAATCGGGGTTTGGCGCCAAACTGGATCTCCCCCAAGGTGTGGCTACCGATAGTGCGGGCAACGTCTACATCGGAGACACGCGAGACCAGCGAATCCGTTGCGTGGCGAATATCGCAGGAGGTTGTCCGCAAGCGAAGTTCCCGAATACTCTGCCTGGTGAGATCGTTACCTACGCGGGACAAGGCGCCCCTTTCTGCACCGCTCCGACGAGTGGCAACTGCGACGGGACTAAGGCCCAGGCGCTTTTTCACAACCCCTCCGGGGTGTGGGTGGACAGTGCCGGCAACCTTTATGTCGCTGATGAGTGGGACAACCAGATTCGCGAAGTAACACCGGGTTTGACTGGTACGGTCGGGACCATCTGTGGATCGGGATCTCCAGGTTCCCTAAACGGAAAGTGTCCCAAAGGGGTTTCTTTCGACGGCCCGCTCGCAGTCATTTTGGACTCGGCCGGTAACTTCACCATCGCCGATTCCGGCAATGGACTCATTCGACAGGGCCAGATATCAACTGAGGTTATGTCGACCATCGCAGGAAGCGGGGCGATGGGCGTGGGCGACGGCCTTTCGGCGACCTCGGCCAGTCTGGCCAATCCGGTTGACGTGAAGTGGGATCCGACGGGTACCAACTTCTACATCGTCGACACCGGTAACAACCGCATCCGCGAAGTGGCCGGCGGCATTATCTCCACGGTTGCTGGTACGGGGCATCCCAGTCAGTGGTGCACCGAGCCTCCCCCCCAGGATTGCAATGGTGACTATGGACCCGCGACCGCGGCGACGTTCGACAATCCCAACGGAATCGCTCTGGATGTAAACGGCAATATCTACATCGCCGACAGTACGGATTCCGCCGTGCGAGTCGTGAATATGCAGGGGACAGATCTTGTGCTATGGGACAAAACGAACTACACGATCACCATCCCGCCCGGCGAGATCGCTACCGTTGCCGGTCAAATGGGCGTTGAATGTTTAGGTGAGCCGCCGTGTGGAGATGGAGGGCCGGCTACCTCGGCTAACGTGAATTACCCCATCTCGGTCGCTGTCGATCCGCAGGGCAATATCTACATCTCGGATTACTATTTGGGCAGAATCCGTTGCGTGGTCGTTTCTGCCGGAGGTTGCCCCAATCTGAACAATCCCGATCCGCCGGTCGGTTTCATCGTCAGCATAGCGGGAGTCCCTGGTAACGACGGCGACAGTAAGTACGTCGTTAGGAACGGCATTAATGCATCTAAGGCCCACCTACTTCATCCCTATGGCCTCGGCACACTGAATGGCGGACTCATTTTTAACGATAGCGGGGAGAATGAAGTTCGCTGCGTGGCCCTCGTTGCCAATGGTTGCGGTCCCGGCACCCAAGTGCAGTTTATCTACGACTACGCCCTTGACGGCAACTCCTCCCCCCCCCTGTGCACCGGGGACGGGTTCGCGGCGACCCTAGCCAGCGAGAGCGTTCCGCAGGGACTTGGCTTCGATCCTTCGGGTAATTTGTATTTCGGCGGCGGCGGCGATTTTGTCGTGCGCCGGGTCGATGCTTCAACCCAGAACATTATGTCGGTGGCGGGTAGTTGTACCGGAAACCCGGGATTCAGTGGCGATGGGGGGCTCTCGACCTCGGCCCAGTTGGATAACATCGGCCTTTCGGTGAGTGGTGCGGAAGAGCTATTGATCGCGGACGAGGGCAACAACCGTATCCGCCAGGTTGACATGGTGCCAGAGGTTGCGCTTTATGAACGCACCCTCAATTTTGGAAACGAAACCGTGGGACAGACCAGTTCCCCGCTGACCGCAACCATGCAAAACTACGGGTTAGCGACTCTCTTCATCACTAGCACGGGCATCGGTGGCAGCGATCCGGGAGACTTCAGCATCGTGCCGGGATCTAACACCTGCGTGAATCAGCTTCCGCCGGGCCCGACCTCGGGCAATGGTAAGTCTACCTGTTCTGTGCAGATAACCTTCACACCCACACAGAGCGGCACACGCACCGCGACTTTGACTTTCAATACCAGCCTCGGAGCGGAGAACGTGAACTTGACCGGGGTTGGCCAATAATCTGCGCTGACCAAACACCTAGCGAGGTGGAGGATTGATAAACTTCCACCTCGCCATCTGTTATCCGGGATGCCCCTGTCACCCGAGTATGGTGTCATCGGACGCAAGCTAGTATTGGATATCTACCGCTCCAAGGTTGGGCTTTCAATTCCGGCTTTATTCACCTTGACGCCCGCTCGCCGCCGGGACTTTGGAGGGGTCTTCGCGTTGCCTGTGCACGTCCGATTAGGCCCGAAGATGTAGAAGATTCCCTGAACCTCGTTCTGCAGCGATTGTATGCCGAAGTAGACATAGCCGTTAGCGACGGTGGGAACCGAATATTTGGTGACAGCACCAATGGCATCTTCCGAACATCCTGATCCAGTGTTGACATAGAGTTCCGTCATCGAGGTCGCGTCCAAGGCATAGAATCTCCCCGAGTACTCACCGATAGCTTGGTCACCCCCGCTAATCAGCCACAGAATCCCATTGGTGGAGTTAAATGGAACGTTCGTGAGGAGGCTCGCAGAAACCGTTGGCGTAGCTCCATTCTTGGTCGAGATGATACTACCGTTGGCCCGCAAGCCATCAACGGGAGTAGTATTGCAAATTGGCTGCTGGCCGCTCTCATAGTTGTTGCAGATCTGATACTGACTAATTGGGCCCGCCTGCGGAGCGACGTAAATGAAGTTGTTCCAATACGCCGGAGTATTGTGAATTGAAGGATAGGCGTTATTGAATAGGGTCCAGATAGTTTGTAGGTTCTGATTGCTCGCGTCCTGAATCTGCGGCGAACACGCCTGACCGCAGTTGTTGGGGTTATTAGGACATTGACCAACATTAAACCCACCGGGACTGAGCCGATCCATGGCCCAAACGGCGCCTTCTTTGTCGCCCGAAACCGCCATATAAGGCCAATAGGAAGTCGCCGGCGTCAGCATTACACCGCCGGAACCAAAGTCGACGTCGGTATACGGAGCCTGGCAGCTACGATAAAGCTGGTCAGCGGGAGTGAAGTAGCCCGGGACGGTTAGTAAGACCGGGT
Source organism: uncultured Acidobacteriota bacterium (assembly GCA_963803775.1). Taxonomy (GTDB): domain Bacteria; phylum Acidobacteriota; class Terriglobia; order Terriglobales; family Acidobacteriaceae; genus JABCZH01. The sequence continues at coordinate 433,130 of CAWDNS010000002.1, forward strand.
CGAGTTTGACAAAACTATCGCCCCAGTTACAAAAACCGTCCCAGTTGCCATTTCCAGTGTTGAAGTAGATGTAGTTCTTGCCACTCTCATCGGGGCCGTAGGCCAAACCCGCTCCGCCCTGCCAAATACCGCCGCCTCCGGCGTCGCTCTCAGTCGTCGTGGCAAAGTACAACGGAGGAGCGCTCAAGTTGGCAACGTTGTAATTGAAAACCGACCCGTTAGGTAAAGGTAGGTTGCCGTCCATCATGGAGAACGCTATGTAGAGGGAGTTGCCAACCAAAAGCAGACCAGGCCGCTGTATGTGATGTCGCGACCAAACACTTGCACAGGTCAGGCATTCCAATATTGGAGGGATCACTCGAACCGGCGCGACGAGCTCAGCAACCTGATCCAGATTCACCGCATGCACGTAGTGGTACCAGTTGCTGGGCTGCGAGCCGGAAGGAACGTCCTGGGTTTCGGTTACGACATAGAGGGTGCCAAGGCTGTTCGGGGCCGTTTGGATGACGGGTGTGCCCAGCGCACCCACCAATGGCGCGACTGTGGTACAAGATCCGGTGCCCAAATAGTTGCAGTCCGCGGGATATTGGCCTGCTGGGTTCAGAGAGAGAGAGGCTACAACCGCACAGGAACCGCCCGCAGAGGGTGGCGTCCCATTGATCACGTAGAGTGTGTTCATTTGCGTGACCACATAGACCAGCGACGAATACTGCGTCCCGTTAAAAGTCACATCTGCCAAGACCAACGGTTGCGCGTATACCTGCCCGTTCAATGTTGCCGAACAAAGCTCGCCGAAGTTGCCGGTAGTGAGATTAGTGGGAGTCAGAACGATTTCATTTGTGTTCTGCCCCGTTCGCAGGTTGTCGTTATGCCAGGTGGTGACATTCGCTTGAGCTAGAACGAAGACCGTGCCACCAGTGTTAGTCCCGCCCGTGGTGGTTGTTCCGTACAAGTTTCCGCTGGTGGCCTGCACCAGTCCCGCATAGGGAGTTGCACCGTCGGTGCAGTTGGTTTGGGCGCAAAAGCTGTACAGCACGTACAGCGAGCTCGCCCCGGTGGTCGTCTTGATCATCTTGAAGACCGTGCCATCACCACCGGCACCGCCTGAGCTGGTTGTTCCGTAGAAATTCCCGTCGACGGCCTGGATCAGTCCGGCGTAAGGGTGGCCACCGTCGGTGCAGCCGGTTTGGGCGCAAAAGCTGTAGAGCACGGTTTCCGTCCAGGTAGTGCCCGGCGGCACCGGTGGCGACATTTCATACACCGTGCCTGACTGATTGGTTCCGCCAGCATACGTTGTTCCGTAGAAGTTCCCGTCAATGGCTTGAATCAGCCCGGCGTAAGGGTGGGCTCCGTCGGTCCCTCCAGCGAAGCTATACAACGTGGTAAAAGTCCCCGCGAGGGTGTTGAAAACGAAAACCGTGCCAAAGTTGTCCGCTCCGCCGCCTTCCGTGGTTCCGTAGAAGTTCCCGTCGGTGCCTTGGACCAGACTCGAGAAAAATTGGGCGCCCTGCGTGTGGTTGAAGGTTTGCAAGGGCGTGAATATGCCCTGGGGGGTGATGCTGAAGATCGTGCCACAACCTTGGCCGCAGTTACCGCCCCCGCCTGCGTAAGTGGTTCCGTAGAAGTTCCCGTTGGCGCTTTGAACCAGTCCTGCACTAGGGCCGGCGCCATCAAGACAGTTAGTTTGGGTGCAGAAGCTGTAGAGCACGGTCTCGGTCCAGGTACCGCCCTGCAGCGATATTTCGTACACCGTGCCGCACCCCACCGTGCAACTAGCATTAACAACGCCGCCTGCGTAGGTTGTTCCGTAGAAATTGCCGTCGGCTTGAATCAGTCCGGCGTAAGGGTTGGCGCCGTCTGGGCAGCCTATTTGAGAGCAAAAGTTGTAAAGCGTGTTCAGCGTACCGCCTGGGGTGACTTGGAAGACGGTGCCAGCCTGGTTGGCCCCTCCGTTCAACGTTGTTCCGTAGAAATTGCCGTCGGCGCCCTGGATGAGAGACCCATAATCGGGACTGCTGCCGCCGGTCCCGTTGAAATTTACCAGTGTGTTGAAAGTCTGGGCCGGCGAGGCAATCACCGCTACCGCGCAAAACACCAACAAGACGATGCCTGCTTGCTTCGATAGCCTAAGTCTCCCTACTCTACCCTGGTTCGGGCTTCGCGCCGGTTCGAAAGTGCCCCCCCCGGAAGTTTGTGGCTTCATCATTTAGGATACCGTCAGTGGTGAGAGATCCGTCGAATCGCGCCGAAACAACACCTTCACGCGAAGGACGAACCCCTTCTTTGGCTGCAAACCCGCAAGGGGAGTGGCGAAGCGAGCCGAGCCAAATAAGTATCCTCCCACCCTTACCGGCCGGTCAAGCAGCAAAAAGGTCATCCTGAGTGTTCCTCCACTCTACGCTAAAGATGTCCGGTGGCCGGCAAATGCGGTGAAATCGCGCGCTCTTTACCACGCGAATGCCACTGAGAACACATAGGCTTACGTGGCCTAAGCCTTTCTGCGAGAATTCGTGAGCGCCAGTGTCCCCCATCCCGCTCTGAAGACCTTACTTTTCTGCTCGGTCATGGCGATTTCCGGTGCAGCAGGTTGTGAAATGTGTCTGCCACCCACACGTTAGTCCCATCGAACACCACACCCGTAGTATTTCCAACCGGGTATTTGGCAACGATGGCTCCGTCGACGGCCTGCAATTCCGTCAGCGCAAGCGCCCCAGTTACCCAAATGTGCTTGCCGTCATACGCAAGGCCATACGGCTCAGGCGGTACGCTGAACGTACCCACCACCTTGCCATCGCTTGCGCACAGCTTGCTCACCGAGGCCCCCGCCAGGTTAGCCACCCATATGTAAACTCCATCGAAGGTCACGCCGAGGGGATTGGGCCCTACGGCGTAGACACCGACGATCTGCCCATCGCTGGCGCGCACCTTTGAGACCGTGCCATTTCCTGCGCCAGTAAAGTTTGTCACCCAAACGTTGGCACCATCGAAGGCCGCTGCGATGGCACCGCCAACACCTCCGGTTGCAAATGTGCCCAAATTCTTCCCGTCGCTAGCCCGCAACTTGGTGACTGTGCCGTTCTCTCCATAAGAGGGTACCCAGATGTTGTCTCCATCGGAGGCCATCCACCAAGGTGATTTCACGCTGAAGGTTCCCAGTATCTTGCCGTCGCTCGCCCTAAGCTTGGTCACGGTGTTGTCAAAGTGGTTCGACACCCAGATGTTGGTGCCATCGAAAGTCACGCCCAAAGGCTTCTGGCCCACTTTGAACGTGCCCAACACCTCACCGTCTCGCGCCCTGATCTTGGTGACAGTCCCCGGAAAATCGGCAAAATTCGCCGCCCAGACATTCACTCCATCAAAGGCGACACCGTACGGCTGGCTGCCAACTGGGACAGTATCCTTGAGGGGGGCGGGTTGCCGCTTCTGCGGCGGTACCTTTGATATTATCGCCGGCGTAGTGCCCGTGGGAGCGTTTGCCGGCGCCGGCCGAATAAGGGCGTCTTGTGCTTGCTCCACAACGAAACCAGCCAGAGTCAGAACCGATAGTAAGACCGCAACTCCGATCACAAGACGATTCATGGGTTCCATACTCATGGCATCTGGCCCGAAAAAAATGAGAATAATGATCGCCGATGGGAGTGGAATCGCAGCGGCTCTCGCCCTAGGCTCCGGCAGAGTTAACAGATGTTAACATCGTTTGCCCAAAAGGCTGCGCAGAAGTCTCAACTACGTTTTGCTTCCTGAAGAGTATTGATCTTCCACCGACAACACCGTAACCCCAATTCCGCTTTCCGGTATTTAGCCAACCATCACTCGTCTGACTTCACCTAATTGCGCCGTGGCAACGATCAGCGCATCGCTTCCATTGCCTCACCAAAGAAATTGTAGGAGGTAGAGATGTGGCAAAAACTGGCATTGGCACACTCTCCGTTTTTCTCGCGCTTCTTCTCTTCGCTTTGCATGCGACTGGACAAACGCCGAGAGAACTGCTCCCTGGTATCGCGGCTCCGTATGTTGGGAGCCCACTGACATGTTCGTCCTCAGAGAAGGAAAGGATTGTCGTCCGCAACCGTTCTCTGCGCGAGCAAAGCTCAAATCTCGGCTCATCAACCTTTTGCACGAAAGTCTTTACGACGATGCAAAAAGGAATCGTGAATATCGACCGGGAAAAGAGATAAAGAAGCTTGCAAATAAGCTCAAGAAAGACTGATGGAGTCCTGCACTACCCTTCACCCGTCGCGCCGCTCCGACCCCTAAGAGCGGCTCTTTCAGGCGAAAAAAACCACCAGCCCTCGGGAGCTGATGGTTGGCGCCGTGACGAGTTCCGGTCCGGGGAGGGTTCTACGTCACAAATCGCGCATACTCACCACTGAACTTCTCGTGCGACATCTTTTGATACGCGGTCGCAATCTCATCCAGCAGTTCACGCAGGAACGGCGCATTCTTATCTGTCCTCGCCTGCTCAAACCGTTCCCGCCATGATTCCAAATCGAAAAGCATTGTAGGAGTACTCTCGCTCAAGATATTGCCAAAAGCTACATTCCCGAGGGAATCGGGTCTGTGCTGGACGAACAAACGGCGAAAGATTCTTAGCTATCCGGTTTTTCATTCTAAATTCTAGAATGGCTCCTCCTATGAACGTTGCCGCAAGCGGATGATCGCGCTTCCGCCTCGATCTTTTGTCGCCTGCTATCTCAAGCAACGAATGAACTCATGACCCACCGCGCAAGCCCAAGCACCGAAAACCCTACCGCGTGCGCCATCCAGAATCGTCGAGCGGACCACTACAGTCGTCAGTCTACTCGAAGCGTTTTTTCTCTATACGCATTTCACCGGATAGTGCGAGTTCAGCCTGCACGCGCACTCTAGTTGAGTACCACGTCGCGCCACCGCGCAAATCCGTGCCGCCCGCAAACAAGCACGCAAACGGGCCGGGCACCAGAGGTGAAATCAAAATGCGAATCATCCGTTTGCTTCTGCTAACCCTGTTGGTCGTCGCGGTTCCGGCCACTATTTTCGCGCAGATCGGCGTGTCTATCACGATTGGCCCACCTGCGCTCCCCGTTTACATCGCAACCACCGGTTCCCGCGCCCGGATATTTGTGGACTCCCGGCTATTGGGCTTATGGCCCTGACGGCTATTACTGGGTGCCCGGCACTTGGGTGCAGCCGCCCACGGTCGGCCTGCTCTGGACCCCCGGCTACTGGGGTTGGAACGGCGGTGTTACGTCTTCAACGAGGGCTACTGGGGACCGACGGTCGGCTTCTACGGCGGCATCAATTACGGCTTCGGCTATGGCGGAGTCGGCTACCAAGGCGGCGCTGGAATCATGGAGTGTTCGCCTACAACCGTCGGTGACCAATAACTTCGGCAGCAATGTACACATCACCAACGTGTACAACCGAACCGTCATCAACAACACGACCATCAACCGCGTCAGCTATAACGGGGGCAGCGGAGGTTTGAGCGCCCGCCCTACGGCAACCGAGGAAGCGGCCGCGCGCGAACACCATATTCCGCCGACCGCTGCGCAAACTGAGCACGTTCGTGCCGCCAGCACCAACCATGCGTTGCTGGCGTCAGTAAATCGCGGCAAGCCCGCCGTCGCCGCCACCGCCAAGCCAGGAGAATTCAGCGGCAAGGGGGTTGTAGCCGCAAAACAGGCCGGAGCACCCTATAAGGCTCCGGTGAAAAGCGCTGCTGAAAATAAAGCAGCGGAAAACAAGGCCGCGGAAAACAGATCCGCGGCTGAGCGGGAAAATGCCAAGAAGGCCACCCCGAAACCCGAGTCGCACCCGGCAACCACGGCTCGTACTCAACCTGCTCCCAAACCAAAAGCAGAAACGCCGAAGCCGGAAGCTCGCTCGGAAAACAACAAGAAGACACCGGCAGCTTCAGCGAAGACAGAACCCAAGACCGCGCCAAAGGCTGAGCCGAAGTCCGAGTCGCGGCCTGCGGCTACGGCTCATACCCAGCCAGCCCCCAAGCCGAAGGCGGAAACTGCAAAGCCCGAAGCACGTTCCGAGAACACACCGCGTCCTGAAGCTTCAGCCCATAATCAGCCGAAGCCAAAGACTGAATCCAAGCCGGCAACCACGGCGCATGCGCAGCCCACTCCCAAACCCAAGCCTCAAGCTGCGAAGCCTGAGGCCCGCCCGGAGAAGTCCTCGCCCCCAACCGTGGCCCACAATCAGCCTGCTCAGCATCCTCGGCCCGCGCCTCGGACGGCGGCGCCGGCTGCAAAGAAGCCTGAAGCTGCGCCCGAGAAGAAAGAACCGCCGGAGAAAAAACCTGAGAAACAGTGAAGTGAAATTGATGCGAAATTCTCCCCCGGTTCTTCGGAATCGGGTTTTTTGTTGCTTCGGAAAATGGCAAAGGCCACAACCTACGAGACCGGCGACTTTTCGAGCTTTACGGTGCCTGCCCCACAGTACTCATGGGCATGACTCCACAATCGGCAATCGGCGAGTGTTGTACTCGACCAGAAGAAGTTCTGCCGTCATGGGTTAGTCCGAGCGGCACCAAGCAACCGGCCATTATCTCCTACCATCGAAGTCACCGAACAGACTAAGCCTCCAGCAGGAGCCAATCCCGATGTTTAAGCCCTTCACAATCCTCTGCGTCGGCGCGGCATTGAGCGCAGCGTCCGCTTCCGCGCAAGTTTCGCCTTCGACCGGTTCACAATCCAATCTACCCAGCAGCGCCCCAGTGGCGTACGTTTATGTGGCTAGCTATCCCGGAAACAACGAAGCGAACGTTATTTTCGGATATTCTGCGAGCTCGAATGGCGCGCTCACCCCCATCCCCGGCTCACCCTTCCAGGAGAATGCCGGTTCCATGGCGGTGAACGGAAAATACCTCATGGCTGCGAACAATTCGAGCCCTCTGAATATCGACACATTGCAGATCGGATCGAACGGTGTATTGGCTTACATAACTTCAACCGCGTGCGATCAGACGGGCAACGCGTGCCTCAATGCATTCAACTTGTTCTTTGATCATACCGGCAGCGATCTTTATGTGATGGAGCTCGACGACAATTTCAATGACAACACGGAGTCTTTCGCCGTGGATAAATCGTCAGGAGCGCTCAACTATCTGGGTGACGCCGTCACCGGCGCGTTTCCAGGCGACTACACGGGCACATTTTTCATTGGCGATAACGTCTATGCATATTCAGCCGACCAGTCTGGCTGCATGTACAACGACATCTTCGGATTTCAGCGCGCGAGCAACGGACTTCTCAACCTGATCAACACTCAATACAATAATCCTCAGCCTCCCCCGGGGGTACGCGTCTATTATCCGGACCTCATAGTTGCCGATCCCAACAGCAATCTTGCGGTTCTCGAGCAGCCCGCCAACCCGCCCGGTTGTGCGTCTGGGCCTGTGCAGATTGCCGTTTACGCCGCCGACGCGAGCGGCAACCTCAACACGAACAGCACCTATAAGGATATGCCGACGACCTCGATCCAAAGCCCTTTTGACATGAAGATGTCGCCTTCGGGCCAACTGCTCGCCGTGGCTGGTCAAGAGGGTCTAGAGGTATTCCATTTCGACGGGGCAAATCCCGTCACCCATTACACCGGCTTGCTCACAAAAGATCCGATCGTGCAGATGTTTTGGGACAACAGCAATCATCTCTACGCCATCAGCAGTGCCGGCAAACTCTATGTAGGTACCATTACTCCAACGAAGATCGCAATGGCTCCGGGATCGCCATACTCGGTCACAGGTCCGCAGTTTGTGATCGTCCAACCATTGATGCAGTGAGGCGGTTGCCCATAACACTGGAAACGAGGAAGAAATTTCATTTAGGTGCCCGTCAGAAAGCTGCCAGCTCGTTCGACTTCAGCGCATAGTCGGGGAGGGCCCTCTCTTGCCGCTGGTTTAGGATTGTTTCGCGGCCTCGAAATGCGTCAGCTCGGCGTGCCTACGAAACGCTTCAAAGAGCCGTTCGCTGGTTTGCCCCAGGGTACTCGGCCCATCGGTCACGGCCTTTTCGACGCAAATAATCTGGTGGCACTCTGAGCATCTGCCAAAGCGATGACTGGCCCGGTCCATTTCGTCCCTCGGCCCAAGCCAACCCACATCGGTCAACTCTGGTTTTTTCATTTTGCCTCCTTGCCCGCGCTTGAGACTAACTTCCTGAGACTGTCACTGTGCTCATGAAGGGCCATCTGAAGCTCGGTGAGAGCTTCGTGGAAGTCGCCTTCGGATGCAGAGACAGCCTTGGCGCATAGGTCTCGATGCGTTCACCGAGGTTGGTACTTCCACGGGGAATTCATTATCCCGCCCACCAGGGAAAGCTGTACATACCGTTTGCAATGTAGCGCGAAGGTACCAGCTCAAACAGAAACAAAGTTGCAGCACTGGGGTTACTTCTAGTTGGGATGGAACTGGACCATGACCAACGAAGAACGGCAACGCATGGTTGCACTATGCCGGCAAATCGCTGTCGAAGAAAATTACTGCGAGATGATTGTGCTCGTTCGTGAATTGAACGCCGTCTTAGAAGCCAAAGAGCAACCACTCACGCCACCATCAACTGGTGTTCCACAACCGAATGTTTGAGTCGGGATTCTACTTAGAATGCCTACTAGAAACGCAGTATTGACTCTTGCCCTTGCGATACTGCAATCTCCTGGTCGTGCCATCTCGTCGCCTTGAAGAACAAATCCGCGAACTCTGCGCTCTGGCTACAGCAGCGAAAACCACCAACTTTGCAGAAGTCCTCGCGGAACTCCGGTCGGCTTTGCATGAACATGCTGAACAACTACGCAGACTAGCGAGGCAGCAGCTTGTCTTGGCGAAGGGGATGGCTCGAATTCCGACTGAGGGAAAAAGAGTCATGCCCGTTAATCGGGATAAACAACAACGGATCGTGGAATTGGTTGCGGAAATCGAAGCGGAGAAAGACCAGATGAAATTTACGGCTCTCATTCACGAACTCAATGAACTATTGGAGGGGCAGTCGTTATCGTCTGTGCAACCACAGCTTGAAAGACGCGAAACACGAGAAGCTCGGACCGCTTAGCGGCGCGTCACTGATGCTGACTACGAATCAGCCGAACGCGTTGGTCTGACCCGCGCACCAGCCGGAACTGTTTCCCGCTCGTCGAGTGCGCGGCACAGCGCCTCGATAATCCGCATCAGCTTCTCGGGGTCAGTTTCTTTGGAAGCCTTTCCTGCGAGTTCGACCCAAGCCTTGTATTGCTTTGTGCCATCTTGCGCCATGATGCGCCTCCAATCGGCGAAACGGATCCAGCGATGTAGTAGCATTTTCATTGCCGGAAACACCGAGATTCTGCACAACAAAACTTGCCGCGTATCAGGTACTTGGAAAAGGCTGTAGGCGAACTCGGCGAAATCCTGTATGTAAGGAAGCCCAGCTTGCGGACGGAAGAATGGAACGCCCCCAACAGTCAGCGAATGCCCTGGGAGAGGGCAGGTGGCCGTCCGCAGACAGGTGAGATTATCTGGGTATGAAGAGTTGGTTTCGGGTCTGGGCTCATTTTCTTGCGCAGCCACATGACGACGGCGACGAAAGAGAGTACGAACACTACGAGTATGAGTATCGTTACAAACCTCCCTGCGGTTTTGCTCCCGGCTATCACTCTCTGCTTGGATGCAGCATAGCGAGGCCAGAGCACGGCCACGACCGCGTTTTCCTCCCTTAGGCGCCGGCGCGGGGGGTCTCCGTCTCAGGCAACGTAGCGCGCGTAGTGGGATTTTCTTTGGTACAGGCAACGCAACCGCAAACCAAATAATCGAATCTGCAATTCAATTCGGATTGTATTCTGTTTGAATCACCCCCGGCGCCACTGGGTTTAGTTCCACGTCTTGTAGGCATCTCAGAAGGGATCCTGTGGCATGAAACAGATAGAGGACGGGCGGCTGAACGAAGTTGGCACGGAGCAGAGCAATAAGGAAACTCCAACATTCGATGACATATATGTTCCGGGCATCGGAGTACGGGCGGCGCTCGACGCTGATGGTTCCGTAGGTCCCGGGTTCTTGTCGGAGGTTGCCCAGCGTGGTATCCGTGCGGCGGCTTTTCTTAATCGTCGGGCTATTCGGACAATCGAGAACGTCTGTGGCGTCGGAACTAGGCTGGCAAGCACGCTGAGGACCGCGGGTGCTGAAATCCGAACTGCGGCACGGCGGCCGAGATTTCGGGGGCACCTGACAAGCTCCCCTCCCCGAACTTTAAAGCAGATACACAGCCGTCTCCTCAATGCCGCACGAAAGGCTGACGCAAGACTCCGATCTACTACACGTAAGCTGTCAGTTTCAACAGAGCTAGCTACCAATGTTGCAGGGCGAAAATTGCGGATCGTCGGGGCGCGGTCGTTGCGGGTCATGCGGAGCGCGAGCGTTCCCGTTCACAGAGCCAGCCAGTACCAATTGCGTTTACCTTCGATTCCTCCATTACCAGCGGCTATTGGCCGAAATTTGCGCCGGGTGCAATCATCCTTACGGAGCGCCCTGGCCGGTACCGGTAATCGACTGCGATCGGTTGCTGTCGACAAGTTGCCTTCTCGGTTCTATGCGAACTACAGGCTAGACTCACTAAGCCTGCGCCGAGCGGTTCCCCCGTTGGCGGTGCTGGCGGTCATAGTGATGTTCGTGATTGAGGAGATTGCAACGATGGTCAGGCGTTAGGTGCAATGTCGTATGTTTTAGGGTGATGAATGCTTAGGCACGACGCTTCTCACTTGCCAGATATGCGATGTTCTCCAGATGATTAGCTCAAGCGGGTCAGTTGAGGGCGGCGGCGAAGGAATGCCGTAGTGCCGCTGGAGTTTATCGATCAGCTTAGAAAACATAATGGCTGGCTTAGCTATCCGCCACAGTCCCGGACAACCTTCGGTAACCCGCTCGCCGACAAACTCAAGTGCCTCTTCACGCCGCAGCGGTCGAAGTGTCTGGAATGGCCAAGACCTCAGCGCTTGAGGAGTTCTCGATAGCGGGCAGCCGCGCCAGTATCACCGTACCATCACCGTTTGAGGTGATTTCCAAGGCCCCGCCGAGTTGTCGCATCCTTTCTCTCATTCCCCTAATTCCTACGCCCGGCATACCAGCCGAAGCCATTTCCTCCCGTTTCTCTATCGGTATGCCCTTGCCTTTGTCCTTCACCTCGACATGAACTTCACCATTGAGACGAAGCAGACGAATCTTTGCAATCGGACTTCCTGAATGGCGGTGAATATTCGTAAGGCATTCCTGCACTACCCGGAAAATCGCTGTCTCCAACTCGGGCGAAAGCCGCCCGAAATCAGCGGGGAGATCCAAATCAACTTTGATCTTACTGCGTTGTGCGAAGCCCTCTGTATACCAACGTACGGCCGACGACAGTCCCGCTTCATCAAGCAGAGGTGGATGAAGCAAGTGAGAAATAGTACGGACTTCTTTGCTCATTTCTTGCACGAGAGCTTCGCTGTCCGTGAGAGCTGCGGCCGTCTTGCTGAGCCGGTCTATATCGGCTCGCACAACGGAAAGATTCATAGTCAGGCCAACCAATAACTGCCCGACGCTATCGTGCAGTTCGCGAGCGATACGCCGTCTCTCGTCATCCTGCAATTGAAGCATCCGTCTTGTCCAGTATTGCATCCGCATACCATTTCAGGGACTCCGGTATACCGTCAATCCAGCCACTGCAGACCACAATCGGCAGCGTTGGTTGCTCTTTCATGAGTATCTCAGCGACCGCACTTCCATCCATGCCTGCCATAGTGAAGTCGAGCACGATGGCGTCAATCGAGTGGGTGCGAGTCAGGGCGATGCCGGTGAGACCGTCTAGCGCGGCGAGAACCGTGTAGCCACTGCCAGCGAGAACGGCGCGATAAACCTCGAGGATTCTAGGGTCGTCATCGATGCAGAGGATAGTGGCCATACATTGACACGCTCCCCATTTGAAATGCGCTTGCCTAATCCCGAATCGTACCGCCACAAAGCCAATCAGTCGGTGTGGGGACACACGCGCGAATGTGCGCTAGCAGACAGAGATCTACTCCTCGTCCTGGCCCTGCCATTCCTTGGTCTGCCGTTGCAGGGACCCATAGCAGTCACAAGCCGCGGCTTCCAGACTACCTCTGTCCAAAATGTTCACGTTGCCTCGCGTGTAAGCAATCAGTCCAGCCTTTTGCAAAATTCCGGCCGAAATCGTGACGGTCGAGCGAGTGCTTCCTAACATCTGCGCAAGAAACTCTTGCGTCAGTGGAAGAGTGTCCGAACCGACCCGGTCTGCGGTCATCAGTAGCCATCTCGCCAATCTTTCATCGACTCCATGAAGACGGTTACAAGTCGCAACCTGTTCCACCTGCATAGCCATGAGCTGGGAATGCCGCTGCAGCTTTCGCTCCAGCCTTGGACACTGTCGTAGGGCAGCCCGAAAGATAGAGGCATCGACTCTGAATGCGGTTCCTTCAGCTTGAACAACAGCTCTGGTGCCCGAAGTGATCGGATGCCCGAAGTGATCGGATGCCCGAAGTGATCGGATGCCCGAAGTGATCGGATGCCCGAAGTGATCGGATGCCCGAACTGCGAACGCTTGGAGAAGGCTTTTACCCGGCATCAGTCAACGAGACCTTCAGGACCTTCAGCTGCTCACATTGGGTTCCAAGTTACAGGGTGCCAACAACACGCTGATAGGAAAAGCCGCGATGCAGGGTGTCTTCGTCGCCATAAAAGCGATTGTTGGAAAGTACGTAATTGACAAGCGAGATAACAGACTCACTTTGAAAAACGCATCAAGTCGCGTGGTGATTATCCAGTTGTCCCACGACCCAGACGTGCGGGTGCAGGAGATGATGGCCAACAAAGAGCACAACACGGTTGCCATCGAAGTGAAAGGCGGGCGGGAGTAAGCGGAAGAAGGCGGCGTAGGACAACCGGGGACCGAAAGCAAGAGTCCCGCGGACGCTTAACGCAGCGCCAACCACCTAAGGCGTAATTTCAAAGACCACCCCGGCGTTGAATACTCCGCCTCCATCCAGAGTAGTACCATACATGTTGCCGGCTTGATCGAAGATCAGGTTGCCATTGGGGTATGGTTCCTCGAAGAAGGTGCTCTCAGTCCATCCGTCGTTCGAAGGACTCAATTCGAAGATGGCGTCGTAGGTTTCGCCGTATAGGTTACCGGATTGATCAAAAGTCAGCGCCCCCGACGTGATAAACGTGTTGTTGAAGTTATAGATAATGGTTTTGGCCCAACCCTGCGCCGATTTGGTTAGCTCGAATACGGTGCCATTGTTGTTCGAACCGCCGGAATATGTCGTTCCGTAGAGATTCCCGGCCCCGTCCAGCGCCAGGCCAGCATAAGGGGTAGATCCGTCGTAGCCCCCTTCAAAATAGTAGATGACTTTTTCTGTCCAGCCCGACAACGTATATGCCAACTCGAATACGGTCCCGCGTCCGTATCCGCCGGTAGGGGTGGTTCCATAGAGGTGCTCGTCGTTGCCCACCACCACGCCGGATACCGGCTGAAACCCGTCGGTTCCGCCTTTGAGGTTATATAATACGACCTCTCGCCAGCCGCTTTTAGTGGATTGCATTCCGAAAACGATTCCCCCGTTGTAGGGTCCGCCTGCGTTCGTTGTTCCAAATACATGGCCTTCCTTGTCTACGGCTAGGCCGGAGGGGACGCTGCCGTCGCTGCCGATGCCAAAGGAGTGGACCACGCTTTCTTCCCACCTTGTGCCGGACCGATGCACCTCAAACGCCACACCTCCCCCTGCGGAGCCGCCTTTTTGAGTTGTACCGTAGAGATTGCCTGCCTTGTCCATCAGCAGTCCGGCGGCAGGAATACCGCCGTCAGCCTGCCCGGTGAAACTGTGGAGCACCGTTTCCGTCCATGTCCCGTTGGACTGACTCAATTCGAACACAGTTCCCTGGTCATAGACCCCGCCTGAGGAAGTCGTCCCGTAAAGATTACCGGCGGCGTCGAAGATAAGACCGGCCATGGGATACCCGCCATCGCTGCCGTCGGTGAAGGAATAGAGCACCTGCTCGGTGGCTGCGGCCCAAGCTCCGTTTGCGGTCATCAGGGCAAAACCAATTGCGATCACCAGCAACAACCAAGCTTTCTGCATAGACCCTCCTGAATTGCGCTGTGGGAGGCCTAATCCGAGACTGGGATGTTCCTCCGAATTCTTGCGGCTGCCAATAATGGACCGGGAGCCAACCTCTGGTCAATCGAAAAACACCGCCGGCGACATGGTCTTATGTCTCTATCGATTGTGCAAAAGGGGCATCAACTTTTCATCTATCTCAATTCTGCAAAAGCATTTATAGTAGTCACGCTCACGCGATTCGCCGACGACAACCGAATGGTTCGACACGACCGAACTGCTTGCGATGAAAGGGCCGGACTGGGAAAACTTTCGGCAGCGACTCTCCGTCGCAGTGGGCATTCCCGTGGCCGACACCAAACAGTGATTTGGGTCTCCGAAAACCACGTACCAACAACTTCATTCCTGGTAATCGGCGAAGGCACGGCAACTTCGTTTCGACGATTTGTCTCTCCCCTTGAGGGCCCTATGACGTATGCATGACGTACCGGTCTGGCCGCAACTACGTAACTGACTGATTTAGTTGGCGTCCCCGACGGGATTTGAACCCGTGTTACCGCCGTGAAAGGGCGATGTCCTAGGCCAGGCTAGACGACGGGGACGAAGTGAGACTGGAACTTGTGACGGAACAGTTTCGATGGTAGCAGTGCGTCTTCGACACTGTCAAAGCAGCCTACCGACAAAAACCATCTACAATAATAGTTCGTTCGAACTGGTTCGTCGTATCTCGATTCGCGGAGAAATTCGTGGCTGATTCGCTTTATCTCAGTTTGTGGTTTCCGGACTTCGAAGTTGAAGACATGCTGCCGCGCGCTTTGTCGGTGATGCGGCAATTTCCATTTTCCGCCGAGCAGCCAGGGATCAAATATGTGGCGCTCCATCCCGTTTCCTGGGACGAAGCCACGATTTTGGAGCAGTCTTTTCCGCACGGGCTTCAGCCCGAGGCAGCCGTGTTGGTGGCCTCTGAGTTGCTGCACCAAGACTATTCCTACGTATTCGAAGCCGCGTGGGACTTGTGGATGCTGGGCGAGGGGCAGGAACACTGGCTGTTGAAGCCATCGCTGGTGAGGTTTGTGGTGCGCGGGCTGGAGTTTAAGGAGGGATCCTATCGTGAAGAAGGGCACATCCAAGTCGACTTCGGTCCCGATTCGCCCTTCTTACAGGAACACGTGCAACTCACCGAGGAAGCCGAGTTGCAGGTGCGGGCGAATGTTCAAAAGTTGGTTGAGTTTACCAGCAATGTGGAGAAGCACTCGGGAACAAGCGGACGATTGCTATGGTCAGAGTCGGAAGAAAACCTGGCACAGAAGCTGATTGTCCGGCTGCAGAAAGTGCAATGAGCATTCGTTACGATACAAACAACTACACAAAATCAATGGAAGATGCCATTCGCTCTTTACAAAGCATCGAGGAGAATTGGCGGGGACGACGGGACTCGAACCCGCGGCCTCTGCCGTGACAGGGCAGCGTTCTAACCAACTGAACTACGTCCCCACTCGCCAAATCAACGAGATGCGAAATCGCCAGTGTTTATGCGGCTTTGCGCGATTTGCATACCGTGCATGGAATTGTCTTTGTTGCCCAAAAGAGCGCGATTCCTGTCCGAACCGACCCCAAATTTCGGCATTTCCGTGCACTTCTGCGATTTCCAAAACAGCCAGCACAGAGAGCTCCTGGCGATCCAGAGTTCTGCCAATCCCGGCAAAATCATCAGCAAAACTTTCGCAAATCTTTGTCGCAGAAATATCCTAACAGCTTCCCGCAGAACGCGAAAGACCACCTTCATTTTCCCGGGTCGGACTGCACGAAATTCTAAAATTCGGCCGCAACGCTGATACCAGTTGTTTGTGCGACCGAGCAGCGACCTCTGCCGTATGAAGGCCGAGCGTGACTGTGCGGTGTTGTTGTGGGTCTGCAGCAAGCCCAACAGATCAGTGAATTACCGGCGGTTTCCTTTTCTGGGAGTCCAACAATTCAAATTGACAAAGAATTTGGGACGAGAGTGGTTCGGAAGTTTGAACCGAAGAATGGCTCCAAGTTCGGTACGCCAGCTAATGACAGGAATAAGATGGACATCGCCTAGAGAGCTCTCGTGTCACACCTGGCTGAGACGGGCTCCGTCCGATCACGTTTCTGCCACATAGGCGTCGATCAAGTGACGCACCACCGGTTCCTCCAGAAAGACAGCTGTTTATTCGCTGCTTCCAACTCACGGTCGGCCTCATTTCTCTCCGCGGTTGTCTCTCAACTCGCCACTCCCGAAGTTCGTATCTTATGGGACGCTGCTACTTCTTCGCTTCCCCACCGGCCTGCTTGTCCCACCCGTGGAAACGCGAGAAGTCTCCCGCATTCCATGCCGCGCGGAGTCCAGGAGTACTCAGATCCCAGTCTGGGCGGATTTCGCTCGTCACGGCGCGCAGGTCGTGCCAAAGATCGACGATCGACGGACGGCCCCAGAACCAGTAGCCGTTGTAGATGTTGTAGATCACGAGGCCCGGCTTGAGCACGAGCGTATGCGGGATCATCGGATTATGCTCGGGGTCGGTGTACTCCTGGATGTCGAGATCCTTCTGAACCGTTCGGTCGGGATCCGAAAGGAAGGTCCACTGGGCTCCGACTGACGCACGGAATTCCTGCAGAGTATGGTGATCGTCGGTGGCGATCGTGGCGATCTGAGTGTATGCCACCGCAATCTTCGGGTAGAACGTGGCGAGTTCCAAATGCTGCTGGTGCTCCTTCGGGCAATAGTGGCCGCGTGCAAGCGTGAGTATTAGCGGATCGTCGCCCTGTAGCTCGCTGAGCTTGCACAGTTTGCCCGTATGATCGGGCAGTTCGTAGTTGGGGAAGATGCCTCCGGGCACAATATCAGAACGCATGGTTGAACTCCTTCCGTTTCTCTCAAAGTTCTCTCAAAGATCCAGAGTGACACCCGCGTTTGGCTGGGAACAGCATACGAGCACGTTCCCCGGGGCGGGCCTCTGTCATCGCCTGCACCAACTTCTCCTTCCTGCAACACGCGAAAGTAGAATCCTGGTCGGTGATGTTCTACGAGCAGGGCTGCCATTCGAGGTTCATTCATCCGGATGCCAACGCGGTAGCACGTCACGCGTGGCTGCGTCACTTCAAATTCAGTACCACCGATGCGGTAGCGATCGCCGATGCACACCTCGTTATCCCTCAACGGTGAAGTTTTCCCCGAACTGGCCGAAAGTAAAACGACTGCGGCCCAGAAAACGCTCCCAATAATGGCAAGAAACCCAACCTGGGCATGCATACCTCATCGAAGTCCAGCGTCTGGTTAGAGGCCTTTTGTTTTTACCAACGACGAGCCGGGGCGGCACCATCCACGTGGACTATCTCTCCGCTCACATGGCCTGCCTGTGCTAGGTAAAGCACCGCATCGACGATATCCTTGACCGTCGCCTTTTTCATAGCCGGCTGCAACGTCGAGTCGGTGGTATCATTCTGGTGCATCAGTGTATCCACTTCGCCGGGGGCTACGGCATTAAAGCGAATGCCGTCTTTTGCATACTCGATTGCCAGATTCTGGATTGCTGAATTCAAGCCACCCTTCGTAATCATGGAAATCGAGCCATTTACGCCCGCAATTGGCCGATCGGCAAGCGCCGCAGTTATGCTCACAACGCATCCCGATTTTTGTTTCAGCATCTCTTTCACAGTGCGCTGAGTGATGTAGAAGAATCCAAGCAGATTAGTGGAGACAAGGGCATCGAAGTCCTCGGTAGTGAAGTCAGTGAAAGGCTTTTTTAGGAAGATGCCAGCGTTATTTACCAGAACGTCGACGGTTCCGAAGTTGTTGATCGCTGCCTCGACAGCATAGGCAGCCGTTTGCTGGTTGCCAATATCGCCATCAAGCAGAACCAGGCAGTCCGAACTAGTCAGCTTTCGAGTGGCTTCGCGAGACGTCGCGACGACGTTGTAACCTTCTTTCAGGAACCCATAGACTAAACCCGCGCCAATACCCCCCGATGCTCCGGTTATGATTGTTGTTTTCTTGTCAGACATAAACAACCTTTCGGTTTAGAGGTTCGAATCCAATGCACCACTGGGCACCGTCCGCTCTGAAGCGGTTTCACCCTGCTTGCCGCGCCGCAGGGCCCCGGCGTGAAGAACCGACGAATCCTTGGACGAGTGCGGCAATTTCGTCTGCGGCGGTGCCCAAGGCGAAGTGGCCGCCATCGATGATGTGGACTTCGGCTTTGGGGACATCGCGGCGATAGGACTCTGGCTCGGAGGGGTCGAACGAAGACTCATACTTACCCCAGATCACCAACAGGCGCGGCTGCTTCTCGCGCATCCATGCTTGCCATTTCGGGTAGGAATCGACGTTGGTGCGGTAGTCATAGAAGAGGTCGCTTTGAATGTCAGCCTGGCCGGGCTGATTTAGAAAATAAAATTCGTCGGTCCAGAGATCGGGGTTATGGCGTTCCACGTTGGGATCGTTCCCCGCGTGGCGGGACTTCGTGGTTGCGAGCGATAGGAGATTTGTGCGTAGCGCGCTTTCGTTGGCGGCGCGATCGGCCCAAAAGGCGCGCCGCGTTTTCCAGTTCTCGCCGAGACCGGTGTTGTGTGCTACCGCGTCTTGGACGATGAGAGCTTCGACTCGATCCGGGTGAGCCAAGATCATGCGAAAGCCGACGGGGCCACCGTAATCCTGCATGTAGAGGGTAAAGTGGGAGAGACCGAGCGCTTCGGTGAAGTGATTCATGATGTCCGCGATGTGATCGAAGGTGTACTCGAACTTTTTCGGGTCCGGCCAGTCGCTGTGTCCGAAGCCCGGATAATCGGGCGCGACAAGATGATAGCGATCGGAAAGACGGGTGAAGAGAGGCTCGAACATTCGCGAAGAAGACGGCAAACCGTGCAGCAGGAGAATCGTCGGGGCGTCTTTCGGACCAGACTCCCGGTAGAAAATTGACAGCCCATCGATCTGTGCGGTGCGATAAAAAGTCGAATGCTTCATGGTTTGTTCCTCGAGAACGTCGTGCGAGGTTAGCACCCTTTAGTATTTTCATGTTCCTCTCCCATTCCTGGTCGTGACGATTTCGATTGAATTCGGTCGACGCGAGTAATCAGAACAGAAGCTTGGCAGATGAACAATTGGACGATAGTATCGTCGATACCTTGGTATCGGCTCTCCTGCTCCGTCGATCGATCACCTCAGTAGCTTGTCGGCGAGCCAGTAATCGACACTGAACTTTCCCGGACCGGAGCAGATCAGCCAGATAAAGAAGAGCACGTACAGGACTTCCGGAAGGTAGAGGAAATCGTCGAGCCAGTTAAGAGGGGAAAGTCCTTTAGGCAAGGTGGACAGCGCGCTGGTCAGGGTGGCGACTGTCATGTCGATCAATAAAGCCATGCTGGCCACGCTCGATAGAAACCCCAACGCCACCAAAGATCCCCCGAAGCACTCGACACTCGCCACGAAGTAAGCCGTCTGCTTGGGAAACGGGATTTTCGCCTTAACCAGCGTGTCGTAAACGGGTTTCGTGCCGCCGGCGACAAACAATTTGTTGGCCCCCGAGATGGCGAAGAACAGCCCGATCGAAACCCGTACCAGCAGGATGGCATATTGCTCCAAATCACTGTTGCCCACCAACGCAAACTGCACTAACCGTTTCCAATCCATATTTATGTGTCCATCCGTTCGACCCATTGTGTGCGCGATGCGGGAGCCACAAATGGATCCGCAAAGTACTGGGTTTCCCGCGCCACCTTATCGCCCCTGAATTCCATGATGCTCACGGTGCAGGACGGCTTGCCGTCATAGGTCAGGATTAGTTCGGTGACCCAAAGATCGCCGCCGCCGATGATTCGCCGGATAGTGAACCGCTTCTTGTTGGGCTGGCTCGCGCGTTGGCCCTGTATGTTGCGCCGGCCACGGGTTCGCTCCCCGGACTGCGGGTAGTCCAGCACCGCGTCTTCGTGGTAGATGAGGTGCTCGGCTTCAAAATCGTTGGCATCAGACGCCGCCCAATGCTGATCCAGTGCCGCACGGATTTCTTGGTCTCGGGCCCCGGAATCCCACTCCTGTTTTTGTCGATCGTCCATCCTGAGTCCTCAGTTTGGCAAGAGCTGAAACTTCTTCTACGAGTGGTTGTTTCGCGGATCGTCTTTCGGGCTGAGGTATTCCAGTCCAAGCGGCCCCATGGCGGTGATTTGCGTGATGTACTCGCCGGATTTCGCCCAGTGGAAATGGTGCGTGTTGCCCGGGAGAATGATCACCGCGCCCGGGGGGTAGGCCTCCAAGTTACTGGCGTCGAATTCGTCGCCCCGTCCAATATAAAAAACCCCTGAAATCACCGTATAGACTCGATCCTCAGGGTGCTTATGAGGCATCAACTTCGCGCCGTGAGGCGACTTGACCCTGATGGTGTAAGGGCCGGGCTGCGAGGGCTGACCCACCATAACGGCCAGCCGAACGGAAGGCGGAAACGCCGGGAACGGTTTCCAATCGACATCTTCCGGCAAGATAGTTTTGAAAACCTCCTGCCCGAGTTGGTGAGGCAGGACTTCGCTTGGCTGGGCAGCTTTCTGAGACATACGAACCCCCTCGTGCAGAAAATTTCCGGTCGAACCTGCCGCATGACATTATCAAAGCACAAAGGTGGGCGTCGAGCAATTAGATGATGGTATCGATTGGCGGCGCAATACTATACTGGTGAGATGAGCAAGCACCTCGAATCGCTGTATCAGAATCTTCTCAACGGCAAACTACCCCATAACCTGAGTTGGAGCGAAGCCGTCGAACTGGTCGAGCATTTGGGTGAGGTCCAACCGCATGGAGGCGATGAATTTGAGTTCCGCGTCGGCGGCCAGCGCGCCTTTTTTCGGAAGCCGAACACCCATGACGTTGGTGTGGAGGAAGTTTCCCGGCTGCGCAAATTCTTGAAGGAAGCCAAGCCGGGTGCGCGGGTAGAAGAACCGGCCCAGCCCGGCCGTATGATCGTCGTCATCGACCACCATGCCGCCCATGTTTACAAGGATTTCGGTGGAAGTCGTCCAGCGGACGAACGCACCGTGCGGCCTTACGATCCTTTCAATTTCCACCATCATCTGATTCATCGAAAGGAAGCGCACTACCGTGGCGAGCGCGTACCCGAAGAGGATTCGTTTTATGAGGAGGTCGCGAAAGATATCGCTTCCGCGAATGAGATCGTGCTCATCGGTCACGCCACCGGAAAAAGCAACGCCGCCGAGTTCTTGAAAGAATACCTGAAGACCCATCACCCCGACATTTCTCGACGAGTCATCACCACGGAAAGCGCAGACCTATCGGCAGTGACCGAACCTGAAATTGAGGCTTTGGCCAAGCGGCACATGATCGCAGCTTAAAAGGCTTTACCGGCTCACTTCTTCTTCGCGTCGAGCGCCGGTAGAAGAAGTTTCAGCAGCGCTTGATCAGAGAACGGGTTCTGACCTGAGATCAACTCGCGATCTTGCAGGACGTAGCTCCCCCACGGCTCGACCACACTCACGTCACCGCCCGCCGTACGCAAGGCGAAGTCCGGGTAGAACAAAACCTTACCACCAATCTCCAGCGGCTCCCGCTGCTGCTCCTCCGCGGTCGAAAAAATAGTCATTTTATATCCAGCATAAATCCAGCCCTGAGCTTTTGCCCGCGCTCCAGCGGCATCGCCGGCCGCCAACAGGCCGACCACCTCCTTCGAGTTGGGCAGAGCCGAGAGCAGTGAAATCGGGCCATGGCAGAGCACTGCCGTAGGCTTGGATGTTTTATGAAAGTGTCTCATCACGGTGCCGGCGTCCGGATCATCGAGAAGATCGATCATCGGGCCATGGCCGCCGGGGACGAAAACAGCGTCATATTGATCCAGGCCCGATGCGATGACATCCGAAATACGAGTCGGATTTTTGAGCCCGGCAAGGCTGTCGCGGAATTTTAGATAGTCCTGAAGCTTAGCCTCGTCCCCACCGAAGAACTGGGCTATCGCGGAATTGACATCCAGTTGCGGCGTGTTGCCTTTGGGGTTGGCGAAGGTGATTTCGTAGCCCTCCTTCATCAGGGCGCGAACCGGAACCGTCAGCTCGTTGAGATAGTAGCCAGCGCCGGCATATACCTTGCCATCTTTCAAGGGCAACCCGTGACCGCTCGAGACTAGCACTAAGACTTTTCCTTTTGTTTTCATTTTGTTCTCCTCTTTGAAATCGAATCTGTTTTCCTGAATATGAGCTAGCTCTTCCTCCAAAGTGCGCAAGGACGGGCCACCGCGGTTGATGTGAGTTATGCCCCGGGGAATCCGAACATCAGCCAAGACTGATTGGCTACCCAATCCGGGTACAGCACCGTCATCTGATCGAACAGCTCCTGGTCGGACGTCGCGGTTTTCTGCAGCCGATCGAAGTCCTCGAGGTAACGCTTGGTGTCCTGGATTGCCGAAGGAGAGTCGGGTGCACCGGGCTTCTTGTGACCGGCGACGACAATCGCGGGATTCAGGGCCGCTAACCGGTCTAGCGCCGCGATCCAATTCTTTCGGCTCTCGGGGGTGGTGTCGCCGACGTACATGTGGCATTGGTTGTACACAACGTCGCCAGCGACAACCAGGCCGATCGATGGAACGTGAAGAGACGTCGTATCGGCACTATCGGTGTGGCCCTGCTCGATGATGCGCAATTCGTGGCCCTCGAGAGTGAACGTGTCGCGCTCATAAGGCTCTGGTGAAACCAGCTTAGTGGCCACCTGCCCGGGAAACATCCGGCGGGCTAACCGCTCCACCGTGGGAGTGAAAGACATCTGCATGGCCTTCACTGTCTTCGGCGTTGCGATCGCCCGGGCGCCCGGGAAACGGTCTAGCAGAATGCTGAGACCGTAGAAGTGGTCGAAATGGGCGTGCGTTATATAGATGGTCTCCAGGTTGCGGTTGTGCAGAGCAACCCAATCCGCGAGAGCCTCGGCCTCAGCCACCGTCGTCATTGCGTCTACCAGCACCGCGTCGTGCTCGCCGAAGATCAAAGTCGACGTGATCGGGTCAAAGCCGAACGCTTCGCCGAAGGGCTTTGGCCGCTCGCCGACCATAGCTTTTCCCGGTGCGGTAAAAACGTTCACACTAAGCGTCGCCTCTTTCAGTCCATTTGTGCTGGCCATCTGGTAGTCCTTTCGATGTCAGGGACGGTTCAAGGCAAAGATTGGCAGAAGTGCGCCGATGAGGCGCACAGCCGGCATCCCCTCCGCGCCGAGCCTTAACCGTACGTCAGATCGGTGCTCTGTCCGACTTCGATGATATAGCCGTCAGGATCACGGATGTAGCAGCGTATCTCGCCGTACTTGGGGATCGGCTCCGTGATGAACTCGGCTCCGCGACTTTTCCATAATTTGTAGCACGCTTGAATATCCGCAACGCGGAAATTCATAAAGCTGTTGATGTGATTCGGGTCGGGGACGCTAAGCGTTACCGTCGGCTTATCCGGGGTCGGCCCGCCCCCAACGTTCAGAATCATCCAGATATTCGCCAGCTGAAGGTACGGAGGCGCGTTGCCGTCACCCATGGTCAGAATACGAGCGCCGAAGACCTTTTCGTAGTAGCGTGCCGATCGCTCGACGTCGGCAACGGTGAGAAAATGCGCGATGCTGATCCCCTCGCGCGGGGGCATCTCATAGCTCTTTTGTTCGACTTGTATGGCGTTCATTCACAGCTCCTTTCGATCTAGTGTGTCCTCCTCAACATCCCGAAATTGAGAGAACCGCCTAGCGCACGATTTGGCCGAGGTAGTATCCTAGCCGATTTTCTGCATCCCCGGGCTTGTGGAAGCCGCGATCCATCAGCGCTTGGATTCCATTTTGGGCGGCAGGTCGCCCGAGCGAGGCGATGCACGCATCCCACCCGGCGCCAAGCTCCACGTCCGGCGGCAGGCTGGTGTTGACGAGACGCTTGGTCTGAGCGATCGCCCATTTGTCGAACTTGGCGATCCGGGTCGCGAGCGCTTCAACGAAAGCATCCAGCTCGGCGTCGGGAAGGGCGCGATTGATGTAGCCGTAGGCCTCGGCCTGGTCTGCTCTGATGTCTTCCGAGCTCAACAGCACCTCGAGGGCGCGGTTTCGGCCGATGAGTTGGGGTAGACGCGCCATGGGACCGCCACCCGCGACCATCCCCACACCTACCTCCCATTGCGAGATGATGGCCTTTTCGCGGCTGGCAAAACTCATGTCGCAGGCAAGTGTGATCTCGCTGCCGTTGCCCGTCGCCCGGCCGCGGATGAGGGCGATGGAGGCGACTGGCAAGCGGGTCAGGCGCGCGAGAAAGTCCGGCCAAGGCGGCAAGCCTGTAGGACCTTCCGGCATGCCGGTCAGGTCCTCAAGCTTGGCTGTGAAGTCGGAATGATCAAGAAGTAGTCGTCGACCACACTATCGAAGACCACAACCCTGACCTGCTCATCAGCCTCCAAAGCAGCCATGACTTCCTGGAATTGTTTGACCATAACCGGGCCCATGACGTTGATCGGCGGGTTATCGATTGTGACCCGCCAATAGGCTGGCGACCGTCGTGCCAGGTGAATCTGCGCCGGGGCCGCAGGTGCGTTCATCTGTGTGAGTTTGTTAGGGGCGCTCATAGTTGCCATGGGATTTTCCTCCGCGACCATTGAGCCAGAAGAAAATGGGTCGCGCAATTGGACGATGGTATTGGCTATACTTTCGTATCGACTGCAGCGTCTCATGCCTGAGGCATATGGCTTTTCGCGCAGCTAGTCCTGAAGGTCGATCAGTGAAGGAAACTTGCTTTCCCAACCGATACGAAAGTATCGTCGATACCATTGTCCAATTGTCTTACTCCCTTCACTCTGGTTTAATTGCAGCCGTTCGAGATGCACGTTGATCGGGCTTGCAAAACTTTCTTGTGAAGGGAAATACCAACGTCCGAATTTGTGAGGAAATCTGTGGCGCAAGAACAACAAGAACAGAGGATAGAAACACGCACAGCCGTGAAACGTATCGGCGGCTTTACCATGGTTGCGACAGCCGTGGCAGTGCTCGCCGTCCTCGGCGTCGTGGCTCTTTACGCACAGAGCCAAGACAAGGACAAGTACTCGCTGGTATCGCCGGGCGGAATTGCGTTCTCCGACTTCAGGGGATATGAGGACTGGGCTGACGTCTCCTCCGCCCGAACCACCGAAATACTCAAGGTGATCGTCGCGAATCCCACAATGATCAACGCGTATAAAGCCGGCGTTCCCGGTAACGGCCAGCCTTTCCCGGAAGGCTCCATGATCGTGAAGCTCCAGTGGAAGCTGAAGAAGAGCACAGAGGCCCCTTTCGCCGTGGAAGTGCCGGACGTCTTTTCCCAGGCATTCGTCATGGAAAAGGACAGCAAGAGATTTTCGAAAAGCGGCGGGTGGGGATACGCGGTGTTCAACTACGACCCCGCATCCGATAAGTTCACAGCCGATGCCAAAAGCCCTTCAGACTGCGGATACGCGTGCCATACGCCAGTGAAGCCGAAGGACTACATTTTCCACCCGTACCAGAAGCGCTGAACCGCGCCTGACCCCGAGATCAAGTACCCGGCGCGGCGCCGCCGAGTGCACGGTGACCATGAGGCCAAGCGGGTATGCTGATCGGATTGCGGTTTTGTCCTGTAAGGCCGCGACCAGACAGTCGCGCTTTTGAATGCGTGAAACTTTCGAAATGGTAAGGACGATCGTGGGATGCTAATGAACCTACGGGTCTCCGGAAGTAGCGAGCCCCGTCCCTGCGAGTTCGCGAATCGTTCCCAGAAGCAGAGTGGAGCTTCACCTCCACTATTCTGGAGAGCCTGGGCACTCCGGGGTTGCGCCGTTATTTTCCCGGCTTTCTTGCCCCGCCAAGTGTGATCATAAAATCTTCTTCTATTCAATCTTGAGCCGACAAGAACAGTCTCCATTATTTCGTCAACAGCGGGGGCTTTCTCCACATACCCTGCTTTAACCTGGTCTTTAATCCCGCCATAGAGACTTTCGTCCCTAGGAGCTTCGGTATCTTGCAGCGGTTTTGCGCTGCGCGATAGTGTAAGCGACGCTTGCCGCGCTTCGTTTCACGGGCACTTACTGGAAGGAAATCCTTTTGCAAGAACATGTTAGCGAAGCAGTTGGCAGCGTATGTGCAAGAGTTTGCATAACCTGGTCAGCATCGCCCCTAGCGCCACCAAATGGGATCCTTTGAATTTCCGGTAGGGCTTCATTTTTCAATGGGTTGTATGATGATCCTGGCCGATTCGAGGGACCCGGTTTTTGGTGGTGCAAGTGCTCCCTTTGGCGGGGTAATCGGGGTTGGTGTTTGGCATTCGTAACCCTCGTGGACATTCAGGGAGTCACGTTCAAAATGTGACTCAGAGGGCGAAGCTATAGCTACCCTCATATTTGCGCTTGAGGCCTTGTGGATTCCCGATCTCAGCAACTTCAGACCTCGGTAAGTACCTTGATTGATCGGGAAGCGGAACCCACAAACACGAATACGCCATTGATAGGGTTCCGTTTTCATCACATCGGGCTTGCCTGTCGCGACATTGAGAAAGAGGCGAGAGCGCTCCGGCTTTTGGGCTATGAGCTTGAAGGGCAGCACTTCATGGATCCGCTGCAGAAAATTCATGGCTGTTTCCTGGTCGGACTTGGCCCCCGCATGGAACTGCTGGCCCCCGTTGACGAGTCTTCGCCGATTGTGTCGTGGCTGAACAAGGACGCCAAAATGTATCATCAGGCCTACGAGGTCGCATCCATCGACACCGCGCTGAAAGCTCTGCGGACCCAGCACGCAGTGGTTGTTTCTCGGCCTAAACCCGCCGTCGCGTTTGGTGATCGTAAAGTCGCCTTTCTCCTACTTCCCAACAGTTTGTTGATTGAGTTGATCGAATGTCCAGGGTTGCAGGATGCGACTCAAGGGCCAGCGAGATAGCGTTATGGGCACGCAGCCGTCTACATCCCGAAGCGACTCGAACTCGACTCGTTTCGTCACCATCAGTGTGGATGACGGAGATCCCCGGGATTTCCGTACGGCGGAATTGCTTGACAAGTACGGACTGAAGGCCACTTTCTACATTCCTTCCCGGAATCCGGAACGTCCGGTGATGCCGGAAAACCAGATTCGCGAACTTTCCGGTAGCTTTGAAATCGGCGCCCACACCATAAATCATCTGCCCTTGAAATCCATGCCGGAATCCCAGGCATGGCGTGAGATTTCAGAGAGCAAACAGTGGCTAGAAGACACACTCGGAACGCCGGCCGTATCGTTTTGTTATCCCCGCGGCAAGTTCAACAGCACTACTCCCGCTCTCATCAAGAAAGCCGGCTTTCTAGGCGCGCGTACTTGTCTTTACAACCTGCATACTTTTCCACGAAACCCGTTTTTGTGGGGATGCAGTACCCATGCTTATTCTCACAGTAAGACCATTCAACTGCGGCATGCAGTTTTGGAAGGCAACGTGCTCGGCCTCTTGAATTTTCTAAGTACTTATAAGGGCACTACCGATTGGCAACACCATTTCCAACATGCATTAGATCACGTAGAGCAGCACGGGGGCATCGCTCACCTTTATCTTCACAGCTGGGAGATCGATGAACTGAAGCAATGGGACCGTCTGGAAGAGACTTTCGCAGCCATATCCCAGCGCCGCACATTTACAAAGGTGACAAACGGAAATCTGTTTCAACTTTGGAAGGCTGAACATGACCATGCAAGGAATTAAGTCCATGGATACTCTCAACACACCTAAAAATGGCTCCAGCCGTATTGATCACGTATTGAAAGTGATCTACGAATCAGTCTCGGACCTGAACCTGCAACTGGCCCGGGAACAAAGGATTGAGCCGTCTCCCTCCACAGTTCTCTTCGGTGCCGGCGGCAGGCTGGACTCTCTGGGACTCGCCAATTTCATTGTGATTACCGAGCAGAAACTCGATGATTCGTTTGGATTTCCCATCGATCTCACCGAAAACGATCCCTTCTCGCCGGCCACCGGTCACTTCCGGACCATCCATTCATTGGCGACCTATATCTCGGAATTGATATCAAGCAGACCGGAAGGCGCAGTACGATAACCGGGGATGGACCGTCCTCATAATAATTCCGCTCACGGCCAGAACGAGGCCGTGAACCTGCACCTCATCTCCGATTTCAACCTCGATACTCTCGGACATTGCCTGGCCAACGATGATTCGTTGCCGCAGGTGGCCATCACCTCGGCGCCCTTTGGACAGGTGTTCCCCGCCCTGCTTCAACCCCGTAACGAACCTTCAGATTTTGCCTTGGTTTGGACCTCGCCCGATAAGGTCATTCCTGCGTTCGAACAAGCCCTGCACTACGGCAAAATCGACGAAGACCACCTAACCTCTGAACTCAACGAGTTTGTCCATTCTCTGCAACAGGCACAGAATCATTTTCGCGCCATTTTCGTGGTTTCGTGGACCCTGCCGGCGTACCTTCGCGGGAACGGCCTTTTGAGCATGAGAAAGCACGGACCGAGGCGATTGCTGCTTCAGTTAAACCTCATGCTGGCGGAGAAACTGGAAGATAGCCCCAGCATCTACCTGCTTGATGCCCGGCGCTGGCTGGATGCGGGCGGAAAGAACCCCTATAGCCCGAAGCTATGGTATTTAACCAAGAATCCGTTCCAGCTCCCGGTGCTTTCCGCGGCGGCTCGCGATTTGAAAGCGGCCATTTCCTCGGTGCTGGGGAATTCCAGAAAGCTGCTGGTGGTTGACTTGGACAACACGCTGTGGGGAGGCGTAGTGGGCGATCTTGGGTGGGAGAACCTAAGACTCGGAGGCCACGACTACGTTGGCGAAGCCTTTCTCGATTTCCAGCGCGCCATCAAGACCCTGCGCAATCGCGGCATCCTGCTGGCCATTGCCAGTAAGAACGAAGAAAGCGTTGCCCTCGAAGCCCTCACTAAACATCCCGAGATGCTGCTTCGGCCGGAAGATTTTGCTGCCCGCCGAATCAACTGGAATGACAAGGCAGCCAATATCGCGGAACTGGCTGAGGAACTGAATCTCGGGCTTCAATCGGTCGTGTTCATCGACGACAGTCCCATCGAGCGTGCCCGGGTTCGGGAAGCGCTACCAGAAGTTTATGTTCCGGAATGGCCGGACGACAAGACTCTATTCGCCAGCACCTTGGGCGAGTTGAACTGTTTCGACTCCGCCTACGCCACGGCCGAGGATTCCTCCCGGCACGCCATGTACGCGACCGAAGCCCAACGCAAGAGTTCCCGTGCCACCTTCAGCTCCGCCGAAGAGTGGCTGCTGTCATCCCAAACGGTGGTGAAGGTCGAAGAGTTTTGCGATGCGAACCGCGAGCGGGTGGTGCAGTTGCTGAATAAAACCAACCAGATGAATCTATCTACCCGGCGCTTATCCGCCCAGGAATTACAGAACTGGTTGCAACCAGACAACCGGAAATTGTGGGCCTTCCGAGTCAGCGACCGGTTTGGGGATTCAGGCCTGACTGGCATCCTCAGTCTGGAGATTCAGTCGGGAGTCGCACACATCGTGGATTTTGTGCTCAGCTGTCGGGTCATGGGGCGCAATGTCGAGCGCGTGATGGTGGCTTGTGCCGCGCAACATAGTGCGGCCCTGGGATTGGAAGAGCTGCGCGCCCAGTACTTACCGACCGCCAAGAACCGGCCTTGTCTCGGGTTCTGGATCTCTTCCGGGTTTGCTCACCAGGAGCAGGACAATCTCTTTACCTGGTCTCTCCGTCAACCTTATCCCTTTCCGCCCGGTGTCGAAGTTCGCGGCTGGGCGTCTTCCGGTTCAGGCAATCCCCAGATGCCGGGATCGCTTGACCCTCGCGATCCCACGCTTCCCGTGCTCACGCGTTAGCCAGGAGTTGGCGCAAGTATATTTCCCATCGCTGCCGACATGTCGTATTATGTCCTAGCGTTCGCGCGTTGTTTTCATCCTGGCCTGCCCAAAGAAAGTATTGGCTTCTGTTCTCGTGACCACAAGCAATGGCATCGGCAGCGCAGAATCAACGCCCCAGCTGCGTAAAGCAGCGTTCAGTGATTATCAGCAGATTGCCGCGTTAGGTTCTCAGTACGGTCTGGGCAAGGAAACCTACGACGAGTGGGCTCACCTGTGGGCAAGTAATCCGGTCCTCCGCCGGGTGCCGGACTGCCCTATGGGTTGGGTTTTCGAGAGGGAAGATCACCAGATTGTTGGCCACCTTGCGAATGTCCCACTCGCCTACCAACTGGGCAAGCAAAAGCTGATCGCGTGCGCGAGTCGTTCGGTGATGGTGGATCCGCGATACCGCAGTTATTCATTCCAGCTCTTAAGCCAATTCTTCCGCCAGAAACAAGTTGATCTGTTTCTCGCCACCACGGTCAACGCGCAAGCCACAAAGTTGTACGAAGTGTTTCGCGCTTTGCGGGTTCCGGCGGGAACCTGGGACAATTCGGCGTTTTGGATTACCAACTATCCAGGCTTTAGTGCCAGCGTCTTGAAGATGAAAGCCCTGCCTGGGGCCAAAGCCTTGAGTTACCCAACGGGCGCCGGTTTGTGGGCTCGGGATGTGGTGGTGGGTAGATTCTTCAAGACTCGAGGCAAGAGCGTCGAGCCGGATTTTTGCACTGGCTTCGATGACCGCTTTCAGGTTTTTTGGCAGGAGTTGTGCGAACGCTATCCTAAGCGTTTGCTCGCCGATCGTTCAAGAGAGGCGCTGGAGTGGCATTTCAAGCCCGCCTTGGCGAAGAATTGGACTTGGATACTCACCCTCAGCCAGGGTTCTCAACTGACTGCCTACGCGATCTTCCTACGGCAGGATAATCCCGAGCACAGGCTGACCCGCATGCGCATTGTGGACTTCCAAACCCTCCAGGGTCAGAATGAGTTGCTGCGCCCTCTGCTTGCGAGTGCATTAGAGCGCTGCCGGCAAGAACGTATTCATATGCTGGAAGCCTCCGGCTTTTCCGCGGAGAAACAAAGTGTCATTGAAAGTCTTTCTCCCTGCGGGCGAAATCTCGACGCCTGGCGTTATTTCTACAAGGCGGCACAACCAGCATTAGCCGAACAACTCAAAGATCCGGCAGCTTGGGATCCATCCTGTCTCGACGGTGATGCCAGCCTCTAAGTACAGTTCTTCGTTCTCGCGATCTTCAACCGTATGTCACGAATCAAACTCCTGGTAAAGCAATCCCTCTTTCCCCTGCGGCACGTCTTTCCTCGGCAACCTTTTCGGGACAAGCCAATCTCCTCCTGGCCTGGAATTCTGGGAGTGGTTCACGACATACGTGTGCCCCGCGGTGTGCATCCCCAGCCCTTTTCCTCGCCGGCCGGGTACTCCAACATCAATATTATTCTTGCCCTGGTCGAGAAAGTGGCTTCGGTTCGGGGAGACCTGGCCGAGTGCGGAGTCTTCCGCGGCTCAACTCTGGTGCCGACGGCAATCTTCCTGCAACAGAAGAAAATCAACAAGCATGTTTTTGGCTTCGACTCTTTCCAGGGATTCGACGAGTCTGTAGAAAAAGACATCGCGCTCGGCGGCAGCAAAGATGAGCAACGAAAAGTGGGGGGCTTTTCGGAAACCTCGGAAGAGCTGGTGGGCGGCAAGCTGCGCCTTTTTAGGGTGGAGCAAGGCGTGACCCTGGTACCGGGATACTTCCGTGACTCGCTGACTGCCTGCGCCAGCAACCGCTTTTCATTTGTTCACCTGGATTGCGATACTTACGATTCCTACAAAGAGTGCCTTTCCTTTTTCTATCCTCGCTTGAATCGGGGAGGGATCATACTGTTTGATGAATATAATGATCCCGCCTGGCCGGGCTGCAATCTGGCGATCGACGAATACCTGGCCGACAAGCCGGAGAAGCCGCAACGCATCGAGCGCGACAATTTCCAGAAGTTCTACATCGAGAAAGTGACGTAAGCACCACCC
Organism: uncultured Acidobacteriota bacterium; assembly: GCA_963803775.1. Taxonomy (GTDB): domain Bacteria; phylum Acidobacteriota; class Terriglobia; order Terriglobales; family Acidobacteriaceae; genus JABCZH01. The sequence goes on from CAWDNS010000002.1 coordinate 465,084, forward strand.
GCTTCGAGTATGACTACGCAGCCCGGACTAATGTCCGGGCTTTTTCCTTTTAAGAACCCTCGCCTGAGATTTACTGTTCCGTCTGTCACATGCCCGGCCACTGGCGTCCCGCCAATCTAGGGCTTGCTCAAGCTCCTGATTTGATCGTGCTGGTCGGCTGAGCCAGCAGCCGCGGCGGTCGAGCTCTGCAGGAAAACTCCCGTCCCGGGCTGAAGCGTAAGGGCAAAATCAAATCTACCGTCGTTATTGAAGTCTGCGGTGGCTAAAGAACACGGATATTCGCATCGAGGTGGAGTGTAACTCATAGGGTTCTCAAATGTGCCGTCGCCGTTGCCCAGGTATACGCTCACAGCTTCGGAAAAGCCTCCAAAAAGGAGAACGTCCAACTTGCCATCGCCGTTGAAATCGGCAAGGGCCATACTGGTGACACTGTTGTAGCCCGTACCCAGGCAGGAACCCTGCGTGAAGGTGCCGTCGCCGTTGCCGTAGAGCGTGCAAATGCCGTCGGTGACGAGATCGAGTTTGCCATCGCCATTCAGGTCAGCGGCGAAAATGTTGGTCGATGGGTTGGTAGTTGAGTATCGAACAGGTGTCTGAAAGGTTCCATCCCCGTTGCCCAACGCTACCCAAACGCCATTTCCACCCTCCGGATACGGCGTTCCGGCCAACGCCAGATCGAGTTTGCCATCGCCGTTAAAATCTCCGACTGCGGCGCCTGCCCCGCCAACATCGGTAAAGGTTTGAGACAAAGTGAGATTGGACGACAAGTCGGTCAGGTAGATGTTGGTTTCCGGTTCTGGATAGGCCGGAATAGCGCCAGTGGTGATCAGGTCCACCAAGCCGTCACCCGTAAGGTCTCCAAAGGCCACCGCGTTGTAGATATAAGTCTGTAATCCGTGCGTCTCGCGAAACGTTCCATCGCCATTCCCCAGCAATACATATCCGAACGTGGGATCGCTACCGTCACCATCGGTTTCGTTCAAAGCGAGATCCAGATTTCCGTCGCCGTTTAGATCTCCAACCAAGGTGGAAAAGATGTAGCAGCATAAAGGGCCGTCATGGCGAGCAAGCGTCTGAATGCGTGTACCAAATGTTCCATCGCCGTTGCCGGGATACATGTTCACATACTCGCGGTTGTGGCCTTCAGCCGCCACCGCGATATCCATCTTGCCGTCACCGTTAAAGTCGCCGGCGGCCAAGGGTCCGATGCGCGAGACTCCGCCATGGAGAGCCACCGTAAGAGTCGACGAACTTGTACGAACTGGGAAGTACACCAGGTTGGAGCTTCCGCCTCGGGCTCCCGGGTTTCGCACAGTGACGGCGGCCATTGTCGCGTCAGCGATATCAGCAGCGCTGATCGCAGCTTGCAATTGACTACTGGAAATAACCTCGGTAGACCGCGGCGAGCCATTCCACTGCACGGTGGCGCCTGCCACAAATCCCGTGCCGTTGACTGTTAGGGTAAACCCACCGCTTCCAGGTGCGGCGCTTTCCGGCACCAGAGGCGCATTTATTAGAGGCGTCGGATTGGACCGAGCGAACATGGTTGAACCAACCAACATTGCCACGAGGGCTAACTGAAAAATGCGATTCATAAACTTTCTCCTAAAAGGATTTAAGCCGTAGCACAACCAAAGTCCGGCAAGTGATGTGAGTGCAATTGTCTTTCATGGCCCCGCCTAAGCGAGGAAAAATTAAGAGAAGCAGGAAGGGGGCGCATGTCGATCTCCTTACGAGCCCAGCTACAGTGTCCAGCGTCAACCTGGGGGAGGGAGGGAACGCGGGATAACGGGGAAGTTTGTCACACCCAAAGCGACTGGTCAAGGCCAATTTCCCACTGATATGACCCTATAATTCTCAATGGTGACACTGCGTGAATCGCGAAAGGTAGTTGAAAAAGAGGATGGGTAAATACGTTCAGGCATGGATCCCGCTGACAAAGAGACCTGGATTCTTCACCCTGCTCATGGTCCTCTTCGGAGTTGTTGTCCCCGTATTTGCCCAAGGTGGCCCGCCCTTCTACACCAATGATCCCGGCACGCCCGGCCATCTCAATTGGGAGATCAATCTCGGGTACATGCCTTTTTACTACAGTAATCAGTCCGTCTCCCACACTCCTGACGTTGACATCAACTTCGGCATAGGCGATCGCATCCAACTCACTTACGAGAATGCCTGGTTACGCGCGCAAAACCCCTCTGCCGCGACTGAGTTTGGCCTGGGGCAATCCAATCCCGGTGTTAAATGGCGTTTCTACGACGCCGGGGAATCCGGCCTTTCGGTTTCGGTCTTCCCGCAATTTTTTCTTAATAACCCCAATGACGCTGTCCGGCGCGGGATCACTCCCCGCACCGATACTTTCCTGCTGCCCTTCGAATTCTCCAAGAAATTTGGCCCCATCGATGTGGACTACGAAATCGGCTATGAGGCTATCCATAAAGGACCGGACGCCTGGCTCACTGGCCTCGTCGTCGGCCATGAATTCTCTTCCAAGCTCGAACTCGACATGGAGCTTTATTCTCAGGGCAGCTTCCATCCTTCCGCCTACCAGCCCACCATAGACTTTGGAGGGCGCTACAAAATCCATCGCCCAGTGATCCTTCTTTTTATGGCCGGACGCAGCTTGGAACCCACCAGCACTAATCAGTCCTACTTCGTCGGCTATTTCGGAATTCAGCTCCTGCTGCCTTCGAAGTCTTACAAATAAGGCCTTTGATCTGATAGGTGGCACAGCGAGAAACCGCCGGGAGTGGATAGCAGATCCAAATTACATATCTGCCTGAGATTTAGAGCAACAATTCTGGTGGGCAGTGCAGGACTCGAACCTGCGACCTCCTGCTTGTAAGGCAGGCGCTCTAACCAGCTGAGCTAACCGCCCCTCGCTCCCGGCCATCCCACGCCGTGGGAGCATTGTGAAGGATGAGAAGCGCTTCTGCGGACTGCTTGCAGTATATGTCAGCCTTGGAGCGTGGGCAAACACGAAGCCGTCAGAATTCAGCACTCAGCCGTCAGCACTCAGCATTCAGTCAACAGGCCTTTTTGAGTCCACGGCCAAGTCCTGGCTGGCTGATTGCTGACTGCTGACGGCATCCTGCTATCCTGTCGCGTGCGGCGTTTGATCGTCAACGCGGATGACTTTGGCCTCACCGCGGGAGTGAATCGCGGAATCGTGGAGGCGCACACCGGGGGAATCGTTTCCTCGACTACCCTCATGGCCAACTCCGCCGCGTTTGACGACGCCATTCAACTTGCGCGCTCGAACCCAACGCTTTCCGTCGGATGTCATCTGGTTCTGGTGGACGGCTCGCCACTGCTTGGCGCGGACAAAGCCCCAAGTTTGATGGATGCCAGCAATCCCGCCCACTTCCGGCAGGACATCAGCAGCTTCGCCATGCGCGCTTTGAGCGGACGTCTCAACGCGGACGAAATCGAAGCCGAAGCCACGGCCCAGATCCGTAAGCTGCAATCCGCCGGCATTCAGGTCTCGCACGTCGACACTCACAAGCACACCCACATGTTTCCCCAAGTACTGCGACCGCTGTTGCGAGCCGCTCGAGCCTGCGATGTGCGGGCCATTCGCAATCCCTTTGGATGGATGGCGTTTTCGAGGATCGCCAATCGTCCCCAGCTATGGCAGCGTTACGGTCAGGTAAAGCTCCTAAACCTTCTGGCGGGGAAATTTCGTCGTGCCGTAGCCGACGCTGGAATGATCACGACTGACGGAAGCGTCGGAGTGGTCGCCACCGGCGCGCTCGATGACCGGCTAATTCACTTCATCCTGGAAACTCTTCCCAAGGGCACGTGGGAATTTGTGACCCACCCCGGCTACAAGGACGCGAAACTGGCGGGCATTCACACGCGTCTTCGGGAATCGCGCGACTTGGAACGGAATGCTCTGTCCTCCGCAGCGACCCGCAACCTGCCGGAGCACATGGGGATTCAACTCATTTCTTATCGCGATTTGGTGTCGTGATTTGCAGTAAACTTCGCCCCCACCCCAACCGTACAAGCCCTTCCGGTATCCGCCGCCACTTACGTTAGTAACCTGCGGAGGTCACTGCGCCCAGTTATGATAAGCAAGAATCTCATACTACTTATCAGGTAGCGGAGCCCATGGATAAAAGACCGGAAAGCCGGATCGAAGCCCAAATCCTTGTTCGAGTTTGGGGCATGGATGCGGACGGCCGTCCCTTCTTTCAGAACGCCAACGCCGGCAAAATCTCGAGCGAAGGAGCGCAAATCTCGGGCATCGCTCATCCTTTGAAGGCCGGGGACATCATTGGCGTTCAGTACGGCGACAAGAAAGCCCGCTTCAAGGTCATCTGGGTCATCGATGCCGGCGTAGCCCGCAAAATTGAAGCCGGCGTGCAAATGCTTCCCAACCAGCGCAGCCCCTGGCAGGACCTGGCCGCGTGGGAGAAAAAGGAAGTGATCACCGGCGAGAACAAGCGGCGTTTCGCGCGGCATAAGGTCATCTTTCCCATTGAGATCAGTTTCGACGATGGCCGCCGGTCGCAGATGAACACCAACGCCACTGACATTGGCGGCCGCGGCTGTTATGTTGAGAGCCTGATCCCGCTGCAACTGGGCACGAAAGTCAACATCAAGTTCTGGATGGATGAAGAAAAAGTCCAAACCAGCGGCGTCATCCGGGCCAGCGACCCCGGAGTCGGCATGGGCATCGAATTCACCGCGCTGGACAACACCGTTCAGGAGCGATTGCAACAGCACCTCGATAAACTGGACGACGGGCTGGGCAACCGCGATGCTGCTAAAGGCGCCACCAACTCCGAAAGTTAGCCCTCTCTTTTCCGTCGGGAACACCTAAAATCTGAATCCCCTTAAGCTGATCACCATCGAATCAGAGAGCCACGCCGCTGGCGTGCAAAGGACCGGCATGAAGATCGGCATCACCTGTTATCCCACCTATGGCGGCAGTGGAGTGGTGGCCACGGAACTCGGTCTGGAATTGGCGCATCGCGGACACGAAATCCACTTCATTTCATACGCGCAGCCCATCCGGCTGACCGAACTGCATCCCAACATCCACTATCACGAAGTGGATGTATCCCGTTATCCGCTGTTCGACTTCCCGCCGTACGACCTTGCGCTGGCAACCCGCATGGCGGAGGTTTCTGAACTCTATGCCCTCGACCTACTGCATGTGCATTATGCGATCCCGCATTCGGTGAGCGCTCTGTTGGCCCGGCAGATGCTGGCCGCCAAGCCGCACGGACAACGCCTGCCATTCGTCACCACGCTGCACGGCACTGACATCACTCTGGTGGGACTCGACCGTTCTTATCTACCCATTACTCGTTTTTCAATCGAAGAGAGCGACGGAGTGACTGCGATCTCGAACTATCTGCGAGAGCGTACTTTACGTGAGTTCGATGTCAAGAATCACATCGAAGTGATTTACAACTTTGTGAATTGTGATCTTTACTGTCGCGATGCGGGGGCGGCGGAGCGGCGCCTGGAATATGCGCCGAATGGGGAACGCGTCTTAGTGCATCTGTCGAATTTTCGCCCGGTGAAGCGCGTGACCGACGTCGTGGAGATTTTCGACCGCGTGCGCAAGCAAATGCCGGCCAAGCTGCTAATGATCGGCGACGGCCCCGACCGCTCGCGCGCGGAATGGCTGGCCGTGCAGAAAGGGATTCACGACGACGTTCTGTTTCTGGGCAAACAGGACACGATCGGCGAAAAACTAGCTGTGGCCGACGTCATTCTCATGCCCAGCGAACTCGAATCCTTCGGCCTGGCGGCGCTCGAAGCCATGGCCTGCAAAGTTGTGCCCATCGCCACTCGCGGAGGTGGTGTTCCCGAACTCATTGAACACGGAGTCAGTGGTTACTTGGCTGAGGTCGGCGACGTCGACACTATGGCCGGCTACGCCATCGAGCTGCTGAACGACAACAGCCGCTTGCAGGAAATGGCCAAGGCCAGCCGCACAATGGCACAATCCAAGTTTTGTTCTTCCAGGATCGTCCCGCAATATGAGGAGTTCTACCGGCGCACGCTGGAACGCTCTTCCTGAAGTGCCGCCAGGACGGAGCCTTCGCTCTGCAAAATCGGCAGCCGCAGTCGAATCAGCGTTCCCTTGCCTTCATGACTATCAATTGTCATCCGCGCGGTGTCGCCGTAAAGCACTTTTAAGCGCTCGGCCACGTTCGCCATCCCAATGCCCGTCCCGCCCAGCCCAGAGGGCTTTTCCAGCAGTTGAGCCGCGCCCATTCCAATTCCGTCATCCTCAACTTCAATAATCAGCTGCGATTCGCTGAGACGGCTGCGCAGGAAGATGCTGCCGCCTTCGATCTTGGGCGCTAGCCCGTGCTTGATGGAATTTTCCACCAGCGGCTGTAACAACATGCTGGGTACCATGGCGTCCAGGGACGCAGGCTCCAGTTCCTTCACGACCCGCAGCTTGTCGCGGCCGAAACGCACGACTTCAATGTCGAGATAGTTATCGATGAACTCCAACTCTTCGCGCAACGGCACAAAAGCGTCGCCGCTGCCCAGCAACCGCCGCAGAATCGTGGCCAGCTTGATGATCAATTCGCGCGCGGTATCAGGATCGAAGCGCACCAGCGACGAAACCGAGTTCAGCGTGTTGAACAAGAAGTGCGGATTGATCTGGTTTTGCAGTGCTTCCATGCGGGAGCGCAGCAGTAAACGCTCCTGCTCTTCCAGCTTGATCTGTATGCGTACGCTGTTCCAGATTTTGAGCTCGATCCCAATCACCATGATCGACGCCGCGTAAATGAGAGACTCCACCCAATATTCGGGGCTCTCCAGGCTGAAGGTGGAGCGTGGGGAAAAATGTGACATCTCCGTCTGGATAAACCTCAGCCCCACGATGGTCACGAAGAACATGACCTGCCAATCGAACCTGCGCGGAGCCGGAAGATTGCGGCGAATCATGCGATAAATGCTGAGGTCAATGAAGGGCGAAAACGACCAGATATCTTCGCGGTCCGGAGCCGCATCCCGCAGTTGTCCGGACACCAGCCCACAAACAATGGCGAACGGCAAGGTTGCCCATTCGCCATAAAGCAAGGCGGGAAGCGCCACTAACGTGCCGCCGAGTACTCCAGTGAGGCGGCCGCCAATCACTCCCAGCACAATCGCAGTTTCAAACGATAGATCCCCGGCCAGAAAGCTGCGCGCGATCAGCCGGAAATAAACACCGATCGCCAGTGGCCCCGCAACCCATAGCACCAGATAGATTTTCTGTTTGAGTGAGCGGTCTTCCAGGAACAGCAACCTCTTGAATTCGACGGACCGAACCAGGATGCTGGCTACGGCGGCGGCAACGCCGAGCTTGATCAGCAGGTTAATAAGGATGAGACGCTGTTCCATGGGACTGAAGGAAATGTAGCACGAGGCAGGCCATTCTTCGCGACCTTTGCGGCCGTTCTTTGCGACCTTTGCGGTTACGGCTTCTGGTTTTCTTCCACCCGCACCCCGATTTGGCTAAGCTCTGCCTCGACTCCAGCAACTTGCGCCGGGCCACCCTGGGCCATATCTTTGCTACCGCCGCCCCGCCCACCTAGCTTGGCAAGAGCTTCTTTCATGAGGCCGCCCATATCAAAGGGCTGTCCCGGAGATTGCGCAAAAACCAGTGAAGGCGAGTCAGTTCCCGCACTCAGCAACGCAACAACGTTAGCACTCTGGCGGGTCAGTCTCTGTGCCAGAAGCTTGATAAACCCCAGATCACGATCCGGAAACACACGAATCACAATCTTACGGCCGCCGCTATCGGTCGTCTCAGCCAGTATGCGGCCAGCATGGAGATCGGCGATCTCTGCCAACGCGTGCTCGGCCGATTTCTTCAGCGCTCTCGATTCATCCTGTAATTTTCGGACCTGCTCTGGCACATCCCACACATGGGTGGAAAGCAGTCCTGCTGACTCAGCCAGCGTGGCGTAATCCCGGCGCGCCGTGCCCACCGCGCGTTTACCGCAGACAAACTCCACTCGCCATCCCTGCCGTACCTTCTCGATCTTTCGCAGCAGAATGCATCCAATTTGCCCCGTAAGCGTGACATGGGTACCGCCACAAGCTGTCAGATCGAAATCCTGAATATCGATGAGCCGCAACTCGTCCCGCTCCGTCGGCGGAAGCTTGCGTAGTCCGAGCTCCTTCGCTTCTGCACTGCTGACGAAGCGAATGCCGACACTGCGGTTTTCAGTCACGACCTCGTTCGCCAGCGCCTCAGCTGTCTCAGCTTGCTTCGCTGTCAAGCTCTTGGTTTCCAGATCGATGGAGCAGAATTCCGCACCCATATGAAACGAAACTGTCGGCATATTGAGCACCCTGACGAACGCCGCCGATAGAACATGTTGGCCCGAGTGTTGCTGCATGTGATCACGCCGGCGATCTGCGTCAATGAGGCCGCGAATGCGACTGCCGCTCTCGATCTGAGCTGGATTCTCCAGGAAATGCAGAATAGTTCCGTCTTCTTGCTCTGCCACTTCGGCGATGCGTAGCTTGTCTTCTGCGTGGCCAGCAGGAATGATCCACCCCGTGTCAAACACCTGTCCACCGCTAGTGGGATAAAACGCCGTGCGATCCAATATCACCGCAGGACGAGAGTCCACAGCAGTGACCCCGACCACCTCCGCCTCGAACTCATACAAAAAGGAGTCGTGATAGTAAAGATGTTCAGTCATGGCTGAATGCTGAATGCTGAGTGCTGAGTGCTAAATGCTGGTTGCTTAATACGGCCCAATAATCCCGCCGATTTGTCGGGCCGCCGGCTGCGGCTCCTGACGCTTCTTCTGTCCTTCAATTACATCGAGATACTTCAACCCCGATCCGGTGTTGAACAGCACAACCGTATCGTCAGCGCCGAAGAATCCAGTCGCATGCAGCTTGCGATACGCCGCCAGCGCGGCCGCTCCTTCCGGAGCCGCAAAGACTCCCTCCACCCGCGCCCAGTGGCGTAGCGCATCCATGATTTCGTCATCGCTGACCGCCAACGCGAGCCCTCCGCTCTTCTTCAATATGTCGAGAATCAGATAATCGCCATAAGCTTTAGGAACCCGCAGACCCGCCGCCAGTGTCGACGCATTCGCCCAGAACTCTGCGGTGGGCTGGTCTTCGTCCCATGCCTTAACGATCGGAGCGCATCCCATCGCCTGCACCGCAATCATCTGTGGCCGCTCCGCGCCAATCCACCCTAACTGCTCCATCTCATCAAACGCCTTCCACATTCCAATTAACCCGACTCCGCCGCCCGTGGGATAAATGATGCCTTGCGGCATCCGCCATCCCAGTTGTTCCGCCACTTCGTAGCCCATGGTCTTCTTGCCTTCCAGGCGGAACGGCTCTTTCAACGTAGAAACATCGAACCACCCTTCTTTCTCTTTTTGCTCGGCAACCATGCGCGCGAAATCGCTGATCAGGCCGTCGACCAATGTCACGTGCGCTCCATAGCTCTCGCACTCCACGCGATTGGCCAAGGGCACATCTTTGGGCATGAAAAGATAAGCCTCGATCCCCGCCGCTGCCGAATAAGCCGCCAGCGCACTGGCCGCGTTTCCGGCCGAAGGCGCTGCCAGCTTCTTCAAACCGTAAGCCTTGGCCATGGTGACCGCAGCCGACATGCCACGGGCCTTGAACGAGCCCGTGGGATTCAATCCTTCGTCCTTTATGTAAACGGAGGGAAACTCGCGGCTGGGAAGCATCGGTGTGAAACCCTCCCCCAGAGAGACGGGCTCGGCTTCGGGCAACACTTCTGCGTAGCGCCACATGTTGGGAGTGCGACCCGCCACCGAAGCTGCGGGAAAGGTTTTCTTCAACGCCGCAAGATCATACCGGACGTAGAGAACTCCGCCGTCCTTAGGACACACCGTCTGAGGGTGATCGGCGCTGAGGTGCTCGCCGCATTTGGTGCATTCAAGATAGGCAATGCGGGCCACAAGCGAGTTTAACATTCTGCGCGCAATGCATGACGGCCACGGTTTTCCACCTACGGTCCGTTATTGCTTGCTGTATCTTCACAAGAGAAAGAGAATAGGCAGAGGTCGCCCGATCCCATGCCGTGGCAAGGAGCCGGACCCATCATGAAGAAGAATTTCTGGAGATTGGTAATCGAGGTTGGTTTTATCGTCTTCCTGTTTTACGCCAACCTCTTGATGGGAGAATTTGAGCGCTCGGGCATGGGGCAAAAAAATGGCGTTGCCTGGGCCATCGAAGACGTTTTCACCGCTACCAACTTTGCCATCGCGATGGCAGCCGGGTTCATCGGCTACATCCTATTTGAATTTCTTCGGACCAAGTCGTAGCGAACCATCGCCGGCGTGTCCGCATCTAATCGACTTTCGCCTGTTTCCTCAGCGGAAACTGTTGATCGAGTTCCAGATTCAGCTCCAGCACGTTCACCCGCGGCTCGCCCAAGAACCCCAGCTGCCGTCCCTCAGTGTGCTTGATCACAAGCTGCCGCAGGTCGTCAGCTTTAACCCCACGCTCCCTAGCGACTCGCTCGACCTGAAACTCCGCCGCTGCCGGTGAAATGTGAGGATCGAGCCCGGAGCCGGACATCGTCACCAGATCTACTGGGACTGGACCAGCCGAGCCGCCACTCTCGGTTGCCACTGATGCCTTCACTCGATCGATCAGATTCTTATTGGTCGGTCCCAGGTTAGACGGCGAGGAATTCGCGGCATCGTATCCGTTTCCTGCTCCCGAGGGCCGCGAGTGAAAATAGGCCGGACCGGTAAATGCCTGGCCGATAATTCTCGAACCAACAACCTTCCCGTTCAGCGTGATCAGTTGGCCATTGGCCTTATCTTTAAAGAGCACCTGCGCCAGACCAGTAATCACCAGCGGATAGACGATCCCCAGCAAAATCGTAGTCGCAATCGTCATCCAAACCGAAATCAGGAGATTCTTCTTCATAGAACTCACGCCATTCCCACCCGGGTAATAAGCATGTCAATTAGCTTGATCCCAACAAACGGCACTAAAATGCCGCCCACCCCATAAATCCACAGATTGCGGCGCAGCAGTGCGGCCGCGCCCATCGGGCGATACTTCACCCCGCGCAACGCCAGCGGGATCAAAGCAATAATGATCAGCGCATTGAAGATCACTGCCGACAGCACCGCCGACTGCGGCGTCTTGAGCTGCATGACGTTCAGCGCATTCAGCACCGGAAAAGTTCCCGCAAACATCGCTGGAATGATGGCGAAATATTTGGCAACGTCATTCGCGATCGAAAAGGTAGTCAGCGCTCCACGCGTCATCAGCAACTGCTTCCCGATTTCCACGATCTCAATCAGCTTCGTGGGATTGGAATCGAGATCCACCATGTTTCCCGCTTCTTTCGCCGCCTGCGTCCCAGTATTCATGGCCACACCAACGTCGGCCTGCGCTAGCGCCGGTGCATCGTTAGTGCCATCACCTGTCATCGCAACCAGTTTCCCTTGCTTCTGCTCGGCGCGAATCAGATCCATCTTGTCCTTTGGTGCCGCCTCCGCAAGAAAATCATCCACGCCTGCTTCCCGCGCAATCGCCGCCGCAGTGAGCGGATTGTCGCCGGTAATCATCACCGTCTTGATTCCCATGGCGCGCAGCTGGTCAAACCGTTCCTTCATCCCACCTTTCACAATATCTTTCAGATGGATCACGCCCAGGACGCGGCGATTCTCGCTCACCACCAGCGGCGTCCCGCCTGAGCGTGCGATGGTCTCGACTGCGAAATTGACCTCTTTGGGCAAACTGGTGCCATGCTGAGCAAGATATTTCGTGATGGCATCGACTGATCCTTTGCGAATCTCGCGGCCATCGAGATTCACGCCCGACATTCGGGTCTGCGCAGTGAAAGGAATAAACTCAGCTTCCTGCGAGGCCAGTTCCCTGCCCCGCAATCCGTAGCGCTCTTTCGCCAGGACAACGATCGAGCGTCCCTCTGGGGTTTCGTCGGCCAAAGAGGAAAGCTGTGCCGCATCGGCCATCTGCGCTTCGGTGATCCCCGGAGCCGGCACGAACTCCGATGCCTGACGGTTTCCCAGGGTAATGGTCCCAGTCTTATCGAGCAGCAGCGTGTTCACGTCACCCGCCGCTTCCACCGCGCGGCCCGACATCGCCAGCACATTGTGCTGTACCAGCCTGTCCATACCGGCGATGCCGATGGCCGAGAGCAAGCCGCCTATGGTCGTGGGAATCAGACAAACCAACAACGACACGAGTACAAAGACGGTCTGAGGGGAACCTGAGTAAATTGCAAACGGCTGCAAAGTCACTACCGCCAGCAGAAAAATAATGGTCAGTCCTGCCAGCAAGATATTAAGGGCGATTTCGTTGGGGGTCTTCTGTCGCTCCGCGCCTTCCACCAGCGCAATCATGCGATCCATAAAGGTCTCGCCGGCATTGCAGGTGATCTTGATCTTCAGCCAGTCGGACAACACCCGCGTGCCGCCGGTCACCGCCGATCGGTCTCCTCCGGCTTCGCGGATCACCGGAGCCGATTCACCAGTAATGGCGGACTCGTCCACCGACGCGACGCCCTCCAGGATTTCGCCATCGCTCGGAATAAATTCGCCAGCCACAACTTTCACGATGTCGCCGGCGCACAACTTGGAACTGGCCACCTGCTCAACTGTCCCATCCGGGAGCAGGCGATTGGCAATGGTTTCCGCACGGGTTTTACGCAGCGCATCGGCTTGCGCCTTGCCGCGCCCCTCAGCCATGGCCTCGGCGAAATTGGCAAATAAGACGGTGAACCATAGCCATAGCGTGATCTGCAAATTAAATCCGAACGCGCCATGGTGCCGCCCCTCACGCAGCAGCAGGAGTGTGGTGGCCACGCTGCCCACTTCCACCACGAACATGACGGGATTCTTCATCATGTTGCGCGGATTCAGCTTTAGGATCGAATCAATCGTCGCGCGCCGTACGATCTTCAAATCCCAAATCGACTTCGTTTTGGAATGCTTTTCAACCATTTGTGTTCTCAAAAGGTCTTGCCCGCCGTCATCATCAAATGCTCAAGGATCGGCCCCAGGCTCAATGCGGGGAAAAACGTCAACGCGCCGACAATCAGAATCACTCCTACCAGCAGCACGCTGAACAAGGGCGTCGTCACCGGAAACGTTCCCAGCGACGGCGGAACGTATTTCTTTTTTGCGAGGTTTCCGGCAATGGCCAGCATGGGCAAAATCATGAAGAACCGTCCCACCAACATCGTGATCGCACCCGAAATGTTGTACCAGGGCGTGTTTCCATTCAACCCGCCGAACGCCGAACCGTTGTTGCCCGCCTGCGACACAAAAGCGTAAACAATCTGGGTGAATCCATGAGGCCCGGGATTGGTAATGCTCGAGGTACCGAAACCTTCCACTGACGAGATCGCCGTGAATGTTAGGATCACCAGCGGAAACACCAGCGTCACCAGCATCGCCATCTTCACGTCGTAGGCTTCAATCTTCTTGCCCAAATACTCCGGCGTACGGCCCACCATGAGGCCAGCGATGAACACCGCCAGCACGACGTAAATCAGAACGCCATAGAGACCCGCGCCCACGCCCCCGAAGACCACTTCGCTGAGCATGATGTTGACCAGCGGCACCATACCGCCCAGCGGTGTGAAGGAATCGTGGAATCCGTTCACGGCGCCGCAACTCGCATCCGTGGTCACGGTTGCAAACAACGCAGAATTGGCGATCCCGAAGCGAACTTCCTTGCCTTCCATGTTGCCACCGGGCTGAGTAGCGGAAACGCGTTGATCGACTCCTGCCAGCAGAGGATTTCCCTTGGCTTCCGCCCAGTACGCGGCCGTCACTCCACAGAAAAACAAGAACGCCATCGCCGCCCAGACGGCCCAACCATGCCGCGCCGATCCAGTCATGCGACCGAGCGTGTAAGTCAGCCCCGCGGGAATGGCAAAGATGAAAATCATTTCCAGATAGTTGCTGAACGGCGTGGGATTCTCAAAAGGATGAGCGCTGTTGGCATTGAAGAAGCCGCCGCCATTCGTTCCCAGTTCCTTGATCGCTTCCTGTGAAGCGACCGGCCCTTGCGCAATCGTCTGGTCGCTCACGGTATCCATGACCGGCTTGCCATCGGCACTCACCATTGGCTTGCCATCAGCGCCGGTCTTCTGGACTTGCTGCGATTCAACCAGCTTCACCGTGTCATAGGGGCGGAGATTCTGCACCACCCCTTGCGAAACCAGCACCAGTGCGCCAACCACGCACATCGGCAAGAGCACCCAGAGCATTGACCGTGTCATGTCAACCCAGAAGTTGCCAATGGTCTCTTTCTCTCGCCGGGCAATGCCGCGGATGAATGCAACTGCCAGGGAAATTCCCACCGCCGCTGACATGAAGTTGTGATATGCCAGCCCCGCCATCTGAGTCAGATAACTCATGGCGGCCTCGCCGGAATAATTCTGCCAGTTGGTGTTGGTGGTGAATGACGCGGCAGTATTAAACGCCAGAGCGGGAGCAATCGCAGAAAATCTTTGTGGATTCCACGGCAGCACCTGCTGCAAACGCAGAATTCCATACAGCAGCAGCATGGAAACGGCGCTGAACAGCAGCGTGCAGAGGGCATACTCCGTCCACGCCATATCGTGGTTCTCATCGACGCCCGTCACTCGATATAGCAATCGCTCGAGTGGTCGGACCAAGGCATCCAGAAACGTCGACTCGCGATTGAACACGCGCGTCATGAACACACCCAGCGGTTTGGTGACCGCGAGAATGAGCGCGAGAAACAACACAATCTGGAGCCAGCCGTTGGCCGTCATCAGAATTTCTCCGGCCGCAACAGGGCATAAAGCAGGTACACCATCAGTCCCGCGCTTACCAGCAACATGATGATCGACTCAGCACTCACGGCACTTCTCCTCACCGAATGCGGTCACAAAACCGCACATAGCCAATCGCGAGAACAAAAAACGCGATGGTGACTGCTATCCAAAGAACGTCCTGCATAAATCAGTCTCCCCCGAAACCTTGTGTCTCAGAACTTTACCAATATCGCCAGGTTGATGCGGTTCTCATCCTTCACCAGGTCCGGAGTAAAGCCGGACACCATTGAACCGGGCGCTCCAGTATTCCCGCCCGGCGGCGTGATTCCACCCGGCCCTGAGAAGTACGGCACGTTCGCCGCCCGGTGATCGAATTCCCAGCGGAAAGTGATGTACTGGCTGGGCATGTAGTCGAAGGTCTCGGAAAGGTCCCAAGCCTTGAACGGATCGCCGGGATTCTCCGTGAAGTATGGCGTCCCCGAGGTCGCAGTTGCGCCGTTGATCGGAGGCAGCAGCACCAGGTAGCGTCCGGGATTGTTAATCTTGCCGCCCCCCACGGTGAATCCGAACTTATCCTTGTCGAACCAGAAGCGGTTATAGAGCATGAAGCCGATAAAGTCCTGCTTCGGCCCCTTGGCGGAGTCTCCAGCGCAGCTCACACCGCCACCGTGCTCGCATCCCAGATCTCCCGTCAGTGAAAACGCAGCTTTGCTGAGGAAGTTTTCCGGATGGTCGTAATACTTGATTTCGACGCTGTCGTCAGTGTGGTAGCGGACGCGACCCGGCGTATTCAATGCGTCCTCGCCCAGTGCATACTGATTCCCGATGACAGAAATCCAGCCCTTGGGACGCCACAAGATCTGCCCACCCACTCCCGGACGACCATTAAACCGGCCATACGACTGCCATCCGTTGATGAACCAGGGCTCAATCTTTAGGTGTGCGGTCGGGTAAATCTGAACCCGCACTCCATTGAAGAACCATGGGGTGTTCGACGATACATAAGACGGCTGATAGGCCCAATTATCAAAGTTGTAGAAACTGAACAGGCCGATGTACGACGAAAAAATTCCCGCATCGATGTTGATGCCGTGCAGCGCGTTGAGGTGATACCCGCCGTAGCCCTCGGAGATATAACGGTATGCATCGGCAAGATCCCACTGCCCGCGCGCCGGGCTGGCGTCGTTGCGCGGCGTTGCCGTGGAATACAGGCCAAACTGGGTCAAGATTCGGCCGCGAACATTGTCGTAGTGGAAATCGCCACCGACGGCGAGGTCCGTAAGCTGTACTTCGTCGGAACGAAACACCTCGCTCGATCCGCCAATGGTGTCATCCTTGGGGTGGTTGAAATCGTAAATGTAGGACGCGTCCACACGGACTTCCGGGGTGAAGAATTTGGAGTCAAAGGCCGGCGTCTTGGTGCGCGGCGCGCCGTTTAGCCAAGTCCAGTCGGCGAACGCGAATGGCACCTCTTTTTCCGGTTTTTCAGGTGCACTCGTCTGTGGCAATACGGCCTCTGCTTGCGTGGGCGACGCGGGAGCTCCGGCAGAGGTCGCCACCGTCGTCGTCGCCTTTGCGGTTTGAACAACCGTGTTCGGCTGCTCCGAGGCGACGTGTTGTTTCAGTTCCGCTTCAAGTTGCTCAATGCGCTTCTTCATGGCAGCAAGCTCCTGGACGATTTCCTGGTCCGTTTGCTGATTCGCCGCGCTCGCCGGTTGATTAACCGATCCTGAAGCACCGGTCGCGGCGCTTGCAGTTGCTTGTTGACCATGTAATGGAAGCGTCAGCAACGCTGCGGCCACTACGACAAGAGCCGCCCGCTTGCCGCTTAATACCGCCGACTTGCTCACATAATTCTTCGAATTCATGATGATCAATTCTCCACGTCGCTTAACTGGATTGAACTTCGCAACATAGACTTCTATCGCCCACGGCGACAAACGTTGCCTTTCTTTCAAAAGGGCGGCAAGAACCCGCAGCAAGAAAATCACTGCGCCGACGCACAGTATTCCAAATATAGGCTTCATTCCAATCGCCCAGATAGTTGTTAGGAAGGTGCGAACTACGAGTTGACAAGCCCCAGCGTAAGAGTGGGGTAAACAGTTCGTAAAGACTTCGTAAAGATCCCCGCCTCGAACCGACAAGGAAAACTAGCAGCCCCAATCCGCCTCGCCAGGCTTCGCGTAGTACTTGCGATCGGCCGGCTCTCCAGCGGACGATGCCCCCAGTTCCAGAAGCGTCAGTCGGGCAGCCGCAATCATCAATTTGCGTTCGTTCTGGGGAGCCTGCTCCCAGGAAACATCCGCTTCCCGGCTGGCGTGGCCGTGAAAGTCATGTGAGAGAGCTTCATGATAGTGATGGAAAAGCTTGGCTAAGTCTTCAGCGCATACGTTATTCATCGATGACATAAGATTCCTGGCCTTTCTATTGCCTTCAACTCCCTTGATTAAATAGCGAACGCCGTAAGGATTGAATAAAGAGTTCGTAGAATGTCCGTTATGAACTTTCAGGTTGAAAACAGAGGAATTACGGTTCGTAGAAAGTCTGGATAGTTGTCACGAATGGCGCTTTGGCTGCCATCGCTGCGCAGCTTTCATCAACGCGGCATTCAGCAAGATGCTCACCAACGACGCCGCCAGGATCGCGTTATAAACGTCGTTCCCCACCAGCTTGGCGTCACGGGCCACTTGCATCAAAACGTAAGAAAACTCTCCAATCTGGGTAAGCCCAATCGCCACCAGCACTGCTGACCAAAGTGGATAGCGAAACAATCGCACCACCGCCAGCCAGATCACAAACTTGCCCAGCACCACCAATCCAAGAATCTCCGCCAGCAGCGAGGGATGAGAAAACAACTCACGCGGATCGATCAGCGCTCCAATAGTCACAAAGAACAGAGCGACAAAGGCGTCGCGCAACGGCAGCACTCGAACCAGGGTCTCATGCGCCTGTTCCGATCCACTGATCACTACGCCTCCCAGAAACGCGCCCAGCGCCAGTGACAAACCCACCGCCTGAGTTAGCGCAGCCGTGGCAAATCCCAAGGCCAAAACCACCAGGAGATAGAGTTCATCGTTTTTCATCTTGGCGACTCGCGTCATCAACGGCGGCACAAACTTGTACGCCAGCAGAGCCACAGGCACGAGAATGAGCAACCCTTTGCCAGGCCCCAACCTACTCCCAGAAGTTGGCCCTTATCGACGGTCCCCAGGGTCGGCAGCAAAACCGTGAGAGCCACCACGGCAAAATCCTCAACCAGCGTGATTCCGATCATCACCCGGCCGTGTTCGGTCTGTAGTTCTCCCCGATCAATCAGCAGACGTGACAAAACCATGGTGCTGGCCACCGAAACCGCAGCGCCCACCGCGATCCCCTGCGACGTGCTCCAACCCAGCATCCATCCCACCCCAGTTCCCAGAAGAAGAGAAAGCAAGATGCCAAGCGGACCGCCGATCAGCGCCACCCATTTCACGCGCAGCAGATCCCGTATGGAAAATTCGATCCCGATCGAATACATCAACAGGATCACGCCAACTTCCGCCACTAGTTCGAGAACGTGAACTTCGGACACCTTGGGGCCGGGGGTAAACGGGCCCACCAGAATTCCTCCGGCAACATAACCCAGAATGAGCGGTTGGCGCATCTTGCGCGCCACTAAACCGCCGGCCATGGCCGCTACCAACACATAGGCCAAGTCGCGGTAATAGGTGGAGTCAGCAGTCATCTGGCGTCATCCAGAAAGAGAAACTATTTCCCGGGCTCGAAGCGATACCCAACCCAGGGTTCCGTAATAATATATTGCGGTGAAGAGGCTTCGGGTTCGAGTTTCTTGCGCAATTGCCCCACGAACACCCGCACGTATTCCACTTGCTCTGTGCTGTGCCCACCCCAAATCGCACCCAGCAATGCGCGATGGGTGACAACCCTGCCCGCATGGCGAGCCAGGTAGACGAGCAGATCAAACTCCTTGGGAGTCAGATGAACTTCGCGGCTGCGCACCACAACTTTGTGGGCGGCGAGATCAATTCGAAAGTCACCGGCCTCGATCAGCGAGGTCTGCCCCTGATCTGCCGGTACGCGTCGCAGCGATGCCCGCACCCGCGCCAGCAATTCCTCAATCCCGAAGGGCTTGGTAACGTAGTCATCGGCCCCTGCGTCCAGTGCTTGCACCTTGGTTCGTTCTTCCCCGCGTACCGAGAGAACGATGATGGGAACCTGGCTCGCAACCCGCAGCCGGCGGCACAGTTCCAGTCCGTCCATATTGGGCATGGAGAGGTCGGTCACCACCAGATCGGGCGTCCAATCCTTCATGATCTCCAGCGCTGTCTCGCCATCGTTCGCCACGCGAATGTCATAGCCCTGGCTGGAGAGGCTGGTCCGCAACACCCGCGTGATCTGCGGCTCGTCATCCACTACGAGAATGCGCCGGTGTTCATTCATCGCGGATCAGGAAGGCTCCTGCGTAACGATATGAACATCCACCGGTGGCGCGTCGCGCAGAAACTTGTGGATGGCCGAAAGATACAAATATCGTTTCACACCCGTTGTCGCGGACCGCCCAAAAACCACCTGCGTAATGTGCTTGGCGCGAACAAATTCGGCCACCACTTCCGCTACGCTCTTCCCCGTTCGTTTTTCAATCTGCGCGCCTACGTTTTCCGCGAATTGGATGTTTGCCGCCAACGTCTTCTGGTTGGCTACGCTGCCGTCCTGGCCCAGGTCCACGTACACCACATAAAGTTCGCCGTTCATCGCCTGTGCCATGCGGGCAGCGCGGGCAATCAGATACTGGGCCGCCGGATTCGAACTGATGCAAACTGCAATCCGTTCCCGCACCGCAACCGTCGCAGTAGCGTCATCCTTCTCGCGATAAGACTCCAGACTGCGGTCCACTTCTTGCGCCACCTGACGCAGCGCCAGTTCGCGCAAGGCAATAAGGTTTCCGGGACGAAAGAAATTGCCCAGGGCCCGCCCCACCCGGTCCAACGGATAAATGTCTCCGCGCCGCATGCGATTCTGCAGCGCTTCGGGCGTCAGGTCCGACATCACAACTTCATTCACCCGCTTGAGCACCCAGTCCGGCACAGTTTCGCGCACCGTGATGCCCGTAATGCTCTGCACCGTGGGAGTAATGCTTTCCAGGTGCTGAATGTTCATGGTCGAGAGCACGTCGATGCCGGCATCGAGAAGTTCCAGTACGTCCTGGTAACGTTTGGCGTGTTTGCTGCCCTCCACGTTGGTGTGCGCCAGCTCGTCCACCAAAGCCACGCGCGGTTTGCGCGCAAGAATGGCGTCCACATCCATTTCGTCGAAAATCGTACCCTTGTATTCGATCTTCTTTCGCGGAACGCTTTCCAATTGCGTGGCCAGATCGGCCGTCGCCTTGCGTCCATGGGTTTCAATCACCCCGATCACCACGTCCTCGCCGCGGCTATGCCGGCGAATCGCTTCGCTCAACATGCTGTATGTCTTCCCCACTCCGGGCGCGTAACCCAGGAACAGTTTGAACACGGCGCCTTGCTTCGCAGGCGACGTCTCTTCCAGCCATTGCTCGGGAGTTTTGGTCATCGCGGATATTGTCGTCGAGCAGAACAAAATTGTCGATGTCAGCTACAATCGGCTGCGTGAAATTGTCCCTGATTAAGCCAGCCCTTCCCTACGTCGCTTCGACCGCGACGGTTGTGGTCCTGGTGGCAGTTTACCGGACTGTACTGCTGGTGAACCCGACCACGGTAGCGCTTACCTTTCTAGTCGGCATTCTCGTGGTCTCAGCCAACTGGGGCCTGCGACCCGCAGTGTTTATGGCTTTGCTGGCCACTCTGGCCTTCAACTATTATTTTCTTCCCCCCATCGGCACTTTAACCATTTCAGATCCTCAGAACTGGGTCGCTCTAACCGCGTTCCTGATCACCGCCATCATTGCCAGCGAACTCGCCGAACGGGCCCGCCGCGAAGCCCTCCGGGCCAACGAGCGCAGGAAGGAAACCGAACAGCTATACCGGTTCAGCCAGCAATTGCTCACCAGTGACAACGCCGCCGAACTGCTGAACAAGATTCCACGCTTCATCGTCGATGGCTTCGGAGTTGCATCGGCAGCCGTGTCCCTGCCCAACCGTCCCGACGTCTACCGTTCCGATTCCGCCACCGACGTGCTCGATATTCACGATCTTCAGATGGTCTGCATGCGTGGTGAACCGACCATTGATTCTGAAGCTCGCGTGGCTGTCGTACCGTTGCGGCTCGGCGTAAAGGTGGTGGGTAGTCTGGGAGTGGCCGGTGGTCCACTTTCCCGCGAAACCTTGGAAGCGTTGAGCAGCCTGATCGCCATCGCCGTGGAGCGCGCAGGCGCCATCGAAAAACTGAGTAAAGCCGAAGCCGCGCGCGAAAGCGAACAACTGCGTTCCGCCCTACTCGATTCCGTCACTCACGAATTTCGCACTCCCCTCACCGCGATCAAGGCCTCCGTCACTTCCCTGCTCTCGAATCGTGGTTTGGATGAGACTCAGCGTCTCGAACTAACCACCATCATCAACGAAGAGAGCGACCGCCTGAATCGCCTGATTGGTGAAGCGGCAGAAATGAGTCAGTTAGACGCACACCATGTCGAATTGCATCTGGGAGCGCATCAGATCCGCGAACCTATCGACGACGCTATAGCAAAACTGGCAGGTACGCTCGCAGGACATGTGGTCAGCACAATTCTTCCGGACAACCTGCCTCCGGTCCGCATCGACGTAGATCGCACTTCGGAAGTCATCGCCCAACTTCTCGAAAACGCCGCCAAGTATTCCGCGCCAGGATCGCCCATTCAGATTGCAACCGAAGTCAAGAATCGCTCGCTCATGGTCAGCATCGCCGACCGAGGCCCGGGGATCGACGATTTCGACCAGTCGCTGATTTTCGAAAAGTTCTACCGCGGCCGCAATCACCGCCTGCAAGTGCAGGGAACGGGCATGGGTCTGGCCATCGCCAAAGCCATCGTCGAGCTTCACGGCGGCGAAATAGGAGTCACCAGCCAACCCGGCCATGGATCGGTCTTCTACTTCACCCTCCCCATCGCTTAGCGATTGTCATCCCGAGGCACCTTCTTTTGGCGCTCGAGGGATCGGGGCATGCCGCCCTTTACGTTGATTTGACCGGGTCAATGAGTATAAACGTTGTTTTCGTCAACTACGAACCTTTGCGCCCGACATACCTCTATTGTAAGCAGTGTTCGTAGAATCTTGCAGATACATATACGCTGGTCCCGGTCTCCCCACATTAGTTAGCACAGACAGTGCGAATCGACCTGGTCCGCCTTCAAGGATGAAGGACGGTGCGGCATGGAAGAACATTCCAACAACGCGCTCATGGAAGTCAAATTTAAGGCATCGAGTGCTGGCCATGACCGCCTGAATGTCGCGGCTGAGTGCCTTGTAAAATCGCCGGATAAGGGGGGTCGAGTCATCTCTAGCCTCTTGCAACAGCGCAGTTTGAAGAAGAACGGGATCACGTTGAACGGACGGCAATGCAGAACGCTTAATAAATGTGTGCGTTGCTGGGGCCACGATCCTAGAGACGGAAATCGCTACAGCTCCGAAAAGATTCTCGTTGCTGTCTAGGCGAGTACTTAGTTGATTCTTTGCGGCCCGAATGTTCGCTCTTACACTTTCCTCACGAAACGGCCTTTTGCACTCAATGATATAGTTTGTCGCACCAACCGAAAGCGTGAAATCTGGTTCCCCAATACTTACGTTCAAACCGTTCAAGCGCCATTCAGCAGCAAGCGCCAATTCAAACTGCATGTTTCTGGCATCGCTATTCTGCTTTGTCTCAACCACCGGCATAAAGGGGCCAGACGAAGCGCGTTCGAGCTTGGGCACAATTCGATCGGGTGACTCGTCACTGAACGCTTCAAAAATGTCGAGGAACTCAGTCACATCGAGGTTTGCATTCACAAAAGTCCGCACTGCGAATGGCGCATCGCCAAGCGTTTCGTTCGAGTCTGCGGGCAGGCCTTGAGATTTGAGTGCAAGAAACTTCTTGTGATGTTCGCGGACGACATCGATAGCCTCGTGGATCCGGTCGTACTTTTGCATTCCGAGACCGGATAGCCAAGACTCAAGCTGGTCGAGAAGTTGCAATGAATTAGCATCGATTTTGGTCCTTCGAAATGGCATTCTAGAATTTCTGGTCTATTAAATCATGATATGCGAGATCGCCGTGCGGACGCGATGGCTCAGAACCCCCATCGTGCCCAATCCCAATTGTCGCAAAACATCCCCATTACACTCATTGACCAAGTCGCACCCTTTGTCAGTCATAACCCAAACGGCCATGCAAGAACCTCGAACCTAACCCTCCCGCCGCTTTTTCCCCCGCAGATGTGGCAAACTCTTTCTTCAGGACGGAATGAACATCCTCGAATTCACGTTGCTGCTGGCGATAGGATCCTTTGTCGCCGGCCTCCTCGGATCGCTCACCGGACTCGGCGGCGGAGTCGTTCTCGTTCCCCTGCTCACCATCTTCTTTAAGGTGGATATCCGCTACGCCATCGGTGCATCCCTGGTCTCGGTAATCGCCACTTCTTCCGGCGCTGCCGCCACCTACGTCAAACAGGGATTCTCCAACATCAGAATCGGTATGTTTCTGGAGATCGCAACCACTCTCGGCGCTCTCGGCGGGGCTTTCCTGGCTGCCTATGTTTCCACCCGTGCCCTGGCCATCATTTTCGGAGTAATGTTGCTTTACTCCGCCTATCTTTCCCGCCGGCCTCGCACCCCGGAAGAACGCAATCTTCCGCCTGACAACTTGGCCACTCGCCTGCGCATGAACGGCAGCTTCCCTTCCGAGGACGGCACCCGCAATTACAACGTGCAGCACGTCCCCGCAGGCTTCGGGCTGATGTTCGGAGCGGGTGCGCTCTCCGGACTCCTGGGCATCGGCTCAGGAGCAGTCAAAGTTCTGGCCATGGATCAGGCCATGAAGATTCCTTTCAAGGTTTCCACCACCACCAGCAACTTCATGATCGGTGTGACCGCCGCTGCCAGCGCCGGCGTTTATCTCAATCGCGGCTACATCGATCCCGGACTCTCCATGCCGGTCATGCTGGGCGTTCTCGCCGGCTCATTGCTGGGCGTCCACATTCTGATGAAAGCCGAAACCCGGGTTCTGCGCGTGGTTTTCAGCCTGGTGCTGCTCCTGCTTGGAGGTCAAATGATCTATCAAGGTATCGTGGGGACAATCTGATATGGCCTGGATGCAAAGCTGGACTGACCGCCAAATCGAAGAAATCGTGGCCGATTTACTGCGCACTGGTGTCACTCTCTCTGCAATCGTCGTCTTCGTGGGCGCCTGCTTTTATTTGGCTCGCTACGGCCATGCTCCTGCCGACTACCGCGTGTTTCAAGGTGAGCCTTCCGACCTGAGAAATCTCCGCGGAATCATCCACAGCGCGAAGGAACTCCGCAGCCGCGGCATCATCCAATTGGGACTACTTTGTCTGATCGCCACTCCTGTAGCTCGTGTCGCGTTTTCCATCTGGGGCTTCGCCGCCGAACACGACCGCCTATACATGATCTTCACCGGTATCGTGCTGGTGATTCTGCTCTACAGTCTGTTGGGATCTGGCTCAGCTTTCTAGCAAATAGAATTGAGATGCGCGCCTGTAACACTTCTAAGAATCTAACGGCGACAGATAATCCGGCGCCGCCATAACCTCAGAGCCATGTCCTGCCGCAAAAAAGAAAAGGCGCGGCATCAAGCCGCGCCTTGCCTAGGAAACATCAAGCCTCTCTTACTTGCTAAGTTCGATGACCGTGCCGCATCCGGCCCCCGTCGACAAACAGTCGTTCAGGTTCCCACCCTCGCTTGCCGTAAGAAAAAGATTGCCGGAACCATCGATGAAAACTCCGTCGGAAGGATAAGCACCAGTCCGGCTTCCAGACACCGGAAAACTGTACAAAGTATGCTCGGTCCATCCATCGGCCTTCGGAACCAACTGAAACACGCTGCCCCAGTCGTTAGCACCACCCTGATATGTAGTCCCGTAGAGATTGCCGGAACTGTCGACGGCAATGTTTCCTGATGGCTGGCTGTTCGCTTGCGTGAAGCTGTACAGATGTCCTACCTTCCATTGACCCGATTCCTGTGTCAGGGAGAACACTGTCCCGCCGTTGAAAGCGCCTCCAACGCTAGTCGTTCCGAAAAGGTTTCCCTTCCCGTCCAAAGTCATGGCTGCCTCTGGACGTCCGCCATCATTAAGGTTGAAATCGAATGACGCCAGCTGCCATTTTCCGGGTGAAGTTTGCTTCAATTCAAAAACCGAGCCGCAACCGTCGGAATTGAAGGTGTTGCATACGTCGTTATTGCCGCCCGAGTTGGTAGTTCCATACAGATTCCCCGCCGTATCAAACACCAAGCCTGCGTGCGGTTCAGCGCCCTCGCCGAAGTTATCGGCGAAGGCATGGAGAATCGTCTCCTGCCAGGGGCCATTGCCCGTCGGCGACAGCTCATAGATTGTGCCGCAACCTGACTGGAAGCATCCTACATGCGTCACACCACCTCTCGATGTGGTGCCATAAAGATTCCCCGCAGCGTCGAATATGACGTTGCCAAATGGCAACTCACCGTCTGAACCGCCTTGAAAACTGTACAAAACGCTTTCTACCGGCAAGTTGCCAGGCGCGGGCCGGCTGAGTTTGAAGACGACCCCTACTCCCGCCGTGCCTCCAGCCGCTGCCGTTCCGTATCCGTTGCCTTCCGCGTCGAATACCAGACTACCCAACGGCTGTCCACCGTCGTCTCCGCCCGTAAATTCATACAGCAACGAATACCGCCAATCCCCGCCTGATACTGGGGAAAGCCGGAACACCGTGCCCGATCCATAAGTGCCACCGATCTGTGTCGTCCCATAAAAATTCCCCGCTGCATCCGCTGTGAGGCTGGCAACAGGAAATGCGCCGTCCGCACCGGTAAATTGGTGGAGCACGGTCACGCTACCTTTATCATTGCTGGCGGCAAAAACTGTCACACTGGCAAGGGCCAGCACGGTCAATGTCAATAAGCTCTTTCTGCACATGCTCTGTATTTTCCCCGGTTCCTTCGAATTGGGCCAGCAGCGCCGCTTTGGACGGCTTCTCGGCCAGGAGGACATTCTACGACGGCTTCCATCCCCACCCTGTCATCCCCCTGCAAAATAATTGTAAAAAGACACTTTGTGAGTAAGTGTGAGTAGCCGGGCGAACGTCTATCCACCACAATTCACACCGGGATTGCCAAGGCCTGCTTTTTAGAGGAAAGAGTGGGCGAGTCTTGCGGTTCTTAGTGGGCCAGTCTGATAAATTCACGAAACCGGGATTGACCCTCTAACGAATTCAGCCACGCCTGTAGCGCAACTCCAGAATCCTTCTCGACGTACAGAAAACGCAACCCCATCTCAAAAGAGTCGTTCCAAACCACGTCCCCTTTTCCGCGAAATACCTGGGGCTGGACGCTGGGCAGATCGAATTCCACCGCCACCACTCCGTTGAGCCTTACCGGATCAATCAACTTGATCGCCAATCCGCCTTCGCTCACGTTCTTCATCCTCGCCAAAAACGATTGCTTAAGCGGATTCTGAAACTTCACCGGCAAATCAACGTCGTAACGGAAATACCTGCGATGCTCGCGCTCCATCTTCGGGATGGCGACATCCATCACGCTATGCAACCGGGCCTGCTGAATCGGCTTGCTGAGTACGAAATTCGCTCCCAAATCGAGCGCCGCATCGGCGCTGGTCGAACCGTTTACCACAGCTACAATCAGGCTTTGCTTATTGGCCGGGCTGTTCCGTATTTGGACAAGCGCTTCCGTGCCTCCCCGCACATCATCACAATCAATCACCAGTCCATCCAAATGCCGCCGCGAGGCAAACTCGATCGCACTCGCCGAATCCTGGCGAACATCGAGCGCAGCCCCATGCGCGACAAAACTGGCATGGACTTCACCCAACAACGCGGGATCGCCAGTCACCAGCAAACACTCGAGGCCCATGGTGCAATTTTAGCGGGTCGCCCACCCCGCCCAAAGTGACCGACGTGCATGGCCCTAATGAGACCCGGACGGCTCACTTCGGCGCTATATGTTAAGGACCGGGTGGCCCATCTTTGCGTTCTTTGCAAAGGTGGGGATGGAAAAATGTTCACTGTTTTTCGTCCAGCAGTGAGCGCAAAGTAGCTTGGCTTGCCGAAGCCTTTGGTGCCTGCCGCACTATTTCAAACACTACACCCTGATTGTTCTCGCCACCCAGTTCCGTGGTTCCGTAGAGGTTGCCGGCTGCGTCTGAGATGACGCTCGCGACCGGGCTAGCGCCGTCTGCACAGTTGGACTGCGAGCAGAAGTTGTACAGCACCGACTCTTGCCGAGGAGCAGTGACCTTGAGAACGGTTCCGCCGTTGGCAGCACCACCCTGGGTAGTAGTTGTGTAAAGGGTCGCGTGCTTGGAATCTACGAGCACTCCGGCCTCAGGCTCGGATCCGCCGGTACTGTTGAAGAAAAACGATCCAATGTTTCCATTCTTCGCAGGTATCCTGAAGCCGCCTCCGGCAAAGTCTGGTCCGCCGCCCGCGAACGTGCCATAGAGGTTCCCCAAAGTATCGAAGCTTACGCCTCCTAGTGGACTTGCACCCTCTCCTGCTGAGTGGAAGGAGTGGAGCACGATCTCTGTCCATCCATCAGCGCCTGGCGAAAGCTTGTACACTGTCCCTGTTCCGTGCGCGTTTTGCGAGCCACCAAATTCCGTTGTCCCATAAAGATTGCCCGCATTGTCGAAGGTCACGCCAGCATGAGGCTCTGCACCATCCGGACAAAAGTCACCTTTGCCGAGCGGGCAAAAGCTGTAGAGAACAGTCTCCGCCCATCCGTTCGCGCCATGCGACAACTCAAACACCGTCCCGAAGCCACCCTCGCCGCCACCCTGGGTTGTGCTGTACAGGTTCCCCGATGCGTGGGTTAGCTGGCCGAGCGGGGAGTATCCGTCGAGGCAGTGGTTGTTCACGTTGTTCGCGCAAAAACTGTACAACACTGTTTCGGTCCACGGGCCCCCTTCGGGGGGGGTGGTGACAACTCAAAAACCGTTCCGCAGCCGTGCCCGATCGGGCAGGACTGCGTTCCCCCGTTGACGGTCGTACCGTAGAGGTTGCCTTGGGCGTCGAAGGTGAGACCGGCTTGAGGATAGGCTCCGTCTTGGCACAGGCTGTTGATATACTGCGTACAGAAACTGTAGAGAATGGTGTTCGTCCAACTGCCGTCTTGGTTGGGCGTAAGTCTGAATACAACTCCACACCCCCCTCCACAAAGCTCGGGAGTTGAACTGCCACCTAAATACGTCGTGCCATAAAGGCTTCCGGTCTTGTCGAGCACGAGGTTACTCATCGGTCTAGCCCCGTCATTGGGGGCGCCGGAGAATGTCCACAGGACTTTATACTGCGATTGGGCCAGCACGAAGCTACAGCCCAGAAGAACAAGCACCAGAGACAGGGAAACGCTTCTCATAACTTGCCTCGCAAAAGCTCTGGAATTGTAGACCAACCCTAAGTGCCTGCCTAGAGTCGAGTGACCTACTTGCAGGTGCCCCACGTTTCGCGATTTTCGAAACGTGGGATTCCACGAAATCTTACACAATTTGAAGAAATTGGTCGGGGAGAGGATTTGAACCTCCGACCCCGTTGGTCCCGAACCAGATTCTAAGCTTTTCCTGCGATGACCTGATTTCAGCATTTTGCAAGTGCTTGAGTTTCAAGGTATTGGTCGTCGTTCATTGAAAGCCGGGTGGCCCATCTTTGCGTTCTTTGCAAAGGTGGGGGAGCACAACGATGGCCAGCGTCTTTCTCAAGCCCTGCAATAATGTGGCATCATACTTCGTGGCTTGCTGGACGACAGAATAAGGATGTCAGACTTCTCACAAATCACGGTCGATCAGGTTCGCAGCTACTGGGACCAGCGTCCCTGCAACATCCGCCACTCGCCCAAACCCGTAGGCACGCGCGAATACTTCGATGAAGTCGAGGCCCGCAAGTATTTCGTCGAACCGCACATTCCGCGATTCGCCGAGTTCGACCGCTGGCAAGGCAAAAAAGTCCTCGAAATCGGCTGCGGCATCGGCACCGACACCATAAACTTTGCCCGCCACGGAGCTACCGTAACCGCCGTGGATTTGTCTCCGCAATCTCTCGACCTGGCCCGCCGCCGCGTGGAAGTTTACGGCCTGCAAGATCAGGTTCACTTCCACTCAGGCAGCGCCGAAGATCTGACCTCATTCGTTCCCGTCGAACCCTACGACCTTATTTATTCTTTCGGCGTCATTCATCACACGCCGCATCCTGGGCACGTTCTGCAACAGATGCGCAGCTACGCCAAGCCCGGCACTACCATCAAAATCATGGTTTATCACCAGCGCTCCTGGAAAGTCTTCGGCATTCTAATGGGCTACGGCAAAGGACAATTCTGGCGTCTCGAAGAACTCGTTGCCCAACACTCCGAAGCGCAAACCGGATGCCCCGTCACCTACACTTACACTCGCGAGGAAGGCCGCCGGCTGATCCAATCTTCCGGCTTTCACGCCACCAACATTTTCGTCGACCACATCTTCCCCTACCGCATCCCCGAATACGTGAAATACCAATACGTGAAAAGCTGGCCGTGGAGTCGGACATCTCCCTCACTGTTCCGCTGGATGGAGCGCCACTTCGGCTGGCATCTCTGCCTCACCGCGGAGGCGGTTTAATGACGACAAAGACGACGCTCCCAAGAGTCTGCGTAATCGGCCTGGGGAAACTCGGAGCACCACTGGCTGCCTGCTTCGCGGCCAAGGGATTGACGGTTGTAGGCGTCGATCGCGACCTCCGTAAAGTCAACGCCATTCAGCACAATCAACCGCCCGTCAACGAACCGGGGCTCACCGAATTACTCACGCAAACGCAGGGCCGCCTCACTGCGGTTGCTGATGTTGAGGCAGCGGTCGCGCTGACCGACATCACTTTCATTGTGGTTTCCACTCCCAGCGATCCCGCTGGCGGATTCTCCCTGCGCTACGTCAAACCAGTGTGCGAGGCGATCGGCCACGCTCTGGCCAGGAAGAACGACTACCACCTCGTCTGCCTCACCAGCACCGTCATGCCCGGCACCACTGGCGGCCCGGTGCGCGAGATGCTGCAACAAGCCAGCGGAAAACGGGTCGGTTCGGATTTCGGACTTTGCTACAGCCCCGAATTCATCGCCCTCGGCAGCGTAATCCGCGATTTCCTGAATCCTGATTTACTGTTGATCGGCGAATCCGACACCCGCGCCGGCGACACGCTCCAATCGCTCTACGCAAAGGTCTGCGAAAACAAACCTGCCGTGGCGCGCATGTCGTTCGTGAACGCAGAGATTGCCAAGCTCGCCGTCAATACTTACGTCACTACGAAAATCAGCTACGCCAACATGCTGGCTCGAATCTGCGAACGGCTTTCCGGCGCGAATGTCGACGTCATCACTTCGGCGCTCGGCCTCGACACCCGCATCGGCCCCAAATATCTGAAGGGCGCGGTAAGCTACGGCGGCCCGTGCTTCCCTCGCGACAATCTCGCCCTCGCTCAATTGGCCCGCCAGTTGGGAGTTCCAGCCGATCTGGCCCAAACCGTCGACCGCTTCAATCGTTCACAAATTGCCTGGCTCGCGGACCTCGTCCAGCAACGAACGCAGAAAACCGCTGGCATCCTCGGACTCACTTACAAAGCTGGTACCGATGTGGTCGAAGAAGCTGCCGGCTTTCTGCTCGCCACGGAACTGGCGAACCGAGGCGTGAAAGTGTTGGCTTTCGATCCCGCTTATGGCAATGATTCATCTGCTGCGTTGCCCGACTACATTGGTTTCGCCGCGAACGCAATCGAATGCATTGAGCAATCCGACGTAGTCGTCCTCGCCACCGCCTGGCCCGAGTTTGATGCAATTTCCCGCGCTCAGTGGACCGACAAAAGCAAGCACGCCGCTCGTACAGTAATCGACTGCTGGCGAACTCTGAAGTTCCTGCATGACGAACCTGGTATTCACTACATCGGCCTCGGTCTCGGAGAAAGCCTCGTATGAGCGCAGCGACGCCCCGCGAGTCGCGCTC
The DNA here is from genome assembly GCA_963803775.1 of uncultured Acidobacteriota bacterium. Lineage (GTDB taxonomy): Bacteria > Acidobacteriota > Terriglobia > Terriglobales > Acidobacteriaceae > JABCZH01. The sequence continues at coordinate 495,959 of CAWDNS010000002.1, forward strand.
GATTCCATTCACACTTTTCTCCACTCCCAAGAAATTCGACGGACACATCGCCGTCATCCAACGCAATGCTATTGCCAGTTGGACCCGCATGAACCCCACTCCAGAAATCATCCTGTTCGGCACCGACGCCGGTACCGCCGAAATCGCCTCTGAATTCGGCCTACGCCATGTTCCGACGGTGAAGTGCAACGAATGGGGCACGCCGCTGGTCAGTGACCTATTCGCGCAAGCTCAAACATTGGCGGCTGGCGCCGCCGTCTGCTACGTCAACGCCGACATCATCCTCTTCGATGACTTCGCGCAAGCTATCTCCCGCGTGGCTTCATGGAGTGACAAGTTCCTGATGGTCGGCCGCCGCACCGACCTCGACATCAAAGATCCCATCAACTTCCAGCAAGACAACTGGGCAACGCAGATCCGTGACCGCGCCCGCCGCGAAGGCAAGCTCCAGATCGCCCGCAGCATCGATTATTTCGCTTTCTCGCGCGGCCTTTATCCCCCCATGCCGCCGCTCGCGATAGGCCGTTTCTGGTGGGATAACTGGCTGCTTTGGAAGGCCCGCTCGCTGGAGGCCAAGGTAGTCGACGCCACCAAGTCCGTTCTGATCGTCCATCAAAACCACGACTACTCCCACACCACCTACGGTCGCAGCAAAGAAGAATTGATGGCCAGCGAAGAATGCATCCGCAACGCCCGTCTCACCTGCGAACAGCATCCGTCGGATTACGATAACGGCTATTTCTGGCGCTACGCCTACACCATCGACGACGCGAATTACCAACTCACCAGCAGAGGCCTCGAAAGCAATCCCCGCCACCTCTGGAAACAATTCAAGCGCTACAGCTCACGCCCAATCGCCACCGCCAAGCTAGCCCAACGCCGCTTCGCGTGATAACTCACCAGACCGTGTGGGACGGACACTCTTGTCCGTCAACGCGTCCGGAGGCACAAGTCGCGTGGGGGCAGCCGCCAGCCTGCCCCGAGCGAAGTCGAAGGGGCTGTCCAACCGAGCGAAGCTAGGTTTCAGTGCACAATAAAAAAGGGGCAGGCGCAAAGCGCCTGCCCCCAAACATACCCAAAGCTACATCCCATCCGGCGCATGCAACACTCTGAACGTGCTCCCACCAGTCGACCACACTAGCAGCAGTGCGTCCTGTCCCTTAGGAACGCTGCCCAGAGCCTCTCGGACATCCGCTGCGCTTTGCACGTCTTTGCGATTCACTTGCACAATCACATCTCCGCGTTGTAACCCAGCATCGTCAGCTGAACTGCCAGGCGTGACTTGATCCACCACCGCGCCATGAACGTTGCTCGGTACCTGAATCTGTCCACGCGTGTTGTCATCCAGGTCCGACAACCCGATTCCCCAGCGAGGCTTGCCATGGCCTGCATCGCTGACTTGGTTGTCGGCCTTATCGCGAGCGCCCATCGCTTCGAGCGTAACCGGCACCGTCACATTCTTGCCGTCACGAAAAATCCCCAACTTGATGGTCGTCCCCGGCCGTTTCTGTCCGACTTCCACTTGCAACTCACCAGCGTCCGGCATCTTCTTCCCATCCAGTTCGCGGACTACGTCTCCGACTTTCACCCCAGCCTTACCCGCCGGCGAATCCGGTTCCACCTGCGTCACCAATGCGCCATCCGCATCCGTCAAATTGAAGAATTTGGAATTCTCCGGAGTCACGTCGCTGATGCCGATCCCCATATAACCGTGGCTGATTTTGCCATCGCGAATCAGAGTCTCAACCGTCGGCCGAACAATCTGCACTGGAATCGCGAACCCCATCCCGGAGAATGACCCCGTGCCGGAAACCAGAAAGGTATTGATGCCAATCACTTCGCCGCGGGCATCCACCAGCGGTCCGCCCGAGTTGCCCGGATTGATCGCGGCATCCGTCTGAATGAAGTTACCCGGTTTACGGCGGTCACCAGCAAAGGGATTAGGACGATTCAGCGCGCTGACAATTCCCCGAGTCACCGTGAAGCGGAACCCAAAAGGATTGCCGAACGCCAGCACCGTCTGTCCCGGATGCAGCACCGTCGAATCGCCCCAGGGAACGCTGGGCAAATTAGTTCCGTCCACTTTGATCACCGCCAAATCCGTCAATGGATCCGCGCCAATCAATTTCGCCACCAGAATCTTCCGGTTGCTCATGGTGACGCGAATGTCCACCGCGCCATCAATCACGTGATTGTTGGTAACGATGTATCCATCCGGCGAAATAATCACGCCGCTGCCAATGCCGCGTTCAATCTGCGGCTCCTGCGGCCGCATTTGCCCGCGCGGACCCTGTGGTCCGAACGGACCGAAAAATCGTTGGATATCATCAGGAATCTCCGACTGCTGGCTATCGCTCCTGCCGCGCGAAGTTACCGCAACATTCACAATGGCCGGAGTCACACGCGCCGCCAAAGTTTCCATGGCTCGGTCGAGTGACAGCAACGGGCTGACGCTATTGTCGTCGAGCGGAGCCGCCGCCGGCGCAACCGCCGCGCCTGCCGACATCGGTTTGATCAATTCGTAAGTCGTAACCGACGCCAGCGCCGCCAGTGCCAGCACTGCCACCGCCGCGTGACGTCCAATAGTTTTCACAACTCTTCCCATCAAGGTATTCATTGTTCCTTTTCTCCTTAGTACAACTAATTATTTAGTTCGTATTGCCAGAACTTTTCCGCGACTCCAAACCTATTATCTAAGTTGATTTCGCGGGAACCTTCAGCCCGGCAGGAATTTGCTCAGGCTTCAATACCGTGAACTGCCACACCCGGATAGTCCAGCTCGCGCCCTCAGGCCCCACTTGCTCCGTCCGCATGACCACGAACAGAGTCTGCGCAGAAGCCTCATCCTGTTTCAAAGATGCCAACGTCGCCTTCGCGATCGGTTGCGCGCTCTGCGGCAGCATCACCCTCGCTTGAATCGGCTTTGCCGTTACTTTTCGCGATGGCTCCGTCCCAGATCTAAAAGATGTCAACATAGCTTTCGGCAAGATTGGCTTAGCCGAACTCGTCGGCAAAGACGTGGGAACAACAACCGAGGCCAAAGAAATTGGAACCAGAGTCGTCGAAGCCACCACCGGCACACTCTCCCTAAACGCAACCAACTCCGGCGCGCGCGCCAATGCCACAACAAAGATCCCCGACGCAACCGTCACCAGCCCCAACGCCGGCTTCCAAACCCGCGTCGCAGCAGAACTGCTGCCATCCAGTATCTGCGCCACTCGCAGCGTCGTCTGCCGCATCTTGCTCACCGCCGCCTGTGCCAATGCCAAACCACGGCGCATCAAGCTGCGCTCCGCTACCGTCACCAAACACTCGGCATACGCCCGCGGATTCTCCGTTCGCGCCAGCACTACGTCATCGCAAGCCATCTCTCGCTCCAGCGAAAGTTGCCGCTCCACCCACCACACCGCCGGATGAAAAAATAGCACTGCCCGCAACACTTTCTGCGCCAGGTTCGTCCAATCGTCACGCCGATGCAGATGCGCCAGTTCGTGAATCAAAATCGAATTGAGCTCCGCCGTCGACAGTTCTCGTAACGCCCACGAAGGCAAAACGATCATCGGACGAAAGAATCCAATCGCAGCCGGCACCATCACCTTCTCGGAGATCGCAATCGTCACCTGGCGTGTTGACTGAAATTCCCCCAGAGTCTTTTGCAAAATAACATCAAGCGTGGCCGGATCGACCTCCTTACTTCCCGCCCGCACCTTTTGCAGTTGCCAAAGCCCCAGCCCCACCCGCGCGAGTCCGACCATCGCAATCGCGGCCCACGCGAGAATAAAGTACGTTGCCCACAAACCGGGAACCGTAAACGCCCAAACCGCTCCTTTACTTATGGACGCCCCAACGCTCGCTCTCACCACCGTCAACACTGGCAGCGCCGCAATCGAGAACAGCGTCGCCAGCAATACAGCAAATCGCATACCGGAATTTCGTCGGCCCAAATTCTGCCGGCGCATGACCTGCAACAGCACCCCGGCGAACAGAGCGATCACAACACCCTCGGCCACCCCGTTCAGCATTCTCTCGGCGGAAATCCGCGCCAGCTCATGCCAGGCCGTCATCGTGCCTCCCGCGAGTTCTCTGCCAGCAACTTCCGCAAACGCTTCAACTCCGCCGCATCAATGCTCTCATCTTCCAGGATGTTCAACACGAGTTGCTCATGCGAATTCTTGAAGAAGCGGTTCACCAGATGGCTGATCTCCGTCCGGGTAGCATCCTCGCGCTCAATCAGCGCCATATACACATGCGCCCTGCCATCCTTTATATGCTTCAAATACCCTTTGTTTTCCAACACTCGAATCGTCGTCAGCACGGAGTTGTACGCCAGCGCCGGCCGCTTGGGCAGCGCCTCCAGAACCTGTTGCACGGTCGACTCACCCCTCTGCCAAACCACGTCCATCAGCCGCAGTTCAGCTTCTGTCAGGGTTACGGATTTCCTTGGCGGCAATGCCTTCCTCCCTACACATTGATTAGACGCGGGCCCGCGCAAAACGTCAACTAATAATTTAGTTGCGAGGACAGGCAGATTTGGTTGCCCGGCGGATTCGGCAGGATGGCCATCTTTGCGTTCTTTGCAAAGGTGGGGATAATCCGCCCTTAAGAAAAACCGAAAACTGCGGAATCAGTGTCCCTTCGTCCGCATCGGACATGACCTTCCGCAGATGCCGGCTGAGCCGAACGTAACCCCGCGTCAAAGTTGATGGGGAGAACTATCTTGCTACGATGAGGTTCTTTCCTGCAAGGGGGATTTCCATGACCATGCTGAAACCGCTCGGGCTCGCCCTTTTTATGTCGAGCGCATTAATCGGCTGTCCGTTATTCGCGCAGACAAGCACCAGTCCTGCGCAAGGGGTTCATCGCGCGCGCTATTCCGGCCAGTCCTGCTTGAAGCAAGCTGGGATTTCGCCGTCAGTGGTTCCACAGCTCCGGCAGATTCACCAAACCGCCCACAGCGAGGTAATGGCGGTGCGCAGCGACAACTCGCTCACTCCCCAGCAAATGCGCCAAAAGACCCGACAACTGCACCAGCAGGAATACCAACAGTTGGATGCTCTGGTAGGTTCTCAGCAACTCGCAGCGTTGCGGAGTTGCCGGGAACAGCGTGCCAGAAGTGGAACCGGCAACCCAGGCCAGACCCCTCCCCCGCGGCAACCATAATTTGTAATTGTCGTTGGGATCGCTGCGCGATCGTCAACGCGGTAAACCAGGACAGAGCAGCGGTCCCAATTCTGCTTCTAGTACGCCTTCGCGATCACGACCCGCCGGTCGACCATCTCCCCCGTCAAGATGCACTTGCCCGCTCCACCGTACTCATCCACCGACGGGATGTTCCTCACGCTGGCCTTGAACTCTTTGATCTTCGCATCGTTCTGCGGACTGTCTTTCAGGTGCACCATGACAAACTTTCCGCCACCCTTCTCGGCGGTCACGTCGTTGAGGATCGACTTGACCTCGTCGAGAGAATTGGCCAGCACCGTATTGTCCTTCAGCCGCTGTTGGGCTCGAACATAGAGATCTTTCTGTATCGTCTCCAGCAACGCCGCGAACTTTACCACCACTTCCGCTTGCGGGACCACTTCCTTCGTTCCCGTATCGCGGCGCTTCATCACAATATTGCTGCTGGCAACGTCGCGCGGCCCCAACTCAAATACCACCGGAACTCCGCGACGCTCCCAGTGAAAGAACTTCGCACCCGGTGTCAGTCCCTCTCGCGTGTCGATGTACGCTCCCAGATCTTTTGCCAGCTTCGTGGCCCGCTCCAACACTTGGGTGCGTTCCTCATCCTTGCGGAAGATCGGCACCAGGACGCCCTTTTGCGGCGCGACCTTGGGCGGTAGCACCAGCCCTTTATCGTCCGAGTGAGTCATGATCAGCCCACCAATCAGCCGCGTGCTCACGCCCCAGCTGGTTTGCCAGACATAATCCAGCTTGCCTTCTTTGCTCTGGAATTGCACGTCAAACGCCTTGCCGAAATTCTGCCCCAGATCATGACTCGTGCCCGCTTGCAGCGCCAGGCCGTTCTGCATCATGGCCTCGATCGAGTACGAGCGCAGAGCGCCGGCAAACTTCTCCGCCTGCGTTTTGGCCCCTTTGATCACCGGCATCGCCATCACGTCTTCTGCCACTTCAGCGTAAACGTCCAGCATGCGCAACGTCTCCTGGACCGCTTCCTCGTGGGATGAGTGCGCGGTATGCCCCTCCTGCCACAAGAACTCCGTCGTCCGCAGAAACATTCGCGTACGCAGCTCCCAACGCACTACGTTCGCCCATTGATTGATCAGCACTGGCAGGTCGCGATAGCTTTTGATCCACTTTGCGAAGAAATGTCCGACGATGGTTTCCGAAGTCGGACGAATCACGTAAGGTTCCTCCAACACTTTTCCGCCGGCGATGGTGACAATCGCCAACTCGGGCGCGAAACCTTCCACATGCTCGGCCTCTTTCTTGAGAAAACTCTGCGGAATGAGCAGCGGAAGATAAATATTCTGGTGGCCGGTGGCCTTAAAGCGGTCGTCGAGCGCACGCTGCAGCACCTCCCAGACAGCGTAGCCGTTCGGCTTGATGACCATGCAGCCTTTGACAATCTCCGCCGGTTCGGCCATGTCGCCCTGCAACACCACGTCCTGATACCACGCAGCAAAGTCTTTCTCACGCGGAGTAATTGGGGATTCTGCCATGGTTCTCTTTTCTTACTGGATTTGCCCGGATCACAATCGCACCCCGAACCTGGGAGAAAAGCCGTAATTTCATCACTTTTTACTTTTACGTACTTTCGCTCGAGTACTCGCAGGCGCTTTGCTCTTCAATTTGATCTGGTTGTACTCAACGGCGGCGCGGACGAGATTCTTTAGAGCACGCTCGTTAATCTTATCGCCCTCGTACAAATCGATCGCTCGCCACGCGTTGCCTCCAAGCCCCGCGTTGAAGAGCTTGTCAGGATCTGGGAGGTTCGCGCCGTGGGAAAAGGTCAGCTTCACCTTATCTTTGTGGGCGTTGCCGACCGCGATCATTCCGTCGCGTGACCACACTGGGCTTCCCATCCACTTCCATTCCTCGATGATCTCCGGGGCGGCCTCAAGGATGCTCTTGCGGATGCTGGCCAACGTTTTGCCACGCCAGCCTGTGAGTTTTGCGATCAACTCGTCGATTAATGCAGAGGCAGATTCCACCGGAACGGACTTTTTCATATATGGCTCCAACTCTCGCACCTAATTTAGCTGCGCTAAGCGTAACCTGCAACCTACGTGGGCGTGGGACATTGTAAATGGAGTAGGGGATTCTGATGGATTGCTGCTGAGGGGCAGACGGCCCCGCCCGCCAACTTCTGGAACGCAACAACTTGCTTTGAAATGTCCTCTATGAGGAGTATACTGTGGAATGAGTTACACATATGGAAATCGTTCAAATCGTGCTGGATAAGAAGCTGTTATACGCCGCCGACCAAGCCGCGAAGCGTACCCGGCGAAACCGGTCCGCTCTGGTGCGCGACGCTCTACGGGAACATCTCCGCCGGTTAGAACTGCGAGCCAGTGAAGAACGCGACCGCCAGGGCTACTCGCGACAGTCGCCAGTAGACGCGGAATCGCGGGGCTGGGAGTCGGAGGCCACGTGGCCGGAAGAATAGCACGAGGTGAGGTTCGGCTCTACCAGTTTGCCGCGCCCGATAAGAAACGACCGGCTCTCGTACTCACCCGCGACAGCGCCATCTCCTATTTATCTACAGTCACGGTTGCGCCCGTCACTTCCACCATTCGCGGCGTACCATCGGAGGTCATTCTGGATGAGGAGGACGGCATGAAGGCCCCATGCGCGGTGAACCTGCACAATGCAGTTACGGTCTCGCAACAGCGCCTGGGGAAACGCGTGGCCCAGCTTAGTGCCGCGAGGATGAATGACGTGTGTGCTGCGCTGCGATTCTCTCTGGGTTGTGATGCAAGTTAGTTGTTGGGAATGTTCTGTCTGTCGCTGGGTTTACCCCGAGCCTGCGGCGGCGGGCTTAGACCACGAAGGGAATCGAGGTACCAGCTACGCGGGAGGGTCACTTGATGGAAAAGATCGATCAAAGCAGCGGCAAAATCAATCCCAAGGCACCCGCGGCGCTCTCTCGTTTTGCTTTCCTCATCGGCAAATGGCGGTTCCATGCGAAATTTCAGGCCGGCGGTGGAGGATGGGAAAAGTTCGAGGGGACTTGGGAGGGCCGCTTCATCCTCGATGGCTATGCCATTGCAGACGAATACCGGATGACGAACTCGTCCGGAGAGGTGATTGTTCTCGGCATGAACTTCCGTGTCTATGACTCTGCCAAACAACTCTGGAACATCAAGTGGTTAAATGCTTTAGATGGCACGTGGGTTGATCTCACATCGCAAGAGTTCGGAGGCGCGCACTTCGATGACCGCTCTGTCACCTATATCTTTAAAGATCCAGCCGCAGCTTGGGCATACACGCGCGCGACCTACACAAGCATCTCTCCCGCGCACTTTACATGGCTCGGCGAAAAATCCGATGACAGAAATACGTGGAGTGAGTTCATGATCATCGACTGTCATAGAACTGGGAGCTAAATCGTTACGCCGATCTCTTCGAAATCAGCCGTCGAACCACATGGCCTTTCCACATCCAAAGCCCCGAAAGGAGCAGTACAGGAAGAAAGACATACCTGACACTGGGGGCGTAGTTGTGAGTATCCGAAGGCGAATCATAAATGTAACCGAGTATCGGAATGCCGCAGACAATGTGAATCCAGCGAAATATAGAACGTTTGGTGGCTTCTTTCATCATTGGTGCGGTCCTCCTCCATTCACAACTTTTGCGTCACCGGCGGCTGCCACTTAGGTGTTTCGATACCGAACTGCTTTGAATATTCGGCGACCAATCGCTGCCAGCCCGCGAACTTCATGGCGTAGACGCCGGCGATGGATCCAATCGGCTGACCGGCGAGCAACCGATCCAGCACGTCGAAGCAAATCTGCCAGCCCGCCGCGCCCCACGAGATGAAGCGGCGATCAATCTTGTGCCAAAGCGTCAGGCGCGTGCCCCCGCCAGAGGCCTCGAGTTCCCAACGCATATCGCCGTACTCAAGCGCCTTGGGAGCGTCGGCTCGCGTCACTGTTGTTTCGATCGGCGTGGGTCTTCCTACCCAGGTAAGCTTCACCGCTCCAACCGCACCCAGGCTTCCATCGGTCACAAAGGGAGCCCACTCGCGCAGCTGCGTCGGGTCGGTAAGCGCCTCCCAGACTTTCTCCGGCGAGTGGCGCAGTTCACGGACGAGAATGAGCGTCCACTTTTCTCCGTCTTTTTGTACCCGCGCCAAATTGGCCGGACCCGGTGCGTATTGCTCGCGATCGAGCATCTTCTTCTCCTTAGCCCTACCAGCGTGCCAGCTGCGTGATCTGAATCAAGTTGCCGCAGGTGTCCTTCAGCATCGCAATTGTCGAGCCGGTCACGTCGGTGGGCGGCATAGTGAACTCGGCGCCGCGGGCCTTGATCCGCTCGTAGTCGCCCTTGATGTCGTCGGTGAAAAACATGGCCGCGGGTTGGCTCTGTTGAAACAACGCCTGCTGATACGCTTTGGCCGCTGGGTTGTTGTTCAGCGACAGCTGCAACTCAGTGCCGTCCGGCTCCTCGGGCGATGCCACGGTCAGCCAGCGATATGGGCCCTGACTGAAATCGGTCTTTTTGGCAAAGCCCAGTACCTCCGTATAGAAGCGCAGGGCGGTGTCTTGGTTGTCGACGTATACGCTGGTCACTTTGATTTTCATTTCGTTTCTCCTTTGTCACGTCGCGGTTTGGGCCGCGTCGTTTTCTCCTTAGTCTTCCGTTTCGCTGGTGTTGACTGAGCCGGTCTAGTTTTCCCCATACGATCCTGATTCATACGATCAAGGTGGCGTTCGAGAGCATCCACGTGAGCCGACCAGAACCGGCGGAACTGAGCCAGCCAGGCATCCATCTCTCGAAGTGGTTCTGGCCTCAGCCGGTAGAGACGGCGCTGCGCGTCCACCGTGGATTCAACGAAACCAGCGTCACGCAGCACGCGCAGGTGTTTTGACACCGCCGGCTGCGACATACCAAGCTGGCGCTCGATCTCTCCCACCGACTGTTGCGATGAGACCAAGAGGCTTAATATCGCGCGGCGGTTCGGCTCCGCAATGATTTCAAAGACGGATTCCATGTCTCTTTATATACCAGTAGTGGTATATACGTGTCAAGGCATATATTCACAGAACTCCCACACAGGACATGGATGCCCCCGTACTCTTCAACACCCGACGCCAAGACAAGCGTAGGACGGGCACTTCACTCAATGCCTGGTCTTGCTTGCGTGGGGATGTTCAGATAATGGGAAAGAACCGGCTCCCCCCACTCATCAATCTGCTGCTCCAGGTTTAAGTCGCCATTTCAAGGGAAACATTGGGATATTCATATTTCCCAGGATCACTTGGCCCGCTCGCCATTCATGACCCGCACCAACAGTTGCTGGAATCGCGGATCGTCGCGCAGCGGATCATACATTGGATCTGTCTTGAGCGTGGCCACGACCGGCGAATGCTCTAAATACAATTGCTGCAACAACCTCATCGCCTGCTCCTTGCGGCCAGTGCCGATATACGCCGCCAGGAGCCCTGGTTTCGCGTCGTTCGGGTAATGTGAAAGCATCTGCTCAAACCTCGCGAGTGCATGCTCGGCCTCCGCCGTGCGGCCCCAGCGACCGTAAACGTACGCCTTCCAATCCCAGGCCCAGATCCCGTAAGGTTCAGATGCCCACTGCTCAACCTCATGCATGGCTTCCGGGAACTTCCCAGTTTGCACGTAGGCGTGGATCAAAATACCTCGGGCACGAAGGAAGCTTGTATCCATCTCGAGCACCGTACGGCATTGTGCGATCGCGCGATCGTATTGCCGCGCGAAGTAGAGAATTGATGCATGATCGGTGGCAATGATCAATGACAGTGGGTCGAGTTGGCGCGCACGCTCACTCTCCGCCAAAGCCTCGCCAAAGCGTCCCTGCCAGGAAAGATACTCGGCATACCACTGATGCGTGGTCGCGTAACTGGGGTCGAGTTGAATGGCGCGTCGATACTGCTTCTCCGCAGTTTGCCAGTCGTAGTCATAGCTCTCGGCAATCAACGCTAATGATGCGTGAGCTTCGGGAAGGGACTCGTCCAGTGCCAGCGCCCGCAACGCCGCGGTGCGCGCTTTCGGCATGAATTCATCAGAGCGAACCTGGCCCCAGGTGCTCATCAAAGCATAGGTGTCTGCCAACCCGGCGTAAGCTGGCGCGTAGGTGGAGTCTTGGGCAATGGCTTGCTGGAAGTACTCCGCTGCCTGCTCAAAACTTTCGGAGGTTCGTTTACTCAAGAAGTATCGCCCCTTTAAGTAAAAGTCGTATGCCTGATAGGAGGTATTTTGAGACGTAGTCGGTCGGTGCGCCGTCAGCTTTCCGGCGCGTTTGTCGTCGAGCGTAAGCTTGAGTTCGTCGGCAATTTCCTGGGTGATCTCTTCTTGAACTCCCAGTAGATCGTTGGCACTCCGGTCATAGTTTCGCGCCCAGATGTGGCTCTGGTCTTTGAGCTGAATCAGCTGCGCAGTGACCCGTAGCCTCTCGCCCTCGCGGCGCACGCTGCCTTCGAGCACATACTGAACACCAAGTTCACGACCAACCTGATCGAGCGGTTTAGGATTGCCCTTGTAGAACATCACGGAAGTGCGCGCAATCACACCCAGGTGCTGCGGGTCCAGATTCCCGAGCTCACTAATCATTTCCTCGGTCATGCCATCGCTGAAGTACTCCTGCCCAGCGTCCCCGGTCAGGTTTTCGAAAGGCAAAACCGCCAGCATAGTGCGTCCTGTAGTTTCCGGCCGAGGACGAAACCACAGCAGGTACGCTGCGAAAGCAAGGAACGAAACCGCGGCAAGGCCAAAAAGAACGGACACTCGACGAATTCGCTTTTCCCGCCCAGGCGAAGATTCAGTCGCGTGGTTTACCGGAAGTACCTCGGTGTCGGAATGCGAGATCCTTGAGACCGACTTCACCTCCGCCACAAAACGATAGCCTCGTCCAGGAACCGTCACTATGTAGCCCTGATCGCGAGTCTGTCCCAACGCTTTGCGCAACATGAAGATCGTCTGGGTGAGGTTCGACTCTTCCACGAAGCTGTCTGGCCAGACCGCCTTCATCAAATCGTCTTTCGCGATTAGCTGTCCCGGGCTTTCGATCAGGACGAGCAAAGTAACAAATGCTTTAGGAGTCAGCGCGATCAGATCTTGTCCCTGCCACAAGGTTCTTTTCTGCGGATCGAGACGGAATTCCCCGAACTCGTACAAGCCATTGACTACGCTAGGCATAGCTCGACTTTGAGAAGCTTTGAAGAAATTTGAGAACGCCTTTTAGGACTTAGGCAGACCATCTCGGTTAGTTTTCTCCGCCTGGGAAGAGGGTAGTAGAAATTCGATCGCTATTCTAGCACCACCTACAACAGCGTTCTGGCTGCCCCTTCTCGGTTTCCTAAATCAACAGCGACATTGCGAGTGTGCAGGAAAAATCAATGTGATTGCGGTTCTAAGCTCAGACGGGCTTCTCGCAACACGAGCAGAAATAACAAGATAAACAAACCTTAAAGGAGAATAAAAATGCAGGCATTCTGGAAAATCAGCAAGACTTTTCTATTCGCGATGACGTTAGCGGCAGCCGCGTTCACGGCGTCTGCCGCTTGGGCACAAGGAATACCACCCGTAGTCTGGGCCAAGTCCCCCTTTCAATATGACGCCGGTCAGGCACCCTCGGTGGCAGTCTCCGGGCTGGTAATCGTAGAAGTGCATGAGGGCGAGTCAGGTTCGCTCTGGTATCGCACCGGCAGGATACAGGAAAACGGGAGCGTCACCTGGGCGAAGACAGCCTTCCAGTATGACAATGGATATGCCCCGTCGATCGCGATCAGCGGCAACGACATTATCGAGGTGCACCAGGCGAATACCGGTGACGGAGCGCTCTGGTATCACCCCGGATCAATCAGTGCCGCCGGCCAGGTCACTTGGGCAGCCAAGCCTTTTCAGTACGACAACGGCTTGGCACCGTCGGTGGCAATTGCTGGACAGACCGTCATCGAAGTTCACCAGGCGGGCAGCGGCGCCGGTCCGCTCTGGTATCGCACTGCTGAAATCAAGACTAACGGCACTGTCGTTTGGAATACGACTTCGTTCCAATATGACAACGGGGTAGCGCCGTCGGTGGCAGTCGCCGGATCGACCGTCATCGAAGTGCACCAGGCAGGCACGACTGTAGGACCACTCTGGTACCACGCCGCCGAAATTCAGGCTAATGGTTCGGTGGCGTGGGCCAGCACTCCATTCCAATACGACAGTGGGCTCGCGCCCTCGATATCAGCGTCCGGGCCGACCGCTGTTGAAGTTCATCAAGGGGGCAGCGGAAGCGGTCCCTTGTGGTATCACACCGCCGGACTGCAGTCGAATGGGACGGTCCAATTCGCGGCGTCGAGCGCTCAATACGACAGCGGTGAAGCGCCGCGGATCGCAGTTGCGGGGCCGACCATGCTCGAGGTGCACGAGGGAGATGACGGAACACTTTGGTATCACACTGGAGCCTACTAATAGCAATTCTCAACAGGGCAGGCATTATGGCTGCCCTGTTTCTTTTATGGAGTAATGTGGCTAACTACTGACTCCGCCCGGGAGAGAGATTTCGCCCGACGTTCAGCCGGGTGCCCAGGTCTCGCCAGTTTTTGCGAGACCTGGGAGTGGCTAAATCCCCTAAGAGGAAACGTGTATCCCAGCTTAGTCCCGCACGAATGAATGAAGTGTGTGCAGCTCTGGGCTTTTCCCTTGGTTGCGATGCAAATTAGGCGGGTGGCTCGGCCTTATCGGCAGAGAGTATAAAGCCGGGCGAAGCCTAACTCTTTCAAAACGGGGGTGCCCCGCTCCTTGCGCTTTTTGCAATGGGCGGGTGCAGGGGATCACGCAGCCTGATTCTCTTAGTCCCAAGCGCAGGATGTCGCAGTCATTGACCCGGACTAGTCCGGCCTCGCCGTACTGGTAGTAGAGAAAGCTGCCGGGTGCGCCCCACACATCGCGCTCTTTTGCGATGTGTGGGTGCTGTCACCATCACACTTGAAGCGGAATGGTCCCGGAACTTCCGCGCCTTCCCTGCCGTACCATACTCAGCGCCAACAACACCGCCGTCCTTGCTGGTCCTATGACAACGCCGGACAATTGACGACAGGCAACGGCGCATCCTATTTGTACGATGCCGTTGGCCGAAGGCAGCAAAAAACAGACGCGGGAGGAACGGTACGGAGTTTTGTGTTCGATGGGAACAGCCCTTTCACCGAATATAGTCCGAGTTTTACGCGGGCCACAGGCGGGTTCTTTACCTACGCCAATGGCACTACGTATTTCAACCGCGCAGACAATCTGGGGACTCCTCGCCTGAGCACGGACTATACTGGAGCGGTGCAACGCACGGAAAGCGTACTTATGGGGCCGTTCGGCGACGATTTCACCGAGACTCTCAGCACCCTGGACTTTACGGGATTTGCCGGTGGCTTCTGGGATTCTGAGAACAACGGCGACCACTTTGGGGCCAGAGAGTATCAGAAGACACATGGTAGCTGGCTATCCCCCGACCCGGCGGGGATGGCGGCGGTGAATCCCTGGAATCCGCAGACCTGGAATAGATATGCCTATGTGCTCAACAATCCAGTGAGCCTAAAGGACCCATCTGGTTTAGTCGACCCAGATGGTGGAGTCTGTTCAGTCGACGACTACAGCTGTGTTGCAGGGGGTGCAGCGGGGTTGTCGGACGAGACCCTTCAAGAGATTTACAACAGTGGGGATAACCCGTTTTCTGTCGTCGGGCCAGACGGAACGGGACCTACCTTCTACTCGCAGGCGTCGGCGGCTATGCCCGGTGATGACGGCGATAGCCAGGATGGCGATCCTGATTCGTCCGGCGGCGGGATCACGCCATCGTATTCCGTGTCGGTATACGCTCCTTTAGGTTATGGTGTTGGTGGTTACACTTACACTTCTACTCACCTAGCTTCAAAGGGACAGCCTACATATAACTGTAGTTCGCATTCTGGAACAATTAGTACACCCGCAGCAAAGGCCGTCGTCTCAGGAGGGCCTCTTACGCTATTCGGGCAAAGCACAACAAGCGCCATGGGTGTTATTTCTAGCTGGGGTTGGAATTTCTCTTTGCAGGCTTTTCCTTGGCTAGGCTATCAAGTAAACATAAACAGTTCCGGCGTTGTCGGTGGGTTCACGTTTGGCGTGCCCGGAGCAAGCGCCAGCTACGGTTGGGGCTCATGTAAAAAGGGTGGTTAGGATGGGGCAGATATTTATTGCAGCATTCGTTGTCGCATTTTCCATAATAAGTCTGTACGATCCGAAGCTGTATCGCAAATTGCTCGCTCCTTTGTGCTCTGTGCGGGAGGACGAACTGCCGCCGTTCCCGCGATCAGCAGCGCTGGCTCTATTTGTATTCTTTGGGTTGGTGATCATTGCGCCAGAAGCATTACGAGTCGCAGGGTTCCATATACGGATCCCCCAGCGATCTCTTGACTGGCTTGTTGCGATTGCCTTTCTCGTTGTGGGCTTGGGACTAATGATTAGTCCAAAGATGTGTATCCGTATCCTCAGATGGCCCGAACCTCAGAGATCCATTTCCATTGTCGTTGCTAGAATTGTTGGTATGTTCCTGCTGCTCGCATCTGTTCTTCTAACTAGACTGGAAGTTCTGCATAGGTGATGGGAGTCGCTCGTGGCCCTTGCTTATGCCGAGGATAAAGCGCGTGACGTTTGCTCGTATGGACGCAGGACCGTGTGACCAAGCCCTGTTTTCTAGCGCGGTGCAACCATAGCCGAAGTGCTTCGGAGCGCGACGAAAAGCTCGATTTGAGTGACCGGTGTTTTCTAGCAGGTGAGGATGGCGTTGGCCAGATTCGCAAGTTCGATATTCAACCTGCCCGAGCGAAGGATTCTCTCCGCTAGTGTGTGAACCCCGTTTTGTGCGAGGAATGAGGCCCGACATCCTCCCCCACTCTCAAACTCCTCTCATCAACTCCGACACACTAATCCCTCGGAGTCGCTAGAGCCTCGAAAATAGTTGCGCGAGCGAGACCTTGAATCCCTTGGCAACCAGTTCTAGGTTCAGAATTGAGATATTCCTCTTCCCCCGCTCAACATCCGCCAGGAAACTCCTATCTATGCCGACCCGCTCCGCCATCTCCGCCTCGTCCTCGGCACCGGTGGAAACAGCCTCGCGTCTACGTGAATGAGGAGGCATTACAGCATCTATCTTCCACTGTCGATTGGACTGAACCTTTCCATGCAGCCTGCCCGCACATGGCTTTGGTGGAGAACGACAATCTGACGGACTACAGCATAGATGGTGTGTGGAACGGTAAAGACTGGGGGGTGTGGGTCGAGCGCAGCGACAACGCAGTAATCTTACGGGCTGAAGGCGACAAGAATCCGGATTTCACCAACGTTCTTTGGGAGAGTTGCCTCGCGATTCGGAACGACATGGAAGATCGTGCGGATGGGGAGTTGCCGTACAAGTCCGCTCCCCTTGGACGTTACGTACTAAGCTACCATCCTACCAACCCGAACTACGCTTTTCTCCTCGACTCGAAAACAGGTGCGGTCTGGGAGTTGACGCATCAGACTTGGTCTGGCGGCGGGAAGCTGGGCAACGTTCCATATAGAAAGTTCGAGCGTGTCTCCGTTGATGGATTGTATACGGGTGTCTGGGCACAGGAAGTCACAAGAGATGAAGTCCGCAAGGGTCCAGGAACCGAGGACGAGAGGAAGTCCAGACTTCATTCCTACGAAGAGTCGTGGAAAGGCGAACGCGACCGGGAGAACGCTCTTGACCATTAGCGAAGACTAGAAACTAGAATCGGGAATCCTGGGTTCCGACCATGCTTAGACTTGGACCCCGTTCTTGGGCGAGGAGGATGGACGTGGCCGGGCCTGTCACTGGAGAGCCGCTCCAAAGGCAAGACAGTCATCCGGTGATCCCTTCGGATTAAACCTTATGACTCCCGATTCATTGGAACAGAATGCCCGCACACCAGTCTGATTGTGGACCTCAGGATAAGCGACCACTTGGTACCTCGTGGTCACCCCGTTTGAAGCAGCGCAATGTTGTATTTCAAACCTATATCCATTCTTGCTCCCAGCGGCAACCACACCATCTACAAGGTGAGCGTGCTCTGACGATGTCGGAGATTGCTCATCGCCGCCCAGACTGGACAGAGTGCAGGTGTAACCCACAGTCGGATAAGAAGCCTGATAAGTAAGTTCTGCTGTAGTGCACCCCGTCAAACTAGACACATGGGGCCGTGTTTGAAGTGATGGTTTGAGCGAAGACCGCACGAGCGTCGTGCGGGGTTCGTCCGTGGAGTCCGCGATGCGGACGGTCGTGATTGTACTCCTCGATCCAGCGCGCGATGCTCAACTTCGCCTGGGCGAAGTTCTGATACTCGTTGAGCCACACCTCCTCTTCTTTTAAGCTGCGATGAAACCGTTCGATGTAGCTGTTGCCCTCAGGATGGTTGTAGGCCGTGCGCCGGTGCGTGATGCCTAACTGATTCAGGGTTTCGACATACCGCGCCGAAGTGAACTGGGTGCCGTTGTCGGTGGTCAAAGTCAAACCCGTTCCACGAGGACCGAAAGGCAAAACCTCCAGCACGGCGCGGTTGAGCGCCGCCAGAGCTTCCTCGGTGCGACAGCGCAGACTCAAGTCCCAGCCCACGATCTCGCGCGTGCAGCAATCGATCACCGAAACCAGATACGCCCAGCCCACACTCGGTCCGGCCCAGACCTTGGTCATGTCCGACTGCCAGACGTGATTGGGATGCGGCGCTTCCACCTTGCCCCAGTCCTTTCTGCGCGAGATCTGGAAGCGGCGCTGCCGCACCAGCAGTCCGCGTTCCCGCATCACGCGCAGGGCCCGCTTGCCATTGACCACCAGCCCGTGATGCCGCCCCAGCCACCAGACCACGCGACGATACCCGTAAGCTGGTTTCTCGCCGCAGGCCAGGACGATTTCCTGATCCTGCGAACGATCCGCACGGCTGCCGCGCCGTCGCGGCTGATAGTAGAGACTTGACCGGCTGACCTGAATCGTCTCGGCCACCAGCTTCGCTTCTTTCCCTTGGGCCACCAGTTCTCGTGCCGACGAATGCGCTTGCCCGCAGCTCACTCGCCCAGCACGTTTTTTAAGATCTCGATCTGCAGGTGCGATCGGCCCAAAGCCCGCTCCAGTTGCTTGATCCGCTTCTCCTGCTCCACATCGGGCCGCGCGGCTGCGCTTCTCCCCCCAAGCGCAGCCTTGGCTCCTTCTTCCACTTCATCTTTCCAACGATAGTAAAGCGTAGGGGCGATCTCGTACTTGCGGCAGGTCTCGGCGACGTTGCCGCTCTTCAGTCCTTCCAACACAATCTGCCACTTCTCTTCCGGGGTTCTCTGAACTTTCGGCTTCCTTGGCATTCTCGCCTCCTGGCGGAGGCCCCAAGCCTAACTAACTTCTCTGTCCAGTTCTAGCGGGGTGCACTACATCTGCCGTGTTGATCGTCCTTATCATCGAGAGAAACCTGGGGACAGACGGAACGTACCCCAGTTTTTTCACTCGCCGGCTCCGTTAACCACCTGGAACTTCCTCGCCTTCCCTGCCGTACCATACTCAGCGCGAACAACACCGCCGCCCCGTGAACTGATATGATTTCCGGGCTGCGTTTAACTTCTCAGTCTCAAGAACAATGAGGTCGCAAGCATGTCCTTCACCTGCGAACGTTTAGTGTGGTTTTTTGTGTTTTTGGGAACTCTCCCCGCCCTGGCGCAAACTCCCATTGGGCTGTCCATTCCCACCACCACTTCGGCCATTAACTCTCCCGCCCCCATGTCGCAGCGGGTCGTGCATTACGAGATTGATTCCAAGTACAGCGCCAAAAACCACACTGTAGACGCCGATGAGACCATCACTTACCACAACCTCACCGGCCAGCCCCAGGACACGTTTCCTTTCCATCTTTATCTAAACGCGTTCCAGCCCACCTCCACTTGGCTACGCGAAGGCAAGCGCGAGGGCACTCGTAACCAGGATTTTGACAAGTGGGATCCCAAAAGCTACGGCTCCAGTGAAATCAAGGCTCTCGAAGTAATCGGCCAGGGCGACCTCACTTCCCAATTGCAATTCATTCAGCCCGATGACAACAACAAAGACGATCACACTGTCGTCCAGGTGCACTTACCCAAACCGATTCCTCCCGATGGCTACGTTCAATTCAAAATCAAGTTCCACGATCAGTTCCCGAAGACGCTCGAACGCACCGGCTGGGACCGCGACTCGATCGTCGCCGGCCAGTGGTTCCCCAAAGTCGGAGTATGGTGGCACGGCGCGTGGAACTGCCATCAATTCCACGCTTACACCGAATTCTTCGCCGACTTCGGAGTCTATGACGTCAAAGTAACTGTCCCACAAAATGAAGTAGTAGGCGCCAGCGGAATCGAAGTCAGCGATGTAACCAATCCCGACGGCACCAAAACATTGTCCTATCACGGAGACGACATCCACGACTTCGCCTGGACCGCCAGCCCCCACTACAAAATTGTTGAAGACACCTTCAACGGCAGCATGGGCCCAGTAAAAGTCCGCGTAATGTTACAGCCGGGACACGTGTTCCTCGCCGACCGCCACACCCGCATCGTGCAAGAAACCATGACCCGCTTCGACCGCTGGTACGGCCCCTACCCCTACAAAACGTTAACGGTAGTAGACACCGAACCCGGCGCCCAAACCTTTGGTATGGAGTATCCGACTTTTATTACTGGAGGGGCTGGGTGGTTTGATCCGGAGGGTTCGGTGTCGGAGCCCGAAGGAGTCGTCGAACATGAATTTGGGCATCAGTATTGGTATGGGATGGTGGCTACCAACGAGTTTGAAGATGCGTGGATGGATGAAGGTATTAATCAATATACCGAAGCCAAAGTTATGGATGATATCTACAGCCCGACCACTTCTATCTTTAATCATCTTTGGGGGATGGATGTGGGGGAGCGCGAGGGTGATCGGGTTTTCATGTTGTCGGTGGCTGATCTCGATCCTATGACGCGCAAGGGTTGGAAGTTTTTTGATTCGGACTCTTATGGCGGGATCACTTATGGCAAGACTGCTGTGGTTCTGCTCACCCTGGAAAGCATTATCGGCGCGGATACCATGCAGCGGGCGATGCACACTTATTTCATGCGTTATCGCTTCACCCATCCGCAAGCCGAAGACTTTCTGAAAACCATTGAAGAAGTTTCCGGGAAGGACCTGCGCTGGTATTTCAACCAAGCGGTTTATGGGACAGCGGTTCTCGACTTCCGGGTCCACAAAGTCAGCTCGGTGCCGGTCGATTGGTACAAAGACGATCTCAAAGAGAAGAAGGGTGAAACTGTCTATCTGTCGAATGCCTGGATTCAACGCAAGGGAGACTTCGTCATCCCGGTTGACGTCGAGATCAAATTCGATAATGGCGAGAAGGTCCGTGAACATTGGGATGCGCAGGACCGTTGGGTGCGATATCAGTATCAGAAGAAGGCGAAGATCGAATCGGTGGAGATCGATCCCGACCACAAGCTGTTATTCGATCGCAACAATTTCGACAACAGTTATCTGGTAGAGGCGAAGACTGCACCGGCGAACAAGTTGGTGCATTACTGGGAATTCATCAGCCAGTTTATGACCCAAGTTGTAACCTGGTTCCTGGTCTAGGAGAAATGTATTCATGAGTGACAATAAGAGTCTGCTGTCCGCGGGAGCCGGCATTGCCAGACGCAATCTGCGCTACATCATCTGGTTCTATCTGCTGAGCATTTTGTTTGCGTGGTTTGGAGCGTCGGGATTTGGGACACACGCGCATGACATGATGGACCACAGCCTGTACTCCGACGGACTGCTGCATGGGTTCCACGCGGCGGTGCTGATTGAGATGATCAATCGCCCCGAATTCGGGCCCATGAAGAGCACCACGGTGCCGGCGATGTCTTTCGGGATTCTGTTCCTGTTGGTAAGCCTTACGTTCATGCCGGGAGTGTTGCTCGGCTACTCCTCGGACCATCGGATTTCGCGAGACGAGTTCTTCCGTGCTTGCGGCCGCAATCTGTGGCGGTTTGTTCGTTTGTTCGTGATGGCTGCCATATTGGTCGGACTGACGGTAGGATTGCTGTCCGCGGGCTTGGGCGCACTGGCAAAAGCTGCGGACAATACTAACTACGAGAGACTGCCTTTCTTCACCAACGTTGCCGGATGGGTCATTATTCTTTTGGTTTTGACTAAGATTCGAGTCTGGTTCGATCTTGCGGCAACCGACGTTGTATTGCGCGATCAGTCAGCGGTGCGTAAGTCGGTGGCTTTTGGATTCCGTACTATTCGTAAGAATGGAGTTCGTTTGTTGGGAACCTATGTGGCGATCACGTTGGTCGCAGTGGCGGTGTTGGCGGGTGGAATTGTGCTTTGGAATATGATTGTCCCGTCGAGCAGCATTGTCGGAGCGTTCCTGGTGAGCCAGCTAATGATGCTGTTGCTGCTGGCGATGCGTTTCTGGCAGCGAGCTGTGGCAGTGGCGTTTTATGTGAAGGAGATGGCGGAGCCGGTGGTGGAAGTTGTTCCAGTGTCAGTGGTGGTGGCGCCGATGGCTTTGTAGATACTTCCTCGCGGCATTTCCTCCCCCTAAAAAGTGCCCAGGTTAGCGCCGCGAGGGCGTTGGCGATGGAGGGTTCGGGGTAGGGGCGCGAACCTGGGGCACCAGGCACCAGGCTAAACCCCTCACTCAGCGGTCGGCGCATCGGAGGCACATCTGGCGGCTCATGCCGTGACGCTTCGAATTGACACATCCGATCCTTGATTTCTGCTAATTCCCGCTCGACAAAAGCTATCCGGTCCAGGGTGTAGTCAATGCCCGAGTAATTCAGTGCTTCTGACCACGTCGCCACTTTGTTCATCAGACGAGGAAACGCTCCGGGTCCCCCGCTCATGTCAGTTGTCATGGTCATTTCCTCAGTGAATTGTTTCCGATAACCCGTCAGACGCGCCGCGGCAGGAGCACCAAGTCGGCCGCTTCCTCAGCATCTTTGAGGAGCGTCTTGCGCGGCGTGCCTATCTGCGCACGCATGGTAAGGCCACGAGCAAAATCCGTGACTTGGATCGCGCGCACGGCTACCGGGAAAGTCAGGCGGGATGTCTCCCGCACTGATCCCGTCCCGGAAACGGCGCTTCACCAGCGCCGCGCCGCCCGCGACCGCGCTCTGCAGGAACCGCTGAACCTCAGCGTCGTTCACAAGCGGCGCGACGCACACCAGAAGGCAGCCCCGGGCGGACCCTTTCTCGGTCGCACTTTCGACGGCGTACCTCAGAAAGCCCGCGATCGAGTCGCGAAGACCCTGTGGCGAGAGGAGTGCCTTCGCGGCTGATGCGCCCTTCCGTTCTGCGTACGCCCTAAGGACGCGCAAGAATATCGCCCGCTTGTCCCCGAAAACGGCATACAGGCTCGGCCGTCCCACACCCATCCCGGCGACGAGATCGTCAATCGTCACTCCGTCGTAGCCTTTCGACCAGAACACCTGAGTCGCCTTTTCCAGCGCCCCCGTCTCGTCGAAGCTGCGCGGTCGACCCCGCGGCCTAGCGGTATTTTGAATCATTTGGTTCAAAACTCATTGACAATGGCCATCGCACCAATATATAACTGAATAGTTCGAAATTAGCAAGCCGGCTCTGGCCTCGCGGGGCCTCACGACTCGGCCTTCACCCTTCACCACGGAGACGCCCATGGAACATTCGATCGCTCTCGTCACCGGCACCACCTCCGGGCTCGGTTATGCGGCAGCCCGCACTCTTGCCGGAGAGGGCTGGCGCGAGATCATCGTCACCGTGCGCAGCCTGGCCCGGGTCCAGGAAACGGCCGCTCAACTCGCGGCTGAGACCAAGACAAGGGTTTTCACGCCGCTGGAGCTGGAGCTGGACACGCCGTCCAGCGTTCAGTCCGCGCTCGCCGAGCTCGTCAAGCGGGGTCGGCCGATCGATTTCCTACTGCTAAATGCCGGGATGGTCCCAGGTAAGAAGCGCGTACTCACCGCGGCTGGCATCGAGGCTTCTCAGGCCCCGCTCATCGGCCATCATCAACTGACTGTCGGGTTGCTCCGCGCTAACCTGCTGAGCCCCAACGCGCGGATTGTGATCGCCGGCGCGGAGCCTGCCCGCGGGGGCGTACCCATGTTCAAGTACACCGACGTGCCAGCCTTCGCGGCAAAATACTACCGGGGCGACCAAACTGCGGCTGTTGAAGCCCTGCTGCGCAACGGGCCGAACGTGAAGTACGTGCCCAACAATGCGTATGCTGACGCGAAGCTCAT
The DNA here is from genome assembly GCA_963803775.1 of uncultured Acidobacteriota bacterium. Lineage (GTDB taxonomy): Bacteria > Acidobacteriota > Terriglobia > Terriglobales > Acidobacteriaceae > JABCZH01. The sequence goes on from CAWDNS010000002.1 coordinate 519,377, forward strand.
CATCGCTTGGTGGGCCGCGGCGCTGGCCCGCCGGCTGCCCGCCGGCATGGCCGTGTACGCCGTCTCGCCCGGTGGGGCGACCGACACCAAGGTGGTGCGAAACGCTGGCCCGTTGTTGAAGTATCTGTTTATCCCAATCGTGAACCTCATTCCCGGCATGAATCAGACGCCGGAGACCGCGGCCCGTAGGTACCTCCAGGCGTCGGAGTTCGGAACCGACGTCTCAGGGCAATTCTTCGCCTCGGCTCAAGGGAAGTTCTCAGGCCCAATTGAGGCGCAGCGCCAGCCACACCTCCACGATCGCGCCAGCCAGGAAGCCGCGTGGCAGGCCGTCGTCAAGGTCTCTGGCGTCGATTTCGAGCCTGCCAAACCCGCGTCGCCATCGAGTCCGCCGAAGCCAAACGGCCCGTCGTGACATAGATAAATTCGTCGTCTTCCGGAGCAAATGATCGTTCACGGGGGCCTACGGTTGTTTGAAAATAAACAGTTCAAAAGGTTCTTGACCGCGATTATCGTCTCTATTATCGAACCAAACAGTTCAAAATTAACAAAGCAACTCTAACCTTCGCAAGGAGAATACACATGGAACGGTACCAAGATAAAAAGGTAGTGATTATCGGCGGCACGAGCGGCATGGGGCTCGCGACGGCGAAGATGCTCCTCGATGGGGGGGCGCGTGTTCTGGTGACGGGGCGGTCGCAGGCCGGCCTGGAATCGGCGCAGAAAGAGCTCGGAAAGGGCGCCCTCGTGGTTTCGAGCGACGCACGCTCGTTGACGGACCTCGACGCCCTCGCCTCTCGGGTGAAGGCCGAGTTCGACACATTCGACCTGCTTTTCGTCAACGCCGGGTTCAGCATCCGAGCGCCTCTCGAGAGCATCACCGAGGCTGTCTACGACGAGATGTTCAACTTAAACGCCAAGGGACCTCTTTTCGCCGTGCAGAAGCTCGCGCCGCTAATAAACCGGGGAGGCACTGTCGTCCTCACGACTTCGATCGCCAACGTCAAGGGAATGCCCGGCAACGCCACATACGGAGCCGCCAAGGCTGCGCTGCGATCATTCGCCCGGGTGCTCGCCGCCGAACTGCTTCCTCGCGAGATTCGAGTCAACGCGGTGACGCCCGGCCCCATCGACACGCCGATCTTGGGCAAGATGTTCCCCGAGAAAGACGCGGCCGCCCAGCTTAGAGAGAAGATGATCGGTATGGTACCCATGAAGCGCTTCGGGACGTCGGACGAGATCGCCAAGGCCGTCCTCTTCCTCGCGTTCGATGCGACCTTCACGACCGGCGCTGAGCTTCCGGTCGACGGGGGTTGGTCGCAACTCTGAAGGCAGTACGCGAAATGCATCGAAATTTAATCTGAGGAGCAAGATGTGACTACTAAAGAACTTCTGGATGAATATTTTCAAGGACTAGCGAAGAAATTTGGTTGGGAGCATCTGATTGCTGACGACTTCAGGTTCCTGGGCAGCCGCAACATGACGGAATCTCCGGTCCTGGGTAACCGTTAACGTGAGGTAAAGGATTGGATCACAACTCTGTGAGGTGGAATGATGGGCGAAAAAGTTGAGGACCGGGAAGATGTAGGCGGGCACGCTGATGGCAAAGTGATTCAGTTCCACCCGCGCGAGACCTCGGTCGACAAGCCGAACTGGGGAAAGCAGGCAAAGACTGCTGAGGTGATCGAACTCACGAGAGAGCGGATCGAGTCTACGGCTGAACGTTCACAGAAAACAAAAGCTGAAGAAAGAACCTCGATTCCCCTCCCGTGGTTTGGGTGCTTCTGAAGGACTCTCGGTGGCGCGGCCGGGTGCCCTAGGTCTCGCCGCTGTTGCGAGACCTGGGCGAGGACCACATGCGCGACGCGTGAGCCAGCATGACGACAAGAACGGCAATACATATGACGGACGCAACCGATGTAGCCACTCCCAGGTCTCGCAAAACCAGCGAGGCCTGTGGCACCCGCAAAACACATAGGTCCCTTCGACAAACTCAGGGCAGGCTCTATCGCAAAGTGCGAGTGTGTGGGTGCGCTGGGGCACGGTTGTCGGCGGTGCTCCTTGGAGAATGCCTTGACGCGGTTGAAGCGGTATCGGAGCAGTAGGGGTCCTTCGACTGCGTTGTCGTCCGCGTTGCGGACGACAATTTCGCTCAGGATGACAGGGGGCGGAAATCGTGGAATCCCACCCCCGTTTTGAGAGAGGTTAGGCTTCGCCCGGGGTTATACTCGCCGCTTGCGAGCGGCGGGGCAACCGCGCAACTGGTAAAGCATCCAGTCTTTAGATACTGCAACCGTTTTTCTTGCCGAACGTCAGTAGACCGATGTCGGTTATGCCAAAATAATTGAAGACGCCCTTGCCGATGTTGCCGTCACTGGCCCGAGCGGTGAACACTTGGTAGGAACAACACTCGCCTTCTCCCGACGGATAGGTGATAGTTACAGTGAGGAGCCCCTCGACAACTGTGAAATAGCCGGGGTACGAGCTGTTATTGGGGATCAGCTTGGCCTCGCCGCTGTGCGGGGCGCCATAGCTGCCATCGTCGTTCAGCGATATACAGTAGGCGCCGTTGGAGCGCTGCGAGTGGGTCACGGTCGCCGGCCAATCGCCGGTGTAGCTCTGCGCCATGGCCGCGTTGGTCATGAGGGCGAAGGCTGCAACCACAAAGGCCATTGCGATGGATCTAGTGTGTCCGGTCATTTTGTCACCTCGGGATGAGAGTCGTAGGTTTCTCCAGCGCCATGAAACATAACTGAGAGAGACTCGGGCGGTTGTCATGAGAATGTAAAGCCGTTGTAAAAACTCTGCGTTGCTCAATGGTCGAAACCCTTGGGCCACCAGTAGCCTGTGATGGGTGACCACACCCGCCCCTTGCAGAAAGCGCAAGGAGCGGGGCACCCACAAAATGCATAGGTCCCTTCGGCAAGCTCAGGGCAGGCTCTTCGTCGGGAACCTTCGCGTTGCGAAGGTTCCGCTTCCTCAGGATGACAATCAGAATGGAGGGGTGGCGGGATCGGCGATGGCTGGACAGATGCCGGCGGCACGGGCTTTGCAATCGGTTCGCAGGGTGATTCGCGGATTGCATTCGCCGTCATGCTGGCAGGCCATCAGGCACCAGGCTTCGCGATAACGCTCAAAGCGAGATTTGCTGCCCTGGTGAGGATAGAACCAGAGGCCGGCGCGTCCGTCGACGGCGGCGATGGGGAGAACGTACCAGGCGTTCTCAGGTACGACGTAAGCTACGAGAAAGTCGATGTTGTCGCGGTTATAAGCGACTTTGTCTCCGCTGGCTTTTACGGTGTAGCGGCGGTGGCGCTTTTCATAAGCGGACTTGACTTGCACCCGCCAGCTTTTGGGGCCGCTGTTCACAATGAAGTCGAAGGGGGCACTGTCTCCCCAGGGCTTGGCAACTTCGAAGCCGAGGCTGATAGTTTTGCTGAGGAATGCGGCTTCGGCGGCTTCACCGCGGCGTTTGGCGGTACGGCGTTTGGGAAAGCTGCGAGATGAGTTGACAGTGAGCGCGATTAATGGCGTTTTATCGGTGTCTTTTTCCATAGGGTAAAACAAAAGGCGCAGGTCAGGCCCGCGCCTTGCTTCCTCCGATCCGCATGTGCGGTACAAACAGAAAAGGCGCAGCTTTTGGCTGCGCCCTTTATATTTCTGTTCTAAGTTCAGAATAGCATTTTCGACGGGTAAGTGAGACATGCGCGGGAAGTTTATATTGTCCACGTGGTGAGAGGGATGGGAGGAATTGCACTGTTTTTGGGCCTTGACAACAATTTGAGACGGGGTCGGCCAAAATGGGAAAAGGGGGTTGGGAGTGCCGAAGTGGGACTCTTTGGCTACATTTTCTTCTGCTGCATCTTGGCGGATGCAGTCTCGGCCGGATAGTTGAAGAAGAGCTGATTGCCGTCGGGATCATCGACCACCAGGAGCCGATAGCCCCAGGAACCATCCTTGACGGGGACGCCCTTGGCCTCGAGTTCCGCGCGCAGCGCGTCCAACGCGGCGACCTGCATCTCCGGTTCCAGGTTCAGGGAAATGAACATCAGGCCCTTGCCAAGCTTCTCCGGCCAGGTGTCGGCCAGGATAAGCGCGCAGCCCTGGCGGTCGACTTGTGCGACATGGGCTCTGCCGTCCTCGTCGTAGCGCCAGGGGCTGGTAAAACCAAGCTGGTTAACGTAAAAGAGGAGCGAGGCCTCAACATCCTTTACGTGTAGGACGGGGCGTGCGAACCAGTCAGTCATCGGCATCATTTCCTAGATCCTTCATGTCCTCAAATAAATAAAGATACCTTCTTCCTAGTTTCCCTGGTTCAGGCGATTCAGCCACTCAGGCGGGAGCTGCTTCATGAGTTCCAGAAAGACGGCATTTGTCCATCCAAAACCGATGATGTTGCCCCGGTACCCTTCCCCAATCTGGATGTTGGAGGAGTCGGTCACGACGTTGTATTTCTCTCGAATATTTGCGTCGCGTTCGAAGTTGGCCAGCACCATGGAAAGAAACTTGTAGGAAATGCGGTCCGCATCGGTGTTATAGCCATAACGCCTCAGTCCCTCCACAGCAATCAACTGCATGGGAGCCCAGCCATAGGGATAGTCCCACTGGACGCCGGTGTCTTGCGTACTCATCGCCAAGCCGCCTTCGTGCTCAAAAACGTGAAGGTTCTTAACCACAGCTCGTGCCTGCGCGTCAGTTGCGATTCCTGCCCACAGTGGATAAAACGTGGTTACGTATTCGTACGAGGACATTTTCTTCTGCTGAAACTCGTAATCGAAAAACATTCCGCGCTGCGCATTCCAGAGCAGGGTCTGGATGATGCGTTTCCTCTTCTCCGCCCGCTGCCGCCACTGCGCGGCTGCCTGTGGATTTCCTAGCATGGTGGCCATCTTTTCCATATCGCTCTCAGCCTTGAAAAGCAAGCTGTTGAGGCACACCGGCGCGAAATGGTCGGTGTCGGCGCCATAAGGTCCGAAACGAAAGGTGATGTCGAACCCCGACTCGCGCATACTCCGATCGCCCTTGTAATATTCGGGACTTAAAGAGACATACTTCACCACACCACACTTCGCGTCGTCTGCGGAAATTCTGCCATTGCAAAGTCGCAGGTGATATTCAGGATGAGGCAACGACTCAACTGTCGGGGCTTCGACAAGATATCGACTCGGCTTTCCCTGTTGGACTAAATACTTCAGCACATCTTGATAGTAGCCGGCCTCATCGTGCAATCCCTCCGGAACCGGGCCGTCGGCGAAATCGTAGTATCGCGAGAGCCCCGTGGTCCCTGCCACGTGCGGATTGTGCGTCCACATCTGGTAGTCGCGCTCGGCATAGCTATAGGCCTTCGCCAGCCAGGTGCGATGGTCGCGGCTCTGAGCCTTATCCGCTTCGTACACCGCCATGATCATGGAACTCAAGAACGGGGGCTGCGAACGGGTCAGGTAGTAAGTGCGGTTTGCATTGAGCACGGCGCCATAGTGCTCAAGCTCAAAAAAGAAGTTTTCGACCATGCCGCGGGCCAAGTCGATTTTTCCTGCCCGCAGCAATCCCCGAATGATGAAGTAACTGTCCCAGCCATACATCTCATTGAATCGGCCGCCAGGAACGACGTAGGGATTCTCCAGGAAGAGTAATCCCGGCGGCTCGATTTGCCGCGCTTGTACCTCTCCCGCACCGTGGATTACGAACGGGAGATGTTTGACGCGAATTTCGCTGTTTGCCGAGGGCGCGACCAGCGACCCTGGAACCGACACGTCAGCAGGCAAATACAGCACTGGGGATTCCGCAAGTTTGGTATCGGCAACGCCCTCACAATCGGTGGTGGAACGAGTCAGGGTATTCCATCCCGATGAGATGTATTCAAGGATGGCGTGTAGCCTATGGCCTGCATCCGACGGGTCAGGGATGGTTTGCGCCTCGCCCCACACGCTGACAGCATATAGGGCGATCAAAAGCGATGTCCATGCCATCCAGTGCCTATGAGCTGAACCGTGCAAATGTGATAAACCCCTGGCGGGCCACCCGCCTCTAGACTTGTCTTCAAAAAGCGGGACTCTCGAACCAGATAAAGTTGGCCTCCGACCGGCGTCTTAGGGAGCAATCTTGAAAATCGTGCCGGAGGCGTCGTAGCCTCCGCCGCCCACGGTCGCACCGTAAAGATTGCCTGCGCTATCACTGGTCAGAAAGGTTGGATACTTGCCGTCCGCCTGGTTTTCAAAGGTATACACGACGGTCGAAATGCCGTTTGGGTCCAGCCGATCCACCGTCCCGCAGCCCCCCGGGTAACACGCAAACGGGTTTCCGCCATAAGTCGTCGTGCTATACAAGTTGCCAGAGCGGTCGTAGGTTAGACCGTAGTATGGATTTTCACCGTAGGCCAAGTTTCCGTTGCTGAAGCTGTACAGCACGGTTCCCTTGCCCGCCGAGTTCAGTTTGAATATCAGCCCGCAGCCTGGCACTCCGCTGCAATCTTGAACACCGCCGTACGGGGTCGTGCCGTACAAATTTCCAGCAGGATCCAGAAGGAGAGTTGCGTAAGAAGCCAGCTCCTCGCCATCTTTTCCGCCAGCAAAGGCGTGCAAGACTTTGAAGTCGCCTGCCGCCGTCAATTCAAATACGGTTCCGCATCCAGCGCCATAGCCAGAGTTCGGATTGCAATTCAAATCACCGCCAACATTAGTTGTCCCATAGAGGTTCCCGGCCTTGTCGACCACCACTGCCATGGGAAATCCGCCGTCGCTGCCGCCAGTGAATGCATATAGGACGGTGTGCTTGCCGGTCGTGTCCAATTTGAAAATCGTGCCACAAGTGCCGGAGTTTCCGCAGCCCGCCATTCCACCGCTGCCGGTTGCTCCGTACAGATTGCCTTCTGCATCCCGTATCAGCCCATTGGGGCCGGCTCCATCTGCGCCGCCAGAGAAGCGGTACAACACAGTAAATTGGCCAGTCACTTTGTTGAGTTTGAAGATGACCCCGCATCCCACCGGTTTGGTTATGTTGAGGCAATCCATCAAGGCGCCGCCGTCAGCGGTAGTCCCGTAAAGAGTGTCTGAGCCGTCGTAGGCCATGTTCCCCAGGGCGTTAGCCCCATCTTTTCCGGTAAAGGTATGCAGCACCGTCAGGACGCCTGACGGATCAAGTCCGAACACCACTCCACAGCCGGGGTTCCGACAATGACCATCGCCACCCCAGTTGGTCGTTCCAAAAAGGTTACCGCTTGCGTCCTCAATGAGCTGTCCCTCGGGGCCGCCTCCGTCCGCCAACCCGGAGAAGGCATGCAGAAGACTGTAAGTTTGTGCGTGCGCTTCCGCAAGCAAGAGTACCGCCGAAAACAGGAAAGCCGCCGGGAACGTGCGTGGAGTGGGCATCGAAATCTCCGAACGAATGGGACTGGCGTCCCAATCTTGTGTTCAAATTCTAGCACAACAAACTCGCTGACCAAGCGAGGGTATTGGGTCAGTTTGAATATCTACAGGACTCCCTTTAGCATCCGGCATATGGCATCATGGTTGCGTGGAAGCCGCCACGTTGGTCATTGAATCCAGCCCCGATGATAATTTCTTAGTTGGTTCATGCTCTGTTTGTCGCCAAGTACCATTCCGGCTTTCTAGCAATAGCCTGAGAGACAAATCTCTACTGCGTCAGATGTTCGACAATCATTTCCACCGAGTGCACGTCGAGCGATATGCACCAGGTAAGGATTGAAACACGCGGCTCACAACCGGCGGCGCTCGTGGAATCCCACCCCTTCGACTACGCTCAGGGCAGGCTCTTCGCTTTTGCTCAAGATGACATCGAAGTTGTGATGCGAAGTTCGGGATGGCACACTAGAAGGAGCCATGAAAGCCGCCGTCTTACACGAACTCGGCAACATATCAAAACGTCCTCTACAGATCAGTGATGTTCCTCAGCCCGAAATTCGGCCGGGTCATGTCTTGCTGCGGGTGCGGGCTTGCGGAGTCTGCCGCACTGATCTGCACATCGTCGAGGGTGAATTGCCGGTTCGCCTGAAGGACGTCATCCCAGGACATCAAATTGTTGGCGATGTGGTGGGCGGCGCAACTGCTGAGCTTCCCACCGGTACACGCGTCGGCGTTTCCTGGATTGGCGGCACCGATGGCGAATGCTGGTATTGCCGCCACGACGCGGAGAATCTTTGTGATTCGCCGACCTTCACCGGCTGCACGGTGAACGGCGGCTACGCCGAATATGCGCTGGCGCGCGCGGACTTCGTGTTTCCCCTGCCTGCCGCACTCGACGATCTGCACGCCGCACCGCTGTTGTGCGCCGGGATTATCGGCTTTCGGGCGCTTCGGGTTGCGGGGATCCAACACGGCGAGAAGGTTGGGCTGTTCGGCTTTGGGGCGTCGGCGCACCTTGCCATTGCCGTGCTCAAAGCGTGGAACTGTGAAGTCTATGTCGCGACGCGCGGCGAATCTCACCGCCGGCTGGCAGCTTCGTTGGGGGCAACATGGGTAGGCAGCGAGAATGACAAGCCGCCGGTGGCGCTCGACCGCGCCGTCACTTTTGCGCCGAGTGGTGAGGTGGTGATTACGGCTTTGGCCAGCCTACGCAAGGGCGGCGTGGTTTCGATCAATGCCATTCACCTCGACTGCATTCCGCAGTTCGACTACGACAGCTTGCTCTGGGGAGAACGCCAGCTGCGCAGTGTAACCAACATGACGCGCGACGATGCCCGCGATTTCCTTCGCGTCGCGAATGAAATTGGGTTGCGGCCCAAAGTGACGGCGTTTCCGCTCGACCAAGCCAACGAGGCACTGCTGGCGGTGAAAAATGATGCCATTGATGGGGCCGCGGTGATCGTGCCGTAATCCCACCCCTTCGACGACGCTCAGGGCAGGCTCTATCGCAAAGTACGCGATAGGATGGGCCACCGGCCTTCATTTCCACAAAATTAAAAGCGCCCTGGACTCTTTCGAATCCAAGGCGCCTGAACAGCCCTCCCCCGAAAACTGCTCACTTAGGAATGTAAAGCCATGGGGAAAAATCGTAAATGGCACGAACAGGCGATTGCCTCCACGGACGTGCCATGGGTGAGGGCGTATGCTCGGGCTGTGTAAATAAGGATGCGAGCCAAACGCGCGATTATTGTGTCGCAAAGAGCGCGACACATCGCGCGGCTCGCCCGGATCCTTCGCTTCGCTCAGGATGACAAAGTAGCGTGAATTCTCTTTCCCCTTGAATTCATTTATGCTTTGCGAAGCCTTCGAGGGGGAAACTTGATCCAGTCTCGTATCTTTTTGGTCGCGTTATTTTCATATAGCTTGCTTTTCGGGTTGGGAAGCCAGAGCCACGGGCAATCGTACCCGGCGAGTACTTATCTGGACTTGCATTGGCGCATGATTGGCCCGTTTCGTGGCGGGCGAACACGGGCGGTGGCAGGCGTGCCCGGCCAGCCTGGGGTCTTTTATATAGGGCAGGTGAATGGTGGGGTGTGGAAGTCGAACGATTACGGCCGTACGTGGAAGCCCATCTTTGATTCGCAGCCGACGCAGTCGATTGGCGCGATCGCGGTGGCGCCGTCGGATCCCAATATTATTTATGTGGGCAGCGGAGAGGGTCTGCATCGGCCTGATCTGTCGGTTGGCAATGGGATTTATAAATCCACGGACGCGGGAAAGACATGGATACACCTTGCACTGGAGAACGCCCAACAGATTCCAGCGCTGGTCGTCGATCCCCACGATCCCAATCGGTTATTTGCGGCGGTGCTGGGACATCCTTATGGGCCGAGCGCGGAGCGTGGTATTTTCCGCTCGACCGATGGCGGGGTTAGCTGGCAGAAAGTGCTTTATAAAGATGAGAACACCGGCGGCTCGGATATTGCGATGGACCCGTCGAATCCGAACGTGATTTATGCCGCGTTGTGGGAAGTTCGGGAAGGTCCGTGGGAAGACAGGAATCTTTTCAGTGGCACCGGCGGCGGTTTATTCAAGTCGAGCGACGGTGGCAACACATGGAAGCAATTGACGAATGGCTTGCCGAAAGATTTGGTGCAAGTCAACATTGCGATTGCGCCCAGCCTGCCCAGCCGAATTTACGTTACGCTGGGCACGACTCAGGTTGGAGGCTACGCATCGGGCGCGGGGCTGGGGTTCTACCGTTCGGATGATGCTGGTGAAACCTGGAGCGTCGGCACTACCGACCCTCGACCGGCGATGCGCATTGGGGGCGGCGATCTGGCCATTGCGCGGGTCGATCCGAAGAATCCTGATGTGATTTACAGCACGGGCATTGTCACGGTGCGTTCGACGGACGGCGGCAAGACCTGGATGAGTATTCGCGGAGCGCCGGGCGGCGACGATTATCAGAATTTGTGGATTAGTCCGGACGACCCGAAACAAATCCTTTTGGTGAGCGATCAAGGCGCGATTATTACGGTGAATGGTGGGGAGAGTTGGAGCTCGTGGTACAACCAGCCTACGGCGCAGATTTATCACGTTTCGACTACGAACACATTTCCTTACCGGGTGTGCGGAGCGCAGCAGGAGAGCGGTTCGGTGTGCATTTCGAGCCGCGGGAATGATGGTGAGATCACGTTTCGCGATTGGCATCCGGTGGGCGTGATTGAGTATGGCTATGCGGCACCCGATCCGTTTGATGCGGATGTGATTTATGGCGGCGGACGGACTGAAGTTTCGAAGTACCACATTTCCACGGGACAAGTGCAGAATGTAACTCCGATTCCGATGCGCGGCGCTTATCGCGCAAATCGTACGGAACCCACGATGTTTTCTCCCATCAATCCGCACATTCTTTACTATGCCGCGAATGTGTTGTTCAAGACTCTGGACGGAGGGAATTCGTGGCAAACGATCAGTCCCGATCTGACAAGGCCTGATCCGGTGACGCCTCCGAGCATCGGCCCGTTGCTTGCGAAAAACCCTGATGCTGCCAAGCAACGCGGAGTAATTTATGCGTTGGCACCGTCGTTCCACATGGTGAATACGCTCTGGGCCGGCACGGATGATGGCTTGATCTGGATCACGCGTGATGGCGGAAAGAATTGGAGCAACATCACTCCCCCGGAATTGACGCCGTGGAGCAAAGTCACGCAGATGGAAGCTTCACATTTCGATGAGAATACGGCTTACGCTTCGGTCAGCCGCTTTCGCATTGACGATCTGCATCCTTATATATACCGCACGCATGACGGTGGCAAGAGTTGGCAACTCATCACCAATGGCCTGCCTGATGCGCCGGTCGATACGGTCCGCGAAGACCCGGTGCGCAAAGGCTTGTTGTTTGCGGGCACTGAAACGTCGGTTTGGGTTTCGTTTGATGACGGCGACCATTGGCAGTCGTTGCAGCTGAATCTGCCGCACACTTCGATGCGTGATCTTTGGATTCATGAGAGCGACCTGATTGTCGGGACTCATGGGCGGTCTTTCTGGATCCTGGATGACATCTCGGCGCTGCGGCAGATAACGGATGCTACGGCCCGTTCGGACGTGTTGTTCAAACCGGCGCCAGCTTACCGGGTGCGACGCAGCACTAATCCGGATACGCCGATTCCGCCGGATGAGCCTTTGGGGGAGAATCCGCCGGACGGCGCGGTTATTGATTATCATCTGGCCAAAGCTGCATCAGGTGTGTTGACGATCGAGGTGCTGGATGCTCGCGGCACGGTGGTTCGCCGTTATTCGAGCGGCGACAAGTCTGACCAGACGGAGGAACAACTGAGCAAGCAGGTAATTCCGCTTTACTGGATTCGACCGTTCAGCGCTCCGCCTACCGAGGCGGGGATGCATCGCTGGGTGTGGGACCTGCGCTATGCCAAGCCGCTGGCGACGCATTATGACTATCCCATCTCGGCGGTACCGCATGACACGCCGCGAACTCCGCAGGGGCCGCTTGCGCTGCCGGGGATGTATACAGTCCGACTGACGGTGGGGAGACAGAGTTATAACGCGCCGCTGATTGTGAAGATGGATCCGCGAGTCAGGACTCCTCTGGCAGGATTGCATCAGCAATTCGACTTACAGATGCGTCTGGCTTCCCTGTTCACCGATAGCACCAAGGCGGTGGTGGAGGCGCGATCGATTCGCGAGCAGATTAAGGCGATTCTGCCGCAAGCTAGCGGGCCTCTCAAAGACTCGATTCAGGCGTTCGCCGACAAACTGAAACTCGTGTTGGATGGTTCCGATAAGCCTGTGCCGGGATCGAAAGAACCTACGCTCAGCCGAATTAATGGAGCGGCGGACACGCTTTATACTTTGGTTGACCAGGCGGATGCGGCTCCCACTGCGGTCCAGGCAACCGCGGCCACCGAGGCCGAACAGGATGCGTCAGTTGCGTTGAAGCAATGGGAGGAGATCAAAGCTTCGGATATGTTGGCGCTCAATGCGCAACTCCGCGATGCCCATTTACCCGAGCTGAAGCTGGATGTGCATAGCGGAGCGGGAATGGGTGAGGGGGATGAGGACTAGGGGTCGGCGTCGCCCAGGTTAGCGCCCCGAAGGCGACCGTGGTATCGCTTGAGACTTCAGGACAGGGGCGCGAACCTGGGGCACCAGGCAGGCGCTCGCGCGAATGGTTGGGGTTTTCGCACACGCAAAGTGACGTTGCCTAAGGCAGTTAATCGAGACTTTCTAGTGACCCGGGTGTTTACGTTGCGAGCAGGCATATAATTGCGCCCGGGGTTAGCCATGAAGTTCGCCCGCTTCGTTTGCCCGTTCGTGCTTTTCACGATCGCGACCGCGTTCGCGCAATCCGTTCCTGTTCCCGTCAGTAACCAACCGCCGGTTCCGACGGGTCCGGTGCAGACTGGCTTATCACTACCCGACTCCGCACGACGAGGCCAGATCGTTAGCACCTATGGCAAGATTCCACTGAGCTTCGAGGCATACCAGGGCCAGACGGATGCCAAAGTCCAGTTTCTCTCACGCGGCAGCGGCTACACCCTATTCCTCACCGGGGATGAGGCGGTCTTCTCAATCCGTGGGAACGATGCTAAACCCAACGTATCCCGTGTTGGCGGGTCGCACTCGAAGCCGGTCGTGCCCAGGACCAACGCCGTCCTGCGGATGAAGCTCGTAAAAGCCAACCCCGCAGCCAAGGTAACCGGTGCAGACGAACTATCCGGCAAGAGCAACTACTTCATCGGAAGCGATTCCACGAAATGGCACAGCAACGTCGCGAACTACGCCAAGGTTAAGTACGAAGGAATTTATTCCGGCATCGACCTGATCTACTACGGCAACCAGCGGCAGCTTGAGTACGACTTTGTCGTCACGCCGGGTGCAGACCTCCATCGCATCCAGTTCGAGGTTCGCGGAGCTAGGAAAATCAGCAAAGATAAAGATGGAGGCTTGGTTTTTCATTTTGCAGACGGTGAGCTTCGTTGGCGCAAGCCAGTCGTGTATCAAGAACAAGACGGAACCAGGCAGACGATTGATGGCAGCTATGTCGTTCGGCGCGGGCATCGCGTGAGTTTTAAAATTGGAAGCTACGATCCAACCCGGGTGTTAACGATTGATCCCGCGCTGGCGTATTCGACGTTTCTCGGTGGCACGACCGGCCCCGCTGGCGCTTATAGCGTCGCAGTAGATTCGACGGGGAATGCATACCTGGTGGGCTACACTCGCGCCTGGGACTTCCCCACCACACCGGGCGCGTTCCAGACAACCTGCCCCAGTGGGAACGGTGAATATGAGTGTGGGACTTGGGGAGCCGCCTTCATCACAAAAATGAATCCCACCGGAACCGCCCTGGTCTACTCGACATACCTGGGCGGGAACCAAGGGGCTCAGGGCGAAGCCATTGCCATAGATTCTGCAGGTGACTCCTATGTGACTGGCGGCACTTACTCCACCGACTTCCCCACCACGCCCGGCGCGCTCCAGACAACATGCGGCGGCTGTGCATACCCTACGGATGGCGACGCCTTCGTGACTAAGCTGAATCCGACAGGTTCTGGTCTGATTTACTCCACCTACTTGGGCGGTAATCCCCCCGGCCAAGCGCTCGGACAACTCGCTGGTGGCATCGCCATCGATGCGTCCGGCGATGCCTACGTGGCCGGCTACACGAACTCGACCAGCTTTCCCACAACCCCCGGTGCGTTCCAGACGACCTGCACGGGCTGCGGGATAAGTAGTGATGACGCCTTCGTAAGCGAGCTGAATCCCAGCGGCTCAGCCCTGGTTTACTCCACTTACCTTGGTGGCAGCAGCGGAACAAACGGGGGCGCTATTGTGTTGGACTCAGCCGGTGACGCCTATCTCACCGGCAGTACTGTATCGACTGACTTTCCCACAACGCCGGGCGCGTTCCAAACGACTTGCGGTTCTCTCTGCGTTGATATCTTCGTAACCGAGTTGAACCCGACTGGTTCGGCTCTGATTTACTCCACCTACTTTGGTGGCAGCATCAGGCAGGGAGGAGGTCAGTTTGGCGACGGCATCATCGTGGATGCGTCAGGTGATGCCTACGTGACCGGCATGACGTTCTCCCCTGATTTTCCCACAACTCCGGGTGCGTTCCAGACAACTTGTCCGGCGTGTCCTGGTGGGGCTAACGCATTTGTGACCGAATTTAACCCCGCCGGTTCGGCCTTGGTTTACTCTACCTACCTCGGTGGCAGCGGCCCCGTCGACCAAGCCAATGGTATAGCACTGGACGCTGCGGGGGATGTCTACTTGAGCGGTCAAGCTTCCTCCACTGACTTTCCCACGACGCCCGGCGCATTCCAGACCTGCGCGGGCTGCACTATAGGTGGGTATCGCGCCTTCGTATCCGAACTGAACCCCACCGGTTCGGCTCTCATCTATTCCACCTATCTCACCGGCACCAACGGGTCCGGTGCGAGCCGCATTGCCTTGGACACAGCCGGCGGCTTTTACGTCGTCGGTGGTACATCGTCCAGCGATTTTCCCGTCACGCCGGGAGCTTTCCAGACAGAATGCGCGAATTGTATCAATGATGGCAATGCCTTCGTGACCAAGTTCGTGCCGGGTGATCAGGTCTGGCCCTTGACCCTGAGCTTTGGCAGCCAGCCCATTGGCTTAGCCAGCACTCCACAAAATACAGTCCTCACCAACAGCGCCACCACGGCGCTGGCCATCACTGGCATCACATTCTCCGGCACAAACAGCGGTGACTTCGGCGAGCAGGATAACTGCGGTACGTCGCTGCCCGCAGGGCAGAGCTGTACGATAAATGTTACCTTCACTCCCACCGCTCCTGGTTCCCGCAGCGCTACGCTCAACATCACGGACAGCGCTGCAAATAGCCCTCAGACTGTCGCACTTTCCGGCACTGGAACCGTTACCGTAACCTTGATTCCTTCAAACCTGAACTTTGGTAGCGAAGGATTGGGCTCAACCAGTCAGCCGCAACCCGTGACGCTTAGCACGAATGGCACCCTGATCATCACCTCTATCTTTGCGAACCCGCCATTTGCTCAAACAAATAACTGTGGAACAGGTCTGCCTGCGGGTGGTAGCTGCACCATCAACGTAACCTTTACGCCCCAAGTGCTAGGTCCGCAAAACGGAGTTTTGACGATTTCTGACGATGCCACAGGAAGTCCCCAAACAGTCGGGCTTTCTGGCACAGGCGTGTCGCCGATGGTTCTAAATCCCTCCAGCCTCAACTTCGGAAATCAAACCGTCGGAGCGACAAGCGCTCCAATAACAACGACCCTGACCAACGTCGGAATCGTTGCTGTGACCGTTGCCTCTATCGTCATCACTGGGCCGAACAGCAGTGCTTTTGCCCAGATGAACAATTGTCCCGCCACCATCGCTCCGAATGGAAGCTGCACCATCAGCGTTACCTTTACCCCGACAATGCTGCAAAGCTACAGTGCTTCTCTGACTGTTAACGACAACGCTCTAGGCAGCCCCACCATTGCGCCCCTCACCGGTACGGGCAGCGGTCCAATCCTCACGATCTCGCCCCCAAACTTAACCTTCCCGCAGCAATATGTGGGAACGTCTGGCTTGCCGCAGACTATAACGCTCACCAATAATGGAAACGGCGCCTTAGCGATTACGGCTGTAACAACCAGCCCTGCCGATTTCGGTCCGCTTAACGCTTGCGGAAGCAGCCTTGCGGTAGGAGCTTCCTGTTCGATTGGGGTCTTCTTCGATCCTACCGTGGGTGGTACAAGAAACGGAACCCTCTCTATTGCGGACAACGCTGCCGGTAGTCCCCAGACGGTTGCGCTGACGGGAGTAGGTCAGGATTTCTCCATGACTTCCTCCGGTTCATCGACGGCATCGGTTTCGCCAGGAGGGACAGCGACCTACGCGATTGCAGTTGCACCTGCCGGTGGGTTCAAGCAGACAGTATCGTTCACCTGCAGCGGAGCACCGGCAGGCTTTGTGTGCGCGGTGCCAAGTTCAGTCACGCTCAACGGTTCGGCCACCACGAAGGTCAAAGTTACTGTGACAGCCGGGGCAAGTTCGACGCGCTTGGCTCAACCTGGCGGCTTCTCGCCCATCAGCAGCAGACTTGCGATGTGGTTGGCTCTCGGTGGCTTGCCAGGGCTGGTGATCCTCGGCAAATCGCGCTCTGGACCCCGGCATCGCCAGCATCGAATATTCTATGGGTTGGCTTTCGTGTGCCTGTTCTCGCTGGGAGTCACATTGTCAGGCTGCGGCGGTGGGAGCAACGGTAGCGGCGGGCCGGGCACTTATAATCTCACGGTGACAGGAAAGTTCGCTTCTGGCACAACCACGTTGACTCACAATACGAACCTTACTCTGTTGGTTCAGTAGTCCCTTTGCCCCGAGCGGCGGACGCATAAAGTGCGTTCGAAGTTTTGTAGACCTGACCAGCAGGAATAACTGTTGTCAACGAGCGATTACACGCAATATAAAAAGGCGCCCACTTTTGCGGTAGGTTGTGATTGTTCGTATCGTCAACCTAGCGAAAAGGAGCGCCTTTTATGAGTCAGGAAAAGTATATCGGCATGGACGTGCACCAAGCCACAATCTCGGTTGCCGTGATGGATGCTCAGGGCAAACTGATCATGGAATGCTTGCTGGAGACCAAGGCGGCCACGATGGTCGAATTCATCCGAGGATTGCAGGGAACTCTGTCGCTAACCTTCGAAGAAGGAACCTCGGCAGCCTGGTTACACGATCTTCTGAAGCCGCACGTCAGCAGGCTGGTGGTCTGCGATCCACGCAAGAACGCTCTATTAAAGGATGGCAATAAGAGTGATCGTGTGGATGCGCGAAAACTGGCCGAGTTGTTGCGCACCAACCAACTGAAGCCGGTCTACCACGGAGAGCACGGGGTGCGCACGTTGAAAGAACTGGGGCGCAGCTATCTCACCATCACCCAAGATGTCACCCGCGTCATGAATCGCATCAAAGCGCTGTACCGCAGCTGGGCGATTCCGTGCGCCGGCACAACCGTCTACGCTCCCCGTCATCGCGCCGAGTGGTTGGCTAAGATCACTGAACCAGGAGTTCGAGTTCGCGCGGAACGGCTCTATCAGCAACTGGACGGGTTGCAACCGGTGCGTCTGGAAGCACGACACGAACTCATGGTGGAGAGTCGCAAACATGCTGCCGTGAAGCGGTTGCGCCAGATTCCTTCGATTGGTCCGATTCGCGCCGCTCTGCTCGTGGCCTTGCTGCAGACCCCACACCGGTTCCGAACCAAGCGACAGCTGTGGGCCTACAGTGGTTTCGCCGTCGAGACTCACGACAGCGGCGAGTACCGCTACGTACGAGGCAAACTGCAACGCAACCGCGAGCGCATCACGGTGCGCGGGCTGAGTGCCAACTACAACAAGGATCTGAAGAATCTTTTCAAAGGTGCTGCCATCTCGGCCAGCACCCGTCCCGGTCCGCTGCGCGACTTCTATGCAGCTCTGATTGCCAAAGGGATGCGGCCCACCATGGCCCGTCTCACCCTGGCACGAAAGATGGCCACGATCACGTTAACGATCTGGAAGAAAGGGGTGGACTTCGACGCCAAACAATTAGATCAGCAAGCAGCTTGAGCCTCTCTGGAGAGGGGCTTCCCATCTCGTAGATTTTCCCGGGTGGGGTCGCTCGGGTTTCCAGAGAGCTCGGTTCGAGGGGAGTATCAGTCAATGAGATCGGGCCCCGTGTGCTTCGGCACCGAGTCACCCATTACACGCTATGCCCCCTCGGATAACCAGAAATAGCCATAGGCCACGAGCCTCGGATAGAACCATGGTTGCCTTTTGAGCGCCAGTCCGGCTTGCCGCTCTTTCGAACTCGATGGCATCGCCACCCTCGGCGCGGAGGAAACTTACGAGCATGGACAACAGACCAAGCCTCTCAGGCAAGCGAAACTACCGTGGGCTGGAGATCGAGACCAAAACCTCGCCCTCCGGTCGAGGGAGAACTTTTTTCTTGACATCCCTTTTTATAGAACTCATTGAGAATGTGCATTCTCATGTCTAGAACAATGGTTAAGACTTAACCTCAGTCATTTTCCACAGAGGTGATGGTTCGAGATTATCTGAAAAGAACCCAACGAAAACACGAACATCTACCGTCTTTTCAATAATCTCAGACACACTTGATCGAGGTTAAACGTAAACCCTTCGTCCGCACGGCGAAAATTAACCTTTAACCCACGCGCCGCAATCCATCAACTGCGTTCCCCGAGGCAAACTTGCCATATTAGGCTCTGGCGACGGTGGGAGTGGGGAACTAACCCAGTTCCTCTCTCTTACCCCCTCCTGGCATTGACGGGGTGAGAATACGACGGGATGGAATATGCACCCCCTGGTGAGTAATATCAGATTGCATGCGTTCCGATCTTGTTGCGCTGATACCGGATATCGTTCTGGAAGCTAATCAGCGTCTCCACGGGATGCAGGTTGAACTGAATGCACTGGCTGAAGAACGACAGAGTGACCGCCGTGCACTGGAAGCGGCGATTCGCGAGCTGAAGCAAATAATTCAGCGGCACCTACAATGAAAATAGCCCGCCGCTTTGGTGATTCTGCGCCAACCCCTCGGCGAATCGCTATTAAGCCCATTCTGGGGTATGATGTTTGCATCGCGATTCTCCGAGCCCCCGAGAATCGTTCCTGTATTTTCCCGTCTGAGTCGCTAATTCATGCGAGAGCGTGTCCAACCCACGACGGCGGGGCCTGTGCGGGCGGCGCAGTACGTCCGCATGTCCACCGAACATCAGCAATACTCAACTGAAAACCAAGCGGACGCAATGTTGCGGTTTGCGGAAGCCCGTGGGATGGAAATCGTTCGGACCTATTCAGATGCCGCCAGGAGCGGACTCAACCTTGAAGGTAGGGAGGGTCTGCGCCAACTGCTGCGCGACGTTGAGAGCGGAAACGCAGACTATACCGAAATTCTGGTTTACGACGTGAGTCGCTGGGGACGCTTTCAGGATGCGGACGAGAGTGCCTATTATGAATACATTTGTAAACGGGCAAATATTCGTGTGCACTATTGCGCGGAACAGTTTGAGAACGACGGCAGCCTGTCGTCATCTCTGCTCAAAACCATTAAACGCACGATGGCTGGCGAGTACAGCCGGGAACTGTCGGTCAAGGTTTTTGCTGGCCAGTGCAGACTCATCGAACTCGGCTTCCGCCAAGGTGGTCCTGCGGGTTACGGTCTTCGGAGGCAATTGGTTGATCGGGACCGCAATCCCAAGGGACTGCTACTGGCGGGCGAACACAAGAGCATTCAGACCGACCGCGTCATTCTAGTGCCCGGCCCTGAAGACGAGGTCCGCACCGTTAAGGACATCTACTCTCGCTTTACCAAGAATCGCCAGCCAGAAAGAGAAATTGCATCATGGCTTAACGAGACAGGCATTCTCACGGATCAAGGCCGACCGTGGACCTACGCCACGGTACATCAAGTGCTTACAAATCCGAAATATGCCGGAACAAACGTATACAACCGAAGGTCCTTCAAGCTCAAGCGGAAGAGGATCAATAACCCTCCCGAGATATGGGTCCGTCGGGAAGATGCATTCACGCCAATTGTCACACAAGAGCAATTTGCAGAAGCCCTCGCGATTATTGAAAGTCGCCATCGGCATTTCACCGACGAACAACTTCTCGAATGCCTAAAAAGTATCCTGGCCCGATTTGGCACTCTTTCGGGCATTCTCATTGACGAAACTGAAGACATGCCATCGAGCTCGCTGTACCGTCATCGCTTCGGCAGCCTAATTCTTGCCTACAAACTCATTGGCTACTCGCCAGCCTGTGACTATAGCTTCCTTGAAGCCAATCGCAAGTTGCGTGAATTTCACCGCCAGCAGTGCGTTTCTATCGTTAATGAGTTGCAGAAGAACGGAGCCAGGGTTCAGAAAAGCCCTGTTTCGGACCTGCTAACGATCAATGAGGAGTTCAGTGCTTCCCTCGTCCTTGCGCGATGCCGCGAGACCCTTGCTGGAAATCATCGATGGCTGGTTCGGTTGGACAACTCGCTCGACCCAGACGTGACAGTTGCGGCACGGTTGAAACCGGGGAATCAAGAAATCCTCGACTACTATCTGCTTCCCAGCATGGACACATTGGTCCACAGACTCCGGCTTGCTGCGGAGAACGGGATTGTTCTAGACGTGTATCGCTTTGACAATCTTAATTTCCTCATGAGCATGGCGCGACGTGTCGCCATAGAAGAGGCGGCGTGACAGACAAAGAGATTGTGCGCATTCCTATAGGCGAAATTCGGGTCGCCAACCCCCGTTCGCGGAACAAACTTAAGTTTCAGTTGGTAGTTTCGAGCATCCGGGCGGTCGGACTGAAAAAGCCCATAACGGTGTCTCGCCGTGAACTCGGTGCCGATGGAACACGATACGACCTTGTCTGCGGACAAGGCCGCATGGAAGCCTGCCTTGCACTTGGCGAGATTACGATTCCCGCTGTGGTGATTGACGCAACGCGCGAAGACCAATTTCTAATGAGTCTGGTGGAAAATATCGCCCGGCGTGCTCCTTCAAATACCGCCCTCCTTGCTGAGTTGCGAAACTTGCGACAACGAAACTACAAGACTGATGAAATTGCGAAGAAACTAGGTCTGGATCGCAGCTACATCAACGGCATTATCCGACTCGTGGAGCATGGCGAGGCGTTGTTGATTCGAGCTGTCGAGGCCGGTCGTATGCCGATCAGTGTTGCGGTGGAAATCGCTAGCGGGAACGATCATGACGTGCAACGGGCATTGTCTGACGCATATGAGAAAGGCGACTTACGAGGGGCCAAGCTGACTGCTGCCAAACGCATCATAGCCCGACGTGTTGAGAAGCAGAGACAAGCTGGAAGAGACCATCAGACTCGCCGAAAATTGACTAGCCATAGACTCGTACACGAATACCAACAGCGGACTCGGGAACAGAGGAACCTCATCAAAAAGGCCAGCGCAACAAAAGAATCTCTTCTCCTGCTCACCTCGGCCCTGCGGTCGCTTTTCGCTGATGAACATTTTGTCACGCTATTGAGGGCCGAGAATCTCTCCGACATTCCACAGCAACTTGCGGTACGGCTCACAATAGAAACGGAGCGACAGTGACCAACCCAAGGATCAAGGCGGCGTTTCAGCAGCAGGTCGTCGTGCTTCCCGTTCAGAGCATCATAATGCAGAGGGAGATTCAGCCCTCGTACCGGAAGAGTGCGGTTTATCTTCAGATTTCTGCCTCGCTCAAACATGTCGGCCTGATTGAGCCGGTCGTGGTTTTTCCAAGGGAGCCTAACGAATATCTGCTACTCGATGGGCATGTTCGTCTGGACATCCTCAAACAGACGGGGAAAACAGAAGTTCCGGCGATTTTCGCAACGGATGATGAAGCATATACGTACAACAAGCGAGTTAACCATGCACCCCCCATTGCACAGCATTTCATGATTCTCAAGGCCATCAAGAATGGCGTTACTGAGGAGCGTCTCGCTACGGCGCTGAATGTGGACGTAGGACACATCAGAAAAAGGCGAGACATGTTGGATGGAATTTGTCCGGAAGCCGTCGATATATTGCGAAACAGCCCCGTGACGGCGGATGCCTTTGCCGTATTGAGGAAAATGAAACCAATCAGGCAGATCGAAGCGGCGGAACACATGTTGGCAAGTAGCACCTATACGGTTCTATTTGCTCGGGCTCTTCTGGAAGTGACCCGCCCTGAGCTACTGGCGGAGATGTGGGCATCCCGAAAGCTGGACCCGAAGTCGGGCGGAACCCGTGTCATGCTTGAGCAGGAAACCGATTTCTTACTCAGAGACCTGAAAGCAGTCGAGGATTCCTATGGAACAGACATCCTTATTCTTACGGTTTCCCGCAGATACATTGAACGGTTGCTTAGAAATAACCGCGTCGAGCGTCACCTCAGCAAGCACCACCCGGACATTCTAAATACGCTTCGAAGTCTGGCGTCCGATGGTCCTGGTGAGAAAACAAGGGCAATCGCGAGTTGATGGGGCCCATACAACTATCTCGCGGGCAGAACTTGTGTTCGGACTGCCGCCTTTAGCAAGTCCATCGATCTTGGGTGAACGGGCTGGCCTCGTCGTGCTCGGAGAATTGTGTGCCTGCTTAAACCGGTTTCCCGCTCAAGCACCGTTAGAGGGACCTGTTCAAGTCGTATGCGTAGCCTATCGCTTGAGACGCCCCTTTCTCCGTAGCTCGTAAGCGACGGCAAGAGCGTACTAATGTCCTCGGCCTGGTCCCAGCCGTGCTCCGTTTCTTTGCCGATAAATTGAACCCTAGTGGCAGTGACGGGATATCTCCCAAGCAATCCCTGGGTGTCGGCCCTACAGAGCGTGCCATCGGGCGCGAGGCTCTTGTATTCGGGGTGACGGACATGCTGCGCGAAGACCATCTCGAAGGTCTGCGGGATCGCTAGTAACGATGGTGGATTTAGAGTATGCGTGGTTCCGTCATGGATATTTATGAAGAGCATTTTGTCCCAGAGTGCCGAATCCTTTTCAAATGGCCCAAGCAGGGTAATTTGGACTTGGGAGAGATTGACCAACACCGGAGACAACGCGAAATTGTATGGCCGGGCCTGATCGCGACTCAGCCTCCGTAGCGCAGCCATCACGTTGGGTGTACTGATAGCGATGCGCCGCATAACGGGCACGCTGAACCAGTCCGGCTTGGGGCTGTAAATTCCGAGCGCTTGGTTTAGAATCCACTGCCAGCCCTCCTTGATCCACAGGGCTACTTCGCATTCGGCATCGCGCCCTTCTTTCGGCCTATAGTAGAGACCCAGTCCGTGCTCACTGACTTTGATTGATCGTATGCCCGAGCCGTCGGGAACGTACAGCGAGTAGCGCTTGGCCGAGATGCCATATCCGTACACTTGCCGCTGAAGACCGCTCGAATCGTGGTTGATGTCTTCGACGATATTTAGAACGGAACCCGGAACGATCTTGGGATTATATGGATTCAGCGGCTCGAATCTATCCACGAGCGCTCGTACCTCTTTCCAGGGCAGGGCTTTGATCGCATCTTTTCCGTCAAGCGTACGATGCGGTCCACCCTTACACACGACCAAACTTCCGTCTTCGGAAGAAACGATTGCCATCGAATCGGTGTAGCACATCAGGTAGGTTCCACCGGCGTCAGTGACCAACCTTTCCAGCATGGCAAGCAACAAACGCCCGCCCGCAGGAATCAGGGCCGACACTGGCCGAAAATACCACGGGCCGGGCCGTTCGACCGTGCAGGTTTGATCTACTCGCCGATCTTCGCCGGAGAACATTTCAATTTTCTTGGGTGCGTTCTTGCCAAACTGAAATCGATTGACCTCGGCATAGATTCCGTAGCAACCAGCGTTGGCAAGTATTTTGAGGAAGTAATAGAGCGGGTCCGTCTTGTCCTTTCCTTTTCGCTCTTCGATGATCTTCCGAAAGAAATCGTCATTGTAAGGATCAATCGATCCCGAGCCGAGCTTTACCGATTTCATTCCATCTTGAACGCCTAGCGGCACAAAACGGACGGCGCGTAAAATCTTCGGCTGCTTCCGGCTCAACAATAGGGAGCCAACGACATCTGGACCGGCAAACCAGATTGGCTTGTGCGAGGTCAAAGGGTTGAGCCCGATGTTGGTTTGCTCGCTCTGATGGTCTCCGTACACGGTGCGCACGGGCAAAATGTCACCCTCCGGTTGGACGAGGGCAAAAAATGCCAGTTGGGGCCACATCTTCTGGTTGTAAAGATCGCAAGGGTGTAGAGATTCCAGAAGCCGTTTGACATCCTCGCTGGCATCGCGAACTTTCAATCCCTCCGCAATCAACAAAGGCCACAACTTCAGCAAGGTGTTGACGGTCGGGTATTGACTGATGAAGTCGGTATAGACGACCGGCACCGGCGTATGGCGAATGCGAATCTCAGCCCGACCGCCATAGTAGGCCTGCATGCAATTGCCAAGCGTCTCATCATCGAGTTTGAAATTTCTGTTCAGGTGGAATGACTCCCATGTTGCTTAGAAACGCTTTTGCGATTGAAGCGGCAGAGTAGGCTTTTTCTGGTGGTAAATTGCCTAGCGGGTAGCGACGGAACTCTACCAGTAACGCGTTCAACAAGGCGACTGAGGCACAGACATCCTGGCGGCAATAATCGATTTCGTCACGTGTCGCCGTTCCGCTTGGAACGTAATCCCCCTTTTTCCCTGGAACCTTAAACTCGCGGCAAGCCGTATCGAGGCTGAGGCTGCGATTTCGGAGAGCCCAGACCAGCGTCTTCAGGTCCAAGAACCTTCCCAGGCGATACGGCTGATTCATGTCCCCGCTTGCCAAACGGATGAAAGCTGCTTTCGAATCTTTTGGCCTGAGTTGAATGCGAGGGCGGAACGTGTTTGGCCGCCAGTTCCCATTTTTCTTGTCGCGATACCTGAAGACTATGAAGCTCCAACCGCGCCCGCCCGCGCCGCGTGCGACGCGATATTCAATGGCGATGCGCGACAAATCAAAAGGAAGGTTGAAAGCAACGATGATCGCTTCCGCCTGAATGGCCGTGTACATCACTTTTTCAACGAATGCGGCACGGGTGTAAAGCTTCAGCTTACGGTCTGGTTTCTTGGCGGTCCGTCGATTGGCCCTCCGGACATACGCACGAAGCAGGTCGAGTTGGTTCGGGTCTAGGTCATCAGCGTGAAACAATCCCTCTTCCTGACAGCGGTAGTTACCGCGTGAGTCCTTTTCACAGAACTGGTAAGCCCCGAAGTTCAGGCTCAGCCTGGCGTCGGTGGTGGTTTCCGTATCCACCACTAGGACGTGCTTCGCGAACGGTGACTTTCTTCTGATCGTCAGCCCGCTACGGGCCGTGTCTTCCACAATTCGAATGTGGCAGCGTAAATAGAGTTCGTGGTTCATCATTTCCATCATCGTGCTCCGAACCGAATCCCCTCGGGGATACCGAGGGGACAATCGATTCGTCGCAGTCATCTGTCACTGTTTGGGATTGACGGCTAAGCTTGGGACAATCTCCCCGGTTTGCGGATTGCGTACCGAGATGACGATCAGCTTGATCTTTTTCCCCACGAGCTTTGCCTCGTCATCACCAAACAGTTTCAGTAACGCTGTCAGGTTGGTTTTATTCACAGCCCATGCTGACTTTCCGTACAGAGGTTTTTTAATGTCGATGATAGCCGGTGCACTGAATCCATCAGGGGATTCCCGAATTCCGGCTACATCAATGGTGAGTGATTTGATCCCGTCAGGAATGTCGGAACCGTTGAGCAGGGCTCCGGCCTGGCCGGTCCTGCGGTTGTCTAGCATTGTTTTAAGACTCATCGTTGCTCTCCTTTGCGGGGTGAATCCCCGGAACTCTTTCCACCTGAATTCAGCCGTTCACTGGCTTTTGTTGGAGGCTTCAGCGATTCGGCCCAACGCCAAAGCGCCTCAGCCAGCATCCATAGAAAAACGGCGGTAGCTTTAAGGGCTCTTCTCACACGCTCCTCGGAGTTTGGTGCGCATCGCATATTCACATCCGCTCGCCGCAGGTTTTCGGTAGCTTGCGCGTGGCACGCTAGGCACAGAGGTGCGGTCAACTCTGGGTCGTGATTTCTTCCGGCGACGTGATGTTGCTCAATCCCTGTCTTGCGCCCGCATTGAAGACAGCGATTCTGCCCGGCCCTTCTCGCAACTCTTCGGGCTGTTTGGATGGGAGTCTGATCGATCATGACGACGACTCCGGCAAGGCATAGATTTGATCGAGTTGCAGCGCCCCTGCTTGCGCGAGCGAACTCAACTGTTCAGGATCGGTAATGAGGAA
The DNA here is from genome assembly GCA_963803775.1 of uncultured Acidobacteriota bacterium. Classification (GTDB taxonomy): domain Bacteria; phylum Acidobacteriota; class Terriglobia; order Terriglobales; family Acidobacteriaceae; genus JABCZH01. The sequence continues at coordinate 545,584 of CAWDNS010000002.1, forward strand.
ATGGCCCGCGATGGACTGTCCCTCGAATTCCTCAAGCGCGTCGGTTTCACCCGTTCGCAGATACTTGCCGACAGCCGACATGTATTTCCCCAAACGTGACGCATCCGGCGATCCTTGGATCGTCACGGCAGTCGGACCTTCTGGGGTGGGAACCAACATTTCCCTTTGCCGCCGGTCGGTCTTGGTAGGTCGTCTGCGTCTCCCTAATCCCCTCAGTTCCGCACCAACGTACTTGCGAACGGTGCGGGGATCGGTGTGCTCTTCCCGTGCGGCTGCCGACAGTGTGAGCCCGGTACGGCGCATCCTAGCCAAGGCATGAAGAGCACGGGTGTATGTTTCTACGTTCTTTGCGTCTTTACATTTGCCAGTTTTCATGCTATCGTTGCCTCTGTGCTAGCCAATTGATAGCTGACCAACGTATTGCTTGTAAAGCACTTATTGATAGTTATTGTCAAGGATAAACATCGTTAAACGGCAATAGATGATATAGTTTATGTTTATAGATGGCAATAGATGTGGTTGGTATGGAGGAAACATGGCGAACATTTTCGAGACGGAACTCGAAGAAAACCCCTCTACGACTGTTCGCGGTCGCAAACAAGCGATAGAAGATGAACTTCTATGGAGTAATCGGGATCATCTTGTCGGGTTCCTCGAAAACACCTGGCCCGACATCGGCGGCAGGCTAGCCAGAGTAAAGACACCCTCGGAATTGTTGGACGTATTGCAGGTATGGAAACAGCACAATGGGCACTATCAGCACTACATCACGCAGACTCTGCTGCAAGAATCTTGCAGTCCGGCCAGCGCCAATGTACTGAATGAAAGACGGCGTCGATTGAGTGAACTAAACGTGGCTTGTTCGGAGGCCAGGGAGAATTTAAGCAAGTGTCGCGAAGCTCTTGAGGTTGCCACGCGTGCGCTTAGCCCGAACCTTTCGAACGACGACCGAGCAGTGGTTGAGGAACACATTGCCAAACGTACAAAGAAACTCACCGAGGCGGAAGAAGAACTTCATGCCGCCAATCGCCGACGGTCCCATCTGGAACAGCAATTACGAGATGGTGAAAGCTACTTCGCGCGCGCTGAATTCGTGGATTTCTGCCGCAGTCGCCGGTACAGGTTGACACCGCTGAATCTGGCAAATGCCCTGGCTGGAGTTCCGGCCATCGGGTGGAGACAATCTATCAAAAGGTCTCAGGGAGAGGAACCGCACGGTGCAAACGGCGGGACGATCCAAATATTTGAAACCATCCGGCGAATTGTACGATCTGGCACTCGGCGATCCCTCCTTGTTCCACATGCAGAACAATGGCTGAGAGCACGGGGTAATACAAAGAACTATGGCACGTCCGAACTTCAGAAAACTTGGCACTATCTGAAATGGGCGATCAAGACTGTGCTCGAATCGAGCCCTCGTGTACCAACCCGCGAGCTTCCCTTTGCCATTGCACGAGAGTACGACAAGCGCAAATTCCACCCCTCCGATGTGGATCGCCTGTTCGCCGAGGAAGAATGTATTGTCGGAAAGCCACGCAAGTCTCGCCCTTCCGAGTCTCAAGGATTGGGGGAACAGAAATGAGCTCAAATAACGCCATAACCAACGCCATGCCACGGCAAGAGGTTGTCACTCTCTTCGGGTATGGAATCGATGTTCGCGTGGATCGCGGGCACCTTCTGGTTAAAGATGGGATCGGTGCCGAACGTCGTGAAGTAAGATTCCCGCGTGTAGGTCACGGGCTGAAACGGCTGGTTGTCATCGGCTCCGATGGCCTGGTTTCTCTAGCGGCCCTCCGCTGGCTGGCCGACCAAGATGTCAGTTTCTCGCTGCTTGAACGGGATGGAAAAGTGCTGGCGACGACGGGGCCGGTTCGTCCTTCCGACGCAAGATTGCGACGCGCCCAGGCCCTCGCCGTCCAGACTGGCCAGGCCCTGGAGCTGGCACGTGAATTGATCGCTCAGAAGCTTGATGGCCAAGCAAAGGTGGCACGGGAGAAACTCCTCGATACAACAACTGCGAGGACAATTTCCGAATTCAGGGCGCGACTGGCGAATGCCGATAGCCCCGAAGCGATCCGACTCTTGGAAGCGTTGGCGGGCCGCTCGTATTGGTCTGCTTGGCACAATCTGCCGATCAATTTCCCTAAGAGCGATCTTCATCGTGTACCCGATCATTGGCAAACATTTGGTACTCGAATTTCTCCGCTGACCGGATCGCCGCGCTCAGCCGCGAATCCAGCAAATGCAATCCTGAACTATCTGTACGCTGTGCTTGAATCGGAAGCTCGGCTAGCGGCTGCCGCGCTAGGTTTGGACCCTGGGTTAGGGGTTTTGCACGCTGACGGGAAGGTGCGCGACAGCCTGGCTTGTGATCTTATGGAGCCGGTGCGAGCCCAGATAGACGCGTTCGTGGCTGGTTGGGTAACTCGCGACACGCTGAAACGGGAGTGGTTTCTTGAGCAACGCGATGGCAACTGCCGACTGATGGCACCCCTCGCTGTTAGACTCGCTGAAACTGCGCCGACTTGGGGTCGTGCGGTTGCGCCGTTTGCCGAGTGGTTTGCGCAGAGCCTTTGGAACTCCACTCGGAAGCCGGTTCGCAGCGAGAACTCTTTACCGACACGTCTCACACAACGCCGCCGAACCGAGGGCAGAGGGAAAGAATTTTCATTCCATGTCAAACCCGCGCAGCAACCGTTGAGGGTGTGTGCTGCCTGCGGTGCCGTAACCAGACGAGGACAACGCTGTGCGAAGTGTGGACGCGAAATATCCGGGAAAAAACTCATCGAACTCGCAAGAGTTGGACGAGTGGTCGCGCAAAAGCCGGAAGCCCAAGAAAAGCGTTCTCACACACAACTACATCATGAGGCGGGAAAGCGGGCCTGGCGTTCTTCACCGAAGCCAGATTGGCCAGACGAAAAGTCCTACCTGGAAGGAATTCGCCCCAGGCTTGGATCGGTTACGATTTCCGCCATTGCAGCGGAACTTGGCGTTTCGGAATCCTATGCAGCCGACATCCGCGTAGGCCGACGCCGCCCACATCCAAGGCACTGGCAGGCATTGGCGCTTCTCGCGGGTTGTCTCTCCAATACAAACCAACGGTAGACCGGCGCGGTCCGGGGACGGGTTGACTGCGGGCCCTATTCTTCCCTAGTATCACAGGCACAGATGCATCTTCAGCAGACGAAGCGCGGGAGCCGGGACTCTGGCGGCCCTCAGTACTATTTCCATAATCTGACTGATTCGGTGAAGACTTACCTGAGAGTGAAGGGATCGGTGCGCGTCGCGCTCGTTACACCTTACGGCGCTACCAAGACTGACTACTTTGCCGTTAGCACCGACCGCAAGTTGGATAAGCACCTTCGACCAGTTGCCGGCAATGTCGGCCACGACCGGATTCAGCAGGGTCGGGCGGCAGAGAGCATTGGCGAGGCAATTCGAGTCTGGTACAAGCTGCCAGCCGGAGATTTCGAGCGCCTGGAGCCGTTCACCAAAGACAAGGTACTACAGATCGATTTGATTTGGTTGGACGCGAAGCGTGCTGCGTTTGCTTTCGAAGTCGAACATAGCACTTCAATAACGACGGGCATAGATCGGTTCATTGAACTTCTGAGAGTAGATCGGGCAACCGCAGAACGGCTTGTGATCGTCGCGCCACGCTCAAGACAGAAGAAAATGAATCAAGTATTGGGCAGTTCTCATTACATCGGGGCACCCATGTACATGGAAGCAAAGGTTCGCTACCTTTGGTATTCGGATGTGCTAGAGATCATGTCGCGCTTCGAAGGCCAGCAACCCACCAAACCAAATCTTGCGGCTGCGATCACAGGCGCGCTTCACACCCCAAAAGCTAAGCCGGTGTGAATCTCGTTGAGGGTGCACAATCGTATTCTTAGTATGCCAGGCATCGACCCGGACAACCGCCAGATTGACTTGTAGACCGATGAAAACTCCTGATCAGCTGAAAGATGACAAAGAACTCGCAGCTGCCAACGCGCGACTAACATTGCTGCAAACCCGAGTACGAGCAGCAATTGCGGACCACAGCGCAGCGCTCAAAACAGCAGCAAAGGCTGGCTGGCCAGATGATTTAACGGGTGCCGCCGAGAAGTCTTTACTTGTGGCAGATGCGATTCATCAAGAAATCAAGACCGAACTCAGTAGAGTCGAAAAGTACTTTGCCAGCGACTACGGAATTTCGTTAAAAGATCTCGACCAAGAGACGAGAACGCGCTTCGACTCACGATTTTGGAAGTCAGAAATCGCTGGAATAGAGACGACAGGTATGGTCGAGGACTCTCTTGCTCATGGTCTCGATGCTCTGCTTGCAAGAATTCAGCCGAAATGGTTGAGAGCACAGTATAGGCTTTCTGAGAAAGAACTTGAACGTCGCAACGCAATGCCGTTCATACTCATTGGCAACTCACGGCACGAGGCGGTTGCTGGGCCCCACCCCCTTGGGTATGCATTGTTTCTGACAGACTTATTTGTGAATGATCGACCCCAAATTGAAATTTATGATGCAGCGGTTTTTGTACCACTCATTGCTGCTCTGTGTGACAGGCTTCAAGGGATCGACGCCGTAGCGGGCGGCAGGGAGAAGTTCCGCGAGATGCTTCGGCGGCCCAGTACCGAATTTGCGGGAAGAATCTATGAATTGCTTGTTGCTGGGCGTGCAGCCGAGAAAGGCCGCGACGTTCAATTTGTCGAGCCCGGCCCTGAAGCTTCGCCGGACCTACGCATAAACGATCTGGACATGCCATTGGTCATCGAATGTAAGTTCCAGAGTCAATGGTCTGAAACGGAGAGAGCTGAAATTGACGTTATCCAAAAGGTGTTCAATACACTCTGTGCAGAATACGTACCGAAGGGGATGGTTGCCGTCCTTGAACTAATCTTTACCAGTCGTATACGGGATGTTAACTGTGTAGAGGTGTTGGGAGACATCAGACAACAACTCGATTCGCTGGTGCCATTTGGACATCGTGACTGCCGATGGGGAACACTCGATGTGTTATCGATTGGGGCTGATGTTGAGTGGAGACAGCTGACTCGACTCTACAGTCCCAACTTCTTGTCGCACGTCTTCCAGTGGGATTCTGAGAAAACTCTTTGGGATGGAATTTGTGCGTCGGTGTTAGATACCAAGACTTTGGTGACTCAGCGTGCGCGATTGCCGTTTGGTTTGAAGTGGCGGCTCAGTAACAGAGCGGATGAATGGTCAAAGGCGCGTGATGTCATGCGGAGTCTCCAAGAAGCTGCAAATCAGATTCCAGTAGGCGAAGGTGGATGCTTGTATGTCGGATTCGAAGATAGCCACAGGAGTGCCCTCGCCGACTTGCGAACAAAGCGCATCATCGAGAAGCTACCAGATTTCTATCATCGAAAACGAGGGGCGAACATTCAGTACTTGCTAGTTACACGCCTTTACCCTCGTGTGCTCGGCGATGGCAAGCCCGACCTGATCGAAAGCTGTATTCCAGTCAGCGCAGGAGATGCCGACGACGATACTTGGCCAAGTCTTTTCCCTACTACCGTTTTCGTTCCAGAGCCAAGCTAACCCTCGCATCTAGAACCATCACCAGGCGGTGCATATTCCATCCCGTCGTATTCTCACCCCCTCCTGGCATTGACGGGGTGAGAACATAACGGGATGGAATATGCACCCCCTCCCCTGGGCTGAACCGTTGTGTTGCGGTCACGGCAGAAACGCATCCACGTCAGCCACTTCTATCCACCCGCCGGGCTGTAGCTTGCCCGCCAGAACGCTCTTCTCTAGTACCCGTCTCGCCGAACGAAACAATGAGGCCGCAGTTTTGTCGGGAGTTTTCTCCGCAAGTCTCAATAGGGCTGCTGGTCGAAACGGATACTCGTCGGCATCGTTAGGGTCTGTTCGATAGTTCTTCAATACTTCTTTCAGAAATCGCACAGACTCCTGCTCGTCTAGAGCCTGTATTTCAATCGGGTCTCGTGAAAAGCGGCGAACCACAAATTTATCGAATATCGCGAATAGAATTCGCGGGTCGCCCGAGACACCGAATATCAGGCAAAAGGCCTGGGGGCATCCGTTAATTAAATCGCGAATGCCCTGATTGATCGAAAGCACATCTCCGGGCTTAAAGTCTTGCAATAACTCGACTTCATCTATAAACAAATAAAAGGCTTTGTTTGCGGGGAACGTCGCCTCGGAAAGGATCGCGCGGTTTGGATTCGTCACGAGATTGACGTAGGAAGAGAGGCACCGGCTGGCATCGTACTCAGAATCGATGGGTCCGGTTAGCTGATAGTTCTCAATGTCGTCTGCCGAGCTTCCGCACAAGATGGAAAATGCGTGGCTATCGCCCAGTAGTCCCTTAAGTAAATGGATCAGGCTGGGGAAGTGCGGTGCAAGTTCCTCTGCGTTCGTTTTCCAGAGTTTGTCCTTCTCGTTCTGAACATCTTGTGAGCGCGTCAAACCTGACGCACGTGCTTTCTCCTCAAAAGCAGAGTCCAACCTGTTGGCGGTGTCGAACATATTGTTTCTAATTGCCTCGATGACCCTCCGGTAAATTGCGAGAAAATCAGTCTTCTTCGCTAGCTTCGTAGATTCCAGGTACACACACGGCGAGCGAAACTCCAGGGCATTCTTGATAGTGATGTAGTTTGTGAGATAACGCAGGGCATGGGACTTTCCTGTGCCGATTTCCCCATGTAATACCACAAATTCTGACAGTCCAACTTGGTCTGTCCGACAGGACGTAATAACGTCTAGGAGCGCTTCGCGAACACTGGCATAATCTGCCCACACATCCGTGTTTGCTTCGGCGACGAGCCGATTACAACCAGCCGTTTCAGCCCGTGACCTACTCGTGGGAGTCTTGCTTGACGGCGTTCCGCACCGATTCCATCTTCCAAGGATAGGTGACCGCGATCAACTCCCACGTGAATTCCGTAGCCTGACAGAGTAATCACACCCTCTCGTCCTGGCTGAATATCTGCAATTGACGACGTAATTGTGCCCATTTGAATCTCTCCCAATTCAGACGACGATGCGTTCGCCCGCTGCAAGAAACCGTTCGACATCCGTGCCATTTTCTTTCCTTTTCCAATATTCCTGCGTGATCGCAAATGGCAAATCGCGGGATCGCACCTTGGCCTTTAGCGTGTCCTTGATCGCCCACAACAGGTAAAACCAGTTGTCGCGCAGTTCCGAAACCCCATAATCCTCAGCCTTGATAGTCGGTGCCTGTTTTAACCAGCGTTCAGCATGTTTGAGCAATTCAGATTTTCTCGTGCATGAACGAACCATGCGTAGAATTGAATTGAAAATCTGAATCCTTCCCTTGTTTGCACTGACAGGTTCCTCTTTTTGACACAAATCCATTGATCGTCGCCATCCAACGCGTGTCAATCCAGCCAGAGCGTTGGCCGTGTTCAGGGGATTGAGAGTGTATCGACGACTCCGACAGAAATTGATGATTTCGCTGCGAGCGAAATATGTCTCACCGTCCGCTAGCATTCGTTCTGCCTCAGCGCATCTATCGTTCGCGTCTCCAAGTTCCTTTTCGGCTTGAGCCAGTTTGCCAATTCGCTTCACCCTTTCTTCTTCGACAAGCACTCTGTCGCGCTTGGAGAGGTCTCGCTTCCCAATATTTTCCGCCGCCTCCAAATCCGAAACGCATTCCTTCTTGTGTTCCCATGACTTCATGCGAATAGCGTTCAGTTCATTCGTCTCTGCAGGAAGTGCGAGGAATCAGACCGAAATTGGCGCAGAGGGGGCGGATCGTGCCATACAACAGCGTAAACCCATCCACCGGGGAAGTACTTAAGAGCTTTACCGAGCATACCGATGAGCAGGTACGAAATGCTTTGGCCACAGCCGACAAGGCTTTTCGGACGTGGTCGATGCGGCCATACAAGGAGCGTTCGAAGATCATTGGCAGGTCTGCTCAGATCCTCCTCGAAAAGAAAGAACTACTTGCGCGGCTCGCCACATTGGAAATGGGAAAGAGAATCGCCGAGAGCCGAGGCGAAGTGGAGCTTAGCGCTGCCATTATCCAGTACTTCGCGGATAACGCAGAAGCCTTCCTCGCGCCGAAAAAGCTCAACTCCACCATGGGGGACGCCCGTCTCGAGTATTCACCGCTGGGCGTCCTTCTCAGCATCCAGCCGTGGAACTACCCTTATTATCAGCTGGCCCGCTTTGTTGGCCCCCACCTGATGTCAGGCAACGTAATCCTTCTAAAGCACGCGCCCGGCGTTCCCCAATGTGCATTGGCTTTTGAAGCCGTTCTTCGTGAGGCTGGCGTACCCGAAGGTGTGTACACCAACCTATTTCTGAGCAATGACCAGGCTGGAGCTCTTATCGACGACCCTCGGGTGAAGGGCATCGCGCTCACCGGATCCGAGCGCGCAGGAGAAGCACTGGCTTCACGAGCGGGAAAGAACCTGAAGAAATCAACGATGGAGCTAGGCGGGGGCGATGCGTTTGTTGCCCTGGACGATGCTGATCTGGACCATACCGTAGAAATGGCTATCCTCGGCAGGTTCGGAAACAACGGGCACCCACTCGATTTCGTGTCTTATGTAAGAGCGCCCCATCTGCGCGTTTGGACGTGGGCCTCAATAGAATCCGAACTACATGTGCTGGATTGTTCTTCAGGAGTACGCCGAACACGTTCACAACGTCAGAGTGTTTCTTGATCGACGCGAGCTTCCTCCCGATATCGTGCCAATTGTTTTCGAGTTGCCCGACAAGCTGATCCCGATCTCCCAATAACTGTTGATTGTCGTCGAAACGCACCTTTGGGCCGCGACGTGGGCTTGAGCCAGATTTCTGTTCCTGGTCAAAGATATTGTTCGCCATATATTTCAACATTGTTTTATATCTATTGCCATAAGTTATCGATCATAGTTCATAGCATTGCCACCTAATTATGATCCATTAACAGCATGCCAATCTAAAGTACTGACAATAGTGTGTTTATTATCTCATTCAGCGACGTGATGAGGCAATGAATTATGCGAAATGGCAAGAAAAAGAGTCGCAACAAGACTGAAGTGTACAACCGGGCGCTTGGGGTGCTCGCACGGATGCGCCGAACTGGGTGGAGCTTGACCGCCGCTTCCCGCGAAGAGCAGATCGATCCACGCACGGTACGCAAGTATCTCGGTGCTGAACTCAGGGGATTGTCGGATGGGCAGGTTCGACCAAGCAAAGCCGACCGTAGACGGCGGAACATGCTGGTCCCCACTTCGAGCGGAGCGATCCCCGTCATAGTTCACGGATCAACGGGTGCCTCCCAGCTTGGCCGATATATGTCGGCTGTCGGCAAATTTCTGCGTTCAGGTAGTACCGACGCTCTGGCCGAATTCGAAGGACAGTCAATCGCTGGTCACCCGCTCATTACCAACGCGGAGATGCTGACTTCGCTGGCGCAAGCGGGCGCTCTGCAACTGGACGAAATCTACGCTTCGCCGGAGTCGTCGTCGTGATGGACGAGAACCCAATTCAATCGGCTCGACGACGTTCCAGAAGAGTGGCGCAGTCTCGTTGTCTGCAATGCGGACGCAGGGTTCGAATCGAGAAGCATCACGTGGCAGGGCGGAATCACGACCCGTCCTTCACTATCCCGCTCTGCCAAGCTTGCCACGCACAAGCTACGGAAACCCTGCGAAGGGCCGACGTTGATATGCGATATACGCGGAACTCAATCGAACGAGTACGGCGAGCCTTGAAGGCTACGGCTGTCTTTCTTTGGATGCTCGCCGAGGCTTTGTGGCGGTGGGCTGAATTACTAGTTCAAACAGATACAGAAGGCTAAACCGGCTTTATTCATTCGCAACACACTCCGGGGAAACCCGACAAAGACGAAAGGCTAATCACTATGAACCTCAAAACGCTGTTGGAAAACCGCCGCACCGGGCAAGCCGGGGCATTGCTAAAGGGTTCCGACGTTCCCGCCGGGACGAAATCAATCACCATTGCAGTGGCAGGAATTCGGGAATCGCCGGAGGCATTCAGTGCCCCGGCAATCATTGATCTCAAGAAACCCATGTACGGCAAATCAGCTTGGGCGGTGAACAAAACCAACTTGAAAGCGATCATCAAGAAATTTGGCACTGATGAGAAGAAGTTGGTGGGGAAGAAGATCAAGCTGGAGATCACTACGGTTCCCAATCCACAAACAGGCGAACTCGTCCCTAGTTTGGTTGTCGGCCTTGGACGATAGCGACAACGATGCTGGCCGAGACCGTTCTTCTTCGAATCGACAGTCCCCTCGGGGTAGACCCTGAGGGGATGTTGGTTTGCCACAGTCCGCAACAGGTAGACAGTCGCCGATACGCCACGCTCATAAATGAAGCACGATATTTACCTGCGCTGTCATACACGCATTCTAGGCGAGAAGCCCGGACACAACCGGCGCTTCAAGAGGTCGTCGCCTGAGCTTCACTACGTGTTGCTCTTGGACACGGAGACCACAACCGATGCTAAGCAGAGTCTTAACTTTGGAGCCTACCAGTTTTGCGAAGCTGATTCGGAAGGGAAGTACGTGTGTCTGGAAGAAGGTCTCTTTCATTCCGACGATCTCGACGACGCCCAACTCGCGGTGCTTCGCCAATATGTCCGGAATGAGAATCGGAAGAAGATAGGGATGCAGCGAGTAAAACTTAAACTCTATAGCCGCTCTGCATTCGTTGAACAAGTGATGTATACAGCGATTCAGGCGAATGCCGGAATCGTCGCTTACAACCTGCCTTTCGACCTTTCGCGGCTTGCGGTGGAATACCGTGTGGGTCGTGGAGGGGGCAAACGAGGTTGGAGTTTCGTTCTATTCGGATACAAGGACAAAAAGACAGGCAAGTGGTTGCCCAACAGCTTTCGTCCTCGCGTCAAGCTCATACCAAAGGATTCCAAAGCCGCTTTTATTCGCTTAGCCGGTGGAGATTCGAATCAGCCCTACCGCATCGGTCGATTTCTCGATTTGAAGACGTTGGCGTGGGCTCTGCGCAACAGGAGCTTTAGTCTCGATAGCGCCTGCCGCGAATTCAAGGTTCCGGGAAAGCTTGATCATGCGCCAAGCGGTCGAGTCACGCCAGAAGAAATCAACTATTGCCGCCAGGACGTGCGGGCAAGCGTGGGCTTGCTCAACGCATTGCTGAGCGAATTCCAGAAATATCCACTCGGAGACCTCCCGCCCGAAAAGGCCTTCTCCGCAGCCTCGATTGCCAAAGCCTTTCTGAACACAATGGGAGTTACCCAACCCGAGCAGAAGTTCCAATTGGACGACAAAACAAACGGCATCTGCATGCAGGGATATTACGGAGGGCGGGCGGAGATTCGTATCCGTCACACGCCGGTACCAATCGTCTACACAGATTTCCTCAGCCAGTATCCCACGGTCAATACGCTGCTAGGTTTGTGGCGTTTGCTGACTGCCAAGAAGCTGCTCGTCCGCGAGGCGACTCGCGATGTCAAGACACTCTTGAAGTCAGTTGACGTGAATTGCCTGCTCGATTCGAAGATTTGGCCCAAGCTGAACTTTTTCGCCTTGATTCAGTCGGAAGGTGACGTTCTGCCGGTTCGCTCGGTTTATGGGGCTGGCAGGGTGAGCAACGAAACCAACATCGGACTAAATCCGCTGACATCGGAAAGACCGATTTGGTACGCAGGGCCCGATGTTGTTGGGTCGTTGCTGCAAACGGGGAGGCCCCCAAAAATTCTCCGTGCTATTCGGTTCGAAGCTATTGGCGTCCAAAAGGGGATGAAGTCTGTAAAGCTGGGCAACGGGTCGATCAGCCCCGCTCGCGACGATTTCTTTCGCAAGGTGATTGAGGAACGCAAGGGAAAGAAGAAATCAGACCCTCTGTATTACTTCTTGAAGATTCTCGCCAATGCGGGTTGCTACGGAATCTATGCTGAGGTCAACCGATTGCAAATGGGAAAGAATGACGCGAAACAGGTAGGAATATTTTCTGGCGAAGGGAGCGGAACTGAGCGAACCTGCATCGTTGAGCCGCCCGGCCCGTGGTTCTTTCCGCCAGCCTCAGCCCTCATCACGGCAGGTGGGCGGTTGCTGCTGACGATGCTTGAAAAGATGGTCAGGGATGCGGGGGGAACCTACCTGATGTGCGATACGGATTCGATGGCAATTGTGGCTTCGGAACGCGGAGGGTTAGTTCCTTGCAGCGGAGGAGCCCACAAAACACCCGATGGCGGAGACGCGATCATGGCTCTTTCCTGGGCTGACACGCGGGACATTGTAGACCAGTTCAAGAGCCTGAACCCCTACAACAAAAAAACGGTTCCGGGCTCAATCTTGAACATCGTCGAAGATATCAACTACGACTCAACTGGGAAGCAACGTCAACTCTACGGCAACGGCATTTCTGCCAAGCGCTATGCAGTCTACACATTTGACGGCTCGCAAGTGAAGATAGTCAAAGCTAGCGAGCACGGATTGGGGTTGTACTACAGGCCGAAAGAAGGGCGGGATACGGAATGCGACGTTCCCGTATGGATAAAGGAAGGCTGGCAATGGATTCTGGACCTTGCGCTCGGGCTGCGAAGCCAGGAACCCGACTGGTTCCCCCTTCCCGTGATGAGACGCATTGCCATTACCACGCCCAGCGTGATGGCGGCGCTCCGGCGTCTAGACCGGGATCAGGCTCGGCCATACAACTTTGCATTATCACCGGTGATCGTCAATCTTTCCGGTTCACCGATTACGCTGCTTGGGGCCTTCGACAAAAACCCTGCACGTTGGCTAGAAATGCCCTACATCAATATCCACGACGGAAACATGCACACGCTGCAACCTCCGACGCTACCTGTACTACCGCAGACATTCGAAATGGTCTTCTCGCAGTATGTTCGGCATCCTGAATATAAGAGCCTCGCCCCGGATGGCACTCCATGCAAGGCGGAAACTCGCGGACTGCTAAGACGCTATCCAGTCGAGGTTTCTGGGTTTTATTTAGTTGGCAAAGAGACGGAGCGCGGCTGGGAGCAAGCTGAAGATATCAGCACTCTGCTGCCGTTGCTTGTCCGCTACCAGCAGAACAGAGGCACGGCTAACCAATCGCTGCAAGATCGGTTACGCCGAATTTCCCTCAATACTTTGGAGAAAGAAACAGGTCTCAGCAGGCATGCTATCCTTCGAGCCCGACGGGGAGAGCGAGTACATCCGAGATCGCTGCAACTCCTAAAGACAGCAATCAAAGTAATTCTTCCGGCTGTTTTAGGGGCGCAAGTGAGATAATTTCCGGCATTATCATTCGCCCGATTCGAGAGGGAGCATTGAAATGAGCGCAGAATACGGAGCGACCCGTTGGTGGGAATACTATGCAGTTCGCTATCTCATGCCTTCGGTCGCAGGCGTGGCAATTGTAAATTGGGTTTGCTCATACAGCCATAGCGGGTTGCGCGTTCTTCTGTCCTTGCCTCCAACTGATCAACGACTTGATACGGCCTCATTAACTCTGCTTTTCCTCTATGGCAATCTTTTCTGCTATGTAGCATCGTATCCGGTCTTGGTCTTCCATGCCACGCGAGTTCTAGATTTTGCCGATGACACTTGGCCGCATGCTCTGCCGGACGGATATATAGCCACTACTCTCCTGGCCGTTGCAGGTTTTCTTGCGACACTCGCGCCTGAAGATTGTCGCTACGTGGCAGCTTTCTTACTCGCGTCCTTGTTTGCTGTTGTGCAATTGTGGCGGCTGTGGATGATCTTCTTTTCTCGAATCGATGTCGCTGGATGCCACGGTGTGGATGGAAGTCCCGGCATGGTCAGTTACGCTTACGGCTACAGTTATGCGTTGGCGCGTCGGAGGGGAAAATCCACGGAAACTAAAACGCAAACAACAGCAACTACTGGGTCAGCAGATGATGATCTCGACGACGACGAACAGGTAACGACGACGCGGCGAGTACTGTGGCACAAAGACTACATGGATACCTACCGACATTTGCGGGAACATGGGAACTCAGCGTTTATTTTTCTCTTGGAACTTGGGCTCGCGGCTTTGGTCTATTGCGTCGTTACTAAATCTGGGAAGTCGGCAGAACAACAATTGAGCGCGGTGGGTATCCTTTTCGCCATCTGGGCGATTCCTGCGGTGTTTGTTCACCTCATTGCCCAGCATTTGGAGCGTCGCTTCTCGCATTTCGACCGAAGACTGAAAAACGCGGACTAGGTTTCACACACGCGAGAGTCAGCGACTCGTCGGGGAGGCGAGAGCATGTGCATACTAATGTTCGTCCGAGGTTTGTTCACGTTCAATGCCCTGGAAGTGGTTCTGCCGATTGTTATTTCATTCATTGCGCTATTCGTGGCACTTCGAGACCGAAGACCGCTTCTCATACTCCGGGCAAGAAAAGGCGATTGGTGCACGTTGAAGCCGACCACCGACCAAAAAAGCGTGATGTTCAGGGGAGTTGTCGAAATATATAACGTCAGTGCAAGAGCGAATGCCATTCGGGACTACGAATTTTGGTGTAAGAGAAAGGATGCCAACTGGGAACACATGGAGAGCGAGGTCTATCACGAGTCAGTGAACGATGAAGTTTATGCGAAAAACAACGAAACACCGCTTACTTTGGCACCGTATTCTGGAATCGAAGCAAACGTTCTCGCTTTTACGAAAATGCCGCAGCCATACGAGATGCTGATTCGAATCGAGGTAGAAGACTTATTCGGAAAACGCTATCGCGTCCAGGTCAAGGCAACGTCGTAGGGCCCCATTTCTCGCGTTCAGCCGGGAGGGGGTGCATATTCCATCCCGTTATGTTCTCACCCCCTCCTGGCATTGACGGGGTAGTACTCTTCGGGAGAAATTCGGCTACACCCCCTGGCGGTTAACTCCGTTTCCAGTGGTCGGCGAGCGTGACATGCCCGGATTTTCGTGGGCGAGGTTTTTAAAAAACTCGCGCGGAATTTGCAAAGCAGGCTGGAGTATTGTCGCGCAGCCGAAGGGTTTCTACTTAACGTTAATAAAGAGCGTGGTTGGACGTTGTTGAAAACACGGTAGATGCAGGTCTTTGCTTTCGGTTTCCACTCGGACTTCAAGTTCTGCGACTTTTTTCAAAAATGTTGCGCTAACAACTGAAACGTTTAATAAGGTGCACGGTGCGGCTTGACCCCAGCCAGGCCGGGGACGATAATCCTTCACGGCTCGGCGTTTCCGCAGCGTTCTCCCCCTTGCGGTTCGCAGGCGAGCGTTTCTCTCGCGTGAGTAGGCCGCGTTTCGAATTCGCGCTACGGAGGTTCCCAATGACGAAACTAAAGGGGTTGAAGACTGTCCTTATTGTGGTTTCGCTTTGCACGACATTAGCTTCTAGAGCATCTGCACAGACATTTAGAGTCTTGGCTAATTTCGATGAAACTAATGGTGCGGTCCCCGAATACGGCTCTCTCGCTCAGGGGCCTGATGGGAATCTTTATGGCTCAACCCTCGGCGGAGGCAACTCCAACCCAGGTTGTTCAATCGACGGAGGCTGTGGCACCTTGTTCAGGGTTACGCTAGCGGGTGAGCTAACCGCTATTTATGCATTCTGCTCTGAAACGAGTTGTCCAAACGGTTCTCAGCCGGTGGCGGGCTTACTGTTGGATAACGATGGATATTTTTACGGCACGACAAGTGCATCCTTGCAGGGTGGAACAGTCTTTAGGACTTCGGAAGGTGGAATGTTAACGACACTATACGAATTTGGCGGCCCTAATGGTGAAACACCTTACGCCGGACTGGTCCAGGGCATCGATGGTACTTTCTACGGCACAACAGTTAATGGAGGAACAAACCAATACGGCACGGTTTTCAACATCACTAAAAGTGGTGTGTTGACCACCCTTCACGATTTCAATTCTTCGGATGGCAAATATCCGTATTCAAGCTTGACTCAATCCACGAACGGATATTTTTACGGTACTGCGTTCAATGGAGGAACAAACGGCCTAGGCACGATATTCAGAATATCTTCCTCCGGAGAATTTGAAGTTCTTTACAACTTTTGTTCAATGCCGAATTGCGCGGACGGCAGCGCCCCTGTGGGGGGCCTGCTTCTCGCGAGTGACAGGCAGTTCTATGAGACGACCATCGGAGGAGGGGAGGATACTTGTGGAACAGTTTTTAGAATGTCCACCGCCGGAACGGTAACAATTATTCATACATTCGATAACACCGACGGCTGTAGTCCGTTCGGAGGCTTGATTGAAGGCACGGACGGAGCCCTTTACGGCACTACCTGCTGCGGAGGAGTTTTTGGGTATGGAACAATCTTCACAATCAATCCGAACGGCGTCCTGACGACGCTCCATAATTTCGATGAGAACGATGGCTCTGGGCCGGCGGGTGCATTGCTCCAGGACACGAATGGAATTTTCTACGGAACGACTGAACATGGCGGTGGCTTCGGCGATGTCTTCAGTTTGGACATGGGCTTCGGCCCGTTTGTAACCTTCGTTCGATCGTTCGGCAAACCTGGCCAGACTGGCGGCATTCTCGGACAAGGATTCACGGGAACCACCAACGTCGCTATCAACGGAATTCCCGGAAGCTTCACGGTTGTATCTGACACCTTCATAAGAGCTACTGTTCCCGCCGGGGCGATCACCGGCTACGTAACCGTGACCACGCCCAGCGGCACGCTGACCAGCAACGTGCCGTTCCACGTGATCAAGTAACAATGAGAGCGCAACGGGGGTTTCCCGATGACAAAACTTAGCGCATGGAAAAAAGCCAGCGCGATCTTTCTGCTCTGCGCCGCGACGGGAATGGTTGCGCAGGCACAGGGTTTCAGCACTCTTGTCTCGTTCGACGGTTCTGACGGCGCGGGCCCTGCTGCGGCTCTCATCCAGGGACTTGACGGGAACTTCTATGGATCCACATACCACGGTCGACTTGGGAATTGTTATGAGACGGATATAGTTGGTTGTGGAACGATATTCAGGGTTACACCCGACGGCAGGATTACAACACTCTATAGCTTCTGCACTGACCAAAATTGCAGCGACGGCGCATTGCCCGATGGCAATTTGCTCCTTAACTCCGATGGGGACTTCTACGGAACAACCTCAGCAGGGGGTACTGGCGATTGTACGTCTGGGAATTATTCACCGGGGTGCGGCACGATCTTTAAACTCTCGCACGAAGGCAGATTTACCACGCTCTACCGCTTCTGCACACAGACAGGCTGCCCGGACGGTGAGTATCCTTCTGCAGGCCTAATTCAAGCGACTGACGGAAACTTCTATGGAACCACAGCCGGGGGCGGGGCTGGGAACTGCTCCGGAACGTTCTCCCCACCTGGTTGCGGCACAATTTTTAGGATCACCCCTGACGGCGCTTTCATTACGCTCTACCGCTTTTGCATGCAAACGGGATGTCCTGACGGCGCGGTTCCTCTGGCCGGATTGGTTGAGGCGAGCGACGGATACCTATACGGCACCGCTCGCGATGGTGGGCAGAATGGTGCTGGTGGCACGATCTTCAAAATCAGTTTGTCCGGCGAATTGACTACGATCTACAGCTTTAGCAGCAACGGAGGCCCCGTTGCTCCCTCGGCCGGATTGATGCAGGCCGCAGACGGCGATTTTTATGGCACCACTTCGTATGGCGGACGCGGCAATGCGGGCGCAGTTTTCAAAGTTACTCCGAACGGCGCCTTACAGGTTCTGGCTAATTTTAATCACAATGATGGCGCACTCCCCTCCGCAGCTCTGATCCAAGCTACTGATAGCAATTTCTACGGTGCGACTTTTGGAGGAGGAAATGGGTTCGGACACTATGACTGCCTTGAGGGCTGTGGCACCGTGTTCCAGATCACCTCAAGAGGCAAGCTAACTGACCTTCACCTTTTTTGCTCCCAAAGCGGCTGCAGTGATGGAGCGCAACCCGGGGGCGGACAGCTACAGGCCACAAGCGGTCTCTTCTACGGGACGAGCCAAAACGGAGGGAGACATGCCAATTTCGTCTGCGGGCTTCTCTATGGCTGCGGCACGATCTATATGCTCGATATGGGCCTCGGCCCATTCGTCACGTTTGTGCTGCCGTTCGGCAAGGTTGGCCAGACCGGCGGCATTCTCGGCCAAGGATTTAAGGGTACAACCGCTGTCTTGTTCAACGGAACTCCGGCAAGTTTCACCGTGAAGTTCAAAACGCTGCTGGAGGCTACGGTTCCCGCAGGAGCGACCACCGGCTACGTCACCGTCACCACTCCCAGCGGCACCCTGACCAGCAACGTGCCGTTCCGCGTGATCAAGTAGATCGCACTTCAGTCCGCTCAGTTCCAGGGCGAAGTGTTAATGCCCGAGTGTAGTGGTGGGGTGATTCGGTTGGTCACACTGACCAGAGGAAACGGCGCGGGTTCATAATCTGAGCGACGCTTAGAGTCCTTGCCGGGCACGGCTTTCCGTGTTCGGGGGGCTGCTTGGCTGTTTGTTAGGATTCGTCGGCTTGGGACTCGGTCGTTGCATTTGTCCTTACCGTCCGAAGCTCCAACATTAGGCGCTCACCTGCTCCTGTGAGGGACCAAAATAACCCCATTGCCCCGGTCGTGGTCTCCGTGTAATCGATTGCTACCAGTCCAAGTGCTTTCAATTGAACTCCTACCGTTTGAAAGGCCTGGTCATCAAGAGTGGGGTCCGTGCCTCGGAAGCTAGATTCTACAAGCAAGGCCTTCGCCAGCACATCCTTCACCACCAGTTCGTTGGGATGCTTGATCAAGTAGGGCGACACGTACCCGAACATTTTGCGCCACGTAGTGTTCGTGCTCCACGACGAATACATCTGCTGATGGCTGTTTCTGTACCGGCCATAAATACTCACCTTCTCGTCCAGTCCGGCCAAATCTTCCAAGGCGGGACGGGGAGCAACATGCGCTAAGGTCGCTTCTAACTGGGCATTTTGTTTGCGAAGTTCGTTTATTTCGTTTAGGACATCCTCGTTCGCGATCCTATTTGCTCGCACCCAGCCTACAGCTGGATATGTTCTGATCGCATTGAGCAAGCTCAAGGCAACGAGGCCGGGAAGCTCTGAACTGCTATTCCAGAAGTTGACCAGGCGACCGGATTTCACCTTGTTCTTGAACGCCTCTAGTCTTGTCCTAAGTTCCGGTTCTTGTTCCGACTTGCCAAATGGGATTTCGTCCGGAGTACCGTGAATGAGGGCGATAACGTTCAGTCGCTTCTGGACTGCATAATCATATTCTTGTTCGGTATAGCTGATTCCAGTCTTGCCAACCGAACCGTACCTCCCCCCGATAATGAGGAGGTAATAGTCGCAATCATCAATTATCCGCTTGATAAACGCGAGCTGTTCCTCGTCGGCGGCGGGGAACAACTCCATACCGGCAGGAATGCAGTCGGCCCGAATCACGGTCTGAATTACAGCCTGCCTCTCTTCTTTCAGGTCGGCGTAGGTTGAACTGATAAAGACTTGGTAGCGTTTGTCCATGCCAGTCTCGATTGTACCAAGGGCATAATCGTTCGCGGCGACATATACCACGGGGTACCGCGTTCACGCAGGGTCCAGACACGGATTTTATCGAGTGTTCGTGGAGATGCAGGTTCCGTCAACAACGCGTCTGGGGATTCGCTTAAGCAATTCACCTTGTTTCGAGCGGTTCCACTACTAAGAAAGATGTTGACTAATGCTAAGATCGTCACATGGCAGATGCATTCTACTGGACCTGCCCGTTCTGTGACCGGGATACGACGATCACGTACACGTGCGCAACAGATCACTTCAACCTACAGCTTGACAACGCGGACGGAGGACGATATTTCGCGACGCAACTCATCGTGTGTCCGAACCCGAAGTGCCGGAAGTTCGCGCTGGCGCTGAGTATGTACGAGTATGACAAGAGCGCGGATCAGTATGGTCGCGAACGCTGGGCGCTTGGGAAGTTTCTCCGTACATGGAACTTGATTCCGCCGTCGAGCGCCAAGGTGTTCCCAGGCTACGTCCCGAAGGCGGTCCGCGACGACTATGTCGAAGCGTGCCTAATCAAGGACCTCAGCCCCAAGGCATCGGCTACGCTATCGCGCAGGTGTCTGCAGGGGATAATTCGAGATTTCTGGAAAGTACCTAAGGGTCGGCTCGTAGATGAGATCGAGGCGATCAAGGACAAGACCGACGCCCTGACTTGGCAGGCCATAGACGCGGTCCGTAAGATCGGCAACATCGGCGCGCACATGGAGAAAGACATCAACGTCATCGTTGATGTTGAACCGAACGAGGCCCAGAAACTGATCGCCCTGATCGAACTACTGGTGAAAGACTGGTATGTCGCTAAGCACGAACGCGAGGAGCGGCTGAAAGCCATCGTAGAGGTTAGCGCTGCAAAGGATGCCGCCAAGACTCCGGCTAAAACCGCTTAGCGTCTTAGCGTCCGGTGGGCGGGGGGCGTCGCCGAGAAGGAGTAAGCCCGGTTTCCCCTGCTTTTCTCAGCGACGCGTGCTCCCGCCCAATGGCAAAAAGCAGGTAATGCCCGCCAAATTTGCATCAATCCGATTCCACGGTTTCGGGGGTGCGCGAAAATCGCCGCCTTACTACAATTGAATCGGCTGCTCTAAGCAAATTCGGACGACATCCCAACCAACTCCGCCAGGGCCTGCCAGTGTCGTGGGTGCGGTTGCCGTCGGCCAACACGGATGTCGGCTGCGTAGGACTCCGAAACACCAAGAGCAGCCGCAATGGCCGGGCACGTGAGCCCAGGGAGCCGAGGCTGGATTTTGTGCGCGTAGGTTGCATTGTTGAGCCAGACTGGAAGGCTCGACGCGAGCCAACCTCGTTTGGCAGCTTCGTGGCGGCGTTGGGAATCTGCCCGGCTAGCTTGCGCAGAGGAAACTTGTGCGGCGATTCGCCCGGCTCGTGCAGCTTGGGTCAGATTGTCCTTTGAAATCGACTTGGTGCAGATGGCGCAGTGCTTCCGACCTTGTTCGATTTGGACACCGCAACCACCGCAAAGCGTGTCTGGTCTGGGAGCGGCCTTAGTGGAGAGAGTCGGCATACTCTCGCGGGCATCGCGACGATGACGTTGCGTCAAACGCGTAGGCGGGCCCATGTGGCGGTTGGGTTTAGATATTCCCGACGCCAGCGTGTGCGCTACCCATTCGGCCAACGGCGCGACCGCACGACCCCAGGTCGCAGCGGTTTCCGAGAGCCGAGCTACAATTGAGGCCATCAGTCGGCAGTTGCCATCGCGTTGCTCGAAAAACCAATCCCGACGTAGCGACTCGCGGGTAATCCAGTCGAGCAAATAAGCATCAACTTTCGGACGAACGGGTTCGAGTAGATCAAAAGCTAGGCTGTCGCGCACCTTCGAGTCAGCGTGTAGGACTCCGAGACCGGGGTCGAGTCCAAGCGCAGCTACGGCGTGGCGAGCCTCTGATTCAAGTACCGCATACAAGTAATTAAGCAGCGCATTCGGGGGGTTAACTGCCAGGCGGGGAGATCCGGTCAATGGCGATATCCGATATCCAAACACGGCCCAGTGAGCAGGAACCCGACGAAGATCATTTTTCGGGAAATTGATCGGCAGATTATGCCATGCAGACCAGTAGGCGCGGCCCGCTAGCGATTCCAAAAGCCGGATGTCTTCGGAGTTGCTAGCGGTCGCTAGTCTGACTCTGAATTCGGAAATCGTTTTCGCAGTCGCTGTGTCGAGAAGTTTCTCTCCTGCGACTTGTGCCTGACCGTCAAGCTTTTGCGAAATCAATTCCCGCGCGATTTCTAGGGCGATGCCGGATTGAACTGCAAGACCTTGAGCACGCCTGAGGCGAGCGTCCGAGGGGCGCACAGGGCCGGTCGTGGCCAAAACGGAGCCGTCACGCTCCAGCATCGAGAACGCAATGTCCTGGTCAGCTAACCAGCGAAGGGCAGAGAGGGAAAGCATTCCGTCTGAGCCAACAATAACTAATCGTTTCAGACCGTGTCCAACCCGTGCAAATCTGACTCGCCTACGATCAGATGCGATGCCATCTTCTATGAAGAGATGACCACGCTCAACGCGTACTTGTATGCCGTAACCGACGAGGGTCACAACCCCGTGTCGGGGTGCTATCGAATTGTGAGATTGCGGGAGTTGGTATACGGTTTTTACAGCTGCCATTGGAGTGCCTTTCCGAGGGTGGCTAGGGTCTGTCGGCTGCTTCCAACAGTCGGCAGACCCGCTTGCATTAGTGAGTCATCTCATTCTATATCAATAACATAGGCAAAGCATCCAACAAATTGGATGAGGTGCCACGGGGGCTTAGCTGTCCTGGGTATCATTTACGACCACGTTTGCGCCTTGCGTACCCTTAACCGCAGGGCGCTTGACCTTTGCCCTCTTTTTCGCCGTGCGCTTCGCTCCCCGGCTTCTCGCCGGAGTCGCATTTTCAGCGGTAGGGGCAGCCAGACAGGTTAGCTCGTACGATGTGAAGAATACCGGCATTTCCAGTTTTTCTTTACCGCGTTTTGGATAGACAAATTCATCGCCTTCGCGATTGAAAAAGTGTTCCACTCGATCTCTCGCTCTTCTTACCGCGCTCAAAATAGCTTGGTTCCGTTTTCTACCGCCCGCTTGCCAATAACGGCGGTATTCGTGGCGGGCAATGTCTGCAAGGCTCATCTCGTCGCGCTGTTCCATCAGCCAAATGTTTAGATCTTGCACTGTGAGGCCGCGCTCACAGAGTGCCGCTGCGGTTTCTCCACGCAGAGAGTCAGCTAGCCCAATGTAGTGCTTTAGTTCCCAAAACAAACCGTGGTCGATATCCCGTTGGACCATCTTCGTCCTTCCCGTGGTGTCGAAAATCGTCGAAAGATGCCGACACGCCTTACAGAATACTAGCTCGGCCATTAGCGTGAGATAAGGCTCCAACCAAGAAAGGGCGTTAGGGTCTCAACCGCATGCGTCGCACCTCCATTTCACGCCAGCAGTCTTCGCGCAAGCAAGAGGCGAGGTTACGTGGGTTTGCTGCACTTAATCGCGTTCGACAAGGCAAATCCAAAACACTCTCCCACGCCGCGCGGGTCGAGGGCACGACTCTCAAATTCATCCGTCAAGTGTTTCCCGCTGCTCTTATTCAGAAACGTCCCAGTACTCGAATACGCGTCAAGGCGAGCGATGCCTACTCAGCCCGAGTTGAAATAATGACGGGCACCGGTCCACTGATTGTGACCGCACGCGGGTCGCGTCAGCGTGAACTCGCAGGCCGCCACAGGGCCACTGTTGAACGGGTGCGGCGAGGAAAGGTCACTACATCTGTTCTGAAGCAATTTCGAGATAAGAGGGTTGGCGGCCATGAATTGATTAGCGACTTCGATCAACTCTACGTATTGGCACAAGCCGGTGTTTTGGACCAACTCGACACCCTCTACGTGAGCCCGGACACGAGCGCGTGAAGAACCCGAATCCCATCGCGCGAGCGCGGCGAATCCAGATGCGCCGCAAAGGCACGGGATACGCAGATCGCTGCTTCTATTGTTTGGAGACCGACGTCTTCTGCTTCGAATTGGACCACCCTGTCACTACGGAGTTGGATCCATCATTCAAAAGAACTGTGTGCCGCAACTGTCATCGTAAGCTGGAAGCAAACAGAGACATTAAGGGGCTAACAAAAAATGGCTTCCACCATGTAAACGAGACTGAGCGGGAACAACTGCGGCGTTATTTATTGTTGCAGGCTGAAGATCAGGATTCGATAGCGGAAATGCTGGAATCGCCGGCCGCCTCCCCCCAACTGGCAGTCAATGCCCTGCGCTCAATCGCGGCATCGTTGCGCCGCAAGAGCGACTCCCTATCACAATCGAAGTACCCACCAATGAGCGCGGCAGCCTTAGAATGGGACGGCGCTGGCTGCGCGTGAAGTTTCCCAAGTTGAACGCGGCAACGGGCAGCAAGCGCAGGAACTTTATCTTCATGCACGTTGCTCCCGAACCAGCACCCATTTCCCTACGCGTCCACTCGCGCGTGATGGATGAAACACCACGTCCGCCTGGCGAAGGAAAACTGGCGGACAAGTGGGCCCACTTTGCTCTCGTTTTCGACTGCGAGACTACGCTCGATATTCGGCAGGACCTTACGTTCCTATGGTGGAGATTCTGCGAACTCAAAGACGGAAAGTATGTTTGCCAACTGGAGGGCGTCGTACACCACGACAACCTGCCAGAAGAATCAGTCCAGACCATTCGCGATTACGCCCTTGGCAAACGCGCAGATGTCGAAGGTGGCTGTCCAGAAGGCATCGGCGTTCAGTCGCGCACTCAATTCGTCGATGGTGAATTCTGGGACGCGCTTCGCGCTGGGGCAGTCGTCGTCTGTTTTAACTCTCCGTTTGATCTCAGCCGTCTGGCGCTGGAGTATCGCGAAGCGCAGAGCAAGAACACTGGCTGGTCGATGGTCATGTGGACATATGAGGGAAAGCCGGACAAGCTCAAACCCAAGCTGAGGATCAAGCCGAAAGACTCGCGCTCTGCTTTCATCAGTCTGGCGGGTGGCGATCCGAACAACCGTGTGATCTACCGAGGTCGTTTTCTCGACCTTTCCGTCCTAGGTTGGGCCCTGCGGAACAAGCACATGACACTGGAGGGATTTCTAGGTTCTTTTCATCTCAAGGGAAAAGTGAAGCACGAGCCAACCGGCTGCGTGACAGAGAGAGAACTTACGTATGGACGTGGAGATGTCGAGCGCACGGTTGCCCTGCTCAATGCGATGAAGGTCGAATACGAGGGTTTTCCTCTTCAGTTGCCTCCCGAACGAGCCATGAGCGCGGCTAGTATTACAAAAGCATTCCTCGACGAAATGCGCATCTCCCGGCCAGCAGACAAATTCAATCTGCCAGACGAAGTCTTGGGTAAATGCATGCAGGCGTACTACGGAGGCCGCAGCGAAATTCGTATCCGACACGAAGAGGTACCGGTTGTGGTCTGTGATGCGACGTCCGAATATCCGACGGTTGCCGCCCTGCTTAATTTGTGGTCACTGCTCATTGCAGCCGAAATCGAGATCGTGGATTGCACCAAAGAAGCACAGGAAACTCTACGACGTACCAATCCGAAAACCCTGCTCAATCCATCTAATTGGCTTAAACTCTCATTCTTTGCTTCGATTAAACCCGATGGCGATGTCCTGCCGGTTCGCGCTTTATACAGCGAAACTGGAGATACGAATATCGGCCTGAATCCGCTCACGTCTCCAAAGGCGATCTGGTACGCGGGTCCTGATCTCGCAGCATCCAAGCTGAAGACAAAGCGCACACCCAAAGTGATCCAGGCATTCAAGCTGATTCCTCGCCAGGGTGCGCAGGAGGGTATGAGGGCCACATCCATCGGCACCCGTAAATTCGATCCGGCCAGCGACGACTTTTTCCGCGCCATCATTGAAGAGCGAAAGAGCCTCCCCACAATAAGGACAGTCTTCAACCCCTTTAGTTTCGTCATTGGGAACCTCCGTAGCGCGAATTCGAAACGCGGCCTACTCACGCGAGAGAAACGCTCGCCTGCGAACCGCAAGGGGGAGAACGCTGCGGAAACGCCGAGCCGTGAAGGATTATCGTCCCCGGCCTGGCTGGGGTCAAGCCGCACCGTGCACCTTATTAAACGTTTCAGTTGTTAGCGCAACATTTTTGAAAAAAGTCGCAGAACTTGAAGTCCGAGTGGAAACCGAAAGCAAAGACCTGCATCTACCGTGTTTTCAACAACGTCCAACCACGCTCTTTATTAACGTTAAGTAGAAACCCTTCGGCTGCGCGACAATACTCCAGCCTGCTTTGCAAATTCCGCGCGAGTTTTTTAAAAACCTCGCCCACGAAAATCCGGGCATGTCACGCTCGCCGACCACTGGAAACGGAGTTAACCGCCAGGGGGTGTAGCCGAATTTCTCCCGAAGAGTACTACCCCCTCCTGGCATTGACACCTCTATCCTCCCTGCCTAGACTGGACGCGCTTTCGAGCGTTTCCATCATGACCTTCAAGCAATCCAACTACTGGCTGGATACTGTCACGTTGCCCGCTGCCACTGCCGGCGATTTGCCGGTGCTAGTTGATGTTGCCATCGTGGGCGCGGGGTTTACCGGGCTTTCTGCTGCGCGTACTTTGGCCAAGCGCGGTGCGAAGGTTGCGGTACTTGAGGCCAATACGATCGGGTGGGGCGCGAGCTCTCGCAACGGCGGAATGGTGTTGACCGGTATGAAGCTCGATGTCGAAACTCTGGCTGCACGCTACGGGATGGAAGCCGCCAAGCGAATGTACGCCGCGTCGCTGGCTTCTATCGCCTTTGTGGAACATATTGTTCGCGAGGAACAGATCGATTGCAACTTCTATCGCTCGGGCCATCTGGAAGTTGCTTGCAAGCAGTCGCATTTCGATGCCTACGCGCGCTCGGTTGAACTGATCGCACGCGAGTTCAACCATCAGATTCGCGTTGTTTCGCGGCAGGAGTTGCGATCCGAGATTGGTTCCAACATTTACTTCGGCGGAATGGTTGACGACCTTAGTGCCGGACTGAATCCCGCGCGCTATGTGGCCGGACTGGGCCGATCTGCGCTCGCCGCCGGAGCTGGCGTCTTTGAAAATGCATGTGTGCGACGAATCACGCGCTCATCAAACGGCGGGCAATCTGGCTTCCAGCTGGATACTTCCCGTGGACGCATTTTCGCGAAGGATGTTTTCATCGCGACCAGTGGTTACACATCTTCAGCCACTCCGGCGCTGCAAAAGAGAATTATTCCTATCGGCTCGTTCATCATCGCGACTGAACCTTTATCCGATGGGCTGGCGCGGGAACTTAGCCCGCGCAATCGCATGATTTTTGATTCCAAGAACTATCTTTATTACTACCGGCTTACTCCCGACAATCGCATGTTGTTTGGCGGGCGCGCTGCATTCTTTCCGGAGACGGCAAATACCATCCGCCGCAGCGCCGAGCTTCTGCGCCGGGGCATGGTCGAAGTCTATCCGCAGTTGCGCGACACCAAGCTGGCATACGCATGGGGAGGCACACTCGATTTTTGCTTCGACACCATGCCGCATGCCGGACAGATGGATGGAATCTATTACGCGGTGGGATATGCGGGGCACGGCGTGGCCATGGCAACGTATCTTGGAGCGAAGATGGCGGAGCAGATCATCGGAGGGCGGAGCGACAATCCTTACGAGAACATTCCCTTCCCCGGCGCGCCGCTCGGCCTCTATAACGGCTGGCCGTGGTTCCTGCCGTTCGCCGGGGCTTATTACAAAGTTCTCGACTGGATCAGTTGAGATAGAGAACTCCTGACGGCCAGGGCAGCGCGATCGTGGTGACTTCCAAGCTGTATGATTCTTGACGGGTCGAGAAACGGGCAAGGATTCGCCCGGCGGAAAGTCCGCACGATGCCGAGATACAAAATCATGCAAAGGCGCGTGTCGTTGCGAAAACCGTTTCTGGCAACCTTGGCAACCCTACTTGCCGCGATTGCGATCGCTTACGGTTCGCTCTGGATGTACGCTGTGCGTCAGTCGTCACGCCCAGCGGTGGAACTCGGCTTCAATAGGCAGCACAACCCTCAGTATGACCAGACAACGCACTCGCAGTCAGTCGAGGATGTGGTGTCGGGAAGCCCCGCGGAACGCGCCGGCCTGCGGGTTGGCGACCGCATTATTGGCGTAAATGGGCGGGCGCTAGACACCGATCTTGCTTCCAATGAAGCTTACGTCCGCGGCCGGCCCGGCGACCCGGTGGAGTTTACCGTAGAGCGCGCCGGTCAACCCGCGCCGCTTACTCTGCATGGCGTCTTTCGAGCTGCTTCGCCGGCTGGAGAGTCCGACAGCGTTGCCAGGTCCTCAGCACTGCAAATCACGGGATCGTTCCCCGTTCCTTTTCTTCTGGTCGGGTTCGCCGTCCTGTTCTTGAGGCTGGAGGAACCGAATGCATGGCTTCTGGCACTGCTGTTCTGCGCGTTTGCCGCGGCCCCAGGCTTTCTCAATCCCTTGGCTGTCCCTCCTGCACTCCGCACATTTGCGTTTGCTTTTCGCGCAGTGTTTTACGGACTACTGCCTCCGCTCTTCTACCTGTTTTTCGCAGTGTTCCCGCTGCAATCTCCCCTGGATAGGCGCCTCCCGTGGTTGAAGTGGGTAGGGCTTTTGTTCGGAGCCTGTACTGTCTTTCCTGGTTTGCGGACTGGGGATCCAGGCCTTCGAGCAGTGATAGGCCAACTGGTAGGCAGCCGCAATGCCGATCTGATCGACGCCGGCTTGAACTACGACTTAATTGCCCTGGGCATAATCTCCCTGGCGCAGAATTCGTTTATGTCCACCGTCCCTCGGGAGGCGCGGCGTAAATCACGGGTGATTCTATGGGGAACCGTGGTCGGCGTCATGCCGATCGTGCTCGAGCGCATGGCAATGGATTTCGCCGGATATCAACCCTCTTTCTGGGTCGATACCGTGCTGGTGCTGGTGGTGTCCTTATATCCCCTCTCGTTCGCTTATGCCGTGGTGAAGCACCGGGTGCTTGAGATCCCGGTGCTCCTCAAGCGGAGCGCTCGCTTTCTACTGGTGCAATGGGGAGTGCATATCCTCGGAGTGATAGCGACCATAGCCATAGTTCTGTTCCTGGCGCGCACCTTCTCGAAGCAGATCTCGACGCACCCGGAAATCTCCGTGTTTCCAGTATTTGGCCTTGGTGCGTTTATGCTTTGGCTGGGCATCTTTGGGGGAGAGCGAGTCAACAAGCGCCTTGACCGGGCGTTCTTTCGCAGCGCATACGATGTGCGCTTGATTCTTGAGAATCTGGCGGAACAAACACGGACTGCAAGCGATGGACGCCAACTGGCTATGCTTCTCGAACGCCAGGTGAGGCAGGCGCTCCACCCGAAAACCCTGGCCTGTTACCTGGAATCGGGCAATGGCCGGCTGGCCGTGATCTCCGGAGCGCTCCCCGCGACACTCGAAACGCTGGCGACAAACACACCGGTTCTCATCGAACTTGCGCGACGCGGCAAACCTTGGGAAGTATTGCCATCCGATTCATCCGGCGCCGAAGAGTTAAAGACGCTCGCACCCCTCGCGCCGGAATGCCTGGTGCCGATTCTGGGACGCGAGAACAACCTCATTGGCATGCTGGTGCTTGGGCAACGGCTTTCCGAGGAACCCTATTCCGGCGAGGACAAGCGTTTGCTCGCTTCCGTGGCGGTCCAGGCGGGCATTGCCCTGGAGAACATACGTCTTGCCGAAAACATGGCGGAGCGAATCGAAGCAGATCGCCGCATCACTCAAGAGATGGAAATCGCCCGCCAGGTGCAAGCGAGGCTTTTCCCACAAAAGTTGCCGGCGATGAAGACGCTTGAATACACGGGCTGCTGCATCCAGGCTCGGACAGTGGGCGGGGACTACTACGATTTTCTGGAGCTGCGCCCCGGCCGCCTGGCGCTGGTGCTGGCGGACATCGCGGGCAAAGGGGTGTCGGGGGCCCTGCTGATGGCCAATCTGCAAGCCAACTTGCGTAGTCAATACGCCATCGCGATCGACGACCTGCCGCGACTGCTCACCTCCGTCAACCGCCTGTTCTATGAGAGCACCAACGATGCCAGTTACGCGACTCTGTTTTTTGCGGACTATGACGAGTCAACCCGCAAGCTCCGCTACGCGAATTGCGGGCATCTCCCCCCGGCTTTGCTGCGCGCCGGCTCGCAAGATCAGGCTTCGAAGCCGTCGAAGGTGGAATGGTTGGATTCCACATGCACGGTAATGGGGTTGTTTGAAGCCTGGCAGTGCGAGATTGCGGAAGTGCAGCTGGCTCCCGGTGACACGCTGGTACTCTACACCGATGGTGTCACCGAAGCCGCCAACGCCGAAGGGAAAGAGTTTGGCGAGACCCATTTGCTGGACACTCTTAAGCGTCACCCTTCGGTTCCGGTGGGGCCACTGCTAGGGGCGGTGGTTGCGGCGGTCCAGCAATTCAGCGGCGAAAGCGAACAGCAGGACGACATCACACTGGTGATTGCCCGGTGCATCGCATGACAATCTTCCCTCGATGGTTGTGAAGCAACCGCGATGTCAATCACAACCTTCCTTCAGCGTGAGATGAAGTACTCGACCTCGCGCTCGATTTCGGCAATCGCTATCGGCGTCAGCTTTGCCTGTTTCAGTTGATCGTTGAGCTGCGTCAGACGACCGGTCTTCAATAGGAACCACTCAGCGAGTCTCGCCTTCATCGCCTGATCCGACTGCTCATAAACTGCAATTGCCTGCGAAGGCACGGCGCGATCACCGCTTTCCACCACTCCGAGTGCGGCGAAGAGTCCGCTGTTTGCTTCTTTCAGACCCATCGATCCATTTGACGCATCACCGTCAATGATTCGCGTGATGTCGGCTTGGACCTGGGTGACTGCGGCTTTGAGCTCGGTTCGCGCTGCGTCCAGCTTCAAGTCGCCTAATTGCTTCTGCACCGACTGCATCTCAGCCAACGCCTGGCGGCTGCGGATGGTTCCCACAAATATCTGCCGGCTGAGATCGAGTTGCTTTGCTAGTTCTTCCGATGTGGCGCCAGATCTGGGATCCATGGCGATCTTCAACGGTTGGGTCCAGGTTTTGCCATCGACGGTGAGTCGGACTTCGTAGTTTCCTGGCAGAGCTCGGGGGCCACGGGGAGCGAAGAAGTCGTCTTCATCTTGCGGTTCCCCACCGTCATTCCCCGAACTGCCCCAAGCCAGATTCCAGACGAAACGATGCATGCCGGCAGTCTTTTCCAACGCCTCCGGCTTGGGGAACCAGCGCCCGGCAATCGCCATAGGAGGCAGTTTCACATCCTTGGTTTTCGACGCAAAACTCCGCACCAGCTTTTGCTGGCCGTCAAATATCTCGAGTTTGATCTGGCTCGCGGCGCTCTTCAAGTAATAGTCGATCACCGCGCCGTTCGGCGGATTCTGCGCCGCAGGTTCCTCGGGAGGCAAGGGCGTGCCGGGGAAGGTGTCATTATCCACGCGCATGGCGGTTCCCGGTTGGAAAAGCCACGCTGTATCGGCCTTCATCGCGGCACTCGTCTGCCGCAGAGGAGTGATGTCGTCGAGAATCCAGAACGAACGACCGTGCGTGGCAATCACCAAGTCGTCTCCGTGGATGACCAGATCATGCACTGCGGTTACCGGAAGGTTCAGTTGTAACGATTGCCAGTGATCGCCATCATCGAACGAAACATAGACGCCGAATTCGGTCGCGGCATAGAGCAGGCCGCGAACCTGCGGGTCCTCGCGTACTGCTCTTAAGAAGGAAGGTTCACTGATGCCGTTGGCGATGGCTTGCCAGGTCACGCCGTAGTCCCGCGTGCGATAGAGATACGGCTGGCGATCATCGAGCCGGTGGCGGTCCACGGCGGCGTAGGCCTCGGCGGCGTCGAAGTGCGAGGCTTCGATCAAAGAAATCTTGCTCCAATCAGTCAGGCCTTTCGGAGTTACATCCTTCCACGACTTTCCGCCATCACGCGTTATATGGATCAGTCCGGTATCGCTTCCTGCCCAGATCAAGTCGCCATTCAAGGCTGAGGGAGCAATCGTGTAGACCACACCGTAGCCGCGTTCTTTGGCGTTTTCTACAGTCGGAGGTCCCTCGGGTTTTTTGTCGCCCTCACGCCGCGTCGACCCGGTGAGATCAGGGCTGATAGTTTCCCAGTGCAGACCACCATCGAGTGTCTTCATCACAAACTGTGTTCCCAGATACAGGGTCTTTTTGTCAAAGGGCGAAAACAAGAGAACGGGCGTCCAGGGGTCGCGATACTTGCGTTCAAAGATTTCACTTCCCCAGCTCTGTACCGGCCAGGGGGTGACGTTTTGACTGAAAGATGTGCGCAAGTCAAATCGAGTTACGCCGCCATAAGTCTCGCTCACATAAAGGATGTTGGAATCGCTGGGGTCGGGCGCAATATAGCCGCTCTCACTGCCACTAGCAGGAAACCAGTCTCGCGGCGTGATCTGCCCGGAATCGCCGCGGCTCTTAACCCCGACCGCGCCGCTGTCTTGCTCATTGCCGTAGACCGCATAGGGAAAGCGGTCATCAGTGATCACGTGATAAAGCTGTGCCGTCGGCTGGTTGTACCAACTGCTCCAGGTCTTGCCGTAGTTAACGCTGACGGTAGTTCCCTGGTCGGTGGCCAGAACCATGCGCGACGAATCTTTGGGATCAACCCAAATCTGGTGATAGTCATCGCCGCCGGGCGCGCCACGTAGGACGGAGATGGTCTTGCCTCCATCTTCGGACCGATAGAGCGCGACATTGGGAATGTAAATGACGTCGGGATTCTGAGCGTCGACCGTGATGCTGCCGAAATACCAGGCGCGGCTGGTGATCCGCCGATCGGAATTTGCCAGCGTCCAAGTATCGCCACCGTCATCCGAGCGATAAAGCCCGCCTTTCTTGGCGTCGACAAGCGCGTACACCCGTTTGCCGTCGGTCGACACTCCGACTGCCGTGCGTCCCCAATCTCCGTCCGGAAGTCCAGCTGCGGTCAAGTGCATCCAGGTGGCACCGCCGTCGCGGGAACGATACAAGCCGCTGCCGGAACCGCCGATCGGCGCATAAGTGCTCCACGGCGGACGCCGCGCCCGCCACATGGTGGCAAAAAGAATATCGGGGTTCCCGGCTGCGATGGCCAGATCGGCGGCTCCAATGTCGGGGCCTTGATCCAGGACTTTTGTCCAGTTCGCGCCGCCATCGGTTGATTTGAAAACACCGCGCTCGGCGTTTGCTGTGTACGCATGCCCTAGAGCTGCGACGTACACAACTTTCGAGTCTAGCGGATCGATCATTATGCGGCTGATCTGTTTCGTATCGCGCAAGCCGATGTTGCTCCAGGTTTGGCCGCCGTCCGTCGATTTGTAGATTCCGTCGCCGGAGGACAAATCAGAACGAATGTCTGATTCGCCGGTGCCGGCGTAGATCACTTGCGGATCAGACGAGGCCACGGCCAGTGCGCCGATCGAAGCCACATGCTGACTATCGAAGATGGGCTTCCAGACCACGCCAGCATCGGTGGTTTGCCAGATGCCGCCATCGACCGCGCCGAAATAAAACGTGGTTGCATTGCCTGGGATACCGGCAACTGCAACGGCGCGTCCTCCGCGAAATGGGCCGATGAATCGCCATTTCAGGGCGCTGAAAAGCTCGGGAGACACGGTTTGGGCTGGTGTGGAAGGCAGGCATGCAAGAGCAAAGAGAAGAGCAAGAAAATAACGTTTGCGATTCTTCAACGAGCCGTCCTCAAACTAGGTTAGACGTAGTGTATCGGTAACCGGCTTGGTGCGGCGAGCTTTCGTAGATTTTTCTATCGGAATGTCTGTGCCCTTTTTGGTGCGATCCCTATTTCTTTTCCACCTTCATCACATTGTCTTCTGGATTCCGGTCAATCAGTTTATTCAGGGGATCAATGCCAGCCTGCGCAGGTTCCTTATCGACGATTACAGTCAGCTCGGTCTGGTCTTTTTCGATCTTCTGTTTCTGTAGGTAAAGATAATTACCCTGAGAGTCGAGCACTCCGATGTCAATCCAGTCATGAATCGGGATGGGATGATCCTGTCCCTTGGCGTCCGCCCGCACTTTCCGGGCTTCGACCGACATATTCACCTGGTACTTGCCGTCGGCTAGCTGGACATAATTTGTTGAGCGCGTCCGATTATCGTAAAGCGTTACTGTCTCCCAGAGATCCTCGTACAGATATTGATACTCCGGCGGCGTGTACTTCTTCAGGTAGGCGATGAGATCAAGCGAGGTCGGGTAGGGAGGGCCTTTGAATGCGTATGCCTTCACAAATTCGGCCAGGGCTTTATTTACGTTTTGCTCGCCGATGTAGTCCTGCATGGCGTACATCACCACGGCGCCCTTGCCGTAATGAATGTATCCCTGGTTCTGGTCAACGCGTTCAAGCGGAGGCTCTTCGTTGCGTTCCTGGGAGCGGCCGCGGAGATAATTTTCCAGCTCATAGCGAAGGAACCTTCGCATCGACCGCGGTCCATAGCGATGTTGCATCACCATCAGGGCGCTGTATTGAGCCAAAGTTTCGACGATCGATGTGCCGCCTTCCACATTGGCGCTCATCACCTGATGTGCCCACCATTGGTGTGCAACTTCGTGCGAGGTCACATAGAAAGGGATGTCGATGGCCTCGGGATCTTTGGGGTCCACATAGGTGATAAATCCGATGGCCTCGGAAAAAGGAATGGTGTTGGGGAAGGATTCTGCGAAGGTGTCATAGCGAGGAAATTCGATGATGCGTTCCTGATGAAACTGGAACGGGCTGAAATTCGTGCTGCAATATTCGAGGCTCGATTTCATGCCGTCCATCATGCGGTCGAGGTCGAACTCATGGCCCGGTTGATAATAGATTTCAAGATTCACATCGCGCCATTTGTCGCGGCGGACCGCATAGCGCGCAGAATTCATCGACGCAATGGCCAGAATCGGAGCATCCATCTTGTAGTAAAAATAGCGACGCCCGTTTTCGATCCATTCTTTCTGAAGATACCCGGGCATAATGGCGATCTGATCCGGGTCGGTGCTAATTGTCCCTTCGAAGGTGATCCAGTCGGCTTCGTTGGAGATGCCGTTGTCGTTGCGGGCCGCCACGTCTTCGAGCTTGGGCATACGCTTCAGCGTGTTGATGCCATGCTTGTGGCGAGTACTGTCGTCGGTCAGTTCGACGTCCTGCCAATATCCGATGTAGGGTGCGTAAGCGCTGTTCAGAAAACTGCCATTGCTGGCGATGTCAGTGTTCGGGCCTGAATTTACGAACCCAACATTTTCGTATTTCATGGAGAAGTCGAACGCGATGCGGCCATGCGGGGGCAGTGGTGCCGGGAGTTGGTAAACGTAAAAGCCGAGGTTGTCGTCCTGCACGATCGCGGTCTGTCCGCCGGCAAATTGCAGTTTACTGATCTGGATGTGCTGCCGTGGCAGAGGAGACAAATCCATCGGCCAGATTGTCACTGCGATCCGGTCAATGTTTACTGGAGTTTTGTTCTCGAGCATCATAGTGCCCTGGATCACAACGCTTTTCCCCGGCTCAAGATCGACGTTTACTTTCACATCCGTAATGCGCGGGTGCGGCAGATCCTTGTACTGTCGATACTTCTTTTCGTATTGCGCGCGGTCTTCGGCGACCCGCCAGTTGGTGCGATAGGTATTCAGAACGTCGGTGTTGTAGAAGATGTAGCTGCCGACACCCAGAAACAGAACCAGGCAAACGGTTAGCCCGGCAACGGCCGGCCGGGACAAGCGTTGCACAGCCAGACGCAGGCGGGTTCGGAAACTTCCCTCGGTACTACGCAGCCACAGAAGGTTCGTGAGTATGGCCAGCCCGACCGCAGCGATTACCCAATAAAGCTGATACCAAAACAGAGGGGCGGAGAACGGTCCGTAGAGGTTGATGTCGGAGTAGATATAGGGCGGTGTTTGGCCAAAACGGTAGAGATAGTTCTGCAGTCCCAGGTTGGGGACGGCGATGGTCGCAATGAAATAGAGCACCATTACAAAGTGACCGAGGTATTTATTGTTGATGATGGTGTGGACCAGCAACGCCAGCACGCAAAGGATGCAGTACTGCACCAGGCGAATGCCAAAGAGATCCTTGAAATAGAGTCCGAACTGGAAGCGGTAATAATGGTGCATGACCTGCACCGACAGTCCTGCCGCCAGCGTGACCAGCACGATCAGTACCTGGATCAGCAGCAATGTGCAAAGCTTGGAAGCGAATAGCACCCAGCGCCGGACGGGGAGCGCGTCGACGATCTGGCTCACGCCAGCTTCCCGTTCCCGCCACACCAATTCGCCGGAATAGAAAGTAATGATGGCGAGGGCGAAAACGAAAAAGCCGCCGGTTGCCAGTTCCAACATTTGGTAAGTCAGCGGATAAACGTGGGTGGAAAAAGGATTGTTGATCCCATTGGCGACGAAGACGGAGAACAATCCACCCGCCAGCATCAAAACTATGAAGAAAACGTTCTTGACCGTCTCGGTGAACTGAATTCGCGTAAGCGAGAGAAACTGCCAGAAGGACGCCCCGGCAGAGAAAACGGGATGAGAAACAGGCAACGCCTGCGTCATCGCGGGTGCGATTTCTTCTTCACCTACAAGTGCCTTCGCCTGCTTGCCGCCTCGCGTGCCATAGGCAAACGAGAATTTGAAATAGGTCAGCAACAGCACCAAGGCGCCAACCCCAAGCCAGAGCGCGCGGTTGACCAGCAGAATTCCAGTGAATGGAACCAGTTGGGTATTGCGCTGAAACGGCGTCCAGTACTGGGTGATACGGTCCACAGCATTGCTGCCGAAAGGATCGGCCAAAGCGCCCCGGACGTTCACCGTCAGGTTGTTAGACAGTTGTCCCGCTACGAAATAGCCGATCAGCAGGATCACGCTCCCCGCATACACCGGCAGCATCTTTTTGCCAAGCGCGGCCAGGCCAAAGAAGATGGCAGTCAGCAGCACCAGATTCGGCAGTACGAGAATCAAGTAGGGCTGAAGATAAGCAGCGAAGTTTTGCGGACCCAGCCGGGTGGGATCGATCCAGGGCATACGACTTCCAAGCCATGCTCCTGGCCCTATACCGGAGAAAATCAGGAGTTGGATGAGCAGCGCTCCCAGGAACCGGCCGCCCAGGTAATCAAACTTGCTGATGGGCAAAGTGAAGAACAAATCCGTAGAGCGGCTATCAATGTCTTGATAAGTGGCTTGGCCCGCGATCGCCGCCGTGACCACCACTCCAAAGAACGTAATAAACGAGATGATCGCCTGCAGTGCGTATGGCGAGTTCACCAGCACCTTGCCGCCGGTGCCAAACTCCACAGTTGCGCCCGGAATGGCCCCGCCGGACATCAGAGTGAATAGATAGCTGAGTCCGCAGAAA
The DNA here is from genome assembly GCA_963803775.1 of uncultured Acidobacteriota bacterium. Taxonomy (GTDB): domain Bacteria; phylum Acidobacteriota; class Terriglobia; order Terriglobales; family Acidobacteriaceae; genus JABCZH01. Next base: position 582,413 of record CAWDNS010000002.1, read on the forward strand.
ACCAGAAAATAGATGTAGGTTGAAATGCGGCGCAGCCGCTGGCGAACTTCGAACCAGGCAATCGTAAGCACCATGGATCAGTTCACCCCGGCGGAGGTTGGTGGATTAAAGAATCCCCGAATCGTGGCGAAGTATAGATCTTCGAGATCGGGTATGACCGGTTCAAAGCCTGGGCCGGGCTGCTGCTCATTCATCACATGGATGAGCGTTCTGCCTGCGAATAGGCGGACCAGCACCACGCGATATTGCGCCTTGTGCGCCTCTAGTTCCGATGCAGCAATCGATTTCTTCCAAACCCGGCCTTGCAACCCGTTCACCAGGGCTGTCGGCTCGCCGGTCACTAACACCCGGCCCTGATGGATGATCGCCATGCGTCCGCACAGATCGCTGACGTCGGAGACAATGTGCGTGGAGAGAATCACGATGATGTTTTCGCCGATCGCACTCAGCAGGTTGTGAAAGCGAATCCGCTCCTCGGGATCAAGGCCCGCAGTGGGTTCGTCCACGATGATCAGCCGAGGATTGCCCAGCAACGCCTGCGCGATGCCAAAGCGCTGCTTCATGCCCCCGGAGAAACCGCCCAGCGGTTTGCGGCGATGCTCATAGAGATTGGTCTGCTGCAAGAGTGCACGCACCACCTCGCGCCGCTCTTTGCCGTCGGCAATACCTTTGAGCGCAGCAAAATGGCTAAGCAGTACCTCTGCCGAGACCTTCGGATAGAGACCGAATTCCTGCGGCAAGTATCCCAACACCCTGCGCACTTCATCTTTTTGTTTGAGGACGTCGATGCCATCCAGCGACGCGCTGCCACTATCGGCTTCCTGAAGCGTCGCCAGGGTCCGCATCAGCGTGGACTTCCCTGCTCCGTTCGGACCCAGAAGTCCGAACATGCCGAGCGGAATATTCAGCGAAACATCTTGCAGAGCTTGTACTCCGTTGGGATAACGCTTCGATAGTTTTTCAATTCGTAATTCCATACACACCTCAGGCCGCTCGTGAAACATGATACGGGTAAGAGAGTAATAAGGTTCCGGCCGACGATCGCTCATTCCGATTCCTCGGAGATCCGGCTTGTCACTTCTTGTACACCACTCCACCCTTCATCACGAATTTCACCTTCTGCAACACGCTGATGTCTTTCAATGGATCGCCCTGAACCGCGATTACATCCGCGAAATAACCCGCCTTCAAGACTCCTATCTGTCCATCCCATCCCAGTAGCTTGGCTCCATTCAGCAGATCAGCCTGTAACGCTGCCAGCGGAGTCATCCCGTACTTCACCATCAACACCAACTCGCGCGCCTGCGTGCCGTGGGGAAATGGCCCCACGTCGGAACCCACGGCCATCGGCACTCCGGCGGCTAGCTGGCGGGGAAACTCCTGCGCATGCAGGTCGAGCATTTGCCGTTCGTATGCGGCTTGCTCGGGCGAGGCAGCATGATCGGCAAAATACTCGAAGATAGTAAACGTAGGAACGGCGTAGATTTGTTTCTCACGCATCAGCCGCATGGTCTCATCACTGAGATGGTTGGCGTGATCAATGGAAACCACGCCGGCTTGCGCCGCGTATAGCACTCCTGGCTCACCGGTGGCATGAACGGCAACATGTTTGCCGACCCGCGCCGCCTCCAGCACCGCTGTCGCCAATTCGGGTTCGGAGTATTGGTAAACCGTGGAATGTTTGCCGTCGCGCAACTTGTCTGGGCCAGTCTCATAAATCTTAATGAAATCCGCGCCCTCCTTGAATTGCTGCCGGATCACGGCGACTAATTCGTCCACGCCATTCGCGTACGTGGCATTGGAAAGAACGTGCTGCGCCGGATTGAAGTGATTGGCATCCTCGTGGCCGCCGAGAATGTCGATTGCGTTGCCGCTGATGCGCAATCGGGGGCCGGGAATCAGACCGCCGTCAATGGCGTTGCGGACGGCGGTATCCGCTGAACCTGCGCCTTCGGTGCCCATATCACGTTCCGCCGTGAAGCCTGCCATCAAGTCGTCGCGAGCCGCGAGGGTTGCGATGATCGTCCGCTGCGGAACCGACTCTTCGACGGTTTGCAAGTCTTCCGCGCCGGGATGGAGAAAGAGATGAACGTGGGCATCGATTAATCCCGGCAACAGTGTGGTGTCGCCGACGTCAATCGTTTCCGCGTCCGCCGGATGCTTTACGCTCGAACCAGTTTCGACGATTCTTTCACCTTGAACCAACATCTCACCGGGCGACACGATTTTCCCGCTCTCGATATCGAGCATGCGGGCCGCGTGCAGCAGAATGGGATGACCACCCGGGGCCTGGGCCAATCCAGTGGTCAGAGTGAATCCGAGAAAAACAACCAAGGAAGCAAAAAAGCAAGGTTTTGTGGCCATGACGCGCGATGGTACCACCTGCCGGGGTCAATTTTAACGGAACTTTCTTTTTTGGGTCTCCGTAGCTATCAGTGGCGACGGTTTGAGCCGTCATTCGCACGCCCCGCGTGCTCAATATTTATTAAAAGGAGACCAACATGGATGGACAAATGATTGGCTTGGTGGCGGTGATCATGATTTTCGGCATCCCGATCGCGGGAATGTACACGTACTATTCCGTGCGCAAACTGCGCTCGCAAGAACGCCTGGCGGCGATTGCCCGCGGCGTCGATGTTCCCATGCAGCAGGAACTGTCCCCGGCTGCAAATTCACGCCGCTCGGGAATTCTGCTGGTGGCGGGAGCGCTCGGCTATATGCTGACTTTCACGCTTATCGGACGAATGGAACCCGATGCCTGGGTTGCCGGCACCTTTGGCGTGATTCCCTTTACCATCGGGTTGGGATTCTTTCTCGACTCCGCCCTGGTGCGCCGCGACGCGCGGCATTCTTAATCTGGCTTCGAATTGCCCCCACCTTTGCAATGATGAAGAACGCAAAGGTGGGCCAGCCTTTTGACCATTCTGTAGGCCAAAGGACTCTTCGCCTGATCTCGCCCCGAAGTGTACAATTTTTCAGTTCGCCCTCCCCCATCAGATTTGCCATCGAACCATGCCACTCCGCCGATACAGAACAAACTTCGCTGTCGTAGCGTTTATTGCGCTCGCTTCTCTTGCGTTTGCCCAATGCCCACATGCCGGCAACAATGTTGGCTCGATTCCCTACCCTCCCGGTGGCCCATATCTAGGAGTTTCCTTCCGCGTGTGGGCCCCGCATGCGACCGCGGTGACGGTGAAAGACCCGATCTCGGGTCGCTCTGAGCCACTGGTCGAGCAAAACACAACCGGCTACTGGTGTAAGGACATTCCGGGCGTAAGCGTCAACCAGGACTACGACTACGTAATCACGACTCCGAATTTCGGCACGGTCACCCGCAGAGACCCGAACGCTCGGGTGGTCACTTCAGCCAACAACGGCCATGCCATCACCTACGATCCCGCAGGATACACTTGGCAGGACCAGAACTTCACGCCTCCGCCATTCAACAAACTCGTGATCTACGAAATGGACATTGGCCAGTTCAACGCAGGGCCCTCAGGATGGGGAACATTTCAAGCTGCGATCGCCGAACTCGACCATATCAGCGGGATGGGATTCACCGCCGTCGAACTGCTGCCCGTGACCCAGTTCGATGGCATCCACGGCAATCCCTACGCCCCCACCGATCAGTATGCTATCGACAATGCCGAATATGGCGGTCCCGACAATCTAAAAGCATTTGTCGACGCATGCCATCAACAGGGGCTGGCTGTCATTATGGACGTCGTCCACAATCATTGGGGGCCTTTTGGTCTTGCGGACAATGAATTCGACGGCTGGCACACCACGGCGTATCCCGGCGGAATTTATTTCTACGACGACTCGGCTGCGACCGACCACTACGACTCGCCCTACGGTCCGCGTCCCGACTACTCTTACCCGGTGGTCAAGGATTACATCCTTGGTCAGATCGCCATGTGGTTCAACGAATACCATGCCGACGGATTACGATGGGATTCGGTCTCGAACATCTACAACGCCTGGGGCGGAGGCGTCGGCAACGACCTTCATACCGGCAAGCCGGGAGTTTCGCTGCCCGATGGAATCAACTTGCTACAAACCGCAAACACTACCTGGCCGCAGACGTTCAAGATCGCGGAAGATATCTCGTTCAGCAAAGAACAATCGTCGGATACGCTCCCGGTAGCGAGTGGTGGACTGGGCTTCGACGCGCAGTGGAATGCCACGCTCTCTTACTTCGTGCGCAAGGATTTTCCTTCGGCGAGTCCGATCAGCCTGTCTGATGTAGTCTCCGGAATGACTTCGACCTTCAACAACGTTTACTTGCAGAGCGTCGCTTATGTCGAGTCGCACAATGAACTTACAACTGCCAATTCGCGGCTCTATCAACTGGTCGATCCGCAGAATCCAACCAGCCGAACTGCTCGCAAGAAGGCAGCGCTGGGCGCAGGCATATTGTTCACTTCTCCCGAGGTCCCGATGATTTACCAGGGGGATGAGTTTCTCGATCCCAGTTGGCTGGATAACAAAACCACTTTGAATTGGACGAACGCCTTAACCTGGGCGGGAATCGTGGATCTTTACGGCAACCTGGTGAATCTCCGCACCGATGCGGCGGCAACGTCGGCCGGTCTCGTTGATCCTGACCTAAACATCTATCAGCAAGACAAAACCAACGACGTGCTGGTTTATGACCGTTACAACGTATCCGCGCCGGGAGTGGACGACGTCATTGTCATCGCGAACTTGAGCAGTACGGTTTTCGGCGCCGGCTACCAGATCGGATTGCCCTACGGCGGGACCTGGCAGGTTCTGTTCAACAGTGACAGCACGGTTTATAGCAGCGACTTCGGCAATGTCGGCCCGACGGGGCCGGTGACGGCAGTGAACATTCCATTTGCCGGCCAACCCTACAGCGCAATGGTTGCGATCGGCGACTATTCTCTGCTGATTCTGTCGCAAGCAGGAACGTGGGGAAAGCATAAGGGCGCCGCAACGCAACCATACAACTACTAGAGGTTATGTTGCATCGTTCCCTTTGAAGACCTGATTTCCCAGGGGCGCTCAGTTAAACTCTCCGAACCCGCAGCTACGATTGCGTTGAGAAGAGGGGTCCTAACCCACAGAGCCGAATCGGAGGAATGCATGTTCGCGCGTCGGGCCGTTTCCCGCTGGCTGACCATCTTTCTCTGTCTTTCACTCGCAATTATTTCGTCACCGTTGCCCGCTCAATCTCCCCAGGAAGCAGAGCAAGTGCCCGGCCTTTCGATCCGCGTCAGCAGCCGCCTGGTGATGGTTGACGTAGTTGTGGCCGATAAGCATGGTCAGCCTGTGCTCGGGTTGAAGCCCACCGACTTCACTGTCACCGAGAAGGGCAAGCCGCAGAAGATATCTATCTTCACTTCTCCGAATCAACAGGGCGTGAACCCTGCTACCCGAACCTTGGCTCCGGGAGTGTATTCGAATCGTCCCGAGTATCGCGCGCCCGGCGGCCGCCCACCCACCGTCATTCTGCTTGACGCCGCTAACACTCCTCTCGCAGAGCAGAGCAATGCACGTGCGCAGATGCTGAAGTGGGTGATCGACGAATACCGCCCTGGCGACCGCGTAGCCATCTTCGCGCTGACCAGCAAACTTGTATTGCTCTCGGACTTCACCGACGACCCGCAAATCCTGCTCAGTGTCCTGCGGCAGTTTGCAGCGCAAAAGTCGGCGCTAAACAGTACCCCTTCAGCTCCTGATGCAGGCGCAAAGAATACGGGACCCGGCTCCGGTGCCGCGTACGCGCTAATGGTTAGCGATCTCGCCGATGTTCACCAGGCAGAACTCCAGAGGGTTGCGGGGCATCGCGCCGATATCACGGCGGCAGCCATGCGCAGCCTGGTGCGCATCTTGGGCGGAATTCCCGGGCGCAAGAACATCGTCTGGCTGACTGCTGGTTTTCCCTTCACCCTCACGACGCACGCCACCGGGCAGGAGGCCACCGGTTCGCACATCAGCGACGACCAGATGGCTGCGATTCAAGACCCCTCGACGCTGCAAGAGGTTCAAGTGAATGCGGCGACCGGAGACGGATTTGAGACCGGTCTGGATGCCGGACGGCAAAGACTCTATGCCGATAAGGTTCGAGACATTGCTGCACAGTTCGCCAGTTCGCAAATCGCCATCTATCCGGTCGATGTTACGGGACTCCTCCCCGGTGCACAACAGGGTTCTTTCGACCGTCAGGAAACCATGAAGGACATCGCAAAAGAGACGGGCGGGCAGGCTTTCGTGAATCAGAATGACCTTCATCGCGGAGTCGAACTTGCTCTTGCTGACCAGGCTGCATCCTACACGGTTGGCTATTATCCCGCGGACAAGAAGTGGGACGGCGGCTACCGAACGATCTCGGTGAAAGTGAGTCACGAAGGTGTGGAAGTCCGCCATCGCCGTGGCTACTTCGCGCTCGATCCCGCGAAAGAGAGCGAGAAACTGTTTGCGCAGGACCTTTCGGACGCGATCGAAGACAAAATCTCCGCCACGCAGATTCCTTTTTATGCGAAAGTGTCCACCGTCGAAAAAGGGAAAACACGGGTGGACTTCATGGTCGATGGTGATGCTCTATCGGCGGAGGACTCAGGCAAGGGCAAGCACTTGAACCTAAATTTCGAGGTGGCGATCTTCGCGCCAGACGGCAAACAAATCAGCAATCGGGTCATGAAGGTCGATAAAGTGTTGCCGCTTGAGACCTATCAACAGATCATGCAGCAAGGCCTGAGTGTGCACCTTGACGTGGACACGCCTCCCGGACGGAACACGGCGTGGATCGCTGTCCGCGATAACCACAATGGTTACGTCGGAACGCTGCAAGCCTCCATCGGCCGGTAGGCTATGCTTTCAGGAGCGTTGTGAAAGCATTACCGACGACGCAGCCCACTGTAAGATAGTACACACGCCGCTTTAGGCGTGCGTGAAAATCATGTTAAGGCGCAACCCCAGGGTCCGGTGGCGGTCGGCGGTTGTCTGTCTGTCATTGATAGTGATCTCGTCACCACTTCCTGCTCAATCTCCGCAGTCACCCGAGCAGGTGCCCGGCCTTTCCATCCGTGTCAGCAGTCGACTGGTGCTGGTGGATGTGGTGGTGACCGATAAGCATGGCCAGCCTGTCCTCGGGCTGCAGCCCAGCGATTTCATCCTCACCGAGAAAGGTAAACCGCAGAAAATATCCGTCTTCACTACCCCCGATCAGTCCGCGCCGAAACCAGCAGCGCCCGCGTTGCTGCCGGGAGTCTATTCGAATCGTCCCGAGTACCGCTCGCCTGGCGGTCCGCCTACTGTCATCTTGCTGGATGCGGTCAACACGCCTTTGCAGAATCAGACCGAAGCACGGACCCAGATGATGAAGTTCGCGGTGGAAAACTTCAAACCGGGCAACGAGGTCGCCGTGCTCGCTCTCACCAATGGACTCCGCATACTCCAGGATTTCACGACCGATCCCTCCGTCCTCCAGCAGGCGTTTCAGCGCTATGGCGCCCAAAAACCCGGGCATACCGACGAACCGGCGGAGGCCATGAGGGTCGACGTCACCGGACGAGGAGTCGGAGTAGCCGCTGCCCGCGTAAACTCCAGCCTGGAAGCGTTTCAGAAGGAAGAGCTAACCAATGTAGTCGACCACCGTGTGGAGATTACCCTGGCCGCGCTTCGCGCGCTCAGCCGCATTCTGGGCGGAATTCCGGGCCGCAAGAACGTGATATGGCTGTCCGCTGGATTCCCGTTCAGTCTTCTTCCCAACCAGCAGGTCCAGGCTCCCATTGAGTCCGAATTCGAAGCCACCCAGGCACGCAACGCCAAGTGTGAGAACTACGGATGCCCGGACCCGGTCAGCGGCGCCGAGAGTTCCATGAACCCTGGTCAGCAAAGGGTCTACACCAACCAGATCCGCAACGTTTCGGCTCAGCTGGCCGGCGCTCAGATCGCCATTTATCCCGTGGACGTTCGCGGGCTCGAAACCGCGACCGATTCCAATTCCTACTCCAGCCAGCAAGCCATGAAGGAAATCGCGGCCGAAACCGGCGGGACCGCGTTTGTCAACCGCAATGACATCCATACGGGCGTAGAGCGTGCCATGGCCGACCACGCCGCATCCTACACGGTTGGCTATTATCCTGCTGACAAGAAGTGGGACGGCGGCTACCGAACGATTTCGGTCAAAGTAAATCATGAGAGTGTGGAAGTCCGCCATCGCCGTGGCTACTTCGCGATTGATCCCGCGAAAGAGAGCGAGAAACTCTTTGCGCAGGACCTTTCGGATGCGATCCAGGACAAGATTTCCGCCACACAAATTCCTTTTTATGCGAAAGTGTCCACCATCGAAAAAGGGAAAACACGGGTGGACTTCATGGTCGATGGTGATGCTCTCTCGGCGGAGGACTCGGGCAAGGGCAAGCATCTGAACGTGGATTTTGAAGTAGAAGTGTTTGCTCCGGACGGCAAACAGATCAGCAATCGCGTCATGAAGGTTGATAAGGTGTTGCCGCTTGAGACTTATCAACAGATCATGCAGCAAGGCTTGAGTGTGCACCTTGATGTGGACACGCCTCCTGGGCGCAACACGGCTTGGATCGCTGTCCGCGATAACCACAATGGTTACGTTGGAACGCTGCAAGCCCCAGTCGGTCAGTAGGCTGGTGCTTCCAGTTAAGAGCTTAGCTGTGAATCTGGAGGGAAATACCAATGGGCTGGCCTTCGAACAACAGGTTGAGGTCGATCGCAGGGGAGTCTGCGAGGGAACGCATATCGTAATCACTTCCGGTAATTACTGTGGGTGGGGAGAGCATGCAACCGTCACCCAGACCGGGAATCTTGTTTTTAAAGTTGCCCGCCACCAAATTAGCGATCTCGCCCATGGCGTCTGACACTTCGGCGCCGACCTTGCTCACCTCGATGCCCAGCATCCTGGAAGCTATGAGCCGGGCTGACTTGCCGTCGCAGCGGACGCTCAGCACGCCACATAATTTTCCGGCCAGTCCGACCATCGAAGTAATACCCAGATTGGCCTGTGATGGCGTATCGATCTCTAGCAGAGTGAGCTTGCAGCCCAGCATGAGTTCGAAGACTTCCCGCGCCGCGACTTCCATCAGCGGCAACCAGTCTTGGTGGCGACCGTTGCCGGCCGGCATTGGGTACGTAGATTTCATGATTTGTGTTCTAACACCGGAATGACGTGTTCCCTGACCTGATCCGGTGTGAACGGTTTGCGAATGTAACCCCTGGCGCCGGATGACAGTGCCTGCAAGACATGAGACTCGCTGCCTTCGGTGGTAATCATGACCACGGGCACGTTCTTAGCATTGGCGACTCCAGAGAGCTGTTTGACGAACTCCAGCCCGTCCATGACTGGCATATTGATGTCGCAGAGAATGAGATCGACGGAGTTATCCTGGAGAACGGTAAGAGCCTCCGCTCCGTTTCCCGCCTCCAGCACCTGCTTTAGATCGATGCCCGCCTGGCGCAGGGAACGTTCCACGATCTTCCGCATCACCGAGGAATCATCCACAATGAGGGCTCGTATGCTGTTCATCAGACAGTATTCATCCTCCGCAAGGCGGTGCTCAAGAGTCTTCCTCTTATGCCGGCTGACTGGTCTATCGACGAGGAACGGACAGGACTTTAGGACAGAGGAACACGAATCCGCGAAATCTTCTCTGATGTCGCGGTCCTAAGAAATTCGTAGTTTCGATGGACGACGTGATGATCGTACGTTCGATATACTGCACCTTTGAAACGGCGCGGTGTTTAAGTCATGGCTGAGATGGCATTATCTCCGGGTGTGAAGCTGGCTTGGCGAGTCGCTGGTGACTTAGCTTTCCAGGAGAAGGACCCATTCATCGAACCGAGGCATCTTTTCTTTGGAATTTTCTCGATTGGGAAGCTGGTCAGCGCAGCGGAAAAGGGGCACAAGAAGGATGAACTGGTAGTGGGCGTGAAGCCCGAAGCGGAACGACTAGACGAACTTGCCGGCCGGCACGGCCTTGACATTGTTTCGACTCGACGGGCAGTTCGGCGGGCTTCCGCGGCACGCGCACCGCGGAGTTCGGCGGCTTTACCACGGGGCCAGGCCCTCAGCCGCTCGGACGCCTCTCGCCGCGTATTTGAAGAAGCTGCGACACAAAGTTCTTCGATACTGGATGTGCCGTCCCTGCTGCGAGCGTTGCTTCAAGCTCATGATGCTGAAATCGAAGAGGCAACCGTGGCGATGCGAGCAGGCTTGACTGCAATTCTGCGAGAACTGGAACCGGTCGAGTCGCTGACACAACTGGTCTCGATGAGTCTTGACCCTCGACTGACCGACCTGGACACGGTGGTCTCTCAGGAATTCCGTGAGGTGGTGCAGGTCACCGAAGCGGTGGACACCAAGATCGCCATCCAAGCTTACCAGGCGCTTGATCCCATCAAGCGGTTGACTGTGTTGAGCGAACTCACATGGGAGTTCGGTACTCAAGGACTTCTGGAGCCCATGCTGCAGAAAGCCGTGGAGCAGTTGCTGCGTCTGGTTAGTACGGGTGAGCGCTGTGCGATTCTGGTGAATGACGCCACTGGCAGCGAACTTCTGTTGAAGGCGCATGGGCCCATGGGCACGGTTCCGATGATCAGTATGACGTCTGCGAAACGTGCCATTACCGAGCAGAAGGGTTTCATTTGGAATCGAGGAAAAGAGCCTGAGCCGAAAAAACAATCAAAGATTGAGTCGGGAATGTATGTCCCCCTGGTGATCAATGGTCAGGCCATCGGCGTGATTTGCATTGATTGCTCATGTGGACAGCAGAGTTTTGGGAGAGACGATCTGCTACTCGTCACCTCGCTCGCCCATCAATTGGCTTTGGCCATTGCAAACCAGCAACTTCAGCTGACGTTGAAGCAGAACAGCGAAGTTCTTGAACGGCTGTTGACCAATTTTTCTCCAAAAGTACGGACCCGTCTGCTGCAGCGCGCACAGATGGGCCGATTGCGCCTGGGCGGCGAGCAGTCGGTGGTGTCGGTACTGTGTGCGGATATTCGGGGATTTACCAAATTGACCGCCGGCATGCCCACCGACGACGTAGTTTCCCTTCTGAACGAGTATTTTGCTGCGCTGACGGAGTGCATCTTTCGCAATGACGGCACCATCGACAAGTTCGTGGGCGATGCCATCCTGGCGGTTTTCGGCAGTCCGGAGGCGGATCCCCAACATTGCCGGAACGCGGTGGTGGCGGGGATGGAAATGCAGGAAGCGGCGCGGGAAGTGAGCAAGCAGCGCAGGGCGAAACACGAGGTAAGCTGCGAGATCGGGATTGGAATCCATACCGGGCAAGTGCTGCACGGCTTCATCGGATCGCCGGAACGGATGGAATTCACCATCATTGGAGAAGCCGTGAATCGCACTTCCCGCTATTGCGACGGTGCCAAAGGCAGCGAGGTGCTGATCAGCCCGGAAATATACGAGCGCCTGTGGAACGCGGTCGAGGTGCAACAGGTTTCGATCCCCACCAAGCACGAAGGCGATTTCGTCGCCTATAAGGTGCAGCGTGTCCGCGATCCCGGTGAACGTACAGTGATAAGTTCCTGATCTCGTCTCTCAGTTTGTAGGGTCCCGCGGGAACTTGAGATAAGGCAGGCGCACATTTCGAATCACGACTTGATCGGCTCTGATGTTGGCCGGCGCCTGAAAATCGGGTACTCCACACGGACCACCCGCGCCACATGCCGCGTCCACTGCTCCGCCGGTGACGAAGTCGTCCTGGCTGACACCATCTCCGCTGACCCCCAAACCGCCAACGAGCACACCATTTCGATAAAGCGGCAGGCTTCCTGGAAAGAAGACAATTCCGCTCATGTTGTTCGTGTTGGGCGCTCCAGGGTCCGATCCCTGAGTGCATGGGTTGGCAGTGTCGTGCAGATACAGCTGAAAGAACGGCCCATCGCCCGATCCGTCGATTCCCGGCGGAAACAGCGGTTGCGCACCGAAGCTGATGGTGCGATTGGTGATGGCAGTTCCGGTTGGCACGCCGGGCAAATCCCTCACGCCCGTGGTACTGAACCAGATCACATTGCGGGCCTTGGAGGCGGCCACGTCGGTGCTGAATATGGTTCCGTCATGCATGCGGTACAAACCGAGAAGCGTGCCGTCGAGATCGGAGACGGCAATCGTCATTTTGGCCTTGACGCCAGGGGGGAGACGGATTACCGCGCGCGTCGTGTTGGCCGTGGCTACGGCGTTCATGATGATTTCGTTGACATCACTCTGCGAAAGCATGGTTCCCGCGTTAGGGCCGACTAAATAGGTCTCCGGCGGCAGTACGCCTGCTTTCGCGGGTACGCTATACGAGCCTGCCAATGTACCCGCAGATGTACCCGGCGGCTGGGTGGTTTGATTCACGAAAGGCAACGCGACGCCGCCGATAATTACCACTCCCGGCGGTGGAAGTTCAGAGACGCTGGGCAGAAATCCGGAATTCTTCGAAGCTGAAAAAGCCGCGAATTCGGCAATCTCAGACGATGTGCTCACCACGCCAACGCCGCCAACTACTCCGCCATTGAACAGAGGCACGCCGCCGGGATTGACGGCGAGCGGATCGCTGTCGTCGGTATCCGCTTTGCCCGTAATGATGCCCAGGCCGGGTTTGCTGCTGTCGATCGACCGCGACGGGTTTAGCGCCTGTCCTGGCAGGAAATTAGTGCTTAGGGTACAGCCGCGGTTCGTATTTTCGATTCCGTACAGATCGCCGTTGGCAGTTCCGGCGACACCGGGTGGAAAATGAATGCCGCTGATGAACCGTACTGTCCGGGAAGACAACGGCGCCTGATCGTTGCTGAAGAAGGCAGCGGTGCGCGCCAAACCGACTGCCAGTTCGTCGGCTGGCACCACCTGGCCGAAGTTTCCCATCGATGTGGTTGGCGCTCCGGGGGTTTCGAATACTGCCAGGATATTTCCAGCACGGTCGGCGACCGCGACCACCATGGGAGCGTCAACGGATGTCACCGCATTCTGCACAACGGTCTTTACGTCGGAAATACTAAGCGGGGTTACTGATGCGGGGGGATCAGACGAGTTCGATACCGAAGAACCGCTTCCGCCTCCGCCGCCGCAGGATAAGCACAGCAGGACGGTCGCACAGACCACCAAGGAGAGTCCTAAGAGGTAAAGCGGTCTGGGCATCGTCTTCAAGATCGTGGTCTTCAAAATCGTGGCCTTCAAAATTCGCGCTCGCTTCATGGGAGCTCAGGACTTGGCCGCTACCACCGTCTTCGCAGTGTGGTTGTTATTCAGCCTCCACTTTCGACCATCGCGGGCGAGTAAGTCATCGGCTTCTTTCGGTCCCCAGGTGCCCGCGGGATAGTTCGGAAATGTGCGTGGACGCAATGCCGTCCACACATCAAGAACCGGGGCGACTACGCTCCAGCCCGCTTCCACCATGTCGGCGCGCTGAAACAGCGTAGCATCGCCGATCATGCAATCGTGCAACAGTCTCTCGTAACCGGTACTCGGCGAGCTGCCGAAATAATCCGAATAGGCAAAGCTCATATCCACATTCCCAAGACGCATGATAGGGCCCGGGAATTTGGCGCCAAAGCTGAGGGAAATGCCTTCCTCGGGTTGAATGTGGAGAACCAGGATGTTCGGCGCAAGACTCTCCACCGGCGTATCACGGAATAAGACGAACGGGGCGCGCCGGAACTGGATGGCAATTTCGGTATGCCGTTGCGGCAGTCTTTTTCCAGTTCGCAGGTAAAAGGGAACGCCCGCCCAGCGCCAGTTATCGATATGAAGCTTCATGGCTACGAAGGTCTCGGTCGCTGAGTCGGGAGCTACACTGGGTTCCGAACGATACCCAGCCATGTGTGTCTCCGCATCATGGCCATCTCCATATTGCCCACGAACCGCATGGGAGAGGACGTCTTCCGCGCTGAGAGGCTGGATGGCGTGAAGAATCTTCGACTGTTCGTCGCGCACCGCGTCTGCCCGAAATGAAATGGGAGGCTCCATAGCGGTGAGAGAGATCAATTGCAGGATGTGATTGGGCACCATATCGCGCAAGGTACCGGACTGATCGTAGTATCCGCCACGCAGTTCGACTCCGACGGTCTCAGCCACCGTAACTTGCACGTGGTCGATGTAGCGCCGGTTCCAGATCGGCTCAAAAATGCCATTGGCAAAACGAAATGCCAGAATGTTCTGTACGGTTTCTTTCCCCAAGTAGTGATCGATGCGATAAATCTGCTTCTCATGCACAACCTGTAAAAGCTCGCGGTTGAGCTTGCGCGCCGAATCCAAATCCCGGCCGAAAGGCTTTTCTACGATGATCCGCCGCCATTGCTCGCTGTCGTTGGGAACCAGATTGGCAGCGCCCAACTGCTGCACGATCGGAGCAAAAAACGTGGGCGCAGTCGCCATATAGTAAAAGTAATTTCCCTGGCAGCCGTGGTCTTTGTTCACCTTATCCAGCAGTTCGCGCAGTTGGGTATAAGCGTTCGGGTCGCCGAACTCGCCCGCCATGTAATAAAGCCGGCGGATGAACCACTCGGTCACGTCACTGTTCAAAGCGCAGGTAGTGAACTCTTTGATGTCTTGGCGGAATTTGTCGCGGAACTGATCGGTGGTCATGGCCTCGCGGGCCAATCCGATCACGGCAAACTCTCGCGACAGCAGGTTGGCAGCGGCAAGGTTGTACAGCGCAGGCATCAGCTTGCGTCGAGTGAGGTCGCCGCCTGCGCCGAAGATCACCATCACGCAGGGATCCCCCGGTCTCCCAACGTGTTCTGTCGTCACTTCCGCCAGACTTGAAACACTCATATCCGTTGTCTCATGGGCGGCAGATTCGCACCCAATCCCGATGGGGATCGGCAAGAAGCCACCAGATTTGCGATACTCGCGTGCCGCCCATTATGCCTCGGCTCGGGACAAAGTCAAGCAAGGCTTGCTGCCACGCTGTGGTTGTGATAGGACTTAGCCCCATCCGGTTACAGTCACAAGAAAGCGATTTTAGTCGGGCGATGACGATGGACATGGAGCGAGCGTCACGGTTGATGAAGTCGTGGCCTTCTCACGCCGTCCTTTTGTGCCTTCTGGCATGGTCTTGCGCAATGCTGGGACAAGGGACGCCCGGCGCTCCTCAAACCCCTTCAGTACAGCGGATTCCGGGCCACATTTCGGCTGTCACTGCATCTCTGCAAGGCACAGTAACCGACCCGCAAACTAAACTGGGCATCCCCGGCGTCAAGATCAGCCTGCTTCGGGCAGGTACTGTAGTTAGCGAAACACGGACGAACGCCGAAGGCATCTTCCGGATAATTAACCTGGCGCCGGATACGTATGAGCTTAAGGCTGAGAAGGACGGGTTCGAATCCTTCGATCTGCCAAGTCTCAGGATTAAGGGCGCTCAAACCAGGGATCTAACGCTAGAGCCGATCGCAAGCGCCGCCCCGTTGACAAAAGGTCCGTCTGGAATTCCCGGTGCAGTACCCTCGCTTACGGCACCCCCATCTCCGCCGGTGGGTCCTTATCCGGGATTACGCACGGCACAAACGTCTGCTTCCCCGGGACCGCTGGGAATTGCTCCCGAGCAGGTGCCTCCGGACTCCGCGAACTTCGCCAAGGAACCTGATCGGTGGGATGTCCCCATGCCGGCGTGGGATCGCTATGGCAAAGGCGGCGAGTTCCCCTATACCAAGCCGCATTGGTACGACCCGTTCAATCGCAACCGACTCAAGGGTGACCAACCGGTCTTCGGCCAGACATGGTTCTTTAACTTTACCGGCACCAGCATTACCGGGTTGGATGTGCGCCGCGTGCCGGTGCCCAGCGGCATCTCCGCCGAGCAACCCGACAGCAGCGACTTCTTCGGCCGCGGCGAACAAGGCTTTGCCTCGCAGAGTTTCCGTTTGTCATTCGATCTGTTCGAAGGCGACACCAGTTTTCGGCCCATTGATTTCCGTATTCGCTTTACACCGGAATTCAATCTGAATTTCCTGCAAACCCGCGAGCGTGGCCTGGTCAACATTAACGTTCAGGATGGCACCAACCGCTTCGACACGCACGTCGGTCTACAAGAGGGCTTTGTCGAAGCCAAGATCCACGATCTGGGCCCGAATTTCGATTTTGTCTCCATTCGTGCGGGTATTCAACAGTTCGTCAGCGACTTTCGGGGTTTCATTTTCGCCGAGGAGCAGCCCGGTGTGCGCCTCTTCGGAAATCTGCGCTCCAACCGGATCAACTACAACCTCGCTTATTTTTATTTTCTGGAAAAGAACACGAACAGCGGGTTGAATACATTCGATCCGCGCCATCAGCAGGTTTACATCGGGAACGTCTACATCCAGGACTCGTTTTTCAAAGGCTACACCACGGAATTCAGCTTCCATTACAACCGCGACGATCCCACGATCCACTTCGATGACAATGGATTCCTTGTCCGGCCAGCACCGGTCGGACTGGTGGTAAATGATGGCATTCTTCAGCACGGCATTCGGGCTTACTATCTGGGCTGGGCCAGCAACGGTCACATCAAGCGGGTGAATGTGAGTCATGCGTTCTATCAGGCTTTGGGCCATGACACACTCAATCCGATCGCAGGAAGACGCGTCGACATTGACGCAAGAATGGCTGCGCTGGAATTGTCCGTGGACAAGGATTGGGTGCGACTGCGGTCGTCATTCTTCTGGGCTTCCGGCGACCCCAGTAACCGTTCTGACGCACTGGGGCTGAGTGGCCGCGATTCAACTGCGCGCGGCTTCGATACCATTGTGGATGAAACCCAGTTTGCCGGGGGAGCATTCAGCTTCTTCGATCAGCAAGGCATTCGCCTGACTAGCACGGGAATCGCGCTCACCAACCCCGGAAGTCTTCTGGTCAGCCTGCGTAGCAACAAAGAGGAAGGTCAGGCGAACTTCGTGAATCCGGGAGTTTATATTTTTAACGCCGGCGCTGATTTCAATGTGACCCCCAAGCTAAAGGCTTTCGTCAATGCGAACTACCTTCAGTTTGACCGTACTGAGCCTTTGCAAATCCTATTATTCCAAAGTCGCATTCGGCACAGCATTGGCACGGACACTGGATTGGGCATTCAATACCGGCCGCCGCTGACGGAAAATATTGTGATTACAGCAGGAGTATCGGACTTAGTTCCAGGCGCAGGGTTTCAAGACATCTACAACAAGCGGGTGTTGGTTTCCGGATTTTCAACGATCAAGCTGACGTTCTGAGCTTAAGCTATGCAGCTTCTTTCTTGGCGACGACTAGGGCAGGCGCTGGCAGGTGCGGCGTTCGTTTGCGCGGCCTTGGCCGTGTTCGACCCTCCCGGCAGGATGGCAGCGTCAGCAAACGCCGCGGAATTATCGCCGCAAACAGGCGCTGAGCAAAGCTCGCCTGGACTTGGAGACTCGCTCGAAGAGGCGCAGCAGAGGTCGGCGGGTTGCATCACTTGCCACAACCCAATGGACAGCCCGACGATGCACACCAAGGGAACCGTGCGCCTGGGTTGCACCGACTGTCATGGAGGAAATGCCCAGACTGCGCTGCCTCCCGGTGTAGCGCAAGGCTCACCGCAGTATCAGGAGATTACCCGGCAGGCACATCCGCGGCCGCGCTTTGCCAGCAATGCCGATAGCTCCGCGAACCCGGTTCGTGCTTACACCAATTGGTTAAAGGAAGACGCGGGGTACATCAAGTTTGTGAACCCTGGCGACCTGCGGGTGGCGGAGCAAACCTGTGGCCGCTCAGGATGCCACACGGCGGAAGTCCAGCGCGTGCGCACCAGCATGATGACCCACGGCGCCATGCTGTGGAGCGCTGCGCTCTACAACAACGGAGCTGTCCCCTTCAAGAATCCGCATTTCGGGGAGAGTTATGCTCCCGACGGTACTCCCCAACGGCTGCAAACTTTCCCGCGACCGAGTGCCGAAGAAACTCGCCTCAAAGGCGTGCTGCCATATCTAGAGCCGATTCAGCGCTGGGAGGTTTCTCAGCCCGGCAACGTATTGCGAATCTTCGAGCGTGGTGGTGAAAAGAAACCTGAAGTTGGAATTCCAAGCCTGGAAGAAGAGCCAGGCAAGCCGGACGTGAAGCTCGGCGAGCGGGGTTTTGGAACCTTGCTGCGCACCGACCCTACCGTCCTGGGTTTGCAGAAGACGCGCTTGTTGGATCCGTTACTGTCATTTCCGGGAACGAATGATCAGCCCGGCGACTACCGGGCCAGCGGCTGTAGCGCCTGCCACGTGATCTACGCCAACGATCGCTCGCCGGAACATTCTGGGCAGTATGCTGTCGGCGGCAACCTGGGGCAAACTGCGACCCTCGATCCAACTATTCCGAAGAATGAATCCGGACATCCCCTCAAACATGAATTCACACGCTCCATCCCGTCGAGCCAGTGCATTGTCTGCCACATCCATCCTGGCACCAACATGGTGGCAACGTATTTTGGCTATACGTGGTGGGACAACGAGGTTGATGGGGACAAGATGTATCCCAAAGAGCAGCGGCGTCCCAGCGCGATAGAGCAGCAGCAGATTCAGAAGCGCGACCCGGAACGGGCTGCCATTCGCGGCAACTGGGCGGATGTAAGTTTCCTGGAGAAAACGGGGACGCCGGAATTCAACAGTGAACTCAAGAACACACAGTTCGCCGACTTCCATAGTCACGGATGGATTTTCCGTGCGGTGTACGAACATGATCGCAAGGGCAATCTACTGGACGCCGATGGCAAGCAAGTTTCATTCACTGATCCCGACAAGTTTAAAAAAGCCGTCCATCTGAAAGACATTCACCTGGAAAAAGGCATGCATTGCATCGACTGCCACTTTACCCAGGACAATCACGGCAACGGCAAATTGTATGGAGAGACGCGGAATGCAATTGAAGTCGATTGCGTGGATTGTCACGGCACTATTCAACAACGCGCCACGCTGCGCACATCCGGAATCGCCGCGCCCGCCACCGGAACTGATCTCGCGGGACTTCGCACTCCCTGGGGTACGCGCCGCTTCTATTGGGATGGCGGCAAGCTCTTCCAGCGGTCCATGCTCGAACAGGGCCAGCAGTGGGAGGTAGTGCAGGTACTCGATTCGATCACCCCGGGCAATGCACATTACAGCGAGAAATCGCGGCTTGCGAAGACGATTCAGAAAGATGCCGTCACCTGGGGTAATGCCAAAGGCGATCAGTCCCAACTGGCTCACCCGAACAGCGAGATGACTTGCTACGCCTGCCACAGTTCCTGGGCGCCGACTTGCTACGGTTGCCATTTACCGATGGTCGCCAATCAAAAGATGCCGATGTTGCACAACGAAGGCCTGACCACGCGCAATTGGACCTCGTACGACTTTCAGGTTCTGCGGGATGATGTCTTTAGCCTGGCGATCGACGGTACAGTCACCGGACATCGTGTTGCTCCCGTACGCTCGGCATGCGCGGTGTTGGTCAGTTCGCAGAACAACAATCGCGACTGGATCTACTATCAGCAGCAAACCGTTTCAGCCGAAGGATTCAGCGGACAAGCGTTCAGCACCTTCGTTCCTCACACCGTGCGGGCGAAAGAAACCAAGGGCTGCACCGACTGCCATGTTTCGAAAGCCGGCGACAACAATGCCTGGATGACCCAGTTGCTGCTTCTTGGCACCAACTACATGAATTTTATGGGTCGTTACATCTACGTGGCCACGGGCACGAAGGGATACGAAGCCGTCGCCGTCACCGAACATGATGAACCTCCCGCAGTGATTGGCAGCGATCTGCAAAGGCTGGCGTATCCAGACAACTACAAGAAGCACCTAAGCAAACACAGTGAGTTGAAGGAAGCTTACGGTCACGCCGGCTCGGAAGTGTTGGACGTGCAGGCGCGCGGCGAGTATTTGTACGCTGCCATGGGCAAGCGTGGGCTGCGCGTTTATGATATTGCCAACATCGACGACAAAGATATTTCTCAGCGTACGATCACTGCGCCAGTGTCGCCGCTTGGCCAGCGTTTCTACGTTCCCACCAAATACGCGGCGGCGGTAGCAACTCCGACAACGTTGGCCGTCGATCCCTTGCGCACCCATCGCCCGGAAAATGAAGAACAGTCGATTCACCTGATGTATGGCTTCCTTTATGTGGCCGACAAAGTGGAAGGCCTGGTCGTGATCGGCGACCCCAACCTGAAGAGCCGGAGTCCGGGCGTGGGCACGTTGCTCAATGGCGATCCGAACGACAATTTCCTGAAGCGTGCGCTGGCCTTCAATCCCAACGGGGTACTGAAGGGCGCGCACAGAATCACCATTGTCGGCACCTACGCCTACATTCTTTGCGATGCCGGTCTGGCGGTGGTGAACCTGAATGACCCGCTCAAGCCGGAACTGGTGTCACAGATTGGCGCGCCTTATCTGATTGAACCGCACGGAATCTCCGTACAGTTCCGTTACGCTTTCGTCGTTGACCGTGAGGGATTGAAAGTGTTCGACATCACTCACCTCGATAAACCTGTGCCGGTTGACGGCGCCAAAGTTCAGATCGAAGACGCCCGCAACATTTACGTGGCCCGCACTTACGCTTACGTTTCTGCCGGGAAGCAGGGCGTGGCGATCGTCGATATCGAGCGTCCGGAGCAGCCAAAGCTTGATCAAATCTTCAACGCGAATGGTGTCATGAATGACGTGAACGACGTAAAGCTGGGTATGGTGTCATCGGAACTGTTCGCCTACGTCGCTGACGGCAAGAATGGGCTACGTGTCATTCAGTTGTTCTCTCCGACGGATAACCCCAACTACGCCGGGTTCAGCCCGCGCCCCACGCCCAAATTGATTGCCAGCCGCCACACCACAGGGCCGGCGTTGGCGATTTCAAAAGGCACCGACCGCGACCGCGGTGTAGATGAAAGCGGCAACCAGATAGCGGTGCTTGGACGGCGCGGGGCGCGTCCCTTTAATCAGACGGAACTGCAGCGTATGTATCTTCGCAACGGGCAGGTTTACACGGTTAGTAATGATCCTCCGGGAAAAGCGCACTAACGCAGAACGGATGTCCTCACGCCTTGTTGACAACTGCTGACACCGTCGCAGATACTGCAACCTGCGCATGTAGGATGCAACGGCACGACGCCGAAGGGCAATGCCCACCTACGATCTCATCGTGGAGGCCCACATGCCCAATCTAGAGAACCTCAAAAAGCAAGCCAAGCTCATATTGCGGTGGCATCGCGATCGCCACTATCCCGTCGCCGCACAAATCCGCGAACATTTGCCTCGTTTCCTAAATATGCCCGACTCCGAGATTCTTGCGGCGAGCTTTAAGCTCAGCGATGCGCAAGAACTGGTCGCAAGGCAGCAAGGCTTCGATAGTTGGCAAGCCCTGAAAACCGGACTTTCGAAAACGCCACTCAAGGTGAAGTCATCGCCATCCAAAGCAGCGCCATCCAAAGCAACGATTGTCGGTGCAGAGCCGCAACTGCTCGTCACTGATATCCAGAGATCATGCGACTTTTTCCGTGAGAAGTTAGGCTTTTCGCTTGTATTCAGTTACGGCAAACCTCCCTACTATGCGCAGGTGGGTCGCGACGCGGCGCGTCTCAATCTAAGGTGTGTCGAGGGATCAGCAATCGAGTCGACGGTCCGCGATCGGGAGGAACTGTTGTCGGCATCTATGACCGTCGCTACAGCGGGCGAAATCAAGCTGCTGTTTCTTGAGTTTCAGTCCGCTGGTGTTGCCTTTTACCAGACGCTGAAAAAGCAGCCTTGGGGCGCTAAGAATTTCGTCGTCAAGGATCCGGATGGGAATCTGCTGCTGTTTGCTGGACCCGCAAACTAACAGCGGGGCGCATCACTTCCATCAGCAGGAACTGCAACGCATGCATCTTCGGATGGGCAGGTGTATGCGGTTAGTGATGCGCTGCCGGGAAGTTCGCGATGAGGCAGGAAGGAGTGCCTCTCCCGCCTTAGCGCCGAGGATATCTGGCGTAATGGCCAGATTACAATCTGGTTTATAAACTCGTGTTTCAATGGGATAATTACGGCTATGTTTGAGACTTTCCAGTCGCCGCACCCCGAACCAGTTCAAGGCTGGCTATCCCCCAGGATCTACATAGCCTACTGCGTAGTTGGAGCGACGTGCGTCTTGATTGGCTTCTGGAAGTATGGAACTTCCCGTCCTTTAGGTTTAGTTTGCTATTCCGCCATGTCGGTACTAGCGCTGTATTTCTTTGTTGCGGCAAGAACAGCACGACCCACTCCCAGCGCTATATCTACTCGCTGCGTCGTCCTGACTTGGCTGAGCCTCATACCCTCAACAGTGCACATGTTGTTAATGAAATGATAATTGCGTCGCAGGAGGAGTTGGACAGCTTCCTGGCGTAACATCGCTATTTCACCCCATTCAACATCGTTACGGAGGTTTTGTTGGCTTCTAGCGAAGATTTCAATCTCCTTGTTATCGGCTGCGGCCCTGCCGGAGAAAAAGCGGGCGCGCAAGCGGCCTATTTTGGCAAACGCGTCGCGGTCATCGAGTCTGCCGAGTTTGTGGGCGGAAGCTGCATCAATACCGGCACCGTCCCCAGCAAGACGCTGCGTGAATCCGCGCTCTACTTTTCCGGACTCAAGCAGCGCGGCCTTTATGGCATCGATTATTCGCTGAAAGAGAATCTCACCATCGGCGATTTCATGCACCACGAGCGAGAGGTGGTTGAAAGGGAGCGCGAGCGCATCCTGAAGAATCTCGCGCTGCATCAAATCGAACTCGTCCGTGGCCGGGCGTCTTTCGAAGACACTCACACCGTCTCTGTTGCCGGCCCGGATGGCATTCGCCGATTGCGCGGGGATGTGATTCTCATCTCCACCGGAAGCAATCCGCACCGTCCATCAGAGATAGCTTTCGACGATGTCCGGGTGTTCGACTCCGACACCTTCTTGCAGATGGACCACATTCCGCAAAGCCTCGCAGTGATCGGCGGCGGCGTGATTGGCTGCGAATACGCGTCGATCTTCGTCGCGCTCGGCGTGAAGGTCACGCTGGTCGATGGCCGCGACCGCTTGCTTCCCTTCCTCGATACGGAGATTTCCGAGCGACTTCGCGTGCGGCTCGACGCGCTCGGAATGCAGTTCTGGTTCAATGAACGGCCAGTAAAGGTGCAAACCGAAGCCTCCGGGGTGCAGTTAGCAATGAAGAGCGGCAAGTCGTTGCGAACCGAAGCCGTGCTGTTCGCTGCCGGACGCCGCGCGGCGGTGGACCGCTTGTCTCTCGAAAAGGCGGGCCTGGCGATCAACGATCGCGGATACATTTCCGTTGACGAGCATTATCGCACCGCGGTGCCACATATTTACGCCGCTGGCGACGTCATCGGATTTCCCGCGCTGGCCTCGACATCGATGGAGCAAGGACGCGTCGCCGTCTGCCATGCCTTCGGCTTCAAATACAAGCAGCGCGTCGCCTCGATGCTGCCCATGGGGATTTACACCATTCCGGAGATCTCAAGCGCGGGCGAGACCGAACAATCGTGTAAGGAGAAAAAGATCGACTACTGTGTTGGCCGGGCGCTCTATGCCAACAATGCCCGTGGCCACATCATCGGAGACACCGCAGGCATGCTGAAGCTCATCTTCGCGCGCGCCGACAAGAGACTGCTGGGAGTGAGCATCATCGGCGAGAGCGCTACCGAACTGATTCACATCGGAATGATGGTTCTCGACCACAACCTGACCATCGACGAGTTTATCGAACAAGTCTTTAACTATCCCACTCTCAGCGAGACTTATAAATACGCTGCCTACGAGGGCCTGGGTAATCTGGCGGGTCACAAGATGCGCGAAGGCTAGCCGGTTGGAATTGCTGATGGAACCGGCCCGGGGCCGAACTCGTATAACAGAATGTCTTATCAACAGATCAGGGGGCATTCATGCAGACTTTTAAAATCTCTCTCATAGCAAGCCTGATCGGAACCGCCGCCGGCTTCTGGGCCTGGAAACTTGATTTGACCAAGATGTTCTGGCCCGCGCATCCCCAGCTTGCAGGCTTGTTTCTAACCATCATTATTACGGTTGCGGTACAACTGAGCTGGCCTGAGGACAAATCGAAAGCGTAGCTTAACTAACGATTCGGTGCCACCGCGCTCTTCTGATGGACCCAACCTCGGTTGCCTTCAGCGGCGTATAATCTGCGTAGTTAATTTCTGTAAGGTGGATCATTCATGGCTTCAGACAACGGCACTTCTGCGAACGGTAACGGGCACAGCGTTCCTCCGCCTCGAGTTGAATGGATCGCGCAGCGCAAGGCGCAGAACACCGACGGCAATTTTTCCCAGATGCGCTACGCCCGCAAAGGCGTCATTACGCAGGAGATGGAGTACATCGCCGCGCGAGAGAAGCTTTCAGACGAACTGGTGCGTGACGAGGTCGCCTGCGGGCGGATGATTATTCCCGCCAACATCAACCATCCTGAGCTGGAGCCGATGTGCATCGGCGTCGGCATCGCTTTGCAAGATCAACTCCAACATTGGCAATTCGGCGGTCACTTCCAACATCGACGAGGAGCTCAAAAAGCTGCACACCTCGGTTCACTATGGCGCCGACACGGTGATGGATCTCTCCACCGGCGGCAACATTCACGAGATTCGCGAAGCCATTCTGCGGCATTCGCCCGTGCCCATTGGCACAGTGCCGATTTACGAAGCGATCTCGCGAGTGAAGCGGATCGAAGACCTAACCGCGAGCGTGATGCTCGAAGTCATCGAAGAACAGGCCGAGCAGGGCGTGGACTACATGACCATCCATGCCGGCGTGCTGATTCAGTATCTGCCAATGGTTTCGAAGCGCATCACCGGCATCGTCAGCCGCGGCGGAGCGATCCTGGCACAGTGGATGGCGCATCATCACAAGCAGAATTTCCTCTACGAGCGCTTCGATGACATCTGCAAAATTTTCGCCAAGCATGACGTAAGCTTTTCTCTCGGCGACGGTTTGCGTCCCGGCTGCATCGCCGATGCCAGCGACGAAGCACAATTTGCCGAACTGAAAACCCTCGGCGAGTTGACCAAGAAAGCCTGGGAGCATGACGTCCAGGTGATGATTGAAGGCCCCGGCCACGTTCCGCTCGACAAGATCAAGGAGCAGGTCGATAAAGAAAAGGAACTTTGCTACGAGGCACCGTTCTACACGCTGGGGCCGCTGGTTACCGACATCGCGCCCGGCTACGACCACATCACTTCGGCGATTGGCGCGGCGATGATCGGCTGGCACGGCGCGGCCATGCTCTGCTATGTCACTCCCAAAGAGCATCTTGGGCTTGCCCAATGAAAAAGATGTGAAGGACGGCATCATCGCCTACAAGATTGCCGCCCACGCCGCCGACCTGGCGCGCCATCGGCCCGGCGCGCAGGACCGCGACGATGCCCTCAGCTACGCCCGTTACAAATTCGATTGGGAGAAGCAGTTCGCGCTTTCGCTCGATCCCGAGACGGCGCGCTCCATGCACGATGAAACCTTGCCCGACGACTACTACAAAGAAGCGGCATTCTGCTCCATGTGCGGTCCAAAATTCTGCTCGATGAACTATTCCAGCAAAGTGGATGAATACAACAAGCAAGTTCACGGGTTGGAGAAGAAGGACTACTCGGAATTGGTGGAAAAGCTGGTGAAGATCGGGTAGGCGCACATAGGGCGCACGCCCTCGCCTGCCCAACCGGGCGAAGTCCGCAAGCCTGCGAGGCTAACGATGAAGGTTATCGCTGAGATAGCGGGCGCCGTTCTTCTGAGGGCCTTGTTCGTGGCTCCGTTCGCGCTACTGTTCTGGTGGCTTCGGAAATCAGCGAAAAGACTTCAGCCACGGGAGCAAGTGCCTGCGGTTGAATTCTTTCTTAGCCCCCGAATGCGCATTCTAATTGGAATAGTCCTCAGTCTTCTTGTAGCGTTCACCGTCTTGATCCTGTTCGAGATAGCCCGTAAGGGTGGAAGCTTATTTGCGGTGCTAATTCCGCTGTGTGTCCTTGCCGCGATCATCCTAGCGACGCCTCACGCAGTAATGACTGACCACGGTGGAATTCGGCAGCGACGTTGGCTTCTCGGAGATCGAGTCATCGCATGGGATGAGATCGCTTGGATGAGGCGTGGGCGGAATACGGGAGCTACTTATGTCAAAAACCGGAACGGAGGGCGGCCGATTTCGTTTTCGCCACTTCTTGTGGGCCAGGCTCGTTTCGAGCAGGAGGTTAGGGCACATAGGCACGACGTCGAATAGAGCGCCTGTGCGTTTGTGGCCTAATGAGCAATCGCAACATCTTCCAGCGTGACCCGTTTGAACGCGCTCGCATCGCCCAAGCGTTTCACGGCGTCGAGAATCTCAATCCCGGCCAAACGCCCATCGGCATCAAAGTCGGCGGCGATGCCTTCACCCAGATGCTTGGTGGTAACCGTGGTCTCTTTAAAGCGGATGTAGAGCGCATCCACATTCTGGTCGTAGGTGATCCTCATGCCGTGTACCCCTTGAGACAGTATACGTTGAGGTGATTTTGTCTGGCCCTCAGGGCTACCTCTCGTGGATGACCGATTCCACTCTCGCCTCAAGATCCAGACGGACCTGCATCAAATAAGCCTTTTCCATTAGTGAGACTTGTGTCTCCTTGGGTCTGGGTACGGGCGGTAAGTGAAGCAAGCGGATTAGGGCTGTAATTCCAGTAAGTCTTTGGATCTCTTCGAACATCGGTGCAGATTACTGCTTTCTGGGGTGGTCAGGCTGTGATGTTCATCACACCAGTTTGGACTTGAAGCTGTGGAGGAACGGACGCGTGCGGCCTTTTTTCAAGATGGAACATCCGCCTCTACTGAGTGCGGCTTTTTCGTTGACCCCACCATACCGCAGGAATATAATCTGCTCCGCGGATTGAGTAACTGGTGTTGTTCAGAACTTAGTCTGCTTGCAGTTTCTCTCCTGCAGTACGATTGCGCCCCGGGGCTTCAGACTTTTGGTCCACAGGCGGTTCCCATGAAGGGT
The DNA here is from genome assembly GCA_963803775.1 of uncultured Acidobacteriota bacterium. Classification (GTDB taxonomy): domain Bacteria; phylum Acidobacteriota; class Terriglobia; order Terriglobales; family Acidobacteriaceae; genus JABCZH01. Next base: position 609,339 of record CAWDNS010000002.1, read on the forward strand.
TCTGTCGCAAGAATCAAGTCGGTCAACCGCTCGCCGTCCCCAGTTCGCCAAGTTGAGCTATATCCCATTGTCGGCATTGGAGCCTCTGCGGGAGGCCTGGAAGCCTTCACTGAGTTGCTGCGTGGGCTGCCACAGAAGACTGGCATGGGGTTTGTGCTGGTGCAGCATCTTGATCCCAGCCATTCCAGCGATCTGCGCGAAATCCTGGCGCGGATCACCAAGATTCCGGTGCAGCAGGTAACCGATGGCGTCGCCGTCCGGCCCGACAACATTTATGTGATCCCGCCTAATACCAGCATGGCCATGAAGAATGGCGTGTTGCGGCTGGCGGCGCGGGTGCTCACTCGCGGACAGCACATGCCCATCGATCATTTTCTGCGCTCTCTGGCAGAAGATCGCGGTACCCGAGCCATCAGCGTGATTCTCTCAGGGACGGCATCTGACGGAACCGAAGGGTCGCGGGCCATCAAGGCAGCCGGGGGCATTACTTTTGCCCAGGATGAGAAATCGGCCAAGTACTCCAGCATGCCTCATAGCGCGGTCGCGGCGGGCTGCGTGGACTTCGTTCTGGCACCCGCCGGAATCTCAAAAGAACTCACCCGCGTAGCACAGCATCCTTATCTGGCGCCGACTTCGGCGGGGAAATCGGACCTGGCGATCGCATCTGGCGGCCAGATGGAGGTTCTGCTGACGCTGCTCCGTGAGGCCATTGGAGTCGACTTCACTCACTACAAGCAGACCACCCTACGGCGTCGCATTGAGCGCCGCATGGTCCTGCACAAAATGGAGAAGCTGAAAGACTACGTTCGCTATGTTCGCAATACTCCGGGGGAAGTCGAGGAGTTATACCAGGACATTCTGATCCATGTGACCGGCTTCTTCCGCGATCCAGAAGCCTTCGAGGCGTTGCGTAAGCACGTTTTGCCAACTTTGTTCCGGGACAACACAAAAGGTGGCACGGTTAGGATTTGGGTTCCCGGCTGCTCTACCGGCGAAGAGGCATATTCGCTGGCGATGGCCATGCTGGAATACCTGTGGCTGGAAACCACAAAGACCGCAAAGCCCGGTCTGGGCACCACTCCATTTCAGATCTTCGCTACCGACATAAGCGATGGATCCCTCGACCGCGCCCGCGCCGGTCTCTATTCCGAAGCTTTGGTCGCGGGCGTCTCCGCGGAGCGCCTGCGGCGGTTCTTCATGAGAATCGATGGGGGATATCAAATTGTTAAACCAGTACGGGAGATGTGCATTTTTGCCAAGCAGAATGTGGCTAAAGATCCTCCTTTCTCTAATCTCGACTTGGTTAGTTGCCGCAATCTTCTGATTTATCTAGGCCCGTTGTTGCAGAAACGCGTGGTTCCGACTTTGCACTATGCGCTTAAACCAGGCGGCTTTCTGTTGCTCGGCGGGGCCGAAAGCCTGGGGACATTTTCGGAATACTTCGTGCCGCTGGATAAGAAAAACCGGATTTACCAGAAGAAGAATTCGGAGGTGCGTCTACCGGCTAACTTCAGGCCCCCTGAACCAAGCTATCGCCGGAGTGCCGAAGCCAGAACCACGCGCGAGGTATCGTCCGCTTCGACGCTTGAAAAAGAACTGGACCGGGTGTTACTCAAGCGCTTTGTGCCCGCCAGCATCGTGGTCAACGAAGAGATGGAAATTGTGCACTTCCGTGGAAAGACAGGCCTTTACCTGGAGCCGGCGGTCGGCCAGCCTACGTTCAGCCTTGCCAAGATGGCGCGCGAGGGCTTGCTGGTAGATCTTCGCGCCACCTTGACTAAAGCCAAGAAGGGGAATGTGGCTGTGCGCAGGACAGGGGTGCGCGTTCGATCCAACGGGCACACCCGTGAAATAACCTTGGAAGTTAGTCCGTTGCGCAGGCAGAGCACGGGGGACCGTTGCTACGTGATCGTCTTTCAGGAAGCGCCTCCTGCTCGCTCTAAAGCCACTCAGGAAAAACCGAAGGGTTCTAAAACAAAGACTGGCATTTCCCGGGAGAACGGGCACCTGAAGCGCGAACTGGCAGAGACCCAGGAACAGTTTCAAACGCTGATCGAGGAGCATGAGACGGTCAGCGAGGAATTCAAGTCGGCCAACGAAGAAGTGCTTTCCGCCAACGAGGAGCTGCAAAGCACCAACGAAGAACTGGAGACTGCCAAGGAAGAGTTACAGTCCAGCAATGAAGAACTTACTACTCTCAACGAGGAACTGCAAAGCCGAAATTCAGAATTGACTGCGGTCAATAACGACCTGCTCAATGTGTTGGGCAACGTGACCATCCCGGTGGTGATTGTGGGGCAAGATCTGCATATCCGCCGCTTTACCACTCCAGCACAAAAGCTGCTGAACCTGCTGCCCAGCGATGTTGGACGCCGCTTGAGCGACATACGCCCGAACCTGGATGTGGAAGACCTGGGGCAAATCGCGGGCGAAAGCATCGAGAATGTCACCACTGTGGAACGCGAAGTACGAGAGACCGGGAGCGGGACATGGCACCTGCTCCGCGTGCGTCCGTACAAGACTTGGGACAGCAAGATTGATGGCGCCGTGATCAGTTTCCAGGACATTGACGTCATGAAGCGCAGCCTCGACCAGATGCACGAGCATGCGGATACGCTTATAGAGACGGCGCGCGAAGCGATCCTGATCCTGAATCACAAGCTGCAAGTGATCAGCGCCAACTTGACCTTCTACCGGGATTTCGAGGTCGCGCGCGAAGAAACGCAAAACCGCCCGATCTATGAGTTGGGCAACGGGCAATGGAATATCCCCAAGCTGCGCGAGTTACTGGAAAATATTCTGCCGAACAATGGGCGTGTGGAGGATTTCGAAGTCAGCCACAATTTTCCGCATCTCGGAACACGCAGGATGATGCTCAATGCCCGCCGCATGGAGCCGCAACCCGGGCAGAAGTTGATTTTGCTCTATATCGAGGATGTAACGGAAAAAGGATCCACGTAGCCCGGTCTAGCCTAGCACGTCGCTAATCTCCTCTTTGATCTTGTCAGAGGCGGCGATGCCAATGAACTCTCCCAACGCGCGATAACTTTCGAATTGCAGCTCATCGAACCACTGATCCGCCGTGCTCTGGTGAGGAAAGGTTATGTGTTTGTCGTAATACTGCCAGACGTCATCGGGCAGCCGGTTCTCTTTTTGGCGCATGGTTTCGCTGCCGAACAGAGTCTTTGGCCGAACCGGCATGCTGGCCTTAACATAAATGAACTTCCCACGGTCTTTGGGGTCCTGCGGGTTGTAGAAGATATCTCCCACCACAAAGTTGTGTTGGCTTTCGCGCCCGCCATCCGCTGGACGAATCTGCCGGAAATCGATCACGATTTCCGCCCCCAGATCGGTGCGCGCCTTCTCCGTCAGGTCAACGAGATTTTGGCATTGGTATTGATCGTCACAGTCCGCATCGCAAGCCACAATTAGCTTGCAATGCCGCCGCAGCAGTTCGTATACAGCCAGATTCTCGAAGTGGCCTCCATCGGAGAGATACACGAAGCTCTTCTGCTGGTCACTCTGCGCAATCAATTCGGAGAACAAGTATCCCAAACCAAGCCTGGGGCCGGGCATCTCCCATTTGCACCAGTAGCGCGGATTTCCCATCCACCATCCCAGGCGGACATCGAACAACGTCATAAATAGACCGGTTGCCGCCGACGTGTAATAACCCATGTTGGGGCTGGCGGCAGCGCCGGAGATGGCCATGGCGGTGCCCAGTTTGATGCCGCCTTTAAAGTGAATTTGCAACATCGACTTCTTGCTTCGCCCTAGTGCTGTTGGCGCGAAAGTCTTTGCCAACGTCTCGCCCGGAGAATTCGTGCGCAGGAACCAGGCCTTGCCCTCACCTGTGATATTGGTTTCGTACCCGCAGTACTGGGGAGTAAACACGAATGACTTTGCCCGTCGTGTGGCATAGCCCAGGTCACCGCCGCTCGTGATGTTCAACGAAGCATTCAATAGCGGATACGGCCCGGGATAGTCACCGGCAAAGTCCGCCAGCGGCAGGTCGTCGTACTCATCAAATCCGGTGAACGGATGCGGATTCCGCCGCGAATTGGAAGCTCCCAGATAACAGCGTACCAGCCGATTGCGATAAAAATGGTGCAGTGAGAAGTCATTTACGTCCACACGCCACGAAAGCAGCAGGCAGGCCACAAACAACATGACCGCGACCCCGAACAACCATGGAAGCAGTTGGCACCGCGAAGTGTCTCCACCCTTTTGCACTCTCCAGTAAAGGTCGCAGCGAACCGTTGGCTTGGATGCGCTACCGTCCACCGCGGCTATCTGCCCGCTGGATGAAGCTCGCGAGTTTCCGCCAAATTGCCACAGCGTCTTAGTGTCGCCAGGGTCGAAGGCTAATCCGGATCCGATGTGTACGGCGGTAGAAAGCAGCAGCAGCAAACCAATCGCAAAAACATAGGGCGCGGCCTTGGCCAGCGCATCCAAAACCTTTGGCGATTTCAGCGCAGCAATAATCTTTCCAGCAATACCGGCGTCGTCCTGCTCCGCTGGCTTGGGCTTTCCCGGCTGGCCGCTGGTGGCGGCACTCTTCGCGGCTTTTATTCCTAAATAATTATGAAGCACCCACAACGCGGCTGGCACCAGGCTCCAACTTTGGAGCTTCACCCATATCCAGAGCATCAGCAGCGGTCCGAAGACGCAAATCGCAGCTACCAGGAGCCACACCGCAGTCAGGATCATCATGTAACCACCCAGCCGCGCCCACCATTCACGAACCAGGTCTCTTAAGCCGCGTCCCGTAAGCCCCTGATGAAACGCACCACAAGCCAACATCACCAGCATGACCGCAGCCGGCCCCAGGGCGGTAACCGCCCAACGCACGCCAGCGCAATTCTGCAAGTGCGCCAGCAGTAAGACGTATTCTCGCATCAGGCAGCCGCTGATCGCCCCCGCCACTGCTGAGGAACATAGGAGCGCAGTAGGGCGAACCTTCTCTTCCCGCTCTTCTCTCTTTTCTGGTTCTTCTCTCTTTTCTCGCTCTTCTCTCTCCTTTCGCTTATTTCCGAACAGCCAATCCCACCCGTGAACAGAGAGCACAACGAAGGCCCACACTAAAAAATAAAAATCAGCTCCTCCTACTGCCCATTGCCATACGGGCATCTGAAACACGATCCATCCCTCTCCTCCCGACCGCAGCTGATGCTCGCCCACCAGAACCAGCCGCCACAGCCCGGAATTTATCAGCACTGAGGCCACCATGAACGGCGCCAGCACCGTCATCCTGACTTCCACTCGCTCGAACCATGATTTGCGCCGTTCTTTGAGAAAAGTCTTTACAACGTTCCGCCCCATAAAAAGCGCGGCAATAAACAGGAAGCCCAGTCCAATCTTCAGAATCGTCCGCCCTTCGCCTCCGGAGCGGACCAACATCACCAAGATGGCGTCACAGAAGACAAAGAAACTCAGAAACAGCAACCCGAGAATGGTTTGATTGAGAAAGCAGTTGCGTGTCCAAGTGCCGATCATTGCCCAGGTGTCTCCAGAAATCAGACTGGAGTTCGGAGTCAGGTAATTGCTGTACAGGCGCAGCCAATGCAGGAAGGAACGTTCGTGACGCAAGCTGGGCTGGTAATTTTCCGGAACCAGCGCTTTCTCGATCTCGCTAAAGGGCTGTCCGGTGCTGTCGTGATAGCGCTTGGTTACCGCAGCCAGCCAGCTGCCGATGTAGCCGCCGCCCGACACCGTCGAGAGATAGTCGAACTTGCGCAGCAGCTGATTCCGCGCCAGGCCTTGCAGAATTCCGAGATTAAACGTCGCACTGCGAATTCCGCCGCCGGAGAAAGCCAGACCGATGAGGGAGTCCTTTGTTTTCTCTTCTGGCACGCCTCTGGCTCTCCGGGCGAGGTTGATTTGATCGATTTCTTTGCGCAGTACGTCCGCGAAGGTGACCGGGCAATCGGCAGGTCGGACGTCTAATGGTTGGCTGCAGGGGTCGTCGCTAATCTCGGGCATAGGAAGGCCCTTTCACCCCCAAGTGAATTAGCGGGAAAGTTAAACACAGTGGCGGCAAAAGTCAATAGCTAGTGGGAGAAACCAGCTACGCCGTCCCACGCCAGTTGAACCGCGATTGCCAGGAGCAGGAATCCGAAGATTCTATTGATTGCACCCACAGCGCCAGGTCCCAGGCGTTTGACCAACGGCCCTCCGAGACATAAGAACAAATAAACTACGAGGCCCAAGGCAACGATGCCGATTACCATCCCGAGATAAACAGTCATGCTATCCGCGTCCGCCGCGAGTCCCATGACTACGCCAATGGAACCCGGCCCGGATAACATCGGCATGGCCATGGGCGTCAAAGAAATGTCTGCTTTGGTGGCGGCCTCATCAGTCTCCGCGGCGGTCATGCGGCCGTTCCCCGTCACCATGCCCCAAGCGGTATTGGCCACGATCAGACCTCCGGCAATCTTCAGCACGGGCAGAGAAATTCCAAAGAAGATCAGCACGAAGCGCCCAAAGAACAGGAACACCACAAGAATTGCGATTACGTAAACCGCGGTCTTAAGGGCGGTGCGCTGGCGCTCGGCATCCGGCAAGCTTGAGGTCAGCGAAAAGAACAATGGAACCCCGCCAAAGGGATTGACGATGGGAAACAAGGCGAGGAAAGTGGCGACCGCCGCCGAAGGCAGATCGTGCAGAACTTGCGCCAGTGCGGGGGCTGCCGTCATGCAGAGTTAGATTACCATCCGCCTGAGCAATCGTTCATTGGTTCAGAACACGTAGGACAGGGCTATCGCCGTCCTTCAAGTTCGCTGGCCGCACGATCCAGTGCCGCCGCCAGCGCCGCGATCTGCTGGCGCACCTGCTCAGCATCGTGCCGGTCTATGGCTTCATTGATTCCAGGAATCACCACCGCTGCATAACCTGTATAACGTCCGGGAGCATACACGGCATGGCGGAACCACGAACGCATGGGCAAGCCTTCAGGAACCAGCAAGCCGCGCTCGGCGGCACATAACTCCAGGTTAAGTTTGCCGGGATCGTCGGCAGGCTTCGTTTGTTTCTCGAGCATTTTTGCGCCAGCCTGCTCGAAGTGTCGCGCCGCCTTTACGGCATCGAGGAAAATCACCTGCTCAGCGCCGAACTCGTTGTCAGCTTTCTTCCGTGCGGCCTCGATATAAGCAATCACTTCCTTGCCATATTCTTCGTAGTCGTAGGGCAACACATCGGCATCTGCCATGCGCAAGACTTCGATGCCGAACACGCGTGCCATTTCCTGCTCGTACAGGAAATCGGGATCGGCGAAACGCTTGAACCAGTTGAAATTGTCGAAGGCGGAGTGATACACGCCGTATGGGCCATTCGACGTGATGTCAGTCGAAGGCACGCCTAGATGTTGTAGGAAGACGGTGTAGTCGGAGCCACTGCCCAAATCCCCGACGGGGACATCCACGTTGCCCTGCGCTGCTGGCGTTCGCCTGTTGTCTCCGATGGCATCAGTGGGTGACGGGCCAGATTGCGCACCTGGCAACGATGCCTTTTTCCAAACGTCGTACACCGTGCCACCCTTCGGACTGGGCACCGCTTTGGTCACATCGGAGAGAAACTTCTTTAGGCTGGGAACCGACGAAGCCCCAAACGCCGCGCCCGATACCGCCACGTCCATATTGAAATACGCGACTGCATTGGCCAGTTCGGTCTCATGTTGTTCTCCCCATTCCGTCGAGCCGACCAGACCTTCTTCTTCCGCGTCCCAGCTTCCGAAAACGATGGTGCGCTTGGGCTTCCATCCTGACTTCAGAAGTTCACCCAATCCATGCACCGTCTCCAGCATGGCTGCTGTGCCACTGTTGGGATCGACTGCGCCGTAGACCCAGGCATCGCGATGATTCCCGGCAACAACCCAGGTATCCGGCGAACCTTTGTCTGGTGCCTGGCCACGCGCGCGACCGATGACATCCCAGATTGCGCGGAATTGATAATCCTGTTTGAGGTGCATCTTCACTTTCACCGGGCCCGGACCTACGTGATAGGTAAAGGGCAATGCACCTTGCCATTCGCGTGGTGAGTCTGGGCCGGCGAGATGTTCGAGGATCGGCCACGCGTCTCCATAAGATAGCGGCGTGGTTGGAATCCTGGGCAACTGCGCTGATTGCTGTGGAGGCGTGCGTTTGGAGTCGGGAAGCGAAGGCACAGAAGCGATTCCGGGCGTGGTTGGATCACCGGGAAACTCGAACATAAAGCCAACCGATCCTCGTTGCACGCCGGTAGTCGGACGCCAGGGGCCGTCGGGATACTTATCCCCTCGGCGCCAACCGTCATCGGCAGGATCGGAATAAATGATGAGTCCGGCTGCGCCGTGCTCTTGCGCGACTAGCGCTTTCACTCCGCGGAAGTTCTGCCCGTAGCGCGCCAGCACGATCTTGCCTCGTACGTCTACTTTGAGTTGTTCTAGTTTCTTGAAGTCCTCCGGCGTGCCGTAATTGGCATACACCACTTCGGCCTCGACATCGCCTGAGGGTGACATGCCGTTGAATGGCATGACCACGCGGGGATCGTCCGGCAGCGGGTCGCCATCCACGTGCTCGCGGGTCGGGCCATGCATGTGTACGCCATCAGGCGCGGTTACATCCACGCTGATTTCGGACGGATAGTTGATCCAGACGCGGTATTGGACAATCTCGGTTTCGAGGCCGGCCTCGCGGAATTTTTGTGCGACATAATCGGCGGTGGCCTTGTCTTCTGAAGTCCCGGCCATGTGCGGCGCCTGCGTCAGCGTGCGCAGATGCTCCTCGGCGAGCTTGGGATCGGGAACTGCGAGAAAGCGGTCTTCGACAACCGTTTCGGCGGCGGAATCCTGGAACCCGAAAATCGTCGAAGGCGAAGACGGCTTCGAGCCTTTGGCGGCGCCGAATTCAAAAGAGGTGGTGAACAGAACAAAGAGGAATAAAACAACTGCCGTTGGAACTTTCATCAGGCTCCGGCGGTTCCGGCTTGAATCACCTTTCCGACACCGCAATCAGACAGAGATCCATAGTAGCAAAAGCCCAGGGTAGAACCCGCTTTAACAAAACCTTTTAGAATGGATACATGGCTGCGCAAAATTCTACCGCTCGTTTTTCTTCCCGCGTCGAAAAGTATGTGCGTTACCGTCCCAGCTATCCCAAGAAGGTTCTGGAACTGCTTCGGAGCCAATGTGGACTAACTTCGGACTCGGTGATCGCCGATGTCGCGTCAGGCACGGGAATCTTTACGCGGTTGCTGCTGGAAAATGGCAATCGAGTTTTCGGCGTGGAGCCGAATCCGGAGATGCGGCGCGCGGGAGAAGAATATCTGGCTCTGTTTGAGCGCTTCACAAGTGTCGATGGGACTGCGGAGGCGACTACGCTCGGCAATCACAGCATGGACATTGTCGCCGCGGCCCAGGCGGCACACTGGTTTGATCGCGTCAAAGCCCGCCGCGAATTCATCCGGATTCTCAAGCCAGGCGGCTGGGCAGTGTTGATCTGGAATGAACGCGAGACTGATTCGACTCCGTTTCTTCGTGACTATGAGAAATTGCTGTTGACTTACGGCACCGACTACCAGGAAGTTCGCCACGAGCGCACCACTGACGAGATCGACGGCTTCTTTGCGCCTTCACCGTTCCAATCCACGGTGCTGGAGATGCGCCAGGATTGTGATTACGACGCGCTCGAAGGCCGATTGTTGTCGTCGTCGTATATTCCGAGTTGGGGTCATCCCACGTATGAGGCAATGCTGCTAGAGTTGCGCGAGATATTTGATAAGTACCAAGTGAACGGACAGGTCGTGCTGGCGTATCTAACCCGCGTTTACTTCGGGCAACTTACGTAGGCCTCTGTGCTCCTCTGTGGTTAGAGGGTTTGCTTTTAAAAAGCTAAACCACTGAGGTCACAGAGGAACACAGAGGTAAATCTGAGGTAATCAGGACTTCAAATGCCGCAGGAAAAAAGCTTCCATATGACATCCGACGAGTTCCGCCACCACGGACACGCGATGGTGGACTGGATCGCAGCCTACTACGCACGAATCGAATCATACCCGGTGCTGTCGCGTGCCAAACCGGGTGAGATTCGCGCTTCCCTGCCGGCGAATCCACCGGCAAAGGGAGAGGCATTTGACGCCATTCTGGGCGACATCGAAAAGCTCATCATCCCCGGGATAACTCACTGGCAATCGCCAAATTTCTTCGCCTTCTTCAATTCGAACACCTCGGGGCCGTCCATCCTTGGGGAACTGCTTTCCTCAGGACTCGGCGTGCAAGGCATGCTTTGGGCCACCAGTCCGGCCTGCACCGAACTGGAGACGCACGTTCTCGACTGGCTGGTCGGAATGCTCGGCCTGCCGAAAAAGTTTCTCTCGACCAACACCGGCGGGGGTGTGATCCAAGACACGGCTTCCAGTGCGTCACTTTGTGCCTTGCTGGCGGCGCGCGAACGCGCCACCAACTTCGCCAGCAATCGCCGGGGCTGTGATGGAAAACTGGTGGCTTACACTTCGACCCAGGCCCATTCTTCCATCGAGAAAGATATTCGAATAGCCGGCATGGGGCTCGACAACCTGCGATTGATCGAAGTGGACAAAAACTTCGCAATGCACCCCGACGCGCTGGCACAGCAAATTGCCGCCGACCGCAGAGCGGGCCTGACCCCTTGCTTTGTGTGCGCCACCATTGGCACGACCTCCTCTAATGCGATCGATCCATTGCCCGAGATCGGCCGCATCTGCCGCGAAAACAACATCTGGTTCCATGTGGATGCTGCCATGTCGGGCACGGCCGCGCTGTGCCCCGAGTTCCGCCCCACCCACGCGGGCGTCGAACTGGCCGACAGCTACACTTTCAATCCGCACAAATGGATGTTCACCAATTTCGATTGCAACTGCTTTTACGTAGCTGACCGCAAAGCTTTGATCCAGACCCTGAGCATTCTGCCGGAATATTTGCGCAATCAAGCCACGGAATCGGGCGCGGTTATCGATTATCGTGATTGGCAGATTCCATTGGGACGCCGTTTCCGCGCGTTGAAATTATGGTTTGTGATCCGCCACTATGGGATCGAGGGCTTGCAGCATCATGTTCGCCGCCATGTCGAACTGGCACAACAATTCGCGAGTTGGGTGAAGGACGACAGCCGCTTCGAGCTGGCAGCGCCCGTTCCGCTAAATCTGGTCTGCTTTCGCCACAAAGGTGGGGACGATGTGAATCAAGGATTGATGGAACGCTTGAATCACAGTGGTGATCTTTACCTAACACATACCAAGCTGGCGAATCGTACTACATTGCGCTTGTGCGTTGGCCAGACCAATACCGAAGCGCGCCATGTGGAACGGGCGTGGAAGAGAATTCAGGAAGAGGCAGACGGGGTCGCGTGACTCCGCAACTAATGAGGTTGCGGTTTGTCGGGTGATGCGGGAGTCGCCGCCGCCGTCGTGGGCTTCACAGCCCCCGCATTCGCCGGAGCAGCCGGATTCACTCCAAAATCCCACACATAAGTGTTCATGCCATCACGGCCAAGCAACTCGACCACGGCGTACTCTCCCGGCTCAAGCGCAGCCGTCGGCGTCACTTTGACCCAGCCACCGCTTAATTGCTGACAGGTCGTCGTCACCAGGTTTTGCGTTTGGGTCGCCTTGCCCAGCGGGTTGACCTTGATCACTCCCACAATACGTTTTCCGTCCTTCAACTTCGCACGCACAATGTGGAAACGGTCCCAGGGTTGCTCCGGCTGTTGGGGCTGCTGCGGTCGTTGGGACGTTTGCAATGCCGCTTTGGAATCTGAAGACCCTTCTTCAAATGAGAGGTTAATAAAGATGGAAGGCAAAGTCGTGTGAGCCTGCACGCTGGCATGCACGCCTTGGATTTCAATGGTCTGCTTGCTGCTGCTAATGGGAATGGGGATGATAGCGGCACGAATCATGTTCTGTCCGCGGTTACGGTTCACCTGCCCGTCGTTCTGCTGTAGTTCCACAAGCTGCGGCTGATTCTGAAAAGTATCCAGCAATAGGAACAAGGCATTTTCCGGGAGATGCAAATCGGGAGCTACCAGTGGAGTCTTGGCTTCTTCCTGGACACGTTCCGCGGCCTGCTCTTTGTCCACCTCCACAGCTTCGGGACTAGGAGCGCCGGCGGCGCGATCCTGCTCGAACTTCGAGGTAGCCTTCCAATCCACCAAGTCCTCGGGCACTTCCTCCCAATCGTTGCGCTCCGCGCTCAGATAACGGACACGATCACCTTTGATCTCCCATCTGGTGGCCAGTTGATAGGTGCCATCTTTGAGGATTAGACGCTTGGCGAGTTGCTGGGCGGAAGTCGGTGCAGTGGCCAGAATCACGGCGATCGCTGCCAGCAAAAGTCCGACGCGAGTTCTAGTGCCTGCTTTCATGATCTGTATTATTATGATGCGCCCAGTGGCGTTAGTGAAGAGGCTGGCGAATCAAGTGTATGCGAATACCGAGACGGAGACCCTTCCACGATTGATCGGCGGTGTAAACCGTCGCCCCAAGTGCCAGTCCCAATGCCAGGCAAGCCCGGTCCCCGAGAGACAGTCCAAGCGGACGGGTTTCGGCAATCAAATTTCCCGCGATTCTCGCGTGTTCGGCGGTGAAGGGCTGGGATTCACGGACCGGCCCAAGAGCAGCATCCCAAGCATCATCGGGATCCAGCCCCCGGCTGACTAGTTTGCTCTGCACTTCGGCCAGATTCACGGTGCTGACCGTGGCATCGCTCAAAAGTCGAGGGGTCAACTTGTCCGCCCCGGCCTCGCCGTTAAGGATGGCCATCACCGCCGACGCATCTAAGACGATCCTACTCACGCTTGGCTGCCTCGCGCCGGTCTGCGATCAATTCGTCCACCAGAGAGGTGCCCGGTTTCACATGCTGTCGGACAAGGCGTTGAGCGCGTTCGATGCGCTGTTTCAGGGTCAGGATGCGTAGTTCGTTATCTTCGATGCGCAGCACAACTTCATCGCCAGCCTTGATCCCCATGGCTTTGCGAAACGCAGCCGGGATGACCACTCGTCCGTTTTCATTCACGCGGGTTCGGGCTTCCTGCCTCAGTGTCATACATTAACCCTCGTGACACTATTATACATTGATGTCATATCATATGGAAGTGACATTCCCTGAATAGCACACTGGGAGGCTGTGTGCCTTAGCGCGGGACGCTGAGCCTGAGAACTAAGGGTTCCCGTCAATGGGTGAATGCGCACCTATCGCCTACTGGATGTATTGGGAAGCTCGGCGGGTTCGATATACCTAATCACGGTCCGCCAGCGCTTGATGGACCAGGTCGCTAGTGGGGCCAGCAACCCAATCGGAAGCCAAGCACGCGATCAGACGATTAACCTCGCGGGGTATCACACTGAGTGCGCCCGTGCCGTGCCGTCCCACGAGCGCAACGGTTCTAGTCAGTGGCGCGACTACCTGCGCGGTCGGATGTCTCAGTGCAGCTGGCGGTGTGTCAGCAAGGCCGTCAACAAGCCAAGCCACGCCTCGGTCGTTTGTAATGAAGAGCTCTCCATTGGGCGGCTGGAGCCGAATCCACGAAAAACGCGGGAAATGGCGAACCTGGAAGTACCACGCTTGAACATGTAGCATTTCGAGGTAGTCGTCGCGACTCAGAATCCACTTCCAACCCCGTTGGCGATGTGCGTCAAACTCCTCCTTCGTCGTCACCTCCCGTCGAACGCCTGTGCCCGGTTCTTCTAGGCATTGTGAGCGGAGTCGATCACGGACCCTCTCAAAACCAGGAGGGGGAGGTTCGAGCAGTTCCGCATTAGGGTCGAACGGTGGATCGTTGACCCAGCGCTGTTCCAGGTCCATCCAGGCTGGTGTTCGCGCCGCTTGCCAGGCTAGAAACCGCATTATTTCGGGCGGAAAACTTAGAGTTTTACCCACGGGAATAGCGGCGAACTTGCGGATCGCCGAAGCGGCGTCGGACTCGATCTTCGCGAGATGGGATTCAATTGTTTCGTCTGGTTCCGTGAGGCCTCCAGGGCCGTCGTATAACCCGCGCGCTATCGAAATGTTTTTCGGCGAGCGGCACTTGATTTCTCCTGTACTTACGGAGCCCAGCCACACGAACGGGTCGCGACCACTTTCCGATTCTGGTGCTAGGAATCCACTGAGGTAGAATCTGGGAACCGTATGCGCGCGAGTGCTCAAAGGCCGTCTCCTAACGTTAACCACCAAGGCTAAGGTGACGCTATCACAGGAAACGGGCTTATCCGGATAGAGTTCGAAGGTCGTCGACCGGGAAACCGGGCCGAAAGGGGCAGGCCGGCGGGGATGAGAAAACTACTCTAGTCACGCGAGCAAGCTTCTGGCATAATTGATCGTGCACCCATCTGCACAACTTTCCAATCACAATTTAGGACGAGGAACCGATGTCGGCAAAGTACATCTTTGTAACCGGCGGTGTGGTGTCTTCATTGGGCAAGGGACTGGCGGCGGCTTCGATTGGCTGCCTGCTAGAGAGCCGCGGCCTGAAGGTTAACTTGATGAAGTTCGATCCCTACCTGAACGTCGACCCCGGAACCATGTCGCCGTTTCAGCACGGCGAAGTCTTTGTCACCGATGACGGCGCCGAGACCGACCTCGATCTCGGCCACTACGAGCGCTTCACCCACGCCAAGTTGTCTCGTGACAACAACTGGACTACTGGCCGCATTTACGAACAAATCATCACCAAAGAACGCCGCGGCGACTATCTCGGCAAAACCGTGCAGGTGATTCCTCACGTAACCAACGAAATCAAGGCCGCGATGAAGAAGGTCGCACAAGACGTGGACGTCGCCATCGTGGAAGTGGGCGGCACGGTCGGCGACATCGAATCGTTGCCGTTCATGGAAGCCATCCGCCAGATGCGCCAGGAACTGGGCCGTGAGCACACATTATTCGTCCATGTGACGCTGGTGCCGTTCATCGCTGCCGCGCAGGAACTTAAAACCAAACCCACACAACACTCGGTGAAAGAGCTGCTTAGCATCGGGATTCAGCCTGACATTCTGCTTTGCCGCACCGACCGTTTTTTATCGAAGGACATCAAGGGCAAGATCGCGCTCTTCTGTAACGTGGAAGAAGAAGCGGTCATCACGGCCAAGGACGTGGCGTCGATCTACGAAGTGCCGGTGGTGTTCTCCCATGAGGGCGTGGATACGCTGGTGCTCCGTTATCTGCGCCTGGAAGCCAAGGATCGCGATCTCTCGAAGTGGGAAGACATCGTTCACCGCGTCTATAACCCGAAGGCTGAGGTCACGATTGGCATCGTCGGCAAGTACGTCGAGTACGAGGACTCCTACAAGTCGCTGAAGGAGGCGCTGGTCCACGGCGCGCTGGCGCACAACCTGAAGTTACAGGTGAACTGGATTGAAGCCGAAGGGTTGGAGACTGGCGACCGTACCTACGAAGAACAACTCGCGGACTACGACGGTATTCTCGTGCCCGGAGGCTTCGGGAAAAGGGGTATCGAGGGCATGTTGATCGCCATTCGCTATGCCCGCGAGAAGAAAGTTCCGTATTTTGGCATTTGCCTGGGAATGCAGACTGCGTGCATTGAGTTTGCGCGCAACGTCTGCGGCCTGGCAGAAGCTAATTCAAGTGAGTTCGATCCGGCAACTCCGCACCGGGTGATCTACAAACTGCGCGAACTGCGCGGGGTCGAAGAACTGGGTGGCACTATGCGGCTCGGAGCATGGCCCTGCAAGATCGAGCCGGGGACTTTGGCTCAGAAGATCTATGGCCAACTTGAGATCAGCGAGCGCCACCGTCACCGCTACGAATTCAATCGCGAATATGAAGGCACTCTGACAGCGGGCGGACTGAAAATTTCTGGTTCGACGCCCGACGGGACCTACGTGGAGATGATCGAACTACCGGATCATCCTCATTTCATCGGCTGCCAGTTCCACCCGGAGTTTAAGTCCAAGCCGCTGGAACCGCATCCATTGTTCAAATCATTTGTTGGCGCGGCCTACGAGCACGGCCTGAAGCGGCGTGCGGAAAAAGCAGCAGCGGAGATCGAGATGTTCCATCGGCCCGAAAAAGTGGGGAAACGCTAAAGACAACACAGAGAGCAGCGAGTACCACAGAGCGTATTATCCCTCGTGAAACCCTGAACCCTCTGTGGTTAAAGCATGAGTATTTCCTTCCAAGTCGAAGGCATCAACATTGGCTCTGGTAATCTATTCCTCATTGCCGGCCCGTGCGTGATCGAGAGCGAGAAGCATGCTCTTTTTATGGCGGAAGTGATCAAGGGAGTGACTCGAGCTTTGAACGTTCCCTTCATTTTCAAAGCCTCTTACGACAAAGCCAATCGCACCTCGATTCGCAGCTTTCGTGGCCCGGGATTGGCCGAGGGCTTGCGCATCCTGAAAAAAGTAAAAGACGAAGTGCACGTGCCCGTGCTCACCGATGTGCATGAGACCAAGGATGTCGCCAAAGTAGCGGAAGTAGCCGACGTTTTGCAGATTCCGGCCATGCTCTGCCGCCAGACCGACCTGGTTGTGGCCGCCGCCATGAGCGAGCGTGCCGTGAACATCAAGAAGGGCCAATTTGTTTCGCCGTGGGACATGAAGCACGCGGTCGAGAAATGCCGCCAGGCGGGCAATGATCGAGTTTTCGTTACTGAACGCGGTTCCAGCTTTGGGTATGGCAATCTGGTAGTCGATATGCGATCACTGGCGATCATGCGCAAGTTTGCGCCTGTGGTTTTCGACGCGACCCATTCGGTGCAGTTGCCGTCCGCCGCGCCCGCCGATGGAGATCAACCTGTGGCCAGCGGTGGGCAGCCGGAGTTCATTCCGGTACTTGCTCGGGCCGCAGTTGCGGCCGGAGTGGACGGTGTATTTATGGAAGTCCACGATAATCCCAAAGAGGCGAAATCAGACGGGGCCAACGCTCTCGATTCGACCAAGTTGCGAGGCGTGTTGAAAGAGTTGTTGGCGGTGCACAAAGCTGTGGCGGCAGCGCATGTAAAGCCGTAAGCCGCGTGCTCGTGGAATCTGCTACCATCCCACTTCATCAAGACAATTCGTTCCGCACATGCATGTCGTCATCACCATCATCGGCATTCTCGTAGTCTTCGCCGTCTTGCTCGATGCGTTTGAGACCGTGGTCCTACCGCGGCGGGTGCGGCGGCAATATCGCCTTACCTCGTGGTTCTACCGGCGAACCTGGGTTCCGTGGAGAAAAATCACCACTCACATTAAATCTCCCGGCCAGCGTGAGAACTTCCTTGGTTACTTCGGGCCGCTCTCCCTGCTTGTGTTACTCGGGCTGTGGGCGGCAACGCTGATTTTTGGCTTTGCTTTGATGCAATATGGCGCCGGCGAACATTTTCAGTTGAGCGGAGAGCCCATCACTTTCGGTCGACTGCTCTATCACAGCGGAGAGACTTTCTTTACCCTCGGCTACGGGGATATCGTTCCAACTTCTCCATTTGCTCGCCTGCTGGCCGTACTTGAAGCAGGAATGGGCTTTGGATTTCTCGGAACAGTAGTTGGCTATTTGCCGACGATTTATGCGGCATTCTCACGCCGCGAGGTGCAGATTTCTCTCTTGGATGCGCGTGCCGGGTCTCCGCCCACGGCCGCCGAACTTCTTGGGCGGTTTGGAAACCGGCAACAACTAGAGTTCAATCAAATCTTGCGCGAATGGGAACGTTGGGCGGGTGAAGTGTTGGAGAGCCACATTTCCTATCCGCCGCTCACCTTTTTTCGCTCCCAACACAGCAACCAGTCGTGGCTGGGCGCATTGACTACGATCCTCGACACCAGCGCGTTGATCATCGCTGGAGTGGATAATGTAACTTGCGAACAAGCGAAAGTCACGTTTGCCATGGCGCGCCATGCCGTGGTCGATCTCGCACAGGTCATCAGGGTCACATACGATTCCCAGCACCCGGACCGGTTGCCTACCGAAGAACTGGCCCGGCTGCGTAAGAGCCTGGCTGAAGGCAATGTAAAGCTGAAAGAAGGGCCGGGGTTCGAGGAGAAGCTCAGCCATCTGCGCGCGATGTACGAGCCTTACTCCCAGTCCATTGCCCGGAGACTGCTAATTACGCTGCCGCCGTGGATTCATACGGAGAAGAAAAAGGATAACTGGGAAGCGGGCCCGTGGGATCGAGCGATCCAGGCGAAGAGTCTGGTCATTCTGGGACAAGGGAGCCCGCAGCCCCCTAAGGTGGACGACCACTTCTAGTTTTCTCTCCGCGTGCTAACATCTTTTCTTCCTGATGAAAACAATTGGCGAAAACGTGGTGCGCATCGAAGCTGAAGCCTTGCGCGCGCTTGCAGACCGCATTGCCGGGCCCATGGCCAAGGCGTTTACGCACGCCACGGAATTGCTGCGCGGATGCAAAGGCCGCGTGGTGGTCACCGGCATGGGCAAGAGCGGCATCATCGCGCGCAAAATCGCGGCTACTCTCAATTCCACCGGCACGCCCGCACTCTTTATGCATCCCGTCGAAGCGGTACACGGTGATTTGGGGATGGTTGTACGCGGAGACGTGGTGCTCGCCCTTTCGGCAAGCGGCGAGACTGAAGAGATATTGCGATTGCTGGCTACCATGAAGCGATTGCGGGTTCCGCTGCTTGCGATGACATGTGATGAGATTCCGGGCGCGGGATCGAGGAAGAGTGGGCGTTCGACACTGGCCGCAGCTGCCGATGTTGCCTTGGATTGTTCAGTCGCCAAAGAAGCCTGCACACTAGGCCTGGCGCCAACCGCTTCCACTACCACGATGCTGGCTCTCGGCGATGCTCTGGCCATGACGCTGGCCGAGAAGCGTGGTTTCAAGGAAGAAGATTTTGCCAACCTGCACCCCGGAGGCAAGCTGGGCAAACGCCTGGCGCGAGTCGAGGCGCTGATGCACGCAGGAGGTGCAGTGCCACGTGTAACGCCTAAAACAAAGATGCCGGATGTGATCTACGAAATGTCGCGCAAGAAATTAGGCATGACAGCCGTAGTTGAAGGCAAGAGGCTAGTGGGTGTGATCAGCGATGGCGATTTGCGGCGGTTACTTGAGAAGCGCGGTAAAGACGCGCTCGATCTGACCGCAGGACAATGCATGACGAAGAACCCGAGGACGATTGCTCCCCAGGAATTCGCCGCTACGGCCCTGGCTCTGATGGAAGAAAAGAAGATAACGTCGCTGGCGGTAGTGGACAGCAAAGGCAAGTTGGAAGGCATCGTGCATCTGCACGATTTATGGGGAACGGAAATGATGTAGGAAAAGATTTAGTAATTGAGTAATTGGTAATTGCGGAATTGAAATCCAGCGTTATGATCCGCACCAAAGTGGTTTTCGATTACTCAATTGCTCAATCACTAAATTACTCAATCAGGTGGTTCCATGTACCATTACGATCCTGCGACCGCTCTCGAAGAACTGACCGAAGAAGCCATTCTCCCTAACCCCGTCCATGTGCGTGACATGATTCTGCGCAAGCGGCTCTCGGCGGACAAATCGCTGGAGATGAACCGTCTGTTCGTCGAGTATCAGAAGTTTTTCGGCGAGACGCAGAAGCTGGGGAAAGAAATTCTGAAGCGGTTGGTAGGATGAGATACGGACCGGACCATTCCAAAGCAAGACATTGTCCTAGACTGGGCCCGATGCGTCTAGCTCTGTTTTTAATTCTTATTCTTAGTGCAGTATACGCACCTGCGCAGGAGTTTCTTAGGCAGCAGATTCGTGCCATTGCTATCGATGCCCACGGCAAAGTGGCAGTGGCCTGCTCCTTACCCGGCTCATCGCTAAATTGCGACCTCAATCCAACATCTCACCCTCCCATGCAGTCCGTCTTCAAACTGCCGCTAGGACTCATGGTTCTACATCTCGTCGAACAAGGCACACTTTCGCTGGATCAGCCGGTGCGGTTCCGGCCCCAGGACCGCATCCTGCCGCACGTCTACAGTCCTCTGCAAGATCAGTACCCTGACGCCGGGGTCGATGTGCCCTTGCACGAGCTTCTACGATCGGACGTTTCGCTGAGCGACAATGTAGCAGCGGACATTCTGCTGCGCCTCGTAGGTGGGCCGAAAGCCGTCAATTCATATATCGCCGAACTCGGCATTAGCGGATTCCATCTTCGGGATAGTGAAGCCGTCCTTCATCACAAAGTGTCAGCACAATACCGAAACTGGTTTGCGCCTGCGGGAGCAGTTCAACTACTTCGCCGGATCAGCGACAATTCACCGCTGACGCAGAAACATACTGATCTGCTGTTAGCCTGGATGACACCCTCTGATCGTACGAACCGTCTGGACGGTGATCTGCCGAGCGGCATACGTGTCGCTCACAAGTCGGGCACCTCTGACGTAACCGATGGAGTGGTGCACGCAACCAACGATATAGGACTCATCCCACTACCCAACGGACGGCGAATTGCGATTGCGGTGTTCGTGACTGATTCGACTGCAGACCAAGCCACCCGCGAGAAAGTAATCTCTCGCGTCGGCAGAGCCGTCTATGATGCGAGTATCCGTGTTCTTCAATGATCATTAGTCCTTCCAATTAAGCTGCTACGAACGCGGTTTGTCCGGCGCGGCATTCGCGCGAACCATCTCTTTCAACCCAATCATTTACAATAGCCAATTCCCTGCTATTCAGGACTCATAACTATGCATCGCTGGTCCGAACTCTTTATCCCTACGCTGCGCGAGGCTCCGGCGGACGCCGAGGTCGCCAGCCACCAATTTCTGGTCCGGGCTGGATACATTCGTCAACTGGCCGCCGGAATTTATTCTTATCTCTTCCTCGGCCAACGGTCGTTCAACAAGATCATCGCCATCGTCCGCCAGGAAATGGACAAGATCGGCCAGGAATTTTATCTTCCGGCCCTGCATCCCCGCGAAGCTGTGGGAAGCCAGCGGGCGCTGGTCGGTAATGGGTGACAACCTCTTTCGCCTGAAAGACCGCAAAGGGGCCGACTTGTGCCTGGGCATGACCGAAGAGGAAGTCATGACCGAGATTGCCCGCAAAGAACTGCGCAGCTACAAGCAATTGCCGCAGATCTGGTACCAGATTCAGTCGAAGTTTCGCGATGAACCCCGGCCGAAGTCCGGATTGTTGCGGGTCCGACAATTCATGATGAAGGACTCCTACTCGTTCGACATCGACGCCGCCGGCCTGGATGTTTCTTATCAGAAACACCACGAGGCATATTGCCGGATTTTCGACCGCTGTGGGCTGAAATACATGGTCATCGAAGCCCACTCCGGAGCGATGGGTGGATCACAGTCGCAGGAATTCATGGTACGCACGCCAGCGGGTGAAGACCAAGTTGTGAGCTGCGAAACCTGTGCCTACGCGGCGAATCTGGAAAAAGCAACGTCTCAGCTCGAATCGGTCCAAGACCTTGCCCCCGAAGGCGATGGCAAGCCGCTTGAAGTCCATACGCCGGGACAGAAGACGATCGAGGACGTGGCACGCTTTCTCGGCGTTTCTCCGAAGAACAAGATCAAGACTCTCGCCTATATGGCCGAGGAGAAAGACGCGAAAACCGGGAAATCGCGGACCCGGGCGATCGTGGTGCTCATGCGCGGAGATCATCAAATGAATGAGGCAAAGTTCGCTGCGGCCATCGGAGGCAAAGAGACTCGGCCTATGGAGGAAGACGAGATCAAGGAGATTGTTTCGTTCTCCTGCGGGATTTCTCGGACCGCTTGGCGTCGATTGGGCCAAGGGCCTGAAAGATTCCGACCGCCCAGTCCTGATGGTCGATAAAGCTCTTGAAGGCCGCGAGAACCTCATCTCCGGGGCCAACCGGGAGGACTACCATGTCAAGAACATCACGCCCGGCGAGACTTTCAGCCTACTGCTTACGCCGACCTGCGCAGCGTGACCGCGGGCGAGGCCTGTCCGGACTGCGGCTTGCCGCTGCGCATCGACACCGCCGTTGAAATCGGCCACATCTTCAAGCTGGGTTACAAGTACTCCGAATCCATGGGATCGCGGGTGCTCGATAAGAACGGAAAGGAGGTCATGCCGATCATGGGCTGCTATGGCATTGGAATCGAGCGCATTCTTACCGCCGCCATCGAGCAAAGCAACGATGAAAATGGCTTCTGGCTAGCCCGCTCGATTGCCCCTTTTGAGATTGTGGTTACCCCCACCAACGTAAAAGACGACACTCTGCTGAAAACCGCGATCGACATAGCCGGCAGTCTGGAAGCGGCTGGCTTCGACGT
>CAWDNS010000003.1:0-331532 GCA_963803775.1 uncultured Acidobacteriota bacterium
CGGTGGCGGTGGCGTGTAGAGATTAGTACAGCCGTCATAGACCAGAAACGTGGTAAAGCTGCCGTTAGACTCGAGGCGATTTACGTGCTGAGCGTAAGCAGAACCGACCGGGCCCAAATTAGGAGGTTGATAGGCCGCCAGACTGGTCGTGGTAGCGACGGTAACCGGGTTTCCGCAGACTGGAGGTTTTGGCGCGCCCGCCGGCGTGCAGGCGACATACAGGACGGTTTCGCTTAAGCCTCCCGGGATCAACCGCATGTAGGAGATCGTAATCAGGCCGTCCGGTCGAACCTGGACAAAAGAGTACTCCTGGCCATCATTGGTATCAATGTTTTCAATTGGGCTGCAATTCAGAAGATTGGTGCAGGCCACGATAAACATCGATTCGCCCTCGCCGACCAGATACACGTCTCCCGCACCCGTGCCGGAGGCCCTTTCATCGACGGCCACTACGGGATCAATGTATGACTGGTAGGTAGGGTCAATCTGCACCGGCGGGGTTTGCATCCAACAGGATTCCGCTTGGGCTTCGGTGTGGGTCCGGGAGGGCATTTCGCGGGGTTCAACAAATCAGCGGTTGCCACGCGAAAGATTGCCCCACCATCAACAAAACGATTATCGGTTGCGAAGAACACGCCCCTTACGGGGTCAGCAACAACCGAGACTGACCCCAGTCCCAAGGTGTTATTGAAACTAGGCAGGCCGCCCTCAAACTGAACGCTGCAATCGGCCGTGCTGGAGGTGTGCACGTAGTACCCGCTCAGACTGCCGTCCCAAGTGCCATTGTTCAGGTTGCCGCGCGCATCGGTTGCTATCTGTACAATCAGGTCCGAGCCAGCGCCGGCGCCATTCAGAATGAAGTCTGCGCTCGGCTGGATTTGCAGCACCGCGTTGGTTCTGGGCTCCAGGTTAAAACGAACTCCGGAGGCCCCGCTACAAGACGACGGTTCAGCCGGCAAAGTAGTTTGAGACTGCGGGGATTGTGCGCTCAGGTTGCGTAGCAGAACCCGTGCGTGTTGCAAGGCGGCTGGCGAGGGTTGGCCGAAGCGCTGGTTCAAGGCATTAGATTTCGGATTTTCTGAAACCTGCATCCACGCTCTCCCCTCTTCCGACGCAAGATATCCGTATATGGACGAGCGCAGGGGTTGAGTTTGCGACTGAGCATGCGGCTGTAGAGCATTCACTGCCGGTGGCAACCCGGCGGTTTGAGCCGACGCAATTCCGCATAGCAACCCTACGAAGAGTCCGAGAATGCCGTTCCCGAATGTTTTCATTGGTGCTCCTTTTTCCATCCCCATTTTTATCGGAGATCGATCGGGCCAACCTCAATACTGGTAATTCGTCAAAACATTGTTATAAATGCGAAAAGCCTGGTTGTTATATATCCCCTTCGAGGTGCTTCCTGTGAAGTGGATATACACGCGGCTCTGCCCGGCTTTTCCGGTGCCGCCAACCGCCAGACCGAGGTCGGTCGCCCCTTCTTCATATCCAAACGGGCCATCGTAGAGAGTCTGAGTAATCTGGTGCGCAGGTGCGACTGTGGTTTGTCCAGGCGGGACCTGCGCCAGGAAAACCTGCGTATGAAACATAAGCTTGTCATTCTGCGAGGAAAAGTACGCGATGTTAACTGTGCCTGTCGAAACGTCGAGCGCAATGCTGGCAAGAAATTGTTCACCGGTCGCGGCTCCTACCACTTGAAGAGGGGACCAGGTCTTACCGCCGTTAGTCGAATCGGTCAGTACGACCTGGGTCTTGGGACAAAAGTAGTCCCCGATTTGTGGTACGGCACACTGGTCATAAATCAGAAATGAGGTTACGGTTTTGCCGTCGCTTTCCAGGCGATCCACGTGATAAGGGTACTGCTCGAAGAAAGCCCGAATGTCGCCTGGAACTCCCAAGGCGGGATTGGGTTCGTTTATCACCAAAGTCGGAGCGCTGCAAGTTGGAGCGCTGGGAGCGCCGTGGGGGGTGCAATTCACAAACTTGAATTGCACAGGTCCGAAGCTAGCCGCGCCATTGCCGTAAGCAATGGTGATTCCGCCATCGGGACGCACTTGGACGCTGGGATACTGTGGGCCGGAGTCAGCGCCACTGGCGACCACCGACGAACTGCAATTCAGGTCGGAGTTCGTACACGCGGACAACGTGATTTGCGTATTGTCCGTGCCATAAATGTAGGTAGTCGCCGCAATGTATACGTCGCCAGCACCGGTGCCGCTCGTCCTTTGATCCACTACAATCGAGGGATTCTGTACGTTTGAGTTAGTGACGTTTGCAATTCCCGCGATGGGCCAGCAGGCTACTGGGTTCTGCTGAGTGCCGTTGGGACAGTTTGTCGGATTTAGCAGATTTGACGCCGAACTCCTAACGATTCCCACTGCGAGATTCGAGCCGTTGCCGTTAATGTTCGAGGTGGCGATGAAGAATGCATCGTGGGCTGCATCTGCCGCCGGGATTGCGGGTCCAACCGGCACAAAACCTCCGACGATTGGAATTCCGCCCTCGAAGTCAGCGGCACAGTTTGAATTGTCGCGCTGCACGTAATATGCCGGGCTGTAGAACCCGTCGTACTGAATGAGAGGATTCAGGACACGTTCATCCTCGGCTCCGCCCACCACCAAGTCGGCGCCGTTGCCGCCGCGGTTCAGAATCATGGCCACAGCCTCGTTATACTGGCCATAAAAAGCTGCGTTGGTGAGCGGCTCCAGGTCGAAGCGGTTTCCGTTCGGCGCGCAGCCGCCCTGGGGGGCGGATGTCTGTCCAGCCGCGGAAGACGAGTACAGACTGAGCCCTGCTGCAAGAACCAAGAGAATCGGAAATATCGCTCTACGTGTCTTCATTCGCCACCTCCAAAGAAGTGCCGCAAGCCCGGTCACAAATGAGCCGGCCCGAACGCTACCACCTTAACAACTGTGAACTGTCATGATGATGTAAAGGGTTTGTAAATTCTATGCTGAGAATTCCAGGGGCGCGGTAGCCGATAAGGCGTCCAGGGGTGGCGGTTCTGGATCCATTTCGCTGCCATCAACGTCGCATCGCCCGCTCGATGTCTTTCGGAGAGTACGGCAGCGGGGGATTCAGCACTTCGTGCCCACCAGACGTGATGAGAAAAGTGTCCTCGACAAAGAAAGCTTGGTTACCTGAAGTCAACAAGGGTTCGTAACACAGGACGTTTCCTGCCTGAAAAGACTTGGGGGCACCTTCGGCCATGTCGACGCCAAGACCGTGCAGAGGAAAATTCGGTTGCTTCAGGGCATTGGCCGCCGCCTCTTCGGCCATTGCTGTTTTTAGCTCGGGCTGGTGTTGTGCAATGTAGCCCGAAGTCGCCGTGAATACATCCTTGGGACTCGCGCCCGGCGGTAGCATGTTTACTCCAGCCAGGTACGCCCCATTGAGCAGTTCGATCGTCTCGCGCTGACCTTCATCAAAACGGCCAGAGACAGGAATCGTCCGCCCAAAATCGCCCTTGTACATTTGGAAATCACAGCCCAAATGCCTGACCAGTTCGCCAGCCTGCATCTTGCGATCCAGATTGCGATAGTCAACGAAGGCCTCGAATAGCGTGTTCCCCAACCCATAGGGACCGGAACGGACCCAGGGCCATATCGACGGGCCATCCGAACCAGCCTGCAAACATGCGTTGAGCACGGCGCCTTCAACCTGGCGTTGGGTCTTCCCCGGCGCGATGGCGTGTACGCCCGCCCAAAAGCCTTCCGCCGTCACCGTCGCCGCTTGGCGCAGGCGCGCCAATTCCGCAGAGCTCTTTACCGAGCGCACTCCGTCAAGGATGGCGAATGCATCCTTTACTTCGAGATCACTCCAATGCTGGCGCAATTGGTCGGCCCACATCAGATTGGGGTTTTGCGCGGGCCCCAGCCCAGGCGGAGTGCCGGCATCAGCGTCGCCCGACATGAACCCGGTTTGACCGCCGTTATCGACATATAAAACGAGCTTGGGATTGACCTTGCGACGCGACTCGAAGAGAGCGACGAACTGATCCCACGGGACTACGTGATCGATTTTTAGTTCCTGCTCGGTTTTGGGGCCTGGGTCGAAGAACACCGAGTCGAACCCCTGTAGATCGGCGCCGAAAGGAGCTCGCGGCGATACAAACAACCACGATTCCTTTTGCGTACCGTCCAATGCCAGGATGGCGCCGTGCGCATTGCTCAGACCAGTAAAGTAATAGAAGCTGGGCTGCTGGTGAAAACCGGATTCATCCCAATGCTTCAGCCCCCAGGATGAACCCAGCAGGATGATTCCATCCGGGATTTTCTCCAGCGCTGCTTTCCGGCGAGCTTGGAATTCCGACGGCTCGAAGCTGGTCTGGCCGAACGCGGCGAGCCCTACGACGACGAACGCCATAACAAAAAGACATCGGAGACGATTTGTGTTCATTGTCTAGCCTCAGGCAAGATTTAGAAATCCGATGGCAACGTGAGCAGGCTTTCCACCACGAGGGGCTACAGCTAGCTGCTTCTCTCGCAAGAAAAATAGTGCCTGGGTTCTTCGTCAGTAGTGTTCATCAGTGGGATTGGGTGTTCAGAGTCGAACTGAGACGTCGCTTAAAACAGCGCACGGGCCAAGACGCCCACGGCTATATCGAATCGGAAGGGTTGCGGATTACCAGCCCAGCACGTAAGCAAACACCAGCGGCGCCACAATTGTGGCATCGGACTCGATGATGTATTTGGGAGTGTCGATCCCGAGTTTGCCCCAAGTAATCTTTTCGTTTGGCACCGCGCCGGAATAAGATCCGTAGCTGGTCGTCGAATCACTGATCTGACAGAAGTATGCCCACAGAGGGACGTTTCCCCGTTGCAGGTCTTGATGCAGCATGGGAACCACGCAGATCGGAAAATCGCCCGCGATTCCCCCACCAATTTGGAAGAACCCCAATGGGGATTTCTGGGTGAGGCTCGTGTACCACTCCGCCAGTTCCATCATGTATTCAATACCGGTACGAACAGTGTGGACGTTCTTTACGTCTCCAGTAATGCAGTGTCCTGCGTACATATTGCCGAGAGTTGCGTCTTCCCATCCGGGAACGAACATTGGCAAGTTCTTTTGTGCGGCAGCGAGCAGCCAGCTGTCCTTCGGGTCGATCTGGTAAGAGTCTTTGAGCTTGCCTGACAACAGGATCTTGAACATGAACTGGTGTGGAAAAAAGTGCTGTTTCGCTTTGTCAGCCGCGACCCATTCCTCCAAAACGACACTTTCGATACGGCGCATGGCCTCCATCTCAGGAATGCAGGTATCGGTGACCCGATTCATGTGGCGCGCCAGTAAAGCGGCCTCGTCTTTCGGCGTCAGGTCGCGATAGTGCGGCACACGCTCGTAGAAATCACGCGCCACCAGGTTGAACACGTCCTCTTCAAGATTCGCACCAGTGCAGCAGATTCCATGGACTTTGTCCTGGCGGATCATTTCGGCCAACGAGATGCCGAGTTCGGCGGTGCTCATCGCGCCTCCAAGAGTCACAAACATCTTGCCGCCGGAACTGAGCAGCTTGTTGTAGCCTTCAGCTGCATCCACGAGGGCGGCAGCGTTAAAGTGCCGATAGTGCTTCTTAATGAAAGATGAAATTGCTGGCATGCACTAAATTTACGGTGCAGGAGCGTTTTCTGTCCAGCCAATCGGAGGGTGAAAACCAGCCTTGGGGCTGGAAGGGCGCTCGGCCCTGTGGAAATCCAGCCGCACGGGGAAGACGCAGTCGATTACATCAAACTAGAACGGTTTTCGAATTACCACTTCGCTGTCGTGGATGAAGAACTGTGCTGGGCAGTCCTGGGAACCGCAGATCACCGGCAGCAAACCAGCCAATTGTTTACGGGTAATCAGACCCAGCGTGCCACATTCCGGGCAGGAAAGCACTGCCCAGTAGGGATCTTCCTTTTCGCCCACGCGACCGGCATTTTCCAGCACAAAGACCGTGCCGGGCAGCATTTGTTCGGGGATCCATTCGCTCAGGACGTCGAGTTCTCCAACCATGTTGCCTCCTCGTGCGGCTGACTGTGTTGAACCAAACTTCCCTGCTATGAAGCCGTCCCTGCTTTGCGAGATGAGCGATTAACGCTACTGCTACTTTTTTTTGCCCTTATTTCCGCACGCACCCGCTGAACCGTATCACTCAGACAAATGGACAGCATGGGCTGGCGCGCGTTCTTCAAGAGGTCAACAATCTGCCGGGCCGAAGTTTCGAGATAAAGCGTCTTTCCGTCCGTGAGCAAGTGATATTCAGAGCTGCCGCTCACCGTCTCGGCCAGGCGTTTGCTAAACTCCCGCTGAAGAAAACGCATCACCTTACGCACTCGCTGCAAAGAGAACCCGCGTTGCCGCAACTCACAGATCACAGCCACCTCGGCCAAGTCCTCCATGGAGTACAAGCGCCGATGCCCTTTCCGTGCTGGAACCACAATTCCCCGTTCGTCCCACCACTGCAATTGCCTAGGAGTGATGCCGGTGAACTGAATGACCTCACGAGTTGTGAATGGCCCTTGCATTTCCATGCCGACATGTTTCAAACAATCGTATGGCTGAATGTTTTAAACATTTTAGGCGCGAGCCGGAGACTGTCAAGGAAACATTCTGTGGATAAGGGGTTGACTAGAGGAGTTCCTGGCAGGGGATTATCCCCCGCCGACAAACTGGACGATCTCCAGGTGATCGTCGTCGCTGAGGCTAGTTTCGGCCCATTTCTCGCGAGGAACGATGCCGCGATTCAGTTCAACGGCGACACGGTCGGCCTTCATGCCTAGTTGTTCGAGCAAAGCGCCGAGCGAAAGTGGGGCGGCAAAATCGCGAGGCTCACCATTGATTTGAAGCTTCATCTCAGAAGGATTGTCGCAGGCAGAGACGTGCGCCGACAAGCGGCCTGTTAAGCTTCGACTTTTCGCAGTTGGAACTTGCGGGTTGCGGTGCGGCCGGAATAGCTGGCTTGCACCAGAATCGCGGAATCTGGCAGTGAGGATTCGTCCACATCGATCTTCATTTCGGCATCGCCGTCCGATCCAGTGGCCACTTGCGCATAGAAAGGTGCTGCATCCGGGCGTGCGAAGCGAACGGTCAGCCGGGCACCTTCGACGGTGTCGCCGCTGTCGGTGACCCGTAAGCGCAAAAGTAACTGACGGTCGGAATGGACGGATTCGGCATTCAGCCATTGCACGTCTAGCTCTTTGACACTAGAAAGCGATTCCGTAGTCTCTCGCTGATCAAATACGGATTCGAGGTGGCCATCACGGATGGCATCGAGCACCATGCGGTGCTGGTCACGCAGGATTCCTTCTCTCTGCTGATCGGTGAAGCCAGAGCCAGTTGCTTTATCGGCGTATGAAACGGCGTGCTTGCCAATGCAACGTCCCCGCACAAACACCTGGGTCTGCAAAAGCAATTCGTGCTCGCGCGCTTCGCTTTGCACGTGGTATACCGTGCCTTCGTGCTTTATGTCGGTATTGAAGCCAAAAATCATGGTTTTCCGTTCGGCCGGCTGTTCGTTCCGCAATAAGGATGCGGCGCGATTGTTAAAAACTTGTTACCCAGCGGCCCTGTTGCTTGACACTCCCTACCGCGAAATCTAATCTAGAATGTTTAGATAATCCTTGGCTGCGAATTATATATATCTCCCCTATGCCGGACAATTATTTCGCCCGTTACCTGCCTCTGCTGATTCATTTCATCGTAGCAGGTGCTTTGGCATCGGCAATTGTGTTCCTTTCCTGGCTCATCGGCTACCGCAAGCCAACCCGGGCCAAAATGTCTCCCTACGAATGCGGCATGACCCCGGTCGGCGACGCCCGCGACCGCTTCTCAGTCAAGTTTTATCTGGTGGCCATGCTGTTCATCTTGTTCGATGTGGAAGCCATCTTCCTCTATCCCTGGGCGGTCATTCTGCGCCAGCTTAAGATGTTTGGTTTCTGGGAGATGCTGGTGTACATCGGCATTGTCCTGGTCGGCTTTTTCTACGTCTGGAAGAAGGGCGTTCTCGACTGGGGCGCAGTCAGTTCGCGGCGAGGAGAAGGTCTAGATGCGCTGACTCCGGCGATCACCGATCTCGAACAACTGAAGGAGCATCCTGCGGTCGCGCGCCTGCGGCGTGGAACCGGCCGCGGTTGAGGGCGCGAAGTTCGATCGCAACGAGATCACCATCTGCGTCGAACGCTCTTCGCCTGCGCGAAGCCTGCGCTTGCTGCGGGACGATCCGCAGCTCCCGTACAACTTTCTGTCCGACGTCACTTGTGTGGACTGGTATCCCAACGAGCCGCGCTTCGAAGTCATTTACCAACTGCTTTCGATCCCCAAGAAGGAACGGTGCGGCTGAAAGTGCGGCTGAGCGGGGATGCCCGACCGTCGAATCGCTCACGCCGGTCTGGCCGGGCGCCAACTTCTTCGAGCGCGAGGTCTTCGATCTGTTCGGCGTCCGTTTCAACGGACATCCCTATCTGCGGCGCATTCAGATGCCGGAAGACTGGGAAGGTCATCCGCTGCGCAAGGATTATCCCGTCGAGGGCTACCGCTAGATCTATATGGCCCACATGACGTCCAACCCCGGTGCTCGAACCACGCAGGACAGGACCATGATCCTGAACATGGGCCCGCAGCATCCCTCGACCCACGGCGTCCTGCGCTGCTGCTGGAGATCGACGGCGAGACCATCGTGCGGATCATGCCCGACATCGGCTATCTGCACACCGGCATCGAGAAGACCTGCGAGGCCAAGTTCTACCAGCAGGTCGTGCCGCTGACCGACCGCATCGACTATCTCTGCCCCATGACCAACAACCTCTGCTACTGCGCTGGCGGTGGAGAAGTTGCTGGGGCTGGAGATTCCGCCGAAGGCGCAGTGGATGCGGGTGATGCTGAACGAGCTGACTCGCATCAACTCGCACCTGGTGTGGCTGGGCACGCATGCCATGGACATCGGCGCCATGACCGTCTTCCTCTATTGCTTCCGCGAGCGCGAGGACGTGCTGCGCCTGTTCGAGGCGGTCGCGGCCAGCGCATGATGACTTCGTATTTCCGCATTGGCGGAGCTGGCGCTGGAGCCGCCGCTGGGCTTCTTCGACCGCGTGCAGGAGTTTCGCCAACCGCTTTCCCGGCGAAGTCGACGAATACGAGAACCTGCTGACCGGCAATCCGATCTGGGTGAATGCGGACCAAGGGTGTGGCTACGGATCACGCCGAAGATGCGATCGCGTTGGGCGCCAGCGGGCCGACGTTGCGCGCCAGCGGCGTCGATGTCGACCTGCGGCGCGATATGCCCTATTCGGGCTACGAGAATTTCAAGTTCAAAGTGCCGGTCTCCAAGGACGGCGACGTCTACGCGCGATACATCGTGCCGGGTGCAGGAGTTGCGCGAGTCGATCGCGATCGTGCAAGCAGGCGCTGGAAGGCATGCCCGAAGGCCCGGTCAAAGCCGACGCGCCCAAGGTGGTGCTGCCCGACCGCGAGAAGATGAAGACGCAGATGGAAGCGCTCATCTATCACTTTAAGATCATGACCGAAGGCTTTGCCGTGCCGGCGGGCGAGGTTTACAGGCGATGGAATCGCCGCGCGGCGAAATGGGCTATTACGTGGTCAGCGACGGCACGGCCAAGCCTTATCGCGTGCACATGCGCTCGCCGTCGTCTGGCCAATCTGCAGACGCTGCGCAAGATGTGCGAAGGACGCTTGATCGCCGACGTGGTGGCGGCCATCGGCAGCATCGATATCGTGCTGGGAGAAATGTGACAGGTAGATTGTCAGCAGCTCGCAGCCTCTGTGGTTAGAAGCTGCTAGTAAGCACGGCGCCGGCACAGTCGTGGACGGTATGGCGCTGATTGCTGACAGATGAAGTTTTCTGAACAACTCGAACAGCGCTTCGCGACGATGGTGCACGCATTATCCGACCAAACGTTCGGTCCTGGTGCCGACGCTGCTGTACACCCAGGATGAAGTCGGGGCCTGACCGATGAAGTCGATCCAGAGATTGCCAGCGCGCTGGAATTGACCGAACTGGAAGTGCGCAACGTGATCAGCTACTACTCCATGCTGCCCACCAACCGCGCGGCAAGTACAACGTGCAGGTCTGCACCAACATAGCTGCCTGCTGCGCGGCGCCGAAGAACTTCTCGAGCATTGCAAGAAGAAGCTGGGCGTTGGCACATAAGGAAACGACTCCGGACGGCATGTTTTATCTGGAAGAAGTGGAGTGCATCGGCGCGTGCTAGCTGGGCGCCGGCGGTGCAGGTGAATTACGACTTCCACGAGAACCTGACGGCGGAGAAGATGGACGAGTTGATTGAGAGGATAAGAAGAAGGAACAGCAGTAAGTCGCTTTCGCCGTTCGCTATTCGCTTTTGCCAGAAAGTTCACTGGGCGACGAATAGCTAGACGAAAGCGAAACGCAATACGAAACGAATGGCTGTACCTGGTTTCCCATCCCGATGAAGTGAAGGTCGTCTCCAAGCGCTTCGGCCAGGGTGCGGCTAACATCGATCGCTACCTCGAGCTCGACGGCTACAAGGCCGTGCAGAAAGCGCTGGCCATGCAGCCGGATGCCATCATCAACGAGGTAAAGGACTCGGACCTGCGCGGGCGCGGCGGCGCGGGATTCAACACCGGGATGAAATGGTCGTTCGTGCCCAAGCAGTCGGCCAAGCCGAAGTATATGCTGTGCAACGGCGACGAGAGCGAGCCCGGCACCTGCAAAGACCGCCTGATCTTCGAGCACGATCCGCACTCCGTGATCGAAGGCGTCATGATTGCCGGCCTCGCCGTCGGCGCCAAGACCGGCTACATCTACATTCGCGGCGAGTACCGCTACCTGATCGAGATCATGCAGAAGGCGATTGCCGATGCTTACGCCCGAGGATTTATGGGCAAAAACATCTTCGGCAGCGGGCAGCGATTTTGACAGTTTATTGGCACGCCGGCGCGGGCGCTTATGAAGTCGGCGAAGAGTCGGCGCTGATGGAATCGCTCGAAGGCAAGCGCGGCATTCCGCGCATTCGGCCGCCGTTCCCGGCGGTGGTCGGTCTGTGGGGCGGGCCAACGGTCATCAACAATGCCGAGACGCTGGCCAGCGTGCCGCACATCATTCTTGGCGGCGGCGAGTGGTTCGCCAATCTGGGCACGCCGAGGAACGGCGGCACGCGCCTGTTCTGCATGAGCGGCGAGTTGAACCGCCCGGGCGTGTACGAGCTGCCCATGGGCTACAACCTGAAGAAGATGATTTACGACGTGGCCGGCGGCATGGCGAAGGGCGAAAAGCTGAAGGCGGTGGTGCCGGGCGGCTCGGCTGTCCGATTCTGACCGCCGGACGAGATCGATGTCGCGCATGGATTTCGATTCGCTGACTGAAGGCGGGCTCGATGCTCGGCTCCGGCGGGTCGTGGTGCTCGACGATACCACGTGCATCGTGAAGTTCGCGCTGCGCGTCACGAAGTTCTATCAGCACGAGAGTTGCGGCTGGTGCATTCCCTGCCGCGAAGGCACCGACTGGATGAAGAAGACGCTGACCCGCTTTCACGCCGGCGGCGGCGTGAGCAAAGACATCGACAACATTGAAGTACCTGTCGGAGAACATGCTGGGTCGCACGTTTTGTCCGCTGGGCGATGCGGCGGCGATGCCAATCATTTCGCATTGTGAAGAAGTTCCGCAAAGAATTTGAGGACCATCTGGACGGCAAGCCGTGCCCGTTTGAGAAAGCGGCGGAGTGGCAGAACTGGTTGTGGCTTAGCTGTACCTCGTTGGTCGTAGTCGTTGGTCGTTGAATGCAAGGCCGACAACGTTTGCGGACGACGCAGCGATTAGGGACGCAATGACGGATTTTCTATGGCTGACGTAAACCTCACTGTCGACGGCAAGAAGCTGACCGTTCCCGCGGGGACGCTGCTGATTGAGGCCTGCAAGAGCACGGGCATCGAGGTGCCGTCTTTCTGCTATTACCCGGATCTGTCGCTGCAGGGCGCCTGCCGCATGTGCCTGGTGGAAATCGAGAAGATGCCCAAGCTGCAGACCGCCTGCACCACGGCGGTCACCGAAGGCATGGTGGTCACCACCGAGAGCGATGAAGATCAAGCAGGCGCGCAAGTCGATGCTGGAGATGCTGCTCGGCAATCATCCGCTGGACTGTCCGGTATGCGACGCCGGCGGCGAGTGCGAACTGCAGGACATGACCTTCACGTACGGCGCTGCCGAGTCGAAGTTCATCGACATGAAGAACCATCGCGACGAGCAGCAATGGTCGCCGGTGGTGTACTTCGACCGGCCGCGCTGCATTCTCTGCTACCGCTGCGTGCGCGTTTGCGGCGAGGGCATGGATGTCTGGGCGCTGGGCGTGCAGAACCGCGGCGTCAGGTTCCATCATCGCTCCCAACAAGGAGGACCATCTGGAGTGCGAAGAATGCGGCATGTGCATCGACATCTGCCCGGTCGGCGCGCTGACCTCCGGCGCGTATCGCTACAAGACACGTCCGTGGGAGATGAAGCACGTGGGCACGGTCTGCACGCACTGCGGCGACGGCTGCAAGACCACGCTGGGCGTGCGCCGCTCCGATACCGGCATGGAGATCGTGCGCGGCGACAACCGCGACAAGAGCGGCATCAACGGCGATTTTCTGTGCATCAAGGGACGCTACGCCTTCGATTTCGCGAATCACGACGATCGCTTCACGCAGCCGCTGATTGCAAGCGATGGGCAAGCTTGATGCCTGCCACCTGGGAACAGGCGTTCGAGCTGATTGGACAAGCGTTCAAGGAAATCTGACGACAGAGGGCGGACAGGCAATCGGCGTGATTGGCTCGAACCGCACCACCAACGAAGAAAATTACCTGCTGCAGAAGTTCGCGCGCATGGTGCTGGGCACGAACAACATCGATCACCATCGCACCGCCGACTTCCCTGCTTTCGCTTCGGCGCTGGCGCGGCAAGCCGGAAGCCACGGCCAGCATGCGCGACGTGTTCAATCGCGCCGGCGATATCTGCTGATCGGCAACGATCCGACCGAGCAGCATCCCTTGCTGGCATGGCAGATTCGCACCAATGTTCGCCTGCACCGGGCGAGGCTGTACGTGGTGAATTCCTCGCAGATCAAGCTGCGCCGCCAGGCGACGACGTTCGCGCAGATTGCGCCGGCTCCGAAGGCAGCATTGTTGCCGTTCCTCGCCGGCAATGACGCGGCCATGCGACTCGCTCGTCAGCGACACCGGATGGCTGACGCTCCGTGACAAGCTGCGCTGGAGAACGAGAAGTCTGGTCATCATCTTTGGCTCCGAGATTCGCGGCCAGGACATCGAGACGCTGGTCGATTTCGGATCTGGCAACAGGGCGCGAAGTTTATCTGCCTCGGCGACTACGCCAACTCGCGTGGTGCGGCCGACATGGGACTTTATCCCGACTGCTTCCCGGCTATCGCCCGATGTCGAGCGCCGGCAATTGCACGAGGAGTGGTGGACGACATTCCGGCCAACGCCGGGGCTGAACTCTACTCCAGATGATCGGACGCCGCGAAAGACTGGCAAGCTGAAGGCGCTGTATGTGGTCGGCGCGAATCCGATCGCGCGCTACAACATCGATCCCTTCGTGCTTTCGAAGAGCTTCGTCGTCGTGCAGGACATGTTCCTCACCGAGACAGCGCGATTGCGGACGTGGTTTTGCCGGCCGCCAACGCCTACGAGAAGTCTGGAACTTTCACCAACACCTGCGGCGATGTGCAGATGCTGAAGAAAGCCGGCGAGTTCTCCGGCGTCAAGTCGATTTCGAGATGCATTGTGCGCATCGCGGAGCGCATGGGATACGACGTGCACAAGCTGGTGCCGTTCGAGGCGCAGGCACGCGGGCCGACATGGGTCAGACGCGCGGAGCGCAGTCGGGCGAGGCCGATCGTCACGCGGTGTGGCTCGAGGCACAAGCCTCGAACCGAAGATGAGCCCGTTCGATCCGACGGCGATGCTGGACGAGATTCAGCGGCTGGTGCCGGGCTATAACATTTCGCGCGCTGGGGCTGCTTGCCGGCCACGACGAGCACACACAACTGGTGCAGATCACCGGCGCAACGGGCATTAGCGCGATCCGGAGCTGATCGTGCCTGCGAACGATCGCTTGTTCACCTCCGGAACTCTGGGCCGGTATTCGCGCTACGCTGAATACGGTGATGGAGCGCTACTCAGCAGCCGTCGGACTGGAGGTGGCCGCAGATTACGATCCTTCGGTCAGGATTGTCGTGGCCAGTTTAGTTTCATGGATTTTTGTGTGGCTGTAAAGAAACTGTCCTCACGATGAGCATTGGAACCTTCATCATCGTTTCGCATCATCAAGATCGTGATCGCGGTCTTTGTTCTGCTGACCGCGGTCGCCTACACCGTCTGGCTGGAGCGCAAAGTCGTTGCCCACATGCAGAACCGCTGGGGACCAACGCGGGTGGGGCCGTTCGGCCTGCTGCAGCCGCTGGCCGACGGCGTAAAGTTATCTTTAAGGAAGATCTGACACCTCCCATGTGCAACAAGCCGCTATACATCCTGGCGCCGATGCATTGCGCTGATTTCGCGCTGACCTCGATCGCGGTCATTCCCATCGGTCAACTGGATCTCTATCGGCGGGATTCATACTCCGCTGCAGATCACCGATGTGAACATCGGCCTGCTCATTATTCTTGGGATCACTTCGCTTGGGCGTTTACGGCGTGGCGCTGGCGGGCTGGTCATCGAACAGCAAGTATTCCATGCTGGCGGCCTGCGCGCCTGCGCGCAGATGATGAGCTATGAAATTGCGCTGGGCCTGTCACTGGTCGGAGTGCTGATTCTTGTCCGGCAGCTTCAGCTTGCGCGACATCGTCAATGCGCAGTCGGGCACCTGGTTGGGCTTCATTCCCCGGTGGAACATTTTCCAGGGACAGTTCGTCGCTTTCTTCATTTACATGATGGCGGCGTATGCCGAAACCAACCGCATTCCGTTCGATCTGCCGGAAGCGGAAACGGAACTGGTGGCGGCTATCACACCGAGTACAGCTCCATGAAGTTTGCCATGTTCTTCATGGCGGAATACGCCAACATGTTCACGGTGGCTTGCCTGGCTTCGGTGTTGTTTCTGGGCGGATGGTATGGGCCGGTTTTCGGTCCGCCGATCCTGCAGTCGATTGTTGCCGGTTTTCTGGTTTGCGGTGCGAGTTTTTGCTTTCTTTTTATTTACATCTGGGTGCGCGGCACGCTGCCGCGTTTCCGCTATGACCAACTCATGGCATTCGGCTGGAAGTTTCTTCTGCCGCTGGCCATTGCAAATATTGGTGGTAACAGCCTGGTCGTGGCTGAAGTATGCGAGTCTTCATAGCCCTGGAATAGGCAAGGTTCGCCGGTTAACGGACAATCATGTTGCATCTGGTTCTTATTCTCTGGCTTCGCTGCGGTTTGCGTGGCGGGCGCCATCAACCTGCTGGCGCAGCGGCATCCCATCAACAGCGCGTCTGTCGCTGATGGTGGTGATGGGATCGCTGGCCGCTGAATATCTGTTGCTGGGCGCGGAGTTTGTCGCCGCCGTGCAGGTCATCGTGTATGCCGGCGCGGTCATGGTGCTGTTCGTCTTCGTCATCATGCTGCTCAACGCCGGCGAGGAAGAACCCACCAAAGGCAGCCGCGTCGCCATGCATGCTCGGCATTCCCGGCACTGATGGTCGGGAGCTGTGCTGATCGGCGTGGGTGCTGCCGAACATTCGGCGAAATCAGTCGGTATGCTGTCGGCAGCGCTGCGGGCCGCCGAAGACCATCGGCATGGCTGTTATTCCACGATTACCTGCTGCCGTTTGAAGTCACCTCGATCCTGATGCTGATCGCCATCATGGGCGCTGTGGTGCTGGCCTCTTCGCCGGGATCAGCCAGGAGGGAACAATAATGGTTCCTCTTTCCTATTACCTAATGTTGAGCGGGATTCTGTTTGCCTGCGGCGTGACCGGATTTCTGATCAAGCGCAATATCATCACCATTTTCATGTCCATCGAGCTGATGCTGAACGGCGTAAACCTTTCGTTCGTCGCCTTCGCGGCGGAGTGGAAGTCGCTCGGCGGGCAGATATTCGTATTCTTCGTGATGGTGGTGGCGGCGGCTGAAGCGGCGGTGGGGCTGGCCATCATCATCGCTGTCTTCCGCACGCGCGAAACGTTGAACGTGGACCAGGTGAACTTGCTCAAACTATGACACCTGAACCTCCATCTTTGGATGATTCCGTTGCTGCCGTTGGTCGGCGCCGCCATCAACGGACTGTTTGGCAAACGTTTTCCCGACAGACGCTGGTGACTGTCGCGCTGGGTTCAGCGGCGCGGCATTTGCCATGGCGTTGTGGGTCGCCTCGCAATTTTCTTCCCTGACCGACTCCCTTCACATCGAGACACTGGCCACATGGCTTCGCGCCGGTAGACTTTCAGGCCGATTTCGCCTTTATCTCGATCAGCTTTCGCTGGTCATGCTGCTGGTCGTGACCGGCGTCGGCTTTCTCATCCACGTTTATTCCGTCGGCTACATGTGGGATGAAGGCGGATACTACCGCTTTTTCGCCTACCTCAACCTGTTCATGTTTTTCATGCTGACGCTGGTGCTGGCCAGCAACTACCTGCTGATGTTCGTCGGCTGGGAAGGGGTGGGGCTGGCGTCGTACCTGCTGATCGGCTTCTGGTTCACTAAAGAATCGGCGGCCGCGGCCGGCAAGAAAGGCATTCATCGTCAACCGCATCGGCGATTTCGGTTTCCTGATCGCGCTGTTTCTGATGATCAAGCATTTCGGATCGCTGAAATTTGACAGGTGTGCGCAGCACGTGATGCCGATCAGTCCCGAGAGCGCCGGCGCGGCGCTGCTGACCGCCATTGGCTTGTTGCTGATGGTGGGCGCGGCGGGCAAGTCGGCGCAGATTCCGCTTTACGTCTGGCTGCCTGATGCCATGGAAGGTCCGACGCCGGTTTCGGCACTGATCCACGCGGCAACCATGGTGACCGCCGGCGTTTACATGGTGGCGCGCTCCCATGTCATTTTCGAACGCGCGCCGAACGGCGCTGATGGTGGTGGCGATCATCGGCACACTGACCGCGTTGTTCGCGGCCACGATCGGCATCTGCCAGACCGACATCAAGAAAGTGCTGGCGTATTCCACCATCTCGCAGCTCGGCTACATGTTTATGGCTTGCGGAGTCGGCGCGTTTTCAGCCGGCATCTTCCACCTGATGACCCATGCATTTTTCAAGGCCTGCTGTTCCTGGCGGCGGGCTCGGTGATTCACGGGGTTGGCGGCGAGCAGGACATGCGCCACATGGGCGGCCTGCGAACCAAAATTCCCTGGACCTTCTGGACCATGACTGCGGGCACTTTCGCGATTGCCGGGTTTCCGCCCCTCGCCGGGTTCTTCAGCAAAGACGCGATTCTGTGGCAGGCCTACTCACAGCCCTCATGGGAGCTGGGTGTATTGGGCCATCGGCGTATTCACGGCGTTTCTGACCTCGTTCTACATGTTCCGGCAGTGGTTCTTGACGTTCTTCGGCGAGTATCGCGGAGAGGAGCACGCGGAGAACGATCACGGCCATGCTGAGCATGGGCACGGCGGTGTGCATGAGAGCCCGACGATCATGCTGGTCCCGCTGGTGATTCTGGCCGTGCTCTCGGTATGCGGCGGATGGATTGGCAGCGAGCGCTTCGACAAGTTTCTGGCGCCGGTATTTCACTCGGGGATGACAATTAGTTCGACCAGTGAATTTCCAACGGCGCCTGCCGAACCCAAGGAAGAGAGCTCGTCGGAGACCTTTGTTCACCGGCATTTCCGTCAGTGCTGCGCTGCTCGGGTTCCTTCTCGCCTGGCAGCTCTACCATCGCCGGCCCGAACTTCCGCAAAAGATTGCTGCATCCCTCGGCGGCTTCTACCAAGCCGTGCTCCACAAGTATTACGTCGATGAGTTTTATGCGACGGTGTTCGTCAAGCCTTTGATCGAAGGCTCAACGAAATTGTTGTGGCACGGCATGGACCAGAACTGATTGACGCCACGGTGAACAACGGCGCCGAGGGAGCGCGTGAAGTTTCCGACTCAGTGCG
Organism: uncultured Acidobacteriota bacterium; assembly: GCA_963803775.1. Lineage (GTDB taxonomy): Bacteria > Acidobacteriota > Terriglobia > Terriglobales > Acidobacteriaceae > JABCZH01. Next base: position 18,043 of record CAWDNS010000003.1, read on the forward strand.
GCACATGCAATCGGGCAACATCCGGTCTTACGCCGGCTGGGTGGCGGCGGGAGCCGCAGTGGTCGTCTTTTATATGGTGTGGATGGGGACGCGATGACCACGGCTCTCGACAGCGTAATTCTCACCCTGGTCACGTTCATTCCGCTCGCGGGGGCACTGTTGTTACTGATCATCCCCCGCCGCGACCGTGAAATCCGCTGGCTGGCGCTCGGCATATCGCTGGCCGCTTTCCTGGCCTCGCTGCATCTGCCAGTGCATTTAGTGCGCGGTCAAGCGGGATTTCAGTTCGAAGTCAACCGCTTGTGGATTTCGAATCCTAACATTCACTACCACATGGGCGTGGACGGCATCTCCGTGTGGCTGGTGGTGCTCACGACTTTTCTTACTCCGCTGTGCGTTCTGATTTCCTGGAAGTCGATTCATGACCGGGTGAAGGAATTTTTCATCATCCTGCTGGTGCTGGAAACGGCATTGATCGGCGTATTCATGGCGCTCGACCTGTTTCTCTTCTATTTCTTCTGGGAAGCCACGCTGATTCCCATGGCCTTGCTGATCGGCATGTACGGCCACGGACGCAAGGTCTACGCCGCAGTGAAGTTTTTTCTGTACACCATGATCGCCTCGGTGTTCATGCTGGCGGCGAATTTTGTGGCTTTATGCGAAGACCGGGACCTTTGATTTCGTCAGCATACAAGCCGCAATCCACAGTGGACAGGTCGAAGGCTTTGCTACCGCTGCGCCCTGGCTTTTCCTGGGATTCTTCATTGCTTTCGCGGTCAAAGTGCCGCTATTCCCTTTTCACACGTGGCTGCCTGACGCCCACGTCGAGGCTCCAACAGCCGGTTCAGTTCTGCTGGCTGGGGTTCTGCTGAAGATGGGCACCTACGGCCTGTTGCGCTTCAACCTCGGCCTGTTTCCCGAGCAGTCGCGCAGCAATGCCTGGTGGGTCATGATCCTGGCGCTGATCGGAATCATTTACGGCGCGCTGGTCGCCATGGTGCAGCCCAACCTGAAGAAGTTAATCGCCTACTCTTCGATAAGCCATCTGGGATTTGTAGTGCTGGGGATTTTCAGTTTCACCCAGGCGGGCCTCGATGGCGCGACCTTCGTGATGCTGGCTCATGGCGTCTCTACCGGCGCGCTATTCATGCTGGCGGGGATTCTCTACGAGCGGCGGCACACCTATGAAATCGCCGAGTTCGGTGGCCTGGCCGGCCCCATGCCGATATACGCGACTTTCTTTATGTTCATCATGCTGGCATCGGTTGGATTGCCCTTGCTGAACGGGTTCATCGGCGAGTTTCTGGTGTTGAGTGGGACGTTTCGCGACCGGGCGTTATACGGCGTTTTGGGCGCTACGGGCGTGATCTGGAGCGCGTGTTACCTGCTGTGGATGTACCAGCGAGTGTTCTTCGGCAAGTTGACCCACGAAGTCAACTTGACATTGCCCGACCTCGATGGCCGCGAGCGGGCTGCGCTCTGGCCGACTGCCATCGCCGCGCTGGTCATGGGCGTCGCTCCGTTGGTTTGGCTGAACGCAATCGATCCCGCAGTTCAGGCCGTGTTGTCTCCCTTCACACAGCTAACCAGCAAGGTGGTGGGACGGTGACCAACGCCACCATGCTTCCTCAAGCGGTCGACTATATTCGCTTGCTGCCGGAGATCGTCCTGACCGTCTTTGGCATGATCGTAATGGTGGTGGACGCAGCTGCCGAGGAAAAACGGATCGAGAAAACTCTGGGCGCGATCGCCCTGCTTGGCTCACTGACTGCGCTTGCCGCCACATTTATGCAGGCCGAATATCCTGGCTTCGCCTTTTGGAACATGGTGCGGGTGGACTCGTTCAGCGTCTTCTTTCACTTGCTGGTGGCGGCGGTGACGACGGTCGTCATTCTCACTTCTTTCGAGTACATGGAAGTGCAACAAATTCGCGCCGGCGAATACTACGCCTTGATCCTGTTCGGTGCCGTCGGGATGAGCCTGATGTCGTCCGCGGTCGAACTGGTGCTCATCTTCATCGCGCTAGAAATTTCCTCGATCTCAACCTACGTGTTGGCGGGATTCCGGCGGCGGGCGGCCATCAGCAGCGAGTCGTCAGTCAAGTATTTTCTCCTAGGATCGTTTGCCACGGCGTTCTTCCTCTATGGCGTAGCTCTCATGTTCGGCGCCACCGGCTCGACTAGCATTGCGGCAATCGGCGAGGTTCTGCGTTCGGGGCAGATTCCCCTTCTCGCCTACGCTGGAGTCGCGCTGATGTTCGTCGGCCTTGGATTCAAGGTGGCTGCCGCGCCGTTTCATGTATGGACGCCGGACGTTTACGAAGGCGCGCCGTCGCCAGTGGTCGGATTCATGTCCACTGCTCCAAAAGCCGCCGCGTTTGCGGTATTGCTACGGGTCATGTTTGAAGCCCATGCTCCCGGCCGGATTGGGCTGATCTGGGTAGTAGCGGCGCTTTCCATGACAATCGGAAACCTCGGCGCGCTGGTGCAAAACAACATCAAGCGATTGCTGGCCTACTCTTCCATCGCCCATGCCGGATATTTGCTGGTCGCGTATGCAGCTTTGCCCAATAACGGCATCCCCGCCGCCATGTTCTATGCGGCTTCGTATGCCGCCATGAACGTAGGTGCGTTTGCGGTCGTCAGTCACTTCGGCGGCGCAGGTGAACGTTACGTGACCTTGGAAGACTACTCCGGACTGGGACGGCGCTCGCCACTGCTGGCGGCAACGCTGACCATTTTTCTGCTGTCGCTCATCGGCATCCCGATCACCGGCGGTTTCTTTGCCAAGTTCTACGTCTTCAGCGCCGCCTTGCAGGCGAATCTCGTCGGCCTGGTGATTATCGGCGTGCTGAACAGCGCGGTGGGGGCGTACTACTACCTGCGGATTATCGTCGTGATGTACATGCGTGAGCCGCAGCAGGAAGTTCCGGTGGCGCGGATTCCTGTGGGACTCGGAGCCGCTCTGGCCATCAGCCTGGCGGCAACTATCTATCTGGGCGTGCTGCCCGGCAGAGTGCTCGAATACGCTTCGCGGACTGCGATGGCGTGGGCGCGGTGAATGCGGTCACCTTGCAAGCTTCTTGCCCTCAAGCTAGCGCGACGGCCATTCACGTTAAACGCCTCGTCCGACACCAAAAATTGCAGAACAGGGGTTTCACGACTTCGATTTGACAACCGCCTTCCATCCCGGCATCATGGAAAGCACGCAAGGTGTCATGTGGAGGGTGTATGAGTAAGTTTGTACAGAGGCTCTGGTCTGAGGAGCAGGGTCAAGACATTGCGGAATATGCCGTGATGTTGGCGGTAATTCTAGTCTTAGTGGTCGGGACCATCCGTTTGATCGGTGCTAACGCCAACAACGCATTTTCTACGACTGCCAGTGCCATCGCCCAGTAACCGGGCTAGCTTGGCCGTTGTCTTCTATAGCTACTTCCAAAAATCGAACACTGGCTATCGTTCGGATTTTCCTGCTAATCGCCGGCATTAAGTTGGATATAGCGTCATAAACCGGGGGAGATTCGTGGTAGCTCATCGACTTCGAGCGGCCAGCGGTTCTTCGGCGGGGTTTCCGGCCAAAGAACCTCAAGTCGATCCCTGAATTGATCATCCCCTTCCAGCAACAATGGCGCCACGAACCGCAGCGCCTCGACTTCCTGGCGCACCCGCGCCAGATCTATTTCCTTCTGCCGCAATACTTCGAGTAGGCTTCTCATGACGAAATGCAGCGCTCCTGCACCACTTCTCTGGCAGAATCGAACACGCTGGAAACCCGTACTTCTTAGGCTGCTCGTCTTAGGCTGGATTACGAAGAATTGTAATCTACGGCTGCGATAGATTGCTAGTGCGAAAAAGCAGATTTGCGCCTGTGAAGCGTCCATGATATGTAAAGCCTGCGGGCAGGTGGAGCGCGTGGCGCAAATCGAAGGCGGCGCGCAAATGGAGAATCAACACCAATGGTGGCCGGTTCGGACCTGATCAAGATGGATGGGCTCCTCGGCAGCACCGAGATCCACGTTTGGCACACCGACCTGACAGCCCAGGAAGCGGCCATCGACAGACTATCTTCGCTTCTGGACCACTCTGAACAAAAACGGGCCGCGCGCTTTCTAGTTCCCGAGCCGCGCATTCAGTTCATTCTTTCGCGGGCATTCCTGCGCATCGCTCTGGGGCAATACCTCCAGATCGAACCTCTGGAAGTGCATTTTCGCGCCGCAGAGCACGGGAAACCAGAACTGGCCGGAGCGGGCGACCTGTACTTCAATTTGTCTCACACCGAGGGGACAACCATGATCGCGGTAACCCGAGCCGGCCGCGTGGGCATTGATGTCGAGCGAATCCGGGAGAACCTGGATCCACTGCAGCTTGGTACCCGTTTCTTTTCGGCAAAGGAGTCGGAGTGGTTGCGATCGCAGCCCGCTGACCAACGCTTTGCGGCCTTTTTCGGCTGCTGGACCGCGAAGGAAGCATATATAAAGGCCTGCGGAGCGGGTCTGTCGGCCCCGCTCGACGGCTTCGGCGTGATTCCCCGTTCGGGCGCTGGAGAACTACATCTGGAAATCTATGACAAGCCTGAAGAGTCAACGAGCTGGTCGATGTGGCAGTTCGACCTGGGTCCGGACTTGCGCAGCGCGGTCGCGGTCGAAGCAGTGGACTGTCAGATTCGTCTCGGCCGATGGTCGGCGGCAGGCGCAAGCATTTCGTAGCGTTCGAAGATTCGCGGGTTCATTCAGGGAGGAAACATGCAGATTGGAAGCAGGAAATCGCGGAGCGGGTTGCATCGGTTGTATGTGGTATTGGCCTATCTGCTGGCCGGGAGCGGGCTGGCCTCCGCACAAGCGCCACAAGCTAGGGCCGAGGACGTGGCTTCTCCCTCGGCAGTCGTCCGGGCGTCTTATGTCGCGATTTCAGGACCCCCTGGACAGGCGCTTAACCTTGATCGCTTCCGCTCTCTTTTCCAGCCCCAGGCACAATTGGTAAGCATGAGTATTAAAGATGGCCGGGTCGTCGCTCATGCCATGACGTTACCGGAGTTCACGGACATGGTGATCGCCGCAATTGGCAAGGGCGGCCACATCGAGCGCGAACTCGCGCAACGCGTCGACGTGTACGGAAACATCGCCAACGTCTGGAGCAGTTTCGAATCCCGCAAGACTCCGAATGACCCGCAAGTAACTCGTGGCATCAACAGCATTCAACTGATGAACGACGGTAAACGCTGGTGGATCAGCGGTGCGCTATGGCAGCACGAGACTGCGGAAAATCCGATTCCCGCGAAGTATCTGTCGGCGGCACACTAGACACATGAATCTGAACCCGAACCTGGCAAAGAGTACTGCGGTTGCCGCGTTGGGCGGTCTGCTATTCGGATTCGATACCGCCGTCATCTCCGGCGCCACCGGAACCCTCACCCAAACCTTCCAGCTTTCGCCGGGCGGCCTCGGTATCACCGTCGCTAGCGCTTTGGGAGGAACAATCCTGGGCGCGATGCTGGCGGGGTTTCCCGGCGATCGCTACGGGCGTCGCGATAGTTTGCGGATTATGGCCATTCTTTACTTGATTTCGGCCATAGGCTGTGCGGGGGCCTGGAATTGGCCGGCGCTCATTGTTTTTCGCTTCATTGGAGGACTAGGAATCGGCGGGTCTTCGGTGCTGGGTCCAATGTATATTGCGGAGATTTCTCCCGCGAAGCTGCGTGGACGTCTGGTGGGATTCTTTCAATTCAACATCGTCTTCGGCATTCTGCTGGCTTATTTCTCGAATTACCTGATCGGACTGCAACGCTTCGGTTTGTTGGAATGGCGGTGGGAACTGGGCGTGACTGGCATTCCGGCGGCGCTCTTCTTTGTTCTGTTGTTCACCATTCCCCGCAGCCCGCGCTGGCTGGTCAAGAAAGGACGGATTGCCGACGCCCGAACCGTTCTGCAAAACATCGGGACCAGCGACTTCGAACGGGAGTTGCAGGAAATCGTTGCCTCCATCGATTCTGAACACACACACGCCACCGAGGTTCTGTTTTCACGGAAGTATCTTTTCCCTATCTTTCTGGCGGTCACCATCGGAATGTTTAATCAGCTTTCCGGGATCAACGCCATCCTCTACTACTTGAACGATATCTTTGCCCACGCTGGCTTCAGTAAAGTATCGGGTAGTCTTCAAGCCGTGGCCGTTGGTGGCACGAATCTGCTTTTCACCGTGATTACCATGTCGGTCATTGACAAGATCGGACGCAAGATCCTGCTGCTGATTGGCGCTGTCGGCATGGCCGTCTGCCTATCTGGGGTTGCAGCGATTTTCTTCACCCAACAGCATCAAAGCTTGCTGCTCGGGCTGCTGATCGGCTACATTGCCTGTTTTGCTTTTTCGCAGGGAGCCGTGATCTGGGTTTATTTGGCGGAAGTTTTCCCCAACGCCGTGCGGGCCAAGGGTCAGAGCCTGGGTAGCTTTTCACACTGGTTTATGAATGCCCTCATCTCCGGAACCTTTCCGCTGCTGGCGGCGTCGTCCGGTGGCTATCCGTTTGTATTCTTTGCGGCGATGATGGTGCTGCAATTCTTTGTAGTCTTGTTGGCGTATCCCGAGACGAAGGGTTTGTCGCTGGAACAGATGCAGAAAAAACTCGGAATTGCATAACGGTACTCAGTGTTGCTCGAACAACTCCGTCCGGTCGATGCGTTCACCTTTGAAGACTACCGACGAAATCCTCTCGGTCGCGGTGATGTCTTCGAGCGGATTGCCATCGATGATCAATAGATCAGCGTCGTTGCCGGGACGTACGGTCCCGATGTGAGCGTCGGAGCCGAGCAGCCGCGCGGCATTGGATGTAGCTGCTTGCAACGCCACGGCCGGCGGGATTCCCGCTCGCACCCACAACTCTAGTTCCCGCTGCACCGTGGGGCCGTGGATCACGAGAAAATTGCCGGCGTCGCTCCCCGTGACCAGCAACACTTTGTGTTCGTAGGCACGTTTAAGGTTTGCAGTCGCGATCTGCATGTCGATGGGATACTGCCCAATCGATGCGCGAATCTCCTCGGCATCCTTGGACCCGAGTGCGTCCTCGGTTCCTCGCAGCAATTCCGGAGGCCCGACTTGCTGCACCAATGAGCGCTTGAGCAAATCGGCCTTCCCTGCCGCAAAATCCTTGAAAGCTTCGCCCACGCTCAGCGTAGGATCATAAAAGGTTCCGTGCCGGGCCATCTGATCGAACAAAGCATCCGGAATCGCCTCGCGAAACGACCCGTGTTCAATGGAATTGGCCTGGGCCTGAACCGCCTCCTCCACATCGCGCAAATCGCCGGTATGGACCGCGAGCGGCAATTGGTCGGCATGAGCTTGTTGAGCGACCGCCTGGAATATGCTGGGATCCAGCCGGTTGTACACCCGGCCACCAGCGCCGGATTCCAGAATGGCTTTGACGCAATCCACCCCGGACTTTTTGAGGTCATCCACCTGCTGCCTGGCTTCTTCGGGCGAAGCCGGAATGCGAGTGAACTGCTTTTCCGCATTCTCGCGGATTCCTGCCGGAAGCTGCTTAAAGTATTCCGTTCCATGACCACCCTTAGCGGTAAACAGCGGCCCGCAGGTGAACAGTTCCGCGCCCAGTACCTCTCCGCTGTTGATCTTCGACCGTGTCTTGAGAATACCGTCGAGCCCGTCGCCCACACTGCGGACGGTGGTGACCCCGCTGTAAAGATATGCCGCGAGATTGCGCAGCATCATCTTGTCGGGATCATACGACTTCATGTCAGGATAGAAACCGGCTGGCGCGCCAAGATGCACATGAACGTCGATGAGGCCGGGAAGAATGGTCTTGCCGGCGGCTTCGACCACCTCAGCATTAACTGTCTTCGGGTCCGGCCCGTTTCCCTGGTACACTTCCGCAATCTTGCCGCCGCGGACCAGCACAGCGCCATTCTCAATGACCGGCCCGTCGCCGACGAAAATGCGTGCGCCACGAATCAGGAACGTCTCGCTGCGATTGAGCTGGCGTTGCAGTATTTTCGTCTTTTCCGCATTGCTCTTGGTGTGCGTCTGCCAGAGGCCGAGACACAAAAACGGCGTCATTACCACGGCCAGCCACAGTTTCGCCGAATTGCGTATCTTCTCTTCTTTTTCCCAGCGAAACAGCTTGTAGGCGATAAACAGTCCCACCACCATGGTCAGCAACAACGCCGCTGCCGGCTGGATGTTCGCGATAATCCCTTCATCACGCATCAGCATTGCCTGCACACCGGTGACCAGGTAGGTGGCAGGCAGGAACTGGGTGACCACCAGCAGCCACGCGGGAAACATGGCCAGCGGGAAGGTCGCGCCGCTCAGGAACAGCATGGGCAGGTAAACCAACTGGATCAGAATCTGGCTCTCCTGCATGGAGTTGGCGACTGCCGCCAGGATCAAGCCGATCGCGCGAAATCCAGCGATGCCCACCGACACAAAAATCAAGATCGATCCCATGCTTTTCGGCCAGGGCATGCCATAAATGAAATGCGCCAGGCTAAACATCACGAACACATACGGCATGAAAATGATCCAGCCGGTCACCGTGGACGCGATCAACAAGGGCGCAGGGGAAATCGGCGTAACTTTGTACCGCCGCAGAATGTTGGCTTCCCGCTCCTGCACCGCGCGCATCCCCGCGCCGAACAGTCCGTTACCCAGGATTCCAATGATCATGACCATGGCAATCACAATGGTCATGCCAGCACCGCGCTCGGCATGAAACGCTTGAGCAAACACAAAGAAGAAAACCAGAGGAAACAAATAATTGAAGAACAGCACTGACTTCTGGCGCATGGCCAGTTTCAGATCGAGCGCGATCAATGCCTTGTAGGCGTTCATTCGCGCAGGCTCTTTCCCGTGAGTTCGATGAACACATCTTCGAGCGTGGGCTGCTTGAGATGAACATCGGTGAGTTCGAGTCCTTGCTGATCAATCCACTTCACCAGATCGACCAGCGTCGCCGCCGGCCGGCGGGAATGCACGGTCAGCGTGCGGCCAGTGGAATCCAGAGCGCTCTGCGTGGCTTCCACCCATGCGGGACGATCCGCTGGAACTGGTTTGGCACACGTAACCACGATGCTCGACGCGTTACGGCTTTGCTGTTGCAGGCGACTGGGCGTATCGAGGGCGATGATCTTACCTTCGTCCACAATAGCCACCCGGTCGCACAGGCGCTCGGCTTCCTCGATGTAATGGGTGGTCATCAGAATCGTACGGTGCTCTTTCTTGAGCTCTTCCAGCAAAGAATGGATTTCCACACGGACTTGCGGGTCAAGGCCAGTGGTAGGCTCATCCAGAAAAATAAGCTGGGGATCGTTAACTAAGGCCAGAGCTAATGCCAGTCGCTGCTTCTGACCACCCGAGAGCGTCCCATAAAAAGCTTCGCGTTTTTCTTCGAGCTGAAGGCGGTGAAGCAATTGATTCAGGTCGGCATGTTTGGTGTAGAAAGATGAGAATACCTGCAACGCCTCGCGCACCCGAATCTTTTCCGGCAGATTCGTGGCTTGCAGACAAACTCCGATGCGATCTTTGAGGCTTTGCCGCTGTTTGTCGGGGTCGAAGCCAAGCACTGCAACCTGGCCGCCAGAGCGCGGTCGCAAGCCTTCCAGAATCTCTACCGTCGTGGTCTTCCCCGCACCGTTGGGTCCAAGCAGACAAAAAACTTCTCCCGTCTGGATTTCGAAATCGATTCCCTTCACGGCATGAACGTCGCCGTAAGACTTCTTCAGACCTTGGACGGAGATGGCTGGGCTGTCGGGGGACATTCGGAAACGATTAGGCTATCGAAGAAGACGAGCTGAGTCAAAGGCAGGGCGTTCAATGTTCTTCGCGAACTTCGCGAAATCCTTCGCGGCCTTTGCGGTCAAAAGCACTTAACCGCAAAAGTACGCAAAAGGGATCGCCAAGAGGCAAAACAACCCGCATTTAACCTGCTACCCTTTGCTTGGCAAACTACGTCGAATAGGAGTACAGTGTCATTTCCGCAGGGAATCTCTTTGTTTTTTCAGATTGGAGCATGCATGCGTTGCAGATTGCTTCTTGTGCCCGCCGCTTTGTGTTTGAGCCTTTTGTCCTCCGCACAAACCGCCGACGAACTGGTCGCGAAGAACATCAAGGCCAAAGGTGGAATGGACAAGATCAAAGGCGTCAAGACGATGCGCATGACCGGTAAAGCCCTACTTCCGGGCGGATTCGTCGGCACCGTGACCCAGGAAAACTCGCGCCCCAACCAGGTAAGGGAGACTTTTTCGCTGCAAAGCATGACTGCGGTGCAGGCCTACGATGGCACCACGGGCTGGCAGATTCAGCCCTTTGGCGGACGCAAAGACCCGCAACTCATGGGCGAAGACGACTTGCGCGATCTTCTGATCGATTCCGACTTCGATGGCCCTATGGTGAACTATAAGGAAAAAGGCAACACGGTCGAATATTTGGGCCGCGATGTTGTGGACGGCGATGACGCGCTTCGCCTCAAAGTCACGCTCAAGAATGGCGACATCCTTTATTACTACCTCGACCCGGATACTTACCTCGAAATCCGCCGCGAGACCCAGGAGTTCATCCGCGGATCGGTGCGGGAAAGCGCCAGCGAAATGGGTTCCTACAAGCCGGTTGCCGGCGTCATGTACCCGTTTTCCATCGCGACGGGGCCTAAGAACGATCCTACTCAATGGCAAACGACCAGTGTCGAAAAGATTGAAGTCAACGTGCCGCTGGAAAATTCAGAGTTCGCGGTTCCAGCTTCGCTGAAAAAATGACGGAGTCGAAACACCGCGCCGGAACTATGCTCATGATTTCTTGTCACATTCAAGAGGACTCTCAATGACTGCTCATGTCACACGCGGTTCCCGCTGGTTCAAAAGACTACTTCTACCCGCCATGGCGTTGCTGTTATGTGGCCCCGGCGCGGCCCAGCAGGCTATCAAGTTTGACTCGGCCACCATTTCCGGTTTGCCGATTCGCAACATTGGCTCCGCTGCCATGAGCGGACGCATCGCGGCCGTGGATGCAATCGAGAAAAATGGGCGCGTAACCGTATTCATTGGCGCGGCTAGCGGCGGAGTATGGAAGTCGATCAATGGCGGCACGACATTCAGGCCAGTTTTCGACCGTCAGCCGGTGCAATCGATCGGCGCTGTCACCATTGATCAAACCAACCCCGACACCGTTTGGGTGGGCACGGGCGAAAGCTGGACCCGAAATAGCGTCTCCGTTGGCAATGGCATTTACAAGTCCACCGATGGCGGCGAGAACTGGACCAACGTCGGCTTGCAAGATTCCGAGCATATCGCGAAGATTCTGGTCGATCCCAAGGACAGCAATGTTGTTCTCGCCTGCGCCACTGGCCATCTCTGGAACGACAATGACGAGCGCGGCGTTTACAAGACCACGGATGGCGGTAAGACCTGGACGAAAGTTCTGGCCGGTGCCAATGGTTCCACCGGATGTGGCATGCTGGCCAGAAGTTCCCAGGAACCCAACACCATATTCGCTGACATGTGGGACTTCCGGCGCCAAGGCTGGACTTTCCGCTCGGGCGGCCCCGGCAGCGGGCTGTTCAAATCTACCGACGGCGGCAACACCTGGATCGAACTGACCACCAGCAATGCCAAGGGCCTTCCTGACAAGCCTTATGGAAGAATCGCCGTGGCAGTTGCGCCCTCCAAGCCGCAAGTGGTCTACGCGATGATCGAGTCGAAGAAGAGCGCTTTGTTTCGTTCCAATGATGGCGGCGCAAGCTGGAACAAGCTCGATGCCAGCCAGTACATGGTCTGGCGTCCTTTTTATTTCGGCAACCTGATTGTCGATCCCAAAAATGAAGACAAAGTTTTCAAAGTTGATCTGGGCCTGTTGCTGAGCGTAAACGGCGGCCAGAGCTTCAGCTTCGTGGCCAATGCCCACGGTGATTTCCACGATGTTTGGATCAATCCCAAGAATCCCAACATGGTTTTTGCCGGAGACGATGGCGGCCTGTGGCGCAGTGAAGACGGAGGCACACGCTGGAAGCACCAGCTCAATCTGCCGGTTTCGCAGTTTTACCACGTGAGCGTGGACAACGCGAACCCATACCACGTGTATGGCGGCTTGCAGGACAACAGCGTATGGGTGGCGGACTCGTCCTACCCGGGAGGTGTGAGCAATTCACGTTGGGAGAACATCTATGGCGGCGACGGCTTCTGGGCTTTCGAGGATCCTGCCGACCCCAATTACATTTATGCCGAGTCGCAGGGCGGTGAAATCGGCCGCATCAATCGCCACACCCTGGAATCTCGCAGCATCAAACCCTTTCCGAATTACAACGAAAAGAAGCTGCGATTCAATTGGAACACACCCATGCACATGAGTCCCAACGAAAAAGGGACAATCTACATCGGAGCGCAGTTCCTTTTTCGCTCGCGCGATCACGGGCAATCATGGGAGCGTATTTCTCCCGACTTGACCACCAATGATCCGGAGAAACAGAAGCAGGAGGAATCGGGAGGAGTGACGGTCGATAACTCCTTTGCGGAAATGCACACCTCCATCTATTCCATTTCAGAATCGCCAAAGAATGGTCAGATCATCTGGGTGGGGACCGACGATGGCAACCTGCAAATCACCCGTGATGGCGCAAAGACCTGGACGAATGTCGTGGAAAACGTTCAGGGGTTGCCTAAGAATTCCTGGGTTTCAACGGTATCAGCCAGCCGTTATGACGAAGCTACCGCGTACGCCACCTTCGATCGCCACACTTTCGGCGACATGAAGTCTTACGCCTACAAGACATCCGACTACGGCAAGACATGGACCTCGCTGAACGTTCAGGAAAATGGCGCGGTTGGCTACGCTCATGTGATCAAAGAAGACAGCGTCGATCCCAACCTGCTCTTTTTGGGCACCGAGATGGGGCTTTGGATTTCCTATGATGGGGGAACGCATTGGGCGCAGTACAAGGCCACTAATTTCCCCTCCGTACCCGTCGATGACATGGTGGTGCAGGCGCGAGACTCTGATCTGGTGTTGGCCACCCACGGGCGCGGCATCTGGATCATTGACGACATCTCTCCGCTGCGCGCGCTCACTCCTGACTTGATGGCCAAAGACGCGGTATTGCTCGAAGGCCGTCCAGGGATTCAGTACTTCCAGGCGAATGGCGGCTGGGCGGAGGGCGACGAGACTTTCAACGGTCCCAGCCGGCCCGGAGATGCATTCATCACCTACTACCAGAAGAGCCGGCACATCTTTGGTGACTTAAAGATTGAAATCCTTGATCAGGATGGCAAGTTGGTGGACACGGTTCCGGGGAGCAAACATCGCGGCATTAACCGGGCAACCTGGTCGATGCGCCTGAAACCACCCACAGTGCCTCCCGCGGCGAGCGCTTTGTTTGCCGCGGCTCAGGGAGTGCGCGTAATGCCTGGCACCTACACGATCAAGATGACGAAAGGTGACAAGGTATATACCGCACCGCTGCACGTTGTGCTTGATCCCCGCGCCACCTACACCGTCGAAGATCGCCAGGAACAGTACGACCTGGTGGTTCAGTTAGGCAAGACGATGGGCCACATGACCTACGGGGTAGCCGCGATCGAGGGAGTGCGCGATGCCGCGACCGCCGATGCCTCCAAGCTCCCGGCGAAGGATGCTCTCCGCACGCGACTGGAGCATCTTGCAGAACAGTCGGGAGAATTGCGTTCCAGGATTGTGGCCACAAAAGAGGGCGGCGCGATCACCGGTGAAGAACGGATCCGTGAGCACCTCGGCGAGGTATACGGCGACGTGAACGGTTACGAAGGCCGGCCAACCGCGGATCAGACTGCGCGCGCTGCTTCACTCGCAAAGGAACTGGATGACGTCATAACGGACTTCCGTAAACTCACGGACAAAGAGCTAGCCGCAATCAACGCCGATCTGAAAAAGAAGAAGATGGAAATCATCTCCGTGCTGAACGAATCCGATTGGCAAAAGCAGCAAGACAGCGGGTCTGGAGCGAAGCCCCAAACCGCAGTATTCCGGGAAGTCGACTAGTTCGTGGCACTTGGCTTCGTCGCCGGCTTTCAGGCGGGCAACCCGCTTGCCAATGGCGCTATCTCCATCGATCAGTGAGCCGCCGTCCCACCCGCGGACGCGCCGCCCTGGTTCTGCAACCACAACGTCAGTTGACCAGATTGATCGGTCTTCATCGCGATACAGTTATTGATGCGTTCCATCGATTGCCGTAGAGTCCGCTCCGCCGCAGACGATGGATGTGTTGCAAAGAATTCCTGAACCTGATCTTTCATGGCAGAATCGCAGAAGCCACCGACATTGCCTTGGACTTGTGCGCTGGCGAAGGGCCCGCCGGCCTTTACCACCTCGTCCCAATGAGAACGGACAAACTCCCAAGCGAGTTTTTGGCCATCAGGATGGCCCATGACGTTGCCGATCAATCCTAAGCTGTCCTGAGAACGCACTTCTGATGAAATAGCGAAGTCCAACGTGCGCTTTATGAGGTGGGAATCGCTGAAATCCGACAGGGTATAGAAGTAAAGATAGTATTGCTCCGGCGTCTTCGAGCCCTTCATTGCCGCCATGACCTTGTCGTAGAAATCTGGGCCGCTGTTGGATGCGGCTATCCCAAATGCAGCGTTAGCCAAGTCACTCTGTACTGAACCCGGATCCTGCAACGCCCGATCTGCCAGCTTCTGGGCCTCGGCGATAGCTTCAGCTTCGTGTCCCTGACCTCCAAGCGCATTGAGCAGAAGTGGCCGCAGATTCTTGGCATCTTCGCTCTCGCCGGGCTTTGGGTCCCAGCCAATTCTCTTGGCCACCGGGTTCAGGGTATTCCGAACCCAGAGCTGATAACCTGGTCGGTCGTCGTCCGTCACGATGTTGCGCCCAATGGTGTTTAGCTGGCCAAGCACCAGTGCCATAACCGCGGTGACAGGTTCGGTCTTGACGCCCTCCGCGAGAGTCAGATAATCGCCCACCGGCTGCCGCCCCACGCGAACCGATGCCCAAGTGTCGATGAGCAACAGCAGGCGCTCCTGAGGAGTAAGCACAGCCTCAGCATCATGTGCCAGAGCGCGGACTGCTTCGGGCTCGTACGCGGTGCGATAATAACCAGTGCCGCCGGCGTTGCCCAACACCCAGGCTGAGCAGCCCGGAATAGTAAAACTCTCTTCCCGTTTGGTAAGCAATTCACATTGTTGCGGGCTCGGTGCGGAGCCTGATGCCGGTCCAGACTTCAGGCAAACTGGCACTTGCCACAACTGATCGTTAGCGGCGTCGAGCTTTGTCCGGTCGTAAAAGTACCGCTGTTGCTTCATGGAAACCATGGTCGAATTGCCAGTGCATTGCGCCTTGAGGCTCACCATTGGAACCCCAGGCTGCTTGACGAACGTCGCCATAATCTGATCCACCGGCTTCTTCGACACCTGGGCCAGCGTGAGCCAGAAATCCTCCGCGGTGGCGTTGCCATAAGCATGACGCTTTAAGTATTCATTGACACCGGCACGAAAAGTTTCCGGCCCAATGTAGGCTTCAATCATGCGTAACACAGCCGCAGCTTTGCCGTAGGCAATGCCGTCGAACAATTCCTGGATCTGTCCGGGAGTTTCAACCGGCTGGTGAATAGCGCGAGTACTGGCCAGCGAATCGATGTTCAGCGCTCCAACAGTGGTAAGAATGTCTCCGCGGCTGACTTCGTCAAGACCGACATGCCAGTCCGGTTTCCAGGCGTCAACCGGCTTCCCTTCCATCCAGGTAGCAAAGCCTTCGTTGAGCCAGACGTCGTCCCACCAACTCATGGTGACCAGATCGCCAAACCACTGGTGTGCGATCTCGTGAGTCACGGTGATGGCAACATTCTTCTCCTGGGCCAGGGACACGTGTTGTTCATCCACTTGGAGTTCGGCCTCGCGCGAAGTAATGAAGCCGATGTTTTCCATGGCGCCCGCGGAGAAGTCGGGCAGTGCGATCCAGTCCAGTTTGCCGTAGGGATACTTGATACCAAAATAACGGTTGTAGTACGCCAAAGAATATTCGGTAGCTTGCAATGCAAACCTGCCCAGTTCCTTCTTGCCCGGCATGCTGTAGATCCGGATTGGGATCCCTTCCACTTCACCCTCGATATATTCAAAGTTTCCTACCGCAATCGCCGCCAGGTACGACGACATCTTCTGTGAAGTGGCGAAGCTCACGGTGTGCTTTTCACCAGGTCCCGGAACATCGGAAATCATCTTGGCATTCGAGATCGCGATCAGCCCCTTGTCTGCAACCACGGTAATGTCGAAAGTGGCTTTGTAGGCGGGTTCGTCGAAACATGGGAATGCACGGCGGGCGTCGGTGGCCTCGAGCTGCGTTACGGCATACTTATGTCCCTGCGCATCCTTCCCCAGGTAGAAGCCGCGTAGTTGGTCGTTCAGAATGCCAACATACCTGATGTTCAGCGTGACCGGACCCGGCTGCAGTTCCTGCCCTACCGCAAAGGTCACCATTTCTTTGTCTTTATCGAAGGTGACGGTGGGGGTTTGGGTCACTCCGCTGCTGACCACGGAAGCTTGATTGATTTCGATGTCCGCCGAGTTTAGGACGATTTGCGAACTCGGCTTAAGCACCTGAATCGTTATGACTTCCTCGCCGGCAAAATTATTCTTGTCGAAATCTGGAGTGAAGGTCAGTTTGTAGTTCTCGGGGACGGCAGTTTCCGGGAGGCGCTGGGCCACGGCGAACGAAGCCAGTAGCAGGACACACAGGCAGGACGACAATTGTTTTTTCATGTAAGGGCTCACGAATCCAGGGTGGTACAAACGCGAACGAACGTGTGCTTTAAGAATACCAGTCTTAGACTCGGAACTTCGGCAATCGTAAGCAAGGGTAAAGCCAGTTGTAGTGTCGCCCTCGTCGTCCTGGGGGATGTTGGCCCACATAACAACAGGATTTTGTGTTGTCCAGAGCGATAAAGGCGAATTCAATTGAGAAACGACGGTCGAGTGCCTCATGCCAAGCGACGGGCCGGCCTTCAATAACAAAGCGGCTGGAAGGGCCCGATTGTTCCCATCCCAGCCGCCACTTTGAATCCCTGACTTCAGCCTACATTGCGCTGCAAACTGCTTTCACTTCGGTGTACTGCTCAAGCACTTCGTGACCCATCTCGCGGCCCCATCCGGACTGCTTGTAGCCGCCGAAGGGCAGCGCCGCATCGAAAATGTTGTAGCAGTTGATCCACACCGTACCCGCGCGCAGATCAGCCGCCAGGCGATTGGCCTTTTGGATGTCGCGAGTCCAAATGCCTGCCGCCAGGCCATAGGCTGAGTTGTTAGCTTGCGAGACCAACTCGTCGGGATCTTCGAACGGGATGGCGGTCACCACGGGTCCAAAGATTTCCTCCTGCACGACCTTCATCTTTTCGTTGGTATTCACCAGCACAGTCGGCTCTACAAAATAACCCTTGTCCCCGACCCGGTGTCCACCGATGACTGCTTTTGCCCCCTGGGAGAATCCGGATTCGAGATAACCGCAAACCCGGTCCAGTTGCTCCTTGGAAACCAGCGGGCCCATGTCAATGGCGGGATCAAACCCATGCCCAACCTTGATCTGCGAGGCCTTGTCCGCCACACCGTCCACCACTTTGTCGAAGACTTTCTTTTCGACGAACAATCGCGAACCAGCACAGCAGCACTGGCCGTGATTGAAGAAGATGGCACTGGCCGCGCCGGCGATGGCAGCATCCAGATCCACGTCCGCGAAGACTATATTGGGTGACTTGCCACCCAACTCAAGCGAAACCTTCTTCAAGTTCCCAGCCGCCGCCTGCAGAATCAGTTTGCCAACTTCGGTAGATCCGGTGAAAGCGACTTTGTCCACGTCAGGATGCGCAGCCAGCGCAGATCCAGCCGTCTCGCCGTAACCGGGGATGATGTTGACTACGCCGTCCGGAAAGCCCGCTTGCTGAATCAGTTCACCGAGGCGAAGCGCAGTGAGTGGCGTCTGCTCGGCCGGTTTCAAGACCACAGTATTTCCAGTAGCCAGCGCCGGACCCAGCTTCCAGGCCGCCATCAACAGTGGGAAATTCCAGGGAATGATCTGGCCGACGACACCGACCGGCTCTCGTAGCGTATAAGCCAGGTAACGAGCGCCGGGCGTGTAAGGAACAGAAATCGGAATGGTGTTGCCTTCGATCTTGGTTGCCCAACCCGCCATGTAGCGGAACAGGTCCGCGGCCAACGGAATATCCGCAACCCGCGCAACCGTGAGAGGCTTGCCGTTGTCCAGACTCTCAAGTTCAGCAAACTCTTCCAGATTATCTTCCAGCAGGTCTCCCAATTTCCAAATGAGCTTACCGCGTTCCGACGCAGTCATCCTGCGCCACGGTCCTTTCTCAAACGCAGTGCGCGCTGCTATGACAGCGCGGTTGATATCTTCGCGATCGCCCTCGGCGATCTGCGCCATAATTTCTCCAGTCGCGGGGTTATAGGTGGGGAAGGTCTTGCCGGAGGCCGAATCCACCCACTTGCCGTTGATCAGCATCTTGTGCTTTCTGGAAACAAAACTGGTGACTCTTGCTTCCGGTGGAACGATCTTCAAAGCTGTTGCCATAGGATTCCCTCCATTACGTTAATCGGCGAAGGCCCACATTGTAGCTCTTTTGGACGGTTGTCGCCTGTGGTTTATTGGGCGGTGGTGCGGGTTCAACGCAGGGGAGTGGGCCCGTTACGCTCCAACCGACAATAACGCACCTGTTGAGGTAGTGGGTGGAGGTTTGCCTGGGAACGTAGGACTCAGCAGCGGTAGTTTGTATAACCAGGCAGTGCCGTCAGCCGGCGACCGTGGCGGTCATAACCGTGGGCTTAAATCTATTCGCCTCGGCAAGTGGCAATTCCACGGTCGCGCGCGCCCCGTGAGGCTGCACGTTTTCGATTCTAATCTCACCATCGTGCTCTTTGATAATTCCGTAGCAAATGCTCAGTCCGAGGCCGGTGCCCTTGCCCACCGGCTTGGTGGTGTAGAACGGATCCAAAGCTCGATTCACATCCGAGAATCCCGGCCCGGTGTCTTCGACTTCCAGGATAGCGCGGTTACCCCTTGCGAAGGCACGGATGGTGATCTTCTTGGGGCCAGATTCCGCCTCCACCGCGTCGATGGCATTATTCACCAGGTTCAAAAGAATCTGTTTGAATTGGTCCTCATCTACTGCGACTTGAGGCAGGGCAGCGTTGATGTCAACCACGATTTCCAGACCGCGGGTGCGGACATAATACTCGCGGAGCGCCAACACTTCCTGCACCACCGCAGCCAGTTCGACCGCCTGACGATCCACCGCGCGCTGGCGCGAGAAGCGCAAAAGATTCTCCACAATTTTCTTCATGCGGCGGCCTTCATTCACTAGCTTGTCGAGCCGGTCGCGCATCGTGCCCGGAGGCACGCCCTCGCTGAGCAGTTCGCCGTAACCCATCACCGCGGTAAGAGGATTGTTGAGTTCATGGGCCACACCGGCTACCAACTGTCCCAAAGCAGCGAGTTTCTCGGAACGAATCAACTGGTTATGCAGCGATTTCAGCTCCAGTGCAACCGACAAATCCGCGGCCAATAACTCGATTCGCGACAGCTCAGAGGCGTTGACAGCTTCCACTTCCCGGGGATCGTCGAGGGCGATGCATCCCAGGTACCCGCCCCGCGCCGAGCACAGCGGGATCAGCAGCTCGTCGCCCGTATTCCAATGCGAATTGGGCGGATATTCTCTCTGGCTCTTTACCGGCTGGTATTTTGCGGCTTCGCGGTGCGACAGCAGAAAGGAGTTCTGTCCAATCTGCCGGCCGCGGACGCAAAAGTCTTTGATGTCGTCGATGGTCCATCTCCGCGCCTTGCTTTGCAGCTCTGCCAACAGGTCCTTCGGCAGCCCGCTGGCTCCAGCCACGCGCAGACCATGTCCGGCGTTGTCCAGGTGAATCACAGCGGCCCGAAAGTTACTGACTTCTGCGATTGCAGAAGCAATCTCGTCGCATAGCAACTCCACCGTCGCGCCGCTCAGCAATCGCGAGGTGATGGCGGAGAAGCGCTCCAATTGATGATTCAGGGCCCGTTCCTTGCGCTGCATGACTTCAATGGATTCGGATTTATCTTCAACAATCGCCAGGATCATGCCAAAAGCGACAAACATTTTCGGCGTATTCCAAAGCTCGGGTGGGACATTCAACACAGGAGCGAAGTGAGCCAGAAGCATAGCCACGGGAAATACCGCTCCCCAGCAGAAGAATCCAGCCGCAACCGTCAGAACGCCCGGTGAGGGCCGCCAGTAATTTCGGCAGATCAAAACGCCGGGCAATCCGAACCCCAAACCCAGCAGGGCGGTCAGGCCTTCATCAAAGGAACCCCGGGATGCGGCATCGATAGCCCAGGCACCCACCCCGATGCCCAGTCCTGCCAGGGAAAGCACATACCATGGGGATTTCTTCTTCACCCATGCCAGAAAGACAATTCCACCGCCAATGGCCGCTGTCAGGCTCACCACAAACGGCCAGCGGGCGTGAACATCGTAGGCGGCAAGAACTGTGTAGGCAACTGACGGCAACCCCACGACGGTCAACATCAGGCCACGTTTCACTCGGTCATCGACTATCGACGCTACAGAAGCGACAAAAACTACAGCGGAAGCCTGCAGCGAACCCAGATCAAATGCCAGAAGCAACGAACTGGACGCTCCTGATGCCGGTTCGAACATCTGAGCCACAAAGTGGATAAAAATCAGAAACCACGCGACCAACCAGAGTTGTAGACGAGCGGAATGGCTATGGCGTTTCAGTCCGGCAAAAATGCCCACCAGCACAGCCACGGTTACCACCGTGGGAATCTTTTCCAGAATGGTCATATAAGGACTGGGTCAACCGTATTTCAACCCCTCGGCTTAGCCAAGATATCGCGGGTAACCTTAGTCATTGTGGATGGATTCACCCCAAAAACGCAACTTTTGCTGCTGCCGCAGGTTTTAGGAATCAACATGGTAAACAAGCGTATTCCGTTCGCGGTATTGGAACATTCTTTGTCATTCGCGGCAAGGCCAAGTTTGTGATTGTATAAAGGCTGGATATCCATGCAGACCGCTGAAACAGAAGTAGTTATGGAGTTTTGTATACAAAACTTTAAGACTGTAAATCCAACCCCTCGGACCTGTCGAACATCCAAAGTTTGTACCCCACAATTTATGGAGAAGAAAGTGAAAAAATTAACTCTCGTTACCTTGCTATTCGCGTCTTGTCTGCTTGCCTCGAGCGCCTTCGGGCAGCAATTCGATGCGGCCTTTGGGGTCAGCACAATTACGTCCCCCTCGGCGACCATAACAAACGGCCTCTACTTCCCGTCCGACAATGGCGGCGCATATCCCGGCTTTAGTGCCGACCTCCTTTTGCATCATCGCTTTGGGATTGAAGGTGACTTGTTCTGGAGAGCGTCCCAGAATGTGTATGGCGGACTCGGATCCCAACCCTATCGTCCATTGTTCTACTCCTTCAATGCCATCTGGGCCCCGAAATTGAGCAAGAATTTCACCGCTGAACTGTTGGCTGGAATTGGCGGCGAGGACGTCAGATTCTACGGGCTTACGAATTGCAATAACTTCTTCGGATGCACCAGCTATAGCAGCAGCAATCACTTTATGGGCTCTTTCGGAGGAGGGATTCGCGCGTACATCTGGCACAACGTCTTTGTCCGACCGGAAGTCAGGCTCTACCTGATCAACAACAACAGCGAGTTCAGTTCAAACACCGTGGTACGCTACGGCGGATCTCTGGGCTACAGTTTCGGCGGCCGCTAAGTTGTCTTTTTATCATCCGCAGGCGGCATGCACTTCGGGGGGTTACTCCTTCGAGCCATGCCGCCTTCGAGTTTTATTCTGCATATAAGTAGGCGCACGCCGACAGCCGGGAGTACAATCGGCGGAAGTAGGAGGTCTCTCTATGAGACATTGCCTTCTATTTCTTTGCCTTGTCGACGTCCTGATCGTCACGCCAATCGTCGGCGCACAATCAACTCAATCTCCAGGACAGTTCGAACGTCCCGGGAAGCAGGAGATTGCCAAATATCCCCTGCAACTCGAGCCGCCGCTACCCCCGCCAAAAAGAAGTCTTGATTCAGTGAAACTTCACGCCGAGGCGACTGAACTGGCCGAGCTCGCGCGCGGGGTACCGTCGGACTTGGATCAGCTTTCGCAGGGCAAGATCCCCAAGGACTTCGCCGAAAAACTCAAGCGCATTGAGAAACTTTCCAAACATCTGCGCGGTGAATTAGCGCCCTGATGGCTCACGGATTAGAGGTGGTTTGCAGTCGATTCGCTTCCGTCTGCTCGCGGCGAGCGTTCTCCTCCTGCCCCAGTTCGGTATAAACATTGCCCAGAAACTTGTGCGCGTCGGGCGATTTCGGCTGCAGTTTGACAGCCTTCTGTAGATAGGGCAAAGCGTCGTGGGGACGGTTCTGCATACCGAAGATGCGGCCGAGCAATAAATTTGCCTGGTAATGGTCGGGGTTGATTTGGAGCGCGTGCTGCAGGCTCTTTGCCGCCTCCGTCGAACGACCGAGTTCGTCATACGCCATTCCCAGGTAGAACTGCATGTCGTCTGAGTCGGGAGCGTGCGCCACAGCAATCTCCAACTGCGTAGCTGCCCCCGTCCAGTCCCCTGTCTCCGCCAGAGCCACCCCCAACTCATAATGTGCGCGGCCGGATTCCGGTGTGAGTTCGACTGCTTTCCGTAGCCATGGCAGCGCTTCCGCGTAGTTTCCAAGCCCGTTGTAGGCCCGGCCCAGTTCCAGGTTCGCCAGCCCGACATTAGGCTGATCTTTGAGCACCTCCTGCAATTGCGGGATGGCGTCCTTGTAACGCTCATCGTCCATGTCGACAAGGCCCTGGTGTAGCCGATTTGCGATCTGGACTTTTTCTTTGGGATCTGGACCGGTCGGCGTCTTGCTTGCTTCGGACTTACCGAACTCGGAGGTAACGTAGCCCAGGGCTTGCAGTTGCTCCGCCTGATCGGGTGTGATCCCAGCCAGCGCTGGAGTGGCACTGCTGGTTTTCCGGTGGAAGTCATCGAGCTGGGAGGCCATAGTGTCCGCAACCGCGGTGGAATTGCCCGCCAGATTTCGCGCTTCCCCAGGATCCGCCAACTGATCGTAGAGCTCGTGCTGCGGCGCATCGACGTAGAGATACTTCCCGGCCCGCCAGGCGCGTAAAGGACTCCAGCCGAACGCCCGAAAAGGATAGTCGGTTTCGGCGTAGGCTGGACGGTCTTCGCCCCCGCTCTTGGAGCCGGACTTCACCAACTCCATTAGAGACGCCCCCTGCATCGTAGGCGGGGGATTGATCCCCACCGCCTGCAAAATCGTGGGTGCTAAGTCGACCAGACCGACTCGGGTATCGATTCGAATAGGAGCGGACCTCACGCCGGCAAGTTTCAACAGCAGCGGCACATGGATGGTCTCGTCGTATAGAAAGAGCCCATGTGTCTGTTCTCCGTGTTCTCCGAAAGCCTCACCGTGATCGGCTGCAACCGCAATCACAGTGGAATCGTACAGTCCGCTGGCGTGTAGCGCGGCCAACAGTTTTCCCACGGCGAAATCGGCGAAAGCAATCTCGCCGTCGTAGGGGGAAGCACGATACTTGGCTTTGAATGGCTCCGGCGGATCGTATGGATCATGCGGATCGTAGAGATGTACCCAAAGAAAGAAGGGACCGCGCTGGTTCCGGTTGAGCCAGTCGATTGCGTGAGCCACCACGACCGTGGCACGACGTTCCACACTCTGATAGCGATCTTCTCCGGGCGCACGGCTGTGAAACCCGGCATCGTAAACCTCAAAGCCGCGGTCGAAGCCGGGTGCTGCGACACTCTTCGGATCAAGTATCTGTGAGCCGACGAAGGCCGCTGTGTGATATCCGTTCTGCCGCAGGATGTCGGGAAGATAGGGCAGATCCTTGGCTAAGGGATTTCCCATGTCTTGCAGATGATTGAACTGCGGATAAGTGCCGGTGAGTATGGTAGCGTGCGAGGGTGTCGTCAACGGAACCTGGGAATAAGCACGCGAGAATACCACGCCTTGCTTTGCTAGGGCATCCAGGTTGGGCGTAAGTCCCCGCTTCGAACCCAGGAAACCCATGCGGTCAGCGCGGGTGGTGTCCAGGGTGATCAGGACGACGCTGCTCGGCACGGCCACACCCGGTAACGAACAGGCCGCCAAGAGCAGAGCATGAACTAGAACACATTCGAACGCCGGGCGGGAGAGCATGATGTACCGTCAGTTTAACATTCGACGATAGTGCGCTCTCGACCTTGAGACTGTATCTGGGCCGGTAGCGTTCTTGTTAGGCACGAGCCAAGGTGTAAAATGCGCACCATCTTCGTCAGGAGGCCGCTATGAAGGTTCCTCCCGCTTCCCTGCTATTCGTGCTGCTCGGATTATGCTTGTCCGCAGCAGGGCAGTCGGTCCCGCCCGGCGCCCCTATCCCACCGGGATATGAGCTTCCGCCGCCCACGATCTATGCGCCCGCTTACCCCGGTCGCCCGCAGACTGTACGGGTTGATCCGACCGTACTGCAGCGCGAGGCCAGGGAACTGCTCGAACTCTCAGAATCAGTACAACCGGACATCGAATCCCTAAAGCGGGGCCTCTTGCACAAAGATCTTATCGACAGACTCAAGCGCATCGAGAAGCTCTCTAAGCGCCTGCGAAACGAAATCGCTCCACTGGGCAACTAAAAAAGCCGCCGACCCGAAGGTCGGCGGCTTGGTTATAGATGGAACTACCTGACTAGAAGTTCAGCCTGATACCCCATTCAACTTGCCGCGGAGCACCCAGCGAGAAGATACCGGAGCCGGTCCCGGTTCGCACTGAGTTCCGCGTGGAGCCGTCGGATGTTCCGTTGACGCTGCCGGCGTTACCAACGCTGCCGGGCGCAAACGGCGTCAGAGAGTAAGGCAGCGCTCCGAACTCTTGCCCGAAGTTTGCCAGGTTGAACACGTTGAACGCGCTGAAAGAAGGTTCAATGTTGAACCTTTCCGTCAGTTTGATAGGCCAAGCCAAGGTGGTGCTGACCTCGCGGAAGATGCCGTTACCCACCGGGTTTGCCGGCGACTGCGGAATAAACGGCTTAGTGGCTTGCAGCTCTTGCAACTGCGCTGTGGTGAACAGGCCCGCTCCAACCAAGGCCTGCCCGGCCGGTGTCAGCGTACCTGCTTGCGTGCTATTCCACGAGTTGATCGCGTTGACAAGTCCAGTTGGAGAAAGGGAGCGCATAAACTGCCCTGGCTTTCCCACGCTTTGACCGGGCACCGGCAGGAAGTCTTCGTTCGTGCCGTCTCCCGTTAGATCGGTGTGGAATATCCCGGCCTGACTTTCGATTCCTCCGGCTGCGGAGTTCCCTTCTTGCAGGAATACCGAAGTCGGATGGGCTGTACCAAAGTTTCCAATCACGCTGAGGCGTGGTCCATGATGTGCAACTTCCATCGTAACACCGAACTTAAACGCGTCTGTACGATCCAGCGAAGTTGGGCCAGTGAAGTAACTGGGGTTATTGAAGTCAGGTGCCACGGCGCTGAAGAACTGGTCGTTGCCACCGTCGCCTACGAAGCGCGACAGGGTGTAAGCAACGGTCAGGTTCATCGACGTAAATCCTGGCATCGGATTCGCCAGCTGTTGTTTGTATGACATCTGTAACGCGTTGTAAGTAGAGCGTCCTTCCGGCAGTTCGAAGTCGCCTACACCCACATTGCGATTGATGCCACCGAAAGCCGCGCCGCTCCCGGCGGGGCCGCCGGCAGGACCGGAACCGAAGGCATTGCCTGAATCTAGCCCGTTTCCGGCGAAGTCGTTGATGGTGTCGCCAGCGGCAATCGCACAATTGATTGCTGCCGCACTGGAGCCGCCCGCGCAACCCGCAGCGGTCGTAGTGTTGGCGATCGCTGCATTTGCCGCTGGGACGCTCAGGAAGCGCGCATCGCCGACGTGGTTTTCGTCAATCGTCAGCATGAAGCGGGTGCTGACGTTGCGGATGTAATCCGCAGTAAGAACACCGCCCTTCCAGATCTCATGTTGCATACCGAAGTTGAACTGGTAGGAGCGCGCATTGCGGAAGTTAGGATCAAACGCCGACAAACCTTCCGGTTGGCTGATTTGCAGAGTGTTGGCAACGTAGCTCGGATTGGAAACGGGCCCCTGCGCCTTCACAGCCGCCTGGAATTCCTTCTGTAGGTCGAACACCAGTGGACCGGCAGTCGAGAGAGGTTGGAAGCAGACACCAGTCGCGAGGTCCACTCCGTTGATCGAGCTAACGCTTCCACCTGGAGCACCAGGGATGCCGAACGTGACGCTTCCCGCAGGCCCGGGTGCATTACCGCAGCCGAGGATTGCGCTCTGAAAGAACAGCCCTGTGGCCAGTTTGGCTGGGCGATCAAACAGAGTGTTGTTGAAGATGGAGTTTTCGTAGTAGATGCCAGCGCCTGCCCGAATGACAGTCTTGCCCTTCTTGGTTGGATCCCAGGCAAAACCGACTTGCGGTCCGAACTGGGTGTTGGGCTGTCTCACGGCGTTGCCCAAGCCCGGTCCAAACTGATCGAGCAGCGGACTGCTTCCGGTGCAGGGAGCGATAGCGGCCGGTGACGCCGAGCACGGAATCGGAGCCAAGTCGCTGTCCGAGCGGCCGGTGTCGCGATTGTAACGAAGACCGTAGGTCCAGGTGAAGTTCGGTTTCATCTTCCAGGAATCACCAAGGTAGAACTGGAAGCGGTTGTCGCGTTGTCCTCCAGCCGGAAGACCGAAATTCGGCTTCTCGGTGAAGAATCCTTGCCCGTTGCCAATGATCGCCTGCAGGAACGGGCAGGTGACGACATTGCCCGGCGTTCCACATCCCTGCGACACGGTGAAGTCAAGAGGCGCAATTCCGAAGAAGCTGGCGAATCCGCCGCCATTGATATCGTTATAGCCGATACCAAAGCGGAACACGTGCGAACCGTACACTTTGCTTCCGTCGTACTTAATTTGCTTGTTGCTCTGGAAGGTCTGCTGCGGTGCCAGGAGGTTCGGGCCCGACAACTGGATCCCCAGGTCGGCCACAAGAATCTCAGCCTCAGGTATCGGGTTGAAGAAGCTCGCACCCTGCGTACCATCACCGATCAGGTTGTGGAATTTCAAGTAGCCGAAGCGAATGCTATGAGACCAGGACCCTTGACTGATATCCACGCCGGCTGCATCGGAAGGAGTGTTGTCGCGGTTCTCGTATACCTGGTAGTTGTAGCCGAAGTTAGCGTCCGACCTGTTCCAGTTATAGGTAAACCGATAGAAAACGTGAATGTTCTTGCTAGCCTGCCAGTCCAACTTGCCCGTGACTTCGCTGTCGCGGAAGGGCGAAAGGTAGCCGCCGCTGAGCTGGCTGAAGGGAGCCGGTATCACCAGAGGAATGATTCCATCCTGCTTCATGCGTTCGCCGTCAATGAAGAAGAACAACTTGTCCTTGATGATTGGGCCGCCAACACGACCGCCATAGTTATTGCGTTGGTAATAGCCGACCTGGCCTCCAGGAAAGGCTGCCGTGCCAGCATCGCGACCACGGAAGTTATAGAACGCCTGGCCGTGAATGTCGTTCGTCCCAGACCTCGTGGTCACGTTGACCGCGCCAGCCGACGTCAACTCGGTGGAGAGATCAAGGTTTGACCGACTGATGTTGAATTCCTGAATCGAACTCATGCCGACGTTCTGGGTGGTCGTGCCTACGGTCTCGTCGCTGATGTCGACGCCGTCCAGTTCGATACGCGGAGTACGCCCGAAGACGCCATTGATGGAAATCGAAGAATAACCGGCTTTGGTGGGGTCGAATGTCTGGCCGTCTTGAATCTGCACGCCGGGTTCGAGCTGCGCGAGGTCAAGGAAGTTGCGACCGTCAACCGGCAGCTTGTCAATCTGGTCGCCGGTAATAACGCCTTGAACCGTCGATTGCTCGGTATTGACCTGAATCGAAGAAGCCTGCACTTCTACAACCTGGCTGGCTTCGCCAACCTCAAGCTTGGTGTTGCCGGAAGAGGTTACGCCGACTTGCACGGCAAACGCTCGTTCCGAAGTGCGGAAGCCCTTGGCTTCAATCCGCAAAACGTAGTCGCCGGGGATCAATCCGCCGGAGTTGTACGTACCCGAATTCGTCGAGGTAGTGGTGATGACCTGCCCCGTGGCTTTGTGAGTGATCGTGATCTTGGCGCCACCAACTACGGCACCGGATGGGTCAGTAACGGTTCCCTGAATACTTCCTTGGGAAACGGTCGTCTGGGCCAGGAGCACAGTGCTCGTCGCCAGCACGCATGTAACAAGGAGAGTGAACATCAGTAAACGCTTAAAGCTCATTTCTTTCCTCCGCGAACCCGAGTCGCTTTCAAGAAATTGTTGTCGATTGCGGCCTACATGCTCCGCCCGTAAAAACACACTTCTTACACCCACAACACAGAAGTGATCACTGAAGATAAAGCACATGCAGTGCCAAGCCATGTTTTGTTATAAGTAATTGATTTAAATGGCGGTAATACATAACTGACTGTAGGCGTGGCTATGAATTTCAGAATATTGCATGACGACATCCGTAAACTCATAAGGTCTTAGCCTCATATGTGCTGATCGTCACGAAGTGAGACTATCGGGAAATCTTGGTCTTTGCACTGCACGGTTCACACTTTGCGGTTCCTAGGCGATAAACCTATCTCAACGAGGTCTTCTCGCTTGCAGGATCGATTGCAAACTGGCGATTTGTCGCAACGCGGGGACCCCAGGTTGGTTTGCGCTACGGTGTTATAGTATTAGCAATTCCAAACCAAGAGGTGTTCCTGTGGTTCCCCGACGATTGCTTGCAATTTTTGGAGTTTTTTTGGTTTTTGTCTCGATCGTGAACGCTCAGACGTCCACTGCGAAACCAAAACCGCGCGTGATTGTTGTTGGCGTGAACGGCATGGAGTGGGACATGCTGCGGCCACTGCTCCTGAAAGGCGACCTGCCCAATATGGCCAAGGTCATTAGCCAGGGAGTCCACGGCAAGTTGCGCACGGTTTCGATGCCCAACTGCCCGCGTGTCTACAGCACCATATTCACCAGCACGAATCCAGAAGAGCATGGCGTTACCGGCTTCCTGGTCGGCGGAGTCACCGCCAACACCAATATGTTGAAGGAAGAACCCATCTGGTCGATTCTGTCGAAGAATAACGTGACGGTGGGTATGGCGAACGTGCCGGCTACGTTCCCGGTGATGCCGGTGAACGGCTACATGATCAGTGGCATGCTGACCCGTGGCAAGAACTGCGAGGACGGCGTACTCTGCGCGCCTAAGTTAAGCGAAGTGGAAGGTGGCGACGCTGTCTATCCGCGCAGCCTGCAAGCTGAGTTGCTAAAGAATGTCGGCGACTTCTACATCGACTGCGAACGCATGCCCGCAGCGGCTGATCTCAAGGGGCACGAAGCGGAAGTCATTAATACATGGCTGGATAAGGTTCAGCTTATCCGCGACCAGCAGACCAAACTCTTCGATTACCTTCTCACGAACCATCCGACTGACTTCACCTTTATGGTGCAGTCCTGTGAGGATCGCACTGGACACTGGCTCTATCCCATTACACCCTTTAATGTCGGTTACAATCCGGCCATCAATGGCATTCGCCAGGATGCGTTCCCCAACCAGTACATCGGCTTTGACAAAGTCTTGGGAACGATTCTGAAGCATGTCGACGAAAATACTTATCTCTTCATCGTCTCTGACCACGGCATTAAACCGCTGCGCGAGTTCGAAGAAACCGATCCCCACGCCCATATGGATCACGAGAAGACCACGCCGGTGATCGCCAAACATGACTTCGCCGATGGCGACGACGTCCCGGGATCGATCATAGTCATGGGTCCTGGAATCAAGCACGACCTACGCCTGATGGGTTTTGAAGCCAGCGTTTATGACGTCGCGCCCACCATTCTCCACATCTACGGCATTGAGCAGCCCAAGCAGATGCGTGGGCACGTATTGACGCAGATTTTCGAAGACTCAGATAAGAAGGTTGCGCTGACGCAGTAGCTTCAGTGAGATTTTTCTTGCTTTTCCAAAGCCTTGGCGCGGTTCGCCGCCGCCAGGGCTTTTTCTTTTTGTCCCAAACCGTTGTACGCCCGCTCTAAGAAGCGGTATGCCTCTGCGTTGCCCGGTTGTGAGTGTGTAACGGCCAGAAGCTGCGGCACAGCTTCGATGAACTTGCGTTGCGCAATCAAGATTTCCGCCAAGCTGAGTTGGGTTTCCGTACTCGCTGGTTGCAGTAGCAGCGCGGCCTCGAGCTGGTCTTCCGCCGCTGACGCTTCGTTCAAACCCATGTATACCTTCCCCAGCAGCAATCGCGCCGAAAACTGGTTGGGATTCAGCCTCAGGCTGGCTTGCAATGCGTCGCGCGCACTGCCCAGATTGCCCGTCATCTCTAGCGCCTCACCGTAATTCAATTTCACAGTTGCATCCCCAGGACGCACCTCGACCGCCCGCCCCAAATAATCGATTGCCCGGGCATAATTCTTCGCCGCCAACTCGAGCTGGCCCAACTGCACCAGAGCCGTTGGCGACTTCGGATCCATCTCCAGCACCTTCTTGAACGCATTACGCGCAGCATCCGTCCGTTCATCGTCGACGGCTAACATGGCCTTATGCAACAGATTCTGTTCTTCAATCTTGTCTTTGGGATCAGGCAGCAACGACGGCTCCGGCACGTCGGTTGAACTCAAAGCATCGGCCGGCCCGAGGTAGCCCAGAGCGCGCAATTCGTCAGTTGTGCCCTGTCCGACCGCACCTCTGGAAGACTGCCTTGGCGGAGGCATCTTCTTTCTAAGCTCGGCTAATTCGGCACGCAGCTTCTGAACATTCAGATCCCAGGGCTCATAAATATTGTGCTGTTCTTTCGCATCGGAATGCAGATCGTAGAATTCCGCCCGCGGCGCCTCGATAAACTTGACTCCACCTTCGCGCACCGAGCGTAGCGGCGCCCAACCGAAGCGCAACGGATAATCGGTCTCGCCGAAGGCAGTGCGACCAGCGGTTTCTGCGCCAATGAAGTATGGCCTCAGCGATTCACCGTCGAGGCGGGCTGGCGCTTTCGCGCCCACCAGGTCCAGAACCGTGGGCAGAATGTCGGTGGTTCGCACTTGCGCCGCGACTTCCCTTTCCTTTGCTTCTTGCCCCGGCAACTTCACCATCAGCGGAACGTGTGTGGTGGTGTCGTAGAGAAAGATCCCGTGGGTATCTTCGTCGTGCTCACCCAGCCCTTCGCCGTGGTCGCCGACTACGACGATCAATGCTCCGTCGTACCATCCCTGCTTCTTCAGGTAAGCTACGAAATGACCCAGCGCCGAATCCGCGTAGGCAATCTCGCCGTCATAGAGCCGCTCCTTATATACGGATGCAAACGGTTCCGGCGGCTCATAGGGATCGTGCGGGTCATACAAATGCACCCACACAAATCGCGGTCCCGACCGATGACCGTTGAGCCACTCTTCCGCGTGTTGCACCACTTCCATCCCCCTCCGCTCCACCCGTCCCCAGCGTTCTTTGGTCTTCGGATGCTCCGGAAAGTTGTCGTAGAAATCAAACCCGCGATCGAACCCCGGCGCGAGCTGCTTGCTGTCCAGGATCACTGCCCCGATGAACGCCGCCGTCTGATAACCCTGCGGCTTGAGTAGTTCCGCCCAGGTGGGATGATCCGCCGCCAGCGGCACCGCAAAGTCGGTCACTCCGTGAGCGCTCGGCAGCAGTCCGGTCAGGATCGTTGCGTGCGAAGTGTTGGTAATGGGGCTGGGTGTAAATGCCTGCTCGAAGCGGATGCCATCCTTAGCCAGGCTGTCCAGTGCGGGGGTCTTTATGTCGGCATCGCCGTAACAATGGATGTGATCGGCTCGCAGGGTGTCGATGGTCACCAAGAACACATCGGGCGACTGCGGCTTCCCGGCGGGCGCCGATGCTGCCCAAACAGTCGTTGCCGCACAACATAATAAGACGAAAACCGAAGAAACCTTCATTGGGGTCAGCCTAGCACAGACTCGCGGGAGTTTCCCGATCTGCAATGCACTCCCACGATGGGCCGATTAACCAGGTAATAGAACCTCTGGGATGGCTGACTCTCCTTCCACCTGTGCTGCAATGAATGATGTCCCCGCCTAACGCCGAAGGAGTAGCTTGGAGCCGATTCGTCAACTGCTTTCGCCGGATTTCATGCCGCACGGATACTGCTATCTCTGGGATCCGCGTATCGTCTGGCTGCATGTCATTTCCGACGCGCTGATCACACTGTCGTACTACTGCATTCCGATCGTTCTCATCTACTTCATCCGCAGAAACCGAGACATTCCCTTCAATCGTATTTTCTGGATGTTCGGAACTTTCATCCTAGCCTGCGGCACTACCCACTTAATGGAAGTCTGGAATATCTGGCATGCCAGCTATCTGGTTGCGGGCATTCTCAAAGGCATCACCGCAATCGTGTCCGTAGTCACGGCGGTGATGCTCATACCCCTGGTTCCGAAAGTTATCTCGCTGCCCGACCGAATGCATTTACAGGAAGTGAACCGTTCATTGGGAGAGGAAGTTGCCGCCCGCAAGCGGGCAGAAGAGGCCGTGATGCAGTCCTGGGATTTCCCTCCTGACCTTCGCTTGGTCGGGCGGCTAAATGCCTTTGCGACCGCCGCCGCAGCGTTTTCTGCTGCAGTCGGGCTGACGGGCCTGGCAGGATGGACCTTTCATATCCCGGCTCTTACCACATGGGGAGTTGCCCCTGTATCGATGAAGGCAAGTACGTGTAGCTGCTTCCTCCTGATAGCCGTTTCGTTAAGGTTATTGCGAACAACCGACAACCGGCGATCCACGGTGGTCTCGACAACGGTCGCGAGGGTCTTAGCGGTCATCGTCTGCTCTGTAAGTTTGTTTAGTCTTGCGGAAAAGCTTTTCGCCCGGGACTCACGTATTGGCCCGCTTTTGGAGGAGGTCCGGGCTGCGAGGCTGGCGGCCGCCTGGAGAGTCGCCGGCCTCATGTCCCCACTCACCGCCGCCGCTTTTCTGATGCTGGCTCTCGCTTTGCTGGCACTCGACTGGCGGACACGGCGGGGCAGCTGGCCAGCACAGATTCTCGCCCTTTCGGTGGCAGCAGTCGCTGCCTTCGGGATCCTCAGCTTTGTCTCCGCTCCCCGTACCTATGTAGCGCACCTCTCGCTGTCTTTACCTACCGCCGTCACCCTCACGGTTCTCTCGCTGGGGTTGATCTGCGCTCGCACGGAACGAGGATTCGGATCTCTGCTTTGCAGCCAGAGCCTGGGAGGGAGTCTGACACGGCGATTGTTGCCGGCGCCCCTTATCCCGCCTCTGGTTGGCTGGATTTGCTGGCAAGTCACCTCTACCGAACTTTATTCCGAGTGGAACATCGTGGTCTTGGCGTCCTTGCTGACCATGTCTATGCTGGCGGGTCTCTTTACTTGGGCGGCAGTGGCGGTCAATCGCAGCGATATAGAACGAAGAAAGGTGGAGGAGGTCGTGAAGGAAAGCCTCTCTACGAGAGAGGCCGCGCTCAAAGAATTGGCCGACCAGAAATTCGCTCTCGATCAACACGCCATTGTGGCCATCACTGACGTCCAGGGCACGATTACTTACGTCAATGAAAAATTCTGCGTCATCAGCCAATACTCCGAAGATGAGTTAATCGGCCAAAATCACCGCATTCTCAACTCCGGCCACCATCCCAAGGAATTTTTCCAGCAGATGTACCACACTGTCGCCAATGGCCAAGTTTGGCACGGCGAGATTCAGAACCGGGCCAAAGATGGCTCGCTCTATTGGGTAGACACGACCGTCGTCCCGTCCCTAGGACCTGATGGCAAACCGCGGCAGTACATCGCCATCCGGGCGGACATCACATCACGGAAGCTCGCGGAGGAACGCAACGCACGTCTGGCGGCGATTGTGGATTCCTCCGACGATGCCATCATCAGCAAGACTCTGGAGGGAACGATCACTGCATGGAATCGTGGCGCCGAAAAGATCTTTGGCTATGCATCGTCCGAGGCGGTGGGCAAGCCAATGCTGATCCTCCTGCCGCCGGAGCGCGCCGGCGAGGAGCCCGACATTCTGACGCGCATTGGCCGCGGTGAGAGTGTCGACCATTTCGAGACCGTCCGTGTCCGGAAGGATGGCGAGAGGATTGATATTTCAGCCACTATTTCGCCGATCCGGGACGGTAGCGGCGGGATTATTGGCGTCTCAAAGATTGCGCGTAACATCACCGAGCACAAGCGCGCGGAGGAGGCCCTGGCTGCTCAGGCCGAAGAACTCTCCCGCCAGGCGGATGAATTGATCCGCTCCCAGCAAGCGCTGGAAACGCAGACACTCATGCTTCAGTCCGTGCTGGACAGTATGGCGGAGGGGCTGGTCGCCGCCGATCAGCAGGGAAAGTTCGTGATCTGGAACCCGGCCGCACAAAAAATCCTCGGCCGGGGTGCGGCGGATCTGTCCAGCCAGCAGTGGACCGAGCACTACGGCCTCTACCTGCCCGACGTGGTAACACCTTTTCCAACTGATCAATTGCCCATGGTACGGGCGATTCGCGGGGAAGCCAGCACCTCCGAGATGTTTGTGCGCAATCCCATGGTCGTGGAGGGGGTTTGGATCGAGGCCAGTGGGGGCCCGCTGAAAGACAAGGACGGAGCCGTTCGCGGCGGGGTGGTCGCTTTCCGCGACATCACTGAAAAGAAGGCCGCGGAACACGAAATCCGCCGCTTGAACAATGACCTGGAACAGCGGGTCATCGAACGCACGGCGCAACTGGAAGCAGCCAAGAATGAACTCGAAGCTTTCACCTACTCGGTCTCCCACGACCTGCGCGCCCCGCTGCGCCATATTGCCGGCTTCGTTGGCATCCTGATGGAAGATTGCGCGCCCCGGCTCGATGCCGAGGCCAAACACCATCTCGCCCGCATTCAGGAAGGCACTCGCCGCATGGGCGTATTAGTCGATGAGTTGCTGGCGTTGGCGCGCATCGGTAGGCAAGCGCTCACCTATCAGCCCACCATGCTGAACTCGCTGGTGGACGACGTCGTCACCATGCTTAAACCCGATAGCGAAGGGCGCCAGGTGGAGTGGAGGATTTCCACCTTGCCGCAAATCGATTGTGATCCCACGCTCATGCGGCAGGTCTTCCAGAACTTGATTTCGAATGCCCTCAAATACTCGCGGAATCGAATCCCGGCGGTCATCGAGATCGGCCATCGCGAGGAAAACGGCCAGACCGCGATCTTCGTGCGCGACAACGGAGCCGGATTCAGCATGAAATACGCCGACAAACTCTTCGGCGTGTTTCAACGCCTGCATCGCACCGAAGAGTTTGAAGGCACAGGCGTCGGTCTGGCCACGGTGCAGCGCATCGTGCAGAAGCACGGCGGACGCGCCTGGGCCGAAGCCGAAGTGGACAAGGGAGCGACTTTTTATTTCACGCTTGGCCAAACCCCCGCGATGAAGACAGCTGGCCAAAGCGCCGGCGGATAGAGATGGCAGCAAACATCCAGAACGCACCGATTTATGCGAATCGTCACGGATGAACCTCAAGAATTATCTGTGTTGATCCGCGTAAATCCGTAGGCGGGGTGCAATGGAGAAACTTATGAATGACGTTGAAGTGGACATCTTATTAGTCGAAGACAGCCAGGACGACATTGACCTCGCACTGCATACCTTGCGGCGGGAGAACCTGGCCAACCACATCTTTGTAGTACGCGATGGCGAGGAAGCACTGGACTTCCTTTTCTGTACCGGCCCCCATGCCGATCGCAATCCGGCACACATGCCCAAACTGGTCCTGCTCGACTTGAAGTTGCCCAAGCTCGATGGCATGGAGGTGCTGCAACGGCTGCGCGCCGACCCCCGCACCAGCATGCTTCCCGTGGTAATCATGACTTCTTCTAAAGAGGAGAAGGACGTGGCCAATGGCTATCACTTGGGGGTCAACAGCTACATCCAGAAGCCGGTGGATTTCGAGCAATTCCGTCAGACCGTCAAGGCCATCGGGCTGTACTGGCTGCTGATCAATCAGCGCGCGCCGAACGGTGTG
Organism: uncultured Acidobacteriota bacterium; assembly: GCA_963803775.1. GTDB lineage: Bacteria > Acidobacteriota > Terriglobia > Terriglobales > Acidobacteriaceae > JABCZH01. The sequence continues at coordinate 54,116 of CAWDNS010000003.1, forward strand.
GGCAAGGAGTTAGCGGAACCGGTGAAGCCATGAGCGAAGCCGTCGCCATCGACCGGGTTGAAGTCAACGGAGTCCGGGCCATAGTGCGATTCTCGGCCCTGCTGGTCGAAGACAATCTGGCGGACAGCGAGCTGGTGCTGCGCGAGTTACGGCGGGGCGGGTTCGAAGTCACTTGCGACGTCGTCCAGACCGCCGACCAGTTCCGGCAGAAATTGCAGACCACCACCCCCGATGTGGTGCTCGCCGATTACAACCTCGGATCATGGCGGGGCATGGAAGCGTTGGAGATTCTGCGCAGCGCCGGCCTCGACATTCCGCTGATCCTGGTGTCGGGCGCGGTGGGTGATGTAACCGCCGTCGAATGTATCAAGCTGGGAGCCACCGATTATGTTCTCAAAGACTCGCTGACTCGGCTACCGGCTTCGGTGCGCCGCGCTCTGGAAGAAAAGCAGGTGCGTAAAGAACGGCGGCAGGCCGAAGCTGACTTGGCCAAAAAGGCCGAGGAATTGGCGCGCTCCAACCGCGATCTCGAACAATTCGCCTATGTGGCCTCGCATGATCTCCAGGAACCGCTGCGTATGGTAGCGGCTTACACCCAACTCCTAGCCGAGCGCTATGCCGGCAAGCTCGATGAAAATGCCGACAAGTACATTCGCTACGCCCTCGAAGGCGCACTGCGCATGCAGACGCTGGTAACGGATCTGCTGACATTTTCGCGGGTGGGCCGCAATCGCAAGAGCACTCTGCTCGCCGGCGACGAGGTGGTGCGGGAAGCGCTCGAGAACCTGCAGGCGGCGCTGCAAGAGAGTGGCGCTGTCGTTCACTATGAAGCGCTTCCTACCGTCAGCGGCGATCGCACCCAATTAGTGCAACTGTTCCAGAACCTGATCGGCAACGCCATCAAGTTTCGCGGTGAGAAAACTCCGGTGATTACAGTGAGCGCGAACAGGAGCGCGGCGGAATGGGAGTTCTCGGTCAGCGACAACGGAATCGGCATCGCCGCCGAACATGCCGATGCCATCTTCGTCATTTTCCAGCGCCTGCACACCCGCGCCGAGTACCCGGGCAACGGCGTGGGGCTGGCCATCTGCAAGAAGATGGTCGAGCAGCATGGCGGCCGTATCTCCGTGGAATCAAAGGCCGGAGAAGGCGCCCGCTTCAAATTCACGCTACCCGCCAGTTCCGCCGATGAAGAAATGGATCATACGCAATGAAGGAAGCGCCCGACATTCTGCTGGTCGACGACAACCCGGCCGACGTGGGATTGACCCGCGAGGTCCTAGCCGGGAGTACGCATCACAGCAACGTTCACAATGTTCCCGATGGCGAGGAAGCCATCGCCTTTCTTCGCCGCCGCGACAAGTACACGGAGGCAGCGCGCCCCGACCTCATCCTCTTAGACCTGAACATGCCCCGCAAAGGCGGCCGCGCGGTTCTGGCGGAGGTAAAAACTGACCCCGGATTGCGCACCATTCCCATCGTAGTGTTCACCACTTCCCAGGCCGACAAAGACATCATCCACAGTTACGAACTGGGCGCGAACTGCTACATCAGCAAGCCCGGCAATTTAGGGGATTATTTCTCCGCCGTGCAATCTATTGAAGAATTTTGGTTTGGTTTTACCAGCTTGCCGCATTAGGAGGGAGGAGCGATGAGCGATCAAGCTACACGCGTGCTGCTGATCGAAGACAACCCGGGCGATGCCGACCTGGTGCGGCTGCGCCTGGTCGAAAGCAAATCTCTGGTGGAAGTGACCTGCGTGGACCGCCTGGCGGATGGCATCGCCTCTCTTGGTCTCAACCCGCCCTCGGTGGTGCTGCTCGACTTGAACCTTCCCGACAGCCACGGCGCGGAAACCTTTCGCACGGTCATGTCTCATTCGCCCGACGTTCCGGTGGTCATTCTCTCCGGACAGGACGATGAAGGGCTGGCGCTCAAGGCCGTCCACCAGGGCGTGCAGGATTATCTGATTAAGGGCGACATCACCAGCAAGCAGTTGGAACGCGCCATGCGTTACGCCGTCGAACGGCAGGCGCTGCTGCGCTCGCTCGAAATCACCCGTAAACAGCAACTGGAATTTAAGAACCAGTTTCTCTCCCACGTCTCTCATGAACTGCGCACTCCCCTGACTTGCATTCACCAGTACGTCACCATCCTGCTGGACGGTCTGGCCGGACCGATGGCACCGGAACAAACCGACCACCTCAAGACTGTACTTAAGAGCGTGAACCAGTTGCACGCCATGATCCGCGACCTGCTGGAAGCGACGCGGGCCGAGAGTGGCAAGATCCGGGTGGAACCGCGCTGCATCTCGATCGGCGAACTGATCCAGCAGGCGGCCACCATGATGCGGCCCATCGCGCGCGAAAGACAGGTCGGCATCGAGATAGGCCTTGATAACCGCATTCCTCTGGTCCATGCCGACCCCGACCGCATTCTCGAAGTGCTCATCAACCTAACCGACAACGCCATCAAGTTCACTGCTCCAGAAGGTTCGGTGATGGTTAAGGCCTGCATGGTTGAGGCCGATGAAAACGCCGTCTATGTTTCGGTCACCGATACCGGCCGCGGTATTAGTCCGGATGCCAAGGCGCTCATTTTCGAACGCCTCTACCAGGACCCCGAATTGATCGACAACAATCGCACTGGCTTGGGCCTTGGCCTCTACATCTGCCGGGAACTGGTAAAGCTGCACGGCGGAAAAATCTGGGTGGCAAGCGAGCCCGGTCAAGGCAGCACCTTCACTTTTACCTTGCCGCTGTACTCTCTGGCGAAGCTATTGGCCCCAGTCATTGTGCATGAGGGGCGGATACGCGACCACATCGTACTGGTAAAAGTGGAACTGGTCCCGCTGTCCAAGACCTTGCACGGCAACTGGCGGGAAGTTTGGCAGCAGGCGATCGAGACTCTGCGGCGCTGCGTCTATCTCGACAAGGATCTGGTCTTACCACCAATGGGCGGCTCGGCTGCTGCGCAAACTTTTTTTGTGGTGGCTTCGACCGACCTTGAGCGTTCCAGGATCATGCTGGCCCGCATTCGCGGACAACTCGAGCGCAATGAAGAACTGAAGACCAGCGCCTCTCTGGTAATTTCCGCGGTGCCCGTCGACTTCGCTCTGCAGCCAGCCGACGCCTCACTGGACAAACAAGTTCAGACTGTCGCCAACCGTATAACGGAAATGATCATGGCCAGCGTGACGCCGGAACCGGCCAGCCCCGGCAACGGCGACGCGTCTTCAAATTCCATCCGGAAAGCTCAATCCATTCAAAAGGAGAGTTCCAAATGTCCAAACCGAAAATCCTGATTGTCGACGACGATCCCGACCTGCGGCGCGCCTTGCGGCTGCGCCTCCGGGCCAATAACTACGACACCGTTCACGCTCAAGATGGCTACACTGCTGTCGCCGTGGCGCAGAAAGAGCATCCCGACCTCATCGTTCTTGATCTCGGCCTGCCTGCGGGCGACGGCTTCGTGGTCCTGGACCGGCTGCAGAACATAGATACTTTGGCCGGTATCCCCGTCGTGGTATTGACCGCGCGCGACCCGCAGAACAACGAAGAGCGCGCCCTTAAAGGCGGCGCCGCAGCTTTCTTTCAGAAGCCGGTTGATAACGCTGAATTGCTGGACGTGATTCGCGCCAGCCTAACCGATTCGCGCGTCCCCGGAATGCGTCCGTCCTGATTTGAGCGACGATTCACGCACGGCAGTCGTTGTGGGTCGCTGGAGTGGGCCAGCGATCCACGCCCTCCATGCTGCTCGAACGCATCCAGCAGACCAATTCATTTCGCGAGTGCGTGCTCGCAAGGGAATGGCGCATACAACTTAACCCAAGTATTTCGCCAGGCGCTCCCAATAATGCTCTTTCCACCCTGAGCTGAGGGATGCGAAATCGCCTTCCGGAAAACCGGTGTGATCAAGCACCACATGGGTTTGAGGTCCCTGCGCCTTGAATTCAAACTTGACCAGGCTGTAGACGCCCGGATCCCAGTAGGCGGGACGCCAAGCCTGCACGATTCGCTGGTCGAGGACCAGTTCGATGTTTCGCCCCACAATTCTGGCACCGAACATGCTGAAAGCGCCGCCAACCTCTGGGCTGATCGTCGCCGGCTCGGTGGAGAACGCACTAAACAGCTTGGAATCCAGCAGAATCTCGTAAATACGATGGGGAGTGGCTTTAAAATCGACTTCCTGGTGAAGAGACGTCCGCGTCTTGTCCGCACTGGTGCTCGGCGTTTCCACCATTGTCTGCTGCGCCCCGGCGCGGACCGATCCCATTGCCAGACCCGCCAAGGTAACGGCGCCGCTGGCAATCACTTGGCGTCGAGTGGACGCGCCAGCCAGAACTCCACTCTCTTTTCCTTCGTTCATCATTGCTCCCGGCATTCCTTTTGCCCTAACTGTACCAACACTTCGGCAAGTGCAGCGGTCTTTTTCGACTAGTGTTGTCTCTATCCAGGATATGGGGGAAATCTTCCCTATATTTTGTTTCTCTTACCCTATTCTTGTTGTAAAAAGTGAATTCCATAATCCGTGGCACCTCTATTCCCCGCCTTCTCACACTGCCACAGCAATTGTTGGGATGAATATGCACCACATGAAAATGTTCCAGTATCTTCTCAAAACATGTCTTAATCACCGTATAAGCAAACGGGTCGAATATCTTGTCGAGAGAATGAAACTCGATCACCATGATTCGAAAATCAGTCAGGGTGTCGCTTGGCGTGCTCAGGATCACTTCATATTCACTTCCCTCTATATCCATTTCCAGCAGAAGATCATGAATATTGGCTGCCAGATATTTGTCTCTCCAGGATTTGAGGGTAAACGAGGTCTCGCTGTCGATAGCACCCAGAAATTTCTTATCGAAGGTGAACTCCGGTTTTGCTAGGGGCGGGGAATCGACAGAATGATCCGCAAGGAAGGACTTTATGTTTAGCGTCGCCAGATGGCTTTCAAAATCCGCCATGGCACCGACTCCAGGCGAGAAACAATATTCCACACCATCGAGGTCGTTCGGGAGCAGATACCCACCGTCAGCACCGCCTCCAACTCGCATCAGTTCCCTTCCGCAATGCAAAGGTCTCAGTCTTCGGATCAAATCGCGGACGTCGGCATCACTGGTTTGATCGGTTAAGTTATAGCCAATTGCAAACGCCCCATCACGAATCTTCCTCTCAATCAGATTCATATTTCAGTCCTGTGGCGTTGCTCTGATGCAACAACTGATGACCGAATCTCTTCCTGTTGGGGACGATCCGGATGAAGAAATCTAGGTCTTGCCTTCGACTACGATTTCAGAGAAGTCGGCGATGGTGGAAAATTCCTTCAACAATGTCTGCAGCAGGGCCAACCGGTTGTCACGGACACGCTTGTCGTCAACCATCACCATGACCTTGTCGAAGAAGGCGTCAACTTGCTCTCTTACAGTCGACAAAAGGTGAAGCGCATCACCATATTCCTCCTTTTGCCGATGGGCCTCAATCTTCGGGGCATTCACGTCCAGGTAGGCTGCCAGTTTCTTTTCCTCCTGCGAAGACTCCGGCAAAGCCTCGAACATTTCCGCCGACTTGATTCCCTTCTCTTCTGCCTGCCTCAAGATGTTCCGCATGCGTTTGCAAGCGGACGCGATAGCTTGGAATTCGGGCATATGCAGTACGCTCTTGACTGACTGCGCACGTGCCACAGCGTCCACTACGTCGTCCGAACCCGAAGCCAGAACAGACTTGACCACGTCGTACCTGAAGCTGAGGGCATCGCGCAAGTAAAACTCCAGGCGCTCCGTGAAGAATTCACGGATCGCGCCGGCGTAGTCGATCTCTTTCGAGAACCTGCACTCGGCTTCCGACCCTCGGTAAATCTCACGCGCGTCGCGGAATATGCTGCTCAAATTCAGTGGAAGCTTGTGTTCAGCGATCGTCTTTACAATACCATTGGCCTGACGGCGCAGGGCGAACGGATCTTTCGAACTGGTGGGCTGCAATCCTAAAGCAAACATTCCAGCAATGGTGTCGACCTTATCGGCGATCGAAAGCACCGCACCACCGGGAGTTCGCGGGACTGAATCCTCCATCGACTCCGGCTTGTACTGATCGTAGATGGCTTGTGCGATCAACTGCCGAGTGGCATCCGGGAGATCGGTATCGAGTTCCTGTACCCCGGCGTACAAACCACCAACAATTCCCTGCAACTCGGTGAACTCTTTCACCAATTCGGTCGTGAGGTCGGTCTTGGCCAGGTAGGCAGCTTTGTGAACCACGCCAGGGCGAATCGTCATCCCACTTTGTCGAATGATCTCGCACAGCCAACTGCACAGGCGCTGGACACGAAGCGTCTTGTCGTAATAGTTCCCCAAGTCTTTCTGGAAAGTTACGTTCTTTAACCACTGCACTCGCTCGCGCAGCGGATGTTTCTGGTCAGTCTGCCAGAAGAAACGAGCGTCGTTGAAGCGGGCGCGCAGCACACGCTCATGTCCGTGGCGGATGATGCCTTGCGGATCGCCATCAGTGTTCAAGACTGCGAGAAAATGGGGCAGCAGCTTGCCCGAGCCGTCTTCAACCGCAAAGTATTTCTGATGGTCACGCATGACCGTGACCAGGACTTCTTCCGGCAGTTGGAGAAACTCGCGATCGAAGCTCCCGAGGATTGTCGACGGCCACTCGGTGAGGTTAACGACCGTGTCGAGCAGGCTCTTGTCTTCGCGCCAGCGGGCACCGGGGATAGTGCGGGTCGAGGCGTCGAGGGCTTTGCGGATCTGTTGCTCACGCTCGCTGCGGCCGAGGACTTTCGCTTCGCGAAGAATGTCGACGTAAGACGGGCCAGCGCCTGGAATCTGGATCGCGTTTGGGGATAGGATTCGATGTCCGCGCGATTGGCTTCCAGCGCGAATGCCGTCGAATTCGAGTGGGATCACTTCCCTGTCTAACAACGCGACCAACCAGCGCACGGGACGCACGAATACTTCGCCCGGCTTGCGCCAATACATATTTTTAGGCCAATAGATGGAGTTGATCTCTTTGGGAAGGAACTCAGTCAAGACTTCTCTTGCAGTGCGCCCCTTTGTCGTTACATCTGCAAAGAGGTATTCGCCCTTGTCGGTTGTTTTTCTTAGAAGCTGCGACAAGTCCTGCCCTACTTTCTTAGCAAAGGAGTGCGCCGCAGCAGTGGGCTGCCCATCCTTATAGGAAATCGCGAGTGATGGTCCCGGCACTTGTTTCCTTAGATCTGGCTGCCGTTCGTCGATGTCTGGAAACAACACCGCCAGTCGCCGCGGGGTGGAAAATGATTGCCCGAAGTCGACACCGCGCTCGATCGGCGCTATATCGAGGTTAACGAGCAACTTCCCCAATCGTTCATGCAAGTAAAACGCGGCCGCGTCAATCATCCGCGCGGGGATTTCTTCGCAACCGATTTCGAGTAGGAAGTCAGGCATTTAATGCGTTGCACCTTTGGCTGTCACGAAGTTGCCGGGGCAGCCTCCAGCTTCTTCTTCGATTTCTTCTGAGGTTCTTCTTCGGATCCGGCAGAATCATCCCGCTGCTGTTCCACATACGCCCGGGCAATGCGTACTGCCAGCGCCCGTACTCGCGCAATCACACCTACACGCTCCGTCACCGAGATCGCGCCTCGGGCGTCCAGAATGTTAAACAGATGCGAGCACTTCAGACAAAGGTCTAGTGCTGGGATTACGGGATATCTCTTCAGCTCACGTTCCCTCTGATCCCTAGGCGCCTTCTGGTAATCGAGAGACTTCCGCATTACGTCAAATCCATCCAAGATATCTTTGCACTCCTGCCAATATGCATCAAAATGATCTTGAGCCACCTCTGTATCAGCCTTCTCAAAGTTGTAAACCGAGAATTGCAGTTCATCGGCCAGGCGCACGTCACCGTACGTCGTGGCCTTGCCACCTTCTGGATCGCGCGCCCAAACGATGTCATAAATTGAATCCACGTCCTGTAAAAAAGCTGCGATTCGTTCCAAACCGTAAGTCAGCTCCGCCGAGATCGGGTCGAGGTCCACTCCGCCGCACTGCTGGAAGTAGGTAAACTGCGTGACTTCGAGACCATCGAGCATGACCTGCCAGCCCACGCCCCATGCGCTGAGCGTTGGCGCTTCCCAGTTGTCTTCCTCGAACTTGATGTCGTGCTGGCGCAGGTCAATGCCGATGGCGGCCAGCGATTCCAGGTATAGCTCCTGCACGTTCTCCGGCGGCGGCTTCAGAATGACCTGTAATTGTGTGTGCTTATAAAGACGGTTTGGGTTCTCGCCATAGCGGCCATCGGCCGGGCGGCGTGAGGGCTGGACATACGCGACCTTATAAGGTTGTGGCCCCAGCACCCGCAGAAAAGTTTCCGGAGCCATGGTGCCGGCACCGACTTCCACGTCGTAGGGTTGCTGCAATACGCAGCCGCGCTCCGCCCAAAATGTCTGGAGCCGCAGTATAAGCTCCTGAAACGTCAACGATTTGGGGTTGGATGGGTTCAATGCTTGTTCAGTGACACGTGGATTAAGCAACGATTGTAACGGAAGCAGGGGAAGTCGTCAGCTTACAGCGTCGGAGGCATCGTCGGACGCATCGATGGACGCCATTTTCTCCTCTTGCGAAAAAAACAAAGTGGTGTAAAATCGGTGCACTTTTTTGAAGTCGGAAAAAGACTCCGACTACACCCCACGGGCGGAAGGCCATAACCAAATCCGACGTGCGGTTTCCCTCTTGCAGGTCAGTTCGCCGCTTATTGAACGGACTCGATTGCTGCACGGTTGACAAAATAACCTATATGGTTTCCCCCAACCCAGTGGTACAAGGCATCACAAACCTGGAACGCCGCCGAACTCCGCGAACCACAATTACCGGGCACGCCTACATCAACATCGAGCCGAACAATGGCGGCATCGTTTTGAACGTCTCGGATGAAGGACTCTGCTTTCACTCCTTTGACCCGGTACCGCGGAATGGGAAGGTCCGCTTCTGGTTCTCGGATCGCAACCGGCGAATCGAGGCGCAAGCCACGCTGGCATGGACGGATGAGACACAAAAAGCCGGCTTGCAATTCACCACTTTGCCCGCGGAAGCTCGCGAACAAATCCGCCAATGGATGATCCAATCGGCAACTCCACGCGGCGCTGTCGATGGATCCGCACCGGCAGCTTTGCCGCCCCGCGGATTTCCGGTTCGGACTGACAAGCGAGCGGAAATGAAGCCAGTGCCGGTTGGTTCGGCAGCGCTCGGGGCAGTTTCAACCGAGTTAAAAGCCCCCAAGCAATTAAGCGGATTCTCCCGAGGCTTAGTCACCGGACTTTTGTTTTCGGCCGTCGTGGTGGCGGCATTTTTGTTCCAGGGCTATCGTCGTGAGTTCGGCGAGTCGCTGATTCGGCTGGGAGAACGATTCGCGGCAAAACCTCAGGTGCAGACTGTAGCAACGCCGACAACATTGTCTGCCACACCCATAGCGGCGGCGATGGTGTCGCCGCCCGCAACTCCGGTGGTATTGCCGGCAGCAGCGCCGATTCCGGTTCCGCCGTCTGCGAAGACCCCACCGCATAAGGACAAAGAAGCAATCCCGCAGAACAAACTCGTGCAGCCGCCGCAGAAGATCGTGTCGCCACCCTTGGCAAACCCGGCCCCAATGCAGCAGACAAAGATCGAGCCCGCGAGGCTAGCCACGCCACCTGCGTCCACTGCGACTGCCGCGCCTGCTCCGAAAATTACGGACATAACTGCTCCCACGACTTCGTCAACGCCTCCGGCGACTCCTTCGCCAACCCCTGCCGTCGCGTCCGGTCCTAATCTTGTTCCAGCTAAACCCGCATCAGTGCCAAACGTCGAAGCGGCGAAGCAACCTGAGGTGCAGACCGAGAGTTCGACAGCGGAGAATGCTGCCTCAACATCCGAACTGTATTTCGATGTGGGGAAATTCAAGAATCAGTCGCAGGCACACGTCCAGATGGACAAACTATCGCAGCTTGGCTTTCCCACGACTGCGGTTCAAAAGGGTTTCCTATGGAGCAATTCCTATCACATACTGGTTGGCCCCTACAGTGATGAGGAACGGGCCAAAACCACACACAAGAATCTGGTGTCCAACGGGTTCAAGCCACGGCCTTTCGAAAGAGGTTCCAGACCCTTCACGTTAGGCGCCCTGGTGACGCTAAACGGTACACGTACGCCCCCGGGAGATTACATCATCAGTTGGGAATCCTCTCTCGACGATGCCAGTGTGAAATTGCTGCACAACGATCTCTTGGTTGCCAGCGCCAACGGGAGGTGGGTGAAACGCGACGTCAAATTTGCGCGTGATGCTTATGTATATAGGAGAAATGCTGACGGATCGCGAACTCTGCTTGAAATTCGTTTTGGGGGTACGCATCAGGCCCTTGTCTTTGGCAAACCGTCCTGACCGACTGTCCGCGGATTGGCTCAGCTAAACCACTTGCCCCGCGACTGATCGATCAAGTTTCTAGAACCCACCTTTCTCCAACATTCCTGCAGTCACCAGCTTCTTTTCGATGTGCCGCTGCAGGGTCTGAATCAAGAACTTTCGCAGGTCGCCAGCCTGTGCCTTGGGCCACGGCGCACCGGCAAAGCTGTCCAGTGGTGCACGGAACATTTGTGCAGCCAGCGTGCGCGACTCCGACGACATTTCCGAAGACGCCAGCCGCTTGTCGTCCACACACACTAATCCGTCAGCCAAGGCGTGAAAGAACGCGCGGCTGCCATTCAGCGTGCGCCCGCAAGCCATGCATTCGGATAGTTCGGGCAGATAACCCATGAGGCGGGTCATCCAAAGTTCGAAATAGGTAATGGGCAACCACAGGTCAGAGCCGCGCAAGCCGGCCAGAACGGCAAGGGCTAGACGGAAAACTGCATCGTTGGGCTCGCGGTCGGGCAGAAGCTCATCCAGCAACTCAGCCACATGCGCGAGCGCTACTGCTCGTGAATACGTGACTTCCGAGGCGAGAGGGGATTCCAACACCTCGCAGGAATCTAACCGCGCCAACTCCTGCCGTTCACGGTCTTCGTAGTGGACTCGCACATAGGTCAGAGGTTCGAGCGCACCTCCGAAGCGGCGCCTGGATTTCTTGGCCGAGCGGGCAACCCCGCGAACCTTGCCCTCCGCACGAGTGAATAGAGTGACCAGCAGGTCGGCTTCCCGCAACGGATATGTTCGCAGAACGATTGCTTCCGATTCCTTCAATAACATCGAAGCCCATTTAAAACCAATGTGTCCCTTAAGTTAATGCTTAATTGTAAATGGAAAGCGGCTGGGGAAAATGACTTGCGTCCAGGCACAACTTGCCAGCGTCATGATGCGCCAGGCAGCACTTGCCGCCCAGGGGACAGGAATCTTGCTGCGGCCGCTGGAATCGCAGAGTGCAGTGCGAATGAAATCAACCACCTGCCAAAAAGGGTTGGAGCGCGGGAGTTGGCATTAGAGTTGCGATTGAGCTGGTGTGATCTGTTGACGGTCTTAGGTAACAAGGGTGGGTTCGAAGGGAGTCTGCTAAAGACCTCGCTCGGGCAGCCGATAGGTCTAAGAGACAGAAATCTACCGACTTCGTAGTTCCATTTCAGGAGGCAACACATGTCCGTCGCGGGAATCTCAAGTAGCATTCTCAGCCAAGCCACAGCCCAACCGCCGTCCGTCAGGCAACAGGAAGATGCTGCCTGGCGGCAGTTGGAACAAGGGCTACAATCCGGCAATCAAACCGCAACACAACAGGCATATAACACTCTGGCTTCGTTCGGGCCGAACAACTCTGGTCCGTTCTCTAACTCCACACAGGCTGCTGAGTTCAAAAGCTTGGGACAGTCGATCCAGGCAGGAGATCTAACTGGCGCCCAACAACAAGCCAGCCAAATCGCAGGGCAGCAACTCACTAAGGATTTCAACCGATACGAAAAGGATGTGCAAACGGGAAATCCGGCAGGCGGACAAGCTTTGGCTGACCTGAGAGGGGACACCTGGGCAGTGAACGGCTCGCAACCCCAGTCTTCCGCAGCTCTTTCAATCTCCGCTGTTGCCGGTGGGGAAAATCCTGCACCCGCCGCAAGTGCGGTCAGCATCCAGGCGTAACCCTTGGAAATATGGGCGGGCAGACGGCGGGAGATCCCATTAACCGGTGCAAGCAGAGCGGCAATCTTCGAGGTAACCAGCATCCGGTTACTGACGATGGTAACCACGGTCATCTTGCCCATCCCGCCAACCTGCTTCACTCTAGGGTCTGCTGGGAATTCTGCTGAAGCGCGCACCAACTGACCGGAAATGAATAAATCTGAAACCTCCGCGCCGGGCGCGGATTGGACCAAGCTTCTCACCGACCCGCAGATCGCGAGCCATCTCGGCGAGCTGTTACGGGCCTATCGGGAAGCTCCGCCCGAGAAGCGCGACCTCGCGCTGCTCGAGGCCATGCGCAAGATCAAAGGCGAATCGGCCAATGAGCAGCCCACGGGCGGCTCGTCGTCTTCAGCTCATCCCAATCCCATCGAGCAAGTAGTCGCTACCGATTCCGCTGCCAGCCCGCCTTTCGAGCCTGACATTTTTACGCCGTCATGGGGGGAAGATCGCAGGCACTATCCTCGTATGAAGTGTTTTGTCGCGGTCGAATTGCGCATGGAGGGTTCTTCCACTCCCGTTTGGGGCAACCTCTCGAACACCAGCCGGGGAGGATGTTTCGTAGAAACGGCCACCATGCTGGGCGACGGCGCCAGGCTTGAAATTGGGCTGTGGGTGGCCAACGGGAAAATCTGGATCAAGGGTCTGATCATCAACGGAATCGTGACACGAAGCAATTCCTTCGGACTCCGCATCAAGTTTGGCGAAATGGAGACCTCGGAGCGCGAACGGCTGCGCGAGTTCCTGAAATTTGTGGAAAACACTACCAAGGGTTACCACTACGAGCACGGCTACCTGGCGCAGATCAAGCGCTAGAGTTTCGCGCTTCCAGCTATTTGTATTCCCTCATCACTGAATCCTTCCCGATGGAAAATCATCTCAAATATTGAGATTCCCGTTGCTGCGGCTGTCCCGATTTCGTTCGTCACCCGCGTATGGCAATAACTTGATAAACTGCCTGAGTAGAACTCCGATTCGACCTGAAAGGAGAACGCTTCTATGGTAGCGAGCGAGCAGATTCTGACCGCCAAGCAATTGGACCTTCTTTGCATCAACACGATTCGCACCCTGGCCATTGACGCGGTACAGAAAGCCAACTCCGGCCACCCCGGCGCGCCCATGGGATTGGCACCGGTCACTTACTCTCTGTTTCAGCAGTTCCTGCGCTTCGATCCGAACGATCCCACATGGCCTGACCGTGATCGCTTTGTGCTCTCCAACGGCCACGCGTCGATGTTGCTGTACGCGATGTTGTATCTGAGCGGGGTTCGTAGCGTGAACTCCGCCGGCCAACCGACGAACGAGCTTGCCATCTCTCTGGACGAAATAAAGAGATTTCGCCAACTCGACAGCCGCACTCCCGGGCATCCCGAATACGGCGTAGCAGCTGGCATTGAAACTACTACCGGGCCGCTTGGCCAAGGCGTGGGCAACAGTGTAGGCATGGCGATCGCCAGCAAATGGCTGGCGGCGCACTACAACCGCCCAGGCTTCGAACTATTTACCTATAAGACCTATGCCATGTGCGGCGATGGCGACATGATGGAAGGCATCGGTTCCGAAGCGGCTTCGCTTGCCGGCCATTTGAAGCTCTCCAACTTGTGCTGGATGTATGACAACAATCGGATCACACTCGATGGACCTGCTGACTGGTCATTCACGGAAGATGTAGGTGCACGCTTCCTCGCCTATGGCTGGAATGTCACTCACGTGACCGATGCCAATGACCTCGATGCGTTGGGGAAGGCTTACAACAACTTCCTGCAGACGAACGACCGGCCTACGCTGATCGTGGTAAACAGTCATATTGGATATGGATCACCTAACAAGCACGATACCAGCGAAGCTCACGGGGAACCGCTGGGCGAAAAAGAAGTGCAGCTGACCAAGAAGAATTACGGCTGGCCCGAAGATGCAAACTTCCTGGTTCCGGATGGCGTGCTTGATCATTTTCGGCTTGGTATTGGCAAGCGCGGCCCCGAACTTCGGCAGAAGTGGAGCAAGCTGTTTGACGACTATGCGAAGAAGTATCCCGAACTCGCGGAAGAACTGAAACAAATGCAGCGCCGGGAATTGCCCAAGGGATGGGACAAAGACCTGCCTTCATTCCCAGCCGACGCCAAAGGTGTGGGGACTCGGGAGAGCTCGGGCAAAGTGCTCAACACCCTTGCACAGAATGTTCCCTGGCTCATCGGAGGCTCGGCGGATCTGGCAGGCTCGGACCGCACGCGGCTTAAGTTCGAAGGCGCAGGAGACTTTCAACCAGGAAGCTATGGCGGGCGCAACTTGCACTTCGGTGTGCGTGAGCACGGCATGGGTGCGGCGTTGAATGGAATGGTGGTCTCAAAGCTGCGTGCCTTCGGCGGAACATTTTTCAATTTCAGCGACTACATGAAGCCGGCGATTCGTCTGGCCGCCCTAATGGAAATCCCCAGCATCTTCATTTATACCCATGACTCGATCAGTTTGGGCGAGGACGGTCCGACGCATCAACCGGTCGAGCAGTTGGCTGGTTTACGAGCAATGCCAGGGCTGGTTTTACTGCGACCTGCGGATGCCAACGAAGTCGTAGAAGCCTGGAAGGTCATCATGCAGCTGACTCATCAGCCGGTCGCGCTGGTTCTGACGCGGCAAGCTCTTCCGACTCTTGATCGCACGAAATATGGGTCAGCTGCAGGTGTTTCCAAGGGAGCCTACGTTCTGGTGGACGCGCCTGATGGCAAGCCCGACGTTATCTTGCTCGCAACAGGGAGTGAAGTCTCGCTCTGCATCAGTGCACACGAACAGCTAACGTCCGCTGGAGTCAAGGTGAGAGTGGTAAGCATGCCTTCCTGGGATATCTTTGAAAAACAGACCGATGGCTACAAGAACCAGGTTTTGCCGCCAACCGTGAAAGCACGAGTGTCGGTGGAGCAGGCTGCGACCCTCGGATGGGACAGGTACGTCGGTCCCAGCGGCAAGATGATCGGTATGCACAGCTTCGGAGCCTCAGCCCCTGCTAAAGATGTGCAGAAGAAGTTCGGATTTACCGTGGAACATGTAGTCGAAGCAGCACGCGAGGCGATTGCGCAATCCAAGTAGCACGCTAATCGTTATTCAACAACGAGGTGTTTATGCAACCGACCGGAATTCTCGAAACCGCTAAAGCCACCAACCCCTTGAAAGATCTGCAGAAGTTTGGCCAGTCGGTATGGCTGGATTACATCCGTCGCGACTTGTTCACCAGCGGCGAACTCAAGCGCTTGATCGATGAAGATGGCTTGCGGGGGATGACCTCGAATCCTGCGATTTTTGAAAAAGCCATCGATGACAGCACGCTCTACGCGGATATGCTCAAGCAACTGGCGTCGCGAACCGACCTGGATGCCACAGGTCGCTATGAGCTGCTCGCCATTCGCGACATCCAGGCCGCCGCCGACGCCCTACGCTCTGTCTACGACAGCAGCAAACGCCGCGACGGCTATGTGAGTCTCGAAGTATCGCCCTACTTGGCTCGTGATACCGAAGGCACTTTGAAAGAAGCGCGCCGGCTGTGGAAAGCCGTCAACCGCGAGAACCTGATGGTCAAAGTTCCCGGCACAACCGAGGGCATTCCCGCCTTCCAGCAATTGATCGGCGAAGGTATCAACATCAATGTGACGCTGCTGTTTGCCCAGGAAGTGTATGCCAAAGTCGCGGAAGCCTACCTCGCCGGCGTTGAGCAGCTCGCAGCTCGGGGTGGTGATGTACGCCGGATCGCCAGTGTGGCCAGCTTCTTTATCAGCCGCATCGATTCCTTGGTGGATTCCATTATTGCGACCCGATTGAAAACTCCCAAGGACGATCGCGAAAAGGCTGACTTGCAAAGTGTCATGGGTAAGGTGGCGATTGCCAATGGCAAGGAAACCTACCAAAGCTACTTGAAAATCTTCGGCAGCGACCGCTGGAAGAAACTGGCTGCGAAAGGCGCACAGACGCAGCGCGTTCTCTGGGCCAGCACCAGCACCAAGAACCCCAATTACCGTGACGTGATGTACGTCGAGGAACTGATCGGGCCTGACACTGTGGACACCATTCCTCCGGCGACCTTCGATGCATTCCGCGATCATGGTCATCCCCGAGCCAGTTTGGCTGAGGATGTGGAATCGGCGAATCGCACCATGGCGACTCTGGCGCGGCTGGGGATCTCGATCAAGGAAGTCACCGACAAGCTGACCGACGACGGCGTTCGTCTGTTCGCGGACGCCTTTGACAAGCTCTTGAAAGCCGTCGATAAGAGTTCGCAGTCCAAGTGACGAGTATGACCAGCCAATCTACGAACTTCCGCTAGCCTTAAGTTTTTTTCGATGACGTTACGGGCAGGCGGAGTAAACGCATAGGCCTTGCACCGGAAAGAACCTGATTAAATTAAGATGACCCAAATGCTCGACACTGCGGCAAATGCAAACTCGCAACCACACCCTGTAGGCCGGCCTGGCGATCCCTGTGTCATGGTGATCTTCGGTGCGGCCGGCGATCTAACCCGGCGCAAGCTGTTTCCCGCACTCTACAACTTGGCCAAAGAACAGTTATTGTCGCGCGAATTCGCCGTCGTCGGACTATCTCACGGAGCCATGTCTGTCGACGACTTCCGCAAATGGATCGCGGACGACATCAAACAATACGCGGGTAAAGACGTAGACAACGACATTGTCGAGTGGTTCTTGAAGCGGGTGTACTACATCACCGCGGAGTTCGATGACAAAAATGCCTATACAAAGCTGAAAGAACTTCTGGAACAAGTCAATCGCGATCACACCACGCACGAGAACTATTTCTTTTATCTCGCGACTGCTCCCCGTTTCTTCGGTCCTGTCGTCGAACAACTTTCCCAAGCGGGATTGATGGAGGAAGCCAACGGACACTGGCGCCGGGTAATTATTGAGAAGCCATTCGGCCATGATCTGGATTCCGCCAAAGTTCTGAACCAGCAACTGCTGAAAGTTGCAAAAGAGAAACAGATTTACCGCATCGACCACTATCTGGGAAAAGAGACAGTCCAGAACATTCTTGCGTTTCGTTTCGCCAACGGAATTTTCGAGCCAATATGGAACCGCCGCTATATAGATCACGTGCAGATTTCAGTTGCGGAAACCGTCGGCGTGGAACAACGCGGCAGTTATTACGATACTGCCGGGGCACTGCGCGATATGGTGCCCAACCACATCATGCAACTCATCAGCCTGACGGCGATGGAACCTCCGGTCTCCTTTCAGGCGGACGCAGTACGCGACGAACAAAACAAGATTTTGCACGCCATCCAGCCCTTGAGTTCCGAGGAAGTACTCAGCAAGACGGTGCGCGGACAATATGGCCCCGGTACCCACGACGGCCAGCGGGTGCCAGGATATCGCGAAGAAAGCGACGTGCCGCCTGATTCCAGGACCGAAACTTTCGTTGCCATGAAACTACAGATCGACAACTGGCGCTGGGCGGACGTTCCTTTTTATCTGCGAACCGGCAAGCGACTCGCAGCTCAGAATACGCACATCGTAATCCAGTTCCGGCGCGCGCCGTTTGTTCTGTTCCGCGACACGCCGGTGGAGAATCTTATGCCCAACCAGTTGGTGCTCCACATCCAGCCAGAGGAAGGTATCTCGCTGCAATTTGCGGCCAAAGTTCCCGGCCCTATCATGCGATTGGGAGCGGTGGACATGAATTTCGAGTACGCCGACTACTTCGGGACCCAGCCCAGCACCGGCTACGAACGGCTGCTGCACGACTGCATGATCGGCGATGCCACTCTGTTCCAGCGCGCCGATATGGTGGAAGCAGGCTGGTGCGTGGTGAGTCCGGCCCTCGACGTCTGGAAAGCACTGCCGCCGCGCAACTTTCCCAACTATGCCGCAGGAACCTGGGGCCCCAAAGATGCCGATGAACTACTGGAGCGCGATGGACGCCGCTGGAGGAACTTCGAAAAATGATCCTGGCGGGCGACATTGGAGGTACGCACGCACGTCTCGCGTTCTTTGATGTCACTAACGGAGACTTCCGCCTGGTCTCAGCCTCAGTGTTTTCCAGCCGTGAATACTCTGGCCTCGATGAAATCATTGCCAAGTTTGTCGATTCTTCATCGCTGCATCCGGACGCTGCCTGCTTCGGTATTGCCGGTCCGGTACGCAACGGCCGCGTCGTAACCTCCAATCTCCCCTGGACAGTCGAAGCCAAGAATTTGGCGGATGAACTCAAGCTCAAGGATGCCGTCCTGATCAATGACCTCGAGGCCAATGCCTGGGGCATATCTGCTCTCGATGCCAAAGATGTACTTTGCCTCAACCCGGGGAAAGGCCGTCCCGTGGGAAATCAGGCGGTGATTGCCGCCGGCACTGGACTGGGCGAAGCCGGCATGTACTGGGATGGTACCAAGCACCACATCTTTGCCTGCGAAGGCGGCCACTCGGACTTCGCGCCCCGCAATGAGTTGGAGATTGAGTTGCTCCAATATCTTTCCGGGCGCTACGGCCACGTCAGCTACGAACGCATTGTGTCAGGTCCGGGCCTGGTCAATGTATTTCAATTTCTGCGGGACACGGGGCGCGGCACAGAACCGCAGTGGCTCACCGACGAGATGCAAAAGAGTGATCCGGCGGCGGTCATCTCACGCGCCGCGATGGAAGGAAAGTGTCCGCTGTGCGAGCATGCGCTGGATTTATTTATCTCCATCTATGCAGCCGAAGCTGGCAACCTGGCACTGAAGCTCTTTTCGACCGGGGGAGTGTATCTCGGTGGCGGCATCGCTCCCAAGCTGGTATCGAAATTGGCTGGGCCGCTGTTCATGCAGGCATTCGTCGGCAAGGGCCGCATGCAGCCGTTGCTCGAAGCTATGCCGGTAAAAGTTATCACCAATGACCAGACTGCTTTGATAGGCGCGGCTCGCTGCGCAGTGGCACAGGTGATTTCAGCGTAGCTTCAGCCGCACGGCGGGAAATCCGCGCACTTTCCAAACTCCAGCACCAGGACTCCATCTAAAACACCGGCACCAGGTTGTGTTTCTTCTGGTACAGTTTGCGGTCAACCGCGCGGAGCACGTCGGAGAAGTCACTG
Organism: uncultured Acidobacteriota bacterium; assembly: GCA_963803775.1. Lineage (GTDB taxonomy): Bacteria > Acidobacteriota > Terriglobia > Terriglobales > Acidobacteriaceae > JABCZH01. The sequence continues at coordinate 73,291 of CAWDNS010000003.1, forward strand.
CCGGTGATATAGGGCGCAATGCCCCAGCTAAAGCCCATCTCGTAGCGCTTGCCATTGTTCAGGTTCCAGTCTGCCACCGAGCGCAGCAGGCGCTGCATGGGAGCGTCGGCTTCCTGCTCCTCCGTATCTGGCATGAGCACCAGAAACTCGTCGCCGCCATGGCGGAAGATCATGTCACCACCGCGAAAAACCGTCTTCAACATCTTTCCGAATTCCGTCAGAATCAGATTCCCCTCGAACGCTCCATATTTGGAGTTGATTTCGCGGAAATTGTTGATGTCCATGGTCAGAAAGGTAAGGTGGCAACCCATACGGTTGGCGCGGGCAACTTCACGAGGAATCATTTCGTTCACCGCACGACGGTTCAGCAGTTGGGTCAGAGGATCGATCAGCGAAAGGCTTTCCAGACGTTCATTGAGCACCAGTTCGCTGATCAGCGCCCGCCGGGTGTGATTCAGCGTGAGCTTTTGCCCGATCAGATAAATGTTGAACAGCAGGACGAGCGAGATCAGTCCGAAAAATAGTTGCGGCAGGTAAGCGGATTCGATGCGCACCACTCGCTGTGCCCACATGACATGCGGGAAGATCAAAGCAGAAAGACCCGCCGCGAGCACCAACATGACCAGAGCTCCAATCGACCACAGTTGCAGGTCTCGCCCTGAGAGGTTCTGAATCTCCCGCTGGATTTGTTCCGTCCGCACCAGCATCGAAGGCTGCGCGGCCTGTTCCTCATTCTTCTGCACAAATTCACCTGTGGATTCCGGGCAATGTGACCCGGAATCGACACCAGACAGAATTTTCCACTGAAGATGGAACCTGGAGCGAGACAGAACTGATCGCCCCGGTTACGACCGTAATCACAATGGACCCGTTTTGAGCTTTACGCAGCGATTCGCAAGCGGAAGACAAATGTTGCAAAGCGTATAATCGCTGCCGTTTTCGAATTCAAGAGGAAATATCGTGGAAATACCGACTCCGGTTGCTCAAGGCGATGAACGGAATAACAAACCGTTTCTGGGGCAAGCAACCAAGATTTTTTACGGATTGGTCGCCCTATGCCTGATCTATGCCGCCGTCGTGTCGTTGGCAAACGGTGTACGGCTCGCTCGCGAGCCCTACCAGCTCGATTATGAGGAAGGTAATATCCTCAACGCTGCCATGCGCGTTGACGCCGGGCTCACCCCGTACCCGCCTCCCCGTAGCTGGCCAGTTGTACTGAATCCGTATGGACCCGTTCCCTATTTCATTTCTGCTCTGTGGCTCCGTGCTCGGGAGCCCGAGTTTTTCCGGCCACGAATCACAAGCCTGATCGCAACCTTAATCGTGGCAGCAGAGATCGCGCTGCTTGCCGGCTTTTTCACCCATAGTTTTCTCCTGGGCATCTGCTTCGGCGGATTCTTTCTCACCATCCCGCTCGTGCAGCAGTGGACGCCGATCCTGCGCGTCGATGTGCTCGGTTTGGCGTTCTCGCTTGCCGGATTCGTCGTATTCATCCGCCTGCCGCGGCTGCGTTGCCTCGCCCCGTTGCTGTTTGCGCTCGCACTGCTTTGCAAGGTAACCTTCCTGGCCGCTCCTATAGCCAGCGCCTTCATCCTTGTCAGGCGGAAACAGTGGCAAGAGTTAGCCCGCGGAACTTTAGCCTGCGGGTTAATCTTGGGCACAGCCATCGCCACATTACAATGGAGCACACACGGCGCATTTCTTTTTCACCAATTTGGCACGCATGTAGACGCCTTCTCCTGGAAAAATTATCGAGGAAACGCTTCCCGGGTTCTCTTAGAAACACCCATACTGGGAGCATTGTCTTTGATTGGAGTTCTTCGCCAGCGCCGGCTATCTGAACCATTCATTTACCTTCTGGTGGCAGTCTTCGGCACCGTGACCGCGCTAAAATTAGGTTCAAATAGCAATCACTTCCTCGAGTTCGAAGCCGCACTCTGCATCGCGTCTGCGATCGGCTTTTATGAACTGCAAAAAATGAAAGCCTTCCCTGTGCTGACGGCTGCGATGGTCATGTTATGTGGTGTAGTTCTTGCCGGAGAGGGGATTGCAAATCGGGCATTCTTCGTTTCTCAAGGCTTGGTGGACGAGTGTCCCCAGGCATACGCCTACATTCATGATCACGATTCGGTGCTCTCGGAAAACGTGGGCGCCTTGGTCTTGACCGGCAGGCCGGTGTTGTTGTCGAACCCTTTCGTGTATGCGCAATTGGTGCGCAGCGGCACCTGGCCCAGTGGTCGCGTCGAAAAAATGCTACAGGAGGGGACCGCGGACCTGGTCATGATCGGCACGCCTCGCACGCGCGAGATTCGCTGGTCGCAGCCGGCCTTGGACGCTCTTGCTTCTTCATACCACGTTACCAGGAGATTCGTCTGTGACGACGCTTCGGTCGCCTACGAACCCAATTCGCCACGGATCGCGACTGCGCGATGAAATTGTCAGAACAGAAGTGGAAGCTCTTTACTAAGCGTTTAGGATACATAACGTCGGCCAGCACGTTTTGTCCGTGCTGCTTCCGCAAGGTGGTCTGCACTTTCTGGCCTACGGGAAGAGCGTTGCGCACGTCGCCTTCGACCACCATGTGGTCCAGTTCGCCGTAACCGCAATCCATTGACTCGCGACGGCTTGCCGCCTAACATGGTCGCGCACAGAGTGAGCCTTCTTTCATTGATCGTCCAAGAATGATCGGCCAGACCATTTCGCACTACCGCATCGTCGAGAAACTCGGCGGCGGGGGTATGGGTGTGGTCTACAAGGCGGAAGACGTCAAGCTGCATCGCTTCGTCGCTTTGAAGTTCCTTCCCGACGACATCGCTAAGGATGCGCAAGCCCTGGCCCGCTTTCAACGCGAAGCTCAGTCTGCATCTGCACTGAATCATCCGAATATCTGCACCATCTACGAGATTGATGACCAGCATGGACAGACCTTCATCGCCATGGAGTTCCTGGATGGACTGACGCTGAAGCACCGCATCGCGGGGCGGCCTCTGGAGATTGAAGCCGTGCTGTCGCTCGGCATCGACATCGCCGACGCGCTCGATGCCGCTCACACGGCCGGCATCGTCCACCGCGACATCAAACCTGCCAACATCTTTGTGACCAAGCGCGGACACGCCAAAGTTCTTGACTTCGGACTGGCCAAGGTAACGCCCGCGGCCAGTGCTTCGAAGCAAGTGCCGTCAAACACCGTGACCGGCACGATCGACGAGCAGCATCTCACCAGTCCTGGCTCCGCCCTCGGAACTGTCGCCTACATGTCGCCGGAGCAGGCTCGGGCGAAAGAACTGGATGCCCGCAGCGATTTGTTTTCCTTCGGTACTGTGCTCTACGAGATGGCGACGGGTGCATTGCCCTTCCGTGGCGAGAGCACCGCAGTCATCTTCAAAGCCATATTGGACGCGGAGCCCACGCCCGCAGTGCGCTTGAATCCTGACCTTCCGGCCGAACTGGAACGGATCATCAACAAGGCGCTGGAGAAAGATCGCGACCTCCGCTATCAAGGCGCAGCGGAAATGCGCGCCGACCTGAAGCGGCTGAAACGGGAGACAGAATCGCGGCATGGCGCACCAGCGAGTTCGGGGACAATGGCGGTCGTGCAAGATACGCCCGCTCCGGCGTCGCCTTCCTCGGGGAGCGTGGCCCCAGCCCGGCCAACTTCGGCTTCGGTTGTAGCCGCGGCGCCAGCCAGTTCGCGCTGGAAGGTCCTTCTCCCGGTCGCGCTCGCGGCTCTCATCGCCCTCGTTGCCGGTGGCCTCTACTGGCGCTCGCGGTCCGCGACGCCAGCGACCAGCGCTGCCCCGCTCACCGAGAAAGACACAGTTGTACTCACCGACTTCACCAACTCGACCGGCGACCCGGTCTTTGACGGCACCCTCAAGCAGGCCCTGGCCGTCGATCTCGAACAGTCTCCGTTCCTCAACATCCTTTCCGACCGAAAAGTCGGCGCGACGCTGAAGTTGATGGGCCGCGCACCCACCGAGCACGTCACCGCCGAGGTGGCCAAGGAACTCTGCCTGCGCACGGGAAGCAAAGCCATTTTGGCCGGCTCGGTTTCCAGCCTCGGCACTCAGTATGTGGTCGGTCTGGAGGCGACCGCTTGCAGCACCGGGGACACGCTGGCCAAAGAGCAAGCGGAGGCGCCCAGCAAAGAGGGCGTGCTCAAGGCGTTGGGCACGGCGGCAACCAGCCTGCGCGCCAGATTGGGCGAATCGCTCGCTTCGGTGCAGAAGTTCGATGTGCCCGTGGAAGCCACTACGCCTTCGCTTGAAGCCCTTAAGGCCTACAGCATGGGCATCACGACCGGCCGCACCAAGGGCAGCGCCGAGGCGATTCCCTTCATGAAGCGGGCCCTCGAGCTCGACCCCAACTTCGCCATCGCCTACGCGGGTCTTGCCGTTTTGTACGGCAATCTTGGACAGGCGAGTCTCTCCGCGGATTATGCCAAGAAGGCCTATGACTTGCGCGACCGCGTGAGTGAACGCGAGAGGTACCGCATCTCTGCTTTGTACTTTGAAAAGGTCACCGCTGAAGTGGAGAGGGCCACGGAAGCCTACGAACTGTGGGCGAAAAGCTACCCGCGTGACATGGTGCCGCACACGAATCTCGGTGCTCTCTATTCCGGTCTAGGCCAATACGACAAGGCGATCGCAGAGACTGAAGCGTCGCTGCGACTGGAACCCACCCTCAACAGCTATGCGAATCTGGCGAGCGCTTACATCAACGTCAATCGGCTCAAGGACGCGCGGCAGACGCTTCAGGAAGCACAGCAGAAGAACTTCGATGACTTGTTCATTCGGTCCGATCTGTATTCTTTGGCTTTTCTTTCCGGGGATACGGCTGAAATGGAGCGCGACGTGGCCTGGGCGGTGGGCCGCCCCAGCGAAGAAGACCAGATGCTCAATACCGACGCCGACACCCAGGCCTATTACGGACGTCTAGAAAAAGCGCGCGACCTCGCCCGTCGGGCTTCTGACTCCGCCGTGCGCTCGGATGCAAAAGAAACTGGCGCCCAGTGGCTCGTTTATCAGGGGGTCCGCGAGGCCGAGGTAGGCAACATCACTGCCGCCCGGCAAGCCGTCGCCCGCGCCTTGGCGCTGGCCCCAGGGCGTGACGTCAAAGTCCTAGCGGCTTTGGCGCTGGCGCGTACCGGCGAAACCGCTCAATCCAAGACTCTCCTTGAGGCATTGCAAAAGTCCGAGCCTACCAACACTTTTCTCAAAGTGTACTGGTTCCCGGTGATCGAGGCATCGATTGCGATAGCACAACAAGCACCCGACCGGGCGATTGTCGCGCTTGAGCCCGCTCTTCCCTACGAACTCGGGCAGCCTCCTCCCGTATCCGGCACAATGTATCCCGCATACATTCGCGGCCTGGCCTACCTTGCCGAAAAGAACGGCCCCGCCGCGGCCACCGAATTCCAGAAGTTTCTCGACCATTCCGGAATCGTGCAGAACTTCCTGCTGGGCTCGCTTGCCCATCTCCAACTCGCACGCTCGTACGCCGTTTCCGGTGACACTGCAAAAGCCAAGACCGCCTATCAGGATTTCCTCACTCTCTGGAAAGACGCCGACCCCGACATCCCTATCCTGAAAGACGCCAAGGCGGAGTACGCGAAACTGCAGTGAGTGTTAGGAGTAGATAACGTCGGCCAGCACGTTTTGTCCATGCTGCTTGCGCAAGGTGATCTGCACTTTCTGGCCTACGGGAAGAGCGTTGCGCACGTCGCCTTCGACCACCAGAGTTTGCGAGGACTTGCCATCGTTGCTCAGCGTGACAATGGACTTGTTCGGCTCTCCCACGTGAGCTTCGTAGAACACAACACCCTGCACTCGCCCACTCTGCATCATTCCGCCTGCAACCGCGCGGCCGCCGAATGACGACGCTGACCGGGGCCGGCGCAACTCGAACAATGCCGTCGCTCCCAGAATGCCGGACATCGCCAGCAAGATGAGTGACATAAACAGGCCATCCACGGTGGTAAGAGAGCCGTAGACGGCGATCCAAAGCACACCCAGCAGCGGGATTCCGGCCAGCACCATCAGAACCAGCAAGGTCATAGAGCAGATCTCGAAGAGTAGCGAGAACAGACTAGCAGAAAAAAGTCACCTTTTGGAGATCAGACGGGCAGGTGGTATCGAGATCAGGCACACTGGTCGCGCCAGTCGCTGATTTCCCTGAAGCCTTCGCCGCGCGATTGCTCGAACAAACGAACGCGGTGCCGAGTGTGCTCGAATTCATGAATGTCAGCCCAAACCTCCGCCCGCCAGGGCTCGTCATGAACAGCAGTTTCGCCACAACTGGCGCAGCGGGTGTGGAATTTTCTAGCTTCGCGCGGAACCGCCGGAACGGAAGCGGTGGGCCCGGGCAATTCGATGAAAATGCAGCGGACTTCTTTGATATCGTCCTTGCCGTCGATGACGTGCTCATAGCGCAAAAGGTAGCCAAACCCAAGGCGTTGGGCCTGCGCCTCGGCCTCGGCGCGAGTATGAAAAGGGCCGTATTCAGCCCGCAGGGACTCGGTAGAGTCGCAGGCCATCCAGAAAGTCTCTTTGTGGGTCATCCGACCTCAGATTCGAAACTGCCGGGCGGGAGATGCGCGGTAATTCCGACACGTCGTGGTGACTTGAGCAATTGGAATGCCGCGCCAGTCAGGCCAAACGCTTGTTTACCGGCACGTGCGAGCTTTCCCGAGCTGGAATCGTGCAACCTTTTGCAGCGTTTTTCCCACTAACCTTGCACTTTGGCCCATAGGTGACTGGTGCGTTACTTTGGCGAGAGCGCGGTTTGCATTAGAATCACTTTACCGAGCCGGAATCAACGTCAGTCAGCGGAGTGGTCTAAACAGCTATGGTGGGCAAGCGCCGTGAGCCCCGGGTCGATAAGTCATTGCCAGTCCGAATTTTCGGCACCGACACCAATGGGCAAATCTTCTCTGAAAAGCTAAACACACTGAATGTGAGCCGCCACGGCGCAGAGCTGGGCGGAGTGCAGGCCCAACTCAAGATGGGCGAGATCATCGGCCTGACCTACGGTACTAACAAGGTGCACTTCCGAATTATGTGGGTGGGATCGCCGGGCGGGCCAAAACAGGGTCGCATCGGACTGCTCAACTTGTCACCCGACAAGCCGCTTTGGGACTTTGCTCTGCCCGGGCCGGGCACCGACGGCTCCGTTTCGCGCGATGCTCACGACCGCCGGGCACATCCCCGATATAAGACCGTGAACTCAGTGGAAATTCATTCCGAAGGAGCGCAGGCCCCGATTCGGGTTCGGACTGCGGACCTCAGTATGGGCGGATGTTTCCTCGAAATGCCCAATCCGCTTCCCCAAGGTACGCAAATAAAGATCGCACTCTGGGTAAATGACGCCAAGTTGTGGGCCACCGGCAAAGTGGTGACCAGTACTCCGGGATTCGGAATCGGTGTGCAGTTTATCGAGATTTCCGAACCGGACAAAGGCCAACTGCAGCGATTCCTTGGGAGCACAATTCGCCTTGCAAGATGAGGGTGGCGTGGCAGAGTTAATTCGGCCTGCCCACTAATTGCAATGTTGGCGCGCCCATACGCGACCTGATGGATTCATCGCTCTCGCCAGAACCCTGACCCAGGCAGCGTTCGATTGCGGCCGAGAGGTATAAGTGCCGAACCGGCTTGACCAGATAGGCTTGGGCGCCCAGCAAAATGGCTTGCCGGATCTTTTCCGGATCATCCACACCGGAACACATGATGACTCTCGCTGCAGGATGCAGGTGCCGCAGAATTCGTAGAGTTTCCAACCCATCCATCCCTGGCATCTGCATATCGAGCAAGACGACTCTGGGAGTGCATCCGTTGCGCAGGCGCTGCAACGCCTCTTCGCCGTTGCCGGCGATATCGACCTGGTAACGATCGAGTTCCAACAGGAGGCGTAAGTAATTTTGGAGTTCGGGGGAGTCTTCAACTACCAAAACTGAAGCTTTCGTCGGACTAAATCCAGTAGTTGGCATCATAGGATCACAATTGATTCGCCAACATACCCCGCGCCGTGCGGGCACTTCCGAAGGCCGCACCCCAAAAGCAGGCAGCCCTTCCCACCACATCCTGATCCCGGCGCATTGAGACGGCGAAACTTCATGGCTGTCTACGCTATCGAGCGGCCTGCGTCAACCACTTTTGTAGGCGCTGAGGACTCTGGATTTTCTAGCACATGCCTGCCCTTCACAGCCCACTGCCCTAAAAACGGTGCAGCGAGTGGAAAGCCATGGTCGCCCCAGCCAACTGGCACAAGTGCAAATGCCCTCAACCCAACCGAAAGAAGGATCGAACCCGCATCTGGCTGCCGTTCGCCGTCTGTGAAAAACTGGGTGCAAATCAGTAGTGACGGCACCGTCTTAGCCCCAAATTGGCACTGGCTCCGGATTAGCGTCGATTAACATCCGCTCCCTCACCGCTGCCGTTTCGTAGCCTTAAAGCGGCCGATCAGGCTGGCTGCGGCCACGCCAAAGGAGTTCGCCAGTCGGCCCCGCCGTGACTCGCCACATAAAGCGCGAGTTCCAGCCGGCTCCAAACCCCAAGTTTGTCGAAAGTACTGCGCAGGTAGTTCTTGACTACTTGCTCGGTGGTGCCGATCGCGCTGGCGATCTCACGATTGGTGAGACCTTGCCAGACCAGGGTCGCAACTTGCGTTTCTTTGCCGGTGAGTTGATCACAAGGCTGCACAGGTAGCTCCTTTCTGATACATCGCGGTGGCAAGCTTTACACGTTTGCGGCCGTCAATAATCCCGGCACGCAGAAATAATGTACGCAAATGCTGCTTCACGGTGCGCGGGCTGATGTTGAGTTGTTCTGCGATTTCCTTGTTGCTGCATCCCTGCACCAACAGGTTGAGAACTTGTTCGTCTCTTCGGGTGATCTTGATTCCGGTGAGATCCACCATAGCTTCTCCTAATCAGCGCATTTTGCAGATCATCCAGTTCGCGCCGTCGCTGAAAGCTAAAGCAAGCGCTTCGCCAAACCTTCGCTGCGGGACGCGAATGGCTAAAGACTTGTGATCTCTCGGTTTCGTTCGCGGATGGTGCCAGCTGGGGAGGATTCCGAAAAGCCAGAATGGGCGCAACGCTCACCGTCGGTTCCAGAATGGGTTTGGTTAGCGCGAAGTTTCACGCGCGCCACTTATTCGTAGCGGAGCGCCACCATAGGATCGACCTTGGCCGCACGTAGCGCGGGAATACAGCACGCCGCCAGTGCGACCAGGCCGAGCAACATTGCGACCGCGAGGAAGGTTACTGGATCGGTCGCGCCTACTCCGTAAAGCAGGCCAGTCATGAAGCGGGCTAGTCCCATCGACGAGATCAAACCAAGGACGACACCCGCACCCGCCAAGCTTCCACCCTGCCGCAGAATGAGCCACAGAATATCCGAGCGTTGCGCGCCCAGGGCCATGCGAATTCCCATTTCTCGGGTGCGCTCGCCCACCACGTAGGAAATCACGCCGTAGATGCCCACGCTGGCCAGCAGCAATGCCAAGCCGGCAAAAACACTCAACAGGATCATGGAAAAGCGCCGCGCCGCTAGCGATCCGGAAATAAGTTCGTCCATACTTTCGGGACCGTAAACCACCTGCTGGCTGCTCATCTGTGCACTGGCGTGACGCAGAGAATCGAACAGCGCAGGTGCCGTACCGGTAGACCGCACCACTACTCCCGCTCCCGCAGCTGTCAGCTTCATGATCGGGTCTCCCAGTTGCATAAACGAAAGATAGACCTGAGCCTGGACGGCCTCGGCGTCATCACGATCGAGACCCCATTGTTTTACGTGGCCCACGATGCCGACGATCTCTGCCGCATCGGGATCGAACACATCCAGATACAACCGCTTGCCGATGGGATTCTGATGGGGAAAGTACTTGCTGGCAAAAGCATCATCAACGACTACGACTGCGGGCGCGTGTTCATTGTCTTGCGCGTTCAGGAACCGACCCCGTTGCAACTGGATTCCCATGGTCCGCAGATAGTCTGGTTCGACCACGTACTTGACCGCCCAGCTCTTGTCGTGTTCGCTCGAGGGTTTTGGCTGACCTTCGATCCAGAAGAGCGCTTCGTCATCGCCACTCAGGGGAAATGCGCCCCATGACAGCGAGACGGACTGCACACTGGGAGTCGCTTTCACTTTGTCGTCGAACTGCCGCCAGGCGGCGCGAATGGCATCAGGACTTGCTTGAGCTGTGGACGGTGGAAGCGACACGTTGAACGTCAATACGTTGTGCGAATCAAATCCGGGGCTGACGCTCCAGAGCCGAACCAGGCTGCGGATCATCAATCCGGCGCCGGTCAAAAGAACCAACGCCATCGCCATTTCAACAACCACAAAAGCGTTTTGGGTGCGATGATGCACGCCACTCAGACTGCGGGAGCCTTCTTTGAGGGTACCATGCAAATCTTGCCGGGAAGTTCTCAGGGCAGGAACCATCCCAAAGAGCACGCCGGCGATCACGGAGATAGCCATAGTAAAGACAAGAACGCGGTTGTCAATCCCGATTTCCTGCGCACGCGGCAACGCCGCCGGCAACAGTACGAGAGCGGTGCGAGTTCCCCAAGCCGCGAGCAGCAAACCGAGTCCGCCGCCAGCCAAGGCAAGCATCATGCTTTCGGTGAGGAGTTGCCGGACCACGCGTCCCTGGGACGCGCCCAGAGCTGCGCGAATCGCAAACTCGCGCATGCGCGTGGTCGAACGGGCGAGTAGCAGATTGGCAACATTCACGCAGGCGATCAGAAGAACAAAGCCCACCGCGCCCAGCAACACCAGCAGAATCGGCTGAATGCCGGCCACAACCTCAGCCTTCAGAGGCACTAGCTTGGCACTGATGCCGCGGTCGCTGTCAGGGTAGGCAACAGCCAGATTGCGAGTTACGCGGTCCATGTCTGCCTGGGCTTGCTCAACCTTGATGCCAGGGCGTAAGCGGCCCACGCCATGAAGTCCCAAACCAGCGCCACGGTTTAGGAGCGCCGGATTGCCCCACTGACCAATCGGCACATATACTTCGCTGGGCTGAAAGCTCCGGCTGGAGCTCCGTAGCAGCAGGTTGAAATTCGAAGGCATTACGCCTACGACGGTGTAATCTTTGCCGTCGAGAGTGATTCCCTTGCCTAGGATGCTGGGGGAAGAAGAGAACTTGCGTTCCCACAGGCTGACGCTGATGATGGCGACGGGAGCGGCACCGATTTCATCTTCCCCGGGCGCGAAAACCCGGCCGACCACCGGCTTCACGCCGAGCAACGAGAAAAAGTCCGACGAAATTAATTCTGCGTTCACTTGTTCGGCTTCGCCGACGCCAGACAGAGTGAAGGAATTGTCACGCGAAACCGCCATTGCGGAAAACGTCTTGTTTTCCTTCTGCCAGTCGCGAAAATTGGGGTAGGAAATGGAGCCTGTTTCAAAACTTGGTTTGCTTTCGTGGAGCCGGACCAATTGTTCGGGCTCGGGATAGGGCAAGGGATGCAGCAGAACGCCGTTCACAACGGAGAAGAGCGCCGTATTCGCGCCGATGCCGAGCGCCAGCATCAGCACTACAATCAGCGCAAACCCCGGAGCTTGGCGCAACATCCGCAGCCCGTAACGAATATCTTCCGTCAGAGTTGTCATAATGAATTCCACCGCTCAAAGACAAATCGCCCTGCAACAACCAAGCAATGTGCAAGCTTGCTTCCGCTGCATAGATTCATAAGTCGCTGATTTCATAGCGCGTACATTGCTCCGCCCGAAGATATCTGTTCGGGCGCGAGATTCAAATGTTCACAACCGGACAACCCGAGAGCGGGAGACTTCCCTCCTTGGGTGCAAAGTCTTGCGCTAGATACCGCTGGATCTTTGGTAAGAGTTACCTTGACAGGGAGCAAGTGCATGTGGCGGATCAACCCGGGGGGCTGGGCCTGCGTCATAATCGTAAGAGCAGAAAGCACTTTGACGAGTATCGCGCAAGCATAGTTTGGCTTGACCAAGGCTGCTAGAATCAAGGGCTTGCGGGCGTGCCATCGGCGTTTGGACGGACAATTGCACTTCCGAGGGGCGGTAATTGAAGCGAGCCGTACGGAGAAATCGGTCAGAGGTGGACCCGCAAATGGCAAGTGCGCATACGCTGCCGGGCTTGGACGAGGGCACTTTCCAGCAGATGCTGGAAGCTGCCTATGTGCTTCAAGAACGCCGCAAACAACAGCCCGTACTACATCGCAAGCCGGAACTGGGCGATACCCTGGCGGAGATTGCCGCCACGCAGAAAATTCTGCATTCCAAAGAATGGGACTTGAAAACTTCCGCCCTGCTGATCGCCGAACAACTACAAAAGATCACAAGCGCCACGGGAGTGGCGGTGGCCCTCATCCACGAAGATCAATTGGAATACTGCGCGGCAGTCGGGAACGCTGCTTCCCTGGCAGGAATGGCAATGCCAATCGATTCCAGTTTGTCCGAATTCCTGCAAACCGCAGCCACGGACCCTGCGCTCATTGGCGCACTGTTGAAGCGACAGAGCAGCAAATCGCCTTTCTTGTTTCCGATTTACCACGAAGGGAAAGTATCAGGATTGCTCGACGTGCGCTTCGCGGAATGCGATGGCATCCCCGTGCAGGAAGTTCAGAGCTGTCAGGTCATGTCGGGGTTGATGGGCCAGGCGATTGCCAACGCCGCTAAGGTGGAATGGAAACAGGCGCTGGCGACCGAGCGTGCCACCATGCTAGACGTGCTGGAACGGCTGCGGCCCCAACTGGAGCGTCTTGCGGCAGAACCAGACGAAGAAACTTCGACCGAAGTTGAGGCCGGGGAGCAACCCGAATCGGCGCCAGCCCGAGAGAGAACAGCTCCAGAAATCGAGGCACTGCTGGCTGCTATGAGCCAGGCAGCGGAAAGAAACGGCACTGGCGCAACTTGTGGGCAATGCGGATACCAATTTGGAGACAAAGAGTTGTTCTGCGGGCGCTGTGGAACGCCCCGCTTGATGAGTTCCAAACCGGAAGATTTAAACTTCTCCAACCCAACACCACCATCGCCACAAAGCTCACCTGGCGAAGCACCTGCGGCAGTGGAGGTCGAGCAGCAGGAAGCGGAGGGTGGCCCGCACTTGGTCAATGAGCAAATGTTCTTTCCGCCATTCGAACCCACATCATCGCAATTTCCAGATGAGGTATCTCTGACCGATGGTAGCTCCGCTCTCGCACTCAGCATCGCTGCCGACGAAGTGACGGCTCCGGAGTCCGAAGTTCAGGAAAAAGTTCGGGGAGAAATACAGGAACCCGAAGCCGCAAATGTCCCGATTTCCCAGCAACCGGAATCAGCTTCGCCTGCAACCTGGACCTCTGCGGCCGGGGCGCTACAGTGGCTGAAGTCACTGGAAAAGGACAACTCGCCCGGACGCATCTGGCTCACCAAGCACCGCGGGGATATCTCGATCGCACTTTCAGCACTCGTCCTGCTGATTGCCCTCACTGGCTGGGGATTGCATCCGGGCAGTGCCGGAAGTTCAACTCAGCCCAGACTCACCTTGTTTGAACGCATGCTGGTGAGTCTTGGTGTAGCGGAAGCCCCGCCACAACCGGCTGCGGCCGGTAATCCTAATGTGTGGGTTTGGGTAGACGTTCACACCGCTCTCTACTATTGCCCTGGCACGGAATTGTATGGGAAGACTCCGGGCGGGAAGTTCGCCCTTCAGCGCGATGCTCAAATCGATCAGTTCCAACCAGCCGAGCGCGCCAGCTGCCGATAAATCCGCTCAAGTGACGACGTTTCGGCGTAGACCAAATCGTAATCCAGGCGCCCTCACGCGCGGGCGATGTCTTCATAGCGGCGCGCTTCATACCACAGCGCTAATTCGACTCGGTTCCAGAGCCCGAGCTTGTCGTAAATGTTTCGGAGGTAGTTCTTGACGACGTGCTCGGTGGTTCCGATGACGGCCGCGACTTCACTGTTCTTAAGTCCCTGGGCCACGAGTTCAATGACCCACCGCTCTCGTTCACTGGGGACGCGGCTGCCGTAGAGTTGGGCTGCTGCTGACATAGTTGCCTCCGGTATAAGAAAGTTGCGAGCTTAACTCGTTTGATTCCATCAGTGATTCCGAAGCGGAGGAACAGCCGATTGAAGTGGGCCTTAACCGTGCGCCGCGCCATCTTTAGTTCGCTGGCAATTTCAGTGTTGTCACAACCTTGCAGCAGGAGATCGGCGATTTGTTGCTCCCGCGGCCCCAAGCGAACAGTATTCTCCCCCATCGCAACTACTCAAGTTCCTGATGCGTTTGAGTACAAGTGGCTGTACGACCTCCCCTGCGGGCACACGTTCTCCCATTCAGCAGGCGAAAGATCAAAGTATCGGCTGTATAAGTTCACGCAGCATTCAAGATGCCATGTTGACCTCACCTCATCGAATATTCTGTTGAGAATTTCCTTCCGCAGCAAGAACGACACCCTGTGAGACCGACTGTTTTGCTAAAGCAGCGCGGATTCTGCGATTCTTAAGAGAGCCAACCCGCCAAACACACCAGGAGAACCAGTGACTTGGCTAAAGAAGTGGAATTGGCCATCTACTCGAATCCTTCTTGGGCATGCTAGGTTCCAGCAGCTAAAAGGACCTTGTGCGGAACCAAACTCTACAACAAGAGTTCTCTGCCATGTTGAAATCGGGTTCCGTTAAGCTTTGGCCCATGTCAAAACTCCCTGATTCAATCGGTTGGCACGGAATTAATTACACGTCGCTGTTGCAAGTTCGCGTGGAGTTTTGTCGCAAAGAATTGCACATTGTCGATAGGATTACAGGGGATTCGCAAACAATGTCACCAAGATAATTATTTTCAATGGCTTACGCGAGTCTGGCTGCCTCCAGAAGGCAACCTAATTGCTCCACACTTAATTTGCTGCAACCGGCCCCATCTGGAATTGATGCCGTACCCAATTGCGTAGTAATCTGGCAGGGCAACGCTTGAAGGTTTCACCTTCCCTTCTGGAATCCGCAAGTGCTGAGCCTCGCAGTTCAGTCAGGAAAAAGGCCGGGAAAGATATAGAGATAGTAGACAAATACTCTTATGAACCTGGGAGGTTCACGGATTTGACCGCTTCGACCAGTCATCTTATTCCGCCCCATGGCGGAGAGCTTGTTAATCTCATTGCAACATCCGCACGTTCCACTGAACTCAAGGCGCAATCGCGCGAATATCCATCGTGGGACCTGACCGCTCGTCAGACCTGCGATTTGGAACTTTTGTTGAGCGGTGGTTTCTCGCCTCTGCGTGGCTTCATGACCCGGGCCGACTATGAGGGCGTCTGTCACAACATGCGGCTGAAGAGCGGCGTGATCTGGCCCATGCCGATCACCTTGGATGTCACCGAAGCCTTTGCTAAGACTTTGAAGCCGGGCAGCAGCAAGATCGCCCTGCGTGATCCCGAAGGCGTGATGCTAGCGGTATTGTCCGTAGAAGATGTCTGGCAACCTGACCGCGCAGCCGAAGCGAAAGCGGTATTCAATAGCACCAGCGCAGCTCACCCCGGTGCCGACTACGCGATCAACAAATCCAATCCCTGGTACGTCGGTGGGACTTTGGAAGGTCTGCAGATGCCTTCCCACTACGACTTCCGTACGCTACGGCTGACTCCCGCGGAACTGCGGGCCGAATTCGCACGTTTAGGATGGCGCCGTCTGGTCGCATTTCAGACCCGCAACCCCATGCACCGTGCCCATGTGGAATTGACTTTCCGTGCCGCCAAGCAGATCGAAGCCAACCTGCTGATCAATCCGTCAGTCGGCATGACCAAACCCGGCGATGTTGATTACTTCACCCGTGTGCGCTGCTACCAATTGCTGCTGTCCAAGTTTCCCGCAGGAACCGTAAAGCTTTCCCTGCTCCCGTTGGCGATGCGCATGGGCGGACCGCGTGAGGCGATTTGGCACGCGTTGATCCGCAAAAACCACGGCGTCACTCATTTCATTGTGGGCCGCGACCACGCTGGTCCCGGCAAGGACACCGACGGCAAGCCCTTCTACGGTCCCTACGAAGCTCAGGAATTATTCAAGAAAAACGAAGCCGACATTGGCGTGACCATGGTCCCGTTCAACATGATGGTGTACCTCGAAGACCAGGACCAATACGTCCCCGACAACGAGGTGCCAAATGGCTCTCGCATTCTGAACCTTTCCGGTACCGACCTGCGGGATCGCCTCAATCAAGGGCGCGACATACCGAGTTGGTTTACCTATCCTGAAGTCGTGCAGGAATTGCGTCGCAGTTTCCCGCCACGACACCAACAAGGCGTCACCATTTTCTTCACCGGACTCTCGGGCTCTGGCAAATCAACCATTGCCAACGTGCTGCTCACCAAATTTCTGGAAACCGGGGGCCGTCCGGTCACCATTCTGGATGGCGATTTGGTGCGCAAGCATCTTTCCTCGGAACTGGGTTTCTCCAAGGAACATCGCGACATTAACATTCGACGAATTGGTTACGTGGCTTCGGAAATCACCAAGAACGGCGGGATCGCCATCTGCGCTCCCATCGCACCCTACGATTCAACCCGCAAGGCAGTCCGCGGCATGATCGAACCGGTGGGTGGTTTCATCCTAGTGCACATTGCCACCTCGGTGGAAACCTGTGAGCAGCGTGACCGCAAGGGGCTTTACGCTAAGGCGCGCGCTGGCATCCTCAAAGAGTTCACCGGGATCTCCGACCCCTACGAAGAACCAAAGGACGCCGATGTGGTGATCAACACCGCGGATCTAAGTCCTGAAGAGGCAGCACAGCAAATCATTCTGCACATGGAACGCGAGGGCTTCATTGGAGTGAACGGCCACAGCGCCTAATTGGTGGAGTTCGTTCTCTCCCCCAGATGCGACTGACGTTATGCTAATCGAGAAAATTCTGATCGGTTTTGTAGTCGGCACCCTGATTGGAATGACCGGCATCGGGGGCGGCGTTCTGCTGTTGCCCATCCTGATTTTTGTGCTTCGGGTCCCGCCTATTCTAGCGGTGGGATCCGATGCACTCTTCAACTTCGTCACCAAGATCGGTTCTGCCTGGGTTCACGTAAAAAAGGGAACCATCAAACCCAGAGTCGTCATGTGCCTGGCTTCCGGGAGCGTCCCAGGATCAATTGCCGGCGTCAGCTTGCTGGGTCATCTTCGGACCGTCTACGGCACCGGCGTAAACACCTTCATCACCACCGCCGTCGGCATTCTGCTGATCTGTGTTCCCACCTTGATGCTCTTCCAGCGACGGATCGAAGAACACGTCACCCAGCGCAAGCCCACCATGAAGTCAATTGTGGGCATGTTCTTCATCGGCTTGCTGGCGGGTTTTCTGGTGGGTATGACTTCGGTGGGTTCGGGCAGCATTATCATGATGCTTCTGCTCTTGTTCTACAGCTTCCCGCCAAAAATGATGGTGGGCACAGACATAATGCATGCCGTCATCCTCACTGGCGTGACCAGCTTGATGCACTTCCGCATTCACAATATCGATCCTTACCTGGTGGGTGCGCTGGTCATTGGTTCGATCCCCGGCGGCATCCTCGGTTCTCAGTTGAGCACTCGCATGCCCACGGTTTGGTTGCGGCGCATTCTCTGTGCCATTCTGCTGGTATCCGGAGCGCGCATGCTGATGGCATGACCGGCTGGACCTGAAACTATCCATGACAAAAAATTCTCATACCGAAATAATAAAACGCATTCAGTCTGCTCTGGCGGCGGCCCGCTCAGTGTTCGACCGTTTCACCGCCGGGGCGATCGATGCGGAATACAAGCTGGGACACGATCCCGTAACCGAAGCCGACCGCGCCGCGGATGCTGTGCTTCGCAAGGAACTGTTGCGCGATGGCGAAGGCTGGCTCTCGGAAGAGAGTGTGGACGACTTAAGCCGCCTGGATAAAAGCCGAGTGTGGGTCGTCGACCCACTCGATGGCACGCGCGAGTTCGTTGCCGGGATTCCTGAGTACTGCATTTCGGTCGCGATGGTGGAAGATGGCGTACCAGTTGCCGGCGGAATTTGTAATCCCGCGAGCAACGAGGTTTTTCTCGGATCACTAGAAACTGGCTTAACCTACAACGGCAAGCCAGCCCGTCCCAGCCAGCGAACCGGCCTTGAGGGATCACTTCTGCTCGCGAGCCGCAGCGAAACCAAGCGCGGCGAGTGGAAACGCTTCGAAAACGCGAAGTTCAAGATTCGCCCCATGGGATCGGTCGCCTACAAGCTGGCCCTGGTATCCGCGGGACTGGCAGATGCGACTTTCACACTGACCCCCAAGAACGAATGGGACGTGGCGGCTGGGGCCGCGTTAGTGCTTAGTGCCGGAGGCTACGTAGGCACTCTGGATCACAAACCGCTTCGCTGCAACAACCGCAATCCGCTTCTTTCCGGTTTAGTCGCGTGCGGGCCGGGACTGCAAAAAGAATTGCTTGCCCTGGTGAGTGACAATCTGCCGGCGACATCGGCGAAGCGCTAAACCCAGCCGGATCAGAACATCGATCCGGTACGCTAGCCCTTCATTCGCGACAGTGCCAGCCTCGCTGCATGGTAACCGCACATCCCATGCACTCCGCCGCCCGGCGGCGTGGACGACGAGCATAGATAGATATCTTCGGCCGAAGTCGCATATTGCAGGCGCGTCGGACGAAATAGAAATTGCCGCAGATCCATCGCCCCGCCGCCAATGTCTCCTCCCACCAGATTCGCATCCATGTTTTCAAGATCCGAGGGGGAAAACACTTTTCGAGCCAGAACACAGTCGCGAAACCCGGGCGCAAAGCGCTCGATCTGAGCTTCCATTCGCGGCAGCATGTCAAAGCGCGACCTGTTAGGGACGTGGCAATAGACCCACGCGGTGTGTTTGCCGCTGGGCGCGCGTGAGGGATCGAACAAGCTGGGCTGCGCCAGAATCATGAACGGCCGCTCCGGAGGCTGCCCGGTCGCCATGGCTTTCTCGGACGCGGCAATCTCCCCAAAGCTGCCGCCGAGGTGAACGGTCGCAGCTCGCTCACATTCTCTTGCTTTCCATGGAATCGGTTGCGACAGCGCGTAATCCACTTTGAAGGCGGCCGGGCCATAACGATATTTTTCCAGTCGCTGCCGGTATTGGTTCGACAGTCGGCTGCCAGCGATGCGTACGAGTTGCCGGGGAGTAACATCGCAAAGCGTGACGTCGTGCTCGCGGAGCGCTTCCAAGTTTTCGATGCGACTGGAAGTCATCACCTTGCCATCGAGTTTCGCCAGGTGGCCACACAAGGCATTCGTAATCGACTGCGAACCGCCGCCGGGAATGGGCCAACCCACTGCGTGAGCGCTCACTGCCAACAGAATGCCGAACGCCCCACTCAACGTGTCGTCCAGTCCCAGAAAAGAGTGCGCTGCCATTCCCGCGAACAGCGCGCGTGTCCGTTGGTCACGAAATGCACTCGCCGCCAGAGATTCTGCCGAACGAAAAGCGCTCAGCCCGAAGCGTGCCAGCAGCCAGGGATGGCGAGTGAACAAGTGCACCGGCTGAAGTATTTCTGGCGCGAATTCCTGCCAATGTTCAACGAATGGCCCCACCATCCGCCGCCATGCTTTTCCATCAGCGCCTAGCGACGCTTCAGCATCGCCCAGATCGCGCTCCAACATCACCGCTGTGCCGTCGTCCAAAGGATGGGCGAGCGGCGCAGGCGAGTGAATCCACTCCAATCCGTAATCATTTAATGGCAGGGTCGAAAAGAATGGCGATCCGACGACCCAGGGGTGAACCGCCGATCCGAAATCGTGGAGAAAGCCGGGCAAGGTTAGCGGTAGCGTGCGCACCGCGCCGCCGGGAGTGGGCTCCGCCTCAAATACAGAGACGTCGAGACCTGCCTGGGCCAGAACAATGGCTGCCGCCAGGCCGTTGGGACCAGCGCCGACCACGCACGCTTTACGGCTCATCGCAGCACGCTCCGCATGTCACTTCATGATGGCACATCCGGCGTGATCTCCATCGGCTATTCGCGCGGAGCCACATTCGGCATCTCAACGGCTCCAATCTTGCCGTCGGCTGCGCGCTCCAGCGTTGGCGCATACAAGCCGAGCATTTCCCGGCGCCACCACGCTCCAGTAATCTGTTTCTCGGCCAGCGTGGTGAACCAATACTGCCAAAGGACCGCGCGAATTTGCCCTGGCGGACTTTGCAGAAAGGGATTGCCGGCAAACAGCGCGAGGACATCTTTGTCACCAGACAACAGCCGCACTTCGGTATTGAGCACGATGGGATATTCTCTCCACGCCCCTAACGATGCGAACCACAGGTTCCAATCAAAGCGCGGCTGATAAGGCGCATAAATACCGGGTGGTTGGCTAATGTCCTGTGGTTTGAATGCGAACGGATAAGCCACCCAGTTCTGGCCGTCGTTCGATCCCTGGAACTCGATTTCATATCTGCCGCGCGTCATAACCGCAAACAATCCGTAGCGATTGGCAATACGAAATGGCTCGAGCGCAACGATGGGCTCAGTGGGAAGTGGAATGGATTGCGAGAACATCAGAAGCATCAGCGCGGTGGTGGCGTAGAAGATACAGAGCAGGATCGCGGAAGCGAACGAAAGCTTGATCACCCTGTAGGTTGAGTGAAATGGAGATTCGTTTACTGGTGTGTTCTGATCCGATACAGGCGGGGCAGCGGCAGATTCAGAATGCCGAATCCCGAGAATGCGCAGGAGATGCTGACAAAACCGGTCATCCAGCAGTAACACTCCCAGCACCAGCACTAGATAATTCAAGAACGTGTAGTTGGCGGTCAGGATGACCATAATCTGCCATGGCGTCACGATGAAAAAGCAAACGATGCGCCAGCGGCGTGGCAGAAGAAACATCCACACCAGACCTAACTCGAGGCCGAGCGTCGCATAAACGCTGGCGGCGTGGACCCAGTGCGGCAGGTGTTGCACATACCAGCCGATCCACGTAGGCAGAGGGCCATTCTGGTAGTACTCGTCCATGGCGGTGAAGTTTCGCCATTGCGGATCGCCGCTCAGCAACTTCACCGCACCCGACTCAAAGTAGATACGAAACCACTCCCATTGCAGAAGAAACATGCTGGCACGCGACGATGGATGCCCACGCCCAAGCCCCGGTCGAACTCCCGGCGGAGCAAAGAATAGAGAAATGAATCCTGCTTCGAGCAACATGCCGTCCGATTGATAACCGGAGAAATCCTGCGCAGCGCTCCCGAACGAAAGAAAACATACGAAACAAATTGCCAGCATGGCGCGCGGCCAGAGATTGAACACCAACAGCAGCGATGCCGCCATGCCGATCCAGCACAGTGCCAACAGCATTTGCGAGCTACTTGAGAACCACAGAAGAGTCGGCGCATACCAGACGCGGGAAATGTGGCCGAGCGATTGCGCCACTGCTTGCAGGTAATCGCCCGCAGGCAAGATTCCATTCGGGCCAATCAGTCCGCGGATTTGATAGATCAGCGAGAAGAATGCAGAAAAGTAAATCAGTCCAAGCGCCCGCAGGAACAGCCAGCGTGGGATCAGGCGATTTGAAGCGCCACGCTTCGAATCAAACAACCAGCGGAAGGAAGCTGCCCAATCCATAACCGCCGGAATTATACAGAGATGAGAGGTGGACCGTTAGCTGGAAGCGGCTACACGACCGCCGTATCCTGGTCAGCTTCTTCGCCAACCACGGCCCCAGGGCCCCAATAGCTCAAGCTGCTTCGGCTCCGGTTATCCCTCGGACCCTGATGATGACGAGATTGACCTTCAGGACTAGAATATAGGGCGCGTCCGCGAGTCGAGTCCGCAATGGCACAGAATGGAGAAGCAACATGTGGCGCACGATAGCCGGAATGGTCTGGTTGTTGGTTATAGGTGGTTCTGGACTCGGGGGTAAGAGCCTCGCGCAGCAGCAACCGGCTTTCAAACTGATCCACGGCTTCGGAGGTACCGGGGACGGTATCGCGCCTTCCTCGGGGGTGGTCTTCGACCCTAAGGGCAATCTTTACGGGATGACGAGCGTAGGCGGCTCTCTTGGGTACGGTACGGTGTACGAACTGAGCCCTCAGAAAGATGGGACCTGGACCGAAACTATACTGCACAGTTTTCCGATCCTAACTCCACGGAGGATGGTTCGGAGCCCTCGGGTGGAGTGGCGATCGATCCAGCAGGGAACCTTTACGGTACTACCACTTGGGGCGGTACCAACCAACGGGGGACGATTTTTGAGCTGAAGCCGAGCGGGGGCGGCTGGACGGAGATCCTTCTTTACAATTTTTGCTCTCAAGCAGGTTGCGCGGATGGAGGCCGCCCCGCTACCGCACCGGTTTTAGGCCTGGGAGGGAATCTCTATGGCAGCGCCGAGAGCGAGTTTGCTGGAGGCGAGATCTACGAACTTGCGTCTGGTCCGGCGGGCTGGGAGGAGAGTGTGCTCTACACATTTTGCAGCCGACCGCAGTGCATTGATGGAAGTTTTCCTGGCCAGATCGTGCGCGACGGCGTCGGCAACCTATACGGCCCAACCGAATGGGGGGGGCTGCGGGTAGCGGGACGGTTTTTGTCCTATCCCCACCCAAGTCACAAGGTGAGTGGAAAGAGAGCGTGCTGCACAGCTTCGCGGGCCGTAATGACGGCGGCGATCCTACAGGAGTGACGCTCCATGAAGGGGATCTTTATGGCACGACTCTAGTCGGCGGGGGTACTCCGGAGTGCACCGGTGGGTGTGGCACCGTGTTCGAACTTGCGCAGACGACTGGAGGTTTGCCACGTGAGACAATCCTCCACGTATTTGGGAACTTTGCCAGTGGGCAGTTGCCAGTGGGAGCGCCCGCATTTGATCGGGCGGGGAACTTATATGGCACGACCAGCTTTGGCGGGGCACCATGTGGTTGCGGCTTGGTGTACGAACTGAAACGAACTGGCGATAGGTTGCAGTATGAGATTCTCCACGACTTCACCGGCCCGGACGGAATCGAACCCTCCGCAGGTCTCACCCGTGATAGCGAAGGCAATTTCTACGGCACGACGATTGGGGGAGCTGGCGGTGGCGTGGTGTTTGAGATTCTAATACCCCGTGAAACGGCGCATTAGCGGCAACCTCCACGCGCTACCCGCCACTGGCGGTATGTACGGTGCAGGCGTCGTGTTCCAGAATCCAGATCGCGCCCCGGCGGCTTGTGGTCGGCGGCATCCGGCTGAAGTGAGGTACCAGGAGGAAATATGGAATGGACGACACCGCATTTGAAGAAATCAGCTTAACCTACGAAATCAATTCTTACGCTAACCCCGAGATGTAGGGCTGACGGTTCGCTACACCACCGCCGTATCCTGATCAGCCTCTTCGCCAACCACAGCCTCGGGACGTTTGCGGGCGATGCGGTTGGGTGGCAGGCCGGCATCGCGAATCTTGTACAGTAACGCGCGATAACTGATATTCAGAGCACGCGCCGACTGCTTGCGGTTCCAGTGATGGGCTTGCAGAACCTTCAGAATGATCTTGCGTTCAAGTTCCCGCGTGGCCGCGCGCGTCACTTTCTTCAGTGAGATCGGGCCATCCAGGTTGATCTCCGAATTGTAGAACTCTTTTTCGTTGCGGGCGATCAGATCGTTGCTGATCACGTCCTCGCTGCCCAGAATCACGTAGCGCTTCATCAGATTCTCGAGTTCGCGCACGTTCCCCGGCCAATGATACTTTTGCAGAATCGCAATCAGGTCGGAAGACAAAGGTCGCGCCCGGCAGTTGTATTTCTGGTTGTAAAAGTCCAGGAAGTAACGGACCAGATCTTCGATATCGCCACGCCGATCGCGCAACGGAGGCAACTGCAGATTCACCACGTTGATGCGGTAGTACAGATCCTGACGGAAAGTCCCGGTTTCGATTTCATCTTCCAGTTTCCGATTGGTGGCGCAGACCACGCGCACTTCCACTTTCTTGTCTTCCTGCGCGCCGATGCGGCAGAACTGTCCGTCTTGCAGCAACTGCAAGAGCTTCGATTGCAAAGACAGATCAAGCTCAGAGATCTCATCCAGAAAAAGCGTGCCGCGGTGTGCCATCTCTACGCGACCGGGTTTCGAGCCGTAGGCTCCGGTGAAGGCTCCCTTTTCGTACCCGAAGAGTTCGCTCTCCAGGAGCGTGCCGGGAATGGCGGGACAATTGACCTTCACCCAAGGACCGCTCTTCCACGGAGACAGGGCATGAATCATGCGGGCGATAATGTCTTTGCCGGTGCCGCTCTCCCCTTGAATCAGGACTGGGACGTTGGCGCTGGCCACTTTGTTCATCCGCGCCCGCAGCGCTTGCATGGCCTCCGACTTGCCAAAAACCACCGCATCCGGAGGAAACTCGCCTAGGGATTGAACCAGAGAACTGAATGAATTCGTCGTTTGCATTGCCATAAGTTGCCTACGCCGGTCGCAGGCACGAAGGAACGTGCATCCCGAGCGCCAAAGTTTTGCGCATCCCGGTTACGCTGTTCAAATTGACATTAGTAGTTTATTATTCAATCAGTTACATTGAACTTAGAGGTGTGAAAAAGGGATGAAACGACCGTGGTCTTATGTCTCATAGCCAGATTTTTGAGTAGGAAAAACTTTTCACATTGTAGAAACAACTTTCCTACGTGTCGCCACTCGCGGCGACTTGCGGCCAAGTAGCGGTTGAGAGAATCTCAGGCCCACAAGCTGATAGGTTGCGGCGTGAATGATCCACATGGTCTTGGCTCGCAAGTTGCGGCAGGACTTGGGCAAAACCGCAGTCGAGGCCAGTGGAACACTCGGGATCTCCAGCAAGACCTGTGAGGAGAGCGGCAAAGAACGCCGCACCGCAACCAGGGCCCCGGTCGCGGAAATGTTCAGTGCAGTGGCAAATTCCAGCAACTCCTTGCCATTTTTGTCGCAGCTGCGAACAAAAACGGGAATGGCCAGCGGCAGACGAGCCCACTCACGGCGTTCGTGCGGCAGTCGACTTCGGCTCAAAAGGGCTCCTGGAAAAGCTGAATAACCTGCTCTTTACCGCATCTGGGGGGCCAAATGACCCATCGAATGCAGACCGGTTACTGCTCAAAACCACCGCATCTCGGGTGTTTGCCTGTAAATCAGGCTTTAAACACTGAGGTTCACGGAGTAGCCTTTTGCTATCCCTTCGCCACACTTCAAGATCACTCAGGTCTCCGTAAGTACTTTCGACTGCATACTTTTGCCCATGAGTGGCAATTCGCTTGCGCGTTTTCCGTTGACACGTGAAAATGGCTGCCTTACCATCGAATGATTCCTCCCCGTCTTTGAACCAATTGAGTACTGACCATGGCGGTGGTGCCAGAAAATACGTGTCTCCCCCCAGCCAAGGCTGCGGGGGTGGCTGGTTCCGGTGTGCGCTCGCTTAAGCCTGCCGTCACCGAAGCAGCCCCGGGCGCGCTCGCCGATCCCGATCTACAAGAGCGGTATTCCCAGCTACAAGAACGCTTTTCGCGCACTACGCACGCGCTGGCTTCTGCCGCACACGATCTGAAAACGCCCCTGGCTATTCTCAACGGATACGTGGAGCTTCTGCAAAGTGAGAAATTGGGTGGCCTCAATGATCGCCAGCGCGAGGTTTTGGGCGACATGAGTTCCAGCGGGCAACGGTTGCAGCATTTCATCCAGGACTTTCTCAGCTATAGCGTGTTGGAGACCGGCGAAATTAAAATGCGTTTCGAGATGGGCAACATCAATACCTGCCTGTCGGAAGTTTGCCGGCTTTGGTCCCACCCTTTCCAGGAAAAGGGACTGGCGCTTTATTTTCTAGCCAACGACAAATTGACGGAATTCGCTTTCGACTCCGCCAAAGTACAGCGGGTAGTTTCCAACTTACTCGAAAACGCTTCCAAATTTACGCCGGCAAGCGGCACGGTGTGGCTGCACGCGGAACCGTACATGTGGGAGCGCCGCAACGTGGACCAATCCGGTCTACCGGCCGAACGGCGTCGGCAACCAAGTTCACAGCCAAACTCAGTCAAGGTCAGCGTAGCCGATACCGGACCGGGGATTCCTCCCGAATACCACATGGAAGTATTTGACGATTTCTTCCGGCTCCCACAGAACGAGCAGCAGGCAGGCATGGGACTAGGACTGGCCATTGCGCGCCGCCTGGTCACCAGCATGTACGGAAAAATCTGGGTCGAAAGTGATCCCGGAGCCGGCTGCAAGTTCTCGTTTATCATTCCCCTCCACCCTGCCACCAATCAAGGGAAACGCAAATGACAGACAAAGCCCACATTCTTCTGGTCGACGACGAACCGGGAATGTTGCGGTACATCCGTACTCTGCTCGAAGTGGAAGATTACAAGGTCGAAACTGCCAGCACCGGTGAAGAAGCCGTGGAACGCGTGCAAAAAGGCTCGCGTCCCGACCTGGTGTTGTGCGATCTGTTGATGCCGGGGATTGATGGCTTGCAGACTTTGGAACAAATTCGCCATCTTCAGCCGGGGGCAAAAGTGGTGATGCTCTCCTGTGTCGGTGACACCCGCAAAGTTGTCCAAGCCATGCGCCTCGGGGCTTACGACTATTTGACCAAGCCTTTTCAGAAAGCAGAATTGGATGCAGTGCTAGACCAGTGCCTGGGCACCAATCAGCAGAACTATCCCGGCGAAGTGGAGGAATTGGCAGAGGACCAGTTCTTTGTCGCAGCCAGTCCGATTATGCGTAAGCTACGGTCCGAAGCTGCGCTGGTCGCTAACGTAGATATTCCCGTGCTCATGCTGGGCGAAAGCGGTACCGGCAAGGAAGTCATGGCGCGCCTGATCCACAAGCTCTCGCCGCGCGCTCATCGCACTTTTCTCAAAGTAAACTGCGCCGCCGTCCCCGCCGACCTGCTGGAAAGCGAACTGTTCGGCTACGAGGCCGGGGCTTTCACCGGAGCCAATCATCCCAAGCCGGGCAAGTTCGAATTGTGCAACAAAGGCACCATCCTGCTGGACGAAATCGGTGAAATGCCGACCACGCTGCAAGCCAAGCTGCTGCACATTCTGCAGGACGGACAGTTCTCCCGCCTGGGCAGCCGCTCCGTAATCAAGGCTGACGTGCGCATCCTGGCCGCTACCAACATCGACATCCCCGAGGCTCTTGCCACCAAGCGCCTACGCGAGGATTTGTACTACCGCCTGAATGCCTTCACTCTGAACGTTCCGCCCCTCCGCCAGCGCAAAGAGGAAATTCCGATTCTGCTGAAACATTTCATGTCGCGTCAAGCTGAGCGCTATGCCCGGCCGCCCTTGCCACTCACACCCGACCTGTTACGCGCTTGCATGGACCATCCCTGGCCCGGCAACTTGCGCGAGTTAAGCAACTTCGTCAAGCGCTACCTGGTGTTGGGTGACGAGAAATTGGCCATCAATGAATTACGTCCGAAGGGCGACGGTAGCGGTGCGCAATTCGATCCTGCGGGGAAGAATGCCGAAGGTTCCGGGGGCCTGAAATCTCTGGCCCGAACCGCCAAAGACGGGGCCGAAGCCGAGGCCATCGCCAAGGCACTGGACGAAACCAACTGGAACCGGAAACAGGCCGCTGCCCTGCTGAAGATCAGCTACAAAGCTCTGCTATACAAGATCCGCCAATATGGCATAGCCCAGGCGAAGGGTCACCACAAGCTGTCGGCCGGCGCGTAGTCCCGCGCGTCCAACATCCATCCCGCTTCCCTGGTGGAGTAATCAATTTACAGCCCGTTGACCCCGTCTACTGCACTACCAGCGTCACTGTCTGGGTGCGCGTGGCTGAACCGGACGTCGCAGTCACTGTGACAACATAGGTTCCAGCCGGCGTCCCTATGGTGGTAGTGGTGGTGGCGCTGGAACTGCAACCGACTTGGAAGACGATCAGCGCTAAGAATCCGCTAAGCAGCAAACCCAGTACAGCGCGCCGTGTGCGCGGGACTTTCCCCACGCCTATTCCTAGTACCGCCAAACCGAACACGGGCAGTCCCATGGCGTAGAAGAGTCGTTCACGCGGAGCCAGTTGCGTGGTAGTGGTTACTCGCGCAACCGTGTTGATGATGAGATCGGTGCTTACAGGTCCGTTCAGGTTCTGGAAGCTTGATGTCGTCTCGGTACACGTAGCCGCGGTTGGCAGGCCCGAACTACAGGCCACCGACACCGTGCTCGGAAAGATACCGGTGGGCGCAAGGGTCGCGGTGTATTGGGCTGGCACGCCCGCCGCCACCGTAGCCGTCGACGGCGCCATATTGAGACTGAAGTCATTCACCGTGACAGTCGCCCCGCTACCGGCTGAGAAAGTGGAACCAGCCACGCTGACCGAGCCACTGTTTGACAGCGAAATGGGGCTGGTTTGCGGAGTGGTGTTGGCTATAGGCGTCAAGACCACGGTAACGGTTGCCGACCCTCCGGTCTCACCTGTGCCGCCGGAATTCAGCGACCCGATGTTGCACACCACGGTTCCGCCGTTGGGCTGGCCACAAGAATTGCTCGAGTTCGAAGTCGTGGCTGAGACAAATGCCGCGCCCGGTTGAAGGTTGTCCGTGAAAGTAATACCGCTCGCGAAATCGCCGACGTTTTCTATGGTGTAAGTGAATGTGACCGGGTTTCCCACACTGACCGTGGTGCCGGGAGACGTCACCACCGTAACATTGAACGCGAGTAGCGGACCCAGTTTACTTAAGAACGCATCACTCCCACCGTTGAGGCTGGGCTGGAATGAAGGGTTCTGAGGAGGCGCCTCAATTAAGAAATTGGCCGACTTTGTTTCCCCCGACACATAACTGGCCCCCTGGACATCGACCGCAATCCCCGTGCCGTAGTCGTCACTGCTTCCACCGAGAAATGTAGCGTAGTGACCCGAGGCATCTGAACTGGTTGCACTGGTGTCTATACGAGCCACAAACGCGTCATGACCGCCTCCAAAACCTGCTTGCACCGGGTTGTTCCTGACGGGAAAATCCGCCGAATCCGTCCATCCTGTAATGCGCGCCCCCTGACTACCGACCAGGCCCTGACCGGCACTATCCACCACGATCCCAAGACCTATATCGTCAGCCGACCCGCCCAAGTAAGTGAAGTAGTTGAGAGGAACCGTGCCCACATTGATCCCGTTCGTCCCAACCGCACCCAGCTTCGCCAGAAAGGCGTCGATCCCGCCCCCCTGAGCAGGTTGGAATACACCCGTTCCCGCAGCCGGGAAGTTGGTCGAAGTAGTCGAACCCGTGACATATGTGTTCAGTGCGGAGTCCACTGCAATCCCGTAACCGATATCATCACCGGTCCCACCCAGGTAAGTGGAATACAGAAGCTGAGTGCCCGTGACTGCGGCAGGATTGAGCGAGGCCACAAAGACGTCCAACCCACCCGCCAGCGTCGTCTGAAATGCGTTCAGCACTGGCATGTCGGTAAAGTTTGTTCCGCCGGTAATGTACACGTTGGAATTGACATCGACGGCAACACCGCCTCCCATCGTTTCACCATTGCTGGGTGTACTCCCGCCGAAGTAGGTCGAGTACGGCACGCTGTTCACACCCGAGAGCGATGGGTTCACTTTGGTTAGGAAAAACTGGCTTGGGGCTTTGGGAGAACCCTGGAACGCCCCCAAAGTCGAGGGGAAACCTGTCTGCACTTCTGTGGAGGTGGTTATGCCCGTCACATACGCATTACTGCCGAGATCAAGGGTCACGCCGGTCGCCGTGTCAACCCCATTGCCCGAAAGGTAGGTGGAGTAAATCAAGGTGTGGCCCAGGCTATCCAGTTTGCTTATGAAGGCGTGGTTGTGAGTACTGAGCGGTGTGGTCTGAAAAGCCGCATTGGTCCCACGAGTTGGGAAATTGCTCGAAGTCGTATTTCCCGCCACAATCACATTGGTACCGGCATCCACCACGAGACCGGCCGTTGTGTCAACCGTGTTGCCGCCGAGGTAGGTCGAAAACAGCAGGGTATTGGCAGTACTGTTGAACTTTGCGACGAAAACGTTGGCGGTGCCCGCCAAACCGGCTTGAAATGGCGATCCCCTCTTCGGAAAATCCGTGGACATAGTGGAACCGGCGATGTAGGCGTTGAGCGAAGTATCCACGGCAACCGCCGGGCAGCCAGCAACTCCGGTTGCCACTCCCAGAATCACGGTGCAAGCTTCATCACTGCTGCCACCAAGATAGGTGGAATAAGTGAGTACCGGATCGATGATGATGGCCCGGCGTTGGTCGTACGTGCCCAGCGCGAAGCCAACACGATCCTGGCCGCGCAACTCGAACCGGCCATCCACCCTGCGCTCATCTTCTCCGAAGCGTTGATAAACCCGTGGTGCCTCAAGACTGACACGGCCATCCCCGACTGTCAGCACCAGATTTCCCGCAGCGTCGATTGCAAGGCTCTCAGCTCCCTGAAAGCGGAGTGTCACTTCTTTAGGATTGCTCCCCGGGGCAGCCTCAAAGTCGTATTCCAGCTGACCCTGTTTTCCGTAATAGACCAGATCGATCCCCGGATAGAGTTCGTGATAGCGTACACGCGCGAATTGAGGGACGTCCGTGTGCCACTTCGCCGGATCATTGCCAATGAAGTAATTGCTCTTTCCTGGAAGCTCGTCCGTTCCGCTCACGGCGGAATTCGCGCTAGCACCTTCCAGCGTCATACTGACCACCGAAAATTGGGGAAATGAATGCTGGGAGCCAGCCGCGGAACGCCGGAGGGTGAGCACGGCCTTGTCCGCGGTCAGAAATAGGCCATATCCGCTGCCATGAGCCAGAAACTTCACCTCGGGATCGCTTTGCCCCTGGTTCGGCTCGAAGATCAGCGGAAGGTGATGGTAGGCAGCCATCACCGGGACCGCATTTTGCGAAGATGCAACTGGACTGGAGCTGTCACCCTGCCGCTGAGTCTTTTGCGCACCGACGGCGACTTGACTGGCATGCGAACCAAGCATCAAAACGGCGGCCGCAAGGGCCACCAGCACTGCTACCGCCACGAAGATTCCGCCCGGTGCGCAAGCTACTACCAACCGACGGCGATTCAATCTCAAGAGCTCCTCCGGATTTCCTGATTCCCTGGACGAGGAAGAAGGACGGCGTACAAACCTGGCCGCGCAGCCCGCAAAGCTGGCCTGTGTCACCAGAAATTGTATGCGAAAAATAAATAACTACTTAATCATCTGACGGATAGCATGTCAAGCCGCCGCATCGCCTTTCCTGCCTTTGGAATCCTCAGATGCTCCGAATGTGGCCCCGAGATGCCGCCGATTCTCCCGAATCGACGATTCTTTGA
The DNA here is from genome assembly GCA_963803775.1 of uncultured Acidobacteriota bacterium. Classification (GTDB taxonomy): domain Bacteria; phylum Acidobacteriota; class Terriglobia; order Terriglobales; family Acidobacteriaceae; genus JABCZH01. The sequence continues at coordinate 104,468 of CAWDNS010000003.1, forward strand.
AGAGATTTTCCAAGCCGCTGCCCAGGGACTACCGGTTTCGCTTCAATTCCTCGATTTCTCTCTTCAGACGAGCGTAACTGCGGGCCAAATGCCCAAGATATGCAATGTGGATGACCCAAGTGGCGACATAAGCGGCGAAAAGGTAGGTCATCGCGAACTCCCGGCCGCCAGCAGCGACTCCAGCGCTTGCGTCTCCTCCACCTGGCGGCGCACAATCTCCAGGCGATAGCGTGACCAGCAAACCAGAGTTGCAAAACACATGAACGCCAGCCAGTTCATCAGCAGTACGTGCAACATTCGAGGATCAATCGCTCCACCCCCACCAATCACCGGCTGCGGGTGCTGGGTGCGGAAAAACCAAATAGAAAAGTAAACCAGCGGCACATCCAGAGCGCCCAGCACTGCCAGCACGGCAGCCATCATCGGGGTTTGTCCGCTGCTGGAAAAGCGCCGTAACATCAGGTAGCTGACGTAAATCAGCCACAGCACCAGCGTAAGTGTCAGGCGCAAGTCCCACGTCCACCAGATTCCCCAGACCGGGCGCGCCCAGATGGGCCCGGTCACCAGCACGACGGTACAGAACACCACGCCGACTTCCGCGGATGCCAAAGCTAGCGCATCGGCTTTGGGATTGCGCCGAACCAGATATACGATCGAAGCTGCCAGATTGACGAAAAACAAACAAAACGCAGTCCATGCTGACGGCACGTGGTAATAGAAGATACGCTGCACATCGCCCATGGTTTGCTCAGTGGGCGCCTGAATCAAAGCTCCGTAGAGACCGTAAGTCAGCAAGCCAGCCGTCAAAACCGCGAAGATGGGGAAAGCCCGTTTCATTCGCCGTGCAGGACAATCTCAAAAAAGAGAAGGCAACTTGTAGTAAACACCACATCGTAGACCGCAAGCAACACGATCCAGAACTTCGCCGAAAATTCACCGGTCAGGATTGACGAAGTGGCCTCGACCATGGCCAATAGCGCAGGAATCGTGATAGGAAAAAGCAGCAGCGGCAGCATGATTTCGCGGCTGCGGGTGCGCACCGACATGGCAGCAAAGAACGTCCCATTGACCACCAGTGCCCAGGCTCCCAGCACCGCGACGAACAATAATTGATAGGCCGGGCCGACTGCCCGCAGATTGTAAAAGACAACAAACAGCGGCGTCATCAGCGCTTGCAGCACGCTGACAAAAATGAAGTTCCCCAACACCTTGGCCAAAAACAGCGAGTTCGCCGGAGCCGGCGATACCCGGTATGCGTCCAGCACCTGATTGCGCAACTCGCGTGCCCAGGTCTGGTTCAGGGCGACCACGGCGGCAAACAGAAATGCCACCCATACCAGGCCGCCCGCGATTCGGCGGGATTCCTCCGCCGTTGGATCAAACGAAAAGCTAAAAATCACAACCACCAACAGTGCAAAAAACAGCATGGAGTTGACTGCGTCTTTGGATCGCCATTCCAACCGGAGATCCTTCACCAATGTGGCTCGCGTCACTCCTGGAGGGCTGTTCATATTGCCTCCGCCGGCTGATAGTCGCGAGTGCGGTTCACAATCTGCCCAGACTCCATCCACACGAACTCGTCCGCAATCCCGCGCAACAATGCCGCCTGATGCGTCACCACCAGTATCGTTTTGCCACCATCTCGCAATTGCCGGAGCAGTCCGGCCATTTCACGGGCAGAACGCACATCCACGTTGGAAAATGGCTCGTCGAGCAGAAGAACTTTGGGATCGTTCAACAGCGCCCGTGCCAGCGACATACGTTGACGCATGCCCTGGGAATACTGCCCCACGGGAAGCTCCAGCGACGGATCCAGATTGACCGAGCGGATTACCGTTTCGCAGCGAGCATCATCGTGAATTCCATACAGCCCCGCGAAGTAACGCAGGTTCTCCATGCCGCTCATCTCGTCGTACAGCAGCGATGGATGAGCCATGTAGCCAAGCTGTGCGCAAACCTCGCGTAGCTTGGTAGCTCCCAGCATGGAAATGCTGCCACGGGTCGCGGGAGTCAATCCCGCGAGCGCGCGCAACAGCGTAGTCTTCCCTGCTCCGTTGTCGCCGAGAATTGCGTAGAGTTGTCCCGCTTCGAAGCTGGCATTCACTCCGCGCAGCGCCACAAATCGTCCGAACTGTTTCACCAGATCAGTGACGGTAATGAGGGAAGAGTCGGTCACAATCGCAGAAACTGTCTGAACTGAGTGAAGATATCCGAAGCAGGGTGGGAAGTCGAGGGCTGGATTGTCATCCTGAGCAAGCGTTCTTTGCGCCGCGAAGGATCTGGGCGAGCCGCGCGATGGGTCGCGTTCTGTGCGACCCGACAAACGCGTGTTTGGCTCACCTCCTTATTGAGTAGCTGGCTATGTCATGCCCTTCGGCGCCGCCGCGCCAGGCGCCGTTCCCGGCTGTTGTGGCGCGTACTTCGATGCACACTTGGCTTGTAGCTGCTTGGCGTGAAACACGCCATCGCGTCCAAAGCTGCCATCCGCCAACGCCTGGGAATTGTCTTTAAACGTATCCGGAGGAGCTTCGCTTCCGGTGTAGACGACGGGCAGAGTCTGATCGTTTTCCACCAGCAGGAATTCCACTTTGATTCCCACCCGCTTGATGGATCCCGGCTGCACGTTGCCGGCAACACGCAAGCGCTTGCTGTAGGCATCGTCGCCCATGCCGCGCAGCTCCTTGATGGTGACGTAATAGCTCTTGCTCTGTTGCACCCCGGTGTAGGCGAGGTAGGCGAGCGAAACCAGGATGAGAGCGATCGCGCCCCCAAATCTCAGAAACCGGCTGCCTTGACTGGACATGGGAATGGTCGACACTTAAATAGAATCTATTCCCAGCTTGGGTGCGGGTCAAGCTCCGCGATGAAAACTGATACGACGGCCGGCGACAGGTAGAGCCGGAAATCCACTAGGAGGACAACCGTGCATACAGTCCCTCTCGCCGCGCCATCGTTTCCATTGACTCAAAGACGAAATCGGAAGAGCGGCTTCGCCCGCGCCAATGTGCCCGCACAGCCAACTGCTTCAGTTTCAGTTGCGGTGAGCAAATTCAGTCTAGTAATGGCGCGGCCGTCGATTGTCACCGCATCGTCATCAGTTCGTCAATTCTGCGTAACATTTGCGAAGCGCCGGTAGCGAGAATTTACCGACATCGCCTCGCAAATCCGGCGCTTTTCGCCTCATCTGCACTTCGTCTGTCACATGGCCTTGAACACAAAATCCACACGCTTTGTTTCGTTGGCGCCAATGGTTACCTGCTGGGTGGCTGTCCCCAGTTTTTCATGCCAGGCCTTGATGGTGTAAGTCCCTGGCGGCAGGTTGCCCAATTCAAAACTGCCATCCTTGCCTGTGACCGCAAAATAAGGGTGGTTGAATACGGCGACGTAGCTCCGCATCCAGGGATGAACGTTGCACTTGATCGGGATGGCAATTTCTTCCCGCGAAAAGGTTTCTTCGCTGGTTGTATTCGGGCCCTCCGCCTTATTCCACTCGCGATTGTTCGCTGGCAAAGGATGAATGTTATGCAGGGTAGGGTCGCTGTTGACCACCTCCAACTGTTGATTCGCGCGCACCGCTAGAACGTGCGGCGCATACATGCAGCCCTTCTGTTCGATGACCGCCGGCTGGCTCGGAGGATCAAAAGTGCGATTGCCCAGGCCCTCGGAGACAAACACCACGACATTTTGCAGGTCACCCTTCGCATCGGCCACAATCTCCTGACTCATCGCCGGAGATGAATGTTGTTTCGCGCAGCTGGGGTCGGCGGACATGTTGATGGGTTTGGCCGCAGGCACAGATCCCTGGAACTTGACGGTGCCGCTCAACGATACCGTCCCAGCGCTGACCTTTGCCGGACCAGCGGCGTTCGCTTTCCGTTGACTGAGAAAGAGGGCCGGAACTACCAACGTAATCAAAAGAACTAGGTTTCTGACTTTCATGACTCCTGCTTACTGCCTTCTCCATTTACGGAGAGAGCTTGCTTTGAGAATTGCCGGGATTTGTACTCCGGTGAGATCAAACGTATGAGGAATCGATTGGCGGAGTGTCACCGTGCGGTCATGGCTCGGTTAATTTCTGTCACCGCGTTGTCATTTTTCTGTCAGCTGTTCGCGACAAGAAGGTGACATTTGTAATGGATTGCAGTGACATCTGCGTAAAAAATGGCGAGGACATTGCGATCACAAGCTACGCGGAGGCAGCTTCTGCATGGCCCACTCGTGCTACCCCACCCACCTCTTGTGCCATTGCATGCGATCGTGAAGCACATCATCTTAGTAGCACACCAACGAGGCACGTGGAAGATGCTGCAATCGATGCCAACACGGGGAGCGAGCACGACAACCTGGGTGGGCGCGGTTTATTCGGACAAGCAACGCCGCAAGTTGGTCGTTGCGGTCCTCCTCCTGCTCGCGGCCATTACAGCGGTCCTGGTGAGAGACTACAAGTCCGGCTTCGGCAATCATAGCGATGAAACAGTTGCCGTTTACGGCGAGCAACCCGTCTACTCGCCGAGCACAGCCGGACCACCGCCGGTTGTCCCTGCCGCCGAAGCCAAGATGCCTGTTGCCACCCAGCATTCCGTTGAGGCGACGTTCAGCCAAACGCTTTCCAGCCACGGACGCGGTACAAGTCACCTTGCCGGCAATTCCGCAAAGCGTGACATCCCGCGTAACTCGGAATCTGCTTCCGCGAGACCTTCCGATACATGGGGTCCGGCTACAGCCGCCGCGAAGCGTGCAGGTACATCTGATCAAGCTCACCAGCCGACACCGTCGTATCCTCTGCTAACTCAGGCGACGGCAGTACAGGGTTCGGTGCTGATGCAGGCGTTGATCGCTGCCGATGGCTCGGTTCAGGAGATGCGAGTAATCAGCGGTCCCACCATCCTGGTTTCAGCCGCGCGACAAGCCGTGCAGCAGTGGCGATTCAAACCCTACCTATTGAACGGAAAGCCGGTCGAGACTTACGCCAGGGTCACCGTGAACTTCACCATTGATGTCTCGAACACCGAGGCCCGGTATCATGTCAACTCGGTGACCAGCAGCGGCGCCCTGTAAGATTCCATCTGCTACCTCGCCGCCTGCAATTGTGGGATCGAATACTTTCCCTTGACCGGCTGTTCCCGCTTCCAATCGTGATAAGAGTGGCACTCTGAACAGCTCCCGCTGGCAGCGTCGTGTTGCGGACCTCGTTCCTGGTGGCAAGTTCGGCATGACGCGATGCCCGGCAACAGGATGTCGGCGGTCTGGCGGCTCTCGGGTGTCTGGCTGTGGCAGGCGACGCAAGTTAGCAGGCGATGAGAATTGTGACTGAAGTCGGCATGCAACAGCCAGCGCGCGGGAATCGAAGACTTGGCAACAGCGGCAGCGGCGCGTTGCCTTCGATCATGACGTGGCAAAGCTTGCAGCCTTTATCGAACAATAAACGATCCGCCAGCATGACTTGCTGATCAATCCATTCCTGGCGATTGTGCGGGACAAGCAGAGGTAACTTAAACTTGCCTGGCAGAATCCGCTCCGGCGCAACCGGCTCTGACAACGCTCCCGGATGAGATGCGAAGTAGTCGCTGTATTTCTGCAACAGGAAAGCCTGAACAACCTCTGGCTTGTCATGCGGCGCCGACTTGATCGAAGCGCTTATCAAATTGCAAATCTTTCACGTGACAGCCAGCGCACTGCGTGGCGTAAAGAATCGGCGACATGTAATCCCGGGAGCGCGAGCGGCCGCATGTTTCCGCTGATTCCAACCGCGACCGGCTTTAGCTGAGGCGTTGGCTGAGCCGCATAAGGCCAGTCCCCCTCCATCCCCGTTGGACGATGGCAGTCCTGGCAATCTAACTGCACCGGGCCATTCGGGCCCGCAAGGTTCGGACGCAGATGCGCATAGTGGTTCAGTTTGACCTGGCCAGGATCCCTGCCACCTGGCCGCAGCACTGCGAAATCAGGATGGCTTTTATCGAAATCCTGTGATTTCGCGAACGTACTGCGGATTTCCAGTTCGCGTACGCAGGTCGGCATGGCACTGAGTGCAACTGGAATCGGCGGTGCTTGCCAGTCGTAACGAGCCTTTATGCTCCAGGTGACAAGACCCACAGGCCGGCGTGAACGCCACTTTGTCGATCTGATGCGCGGGAGCGTCGTGACATTTCAGACATGCGTCATCGTTTACTTCGTCGCGGAAAAATCCCAGAGTAGTTACGTGGCAAACATCGCAACGCTTGGCGAAGACAGCGTGAGACTTCGAAAGCGGTCCGCTGCTGTAGACTTTCTGTCCGTTGGCACGCTGCGCGGCAAACCACACTACAGCCACGACCGGGAATAGCACAGACAGCCACAGGCGCCAACTCCGAAAGGGATGGGGCTGCGTGAAATACTGCAAATCCATCCGCTTGGCCAGCTTCTTGGTTGTCCGGACGCGTCGCAGCATGTTCCTCTCAGTATCGCAGCGCCATTACGGCATGCACCGCCCCGAGAATCAGCAACGCGTACGGAAGCGGGAATGTGGACCAACAGCCAGCCGTGCAGAACACGGTGATAGCGGGCCTGCTGGTCGATTTCGCGCTTTTCTTCGCAGATGTTCTCGAGGTCATCGGCGGTCGAATGAAGATTGGGCGGAAGCAGCGTTCTCAGTTGCCTGAAACATGGCTTGCGCGCGGTTGCGATCGGCCAGGATATGTCCGTGCGATCCACTCTGCGCGAGAAATGGCTGAATCTCACCGCGAAAGATCTCCTTGAGTTCGCCGCTGGCCTCTTCGTCCACCTGCATGCCGGATGCAACCGTCAGCCCGCCCATCGTACCCGCGCTCGCCGACGCGGCACGCTGTTGCTCATTGGCCTGGGAGACGTCGCCGTGAAGCACGGCATAGGCCTCGTCCACCAGAGAAATCGCTTCTTCCATCAGCTGCACCCGAACCCGTCCGATTTGCTCATAGATGGTTTCCAGCGGAATCCGTTGCGTGGTGATCCGTGGCATGAAGTGCTGCAGCACCGCTCCCACAATCCCACTGACAAAGACGACCGTAAATAACCACATCAGTGCCCTGGTAAGTCCCACGCCAAAATGAAATCCGGAATGCAACACGACCAACGGAAAGCTGACAAACCCCAGCCAGAGATGCCCACGCATCCACGCCTGCGCACGCCCCAACCGCCAGATGGGCAACTTTTTGCGCGCGCCCAGCAAGCCGGCAAACAGCATGAAGGCGAACGCAACGCTGCCGTAGATGAGGCCCATCGTGGTTCCACCGCCGGCTCCTTGCGTTGAACTCCGGCTGTAGGGAACATACGCGATGACGGCCAAGGCCAGCCCGGCAAGACTGCCGATAAACCATTTCCGATGTGTCTCGATCAATCCGCAAGTATCACTTCCCCGGCCTCGACACGGTCTGCTGCTTCAATAACCCACCGAAAAACTCTAATGGATTCACGCGATGCGCGGCATCGTGCGGGCAAGCGTACACACAACTCGGTTCCGCGTGATCCAGGCACAAGTCACACGACGTAGCTTTGACCTTCACTCCCGCCATTCTTCTGCCCGGGTAGTTTGGATCGTCCATCTCCACTGGGAATGGGTGCATATTGATGTTCCCATACGGACAATTGTTGGCGCACTGGCCGCAGCCAATGCACCAATCCTCAATGATCACTTCGAGCGTGTTTCGACGGCGAATAGAACCGACGGGACAGCCGACCATGCAAAGCGGGTCACGACATTGCCGGCAAGAAGTGGCAACCAGATAGCGATCGAAGCGCAGCCCGTCACGAATCAGCCGGCTGACGCCATCGTGAGCGTCAGCACAGGCCCGCACGCACTGGTCACAACGCGTGCAGCGATCGAGGTCGAGAATCAGCAGGCTCTGCGCTTCCATCAGGCCCTGGCTGAGGAATTGGTCCACGGTGGCGTCGGCAACTTTCGTCACACGCTGCCGGTTTTGCTCCATGTGTTCGGCTGCCGCTTCTTCGAGCTTCCGGCGGATCTCCGGAAAGCGATCGAGCATGACCTGGAAGTCTTCTCCGGGGACGCGGACCACCTCCACATGATCAAGCGCGCTGCATGTCGCGATGTGTGGCGTGCCAGTGAGCAGAGACATCTCGGCAAAGTATGAACCGCGTGCGAGATACGCCAACACGAGGTCTCCGCCCGGACGACTCTGGGACACCTTCACAAAACCAAGACGCACCAGAGTAGAAGCTGTCGGCGGGCTCACCCTGCGTACAGATCACCTGCCCAGGGGTGAAGCGCAGAAGTTCCACACGATTCCGCAAGTGATCGATGAAATCCGGAGTCAGTGATGTCAGCACCGGAACGCTACGCAGATGCGAATCCAGCGCCCGCTGCCTATAAGTACGGTCCAGTTGCTCGCGAAACGTCTTATTGCGTTGCATGATGTCGAGAACGTTGCGCAACATCTCAAGCATGGTGCAGTCCGTCTTGGCGCGCACCGTTGCCGAACGCGGGTAATAACTCATGCACGTCATTTCACCGAACAGGTCTCCCGGCCCGAGTTCGGCAATCGGGTGGTCATAAGGAAGATCGACCGGAGCATCAATCGGAATCGAGACCCTGCTGCTTTCCTCGCTGCGCTCATCCTGCTCGCGCGATTGCAGCATGCTTCGTAGTTTGCTCAAGAATCCCTTTGCGCTGCCCTCAGTCTTCACGTGCGCGATCGGGCTCGAAAGATAAACTTCCGTCTTGCCGTCCACAATGTAGAAAGCCGTGGCTCCGAAGTCGCCTTCGCGGCAAATGATTTCTCCGGCACGAAACTTACGTTCAACAATTGCGTGACTGTTCAACTCCAAGAATGTTCCGGAAACATTCTTGAAAATCGGCAACCCCAACAGTGCACCGATGTCGAGGGCACCGCCTTCGAGCTTCGTGCCAACCACGGCCCGATTGGTCAAGGCTCCTGTCGGACAAGACACCATGCACTCGCCGCACGAGACACAGGAAGACCCGCCCATGGGCAAATTGTTGTCGAAGGCAATGCCTGCTTGGTATCCCTTGCCCCGCCGCGCCAGCACCCAGTTGTTGCGAATGTCATCGCACCCGCGAATGCAGCGGTCGCACAAGATGCAGGCTTCATGATCCACGGCGATCGCCAATGACGAATCATCGCGTCCGCGCGGAGTCGTGCGTCGTTGAAAACGCGGCTGCTGGACCCCGGATTGCTCCGCCAGACGCTCCAGTTCGCAATCTCCGGAATGCTGCTGCCGTGCGCACGGAGAGGGATGGTCTGACATCAGTAGTTCGACGAGAGTGCGGCGCACTCCCACCACCGGATCGGTGTTCGTCTTTACCGTCATCCCTTGCTCAGCCTGACGAATACACGATGCGGCGTAGACTCGCTGGCTGATATCCACCACGCACACCCGGCACACTCCCACGGGATTTTCATTCTGCTGGTGGCAAAGCGTCGGGATGGGAATGCCGTGGATGCGCGCAGCGTCAAAAATCGTAGTCCCCTGAGGCACGGACACCGGCGTGCCGTCGATGGTCAACTCCACGAGCTTTACCGCAGGATTCATGATTTTCTCAGCACTAACCGAAGCAAATACCTCCCGGGCAAGTGCGGCGGACGATGTGATCCTCCACCACGCCGGGGAAATGCTTCATCACCGAGGCAATGGGAACCGGCACCACCTGCCCGAGTCCGCAAATCGATGCCTGCCGCATTGCCAGTGAGAGTTCGTCCATGACTTGCATATCTTCTTTGGCGCTTCGCCCTTCGGTCCAGCCTTTGAGCATTTCGACCATCTTTTGTGAACCCACCCGGCACGGTACGCATTTGCCACACGACTCATTGCGGTAGAAGCGAGTGGCATTGAGCGCCATGTCCAACATGCATCGGCCTTCGGCGCACACGACGATAGCTCCTGATCCAACCATCGACCCCGCAGCAGCAACCGCGTTCCAGTCCAGCGGCAGATTAGTCATGGAAGCCGGTAAATATCCCGAAGATGGTCCGGAAGGCGCAAACGCAAGAAGCTGCTTGCCACCGGGAATGCCACCGGCATTCTCATTGATCAATTCGCCATAAGTGGTTCCCATCGGAACTTCAAAAATGCCAGGGCGAACCACATCGCCGCTCACACCCACAAACTTCACGCCTACCGATCCATTCTTGCCCTGCCCTTTAAACCAATCGGCGCCGCGCGCAAGAATTACTGTGGCCAAACAAAAAGTCTCGACGTTGTTAAGGACGGTGGGCTGGTTCCACAATCCATTAATGACCGGGAATGGAGGCTTGTTGCGCGGTTCGGCGCGCTTGCCCTCGATCGCCTCAAGCAGCGCACTTTCCTCTCCGCAGATGTAACCGCCAGGGCTGACAAAAATCTCCAAGTCAAAAGCCAAGTCACTCCCTAGGATTTGACGCCCCAATAAACCCTGCTTGTAGCAACGATCAATCTCTTCCTGAAGAACCTCTTTGGGATGTTCGTATTCGTGCCGGATATAGAGAATCCCCTTGTGCGCTCCCGTAACCAGGCCAGCCGTGATCATGCCTTCAATCACCAGATACGGAACGTTCTCCATGATGCCGCGGTCTTTGATGGTGCCGGGTTCACTCTCATCGGCATTGCATACGATGTATTTCGGCGTCGCCGGCGCGTTGCGGACAATTTCCCACTTGCTCGACGTAGGAAACCCAGCCCCACCCATGCCGCGCAATCCAGCCGCCTTTAGCGCAGCAATAATTCCCAGGAAATCACGGCTTTCGACCAGGCGGCGTACCACCGCATACTCGCCCGACCCCTTGTACGGGTCAGACATTACTGCCATCCGTTCCTGGCTATGATGATTTTCCGGGAGCGGTTTACCCGCGAGCACATCTTGCACCATGGCGACTGCGTCGCGGCCATTCGCGTGAGCGTAAATCGTGTCATTGACCATCAACGCCGGGGCCTGGTCGCATCTGCCCAGGCAGGAAACGTCGCGGATGGAAACTTCCCTCACGTCAGTTCCCTGAAAAGCGGAGTCGAGCGCGGACCGCACCTGATCGCCTCCGCGCAGGTGACAGGTCATGTCCGCACAAACGCGCACGTCGACTTTCGGTGGCGGGCTGAGATGAAAGTGGGGATAAAAGCTGGCTACCGCATGGATTTGACTGACAGGGACATGAATGCGTCCCGCGAGCGCCTTGAGTTGATCGGCGGGCAGGTAGCCGAAATCTCGTTGTATGGCCCTCAGTTCTTCAAACACGACGCCAGAGACTCCGTTAAGCGATGAGAGATCAAACCTAGCGTAGAAAGGCGAGAGGGCGAATGCTATAGCAAAATGCATTCGCTGTCCAGACGGGGGACCTAGATGGAGGCTGGAATCACCAACCACATTTGGAGTTTGGAAGAATTGGTGGGATTATTGGAGGAAGCGGTTGGAGTGGCAGCGTGAAGCTACGAGACAGATCGAGAATAGTTTCCGATGATGTTCGGGCGAGGCAAAGAAATACAATTTGGCCCGATACGCTGAGGAATGAAACAACCTTCCTCGGTTTCTTGTGGAATGGTTCTCCCACAGCGACGCCAGTTCAAAGAGTGGGGATTGCGCTCATCGCCCTGATCTTCTTCTTGATTCCTGCGCTCTTGCTGCTCTACGTGATGGCCCATACTGACAGCGAAATGTCTCGATTTGTGCCAGTCGCGTTTGCGCTCTTGACCCTGGCTATTGGTTGTAAACTGCTGCGTAATGCTTTCCGTGGTTTAAATTGAAAACAGCCCACTACCGAACGGCCAGTAGTCCTTCCGTTTCTCCTCTACCGGGTTCTCCGCGCACTCTACGGCTATTCTCTGCGACCTCCGCGATTTAAGACTTTGTGTTTGACGAAGCCTCGTGCTCCCGATTGATTTCTTCCCGGACTCGTCGTATAACCAACACCCCGGTAAAAATTACTCCCGGCGCGTCGGTTAGGGGATCACGAGGCAGGCAAAATCCTACTCGTGAGGAGAGATAGCAAAATGCGAAAGCAAACGCTGGCGGTCATTATCCCGCTGCTCATGCTGCTCGCTGTGAGTGCGGCGCAGAATGCTGGACCAAGTCCGGCGATGGCCGCGTCCCCGCCCGCCGTTCAACTTTACGACCAGAAAACCGTCGCCGCCGGTAAGTACAATGGCCCCGGAGGTTGCGCCGCCAGCAGTTGCCATGGCAGCGTGCAACCGAAGACCACCACCCGCATTTTCCAAAACGAGTACACAATCTGGATCGCACAAGACAAGCATGCGCGCGCCTTCACCGTCCTAAGCAACCCGACTTCTGAGCGAATTGGCAGAATCCTGAACATTGGCCCGCCCAGCAAAGCTCCCAAATGCCTGGCCTGCCACTCCCTTTACATCCCCGCCGACCAGCAGGCGCAGACCTTCGAACCTGCCGATGGCGTGAGTTGCGAGAACTGTCACGGTCCGGCGTCGGGTTGGCTGGGGCCTCATACCACGAAAGATTGGCCACATGAGAAATCCGTTCAGCTGGGCATGTATGACACTCGCAATCTGGAGAAACGCAGTGCCAAATGCCTGACCTGCCACTTGGGCACGGCCGATAAATTTGTCGATCACGAAATGATCGCCGCGGGACACCCCGATCTCACGTTTGAGCTCGGTCTATTCACTTCTGTCATGCCGGCACACTGGAAGATGCCGGAGCAGGGTAATCCTTGGCGAGAGATACAGGCATGGGGCGTCGGACAGGCGGTGCAACTGCGCGAATCTCTCAACCGCTTGGCCCGTCGCGCGAATGGCCCGGTATGGCCTGAATATGCTGAAATCGACTGTTCTGCCTGCCACCATAGCCTGACACGGCCGGAAGATAGCTGGCGTCAGGAGCGTGGTTACGCAGGACGCCGGCCAGGTAATCCACCGTGGAATGAATCGCGCGTCGTAGTATTCCGAGACCTGGTCGCGGAGATCAGCCCCAACGCCGCCAAGCAATTGAACGACGAAGTTACGCAACTCGCGAGCCTGATGAATCAGCTAAACGGGAATCGGGAACAAATCGCCGCATCGGCAACGCGGACGTCCGCCCTCGCCGACGAGTTGGTGAGGCAGGTTGACGCTCAAGCTTACGACTCGGCTCTCACCTTGCGCCTGATGCGGCGTGTGGCTCGTGACGGTAGTGCCATTTCAATCGAAGGTGAACGTTCGGCCGAGCAGGCTGCCATGACCCTCGACTCACTATTCAGAGCCTATAACCAGAATGTGAAGCCGGCCAACGGCGCCGAGTTACGCACCGCGATCGACGGCCTGTTCGCGTTGCTGCAAGATCCATCAGCCTACTCAGCGCCTCGATTCGCGGCCCAAATGCAGAGAGTCAGCGACGTCGCAGGCCGCTAGCCTTCCTTAACCTCGAAAGCATGCGCCTGGTTCGGCGCTAGCTTCACATATAGCCCATTGCTGTCCAGGTCCGTGCGCGCCCACGAGTACTCGTTGCCGTCCAAAAAGTCGCGGAATACACAATTCCCGGATGCGCCCACTGCCGCCTCGCGGACTTTTCCCTGAGCCGTTCGCCCTCCCAGGTTCACAACGATCAGCCTGCAATCATCCTGATGACGCCAACGGTAAGCGATCAGGTCCTGAAACGTATCGTCCCCGGCAGGCTGCACTTCGAGAAGCTTCCATTCACCGTCATGAAAGACGTCTGCTCCAGAAAAGCGCAGCAACCGATCGTACAGAGCCCGAATCTGCGGATCTGCGGGTTCCGGTCGCGCCCTGGCCAGAGGCATCGGTATGAACGTCTTTTTCCCGTCGAGCTGGCCGTGATGGTAAAAGTGCATACCCGGGAGCGTCGCCAGCAGAGTGGCTAGGGCTGCAATGCTGTCACGCGAGAAGGTCATTGCGGAGCGCGGCTCGTCGTGGTTTTCGAGAAAGCGCGCCAATTTGCTTTGGTAGCCGATGTCGGCACAAAGATGGGCACGCGTCTGTCCGATCGAATCCTCCTTCAGGCGATCATAGAGGCGTTTGTCGTAAGTGAATTGGAACCCAAGTTCTTGCATTCTCCATTCCAGGTCCCAGTAAACTTCCGCTAGCCACACTAAGCCCGGCACGGCCCCAATCGCTTCTTCCCAAAATTCGGTTTTCGGCGCGGGCCACGATTGAAGAAAACGGCCCCAGGTACGATTGAAAATTTCATTCGTGACCAGCATCGCCATATCACATCGCACTCCATCACAATACTGGGCGATGTTTTTCAGGATTCCAATCATGCCCTGGCGGCATTCGGGATTGAAGTAGTTGAGCTGTGCCACGTCAGACCACGGGGGAAAGTAGGGATCCCGGCCGCGAGCCACCAACAAATTCTCACTGCCGTCCCTATCCACCAGGTAAAACGCAGCGGGATCGCCTCGAAAATCCTCTTCCCTGCCCAGGATATAGCGCTCAGGATGCTGCAATATCCAGCTATGGTCGAAGCCGGTATGATTGGGCACAAAGTCGAGAATCAAACCCATGCCTCGCCTTCGCAGCCGGTGGTGTACTTCGCTCAAGCCTTCGGCGGTAGCAATACGAGGATCGGGACTGTAGTCCTGAATCGAGAAGGGCGAACCAACCACATCGCTCACCTTCCAGCCCGGCAATGCCACCTCGAAATTGTGGAAGTTTCGGGGGTCAGTGCGAAAGATTTGCCGGCCCGTAATGCTTCTCTTCCACACTCCCATCAGGTACACAAAATCGAATCCTAAGCCCGCCAGGCGGTCCCATTCTTCGTCCGGAACGTCCTGTAGACTAAGGCAACGACCATGCTTGGCAGAAAGCTCCTCCAACCACACCCAAGTGTTGATCTCGTATAGCCGCGGGTTAGCGCGATACGAGAATTTGGCCAACGGTTCTCGACCACGGCTCGGCAACACCTTGCATTCCTCCAGCCGAATCAGCTTGAGAGTGTACTCGTATCGGCCCGCAATCGGTCTACTTTTGTTGAGATTCTCTTCTCTGCGATCACCCAGCGCGAAAACTCGGTGACCTGATTAGCAAAACTTCAGATACAATTTCGCCCTTACGGAGCACTGGAGGACATTTGGCCGATCGCAAGCAGCAGGCAGTGCATTCCCCTCAGACCAGGACTTCCGCCCGGACAAAGGAAGATGCCCGCTTAGCAGAACCCTACGTCGGCTCGGTGCCACCCTGGCAAAAATGGGGGCCGTACGTCAGCGACCGGAGCTGGGGAAGCGTGCGCGAGGACTACAGCGCCGACGGCAACGCCTGGGATTTCCTCTCGCACGATCAGGCGCGCAGCCGGGCCTACCGTTGGGGTGAGGACGGTATCGCCGGCATCTGCGACCGCTATCAGTTGCTGGTCTTCGCTCTGGCTTTTTGGAACGGCCGCGATCCCATTCTTAAAGAGCGCATGTTCGGGCTCTCCGGCACCGAAGGCAATCACGCCGAAGATGTAAAAGAATATTGGTTTCACCTTGATAACACCCCCACTCATAGCTACATGCGCATGCTCTACAAATATCCCCAGCGCGAATATCCGTACCGCCAATTGATCGAGGAAAGCCGCCGGCGGAGAGCAGGACCAGAATTCGAACTGCTCGACACCGGCATCTTCGATGACGACAGATATTTTGATATCTTCATCGAATACGCCAAAGAATCGCCCGAGGACATCTGCATCCGGGTAGAAGCGTTCAATCGCGGTCCCGATCCCGCTGAGCTCCACATTCTGCCGCATTTGTGGTTCCGCAACACCTGGAGTTGGACCAACCCGCCCAGCGGCGAGCCAACCATCCAGAAAGGAGCCGGCGGGAAAGAGCATCTGATGCTCGTAGCCGACGATTCCACCGCCAAACCGCTGGAAAATATTCAACTGCAGTACGCTCTCGGCCGACGCTACTTGTATGCCTCCAAGGGCGGCGAGTTGCTGTTTACCAACAATGAAACCAACACCGCGCGCCTCAACCCACTTGCGGTCAGCCGTTCTCCCTACGTGAAAGACGCGTTTCATCGCTATGTGGTGAATGGCGAGCAATCTGTGAATCCGCGGGCAGTGGGCACGAAGTCCTCTATCCATTACCGCGCTCAGGTTGAGGGAGGAGGTTCGGTGGTCTTCCATCTGCGCTTGACCGATAAGGAAGTCGCCAGCCCACTCCGCGAGGTAGACAAAGTAATCGCAGAGAAAAAACTAGAAGCCGACGAATTCTACGAAACCATCCATCCTCCCAAAGCGACCGCCGAAGAGAAAATGATTCAACGCCGCGCTTTCGCTGGCATGTTGTGGGGAAAACAAATTTACCTCTTCGACGTCAATCGCTGGTTCGAAGGCGATAGCGTCCCTCCGCCGGATGGCCACAAGAAAACTCGCAACATCCATTGGCGCCATCTGAACTCGATGCGCGTGCTTACCATGCCCGACAAATGGGAGTTTCCCTGGTTTGCCGCATGGGACTTGGCCTTTCAGTGCACCACCTTATCCTTGGTCGATCCGGCATTCGCCAAAGAGAATCTCTTGGCCTTGCTGTTCGAACAGTTCCAGCATCCCAATGGACAGATTCCCGCTTATGAATGGGAATTTTCCGACCTGAATCCCCCAGTTCATGCCTGGGCCGTCTGGCGCGTCTATCAAAACGAAAAAGTCCGTACCGGCAAAGGCGACAGAGACTTTCTGGAGAAATGTCTGCACAAGCTGCTCATGAACTTTTCCTGGTGGGTCAACCGCGTCGATAGCACCGGAAACAACGTTTTCGAAGGCGGCTTTTTGGGTTTGGACAACATCACCGTCGTCGACCGAAGTGAGAAATTCCCCGGAGGCGCCGTTCTCGAACAAGCGGACGCGACCGGCTGGATGGGCTTCTTTTGTCTTTACTTGATGCGCACTGCCCTCGAACTGGCCAAAGAAGATAAGGCCTACGAACTGCTCGCCACCAAGTTCTTCGAGCACTTCATCTACGTCGGCGCAGCCATGAAGAAGATGGGCGGCCAAAACTACCAGCTTTGGGATGAACAAGACGGCTTCTTTTACGACGTGCTTCGGCTACCCAATGGCGACTTCAATAAATTCCGTCTGCGCTCCATGGTCGGCCTGATTCCGCTTTACGCCGTGGAAGTGATCGACCAGCAGGACTTGGAACCCCATCCCGAATTTCTTGGCAATGTCGAGTGGTTCATCAAGAACCGCCCAGACCTGGTTGGCAACGCCTGCTACTCGGTCGAAGGGCAACGCTACGTACTTTCTATCGTGGACGCCGGCCAGTTTGCCGGCGTGTTGCAATACTTGTGGGACCCGCAGGAGTTCCTTTCCCCGCATGGCATTCGCAGCCTCTCCAAATATCACGAGCAGCATCCATTCTGTTTCCGCGGAGCATGCGTTGGCTACGAACCGGGCGAGTCCGCCGAACGAATCAAAGGCGGGAATTCAAACTGGCGGGGTCCATTGTGGTTTCCAACCACTTATCTATTGATTCGTTCCCTGCTGAAATTCAGCCGCGCCTTAGGCCCTGACTTTGCCGTGATAACGCCCGGCAGCAATGGCCAGCCGATCAAGCCGCTCACCATGGCCACGGAAATCGCTGATCGCATGATCGGCCTGTTCCGCAAGGATGAGCATGGACACCGTCCTTGCCTGGGCCCGCACCGCAAGTTTCAGCAAGATCCTCACTGGCGGGATCACTTGCTTTTCAACGAATACTTCCACGGAGACACTGGACAAGGTCTCGGCGCAAGTCATCAGACCGGGTGGACGGGCATGGTCGCCAACCTGATCGAGGAGTGGCGTCACTGATGCTTCGCCGACGCCTGATTTTCGCGGGAATTCTGTTCCTGAGTCTCATCACGGTAAGTGTTACTGGCTATCGCCTGCTCGGCGGACCATCCATCACTTTTCTGCAAGCACTCTACATGGCCGTTATAACACTGGCTGGAGTTGGCTATGGAGAGATTGTGGACACCGCTCATAACCCCGCTCTCCGCGTCTTCAACATGGGAGTGGTCCTCTTCGGCGTAGCGGTCACGGTCTACGTGTTTTCCGTTGTGGCGGCTTTCCTGGTAGAAATCGAAATCACAAATCCCTTTTGGAGACGCACCATGCAAAAACGAATCAGCGAACTCAGGGGACACTACATCGTCTGCGGCTTGGGAGATACCGGCCGGTACACGGCGGAAGAGCTGCATCGCACCGGGACGCACTATGTAGTCGTTGACCTCCACGAGGAGTCGATCAAGAAAGTCGGCGAGACCCACCCCGACCTCTTTCGCGACATGCTGTACGTCGTGGGTGACGCCACCGAAGAGGAAACCCTCAGCAAAGCGGGCATTGAACATGCCAGGGGCCTGATCACCGTTCTTCCTGAGGATAAAGATAACCTGGTGGTGACGGTCGTAGCCCACCAGAAATTCGCCAATCTGCTCATCGTAGCCCGCTCCGCCGAGCAGAAGTTTGCGGACCGAATGTTGCGGGCGGGGGCAAAATCCACAGTCTCTCCAAGTCACATTGGCGGACTCAGGATGGCGAGTGAAGCCATTCGGCCCCAGGTCGTAGGATTTCTTGATCTGATGTTGAAGGATCAGTCGCAAACCTTGCGCGTAGAGGAGATCGAAATCAATGCTTCTTCGCCCTGGGTGGGCCATCCCTTAAGCCAACTACAGATCCATCCCAAGCACAATCTGCTGGTGCTCGCGGTGAAGAACGCGGGAGAATCAGCAGCTCCCAAGTTGTGGGTCAATCCTCCGGAAGGTTTGATGATCCGCGCTGGAGCAGCGATTATCGTGATGGGCGACGTGAAAAATATTCGCGAGGCACGTCACGAAGCCAAAGAAGTCACCGCCGCAGGTCGATAGACCTTCACTTGGATTTCATCTCGTATACGCCATCCCAATCCGGCTCAGGCGCTTCCTGCGTGAACTCTACGCACCGCTGCAGCAGAATCTGTGTCGGACCATCATCAGGAAAGTCCGCCAGCAACTCCCCGAGCTTGCCTGCCGCATTCGGCCAATCCTGAGTCCGGTAGGAAGCGAGCGCTTCGTTGAACCTCGATAGAAGAGGTTCGAAGCTGGGGCGCTCTCCCATCGGGGCCAACAGTTCATAGATTGTGACCGGCTGGGTTTTCCCCTTGACCCGAATCTTGTCGAGCTCACGGCAGGCAAACTGGTTGCTCACCTGGCGATAAGTGTTTTCGCTGATGACTACCGAACAACGATATTGCTTGCTCATGCCTTCCAGTCGTGACGCCAGATTGACGTTGTCGCCCATCACCGTCCAGGCCAGCCGTTTGTCCGATCCCATGTTGCCCACGTTCACTGGACCGGTATTCAAGCCGATGCCAATGGAGATTCGCTTGCGTCCTTCTCCCTCCCACTTCAGATTCAGCTTTTCTAGAGCCGTCATCATTTGGACAGCGCACGTGCAAGCCTGGAATGCGTGGTCTTTTTGCGGGTAGGGCGAGCCCCAAAAAGCCATGATGGCATCGCCAATGTACTTGTCGAGCGTGCCTAGGTTCTTGAACAATACGTCGGTCATCACGCTGAGATATTCGTTCAACAATCGTGCCAATTCGTCCGGGCTGAGTCCTTCAGAAATCGTCGTGAAGCCGCGGATGTCGTTGAACATCACCGTCAACTCCTTCTCTTCGCCGCCTGGACGAATGTACTTTTCCGGATGCGCTTCAATTAGCGCGATCACTCCCGGAGAAAGATATTGCGAGAATGTCTTGCGAATCCTCCTCTTTTCGCGCTCCTCAAAAATCACACGGTAACTGGTGATGGCGGCGTAATTCACGACCAGGGTGCCGGCGGGAACCACGAATCCGGTCCAGAGTCCCCAATGTGCAAACGTGAAATAGCTGAACCACGCAAATGCCGCGAGAACGAAGAGCAAAGAGATAGTGGAAGTAAGCGGCTGGCTCCGACTGAACCAGGTTCCGAGCGCCAATCCGAAGAAGAGAATGAACCCAATGTCGAACAATTCCTCTCGAAATCCGCGAACCAGAAAAGTGCGGGAGGGATCGTCGCTGTGCAGCAGATTGTCGAGAATGTTGGCGTGTACCTCGACTCCCATATAGCCGCTATCCTGCTTCTGGAATGGAGTGTTTCGAATGTCGCCGATTCCCAGTGCAGTTGCGCCAACAAATACAATCTTGTCACGGAAGGTTTTCGCCGGGGCGGCTCCGGTGATTACGTCCCACATCGATATTTGAGGATAGGTAAGGTAGGGACCTGCATAGTTGATCAAGGCGGTTGCGTCATGCCACGGCCGCAAATTGTGTTTCCCATATTGAATGTGTTCCACGCCATCTTCTGAGATGAAAGCGGCAATTTCTTGATCGGGAATATTCTCGCTTTGGCGGAGAACTTCGAGGTCGAGCGACGGAAAATACAAATCTTCGTGATAGCGAATAATGAAAGTGGCACGGCGCAGGGTGCCGTCGGCATCGGGACGAATGTTGAAGAACCCGTAAGAAGCCGCAGCTTCCGCAAGCTTCAACAGATTCGCTTCCGCACCTTCTGCGACCGAACCTCCACTCGCGATCCAGGCCTGTCCAAGGTCGAAGTCCTTTCCATGAGACTTCACTTTCAATATCTGCGGGAACGCCTTGGCCCAAATGACGTTGAGATAATCTTCCGCCAGTTTGGGATCGACCTGCGTCGCTGCGTCGTGGCCAAGAAAGAGGTGTCCTAAAACCACGTTGCCACTCGCCTTCATGGCCGCTGCGAACTGCGCATCGGGATCTTCGCTTTGCTGCAGTTGCTTGATTTTCTTCAATACTGCCGAAGGAGCGTTGTGCCCCAGTTCCGTCTCCAGTTTCTGCAAGGCTGCCCCGGCGGGATAGCTCTCAGGAATCGGGAAAGTGGCATCGAAGGCGATGACCCGGGCGCCATCCTGCGCCAGCTTGTTAACCAGCACCGCATACGAGCTGCGCGGCAAAGGATAAGCCCCGGTGTTGAGTACAGTTTTCTCGTCGATGCCCACAATCACAATCCGTGGATCGGGTGGACGGGATCCTCGGAGAGCGAAACGCAGATCGAGAGTTCGCAGTTCAGTATTCTGCAGGAACAGGAAACCGGCGCGCTGGTTACCCCCGATTCCGGTGAAGGCAAGGATTACGAGTCCAAGAACGGTGACTACTACGGCGATAGCAGCATCGGCATGGCGGCCCGCTAGCTGCGCCACGGTTCGTCGGGGTTTGCTGCTGTCTTTCAAGCAGGAATGCTCATCCTTTGCGACAGTGTACGGCAAATCAATTGCATTGCTGGCTTCCCACCATCACATGTGTTGGCGGGGCGGGTTCAGCGGCAGGCCGGCTTGCAATTGCATCAGGTTAGCAGCGGCGCCGGTATGGCCAGGGTCGAAGCGCAGACACTGGCGGTAGCTGGCCATCGCTTCCGTCCGCCTGCCGAGTCGTGCCAGTGCATTGCCGCGATTATGGAACGCCTCCGAATAAGCGGGGAAAATGGCAATGGCACGGTCGTATGCCGCAATAGCACCAACGTCATCGCCGCGGGAGGCGCGCAACGCGCCATAAGAGTAGTAGGATTTGGCGCTATTGGGAGAGGTTTCAACCAGTTTGGTGTAGAAACGATCCGCGTTGAGCCAGTCGAGATTGCGCAAGGAGGTGCGCGCGGCAAACAGCAGCGCCACTGCGATCAGCACAGTTTTCCAGTAGCGGCTTCGGGTCAAAAGATTTGCCAATAGCAGAGCCAACCCCAGGCTGGGCAGATAAATGAGCCGCTCGCCCATCATCGTACCAATCGGAAACAGAATGTTTGCGGTCGCGGAAAATAGGACCCCGTAAACCAGCACCGGGGAGCGGAGTTGAGGAC
Source organism: uncultured Acidobacteriota bacterium (assembly GCA_963803775.1). GTDB lineage: Bacteria > Acidobacteriota > Terriglobia > Terriglobales > Acidobacteriaceae > JABCZH01. Next base: position 126,200 of record CAWDNS010000003.1, read on the forward strand.
GCCGCCAGATCAACCAGATCGCGCCACCCGCAAGCCCCAACCCCATCCATGCGCGCCAGTCGTCGAGTCCCATCACCAGAGGGATCTGTTTGTATGAGTAGTCAGCCGAGAGCGTAATCGGCAGTGCGGTCTTGAACAAGTAGAGACATTGAATCCACAGCGCAGTGAAAATACGAGGACCGGCGTCAACCAACCCCATCGGATTATCGATCGCCGGAATGTTGGAACCGCGCGCAACCATGTGATGAGCCAGCAGAGCAACGGTGATGATGCCAGCCGCGCCGGCAGCAGTAAGCAGAGAGGCGCGGGAACGCCAGTCCTTGCGCGGAGAAATCAAAGGCAGCGCGGCGATGGCAGCGGCGCTCTCCTTCGAGAAGACCGCAAGAGCAAACAGAAGCAGTGCGGGCAAGTATCGCTGGCGATAGTAGAGCAGAAGCGCGCCCAAGCCGAAGGCAGCAGCCAACAACTCAGCTGAACCCACAACCGAAGTTGTAGCGTCAGTGTGAATAGGAAAGAGTGCGAACAGCATGGCGGCAATAAACGCAGTGCGCGGCGGAGTTTGCACGATCAGCAAGAACCGGTAGAGCAGCAGCACCACCACCACGCCCAGCACCAGGTTGACTGCATGAAACACGGCGGGATGGGCGCCCCCACCAGCAGTCCAGATCAGGGCCCAAAGAGTTTGCGCTACCGGGCGATAGAGACCCAGGCTGCGGCTATCCGGCCAGTAGCCGGATGCCCAAATGTGAGCCAGTTGGAGAAATGAGTGAAGGTGCAGAGACTCGTTGTTAACGATGAGGGGCAGGTCGTCGAGCAAAAAGCCGCAGGCCAGCACTCCGAGATTTGGTAACAGGAAAGCCGCCGCCAACCAAAGCCAAGCGCGAGAAACCGGAGGCTGAGCCGCTGCCGCAGCCTGGACTGCGTTCGCCGCCAGCTTCTGCTTTTGACGAACGCGTCGCGTGCGGCTCATCGGCCCAAACGCCTATTTCACCACCAGATTGAAGCTGACCTTCTCCGTGAATGTCGTTCCGGATGCCGACTTAAAAGTCCCCGTCACCGTTAGCGGATAAGTACCGGCTGCCGTGCCCGGAGGATCCGCATTGCCCCCGCCCACGCCGCATGACGACATCGTAGCCACACTTGCGAGTAGACATAAACAGAAGATCCACCCGCACAATCTCCGCGCATGCTTAACCCGGCTCTTGCCGGGCAGAATCACCAACGCTGCCAATCCCGCCATGCCCGCAAGCCCAACCAATCCCGCCATGCTGTTGCCATCGCGTCTATCGAACGGCGACTTCAGGAAACCCGACGTAGGCGGCGTAGTGGTGGCCGTGACCTTCGCCTGAACTGTGGTCGCTCCGTCCAGCGTCATTGAACTCGGATTCACCGTGCACTTCGCCAGCGCCGGCGCTCCGCTGCAACTGAGTGCCACTGACTGATTGAATCCTTTGGCCGGAGCCAGATCCACGGTGTAAATCGCCGACTGTCCGGGCACCACGCTCAAACTGGTGCAGGTAGTGGAGAGATTGAATGGCATCTGCCCCACGCCGGCGAGTGGCACGTTGTGCGGACTGCCAGCCGCATTGTCAGTAATGATCAGCGTGTCAGCCGCGGCGCCTGCGGCCCCCGGCGTAAAGGTGATGTTAATGGTGCAAAACTGCATCGGCGCCAGCGGAGCAGGCGCAATCGGGCAGTTGTTGGTCTGCGAAAAGCTGTTGGCATCCACAATGCTGGAAATCAGAAGATCGTCACTTCCTGAGTTGGTGAGCGTAACCGGCAGCGGATCGCTGGCAACGCCTGCCGCCTGATCGCCGAACGCCAGGTTTGCCGGAGCAAGCACTGAAACCGGAGCAAGCTGGACGAACCGGATGCGATTGTTATCGGCAATGTAAAGGCCTCCGGTGGCGTTGATCACCAGGCCACGGTTCGTTAGAGTTGCGCTGGTAGCAGGGCCACCATCGCCAGTGAATCCGAATGGTAGAGGCTGCTTGGCATTCCCCGCCACGGTTACAACGGTTTTGGAGGCGAAGTCTATTCTTCGCACCACTTCATCAAGACCGCCTCCAACGTAGAGATTGCCAGCCGGATCTACAGCCACTTTATTAGGCGCTGCCATGCTAGCCAGTGCGGCTGGGCCGCCATCGCCTGAAAAAGTGGCCGTACCGTTGAAGGCCACAGTAGTAATGACTTGGGTCGTCCCATCCACCCTGCGGATAAGGTTGTCACCGGAGTCCGCGATGAAAATGTCGTCCGCAGTGTCGACTGCAATCCCGCTGGGGCTATTCAACCGCGCCAGTGTGGCTTGACCGCCATCTCCGCAGGCAGTAGGAACTGTGCAAGCAGCCCCAGTTCCCGCCACCGTAGAAATATTGAGAGTCGTACCGTCAACCCGGCGAATTCGATTGTCGCCAGTGTCAGCGATGAAAAGGTTGCCGCTGCTGTCCAACGCCACGCCATTTGGCGTGTTTAGATTGGCTGAATTTGCCGCGCCACCGTCCCCGCAGACTCCAGTAGAAGGGCTACATGTAGAGAACCCAACTCCTGCATAGGTTGTGATCACGCCGCCTTGAACCAGGCGAACCACTGAGGTGGCCGAGTCCGCGATGAATATTTTGCCCCCTGCACCCAGGGCAATGCCCCGCGGATAATCCAAGGTTGCACTGGTCGCTGCCTCTCCATCGCCACTGTAGGCCGCCGTGCCGCTCCCCGCCACAGTCGTAATCGCCCCCCCTGTCACCTCCCGGATGCGGCTGGTGCCGAAATCTATGATGAACTGGTTGTTCGCAGCGTCGAGCGCCAGGTCGTAGGCATAGGAAAAATTAGAATTCAATGGGGGACCACCGTCACCCCCGGTACCCCCGCCAATAGTCGTGCTGATGTTTCCGCCACTGACTTCTCGAATGCGATTGTTGCCTTGATCGGCGATGAAAATGTTCCCAGCGCCATCGACGAAGACCCCGATGGGATCGGAGAGAGAAGCCGAAACCGCAACTCCTCCATCTCCAGAGAATCCGAAAGTGCCATCGCCGGCATCCGTATCGATGGGTCCGCCGAGAGTCACAATACGGATTTCTTGATCGAACTCGTCGGCGATGTAAACACTGGTGCCGCCCGTCGGAGGCTGCACTACGAACAGTCCAAAGGGATTGGTCAGCATCGCCGCAGTTGCCGCGTTGCCATCGCCGCAGTTTCCAGGACCGGGGTTCAGGCAGGGGTTTCCGGTTCCCGCAATGGTCGTAATCGTGCCAGCAATAATTTCGCGGACCCGGTTATCCCCTGTGTCGGCGATGTAGATGTTGCCTGCGCCGTCGACTGCAACACCCGAGGGGTTATTCAAGTTTGCCGCTGTCGCTTGTCCTCCATCGCCACAAACCGCCGTCGAGGGCGAACAAGGAGTGCCGTTCCCCGCGATGGTCGTGATCGTACCCGTCGTCGTATCAATTTGACGTACCCTGTTGTTCGCCGAATCTGCGATGTATATGTTGGTCAGGAACACGGCGACGGACTGGGGCGTATTCAGCAGCGCCTGGGTCGCGGGCCCACCATCCCCACCAAAGCCACCGAGAGGATTCGCTGGGGTCGCACTTCCGGCCACATTCGTCAGTACGCCAGTCGTGAGATTTATTCCGTAGACGTGCTGATTGAGAAGGTCGGTAACCAGAAGGTTCCCGTTGCTATCAAACGCAATGCCGGCGGGGCCACTTAGGGTTGCACTTGTCGCCTTGCCACCAATTCCGATGAAACCAGCAACACCCGTCCCCCCAAGAATGGTGATGTCGCCCAGCGCATCAATCTTGAAGACATATTCGCCATCGAGCGAAGTTACGTAGGAGTTCCCGTTGGCGTCTACCACCACTCCCGTAGGTGAGCCAAGCGACGCGGTTAGCGCGGTTCCGCTGCCCAGCGGCGTTCCCCCACCCACGATCGTGTTGATGGTGTTTTGAGCATAGCTAACCGACGGCAGCAGGACAATCAGAAGCATCCATCTGAGAGCGTGAACTCTACGCACGGCGTCCTCCGACTTTTCGTTTATGGGCCGCACTTCGCCCTACCCGCGGTCACAACCCCACAAGTTGCCGGCGGGGGGACGGTTGAAGTAGATGACGATGACCCATTGCTGTGTGTCAACACAATGCCGGCGGCAATGCCGCCGCCCACAGCTCCGGCCACCACCGGGATCCAAAACTTCGGCTGCGCAATGAACACTGTAGGGTTGATCCTCGTATCCAGCATCGAAGCCTGAATCACTTCCGACTCGGGCGGAAACCCTGCCGGCGGAACCTTCAGTCCAACCACAACCATCTGCCCCGGCCCCAAGGTGGTCTGTTGCTGGTTGGATTGCGCCTTTTCAGATTTCCGCACCACCTTGGAATCACCCTGCGCCGTTACCGTGACCTGGCCAACGTAACAAATCACTGTAGTCAGGTCGTTTTCATAAGCCACATAGAAGTCGGTACCAATGACACCGATGACCGCATTGGGCGTCTTTACTTCGAACTTGCCGTTAGGCTGCGTGATCTTGACCACCCTGCTGCGCAGCTTCCCGTAGCCAATTTCCAATGAGGTTTGTTGCGATGCGGCGTCGTGCTGCACCACTCGCAGTTGGCTGCTCGATCCCAGACTCAGAATCGAGCCGTCGGTCAAGCCCGCCCGCAGGCGGCCGGTGTTGGTCGTCTGCAAAAGGTCATTCCATTGAAGACCATCTTTGTTCTGCGCCGGTTGGGCGTTGCGGGTCGCGGACGGAATAATGGCGGTGATTTTTCCGGCGGACTGATCGGCGCCCATCGCCGGCACCCATGTCATCGTAAGAGACAGCACAATCGCAAAAATGCGCTTGATCATGTACAGGGCCTCATGGAGACCATCTTTGAATATCTGGTTTCCAAAATCCAGCCTGGATTGACAAAAGCAAAACCAAGTCATGTTGCGGAATGAACCGATGAGCCACATCCTCTCCCCGGATCGAATCCATGTCAACCGGAAAATCGGTAAGTCTGACGATGGAGAATCTCGTTCGGCCACACCATGCGCTGGGTGCCCTCCGGTTGACCGCTTTCACTGCCCGGCTTACACTTCCCCGACTGGCCGGACATGTCTTCAGACCCAACTAACGTCGCGCCTCGCCCGGATCTCGCGTTTGAGATGGCGCACGTCTTGTTTTTGGACATCGTTGCCTACTCGCGCCTGCCCATGGAACAGCAAGCCGGAGTGTTACACCGTTTGCAGGAACTGGTCCGCCAAACTCCGGAATTCCCACGCGCCCAGAAGACGCATCGCTTGATCACCCTCCCCACTGGCGACGGCATGGCGCTGGTTTTCTTCAACGACCCAGAGGCTCCCGCCCGCTGCGCCGTCGAGTTGGCTCAAGCGATCCGCGCAGAATCAGGGCTGGAACTGAGGATGGGGATTCATACCGGGCCCGTCTACCGGGTTGCCGATATTAACGCCAACCGAAATGTCGCTGGCGGCGGAATCAATCTTGCCCAACGAGTGATGGATTGTGGCGACGGCGGACACATCCTGGTTTCACAATCGGTTGCGGACGTGCTCGGCCACTTGGACGCCTGGAAAAACACTTTACACGACCTCGGCGAGGCGGAAGTCAAACATGGCCTCCGCATCCATATCTATAACCTGTGCACCAATCAGGCCGGCAATCCTGCGCTACCCCACAAGCTTCGCGATGCCCAGGAGGCGGCGCGATTAGCTCGCTCCAAAGTACGGCACAGACGGATGCGCCGGTCTTTGGCTTTCGCTGGAATTCTGCTGCTCGCAACCGCGGCAAGTGTATTGCACTGGATGCGCCCGCACCCCCTCACCGAGAAAGACACCATCGTGCTGGCCGACTTCGTCAACAACACGGGAGACCCCGTTTTCGACGATGCCCTGAAACAAGGGCTTGCGGTTGAACTCGAGCAATCGCCATTCCTGAACATCCTCTCCGAGGGCAGAGTAAGCCAGCAACTACGCTACATGGGCCGCTCCGTCGATGATCGCGTGACCCCGGAGATTGCCCTGGAAGTCTGCCGCCGCGAGGGCAGCAAGGTCATGCTGTTGGGTTCTATTGCGAGCTTAGGCAGTCACTATGTGATCGGACTCAAAGCGGTGAGTTGCCGCAACGGTGACTCCTTGGGCAAAGACCAAGTGGAAGCCGAGCGCCGGGAAGACGTGTTAGCCAAGGTGCATGAAGCAGGGACACGTTTGCGCAATAAGCTGGGCGAGTCGCTGGCCTCCATTCAAAAGTACGACACCCCGCTGGAGCAGGCGACCACATCTTCCCTCGAAGCACTGCAAGCTTATAGCATAGCCATGAAAATCTGGCGTACCAAGCAGGATGCGGCGGCACTTCCGCTGTTCAAACGTGCGGTAGAACTGGACTCGCACTTCGCCCTCGCCTATGCGGATCTGAGCATCATGTGTGCGGATCTCGAAGAAACAGATTTATCTGCCGAATATGCCAAGAAGGCCTACGAACTACGCGATCGGGTGACCGAGCGCGAGAGATTTTCGATCGATTCCACCTACTATCAGTCCGTCGGCGACCTCGAAAAGACCGCTCAGGTCAACGAGCAGCGGAAACAGACCTATCCGCGCGACTTGCGACCCTATGTCACCCTCGGGCTTGTCGACTACTACCTGGGTAGGCTCGATCCGGCTCTGGCTCATGATCTGGAGGCCATGCAACTGAAGACTGATACCGCCACAGTGTACGCAAATCTATCGTACGATTACATGAATCTGGATCGTCTACCGGAAGCCAAGGCGGTTCTTGAACAAGCCCGTGCGAAGAAGTTTGATGAAGCCCTGTTGCCAAACCGGTATGAACTGGCATTCCTGGAAAACGACGAGCAGGGAATGTCGACGTGCGTTTCTGCCGGGCTCGGCACCGGGAACGAAGGCGCATTGCTGTCGAGCCAGGCGGACACGGAGGCCTTTCACGGTCGACTGGATCGCGCGCGCGAGTTGTCCCGCAGAGCAGTAGCTGCGTCAGTGCGTGACGGGGCAAAGGAAACTGCGGCCACCTGGCAGGCGACCGCAGCCATGCGGGAAGCTGAGTTCGGAAACGCAGGCGAGGCAAGACAGCAGGCTGCCGCCGCCCTCGCTCTCGCCCCCACTCGCGATGTCCGCATCGCAGTAGCCATGGCCCTGGCCCGCGCCGGAGACCTGGCGCGGGCGCAGACCATGGTCAACGATCTTTACAAGCAGTTTCACGCCGATACTTTGATAGTCAGCTATTGGCTACCAAGCATCCGCGCAGCCATCGCACTCCGGGAAGGCGATGCCCCGCTTGCCATCGGATTCCTGCAAGTAACAGCAGCCTACGAGTTGGGCGGCGCGACTCCACCGTTCTTGTCAGGAGCAACTATGTATCCGGTTTACTTGCGTGGCCAGGCGTATCTAGCACAACAAAAGTGGAGTGAAGCAGCGGCAGAATTCGCGAAAATTCGAGCCCACCGCGGCCTAGTCTGGAATTTCTTCACCGGGGCTTTGGCCCGCGTCATGCTCGCACGGGCCCAAGCCGGAAAAGGTGACTCTGCCGCAGCCAAGTCGGCGTACCACGATTTCCTGGATCTTTGGCAGGCGGCCGATTCTCACGTGCCAATCCTTCGCGCTGCCCAAACCGAATCAGCGGAACTGAAATGAGAATCGCGACTGGTCGTCGCCGTCGTTGCCTCGTTGCCCTGCCTTCCACACCGTTCGAACCCAAAAACGCCTTGCAGGGCCCGAGACGCGATCGCTCTGCAACCTGAAGGCAGACAGTGATCAAAACTAACCTGGGCAGCGAAGGTTGGGACGCAGCGGAGCCACTTCCCCCACCTTGCGATCCGGCGCCTGGATGCTCGAAGGTTTTGTGACGACGCAGTACCCGTGAGTCGTATTGGAGGAGTCGGTGTAGCTCCCCACAAGGATGCCGCTGTTCGTGATACCACCCAGGCTGGAACTGATTGAACCCGGAAAGTCAATGGTGATGTATTCCTTTTTAGCCGGCAAGCCAGCCCATCCATGTGTGGCTCCTGATGGATCAACGTAGGCTCCAGCCACTTCGTTTAAGTCGTTGATACCGAAAACAAGCGTCGCCACCGCCTTTGGGTATTCGACGTTCGTGTACACCCCCTTTACGCTCAGCATGAATCCGTTCGCTTGCTCATTGGGGCCGGTATTACCCCAGCTACCGGAGATTTCGCCGGACGAATTGACATCGCTCGCCACCGTGCTCACTGACTTCGGATAAACCAAGTCCGTGAAGTTTCCGCTAATCAGCGAGAACCCCGATGTGTTACCGGCCGCGTCGAACCATGTTCCAACAATCTCCTGCGCCTTGTTAATCCCGTACGCCTGCGTCTGCGCCGCGCCAGGGTAATCAATGGGCGTGAACTTGTTCGGCGAAACGAACATGAAGCCATGAGAAACATTGTTGGAATCGACGTAAGAACCCACCACTTGGTTGGAATCGTTGATGCGCGCCAGAACGGTAGAGATTGCGCCGGGATAATCCAGGCTTTCGAATTTGCCCGTGGGCAGAAGCGCGAAACCATGCGTCACATCATTCGTATCCGTGTAGGCGCCTACCACGACACCCACTGTGTTGATGCCCATCGCTTCTGTGTAGATGGCGCCGGGATAGTCGAAGGAAGTAAAAGTGTAAGAGAGGGAGGACGGTGTCTCCTGTCCTTGCGCAATGATGGCGGACAGAATCACCGCTACCGCCAGAATCGCGAGACCACAGGAGAACGCCTTGCTTGGCAGGTTCCGAACTCTCATCCGAACAGCTTCTGATCCAAACTTGTAAATCATATAGAGACACCTCGCGTTTCAAAGTGGTCGTGCCGGGGAGTGAGGGAGGGAGGGTTACCCCGGTATTTCTTTCTCAGCTTCCAAAAGCGCCAGCCATTCTATACCCATCCGACCCGTTTTCGTGCAATTCTTGGTGTCTTTCTCGCACCCCTCCGGAACCCCGAATGGGCAGGGAAAGGCCGGCTTCTCCAACTGATTGATGATGGGGAGCTTGAGGATGGTTGTGGGGCTTGCAACCATCCTAACGTACCCTCGATTCCGTTCTCCTTTACGATCCGACCCAATCACATCGGGCAAGACAAAGCGAGCTAGTCTAACCTCAGTAAGATGGGGTGTATGATGGTATCTTTTTCGAGGCAAAAGGAGAATCCGGATGGATTGTCTGTTTTGTTCTATACAAGAGATATATAACCCTTCCAATCCGGAGGATGAAATCATCGATGAATCCGAAAATTTCTACGCCAAGGCGGCTTTGGGCCACTTTGTCTTTGGGTACACGCTGATTATCTCCAAAGATCACTTTCTCAGCTTTGCGCATGTGCCCGAGCACCTATTCCCCGAACTTGAAGCCTTCCGAGACAATGTCCTCGACAAACTGCACAATATTTGCCAGCACCCGATAACAATACTGGAACATGGTGCCATCAATCGTTGCCAGCGAGGAGGCTCATGCATCGATCATGCTCACCTGCACCTGATGCCTCTTGCCCCAGACTTATACCCTATCTTAAGCAAGAGATTCTCGTTCGGCGAGTTGCGGTCGATCAGCGAGGTGCGACGCTTCAATGACGCACAGATCTCCTATCTGTACTACCAAAGGGAAGGGCTCCGCAGTCACGCGGTCGAACTATCGCAAGATGTCCCCAGCCAACTGCTGAGGCGAATTGCCTGTCAAGCCTTGGGTGAGCCTGATTTGTGGGATTGGCGCGACACTCCTCTGCGGGACGTTCTTCAACGGTTCAAGGGTGAATATAAGCATCTCGCAGTCGCTGCCCCGAAAGGTAGTCGGAACGGCACCGATGGCTGAGGACAGTGCTGCTGCCCGGGAACGCGACCTAAACTGATCGGCAGCAGTCCGCGATAATTCCAATGGTAAATTGCCCTTTTTGTCGAGAACTCCAGAGTGGCAGGCTGCCCGACTTTGTTGATGCGGATATCGGTTCCCGCATTTTGCATGAAACCAACCGGTTTGTCGTCATACCTGATATCAGCCCCCTGGTGCCTGGCCATGTGATGATTGTGCCCAAAGCCCACATTCTCTGCTATGGGGCTGTTGAAGATAGCGCACAGGACGAATTTTCAGGCCTGGTGAATGCCACGCGCACGATCATAAAAGAGCACTATGGCCCATCCGTCATTCTTGAGCATGGCACAAGGTCGGTCGACGATGTCGCTGATCATGTTTCACACGCGCACTTGCACATCGTGCCCGCCGCCATCGACATTCGTGACTCCCTCCTGAACTTCAACATAACCACGATTGCGAGTCTCTCCGACCTATCACAGTGGGCCGCTCGCGATGAAGCGTATATCTACTTCGAGAGTTGCGCAGGCGAACGCATTGTTGCCGATCGAATTGTCGACCTTAAAAGGCTATTCTTCAGGTCTGAAATAGCGAGGCAGATCGGACTTCCTGATCCGCTTTGGGATTGGCGCCGTCACATACTGAGCGACAATCTTCGTTCAACCGTAGAGACGCTAAGGCGTGCGAATTGGAAGAGCTATGCAAGCTGTTGAAGTGGGCACCGTTCATGAACGGGTTTGGCAGGCAGTCCGTCACCATTGGGAGCCAAATACAATTCATGGCCACGGTCCCGATCACGCGATGCGCGTATATTCGATGGGACTCCAGCTCGCTGCATCACTAGGGGCTGACCCTCTCGTTGTTGGCGCCGGCTGTTATATCCACGACGCCGGAATGTGCCCCGATGTCGGTAGGGAGGGACACATCGAGCGATCTCTCGAGATCGCTTCGGCATTATGCGACGAGATGCCCGAGCTAGCTAATGTCCGGGATCTTCTCTTGACGGCGATTCGCTACCACGAGGCAGAGCTTGCGTTCCCGGCTCCGCTGCCGATGGAGGCAGTGTGTGTCCGCGATAGTGATACTCTCGACCGGCTCGGTTTCACCGGAATACGAATGACACTCCAGTATGGGGTTTGGATGGGAAGAGCACTTTGTCATCCGACCGACCCTCTATGCCGCGAACGCACGCCCGACCTGAACACCTTCACGATGGACTACGTACGCTATTTAGAATCGCTCCCTCAACGTCTAATGACTCCTCTTGCCCAGAGTAATTCCACGGAGAAACAAAAACAGCGCGAGTTCTACTGCAGCGAATTCCTGTCATCTTTGCGACAGGGGCGCATGCGCGATCACGAGGACGCATTGCAGTTGGTTCTGGTTCACATGCGGGAGAAATCTCGCCTCGCATGAACAAGTCAGAACTCGTGCCGGCAGTGCCACTGAAATGGAAGAAGTATCTTGCGCTGGTAGATTTTGGTTTCCAGTCCACGGACGAGCTAGCTGCGGAGATTCGGCGTTATCCAAGAAGCAACGTTCATCGTTTGGTCAGTGATATCGGGTCTGATATTCAGCACGATTCCCGGCAAGCTCGCCGTAGCCTGTACGTGGTGAAGTTAGTGCCCGCGGATCTCCCCGGCCAGCTACCTAATTTTAGGTTAGACCGGGGCTCTCAGTTGAAACAGCTGGTTGCGTTTCTAACCGCCAACCGCGCCGGCAATCACCTCGAAGCGTGGTATTGCCGTACTCGTATTGATTCTGAAGTCTTCAGTGTGGCCGGCCGCATCGTCTTCAGCGCGACTAGCAGTGGATGCACCCACCTGGTTGAACAACTATGGCGAGGTAGTCCTCGACTGCTGGAGACCTACTCCGGTGATTTTGCGCTTCCCTACGTGAGGGCATCACGATATTCCTGGGGTTGGCCATACTCCATCGAGCATGTTCATCTTCCGCGGAAATCGGCATTCAGCAATTTGCAACTGCAATCTGAATTTGGCTATTCCATGCGCCGTCTCGAGCAGGAAAGTGAAAAGATCGTGACGTTTTGCGCATTTCTAGACTCGTTCTCTTTCAAGGCCTATAGCCTCGAATACAAGATAGTTGCATCTCAATTCAAAATCATCGACTGGGATACACCAAATGATAAGCGAGTACTAGCATCACGGGATGTGCATCTATTGGATGGAATGCATTGAGCCGATCAGAGTTTACCATCGAGCAGATCAACGACCTCCACGCCCGGCTCGGCAGTGCGAAGACGCTTCCTGAGTATGTGCGGTCGCTTAAGGCGCTCGGCGTCGAACGGTACGATTCCTACCTGGCCGACGGCCACTCGGAATACTTCGGCCAAGACGGCCACAGGGTCGTCTCCCTACCGGTGCACGAGGTGCTTCGCGTCGCTGCAACCGGTCAACGCGAGGCGTTCCTTCAGCACCTGGGCAGGCACGAGCGGCGCGAGACGACTTACTTAGAGATGTCCAGGGGCCTGGCGCAGACCGGGATAGAGAAGTGGACGGTAGACACGGGCAGGATGACTATGACGTTCTACGATAAGGCCGGCAGAGAGATGCTGGTCGAGCAGATCAGCTAATTCGGTGATTCACGCAGGCTGCTAGCGGTACATCGTCCAGTATCTGGCGATAGCAGCCAAACTCAGCTTCGGTTCGCATAATGTGCTCTCGAATCTCGCTCATACGAAGATCGCAAATTATAAGCCGGTCACGCTGCCCCAACTCAGGACAATCCCGCTCTAAGAACTCCATTATCCAAGTTTTGAATGGGCGCGCTGATCCAACGATGCCTTTGTTTCTTCTCCTGAGATCTGAACAACCCACTCAAGCCAAACCCGGTATCGAGTGTGCCACCCGCCAGCCGCTCGCGCACCGCGCTAATATCGTGGCTCGCAGAAGTGCCAAGGCCCTGTGCTAACGTGAGTATCTGCACGCCAACGAGAATAAGATTTGAGGATAGGTCGATGTTACGCAAACTAGGCCTCGCAATTTCGTATTTCATCGCCATCGTTTACTTCTTGTCGATTCTGCTGCCTTCCGTTTATTGCCTCCAACACGGATGCCGGGGCCCGGGTGAACTCGATGCTTTTTTGCCCGCATTCGGTCTTATTCCGTTTGGCTCAATCGCTGCGGCTTTCTCATTGCGCGACGCCATACAACACATCAGAAAAAGACAGCCATGGTCGTGGGTTTTCTGGCCGCTGGCAATTATTTTCGCGATTGTTCTTCTCGCTACAATTGCTTTTATCGCGTGGATAATTTATGAGACCACATTTCATCGTAGCTTCCCTCATTAGAGTGAGCCGCCCACGGGTATAGGATCACAGGATGCGCATCATTTGCGCTTTGAGCTGATATGAGCAAACTCCTTCCACCGCACGGCAGTTCTGAACTGAAACCGCTCTTGCTGGAAGGCCAAGCCAACCGCGAAGGGACCAGGAAAGCCCAGGGATTGAAGAAGATTCCTCTAACCAGCCGCGAAACAGGCGATCTGATCATGATGGGCATCGGCGCTTTCACTCCGCTCGATGGCTTCATGGGCAAGGACGACTGGAAAAGCTGCTGCGATGACTACCAACTGCCCAGTAAGAACAGTCTGTTCTGGCCCATCCCGATCACGCTCTCGGCGGACGAGGACCTGGCGAAATCCATCCGCCAAGGCGAAGAAGTAGCCTTGTGGGACGCAGCCACCGACGCGCTGATGGGTACCATGAAAGTGAACGAGAAGTACACCATCGATAAGGAGCATGAGTGCAAGCAGGTGTTCCGCACGGACGACCCGAAGCATCCGGGCGTGCAGAAGGTCATGAAACAAGGGCCAGTGAATCTGGCCGGGCCGGTGACGGCGCTGTCCGAGTCATTCTTTCCGGAAGAGTTCAAAGGGATTTATCAGCGTCCTGCGGAAGCCCGCCAGCTGTTTGACGAGCGCGGCTGGAGCACGGTGGCGGTTCTCCAGCTCCGTAACCCGATGCACAACTCGCACGCTTATCTGGCGTGGATTGCGATCGAAGTCTGCGACGGAGTTTACGTGCATCAGTCGCTGGGCAAACTCAAGCCCGGCGACATTCCCGCCGATGTCCGAGTAAAAGCGATCGATGCGCTGGTAACCAACTACTTCCGCAAGGAACGCGTCATCCAAGGTGGCCACCCGCTGGAGATGCGCTACGCAGGCCCGCGCGAAGCCTTGCTCCACGCCACTTTCCGCCAGAACTACGGTTGTTCGCACCTGATCGTAGGACGCGACCACGCCGGCGTGGGAGATTATTACGGACCGTTTGACTCGCAGAAGATCTTCAGCGAAATCCCGCAGGGGGTACTGGGCGTCCAGCCGCTTTGCATGGATTGGACCTTCTACTGCTATGAGTGCGGACGCATGGCTTCGATGAAGACCTGTCCCCATGAGAGCCAAGCGGTGATTGACGACAATGGCAACTACCAGGGCGGCGCCAGACTCCTGCTTTCTGGTTCACTGCTTCGCAAGCTGATGAGCGAAGGCAAGCCGGTTCCCGCGGAGTTCTCCAAACCCCAAGTGATCGCGGTTCTGAAGCAGTACTATGACACGCTGGAAGAAGAGGACAAGGTAGAAGTGAAGTTGCACGGCGCAGCCACAGGCGTGGTGAAGCCACGCTGAAAAGCAGAGTATATAATCCGACGGGTGTCGCCTCATGGACCCAACAGCGCACGAGTCTTCGAAACCTGCCACGGGTGCGAGTCTGGCCCCGGGGCCACTGTTCATCGTGGCCATGTGGCGTGGTGGCTCCTCGCTTCTTTACGCACTCCTGAACAAGCATCCCCAGGTCGCACTGACTTTTGAGGCCGATCTTTGGCTGTTGCGCTCGGTATTTCGCAAACCCGCAGCTTATTGCGATTGGGCAGCGCGTTGGGAACTCCGCTATGGCGCATTAACCCGGCACGGAATAGTCGCGACCGATCTGCCTCGCGGAGTGGCAGACTTTCCCACAGCGTTTACTGCCTTTCACCAGGCCTACGCCGCCCGCAAAGGTGCGGTGATCTGGGGAGACAAGTCTCCCATCTACTATGATTCTCTGCCTGCACTCGCCAGACTATTTCCTCAAGCGCGGTTCATCATTCAATGGCGAGATCCCGCGGCCACCGCGAATGCCATTGCGCGCGCTGCCCAGGCCGGCGCCCCTTCGTACCAAAAGCGGGGAGTCTATCTGCGAGGATTGATTGGGTACCAAGTTCTCAAGCGCGGGGTTGATACCCTTCTCTCCCGCGGACAACCCGTCTGCCAGGTGACTTATGAAGAGTTGACCAGCGATACCGCGAAAGTCATGCGGGAGGTCTGCCGCTTTCTGGAGATTCCCTACCGCGACGAATTGGCTGACCTCCGGGGCGCCGATCGATCCGCCATCTTCGAGGAAGAATTTTTTTCTCTGGTGCGCGGAGATGAAATAGTTAGTACGCCGCGCACGGTCATCCTCGACCCAGCAACTCGGCGGACAATAGACGGCTACGTGAAGCTCTGGAAGCGGAGATATAAGAACCAGTGGCCGCCATCCGTTCTGACGGATGCGGACGAGGTTATGCTTCCCCGGTTACCACAAAGGGTTGGCGACCAGGTAGCCTATCGCGCGGTACGCGCCTTCGAACAATTCCGGGAGGTTTGTTTCGCCTATGCCCCCTTGGCCTTGCTCCAAAGCTACCGTAGCCAAAGACGCGGCCTTCGATTCCCTGCTGACAAGCAAACCGGGAACGCTCAGGACTAGATCTAAGCCTTTTCACAGGAACTTGCTTGGAAGCCAAGGCTTGCCAAGGGACGTGCGGATTGGTTGCGGGGGGTGGATTTGAACCCCAGCTCCGCGTTGATTCCACGTAAGTTATTGATTCCGCGATACGCGAAAACGGCACAATAGGCAGAAAAGGCGAATCTCTTTTACACTTTTTCTACACTTCGCCTTTAAAGCGAGGTGTCAGGTTTCTGGCCGTATCGGCCTTGCCGCCGACTCCTTGCTCTTCTACGCAATTGCGGGAGCGCATCACTTGGGTCCTTCTCTTCCCCTTGGAACAATCCGATCATATCAAAGATTCGTTGCGGCGCTCCAACTTCTACTGAAGCAGCCGCATCAATGTCCAGCTTGATTCTTGCCGGGACCTTTACCTCTTCGATCGGGACCGGGCTGCAATTTCACAAAGGGGAGATACTTGGCTCGAAACTCTTCAAGTTGCTGCCGCTGCACCATCTCGTCAGGTTTCAGCGTCTTGGAAAGATCGACGACGAGGTCTTCCAAGTAGATGATCCGAATCCTAGATCGAAATGGCTCAAGCGCACACTCCTTGATGATCGGTTCCTGTTGTCTCAAGCGCGTGTTCGCCTTTGAGAAGAGAAAGACCGCAATATCCCCAGTCGCTTCGTTTAGGTGCCACACGTTCCTCGCGATCTGGTAATGCTCCAAAAACTGCCCAGAGCTACAGAAGGATTCCTGGAACCGCCCAGCCATTCGAGGTTTGTAGATCGACTCGAATTTCTCCAAGTGTGCCGGGTCAGCTTTCGCCGAGCCGAACTCAGACTCTGTGTACTTGATCTCGAAATTTATACGGGGTCCCGATTGCAACGGCAGAGAGAAGTCTATGCACGTGCCCTCGGTCTTGTCGGGCTGGAACTCAAAAGAAGCGCCAGCCTTGGGCACTCCCGCTATGCCCATGGCTGACAACAACGCCTCCAAAGCCTGCCCGTTCTCTCTGAGAATCGGGAAGAACAAATTGAAGCAGAGTGCCTGCGAGGAGTTGAGATGGTGGAAGTCGCGCTGTAGCTGAATCTGTTGGCTGGGAAGCCAATCCCAAAACTCATCCCGGACGCTTGCCAAGATGTTTAGCTCATACTTCTCTTGGGGCAGGATGTGTGGATAACGTTGGCCGTTTTGTACCCACACGCCATTGTCCCTAGTCATTATTCAAAACGCACCGAGAACTGTGCTCTTCGCAAAAGTCCACTCACAGAAAGGGTACTGACGTATGCAGACACGTTTCGGTTGCGAATCGTGTTTCGCCTTACCGCGTTGGATCAGTCACACGCCTGCCGCGGCCTCTCGACGGATCGCGTAGCTCGAAATCCGCTCAGTTTTAAGCAGCCCGCTGATAGCGGTGATGCAGCCCACCCAGGCGTCGTTGTGAGATCACCCGACCTTGTGCCGCGGACCGAGTCCTTCCAACCGGCGTTTGCTTGCAGAGCCCGAGATGGGTTCGATCCTCTTGGTAGTAGGTAACATACTCGTAGAGCAGTCGTTTCAGGTGGCGCTCATCCAACGCGATTACGTGATCCAGCAAGTCGCGGCGACAGCTTTCCACCCAGCGTTCCGCGATTCCGTTTTGCCAGGGGCTCTGGATGGAGGTTTGCACGCAGCCGATGTCCATGGACCGAATCGCGGCCGGGACTTCCAATCCATACTTCGCGTCGTGATCAAAAATAAGAAACTTAGGTGCCGACCGATAGGGAAAGGCTTCGCGCAGTTGCTGCACGATCCAACTGCTCGTGGGATGGCGGGTGACATTGAAGTGCACGATGCGCCGGCGGCTGTGGCTGATGATGAAGAAACAGTAGAGCACGTTGAAGGTGAGCGTTGGTACCGTGAAGAAGTCTATCGCGGCGATAGCTTCGCGGTGATTACGCAAAAACGCCAGCCAGCGCTTGCCGAGCTCCGGGTGCCTGGGCGCTCGCCTCATCCAGCGGGAAATAGTGGACTCCGATACGTCGAAGCCGAGCATCAGAAGCTCGCCGTGAATACGAGGTGCACCCCAGGTCGCGTTCTCGGCAACCATACGGAAGATCAACTCGCGGATTTGCTTGGCGACTCTCCTGCCACCGCCGACTCGTTTTCGCGCTTTGCAGATTATCGCCCAGTACAGCCTGAACCCAGCCCGGTGCCACTGGGCCACCGTTTCTGGCAGAACCAGAAAAAGAGCTTCTTCCCATCGAAACCAAAGTCGGCGCGCCACGACCCAGAACAGCTTGTCCAGCGGACCTAGCTTCGGCCTGGGATGTTTACGCTTCAAGATGACGACTTGTTGACGGAGGACGAGGTTTTCCAGCATTAGGCTACGGCGACTATGAAAAACGCGAAGGACGGTTCCGCACCAGAGTCGAAACAGGTCAAGCATGACAGCAACGTTATAGCAGATAGAATTCTTAGCCGTCTCCCAAAGGTATTCATTTCACAGCCTTATGGAGTTGTGACGAGCCACAATGGGGCTGCTCCGTCAGTCGAGTCAAAACTGTACAACGTCGTCAGCTCACCGTGTGGAGTGATCTTGAATATCGTGCCGCAACCCCCGTCGCAGTTAGGGCTGCTTCCTCCCGCCACGGTTGTCCCATAGAGGCTTCCGTCAGTGGCTTGAACGAGTCCCCCAAAAGGATAGGACCCGCCGCTGCTAGTGAAGCGATGCACGGTAGTCAGAACGCCCATTGGAGTAATTTTGAAAACAGTTCCGCAGCCATTTGGCGCGGAGCAGGTAAGATCCCCGCCTTCAAGTGTTGTTCCGTAAAAATTCCCATCAGTGGCTTGAACGAGCGCCGCCTGGGGTATCGCTCCGTTTCTCTTATCAAAACTCTGTAGCACGTTGAAGTTTTGAGCAGACGCGCCAATCGCAGTCGCGGCACAGAGAATCAAAACTACCCCGCCCATTCTCCACGCAGTAAGTCTTGTCATCGGGAACCCTCCATGTTGCGAATTTCGGACTCGCGGCCTACTCACGCGAGAAAACGGGAACAGCCTAGCTAACCGCATGGGGGAGAACGTTGCGGAACGCCGAGCACGAGGATTATAGCGCCCTGCCCTAGCCGATAGCTAGAGTGCTAAACTGGCTGCCTTCTCTGGGAGGGAAGCCTTATGCGTAGAGCGATGATTGGTGTGCTCATAGTGCTGTCTCTATGGGGAGCAACTTCATGGCAACAGCAACAGTCCCTGCCGGAATGGAGGGTTGTGCTGGAACACCACATGATGAATGGGACTGAGCAATTCTCCCGTATGCCGCTTTTCACTCCCCAGAAAGCTGGCCTATATCGCGTCAGCGGCTATTGTTCAGCCATTGGCCAGCTAAATGAAAGCGGATGGTCCTTCTCGCTCATCTGGACTGAGGCAGGAGGGGGAGGCACCAATAGCGCCTTCGTGAGCTGTGTAGCAGACAGCCCTAGCCCGTCGCAATCCAATATAACGATTTTCAGTCCGACGCCGGGTGAGCCAGTTTTGTTGACTGCTGAGTCTAGCGGTAACAGGTCGTCAACCTACAATGCTGCATACACCATCGAAGAACTCCAGTAGCGACGGCGGAGAAACGGGGCTGTAAGTTTGCTATCTCCTCGCCGCCCCAAGAGCTAGTGCCCCAAGAGAGCCTGCGTTCGCGCCTTCCGTGGAGTTTGCGCCGGACTCAGGAGGTGCAGTTTCAAATACACCAGCAGGGATCGGCTTGTCAGGTATCGTCTCGTAGGCATAGCCAGTCAGTTGCGCGTATCCCGCGCCTGCGTTGAAACGTGCCCAGCCGTAATGGGTCTCGCCGTTGATGGAGAACCTAACGCCCAAATAGCGATTGGTCGCATGAAGCCAGAGTCCCTTGGTCGAGTGATACGTTGAGAAACCGTTCCCTGAGTCTCGATGCTCAGCCATTAGTCCATCTTGCTGAAAGCGGACTCGTGCGCTGACGGGACCTATCACTTGCGCCGTTACAGCGGGAACAGCAAGGTAATTTCCTTCGACTAAGATCTGATTACCTTCCACCCCGAACGCACCGAGGTCGCCAAATAAATGCCACCCCGAGCTGAAGGACGTGAAGTTGTACGCCGATATGCTGAGATCCACTATGCCGTCGTTGTTTAGATCAATCGGCATCCATGAAGCACCGTTGGACTTCCCGATTGACTTGTTCGCGGGTGTATAAATAATCTCCGCCAATAGGGGCGGAGCAAGGCTTACGCTTCCCAGCGTAATCGCGCTGATGGCTGCGGCAACAAACCGCCGATTCGCGCTCGCAGTTGCTTTTGCGGCGGCGACATAGCTGTTGAGTTCATCATCGAGCCGGGCCTGTAATCGCCTCATTTTTTGCGTCTTCATGCGCGAACCTCGCGTGGGCTGACATTATAGCGCCTTCACTACATCCATGAATCACATCTACACCCGCCTGCCATGCTGCGGCCCGGACAATCCAACCTGCCAGCGACGCGATGCTGACACCGGCCCGGTGTTATAGTCGGTGCGTAAAGTTGTTGCACCAATGTCCATACTAAACACTGACTTTCAGGTTGATGGATTTCTTCTACTCGAAGCATACCTGGATAGCACCGAACTGCGACAGCTTCGGGATTTGGTAGAAGCAAAACTGGCGTCGCCCTCGCACGAGGAAACGTGCAAACGCCCTCATAACACTCTGGTACCTCTTCGTTGGAACGATCCGGCGCTTGGCCTCATCGCGTCCGAGCGGAGAGGTAAATTCTTAGCTGACGCTCTGCAAGCTGACGACCTCAAGTGGATTTCCGCTTACATCAGCGTCAAGGAACCACACAGCCCGCCCTCGTGGTGGCATCAGGATTGGTGGTGCTGGGATCATCCAGTCACGTATTTGCGAGCCACCACGCAAGTAGCTGTTCTCGTCTATCTGGCGGACACAAGCGCGGACAACGGTGGGCTTCGCGTTCTCCCAGGCTCTCATCAGAAGAGTTCTCCAATCCACGCTCTTCTGCCAGAGGCGCATAGCGTTGCTGCTGAGGAGCTAAAGCTGGAGCATCCTGCATTTAATGATCTTCCCGATCAACGAACCCTTTGCGTTCGTGCAGGTGATGCTGTAGTGATCGACTACAGATTGCTTCACGGCACCCACTCAAATCATCGTGATGACCGTCGCGACTGCGTGCTTCTCTCATTCACGCCCTGTTGGAAGAGATTGCCCCGTGACATCAAAGCTCACCTCATAGCGCATCCGGCCCAGCCAACCGGCTCCGAATGGACGACAGTGCCCATTGGCCTTCGCAAACTGTTGCCCAGTTTTGATGGCGAGCACCAAGACCTTCCGCTGAACCGCAACGCTCCGTCAACCTTTGAAGTTTTCGGTTAGAGTCACATTGCCGATGAATCACATCTACACCCGCTTCGGCCAGACAATCCAAACTGCCAGCGACGCGATGCTGACGCGGACGCTGACTCATTGCCTTCGCGCCATCCTGGCCGACCCACATAAAAACATTCGGTTGCTCGCGAACCTACGCGAAGCCGCCCAGGAGATTGAGCGACGCGACATGGGGCCAGAATACGTGGCCGGGCGCATAAGGACACTCAGCCGCGCCTGGGATGACGGAGAAGATGTTTTGTAGACTGTCAGCCAGCCAACTTCACACGTACAAACTCCGACAGCTTTAGAAGTGCGAGCGGTCCACCATAATGCGGCTGCTCAACGTACTTGCCGTCAAGGTCGGTGGTATCCAACGCAATCCTGTCGCCCACCTTGTAATACGTGTTCTTGCAGACCGCAGAGATCTTCCATCGTGGCGCAAATGGATTGTGCGCGAAGGCGTTGCGGATCAGATGCGCGATCCGGGCAGCGGACCTGAGCGTTGCATCGGTTGAATCAAACCTGTTGGGATATATGACTTCGAGTGCCGTATCGACCTGGACCGCTAAAGTGTACGTCGCGACGTGCTCAAAGAAACCTGCGCTGGCGAACTCCTCGTCTCGCGTGAGTTTCAGTTCGTCGTAATGTGCCAGGTGCTGATAACTGGCGAATGAAGAAAGGTATCCCAGCTCTGGCCGCGTCGCGCTAAAGCCGAGAGATAACTTGAAGAGCATCTGGGCATCCTTAACCAGCCCACTGTGGAATTCCCGGAGATTGCGTTGTTCCATGAATAACCTGCAAGACTCATTGCGATCTGTAGAGAGTGCCGGGCAGTGTTATCCACGGCCTCGCGATCACGCAATTGTACCGGGTTAGCTGAGGGTGTTTACGTGGCGCAACATTTCGTTTTCTTTTTGGCATTTTCTCCCGCTTTTCTCGCGCCTTGACATCCACCGAGCGCTTTTAATGTCTAGCGACATCGCAGCGTTATCCCCGAGCGCGTGCTTAGCATTCATCCAGCCCACCTCCAGCCACACTCCAGGTCAACATGACACGAGCGTCTCTAAATATCGGTTATCGTCGGGTCCTGCTCAGCCGCGCTCCGCTCAAGACCAAACTTGCAGCGCTGGCCAGAATGCCGGAGCCAAGCTCAAACCTGCTGACCGCACTGATACGCGATGTGGCTACTCATCCCAAATTGAAATTGCTGGCCGCTGACCGGCTTGCTGAGCTGGTACGCGAGCGCGAGATCGAAAACATTCTGAGGGCAGAGGCAAAGAATAAGAAATGACGAAAGTCGAAGCACTAGCCGAGGTTTTGCACGACACCACCCGCAGCACCGCTGATCGCGACATCGCAGTTCGAGGTCTCCGTCGCATCGCAGAACATGGCGAGCACAATGAGCGCGATGAGGCCAAGAACATCCTGGCCACGTTGCCGCTATCGCAGGAGGATGAAGATGCCAAGCTGATTACGTCGATGACCTATAAGCACCGCGACGGCACTGCCTGGCGTTCTGATGACTTCCCCGCTTACCACTACGACGCAAGGTTAAAGGCACTCTGTCTGGCCGTCGGGCACCCTGACAGTTGCCTGCTCCTTCGCGACCGCACTGCGGCAGAACATCATGTCGCCATCCTTGAAGCGCTGGCGCTACGGACCGGAAGTGAAGTCATTCGCAATGCAGCTCAACGTTGTATAGAAAACGCCAACAGTATGGCAGCTATAGGGAATAACAATGTGTCCCGACCCCTTCATCGAACAAAGCCCGCTCTGGGCACGGTACGAAGGCCCACCCGACTGCGATCTTGGCAGGTTGATCGCGGCGCGTCCGACTTCTATGACTTTCTTCGCGAACACGCACCAACTGTTAGCAAGCCAGAGCCGCTCCAACTGCCAGAAGGCGTCTACCTCCAACAGACATCAACGGGGTGGGCGTTGTTAGTCCCGTCTGGCGGTGCAGGATAGGTGCGTTATGACGGCGAGCGGAAAGATTTGATCGACATGGCGTCGCGCCTGACCACAATTTGAATTGAAAATATTTACCATAGGAATGAGGAACGAACAATGAACCAACGACAAAGAGCACAAATGGTGGCTGAGGAAACGGCCCGCTTTATCGACGCGAACTTCGGGCAGCTAGACCTACGAGGTAGTCCCAGCCTCTCCACGCCGATCAATGAACCGTTCGCACCGCACGATAAGTTCGGATTGAACAATATTGATATTCGTCCGCTCTCGGGCGTGACCGGACTGCGTGAGTTCATAACCAATCCCGACATCGCCACGATTCGTGAAATCGCCAAAGAGACTGGAGATCCGCATCTTCTAGCGGCTGTCGCTGAAGAGGGTGAGATGAATGAAGCAAGGCCTTTCTGGCAAGCCATGCCGATTATCATCGCAGCAATTACAACTATGAATTGATCCGCGACTGGCTATCAGCGCGAGACTTGGCCTTCACCAGCGAAAACATGTCACGGTCCTATAAGGCGCTGCTGCGATCTGGAGAGTTGGAAGTTGCGCCAGGGACGCCGCGCCCACAAGCCGCAAGCGGTGACGTAGAAGGTGCCGTCAGTCGTTATTTATTGAAACGATTACCGGAAGACGTGGCCGAGATGTGGATGTATTCCACTAGCCATCAAGAGGCATTGGACGGTGTAGCCAAACCGGAGTTTGCCAGAATCATCGAGGAGGCTGTGTTCTACTGCTGGGAGAATGGCCGAGCAAACTACATGCCAACTCCTGAGCGGCAGCGATATTTGCGCCAGTACGTCGCTGGCCGTATACCGAACGCTCGTCTCTTGGATGAGGCGTGGAAGGCATGTCTCGGCGAGGAACGCGATGGTCTACGTTCCGGGCTGCTAAATCAATTCCGTCCTGAGCAACCGTCAGTGCCGAGCGATGAAGACATCGAAGATTTGTCTGACGATGCCGTCCGCGACCTGTATCAACGCACTCGCCGCCATATCACAAGAGATGCGAACACGAGGCCAGCCGGAATACTTCAATAGAACAAATCTAGATTCGCGCTGCTCGAATTGAGCGGCGCAGGAGCAAAGACGCCTAGCGTGCACTGGCAGCCCGCTGGGTTTTTTGTTTCTTGCGAAGCGTTCACGACCCTGCACGCTTGCGGTGTTCATATTCTTGGGCACCAACCATAGCAGTGGAGCTGACCAGATTTATAACTGGATAAGCGCCGTGGAGAACTCCGCCATTCAAGTGATGGCAACCAGCAAAGGGTACTGGGAGGCGGCTCTACCTTTTGGGGCACCGGTCGGTCCCGCAGGGAAGTTCCAAAATAACTACGTCCGCATGAACTACTGCGAATTTCTCAGCGGTCGCCTGTACAGCAGTGGGCCTTGGCGAAACGTTACGAATCGTTACCTTGGTCTCAAGTTCCAAATTGATGGGGAGACACACTACGGCTGGGCACGCATGAACGTCACAACTGGCTGTTACTATACCCTGACCTTAACAGGCTACTCCTATGAAACTGTGCCCAATCGGCCCATCGTGGCAGGTGTTGTGCCCTACGCGAATCCCGCCGAGAACATGCCAGTTCCACAATCCGGGACTCTTGGCGTTCTAGCAGCGGGAGCATCCAGCCGAGCCCCTTCGCGAAACGAGCCACCTCAGTAGTCGTCACAGCATGGTCTGCGTCTGACCGTTGAGAGATTACGTTTAGAAAGCTTGCTCGGTGGCAGGCTGGCCAGGCGGTTGCATTCATGCCTCAAATACCAGCGGGGACTCCCCCCTCGATCCGGCCAGTGCAATGGAGTCCCCATCTGACTTCACGTACCGGGAAGTGTACACCAGACTCGTCGGCGCACCCTAGATCGGTGAGTGGGCTGTTAGGCAGCCTTGCGTGTCTTCCTTACCTTAGCCCACCGTGCTTTTTGAGCCGCACTGATACGCCTGCGGGCGGCTGCGCTCATCGTCCTTTTCTTTCCATTAGATCGCCCGCCGTCCAATACGGTGAGAACCTTCTGCCACTTGTCTATTTCTGACTTAATCTCAGCTTTCAGCTTCGAGAAGTCCACGCTGTATCCTCCAGGCGGCAGTCTAGCAGTAAACAGCGCCGTGGTCTAATCCAGCAGGCATCTTATTGCGAACTGTTGCTCTGGGCGATGCCCATTGTTTCCATGTATTCGCGGCATCCAGGGAAGTTCGGCGCGGTCCCGCACATGCGCATGGGGTCCTGCTGCGGGAATGCCTTGTTAATGTCTTCCGCTTCCTCTTTCGTACAGTTTGGGTCATCTGCGAGCGAGGTCAAAGGTACGGCTGGCCTCCAGTCCACGTTGTTGAGATCGTCGCAGAACGGCTTGCCGCATTCGTAGAAGAGATGCTTGCATAAGTTAAACGTGCGCCCCGTCTCAGTCGCCTTTTGCAGGGTACGGCTAAATCTCGATGCGCGATCCAGCCACTCGGCCTTCTGCCTTGCCTGGAAAGCCCTGTGTTCGGATTTTTCTTTCTGTGCTGCGGCGGCGGGCTTAGTGACTGTCTCTTCGACCCAGAGTTTGCGGGCTTGGTCTCCGGTGAAATCGAATTGAGAATAGTGGCCGGGAGTGGTAAAGGTTTCAGTGACGCTGCCGTCCGCGAACCGACAGAGTTCTTGGTATTTCTGGACGGTGACACACTCGACGGTCTGCGCGTGCCCCAGTGTCGCGAGCGTAAGCAACGTGATGAACACCCACACGAACACGCGGCTGTGGCCGCTTTCCACGGTTACTTGGTCCCCGACTGGTTTAGGTAGGTCGCCAGCTTTTTCGCTGTATTGTTAGCGAAGCTGGACGAAGCGCTGCGGGCAAATGGACTGCTGTAAATCGTAGCCGCCCAAAGTACCGCGCCCTCTTTGTCCACTAGTCGCATCGCGCCCTGTATCCGGTAATGTCGATTGTCAGAGGACTGAACGAGAACCGTTCCAGTTAGGACGCCATCCGCAGTATCTTCCCCATTGTCCCCAGTCGGCCCGATGGCTTCGACAACCGTGCAACCGGAACCACATTCTTGAACCAAAGAACTCATCATCTTCGAGCGAACGAATCCGTCCCAGTCCGGGTTGCTTTGAAAGTGAAGTTCGTCCACGTAAATTCGCCGAACACGTCTGACAGGGGATTGTGCGTTTAGCAGAGTTGTTCCAACAAAAAGCAACACAACTAGAATCTTCTTCATGTTCAGTTCTCCACCGCCTACCCCGCTCAGCTTGCCTTTTTTCGCGCCGGGCTGACAAGGTTACCGTAGTCATTCTGTCGCGCCGTGTTTTGTGATAGGAATTCTGTGAAGGGGATTGAAATGAAGAACTTCTATATCCTGAGCGCATTGCTGAGCGTGTTCCTGATCTACTTCGTCTGGCAATGGATGAACGATAGCAAGCAGGCCAACCAGCTCAACGAGAATGCGAACCGACAGCAGATCGCAAAACAGCACGCCGCCAAGAGTCACTAAAAGAGCCGCCGCTTGTTCCTTTGACTGCAACCAGGCGTATGAGTCACTGCTGCTTCCGGTCGATGCCCTCGATTGAAATGCGAGCCTGCGGGTTGGATAAAGGAAGTCGCTCTTTCGCGCTGCATCCTTGGTATCTTCCTTGCTTAACAACCAGCGTAGTTGGTTGCACGCCATCCTTCACGTTGAAGACGAAGTCTGCGTTGCTGTGCTCACCCGGCAGCATCTGATCTATGAGGCCAGTGTACCGGCCATTGAGATGCACCGTAGCGTAGGACTGGAGGTTAAATGTCGTTTCCAGTACGGCGGAGATGTGGCCGCAAAGTGCGTGCTTGCCGACGTTGGCGATTGCGCCGGTCACTATCACGAAATGAAAGCCGAGCCTGGGCTTACTTCCGTCTTCTAGCTCCCCGACATCTTCGATAGTTTGCGCGGTCACCAGAAGCTCACCTATTCGAGCCTGCGGCTTCGCGGTACTGGCCCATGCACTCGCTGGCATGACAAGACACAGCATTAGCAGGCTATTTCCGCACCAAGCGCAAGTTCTCCTTAGCTCCATCTGCGGGACAGCCTAGTCTGGTCACGGATGGCTGTCAATGAAACAAAAGAGGGGTAGTGGGCTGTGTTGGATGTCAGCGTGAGTGAAGAGCTTTAATTAGGTCATCGAAGAAACGGGACTGCTGTCGCCCTCGGACATACTTGGTTGCCCGTTTTAGCAGCACTTTCCTATCTGCTGATTTAGGGGCGTCTGTGCGCGGGTCGTAATTGCCCTTGCAGTCACGGTTACAGTAGTGGCACGACAGAACCCGATTCTTTTTGTCGTGAACCCCCTTTGCCTGTTTTGGTATCAGATGATCTAGGCAAAAATTCCTCAGAATCCTAATATCCTGTGATCCATCCAGGCCGCAATACACGCATTTTCCTCTACAGTCGATTACGACATCCCAGAACGTTGGGTCAACGTCTCGTGAAGTCTTAGCTGTTAATGGCATTGCATTACCTGCGAAAAGGAGTCCCCTCGTATTGGAGGCAGGCAAGCGAGCGAGTGTTGAGGAATCTAGTGAAAGCCGCCTGTTGCCTTACAATCGCCGCTGGAAGTGGCCACCCAAAAATCTAGCTTGCGCCCATCACTCATGTGGAGCGTTAGAGGTTTACTGATATGGCCGAAATATCCAGTAATTGCCGACGCGGGCCTGATATGAACTTGTAGGTCTGAGAAAGTTGGTACTCGGGAATCGCCAGTCAACGTGCGCACTTGTTCGTAGTTTCGACGCTCGACCACTACGTAGCCAACGTCCGCGATGAACTCCTCCGCCACAAATATCTTCCCATCGCCAGTCCACTTATCAATATTCGCCAAGCTAATCCTTCATTTCTTCAGATTCGCGGTGTCTAGCTCTGCTAAGAGCCTCCTGCATTTCCTCGCCACCCACCTTGCCGATCTTGGACAGTGTCTTTTGTCCCGCCGCTTTGCTCTTGCTGGCAGGCTTGCTCCGTGCGGCCTTCTTTGTTTTTGGTTTCCGAGATGCAGCTTCCGGGTACTCGATAACGACTTTATGATCGCCGATTCGTTGGATCTTGCCGTGCTTTACTTGAATCGTAACTTTTCGTCCCCATCTTTCGATGGATAGCTGTAGCCGGTCTCCGTGTTCCATGATGTTCCTCAGACGTGATGTGGTGGATTATAGCGCGACCGGAGGCTCAATTCTGCGAATCTTGATTTGCTCGCGAAAGCTATGGCTGAGGTGTGGCGCGATTATGCGCCTTTACAGTCGTACCATTCTTCTTCTTATAAGATCGCACATGCACAGTCTTGGGCCGACTGTTTTTCTTGTGACTGTGGCTAGTCCGAGGAGATGCTAAAGCAGTCGGTCCGATAGGTGCAGCGAGTAACGTTGCCAGTACTAACGCGGCCAGGACTCTTTTGAGTTTCATTAGTTTTCACCTTCACCGACGCAGGCGCACACGGGGCCGTTGGCCGTTTTTGTGTCTGGTTGACGCAAGCCGGCGTGCCGCACCAAGCTATCTCACTATATACACCGTTTTGGTTCCATCCGCCGATTGCCGTACCTCGACTTTTCTCTGAGGAGCACTTGCGGTCTTCGAGGGGGCTTTGATTGGCTGGCTGAGATCCTTCACCCAGTGGATATTCAGTGCGTAGTCCTTCTGGAACAAGAGTGCCCAAGTGTACCTCTTGCCGTTTGGCATACTATCGACATCATATCCCGCCAGCGTCAGGACGAAACAGACTACCAAGTCCAATTGAACATAAACCCAGGCCGTGCGACCCGCTAGCCGAGAACGGGGTAGGCATACTGCCCGGCGACTATGGCACTTTGTTGCTATTGTGTCAGGTTGGTTTTGGTGTACATTCCAACCGTCAACAAGATCAGATGCATCCAGCCGCCGCGTTAGACTAAGGCGGCCTAGAGTCTCTTAAGGGTACAATGCGCAAGAGAAATACATCCCACAACTGAGGTCTTGACAATCACTCAGCGAAATCAGGTCCCGGCCTCGTCTAGCTATGATGATTTGAGTCATCTGGTCGAGACACGCCCCCTCATTGCAATCGACGGAATTCTCCAGGCATTTCCGAGGGCGAGCGACCACAAGATTAGGGTTTATCTTCGCCGTCTTTTGTGCAATGCCACCCTGAAGCAAACAGCTTTCAGCGCTATCAACCGGCCAGAGGAGGACGTTTTCAACAGCCACTTCGCCGAAGAACGCAAGGAATTCATTGCAATCTGCCTTCTGCGCTTTCTTGCCTGTAGTGAAGACTGGGCCTGTGAAGATCCCGCTTTCAAATCAGGGACCTTCAAGTTGTTCGATTCTTCTTTTGCGCGGTCACTCTACGGGCAGCTAAAGCTAGATGCGAAGAGACAGACCTACGAAAAGGAGCAAGCACTTCGTGACTATGTATTGCGCATCGAGCGACTGCTGCTCGACTTCCCTGCGGAATTAAGAGGGGCATCGATTGACACTTCAGAGACCATAGCAAGCGCCGTGCATGAGATGAAGAGGACTCTGGGCAAAACTCGGTTACTCATCACCAATTTTGTTGATCGTGAAATGATCGTTGGGAAGAGGATCGATGAACTTTGTGCATCTATCCAAGACTACTTTCAAGCAGATGATCGAAATATCCTTCATTCATATGAAAGAGCCAAAACTACCCTGGAGCGGTTCCATTTGCAAGCGCAAGCATATGGTACGCGCTACAGTCGAGAGTTCCTTGGTGCAATCGCTCTTGGTCTACTGAAGCGCTGTATCGTAAGGTTCGAGAAGAGTTCCGTTTCTGCCGCCGCAAGGCTATCTTTACGCCCAACCGAGAAGAGATATCCGCTACATATGGCGGGACGAGAGCTTGACCTCACTTTTGTCTTTGTGAATGAGGGACCTGGATACGCCTTTGACGTGTGCTGCCGAATTGCGAATGTCGATTGACCAGACCGGTCTTTTGTACCAAGTGGAGTGTTAGTGTAGCGCCTTGTTAGACATTTGTCCGTCGTAGCCGCCGGGGGTGTGGGGATGTGGGAAACGCGAAGCGTTTTCCATATCTCCATACCCCGGTTGCTTCGGCAAGATGGCTTGTGGTGCGGGTGGCCGATAGCCCAGCGCCGAGTGCGGCCGCTCCGTGTTGTATTCCACGCGCCATCTCTCCGTCAGAATCTGTGCCTCCTTCAGCGAGTAAAAGATTTCTCCGTTCAAGAACTCATCGCGCAGCTTTCCGTTGAAACTCTCACAGTACCCGTTCTCCCACGGACTCCCAGGCTCGATGTACAACGTCGTCGTGCCCACTTTCCCCAGCCACTTCCGCAACTCCTTGGCAATGAACTCCGGCCCATTGTCCGAACGTATGTGCTCCGGTATCCCGCGCACCAGCATCACATCCGCCAGCGTGTCGATCACCTGCAAACTCCCCAAGCGTCGCGCCACCCGTAACGCCAAGCACTCCCGCGTATACTCGTCGATCACCACCAGCACGCGCAGCGCTCGTCCATCGTTCGTCATCGCCTTCACAAAGTCGTAGCTCCACACATGATTCGCC
The DNA here is from genome assembly GCA_963803775.1 of uncultured Acidobacteriota bacterium. Classification (GTDB taxonomy): domain Bacteria; phylum Acidobacteriota; class Terriglobia; order Terriglobales; family Acidobacteriaceae; genus JABCZH01. The sequence goes on from CAWDNS010000003.1 coordinate 156,582, forward strand.
CGCTCCGGTCGCAACCGCACACACGAACCGTCTCCGAGCCACAACCGCCCTCGTGGCCGCTGTTTCTGCGGCACCTTCAGCCCTTCGCGTCGCCAGATCCGCTGCACTCGATCCTTCCCCACCGGCCACCCCGCATTCTGCAACAGCACCGTGATGCGCCGGTAGCCGTACCGCCCATACTTTCCCGCCAGGGTCAGGATCGCCTGCGTCAGCTGATCTTCGTCCGTGCGCCGCAGCGGCAAATAGCGTTGTGTCCCTCGCCATTGCCTCACGATTCGGCACGCCCGTCGCTCACTCACTTCGTACTCCTCACGGGCATGCTCTACGGCGTACCGACGTCGCTCCGGGCTTAGAAGTTTCCCTCCGCAATATCCTTTAGGATCTGCTTATCCAACGCCAGCTCCGCGACCAGTCGTTTCAACTTGCCGTTCTCCTTTTCCAGTTCTTTCAGCCGTTTTGCCTCGTCCATCTTCAAACCGCCATACTCCTTTCGCCAGCGGTAGAACGTCTGGATGGTGATCTCGGCTTCCTTACAGGCTTGTGGGGTGGTTTTTCCGTTCGCGATGCCGACTTCAATCTGCCGCAGCATCGTCACGATCTGTTCTGGCTTGTACCTCTTGATTGGCATGACCCGCTTTCCTCCAAGTGGATTCTCTCTCATTCCACCTGGTACAAAGTTCGCCGGTCACGTCACGTTGACCCTGCGCCGAAGGCGTCAACGTTTCACCTTGATCATTGGCACCGCACCCAGATGCTATACGCCACCGTCAGGCCACCTGTTGCTCTCTGCAAAGTCGCCTTCATCTTCCCCGCGATAGGGATGCCGCTCCCCATGAAACTCACCGCCAACCTGCAAGCCCTTGTACGCCTTGAGCTAAGCGTCCCAAAGTAGCGGGGCTTGCAGATGGAATTGCGGGTCGGTCTGCAGTTTGTGTGCGAGGCTTAGGACTCTCTTTTGATTCGTTCCCAAATTCATTCCCTGTGAAAATCGGCGTGTTGGGATTTGACTCATAGGCATACCCGGTCAAGGTGGCCCTCATTGGATCAACCGTTACCGTAACGCGGGCCCAACCATAATATGTTGCTCCGTTGACAGAAAACTGGAGCCCGAGATAGCGGTTCACTGTGTTGGCGAATGCGCCAAAAGCGAAGTTAGACGTTTTTCGCGAGGTGCCACAGCCCCCCCACCTGATCACTCCCGAACCAGCGAAGAGGGCTTGTTGTCCTTGCCTAAACTTTTGGGGGTTATTTCCCACCAGGATTGAACTCGGAAGAGCAGAGGCAGAGTCTCCCCCTCTGATAGCATTGCTCCGCACCGCCGGGACGACATATGTTTCATGAGTCAATTCTCTTGCACAAGACGTGTGGCTGCTACCTTCCTGCTCCCTGAACGTAAAATCAGCAATTCCATCGTTGTTGAGGTCGAGGACTCCCCCATTGGCCCATATGCTTTGATTCACGGGCGTGTATACAACTTCAGCGTCGCTGGTTTTCGCCAAAGCCAAAATGGATACGCTGGATGCTGTAGCAGCCAGCAAATATCCCAAGACGCGCTTTTCCAATGCATCAACCAGGCGCACATTCCGGTTTCTCAGTTGCTTTGCTTTCTCTATCACGACTTCCCCTTCGGCAAGTTCCCTCCGCATCTCCAAGCGCTGAGAAACGCGTGCTTCAATTGCCGTTTCCCGAAGCACTGCGCTCACGGAGTGATCTTGAATACTTGTCACGTGGGTCGTTCCACCGTCCGACAGTCGTGCCATAAAGATTCCTTTCGCACCTTGCACCGAAGCCGCGTGAGGTCGGTAGCCTGCGATGCCGGGATTAAAACTCTCTCCTTAGCTTGATGAGAGTAGTTTGCTACTTCGGTTTTGCGACTGCACCGACTCGCCAGGCCGCAAGCCCCTGTGCGCCTTGAGCTAAGCGTCCCAGAGTAGCGGGGTCTGCAGGTGGAATTACGGGTCCGTCTGCAGCTTGTGTGCGGGGCTTAGGACTGTCCCTCAATTCGTTTCCAAATTCATTTCCCGTGAAAATCGGCGCGCCGGGAGTCATCTCGTACGCGTAGCCCGTCAAGATAGCCGAGACACTCCTCCCGGTATCAGTGACGTTGAATCGGGCCCAACCATAAAAGGTCTCCCCGTTGACAGAAAACTGAAGTCCTAGGTAGCGGTCGGCTGTGTTGGCAAAAGGGCCAAGGATCTCGTTATCGTAACGGGAGGAGGTGCAAATGAATCTGATGTCGTTCCAGCCAACCATGAAGCCTTGCCCTTGCTTAAACTTTTGAGGGTTTCTGCCAACGAGGATTGAGCTCGGAAGCGCAGAGCCACCCCCTCTAACAGCATTGCTCGGCGTCGACGGCGCAACATACAAAGCAAATAACCTAGCTATCGCACAACTCGTGTGACTGGTGTAATAGAAAGGTCGAAATGTAAAGTCAACAATTCCGTCGTTGTTGAGATCGAGGACTCCCCCATAAGCTATGTTCTGATTTGCAGGCGTGTATACGACTTCGGACTCGCCGGGCTGTGCCAAAGCCAAAACGGCTACACTGGATGCCGTGGCAGCCAACGCGTAGTTCCGAATCCGCTTTTCTAGGGCGTCATTGAGCCGCACGTTCAGGTTTCTCTGTTGCTGAGCTTTCTTTATCACGACTAACTTCCTCCCGGCGCCTTTCCCAATATCTCAACCTTTCGGCAGCGAGTGGGATTCCAATTTTCGCTTCTTCCAAGCGTGGCGTTCAAGGAGCAATTTTGAATATAGTGCCGTAAGTCGCCCCGCCTTCAGCGGTTGTGCCATAAAGATTGCCTTTTGCGTCTTCCACCAAAGGCGCATGGGGATATTGGCCGTCCGAACCCCCTTCGAAACTGTGCAGCACGGTTTCATTGCGAAGTGTGTCCAACTTGAAAACAGTTCCGAAACTCGAAGCTCCACCATAGACAGTCGTTCCGTAAAGGTTCCCCGCGGCATCCTCCAGTACACCCGATTCTGGTTGGCTACCGTCGACTCCTCCCGTGAAGCTGTACAGCACGGTTTCAACACCGTTAGCACCGAGTTCAAACACGGTCCCGTTGCCGTACGCTCCGCCAACCTTGGTCGTTCCGTAAAGATTGCCAGCGCTGTCCCTATGCAACCCTGTCTTCGGCCGTCCACCGTCCAAACCGCCGGTAAAATTGTAGAGTGTGGAATAGGTTCCAGTCGCACTGATCTCGAATATTGTCCCCCAGGTCGAAGAGCCGTCGCCGGCGGTAGTTCCGTAGAAATTCCCATTCGTGTCCCCGGTTAATCCGTAGTAGGGATATGCCCCGTCATACTCCCCGCCTGAGAACTGGTACAAAATAGTCTCAGCACCACTCGCGCTCAGCTTGAAAACAGTGCCAGAATTGCGAGAACCACCCAGAACGGTCGTTCCGTAAAGGTTACCGGCGGGATCAAGGAACAGAGCTGATTGTGGTTGGTCTCCGTCATCCGGTCCGCCGTCGAAGCTGTACAACACGGTCTCGTTGCCTTTTGTATCCAACTTGATGACCGTACCGCACCCCCCGTTTCCTCCCGTCGCGTTCGTGGTGTAGAGATTGCCCGCCGTGTCACGCGTCACACCGCTGAGGGGATACGATCCGCTGGATCCCGTGAAGCTATAAATCTTTTGTTGCTTGCTGCTCAGCGTGAACAGCGTCCCGTAGCCGTTTGCTCCCCCGTCCATTGCGGTTCCGTAACCATGTCCGGTTGTATCGAGAGTTAATCGTCCCTGAGGAAATTCGCCGTCCTGCCCAGAGAACCGATGGAGAACGCTGTAGGTCTGTGCGCGTGCTGAGGGCGCGATAGTCGCGGACAGAATCAGGAAAGCTAACATCAGAGCACCAGTTACAACTTGGAAAGATGGTTCAGACGATTGCAACCGCTTTCTTAGTTCCATGGAAACTCCAGTCAAAAGTATCCAGACTCTAGATATTGCCGCTATCTTAATGCCTTTGGTGTCGCAAGCCGCACATTTTCTCGTTTCACGGTGTCCCGGTCCCCATCAACGGGACCAGCTGTGGGCTCCCACCGCCGTCATCGCTGACGGAGACATCCGCTGTTCGCTTGCCCTCCTGCGTTGGGGTAAAGGTGACCTTGATACGGCAGTTCCCGCCCGATGGCACGCTAGTGCCGCAGTTGTTAGTCTCGGCAAAGTCTCCTTCATCCGTTCCCGTAATACTTATGCCGGTGCCGGTGAAATTCACTGTCGAGCTACCTTTGTTGACCAGGGTGATGTATTTGGGAACGCTCGTCGTGTTAATTGGCTGCGTTCCGAAGTTCACACTGGCCGGACTCAGTTGCACGTAGGTACCGACACCAGTAAGCGGCAATTTCTGCGGACTACCCGGCGCATTGTCGGTGACGGAGACATCTCCATTCAATGTCCCTTTCGTCCTGGGTTTAAATGTCACACTGATCGTGCAGCTTCCGCCGGGGTCGAGAACCTTCCCGCAGGTGGTGGTTGCGCCAAACTCCCCGGATACTCCGCCACCGTTGATCATCAAAGTCCCGAGACCCGTGTTTGTCAGCGTGACCTTTTGAGCAGGACTGGTTGTGTAGATGAGCTGCGTCGCAAAAGTCAGGCTGGTTGGGGAGAAGGTCACTGTAGGCAACACGCCGACGCCACTGAGGGGAAGAAACTGCGGGCTATTGGGTGCGTTGTCCACAATCTTTACGGCACCATTCTGGGTGCCGGCTGCCGATGGCGTGAAGGTTACAGTGATTTGGCAACTGCCGCCCACAGGAATGGATGTACTACAGTTATTGGTCTCGGCAAATTCGCTGCTGTCCGAGCCAATGGATGTAATTGTCAGCGTACTATTGCCAGTATTCATTAAGGTTGAGACTTGCGGAGCACTGGTTGTGTTAACCGTTTGGTCGCCGAAATTCAGGTTGGGGGGAGTCAACGTCACTGCTGAGGATATGCCAACGCCGGTGAGGGGTACTGACTGGGGGCTGCCGGGAGCACTGTCCCCGATCAAAACAGAGCCGTAAAGATTGCCGTCCCCGGTAGGGGTGAAAGTGACGGCGATCGTGCAGCTTGAACCCGCTGCCAAGATTCCGCCAACTGGGCATGTGTTGGTCTGAGAAAAGTCACCAGTGGCGACGATGCTGCTGATTTTCACGGCGGCATCGCCAGAGTCGGTCAGCGTAAGATTCTGCGGACTGCTGCTCGTGCCCACGTTCTGGTTACCGAAATTCAGGCTGAGCGGAAAAAGCGTGACGAAAGGAGAGGGAGAGATCAGAGCCAAGAACGCATCGGAGGTGGTAGGGCACTCTCCGCATGTTGTCTGAAATGCCCCCGGCGTGATTGGAAAGTTATACGAGTAGGTAGTACCTGCGATGAAGGCGTCACCCAAGCCGTCCACCGCGATGCCGTTGCCAACATCTTGGTAGGTTCCGCCAAGATAAGTGGAGTACGCCAAAGCTGAGCCTGTGGGATTGAGTGTGGCCACGAATGCGTCTAACGGGCCACCACCATATAGCGGCTGTAAAGGATTCTGGAGCGGAAAGTCGATTGACGCTGTCCCTCCGGCAACGTGAGCGTAACCCGAGCTGTCCACTGCGATACCTTGGCCTTGATTCGAGTTGCTGCCGCCGAGATAGGTGGAGTACACCAAAGCCGAACCTGCAGGGTTGAGTTCGGTTACAAAGGCATCGCTCACACCACTAGAAGTCGTCTGGAAGGCTCCGGTCGTGATTGGGAAGTTGTATGAGGAGGTCGTCCCCGTCACGTAAGCGTCACCCGAGCTATTAACCGCAATGCCGTTGCCAACGTCTTGGTAGCTGCCTCCAAGGTAGGTCGAATACACCAGAGCCGAGCCTGTCGGATTGAGTTCGGTCACAAAGGCATCCCCGGACTCGTTACAGTTGCTCCCGCCGTTGCAAACTGTCTGAAAAGCTCCGGGTGTGATGGGAAAGTCGGTTGAATAGGTGGCACCCGTGACATACCCGTCGCCTGAGCTGTCCACCGCGATGCCATTGCCGCCATCTCGGTAACTACCGCCAAGATATGTGGAATATACCAAAGCTGATCCTGCGGGATTGAGCTTGGTCACGAATGCATCATCGGTGTTATTGCTGCACCCACCGCCGCACATCGTCTGGAAAGCTCCAGGGGTGGTGGGAAAGTCGGTTGAATAGGTGGCACCAGTGATGTACGCGCTGCCCGAACTGTCAACGGCGATGCTAGCGCCAGCGTCATTCCCGCTACCGCCGAGATAGGTGGAATACACTAAAGCCGAGCCTGTGGGATTCAATTCCGTCACGAACGCATCGTCAGTGCTGTCGGCGCAACCACCGCCGCACGTCGTCTGAAAAGCGCCGGGCGTGGTTGGAAAGTCGGTCGAGTAGGTAGTCCCTGCGACATAAGCGTCACCGGAGCTGTCTACGGCGATGCCTTGGCCTTGATCCAAGTTGCTTCCACCAAGATACGTGGAGTACACCAAAGTCGATCCTGTGGGGTTGAGCTTGGTCACGAATGCATCATCGGTATTATTGCTGCATCCCCCGCCGCACATCGTCTGGAATGCTCCGGGTGTGGTGGGAAAGTCGGTTGAGTATGTAGCCCCCGTGACATAAGCGCTGCCCGAGCTGTCGACGGCGATGCTGACACCGGAGTCATTCCCGCTCCCTCCGAGGTAGGTAGAATAGACTAGTGGGTCAATGAACAGCGGCCTTTGTAAATCATAACCAGCCACCTCGAACCCAACCCTGTCCCGACGCTTCAAGACATAATGTGCTGCGATGTCTTGCTTTTTTCCGTCCTTCTCCTGATACACAACCGGCTTCGCCAAGCGAACTTCACTCTTACCGATCTGGAGCACGAGTTCTCCCGACGCGTCCCGACTGATATTCCCAGCCCCACTAACATCGAACTGTACGTGGCGGGGGTCAGCACCCGGTGCCACAATAAAGTCATACTCAAGCTGCCGCCGGTTGCCGTAGTAGACCAAGTCAATGCCGGGATAAACTCCCTCGTATTTCACCTTGGCGTAAGTCGGAACGTCGCTCCGCCACTTCTTGGGATCGTTGCCGACGAAGTAGTTGATCTTGCCAGGGAGTTCCTCCGCGCCAGTCACCTTGGCTGCGGGGTTGGCTTTGATGAACTTCATTCGCAGGACAGAATTGTTTATCGGTGGGACCGCACTTCGTTGCAAATGACCCCTGGCAGGCGGCGCATACAAATTTGTCTTTCCTCGGAACGAAAAAATCGCTTCATCCCCAGTGAGAAAAAGCGTGTAACCGAGACTGCGTGAGAGAAACTTAACCTTCCCATCGGCCTGACCTTGGTTTACTTCGAAGCTCAACGGCAGCTTGCCATAACTCTCGACAATCTTTTCTTGAGCTGCCGGATCGGGCCGCGTTAAGCCACTCGATACAGGGTTCTGTCTCACGACCGGTGGCAGGCCAATGAGAGCCTTGGGGTTGGATTGTGCAAACAACGCCGTACTCAAGAAAATTGTTGAGAGGCAGGCAAGGCGAGGTGAGTTCATAGGGCGTGTCCTCAGCATTTACCGAACAGGTCGCCGAGCTTAACTAGCTAGCTGGGGGGAGAAACAAAGACCACAGCATTCTCCGCTGGCGGCCTGCGGCTGTCAAGGAGAGTTGTGATAAGAATTTCTCGTAGGCGGTGAGCTTTTTGACGCATTCTTAGGTTGCATTCCGAGGAAGGTTTGCACCTCAGAGAATCTGCAACGCTTTTCGGCCACCTCGAATTGACCTTCTATTGAGGTTAAAATGGAAGCCCTTTTCTGCGCCGCGAGGGCTAAACTTCAACCCAAAGCGGCGTTCAACCTTGACCATCGAACAAAACCTCCCAACGAAAAAACTAAGGCGTATCTCTAGCGTTTTCAATAACGTCGAGAACGCTGTGATTGAGATTAGACGTTAACTCCAAACGCGCGACAACAAAAAGCATTCAATGCAAGCGCCAGTGAACCTTTAATTATCGAGTCTAGCGTCTACCGCAGGGTCGATAAGCCACAACTCTGAAAAATCCACGCGCCTCGTTCACCCGAGCACCTCAACAGCGGAAATGTGAGTTTATCGCCAGGGAGGTGTAGCCGAATTTTTCCGGAAAGAAAGCCAACCCAAGAAACCGCCGCCGGAATTGTGTTACCTGGCCCTCTTGATGACAAATCGTCATCACATCAACAAGCGGGTTTTTGAGACGCTTCCACAGTTCGTTAGGTTCGCGTGAAGAAACTAGAAAGCGGTGACAGGAAAGAAGGCCGGGGCACTTGGTCAGGTTGCTTCCGACCTCATTCTTTACTAATAACGTTGAATTGCCGCCTAGACTGCGCTAGAGTGCGACTGCATGAGACTGGCGGAGGTGACGTGTTTTGGTCCCTGGAAAATTGAGATTGGGAAAATGTGACCCGTCTGTCGTCTTTGAGATTGTATGCCACGATCCGTCTTGAATTTCGTTCTGGTCATCCTGGTGGTTACTGCTGGCCGTGCCGCGCTTGCTGGCATCTTTTTTGTTGTCCCTTCGGGGATTGAACTCGTCGCGATATCAACGGCAATTGCAGCTTCGACCTTCCTTTTCAAACTTCTACCCGAGGGGGCCCGTTCGTGGATTGAAGATCACGCGCGTTCATTAATTTCGAGCAGTGTCACTACTGTATTCGCCGCGAGTATGCTACTAGTTGAGGTTCTTCTTGGCGCAGGTTTGGCAAATGTACAGATTTCATGGGAAGGCCCGAATGATCTCGTTCTGTCGATTCAAGGCCAAGAGCAGTTGCTGAAGGGCATTCGAAACTCAGGCACGACGGTTGCGTCGCGGCAAGCACGCCAGATTTATTTCGCTTTTGTGCCACTAACCGTAAGAACTGGCTCATTCGTCCAAAAGATACAGCCATTGCCGTTCAGAGCTAACTCGGTGAATATACCTGAATATTTGGCCGAATCCAGCAAGAGCACTGAGCTGGTTGAATCAGACTTTGATAATGTTTTCTTGCAAATAAGTCAAACAGTGTTCCATGAGCGTGCTCAAAAACGACTGGCAGCCTTACGTGACAAGATGGGGCCTGCTGCCGCGAAACGTCTCCAAGCCATTTCTGACCTATTGGAGGAGTCTTACCTCCACACCAGCGATGCCTCCGATAAACCCCGGAATCTTCTATTGGCGTACAAGATGGCCTATGCCGGGGATCCTTGGATTCCGGCACTCGATGCCTCGGTAGCACTTTCGGAGCGACGATACGCCGACGCAGTGGAAACCCTGTCCAAAGTTATTTCACGTCGAAGCGAGTGGGCTGCCGTCACTCCTAGCAGGGCCAGCTTGTCGGCGATGTACGCCGTTTCTTTGACTGCCGTCGAGTCGGTCGGCATTATTAGCCAGCGCTTCAGGCAGCACTTTGATCGCGACATCACGCCCAAGCCGCGTGTCGCGTGCGCGGTACACCTCGCCCATGCCGCCCGCTCCTACTGGCGATACGATCTCGTACGGCCCGAGTCTGGTACCCAAGGTAAGCGCCATCGATGCGCGCAATTATAGCCCGTACGCATCGCAGAGGATGCGTATCGATTGCGGACGCTTGGTCGGCAACCCTTCCTTTACCGGATTAGGCAAGAGTTGCCCGTTTGTCGCGACCAATCAGGAGGCATTATTTCCGGATTGCTCGTGACTCGGGCAGGTGCCTGTCAAGCGTTGATTTTGCCCTGCAAGCAGTAGGACCTACGCCACCATGGGTGCGATAATTTCGGTAACGAATCCTCCTGCAACTTATGAAGCGCCACGTCCTCATGTACGGGTTGATCGGTGGAATCTTGATTGCTCTGCTCCAGTGGACCGAGTATCAGTTCCTGGTCGTCGAACATTCCATCGAAATCTACGGCGGACTGATCGCCGCGACCTTTGCCGTTCTTGGCATCTGGCTTGGCCTCAAGCTGACAGCAAAACGCCAGACAATTGTTGTGAGGGAGGTCCCCGTCCCTGCCGAGGGTCCGTTCATCCCTGACGAAAGAAACCGTGAGGACCTCCATATCACTCGCCGTGAGCTTGAGATCCTTGAACTGATCGCCCGGGGCCTGAGCAACCGCGAAATCGCCGAGAAGCTTTTTGTGAGCGAGAGCACGGTCAGGACCCATTCCAGCCGTATTTTCGACAAACTCGGGGCGAGACGAAGAACGCAAGCGGTGCAACTCGGCAAGGAATTCGGCCTTCTCCCCTGATTTACTCGTGCACAAGCACGGTTCGCGCCAATAACCATTCCCCCAAACGAATGATTTTTCTCTCCGCCGCCAAAATCATCCAAAAGGATGACGACACCGACCCCGCCTCATGCGGTATGTTGAGCTGCTCAATACGAGCGAACATGAAGTTTATGAAAACATGAACTTTTTGAAAAAAGGAGCGAACATGAAGTCTCTGAATTCGATGAAGGTCTTTGTCGTGGGTACTCTGTCGATCGGCTTGTTTTCAAGCACTGCGTTCATTCGCGCAACCGCCCAGGAACTCCCCCGGGTCTACGACGCCTCCATGCCACGTGACCAGCAGATCACACTCGCTGAAAGCGCCGCCCCGGCCGAGGTATCCAGTAAGGCCACAGTTTATGTTCTCGGCCCCAAAGGCTACGAGAAAGCGCGCGACGGCACTAACGGCTTCAGCTGTTTTGTTGGCCGGCATTTCGTAAAGCCCGCAGAAACAACCATTGAGCCGCAGTGCTTCGACGCCGAAGGCAGCCGCACTCTCTTGCTTGCCTACATGCACGGTGAAGAGCTGCGCACAAACGGCAAGTCCGAGGCCGAAATCAAGGCAGACGTCGCCAGCGGATATAAGGAAGGCCGTTACCAGTATCCCAGCAAATCGGGATTCCTCTACATGATGTCCAGCCAGAACCGCTTGAGTGCCATCCCTGAGCACGGCACTGGCATTTTCCCTCCGCACTTGATGTTTTATGCGCCGAACATGACAACGAAAGACATCGGGTTCGACGCCCAACCGAAGCTCGATTATCTTGGGATGACTCACCCCGGAGCAGGCGATAACCTTATCGTAGTTATCCCAGTGGCATCCAAGTCGCCAGCAGACATGGCTGGTCGCTGACCCCGGATGCGCATGGGCCGGCAGCATACGTGGAAAGGTCAGGATCGGATAAAAGACATTACGAGAATATGAGAAAGATCATCGTCACCTTCGGGCTGATCTCCGGCGCTATCTCGTCGCTGATGATGATAGCGCTGGTGACCTTCGACGGCAGGATTGGCTTCGACCGCGGCGCGATCATCGGCAACACCTCCATCGTGCTCTCGTTCTTGATGGTGTTTTTCGGCATCCGAACCTACCGCGACAACATCAGCAATGGTCAGATTACCTTTTCAAAAGCTTTTGCCGTCGGCCTCTCCATTACCCTGATTTCCTGCATCGTCTATGTCGTAACCTGGGAACTGATCTACTACAACTTCCTGCCTGGATTCTGGGACGCATATGGAGCTCATTTAGTTCAGAAGCTCACCGCCTCGGGCGCGAGCTCGGCAGCCGTCCAGGCAAAACTTCAGCAGGTCAGAAAATACAAAGAGCTGTACAAAAACCCATTCTTCAACGCAGCGCTCACGTTCATTCATCCCTTCCCGATTGGGCTCGTCATCGCGCTGTTCTCCGCGTTGGCCCTGAGGCGAAAGCCGCAACCGCACCCCGAGCAATCACCCATGCAGGAATCCTGAAGCTGTTCCGGCAGCTTCACTCTAGGATCAGGACTACTCCTCGATTGATGCAAAATCGCCGATTGACTCACCAAGGGCAGATCGGTAACGATAAGTCGGCTAGGCTGGAGACAAAATCCTGGATGCTTGGGCGTTTATGGGGAGTAACCACCAGGCAGTGGAAATTCTGGCGTTCTTCACCTCAGTCATGAGCTTGAGATATTTTTCGGCGACCGGCCTGCCACCGGTCATAGAAACTCCAAAACCGCGATGAACGAGTGGCCCTGCTGGATGGAAACCGATGTCTCGTTCGTTTGGGTTTGCGTGGCCCCGTCGTGGGCGACACGGCGGGGAGCAAGATCCAAATCTAGCTCTTCAAGCATGCTCGCTTCCGTCAGCGGATGTGATGTTTCCCTGGTGGTTTGGATGAGCTCTGTCGATGTTCCAAATCGTAGGCGGATTCCCATCGACCGATTCATTCGGATTGACCTTAAGATGCGTTGGAAACTTCAGATTGAATTCCTGACCCATCCACTCAGAACCATTGGCTTCGAATCTCGTGACGGGGAACTCTGGATTCGGCTCATCCAGCCCTCGCCTTATTGATGCCTCGGGAAGCAACCTGCGCGCTAAATCGAAGAGCCCGGACGAGAGGAAACCTTGCATGCAAGCGGCACGTTTCAGAGCACGCAGTATTAGTTGCGGCTGTGCCGTGTCAATTTGGATGTGTGGCCTTGTCTCGTCATAAGCGCTGTCTGGCGGGGGATCGGTTAGCAGAAGAGTCGTCCGCCAACTCGAGTCGTAACTAGCGATTGCGAGACCGGCGACAATCCTCTGAGCTACGAGATTCTCGTCGCTGAAGCGAACATTCGCCTTCTGAAGGCGGCCCTGTTTGAATTGGTCGGCAGTATGGTCTGGGCCCTGTTGATTGCCCTTGCACTCGATAATGTGATATTTCCCATTACGGTCCCTACAGATGAAATCGGGGCACTTCTGTGGGCCTCGCTTTTTCTTTCCGGCGAAAGTCGCAATCCCAAGCGCCTGCAATTCGTCCATTGCGCGTCGGCCGTGTTGAACATACGCGTATTGAAATTGCGAATCTAACCATTCAAGACCAACTCCGATGCCCCAATCATCACTTAGGACCTTCTTTGGATGAGTATCGATTTCATCAACTGCCCTATGAAGCCGCAATGCCCCTACAGTGCCATCAACAGCACCGAAGTACCTCAGGATGGCCCATTGCGAAGCCGTCCACCATTGCGGCATTCGAGGAGAGACGGACATTAGTCCAGCCCAGAGCATAGCCCGCCTGAAATCTACGCTTGATGGAAGACCCTGAGAAACAAAGGGGCAAACCTTCCGATATGGCGTCGGAGTACTCAGCCAACTCTGCCGGTCTACGGTGACCTGAATCTCTTTGATCAATAACCTACCGCCCCATACTTATCCCTTTTATCTCCCGCTTCTCCGCGGTCATTCAATCGCGTTTCTTGTGAGGACAACGCAGCGCAAAACAACAATAATAGCGCCTCACACCCGGACGGAAGCGATTGTATTCCTCTCGATCAGCAGTCGAGAGAGAAAGATTGTCTGGCGGGCTTTTTCGGTCCGCTCTTGGGTGGTCCCAGCCCAGCTGCAGACAGCGGCACGGCTGAGACTAGCTACGATGTGTTTCGGCACGCTGCAAGCCTTTGCTTTATCCTTCACGACGCCCCAAATGACCTTCGGGCTGAACCCATTGCCCCAAATCCTGCCAGCCTTATTGATCGAACGAAAGAGCGTGCCGGTTGTAATTCCGGCGGCCGTCATCCAGATATCAATTCCAGCTTTCACCCACTCCGGAATCGGGATGGTTCGTATGTGCCCGCCCTTGCCGACGAGATCTAAAGATGGCTAGGGATAGAATCTTTAATCATGGACCTTGATATCGATTCGCTGATAATCCGCCCCGGCATGTTCGTTGTCAGTCCAGACAAGCGCTACCGCGTTACGGGACAAGAGGAACCAGAAGGCAAGAAACTCGACATATTCAAAGACAAGGAACTTGCACACAGCGTTTATCAGGCATATGCAATGTGCCACAACAACGCTGTAGATCTGATTTCCGACGCCGAGATTCTTCTCGCAGCCGGTAAATACGCCCGCAGTTGCGCCTTGGCAATCATGGCGTGGGAAGAACTCGGAAAGTCGCAAATCGCTGCCGACTACTATTCTGGAATACTTACCGACCGCGAGTACAAGGCAGCCTTCAAGGAACACCGGGTCAAGACCTCCTACCTGAACCGCGCCGGCGCCATCGACGGCAAATCCATGCTGACCGTCGCATATAACAGCACCTTGGGACACAAACTTGAGGAGATCAGGCAGACGGCACTTTATGCATCGGCCAAGAACATGCCAAAAGAAGCGATCACTCACGAGAACGCAAAGGAAATCATTGACCGCGTCAACGAACATATACACTACATACGTTTCGCTGAGGAGTTCAACGGGCGCATCGGCTCAAAAGCTCTCTTCAAATAGCATTCACCGCTGGCGAGCTTGCTCGCCTTCACTTCAAGAAATTCGCAGGTTTTATAAAAAGGCCCCCCGCAGACGAAGCCGAGAGAGAGCCAGCTGAATCTAACAGCGTGACTTACCCTGTCAATCGCTATTCGGCGAAGGCACAGAGGTTCCGTCCAAGGGCTTCAGAGAGGACGTCTCAGCAAAAACTATGAGGCAAGTCCAGATTGGTCCTGACGAGTCAGCTCTCCGCAGCTTTCCAGCAGAACGAGGCCACTGCCGGTGTCCAGATGCTGGCCCGTTTAGTGGTAGTAAATCCTGATAGTTGCGGGTAACCTGCACACAATGGATACATCAACCTTCCGGGAGAAGGCGGATAATGGTTTCAACTATGGCCGGTGATTCGACCCGGTCGCTGAGCCCGAACCCTTATGCCCGACACTCGCGAAGAACTCTTCTCCATTGTTGTTTTCCCGTATCTCAAGACGTCAGGTCCCGTTCGGTTCGGACCCTATCTGTTTCGGTCTACTGACGATCTGGAGGGACTCAGCAAAGCACAAGTGACGGCAGTCACCGAGGTGACGGCGATGTTGTACACGCAGAACAATGCGCGTGTACGATCGGCGTCCTACGCTGCGATACCTCAGATTCATGTTTCCGGTGTATTCCAAATCCCTGAAGCGTTAAAGCGGGTGCATAGTCTCGTCGCGTATTTGTATGGCACGCCGAATGAGCAGTTCGGAGACCCTTTCCTTGGATATGAGTGCGCAACATTGCTTGTGCTTACGCCAAGCCGAGTGAGTCGTTTCTTGATTGAGGCGGAGCACCACACCATCTTGGATGAGCCCATACCAATGGCGTGGGACAACGATTTCGCGCCGGGTTACGACGGTATGCTCAACTTCATGGAGCACTTTTGGGTAGTCAAGGGATCACGGGTCTACCCGCCGGTGCCGCACATCACGCTCAATATCTCCCAAGACCTCGCTGCTGACTGCGGCGAGTTCCTGCAAGCAGGAACGGGCTATGAGCTGGCGCGATTGCTCACGGATGACGCGAGACATATCGGGGAAAGGCTGTTCACCGCTCTGAGGTGGTACAACGGCACCAATCGAGCTGAGGTGAGCGAGAGCGAGGCTTTAGTCAATCTTGCAATCGCCTTTGAATCTCTGCTCGATCTTCCTACCGGCGAGAAGACGGATCGATTCGTCGATAGTGTCTCGCTCCTGCTAGGCCGCGTTCCAAGATTGAAGGATTGGGTTCGACAGTTTTACGACGCCCGCAGTCGGGTAGCACATGAAGGCAAGCTCTCGCAGGCGCGCTTCATGATCCCACGACCGGGCAAGCAATCCGAGCATCTGGTCTACCATCCTCTGCTGGTCTTTGGACGTGAGATTTTCCGCCTCTGCGTCGCCGCGATCACGCATGGCGCGCATTTGGCCGAGTCGAGGGACATCGCTGCGAAGCTGAAGACGAACAGTGAGCGTTTTGAAGAATTGTGTCGATTGCTGGATGAGGGGCCGATGTCTGATTCCAAGCGGGCGATCGAGATCCGTCGCTTGGTCAGTGAGATCAACCGCTATCGCTTCGTCGGCGAATCTGGGCTGTCCGTCGCAGTGATTGTGGGGGCAGTTCAGAGGGCGGTGAAGGGCCTGATGAATCTGCAGATTCCTTTGACGCGGCTGGAGCAGACTGAGTTATCAAAGTTCGCTTTGGTCAATACCAAGAACGAGCTTGCCGCCTTGGAAGCGCTCAGTGAGCTTCATACGCGTCCACCTTCACAACAGACGACACAGATTGCCGAGCCGGAACTTACCGTTTGGCAGCTCGTGGACATTGCATGGATGTATACCTTCCAGAACTATTTCCGACTGAAGAAAATCGAGGACGAAAGAACTCGAAAGAAAGAAGCAGCAGAAGCTGAGGAACAAGCCACCGGAGCAGGTGGTGAAGAAGCCGACGCTCTGTAAGAGTCGTCCGCTCTCCACCGTTGCAATCATCACCTTCCTGCTGTCCGTACCTGTCAGCGCCAGCTCGAAAGCTCTCTTGCCGCCCTCCATGACAGCGGTAACTATCGAATCGCGATGAAGCGCCCGGCTGCATCCACACAACTTTGGTCGTTCGCAATGGAGTTGGAACCGATCGTTACGTGTATCCGGCAGTCGGCAGTGCCAGCTTTCTGGGCGGGTTCGGTAATGGGAAGTCGGCTTCCGGGAAGATTGGAAATTGCGTTGGCGCTGGCCGCCGACTGCGAGCGAGTCACGGTCGACTCGTGAGCTACGTTGCGGGGAGCACGCCTGGGCAGGCGCAGCCGACACACGCTCCCGCCGAATCTTCATAGCCGAGAACCACTCGTCTACTGCGCTGGTTGGTTGCTCGCGGACGGTTGGTTCAGCTCTTGCTGCAACTGCAATAGTTGGCGCAGTTGCTCAACATTGGCGGAGTTGGATGTTGGAGTGCTCCGCGCACTTGGTTGCTGATAAACCTGATTGGTCTTGGGGGTCTGCTCGAGGACCACATAGATCGGAGTGTCCGCCGAAATTGTCACCACGATGTGCTGGGTGATCGCTAATCGGGAAACCTCCTCATCTCCAGCCTCTCCGACATTGTTGCTGACGCGCTCCCGCATTAGGTCCGACTCGCTCAGCGGCTGGTTCAGACTGCCTTGTCCCACCAACATCGAGCCAGCTTGGCCGATTCCTGACAGCGATCTGACCAGGACGTTCTTTCCCGTGTTCTTACCCTCAACTTTTCCTTTGAGCGGCCGCAAGTCCAAACCCGTGGCGGCGGCTTCGATGGGAACGACCGCACCATCCGGCATCAGCAGAGAATCGAACTGGATGTCAACGTAACCTGAACGATCTCCGTTCCGGATGTGCCCAACCGCTTTTGCTCCCGCGGGGACAATAATTTCTCCCTCTCGCTCATAGTTGTACTCGATCACCGCCAGGACCGGCGTTCGCACTGCGGTGCTGGCCGCTGATTCCAGGCGTGCACGCAATCGTGTGCCAGTGGCCAGACCCAATCCCAGCTCCGGTACCGGATTATTGAAGAGTTCGCGGGCCTGAGCACTGCCCGCGTTGGCAGAGACGTTTCGCACGTAGATTAGCGAAGACTTCTCCATGGCCTCGCGCTCTGCTTTGCCCAAGTCTGGAGTCTCGGCACCGACTGATCCTGGCTGATACGGCGGCGCTTGCCAGGGCTGCTGGTCTCCGAAAGGCGGTATCGACCCCAGAGTTCCCGCTCCGCTCGCCACATTTGTCCCCGCTGCCGGCCTGGTTGCGGTTCGTTGTAGATCTCGTTCGTTCAGGAAGCCTTCGTGAGATTCTTTTGTGACGGGCCGGCCAGAATCGGTGATCGGAAATAGACTCTTATCGTTGCTCGCGGTGCCGCTCTCCAAGGCCAAGTCTTCAGAAGAAGTGGCGCCACGACTCTTCACTTTCTGTGGCGCGCCCCGATGGGGCATAGACGTCGCAACGAAGATCAGCAGCGCGATGACGATCGCTCCCGCTCCGATGATTACAAAGCGGTTCTGTTGGATCTGCTGCCGGGCTCTCTGTTTTGCTCTAGTTGCGAGCCCAGGCAATGGGACGGTTGCGTCCGGAGGGAGTGGCAGATCGTTCTTGCGAGTTTCATTTTCCGCTGGCTCCTGAAGGACTGCAGCGTTGCCGTTGTCGTTGTGTCCGTTTGGATGAATCACTTTGCACCTCCCGAGACCGGAGCCACAAACGCAATCGGTGCCAGGACCGGACGGTCGACCTCTTCCGCTTGGGCAACCGCGAGCAAGAGCCGTTCCCGGGATTCCTTGAAGGTAGGCCGGTCGAACACAACGATGCCATCGGCCCTGGCGCCAGGCGCGAGTCTACGCGAGGTAATCCAGTAGTCCTTGATCGCGACCGGCTCGGCCTTAATCGCTTTTCGATGCTTGTCTTTCGATGTCCCCGCAAGCTGTACTTGCGGCGGCAGTACTTCAATGGTCCGTGCAGAAGAGTTCAGAACGGCGAACGGCACGGCCATCTGTTGCTCTTTCTCTATCGCCTGTCCTACCGCAACCTGCAGTTGCTTGCCTTCCCAATGCGGATTCTCAATCCGTTCTGCTCTGAGCAAATCCTGCTCTGGTCTGCCAGGCTTCTCTGGGGCAGTGCTGGTTGGCTGATTGTCTGTAGCAACGTTTTTTGTTTCGCCAACCACAAACACGGGATGAGTCGACGCTATCAGAAAGCTGTGCGGGCGCTCACAGTTGAGGACATAGTCCACGGGCTCACTACGGTCTGACTTGCCTTGGCTCACCAGGCTCAGCGAGATCTCGTGGCTTCCTCTGGTGGTAATCAGGGCGTTGGTTTGCGCAGGTTTTGCGCTGGTTGCTTTGAAAAACACCAACTGCGGTTCGGCTTCGGAGTGGTCGGCCTTAAAGGCCCCCGGATCACCCAGTACGACCGAACTGACCTCCTCCAGCACCCGCACCGAACTGACGTATCCTGGCCGCAAGTGCAAGACCACAACCTGTTCTGGGTCAACATTCAAGCTCACGATTCGCGCTTGCGGAAGATCGGCCTGCGCTGAAGCTATATGCAGCAGCACGAGACTGACCGTTGTCAGATGCACCAAACTCAAACAAATTTTCATCTCACATCTCTTTCTGAACTGGTGTTCGTAGTTCTTGGTTTATTTCCGGCTTGGCAGAGGTAAGTTGTTCTAATTCTTGCCACGTAGGCAATTACGTCGGGATTTCGATAGCCGAGGTTTCGTCTGCCGATTACGTCTTCGCCGGCATAATAGGCGGCAGCCACTAGCCTGAAATCATTGTGAAACTGTTGCATCAGCCATGCGAGGTAGCGCACGCCCCCGGAAACGTTTTGATCGACACTGCATCGGTCTCTTACCCCGAGTCGCTGAGCGGTTAGGGGCATTAACTGCATTAGTCCTGCAGCGCCTTTGGGAGAGACCGCGCATGCTTGCCAGTGCGACTCGCGCTCGACAATGGCGCGTACCAAGGCGACAGGCACCCGATAATGTTGGGCGTAGGCTACGACGTAGTATTCGGCTTCGAGCCGTGCCTGTGGTTTGGGCGATTGCGCCCAGCAGATCGAGATTGCACAGAGCGCCTGGGCCAAAATGAATACCAGTTTCATGCCGCTTTACCTCGCAGAGCCTCGGCGCTGTACTGCTGCGAGTCATAGATCAAACTGGCAAAACCATCCCGCAAGAGCAGCTTGCGTCGATCGGCCTCGGTTTTAGCCAGCAACGGCAGGAGAATGTCTCTCATTTCCGCCGTAATTTGTTCAGTTCCCAGAACTTTGAGTGCCTGCGCGAGGTCGAGAATCTCTGAGACAGAGGGTGGTTTCTCCATGCTCCAGCCGCGCAAGGCCTTGGCGAGTCCCGCCATACCGGCATGGAATTCGTGTGTGGAATCAGGCGTTCGCAGCGCAACAATCTCTGCTTCCCGCTCTGCGGTGGGGTGTTCAACACGAAGGTAAAAGCTGCGCCGGCGCAGGGGATCGCCGATGCGCCTCTCTTCATTCGATGTCAACACAACGAAGGGAATGCTCCTGAGCTTCGATGGTGCCCAGCTTCGGAATGCTCAACTGCCACACGCTCAGCAATTCCAGCAACAAGGCCTCAAATGCGTGGTCCACCTTGTCCAGTTCGTCGATAAGCAGGACACAAGGCTTCTCGCACTGCAACGCGCGCAGAAGGGGCCCGGCACTGAAAAACTGCTGGCCGTGCAATTCCGTCCGCAGGGATTCCCAATCAACATTGGCGGACTTGGACTTCAATTCAACGCAAAGCCTTTGCAGCGGCTCATCAAACTTGCCGATGGCCTTCTCTTCGTTAATTCCCTCGTAGCACTGCAGGCGCTCAACCAGCGTGCGGGCTGCCTCTGCAACTGCATAGGCCAATTGCGTCTTCCCACTGCCCGCTGGCCCTTCCAGTAGCATCGGTTTATGGAGTTTCGCCGCCAGGTACACCGTTGTGCTGGCTACCGAATCAGCGATGTAGCCTGTAGCTCGCAGGCCCGCGCTGACCTCTTCAAGCGATGAAAACACCGGTTTCCTCCTGCGCCCGAGCTGCGCTTTCGGCCCTAAGCGTCACGAAGCTAATACGGAACCAAATTTCGGTCAAATCGGCTCATTCGGCGGACTGTTTTGACCAAAAAATCATTCTCGGCTACAACTGTGCCAAGTTGGCAGGAGTTGATTGTGAAAACACGAACAAGGAAGGAATCGGATTTTGAGATGCACCAGTTGATGGGCCGAGAAGAGATAATCGAACGGCCGGAGTTAAGCCAGGACGCCTTGAATTCTGGCGAAGGCTCCAAACTATCTCCTATGAGGTATGGAGACAGCATGCAGCTTTCAACCAACACTCGATCTCCCCACGGGCTGGAACTGACACCGGTTTTCGAGAAGCATTATTCCGTAAGAGAGCTCGCCAACCTGTGGAATTTGAGCGATAGAACAATCCGTCGAATGTTTGTTGGAGAACCCGGCGTGGTTGAGTGGGGAGCGTGCGAACGCCGGATGAAAAGGGCCTACAAAACCCTCCGCATCCCGGAAAGCGTTGCGCGACGGGTACACCGGAGATTGAGAAAAGCGAGCTAAATCGTCTCAACATATATCGAAGAACCTGCCAATTTCTTGGGCTGCAGCATTTCACTCGATCACAACAGGCCGAGATCATCGACGACGCGCCGCGCTTCCAGATGTACGGCCCTGAGAAGAGGTATGTCGGCGGGTATTGCGTGAGCGATGTCTCCTATGTGCCCTAGCGCCAGGCGGTTCTCTTCAACGCCCATATTCGCCCACGCTTCGCGCTGACGGGCAGCCAGACGTTGCTGCCTTTCCAGTACCCAGGGAGCATAGTGCTTCTGGGTAATGGTCACGCTCGAATGTCCAAGGAGCCGAGATACCTCTTCAAGCGGCATGCCGGCCAGCAGGTATTCAACGGCGAACGTATCCCGCATCATGTGGAGATGAGCCGGTTTTTGTCGGCCGTTCACATCCAAAAACAACTTTGGGAGCATCTCAACTGCCTTAGACAAGATCTTGGAAAAAATCTTCTGCCAGTTTGACACTTCGCTCTTGCGCTTACTGCGACCGCTCCAGAAGAAATAGTTGGGATCTGTGCAGCTACCTGGAGGAACTTTGCGCAATTCATCCGCTACGCTGTGCGGAAGCAGCACTTGCACGGGAGCGCTGGCCTTGCTTTTGACCTTCGCTTGGTAAAGGAACAACGAGTCATCATCTCGGAGGTTGCTCTTAGGGAGACAAGCTGCATCGCCCGCACGAAGACCGCTCCAGCGCAGAAGTTTGAGGTAGGCGCGTGCGCGGCGGGAATTCGTAGTGTTGCCGTTCTTTTCCTTGCCCCGGCTGTCATAGTAGTACGTCGCTTCGATGAGAGCGTCGTACTGTTGCCGGCTGAACGGCAGCGTTTGTTCCTGCTGCGGCGTAACGTTCTTAATTCTCTTGGCGGGATTCTCCGTGATCCACCCTTGCTCCATGCAGAACCGAAAAAACGTGCGTAGACGCTGGTGCTGGTTATGGCGGGTCGTGGGAGCACCTGTCCAGGAATGGATCCAGGACCGTAATGTCGGAACATCGAGCTGAGACAGGAGCAAAATGGCAGGCTCTTGGGTCGCGCACCAAGTCAACAGACGATTCAACGTGAGGTTGTACTTAGCACGGGTAGCCTCCTCCCGATTCAGACGTGCCACTTCCTTGACGAACTGTTCGACCGCAAGAGCGATCTCAACCTGTCCGTTGCGTACGTTTATTCTGGCCTCGAGCTGACGTTGCAATTGCTTGGTGGGGTCGAAAGAATCCCGGAGTTCACGCGCTTTTTGTTCCGCCCTTTCCCAACTGCGCGTCTTTGCGCTTGTCAGCTTGCACTTGCCGTCGCGGTAGACGTACAGCCACTTCACGCAATTGCACCGGGCCCAATCCGGCCTGTCTCGCTTTGGGCAAGTGCGCTTGTGGCGGGTGTAGACCTTGACGGTTTCGACGGTGCGGCTGACAAGCGCTCCCACAGGGCCAGCCTGGCTGGTGTCTTCACACTCACCGATGCTTTCGAGCTCAACCATGTTCTGAAATCCTTCCGGCGAATTTTGCGCAATCTAGCATCGGCCTCAAATCCGCGCAAATGGCCCCGCCTAGAAAGGCGAGAAGCGCCTAAAGAGGCAAATCTTTTATACAAATTTTTTACACTTGGCTAATGCCGGGAAGGAAAGACTCTCAGAATCAAATACTTAAGGTTGGTTGCGGGGGGTGGATTTGAACCACCGACCTTTGGGTTATGAGTCAAATCTCTAGCGACACGCCAAGCAAACCCAGACAACAAGTGCAACAAAACACTAGAGAATCGTTTCCGCCATTAGCACCGTTTTGCTTCGCTTCGCACCCCGTTCACGCACAATTCGCGCACAACGCGCACCCAACGGCCTCGGGGATGATGTCTCGAAGCTGTAAGCGCCCCCTCAAGAGCGGATTCGGCAGTTGAAATAAAAAATGTCCGGTGGCGCATCGCTAGCGAAAAGCGGGGTACGGCCCGACTGTCCACCGCATTCACGCCTCTCTTGGGTAATGGTGCATCTCGTGGCAGTTTCATTTGGGTGCCTTGGTGTCACCGCCGCCCCATGTGTTCAATAAGGAGGCCGAAACATGCTTGCCTGCCCAAGTATGCCCCTGATAGAGGTCGCAAATCCAAAGAAAGTCATTAACAGCGCGAAGTATATCTTCGAGCTCATCTAGCCTCGGAGGGGGTTCTCCAGCGTGGACCAATTTGTTCCGACGTTCAACAGCGTTCTCCAACTGACTAAGCAGCTCTTTCGGCGGGCGGATAGATTTGCTCGTGAATCGGGCCTTGACTGGAAGGGTTGGAAGGTACTTCCTCAACATTTTGGAAAGAGCGGGCGTCTGAATTTCGTCAACCAGCCATTGGGCCTGAGGCACCAAACTTCCCACCAGCTTCTTGAATCCCACTTCGGCAGCGGCGACGCCGATCACCAAGGCGCTTCGAGGACGCGAATCCTTTTGGGCCCAAGCCTCCCTAAACAATTGCCGGCCAAGAGGTTCTTCGACTCCTGCGTTTACTAAATCCACCACCTCTTTGGATACTTCGGTTTCTGGGGCGCTTATGACCAAGCCGAAGCGAATCGACAAACTCCGAACCAAAGAAACTTCACGCCAGACCTTCCCGTTAGCCGAGTAACACTCTTTAGACAGCCTAACAAAACCTACCGCTATCCAATCTCAGGAACGGAAAGCTGTTTTCGTCAGTGCTAGAATGCTCAATCCATGAGCACCCCTTTACTTCCCGATGCTTTGTGGAATCTGATTCAACCACTGCTGCCGCTCTCACCGCGTAAACCCAAGGGAGGCAGACCTTGCTTGCCGGATCGTGGATGTCTGACGGGGATTCTGTTCGTGCTCCGCAGCGGCATACCATGGGAGATGCTGCCACAGGAACTGGGCTGCGGTTCTGGCATGACTTGCTGGCGGCGGTTACGTGACTGGCAAGAAGCGGGCATCTGGCAACTGATCCACTTCTCTTTGCTGGACTGGCTGGCGCGTTACGGGGAGATTGATTGGTCGCGGGCGGTCGTGGACGGTAGTTCAATCCGGGCAGTTTTTGGGGGCAGCAGACGGGACCGAATCCCACCGATCGGGCCAAGCTGGGCAGCAAACGCCATCTAGTCTGCGACGGTCGCGGGGTTCCTCTCTCTATTCAATTGACCGGAGCCAATCGTAACGACTCGCAGCAAGCCCTCTCATTGGTTGACGCCATCCCAAGCCTGCAGGGGGAGCGGGGACGGCCACGGCATCGTCCTGATTGCGTATTGGGCGACCGTGGCTATGACGCGGAGTCAATCCGGCAAGGTCTGCGTGACCGACGCATCATCCCGTTTCTTGCGAAGCGCAACACCGAGCATGGCAGTGGACTGGGGCGATGGCGCTGGGTGGTGGAGCGGACCTTCTCTTGGCTGAATCAGTTTCGGCGACTGCGGGTGCGCTACGAAAAGCGAGCAGACATTCACGAAGCTTTCTTGTCCTTGGGGTGTGCTCTGATCTGCTGGCGCTTCCTGCGAACCGATTGGATGGGGGGTTGAGACTCAGCTTTGCCCGCGATGCATTGACCCATTGACCCGCCTCAGTTTGGCCTTTAACATGGCTGCTGCTCAAAGGGCGGTCTTTCACCAGTGATCGGCCAGACCATCTCGCACTACCGCATCGTCGAGAAGCTCGGTGGCGGTGGTATGGGTGTGGTGTACAAAGCTGAGGATGTAAAGCTCAGTCGCTTTGTGGCTCTGAAGTTCCTGCCCGACGACGTAGCCAAAGACCCGCAAGCACTCAGCCGCTTTGAGCGCGAAGCCAAGGCTGCCTCCGCTTTGAATCATCCCAACATCTGCATGGTCTTCGAGATCGACGAGCGCGAGGGCCAACACTTCATCGCCATGGAGTATCTGGATGGGCTGACATTAAAGCATAAGATTGCTGGCCGTCCGCTGGAGACCGAGTTGATTCTGTCGCTCGCTATCGAGATTGCGGATGCCTTGGATGCGGCTCACTCCGAAGGCATAGTTCACCGCGACATCAAGCCGGCGAACATCTTCGTCAGCAAGCGTGGGCACGCCAAGATTCTTGATTTCGGTCTGGCGAAGGTGAGTGTAGCAGGCAGTTCGTCGAGCAACATAGCATCTCTTAACACGCAGACGGCTTCGATGGATGCGGATCATCTGACCAGTCCGGGCGCCGTGCTGGGCACGGTGGCCTACATGTCGCCCGAACAGGCCAAGGGCAAAGAACTGGATGCGCGCAGCGATCTGTTTTCTTTTGGTGCGGTGCTGTACGAGATGGCGACGGGGGCGTTGCCATTCGAGGGTGACACTACGGCGCTGATCTTCAATGCCATCTTGAATTCCGATCCGCCGCCTGCGATTCGGTTCAATCGCGAGATTCCGCCCAAGCTGGAAGACATCATCAGCAAGGCACTGGAGAAAGACCGCAATCTGCGCTACCAACACGCGGCGGAAATACGATCTGACCTGCAACGGCTAAAGCGGGATACGGAGACGGGGCGAGCCAAAGGCGCCAGTTCCGGCACGGCGGCGGTGGCCCAGGAAGACGGCGGTCAAGTCTCAGCCCAAGCGCCGTCGCCAGTAGCCGGTTCCTCGCCAGCGCCTTCTCCATCTCCCTTATCGAGCGCAAAAGGAGTGGGGACGGGCACTCTTGCGCATTCAGGCCGCGCGAAGCTCGGCTGGGTTTTCGCTGCCATCGCCCTTGCTGCCGCCCTCGCCGCCGGCCTTTACTACCGCTCTCATCAGCAGAGCAAACGCCTTACCGACAAAGACACCATCGTTCTCACCGATTTTGCCAACAGCACGGGTGATGCGATTTTTGACGACACACTGAAAACGGCGCTCAGCGTCTCTCTCAACCAGTCGCCGTTTCTGAATGTGCTTTCCGACGACAAAGTCACGGAGACTTTGCGAGAGATGACGCGTCCGGCCAATACCAAGCTCACTCCCGATGTGGTCCGCGAGCTATGCCAACGGACTGGCAGTAAGGCCTACATTGCTGGCGCGATCGGAAGTTTAGGGAGCAAGTACGTACTGGAATTGAAGGCGGTGAACTGCCAGAGCGGAGACTCGCTCGCCGAGCATCAGGTGACGGCGGAGTCCAAGGAGAAAGTGCTGAAGGCGCTGGGCGAGACGGCGTCGAATCTGCGCGGTGAATTGGGCGAATCGCTGGCTTCCGTGCAGAAGTTGGATGTACCGCTTGAAGAAGCCACCACATCTTCGCTGGAAGCTCTGAAAGCGTTCAGCCTTGGGGTGCATTCGGCCAGGTATGACGGTATAGGCCTGCCTTTTTTTCAGCACGCCATGGAGCTTGATCCTAGTTTTGCCGCGGCAATCCACACCGTTGGCATCTGCTACGAGAATCTCGGCCAACGAGGGCGGGCCAAGGAGTATTACGCCAAGGCCTTCCAGTTGCGGGATCGTGCTAGTGAGCGGGAAAAGTTGTTGGACGCGACTGACTATTATGAAGTCGTGACCGGGCAACTGGATAAAGCAGTACAAGCATATCAGGAGCTTATCGCCACCTATCCAATCGATTCCCAGGAGTCGAAAAACAATCTAGCCCTGGTGTACACCAGGCAGGGGCAATATGAGAAAGCAGCGGAAATCCTCAGGCAAATCGTGCCCAGCCACCCAAAGGATACGATGTTCCTGTCGAATCTTGCCTTGACAAATCGTGACCTGCAACGCCTCGACGAAGCGCGTCAAAATTACCGCGAGCTGCAGGCGAAAAATCTGGCCTACGGCGGGAACCATTCAGATTCGGGCGCAGGTATTTCGTCGATTCCGTATTCTCTGTATCTCCTTTTCTTTATCGAAGGAGACTCGAAGGCTATGTCAGAGCAGATGCAATGGTTTGCCGGCCACCCTAACGAGGACGAAGGGCTTTTGCTCGCATCCGATACCGAGGCGTATGGCGGCCATCTGCGCGAGGCGCGAGAGTCGGCCAAACGATTTGTCGATTCGGAGATTCGAGCTGACAGCAGGGAGAGTGGGGCGGTGAGTCAGGCGGTCGCCGCGCAGCGCGAAGCTGCTTACGGTAATCCTGCGGAAGCGCGGCAGTCAGCGGCAGAGGCTTTGAAGCTGGCTCCTGACAGTGAGGAGGTTGAGGTTAAAGCTGCGCTTGCGTTTGCTATGGCGGGCGAAACGGCGCGGGCCGAATCGCTGGCAAAGGATCTGAACAAACAGTCGCCCGTGGATACGCAGATGCAGTCACTGTGGCTGCCTGCGATTCGGGCGCAATTGGCACTCAACCGCAAGGACGCGGCGGCAGCGATCACGGCTCTGCAGCCTGCCTCACCGCCGATCGAGTACGGGGTGATTGCCGGTGACAGTTCCTGCATTTACCCCACATTCATTCGCGGCGAAGCGTATCTGGCGGCTGGAAAAGGCAAAGAAGCGGCCACAGAGTTCCAGAAAATTCTCGACCACAGCGGCATCGTCTTGAACTGCTGGACGGCAGCATTGGCACATCTGGGCAGGGCGCGGGCGAATGCGCT
Source organism: uncultured Acidobacteriota bacterium (assembly GCA_963803775.1). Lineage (GTDB taxonomy): Bacteria > Acidobacteriota > Terriglobia > Terriglobales > Acidobacteriaceae > JABCZH01. The sequence continues at coordinate 183,822 of CAWDNS010000003.1, forward strand.
GGAGGCGAAGAATTCAACTGGGGCTGATGCCGACGCTGCTCGTGTCCGCGCGCTTGCTGCCTACAGAGACTTTCTCACCCTCTGGAAAGACGCCGACCCCGACATCCCCATCCTGAAAGAAGCCAAATTGGAGTACGCCAAGTTGCAGTGAGTGCGATCAAGCAATCAAGCTGCCGGGCGTGGTGGTTTTGTTAGGCGCTCTTAAGGCTGTGGCAGGGATCGGGCGGACCGTCTGGTACTCCCTGTCTCCATCTGAAAAGGGTTACAGTTGAGACCATCGCTGCTCGGAGATCGCGAAACACGCCGTCTATAAATTCGGTTGTCGGGTCTCCGGATTCAATCTTCCCATCAACCACTTTCAGAATCCATCCGGCTTTGAGTTCATCCGCGATTTTGGCGTCAGGAGGCTCGACCGTCGTTGTGCTTGTGCAGGCTGCATCCCCACGCTCACGGGGCTTGAGGCCGTCAGGGTAGCTCTTGCCCAGCCGAACGGAGATCGCCCGAGGGGTGTCAAAGCTAAATTCCACATCAGTCTTCTCGACATACCGAGCGAGCCCCGTGACTTCAGAAGAAAACTGGAACAACATGGTGGCCTTCTCCGTCGAAAACACCGCCGATTATACCCAGAAGGGGCTGGCCCACACATTCTAATTTAGAAAAACTGGAGAGGCTGTGGCGAAACTGGGGACAGAAGGAACGTTCCCCAGTTTTTCGACGAAGGGAGATTGGTGAACGTCAAGTCTGTCTCCAATTCCCCTCAAAACGGCAATTCCTGCAAGAGCGGATTCGGCAGTTGAAATAAGGAAATGGAGTAGCTGTCGATTTTCGGTCTCCCGGCAGAGGTCGTCAATCCCCCCCTCTCGTTTCCCCACGTTTCCACGACGGACAATACGCCAGTAACCAGCAACGAGCAACATGATTTGCGGCGGTGCTACAATCCCGCGCATGGGAACAGGATGTTGGGGCCTCGCGCCTTCGACTCTAGCGCAATGGGCGGGAGCCGCTGCCACGTTTGCTGCGGTCTGCGTGGCTCTGTTCAAAGATCCGATCCGCGGGTGGTGGAATAAGCCCGAGCTCAAAGTGACCTGCTCGAAGGAGGTCCCATGGACCGTCAAAGTACCAATCACCGTGTGGCAGGGTAGATGGCCTGGCGGGGGAGGAGGTCGCTGGGGGGGCGAGTGTTACTTTGTCCGCATCAAGGTGGAAAATACGGGACGCACTAGGGCAGAAAAAGTTCAGGTAAGCGCTGTGAATCTCGCCAAGCGAGGAGTCGATAACAAGTTTGTGGATATTCTGACGACTCTGCCCTTTAACATGAAATGGTCGAATGGTCCGCTACCGCCGGCGCCGCCGGTGACGGTACTCGACGGAATCTCTGGGAAAATGTCGGCATTTTGCGACATCGTCGGTCTCTGCGATCCCGCCAACCCCTATCAGCGACGCCCCACAGGCACGCCTGCGTATCCTGCACTGGTTACGGTTGGTCAACTGCAACTGGAGTTTGATCTAGCCGACGAATGGCATCTGCTGGCTCCCGGAACATACCTATTAACCCTGAGGGTCGGAGGTGCGAACTGCGAACCGATTGACCAGACCGTCGAGTTCACGCACGATGGTAGGTGGACGCCCGTCGATCGGGATATGCGGCGCGACTACTTAGCGGTATCGCTGGTATGAACCTCAAGAAAACGCCCCGCAGAGAAGCCTGAACCAAAACCAGAGACATCGGTGGTACCGGTTCCCACACAACAAAAACCGTATTGTGTGGGCTGCCAGGCCAAGGCGCTGACAGAAAATTAAGAATAAGATACCAGGGCGAGGCGATCTCTATGGCTAAGAAAGTCAGCTGGGTCTTTGACGCCGGGATGTTTTTCAAAGTCGCATGTGACCATGCTCAGCTCATTGAGGCGTCTCCACGAGAAGGCAACCAAAAAGGTGCACTCGTGAGCATCGTTTTCTCGGCGCTTACCCTCGAAGCTTTTCTAAATGAGCTAGCGGAGTTCGCGTATGACACAGAGATAAGCAAGCCTGAAGTCATTGATGCTCTTGCCGATTTTTTAATTGACGCTGAGCGGTCAAATACATCGCTTGAAACGAAACTTGCGGTCGGGAACTGGATTCTCACGGGAGCTAGGTTCAAAAGGGGGGAGCAGCCCTTTCAGGATTTCGCCCTGCTGGTGCGCCTCCGCAACGACCTAGTCCACTTCAAGGCAAATGCTAGGTTCGAGAACGGGGCTCCGACCGGGAAAATGCACGCGAATCTGCTTGACAAGTTTAGGGACAAGAAGATTCTCGCAGAGAACCTGAAAGACGACGAACTGTCGTGGGCCAGATTGGTCCAGACCAAAGCCGTCGCCGAATGGTCTTGTAAAACGGTCGCCCGCATGGTTACCGATTTGTGTAATAAGATCCCGCCCGACTTCAGGCATTATCTTCGCCCATCGGAACAATTCTACGATCCCGACAAAATCTTCTCCGGTTCTACGAAACTTGAGGCAGGCCGCACAGTAAAGCACCGCTGCTCAGAATGCGGCTGGGAATCAGAATGGATGCCTGACCACGGCGAGGAACCCTTCCACGAATGCAAGCCCAACGAGAGGTAAGAGAGAACTGGGATAGACGGAACGTACCCCAGTTTGAGACCGCGTGGGCGGAATCGCCGCGCGGTCCCGAAGAACGCCTCTTGGTACAAAAAACTGGTCAGGTCAGGTTGATGTGCAAGATGTGTAGTGGACAGTCGAGTTCATTTACGCCCCTGGAAGCAGGCAGCAAGGACCCACGCTCCAACGTGCTCAGTATTCTCGCTGCGAACCACTTACTGTCCGGTCCTTGACGTTCACTTATAATCAAAAGCGCTATGACCTGGGCGCAGCTTGGAGCTACGATTGCGATTGAGATCGGAGTGTGTAGCCTCCTCGATTTTGTTCTCAGCAATAAGGAGATCGAGCACAGCCACCTTTCGCTAGTTCGTTGGTGGAACGAGCTTGATGAATTCAATGTTGCGGAAACCGTTCAGCGTTCTTCAGCGTTTTTTGTTCGTCTTTTTGACGCAGTGTACGGCCCAAAGGCCTTCTCATGGAAACGGGCAGGAATGTCAATCCTCACGAGCCTAGTGGCCGTGTTCGTTGTGTGGAGAATTCCTGCTGTCCAAACCAAATACCAAATCACAGATAAGGATATTGTTAGCGTGGTAGTGCTGCCGTTCATCGCAATTTGCATGCTGATTTCCAATTTGATTGTGGACTTCATCTCCTACAACAAGACAGCCTGGATTCTAAAGCGAGCAGAAGATAAGAAACTTTGGCAGCTCGGTCTACTGCTGGTCTTGGATGTCGTTCTAACCATCGCAATCTATATAGTGGGCACCACGGCAATCCTCGCGGTGCCGATCCGCGACTTTATTGAAACTCCAAAAGGCGTTCCTCGGATTGTCGGCGTTCTTGGGTTTGTCCTTTATACGATCAGAGGCGATCCTGATGTACACATGTCGCCTTTCTTTTTCTCGACATTCGCGACAAGCGTGCTGTTCTATCTGTTCCTTCTTTCGTCCTTAGCCGTCAGAATCCTAGGCCTATCGCGCACTCGACTTATGACGTTAATCGAGCGCTTGGAGCGTTCCGATCAGTTGTTCAAATCAATTGGCGCCGTACTGGGAGCGCTACTTGCCATAGGAAAGGGCATTGCAGATTTTGCTGCCCACCCGAGGTGAGCCTGCGTCGCAGCCGAATAAGAGAGCGTCCACAGGATGCTAATGGTCGCCACGATCCACAATAAGCTGAAACCAAAATGTGTCCGACCACGGCGGCAATATGGCGATTCCTAGTGCCAGGCCTGAGTCAGCAGGGCCGCTGCATTGGTCAATCAAGCACTCGGCGAAAGAAGCACATCAGCTTCTCCACTTCTCCGCAGCCGCAACCAAGTCCCGAGAAAATGGCGCAAGGAAGCCGGATATTAATCCGATAAAAATAATGCTAGCGGCCGACTTATAGAAATCATGTTTGGGAGCGATGCCCAAAAGCGGAGCTACTCCTCCTAGAAGTGCGCTCAAAATGACTGAAGCCCATTGGAGCCATCTCTTCCAGCTAAACGCGATTGAAGTTTGTATGGCATCGACAGAGCATCGAACCTGAACTGCTAATCGGGTTTTCGCGGCCGCATACCGCTTTACAGCAAGCTTCTCCTCGTCTGAGGACTGATCTGCTCGTTTAGAAAACAACTCCGGCGGTGGCGGCGATAACACCAATTCGACATCACGGGGTTCAGCTTGACTTGCGAGGCACCAGAGCAGGCCACGATGAAGCTCGGGATAATCCAATATCACTGACGCTACACTCTTAATCTGATCGCACAGCTGTTCGATGGGGAGGTCGTAAAATGCCTTGGCATTGCCTGAAGCCACCAAATTAATCAAATCCTGCTCAGGATCGATCTGTCGGACGTCGTGCGGATGCGAATCGATCAAGTCCGGCCGCGCCTTTGTGTACTCGACATTGGAGTTCTGTACATCGGTTTGATTCGGCTTGCTCTTTTCATTCTCAACATCTGAACCTTCGCCGACAGTGGACTTCCTTGCATTTGCGTTCAGCCATTGACGAAACTTCCGCTCCTGAAACCGCGTTCGCAAAGGAAAAAGATTCTTGGCAGTTTGCAGCAAAGCCATACTAAGTGTGCCTATCGCCGCAAGCAAGACTGCCCAGTCCTTGATCCAGTCCGTTATCACGTTAAGGCCGTTCAAAATCTCGGTCATTTGATCCCCCAGTTCATGGGCACCAGCACTCCGTCACCGCAAGTCTTTAAGATTGTCGCCTGCGTTGTCCGCTTCGTTGTAGCTTTTGGGCTTTTTGATCTTCGTTAGTGGAGTTCTGAAGCGAAGCAGATTTGAATATAAAATCTCTGAACTCTTGCAAGAGATGTGAAATACAATCACGTTTACACTAACCCCACCGCTATATCTGATCCAGTCTCCGGTGAACAATGCGGTAAGGAGATTCTTTCTATCCTGTTGAGTTCCACCAGCCGCTGCGATGCTCAAATATATTCCGAGGATATCGGACGTCGAGCGAGGGGTGGCGGACGCTTCGGCAGCTGGAGATGTTTCGTCCGCTGGGGATGTTTCACCGGAGGGAGGTGCTCCACTGGACGGAGATGCTCCATTGGGCAGAGGTGCCATCGCAACCCCGACAACATCGGATTTCGGGATGGCTGGGTGAGAAGCAGTTTGAAGGAGAGCGCGAAGTCTATATCCTTGCAAGATTGAGGATAAGAGTGGCTGTCCTGTGGTCGCATTTGGAGTGGATAATCCAGCCAGAAATGAATTGTAGGTTCCATCCAGATTGTTGAAGGCTGCGATGCAGGGATCCTGCGAACTTATTGTGTACACAGGGTTGGCGGCCGTTGAACCCGCTGCCAAAGTCCAGGTAGCTGAGCAAGGCGTAGGAGCAGCCGCGGGCGCTCCGGGAGCTACAGGCGCTCCGCCAGGTGAAGCTCCTCCGCCAGATGGAGGTGCTCCACCGGACGGAGGCGCTGCAGGCGTTGAAGGTGCAGCAGCAGCTGGAGGCGCAGCAGCGGGCGGTGGCGCGGGAGCAGGGGCCGCAGCTGGAGGTTGGCCCACAATTTCGCTGAGAGCAGCGTTGCGGGTTTTAGCCACCGCTGCCAGCTCTTGGGACGCGTCATTGAGTGGTGTCGTCCCATCTGTCGTAGCGCCATTTAGGTTATTTACCTCGTAGACGCCCGCATAATAGACATTTGTGCACCCTGGCGCTTTACTTGAACGCAAATGATTCAGCAGGACTATCGCTGCGGTCGGGTCCTGAATTGTAAAGGTGTACGAAGTCTCTGAGGTTGATGCCGTTGCGACCGTTGCAACTGCGTTGGTGATATCCGCGAAGTCGTCGATTCCGCCACCCGCGCCGCCAGCCGAGGTCATCGCACTAAATGCAGTCTTGATTGCTTCCGCGTTGGCGTAAAAGGAATCGAATGACTCGAGATTCTGGAGCGTTGGTGGATCGAGAATAACGACTTTCGACGCACCTGTCTTGCATATGCGCGACGTAAGCCTGTCCATTATCTCGTCAAGACTAGCGTATGAGAGCATTTCGACTTCGAACGGAGCATTAGAAGCACCTTGCCCCTGAGCCGCAGCGGGCGATCCTCCGGGCGTGGAAGCACCTGGGGCTGCGCCGGCAGCCGATCCCTTCTTCTGCGCCGCAGCCGCTTCCGGGACGGTAAGGCATCCGAACATCATAGCGATACAGCATATGAAGGATGACCATCGGCTAAACATGGTAATTGTTCTCCTCCCCACTGTTGTCTGCCAATCGAGTGCGGGTTTCCTAAGGTGTTCCAATACTCTCAAGATCCGCTATGTGTTAGCGCTCATTTCCACGACAAAGAGTCCTACGCAGCACCATGTCAGAAAATTCCAGGTCATATGTTGCCTTGCTCCCCAAGTAATACCGATTGGGCCGTTAACGTCATAGCCCGTCAATAGCATCACGTGTGGGTTACTCCTAAGGCCACTTGTTTTGCTCCACACGGTGCCATCTCCAAATGTGCTTAATGATCGAGGGTCGATACTTGAGGGAAGAATAAGATCAACCTGAACCCCCGTGTATTCGACAATCGATGTCATCACCTGGAACTGATTCATTTCGTTTGCTGGATACCCTGAGCCAGGAGCCGCATTAATTATTTTGTAGGGGCCCCAAAAGGTTTCGATCGTGCGCGGTCCAGAACCGCTGGCAGTCCAGCCGGGAGTCATCCACTCTCTCAGTGACGTGCTTAACACTAAACCTTCGGTCCCCTGTTGCTTACTCTCTCTCAGATATTCTTGTGTTACATCCTGGTCAGAAATATTCGGGACGGTTTTCCCGGCGGCATAATCGAATCGGACAGTTTGGTGCGCCCGAGCGGCAATAACGCAGTCGTCGTAGAGGTTATTGCCATATTGGGGGAGCTGTATTCCTGGATAAGCCGTATCAAAAGCCGACTGGTAGGGCGGCAGTGGAGGACCGGAAACTGAAGCAACCGATGCCAATCGTGTCTCCTGAGTACTTAAGTCAAGCTGTTTAATATTAGACGCAAACGATTCGTGTCATTCACCTTCAGGCAGAGATATCTCTAGCTAGCCGCGCCGTCGATAGCAATCACACGACGGTACCAGCAGCGTTCACAATCGTAAGCTTGTCCAGGGAAACAGCGAGACGGACACCCCCTCGAATCAAAAAGACATTAGTTTTTCAAATGACCGACTCGCCGATGCCGGAGAGATTAATCTAACTTTAGGTAAGTGTCAAGACAGTGGGAATTTCGGTAGTGTCCTAATTTGAAATCTATCACCTAGACCCCACGTGGGGTACAATTTGTGCGATATGATAGCCGCCATGGAGCACTAGGGCATAGCCGCTAAGAAGCCGGAGGAAAGCAAAGTGTCCCTTCCACCCGAGATACCCCAAGCCCCGGATAGATTAAACGCCCAACAAGAAGCCACCAATCAACTCAACGGAATAGAACGCGAAATGACCGGATTTGAGCGCGCCACTTTGCGATGGGCTAGAGTTGCGGTCATTATGTCTGGCCTCGCTGCCCTGTTCGTTTGTTTGCAATGGTGGGAGATGCGTCAAGGTGGAATCGACACTCATACCTTGGCCACGGCCACCAAAACTCAAGCTGACCTTGCGAAACAGGTGACAGAATCCAATTACGAAGCTATCTGCGATGTCCGCACGGAAACCGATATTCCTGACGACCGCCAAACCACCACCATCATAAACAACGGAGGCGTGAATGCCGCTCATGTCTCCGCCCATCTGGAAGTTACACGCAATTCGCTTCCCGACCTCGGAGTTCTGGCCCTTATCGAGAAAATCGACGTTGACGAACCCGAGATTTTGAAGGGAGGGGGATTTCCAGCCCAACTCACTACAGCCCTTCATCTCCCAAGAGATCAGAGAAAACGGATTTTGGGCGACCAAGAAACTGTCGTTGTACGGGGTACACTGGACTACGACAATGGTTTGGAACCGTGAAGCACAAGCAGGTGTGTTTTGCGTGTGTTGCCGACCCTTTCCAAGCTAGCAGGCAACAGCCCCCGTTGACCGATAAACAATTGACCTGCTCTAGGGAACCCACCTGTAGTAACGTCCAGAGGGAGTTGCAGGATTTCGCTGCTGAACGCGAACGCCGAAATCAGCAGCAGCCCCAAAAACCAAATTAGGACACTACCGGAATTTCTCCTCCTTGCAATGTCTGTTACCGTTGATTTCTATTAGGTGCATCCAGCCAGGGCTTCTCTCAATATGGCCTTCAATTCGTAAGGGATCGCATCTGCGTTGACGTGTCGAGCGAGGCGTTCACTGTCGCCTTTTTCCTTGGAGAATTTGATGCCATATCTCTTGGCTACTTTCTCGAGTACCAAGGTGCCGGGTGCTAGATCAAGGGATTGAGCGGGCCATACGCCCGAAACTGCGTCTTCAACCTTTTTTGTCTCTTCCGCCAACTTTTCCACACGTTCCTTGAGCGACTCGGCAGCCGCTTTCAGCCGCTCCTCAATCGTTCCTTCATTGTTCCTCACGTTGATAAAGACAGGCGACAGAACTTTCTGTACAAGACGTAGGCGAACGACTTCCGCCTGAAGTGATGACGCGTCTTCAGCAATGGCCTCCTGAACTCTCTCGGTGCTTTCGTCTACGAGAGCTATCCCGCCAGCAGCTTGCTTTTCTTGCACAAATGCCTTTACCGCCGCTCCGTCCAAGAGATAGTTTTCCAACTCACGCTTTTCCAACACTTTGAGGCTTGCCTTGTCGCCTAGTCGATCCAGCATACGCTTTACGTCTTCGTCCTCACGTTCATCCCGGTCCACGATGAAGCACATGTCAATCTGTCGTCGTGACAAAAGTTCAAGAGTCCCTTGCGCGGCAAAATGAGCGAAATTACGGACGCCGCACATGTGTACGAACCCAACGTTGCTCTTTGTGAGATCTATTTGAAGCGTCCGTGCAAAGGTTCGTATTACCGACTCATCGGACGGCCCTTCCACGAATAGGAGCCGGTCAAACATGAAGACCGTACTCAGCCGCAAACCAAGTTCAGCAGGCAGGACGAGGGGGCCTTCCGCGGCACCGATTGCCTGGTATACCGTCTTGTAATCTGTGTTGCGAGAGATGAGATATGCGTTTTGAAATGCCACAGAATCGACGAATTCTGTCGAGTGGGTGGTGACGAACATTTGCACTCCTTGGCTTTTATCACGAAGGTATGTCGCCATTACGCGGGCCAATCCCGGATGAAGATGTACCTCAGGCTCCTCAACGAGCAACAATTCCGGTTTCTTGAGTTCAAGGTCAAGAATTAGTCGCAAGGACTCTCTGATACCCGCACCATTTGCCTCAACCAAAAAGTCATCAACATCCATTTCTGCCGTGCGTTCCCCGCCGCGCTCCCGACCCTGAAACGCGTCTACCGCAACCCCGAGAAGCGCGCGCACGGTCTGCTGAAGGGTCTGCAACTGCTCCATGCCGCCACGCTGAAGTTTCATCTCTAGCAACGTGTCGGCCTCGTCTTTACCGATGGGTGCCTTTGTTTCCTGTAAATGCAACACGCGAACCGCGCCGTACTCTTCCATCAGCCAAATGGCATATGCTGGAGCAACTTTGGTCACACCAGCGAACGTGGTTATCGATTCTGTCGTCTCCTTCTTTTTCAGCTCCTCGATCTGATCTTTAGTTTCGCTAGCAATCTGGTTTACTCCTACGAGTCCTTCGACCGTTGTTACCGGTGCGATCCGTTCCTCAAGTAGGCGCATATACTTTTGGCCTAACGCTTGGAGAGACTCTGAATACGGGTAAGTGGTGCGTAATCGGTCCTTCCTCTCTAAAACAATATCGAGCCACCTTTTTTCCGCCGCGAGTAGCTGTAGCCGTTGCAGATCGTTTGTCAGACTCCCGATTTGTTGTTGGAGGTTCGCAAGTTCGCGCCCTACTGATGGCGAGACGGACATCAACCGGATTCCGTCCAACCTCAGTTCCTCCTCGGTGCCCCCCAAGGAACCGACCACAATCTGTTCTACAAATCGCCAAGCCTCACCACCTACCATCGAACCAGCGATGACGAACACTATATTGTTGATTACCTTGATTTGTTCGATAGATCGATCTAAGTGTGGGGCTTCCTTACTGAGGCGATCTCTAAGGCTGTCATTCAGTGCCGTGGGCAATTCAAACTCAATCGCGATGCGATACTGTTTGTTGGTTTCGCGGTCTGTAAACTGCTCTATGGCTCGCCTGGGCGTAAGAATTGTTGCGATCAACCCCCGCTTAAGGTGAAACAGGCACGCTTCAATAGCTGCCAGCAGGTTCGACTTTCCTGCGTTGTTCTTTCCAATCAGAACATTCAACCCCCCGCAATTTGTGAGACCTGAGTTTTCGATACTCTTGAAGTGACGAACTTGAACATTCTTGATGCGCATGTAAGTCCCTCGCAGATTTTTTCTTAGCTACGACTCAATACACCCAGGGGGAATAGAGGAAGGCAAACAAATCGTCTACTCAAGCAGCCGTTCGAAGCGGAAGTAGTCCGGAGCCAACTCCTGTCCAGAGACGATAACGGGAAGGAGATCGAACTGAATAGCGCGAGAATCCATGTAGGCCAACTGCTCGCGCACCTAAGCAAGTTCAAGGAAGTATAATCCCGGTTTACCGTTGTGCGCGAACCATCGTCTGCCAATTCGGGAATACCCGATCTCGCTATTTGGGATTCGATCCGCAACTGTGCGACTGCCAGCCTAGCAAGATTGAGCTCCGAGATCGAAGGAGAGATAGCCAGCGATGAAACTATTGCAGGGCTGCGGAAGACGGGCTCACTGCGACTAGCAATGCACGCACGAGCACAAGAATGGATGCGGAGAGCATATCGGTGCTGCCTCAAGTGTTGGGAGGAGTGTCAGGAACAGGAGACACCTGAGTTCGTGCTCGCAGTGTCGATTTATGCCCTTTCGCCATTTTATTGGAAAGAGATGCTCAAGCTTCTCAGACTGGCGGCAGGCGTCAGCCGGGAAACTCTCAATTGCTTAGAGGCGGGGAGGAGTAGCCTGCGAGCGGATCATACTGCTCTTAGCGATGCGGCGGAAGTGTGGAAGGAAATGCTCGGGACGTGGCAAACGGCTTTGCCCGTCTTTGAAAGCCTTCAGGGTGGACTCAGCCCCGTTGAAGCGTCCAGTTCCTCTTCGAGCGTCAGGCCTCTCCCGAAGGCGCCATCGCCACCGACCCAGCTGAGCGGAACCGGAGGCTGGAGCCCGCCAAAACCGAAGCCAGCGGAAGTGCCAACGGAATTCCCGCCTAGTTTCCCGCCTAGCCTTGTGCTAAGGACGAAAATTATAGTTGCGGAGTGTGTTAGAGATTGCCCAGACCGGTCGGATCTAGAACGTCTGTGTAGGGAGATCGTTTCCAAGTGCACTGATTTGCTATGCACGGCTGTTAGACAAGGAACCCTGAAAGCACACTCAGCTCCGGACCAGATTAACGAATTGTTGCAGTTCGTGCGTGTGGCAAACTGTGAAAGCGATAATGACCGATACCGAGTCGAGAAGATAGTCATTAATTCGGCTGAATGGTTGGCTATGCTGACGCGCCTAGCGGAGTGTGAAAACGAAGAGCAACCGGACCCCGGCAAGGTAGCACGCAAGTCTGACGATGCGGACCACCCTAGGAGACGGATTGAGGCGTTCATTCAGAAGCTAGCCGACAATGGATACCAAATTACCAAGAAAGACATCTGGCAAGTAGCAGGGTACACTGAGCCAACGGAGTTTGAGAGATTTCAGCGCGGCGATGAACGCACAACGAAAGCCTGCGAAAGGAATTTCATGCGAGTACTCAATATGAGCCCCGAAAGTTTTGTGGCTGTGTTGAAAAAAGTCGCCTCCCGTTAGCTTTTACATACATTTTCCCCGCACTTCCCCGCGTTTCCCCGCCTAGCATCCCCTGATACGGGACAGCCTAACCTAAGTTTCGAGGCACACTCCCGATGACAGGAGCACTCGCGCTGAAGACAAAGCATGTACAGAGGGTAGAGCAATTGCGAGATCTCCAATGAGGAGGGGCCAGCCGAATCACCGCCTAGTGAAGAAGAACCGCAGCTACACAGTCCATGAAATTGCCTTTCTACTTGGGGTACACAGAAACACCGTTAGGGAATGGGTGAAGCGGGGCCTTCCTACAATCGCGGGCAGACCGGTGCTAATGCTAGGAGGCGAAATTGTCGAGTTTCTGCGAGCGCGTCGAGTCAAAAACCGTCGCCCCTGTGGATCCGATCAAATGTACTGCTTTAGATGTAGGGCTCCCCGGCTTCCTGCTGAGGGGATGGTGGATTTCACACCGATAAACGGAAAAGTGGCAAATCTGATGGCGATTTGTCCGATTTGTGAAACAGTCATGCACCGCTGTGTGCCCGCAGCAAAAATCGGCGATTTAAGGGGATTCAGAGAGGTCAGATCTTCGCAAGCACCGCAACGCCTAAACGAGACAACTGACCCTAGTCTGAACAGTGACTTGGGATAGGAGCTAAACCTAATGATGAAGCACAATCCCAGGAATGAACGGATCAAGCGGAAATACCTTTCGTATCTCTCGGATGCAAAGCGACAGAGCATACCCAGTGTTGATGCGGCTGCAAAAGCACTGGCGCGATTTGAGATTTATAGCAATTTCCGGGATTTCGGCGCGTTTCATCACGAACAGGCGATTCACTTCAAGAAGGATCTGGCTCAGAAGCGGGCCGAGCGCTCGGGCAAGCAGTTAAGCAAGGCCACGATTCATAGTACTTGCACCCAATTGAAGCGCTTTTTCCAGTGGCTGGCTCAGCAACCCGGTTACAAATCGCGTCTGCAATATACCGATGCCGATTACTTCAACGTGTCGGAGAAGGAGCTTCGGGTGGCAACTGCCCACCGAGAGCAGAGAGCCCCGACTATCGAGCAGATTAGGCACGTAATCTCTTCGATGCCGACGGCCACGGACCTGGAGAAACGTAACCGAGCGGTCATCGCTTTCACGCTCCTGACCGGTGCACGGGACAGTGCGATCGCTTCACTGAAGCTCAAGCACGTTGACCTGATCGCGAATCGGGTCTATCAGGACGCACGAGAGGTTAAAACGAAGTCTAGCAAGACGTTTGTAAGCTATTTTTTCCCAGTGGGCGACGAGATCCGTGCAATTATTGCGGAATACGTTCGTCACCTTCGTGAAAACTTGCTCTGGGGTAATGAAGATCCGATCTTCCCATCTACTCGTGTAGAGGTTGGCCGCAATCGTCAATTTCAAGCCACCGGTTTAAGCCGGACCCCCTGGCACAATGCCTCGCCAATCCGAACGATCTTTCGACAAGCATTTCATGGGGCTGGCGTGCCCTACTTTAATCCGCACAGCTTCAGAAACACCCTGGTTCAGCTCGCTGAAAAAGTTTGCAGGACACCCGAGGAGTTTAAGGCTTGGAGTCAGAATCTCGGACATGAAAAGGCCCTGACCACTTTCCTGAGCTATGGCGAGGTTGGATCCTTGCGCCAGGGAGAGATCCTTGCGGCTCTCGGTGTGCCGCGACCATTGTTTACTATACCGTTCGACGAACTCGCCGACGCTATCGCGAAGAGGTTGGGGAGTCGGTCAAATTCGTGAAGCCGAAAAGAGAAGTAACAACGTGGAGTTAGCCGCAAGTCACTCTCGAATTTGGCCCACGCGTCCAAGAGGATTCGGATTCTAGGTCTAAAAGGAACATCAGGATGTCAACCAAAAGGGCCGCGGTAACTCATTGTTTTGTAGTTGGATAGAAGGTGTGTCCGTGAATTGTCCGTTAACTTGTTGAGGTCCGAAACATTGCGAAAAGAGCTCGAATCAACATTGACGGCCGCGCGTACAATCTCCCAAGAGGAGCTCCCACGGCTGCTTGGCGATTTGGAAGAGATTCGCGCAACAGCTCTGGCGCGCCTGACATCACCCGCGCAGGAGTCGCCGCTGCCGGATTCACTCCTCGGCGTCGAGGAAGCAGCTAGCCGTTTGGGCGTCTCCCCGCATTACCTATACCGCAATCATCCTGGCTTCCCCTTTACTCGCCGAATCGGGCGGTCGCTCCGGTTTTCGTCCCTTGGAATTGAACAATACATTCGACGCAGAAGCGTCTTGACGCCCACCCGCTAATGTGTGATCCTTCTAAGCCGAAGCAGAAAGGACGAGCGATGGCTGGGAAGAAGAAACCAAGCGAGCCCCTTGCGAGGGCGACAATGCGCCTTCCCCAGTCTCTCTGGGATGCGGTTCAGCATCGGGCGATTGATGAACATATAACGCTTTCGGAGCTTGTTGCGAGGGCACTGACACAGTATCTGAAGGGAGGTCGGGGATGAGAGGCGATGGAAGAACATTCAAGCGCGGAGAAAAATGGTGGGTCGCGTTCTATGTTGATGGGCGCGAGCAACGTGAATCTGCAAAGACGAAAGACGAAGCGGCGGCACAGAAGTACCTGCGCAGAAAACTGAAGGAGGTTCACGCCCACGAGCTTGACCCTGCCAAACCGTTCCTCTCCCAACACGACCGCAAACGGACCGTCGCCGACGTAATGGATGCGCTCAAGGCTGACTTCGAGATTCGGGGGAAGTGGAATCCCCAGGCTCGCAGTAACGTGCAGCACGTGCGTTCAGCCTTCGGCAACATCCGGGCCACGGCTCTTACCGCCGAGCAGGTTGACAATTACATTCAGAGGCGACTTTCCGGCGGAGCGGCAAAGGCCAGCATCAACCGCGTGACCCAATTGTTGAAGCAAGCCTACCGACTAACGGAGCTGCCTGCTCCGAGAATTCGCAGGCTCGACGAGACCGACAATGTGCGGCGGGGCTTTTTCACAGAGTTAGAACTACGCCGCGTCATGGCGAATCTACCTCGCGAGTTGACCGATGTCACGCTCTTTGCGTGGCTCACTGGGATGCGTAAGGGTGAAATTGCATCACTGCGCTGGGAGGACTTCGACGGTGACTGCATCCGACTCAGGGCCGAGGATGCCAAGAACGGTACAGCACGACTCATCCCCCTTGAAGGCGAGTTGGTTGAACTGATTGAACGTCGCAAGACCGCGAGGCCGTTTAAAACCAAGGGTGTGGCGATGATGTCAGCGCTGATCTTCCATCGAGCCGGAGATCCGATCCGCGAGTTTCGTAAGAGTTGGGCAACCGCTTGCCGTCTTGCGGGAGTTCGGCGCCTTTTTCATGACCTGAGAAGGAGCGCCTGCCGGAACATGGTCGCCGCTGGAGTAGCCCAAGTGACAGCGATGCAACTCTCCGGGCACAAGACCGACTCGATGTTCCGTCGCTATGCCATCGTTGCCGAAAATGACATGCGTGCGGCATTGCGGATGACGCAAAATCACCTGGCGGCTGTCAGAAAGAATCTGGTCTCAACGCCGACTGTGAACTGAGCGGGGATGGAAGTGCAAATGGCCTGGAAACGGTTTGGCGGGTCAAAAATGAAGATTGGTCGGGGAGAGAGGATTTGAACCTCCGACCCCCTGGTCCCGAACCAGATTCGACTGTTTGATTGTGATGCCGTGATTTCAGTAGCTTGCAAGTGCTTGGTGATGAACGTGTTGGCACCCGTCTATTGACAGCTGTTGAAGTCTGATGTTTCCGGATGCTTTGACGGCCTCAAAATCGCCTACAGCCAGGTTCGGTCCTCAGAGTGCTTCGTCGAAATCGTGGTTCTAAGTCGCAATATTAGGCGCGTGGGTTCTAATGCTTCTTGCGTACTTTATGACCAAGTCGCATTCGTTAGTCGAATCATCCAGCATAACGGAAATCAGATACAGCAGCATCCCTGCGGCGACGGCAAAGACACCTTAAATTTTATTGCCCAGACATCTTCACGAAGGGTTTGAACCGCAACAGGATCGAATTGCTAGGTACAGCCGAACGAAAAATGAAGTCAGTGTTTCTCGTCGTGCAAAGAACGCAAGGTGGATTGCCCTGTCTTACCCTTCGGTGCCTGCTGTACTATCTCAAAGACTACACCTTGGTTGTTGTCGCCGCCCTGCTCCGCCGTTCCATAGAGATTGCCGGCTGCGTCCGAGATGATGCTTGCGACCGGACTAGCGCCGTCCGTGCAGTTGGGCTCGGAGCAGAAGTTGTACAGTACTAATTCTTCCTGCGGAGCAGTGACCTTGAAAACCGTCCCACCATTCGTCGTCCCACCGAGTCTGGTGGTAGCGTAGAGAGTCGCATGCTTGGAATCCACCAGTACGCCGGCGTAAGGTTCGCTCCCATTGGCACCGGTGAAGAAAAACGATCCAATTTTCCCGTTCTTCGCTTGTATCCTGAACACCCCGCCGGCATTGTCCGGCCCGCCACCGGAGAAGGTGCCATAAAGGTTTCCCAAAGTATCGAAGCTTACGCCTCCCAGCGGACCCGCACCGTCTCCCCCTTGATGGAAGGAATGGAGTATTGTCTCGGTCCATCCGTTATCGCCTGGCGAAAGTTTGAACACTACCCCTGTTCCATGCACGTTATTCGTGCCTCCCAATTCCGTCGTCCCATAAAGAGCGCCTGCCTTGTCGAAGCTTACGCCGGCCTGGGGCTCTGCACCATCTGGACAAACTCCAGCCTGTCCGAGCGAGCAGAAGTTGTAAAGAACAGTCTCGGTCCAACCATTCGTGCCCTGGGATAACTCGAAGACGGTTCCATAACCGTTCGCTCCGCCACTCTCGGTTGTGCTGTACAGGCTCCCTGACGCAGGGGTTAGCTGGCCGAGCGGGTAGTTCCCATCAAGACAACCGCCGTTCACGATGTTCTCGCAGAAGCTGTATAACACATTCTCGGTCCAGGATCCGCCCTGAGAAGATGGCGACAATTCAAAGACCGTTCCGCAACCAGTCGAAGCCCGTGGGCAGACTATCGCGCCGCCGTTGACCGTTGTACCAAATAAATTTCCTTGAGCGTCGAAGATGAGACCGGCTTGAGGATAGGCTCCATCTTCGCACAGCCTGTTGACGTATTTCGTGCAGAAGCTGTAGATAATGGTATTCGTCCAACTGCCGTCTTGGTTCGGTGAGAGCATGAATACGGTCCCGCTCCCGGCACTCCCGCCTGCATACGTAGTCCCGTAAAGGTTTCCGGCCTTGTCGAAGACGAGATTGCTCCTAGGCGAAGCCCCGTCAGTGGGAGCGCCGGTGAAGGTCCACAGAACTTTATATTGTGATTGGGCCAGCACGAAGCTGCAGGCCAAAAGAACAAGCGCCACAGAAAGAGTAGCTTTTCTCATAACTTACCTCGAATACAGCCACGCTATTATAAGGTGGTTGTTATGAAGCCGTCTAGGAGTCGAAAGTCCTGTCTGACAAGGTTCTCTCGACTGGCAAACAGCGAGACAAATCAAGGGTCGGTGCGACTCACCAAGCTACATAACCAGCGAAAAATGCTGGTGATTAGAACTGGGTTCCGTTCACCAATATACTGTTGCCTGTACGAACGCTGGTTGCCGCCGGCTGGCCTATCAGAGCGTCGCTTAGCGTGCCTAAGTAACCGGGATCGCCCCCGAGCAAGGCCCAGTTCGCACACCCTTGCGGAGTGCCCCCCGGGGAAACCCAGTCGGTGGTGGTTTGCGGAGGGAAAACAGCGTCTGCCCCGAATGCATAGTCGAGACTGCATTCCCAAACCTCAATGAAGTTTGAGCCATGTTGCAACGCAAACGCCAATGCAATGGGCCAATAGTCGGGGCCGTAAACATTTCCCCCTAGGCATGCGGAGGAGCAAGAAGCGCCCGATGGGGGAGTAAATGTTAGCCCATAGTATAGGCTGGTGGGCGGGTTATAGACAGGACATGGAGGTTGGGGGGATGGACCACCACATGTGACCTGCCAAATACCGTTCAGCGCATTGTTTGAGTTGCCGGAAACATAGATCAGCTGACCGCCAAATGGAGTACAGTCATTGGTACAGTTGATCGTTGCGACTCCGGAGATTATAGTAACCCCCCCGACCGGAGCGATGGCGTATCCCTCGGCATAATACTTAGTGCCGGGAGCGCTCATCTGGAGGTGGTGAACAGGTGCAGAGTAGGTTTGGAAGTTGTGCGCCCAATCCTCTCGCGTGGTGGGAAACACTTGTGCTAGGTAGGCTTGGGTGTCTCCTATGTTTACCGATTCCATCCCGAAGCCCACGCCGTTTGTAGATGCGATGGCGGCCTCGCTATCGGCGTAGGCGGTGTTGCTATTACCAGGAGGCCCGGTATGGGAGGAGATATCGAACGGAAAACTTGCACCGAGGCCCTTGAGGAAAGTAAGCATCGATGCTATGTAGCCAGGCGTGCCCCGCAGAGCAGAATTGTTGGCTAGAGGGGACCATTGAGAAAGATAGCCATTGTCCCAGTAATCGTTTGGATCTCCCGTCACTAATGTCGTGAATTGTCCGGTCGGTCCGGGCCAGATGGCATTTAAGTTAGGGGGCTGTTGCGTATATTGCCCTGCGTTGTACCATCCGGGAATCGTGTTATCAGGAGCGGTGGTACAACCGGCAGGAGAACAGGTTGGCATCGCGGTAGTACTACTCGACATGCCGGCCCCGGTAGCGACGTATTGAGTATTTCCCGAATTGACTATGTACCCCGCCGGAAATTGTTTATGGGCTGCCCAGGTGTCTTGCTGGAGATTGCTACTCGACGTGCACGCTGGCAGATTTTCGTCAGCGTTCGCCATGCCTACTCGCACGTACGCAATATAGGGGGCAATTTGTTTTCCATATGGTGACCCGGTAACTGAGTTGTAGTGATGGGCCAGTGCTGCAAGAAAGTCTTGATAAGCTACCAGGAAGGGTGGCTCGTACAGGATCGGAAACCCAGAAACGTCCGTGATTGGGGAACATGGATTACACGAATAGTTGCCATTAGGGAAACAAGCTGTTGCGTTCCAAATTACATAGTCGGTGGAGGTAAGAGGACCTGTGGTTTGCGCCTGTGCGGGACACCCAGTCCCTGAACCGGTATCACCCGGCCAACTCTTACAAACCACCACATCTTGCGGATTACAACCTGAAGGGCAGATAGGGCTTGGGACGTTGCTGGCCCACGTCGGAGTAAACACGTACTTCGGAGTAAAGTTGGCATTGTTTGTCATTTGATCATTGGTTGGCTGGAGTATGAGCACAATTTTCTTGTTGGCGAATGACGTTACAGAGTTGCTGATATAGTTCAGCAATGCTTGGTCGAGATTGCACCAGAAGTAATGGGTGAAATCGTTAAGGTGGGGGGGGCAGTTGCCGTCTGTGTTTGATTCTTGGCATGGTGCCATCGTTGTGCTGCAGTCGTCGATACTCGCCCAAAGCACCTGTGTACCGATGCCCGACAAGAAGGGCAGTTCATAGTGAACAAAGTTGTTGAAATATCCAAGGTCTGTTGAATCACAGCTGGCGAGAGGCGTCGTGCACAATGGCGCCTGTTTCGTGACGACCAAAGGTGCACGCTGCGCTGCTGCCACTTCAACGACAACGCCAAGGAGTAGTACTATCATCAATCTGTGCATTGCAGTTCAACTCCTCGCTTAGAATGATTCCATGTTTTGCCACTTCCTTCCTGATCGGCTGCATCAGACGACTCGAAGACCTCTAAAGCAACCGGCCAAGCCGTTCACCTGATATCCTTCGTACGACGCGTACCCTATCCGTCGGAGCTTCCCACTTCACATCAGCCGCGTCGCCGCCCGCAGCGATTTTGCTCAATATGGACGAGGTGTCGTCAAACTCGCCTGGGGGTTGGGGTTAGTTAGCTCCAACGACCTTCAGACAAATCCCAAAGTTTTGCGCCACGGGCGTCCCCGTGCCGCTGCTAATCGCTTCGATATCCCAAGTATTCGGTACGCCCTCACTGATTGACTGCGTACCCCCAGTAGCATCACATGCCGAAGTTGTGCTGATTGAACACGACAGATCCGTTGTAAAGTTAGCATTGCCGTATCGCGCATGGAACGTAATCGTCACATTGGAGGCCGGAACAGTCCCAGCCACGACGTGCATCGCGGTTACCGTTCCGCTCACCGGAACAGGGAGATTTACCTTGGATTCATTCGCACTCCCGACAACGCTAATCCCGAAGCCCATAAATAATCCAGAGGTGCCGGGAGTCACACCCGACGCGCCTGCGCACAGACTGGTAACTGCACCGTTGGCGCTGTTCGTTCCGCCGGCTGCGAGGCCTAATGTGCCGAAAGTCATGCTTCCAGTCATACCGCCGCCCGACAGCAATGGCTGGCCAGTGGTTCCGGCGCTGGTCGGTAGATTGAAGTTGTAACTGCCAGCTGCTGCTGCCGGTTGAATGGTTACCGTCCCGCTCGTCGTGCCCGCAAGGCCCAAGGTACCCGTAGTTCCCACCGAACCCAACGTAGGTGTCGCGCTGAAGCTGGGATCCGACGTGGTGCCCTGGCCTGCGAGCAACGTGCCCGCCGCCGCAGCGCCGAGCTGTGTGATTGCGCTTGCACCATCTCCCACCAAGACCCCGTGGGTCGTGAGAGTCGTCTGCCCGGTCCCGCCACCCCCGACCGACAATGTGCCGAAGCTCATGGGCCCGAGCGAACCGCCACCCGACAGCAATGGCTGGCCACTGGTTCCGGCACTGGTCGGTAGATTGAAGTTGTAACTGCCAGCCGCCGCCGCCGGTCGAATGGTTACCGTCCCGCTCGTCGTGCCCGCAAGGCCCAAGGTACCCGTAGTTCCCACCGAACCCAACGTAGGTGTCGCGCTGAAGCTGGGATCCGACGTGGTGCCCTGGCCTGC
The DNA here is from genome assembly GCA_963803775.1 of uncultured Acidobacteriota bacterium. Classification (GTDB taxonomy): domain Bacteria; phylum Acidobacteriota; class Terriglobia; order Terriglobales; family Acidobacteriaceae; genus JABCZH01. The sequence goes on from CAWDNS010000003.1 coordinate 204,610, forward strand.
GAGCAACGTGCCCGCCGCCGCAGCGCCGAGCTGTGTGATTGCGCTTGCGCCATCTCCCACCAAGACCCCGTGGGTCGTGAGAGTCGTCTGCCCGGTCCCGCCACCCCCGACCGACAATGTGCCGAAGCTCATGCTTCCAGTGAGACCGCCACCCGACAGCAATGGCTGGCCACTGGTTCCGGCACTGGTCGGTAGATTGAAGTTGTAACTGCCAGCCGCTGCTGCCGGTTGAATGGTTACCGTCCCGCTCGTCGTGCCCGCAAGGCCCAAGGTACCCGTAGTTCCCACCGAACCCAACGTAGGTGTCGCGCTGAAGCTGGGATCCGACGTGGTGCCCTGGCCTGCGAGCAACGTGCCCGCCGCCGCAGCGCCGAGCTGTGTGATTGCGCTTGCGCCATCTCCCACCAAGACCCCGTGGGTCGTGAGAGTCGTCTGCCCGGTCCCGCCACCCCCGACCGACAATGTGCCGAAGCTCATGCTTCCAGTGAGACCGCCACCCGACAGCAATGGCTGGCCACTGGTTCCGGCACTGGTCGGTAGATTGAAGTTGTAACTGCCAGCCGCTGCTGCCGGTTGAATGGTTACCGTCCCGCTCGTCGTGCCCGCAAGGCCCAAGGTGCCAGTGGCGCCGCCGGTCGATCCCAGGGTCGGGGTGGCCGAGAAGGAGGCTGGGGGACTGCTACCCTCGGCGAGCACCGTACCCTTCAGAGGGTTAGAAGTGCTGGGAGTGGCAATTCCAGAATCCACAAAATCAACGTTGGGGGAGGCGCCGCTGACTGTGATGATATCGCCATTTGTGAAAGCTCTAACGCTCGTCGAAGCGGTCGCCAAAATATAGTTAAGTTGATTTGTCAGTGCCCCAATTGTTACGGGCGATGCGTTCGTGGGAGGTGTAGTCACCACTGCACCAAATAGAAAAGGGCCGATCAGCGGAGAGGTTGGTGCTATAGTGATCGAGGTCGGTGCTGAAGGCCATGTAATTCCCCAGCTGTTCGATGTAATCGATGAGGGCGCTTGTTCGAAGAACGCATTCATGCTAGGAATACAAGAAATGAAGGGGCCCGTCGAATTCGGGCAAGAGCCTAGCGGCATACCACTGTTTAGAATTTCAGTTCCGGCACCGTTGCCGCCTGCGCTGAACGCCTGCGCGGCGACCATGCCCACGGATTGTATACCGCCACTCGTGTCGGCCAATGGCAATAGGGGCGGGTTTGTAGGAGTGCCCGCGGTGTCATAGAAGGTTGCTCCGCAAGGAACATTACCGACACCCGAAAACGAAGTGGAAGTGGGTGGGTTCGCTGTACTCCGGAAGACGTTGCAAGTTGCTGCTCCAGCGACGGCGGGTGTCGCAACGGTGATATATGCCGTCTGAGACAAGCCGGACGGTGTGCAGCCGTTTGTAATCGTGGAGCTCATTGACCCAACCGCCGTGCTTCCGCCCACGAAATCAAGCGCCGCTACTTCATATGTGTAAGGGGTACCACCACCTGGGCAGTTTACTGGTGAGGGAGTACCAGGCTGACCCGGTGGGGGCAACTTGTTTGTGATTAAACCCGGAATGCCGACGGGTGTAGCTTGTCCAACAGCGGTGGAACCAATTGACAAAAGAACTGCGCAGAGCATGAGCGGGACAGCCAGAGAATACTTTGACATTAGGTCCTCGCGTAGGGTCGTGCAGGTATATCGTCACAATGGAAGGCCGTACTTACAAGTCCCTACTCTGAGTCCGCACGAAATCTTTAGTAATTGTAGGTACGGCTGGGCCTCGGTATCGGCTTACGAATCTATATCCCAGAATAATGGCCTTCCTTACTGTTGTCGTAGATAACAAACGTGGTTGTCGTGATAGCCTCATGGCATGATGGGTACGGCCTCTCGAAACGCGGAATAATCTACTAGGGTCGCGCCGTCAGCCATGAAGTACTCTCGCCAAAACTCACGCAACGCTAACCAGTATTCAATGGATTTATCAAATGCGTCCACTCCACGAACGTAGATCGCGATGCCACGCAAACTTAAAGACGCCGTTTGGGGTTGATCGACGTAGTGGCGGCTCAACAGGGCCGGTGTTGACTCAAGATCGAAATGTGGAGCGCTATTTCTCATATCTGAGTAAATGACGAGCATCTTCTTACTTGCACCAGGTTGCTGAGCGAACAATTGGCTGGCCACGAGAAGTGCCCCGAGTATGTCGGTCTGTCTGAATTGATCCTCCAGCCCGGAGCTACGGTCTTTCCACGCTTGCACAAGCTGGGTGTGCGCCGCACTCAGCCGTTCGCCAAAGTATCCCGAGTCGTTGGGAATCGAAAGGAGAGCATGGCCCACAGTAACCGGGGTAGTCGTGCTTTCCCTCAGGCGCCCCGACCTTCCCACCAGCAATCCAAGCGGGCTTCGCCGACATGAACGAATTGTAGTGCGATGGGCCGCGCTTCCGAATCGTTCGCCGCCTCTATTATGGAGGTTGCATCGCAAGGCAAAGTAGCCTCCGGGAGGAATCATAGGCAGAAGAACTATCGGTCTAGCGAACGCACGTTGTAGAGCGGGTTTGGTCTAAATAACCGCTTCGGGTTGTAATCCAAAATGACGAAAGAATTGTTCGGGATCCTTGGAAGGGCGGCATTGTTGGGAATGAATCCAATCTGCAGATTCGGAAGCTCACATAAGGCCGGGGCCAACGCCACATCCATAAGGGTCAATGCTTCATCCCATTTTGCCCGGATGTGAAACCACATTATCCGTGTGGTATCTGACCTTGTCCGGCAAGATGAGCCAAAAAGTCAGCAGTCGTTCCTGGACAAGTTCTAACAAGATGCTAATGTTCGATTATGGAAATTGAAATAAGACAAAAACGTCGGAAGACCAAGGTGATTGGCGTACGACTCTACAAAGAGGAATACGATTTTATCTCCGAGGTTGCCAGAAAGAAAAAAGCTAGCCGTTCATTCGTTGCGGAATCCTTACTCCGTGCGGCCATGAGCGAACCGAATCCAAACTTGGAGATCAATGGCCCTCAAAAGACTAATCGTCGTACTTGAGCCCGTATCATCCTCCCTCAATCACGCTGGAGCACCAAACAAGAAACGGGCGCACGATTCGTGCGCCCGTTTACCCCCTCGCCCGTCGAAACTGTTAGGCAGCCTTCTTGCGGCTGGCGTGGAATTTAGCCCAACGGGCCCTCTGCGCCACCGCGATTCTCCTGCGTGCGGCGTCAGACATCGTGCGCTTGACCCGCGTACCAGTACCTCGACTTACTCCGGCGATCTTGCTCAACGCCTGAACCGCTTGATCCAACTGCCGAAGCTCTGCCGCGACACGTGTTCGTTCCTGTTTCAACTGCGCCAATACTGCCCCTATCTCGGTCATGTATTCTCTCCGGGAGGATTAACTACCAGAATTGAGAATACCCATCCCGAGTGAAAATGTACAATTGCAACTCCTTGACCTACTGAGGACAAACGGTCTGCCCATTTAAGGCGGTCTCCTCAGCTAACTCGTCGGGTTGCGGGTGAAATGGCGACGACCCTGACTTCCTCTCGGAGATTGCGTTCTTGTGTTTCGACCTTGTTTTGCGGACCGTCAGATCCGCTTTGATCTCTGAAACGTCGCTTCCTCGACTTGGCTGCTCCTTGCCCTTGCCCACTAGACTCCGCAGATCGAACCTTCTCCAAGGCGGAGATTGCCTTGTTGATACGGCGCCGCTCGTTCTTAAGCCTGGCCAGAATGCGTTCAAGGTTCACAGTTGTCCACCCTCCCTAGAAGTGGCAAGGTTCTAATACATCATTTTGTCCGTTTCCCACGAGACGCTTCAGATTTGTTACGTTTTCAGAACAAGAGCTTCTCGACGGCGAAGGTGACCCATCTGCGCCCCACGTGGATGTCCAATGTTCTTCAATGTTTGGCAAACAGGGAGTCGAAGTCGTAACTCACGCCAATCTGCGCCTTCCAGGTTGGGTTGGTCACGAGCTCGGTTCGATTCGAGTAGGTCACGGACACGGGAACTTTGACACTGGATCCGCTGCCAATGGTTAGTTTTATCTGACCGATCGCAAGGTTCCCCTTCTGCGCATAGACTTTCGTGGCCGTGCTGGGTAGTCCTGTGAAAACGACTCCGTCAACCGGCGTACCTGGCGTCACGTTCAGGATCGCGGGACTGTTTTGGTACTGGAAATAGAAAGCGCCGCTCAGGGTCGCGGCAAGGCTGCTCGTGCTGAACGGTGTCTTAAGGCTGAAATCATGAGCTCCTTCCGCAGCAAATTGGGCGTCCCTAAGCCTGGACGCTCCCACCACTGCACTCTGGTCAGAGTTGTAGACTGATATCGCCCCATTTATCGTTAGCGTCACCGGATTCACTTTCATCTGAAAGATTCCGCGAAACACCGAGTTGCTCGGCTGAGACGCCGGTCGATTGTCGTCATATTCGAGGCTAAGGACAGGCGGAACTGCAAGGTTGTCGGAAATGGACTCCTCCGTGCCCAAGTAGGCGTTATATGCAGCACCGAGCTTCATGGCGGCTACCAGGACGGGCGAGTTTGCTGCCTTTTTTTCGTCGACTCCCTGAGGTACCCCGAGCGCTGCAGCAAACGAGTCGGCCAGACCTTCCCAGGTCTTCTCCGCGAGTACCCCTGTACTGTCTTTTTGCGCCGCAGCGTAGAGTATTGCACCCTGCTGAGCGAGCCATACCCTGTAAGGACTGTCCGCAGTCAGGGAGAGGCCGATTTGCAAGTTAGCCATCGTCGTAATGGCAGCGTCGAGAGCCTGTGCAGCCGCGGTCGCATATACATTCGTGTGCGACTTGGTTAAGTCGGCTTCACTTGGTCTCTTGCTGATTGCGACCCACTTAAAGGAAAAAGCACTGATGCTGCGTGTGTTCGAAGACACATTGACTTGTTGCGCCATTCCGTTCGTGGGACCGCCGACTGCAGTACCAGTTGCTGTCGTCGAATTCGGATTGTTCTCAAAAGATGCGGAATACGAGAAGTTTGTCAGCTCGTCGACCACCTTGTGAGAGACGCAGGGGGTAATGGCAAAAATCTTAGTCTTGCAGTCGACCAAAAGACCCTTTCCCAAGAAGTACAAGGGGGACACCCGCGAACGTTCCCTGTACGGTCGTAGTTTGGCCGCTGACCGATTGCGTCAACGCGCCGTACTCGCTCGCTACAGACAACACCTTGGACGTCATACCTTTGGATGTAAGGTTCGTCGAGCCACCGGTGCCAGAACTTGATCCATCCTGCTGTGACATTGCCTTTAGTTTTCTGACAGCTATCTGTTCAATATCCTCGCGCGTAAGGCCCAAGGCCCTAGCCCCGTTCGCCTTGATAGCAGCTTTGAACTGATCGCTCGACAGGATTAGGTAGGTAGTACACAGCTGATCCTGCAAGAAGCTCAGATGATTCTCAAGGAGGTGCGGAGCCGGTGCTGTGACAGCGGTCTTCGCATCAGCCACAATCAATTCAATACAGGCGGAGGGCGGCTTCTCGCTTGCCATAGCAAGAGATAGCTCAAACACATCCTGATTGGTCAGCTTGACCCAGTGTCTGACGGAGCCACCTGTTGGGCCATGAGCGGCGCCACACAAAATATGAGCAGCGCGACCCCGGCGAGAGATCTGGTCACGCCATCACCACCAGGCCGGGCATTTGATTTGTGACATTGATCGTGGCCAGTTTCTGTCCGCAGCCTTCTTCATTTAGCGTAGCCACCGCCTCGTATGGCGACGGTTGCTGACTACACTCCAGTTGTACGTGGTATTTCTTGCCAGCTTCTATTGTGCCTAGCCAACGCAAAAGTGTGTGATATAGACGCTGGCCAACATAGGAGGCGAACCGGCTGTTGTGCTGTGCTTAACGGCGATTCGCCTCTTCGTTACGAAAGATTGCCTTGAGTCTGCGAAACGCCACGATTGAGATCGCGGACATCAGCTAGCTGGGGCACGCTAGGGGCAAACCTGGTCGCGATGCTCACGGCGAATCGGCTGACCGACATCCATGTAAGTCTTCTGTCAAGGAAAAACACGGGTGCTCAGGCGCGCTCGGGAGAGCGCGCCTTTTTCGGATGCAGAACCGCTAGCTCGCATTTTGCCTCTCGGCGGTGGTTCCTGCCTTCGCAGAACCAGACATCCATTCACTGTCTCGGGCCCAAAGGCCGTCACAGAAGATTGAGTGTGTGTTCTCTGCCAGTCCCGAAACAGTCAGAAGGGAGCCGCGGGAGTTTCATCTCCGTTGCTCAGTCGGTCAGTGGCGGGACCTGGCAGTCTGCGCGCTGTGTGATCCTGGTGCTTTTTCCTTTCGTTGGCGTGGTTTTCAGGCCGCGTCGCATCTGCCATCTTCTGCAGGCACGAAATCCCGTTGTCCTCGATCCACGGCGAGAAGATATGCGACCATCTTGCGCGCTACCGCAAGCGTCGCTCGATTGGCGTTCCCTTTCTGTTTCTCTCTTTCATAGAGCAACGCAAGATCGTGATCCTGTCGCGGCGCCAACTTCGCAGCCTCGATCAGCACAAATTGGATATTCTTGTTGCGCTGTTTGGAAATCGGTGTGCGAATCGACTTCTCGGCTGAGCTTCTTTCGTCACCGCAGAGCCCGCAATAACTGATCGCTTGTCGGATCGATCGGAAGCGCGAAATCTCACCCATCTCCAGAGCCCAGGTCAGTGCAGTAATGGGCCCAACTCCGGGAACAGTTCTAAGTCGCTTGATTCTCTCGGTCAGCAGCGGATCCCGCTGCAGCGAGCTTACGAGAGCCCGTTCTGTCTTCTGCAGTCGCGCGATCGTATCCCGGCTCAGCCGGAGCAGAGGTCGGATACTCTCGTTCACTTCTTCGTTGCTCGCGAGCAGTTCGCGAAAATATCCCACTTTGTGAAGCCGCTGCTTGTTGTACGTCACCCCAGTTTCCATGAGCAGACCTGAGATCCGATTTTTGGTCTGCACCATCTGCCGCACCAGCAAACCGCGGTAGCGCAGCGTTCGCCGTCTTTCCCGAATCTCAGTCGAAGCCATGTGGCACTCAGGCAGGAAGTCACAGCGCAAGCAATCGGCGATCTTACTCGCGTCGACCCGATCGTTCTTTTTCTTGGCGGCTGCGATAGCGCGAAGCATCAGAGGATGTGCCACTTTGACCTGTGTCGCATGCGGATGGAGGTGATCGTAGATCCACCCGGTAAAAATCGTTGCTTCCATCGCAACCGTCCAAGGTTGCGGAAGAGTCCTCATCCAGAGGTCCAGCTCGCAGCGCGTTGCTCCGAGCTTTCCTTCCTGGTGAACTCGACCACTCACATCCTTGACGCAGTAGCTGATCGTCTTCTTGTGAACATCCAGTCCGATGTAATACATATGTCCCTGAGGAGCCTCCGTGGTTGTTCTCTGAATCAGCGTCACCGCTGAGTTCAGCTTTTGTACACCACGTGCTCCTCTTGGACTTAGCATTCAAACAGTCAGCCGTTTTCTTGTTCCTGGCCCCAGCAAGAAATCAAGAAATCGACTCATTAGTGAGCAGCCTAGGCCATCGATTTCTGACCATACCTCGTGCAACTGGGGCTAGCGTTACCAAGTGTGGGTATCCTGAAAGAAGCGCGAGAGAGGCCTTGCGACCGGAGGGGATAAAGGTGATGATCGGAAGGGTACGCCGCTTTAGTACGGAGGAATGGGGGCCCTTGGGGGTAGGGCACGAATCACTTTGCGCAGTTGCTCGTAGTCCACATTAGCTCCACAAAGTTCTCGCAAATGTGCAAGCATAAACTCCGCTACGATTTCTGTACGAGCTTCCTGTGTCTTGAAAAAAACAATCTCCTTGCTCATTCTGCTAGAACTGGTTGCAACTCCATATGGCTGCGCATCTGGAAAAACTATCGCGTTCGGGTGGTAGTACGTTCCGTCTTCGCCAGGGAACGTTCCAAGTAGTTGGACATCCGCTGTGCAGTCGATTCGCTGCAGAACGCTTAAAGAGCCAGCATAGTTGTGCTCATCGAAGAAGTCGGATACGAAATTCCAGAATTGCAAGCCTGCAATAAATAAGTCTGACACACTTTCCTGCCGATTGTCGTGGCGATCAATTTTCTCACAATATCTAAGAGCTCCCTCCTGCGTAATCTCAATGTATCGTACGTACGTCAAATATCGGCCGACGCCCCCGGAGAGCCTAGCCTGCCATCGAACCATATGAGAGTTGGCCTTAACACTGGGCGGATAGAAGCTTCCGGGTACGATACCGTGAAAGCTTTCTTGCATCTTCTCTCTTACGCGTGTATCGAAAGCGCGATCTAGCCTCAGAAGAAGAGACAATCTGGGACGAATGAACCAAGTCTGATAGGCGTACGTCGGTATATTCTCGCCATACTCGGGAACAAGCGGCTTAGTCTCGTCAAACGCACCGGCGATGCGCCTCTCTGCCGCTTCCAACTCGCCGACGGGTTTGTGATTGACCAATAGCTGTAGAAGTTGTTCCGAATGTTGCAGCGTTTCGCGCGTCTCCTCTTCTAACCCGTCTAGTTGATTCGACTGAAGTAGGCGCTTGTGCACTTCAGCGACGATATGGGGGATATGCTGTGTGACCCTTTCCTTCAATTCTTCCGGGCTGTTGAACGTCGAGTATAAGGTGTCTTTCTGCCGCTCGCGTCGGTATTCTTCAAGCGACTCGAGTTCGTCTCGATTTGCGTTTCGGGGCACGTTTGCAGTAGAGAAATACAGTGCAACATGTTTGCCCGCCTTGCGAAACCGCTCTATCTCCTCAATGGTTCCAGATTGAGCTTCACCGGTGGGTGTACCCAACCGCACGCCGAAGATTCCGATCAAGAAGTCCCCATGGTCTGCCATTTGCCTGTTGACGATAGCCTGCGGGCGATCACCAGATTCCGGGAATGAATGTGTCTCCCAACGTATTGGATTCAACATGATTCCAGTCGTTGAGCAGTGGGCCGCGTTCCAAGCGTGTATAGCGTTAGTAACGACATCACGTTCTTTTCCGACATCTGAAGGAGACGCAATGAGCACATTAAACACAATGGCCGTGCGTGGAGAACGCATTGTCATTTGCGTCGAAGCCAAATCATAACCAATTCGATCGAGGCGAAACGATCGGGACTTTCCGGTGCCGTTTGGAGCTTTGAGCTTTTTGTCATTATCGACCTCGTCCAGAGCTTTGCGGCCTTCTTCTGATACATCGTAGAAACCATTACCCGCCGGGTCCAACAAGTATCCTTGGTTAACCAACGCCGTCCAGGGCGCTCCGAGCAGGTACCTGCGCACATCGACATTTTCTGCGACCGCGTAACCAGCGGCTAACCCGTAAGGATCGTTGGGGAGTAACAAATTGCCCTTATGAAGGCCGCCTGTATTCTGCATCTGCGAATAGAGAACTGCCAATCGAGCAAGCAGAAGGTTTGCTTGTTCTGCGAGTGGGAGTTGCTTCAGCTCCGAAAGAGTCGGCGCAATTTCTGCGATGTTAAAAGCTTTTGCCATGACTAATTATTGTAGTGTATGTGCCGTAAACCAGTCGCGTTCACGTTTCTTGAGAAAGTACGGGCAAACGTCCGACGGCAGTTCAGGCGGCGGCACGAATCGAAGTTTGGGCACTAACCCTGCCAAAATGTTCGATCCTGTTGCATTCTAAGCGACACTTGAGGCCGGGGTGAAACCCTGGCCCCAACCTTTTGGGGTGATCGCGGGGAACCCCCGCATACCATCTCCGCGGTATGACCGGTCTTTTTTCGATTCGTCGCGTCGAAAGGTTACCCTCGCCTGCACATCTCTGAGCGATTTCAGCTTACAATTTGCCCGTATGGAATCAATAGAAGAAATGATGCTGGATTATCAGAAGAGTGCTGCCTATCATGAGGCGGCACATGAGATCGTGTGCATAGCGCAGGAAATTCCAATCCGCGACCTCGGGCTCCGTATCGATTCCAAAGGCCGCGGGGTATCACATACCTAATGCAGAAACGCCGGAGATCTGAAGAATACAGCGACCGATATCCGGGAGAGGGAAGAAAGCATCATTCTCCTGTTTGCCGGATATTGGGGGCAGGTGCGGATTTTCCCGGACATGAAATATGAAGCGATAGCGCAAGATCAAAGCCAGGTCGATGCGCTGCTCGATGAAATGCACCCGCACAAATCTAGCGACTGGCACACCGCAAAGAACAGATTGCGGGATGAATCCGAGAGGATTGTTGCGGAATACTGGCCAGCGATTGACGCCTTGGCAAAGGCATTGTGGAATAGGCCGTGGAAGAATCGGGAACAGCTTCCGCAGCCTGATATGGGTTGGTCGGACGACCAGACAGAAAAATCACTGAATGCAAAAGAGGTCGAAGCTATTGTGAGGCCATTTGGGCTGAACCCGAAGATCAGACCTGATGAAGTCGGTAGCTACAGTCGAGACTCAGAATGCAAGATTTCAACAGAATCCTAAGACGAAGTTGGATATGCTGTTGCCGGTTTGCAACACGTGTGCATGACAGAGACGAGGCCAGAATCTAGCTTTAGTGGTTGGTGCGGGGTTTTCCCTGCACGCGCGACTCCCACTTCAAATGGACTTCAGCGATGCACTTTTGCGTGGACGCGTAGTGCCCGTGGCAACTAGATTGTCGGTCTTGGCGAACCAACTCCAGTGCCTCGCCGGGTTTCCGTGACCGTGAGTGATGCCGCGAGGGCAGGCGGCGTACGCTGCTCACAAAGCAAAGGATCAATGGATCAATGCCTCGTTGACTGCGCGGTTGAAACGGCGGGGACCAAACGGGCCGGCAAGCACTCTGGCAGAACCTCATGCGGGAAGCTAGATTCGCTCAGGTAGCGCACACACGAGGTGAACGGGTGTATGGTAACGGCCCAGAATCCTGCGCCCGACCGGCTGATCGACAGTCAGTTGACCAGTTGACCCGACATGGAGATCAAAGATCCAACTTAAGTTCACCGCGCCGATTCCGCCGAAACGATGCACGAAACACCTCTTTCTGAGGCTCTGTCGCGGGAAGAAAACCTCCTAAGACGTCGGAGGCTATTTCACGGATCAACTCTTCCCCCCGTGCGACCTCACGGCAGGAATAGAATATGCTCCGCAAAGTTGCGGGCCGATTCACACATCTGAGGAATTGCTCTCGCGGCCAATCCCTTTGTACGAATCGTTCGACGAGAGCCCTTCGTAGTCGCTCACAGTGGTCCCAGTTTTTCGTATAACCCAGAACGGGAACATCCGGCTCCAAGGATTTCCAAGCACGATAGCTCAATGGGTCTGGAGCATCATCCCGCGCTGAAGCGTGGACATGTTCGAAACTTGTTGTCGCCAAGATCACAGCCTCGGGCTCGGTCTGCTGGAACGCAACCGAAACTAGAAACGAGGCGGCCTCGCCGTTCGGAAATGCAAGTATGGCGTCCGGCATTTCTTTCGCAAGCTTGATCCAAGGTTTCAATCCCCAATTGCGAACCTGCGCCTGATGGGGATCGAGCAGCCCAGCCAAAATCACCATCGCAGCGTTCGAATTGCAGTACTCTGCCTGTCCTAGGAACGAAGCCAATTCGGGTTGATGTGTCGACAGAGCTGCTCGCCACGCAGTGCTGATGAAGGACCGGCCCGACCCGTTTGTCAGCTCTCGACTCAGGATTGTCTTAATGACATCCCTCGGAAACCGCTCAACGACTGAGTTTGCAAATCGATCGTCCCCGACATCGAGCAGAAAGGGAATCCAGGAGGTTGCCGGAAGCGCGGATTCCTGATTGCCAGCCAAAAAATCCAAGACGCTGAGATACGTCTGCACCGGAATTGGACATTGCCAAAATGCAATCGACAAAACAAGGCGGGGATTTCGTGCGACCAGGGCCAGGAGCAGTCCGGGCCGGTCTTTTGCGATTTCACAGGCTTCGGGAATAGTTAGGGCGTCAACGGAGCCAGCGACAATCTCATCACCCAGTGGGTTGATGGGTGAGTCAAGGAGCCCGAGAAGAAAGGCCTTGCTACGGTCCCGGTGGTCCAACCAGAATCTACGACCCCGCTCCCGCAATTCCAAATCTGCACCGTCGAAGCTAGCCCAATTAGCGGTCCGTGCCAGTTGCCTGAGGCGCGCCTCTTCCGCAATTTCCGAGCCCTCCAGATGGGAGCCGCTCGCGGCTCCAAACAGTTCCAATTTCAGGGCTCGTCCGCACTTGGCTTCTGGAAAAACCTCTCCCAGTCGCAGGGCACTCTCTGAAAGCGCCGAAGCCTTCAATCGCATGTCCGTGCGAGAAAAATCGAGGAATAAACCAGCTAGCTTAGCGAACAGAACGCGTCCCCCTGCGCAGGGCTCCGCATAACGCCAGACAAAATTGCGAAACGCGTCTCTGCTTCCTGCCAGATCCAAAGCCGCGGCCTCCAACCAAGGTTCCGCATCCGGCGCACGCTCTACAGCTGGAATAGACGGAAAAAGATATCCAGCCGGATTACGTCGCAGCTCCGGAGCCAATTTCTGAGGAATGACCTGCAAGTCAAATGTCTGCCCGCCGAGTGTTCTGCTTGAAAGAGAACCGCTGCAAAAGCGGAAAGCGACCCGGAGGGCAGGCCACTGTTGCGACCAAACCCGCAATACTAAGTCTTCAAGAAAACGCGAATCACGCGCGGGAATAAGGACTGGCTTCTCCTCTTTGGCATACACGGCCGCGACAATAACCTTCGCGTCCGCAGTGCTGAATTGAGGGATTGAGGTCCGATTAACAACGGGACTCGGCTGTACGGGATGCACATAGGAGTTGAGGTAATCTGCATCTCCATACTCTGGACGCTGGAAGAGCGGAACCAAGCTGTAGATGTCGGCAATCTCGCCGATGTTCTCATTTCGAACAATCAGCGCGTGCGACCACACGCACCCAGGACGCTCCATTTCTGGCGCGTACCAAGTTTTTACAACCGCGTAGCTCTCCTCCCCTGGCACCGGATAACCGCTGACATATTCTTCAAAGCCCTCCACCATGCGAGGACCGGACATGTCAGTCAAGGTCAGGAGGTTCCGCTCTGTCGTGGGAACAAACTTGCGCGAAGCCTGCAATAGCCGATGACCTTCACGATATCCGAACAAAGCTTGATCGATCCGAATCTCCGGCCTTTCCATCAGCATCCCGTCTCGCGTAAGCCGAGACACCAGCGAACGGGCTCGGAAATGTCGTGCGCGCCGCAGTCTGGGCCATCTATAAGAATGCGCTCTGAGGTATGTGCGTGATTCTGGAGCGCATCCCTGTCCTTCTTTAAATCGCCTCCTTGCGCGCTGACGCCGTACACTCTCACGGTAAACAATTCAAAATTGCTCCGCAGATATTGATCCAGATAGGACATCCGATCAATCAACCACTGACGGGGTCCAGCTTCTCCCGGATAGTTCTCGCGAACCAAGTCCCAAGCTGAAACGATAACTGCGACTCGAACCGGTCGCTTTGCCCGTTGCGTTTTCTCAGTGAACTGCAACAAATCGACAAGTTGAACTTGGGTGGGTGCCTTTAGGGGAGACCATTCCTCAACACTCGCCTCTGTAGAGGGTTCTTCTACCTCCACTTGCAGGCTCGCAAGTCCTTGCTCTTCTTCCGGAATAGCTGCCTCAGCCATCCGCTGCATCTCCGCAATCGTGAAGGGCTCTTTCAGAGTCTCGGGATGCACAAAGACAAGCAGGCCGTCTGCGGCCGAGACCAATTGGTCATACTCCTTGGTCCAATGTCTTTCCGCCCAAGCCCCTTCGAAACTCTCACCCGAAAGGTCCGGGAATAATACTTCCCCAACTCCTCCCCGATCATCACGAAGCCAAAGTGTGGTCGGCTGCTCCTGGCCCGGAATCGTTCTCCCGACCTTCTCTAGACGCAGCCAATCGCTCCGTATGCTGTTTAAATGCTTAGCGTTCTCCGAAATCCGTTCGAGCGAAAGCGAGGCTGGCACTTCTCCGCTCTCCGCAACATGCCACAAGGCCGCTAGGAATGTAGTCTTACCCACTTCTGGAAGTCCGATACTCAGAATGTTAGTCATCGGCCCTCGCATACAAGTTTCCGGCTTCGCGCAAAGCGAACTCGTCGAAAGGAGTCCGCAGTTTTGTCAGCGGCAGCCGTCGCTTTTGGGGCGCGCTTTTTCGCGGAGGTTCTTCCGTCCATGATTGCAGTAGGTTCCCCAAGCCGTAGGCTGGGTGCAGAGCACTCTTATAGTGGGGTCGCGCTGCGACAGGAATTACACGAAGTCGCCCGATACCTTTTTCAAATACTTCGAAAGCCTGCTCCAGTGATCGCAGAATTTCAGCCGCTTTTTCCTCTCCGATTCGATCAAGTACCAAATCCCATTTCGTCACAAGAACGTCCACTTTTGCGTCGGGATCGAACATCTCTTCCTCGATACAACGGCGCATGAGCATCAAGGCGTTTGCACGCGTATGCGCACTCGAATCCTTCGACGCTAGCCTGCCTCCGTCCACGAGATGCGCGAAGTGATCCGCACGGCGAAAGATCGTCATGGCTCGGAGAGCAGTTGCTGAATCAAGCGCATCGTCGTAGTGTTCGCCAGACATATCCGCCAATAAAAGATGCTTGATTGGAGAACGGAGATCCTCCCTTCGCAGTTTCATGTGGTAAAAAAGAATGCCTTCTTGATGCCTCGTTCGCACAGTTACCGGCTTTTCTCCACCAGAAGCAGCACGGGAATCGAAACAACGCTCCTCAAAACCAATTAGTGTCCTCGATCCCGATCCTAAGTAGCCAGCAAAGGGCGCACGCTGAAAGCCGTCATGAAGGCTTGCGAGCAGCGTTGTTTTCCCGCACTTTGGAGCACCCACGAGAACCACTATTGGCGCACCGTTTGCTCGCAGCACGCCGGATGCATCGACTTCTGCAAGCGGTTTACCTAGCGGAAGGTTAACCAACTGGTCGCTCGCGGCAGCCTTTTCCAGCGGTTCCGTGACAAGAATTGGTGGATCGGTCGGTGGCATCGTGGTCACAGCTCAGGCCTCCTTGGTACTCAGAGCTCTCACCAATAAGAGCTCACTGTAGATCTGTAGCGCAAGCAGCGTTGGGGCCAGGTTTCCGCTCGCCACTAACCCTGTCGCATAGTCAAATGCAGCGGTCCAACCCGCCCCACCGCCAACCTCGACTGATTTTGCGATTCCAAACAGCATCGGACACAGGTCCGGCAACTGCTGCACCGGTGCTAAATCTGAAACCCAACCTTCCTTCCATTCCTTTATGCACTCGTTCACACCGTCAGAGATACGGACATACGAGGGAACTTCGGCTCTCACAAGGCGGAGCATGCGATTCAGAAACGCTGGCGCGGCGAATGGACCGGGCATGAATTGCGTCAGAGCCGCCAAATCTCTCGCGCCCCAGTAGCACGCTTCCGGAACGCTCAAATCCCGGAACGCCTTCGTTCCATCTAGAGTGTGTTCTCCGAACAACCACCACAAGATGTCGGATTGCTCTGATAGTCTCTGGACGGCTTGATTGACCGCAGTATTGATTGAGTTTGTGTGCACCGTATGTTGCCCCAGCAAGTCCTTGAGGACAACATCCATTCCGCTCCATGCGCTATTGACGTCAACGACTGCCACTCCACCGCGCTCCGTGATCCGCTTGGTTAAAGCTGCAACGTTCATATCCTTCACCGGATTGTTAGCAACAGCGCGAACTCGCACAGATTCTCCCGCAAGATAGCCCATGCATTCATCAACCACACCCTGTAGTCTCGTGGGTTTCCGCAGCCCTTGCGTTTCGATGCACGATACGCCCAGGGCCGTGGCGTCCGCTTGTGTCGAGGACTTCGACACGACTACCGCGATCACACCTCCGGCGAGGACAGTCAATTCCATTTGATCATTGTCAGCAAGATACGTTTTGTCTTCTTTCGCCGCGCCGCGGATTTCCTCGGATGCGCTAGCTCCGCCTGGTAGACTGAAAAACACGCGTAGAAGGTCCGGGATCTTCTTCAACTTCACGTCGGCGGCAACTGCTTCGACGGCCTTCCAACGCGCCGCAAGCGTTTCGGCGCTTGGTCGAAGAGATATTTCGTTGTACCAGTCTGCGAATTTTGTGTGCACCATCGCTCCTTTCGCGATCACTCTTACCGCTGCTGCCCTGATTGCCCTTCCACCGCCTCCCACACCGCGTCTAGTACACCTTTCTTCTTGGCGCGTTCAAAGCACCCCGCGAAGATCTCCGCGTCTGGAAGCTTATGATCTTCTTCCTGCCATAATCCACACCTTTTCATGATGGCCACTTTTGTGTGGTGAGGCAACCCAATGAATCGGAATAGCAGTTTTTTTCGATTGAGGTTCATGCCTTGTTGCGGATCAACCGGGCGCTGCGCTGCTTCTTCTGCCCCCGTCGCATTGTCCCCTCGCTCAACAATCATCGGCGCCCTCCACTCCGGCAGCTTAAGCCTATAATTTCGAAACTCTTCTTTATAGGTCGCCTGCTCGCGCGTGAACTGTCGTTCGTTTTGATTCCAGACTCTCGCATAGACGTCCACTGACATATACCGGTCGGAGCCGGCGCCTTGCACCTCAATCGACAGATAATTGTAACGCGGCAACCAATCCGGCTTCGACCGCTCCGGATGCACTGCCCCCGCAACCAACCAGAGAGTCTCATCCATCTTCGTCGCCTTCTGAACATGTTTATGACCAAACAACTGGATTCTGGAGTAGTTCATCAGCGATTCTTCCACTCGATCCTTGTCGATCAACCAATCCGTCGGGTGGTGGCACAGCGTCAGGTATTCGACACCAGCTTGTCTTCCATAATCCGTTTGGATCGCGCCGAGCACCAGCTTTTTATGTTTATCATCATCATCTGGACCTGAAATCAAAACGGAATTCAATCCTCGCAGGCGCAGAATTGATCCGTCGTTCAGGGTCAAGTCGTCCGTCCACCACGGCTGCTTCGGATGACTTAAGCATCCGAGGCGAGTTGCGAATTCCTCGCTGTACGCTTTCAGCGGTGAGAACAGCAGTCTGCCGGTGTCGACCAACTCCAAATGCTGCCGAAGCTGCGCCTCGCGATCCGCAGTCGTCCGCAGGCGATCGTGAACCGCTGAGATCGCCAGGTTCTCCTTCAACACTGAGCGATCTACATCATGATTTCCCGGCACACACCATAGATACTCTTTCTCACAGTTCAGAATGTCGGTCAACTCGGCAAGCCAATCGAGCGCCGTTTTGTACTCGCCGGCTTTTCCGGCGTAAGCGATGTCTCCCGTTAAGAGCACGCCGGATACCGCGCCAAGTTTCGGCTGCAGGGTTTTCGCATCGTGCAAAATCGCATCTCGAACCGGTTTATCAATATCGAACGGACTTTCATTGCTGAAACCGAGAATGAAGTGGATATCGGATAAGTGAACGAATGTTAACTTTTCGTCGGCCACAGGTCACCGTCACTCTTTCGAAGCTGCGCGGGTTCTTTTAAGGCCCGTTGGCATGCCATGTTAGCATCTCCCCGGGCCGCGGACTTAACAGCGGTCGCCATTCAGATCGGCACCTGCTGTAGCCGGTATGTTAGCGCCTTTAGAAATTGCGGCTCGTCCAGCTTATGCGGTGTCCTTCGAGAAGTTGGAGATTAGACACTGTCAGCACAGGGAAACTCGACTACGGAAAGTTCAATGGAAAACATCGATGTTGGACTTTGAGGATCTCACCGTCTACAAAATCGACTACAGCGCTGTGGACGGAAAACCAGAAGTGCTGTTCATGTCTCTGAAAAGATTGGTCGGGGAGAGAGGATTTGAACCTCCGACCCCCTGGTCCCGAACCAGATTCCGTCCATGCAGTGGGACATCTGCTGTTCATCACTTGTAACCAAGCTCTTAGTCTAAGCGATTATTGGACAAATTCGAAGTTCGCAGAACACGGACAAATCACGGACAAAAGCAAAAAGCGCCGGATGGCCGACGCTCGTAAGTTCTTGATGAGATTGGTTGCGGGGGGTGGATTTGAACCACCGACCTTTGGGTTATGAGCCCAACGAGCTACCAGACTGCTCCACCCCGCGCATTCATCATAACAACCGCATTCCACAGCGTCAAACCGCGCGATCAGAGATCGCGCGGTTAATCTCGCCTCAGTTCTTTAGTTTTGGGCGCTGACAGGCGTCGACGATCTTGGTGGGATCGATGGCGTCTTTGTCGATTTGCTCTTCCAGGATTTTCCCGTCTTTGCCGATGAGGAAGTTCACGCGGCGGGCGGCTTTGTATTTATCCAGGTAGATGCCGTATTGGCGGGTGGTTTCGCCGCCCCAATCACTTAGCAGGGGGAAGGTCACTCCAATTTGGTCGGCGAAGGCTTTGTTGGCGAAGGGGCTATCCATGCTCACACCCAGGACCTGGGTGTCGGCGGCTTCCAGCTTTTGCAGACTCTGCTGGAGCGCCTTCATCTGAGCGGTTCAACCCCCGGTGAAAGCGAAGATGTAAAACGCCACCACAACGTTTTTCTTGCCGCGATAATCGCTGAGGCTGACGTCTTTCAAGTCGCTGCCGGTGAAATATTGCAGTTTGAAGTCGGGCGCAACATCGCCGACCTTCAGTTTGGGCGGTGGTGGCTGATCTGCCGCGTTCGCGGGGCGAACAATCGGCGTTATCAGAGCTAGAAAAAGCAGAATTACAACTTCGGCACTAATCCCAACTCGTCTCATTTTGGATACTCCCTTCTGAAGCTATTGTCGCAGCCTGCAGGGGAGAACACTAGAGTCTCTTCTTAACCACAGAGGACACTGAGGGTACACAGAGGAAATCGGTAGCCTTCGTGAGACTTCGTGTCCTTCGTGGTTCACGGCTCTTCAAAAGGTCCATCAGGCATTGCGTAAGTATCGGAAAAACCAGTACATTCGGTCGAGAGAGCGCCTCGTCCCCGCGCATGAGCCTAGAAACCCTTAACGACATCTTCTTCACTGTGGTCGAGCGCAATGACCGCGTGGTGATGATGCACCGGCGTGAGATCCAATGGGTCTCCATCTCTTCGCAGGACTTGTATCAAAAAGTTGTGGGAGTGGCGCAAGCTTTGCGTGAGTGGGGCATCGCCAAGGGAGACCGCGTCGCCATTCTCAGCGAGAATCGGCCGGAGTGGACCATCGCCGACTTCGCCAGTTTGTTGATTGGAGCGGTCACTGTCCCGATTTATGCGACCTTGACTGCGGAACAAACGGCTCACATCCTGCGCGATTCCGGAGCGCGGGCGATCTTTGTTTCCTCTTTCAAGCAACTCGCGAAAGTCAACAGCATTCGCGAACAGACCAGCCTGGAGCACATCGCCATCATGGATGCTCAGGAGACATCGAAGGCCGTCTCCATGCAAGAGTTGATGAGCAAGGGCCCACTAGAGCGCGATGCCAAGTTCGATTCGTTGGGAAGATCGGCGCAGCCCGGCGATTTGGCCACAATTATCTATACGTCGGGCACGACCGGCACTCCGAAGGGAGCGATGCTCACCCACGGCAACATGGCGTCGAATGTGGCTTTCTCGCTGACGGATATTGGGGTGAACAAGGATGACATCAGCATTTCGTTTCTGCCCCTGTCGCATGTGACCGCGCGTCACGTCGATTTCGCCATGCTTCACAATGGAGTCACGCTGGCTTACGTATCTTTTCAGGAGCACCTGCTGCCGGCATTGCGCGAAGTTCGTCCAACGATTTTTCTGGGTGTACCGCGCATGTACGAAAAAATCTACGCCCAGGTGCGGCAGAAGGCTATTGGCTTCCCCAAAGAGGCAATCTACCGCTGGGCGCTCGCGGTTGGTAAGGCCAATCGGAACGAGACTCTCGCGGGCAACACGCCTCGGACGCTTTCATGGAAGATGGCCGAGCAGTTGATCTACTCCAAGGTACGGGCCGGGATGGGCGGCCGGGCGCATATCTTTATTTCGGGAGGTGCGCCGCTGGGGCGAGAATTGGCTGAGTGGTATGCCGACATCGGCATTCGCATTCATGAAGGTTATGGACTGACGGAAACTTCTCCAGTGATTGCGGTAAACAACCCCAAGAACCACCGCCTGGGCACGGTCGGTAAACCTCTGGCCAACGTCGAGGTAAAGATTGCCTCCGATGGAGAGATTCTGGTGCGTGGGCCGTCGGTGTTTCAGGGATATTGGAACAAGCCGAAAGAGACGGCCGAAGCGTTCAGTGACGGCTGGTTCAAGACCGGCGACATTGGTCAGATCGATGCCGATGGATTTCTGTCGGTCACAGATCGTAAGAAAGACTTGATCAAGACTTCGGGCGGAAAGTTCGTGGCGCCACAGCCACTGGAGAGTTCACTGAAATATAATCCGCTGATCGCCGAAGCGGTGGTGCTGGGAGACAAACGGAAATTCCCTGCTGTACTGATTGCACCGTCGTTTGCGTTGCTGGAAGACTGGGCGCGAAGCAATCAAGTCGTCTTTTACTCGCGGGAGGAGTTGTGTGCGAATGCCAGGGTGTGCGATCTGTATGACGGGATGGTTGCGGAACTTAACAAAACCTTGGCGCGTTACGAACAGTTAAAACGGGTAATTGTGATTGCGGAAGAGTTCTCGGCAGAAAACGGGACGCTTACTACCAGCATGAAACTGCGGCGGCACGCGGTCGAGGAACGCTATCGCAAGCAGATTGAGGCGATGTACGCGAAGGCGGAGAAAGAAGGGTTTGTGGTGGCGGAGTAGGAAGTCCCTTCCAGGTAACGCCCAGAACCGCTTCACCCTCAGGGGCTAAAGCCCGGTCTTTTCTGATCTTATCGGCACAGCTGAAGATGTGCCCTCCTGTAGCGTCAGTTCAAAATCAAAGCGGCAGACAAGAGTGTCCGCCCCACACGGTCTGGGGATCGTCAGACAAGAACTGTTGAGCTTCGCTCAACCGCCCAGACCCTTCGATTCCGCTCAGGGGAGGCTGAGGACGTCTGGGCCTACGTGAGTTGTGTAGATCGACGGATTGGGAGACAAGACTGTCCACCTACGCGACCTTAGCGGTCTTGGCTTTCTGCTTATCTGCTTCTTTGAGCTTTTTCAAAGCGGCCATGGTGCGGGCGGTGTAGTCGATACGTTTCGCGGACTTCGGGCGGCGGTGGCGTTTGGTGGCGGTATCGTGTTTGGACATTATTTCCTCGTGAGTGCTTACACTACCACATTTGGGTTGAGGTGCGGCTGACGCAGGGTTCACGGCGATGCGATTGCGCACGAACGAGGACGCTTTCTCGCGGCTTGCGTCCCTAAACTAAGTGACTAGTCCATTCGGAGGCATTTACAACGTCATATTTAAGGATATTCTCTAACCTCGAAATCGCGAAGAGCGAGGCATATTCGAGTGAGCGACGAAAATTACGATTGGATTGCCAAGTACAGGGCAGCGATTAGCATAATCCCGGTTCAGCGATCGAGAGTTGACATCTTCACTGCGAAATTGAAAGAAATAATCCAACAACTCGTTTCAGCGATTGGCAGAGCCTCTCACCGGGAAACAACTGCTCAGTTATGTGTCAAACCATTCGAAGAGTTATGTTGCCCGAGCACCGTTCAGGTAGCGGCGTCTGGGCTGAAGGCGCAGTGTCGATCCCATGAATCGGGAACAAAGAGTTCCGGCAAACGTGCCGTGGGTGAATCACAGCAGCGGAGAGCAGGTTGAAATCAGGCCGCGCGGCGGGACTCCCGCCACGCATGGGAAGCCAGACTAGCCGTACGGCCTAATACAAATGGGCTAAGGTAGAAAAACGGCTAGTATCGCCCCAAGAACCTTGACAAAGGCAGCGAGGTAGACGACAATCCGCTTCTGAAATCAACACATGTTCCCGCTCGACTCCCCCGAGTAAGATAATTCCTGTTTGTCCTCCCCCAGAGGCAGGTACATTAGTGTACAACCTTGCACAAAATGATGCGGACATCGTAGCGGCTAATCTCTCGATTCTTGGGCAACCAGGCCTGGTTGTGGTCGATCGCTCACTGAATCTGATTGCCTCGAATGTCGAAGCCGTTCGAATACTCACATTCCCATCTTGCCCAGAGAGAATTCCCAGCCTGGAGAGTTGGCTCAGCAAGCGAATTCGGGCGGGGTTGGTGGATCGCAAGTCGACGTCGACGCTCAACTTTGTCGAGCAGTTCAAATCCGCAAAGAGAACCTATCGTTGCCGTTTTTTTTCGCTGAATCTCAACGGCAATGCCGGAGTGCAAAATCATCCCGCGCTGGTGCTTCTGCTGGAACGGAACACGAATGGAGGCGTGCAGTTGCATGAGATCGGTACACGCTTTGGGCTTACGCCGCGCGAGGAGGAGACGGTGAAGATGCTCTTTGAGGGTCTGACCAGCAAGGAAATTGCCGAACGGATGAGGATCAGTCCCAACACGGTGAAGGCGTTTCTGCGGCTGGTTATGGTCAAGATGGGAGTCTCGACCCGATCGGGAATCATCGGAAAAATCGCAGGATCGAGGCAGGTCTCGACACCGCAGTTATTCAGGCGAGCGAGTCGGCAGTAAAGCAGTAAGGTGGTTAACGTTGAAGTTTGCCGGGTTTACTGTATAGAAGAAACTCGTGATTGACTCCCGAAAGTTCTCTGTTTCTGCGCTTTGAAAGCGCTATCTAGAGCAAAATACAACGACAATGCGAGTGGCCATGCTCGTGCTCCTTAGGAATTGGACGTAAGGTGTCTTGAGATTTCGTCGCTTTGGAGGCGGGTACTATGGCAACCAAGCTACGATCGGAAGATGCGGAGTTCGCGAGGAATGATCTCGCTATTGCTGGCCGAGCGGGCTTAATGGTGGTAGATCACTCGCTAAACCTGGTGGCCTCGAATATCGAAGCTATCCAGGTCCTCACATTTCCCAGCGCCCCGGGGAAGATTTCCAACCTGGAGGGCTGGATCACAAAGCGAATTCGCGAGAGTTTAGTCAATCGCGGGTCGTCGGTTCCGCTCAGGTCAGTCGGGCAGTTCAAATCCGCAAGAAGGACATATGATTATTGTTCCTTTCCCTTGAACCTCGAAAGCATCGCCCCGATGCCAAGTCGTCCGGCACTCGTGTTGCTATTGGAAAGGCGCACGAATGGAGGAGTGAAGTTAGCCGAGATCTGTACTCATTTCGGTTTGACGCCGCGCGAGCAGGCGACAGTGAGGTTGCTGTTTGAGGGTCTGACCAGCAAGGAAATCGGGGACCGGATGAAGATCAGCCCTAACACCGTCAAAGCTTTTCTGCGGCTGGTCATGGTCAAGATGGGCGTCTCCACGCGATCCGGCATCATCGGAAAAATCGCAGGAACGAATCAGTAATCTCCGCAAAACAGACTTTCAGGCGTAACCCGGCAGGTTAGTCCAGGGAGTAAGGAAGTTGGATTAGTACACCTGGGCAATTGGGAAAGGCCGCGACTACAAGTACATTCCTCCTGCGCCAACAGCCGAGCTTCCTCCCCCAGCCGGCAGCGCAATTCTGAAGGAGGAAGAAATGTCTCGAACCAAACTGCTAGTAGCTTGTACTTTGGTGGCAGCGTTGGCCTCGTTCGGTGGCATCGCAGTGGCCGAAAACCCATCCACAGCAGGCACACCGAATGTGTACAACGTTGACTACTTCTCCAATGCCAACACGTCGGGCGCTCCGGATGGCACGCTGCGCATCATCAACCCGGGAACGTCAGGCGGAAACCTGTGCGCGGATATTTACGTATTCGACACCAATGAAGAGATGTCTGAATGCTGCAGCTGCACCACGACACCAGATGGTCTGCTGACGCTTTCCGTGAATAACGACCTCACCAGCAATCCCCTGACCGGTGTGGTCCTTAACACAGGCGTCATCAAGATCGTGTCGGCCGCGACGTCTGGTGGACTATGCCCGGTGCCGACAGTCCCCTCCCCCGTAGCGACACTCCGTGAGTGGACCACCCACATTCAGACCGGTGGCACGATCACGGAAAATCCCTCGCAGGAAGCGTCCCTCAGCCTCGCCGAAGGTAAAGCTCTGGCGGGGCAGTGTTCCGCCATTGTGAAGGATGGCAGCGGGCATGGGATTTGCGCCAACAGCGCCGCATTATCGGCAATCTGCAATAACTAGGGCGCGCCCGGAGAAACCCAACGTTGGTCGGCCAGAGCTTGTAGCTGGGCTTTCCACCTTAACTCGCCAGACAGGATTTCTGGTTTCTTGTCTGGCGATTTCTCGCTCTGGACAGCTCTACAAATTTCTGAAATAAGCGGAGGATTTTATGCAGTTCTCGGAAGGACTTCTAGGCTTCGGGTTAGGAATAACACTGGTTGTGTTTGGCAATGGAAGCGCGGTTGCCCAGAAAAGTACGGACGTAATCGCTGAGATAGGACCGGTCAAGCTGACCATTAGCGATCTCGAACAGCAAGAATCGGCCAAGCTGCTGCAGGCGCGTTTCGATTTCTATCAAGCGGAGAGCAAGGCGCTTGACGATCTGATTGACACGACTTTGATCGCGCAGAAAGCCAAAAGCGAAAACCTGGCCGTGGAGCAGCTTCTAGACCGCGAGGTGAAATCGCAAATCAAAGACCCGACGGAAGATCAGATCAGAGTTTATTACGAGGGTCTGGAAACCGACCAGCCATACGAAACAATGAGGGGAAAGATATTAGAGAAAATCCGGACGCTACGAACCAACAAAGCTGCGGCCGCGTACGTCAAGGCGCTTCGTGAGCAATCCAATGTCTACGTGGCGCTGACTCCACCGAGCACGGTAGTGGATCTGGGAAACGCTGATGTGCTGGGGGCGAAAAACGCGCCGGTTATGTTGGTTGAATTCGCCGACTACGAGTGTCCTTATTGCCAGAGGGTCGCGCCTGCGATCAAGAAGCTCAAGGAGGATTTCGGCGGCGAACTCGCGGTGGCCTACAAGGATTTCCCTTTGCCTATGCACGCGCACGCTGAAAAAGCTGCGGAAGCCGCGCGTTGCGCTGGCAAGCAAGGGCAGTTCTGGGCGTTCCATGACGAATTGTTTAGCAGCAAAGAGCTGGACGTCGACCAACTTAAAGCTCAGGCGCATGCCTTGAAACTGGACTCGGCGGCATTTAACCAATGCCTGGATACGGGCGAGACAGCCGCCGCAGTGCGACAAGATCGCGAGCAAGGCCTGCGCCTTGGACTCACCGGCACTCCCAGCTTTTTTGTGAACGGTCACTTCCTCAGTGGTGCGCTTGATTACGCCACTCTGCGCAAGATGGTTGATCAGCAGCTCGCGCAGCCAGCTAATGAGGCGGCAATGACGGCAAAGAAATGAATTGGATTCCGGGTGCAGCGAGGATTGGAGGAGGGAATGGTGACTTCGGCGAACAAGAAAGAGCAGCTCATGAGCCAGCGCAAGCAGGCGAACGCTCTTATGATTTGTGACATGATTCGACAGCAAATACTGTTAAGAGCAATTCTAGCGAGACTGGAGGCTCACCTATACGAACGGCGTAGCACGGTCTGACTGATACTCGAGGCTGGAATTTAAACAGTACGTGATGAGATGTCATGAGAACAAGGGCGAGCTTTCGCACAACCGCCGGACGGGGCGTCGGCATAGGGGGCTTTGCGATCGCAGTACAATAGTGGGATGGCAGACTCCCTGATTATTGCTGGCCGTGAGTTCCGTTCCCGGCTGATTGTGGGGACGGGAAAGTACAAGTCGTTTCAGGAAAATGCTCGAGCGCTTGAAGCCAGTGGGGCCGATATGGTCACGGTGGCGGTGCGGCGTGTGAACCTGGATCGCAGCAAGGAATCGCTGCTCGACTACATTGATCCCAAGAAATATTTTCTCTTGCCGAATACCGCAGGCTGCTACACCGCTGACGAAGCCATACGTGCGGCGCGGTTGGGCCGCGAAGTTGGGTTGTCGGATTGGGTGAAGCTGGAAGTGATTGGCGACCAAGCGACGCTTTATCCGGATGTGCAGGCGACGCTTGAAGCCACGCGAGTGCTGGTGAAAGAAGGTTTCACGGTGCTGCCTTACACTTCCGATGACGTGGTGTTTGCCAAGCGGCTGCTGGATGCGGGAGCTAGCGCGGTCATGCCGCTGGGCGCTCCGATTGGCAGCGGCCTGGGGATTCAGAATGCGGCGAACATCCGCATACTGCGGGAAGTGATCACGTCGGTGCCGCTGATTCTGGATGCGGGAGTGGGGACTGCGTCCGATGCGACGATTGCGATGGAGCTGGGCGCGGATGCGGTGCTGATGAATACAGGGATTGCGAGCGCACAAGACCCTGTGTTGATGGCCGAAGCCATGAAACATGCGGTGCTGGCCGGGCGGGAAGCGTATCTGGCGGGACGGATGCCGAGGAAGCTGTATGCGACGGCGAGTTCGCCGCTTGAGGGCGTGGTTCGGTAAGGAAAAAATAAAGGGCGGCTGCCCACCGCCCTATGAAGCTTGCGAATTAGCCCTTCAACATTGTCACACTGTCAACGTGGATGGAATCGCCAGTGACCTGTCCGCTCACGGCCACGTGATGGCCTTCATGTCCCTTGAGAGCGTCGGGGTTATCGACCATCAACACTTTTTGGTCGCCGTCGGTGACGATGACGGCCTTGGCACCTTTGCTCATGCACTTGGTCATGCAGCCGGCGTGGGTGGCGCTGGCACCCTTGGCGCCGCACATGGAGTCGCTGACCGTGCCATTGACTGTGGTGGAATCGGCGGCTATGGCCAATGCGGCCATGAACAGCAGAGAAACGGCAAGCGAAAGCAACGAGAGTTTTTTCATGAGATCCTCGAATTCAGCGGCCAAAGCCGCAGATTTGTGTTGCGTGCCAACCACTCAGTCCGTTGCATTGCCGCTGCTGGGCCGAGCGGAACTATATTTTGAAGATTTTCCCGCAATATATCACACCGGACACCTGCCGGCGTCACGGATAGCCCTAACTACTTTTGCGCGGACTTGGTTTCGGGCTTTGGAGGTGCGGGCGGCGGGGGCGAAACATAGATAACTTCGCCGGGACGCGCATAATGTAATTGCTCGCGAGCCTCTTTTTCGATGGTCTTGGGATCGGTCTGCAACGACTTGATCTGATCGGTATAGCGATCATTTTCCTGCTGAAGGCTGCGAACTTCGTTTTGCAAGCCAACGTACTCGGTCTTCTTTTGACGATAAACCACCATGCCGTTGGCGCCGAACATCACATGTACGAACAACCATATGGTGAGCGCAGCCACGGCAACGGTAGCCAGGCGTCGCCAAATTCCGTGCAACATGGTCAGCGTGGGGCGAAGTCTTGCCATCATGCGGTCGGCCCAGGCTTCGGCTTCTGGGGCGCGTTGGACGAGCGTGCGCAGCCGTTCCTCGGGGCTGGGGATGATGCGAACTCGGGAAAGAGGTCCTACTCGAAGATCCATTGCTTGGCTGCCGCGCTCAACTGCTGCAACTGTCTGCTCACTGCCGGCCTCGGTGTAGACACGCACCACCGGCTCGGTGCCGGAAAGCCGGTAACACACCCACGCGCCGTCATCGACAAACCATCTTTAGTCCGTCGGTGCGTACCATTTCTTTCACCTTGCGGCCGAAAGAAGTCGCGAGGGTTAAGCGCCAGCTTACCAGTGAACTTCGCTTTCACTTCCGGCGTCAAGCGGAAGTTCTCACGCATGGGGTAAAAGGAACCAACTTTGGCAAATAGGGCGTGCAACTGACGTTTAAGGGCTGGTTTCGGCGAGCGACCATCTCGCAACAGAGGAGGCCTGCAAGGATTCCATCTTTTTCGGGAACGTGATGGCGAATGGAGAGGCCGGCGCTTTCTTCGCCGCCGATCACGATTTTGTCCTGCTTGATGAGTTCGCCGATGTATTTGAAGCCGACCGGGAGTTTCGTGCAGTGGACGATGTGATGATGCTCGGCGAGGGCGTTGATCAGGTTGGTGGTGGCTACGGATTTGCCTACGCCGTTTTTCCAACCGCGGGTTTCGACGAGGTAATCGAAAAGCAGCGCAATGATGTAATTGGGCTGGAAGAAGGTTCCGTCCTGATCGACGATGCCGAAGCGGTCGGCGTCGCCATCGGTGGCAATGCCGATGTGGGCGTTGGTGTCGTGCATTTTGCTCCGGAGGTCAGTGAGCAGATGATCGTCGGGCTCGGGAGCATGGCCGCCAAATAGGACGTCACGATAGTCGTGAACAGCGGAGACTTCGACGCCGGCGTCTTTCAGAAGCGCGTCGGGATAGCCGCAGCCGGCTCCCCAAAAGGGATCGAAAGACGACCCGCAGGCCGGCTTTTTTTATGATTGGGATATCGACGATTTCTTGCAGCCGGGCGAGGTAGGGACTGCGAGGGTCCAGGGATTCCTGCCTGGGCTTCGGCGGCCCCTGCTTTCGCGGCGCCTCCAGCGTCGAAGGCGGCAATTTCTGCCTCGATTTGCTGGGTAACTTCGGGCAACGCAGGCGCTCCGTCTGGAGTCGGAGAATTTAATGCCGTTGTACTCTGGTGGATTGTGCGAGGCAGTGAAGTTAATGGCTCCGTCAGCGTGTTCACGAGTAACGGCATAGGAGATCGCAGGGGTGGGTGCGGCTTCGGCGACGAGCAGCGGGGCGATGCCATGGGCGAGAAGAATCTCGCTGGCCATGGCGCAGAAGGTTTCGCCAAGGAAACGCGGATCACGGCCGACGATGACACGGGCGCCGACGGGTTTCTGCGAAGCTACGTAGCGGGCGATGCCGCTGACGGCGCGGCGTACATTGGCAAAAGTGAAGTCTTCGGCCATGACTGCGCGCCAGCCGGAAGTGCCGAACTTGATTTGGGCGGGCATGGATTCAGCGCGATCGCAAAAAGTGATAAGCTTTTTCTGTAAAGGTAATTCTATATGACTGACAAGAGACTCGTCCTGACAACAGCGGGATCGGTAGATGAAGCCCGGCGCATCGCCGAAGGGCTGGTGGACCGCAGACTCGCTGCTTGCGTTAATATTGTGCCGAAGGTTGTGTCGATTTACCGCTGGAAAGGAAAAGTGGAAGAAGCGGAAGAGTGGATGCTGTGGATCAAGACGACGGCAGCGGCGTATCCTCGGGTGCGCGACGCCATTAAGGAAATGCACTCTTACGAGCTGCCGGAATGCATGAGCCTGGTGGCGGACGATGGTAAGTCCGGAGTATATGAAGTGGATTGATGAGTCGGTGGAGTAATTGCAGCCGCTGATTTCCGCCGCTGATTTCCGCAGAAAAGCGCAGATTAACCAAGTAATAGATCTGTGTGATCGCGGCATTAGATCGCGGCCAGGGCCTGGTCCAGGTCGGCCATGATGTCGTCGACGTCTTCGATACCGACGGAGATCCGCACCATGCCGTCGGTCAGTCCGATTTCTTTTCTTCCTTTTTCACCGATGGCGGCGTGAGTCATGGTGGCCGGATGCGAGATCAGCGTCTCGACGCCACCCAGCGACTCGGCCAGTGAACAGAGCCGGACATTCTTCAGAGATTTCTTGGCATTGGAGAGCGAGCCGGTTTCAAAGGTGATCATGGCGCCGAAGCCGGTCATTTGTTCTCGCGCCAGATCGTACTGAGGATGGTCGGGCAGGCCGGGATAGAAGACCTCCTTCATTTTGCGATGCCGCGAGAGAAAGTCCGCCACGATGCGGCCGCTGCGGTCATGCAATTCCATGCGGACGGCCAGCGTTTTGACACCGCGCAACACCAGCCAGCACTCGAACGGCGAAAGAATCGCTCCGACTGTCTTCTGCACAAAGCTTAGTTGTTCAACCTGATCGGGCCGCGTGCACACCACGACGCCGCCCAGACCGTCACTGTGTCCGTTGAGAAATTTGGTGGTGGAGTGGACCACCATGTCCGCGCCCAGAGCAATGGGCTGCTGGAAATAGGGTGACATGAAAGTGTTGTCCACGACCAGATTCAATCCTTTTTCTTGCGGCATAGGTGCTGATCGCACGAATGTCGCTGAGGGCCATCAGCGGGTTGGTGGGAGTCTCGACATAAACCATGCGCGTGCTGCGGCGAATCGCACGTTCCACGTTTTTTACTTCGGAGGTATCCACATAGGTGACTTCGATCCCATAGCCGGAAAGAACCTGGTTGAACAGCCGTGGTACACCGCCATAAAGGTTGTGACCGGCGACAATGTGGTCTCCCGACCGGAACATGGTGCACAGGGCATTGATGGCGGCCATGCCACTGGCGAAAACTCGCGAGGCGATTCCGCCTTCGAGCGCCGCCAGATTTTCTTCGAGGCGAGTACGCGTAGGATTCGATACGCGGGCGTACTCGTAGCCTTTGTTCTTACCCAACTCTTGTTGGAGGTAGGTGGAAGTGGGATAGATGGGGACGGAAATGGCGCCGGTTTCAGTATCGGCTTGCTGACCAGTGTGAATGGCGCGAGTGGCGAAACCGGGGAGTTTGGATTTGGACATAGGAAACTCAATCTGGCCCGAAGCATTCAGCCGTCAGCACTCAGCATTCAGCCCTGCGCCTGATGGATGGGCAAAACACATCATGGGTCGTGTTCTGGCTGAATGCTGATTGCTGAGTGCTGACGGCTCTTTCAAATTCCGCCTTCGAAGATCTTCTTTGATAAATAGCGTTCGGCAGAGTCGGGGATTACGGTGACGACGTGCTTCCCTTCCCCTAGCCGTTTGGCGATCTGCAAGGATGCGAAAACGTTGGCACCGCCGCTCGATCCCGACAAGACTCCTTCACGCGCAGCCAGCTGTTTCACCGTTCCGAAGGCGTCGGCATCGCTAACCATCAAGACTTCGTCGCATACTGCGGGGTCAAAGTTCTTGGGAATGAAGCTGGCGCCGATTCCTTCCACTTTATGTGGGCCAGGCTTGCCTCCTCCAAGAACCGAACCCTGAGTCTCGACCGCAAAGGC
Organism: uncultured Acidobacteriota bacterium; assembly: GCA_963803775.1. Lineage (GTDB taxonomy): Bacteria > Acidobacteriota > Terriglobia > Terriglobales > Acidobacteriaceae > JABCZH01. The sequence goes on from CAWDNS010000003.1 coordinate 235,332, forward strand.
CAATACTTTGGGCAACTGATCTTTAAGATAACGTGCCACGCCGGTGAAGGTTCCGGCGGTACCGGCGCCGATCACCACGGCATCAATCTGTCCATCCATTTGCTCGAAGATCTCGCGAGCCGTGGTCTGATAGTGGTAATCAGGATTGGCGGAGTTTTCAAACTGCGAAGCCATGAAAGCATTGGGATTGCCCGCAGCAAGTTCCTTGGCACGTTTGATGGCTCCCTGCATGCCCTCAGCGTCCGGGGTACGTGTGACCTCGGCCCCGAGGGCGCGCATGATCATGACTTTTTCCTCCGAAAAGCGCTCGGGGACGAAGAGAGCGACCTTGTAACCTCGGTTTACGCCGATCAGCGCCAGGCCGATACCAGTGTTGCCGGCGGTAGCTTCGATGATGGTCCCGCCAGGCTTGAGTGTGCCTTCGGCTTCGGCGCGGCCGATGATGCCGATTGCGGCACGGTCTTTCACGCTGCCACCTGGATTCAAGTACTCCAGCTTGGCGTAAATAGAGGCAGAGGCGGCGGGGACAATCCGTTTCAGTTTAAGGATGGGAGTTTCGCCGACGAGTTGAGTAATGTCGTCGGCTACCTGCAAGCGGCTTCGCTCGATGAGCGTCTTGTGCACTCTACAGAGTACGGAAGGTGGAGCAGAAGCGTCAATTGCACGAAGGTAGGGGCACGTTGGAAGGCGCGAGAAAGCTTTTCATCGCAGAGTTCAGAGAAAAACCACAGAGCGGGCTGAGAGAAGTTAGTGCGATTGCTCCTGACCTGGATAGTAGCCACTGCGGGTGCGGACTGTGAGCTTCTTGTATCCTTTGGCGCGGGCTTCGACTTTGATGGTACGGTAGCCGCCTGCGCTCTTCGGGGTAGTGGGTTTGTATCCGATGGTGTACTGGCTACGAATGTCGTGCGCGACGGCGCTGCTGATCTGGTCTACTTCGGCAAGGTTTTTGGGCAGAAAGGCAATGCCTCCGGTCGCCTGTGCGACGGTTTCCAATGCGCGGCGGGAGCGGCGAGTCCTTTCATCGCTAAGCAGGCCGATGGCGTAAACCGTCGGACCATTTTCCTGTTGCAGGTTACGGACGGTTTCTTCCAGGGTTTCGCGGCTGGCATTATCTTCGCCGTCGGTGACCACGAATAAGATCTTCTTTTGCCGACGGGCGTGGGCTTTCATTTCATTCGAGGTGGCAACCATGGCATCGTACAGGGCGGTGCCGCCGCGTGCTTCCACTTTTTCGAGAGCTTCTTTCAGCAGGGACAACTTGCCGGTAAAGGGCTGGTCGAGGTAGTACTCGTCGTTGAAATTGACCACGCAGACTTCGTCCTGGGGATTGCTGGAACGGACCAGATTCAGCGCGGCTTTGTTCACTTGCTCGCGCTTTTCCCGCATGGAGCCGGAGTTGTCGATCACGATGCACATGGATACCGGAATGTCTTCCAGGCGAAATGACGTCATGGGCTGAGGATGGCCGTTCTCAAGGACGGTGAAAGCTGTCTTAGGCAGGTTCATGACCATGTGGTTTTTGTCATCGACCACGGTGGCGTGGACGGCTACCTCTTCGACATCTTTCTTGAAAACAAAGATGCTGTTGTCCTCAAGCGGGGCGTTCTCTTGCGGTTGCTGGGTCTCGGACTGAGGAGAAGCAGGCGCGGATGTGTTCTGGGTTGGAGCGACCGTGGTGAGGAAAAGAAAAATGATCAGCAGGGCCAGCCAACGATCATTCGGAAGGCGCATAGTATCCCGTTTTGGCGAACACCCGGAGCGGCGGCAATCCTTTGGGCGGAATGAGTTTCACTTTTATTTTACGCCATTTGCCGTCATGCCCAGGGTTCTTGGGACGGTACCCCAGCACGTACTGATTGCGAAGTTCGATGCCAATCTTGGTGGCCACATCGGCCAGATCGTTGGGATTGTCGATAGTGAAAGCGCGGCCACCGGTGATTTCTGTGATGTCAGAAAGCAGGGACGGGCCTGAGGCTTCCTCAGGAGACGCCATGTAGTGGTCGTAAATGCCGATGGCGTAGATCATGACATCCGCTTCGCGAACCGTTGACTTGATCTCGCCTTCGGTGTAGCGGCTATGGTTGTCACCGCCGTCGGAAATGATGAGCAGCGCCTTCTTGGGATATTTTGCCTGGCGCATTTTGCTGACACCGAGATAGATGCCATCGAGCAGGGCAGTTCTTCCTTTGGGAACGGTGTAGACGAGTTTGCCTTGAATGTCTTCTACCGAAGAAGTGAAGTCGGAAACTTCCTGCGGTTTGTCGGCAAAGGCGATCATGAAGAATTCGTCCTGAGGATTGGCAGTCTTGAAGAATTCGATCACGGCTTCGCGGGCGCGCTCGATCTTGCTACTCATGCTGCCGCTCATGTCGAAGATCACGCCGATGGAGACGGGTGCGTCTTCGCTGGAGAATGATTTCAGTTCCTGCTGGTCTTTGTTCTCGAAGATCTCAAAATTCTCTTTGTCGAGGCCTGTGACCAGGCGATTCATCGGGTCAGTAATGGTGACTGGAATCAGTACCAGGCTTACGTCAACCTTCATGGGGCGAGTGTGGGTGCGAAGCGAGGGATCGACAGAATCGAGTGGATTAGGCTTTGCAGGCTCAACCCGGGGGGCAACATGCACATCCTCGATGGAGACCTGAGCGAACGCAACAGAAATCAGGGAGGTCGCAACGATTGCGATAGCGACGAAACCGCTCGGGGTTCGGCTTATGATGCCAGACATAACACTACGCTCAGCGTCCAGAGAGGGACTGACTGGGAGCCGTCTTTGGTCAGGGCGAGATGACCCGCTCCGCCCACAAAGGCGGGCCATAAATAACCTCACTGGGGCTGATCGTAACACAGGCGAACGGGCACAGTGACAAGCTTTTTTTCGGAAGTGTAAGGGGGTTTTCAGGCAAAAAAGTGCGCTCCTGCTTCTTCGCTTGCCTGAAGCCGGACTATCGATTCCTATGAAATTCGGGAGCCGCAGGTTTTTGGTGCCGATCTCCCAAAATCTGGATATGCACGAGTAGAATGTCAGCTTCAGCCCATGGCACACATCGCTCCCTTTCGCGCATTGCGATACGATCCCGCGCGGGTTGATCTCTCGCAGGTGGTAACTCAACCGTACGACAAGATCACGCCAGAGATGCAGGAGTGGTACTACGCGGCCAGCCCACATAATCTGGTGCGCATCATCCTGGGGAAGCGGGAGGCGGCAGATCGTCCGGGAGATAACACTTACACCCGGGCTGCGGCTTACTTCCAGGATTGGCGGCGGCTAGGGGTTTTTCTACAAGAGGCGAAGCCTTCGATTTACAGCTATACGCAGCATTTCATGGTCCCTGGAGGAAGCACGGAATTGGAGCGCCGGGGATTCATTGCGCTGGGGCAGTTGGAAGACTACGCCGATGGCGTGGTGTTTCGTCATGAGCAGACGCTGGCCAAGCCCAAGGCTGACCGGCTGGATCTGTTGCGGGCTACGCGGGCCCACTTTGGACAGCTGTTTATGTTGTACAGCGATCCGGCGGGAGAAATTGATGGTCTGCTGGCAGCGACAACAGCAGAGCCGGAGATCGAAACTCGCGACGAATACGGAGTTCGGCACCGAGTATCGACGATCTCCGATCCTGACCTGATTGATCTGGTTCGCGGGAAGATGTGTGACAAGAAGTTGATCATTGCGGACGGACACCATCGTTATGAGACGGCGTTGAATTATCGCAACGAGCGTAACAGTACGGCCGAGACCGCGCCCGGCCCCGTCAGCCTTTCTGCTGTGCCGCCCTACGAGATGGTAATGATGACATTTATCAATATGGACAGCCCCGGTTTGCTGATCCTGCCGACTCACAGAGTAGTACATGGACTCGCGGCATTCTCGGCGGAGGAACTGCGGCAAAGGGCGGGACAGTATTTCAGCGTGGAGGAAGTCGATCCGTCGGTCGATGCGGCGCGGGCGAGTGGAATCCTGCGAGAGGCCGGACGCGCGGGTACGACATTGATGGCGGTGACTGCGGACCGAGTGTTTCTTCTGGATACTCCCAAGTCAGTCGGCCCAAACTTTTTCAGCGGCCTTTCGATCCGACAGCAATCGCTCGATGTGGTTCAGTTGCACAAGTGCCTGCTGGAAGGGGTGCTGGGGATTTCCGAGGAAGCGATCCGTAATCAGCAAAATATCATCTACTTGCGAGATGCGAGCGAAGCCATGGCACGGGTGAGGTCAGGCGAGGCGAATGTAGCTTTTCTGATGAACCCGGTCAGGATACGGCAGGTGCGGGACATTGCGTTTGCCGGCGAGGTACTGCCGCAGAAGTCGACTGACTTCTATCCCAAACTGCTTAGCGGATTGACGATTTACGCGCTGGAGTAGGCGAAAAAGTTCAGCGGGCAGCAAAGCCGGGGCACCAGGGGAGAGCTTCTAACCGCAAAGGTCGCCAAGGGAGACCGCAAAGGACACGAAGAAAAGCAGTTAAATTAAAGCAAGTCGCGCCATAATGGATGCATCTTGACCACCACGGCAGGCGGCATCGTAGGTTCGGGACGTCGCGGGCTTATGCGCGTTGCGGTGGCCGGGCTGCTGGCAATTGCTTCTGTAGTTCTGCTTTCCGGGTCCGCGGAAGATAAACGCGTCTCCATCTATTCGACGGTTGCGAACTACTCGCTTCCCGTGGTCGAACGAAACAAACAGGATTATGTGGGCTTGCTTGAGGTGCTCGAACCTTTGGGCACGGTGAGCGCCCGGGTCCGCGGAGACCATTGGAAGCTTCGCTACAACGGCGCCGATGCAGAGTTCACAGCGCGCAAACGGGGTGCGCGGACCCGGAATACTAATTTCGATCTGTCTGCGAGTTTCGTTCTGGAAGGCGGCCGGGGATTAGTGCCGCTGACAGATCTCAGCAGCCTGCTTTCGCGTATTCTCGGCGGCCCGGTGACTTTCAATCCGCGAGCGCGGCGGTTGTTTGTGGGCAGTGTTGCGATTCACTTCACGGCGCAGGTCAACGCCACCACATCACCGAAGCTGATCATGAACTTTAGCTCTCCGGTGAACCCGGCGATCGCCACTGAGCCGGGAAAATTGCGCATGACATTCAGTCATGACGCGGTGGTGGCACCCAGTTCTCCGAGACTTACTTTTGACAGCACAGTAATTACTTCCGCCAGTTTTCTGGAGAACAATGGTGAGGCTGAGGTGGTGATCACCAGCACCGTCCCGTTACTGGCCAGCTTCAGCAATAACGGACGCACGATCACTGTGGGACCACCGCCGGTGGCTGCGACAGCGGCACAGGCTCCGCCGCCAGTCGCAAGTGCACCGGCATCTGCTCCGACCGCGGTGCCTGCATCTCCGCCTTCGTCGGTTCCTGCACCTGCGCCTGCGGTGCCCGCGAGCAGTGCCGGAGTACAGGCGTCCAGCGCGCCACGCTACTTTGCAGTGGTGGATGCCAGCCACGGTGGCGACGAGCGCGGGGCGGCACTCGCAGACCAGATGGCAGAAAAAGATGTCACTTTAGCTTTCGCGCGTGTGCTTCGCCACGAACTCGACAACCGTGGACTGCGCACGCTACTGATTCGCGATGCTGATACTACATTGACGCTCGATCAGCGGGCTACGATGACGAACGCGACGGCCCCGGTAATTTATCTCTGCGTGCATGCTACCTCGGAGGGAACCGGGGTGCGGCTGTACACCGGCTTGACTGCGTCCGGGGGAGAAAATGCCGGACCGTTTCTTGACTGGGACACAGCGCAATCTCCATTTCAAGGGTTGAGCGACGCGGCGGCCACCAGCGTGGCAGCGGCATTACACGACAAGCAGATTTCGGTTCGGACTCTGACGGCTCCGCTACGGCCATTGAACAACATCGCTACCGCCGCGGTGGCGATTGAGATTGCGCCTCCAGGCGGCGACATAGCTCAGCTAAACTCCGCTGCCTACCAGCAACCGCTTGCCGCAGCGGTGGCCGCTGGGGTAGCCGACGCGCGTGACAAACTTCAGGCGGCGCGAAGATGATTCCACGTCATCTCATTCTGGGCGCGGTGGTCATGATTATTCTGGCAATGGGCATGGGTTTCTACGCATGGCGCATGCGCGGAGGCGCGAGCCGGCCCGAATCCGCGTCAACCCAGCCGGTGGCTCCTCCGGTTTCGGGTCCTACAGAAGCAGTAACCTTATATATCGCTTACGATGACGGCGGAGTCTTGCGTGCCCAAGGTGCGCGGATTCCATTGCCGACGGGACGCCAGGAGCGAGCGGAAGAATTGCTGCGCACCCTGCTTAACATTTATCTCGACAAGGCATCTCCACATTTACTGGCCACAGGTTCAGAAATCCGCGACGTTTATCTGGTGGATCCGGGGCTGGCTGTGATCGATCTCAACGCGGCCTTCGCGGACGGGCATCGTTCCGGCGTGTTGATTGAAGAACTAACGGTGGCTTCGCTGGTGGAGACACTATCCGCCAACATTCCAGGAATTACGCGAGCGAAGATCCTGGTGGACGGCAAAGAGCGCGACACGCTGGCGGGACATCTGGACCTGACGAATTTCTATGATGTCGCCGCCTTTTCTCAATTGGCGCTGCAACTGCAAAGCGGGCGCTGAGCGGTACAGGCTACCATCATTTACAATCGCGAACGATGATCTATCGCTCCGACAATCGCACTCCCGACCAACTCCGCCCAGTGAATATCGTCGCTGACTACATCAACACAGCCGAAGGCTCGGTTCTCATCGAGGTAGGAAATACGCGGGTGATCTGCACCGCATCCATCGAAGAAACGGTGCCGCAATTCATGCGCAACAGCGGCAAAGGATGGATCACCGCCGAATACAGCATGCTGCCTCGCGCCACGCTGACTCGCACGTCGCGTGAGGTGAATAAAGGCAGACCTAGTGGGCGCACTCACGAGATCCAGCGGCTGATTGGGCGATCTCTGCGGGCGGTGACCGACCTGGAACGCCTGGGCGAACGCACCATCTGGATTGATTGTGACGTGATTCAAGCTGACGGCGGTACGCGGACGGCTTCCATCACCGGCGCGTTTGTGGCGCTAGGGCTGGCTTTTGAAAAGCTGGTGGAAGCCGGAACGCTGACTTCCGCCCCACTACGCGACTTTGTCGCGGCAGTGAGCATTGGAATTGTGGACGGAGAAATCCTGCTCGACCTTGCCTATGAAGAAGACTCCCGTGCCGATGTGGATATGAACTTCGTAATGACGGCCGGCCATAAGCTGGTGGAGGTGCAAGCAACAGCCGAACATCAGGTATTCGATCAAACACAGTTGGACAAGATGCTGGTGCTGGCTCGCCAGGGGGTGCAATCGCTGATCGCCAAACAGCAAGGGGTTCTGAGGACGTTAACGTTGAGGCAGTAGTGTCCTGCCTTCCCCTACACCTGCAGTACATCCCCTTCTCGCGCGACCATCTCATACAGCACGGGATTGACGAAGAAGCCGATAAACAGGCGCGAGATCAGGCCGGCCACGATGACGATGGCAAATGGCCGTTGGGTATCGGATCCGATGCCAGTGGAGAGTGCAGCCGGCAGCAATCCAAGACAGGCAACCAGCGCCGTCATCATGATTGGGCGAAGCCGCAGGAGTGAAGCTTGGCGAGTCGCGGTGCGGATGTCCATGCCTTCCTGCCGCAACTTGTTTATATAAGAGACGAGGATGACAGCCGTTTCGACGGAAACGCCGAGCAATGCCAGAAGGCCCAGAACCGAGGAAACGCTAAATGGGGTGTGAGTGAGCTTTAGCGCTACCAGCGCGCCCACCGGTTCGGTCATGATTACGCCGAGGGCAATGGTGACGGGAAATTTGAAATTTCCATAGAGCGCGAACAGGATCATGAAGATCAGAACTATGGCTAACGGGCCAATAATGTACAACTGTGATTTCGCCTCGAGGAACTGGCTGTATTCGCCGCCCCAGTCCATGCGGTAGCCTTGCGGCAGTGTCACCACTTTCTTGACGGCGGCCTGGCCGTCGCGTACTGCCCGTTCCAAATCGCGCCCTTCGATGCTGTACTGCACACCAATGTAGCGGGAATTGTTTTCCCGGTAAATGAACGACGCGCCGTTTCCCTGGCTGATATTGGCGAGTTGGCTCAGCGGGATTTGTTGACCATCCGGTGTGCCCACCAGCAGATTACCGATCTCATGCGCACTGCTGCGAAATTGGGGTTGCATGCGGACCACGAGATCGAACAGCTTCTCTCCTTGAATGACCTGAGTGACCGCCTGACCGCCCACCGCGGCTGAAATCACGGCTTCCACATCGGCAACGTTGATGCCGTAGCGCGCAATTTTGTCGCGATCAACATCGACGAGCAGGCTGGGCTGGCCAAGCTCTCGTACCACTGTTAGATCGGTGAATCCGGGAACTTTGGAAAGTGTGTTCTTGATCTGGATGGCTTTGTCTTGCAATACGGTCAGGTCGTCGCCATAGACTTTGACTGCCAAAGAGCTCTTGAGGCCGGTGAGCGCTTCGTCCACGGCATCTTCCGCGGGTTGGGTGTAGTTGAAGATGATGCCAGGGAACGCCGTAAGCTTCTTATTGATGGACTCGATAAGTTGCTTCTTCTCACCGATGTCACCGGTCCAAGCCTTGTCCTTGTACGGTTTCAGGCCTACATAAAATTCGCAGTTGAAGAAGCCGGTGGGATCGGTGCCGTCGTCGGGCCGACCTAATTCCGAACCAACCACCGTGACTTGCGGATAAGACATGAGAATGTCGCGGATCTGAGGAGCAATGCTGCTGGCCTCTTCAAAGGAAATGGTGTAAGGCATGGTAGCGCGCACCCAGAGTGCGCCTTCATCGAGATGCGGCATGAACTCGCCGCCGATGAATGGCACCAGCAGCAGGGTGGCTGCGAAGATCAGGGTCGCAATCGCAATGGTAGCTTTGGGGCGATTTAGGGCCCAATCTAACTGACCAGCGTACTTCCCCTTCATCCATTCAAAAACGCGGTTTTTCTTCTCGCGCACGCCGTTCTTGAACCAGTAGGAGGCAAGCACTGGGATCAGCGTGAGCGTCAGGATGAGCGCGCCGACCAGGGCAAAAGACATGGTCTCAGCCATGGGGTGAAACAGTTTCCCCGAAGGGCCGCTCAACGCATAAATAGGTAGATAGCCAGCGAGAATGACCGCCACCGAATAGAAGATCGGACGGTCGACATCTTTCGCAGCGGCAAGAATGATTTTGTTGAGGTTGTATTGCTGTCCCTCACGTAGCGCCAGCTCGCGGTAGATGTTTTCGATCATTACCACAGTGCCGTCAATGACTATCCCGAAATCAATCGCTCCGATGGAGAGCAGGTTGGCGGCGACATCGTGAGCGTGCAGTACGATGAAAGCAAACAAAAGCGACAACGGGATTGTGATTGCAACGATTACAGCGGCGCGGAAGCTGACGAGGAAGAAAATTAGGACGATCAAGACCAGGACCATGCCGCGGAGCAGGTTGGCTTCCACGGTGTCGGTGGTGAGAGCTACCAGCTCGCTGCGGTCGTAATAAGGATGTATTTTGACGTCGGGCGGCAGGATCTGACGGTTCAATTCCTCGGTTTTTGCTTCCACTCCTTTCAGCACGTTCTGCGTCTGCTCGCCACGCAGCATAAGAATGACGCCTTCGACCGCATCGTCATTTTTTTGGAAGCCGAATTCGCCCAGTCGCGGCGCGTGCCCAATGGTTACATCTCCGATGTCACGTACCCGGATGGGCACGCCTTTGTTGGCACCGACGACGATGTTTCCAATGTCATCAGTGTTCTTCACCAGGCCGATGCCGCGGACGTAATAGAACTGTCCACCTTGAGAATAGAATCCACCGCCGGCATTCGAGTTGTTGGCCGCCAACGCGGCAGTGACTTGCGGAATCGTCAAGTGGTAGCCGTATATGCGGGCCGGGTCGAGCAGCACCTGATACTGCATTACCGTACCACCGAAACCGGAGTCGTCGGCCACGCCGTGGACGGATCGATAGGCGCGCTCAATCACCCAGTCTTCGATCGTCTTTAACTCTTGTGGCGAGCGGTCGGGACTTTCGAGCACATAGCGATACACCAAGCCGCTTGGACTGAAAAGCGGCGCCATACTCGGGGTTACGCCAGTTGGCAGTGTGGCTTGAGCGAGGCGTTCAAAAACAATCTGTCGAGCAAAGTAGTCGTTGGTGCTGTCCTCGAAAGTAAGGATTAGATCGGAGAGACCATAGAGCGAGATGGAACGCATCACCACCATGTGGGGGACGCCGTTCATCTCAAGCTCAAGCGGTAGAGTGACCAGACGTTCGACTTCCTCAGCGGCATGGTCCGGCCACTGGGTGATGATTTCGACCTGCGGAGGCGCGAGATCGGGGTACGCGTCCACTGGCATGCGCTGAAACGACAGGATTCCGCCGACGGTGATGAAGCCGGTCAGCATCAGGACCAGGAACCTCTGCCGCAGGGCCGCTTGGACGATTCGGTGGATCATTCGGTTGGGGTGGAGGCTTTCCTTTATCTAACGCTGTAGTGAGTTCGCAAACTGTAAGAACAAGCTGCCATTGCCAACGACTCGATCTCCAGCCTTCAGCCCGCTGGTAATTTCGGTTTGTCCGTTCAAGCTTTCGCCGAGGGTCACTGAACGCCGGCCAAACTGGTTCGCTGACGCGGCGGCGTAAACAAAGGGCTGGTTCTCGCTGTCGCGCAAGACCGCGGCATCCGGCAGCGCGATGGCATTCGGGATCGTGCCCGCATTCACCATCGCCGCCACGTACATGTCCTTTTTCAGCTTGTCATCAGGGTTGCTGGTCTCGATGCGCGCTTGCAGCGTTCGTGTATTTGGATCAAGCGAGGCAGCCACATACGAAATTCGCCCATGGAACTCGTCGGGATAAGCATCCGTCTGGATTGTGACCGTATCTCCGACGTGAACGTAAGGCAAATCCTTCTGATAGACATTGACCAGCACCCAGACGGTGCTGACGTCGGAAATCATGAAACATTGGGTGGCGCCGGTCTGAAGTAATTGGCCGGCAGCTATATCTTGTTCAACCACCAGACCACCGATCGGAGCCCTTACCGGGACTTCGAAAGATGGCGGAGCTTTTATCAAGGCGTCAGGATCAGTGATTCCCATGACTTTCAGGGCGGCTTGAGCTGCTGCGAGGTCACCGCTCGCCTGCACCTCCGCGGATTCCGCCTGCTCCAGGCTTTGCTCGGCAATGGCGTGATGCTGATACAAATCCTGGGCTCGGGAATAGGCCTTCTGGGCGAGAGCATAAACGTCCTTGGCCTTCAAGTAATTTGTGCGGAGTTGCGAGTAGTCCGGACTTGCCACGTACAACATGGGTTCGCCCTGTTTTACTTTCTGTCCGGGAACGACCGCGACTCGACTCACTGGTCCGCTAACCTGCGTGATGACTGGCGTCGTGCGAAAACTGTTGTACGCGACAGCTCCCGTCAGGCGCAGAGACCGGGTTAGCGTGCTTGGCTGAACGGTCAGCACCTGGACGTGCGACATCTGGTCCTGGGGAATGGTAAACAGCTCTGCGTTATCCGAGCTCTTAGCGTCGCTCGAGTAGGTGGCGGAATTCGATCCCGGGCCCTCGCAGCCGACCAGCGCCAGCAGGATACCCCCCAAGGCGGCAAACGCGGCGAGCCGTTGCCGAACATTCGTCCTCATGGCAGATTCCTCGTTCCTACGGCTTCTTTCAATTGCTCTAGGGCGGTCATATAAGCGGCCAGGGCCTGGCGATAGGCCAGTTGAACCGAACGGTAGCTGCGTTCGGCGTCGAGAAAATCCAACAAGCTGGCAGCACCGCGTTTGTAAGCATACTCGCTGATATCGCGCGAATCCTGCGCCTGTTTGAGATATCCGGAAGTGTAGAGTTGCACCACTTCATCGTTGCTCCTGACGGCTTCATAGGCGTTACCGACATCGGAAAGAACCGTATCGCTGGCCGCTTGCTGCTGCTGCTGTGCCTGGGTAAGAGCGTAACCGGTGCGAGCGATCTCTCCTTGATTGCGGTTGAAGATGGGAAGCTCAAAATTCACGAAGATCGAAGCCGTGTTCTCACCGGAAACATGGGTAAAGTCGTAGGTGCCGTTTACGTCTACTTTCGCATTGGCTTTGGCGAGCAGGATTTGGCTCTGGGCGGCGGTAATCCCCAATTCGGCGGCACGAAAGTCGGGGCGCTCCGTCAGAGCCTTAGTCTGGAAATCTTCTAACGTTCCCTTGATCGGCTGATATGCAAGATCGCCCACCACGTCATAATCAGCCGGTACCGTGCCGTAGCCCATAAGCCCGCGTAGACCGACGAGAGCTTGTACCTTGGCCAGCCGGGCGCTCGACACATCGGTCTGAAACTGCAAAAGCTGCAACTTGATCTTAAGATAGTCACCTTCGCCGATGAATCCTGCTTTGAACTGCGCTTCTCCAATATCGACCGTCTGTTGGAAGCTCTTAAGGTCCTGAAGCGCGAACTGCAGCGTCGATTCGGCTAGTAAGACGCTGACGAACTGCTGACCCACGTTGAAGGCCAGGGTCCGTTCCGCGTCGGCGACCTGTGCGCGCTGAACGGCGGTTTGATCGCGAGCGGCTTGTAGGCGATGCTGCCGTTTGCGGCCACGTTCGAAGAGATAGCCGATCCCGATATCGAACTGTTGGGTTTCGTTCAGATTATTCCCAGAGAAATCTTGGGGACTAAAAAATGGAACAAACTGGGTATCAGCGTCCAGGGTCGGATTAGGACGCAGATTGGCGGTGATCTCCAGAGCCTGATCTTGAAGAATCAGAGTTCGGGTGGCCAGGATGGAATGGTTGTGCGCCAAAGCCAAATCGATGGCTTGGTCAAGAGTGATAAGGGTTGTGTTTTGCCCAGCGCCTATGCCCGCCAGCAGCACCACGAAGATTGCAACCGGGCCGAACCTCCGAAAGTGCTTGAAAAGCATCAGGCTAAAGCGCATAGGGGGAGAGACCAAAGCGCGCTGACGGTGGCGCAACCGGTCTTGCACGGAGGCTCGAACCTAACCCAGCACCACGCCAAGCTCCGTCGTTCGTATCATCCTCCTGTATCTAAGAGTGCCAGTAGGGGTTAATGGATGTATTGTAATTCACCACACATGCATGATCCTGCGACCTGGGAGTGCTTACTTTGGCTGTCCCTGTTTCAACTCGTCGAACCAATTGAGCACGACATTGATCTGGGTTCCTGAAGCCTTGTCGCTTGCGTCGCGCACGACCACGAGGCGTCCGTCCACTGCCACATCGTAGCCAGTCCACGGCGCTTTGTCTTCGAATAACAGGACCGGCTTGCCGGGACTGAGCCCATCTCCGGGCGAGAATTTCACCGACATGAGCCGGGTCTTGGATCGAAACAGCAATTCATAGTGACCCGCCCACCGGGGTTCGGTGCCTCCCTCGGTCGAGATCTGGACTCGAGTATTGGGATCATTCAGGGATTGCACGAACACCTCCCCCTGGCCGGATTCATCCGAGACGTACGCCATCCATTTTCCGTCGGGTGAAACATGCGCCAAGCCTTGATTGAACGGCGCCACCACCAATGGACGCACTTTATGATCACCGTCGACAGTTACCGCGTAGAGATCCCAACCCGTGTCTTTGTTTTGCTGGCCGAAGATCATCTCGCGGCCATCCGGCGTCCAAGCATAGAGCGCTTTGGTTTCAGGTCCCTCGGTTAACATGGTTTCTTCGCCTTGCAGAACACCGTGCTTCAGATATAGCTGCATGTGACCAGATTTTGAGGAACTATAGGCCAGCATCTTTCCGTCCGGCGACCACAGCGGTCGATAATCGTCACCACCAAAACTGACTTTTGTAAGTGCGTCTCGCTCGAGGTCGTATACCCAAACGTCGAAAGTGCTGCCCTCCAAGGTCAAAGCAATGCGTTTGCCGTCAGGCGAGATAGCAGGCGAGGCATAAGGCTTCACCTCCGGAGTAATATTGGTGGCCTTGCCGCTGCGATCCATCCAGACCAGATTGCGCTGAAACGAAGTCAGGGTTCCAGGTTGGAATATCAGCGTTCCGTTGTTTGAAACCGCGAAATCGGCATCGCCGTTCGACGCCCCAGTCATGACTCCCTCGATCACCGGAACTGGCGTGCCCTTCACTTCTAATCGTTCAGCATCGAAGCCAACCACAAACAAGGTGCCGTTGCGAGTATAGGCGAGGTGGCCGCTGGGAAGATAGCGTCCGCCGGTGGCACCCTCGATCAACACTTTCCGTTGCCCCGACTTGAACAGCAGGCCTTCAATTCGTGCTTCGTTGAAAGTTCGCCCTGTCCAAACGGTGAAGATCATGCCGGTGTTGCCGGGAAACGCGCTGGGCCACAAATGAGCGCGGTCCTCCGGGGTTGATCCCGGGTTGGTTAACTGCCGCGGTTGACCTCCCCCGGCCGGGACGGAAAATATACCTGAAGTGAACCCCTTGACATAGTAGATGGTGTCGTCTTCCCACGCGCCCCCGAAGAACGGCCCATCGAGTACGACCACAGCGCTCCCGCCGCGTAACAACACTTTCTTCAACTTAAAATCGTCCGATACGAAAGCCAGCCATTCGCCGTTTGGTGAAAAGAATGGACTCCGCGCTCCCTCGGTGCCGGCGACGAGCGTGCTCTCAAAGCTGCCCAGCTTGCGAACATAGAGTTGCGCCTTGCGGTCCTCGCCGTACGCCGCGTACGCGATCGTGGAACCATCGCGCGAAATGGCCAGAGGCTCGGTCGAGTTGTTGAGCAATGACTTTCCGGGCGGAAGCATAATGGTCAGGTGCACGGGCGTGGCGCTGGGTTCGACGTGTCCGATCTGCCAGCCCAGAAAAGCAGCTACCAGAATCAGAGCGAGTGCGGCGCCAATCCAGATGGCACGCTGACCCAGCGTCGGGCGGGCGATTACCGGCGCAGCTAGGCCGGTCTGCGATCCAGTTGTCAACATCCAATTCAATTCGCTGGCTAAATCGCTCGCGCTCTGCCAGCGGTCGTCGGGATCTTTGGCCAGACATTTCCTGACCACTCGCTCCAAAGTCGTCGGAGCCAGTGGCTGAAGTTCAGAGATTGACGGCGGATCGACGGTCAGAATGGCCGCGATCAGGCTGGCCCGGCTCTTGCCGCTGAACGCGGGCTTGCCGGTGGCCATTTCGTAGATCACTTCTCCCAGCGCGAAGATGTCGGTGCGTGCGTCGGCTTCTTTACCCTCGAGTTGCTCGGGTGCCATGTATTGAAATGTACCGACGATGCTGCCTTCGCTGGTGAGCTTCGCCTGGTCGACGGTCATCTCGGTAAGTGCCGTTGCTAATGGAGCAGGTCCGGATTGTTTCGCTAGTCCAAAGTCCATGAGCTTGGCGCCGGACTTGGCCAGCATGATGTTGGCGGGCTTCAGATCACGATGAGTGAATCCGCGTTTGTGGGCTTTTGCCAATGCATCGGCGATCTGGGCTGCGTAGCGAATGACCTGCTCTGTTGGCAGCGGGCCTTTGACCAGACGCTGCTCCAGAGATTCGCCCTCGACCAATTCCATGACCAGGAAGTCAATTCCATCCTGGTGGCCGATATCGTGCAAAGTACAGATGTGAGGATGAGAAAGCTTGGAGACAGCCTTGGCTTCGCGCTCCAAGCGTTGTTTGAATGAAGGATCAGAAGACAGATTGGTCAACAGGACCTTGATGGCAACATCACGATCCAAGCGAGTGTCGCGGGCACGATAGACTTCTCCCATGCCGCCGGCACCTAACGGCGCAATGATTTCATAGGGTCCGAGTTTGGTGCCAGAGGCGAGAGCCATCGGTGGCCGCCATTATAGCCCCAAGAGACATTCCGGCTGATGTAGACACATCACAGATAAGACGACGGTGGTCAGGTCGTAATAAGTCCGTCCCTTATCCAGCGTTTCCAAACGGGACATTGCGAGAAAGTTCTTCCCTCCTCTTGTCTTCCGCTGGTATCCCATAGTTTACAATTGGCTGGTTTGAGCACTCATAGGAGGATTTATGAAACTTAGCCCGGGAAAATTGGCAGGACTCAAGCGGGTTTCGAACGATCGCGGCGTGATCGCGGCTGCGGCCATGGATCAGCGCGGCTCGTTGCAGAAAGCGCTGGCAAAAGAAAAAGGCAGCGAAGTCAGCGATGCAATGATGGAAGAGTTCAAGTCGCTGGTCACGGAAGTGCTCACGCCGCATGCGAGCGCTATTCTTCTGGACCCGGAGTGGGGGTTGCCCGCTTCCAAGCGCCGCGCCAAAAATGCCGGTCTGTTGCTGGCCTACGAAAAAACCGGCTATGACAAGACTGGCCCCGGACGTTTAGGGGACCTGCTGGATCACTGGTCAGCCAAGCGATTGAAAGAAGCTGGCGCCGATTGCGTAAAGATTCTGCTCTACTACACACCGTTCGATCCCAAGGACGTGAATGACAAGAAGCATGCATGGGTGGAGCGCATCGGTGACGAGTGCCGCGCCAATGACATCCCATATTTCCTCGAGTTTGTTGGTTACGAAGAAGGCGCCGACGAAAAAGGTCTCGGGTACGCTAAGAAGAAACCAGAAATAGTGATCGAGAGCATGCGCGAGTTCAGCAAAGACCGCTACGGCGTCGATGTACTCAAGGTGGAAGTGCCGGTGAACATGAAGTTCGTGGAAGGCGCCAAGGTCTATGGCGGGCAGACAGCCTACACCAAGAAAGAAGCCGCCGATTTGTTTCTGAAGGCAGCGAAGGTTGCCAGCAGACCGTTTATTTATCTCTCCGCCGGGGTCAGCAACGCCGAGTTTACCGAGGCGCTGGAACTGGCCGCGGAGTCGGGAGTGAAGTTCAATGGTGTGCTTTGCGGGCGCGCCACTTGGAAAGAAGGTATCCCGATTTACGCCAAGCAGGGGGCTGAGGCTTTCCGCAAATGGTTGCAGGACGAGGGTGTGAAGAACATCAACAACGTCAATGATCGCCTGAAGGCCGCGACGTCGTGGCATTCGATCTACTCGGTCGAGCCGGCGCTTGCAAACGCGTAGAGTATTGCGGAAGTAGATTTCAGCGTGCAGAATGGGCGGGGCATTCCCTGCCCTTTCTTTTTCCTGTGTGTTCTCTGTGATCTCCGTGGTTTAAGATTCTCCTGGCATGACGGCTGCAATCAAGACTGCTCTCATCACCGGTGGTTCTGGAGGCATCGGGTATGAATTTGCAAAGCTCTTCGCCAAAGACCGTCACAACCTGGTGCTGGTCGCCCGCAGCACTGACAAGCTGGCGCGAGTCGCCGATGAATTGCAGCGCCAGTTCGGCATTTCTGCCAAGGTGGTTCCACTTGATTTGACGGCAAGCCCCGCGCCGCAATTCCTGTTCGACCAACTGGAGCGGGAAGGAATCGCTATCGATATTCTGGTGAACAACGCCGGATATGGCGTATTCGGCGAGTTTGCGAAGATCCCGCTCGAGCAAGAGTTGGGCCAGATTCAACTGAACGTTGCCGCGCTTACACATCTGACCAAACTCTTTCTCGGACCGATGCTGGAGCGTCATTCAGGCAGGATTTTGAATGTTGCCTCGACGGCGGGATTTCAGCCCGGCCCGCGGATGGCCGTTTATTACGCGACGAAAGCTTATGTGATTTCGTTCTCGGAAGCGCTGGCGTATGAATTGAAAGATTCGGGTGTGACCGTGACCTGTCTTTGCCCCGGCCCCACCAACACCGGTTTCCAAGGCCGCGCCGGAACCGACAAGACTCTTCTTTTTAAAACCATGCGCCCGATGGATGCCGAAACCGTGGCCCGCGACGGCTATCGCGGCCTGATGGCAGGCAAGACGCTGGTGATCTCCGGCTTTCGCAACTGGCTGGTTACAGAGGCGTTACGGATCAGTCCGCGGAAGCTGGTGACGGCGGTATCGAGAAAGCTGATGGATAGGGCGGAGTGAACGAGCATTTCTTCATACACATAAACGTGATATTTTTACACATAGGAATGCCATGCGAACTAACATTGAAATCGACGATCGGCTCATGCGTCAGGCCATGAAGGCGAGCGGCGCCCGCACCAAGAAAGCAACGGTTGAGGCCGCCCTGAAGCTGCTTTCGGAAACCTATGGCCAGGGTTCCATTCGCCGCCTTCGAGGGAAAATTCACTGGCAGGGCAACCTCGAGGAGTCCCGCACTAGCCGGTTTCTCGAATAGGGCCGTTGCATGGTGATCGTTGACGCGACCGTGTGGATTGACTACTTGCGTGGTAAGAAGAACCTCGAAACGCACCGGCTTGAAAGTCACCTTACACAACAGCCGATTGGGCTTGCCACCTGACCCTCTGCGAAGTGCTACAAGGAGTTCGAGGCCACTCGGAGTTTTCGAACACTTGCGACGATCTCCTTCGGTTTCATGTTTTTTCGACGGGTGGGCTAGAACTCGCCATCGCCGCGTCCCGCAATTATTTGAGCCTGCGAGAGCGAGCTTAACAGTCCGTAAGACCATTGACTGTATTGTCGCTACTTTCTGCCTCGAGGCAGGTCATGAGTTGTTGCGATCGCGATTTCGATGCATTTGAAGAATATCTTGGGCTGCGGGTTTTACATCCGGAGTAATGCGCTCGACGGGACAAGCGAGGCGGCTGTCCCCACAAGCGTAGTGCGCAAGCTAGTCGCCAGAAGCTGCCTCACTCCCACTCAATCGTGCCCGGAGGCTTCGAGGTAATGTCGTACACCACGCGGTTGACGCCTTTCACTTCATTCACGATGCGGCTGGAGATGGTCTTCAACACTTCATGCGGCAGCTGTACCCAGTCTGCGGTCATGCCGTCTTCGGAATGGACTGCGCGAACCGCGCAGGTGTAGGCGTAGGTGCGCTGGTCGCCCATGACGCCAACTGACATCACAGGCAGCAGCACCGCGAACGACTGCCAGATTTTCGAATACAAGCCTGCATTCTTTATTTCATTGACCACGATGTCATCGCACTCGCGCAGAATCGCCAGGCGTTCTGGAGTCACTTCTCCTACTACGCGCACTGCCAGGCCAGGCCCGGGGAATGGCTGGCGTTGCAGAATCTCTTCCGGCATCCCCAGATCGCGGCCAATCTTGCGGACCTCGTCTTTGAATAATTCTTTCAACGGCTCAATCAGTTTGAGCTTCATCTTCGCCGGCAGGCCGCCAACGTTGTGATGTGATTTGATGATCTGCGATGGCCCGCGGACGGAGCGCGATTCAATCACATCGGGATAGAGCGTCCCCT
This sequence comes from uncultured Acidobacteriota bacterium, assembly GCA_963803775.1. Classification (GTDB taxonomy): domain Bacteria; phylum Acidobacteriota; class Terriglobia; order Terriglobales; family Acidobacteriaceae; genus JABCZH01. The sequence goes on from CAWDNS010000003.1 coordinate 254,517, forward strand.
GCACCAGCCATTTGACCTTACCTTCTTTTTTCTCGATCCTGCGGGCTTCCTGCTCGAACACTTTGATGAATTCGCGACCGATGATTTTGCGTTTCTTCTCGGGATCAGTAACTTTAGCCAGTTGTTTTAGAAAACGTTCGGTGGCATCGACCGCCACCAGATGCAGGCCCAGCTTGTCACGCAGATTTTGTTGCACTTTCTGAAATTCGTCTTTGCGGAGCACACCGTTATTCACGAACACGCAAGTCAGGCGAGTGGGATGTTTCGCGTCACGCATGGCGCGATCGACCAGTGTGGCGGCAACCGCCGAATCCACACCACCAGAAAGCGCGCAGATCGCCCGGCCGCTCCCGACCGTCTTTCGGACGCTGGCAATAGTAGCGTTAATAAAGTGCTGCGGAGTCCATGTGGGTTTTGCTCCACAGATGACCAAGGCGAAATTTCGCAGGATGTCGGTCCCGTGGTGGGTATGGTGAACCTCAGGGTGGAATTGCACTGCCCACATTCTCTTTTCCGCATTCTCGATACCGGCCAACGCGTTGGGCGAACTGGCGGTTTCGTGAAATCCGGGCGGCAATTCGACGGCTTTGTCGCCGTGAGACATCCAGACGTTTAGCTTGCCGGGTAAGTTGTGGAACAAACCTGAAGCTGTCTTGAGGTTGACCGTCGCGTGGCCGTACTCGCGCTTGTCCGCGGCTTGCACCTTGCCACCGAGTGCGTGCACCATGAGTTGCAATCCGTAACAGATGCCGAGCATGGGCAGACCCATGGTGAACACGCGCGGGTCCACGGCGGGCGCGTCTTTGTCATAAACCGACGACGGGCCGCCCGACAGAATGATGCCAACCGGCGAGTAGCTGCGGATTTCGTCGAGACTGGCGGTACAGGGAAGAACGACGGAAAAAACGTTCTGTTCGCGGATGCGGCGCGCAATTAGTTGCGAATATTGCGCTCCAAAGTCGAGGACAATAATTGATTGGGTTTCCACTGACGAGTGTCTCAAAAGTCGCGCGTCATGTAAAGAACAGGTCTGAACCACAGAGAGCACGGAGGTTCACGGAGAGCTTGGCCTGGCTGTCCTCCGGTCAGGTTTCCTCGGTGGCTCTGTGTCCTCTGTGGTTGCCGCCCCTTAGCTCGACGCAGGCACATCGCCGAGAATCAACTCGCTCGGATCGACATTCCCGCTGGGCTGAAGGCAGAGTGCTGATGGCTGAAAACTCGGCACAGACACTTCCGGCAATTCCAGAATCGCCACGTAAGCGGCGAGGCGGCCTATGTAGAAGAAGTCCGCGACAGCGAAGTAGAGCAGGGTGACGGCAATTAGGCCGCCCAGTACCATCCAGCCGGGAAGAATCGTCGCCAGGCCCAAGGGGAAGGCGGCAACGGTGCTGGCGATAATGAATGCCACCGTATGGGCCAGGCCGAACCATGTGCCAACCGCCAACACCGGCCCGCTGCGGCGACGCAGCAAATTCACGGCATCTGAGATCGCGCCAAAAGTGTCTCGACCGTTTGCGACCACGAAGATTGCCGCCAGCGAAAGAAGCCAGTTCATCATCGACCATGCCAGCCACACCAATGCGCTAACGATCAGCACTATGAGAAAAGTCGCGCCAGGAGCTGGGTCATCTGGGGGGAAGGCCATTCCGCCGAGCGTGAAGCCAGCGAAACAAGCGACAACCGCCGCCAGAGTAACGGCAGCGCGCAAGAAGTTTAGACCCAGGAGTGGATCGATCCGCCATTCGGTGGTCCGTTCCGGTGATTCGAACTTCTCGCGGAAATGCTGCAATAAAGCCTTGATGGTGGCTGCCCTGGCCAGCGCAGCCACTAAAATCCAGACCATGGTAAGCGCCACCGCCAATACAATGAACGCTTTCACCAAGCGCTCCCCGCTGCCATGGAGGATGTTGCCCACAGCTTGCGAAATCAGCACCGGCTGGCGGGTTCGCAGCAACAACAAGTCGCCGCGAGTGACAGGTAGAGTATCGAGATATTCGAAACAGGAGAGCGTGATCAGCAGCCCGGCGGCTGCGCCGAAACTCCAGCGCCAAGCAATTTCGGCGAAACCGAGAGATGGCCGACGGAATATGGCGCGGAAGCCTTCGAGCGTTGGAGAGCGAGATGTCATGGAGGATGCAGCGTCACCGCACCACGATGTTAACCAGCTTGCCGGGAACGACGATCTTTTTTACGATTTGCTTCCCGGCGATCAGGGACTTGATCTTTGCATCAGCCAAGGCAGCCTCGCGAATGATGTCTTCCGAGGAACCAGCGGGCACGACCACAACGCTTCGCAGCTTGCCGTTGACCTGCACTGGGATTTCAATCTCATCTTCTTTCGCCAGTGCCGGATCATACTTCGGCCAGGGCGCTTTGAGCAGACTTTCCTTCTCGCCCAGCGTCTCCCATAGTTCGTGCGCGAGGTAAGGGGCGAAGGGGGCAAGCAAAAGAACAAGATCATGCTGGACATCCGCGAGCAGCGACTTGGGCAGGGCTTCAGCAACATAAAGATCGTTCACCAATTCCATGATGGCGGCGATGGAGGTATTGAAGTGCCAGCGCCCCTGGAAGTCGTCGCTAACGCGCTTAATGGTCTGATGAAGTTTGCGCTGGATGTCCCGCGCCGCTGGCGATAGAGAAGTTGCTTGCAATGTCTGAGACGCAGCCAGCTGCGTCTCTACAGAAGCATTTTTTGCGACGTACCGGTAGATTCTCCCCAAAGCACGTCGGATGCCTTCGACGCCCTCATCCTGCCAATCGAGTTCCCGGTCTGGCGCCGTGGCAAAGAGCGTGTACATGCGAGTGCTGTCGGCACCATAGCGAGTCACCATTTCGTCTGGCGACACTACATTGCCCAGGCTCTTCGACATTTTCGCGCCATTCTTAATAATCATGCCCTGAGTGAACAGGCGTTCGGCAGGCTCGTCGTTCGTGACCATGCCCATGTCGCGCATGAACTTGGTCCAGAAGCGCGAATAAATAAGGTGCAGAATCGCGTGTTCCACTCCGCCGATGTACTGGTCAATGGGAAACCAGTAGCTGGCCTTCTTTGCATCAAACGGGGCGTGCTGATTGTGCGGATCGGTGTAGCGATAGAAGTACCAGGACGAGTCGACGAATGTGTCCATGGTATCGGTTTCGCGGCGTGCTGGACCGCCACACTTGGGGCAGATGGCGTTGACGAATTCCGGCACCCGGCCCAGCGGCGAACCACCCGTAAGCGTGATGTCCACGTTCTCGGGCAACACGACCGGCAAATCTTTTTCCGGAACGGCGACGATCCCATCCTTCTCGCAATAAAGCATGGGGATGGGTGTGCCCCAGTAGCGCTGGCGCGAGATGCCCCAATCCTTCAGACGGTAGGTGACCGTTGCCTTGCCAAAGCCGTGCTGCTCGGCATAAGCGGACATTTGTGCGATGGCATCCTGACAGGTAAGCCCGCTGAATTGCCCGGAGTTCACCAGCGATCCTTTCATATCTGTAAATGGCGGAACCGGTTCCGCGACGGTTTCGTCGGGATCGTCGGGGTTGGGCACGATGACAAGCCTGACTCCAAGGGCGTATTTCCGCGCGAATTCGTAGTCGCGTTCATCATGCGCCGGGACGCTCATGATCGCGCCGGTGCCGTAATCCATCACGATGTAATTGGCGACCCAGATGGGAAGTCTCTCGCCGTTGTAGGGATTCACGGCAGAGTGATGGATGTTTATTCCGTGCTTTTCGATGGCGCCGATGTCGCCGGTTTCCTTGGCTTTGCGCTGCTCGGCAATCAGATGTTCCACCTGCGTCCGCAGGGGATCGTTGAACTTGGCCATCCGCGTCACCAGCGGATGCTCCGGCGCAAGCTGAATGGAAGTCGCACCGAAAATCGTATCTACGCGGGTAGTGAAGACGGTGATGGTGTTTTCGGGAGAATCGGCAGCGCCATCGAGCTTGAAATCCACCAGCGTGCCTGCACTGCGGCCGATCCAGTTGCGCTGCATGGTGCGCACTTTTTCCGGCCAGCCATCGAGTTTGTCGAGGCCGTCGAGCAATTCTTCGGAATACTTGGTGGTACGCAGAAACCACTGCTCCAGCTCACGCTGCTCAACGAGTGTAGCTTCGTGACGCCAGCAGCAACCGCCCACCACTTGCTCGTTCGCCAGGACGGTCGCGCACTTTGGGCACCAATTCACTTTGCTTTTCTTGCGATAGGCGAGGCCCTTTTCGTACAGCTTCAAAAAGAACCACTGGTTCCAGCGGTAGTATTCCGGCAGGCAGGTGGTGACTTCACGCGACCAGTCGTAGGCAAAGCCCAGACGTTTCATCTGCGCCTTCATATTGGCGATGTTGCGGAGGGTCCACTCGCGGGGCGGCGTGTTATTGGCAATGGCCGCGTTCTCCGCGGGAAGTCCGAACGAATCCCAGCCCATGGGATGCAACACGTTGTAGCCATTCATCCACATGTAACGGGCCAGCGCATCGCCGATCGAATAATTGCGTACGTGGCCCATGTGCAGCGCGCCAGAAGGATAGGGCAGCATTTCCAACGCATAATATTTCGGCTTGGCGGAGCCGGGCTCGGCGGCATAGAGGGATCCGTCCTGGGGCCAGCGCTCGAACCATTTGCTCTCAATGCGCTGGGCATCGTAGCGGTCGTCGGCCCGTGCTTCGTCGGCTCGCACTTCGTGATCAGCGGACGTAGTTTCTTCCTGCGGCATAGATAAAGGAAATCAGCGCTGGTTAAACTTTAGATTTTACAACGAAGGCCGGTGCAACGGGCCACGCGGATTCGAATACGGTGATTGTCAGCGATATACATCCTCGCAACGGCTAGCCGCTCCGCAGGTTCTCCGTTCCCGTCGTCTAAGGAACTTCATCTTCTACCAGCATCTTCAGTGTCGCGACATTTCTACGATCATCTCCTGGCCGGTCGATTGGCGTCTCGGCGATAAATGCCGCATGCGCCAAACGCGGATCGTTCAACAACCGCCGAAATGGGTCGAGGCCGATGCTTCCTTTCCCGATTTGCTGATGGCGGTCCAGCTTCGACCCACGTTCTGCCTTGGCGTCATTGCAATGCCACACGCGAACATTTTTCAAGCCAACGGTTTCGTCGAGATGTTGCAGCGTGGCCTGCAAACCGGATTCACTCACAATGTCATACCCTGCGACGTGGGTATGACAAGTGTCTATACAAGCGGCGATGGGAACTATGTCCTGCAGTCGGGCGAGCACTTCGGCGACCTGTTCGAAACTTCCTCCCAGCGAATATTCTGCTCCGGCTGTATTTTCGATCAAGATGGTCAGGTTCCCTTTGGCTAGATCCAGCCCCTGGGTTGCAGCCGCAATCGCAGCCGCGGTCTGAAGCAACCCAGCTTCACGATCTCCTCCGCGAAACGATCCGGGATGCAGAACCAAATATTCAGCGCAAAGCTGCAAGGCGCGTTCAATTTCGCCGCGAAAGGCCGCAATCGACTTTTTCAAAAATGCCGGTGTGGTGCTCGCCAGATTCACCAGGTAGTTGGTGTGGATGACCAGTGGCTTCAGATCATACTTCGAACGCAAACGAGTCATCTCCGCGCATTGTGGGTGACTCAATTCATACGGCGCCCATTGCCGCGGACTGGAGGAGAAAATCTGGAATGCATTGCATCTCAGGCGATAAGCACGCTCCGCCGCGTTATGTATGCCGCCCGCGCTTGAAGTATGAATGCCGATGCGGCGGGCTGTGAGACGAGGCGGTCGCTTAGAAGAATGCTTGAGAATATCCTGTTCCCGGGCCATCGAAAAAGGCATTGGAAAATTATAAAGGCGGGACGCAGCCTGCACGTCCCGCCCGCTTAGACCTCTCTTTGACGATCGCGCTAACGCGACGCTAATTGCGCCAGCTCCGGCATCGGTTCCCACGGCTCCATATGGCTACGACGATTCTGGCTCCAGCAACTCTCGTCTGCCTCTCCGCAAGTCGGGTAGAGCTTGCCCCATCCGGTGAAGAACACAATACGATCGGCGGGCACGCCCAGCTTTACTAATGCGTCCTTGGTCGCAATGGCACGGCGGTCGGACAGGTCGACGTTGTAAACGATATCACCGCGTTCGTCTGCGTCACCCTCAATGGTGATCAGAACCTCGGGGTGTGCCTTAAGCCATTCGGCATCAGCCGCCAAAGTTCTGCGCTGATCCATGCGGAGATCGGACCGGTCGAAATCGAAGTAGACATCCTTTACCTCTTGCTGGAATTGTTGTTCCTCGGATTTAGGCAAGTCGGTTGCAAGGGGAACATTGACATCGTTCACCGGACGGCCGGCGTAATCTTTGCCCTGGCTCTGCTGTGGGACTGCGGCCAAGGTGTCCTCTTGAGCGAAACACAGGGTGCTCAAAACAATAATGGCGAAGGCTAAGAGTGTGCGGCGCATTTGATCCTCCAAATTTTCAGTTTTAATTATCAATACGTGATCGGAGTCGCAAATCGGGCTAATACTGTAATTTACGGCGGCAAACCGTTTACGGCACTAAAGACCGTTTCTGCGCGGCCGTATTTGCCGCAATCCGTTAACAAACGATAGACTTAGATGGTCTGAGATAAGGATTCCCATGCTAGTCGTCATGCAGGCGCACGCCACCGAAGAGCAGGTGCGCGCGGTTTGCCAGAAAATCGAGTCGCTAGGCTACCGCGCCCACTCCATTCCGGGCGCGGAACGGACAGCCATTGGGATCACTGGTAACCAAGGCGAGGTCCAGGCCGGGACGCTTGAAGAGTTATCAGGCGTGCAGGAAGTCATCCGCGTCACCAAGCCTTACAAGCTGGTCAGCCGCGACATTAAAGAAGACAACACCGTCGTCCGCTTTGCGGGCACTGACGCCACGATCGGTGGCACGGCGCTGGCGGTGATTGCCGGGCCCTGCGCCATCGAGAGTCGTGAGCAGGCGTTCGCAGTTGCGGAACGCGTGCATCGCGCGGGCGCGCAGTTCTTTCGTGGAGGCGCTTACAAACCCCGGACTTCTCCTTATTCGTTTCAAGGACTCGGCGAAGAAGGTCTGCGGATCATGGCGGAGGTCCGCGACCAGTTCGGCATGAGGATCGTCACCGAGGCCATCGATAACGAATCACTGGAATTGGTGGAGGAGTACGCCGACGTCATCCAGATTGGCGCTCGCAACATGCAGAACTTCTCACTACTGAAGCGTGCCGGACGCGCCCGCAAGCCGGTACTAATCAAGCGCGGCCTGGCGGCAACACTTGAGGAATTTCTGATGGCGGCCGAATACGTGATGAGCGAGGGCAACTACAATGTGATCCTGTGCGAGCGTGGCGTGCGAACTTTCGCCGATCACACCCGCAACACTCTCGACTTGAGCGTGGTCCCGGCGGTGCAGCGCTTGAGCCATTTGCCAATCGTGGTTGATCCCAGCCATGGCACCGGCAAACGAAATAAAGTAACGCCGCTTTCGCGTGCCTCGGTGGCCGTGGGCGCCGACGGCCTGATCGTAGAAGTCCACAATGAGCCGGACAAAGCGCTTTCTGACGGCATGCAGTCGCTCTATCCCGACCAGTTCGATGAGTTGATGGCGCAGGTGAGGCAGATCGCGCCGGTGGTGGGGAGAACGGTGGCAGGGATAGGGGCTCGCGTCCCACTGGCAGGCCTCAGGGCCGAGTGAACTGCGGATAGTCCTGTTGTCACAGACCTATGGAATGGCGCTTACGGAAGTTTGTGTCTCCGCTGCTGATAGTCTTAAGCGCCTTCCCATTGTTCGCCAAAAGCCCGAACACCGGAGCGATCTCCCAGATTGCCGGGGAGCACTCCGCCAGTCAAGACTGCAACCGGGCGATTCCACAACCCTTGAACAAGCTAGCCCCGGACTTTTCCCGCGTCTCTCACAAAGGACCTTTGCATGGAACCGTCACACTTGGCCTTCGGATCGGTACCGACGGAAGTGTAAAGAAGGCGTGGATCGTTAGTGGCATCGGCAGGGAGGTTGGCAAAAGAGCAATTGACGCAGCACTGGCCTCCAAATGGCTGCGGGCAACCAAGAACTGCAAGTCTATCGAAGCAACTCTGAATCTAGAAGTATCGCTCGACTTATACTAGACGTACTTTTCGGCTATTCTCGGAATTTGCGAAAACTCCTCCTCATCATCGTGCTGCTGCCCATCCTCGGCGGCCTCGGCTGGTGGTACTTCCACGAGCGCCAACTCGCCGATTACGGCCCCGCATATCGCGAGTATGCTTACGTCAGCAACGGCAAGAGCAACACGGTATCCGTCATCGATCTGCGAATCTTTGCGCTGGCCAAGACCATTCACGTGGGCAGCGAACCGACGGGAATCACCGCGAATCCCCAGAAGAATGAAATCTACGTGGTAAATACCCAATCGAACAACATCACCATCATCGACGCGGAAAAGAACGCGGTCGTTGCGGTCATCGGCGTTCATGGCAAACCTTATTTCATCGATGTCTCTGACGATGGCAAGCGCGGCTACGTGGCCAACTCGGGCTCGGCGAATGTTTCGGTGATCGACCTGGAGAAGCGCATGGTCGTTGGCAACATTCGGGTCGGCGCTGCGCCCGGTCTGGCGCGAGTTTCGCCTGACGGTTCCATGGTGGTGGCCAGCAACCGCGGCGACAACACGGTTTCCGTCATCGACACGAAACGCCTTTCCGTCCGCAGTATCATTCCGATCTGCCAGCAGCCGGAAGACATTGCCATCCTTCCCGATAGCAGCAAGGCGTTTGTGGCGTGCACGGGATCAGGACAAGTGGCTTCGATTGATTTGAAGAGTGACAAGCTGCTTGCTCTCCTCGATGTGGGGAAGACTCCTGTGCATCTCGCGCTCAAGCCTGACGGCGGCGAGATCATGGTGAGCAACTTCGATTCTGACAATATCTCCATCATCGAAACCACTACCAATGAGGTCGGCGGCAGCTACTTAATTGGGACCCACCCAGCCCACGGCGTGGTCAGCGCTGACAATTCTCGGCTCTACGTCAGCAACTTCGGATCAAACACGGTTGCGGTATATGACATCGACTCAGGAAAGATTGTGGCAATGCTTCCTGTGGGAAGCCATCCCGACGCGCTGGCACTTTCGCAGAGTCAGAATTATCTGCTGGTGGTGAATTCCGGTTCGGGCGATGTCACTGTGATCCAGAAGCGCACGCCGAAAAAGAAGTTCGAGCCGGGCGAGTATTCACTGTTGACAATGATTCCGGTGGGCATTCAGCCGAACAATATTGTGGTGAAGGCTTTTGTGATAAAAAAGGCGGCGAATTGAACCAAAACGAAGTAATGGGTTTAGCATTGGCTACACCTTTGTGATGTGTAGTATGGGCCGAGAGGTTTCGTTATGCTAGAACACGAGCCCTGGGCTGGACGAAAGTATCCAAATGGGCTCGACGGACAAAAGATAGCAATCGTCGGATACTCGCATCATCACGAGCCTCGCCATCGTGACCGTGAAGACCTCACGATCAGAATGGTGGATCATGTGCTGAAAGGCAATAAGTGGCCCAACTCCTTCTTCCCGCCAATGGCAAGGTACTTCGCCATGGACAACTCTGTTTTATGGAGCAAAGTCCTGTTCTTCAACTTCCTGCCCAACTGCGTTGGGGCAACCCGCCAAAGATACGGACGGGGAACAGACCATCAGATCGCTATTGGCAGAAATAGGTTTCTGCGGATCCTACGCGCCAAACGGCCTCACAAGGTGCTGGTTTTCACAAGGAAGTGGTGCGCCTTCCCCGAGACAGACGAAGAACGGGCAGGCAAAGATCTATTTCCGCTTGTCGGCTTTCCGAACTTCGAGTGGGGCACGTATACCGTTGGCAATCACGCTGTGGCCACATTCTTTTTGCGGCATCCCCAGGGCGCCAGCGGCCACACCATGCGGCGAGCGGTCAAACTTATTCTAGCGAGGTCCGTTTAGCCGTCCACGCCGCAGCACTTCTTGTATTTCTTTCCCGACCCGCAGGGACAAGGATCATTGCGGCCGACTTTAGCGGCGCCACGCACGACTTGTTGCACCGGCTGGCGATCTCCGGCGCCGGCCATGCGGGCTTGTTCCAACTCGCGGCGCTTCTTGCGTTGGAATGCTTCTTCCAGTTCATCCATCGAGGTGGAAACGTTTCGCGGCTGGCGTCCATTGCCATCGCCTCCCGGCGCTGCCGCGGGCTGACCTGCAATCGGCGGGCGGCCGGGCGGCGGCCCTTCCGGCCGCTCGAAAACTTGCATCAAGTACAGGTAGCGCACCGTCTCTTCCTGGGAGCGCCGCATCATGGCTTCGAACATATCGAAAGATTCGCGCTTGTATTCGACCAGCGGATCATGCTGCCCGTAGCCGCGCAGACCAATGCCTTCTTTCAGGTGATCCATGTCGCGCAGGTGATCCTTCCATTGCGCGTCGAGCACACTCAGCATGATCATGCGCTCGTGGTAGCGCATGGCATCCGGGCCAATCAGTTTTTCTTTGGCGTCATAGCGCGATTTAAGGCACTCGAAAATGGCATCGCCCAGTTCCTGACGGTTCAGCGTCTCCGGCTTGATGCCCTCAGCCAGGATGTCGACGCCGAAACGGGTGAAAATCGCATCCTTCAAAGCTTTGACATCCCAATCCGCGGGATGCACTTTCACCGCGCAGAACTGATCCATCAGATCGCTCAGGATGCCGGAGACGTAATCCTCGAGGATGATCTCCTTCTGATCGACGCCTTCGAGCAGTTGATGGCGCAGGCCATAAACCGCCTCGCGCTGCTTGTTCATTACGTCGTCGTACTCGAGCAGATGTTTGCGGGCTTCGAAATTCTGCGCTTCCACCGCTTCCTGCGTCTTTTCGATACGCCGAGAGATCATGCGAGATTCAATCGGAACACCCTCTTCCATGCCCAGGCGCTGTAGCAGGTTCGAGATCCACTCCTTGGCGAATATGCGCATCAAGTCGTCTTCGAGCGAAAGATAAAATCGCGAAGAGCCAGGATCGCCCTGGCGTCCAGCGCGTCCGCGAAGCTGGTTGTCGATGCGCCTCGACTCGTGCCGCTCAGTGCCGAAAATATGCAATCCGCCGGCGGCGATTACTTCGTCATGGGCTTTGTCGGTCTGCTGTTTGTAACGGTTCAAAATCTCCGTCCACTGATCGGTGGAGACAACGTATTCGTTGCCGACGTAATACCAGACGGTGCTCTTGCTGTCGTCCACCACCGCTTGAACCTTGCCTTGAGCGGCTCGCAGCGGTTGCGCAATTCCCTTCTTCACGCACTCCTGCTTGGCCATGAATTCCGGATTGCCGCCCAGCAGAATATCGGTTCCGCGGCCCGCCATGTTGGTGGCAATCGTGACCATGCCCTTACTTCCGGCCTGGGCCACGATTTCGGCTTCTTTCTCGTGCTGCTTGGCGTTCAAAACCCAATGCTTCACGCCCTTTTTCTTCAGTAGTTCCGATAGCCGCTCCGATTTCTCGATCGAAGTCGTACCCACCAGCACCGGCTGGCCGGTCTCATGCATCTTTTGAATCTCATCCGCGGCGGCAAAATATTTTTCCTTCTCGGTGCGGTAAACCACATCCGGATTTTCAAGCCGCAGCAGCACGCGATTGGTGGGGATCACCATCACTTCCAGGCTGATAAATCTTTTCGAATTCGGTGGCTTCCGTTTCCGCCGTTCCGGTCATTCCCGCCAGTTTCTTGTACATGCGGAAATAATTCTGGAAGGTGATGGTCGCCAGCGTCTGATTCTCGCGCTCGATCTTAACGTTCTCCTTGGCTTCGACGGCCTGATGCAAGCCATCGGACCAGCGGCGCCCCGGCATCAGGCGGCCGGTGAATTCGTCCACGATGATGACTTCGCCGTCTTTCACCACATATTCCACGTCGCGGTGGTAGAGCGCGTGGGCTTTGACCGCAGTTTCGACGTGATGCTTCAGGTCCCAGTTTTCCGGGTCCGCGATATTGCCGATGCCCAGCAACTGCTCAACCTTCACCCAGCCTTCGTCGGTGACTGTGATGCTTGCGGTGTTTTTCATCGACCACATAGTCGCCGGTGAGCTCTTTGGGTTCCCCTGGCGCGGTGTCGATTTCTTCACCTTTTTCCAGCTTGGGGATGATGCGGTTGACGCGCGCGTACTTGTCGGTGGATTCTTCGCTGGCGCCGGAAATGATAAGCGGAGTGCGGGCTTCGTCAATCAGGATGGAATCGACTTCGTCCACGATGCCAAAATTGTGGCCACGCTGCACGCAATCGTGCAGATCGAACTTCATGTTGTCGCGCAGGTAATCGAAGCCGAACTCGTTGTTGGTCCCGTAGGTGACATCGGCAGCGTAGGCATCGCGGCGCTGCTGGTCGTCCAGGTCATGCACGATCACGCCGACCGTCAGACCCAGAAAGCTGTAGAGCTTGCCCATCCACTCCGAGTCGCGTTTGGCCAGGTAATCGTTGACGGTGACCACGTGCACGCCGCGCCCGCTCAGCGCGTTCAAATAAACCGGCAAAGTGGCGACCAGCGTTTTGCCTTCGCCGGTTTTCATCTCAGCGATCTTGCCCTGATGCAGCACCATGCCGCCGATGAGTTGCACATCGAAGTGCCGCATGTTGAGCACGCGGCGGCCGGCTTCGCGAACCACCGCAAAGGCCTCCACCAGGATTTCGTCGAGCACTTCATTGGTGGCCTTGCCGGCGTTCGTCTTCAATTTCTTTGAGGCGGTCGAGATCGGCATCAGGTTCGTCAGCAATGCGTTGCAGACGATCCTGGATGCGTTGACGGAACTCGGCGGTCTTGGCCCGCAATTCGTCATCGCTGAGCTTATGCATGGCGGGCTCAAGCGCGCCGATAGCCTCCACATTGGGCATCAGGCGCTTGATTTCGCGCTCGTTCTTGGTACCAAAGACCTTACCTAAAAGAGCATTAATCAATCAATTTTCCTCGCCAGGCACACTTCTACCACTATCTTTAGAAGCCTAGCATATTAGATGCCGACGAGGCAGGTAGGTCGCCGGAAGCTTGATCTTCCAGTTTGCGCTGAGTTCTCTGCGGTTCGAGGTATTTTCAAGTATATTTCCGGCTGACCCATGTCCACTTTCTACGACCGCTTTCGCGAGTGCTCCCAGCGCTGGCCGGATAACGTGGCGCTCGAAATCCAGCGGCGTGATCAGGTTGAAGGCTATACCTACGCCGAACTTCGGCAGATGGCGGAGTCGATCGGCCACTGGCTACCCGACGAGAACTTCCGCTGGGTTCCCGCGTGGCGATATTCGCCGACAATCATCCCCGCTGGGTCGCGGCTTATCTGGGCATCATTGCCGGCGGAGGTGCACGCAGTTCCCCTCGATACTGCATTCCACACTGACCAAGTCGCCAAGCTGCTGAAAGATAGCGGCAGTGAGTTGATGTTCTGCGATGCGAAGCATCTGGAGATCGCCCGGCAAGCGGTGCGTGGATCGACAATTGGGATCGTACGGTTGGATACGAAAGACGCGGGCGAGGGCGCCCGCGCCACACAAACTGATCTCGACAGCATCTTCGACGCCGGACCGGGGGAGTTTGTACCGGTAGCTTCCTCTGAAGATGCGCTGGCTTCCCTGCTCTACACCTCCGGTACCACTGCCGATCCCAAAGGCGTCATGCTCACCCACGGCAATCTCATGGGCGAAGTGGAAGCGGTATTTGGATGGGCTGATCTTGGCCCAGACGATGCGGTGCTGGGCGTACTTCCCTTGTTCCACGTGCTGTCGCAGATGGCCAATCTGTTGCTGCCCCTGGTGAAGGGCGTCCGCGTTGTTTATCTCGAAACCCTGAACACGACGGAACTTCTGCGTGCGCTTTCTGAGCGCAAGATCACGGCCTTCGCCGTCGTGCCGCAGTTCTTTTATCTGATCCACGAACGCATCTTCAAAGAGGTTGCTCAGCGCGGCAAGCTGGCACAATCGATCCTGCGGGCTTTGATGGCTGTCACTGTCTTTGGACGAAGATTTGGCATCAACCTCGGAAAAGTCTTCTTCAGAAAGATTCATCGCACCTTCGGAGATCGGATGCGATATCTGGTCACCGGCGGATCGCGATTCGATCCCCAAATTGCCCTGGACTTCCACGCGCTTGGCATCGACGTTCTGCAAGCCTACGGCCTCACCGAAACCACTGGCGCTGCGTTTGCCACTTCCCCGCACAATAACGTGATCGGCTCGGTCGGGCCGCCGCTTACCGGGGTGGAGGTCAAGATTCTAGATCCGCAGCCGCAAGAAGATGTTCCCTTGCCGGTTGGCGAGATTCTGATCCGCGGAGCAATTGTCATGAAGGGATACTGGAACCGCCCCGACGCCACTGCCGATGTTCTAAAAGACGGCTGGCTCTACACCGGCGATTTCGGCTATGTCGACGCAGTCGGAAATCTCTTCATCACTGGGCGCAAGAAAGACGTCATCATCCTCAGCAATGGCAAGAACATTTATCCCGAGGAAGTTGAGACCCACTACCTGAAGTCCCCGTACATCAAGGAAATTTGCGTGCTGGGACTGGAAGGACGCCCCGGCGATCCCAAGGCCGACCGGTTTTATGCCGTGGTGGTTCCAAACTTCGATGCACTCAAGCAGCGCAAGATCACAAATGCGAAGGAAGTCATTCGCTTCGACATTGAAAACCTGTCCGCGCAATTACCCTCCACCAAGCGCATTGGCAGTTACGAAATCTGGCAGGAGGATTTACCCCGGACTACCACTCGCAAGCTGAAACGCTTCGAAATCGCCAAGAGAGTAAAGGCGAGTCAAGGAAAAGCTGGCGCCGAAATCGGATCGGAAAAACCGCTCACCGAAGAGGACTTGGCATGGCTGGATCAAGCGGAGGTACAGCGGGTGCTCAAAATCATCCGCGAGGCAGCAAGGAGCCAGCCGCAGATCATTCGTCCGGACAGCAATCTGGAGCTCGATCTCGGCCTCGACTCCATGCAGCGCGTGGAGTTGTTGGTCGCACTGGAGCAGGAAATCGGCGGCGACGTGGAAGAATCACGTCTGGCGGAGGTTTATACCGCGCGTGAACTGGTGGACATAGTGCGCGAAAGCGCCGCCAGCGGAGCAGGTTCGTCCAAACCACGTGCCGGATGGGACACGCTGCTGCGCGAACAAACTACCGACCCGGAAGTGTTGGCGCTGGGCCGCTCTCGGCGCATCTCGGCAGCGTTCTGGTTCCTGGTGAGCCGCTTGATCCATATCGCCGCCGCCGACCGTTTCCATCTCCGGGCGACCGGACTGGAAAAGATCCCCCCGCGCGGGCCTTTCATTCTGTGCTCCAATCACCAGAGTTATATCGATCCCATTATTTTGGGCGGCCTTTTGCCCTGGTCGGTATTTCGCGACGCCTTCGCGGTTGGCACCAGCGAAATCTTCGGCAGTGGACCAATGCGCACGCTGGCACGATGGTTGCGGGTGGTGGTCGTCGATCCCGATGCCAATCTGATTCCGGCCATGCGTGCCGGGGCGTTCGGCCTTGGCTACGGACGGGTGCTGGTTCTCTATCCCGAGGGAGAGCGCTCGATTGACGGCTCGCCAAAAAGATTCAAGAAAGGCGCGGCCATTCTCTCCATTCACATGCAGGTACCCATCGTTCCGGTCGCGATTGACGGGTTTTATGAAACCTGGCCTCGTGGAAAACCGTTTCTGAAGTTCACACCGCTTCGGGTGAAGATTGGCGATCCAATCTTTCCCCCGCCGGAGGCGGAAGCGTCAGAAGCAGCTTATGAGAAGTTGATCGCGGAGGTGAAGGCGCGGGTGGTAGCGATGTGGGAGCAGTTGGAGGAAGCGACGAGCGGAAGACCATCCTCATGATTGGTATCGGGGATGCTGATGGGTTGGCTGAAAGCTGACGGCCGATTGCTGGCAGCTACTTCGCCCGGGGATGGGTCTGGTCGTAAACCTCAAGCACGTGCTTCATAGAAAGCTGGGTGTAGCGCTGCGTGGTCGAGAGGCGTTCGTGTCCAAGCATTTCCTGAATCGCGCGCAGATCGGCGCCTTCTTCCAGCATGTGAGTACCGAAAGCATGGCGGAGAGTGTGCGGGTGCACATCCGGCGGTAGGCCTTTGGCGACAGCGATTTTCTTGATGATGCGTCCCGCGCTGCGCATGGTCAACCGCCCGCCGCGCTGATTGATCAGCAGCGCGTTAGTATTCTTCTTTCGTTGTGCCAGCATTTGCAGACGTAGGGGCAAGTACGATGCCAGCGCTGATTTCACCGAATCGCCGAAGGGCACGTAACGCTCCTTCTTACCCTTACCCCGAATCAAAATGGCCTCGTTGCTGAGCCGGATGTCATCAAGATTGATGCCGACCAATTCCGAGTTGCGGATGCCGCATCCGTAGAGCAATTCGAACATGAGGCGGTCGCGCTCGGGAAAGGCTGCAACTTCCGGCATCGGTCCGTCGAGCACGGTATTCATTTCTTCAATGGTCGGAACTCGTGGCAATTTCTTGGGCAGCTTGGGCGTCGAAACCAACGCCGCAGGATTCTGTTTCACCACTCCCTCCTGCGCCAGCCAGCGATACAGCGACCGGACTGCCGCCAGCGACCGTGCCACGGACGCCTTACTGAGGCCTTTCTCGTAAAGATGAGACAGAAATCCACGGATGGCCAGATGATCAATCTGCCGCCAGTCGCGGGATCCAATGTATGCGGCGAAATTGTCCAGGTCACCGGTGTAAGCCTTGATGGTATGCGGCGAAGCATTAAGCTCGCGCAGCGACCGAAGAAACTGGTCGGAGGCTCTTTCAACGATGGTGCGTTTGGTGCTAGTTGTCATTCGTTTTTCTTTACCACAGCGTCACAGAGCCACGGAGAATATCCAAGTCAATCGCTTTTCTCTGTGTTTCTGTGACTCTGTGGTGAACAAGCTCTTCCTACCTCGCTTTCGCCCGCGGATGATGTTTCTGATAAACGCTCTTCAGTCGGTCCAGCGCCACATGCGTGTACACCTGCGTCGTCGAAATATCGGAATGACCGAGGATGGTCTGCACGGTACGCAAATCGGCGCCATTTTCCACCATATGCGTGGCGCAACTGTGGCGCAACATATGCGGGCTGGCACGCCGTCCCATACTCGCCGACGCGGCCCGCACCATCTGCCACACCCGCTGCCTGGTCAACTTGCGCCCCCCACGTCCCAGAAAAAGCAACGGCGAACTCCGGCCTTTGGCGAGCACGCCCCTCGCAGTCTTCATATAAGAGACCAGCGCTTCTTGCGCCGACTTCCCAAGTGGCACGATGCGTTCTTTGTCACCTTTGCCGCGCACCAGTACGTAGCCGAGATCCACCTTCAAGTCTTCGAGTTTGACGCCGACGATCTCCGATACCCGCGGCGCCCCGGCATAGAACACCTCCAGCATGGCGCGGTCACGCGTGGAAATAGCGTCGGCAAGCGGCCCCGAAACCCGTTGTGGCCCGCGCAGTACGGCCTCCACTTCATCGTGCGCCAGCGATTTGGGCAACACCTTCCACTGTTTCGGCGAGTAGATGTTCAAGGTCGGATCGTGCTCGATGAGTTTGTCGAGCAGTAAATAGCGATACAAGTGCCGCAACGCCGAAAGCTTGCGTCCGACAGATCGCCCATCGACCGAGTTGGCAAACAATTCCTGGATGAAGTCACGAACATCGCTGCGACACGCTTTAAGCAAAGTTCGCTTCTGCTTTTCAAGGAATGCAGAAAACTGGCCAATATCAGTGGCATAGGCCGCCACTGTCAGCGGCGCCAGGCCTTTTTCTACTTTCAGATAATCGAGGAAGCCTGCGACAAGGCTGGAATTGGCGTCAGATTGCACCGATTGAGTATGCGCGTTATCAGACGCTGGGAGAAGTGACGACTGGGATGCGCAAGATCTTAACCACAGAGGACACGTAGCGCACAGGCGAAGTCTCTGTGTCCCCTGTGCGCTCTGTGGTTAACTGAACTCCTTCAACAACTCCACCGCGTACATCGCGCCTTCCGGCGTTTCTTCGTGCTTGAAATACGTAAACACGTTCCTTCCCGCGGCCAGATGGTCACGAATT
Organism: uncultured Acidobacteriota bacterium; assembly: GCA_963803775.1. Lineage (GTDB taxonomy): Bacteria > Acidobacteriota > Terriglobia > Terriglobales > Acidobacteriaceae > JABCZH01. The sequence continues at coordinate 272,514 of CAWDNS010000003.1, forward strand.
CGTCCGATCATCGTTTGCCGCTCCTCCGGTGTGTAACTCGGTTTGCGGTAACGGTAGTAGGCAAAGTCGGCGGTCGTCACATCCGGCGTCACCCGCTCTTCGGTCTCGGCTATGCACAAGGCACGGTTGCTTTTCTTGAGGAGTTCGTAAACTTCATCTGTAAACCACGAGACATTACGGAATTCGAAAGCCGAAGGGACGGCACGAGGCAAGCCGCGTAGAAATTCCTCCAGCAGCGCAACGTCCACTTTCAGGTTGGGCGGCAACTGGAACAGCAGCGGCCCCAACTTTTCCGCGCGTGCCAGCGGTTCCACCGTGCTCAGAAACCGCGGCAGGAAGTCTTCGGTCTTCTGCAGGCGTTTGATGTGGGTAATGACCTGATGGGCTTTGACGCTAAGCCGGAAACCGGCGGGAGTTTGGTCGATCCACTTCTGCGCAGTCGTCTCTTTCAATAACTGCCGGAAGGTAAAGTTGACTTCGACCGCGTTGAGTTGGGTCGAGTAGTGCTGGAGGAACTTCGTCTGCGCCAGTTTGGCGGGATAGAAAGCAGGCTTCCAGCTTGGATAGGCCCATCCCGACGTGCCTGCGTAGAGCTTTACCATAGAAGTGATCGGATTATACCTTTCGTCGCTTTGGCTTCCCCGCGGGCTTGGATGCGGTTTTCGATCGCTTTGTGTCCCGCCGAGGACTCTCCGCCTGCGCCGCGATTTCAATTCCTGTCCCGCCTTCTACCCCCGCCAGCTTTGGCAACTTCTGTTTGAGCTTGAGCACCGGGGCAAACAGATCGCCCATTTTTTCCACGCGCTTTAGCACCTCTGCTGCCTCAAATACCAACAGGTCGGCGTCCTTCTTTTTCAACGCCGACTCAACTTCTTCCCATTCCACCGGAGTAGAGACTGTCGGCCGCTCCCGCGCCCGCAGCGAATAGACGGCAATGGTGGTCTTGTGCTCATCGTTCTGACTCCAGTCCACCAGTACTTTCCCCACGCGGAGTTCCTTCTTCATATCAGAAACCACCAGGTTGCGGTGCTCGCTCTCGAGCAAGCGCGCCAAAGCGTGCGCAAAGGGCTTGGTTAGGTCATAGCTGGTCGGCGTGTTCAGCGGGACGTAGATCTGAAGTCCTTTTGATCCGGAAGTCTTGGGGAAACTTTGCAATCCGAAGTGTTCGAATACCTCTCGCAGCCACAACCCCACTTGGCAGCACTGCACAATGTCTGCAGGCGGTCCGGGATCAAGGTCAAACACCATCATGGTCGGACACACGATGTCTTTCGCCAGTGACAACGACGGGTGGAGCTCGAGCCCCGCCAGGTTCGCGATCCATGTCAGCGTGGGCAGATCGTTGGCGAGAAGGTAGTTGATGTCGTGGCCGTTGCGTTCGCTCCAGATGGGCGCGGTTTTCACCCAGTCCGGCCGGTGCTTGGTGGCGTTCTTCTCAAAGAAATATTCTTCATCCACTCCCCCTGGATAACGTTTCAGAGTCAGCGGCCGTCCGGCAAGATGCGGAACAAGTACAGGCGCAATGCGGGCGTAGTAATCAATGACCTGGCCCTTGGTAAATCCCGCAACCGGGTATAGGACTTTGTCCAGGTTGGTGAGACTGAGGTGCCTGCCGCCGATTTCGACAATCTGTGGTTTGCCGGGCATGATCGTGTCCGATTATAAGAGACTCATCAGTGTGAAACGAATAGAGGATCAGTTTCCCGATCCCCGCTGTTTAGGCACAGTTCCGTTTGACAACCCTCCCTCCCGCCACGTAATTTCAAACTTCTGCTCTTCTCATACGTCCAACCTGTGGTGGAGGTCGAATGAAACGCCGTTTCCCGATCACTCTCGTCATCCTTATATTGTCATTGGCAAACCTTTCCGCCGCGCAGGACATTGCTTCCTTCGAGAAGCGCATCACCGTCAAGAAACTCGACAATGGTCTGACGGTTGTGATCTGCGAGCGTCCTGAGGCGCCGGTATTTTCTTTCTACACCCATGTAGACGCCGGCTCCGCGCAGGATCCGCTGGGCAAAACCGGTCTCGCACACATGTTCGAGCACATGGCATTCAAGGGCACCGACAAGATTGGCACCAAGGATTACCCCGCGGAAAAAGCTGCTCTCGCGAAAGTCGAGACCGCGTACGCCGCCTATCTCGCGGAGCGTGACAAGCGATTCGGCCGCGACCAGCAGAAGCTCAAGCAACTGGAAACTGCGTGGCAGGATGCCGTCAAGGCAGCCAACCAATACGTCATTCCCAACCAGTTCAGCGAGATCCTCGAGCGCAACGGCGTAGAAGGCCTGAACGCCTCGACTGACCTGGACGAAACCAATTACTTTTATTCCCTGCCGCAGAACCGGCTTGAGCTTTGGGCTTATCTTGAGTCCGAGCGCTTCTTGCATCCCGTGATGCGAGAGTTTTACAAAGAACGCAACGTCGTCATCGAAGAACGCCACCTGCGCACCGACAGCAATCCCACCGGACGCCTGCTCGAGCAATTCATCACCGCCGCATTTCAAGCCAGTGAGTATCATCGCCCCACCATCGGCTGGATGTCGGACCTGAATTCGTTTTCCGCAACCGACGCGCGGCAGTTCTTCGACGAATACTACATTCCTTCCAACATGGTGGTGACCGTGGTCGGCGACGTGAAAGCGTCGGAAGCGATGCCAATGATCGAGAAATATTTCGGTCGCATTCCGTCGCACCCGAAGCCGGATGAGAGAGTCACGACCGAGCCCCCGCAGAATTCCGAGCGCCGCGTGGTGCTTACCGAGCAGACGCAACCACTCTATCTCGAGGGCTATCACCGTCCCGACTACCGTGATCCCGACGACGCTGTGTATGACGCCATTTCCGATCTCATGTCCGAGGGCCGGACGTCGCGGCTTTATCGCGCGCTGGTGCGCGATCAGAAAATCGCGTCTGCATCGGCCGGCTTTTCCGGTCTGCCCGGAAACAAGTATCCGCATCTTTTTGCCTTTTATGCGTTTCCGCTGCCTGGTCACAAACCCGACGAAATGGCTGGCGCTATCCACGCTGAAATCGACAAGCTGAAGAAGGAAGACATCAGCGATGACGAATTGAAGATGATCAAAACCCGGGCCAAGGCAAACTTGATTCGCAGTCTCGACAGCAATTCTGGCTTGGCTAACGAACTGGGAATTAATCAAGCACGCTATGACGACTGGCGTGAGCTGTTTCGAGAAGTAGACCGCATCGACAAAATTACCAAGGCCGACATTCGCCGCGTCTCCAACAAGACATTCACCGACAACAATCGCACCGTGGGAATCATTGAAACCACAACTCCTGCATCGGCTGACCCCGGTCAAGGAGGTGCGCAATGAAGCGGCGCCTAACAGTCATCACGGTCCTCATAGGCCTTTGCGGAATCCTGGTTACACCTCATGCCGCGGCCCAAGCCACCGATTGGCAGCAGGTGCCCATCCCTGCCCTGCACGCTTTCCATCCTCAGGAGCCAAAGCGCATCGAGCTTCCCAACGGCATGATCGTCTTCCTGCAAGAGGATCACGAACTGCCGCTGATTGACGGGACCGCGCGCATCCGTGGCGGATCCCGCTCCGAACCTGGCAACAAGGCCGGCATGCTCGATATGTACGGCGACGTCTGGCGCACCGGTGGTACCAAATCGCAGACTGGCGACCAACTCGACGACTATCTCGAAGTCCGCGCCGCGAAGGTCGAAACCGGCAGCAATGCGGATTCGACTTCGATTTCATGGTCCTGTCTGAAGGGCGATTTCGACGATGTTTTCAAAGTGTTCGACGACTTGCTGCGTAACCCGGAATTTCGTGCCGACAAACTCGACCTTGCGCAGAAAGGAATGGACGATTCCATTTCCCGCCGCAACGATGAAGTCGGAGACATTGCCGGGCGCGAAGCGGCGAAGCTGGCTTATGGCGTTGACAATCCCTACACCCGCGAACCCGAATATGCCACCGTGGCCGCAGTCACGCGTCAGGATCTTATTGACTGGCAGCATGCCCACGTTCATCCCAACAACATCATTCTGGGGATCGTCGGCGATTTCGATTCCACCGCCATGGAAGCCAAGCTCCGCCTGGTGTTCGGGGGATGGGCAAAAGGCCCGGCGGTAAAAGCACCCGACATTGAATTCCATCCCGCCAAGCCTGGCTACTATCTGATTCCGAAAACTGATGTGAATCAGACCAACATTCGAATGGTGGAACTCGGCATTCGTCGCGACAATCCTGACTACTACGCGACCCAAGTCTTCAATGAGGCATTCGGCAACGGTTTTTCGTCGCGCCTGGTACAGAGTATTCGCACCGCGAAGGGGCTGGCATACAACGTAGGCGGCGGCATAGGGAGTGCCTTCGATCATCCCGGCGTAGTGCGCCTCAGCATGGGCACCAAGAGCGCGAGCACTGTGGAAGCAATCCAGGCACTGTACGAGGAACTCGATAAACTGAAGACCAACCCGATTTCAGACGCCGAGATCAAGCGTGCCAAGGATTCCATTCTGAATTCGTTCGTCTTCAACTTTGATTCGCCGGATAAGGTTTTGCGCGAACGAATGGCCTATGAGTTCTACGGCTATCCTGCCGATTTCCTGGAGCGCTTTCGCTCCGGAGTTGAGCAGGTTCAAGCGGCGGACGTGGCCAGCGCGGTCTCCAAATACGTTCACAAAGATCAACTCGCGGTACTCGTCGTCGGAAACACTGCGGACTTCGACAAACCTCTGTCGTCTTTGGGAGCGGTAACGAATATTGACATCGCCATTCCGCCGCCTCCGGGAGAAAAAGAAGAAACGCCGCCTGCCAAGCCCCCCGCTTCCAACCCTGAAGGCAAAGCGTTGGCAGCAAAAGTTGTAGAAGCCATGGGCGGTCTCGCGAAGCTACAATCGGTGAAGTCGCTGCAGGCTGATCTCACTGAGCAGGACGCCCAAGGCGGCCCGTCGACGAGCGTGCAAGTCACTATCGTATTTCCCGACAGCATGCACGTGACGGTGCAGACTCCGCAGGGCCCGTTAGCGATTGTCGTGACCCCGGCCGCTGGATTCATGTCAGCAGCCATGGGAGTGCAAGACCTGCCCGCGCCGCAGAAAGAAGAAACTGTAAAGCAGATTCATCGCGACCTGATTTACATTGGGCAACATCTTAACGATCCGAAGTTTATCTTTGCCGCTGGAGGAAGTGAGATGATCGGCGGTGTCGAAACCCGAATTGTCGATGTCAGCGGTGGTGACATGGCTATCCGTTGGTTTGTCGATCCAAAAACCGGCTACGTGGTTCGGGAAGCGTACGAAGCGGTTGGCCGATCCGGTCAAATGCACGGCGAGACCATTCTCTCCAAATGGGAAACTACCGACGGAATCACCCTGCCCGCCATGCATAAGAACAAAGAAAACGGACAAGACAGCAGCCTCGTGGAATTCACCCGGGTGCAGTACAACCCGACAATCGACCCCAAGCTGTTTGAGAAACCGGCCGGGGAAGCCAAGCCAGCGCAGTAGCACTCTTCAAATCAATGCAGGACGGGAGGTCAATGAGCGCTATAGAGATTTATCGACAACTACAAGGAGTACGATTTCAATAGGGCTAAGCTTCAATTACGGAATCACATGAAATGGCACGTTGCTGGTCAGCACACCGGTGGGTGTGGTCACGTTGACATAACCGGTGGTTGCGCCAGGGGGGACGGTGGCGAGAATGAATGTGTCGGATTTGACAGTGAAAGGCGCGGGCGTGCCGTTAAGTAAGACACTGGTGGTTCCGAGGAATCCTTGTCCGAGGATGCCGGCCCTCTGGCCGACCTTACCCGAGTTGCGCACAAGACTCACGCACGGGTCAAGCCCCACAGATACGCTGAAGACCGTACCGCATCCGTAGCACTGATTACTGCTCCCGCCTCCCCACGTTGCCCCGTAGAAGTTCCCGTTCGTAGCTTCAACGAGTCCTCCGTAAAGGTCAGTGCCATCCGGGCAGCCAGCCTGTGCGCAGAAGCTGTAGAGCGTGCTTCTTTCACCCCCTGAGGCACCCCCTAAGACAATTTTGAAGATCGTGCCACAGCCACCTCCGGTTTGGCAGTAAGCTCCACCATTCCACGTCGTTCCGTACAAGTTCCTGTCCGTGGCCTGCACGACCCCGGCATATGGCCAAGCACCATCTGAACCATCCGAGAACTTGCCGAAGCTAGTTAGAGTTGTCAGCGTCCCATCAGATGTAATTTTGAACACGGTGCCACACCTGATGCTACCGCAAAAGGAAGTATCGCCGGTGCCACCGAATTCCGTTGTTCCATAGAGATTTCCGTCGCTGGCTTGTATCAGTCCGCTTGCGGGAAAGGCTCCATCAGCGCAATTGGTTTGGCCACAAAAGCTGTAGAGAGTCGTCAGCTTGCCCCGTTTGGTAATCTTGAAAACTGTGCCGCACATGCCACTTTGGGTGCAGTTGGCCCCTCCATGCGTTGTCGTCCCGTATAAGTTGCCGTCGCTCGCTTCCATCAGCGCCCCGTAGGGAGTATCGCCGTCGATTCCATTGAAGCTGTACACTGTGGTAAATGTGCCTGCTGGAGTGATTTTGAAGATAACCCCCGAGCCCCCCGCACCTCCTGCGGAGGTTGTTCCGTAAAAGTTCCCATCGGTGGCCTGCATCAACCCCGCGACAGGGCTCGCACCGTCCATTGGGGATTCGGTAAAGCTGTGCAGCGTGGTTAGCTTGCCGCTTGGGGTGATTTTGAAGACGGTCCCGCAGCCGTATGGAGCATCGCAGTTAAGACTTCCACCTTCCCCCGTAGTCCCGTAAAAGTTCCCATCGATACCTAGAACTAGCCCCGCCGTTGGAATGTCGCCATCGGCGCAATTCGATTGGGCGCAAAAACTGTAGAGTGTTGTCAGCACGCCCTCTGCCGTAATTGCGAAGACAGTGCCACAGCCTGAGTAAGGGTAGCAGGATTGCCCGCTGCTTCCCCCTTCGGAGGTTGTTCCATACAGTCGCCCATCCGCACCTTGGACGGGAGTCATGTAAGGGTAAGAACCGCTCGGTCCGTCGAAATCCGCTAGTGTGGTGAAAGTCTGACCGTGCGAGGCAATTGCCATTGAGACGCAGAGCAGAGATAGAAAACTGGCTTTCTTCCAAATTGTGGGTTTAACGTGTGGCACTGTGTCGCCTCCCCTTAACTCGGACGGCGGAATAGGAACATTTCGGATGCAGCTTTCGATGACAGCCGTTGCCTATTCGCTGATACGCGAGTTTTCTAATGGGTGGCGAAAACAGGCGATGGCACGCAGAACCCCGTTGCCTCATTACGTGCGGGGAACAGGGACGCAGGAGAGTTAGCCGACTTTCCCGATAGGTACTACCCTCGCTTCGACTTGACCTTGCTGATTTCCTATCGTACTATTGGGCGAAGAAAAGGCGAATTTTACCGTGGCTTCTCTTCCCTTGCTACCCGATCTCAAGCCCAAGCTGGTCGGAATCGCCCGGCTGGCCGCTGAAGGCGAATCCCTGCGCCAGGGACACCATGTCGAATACTTCACCCTGCCAGTCCGCTCGCTGGTGAATCGATGTACGTCCGCCCGCATGCCCTTCACCTGGACCATCAATCCCTACCGTGGCTGCGAATTTGCCTGCAAGTACTGCTACGCGCGCTACACCCACGAATTCATGGAAATGCGTGACGGCGTGGACTTCGAGCAAAAGATTTTCATCAAGCAGCACGCCGCCGAATTGCTGCGGCAGGAGCTGCGCCACGTTAAGTCCGGAGAAGAAATCGCCATAGGCACCGCGACCGATCCTTATCAACCCGCCGAACGGCGATTTGAAGTCACACGCGCGATTCTCGAGGAATTCTCCCGCCATCAAGGTTTGGAGATTGGCATCGTCACCAAGTCCAATCTGGTCGTCCGCGACGCTGACCTGTTGCGCGCAGTGGGCGCTCACAACAAAGTCTTCGTCAACATCACCATCACCACATTAAACACGGACCTCGCGCGCATTCTGGAGCCGCGGGCCCCGCGTCCTGATCTGCGCCTGGAAGCCGTGCGAAAACTCACCGAAGCAGGCATCCCCGCGGGTGTCATCTGCGCTCCCGTGCTGCCCGGCATCACGGATTCTCCCAAGGACCTTGAAGCTCTGGTCCGCGCTGTCTCCGAGGCCGGAGGAAAATATGTTTTTGCCAATTCCCTTTTCCTGAAGCCCTGCTCGGCCGCCGTCTTCATGCCCTTTCTCGAAAAGGAATTTCCGCAGCTAGTCGAGAGCTATCGCGAACGCTTCAAAGACAGCGCGTTTATCTCTACTCCCTATCGCAAACGCCTTTCACAACTAATGGCCCGCCTAAGGCAAAAGTATGGCATTCGCACTGATTACGACCGATACAGCGAACGCAGCCATCCGACTCCCGGCCCTGAGACTGGCGAACAATTGCGACTCTTCTGAACCGGCGCGAGCCCGATAGTACAATCGGTGCTGCCTGAGATATGTCGACCAGCCTCCGCAGACGAAACTTGCCTCCGCCCACATTGCAATACCTCTGTCTGGCAATCCTGTTTACCGGGGCCATACTGTTTCAGGTCCGTTATGCCCGTGACATCTGGCGCGAAGAAAAAATAGACCTGGGCTTTGTGGCACCCGCCACTGCCAGCGCATCCCTCGAGATTGTGCGCCCCACCGCCGAGAAACTCGGCTTGCACACCGGCGACATTCTGCTTGCGGTCAACGGGCAAAAGTACACCGGCAGTGCCCTGCTGTCGGAAGCCTACGCGAAAGCGCGCCCAGGAGATCACATCGATCTAACCGTGAGATCTTCCTCTGGAGAACATACCGTGGTTCTCCCCGTGACCCCAGGAACCAATCCGGCCGCCCAGGTGCTGTTTGACGTGCTGCTGAACATCGCTGCGCCCATCGGGTGCATCCTGCTCGCTTCCTGGGTAGTGCTGGTTCGCCCGCGCGACGGGCTGGCATGGATCCTGCTCGGGCTGATGTTCGGGTTCTCCCAGTTATTCAGCGCATTCAAAATTGAGAGCTGGGGCCCAGGTTACCGCGACGTGGCCATGGCGTATCACTCCGCGCTTGGAGCCGGGTGGCCGATATTCATGTTTTTGTTCGGATTCTTCTTTCCTGAACCCTTTCCGTTCTACACACGGATGCCGCCATGGCGGAAGTGGATCCCGGTATTAGTGATCGTGCCGGCTCTTGTGAACATAGCTTTTTTCGTGGCGATTTCGATTACGGAGATGACCGACTACGTCCGTGCGGATCAGATTATTCGGAAGTTCCATCCTTTTCAAACGCCTTTGACCATCTATATGTTTTGCGTCGTCGGCTTCGGCTTTTTCAGTTCGATCTTCGCCAAGTCAGCCGTGGCGATTTCTCCTGATGCCAAGCGACGCCTGCGTTTGTTGTATTGGGGCGCAACCGTCGCCCTGGTTCCTTTGTTCTTGCTCTCGCTGGTTTCTATGTTTCGCGGGAAGTCGATGTACGACTTGTTCCCTGACTGGCTGATCGGCGTTGGACTGATTCTCACCGTGCTTTTCCCGCTCACCCTCGCTTACGTCATCGTGGTACAGCGTGCCATGGATGTGCGCGTAGTGGTCCGGCAGGGTCTGCAATACGGATTGGCAAAGAACACTATCCGGGCATTTCAGTTCATCGCCATTGCGATCGTCATCGCAGCTGCCTTGGCTCTGGGCCGCAAATCGAGTCAACTCGGAGAGATCGTCGTCATTGCTATCGCGGTAACGATCGGATTCAGCATCCCGAGGCTGGGAGACCGTCTGCGCACTTGGACCGACCGGCGCTTTTTCCGCGAAGCCTACAATGCCGACCAAGTGCTTGGTGAACTCAGCGATCAGGTGCGCAGCATGGTTGAAACCCGGCCCCTGATCGAGACTGTGGCCACTCGTATCTCTGAAACGTTGCATATCCCACAAGTCGCTGTTTTGCTGGGAGGCAGCGGCCCGTATCGCCCAGCCTTCGCTTTGGGATATGGCACTCCGCCCGATGTTTCTTTCAATCCCGGTGCGGGCACTGTGAAGGCGCTTCAGAGCAATAAAGAACCAGCCCGCGTTTATTTCGACGATCCCAGCTCATGGTTATATCGAGATCCGGAGATCAACGAACGGGAGCGCACCGGACTTGCGGATCTCCGCGCTGAACTTCTTCTTCCATTAAGTACCCGCGACAAGCTGCTTGGATTCATCAGCCTGGGGCCGAAGCGTTCCGACGAGCCCTACTCCGGTACCGACCTGCGCCTGCTTAAATCAGTGGCGGCACAGACTGGTTTGGCGTTGGAGAATGCACGGCTGATGTCCGCCATCGCCGACGAAGTTGCTCAGCGCGAGCGTCTGAATCGTGAAGTGGAAATCGCCCGCGAAGTGCAGGAGCGGCTGTTTCCCCAAACTCTGCCGCCAATTGCTGGCATTGACTACGCTGGAGCCTGCCGCCCCGCACTGGGGGTTGGTGGCGACTACTACGATTTTCTTGCCCTGCCCAGCGGGCAGTTGGGGATCGCCATTGGCGATGTATCCGGCAAGGGGATTGCTGCTGCCCTCACCATGGCCAGCTTGCAAGCTTCTTTGCGCGGCGAAGCCACCCGCGCCCCGGAGAATCTGGCAGCGCTGATGAGCAATGTAAATCACCTCGTTTACGAAGCGTCCTCTTCCAACCGCTATGCGACGTTTTTCTACGGTCAATACAATCCTGCCACGCGCCAGCTCAATTACGTGAATGCTGGACACAATCCGCCGATGTTGTTTCATCGGTCAGTCGGCGCCTGGCAGATTTCTCGCCTGGAAACCGGCGGCACTGTGGTCGGACTGCTGGAAAGTTTTCCCTACGAGCAGGGGAGTTTGAAAATCGAGCCGGGAGACGTGTTCATCGCCTTCACCGATGGCATCAGTGAATCCATGAATGGCATCGATGAAGAATGGGGCGAGAAGGCACTCATCGACACAGTGAAGGCGTGCTCGGGTCTCAGCCCCTCGGAGACCATCGCCCGCATCATGCAAGCCGCCGACAAGTTCGTAGCCGGAGCCAAGCAGCACGACGATATGACCCTCGTCGTGCTACAGGCCAAGGCGGAGAATGCATCGTAGTAGATACCGCAGCTTATAATGTGAGTTCTACCGATCTGCATGAACGCTCCCCCACCCAAGACCGTTCCGGTTCCGCCCCGGCACCCGCATCAGGGAGTGCTCGGCCATCTCCAGCAGTTTTGGCATCGCGTGACTGAAGGGCTCGAGCTCAGTGAACTGTGGAAGCAATTCAGCACCGACACCCGCGCCAGCTATCGCTTCTACCAGAAAGACTTCCAGGCGCGAGCCCCGCATGAAAGTCAAAAGCGCGGTTTCTGGCACACTGCTCAGGCGTTCGCCTGGGCCATCCTCGAAAAGCTGACGCCGGCGAGGCGAATTTTGCTGCTGCTCGGTGTCGTGCTCCTGCTTTTTCCCGCTGGAGGTTACAGCCATCGTACCGAAGAGGGCCATGTCGAATTTGTTGAATTTGATCTCCGCTTTCTGGGCGGAGCTTCGCTGTTCATGCTGTTGATGCTGGAGATCGCCGACCGCGTGGTCATGAAGCGCGATCTAGAAATCGCCCGCGATATTCAGAGTTGGCTGCTGCCCGCGACGCCGCCTGAGATCCCGGGCTTGACCATGGCATTCGCAACCCGGCCGGCCAACACCGTCGCCGGAGACTATTACGACGTGTTTGCCCGCCCCGGGCTCAAAGGCGAGCCCTTGTTTCTGTTCGCCGTTGCCGACGTAGCTGGCAAAAGCATTCCAGCAGCCCTGCTCATGGCTACGTTTCAAGCCGGTCTCAAGACTCTTTCCTCGACTCCCTGCTCTTTGGCCGACCTAGTTGCGGGACTGAATCGTTACGCCAGCAGCAACAGTCAGGATGGCCGCCGCTTCACCACTGCGTTCCTCGCCGAATTTGATTCCCGCAGCCGCACTCTGACCTATATCAACGCCGGACACAATACTCCCATTCTGCGCCGCAGCTCCGGCGCCATCGAGCGCTTGACCAACGGCGGACTTCCTTTTGGCATCATGGCGGATGCTCCCTATGAATCAGGCTCCGTCACCTTACAGCCTGGCGATTGGCTGGTCATCTTCACCGATGGAGTGGTCGAAGCGCTGAACGCGAAGGGTGAAGAATACGAGGAATCGCGGTTGCTGAACGTCTTGCAGAACGGAACCACAGCCACTCCGGATGAACTCCTTCGCCGCCTGATGGCTGATCTCGATTTCTTTGTCGGAGCCACCCCGCAGCACGATGATGTCACCTGCATGCTAATCAAAGTTGCGTAGGCATTATCTGGCGACGAAGTTAGCGTTGGGCCGCACGGCATTGACTCCCCGCCCCTTGCCGCCTAACATGATCGCGCGCGGCGCAGGCTTCTTCAATAATCTGCCAGGATGATCGGCCAGACCATCTCGCACTATTGCATCGTCGAGAAACTCGGCGGGGGCGGGATGGGTGTGGTTTACAAGGCCGAGGACACCTCGCTCGGCCGCTTTGTCGCTCTCAAGTTTCTGCCTGACGAGGTCGCGCAAGATCCCCAGGCCTTGGAACGTTTCCGTCGCGAGGCTCGCGCTGCCTCGGCCCTCAATCATCCGAATATATGCACCATTCACGAAATCGGTGAGCAGGACGGCCGACGCTTCATCGCGATGGAATTTTTGGATGGGCTGACGCTCAAACACCGCATTGCGGGAAGGCCGCTCGATATCGAAACCGTTCTGGAATTGGGCATCGAGATTGCCGATGCCCTGGACGCTGCACACACGGAAGGCATCGTCCATCGTGACATTAAGCCTGCGAACATCTTCATCACCAAACGCGGGCACGCGAAAGTTTTGGATTTCGGTCTGGCCAAAGTAACCAGCAAGCCCGGAACGGGCACGGATGCCACCGCGGCAACCATCGATTCGCAAGAACATCTCACCAGCCCCGGTTCTGCTCTGGGCACGGTCGCCTACATGTCTCCGGAGCAGGTTCGTGCCAAAGAATTGGATGTGCGCACGGATCTGTTTTCTTTTGGAGCCGTGCTTTATGAGATGGCGACCGGCGCGTTGCCATTTCGTGGCGAAAGCACCGGAGTGATTTTCAAGGCCATTCTCGATGGGACGCCGACCTCGGCGGTGCGGCTGAATCCCGATGTGCCGCCCAAACTCGAAGACATCGTCAACAAGGCTCTGGAAAAAGACCGCAACCTGCGTTACCAGCACGCGTCGGATGTTCGCACTGACCTGCAACGGCTGAAGCGGGACACGGCGTCGTCACAGATGCCAGTCGGTGAAACGGCTTCCAGGGTGAGCAACCGCTGGAAGTTTAGTGCGGTTGTCGCCGTGGCGTTGGTATTGATGGCGGTGGGGGGGTATTTCTACCTTCATCGCGCGCCAAAGCTGACCGCGAAAGACACCATTATTCTTGCCGACTTTGCCAATACTACCGGGGACGCGGTTTTCGATGATGCCCTGAGGCAGGGGCTTTCGGCTCAGCTTGAGCAGTCGCCCTTCTTAAGCCTGCTCTCCGATGAGCGCATCGCGCAGACACTGTCTCTGATGTCACAGCCGAAAGATACCCGGCTGACAAAAGAGTTGGCTCGCGAAGTCTGCCAGCGTACGGGCAGTGCGGCAGTTCTGAACGGCTCGATCGCTCAGATTGGCACGCAATATCTTTTGAGCCTGAAGGCGGTCAACTGTTCGAACGGAGAAACGTTGGCCAGCACCGAAGCCCAGGCCAGCGACAAGAACCACGTGCTCGATGCCCTGAGCAAGTTGGCTGCGGATATCCGAGGCAAATTAGGGGAATCGTTGAGCTCAGTGCGGAAATTTGATGCCCCGCCAGAAAATGTCACGACCCCGTCGCTCGAAGCACTCAAAGCCTACAGTCTGGGTTTTCAATTGTATGAATTCAAGAGTGATTACCATGAATCAATCCCGTTTTTTCAGCGGGCCATCGACCTGGACCCTCGTTTTGCCATGGCCTACGCCCGGCTAGGAAATTGTTACTACATGCAAAGCCAAGGGAACCAAGCGTCGGAGTTCCTACGCAAGGCATACGACTTACGCGAGCAAGTGAGCGAACGTGAAAAACTCTACCTGGTTTCACACTACCAACAACTTGCAACCAGGAACCTGGAGGCGGCCCGCTCGACCTATGAGCTGTGGGCGCAAACCTACCCGCGTGATCCAGTCCCAATCGGCAACTTGGGCACCATCTACTCGATGCTAGGCGACCATGAGAAAAGCCTGGCGGCGATGCAGCAGAGTCTGCAACTCGATTGGAGTGCAATTGGCTACGCCAATCTTGTCGAACAATACCTGAGACTCAATCGCCTCGATCAAGCGAAGGCGTTATTGCTAGACGCCCTGGCCCGGCAGGATGGCGACAAGTCCTACATTCATCAGATGCTTTACGACGTGTACTTTGCGCAGCACGATAGCGCCGGCATGGAGCGCGAGGCGACAGCCCTGATGGGTAATCCCGGGTATGAGCCGACCACACTCCTCGAAGAAGCGAACACAGCCGCTTACGCTGGGCAGTTTTCAAAGGCACGCGAGCTCACGCGGCGCGCCGTGGAGGCTGCGCGGCGTACGGATGGGGATGAGGAGGCAGCACTATTCGAGGCCATCGGAGCCTTGCGGGAAGCGTTGGCCGGGAACCAGGCATTAGCGAAGCAGCAGGCCCGGGCGGCGCTTGTGCTCGCCAACGGCAGAGACGTGAGAACTTTAGCCGCGGTCGCGTTCGGTATGGCTGGCGATTCTGCCCAGGCAGCGCGCATGGCGGACGAACTGGCCAGCCAGTTTCCTGAGGATACGATCGTGCAGTTTGTATATCTGCCGACGATTAAAGCGGCAGCGCTCCCGGTCAGCGCGGCAGCGAGCAGTGATCGGGTGATAAAAATACTGGCCCCGGCCCGGCAGTACGAACTGGGTGACGCTCTTCCTCTTTATCCGGCTTATTTGGGCGGAGAAGCGTATTTGACGGGTCACCGGGGGTCAGCCGCAGCGGCTGAGTTTCAGAAGATTATCGATCATCCCGGCATCGTCACCAACAACCTGATCGGCGCCCTGGCGCACGTCGACCTTGCCCGTGCATATACGATCCAGGGCGACAAGGTAAAAGCCCGCGCCGCGTATCAGGATTTCCTGGCATTGTGGAAAGACGCCGACCCGGACATTCCCATCCTGAAGGAAGCCAAGACGGAATACGCGAAGCTGCAGTGATCAGATGGTGCTTAGAGTGTCTCCGTAGCGAGTAACCTGCTCATCACTTCCGCATACATGCGATGAAACGCATGCACTCCTTTTTCCTGCTTCACACTGTAGCGGCCCCGCTCGTAGCTGCGCGAATGCAAGTTCTTCTGCACTCGCTCACAGATGGCCACATCCTCCAGTTGAATCTGATGGCTGAACTCGACCGCTTCCCGCGCGGCTTTGCTGTGCAATTCCTTGTCTGGCAAGTACCATTCAAAAATCGCGAGAGTTCGCTCAGCGTCGACCGGCAGAATGATGTTCAGCGAAACATTGTCGGGATAGCAGTTCAGCATCCAGTTGGGAAAGATCCAGAAATAGTCCGTGGTTAAGTCCTCACGCGTTTCCTGATAGCGGCGCGGCGTGGCATCGCCCGGTTGCGCGCCGCGAATCGGACTGAACTGCCGCACGTGTCGCGCATACGGCTCAACCGTGTAGGCGTTGTAGTCCAGTTCGCGATTCAATCCCGGATGCACGCTGGGCAGGTGATAACCCTCGAGATAGTTGTCCACGTACGTCTTCCAATTGCACTTCATATCGTACGTCCGGCGTTCGGACAGCTTCATCTCGGAAAATTGAAAACGTCCTGCTTGTTGCGGCAACTCCCCGAGGGTCTTTACCAGCGGCTCGGCCGCGGACTCAAGATTTACAAAGATTAGGTTGAACCACTCCTCCACCCGAACCGGCCTCAGCGCGAACTGCTCGGGGCGGAACTCTTCCACGCCTTCGAATTCGGGAGCGCTGATGAGAGCCCCATCCAAACCATACGTCCATCCGTGATAGCTGCAACGAAAGAGCTTCCTCGAACCACACCCTTCCGCCGCTGGGCCCGCCCGGTGGCGGCAGACATTGTAGAAGCCTTGCAGCTCCCCCGTGGCGCTGCGCACCAGCAACAGTGGTTCGCCTTGCAACTCCGTGGTAAAGAAATCGCCTGCGTTAACCAGTTGGTGAACATGGCCGACAACCTGCCAGCTCCGGGCAAAGATCTTCTCCCGCTCTGCCCGGAAAACGTCGGCGTCCGTGTAAAAAAGCGATGGAATGGACCACGCGCGGGCGATATCTGCATCGACATTGAGGCGGGCGAAAGAGCCGTTCATAGCGGTCACGGGCATTGTAGAGCAACGCATCGCAACGGTCTTCTCTGGTCACAAGATTTGCCACTTGTGTTGCCTTCCAGTGCAGACACCCCTATGATGAGAGTAATTGGCTTTCCCGCTACCACCCACCGGGGATAGCCTCTAGCACACTGCAAGGACTGCGATTAGGGGTTCTCTGACGGACATCATTCACCCTGCTGCCGATGGTGACTGAATTGCCCGAAATGAGGCTGCCTGATCAGAAATTACCCAGGCGAGAGGTAGACGACGAAATGCGAAAGAAACAACGAGGCTTTTCACTCATCGAGCTGTTGATCGTAGTGGCCATAATCTTGATTATTGCGGCGATAGCTATTCCCAACCTGCTGCGGGCGCGCATTGCCGCCAACGAATCTTCGGCGGTCAGTTCCATCCGCACCATGAACACGGCGCAGGTCACTTTTCAGTCCACTTATCCCACGGTTGGCTACGCCGCTACGGTCGCGGCCTTGGGACCTGCCGCTTCCACCGGTTGCACCACACCCACTTCCGCCAACGCCTGTCTGATTGATTGGGTCGTGTCGCAGGCCACGGTTGCAGGCACCGCCAAGAGCGGCTACTGGTTCACAGACACGCCGATTGCCGCCGGTGCCGGCGGCATCATCCCGGGTTACACCTTGGATGGCATTCCGGCTGCGGTCAATCAGACGGGGGTGCGCGGTTTCTGTTCCAACGAAGACGCTGTGATTCGGTTCAAGGCGGTCGGTTCGGGGATCTCTGGCAGTGAAGCTGCCTGCGCCGCCTACACTGCCCTGCAATAAGCATTGAGTTCCGAATTGGAACAGATGTCCAAAGAGCCGCGGCTCAAACCGCGGCTCTTTCATTTTCTTCGTGTCGAATGACTTCTTTCCTAAACACAATTTGTCATCTCTGAGTCAAAATTTGATAGCAGGCCACTTTCTCTGTGCCTCCGTCGAGACGCACGTCTCGCCACTTATCCCTTAGTGATCGCAAACCATGTGGGTTACAGAAGTCCGGAACCGAATTTCATAACAACCGGCGGTGGCCAACAAAGTGCCATGTGAGAGTCAGCCCGAGAGAACATTCGAAACACACACTTGAGACCAAAAAGGGAAAAAGAAAATGCGGAAACAGAAGGGTTTTTCACTGATTGAGTTGCTGATTGTGGTCGCGATCATTCTTATCATCGCTGCCATTGCTATTCCGAATCTGTTGCGGGCGCGTATCGCGGCCAACGAGTCGTCTGCGGTCAGCTCTGTCCGTACCATGAACACTGCCCAGGTCACTTACCAATCTACTTATCCGACGGTTGGCTATAGCTCTACCATTGCGATACTAGGGCCGAGCGCTTCGACCGGCTGCACCACGCCAGCTTCCACCAACGCTTGCTTGGTCGACTGGGTCGTCTCCCAGGCCGGCTCGGCCGCCAAAGCGAAGAGCGGTTATTGGTTCAATGACACTCCTGTGGCCGCCGGCGCCGGCGGGATCGTCCCGGGCTACACCATCGACGGTATTCCGGCGTCAGTTAACCAGACTGGTGTGCGCGGCTTCTGCTCGAACGAAGATGCTGTGATTCGCTTCACCGCAGTCGGCAGCGCAGGATCCGGCGGAGAGGCTGCTTGTGCCGCCTACACGGCTCTACAATAAAACACGTTTCACAGACACCATTGAAAAGCCAAAGGAGCCGCCTCTAACGACGCGGCTCCTTTTTCGTCCTCAAAACCATCGATTCACATTTGGGAAATCTCATCGGATTCCCAAATTGACACAATTTGTCATCCTCAAGTCAAAATCTGATAACAAAACCCCCTGTTTACGCTCTCGTCAGGGCAATACGGCGTAGTCTTCCCGTCGCTTTGCGACTGAAAACAGTGCCATTACGGCATTCCCACCCCGTCCGTGCCGTTCTGGGCAATAAAGTGCGAAGTAACAGCCAGCGGGTCGATAAGACCAGACTTAAAACGGAGAAGGGGAGAAAACGAAATGCGTAAACAGAAGGGTTTTTCACTGATTGAGTTGCTGATTGTGGTCGCGATCATTCTTATCATCGCCGCCATTGCTATTCCGAATCTGTTGCGGGCGCGCATCGCGGCCAACGAGTCGTCTGCGGTCAGCTCTGTCCGTACCATGAACACTGCCCAAGTCACTTACCAATCTACTTATCCGACGGTTGGCTATGCCTCCACCGTAGGGACCTTGGGGCCGAGCGCCTCCACCGGTTGCACCACGCCGGCTTCGGCCAACGCTTGCTTAATCGACTGGGTCGTTGCCCAGGCCACCACTGCCGGCACGGCGAAGAGTGGTTACTGGTTCAACGATACAGCAGTTGCCGGCGGAGCTGGCGGCATCGTCCCGGGCTACACCTTGGATGGAATTCCGGCCGCTGTTAACCAGACTGGCGTGCGCGGCTTCTGCTCGAACGAAGATGCCGTGATTCGCTTCACCGCGGTTGGCAGCGCTGGCTCCGGTGGCGAGGCTGCTTGCGCGGCCTACACAGCCCTGCAGTAAGTCTTGAGAAGGCTAAGTACCTGGGGGAGGGTACAAGCCCGGGAGCAACGGAGCAATCCGTTGCTCCCTTGTTTTTTGAGTCAGCCCTGACCAACGCTCGATTTGAGATCGTCGAGTTGCACAATGACAATAACCGTCACCGGGATGCCCGAACTGGGGTCGCTCTAGATAGCCAGTCACGCCTAAGCTACTGATTTTACTAGCATTCAGCTTTTGCTACATACTTCACAGCTTGGCGAGCAACGTGCATCCTCATTTGCGACGGGCGATGGACATGTCATCGAAACAAAAACCGAGCGTAGGCAACAAGGGGTTCTCGCTCATTGAGCTCTTGATCGTGGTGGCCATCATCCTAATCATTGCCGCGATCGCAATTCCAAACCTGCTTCGGGCTAGGATCGCAGCCAACGAATCCTCGGCCGCATCTTCGGTTCGCCGCATCGCTACTTCGGAGGTCGCCTACAATTCAGCTTATCCCACGGTGGGGTACTCGCCGGATCTGGCCAGCATGGGCGGACCCGCAACTGGCTGTAATCCCAGTTCCACCACTGCTTGCATTCTGGATAGCGTCATATCCAGTGGGAGTAAGAGCGGGTACCAACTGGCGGCAGTGGGCTTCAATGGGGGCGCTGGTCCCAACAGCGCTTTTGTGGCGGCCTCGGCGCCCCTGACGTTCAACGTGACCGGGTTCCGGAATTTCTGCATTGTCAGCGACGGAGTCCTGCGCGACCAACCGGGAACCTCCGGTGGTGTTCCCGCGCCAGACGTTGCCACCTGTATGGGATACACTTCCGCCCAGTAGCCAGATCGAATCTTTACCTTCGTAACATCGCGTACCGCACCTGTCATCACGCGGCCCCAGCTATTTTGCTTATAATTTTCCAGTACTCAACGAATGGAACGAACCCGGTTCTCCTCAATGGCGGCCATAGAAATCCTTGGTCTGACGAAAACCTACCAGGTGGGATTCTGGCGGAAGCGGCCGAAATGCGCCTTAAAGCCCCTTAATCTGCATGTGGAGGAAGGGGAGATTTTTGGCTTTCTCGGCCCTAATGGCGCAGGAAAAACCACCACCCTGAAGCTGTTGATGGGCCTGGTGTATCCCAGCGCGGGATCGGCTCGCATCCTGGGCAGCGAAATCAACGATCCGCGGATGAAAGCCCAGATCGGATTTCTCCCCGAGCAACCCTATTTTTACGATTACTTGACCGCCGCCGAGTTGCTTGAGTATTACGCGCAACTATCTGGCGTGGTGGCCAAGGATCGCAAACGCCAGGTCAACGAAGTTCTGGCCCGCGTCGGTTTGCCGGATGTGAGCGGCTTGCAGTTGCGGAAGTTCTCCAAAGGAATGCTGCAGCGGGTGGGCATCGCCCAAGCCATTCTGCACAACCCGCGCCTGCTGTTTTTCGACGAACCCATGTCCGGGCTTGATCCCATCGGCCGCCGCGAAGTTCGTGACCTGATGGAGGAGCTGAAGCGCGCCGGCAAGACCGTCTTTTTCTCCACTCATATTCTTTCCGATGCGGAAGCGCTTTGCGATCGAGTTGCCATTATTCATCAAGGGGAGTTGCGTGGAGTGGGCGCCGTGGCTGACCTGACATCCAGTGTCGAGGGTAAAGTCGAAGTGGTGTGGCATGGGAACTCCGTACCCACCAACGTGAAGACTCTGTCTCCGACTTGCAGCGTGACGGGAGACACGGTTCGAGCCGTGGTCCCCGAAGCCAGCCAGGATGCGCTCATCGACGCCCTGCGCCGCGAACGGGTACACATAGTTTCAGTGACTCCTCTTCGGACGTCCCTCGAAGAATACTTCGTGCAGAAGCTCAAGCCCTCAGGGGCCGCTGCCGGGGTGCGCGCATGACTTCACGCATCCAGCACATCGCCTCCAACACTTTTCGCGAAGCTGTTCGCGATCGCGTGCTCTATAACTTGATCGCTTTCGCGGTGCTGATGTGTGGGGCCTCTATTCTGGTGGGACAAATCTCCATCGGGATCGAGCGCCTGGTGGTGATCAACCTCGGCCTCACCGCGATCTCTCTGTTTGGCATGGTCATCGCCATCTTCATCGGCATCGGCCTGGTTTCGAAGGAAATCGAAAAGCGCACTCTCTACACGGTGCTGTCGCGCCCAGTGCAGCGTTGGGAATTCATCGTCGGCAAGTTCTTTGGTTTGGCCGGGACCCTGGTGGTGAATACATTCTTCATGGCTATCGGTGTCTTTCTCGCCTTGCTGTACGTGTCGCAGCGCTTCCAGGCGGCGGATGGTTGGGTGCTAGTGGCGTTGTACTTCATCGTTTTGCAATTCTTGATCATTACCGCCTTGGCCCTGTTTTTCTCGTCGTTCTCATCGCCTCTGTTATCGGCGGTGTTTGCCTTTTCGTTGTTTGTTATCGGGAGTTTCGCCGAGGATCTGCGTGGATTCGCAGCGATGGCGCAGGGAGCCACGCGCTGGCTCGCCACCGGCGCCGCTTATCTGGTGCCTAACTTCGCTTCGCTCAATGTGATCAGCTCAGTTGCCCATGGCCAGGGAATCGCCGGAACTCTTATCCTCAGCGAAACCGCGTATGCAATGGTATACGCAGCCATGGCCCTGTGCGGCGCAGTTTTGATCTTTGAACGCCGTAACTTGAAATGAAACCTTCGCGCCAAATCAGCCTGGTGGCTGGCACGCTGCTGGTGGTCTGCATGTTTGCCTCGGTATTGCTATTGCAGAAAGTCGACCGTCTGCGCAGCGGAGCCACGCTGCAAGAGGTTCTCTATATTTCATCTCCCAAAGCGCTCAAGCGTCTGAGCCTGGGATACGACGGCCTACTGGCTGACATCTACTGGACGCGCGCCGTGCAGTATTTTGGCAGCAAACATTTTGCTGGATCGCAGCATTACGACCTACTGGCGCCTCTGCTCGAGATCACCACTGCGCTCGATCCCCATTTGATCGTGGCTTACGAATTCGGCGCTAACTTTCTTGCACCCAAGCCGCCGAATGGCGCCGGACAACCGCAACGCGCGATTGAGTTGAGTGAATTCGGCATTCGCAACAATCCCGACGAATGGCGGCTGTACTACGATCTTGGTTTCATCTACTACATGGAACTCAAGGACTACAAAGGCGCCGCCGACGCCTTCGCGCGCGGCGCACGGGTCTCCAACGCTCATCCCTTTCTCGGCGTGATGGCGGCACAAATGGCCCAACACAGCGGGGAGCTAAAAATGGCGCAGATGATGTGGTCCACCACCTACCAGACCGCGCAGGACCGCGACGTGCGCGCCAACGCCGCCACTCATTTGCGCGCCTTGCAGGTGGAAGAGGATGTTACCAACCTGGAGAATCTGGTGGCGGCTTATCGCACCAAGACCGGGCGGCTGCCTTCGAGTTTTTCTGACGTGCAGGCGGCCGGTCTGCTGCATGAGATTCCTGTAGACCCGTTTGGCCACGCCTACAAACTGACCGATGACGGCCGGGTTGAAGTACGCACTCCCGATGATTTCCCTTTTCTTACGAAAGGGACGCCGCCAGGATACATCGCCCCGCCGCCGAAGTTCCTGCCCTCTGACTAAAGTCTTCAGAACGCGAGTAGCTCGCTCGCGGTCTGCTGGGCCTGATCAAAGTCATTCGTGAGCGGTCTGGCCTTGTCGAGAGCCGCCTTTGCTTCGTCCTGATGCCCAGCTTGCTGCAAAGCCCGCGCCAGCAGCACATAACCCACGGCCGTAGGCTCGATGGACATCGCATGTGAGTACTCGGCAATCGCCTGCTCGATGTCTCCGCTCTTTTGCGCCAACAGTCCCATGCCCACCATGGCCACGGCTTGGTTGGGATTCAATCGCAGCGCCGCTGCAAAGCTTTCTTTCGCCCGTGCATAGTCGTGAATCTGCTGATACGCCGACCCCAGTTTACTGAGGGCATCCGCGCCAAGCGGGTCATCCGTACTCAGTCGCAGAACCGATCGAAACTCTTCAATAGCTTCCCGAACATAGCCATGCCGCTGGTCATAAATCCCCAACCCAAGGTGAATGCGGGGATCGTCGTCCCGGGGATCAATCGCCTCGCGAAATTGCTGCACTGCCTCATCGTAGCGTCCCTCTGCGTCGTAAGTGACCGCCAGATTGAAGTGCGCCTTGTAGCTACGCACGCTGGTGACTCGGAGCGCGTATGACCATAGCGTCTTACTATCGCGCCAGTAGCCGATTTGGCGATAGGTGAGAACGCCAAACACAGCAATCACTGCTAACGACGGAACCGCAAGCCATACCGGTGAAATCTTTCTATTCTCCGCCCACTCACCGACTCCCCAGCACATCATCACGAACAGTCCGACAAACGGCAAATAAGCGTAGCGATCAGCCATTGCTTGTTCGCCCACTTGGACTAATCCGATCATGGGGACCAGCGCTCCCAGAAACCAGAGCCAGCCGGTTACCAGGTAGCCGCAGCGCCGATTGCGGATCACCAGCGCTGTAGCTAGTAGCAAGAAAATCGCCGAGGCAATCACCTGCCAGAATTTCAGCAAATCCAGCGGATGAGGATAGAGAGGCGAGAGTTGTGTCGGCCAGAACGCCTTTCCCAGATAACGCAGGTAAGACACAACGGCGTTTTCCAGACGCACGCGAAAGGGATAAATGATGGCAGAATGAATCGCCCCGCCCGCCTTCTGTGCCTGCATGGTAACAACAGCGCTGGCCAGGGACATTAAAAATAGCGGTACTTTCTCCAGCAGTAGCGTCCACGCGTTCGCAACCTGCCTGCCCGACGTAGAGGCATATCTTCCCAGGGGCCAGTAATCCCACAGCAGGAGCAGAAACGGCAGCGTGATCACCTGCGGTTTACTCATCAGGCCACAGGCAAACAACCCCGCAACCAGCGCATATCGCCCAACCGCGGGCCGACGGACATACCATCCGTAAGCCAGGAACGCCAGCAGCAGAAACATCATGCTGAGGACGTTCTTTCGCTCCGACGCCCAGGCCACGGACTCGACATTCACCGGATGGAGCGCGAACAATGCCGCCACCATTAGGCTGCGCCAGGTGAATCCTGTGGCCGACTGCAGTAGAAGGAACAGCAGCACTGCGTTCAACGCATGGATGACAATATTCGTGTAGTGATGGCCGACGGGATTCAGCCCGAACCATTGCACATCCAGCGCATGAGAGATCCAAGTCAGCGGGTGCCAGTTGGCCTCGTAATAATTGGTGAAGGCCCACTTCACCGTCGCCCAGTTCAGCCCAGCCAACACATGCGGGTTGCCGGTGATGTAGTGATCGTCATCGAAATTGACGAAGGCGTTGCGGTTGACCGGGTTGTAGACCGCTAGAGTCGCCGCCACCAGCAACAGGCACAAGACCACAGTCCTCTTTTGGGGGGACGAGAAAAGTCCGGCATCAGGAGTCGCCTTCACCGGTTGAGCCTTGGCAGCAGCGGAGGACAAGTATTTCCCTCGTGTGCGTCATTATATTTGCGGGTTGCACAGAAAAGACGCGCCGGAACCACAGAAGCACACCTTGGTCATGTCTTCGTCACGTCTTGGAATTCAACGTCGATCGCGTGCGATCACTAGGTAAAATCACTGGGCAGCTCATGTCCGATTCTGGCCATCCCGACATTCGCCTGACGGCCGCTATCCGCGAATGGTTCGCGAAACGGCGGGAGCGTAACGGAATTATTCCCACGCTACAAGAATTTTCCGGCATCTTTAAGGAGTTCCTTCTCGATTCCCTACCGTCGCGCCGATGCCAGCGCTACGGCGACGTGGACTACGACTGGGATCATCGTGTGGACACTACGGGCGCGACCGTGGGCTGGCGTGATCGTCTACTCGGCCTTTTGCATTCGCCGTATCAACCGACCGAGCCGGCGCTGTTTCAAGAAATGCTGGCAAGCCTCAAGATCGACTTTCGTGATTTCGTTTTCATCGACATTGGCTCGGGCAAGGGACGCACTCTGCTCATGGCGTCTGACTACCCGTTTCGTCGCATCATCGGAGTCGAGCTTCTGCCCGAGTTGCACCGCGTGGCCCGGGAAAACATTCGCAAATATAAGAACGATTCGCAGAGGTGCTTCGCGCTGGAATCGATATGCGCTGACGCCCGCGAATTCTCGTTTCCGCCTGAGCTGACCGTGCTCTACCTTTTCAATCCGCTGCCCGAACCGGGATTGGTCCAATTGCTCGCAAACCTGGAACACTCATTGCGAGAACGTCCGCGATCGCTGTTTGTGATCTATCACAACCCGGTGCTGGAGCAGGTGCTGGCCGAAAGCAAATGGCTAAAGAAGATCGGCGGTACGCATCAATATTCGATTTTCTACGGCTAGGGCATGCTCACTGCGCCTTGCGTTGGTTACCGACTAGTTGGTAGACTAGTTGAGTAGGAGAGACGTCAAATGATGACCGTCGGGGCGTTCGACGCAAAGACTCACCTCAACGCTTTGCTGAAGAAAGTATCCAAGGGCGAGACCGTCCGCATTACTCTGCGCGGCGTTCCCATCGCGAAACTTGTCCCGGCCGATGAGGGAGATCGAATCAACCTCAAGGAGGTGGTGCGTGACATTCGTGCGGCCCGCAAGGGCGTCACCCTCGGAAAGATTTCCATTCGAGAGTTAATAAATGAAGGCCGACGCTACTAAAAGCCTGGTGTTGGACGCCTCCGTTCCGCTGGCTTGGTGCTTTGAGGATGAAAGCGCAGCCCTTGCCGAGCGCGTCCTTGACGTACTGGAAACGGGAACCGAGATGCTGACGCCTTCCATTTGGCCGTTGGAAGTGGCCAACGCTCTGCTGATGGCGGAACGCCGCAAACGCATTACGACTGCACAGGCCACGGCCTTCCTCCAGCGCATTTCCAAGCTGCCGATTCTGGTCGAACCCATCTCTCCTAATCGGGCCTTTGAGCAAATTCTGCATGTTGCACGGCAGTATCAGCTCACAGAATATGACGCCGCCTATGTGGAGCTTGCATTACGCCAGGCTCTGCCGCTGGCAACGCTGGATGCGAAGTTGCAACGCGCCGCGCGCTCGGCGGGCCTCAGCCTGGTCGAATAGAGATCGAACCTAACGTAGACTAGTTCCGTGATCTTGCGTTCTCTCACTGTCCTCTTTTTTCTCGCTGCCGCGGCGGCCCCTTCCGTCCACTCGATCTCCGCCTCCGTCGACCGCCGCTATAACCATCTCCAAACCCTGCAAGCTGAGTTCACCGAGATCTATCGCGGGGCTGGAATGGAACACACTGAATCGGGAACACTTTGGTTAAAAAAACCTGGCAAGATGCGTTGGCAATACCGTTCTCCCCGAGAGAAGCTGTTCGTGAGCGACGGCAAGAGCGCTTGGTTTTATGTGCCGGGTGAGCCACAGGTGCGGAGGACGCCAGTGCGACAACTCGATGATCTCCGGTCGCCACTGGCGTTCCTCCTGGGTAAAACTAAGCTGGAAAAGGAGTTGTCCGGACTTTCTCTGGCCCTGGATATCGCCCCTTTGACCGCAGGCAATGTGGTTCTAAGGGGAATGCCACAAACCATGGCAGATCGCGTGAATCAGGTGCTAATCGAGGTCACGCCCGCCGGTTGGATCGAGCGCATCGTACTGGAGGAGACCGATGGCTCCAGTACGGAATTCCGCTTTCATGACCAGACGGAGGATGGGAAAATTGATGACCAGAGCTTCCGGTTCGAGGTGCCGCCGGGAGTCGAGGTGATTGACGGGGATTTCGCGCCGTGACGACACTTCAAATATAATATTTTCAATGGTTTGGCCCCTTATCCCCACTACCGTTCAAGCTGTTACCCCCGGAATGCTTTGACGGTCAATTAACACAGGGTTGGCAATCCCGAATGTTAAACTTGGGTGGGGACAGCAGTAGCCGGAAGACAGCATGGCCGAATTCCTGATCAAAGCAGCCGACGAGCGCGGGCGCCTTCTCCAGCAGGTGGAGAACGGATATTCCGAGGCCGAGGTTCGCGACCGCCTGGTGCAGCAAGGGCTTCTGGTTTACTGGGTCAAGCCCCGCACTCTGCTTTCCGGCGACCTCACCGTCCGGCGGAAGGGGAAAGTCAAGCAGAGCCAGTTCGTCATTTTCAACTCACAGTTCCTGACGCTGATCAAAGCCGGCTTGCCCATCCTCAATTCGCTCGACCTGCTGATCAAGCGGCAGCGGAACAAATATTTCCAAAGTCTGCTGCAAAACGTGCGTGACCGGGTCAAGGGAGGCGAATTACTTTCTGACGCCTTCGCCGCGCAGGGCGCATTTCCCCGCATCCATTCGACAACCCTGCTTGCCGGTGAAAAAAGCGGCAACATGGAAGAAGTTCTCACCCGCTACATCGCTTTTCAAAGGTTGGCTCTGACCTTCAAGAAGAAGCTCGCAGTGTCTCTGGTTTATCCCACGCTGCTCGTCACAGTGGTATTCGGCATGATGATTTTTCTGGTGACCTACGTGGTGCCGCAGTTCGCGAAACTTTACGAAGACATGCATGCCCAGTTGCCGGAAATCACGCTGATCATGCTGAACATCGGCACCCACGCGCAGGCATACGCACCCATTGTGATTTTGGTCATTGTGGCCGGGGGTGTAGGGTTTTGGTATTGGCAAAAGACCGACAATGGCGCGGCCACCATTGATGGCGCAATCCTGAACCTTCCTTTGCTGGGCCAGATCTGGCTAAAGTATCAGGTAGCGAGTTTTTCCCGCATGCTCTCTACTCTTCTAGCTGGAGGCATGCCACTGGTTCCCTCGCTCGAGACTGCCGGCGCGTCCATGAGCAGCCGTCGAATCCTGAACGGTGTCAACGTTGCCGCTGTCCGCGTGCGCGAAGGTCAGGGATTGGCTAAGAGCCTGGAAGAACAAAAAATGTTCCCTGATTTGGCGGTTGAAATGATTGAAGTCGGCGAATCCACCGGCGCATTGCCGGCGATGTTGAATTCGGTGGCGGAATTTTATGAGGAGGACGTGCAGACTGCACTGGGCGCGTCCATGGCTCTGATCGAGCCCGTCATCCTGATTATTATGGCGGTGTTTGTGGGCGGAATCCTGATCTCGCTATACCTGCCCATTTTCACCCTGGGCTCAAGCATTCACTGATAACGGAAGGTGTGTACATCAATGGCAGGCACAGCAGAAAACAAAACTGTATTCGTGGGCGGGGGCAATGGCACCCTGGTGGTGGCGAGTGAAGAACTGGAAAAGGCGCAGGATATTGCGCGCCGCTATCGCTGCCAGTTCGTGGATCTGCACAACTTCCAACTCCATCACGACCTGTTCAAGAACATCCCGGTCCATCTGATGTTCCGCTACAACTTTGTGCCTCTGGAGGAGATTGAAGATGGCCGGCTGGCCATTGCGATAGCCGATCCCAGCCAGTTGATGATGATCGACGAGATCAGCCTGCTTCTGGGTAAGCGCATCCTCACCAAAGTCGCCACCCTCGGCCAGATTCGCGAAATCCTCAAGAAAACTGAGCAGTCCAAGCGGGTACTGGAAGATGCCAGTGAAGGCTTCGCTCTGGATGTTATCCACGAAGAGGACGGCGCCGCCGACGAAAGCATTTCCATCGACCGGCTGACCGCGCAGGGTGACATCAGTCCCATCATTCGCCTGGTCGATACCACCATCTTCACCGCTTTGCAGCGGCGTGCCAGTGATATTCACATCGAGACCCGCGACGATTCTGTGTGCATCAAGTTCCGCATTGACGGCGTGTTGACTCAGGCCATGCCGCCCATCGCCAAGGAGCACCACTCCACCATTATTTCCCGTATCAAGGTGATGAGCGAGTTGGACATCTCCGAGCGGCGGGTTCCGCAGGACGGCCGTTTCCGCGTGAAGTACGGCACACCCGAGCGCCCCATCGACTTCCGTGTTTCCATCATGCCGTCGATTCATGGCGAAGACGCTGTGCTCCGCGTGCTCGACAAAGAGTCGATGAGCGAGAAGTTCCATAAGCTCACGCTCGACGTGGTGGGCTTCGACGAGCAAGACCTGCGGCAGTTCCGCCGCTACATCAAGGAACCCTACGGCATGGTGCTGGTCACCGGGCCGACGGGCAGCGGCAAGACCACCACGCTGTACGCCGCCGTCAGCGAGATCAAGACCGACGAAGACAAGATCATCACCATTGAAGATCCGGTGGAATACCAGATCCGCGGCATCACTCAGATTCCCGTCAACGAGAAAAAAGGCCTGACTTTCGCCCGCGGATTGCGCTCCATCCTGCGCCACGACCCAGACAAGATCATGGTGGGTGAAATCCGCGACACCGAGACGGCGCAGATCGCGATTCAGTCCGCCCTGACCGGCCACTTGGTGTTCACCACCGTCCACGCCAACAACGTGGTTGACGTGATCGGCCGCTTCCTCAACATGGGGGTTGAAGCTTACAACTTCGTTTCCGCGCTGAACTGCATTCTGGCGCAGCGCCTGGTGCGGCTTGATTTGCGAATCCTGCCGTACCCAGATGGAATATGACAAGGAGACGCTAGAAGCCAGCGGGCTCGATGCTGAACAATGGGCGCAAAGTCGCGTTCTACGAGGGCCAGGGATGCATCGAATGTGCCGGCACCGGGTTCCGCGGCCGTACCGCGATTCATGAACTGTTGAACCTGAGCGACCGGGTGCGTGAACTGATCCTGCTCAAAAAGCCGACGTCGGAGATTCGCCGCGCTGCCCGCGAAGAGGGGATGCGGTTCCTGCGCGAGTCCGCCCTCGATAAAGTGAGATTAGGCTTGACCACGTTGAAAGAGATCAACAAAGTCACCTTCATCGAGAGCAGCCGCTAGAAGGTTCAGAAGCGCGATTCGAGGGAAGCCGACCTTTAGGCCATTCCTTCAAGTGCCCTTCGAGATATTGCAATTATTCGCACTATAGCGTTCTACTTGTTGTAGGTACTGGGAGAAGTGTCGAAAATGGGCATGACATCAAAACCGCAGCTGGCATGCGAAGTCGCTGCCGACCGCGTGCTTGCCGCCCGGCTGTCGCAACCGGGCACGGTGGAGATGTGCGCCGCCAGCGAGCTCGCCCCGGGTTGTGTCGTCCCCGATATGGTCGAGGCCAATCTCCGCGATCGCGGGCGTATTCTCGACTCCGTCCGCCAAACTCTCGACAGTCTGAGTGGACGATCCCGCGATGTGATTGCCGTCCTGCCGGACGCTGCGATACGCGTAGTGCTGCTCGACTTTGACTCTCTTCCCGCCAAACGCGACGACGCGGAAGGCGTAGTGCGCTTCCGGCTGAAGAAGTCGCTTCCTTTTGACGTGGACAAGGCCAAGATTTCTTATCACACGCAAACTTCTACCACCGGAGTGCGTCTGATCGCGGCCGTGGCCCTCACCAGCGTCATTGAAGAGTACGAATCCGTCTTCCGCGAGGCCGGCTACAGTCCGGGGGTGGTGTTGCCCTCCATGCTGGCGGCTCTGGGCGCGGCCGATGCCGACCGCCCTACGTTAGTGGTTAAAGTAGACGCCCGTACTATCGGCATCGCCATCCTCGACAAGCAGCAACTATTGCTTTTTCGCAATCTCGAGAACCCGCGCGGCGTGACTATTTCCGGCGAGCAATTGGCGGACGAAGTCTATCCCTCGATCGTGTTCTTTCAGGACACTTATCACCTGAACATTGAGCGCATATTCGTCGCAGGTTTGGCGGACGTCACCGGGGCGGTGCCAGCGTTACGCGCTCAAACCGGGGCGGAAGTCCACGAACTGGTCGGAGCTTCGCAACTAGGCAGCGGCGCAGGATCGGTCCCTAAATGGAGAATGGCGGGAGTGGTAGGAGCACTGCTTTCCTGATATGCGCGTTGAGATCAATCTCGCGACCCATCCCTACGAGGATGCCCGCCGCTTCTGGTTCCGCTGGGGCGGAGCGCTGGTGGCGCTCGGTATTGTCACTCTGGGCTTAGTGTATTTCACTCTTCTGGGCTGGGTGACCGCCAACAAGGATAAGCATGTCATCGGTCAAAACCTGCACCAAATTGCGGATCGTGACGGCCAGAAGGCGGCTGCGCAGGCCCTCATGAATCTTCCCCAGAACAGCGTGACCCGTGACCGGTCGCAGCTTCTGAATGGCCTGTTTTATCGTAAGTCGTTTTCCTGGACCCAGGTGTTTGAGGAACTGGAGCGGGTCATGCCGCCACGGCTGCACGTAGTCTCCATTCAGCCCGAGTTTGGCCTTGATAATGAATTGGCCATCAAACTGACAGTGGCTGGAGATTCTCGCGATCGTGCGCTCGATTTGGTGCGCAAGATGGAAGAGTCACAGCATTTTCAGCAAACGCAGATCGAACAGGAGAGCGCTGAGGTCGGCTCCGGGGCCACGTCAGGAGATAGCGTGAAGTTCAACATCAGCGCGCTCTATGTCGCAGGGAACCCAGTTTCGGGCAATATAGCTCCGGGCAACTCTGCTCCGGGAAAAACTGCGCCCAAGAACCCAGCTCTGGGAAAATCAGGAGGATCTCAGTAATGCCCGATCTCGGGGACGCTCGGCGGAAAGTCAAGATCGCCCTAGGCGCCATGGTGGCGGTGGATGTAATCGCGGTGGCTGTGTTTTTTTCCCCGCTAGTAGGGTCGCAGTCCGCGCGTCAGGACCAACTCCACGAACTCTGGAAGGAATTGCAGCAGAAGACCCGCGAGGTCGAGCCACTGCGCGGGCTGGACAAGAAAGTTCCCGTGGCCCGCAAACAGATTGACCAGTTTTATCAGGACCGTCTCCCGGCTGAGGGTTCTTCCATCTCAGAAAACATCGGCAAGCTGGCGGGACAGGCTGGAGTAAAGATCAGCAGCATCCGGTACGACATGAAAGATCCCGAAGCTTTGGGCGTCCGGCGAGTGCAGATTGAAGCCGACATGAACGGCGATTATCTGCAACTGGTCCGCTTCATCAACTCCCTGGAGCGCGACCAGATGTTTTTCCTGGTTGACAGCGTACAACTGGGCGGAGAGCAAGCCGGCATGGTGAAGCTGCAAATGAAGATGGAAACTTATTTAAAAACAGGTACAGCTTAAGTGAAGCTGGGAACCGAAAACCGGAATAAGCTGATTGCCGCGGCAGCGCTGGGGGTGATTGCCCTGGTGTTAGTCGCGCGCATGCTGTTCCCTTCCGCGCCGTCGGAGCCGGATGCCCCGGTAGTGGCGCCCGTCGTGACCGCGGCGCCGCCATCGCGACCTGCGGGCAAGTCCCACGGTGGCGCGCGCCGGCTGGCGGCTGGCCCGCCTCATTCCATTGATCCCAGCCTGCGCTACGACTGGCTGAAGGCCAGCGAAGATACCAAGTATGAGGGTAACGGACGCAACATTTTCCTGGCCCAGGCCGAGATACCCCAGCCGGTCGCTCCCGGCCAAACCGACGCAGAAAAAGAGAAAGCAAAAGGCCCGCCACCACCACCTCCGCCCCCGCCAATCAACCTGAAGTTCTATGGCTTCGCCAGCAAGCCCGGCGAACCGAAAAAGGTTTTCCTTTCGCAGGGTGAGGATGTATTCATCGCCAGCGAAGGCGAGATTGTTGACCGCCGTTACAAGGTCCTGCACATCTCGCCGGTGTCCGTGGAAATCGAAGATGTGCTCAGCAACAACCGCCAGATGATTCCGCTGAGCCCGAGCTGAGTAGCTATTTACAGAATTTCCATGAGGCTGTTTACACCATCCCGGCTATCCAGTTCGTCCCCTCGCCCTAACCAGCGCGGCTACGTCCTCATTACTCTTATCCTGTTTGTAGCGCTGCTGGCGATTGCCCTGACCGCGCTTGCGCCGGTCATCACCCAGCAGATCAAACGTGATCGCGAAGAAGAACTGGTCCACCGTGGCACCCAGTACTCGCGCGCCATCAAGCATTACATGAAGAAGCTCAACCAGTACCCCACCCGCATTGAGGATCTTGAGAGCACCAATAACATCCGCTATCTGCGCAAGCGCTATAAAGATCCGATCAACGGGAAGGACTTCAAGCTGCTCCACATGGGAGAGGTGCAAAGTTTAGCCAATGTTGCGCTGGCAGGTGCAAACTCGGCGGCCAGCCTCGCTGCCGGGGCTGCGGGCAACGCCCTCGCCGGCGGAAATACCGCAGCCTTCGGAGGTAGTGGTGTCTTTGGAGGCGGAAACGCCGGAAACAGCGGCAGCACTTTCGGTGGAAACTCTGGAGGTTTTGGCAGCAGCTCTGGAGGTTTCGGCAGCAGTTCAGGTGGCTTCGGCAGCAACTCTAGCGGTTTTGGTGGGAACTCCAGCGGCTTTGGTGGCAACTCTGGCGGCTTGGGTGGCAACTCCGGGGGTACTTTCGGCGGTAACTCCGGTGGTCTTTTCGGCGGAAGCTCTGGCGGCGCGTTCGGTGGCAACTCTGGAGGCTTCGGTGGCAGCTCAGGGCAAACTAACACGGGGACCGGTTCCGACTCCAACCAGCCCCAGGGTGCGCCTGGAACGCCACAAGGCGGTTTTGGTCAGCCAGTTCAGGGTTTGTCTGGGTCTAATTCACAAGGCAACGGCAACCCGGTTCTCGGCGGAGGACCGGTTGTCGGCGTGGCCAGCATCAGCAAAGATAAATCGATTCGCGTCTTCAGCAAGAAAGACCACTACAACGATTGGCAGTTCATCTATGACCCGACCACCGACCGCGGAGGTTTGATCACTACGCCCTACCAGACTCCGGTGCAGACCGTCAGTCAAAGCATAAGCGGAACTCCCGGCGCTAACGGAACCTCCGGCGCGCCGGGCACGCAGGGCGCGCCGACTTCACCTTCCGGGTTCGGCGGGGGCCAGCAGACTGCACCGGGCAGCTTCGGGTCGTCGCCGCAGCCACCCCAGGCACCGCCCAATCAAGGTCCGCAATAATAGTAGTTGCGGCTTCATTGTATCTGTCTCACAGCCAGCCAACGCGTGGGACGATAGCGGGCTGTTTTGAAATTAGCGCCCGAATCGCCCGACGATTACTCCAATAATAGTGCCGCCGATAGCCCCCATTCCGATGATCGGCCCATAGGTTTTTGTGATGAGGGCGTCAGGGATGCTCAATAGCAGACCGAAGCAAAGTCCGGCTGCCCATCCGGGCCAAGGCAAGCGGGCCGCGCCGATGACGAATCCGATTCCAAAGCGTGCAATGAAAGCTGCTGTGATGGCAGCCCTCTTATCTGGGAAGCTCATCGGCAGCATGATTCCGATGTCGATGGCTCCGAAAACCAACGACATGCGCCCCTTTAGGCTGCTACTGAATTTGGCGTTTCTAGTAAACCAACTAATTCGTCCAATGTCCAGATGCGATCTGCAATTCCCGTCTCCCGTGGGACCTATCCGCCCTCCATGGTCGAAAATCAGGTAAGATGTTTCGGCCTGATGAACCGCGAATTTCACAAGGGATACAGCCAGGAACTTCATCGCGACATGGAAGCCCTGGTGTTTGGGCATGGGGGAATGCCCCTGCTGGTGTTTCCCACCTCGATGGGGAAATTTTTTGAGTATGAAGACCGGGGCATGATCGGAGTACTGGTGCCAAAGATCGAGGCTGGCGAGTTGCAGGTGTTTTGTCCCGATGCCGTGGACACCGAGAGCTGGTACAACAAGAACGTGCATCCGCGGGTGCGGGTGCTACGGCATTTGCAGTACGAGCGCTATATCCTGCATGAGTTCTTGCCATTTGTGAAGTGGAAAAACGCCTCGCCGGATCTGGCGGTGACGGGTGCGAGCTTCGGAGGTTACCACGCGGTGAATTTCTCGCTGAAACATCCCGGGGTGGTGACGCATTGCGTGAGCATGAGCGGGGCGTACGATATTCATCAGTTTCTTGACGGATACTACGACGACGATTGCTACTTCAATTGTCCGCAGGATTTCCTGCCGAACACGCATGACGACTGGTACCTTAGCCGCTACCGGCAAATGAAGATCGTTCTGGGATCGTCGGATTGGGACATGTGTCTGGATCAGAACGTGAAATTGTCGGCGAAGTTACATGATAAAGGCGTGCCCCACTGGCTGGACGTTTGGGGGGATAATTCGAAACATGATTGGCCGCTGTGGCAAAAAATGGCGGCGAAGTACTTTTAAAACCGTCGTGGCTGGAAGTTCAGAGTTCTGGCGTAGGAGCGCTCTTATGAAAAAAATCGGTGTTTTGTTCGGAATGGAGAATACGTTTCCGCCAGCGTTGGTCGAGAAGATCAACGGCATGAAGGTGGATGACGTGAGAGCGGAGTTTGTGAAGCTGGGCGGCGTAAAGATGGCCGATCCCAGTGGATACAAAGTCATCATTGACCGCATTTCGCAGGACATTCCCTTCTACCGGGCGTACTTGAAGAATGCCGCGTTGACCGGGACGATCGTTATCAACAATCCGTTTTGGTGGACGGCCGACGACAAGTTTTTCAACTACGCTCTCGCCACCAAGCTGGGCGTGGCGATTCCTCCGACGGTGATCCTGCCCCACAACAAGCATCCCGAGGGGACGACGGATCAATCGATGCGGAACTTGATGTATCCGCTGAACTGGGAAGATATTTTTGATTACGTTGGCTTTCCGGCGTTCCTCAAGCCATATGCCGGCGGGGGATGGAAACATGTATATAAGGTCGATTCACCGGAGGAGTTCTTCCTCAACTACAACCAGACTGGCGACTTGTGCATGACCCTGCAGCACGGCGTGGAGTTCGAAGAGTACTACCGCTGCTATGTGGTAGGACAGGAAAAAGTTCACATCATGAAGTATGACCCAAAGGCCCCGTTTCATGAGCGGTATGTGAAGGGCAATCCGCCGCCGTCGAGTGCTCAGTTGCAGGAGCGAATCGTGAAGGATTCGCTGACCTTGTGCCAGGCGCTGGGATACGACTTGAACACGGTGGAGTTTGCAGTGGAGGACGGCGTGCCTTACGCCATTGATTTCATGAATCCGGCGCCGGACGCGGAAATCACTTCCGTCGGTCAGGCGAACTTTGACTGGGTAGTGGATGCAGTAGCGGAAATGGCTGTGAATAAGGCGCTTAGCGGGGAGAATCCGGCGCGGGAACTGCGTTGGGCATCATTTCTAACCGGGCCGGTCGAGGTGCCAGCGGCTAAGCCGGCCGTGAAGAAACGAGCCAGAGCGTAAGCCATCAAACAACCAAAAACACGACGGAAACCAGCACGGGTTGGGGTCGAAAGTTAGGCAGTTTTGAAAGAGCCATAATTGTTATAGTTATTAGGTAGCTCGCCCGGGTTCTAACCTCGTATGCAACCAACCTTCACTCTCGGGATCGAAGAGGAATATCAGACGGTCGATCCGGTCTCGCGCGACCTGCGCTCCCACATCCACACCGAAATGATGGAACAGGGACGGATGCGACTGCAGGAGAAAGTGAAGGCTGAGTTACACCAGGCGGTCGTGGAAGTCGGCACCTCGGTCTGTACCAATATCAAGGATGCCAAAGCCGAAGTCATAGCACTGCGCCGGGACATGATCAAACTGGCAAAAGATAACGGCCTGCGGCTGGCATCAGCAGCAACCCACCCGTTTGCCGACTGGCGGGAGCAGGAGATCACGCCGGACGATCGTTACAAGAACATTGTGGAAGACATGCAACTGGTGGCGCGTGCCAACCTGATTTTCGGCTTGCATGTGCACGTGGGCGTGGAGGACCGGGAAACCGCGATCCACCTGATGAACCATGCGCGATACTTTGTTCCGCACATCCTGGCGCTCTCGACGAATTCACCCTTCTGGCTGGGCATGAACACCGGGCTGAAGTCATATCGCTGCAAAGTGTTCGACAAGTTTCCGCGGACGAATATTCCGGACTATTTTCCCAGCTGGGGCGAATACGAAAACTTTATCAAGCTGCTGATCAAGACCAACTGCATCGATAACGCGAAGAAGATCTGGTGGGACATCCGGCCGCACCCGTTTTTCAATACGCTCGAATTCAGAGTGTGCGACATTCCTATGCGGGTGGATGAGACTATCGCACTGGCTGCGCTCATCCAAGCAACGGTCGCCAAACTCTACAAGCTGTATTCCGCGAACCAGGGGTTCCGGCTTTATAGGCGTGCGCTGCTGATGGAAAACAAATGGCGCGCCGCACGTTACGGGCTGAACGGCAAGATGATCGATTTCGGCAAGCAGAAAGAAGTCCCGGCCCGCGACTTGGTGCTGGAGTACCTGGACTTTGTGGATGACGTCGCCGATGAACTGGATTCGCGCGAGGAACTGAATTACATTCATGAGATTCTGGAAATGGGGACTGGAGCAGACCGGCAATTGCGTGTGTTCCAGGAGACCGGCGATCTGAAGAAGGTCGTCGACTACATCATAGAAGAGACGGAAGTCGGCGTTACAGCAGAAGCGGCTCCGGCGAGAAAAGTAGGGTAATGACAAATTCGGTTGATGAGACACAAACCTCCGCCCTGTCGCAAGAAACGCGACCGGGACGTGGCGCCCAGTTGGAAAATCTTCCTTTCGATCCAGAACTTACTCCCGGAGCGCGGAACGCAGTCAAAGTGTGCCTGCGGGTGCAGCCCAGCGAGAAAGTTACGGTGATCACCGACGAAGCCACGAAAGAGATCGCCGCCAGCATTGTGCGTGAACTCGTAAACGTCGGCGCGCCCTACCGGGGATGGATTCTGGAAGAACTCGCCCCGCGGCCGTTGGCCGAGTTCCCCCGCGAAATTGCAGACGACCTCGAAACCAGCCAGGTAAGCATTTTCGCTGTGCAAGCACAAGCCAACGAACTGCGCACCCGCATGGCGATGACCGACATCGTGAACCGCCGCAAGATCCGCCACGCGCACATGGTGAACATCAACCGGCAGATCATGCTGGAAGGAATGCGTGCGGATTTCCTGAAAGTGGATCGCATCAGCACCAAAGTCGTGGACATGGTGCGGAAAGCCCGCCAGATTCGCGCCAAGACTCCGGCCGGAACCGACCTGGTAGCGGATCTGAATCCCAATTATCGCTGGGTTAAAACCAGTGGCTTAATTAGCCCTGAGAAGTGGGGGAACCTGCCTGGCGGCGAGGTATTTACGACCCCGGGCGAGGTGAATGGTACGTTTGTGGCCGACGGCGTAGCTGGAGACTGGCTCTCCGCAAAATTTGGTGAGTTGCATGCCAACCCGCTCAGTATTCGCGTCAAGGCCAACCGCATCACGGAAGCCAATTCTTCGAACCGCGAACTCGAAAGCGATTTCTGGAACTACACCCACACCGACGAGAGTAGCGATCGCGTGGGTGAATTCGCCATCGGCACCAACATCGAGTTAAAGGATGTGATTGGCCAGATACTCCAGGATGAAAAATTCCCGGGGGTCCACATTGCCTTTGGCAATCCCTACGGCGCGCACACCGGCGCGGAATGGTACTCGTGCACCCATATCGATGTAGTGGGACGGAAGTTTGATATTTGGGTGGATGACCAGCAGATCATGCGCGGTGGGCAGTTTTTAATTGAGGCGTAGGCGTGATCCCTTCCCTACGCCAGCAGTTCAACGAGCGCTTCACTCCCGCAAAATATCAGGCGTTTCTCAAGCGGATGGCGGAGCGCTGTGGGGCGCCGGTGGAGTTCCGCCTGGCGGAAACCCCATGTTTTTTCCCCAAGGCATTGCTGGAGCAGATGGCGCGATATGGCGCCGAACTGATTCATCAGCTTGAAACTCCGGAATACCGCAAGGCATCATCCAGGGCGATTCCGCCGGAATTCAATGTGTCCAACGAGACCCCGCATCCCATGTTCATCCAGGTGGATTTCGGGCTGGTGAAGGATGCCTCCGGCGCATTGCAGCCCAAGTTGGTCGAGTTGCAGGGCTTCCCTTCTCTCTACGCGTATCAGGCAGTGCTCTCGCAGGTGTACCAGGAAGTTTTCGGACTCGACAAAGACTTGCGCTATCTACATGGAGGAATAGATTGGGAAAGCTACCAGGCGCTGCTGCGGCAAGCAATCGTCGGCAAACACGATCCGAAGAATGTGATTCTGATGGAGATTGACCCGCTGCATCAGAAGACGCTGCCGGATTTCCTGGTAACAGAGAAGCTGCTAGGGATCCCGACCGTCGAGATCACTGAGATTGAGAAGCAGGGCCGAAAGTTGTTTTACAAGAAAGATGGCAAGCAGATTCCGATCCGGCGCATCTACAACCGAGCGATCGTGGATGAATTGGTGCGAAAGAAGCTGAAGCTCAACTTCCGGTTTGATGAAGAGCTGGATGTCGAGTGGGCGGGACATCCGAACTGGTACTTTCGCATGAGCAAGTTCTCGCTTCCCTACCTGCGGCATGAATCTGTCCCTAAGACGTATTTCCTGGATCGAGTGTCAGAGCTGCCGGACTTGAAAAAGTTTGTACTGAAGCCCTTGTTCTCGTTCGCCGGCTTGGGAGTCTTGATCAATCCCACGAAAGAAGACCTGGCAGCCATCCCCACAGAGAAACGCGGCGATTACATCCTGCAAGAACGAATGGAATTCGAGCCAGTCATCGAAACCCCATTTGGCGGCACCAAGGCCGAGATTCGCATCATGTATATCTGGGTCGACAAGCTGCTGCCGGTGTTGACCATCGTGCGCATGGGACGAGGCAAGATGATGGGCGTCGACCACAATAAGAATATGGAGTGGGTGGGAAGCTCGGCAGCCTTTTATCCGGCCTTTTAGCCAATTGCCCACCTTCTGCGCAATTCTCGATCAGAAAAAAATGGTTATGAGATCACATGGAACGGCACATTGCTGGTCAGCGTGCCGCTGGGCGTGGTGACAGTGACATAGCCCGTGGTCGCTCCCGCTGGAACCGTGGCTTTTATGAACGTGTCCGAAACAACCGTAAAGATCGCCGGAGTCCCGTTGAGCAAAACGCTGGTAGTCCCCGTGAAACCCTGCCCAAGAATGCCGCCCGTCTGGCCGACCTTGCCGTAGCTCCGCACAAATGCCGCGAACGGGGCGAGGCCAGTATCAAGGCTGTATAGCGTACCGCAACCGTTTCCACACGCATTCGAACCACCCTGGAAAGTCGTCCCGTAAAAGACCCCACTGGTGGCCTGAAGGAGGCCGCTCAATGGGGAGCTTCCCGGACCCTCTAGGTTGTAGATGGTTCTTAGCGAGCCGCGAGGCGTCATTCGGAAAATGGTTCCATAGCCGTTCTCGCCGCCCCCGCTCGTAGTCCCATACAAAGCTCGGTCGGTGCCCTGAACTAGTTCGCCATAAGGGAATCCCCCTTCTCCGCATCCGGGCAGGCAAGAAAAACTGTAAATCGTTGTTAGCTCTCCGCTGGGAGTGATCTTGAAAACCGTCCCCCCGTATCCAGCCCCAGCGGTGTTCGTTGTCCCATAGAAGTTGCCATCGCTGCCAAGCAACAACCCTGCCCACGGTTGCTCTCCGTCGGAGCAGTCGGTCTCACAAAAGCTATGAAGAGTGGTCAGTTTACCGTCCGGAGTAATCCGAAAAACCGTGCCGCAGCCGTAGTAACAATTAGCCTTGCCTCCTCCGTTCGTCGTTCCATAAAAATTCCCGTCTATGCTCTGGACCAAAGTTCCAGTCGGTTGGTCTCCATCGGTACAAGTCGGCTGCGCGCAAAAGGTGTAAAGGGTCGTTAACGTTCCTGCGCGCGTAATTTTGAAGAGAGTGCCACCCCCATTGGCCCCGCCATCGACCGTAGTACCGTAGAAGCTCCCATCTGCGCCTTGAATCAAGCCTGCTACAGGATTCGAACCGTCCGTGCCGTCGAATTGGTAAATCGTGGTCAGCCTTCCGTCCGGCGTGATCTTGAACAGCGTGCCGCAAGAGTATTGGCAGATGTTGTTGCCGCCGTGAAGAGTTGTTCCGTAGAAATTCCCATCGGTGCCGAGAACCAAGGTGCCCTCCGGGTAGGCACCGTCCGCGCAGTCAGACTCGGCACAGAAATTGTAGAGTGTGGTCAACGTGCCTTCAGGAGTTATCTTAAAGACCGTCCCACCACCGTACGCTCCAGCGCTAGTAGATGCTCCGTACAAGCTGCCGTCGTGTCCTTGAACAAGTGACGCAGTAGGGCTCCCGCCATCTGTCCCGTCAAAATCCACCAGGGTGTTGAACGTCTGGGCCGACGCGGCAATCGCCGTCGCGGCGCAGATCACCAGAACAGTACCAGCCATTTTCCACCCGCTAAGTTTTGCCAATCGAGAAACCTCCCTGGTGCGAAATTCGCGAGTCGGGGCCGACTCACGCGAGCGAAGCGGGACCTCCCCGGCCATGAATTGCAGGGGGGAGAATACTGCCAAGCGCCGAGCAGGAGGATTATCCTCCCACGCAGACTAGTGGGTCAAGGCTGAGTTTCACGATTGGCAAAATCATGCGATACGCCAATTGAAAGCCAGTTCCAGGGGTGGAGGTTGAGACTCCGACTTCAAGAAAAACCATAGAAGGTTGACTTTAACCTTTGGGAGATTATTGCGAGTTAAAGCTTTAGCTATCGGAACAAACTTTCCCGACACGAAATGAGTTGCATCTCACGTGTTTGCAACAACGTCGAACAAACTTTATTGAGGTTAGAAGTTAATCTTGATTTGTTTCGCGATAATCAGTGGAAGGAGGCCAGCTAACATAAAACTATCCAACCCGGCACTTCGTTCCGCCGGGTGGCCGGATTTTCCCGGTCCTATAGCTATCCCCCGCTAGCGGTTGACCTGCCGCTCTCAGCGGCCTAACATAACGCCGACGGGTCCTCATGATCGGCCAGACGGTCTCCCACTATCGCATTATCGGGAAAATCGGTGGCGGAGGCATGGGCGTAGTTTATGAGGCCGAGGATCTACGCCTCGGCCGGCATGTGGCCCTGAAGTTCGTCCCTGACAGCATGGTCGGCGACAAGAAGTCGCTGGACCGCTTCGAACGCGAGGCGCGGGCAGCATCCCGCCTCAACCATCCGCACATCTGCACCATCCACGACATCGAGGACAACAACGGCCATCCTTTCATCGTCATGGAGAAGCTGGAGGGCGAGAGCCTCAAACAGCGGATGCAGGCAGGCAAGCCCCTCGAAGTGGAAGCGATACTCGACATCGCGGTACAGGTTGCGGAAGCGCTGGAAGCGCTGCATGCCAAAGGCATCATTCATCGCGACATCAAGCCGGCAAACATTTTTATCACTCTGAATGGCCAGGTCAAGGTCCTGGATTTCGGTCTGGCCAAGATCTCTCGCGATGGCCTGCCAGCATCGGACGAGACCCCGTACGAAGATTCCCTGACGGCTGTGG
This sequence comes from uncultured Acidobacteriota bacterium, assembly GCA_963803775.1. Taxonomy (GTDB): domain Bacteria; phylum Acidobacteriota; class Terriglobia; order Terriglobales; family Acidobacteriaceae; genus JABCZH01. The sequence goes on from CAWDNS010000003.1 coordinate 314,489, forward strand.
GAGTGGTGCCGGGAACGGCTGTGTACATGGCGCCGGAGCAGGCTCGAGGCGAGGACCTCGATCCCCGCACCGACATCTTTTCTTTTGGCGTGGTGCTGTACGAAATGGCCACTGGGAAGAAGCCGTTCCGCGGGGCCAACGTTGTAACCACGCTCGATGCGATGTTGCACCAGAAGCCAGTTCCGCCTCGCTCCTTGAACCCCCACATCCCCGGCGAACTGGAGAACATCATCGGAAAGGCCATGGAGAAAGACCGTGGCCAGCGCTATCAGACGGCTACACAGATCCGAACCAACCTGCAGCAGGTCAAACGGGAAACGCAGTCGGGAAGCGTGAAATCGATGGCGCGGGAAGCGCCGCTGCGTGTGGTCACAAATACATTCGGCGGCCCGAGTCCCTGGCAGAAATATCTGCTCCTGGTAATGACCGGCTTGCTGCTGACGGTGCTGGCAGCGGTGGGGGCATGGTGGTTCAAGCATCGCGCAACGGGTGGGGCTGGAGGTCAGAACACCATTGCGGTTCTGCCCCTGCAAAACATGAACGGTGACTTCAGCGTCGACTACCTGCGCTTCGCCCTGGCGGATGAAATTGCCAGTGTGCTGACTTACAGCCGCGGTCTCGATGTGCGGCCATCGTCAGTAACGCGGAAATATGTCAGCCCCGACGTCGATCCGCAGCAGGTGGGCCACGAACTGCATGTCTCCACAATTATGACCGGACACTTCCGCAAGCAAGGCGATCAGATCATGGTCACACTGGAGGCGGTGGACGTGACCAAGAACCGGCTATTGTGGCAAACGAGTTTTACCGCCTCCTCCGACGACGCCATTGCCTTGCAGAATGAAATGACCAGGCGAATTCGCAACGAATTGCTGCCGGTGATGGGAGCGTCCAGCGGTTTCCTCGACACTGGCACCAAGCCGAAGAACCAGGCAGCCTACGACTTGTACCTGCATAGCTTGGCGCTGGCGCATGATCCCGGAGCCAACAAGGACGCGATCGCGGTGCTGCAGGAAGTGGTGAAAATGGATCCCAGTTACGCCCCGGCTTGGGAGGCGCTGGGCGAGCGCTACTACGCGGATGCGACCTACGGCGGTGGCGGCGAAGACCAATTCCAGCATTCGAACGAAGCGGCAGAGCACGCGGTCGGGCTGGATCCAAATAGCATGAAGGCGGCGGGCAGGCTGATCACGAATCGCGTGGAGCGAGGAGAATTGGGCAAAGCCTATGAGCAAGCCGAGAAGTTAGTGAAACGGCGCCCGGAGAGCGGCGAGGCACACTTCACGCTGAGTTATGTGCTGCGTTATGCGGGAATGCTGGAAGATGCGGCACACGAATGTGACACCGCGCACGCCCTGGACCGTGACAATTACTTGTACCGGTCATGCGCCTGGCCGTTCATGGAACTGGGCAAGACGCAACGGGCCATGGAGTTCGTCCAATTGGATGCGGGATCGGATTACGCCAACTACCTTATGCCTTCCCTTTTATTACGGGAGGGAAAAGTGGCGGAAGCGAAGGAAGCGGTGAAGCGTATGTCGTCCGCTCCTCACTATCATAAAGATCTCCTACAAGCCTGCTTATTCGGGCCGCCGTCGGAACTAGACAAAATCGCTCATGACGATGAAACTGGCCAGCCCACGGACCCAGATCCTGAGCTTTCGTATTACCAGGGCTCGATTTTGGCGTACTGCGGAAAAAAGGAAGCCGCCCTGCACATGCTGCAGACGGCGGTGGAAAGCAACTATTGCGCATATTCCAACCTGCTTGAAGACCCGTTGCTGGCAAAGCTGCGCAGCGACCCGAAATTCGACGAAGTGCTAACCGCGGCACATCAATGCCAGCAAGCAGTGAAGAGCGCGCAGTGACGGTGCTTCTGGTTCATGGTTTCTTGGCCGCGCGCACAAAGGTTTTTGTAAAAACTAATAGCCAAGAGCCAAGAACTGCTTACATCGGCTATCCTTCTAAGGCACGGTGAGTCGAACAGGAACGGGTATCAGGAAAAACTTTGTCTCCCATCCGCGAGAGCTACTTCCCTTTCTATATGATGAATTTGAATGGTTATTTTGGGCACAAACCGGTGCGGCTGAGGCTTCTTTTCATGCGATTTGTGGCGACACTCACTTTGGTGCTGCTACTGTGTGGCGCGTCGGGGGCTCCGGACCCAGCGAAAGCTGACGATCCGGTACAACCTCTGCCGCAAGACAGCGGGATTGCAGGTTTACAAGAAATGCTGTTGCGCCTGGGTACCACGGCGCGGTTGATGCAGGTGGTGGCGCATCCGGATGATGAAGATGGCGGAATGCTGACACTGGAATCTCGCGGCAAGGGCGCGACCGTGCTGTTGCAGACGCTGAACCGTGGAGAGGGCGGGCAGAATAAAATCGGCAGCAATCTGTTCGACGTGTTGGGCGTGCTGCGTACACTTGAGGTCACGGCCGCCGACCGGTATTACGGAATCGACCAGAGATTCACGCGGGTCGCAGACTTCGGATTCTCCAAGACACCTGACGAAACCTTCCAGAAATGGCAGGGGCATGTTCCTGCCCTTGGTGATTTGGTGCGCGTGATCCGCACGTTTCGACCGGATGTACTGGTGGCGCGGTTTTCCGGGACCGATCGCGACGGGCATGGACATCATCAGGCGTCGAGCATTCTGGCCCGCGAAGCCTTTCACGCCGCCGCCGACCCCGCGCGCTTTCCGGATCAGATAAAAGAAGGCTTACAGCCATGGCAGGCCAAGAAGTTTTACATCGGCAACGTCTGCGGATTTGGCGCGCTCACGTGTGCAGATGAGAACTACACAGTGAAATTAAGCACCGGCGAGATGAGCCCGTTGCTGGGAATGACTTACATTCAATTCGCCATGCAGGGACTAAGGCACCAGCTTTCGCAGGGAGCGGGCGCTTGGTCCATAGATTCCGGCCCGCATTACGCGTTCTACAAGCTGGCGGATTCAGCACTGCCAGCTCCCATGGACAAAAGCGCGCACGAGCAGGATTTCTTCGATGGCATCGATACCAGCTTGCCGGGTTTGGCAATGGGGATCGGAAGAGAAGCGATCCGGGCTCCGTTCCTGAGGCCCGCTCTGGTTGAGATACAGGGCGACATCGCAGAAGCGAAGGTAGCAGCGGAGCGCGATCCAGGAAGTGCGGCAGGACCGTTGCTGGCAGGACTGGAAAAAACCCGAAAGACGATCGAACTACTGAAGAGCTATCCGCTCCAAGATGCGACCAAAGTAGAGTTGTGGACAGAACTCGGCACCAAGGCAGATCAACTGGAACGGGCTGCCAATCTGGCGCTAGGCGTGGCATTTCAAGTGAACGCCGACGTCCCTGTAGGAGCGAATGCCGACACCGCTTTCATGGCAGTGCCGGGGCAAAGTTTTGATGTCACCGCGCGATTCTCCAGCCAGGTGAAAGTTGAGGTCAAAGAAGTTGCTCTGGATCTGTCGCCGGGTTGGACGGCGACGAAGCGCGGCTCTGGCGCTGCGACCACGTTCCGCGTCACGGTAGCAAAGGATGCCACTTACACAAGACCCTATTGGCATCGGGATGATCCGGAGCGAGATGCGATCAATACCATCGACGATCCTCGATACGTGACGCTTGCGTTCCCGCCGCCTCCGTTGCAAGCCCATGCGAATTACATTTTGAACGGAAAGCCAGGTATGGCACACGCCGTAGTCATGATCCGCTATAAGGAGCCGTCCGTGGGCGAAGCGGAACGGGCGCTGGCGGTGGCGCCGGCGTTTTCGGTCATGTTGGAACCCGGAGAACAAGTGATTCCCACTCGCGGAGACGCAGCCTGCAAGGTCAAGATAGCAGTGTCCAGCAACCTGACAGGGCCTGCCCAGGGCACGCTGCGTGTGGAAGCGCCGGTGGGATGGCGCGCCGAGCCGGCCAGCGTGGTATTGAAGTTTCATGAGCGCGGCGAGAAGCAGGAAGCTGAATTCAAAGTATTTCATGATGGATTGACGGAGTCACGAACCCAGATTCGCGCCGTGTTCGACGCTGCCGGCAATAAGTATCGCGAGGGATACAGCGTCGTCACGCGTGAGGACCTCAATACGTTTTACTACTATCAGCCGGCGATCCAGCGGGTGAGCGTAGTGGACGTAAAGGTTCCAACGGGATTAAATGTGGGCTACATCATGGGTGCGGGCGATGACATTCCAACCGTGCTACAGCAAATCGGCATGAACGTCACTACGATTCCGGCGGAGAAGTTGGCGACAGAAGACTTGAGCCGGTACGGAACGATCGTTCTTGGGATTCGAGCCTACGACACGCAGAAAGAAGTCGCAGACAACAACAAGAAGCTGTTGGACTACGTTTCGCGGGCGGCACGTTAGTGGTGCAGTACAACACCGGCGTTGTCCGACTTCAACAAAGGCAACTTCACTCCTTATCACTCGGAGCTGAGCCGGGCACGGGTTACGGTGGAGGAGACGCCCGTGGAGATTCTGGCGCCGGATGATGGAGTGTTTCACACTCCGAATGAGATCACGGCGCGCGATTTCGATGGCTGGGTGCAGGAGCGCGGTTTGTATTTCATGGACCAGTGGGACAACCACTTCAGGCCGCTGTTGTCGTGCCATGATCCCGGGGAGGCGGAGCAGAAAGGCGGATTGCTGCGGGCGCGATACGGCAAGGGAACCTATATTTACACCGGGTATGCATTTTTCCGCCAGTTGCCGGCGGGAGTTCCGGGAGCGATCCGGTTGTATGTGAATTTGTTGAGCGCGAAGTAAGGCAAGAGCTTTCACCGCGAAGAGCGCAAAGGGTTCGCGAAGATCGCAAAGAAAAGCAAGCTAACCACAGAGGGCACAGAGTACACAGAGGATCGGAAGAGTTAAGCCAGCTCTCGATTCTCAGTTCTCGATTTCCAGTTCTCAGTTCATGACATCCTCTCCTAAGTCCGGGACCCAACTGATTCGCGGAGTGGGGCTGGGTAGCGCCACCGCTCTCAACATGATTGAGATGATCGGCGTGGGGCCGTTTATCACGCTCCCGCTGATTGTGGGCGCGATGGGCGGCCCACAAGCGATGCTGGGCTGGATTCTAGGCGCGGTCTTCGCGGTGTGCGACGGACTGGTGTGGGCGGAACTGGGTGCGGCCATGCCGCGATCCGGCGGATCGTACGACTATCTGCGGGAAATTTATGGCCCAAACCGCCTGGGGCGGATGATTTCATTTCTCTTCATCTGGCAGCTTTCGTTCAGCGCGCCGATGTCGATTGCGACGGGCGCGATTGGGCTGGCGGGGTATGCCTCGTACTTCTGGCCGGGACTCGAACACCAGTATGCAGTGCACAACTGGAGCCTCCACTTGCCGATTGTAGGAACGATGCAATTGAGCTGGCTGGTTTCTGGAGCCACGTTCGTGGCCCTCGGGGTCGTGGTACTTGCAGTCGTGCTTCTTTATCGCAAGATCACCCGCATCGGTTGGCTGTCGAAGCTGTTGTGGGTAGGGTCGGTAGGCACGATTGTGTGGATCATCGTCGCCGGGATTGACGCACTTCAACGCCGCGCTCGCCTTTCATCTTCCACCCGGCGCCTTCACTCCGTCCCGCAGTTTGTTTCTGGGACTCGGCTCCGCCAGCCTGATGGCGACGTACACCTATTGGGGCTATTACAACGTGTGCTTCATCGGCGATGAGGTGAAAGACCCCGGAAAGACCATTCCGCGCGCGTTGCTGCTATCCATTTCGCTCATCGCGTGTCTATATCTGCTGATGAACCTCAGCGTTCTGGGGGTAATTCCGTGGCAGGAAATAGCTGTCTCCTCCCACTCCAATAACGGCTTGTACGTGGCGTCTATCTTTATGCGAAAGGTATATGGGCCTTGGGCAGCAGCACTGGTGACAGCACTGGTGATGTGGACGGCATTCGCCTCAGTTTTCTCCGTCATGCTCAGTTACTCGCGGGTACCGTACGCCGCCGCACTGGATGGCAATTATTTTCGGGTATTTGCTCGAGTACATCCGCAATATTTGTTCCCTAACGTGTCGCTGCTGGCTCTGGGCGGAGTTGCGCTGTTGTTTTGCTTCCTTTCTCTGGCTGATGTGATCGCGGGCCTGGTGGTGATTCGCATCATGTTGCAATTCTTGACGCAAGCGATTGGGCTGATGGTGCTGCGCATTCGCCGCCCGGACTTGCCGCGGCCGTTCCGCATGTGGCTTTATCCGTTGCCGGCATTGCTGGCGTCGGTTGGTTTCATCTTCATTCTTGTGTCGCGCACCAATTCAATGCTGCAGATTCGTTACGCGCTGGTAATTCTTGCAAGCGGGACTGCGATTTATCTAGTGCGGTCATGGCGGAACCGCGAGTGGCCATTCACAACCCACACCCCTGCTCGGGATTGATATGTCCGGTCTAGTGAACACCTCGATGCCGGCCAACCTGTCAAAGCGCCACAACGGTTCGCCATGGGCGCCTCTGCGCGAACCGCTGTTCCGCTCGCTGTGGGTAGCAGCGGTGATTTCCTACACCGGAACCTGGATGCAGAACGTGGGCGCAGGCTGGCTGATGACGCAGCTCACCATGTCTCCGCTGATGGTGAGCCTGGTGCAGGCGGCTTCGCTGCTGCCGGTATTTCTGGTGATTCTTCCCGCCGGTGCGTTGGCCGACATGGTGGACCGGCGGCGGCTTCTGCTCATCACTCAAGGCTGGATGGTGGTAGCAGCGGCTGCGCTCGGAATCATGAGCTTGACTCGCGTTGTGACGCCGTGGATGTTGCTGGCATTTACCTTCCTGCTGGGAATTGGGGCGGTGATGAATGACCCGGCGTGGCAGGCGATCACGCCAGAGGTAGTTTCGCCGTCCCAACATGCGCCTGCAGTGGCGCTGAATTCGGTGGGCTTCAATGTCGCTCGCGCGGTGGGGCCGGCGCTGGGAGGGATGGTCATCGCGGTTGCCGGTTCCGGGGTGGCGTTCCTGCTGAATGCGGCGTCGTTCTTCGGAGTGATTTTTTTTCTATATCGCTGGAAGCGGCCTCATTTCCCGGACATGGAAACCGGGCGAGTAAGCGACGCGATTCTGACCGGCTTGCGTTATGCGCGGGGAGCACCGGTGGTCCGATGTGTGCTGATTCGCACCGGAGCATTCAGCCTCGGAGCCAGTGCCCTGCTGGCACTGCTGCCCTTGATCGCGCGTCCGCACGGAGCCGACGGTTACGGACTGCTGTTGGGTTTCTTCGGGTTGGGAGCGTTGGCGGGAGCATCCGTACTGCATCGGTTGCGCGGACGGATTTCCGTCGACGGCGTAGTGGCTTTCGCCATCGTGGTGTTTGCCGCAATGACGTTTGCCGCTGGCAAGGTGCAGAATTTCGGCTGGCTGAGCCTGATCTTGTTTCTCAGCGGGACGGCGTGGATTGCGATTCTGGCATGCCTCAACGTGGCGGCGCAGACTATGTCGCCGGCATTTCTGCGTGCTCGGACGTTATCTGTTTATCTGCTGGTGTTGCAGGGAGGCATGGCGATCGGCAGCGCGTTTTGGGGGGCGGTGGCCAACAGAGTCGGAGTACCGGCGGCGTTGCTGTGGTCGGCGTTTGCCATGGTGGCAGGGCTGGTGGCGGTGCGACGGTACCGCCTGACTTCACAGGACTTGGCACTGTCACCAGTTGCGGTGCGGGATTAAGCGTCAGAAGGACTGGGTTTGTGGTTTAATCTGTTCGGACTTCTTTCAAATCGACAAATTTACTTCTCAGGAGAATCGGATGAATAAGCTGCGTTGGGTGGTGGGATGTGCGGTGCTGCTGGTGTGGAGTGGGCTGGCCTTTGCTCAGATGGGAAAAGCTGACGAGCATCAAGCTGTGGCCAAGGTGTTGGATGGTTCGGTCAAGGGAGTGGAAGGCGAGTTCGTCCCTGCGGCCGAGGCCATGCCGGAAGACAAATATTCGTTTGCGCCTTCGTCGGGTGAGTTCAAAGGCGTGCGCACCTTTGCTCAGCAGGTGAAGCATGTTGCAGCGGTAAATTACATTCTTGGGGCATCGATTCTGGTGGAAAAACCTCCAGTCGATTTGGGCGGCGAGAATGGGCCGGACAATATCGCCAGTAAGGCCGACATCACGAAGTTTCTCAAAGAATCGTTCGCCTACCTGCACAAGGCAGTCAGCTCGGTGAACGAGAAGAATATGACCGATCCGATCAAGCATCCCTTTGCGGACGGCAAGACGACAACGCGGCTGGCGATGGCCACGCTGGCCGTCGGCCATTGTTTCGACCACTACGGGCAGATGGTGGAGTATCTGCGAATGAACGGCATCATTCCGCCGGCAAGCCGTTAGGTTTGGCACTCGCCTTCGTGCTACAGGATACCCTGTAGCACGGAGGTGCCATTTACACCTTTCTCGGCTGGACATAGCCTGTGTGCTCCCCTTGATTTTTTTAAACGAGACCACTTCCCTCATGATGAATCATGCGGGATTGTCCCTGCTCCAGGGAGAGGTAATGAAAACTGATAAGTACCAGCCGGAAAGTTTGAGCGTCGGAGAAACCATCCGCCGGCGCGAGGTGCAGCAGGAAATTGATAATTATCTGCTGGCGCTTAGTTCCTATCCTGACCGCTTCGCCCAAGATCCGGGCGTGAGTTTTGAGCAGCATCTGTTCAGCATGATGGCCGCAGGACACACCTCCGGACGCGGGGAGCGGCCGGATTGCATTTGCTAAGGCAAGCGTGGCCTAAAGAATGAAAGGCCGCCGGGAATCCCAGCGGCCTCAACGTCGCAACAATTTAGGCAGCACAATCGTGACGTTTGTGTTTCATCGCGCCACCCACGTGCATGCGGGGATCTCTCCCGAACGTGTAATAAGCGCCGCCAGCGTACACGCTGATCCCCACGTTGAGCGTGTAGTCGTTGGCCGCTGCGTTAGAAGGCGTGTGTGCCGCACCCAGCCAACTAACCCAGGAATCATCGGATGTAATAGGACTTGGCCAACTCGGCCCTGAGGTTCCATCCACATCGATCACCGCTCGTGGGTTTGTGTTCGGAGTGGTAGAGGTACTCATTTGCAACGGGGACTGAAGATCGTCACCTCCAACCTCGAGTTGGCTGGTGCCACGGCCAAAGACGCCGGTTACCCGAACCAGGTAGCTTCCCGCGTTGGTGTCCAGTGACGCCACCCGGACCAACAAGTAGTCTCCAGGTTCCAACTGGAGGCTGCCCGTGTCCTGCTGGCAGCCGCCCCACGACCCCGGAGTGAGCGCCGTTGTGATCGGTGTGTACCAATCTCCCAAACCCGGAGGGATACCTGCGGTCAGGTACGTAAACCACGCGCAGGACTGATCCGAAATAGTCGGATTCGCAATCGCCGTGTTGTACTGCGTAAAACGGCCGAGAGTGTAATCAGTCCCGGTCAGCGAAAACAGCACATTGTAAAGATAAACCGCCATATCGTTCCTCCTGAGGTTATGAAAATCGATACCCGGGGCACGGAAAGCGAATAGAAAGGCAAGTTAGTCCCGGCGGTACAGAAAGTCAAGCAGTACCTTGTTTACTGCCTACGGGCTAGGCTTGGCGCCCTCAATCTTCAAGTGATAGCGTGGATCCGCCCGGAGAGCAACCAGTTCCGGGTCATTCTTAATATCATCGAGACTCTGGCCAGCTTTAACCGCAGCGAGAAGGGCATCCAGGGCCTTGTCCCGATTGCCACAAAGCTCGTAGGTGACTGCTATGTTGTAAAGCACACCCGGGTCTTTGCTTTGCGCCTGCTCCACCGCCTTCAGTTCCGTGAGCGCACCCTTCTTGTCCCCGTTCTCCGCCAAATACAAGGCGAGGTCGGCGCGAAGATCAGCCTGGTTGGGATTCTTGGCAATCTCTTCCCGCACCAATCGAATCGCCGTGTCATAGGCTTGCCTGGCTTTGTCACCGTTTCCCGGGGTCCAGCGGTAGGCGTCCGCCAGGCTGGCCCAGTTATCGAAGCTATTCGCGCCCAGCGCCACTGTCTTTTCGAACGCTGGCACTGCGTCTTGGTAGCGGCCCTGATAGAAACGAATCGTTCCCAGGTTATTGTAAGTATCGGCGGTCGGTTCAATCTGCAACGCATGTTGCAAAGCAGCCGCCGCGTTGTCGTCACGGTTCAATGCGTGATAGACAGCACCGAGGTCCCGGAGCGCAAGGATATTATCGGGCTCCAACCGCAGTGCTTCCTCCCAGTTCGACGCTGCCTCCGTGTAGTTGCCAGTCTTGTACGCGTTCAGACCCAGTTGCAGATAGGTTTGCCAATCGCTGTTATTCAGCTTCAAAGCCACCTTCAACTCTTGTTGCGCCTCATCGGGTTTACCGATCTTGTCATAGAGCGTGCCCAGCAAAACATGGGGCCTTTCATTCTTCGGATCTAGATCTGCGGCCGTCCCAAAATCTTTTGCCGCTCCAGTCGTATCGCCCGATTCCATCTTCACCACGCCCAACGAAATATGCGCAGCGGAAAGATAGCTATCGAGTCCGACCGCTTTGCTGGCATATTGGTTTGCCAGCTTCATCCATTGTGGATCGGGGTTCGCACGGTTTTTCAGAACATAAGCTTCTCCCAACACCGCGTAACTCGCTGCCGACTGGGGATCGAGCTGCACCGCACGTTCTCCCAACTTGATCGCGTTGTCGATATTGCCTTCGCGGTCCCAGTGATCCAGATTCTGCCGGGCACGCTGGTAGAGCGTGTAAGCAGTATCGCCCGGTTGGTAGATCGGCGAGCTCCCGACATTGTCCGCTAGCTTTGCCTTTCGAAAATGCCGCCATCCCATCACGCCGCCGAGAATAACCAGTATGATCGCGCCTCCCGCCAGCCACACATTCCTCCAACAGATTTTCTTTGGGCCTTGGGCCGCGAGCGAGGACATCTCCACCGTCGCATCACTCGGATGCCAGGTCACGGGCCCATCTACCAAGCCGGCTGCATGTTTGCGCAGCTCCGTGGCCACCTCGCTCATGGTTTGAATGCGCTTCTCAGGCTTTTTCTCCAGCATCTTCGAGATCAGCGCCACCAGTGGCTTCGGCACTTTGGGCGCCAACTCCCCCAAATCCCGCGGCGGACTGAAATGGAGATTGTGCAACAAGGCGATTGAATTAGGCCCAGGAAACGGAAGATGCCGGCTCAGCGTTTCGAACATCACAATGCCGAACGAAAAAATGTCGGAACGCGCATCCACCCGCTCCCCCCGCGCCTGCTCCGGAGACATGTAAGCCACTGTGCCCGTGATCATTCCCGGCTGCGTCAAGGTAAACTCTTTGGCGGCCGTATCGTGGTCGGCGATCTCACTGTCCTTGGTGGCTGCGGAAACATCGAACTTAGCCAGACCAAAATCCAGAACTTTAACCAGCCCGTCCTCCGTGATCATGATGTTGCCGGGCTTCAAGTCACGATGAACGATGCCGGAGCCATGCGCCTTGGCCAAAGCCTCGGCAATCTGCACACAATAGCGTGTCGCTTCCGCCAATCCGAGAGGACGCTTCTTGAGCAACGAAGACAAAGTCGCCCCGCGCACGTACTCCATCACAATGAAATCGGTGTCTCCCTCGGAGCCGACTTCATAAATCGTAATGATGTTGGGATGATTCAGCGCGGATGCGGCCAAAGCCTCACGCTGGAACCGCTTCCTTGCCGTTTCGCTCAGCGGACGGTCAGTGGGCAGGACCTTGATCGCGACATCGCGGTCGAGCCGCGTGTCATGCGCGCGATACACCACGCCCATCCCGCCGGCGCCAAGATCGTCGAGAATTTCGTAATGTGAGAGGGTTCGGCCAGTCACGGCTTGGTCGCTCCGACAAGCCTCACCGCCGATTCTACACGCAACTGGCAATCATGGACGAGGTTCGGAGAAACCGGATTGGGGATCCGGCGGATTCGAGTCAGTGCACGCCGCTACGGTTCGTAAACCGCATTGCCGAAGCCGTCCTTGCGAGCCGCTTCCTGCATTTCGTCCAGCCGTTTCTTTTGCTCATCCAGCTGATCCTGCATGCGCTGAACTTGTACCTGCTTCAGTTCCTGGCGCTCGTTATGTTGCGCGCTGTTGTAAAAGCTGGCGGACTCGGCGAAACGAATTGTCGAATTGAGCCGTTCCATCTGACTCTGCAGCGTAGCGATCGAGTGTTCTTGTGCCTCAATCTCCTTCCTCCATTGCTCGGCAGACTTCGATGGAGCGTGATGAGGTATGGGCTCGTGGCTCTGGGACTTCTGCGGACCTGCCGCGGCCTGCCGTTCCGGCAAGTCTTCATTGGTGATGACCTTGGGCGCAGGTTGGTCCTTTTTGGCTTGCTGATTTTGTCGCTGTTCGCGGGCCACGTCCCCCAGAGACTGGGCATGGCTCACACCGATTAGAAGAAAAGTCAGCCCGGCAAGATACGTTACCGTTCTACACATCTGGTGCATGGAACTACCTCAAGCGGACGAACTGCAAGTCTCTTATTGAATAATGCTAAATCTGGCAGGCGGGTTCGGCGAGGTTACGATCGGGCTGCGACCAGACCGGCAGACTGCATGTCCGGCTGGCCGGAAACGGCTTCCAACCTCTTCATTACTGGCAGGTTAGCGTTCCAAGAAAAAATCTTAAACATTGAAGAAAGCTCTCCAAATACAACCCCTGCGATTTCCTGAAAAGTCATTCGCCAAGTTGATGGAAATCAGCCAGAAGCGTTAGTTGTTGTGTAACCACGCGCAGTTAATATCGCACCCCTAAAAAAACGCCCCGGGACGAACCGGGGCGTTGCGCGATTAGATCGAACCCGAAATTACCGCGTGTTCGGATAAATGAAAAACGAGTACGCGCCATTTGCATTAGAGTTTGAAACCGGCCCCTGCCCAGTCGCAGTCAACGTGCCGTTGCTGTTGATCGTAAACACCTGAAGCGTATTGAACCATTCGGAAACAACCATTAGCTTGCCTGTGGCCGCAATAAGACCCTGATAATCGACCGGCGAACTGATGGGAGTCGCGGCCTTGCTAGTGATGCTCTTACCGGTTTCCGAGAAGGTAGCCGTGACTTCGCCAGGCTGGCTGCCGCTACCGGTGCCTGAGAAACCCAAATAGAGTGGACCCGATCCCTTGTACGCAGCAGCGCTCAGGAATGGCACATTGTCGTTGGTAGTCAGGCTGCCAGTGTTAGCCAGACTGAAATACGTAGGGTGCGTAAGCCCAGTCGGCGTAATTTCTGCAGCCAGAACAGAGGACGCGAGCAGGCTGTAGTTGCCAATAATCGCCGCTCTACTGTCGGCAGTAATGTCTATCCCGGCCGGATAACACGCATTCGAAATGCATTCCGAAAGCGCGGCGAAGTTGGCAAAACCCAGGTCGTTGAGCGCGCCGGTCGTTGGATCGATCGAGAACTGCTCCACGGCACTGAAATCTGGAGCCGTCACCAGGAGATCCTTCCCATTCGGAGTCACTTTGATGCCGTCATAAAGATCGGGACCGACAGAGGCCTGGTATGCGCCCTGAAACGTCAGGGAACAGTCTGAGTTCACCGTCCACGCGCCAATGTTCTCGCTGGTTGAGTATGTGGCATACACGAACTTTCCATTCGGTGTGACCACCAGACTCCCGCCAGCTGCGATGAGGGCAGAATTGCTGAAATTGCCCACTGGAGTGATGCTGAGGGTGGGCAGATTCACTTTGAAACTCGCGATGTCGCTGCTACCGGTGTCATCGACAAAAAGACAGCCGATTGCCCCGGTTACCGCCGCACCCGTGCCCACGGTTGCAAAGTAGCCACCCCCGTTCCCGAACCCGCCCGTCGGCAGATCCGCAACCACGGGACTCAACGCGCCGGTGGTGGTGTTCAGCGAGTAAATAGTCGCGCTGTTTCCGCCAGCATTGTCATTGTTGGTTACAACGTACGCTGTGCCGGCGAAGCAAGACGATACCAATGCTGCAACCACCATGGTGATGCAAACCCAAAAAGACATTTTCATTGCTTTCTCCTTAAAGTTGTTTTTCGGCGGCTGGTCTTTCGACACACTTCAAGTCGGCTGGATCCAGCGGCAGATTCGCCGCAAAATGCTATCCTCGACGGCAGATTCATACAAGAGAGAAGGAAGGCTCTAAGCTTCATTGGCGGAAGTGAGGCGCGGAGCTACGAGGCCCGAGGATTGCCACAGCGATTGCAACAAAAACCAGCGAGGGGTGATAGCTCGATGAAAGTACTCTCAAGGACAGAGACTGACACATGGGTTAAAAAGTCGCTTTCACACGAACTCGACCGGGGTATGCTGCAATCCGAATTCCCCTGCCTAACCGCTTATGTTCTGCCCGCTGATTGCGGCAAGAAGACTGGACTATCTCGCGCTTTGGCAAACCTCGTAAACCCGTCTCTTCCCGGGTTGTTTTGGATTACTGGGCATGGGATTTGGCCGTCCTCTGAAAACATGGACTTGTTTAACGGGTACAGAAGTTCGCTTGGGGACCGCAGGTCGCTTCAAGAAGCTCCCGGCCACACGTTTGAAAGGAATGATTTAGCTGCACTTCAAAGCCTAGTCGCGCTGGCTTTGTATTTCTTCTGGGATGCATACCTGATTGAAGGCTCTCGCGCGCTAGTGTTCAGGCTGAGTCACGATGAATTCATTGATGTGTACACAACAAGTAGAGACAGACTGAACGCGATTGAGAAAGTCCTAACCAAGATGGAGTTGAAGCGCATCAACGACCGATCCCACACAGGTCATTGACACGCGAGATTCGCTGCGGTTCAAACGCCATCGGTCAACGAGATTACATACGACCTGGAGGCCTCTAGTCTCACTGGCGGAAGCGAGTGGGAGTCGGCTCTGCCTCTACCGGCACCGCCGCTGTCGGCCCCACCGCCCCCGGCACCATCGCAGCTTTCGAAATGATTCCGCACTACGAAAAAAGAGAGGACGAAACGCTTGCCGAGAAGCTTTGGGAATTCAAAGATCGGCTTCAGGATGTTGCAGCATTTTTATGTTCGGAGCCTGTCTTCCGAACGGTCTGAACGACGGCGTTAATCTCTGATTGTGAGAGAGTCACCGGGCGGTCAACTGGTGCTACGGTCTTCGGCGTCCCCGGATCTTGTCTGAAAAACACGAACTCAAGGCTGCCGTCGTCCGCGAATAGATCTACTACTATCCTTCTGGGTGTGTTGAGCGGTTCGCCGTATTGAAATCCTTTGAATTCTGTGGTCCGAAGTGAGTACAAACCCGAGCTCTCAGGGACGGCGATCGCCTTAATCGTGAGCATCATCGCTTGGCCGAGGACATCTTTCCTAGAGCCCAGCAGGGTTATTTTTTGCGGGGTTGATTCGAGCATCAGGCGGGTCAGGTCGTAGTCCGATTCCATCGCGCTACCGTAGATTTGCCGAAACGCGTTGGCATCAATCTTCCCTGACGAGAGCACCGTTTTCACGAACTCCTTCGGGGGCCCGGTCACAAACATGAGTCGCAAGCCGGACTTGAAGGCAATCACAACCCGATTGCGATAGACCTTCGTCGCCGGTTCGTCGACATCGCCCCAAGGAACTCCGAATTCGTATCCAAAGTAAGAAATGTTCGCCTTTGCCGGTGAAATCAGCGACTCCGAAAGTTCTGAGGGAGTTTCTTCCACAACCGGCGTCTTGTGTGCCAGGTAACGTGCTTCGAGAACGAACAACGATTGTGGAGGCGGGTCGAAATGAAAATGATTCAGGTCCTTGCTCGCTGTTGCTGATCACCTCTGCCCTCGCCCAAATCGCCGAGAACCCTAACGCCAGTAAGTGTTATAGCCCAACGCATCCAAGATGTGGTTCTCGAATTCCCACACCATGATGAACTCCTGGCGGTTCAATTCCGCCCGGTCCCTCCATTTTCAAGTTTCAGAGGTCTTGATCCTTCTTAACTCAGCTTGTGCAATTTCCCGAGGAAACTGGCCAAGCCGGGCACCAGGCTGCTTTCCTCTGAAAATTGCTCGGAAATGCCGCAATTCTGCGATTCCCGCTCCGAAACCGGACGGGAGAAAGTGTCCTGCTGAACCTCGCAGGCAAGCTTTGTAGCCTTTTTCTCTGGGAGGCAGATATGCAGTCCGGTTTCGACAAAGCGACTTGGCGAATGCAATGCGATTGACTTTCGCCAACCTGCCACTCCGGCAATTTGTCGGAAGCCCGTTTGTGCCGTTGGGACACAAAGCAAGTGCTGCAAATCCGACGATGCTGAATCTTAATAGAGAAAAAGCTCTACCACTGGCGCACACGGCCGACGTCGACGTGCACGAAGTCAGAGCTGCGATAGTAACCGACTCCTCCGCGATGCAGGCGCAGGGCTGCGTCACGCAGTTCCGACGTCGGAATCCCACTGAAGCGAATGTCGATCGCTTCGGCCTGCATATGCAGGCTATGCTGCGCCACGCCGGTATGAGGACTGCGTGCGCGCAGGAATTCATTGCTCCACGGCGTGCGATAGCCGCAAATCACATCGATCTCCCCGCCGGAGTCACCGAGGGACCCAGTCAGATCGTAAAGAAGGTCGAAGAGGCGAGGATCGAAATGCCGCACGTCTCCCGTGCGATGATCCCGCAGATAGTGGTCGAGCTCTTCCAAGGCTTCGGGAATGTACTTATCGCCGCGACGATAGATGACGTTCAGCCGCTCGCCAGTGTGAGTGTGATAGAAACGCAGGCGGTATTCGTGCGGGGTTGGTGCCGCCGATTCACTATGCCCCAGCGGCGCCAACAGCAAAAAGAAAATCAGAGACAACCAACAAAACCCGACTCCCGATTTGATATTCGCTATCCGCGATGGTGCGGGCGATGCTTCATTTCTTTGCAAGAGGTTGACCTCATTTTGCCCGAACGAACCCATTCCAAATTAGATGCCGTTTGCCGCCAACCGATCTAAAGACTTACCAGGAATAGGGATAACCTGCGGCCAGCGCTTTCTCGAGTTCCACGTCATAGCCATAGATATCGTCGAAAAACCGAATCTGATTCTCCTCATTCACCGTAGCCGTGCCGTATACGATCAGGACAGGAATTCGCGTAACCAGGTTCACCTGAAGATTGTTTTTGTCGCCGTTCATGGTAGCCTTCACGCGCTCCAGGTCCCAACCGGGATTGTTGCGTAGCA
>CAWDNS010000004.1:0-369726 GCA_963803775.1 uncultured Acidobacteriota bacterium
GGGGTCGGGAAAGAATGCGGAACCCATCGCCATCGTTCGAGAGTTAGCTTGATCTGGCGAATGCGATCCGCTGGAGGCGTATTGAGTTCATTGATGGTTCGCGCGTCAAGGTTGCCGGTGGGATTTTCTCCATGTCTGTCCTGGTAATGCTTCACGCCATCAACGAGCGCACCTTCATAGATGGTTGCATTCGGATTCAGCTGTACATCCGCCGGAATGTCGCCGATGACTTGCAGAAACCGCCCTAGGTGGGCCAGCCCAGCGTAAGGTTGGCCAGGGCGCACAGTCTTCGTGACCGTCGGGAGTTTCTGTCCGTCGTCTTGTTTTGCGTAGCCTTCATATACTGGCAAAAGCGCAAGCAGCTTCCGGTAGCCCATGAAGGGCGGTTCCAGCTTCTGGATTTCGGCGGCGGGATCGGCTGCATTCACTACCTGGGTCTGAATGAATTCCGCCAATGGCAACTGGAGCCCCTCCACATCCAGCTGAAACTTGAATTCCCTGGGGTTCACGCGGCCGCAGTGAATGGCACGGATGTAGCGCATCGCCGAGACCGTAAGCGCGGTGTCGAACGAGATAAGATCTTGTTCCGATGGACTCTGGCCCAGCTTGAGGAGTCGCCCCTGCCATTGTGAGCCGTCATAATCTTCCGGGTCGAGTCCTTTGGCGTTGGCGTTTTTTAAGAGCTCAATCACGGCGAGTCCCTGGGACCGCACTCGGCCATTCTGAACCCAAACCAGCGAGTAACTATTTGTCTCGTAGAACTTGGCGAATTCGGTTTTGTAGGGTGTAAAGTCGGACCATCGAAGATCCGCATTACGGGCTGAGTCTGCGATGCCGCGGAGCGTGGAAATGCCCGCGGGAGACAACGATTGGCCGACGAAAACATCAGGCGGCGCTGCCCAGCACGAAGGGATGAGTTCTTTTTGAACCAATCCCGCAACAACAATGATCGTTAGAACGATCGTGGGCCGAGGCCGAAAAACAAGACCCTTCATGACGAACCTCCCGCGCAATGCTTGATTGAAGTATCTGGAGATTCTAAAGAAACTCTCTTCAAATAGGGCAGCGATAATCAACTGCCCTCGTGTTTGAGCATACTTAACTATGAAGCCGCAGATTGAGTGGAAGCAAGCGAGCTACCAATAAGCCAGGCACTCGTATTTCCTGCATTGCAAAGGCGATGAAGGCCAATACTCACGAAATCCCGATCACCAGGTTCGCGAAGCTACTAACCAATGCTGGACCGGCCGGTGTCATCCCTGTGCCTCTAGCGTCAAGTGTCATCTATACCGTCACGCAAATGGTGAACCAGGCTAGGCACGATTTGGATGAAGCGTAGTTTGTGACCGCGAATTCATGGCAGCGGAATTGCATGGACTCGGTGACATAATACCGAAATGCAGGATTGCTCGTGAATTGCGGGGCAGGCATAGCGACCACGTAAACGCTGGGAGCAAACGTGCGGTGCCGATATTAAGTCCACAAGAAATCAGGAAGGTTCTTATGTCGAAAAAGGTTGCGGACGTATTGTGGGAGATGCTGGCAAAGGCTGGAGTCAAACGCTGTTATGGAATCGTCGGAGACGCCCTGAATCCTGTAGTGGACGCACTGCGCCGAAATGGCACAATCGAGTTTGTTCTCGTTCGTCATGAGGAATATGGAGGGTTTGCCGCGGTCGCGGAGGCTTATTTCACGGGTAACCCGGTGGCGGTGTGCGGAACTGCCGGGCCGGGAGTTGTCCATTTGTTCAACGGATTGATGGACGCGCGGAAAGAAGGAGCTCCCGTAATCGCCATCGCCGGGGATGTAGAGTCGAGCATTATCGACACATCTGCGCTCGAGGAACTGAACCCGTACAAGTTCTTCGAGGCGGCTTCTCTATATACCGCACGGCTGGTTAATCCAGAGCAGGCCCGCGCGGTCATCAGCACTGCCATCCGCACCGCTGTTTTGGAGAAGGGGCCCACCGTTCTTGCCATACCTGGCGACGTCGCGTCCGCCGACGCTCCGGACCAGCCTACCGACTTGACCATTGCGGCCCCAGCTATCCTGAGACCTTCCGATGCAGACTTCGAAAAATTGGTGAAGATGATCGATGAAGCGAAAACGGTGGCGATCTTTGGAGGGGACGGTTGCCGGGAAGGCCGCGACGAAGTGGTTGAACTGGCGCGCAAGTTGAAGGCCCCCGTCGGCTATGCATTCCGCGGTAAGCAATGGCTGGAGCATGACAATCCAAACGCCGTTGGCATGACCGGGCTGATCGGTTATGGGGGAGCGTACAACGCAATCAACGAAGCCGAACTTTTGCTCATGCTGGGAACGGATTTTCCGTTCTCCGAATTTCTGCCCGGCGCCAGCGTGAAAAAGGTTCAGATCGACAAAAATCCGAAGCACATCGGCCGCCGTACGGCGGTAGATCTTGGCCTTGTGGGGGATATCAAGTCGACGGTCAGTGCATTGCTTCCAGCCGTGAGAGAAAAGACGAATGGAGACTTTCTGGCGAAGCAGCTTGCGCACACGGAAGCGTTCCACAAACTGCTGCAGCATTATGTCGAGAAGGGGCCCGCGATAAAACCGATACGTCCTGAATTCCTCGCCGCGACGCTCAGTGAACTCGCGTCGGATGACGCGATGTTTTTTGCGGACACGGGTACGGCCTGTATCTGGCTAGCGAGACATATCTCCGGCGGAAAGAACCGCAGGCTCTTTGGCTCATTCTCCTGGGCGTCTATGGCTGACGCTGCTCCGTACGCGTTCGGATGTGCTCTGGCATATCCCGGCCGACAGTGCATCGCGTTATGCGGAGATGGTGGCTTCACCATGATGGGGCTGGGCGATCTGCTGACGCAGGTAGAACGACGAACTCCCGTGGTGCAAGTCATTCTCAACAACGAGAAGTTCGACTTCGTCCATATCGAACAGCAGGAGGCCGGCTTTATTCCGTTTGGCGTGAACTTCAAGAATCCAAATTTTGCCAAGGTTGCTGAGGCAATGGGCGCGAAAGGGATTCGTATCGAGGACCCCGGGGACGTTCGAGAAGGCCTGGCCGAAGCTCTCGCATACAAGGATGGCCCCGTCGTTGTCGACGCAGTCGTCGATCCCTTTGCGCTTGCCATGCCTTCCCACTCACCACTCCACACCGTTAAGGGGTTCACTCTCAGTTTCGCCAAGCAGGTGCTGAGCGGCAGGCTGGATACGGTGATCAAGGAGATGAAGCGAAACGTGGGTATTGTCTGAGTTGTAAGCGGCCGGGTTGAGCCTTCGTCAGAAATACGACGTGAAGCAGAATAAGCAACGACTCGCGTAGAAGGATATGTTGGTATGACGAAACCCATTCTGGTGGTAACCAGCCGTTATCCGAAGGAAGTTGAAGACCGTATCGACCTAGAATACAACGCCCACCGAAACCCGAGGCAGCTTCCTTTCACCCAGCAGGAGTTGCTTTCCGTGGCCGAAGGAGCCGACGCCCTGTTTATCACGCCGGCAGACCGGTTGGACTCTGGGTTTTTCCAGAAGGTTTCGCCCACCGTAAAAATCATCGCTACGTACTCTGTGGGTTTTGAGCATATCGATCTGGAAGCTGCCGCTCGCAGGAAAATCTCAGTCGCGTACACCCCTGGTGTCAACAGTGAAGCAACGGCCGACATCGCAATGTTGCTTTTGCTGGGTGCTTCGCGTCGCGCTTACGAAGCTCAGAAACTGGTTCGATCGGGAGCGTGGAAACCCCTGAGCCCCGACATGCTCTTGGGATGGCAAGTGGGTGGCAAAGTCCTCGGCATTTTGGGAATGGGGCACGTGGGACAGGCGGTGGCGCGTCGAGCGCGAGGATTCGGAATGAGGATTCACTATTACGACGCTTCGGAGTTACCTGCGGAAATCGCAGGCGATGCCGTCTACCACGATGATCCGTCGGATCTGCTTCGCGCAAGTCAGTTCTTGAGCCTGCACGCTCCGGAGACTCCTCAGACCCACCATTTCTTGAACTCCAAAGCCATAAGCCTTCTGCCCCCCGGCGCTATCGTGGTAAACACGGCTCGCGGTGGGTTGGTGGTCGACGACGACCTCATCGCTGCTCTCAAGAGCGGGCGGGTGGCCGCTGCCGGACTCGATGTATTTGAAGGCGAGCCAAAACTTCACCCCGGAATACGTTTCCTTGAAAAACACATTTCTATCGCCTCATATCGGCAGCGCAACGATCGAAACCCGTACAGCTATGGGCATGCTCGCCCTGGACAATGTGGATGCGGTGCTAAGCGGCAGGGCTGCGCCGACGCTGGTCCCTAATCGTAATCCGGAAGTTGCCTGAGCCACATTCGCTGAATACCTAGTGCTGGTTTGCGGATGAATAGGGGGGCATTATCTGGACCGATCGCACAACGTCGCGAGTAGTCCGAACAACAATGGAAGATAGATAATCGAGGCCGTCAGCAACCGGCGTGCGGCGGCCCGTGATCGCTCGAGCACAAATTTCCACGCGAAGTATGTGAATCCAGCGTCCAGAAGCGTTGCTACACAATAGAAAATCACTGCGTGGCGCACCGGAAATTGCAGGGCGCTGATGGCGACCAGTCCGAACAGCGGCAATAAGGTCTCTATCATCACGAAGCGAACTCTGGCATTGCCATTGGGCAGAACCAGATATCCCGCGCGGTCATAGTCTTCGCGGTACATCCATGCGATTGCCATGAAATGTGGGAACTGCCATAGGAAGAGGATGGCGTAGAGGATCCCCGCCTCGATATCCAATCGGCCGGACGCAGCGGCCCAACCGATGAGCGGCGGCATGGCGCCCGGAAAAGCCCCAACCAGAACGCACAACGGCGTTTTTCGCTTCAGCGGTGTGTATACGAACAGATAGGTCAGCAAAGTAAGAACTGCCAGCAGGCTTGCGAGCGGATTGACAGTTACGGCGAGAAAGATACCGCCGGTCACTGCCAATGCTGTTCCGAAGGCCAAGACTACAGGCGGTGTGAGACGGCCGGCGGCGGCTGGACGCCGGGCGGTTCGGCGCATTTGCGCGTCGAACTTTCGTTCGAGATATTGGTTTAGCGTCCCGGTCCCACTTGCTACCAGCAAGGTTCCGAGCAAAGTGTTGAATAGTCCTGCGAATGAAAACTGCCCATCACTTGCCGAAGCCAGATAAAACCCCACAAAAGTTGTGATCAAGATCAGGAAGTTCACCTCTGGCTTCGTCAGTGCCCAGTAGTCTGAGAACCCCGTGGAGCCTGCAAAACGGCGCTCTTGCACCTCAGCGGAAGAAAACTCGGTAAGCGCAGAGTGGTGGGCCATTTCAGATCGCCTCCATCTCTTCGGATCGATGAGGCGAGAGTAAACGCGCAGTGAAGACTGTCCCGGCGATTAAATAAGCGACGGTCACGCAAGTCCACAGCAATGCGCCGGCGCATTGCTGGTCTTCTAGAGCGGACAGTCCAAAGGACTTAGGGGAAGACAAGAACACCGGGTAAACGACGCGATCGCAGAAAACCAGGAATCCGGAAAGAATATCGCACGGCAAGGTAGCCAAGAACAGATACAGGAGTATCGACGATTCCGGCCATTTCGAGGAGGGCCAGACTGCCGGCCACCAAAATAGAAGGCCGGTTACAAGGAAGGATGCTTGCTCAACCCCATGCCATGCGTGCGATCGAAACCCGAGCGCAAACACTTCCGGAATATGCCACACAATTAATGTGCCTGCCGCTGCAAGCCAGCAAAATGCTGGGTGCGTCAGAACGCTTCCGAGTTGCCGCATGGCCGCCGATCGCAATGGGCGACTGATCGGCCGCACGAATCGTTGTGACAGGCCGTACACCAGCGGTTTCACCGCCGCACCAAGCAAGATCAAGGGAGGTGCAATCGTCATGAGAAGCAGGTGTTGAACCATGTGCGCCGTCAGTGCGACGTGATCGAGTCCAGCGAACGGTGACGCGGTCGCAATCCAGGTGAAGAACAGGCCGAGTACAAAACTGCCGGCACGCCAGCTGGCAATTCTGTCACGCTCGCGCCTGCGAAGGCGCAGCCATCCACGCAGATACACTAGGGAAGCAAAAATTAAGGCACTAGAGATCCCGAATGACTCGAACGCGCGGGGGTGAATGTGTGAGATCATCCGCGGCCTATGGTTCAGCCGCGGGGGTATTCGGTTGCCCGGTGCTGAGTACCAGTTGCCGTGCCGCATCGCGTGCCGGGGTTTGTGCCGCGGGGTGCAAGGTCTCAAGGAACGCTACGAGCGCGGTAGTCTCTGCCGGACTCAAGTTGTTCCCGTAGGCAGGCATGTTGCCGCCGCCTTGGATCACCTGCCGGATGAGTTGGTCCTGCGTGAGCCGCACCGCAACACTATCCAGGGTTGGCCCCCTTTGTCCGCCCGTGTCGCCGAGGGAGTGGCAGTTGCGGCACTGCTTGACCTGAAACACGAGCGCACCTTGACGCTCGAGCGCGGTGGTTCCATGAATGTAACGGTCGGGCACAGGGTCGCCGCTCCACGCGTTCATGTGTGGACTCCACGGCGTGAACTGGGCAAGCCGAGTAAACGTGCCGAGCGTGATTGCAATCATCAGTACAGTGACAACCGCAATCGGCCGGCGCTTCCAGCTTTTTTCTCCTTCTCCGGAAAGAAAAGGCAGAAGAATCAATCCAAGAATTACTAAAGGCGGGCAGATGAGAAGGAAAGGCGTTTCAAGCGATGGAGGAAGAAGTGAAAGCAGAGCGTAGAGCCATAGGAAAAAATAATCGGGCTTGGGCGCAGTTTGGATGATTGTCGGATCCGGCTGACCGGTCGGACCGAATGGGCCAAAGTAATACGCACACGCGCCGATCGCCAGAATGATAAACGCCGCGAAAAATAAATCCTTCCAAATCGCGTAAGGTACGAAGGGCGCGCCATCTTCCTTGGTCAACGCGTGATATTGGGCCTCATAGGTTGCTCGTCTTACGATGCGTCCCGGCATCGGCCATTCGTTAATGCCAAGCTTCAACACCATCAAGACATGGAGGCCAACAAACAGAATCAGCAGTCCGGGAATCACGAAGACGTGCATCGCAAAAAACCGGGAAAGGGTTGCGCCGGCGATAATCGGCCCACCCAGCATTAGTTTCACAACGGCAGGACCGATGATAGGAACGCGGCTGGCGATCGACGCTCCAATTCCCAATCCCCAATAGGCGTCCTGATCGAAGCGCATCACTTGACCGGTAAATGCCATGCCGAGAGTCATCAACAGCAGAAATACGCCGATGACCCAGGTGAGTTCGCGAGGAAATTTGTGGGCTCCGAAGAGGAACACCTGCGTCATATGAATAAGGACGATGGCGACCATGAAGTTGGAGCCCCATCCATGCATGGCACGGATGAACCAGCCCAAAGCAACCTGATGATTCAGGGCCTGGAGGCTGCTCCAGGCTTCGCCGGCGGAGGGAACATAGATGAGAGCCAATAGAATTCCCGTCACCACTTGCAGGATAAAAACGGTGAGCGCGGCGCTGCCAAAGACGTAGAACCAACTCGCGGTGTTTCGCGGCACTGGATGTTCAGCGGCTTCGCGAATCGGCGCCGCGAGCTGTAGACGATGGTCGAACCATTCGCCGATTTTCTTGATCACGCGCATGGCGGCTTCTCCGAGGAAAGACTTGCCACCGGGTCGCCAGGTGTTGGCAACTGTCCGGCATCGATCGTGAGGACGCCATTATCGATCCTGTAGGGATACTCGAAAAGCCCGCGCTCCGGCGGTCCCGATGCGCGTCCGCCATCGCGGTAATATGCCCCGCCGTGACAGGGACACATGAACAGGCCGGATTGGGGAAACCAGCGGACTGGGCAGCCGAGGTGTGCGCAGTTGATGGCAAACACCTGGAATTGATCACCTGCAATGCGGCGCACCCAGCACGCCGTGTCGACGGTCTTGCCATCGGTCGGCATCACGAAGGGACTGCGAAACGTAGCCATCCGCGTCTCGCCTTCCGGAAAGTTGCCGACGTTTCCTAGTGGCACCCACGAGAGATAGCCATTCCCGCGGCCGCGAGTAATGGATCCGAGAAGAAAACGGGCAACTGGCACCGCCAACACCATGGCGGCGAATCCGTTGAACAGGATTCCCAGTTTCATGAAGAATCCGCGTCGCGAAAGGGTAGTGGCAGGGGACGGGGATGTCGCAGGTTTTGTCGCCATTTTCATTTCTCCAAGGGCTGTCCATAATTCCAAGCGGAATAAGGCTGCCCGGGGCTCGCCACCCGGCGCGATGCCAACCACGCGACCACATCCGTGATTTCCTGATCTGACATGGCCTTACCGGGAACGTTTCCGCGCCAGTCGGGAGCGCCTAAGTCGGGCCTGCCCGTAATCACGATCGTGCGTAATCCCTGATCGCTGACCAGTGCGAGAAACGAATCATTGCCAATGGCGCTGCCTTTCGGTCCGCCTTGACCTTGCGATCCGTGGCAGGCTGCGCAATACGTTCCAAAAACGATCTGACCGCGTTCGGCATTTCCCGGGGTTTTTGCCGCATAGGAGGGTGCATCCGCGCCGTTAAGAATCTCCTTGCGTCCCCATCGCGAAAACATTCCTTGCGTAATCACAGCAATCTGTTCGTCACTCAGGGATCCTCCAGCGGCTTGGGTGAACGCGGGCATTGAAGTTCCACCAACGCCGTTCGCTACGATCTTCCGCATCGCATTCTCGTCCACAACCGAGAGGTAAACGGGATTGGCGAGAGGAATTGAGGCTCCTCCACGACCATCGGCGCCGTGACAGCCGGAGCAGTTCTCCCTGAAGAGAGTGTCAAAATCCACCACCTGGTTTGGCGCGACCACTTCCGCACCCTTCTGAGGCTGGCCGTTTGGAGTGCTACAGGCCGCGAGCAGTAAGAGGTGTAGGGCCGCAAGTGCAGACAGACATGGAATCCGCTTCATCTGCGCTCCCTTTCACTCCCCCGCGGCGGAGTAATTCCAGGTGCTTCGATTCCCGCCCGAAGAGCAAACGACACATTCTCGCGGGTAGGAATAGTCGTTTGGCGCATTACTACGAGGCCCGCCACAATTCCAAAGGCTACTTGCGAGGCGATGAACCAGAACCAATCAATGTGGCTCGCGAGTAGTGGATTCACCAGGCCGAGGATGGTGTAGAGCAACCCCGACCACAACACTGGAGCAAGTAATCCCCCAATGACAATCGGGCGGCGGGGAGCCATGGGAAGCATCGCGCCGTAGAGCAGTCCAACCAGGATTGAGACGAACCCATGCAAGAAAAAGGCAATCGCGAAACTGCCCGCATGAAAAGAGTAAAGTTGTTCGGGTCCGAGTCGTAGCGATTCACGATAAGCAACCGCGGCAAGCAGATTAATCGGATACCAGATGCTGCCAGCCTTCAACACGCCGTAGGCGCATGCCAATACCGCCATGGCGACGCTACCTGCCAATCCGCCTTTCACGCCCGCCGAAATCGGATAGGTGTGAACCGGAAGCCAGGCGCGCACCTGATCGGCCACAACCGGGAGCCGTTCCACGACCGGGCGATCAGTCGTCAGGCGAATCTCCTCAGGTACCACCGGCACAGATACTTCATGCTCGTGCGGAAGAACTTCACGAAACCAACCGATGGACCCCGCGAGCGCGAGTGTAGCCCCGAGCAGGCTCACCGATGTGCTCGTCACCAAGCCTGCGAATAGCAGCATGGCCCCACAGGACAAAATGAAAGGCCACGCTGTCGGCGCGGGCACTTCAATCTCGCGCGGAGCCCGAGGACTCTCGTTCCATTGCTCTGTCGCGGATGGTTTTGGCATATATACCTCAGCGTCCGAGAACGTAAACTACAGTGAAAACCACAACCCATACGGCATCGACGAAATGCCAGTACATCGAGAGCACCGCCACGCGACCTGACTGGCTCACTTCCACTCGACCGGCAATGCCGAAAGCCGCGACCACCGACAGCATGACGAGACCGGCGGTGACGTGGAAGGCGTGTAAGCCGACGAGCGAGTAATAGGTGGTTCCGAAAAGATTGGTTGAGATCGTCAGCCCGTGTTTGTAAATCAATCGGTGCCATTCCTCCGCTGTGCCATAGAGGAACAAGCTACCCAGTGCAATGGTCAGCAGCCAAAAGCCGAGGAATAATCGCGTGTAGTCGCGTTCCAAACACTTCGCCGCGAGGTGGATGGTCAGGCTGCTCGACAACAAGCAGATCGTGTAGAAGATCGGCGTTTCAAGAACCTGGCGCGGCGTCGGTCCCGTGATGCTTTTGCCCAGGTAAAACAGATAGGCAACGACGAAGATCGTGAAAATCGCCGACTCGGCAATAATGAGGCCGGCCATCGCGACCTTCCCGCGCGATGGGAGGTCCCAGGCGCCGGTTGCATTAGGAAATGGGGCTGTGATCGCGCTCATTTGCTTTCACCTTTACTCATAGCGGCTATCGGGATCTTCAGGATGCTTCAGGTCCCACAGCGGGCGGCGGCTCTCTACTGTCGGAACCGTGGCAAAGTTGTATGCCGGGGGCGGTGAACTCATGGACCATTCCAGTGTCCAGGCATCCCAGGGGTCGTTGCCGGCTCTGGCTCCTTTGAAATAAGAAATGACGAGGTTGGCGACGAATACAAGAATCGCTATTGCCTGAATGAACGCGCCGATTGAAATGATGAAGTTCAAAGTGTCCCAACCGCGCCCTGGCTCGTAGGTGTAGATCCGGCGCGGCATGCCGAGCAATCCTGGAATGTGCATCACGTCGAAGGTCAGATGGAATCCGACGAGGAAAAGCCAGAAATGCCATTGCCCGAGGCGTTCGCTCAGCATGCGGCCGGTCATTTTCGGGTACCAGTAATAGAACGCGGCGAAGAGGGCAAAAAGAATTCCGCCCACAATCACATAATGAAAGTGCGCCACTACAAAATAGGACAGGCTAAGCTGCCAATCGAATGGCGAAGCGGCCATCATGATGCCTGTCAAACCGGCGATGAGAAATTGGAACAGGAATGCGATGCTGAACAGCATTGCCGTTTTGAATTGGATCCTTCCACCCCACATGGTGCCGATCCAGTTGAAAATCTTAATTCCGGTGGGAATGCCTACCACCATCGTGGTCAGGGTGAAAAAGCTGTTAGCGTAGGAATTCATTCCAATCGTAAACATGTGGTGCGCCCAAACGCTCATGCTCACGAACGCGATGCAGATGGTCGCCGCGACCATCACCGGATACCCGAAGATCGGTTTGCGCGAAAAGACAGGAATGATTTCCGACATGAAAGCAAAACAAGGAATAATCAGAATGTAGACTTCGGGATGTCCAAAGATCCAAAAGAAGTGCATCCAGAGGACTGCCGATCCGCCGGCTTGGGTATCGAAGAAATGGCCACCCAGGTAGCGATCGATGAGCAGCATGATTTGAGCGGCCGATAAGGGCGTAATCGCAATCAGAACCATTCCTGCCATGACAAGGTTCATCCACACCAGCAGCGGCATGCGATTGATTTTCATTCCCGGGCATCGCAAGCAGAGAATTGTGGCAATGATATTGATCGCCGTTCCGATGCTGCCAAACCCGGAGACGAGCAGCGCCAGAGTCCAATAGTCGGAACTGTGACCGGGAGAGAAGGCCCGGGCGCCCAATGGCGCGTACGACCACCAGCCCACGTCCGGCGCGCTTCCAGCGCCGTACAAGCCGCTACCTCCGAGGAAGCTGAAGTAAAGAAGCAGTCCTCCCAGAAACGACAGCCAGAAACTGAAGGCATTCAAGCGCGGAAAAGCCATGTCGCGCGCACCGATCATCAAGGGGACCAGGTAATTGGCAAATCCAAACAAGATGGGCATGGCCACAAAAAAAATCATGGTCGTACCATGCATGGTGAACATGCGGTTGAAGACTTCCGGTGAAACGAAGTTGTTGTGCGCATGCATCAACTGAATGCGAATGATGAGTGCTTCGACTCCACCGACCACAAGGAACAATAGAGACGAGAGAATGTAGAGAATTCCCAGCCTCTTATGGTCGACAGTGGTTAACCACTGATGAAGCTCGTCGACCCAAGGCCTGGCTTCTATTTGGCCGATAGGCACGCTGATCGCGTCTGATGCCATAGTCAGTTTTCCGAGCGTTCTAGTTAAGCGTTTCCATGTAACTCACGACGGCATCCAGGTCCGCGTCGCTCAGCTTCATGGCGGGCATCAGTGCCCCGGGTTTGATCGCGCTGGGATTCTGGACCCAAAGACGGAGGTTGTCGCGTGTGTTTTCAGCGGCTCCCGCTGCAAGCGTGGCGCGCCTCATAAAATGGGTTAGATCAGGGCCAAAGCGTCCGTCTGCTGGAGTTCCGCCCACAGCATGGCAGTTCATGCAGGCATTACTCTCAAACACTCGCCTGCCGGCAATTGCACGAGCGTCTTCGACTGCGGGTTTCTGCTGAGTGCGCACCCACGCGGCAAAATCCGTCGAATCGTCCACTGAAACGCGGAGCAGCATCTTGGCGTGCTGTGTCCCGCAGTACTGCGCACACTGGCCAAGAAAAATGCCCGTGCGCTGCGGGTCCATCCACATTCTGTTGGGGTGGTTCGGAATAAGGTCCGTCTTCCCTGCAAGTTCCGGCACCCAGAAGCTGTGGTCGGTGTCGACCGAGAGCAATTGCACGAACGTTGGCGTGGGATGATCAGGATCGCTCACCGGAATGTGCAGTTCGTTGGCAGTGACGATCCCCAACTTGGGATAGCGAAATTCCCACCAGTATTGATGTCCAATCGCGATCACATCCAGAGCGCCGGCAGGCTCTGGAGCGTCCTGGATCGCGTGGATCACGCGCGCGGTGGCCAGAAACAGAACCACCACAATCAGAATCGGAGTGATCGTCCAGGCCAGCTCAATCTGCGTGCTTCCATACACTTGCGCCGGTTCCCGGCCACCATCTCCACCCTTCGCACGAAACTTGACGACCGAGTAGATCAGCAAGGCAAAAACAACCAGAAAGATGAGTCCGGTAATGACAAGCACGAAGACAGACAGCTCAGTGATTGACTTGGCGGGAGTGGACGCGGGAGCGAAAATGTTCGTGCCATGAACGGATGAGCCGTCTGGCCCGAATGCCCAAAGTGAGCTCGCGGACCAAAATATAAGAAGTGCAATCCGCCATGAGCCGCACAAGCTCGATTTCATTCTCGGCGTCAAATTTACCTTCTTCCGTTCAGGACAAAACTGCTTCGCGAAGGGGGGCCTCATTCGTCCAGCCTTGGCTGCGGTTGAGACGCCTACTTCGATCCTTGCCGTAATCAGACAGAGAGCAAGCGTGCTACCAAACAGAACGCTCAGCGTTATCCTGCCAACGCTACCAACGGTCTTGAACGCTGTCAATTCGGTTACTAACTACGCACGGCGACCAATACATCAGCGGTAGTGTCATCCCTGTGCCTTTTGCGTCAAGTGTCATATGTATCGTCACGCAAACGCAGGAATGAACATCGGTCCGCGCAGATCAAATGTGGCTTGTTTACGCGGATTTCTGGCAGGGTAATTGCTTGCAGCCTGATGAATACCTCAGCTCTCGAGAAACGGAGTGTTTCACGAATGGGGAAAAGAGTAGCGGATCTGGTGACAAAGGTTCTAACTGAAGCCGGGGTTCGCAGGATCTATGGAGTTCCTGGTGACTCGCTTAACGGCATCACCGACTCGATTCGCGAGAAAAAGGACCTTCAGTGGATCCATGTGAGACACGAGGAGACGGCGGCTTTCGCCGCTGGGGCCGAGGCCCATTTGACCGGAAGCTTGGCGGTGTGTGCCGGGAGTTGCGGCCCGGGCAACCTTCACCTGATCAACGGGCTTTATGACTGCCAGCGCAGCCGGGTTCCCGTGCTCGCGATCGCGGCACAGATTCCGAGCGCCGAATTGGGCAGCTCATATTTTCAGGAAACCCGCCCTGAGCATGTATTCGCACAATGCAGCCATTACTGTGAACTGGTGTCGAACGTTGAGCAGATGCCGCGGGTGCTCGAAATTGCGATGCAAACCGCGATTTCCAAGCACGGTGTTTCGGTTATTGCTTTACCGGGTGACATCGCCATGAAAGAGGCAGTCATCGATCACCCGCGGGTGCACTACCATGAATCATCGCCCAGGGTCTGCCCCTCCGAAGAAGAACTCAACGACCTAGCGAAACTCCTGAATCGATCGAAAAAGATTACCATTTTTGGTGGCGCTGGTTGCGCGGGGGCTCACGCGGAGCTGATCCAGTTTGCAGGCAAGCTCCAGGCGCCAATTCTGCACGCCTATCGCGGCAAAGAATTCATCGAGTATGACAATCCGTTCGACGTCGGCATGACCGGGCTGCTCGGATTTTCTTCCGGCTACTTCGCAATGATGAATTGCGATGTGTTGGTAATGCTCGGCACTGACTTCCCTTATCAGCCGTTTTATCCCAAGGATGCAACCATAGTACAGATCGATCTTCGCGGAGAACAGATCGGCCGCCGAACCAAAGTTGACCTCGGCCTGGTTGGAGATATAAAGACCACGCTTCAGGCGTTGCTGCTGAAGCTGTCGCAAAATTCACATGAGACGCATTTGAAGGATTGTGTTGCGCATTATCGTAAGACGCGCAAAAGTCTAGACGAGTTGGCGTCCGGACGTCCCGGTCAAAAACCCATTCACCCGCAATATGTCACGCGCGTGCTCGATCAACTCGCGGCCGAAGATGCCATTTTCATGTGTGATGTAGGAACTCCAGTGATTTGGGCCGCGCGCTATCTCACGATGAACGGCCGTCGCAGACTGCTTGGTTCGTTCAACCATGGTTCGATGGCAAATGCACTTCCCCAGGCAATCGGTGCGCAGGCTACCTATCCTGACCGTCAAGTAATCACCTTGTCGGGAGATGGTGGCCTTGCAATGATGATGGGCGATCTGCTAACCCTGAAGCAGCACGAGTTGCCGGTGAAGCTGATCGTATACAAGAACGACGCGCTGGCCTTTGTCGAGCTGGAAATGAAGTCCGCCGGTGTTTTGAACTTCGCCACCGATTTGCGGAATCCAGATTTCGTTCAAATTGCGGAGGGGGCGGGACTTCTCGGGTTGAAAGCCGAAACTGCAGATCAAGTGGAACCCGCAATTGCACGAGCGCTTGAATACGATGGCCCGGCGCTGGTCGAAGTCTCCGTAGCTCGACAGGAACTCGCCATGCCGCCGACGATCACCTATGAGGAGGCAAAGGGCTTCAGCCTCTTCACGCTGAAAGCCATCCTGAATGGATGCGGGGACGAAATCCTCGATCTCGCCAAGGAAAATCTGTTCCGGTAACCAAGCTCTGCACTCTCTCTGCAAGCGTTGCGTAATTTGGGTTTCCAGATTCGCATCATCCGATACAATCTATGGCGGCCTGACCAACCGAGCTGACACAGAAGCAAACGGTTGTGACATAGTGTTTTCGCCGTACTTTTGATAGGGGCACGGGGGAATGAGTGCGCAAGATATGCCGACCGTATTCATCGTCGATGATGACGCCGACGTGCGTGAGTCTCTTCAGGAACTGCTGGAGTCCGTCGGTGTGCACTCTCAGTCCTTTCGAACTGCACAAGAGTTCTTAGCGGTTGAGCGCGGCGACGGTCCCAGTTGCCTGATTTTGGATGTGAGACTTCCTGGTATCAGCGGTCTGGATCTTCAGCGAGAGCTGAAGAGAGGAAGAATAAGTATTCCCATAATCTTTCTCACCGCCCACGCGGACGTCCCAATGTCGGTCAAGGCAATGAAGTCCGGCGCGGTGGAGTTTCTCACCAAGCCGTTCAGACAACAGGACCTGCTTGATGCCGTTCAGCGAACGCTTACTAGATCCCACATTGCGCGCGAGAAAGAGCGAGACTTAGCTGAACTGCGACATCGTAGTGAAGGACTGAGGGTTCGCGAACGCGAAGTAATGAACCTGGTCGTCTCCGGGATGCTTAACAAGCAGGTTGCAGCGGAACTCGGAACCAGCGAAGCGACCGTCAAAATGTATCGCAGCCAGGTCATGAAAAAGATGCGGGCCAAGTCCTTACCTGAGCTTGTCAGAATGGCGGACAAGCTCAGGCCCTTGTAGCACGCTCTATCCCGCCTCTCGGCCTCTCATCGCCAATCCATCGAAAGTAGCGGCCTAACCTACTAAAGTCTAGTTTTGTCAGCCCAAAGTTCGATTGCCGCAGGTTGCGCAATCACGCTACCCTCAGGGGCATGCCAGTGGACCAAACGTCCAAATTAATTGCCGTCATCGATGACGATGAGGCCATGCAAGATTCGCTGCGCGACCTTATGGAGGCGGCCGGGCTCGTGGCTAGGTCCTTCGGATCCGCGGAAGAGTTCCTCAAATCGGATTTGCATCGTAAGGCTGCGTGTCTGATCGTTGATGTCCGCATGCCGAAGATGTCGGGTCTGGAGTTGCAGGCGAGGCTGAAAGACGAGGGATGTAACGTTCCCATCATATTTATTACCGCTCATGGAGACGCCAGGATGCGGATTCAAGCCATGAGACGCGGTGCAGTCGAGTTTCTAGCCAAACCGTTCGATCATCAATTGTTGCTCAAGAGGGTTCGTTCTGCTCTGAATATGTGAAAAACCCGCATTATTCGCAGTCCGCGCCGCGTGCCTTACGTGTAGAGGTTTCAATGGGAGATTATCCAACAATTACGGACCCAATGACGGATCAGGTCGAGCGAACTTTCGAGCGAATCATAGGCAATAGCGCGCCCCTCGAGTCTGTTCTCGATCAGGTCGAGCAGGTTGCTCCTACCGACTCGACGGTCCTCATCGAAGGCGAAACTGGCACTGGAAAGGAACTCATCGCCCATGCCGTTCACAATGCAAGTCAGCGCTGCGGCCGCTCATTTATCAAGCTGAATTGCGCCGCCATCCCGCTCGATCTTCTGGAAAGCGAGCTGTTCGGTCACGAGAAAGGCGCATTCACGGGAGCCATTGCACAAAAGATCGGGCGCTTCGAGATGGCCGACAAAGGCACGCTGTTTTTGGATGAAGTAGGCGACATTCCTCCTGCCTTGCAGCCGAAACTGCTGCGCGTGCTACAGGAACAGGAGTTCGAGCGTTTAGGAAGCGGACGAACTCACAAGGTGGACGTTCGGCTGGTAGCGGCAACCAATCGGGACCTGATCAAGATGGTCGCACGTGGTCAGTTCCGCAGTGATCTGTACTATCGCCTGAATGTGTTTCCCATCTTGCTGCCGGCGCTACGCGATCGCCGCGAAGACATCCCGGCGTTGGTAATGCATTTCGTCAAGATCTTCAGTCGCCGCATGGGAAAACAGGTCGACTCGGTTTCTCCCGAGATCATGGCTGCTTTCCAGTGGTATTCCTGGCCTGGCAACATCCGCGAGTTGCAGAATCTGGTGGAACGCGCGGTTATTCTTTCCCGTGATGGCGTGTTTCCCAACCCGTTGCAGAAGAGGCGAACAAGCCCCATCATACTCAGTCTCCGTCCGCAAGGCTTGCCGTCATCGATGACGCTAGAGGACTCGGATCGCGCTTTAATCATGGAAACACTGGAGCAGGCGGGCTGGGTCGTCGGCGGACCGCGAGGCGCAGCAGCCAAACTCGGACTAAAGCGAACCACACTCCTGGCCAAGATGAAGAGACTAGGCATCTCGCGACCTATCCCCCAAGAAACAGCAGACGTTCTCGGCATACGAGGCAGTGATGGAAGTTAGCGGTTCCGCCCCAGTAGCAAGATGTTTGCCAATCGGGCTCAATTCAGATCAGATCGGACGGCCCGACCTCCAGCCGAGGCCTGTTTTGATAGGATTCTGAGCCATGGTTGCCCGTATCAACTCCAAGTTGCCCCGCGCCGTGTGCGCATCGAGTGCCCGGGCCTCTCACGTTCTGCGATCGTTTCTGGTTCGCGTGTTATCGCTTTGGCTCACGTTAAGCGCGGCTCACGCATTGGATCCGAACAAACACCTTACCCAATACGCGCATACTGCATGGCGAATACAAGACGGATTCCTTCCGAACACTCCGTTTTGGATTTCACAAACAAAAGACGGATATCTCTGGGTGGGTGGCAACAATGGCGCGTTGCGTTTTGACGGCGTCCGTTTTAGTCCCTGGTCGGCTCCGATCGCTTCTCCACCAATTCGCTCCCCTGTCAGCGTGCGAGCGGGAGAATTTTGGATTGCCACTCAAAGCGAGCTCGTTCACGTTAGGGACAATCTCGTGATTTCCCATTACGATCTTTCGAGAATTTATGCCATCTACAAAGATTCTGACGGATCTGTGTGGACTCTTTCTTATCCGAATCCGGACCGACGTCTATGTCAGGCAACGGATACGAAAATCCGCTGCTTCGGGAAGGCAGAGGGTATAACGATTAACGTCCCGAATTCCTTCATCCCTGACGGAAAAGGAGGATTTTGGATCGGAGGCGACACCTCATTACTCCATTGGAAAATGAGTGCAGCCCTTGAGATTTACAGCCCTCCGAACCTTCAATCAAACGTGGGGCAGGACGGGATCAAAAGTCTTCTTGAGGATTCCGACGGTTCCTTATGGGTCGGAATCGGGGAGGCGGGGCCGGGACTTGGGCTTGAAAGACTCCGCAATGGTGTTCTGACGCCGGTAGTTCTGCCAAACTTCGACGGAAGTAAGCTCTTTATCCAACGCATCCTGGAAGATTCCGATAAGAACCTCTGGATTGCAACCTATGGCAATGGCATCTACCGCATTCACGGCCAAACAGTCGAGCATTTTGGACGATCGGACGGCTTATCCAGCGACAGCGTCTTTGATCTGTACGAAGGCGACGACGGTATAGTCTGGGCGGCCACGTCCGATGGGATTGACAATTTTCGGGATCTTCCGGTCACAACGTTTTCGACCCCCGAGGGGCTTGGACGAAAAGGCGCCGCCTCCGTCATGGCCAGTAAAGACGGGACGGTCTGGGTGGCGAGTCTAGGCACTCTCGATTTCATTCGGAACGGAGTCATTTTCTCAGTTCGCGTGCCTGGACAGCAAGTTAGTTCATTGCTCGAAGACCATCAGGGCAACATTTGGGTTGGCGTTGACGACGGGCTCTTCACATATAAAGACGGTCGTTTTCGCCGCATCCCGGAACCTAATCATCACCCATTGGGTTTGGTAGTCGGTATCACAGAGGATATCGACGGCAATATTTGGGCGGAATGCAAAGGCGCTCAAAGAAGACTCATCCGCATCCGCGATTTCAAGGTGCGCGAGGAGTTCTCCGAGCCTCAAGTTCCGGCGGCTAAGGCCATTGCGGCAGACCCGAAGGGCGGAGTTTGGCTGGGCACACTCACAGGTGACTTAGTGTTTTTCCGCCAAGGTATTGCGCGTACATATCCCTTGAATCTGAAGGGCAAACACTGGGCCTATCAGATTGCTGTTGATCCCGATGGGTCAGTGATCACCGCTTCTCGGGATGGACTTATAATGCTCCGCGCCGGGAAGGTTCAGCGCCTAGGCAAAGAAAACGGACTTCCTTGCGATGAGGTCAAAGGCTTCGCCGTCGACGACAACAGAAACCTATGGCTCACCACGTCCTGTGGATTTATAGAGATTGCAGCCTCGGACGTCCAACGATGGAGAATTTATCCAGACACCATCATTCAGCCACGAGTATTCGATACGCTGGACGGAGCTCTACCAGGTGCCGTGTCTTTCAATCCGGCCGCGAAATCTCCCGACGGGCGCCTGTGGTTTGTAAACAATGTGGTTCTTCAGATGATTGACCCGTCACATCTCTCTGGTGGCGGGACGGTTTCGCCAGTCTACGTCGAGGCCGTTGTTGCTGACCGAAAGCAATACAAACCACAAGAAGGTCTTCAACTTCCCCCTTTGACTCGTGATCTCCAAATTGCCTACACATCGCCGAGTTTTCTCATTCCTCAAAAGGTGAAGTTTCGCTACAGACTTGACGGGCTCGACCGCGATTGGCAGGATGCGGGCGCTCGCCGCGAAGCTTTTTATACGGAGTTGAGGCCGGGGAAATATCGATTTCGTGTAATCGCCAGCGATAGCAGCGGGGTGTGGAATCAGCAGGGCGCGACACTGGACTTCGCGATTGCTCCAGCCTTCTACCAGACGAATTGGTTCCGATTCGGTTGTTTTGCAGCCTTTATTGCGCTGCTTTGGACACTTCATCGCTGGCGCGTTCACCAGCTCACCAGTCAGGAAAAGCATCTGCGGGACGTCGTGGAAACAATTCCGGCGATGACTTTCACGACATTATCTGACGGCTCCGCCACGTTTGTGAACAAACGCTGGACCGAATACACCGGGCTTTCGGTCGAGCAGAGTTCAGGCACAGGTTGGCAGCGTGTGGTCCATGCCGAAGATCTTGTGCGCAATGCCGAGAAGTGGCGCATCTCGGTTGCGACCGGGCAGCTCTTCGAAGACGAGGCGCGGTTCCGTCGCGCTGTTGACGGTGGATATCGATGGTTTCTGGTGCGTGGCGTTCCACTTCGCGATCAGAATGGAAAGATTATTAGGTGGTACGGGACCCTCACGGACATCGAAGATCGGAAATGCGCAGAAGAAGCGTTTCAACAAAACCAACTTTATCTCGCTGAGGGGCAGCGCCTTGCCCACATGGGCAGCTGGGCATTCGACGCTACCGGATTCAGTTACTGGTCCTCCGAGTTGTTTCGGATCTATGGTCTTGATCCGGTTGGCAGGCCGCCGACAGTAGAAGAATATTTGGCTCTTGTGCACCCGGAAGACCGCACGTTCATGAAACAAGGCATTGCGAAAATGTTGGATGACCATCTTGCCTTCGACTTCACAAAACGAATTGTGCGGCCTGACCGAGAGGTCCGCCACGTACGTTGTGTGGGGGTTCCGGTCACGCAAGGAGGGATTTTCCAAGGCTTCGTGGGGACAGGGATGGATGTTACCGAGCAAGAGCGCCTAGCGGAGGAACTGCGCCTGAATGAACAGTATCTCAGCGAAGGGCAGCGACTGGCGCATATAGGAAGTTGGGCATTCAATCCTTCGGGCTTCTTTGATTACTGGTCCCAGGAGTTGTTTCAGATTTACGGCCTGGATCCGCAGAAGGGAGCGCCGACACTTGAGAAGTACCTGGCCACCATTCACCCACAAGACCGCGACTTTATGGCTAACACGATAAAGAGAATGTGTGCGGAACGAGTTGGCTGCGATGAGAAAAAGAGAATTGTTCGCCCGGACGGCGAGCTGCGCTACATTCGCTGTGTCGGGATCCCCGTTGTTGAGGGCGGAGTCCTTAAGGGATTTCTCGGAACCGCAATGGATGTCACCGAGCAAGAACTACTCACTCAGGAGTTGGAGCGCCAGCAAGCATACTTGAGCGAGGCGCAAAAGCTGACCCATACGGCTAGCTGGGCTTGGTACTTACCAGATCGTAAGGTGGTGCACCTCTCCGAGGAGTGGTACCGGATTTACGGATTCGATCCAGATGAGAGAGAGCCAACCTGGAAAGAAGTTGTGGAATGCATCCACCCGGAGGATCGTCTCAGGTGGATGGGCGAGGTCGAACGGGCAATCGCGGAAAAGGCCGATTACGATCACGAGTTCCGTATCCTTTTACCGAATGGAAAGGTAAAGTGGATCCGCACTGTCGGCCATCCCATTGTTTCCGGGGCCGGAGAGGTTGAGCAGTTCGTCGGCAGCTCGACCGACATCACCGATCACAAACGCGCCGATCAAGAACGTGAAAAGTTGCGACTACTCGAAGACGACCTAGCGCACATCAATCGTGTGAGCATGTTGGGAGAAATGGCCGCGTCCTTGGCGCACGAAATCAAGCAGCCAATCGCGGCCGCCATCACCAGCGCCAACAGTTGCATCGAATGGCTTGCGCACGACCCGCCAAACGTCGAACGCGCCCGCACAACCGCCACCAGAATCGATCGATATGGGAGACGTGCGGCTGAGATCATCGATCGCATACGTTCCTTCTACAGAAAGTCTCATTCAGAACGTGAATTGGTTGACGCAAACGGGATTATCGACGAAATGCTGGCATTGCTTCAGGGCGAGGCCACGCGATTCTCCGTTGAAATGCATACGCAACTTGCCACCGAACTCCCTAAAATCATGGCGGACCGCATCCAATTGCAGCAAGTCTTCATGAATCTCATGCTCAATGCCATCGAAGCTATGAATGAATCGGGCGGAGAACTTACGGTGAGATCGCAACTTCAGGACGGGCAACTATTGTTCTCGGTCAGCGACACAGGGCCGGGACTGCCGGCCGGGAGTGTTGACCAGATCTTTTCTGCGTTCTTCACGACCAAACCGCAAGGCAGCGGAATGGGGCTGGCCATCAGTCGGACCATTGTGGAGTCGCACGGTGGCCGGTTGTGGCCAACCGCCAACGACGGACGCGGCACAACCTTTCATTTCACCTTGCCCACCGAGGTACAGTAGTCATTCGAGCTTGGTTTCATAGTATTTTTGAGCTGGGCATACTCCGCCTTGGCTTGTCGATAGGCGGGAAGATCGGGGCCGGCATCTTTTTAAAGAACAGGGCCTTGGAAATCTTCCGGGTCCGACGACAGCTTCGATGCCTGCAGTTGCTAGCGACCTGCGGGGAATCAAAGTGCCCTGCCGGCACGATTCAGTAGGTCTATATGCTGTATTTGAGATGTCGAGCGACCTTTATTCGGGCCTGGTACCCATTGCATCTAACAGTTCGTCATGGGCCTGTAAGTGGTCCAGTTGGGTCTCGAGCAGCAATGCTCGCGCATCGTACTCCCGCGCGTTTGCCGCATCAGCCTGCGAATTCAGCGCGGCCCCTTGCAATAGTTCCTGTTGCAGCACACGGTGGGACTCGGTGCGCAGAGCCAGCACCTCCTCGGAGACTTTCACCATCTGGCGCGTCTTTTCCAGCTTGTTGTATGCCGTCTCCACTGACAGATCGACCTGGTCAGTCAGCTTTGCGAGGTTCTCTTTCGCTTGGGCCAACTGCGCCTCACGCTCACGCTGTATGCCGTGCTTCTTGCCACTGTCGAACAGATCGTAGCCGAAGTGAACACCAAACGTTCCGAAGTTGCGCGCCAGAAAGGGGACATTTTCCTGGTGGCTGTAACGGGCAAAGGCCTCAACATTGGGGACCCAGATATCAGTCTTCGCCAAACGGACGGCAGCCTCAGCTTCTTCCACCTGGGCTTGAGCAGCAAGGATCTCCGGGTGTGACTCAATGGCAGCAGTAACACAATCTTTGCGCGGGCAAGTCTCCTGAAATGCGGGAACACCCGGATCAAGATCCAGAGCGGTGGCCAGTGGCAGGCCAATCAGATCATTGAGTTTCAGTTTCAGATCTGTCAACTGGAAATCGGTCGTCAGCAGCTCCTGCTTGGCTTGCAACTGCTGGGCACGGCTGTCGATGAGGTTCTCTTCTAGTGAGCTGCCGAGTTTTACCTGCTCGACGCGCTCGCTTTGCAGGGCTTCGGAAGCCTTTATTCGCTCTTCGGTGGCGCTACGGCGCGCCTGAGCAATCAGGACCTGGTAGTAGATCTGATGGACTGCGAGGGCAACGTCGTTTCCGGTCCGCTGCGCGTTCTGGCGCGATGCTCTTAACTCGGCTTGGGCCAGATCATTCTCTCGTCTAATCTTGAGCAGAGTCGTCAACGGTTGGGTGATCTGAGTTCCGCTGGTGATAAAGTTCTTACCCCCCTGGCTGATGATCGCGTCTACAGGCGGAATCGCCGTTCCGTCGGCGACACCGAGACTGCCCCTCTTGATCTGAATTAGCTCTGTGTCGGTCGCATGCAGAAAACTGCTGTCGTTGCGAATCGATGGAAAATAGGAGCTCTTCGCGACCTGCTTCGCGTGCTCTTTTTCCTCGACCTTATAGCCGGCAATACGAATATCGTGGTTGTGCTTGAGCGCCAACTGGACGGCTTCCTGCAATGTAATCTGGCGCGGCGGAGGCGCCGGATTGCTTATTTCCTGGGCTGCTGTAATGCCAACGCAAAATGCCGTGGCTGCTAACACGAATAGTGCCGCACTTAGTTTCATCGATTCGACCCCTTCCCACCGCCGGGAACCTGCTGCATGTCGCTGAGGTCGCCGTAGTTCAAAGGCGATGGGCGTAGCAGCGCAACCAGAATCAAGGCGCACAAGCAACTCCAGGCGAGGAGTAGAAATCCGTCGATAAGGCTCAAGCTGTATGCCTGGAGCCGCAGCCGAGCCCCAATCAGATCAACGGCTCGTGCACCTGCGGCGGCGGCGCCGGAGGATTTGGCGTAGAGGCCCGCAGTCATGGCACGAATGTTCAGATCGGTGATCCAGTTGCCACTCGTGACGTGGAGTCCCAGGAGATTGGAGTGAAGCTTTTCCCTCTGAGCGATGAAATGCCCCATGTAGATGGCGCCGGCTGTGCCGCCGAACAGCCGAACGACATGAAAGAAGGCCGAAAAACTCAGGACCCACTCTGCTTTTGCCAAGCCGCCGGTGAAGATTGCCTGGAGCACAATGCAGCCGACCAACCCGATGAACGCAAAAGCTTGTCCGACACCGACGAGCAGTTCCGTGCGGTAGAAGTTCTCCGCCGCCCAGACAGTGGTGTACTGCGAGCACATCCAGGCAGCGAACGCCGTACAAGCGAGGCCCGCGGCAAACAGCACGCGTGGATCCCATTTGTGCAAGAGCATGAGCGCAGCAATGAAGGTAATCGGCAGGAGCGGAATCGCACTCCAGATAATCGCGGGACCAATCTGGTCGGCCTCGAAACCGCGGATGGCCAGCGACTGCGGAATGAGAATGATGGTGGTACAGAGTGTGAAACGGAACCAGAAGAGGAGACATCCAAGCAAA
Organism: uncultured Acidobacteriota bacterium; assembly: GCA_963803775.1. Lineage (GTDB taxonomy): Bacteria > Acidobacteriota > Terriglobia > Terriglobales > Acidobacteriaceae > JABCZH01. The sequence goes on from CAWDNS010000004.1 coordinate 24,755, forward strand.
ACAGTGTTCCACTTCAGCAAATAAGGCAACGCCACCAATGGGTTGGGGCCTCGCAGCCTACGAACCAGCGACCACAACAGGAACAAGGACCCGGACCAGAACCACGCATTGAACTCACCTGAACGCCACCAGTCGAGCCGCTGCCCTTGTTGAAGGGCAGCAAAAGTCAGAGCCAACCCTATACTCAGATACAGGAATCCGGCGAAGCTCGGCACTTTCCCACCCTTCTTGCGCGGGGGTGCGGGCGGAATCCCGAAGTAGATGCATATCATCATCAGTGGCGCGATGAGAGCGGAGTTCCAGAACATCCAATGCCAGGACAGATGGTCTCGATACCAGCCATAGAGCGAAGGCGCGATGTTTACAGCTCCGTCCACAAAGGTCGCGTAAAAAGCAATGGTGAAAGGAAGATACCGCAAAGGAATGTTGCGAAGAGCAAACGTCAGCGTGAGCGGATAGAAGGTGCCGGAGCTGAGACCGGCAATAATGAGCACGGCAACCAGCAAACTGTGGCTATGGATGAGAGGAAGAAAGATGGAAGTGACAGTAAAGATACCTGCAGCGAATAGCAGGACACGGCGCGGCCCGAGCAACCCTCCGATGTAGACAGTAAACGGGCCGATAAACATGAGCGATGCATTGTAGGCACTGTCGAGCCACGCGCCATCGTCGAAGCTCATGCCAACGTGGCCCTTTAGATCGGCGAGACCGAGGCTGAGCATACGACCTGCAAGGGTGACGAGTCCGGCGCCGGTGATCACTCCCAGAATGCCGAGCAGAGGGCGTGTCGAAACTTCTGATGGCATCGCTGCGGCGGCCCCGCGCGCAATCTGCACTGCCGACGGGCGAACTGTGATAGTCGAAGCTGCCATAGGTTGCCGGTTATTCTTTGGTGCGGACGGTCGCCACCACGGAAAGCCCGGGGCGTAGCTTCGTCGCGAGAGTCGAATCGTCCAGCGCGATCTTCACGGGAATACGCTGCACGACTTTTGTGTAGTTGCCAGTGGCATTGTCGGGCGGCAATAATGCGAATTGTGACCCGCTGGCGGGCGCAATTTCGACAACCTTGCCGCGAAATAGTTGGCCGGGATATTCGTCAATACGAATTTCAGCAGGGTCGCCAATCTTCACGTTGGTCAACTGGGTTTCACGATAGTTCGCTTGCACCCACTTGGTGAGAGCAACAAAAGAGATCACAACTGTGCCGGGGGAGACGAGCTGCCCTGGGCGGACTTGACGTTCGCCGACCGTGCCGTCGCCCGGAGCACTAATTTTCGTATAACCAAGATTCACCTCCGCTGCAGCGAGGTTTGCCTGCTTGGCATGCAGGTCGGCCTGAAGTTGCGACCCCTGCGATTCGAGGACGGCTTTGCTGCGCCGCTCGGCCTCAGCAGACAGCTCACTACTGCGCAACATGGTTTGAGTTTGATTGAGGTCGGCATCGCGACTGGCAAACTGGGCTGAGAGATTGCCTTCAGACGCCACAGCAGCCTCAAGATTTTGCTGGGTCGTCGAGTGAGTCTGATAGAGCCCTTCCTGACGTTTGCGTTCTGAGCGAGCACGAATCAATTCAGCCTGTACAGCTTCCTTGCCAGCCTGGGCGGCTGCGATCTGCGCTTTGGCCTGATCGATACCCGCAAGCGCCTTAGCGATGCGTGTATCCTGTAGTTCCCGCTGCCCAAGATTTTCCTCAATGCTTGCACGCGCTGCTTCAACCGCGGCTTTCGCCTGATCCACCTGAGCCCGATAGTCATCATCCTGCAATTCGAAGAGCAGATCGCCCTGGTGCACGTGTTGGTAGTCCGCAACAGTCACCGCGCGCACAATGCCTGCCACCTTGGTGCTGAGCGGAGTAAGGTCGCCACGAACGTAAGCATCGTCGGTCACTTGTTCGGCCTTGCCGCCTTCCCAAGCATTCCAGTTGCGGGTGATGGTGATCAAAACGGCCAACGTGAGAAGCACCACGAAAATGGTTGTGACGTAGTTCTGCCACTTGGGACCTTGGCGAGGGACAGCCTGATCCGTCTCGCTCTTCGGCGGCAGCGGTTTCGCTACGGGCGCCTCGGATCCGGCTGGCACTGGCGAGATGGACATTAAAGTTGCTCCTTGAGCATGCAGAGATCTCGAAGGGCTGGAGTTCTCACGTCCCACCGAAGCAACTGTAGTTCCACTCACGTCGGCCGGGTTGAACGCGCGCAAATCACAGGCTTGTACTCGCAATCTGAACAAATTCGTTCTTCTTCGACGACAGAGCCATCGGCTCACTCCCGCTCCATGGCCCGTCATGTCATGGACACGTGACACTTGACACTCGGGTTTCATGTCCGTAGTGCGTCATTCGCTGACTTCGCGTTCCGTCACGGCCATGACATAAGTTGTTTGCTGTCAAGGTGGGCTTGTCTGGACATGTTCCAGGGTTTCTTCCCAAGTAGATGCGAGCCCGATTCGCATTTCGATGTCGTACGGAATCCTTTCGCCAGGCTGGTGCGCGATGGCAGTGAGCTTGCTAAGAAAGCGATGACATGATGGAACGCCCGGAAGCTCTCGGGCTGGGCTCGAGCAATCTCACTCTTGATAAGGCGAAATGACGATGCAAGCCGCTCTCATGGTCCGGATTGCCATCAACAAGAAGATTGAAAGGAAAACATAAATGCTAAAAGGTTTCAATTATCCACTCACTCCAAAAGGCAAATCGACCCTGAATCCACCTCCTCCGTGGTACTACTCTTCAGACTTTCTCAACATTGAATTCTGGTCGGATCCCTCGGCCGTAGCGGCGCTGTTGCCCGAGGGGCTCGACCCCGATCGCTCAGCCAATGGCCACGCCAATGCTTGTTTCTACGATTGGCAGTTCAGCGGGAACGACGACGAATATCTTGACCCGGCCCGTTATCAGTATCGTGAGTTTTTCATACTCGTGGATGCATTGTTCCAAGGCAAGCCGGTCGCCTATTGCCCCTATATTTTCGTGGACAATGACGCCGCGATTGCCCGCGGTTGGACACAGGGTTATCCCAAGCGCCTCGGCCAGGTATTTCAGACAAGGTATTACGCCGCAACCGGCAGGGCGGGACCATCCCTCGCTCCAGGAGCTAAGTTTGCCGGATCTGTAACCTCGAGCGGGCACCGGCTGGCCGAGGCTATTGTCACACTGAGAGAACCGGTAACCGATAAATCGCTTCTGAAACAGAAGCCCGTCGTCAATCTCCTCCACACTCCGCGTCTTGCCGCTGATAAACAGGACCAGCCGGCAATTCACGAGCTGGTCGAGAACGTCCCGCGCGATGTGAAGATCGAGCAAGCGTGGATCGGAGAGGGATTTCTCACACTCCCCGTCTGCCGAGGCGAGGAACTTTCGGACTTGGCGCCTGTCCGCTGCGGCACGGGCATGCGGGCTTCCCTGGCATACGTCGTCGATGATCTAAAAACGCTGAAGGATTTAAGAAGGTAATGCGGGGAGGCATAACCTGCTTCGCTAGTCGATTGGGAGTCCAGGGACAAAGAAAAAAGGACAAAGCTGGATATCGTCCTAGGAGTGCCGAATAGCAGGCGCCAGTGTGACGATTCGAGGGCTATCACCGGTCGCAGGGTCATTTTATCGGGGAAAGTCTCGATAGATAATCCATCTCCAGCTCGCCTTCATAAGTTTCGGCGCCGACCTTCAATGCTTCCGTCACGCGCGCTTGCGTCACTTCGCTAGCGACACTCAAATCGGACTCATGGGCTTCCACCAGAAGCCCCTCTGCCATGGAACTAAATGCTCCCGTATCCACGGCCGCCTTGGCATGAGCGATGGCATGTGCAGGAAATGACGCGATGCGGTGAGCCAGTTTCTCGACAAAAGGTGTTAGCTCGTCCGCGGGCAACGCTCGATTGATATAGCCGTAACGTTCTGCCAGTTCCGCCGAGAGATCATTGCAACCCAGGAGCACCTCCAAGGCGCGTCCCCGTCCCATGAGCCGTGGCAATCTTTGCGTTGAGCCCCCACCCGGAACCAGCCCAATCGCCACCTCTGGGTGGCCGAAGATGGCTTTGCCAACGGCAGCAAAACACATGTCCATGGCCAGAGCGATCTCACTCCCTCCGCCCCGGGCCCGTCCCTCGACTTTGGCAATCGTTGCTTTGGGCATGTTCCTGAATCGTTCGCCGATCGTCTGCGTGAGACGAAAGCTGCGCGTATGGGACACCACTTTGGAAGCGGCTCCAACCCGGCCCAAACCAGAGTGGGCTATAAAGAAATCAGGAAGCGCGCTCTGCAAGACCACAACCCGGACGCTCTCATCGGCTTCGAGTTGTCTGCCGAGTTTGTCGAATTCCTGCGACAGAACTTCATCAAGAAGATTTATCGGCGGGTGATCGATGCTGACGAATGCGACTCCAGAATCAAACCTGAACCGGAAACATTTGTAATCAGAATATTGCATAGGAGTGGCTCCATTTCGGTGACCGTCAATGTACTGACACTGCAGTTCCTGATCTGCACGCTTTCTCAGCCGTTCTCCACGGGGTTGGTCAGAACACCGAGCCCCTCGATCTCCACTTCGAAGATGTCGCCGGGCTGCATGAAGACGGGTGGCTTACGCGCCGCTCCGACGCCACCCGGCGTGCCGGTGATGATCACATCACCTCGCTCCAGACTCATCGCGACACTGATCATTGCAATCAGCACTGCGACACTGAAGATGAGCAGGTCGGTGCGCGAATCCTGCATCACGCGGCCATTCAAGCGGCCCTGGATGCGCAATCCGCGGGCGCCCGGCGGCACGGCATCGGGCGTCACCAGCCACGGGCCGAACGATCCGGTGCCATCGAAATTCTTGCCCATCGTCCATTGCGGTGTGCGGAGCTGAAAATCACGCACGGTCGCATCGTTGAACAGGGAGTAGCCCGCCACGTGATCGAGGGCCTGCTCCTGGGGGATGCGGCGCCCCGGCTTGCCGATCACCACGGCCAGCTCGGCTTCATAGTCGAGCGCAGTTGATTCGCGGGGCCGCCGGATCGGTTCTTGATGAGCGATCAGACTCGACGCGAAGCGGGCGAAGATTTCCGGATAGTCCGGCTTCTTCAGCCCGCTCTCCTCCAGGTGATCATCGTAGTTGAGACCGACGCACAGAATTTTCGGCGGTGCGGGCACCGGCGGCAGCAGCCGCACATCCTTCAGGTCGACTGCCGGCGATTGCCCGAGGGTTCTGGCCGATGCGCAACAGGTCTGCACCTTGTGCGATCAGCTCGGGCAGAGTGCCTGGAAATCCGCTGTCTGGCTGCGTGAGGCCATGCCAGCCCGAGCCTTCATCCGCGGCAATTCCGGGGACTCCACGTGTTTCAAAATTGACGATGCGCATAAACTCGGTCCTTTAAGCCGGCCCGCGGCACGACTCAGTTCATCGAGCAGGAAAATAAACGATTCATACGGCCGCCCAGACGATTTACCTGGGGCATCCTTTAAGGTCGCGTCAACTCCTCCAGCGCGTAAACGAATGACTCATACACTTTGCCTGTAGTTTGGCGCATACCCAACTCGCAGGTCCGGTTTGCAGAAACGAAGCAAGTGTCGTCCCCCGAGCTCTGGATTTGTACGAGCGTGTCGCGTGTGGCGGAGTGAACCAACTCGGGATGCAGCAAGCCACGGTCGCCAGCAGTGCCGCAACAAGTGGTTCCCAAAGGAATTTCAGCGCTGTCAGCCAGCGCACTGGCGATTTCGAGGAGGGTGTCACTCAGGCCGAGGTGCGTCGTCGAACAGGTGGGATGGACGAGGATTTTGGGAATCGTTTCGCGAATGATCAGCGAGGGCAGAAGGTCCTTGCACCAGGCGATCGAATCGATGATGGTGATAAGTTTCAGCCGATTCTTACGTTCATCGTCGAGGTGCTCTAATAGGTCGTCTTTGAGACCGAGCGTGCACGAAGCCGCGTCCACCACCACCGGCACTCTTCCTCCGTAACTCCAGCGCCATAGCGCATCGCTCATCTGTTCGGACATCCATGTCTGCCCGCGCTTGTAGCCCTTGGAGCTCCACGGCGTCGAGCAGCAGAGACCTCTCACGTCATTGGGAATCCAGAGAGGCTTGCCCGCGCGTTCAGAAAGAGCCACGAACGTTTCAGGAAGAGCCGGCGATGCGGGCTTGGTGTTGTCCCTTCCGAAGATGCGATTAATGCACGCTGGAAAATATGCAGCTGCTGCACCCTCGCGTCTCGTTTGGGGAAGCTCGGCGGAAGCGGCGTGCGGCATGGGGCCAGCTACAGTGGGAACCAGATCCTTGCTGACAATGCTGCGAGCCACATCAGTCAGGGCCTCAAGCAGGCCGGGGCTGGTTATTGTTTGTACGACGTCGGCGGCCTTGACACCATGACGCGCCATTTTCTCCACTTCGGCCCACTTCTTAGCCACATCAAGGGCAACTTCTTCGGCACCCACGGAGTGCTGCATCTTCCTGAAGTGTTTGATCAGGGCGCCTGTATTGATTCCGATGGGACAGACATCGGCGCAGGTACCGTCGACAGCGCAGGTCTCGATACCGTCGTATTCGTACTCGTGCTGCAATTGGGTCAGCAGCTTCGACCATTCGGGCTGTCGTGACATCTCACGACGAAGAACTATGCGTTGTCTCGGGGTGACCGTCACGTTACGGCTTGGGCACACCGGTTCGCAGAAGCCGCACTCAATGCAATGAGAAGCGGAATGAACATCTTCGATTGCTGGAGTAGTCTTGAGGTTTTTCAAGTGAATTTCAGGATCATGGCTCAGCAAGACATTTGGACCCAGAATTCCGTGTGGATCAAGGAGCTGCTTTGCGCGCCACATCATGTCAGTGAGCTTGTCACCCCATTCGCGCCGGACAAAGGGGGCCATGTTGATTCCGGTTCCATGCTCCGCCTTCAAAGAGCCGTCATATTTATCCACCACCAACTCAACCAGGTCACGCATGAAACCGTCGTACTGCTGACGGCTCGCCTCTTCGCTCAGTTGTGCAATCATCACGAAATGCAGGTTTCCGTAAGCAGCATGCCCCGCGGCCGAAGATTCATATCCGTGTTTGGCAAGGAGACTGAGCAAGTCACGAGTAGCATTCGCAAGTTGTGCAGGCGGAAAGCAAACGTCTTCGATAATGAGGTTTGTGCCTTGCGGACGCATTTCACCGACGATGCCGAGTAGTCCATCACGAATGTGCCATGCAAGCTCAATGGCTTCGGCTTGGCGAACGAATTCCAACGGCTGCAGCATTTTCACATCGCGTAGAGCGTCCTCAACCCGCTTCTCGATCGCCGCAAGTTCTTCCTCGCTATCAAAGCCGAATTCAACCAGTAGCGCCGCGTTCTTCGGATCGAGATCCTTCCAATACTTTGGCGTGCCCTTCATCAATTTGGAGGCTGCGGTCAAGGACGAAGCGACCATCAGTTCGACGGCTTGGGCTCCCAGTTCGACCAGCGTTCCGACCTGCTCGACTGCCGCGTCGATGGTGTCGAATGGTAACCATGCCACCGTCGTTTTTGCCGGCAGGTGATAAGTCTTGTAGACGGCCTCGGCCACAAAGCCGAGCGTGCCTTCTGACCCAACCATCAAGCGGCGCAGGATTTCTATTGGCGTTTCACCGTCAAGAAACGCATGCATGGCATATCCACAGGTGTTACGGATGCCATACTTCCGAACAATTCGGGCAGAGAGTTCCTTGTCTGCAAGAATCTCCTCACGGATCTTCAACAGTCCTGCCGCCATTTCTGGCTCGGATGCTGCAAAGCGTTCCTCAGCGTGCGGGTCTTCGGTATCGATAATCGTGCCGGTGGTAAGAACGATTTTCATGGCGATGATTGAATGGTACGAATCGATCGCCGGCCGGCACCGCATACCGCCCGCGTTATTGGCCAGTACCCCACCGATGGTTGCAGCGTTAAAGCTCGCAGGATCCGGTCCCATGCGGCGGGCGTAAGGCTTCAACGCTTCGTTAATCCGTCCAAGTGTAGTGCCAACATTGCAACGAATCCGCGACCCGTTGTCCTCGACTTCCCAGCCGCTCCAGTGCTGTCTCACATCGATCAAGATGTCGTCGCCTTGCGATTGGCCATTCAAGCTGGTCCCGCCGGCCCGGAAGGTCGCGTGGCGACCTTCGCGAATGCAATATCGAAAAATGGCCGCTACGTGATCGATGTTCTTTGGTTGTACGATCACTTTCGGGATATACCGGTAAGGGCTGGCGTCCGACGCATAGCGCACCAAGTCGCTAATACGATGCCGCACAACATCCTCGCCAAGTATCTCGATCAGCTCTCCCTTAAGCTCTTCCGGAGTTCCCCCAACCAACTCTTCGTCTACAGCATCCGAGCAGGGTGGTACATCCGGACGACCGAGGCGTGTGGGGTCTGCCGACAGTAGTTTATGCATGATCTTCTCCGATGCGCCCTCACCTATTTGTTCGCGACAGCCGGCATGATCTGACCCATCTCCATCGCATTGCTCGAGGCAATTTCCTGGATGGATATGGCCAGCTGATCGGTCGGGATACCGGTGAGGTCCTGGAACATCGACCAGAGTTGCTTCAGCATCTCGGTCTTATCCTCATCGGTGTGGCCACTCCGCAGGACACAGTTCAATGCTGCGGTGGGAGCCGCTTTACCTGCCGTATATCCCGAACCCTTGGGATACGAGAGGAAGACCACTCGAACGAAATTGCTGGGGACTTTCATGACTGCGGTATGAATCCGCGTGATTTCCTTGGCGATCTTCGCCTTCGTCTGTTCTGGCACAAATCCATCTTCGGTGATTGCGGTGTATAGTGGCATTCCTTATCCTCTTTGCGACGGCACAGTGTCACTTCTCTGCGGTTTACGAGTGCCCGTTGGGGACGAAGATCAACTTCCTGTTCACAAACTCTTCAATGCCAAGGCTGGAGAGTTCCTTTCCATAACCAGAGCGCTTAACGCCTCCGAAAGGCAGCTCTGGAAGGCTGACATCGGGATAGTTGATGAAGACCATGCCCGTTTCCATACGACTCGCCACGCGCTTGCCTCTTTCGACGTCTGACGTGTAGACGGATCCGCCCAAGCCAAATGGCGAATCGTTGGCGATCGCGATCGCCTCATCCTCGTCCTTCGCCGGAAGCACGAGCGCGACTGGGCCAAAGAATTCCTGCTTGTAGACGGGGTTGTCGGAGGTCACATTCGTCAAAATCGTCGGCTCCAGGAAGGCGCCGACTTTGCCGGCTCGGCCACCGCCAAGGACAATCTGCGCTCCATGACTCGTGGCCTCCTGAATCTGTCGGAGGATCAGTTGAAGAGCCGCATCGGAAGACAGCGGTCCCAAGGTTACCGTCTCATCGAGCGGATCCCCGAGCTTCAGCTTCTTGGCTGCGGCGGTAAATCGGGGGAGGAACTTGTCGAGCATCGATTTGACTACGATGAATCGCTTTGCTCCAATGCACGTCTGCCCGTTGTTTCCGAACCTGCCGAGGATAGCCATTTCTACGGTATGGTCCAGATCAGCATCGTCCAGGGCAACAAACGCATCGCTCCCGCCTAGCTCCATCGTTGATTTCTTCAGGTTCTTTCCCGCTCGTGAAGCCAGTGCTTCTCCTGCGCGCTCGGATCCGGTGAGCGCGATGCCCTTCACCCGAGGGTCGTCGATAAGAGCTCCAGCCTGGTCATTGCTCAGAAATAGGTTGGTGTACACACCTTCGGGTACGCCAGCCTCACGAAGAACGGCTTCAAAAGCCAATGCACATTGGGGAACGCCGGGCGCGTGCTTTAGAAGGATTACGTTGCCTGACATCAGGTGGGGGCCAACAAAGCGGGCCAGCTGATAATAAGGGTAGTTCCACGGCTGGATGCTGAGAAGGACGCCCAGCGGTGAATACTCGAGACGGGCGTCCCCCATGGTGGAGTTGAGCTTTTTCGGCGCGAGGAAGGCTTCTGCGTTATCCGCGAAGTACTGGATAATGGCAGCGCTAAGCTCCACTTCGCCTCGGCTCTCGGCGATTCTCTTTCCCATTTCCAATGTGGCGAGCCGCGCAAGTAGTTCTTTCTTTTCGAGGAGGATCTGAGCAGACCTGCCAATGATCTTCGAACGCTCCTTGTATGGCCGCATCGACCACGTCCGAAAAGCCTTGTCGGCTGTGGCCAAAGCATTTCGTACCTGCTCATCGGTATGCTCGGTAAAGCTCTTAAGTACTTCCCCGGTGGATGGGTTTACGCTGTTGTATGGCACGATCCGCCCCCTCTGCGCCAATTTCGGTCTGATTCCTCGCACTTCCTGCAGAGACGAATGTGCAAACGTCGTGCCAGTCACTTTTCCGCTGAATCGATCAGTAAATGCTTGAAATTGAATGGCCGGAACCGTAAGGGCAGAACGGTTCCATCAGCGCGCAGTCAAAGGGATGTCAGTGTCAATAGCGCGTCAATCCTCTCGAACACAGGATTTTTCAAGGTCTTGAGTCACAAGAAGAAAGTTCAATTTGGATTTTCTCCTTCCCCATGGATCACGGACATATTTTGCCGAGCCCGTTCTGCCTTCATTGTTTGTAGCATGATCAAAGTTGGATGGGACGGTGTAAAGCCGGCGTAGAGGTGCCCAGTCTTACTGCTCTTCTCCTTCGCTTGTGCGTTCGACGAAGCGCAGAAGAAGGTGAAACCCACAGCGCCTCCAAGAACATACTTCGTCATTTGTTGTCTCTTCACTGTTCTTCTCCTTGTAAAACGAAAATTCCTAAGCCTATGCGGCCTGTTTGCGAGCATCCCGAACCATTTCTTCGAGGACGATTTTGAGTGAGGTCTGCCCTTTAATGGAGCTTTCGAATCCACCTTCGAATTGGATCCAGCCCTCATTGAAACCCTCGATCATCTGAATTCTCGGCGTGGGATTCTTCATACCTTGAGCGCGAAAGATCTCTTCCCATCGAACTCGTGGAACCGGCTCCGCATTTATCGGCTTGCCGAGAATGTCAGTCAGCGTCGCCGCGATGTCTGCCGAAGAGACGCGTGTCTTCGCCTCAAGCTCGACGACCCGCTTGCCCGGCCACGATTCAAGCAGGAGGGTACCGGCGAGTGCGCCGATATCTTTCGTAGCGATCATGGAAATGGCGTGTTCGACAGGCTGAAGATAGCTGTGGATGATCCCTTCGCTCATGGCAGAGCTGACATCTCCAGCATGGTTCTCCATGAACCATCCCGGTCGAAGAAACGTGACAGGCATCGGGAGCTGCCTGAACGACTCCTCCATCATGTGAAGGCCATTGAGCAGATTCGGCCTGGTGACGTGGGCACCAATCGTCGAAAGAGCAACGATTCGCTTTGCCTCCGATTGCCGGAGCGCTACGGAAAGACTGGCGATCAGGCCTTTGGCTTCAGGAAATCCAGGCGAGGGATCGAATAGGGGCGGCAACATAACGAAGACTGCTTCGGAGCCGGCTATCGCGCGTCCCAGGCCGTCCCCGTCCGCCATATCGGCAACGGCGACAGACGCACCCTTCGATGCCCAGACGTGGCCCTTTGCCTCGTCGCGAACAACCGCGCGTACTTGCTTACCCAGTCCGAGCAGACGGCTAGCAGCACCTCCGCCAACTCGACCAGTAATTCCGATAATTGAAAACATGACGATCCTCCGTGTTTGATTTCGTGTGGTCTTCTACCGTTCTCCAACCGAACCAGAATCAGCGCGAAACGCAACCGGAGCCGGCAGGTCCGACAGACCAATGTTGCGATACATTTCGGCGCGAACGCGATCTGCTACTCCGTTTCTGGATAGGTTCCGGTTGGCGGACGACGGCCCGGCTAAGGCAAGTTGTAGTCCGAGCACGAGAAGAGCCGATTTCTTCAATCGCCGTCGCTCGTGACTGCCTCCACCGTCGGAATGCGTTGCATTCTCAGAATCTCCCCCAACAGAAATAGGTCGGTGAGCAGCGCTCGCAGGTGGATCGAAGCGTTCAGGTTGTCAATCAACTGGGAGCTGATCGCGGGTTGAGCGAGAACCAGTTCAATGGCGGCAAGGGAGTCACGAGAGTCACGATCGAGCACCGCAATAAACGCCAGGTATTTGCCGGCGGGCTCTAGGCCTTCCTGTTTGACGGCCGTCGCACAAGCCTCCGGCAGCCCCGTCAAGGCTTCCACGGCGCGACTCAGGAGCTCGCGGACTTGCCCACCCGACTTGCTGCCCTGGTCAGTCGGTAGCCCCTGCGCCGCGTATGCCAGCAGGAACTCGTAGCATTCTTCCACCGCTTCACAACGATCGCAGATCTCAGCCAGCATCAGTTAGTCCTCGGCCTTCGATTCGGTTGGAGGTCGGTGACGACGAGGCAGTCTCGATCTTCCATCGCTCAGGATCGTGCTCTTCCAGATAGAAGTCGCGGTCCATCCAGCCGAAGATCATCGATTTCGTGATCGCGCGTTTCTCCGGCCGGAGCCCGAAGTAGACGTGCATCATCACCAGCGCAATTAGTCCTACGCCTGCCAATCCGTGGAGCACATACATCAGTCCCCAGGTCATATCGCTGAATAGATACGGATTCCGAGGGAAAAAGATCGTATGCACGCGAGACATCATGAAAACGCCAGTAAGGATGACCGAAAATCCGCACAAGATAATGACACCGTGGAAGAGCTTGTTTTCCAGGGGATACTTGGCGAACTTTCGCGGCGGCGGCGCGGGCATTCCGAAAAACCGGCGAACTCTTTTCCATGCATCGTCCAGATCGATTCTATCGGGCCAAATCGACCAGAAGTCCAGCCAGAAGGAGGCATGGATAATGTGAAAGACGATGGAAACGGTTAACACGGTGCCGGCGATCCAATGATAGGTCACCCAATTAAACTGGACGCCAACCTTCGGCAGGAATGCGGTAAACAACAGCGTGAACATGGAGGCGGCCATGATCCAGTGAAACAGCCGTGCGATTAGGGAGTGCCGGGGAACACGCTCAGGTATGCTGGCCGAAACCGCGGAAGAAGCGTCTGCCGCGAAAACTCTCGGCTTGGCGAAGTACATGACATAGATGGCGTGAACGATCAGGAAGAGCAGTCCTGCGATCACCGCAACCCAGATCAGAAACCAGGCAATATGAATGGGGACGGTCTGTCCCCACGGACTCGTGGCCCACTCTAAGAAGTCCATGTGGCCTCCTCGACTCCACCGATGGCGCGTTTCACCAGATTTCTCATCAGCGGAATCTTGTAGGCATTGAACTGCAGTGGAACCGCTCCTTGTACGGAGAGCTTTCCCGCCATCTCGCTAGTCGCCGTATTCCGCGGCTGACCACGAACAGCATCTTCGACCGCCTTCAGCCTTAACGGTCTGGCGGCGGCGCCGTTCACGGCGATTCGCATGCGCTCGATCTTGCCGCCAAATAGGACCATGGCCGAGGCGACGTTCAGGAGCGGGAAGTCCCAAACGTTGCGGTCCCGTACTTTTTCAAAATAAAATTGCGTGTTCGCCCAGGTGGATGGAATACGAATGGCGATAAGCAGATCGCCGGGCTGCAAGATGTGCAGCCGCGTAATATCGATCTCAGGACCGATGAAGTAATCCTCGGCATCAACCACGTGCTCACCCTTGGGCGTGCGCAGGACGAACTTGGCGTCCAGCGCGATCAGGGCCGGAGCCGTGTCGGAAGGATTCACTGCTACACAGCGGTCCGCGTGCAGAATCGCATGCTCGCGGTTGCGCCCCTCCGGCGTATCGGCGTAGCAAATGTTGCCGCCTGCGCGATAGCACGGCCAACCACCTCGGTAATACCAGCAGCGCGTGTCCTGTGAGACATTGCCGCCGAGCGTTCCCTGGTTGCGGATTTGCGGCGATGCTACCAACTCCGCAGCCTGCCCCAACAGACCATACTTCTGCTTGATAATGGGGTGATTCACCACTTCAGTGAGCGTGGTCATCGCGCCGATCTCGATGCCATCGCCGATCGTACGGACTCCCCGAAGTTCCTCGATTCCGCTCAGATCGACCACGACCTTGGGCTTCATGATTCGATCCTTCAGCCAGTCGAAGCTGTCGAGCCCTCCGGCCAGCACCCATGCATCGGATCCATGCTGTTCGAGAAGCTTCTGCGCATCAGCCGCGGAACTCGGCTGATACAGCTCGAAAGCGGACATCACGTCTCGAATGACAGCCATAACCCTCCTCAAATCTCGATCAAATATGAGCCGTCAAATATGGGCAACCAAGGGATGCTGCATCGGGCGGCCCGCTTCGAGCGACGTCAGAATCGTGTCGGCGTTCACCGGCGCACGCTGAAAGATCTCGTCTCCGAGCGCATCCGACAGCGCATTCAAAATGGAGGCACAGCCACCGGCAACGGGTGGCTCGCCGACACCGCGCGCACCCACCGGCGTCTCCGGATCCGGAATGTCTAACGCGGTCCACTGCATATCGACGGGTACATCGAGAATGGTTGGCGGTTTGTTTTGATAGAAGCGCTTGGAAACCATCTCGCCGTAGTGCGGATCGAACACCCACTTCTGACCGATGGCATGCCCAATGCCCAAGACCGAACGGCCGAGCACTTGCCCGCCCAGCGCTCGGGGATGGATTACCGTGCCGACATCGGCAGAAGCGAGGAAATCGACGATGTAGTACTTGCCAGTTTCGATGTCGATTTCAACTTCGGCAAAACTAGCGACATAGGAAAATGTCGAGCCGTCGCGCGGGTAGTTGTCCTTGGCTGCGGCCACCAGGCCTTGGCCCGCCAATGCGGCCACTGATGCCTTCGTCAATTTGTGGAGATCGGCGGATGCCTCATGACCGTCGTAGACTGCCACCCATTTGAATCGCGTATTTCGCCGCTTGCGCCAAAGTCATACCGGCGCCGCCCTTGCGGAACACACGCTCGTTCGCGACCTCATATTGCTCCGGTTTGCCACCGAGCTTCTTGGCCGCGATTTCCTGGAGCTTCTTCTTGGCGTCCATCGCCGTCGCATACGCGGCCCGTGTCATCGCGTGAGTCGTCTGGCTACCGCCGGAGACGCAGGTGAAAGGAAGGTTCTTTGTTGTGTTCCCCCATACGACATCGCATTTCTCCCACGGCACACCGAGAACTTCTGCGCCCGCGCGGTGCACGTCGATTACCGACTCCGTTCCTAGGTTGCCGATTCCAGACTGGAAGGTGATCCGGCCATCCGGCTTGATGACTAAAAGCCCATCGAACCCGATCGTGCCGCCAACGTAGCAGCTCAGCGATACGCCGACGCCGCGAACTTTCGTGCCCATCCTTTCGGAGTGCGCGCAACCCGCTCGCTCCACTTGAATTGTTCTGCGCCGCGGTCGAGTGCTTCCTTGAGGAATGCGCTCGTCGCATACTGCCGTTTTCCTTGCACTGCTGGTCCGAACGGCGCCTTGCCTTCCGGGCAGTTGACGCGGCGAATCGCCACCTGGTCAACTCCGAGCTTGCGCGCGGCTTTCGCGATAATGGGCTCGATGATGACAATCCCCTGAAGCCCGCCCGGGGAACTTTGCGCACTGCGGGGCGGTGTATTCGTCAGCACTGTCACGCCACGCCATCGCATGGCTTGCGGTTGGTACAAAAGAGAGACGATGCGGCCCGATGAAGGAGCATCACCCACCGCGTCGTATGGACCGTTATCGCAAATCACGAACATGTCGAGAGCTGTAATTCGCCCCTCCTTCGAGAAACCGACCTTCATCCTTCCTTGAAAACTAGGGCGGGCGCGTCCGATGAAGGTCTCCTCCTCGCGGCTGATGCGCATCATCACCGGAGCATTGGTTTTCTTGGCCAGAAGAGCAGGGATGATCATCGACACGCCGCCGGTGATCTTGCTGCCGAAGCCGCCTCCCGGTGTACTCGCTGATGAAAACAACATTGTCAGGGCTAATGTTCAACCAGCGCGCGATCGCGGGCAGCGTTTGCGCGGTGCTTTGCGTGCCCGTATAAATGTAGACCTTGCCGTTCTGCCAGTAAGCCATTGCACTGCGGGTCTCAAGCGTCTGATGGCTTGTGTCGGGTGTCACAAAAGTCTCGTCGAGAACCAGCGCCGCATTCTTGAAGCCGGAATCGACATCGCCATACGACCATTCGTCGGGAGCCTTGCCCATCGGAAGACGGCCTTGGTCTCAGTTCTGCGAAGTCGGCTTTGGTCCATTTGAGTTCCGTGACCATCGGGCGGACCCGGATTTTGCCCCGCAGGCCGAGTCCAGACATTGCCATCCGTTCGGGGATTAGGACCGACCCGGCCGCAAGGTGTCGAGGGGATCGATCACGAACGGAAGCGGTTCAAGATCGATATCAATTTTCTCGATGGCTTCGGCGGCGGTAAGTTCGTCGACAGCGGCCACGGCAAGAATCGGTTCGCCCTGATAGACCGGTTCATTGGTGAGACCGCGTTCGCCCCACTTGCTGGCCTTGATCACCGTTCCGTTGTCGGTAAGGGTATCGGCCGGCGCGGGAAGATCGTTCGCTGTGAGAATGGCTTTGACTCCCGGCATGGCTAGCGCTGCGTTCGTATGGATGCGCTTTACCCGCGCATGCGGCATGGGGCTAAGCAGCAATTTGCAAAACAACATGCCTTCCGCCCGAAAGTCTTCGGCATATTTCGCCTGGCCCGTAACCTTCGCATAGAGATCTGGCGTCTGGTAGTTCTTGCCGATCAGCTTGTATCCGGCTCCGTACTGGCGCTCAGTGGCTTTAGCGGTCTCAACGGTTTTCTTGTTATCCAAGATTGGACCTCCGCAAATTCTCGGCGCCGCGCATCATCGCGGTGAGAATCTTGTCATAATCCTGGCAGCGGCATAGGTTTCCCGAGATGCCCTGCGCCAATTCCTGGCGGGTGGGATTGGGATTGGTTTTCAGGTATCCCACTGTAGCCATAATGAAACCGGGCATACAAAAGGCGCACTGAAAGCCTTGTTCGTCGATGACGCCCTGTTGTACCGGGTGCAAAGTCCCGTCAGCCTTGGCCAGGCCTTCGATGGTCACAACTTTTCGGCCACGCACCGTATGGGTGAGCACCGAACACGAATAATAAGGAATATCGTCGATAAGCACGGTGCAAGACCCGCATTCCGCGCGGTCGCATCCCAGCTTGGTGCCGGTCAGGCCCAGCTTGTAACGCAGCGTCGACGCCAAGGTCTCCTGCTTCATCGCGTCGACGCGCCGCTGCTGACCGTTGACGTTGAGCGTAATCAGCCGCTCGCCTACACCCGCCGCCGACTGCTGGCCATGCAGAAGAGAGGAGGCGCGAAATAGATAGCTCGCCGAAGAGACTGCCACTCCGCTGGTGATGACGCCTTTGATGAAGTTGCGCCTGGAGACGGCTTCGGGAACATCTTCTTCAGGCAGGTCTCGGATTGCCTTGGAACTTGCTTTCTCGGTCATACCGGGTCACCTCCTACCGGATGCAGCCGCCGTAGAAGCTTGCGGGAAGAAAGGCATGTGAGGTTTCACATTTTAGCAGTTGGATTAGCAGAAATAATGCCCGGATTCGGAAATTTGCAAATTGTCCCACGCCAGCGGAAATGGGACAAACTAAGACCAAGAGCTAAGACAGCTCATCTCGGTCCAAGTCAGGATGCCCATAACCCCTGGTGGTCGGCCAATCGAAAACTGTCCAGAAACGGACTACTGGGAGATTGCCGGAGCAGCGTGTTGACGAAAGTCAAGTCGCGTCTGCCGATTATCGATTTGTGATCGCATTCCATTCGCCAAGTGGGCTTGTCGAAACCGGACTGCACGTCCAACCTCCGGAGAAAATGGCCGCAAAACCTTCCTGGCGGAATCAGCCGGACACTTTCTCCGGTCCGGTTTCAGGACGAGAATCGCGAAATTCCGGCATTTTCAGGTGATTCGTAGAGGAATGCAGCGCGCATTCTCTGCACCCCAGACTGGGTGGCGGAGGAAGCATGATTCGAACTCGCATTACCGCTTTGAATTCCGCAACCCCCGACGTTTGCGTAACTCGCAGGCGGTGCAGCACTTATCCAATTAGAAATCTGGGTAACTCCATTACTGCTAAGGTTAATGTTAAGGACTGACACTCCCGAGGTATCGCGATGCAATACCTCGTTCGTGGGAGTGTAGACCACCTCGGCCTCCAAAGGCGTCGAAGCGAGCACTACACCAAGTGCCGAAACTGCAACCGCCGCTTTTTCCCAGTTCGCGGCCAACGCTTTGGCTGACGTAACATAAGACCGCAAACGATGTTCTAGGTCTGGACCAAGCGGGACTGGAGTTCGGCTCCGGTCTTTGCTCTTGCGGTGGGGGTGGATCATTTGGTTTTGCCCTCATCCACGAAGAGAGCCTACTCCCAAGAATATTCTCGTGCAAGAGAACTAGAAACGTTCCTCTCTTATATACAGCCCTGTGCCGCGCCCCAAAGCCGCCTTTGCTGCCGCGCAACTTTACTTTTCTCCTTGGGTTATTACCGATGCGCCACCTTCCGAGGAGGACATTGTGCATCAACCCCTGGAGAGATGGGAGGCCCTTGCCCGGCTGGCGTCTAATGAAGAGGACCCTAAGCGTCTGATCGTCATCGTTCGAGAAGTCACCAGGCTCCTCGAAGATAAGCAAGAGCGCCTAAACCACTTGCGACGGTCACCGAAATCAGTACTGCCATCACGCCGGTAGCGCTTCGCGCAATTCGGTCTTGAGCAAATCCAGATCAATGTCCGTCTCTGCGTTTCCAGCCGCGTTGCTCTCATGCGGGCACCTACTGCCATCGTGTCGCGCCCTGCAGAGATTGTAGATGTGAGTGAGTGAGTGAGTGAGTGAGTGAGTGATGGAGACGGACATTCAGCAGTGTTGCCGCACTCAAGCCTCAGTGAAGATCGTGCGAAGGTGTTGTGGCAGCACTGATTGTGAGTGGGAGCAAGATGTCAGCCAAGTCGCACTCCCACAGGTGCTCGCTTTGTGATCGAATTGCATTCGTCAATTGGAGTTGCTGAAACCGGACTGCCCACCTGCCCTCTGGAGAAAATGGTCGCAAAGCCTGCCCTAGGAGTTCAGTTGGACACTTTCTCGGGTCTGGTTTCGGAGCAGGAATCGCGAAATTGCGGTGTTTTGGAGCGATTTTAAGAGGAATGCAGCCCGCGTTCTCTGTGACCCAGACTGGTGGCGGAGCGAGTGGGATTCGAACCTGCGTTACCGTTTGTGTGGTCCGGCAAGAGCCGAGGTGTGCGCAACATGCAGCGGATTCTGCAACATACACATCTCATCCGGAGAATCGTTAGAGCGCCCACATCGTGGGGAAGTACTCCCTTTCGCATGTTTACGAAAGGCGAACGTCGAGCGATTGTCGGACTGAAAGGCCCAGTTTTGATCTCCCTTTGTTTGTGCGGCCAAGTTGGTTCGCCATGACTGCGCGCCTACCGCGCAGTCTGAGACCAAGAATTCTCCGCGAGACGTGCTCGGCAAAAACTAGAAGAATAGAGATTTTCACAGATTCGTGCTCACGCTTTGTGGCACGACTTCCGCGTCTTGGTTAGAAATTGGAGACGTCCATCTGTCAGATTGTTTTGTCGCCAGAAAGCGCCAACTTCCTACAAGCCGACTTGTCGGGACCGATCTGCATGACCCAATCTGGACTACTGCGGGTTGCCGACGACACGGCGCTAAGGTGCGGGGGCTCGAATATAATGACGGTGCCCATGTCCTGACCTCTGGCACCAAACTCCCTACGAAATTCAATCCCACTCGGTGCAGGAGGCACGGTCGAAGGCCACATGAAGATGACTGCCAATGCCGACAGCGAACGCTTCCAGAGCGGCGCGAACCAGTATGCCGCCTACCTCGAGACTCCAGAGGGCCGGTTGCGTTCCGACCTGGCCTTTGCCAACCTGCAGGATTTTCTTCCCTTGCAGGCCAACCCTTCGTTGTGCGCACTTGATCTCGGGTGCGGCACGGGAGCAACTGCCTCTCGCCTGGCACGACTTGGCATTCACGTCACGCTGCTGGATTCCTCTCCAGCGATGCTGGATATTGCGAAGCGTGCGTCACGGGAAGCAGGAGTTGCAGACAAGGTTGTGCTGCAACACGGCGACGCCACCCAATTGGCGAACTTGTTCAGCGCTCGATCCTTCGATTTAATTCTTTGCCACAACATTCTGGAATATCTCGTCCACCCGATTGCTGTGTTGTGCAGTGCGGCTCGCGCCTTGCGGGATTCGTCGGCGGTATTGTCCGTTCTCGTACGTAACCAGGCTGGCGAAGTATTGAAGGCTGCTATCCAGGCAGGCGATTTGGCGAGTGCCGAAAATAACCTCACCGCTGAGTGGGGGCAAGAATCCTTGTATGCAGGCAGGGTGCGACTATTTACGTCAGATAGCGTGCGAGCCATGCTGAACGAGGCATCGCTGGCGGCGATTGCTGAGCGGGGTGTACGTGTTCTTGCGGATTACTTGCCGCCACGGATTTCTCGCAGCAAAGACTACCTGCAGATTTTTGAACTGGAGCGGAAGCTGGGCAGCCGGCCAGAGTATGCGGCGGTCGCGCGCTACACACAATACTTCGCACGTTTGCCTTGATGATTGATAGAGAATGGTCCAATGAATAACGTCGCCGGCAAGCCTTCATCCATCCCATCCAGCGCGAAGGCGCCCGATGCCACGATTTCGCTCGGCCTCGGACTTACCAACCAGTGCAACCTCGCGTGCGCCTTCTGCTACCGAGATCCAGTCCGCACGGATCGTCTCTCACTGGATCAGGTGAAGTCTATTGTGGAACGTTTGCCCGTCCGTTCGGTGAATCTGGGCACCGGTGAGAACGGCATGCACCCGGATTTTAAAGCGATCATCGAGTACCTAGGCACGAAACCCATCAAGCTCACCATCACTTCCAACGGCCACAGCGTCGCTGTTTTGGAAGATGACGAATTGCGCACCTTTCACGATATCGAGTTTTCGCTCGATTACCCGACGCAAGCGGAACAGGATGCACAGCGCGGAAAGGGCAATTGGGAACTGATCCACCGGCAGGCAGAACGTTGCCGGAGGGTCGGCGTGCCAGTAACCATCATTGCGGTGATGATGAAAGCGAACTATCTCCGTCTGGCGGAGGTCGCGCGAGTCGCCAAACAGTTTGACGCTTCCCTACGTGTGAACGTCTACCAGGCAGTGCGATCCGACATTTACGCCTTGTCGTACGAAGAGTATTGGGAGGGATTCCAGCGTCTGTTTGCGGAAACGGATGTGATTGCCATTGGCGAGCCGCTGGTTCGAGCGATGGTGGGACTTCCGCCGCTCCGCGGAGGATGTGGCGTAAGTACCGTGAGGGTTACACCCCGCGCCACCACACAGCCCTGCGTTTATTGGCCCGGAACGGGGGAGCCGCTGTCGGATTTGATCTCGATGGGGCTCGACATTCTAGACTCCGCACCCTTCGAGCAGGCCCGCACGCTTCCCGAGGCGTGCCAACCTTGCGAGTTCCGGGACTCGTGCCACGGCGGATGTGCTGGACGGCGGCGATTACAGGGCGCGCTGCTGGAACCTGATTCTTATTGTCCGATCATTCGGGGGCAACGCCCGACGCTTGCGATTCGGATGGCCGCCGTCCGCGACTTGCCGAAGCTAAGCAGCTCCTGTACTACCGTCGTGATCGCCCGATAGAAACTTGCTTCTTATTTTGCGTCCATCCACTTGTCTGACCCGGTCAGCTTAACTGCCACGCCCGAAATGAAGATGTGCAGTGGCTTGCCGTCCGCCGTCCCGCGGTGCTCGGTTGAGATAAGGAGAGGACCCGCCTTTTTGTAGCCTGTCCAGGTTGCACTGACGAGGCTTGGTTTTTTGTCCCCGCCGTGGTGGAAGACAAGGTACTCGACGCGATTGTCTTTGCCGACGTAAAGGTCCCAGGTGTCGCCGGGCGTGTAACCACCGAGTTCTGCCCCATACTTCACCGACACCAGCGTCGCCGAGCCGGCTCCCGCCGGCAGTTTCTTCATACCTTCATCGGTCACCGTGGCGCTCGTGTCCCAGTAGGCATGCAACGGGAACAGGAGCCAATAATTATCGTTGGTGAAGCCGGCATCAGTTTGCTTCTTCGTGTCGTCGTTGATTTCGGAGCGCATGTAGGTGACCTTGACCGGCTTCCCGTCTTTATCTTTCCCCTCGAAAGAAACCTTGCCGGTTTTGGGCTCCCACTCCCAGGCGCGAGAAGCTTTGAAGAGCCCTGTGATTTCTCCGTTCCAGGTGTAGCGGATCGCATCAATTTGCCCGAAAGAATCGAGACCATAGGTCTTGGCGATTTGTTCGAGAATAGGCGGACGCGTCTGCGACCAAGAGTTTGAAGCAAGGGCCAGCACTCCGCAAAGCAGAAGACCCATCACGGTTAAACGGCGGGTATTTCTCATAGAGTTCGCTCCTCGGTGAATTTGAACGGATGCTGTGTTGGATGACGGCAAAAAGTGCGGGGATACACGAGTTGCATGCCGGCTCAGTACTCTTCACCCACGTCAGCCAATCACGCTTGCTTGGTTGGTTGCGAATTATACAGCACACCTCGGGATTTGAACCGGCGAAACCCGACGATCGCACCGGCCGTGGCCACGGCCCCGTATTCCAGCAACATAATCCAGCCAGGAACCAGCCACGGACGACCAAGCGTACGCAGATGCCAGACGTAGTATGTCGGAATGATGCTCACTGTCCAGATGATGATTGGTACCGTCGAGGCCGACCGTACGAACGGCAGCAGCCAGAGAAGGTACCAAGGATATACGACCGGCGCGCACAGAAGCGACGCTGCCATGGGCCCGGCGAATGCGTCCGGAGAAAACTCTGTCGCCTTGCTTCTCATCCAGATTGCGGTAAGAAAGCCCGCGAGCACTGCCAGCCCAACCGCAAGCTGCGGAGCCGCCATTCGCTCCAGCATTGCAAACACTGGATCATTAAAGCGGAAACTCTGAATGTAAGTTCCGAGCGAGCCGATCGGAATCCGCCCGTGATTCAAAAACGGTACGTACAGGAGTCCGACCACGACTGCCGCCAGCGCAGCGTCGCGAATACGAACACGCTTCCAGTAGAGTGGCAGCAATACAATCGGAAGCAATTTCACGGCAACCGCCAGCCCAAATGCCACGGCTGCAACCGTACGCCAGCGCCGTCCTAGCGCGGCGAAAGAGACCAACAGCAGCAGCACGCCGACAATATCGATGTGACCGCTGCCCGCCACTTCTATCGCCAGCAGTGGGTTCCAGGCATAGGCCAGAACCCAGTGCGCTCCTTGCCCGCCACGCCGCAAGATATCGAGCAAAATGAGAACGATCGCCAGATCGCAAACTACAAACGCCACTTTCAGCGCAAAGACAGACTCATGAATCGCGGTTACGGCGCGGAAGAAAAGCTCAGCGCCCGCTGGATATGGGCTCGTTAAATCCGGATTGTTCAGGGTGCGGGTCTCGGGTGTGTGCAACCTGCCGAGCGCGGGGTCGCTGGGAACGACAATATAAGGGTTATAGCCGAGCCGCTGCACGCGGCCATCCCAAACGTAGCGATGAATGTCATCATCTGCACCTGGCGCCGTCAGTAGAAATGGAAGATGCCACAGAGCGGCCAACACCAGCCCGATGACGATGACGTGGTGCGGGAATCTCGGCGTGCAGAAGAACTCACGAACGGCGAGGAGGTACGCGACGCCGGCAACTGCCAACGGGATAAGGAAGGACGGTGTACCCATGCTGCCGAAGTTGCGAGAGCAGATGGTCAGCGCCACAAGCAAGATGGCGCCCAACCCGTAGAGCCTGCGGGATGGCGTGAGCTTCACAGTTCTCCCGTGCCCGTGCGCAACTGTGGCACTGTTTGTCCCCACTGTTTCAGCCAAACCGCCGTTCGTGGCGCCCTCGCCGGATCGAGCCGCAGTTCTGCGGCAAGCCGGGCTAAGTCGCTCTCCACGTCGACGTCGTAGAAGGGATCTGTGAAGCCAACGGAGAGCTGCAGTCCGCGAGCGCGCGCCAGCAGGGCCTCAAGCGCGCTCTTAGTGCCCATGCCGTCGCCATCGAAAAGTGATGGATGGGCGGCCTTGGCTCCCACGAGATAATAGCCGCCATCATGTGTCGGTCCAACAACCACGTCGTGCCCATCGAGCGCCTCGAACGCGCCCTCAAGAACCGAAGCCGGCAGATGCGGGCTGTCACTGTTGAAGGCAACGACGCGTTGCCCGCCGGACGCTGCGAAGTGCGCAAACACCGAAGTCAGGCCTGCCGCAAGGCCATCCCCTTTCTGCGCCACGATATCCACAGCTCGCACCAACCGCGTTAGTTCTTCGACATCCGAAGCCGGACACACGATGGCAATCTCCACATCTGTTCAACGATTGCGCCAGCGCGATCGTGTCGTCCAAAGGCAACGATAGAGCTCAGTGACAGCTTCGACTGGAAAACTCTGAGCTAAACGCGTCTTGACCATGCCCGGCCTGGGTGCTTTTGCCATGACGACCAGCGTGCGGCCGCTGCTTGGTGAATGTGCGGTATTTTCCTGGAGGATTCCATCGGAGATCGTTGTGCAGATTCATGCTGGCCTTGGCATTCCGGCCCTTCGAAGCCGGAAATAATAGCGCACTATCAGACGAGAGAATGAACCACGCCGCTCCGACTGTGCCCCTCAGCGTACCGCTGATCTTCGATTTCCCAATCCGCGGATAATAGCTCACCGGCACCTCAACAATGTGGAATCCCCCGAGCGTGCCTTTTAGAATTATTTCAACCGCCCAGCCATACGTGTTCTCTTGCAGGTCAAGCTCGCGGAGGACATCTGCCCGCCCAGCGCGGAACGGTCCGAGGTCGCTTATCTTTAGACCATACAAAAGCCTGATCAGGACAGCAGCCAGCCGATTACCAAACACGGCTGATGCCAAGGCAACGCCCCATGAACGCTCTGCTTTCCCAGGCGAGAACCCAGCGTAATGTCGGCACGGCCGTCAATGATGGGGGCCAGGAGAAGCGGCAGTTCAGCCGGCCGATCGCTGTAATCGCCGTCAAGGAACACTACAACGTCAGGGGCGTTTGCAGCAGCGAGCCCGGTCAAACAGGCGCGACCATATCCGCGGCGAGGTTCGTGGAGGACGCGCGCTCCCATCTTTGCGGCGATCTCGGGAGTTCCGTCGGTTCGAGTTGCTGTCGACAACGAAAACTTCAGTCGACGAGATCGGACGGGAGATCGGCCAAGACCCGGGCGATGGACTGCGCTTCGTTGTGCGTAGGAATGACGACCGACACACGCACTTGTTGTCGGCTCAAGTCACCACCAAGGGGAAGACGGCCGACGCCGCGCTAGCAAAGCGTCGACGCCCCACGCTCGACCGGCCGCCCCACCGCGAGCGCAAGCGACGCGAGCACGGGAACCAGCAGCTCCCAAATCCACGCAGTACCCCACTCAGACACCCAAAGACTGCCCAGGTAAAGAAACGCTACAAAGGCGGGCGGACGCGTCAGTAGACCGATGACGAGCAGGATCCCGAGACCGATCTCGGTCATCGCCTGCATAGGAGCCGCGAGCGCGGCATGACTCGCCACCAAACCCATAACTGCCTTCCACGCGGCCGGCGCGTGACTGTCTTAATGTAATAGTTGATCAGGCCTGCGTAGCCCTCTGGAGTGTAGAGACCCTTCCCCAGATTTTCGAAGAAGACCCACACCAGCATTGCGCCGATCGTGACGCGAACGATAGCCAGCCCATTTGCCGCGGGCAGGTGGTTGGCCACATTTTGCGTTGAGCTTGCATTCGCCATCGTCGTGAACCTCGTACCCAATAGATGCCTTGCCAGTTTGCGACGGGAACAAGAAGGAGTGGACATCTTAAACGGTTCCTTCCTGTTCTTGCTAGGGGATAGTCAAGACTGTCTACTCGCAACGCAAAATGGCGGTTGCTGACGAGATGTTGGCAGTCCTGAAGAGTTGGAAGCAAACGAGTCAATTCGCAGGTGATGATGACTGGATTTTTGCTTCACCCGCGAAACTAGGGCGACAACCATGGCCCTATGACCAAGTGTGTGGCGCATGTTCGGG
Source organism: uncultured Acidobacteriota bacterium (assembly GCA_963803775.1). Lineage (GTDB taxonomy): Bacteria > Acidobacteriota > Terriglobia > Terriglobales > Acidobacteriaceae > JABCZH01. Next base: position 50,680 of record CAWDNS010000004.1, read on the forward strand.
AGAGCTGGCGAAGAGGCTGGAATCGGCAGACTCGGCACTCACTCAATGCGCCATACGTACCGAAGTTGGCTCGACGCGGTAGGCACTTCCGTCGCTGTCCAGCAGAAGCTAATGCGCCATGCTGACATCCGGACAACGATGAATGTTTATGGAGACGTCGTCACGGACGAGATGGCAGTCGCGCACGCTAAGGTTGTCGAGTTGGCTCTAAAGCACGCTAACTGATTGCAAAGTGATTGCAAGGTCCGCTAAGTCATTGGAAAGTGGCGGAAGCGAGTGGGAGTCGAACCCACCATCGCCGCCGAAAGACGACGATCACAGGTTTTGAAGACCAGGACGATCACCGGACCGCATGCGCTTCCAGGTTTCCGCCGCCAAGAGAAAGCGCCACAGATTAGCACGGATTTCCACGGATTGCGCTTTGACACCTGCCAACCAGAATCCGCGTTCATCCGCTTAAATCTGCGGCGCAAAATCCTACTTCGGCTGAGCCACAACCCTTAGATACGGCTTCAGGGTCTTGAACCCACCGGGATACTTCTTCTGTGCGTCTTCATTCGACACCGAGGTCGGAATAATGACGTCATTACCCGGCTTCCAGTTCACCGGCGTGGCCACCGTGTGCTTTGCCGTAAGCTGGAGCGCGTCGAGGGCGCGCAATATCTCATCGAAGTTCCGGCCAACCGCCATGGGATAGGTCAGCATCAGTTTGATTTTCTTGTCCGGCCCGATGATGAACACCGTACGCACAGTCGCATTGTCAGCGGCGGTGCGGCCCTCGGATGTGCTTCCGCTCGAGGCGGGCAGCATGTTGTACTGCTTGGCGATCTTCAGTTCAGGGTCACCGATCATCGGATAATTCACTTTGTGGCCCTGTGTCTCCTCAATGTCCGCCGACCACTTGCCGTGGCTGGTCACCGGATCCACGCTGAGACCGATAATCTTGCAGTTCCGCTTGGCGAATTCAGGCTGCAAGCCCGCCATATAGCCGAGTTCGGTGGTGCAAACCGGGGTAAAGTCCTTGGGATGGGAAAATAAAATCGCCCAGCCATCGCCGATCCATTCGTGAAAATTGATTTTTCCCTGCGTAGTTTCGGCGGTGAAATCAGGTGCAGTGTCATTGATGCGAAGCATCTGAGGTGTTGCGGTTGCGACATCGGTGCTCATTGGATTCTTCTCCTAAATTCAAATCCCTCCCGCTATCCGGGAAGCTTCGTTTAGAACTGATCCCAGCTTCGAGGGTGGCTTATCGGATAGAAAAACGAAACCCACCGCTGGTTCGCCGGGCGGGTGTAAGAAAAAACGCTTTCGCGCTACCCGCACACCGGCGCCCGGGTACAACAACAAACTGGGCGCGGCATGGAGCCTAAGCGCATACAAGTTAAGAATACGCGGAGGACTCTGGGGCGGTCAAACCACTGGCCGCGCGGGTACTGTTACAGTTTGAATAAGCCTATCGATGCTAATGGTAACTTTCATAAAACCAAGTCCCAAGCAGATAATTGCTATTAGATATTGCAGGGCGAGCATCAGCCAATACGAGAAAGGTTCTGTGGCTCGATCCGCGCGGAACCTACCGTATGTTTTCTTGGATACAGTGCTGAGCAATGCACCGAAAAATATGGCTAGCCCACAGAATGCGATCAGAATGTCTGGTATTCCCTTACGCATCTGATAGCCTCACAAGCTCCTCTATGCTCCAAACATGATCGCTGATTCCAAGCTGGTTGCTATCGCGGGGACGTTTGCCCTTGCCGATGGCCACGGAACTATGATGCTACAGCCGGGGCGAATAGCGTGCAGGCTGTGAATTTCAAACTGTAACAGTACGCCGCGCGTTAGATTTTGGCCAGGATCGTCTTCTTGAACTGCCTGATTCCCGCCTCGTCGCGCTTGTAAAAGGTCCATTGTTTGATTCGCTTTCCACGAATCAATCCGGCCTGGGAAAGAATTTTCAGATGTTCACTCGCGGTCGGCTGGCTGACTTTAAGCTTCTGCGCGATAAACACTCCGCACACGCCATCCTTGACCAGGTCTCCATCCACTTGTGGCGGAAAGTGACGAGTGGGGGCCTTGAGCCATTCGAGGATCAGACGGCGGCGGCCGCTGGCCAGCGCCCGTAAAGTAAAATCAGGAGTCATATAGACAATTAGCCAACTAACTAATTATAATACGCGGATGCCACGGGAAACCACAACCTGCGCTTTTGGTCTCCCGATGAGGAAATGCAAATGTCCGTTTACAGCAAACTAAAAGCCCTGAACATTTCGCTTCCCCAGGCCACTCCGGCGGCGGAGCCTATGCTCCTTTCCTTCGCACTGGGAATCTGTTGTTTCTTGCTGGCCACATCGCCAAGAAGGATGGAAAGCCCTGGACCGGTCAACTCGGAGTGAACGTTACCGTCGCTGAGGCCAAGGAAGCAGCGCGGGCTGTAGCCATTGACCTGATGGCGACGCTGCAATCGGCAGTCGGCGATTTGAACCAGATCAAGCGAATCGTTAAATTGATGGTTCTGGTCAACAGTGCGCCCACCTTTACCGAACAGCACCTAGTGGCGAATGGCGCCTCCGAGCTTTTCGGCGAGGTGTTTGGGCCCAACGCGCTCCACGCCCGGAGCGCTTTTGGCGTGGCCCAGATCCCCCTTGGCGCATGTGTCGAAATCGACTTAATAGCAGAGGTATAGATCGATGACAAACCAAACAAGGCGTTTTCCCTTCGTTCAGCTCGATGTTTTCTCCTCACGGCCTTTCGAGGGCAATTCGCTGGCTGTCTTTCCCGACGCGCGCGGCCTCAGCGATCAGGAAATGCAGGCCATCGCCAGGGAAATGAATCTTTCCGAGACTACCTTCATCCTGCCGCGTGACCAGATGACGGAACGTGAGCGCGGCGTGCGAGTGCGCATCTTCACCGTTCAAGAAGAGTTGCCCTTCGCCGGCCACCCCACTCTCGGAACGGCCTTTCAATTGCGCGGATCAAGCGGCGTCAGCGAAGTCGCACTCGATCTCACCGTGGGCAAAGTTCCAGTACGCTTCGAGGAAGCACCGGGACAACCAGTTTTCGGAGAGATGACCCAAAAAGAGCCCGAATTTGGCCCCCGCCACGATCGCGAAGCCGTAACCCGCGCCGCCGGCTTGAAAGATGGCGACATCGACCCCTCCCTGCCAATTCAAACTGTGTCCACTGGCGTTCCTTTCACCATGGTTCCGCTGCGGGGCTTGGAGAACATGCGCGAACTGAATGTCGATCTCCGCGGAGCGGCCGAGTACCTGGAGCGCTCTGGCGGGAAGTTCTTCTATTTCGTCACCCGTCAAACCGTGGACACCGCCGCCAGATTGCACGCTCGCATGATCTTCTACAACGGCGAAGATCCGGCCACCGGCTCCGCCGCCGGTTGCGCAGCCGCCTGGATGGTTGCCACCGGCGTGGCCAAGCCCGACGAACAGGTTTTGATCGAACAGGGACTTGAGGTGCAACGGCCCAGCCGGATTTTTGTCCGCGCCTCGCGCCTTGATGACCGAGTGGTTAATGTGCGGGTCGGTGGAAATGTTGTCGAAACCATTCGCGGGGAACTTTTTTTCTGATCGCTTTATGCCTCTCACGCTGCAAACATGCGGGATAGGTCTGCGCAAAAAAGTTTCTTCGGTCCCTCTCGGTAGTTAACATCGGCGACACTTTACACCGCGGTGTTTCAGCATTAGGATTTCCTTCGCTCTGGAAGTCTCCATCATAAAAACAAAATTTGATTCACCACCCGGCGCGACACTTGCCGGAACGCCACTTTGGAAGCAGGAATGAAGCCTAAAAGAACGATTCTCTGCGTCGACAGCAACGAACAACAACTCTCCATTCGCAAAGTTATGCTGGAAACCCGCGGCTACCGGGTGGTCGCCTGCACCGCCGGCGCGGACGCGATGGAGATCTTCAAGAAGGGCGGCATTGATCTGGTGCTCGCCGATCTGACCATGCCCGGGGTGGATGGCAGCCAGTTGATCCAATCGGTCAAAGCCTTCTCGCCCCATACTCCGGCCATCCTGCTTTCAAGCAAAGCAAAAACCTACGACCAGGACACTCGCGCTGACGTTTTTCTATCCAAGGGTATGTCAGCTCCGGTAGAAATCCTGGAACGTATTCGTATGCTTCTGGTGCGTAAGCGCGGCCCCAAACGGCTGCAGGCCCCTGCACCGCATCTGCCGTCGCAGACCAGCGCTGCCTGAAGGGGTCGCCGAGCCTCCACCACCCGCGATGCTTCGTGTAAGATCGAAGCTTCGGATGACTGCTTTCATCGAAGCCGTTGAACTGCGCAAAACCTACCACGTGGGAAAGATCGAGGTGCACGCCCTGCGCGGCATCTCCTTCAGCATTCAAAAGGGCGAATTTGTGAGCGTGGTCGGCCCTTCAGGCAGCGGGAAATCCACGCTGTTTTACCTGCTGGGAGGCCTGACCCGGGCTGATTCCGGTCAGGTAATGGTTGACGGCGACGATTTCGCTCACCTCTCCGACGCCGAGCGCACCCGCTTGCGCAAACGCAAGATCGGATTTGTCTTTCAAAAGTTCAACTTGCTGCCTACACTCGATGCCCGTTCCAATATAAACATCGCCCTCGACATCGCCGGTGCCAACGGCAATCGCGATGCCGCCTACTTCGACAAAATCGTGGGACTGCTGGGACTTGCGCAACGTCTGCCTCATCGCCCAGCAGAACTCTCCGGCGGCGAGCAACAACGGGTGGCGCTGGCCCGCGCGCTCATCAACAAACCGGCCATTGTGCTGGCCGACGAGCCTACCGGCAACCTGGATTCAGCTAACTCGGAAACTGTGTTGAACATGCTGCGGCACTCCAATAAGGAACTGGGTCAGACGGTGATGATGATCACCCACAATCCCGAGGCCGCCGCCTATGGCGATCGCATCATCCACATGCGCGACGGCGAGATCGTGCCGCCGGAAAAAGATCCGCAGTGGACCGGACATCACTAAACCAATTTCTATGGATGACCTGAAAAAACCGATTCTGCCCGGCAAGGGCAACTCCGACTACGAGCGCTACCTGCGCACCGATGAACTGCTGTCTCTGCAGAAGACAACCGACGAACTCCTGCACCCGGACGAGATGACCTTCCAGGTCATTCACCAGAGTTCAGAGATCCTGATGAAAGGGGTCGCCTTTGAACTCGAGCGCGCACGGGCGTTGATTGAAAAGGGAGATTTCGCCAACGCCTGCCGCCTGATCCGCCGCGCCAATCAGATGCTGGATTATCCCATCACCATGTTGCACGTGCTGGAGACGATCACGCCCTACGACTATCACATTATTCGCGCTGGCCTCGGACACGGCAGCGGCCTCGACTCACCCGGCTTCCTCAGCTTGCTGCATATCGGTCCACGTCTCGGAGAAGCATTCCATGCACAGCTCCATAAAGCCGGCGTCAGTGTGGACGATGTCTATCGCCGCCACCAGGAATTGTTCGGTCTGCATGACACCGCCGAAAGCCTGCTGGATTTTGACGAGCGCGCCCACATTTTCCGTTTTCACCATCTCAAGCTGGCGCAGAGAATCATCGGTGGAGGGGTCGTAGGCACCATGGGCACGCCGGTCGAAGTCCTGCACCAACGCATGGAACACTTTTTCTACAAAGACCTCTGGGACGTCCGCAACCGCATCACCGCCAAAGCCAACGAGAAGGGTTAATGTAGACGCGAGCGTCCTCCTTCGTGCGGTTATCAAATTCGCTAACGGTATTGAGCGCCACTCTGTCTTGGCCTGCGCTTTTCCTTTACACACTTTTACTTCATTCACCCAACTTTACTGGCAAGGCTCTCGAGTCTGTGCGTTCTCACTAAGTATGAGAGGAGCGCACACAATGAACAATGAACTGACTACGGTTTTCTACGTAGACGATAACGCCAGATCTCGAAGGTGGCTAGGCAGTGTCCTTACAGAATGTGGTTTCGAAATGATCACCGCTTCCGATCCCGTGGAAGCGCTGCGCCGCTGCAAGAAACTGTCTTTTGATTTGGCACTTCTGGATTACCAAATGCCCTCACTCACAGGCTCGCAACTGGCGCAGGAGATTAAGTTCATCGCCCCGGACATTCCCATCGTTCTCATCTCGGGTTGCCCCATTCTTTCTACTCAGGATCTGGCATTCGTGGACGCACACTTCGGACGTGGCACCAGCCTGGACGATCTTGTGGATACCATGCGGCGCTTGACCAATTCGAAGCCGCCAATCAGAGTCAGCCCACGATTGGCGGCGGCATGGGCACACTCGACGTAAAAAGCTTGGAGTGTGGTTCGCCGGTCCGAATCTCACTACAGAGTGACCGGGAGGACCTCATGAATTGGTTTCTTACAGGATTTTCCTCTGTGACTCTGTGCCTCTGTGGTGGATTTGGGGTTACTGGGCGCGATGTTATAATCTGAAGCGAGTTGAGCGGGAGTAGCTTGAGGCGTTTGCGCGGCGTCTGAGCCGCGCGCCGAAATCCTGAGCGTAGCGAAGGATCAGTTCGTGCGGCACAAAAGTGAGCGGGAGTAGCTCAGTGGTAGAGCGCGACCTTGCCAAGGTCGATGTCGCGGGTTCGACCCCCGTCTCCCGCTCCAGAAATTCGACGGCCCCGCGTTGGCGGGGCTTTTCGTGCCCTAAAGGCTTATAGTCTGTGGACTTTTCGGGCGAGTACAGCTAATTTATTTCTAGGGCGCGGTACTTCATGGGTGACACCTAAACCCCTTTGATTCGACTGCCTTTACTGCGCTCTCTCCTCGGGAAACTGCCTCAAAAGCCCTAGTTCTTTGCCCAAATCTTTCCCAAATTTTCGGCGCTCGGTAGGCCGCAGAAGTAGGATAATGGCTTCGCTATGAGCTGGAAGAGTCTCCGCCTCGGTGTTCTGACTTCCGCAATCCTCGTGATCGGTGCCGCTCTAATCGTTCTCATGCCGATGGGTTACGTGCTCGGACACAAGTTGGAGCTGAAGACTTACTTCCAGTACGTAGCCGGATTGAGGGATGGCGCACCTGTGCGTCTCGCCGGGGTTGACGTTGGCAAAGTGAGGAGTGTGCGGGTTCGGCCCGAAGTCAAGGAAGGCCCTGTTGAGGTGGTCATGGTTCTTCGCACTCCATACGAGATTCAAATCCCGCGCGATTCAATCGTGACACTTGAAACAGAAGGCATCCTCGGACAGACATTTGTCGAGATCAACACTGCCGCGGCGTTTGGCCCCACGATCACAGACCACGGTGTGCTAAAGAGCCACGAGGTCGCTCCTGAAACCGGACAGCAACTTCTGGAAAAGTTCGGCAGTATCCTCAAGAGGCCCTGCGATTGCGACACGAAAAAGAGCGAAGGAACCAAGATTTCCGAGAAGACCCAACCGTGACGATCTAGAAAGCGGAGGCAGTCCTTAGATGGTGCCGCTGAGGGGAACAGGAACCGCGTGAGTCTCGTCAGGTTCACTCATCCGGCGTAGTTGTCCGCTGCTGTCCGGTTAATGAACAGTGCTTACGCCTAGTTTCACCACCAAAATTCCGACGTTTTTCCGGTCACAATAAGACACAATCCCTTGAGTTATCGGAGGCAATCCGCGTCACGCCAAGCAATTCAACCATAGCGTTAACAAGAGGTTACCTCGTACGGGGGCAGGTCTCGCGCAATTGAGCTTTTTTCGTGCTTTTTTCGTCGATATCCAATGAGTAACTCTTAGGCCTTTTGGCTAGGGCAGGCGTCCCACGCGGAACGATTTTGCACCAATTGGTGCATGCTTTGGCGGTTGCGGGGCGGGACAGGGCTGCGTAAGACAGACCATTTCTCCTCGAATCTGTGAAGCATGCCCGGCCCATTCTTAGGCACCTATTTCATGTGCCCTGAGTGCCTGCTTCACTGCTCGGGGCGGATCGCTGGCCGCGCCTGCGTCCTTTCACGGTGTGGACAGCACCACCATCGAGCCGGAGCCGGGAAGCTTTATCATTCCGCCCTTCTGAGGGTCAAGCACGTACACGGGGCCGTTGAAGGGATTTGGCCGTATCTGTGAATCGTAGTGCCTCGAAATGATTGTCTCTAACGCCGCCGTCTTGATCGCCATTCTTGTGCAGCGGAATCCGATTTTGTTGCCGTCCTTCGCCAAGCCCACAAGTTCGCTTTGCTCCCATATCTGGGAATCGTCTACCTTGCCCGCCTGCGTCAGGATCGTTTGGACGCGGGCCATCCAACGCTCTTCAGAGTCTCCCATGAATCGCGGGGCATCGTCGTAATACTGACGGGAGCCGCACTCATCGCGCAGATTGTACCCTTCCTGCAACTGGGCTTCTAGTTCGCGCTTATAGGTTGGACTGATTACCACTTTCTTTGAGAAGCCCGCGAACAGCGCAAGCACCACCAAGGACGCAACGACCGTTCCCAGCCACTTCAGTTCCAATATGTGTACGGTCAGCAAAACGAGACAGACGCCAGAAAGAAAAATCAGGAACATGCCGAAGTAGACATTCGGCTCGGGATTCAACACGGAGTATCCCCAAGACGCAAATGACGCAAGCAATCCGATGAGCGCAGAAATGTACTCCTTCTTTTTGCGGAGCCGTTTCCAGAACGGCGAAGCCCACAGTTTCCGCAGATCAACGGCGATTCCCATCGGCATGGGCCAAGTGTAGTAGAAGATGCCTGAAGGTTCTGATTGTTCGACTTTCTTCTCAACCGGGGCCGACTCTGGATGGTTGCGGCGGTATTTCTGACTGTGCCAACTTGGGCTTGGTTTGTCGCTCATCGTCCGAAGGATAGCCCTCGGCCCGTGTGCGCTTCAAGGCGTGTGCTACACTGCCGCCGGGAGGAAACGCACTGTGGATTTATCGAAGCTGAAGGCCGAAATACGGTCAGAGATAGACAAGTGGCAAAAGGTTCTTACCGTGTTGGACGGGGGGCGTCCGGCTGGGAAGAAAAGAACAATGAGTGTTGCTGCCCGCAAGCGCATCAGTGCCGCTCAGAAAGCACGCTGGGCCAAGGTGAGGAAGACAAGCAAAGCCGCGTAGGAGTGAGAGTAGCTGAGATAAAGGGAACGGAGCGAACAGTCATGATTTGTCTTCAAAGGACGGCTGATACCGCTCGGTCTCGGGGTCCCAAGTGAATAGAACACCACGCTGGAGATGTAGCCGCGTCGCCTCGTCCTCGGTCAAGGCGACCGTGACGGTAGCAAGTCGTTTTGGAACTTTGCGACCTACAAGACGTGCGTACACTGCAATTTCGTAGCTTCCTTCTGGGAAATAGCTGACATCCTTGATTTGCAGGAAATGGTGGTTGTATGCAACCCCGTCCTCCGTGACGCGCAAACCTCCAGCTACCATCAGCGCGTTTCGCTCACCGTATCCCCAGAAGCCGAACGTCTGGATTGAATCGGGCTGCTTGACCTTCAGATACAGCCCCTCTATGACGTAACCGCGCTTGCCCGTGGCATATAGAAGTGTCCTAAGAAAAATCTTGGGCTTCGTGTCGTTCTCGTAGGTAAACGCGATTTGCACCGGATGGGTCATCCGCAACGTGCCACGGTGCACAAGAGTCAGCCAAGCCACGGTGACGGAAACTGCCAAGGACAGCACCGATAAAATGGTGCTGAGCCCAAGCGAACCAACCAAACGCTGCCAGAGCAATCCCAAGGGCGTTACCAATTTCGCGGAACCTTTCCGAATTAAACCGGGCTCAGTATGACCGATCCAAGCATGTAGCTGCAAACCGCGAATTTACTTTGGTGCACGTCCGCACAGGGCGCTTCCATCGCGGTAAACTCTTGTGATGGCGCACAATGCCCCGATTCCACCTCTCACTTTGGATCAAATGATGGAGCTTGATGGCATCTTCATGCCGCAGGCCCGGCGACAAAGAGATGACTTTAGTCGGCGGCAAGCCAAACCCGGAGAAAACGCTCCGAACTACCTCCGATTCGCGCATTACACTTCCGCAGAGGCCGCGCTGAGTATTATCAAGAGCAAGCGTGTCTGGATGCGGAATGCGACTTGCATGCCCGACTATCGGGAAGTTCAGCACGGCATCGGGTATCTAAAAGATTTCTTCGGTGACCGGGCGAGGTATGGACTCTTCGTTTCGGAGTTTGACAAGTGTTTTCCCGGCGTAGCGCAAGAAGCTTTAGTTAAGTTTGGTGAGTGGGAGCAGGACATAACGCTTGATAGCTACATATCTTCTGTTTCTGAGCACGATGATGCCGAGGACTTGCATGGGCGACTCTCGATGTGGCGGGCTTTCGGAGGCAGTTCGGCTCGTGTCGCCATTGTCTTGAAGATTCCTTGGAAGTCCGGAGCGGGTTTCAGCTTGAAGATTATTTTTAGCCCCGTCGCTTACCTGACAAAGGATCAAGCCCACGCGGTGATTGCTGAGGCCATGCAGAACCTCAAAGCCAAGGTTGACTTCCTCCGGTCCTTTGACCGCTCCATCGTTCTTGGATACATCCTAACCATGTTTATTGCCGGAGTGACCTGCCTGAAGCATGAAGGCTTTCACGAAGAGCGTGAATGGAGGGCCATCTATTCTCCGAATCGGATGGAGTCGCCTTGGATGGAATCCTGCGTTCAAACGGTTGGAGGTATTCCGCAAATCATTTATCAATTGCCGCTCGATTCGGGGTTGTCACCGGAGCTTGCGGATTTGGACTTCCCGCGTGTCTTTGATCGCGTCATCATTGGTCCGTCTCCCTACCCTTGGGTCCTGTATAAAGTATTTGCTAAGGCTCTCAAGGACGCTGGAGTGGATCAGGCCCACGAACGGGTGCGAGTCTCCGGCATTCCCATCCGCGTGTAGCGCCTCCGTCCATTTCCAGTGTTAAATGACCGTTTCTCAATGCTCCCGCGTGTATGATTTCCTCCCATGAGTGTTACACAGCTTCTTATCCAAACTGCCGTCACATTTGTGGCAGCAACATCGGGCGCATTTCTCGGCGCTTTCCTCACACGCCGGACAGAGAGATTCAAGCATCTGCAAGAATTGCGCTCTGCGGCCTACACCGATTTCTTGCGTGGCGTTGCGAATGCAGCGGAGCAGAGCGGTAGAGCGTTAGTGGCAGACGCGCGCGCCCGAATTTCGATCTATGGCGGGAGGAGCGTTGTCCGGTCCATGTCCAAGTTCATCGCTCTAGGCGGACAGACACGCAATCCAGAGGGAATGCAGGCATTCGCAGAAGTGTGCAGGTTGATGCGTGTTGAGACTGGCCGAGAGACGGTGCCAGTTGAGGAGATTACGAAGCTTCTATTTAATTAGGGTTGCGGGCCTAACAACGAAAAATGCCGAAAACGTCCAAATGATGCAGGTAGCAATTCCGGCCATCGTTGCTTTGGTCGTGGTCATGCTTACTCATCTGTTTTCGAGATACAGGGACCGCGAGAATAGGCGGCGTGAGCAACGTATCGAGTATCTGGTCACAGTGTTCCGATCCTTAGCAAAGGCCAACCATCACCCGAGACTCTATGAGATTGCCGATGAGGTTGAGCAAGCGGTTACGGACTTGCAGCTTTTCGGGACTCCTGAGCAGGTTCGATTGGCGCGAACATTCGCAACCGAGCTTGGCACGAAGCAAGGGGCTTCGATGGATGAATTGCTCAATGAATTGCGCAACAGTGTGAGACGGGAGCTTGGCCGAAAGCCCGTGGCTGGAAACGTAGTATGGCTACCCATCAGCCGCAATGACTAAGACGTGGGCTTGTAATAGCTGGTTACAGCGGTTCGCACTTGAGTCTCAATCGTTTTCCGAAGTGTTGGCGTGGCGGGCATATCGGCTAAATCACTCTCATTGAGCTTCGCTACGGATTTGCGATTAACCGGGTCCCATAGAGACTCTTGGTTATTGTCGAAATCTTTGGCCGTGCGAAAGAACTCCAGATTGCCAATCTCCGGCTTCGCCAATTCGGTCGCTAGCCGCACTAATACTTCTTTGACGGCGGCCTTTCCCGCTTCAATTTGTTGTTGGTATTCCTCGGGTGATGCCATCGCGTTTCCCTCTCGCCCTCATTCTATCCCCTCAGCATGTGTGCCGCGACTTGTACCGAGGGCAAGCGCCTCAGTTTGTTGTTCCCATCGAAGCTTCTCAAAGTCGATGGCCTGCGGGATGAACTCAAAGTCTTCATCACTCGTTGCCTTTTCCAAGCCTTGAGACAACTCGTCAACGCCCTTCTTGTGCGCTTTTTCAAGCACCGTGTAGGCGGCGACATACGCTTCGCGGACACGAAGGTTCAGGGATTCCTGATATTCGTGTAACTCGAAATCCAACCAGTCGATACTTTCCCAACTCATGGGGCTTATTTAAGCACAGCACGCGCAAACAGCGTTCGCCGGGCCGGGACATGTCGCTATGGGTCGGCAGCGGCGCGTCTCCGTCCGTATGCGATAATTCCCGCATGAAAACGCTGGCAATCGCCACGCTGCTTCTAATCTCTGCTTGTGCTGCTCAAAGCCAGCAGTGGGAACGAGTCGAGAAGACGGACGCCTTGCGCGGGACGGTGTATTCCCAGTTTGCGCTGACGGGAAAGTTTCTAACGTCACCACGACAGGCTGGTGCCGCCCCGGTGTTTGTTGTGAAGTGCATCCCCGGCGAACATTCGGCAGGCTTCCATTTGTACAAGAGCGGTAAGTTGCTCGACGCCTACATTGCTCTCGGTGCGGTCGTAGATTTTCACACGGGCGGAACTTCAGTGCGCTATCGCTTGGATGACGGGAAGGTCCATGAGAAATCGTGGGGCCACGGTACGGACGGAACTGCAATCTTCCCTGCCCCGATTCAAGTGAACACGCTACTCTATGGGCACTTCATGCCTCACAAAGAAGGTACGAGCAGCCCAGTTCACAAAGCCGTGATCGCCGTTGATGAATATCTGGGAGGCGAAGTAGTGATGCAGTTCGACATACCCGATCCGACCCCCGTTGCCGATGCTTGCGGAATCATCATTCACAAGAAGTGACGGAGGACAGTTTATTTTCTGCCTTCACTGCGGCGCTTCAAGAAATCGGCCTTCTCTTTGATTAGCTGCGTGATCTTGTCAACGCACACTGCAAAGTCCCCGATTGGCTGCCACCCTTTGTCTTCGTGAACTGGCCCCAAATCTCGCCCATCCGAATCTTCTAGACGAGTGTTGGTAAACATCATTGTTTTGCTTCGCGTGTCAACGCTGAGGCGTCGACTTTTATAGATGACTCCATGGCACTCATGCAAGAAGCCCGGATTCGGATGAGACTCGGGAGAGTATACGGGCGCAAACAGATGGCAGAAAGCATCCTTCTGATAAAAGCTGTATAGCTCTACCGCGTATTTCCCGCTGCTGTCGAAGCCCCACGCCGATGCCATGATGCATGGCTGATCCACAAACATTTCGACATTTGAATAAGCGTAGACACTGATCGCAGCGCCCCAAGTTTCCCCTTCCATGTAGCCGGGGTCTTCCGGCGATCCGCAAGACGTATGCACTAACAGAGGCCGTCCGCTGTTGGGGTCGGGCTCAACGAAACGAAGGTTTGGAAAACGAGCGCCTTGGGCAAAAGCAGAACGCGACAGCAGCCCGGTAGAAACTATCAACGAGACAATGCGATTGATTTTCATGTTAGAACTTCACTTTCACAGGATACGATTCGGGCCGATTGTCGCTGTGCAGCCAAAACTCACCCTCTTTGTTCTGCGGATAATTCTTGTCAGGGAACATGAAGTGCAATTCGTAATGCTCTTTGTTGTTCCCCGTCAAACTGATTTTCTTGTACCGTTCCCTCTGGTCCTTCACCCTGAAGAAAAAGTTATCGAGCGGCCATTCCTCGCCGTCCAAGACCAATCGAACGGGTGAGATTTTAGTCGGCTGTTGAGTGGGGTTTACGATGGTGACGAAGCAGTACAAATCCATCATTGGCGCTTGAGTTGCGTGAATCTTGCCCGTGACGCGAAGCGGCGATTCAGTTCCATCGAAGTTATAGAACACAGGAGCGGCCTGTTCTTTCCGACTTTGCTCCGCCCGCGTTCGCTTGAGTTCGTAATACTGGCGCACGTTGAATATGACGCTGGCGAGGAAGCCCGCCCATCCGCCAGCGCCGACTATCAGCTTGATGGTGTCGTTCATTCTCTAGCTCCCGAACACATTGTCGATCTTCCGCATGATCCTGTCGGCCCACTGCACAGCGGCGGCAACCATTGCATCTGTGCGCGGCGAACCTTGCGGCCCTCCGAACAGATCATCCGCCGTTTTCAGGTGACGCGCAACGAGAATCCCGGCCACGATTGCCAGAACTCGTTTGCGTCCCTCTTCCATTCGTGCATCGTAGCACTCTTCGCCTTGTGTTCGCCAGACGAAACTGATAGCATTTGGTGGAAATCGGAAGGTGTTCTGACGAGATGCCCGAGAGAGCCGAGCAGTTACACGATGAACACCGAAGGAAGATGTGGGATGACACCAAGTCTGGCACGGAGAACTTCGACCGCTACATGCTTACATTTTCGGCTGGGGCTTTGGGTCTTTCGCTGGCGTTTGTAAAGGATGTTGTCCCGCTCGGCAAGGCAGTCTGGGTCTCGTGCCTCTTTTATTCGTGGATTGCATTTGTGCTGTGCATCCTCGTGACACTGATTTCCTTCCGCATTAGCATCCGGGCGCTGGAAAAGCTGAGACCTCTTCTTGACGATTTTTATTTGAAGGGCAACGCGGAGGCTTTCAACAAACACATGGAAAGTCTCTCGTACAAGGCAATAGATTGGTGCGCCAATTCTGCAATTATTTTGTTCGTCCTCGGACTGATCTTAACTATGATGTTTGTTGGAGCAAATATTCAGGAGGCAAAGCGCATGAACAAGCAAGAAGCCATCAACAAAGTTGTGGTGCCTGACGCGGGAAAGGCACTAAAGCCAGCAGCGATGACTCCGATTATTGTGAACCAGCAAACTAACGATGGGCTGAAACCATCAGCTATGACGCCTGTGACGAGTGCTGGCGAGAACAGAGGATTGAAGCCTTCCGGCATGACACCCGTGTCACCACAAGCCCCGGCGCAAAGCGCACCCGCTACGCCAGCGCAGCCTGCTCAATCTCCGAAGAAATAAGCGGCGGAAAGCGGCACGAAGTGAACGATTCTCCAAAACGTAGCTTCTTCGATTCCATCACGAAGCTGATCCTTCCTCTAGTCGTGCTCGTTGCGACGGTTGCCAGTCTCTTTCAACAGCCGCGCATGTTTTCACGCGGCTTGGTAGGAGTCGCTTTGCTGGCATTGCTAATCCTGCTTATTGACGAAGTGCCAAAAGCGAAGGGACTTTTCAGGAAACGGAGGCTCAAGAGAAACGAGCAGGCCGTCTCTGCGATGGCCTTTGAAGAAATGAAAGGTTTCATCCATAGGTTCGAGGACTTCGTGAATGTAAACCATGGAGAGACGCTTCAGCGCATAGTCTTCGGTAAGTTGTGTGAGTCGTTCCCGGCCAGATATTTCAGTCTCAACATCGCGCCAGCGCAGATTTTTGGAGAGTTTTGGGAGCAGCTACGCAACCGTACTGATAGACAAGTACCAAGTTTGGAGACATTGCGACAGTCGGTCTTGGAGTTCAACTCTCTCATCAGGAACTTTGGCAGCTTCCTCGTCTGTCCGCTATACCAGCAGGTTCCCACGAAGCTTTCACTTGAGATGTTGAAGGTCTATAACACGCAAGGCGTGGACGACGACTTGATTCAGTTCCGCGAACGGTATGTGAAGTTCATTGGCGATTATCAGGACTTTCTGAAAGGACTGGACCGGAAACTCCAACAGGGTTTGAATCTGGGTTACTACTTTGAATGTCCGAAGCACGTGATGGCCGTGCCCCAGCAACCGTCGCTCAGCCTGTAGCTCGAAAGGATTTCAGCGTGTCCGAAACTGAAGAACGTATCGCCGTGATTCAAGGCAGAGTTGAAGAACTTGACAGGCTTCTGGCAAGCCATGTTGTTCCGACTTCGGCCAACGATCCGCGAACTCAGAGTATTGCCGAGATGCAGTATTTTCACGACAGGCGGGAAGAGCGACGGCTGCTCTTGGCGGAACTCGAAGAACTTCTCAAGAAATAATCCCACGGACTCACGGCTTTTCTACGCTCGATTCCACGATTGTCAGGAGAACAGTGTCATCCTCCACTTCCCTTCCGCGCTCGTTGAAGTAGAGGTCTTTTTCCTGTTTGCAAAATCTCGGTGAGTCATCCGTCGTGGGCCTGTATTCGTTAGCCGTCTCCAGATTGTGTCCCCACACGACACCCTCGATCCCTGCCGGAGCTATATCCCGTTTGGCGCGAAGAATCCTTCTTTGAAGCCCTCCGTTGGGTTAGTATTCTTCCGCATGCTCAATTCCGTATCGCATGTGCTGGTCGGATGCGTAGGAGCAGTGCTCCTCAAAAACATCAGCAAGCCTGGAGCCGATGTCTCCGCCGAAAACGCCGCCCGCCGTTTCAACCGCGTAGTTTACAAGACATTGATCTTTTGCTTTGTGAGCAGCGTACACGCCGCCCGCAACCCGCCCAGCCCTACGATGGGTCTTCATTTCCGGCATACGAACCTCCCTATCCTCCAGAGACTAACACGATTTGACTGGCGAATATAAAGCGAAACACCTACACTGCCTTGATGGACGAGGGTCGAAAGCGCGTGATCCTGATCGCTGCGTCGATCTTGGCCGCTCGCAAGCTGTCTCAGTATCCATCGGAAGCGCGAGTCCTGGCGACGATAGCAGCTATCGAGGACTCGATATGCTGGGCGGAGAGAATATTGGCGGCGATTGATAAGAGGTGGCCTGCCGTAAGCTCGCACGGTAAACCATGACCGTCTACGTACTAGGAGCGGGAGCGTCTAAGCATGTTGGCTATCCGCTGACTTCAACGATGGGTGCAGAAATGCTCTCGTGGATGTCGAAACATGAAAGGTATCAGTATGCCGCAGACTTCATCAAAGAGAAGTTTGGCGATGCGCCCAATATTGAAGATGTAATAACCAAACTGGACGCTCAAATCAAGGCGCTCAAAGGGACGAAGGAAGTGGAAGAGCGCATCCAGCGCTCCCACATTGCAAACCAGAAAGGCAAACTCGGTGAAGCTCTTCCCCAGTGGTTCGGCGAGATTCACACGAACCCCGCGCCCGCCTATCAGCAGTTCGCCAAAGAAATTGTGCAGTCGGGCGATGTCATCATCTCCTTCAACTATGATGATTCACTCGAACGAGAACTAAAGCGTGCCGGGAAATGGGATGTCTCGCAGGGCTATGGGTTCCAAATTGGGCAGTCGGAAAAACGAAGCCCGGTTCTCGTGTTGAAACTTCATGGGAGTATGAACTGGCTGGTGTCGATCTTCGGTGGGATAAGGGCCGGATCATTCGCGATTGGTGACAACCGTTCTCTGGGGGAAAACCCCTGCATTGCAACCGACTACCTGCAATATCTCGGGTATGCGGATATGCCTGGGACTTTTCCCGGTGGAGGTGGATTTCCAAGTCTAATACTGCCCGGTCGCACGAAAGAGTTTTACTATCAGACATCATTCGGCCCAGAGCACGAGCAATTCTTCACTTCCTTGTGGTCGCAGGCCGCTGCTGCACTCAGACGTGCCGACGAGATCGTTATTTGCGGGTATAGTCTACTCCCGGTTGACGAGCGTGCTTGTGATCTGTTGTTGAAAGCTCCACGGAAAACCATCAGGATCGTCATCGTTTCAGGCCGCGATGGAACACGTATAGCACTAACCCTCAGAGACGCCGGGTTTCAAGACGCTCAATGCTACGACAGTGGCTATTTCGAGACCTGGGTACCCGAGGGCACGAAGACGCCCTTGTGACATGCAAGCCTGATTAAGCCAAGCGACAAGAGGGACTTTCTCGCTCTGCAACAGAGCGCATCCAGCGATTTCTCTGCGATAATCTCCATCATGTGCGGTCGTTACCGATTGTCGCGGCGCAAGCAGTTTCTCGAAGAGCATTTCCACGCTCAGCCCGATGACGATCAGGAGTGGACGCCGCATTACAACATTGCTCGTACTCAAGTGGTTCCCGCGATCCACCAGCATCCCAAAGAACCCGTGCGCGTTTTATCGCTGCTCCGCTGGGGACTCATCCCTTCATGGTCCAAAGATTCGTCCGGCGCAGCGCGGATGATTAACGCTCGATCAGAAACCGTGAGTACGCAGCCTGCTTTCCGCGACGCATTCAAACTTCGGCGATGCCTGATTCCGGCAGATGGCTTTTATGAATGGAAGAGAGATGGCAAGATCAAGCAGCCATACTGCTTTGAAGTCGATAACGGCGAAGTGTTTGCGTTTGCGGGATTGTGGGACCGCTGGAAGAATCCGACTGGCGAGTGGATCACGTCGTGTTCGATCTTAACGACAACACCGAACACAGTAGCCGCAAAGGTTCACAACCGAATGCCAGTGATCCTTGATTCAGAAACCTACGATCTTTGGCTTGATCCGGGGATGCAGAATACAGCCGACCTCTTGGACTTGTTGCAGCCGTTTGATGCTGATCGAATGCGGGACTACCCTGTGACGACTCGAATCAACAGTGTGGCAAATGACGACCCAGAGTCCGCTCGTCCGGTGTTGAACGAAGTTACGCAGGCGACGCTTTTCTAAATCCATGCCCCTGTCGGGCGGGTTGGTTTCGCGCAGTGATCTTCTGGTCTTCTTCCTCGGTCCAGCGTTTGCCTTTGCGTCGTTTGTTCTTCTGAAACTGGCGATAGTACCGGAGTCGTTCGGCGGTCTGCACCTCTGGGTGCTTCTCGCGCCATCGTTTGGTGCGCTCGTATGTGGTCATGGCTTTAGCATCCCGCCTGTGACATCATCACTTTTATGACGCCCAGATTCAAGGCAGTCTTGCAAGCGGGATTCTGGTTCGTTGTCGGCTTCGTCACCTGTGCTCTCCTGCAACTACTTCCACCATGCCGCAGAGAGATAATCCAAAGCGTTTCATTAGGATCGTGAAGATGGTACTGGGTCGTGTGTTAGATAGTGCTCTTCTTTCTCACTCAAAGCGTCATCCAGACCTAAACATCGCTTTTCAAATCCGCATTCGCATGTGACGTACCACCCGTCCGTATCCTTTTCGCAACCGGTTTTAGGTAAAGAACAAGGCGGCACTGGAATGAGGTACTGATGCAGAGGAAGAGACTTCCCCATTTTTTCAGAGGCCAAAATCTCAGCCCACTTTTGTTTGGCTTCCGTATAGGCTATAGCGCACTTAGGACAAAGCGTCTTGTTTGGGGGTCCTTGACCCGGAACCGGGTCCGAAAAGGAACCCTGTTTGTTGCATCCGTTCGCAATACGCTCAGGAGTAAGCTCAGCGATCCAGCGCCTCTGCTTTTGAGATTCATCAGAGGCTGCCGACTCCGCCTCATCTGGCGTCATGCCGTTTCCAAGGAAACGGATTTTGTTCAACCTCTCCCAAGCGGACAACAGTTTTGTGCTGCCCGCAATGACTGTATTACAAGTCTCCAAGGTATCTGAAGGCACACCGTTCCAAGCAATGAAGACATATAGGTTACTCAGTTGACGGGAAAGTGAACGAGAAGATTCCAGACCTTTCGCCAACACCGACAGCATATCCAAGATGCGAAAAACAAAGAAAGCCGTTACGGTCAAAAGGATGAGCACGCACGCTTGCCAAACAGTGAAGAAATAAAGTAACAAGCCGACCGCCACTCCGATTGCCAAGTATGGGGCAAGGCTTCTTAAGAAGCTTTTCATTTCCAGCCTTCAGCATGCTGACTGATAGTTTCAAGATCACGAGCAGCCATTGAGCCTCGCGCTACGCCGAGGAACCCGCATCCAGACGAGTATGAATGGATCGAGACGGTTGCTCCAAACTGCCCCCAAAACGAGAGGAGGGCATGGTTGTTAAACGCTCTTTTCGCTTTGTATCCCATAGGCGAAATGTCGCCCACAGAATACAGCCATGCTTGGGGTGTGGCAACCGAAGATGTTTGCGTTCGACTTGGCAGGCGAGTCCGCAAGCTCCGCAAAGAGCACGGATGGACGCAGACCTATCTGGCCGTGCACTCCGGGCTTGGTCGTCCGTTCATTTCCAATCTCGAAACTGGCAAAAAGGAGCCGTGTTTGCGATCTGTAGAAATTCTAGCGATGGCCTTTGAAATGTCACTGTCGCAACTCATGCGGGGCGTGTAGCTGGCGATGTACTACGCTCCAGCCTGGTCAAGATATGTGTTCAGAGCCTCTGTCAGAATATCCTGAGCAGTCTTGCGTTGTTTCGCCCGAAGAGTGCTCAGTCGAACGTAGGTTTTGCTGTCAATCTTCACTGTGAGCGCGACAGGCTTCTCGGCTGCTGGTTTTTCAGCTCTTGGGTGGGCTGGCCGGGTTGTGGGTTTTTTCATTGTCCCTCAGAATCCGCTCTGGGCAGGAGTTGCGGCAGACTGATTCACGATCCGGTGAACAGTTGTTTTCGTAAGCCCCAGCTCGCTGGCGATCATACTTAGAGACTGCCCCGACTTGCGAAGCGCCAGAACCCGGCCACGGTCACATATTACACGCGGTCTGCCAGCCACTCGGCCTTGTGCCCTGGCCCGCTCCAATCCAGCCACGGTGCGTTCGCTGAGCCGGATACGCTCCTGCTTGGCAATCGTCGCCAGAATGCTGATTACGGCATCTTTGAACAGCCCACAGCTATCGAGGTACTGCTCGGTGAAGCTCCGATACCCTACACCGTAAGATGTGAGCCGCTGGAGGTACTGCAACGTAGCGTAGACACCCTCACGGCTGAACCTATCCAACGCCCAGAACAAGACCACATCAAATTCACGGCGCGAAGCGGCAGCCAACATTTGCTGAAACGCCTCCCGGTCGCCATACTTGCCGGATACGCGGTCAACGTACTCGTGGACGACCGTCCAGGCCTCCTGCTTTGAGCTAAAGTCACGTAACTGGCGCAACTGGTTTTCGGTGTCCTGCCCCTTGTCTTTGGTGGAAACTCGGCTGTA
The DNA here is from genome assembly GCA_963803775.1 of uncultured Acidobacteriota bacterium. Taxonomy (GTDB): domain Bacteria; phylum Acidobacteriota; class Terriglobia; order Terriglobales; family Acidobacteriaceae; genus JABCZH01. The sequence continues at coordinate 71,622 of CAWDNS010000004.1, forward strand.
GATGGCGATTCTTGCTCCATTCATGTAGTACGTATATACGTATACACGCACTGTGTCAAGTCCAAACGGATCATAACCTCCCTCAAGCGGTTGGTACGCTTAACGATCTAGGAGAGTGCAGGCTGGGTGTAGATGGCATAGAGCGGGAACTTTCATGTGAGACGGCGGGCTCTTGACCACCTGTTTTGTGGCACGTTTCGGTAGTAAGATTTCACACCATGAAACGGTCTCTTCCATTCGCAGGCGTTCTACTTGGCTTGGCCTTCTTGAGTACGGTGTCAGTTGCCAAAGTTAATCCTGACGATTACACCCTGACCGCAACCGTCACAGAAGTTACGTCCGAACGCGAAGCTAGGAACGTCACCAATTCTGGCAGGATAAGATACCGAAGTCAGTTTGTGGCCGTCACCGAAATAGACGACACTGTGTACGACTTGAGCGGGCCTCAGCGGATTGAGCTGGGCACCTATCGTGCGAAAATTGACGACAAACATAACCGCGTGCAATTCCTGCTGCAAAACAAAGATGGGAAACCAAAATCCTCCGCTTGGTACGAGATCGCGGGAGAACGAAAGAAGTGAAAACCGTCACGGAATGGTTTGTTAGTGGCCGCTCTCAAACATAGTGTCCGTTGCAACTGAAACGCCCGGTCAGGGCTGGCCCATCGCTATCAACTCAGGAAAACAATTCCACAAACGGTCGTTTGTGGAACACTGCGCGACGAGGCGGCAAGTCATTGCGTTTCAGTGCTGAGAACCCGAAGATTCAGACTCCGTTTTTGGAACGGTGTGCAGAATGAAAGTGCGCCAACAACCCTATTGTCCTTGAGGCGCTCTAAGAATTGCTCAGCCAAAACGCCACTGTGATCTTTGTTGTGACCTTCACAGGCTTGTCATGAGATGGATAAGGCCTGTAGCGCCATTGGCGCACCGCGTTAATGGCGGCAGGGACAAGCAGGGGGTGACCTGAAATTAAGTCCAAATGTTCGACAGCCCCTTTTTCGCTAATCGTAGCGTCTAGTACGACGGTACCCTGAACGCGGGCCGCTCTTGCGAGTGGGGGATACTCTGGCGGAACGCTCACTACCAAGCGGCCTTGCATCACGTCAGGAAGAACTCTTTGAAGTGACGACCCAGATGCAGAAACCGTTGGCGTCATTAACTGCGAGGGAGAATAGCCCTGATCTTTTTTCTGCTGCTGCTCTCGACCCTCTCCTTCCAGAGGGAACCCCCACGCCTTGGTAATTCGCCAGCTTGTAAGATTACCGTTCTGCGGTCGGCTGCCCAAACTCAGCTCTAAGCTTGACAGTTCTTCTTGCCATCCGGGGCCGAGAGGGTGGTCGTCCCCGAGGAGAAGATTTGCCTTCCCCGTTCCTTTCCACAATTTTCCGTCGTCTGACTGTATTTCCACTTCGAACTGCAATGCGGCGAGGCAGTAACCGCCAAAATGAAGATCAGGGCGATCAAATTCCGTCTTGTTGGTCACCTTGAAGGAGAAGTACCACTGTCCTTTGTAATAGCCGAGTGCGTTGTCACCGTGGGCAGCGAACTCGTCAAGAGTGTAGGCAACGAAGTGGTCTTTGGGGTCGTACCAAGCCTTGGCTTCAGAGCCTACTATCGCAGCTAAGTCATTGATTGGAACTACCCTGACACCAGCGGGGACTCCAGCGGGACAAGGCGAGACGGGGGCTGGGAGTTCCTTTGGTGCGACATCCCGAGGCGGCGAATCTGCCCGTCGATATTTCGCGAATGGGTCGGTAGATTCGGTTGCAGGAGGCGGTGAATCTGAACTCCGATATTTTGCAAACGGATCGGTCGTTTTGGGGTTGAACGATCCGATCCAGACAATAACGGGAACGCCTACTAGGGTGAGCAGGAAGAGAACCAGCATTCCCTCCATGGCACTACCCCTCGGCACCGGTGGTTGTTTGGATGCAGGAGGTTTCCTCCTTGCATACCAAATCGCGAGGCCGAGACTCGCAAACCAAATCGAAAGGTCTAGGATGGTTAGTCCTCGCGCAATGACACCCAATCCAGACAAGACCACAACTACCCAAACGAGCTTTGACGCAAATGCACGTCGCGTAAGAATGGCCCATCCCGTAATGCCGAACAGTAGGCCCTGAATAACAGCTACGGCACCCCGCATGGCTACGTGATCAGCCAAGGTGACCACTCCAATCACCCACGAGAAGAGACCAGTGACTAAGAACAATGAACCAAATGCGACCGTCGAGTTCCAGCCGAAACCGGGTGAGGGAGGAAGATTATTCTCACGCTGTGTCTGATCTGTGCTTGCAACGCCAAGCTCGACAGCAATCGCCTGCCAAGATTTCTGATCTCTCGGTTCTTCCGGTGGTGGTACCTGCGCGGCAAGAGCAGCCTCTTGTCGTAATCCAAGTTTTTCCGAGTCTTCAGACTGTGGTACCACGATTGGCTTGCCACACTTGCAGCAGAATTCCGCGTCGTCAGGATTTCTAGAGCCACATTTCGTGCAGAACATGTCCGAAGCCTCCCCGCGCGGGGGTTCCTTGGATAACGAGCGGCGGTCATCTACATTCCCCACGGCTCCCAGAAAGTGTGGTGGCCTATGAGAGAGCGTCCTACGACAGAGCGTAGACGGTACTGAAGCTTATCTTGATCGTATTGGGGATGCAAGATGCCAATTCTGCGAAAAAACAGTTGGGAAATCGGGTTCGGGCACTTCGGGAGAAGAACGGCTGGTCACAGGAGGAAGCTGGCGCACCAGAGTGGCCTCGCTCGTTCATTTGCGGGTGCAATCGAGCGCGGTGAAAAAGACGTAAGATTGAGCACACTAGCGAAGTTGGCAAACACTTTCAAAATCGCTATCTACCAACTTTTTCGCTGATTTCACCGAAATCGCAAACTGCGATGAATGAACAGCTTCGAACTGGCCGTGTCCCAGTTCACGAGAGGACTTTGAGCGGCTAGAGTCCAAACTTCGAAATCCAACCATTCGAAGCCTTCGCGTCCGGTTTCTGAACAACTGCGAAAGGAGGCTCCAAATCTGAAATTGCCCCCACCGGGCGAGGCCCCTTCACCTCCTTCCTGCGGGAGCAGAGATGACCTAGCGAGAAATCTCCCAAATGGGTTCTGGGCGGCCCGTTGAGAAAATGCAGCACTGCGATCAGAACGAGCGAGTGTACGCGCTCATAATAATTCTGGTGTAAACTCAGACCCGCCTTTGGAGTCACGCTGGCCATGTCCACGGAAGCTCTAATAAGAAGGAGGACTATTCATGCGAGACAAGAAAGTTTCCATCGGGCTTACAGCAGCACTGGCGATTTTCGCTGTGACCCTGTTCGTGACAGGGACGGCGGCTAGCCAGGAGAAGGTGCTGCATAGCTTCAATGACAACGGCAGCGACGGGTACGGCCCCGCTGTCGGCCTGATCTTCGACACAGCTGGCAACTTGTACGGCACGACTGAAGCGGGCGGTTCCGGGACGTGCAGCGGCGGCTGCGGCACTGTGTTCGGACTAGCCCGAACCACGGGCGGGGCGTGGAGGGAGAAGGTGCTGTATAGCTTCAAGAACAACGGCAGGGATGGAATTTATCCAGTGGCTGCCCTTGTCCTTGACGCCTCAGGCAATCTCTACGGCACTACGACGGCTGGTGGCTCCGGGACCTGTAGCGGCGGCTGCGGCACCGTGTTCGAGTTGACGCCTACGGCCGGGAGGTGGACGGAGAAGGTGCTGTATAGTTTCAAGAACAATGGCAGGGACGGAACATATCCCTATGCCGGTGTGACCTTCGATGCCTCCGGTGATCTCTATGGCACGACGTACTATGGCGGCGGAACAACGTGCAACAATGGCAACGGCTGCGGTACCGTGTTCGAGTTGGCTCCCACCAACGGGAGCTGGACGGAAGCGGTGCGGTATGCCTTCCAGAACAACGGCACGGACGGGTATCGTCCCTATGCCGTATTGACTCTCGACGTGGCAGGGAGCTTGTACGGCACGACTGAAGAGGGTGGCTCCGGGGCGTGCAGCGACGGCTGCGGTACCGTGTTCGAGTTGACGCCTTCAGGCGGGAGTTGGACGGAAACGATTCTGCATAGCTTCAACGACGACGGCACCGACGGAATTTATCCCGCGTTTGGCCAAGCCTTGATCTTCGATGCCTCAGGTGACCTCTATGGCACCACTACGGACGGCGGTTCCGGCTGCGGCGGCAGCGGTTGCGGTGCGGTGTTCGAGTTGACGCCCTCAGGCGGGAGTTGGACGGAAACGATTCTGCACAACTTCAACGACAACGGTAGGGACGGAACCAATCCCTTCGCTGGCCTCACTTTCGATACTTCAGGTAACCTCTATGGCACAACCGCGGGCGGGGGCGTTCACAGCTACGGTACCGCGTTCGAGTTGACGCCCGTGGACGGGAACTGGGCCGAGAGAGTGTATGGTTTCAATGGCAATGGAGGGTCCGGCCCCGCCGCTGGCCTGATCTTCGATGGGAACGGCAATCTCTACGGCACTACGTCTGCGGGGGGCGCTTACAACCACGGTACAGTGTTCGAGATTACGCCTTAACTTCAGCGAACAGCACAAGAGATTTCCTAACGCTCTGGAATGACGCAGACCCCGACATCCCGTCTTGAAAGCAGCCAAGGCGGAGTACGGGAAGTTGCAGTAGTTCTGACCTGCAGGCCGCGTCGTGCGGTTAACGGACAGCGATTTTTCGTGACTCGATCCGAGAGGCTCAAAACCGAATTTGCCCCCGCACGGGGGAACCCCCCTCGGTACCTTCTATAGAGCCTACTGTCGTCAGACGACGGTGCTGCTTGAATTTGACGTGATTCCAGTCCAGAGTTTGGGGTAATAATTGCTCAATGACTCTAGAAGAGTTTGCCGACATTCTCAGAGGGATCAAGGATTCAGACGCTCCGTTCCATGAGGGAGACTATGTCAGCCACACGACGGGCAGAAAAGGGTACAGAGCCTACTACCATGTGGGCAATGATTGGTATTGGTACTCAGTGTCTGATACAACCGACCTAGTTCTCCCAAGTGCGGTCGTGAGGGCTATTGAGAACGGTCAGTGTCAACGTGCGGGATTTTTCAAGGGAAACGGGTTCGAGGCCACCGTGAGATTTGACGGGCATTCATACATGCTAAACATGGGGAGCAAGAAGCCCAGCTTCAGAAGATAGAAGAAACCCGATAGCCCGATGTGCTACCACGAAGTAATCATCCTTCCATGTGCGGGAGTTATCGACTTTCGCGGAGAGGGGAAATGGGCGCATAGATTGTGACGGGATGTACAATTCTGAGCCGGAGGGAATAATGAGCAGCAAAAGCAAGGTTGAGAGCGTGCGAGTGAAGGATGTGAGCGTTTTCGAATTGACACCCGGACTCACGGATGCGCTCACAGCGTCTCTGGACGCCTCCTATATGGAATACTTTACTGCCGCTTATTCAGGAAAAAGCACCAAGGAAGCTGAGAAGCGGATTGCAGCAATACCGGAGAACAAACGCTATCTCACAAGGGTACTTGACTCGTTGGATACCGCATTTGCGGACTTCGATGATGAGACCGCGAAGCTGGACTTGCCTAATATGCAGAACCGCACGCCTGAAGCCATCAAACGCTATCTTGAGTTTCGCCTACGGCAATTTAAACTGCTACTTCAGGCGGTTGACGATTACGTTGAAAAGAAGTATCCGGCAACAGAAGGACATTCTTAGCCCCTTGCGATGCAATGCGATCCAAAATACCGCCAAGCGTCTTGGCGGGACGATGCCAGAACAATTATTGGGCAGAGCACTGCCCGACGCGGCCCGGGGAGAATGGCAATGAAGCGAATTATCCGCTGCCTGTGTCCGTTGATGCTGCTGCCACTGAGCGTAGCTCTTGCTCAGGTTCAAGAGTGGGACTGCAAGACCCCAATTTGTGAGGGGCACAAGGCAGGATACGAATGGGCGACGAGCCGGGCCGTTACCGAGCAGGATTGCGAGGTCGCCGGAGAACACTACAACTCGCCATCCTTTGCCGAGGGGTGCAAAACTGCTGTCACCGCGAAGCAGAGATTCGCGCTTGCGCGTGGGCAGCTTTTACCATTGTTTCAGGCGTACGCATTGGGGCAGGAGATGGCGAAAGAAAGTCGCGCCCTGCCAGATGAGTGCGTAGCGTTTTACGACGCAATTAATTCAGACCCATCTTCGACTGTCGATATGACCTTGGCCGCAATCGGGTTTAAGAATGGATGTCTAGCAGTGGCGAACAAGCAAGCCAAGAGAATCATGAAGGAAGATGAAAAGCGAGCCAAAGACGCCGCAAAGCAACCGAAGAAACAGGCGCAGGAATAACCGAAGGCGGATCACCAACGTTTACGCGTCACAAACTGGGTACTAACATCCCGTCTGGAGGAAACCGACGCCTGTCTCGGCTGGCACTGGGAGTTCTTGCCATCGTTTCTAGTCAAGCTTGTGCCGGGGGTCGATCTAGTTCCTTTCTGGACGCTGGCGGTTGCAAACGTTTATCGGAAAGCGAAGCGGATCGCGGTCACCGCGGAAGAAAGTCGTCAGCAGGAGCATCCGCCACTCGGAGACCAACGCAGTTCCTAGCGCGTTGGGTTGTCCGGTTACTGAACAGTTTTCTGATAAGTAAGTGCCAATATTCAGTGTGCCTGAAGTTAACTTACTGAAACTGGATAACTTGAGCCGGTTCGCGTCCTTGGTTGGTATTGTTTTCTACGGGCTTTCACTTTGCGGCTCCAAACCGGCAATCTGCGGATTCGATTCGCTCGTTTCGGTTCGACCGCGACTCTTTAGAATCGGAACGAAATCATCGACTTAGGTCGGCGGCTGCCAATCCGTCGTTGCCTCGTGAACATTCCCGCTCCTGCGACGAAAAAAGGGAGAGCGCCCGTGAGCAGTTTTCTAGGTTAACTATCAGACTCCATGGTGCTTACGCTGTAATTTCCGCTGAGCTACTTTCAGCGCTGAACTTGCATGATCGTAAGCCCCTGCTTGAAACCCGGTTGGGTGAGTAATCGCATTGGCTGGGGATTGTGAACCCGCGTACATCTTTACTTGCTCTGTCCGCAGGGGAGCCAACTGTAAGTCCGACCGCCAGAAGGCTTCTCGAAGCGTGTTATAATCAGTACATGGGGAAAGAGAGGCAACGATGAAGTAACGACACCGACATAGGGTGTTCTTGGGAGTTAGCTCTCCACCAACCGAGATGATAACCGGTTGGGAGAATGCCCGGCGCTGAAGCGCACAACGCTGTCCCAAAACGAGGGCGGCGATTTTTTTGGTCTGAAGTAGGTCAAAGGAGGATTCCCAATGGAAAAAAAGTCAATTATGAGTGTTCTGGCGGAACTAGATGCGGGCGTTGCTGCAATGGATGTCGATCAGTCGCCCAACCAGCCCAATGAAAACCCCGCTGTCTCCGGAAGCAGTTCACCCCCGCAAGACGATGCTTCGACAGGCGACCCTTCTCTGACCCGGCACAACTCACAATCCGTACGTGCCTCTAACACCTATCCGGGTTTCAAGAACGTCGCTTCGGAGATGGTGTGCCGAGGCGTACCGGTTATACCGATCCCTCCGTGCGAAAAAGGCACCAAGCTTGTCAACTGGCCGAGCCTCGCTACGACTGATGTAGCTCAGGTGGAGAAGTGGCACAGCGAGAACCCAAACTACAACTGCGGTGCTGTCGCCAAGCCGGATGGTTTCTGGATGCTCGATTGTGACCTGATGGATTTACCGCAGCGGATCGAGGAAGAAACCCAAAAGTCTATTCCCGCGACACTCAAGGTTCGTTCAAGAAGGGGATTTCACTTCTATTTCCGGCAAACCGACGCCTCGCGCAAGCTCGGCAACCGCAACGTCAGGGGCTTGTTCGAGGCTCAGGTTTCCAACAAATATGTAGTAGCTCCGGGAAGCATACATCCGGACACGAAACAACCATACAAGATCATTGACGACAGCCCAATTATTGAAGCACCGGTATGGCTGTGCGAGTGGCTAGCGAACGTGGGGAAGCCCGAGTCTACCGTGCTCGAAAAGGAGAACTTTGAACACAGAATTGTTGGCGAGGGCGGACGAAATAACTATCTAACCTCCGAAGCAGGACGACTGCGACGGGCGGGATTATCGCTGGACGGGTTGGAATCTGAGTTGTTGCGGAGAAACGAAGAAATGTGCGATCCGCCGCTGGATGAAAAAGAGGTTCTGGCAATTGCCAAGTCCGTGGGTCGGTACGAGCCAGCGCGTACTCCGGGAAAGCAGTTTGCGAAGACCGACTTGGGCAATGCCGAACGATTCGCTGCCGATCACAAGGACTCAGCCAAGTACTGCCATGATTTGAACAAATGGCTGATCTGGCAAGACACACGTTGGGTTCCGGATTCCACGGGCAAGGTCATGCAGATGGCGAAACACACCGCCCGTTCAATCCTAAACGAGGCTACTGAGCTAGACGATGACCAAAGACCGGCCTTAGCTAAGCACGCCCTCAAGTCCGAGCAAGAGCACAGCATCAAAGCGATGGTCAGCTTGGCCCGATATGAAAAGGAAATCCCTGTTCGGCTCAAAGACCTTGATTGCGATCCGATGTTGCTTAACGTCCGAAACGGATCGCTAAACCTTGCGACGGGATCGCTGAGAGAGCATGGGCGAGAAGACTTCATCACGAAGATCGCGCCTGTTGAGTACCGCTCGGACGCTACGTGTCCGCAATGGATGCAGTTCCTTGCTGATATCACTGACGGTGACATCGAACTACAAAAGTACCTGCAACGCGCAGTCGGCTACACCCTGACGGGAGAAACGGACGAGCACGCCCTCTTCCTGTTGTACGGAACCGGTTGCAACGGAAAAACGACGTTTTTGGAAGTGCTGCAACATATCTTGGGTGACTACGCGCAACAGGCCGATTTTGACACCTTTATGACTCTACGCCGCTCTGGTGGTGCAGCCCGGAGCGATCTGGCTATGCTTCGCGGTAAGCGATTCGTGAAGGCTACAGAATCTGAGCACGGAAAACAGATGGCCGAGGCGTTCGTGAAGGCGATTACCGGCGGGGACACCGTGACCGCAAGGTTTCTCTATGGCGAGTATTTCGAGTTCAAACCCCAGTTCAAACTATGGCTGGGAACCAACCACAAACCTATGATTCGCGGCACCGACGAAGGTATCTGGCGTCGTATCCGGCTGGTGCCATTCACTGTGCGGATTCCGGAAACAAAGAAAGACCCAACGCTCGGAAGAAAGCTCATAGCCGAAGCCGATGGAATTCTCCGATGGGCTGTCGAAGGTCTGAAAGATTACCGACAGCATGGGCTGAACGAACCCTCCGCCGTAAAGGACGCAACCGACCAATACCGGAAGGATCAAGACGCCCTCGCACACTTTATCGAGGCAAGATGTGTCGAGTCTTCGAGAGCTGAGGCAAAAGCGCGGGGACTGTACGAGGAATACAAGAAGTGGGCACACGACACGGAGGAGTTCGTGATGCGTGAGAGGGATTTCTCCCAAGCCTTGAACGAGCGTGGTTTCACGCGTGTGAAGTTGAATCATGGGATTGTGTGGCGGGGCATTGGGCTGGCTACGACAATTGATTGGCCGGGGGTGGCCACAAGCCCAGATTCTAGTGAAGGCAGTGCAGTCAAAAAAGCTACTTTCCCACATGGAGATTTCATAGGAGAGTCTGCGTTTCATCCTCCACTCCCTACACTAACTGCGGCTCGTCCGGAAAACGGACAGGGAAGGAGTGGCGATGAACTTAACTGAGTTTGCAGAGAAGCACCGACTGAAGTTGAAGCGTGACAAGCAGGACGATACTGTCATCATCCCCGGTCACAAGGGGAAATCCCATGCGTACGAGTATGGGGAAGGTCTTCTCGGCGTTGTGGTCATGCCTGAGACCGGCACGTCTAACTGGTGGACGGCTGCACGCAAGGCTTTCGTAGCGGCAGGAATGCAGGTTAGACAGAACGGTGATTGTGAAGGAGCAGCGACGTTCGACCCCAACAATCCGGCACAGGTTCGCGTCGTCTTCAAGTATGCCGGTATCCTCCGTCGCCGGGAGGTGTCTTCGGCTCAAAGAGAGTCGCTAGTCAAAGCCCGAGCGATGGCACCTCAAAATTTGATGACTCAGACCCCTGCGCCCGAGGCACTTTTGACGCCTAAAAACGACGATCAGGGGCTTGGTGGTGGTCCGGCATCAGCTTGACGATTTAAGGCCGAAAAGTGCCGTTTCTAGAGAAGTGGCGGGCGATCCAGAAAACGAACAGGTGAAACGGGAGCTTCCAATTCTGTCCGGTTACTGAACGCGGAAATCGGAAGCAGGCAGTCACAGGCGTTCGGTTAACGAACGGAAGGTGAGCAGCCGACTGAGGGGCCGTCCCGTAACTGAACGCAGGTGGGAAGCGGAGCGAAGGCGTTCGGTTAATGAACGGGAGATTGGCCGCACAAGCACCTGAGACTCGTTCGGTCAGCCGGAAACTAGGTTCCCCTTTCCGATTTAAGGCCGGGGTAGGAACCCCCTCGGCCTGAAGCTTCCGCAACCCCTTTACTAGGCGGTACGCGATTGGAGGAGAACATGTGAAGAAAAATCCTTAAGCACGCGAAAACGCCCATTCAGGGCAGCACTCGGAAAGTTGCGAATTCTGGGGATGCTTCAAATTCACCGCAAGAAATGTAGCAAATGAGCAATGAGAACACGTCCAAAAACCCGTCTTGCTTAAGCGGGAATTCCCCTCCGCCGCACGGCCCACAGCCTTGCATTTCCAAAACCAGCAGTGTCAGCTCCTCTTGTGATGGTAGTATTTCGCAGGGACAGTCGAGTCAAAGTTCGGTTGGAGGGAACTTGGCTCGAAGACGGTATCAAAAAGGCAGCTTGTTCTTGAGAGGAAAGAATCCCGTGTGGGTTGGCCGTTGGCTCGAAGATGTGGAAGAGAACGGGCAGATCACCCGGTTGCACAAGTCGGAAGTGATCGGCACGAAGAAAGACTTCCCAAGCCAGCGTCTTGCTCAACGCGAGTTGGACATTCGCCTCTCGCGCATCAATTCCACAACCTACCGCGCTCAGAAGATCGTGAGCTTCGCGGACTTCGCAGAGCGTTGGAAGCGTAACATCATGTCAAATTACAAACCGAGTTCGCAGTCCGGCATGAAGTCCTCAATCAATCGCCGGATCGTGCCCCGGTTTGGTCATCTGCGACTGCATGAGATTTCCACGGAGATGCTCCAGCAATTCCTCACTGATGCTCAGGTGAAACCCAAGACGGTGCGGAATCTCTACATCACGTTCAAGTTGATGTGGGCAACCGCAAAGGCTTGGGGCTACACAGAGAAAAACATCTGTGAGGGGATCGTGCTCCCGAAGATGACACGCCCAGTTCGACCGTGGTTCACCGAGGAGGAGATGCGGAGGATCATCTCCGAAGCGGAGGAGCCATACAAAACGATGTTTTGGATTTGCGCTGAGACGGGCATTCGCGGAGGGGAGCTGTGCGGCCTTCAGGTGGAAGATTTCCGGCAGGATGTCCGGCTGCTCTCCATCAAGCGTGCGGCTTGGAAGGGCACGCTGCAAGACCCAAAGACGGAGAATGCCTTCCGAAGATTCGCTGTCTCAACACAGTTGGCCGATCACCTGAAACTCTACCTGCTCAATCACAGGAGGGAGAATCCCGAGCGTTTGCTCTTCTGCACGCGCAACGGAACTGCCTTCAATAACCGGGACATCGTGGATCAAGTGCTGCATCCGATCCTAGAACGTCTCAAGATACAGCGGGCCGGGCTGCACGCTTTCCGGCACGGCAACGCAACCATGCTGGACGGGTTGAGGGCACCGATGCGTGTGCGGCAAGATCGACTGGGCCACGCAGACGCAGCACTGACGCTCGGCACGTACACGCACATGGTGAGCAACGATGATCGGAAGGTTGCCGATGAGTTGGGAGGAATTCTTTGCCCAACTTTAGGCAAAGAATCCGAGGTTGAAGCGGCTAACACCTAGCCGTTACAATCGAATAGCAAGAATGTTCTTTCCCAAGTGAGAGGGCGCGGTACCCAAGTGGTAAGGGAGAGGTCTGCAAAACCTTTATGCGTCGGTTCGATTCCGACCCGCGCCTCCAGTCTATTCGACCCCTGCCTTTGAACTGAACGAAAACATTAGCAGCCATCTCTCCGATCGATTCGCTAGATCTTTTCGAAGAAGTGGGCAACCTTCTTCCCAGAATCCTCGGTGGAGTAGACCACAACTTTCGCGCCCTTTTCGCTTCCCTCCCCAATGTCTTTGCCAGCATCTTTGGCAGCGTGGTCGGTGAGCTTGAAGGTTTTCTCGGAGCCATCGGCGGTCTTCACCACCAGGGTCTTTCCACCTCGATCAATCTCTTTGATTGTGCCTTCGGTCGCTTTGAGTCCGCCCTTGCCAATCTTGTCCACTTCAACTGCCGTATCTTCCGTTCCTCGTTCGGTGTAATGGGCCACGACCTCCGAACCTTTGGTCACGCCGTGCCAGGAATCCTTGGCTGCGTCTGCGGAAGCTCGGGCACCGTGGACGGTGGTTTCTTTTACCAGATGCAACGAGTGCTCGGTCCCGTCGGCCGTCTTCACCACTACCGTGTGGCCAGCCGAGTCCACCTTCGAAACCGTCCCATGGACGGCGCTCACCACGTCGTCCGCAGCGTAAGCAACCGATACCAGCGATAATGCAGCGACCACTCCCATTACTTTGTTCATTACCTTGCAGCTCCTTTTCGTTTTTTAGATTCAACCGAGTCCTGAATTTGTTCAGTGTAGCGGCGGCGGAGTCATCCCCATAAACGCCGTCCCGCGAAATTTCCCCTGGGCATCGAAATTCCAGGTGAATATCGCAAATCCGGCGCGTTCACAGGCGTGGCATCCGTTGATCAACGGATAGCCCACCATAAACTGGGTTCCGCCGTCCGGCCCCGACTGCGAGGTGGGCCATATCTTGCCATCGCGATCTCCCGGCCACACATCGACCTTGGGAAACTGATTCTTGAGGTCCTGAAACTGGAAGCTCTGCTTCATCGCCTTGGTGTCGAGCAGCTTCAAATCCTCGACGTTGACGATCGCTGGCCGTCCATTCACCAGCAAAAGACCATAGTTCGTGTTGGCGCGCAAGGGATAGTTGATCCACGCGAAGGCAACCGGGCTTCCGCCCTGGAAACCGGTCATCACGCCGAAGTCGCCGTGGCTCTGGTTGAAGAGTTCGCGCGTAAAGCTGACGGCCGCAGTTGGGGCGCCTGCCTGCACCATCTGCCCAATCATGCACTCGGCTTCGGGATGGGAAGATTTGTCGCAAACCGCGTGAGCGCTGGCAAGGAATTGCGGCGGAAGCTGCCATACCGCCGACGCATCAACCTTCCCGGGCCCACTTTGCGACTGTGCGGTCGAGCATCCAGCCAACCAGGTCACTGCGAGTAGCAATCGAGCGTAGCGCATACTGTTCCTTCGGGAGCAAACATTCTATACCTTGCCGGCTCAGTGCCGGGGAATCTGGCTCGTGCGCTCATGTGTTCTCCAACCCGTCCGCTCTGCTATACTCAACCCGTTTCCGCTGACAACAAAATGTTTGACTGTTGCTAGTCGGAATCCTAGTTCCTGATCCCCATGGTCACTTCCGCAAATCCCATACCGCGCCATATCGCAAGGCAAGGTTTAACGGCCAAGCTTCGGGATTACTACACTCTCACCAAGCCCGAGGTGAACCTGCTGATTTTGATGACCACGTCCGGCGGATACTACTTGGGCACTCGCGGGTCGCTCAACGTCGTGGGGCTGGTAAACACTCTTGTCGGGACCTTGCTAGTGGCCAGCGGCACCGCAACCCTGAATCAATGGATGGAACGGGTATGGGACGGCAAGATGCGCCGTACTGCGTCGCGCCCCTTGCCCTCCGGCCGGCTCAGCACCCGCGAGGCCTTCTGGTTCGGCAGCATTCTTAGTACTCTGGGTGGACTATACCTAGCCGTGATGATCAATCAGCTTGCCGCGCTTCTCGCCGTCTCAACCTTGCTTTCGTATCTGCTAATTTATACGCCGCTTAAGCGCAAGACACCTCTTTGCACATTGTTAGGCGCTTTCCCCGGAGCCATGCCCACTTTGATCGGTTGGGCCGCGGCCTCTGGACGCATCGACCCAGCGGCATGGTTCCTGTTCGCTATTCTTTTCCTTTGGCAGTTTCCCCATTTTCTCGCTATCGCATTGATGTATCAGGAAGATTACGACCGTGCCGGCTATCGCATGCTGCCCAGCTTCGACGTGGATTTCCGCTTTACCCGAGCCGAAATCCTCGGTTTTACCGTAGTTCTGGTTCTCACCACACTGCTGCCAACCGTCCATGCCGGACTCCCCTATCTGGCTGTAATGCTATCGGCGGGCGCGTTCTTGCTGTACCATGTTGTCCGCTTGACTAAGTCTGCGTCTAAGACCTTAGCCAGCCGCGTGGTGCACGCCTCGGTGATTTACCTGCCGCTGGTTTTGTTAATAATCGCCTGGAAGCGATGAGACCTGGTCTGGTACTCTACTAGACTGGTTTAGCCTGGCTCTCATCCATTAAGTTGGGTCTCTTGGTTTCCGAGAGTGCCGAACTGCGGGTGCCGATTCCCAATTCGGGAAACGATGCGATGGGTACGATTCGAGTTTTTCCGGTCTGTTACGAAACCGGAACAAGAGCTTGGCCGGAAACAAGGTCGGGGTGCGGATATCTCCTGGTGCTTTCGAGTTGCGATTTCGCTCCGCGAGAACTCCGTGTAACTGGCTAAGTTTGCAGATGTTCTTGATAGGTTGAAGGGGGATCCAATGTGTCCGGGTGGACAGAATCTACGCTTGCTCCGCGAGCAGCTCGGCTTGACCATGAAGGATGTGGAGAACGCCAGCGCGCGCATGGCGCAGAAGCATGGCAATGACGAGTTCGTCATCCCTCCCAGCCGGCTTTCCGATATCGAAACAAAAGGCGTAGTGCCCAGCATCTTCCGTTTATATTCATTTGCCGCCATCTACCGCCGCGACATTCGCGAGCTTATGTCCTGGTATGGCGTGGACTTGAACGCAATGGCTTCAGACCTGGACTTTGTGATTCCTCCGAAGTCTCATGTGTCCGAAGCCTTGGCTAATCTTTCGGCGGTGCAAGTGCCGCTGCGCCTGGACCCTAGTTTCGACCCCCGCCGCACCGTGAATTTTGGACGCATGGTCGAACAGTGGGGACTGGTACCGCTCGCCTACCTGGCCCAGTTCGCATCCTGCCAGTTCACCTACGGTTATATTGGAAGCGAAGATCTAAGCATGTATCCCATTCTCCCTCCGGGAAGTTTTGTGCAGGTGGATGAATCCAGAAACAAAGTTGCGGAAGGGGGCTGGAGATCAGAATACGAGCGGCCCATTTACTTCGTGGAAACCCGCAGTGGACACGTGTGTTGCTGGTGCACCTTGACCAAAGAAGATCTGATTTTGCAACCCCATCCCTTGTCGCCGGTCGCCGCCCGGGCGTTGCGCTATCCCCAACAGGCGGAAGTCATCGGTCAAGTGGTGGGCGTGGCCATCAAACTCGGGGAATGGCGCGCGATGTTTGATGCGTCAACAAACTCGAAAGCGCATGAAGCACTGAACTAAGATGCCGCTCCGATCCCGCTCCGGGGCTCGGCGGCAGAAGCCTTGAACTCCCGCCGGAAAGCTGCTCCAAATATACTTTAGCCGGAAGCCCAGCCAACTGACTTGATCGCTCCGCCTCTTCTTCCAGCTTCCGCAGCGGAGTAGCCAGCACTTCTGAAAGCATCGCCCGGTGGGCTTGCATCAACGCCCGCTCCGCAGTTCCTTCCCCATGAACGCGAACCAATCCCCAGTGCGTGTAAGTTCCCGCTTTACTCCGCAGCCCAGCCACATATTCCAGCTTGCGTAAGCATCCGGTAACCGCCCGAAGCGTGGTTGCTTGCAAGTCTTCCAGCGCTGAAATGAGAGTCATGGCAGTTACATTTTCCGAACTTATAAATTATTCGGACCCCTTAAATAGAACGGGTTGAGTTAACACATTATCACGGCGCAATTCACCTGAAAAGGAGATTACGCCGTGAAAAAAACTCTGTTGTGGTTTGCCTCCCTGTTGTTTCTCGCTGCCCTCTCTGCTCCAACCCTGATGCGGGCGGATGACCCCGACCCAAATTGCGACCCGGTTGTAGGATGCACCAAACCAATCGGTCTTGTCGCCGGGCTGCACCACTAGTCCGCATAGAGAAATTCTTGTGAGCTACCGCGGAAAGAGCTATGATTCATTGCGGTAGCTCTATGTTTTTGGATTGGCGCATAATCTGGTTTGCGCGGGTGGCGCTTTCGCTGGTGCTGTTGTTAGTGGCAATCAGACGTCGCCTTTATAAACATTTTCCGCTCTTTGCCGTTCACACCGCCTGGATCGCCCTGGCAGGTATGGCGGTAATGGCGATGGACTATGCTCGCTTTGTTAGTGGAAATCAATACTTTGCCGGTGTGCAGGTTAGCAACGGAGTAGAGGCGGTACTTGCTTTCGCAATCATATATCAGATATTCGTCCAAAGACTACATCAGTACCCTGTAGTTAGAGATCTGGGAAGCGCCGCGTTCCGCGCAATCACGCTCGTTCTCCTGGCCGCCATACTGGTCCTTGGCTGGCTCGCTCCTGGGCCAGGAGCAAGCTATTGGACCTCGTTCTCCGCTGTCATCCGGCGTTCCATACGCACCTTGCAGTGCGGACAATTGGTTTTCCTGTTCCTTTTCTGTGGTTATTTCCGCTTGTCCTGGCGGAATCGAACTTTTGGTATTGCCCTGGGCCTGGGCATTCTCACCAGTTCCAGCCTCGCGATCAGTGCCATTGTGTCCCAGCTTGGGCCTGACGGGTTTAGCCGGGTTGAGTACCTAGTGCGGTTGGCG
This sequence comes from uncultured Acidobacteriota bacterium, assembly GCA_963803775.1. Lineage (GTDB taxonomy): Bacteria > Acidobacteriota > Terriglobia > Terriglobales > Acidobacteriaceae > JABCZH01. The sequence goes on from CAWDNS010000004.1 coordinate 88,524, forward strand.
AGCGAATCTACTTATCTGATCTCTGTGCTGGTGTGGCTGTCCTACATGCTCGTACCCGAGCCAGCCCCGCAACTATCTGTCGGCCCTCTACCACCGGATGACCTCGAACCCTGGAATCAGGAGTTGGGGCGGATATTAGAGCCATGACCATCTCCATCATCCTCGCACTGCTGGCTTTGAGTGTTCCGGTTATCATTCGTCTGGCCAAAGGCCGTGCGGCCACCCCACGGATCGAGCAACTTCGATCGGTAGACCTCCGCGCCTTTCGAAACTTAATGGATCCGGACGAAGAAGAATACCTGCGCCAGCACTTGCCCGCAGCGGAGTTTCGCCGTATTCAGCGTGAACGCCTGCGGGCGGCGGTGGAGTACATTCAATGCGCCGCTTTCAACGCTGCGGTACTGATGAACTTCGCGGACGCGGCGCGGCAAAGCCCCGATCCCGCAGTCGCCCGAGCTGCAGTCAAGCTCACCGACAACGCTATTCGTTTGCGCAGCTTTGCCTTCCGCGCAATCCCCAAACTCTACCTGGGCATGATCTTCCCCGGACACGGCTTCTCACCCGCGCCCGTGGCGGAAAGCTACGAACAGATGACCCGGCAAGTCGTGTTGCTGGGTTTGCAGTATCCAACTGGGGAAATTTCCGGCGCGCTCTAAACCCCACTGCCCCGCTACTGCCGTCAGTCCGCTGCCGCCGAGGTCTGCACCGCTTCTACCAACGGCATATTCACCAGATGCTCACTGACAAACCAGGCTTGCAGCTCGTTAGTCCGCAACACATCGCTGACCGCCAGATCGTTGGTCCCATCATCCCCAAGTTTGTCAGCCCGCGCCGCTAACTCCCGGCTCTGCCCGATGATCAACTGATGCGCGTCCAGCAAGCGTGACAGTTGCACCGGAACCTCTTCTCTGCCTCGTGGCGGACGTTCGATCTTTGTGAGTTCCGCAACATCATGCGCCATGGCGATGCTCAAGCCACCCAGCAACTGAATGCGCTCGGCGATGGTGTCCACCAGTTCCGACTGCTCGCCGAAATGCTTATCAAACAGCAAATGCAGTTGATAAAAAGTCGGTCCGGCAACCTGCCAGTGCGATTTCTTGTACAGATCACGCAGGGTCATGGTGTCCGCCAACAACTGGTTCAGCTTTTCCGTCATTTCGAGCCGGATCGGTTCTTCCAGTTCCAGCGGCAGAGCGTGCGTGACTGTGCCGTATTCCTGGATTGCACCTGCTCTTTGATGGATTCGCGGCTGAGCGCTCACCCGTGACGGTGGCTTAGAATCATTTTTTTTCGACATGGGAAGTCTCCTCTTCTTTCAAAATGGGAATGCTGGCAACAGCTAGGCTGCCTTCGATGCTTGGACCGCCGGCCGATGTTGCCGGCGCATACAGAAACTCATTTGCGGAGGCACTTCGGACTCGTGTCCTCCGTGCTCTGAGATGCTTTTCAACTGGGAACGGATTCCCATTAGTTATTGTGCTTGGTCGCGTACCAAGTTTCAACCCAGCCGGGCCAGCAAAAATCCGCGCAATTGTCTATGATGGAAGCTTCCCACCAGTATGGAGAAACAGCCTTGCCTGAGACGCAGACCGACGGATTAGAAGTTCTCGAAACCAGGGAGTGGCTGGATTCGCTGGATTATGTCCTCTCCAAGGGCGGCCCCGACCGCGCCGGGCGCCTGCTGCAACAGCTTTCCCTGCATGCCAAACGCGCCGCCGGAGTGAACCTGCCGTTCACCGCCACGACGCCTTATACAAATACGATTTCTGCCATCCAGCAACCGCCCTTTCCCGGCAGTCAGGAAATGGAACGCCGCATCAAGAGCCTGGTCCGTTGGAATGCGCTGGCCATGGTGGTGCGCGCCAACAAGCTCCAGGAAGGCATCGGCGGGCATATCTCGACCTTCGCCTCGGCTGCAACTCTTTATGAAGTCGCTTTCAACCATTTTCTCCACGCGCAAAACGAGAGCGGAGATCGCGACCTGGTCTACTTTCAAGGACACGCCGCCCCCGGAATCTATGCCCGCGCTTATCTCGAAGGCCGCATCCCCAAGCAAAAGCTGGAGAACTTTCGCCGCGAACTCAAGCCCGAAGGCGGTCTTTCTTCTTATCCGCATCCTTGGCTGATGCCAGATTTCTGGGAGTTCCCTACCGTTTCCATGGGGCTCGGTCCCATTCAAGCCATCTACCAGGCGCGCTTCATGCGTTATCTGGAAAACCGCGGATTGAAGCAAACCACGGGCGGCAAAGTCTGGGCCTTCCTCGGTGACGGAGAAATGGATGAACCCGAATCGCTCGGTTCCATCACTCTGGCCTCCCGCGAGCGCCTCGACAACCTCATTTTCGTGGTCAATTGCAATCTACAACGACTCGATGGTCCCGTCCGCGGCAATGGCAAGATCATCCAGGAACTGGAAGCCATTTTCCGCGGCGCGGGATGGAATGTCATTAAGTGCATCTGGGGCACCGATTGGGACAGCCTCCTGCGCAACGATCGTGACGGCTTGCTGGTCAAGCGCATGGGCGAAATCAGCGACGGTCAGTATCAGAAATACTTCGTCGAAAGCGGGACCTATTTCCGGCAAAATTTCTTCGGTACCGACCCGCGCCTGCTCAAGATGGTGGAGCATCTTTCCGACGAGCAGCTTGCCCGCATGCGGCTGGGTGGCCACGATCCCATCAAGGTCCACGCCGCCTTCCGTGCGGCTGTCGATCACAAGGGGTCACCCTCCATCGTCCTTGCCAAGACCATCAAGGGCTACGGTCTGGGTGAAGCCGGCGAAGGTAAGAACATCACCCACCAACAGAAAAAGCTCAACGACGACGAGTTGCAGATGTTCCGTTCGCGTTTCGGAATCCCCATCCCTGATGCCGAACTGCACGACGCGCCCTTCTATCGTCCTGCTGACGACAGCCCAGAAATTCGTTATATGCAGGAGCGCCGCAAGCAACTGGGCGGCTATTTGCCGGAACGGAAAGTTCGCTCCCGGCCCATCGGCTCCGGATGGGAATCGCATTTCGAAGAGTTCTATAAAGGCACTGAAGGCCGCGATGTAGCCACAACCATGGTCTTCGTACGCATGCTGGGGAAGTTGTTGCGCGACCCGGAAATCGGCAAACTGATCGTCCCTATCATTCCCGACGAAGCCCGCACCTTCGGCATGGAAGCACTGTTCCGCCAAATCGGAATCTACTCCAGTGTCGGCCAACTCTACGAGCCGGTCGATATGGATACGCTCCTCTACTACAAAGAAGCACGGAACGGACAAATTCTCGAAGAAGGCATCACCGAAGCCGGCTCCATGTGCTCGTTTATCGCCGCCGGCACGGCCTATGCCACTTACGGCATCAATACCATCCCTTTCTTTATTTATTACTCCATGTTCGGCTTCCAACGCATCGGCGACTTGATCTGGGCCGCAGCCGACATGCGCACTCGCGGCTTCATGATCGGAGGCACCGCTGGACGCACCACTTTGGCCGGCGAAGGGCTGCAACATCAGGACGGTCACAGCCACGTGCTGGCGCTCGCTGTACCCAACATTCTGGCTTATGATCCAGCCTTTGCCTACGAAATCGCGGTCATTATCCAGGACGGCATTAAGCGCATGTACATCGATCAGGAGTCAGTTTTCTACTATCTGACCGTCACCAACGAGCCACTGCCGATGCCGGAAATGCCTGCGGGTGAGGGCGTCCGCGACGGTATCCTGCGCGGCTTGTACCGTTTCAAGGCATCGGAAAAGAAAGACGCGAAACTCAAAGCCCAGCTTTTCGGCAGCGGAGCAATTATGTACGAGGTGCTCAAGGCGCAACAGATTCTCGAAGAGAAGTACAACGTGGCTGCCGATGTCTGGAGCGTTACCAGTTACAAGCGTCTGTACCGCGAAGCCAACCACTGCGACCGCTGGAACATGCTCCATCCTGGTCAGCCGCCGCAGGTGTCGTTTGTGAGCCAGTGCCTGAAGGACGCGAAGGGAGTGTTTGTGGCCGCGTCAGACAACATGAAGATTCTGCCGGAATCCATTGCCCGCTGGGTGCCCGGGCCGTTGGTGGCCTTGGGTACGGACGGTTTCGGTCGCAGCGAGAGTCGAGCCTCCCTGCGCGACTTCTTCGAAGTCGATGCCAAGCACATTGTGCTGGCTACGCTGAACGCGCTGGCCACGGAAAAACAAATTGCCCCGGAATGTGCCGAGAAAGCGGTTCGTGAACTCGGCATCGATCCGGAGAAACCTAACCCGGCATTCAGTTAGCGGATTTTGCGATTAAGAGATTCGTATCAGGGCACGCCTTCAGGCGTGCCGCAAACATGGCCTTTCAACCGCGCCTTTAGGCGCTGAGGCGCGAGAAGCACAAGGGAGCATCCGTTGACTGAATTCAAACTACCGGAGCTAGGCGAAAACATCGACCAGGGGGAACTGGTCCGGCTGATGATTTCGCCCGGCGCGACCATCACCGAAGGCCAGCCCGTGATGGAACTGGAAACTGACAAGGCCGTCGTCGAAGTGCCTTCATCGGTGACTGGCACGGTGAAAGAGATTCGCGTCAAAGAAGGCCAAAAGATCAAAGTCGGCCAGGTGATCTTCACCGTGGACAACGGCGCCGGTACTGCGGCTCCCGCGCCTTCGGCCAAGCAAACCGCCGTGCCCATCGCTAAAACAGCTCCCGCGGCTGCCCCGGCTCAGGCTGCGGCTGCCGCTGCTCCCGCGCGTCGCGCCACTGACGCATCGGCCCCCAACGACTTCAAGCTCCCGGAACTCGGCGAAAACATCGAACAAGGCGAACTAGTCCGTCTCATGATTTCCCCTGGCGCAAAAGTCTCCGAAGGTCAGCCGGTGATGGAACTCGAGACCGACAAAGCCGTCGTCGAAGTTCCTTCCTCTGTTACTGGAGTCGTGAAAGACATCCTGGTTAAGCAGGGCGAAAAGATCAAAGTAGGACAAGTCATCTTTACGCTTGAAGGCGGCGCGGCTCCTCAAGCCGAAAAACCCAGGCACGCTCCCGTCGAACACTTCTCCGAGCAAACTGCCGCCCGACTGACCTTCCAAACCGCCATCCAGGCCGAAGGAAAAACCGAACAGCAGGCGCTGCCGCCCGATAAGCCTCAGCCTCTGCCGCCGTCATTCACCATGCCGGCGCAATTGGGCAAAGTTGCCGGAAGCGACCACGGTGAACCTGTACCCGCCGCGCCGCACGTCCGACGACTCGCCCGGGAACTTGGCCTCGATATTCATGGCGTTAAAGGATCTGGTCCCGGTGGCCGCATCAGCGAAGACGATGTCAAGAACTATTCCAAGTCATTGCTGGCCTCAGCCACCGCGGCGCCCCGCGGAAGTCAATTCGCCCAACCAACTCTCCCCGATTTCACCAAGTGGGGAAAGATCGAGCGCGTTTCCATCCGCGGTGTGAGGCGCAAGACTGCCGAACACTTGTGGCAGGCTTGGACGACTATTCCCCACGTTACCCAACAAGATCACGCCGACATCACTGAACTCGAGCAGCTGCGCGCCCGTTTCGCTCCCAAAGCTCAAGAAGCCGGCGGCAAGATGACCGTCACTGCCATCGCCCTCAAAGTCTGCGCCTCGGCCCTCAAGATCTTCCCTCAGTTCAACGCCAGCCTCGACATGGCGATAGAAGAAATTGTCTACAAGCAGTACATCAACATCGGTGTCGCAGTTGACACCGATCGCGGCCTGCTCGTGCCCGTCATCCGCGACGTCGACAAGAAAAACATCGTAGAACTGGCCACCGAACTCACCCAGCTTTCGGTTAAGGCACGGGAGAAAAAGCTAACGCCGGAAGAAATGCAAGGCGGGACCTTCACCATTACCAACCTCGGAGGCATTGGCGGCGATGGATTTTCGCCCATCGTCAATCATCCCGAAGTCGCGATCCTCGGGCTGTCGCGATCCAGCATGCAGCCTATATATATCGGCGGCAAGTTCGAACCGCGGCTGGTGTTGCCGCTATCGCTTTCGTACGATCATCGCCTGATCGACGGCGCTGACGCTGCCCGATTCCTGCGCTGGATCGCCGAAGCTTTCGAACAGCCGTTCTTGCTATCAGTACAAGGATGAACGAATTCCCCGGTGTAACTCTGTGTCCTCTGTGGTGAAGATTTTTGATTGATAACTTTTCATGACCGAACCATCGAACCTGCACGTAGCAGTAATCGGCGCCGGCCCCGGCGGCTATGCCGCAGCCTTTCTGGCCGCTGACCTCGGCATGCAAGTCACAATAATTGATCCCGAGGCCAATCCCGGCGGCGTCTGCCTCTACCGCGGGTGTATCCCCTCGAAAGCCCTGCTGCACGTCGCCAAGCTGATCTACGAATCCCGTCACGCCAAAGACTGGGGTATCGACTTCGCCGCCCCGCAAATCGATCTCGCCCGCCTTCGCTCCTGGAAAGAAGGCGTCGTCAAGAAACTCACCGGCGGCCTCGGTGTGCTTTCGAAACAACGCAAAGTCGAATACATCCAGGGCCGGGCGTCCTTTGACAACTCAACTACTCTACGTATTACACGCGCGAACGCCGACGACGAGTCCCGCAGCTTCGATCGCATCATCATCGCCACTGGTTCGCGCCCAGCGATCGTTCCCACTCTTAAGCTCGACACTCCCCGCATGTTGGATTCAACTTCCGCCCTCGACCTCACCGACGTCCCCGGCAGTTTGCTCGTAGTTGGCGGCGGATACATCGGCCTCGAACTCGGCACGGTTTACGCCGCGCTCGGATCGAAAGTTTCCGTGGTCGAAATGCTTCCGGGCCTTTTGCCCGGAGCCGACCGCGATCTCGTCCTTCCCCTGTACAAGCGCTTAGAGAAGTCCTTCGCTTCGATCATGCTGAACACAACCGTCTCTGGAGTAAAAGAAGACGCCGCCGGCCTCCGCGTGACCTTCGACGGCCCCGAAGTCAAAGAACGCGAACGAGTATTCGACAAAGTTCTGGTCTCGGTAGGCCGCAAACCCAACTCCGAGATTCCCGGCCTCGACAAGACTCAAGTCAAAGTTGGCGCCCGCGGATTCATCCAGGTCAATAAACAATTGCAAACCGGCGATCCCGCCATCTATGCCATCGGCGACGTTGTCGGCGAACCCATGCTGGCGCACAAAGCCTCGCATGAAGGCCGAACCGCCGTAGAAGCCATCGCCGGACACAAAGTTGCATTCGAACCCAACGCAATTCCTGCCGTCATTTTCACTGATCCCGAAATCGCCTGGGCTGGTCTGACCGAAACTCAGGCCCAAAAAGACAATCGCGAGATCAAGGTCGCCAAATTTCCTTGGGGAGCTTCCGGCCGTGCGATAACTCTCGACCGCCCCGAAGGCACAACCAAACTCATCATCGATCGGCAAACCGAGCGCGTGCTGGGTGTCGGCATCGTTGGAGCAGGCGCGGGCGAACTGATCGCCGAAGGCGTTCTCGCCATCGAGATGGGCGCCGTCGCCAAGGATATCGCGCTCACCATCCATCCTCATCCCACACTGTCAGAGACCGTGATGGAGTCCGCCGAAGTCTTCTTCGGCACCAGCACCCACGTCTACCGCCCGAAGAAATAGAACCAACGGACAATCTTCGAGGAGGCGTACCCTGTGCTCCTCTGTGGTTGAGGTTTTTCGTAATCATGCCCATAAAGCTATACTGGTTTGCTTCCGAACCAAGGAGATTCTCGTGAGCCGCGTCTACTTAGTCCTAACGCTCTTCACTCTCGCCCTACCCCTCGCCGCGCAGGAGATGCCGATGCAAAGTTCCTCAAAAGCCACTGCCGCCGCCATCCAACCCGCATGGATGAACGCCTCGGCCGGCAAACTAGAAACTGAACTGGTCGCTAAATATGGCGAGACCCAACGAGCGCGCGCTCACCGCGGTCTTCATCAAGTCGCCGAATTCTGGCGCGCCGAAGACGGCGACTCCCCGGCGTTCGAGGACTTCGTCCGTGCCAACTTTGCCGGCGATCAGGTCACTCTCGACACCATGTTCGCCCGCTACCAATCGCTGCTCGAATCCCTCGCCGGTCACATGCACGAGATCAATCGCGAGTTCCGTCAACAACTCGATCTCGACTACGGCCCTGTCCTCCCCTTCGACGAAACCTTCGGCGGCTACGATCCTTCCGCCCACGTTCTCGACGATTTCTTCAACAACAAGCTCGCCCTCACCGTGCTGCTGAATTTCCCGCTCGCTACCCTCAACGATTGCCTGAAGAACGGTCCCAGTTGGACCCGCCGCCAGTGGGCTGAAGTCCGTCTCGCGCAGCAATTCGACAAACGTATTCCTGCCGACGTCAACCTTGCCATCTCCGAAGCCGCCTCCGAAGCCGGACAATATATTTCGCAGTACAACATCTGGATGTACCACGTAGTCGACAATCAAGGTCAGCGCCTCTTCCCGCCCAAGATGCGCCTGCTCAGCCACTGGAACCTGCGCGATGAAATCAAAGCTGACTACACCGACCCGCAGACCGGGCTGGCCAAGCAGCGCGCTATTCAACAGGTCATGGAGCGCATCGTCACGCAAACTATTCCGCAGGCGGTCATCGATAACCCGAACGTCGATTGGAATCCCGTCACCAACGAAGTGAAGCCGGCCGCAGCCAAGGACGCCGATTCGACAAAGACAATCGCCAATCTCACCAATGCCCGCGAGCCCGACACGCGTTACGCCATGCTGTGGAAGACCTACACCGCCGCAAGAAAAGCCGATCCTTATTCTCCGACCGCCCCCACCCTCATCGACCGCCGCTTCAACGAAGACCGCGAGATTCCCGAAGTCCGCGTCAAGGCCATGCTCGAACAGGTTCTAAGTTCGCCGCTCGCCGCCAAGACCGGCAAGCTGATCGAATCCCGCCTCGGCCGGCCGCTCGAACCCTTCGACGTTTGGTACAACGGATTCCGTCCCGGCAGCAAATTCACTGAAGCGCAGCTCGACGAAATGGTCGCCAAGAAATATCCCACCGCCGAGGCCTATCAGAAAGACATTCCCAATCTCCTCATGCATCTCGGCTTCTCGCCCGAGAAAGCCCAATACGTCGCCAACAACATCATCGTCGATCCCGCTCGCGGCTCCGGCCACGCCATGGGCGCCGGAATGCGTTCCGAGAAAGCCCATCTCCGCACTCGCGTCGAAAAGACCGGCATGAACTACAAAGCCTTCAACATCGCCGTCCACGAAATGGGACACAACGTCGAGCAAACGTTTTCCCTGAACGAAGTCGACTACACGCTCCTGAGCGGCGTGCCCAACACAGCATTCACCGAAGCTCTGGCCTTCGTCTTCCAGGGACACGACCTCGAACTTCTCGGCCTCCCCGCGCCCGACGCCAAAGCCCAAGCCGAAAAGACCCTTAACGATTTCTGGGGCACCTACGAAATCGCCGGCGTCGCGCTCGTCGACATGGGCGTCTGGCACTGGATGTACGACCATCCCCAGGCCACGCCCCGGCAACTCAACGACGCCACCGTACAAATCGCAAAAGACATCTGGAACCGCTACTATGCTCCCATCTTCCACCAGAAAGACGTCGTTCTCCTCGGCGTCTACTCGCACATGATCGACTCGTTCCTCTACTTGCCCGATTACCCCATCGGCCACATGATCGCCTTCCAGATCGAAGAACAAATGAAGAAAGCCGGCAGCATCGGCCCCGAGTTCGAGCGCATGGCCAAAGAAGGCCGTGTAATTCCCGACCTCTGGATGGAAAACGCCACCGGCCATCCCGTCGGACCCGAAGCTCTATTGGCAGCCACCAAGAACGCATTAGCCGCCGCGAGGACAAAGTGATAAATACACGAAATCTTGTCAATAGCGACTTAGTTACTAATTCCGTCTAAACGCATGATCCCATTCCAAATATAAACTTCAAAACCGTGTCTCACTTACCCCCTGCAAAATGCTATTCTGGATATATAGGGTAATTACTCACAGGCGCGGCGTGCAGCCGCGCCTTTTCTATTGCCACAAATTGATTGGAGACACAGTGAAGACTTCCGGTATGGACATTCGCAACCACAAAAAGCGCGGCCAATGGGCCGAGCTCCGTTTCATGACCAAGGCCACCGAACTAGGCTTTCAAGCCTCAAAACCGCTCGGCGATGCCGCCCCCTACGACGTAGTCCTCGACGTTGGCGGACGCTTCATCAGCGTCCAGGTCAAATCCACTTTCTTTTCCGCCAGCAACCTGAAGCCCGGCAACTTCGTAGCCAGCCTGTTTCACGGCAAGTATCCCGACCGCACCTACAAGCAATCCGACTTCGACTACCTCGCCGTCTACTACATTCCCAAAGACATCTGGTACATCATCCCCTCAGCCCAGGCCGCCGGACGATTCGCCATCCGCGCCTGCCCCGGCGACAAACACAATCAGTGGGAACCCTACCGCGAAGCTTGGCACCTTCTCCAGGACCGCGCCCCCGCCCCACTCCAAAAGCCCGGCCACTTCGACCTCTACGGCATAATCGAAGACGACTACGTCCCGCCGCCCCGCGTAAGAAGGTAGCCAGCGTGGGGCGGACGCCCTCGTCCGCCGCTTTTGACTTTGCTTGTGTAGGCGCGGGCGTCCTCGCCCGTGCTGCGGAGCGAAGCTCCGCAGCGCTTTTCGGATCACCGGCGGCCCTGATTCACCAGATCCTTTAACTTGATCCCGCCCAGAGACAGCTTGTGCCGCTTGCCGCAACTCGCCAGGCGCTCGGCCACCTCGGCAGCCGGACGCACCCGCCCTTCCTTCACATCCTCAAGGCCTCGCCGGATGCCTTGCGCCGCGCTGGCACTCGCGGCCACATCCAGCAGGCGCTGGTACGCCGCCGCATCTTGAATTACCGCCGCGGCTTTGCCGTTCACGGTCAGCACCACCGGCCGCTTGCTCTTCTTAATCTGCTTGAGGAAATCGCTTGAGCGGCGCCGGAATGTGGTCAGCGACTGAATGTCTTTCGTGATGTCCAGCATGAGGGCAGTATAGCACCTTTAAAGGTGCTGGGTGCCCCACTCCTTCGCGTTCTTTGCGAAGGGGTGGGCAAGGCGCCGCAAGCGCGCTTCGTATCAGAGAAGCTGAGCAGCACCGTGGAAGGACAGGCTTCAGCCGTGGCATCTACCTCATGCCTTCACCGGACTGCGCCCTCATGTAAGACCGCAAAATGGCGTTGATGCGGGTCTGGTAGCCGCTGCCGGCCTTTTTCAGCCATCGCACAACATCCCGGTCAATCCGGATGGTCAGCCGGTCTTTGGGCTCGGGCATTCTCAACTTGGCCGTCTTCCAGAACGATTTACCCAGCCGGGGAATGTCGGAGTCATCGATGGCTGCATCCCTCATCTGGCGCAGGCGCCTGAGGTCAGTCTCGCCCCTGGCCCGTGCCCTCGAGGTGGTTCGCGTAATCTTGCCTTTCATTGCGATGTGCCCTCCTGGCTGAAATAATCCGCCGCTGTTTCCCGCGCATCACGTAAACCAGTACGATTTCAATGCCTTCCATCGAGCCGATAGCGACCATGCGCTCTTCGCCTCGACGGCGGTTCACGCTCTCGAACACCGGCCCATCAAAAACCCGTATGGCATCCCGAAAATCGATGCCATGCTTCGCCAGGTTCGTCTGCCGCTTACTCTCATCCCACTCGAAAAGCATCAAAACGCCTCAGTGGACGGACGCCTGTACAAAGTGTACATACATCGCCACGGGATTGTCAAACTACCGGGTGGCCATGGATTCTGGGTGCCCCACTCCTTCGCGTTCTTTGCGAAGGGGTGGGCAAGGCGCCGAAAGCGCGATTCGTATCAGGGAAGTTGAGCAGCACCCTGGAAGGGCACGGCCTCAAGAGCCTGCCCTGAGCCAAGTCGAAGGGTGCCGCCACAAACCCCAAACCCCTTGTCATCCTGAGCGAAGTTATCGTCCGCAACGCGGACGATAACGCAGCCGAAGGACCCCTAGACTGCCGACACAGCACAACAGCTTCAAGGCATTCTCCCCCGAACGCCGCTAGGTGTCCTGTGGGGCGGACACTCTTGTCCGCCGCCTTTGACTTGGCTTGTGTAGGCGCGGGCGTCCTCGCCCGTGCAAACTACCGGGTGGCCATGGATTCTGGGTGCCCCACTCCTTCGCGTTCTTTGCGAAGGGGTGGGCAAGGCGCCGAAAGCGCGATTCGTATCAGGGAAGTTGAGCAGCACCCTGGAAGGGCACGGCCTCAAGAGCCTGCCCTGAGCCAAGTCGAAGGGTGCCGCCACAACCCCAAACCCCTTGTCATCCTGAGCGAAGTTATCGTCCGCAACGCGGACGATAACGCAGCCGAAGGACCCCTAGACTGCCGACACAGCACGACAGCTTCAAGGCATTCTCCCCCGAACGCCGCCAGGCGTCCCGTGTGGGGCGGACACTCTTGTCCGCCGCCTTTGATCTGCTCGTGTAGGCGCGGCGTCCTTGCCCGTGCAAACCGCCGGGTGGACCATTCTAACGTCGCGCTGGGTGCCCCACTCCTTCGCGTTCTTTGCGAAGGGGTGGGCAAGGCGCCGAAAGCGCGATTCGTATCAGGGAAGTCGAGGAGCACCGTCGAAGCGCACGGCTTCCTAGTACCCAATACAAACTGGGCCAGATAAAGGATTTTGGACGCTTAGCGCCCCAAGCTCAACTTCAAGGCACGCCGATTTGGAGCGTGGGAAACGCCGACGAATCAGGGGATGCCTGGCTACTTTTCAAAGCGGTGGCGGAAAAGATCATTGAACGCGCAGATGCCAAATAAAGCTCAAAAGAGACTAATTGAGGAGTTGGTGCATCATTATCGGGAGAGCATCCCCGACTTCAAGACGTTCGCCTCAGTCTTACGGACGCAGATCCTCGGATCCCCAGGCCTGCGAAAACACATCCGATTTGTTCGCGTGCGAGTTAAGGACCCGAATCATCTTCGTGACAAGCTTTACCGAAAGTTAAAAGAATCGTCCGACAAAGGGAAGATTTTCAATTATTCGAAGAAGAATCTGTTTGTAAAGATCAACGATTTGACGGGTTTGCGAATTATCCATCTTCACACTCAGCAAATCATTCCAATACGAGACGGCCTCCGGGCACTCTTTCAGGAAGAAAAATATCGCGTCGTCGATGGCCCTACCGCGAGAATTTGGGATGAGGAGTACAAGCGGTTTTTCAAAAAAGCAGGAATTGCCACCAAGACTAGCAAAACTCTCTACACAAGCGTTCATTACATTCTGAAGCCCAATAGAACAACTCCAATCACCTGCGAGTTACAGGTCCGAACTTTATTAGAAGAGGTCTGGGGCGAGGTAGACCACGAGCTCAATTATCCGCACGAATCGAAGATTCTGGCCTGCCGGGAGCAGCTCGCAGCGCTTGCTCGCGCGACATGGAGCTGCAATCGGCTGATTGATGCGATCTATCGCACCAAGGACGAAGCCGACCAGCGCATCGCAGGGGCTTGAAAGCGACCTTCTGTGTGTTTGCAGCATACACGTCCGTCGGTGTGAAGGGGTTTCCTCACACCTCGCTCACGCAAACAAGAACTCCTTCGTCCGCAACTCCTTGACCATATCCCTCAACTTCGCCGCCTTCTCAAACTCAAACCGCTTCGCGGCTTCGCGCATGTCGCTTTCTAATTTGCCGATATAGACATCCAACTCCTCCTGCGACTTGAATTCGGGGATGCCTTCGACTTCGCCACCGGTAAGGTCGGTGTAGTCGGCTTCGATGATGCGCACCAGCGTCATATCCAGCGGCCGGATGATCGACTCCGGAGTTATACCGTTCTCCACGTTATAAGCTTCCTGAATCGCGCGCCGGCGATTGGTCTCGTCCATGGCTTTCTTCATGGAGTCGGTCATGCGGTCGGCATAGAGAATCGCTCGGCCGTTCAGGTTGCGGGCGCAGCGGCCAATGGTCTGGATTAACGACCCGCTCGAACGCAGGAAGCCTTCTTTATCCGCATCAAGGATTGCCACCAGCGAAACTTCCGGCAAATCCAGGCCTTCGCGCAGCAGGTTGATGCCGATCAGCACATCGAACTCGCCCTTGCGCAGGTCGCGCAGAATCTTGATGCGTTCCAGGGTTTCGATTTCAGAATGAAGATAGCGGCATTTCACCCCAACTTCGCTGTAGTATTCAGCCAAATCTTCGGACATGCGCTTGGTGAGCGTAGTCACCAGCACCCGCTCGCCCCGCGCCACGCGCTGCCGAATCTCGTGCAGCAGGTCGTCAATCTGTCCCTTGACCGGGCGAATGTCGACGGGAGGATCGACCAGGCCGGTAGGCCGGATGATCTGCTCGATGACCACTCCCGCCGACTTCGTCAGCTCATAAGGCCCCGGCGTAGCCGAGACATAGATCGACAGGTTCATGCGACGCTCGAATTCTTCAAACGTCAGCGGACGATTGTCGAGCGCCGAAGGCATGCGAAAGCCATATTCGACCAGCGTTTCTTTCCGCGAACGGTCGCCGTGATACATGCCATGCAACTGCGGCACCGTCTGATGGGACTCGTCGATGAAGGTAAGAAAGTCGCGTGGGAAATAGTCGAGCAAAGTAGGCGGAGGCTCCCCCGGAAGCCGCCCAGTAAAATGCCGTGAGTAATTTTCAATTCCATGGCAATAGCCCATGGCCTTGATCATCTCAATGTCATACATAACCCGCTGATGCACGCGCTGCGACTCGACCAGCCGTCCCTGTTTCTCAAGTTCCGCTTCCCACCACTTCAACTCCTCGCGGATCGAAGTAACCGCCTTCGACCGAGTCTCCGGCTTCATCACATAATGCGTCTTCGGATAGATCGGCAAACGAACATACTTCTGTTTCACCGTCCCGAATAACGGATCGATTTGCGATAAAGAATCAACCTCATCCCCAAACAATTCGACCCGATAAGCCATATCATCATAAGTAGGGAATATTTCGATGACATCTCCACGAACCCGAAAAGTCCCCCGCCGAAAGTCGCCATCAGTCCGCTCGTAAAGCACTTCGACCAGCTTGCGAGTAATATCCTCCCGCCGAATCTTCTGCCCCTTTTCCAGAAACAACATCATCCCGTAATAAGCTTCCGGCGACCCCAACCCATAAATACAACTAACCGAAGAAACAATCAGAACATCCCGCCGCTCAAACAAAGACCGGGTCGCCGACAGCCGCAACTTGTCGAGCTCATCATTAATGGTAGCTTCCTTCTCAATATAAAGATCAGCCGCCGGCACATAAGCCTCCGGCTGGAAATAATCATAGTATGAGACGAAGTACTCTACGGCGTTGTGGGGGAAGAAGTTCTTGAATTCGTGATAGAGCTGGGCGGCTAGGGTTTTGTTGTGGGCCATCACGAGCGCCGGCCGGTTGGACTGCTCGATGACTTTGGCCATGGTGTAGGTCTTGCCGGATCCGGTGACGCCGAGGAGAACCTGGTGTTGCTCGCGGTCGAAGACGCCTTTCATGAGCGAGTCGATGGCGTGGGCCTGATCGCCTTGCGGGGTGTAGTTGGAAACTAGTTTGAAGTCCATGGGGAAGCTTTCAGCCGTCAGCACTCAGCTTTCAGCTCGAAGCGCAAGCCATCGCTCACAGGCTGCAATTTCGGCTGATGGGCAATTTTTTATTATAAACGGGAGGCTTAACCACAGAGGACACAGAGATCACAGAGGAAAACCTGCAAGGGATTTGCGGGGATCCGCGAAAGCGCCTTCATCGCAGAGATCGCGGAGAAAAACCGAGGCCTACGGCAGGGTAAAGTTGACCGTGATCTGGGTTTGGATTTCCATGGGCTGGCTGTCGAGCAGATAGGGTTTGTATTTCCATTGCTTGACCGCGTCCATGGCGGCGTGTGCCAGTACGGGCTCGCCTTTGAGCAGCTTGACGGCGGTGATGTCGCCGTCTTTGCTAATGGTGGCCAGCAACAGGACTGCACCTTGCAGGTGTGCTTGCATCGCCCGCGCAGGATAGACGGGCGCGACTTTCTTGACCAGGAGACCTTGCGATACTCCCTGCGATATTTTAAGAGTCCCAGGACCGGGTTGCGGCACCGAGCTTGGCATACTCACCAGGCCGGAAATTGCGCTGTCATTCGACTGCGAGCTGGCGGCCACGGCATCGGGAGCGGTTGCATCCGCGGCTTCCACGGGCGCAGGTTTGGGCGCAGCAGGTCTCGGAGTTTTGGTGTCAACGAAGACTGTGCCCTCGCCGATTTCCTTCACTACTCCGGGAGGCGTGGGCGGATCGAACGAAGTGGCGTTTACCGCGGACTTTCTTGGAGAGGACGCGATCACAATGGTCTCAGTCGCGGGTGAAGGTTTCTGTGGAGTTGGTGCGACTGAATTTGAATTCTGAGTGGAAATCGGACGGGCCGAAGGGGATCCTGATTGCACCTGCATGCCGGTGGTTGCAGCAGTTGGCGCCGGAGTCACCGAGACGGGAACATCCGCTGCGGGCTTTGAAATGTGAGGAGTGGCTGCAGTGCTAGTCTTGTGCAGCAAAGACGATATGGCCGACACTTGCCAATGGGTCTGGGTTCCGGCGCGATAAATGGCGCCGCCGGCTGCGGCGATCAGAATGATGGCTGCGATGCGGCCCCAGTTGACGGCCGATCCGCTGGAGTGTGGTGTGACCGCCATCGGGATCGAACCAGGTTGAGTCGGCTCATCGAGAGCAGAAATCTCGTCAATGGCGACAGGTTCTTTTGCTTTTGCCGGCGCGGCGGCTGCGCCGTATCCCGCGCTGATGCCAGAGTCAGGCCGGCCAGTCGCTTCGGCGGCATGCTTGAGGGCCGACGTCATGGATTCCGACATTGGCTGGGCCGTGGATTGCCAGGGATATTGCTTTGCCGCGGGCGTTGCCTGATCGTGGGGACGAATCGTATCTGCCTGATCGGAGACTGACTCAAGAAAGGCGGCTTCGGCCGGTTCGGGTTTGGGGCCGGGATCTTTTTCTACTTCGAAAGCTGAGGACGAAGCGGCCGGCGCATACGAAGGCGCCGGATTGGTCACAAATGCAGGTTTCGAAATCGCCGGTGGAACGGAGACTGGCCGTGAGGGAGGAACGATGGCCGAAGTCGCGAACGACGGCGGCGCAATCGAAGGCGATGTGGCCTGAGGACGCGCGAGAGTTTCCGGAGCTTTGCCTGATGTCTTGGCAGCTTCGTTCTTGCGCAACAGGCCGCGCGCTACGCGCAGCGTGCCTTTGGACTGCTCTACATTAATAGGTTTGGTGAGTACCAGGTTGGCGCCGATACGGAAGGCTTTGGCCACTCCACTTTGTCCCTCAACCACGGCGACCGAAAGCGAAGCCTGATTGAACTCGGAGTTGCGCGCGCTCTTGAACAGCAGGGTGGCATTCTGCTCGTTGTCGCAATCGACGACGACGGCGTCGAAGTGCCCTGCCATCAGCTTCTTAACGGCAGCAAAAGGCTCGTTGCAGGCTTCCACCTGAAATTCCAGTTCGCTGAGGACCTGGGTCACCGTCTTGGCGGTTCTATCGTCGGGACAGAATAAGAGGGCCTTGTAGCTCATAGTGGCATGGTAGGTACCTCGGTGCGGAGCTTCAAGTTACGGAGGGTATTGGACTTGCGGGGAGGTTTAGGCGGGTGGGCAGCGACCTATGTGGTAAGATTGTCTTACCATGGAGACTACAGTTTCCACCAAAGGCCAAGTCGTATTGCCGGGACCGCTGCGTCGCCGGCTCGACATCCGCGCGGGCGATCCGCTGGACGCCAACATTGAGGACGGCCGGATCGTGCTGACACCGCGCAGAAAACACGGCCGTCGGGTCAAAATCGTCAAGGACCCGATTACCGGGTTGCCGGTTCTAAGTGCGGGTGCGAACGCGCCAACCCTGACCAGCAAAGAAGTAGAAGAAATCCTCAGTAATTTCCCATGATTTACCTGCTTGATGTAAACGCACTGGTGGCACTTGGATTCGACAGTCACGAGTTCCATTCGCGAGTGGCGACGTGGGTTCGAGCAGAAGATGCCTTGCATCTGGCGACCAGCTCGATCACCGAGCTTGGATTTGTGCGTGTGCTGGCTCAGACGCCGGCTTACGACCTCACCGTGACCCAAGCCCGTACGTTACTGACAAGGCTCAAGCGTTCACGAGCGGTCCGCTTTAGTTTCATTGCCGACGGACATGACGTTTCACATCTCCCCGTCTGGGTCAAAACGCCGAATCAAATTACCGACGGTCATTTGGTAAAGCTTGCGAGCGCAAATGGTACGGTGCTGGCGACTCTGGATGAGAGCATTCCGGGGGCATTCGTGGTGCCTCGGTAAGGTTCTCCCGACGGACTGGTCATCGTCAAATCACTTGGTGAGCTCGAAAACCACGCCGCCGCCGGACGTCGAATTGAACGTTGTGCTAAAAACGTTACCTGAGCTGTCGAGGATGACACCGGCATTGGGGTGTTCCCCGGAGGATCCTCCGAAGTTGCCGTAGATTGTCTCAACCACTTTTCCGCCAGATCGTTTCAGCTGAAAAACCGAGCCAAAACCTGAGCCGTTTGTGCCTCCCTCAGAGGTTGTGCCATACAGCCTGCCGCGTTGATGGAAGGTCAAGCTACCAACGGGATTCGCACCATCGCCCGCGGAACCTCCCCCGAACTGGTGGAGAACAAGGAGGGACCAACTACCAGACTCTTTCGGCGACAAGCGAAAAACTGTACCGCACCCGGCGGAGCCCGTATCGCAGGCTACTGTCCCTCCCTCCTCGGTCGTTCCGTAGAGATTTCCCAAGGAATCGAAAACGACGCGAGACTCGGAACCTGATCCGTCGTGGCCGTTGAAGGTGTGGAGTATCTTCTCCGTCCAGCCGCCACCCTGAGAGGGCGTCAACTCGAACACGGTGCCGCAGCCGGAGTGATGGCAACCGGAGCTACCGCCGGAAGCAGTTGTCCCGAAGAGGTCGCCTTGTCCGTCAAAGACTACGCCTGAATACACCGGGTTGTAACCGTCATTGCCACCCAGAAAGCTGTAGAGTATCGACTCACTCCACTGGCCGTTGCCGGACGTCAGTTCATACACCGTGCCGCAGCCTCCGGAGCAGTTAGTCGATCCGCCTCTGCCCGTAGTCCCGTAGAGATTTCCCGCCGCATCCAACACTAATCCGCTCTCTACCGTGGCCCCATCTCCGGGATAGCCTCCGAAGCTATACAGTACGCTTTCGCTCCATTGACCCGACAACGACGGCATTCAATTCGAAGACGGTGCCGGCTCCGTATGTGCCTCCAGCGGAGGTAGTCCCGTACAAATTCCCATTGCCGTCCATCACCAGGCCAGCGACGGGGTCGCTGCCATCATCGCCTCCAGCAAACGAGTAGAGGACGTTGAGATTCCATACCCCACCTGGGCCTGGAGAGAGTTCGTAGACGCTTCCATTGCCGGTGGCTCCCCCTTGATCGGCTGTCCCGTAGATATTGCCGGCTGAATCGAACATGAGGTTTCCGGAAAGGAGTGAGCCGTCTTCGAAGGCATGCAGTATCTTTTCCTGAACCTGACCCATGGCGCTGCTCGCGAGCAGGAGCAATGTGCAGGCCAGGACCATCCGCCAATAGGTTCGTAGTCTTGACATTTGAGGCCTCCGTTCAACCGATGGAAATGCACGCCCGGCGCGACGTTAGTGAGTTTACTCCAAAAGCAGGGCAACAACGTTATCTGGTTTTGAGGAGTGTGTGACCGTTAACTCAGGCGCGCGTCGAATAATGCCAGTCAATACTGCCGGGTGCCCTAGGTGTCGCTGGTTTTGCGAGACCTGGGAGTAGCTACATGTGCAGTGGTAAGGCTTAGCGAGACTCTGTTGGACGGTCGTGTCGGCTCACGCACGCCGGGGATTTCGCTCCCGCCCAGTGACCCTACCGAAAGCTGTCCAGTGGTTCAGCGCTTGAGATATTTCGCGGGCGACAGAATCGCGATGCCTTGCCATGGGTGCAGGGCCAACAAGTCGGCGTCGCCGGTGAGGATCAAATCTGCTTTGCCATTCAAAGCGATTTCGAGAAACTTGTCGTCCTTGGGATCGCGGCAGGCGCGAACTGAATAGATAATCGGCACGAATTCGGCCGCGCGAGCGAGCAGGCGAAGAAAGTCCCGGCGCTCCTCTATGCCGACATAACGATCAAACTTCGGACGGGCCAGGACATCGGCCAGTTCGGTCATGGTGGCGCTGGAAACCAAAAGAATTCCTTCAGTTCCGGCTCTGCGAACCGCTTGGGCGGGCAACGATTCTGGCAGAAGAAGGCGGCTTACAACTATGTTGGTGTCGGCGACGATGCGCTCGCGATGGCGCATCAATCCTTAAGCAATTTGGAGAGCTTTTTCTCATTCAGGCCGCGGGCCACGGCCCTGGAGCCGACACGATCACAGAATTGCTGGAATTCAGCATTGTTAAGGTCGCGCATGCGTTCGTATTCCTCGGCGGACATGATGACAGCGACGTCGCGATTTTGGCGGCGGATGACGACAGGTTCGCGCTGGGCAGCATCGAGGAGTGCGGCGAGCCGCTGCTTGGCATCGGTGGCGGAAACGGTTCGCATTTGTCTATTATAGATAAAATAGACAAAATGGACAAGTTAGATTTCTGACCGGGCGCCCTGGGTCTCGCCGCTTTTGCGAGCTGGGAGCGGTTATATGTGCGGTCGTCAGGCTTAGCGAGACCTGGGGCACCCGCTTCCACATAAGAAAGGTCAAAGGCGGCGGACAAGAGTGTCCGCCCCACACAGGCGGCGTGTCTTCTTTCTTATTTCTTATGCAGCTTTCGACTCGCTGCACAGGGCTTGATAGTAATCGCGGCCGCGTTCGTACCCGTGGGTAAACGGTTCGGTGGCGTTCACGCCGGGGTATTGCTTCTCGAGATCTTCGATCTGCACCGACATCTCGGACAAGACCTGGTCGTACTCCTTACAACGCGTGCGCGCGTGCAATGCCGCTTCGAAACCCATCCGGTAGAACTTCTCATCCTGATGGAAGTTTCTGCCGAGAGTGGAATAGTGCTCCTTCTCGGCGCTGCGCAGGCCGATCCACCATTGTTCACGGGCAGCGTCCACCGATTCGGCGCCTTCAACCTTCAGCAACTCGCGGAAACGCGAGGCTGCGGTCTCATCCTCTGCAAGCGCAACCACAACGCTGCGACCTTTGCGCAGAGCATCTTCGTAGACAAATAATTCGTCTTCGGGCAAGCCCTCGCTCATCGAATCTTCCAGCTTTTCACCGACCACGGCGCCGACACTTGCCCCGGCTGCCGCCACCAGCGCACCGCCTAGAAGCCCAATGGCGGTGATGGGGCCGACGCCCGGGATAATTGCCGCCAGCACCAGTGATCCGGTCAGTCCCGCTGAACCTCCGATGACGGCACCGATCCCCTTGGCCATGCCTGGCTGCTCGGTGGCATCGGTGGGGGCGTTGTTCGCCTCGATGCTTTGTGGGGTCAGCAACGTGACCTGCTTTTCAGGAACACCGATGGAGCGCAATAACGCCATGGCGCGCTCCGCGTCCGACCTCGAAGAAAATACTCCAGTGACTGCTTCCATCGCAGAATCCTCCTTGATTTATCGCCCGGCATCAAAAGGCCATCCATGATCCCACAAATCAGGTTCGGGCAACAACGATTGTACTCTCGCCGCGAGGAGCAGGGACGGCCGTCCGGCCAGCCAGGTTAGGCACGCACGTCAAATAGCGCCAGACAATATTGCAAAGGAATGCCTCGCTAGCGCGTCGTGGATAGTCATCCTGCGGATGGTACTTTTCCTGGGTTCACTGTCTTCGGAGGTTTGCAGTCATGCTCCTTGCCACAGGCCGGGCATACGACTTTGAGGTTCTTCGCGGCATAGTCGTGGAGGAAGGTGGAAAAGGTCTTGCTGCAGTGCGGGCATAAAAGGTCAGTTTTGTCATCGCTCATACGCTCTATTCTAAGCCCGGTGCCACGGGTTCGCGCCCAGCCAAAACTGCCGCATTTTGCCCCTCTGCACCCGATGTCGATAGTCACCTCGATTTTGTGACCTACGTCATATCCCGTCAGGCGTATCAACGTCCCCTTTTTGTCAGAGCGCAAATACGCAGAGATTGTTCGATGCAGTGTCAGCGGGCTGCGAAGTCTCTAACTGGGAGGTTGCACATATGTATAGCAACGTTGTACCCGTTTCAGCCGGCAAGATGCTTCTAGTTTCCCCCTCCTCATTAACGATGTATCAACTGGCAAAATCGGCCCACCGGTTCGCTATGTCGGTGCAGGTCTGCACGGAGGTGCGCACTGCGCTCGACTTGGTAAACCGGCAGAAGTTCGACGCAGTAACCGTCGATCTCACCTTGGGTCAACACGCGACCGACATCTTACGAGAAACACGGTCGTCCGCAGCGAACCGAACCGCAGTGGCATTTGCCATCAGCAGTACGCTCGATCAGAGTGCGGACGCGTTCCGAGCAGGGTCGAGTTTTGTGATGGAAAGGCCGTTGAGCCTGGATTCGATTCGACGGACGCTACATGCGGCGCACGGTCTGATTCTGCGGGAACGGCGTCGCTACTTCCGTTGTCCGATTGCGATTCCGGTGTCGATTCAACAGGAGGGAGCAGCGCCAGTCTACGGTGAGACCATAGACATCAGCGAAGGTGGAATGGCGCTACGCCTCCTGACCCCACTGACGCCGGGGGTCGAGGGGATTGTGCAATTCACTCTGCCCCGCACCCCGGTGCCAATTCGAGTCGAGGCCAGGATCTGCCGGTGCGATGAGACGGGGAAAGCCGGGCTGCACTTCCAGTCGCTGTCTGCCCGGGACAACTCGGAACTACAGCAGTGGGTGGCCAGCAGGTTTGAAAGGCAACTGACGCCGGGCGAGATTGGGCTTTGTGCTCTTCCGGCGCCACCGCTGCCACAGTTGATCGCTCCGGCATGGAGTGAACTGACGTAAAGGTTGGTGTAGGCAGGTTCGACGTTGCGGGGCATCCGCATGCTGAGTACAACGCTTCATGCGCATGCCCTCAAGCGACGTTGCCTGAAAATCAGTTGTCCGGTTGCGTCATTGGGGAGGCAAGCCTTCGACGATGAATATGCGGCTCTTGGCTGCGCTTTGCCGGATGGGCCTGACGGCCGCGTAGGCTGGCGAATCGTACCACTCACGCGCCTTCTCTGCGCTGTCAAAAGCGATGACCACGATGCCGCCTTTTGGCGGTTCTCCCTCGAGAGCCTGGATCTTGCTGCTAAGAATGACATAGTGATGATTGAAAGGCGCCAGCGTTTCGGGCACCTTCTCACCATATTTCTGCATGGCGGTGGGGTCGGTCACGTCGACCTCCGCGAGGACATAACCGGGTGGCGTCTTTGCCTGCTGTGCTTGAATCACCTTGGCACCAGCAATGCCGATCAAAACACCAGCGAGCGTTGCCAGCACGATTTTGGGATTAGTTTTCATAGGTCATTCTCCTCGATATGATTTTGCGATAATGCGTGCGATCCGCGGTGAGTTTAGTGCGCTTTGTCAGATTCATCTGGCACCCGTGTCTGGTCGGTAATCCAGTTGACTTCCCAGGTCTTGCCGCCGTCGTCGGAGAATGACTGCTCGAAATGTGGAGAATTGGTGGTCAGGTTTGTCCAATCAAATCGAATCAGGATGGTTTTGCCATTGATTGTGTCCTGGGCGAAAAACTCACCGTGTCCGTCCTTGAACTGGCCGACCTGGGGTGGATCCAGAACGCCGATCTTGCTGTTGGCCCAATAGAGTCTCCACTGGTGAGATTGAGGATTGTAAACACGCAAGGTCAGACCTTCGATGTCGCCGGTGGGCCCATCAACTTCGATCTGATCGATACTGGCCCCATCGTAAACCTTATGGCAGACACCGATGCCGTCAAATTCGACCCAGGTAGTGGAACCGGTCAAGGGATGGAGGCGGCGCTTCAGATGATATTTCCAAGAACCAATTAGAGGATCGAAATCGTGTTGGCCATCGCGTTCGGCGGGCGCCTGGGTTTTCGCCGTGTCTGAATTCTGTTGGGCGAATCCCTGAAAGGGCCGCAAGGTGACAACCAGGCTGCATAAGATGAGATAAGCCCCAATGCGTTTGCGGTTCATCACTGCCTCCTTGAATTCGGATGCAAAGATAGTTGAACGGGCGAGAGCATGTGCCAATCCGGAGTAAAAACAAGTAAAAAATTGTGAACGAGTTGCGGCCGGATGCAGCCGGCTACCGTTTTCCCCCTAGGGTTCCTTGCGCATTTTGCAGGCAGCAACCTCCCGCACTATTCAGTCTTCTAAAGGTCATTCTGCAGCACAGACCAGCCCTGGAAGGCAATCCTGGCGCAGAGGAAGGACACTGAAATGAGCAAACGTCGGTCCGATGACATACTTCACTCTCCCAAACACAGCCCCATCTTTATTCTGGCGATTGGGCTCTTGCTGACGGCCACGATTCTGGCGCCGGGACAGTCACACGCACAGACCTACAGCCTGCTCTACTCGTTTACGGGTGGATCGGACGGTAAATGGCCGTACTCCAGCTTGATTGAAGATAGTGCCGGAAACCTGTATGGCACAGCCAGTGCCGGCGGTCTGAACTGTAGTAATCCTTACGGATGCGGAACCGTATTCAAACTAGCCGCCAACGGGACGTTCACGCTCCTGCACAGCTTTACAGATGATAGCGATGGCGGGGGACCGCTCGCTGGAGTGATCCGGGACGCAGCCGGGAATCTGTATGGCACAACAAATTACGGACCGGGAGGCTCCGGAGTAGGAACGGTATTCAAACTGAACCCTGCCAACAAAGAGACTGTATTGCACGCCTTCACGGGCGCGCCCGACGGAGCGAGCCCGTCAGCGCCAGTGGTTCGTGACGCAGCCGGCAATCTCTATGGGACCACACAGGGAGGCGGCGGCGCTGGGAATGACGGAGTCGTGTTCGAGTGGAATGCAAACACCGGGAAGGAGACCATCCTGCACAGCTTCACTGGCGGGGTAGATGGAGCGAATCCCGGGGCTGGCCTGCTGCTTGATCAAGCGGGGCGGGCGCTTTACGGTGAAACCATACAAGGCGGTAACAGCACATGCTCCGGCAATTTCAACAGCGGCTGCGGAACCGCGTTTAAGCTAACGGCAAGTGGGATGGAAAACTATGACTTCCCTGGAGCCGGCCAGCAAGGCGAAGAGCCGCTGGGAGGGTTAATTCGGGATGCCGAAGGCAATTTCTATGGAACCACCTACTACGGCGGAGCCGAGGGCTACGGTAGTGTGTTCAAGATTGATGCAGCCGGCAAGGAGACTGTCCTTTACAGCTTCACCGCCCAGGCGGATGGGGCTTGGCCCTCGGCTGGGTTGGTGTTAGACGCCGCCGGAAACCTGTATGGCACAACTTACGAGCGAGGAAACTTGAGTTGCAACGGTGGGGGTGGCTGCGGGACGCTATTTGAAATCACCTCCGGCGGCAAGTTCACAGTGGTCCACACCTTCATGGGAGAGCCATCGGATGGAAACGGTCCGGCGGCAACTCTGCTCCGGGACTCGGCAGGGAATCTTTACGGAACCACGGTTTCCGGCGGCACGGATAACAACGGAGTGGTGTTCAAGCTGACTCCGTAATCGGCGCGCACTGCGGTCACAGCACCACTGATAATCACCTTCCCTGCTCTAGCGTCGAACAAAGGCGACGTTAGAGCAGGGCCCGGACAACTACGTCACGCGCACATCGAATAATGCCAGCCAATACTGCAATGACTGCATGGCGAAACCACACAGGATGAGTGCGACGCCGAAGGCTCCCATCCGCCGTTCCGGAAGGTTATCCGCGTAGTATTCGATATAGGGGTTTACGGTTACTCCGACGCCGGTGACCAGGCCGGTGACGAGCCCAACCCGGATGGCAAAAGACCAGGCGTGATCAGCTCGGTGTACGAGCGCGCCGCAGATAAGCGCGGTGGCAATGTACCCGAAGGTACGCACGACCGTTCCCCAAAACTGGCGACGTGAAAGGCGGGTTCGGCGAGAGGCAACATAGTCGAGAGCAGGACGCATCCCGCGGGAATAGGCGAACACCTGACCCAGAGTGATGAGAGCGGCGAATGCGATCGCGTACTCGACGCCCACACTCCGATACAGTCCGACGCCGAAACCAAGCCCACGCAGTGCGCTGAACAACGCTTCCCAAGGCAAAGAATAGTGATCGAATCCGCGCGCCGCTCGATTGAGTTCAATCGCTATGGTGATGCCGGTTGCAAGCCCGGAGGCCAGGCCGAAGAAGAGACCAAGGCCGAGACCGTAGCCAATTCCGAAGACGACCGAGTAGGTTACGGCCCGTGTAAGCAGCCGCAAGGGACCGTGTTGACCACCCAACAGATCGTAGGCAAGGTAAAGGCTGCCGAGCACATCCAGGCAGGTGCCGGTGATGCTGACAGCTGCGACCGCATGGTGATCCATTAAATGATTGTAGAGGTAATGAGTTGGGAGTTGGGCGGGTGAGTTAATAGGTAATGATATTGAAGCGACTTATACCGCAGCCGCGGCCTGGGTGCCGGCTTTCATTTCTTTGCCAGATTGTCGTTCTACCACACGCAACTCCTTCTCTAGCGACGAAAAGCGTTGCAGGATTTCATGCATGCGTAGCGCCATGTTGCGAACAGTTTCGATCTGCGAACGCGCCTCAGCGGAGAGAGAACCAGGCTCAAGCAGGAGTAACTCGGAGTTTCCCAGCATCGAGGTCAAGGTGTTGTTCAGCGTGTGCTGCATTTCGAGGATGTAGCGGCCGAGAGTGGCTTGGCGTTCCAGCAGCGTGTTTTGTTGTTCGGCGCGGCGGGCGTGGAATTCGGCAGTTGCCCGATGCAGCACTTCGCCGGCTACGAGCACCAGAGTTTCCAGCCAATTTTCCTGCTGGCGAACGACGACGACCCCAGGCCAGCGGTCACGAACGGATTGAATAGCTCTAACGTCGTCGGAGACGAAGAGTACGCGTTTGCCGGCGGCATCCATAGCTTCCATCACAACGGCGAGCGCCTGCGGGCGGATGCGTCCGGCGATGGCTAACTGAAAGTTTTCCGGATCGAAATCGAGGCACACGTCACTACTCATCAGGGTGAAGGCCGGCATCTTGCGCTCCGATTGCCAGCGACTGGTGATGACCAGGGGAAAATCCGGGTCGTCGGAGATGATGAGTACGGTGGGTTGGTCCACGGTTATTCTCGACGGTCTTCTACTCGACGTCTTTCTGCTCGACGGCTCTCTGCTTGACGACGGGGCCTATGATCCGTCGGTATTGTCGCTGCTGCTTTGGTGAGGATCGGGTTCGCTCCAATCGGCGGTCTGACGGGAGACCTCGAATTCAGGCGCGTCCGAAGCAGCGATTCCGGATTGAGCGCCGGCCGCGGCCGCTTTCGCTTTCTCTGACGGCTTGTTTCCCTTCTGGTTCTTTTCCAGAGCATGATCGATCACGTTGCGCAGGTCAACCAACATGCGCAGGGGCTGCCCGGAAGAATACTCGGCGTGAAACATCACCTTCCACGATTGGCAGATCATGCGCAAGCGTGCGATCGGCTCTTCCGCGGAGAATTGCGCGCGGCGGCAGTCGAGGGTTGCGACGCCACTGGCTTCCAATTCGCGCAGGCCGTCGGAAATAGCGTTCAGGTCGCCATGCATCAGGCGGAAGAACACACGCCGCATTAAGAAACTGAAGCGGGTAAACGAGACCATTGCCGCGGGAGTGTAATAGTTCTCCTGCGAAGAAGTTTTGAGTTTGCGGCTTTTTTCCAGAACCTTGCTGCTGAGCAGTTCGCTCAGGGTCTTACTGGCATTGGCTTCGGTCATCAGATCGGAGAGTGGACTCAGCCAGTCTGGCAGGGTTAAGTCGGCGGTTCCCAGCACTGGCTCCAGGGTTTGGGCCACGTACTGGACATCGACATCGGCATCTTCCAGACGCGAGGGCGCGGCCAGCGAAAAATACTGCACCAACAAGAAATCGACTTTGTCGCGGTCAGTGTCGGAGTGTTGAGGCTTGCGCAAGTGATGTTGCAGGAGATTCCGCAGAGCATCTTCGCCGGCGAGGGCGCTGGTCTGCAAGAACTGACGGAGTTGATAGACCTGGATGCGCTGATCCATGTCGAGAAACCATTGCCGCGCCTGTTCCACGGATTCCTGGGGCGGCGTGCTGTTACCGGATTCGAGATCATTGCAAGCGGGGAGTTCGATGACGAATTCCCGGCCCAACGCCGCATACAAAGGATAGAGCGCAAGCGCGTCTTTCCACTCGGTGGCGAGATCATTCACAGGTGATGTCATGGTTTCACGATCCAGTTGGCAACTTCCCGGGTGAAGCGAGCGGCAACCGCCCGGTGTCCTCCGTTACATTGCAGTGCAACCACACAGGCCTCGGTGTCGAGGGAACCGTCAGAGTTGCGTAAGCGCAGCTTGTCGGCGAACTCGAGCGGCAGAGTCGAAGCAAACAACACTTCCTGCGGCGTACCGAATTCAATGATTGTGCTTTCGCTGGTGGTGGTGGTGGCATCGCCGAGGCGAGTGAGGCGTACGGGAATCCGCACAGGCGTGGCATTGGGAAAGAACTTGGCCAGCTTGTTGGTGGAGCTTTCGCGAGTTAGAGCGGCGGCTATGGCTGGTCTGGACACGGTTCCCCCAGAAATGCCAATGCAGGCCGGGGTTCCCGAGTCTGCCGGTTAGCGTGGACTCAAGGACCCGGACCGCATCGCAGACAAGGAGAGTGCACGAGTGGAGCCAAAGGGGGGTCTTTGCGGTTTGAGGCTAAGTGTAGAGTTGACAAAGAGATGGGATGGAGTTCTATTTCGGGCCGACGGCAGTCTCGGAGAGTTGGCGTCTCACATTGATATGACGTCTCAGGGTTGTTTCACTGCGTCCCCCTTGCTCCAAGCTCTAACTCCGTCAACGTGATCTATGTATCCGTTCACGTAGTCTGCTAAGGGGCCGTGTGGGGGAGCGTGGTAGGTTCCGTTGAAAATCACATATTGACCTTTGTGTTTCTCGTATATCTCGAGCTCGGCGTGAAGGTCAATCGAGTTCGAGATAATGAAGTTGCGACCGTCGGATTCAGTCACATAAATTCCGAAGGATTGGTCCAGCCCGTTGTTGTCCAGGTATCCAGCAACCCGCACGCGGCGGCCATCGAAGAGCTTAGGGTTCGCTATTAAGCGAATCAAGCTTACGGGGAACGGGTGATGGTCATTCCGATCCTGGGCCGAAATCGAACCCGCCAGACTAACTGAACAGATCAAGGTGGCAACGACCATTCTAAAACTCACGAAATATCTCCCCTCAGAAGCACTCGCCATTTGTGGTGGTCTACTGCAACACCGAGCTACCCGTCGGCAGTTCGTGTCTGCCACCGATGTTGTAGCGCTTGAGCTTGCGGTAGAGAGTGGCGCGGCTTATGCCGAGCATCTTGCCGGCCATGACCTTGTCGCCTTTCACCTGTTCGAATACGCGTTCGATGGTGGCGCGTTCGATGTCTTCGAGATCGTTGGAGGATAATCCAGCGGTGTTGGGTATCCCGCTGGTTTCCTGCATGGGAGAAGCCGAAGCGATGGTCGGCGGGAGGTCGCCGATATCGATGGTCCGCGAATCCCCCAGGGCCACCGCGCGTTCGACGCAGTTTTCCAGCTCGCGAACGTTTCCCGGCCAGTCATATTGCAGCAGGCATTTCATGGCCGAATTGGTGACCTGCATGGCACTGCCGCCGGCGTAGCGATCCAGAAACCAATGCACCAGCATGGGAATATCGGAGCGGCGTTCGCGCAGCGACGGCAGATGCACGGTGACAACGTTCAGCCGGAAATAGAGATCCTTCCGGAAAGTGCCATTGCGGTATTCCGCTTCCAGGTCGCGGTTGGTGGCGGCGATCACGCGAACGTCGACTTTGATTCGCTGATTGCTGCCGACGGGACGAACCTCTTTCTCCTGCAAGACTCGCAGCAGCTTGGCCTGCATCTCAAGCGGCAGTTCGCCGATCTCGTCGAGAAAAATCGTTCCTCCGCTCGCTGACTGGAAAAGGCCAGTCTTTGATCTCAGAGCGCCGGTGAATGCTCCTTTTTCGTAGCCAAACAATTCGCTTTCGATGAGGGTCGGAACCAAAGATCCGCAATCCACGGCGACGAACGGCCGATTGGCGAAGGAGCCGCGGAAATGAATCGCGCGCGCCACTAATTCTTTGCCGGTGCCGCTTTCGCCGGCGATCAACACCGGAGTGCGAGTGTCTTTCAGCCGCGAGACCACGCGCAAGACGTCTTGAATCTTACTCGAAGAGCCGACGATGCCGTGGAGGTCGGTTTCCGTATCCACGCGCTCGCGCAGAAACTGATTTTCTTCCACCAGGCGTACTTTCTCGGCCATGCGGCGAAGGAAAAGGCGCAGTTCTTCCAGCGGCGAAAAGGGTTTCCCGATGTAATCGTAAGCGCCGAGTTTCATGGCCTGGACGGCGGTCTCGACCGATCCATGGCCAGTCATCACCGCGACCTCGGCGCGCGGAAGCAGTTTTTTCACTCTTTCCAGAAACTCGATGCCAGACATATTTGGCATGACCATATCGGTCAGCACCATGTGGGCGGGTTGCTCTTCGAGCAGAGCGAGCGCGGTCTCACCACTGTTGGCCTCCAGGCAGGTGAACCCGAGGGCTTCGCCGACGGTCATGCAAAGTTTGCGGATGCTCTGTTCGTCATCCACGATCAAGAGCCGGATTCGCAGGTCTTCGCTCACGGCGCCTTCCCCATTGTCTTTTCCACGACTGAAATGAATTGCTGGACACGAAACGGTTTCTCCACGCAGGGTGCGCCTGTCTTGCGGAGTGTGGCTACCGTGTCTTCGTTGGCAATATCTCCGGTGATGAAAACAATCCGGTGGGCGAGTTCGGGACAATTTCCGGCTAACCAGGCATGGACATCGGCTCCGTCCACTCCGCCAGGCGTGCGCATGTCGGAAACCACGCCGAGGAATTTCTCCGAGGCCAGCAAGCGCAAGCCTTCGGCGCCGGACTCGGTGCAGACCACGCTGTAGCCGCTACGCTCCAACGCGGCGCGGACGTAGGCCATCACCGCAGGCTCATCTTCAATGAGCAACACAGGCAAAAAATCTGGCTTCATTGCAGGCATACTCATGACCGGGCCACCCCCGAAATCACGCCAATCGCGAGGGCTGGCAAACGCACCGTGAACGTCGCACCCTCACCATCGGGATTGTTTTGACAAGCAATTTCGCCTCCGTGTTCATGCACGATGCCATAGCAGATGCTCAGGCCGAGGCCCGTGCCTTTGCCCACGTCTTTCGTGGTGAAGAAGGGATCAAAGATGCGTTCGGGGGATGAGATGCCCTGGCCGTTGTCACGGAAGGTGGCTTCCACCATGTTGCCGCAATTGGTGGTTGCGATCTCGACCCGTGGCGGACGCCCGGTGTCGCGCATGGCGTCGTAAGCATTGTTAAGAATGTTCAGAAACACCTGCTGGAGCTGATGGGAATCGCCGATTACCTGTTGAAGATTCTCGTCGAGATGCTCGATGACCTCCGCACCGCGGCTGCGGAAGTCGTAGGCGCGCAACTGCACGGTGCGATGGAGAATGGCATTGAGCTGGACCGGGTTCTTTTGTGGCGGCATTTGGCGCGCAAAGCTCAGCAGGTTCTGCACAATCTGTTTGGTGCGTTGCGCCTCCTGCAGGATCACCCGCAGGTCTTTGCGCGCGGTTTCGGGCATTTCCGGATTTTCCAGCAGTAGGTCGGCGAAGCCGAGAATCGCAGTCAGGGGATTGTTGACTTCGTGGGCGACGCCTGAAACTAACTGGCCCACCGCTGCCATTTTTTCCGCATGAATCAGCTTGGCCTGGAGAGTGGCTGCGTCGGTGATGTCACTCATGACTACCACAATGCTGGTGACGGTTTCACGCTCATCACGCATGGGACTGAGATTCACTGAAAATCGTCCCACGTCCTGGCCGCGGACGATCTGCAGTTCAAGATTGTCCACCTGCGACCCGATTCGGGTGGTGGCAAAAGCCTCAGCCAGCGCCTGCCGCCTTTGCGGTGCGATTAAGTCTTCCAGTGGCCGCCCCAGAAGCTGGTGCTGCTGGTATCCCATTTCGTACCAACGCCGGTTGGCATAGCTGATGAGACCGCTGGTATCCACCACCAGGATCAGGCTCTGGGTGTGGTTCAGTATCTTTCCGGAAAAGTCGCGTTCACGATGCAGTTCCGATTGAAAGGTCTTGAGGCCGCTGATATCAAGCATGACGCCGCGATATTGCACGGTGCGGCGTTGGGCGTCGCGGACTGCGAAGGCATTCACCAGAACATGCACCGGTGCTCCGTCCGGGCGGCGCAGGGTTTGCTCCTGGTTGCGAGCTGCGCCGTGCTGCTGCATCTGGCGCGTGAACTCTTCGTACTGTTCGGCTGAGAAACACACCTGGGAGCGAATGTCCGCTTGCAAAAGCTCTTCGCGGCTGGTGTACCCGAGCATTCGTACCAGCGCGTCATTGACTTCAACAAATCGTCCTTCGGGAGTAGCGAAGAACACGCCTTCCTGAATGTTATCGAACAATTCGCGGTAACGACGCTCGGCTTCGCGGCGGTCGGTGATGTCCTTGAGGACGTGAATGATTTGCAGGCCTTCGCTATTGGCGCTGTGGACCCGGGAAGTGGAGACAATGTAAGTGCGGTCGAGCACCGGGAGCACGTATTCGTCCGGGCCTGCGTCGTTCATGGAAGAACGGCAGAAGGGGCAGGAATGCGCCGGGGTTTCATCGTCGGTGACCATCAACCCACACATGCTGACGCCGATCAGTTCCTGGGGCTGAACTCCGATGAAGTCGGCCAGCGACCGGTTCACGCGCAAGACTTTGTCCGATTGGTCGTGGGCCACGATGAAGTCGGTGATGGCATCGAAGATTTCGATCCAATGGCGGTTGGCCTGGTGCATCCGAGTAAACAGCCGGGCATTTTCCAGGGCAATGGATGCGTGCGCCGCAACCGCTTGCAGCAATTGCTGGTCGCTGCGCTCCAAAGGCTTTTGCCTGTTGGCCAGGCACAGCACTCCAACCAGTTCTCCGGAAGACCCCTGGAGGCGGATGAGGCTGCAATCGTTCCAGCCAAGCGCGGAACTGGTTTCGCTGCCGAGAAGGTCAGCAGCGCTGCCACACACAACTGCCTCAGGGCTGATGGCCAGAGTGTGCGCGAGGCCGCCTTCCAAGCGATGCAGGAGAGAATCCTGGCGGTTGTTGGAGACAGACGTTCCATGCAGCGCCACGATTTCCAATCCCTGATTTTGCTTCACTGCCAAGGCGGCCATGGGAGCTTCCATCAAATCAGCGGCACGGGTGACGAAGCTTCTGGCAAACTCGGGAAGCTGTAGCTGAGAGTTCAACTCAAGCGCCAGCCCCATCAGAGACTCGGCGCGACGGCGGTGCTGCTCCGACAAGTGAAGATTGCGAGTGGACTCCAGCGCGACCGCGACTTGTGCCGCCAGAACCCTGGCGGAACGAATATCCGACTGCGAAATTCCGGTGCGATCGAGGCGATCGAGCACTCCGAACATTCCCAGCACTTCGCCGTGTGTGTCAAGTAAAGGCACGGTCAAGACTTGTTTGACATTGAACTTGGCTAAGGCCTCACGATTGGCCCCTGGAACCTGAGTCGCGTCGTCAGACCAGAAGACCTCGCGATTAAACAGAGCGCGGGTAGTGGGCCCTTCCGGCAGGACCATATCCAGGCGTTCAGTTCTTCCGCTCTCTGCTCCCCAGTGAACCCGAAATACGCCGTCTTCGAGCAGACCAAGGAATGCGCGGTCGAAGCCGAGAAGACCCGCGGCGCGTAATGCGAAACGTTGCATGAACTGGTCAAGATCGCCGATCGATCCCAACTCCGACGAAATGTCGAGCAGTTGTTGCAACTCCTGGGCCTGCGCCCGGGCGGTTCCGCAGAGTTCCGCGTTGGCGATGGCGACCGCACCAAAGCCCGCAACCGCCGCCAGTAAAGACTTTTCTTCCAGGCGGAATGGACCTTGCTGTCGTGGATAAACGAGAACAGCACCCTGAGCGCGGGAAGTACGAATGGGAGCCGCCAGCAGCATACCGGCTGGAACCAACTCGCCAAGAGCGTGGGTGTAAGGGTCAATGGCCACGGCAATCACTTCGCCAACGGCGAGTGCTCGCGCGGTGAGATCGGCAGCAAATTGCAAGCCTTTGCGGTCGTAACGAGAGCGCACGGAAGCTGCCAATTGCGGAGATTCCGCCGCCACGGCGTGCAACTGCACCGTGGTTCCCTGCCGCAAGAGGATGCAAACCAGACGGGTGTTCAGCAGCATCCGCAAATGGGCCGCGACTGACTCAGACACCGTCGAGGTATCGGGCATGGCGTGCACGGCTTGCGCAACTTCGGTCAGAATCTCCGCCCGGCGATGCTCCTCGCGGGAGAGCTTGGTCAGACGGTTGGCCTCGAGCAGACTACCCAGTTGGCCGGCCAGAATGGTGGCCTTCATAGCCATGTCATCGTGAAAGAAATCGGGGTCCGAAGCACTCAGAAAGACGGCCGCGCCGATCACCTCGTTGGCTACCACCAGCGGCGCCGCCATCAGAGACTTGGCGTGGAATTCGCTGGCCATGGGATAGCGGTTGGGATCCACACGATTCACATAAACGGTTCTGCGTTGCCGGACGGCCTCGACGGCAACGGCGCTGTCGCGAGCCTTTAAGCGCTGGCCGCGAAAATTCTCCGCCAACAAACCATCTGCTTCGGCAGCGACCAACTCATCCGGCGGACTCACACGCCAGAAATATGTGCCATCTACCTGAAAGAATTCTCGGGTGGTGCGGCAGAACATTTGAATCACGGAACCGGAAGGGGTGCCGTCCGCCATTGCCTCGGAGAATTGCAATAGCAATCTTTGAAAGGCCTCCTCACCATGATGAAGTGGCGCCTCGGTTGGTGTGAAATGGCCAGTTTGCATAGTAGGCAACGATGCCAACTACAAGTAATTGAATATAATGGAAAAGTAGTCCACAATCTCAATTTGAGTCAAGATTATTAGGGATGGGAGTGCCCAATTGTGAACCTCGACTGGAAAAGTCCCTGCTTCACCCATATTCTTCGTCTCACTGTGAGAGTGAGCGCCTCGGCTGAGACGATAATCTCTTGAAGGCGAACCCGTCGGCTGCTAATCTAATCCTCCTAAGTAATTGATATTTATTGCTATTAGGCCGCTATCCTCTTGTAACCCCCTGAGCTGCAAGGTTGGCAGAGACATTGCACCTGAAGTTACGACCAGATGTGTCTGGCGGAGAGGCCGTGCGCTTCCAAGAGCCTAAAAGGAGACTGATTACAGTCCTGGCATTGTGGGCGTTCTTTGTCGCGGCAGGAGCAATTATCCCCTGGCGCGCTTTCGCTCAAGCGGAAGTAGCACGGAAAGTGAAAACCAGGGTCTCTCCGAGCTACCCCGACCTGGTGCGCCGTTTGAGCATCCGCGGCACGGTGAAGGTGGTTGTAGTGGTTTCCCCCAACGGTGACCCGAAAGACGTCAGGGTGGTGGACGGAAATCCAGTTCTGGTGAATGCAGCACTGGACGCGGTGAAGAAATGGAAGTTTGAACCGGCGCAGGACGAGAGCACTGTGACGCTGGAATTCGATTTCCAGCCTAAACGTCCGGCGGAGTGAGCCACACCCCACGGCACGAGGCGAACCTGCAATTTAGGGGAGGAATAGCGATGACGATTGGCAAGAAACTTTATGTGAATTTTGGCGCCGTCCTTGCGATGGTGGTGGTGCTGTTCCTGGTCAACCTCGTCGCGGTGCAGCGGGAACACAGCGCCAAAGCTGCGGCCTCGCAAGCGTTACAGATGGCGCAGACCAACGACAAGATCCGTTTCCAGATGATGCAGAACCGGCTGTATCTAAGCAACTACCTGCTCAGCGGAGACACCCGTGAAGTCGAGAGATTGAACGACGGGATGCGTGTCCTGCAAGACTCCCTGCAAACCGCCCAGAACCTGGCCAATTCGGAGCAGCAGAAAGCCGCACTGTCGAAGGTGCAAACCAGCGAGCAGAACTGGGGGCACGACTTTGCGGCGCCGTTGATCGAGAAGCGCAAAGATGTGGACAGCGGCAACGCCACGGTAGCTGAGTTGCAGATTTTCTATTTGCAGAAAGACGCGTCGTCCTGGGTCAAGGCTGCCACCGATTCTCTGGAAGTAGCTGACCTGGAAAATACCAAGGTTCTGGAACTACGGCGAAAGTCCGATGAAACCGCGGCCACGGCTACTATCGTGATCGCGCTGTTCAGCACGCTTCTGGCGCTGGCCCTGGGCATTGCCATCGCCTACTCCACTTCCAAGTCGATCACGGAACCGCTAGGAAACCTGATGACGGTGGCGCGGCAGATCGGCAATGCCGGCGACTTGGATCATGAAATCGATCTCACCCGCAAAGATGAAATCGGTGAGTTGTCGCGAAGTTTCGCCACCATGGTCACTTACCTGAAAGAGATGGCAACAGTCTCCGAGGCAATTGCCGGCGGGAACCTGAATGTTGAAGTGCAGCCGCGATCGAAGGGTGACACATTAGGCAAAGCCTTCGTGAGCATGATCGAGGGACTCAGAAGCCTGGTTCGCAATGTGCGCGATGCAGCCTCGCAAGTGGCCAGCGCCTCCAATCAAGTGGCAGGAGCCTCCGACGAATCCGCCAAGATCAGCCTGCAAACATCGTCCGCCATCGACGAAGTCACCAGCACCATGCACGAGATGAGCGTCAATGTGCAGAACATGGTGAAGAGCACGCAGACTCAGGCTTCGAGCGTCAGCGAAACCTCAGCTTCCATCGACCAAATGGTGGCTTCCATCCAGCGCGTGGCCGACACCGCGAAGGTATTGCTGGACATCTCCAACCGCTCCCGCGAGGAAGTGCATAGCGGTATCTCCACCATGGACAAGGCTACCGATGGATTGAACCGGATCAATACCACCATTCAGTCTTCCGGCGAGATCATCGATGTGCTGGGTCAAAGAGCGGACGATATTGGAAAGATCATCGAGGTTATCGATGACTTGGCTGAACAAACCAACCTGCTGGCGCTCAACGCTGCCATCGAAGCCGCGCGCGCGGGCGAGCACGGGTTGGGCTTTGCCGTGGTCGCCGATGAAGTTCGCAAGCTGGCGGAAAAGTCCGCCCAATCCACCAAGGAAATTTCCGACCTCATTCAGAGCATTCAGAAAGAGGCGCGTAAAGCCGTTGAGAACATGAACCGAAGCACCGGGATTGTTAACGAAGGGCTGGGTCTGGGACAGGAACTCAATACCGCGCTGCGTAAGATTTCCAACGTAGTCACCGAAGTGTACAAGTTCGCGCAGGAAATTGGCGCGGCCACCAACGAACAGTCGCACGGTTCGGCGCAGATCGCCCGCGCCACCACCCGCTTGAACGAGATCACCCACGAGATCAATTCTGCCGTGGAAGAACAGGCTTCGGGAGCGCACGCCGTGGTTAAAGCCATGGAGCGGATGCGGGAACTGGTGCAGCAAACCACTTCCGGCTCGACCGAACTGGCGGCTTCGGCGGAACAGATGTCGAAGATGTCCCGCGACCTGCTCGACTCCATGGATCGATTTGCGCTGGAGCAATTAGAGCGTGTCACGGGCCGACGCGTGGATAGGTCCACGTTGGCCAACGCCCGCCAGGCAGCTGCCGGGGCGCAGGGTTAAACGGAACAGATGCGATGAACCGCGAATTGCACATCGTCGGCTTCCAGGTGGGACGGGAGACTTATGGAGCGCCCATCACTTCGCTGCATGAAATTGTGCGCGTGCCGGAAATCACGGCCGTACCGGATGCGCCTGCTTACATGGAAGGCGTGATCAACCTGCGCGGCAAGATCGTATCCGTGCAGGATCTGCGCAAGCGGCTAGGGGAAACCGATGTTGTGCCCAACCGCCGCAACCGGATTCTGGTACTCGAGCATCACGGACGCCTTTCCGGGTTGATTGTCGATTCCGCATCGGAAGTGCTCAAGATTCCGGCCGGGGACGTGGAACCGTCTCCCACAGAGTTCCTGGAAGGCGGCCTGAAGTGCGTGACCGGACTGGGGAAACATAAGGGGCGACTGATCATTCTGCTCGACATGACCAAGTTGCTGGATTTCAGCACCCAAGGTGGAAATGGCGCTCCCGGCGAGGCTAAAGCCGAGGTCAAGACTGAAAGCAAGATAGAAGCCCGGACAAAAACCAGCACAACCGAGGCGCGGGGCGCCGCGGCGTCCAAATAGCGTGGAGGAAAAGCACCAATCAATTCATGGCTAGCCCCACTGTGCAGATGCAACTTACGGAACCCGAACTGAAGCTGCTGCAGACGCTCGTCTATCAGGAGTGCGGCATGCATTTTGATTCACGCCGCACCCATTTCCTGCAAGACCGATTGCAGCGCCGTCTCAAAGAATGCCATCTGGATTCGTTCTACAGCTACTACAGTCTTCTGATCAGCCGCGAGGGCAAGGAAGAACTCACCAAGCTGCTGGAAAACCTCACCGTCAACGAGACCAGCTTCTTTCGTAACAAGGCGCAGTTGGATTTGTTTCACAAGCACGTTCTCGATCAGATGTTGCGCCGCAAGCAGGAGCGGCATGACTTCTCGCTGCGCCTGTGGAGCGCGGGATGTTCCACCGGACAGGAACCTTACACCATGGCCATGCTGGTGGCGGATGCAATCTCCTACCATGTTTTGCGCAATCCTTCAGGGAAGGAGCTGCCGGTGCCCAAACCTCTGGTCCCGCCTCCCTGGAAAGTGGAGATTTTGGCCAGCGACATCAGCTACTCCGTGTTGCGAGCGGGGCAGGAAGGCACCTACGGCGAACATCAGATGTCTTCGGTGGATTACAGCTACCGGCTACGCCACTTCGACAAAGTCGGCGATCGCTACGCGGTGAAAAAGTCGCTGAAAGAGATGGTTCATTTCGACTTCCATAACTTAAAGACTGAATATCTGCCGCAGCGCTACGACATTATTTTCTGCCGCAACGTGATGATGTATTTCGATGAAGCCGAACAAAAGCGGCTGATCGAAAAGTTCTGCCGCTGCCTGAATGCCGGTGGCTATCTGTTTGTGGGGCACGCCGAGAGCCTGTTGGGTCTTACCGACAAGTTCAACATGGTTTATCGCGAAACCGGAACTGCGTACCAGAAGCTCGAGGTGGCCTTATGAGCCGGGTCCCGGACGAGCGCGGCGCGGAACTGCGGGCGCTGTTCTTCGAAAGCTCCCAGGAATTGCTGCAAGCGCTGAACGAAGATGCGTTGAAACTGGAGAAGCAGCCCGGTGACGGCGAAACCGTGCGCAGCATCCGGCGCATTGTGCATACGCTAAAGGGCGACGCGGCTGCGACTGGGTTTCAGGAGTTGAGCGAGGTGGCGCACAAGCTGGAGGATGCCCTCGCAGGGGAAACTACGGCAGCGCAAGATTCACTGGCCGAAATTGCCTTCCGAGCGGCCGACTTGTTCAGCGAGATGTTGAGCGCGTATCGCAACGAGACTAAGCTTCCCTCGGCTGCGCCACTACAGAAAATGATTCGCGAACTGGCCCGGGCACCCAAGCCACGAAGTTCTCGCGCCAAGAAAGACAAGCCGTCGGTCTCTGCACAAGCGGTGTGGACTGAATATGAAAAACTTGCTATGCAGCGCGCCGCTAACCAGGGCAAACTTCTGTATCACATTCGCGTACAGGTTGATCCTGCATGCGCCATGCCCATTGCGGCGCGGCAGTTAGTACTCAAGGCGCTGGCTGATGTCGGAGAAGTGCTGGGGTCGCGGCCAGATGCCGGCTCGATAGAAGCAGTCAAGCAGATCCAGGTGCTACTGGCGAGCGACAAGGCTGCCCAGCTTCTGTCTGCAAAGTGCCAAATTCCTACCATCGTTTCAAAAGCGCAGGTTGAAGCCATTGAACTCCCCGCCCAAAAGACGACACCATCGGAAGCCGTCCTTTCCGGAACTTCAAGCGGAGGGACACCGGAATCCGTGACTGAAGCGCAGGTGCATTCGGAAGCCGAGGGAACCGCGACTGCTTCTTCTCCTGACGATGAGATCGCCGGCCGAACGGCTTCCGCGCACGTGGACAACATCCTGCGGGTGGACGCCGAGCGCATCGACAACCTGCTCAATCTGGTGGGCGAACTGATCATCGGCAAGTCCATGTTGCAGCGGACGCTGAATGAATTTGCCCGTCAGCATCCCAAGGATTCGACGCGCAGCCGTTTCGCGGATGCCATGGCGTTTCAGTCCCGGGTTCTGACCGATCTGCAACGTTCGGTGATGAAAGTCCGCATGGTTCCGGTAGAGCAACTGTTCCGGCGATTTCCCCGCATGGTGCGTGATGTCGCCAAACAGTGTGGCAAGGACGTGGAACTGAAGCTAAGCGGACAAGACACAGACCTCGACAAGGGACTGCTCGATGGCATCGCCGAGCCGCTGACCCACCTGGTGAGGAATGCTGTCAGCCATGGCATTGAGAGTGCGGAGGAACGCGCTCGCGTGGGCAAGCCTGCACAAGGAACTGTCCATCTGCGCGCTTATCACCAGGGCAATCAGGTGATGGTTGAGATCAGTGACGATGGCCGCGGCGTCGATGTACAAAAGGTGAAGGCGCGCGCTCTACAGCAGGGGTTGTGGAACGAGCAGGAGTCCGGCGCGCTCGACGAAACCACCGCGCTCAATCTCATATTCCGGCCCGGATTCAGCACCGCCGACCAAATCACAGAAGTCTCCGGGCGCGGGGTTGGGCTGGACGTGGTGCAGAGCATTCTGCAACGGCTCAAGGGCACCGTCCAGATCGAAACCCGGCACGGACAAGGCACTATCTTCCGATTGTGTCTTCCGCTTACGCTGGCCATTATCAAAGCTCTGTTGTTCCGCGTGGAAGAACGTCTCTATGCGATTCCTTTGAACGCTGTGGCCGAGATCGCGCGAGTGCAGGAATCGGACTTGCATCAGGTGGATAATCGCGAGGTCTTGCAGTTGCGCAATCGCGCGCTGACCGTGATCCGTCTGG
The DNA here is from genome assembly GCA_963803775.1 of uncultured Acidobacteriota bacterium. GTDB lineage: Bacteria > Acidobacteriota > Terriglobia > Terriglobales > Acidobacteriaceae > JABCZH01. Next base: position 129,465 of record CAWDNS010000004.1, read on the forward strand.
GAAACCGCACCACGGAGATATCCGAACATCACCCATCCGATCGTCGGCACGGCAAGATTTTCGTGCTGGTCACCAACCTGGGGGAACGCAAGCTGGGGCTATTGGTAAACGAACTGGAGGGTGAAGAGGAACTGGTAATCAAGGCGCTGGACGATCACACCGTGGAGACCGATCTGGTCAGTGGCGCGTCCATCCTGGGCAATGGGCGCGTGGTATTGATCTTGAATCTGGCTGCGATCGTCGAGCGTTTCACCAAGTCGCGTCCTGGGACCGGGACTGGCCCGGCGATGGGACTGTTGCTGTCTCATGCCGAACGTGCGAAAGCTGCCCAAGCGAGTGCGGGAGGCCAGACATGAGCGCACCCGTCCGCGTGCTTGTGGTCGATGATTCGGCTCTGATGCGCAAGCTGATTCCGCAGATTCTCGCCACTGACAGTTCGATTCAGGTGGTTGGCACAGCCATGGACGGTAACTTCGGTCTGAAGAAGATCGAAGAATTGAAGCCGCAGGTAATCACCCTCGATCTGGAAATGCCGGGCATGGGCGGTTTGGACATGCTAAAAGAAATCACCCGCAAACACCGCTTGCCGGTGATCGTGGTCAGCTCTCACAGCACCGAGGGAGCGTCGGTGACGCTCAAAGCGCTGTCCATGGGAGCTTTCGATTTTGTGGCGAAACCCAGCGACGTTTCCGCACGCATGCCGGAAATCGCCGACGAGCTTATCTCCAAGATTAAAGCTGCCGCACAGAGCCGGGGGCTAAGGGTGTCTCCGCCATCCCTGTCCGATCCCAGGCCGGTGGAAAAAGCGGCGCCCAACACCAAGCAACGTCCTACCCGAGTTGTCGCCATCGGCGTGTCGACCGGTGGTCCTCAGGCTTTGCAGTATCTGCTGCCGCAATTGCCCAAAGATTTCCCGGGCACGATTCTCATAGTGCAGCACATGCCGGAGGGTTTCACGGAAATGTTTTCCCGGCGGCTGGATGAAATCTGCTCCATCAAGGTGAAGGAAGCCCAGTCGGGCGATCTGCTTGTTGGCGGGCCGCGCCCTGGTATGTCCGGGCAGCCGCCATTTAAAAGTTAAGCGCATGCCGCTGGGCGATGTAGTCGTCCTGAGCGATGAGCCGCGAGTGAACGGCCATCGTCCGTCGGTGGATGTGCTATTCCGCAGTGTTGCCGAAGAATTTGGCAATAATAGTCTTGGTGTACTCATGACCGGCATGGGAGAAGACGGTGCGCAGGGCCTTGGCCAGTTGAAGGCCGCCGGAGCAATGACCATCGCGCAAAACGAGGAGTCCTGCGTGGTCTACGGAATGCCGAAGGCGGCAATAGAACGCGGCTATGCTGTCCGCGTGGTCAGCCTGGAAGCACTTGGCAATACCTTACAGGCGCAGTGCATGCCGGAGCGTAAGAACACCGAACCTGCGGACGGCGGACGGGCCGCTGGAGCGGGCAAGAGTTGAGTTGTAAGTTCCGGCGCGAAAGCTCTGGATCAATCAGCAGATGGAGGTTGTTATATGGAGCAATTTGTTCCAGTAAAACGCAGTAAGGACGGTCAGCCAGTCCGCTATCTGGTAGTGGATGATTCCGTCTTCGCCCGCAAGAACCTGGCCCGCATGATCGAGACTTTCGGGGGCCAGCTTTGCGGCGAAGCCGGGGACGGTATGACCGCCATCACCGAATACGACCGAACCAATCCGGATATTGTGCTGATGGACATCACCATGCCGCAGATGGAAGGGATCGAGGCTGCCGAGAAAATCGTGCAGAAACATCCCGATGCGCGCGTGGTCATGGTGTCGTCGGTGGGGTATCAGGAAAACATTGTGGCGGCCCTGCAGCGTGGCGCGCGCCATTTCGTGCAGAAGCCCGTCAAGCCCGAGGTTCTGTACGAAGTCATCAAGTACGTAATGGGAGATGACGGCACCGTGGCCAGCGCCGCGGGCGCGGGAGACTAACCATGAAGATGGAATTGATCCAGCCTTTCATCAATGCGGCGGACGCCGTGCTGGCGCAGGGCTTGCAATGTTCCATGTCCATCGGCAACCTCAGCATGGAAGCAGAGGCTTACCGGCGGAAAGGAATCGCTGCACTGATCTGGGTTACCGGAGATATTGAAGGCAGAATCATTCTGGATCTTGACCCGGAGACCGCTGTGCGCGTGGCCAGCAAGTTCGCAGGCACAGTATTGCCGGAAACCGATGCATTAGTGCGGGAAACCGTTTTCGAACTTGCCAATCAGGTGATCGGCAACGCAGTGACCGTGCTCAATAATGAGGGTTTTCACTTCCGCGTCCATCCCCCTGTGCTCCATACCTCGGAACATGGTCCCAAGAGCAGCGAGGACACCGAAGCGTTGGTGATTTGCTTTGAAACGGGCATCGGCGATGTCTTCATGAACATTGCGCTGCGTTATGGCCAGTCTCATCACTCGGCGGCGGTAGGACAGTAGGCGCAAGAATTGTTGGTTGTCGACTTCGAGCAAAGCCGAGAATCAACAACTCTTCTATGGTCCTGCCAGAAGGAAAACCGGATTCTGCGGCGGAGGAGTTCCCCCCGGCCCTGGGGGTGGCTGGGCACTGAAAGGCGCTGTCATCTGCACCAGCAGGGTGTCGTTGGAAGTCTGAATGATCGAAGTATTCCCGGCGTCACAATTGGAAAGGTAAACCCTCGAACTATCCGCAGCTGCCGCAACTGACAGTTCCGCCCAGGTTTTCACCGTGCAAAACGTTGGAAGCGCCGGAACCGAGGTAAAGGGGATGGTGGTCTTCACCGTGAAATCGGCGGCGTTGATCACTGTTACCTTTGAGGTCAGAACGCCACCGGCGGCTGCCCCGCTGGAAATATAAAACCGTGTTCCGTCGGCGAGTGCCGCTACTGACTTCGGATTGGCAATGGATATTGGGGTGGCCGGGAGAGTATCGGTGCTGGCATCGAGTGTAGTCACGGTATTGGCAGCCGGATTGACCACGTAAATCCGGTTCAGGTTGGGGTCGTACACCATGTAATTGGCACCCACGCCGACCGAGATGCTGCTGACCACCGAATCGGAAGATGTATCGATAGCTGCGACCAGACCGCTTCCCTGATCCAGTACATATATTCTTTGGCTGTCGGATCGAGCTACCACCCATACCGGCGAAACCCAGCCGAAACCCGCCAATGGAGGATTCGAGACCACACTCTTGTCCTCAGTGTTGATAACGGTCACCGAACCGCCGCTGCCATTTGTTCCCTGATTGGCCACATACACCTTCTGGGTGTCTGGTGTCTCGGCCAGGGCAGCCGGATTGGTTCCCACCGTTATGTTATTGGTGACTACGTCGCTTCCGGTGGAGATTGCCGAAACTGTATTGCTCTTCGAGTTCGCAATGTAAACCGTTGCGGTTTCTGTGCTGCCGACGAATACCGGCATTGAACAAGGCGGCGTACCGCAAGAAGACGGCAGGCTGATGGTGACGACCGGCTGTGGACTGGCAGCGCTAAATGAGGAAACTGTGTCATCCAGACTATTTGCGACAAAGACCTGGGTACCAGCTATCAGCGCGGCGTGCACTGGTCCGAGGCCGGTTTGCGATTGCGATGTAGTAGAGTCTCCGGAGACATCAATGGTGGTACTGGCGCCTGGATTGTTGGTGCCATTGTCGCTGATCATCATGACTATGTGTGCAAACGCGGGGTTGGGCTGATTGGGAATGACCGGATTAGCCACAGGGCGGTAGGTCTCTCCGCAACCGAGGCAAAGTAGAAAGAGAATCCCTACCGTGAGGGCATGAGCCCCGCGGCGGGCCTTTGTCCTTGACACCAAGCACACTATCCGGTTCGACATATGATCTGTATCTATGATCCAGGAAGCAGAATTGTCTATTCTACGGGTTGGATGCAATCTGTGCCACAGGACCGCCGTCAGCATTCAGCCTTCACCACTCAGCCCTTGGTCTTTGGGCCGAGGCATTAGGGATTATGTAGGTGATGCAGCGAACGGTAGGTTAAGTTGCACCCAACGGCAGCGGGACTGAAGGCTGACGGCTGTTCCTACGCTCCTCCGCGGGATCTTTTTCCTCCAGCGGATTCTCGCGTGGCTGCGGACGGCTTTTTCTTGCCTTCCATCTCCGCCAGGCTTTGCTTCAGGGCCGACATCAAATCGACCACCGGGGCGAGCTTCTTGGGCTTCTCGACTTCGGCGATCTTTCCCCCTTCCAGTTTGGTCTGGATGAGGTTCTTCACATTGTCCTGGAAGGTGTCGTGATATTTTTCCGGGTCCCAATCAGCGGCGAGAGCCTCGATCAACTGGTGGGCGACTTTTACTTCCGCATCTTTCAATTCGACATCCGGCGCGCCGAAGCCTTCGACTTTGCGCACTTCTTCCGCGTAGTACATGGTGTGCAACATCATTCCGCCTTCGTGCGGACGCAGGAAAACCGTGTATTCGCGATTGTGCATGGTGAGCTTGGCAATAGCCACGTACTCGCTTTCCTCGAGGGCTTTGGTGAGCAGAGCGTAAGGTCGGCGTCCGGCTTCTTCTGGGAGCATGTAATAAGAAGATTCGAAAAAGACGGGATCGACTTCGTTTGATTTCACGAATTCCAAAATCTCCATGGTCTTGGCGGTTTTGGGCTCGATCTTCTTGATCTCGTCGGGCTCGATCACAACGTACTCATCTTTGCGGTATTCGTAGCCCTTTACGATGTCGCTGCGTTCCACTACTTTGCCGTCCGCCAGGCAAACGTATTGTTGTTTCAGCCGGGAGAGGTCGTCGCGATGTAGCATGTTGAAGGAAACGCCCGAGCTGCGCGCGCCGGAGAACAAGCGCACCGGCATGGAGATCAATCCAAAGGTAAGATATCCCGTCCAAACGGAGGCTGCCATGGTTCACCTTGTGAGTTTAGATGACGCCAGAGATGCTTTAATGACGTGAGTCTAAACTACATCCAACTCTTTGACGCAGAAAGGTCGCGCCGGTAACCCCAATGCAAAGTACGACGCCGTGGGGCGCGACAAAGCATAACACTAGGGCTAGTAGTATCTGATGTGGTTCGTCATATTCATCGGGACCGAGTTTAATCTCGCATGCCAGAGTGGCGACACAACGCGTTGATTTTAGGCTACATACACACGATTCGCACTCTCGGGGCTGCGGTCTTGGTGACGCTTTCATTCACCGGGTTGGCCCGATTAGTACGGGGTGTGAGCCTTTCCGGTGCTGCCGCCGGGGCCGTGATTTGCTTCGTGCTTCTTGCCAGCGCCGGCCCCGGAGCTTTCGCAGCCCTGGTTTCGGTCTTCATCTTGACTTGGATCAGCACTCGCCTCGGCTACGGCCGGAAACAAAGACTGGGCACCGCGCAGAACCGGGAAGGCCGCAGTGCATCTCAGGTGCTGGCAAATCTTTCGATAAGTGCCGCGTGTGCCGCAAGCTTCGCGATCACGGGAAACGCCGCCTTCCTTGTGGCGACTGCGGCCGCACTGTCGGAAGCCGCTGCTGATACCGTTTCCAGTGAACTCGGTCAGGCGGGATCGGCGAAGGCAAGACTGATCACCAGTTGGAAGGTAGTCCCGGCTGGGACCGATGGCGGGATCAGCATGGCAGGAACATTGGGCGGCATTGCCGCCGCAGTGTTGGTGACAATGGTGTGCGTTGGCGTCGGAATGTTTCCCCTCAGGCAGACTGCGGCCTCAGTGATGGCCGCGCTCTTCGGCATGATCGCCGACAGCTACCTGGGGGCAACGCTTGAGAAAAGAAAGCTCTTAAACAACAACGGAGTCAATTTTCTGGGCACTCTTGTCGCTGCGGCGGGTGCATTGTTGCTGACGTAAACGATTCATAATTAAGCTTCTGGAGGCCATGTGGATGCATCTAATTTGAGAACATCGACTCTCAACCTGATGAAGACTCGTACATTCTTTGTAGGCTGCATCCTGGCCGTGACCGTGCTGTTGTTTGCTCATCGCGGGCACGGCAACGCCCAGCCCCTGGGATTTACTTCTGTCATCGATTTGACCCATGCGCTGAATGCGCAGGTTCCGACTTTCGAGGTCACCGACAAATCTCCGTATCAGGTGAAGACCCTCGCCACGGTGGCCAAAGACCATTACTTCCTGCGGGAGTTCTGTGTGCCGGAACACTTCGGAACGCATTTGGACGCTCCTGCCCATTTTGCTGAAGGCCTGTGGACCGTGGATCAGATTCCTCCGGAGCGGTTGGTATCGCCGCTGGTGGTAATCGATGCCATTGCCGAAGCGAAGGCAAACCCCGATTATCAGATTGCGGTCGAAGACATCGCAGCATGGGAACGCATTCATGGCGAGATTCCACCCAACGCGGTCGTGATCGCCAATACGGGATGGAATGTCCGCTGGAATTCGGCTGCGGAGTATCGCAATGCCGACGCAAAGGGTGTAAAACACTTTCCCGGATATTCAAAAGATGCCGCGAAGTTCCTAGTGGAAGGGCGCAAGGTGAATGGGCTGGGGATCGATACCCTCAGCATCGACTACGGCCCTTCAACTGACTTCCCTGTCCACCAATACACCATGGCGCATAGCATTTATCACTTGGAGAATGTTGCCAATCTGGACCACGTTCCCGTGAGCGGCGCGATCGTCGTGGCGGCGCCTATCAAGTTGGAAGGCGGTTCCGGCGGACCGGTGCGGATTCTGGCCCTGGTGAAGTGATTTTGGTGTGCTGATGCAAGTTCTGCGGATTTCCTTGATTCGTGCACATCTCATTGATCGTTCAGCGCTGCAAATAGCTGTGAAACGGAGGCCATCATGAGCGACCCGCGTTACCCTGTCGGCAAATTCACATATTCCAACCCACCGGATGAAGCCCAACGCCGGCAAATGATCGGTGATATCGAGCAAGCTCCGACTGCACTGCGTGCTGCCATCAAGGGATTTCTCCTCAACAGATCGAAACTCCATATCGCGAAGGTGGCTGGACGGTGCGGCAAGTGGTGCATCATGTGCCCGAGAGCCACATGAATGCCTACATCCGATTCAAGCTGGCGCTGACCGAAGAGCACCCGACCATCAAACCCTATATGGAAGACCGCTGGGCGGACACGGCCGACGTGAAATCGACTCCGCTGGAAGTCTCTCTAACACTGCTGGATTCTCTGCACGACCGTTGGGTCCGCTTGCTGCGCTCCTGCAGCCGGAGGAATGGAGGCGCCAGTTCGATCATCCTGAGATGGGTCCCATGCCGCTCGAGAAAGAGCCTTGCGCTATATGCCTGGCATGGACGACATCACGTGGCGCACATCACGGAGCTGCGCAAGCGCATGGGCTGGTGACGGGTCGACTACATCATCCGAAACTGCAACGCGCCAAACCAGATAGCTAGCGCCTTCGCGCAGCACCGCTTACGCGCGCTGCCATCCCGAATGCGGGCGGGAATCGGGACGGGGCGCCACATACACCTGGACGTTTCATTTTCGCAGCAACTTGCGGATGCGGAACACGTGATACTCATCGCTGACAGCGACGCAACTTCGCATGTGGTTGGTGCGCATGATCACCGCCACCCGCTCCGCGGACTGCGCCGTATCCGATGCCCTGAGTTTCGGCGATCAGGCTGGCATCGGGAATTCCGCGGCCCATCAGATAGTCGTGTCCCACTCCGCCTTCGCTGAAACTGGGATCGCGGCCGCAGCCGCCTGTAGTAATGACAACCGGGGCCACGCCTGCGTTGATAAAGCTCGAAGCGCATGGTCCAGGCGGGCACGATAGACGGGGGAGGGCCGCCCGGAATACTCTGCCGCGCCAAAAACCACGATGGCATCGGCGGAATGAATCTGATCTTCAGCGGCCGCGTGGACGATCCCGCCACAGATTGATGCGAAATACGCCAGGGCCGCGGCTATCGCCATTGCCAACCCGTAGCGTAGCCAGACACCGGCCGCGCGCAGCTTCTGCTCCTGGTTCATCCCGGCTGGGTTCATCCTTGTGCGAAGAACTCAGAAATTTCCTGAGAGGTAATTGCGCCTTCGCGCATGATGCGCCAGCGCGCTTCCTCGTCGGTAAGATCGACGATGGTCGAAGGGATTTCACGCGGCGAGGTGCCACCATCCACAATAATGGCAATGCGGTCCTTCAACTGTTCCCGCACCGCTTCCGCGGTCGTGCACTCGGTTTCGCCACTAAGGTTGGCGGAAGTCGCAGTGATGGGAATGCTGCAAGCTTGCACCACCGCGAGCGGAATTTTGGCGCTGGGTATGCGCAAAGCAACGTTGCCGGTATTGGCCGTCACCTTCAACGGCAGACGCGATGCGGCTCTAACAATGATGGTGAGCGGCCCCGGCCAGAATCGCCGCGCCAGTTTGTAGAACTCTTCGGGCAGCGGCCGCGCCAATTCTTCGGCTTGGTCGACACTCTCAATCAGCAGCGACAGCGGCTTGTGGCGTGAGCGGGATTTGATGTCGTACACGCGATCAACTGCGAGCAAGATTAAAGGGATCAGCGGCTAGCCCGTAGAAAGTATCCGTGGGCATGCCCAGCACTTCACCGGCACGAATCTGGTCGGCAGCGTAGCGAATCAGCGACGGCTCCGGGTTCGCACTGTTAATTTTGACGATCTCGGCGCGCACACTGCTCCTTCCGCCACAATGTTCTGAGAACGCGAAAGTTAACATACCATGAACTCGCCGTGCAAGCGGAGGAAACGGGTATGATTCTTCCAGGAAAGCCCTTTGAAGAAGAACACTGTCGGCTCCAACCCGGATGTCCACGACCGATTGCGCCCTATCGAAGGCCGTCACAATGCGCTAGTCAAGGAACTACGCAAGGCCTTCAGCCATGGCGATCTGACCGACGACGGCCACTGCGCCATTGAAGGCATGCGCATCATGGAAGAGGCCATCCGCAGCGGGCTTCGCTTCCGCGCCGTCTTCTTCGATGAGTCGGCGCTGGCCAGGGCCGAGCGCCTTCTGCCCCAACTTGCCGCCTACGTAGAAACCCTGCTGCTCCCTAACAAACTGTTTGCGACGGCAGTCCCCAGCGATAGTCCACAAGGGGTCGCGGCCCTGGTGCGCTGTCCAGTCTTCACAGTGGACGATGTGCTGGCTAAATCTTCAGCCGGGCCGGTTCTGGTGATTGCGGGAGTGCAAGATCCAGGGAATTTGGGGACTATCCTGCGCTCGGCCGAGGCTTTTGGGGCTGCCGGGGTGCTGCTTGGAGAAGGCACGGTGGCCCCCTTCAACTCGAAAGCGGTGCGGGCCTCGGCCGGATCGGTTTTCCGACTGCCGATTGCGAAAGTAAAGCTGGCAGAAATTCTGCCACAAATGCGTTCCCAGGGCTTGCGCCTGGTAGCGACTTCTTCACACAAAGGCACACCCGCGTATGAGGCGAAGCTGAGCGGCCCCTTGGCCATCTTCATCGGCAGTGAAGGTGCGGGCTTGCCTCGAGACCTTCTGGCTGGCATGGATGAAACTTTGGCCATCCCACATTCGGAGCATGTGGAATCGCTAAATGCGGGCGTGGCGGCGAGTATCGTGCTGTACGAGGTCGCACGGCAAAGAAATGGGAATCGGAGATGAGTCTTTTCCCAACCACTCCGAATCCCGACAACTCCAGCGACCGCACCCGACCGCTGGCTGACCGCATGCGGCCGCGGACGCTCGACGAGTTCGTGGGCCAGGAGCACCTGGTCGCTCCCGGTAAGCCGCTGCGGACGCAGATTGAGCGCGACGATCTGGGCTCACTCATCTTTTGGGGACCTCCTGGCACTGGTAAAACCACGCTGGCGCAGATCATTGCCCGCGTCACGAAGGCCGAATTTATCGAGTTCTCCGCCGTACTTGCCGGAATCAAGGAAATCAAGCAAGTGATGGCCGAGGCCGAGCGCGCCCGCCAGTATGGCACGCGTACGATTGTCTTTGTCGATGAGATTCACCGCTTCAATAAAGCTCAACAAGACGCATTTCTGCCACATGTTGAAAAGGGAAATATTCGCCTGATCGGCGCGACAACGGAGAATCCTTCGTTCGAGATTATTTCGGCATTACTCTCGCGCAGTCGCGTATACACGCTCAAACCGCTTACCGCAGAGCAAATTGTAGTGCTCCTCAAGCGCGCTTTGAACGATAAAGAGCGCGGCCTGGGAGCCATGAACCTTCATGCTACCGACGAGGTGCTGGCCAAGATTGCCTCCTATTCAAGCGGCGACGCGCGCAGTGCTTACAACGCGCTGGAAGTTGCCGCATCGCTGGCAGGTGGAGCTAAAAGCGAAATCACCGACGCCATAGTCACCGACGCTCTTCAAAAGCGTGTCTTGCTCTATGACAAAGCCGGCGAAGAGCACTACAACCTGATCTCTGCGTTACATAAATCAGTGCGCAATAGCGATCCTGACGCCGCGCTCTATTGGCTGGCGCGCATGCTGGAAGCTGGAGAAGATCCGCTCTACATCGCTCGCCGCGTAGTGCGCATGGCGGTGGAAGATATCGGCCTCGCCGATCCGGGCGCGCTTGCTTTGTGTATGGCCGCGCGCGATGCTGTCGATTTCATCGGCATGCCGGAGGGCAATCTGGCTTTGGCTCAGGCGGTTGTTTATCTGGCGCTTGCTCCGAAATCCAATGCGCTCTACACCGCCTATTCCGAGGTGCTGCAGGACGTGGAACAAACTGCGGCTGAGCCGGTGCCGTTGCATCTCCGCAATGCTCCGACCGGATTGATGAAAGGTATGGGCTACGGCCAGGGATACAAATACGCTCACGATCTCGAAGACAAGGTCGCAGATATGCAGTGTTTGCCCGACAACCTGCGCGATCGGATTTATTATCAGCCGACGAACGAAGGAATAGAAAAGCGAATCCGTGAACGGTTAGAGGAAATTAAGAAGACGAGGAGCAGGAAAGCCCCGGAGTAGGCTTCATAATCTCGCGCCGCCGTTCAGCCTGATCTTCTGAACCCTTTCTTTTTCGCCGCGCGTCTAAGGCTGTAAGGAGAACTACTCGTATGAATCCCCCAGCTTCAACTATTTCCGCCCCAGAAGAAACTCGCTCCAGCACTCCTACAACTTATTCGGTGAAATCTTATTCGGCGCGCAACGCGACTTCACCACTTGCGCCGGACACTATCAAACGTCGCGAACCTCGCCCGCAGGATGTGCAGATTGAAATTCTCTACTGTGGAGTTTGCCATTCCGATCTTCACCAGGTCCGCGATGAGTGGCATGACGCGCTGGCGACGATTTACCCGTGCGTGCCGGGACACGAAATTGTCGGCAGAGTGGTCCGCGTCGGCAAGGCGGTCAAGAAATTCAAAGCGGGCGATCTCGCTGCCGTCGGCTGTCTGGTGGATTCGGACCGCACATGCGAAAACTGCCGCGCCGGTCTCGAGCAATACTGCGAGAGTGTTCCCACCTTCACCTACAACGGCGAAGACAAAGTGCTCGGCGGAGTCACGTATGGCGGCTACTCCGACAGCATCGTGGTGGACGAAGCATTTGTCCTTAAAGTTTCCGACAAGGTGGACCTGGCCGCGACTGCGCCGTTGCTTTGCGCCGGCATCACCACCTATTCGCCGATGCGACACTGGAAAGTTAGCAAAGGGCAGAAGGTTGGCATCGTGGGATTGGGCGGCCTCGGCCATATGGGCGTGAAAATCGCTCATGCTTTGGGCGCTCACGTGGTGCTGTTTACCACATCGCCGAACAAAGCCGCGGATGCGCGACGATTGGGGGCCGATGAAGTCGTCGTGTCGAATAACGCCGACGACATGCTCAAGCATGCCGGGAGCTTCCACTTCATTCTGGACGCAGTTTCGGCGGAGCACGATCTGAATCCGTATCTGGCTTTGCTGAAGCGCGACGGCACGCTGGTTATGGTGGGAGCGCCATCCAAGCCTCTACCAGTGTCCGTGTTTAACCTGATCATGGGACGCCATAGCCTGGCCGGTTCGGGCATCGGTGGAATTCAGGAAACCCAGGAGATGCTCGATTTCTGCGCCGATCACGGCATCACCGCCGATATCGAACTGATCAAAATTCAGCAAATCAACCAGGCTTACGAGCGCCTGCTCAAAGGGGATGTGAAGTACCGGTTTGTGATTGATATGGGGTCGCTGAAGTAGGGCTGGACGTAGGCTATATCGTCTCCCTGGGTTCGCATCCGAAAACCGGACGTGAGCCTGGGGACCTAGGCGACAACTCAACCCAAATGCACGAAAAAAAGGCGAATCCTCGCCGACAAAATTCTCATCTACTTCTGGTAGTTTGTTCACTTGCTGGAGGATGTCGTGTCGGCCAGTCCTACCACCGCAACCGCCATTACTTCCCCGCAGCGATTCGTGCATACCGAGCAGGTGGAAGATCTCCTCAAGCTACACAAAGCCTCCCAGAAGATATCGTCGATCCTCGATCTTGATGAACTCATCGACATGGTTGTCAACGACGTAGCCCGCTCCTTTGGGTGCATCGATGCGGACATCTACCTGCACCATGAAGAACGCGGCGAGTTGGTGCTGGCCAGCGCTTGTGGATGTGACGGCTGCGACGCCCATGGCCCCGGTCACAGCCTGAAGATTGGAAAAGAAGGAATGGTTGGCCACGTCGCCGCTACCGGGCAAATGCGGTACGCGCCGGATGTGCGCGTCGATCCTTATTACATTGGGTGCGAAGAATCGACGCTTTCTGAAGTTGCCATTCCGCTTCATGTGGAAGGTCAACTGGTCGGCGTGTTTAGTACTTCGCATCATCAACTAGATGCGTTTCCTCTGGAGCAGATCCGGCTGCTTCAGGCGCTGTGCAGTGACGTTGCCGTGGCGATTCACAACGCTCGCCGGTTTCGAGATGAACAAGATCGCCGCCAGGAGATGAGCCGCGAGGCCCAGGAAGCCCGCACCATTCAGCAGGCTCTGTTGCCCAAGAGTTCGCCTTACATTCCCGGATTTGTTGTGTCCGCGTTTTCAATCTCTGCTGGGGCCGTAGGTGGCGATTGGTACGATTTCATTCCCATGGGCGATGGCTGCTGGGCGCTGGTGCTCGCCGACGTCGCCGGCAAAGGCACGGCCGCGGCACTGCTGATGTCGGCAACTCGCGGCATGTTGCGCTCACTGGCAGAGACCAGCTGCACGCCCAGCGAAGTGCTGACTAAGCTGAACCGCCTGCTGGTCGAGGACTTCCCTGCCGGAAGATTTGTGACCATGGTGTATGCCGTACTCGATCCAGTTCGCCGCAAACTGCTGTTTGCCAGCGCCGGCCACCTGCAACCGCTTTTGGTCACCGGAGACACGGCGCGTTTCGTAGAGACCGAGAAAGGCATGCCGCTAGGAATCGGCTCCGGAGATTATTCGCAGATCGAAGTTGATTTGCCGAAAGACTCTCGCCTGGTGTTGTACAGCGACGGCATCACCGAAGCGGAAAATGGCGACCAAGCGGAGTATGGGGCCGAGCGCTTGCAGAACCACGTCTTGCGACCGGAGGCATCCGCTGAGAGCATCCTGGCCGATGTGCGGACTTTCGCCGACGGAACCGGTCTGCGCGACGACGCCACGGTGATCTTCGTTCGAGCCTGAAGGCGGCGTGACAATCTTACGGCTGTGCCTCGCCCAGCCTCCTATTGCATTCCGTTACGAATCTTTCCGCGGTAAGGCTCTGTATCGGTCCATGAGGACGCTGGTGCGGCATGAGAATCCAGCAGTTTCATAAAGAGACTCCTCAATTTCTTTGAGTAGAAAGGGGGGCCTGCGCCCAGAATGCACTAAGACGCGCAGTTCTTGGTTGCTGCGCCGCCATAGCGAACCATCACGACGTAGTCTGCGCCCGTAGTTGGCTCCGCGAATCGCGCCTGAGTAGCAAAGCCGAGGCGCTCGTAAAAAGCGAGGTTTCGGGGGCTGAATGTCTCCAGGTAACAAGTGGCGGAGACGCGGTCGGCTTCGGCAATGGTCGGTTCCAGCAGCTTCCGTCCTAGCCCCTGACCCTGAGCAGTGGGATCGACCGCGACAATCGAGAGATACCATGCACGGCCGTCAACCAGGCTCGCTGCCTTGGTCTTCATGAAATTGACGATTCGATGATACCTCGCGCAACCCTCCGCATCGAGCGTCGCCTCCAAGAACGCCCGCTTTTTGTCTGCGGCACGCGATTGCACATCGGGAGCCTGCGGCAGCAGCCATACGGCAACGCCGCGGGTACGGTCGGCGAGGTGAACGCAGCGCCCAACGTCTCTTCCTTCCTGGATCGAGTAGGCAAAATACTGCGCTAAGACGGCTCGGCGGCGGGCGGCGGCGTGCACATAGGAGGCACAGATAGAGCGGTAGAACGGGTCGTTCTCGAGAGCAGCGACCGCAGTCGCCGCGGCTGGATCAACTCTCTCCAGGTGCTGATGCTGGCACTCAGACATATAAACTTCTCTCGTTTTTCCTGCACGGTTCCGGGCCGGAGCTCAGCCTGACTTTCCGCGGCTGGCGGGCGGAACAATTCCGTTCATCCGCAAGTACTCTACCATCTGCCCATAGGAGTGACCGAGATTAAGGCGAGCGGCGACCGTTTAATCGTTAGTTCCCCCCTTTACTCCTGAACTCTAAAGCTCGTTAGACGTATCCGTGTCTGAAAGTTTTGAGAAAGTTTGGGGAAAAAATGACCAAGAATATTCGTAAAAATGAGGTAATTTTATCGGTCGAACGCCCGGAAGGTAATGCTTACCCGAAACGCGCTTTGTGCTCTTTCAGGATGCAGCGGTCCATCGCAACGAACATCCCTGCTTGTCGCGCCTTTGCCGCGGCCGCTTCGTTGATCACTTCCTCCTGCATCCAGACCGCAGGAATCTTGAGCTGTATCGCCTGATCCACTACTTCCTCAACGAATTCCGGGCGGCGGAAAATGTTCACAATGTCGATCTTGTCGGGGACATCTCGCAAAGATGGATACGCCTTCTCGCCGAGCGAACCTTTGATCTGAGGATTTACCGGGATGATCCGATAGCCGTGGGTTTGCATGTATGCCGAAACTCCGTGACTGGGACGCAACGGGCTGTTCGAGAGTCCGACTACCGCGATGGTCTTGGCACGTTTCAGCAGGTCAGTAATAGGATCGGCGGGAGACGAAGCCATACCGGAACATTGTAGTGCTGTGAAGGAAGAGACGCCAATCGGATCCCGCTATTCGCCCTTCTTAGTCGTATCCAGCTTTTGCTTGAACATTTTCAGCGCGAGCTTGCGCACGGTGTCAGAAACTTCTTTATTGCCGGAAAGATGTCTCAGGTCTTGCGTAAGCAAGTGCTTGATCAATCCCAAGGAAACATCGATTGGGGTTCTTGGATTGGAGGTGAGGGCACGGACGATGGGATACTGCTTAATGAATCGCCGCTTCATGGGAATGGCGCGCAGCACGGATTCCAGGACATTCTTTTGCCCGGCAAATCTCTCGACTTCACCGTCCGTCACCTTGGGCGACTCCAGCACTGCCAATGCCACGATCTTTGTGCCATCGCGGATCAGCAGTGAGCGCTCCTCTTTATTGCCTTTCATCGCCAACTGGATGCGGCCTTTGATGTCCAATTTGGCAATCTTTTGCAGGGCGCTGCCTCGCTGCTCGTCGGTGCTCAGGATTGCCTTCTTGATGGGCGCACGCTTGACGGCGGCAGCTCCCACATGGCTGCCACTCGAGCTGGTTACCACATGTGTTTCAGCCGGTGCTACTTGAGTATCAGTTACGATCTCTTCATGGACTCCGCCAATGGGCTGGAAGGCTTTGCCCGCTTCGGCAACGATTTCGGCCGCGTGCTCAGAGAGATAGGCAGTGAGGGCTTCTTCGGAAATCTCAGAATCATCTCCGTTTGCATCGCCCGCCTCGGTCGAAGTTGGAACCTCCAAAGCCGGCGTGCTTTCCTGGATTGCTTTGGTTTCAGCTTCTGTGAGATTCGGATTTAATCTAAGCACGTTCAAGATTTCCCGCGCCGTCTTGACCCGCGCACTGCTCAACATGATCTCTACTTGCTCTCGAGTTGCAGAGACTGCGAGGGCCATGATGGATTCCGCATTCACTGATGGATTTTCCAGCAACCTCGGCAGCAACCCCGGCCTCAGATTCTGGGGATCAGCCAGATAGTTCAACACTTCCTTGGAAGTTGCGGGATTGGCGGCGGCATCGCGGGCTGAGGCTTCGTCCCAGCCTGCCAGGGTGAGCCGCGCCTGCTGCGCGAATACTTTGTTCTCGGTCGCCAGATGCACCAGAATCTCGATCATTTCCTGCGGGGGCACGGCAAGACCGCCGCGGGCGGCCGAATGCATCAATCCGGACGGCACCGCCGAAGCGCGAATCAGATCGATCATGCGTGGCATAGGTCCGGTCTTGTCTCCAAAATCTCTGACACCACAGGATCAAACATAGGTGAGGGTCTTTCCAGTTTTTTCGTGAGAGGTAACGTTACGAAAGAAACATCAGCAGAAATGACGGCACAAATTCTAGCTCTGGTCCGCCTTCTCACCTCTCCGCATCTGCAAGTAGGCCCGGATGAACGGCTGCAGGTCACCATCAATCACGCGATCCACGTCGCCAACTTCCATCTTGGTGCGGTGGTCTTTGATCAGGCGGTACGGCTGTAGAACATAAGAACGGATCTGCGAGCCGAAATCGATATCCAGCTTTGAGGCTTCGATCTTCTTGGTGGCCTCGCGCTTTTTCTCCATCTCAAACTCATAGAGTTTCGAGCGCAGCATGCTCATGGCGCGATCCTTGTTCTTGTGCTGTGAACGCTCGTTCTGGCAGGCGGCTACAATTCCGGTGGGAATGTGCGTAATCCGTACTGCTGAGTCGGTGGTATTCACGTGCTGCCCGCCCTTGCCACTGGAGCGGTAGGTATCAATCCGCAAATCTTCAGGTTTGATGATGACTTCGATACTGTCGTCAATTTCCGGCGATACATAGACGCTGGCAAACGATGTGTGCCGGCGCTTGGCCTGGTCGAACGGTGAAATCCGCACCAGTCGGTGCACGCCGATTTCGCTGGTAAGCAGCCCAAAAGCATATTGGCCGTTGACCGCGAAGGTGGCCGACTTCAGCCCCGCTTCGTCCCCAGGTTGGTAGTCATAGAGAACGGTCTTGAAGCCCTGGCGCTCCGCCCATCGCAGATACATTCGCAGCAACATGTCAGCCCAGTCCTGGGACTCGGTGCCGCCCGCCCCAGGGTGAATAGTCACGATGGCGTTGAGCGCGTCGTGGTCTCCTGACAGCAGAGTCTCGGTTTCCAATTGATCGACCCGTTCGCGCAAAGAGGTAATCTCGCGGCGCAAGTCGGTATCGACCGACTCGCCTTCGCGTGCCAGATCAAAGTAAGCAGCAATGTCATCGGTGCGTCGCAGCAAGTCGGCCTCGGTGGCCAGACCATCTTCAATGCGCTTTTTCTCGCGCATGACTTGTTGGGATTTCTTGGGATCGGACCAGAAATTCGGGTCGGCAACTTGCTTTTCGAATTCGCTTAGTTGCTGACGCAGCTTGCCCGTGTCAAAGGTACTCCCGGAGTTCGCGGACTTTGTCTTTCAAAACTGCGTATTCCTGTTCGAGTTCAACATTCATAGTCACGACCTCGTAGATTGCGGCTTCGGGATGAAAAGTGCCAGCAAACAAATTATCGCACAGGCATATGCGAACCAGTCCCCATGCCGAGTGTAGAAAGTGGTTTCGTTCGACAGCGCGTAAGGAGCTTCGAGCGATGTCCGGATCTTGCGCGGCACACTGGCTACGATTCGGCCGTAGGGATCGATGGAGGCGGTGACCCCAGTATTGGTGTCTCGTAGCAACCAGCGGGCGTTCTCGACTGCCCGCATGCGAGCTTGCTTCAGATGCTGTGCGTAGGCGCCGCTATCGCCATACCATCCGTCGTTGGAAATGTTCACGAAAACCTGTGCGCCCTGGTTTGCAGACTGGCGCACTTCATCAGGGAAGATGGACTCGTAACAGATGAATACGCCTAATTTCGCTCCGCCAGCATCGAGCGGCGCACGCGATGTTCCCTGCGAAAAATCTCCGACCTCTTTGGTTAATCCGCCCGCAAAAGCGAACATGCGTTTGAACGGAACGTACTCACCGAAAGGCACAAGATGAATCTTGTCGTAACGTGAAGTCCATTCGCCTGCTGGACTCACCAATGCACCGGAATTGTAGATTTCGGTTGCTCCTCCTGGAGTCAGCGGAGCGTTGCGAATCCCGATGCTGCCGGCCAGAACCCAGGTGTTTGCTTGCCGCGCCAGGTTGCTGACCGCATCGCGAAACAAGGGATCACTGGTAAAAAAAGGAGCCGGCGATTCCGGCCAGACCACCAAGTGTGATGAATTCTGGCCCGTCGTACTGACTTTGCTCAAGTCTCGCAGCGTGGAATTGAAATACTCTTTCGTCCAATCCGCGCCTTCGAGAATCGGCACATTTGCCTGGACTAACGTTGCCGTGCGATCCGAGGGGATTACGGGCGCCGGAATCAGCCGTCCAGATTGAAGAACTACCACCGCAGCCAGCGCAGCCAGCAACAACTGCTTGCGCTTCTCTCGACGCACCAGGAAAGCCGCCGCGAAGGCCACGTTCACCACCACGATTTCAAAAGAGAGCCCGTACACCCCCGTCACGGTTGCGATCCGGGCCAGCGGAATATTGTCTACTTGGCTGATTCCTAGCAAATCCCAGGGGAATCCGGTGATCCGCGTACGTGCCAGTTCGACCGCAACCCAAACCACTGGAGCGAGCAGCAGCGCACGGCGGCTGAACTGGCTGCTTCCCGCAAGCAGGCTGATGAGTAAACCGAAAACTCCGTGGTAGAGCGCCAGATACATGCAGAAGAGAATCAAAATGCCCAAACCTGCCGGCGTATTCACTCCGCCGTACTGGTGCATGACGTCGTAGATCCAATAGCAGGTCCCGGCATACCAGAGGATTCCGCACGCGTACGCCATTAGGAAAGCTTGTAGGGGCCTGGCGGGAAGCAGCTTTACCCCGGCGCGGATTTGTAGTGTCTCCGGCGGCCGGGCACGCAACAGGGCTAGCAGCAGGGGCGTGATTGCAAACCACCCCAGCACATATTGATTCGGCAGCGGGAAGACCAGAATCTGCAAACCCGCCGAAAGCAGGACCAGCAACCAGGCTCTTTTGTGAATTTGCCGCACGTTGCAGGATAACAAACACAAACGCCGGCTTGAGAATCGGGAAGGCCAATCTCTGTATTTCCTCCTTCTGTTTCCCTACAATGCTGACCATGCGCTACAAATCCCTACTCGTCTTCTGCCTGCTGTTCTGTCTCTCACTCGGCGCTTACGCCGCGCCGGCCACCATGCGTCTCGACTACTTCCACACCGGCGATGCGACTCACGAACTCTTCAGCGTTGATCGCATTGTGATCGAGCCACTGCCCTGGCCTGGCGACATGACCAAAACGCTCGATGACACTAACCTCGGTAATTACTTCTTCGAAGTCCTCGACCAAGCCAGCGGACGCGTGCTCTACTCCCGCGGATTCAGTTCCGTGTATGGCGAGTGGATCACCACCGAAGAAGCCAAGAACGCCAGCCGGACATTTTCCGAGTCGCTGCGCTTCCCCGCTCCAGAGGCGCCGGTAAAGATTGTTCTGAAGAGGCGCGACGAAGGCCAGTTTCATGAAATATGGACGACTCGCATTGATCCCAAAGATAAGTTCATCGACACTGCACGCCCGCCTTCGCCGGGGCCGCTCCTGACCATCCAGAAGAGCGGTGAACCTGCAAACAAGGTCGATCTGCTGATCATGGGCGACGGCTACACTGCCGTCGAGCGCACAAAATTCGAGAAAGACGCGCGTCACTTCACGGAGATATTGTTCACCCGCTCGCCCTTTCGCGAGCACCGCGCCGATTTCAACGTTTGGGGACTTTGCCCGCCGGCGGAAGAGTCCGGCATTTCTCGCCCCTCCAACGGCATTCATCGTCGTTCGCCCCTGGGTACGACTTACGACACTTTTGATACCGAGCGCTACATCCTTACTCCCGAGAACCGCGCCATGCGTGACTTTGCTTCCTACGCGCCTTATGAGTTCATTGAAATCCTGGTCAACGGGGAAACTTATGGCGGCGGCGGAATCTTTAATCTTTACGCGACCGTGGCGGCTGACAGTGAGTGGGCGCCCTATGTTTTCGTGCACGAATTCGGACACGATATTGCCGGCCTGGCCGACGAATACTTCACCTCGCAGGTGGCGTATCTTCCTCCCTCCAAGAAGATTGAACCCTGGGAGCCCAATGCGACCGCGCTGCTCGATCCTGCCAATCTCAAGTGGAAAGATTTGGTCGTCGCCGGCACACCTGTACCAACGCCGTGGCGAAAAGCTGACTTCGAGACCATGGAGCACGAGATCCAAGCTCAGCGCCGGGAGATTCGGGCGCAGAATCGACCCGAATCTGAGATGGACAAACTCTTTAAAGAAGAACGCCAGAAAGAAGACACTATGCTGGCCAGTGACAAGTATTCGGACCGCGTAGGCGCGTTCGAAGGCGCAAACTACGAGGCCCAGGGGTACTACCGGCCACAGGAAAATTGCATCATGTTCACCCGGCACGATACGTTCTGCGCTGTGTGCCGCCGGGCGATTGAGCGGATCATTGAAATGTATTCGAGCCGGTAAATCTTAAACCACAGGGGTCACAGAGAACACATGGAACGACAGGGATTCCCTGTGTTCTCAGTGTCCTCCGTGGTCATGAATTTTGAGGCTATCTTTCACAAAATTGGCCAAGTCCAGGGTAACGTACTGCGGCGGCTTCACAGGAAAGACTGGGCGGTTGGCAACCGGTTTCAACGAAACCCCGCTCCAGGCGTGTTCGCCGTTCGTCTCGTGCAGAATGACCGCATCTGCCCGATCAAGAAATTCCTGCGCTGACCGCTTGAAGTCTGCCGTTGCCGGATCCAAGACCGTCAAATAAAGATCAGGCTTTACGAACTTCAGGATGCTGTTCGATTCCATAATTGCATTCTTGGCATCCGCCAGCTTGCGGCGGATTGTGGGTAGAGCTTCCGCCAGTCGACCCTGCTCGGTCCGCACCCACCATGCGTGCACGGCTCCGGCAGCGAGGAATCGAGAAGTATCGGAGTCTCCCGCACGGTTTTTCTCCTCGGAGATTGCCCAACTGTGGTCATCAGTAGCGCAGTGGCAGGACTCGCCGTTCTGCGAACAGATCCCGTGGCCGTATTGCGTGATTTTGAAAGCAGTCCAGTCGTATTCCCGCAGAGCCGCGATGAGACCGGCGACTACGCTGGTCTTGCCCACACTCCGCGAATGCCCGCCGACCACGACAATCGCCACAGACGCCTACTCCTTCTTCGCCAGCCGGGCTAACGCTGCCAATTGCTTTAAGTATTCACGCACCGGCTTCGCAGGAGTTCCCCAAAAAGCTACGCCATTCCCGCGCAAGACTTTGTTGGGGAGAACGCCTCCCTGACCGCCCAGCATCACGCCTTCTTCGATCCTTGCGTGCTCACCGATGCCGACTTGTCCACCCAACACGACATTTTTTTCAATGGTAATGCTGCCTGAAAGCCCGGTCTGGGCAGCGATCACCACATCCTCGCCGACCTGGCAGTTATGTCCCACGTGTACCAGATTGTCGATTTTCGTTCCCCGGCCAATGCGCGTGACTTCCAACGCTCCCCGGTCAATGGTTGAGTTGGCACCAATTTCTACGTCGTCTTCGATCTCGAGACGTCCAATCTGGGGGAACTTCTCGTGGCGGCCCGTCGCGCGGTCGCGCACGTAGCCAAAACCGTCGCTGCCCAGCACCGCTCCGGAATGAACGATGACGCGATCGCCCAATCGTACGCCCGGATAAATCGTGACGTTAGGATATAGCTCACAATCTCGGCCGATCGCCACACTCTCACCGATTACGGTGCCCGCCCCGATTCGCGTGCCATCGCCGATCTGTACGCTTTTGCTGACGACCACGCGCTCGGCCACGGTTACACCGTTTCCAGTTTTCGCGGAAGGATGAACAACCGCACTGGGATGGATTCCAGGCTTCAGTTCTAACGGCGGGTTGAGCAACTGCGCTGCTCGGGCAAATCCCAGGCGCGGCTGAGTGTGTATAAGCAGAGGCTTGGCACTCGGCTTTCCGACTGCAAATTCTCCTGAGAGCACCGCAGAAGCGTTCGACTGCAATGCCAGCGCGAGATTCTTTTCATCCTCCACGAAGACCAAGTCGCCCGCCGAGGCCGACGAAACGCTGGCGATTCCGTGCAGGCGCACGGCTCCATCCCCCACTAGACGGGCATGCACGAAATCGGCCACTTCTTTGACCGAACGATCTGTGACCGAATGAGTGGACGAACGCTCCATTGCACCTTTTTATACGTTTGCCGCGGGAAAGGAAAGCCGGGGCTAGAATGCTGATATGGAGCGCAAGATCTTCTGGCTTTGCTTCGCCGTGCTCGGAATACTTGCCGACATCGTTCTACCAATCTGGTGGGCATTGGCCGCTACTATCCCGATTGTCTACGTGAGCTGGTGGGTGGCTTACCGTAGCGACTGGTTCTGAGCGGGCGTAGTGTGCCGCCAGTGGTGCTGGCGAAATTTCGACCCTACACCACCGGCGTTCAGGGCCAATTTACAGAATACACGGAGAAAATTCGGTATGGGCCGGGTTCGCATCTAATGAATGCCCCATGCTTGAGATTTGTTTCAGCCTCATCGAAGGAGAGAAACAAACAATGGTCATTCGTGCGAAAGTTCTTCGCCAAAGAGTTGCACGAGAGCGGGGAGCATTCTGGATGACCCCTGGCAAAGAAAGTAACTACGTCGAAACCCTCCAGGTGTTTGGTGGAAGATACAGCCACATTCGTCGGAATTGATGATTCAGGTGCATACGGACGCCAACCTTCACCACTGAATTCCATTTCATAAGCTTCGAAATAGAACAGAGATGTTCCCTCAAGGTCGATTGAGTTGGTCATTGCGATAGCTCGTATAACCTCCGGTGAGTCGAACAACCAATAGCCATTGTGCTTCCAGTAATCGACGTAGTCAGTGAAGTCCTCGGAGATACAACCGCTGACAGAGTAAATATCGGTGACCTGAGGCGCGTCGAGCCAGTCCGGCCTCTTGGACACGCGCTTGGCCATGTAGCCGACCGGGATCATGCGGGCTTTAGTCTAACGCCGAGCGTTTAGAACCAGCAAAAGCTAACGGGCATGCTGCCAAAGAGGCGATCCTGGAGGAAGCCCGGTTGCTCTTCGACAGGATTGACAGATTGACTGCACAGAAAGTCCAACAATGTGGATAGAATTGTGCACCACAGGAGGCCCGGTGTCACAGTCCGTGCAAGTATTTGGAACCGATGTCAAAGACCGCTTGCTCTTTGTGGCCGATATTGCTGGAACACTGGTCTTTGCGGTGGAAGGCGCCTTGGCCGCCGTCAACGGAAATCTTGACCTCATCGGAATCATGGTTCTGGCCTTTTGCACGGCCTTGGGAGGGGGCATCGTTCGGGATATTTTGCTTGGGGCGCTTCCTCCAGCGGCTTTGCAGAATTGGCGGTATCCAACCGTAGCCTTCACCGGGGCAACGCTGGTTTTCTTCCTGCATCCCTACGTGCGAGCCATTCCTACTCCGGCGCTTCAGACCTTGGACGCCGCCGGTCTGGCAATGTTTGCGATTGCGGGCACGCAGAAAGCTATGCTCCACAAGATGAATCCGCTGGTCACGGTCATGCTGGGGACCATCACCGGCGTAGGCGGAGGAACCATCCGGGACGTTCTTCTAAACCAAGTTCCCAATGTCTTGCGGTTCGAAGTCTACGCAACTGCGGCGCTGGTAGGCTCCGTGTGCATGATCGCCGCAAAGCGGCTGCGCTTTCCTTCCAACTTGGCCGCCGGAGTTGGCGGCGTCACTTGTTTTCTGTTGCGAATTGTCAGTATTTGGCAGCACTGGAATCTGCCAAGAGTGGCCGGACAGTAGAGCCCGCGAACTCGATGAAAGCCGCAGGGTGATTCTCAGCGATCCGTGCCAAGCCGTGGCCTCTAGTAGAGCGACTTCTCGCCCTCCGGACGCATCTTCCAGAGGCGATGCACCCATAGCGACTGATCAGGAT
Source organism: uncultured Acidobacteriota bacterium (assembly GCA_963803775.1). Classification (GTDB taxonomy): domain Bacteria; phylum Acidobacteriota; class Terriglobia; order Terriglobales; family Acidobacteriaceae; genus JABCZH01. Next base: position 153,495 of record CAWDNS010000004.1, read on the forward strand.
AGGGTCGCACGTAGTCCTCAAAACGTGGTTCTTCCTAACTATAGTCCAACCAACAGGCAGCGGTTTTATCACACTGACGGTCTGGCTAATTGCACGCCCACGGTGCTTCGGAAGTCGGGGTCAGGACGAAGCCGTGGCTCTCGCCATTTATGTTGCCCTGGCCCGTGATCTGTCCATGATCGTTAATCCCGTTCGCGCTGCCGAGCACCCAGCCAGAATTACTGGGAATCAGATCGTTCAAATCTTGCATGCCCTCGGACTCGCTCCAAATAAAAGCTCGGTACCCTGACCAACCCACAACTTGGCCGAGATTGTTGATGGCAAATGCGCTGCTCCAACTCTGCCCCGGCAATACCCCCAAATCCACCGCTTTGCCATCGTGAGTCCAGAGAACAGCGTAGTTGTTGTCGTACCCGGCACTGGAACCACCGACGATCTGGCCCTGGTCGTTGATGCCGTTCGCGGAGGATGAATATCCGTCCGGCAGAGCCGGCAGCGCGTGCATACCGGTGGACTTGGTCCACACAAAACCATACGTGTTCCCGTCGGCCACGTCGGAATAACCCACGACTTCACTGCGAATGTTGATCCCGAATGCCTGGCTGTTAGATCCCCCCGGCAACGTACCTAGATCTTGCATGCCCCGCTGTTCGGTCCATAGGAAAGCATCGGGAACTGAAAAACCAACCACCTCACCAGCATCGTTGATGCCCATAGCCTGTGCGTCATCACCGCCCGGCAGTGTACCCAAGTCATGAATCTTTCCCTGGTTCCAGACAACCGCGTGCGAATTCGGGTACGGGGGATAGTCGTACGTAGAATAACCGGCCACGTCCCCGGAGGAATTGATCGCCTCGGCGAAACTGACATTGCCTTGAGGAGGCAGCGCATCCAGAACGTGCAACCCATGTCCACTCCAAAAGAAACCGTCAGAGTTGAAACTGGGGAAACGCGCCCAACCGGCCACATGGCCACACTTGCTGATCGCCTGACCCTGGCTGATGTTTCCTCCTGGGAATGTTCCTAAGTCGGTGATGTTGTATTTTTGGGCTGAGGCTAGAGGTACGAGAAGCAGAAGGGTCAAAACCCAGGCACTGAATCGGTTGTTTCTTGTCACAAACCACCTCAATTTGAAAAAATGCCGGGACCCATCGCGGAATAAGAGGCGGGATCACCACCGTTCACCATGCCACAAAAAGCAGTGCCGGAGTGAATATGCCAGACACCCCGACTGGCAGCCATTCTATGCTTACAGCCTACATTCTCGTAGTGAAATCTAGCTACGGATCTGAGACTGTGTTGCTAGAACCTTTACCGAAGTGGCCGCTTGTCCTTACTCTAATACAGCGACTTCCGCCCCTCCGGACGCGTTTTCCAGCGGCGGTGCACCCACAGCCACTGATCGGGGTATCGCCGCACGTATTCCTCGATAATCTTGGTGAAGCGTGCGGTATTGGTGACGGCGTCTGCGTCATCATTGCCAGTGCGCACCAGTTCGACGGCGGGATCGAAACGCAGCCGGTACTTTCGTAGTACCGGGTCCCAAATCGTAAACGTCGGCACCACCGCGGCGTCGGTATGCAACGCGACTTTGGCCAGGCCAACCGCGGTGCACGCCGGGGTTCCGAAGAAATCTACAAAGACGCCTTGTGGCGGAGTCATATTTGTATCCATCAGAATGCCGACTACCTCACCTGCCTTCATGGCCGCCAGTAAAGCACGGGGAGAGCCGTCTTTGTCGATGGTCTTGTTGCCATGCATGGTGCGGTAACGCCGGGTCAGGTTGTCCAGATAAATGTTGTCCAGGGGACGCATCAGAACGTGCAGCGGATGGCCCTGCAACGAGTGGGCAAAGGCCGACAGTTCCCAACCGCCTAGGTGTCCGGTGAGAAACAGGACTCCTTTGCCGCGGGCAAACGCCCGTTCATAGTTCTCAAAGCCGTCATACACCACCGCCTGGGTCACATTCTCTACGGTGTATTTGGGGAACAAGGTAACCTCGGCCACTTGCCGGCCCAGCGAGCGGAACTCCCCGCGTAGAATTCGCCTGCGCTCACGCTTGCTTTTCTCTGGAAACGCCAGGGCCAGGTTGCGCATGCCCACCCGGCGCAACCGCAGATGCAGCGCATAAACAATGAAGGCGAGGGTGATCCCTGACGCACGGGCCAGCGGACGCGGCAACCATCCGATGAACTTGATCAGTATCCAGGCAAGCGCGTACTCGAGTCGTTGACGCATGTGGCGGGAAAGTGGGACGGTAGCATCCGGCAAATGCCGTGTCAAACCTGGAGCGGCTTTCGCCCGTGCTTCGAGCACAAGTCTAAAGGATTCACGGAGCTAGGGATTGGTTGCCGGGAAGGTGGAACAGGAGATACTGGGATAGATACACCAACAAAAAAATGCGGGGTCGGCAACGGTGACCCTAAATCCCCGTTCCCAACCCCGTCTCCCAGGTTCTGTGGTAGGTGAGGCGAGTATGAGTCAGGATCGGAAAACCGGCAAGATTACGGAGGTAATTGTCCTTTGGTAACCGCCTACTTCGCGGTCACCAGCGAGTGAGTGATGGCATGGACGGAGAGCGCAATCCGGTTCTGCACTCCTACCTTGCGCATTAGTTTCGCGACATGGGCTTTGACGGTGCGCTCTTCGATCCCCAGCGCGGCGCCGATTTCTTTGTTGGAACGTCCGGCCACCAGCATTTCCAGAACTTCTTTTTCGCGATCGGTGAAAGTCACGCGGCCCGCGGGAAAGATTCTTCCCGGCGAAGACGACACCCGCTCGATGAATAGCGAAAGCACGCGACGCGGCGCCCACACCGAACCTTCGTTCACTACGCGGATGGCTTGCACAAATTCCGCCGGGGACGCTGCCTCATCCACATAACCCTTGGCGCCCGCAGCAATGGCCTTCAGGATGGTCTCTTCATCAATGCCGGAGCCAGTAACAATAATGCGCAGGTCGGGGCGTGCAGCCTTCATGCTGGCCATCACATCAAAAAGATTCTGACCGGTGCGGTTGCCCAGCAATACCAAGTCGATGTTTTGCAAGGTGCCGAGTTCCGCGAGTGATGCTGAGAGCAGTTCGAAGTCGGGTTCGTTGTCAAACAACGCTCGAAATCCTACGAACCGTAGTGGGTCGCTTTCCACCACGGCCAGGCGGATGGGCGGTTTTTTCGCAAGTGCAGTTTTTGCGGCAGTCGCTTTCATAGTAATTCCTAAGAGCGATGTATGGGCCTTAGAATAGCTGCATTCATCTCGGATAGAAAGCTTCGTGAAGCCTAAGGCAATTACGGGAGTAACATAGAAAGCAGTTTAAAAAGAAGGAGTTAGAAGGCAATGAGAAATGGTTACCGTTGGGCAGTGATTGGGGTTTTGGTGGGCGCGATAGGCACGGGATTGTTGGCGTCCGCGCAGACCACCTATCAGCCCAAATTCCCCGGAGATCCCGCCCACTCCGATTCCGAAGCCATCGCCCTGGGTTACATGCGCACCGTGTTGCGGGCACAACGTCTTTACAACCGAAAAAACCACAAATATGCCGATTCACTGGCCGATTTGGTGCATACTGGGTCATTCACCCGCCGCATGGTTAACCCTGATCGCGGAGACTACACGGTGAGTTTCCATCCCCACAAGGATGGGTTTGACCTTCTTCTAAAGCCCCAACACCAAGATCCGGAACATCGTTCGTTCTATGCCGGTGAAGATGGCGTGATTCACGGCGATGCGGAGAAAACGGCCACTGCGGATTCTCCACCCATCAAATAGCGGCTGCCCTCAAGACCCGTTCTTGATCTCCGCCGCCTTTCCGTCGCGATAGGTAATGCTCACCGGCTTGCCTCCGTTGGGATAATTCACGGTTTTCACCTGTTGCGGATCGCTCGAGCGCTCGGGAATCCCCATGCCGATGGCAAAATCCGCCTGCAATTCGTTCATCCCCGGCTTCACCTGATGCTGGTCGATCGCCGCCCAGGTCTCAGCCGTCCAGTGCTTATAGAGCTCGTGCGGATCTTGAATGTAGAGCATCTCGTCGGAGTAAATCTGGTAATCGCTGCCCTTCACCGAGCCGATGGGCACGGCATAGCTCTTGCCATCTTTCTCGAACACTGCCAGCACTTGCCGTTGGCCGGGCTGTCCCGGCGCGGCCTCCGCGACCACATCGGTGACTTGCAGCTTTTCGATGGGCAACAGCAGTCCGGCTTCCTGTTTCAAATCGGCACGGCCGTGGTCGTAAGGATAGTAGGTGTAGCGATAGCCCTCCTTCACCCAGACCGGCTGCTTGGTCAGGTCCTTTGCCGACTGCAAATCGTAGGCATGGAGCTTTTTGGGCACAACGTAGTAGTCGGCATTCAGCGGCAGCTCCCGGGTTACGGCCGGATGCGCCTCCTCGTAACGCTGGTAAAGAATGTAGGCCGTCCGGACGCCGGCGATCAGGATCGCCGCCCCCAGCGAAATTTGAATCTTCTGCTTCAGTTCAGGGGTCATAAGGTGAGGTAAACTTATCGTTTAGGAGCATGTCATGTCTACTGTCACTGAAACTGACGTTTTGGGTGCCTTGAAGCAATGCTACGATCCTGAGATTCCGGTGAATATCGTGGATCTGGGATTGATCTACGGAGTCCGCTTTGATCCGGTCGCGGCTGGCCAGAATGGCGAGCAGCAGGACGTCGCCATTGACCTGACGCTGACTTCGCAGGGCTGCCCCGCCCATGTGACCATCAGTGAACAAGTGAAGGCTCGGCTGGAACAATTGCCTGGCATTCGCAATGCCAGCGTCAACGTCGTCTGGACTCCGCCCTGGGGCCCGGAACGCCTGAGCCCGGAAGCCAGAAAACAACTGGGAATCGAATAGTAAGACCGAGCGTTGTTATTTGTGCGGCCTCGTACAGGGCATCCCAGAAACGGACATCGCCTCAACTCACGCGCGTCGTTTGCCTAGCTTTGACAATCACTTAGCCGTGATCGCATGGCAGCCGAATTGCCACGGAACCTCCAGTATCTTTCGAGGGGGGAAGTATGCAATCGCTCATGCAGGACTTTCGCTACGGGTTGCGGGTTCTGGCAAAAACGCCCGGATTTACGGCAGTCGCAGTGTTGACTCTGGCGCTGGGAATCGGCGCGAACACGGCGATCTTCAGCATCGTGAACACAGTCTTGCTGCGTCCGTTACCGTTTCAGAATTCCGAACGCCTGGTCGCGCTGGGGGACTTCGATACCCGCCGTACGCCTGCCATTCCCCAGGGAGCCGTGTCCTATCCCGATGCCATGGATGTTCGCGCCCGCAATCATTCTTTCCAGGATGTTTCTGTTTATACCGACAACGACTCTACCTTGACCGGGATTGGCGAACCGTTGCACGTCAACGTTGAAAATGTGTCGGCCAATATCTTCCGCTTGCTGGGGACGCAGCCGGCGGTAGGTCGCGCTTTTCTTGATTCCGAGGATGCCCCCGGTCATCACGTGGTGATTCTCAGCGACGCTTTCTGGCGCGCTCATTTCAACGCCGACCGCAACGTAATTGGCCGAACCTTGAACCTTACCGGTCGAGCCTACACGGTGGTGGGCGTGATGCCACCGGGCTTCCAGTTCCCGGTGCTGGCGGAAGCGCGTGACTTGTGGCTGACATTTTCGCGCAAGGCTGAAGTTGACGATCCCACTGACAAGCCCGTGACCGAGCAGCGCGGGAACCATTCCCTGACGATGATCGCGCGGCTCAAACCCGGGGTCACGCTTGCCCAGGCGAACGACGACCTGGCCTCAATTTCGCGTGCTCTGGCTACGGAATATCCAGCCAGCAATTTGCATGACGCCCTAGGGGCGAGATCAGAACTCGATTCTCTGGTGGGGGACACTCGCGAACCTCTGTTCATTCTTTTTGGGGCAGTGGGTCTGGTGTTGCTAATCGCTTGCGCCAACGTTGCCAACCTTATGCTGGCGCGCAGCATGACCCGGGCGCGTGAAATTGCCATCCGTGCCGCACTGGGGGCCACACGTGGTGGCATTATGCGTCAACTGATCGCTGAATCGTTGCTGCTTTCGCTCACGGGCGCAGTGCTTGGAGTCGGTTCCGCGGAATGGGCGCTGTCGGCTATCTTGCGGCTGTATCCCGATAATTTGCCGCGGGCGGCGCAGATTGGAATCGATTATCGCGTGTTACTGTTCACCGCGGGATTGGCGATCCTCACCGGTATTGTGTTTGGTCTGGTGCCTGCATTGCAAGTTTCTAAACCGAACCTGACCGAAGTCATACGCGAGGGCGGCCGGGGCACCACGGCGGGAGCAGCCCATAACCGCCTGCGTTCGGGTTTGGTGATTGCGGAGACCGCGCTGGGAATCGTGCTGCTGGCAGGGGCTGGGCTGCTGATTCGCAGCTTGAATCGCCTGTCTCACACCGATCTTGGCTTTAATCCCGAGCATGTGCTGACCGCGACATTCGATCTTTCGGAGACCCGCTACAACCCCGATCAGCAGGACCAGTTCATCCGGGAACTTGTTACTCGTCTTTGTGCACTGCCGGGAGTAAGTGGTGTGGCGGGGGCGATGCCGCTGCCACTGTACGAAGATCGCTGGAGCGTTTCTTTCAATCTGCTCGATCATCCCGTTCCCGAGGCCAACGAGCCCAACGCCGGCATCTACAATGTCGTGCCGGGCTACTTTGAGACCATGCAGATCCCGCTGCTGCGCGGCCGCACTTTCGATGAGCGTGACCAGCGTAACTCGGCGCCCGTCATGATCGTGACCCAGGAATTCGTCAAGAAGTTCTTCCCCAATGAAGATCCTCTCGGCAGGCGAGTTAAGATCGGCGCCGGCGACGGCGCCGCGCGGGAGCGCTACAGGGCGAGAGAGATTGTAGGCGTGGTCGGCGACATCCGGACCAGCAAACTCAGTACCACCCCGCCGCCCGCATACTACATTCCCCTGCCGCAACTCATGTGGGGACCGCCGGTTCTGGTGATTCGTTCGGCCATGGCTCCCAGCACGATTGAGACAGAAGTGCGTAAAGTGCTGGCGGCGATGGATCCCGACGCGCCGCTATACCAGGTTCGGACCATGGAAGATTATCTGGCGCTCGATCTCGGCCGGGCCCGCTTCCAAACCATGTTGCTCGGCCTCTTTGCGGGTATTGCGCTGCTGCTCACCGCAATTGGTCTGTATGGAGTGATGAGCTTTACCGTACTGCAACGCACCCACGAAATCGGCATTCGGGTGGCTCTGGGAGCTGGTCGCGCTGACGTGTTGCGCATGGTGCTCAGCAAGAGCCTGGCGCTCACCGGCGTGGGTTTGGCAATCGGAATGATCGGCGCAAGCATGGTCACGCGTCTGTTGGCAGACTTGTTATACGAAGTGAAACCAACGGACCCGGCGACGCTGGTCGCGGTTTCCGTGGTGCTGATAGCGGTGAGTGCGCTGGCTAGCTATATCCCCGCACGGCGTGCGGCCAGAGTGGATCCCATGGTGGCGCTCAGATACGAATAGAAACCGCGCTCCATCTATGTTGCTTCGCTATTTCTTCAGCTGCTTCAGTATCTCACGCGCGGCGTTCGCTCCCGATCCACCGGTCAAGCCTGCTCCCGGGTGCGTGCCTGAACCGCACAGGTACAGGTTCTTGATCGGGGTGTTGTACTTCGCCCAATCAAGGAGCGGCCGCATGGTAAAGAACTGGTCGAGCGCGAGCTCTCCGTGAAAGATGTGACCGCTGGTTAGTCCGTAAATGTCTTCGAGGTCTTGCGGGGTGATGATCTGGTGGCTGAGGATCAACTCCGGCAGGTTGGGCGCATATCGGGTGAGAGTTTTGACGACCGTGTCGCCGAGTGGCACTCGCTGTTTTTCCCAATCGCTGTTCTTCAGCTTGAACGGCGCGTATTGCATGTAGATCGACATCACATGCCTGACCGGCAGGGGCGAGCGATGGATCCCCCACGGTTGGAATAGCGACTTCTAAGATATGGCTGTTTTGAGAAATCGCCGTACTTCGATTCGTCGAAGGCACGCTCCAGATAATCGATCTCAGGCGCAATTAGGATTCGTCCACTCAGAGCGTCGTCGTTGCCGTTCAACGCCGTGAACTTCGGCAGCCCCGAAAGCGCAAGATTCACTTTGGCTACCGTACCGGGCATGCGGTAATGCTGAAGCTTCATCACGAAGTCTGGCGATAGGTGCATGGGATCCACGAGCTTCAGCAGCGTGCGCTTGGGATCCGCATTGGAAATAATCGCTCGCGCATTAATCTCCTCGCCGCTCGAGAGCACCACGCCACTAGCCACGCCGTTGCCGACGGTGACTTCGATGACTTCAGCATTGCTGCGAATTTCAGCCCCAGCTTCTGTTGCCGCGGCAGCCATGGCTTGCGTGATAGCGCCAGCACCTCCGATAGCAAATGACGCTAAGCCTGAAGCATGCGCATCGCCAGCCGCGCGAATGAGCAACACCAAACTGCTGCCCGCGGACCATGGCCCCAGAAACGTACCGAAAATTCCGCGAGCCGCGATGGTCGCGCGCAGCAGTTCAGTCTCAAAGTATTCGGCTACCAGATCGGCGACCGCCATCGGCCCCCAGCGCAGCAACCGGTACATATCTTTCTTGCCCAGCTTGCGAATCGCGCGACCAGTCTGCAACATTCCCCAGAGATCGCCCCTGCTGGGGTGGTCAATATCGGGCGGCGTCAGCGCCAAAGCCTCAGCAATCACTTTGCTGATTTTCGACAGAGTCTGTTGGAACTCGGGATAGCTGGCGGCATCCTTCTGCGAAAACTTGCTGATTTCTTGCGCCGACTTCTCAAGATTGCGATAAAGCATGAGCGCGCGACCATCAGGCGACAAAGAAACGGTCGCGACATCAGGGCTAATCAGCTTAAGCCCGTGTTTTTCAAGCTGCATGTCTCGAACAATGTCGGGACGCAACGGGCCGGCGGAGTGGGCCAGAGTCGAGCAGCGAAAGCCAGGATGAAATTCCTGCGGTGATGGCCGCGCCGCCGGGCTGCGGTCTGCGCTCAAGCACGAGCGGCTTGTATCCAGCCTTGGCGAGATAAAACGCGGTGACTAGGCCATTGTGGCCGCCGCCGATGATGACCACATCGCGCGTGTCGGGCCATGGCTAAGCGGCTCCCTTGACGTCTTTGAGAATTTCCAGAGCTGCCAGGCGTCCGGGACCGCCCATGATGCCGCCGCCGGGATGCGTGGCGGAGCCGCAGATATAAAGGTTCTTGATCGGGGTGCGGAATTGCGCGTATCCCGGCACCGGACGGAGGAAGAAAAGCTGCTCGAGCGAGAGTTCGCCCTGAAAAATGTTGCCTTCACTCAATCCCCACTCGCGTTCCAGATCAAGCGGTGTGATGACCTGCTTGTGAAGAATGATGTCTTTAATATTGGGAGCGTGCTCGGCGATGGTGTCGATCACGTTATTACCGAACGCTTCTTTCTGATCGTCCCAGTTAAGGCCGGGCCGCAGTTTATAGGGCGCATATTGCACGAAGCAGGAAAGAATATGTTTGCCCGGCGGCGCAATCGAAGGATCGGTCAGCGTCGGAATCACCATGTCAATATAGGGGCGGCGCGAGAAATTGCCATACTTGGCATCGTCGTAAGCGCGCTCCATATATTCGACGCTGGGTGAAATGGAAATCGCTCCGCGCAGATGTGCGCCCGGGCCGGGCAGGCACTTGAAGTTGGGCAGCGCATCCAGCGCCATGTTTACTTTGCCCGAAGATCCGCGGAACTTGTAGCGATTGACTTCCCCGAGAAACTCCTCAGAGAGATTCCCGCTTTTCGATGAGACTGACGAAAGTCTGCCGCGGATCGAGACTGGAAGAAATCACATCGGCATAGATTTCATCGCCGTTCGCGAGCACAACGCCTTTGGCTTTGCCCGATCTTGATGATGATGCTTCGTAATCCCAGTCTCGGTACGGATCTCGACTCCGGCTTCGCGCGCTGCGTCGGCAATTGCATTGGAGATGGCGCCGGTGCCTCCGCGGGCGAATCCCCAGGAGCGGAATGCGCCGTCGATCTCGCCCATGTAGTGATGGAGCAAAACGTAAGCTGTTCCGGGCGAGCGCACGCCGAGAAACGTTCCAATGATTCCCGACGCCGACATGGTGGCCTTGAGCACATCGGTCTCGAACCATTGGTCGAGAAAATCGATGGCGCTCATGGTCATCAACTGCACCTGGTTGTATTTATCGTCGCTCGTCATCCCCTGAAATCGCTTGCCGATGAACAGCAGCTTCATCAATTCTTTGGGATTCAGCGTCGCGGGATCGGGTGGCACCATGCTGAGAATCGGCTTCACGAAACGGCACATGGCTTGCATGGCCTTACCGAATTCGTCGTAGGCTTCGGCGTCGAGCTTGGAGTGGCGGGCGATCTCGCGATGGGTCTTGCCGTGATCGTTCACCCGCCACAGATAATCGCCGTTGGGCATGGGAGTGAAAGTGCCGTCGAGTGGAAGAATTTCTAAACCATGCCGCGGAAGGTCGAGGTCGCGGATGATTTCCGGCCGCAAGAGCGACACCACGTAGGAGCAGACGGAGAACTTGAATCCGGGAAAAACTTCTTCCGTGCAAGCTGCTCCGCCGAGGACGTGGCGGCGTTCGAGCACCAGAACTTTCTTGCCGGCGCGGGCAAGATAGGCGGCATTGACCAGGCCGTTGTGGCCTCCGCCGATTACGATGACATCATATTTGGACATTGGCTGCTGGCTCCTGGCTGCTAGCTGAGAAATATGTAAAGCCGAGCGAGAGCAGGGCGGATCAGAGGCCGCTGGGCAGATTGCCCCACGCCATGTAGAAGGCGGCGCATGATTGAGGGAACCATTCTATCTGAGTGATTAGACTTTGTCTGCATTTGCCCTGTGGTATGACCCGCTGCATATAATCCGTCGTTGGAAATTAAGGTCTTCCTCTGTGCAACTCTGTGTTCTCTGTGGTTAGGTTTCTAAGCCTTGACCACAGAGGACACAGAGTTGCACGGAGGAAGTCTACAATCGACTGAGGTCATCCCTTGCCCGTCGGAACTGCGTTTCACGAACGAACCTTTGCCCTCTGCAACAGCCTCAACTACCGCGAGTGGTCGGGATACTACACGGTCAGCGTGTACGAAGTGCATCACGAGCACGAGTACAACGCCATCCGCAATGCCTGCGCACTGATCGATATCTCGCCGCTCTACAAGTATCTGGTCACGGGGCAAAGATGCCACCCGGCTGGTAAATCGCGTCATCACCCGCGACATCAATAAAGTTGCGGTCGGGCAGGTAATTTACTGCCTGCTGGTGCGACGAAGAAGGCAAGGTCATTGACGACGGCACCATCACGCGCCTGGAGGAAAACAAGTATCGCTGGACGGCGGCCGACCCCAGCCTGCGATGGTTTCGCCAGAACGGCAACAATATGGATGTTCAGATCGAGGACATTTCAGAGAAAGTTGCCGCGTTGGCCCTACAGGGGCCGACTTCGGGAAAGCTGCTGAAAGCCGTGGCCGAGGCCGAGATCGCGAACTTGAAGTATTTCCGCATGACGCGCGGCAGGATTGCAGGCGTGCCGGTCGACATTTCCCGCACCGGTTACACCGGCGATTTAGGTTACGAAATCTGGGTGCCGTGGAGTGATGCGGTGAAAGTTTGGGATTCGCTAATGGACAAAGGTAAGCAGTTCGATATTCACGCGGCAGGCATGTTAGCGCTCGATGTGGCGCGGGTCGAGGCCGGGTTGCTGCTGATCGAGGTGGACTACAGCAGCAGTAAGAAAGCGCTGATCGCGTCGCAGAAGTATTCGCCCTTCGAGCTGGGGTTCGGCAAGATGGTGCATCTCAAGAAGCCGAATTTCGTAGGCAAAGCAGCCTTGGAACGCGACCAGAAGGATGGTGTGCTACGGCAATTCGTAGGACTGGAAATTGATTGGACGGAAGTCGAGCAACGCTATGAGAAGTATGGCCTGACACCAGCCGCGCCCAGCCAGGCGTCGCGCGTGGCCGTGCCGGTGTATTGCGGCGAGAAACAAGTGGGCAAAGCTACGACCACTTCGTGGTCTCCGGTGCTGAAAAAGATGATTGCCCTGGCAAGCATCGACACCGACCATTCCAAGTTGGGTGCACGCGTTCAAATGGAGATTACCATCGAAGCGGTGCGGCAGAAAGTCACGGCGAAGATTGTTCCTATGCCATTTTTCAATCCCAAGCGGAAGACGGCGGTGCCGGTATAGGGTGATTGGCCCGCCATTTGCCCCACCCATAAATTCCCGCGCCGATCAGCACCAGCACCGCCGACCCTCCCACCACTTTCAACACTGCCAGCGGCTTGTTCACCTCGTCGGCCTGCGGCACAACTGACAAAACAATCGTTAGCGTAGTCGTCAACAATCCGAGGACGGCGACAAACTTGGCGACCAGCTTTCCGCCGGGCACGTGAATCACCTCAGGCGCAGCTGGTTCTCCCTGTAACTTGATCATCGCGGCAAACACAAACAGATATGGAATGAAATATGTGATTACAGTCATGCTGGCCATCACTTCGTAGGCGCCTTTGACGCTGGTTCCGGCCTGGCCGAGGAAAATGAAAACTACTCCAAGGACGTACTGCACCAGGAGCGCCACCCAAGGCGTCTTCCAGCGCGGATGCAACGCACCGAATATCGGCGGCAGGAAGCGGTCGATGCCGGCAACAAACGGCAACCGGGCCACTGCCGCCAGATAAGCTCCGGCCGCGCCGACATTGCTGAGCGCAATGAGAAATGCCGCATAGGGCACCACGCGCTCGAAGCCGATGCGGCCGGCGGTTTTCGCAATCGCCTGCATCAGCCCCGACAGATTGCTGACTTCCGCCGGTGGCAACGCCACAAGTACGCTCACCGTCCCCAGGATGTAGCACAAGGCGACCGTCACACCTGCAATGAATAGCCCCCAGGGAAGCGTCCGCCGCGGATTCTTGATTTCGTCTCCCATGAAGGAGGCGGTTTCGCAGCCGCCGAACGCGAAGATCAGCAACGACCAGAAAATAATGTCGTTGAAATGAAAGCTGGGGGTCATCGAGTGTAGCGTGAATGAAGTCGCCGCTCCGAAGCGATGCCAAGCGATGGCTCCCATGACGATCAAGATGAGCGCGGGAATCCACATGGCCAGCGCGCCCATGTTATGCAGCCATTTACCGACGTCGAGGCCGACAACATTAAGCGCCGTCGCCGCAGTCAGCGTTAGCAGCGCAAAGACAACATAGTAGGTAGGGTTGTTGGAAAGATGTCCCCAGGAACTCTGCCGCATGTAAAGTGCGTTGCTGGCAGCGAAATAAAGCACTGCGGGAAAGTATGGAAGATTGCTTGCCCAGTAGGTCCATGCGGACATGAAGCCGGAGAAGTCGCCGAAGGCCTTCTTGCTCCAGACATAAAGGCCGCCTTCGCCAGGATAACGCGACGACAACTCGATGACCGACAGCGCTAACGGCGTATAGAACGCCAACCACGCGCCAATCCAAATGATGATGGAACTCGGGCCAGCGGCGGCGGCGGTCGCGATCCAGCGCAGGCTGATGCCGGTGACCACATAGAACAGAACCAGATCGCGGAACCCCATGACGCGCTTGGGGCGGTTGGGGTCGTCGGGAGTGAGGGTCTTGACGTCTGGCACGTTGGTCCGAGTCAGCGTATCAGTGTACTGTCCCACTAACGAAAAATTCTTAATGATCGGCAGACCAGTCGCGAAGTGGCGGCATGTGAAAGCCCGGCACGGCAGTGCCGGGTTGCAGTTGACCACACGAGCGAGTCCCTACAGGGACGGCACCTACGAGCGAGTCAGGTTGCGATAAACTCGCCACCAGCCCAGCATCGCCGGAATCATGATAAGAACCGCGAAGATCCAAGTGCAAATCAGTACCCCGAAGGTGTCTCCCGCCGCGAAATCGACTCGCTTGCCCTCGAAGAGAAAGTGCATGTAAAAGGGAACTGCGATGTAGTAACCGACCGCAAGTGCCGAAGGGATAGTTGCGGCGACACCTAGCCAGATAACGACCTTCTTGAACGACGGTTGTCGTTTGAACATTTTCCTACTCCACTGCTTTTCTCCCACTCCGCTTCCAGTACAAATATCCCGGCACGCCAATCAGCACAATAATCGCACCCGCTAGGGATTCCGTCGGCCGCGTGAAAATCGTATTCAATGTCCAGGCAGTTCCGATGAGGACATAAATCGCCGGCAGCCACGGATATCCGGTGCACCGATAAGCCCGTGGAATATCCGGACGCTTCCAGCGCAGCACGAACAATCCCACCACGGTCAGCGTGTATGACAACACCATGCCGAACATCACATAGGTATAAAGCTGATCGTAGCGGCCACTGAGGGTGAGCACTCCCGCCCAAATGCCTTGTCCAATCAGCGCAAATGCGGGCGTGCGCCACTTGGGATGGACTTCCGCCATCCGCCGGAAGAAAAGACCGTCCCGTGCCATGGCGTAATAGATTCGCGGGCTGCCGAGAATGGCGCAGGCCATTGCGCCAAAGCAGGAAACGGCGACCAGCGCGGAAAGCCACACTGCCGCTGCGGGCGAGAACAGCGCTACCGCAGCGGCGTGGGCAATGGTCTCATGCTTGACGATTTCGCCAATCGGCATGGCGTACAGGTAGGTCATGTTCATGGCCACGTAGATGACGCCGACGATGGTTACACCGAGCACCATGGCCAGCGGCACGTTGCGGCGCGGATCCTTCATTTCGCCGGCTACCCATCCGATATAAACCCATCCATCGTAGGCCCAGAAGACAGCGATCAAAGCGACGCCGAATGCTGAAAGTAGTTGGCCCATGCTCACGCCCATACTCATGCTATGAGCCGCGCTCGCGGTGAAGTGATGCCAATCGCCTTTGCCGATGGCGAACCCAAGAATCACGAACGCCGCCATGGCGATAAACTTCGCCCAAGTAGCGACATTTTGCAGCAACGCGCCCCGGCGTAGCCCAGCGACATTAATCCAGGTGACCGCAGCAATCATAATCAGGGCCATGACGTGGGCGCGAGTCAGCACCACACCCGTAACTGATACCACCACATGCACCTGCGAAATGCTTGGGATGATCAAGCCCAGATACGCGGCTGACCCTACGGCAAGAGCCGCAATCGAACCGCCATTGCCCACGCTGAACATCATCCAGCCGTAGAGAAATGCTGGCAGGTCACCGTAAGCCTCGCGCAGATACACATACTGACCGCCGCAATCGGGAAACATGGTCCCCAGTTCGGCGAAAGCGAAACAGGCGCACATGGAAATTGCACCGCCCAACACCCAGACCAGCAGAAAAAGCACCGGGTTAGGCAGCGGTCCGGCAATGTCCTTTGCGGTCAGAAAAATGGACGAGCCGATCACCCCGCCGACGAGTAACAAGACCGAATCGAGCAACGTCAGGCCGCGAAGCAGCGTGGGTTGAGATTCGGATTGAGTTACAGGCGGCGAGGCGGTTGCGGGAAGCCCCATGGCTTATCCCATACCTAGTTCATCGGAAGATTCGAGTGGAGTGCCGCAGCGGCGGCAAATCACAGCCGAACAGTCGCCGCAGGTGAGCGGGTCGCGGACCTCAGCAGCGCATTTCGGGCAATAGAGAAGTTCGGGTTCGACCGGCGGCTGCGGACTGGTAGCCATGACGGGCAAATGTAGCATATCTTCCTATGCCTTGCTCCCTGCTCTTTGGCCGGATACCCAGGCGGGTGCCGGTTTTGGCGCAGAACCGGGCGACGTTTTACATATTTTTGACAATCAGAACAGAAAGTAGTCATACGCTATTTCGGGAAGAATTTCAGACTATGGTGCGATCCCCTAAACTTCATTTCCAAAGGAAATTTTCCATGAGAATTAATAAGGTCGCGGTCACCGCACTACTGGGTCTTTTATATTTGGCTATCTCCCTTGCCGCGGCGGCACAGGATAGAGGCAACCGTCCCATCGGCCCGGGAAATGTTATTGTCCACTCCGCGCTGGGCGGCTTCATTCTCGGGTACGACATTGATCAGACGGGAACGGAAGGCATCCTGAGCGAGGCGCTTGTCCTGAGCGATGGCAATGCCAACGTTGCGGTTGAGACCTTCGACCAGAAGACCGGCAAGACCATCAAGATTGTGTCCCAGCAGTCCGATAGCAAGAACGACTTTGTCACTCTGGGCATTTTTGGCAATCATGTGGCGCTGACGGAGTTTGAGCATGTGACCGATCTTTTCGTCGACAAGCGGCTTTACGGTGTATCCAACCCTCTTAACTCGAACCGGATTACCGGCAAGTGGACGCCGCCTTTCAAAAAGGCTGACGACATTATCAGCAGTATGAGCGCCAGTCAGGGCTTTTCCAACGCAGCGGTGCTTGGCTTCGAAAACACTGTCAACAACTTTAGTTCCTATGTGTTCAGCTCAAACGTTGCCGCCAACACCTTTGGGCCAGTCTTTAAGGTGAGTGATCCGGTTTTTAATTTCGACAATTCTCCCGTGCTTGCTTTCAATTCAACGACCAATCAGGCAGTCCTGGGCGGTTCAAATGGGTGCTTTGGCTGCACCACGGAAATTGGGATGGTGGACCTCACGACCGGTAAACTGACCGAATTCGAGGGTCTCGGATTCGGGTTCATCAACGGGATTGCGGTCGATTCCGCCACCGGCATCGCCTGCACCGCCACCGAAGACGATTTCAGCGTGGAGTTTTACGATCTAGCCAAGCAGACTGGAGTTATCGTCGTACTGCCCGGAGCTAACAATCAGGCTCAAAGTGGTGGGGCGGTCGCGGTCGACCCCATTCACAAGTTGTTCCTGATCGGGCAAGAATTCTCCAGCACCGCTCCTTCCGGCAGCAGCATTCAAGTCTTCGACGAACAGGGCAACTTCGTCGAATCGCTCAACGGGTTTGACCTTCCCGTCAGCGCGTACATGGCATTGCATCCCAGTGAGCGCGCGGGCTACGTGCTTGTGACGCCGGAGCTGACCACGCTGCAATCGTTCACGTACTAGCCTGTGATTTTCCGTCCGCCATGGTAAAAAGGAATTAGCACCATGCCGGACAAACCACCCACTCCCGACGAAAAGCTGCAACTCGAATTCAACCGCTGGGCGGAACAAGGTGAAGGCGAGACGATGGAACGCCATCATCTCAATATCACTGAAAAAACCATTCGGCGGATGGATCTGCGTCCCGGCGAACGGGTGCTCGATCTGGGTTGCGGCTCGGGCTGGGCAACGCGATTGCTGGCCCGCCTGGTCGCGGATGGCCCGGAGGGTTTCGGACAGGTGGTGGGCCTGGACGTTTCGGACGAGATGATCCGGCGGGCGCGGATCGCCTCCAAGGATTTCGAGAACATCTTGTACGTGTGGGGATCAGCGCAGCAGATTCCCTGGGAAGAAAATTTCTTCGACAAAGTACTCTCGGTCGAATCGTTCTACTACTACGCTGACCAGGGACGCGCCCTGGCCGAATTGTTTCGAGTGATGGCTCCGCGTGGGCGTCTGTTCATCCTTATCAATCTATACAAGGACAATCCTTATTCTCTGCAATGGGTAGACAAGCTCAAGGTGCCAGTGCATGTGCGGTCGTCCGCCGAGTATGTTGGGCTTCTGAAGAGTCATGCGTTTGAGAAGGTGGAAGCACATCAGGTTCCCGACGACACCCCCACCCCGGATATTTACGTGACGAAGTCTTTCAATAGTTTGGAGGACCTGCGCGCCTTCAAGCGTACGGGAGCGCTGTTACTGATGGCGTCAAAGCCTGACCTAAGGAATCCTGCGCCGGGATACACCATCTATTAGCTGTTTCGGTAGCATTTTCTAAGAGGGAGCGGCCTTGGTGGTCTCCGCAAATGCCTCCACGGTCTATTGTAAGTCATGCCGTATCAGTGCGATAGCAAGACAGTGCTCAGAGTACACAAGTTGCCAGCTTTTCCACAGGCATACACAGGACGCTGCATTGCCTGTCCATCATCCTTCGTGTATATCTGTTCGCGTAGTTAACCCTTAGCTTCAAGGAGACCCAGCCCCCCATGGATCTTTTCCATCGTCACCCAGAGCACACTGACACGCGTAGTGGCCGAGAGTGCCGTTTCTGTTCGGCTATGGACCCCGAATTCGCCAGCCGCCGCACCATCGACCGGATGGTCGTACATAAGACGGAGGACACTGCTTCGGCGCACCTCACCGAGGATGGTTACGTACGACATCGCATCGCGGAGTTGATGAAGAAGCGGGCCGTGACGTTCGCCGCGCCTTTACAACGATCAGCCTAGGACGCGTTCTCTGCGCTGGTCGCGTATCTTGCCATCGCTAGTTCCACGATCTCGCCGATCAGTTCGGTGTAGGAACGCCCCGAGGCCTTCGCTGCCATGGCAAACTCTTGCTTGCTCGATAGCCACGGATTCGGATTGGCCTCAATCACGTAAACCTCGCCCTTTGGCGTCAACCGCATATCGATGCGTCCATAATCGCGCAGCTTGACCGCCTGGTACGCTGCCAGGCCCACCTCCTGCAGCCGTGCAGTGGTCTTCTCATCCAGGTCGTCGACGAGATAGGATTTGGTCAGCTTGTGCGCCTGCGTATCCTTTTCGAACTTCACATCGTAGCTGGCAATCTTCGGCGTTCCCTCCGGCAGCCGCGACAAATCGAGCTCCACCAGCGGCAGGGCCTGCGCTTTTTCATAGCTGCCCAGAACTCCCACGTACATCTCGCGGCCTTCAATGTATTCCTCAATCAGCGCCGGCGAATCAAACGTATTCTGGATATATTCCACCCGCTCCATCAGTTCTTTGACACTGCCCACCACCGATTCCGCATCGATCCCGATCGACCCGTCCTCCCACATCGGCTTCACAATCAACGGGAAAGATACATCGTGGGCGTGCTCGATGCGCCCGCGGTAGGCTGTAGCGAAGAAAGGCGTCTTGATGCCGTGAAAGGCGAACATTTTCTTGGCCGTCGCTTTATCTTGCGCCAGAAAATGCGCATGGGGGCCGCCGCCGGTGTAGCGGATCCCCAGTAAATCCATGTAGGCCGCGACGTTCATTTCTTTAGTGTCGTCGCCGGCAAAAGCTTCCGTCAGATTGAACACCAGGTCGGCGTCACATTTTGCCAGCGAAGTCAGGCAGGGTAGCGTGCCATCCAACACTTGATAGAACGGCTCATGCCCAAGTTTCTCCAATGCCTCAAAGATTTCTTCGCGGTCTTCTTTCTCTCGCTTGCTCTTGCTCTGCGGTTTTTTCTTTTTCTTCTTCTTTGAGGACACCTTCTCCTCAACCGCTTCGGGCGCGGCTGCTTCGTCTCCCCAAACGTCGTACAGCACCGCCACTTTCAGCTTAGTGCCGGTCATCTTAGCCTCCAGCTTTTCACGGCTGCACGAACTTTCCTCTGGTCATGTAATTCATGGCCAGCGCTGTGGCATACACCGTGACTTGAATCAAATGTTCCGCTTCGCGATGCGGATCGGCAAACAACTTGAGGTCGCCGATTCGCTTCTCAATCAATTCCACTAATTTCTTGATCAGCGGCCGCTGCGCGCCCGTCCAGTAGGTGACCTTGTCCACCACCACCTTCCGGTGTTGATGCAGAAACTGCTGCGCCGGGGTAGCCCCCTTGCGCCGCTTAGAGGCATCAAAAATGTCCCGCAGATCCGTGTCGAGCGCCAGATCTCCCAGTGCAGCTTCTTCCCCGTTCCGCCGATAGAACTCGGCGACGGTCATCTCCATCTCGTCAACCGTCACATCGGTCACGCCGCGTCGCCGGACCGGGTCTGTATGTCCCAATTCGCGCGCGATGCGGTTCATATAGCGCAGCTTGGCCAGCGCCCCCCAGCCCCGATACCGCTTGCGCCATGCCGAACGCGGCGTCAGCCACACTGCAAAGGTTTCGGCAAAATCCTCATCCGGATGCTTCTGCGCGTACCAGCCTGCCAGATAGCGCACATAATTCCGCGAGAATGGCACCGGCCTGTAGTTATCGTGATACGGACGCCGGAACGGTCCAAAAAGTTGCTTCCACTCCGGCGTGCGATGCAGCTTGTAGGCATAATTGAACGCGTGACCAGCTTCGTGCCGCAGGTACATCATGATTTCGCGTGCGTCTTCGAGATCATTGGTTTCTTTTTCGAGCTGCGCCAGCTTGGCATCGGCCAAGTAAAACGGAATGCCGATTACCGGCTCTCCCGACGGACATCCCCACTCGTCCGTGAGATAGCAGGCCGGGCGAAACTTCCCCAGACCTTTTTGTTCCAGCTCCTTATACAACTGGTTCACGAACCGCTCCAGTGGGGAGCCTTCAATTTTCAAACCAAGTTCGCGGATAGGCTTATCTAGAATCTCCTGCAACTCCGGCCGTGATGTGTTGGTTTCTTGCACGCATTCTCACTGGAAATAAGCACAGAGCGCACCGCGAAACAGCGGGAGAGGACGGGGCGATCCGCCCCAAGTGTAAACAATAACAAAGTGTGGTGACGAATCAGAAGTGACTAAAGAAACCCCTCGCTACGGCCTGACTTGAAGTCTCTGATTGCTGGTCAGCGTTCCACTCGGAGTAACGACTGTGACAAAGCCGGTTGTCGCACCAGGTGGAACCGTTGCCGTCAAATATGTGTCAGACACAACTGTGAATGTCGCAGGAATTCCGTTGATAGAGACGCTCGTCGTGCCGGTGAATCCTTGACCGAGAATGCCGCCCTCCTTCCCAACTTTGCCCACGATTGACATCAGCCTGACGAATGGCGGAAGGCCAAGATCAAAGCTATACACAACGCCGCAGTCCGAAGCTCCTCCACCTTCCGTCATCCCGTAAATCCTGCCGTTGGTGTGTTGTATGAGTTGTGATTGCGGACCCAGACCGTTGGCCTTGTCGAAGTCGTGAAGAGCTGAGTAGCCAGCCGAAGTAATCCGAAAGAACACTCCGTCGTTCAGCCTTCCCCCAACTTCAGTAACACCGTACAAATTTCCGTCGGTCGCTTGGATCACACCTACAACCGGTGCGTCGCCATCGCGACCGTCGAGGTTCTTGAGCACCCTAAACTCTTTCCGTGACAACTGGAACACCGTTCCCTCGTCGGAACTGCCGCCCGCAACGGTAGTTCCGTATAGGTCATTGTCGCTGCCTTGAAGTACCGAGGCGTAAGGGTTTTGTCCATGTTCACCATCGAAGTTATACAGGATAGTTACTGTCCCGCTGGGCGTCATTCTAAATACTGTGCCACAGCCCTCTTGGAAACAGTCTCCCGAACCAGCGGCATACGTTGTGCCGTAGAAGTTCCCGTCGGTTGCATAGAACAATGGGGCATATGGAAACGCGCGGGGCCCGTTCTCGAAGAGTGGTGCGACGAGAGTCAAGGTCCCGGATGGTGTGATTTTGTAGGCATAACCGGTGCCATTCACTGTTGTACCGTAGAAGTTCCCATCGCCACCCAGGATCGGAGACGCTTCTAAGCCCCCCGGGTCGGTGCCGAACGTGTAGAGAACAGTCAGATCCCCGCTCGGGGTAGTCTTGAATATTGTTCCACTGCCGGTTGCACCGTAAAAATTTCCGTCAAGCCCGAGGGTTAATCCACCGTGCGGCTGTTCCCCGTCGGTGCCATCGAAGCTGTGCAAAACCGTCAACGTACCGGTGAGAGTGATCTTGAACACGACTCCCATGTCGCTAGCCCCGCCCAAGGCCGTTGTGCCATACAGGCTGCCGTCCTGACCCTGGGCAAAAACGCCGGGAAAATCTGGAGATCGACCGTCCGTGCCATCAAAGTTGTGCAAATCCGTATAGGTCTGGGCAGGTGAGGCAATCGTGGTTGCGGCGCAGAGTAGAAAGATCGCAACGGTCTGCTTCCAGCGATCAGAAACGGTCATGGGGCCTCCGTGGTGCGAAATTCGGGAATCGCAGCCTACTCACGCGAGAAACGGCGTCTCCTCAGTTGAGCTCGCAAGGGGGAGTACGCTGCGGCGCCAACCGAGCGCATCCATTGTCCTCCCGGCCGGACCGGGCGTCAATGGCCGTTTTCTGGCCTATGTGGATGCACCTCTCTACACCGGCGAATGCTGTCCCTGCACAATCATTTCTTCTGCAATGCGTCGCGCTTCGGGAAGCGTTGCCGCCTCGTTGCGAGCAATCTCCGCCGGCAAGTCACGCTGAATTTTTGCCAGTTCTTCATCAAACAATTTCGTCACCAACTGCGTCGTGTGCTCTACGACTTTTCCGTCGTCGCCCGCGACTTTGATCTTGTGCCGCACCCGTTGCGCAATCATGAGCCGGTAAATGCGATCCGTCGCCAAGTCTTCCATGTAGCCGTCCAGCAGGCTCGCGCCTTTGCCGTTTAGCACGCCATTGCGATAGCGAATAACGGTGCGCACGGCAGCCCGGGTCCCAGCCAGCGTAATCTTGCCCACACCTTCCGGCACCGGCCGAAGATCAGGATGCGCGTTCGGCAACTTCGGCCGCTTCTCTATCTGATTTGGATTCGGGAACTGCGCCACTGCAATTTCATTCTGATCGGGATGCCCCGTCCACGCTCCATCCATCAGGCAATTGGCCTCGTTCTTCTTATCTTCTTTAAGTCCCTTCAAGGCGCGCTCGTTCAACTCCTTATCGGTGCGGCTCGGAAAAAGCGCCGTCATGCCGCCAATTGCCAGTGCTCCATGCTTGTGACAGATCTCCGGCATCAGGGTACGGAAGTTCTGAAAGAATGCGACATCGTGAGGGATGGTATTGCGATCCGGCAAAACCCATTTGGGATCTTCCAGCATGAAGTGAATCAACGATGCCATGTAATCCCATCGCCCGAGATTCAATCCCAAGCAATGCTCCCGCAGATTGAAAAGAAATTCCTCCATCTGATACGACAGCGGATGCGCCTCCACCAGCGCCATGCACTTGATGTAGTTCGCCGGCAAACCCTTCTCCTTGGCCAGCGTCTGGAACAGGTCGCGCCACCACAACGCTTCCTCCGCCGACTCACTCTTCGGAATGTAAACCGAGAAATTGTGCGGCAATACGGCGGGATCAAGCTGATACCACAGCAGCGCCACATCAAACAATGACGCCGAAATCAATTCGTTCTTGATTACTCCGCCCTGACTTATGTGCAATCCCCGCGGACGCACCCAAGTCACTGTCTTCGAGCGCTGCACCTTGACTTCTTTCTGCCGCTTCTTGTCGTAATACCCAAGCTCATAATGATATGCCGCGAGCACATTCTTGATGCCTAACAGCGTACGCGACCATTCGTTGGCCATCGAATCTTCGAGATCAAGCATCACTCCCGGAGAGCCCGAGTTCAGCAGCTTCACCGTCAGTTCTGTATCATCCGCAGGCCCGGTCATCTGATTGCGCTGGTCGGCGCACCAGCCCGGCAATTCTATCCGCCAGTTGCTCGAAGTCGCTTGCGACGCTGGCAGGTAATTCGGAGGCTTTCCCTGGAACGAAGCCTGCAACACTTGATTGCGCATCGCCACCAGCACTTGCTGCCAGGGTGTGAACTGCTTATGTAACGGCAACAGAAATTGAAAGAAGCCCTCAGGAAGGTCGGTCTCAGGATTCAAATCGGCCGGAGCGTAGTTGCTGGATTGCAAAGTTCTTCGTGGGACATCAAGCGCCATCGACGAGTCCTTAGGAAGCGCGCGTTTGCAGCACGTTCACTTGCGGCTTCCTCTCGATGCTACTTCCCTGACGGCTGGCGATGCAAACCTCGCCGGTATTTATTTCTCGATTGTCTTCGTCATGCGCAACACGGGAAGCTTCACGCCATTCGGCAGTGGAACCTCAAACGCCTCCTGTGGCGCGAACCCTCGCGCCCGATACATGGGCTCTCCCGGCAGCGTTGACACCAATTCGAGGCGCGTAAATCCCTCCGCCGCCGCGGCCGCCTCGCAAGCTTCCAAAATCCGAGTACCAATTCCCCGCCGTGCCCACTTCGGATGCACGAAGAACGCCCGGATTTTCGCCGCCTCCTGTGCCGGATCAAGCGGAGCATTGTCCCGATCCGCGGCACAGTCACTGCCGAAAACAGTTTTCCTCCGGCTCCATCCTCCGCAGCCCACTATCATTGTCCCCGCCTCAGCCACCATGTAGGTGCCGTCAAGGATGAGTTGCGTATCAACTCCAAATACCGTGCCCAGCGCACCTTCCCGCTGTTCGGGAGTGTAGTAGCTCGCCTGCAGGATTCGGACCGACTCCGCGATCAGAGAACGCAAGACCGGGACATCTCTTAATGTCGCTTTGCGGGTAGTGATCGTAGTGGAATGCATGCGGCCGCGCCTAGCGGCCTGCAATCACGTCATACGGCCGCATCATCTCATTATCTTCATGTTCCAGAATGTGGCAATGCCAGACGTAGCGTCCAGTAAAGCCCTCGAACCTCATGATAATCCTCGTGACCATTCCAGGATCGGCCCGCACCGTGTCCTTCCAGCCGGCTTCATTCGGTTCCGGCGGAATCGCCGCGCCCCAGTACCTGAGAACGCCTCGATTCTGATACGCGAACGCGTCAAACCGCCGCCGGTCGAGTATTTGGAACCGCACCAAATGTAGGTGAATGGGATGCACATCGTCGGTGACATTCATCAGGTTCCAGATTTCCACCGAATTCAAAACCGGATTCTCCGTCACCGGCATATTCCAGTGGGCATCGTTCAGCAGTACGGTCACGGAATCCCCGTGCAGATCGTTGATCTCGCCCAATCTCAAGTCTCGAGTCTTCACCGCTTCCGACTCCGCAATCTTCGGGACTGTCCTCAGCACAGCAGGCAACGAACTGGGATCGCTCACTTTGGCACGCGAGACGCGGAACTGCAAGACCGGCTGCGCAAAGTCATTTTTCAACACAATCTGCTCGCCGGCATGATCGTTGAAATCCAGCACCAGGTCGGCCCGCTCCCCCGGAGCCAGCGTAAGCTGCTTCAGCGTTACCGGCGCCTGCAGCAATCCCTGATCAGTTCCGATTTGCTGAAGGTTCTGCCCGTTGACCAGGGCGAGACGAAAGAACCTGCCGTTAGCCGCGTTCAGAACCCGAAAACGGTATTTTCGTGGCTCCACATCCAAATAAGGTAACAGCTTGCCGTTGGCCAGAATGGCATTGCCGCAGAATTCTGACACCCACGGATTCGTCGAGTTCTGTGCCACTGGATAATAAAGTTGCCCATCCAGATCGAACATACGGTCGCACAGCACCAGCGGTACTTCATACTTACCCTGCGGCAGATTGAGCGCCTCCTCTAATGGATCGCGCACGACGAAGAGGCCGAACAACCCGGCCAGCACATTGAGCCGGTTAACTCCCAACGTGTGATCGTGATACCAGAGCAGCGCCGCATCCTGCTGGTTGGGGTAATAGTAGGTCGCGGATTTCCCCGGCACATACCAGTTCTCGGGATAGCCATCACTCTCCGGCGGCGCCTTCGCCCCATGCAAATGAATCACGCTGCGCACGGCCGGCTTGTCGGCTTCAGCGCCATGAATACTGTGATCAACGGGCAGAAAATGCTCCCGCGGCAACTCATTCGCCCACTCCACCAACATCCCCTTGCCGCTCTCGGTTTCCAGCGTCGGCCCCGGAGACGACGACCCAAATCCCCACAGCCGGGTGGGCTTCATGTCGCGATGGACCTTGCTCTGAAACTGCCGCATGGCCAGCCGATAGTAAGGAATCTTCAATTTAGGATTGCCGGGACTGGGCCGCAGTTCGGTGGAACGGAGGACGGCAGGAAGCGGGAGAGGATCCACAAACGCCGTCAGTATCGCCGGATCGAGCACCGGCCTCACCACCTTCGGCGGGCGCCGGATGCACGCCCTGCGGCAACACCAGCGCCGCCGCTGCAAATCCGCTTTGTTGAAGAAACTTTCTCCGTGTTAGGGACAACCCGCTCACCTCTTTGCAGGCGCCTCAAACTGCGGCGCACCGTCCACGATACCAAAAACAAGGCACGCGAGACTTCACGCTCGCGTGCCCGTCTTCAACTTATCACTTCACCCAACTACGGAATCTGCTCTCCGGTCGAGGGGTTGAGGATCAGGATTCCATCGCTCCTGATCTGGCTGAAGTTGAACATTTGGCTGATGGAGCTGGCGATGCCATCGAATGACCCGCCGCCGATTCTCTGTCCATTGAGCCAGTTGTCTTCAACAAAACGGAGGATTGAACTCTGATCCGTTACCGTGTGGTCAACAGCGTTCTCCAGTGCCCACGGCGAAATCACGATCAGCGGTTGCCGCGGACCGTAGCCGCAGCGTCCCAGCGCGTGTGGATTGTTCGAGTTGATACCGGGCAACTGCAGGCCACCGGTGCCGCAAGCACCCGGTCCGGTCAGAGCGTCGGCCGTACCGGTGGACTGATTTACGATCGGACTCATCTGGTGGTCATACCAGCCGTCTGAATCATCGTATAGAATCACAACCGCCGTGTTGCTCCACGTGGGTTGTTCCTCCAGGAAGTTGATCGAGCTTGACCACTGCGGTCTGCTCATCCAAGGGATCAGAATATCCTGCGTGTCCATCCTGAATTCCGATATTCTTGATGAAGCTCACCGCCGGGAAATTGCCTGCCTGAACTGCGGTGACGAAATCGTCGATGTCGTAGTTGTGGTTGGCCGGGCCATTGTTCCCGATTTCAGCGATGTTCTTCGGCCGAGTATGGCTGGGATTAGCGGTGGAAGCCCAGTACCCGAAGAACGAATGGTGAGGGATGTAATCGCCGGTGGTGCCGGCGAGCCCGGTCGAACTTCGACTGCAGCCCGTGGTTCCGTTGGAGTTCTTGATATTGAGGTTAAACCCGCCCATGAACGATCCCCAGCTCACGCCGGCTGCGTTCAACAGGTCGCCGATGTTCTTTCCGCCCAGTTGCACCTGGCCGCTGCCCGAGCAAAGATCGCCGAGCGGGTCGGGGTCGCCGATCACCGTCAACGATCCCGTCTCCGCCGTCCACTGTGCCGCCGGTTCCGGTGGTCACGCCATTGGTCTGGCCGGAAACCACGTTAATCACTCCCGGGCGTAGACGGACCAAAAGTCGTGCTGTAGGAGTTGTCATTCATGGCAAAGTGCTGCGCGTAGTTCCAGAACGCGGTTACGGTATTGCCGTCAAAGTAGCCCAGGTTCAAGCCATTGGTATTGAGAATTCCGCCACCCTGCGGCGGCGGTCCCGCCGTACCCACAAACTCCGGAAACAGATCCATTGCGCCCATATCGAAAGACTGCTGTTCCGCGGTGTAGTCGTGGTTCT
The DNA here is from genome assembly GCA_963803775.1 of uncultured Acidobacteriota bacterium. GTDB lineage: Bacteria > Acidobacteriota > Terriglobia > Terriglobales > Acidobacteriaceae > JABCZH01. The sequence continues at coordinate 180,668 of CAWDNS010000004.1, forward strand.
GGTCGGAAGTCACTGCCTGCGAACGATCCAGGCGGAAGGGGTTGGTGGCGCCGGTGCCGTTCGCCGGGTTCAGATTGGGGTTGTTGTTCAGCAACGCGTTGCTGAGACCATTGACCGTCGGAGTTCCCGGGCGGGCATGGAACGCAGGCTCTCCGGCTGGGTTGGTGGCGTTGGGATAGGTTCCAAAATAATGGTCAAACGAAATGTTTTCCTGGAAGATCACAACCAGGTGCTGGATGGGTGTTGCCGTCTTCGACGTCGGATTTGAAGCGGCGTAGGCAGGCGCAACACTCGGTCCCAGGGCGAATCGTCAATGCGGTTAAAGAAGCCAGCATTTTCCTGGGGGCGGTTGACGCTCTCAGTTTTTCGAACATCATTTTCCTCCGTCCTTCGGTCCGATATGAGGGCTCCATACCACAAGTCATTCAGCCGAGGAAAAATAAGCCTAGCCCTCCAATGTGTCAGCAGTTTGACCAGATTGTTAAAGCTGGATGAATTGAGATGGCTAGGTTGTGAGTCTCGCTACCCAGGGCCCACAGAAGAACACTGGAGGTCGATTTCTTGTCAGACCGGCTTTCGAGGAGCCGAGCACAACCTCTAGGCCGATACCGACGGCGACGGCGCACCTAAGAGCTGAACCAGACTTCTGGGTCCACAGCACGCGCGGTTGAGCCGCTGAAGGTCGCGCCGTAGTTGTGTATCCTGCTTCAGAGTATCCAGGACGCTTTTCAGGATGGCAGCGGCCTGCGGACTGGGCGGCGCCGCTAATCTGTAATGCATCCACTTGCCCTCTCGCCTGGCTGCGACGAGGCCCGCCCTGCGCAGATAGGCCAGATGCCGGGAAATCTTCGGCTGAGGCGCGCCAATAACCTCGGTGAAGTAGCAGACACATATCTCCTGCTCTGCCATCAGGTTGAGCAGTCTCAGGCGAGTCGGGTCGCCCAGAGCACGGAATAGTCTATCCAGCGGCTGATTCTGTTTCATCCCCCTGAGTCTAGCAGAATACATATGGATTGACGAATGTGTATTCCGGTGATATGGTTAACGCATTCGCAAATGCGAATATGATAGGAGAAGAATCAATGCTGGCAGAGACAGTAGTTGCCTTGAAAGCGCATGTGGCCATCAATGTGAAGAATGTGGCGCAAAGCATCGAGTTCTACCGCAAGATGTTTGGAATTGATCCCAGCAAAGTTAGAACGGGCTATGCGAAGTTCGATGTGCAGAACCCGCCGTTGAATTTCACGCTTAACGAAACGCCATTCAAAGACGCAGGGGCGCTCTCGCACATGGGCATTCAGGTGGCTACGACCGCAGACGTCCTGAGCATCCGCCAAAGATGGGTAGATGCGGGCCTGCTGACTCGTGACGAGATGCAGACCGATTGCTGCTATGCAACGCAGGACAAAACCTGGGTGCACGATCCTGATGGCAATGAGTGGGAAGTCTTCGTCGTTCTCAAAGACAACCTGCCTGAAAAGCAAGCCGAACGGATTGGCGCTGCTTGCTGCTCTCCTGGCTGCTGCACACCCGCGACCCACGGAGCGGCTTAATGTCCAAGGCAAAAGTCCTCTTTCTGTGTACCGGAAACTCTGCCCGAAGCCAGATGGCGGAAGGCCATTTACGCAATCTCGCAAGTAGCAATTTCGAGCCTCTGAGTGCTGGGATTGAACCAAAAGGCCTGCACCCGCTGGCCGTCGAAGTGATGCAAGAGATTGGTATAGACATTTCTCAGCAGACATCGAAGGATGTGCGGGAATTTCTTGGGCAGGCGATACCGTATGTCGTTACCGTCTGCGACAACGCCAAACAGCGGTGCCCGATATTTCCGCGGACATATAAGTTTTTGCACTGGAGTCTTGAAGATCCCGCCGAGGTAACAGGTTCCCACGAAGAAAAGTTGGCGGTGTTCCGCAGAGTGCGAGACGAAATCAGGCAGAGGATTGAGCAGGAACTCTTGCAGCCAACTGCGATGGAGAGATGAGTCAGGAACCCACTTCTCTCTACCAGCGCAGCGTTTGCGAAGGGCTGGGGACAGGACTGCTGGTCGCTGCAGTCGTTGGTTCCGGCATCATGGGTGAGCGCTTGGCTGGGGGTAATACCGCCATTGCGCTCCTCGCGAACACAATTGCTACGGGAGCGGTCTTGGCGGCCCTGATTGTGACCTTCGGATCGTTTTCGGGTGCTCATTTCAATCCTGCGGTAAGCCTCGCCATGGCGTTGCGCGGCCTACTGCCATGGCGTGAAGTGCCTTTTTATGTGAGCGCCCAGTTCGCCGGGGCATTGCTCGGCACGATTCTTGCCCATCTGATGTTTCGGCACGCGTGGTACTCGTTCTCGGTCCATGAACGATCCGGTTTCGCTCAATTGCTCAGTGAGTTTGTTGCGGCATTTGGGCTGGTATGCGTCGTCTGGGGTTGTGCAAAAGTGCGCTCTGCCCTGGCAACCCCGATCGCAGTCGCCGGTTACATCGTCGCTGCATACTGGTTCACCGCGTCAACGTCGTTCGCAAATCCTGCGGTCACCATGGCACGTTCCATTACGGATACTTTCTCCGGCATCCGGCCAGCGGATGTTCCCGGCTTCATTTTCGCGCAGATCGCCGGGGCTGCGGCCGCCACGCTGCTATTCGCGTGGCTTGAAAAGAGACCATCGTCAGCCCCGCAGGGCGCGCCGCAGTAACGGTTGAAAGGCTCACGGTCTGTCGAGCACGACCAGTTCCCCAAAAAATCGCTTGACTCTGGTATGCGTTCGAGGGGTGATACTGGCTGTGGAGGACGGAATATCACCAAAACTCTTCTTTCCGGGACGCTCGCCAAGGCAACGGGGTGAGTGCAGACACCATCAGGCATTATGAAAACATCGGTGTCCTGCCCAGAGCCACGCGAACTCAGTCTGGCTACAGGTTGTATTCCGAAAGTGACGTGGAAAGAGTTCTTGCCGTGCAAAGGGCGCTTCGCATCGGATTTACCCTGGCAGAACTGGCCGAAGTTTTACAGGCTCGCGATGCCGGCGGCGTTCCATGCCAGCGAGTGTACAAGCTCGCAAAAGACAAGCTCAATGGGATCAAGGCTGACATAGCGGCACTAAAGCGCACGGAACGATATCTCAAGCAGGTGCTTGCCGACTGGGAGGATCGGATGCGGCAAGCAGGCCCGGGACAGAAATCCCATCTCCTGCACTCGCTGAACGGGGATCTTAACAATTCCGATCGTAAGTCAACGAAATTTCGGAGGGGAAAAGCATGAAAATCGCAATCGCTTTGTTTCTGTTGTGCGGACTGCAATTGGCAGCTCAGGACATGGAGTCCTGCCCCATGCACAAAGAACACATGAAGGCAGCGCAGCATCAGGCTGACGTGGAAAAACATGGCGATGAGGCCATGGGATACCCCCATGACGCCACCACGCATCATTTCCGTCTTCTATCGAACGGTGGGGCCATTGAAGTAACCGTCAACGACCCCAAGGATGTCCAAAATGTGGCGGCAATTCGGTCACATCTGACGCACATTGTCACCCAGTTCTCGAACGGCGACTTCTCCATACCCATGTTCGTACACCGCCAAGTCCCTCCCGGCGTTACCGAGATGAAAGAAAAGCAGGCCGAGATTGTTTATAGCTTGGAGGAATTGCCGGCCGGCGGCGCGGTGCGGATTTCAACAAAGAATCATGATGCTCTGAACGCGATCCATGACTTTCTGACTTTCCAGATTACAGACCATCATACCGGAGACAAAACCGACTAGGTTTCACCCGATGGCGAGACGAAGACCTACGACGTGACACTAACTCGAAGGTGCTGCGGCTTTACCAAGCGCTCGCGCCACCGCTTGAATCAGGACCGCACTATCTTTCTCCAGCAGCGTCTCCGACTTCTCCAGGTAGCTTACGGCGCCTTCCTGCAATAGCTTGTCCTTGTTTCGTTCGGAGAGTCCGGTGAGAATGATCACCGGGATACCCTTCGTGGCCGCACCTTGCTTAAGCGCTCGGAGCACCTCGAGTCCCGAAAGCTTGGGTAACATCATATCCAGAAGAATCAGGCTGGGGATCGTGTCCTGCGCGATCTTCAGAGCCTCTTCCCCGTCGGCTGCGGTGAGAACTTCATAGCCTGCGTTCTGCAGTGCTCGCTCACCCGCTCGTCTCAAAAACCTGCTGTCCTCCACCAGTAGAATTTTCATGTTTTAAGGGATCGGCATATCTCCGACTCAGTATAGGCTCGAACACAACCAGGATGCCCTATTTCTCGTTCTGTGCGAGAAGTGGGGACCTCACGGCAAGCCAAACGTATACAGCGAACTTCCCGCCGCAATTGCCACATACTCTTTTCCGTCGATCGCAAACGCCATCGGCGCGGCGTAAACTGCCGATCCTGTTTGGAAGTGCCACAATGCCATGCCCGATTCCGCATCCAGGGCCAGAAAATTCCCTTCTGAATCGCCAGTAAACACCAACCCTCCCGCTGTGGACAACACTCCCGACCAACTGGGCGACGGATACTTGAACTCCCACTTAACTCGTCCGCTGGCAGGATCAATCGCACGCAGCGCGCCCCAAAACGGCTCGGTATCGTCCGCCGGAAAGTATGCGCTGCCGTAGTAAGCATGCCCGGCTTCGTAGGGCTGCGGAGCGGTGCTGAACATATCGCACTGCTCACGCGCATTCACGTAGAACAGTCCCGTCTGCGAGTCGAACGTAGGCGACTCCCAATTCGTCACTCCCGCTGCCCCCGGACAGACCCGCCGTCCTTCAAGAGTCGGGGTGCTCTCCTTAACTGCCACCGGACGGCCCTCAGCATCCCTGCTATTGCTCCAGGTCACTTTGCCAAACGGATTCGCCAAAATAAGCTTTCCCGTAGTGCGATCCACTAGATAAAAGTATCCGTTGCGATTGGCTTGAGCGATCCAATGCTTTTCGCCCTCGTCAATCACCACCGGAACTTGCGTCGCATCCCAGTCGTGCTCATCGTGCCGTGTAAATTGAAAACTCCAGTTCAACTTTCCGGTATCGGCATCGAGTGCCAGCAAAGAATCGCTGTAAAGATTGGCTCCGGCACGGCCTTCCCCGCGATTCGATGGCGAAGGGTTCCCCGTAGGCCACAGCAGCTCATTCTTGGCCGCATCATAGGTGCCTGTAATCCACGCTGGCGCGCCGCCAACCTTCCACGAATCGCCCTCCCAAGTCTCATGACCCGGCTCACCAGGGCCGGGGACGGTGTAGAACCTCCATTTGCGCGTTCCGGTGTCGGCATCATAAGCCTCGATGAACCCGCGAACGCCATACTCGCCGCCGGACACGCCTAGAACCACGAGGTTCTTCACCACCAGCGGCGCCAGTGTGAAACTGTATCCGAGCTTGTAGTCGATCGCCGCCACGTCCCACAACACGCTGCCGGTCTTGGCATCCAGCGCGATCAGATGCGCATCCAGGGTCCCCATGAAGACCTTATTCTCCAGAATGGCGACGCCGCGATTGATATGTCCGCAACACGGCCGTATATCTGCCGGTAGTTGCCGTTGATACAACCAGATCGGCCGACCGCTACGAGCGTCCAGAGCAAATGCCCGGTTATCAGGAGCAGTGCCATAGAGAATGCCATCCACCGCCAGCGGCGTCGTTTCAAACTTCCCTGTCGCTGCCGTTTGATAGACCCACTTCGCCACCAGCGATCTGACGTTTCCCTTGTTGATCTGATCAAGCGCGCTGAAGCGGCGCCCAGCGTAGTCTCCGGAGTATGTCAGCCAGTTCTGCGGTTCTTTGGCGGAGTTTAATAACCGTGTCGAAGTGACCTGCCCCCACGCGCCGAGCACAAGAAAACTCGCCGCCAGCGAAGCTTGAACCAAGCTCTTCAGGGCTGGTCTCACTTTCCATCCACACTTTGCAAATAGGCGACGATGTCCTGCAGATCTTTATCGCTCAGTAGGGCCGCGCCATAAATCGGCATCATGGATGTCCGGCTCTTTTTGATCGATCGCAGCTTGTCTTTTTCGAACAGATGAATCTGCTCGCTCGCATCCATCACCTGCACACTGAAATTGTCCTCGTTCATGGTGACGCCCTTAATTTCCTGTCCCAGCGCCGTTACCACTGTCACGGTTTCGTATTCCTGAGGAAATTCTTTCGTCGCTTCCAGAAGCCCGGGCGCCAGCCTCCGGCTCGGATACCGCACCGAATCCACAATAGCGTCCGCCGCCCTGGCCATACCCACAGCCGTCAGATCCGGCCCCAACCGCCCGCCCTTCCCTTCCACCATGTGACATCCGGAACAGTTGGCGTCACCATAAAAAAGCTGCTTGCCGTGCGCGGCGTCACCTACCGACTGGGCCGGAGCCTTTAACTGAACACTCCTTATATAGGTGATCACGTCCCACACTTCTTCTTCCGTCATTCCTACGCCTTGACCCGTCGTCCCGTTGGGAGGCATCGCCGTTCCCGGCACACCCTGGTTGATGGTCTGAAACATCTCGGCGTCTGAATTTCCGTGGCGTTTCTGTGCGCGCGTCAGATCCGGCCCGCGCCCGCCTCCCCGTGCCCCCAAACCATGGCAGAACGCGCAATTGATGCGGAAATGAAATTCCCCCCGCTTGGCCGCCTCGGCATTTCCTGCAAACGGATTGTGATCCTGCGCAACCAAAGCCGTCGCCGCCCCGACCAGGCAAATCAACAAGACGGCGTGAATCAAGACCGGAGCGGGCAAGGAATGTACCTGCAAATCTGCGAGCGTTTTCACGGGCGAATTCACTTTTGTACCTTCCACCGTTAGTATGCGGCCAGTTCATCCCTCCCCAAAATCCCGGTACCTTCTGAGTACATCCTGCTGCGAGACCACTCCTTCCAGTTTGCGGAAGTCGGCGCGGCTCACCACCGGCACCAGCGGGAAGCGATCAACGTACCGCAACGCCGTATCCAGAGAATGGTCCGGGTGCAAGTACGAAATCTGACGCGTCGTAAAAAACGAATTCAGGCTAAGCTCGCCCTTGCCCTCAGCCGCCATTCGCCTAAGTTCTTCCTTGCTCACGCTGCTCCAGCCCGTAGGGCTCAGCCGGACCAGCAAAATGTCGGACGATGATTTGTCCGCCTGCGGAAGCACGCTCGCGACCGCCTCATCGCCTTCCAACACCGGATCTTCCATTGGCCGCATCGCGTCCTCCACTTTCAGGATGCCTTCTTCCCTTTGTTCTTCCATGGAAGGCAAGTCCAAACCATCCTGGCGCGTGAGCACATCAAAAATCGCAACGGGCTGCAGCCCGCGCGAAATCACATACGCCAGCGTGTTGGCCACGATCACGGGCACAATGATCGAGTAGTTTCCACTGACTTCGAGAACCATGAATACCGACGTCATGGGAGCCCGCAGGAACCCGGCAAACAGAACACCCATTCCCACCAGGGCATAAGTTCCGGGTGACCCAGTGAGGTGCGGCAGAACCACATGTTCCGCTCCACCCACCGCCGCCCCCAGCATGGCGCCAATAAACAACGTAGGAGCAAACATGCCTCCCGGTGTTCCACTGATGAACGAAAGCAGGGTTGCGACGATCTTCAATGCCGCGAGGATGGCGAGCATTTGCCAGGTGAACTGACCGTGCATGGCCTCGTCGATGTACTCATAGCCCGCTCCCATGACCTGCGGCGCGCCCAGCACAGCGATGAGACCGATCAGCAGACCCGCCAACGCAGGTTGGAAATATTGTGTCCATCGCGGCAGTGCCTTGCAGCGCGGACGCAATGCCTCGATTCCACTCGAGAAGGCGACCGAGGCCAAACCTCCTGCCACTCCGAGGATGGAATACGCAATGAGTTCCGAAGGCCTTTCCAATTGCACCGCGGGAATCCGGAAAAGAGATTCCGAGCCCAGAAACCAACGCATTACCACGACACTCGACACTGCCGAAAGCACTACCGATCCCAGGATCCCCGCTGTCCAACGCCCGATAACTTCTTCGATCACAAACAGCACCGCCGAAATCGGCGCATTGAAGGCCGCTGCCAATCCGGCTGCCGCCCCCACCGGAGCAATCAGGCGCATGCGATCACGGGACAACTGCATCCACCTGCCCAGCGCCGAAGCCAGGCTGGCGCCAATTTGCAAAGACGGATCCTCGGGGCCAAGCGAGTGTCCCGACCCAATCGCCAATGCCGCCGTGATGAACTTGCCGATCGCGGTACGCAGCGGGATGTAACCGTTATATATGTACAGTGCTGCCTTGGTTTGATTGACTCCGCTTCCGCGTGCCCCTGGAAACAAATGAATAACCAGCACGGCAATGACCAGTCCCGCGAGGCTGGGGGCCAGCAACAGACGCATCGTCGAAGGCGTGGCTCCCGATCCCACGAAATAGATACGGCACCAGTCAATGGCGAAGCGGAAACAGACGACTGCGAGTCCTGAGAAAACTCCAATAAAGACCGACAGAATCAGAAAGAAGGTCTCTTCCCGGAAAATGGCTCGCAGCAGAGATCCTGGAGACCGCCCGGGGAGCGAAGCCACCACCTCGGGTTGTCCTACATTAGTTTCTGAGTCCAACTCGCTCTCCAAGTCAATTCCCTTCATGCAGCTTCGCGATTAGCAGCAGGGCCAGATCCGTTCCTGTCGGTGCTCCACAAACCGCGCTTGTTTGCCGTTCGACGCTGAAAACTAGGTCCATGACTTCTTCTACCAGATCAGGGTTTCGTTGCAGACTTCGCTCGTTGATTTGGCCCGTCATCTTTGCCAATTTCTCGCTCAGACTCAGCTGCCCGGCTGCTGACGGGCCTGTCCCCGTCGAGTTGCTCACAGCCGGACAGTCCTTAAGCCGCTGCCCCGCAGCCGCAAAGGCTTCAATGACGATCTGGTTGCGCTGCGCCACCGAAATCTTCCGCTGGAACGGATCCATTTGTAGTACCAGTTCCGTGGTTTTGAGCCGGGCCGCACTCTGTGCATCACTGGGATTGGCAGATACCGCGCCTGCCAGATATTTCTGGGCCAGTGGATAGCGGCCAAGCTGAAACGCAGCCCATCCCGCTCCCGCCAATACATCCGGATTGCCGCGCTCTGACTTCAGGCTTAAGTGGTACTCGGCGAGCGCATGTTCATAGTCCTGGGCTCGCAGAAACAGGTCCCCGGCGCGTGCGTGCTCGGAGGGATCGCCATCCAAATTTGCTGCCAACGCAATCAGCTCTGACTCTGCTTGCGTCCTGGCGTTAATACTGAGAAGGAATTCGATCAGTTCCAGGCGGGCGTCACGGCGTTGTATATCCTGATCGCCAGACCAGGTGGCATAGATGGCATTGTGGTAGTAGCGAAGCGCCGGGTCGGTTTGTCCCTTTCGCGCAGCACCGCGCGCCAGTTCCAGGTTCACCAGCCCATTCTCCGGCTCGCGTTCCCAAAGGTTGATTAAGTAAGCCTCGGCTTCATTAGTGCGCTTCAGACCGATCAAGGCTTGGGCCAAATTGAGCTGGTAATCGTAATTGTCTCGCGAGTAAAGCAGCGCCGTGCGGAATTCGCCGACGGCGCGGTCAAAGCGTTGGTCCCTCAAGTCTACGGCGCCACGCATGAACCAGCGATTCCCGAGAGCTTCTTGCTGCGCATGGTATATCCGCGACAAGCCGCTGACGGCTATGAAGAAAACCACCGCGAGCACAAGGAGCAGCACCAGGCTGACCGGCTTTCGCCCCATATAGCGCCCGCGATCTGGCTCATTTTCACTCGCGGCCCGTGTGCCTCCTGGCGATCTTTCCGTAACCATCTTTATTGATGATACTGCGAACCGGAAGCAGAAATCTGCTTGAGTCACCATGTCCCTGTTTTCAAAAGGTGGGAACCAGATGTAGACTCGTCCTCTGGTGAGCATCCCGCTTCTGGAAGGTTGCTATGAAAAATCCTCCGCGCGTGGCCGCTTTGTTGCTGATTTTTTGTCCGCTCTTCATTCTGTCCCAGAATCCGTCGGCCCAACCACCCGCTGCCGTTCCAAACTCAATCCTGAATCTCTACGATGCTTTCGGCTACCAGAAGCGAGGCACGGTTCTCGACTGGGGCTTTTCTGCGTTAATCCACTACAACGGCAAAATTATTCTCTTTGATACCGGAAACAACGCCGATGGCTTCGAGCACAACGTCAAGGCTCTGGGCGTGGATCTGACACAGGTTGATCTGGCCGTGCTGTCGCACCGCCACACGGACCACATCTCGGGCTTCGACTATATGTTGAAAGTTAAGCCTGCGGTGAAGGCGTATTTGCCCGCAGACCCCGCGTTGGGCGCACCCTCTCACCTTACCTTTTCCAGGGACTCGAAGGAGTCGCTGGCCGGTCTTCCGCCCGAGCAGTTGTATTTCGGCGGACGCGTCAATTCCATCGATTACAAACCTGGCGAGCGCTTTCACGGCGCCAACACCGAGTTCGTGCCCGCCAGCCGTGAGATCGCTCCCGGCATCTACCTCATTGTCACTCGCTCGGTCATGATGGGAGACTTCAGCGCCTACCCTCCCAGCGAACCCGGTCATCCCGACCTCGCCGGCTTCCCCGAAATATCGCTGGCCCTCAAGACGGAGAAGGGCATTGTGCTGATCACGGGCTGTTCACACAGCAAGGTCGAAGAAATCGTCCGCGCCGCCAAACAGTTTACTGGCGGCAATATCGACCTGGTGGAAGGCGGATTCCACCTGTTTCCCTACGACGCCACCTACATCACCAATATCGCCCATCTAATGAAAGACGATCTCGGCGTGCACCGGGTCGCTCCCGCACATTGCACCGGCAATCTGGCTTTCAAGATTCTCCGCGATCTCTACGGTGAGAACTATGACTATGCTGGCGTGGAATCCGAGGTCTTTTTTTCGCATTGATTCTCGATCTTCCGGGTGGACCGTCCCGCAATGTATGGTACAGTCTCCATTACGCCACACCCATAGCTTGCTCGACCGCACGGCGCGCGTAATTACTGCGCATGGTTTAAGTTATGCGAACACGGTTCCCGCACGACATATGAGCCCCGGTCAAAACCCAACCCAGCGCCTGCGCACTGCTTTCCGCCTGATTGTCTTGATTTCTACCGCGTTACAGGGCTGTGCCCATTTCCTTACTCTGCGCTTATGGGGCAAACTGTCGACTCTCGACCGTGCCCAGTGGCTGCACTATTGGTGCGCGAAGGCGCTCCATCGCCTGGGAATCGAGCTTCAGCTCCAGGGTGCATTCCCTTCGCGCGGCCTGCTGGTGGCGAATCATCTCGGCTACCTCGACATTCTGGTTCTCAGCGCCATGCACCCCTGCGTGTTTGTGTCCAAGCAGGAAGTCCGCTCCTGGCCACTCTTCGGGCTGATGGCGAAGCTCTCAGGGACCGTGTTCGTAGATCGTGCCCGCAACTCGGCCGCTCATACCGCCAACACGGAGATGTCACAAGCGCTCTCGCAGGGCGCGGTCGTGGTGTTGTTTCCCGAAGGCACCAGTTCCGATGGCAGCAAGGTGTTGCCATTTCGTCCTGCGCTGTTCGACGCCGCCACCAAGGCCGGCGCCAACGTCGTCTCTGCCCACATGAGCTATGACGTCGCCGACGGCTCGGCTGCCAGCGATATCTGCTACTGGGGCACGATGTCTTTCTTTCCTCACTTGTTGAGATTGCTTTCTCGGCACCAGATTCGTGCCCAGGTGCGTTTCGCCGAGGAAACCAGAAAGTTTGCCGACCGCAAACTGGCCGCACGTGTCACCTATGAGACGGTAGCATTGCTGGCTCAGACGCCGGCCCGGTGCGCGACTGCTACCCACGCCCTGCAGCGCTTATAACCTATCGCTCTGAATGCTCTAACGCGACCTACTCTTCATCCAGATATTCGCCGGGGACGTCATCCTCCGGTACTTCATGAGTATGGACTTCCCTCTCGTCGAAGTCTCCGGCGTCTTCAACGCCCTTTACTGCATCGGCTTCGAACGCGTTCCCTTGTTCCAGTAACTCGTCCACACTCTCCGAATCCGCGCTCTCCACGTTGGACAATCCCTGCAGATCTCCCGATTCCCCGCCAAAACGAGATTCCGGTCTACTTACTGAGAACTGGGAATCCGCGCGCCCGCGTCTTTTCGGGGCTGGCTTCTTGGCGACAGCTTTTTTCTTAGCAGCTGCCTTTTTCGGAGCCGGCTTCTTCTTCGCCAATTTTTTGGGACCCTTGACCTTCTTCGTCGCCTTCTTAAGTGAAGGTTTCTTCGACTTCGCAGGCCGCTTCTTGGTCTTCTTCTTGTTAGCCATTTGCGCAGTCTAGCATCGGCGCGCGCGTGCCGCAATCGGCGCGGACGTCAGTTACGTTTCCTCCGCAGTGGCGTAGATCAGGTGATGCACTTTCGGATCCTTGGCGGCATAACTGGATACACGATCTTCCACTTCGCAGTCCGCTTTTGTCTGCCGCTCGTGTTGCCGCAGATGTTCCGCCCAGGAATGCACCAGAAACGTCTCGACGTAACGATCCGCGGCCTCCATATCACGATAGACGCCCCACCGGTACGCGCCATCGCGAAGTCTTATACGTCCGTATTCATGGATCGCTTCCACGAACTCCGCCGTTTTTCCACGGGTGACAACATATTCCACCGTAACCAGCACCGGCCCCTGCCGCAACTCAGACCCAACTTCTTCGACCACCGTCGGCATCCGCCAGTGGTTCCACGGACTGAGATCCGCGGTCGAATCAGGAAGCTTAGCGACCAGCGCGAGCACTGCCGTCCCCATTGTCCCAACTCCCGCATAGACCAATGCCGCGCGGACGCCTGCTCGTTGAGCAACCGCACCCCAGGCCGCGCTACCCAGAGCAAAGCTGCCCTGATAAACCAGTATGAAGACAGCCAGCACCCGGGATCGCACCCAATCCGGCGCCAGGTTCTGCACCAAAGCGCTAATCAGCGAAATAAATGTGATCCAGGCCCCTCCTCCAATCAGCATGACGGGAGCTAGCGTGCTTATCCGGTGTAAACCGCTGATCGCCACAGTCGCTAAACCCAGGATTACGACACCGGTCGACACCACCACCTCTGTCGACCATCGGGCGCGCGCCGGCTGCAGCATCAGAGCACCGGCCACGGCGCCAGCCCCAAAACATCCCAGCAGGAGTCCATAGCCAATGGCGCTTTGGTTAACGCTCCGCGCGATCGTGGGCAATAAAGCAAAGATCGCGCTTGCGAAAAACATCACAATGCCGGTCCGCACCACCACGCCCAGAATTGCCGGTGAGTGGCGGACATAGCGCAGGGCAGCAACCGTCGCTCCGGTAAGGGTCTCGGGCGGCGCAGTCCGCTTGCGGAGCGGCCTCTTCCATCGCGCCACCACCAGGATCACTCCGAAGAACGACACCAGGTTGGCCACAAATGCCGCTGCAACACCCGCCGCCGCAATGAGCACGCCCGCGAGCGCCGGCCCCACCGCCCGCGCCAGATTGAATTCGATTCCGTTGAGCGCCGATGCGGCCTCAAGGTCGTTTTTGGATACCAATTCAGGCAGAATGGCGCGCCAGGTCGGAGTTTCAAACGCATCCCCAGCCGAAATCGCAAACGTCAGTACCAGCAGCAGCCAGGGCGACATGAATCCAGCAACGGTCAGGATTACCAGAAGTAGCGTCGCGCCTACCATCCACGATTCGGTGAACAGAATCAGCTTGCGGCGATCGACAATATCACCGGCGGAACCCGCGGGAAGAGCCAGCAGAAAGTACGGCAGCGACGAAGCCGTTTGCGTCAGTGCGACGTAAATCGGTCCCGCACCGAGAGAGATCATCAACCATGCAGCGCCAACGCTCTGCATGAACGTTCCAATGTCGGAGACCACATCTGCCACCAACAGATTGCGAAAGATGGGCACACGCAACGGTCGTAACAAACCCAATGCGCCCGGCGCTTTCAAACTCTTGTCAGCAATATCTGTCAACGGCACGCGTCCCCTGCCTTACCGTAATCGTTTGGGAGATCGAAAGAGACTATTCTAGCGCCCTTGCTGGCGCCCAGTACCGTGCTTTCAGATCAGCTTAGCGGAACTTACCGAACGCTGGCAGGCGCCGTCGTCGAGTCCGCTTTCTTGGCCGAGAACGACGTCAGCAGAGTCTTGAGTATCACGTACAGCACCGGAATGAAGAACAGGTTCAACACGGTGGAGAACAACATCCCGCCCACAATCGCCGTCCCTACCGAGTGCCGTCCCAGCTTGCCAGCGCCGGTTGCGAAGTAAAGCGGCAGCACACCGAACACGAATGCAAACGATGTCATGAGGATCGGGCGCAACCGCAATTCTGCCGCTTCAATCGCTGCGTTGATGATGGTGCGACCCTGCGCCAGCAACTGCTCCGCAAATTCGACAATCAGAATTGAGTTCTTCGCCGAAAGTCCGATCAACATGACCAGACCGATTTGCACATAAACGTCGTTCACCAACCCGCGCATCTGGATGAAGAGCAACGCGCCAAGCACCGCCATGGGAACTGCCAGCAGAATGATGAACGGCAGCGCGAAACTCTCATACTGGGCCGACAGCGTCAGATACACCACCAGAATGCCCAGTCCGAAAATGATGATTGCCTTACCACCGGCTTCAACTTCCTCGAGCGCCAAGCCCGTCCATTGGAACGTCATGCCTTGCAGCATGTTCTGCTTCGCCAGATCTTCCATCGCCTGCAGGCCCTGGCTCGAACTGTATCCCGGAGCGGCGGCTCCGTCGATTTCCGCCGAGCGGAACAAATTGTAGTGATTGATGACCTGCGGTCCGGAAGTTTCCTTCAAGGTAACAAGATTTCCCAGCGGCACCAGGCCATTGGAACTGGAGCGAACGTAGTAATTCCGCAGGTCCCCCGCTTTCATGCGGAACGGCTGGTCAGCCTGCACATAAACCCGGTAGGAACGATTATTGAAATCGAAATCATTGACGTATTGCGAACCCATGTAGACGCCGAGGGCCTGCGAGACCTGATCGATCGGCACTCCAATGGCCTTCGCCTTCTCGCGATCAATGGTCACCAGTTGCTGCGGATCATTCGCCGTAAAACTGGTGAACAGCCCGGTCAGATCCTTCCGCTGGCGGCTGTTGCCAACGATCTTATGTGCGACCGTGTCGATATCCTGTAGCGTGTTGCGTCCCAAATCCTGCAGCTCAAACTGAAATCCGCCGAAGCTTCCGATGCCGCTGATGGCCGGTGGTTCGAACGCCACCACGATCCCGCCCGGAATACCGAAGAGTTTTGGCGAGACTCTCGCGACAATGTCACTCGCGGCATGACCTTTGCCTTTCCGGTCATCGATGGGCTTCAGCGGCGCGAATACAAGTCCGTAGTTCGACGAACTCCCTCCTGACAGCGAAAACCCAGGGACAGAAAAGGTACCGAAAACATCGGGATCGGCTAGCAGAATCTTTTCCGCTTGCGAAGCAATGTCGGTCGTATACGACAGCGATGCGCCTTGCGGCGCCTGCACCACCACAATGAAGTAATTCTGGTCCTCCTGCGGCACAAAGCCGGTAGGCACGTGAACATACATGTAAGCCGTCGCACCAAGTCCGGCCAGGAACAGCACGATCATCACGTAGCGATAATTCAACACTTTGCAAATGGCCTTGCCGTAGCCAGTCCCCAAGCCATGGATGGCCGCGTCAATTCCATGCGCGAACTTACGGTACCCCTTCGAGAGCCACCCAATGTGCGTCCAGTCGAAGACCGAATACTTGTGTTCCTCGCCTCGCAGCAGGATGGCCGCCAGGGCAGGCGATAGCGTAAGCGCGTTGAACAACGAGATGGCAATTGAAAATGCGATGGTTAAGGAGAATTGCCGGTAGAGAATTCCGGTCGTGCCTGGAAAGAACGATACCGGTACAAACACCGAAATCAGCACCAGCGATGTCGCCACTACCGCGCTCGCAACCTCCGCCATGGCCGCGGATGTGGCCGCATGCGCGTCAGTCTCTCCCTGATTGATGTGCCGCTGCACGTTTTCGATGACCACAATCGCATCATCGACCACCAGACCGGTGGCCAGAGTGATGCCGAAGAGCGTCAACGAATTGACTGAGAAATCAAAAATCTTGATGAAAGCAAAAGTGCCAATCAGAGAAACCGGGATTGTAACCGCAGGAATAACGGTGGCGCGCCAGTCCAGCAGAAACAGAAAAATCACGATGATGACGATGACTATCGCTTCTTCCAGTGTGGTGACGACTTCCTTGACCGAGTCCCCCACCACCGTCGTCGTATCGAATGCGATCACGTACTTGATCCCCGGAGGAAACGACTTCGATAGCTCCTCCAGTTCCGCCTTGGCGGCTTTGTCCACCGCCAATGCGTTGGCATTCGAGAGTTGCTGTACTCCCACGCCAATCGCCTGATGCCCGCTGTACAAGAGGTTAGTGTCGTAATTCTCCGCCCCGATTTCTGCACGCCCCACGTCCTTAAGCTGGACGATCCCGTTGTTGGTGTTCTTGAGGATGATGCTCTCGAATTCCTTCGGTTCCGACAGACGGCCCACCACGCGCAGTGTCACCTGAAAACTCTGCTTCTGATCCGCCGGGGGGCGCCCCAACTGCCCGGCGGGAATTTCGACGTTCTGCTCTTGTAACGCCGAAACTACATCAGCCGCCGTCAACTGCCGCGCAGCCAGCTTCGTCGGATCAAGCCAGATTCGCATCGCATACTTGCGTTCGCCGAAGATGACGACATCGCCGACACCGGGAATGCGCTTCAGCGCGTCCTTTACATAAACGTCCAGATAGTTGGAAATGTACTCGTTCGAAAGGCTGGCATCGGGCGAGTAAAATCCCGCTGCAAAAACGAAGTTCGGGTTTGCCTTGGTGATGGTAACGCCGGTGTTCTTGATTTCCTGTGGCAGCCGGCCTTGCGCCGTTGCCACCCGGTTCTGCACATCGACGGCTGCAATGTTCAGGTCATACCCGGTACGAAAAGTTACATTGATGTTGCTGGTGCCGTCATTTGAACTCGTCGAGGTGATGTAGTGCATACCCTCGACTCCGTTGATCTGCTGCTCCAGCGGAATGGTGACCGCCGATTCAACCACTTGTGCGTTCGCGCCCACGTAGTTGCTGCTGACCGTCACCTGCGGCGGCGAGAGGTTGGGATACAGCGAGATCGGCAAGCTGGGGATGCAGACTGCGCCTGCAAGAATGATCAGCAGGGCGCACACCGTGGCAAAAATTGGCCGCTTAATGAAGAAATCAACCAAACCTGCACTCCTCTTTTCGGCCGCGATCACAGAGCGGCCCTATGCGTCTCTAAAAAATGTCTTGGCTAGCTGATCGGCTGTACGGGCGCGCCGTCGATGAGAAACTGGATGCCCGAGATGATCACTTTTTCCCCGGGTTTCAAGCCGTCGTTGACGGCGTAGTCATTTCCGATAGTATCGCCGAGAGTGACCGCTCGCTGTTTGGCGACGATACCGTTCTCCGCCTGGGTTGCGACATAAACGAACGACTGTCCGCCGATGCGCGTCACCGCCAGCACCGGAACCGTCGGCGTGGGTGACGTGCTCCATACCACCCGCGCCTTGACCAGTTGGGCGGTGCGGAACTGGTCCAGCGAGCCGTGGATCGGCGCTTTCACCAGGATGCCCTGGACCCCGGTATCCACCTGCTGCGACACAAAATCAATTTTCGTGCTCTCGATCAATTCCCCGCTGCTGGTAACAATCTGCACGGGAAGACCGATGTGGATGCTTGCCGACTTTTCCGTGGGGATATAGATGTAGGCCTCGAGGTCTGCATTCTCATCGACCGTAGTCAAAAGCGTCTGCGGCGAAACGTAATCTCCAAGGTGAACCGGTATGTCGCCGACGATTCCGTCAAACGGTGCAGTCAGGTTGTAATACGCAAGTTCGCGTTGTTGGGTGGCCAGCCCCGCCGTCGAAGCTTCCCAATCCGCCTTGGAGTTCTCAAACGCCTGGACCGCCAGCTCGTAATCCTGCTTGCTGCTTACCCCGCCCTCGTAGAGCTGGCGCTGCCGTTCCACTTCAATCCGGTTGTAGTCGTAGGTCGCTTTCTTCTGTGCCTCGGTACTACGCTGCTGATCTACCGTCGCCTGCTGCTTGAGAGGATCGATCGTCATCAACACTTGTCCGGCACGCACATGATCGCCCGACTTCGCCAGGATCCGCGTCAGCGTACCATCCACTTGCGGCTGGATGCTGGCCGAGCGGCGCGACTTTATCGTCGCCACATACTCGTCCTGCCGCGGCACCGGCGCCAGACTGATGGTTTCGGTCTTGACCGGCAGTGGCTGCGGAGCAGGCTGCTTGGCCTGGGTATCGTTACACGCGGTACTTGCCAGAACCGCCAAAGCTAACGGAATGATTGCCAGTTTTGTCAGATTGACCATCCCCAATATCCCCAATTGCCGTTTAAAGATGCTCCCTGTGCTTCGGAGGATTCAGTATGTACCAAACTGATGCCGTCCGCCAGCCTGGGGCAAAACCTTTTGGAGCACCTCCGTTGAATTCTTATGTCGTTTTAAAACGTCAGCGGCGATGCTACAATTCCGCACGTTATTCACACCGAGGAAGACGTGCAATTACATCGTGGTGTTCGCGCTTTAGCTTCTCTTTTTTGGCTGCTTGTCTTAGTTACTTCCAATCTCGCCGCACAGACAATTCGACTCCACGTCGACCTGACCGACGCTCCCCGCAATATCTATCACGCGCATCTGACCTTTCCCACAAAACCAGGTCAATTGACCCTGGTCTTCCCCAAATGGATTCCCGGCAATCACCGCCCCAGTGGGCCCATCGCAGCTCTCACCGGAATTCGCATGGAAGCCGCCGGACAGCCGTTATCCTGGCAACGGGATCCGGTAGATATGTACGCGTTTCACGTCATGGTCCCCGCAGGCGTGACAGAAATTCAAGTGTCGTTCGACACCATCACTTCTGACGATAACGCCGGCTCGGGCGGTCCAGCCGCCTCCAGCAACATCCTCGACTTGAATTGGAACGCAGTCGTTCTCTATCCGCAAGGCGCAAAGTCGGACGCGGTCGAGTTCGCACCCTCCATCGCATTGCCCATTGGATGGAAGTTCGGAACTGCGCTAAACGTGACTAACACTGTCGCCGGCCAAGTTGAGTTTGCCCCTGTGTCGCTGACCACGCTGGTGGATTCGCCGCTGATCGCCGGAGTTCACTATCGCCGCATCGAATTGACCAAACCCGGAGAAACTCCCGTCCACGTTATGGATTTGGTCGCCGACAATGAGGGCGACCTCGCCATGAAGCCGGAAGACTTCGCCGCCTATCAGAAACTTGTCGCCGAGACCGGAGTGCTTTTCGGTGCGCGCCACTATCGGCAGTATCACTTTCTTTACACGCTGAGCGAGCAGGTTGGCGAACACGGCCTGGAGCATCACGAATCCAATGACAGTGTCGCCAACGAGCGTACCTTGCTCGATCCCGATCTGCGCATGATATTCGCCGCTCTGTTGCCGCACGAGTTTGTCCACTCCTGGAACGGCAAGTACCGCCGCCCGGCTGGCCTGGCGACTCCGAATTACCAGGAACCGATGATTGGCGATTTGCTATGGGTCTATGAAGGCCTGACCGAATATCTCGGCAATCTACTGGCGGAACGCAGCGGCCTGTGGACTCCGGATCAATATCGCGAAGCGCTGGCTGCGACCGCCGCCAACCTGGACCACCGTCCCGGCCGCACCTGGCGGCCTTTGGAAGACACCGCCCGCTCGGTACAGATTCTGCGCCGAATCACCACACCTCAGTGGTCAAGCTGGCGTAGAGGACTCGATTACTATCCCGAAGGCGAACTGATCTGGCTCGAAGTCGACGCGACGATTCGCCAGCAGACCCACGGTCAGCGTTCGCTGAATGATTTCTGCCACCAATTTCACGGTGGCGAAAGCGGCCCGCCCAAGGTTGTTCCATACACTTTCGACGACGTCGTGCGCGGACTAAACCAGATCGCACCTTACGACTGGGCCACACTGCTCAGGCAAAGGGTCGAATCCACTGGCGCTCACGCGCCACTAGGCGGCATCGAGATCGGAGGCTGGAAGCTGGTTTACAACGACAAGCCGAACCTGCTCACCGAAGCCATTGAAAAGTTGGTCAAGTTCTCGGATTTCTCGTACTCGCTGGGATTCTCCATTGCCGAAGACGGCAAATTAAACGACGTCATCGTCGGTTCGCCTGCCTATCAGGCCGGCATCGGGCCGGGCATGAAGCTCGTCGCCGTAAATGGAAGGAAGTGGTCGCAACATGTCCTGCATGACGCACTACAAGCTGCGCAAGGAACGAACACTCCGGTTGAATTACTAGTGGAGAACGCTCAATTCTTCAAGACTTATTCGATTTCATATTACGAGGGCGACAAGAACCCGCACCTGGAGGCAGCTTCGGGCCAACCGGACATTCTCGGAGAGATTCTAAAGCCCCTCACTCATTAGCTCCAGCGTCCGGGAATGCAAATTGCGTAAGCGGGCGCGTACGATGGCGGCGAGAGCGTGAAGGAACATTTCTCCCGTGAAGTGAAATACCGCGCGACCGGCACAGACGGAAACTGGGCCGTTCCAATTACAGTCTTTACTGTATTGTCCGGAACCGGGCATTGCATTATTTTTCGGACGTACACTTGTTCCGCCACAGGGCGGTCATGGGTTGGCGTCGGCAGCATCAAGTCAGACCCTCACGACCGCCTTGGTTTCTTCCCCTCGGCGGGTTGACCTGGATTTCCACTGTACGCTCGGTATCACGACCGGAAGGAATTCAATCGCACTTTGTTCAATCGTACCTGGGAGGTCTTCTCATGAAAGCACTGTTCGGTGTAGGTCTGGTGGTGTTGGTTCTCGGGATCTTGTCCTTCTTTGTTCCGGTCCCACACACGGAGCATCATGGCATCAGCGCAGGTGACTTACACGTCGGTGTCAACACTGAGCATAGCGATCGAATGCCTGCCACCCTCAGCATTGTGCTGGTCGTAGCCGGTGCCGGCATGATGATCGCAGGACGTGGCAAGAGCGTCTAGGCCAAGCATAAATAGATGCGTCCCGACCTAAGGTGCCGCATTCTTGCTCTGGTCCTTGCGCCCGAACTCCACTCCGAAACGAGGTTCTGACTTCGTGCCGGTAATTGCGACCGGGATTTCCGTCCCCGCGCCGTGCTTGCTGAAAAATGGGTCCACCGGTTTCAGCAGTATCGACTTCCATCCCGTAACCATCTGTGAAAGTTTCGCGTCCATGCGCGCTTTGCCATGAAAATCAAATTGCTCTCCATCCAGGCTGTAGGTGCCCGTCAGATTCACTTGTGTGCCGGGAATCTGGAACTGCAACTGTGAAAATGAAATCAGCCCATCGCTAAGATTGAATGCGCCCGCCACGTCGGAGGGGACTATGTCCGCAATATTGTCATGAGCAAGCTTGGGCTTGCCCTGGCTTCTCAGGCTCAGCGCATCGACCTTACCCTGGATCTTGTCGTTTGTGAAATGTGTTCCGGAAACCTCAAAGTTTCCCGCTAACTTCAAACGATTGGCGACATCGGGATCTCCGGGCGGCAAATCAAAGTGTGTCTTCAATCGCACACCCCCGGTCATGATCGGGGGATCAGTTCGTATCGCCAACCTCAGCAGGTCTTCAATCTTCCCTTTCTCAATCACTACGTCGAGTTCCACATGATGGCCTCTGGGCTCCTTCGTCCGCACGACTGAGCCGTTCGCCGTCAGCCATGAATCGAGAATTCTCGCTTTTACCGGCTGCAGGTAGGTATCTCCATTGGTTCCATCCACAATGGCGTGGAAGTCCGTATGCAGTGGCACCGGGCGTCCGCTGATCGCGATACGAAAATCTGGAGTATCGGTCGCTCCATCCACAACAATCTTGTCGAGCACACCTGCAAATTTTCCAGTCGAGGAAAGAATTCCGCCAATACCCTTGATCGTGCCCAGATCCGCATGGTTGAACGAAAAGCTTCCGCTCACTGGAGTGTCGCGAGGGCTGTCTGCCTGCCATGGGCCAAACGAGCCACTGGAAAGAATATTTCCCACTGGCTTGGGATTGGTTAGGTTCGCATCGAAATGCATCGGGGCGCCGGGACCAATGCTGGTCATTTTCAGATCCTCGATGTCAAACTCCAGCGGCAGCTTGCCCGGTCTCAGCGTATTGACAATAAGTTCTGCCCGGTCACAGATAAGCCGGTCCACAACGATCTCTATCTTCCCACCCTTGGGGGACATCTTCTTCATTTCGTCGCGATGTTCCCTAGGCGGCAAATTCAACTGCAATCCTTTTACATAAACCGTGTCCACATGCATGGGCGAGTGCAGAAGATCCAGAATCCCCGTCCGGAACCAGAATTCTGCAACCCCTATAATCGGCTGCACTCCAGGCTCGTGATTGTTGGGGTCGGTGTCGCCGAAGATCCTGAGTCCTTCGCCCGAAACCTGCAATCCCTTCAGCAGCGACACATGAAACGCGTCAAGCTCAACTTTGCTTTTGAACCTGGTGGACAGAGTCTCAACCACGCGAACGCGCAGGATCGGTTCAGCGCGGGAGACGAACACGATCCCCACCACCATTACAATCGCAATGACCACCAGAGCAATTCCAGCAATCCACCACCAAAAACCGACCCCTGCCTTAGGCCGAGCCGGGTTCTGTTCGTTTTCTGCCATGAAGAACTATCTTAACTGACACAATTTGCTGCTGAAGAAAACTGGCGGAGCGTGCAGTCTCGCGCTAACCTTCTCCACACTCGCCCGATTACCGACGAGTTGTTAAGTTCCGAACAGCATTATTTTTCAGGGGGTCACCCTGAACACAATGCCATTGTTTGAGTCCCCACCGTCGTATGTAGTGCCGTACAGGTTGCCATCCTTGGCGAGCACCAGGCCGGCCTCGGGAGCCATGCCTTCTTTGCCTCCGGTGAAGCTGTGCAGGACGGTTTCGGTGCCGCTGGTATTCAGTTCGAAAACAGTTCCGACGTCCATGGATCCGCCCTGGGTAGTGATTCCGTAAAGATTACCTGTCGTGTCGCGAATCACTCCGGCGGAAGGATATGCGCCGTCTGAGCCACCGCCAAAACTGTGCAACGTCGTGACGGTACCGGTTTTGTCCATCTTGAATATGGTGCCAACGTGCGAAGTTCCGCCTTCGTAGGCAGTTCCATATAGATTGTGGGACATGTCCGCGATTAAGCCCGCGTAAGGATAGGCACCTTCAACTCCAGCGAAGTTGTGGAGTAAAGTTTCTTTTCCGGCGCTGTCGATTTCGAAAATAGTTCCGAAGCCAGACGTGCCGCCTAGCGGGGTGGTTCCATAAAGGTTACCGGTTGAATCGCGCAGCAAACTTGACCAAGGGTTGGCTCCATCGATTACGCCGTTCTGGGTGTCTCCAGTGAAACTGTAGACCATCGTCTCGTTTCCACTGGCATCGAGTTTGAAGACGATGCCGCAACCGTAATTCGCGCAGCCAAGGAATGAACCGCCGCCCGCCGTCGTGCCGTACAGATTTCCTGCCGAATCCTCGATCACGCCGCCCTCTGGGTTGGCTCCATCAGTTGTGCCACCTTGAAAGCTGTAGAGAACAGTTTCCTGCCCCGAAGGATCGACTTTGAAGATGGCACCGCTGTTCGAAACGCCGCCCCACACGGTTGCACCGTAAATGTTTCCAGCGGAGTCTCGCACCAGATTGCCGGCGGGGTTCGCGGCGTCAGGCGGTCCGGCGAAGCTATAGACGATGGACTCCTTGCCGGCGCGGTCGAAGGCAAACAGAGCGCCGTAGCCGTTCGCGCCGCCGTAGAAGGTGGTGCTGTATGCGCCTCCCTGGCCGTCGGGAATCAGCGCAGCCTGCGGGTTGCTGCCGTCGGGTGAATCCCCAAATGAATAGAGCACGGTGAATGTTTGCGAATGCGCGAGGCCGGCAAGGGTGAGGATCAGGATTACCGATCCGATGCGGGCTGAGCTGCTGGTCACGTTACTCCTCCTAAATTCTTACTCTTACAATTAGTTCCTTTAGCCGGGACGCCAATTCAACTTATGGGGCGAAGCGAAAAACCTGATCGCCGTAAACCCCGTACAGGTGCCCTCGGTATCATGGATCATGGTCGATGTCCCCGCCTGAAGCTGATAGAGCATAGTAAAAGTCCCAGCACTGTTGATCTGGAAAATGCCGCCGCCGTAGAAGATTGCTCCTGCGGATCCGTAGAGGGCACCCCGGTCGAAAGCCAGAGCGGCACTCGGGTATTGGCCATCCTGCTCATCTTCGAACGCGTGCAGTACAGTTTCGTTCCCGGATGGATCCACTTTGTAGACAACACCGCATCCAAACGACGGGTTGCAATTGAGATCACCCCCGGTCTGCGCCGTGCCATACAGATTGCCGGCGGCATCGCGTATGACGCCGGCCATCGGAAACGCGCCGTCTGCGCCCTCATTAAAGCGGTAAAGGACGGTCTCTCCATGTTCATCCAACTTGAAAACTGTCCCGCAGCCTGGTATAAAGCTCTGACTCTGACAGATCCCGCCAGTATTACCGCCTACCAGCGTGGTGCCGTAAAGAGTGCCGTCCGAGAGCAGCAGACTGGCCCCCCAGGGCCAGGCTCCGTCAGTACCGCCATTGAAACGGTAGAGAACAGTTTCCTTGCCTGCGGCAGAGATCTTGAAGACGGTTCCGCAGCCGGAGGAACACCTGTTGATTTGGAGGCCGCCATACGCGGTGGTTCCGTAGAGATTATCCTCCGAGTCGGCAATCACTCCGGCAAATGGCAGTTCTCCGTCGTTGGGTGGGCCCGCGAAGCTATGAAGGATGGTCTCATTGCCCTGGGGATCCAGTTTGAATACCGTTCCGAAGTTGAAAGTTCCGCCGTACTCAGTAACTCCGTAAAGATTGCCATCATTGTCCAAGACCAACCCGGGAATAGGCATGGCCGCATCGGGCTGACCGCGGAAGCCGAGTAGCACAGTTACTTTGCCGGTAGGATCGACCTTATAAACGAATCCGCAACTAGGTGCCGGATTACAAAAGCCATCGCGGTACCAGGTGGAAGCGCCGTAGGTATTGCCCTCGGCATCTCGCACAACGGGTCCGCCGGTGACTGGGACGAGATTCTGCACCGTGGCGATGGGCGTAAAGACTTGAGCGTATCCTGCGGCGACCGCAAAGATGACGACGCTTGCGATGACGAAGTGAGCTGCAATGGTTTTCATCTGTCCTCCGCGCTGCGATTGCCGTCCTACGGTCGCCGGAATTCCGCTCACGGAGTAAAGCGGAAAAACTCGTCGCTGTAGGTTCCATACAGATTGCCTTCGCTATCGCGAATCATTGTGGATGGACCAGTCCCATTTGAATTAAGCGGATAAAGAACCATGAAATTCCCGGATGTATCGATTTGAAAAATTCCACCGCCAATGAGTGTTGTTCCGTAGAGATCGCCTTGATCGAACACAAGAGTGGCGTGAAGCAATTCTCCGTCTTGTTGTCCAGTGAATGCGTGGAGAACCGTTTCCTGTCCTGAAGGATCCAACTTGTAGGCAACACCGCAACCAAGACCGGAGTTGCAGGTGAGATCGCCTCCGTCTTCGGTGGTTCCATAGAGATTTCCGGCGGCGTCTCGTACGACGCCTGCCACGGGGAAACCGCCATCCGTACCGTTCATAAAGCTGTAGAGAACAGTCTCACCCGTTCTGTCCAATTTGAAGACCGTCCCGCACCCTACTGCGCTATTTCCGGGAGGCTGGCAGTTCAGGTCGCCACCGTCTACCGTGGTACCGTAGAGTGCGCCACCGACTAATAGCGGAGTGGCCCAAGGTGTAGCTCCATCCGTGCCACCTCTAAAACGGTAGAGCACAGTCTCTTTGCCGCTGGAACTAATTGAGTAAACGGTTCCACAGCCAGAGCCGAAACAGTTTCCGAGCCCTCCCTCAGAGGTGGTTCCGTAAAGATTGCCCTGAGCATCGCGGATCAATCCGCCAAACGGTTGCTCGCCGTCGTTCGGCGGGCCGGCAAAACTGTGCAGGACAGTCTCATTGCCTGCCACGTCCAGCTTGAATACCGTTCCGAAGTTGAAGGTTCCGCCCGACTCAGTTGTCCCGTAAATGCTTCCCTCACTATCCACAACTAAACCTGGCAGCGGAGTCGCACCATCGGGTTGACCCTGAAATTGATACAAAACTGTAGGTTTGCCGGTAGGGTCAACCTTCAGGATGAAGCCACAGCCTACGCCCGCCATGCAGCTTAGCAGGCCGCCATAACCCGATGCGCTATAGAGATTGCCCAGAATGTCTCGAACCGGTGGTCCGCTATTGGCCGCTGAGAATGTTGGTACCGTAGCCATTGGTGTGAAAATCTGCGCCTCTCCCGAGACTGAAGCGAGGAGCACAACGATGGCGAAAATGGAACACGGAGCGATTATTTTCATACTTCCTCCAACACGATCGGGAGCAACCGTGGGCGTCACTCCGCAGCCAGGGGTTGGCTGTAATTACGAGGCTCCCACCAGGCGGACATTGGTTTGCATCACCTATCGGGGCGATCATATGTCCCGCGCTTTAGACGAAACACGACCACCTTTAGGTTGCCCAACATTGTTGAAGGCTAGGTTTTCGGCAGGACACTGATGTTCTGCGGATTGGTGATTGCGTACGGCGATCCCGGGGCTTGTCTGGCGCTAGTGGACGTGACCGTAAATACGAACAGCATCCCGGCAGAGCGGCTAATGGCGTACAGATGATTGTCGTTGTCCCAGAATAGCTGGTCCACCTCATCCCGCGTAAGCAGTCCGGTATAGCGCGTAATCGGATCGCTTCCATTGAAATGGAAGATTTGTAACCCAGCTGTCCCGGCAACCGCGAGAAGCTCGCCTGATGGTGACATCCAAATATCAGTCACGGACTGGACCGCAGTCGTGGGCATGTTCGAAAAGGCGCTATTCGTGGTCAAATTCCCGAGATTGTCGGCCGTGTAGGTAGCCAGTTGAGGCGAACCGACCGGGTCCCAATTGCCGGTGAGTTGTTGGACGGAGATGGCCAAATGATTAGTGGGATCTTCGGCCGCCAGGTAGGGACAGTAGAAATTCCCGCTCTCCGCACCCGGCATCGGCGGATTTATATTCAACGACGCCAGACTACCGTCATTATTCCGCTGGAATCCGAAAATGGACGGGTTGAAGTGATAGCAAGTCGATCCGTAGGCGTAGATATTGTTGCCAATGAAGCTCAAGGGCACATTGAAAGCCGGGCTTGCATCATTGGTCATTCCCAGGTAATTCAGTTGGCCGGTTGAATCGTCGATGCTGAAGGACTGATATGAGTTGTTAGCGCAATTGTTGCCGTAGATATCTTCGTCATACAAAGTGGCGCCGGTATGGTCGAGGAAAAGGGCACTGGGGCCGCCGCAGTTTCCTCCATTGAATTGTTGGGCATTGACCGAACCGACCTCTTGAAGGGCGCCATTGGAGGCGATGGAAAACGAATAGATGTCAACCCCATTTGTGCCGAACAGATACTTCCCGTTTAATGCCATGTTTTGGACATCTGCTGAGAATGGCGATCCTTCCACTTGGGTCAGTTGCCCGCTGGGATTTGCCGCAAAAGCATTGATCTCGTACCCGTTGCCACTAGGGTTGCTCGATACATAAACGAACGCGACCGGGGAGTTCGCGACGGCAGGTACAGTCTGAGAAAATGCCGCGATGGCACTTAGTGTGACCAGACAAACAACGAGTTCGATGTAACGTTTCATGGTCTCAATTCCTTACCTTACCTTTTATCGGGCTCATGACAGCCTACATGTGAGGCTTTTTGCCTGAGAACATCGAGCGCCAGTGCCAGTGAGATCATGGCCAGGACAATAACAATCGCCTTAATGCGGGGCCATCGAGCGAATTCTGTAGCATGGACCTTTTATTGCCCGAGGGTAGTTATGGCTGGTCGACCTGGTTTTCCCCATTCTGCCCTTTTAGGGCTAGCAACAACATCGGGTCACACCCTTACGACTAGCTAGTGGTGTGACCCGGCCAATGCACCTCCGAGGTACTAGCCACTCGCCTACTGAGAAAGCTTGTATACGATTCCGCACTGACAAGTGGGATCTCCGCCTCCACCGGTAGTGCCGTACAGGGCGCCTCGATAGTAAAGCAAGCCACGCTTATCGATAGGAATAATGACCAACCGACACTTGTGCCGCGCGCCCCCTACGGCCTACGAGCTTCGTCGCGATGTCTAGGTTTGAAAATAATGTCAAACAACCACATGGCGATGACCACTTCAACGACTTCCACGAGAGGATGTTTCCAGTTCATGATGCTTATTAGGAGCAATAATCTCGCCAAAGGAATCCCCGCTTTATTTTCTATTCGATATCCAGAGTGGAGATGGGAATGACGTGACTTTCTTGGGAAAGAGACTGGGAAAATCTGCTCTACGGCAAATCTGGTAGAGCGGCGTTCTAGGTTCTACTGTCCATCATGGCCCGTGAAAGTCAACCTATGTCAAATAGCATTAGCGTAGCCTATAGCGATTGACGGGGTAATATTCCTCGGAACAATTCGGCGCACACACCAGGGCGTTGCAGGGGACAGTTCGCGATGGGTTCTACAAGAAAAACCCGATGGAAGTACGGGGCCTCCGCGGAGCATTCTTTGCTATGCGTGCTCGACGCTTAGAAGATCGAATCCGGGGGTTGTGTGCCCAGGTGGCAATGGCAGACGCACCGGAATTGAGTCCACTCCTCATGAAATTGCAATCCGCACTGCGCGAACACACCGAACGCCTGCGAGCGAAAACTCTCGAGCGACTTGTCAGCGGAGAATTCAAAGAGCGACGGCACTCCCCGCTTCTACGAGAGTGATGGCGATTTGAAAGTACCACCCTCATTATTGATTGACCCGCAGAAGCATCAATGTACCGCTTTCCAACTTCACATTGTTTTTGTCAGAACTGACTATGGAACCCTGGGTCGCATCCGCCGCTGACGATAGATTCAGGTTTGATATTCCCACTACGCCTTGAGTCTGCCCAGTGATGGTTGGGCGGGCATTTCCTGGTATTGACCCACCCGTTGGTTCCTCCGCGCTGCCTGTCGGACTGCTTGGTGGCGACACGGCGCCTCCACCGATCCCGCCGGATCGTACACTGGGCGCGGCTTGAGCTGAGGAAGGTTGACCCGCACTTCCGGTCCCACCACTGCCGTCAGCGTTTTGACTCGGTGGCGCAATGATCGCCTGTATCGACATCGACAACGGCAGGTTATCGCCGCTCTTGGTGACAGCATGGTCAAATGCGATCCCCACTTGTGATTCTTTCTGTTCCTTATTGCGCGCTTGGGATTGAGTAACGTGTCCGAACACCTTCGTATCCTTGGCGATGATGAGTGCTCCGTCCGCCTTGAGGTCCTGTGTGACCTTCGCCTCAACTTGGTCGCCAACTTTCACTTTCTTGGCGTCGATGCTTCTGCTGAGAAGGACCGGAATAACACTGCCGGGCGCGATACGCGAAGATGTGTGGCTCACCTGTCCCGAAGCTACCGATTGCGCCGGCACTGGCTGGGCCGAGTTTTGTGCAATGGCAGTCCCGCACAGAACCGCTGCTGTCAGGATTCCAGTCAAGAGCGTTTTCATATAATTCTCTCTTTCCAAGATTTAATCTCACGAAGAAACAACGGCATTCTTTAGATGAGGCCACAGGCTCGCGAGTAGCTGTAAAAAACAAAGGTATGAGACCACGTTTTTCCTGGAACCACGCTAGCTTCCATCCTGGCGAATACGTTCGCTATTCGGTTTTGAGCCGTCCAGCGCGTAATAAAGAATGTATAAATAACAGACGGCCGGTAAGAGAAACGCATGATGAATTCCGATGCGGTCGGCAATGAATCCCTGTGCCAGCGGTATTATCGCTCCTCCTACGATCGCCATATTGAGAATTCCGGAACCATCTCCCGCCAACGACCCGAGTTCGGCCAGACCAAGGGTGAAAATACTGGGAAACATGATCGAGTTGAAGAGTCCGATCGCGAGGATGCTCCACATGGCGGGATGTCCGCTAGTGACGATGGACGTTACCAGCAGCGTGGTTGTACAGGCTGCGCAGAGGCCGAGGAGGTGCCCCGTCTTCACTTTGCGCAGGAGTGCCGACCCGATAAATCTGCCAACCATTGCACCTCCCCAATAGAAGGAGACATATTTGGCAGCGACTTTCGCTGAGAGTCCCGCAATCTCCGGCTGACTGAAATAATTGACTAGAAAGCTGCCGATGGATACTTCGGCGCCGACATAGGTGAAGATGCCGATGGCTCCCAGGATCAGATTTCGGTGCCGCCAAAGCGAATCGTTTATCTGCTCGCCCAAAGGGTGCTGAGCGGACGCAATCTTTGGCAATTTGGAGCGACCGATTACGCCAGCAAGCAGAACCAGCAGCAGGCCGATGACAATGTAGGGTATCTTGACCGACGCCGCTTGTTGGGTGCGGTAGAGTTGGAGGGCTGCGGGCGTCAGACTCCTTATTTCCTCAATTGCCAGGGGCACGGCACTCAGGATCAACAGCGAGCCAATACTGGGAGCGATAGTGGTGCCCAGAGAATTGAATGCCTGCGTCAAATTCAAGCGGCTGGAGGCGGTTTCCGGCGAACCGAGTACGATCACATAGGGGTTCGCGGCGACCTGCAATGCGGTGATTCCAGCCGCCAAGATTATGAGCGCAGTGAGAAAGAGTGGGTATGAAACCACACTGGCTGCGGGCACGAATAAGAATGCTCCCACACTCATGGTCAGCAGGCCCGCGACCATGGTGCGCTGATAACCGATCCAATCAACAACCTTGGCGGCAGGAATCGAAAACAAGAAGTAGGCTGAAAAGAAGCTGAACTGGATCAGCATAACCCGGGCGTAGGTCAGCTCGAAAATCGATTTCAAATGTGGAACCAGAATATCGTTCAGGCAAGTGAGGAAACCCCACATGAAGAAAAGGAGGGTGACCACTGCTAGCGGGCGACGGTAGACACCCGGTTGACTGACCGCGATGGAAGCCTTCGGACTAGCCACCCGGTCGCTCGGTTTTCCCGACTCCATATTGCGACGCTCCGCCTGCTGCAAATTATCGGAATTGGTACCCCGGCTTAAGCTCGCAACGATAGGTCATGGATTGGTCCTTGTCGAGGCCCATATGACAATCTGCCCATCGCAAGAAGAGATTCGGCCCGAGGGGAAAGACAATGGCCTCTCCATCGAGCTCCGCTTCAATGCTCGGACCCTCCGCTGTTGCCGGCAGACTGAAATTCAGCGCACGCCCGAAGATTACGGGATAAGACTCCCGTACCATATCGCTGACCATGGGGTGAACAACCTCGGCCTCCAGGAGAAATGTGGTTGTGTCCGACCAATTGCGGACTGAAATGTTGAGATGACGCCGATCCTGCGAAAGCTGTTCCTGTTCTATCTTGGCGAAAGGGCATGGTCCCGCTATGCAGGAGACTCTGACATTTCGGAATTCATTCCCCTCGCCAGCGTCGAGAGACATGGAGCTGACCACCGCCTTCCAGTTGCCGTCGGGTGAGCAGGGAGGCCGGTTATCACATGGCACGTCGCCGGTGTTTGTGACTTGAAATGTTTTGACCGTGCTTCCTACATTCGCCTCCGTGGTAGCCTTTACGGAATACCTTACCCGGGCATTAGAAATAGCCACTTCGGGGTGATGAGTTTCAGCATTGGTTGGTTGGGGGACTGAGACCATGCGTGCGATGTAAATTTTGTCACCCACATAATCATGCAGAGTAAGAGGTTCGTAATCCTTATGCCGAAATTCCAGGGTCACCGGCTGTCGTCGCCGGAGCCCCTTGGGCAGAATAATGCGGAAGAAACCAGAAGAATCGGAGTGGAAATTGCCAATCCCAACGCCATTGGTCGCCGTAATTTCGACGTCTCCAATGGGCAGCTGCTTGTTTGGGTCGCTGTCCTGCCTTAGGACGGTACCCTTCAGGATGATGGGATGACGTCGGTGGACAAGCACAATGGTCAACACCGTTCCCAAGATTCCGAAAGCAAGCAGCACCCAAAAGATGGTCCTTTTCTCATTATCCATAGTGTGCTTAGGTGGCCGGCCAGCCCTCTATGACGCGTTTTCTAGTTGGCAGGTTTGCTGGTCGGTGACTCAGGGGGCACAATTTCGTCTTGCCCCTGACGCCTAATGCCTCCGGAAATCATCTAAAAAGCGACAAATGCGAATGCACGACGACAGCGCCCTTGGTCCCCGGCGTCTTTCCCGACGGGATCTTCTGTTACAACTCGGCAGCTTTGGCATAGGAATCACAGGTATCCTCGGCCATGTGAAGATCTCGCGCCTTCTGGCGATAGCAGAGAGCCAGCGCGGGCCGCAGCCTATCGCGCTTCCCTCCTCGCTCGCACCGGCTGATGATCAGTTTCTGGAGGAACTGGAGAAGCTGACGTTCAAGTATTTTTGGGAACAAACCAGTCCACAAACGGGACTAACAAAGGATCGATGCAATGTGACATCGAACGACACAACTATCGTCGCGAGTATTGCGGCGACAGGGTTTGGGCTAACCGCTCTTTGTATCGCACAAAAGCGCGGGTTCGTTTCACTCCGCGATGCGCGCGAGCGAGCGCTGGTAACTTTACGCTTTCTGCAAAAAAAGATGCCCACGCATCGAGGGTTCTTCTACCATTTTGCCGATCTCAAGACAGGTGAGAGGGTGTGGGACTCCGAAGTTTCTTCGGTTGATACGGCAATCCTGCTGTGCGGCATTCTAACCTGCCGGCAATATTTTCAGGAGCATTCCGAGATCAGCCTTCTAGCTTACGAGATCTTTGACCGAGTGGATTGGACCTGGCTCTCAGAGGATACGTCTCTATTGCCGCATGGGTGGACTCCCGAGAGCGGTTTTCTGCCCTATCGATGGGACTACTACAGCGAATTGATGATGATGTATTTGCTGGGCCTCGGGTCGCTTTCTCACCCCTTGTCAGTTGAGACCTGGAATGCCTGGAAACGAACCCGGTTTGAATATGATGGAATTCGTTATATCGGTTCGTTTGCTCCCTTATTTGTTCATCAATACTCGCAGGCCTGGTTCGACTTCCGGGGCAAGCGCGACAAATACGCCGACTATTTTCAGAATTCGGTCTCGGCCACCGAAGCGCACCGCCGGTTCTGTCTGGAATTGGCCAAACAATTCCCCGACTACAGCGATGATTTGTGGGGCATTACCGCGTCAGACTCGCAGAAAGGCTATGTGATTTGGGGAGGGCCGCCAGCCCTCGGGCCGATTGACGGAACGGTTGTTCCCAGTGCGTCTGCGGGATCTTTGCCGTTTCTACCGCAGCCGGTGATGCGGGTTCTTAAGAACATTAAGGACCACTACGGACGGGCGTGGAGCAAGTATGGGTTCGTGAACGCATTCAATCCGCTCAATAACTGGTATGACCACGACGTGGTAGGGATTGACCTCGGAATCACCATGCTCATGGCAGAAAACGTCCGTACCGGTTTCGTTTGGGATACCTTCATGAAAAATGAGGAAGCGCAGCGTGGCATGGAACGCGCCGGTTTCAAGAAATACCAGGCGGCAACCAAGTGACCAGCTTACTTCGGGTTCAATCCTGTTGTGCTATTTCAGTTCAATGACAGCCAAGCCATTCGCAGGCAGAGTTAAGGTCAGCTCACCATGGTCCAGTTGGCGAACCTCGGGAGGGGCAAGTTCTGTGGCGGCGCGCAGCTCGCGAATCTGCTCTTGGGTAGGATAGCGCGGCGCGCCCATCTTTTCGTATGTAGGATGAAAATCTCCATAATCGCGATCCACACGGAAGATTGACGCTTTTCGTGCGTTGGAATTTCTGAGGCGCAAGGTGACTGTCCTTGGAGAACCCGTTTCGCCGGGCGGTGCATAGTTCCACACTGCGAGCACTAACGCACTGTCCTTTCGGCGGGTGAGCAGCGCGAAATCGGAATCAAGCCGCAGCCGTTGCTCTCCGAGTTTGTGTAGAAGTTCGAAAGCATAAAAGGCCGGTTTCGGAATCCCTCCGGCAGCAATAAGCCCGTAGCCACCATAGAAAGACGTTTTCACCACGCCTTGTTCTTCGAAAACATCCGAAAATGTCCAGTAGGACATGATGTCGACCAGACCATCACACTGACGAATCGTGTCAGCCAGCCACGGTCCCATGAAGATGGAATCTGTAACGTCGGGTTCGGTCATATAGCTGGCGTTGTACTCACTCAAAATCAAGGGCAAAGAAGGCAGGCTCGACGCCGTGATCTGATCGTGAACTTTGCTCACCGCGCGGCAGACCATTTGGTCGCGAGGAACAACTTCTTGCAGGCCGAAAACGCCTTGGGGAGGATCGTTGGCGTAAACATGGGTTGAAACGAAATCCACCGGGACATTGTTCTCTACGCAATGGCGAATGAACGCGTCAACCCATGCGGCCTGCGCCGTCGACGGTCCGCCGACCCGCAATCGCGGACTTATCTTCTTGATCGCCGACGCCGTATGGTCGTATAGCTCCCAATAGGTAACCTGTTTCGGCTCGCCCGCCCAAAAGTCGAGGTTTGGCTCATTCCACACTTCGAAATACCATTGTGAGACTTCATCGACGCCGTAGCGGTCGACAAGATGCTGAGTGAAGGCCAAGATCAGGGCATCCCAATGGCTCCAATCTTTGGGCTGAGAAATATTGGGTTTGTACCAAAACGTATGAAGGATGTTTCCGGCCGCCAACTTATTCGGCATAAAGCTGATTTCGACAAAAGGACGCACGCCGCTGGCCAGCAAGCCATCGTAGATTTGGTCCACGTAAGAAAAATTGTAGACGGAGCGTCCTTGCTTGTCTTCGTCGTAGACGCCAACTTCATCATGGAAAATGGCGTGGAAGCGTACGTATTCGAAGTCCGTAACCTTTTTGACCGCACGTAAGTCACTGCGATAGCTGTCACGCAGGCTGAGTATCGCCCGCCCCGATCCGAACATGCGCTCCCAAAAATGCGGAAAGGGATGGGCGGGAGCTTGCGCATCGATGACAATCACATTCGGTCCGGGTTCGTACTGTGCGCTAATCTCGACTCCGCTCAACCAGCAGGCCATGAGCGCCGCAAGACCGATGATGCGCCGACTCAGCATTCACGCTGCCTTGGTACGGCGCACCGTACGAACGTGAGTCGCCGGTTTCTCCTGTAGCAGCAGTTCCGTGGCCTGCACCCGCGGATGGCTGTGAAACCAACGCTGCACGACGTCATCGTGCAAGAAATTGGCAATCGAGAGCAGACTCATACCTTGGTGATGCGCCATCCAGCAGCGTACTAACTCGTAGCCTCGCAGCCAGGAACGGCGCCGCTTGGGATCGAAGTCGACGGCCTCATAGAATCCGTAAGGCCCCAGCCACCGCCTGTTTTGCATATTGCGCAAGTTCCTCAGGGCGGAGGCGGAATCAACATGGAGGGCCAGGAACGACGAATACGGTGAGATCACGGACGCGTCCTGATCCAGTTTGCGCGCGGCGAGTTGCGGAACGCCAAAAGCGTAGTACTGATAGTTGCCCGATTCATCCGTCCTGAAGTACGCCGACTCGGAAATGCCCCATGGAATCCTTCTCTCAGCCGCATAATCTCGCTGCAACTTTACGGCCGCTACGCTCGCGCGTTCTAGAAGCGTGTTGGGATAAATACGCATCCAGAGGGCGGGCATCAGGTACTCGAACATCGTCCCAGTCCAAGAGAGCAAAATGGCTCTGCCGCGATCTAGGGCATGTGGCCGGCCAAGCAAAAACCAGGTTTCCTGGGGAATATCGTCTTTGGCGATGGCGGCGAATACAGCGATGCGCGATTCCGTTGCCAATAGGTCATAGCATGCAGGATGGAGTTTCTCGGTGTCGACATCAAAACCCACTGAGAGTAAACGTCTGTGAGGGTCCAGAAGAAATCCAAAGTCCATTTCATCCGCGAGGGCGCCTGCCTGGTCGGCAATGAGTCTGAGATCTTCCATCAGGCGCAACACGCGCGAGCGCGCCTCGGGCAGAAGCGCGAGAAGCCGCTGCGGCAACCCGTTCCATTCTCCGCGACTGGCCGCCGCTTGCAAGTGGATAGTGAGACTGGCGATGAAATCTGGTACGCGTTCGAGTGTCATGTCAGAGCGATGGTGCAGACGAATCCCAGAATCGTCCGTCAGCGCAGCAAACTCTGGAAGCATCCAGGGAGCATAAAGTTGTACGGTTCGCATGACCAGCTTGATTCGTTCTTCAGCTTCGTGCGCAAACCATTTGGCGGCTACGTGCTTTGGTTTGGAGGCTCGTTCCTGGACATCCTGGAAAACTACGTCCGAGATACCCAAGAGGTACGGCAGCCAGTCTTGTCTCTGGCGTGCTTTCTTCAGAGCAGAAAGTCGCCGGCGCGGCAACGCATGGAGACTCGCGAGCAGATGCAGATAGTCAAGGAAGCCATCAGCCAATTCGGCCTGCAAGAGGGGCTTCCCTAATAGCTCCAGACAACCTCGACGAAGGGTCCAGAGCGATGCCACGAGGTTGCCGCTGTCGACAGTTGACACCATTACTGGAGGAAGCGGAGCCAGCGATCTGGTGTCATACCAGTTGAACAAATGACCCCGATACTTTTGCAACTGTGACACGGTCTCCAGGGTTCGAAGGGTCTGTT
Source organism: uncultured Acidobacteriota bacterium (assembly GCA_963803775.1). GTDB lineage: Bacteria > Acidobacteriota > Terriglobia > Terriglobales > Acidobacteriaceae > JABCZH01. The sequence goes on from CAWDNS010000004.1 coordinate 217,249, forward strand.
GGGCGAATTCTGGAACCGTAAGATAGCCGAACTCACACGCAACCTGGCGCGCATTAAGAAGAAATCCGAGATTCGTCGGTGAAATGCGGGGCGCAATACTGGCGGGTTCTTCCTGCACATTGTCGGGGATCAGCCAATGATGTTCTTCGGTGCTGAATTCCGCAAAATATCGCCAAATGCGCAGGGCCGAGAGACGGAGGAATCGCTGATCTTTCTCGGACGCGGGCTTGCGAGGAGCACGAGGCGGACGGTTCAGCCACAGTGAAACCGGCTTGCTGCCCGCCCAGAGAACAAGGATGGGCAGGGCAGCCGGAAGAGCGCTGCGATGCACAAACCATATCAAGAGGAACAAACCCATCGCGAGCGCGGGAGTGCAGTCGAGATAAATATCCAGCACGGTACGTTTGTAGCCTGCAAGTTCGGCTTGGGCCGCGGTTTCCCACTGCAAGAGTCTTTGTCGCGTGAGCAAACGGCGGACCAGGGTTCGCACCACGGCATCCATCGACAAGAGCGCCTGATGTGCCAGGAAAGTTAGGGTCAGCCAGTCAGTGATGTTGGCGTCCAGAAACGCATTCCAGGCCTCAAGGGCAATGACCGCCCGCCTTCGGACTGCGGCGTGTGCCAGATCGAACCCAAACTGAACCCATGCCGGCAACAACAGAATGGCAATAGCGGCCAGAGTCCAGAGCGCCGGCCGACGCAGCGGCAAGAGCCACCCTAGCACCAGCAGAAGAAACATCGCCGGTTCGACCAGGCTGCGTCGAAGGTTATCGAGAATCTTCCATTGAGAAATAACGGAGAGAGGATTAGGAACCTGCCGGCCAGACTCATCTTGGACTTGAGTCCTTAGCCACTCGGCAATCTGCCAGTCGCCCCTCAGCCAACGATGCTTCCGTCGATTGTAGGCGCTGTAGTGAGATGGGTAGTCCTCAACGATCTCGATATCGCTTACGAGACCGGCGCGAGCGTATGCACCTTCGATCAAATCGTGACTGAGTAGAGCATTGCGGGGAAAGCGGCGATCGAGAACTTTGTGCACGGTTTCGACTTCATAGATTCCCTTGCCGACAAAAATGCCTTCTCCGTATAGGTCTTGATATACATCCGACACGGCGCGGGTATAGATGTCGAATCCAGTTTCTCCAGAATAAATACTCGCCAGCCTAGAGCGGGCCGTACTTTGTACGCTCACCCCGACCCGAGGTTGCAAGATGCCGTAACCCGCTACGACCGTGTCCGTGGCGGGGTCAAGCACTGCCTGATTCAAGGGGTGAGCCAGGGCACCGACCATGCGATGGGCTGATCCGCGCGGCAGTTCCGTGTCGGAATCGAGAGTGATCGCGAAGCGCACTCGTGCCAGTATCGAAAGATTCCCAGCTTTAATTGGAAAGCTGTCATGCTGACCGCACAACAGGCTGTTCAGATCCATCAACTTTCCCCGCTTGCGCTCCCAACCCATCCAGAGTTCTTCGCGTGGGTTATAAATCCGTCGCCGATGCAACAAAAGGAAAGATCCCATCTTTGATTCGGAGTACTTCTCGTTAAGCCTACGTATCAGATCCGCACAAAGGTCCACCAGCGAGTTGTTCTCCCGCGGTTCGACCGGAGAATCGGGGAGATCGGTGAGTAATGCGAAATGAAGGTTCGGATCCTGGTTTCCCAGGAAACGCACTTCCAGGTCCTCAACTACCTTGTGGACCTGTTTTTCACTGAAGAGCACGGTTGGTATGCATACCAAAGTGACGCAATCGGCGGGGAGTCCGCGGGAAAAATCCAGCTTGGGCAGAATGTCCGCAGGAACGAACAGAGTCGCCAGATAGTTCATGATTTGCACAGCACTCTGGGAACTGGGCAACAACAGGGCCAAGGTCGCGAGCAGAATGAGTCCCAGCGAACTGTGTGGATCTGTTACCAGCAGCACGACGCCCGATAAGATCGCGAAGGTGAAGACTGCGATTCCAGTGAGATACAGCTCATCTGGGTGAATTCGCAGGAAGGCGTGCACACGTTGGGCCAGGGGATGATGAAAATCCACTTTCTGCTCAAGCAACGGGGTCCCTTCGGCAAGCAGGTAGAAACCCACATGCGAACGACGCTGAGTCATGCGAGGGTTCTCGTTTGGCTGCTTCCGGGGCTTGCGCGCAAGCGCGACGGCCTCGTAAGCAACTGCCATCTCGGTGCAATCGGAGTGATCTGCAATATTTGCCAGCTTCTTCCGGTAGAGCTCACGGCTGTCGTAATCCATCCGCGAATAGACTCCCGTAGGGTCTTCGCGCAGAACACGGTCGAAGAGAATCAACGGCTCGATGACATTTTTCCAGCCGGTTTGTCCGACGTCTCGAAGGCTGCGAATCAGCACTTCGAGACCGTAGGAGCCGGTTGGATCCTTTAGCAGACGGCTGCCACGCGCAGCAATCTGCTCGAGTAGGCAGAGCTTGAGTATGGACACCAACCTCCAAAGCTCTGCCATTTTAAGCACAGTGACCTGCTGAAAGGCCTGGACGTACGCAGTGAATACTGACGCCTCAAATCGGTACTCTGTGACGGCGAGAAAATCATCGGACACCGCCGCCACTCGTGGAATGACGGTGTCACCGTGGGCACGAACATGAGGGAGCTTGTGAGGTCGCTTGAAGGCTTCCCGCGCATCTTCCGATTCCGCCTCGAGCAGGCGAAGGTTGTCATGCAGCCAGCGGAAATCATCGGACACGGCTTTCGGAAGTGGAGATTCCAGCTTTGCCAGCAACGGTTTGAGCATTCGAGAGAGGTTTCGGCAACGATTCCAGAGTGGGCGCGATGCATGCTGGCCCGGTGTCCACGCGAGGGTATGGGCTAGTTCTATAGCGCGGAGACTCAACGCAAGTGCATTCGGTGCCATTCCCGTCGAAGGTTGGCATAGGCCTTCAGCTTCCGCACTGCCCGGTTCCAGATGAGCACTCTGCATCTTGTATGTGTCCTAGCGATAACTGGAGGCCTGCATTTCAAACATTTCAGCGTAACGCCCGCCGAGAGTCGCCAGTTGGTCGTGAGTTCCGTCCTCGATGATCTTGCCGTTGTCGAGTACTACGATGCGGTCGGCCATACGCACGGTTGAAAATCGATGTGAAATAAACAGTGCCGTTTTACCGGTGGTGAGTTCCGAGAACCGCCGAAAGACTTCGAATTCGCTGCGTGCATCAAGCGCGGCAGTCGGCTCGTCCAAAATCAGCAGTTGCGCATCGCGGAGATAAGCACGGGCCAGTGCAACCTTCTGCCACTCGCCGCCTGAGAGGTCTACTCCTTGATCGAAGCGCCGGCCCAGCATTTGTTCGTAGTGCCGGGGTAGTCGTCCAACCGTTCGATCCGCCATGCTCTTCCGCGCCGCGTCTTGCAGGAGGTCCAGATTGTCGATCTCTTCCACGCGGCCGACCGCAATATTCTCCCGAGCCGTCATTTCATAACGCATGAAGTCTTGAAAGATCACACCCATCTCATGATGAAGATCGTCGAGGTCGTATTCGCGAAGGTCGATGCCATCCAACAGAATTTGTCCTTCTGAGGGATCGTAGAGACGAGTAATCAACTTCACGATGGTGGTTTTACCCTGGCCATTTTCCCCAATCAACGCAATGCGCTCTCCCGGATGCAGGTGGAAGTTCAGCCGGTTGAGGATCAAACGCGAGCTTCCGGGATAGCAAAAGGAGACGTTCCGGAACTCAAATCCGCGGACAAGCGGCCTGGGCGCCGGCAGCGCGTTCGGTTTGGAGCGAATGGCAGGCTGCATTTCAAAGAAGGCGAGCAAATCAGTAAGAAATAATGCTTGATCGGCAATACCGGCAAGGGTCGAGAAAATCTGTTGGATGTTGTTGCTGGCCTGCAGAATTGCTCCCGCGAGAAACGTCAACGTGCCAATGCTTAACGCGCCGTTGACGGTACGCCAGATGACGAACACGTAGGCCGAGTAGTACCCCATAGTGCCGACCACCGACAACAGCGATCCCGCGATCAGCTTTCGTCGAGATAAGGCGACGTCTTCTTTGTAGATTTCGTCAGATAAACGGGCAAACCGCTCGCGCAGGAAATTCCTCAACCCGAAGAGCTTTAGTTCCTTCGCTGCTTCTTTGCTTCCACCGAGTATTCGCAAATAGTCCAGTTGCCGCCGGATCGGCGTCTGGCGGAAATTCTTGGCGTATCCGAGAAAAGCAAAATGGCTCTCGCCGACGAATGCCGGAACCACGCCAACAATCAGCAGAAGCATCAACCAGGGGGAAAACACCATGATCGAGGCGGAGAGGATTAGTGTGGTAAGGGACTGGTGCACCAGCCGTCCAATGGCCTGAATCATGCCGAGCCGGTCCGTGGCCTGCACTCGCGCTCGTTCCAGGCGGTCATAGAAGACCGGGTCTTCATATGCCGTCAGATCCAGTCCGGCGGCGTGATCCATGACCCTGATGCTGACGTGGCGGGTGTAGTTATCCGCCAGCAGCGAATCGGAATAGTCGATAGCCCGATTGAGAACGCTGGCTAGAACGGCCAGTAGAAATTCCGTCGCTACCAGCCACCAAAACCGGGCCTGCACTGGCTGATGAGTCGAGACGGCATGAACGATGCCGTCGATAATGAGCTTAGTGATCCAGAGAAGTACAACTGGCAGGAGCGCCGCAAACAGTCGAGCAACCAGACCAAATACTACGACCGCCGGGCCGGAATCCCAAACGATTTTGAGGACTGCGGGCACGTTGCGAAGCGCCGAGAGACGCTCCCGCCATCCCACCCAGAAATTTCCCTGCTCTGCCATTGTTGGGATCGCCCCAAGTTCGCACACTTCCCACAGAATACGCACAACCTTGCGGGCCGAATATACAGAGAACACCTGAGAAGGCTGGTCCCATAATCCGGAGCGGCCAGACTTCGGAGAGGTGTTCATCAACTACGGCGTCAGTTTGAACACGGTCCCGTTGCTGGACGCGCCGCCAGAGGACGTCGTGCCGTAGAGACTGCCGGAGAACCACAGAAGTGGAACTTCGGGAGTTGAGCCGTCATCGTCACCGCCGGTAAAAGTGTGGAGAAGGGTGTAACCGCTCGCGTTTAATTTGAAGACGGTCCCGTTCCCCGCGGTACTATTACTTCCGCCGAGTGGGGTAGCGCCATAAAGATTGCCTGCGGCGTCAGGGATCAAGCCGAGTCCACCGCCGAGGCCAATGCCGGCATTCTCAGCACCGTCCGCAGCTCCGCCCTGAAAGGCATGAAGGACCGTCATCTTGCCGGCTGAACTCAGCTGAAAGATTGTGCCGCAGCCCTGTCCGTCGCCTGGAGGACAACTGAAATCACCGCCTTGAGTTGTGACCCCATAGAGATTGCCTGCGCGGTCTCTTACCAGCGGACCGCTGGGAGTCGCACCTGCCGCTCCTCCGCAGAATGTGTATAAGGTGGTCTCATTGCCGCTGCTATCGATCTTAAAGATGGTTCCGCTGCTGTTACAGGCGCCGCCTTCCTGGGTTACGCCGTAGACGCTGCCGGCTGCGTCTACGGCGAGAGGGCCGAAAGGATATACGCCGTCGCCAGAGTTCGTCCCAAAGCTATAGAAGACGGATTCTTTGCCGCTGGTATCGATCTTGAATATGGCCCCTTGCCCGTACTTGCCGCCTCCGGCCGGTCCGTAGAGATTGCCTGCAGCGTCCAGAATTACACCGGAACCGGGGTTCTCAGCGTCGGTGGTTCCCGCCTGAAAGGAGTAGATCACGGTCTCATTGCCGGCTGAATCCAGCTTGAAGACGGTGCCACAGTTTCCGGTGAACTGGCCGCACGTTCCGCCGTTGCGGGTGGTGCCGTAGATATTGCCTGAGGAATCGCGAGCCAGAGCACCGGAAGGATTGGCTCCGTCTGGCGTGCTGGAGAAGCTGTGCACCGCGGTTTCCTTTCCAGAAGGGCCTATTTTGAAGATCGTTCCATAGCCATTGTTCGGGGAGCCGTATGCGCCGCCTTCGTAGGTAGTGCCGTAGCCAAAGTTTCCGTTTACGAGCAGGCTGGACATCGGAACGGCTCCGTCAGGGGGATCCTCGAACGAGTAAAGCAGCCCAAAGGATTGCGCCTGTGCGGATTGAACGGCTGATATTGGGCAAAGGGCCAAGACAACCGCACTTACCATGCGTAAATAAGGGTTGTTGAATGTCGATTGAGGTTGGGCATCGAACATTTCAAGGTTCGCTTTCATGACTTCTCCGTGCATTGGACTACCAGATTCCCTTATCGCTTCCCGTGATCTTTTGTCCCAGGGCTGCTACGGTCGCCAGACAAGGTAACAAGCTGAGGCGGGCCGTACTGCGCAGTTGTCCGTTCAACATCAAGGTCGTCCATTCTGAGGCGTAGAGACGCGCAGAATGCGGCAGAATTGGAATGCGCAAGAACCCTTTGCCAAAGTGGACTTGGTCCGCGCCAAAACGTGCCGCCGACCGGACCGAGGAAGGTAGGAGGATGCCTCTTCCACGATATTTGTGGACATAATCGGAGACGATGGTGAGAAATGTCGCGACCCCTTCCCAGATTCCGTTTTCCTGGGCGGAAGATTGCAAATCGTCGTAATCCACGATCCCGCTTTCCAGCATTTCCGTTGTGTCCACGATGTCGCATAGGCGTGCGTAGAAATGGCGGTACATTCGCTGTAGCGTACAGATCATCAGCCGGTCCTCAGCCGCTGGCACATGGAAGAAGTAATTGCCGATTCGGAGTAACCGAGAGCGCGCAACCAGGGAACTCGCAAAGCCAATCAGTTCCCCGGTCTGGCCTAAACGACCCATGTGTATTTCCACCAGTTCCGGCAATCCTGGAACAATGAAATTCCATTTATTTGCCAACCGGTCTCCCCAACTGCGCGGGGCAGTATGGGCATTGAAGGCGCCAGTCATCACGTGGATGACTCTCTCCGGCTCTGCATTGGTATAGAGATCCAAATCACTTCCGAGGTCCGGCCAGTGGTCCAGCGATTTGATCACGATGACGTCGCATCCATCGGCCGCCAACTCCTCGCAGATCTGATGTAAGAATGAGATCGCGTTGTCGATGCGCGCACGCTCACGCTCAATCGCCTCCGTCGCCCACTCATAGCGGTCGTAGTCATGCGCGCTCGCCATCCTTGTGCGGAGAGTGTCCATCGAACGCATAACCACATGATTCGAATCCGCAAGTAACACCATTTCCTCGAATTGTTCTCGGTTAATGCTGGAGAGCGCGTCTTTCTTACCCTGGGAAAACACCAGCCGGGAGAGGACATCCATCAGATTTCTGGGATTCGCGAAAGCAGTCGTCATAAATTATTCCTGTGCATAACGTTAAGATTTCGGTGGTTGAGCGCTTTGAGGTGAGCTGGGCGTGTGCTGCGGTACAGATTGGGGAGCCGCAGGCGCCTCCGGTTCGGTGGGCTCAATCACCGGGGTATTGTCTCGATGTTTCAGCTCGACCGGACCCAATTCCTGCCGTCTGGCTTGGGCCTCTGCCATAATCTTTGCTGCGACTTTCTGGTCATTGTCGTCGGAAACCTCAAACAGCTTCATCCCTTCCGCAGACTGGCTAGTTGCCAGATCAACGCGGGCGCTGGCTTTCTGTGCCTGCCGGGCCTTTTCATAGAACACTTGCGCAGTCTCGGGGTCGCCGGTCATTTCCGCCACATAGCCAATGTTGTTCAGCGAAAAGGCATTGTTCGGATCAAGAGAATAAGCGGCACGGAAATTCTTGTTGGCATCCTGCAAATCATTGCGATTCATTGCTGCCACACCGCGCAGGTTCAGCAGGGCTGCCTGATCCTGGGCAGTTTGGGTTTGAATGCGTTGCTGTAATCTTCGAGCGCTGTCGGCGGCCATCTCGCTCACCGGTTTGCCACGCGACGCACGGTCGTAGGTGACCACCACCGGCTGGCTGGAGTGAGCATCCGCCGCCTCGGTGTAATACTTCAGTGCAGACTTCAGATCTCCCTCCATTTCTTTGGCCACCCCGAGATTATTCAGCGTGAAAGGGTTGTGCGGGTCCTCAGCCAACGCGGTCTGCAGCAGTGCTTCGGCTTCCGAACCGCGCCGTTGCGACAACAGATGCACAGCACTGACGTTGGCACGGCTGATTTCCACCGGCTGGTCATGTACGTCACTGACTGCATCTTTGAAGGGTTCACCTTTCAATTTCGAAGAGCTTGACCGGGCGATCACGGCGTCCGTCGCTTGTAAAGAAGCCAGTTCGTAAAAATGCTGGGCGCGATCTACTTGCCCGTCGAGTTCGGCGATGTACCCCAGATTGTTGAGCGTGAAAGGGTCATCGGGATCGTAGAGATAGGCCTTGTAGAACAGCGCGGTCGCCTTTTCGTACTGATGCTTTTGTACAGCTTCTACCCCTTCCTGATTTAGGCGCTGCACTGGAGTCAACCGGCTTCGCTTAGAAAGAGTAATTTTCAGGTCGCCGGCATGTACGGACGGAACAAGTATTCCAAATGCAGCCGTCACTACCAGTAGCATCTGACGCCGCTTTGATGGTCTAAGCACGCTCATTTGACTTCCGATACTCTCGCGTCAGGCTTAGATGCTGATGGGCGAGAGGTGTTGCCCGATCAAGCCGGGTTTCGAGCGGAATCCCAGGCTACCCAAGAGGTTTGCACGGCATCGAAAAGACACGGTAATAAAGATGGATGGACGGAGGTATGTTGATGAACCGCCTATTGATGTTCGTTCTCTTGGGAAGCACCGCCTACGCACAAACGGGCTCATCGGCTTTTTCAACGGATGGGCGCGTTTCTTCCGCTCCTGAAGTACAGCCAGCTTTTCCCGCGGTGACTTCGGCGCCTGGGGATGGCATGAAAGGCTTGCCTGACCTGTTGCCGCAACCAAAAGGAAACGCAACCCTTATGGGCGGCACCGTATTTAAGGTCGATCGAGTGCGCGATCAATTAACTCTCAATCTTTTTGGCGGAGGCAAGACACGAATTCTGTTCGATGCCCGTACGCACGTTTATCGTGACGGAGCAGTGGCATCTCTGGGAGATCTGCAAAATGGCTCCCGCGTCTATGTGGATACGGTGCTCGCCGGAACCGACATTTTTGCTCAAAACATCCGCGTGCGGACTCAAGACGCCAATGGACAGAGCAGCGGTCAGGTGGTGAGTTATGACACTCGCACCGGGTACTTGGTTTTGAACGACGCGATCTCCCCGCGGCAGTTGAAATTGCGCACCTTGCCTACCACTGTCGTTTCGCGGGAGGGACAGGCCGCCTCCACCAATGACTTGCTGGTGGGTAGTTTGGTGTCGGTCGCATTCCTTTCCAGCCCCGGCGGTCAGCCCACGGCAAGCGCGATTTCAATTCTGGCGGCGCCGGGAGGTACCTTTGTTTTCGTCGGCCGCGTGGTCCAGCTCGACCTGCATCTGGGTCTCGTGGTGGTGGTCGACCCTCGCGATCAGAAACATTACGAGATTACCTTTGACCCTCGAGTGACTACTGTCCCCGACAACTTGCGAGAGGGTTCGACGGTGGAGGCAGTCACCCGGTTTGATGGTGGCCGCTACATGGCCAGCGCAATCAAAGTGGATTCGAACCCCACCCCCTAGGCGGGAACAGCTACGGCAAGTGGTTCAAATAACATGCACCGTTCGTAGGCTGGACCGGCGGGGTGGGGGGCACTTTCCAGGGGACGTTCACGAAATCGAAGAATTCTGTCATGTCCATTTGGGCTGCATCCCTTTTGGTGAGACTGGGCAGATTGAAGCGTGTCTCTACGAGTTTCAACCAAGCGGTGTAGTCGGCAACGGTGTGCGAAACGTAATTCTTCTTCGCGAACGGAGAAATAACCATGAGCGGGACGCGGTAGCCGGTGTAAACGAAATCACAAGTCGGACCTAATCCCTTTGTACAAATGTCTCCGGGCTGCAGATCGGAAGGCTTTATGCCATCGGGGCTCACCGCAGGCTGCGGCGGAACATGATCGTAGAAGCCACCAAACTCATCGTAGGTGAGGATGAAGGCAGAATCCTGCCAGGAAACGCTTTGCATGAGCGCATTCACCAGCTTTGAGACGTATTGCGCTCCGAGCTGAACATTTCCTCCCGGGTCGCCGTCATACAGACCGGGATGTTCGTCGAGTCCGCTGTCAAAGCCGGGATCAATGAACGCCACTGAGGGCAGAGTGCCATTTTGTACATCGGTGAAATACTGGGAGACGGGCACCATATTCTGGAGATATTTGCTGGCGTTGGCGAAATAGGTAAAGGTGCTGTCGTTGAGGGGAGGTATGGCGTACTCGAGATCGGTGACGTAGATCTTCCACGAAATTCCTGCGCTCTGCAACAAATCAAAAATGGTTGGATTGCTCAACGCCCCTTGGGTCAGCGGATAGACGTGCCCTGCTGACGTCGCGGCCAGCATATACATCCGGTTGGGTTGAGTTCTGGACATGGTGGGAGAAAACCAGCGGTCTGAAGTGGCGAACGTCGAGGCGAGGAAATAGTAGTAGGGCAAGTCGGTGTCGTCGTAGGTGGCCATGGCGCGCACTCCATTCACATCGCTGAAGGGAGGTTGATTGGCCCTCGCGTCGTGAGCCGCAGTCCAGACGAAGCCGTTTGATGTAGCGGTGGCGGAAAGCGGATTGAGGAGGTTCCAATCGACGTGGTCCTCATTCCAGGATGGACTGGGATTTTCCACGCACATCGAAACCATAGAGAACGATTCGACGGCGGGGCTATTGGCGTCGGTGATGCAGTCGCTGGGTGGAGGAAACGCAGGGTCGCAGCCGGGGTTTGTTGGCGCGGGTCCCTGTAGCGGAGCGATTCCAGCTGGGGGATTGAATTGCGGCAATCCGTCGAATGCCTGGTCGGGAATATTCTGGGTGGCCCAGTACTTACGCATGGCCCCCAAATAATGGTCAAAACCACGGTTTTCCTGGGCCATAAAGACGATGTGGTTGACGCTTTGCAGATTGCTTTCGGGATCATTTGCCACCAGACCGCGGCAGCCACTGAGGCCTATCACCAGGGCTGATAGGGCCAGTGCAGAAAGTACGACTGTTCTTGGTTGACGATCAGGCATTTGGAAGGTCCCCGCACATTCAACCTGCGGTGAGGCTTCGATGTCAGCTACCAACTGAGCGTTGGCTACGGCAAACGCGTGAGCATGCACTTCCTATTTGTCTCCTAAGGTTTTCCCTGATTGACCTCGGTAGAAGGCTGTATTACCTTCCCATCAACGCAGTTGGACGTCCGAAACGAGTCCAGCCCTACAGAAATCCAGGGTCGCCTTCGCTCAGGGGCTTGTCCCTCTTACAAAGCAAACCGCCACTCGTCAATCCAGAACTTGCGTTTTAATTCAACGCCGGAGGAGTTTTTGCATGAGGAGCTTTTGCTACCGCTCTATTTTCTTGATCTTGGCTTTGGCAGCGTCGGCCCGGGCCTCCGTGAATGTAACCAGTCCGCCGAACGGGTTCACTGGCAGTTCACCCGTGCATTACGTGGCAACCGCGAGCAGTTCGACTTGCACTCGGGGCGTCGCGTCGATGGGCATTTACGTCGACGACGTGTTGACTTACGTGACCCAAGGCGCGAGCCTGAACACTGACTTGTCCTTTAACCCAGGAACCTACAACACCGTGGTGGAAGAATGGGATTATTGCGGCGGAGCTACCTATACACCGATCAACATCACAGTGAGTACCAAGACCGGCGTCTGGGTAACCTCGCCGACCAACAACGGCACCGTGGGATCGCCGGTGAATTACGTTGCAACCGCGACTACTGGGACCTGTCAGAAAGGCGTGGCTTCCATGGGAATCTATATCAATAACGTGCTCACGTACGTTACGCCTGGGGCCAGCCTGAATACCAACTTGTCCTTCAACCCCGGCACCTACAATACGGTGGTGGAAGAATGGGATTACTGTGGAGGAGCCGCCTATACTCCGGTCAAGATTACCGTGAACGGCGGCGGCAATGGTTCCACGCTCTCCGCCATACAAGGTAGTAAAGGGTGGGTGGCGTACGGCGAATATCCGCCTGATTACAACATCTGTACGAATTGCGGCGGAGGCGTTACGTGGTCGATGGACCAGCACATAAAATCTCCCTCTTTGAGCGGTAACTCGACGGAATTCGGCCTCGGCGGGACTACCGCTTATTCCGACGTTCTGTTCACCAACCCGCTAATCGGGCAAAACTCATCGCAGGGTCTGCCTGACAACAACCATACCCTGCTTCCCACGCTCCACAACTTCACCTACGATGCTTACTTCTATACCGGACAACTTTCGCTGTCACAAGCCCTGGAGTTCGATACCAGCATGTACTTCGACAGCTTGTCGCTGATTTTCGGAACTCAATGCCGGGTTGCGGGAGGCAATGAATGGGATGTCTGGAACAGTGCGAGCTCGCATTGGGAATCGACTGGCGTGTCTTGCTATCCAGTGAACAATGGCTGGAACCATGTCACGATTGAAGTGCAACGGCAATCGGATAATTCGCTGCTGTACGAGTCGATAACGCTGAACGGTAACAAAGCGGTGTTGAACCGTACCTACTCGCACGGCTCTTGTCCTTCGAGTTGGTGGGGAATCACCGTCAACTATCAGTTAGACGGTAATTACCAGCAAGCGGACTACACAACCTACCTGGATAACTTCAACTTCACCTACTGGTAGAACGATCGAGGGGCGCATCCAGAACTGGATGCGCCCCTCCTTAAATATTATCGTTTCTCTCCTGGCACTTTTCCGCTGCGTCGAGTCTTACCATGCCTCTCCCTCGATGAGGCGGTCCGAAGCCGGTGCAATATCGCCCACAATCGCAAAGTCGTTCAGCCTTGCAACCGGGAATTTCTGCAAGAAGCTCCGCATAATCCGAGTGGCGACGTTCTGGACCGAGCCGGGCGCGGCTACGGTTATGCCGGCCGTCCTGCTCAAACTCGCGTACGCCGCACGACTGCTACGAAGAAATTCGAGAGGGTACTCCGGCTTTCGTTTACATGCCTCACTCGGGTCCGCATCGAGCCAGTAGGCGATGTCGGGCTGGGGAACAAGGTTCAGCAACAGTCGAACGTAGGCCCGGGTGAAGGGACGGTCCAGTGGCAGGTTCGCCAGTTCGTCATAGAGATAGCGGTCGAAGATGATGACATCGGCTTCGACAGTTTCGGTTTTGACAACAGTGTTGCAAAGCGCCATGGCATCCAGGAAATAAAGAAACCATCGCACCGGGGTCATGTACCAGGACTGGACGTTCTTGTCGCGGCGATTCACCGGATGATCCGGCGAACCTATACCCTTTTCACTTCCGAATACCGAATGGCTGGTGAATTCACGCCAGCGCTTCAGTAGCGCCACATCGTCCCAAAAGGCGAGTAACCCTACGCGGAGGCCGGTTTGGCAAAGCCGGGTCGAAAGGATTTCAATCTGGGTGCTTTTGCCGCAGCCGTCAATACCAGAAAAGCTCACCAGTATCGGTCTGACGTGTCTTGCTCGATCGCGGGTCATTGCAGGCACTTATTCGCGTGATAGATTGCTTCGAGCTTCTCAGTGGCTCCCGGGTGGCTTACTGGGGCTCGCGCTAGCCAGAGCTGCTACCGTTCCGACGGCAACCCCCGCCCCCAAGATGACGCCAACCCTAATCAAGATCGTGCGTGCGCGCTTTTGCTTCGCCGGCGCGATGGCCGCTCCCGAAGGATTAGAAGCCGCGAATCCCGTTGTAGGTGGTGTTTCCGCTGCCGCAGTGCCTACGGGCCTTTGTATTGGGCTGGACGGCGTCTCGGATTGGGTTTGCTGCGAAGCAGCAGGAGAAGCAGAAGATGATGAGGTCTGCTCCGTGAATAGCCGTGCTTCGACGATTTGTTGAGCAATAACCGCACTGGGACTATCCGGTAATTGTCCTGACGCTTGTGCCGCCGCCGCGATGGGAGCCGCGGCAACAAAGATTGAGCACAGCATCGAACCTACGCACATCCCTCGTAGCCGTCTGATCCTCATGGTTTCCTCAAACGCGGTCCGCAAGTTTTCCAGTCATCCGTACAAATGAAAATCACAATACGTTCTAGCTCCCCGCTGTGGGATGCTCATTCCACGGTTGCTGGCCCCCCTGAAAAGCGTGGACGGGAAAGTGGTGGAAACTGTCGGCTGCGTCAGAGGCGTTCTCAAAAATCTCGAAAAGGCGGTCAACCTGTGTCAACGCCAAAACCACCGCCGGGCCGGGAGGGATCGCAGCCAGTTTCAGGTCCCCATTCCGTTTCATCGCTTCTTCCATGCAGTTCAATAGGACTTCGATGCCGGCGCTGTCCACCTGCGTGACTTCGGAGAAATCAAATACCAGGCGTGGCCGATCAGCTTGCAGAAACCCCTGAACTTCCCGGAAAAACAATTGGGCGCGTCCTAGAACCAACTTGTCTGGAAGTTCCAGGACTACAACGGGTCTTTTGGTAGTCATGAGCTTTAGCCTTTTCTTACAAGGTTTACGGAATTAGATTGCGCCATTGAGCGCATTAAATCCTCAAAGAAAAGTGTAGGGAGGATGGTGCGTAGGGTCTATCCGGTCCAATCTGTAGGCGAAGTCGGGCCTTACTGTACAACCAAGTGGCGAAAGACTACATCGCGCGAGAGTCTGAATCGAGCACTCCCTCAGCGCAAGCTTCGCGGGACAATGACACTGACGGCGGGGGACCTTGCAACAGACGGGAAAGATCTGCCTTTGGGTCATGCACGATGTGTCGCAACAGGTTCATCGCGTAGCGGAACAGCGTCGTCAGGTTCGTCTCATACCAGCAACATTGGGCCATGTTGGGAGACAGGCCGCAGAGGATCTGGAACTTACGTATCGCCCCAGGTGAGTTGAGCGCAGCCGCTACCAGGCGATGGTTGCCATCCAGGATCGTCAGCGGGCCGCTTTCAGTCACGCCGATCAATAAAACCGTCCCAGCCTCAACATCCTGGTTTAGCCAATCACTCAAGTCCAATATCTTGGAAAGAAACTTCTTGTCGGCGACCTCATAGCAACGCCCAGATCTGAAAGACCGCAGAATCTGGCTCATGGCAAAATTCCCTCGTGCCAGCTTTCGCCACTGCGCCCGCGGGAAAACACGGATTCGCTCTAGATCCGCAACTTTGAGTTCCACCTCAAACCACTCGGTTCCTTGAGGCAGTTCTCTCCACAACGCACCATGCCGAATGAAGAGCAATGCCCGGCGTCTCGCATTCTCCAGCGTACTGCTGAGGTCGGGTTTGGTTACCAGTGCATGCAAGGCTTCCCGATATTCCCCGAACTCGGGGCTCTGGAAATCATTTTCTAGAAACGCCGCGATGACTTCGTCTTCCGAAACCTGACGAACAATTCGCAGCCCACCAAGCGGCAAGTCTTTCTCGTCCAGATCCCCGGCCAATACACTCCGAAGAAAGGGGACGGCAACCACAAAGAGCAGAATCACCATCATCACCAGTTGCACCAGGATCACTTCTTGCAGCGATCGGTGATAGCGATAAATGCCAGCAATAAGGATGCCGCTGAACACCAATTGTACCCACGCGGTGTTGGCGATCCGGTAAGACATCTCATAAGCGATGATTACAACGCTAAGCGCGTATACGCAGGTGGTAACCGCGTACAACGCCAATAAATAAGGAAGGCCATACTTGCCGGTTGTGGCAAACTGAGAACCGAACAGCGTCGTCCAGATCCATGCGGGCGCGGTCCGTAGGCAGACGGCGACGAGTCCGCCGATGCAAAAAACGAGCAAAAGCGATGTGCCAAGAACGCCGTGCCCTTTTCGCTCCTGCGCCTGCGTTCCAGCCACGATTGGAAACATGGTGTTGACGACTGCCCAGGACAAAGCAAAGATGACGCGGCCCACCAGCGCGATTGCGGCATAGAGTCCGGCCGGAGCGGGCGGAAAGAAGTGTTTTACCACCACGATATCGCTATTGTTGATGATGACTTGACCCACAAAGAAAACGATGGCTTGTAGGGCTTCGCGAAAGGCATCCGGTATTCGCAAATCGGGCGCAACCGATGCCGGCAGTTTAGGAGCGGCAAAAAAATAAGCGATTGCGAGTGCGGCAGCGTTCGCCGCGATCACGCCGGTGACTCCATACCCCAGCCCCATTGCCAGCAGAGAACCAAACAGCCGCCCCAGACCTTCGAGTGCCAGGTTTGCAGCCAGACGGTGGAAGCCATGAGCGCCTTGCAGATAGCCTCGCCGGCTGCCTAATGGAACGTAAAAAGCTACGCCCACCGCAAGCCACGCAATCAGCATGGAACTGGGCAAGTTTAGGTAGTCCGAAATCAGGTTCCGCGACAGCGCCAGAACGAGTCCCACGAGGATGCCGCTCACCCAGGCAATTTTGTGAAACCGTCGGTAAACCGCGCTTTTCGCTGGCAGAGATTCTTGTTGGGCAACAGCTTTGGCGGAGACTATCTGGAAGGAGAGTGTCACTGCGGAAATCAGGATCAGGAGTGTGTATACGGCGCTGGCGTGTCCAAAAGCGGCAGGACCAAGAAATCTTGCTACCGCGATATTGTAGGCAAAATTGATTACTGTCACTAACCCCGAACCCACAAGCAACACAAAGCTTCCGGAAAGTACTCGGGCTTGAAGGTTCTTGGTGCCGCTACTGCGATTCGACATCACGTTCAGACTCCGAACTAAACCTCGGTGGGATTCTATAGAGCCACGAACTGACACTCTCGGGGCAATCCTTTCTGATGCGGAGAGCGGCAATCAGGCTGCCCACGATAGGCGCCCTGCAAAACCCCTCAAATTGTGGCTCGGTTTATGACAACCTGATGCAGTCTCGTGCCCTCTAAACATGAATCTATGCTGCGAGGAGCCAGAAATGCGTGTGTGGCACTACTCTTATTGCTGCAGGGGTGTGCGCACACGAGTTTGCTCAATACTCGATCCAATATTTCGTCGGTGCAAGCCTATCCTCGCATGTTGGCCGTGTACGAACCCTGGTTTGGCCATCCGCAGCACATCTCAGTCGGCTATTCGTCTCAAGATCCAATTGAGATACGCAAGCAGATTGACCACGCCAAGCAGCTTGGAATTTCCGGATTCGTGGTGGATTGGTACGGAGACCGCGAGCCTTTTCTTGATCGCAGCTATGCTTTGATCCAGTCGATTGCTGCGGAAAAGCAGTTCAAAGTTGCAATGATGTACGACGAATCCGACGGCGATGCCAGCGCAGCGACAGACGATGCCCTGGCGGCATTTGAGAAATTCAACGAAACTTATCTAGCGCCGAATGCCGACGGACGCCAGGCGTATCTCACCTACAGCAATCGCCCGGTCATTTTCATTTTCCCCAAAGGCGGGCACACCGACTGGGGTCGGGTGCGGGCGGCGATCAACAAATGGGACCCCGCTCCCTTGCTCATCTACGAGAATCGGCCAACTCCCTATGTCGAAGCCATGGATGGCTTCTATGCCTGGGTAAACCCCGGAGAAAAGGGGTGGGCAGCGGACGGAAGCAATTGGGGAGAAGACTATCTGCGTGGCTTCTATCACCTGATGCAGTCGAAGTATCCCGACAAAATTGCC
This sequence comes from uncultured Acidobacteriota bacterium, assembly GCA_963803775.1. Lineage (GTDB taxonomy): Bacteria > Acidobacteriota > Terriglobia > Terriglobales > Acidobacteriaceae > JABCZH01. The sequence goes on from CAWDNS010000004.1 coordinate 234,762, forward strand.
GTGGGCGCAGCGTGGGCTGGTTTTGATGACAGCAAGGCCTCGTGGAGTCTCAATCGCCATATGTCACAACGCTGTGGCAAGACTTTCAGTGACACGCTTAGTTTGGCACAGGAAAATTCTTCACCGGAACATCCAATGCCGTTCGTGTTGATTGAGACCTGGAATGATTACGAAGAAGGCACAGCCATCGAACCCGGAATTGCGGTATGCAAAACCAATCCCGGACAATAGCGCGCCGGATACAGGTACTAGCTTGCGGCATCAAAGCCGAAACAACTCATGTCAAACCGCGATCTGACTTCGATTCTCTTCATACTCCTATTACTCGTCGGCCTGGCACATCTGCTCGGCTACCTCTTCGTGAAACTCCGGCAACCGAAAGTGGTTGGCGAGATTCTGGCCGGTGTCCTGCTGGGCCCGGCTCTGATCGGCCGATTGCCATTCGCTTCGGGACTAATGGAAGCCGCAAAGCATCAGGCAAACATTCTGAATTTTGTCTACTGGCTCGGCTTGCTGTTGTTGATGTTCTTGTCGGGTGCTGAAACACGGGAACTGTTCAGCCGCGAGGAGCGTCGTGAAGTGGGTTGGCTCGCTGCCATGGGTACCGGTATACCCTTCATCCTCGGACTGGGGCTGGGCCCGTGGCTAATTCATCCTCCGCTCGCAGGTCCTAATGGCAACCGCATCTCTCTTGTCATCATTCTTGCGGTAGGTGTCGCCGTAACATCCGTCCCAGTGGTTTCCAAGATTTTTGCTGATCTAGAGATTCTCCATACCCGTTTCGCGCGCTTGGTTCTGGGCGTAGCTGTACTTGAAGACATTGTGCTGTGGCTGGCTCTGGCGGTGGCCACCGCGGTGGCTGGGAAAACCGCACTCAACCCGCGACAATTGTCGTACCACCTGGTCGCTACGATCGTCTTCTTTGGGCTTGGCCTGAGGATTCTTCCCCGCATCGTAAAGCGGATGAATAAGTCGCGGTTCAACGTTTTTGCGCAACACTCACCAGTTGCCTATACGCTCGCCGTCCTGCTCGGATATTGCGTCGTCGCTGGGGCATTCGATGTCAGCATGGTGTTTGCGGCGTTTCTGGCCGGGTTTGCCGTGGTACACAAGAAGCGCAAACTGTTCGCGGAGGCGCTCGATGCGATCGGCAAGGTATCGTTCGCGTTCTTTATCCCTGTGTACTTTGCGATCGTAGGCCTGAAACTCGACCTGATACGTGGTCTCTCGCTGTGGATGATCGCCGCCTTCGTCGGAGGAAGTTGCATTGTCAAGATTCTTTCGGTTTCCTTGGCGGGGCGTTGCGCAGGGTTCCATGGCTTGGATCTGATCAACCTCGGAATCACGACTAACGCACGTGGTGGGCCCGGTATTGTACTGGCGAGCGTAGCCTTTGATGCCGGAATTATCAGCCCTACGTTTTACACGACACTCGTGTTGGCAGCAGTCCTTACCTCGCAAGCCGCCGGCGCTTGGCTCGACTATGTGTTACGACGAGGCTGGCCGCTGCTAACGCCAACTGATGGCAGCGGGCCGAGTGTGGCCTCCGCGGAGAGTCCGGCAGCCGCTTGAGAGCAATTCGAATTGTTGGCGTCGGCTCGTGCTTCGGCACAACCCTATGCCGCCGGAAATATGCGCTCCATGGCAGTGTGTGATTGATGACCAGCCAGTTGCCGTAAGCCTACCTCTCCCGGTTCGTACACTGTATTAATCAGGGAAAGCGGACGGGCGCGTACTTCATCGTAGATCCGGCCTATGTATTCGCCAAGAAGGCCGAGACAGAAAAGCAGCAGACTCCCGGTCAAGAAAACCGCTGTCGCGATCCCATATCCCAAAGAACTGGAAGATAATAACGCCACCAGCCCCGAAACCATGGCAGAAAAAATCATTAGCGAAGCCAACACGAAGCTCATTCGTAGGGGCTTGTAACTGAAGCTGGTAATCGCGTCCATGGCGTACTTGATGCGGCTCAAGAAGGTAAGCTTACCTTCACCACCCACGCGGTCATGCCGGTCGTAGTAAACGATCGCAGTACGATAACCCACCCAGGCCCGCAACCCGGGAAGATAGCGATTGGCTTCACGCAGAGAATTGATCGAGTCGATGGCTTGGCGATCGAGCAGGCCGAAGATCCCCGAATTCAGAGGGATAGGAAAGTCGGAGAGAGCCCCCAACACACGATAGAACAAGGGAAACAAGAAAGCCAAAAGCTTGCGGCGTTCTTCCCGGCTTCGCCGCACAGTGGTGACAACCTGTGCACCGTTCTTCCACGCAGCGATCATCTCGGGAATGACTGCGGGGGGATCCTGAAGGTCACCGTCCATGAGGACGACAGCGTCGCCACGAGCGCTTTGCATCCCGGCCCACAGCGCTCCCATATGACCCCAATTACGGGAGAGATCGACCACAACTACTTCCGGCGACTCTTCCTGAAGGGCGCGCAATAGTTCCAGCGACGTATCCTTCGAACCATCATTGACGTACACTACTTCCCATCGTTCATCGACCTCCCGCATGGCATCGACCACCGCTTCATGCAGCAGGGGAATAATTTCTTCTTCGTTGTAAATGGGGACGACGATCGAGATCATCTGCGGGCTCCTGGTGGCGCATTCATTGCCTCCTCAGATGAGGTTGGTGAGTTCAGGCGTTGTCAGGGAAATCCTGAGAACCAACTTCCAGTTACTGGGGTGTGGATTGCAGGATCCGCACCTTCCACCGCACTTCGGTTGGGGTCAGGACGGCAAGATATTGTGCGCGAATGTGTTGAGTCGCCAGCAGTTTGTCATGATCCAAAATCTGTACGTCGTATTCCACCATGTCCAGAAGCTCAATCGACAATCCTTCTGGAGAGTAAAAGACCAGCTTGATGTTGTGTTTACCATCCTGGTATCGCGTTCGGACTCCTAGTTTCTGCTGGTCGTCGATAGTATCCGACAGTTTCTCCTTGGCGATGCCTGTGAAGTCAACGTCCAGCAGGGCCGCGTTGTTTTCATCCGAAGCGCGATTCAGGCTCTGCCAAGCCGCAAGATAATCACGAACCACGGCGGTACGGGTCTGTGGTTCCAGCATTCGTGGCCCAACGGAATCAGTATTCGCAACCGTCACGCCAGGTTGCTCGTCGGCGGAGACCGCTAGCGTTCCAGCCATCAAGCCGATAACCAGCAGGAATGCCGTAAATCGGGTTGGCCGAGTCAGATTCATTGGCGCCATCGGATTTCATTCCCCATCACAACCCCCGTGGCCACAGAGATGGTCGCTCCATTGTTGGCGGGCAGGTCCGTTCGCGCCACCCCACGCTTAAGCGGAACGTCGACCGTAGATTCCGAGCCATCGTTGCGCTCGATGAAAGTAACAATCGTGCCGTCTGGCACCGCGTTGCCTTTACAGTCCCGCAGCGGCTCGGTCTCGACTTCAACCCGGGTTCCGGATTTGCGAGCGCTTATCCGCAGGTTACAGGGCTCCCCGGAAACCTGCTGCACAATACGTTTCTCGGCAATGTCGCCAACGCGGGCCTGGAACTGCGCTGATCCTGCCTTGGGTGCCGAATCCAGCCTCAGCCAGGCGACGCCGTTCTGCGTGGTCACAGCTCGCGTCTGGGTTGCGCCTCCAGTTTCGGACAGTTCGAATGAAACCTGCGTGGGCGCTAAAGCGAGATTTCGGAAGGCGTCGAAAACATAAACTACTCCGCTGATCCCTTCATGCAGGTCAACTGGCAGCCGCGATGGCTTCGCCAGAAAACTTAAGTTTGAGGGTTGCTGAGCGGTAACGTCGAACTCTGCGGTCTGAGTGGAAGATGGGCCCACAAGCACGGCACTGTAATGGCCAGCATTGTGGAGTTCGCCGGGAGCGAGCACCATCTTTTCCCCCAGTTGCACATCGTGACGCAGTACCTGTCCTATGCCGACGATATACAACACAGCCTTACCATTACCGGAAGTTGCCACCGAAACTGCGCTGCCTGCTTCGATGCTCTTGGGCCAATCCAGAGGCATCGTCTGCGCAATTGCGCAAGTAGCCATCGCGGCGAGGCCCCATAGTGTAGCGAATCTGAGTGGCATTCTCATTGAAACCGGCTGGAACTGTATGTGCTTGCGACCACGCGGTAACGGCTGACTCGGCCGGAAAGATCGGCCGGCAGAGAGGTCGAAAATGGAACCGGAGTTCCGGGTAATAGTGCGCGGTCCGCATACCCATCCGAAACCCAAACCGGTTGTCCGTTGTTGTCATAAAAGGTTGTCAAGACGTGGGCGATATTCACTACTTGACCGCTCTGATTGACCAACTTGCCGGTCAATGAGGAGTCCGGCAATCCATTCAGTTTCTGATCTTCGATCTCGATTACCGGATCCGCCGAGGCAGCGATCAGGCTCGATGAGGGATCCATGCGGATGTTGTCCACATCCGCCAAGCGAACGTTCTGGAAATCGATGCGGAACGGCGTTACCTGCTTGGGCAGAAGAACATGAGACATTTTGTCAAAGGCGTCCTCAGTTCCGATCGCGGAGCCATTCTTTGCCAGCAATGTCGCTTTGACGGTTACGAAAGCGGGAACGACATCTTCGTTCAGAAGCTCGCCCACCAAAACCACTGCGCCTCCTCGATCGACAGGATGCATGTCCACAATACGAACATGGGGAGACTCGACGTCCTGCGCTCCCCAGTCGTCCTCAGGACCGCGGTAGACAACGTCCCAGCGCAGGTAGTTCACTGCAAGAACTTGCGGTGGAACTCTCGGTTCCTTAACCAGCGGCCACGCGACTTGCCATTGGTCACCCGCGCGTATTACCCGCACATCGCGCACTTCGTGATACGTACCCACCACTTCGGACCAAGTCAGGTCAACTCGGACCTCGGCGGCATCGGCAGAAGCGTGAAGGGGATGGAGATCAGATCCGTCCAGCGACGCGTAACTCCTCAGGCTGGGGTGTGTTCCTGTGAGGTCACGCACAAAGTCTTGCTCGGTGAACTCATTCTTGTTGGCAAGGCTGTTGTATGCCGCCGTCCAATCCTTGCGACTAATTTCTTGAACCAGGGTCTCAACTGCCTCCTGGGGTGACGAAGGACTACGGACCGCAGAAGGTACACCACTGGCCGAAGCAAAGGCCGAAGTGTTCGGAAAGAAAACACCTACTGCTACCAGCACAACCGTCACGACGATGATGGTGAACGCAAGGAGTGCTCCACGGCTCATGAGATCAGCCTCCCCAACACCAGATTCTGATCGTCAGCTGTGGGTTGTGTAGCTCGCGACAGCATCGGCTTCTTGTCTGGGATAAGAACCAGCAGCATGGCAAGAATGCTGCTTCCAATCGGCAGAACACCCCACATCAGTCCCTGCCAGGCCGGTGGAATCTGGGGAACATTCATTGGCATCGCAGGAGGCGCGTCCTCTTTACTCCAAACGGTGATAGTTCTGTCGTCCAAATCGTCCACTTTGCGCCAGCCCGCGAAGACCAGAAGTGGTTCATAGTAGGGATCGCGCATGAAGACCCATTTCAGACCGTAGCGATCCGCATGTTCGAGAACAGCTCTCAGTGCGTCGAGTCCGGATTTTCCAAAGTACTTGGAGCTGGTGAGGGCGCCGGCACCGTGCTCGGTCAATTCCGGCAACATGCGGCCAGAATTCCACTCTCCGTCCACACTACTGGCATCAGTCAACACCGCCAGTCGTGAAATCTTGTTGCCGAATCCGAGCGTGATGTAGCGGTATCGGTCATGTCCATCCCGATCCAGCCATGCGGCGACAGAATCCACTTTGAAATCTGCCGCATCCGCCGGCTTATAGGTTGCCCACGCTACTGCCAAGGCACAGCTCAGGCCTGCTGCGAGCGTTAGCCCCGCAACGGCCTTGAACCGGAAACGATCAATGAGTTCCTCGGCTAACAATCCTACAAATGGCAGAGCAAGAAGAGTGGCCCAGTAGGTGAAGCGCTCCATGGTCAGTACTTCAAATGCCCGGCCTAAGAGCAATTTGGCGACTGGAGTGGTTCCACCCAAGCCCAGCATGAATGCCAGCCAGAAGCCAAACAAGAGGGGGCGCAGTCGTCGCGTGACAGAACCTTTCCAAAGATGAACGGAAGCGCCAGAATCAGCGCGCCATAGGGAATGACGAAGTAGTTCAATCCCCACTCAGGGCTCAGAATATAGTTCGCGCGACTGGGATGCGGGATAGGTACCTGTGTGACTGGATAGTTGATGAGCGCGATCCAGAACGGCAAAAGGACCACAGCGATCGCCACTCCAACCAGGAGAGCTGCGGCAATGGCCCGGAACCAGAAGGCTGAAGCCGATACTTTCTCTCCGTCTTCGCGATCAAAAAAGGCCAAGGCCAATACCGGCAGGGCAAACAAGAATGATCCAAAGAGCAGGGTTGCGTGATGCGCGGCGGCCGCTGCGACGCTCAACGTCGCGCCCTTTAGGAAAGACCGCCAATTGCCGCGTCGAACCCACTCGTAAAGATACGGGAGCGCATTCAAGTACAGCGGAGCCGCAAACGTAGTGGACAGTTGCCCGGCAGAATAAACCAGAAAGCATTCCGACCCGAGAAGAACGCTGGCCAGCGCCGCAAAAGCCGCGGCGCGCCGGCTCAACCCACAATTGTGCAAAATCGGAAGACCCCTAGCGCCAAAAGCAGGATGGCTGCGAACTGCACGATCATGTAGGCCATGTCGAGCCCGGTAATGTGCGAGATCAGCGCCAGCCATTGCTGCGGCAAGGGCGGATAGGTGGTCTGCGAAAACCCCGCATACCATTTCGTGTTCCAGGGATCGAACCAGTGACTTTACGTAGTGCGACGCGAAAAAGATGTGGAAGTTCGTGTCGTAAGACTTCAGTGGCAGCTTCATCAGCAGCAACGGCGCGTGAATCACAAACGCCGCCAAGTAGATCCAACTCATCGGCACAGGGCGCCGAGCGGCCCCGACTGACTCAACCCTTTGCACGGTGTCCTCCCGACGCTTTTCGATTCTGCGCCCTAGATTCGGGTTGCTTCCATATCTAATGGAAAACCCTGATTTTTAAGCCAACGTCTAAGCCCAGTTCTGAATCGAAGATTCTGCAAGTTTGTGGACTCGTTTGGGGGTCTTTTGATTCTTTGGCACCATCGCGGGATAGTTTATGCGTCATTGCTGGCAACTGCGCTCTCGTGTGCCGCACGGGCGCAGACTTACAAGGTCGGAGGCGATTCGCCGCCACAGACGCAGAACGACGCCGATAAGACTTCTCAACAGAAATCGCTGGGTTGGGGTTCGAACATCGAGACTGCGCGTCTTGCGCGCGCCGCTGAACAGGCCCTGAAGAATGGCAACTACTTCGTCTGCTATGGATTATGCCCAACGCGCAACCCAGGCTGCTCCCAACGATCCTCATTTGTGGTTTCTGCTCGGCTATGCGGCCCGCCTGGCCAGGAAATCCCAAATCTCGGTGGATGCTTACAATCGCGGTCTTCGCCTCGATCCTTCCTCACTGGATGGACTCTCCGGCCTGGCGCAGACCTACAACACCATGGGTCGGCGCGACGAGGCGGAGCGAATTCTGACCCAGGTACTTTCAGTCGACCCCAAACGATCCAACGACGCGGAGGTGTTGGGGGAAATTCTGCTACGGTCAGGCGAATACGATAAGTCGTTAACAGTGCTGGCGCGTGCGGAAGCGATTGAGCCTTCCGCACGAGTGGAACTGTTGATGGCAGTCAGTCATGAGCGTCTGAAGCAGTTTGACCAGGCCAACCACTACCTTGAATTAGCCAAGTCACGCGCGCCCAACAATCCTGAGGTCGAGCGAGCGCTGGCAGGTTTCTATCGCGAGACCGGCAACTATCCAGCAGCGATTGCCGCGCTGAAGGCAATTCACGGTGCGAATCCCGAGGTCAGGGCCGAACTGGCCTACACCTATCAGCTTGATGGGCAGCCGGAGGAATCTGCAACTCTTTACTCGCAGGCGGCGAACGCCTTGCCGAATGACGTTAATCTACAACTCTCAGCCGCGCAGGCGCAGCTGGCTGCCGGCTCGGTAGAACGCGCCGAGCCTTTTCTCAAACGCGCCGCCTCTATCGATCCAGAACATTATCGCTTGCACGCCATTCGCGGGGAAATCGCGCGGCTTGAGGAACGCAATGGAGAAGCCATTCAAGAGTACAACACCGCGATCGCTCACTTACCTGAAACCCCGGCTGAAGGCCCGCTTTATGGAATTCAATTGCACCTGAACTTGGTTGAGCTCTATAAGGGCGTGCAGAATGACGCGGCGTTCAAGAATCATTTGCAAATTGCTCAGTCGCAGATTGGTGGATTGGACCAACGTGGGTCCAATCGATCAGAATTTCTGCGTCTCCGGGCGATGATCGAAATGTACGCCGGTGATCTTGCCGGGGCGGGGGATGATGTTAAAGAGGCGTTGTCGCTCAAGCCCAAAGATCCCAACAATTTGCAGCTTAGCGGCGACCTGTTGGTAAAACTTGGCCAGCCCGAGGAAGCGATTGCGGTCTATCGCCAGATTCTGACGATCGACGCAAACAACCGATTTGCGCTGACGTCGTTGGGCTTCGTTTCCCGCGAAGCCGGACACGATAAGGAAGCGGAAAAGTATTTTGAACGGCTGGCTGCCGCTCACCCCAAGTTATATGTGCCCTACCTCGCCCTGGGCGACATGTATGCCGCACGGCGTGACTTCACGAAAGCCGAAGCCTCATACCACAAGGCTCACGACCTCGCTCCCACGAATAGCCTCATCGTCGCTGGAGGCATGAATGCTGCGATCGAAGCCAAACGTTTTCCGGTTGCGGCGGAATGGTTGAGCGTGGCGACTCCCGAAATGCAGCAACAGCCGCTGGTGATGAGGGAAAAAGAGCGATATCTGAGTTGGATTGGGGACTTTGAGAAATCGGCTGAAGTGGGGCGAGAAGCGATCAAGAAACTTCCCGGCGACCGCGACGTTGTCGTCTACCTCGGATACGACCTTCTTCACCTCGAACGATACGATGAACTTCAGGAGCTGACGGCGCGTTATGACCAGCTTCTTCCCAAGGAAGCCGACATTCCGTTGCTGGCCGGATATGTGCACAAGCACTCGGGACAGCTCGAGGCCGCGCAGCAAGACTTCACCCGGGCGCTGGAGCGCGATCCGAATGTCGTCACCGCTTATGTGAATCGCGGATACGTACTGAAGGACCTTCACAAACCAGCCGAGGCGACTACAGATTTCCAGACTGCCCTGCGATTCGAACCCAAAAATGGAGAGGCACATCTGGGACTCGCTTATACCAGCCTCGACCTGCATCGTCCCCGAGTTGCGCTGCGGGAAGTCCAACTGGCCGAGCGGGAGATGGGTGACTCCACGCCGATCCATCTTATTCGTGCCACCGCATATGGCGACGAGGGATCCCTAACCAAAGCGGTCGCGGAGTACCGAATCGCGCTGAAGTCTGCGCCCAACGATGCCGGGTTACATCTGGCGTTAGGCGATACTCTGTACGGTCTATTCCGCTACAGCGATGCGATATCGGAGTTTCAGACTGCAGAAAAGCTGGCTCCCGCCAACAGCCTTGTCTATGCGAAGCTGGCACGATCCTACGCCCAACTGCATGATCGTGAGAACACGTTAAAAAACGTGCAGTTGGCGGAGAACTATGCCCACCAGGAGCAAAAGGGAGAAAGTACGATTCTGCTTTCCACCGGCGAAGCCCTCGCCCTGCTTGGAGATCAGGCAGCCGCCATGCAGCGGTTTGAAGCAGCCCTGGCCGCGCCGGACAGCGACCGCATGGAAGTCCGCTTGGCCATCGCGAAACAAATGGTCGCCAAAGGTCAACTTGACGATGCCCAGCGCCAGATCGCTTTGGGATTGATGGAAGCTCGCACCGGTGAAACGCCGCCACCTACGGGCCGTGAATGGATAGAGGCTGCGGACCTGTTTCTTGGCATGCATGACTTCCAGTTGGCGGAAAGCTACTATCAGCATGCGCTAACGACGGGAACCGGTGAAACTGAGGTTCGACTTGGCCTGGCGAATACCTATCTCGCCATTGGAGACACCGCCAGGGCCGAGGCCCAGATTTCTTCCATTGACAAGTCGGACCAGAACGATCCCACGTATCAGTATCTATTGACAAAAGCCAGTATTTATCGCCAGCAACATCACAACACGCAGGCGTTGACGGCCTTCGCGCAAGCGGCCGATGCTGCCGGCCAAGATCCGACCGCCGACCGCGAATTGATGCAGGCAGCGGGTGATGAAGGATTGAGAATCACCCCCAATTTCAGTTTCCTGTCGGAGTTTTCGGTGTCGCCAGTTTTTGAGGACACCACCGTATATCCGTTGGATGCAAAGCTGGATGTGGCGCTACCCGGCCGGCAGAATCTGCTCCCGCCGCCACGATCGTCGATACAGACGGAATGGACCGGAGCTTATCACCTTCATCTTGGAAACTTTCCCGATGCCAGCGGCTTCTTCCAGGTGCGAAACGCGCAAGGTCAGATATCGGTGCCGAGCGCGGATTCCATCGTCAATCGCGACACTACAGACTACTCGTTTAACTTCGGGCTGAATCCAACGCTACACTTTGGGACCAACGTACTGACTTTTAACGCCGGGATTCAGGAGACCATTCAACGGGATTCGGAAGATCCGTATGACATGAACCAGAATCTGTTTCGGCAATTTTTGTACATGTCGACCAGTTCCTTTTTCAACATGGTGTCGGTTAGTGGCTACGCCATACGGGAAGCCGGGCCTTTTACCGAAAGCCTCCAGCATTCCCGCGATCTGAGTGGAGCGGTGGACTTTCGAGTGGGCAGGCCCTGGGGAAAAACCTTCTTTCTTGCCGGATGGGGAGCCCGTGACGAGCAATTTAACCCCATCATTCGCGAGTTCTATTACACCTCGGTCTATGCCGGCATCGAGCGGCGAGTGTCGAACTGGTTCACGTTTCGGGCTGTGGCGGAAGACCTTCGTGCCTGGAGGGTCGAAGAGTCACAGTATGCGATTGCTCAAGCGCTCCGCCCCGCTGGCAGTGTGCAATTCACGCCAACTCGAAATTGGAGGATTGAAGGCAACTTTGCCTACTCGCGCAATATGAGCTTTCACGCCTACGACGCCGTGCAAAGCGGATTCGCGGTTTCTTATGCGCTGCCGATCCACAGGACATTCAAGGACGAAGGCCAGAACGTCGGGCTAGTTTATCCCATCCGTTTCTCGGCGGGAATGCAGCAGGAGAACTTCTTCAATTTTACCGGTGGCAACACCCAGCAACTTAGACCATACGTCAGCATCACCATATTCTGAAGTCAGGACGCGATGAAGATCTGTTTAGTTACGGCTTTTCCTCCCAGTGGCCGCCAGTTGAACGAATACGCTTTCTATATTGCGCGGGAGCTGCAGCGCAACCCGAGAATCAACCTGACGATTCTGGCCGATAAACTAGGCAATTACGAGTTCGCGACGGACGGAGAAGGCACCCCATTGACGACGCAGCGCGAGGAACTTCCTGGTTTCCAAGTCGTCCGGTGCTGGGAGTTCAACCATCTGGCAAGTCCGTATCGTCTCTTAAAGATGATCCAACGGATAAAACCGGACGTGGTCTGGTTCAATCTGGTTTTCTCGACGTTCGCCACCCCGGACCATCCGCTTGCCGCATTTGCAGGCCTGTGTGTGCCGGCTTTGGCTCGAGGGTTGGGCTGTTATACCCATGTCACTTTGCATCATATTCTCGAACACGTCGATTTTGCCGGCGCCGGTGTGCGGCAGGATAGAATCTTTCGCCTGGGAAGCGAGATGGCGACTCGGGTGCTTCTTAGGGCCAACTCGGTTTCCGTCCTGCTGTCCGCGTATCAGCGAACACTTCTCGAAAAATACTCCGCGCAGAACATACTGCTGGGGACGCACGGAGTCTTCGCATCCCGTCCGAGCCCTCCAGACTTCTCAAAACGAGGAAACCCCGACTGCCGCATTCTCGCGATTGGGCATTGGGGAACCTACAAGCGGCTGGAGACGTTGGTGGAAGCTTTTCCAGCAGTACTAGAGAGAGTACCGAACGCCCGGTTGGTAATTGCAGGAGCGAACCATCACACCAAGCCGGGATATTGGGAATCAATCCGTGAATCGCAGAGAGGAAATCCGCGAATCGATTTTCGTGGATACGTGGAAGAGCAGGATATCCCTAATCTTTACGGAACCAGCAGCATCGTAGTGATGCCTTATGATTCCGCCACCGGCTCCAGTGGGCCTGCGCATCAGGCCTGCGAGTTCGGAGTTCCCATGGTGTGCGCGGACATTGCTGATTTCCGAACGATGGCAGCGGATGAAGAAATGGCGATCAGTTTTTACAAGACGGGCGATGCCGCCGACCTTGCGGACAAGTTGGCTGGGGTGCTTGAGTCTCTCGAGAATCAGCGTCGCATGGCGGAGCAGAATTTCTCGGCCGCCGTGCGCATGACCATGCCCAACGTCGTCCGTCATTACCTTCGCTGGTTCGAACTGGCTGAACGCAAACGCGCGTTGGGTTCTACTTCCGAGATTCAGACCTTCCGGCGCTGGTCCCGGGACCGTCTGCATTCGTCCGTATCGTCTTCGCAGCCGACGCCCGCCACTGCGCCGGAAGCAGAAGTCGTTCAGACCAAATTCCGTATTGTCGAGGAGAGAGAAATCGAGGGTAGCGCTTAACCGTCCGTATTGCAGTAGCGAGCAAACACGCGCTTTCTCAAAGCTTCGACGATTCCGTATTACCAGCTAATTACCGATTCCTTGTCATCGTATTCCTCAATCGTCACTCCACTCTTTGCACTGTCTAGTTGGTGTTGCACTCCGAGAACTGGCGACCAACCGTTTGGAATTGTGGAATAGGAAAGTCCCCCTAAATACATGGTGTTGCCATCAATCGTCAGAGTTCCAAAACGCAGACTGGTGTTGGTATCATTGGACGGGCCGAAGGTTGCGGGAATTTTCTGATATCCAGCCGAGGTGACTCGTTGCACAAAATAAGTCGCGTGATGCCAGGCTCCAGTCGAGAACTGGCAGGGCGACAAACCGACATTGACCCACGTCAGGCCTCCGTTGTTCGGGAGCCAGAATTGCCACTGATTAGTGGCATAGTTACACTGCGAGCCGAACATGAATTCATGCACGCCGTCACTCAGTTGCACCGCCTGGAAAAAATCGTTTTCCAGTGCCTGGATGCTTCCATTCTCGGTTGTCGCCGGGATGTAGAACCAGAAGTCCCAAAGAAAATTGGTGTCGCCGGCGTAGGGAGACGGGTTTGCCGTATCTTTCTTATAAAAAAGGCTGTCATCGTACTGGCACTTGCTAGTGAGCATGAACAACTGGCCACTTTTTGGATAATCGGGCGAGTTGCCGGTATTTGGGTCTGACGCGTTTTGGAACGTTCCAATGCTGCCGTCATTGCAGTTGCCACCGACGCCAGGATTGTTATCAACAACCCACGAGGAGCTTTCTGCTATACGCATCACCCGAGTGGCATTGGTGGGGGCGGTCGGCGAGTTGAAGCCGGTTACGTTGATTTCATATGTCGCCGTGCTGAGAAGCGAACCGCTGGAGTCCCAGGCTTTTATGTAAACCGAGTGCGTGCCAGGCGCAACCACGACCCACGCATCCAGCAATGGGGCAAAGTTCTGATAGGCAATTTGACCATCGATATAGGCCACATATCCAGTGATCTCCGAGTCACTTTCAGCGGTGGCTTGAAAGTGAACTGGTGAGATCAAGTTAATGGTGCCGCCTCCCGACAAGTCTGGTTCTTGTACTGAAACTGCAGTCACGGTTGCATGTGAGACCAAACTGTTCCAGAAAAAAGACATAACCCCTACGAATAGCACCGCCACCATGCGGTATGCTGTGCGCGGTCTATGTGATTGATTCGCAGAAGCAGAAAAAGGAGAAAAAACTAGGATACAGGGATTCCCGTTGTTTTCGCGCCGTGAACTCATAAATTGCCCCAATCGCAATCAGATTTGTCCATACGGGGGAAGCTGTAGGCAAGCTACAGTGAAGCCTGTAGGGAGGCAATACAGCGAAAACCCTAGATTTCTGTGGAAATCTTCACTTTAGTAATAGGTGGAAGATCGATCCAAACTCGCCTTTGCCCAACGTTTCAGCCGGAAAGCCACGCGGCTGTGATAGCCCTTATATTCTCCAACTTCATCGAGATTCACCGTACACTGAGAACCAGTCTCGCGATGGCCGCTGGCGTCTCGGATCGGCTGTGGAGCGTGGAAGACCTCGTTGCTCTGTGGAAAGCCTACGAACAGCGGGGGTCGGAAAGAGCGGCGTAAGTGAAAGAGCATCGGGAAGAATGGGAACGTCTCTGCGAACAGGCTGCGACGGAGCAAGACCCCGTTAAACTGCTTAAACTCATCACCAGGATCAATGATCTTCTCATGGAAAAAGAGAACCGACTGCTACGCGAACGTCTTGGCGATAATCCACAGATTTCAAAGTAGCCCACACCTCCAAACGGGAAGGGTCAATTCCATGCCGTGGCAAGAAGTCGTTCGGCAAGGCTGGCCCCGCTGACGCCACCGGCAACCGGACGCGGAAGCTCAACCGTCGCAGTCCGGCCCAGGAGTTTAGGATCCTGAACCTCCACGACGATCTGCTGCCTGAGAGGGAACACTTTGTTACCATCCACAACCGCGTGGGCTACATTCAATCCCTTTCCCACACAGGTGTTGGCAAGAATCGAGGAATCCTCGATTACAGTGCCATCGTGAACATCGCAGTCGCGCTCCAGAGTGCTAAAGCGAGTGACCAGAGTATCGGCGCGAAGCTTCGCTCCGCTGCCCAGATACGCGGGAGCGACAATCCGCGCGCGACGATGCACCTGCGCACCATCGTCTAACCAGACTCCCGGTTTCAGTTCGCGTCCCCGAGGACGGATCGAGCAGCGCGATAGAAAAGCGTCGATCACTAACTGGCGCAGATCGCTTGGTTCATCCAAGCGACGGACATAACCTGGTAGCGCGTAAGGCCTGGCACACAGGTCTTCGCGATACAGCAGCCGCGGCAACCCCAGTCGTCGCATATTGCGCGCTTCGCCAGCCTCGATGATCCAGGAATCCATGGCTTCACCGTCCTTTGTGAGGACTGTGATTCCCTGCTTTGTGCCTCGATGAAATCGAATGAGATCTGCCAAGTCAAGTTCCGCATAAGCCCCGAGTCTGGACAGCAGGATGAGTTCAACGCCGTGTTGAACATATTCGCGCAGGACGCATTCAGCCGCCGACCACAAGTCAGTTTGCAGCGCAACCGTGTTGATGGTTGTTGCTGGTGTAGCTGACATCCGTGCCAAATGCGAAAATTCATCCTTGATCACGACGGTTATAAGTTCTACTCCGTCGTGCCGAAGTTTCTGGACTACGCGGTCAAGGACGGACTGACCCAGCAATTCCACGCACGCAATGGGATTCCCTCCCAGGATTCCGGGTTCAGTCATTCGTCCCCGGAAATCACGGGTGGCGTTGTGCTCTTGAGAACTTCGTTCTACCACTAGAATTGCGCCAGCTAACATCCCGTTCCCTCTATACTAAGAAATACCGTTACCGCAAATTCTCGCTCTGGCGGGTTACGCATCTCCGCGATTTACCAGACTAGGGTAAGTGGCAATGCCAGACCATCCCGTGTAGCCCCTATTTCATCAGCCACTTTGCTGTAGATCATTTGTGCAAAAGTTTGCGTGTCAGGGGGCTCATGGAAGGGCGCTGTCCGAGTGCCATTAAGAATATTGGAATAGAAGCAACCAGCGCTTCGCATTCGTAGTCATCAAGAAATTCTCGGATAGGTTAGCCGCCTTCTCCCTGCCGATACGCAAAAGATGTTCGGAAGTATCGAAATAGAAGGGCTTCTTCAACTTTCGCATTTGCCTGTTCTCGACGTGTTCTTCACTCATAATTCGTCTTAAGTAGGTCGCCTTCCGTAACAGGCATCCATCCAGCGCGTCAGGAAATCCAGCAGCTCATCCGGTGGGCGGAGCCAAAACTGTGCCGAAGTCTTTCGCCATTCGGCGCGCACCAGCACGCTCAACCCTCGGTCGCCGAGGGCATTAAACGCTCGCTCATCCGTAATATCGTCCCCTAGGTAAGCGATGGGGGCGTCACTCGTCATCTCCTCAGCGACGGTTCGAACCGCATCCCCTTTGTCGAGATCGGGCATGCACATTTCCACGCCACCATCGAATTCCATAATCGACATCAGCGCACCCTGCGCGATTGAGAACCAACCCTGTAAGACTTGATGACGGATTTCTGACGCTCTGGCCTCCTCCAGCCCTCGCCAATGCACCGCGATGCTCCCGGGTTTGTGCTCGCCGTGAGCTTGCAATCCATGGGTAGTAAGCCATCGATCGGCCTCGGTCAATGCACTCGATATGTTCTCGTCCATGAGGGGGATTTCATAGACGCCGTCGGGCGACAAGTGTTCGAGGCCGTATACACCCCAAACTTCGGGATGAGGATGAATTCCAAGCAGCGCGACTACTTCGGTAGCACTCCTGCCGGTCACGATGACCACTCGGGTCCGTCCCGACGCCATGATTTCCTGCAATGTCGGAACCACCCCTGGGTAGGGCAACGCTTCTTGGCGATCAATAGAAAATGGGGCCAGGGTACCGTCGTAATCGAGCAGGAGCGCCGAGCGATCCGACTCCGCCACTTTAGCGATGAATTGGTCAAGTTCGAGTTGGTCCTCTGTCACTGACAATAGTTCTCCTCAGTTAAGCCACCGGTGCCAGCATGATGGACTTCTCAGTTACCGGATGCTCGGCGTCTAATCGCAGCTCGCACAACTCACCAATCAGCGTGCCTGCCCAGCGGTAGACGTTATTTTCCCGGACAATTTTACGCATGCGATGCATGCGCTCCCGTACTTCTTCCGGAGCCATCTCCAATGCAACTCGAATTGCTTCCGCGGTCTGATCAATGTCGTACGGATTCACCAAGAGCGCATCTTGCAGCTCCCGGGCCGCACCAGTGAAACGGCTGAGGATGAGAACTCCGCGATCATCGTGCCGGGCCGCCAGGAATTCCTTGGCCACCAGGTTCATGCCATCGTGCAGGGAGGTGACCAAACACAAGTCGGCGATCCGGTAATAATCCTGGATCTCGTCGTGGTTGTGCTGTGTTTTGAGCAAAACAATAGGTTTCCAACTGTCGGTGTGAAAACGCCAGTTGATTCGCTCCGCCTCCGCTTCCATCTCGTTGAACAGATCGTGATAGCGCTTGATGTGGGTACGGCTGGGAGCCCCGATCTGCACAAAAGTAAACTGTCCCTGATAGTTGGGATATCTCTCCAGAAAACGTTCGATGGCCGCAAAGCGTTCCAGAATGCCTTTGGTGTAGTCGACGCGATCGACGCCGAGACCGATAAAGGCCGCATCGGTAGACAGCGTTTTTAACATCGCAGCGCGGTCGAGCGTGTCGGGAGTCTCGCTATCCCCCACTGACGGCTCATCCGCGAAGTCGACGCTGATGGGGAAGGGCTTGACCGCAGTGAGATGGCCAACCCGCCGCACGGAAAAATGCTCCCAATCGATGCGCGATTCCAGTGCCCTATCCACTGTCTGCAAGAAATTAGTGCAGTGGGACTGAATGTGAAAACCGATCAGGTCCGCGCCTAGCAACCCATCGAGCAATTCCCGCTGCCAGGGACAAATGGCGAAGGCCTCGGGGTTTGGCCACGGGATATGCCAGAAAATTGCGACTCGCGCACCCGACCGCTGTCGCTTGATCAGCCTGGGCAGCAGTGCGAAGTGATAATCCTGAAGCAATACGACCGGATTCGTAACGTCCTTAATCTCATCCAGTACCGCTTCGGCAAACTTCTGGTTCACCGCTTGGTAGTGTTCCCAGTCAGACGCCCGAAACAGCGGCCGGGTATGCGCGATGTGGCAGAGTGGCCAGAGACCCTCATTGGCAAATCCGTAGTAGTAACCTTCTTCTTCATCCTTGGTCAGCCACACTCGACGGAGCGTGTAGTGGGGATCGTCCGGAGGCACGCGCAAACAGTCGTGCTGATCCACAGTCAGCGTATCGGCGTCTCCGCTGCCATGTGCAATCCATGTGCCGTCGCAAGCGCGAAGCACCGGTTCCAGAGCCGTGACCAAACCGCTCGGCGGCACCACCACCTGCCACGACTTGCCCTGCCGTACATGCATGTAGGGCTCGCGATTGGATACCGCAATTAGGCGTCCTCCGTCCAACCGCGAGCGCACATGCACGGCAAGCCGATCGGCTGTCCACTGCGCGACCGAGGCATCCCGCAGTCGTGCTTCATTTTCGGCTGCGGATCGCGCCTGGTTCAGGCTCTCCGCCAGTGTGGCAACCTCTCGCGCAAGTGGGCGGAACAGTTGCAAGTCGGGCGCATTTTGCCTGGAAGAGACTCTTCCAGTGCGGAGTGCGCGCATCCACTGGGCGGTCCGCGCAATCGGTCCGGCGATACTCCAACGCACGATGAGAAGCGTGATTACAGTGATAAGAAAAACATAGACCAACGCGCTCAAAAACATGTCCCGCCAAATTCGGCGAGCTTCCGCTGGAATGTATCCAGTGTCGTGCACGATTGCGAGGGCGCCGATGACGGCCTCGTCCTGATCCGGCCGGTGGAGTGGCACAACGTAGATGTGAAGGTGTGCCGTCCCCAGTTTCTGGAAAACTCCGACGCCGTGATTGTCGTGTACCGCCTGCGACACAATTTGCGGCGCAACCGTCAGGATCGAAGCCAAGTCCGGGGTCGCCAGGATGGGTTTGTTTTGTTGATCGTAAACCGCGATTCCAACCAGGTGCTCGCGATTACCAAAACGCTCCACGGTGCGTTGCAATGCCCGCGTGGAACCTTTCTCCAAATCATGCTCGACATTCCCCGCAAGACTTTCGCCTAGCACCTCGGCGCGCCGTTCCAGATCTTTGCGCAATCCACGGCGCTCAGCCAGCACTTGATAATAGGCAAAGGAAAGAGACGCCAGGGTTATCCCCAGGATGAGTGCCACAATCAGCCGAGCGCTCAGCAATCGCATGTCTCTTACCCTCCGTCTGGATGCTTGCCGCGCCCTTTATTCGCGGTGCGGCATGCCATTTGACGCCGGCACGGACAAACGCCAATGAACCTGTCATCAACTTCGAACCACTCCCTGTTGCGTGGCGCGTATGACCATCCACTGCACATCTTTAGCCGAGCATGGATTAGGGATAACGCCGAACGCCCCGAGCGCCATCGCTTCTCGAAATACAAAGTCTTGGTCCCCGTCTGAAATCATCACAACTATGGGGACCTTGGAATGGTGCCCAAAGACCGAAAGGAGCCCAACATAAGTTCCCTCCTTGAAACGGTCTTCGCAGAAGACAAGAGCGAAATCCCTTTTTGTCAAAAGATCTTCCGCCTCCCGCACCGAGGAACACACCACTGTGTCGAACATCCAGTTTCGGACGGCATTTTCGATCACCTGACTATTGGCCGCTCTTGAACATACGACCAAGACTCGTCGAGTAACATCGGTATGGGCCTGCATGCGCCTCTAGCTAGTTTCGATTTGACGTTCGATTTGTCGCCTCCATTCACCCTACTCAACCCAGCCGAGAATCGGAATCCGGTAAAGCCCTTAGAAGGTCACTGGAGCTGACCCTACTGGTAGTCGTGAAACAACCGATATTTCTGTTCTCCGGGTTTGAGCCTCTTAATGCGGCGCTTAGAAGACCTGCACCAGGCCGTTACGTACGGCGTAGAGGGTCAAGTCCGCAACCGAATGTAGATCGAGTTTGCGCATGATATTGGTTCGGTGAGTTTCTGTCGTCTTCACACTCAGATTCAAAGCTGCCGCTATTTCCTTGTTGGTTTTTCCTTCCGCCAGCAGCTGTACGACCTCCTTCTCGCGTGGGGTAAGGCGATTCCGCCGGAGAGGCACTGCCATGTGGGGATTTAGATAGCCCTCGAGCACCAGTTCGGCCACGCGAGAGTTGAAAAAAGTACCGTGCCGTTGCAAGGCTTCGACAGCTGACACAAGATCCCGGCCAGCGTCAGATTTAGACAGGAAACCCCGAGCTCCCACCTCCAGAGCATTTCGTACCACCAGTTCGGAATCGTGCATGGTCAGTACGAGAACGGCGGTCAGCGGACAATTCGCAAGAATCTGCCGCGCGGCGTCGAGGCCATTGAGTGCGGGCATTCCGATGTCAAGCAGGACGAGGTCCGGCTTCACCGCAACGCTGCGTTCTACCGCTTCGCGCCCGTCTTTAGCTTCGCCGCATACCTCCCATCCCGGGTGATTGTCCAGTAATGCTCGGATTCCCTGGCGCACAATCTCATGGTCATCCGCAACGATGATGCGAAATCTAGTCGTTTTATTAACCAAGGCAGGTGGTGGCATCCCCGGAGTTGCGACACTCGAAAGCTCATGGCTTCGTTCTGCGCTGAACAGGTGATTGGAGGGCGCCATTGTGTTATACCTCCTTGCCGCTTGTAGCCGGGATCCATTTGAGGACTGAATAAGATCCCTTAGAGCAAACCGTTTGCCAAACCGGAGTCCTAAGTCTTTCACGAACTTGGCCCTACAGGGATCCTTTAAGGATCTCCGAATAAGCATTTTTTTCAGTGTCCTTGGACGCCTGATCCAGCCACGGTGTCGCCCCCATACGACTGATTCCATGACTAGCTACAAGGATCACCTTATTAGCTTGCACCGGCTTCTACGACTAATCTGCGGTTATCACATCAGGAATGTTTGTGCGAAGAAGTTGCTGTTTGACCACCTAAGACGATCGCAAATAATGAAACCCAACTGGTGCTTTCGACTCATCCTTCCGCACTTGATATTGGTGGCGGTCGTGATGCCACAAGACCGACAGATGAGCCCTTCAACATCCGCGGATACAGTCAAATTCCTGAATCAGACCCTCAGTTGGTACCGCCATTTGGACCGGGAACGCGGGATGGCAGACACTTCGGACGATTTGTTGTTTGTAAACGACAGTCGCGAAATCGCCAATCAGGTTGTACGTCTTGCATTTGACTTCGCACGCGCCGACGAACAATTACTGGATAAGCGAACGGGCGAGGTTCAAGCTCCGCCGCAGGGACCCAACGGTTCGCGGTATCAGGCGCTGAATCAGATCTTGGCGAAATTGGATGAGAAGGCGCAGCAAGTTCAGCAAGAGGTCGACACATTGCGCCAGAGCCTGCAAACAGCATCACCACGTCAGCGTCCGCAGATCGAAACGACGATTGCGGAGAACCAAAGCGAGCTCGATATGATCGGTGCGCGCCGGGACGTGATTCGTAGCATGACCGAATTCCTCGGAGGCACAGAAGATCTGGGCTCTGACGACCTGGCTTCTCAAATCGAAGCTTTGGCATCCTCGGTTCCAGCGGCCTTAACGAAGCCCACCAATGCATCAACAGGCGGTTCGTCCAGCGCAGCCGCCCCACTAGTGGCTGCGGGCACAGCCACTCGGCCAGAGCCCTCGGGGATATGGGGGCTGATCGCGGATGCGTTCGCTATGTCCAGAAAACTCCGCACTCTCGATGAAGGTTTGCAACTCACCGGCGAGTTGGCGAAGAGCTGTAAGCAACTGGAATCGCCTCTGGTCAATAACCTGAAGGCGTTGACGAAGCAGAGCGATGCGCTGGCCGACCAATCCGAATCCGATCAGCAATCGGTTGCGCAACAAAAGAGCACGATTGACTCGTTAACCGCACAGTTCAAGTTGTTGTCGTCGTCGTTTGTCCCTCTTAGCAAACAAGCCGTTCTGCTCGACCTCTATCAGAAGAACTTGACTAACTGGCGGAATGCAGTCAAAGAGCGTTATTCCTCGGATTTGAAAAATCTGGCCTTCAGATTCGGAAGCCTTGTTCTGATTCTTGCGATTGTCTGGGGAGCGGCGGAACTATGGCGGAGAACCATTCTGCGGTATGTTCACGAAACCCGACGTAGATACCAATTTCTTCTGCTGCGCAGGATCGCAATCTGGGTACTGACCGTCCTGATTGTGGCCTTTTCATTTGCCAGCCAACTGGGCTCAGTGGCCACCTTCGCCGGATTGTTGACTGCGGGCGTAGCAGTGGCTCTTCAGAGTGTTCTTCTTTCCGTCGCTGGCTATTTCTTTTTGATTGGGAGATTCGGAGTCAAGGTCGGAGATAGGGTCCAGATATCAGGCGTCGCGGGAGAAGTTGTAGAAATCGGTCTGGTACGGCTGCACGTGATGGAGTTGGGAGGGTCTGGTACCGATCTACAGCCGACTGGCCGGATCGTAGCCTTCTCCAATTCATTTGTTTTCCAGCCGAATGCGGGGGTCTTTAAGCAAATTCCCGGGACGAATTTCGTCTGGCACGAAATTACCATCACCCTGGATCGCGACAGTGATTATCAGTTAGTCGAAAAACGAGTGTCCGCAGCCGTAGACAACGCATTTCGTGACTATCGCAGTGACTTCGAGCGCCAACGCATGCAGATTGAAAACAACCTGGCATCGGTCTCGGTGGGTGGCTTGAAGCCTAGAACACGCTTTCGATTGACCCCATCGGGACTCGACGTGAACGTTCGCTTTCCGGTTGAGTTAGGTAAGGGTCTCGAAATTGACGAGCGAATAACGCGCGAGCTGCTGAGTGCAATTGAGCAAGAGCCGCATCTCAAAGTGGTGGGCTCGGATATTCCCACGGTGCGACTGGCGGACGAAGTACACCAGCCAACTTCGAAAGCGAGCTAGTCACAGGCTAATCTGGGGTACGAGTTCCGGCAAGCGTTATCCATTCGCTTCTGCCAGTCCCGATCCCCCCGTCATTGCGCTATGCAGCGCTGCCGGGGGTGTAAACCCAAGCAAAGACTCCCATTGTTCGACGAACGGCCAGCCGGTTTCATTGCCACCTTTGCGATTGGTTTGTCTTTCACGTACGGTTTCGTTCCGGTCTTCTCGGAGATCCGCCAGCAATTCACGGATTCGCAGTTTGGCTTTGTGCAGCTGCGATTTCGAATTTCCCGTCGAGCAACCCAGGAAAGCAGCAATCTCTTTATGCTCGTAACCCTCTACTTCGTGCAAGAGGAAAATCGTGCGGTATCCTTCGGGAAGCTCGCGGATCACCTGAATCAAAGCGATCCGGTCAATAGACCCGGCAAGATAACGGTCCCTGGTTCCGCATTCGCGTCGCATCGGCTTGGCATCGGTGTTCTTGGTGTATGTCTCCTCCAGCGAAAGCTCAGGAAGTGACTTCTTGCGAAAGCGCATGAGCACCGTATTGACTGCTATGCGATGCAGCCAGGTGGAAAGCGCGGAGTCGCCGCGAAAAGTGGACAGCTTGCGGAAAACTTGCAAGAAGGCTTCCTGGGTGACGTCTTCCGCCTCCGCTGCATTGTTGGTCATGCGCAGGCAAAGCGAATAGACACGTGGTTTGTGAGTGTGAAACAAAGTGGCAAATGCATCCGCGTCGCCGCGCTGCGCTCGTGCGACAAGTTCAGAATCCGATGGGGTTTTAGTAGCAGCAATAGAAGAATCGCTATTCACGTTTGTCTCCTTTGAAATCCGGAACGTATTCTGCCCGACGCCGCTAAACAACGATCGATTGCGTCGCGCTCGCATGCGAATGTAAAGGTAGAGAATGGGGCGAAAATGTTCTATCCGGTGCTGGCTGTACTGGTTTGCGTATGTTGCTGTACGAAATCACATTGCACGACAGTCCAGCAGCGATGGAATGGAGGCACGCTTACAGTAAATCCTCGGTGAGAGTACGGAATCGTTGGGATTGGCGCTTGTCAATTATTTACTTATGCTGCAAAACGATTAGTGAGATTTCTCCTCAATACAAGCCCACCTCTTGAGCAGGAGCCGGCTGGATCGGTTCCTGCTTCTCGCCTCACCTTCAAACGTAGAACAGCCATGCAAGTGCCCAAGGCGCTTGTATATATGGGGAGTGCAACGTGTGCGAGCATTAGATTAGGTAAATTCCGGAGAATTTCGCGGTTCTTTTCCTTAAGGGAACTTCTTCAAATGGAATACAGAATCAGACCGATAGCTTCAACGGTGCTCTTAAGATATCGATAGAGAGCCCCAAACGCGAAGGGGATCGGACGGCAGGCGTCGGTTGATACCTCCCTTTAACTAAATCCGGTGCCTGCCTCCGAACCCCGAATTTCCGCTTTACGTACTACCATAGTTACCGTACCAACGCCTACAGCGTTTACTGTATTTTGCAGCATTGGGCAAACCTCTAGGATTATCGTTCTTGTAGTCGTCATCCCTCATCAGTAGCTCAAAAGCAATGGTTTAGATGGATGTACGTCTCTCAAGCCGAATGAGAAAAGCTATGAAACGAAGCCCCCTCCGCGCCACACCAGGTAGCCCAGAGAACGGTAACGATCAAGCGGGTCATGCTGTCTCCGGCAATGTCGCAACCATGTCCGAACTGCCCCCTGCCTCTGCTGAGCTCAACGTGATCTTGCAGAGTCTGCAGACCATGCGCAACGGAGATTTTTCCGTGCGCCTGCCCGGTACTTGGACCGGGCTGTCGGGAAAAATCGCGGACACTTTCAACGAGATTGTCGCCGCCAACCAGCAGATGGCGGATGAACTGAAGCGCGTTGGGCAAGTGGTCGGTAAAGAAGGTAAAACACGGGAACGTACTCGGTTTCATGAATCCCGCGGTGAGTGGGGCGAGATGGAGGTGTCAGTAAATACGCTGGTTGAGGACCTGTTGCGGCCCACCACGGCTGTCACGCGCGCCATTGCCGCCGTCGCCCAGGGCAATCTGACGCAGACCGTTAGGCTGGATGTCGACGGGCGACCGCTCGAGGGAGAATTTCTGCGTTCGGCGAACATCGTCAACACCATGATTCAACAGCTGAGCGTGTTTACCGCTGAAGTAACGCGCGTCGCCCGCGAAGTGGGCACTGACGGCAAGCTTGGCGGTCAGGCTAAAGTGCCCGGCGTCGCCGGTACTTGGAAGGATCTCACTGATTCCGTCAACTTGATGGCGAGCAACTTGACCGGCCAAGTTCGCAACATCGCCGAAGTGGCAACTGCCGTGGCCAGTGGCGATCTTTCGCGCAAAATCACAGTGGACGTGCGCGGCGAAATTCTTCAGTTGAAAGAAGCCATCAACACCATGGTGGATCAGCTGCGGTCGTTCGCGTCGGAAGTTACTCGCGTAGCCCGCGAAGTCGGCACCGATGGCAAGCTCGGTGGACAGGCGGTCGTACCCGGTGTGGCCGGAACCTGGAAAGATCTGACTGACTCGGTCAATGCCATGGCCGGCAACCTCACCGCGCAAGTTCGAAACATCGCCGAAGTTACCACTGCCGTGGCCCGCGGCGACTTGTCACGCAAGATCACGGTTGACGTGAAGGGCGAAATTCTCGAACTCAAAGACACCATTAACACCATGGTGGACCAACTCAACGCATTCGCGGGCGAAGTGACCCGTGTGGCGCGCGAAGTTGGAACCGAAGGAAAACTGGGAGGCCAGGCTCAGGTGTTCGGCGTCGGCGGCACCTGGAAAGATCTCACCGACAACGTGAACTTCATGGCCAGCAACCTGACCGGCCAGGTGCGCAACATCGCGGAAGTGGCGACCGCCATTGCGACGGGCGATCTGTCGAAGAAAATCACGGTCGACGTACGCGGCGAGATTCTCCAGCTGAAAGAAACGCTGAACACCATGGTGGATCAGCTCAACCGCTTCGCCGGCGAAGTAACCCGCGTTGCACGCGAAGTCGGAACCGAAGGCCGGCTGGGCGGACAAGCCAACGTGCCGGGAGTGGCAGGCACCTGGAAAGATCTCACCGACTCGGTCAATTCCATGGCCGGAAACCTGACGGCGCAGGTGCGCAACATCGCAGAAGTCACCACGGCTGTGGCTCGCGGCGACTTGTCGCGCAAGATCACGGTCGATGTGAAAGGCGAAATCCTCGAACTCAAGAACACCATCAACACCATGGTGGACCAGTTGAATGCGTTCGCCGGAGAAGTGACTCGTGTTGCCCGCGAAGTCGGCACGGAAGGCAAGTTGGGCGGCCAGGCGCAGGTTCCAGGTGTGGCCGGCACATGGAAAGATCTAACTGATAACGTGAACTTCATGGCCGGCAATCTGACGGCACAGGTTCGCAACATCGCTGAAGTAGCTACGGCCGTTGCCCGCGGCGACTTGTCGCGCAAGATCACTGTCGATGTGAGAGGCGAAATCCTCGAACTCAAAGACACGCTGAATACGATGGTCGACCAGTTGCGCTCATTCGCGTCGGAAGTGACCCGCGTGGCGCGCGAAGTCGGTACGGACGGCAAACTCGGCGGTCAGGCGCAGGTACCAGGTGTCGGCGGGACATGGAAAGATCTTACGGACTCGGTCAATTCGATGGCCAGCAACCTGACCAACCAGGTCCGCAACATTGCCGAAGTGTCTACCGCTATCGCGAACGGTGATTTGTCGAAGAAGATTACGGTGAACGTCAGCGGCGAAATTTTACTGCTGAAAGAAACCATCAACACCATGGTGGATCAGCTCAATGCGTTCGCTGGTGAAGTGACCCGCGTGGCTCGCGAAGTGGGAACCGAAGGGCGGTTGGGTGGACAAGCCAACGTCCCTGGCGTGGCCGGTACATGGAAGGATCTTACCGACTCGGTCAACTCGATGGCTGGAAACCTCACTGCCCAGGTCCGTAATATCGCCGAGGTTACGACAGCCGTGGCCAGCGGCGACTTGTCGCGCAAGATTACGGTGGACGTGAAAGGCGAAATTCTCGAACTCAAGAACACCATCAATACCATGGTGGATCAACTCAACGCCTTCGCCGGCGAAGTAACGCGCGTCGCTCGCGAAGTCGGTACCGACGGCAAACTCGGCGGACAGGCGCAAGTACCTGGAGTCGCCGGAACCTGGAAGGATCTAACCGATAACGTCAACTTCATGGCCAGCAACCTGACTGGTCAGGTCAGGAACATTGCCGAGGTCGCGACCGCCATCGCCAACGGCGATCTCTCCAAGAAAATCACCGTAGACGTGCGCGGCGAGATCTTGCAGCTGAAAGAAACGCTCAACACCATGGTCGAGCAGCTGCGATCGTTCGCCGCCGAAGTTACCCGCGTGGCCCGCGAGGTGGGCAGCGAAGGCCGATTGGGTGGTCAGGCCAACGTTCCCGGTGTCGCCGGAACCTGGAAAGATCTTACGGATTCCGTCAACGCGATGGCCGGAAACCTTACAGCTCAAGTCCGCAACATCGCCGAAGTAACGACCGCAGTGGCGCGCGGCGACTTGTCGCGCAAGATCACAGTCGATGTGAAAGGCGAGATTCTCGAGCTGAAGAACACCATTAACACCATGGTCGACCAGCTCAACGCATTCGCTGCCGAAGTAACCCGTGTCGCCCGCGAAGTGGGAACCGAAGGCAAACTGGGCGGTCAGGCGCAGGTGCCAGGCGTGGCCGGTACTTGGAAAGATCTCACCGACAACGTAAACGTGATGGCGGCCAACCTCACGGAGCAAGTGCGCGGCATCGTCAAAGTAGTGACTGCCGTCGCCAACGGAGTTCTCACCCAGAAGCTGACGGTCAATGCTAAAGGCGAAGTCGCAGCCCTGGCCGAGACCATCAACAATATGACCGACACGCTGGCTACCTTCGCCGATCAGGTAACCACCGTCGCTCGTGAAGTCGGCGTGGAAGGCCGTCTCGGTGGCCAGGCCAACGTACCCGGCGCAGCCGGAACGTGGAAAGATCTTACCGGCAACGTGAACCTGCTGGCCGACAACCTGACCAACCAGGTGCGCGCCATCGCCGAGGTCGCAACCGCCGTCACGAAGGGTGACTTGACCCGTTCCATTCAGGTGGAAGCGAGAGGCGAAGTCGCCGAACTAAAAGACAACATCAACACCATGATCAACAACCTCCGTGGCACCACGGAGCGGAACACCGAGCAGGACTGGCTCAAAACCAATCTTGCGCGCTTCACCGGCATGTTGCAGGGCCAGCGTGACCTGGCGACGGTGGGACGGCTGTTGCTCTCAGAACTCACGCCGTTGATCAACGCCCAGCAAGGCGTGATCTATCAGATGGAGGACGAAGAATCGAAGCAGATGGTGCTGCTCTCAGCGTTCGCCGGGGACAGCGAAGACGGCCACCTCCGCCGCCTGAAACTGGGCGAGGGCCTCATTGGGCAATGCGCGGCAGAGAAGCGAAGAATGCTGATTACCGACCTGCCGCCCAACAGCATCACCGGTTCGTTCGGGTTTATTCGATGCCACGCCGCGAAATGTGATCGTCCTTCCGGTGCTATTCGAAGACCGCGTCAAAGCCGTCATCGAGTTGGCATCTTTGAGCGCATTCACCGCTTCCCATCTGGCGTTTCTGGAGCAGTTGACCGCCAGCATCGGCATCGTGCTGAACAGCATTGAAGCCACTATGCAAACCGAAGGTTTGCTGAAGCAGTCGCAGCAATTGGCCGCCGAACTTCAGGCACAGCAGAAAGAATTGCAGCAGACCAATGAACAGTTGGCGCAAAAGGCACAACAGTTGGCCGAACAGAACGTCGAAGTCGAACGCAAGAACCAGGAAATTGAGCAGGCTCGCCGGGCGCTGGAAGAAAAAGCCAAAGAGTTGGCTCTGACCTCGAAGTACAAGTCAGAGTTCCTGGCCAACATGTCCCATGAATTGCGAACGCCGCTTAACAGCATTCTGGTTCTGGGCCAGCAGCTCGCGGACAACGCCGATAGCAACTTAACTCCCAAGCAAGTCGAGTTCGCCCGTACCATCCACGGCGCCGGCACAGACTTGTTGAACCTGATCAGTGACATTCTCGATCTGTCGAAAATCGAATCGGGAACCGTTTCGGTCGAGGCGGAGGAAGTATTTTTCGCCAGCATGCTGGATGCCGTCGCACGACCATTCCGTCACGAGGCGGAGAACCGGCGACTCAGCTTTGAGGTGCAAACCGATCAGCGTCTGGGCCGTAGCTTGGTCACAGATTCCAAGCGTCTTCAGCAGGTGCTCAAGAATCTGCTGTCCAACGCGTTCAAATTCACCGAGAAAGGCGGGGTCCAGCTCACTGTCTCAACCGCAGCTGTCGGCTGGAGTGAAGATCATCCCGTCCTCAGCAAAGCGGCTTCGGTCATAGCTTTTGAAGTATCCGATACCGGCATCGGCATTCCATCAGAAAAGCAGCGCATCATCTTTGAGGCGTTCCAACAGGCAGATGCAGGCACCAGCCGTAAGTACGGCGGTACCGGCCTGGGATTGGCGATCAGCCGTGAATTGGCCAACTTGCTCGGCGGAGAAATCCAGCTGTCGAGCGCTCCGAATAAAGGAAGTACATTCACGCTCTATTTGCCGCAGACATATGTCGGCCCATCCGGGGCGGGAGTGGATCGGGGAGATAAGAACTTTTCGGCGCCGAAGTCGTCTCTCCAGTTGTCCAGCGTGAACATCAAGGAGATCCCGGTCGAGCAGATTGACGACGATCGTAAGGATCTGCAACTGGATGACGCTGTGCTGCTGGTTGTAGAAGACGATCCTCACTATGCGCGGGTGCTGCGCGATCTCGCCCGCGACAAGGGTTTCAAGGTCCTGGTGGCGACCCGGGGTTCGGAGGCCCTCGCCCTGGCTCGCGAATTCCATCCCACGGCTGTATCTCTCGACGTCTTTTTGCCAGACATGTTGGGCTGGACGGTGCTGAATCATCTGAAGCAGGATCCCGGCACCCGGCACATTCCAGTGCAAATGTTGACCCTCGACGAAGACCGGCAACACGGGTTGGCTCGTGGAGCCTTTGCCTTCGTGACCAAACCGGCCAGCGCCGAAGGACTTCAGGCCGCGTTGGGCCGCATAAAGGATTACGCGACCGCTCGCCGCAAGCAACTCCTGGTGGTGGAAGATAACCCGGCGGAGCAGTTGAGTATCAGGGAACTGCTCGGCTATCAGGATATTGACGTTAGCGTAGCTGCAAGCGGGCGAGAGGCCTTGGACATCCTGGAAAAGCAGACTTTCGATTGCGTCGTGCTCGATTTGAGTCTCCCGGATATGTCAGGATTTGAAATCCTTGAACACTTCCGCGACACAGCTACTCTCTGCGATTTGCCAGTGGTGGTGTTCACCGGAAAAGAACTGACACCGGAGGAGGACGCGCGCTTGCACACCCTGGCACGCAGCGTGGTGGTCAAGGGTGTCGAATCCCCAGAGCGGCTTCTCGACGAAACCGCGCTCTTCCTCCATCGCGTGGTTGCTGATCTGCCGCCCGAAAAGCAGAAAATGCTCGACCGCTTGCACCGTTCCGATGATGCGCTTCAGGGACGGAAGGTGCTGGTCGTGGACGACGACGTACGCAATATCTTTGCCCTCAGCAGCGTGCTGGAACGCCGCGGAATGACAGTGTTGACCGCCGGGACGGGCCGGGAAGCCATTCAAACCCTGGAATCGACTCCCGACTTGGCGATCGTTCTGATGGACATTATGATGCCAGAGATGGATGGCTACGAAACCATGCAGGTGATCCGTCAGAACGCCGCGTTCCGGCGTTTGCCGATCATCGCGCTTACGGCAAAAGCGATGAAAGGAGACCGTGAGAAGTGCCTGGAGGCGGGCGCCTCCGAATATCTGGCCAAGCCTGTGAACACCGAGCAGTTGCTCTCGGCACTTCGCATGTGGCTTCATAGATAAGGGTGGACGCGGGAAAACCATGGCTAAAGAGGACAAAGTCAACATTCTCATGGTGGACGATCAGCCCGCCAAATTGCTGAGTTATGAAGTCATTCTTGGGGAACTCGATGAGAACTTGATCAAAGTCACCTCCGGGAAAGAAGCCCTGGAATATCTGCTGAAGAACGACACTGCGGTCGTGCTGATGGATGTAAGTATGCCGGAGATCGACGGCTTCGAGTTGGCGGAAATGATTCGGCAGCATCCCCGCTTTCAGAAGACCGCGATCATCTTTATTTCGGCAGTCCATTTGACCGACCTGGATCGCCTCAAGGGATACCAGCGCGGCGCCGTGGATTATATCTCGGTGCCGGTGGTGCCGGAGTTGCTGCGGGCGAAGGTTAGCGTGTTTGCTGAGTTGCACCGCAGAGCCGGGCAATTGCAGAACCTAAATAGCGAGTTGCGCCGGCTTTCTGTTCGCCTGATCACTATGCAGGACGAAGAGAGGCGGCGCATCGCGCGCGAGCTGCATGACGGCTTGGGACAGGAACTGGTGGCTGCCAAAATGCTTCTCCATCGGGCTGTACAGCAGAATTCTGAGGCGGTCAGAAAAGAGGCAGCCAGTGATGCAGCGGGTATCATCGACCGAAGTATTCAGCAGGTCCGGAGTATGTCCCATCTCCTGCATCCGCCGCTGCTGGATGAAGTTGGGCTAGTCTCGGCGCTGCGGTGGTATTTGGAGGGCTTCACACAACGCAGCGGCATCGAGACCACCCTGGACGTCAACCCATTGGACTTTTCCCGCCTGACACCGGAACTCGAAACCGCGATATTTCGCATCATTCAGGAATCGTTAAGCAATGTCCTCCGGCACTCGAAGGCGCGAAAGGCGTGGGTGACCCTTGGTTTGAAAGATGGACAGGTGGTCGCCAAGGTACGCGACGACGGTCGTGGCATTGAGAGGCGGGTTGCCGAACAGCAACCGGGGAGCGTAGGTGTCGGTATCAGTGGGATGAGCCAGCGAGCCAGAGAGTTTGGCGGAGAGTTGCGGCTTGTATCGGCCCATCCTGGCACACTCGTCGAGATGGTGCTACCCTGCAAAACGCCGACGCGGCAAGATGCGTGCGCCACCGTTGATGCGGGAACCCCGCTCGCGATTACCTAAAAACAAGCCTCTACACCACAGGCCTGCGGCCTTGGATCACTTGGATAGCGAGCGCGACCAGGGCCAAAATTAACAATAGGTGAATATAGCCGCCCAAAGTATAGGAACTTACAACTCCCAGCAACCACAGTATCAGCAGGATTACAAAGATTGTCCCCAGCATTGAATATGTCCTTTCTGAAAGCCTCAGCTCGCGCGCGGCATCGGTTTGTCGGTCTTCTGCCAATCGGCGCTGGCCTCACTGGTGGACGCAATGTCAGTAGCGCCAGTGCGCTCTAGCATATCTTTTGCCTTCTTGGTCCAGTTTGAATCGTCACAATGAACCGAGAGTAGGATGCCGCCTTCCTTGATACGGCCTTCGTAGCGTTTGGCCTCGTACTCTGGAATGCCCATCCCGATGAGCGCTCCTGCGATGCCGCCAATTGTGCCGCCTACGCCAACACCAGTTAACGCAGCCACGATGGGCCCAGCGGCGATGAGCGGCCCCACAGGAAGCGCGAGAGCACCGATCCCAGCGAGCCAGCCCATAGCACCCCCCAGTACCGCGCCCGTCGTTGCACCGGTTGCCGTTCCTTCAGGAGCTTTGGTGTTCTTCTCTAGGGCAAGATCTTTCGTGCCTTTATTTTCCGGAAGCAGAACAGAAATATCGGTGTTGCGGAAACCTTCCGCTCGAAGGAGGTCGACGGCATACTCGACCTCAGGTTGAGTTCGATAGATTCCAAAAGCTGCGGTGTTCTTCCCACTCATGAGAGCTCCTCAAGAAGCCGAATTCTTAAGATCGTCAGATCCATTGCCACGCGTTCAACTTAAACTGGCGTACTTGTGCCATCCATCGAGTAGTATGCGTAGTTTGTCGGATGCGCCGCTGTAGTTCACGCCATGAATGTCGAGACCGAGCATTAAATTGCGCACCGGCACTCGCCCACCTCGTTCATCAGGTCAACACTGGAGTCCGCGAAAAAACATCGGGTAGTTGCTGGCCCCACCACGGCTTTCATGCTTCTAATGCCCGCATGCAACGAATTCTGCAAAACCAATCCATGCATCCGGGCGACCTGATGAAATCCGACCTGCTGAGCGAGATCCTTCTAGTTGGGGGAGGCGTGGCTGTAGCAGTGTCCTTCTTGATGGTTATGGTCGCCACCGTTGCCAGTTGGTGGTTCGCAGCGTAGATGCACCGTCAATTCACCAACCGCTCAGACGCGCACTGAGACTGACACGACGATTACAGGGAGTTCAACCGGTCCTTCAAGGAAAGTCATTTTTAGTGGCAGTCTTCTGCAGTACGTGCTTTGTGGAGAAAAGTAGCGTGCAATGTGTTCGCGGTATGAATCCACGTCCATTGCCCGCGTTAGTCACGCTCGGGTGCACTTAGGTTAGGCGCCTTCATAAAGACACACAATACAGTCTTTTTAGTAGATGGAAATACGAGTTTGTAGTAGGGAATAAACCAGATCCCACGTGCTCACGATCTGAGAATGCAACCACTTCGTGTGACCATCCATCCAAGGCACACGGATTGTGGAGATCTAGAACGCCATGTCGCTTCGAATACCCCTCCTTGGTATAGCCTTGCTAGCCTCTGTGATGTTCACCGTTAGTT
This sequence comes from uncultured Acidobacteriota bacterium, assembly GCA_963803775.1. Lineage (GTDB taxonomy): Bacteria > Acidobacteriota > Terriglobia > Terriglobales > Acidobacteriaceae > JABCZH01. Next base: position 268,131 of record CAWDNS010000004.1, read on the forward strand.
GCGGTGGTGGATCGACGACCACTTCGCCCAGCCCATCGCCCAGTACCGCCCAACTCAGTGTTCAGCCTGCCGGCAGCGGCAGTGGAACGGTCAGCAGTACTCCGTCAGGGATTAACTGCCAGCCCACTTGTGGGGCAAAGTTCAAGGTTGGAACCGAGGTGGTGCTTTCCGCGACTCCGGCTGCGAACTCAATGTTCGCTGGATGGGGAGGCGCATGCAGTGGCACCAGCACCTGCACAATCACGTTGTCGGAGAATGCTTCGGCCACTGCCACGTTCAGCCCCTTGCCCGTGATGTCCGTCGCTACCACAGGCCTGGGGACCGTTACCAGCAGTCCGTCAGGAATCGACTGCGGGCTGTATCCGCCAGGCGATCAAACCTGCTCTTTGGCGTTCAAGCCTGGAACACAGATCGTGCTTACGGCTACACCAGGAGCAGACTGGGTTCTTACGGGATGGTCGGGAGGTGGGTGCAGTGGAAACAGTTCTACTTGTACCGTAGCACTCAATCAGAACACACAGGTCAACGCAACCTTCAGCCCGATCGCGTTACCGATGTTGAGCGTTGCCGTCAGTGGAACCGGCCAGGGCACGGTTATCAGCAATCCTTCCGGAATCAATTGCGGAAAAACCTGCACCGCAGGTTTCAAGGCAGGAACCCAGGTTGTGCTCACCGAGACGCCAGCCCCCAATTCGACTTTTACAGGATGGTCAGGCGGCGGGTGTAGTGGAAACAGTCCCACTTGTACGCTAACCCTCAATGGGAACACGCAGGTGACCGCCACCTTCAGCACGGCAGGTCCACCTGTATTGACTGTGACTCTCAGCGGAACCGGTCAGGGTACGGTTACCAGCAATCCGTCGGGGATCAGTTGTGCGCCAACCTGCTCGGCATCTTTCACCCTTGGGACACAAGTCGTTCTCACCGAGACTCCGGGCAAAAACTCGATCTTTAACGGTTGGTCGGGAGGCGTATGCAGCGGAACTAGTCCGACTTGCACAGTGACAATGAATAGCAATATCCCCGTCACTGCCACTTTCGGCACTCAAAACACAATTAGTGTGCTGAACCACATCGTTTTCCTGGCACAAGAGAATCGCTCTCTGGATCACTATTTTGGTCAGATGCGGCAATACTGGGCGCAAAACGGGTATCCCGATCAGTCATTCGACGGTTTGCCACAGTTCAACCCCACATCCGGGCAGCCACCATTGTACGGGCCTCCACCCTCAATTCCAGGCTGCGATCCCAGTGCACCTCCTCCCGAGACCTGCGAGTTTGATCCGCAGAATCCTGTAACCTCGTATGGCCTGATCACTCAGTGCGTCGAGAACCCGAGCCCCTCGTGGAATGAGAGCCACAACGATTGGGATTACTACGATCCCACAGGTAATGACCCGGCCACATTGAATGGTTTCGTGTGGACTGCCGGCTACGATGCCCGAGCAGATGGCTTCTTCGACGTCAATGGAATTCGCGCCATGGGTTACTACACTGGCAGCAACCTGAATTACTACTATTTCATGGCATCGAACTTCGCTACCTCGGATAGATGGTTTAATCCGGCCATGACGCGGACGCATCCAAACCGCGAATATCTGGTTGCTGGTACCTCTCAGGGCTACGCGTATCCCGTGGGCACCGATAACAATGACAAAGCATTGTTGACGGCAACCACCATTTTTCAAGAACTGCAAAATGCCGGAATCAGCTGGAAGATCTACGTGGATCCGACCGGCACCAGTTGTACCGGTCCGCCGTACGATCCAGCTTGCCTGTTGGGGTATACCTACATCCAGTTTTTCCAGTGGGGACAGACCATCCCGACGACGTACCCCAACAACATCGGTACCATCGGACCGCTGGGGACCTGCGGAAGCTCCCCGTGTGATTACGAGAATGATCTGGCGAACGGCACGTTACCACAAGTGGTCCAGATTGAACCGGCGACCGACGCGGGCTATGATGAGCATCCCTCGGTGTCTGACTCAGAACCAAATGACATTCAGCGCGGTGCCAACTACGTGTCATCGCTCATTAATGACCTCATGAGCAGTTCGTCGTGGTCGAGTTCCGCGTTTATTCTTACGTTTGACGAGGACGGAGGGTTCTACGATCACGTTTCGCCGCAGCCGGCCGTAAGTCCCGATGGGATCAAGCCAGTAGATCTACTTCCGGGAGACATTTGTACCCAAACCAGTGGGCCCACCTGCGATTTCGTCTATACCGGTTATCGCATTCCGCTGGTGGTGATCTCGCCATACAGCAACAAGAACTACGTTTCGCACACCGTGGCCGATCTGACGGCGATTCTGAAGTTTATCGAAACGCGATTCAATCTTCCGTCATTGACCAAGCGTGATGCCGCGCAGATGGACATGACTGAATTCTTCAACTTCAATGATCCGGTTTGGCTGGTTCCTCCCAGTCCGCCGGCGCAAATCACCAGTGGAGCTTGCTATTTGAACAAGTTGCCGTAGAGGCGGCGAGTGGGATCAACGCAAGACCAGGCTGAAGCAGGACGGTACCGAACCCGCCCTGCCCGCCTTTTGGTTTCCGTGTGGAGCACCCAGGAATCGTGGCTTCGATTTCTCTCGGCGCAACTTACAGAACACAATGAATGAAGAGATAACGTTTGAATGGCACCGCTAACAGCACTTCAAGGATTTGTGAGGCTAGGAACCCTAATTTCCACGAGTCTGCCTTCGCAGCATTAGGCTACTTGCAGGTTATCAAATTGGAAGAGCCAGTTCGCCACTCCGTTTCAGCCAATACTGCCCCATGATTTGTTACGTGATCGTCGACAATTTGCAAGGACTCATGTCGCTCAACATTTTGGGCGGCTACCCGCTCCTGTCGTTCAGGCTCACTGGGCTGGCGGTCGTCCGGAGGCATTAGCGGCAGTGGGACAGGCTCTTGCAGATGCGACCATGCAATCAATTCGCATCCTATAGCTTCCGCGGTCACATCCGGACATGGTTGGCGGTCAGGTGGATTCTGCGACAATGACGGTTTCGCCGGAGCCAAACACAAAATAGAAACCATCAGCGCTTGCTCCAGTCGCGTCATAAGAAAACCCCCAAAATGATCTAGGCGGTCTTGCGGGCGCTTCGGCGGACATCTCCTTGGAAGTCCCGGACTCTGCCAGCGATGGTCTCGCGAGTCTCCTTGCCGCTGGCGGGTGCAACCAGCACGCCAACACCCACTCCGATTCCCATGCCAATCAGAAAACTGGCAGCGCCTGACTTCGCACGATGATCTTCCCCGCGCGCTGTTCGGTAAAGATGCTCGACACGATCTGCTACGGCCTCATAGCCTCGCGAAGCTTGATCCGTGACATCATCCAGTTGGTCGGTTACGCGGTCATAAACCCGGCGCCGCTGTCGTGGGTCTGTCATCATGAGTCCCACTCCGAACAAAAATCTCAGAAACTGGTTCATCACATTCGTCTCCGGGTGCCTATATCGGTCAAAGCAACTTCCGCTGGGCGATTGAGTATCAAGCTATCCTCAAGCCAAACCGATCTCAATCCAGTACAGCCAGTAGGCACCTGGGGAGAAGTCCTTAGGGTGACAATCCCACGAATGGTGCGCGTCGGCAGTCTCTCGTGATCACCACAATGTTCTTGGTTTTACTGCAAGGACAATTCCGAATACAGCTACTTCCCCACGGGCCTACGGATTCAGCGGGATTCCAGACTTCTATGCCAGGGCCTACTCTTGTGCGAGTCGGACAGCATTGCGCCGGGCGTGCCGACGGATGCAGCCGCCGGGGGCCGAGTCGGTATTTGACGTAGTTTTTGCTGCTGACGTCAAAACGCAGGAAAGCAGCTTCAGACGATTTCATGATTGGAGGAAACGTGTTATGAGAAAGACGCTTATGTTGCTGTCGCTGGGATTGCTAGGTGCTTCCATGGCTTTGGCCCAGGACACTCCGGCGGCGGATCAGTCGGCCACTCCCGCTGCCGACAGCGCCAATACTTCCGCGAGTGCCGGCTCTGTTCAGGGCTGTTTGAGTGGATCGGATGGAAACTACGTGTTGACGCAAGACGGCACTGGGACCGCCTTTAAGCTGATGGGCGACGAAGCTCAACTGAAGAAACACGTCGGCCATGAAGTCTCCGTCACCGGCCAAACCTCCGGGGATACGGCATCTACGGCAACCTCAAATCAAGGGCAAGGAGATACGTCCGCCAGCGGTGCCACGGACACAGGAACAACCATTCAAGTAACCAATATGAAGATGGTTTCCAAGCAGTGCATGGGCAGCGGATCCCAATCGCACTAGCCTTACCAGTTGTGCGCTGCGTAGCCTGCTAACCGGCGGCCGCGTGGCGCACAATGATTTATCCCCCTAACCTGACTCCAGCGGTTTGGACTCCAGTCAGCACCAGGGGAAAAATCTGGGCTTGGCGAAAAAGCTAAAGCGCTGACAAAACGCAGATCTCAACGTGAGGGATTATGCGGCTGGGTCTTCTCCAGAAGTTGAGAACTGCGACCCAATCTCTACCTGGATGATATTGTTCTTCACGGCATAAACCACCAGATCCCGGATCGAGTGGAAACCAAGTTTGCGCATGATATTGCTGCGATGGGTTTCAGCCGTTTTGGTGCTCAGATTGAGTACTGAGGCCACCTCCTTGGCGCTTTTGCCTTCGGCCAGCAGTTGAATAACCTCGCGTTCGCGCGGGGTTAACCGAGGCAAACGCGGCGGCGCATTTCTGGAACTGTTCCCCCGTTCCAGAAAACCGGCCAGCAACATCTCTTTCACTCTCGGAGTAAAAAACGTGCCATTGTGTTGCAGCGCGTCGACTGCAGCCTCGAGGTCGCGAGCGGCGTCGGACTTCAGCACAAATCCACGCGCGCCAGCATCCAGCGCTTCTCGAATCACCTGATCAGAGTCTGTAATAGTAAGAACGATGACCTTGCAGAACGGATCCTGCTGCACCAGTTGGCGGGTGGCGGCCAGACCGTTGAGACCAGGCATGCCAATGTCCACAATCGCTATATCAGGTTTCAACTCTCTTGCCATGGCTACCGCATTACGTCCGTCGGTTGCCTCGCCACAGACTTCCCAACCCTCATGCGATTGCAATAACGTGCACAGCCCGCGGCGTACAAGTTCGTGATCATCAGCGATGAGAATCCGGAGCTTCATGCTTGGCTGCCTAACTGGCATTGGCGCCACCCTTGCTGGGCAGTGTAAAGTGTCTGTGCTGACTCACCGCATCCACTGCTGCCAACAAATCACGCGCCGCATCCGTCTTCACTACATAGCCTTTCGCGCCGCAGAGTAGCGCTTCTTGCATCATTTGCGGTGAATCATGCTGAGTTACCATCAGAATCTCGCAATCTGGTATTTTCATTCGGATCAGGCGGCATGCTTCCAGCCCGTGCATTCTGGGCATGCTGAGGTCGAGCACGACTACGTCGGGTTTCAATCGATCTGCCATCTCAACCGCCTCCACGCCATCGCCTGCTTCTGCAATGACTTCCCACCCTGAATGCTCTGTCAAGAGCGTCCTCAGGCCATGCCTGACTACGGGATGGTCATCCGCGATTATGATCCGAACCGCCATAGAGTTTCGGCCCGAGGGAGGGCTTGAGGCGTGGGCTTAAATTCCTCCCCACAAACCGCGATTCTAGGCCAGAATCAATACTCATAAAATACAGGATTCGCTGTATTTTTCGCGTGTTTTTGGCTTTCGATTCTCAAGTTATCTGATCGCGAATATCTCAATTGTCAGAGGGCTCCCAACATACGAAGGCGCGACACTCGGCTATTGATCTCCTGATATTTATCCCATTGCTTGTACGCCAGGAAACACAGAAGCAAGGGGAAAGGCAAGCAGGGTATAACTACCTTTTGCCACATCTCTATCTCCTTATTTCAACCACCTTAACCCGGAGGGCGATACAGAGTTTTGCCCAGCGGATACAAGAGATGGCTCTTTGATGGAAGGAGTTGTCATCTACACGAACTAGGTTTGGACACTACGATTTCGATGGTATTTGGGTCGAGGATGGATGGTTAGGCATCGGCCGATGCGATGGAGGAACGGGGTTTCAGGAACATTTGGCCCGATCTAAGGTTAAATACGGAATTTACCGTATTGCAAAGCATTTTGGTTTCCTCTACTTTAACTTTTGTCGTGGATGTGATCCTTGTGCAGGGTGCCACATTTCTTAGGGGCGGCCATGGGTTAGTGTCAGAACGTTGACGTTAGACCCTCACGGCCGCTCCGGTCACATCCTCCATAAAATACGATGAACTACGAGTTCTATTTTCGAAAAGATACAGAACGGAACGAACCGGAGATCTTCCGAGTCATTGCCCCTAGCTTTGACACTGCGGCTGCCATTGTAGCTCGGCAATATGGATGGACAGCTGCTGAAAACCACCGGCGAGTGACGGAGTATATTGCTTCTATCGATATCCATCCGATAGAAATTCAGAACATCTTCGAAAGAAGCTTCGCTTCGGCCAGCATGCCTTAGACCAAGCAACGTTGGTTCTGGCACCAGACTCTCATTCTCAACACTTCTTCAGCTAGCCAGCCATCTGGTGTTGGAAACCCGTGGTGCCTACGGTAGGCAGAATCGATAAGCACGTTCTCAGGGCTTCAAGTGAGAAGAGTGCATTGTCAAGAGCATGACGTTCCCGCACATCGTTGGCGGAAAGCGTTAGTTCGCGTCTTCGGGCCTGAATCGCGGCGTGAGCCTCGGTAATCCTCCCGGCAATTTTCGGCTTGTCGTTCTCGAACAACGCCGCAACATAGAGGGCTCTCCATCCGCACAACTCTCTGGGCGACGGAATCTTATCCATACCTTCCCCCACATCGCAATACATTTCCCAATGAAGGATAGCTAGATCAATACACAATGCAGTTGCATCCGACAATCAGGTGAATGCTCGATTTACTGCATAGTAACTAGATATCGAAAACTCGATAGACCGTTGACGGTTGCTGCGCCTCAATCAGCGTGATCGCGACATTATGGACTGGTACTCCCCCGGCGGTTTTTCCGTCAGGGTGGCCGTTGTGAGCGTGTCCGTGGAGCACCAGATCCGCACCGTGACGGTCCACGACTTCGGCCAGGCGCGAGGTTCCCATAAAGGGGAATATCTCCGGTGCTTCACCCATGACGGTACCCACGATCGGGGAATAGTGAAGGACGACGACGCGTTTCTGCGTCCGTAATTGCGACATGGCGCGCTCCAACTTCAGAGCTTCATCGATGGAAGCCTTCACCAATTCCTTGATTTCAGGTTCCCCGAATGCGGTGAGGACGGCTCGGCCGAACCCCCCCACAAAGCCTTTGGTTCCGGCGAATCCCACGCCGTCCTTTTCGTAAGCCGTCCCATCCAAAACCTTGACCCCAGCGGTGACCATCATCGCCATAAGTTCCGATTGCCTACCGCTTTCATAATCGTGATTCCCCAGCACTGCGATGGTTGGAACACGCGAACGTACCACCACATTCAATAACGGCGTCATCTCCTCCGGCTGACCGTAGTTCGTGAGATCTCCAGCCAACACCAGAACGTCTGCTTCCTCCCGAACCCGGCTGAATTGATCGTGCAATACATTCTGACGAGCGGGGGTGAAGTGCAGGTCGGCGGTGGCGGCGATTCTCATGGAGTTCTCGAATTTAAGATGCCAACTTGGCAGGGCTGCTCGAAAACGCCCGGATACTTTGCAGGCGGCGGATACGATTTTCCGCCAGCAAATCGTCGAGGCCCCATTCATTAACGTCGATCGCAAACATCTTGGGATCGACCAGACTGCCGCGAAACCTGGCTGCGGGATCGGGCCGGCAAAGAACTTCGTGGAAACGTCCCAGAAGCGTATGCCACAAGCTCTGGGGAACGTAGGACGTTTGGGCCGGGTAGCAATAGCGGTACAACACCAGCGCCCACAGTAGCATTTCCCAGTTTTCGCCCACCAGGTTTAAGACCCGTTGCCAGTCCAGATTTCCTTGCGTTCCGTAAATGACATGTGCGATGTCGGCTCCATCAAATCGCTCCCGGCGGGTTACGAAGAGCTTGGAAACCAACAGCTCTTCTGGTGCCAGTACTCGGGTTTGCACTCCATGCACCACGGCCGGTTTCGAGCGCTCGATCCAGGATGATTCCACGACGAATGCGGCATTGCTCATGCCGGTAATCAGATCAACGAAGAAATCGTCGCGATAAGCCTTAAAAAGCCAAACCGGGTCGCAAACTTCACACTCGAAGCCTTGCTCGCGAAGGTTTTCCAGAGCTCTTGGCGCGGTGTCGGCAGTCATGAAAAGATCGAGATCCTTGGTATCACGACAGATCCCGGTATGCTCCCGGAGAGCAAAGGCTCCGGACACGGCATAAGGGATCTTTTCTGCGGTAAACAGGGCAAGCACCTGCTGAAACAAAACTCGTTGTGGCTCAGGAATTTCCGTCAGGAACGACGAAGTTTCGGGCAAGTCATCCGGTTGTTGTACCGTATGTTTAGACATGGCACGGATTGGATGTGCGCGTATTGCGGGCCGTTGCCGAATGGCCGCCGCGAACCGAGATTTCGCACAGTTCTCACAGGATTCTCACAATTTAGGGGTCAAAATATACAGTGACTACCTGATGGACACTGCGGTCAGTGGGTTTCTAATGGACACTCTCGCCCGGATAATATCCGGCGCGCGTGCGAACGGTTAGCGGACGATAGCCGGGAGATTGAGCTGCCACCTGAATCGGACGGTACGCGGAATCCTGCCTGGGATTTGTGGATTTATAGCCGATGGTATACCGGCTGCGAATGTCGTGGCCGATGGTTCGACTGATATCGTCCAGCTCAGCCAGACTCCGAGGGAAAAACGCAGCTCCGCCCGAACTATCCGCCAGGGCGCCAAGAACCTCTCTGTCTTTTGGCTCAAGTCCGTCCCCCAGAAGTCCAATGACATATAAGGTCGGCGCATTCTTTTGCTGTAGTCGCAGTCTGGCCTCTTGCAAGGTTTCCCGGCTGGCATTGTCCCGGCCGTCAGTAATCACCAGCAGGACCTTATTGTCGAGGTGAGCGTTGTTTCTCAGATGAACGGACGAGGCAACAATCGCGTCGTACAGAGCCGTGCTGCCCTGCATCGAGACCTTGTGAAGTGCATCTCGCAACAGGTTGACGTTGGAGGTAAAGTCCTGGTCGAGATAGCCGTCCTTACTAAAGTTGACCACGAAGATCTCGTCTTCGGGATTGCTCTCGTGAATCAGGTTAAGCACCGCTTCGTTGACTTTGTCTCGCTTTTCGCGCATCGATCCTGAGTTGTCGATCACGATTCCCATTTCCACCGGAACATCGTCACGGTGAAACGAGGTAATGGTCTGTCGCGTTCCACTCTCGAATACTGTGAACGCGTTGCGGTCGAGATTAGGTACCAGGTGCCGCTGCTCATCTATAACGGTAGCGTGCAGAACCACTTCCTCGACTCGCTTCTTGAATACGAAGATGCCGCTGTCCTGGTCAGACGGGGCTTGCGGGGCATCGGTCGAGGGTGGATTTCCAGCGCTGGAAGGCTGCGATGGCGGCAAAATCGCTTGCGATGCACCAGTCCCGGAAGTTGGCGAAGAACCCTGAGATTGTGTTTGGATCACCGGTGCGACAGAAGTACCAGGGACTGCGGGCGCCGTTTGTGAGGGTGTTGGAGTCGCAGGTGACGCCGCAGGCAGCGACGCTGCCGGTGGAGTTGGAGATCCTGTTTGAGCCAACGACGGAAGGCAAAAGCAAGATACGATCAGAACCGCCAAGCTGAAATGCCCCAGCGTGGAGGCGCTTCCTAAAGGAGCTTGCTTTCGTCGGGAATCGTATTTTGGCTTCATTTGTTTGTAGCACCAAACACAGGCTCGGCGGCGACCAGGAAATCGCGCCACAGTTTCCGCTCCGGCAAGTAATCGCGCCTATAAGTGAGTCTCATGGTTGTTTCGCGATGTAACGCAATACACCAGCGGGTCGCCTCTATCACGTAGTACATAATGCCTCCTTTGTAACCCAAGCAGCGACGAGAGGCGACCGACAGTTCATCGAAGTACATTCAATCCCGTGAAGCCACTACCAGCATCAAAAGCTAAGGGTACGAAGATGACCACGCACTGCCGAAATCACCCATGGCCCAGATTCTGTCCCATTGCCGCGGTTCATGTAAATCTCCTCCACCCATACGGCACAGTCACAAGATGCCGCAGGCAAAGGGAGGGTTGGCTGGGCGGCCACGCCTCAAGCCTTGACCGCACCGGTCTACAGAACACACAGGAGAGAAGCATTCTCGGCTAGAATCCCTGAGGAGAAACGGCGAGTCTAATTCCCGGTCGAACCCATGAAGATTAGATGGATTATCACAATATTGTTGTTTACCGTCGTCACTGCATCCGCCAGTCAAGCGGCCACGCGGCATTATTACATTGCCGCCGAGGATCTTACTTGGGACTACGCTCCCAGCGGCCAGGATCTTCTGCATGGTCAACCCATCCCTTTACCTTGGTCCAGCCAGCTTCGTTGGAGAAAGACTCGCTACATTGAATACACCGATGCGACGTTCACTGTTCGCAAGCCACAACCCGAGTGGCTCGGAATCCTTGGCCCCATTATTCGAGCTGAAGTCGGCGACACTATCGTGGTGGAGTTTCTGAATCGCAGCCTCGCGGTTCACAGCATTCATCCTCACGGTCTGCGCTACGACAAAGCGAACGAAGGCGCGCTTTATCTGCCTTATGGAGCGGGCGCCCGCGTCGCGCCGGGGCAGCGCTTCACTTATCAATGGTTCGCCGATGAAGGCAGCGGGCCGGGATCGGATGGTTCGACGTCGGTGGTCTGGTGGTATCATCCGCATGCTTCGGAGGCTAGTGAAACCAATGCCGGTCTTCTCGGGCCAATCATCATCACCGCCAAGGGAAAAGCCAATCCCGATGGATCACCGAAGGGAGTCGATCGCGAGTTCGTGGCTTTGTTCATGATCTTCGACGAGATGACCGGGAAAAGTGCCGGTCTCTTTCATACCATCAACGGCTACGTCTTCGGCAATCTTCCTGGCTTGGTGATGAAAAAAGGTGAGAAGGTTCGCTGGTACTTGCTGGCCATGGGCAATGAAAGGGACTTGCACACGCCACACTGGCATGGAAAGACAGTTCAGTACGGGAAGCGGAATACCGACGTCATAGAACTGCTTCCTGGCAGCATGGTGACAGTCGATATGCTGGCCGACAATCCTGGTACGTGGCTCTTCCATTGCCAGGTGTCAGACCACATGGAGTCGGGAATGATGGCGGTTTACACGATTTACGAACCCGAACGCGAGCCTTGCCCCATCCAATTCGTTTCTGGAGATTTCTGGAGTATGCCGGGAAAGTTCTTTGTCACGGTTAAGAACGTAAGTGCAAAACCCATCCGGAACCTGGAGGTCGGGTACGACCATATCATGGCGCCTCAATATCGCCGGCGTCCATTTAACAATCAATGGTCATGGTCTGGACCCATCGAACCCGGTCAGCAAAAGAGTTTTGAGATGCCGGGTTATCTGGCTGGGGTGGCAGACAGTATTTCTGGGTGGGCATTGTTCCCCAAATCCGTCGTGTATCAGGACAGCAAATGGCGCTCGACTCGGGATGGCCAGTGTTTCCAGGTCTTCTGGCATGACAAAGAGCGCTCCCAGCCCGTAGTCCTTCCGCCTTTGCAGATGGAAACGCGCGAAGACTAGTCGTTCTCAGGAGGGCACACCGCTCAACCGCGGTTGCGGTGAGTCACTCCCTACAGTATTCGCACTAGACAAATTTTCCTGTATTGGCCGAACAATGCTCGCGCCCCCCGCCACAACCGCTTTCCTATCATCGAATAGGTAATGGCACAGCTCGTGCTAGTGGAATAGGTGGACGAAGTGGAGGAAAATCATGCTAAGTCTTCACAGTGATAGGGTCGAGGATGTTGCGGTTGTTGAATGCAATGGCCGAATCGTGCGGAGCGACAGCGCCTTTGCCCTGCGCGACATGGTGATGTCGCAGGAAGATGCCCGTATCATCGTCCTGGATCTTTCCGGTGTGACCGCGGTAGAGGGTGGCGGCTTGGGCATGCTCATGTTTCTGGAACGATGGGCCTACGATCACGACATCCGATTCAAGTTATTCAATCCCAAGAGGTCGGTCAGGGAGAGACTAGAGCTGGCGAACTCTATACCAGAGTTTGAGATCGCTACGCCGGATGAAATACGGGCCCTGTTGGGCGGCGCACACATGCAATCGGCTGCTTAAGCGAAGCGGCACAACCTCAAATCCCTCCCCGGAACCTGGCTAGCGCGGATCCGGATGAACCAGACCGTCGTGCCCCGGAAACTCCTCGTAGGCATGTTCGCCGTGAATGGATTCATCGAGGCCTATTTCCTCGCTCATTTCGTCGACTTTCACCGTCGTGAACATATTGATGATTCGTAACATCGCGTAGGTAAACACGAAGGCCCATACCGACGAGAAAATCACGGCCACGACTTGTTTCAGGAGGAACATCGGATCACCGTAGAGCAGTCCGTTCGCGCCTGCGGGATTAAATTGTCGGTTGGCGAAGATTCCCAGCATGACGATGCCGAGGGCACCCCCTACGCCGTGGACTCCCCAAACATCCAGCGCGTCATCCCAGTGCATTCTGTTTTTCATCTCAACCGCGTAGTAGCAAACGACTCCAGCAACCAAGCCGATGATGACCGCGGTGGTGGGAGAAACATACCCGGCGGCGGGAGTGACGGTCGCCAGTCCGGCGACGGCTCCAGTCAGCAGGCCGAGGAACTTGGGCTTTTTTTCGTTGAACCATGCCACCAGCATCCAAGCAACAGCCGCGAACGAGGCAGCCAAATCGGTATTGAGAAATGCGGTGGCAGTCACCGAATCTACGCGCATTTCACTGCCGGCGTTAAAGCCGTACCATCCGAACCACAGTAGGCCGGTCCCGAGGGCGACGAGCGGGATGCTGTGGGGGCCGCGATCCGCCGTGCGGCGTTTCCCCACGTACAGCACAGAAGCCAAAGCAGCGATGCCCGCGATGTTGTGCACCACAATGCCGCCCGCAAAGTCCAGCACACCCCATTTCTGCAGCATGCCTCCACCCCAAACCATGTGCACGAAGGGAAAATAGACGAAGGTAAGCCAACCGGTCAGGAACAGCATATAGGCTTTGAAGGTGACCCGGTTGGTGAACGCGCCCGAGATGAGGGCAGGAGTGATGATGGCGAACATCATCTGATACGCAATGAACACAAATGCCGGGATCGTATCATTCGGCGACGCGGTGGCGAGATCGATTCCGCGCAAGAATGCGTAGCGGAAATTGCCGATGATCCCGTGCCAGTCGCCGCTGAAACATAGAGAGTAGCCGTATGAATACCAGATCACCGTCGTCCAGCCCATCGAGACAAAGCTCTGAATCATGATAGCGAGCACGTTCTTGCGCCCTACCAGACCCCCATAAAAAAATGCGAGACCGGGGGTCATCAGCATGACCAGGCTGGTGCACAGAATCATGAAACCTGTATTACCAGTATCGAGGTGCAGCATTGAAGTTCTCCAAGTCAAGGAGGTTAGCATAATCGGACGGAGGACAAGCTGGAGCGCCATCTTCCCTCGTTCGAATCGCGTTCCGGATGGATTTTCACACAAAGACGCGATCACCCAGATCCATGTTAGTCGGTCATGGGGAAAAATCCTTCCACCTGCTGGGCGCGGGGATATTGAGTGTAATAGCGATTTAGCGCCACTACAGGGAAAAGGATCCTCAGTCACGAGTCTCGATAAACGCGGCCCGTCCAGTTACCCGAGTCGTGTTGAAAGGATTTCTGTTCTTGGGGATAATTACAGGGACTCGATTTGCGGGGGCGTATTCGCGCTGTCCTAGCAGGGGTCAATGAGAGAAATGGCGATGTTACGCCAATTGACATGACGACGGCAGCGCAAGTACTTGCCTATTGACGGGCCAAGGGACGCGCACGAGAATGTTCGCAGGCTGATTACGTTCCCTTTCCCCCGTAAGGAGGTCACACCATGTCACGCCACCGCAATACCTGGATTCTGCAACTCACGGTACTGGCAGCTGGTTTGCCAGTTGGCTTACCCTTCGCCTCGGCGCAAGCGCAGGACTATTCGATCGTCTACACCTTCGGGACCGGCGGCGTCGGTCCCGATAGTGCCTTATTGAAAGATGCTGAGGACAACCTTTATGGGACTACGGCCACGGGCGCTGGAGACGAGCAAGATGGCCTGATCTACAAGCTCACCCCCGGCGGAGGCGAGACGGTGGTTTTCACCTTTAACGCAGCAGACGGCCAGGACCCCTTCGGGGACATGATCCGGGACAGGGAGGGAATGGTGTACGGTGTGACGTTATACGGCGGTGCGGACGGCGATGGCACGGTGTTCAAACTCGACACGAAAATGCAGCAGACGGTGCTCCACAGCTTCACCGGCCGCAGTGGAGACGGGGCATATCCGGAAGGTGGTGTGGTGCGCGACGATGCAGGTAATCTCTATGGCACGACTCTTTATGGCGGCCAGGGTGGCTGTGGCAATGGCTTGGGGTGTGGAATGGTCTTCAAGTTAAGCGCATCGGGCGAAGAGACGGCATTGCATCGGTTTACCGGCGGCAAGGACGGAGGGTGGCCCGCCGGATCTCTGGTTCGGGACAGTCAAGGGAATCTCTATGGCGTGGCCAGCGGCGGCGGTGATCTTAAATGCGACAGCGGCTATGGCTGTGGAGTGATTTTCAAGATTACTTCAAAAGGCAAGTTCAGCGTTCTCCACACGTTCACCGGCAGCGATGGCGCTACGCCGCAAGCCACGATGATTCGCGATGCCTCCGGCAACTTGTATGGAACAACTGTATTCGGCGGGACGGTGAACTTCGGGACGATATTCAAACTGGATCCCTCCTGGAATTTGACGGTGCTGCATCAGTTCCTCGGATCGCCGGAGGACGGCGCATACCCGTTTTTTGCACCTCTAACCAGAGACACAGAGGGCAATCTCTACGGCGTTACGTTGGGGGGCGGAGATTATGGAAGCAAGTGTGAAATCGCCGGTGGCAGCTGTGGAGTTGCGTTCAAGCTGGACAGAACGGGTAAAATAAGCATCCTTCACTTCTTCACCGGCTTGAACGGAGATGGAGCGGCTCCGGGTGGCGGCTTGGTTCTTGATGAGGCAGGGGAGCTCTACGGAATAACCTCCAGAGGCGGCAACCTCAGCGAATGTCCACCTCCGACATACGGCTGTGGTGTGGCATTCAGAGTTAGACCCTAGAGCACGTTTTGGTACCTCGTCGCTTGCCTTGCCGATGGTTTACGCAAAAAGGCGTTAGCACTCATTGGGAACAGGCCGACTGGGGTCAATGAGTGATATCGCGATTTTTCGCCGACAATCCGCGGGGAAACCTCCATTTCGGTCTCATGGCTACGGGATCACGTGGAACGGCACGTTGCTGGTGAGCACGCCGCGAGGTGTGGTCACGGTTACGTAGCCTGTCGTCCCCCCAACTGGAACCGTGGCACGAATGTATGTGTCAGACACAACTGTGAAGCTCGCCGGGATTCCGTTCAGCGAAACGCCGGTGGTCCTGGTGAATCCTTGCCCAAGAATGCCTCCGGTTTGCCCGACTTTCCCAGCGGAGCGGACGAACGCTACAAAGGGACCGAGGCCTATGTCCAAACTGAACAGAGTGCCCAGGTTATCGGAGCCGCCTGCATAGGTCATTCCATAGAAGTTTCCGTTGGTTGCTTGAAGTAGCCCGCCATATGGGTTGCCGCCATCTGCTGAATCAAACGAGTGTAGGGTCGTGAGCGCACCGCCTGAGCTGAATCGGAACACGGTTCCGCATCCATCTGGGGTGCATGTGGGATTTCCGCCGAAGAGAGTTGTCCCGTAGAAGTTTCCGTCCGTGGCCAGAACCAATCCTGCCCATGGATTACCACCCGTGCTATCGAAAAGGTGCAACGTGGTTAGCTCGCCATCCGCCGTGATTTCAAAGATCGTTCCATGGCCAGCACCATAAGTCGTCCCGTCGAAGTTTCCGTTTGTGGCTTGGACTAACCCATCATAAGGAGAATTTTGCGGATCGACCAAATCATATAGGGTAGTTAGCGCACCCGCGTCGGTCATCATAAAGATGGTGCCAGAGTTGTAGCCCCCGCCATCGGCCGTGGTCCCGTAGAAATTTCCAGATTATGCGGGCCTCGGATTTTGGAACCACACTTCCGGGTATAGCAGTCCCTGGATACGGGCCGCGCTTTGGTGAGAGTATTGAGAATGACGGAAGTTACAACTTCTCAAGAGATCGTTAATGATGGTTGTGGATTCTCGGACCCGAAATGAAACATGGAGAATGCGAATTTGTTTTCGTCCGATCTCTATGGTTCCTGCCTTCTCAACTCACTGAGAGCCTGAAGAATTGCAATCTAAGTAATTATTGGACTAAGATTCCCAGCCTGTAACTTTTCCTCAGAGGCGGCATCAAGAAGGAGAACGAAGGACCATGGTCCAGGGGGAGGGGTCTGTGAATTCGAGCGCCGTCGGCAGCGACGCCCTGGCAGCAGTCTTGAGGGAACGCACCAACTCCCTTCCAGTACCTATTCCAGTACCTATGGACGCTCCGAAATCTCAAAATGACCAGTCTTCGATTGGGAAGCTATGTTGCATTGCATGTCTTGACCTCACCGAGACAGAGCGTGAGTGTATGACGCTCGACGTCTCTGGACACTACTCGCGACCTGACCTTTTTCGTTTCAGCGTTGCCGAGGAAAGAAGAGAATAGAAGATGTCAGTTCCTTATTTGCGCGAAGCTGTAAAAGACGGCGACTCGGAAAAGCTCATTCGCTTCGTACGGCTGCACCTTGGCGATGGCAACGAAAATGTTGGCCGGAAAGAGATCGACAAGTCCTGGACCGAAGCCCTGAAGATTCTTCTGCATGATCAGGAGCCAGATTGCGAGTTCATTGAGCAAACCATGCAGAAGGATTCGTCGACACTGGCGTTGCTTTACTTTCGTCTGCACTTTTATTTCATTCGCAATTCAGGGGAATGGATTCACGATGGCAGCCGCTAATTTGCACTCCTCGAAGACAACGGAGTCGCCGGTCGACCCCCGGGAGAGCGGAACTCAACTCCGCCCCGGCCTCTGGCAGACCATCAACGAGCGTTACCCCGGCTCGATGATCACCAAGAGCGAGTTTATACCTCTGGCGCGACTCGCCAAGCCGCTGAAGGACAGCACAGTCTGCCTCATCAGTTCTTGCGGCGTACACCTCAAGCGGGACCGTCCGATGGAGGTTGCGCATCCTTTGGGCGACTTCAGCTTCCGTCGCGTGCCCTCCGACGCCCGGCAACCTGATCTAGTCATTCATCAACTCAAATATCCGCATGACGATGCTGACGTGGACATTAATGTCATCTTCCCTATCGAACGATTACAGGATTTAGCGGCTGAAGGAGTCATCGGCGGGCTCACAAGAAATTTCTTCAGCTTCATCGGCTACAACATGGATCCCGAGCGGTTCGAGGCTACGGTAGCCGAGGGCATTGCCCGCGCAGTCGATGAACAAGAGCGGGCGGACGTTGCGCTGCTCGCTCCGGCATGACCAATTTGTCATCAGTCGGTCGGACTGATCCAGAGAAAGATCGAAGAACGCGGAATTCCGACGGTCTCGATCACAGTGGCCAAAGACGTGACCCGCGCCATCAAAGTTCCGCGGGCGGTTTTCGTTCCCTGGCCAATGGGCCATCACTTTGGTGCGCCTTTCTGTACCCGTATCCAGCGACAGGTGATTCTCGCTGGCTTCGAAGCTGTCGAGACGATTGAGCAAAGCGGGACGGTCGTCGATCTCCCGATCCCTTGGGCACAAGTGCGGCAGGAATCAAGATCTCTCACCGAGCAAGGGAGAAACTTATAGGCTTTCATTTCTTCGCGCGTCGAAGGTTTGTGGCACTCCAGGGAAGATGTGCTCCCAAAGTTCGCGTATGCTGCCTCGACTGTACCTTTCGGAACGATCCGAATCTCCAAGAGAAAGAGGTTTTCATGACCGCCGCGCCGTACTTTCACCCGCAAGCTGTAAGGCTCGCAAGAAACCGCTGCGCTCTCTTACGCACAGCAGCTCTAGCATTGGGGTAATCATCGGCGCGATTGGTATCACCTCCGGTCCGCTGAGCACTCAGGGCGGCGGCACGCCGGACCGATCCCTCACAGGCAGCAACCAACCCAGCCGTTTACCGCGAAGATTTAAGGCTGATAAGGCGGTATACTTCAAGCCCTGCTTGCTGTGCCTTACAAATACTTGCTCAAGCACCTCGTGCAGGGACTCAGGCCCTGCGCGAGGGCTACGCTCGCTGTCATGTGCCGAACTGTTTCCCGGTTAATAATGAAAGGACATGCGGCTAGATGAAAAAGCTTCCCTTTCTCTGAGACTACCAGCTGCATATCCGGAGGGATTGGTTGTGCCAAATGTTGAGAGTGTTTAGAAATTGAGTCAGGGACTTCGTGCGAAGCGCGGCTCAATTCGATTCCTCCTACAACTAGCACTGATCCAACCAACGCGAACACCCAGCCAAAGAAATTGCGCCGCGTGGTGGGCATGTTTGCCTCGAGACGGCGATGCAATCGTTGGGAAAATCCGGCTGGGAGTTCGGCCATGCGTTCGTCGCCGTACAGCGTGACGATGTTCTGCAAACCGGCCAACACCGACGCACAAGCCTGGCAGGTCTTGATGTGCTCATCGATGGACTGCTGCAAATCGGGGCTTAGAGTTCCATCTATGTAGTTGGAACTTTCGCGCCATATTGTTTGGCAGGTTATTCCCATGGCTTGTTCCCTTTCGCGAAGGCCAGCCCAGTACTCCATTTTCCGTTCAGACCTGGACTCAGGAAATCACGCAACATCAGTCGCGCTCTCAGCAGCCCGCGTTTTTACCGAGCCGGGGGGAATTTCGAGGACCCTGGCTGTTTCCTCAATGCTCAAATGTTGAATGTCGCGCAGCACAAATACCGAACGATACTTGTCACCGAGCGAAGACAACGCTTCGACTAATGCGATGCAGACTTCCTTTCGTTCCAGGCTCCCCGCCGTAGAGGTGACTATCGAGGCGGCAAGAAGTTTCAACAAGGGACTAGAGGCTTAAGCCTCGCGAGATTCCGCTGATGGCAGTTATCGCCGCTTAATTTCGTTAATTCCGGGCATGCTGACGTCCATCACCCGGGATGCCGTATGCCAGGCTCGATTGTCATCCTGCGCGATGGTGACAGACCCAGCGTGCTCTGCCCCAAGAAAACCGGTGGCCGGGATGATCACTTCTGCAGTTCAGGCCGAGCATATCCTGACGACCGGCCAGGCGGATGCAGTAGTTATCGCCCGCGAGATGTTACGGGATCCGTATTGGCCGCTGAACGCGAGGCGCGGGAGCTAGGGCAGGCCATATCGTGGCCTGTTCAGTATCTTAGAGCGGGTCCGGAGGGAGCCCAAGCCCGTGTTCCCGTGGACCTGAAGAATCTGAAGTCTTGTTTCGCGGAGCAGCACGCTGTTCCGCAACTCTGAATTCGCGCTCGGTTGTGTGGCTGGCTAGGGAGAAAGCCGAGCGCGGTTGTCGCGCTGATTTAGGCTTCCACGGCTACGCTTGGCTTCGCTTCGATCATGCTGGCAAGGCCGGCCACTCGCCGATACGACTCGATCCTGTCCGCATGCTCGTAGGTATCGGTCACAACGATCACCTCATTAGCAGCTGTATCACCCACCAACTTCTGCAGCCCCGCCTTCACCGTCGCATTCGACCCCACAATCGCCGCGCTCAGTCTGCTCCTCACCGCCGCCCGCTCGTCGTCCCGCCACAGCGACTCCATGGAATCGACCGGGGGCAACAGCTCGACCGGCTGGTTTCGAATAAGCCGCAGAAAGCGCTGCTGGGGTGTCGTGAACAATCGCCTGGCCGCCTCGTCAGTCTCCGCCGCAATCACCTGCACCGCTACCATGAAGTACGGCTTCCGAAGTACTTCGCTCGGCCGGAACTCGTCCCGGTACAGCTCAGCCGCTGCGTATAAGTGCTCAGGGGCAAAGTGGGCCGCAAAGGCAAATGGCAAGCCTAGCTTCCCTGCTAGTTGCGCGCTGAAGCCGCTCGACCCTAGCAACGTGATCGGCACATTGCTTCCCTGTCCGGGAATCGCTCTCACTGCCTGCCCCGGCCGCTCCGGCCCCAGGTAAGTTTGCAATTCAGCGAGCAATGCCGGGAAATCTTCGCCACTCTGCTGCAAATCTCTTCGCAATGCCCGCATCGTTTGAAAGTCGCCGCCCGGAGCGCGTCCCAGCCCCAGATCAATGCGACCTGGGTAAAGCGCCTCCAGCGTCCCGAATTGTTCCGCGACGACCAGCGGCGCGTGGTTTGGCAGCATCACTCCACCACTGCCCACTCGAATCGTTTTTGTCGCTGTTGCCACATGCCCAATCAGTACGGGCGTGGCTGAGCAAGCTAGTCCAGAAATGGAGTGATGTTCCGCCAGCCAATAGCGCTTGTATCCCCACTGCTCCACGTGCTGCGCCAGGTTCACCGATCGGGCAATTGCACTGCCCGCGGGCTCCCCGGTTCGCATGCCCACAAGATCCAGAACTGAAACCGCCAACCCGTTACCGATGACTGGTTAGATGAGTCACATGAGAAAGCGATGCGGACTGGTCAGCGGGTAACAGAATGGAAGCAGCTTGATGGAAGCAGCTTGGCCGTAGCCTCGAATTGTGGAATGGGCTCAGTTCCTTGAACGCGGAAGTGGACGCATTGGAAAGACAACTGACAGCTGCCGGTCGGGACGACCACGCTCGAGTTCGTAATGGCCGGCATCATCCCAGCCCAGATAATTGTCAGTAGAGCAGCGGAAGTACGCCCGAGCATTAGACGAGCTCGTCGTTCTTGAAAGCTCCGAGACCCCAGAGCACGGCACCCCAGCGAGCCTATTTTGTGCGCGCATTCAGCCTGTCGAGCGCGCGCTTCAATTCTTCAAGTTTCTGTCCGGCCTCGCCAAGTTTGCCCTCCGCCGTCAGGCGCTGGTAGTCGGCAAGGTCTTTGGCGGCTTCGGCGATGAGCGCGTTGAGATCCGCTGCGGGCTCGGGCGACGCGGCGGACGCAGGCGCGCCTCGCACCAGTTCTGCTGGCGCTGCGGCGGCAGTCAGCGACGAGACCGCACCGCCAAAAAGGGCCGCCATCGCCGACTCGAAGGTTGGTCCGTACGCCAGCCGATCTTGCAGCGCGAGCACGACCAGACGCAACTCGGGCATCGGACTCCGCTCTGCCTGCAGGTAAATCGGTTCTGCATACAACAGCGCGCGCCCGGTTGGAATCACCAGCAATGCGCCACGCCGCACATGCGAGCCTTGCTGATTCCACAGCGTCAATTGTCCCGAGAGCTGCGCATTCTGGTCGATCCGCGCCTCGATTTGCAGCGGTCCATCGACCAGCTTAGTCTTGGGAAAGTTATAGACCACCGACGTACCATATTGCGCGCCGTCGCTGCGGCCGGCAATCCAGCCAATCAGATTGTTCCGGTTGGCCGGCGTGAAGGGCAGAATCTCGACGAACTCCTCGCCGGTTTCGCCCGGCAGTTTCATCAGCACGAAGTTCGGCTGCATCGCCTGCGTTACTTGTTGACCGGCCTCGCTCATGCCAACTTCGGTGGCGACGGTCCACAGATCCTCACGGTTGTAGAAAGCTGCCGGGTCCGTCATGTGATACAGGCCGTAGACTTCCGCCTGCAGCTTGAGCAACAACTCGGGGTAGCGCACGTGTTTGCGCAGTCCCGGCGGCATCATGGCCGCATCCTTGAACAGGCTCGGAAAGATGCGGCGGTAGGCTGCAATGATCGGATCATCCGGATCGAACACGTAAAACGTGGTCGTACCATCGTAGGCATCGACAACCACCTTCACGCTGTTGCGCATGTAGTTGATGGGATTGCCGTCGAGTTGGTAATGGGTTGAGTACGGGTAGCTGTCTGAAACCGTGAACGCATCCATGATCCAGGACAGGCGGCCATCGTCGTCGAGCACGATGTAGGCATCTGGATCGAACGTGAGAAACGGCGCTAACGCCGCTACGCGATCGCTTATGTTGCGGCGCATCAGCAGCCGGCTATCCCTGTTCACGTCATCGCTGAATGGCAGCTTCGCGAGATCGCTCTGATCAAGCGCGATGATCATGCGGCGCAGGAAGCCGCCGAGTGGAATGCCACCGTTGCCTTCGTACGACGTGAGGTTGTTAGACGCGCCTTGCGGGTAGTTGAATTCCTGCTGCCGCGTCTTCACATAGACGTCAGTGTTGGTCAACTCGCCGAAATAAATCTCCGGACGTGTCACGGCCAGGCTACGAACTGTGCTCTGGACCGGCATATTACTCAAAATCAGCGTGGGCAGCCCTTCCGCCGTGAACCCATTGACCGGGTTCATCGTGATGCCATAGCCGTGAGTGTAGATAAGCTTCTCGTTAATCCAGTTGCGGCTGCTCTCCGGAAGCTTATCCACGTTCAACTCGCGGGGCGCGAGCATCACTTCGCGAGTAGTGCCGTCGATCTCATAGCGATCAATGTCGATGTCGGGGAAGTCGTAGTAGGTACGGATTTCCTGAATCTGGCGAAGTGTGTCCTGCAATGCATGCCAGTCCCACAGCCGGATGTTTTGGAGTGTAGCCTGATTGTTCGCCGCGTTGGCAGCCTCGACGGTCGTCTCGGCCGGAAACTCGCGCTGCGCGACTCGGTCTAATCCGTAGGCCTGCCGCGTCAGATCGGTGTTGTAGACGATGTAAGGCTTCTCGCGGTTCAGTTCGTTCGGTTTCACGATAAAACTACTGACGTACCATCCGACCCCTTGGACCGCGATATAACAGACTGCCGCCGGCAGGACCGCAGCCACCAACCAACGCCCGCGCTGCATCGACACGGCGTTCACGGCTGCAATCACCGCGCCGACAATGAGCGCCGCACAGACGACAAGCATCCCTGTTAGCGTGATGTGCGCATCCGTGTAGGTCACGCCCCCGAAGATCGTATGATCGTCGAACAATCGCTCGAACCGCCCAATATAGCCGCGCATCGCGAGGATCAGCAACAGAAACGCAAACGTGATCGACAGCCCGCGCCAAGGTAATCGGACGGAGCGGCTGAGACGCCCGGCGAGCGCACGGCTTCCGCCCGTGATGAGGACAAAGAAGACGGCGAGTAGACAAGTAATCACGGCTAGCGTAAGCAGCCAGCCGGCTACAAGCTGCCACGCGGGCAGGGTGAACAGAAAGAAGTTCAGTGGCTTGCCAAAAATCGGGCCCATGACGCCATCGGTGGGGTGAGGCGCATACCAAAAGAGCGCAAGCGTCGGCCACTCCGCCATCATGCTGACGCCGGTTGCAGCGGCAACGGCGAGCGAAACGCCGAGCGCGATGAGACGGAGGACAGGCTCAACCGGCAGCTTCACCGGCCGCCCGCCGATGAGAATCGTATGACCGCTTGGCAAATCGGAGAGATGTGCCCGCTTCAGAGCCAGGAAGGAACCGTACAGAATGAGAAATGTGGCCGCTCCAAAAGCGGCGAAGACTCCCCACTGAAGACTCAGTGTTTTCCAGAACACGTCCCCGTAGCCGAGCGACCTGAACCAGAGCAGGTCCACGTAATACGACAACGCGGTCCGACCGCCAAAGAAGATGCCCGCAACGACGGCGAGAATGAGAAGGAAGCGGCGGCGACGCCGCGGCGGGTGCGTCCGCGGATGGGCCGGCGGCCAGTCAATGGACTCGGGCATTGCCCTCCCTCGTTATGAGAAGCATTTCCGTGAGCAGAATTCCAAGAGACGGTATTGTACCCTGCCTGAAAAAGCGTAACCACTTGGCGGATCGTGTGCATACGGTTTCGCCGTTTCGCCAACCAATCGCACAAGCCTCTTTCCGTAGCTTGCGGTCCCGTCAACGCTCAACAATTCGTAAGACACTTGTTCGTTGCGATCCTGGACTTCGATTCGCCAAGCGAGTTGACCAGTGCGATTTCCGAGGTCTTAATAGGGATCGCCGTGATGACGATAGTCCGCAGCTTTTCGAGAGCCATTTGGCGCGAGTCCTAGTGTTATTTTGACAAGCGGCACGTCATCATTTGGCGACCCTTACCTTGAAGGTCACGGCGTTGGTCCCGCCGGCGTTCTTGATGAGGAACTTGTACTGCCCGTCCTTCTCCGGCGTCACCTTAACCGAACACTTCGGTCCGGGCGAGTCGTCCTTAGCGACTTCCGCGCCGGAGGAGTCGTAGACGAAAAAGTGCACGTCGGTATTCTTTGGGCCGTCCGTGGTGGCCTCGAACTCTTTCCCCGCCGTGAAAGACAGGAGGTAAGCGACCTCTCCTTTGTCCTTCATTTCGATCTTCTTGCCATTGAACGCCGCCCCTTTGCCCAGGTCGGCGGGCTTGACGTCCTGCGCGGGACACAGGGCGACCGCGAACATAACTGCCAGCACTGCTATGACGAACCGAGTGATCGATTTCATTGGTGTTTCCTCCAGAGTCGGATCAGAACCGCAGCATGATGATGCCGCTGACAGCATAGCGCCAAACATATAAGGAAGGCGTGAAGACTCCAAAAAGAATCCGTAAACAAAACCACCCGGCTCCCTATCCAAAATAAACACGAGAAAAGAACTCTTATTCCTTGGATGTGATCCTGCCTGCTGCGTGGTTCAAGCTTCGCCGGAATCCTTTCTAGAGCATGGCTGCAACCATTGATTCATGAAACTTGTCAGTACTCCTCTGGTAAAAGCAGCGTGGTTGCCGACCGATCGGATTCGGTGATTATCCATAGCTTCTCGCCAGCATCCGTCTGGTAGCTGCTAAGCAATCGAAACCCGTGAATCAGGCTGTACTTGTTCTCTGCGACATCGGTTGGATCCAGTTCGCCCCAGTCCCCGATTGCATGACGGGCCAAGAAACAGGTGGGCAGCTGTTTCGCTCTCTCCAATGCAGCTAGCGCACCCGGCGTGGCCACAATTTGCCCAAGCGGAAACAATTCAGACATGACGGTGACTCCTCTCTTCAGCCCATGCGGACGAGCCTCGCCCCCATGGGTCGTCTAAAGCGAAGTTGAATTGCTTGTTGGGAAGGCCGCCTCGCAGGCTAGAACGGCTGCGAGAACCGAGCTTCCAGGAATTCGCCCAGCTTGGCTGTCGCCTTGAATTGTGGGACGGGTTCCAGTTCCTTGAAGGCTGACGTGAAAGCATTCGAGAGACTCCAAATCGTCCGCGGACGGAACTCGTCGTACTGCGGTTCGAAGTAGAGATCGTGTACAGTCCGGGCCAGATGTTTTGGAGCTTCCAGTTGGCCCTCCACGAAAGCTTCGTAGATGACAACCTTTGCCGTGACGTCGGTCAATTCACTTTTCTGCCAGGCTTCCACTTGCTTTCGCATCGGCTCAAAGTTTCTCTGCATCCGGTCGACACCGACGGAGATACAGTCAATCAGCGAGAACGACTTCGAGTGTTTCGCAAGCACAGGAGTGAAGTCTCCGGCAAACGCCATGTTCGAGCACACGAACACGCGATAGCCGCAGGTCATCGCCAAACGCATGCTCTTGTCGTGGGAGTTTCGCAACCCGATGGAGAAACGGCATCCTGCCATCTCGGTTTCGAGGTCGAGCACCCCAAAGGCCTTCATGCCGTCCGGCGAGACTGCGTACTCGTCGTGAACGACTCCGATGTGGCGAAAGCCAAGCGTTTCGATCAACGCTTGCACGATCTCGTGGTGTGGGACCGGGCGGTGAGTTTCCGTCGGCGCTGGTGTCGGCACCAGCGCTAGTTCTTCGCGGCCAATGGTTCGGCCGCCGTATCCAATGAGCGTACTTGTTTCTGACATATTTCTATCCTCCTTGGTGATTTGAAACAAAATTCCGGAAGGGTGAGCAAAAACGCGCGCGCCGCTGCGAAGACTAGCCGAATTGCTCGCAAAGGGAGAGCGAGCTCAGGAGAGAGTATCTCGCTCACCAGTGACGAAGGTCGCGAGCGCAATTGGTCTTCGCTTGTTTCATCTCAACTGAAGCCGAATAGTGATGCCTGTTCTGGGACAGCTGGCCGTCCGCGTCGCTTCTTACCTGACAACGCTTGCGGTCGCTGTCCGAAGACCACGATAGATGCGGTGTCCATGGCATTTTCAACAAGCCTCGCGGGGTCAGGCTGAGTATCCAGCAGAATCCCCGGCACTTCGGTGGATGCTGTGTCATCGTCGCGATGAGCAGACGTTGAAAACAGCTTTTCGTGTTCTGTATTGAGGGCTCTCCAGACGGCGTCGGCGCTTTCGCCGATACCGTTACGTTCGACCAATTCCCGGGCCATCGCCGAGAGCATGTCATCGTCCTCATCGATGCTCTGCAAGCCCTCGCCTGCAAACTTGCCTTCCATGGTGAGTGCCACGAGGAGCTTCTTCCCCATAAGGCGCAAACACGAAGTCTGCATTGTTCCTTCCGAGCAAAGAAACTTCACCCGCACCGGCCGGCGCTGGCCGATTCTCCAGGACCGGCGACTGGCTTGACGCAAGGTATGTAGGGAGTATCCAGACTCGTAGAAAATGATGGTCGGAAAGTCCAGCAGATCGAGGCCCGTCTCCACCAGCTTGGGATGGCAGATCACTACTTGTACGCCGTCTTTGACTTGCCTGGCGTACCAAGCCTCGCGCTTGGAAGTGGCCACGCTGGCTCTCAGAACTGCTGTGCGGAGCCCTTCGTTGCTCAGAATTCGGTGCAGTCTGGCTGTGACGTCGTGCTTCTGCGTGTAGACAGCAAAAACCTGGCACCGCCGTCCCTCTAACAGTTCCTTCTTGATCTCCTCAATTAGTTTTCGTTCCTTCGAGTAAATCTGGTCTTCGGGAAGGTCGCGGGGTTCTGCAATCACGAATCGGATCCTGCGTTTGACTTCAGGATCGAACTCCGTTCCGTACAACGTTCCAATTCCGTACGGGTGATCCGGGTACAGCAGGAGAGTATTGAGCATCGCGCTCAGAACCGATCGGTTGCCCCTGTGAGCTTTCAACGCCTTCCGCATGTCCTCTTCGAGCTCGCGGTACGCTTCTCGCATCGAAGCGTCCATTGGCACGCTTAGATAAGTTTCCTCGTACGGCGGGAGTTCCCCTGAAATGTCTTCGAGGAACACAAAGGCGCACAGCTGCATGAGGAACTCGCCAAATAGCAGCGGTGATGCTCCCGGCTTGCGCCGAACGGTGCTCGTGGCCTTGGCCTTAGAGCAGGCATTGTTCGCCGGTTCCACCTTGGTGATCGTTTCGAGGACGCCGTAATCCTGAATGAACGAACTGCGGCCTGTGGTGCCCCATTCGTAGCCATGCTCCTTCATCCTTCGTGCTTCGAGCCTAAAGAGCGTGTTGAAAAGATCGTCCGCGTAACCACCGAGGAGTGTGCCGGTCAAACCAACAATTCGGTTGGTGCAAGAGGCCAGGGTCCCCAGAGCATTGCCTTGCGCGGTATCCCCGGCCAGTTGGTGAATCTCATCACAAATCGCATAGTCAAACCATTCCGGCATGTAGCGCCCGATGAACTCAATCGGTGCCATGCGGCGAATCTTGTCCGCGTCCGCCTGCCACAGCGGGCTGTGCAGTGGGCGACACGATTTGTCGCCCCTGGTTTCAATGGTCTCGGCGATTTTGGTCTTGTCGAACTCACCCGCCGTGAGTCGGCTGTCGTCCACGATCACCGGCTTGCCCGTATCGGAATTCACCACGCATCCAACGTATGGCCCAGAGTGTGGTACCCGGTAAGCGTGGCGCCAGAAGTAACCGAGCTTGGCTCGTTCACGTCCGACGATGAACAGCGATGGTCTCCCGCAAAGCGACAACCAGCGTTTCCGGGAACTCTGCGAATCCTTCCGTAGTCGCAGCTCACTCAACCTTGTTTGCAAACCTTCCCGCACCATTCGCCCCTGCCTCAACCGCACCTCGTTGACTCCGTGTGCTTTGTTCTCGTCACCGCCATTTCGCAAATCGTCGATCAAGAACACGCGTATTCCTGGCAAGGTCAGAAACGCTTCCCGCGCCCACTTTTCGACCAGATGAGGTGGAACCATCGCTAAGGCCGTAAACGGACTTCTTTGGTGGTGGACGTGGATCGCTCCCAGCGAGATCAGTGTCTTGCCGGTACCGCATTCCGCGACCACCATGGCGGTGCGCGCCTGCAGCCAGCGTTTGGCGACTCCCATAATGGCGATGGCCTGTGCAGGGAAAGGCCTTCGCAGCAATCCTTGAATCCGAGAGGAAACTCCATCGTCGAATTGGTGAAGCGCTGGATACTCCTCGAGAATGCGCTCTCCCAAAAGCACCGCATGACATCTCATGTAGTCGTAGATCGTGGACAGTTCTGGCATAGACGTCCTCCGAGGTAAGCGGAAGGGAGAAGAAAACAAGAAAAGAAAAACGAAGAGGAAGTGTGGCGATTACACTCACGTTACCGATCCGGTCACGACGGCAGGCGCTACGCCATGTTCCTAACTTCTTGGTTGGCGCAATTTCCCCAGAATTGATGCCACGTGCGGAGATTACTTCCTACAAGCGCGTCTCTCGGTATTATCCGGCACCGGTGGAGTTTTGGAGTGGGGAACCGCACGACACACGCCGGCTCATCGCCTTGGTCCACTTCCGGCCCAGTGGCGGAACCGGTGAAGGCCGGTTCACTCATGGCGAATCGGGGAAAGCGCGAATCGCGGACTCAATCCTGGTTACTGCGGCAGACCGACTTTGCGCACCAACTCGGCAAATCGCGGATCAGAACGCAGGGGGTCTAGTTGGAAGTAGGTGTTCAAACCCATTAGCAGCCAATCGTGTTCCTGATAAGCGGTGTTGAGCCAATGGAAAGCCTGGTCTTTCTCTCCCAAGGCGGCGTACAGGCGAGCGATGAACAACGCGGAGGAGTAGCGGCCGGTCTGGCGCCGTGCTTGCAGGAGTTCAATGCCTTTGGTGAGAGCACCTTTCCAGCCCCCTGAACGAAATCCTTGTTCGAAGGCGGCAGCGAGTTCAGACATGTCCTTGTCGCCGGAGAGCTGGCCATAGGTTATCCACTCTTCAATGACTTGCGGGTACATGTGTTTTCCCCAATAGGCGTAGGCTAAGCAATCGTGCGCCACAGCTGATGCCGGGTTCTCGTTCGCCACCTTCCGACAAATCGCAACGGCGTCGTCGTACTGCCGTGCCGAGACCCGAACACTTGCGACCACCCGGCTGATGACGGGAGATAGCGGATCGAGCTCATGGGCACGATTGACCTCTGCAAGAGCTTCCGGTTCTCTGCCCCCAACCATGCCAATATCGTCGGCGTACCACTGATGCGCAGTGGCGTCGTTGGGGTCGAGTTCGAAAGACTTCTTGAACTCAGCCTCCCCCCCGCAAAATCCCAGTCGTACCTCATCTCGTTGCTGCCCAGAATGGCATGAGGATGAGCCAAGGTCGGGTCCAAATCGAGCGCCTTACGGGCGGCGCGGTTCGACTTGGAATAGTCTTCGCTGGGATTGCCCCCAAAGTCAGGCAGTACGGAATAAACATCGGCCAGACCTGAATATGCCAGAGCGTAGCTTGGATCTTTTGCGATGGCTTGATCGAAATAGGAGATCGCCCTGTCAAGCTCACCAATCGTCCGCTTGCTCCACGCGTAGCGCCCTTTCAGATACAGCTCATAGGCCTCCGGATTCTGCGTGTCTTGCCTGGTCACCTGCTGCTTTTCCAAGCCACTGAGATTGGAACGCAACTCTACCGCGATGTCTCCCGCGATCTGCTTCTGCAACGAGATGATATCCGCATCCTTAGCTCTGTAGTGGTGATCCCAGATTTCGGTGTTGTCGCGAACATCGATAATCTCTGCATTCACTTCGATACTGTCCCCCAGCGACCTCACTTGCCCGGTCACCAGCGCCGCCACACCCAGCTCATTGCCGGCTTTTTGCGGGTCCACATCCTTGCCTTTGTAGCGGAAGACAGAGCTGCGGGACTTCACCCTGAGCTGGGGTATGTGTGCAAGATTACCGATCAACGATTCGGTGATGCCGTCGCTAAGATACTCGCTATTGGAATCGCCACCGCCATTGCTGAGGGGGAGTACGGCGACGGAATCGGGATCGGCGTGCCGATGAGGTAGATTCAGACTCAAAATTCCGAGGGCGAAGGCGGTGGCCATGACCAACCCGGCCATCTTCCAATGGGTGATTTTCCAACGATGGACGGTCGAAAGTACGACGGTGGCGGATTCTCCCTCGGGATGCTGTCCGACTATGATCGGGGGCCCTGGTTTGTACCCGTGTGAGGTGCCACCGTTTGTGGACGCCGCTAACCAGTCTGCGAGTTCTCCTTCAAAGGCGTAGACCCGACCCTTTGTTCCCGGCAAACGACGAACGGGCAGGCCGAGATCTTTCTCCCAGCGATTGACAGTACGCTCGTCGCGGTCGAAGAAAGCTGCAATCTCTTTCCACGAGTCGAGGCGTTTGCCGGTGGAGGTCGCTTTACTAACAGACATTGTCGTGAAATGCCGGGTTTCGTCGGGTAACGCCTGTTGCCGCGGGGGACTACGCTGCGCCAGTATATGCGAGCGGGAAGAAGTTTGCCACCCACTTTCGGGGTGGTCACCTATTCCGGATGGGCAGCGGGTGTCGCGTAAGAATCTTCTAATCATAAACTTCCAGGGGGAATTACGATGTATCTGAGCAACAGGGAATCGTTCCGCTTGAACGCGAATTCTGTACCCGCAGGTAACTGCAGACTCAGTTGGAGTCTGAGAGTGTGCGGGGTCCTTCTACTGTGGGCGGCGACCGCGGTTAGCCTGTCAGCGCAGACTTTCGACACGCTGTACAACTTCAACTACACCGATGGTCTAAACCCCAGAGGTGCACTGGTGCAAGCCAGCAATGGTCTCCTCTTCGGGACCACGGGGGGCGACCTGGTCAATAGCGATGGGACGATCTTCGAAATCACTACAGGCGGAACCTTAACCACGATTACCTACTTCGGCGGGGCGGTCGGCGAAGTTCCGTACGCGGGACTGATTCAGGCCACCAATGGGGACTTCTACGGCACGACGCAAGGTGGCGGGATAAACGGCGATGGGGTGGTCTTCGACATCACCTCAAGTGGCACGCTGACCACACTTCACAGCTTCGATGGGACGGATGGCTCCGGACCCGTCGATGGCCTTATCCAAGGCACCAACGGTAGCTTCTACGGGACAACCGAGTTCAACGGAGCCGGCGGCTACGGCACGGTCTTCAGCATGACCGCGGGGGGTACCGTGACCACACTTCATAACTTTACTGGCGGAACAGACGGTGCCCACCCCTACGCCGGGGTGGTTCAGGGCAGTGATGGGAACTTCTACGGGACGACACTGGATGGCGGCGCGTACGGCTACGGAGTAGTCTTCAAAATGACCCCAAGCGGAACCGTGACCACGCTATACAGCTTCAACTACCACGATGTGAACGGCGGCAATCCCTACGGGGGTCTGGTGCAGGGGAGCAACGGAGCTTTTTATGGGACAGCAAGCGGTTTCGGAGCCAACAACGCTGGGACGGTTTTCAAAATCACCTCAGGTGGTATGCTCACACTGCTCTATACCTTCTGCTCCCAAGCCGGTTGTACGGACGGCGATCTACCCTACGTAGGACTGATCCAAGCCAGCGATGGGAACTTCTACGGGTCAACCGAGTTTGGCGGGAACGCCGGTGGCTTCGGAACGATCTTCGAGATTACCGCAAGTGGAACGCTCACCACCCTTCACAGCTTTAACGGGTCGACGGACGGCAGCTACCCGGAGGGCGCGCTAGCCCAA
Source organism: uncultured Acidobacteriota bacterium (assembly GCA_963803775.1). Taxonomy (GTDB): domain Bacteria; phylum Acidobacteriota; class Terriglobia; order Terriglobales; family Acidobacteriaceae; genus JABCZH01. Next base: position 299,962 of record CAWDNS010000004.1, read on the forward strand.
GACACCAACGGGATCTTCTACGGAAACACTGTGGGCGGCGGAAGCGGCAGAACCGGCACAGTTTTCAGTCTATCTACGGGTCTGGGGGCGTTCGTGGAAGTAGGGCCGGAGTCTGGTAAAGAGGGAGCCAAGATCGGCATTCTCGGCCAGGGTTTCAGCCATTCCTCGGTGGTGAAGTTTGACGGTGTTGAGGCCAACTCCATCAGCGAGAGCGGCTCGACTTTCATCAGCGCTACGGTGCCCGTTGGAGCATTGACTGGAACGGTGACCGTGACTACCGGCTCAACCACGCTGACCAGCAACAGCAAATTCCGGGTCACACCGCAAGTTCTCAGCTTTAGCCCGCCCAGTGGTCCGGTTGGAACGGTGGTGACCATCACTGGAATGAGCCTCTCTCAGACCGAGGGGGTCGGGTTTGGTGATCATGTGCCCGCCAGCTTTCAAGTGGAATCCGACACCGAGGTGAGCGCAACCGTACCAGCAGGGGCAAAAACCGGGCCCGTCGGTGTCGAGACTAAGGGAGGAATCGGCATAAGCTCAAAGAAGTTCACGGTCACGCCCTAGCTGACCGCACTGCTTTCGCGGGAACCGCATAACACTGTCTGGTGTCTGCCTCGACTATGCGCTCGTCGCACACAAGACGGATCGGTAACAATAAGTCGGCTAGTATCCAGTAACAACCCACAAGCTAAGAGTTACTTCGCCGGCAGGAAGAGGCTCTCGAGATTGAAGCGCGGCCAGCGGATCGAACCTGTGGAGGCGGGAATTCGAATTGCTTCACTTTCGACTCTCCAACTAAGCCAGTCGAGAAACTGTTCTTTTTGGCCTTTGACAATCATGGGCTCACATCCGATGCCGAGCGCGGGCATCATCGCCCGATGCGTTTGCAGTTCGCTCGCGAACCAGTCAGCCCAGTCCGGCACTCCGGGGATCCCGTGAATATGGGCGAGAGAGGCCCAGATGAATCGGTTTGTATCCCTCTCGACGGTCGTAATCCCTGGGATCTTGATCTTGTCCCGCAGCTTTTCATAAAAGACTCGTCTGGACTCGATGTGCGCAGGCTTCTCGTGATTTGGATTGGTATCGACCTGCAGCCCATCGAAAGGTTCGATGCGAATGTCGATGTCTTCAGAGAATCGCTGAATGATCCCAAACCCCTTGGAAAGCGAAGTGCCGCCCTTGAGCTCAAACGTCAAGCCCAGCTGTTTGAGCCCAAAGACGGCGTGCATGATCCAGTAGTCTTTCTCGACGAGAGCGGAATCATTGATCTTCTCGCTCTCTGCGACGGTCTCGACAAGTGCCTTGAAGTCGCGTCGCTCATGCAGAAAAGAGTCAGGCATGTTGCAACATCTCCTGAAACTTTTTCTGTGTGGAGTATTTGCCGTAGAGAGAAACCGCGCGTGAAAGCTTTTTCGGGTCCATCTCTTTGGCTTTTTCGCGAACGCGAGAAAGAACGGCGTCCCGATCCTCGGCAAGGTCGCCTAGTTCATTAACAAGATCGACCAGCAGAAACTCGGGAGAGAGTTGCCTTGGAACATTCATGCGGCGCTCGAAAGTGACCATTCGATTGCCGAGCGGAAATGTCCCATGCCGTTTCTGATTGTAGACAACCCGTTTGTTGTAGAGCTGCGTTGTCCCAAGTCCCAACTGGTTGTAGGCATTCGGGGAGGTCAGGATAAAACGGTCCGTCTTCAAGAACGCTTTCACCAGCTCGTGCTCATCTGCCGGAGCCTCTCCAAATTCAAATTTACGAGGGCTGTAGTACAAGCCGGTACGGAGCTTCTGGAGGGTCCCGTCGACAGTAAGTTCTTTGAGGTGTCGATCAACACTATTGGACCAGGGCAGAAGGTCTTCTCTGCGGTAGACACGTCCGGGCCGAAGATGTCGTTTCAGCAGGTCAATCGTGCTTCTCCGCATTTCCCTGATCCTCCACGGTTAGGCTACTCCTCAAGACCTCGATGTGTCAAATATTTTATTAATATTTCATGCATTAATGATGATAACTACTATTATTTATATGCGGGTTGAAGGTAATACAGTGAGCACATCTAACTCAATACTGGCCAAGCCGACTTCAGTGCATAAACTATTGAGCAGGCGAGCTTTATATTGTTGAATCAAGAAGGCTTATGGTTTTGGCGTAGCGGTAGATTTCGTTGATGCTAGCCCTTTTCTGGCGAAGACAATCCTTTAGGGATTCGATTGCGATATCGAGTCCGATTTTGTTCCTGAACTTAAAACAGTCGGCGACAGTCTTCGCGGCCGAATAGACGCGGACGGGGACGCCATCGACCTGATGGTTTTCAATTCCTTTAGTCAGCGATAGTCCGGACAGTCGTACGATCCTCAGTGAAGGCGAATCGAGGGCTGGCTTTCTTGCCCCTTTGGGGAGAGCTATCCAAACCGAAGCTGGATTCTGAGTTGTGATCTCGTGAAATGCGAGGGCCGAAAGCAGGCAAATAGCCGCTTTGGGTACACGCTTCGCAACCTCGGCGTAAGAGTGGCGCTCCGTGACCTTGGCGTCCGCGAGTGTGTAGATTCCACGTCCAGGCCGTTTGAGTTTGCCTTGATGATGGAGACGAACGAGATACTGCCGCGAAAGGCCGATGGCCTCGATATCGCGGGGCCTAGCAATCCCGTGTTCGCCGATGTACTGCATAATCTTCTGAAGTGGCGCTGCCGGGGATTGTTTCAATATGTCATTACTTAATCATAACTAATGACGTATTGCAACACCATCATGGAACATTACGCCGCCTAGCGTCCGGTTTTTCATCGAAGAAGACATCAATGTGCACAGCAATCGCTGATGCTGTGCAATGGGCAGACGAGATAATGAAGGAGATTGATCGAAAGTGGCCCACTCGACAATGATCGTGGCAGTTTTGGAGGATCGCCGTGTTCCATGAAATCTGGATCTGTCTTCATTGGCCGTTCTGTCCTGGTGTGTTCATCGCCATTCTTGCTTTTGTTGCGGGAGCCGTAGCCTTTCGTGTCGAAAAAGCGAGCACAGTTGAGAAAGCAATCTGGACGTTTGTATTCCTGATGCTGGTAGTCGGTGAAATCTGGATGATGGGTATTGATAGAGCAAAGCACGACCAAGAGCAAGCGGATGCCCGAAGCGAACAACTCCGAAAGTTTCAAGAAATAGCGGACGGTATAAAAGACTCTAACGAAGAAAGCCAGCAACACTTCGACACGACCTTGGCATTAGAAAAGACAAACTTGTCGCGGACGTTGGGAGGTTTAAAGGAAACGGTCAACGCCGCAACCGGGGGCGATGGCTTTTGTTATGTGATTCTCGTTCCGCCTGATTATGCGGGGAACAAATGCTCCGCGTAGTCTTACGTTCGAGGAGTTCCAGAAGTTCGTTTCTGAACTCCCGGAACCATTCCGCACGATGGCTCTGCTGTGTCTGTGTTTGGGACTCAGGATCAGCGAATGCCTAGCACTCAAGTGGGCAGACATTGACTGGCTTGCGAGCAAGATCAACATAGAACGTGGGATTGTTCGGCAACGAGTGGACGACGTAAAGACCGCAGGTTCCAGAAAGCACTTGAGCATAGATGGCAGTCTGCTGGAAGTGCTCAAGACGTGGAAGCAAACAACGCAGTTTTCCACACCCGGAGACTGGGTTTTCGCTTCCCCGACACGGCTAGGCCGTCTTCCGTGGTCCTATCCGCGAGTCTGGGGAGTATTCCAGGAAGCAGCAGAAGTAGCGAAAGTCGGCAAGCTGGCTACTCACACGATGCGCCACAGCTACCGATCGTGGCTTGACGCGGTGGGAACGCCAATAGCCGTGCAACAGAAGCTAATGCGACACGCGGACATCCGCACGACGATGAACATCTACGGCGATGTGGTGACGAACCAAGAGTCAGAGGCACACAGCAAGATCGTGGGTTTGGCTCTGCCACGCGCTTAATGGATCGCGCTACGGATCACAACTCAGCCAAGTAGTTGAAAATATGGCGGAGAGAGTGGGACCCTCAACGGATTCTCCGAAACCCTCGTAAACACTGGCTAAAACACTGTCTATCAAAGACCTCGTATTGGCCCTGCTTTGAATTTCCCAGTCGAACTGGGTACTTTTTCTTGGCTAAAACGGCCACTTTAGGTAGCCGATCAGGTAGCCGAAATCCTATTTGATCGCGGATAGGAAGTAAAATCCACTCCGGTGCGTGGCGAACAAAAGGCGAATATGCTATCTTGCCAGCGTGGACGAGGGCCGCAAACGCGTGCTGTTGATTGCGGCGAGTATCCTAGCGGCCCGGAAACTGGCGCAGTACGATGGAGGAAAGCGGGTACCAGCAACCATGTCCGCGATTTCGGATGCCGTGCGATGGGCTGAAGAAATCATGCGGGAAATCGACCAGCGCTGGCCCTGCAAACCTACAGAGTGATCGGGAAGAAGTAGTCGTGAAAAGCAAGCAGAAACAGGATTTTGAAAGCGCCGTCGGCAAACTTAATGCCGCCTATTTTTTCCGCGAGTTTACCTTCTCAACCAACACTTTCAAGCCAAATCCCGCCAGCGAATTGGAGCTAGCAGATAAGGTTGTGTGGTTGGATGATTTGATGATTCTTTCTCAAATCAAAGAAAGGGTTGCGCCGCCGCACACGACGGCAGACAAGGAGCGAAAGTGGTTTGCAGATGAAGTCGTTAAGAAAGCCACCCGGCAGATGAGGGACACTTTGTCTTACCTGAAGACATATCCCAAAATCAAAGTGCGGAACGGTCGTCGCCATGTGTTCAATCTCGCCAGCGCGCAAGTAACGCAAACGCACAGAATCGTCATCTACAATCCTCATCCCCTGCTGCCATCGGAATGCGCCACCAAAAAGTACCACCGAAGCAAGACCGCCGGGGTGCTTATCCATTTGATTCATGCCCTCGCGTATCACGCGATTCTCCGGACGTTGATTACGCCCGCAGAAATAGCCGAATACCTCGCCTTTCGCGAGGCGCTTGCAGACAAATGGGGCGAGGCGCTGTCAAAAGTTGGCGAAAAGGCGCTTGTGGGGCAATACATACGCAACCTTCCAGACGAAGAACCCAGCACCGCATTTGAGACCTACGTTGATGCGGTGAATCGACAGACCGAGGATTGGGATATTGCCAGATTGATTCATCTGTTCCCTGCGCGCCGAACTACGCCGATAAAACGGAGAAAGCAGGGCTATACCATTCTGCGGGCGCTTGCAAAGTTGTACAGAACTGACATGGCTGAGTTTAAGAAGCGCTTCGCTTTCAGCATGGGTAACATTCTCAATTCCGACGCAGACTTGATGCCTCGCATTCTTAGATCGTCACGTCGATAGGCCATGGGATGAGGTCCAGTTGTCAGTCCTGTGCCGTGGTAGTCCGCAACGAGCCGTTCCTCGACGGTCATCTGTAGCAGCGGAGATTCAGCATCAACATCCAACATTCCTTCAAGTAGAGGCCCGCTTTTCCTAACGGCCTTTTCTACTTGCCAGAGTGCATCTCGGCGATGCAGTTTTGTGTCTTCTGAGAGATCGTTGAGTGCTCCCACTTTTGCCAGCATAGCCAGATTATCTCTACTCAGTTGAGGCACACGGCGTGCCAGATCGTGAACCGACTCCCGACGTGAGTTCCCAGCGTTCAAGACCCGGAAGGACGCTTTGGAATGGCTGGCAGTAGACTGAAAGGAAACTGATTGTGGGCCGTTGGAATTTTGCCCATTCGTGCGGATTGGAGGCATTTCTTCACTTGTAGGGGCGGTCTTACTCGCGCTAAGCAACATCCCGTTCTTGTGGCTGCGCCTGGATGCTCTCCGCGTCCGCTCGGTCATGCATGATAAAGGAGTTGCCTACCCACCCCATTCGTAAAAACTCTACTGCGGACAAATGTGGATTTGCAGCCATCCATTCCCTGAATGCCCGCTGCTCGCCACAGTTAGGATCGGCTCGGTGTCCCAGCCAATCGTCAAAGAAAACTAACGTGCCGTACTGCAAGTGAGGGGTGAGAAAGTCAAGAACCGAAACGGATGAACTGTAGAGATCACAATCCACCCAAACCACAGCGGCCTTGCGGAGATTGGCCAGCTTTGGGTTCTCAGACCGCAGAGAATCCTCGAACCAACCGGGGATAGTAATGACCCGCTTCATGTCTGCGCCAGTCCGCCGCACGTTTCTCAGGAAGTTGGTCTCTGTGCAATCGAATGTTCCAGGCTTATACATCTGATGGCCCGACGCATCCCTCTCATCGAACATTGACGCCGTCACCAAGCTACTGGCCCAGGTTCCTTCGAGTTCGCTAGTAACCATCATTGGTATCACCGACCAAAGCTTCGCTCAACCGGATATCTTACTTTCGGCGACAGTTCCCGATGATCCGGGATATTTCGGCCAACGGTTGATAAGAGCAAGAAATGAGCTACTTCGCGTTTGGAAAGCTCGCGGCGTAGGACTGGAACCTAGATTTCAGCACACGGATATCCTCGGCGTACTTTCTCTGGCAAGCGAGATTATCGAGCACGGGACCCGCGCTCGAAGAAATGTATTGGTCATGTTCTCGGACATGAGGAACAGCACCCCGGAGTTGAACCTGGAATCGGCATCAATGCTCAGACGTCACATCATCCACGAACACCAAGCGGCCCTCGCCGAGTTACGAGGGGTTGCAGTCCATGTTCTTGGTGCTGATGGGGCGAGCGTGACGATCCAGTCATGGCAACTACTGCGGAACTATTGGATTATGTACTTTCGCGGTATCGGCGCTGACGTCAGAACGTACTCAGCATTGCGAGATGAATCTCAAATCTTTGGGCAGTCGGCGCAAAGGTACTACCTACCGCGAGAGAGAATGCCCACGGGTCCCTGAGAAACTCGTTACGCCGAAAAACATCGCCGGATATCTGACACAAATAACCCTCTTGCAATTGCCCTACAGCGGACTGATGCGGAGCGAACTACACACAAAGTCACATAATCGGCTCCCACTGAATTACCGCGCTATGCAGTACGCAGGCCCATAGTGCCGCCGTGGATGATCCCGAAGTGCAACTAGTGCTGCCGCCGATACAACTGTACAGGCTTCCTCTTGTGCACGAACCGCTCGGGTAGCCCGCGCCTACCGCCCATGTCGGTGCGTTCTTGCTGGTCGTGAAGCGAGAAACGCCCGCTGCCGGTGTTTTACCTAAAGCATACATAGCCACATATTGGTCCGCCAGGTGAAGCGGGGACGCGGTCGTGTCATCCTGGATGGTATAGGTGCCAGACAGATTGCTGTTGCTGACGCCCATAATCGCGAGATCGTGCACCGGGTTATTGCTTGAGATATGAATTGTATTGACTGGTGTTGAAGTTGGAGCATTGTGCGTGTCTCCAACAATGTTAATCAGTACATTGCTTATCGCGGCGGCGTTTGAGCCGACAAGAACCCCGTCGTAAAAGCCCTGCACCATCACATCCTCTATAGAGTCGCCCCCAGAGTCGAGCAGAACCGCAGCGGCCGCATCGTGCGTCTCAGAATTACAGGTAAGTCCGTGAATCCCGTGAGTACCGCTGGCGCTGAGAATCTGTGCGCAGACCGTGGACGAAACACCTCCTGAACCGCCGGTATCGAAAACGATGTGTGAATAAGGGCCGGAATTCATCGCGGAACCTGTACCGTAACTTGAAATCAACAATCCGGTCCCTAGGATCTGAAACAACCCGACATGGTCGACGTAGCTTTGGTCCTGTGCATATTGGTTCACGATTCCATTAATAGAGAGCCCTTGCCCATCTAAAACCAGATTCTCGACCGAAATTCCCGTGCAAGCCCCGCAGGAAGAAGAGCCAAACTGAATCATGGTGTTGGACGAAAAACTGCTCCCCACTCGGATCGTAGTGCCTGGATAGCTGGCGAAAGACGAACCTGAAGGAAAGATGCCGTCGCCTTCGCCGATTAAACGCGTATTCGCAGGCAAGACCCAGGTCGTAGGAATGACGATGATCCCAGGAGGCAGGAGGATTGTCGAGGGCGCACTAATAGGTGTCGTACCGTTGTACCAAGGGGGTTGTCCCGCCCGCGCACGTCATGTTCGTATTTCCGGCATTGAGGCCGCGTGCGTCGATGACGGCGCCGGTTGTTAAAGGATAGCTTAGGAGGCCAAGTACGCTGTATAACACCGAACAGACGGTGCTAGTCGTTGAACCGGTCGCGAATACGCTGGCGTCGTAAAAAGCCGACGATCCTACTATACCGTTTGTCGAATTATAGACAGCATTCTGTCCCTGCGACCCCTGAGCACTTACGACCACGGCATAAATCGAGAAACAACCGAGGAGGACGCTCACTCTTAGCATTCTGGCCGCGCGACTTGAGCAAGTAGCAGTTCGCATATGCATATCTCCTTGAATTCGTAAAGCTGGCAAAACTCAAATCGTGTCTCCAAGCTGGACAGCGTAAACAGACTGTTAGGGCGAGACGGCGAAAATTGTTCCGCAACCGGTCAAACCGCAAACTGAAGCCGTGCCACCTAGCTGGGTCGTGCCGTAAAGACCACCTGCTTCGCCAGCCGTCATACCGGCGACTGGGTTTGCTCCATCATCTGGCGGACCCTTGAATGTATACAGGGGGTTAAAGGCCCAAACGCCCGGGGTCGATCCCGTCGGACTCATGCAGTAGACAGTACCTAGGGACGGATCTCCCGAACTACCGTACGTAGTACCGCACAGACTGCCGGTAATACCGAAGACAAGCGAGCCTTCAGGACTGTTTCCCCCGACGTTGGTAAAGGAGTGCAACGTCGTTTCGGTCCAATGGCTGCCGTGGTGCCTGGGCGGTGACAGCATAAACACTACGCCGTCCACAGACGTCGTCCCGTATAAGTTGCCCTGAGCATCGGCGACTAGACCCCCAAGCGGCTCTTGGCCGTCGATAAACGGGGTAAAGCTGTGCAGAATAGTCTCTGTCCAAGCCTCCCCCTTCCCAACAGGAGCACAATCGCGGTGAGGCGATCTGGGCAATGAACCTTGGTTCCGCCCGGCAGGGCACGAGCCGCCGCGATGAGTTGATCAGTGGGAATTTCTTTGTAGGCGATGAGGTTAAGCAGGGCGACCCGAAGTTGGGTCTTGATCGGCGGTAACACAGCACGGTCTCTCATGCTTCGAAACTACGGAGATGCGAAGCAGAGAGGCTAATTCTCACACCTCCTTGATCATGTGCTCTTTGAATAGCTGATGAATCTCCCCCAACTGCTCTCGCACTTCGCGCCACTCGCCTTTCGGCACGCAATACCTATTTGCGAATCTGCGCAGGGCGCGATCGGTCAGCAATGACCACCGCCCCGCGTCTATGAGTACCGCACAACGATCACACGCGGACCATGCTCCTATGGACTCGTGCTGAAATACCGCGTGCTCCGTGCGGGGGACGATGAAGTTCCGGCAGGCATAGAGGCGGGCGGTGGGAGAGGTGCAGCAAAAGTCGCACATCTCCCGCCCCGGCAGCGGCTGAACGACGAACACCTGCCGAGCCATCCGCCTACCGCCCCGATTGCTTCGCGGCCAGTGCGGCCTGAAACTTCTCGGCGGGTACACGGCAAGCCCTACGCTTACGACGTCTCCTACTTCACGCTGGAGTCCACCTTCTGCACCTACAAATCATGGCATCGCCCGAACCGCCGTTATCCCGGCGTCTACCTTGACATGTTTCACGACCGCATCAAAAAGGCAGAAGCCACGTGGCCGGAGGAAGATTTCGGCCTGTTCTGGGACGCCCGCAAGACCTATCTCCCGGCTCACCTTCTGCTGGAGGATAATCCGGACGATGTTGGCTCTAAGCCGAAGAAGAAAAAACAGAACCACTACAGGCTTACAGGGCAGGTCATCGCCATGGATTTAGACTGGCCTTGCTTCCGCAACGATTACCACCAGAATAAATCCGCCAAGACCGCCGCCGCGCAGTAATAAACCAGTGCATTTGTCCTAAATGGACAATCCAGATCGCAGGGAAGTGGGAGTTCCTCATCCGTTCGCCCACTCCTGCGGTCGGAACGGATGACATGGCAAACAAATACACTGACGCTGCTCACAACATTTCCGGGCTTGAACCCACAACCAAAGCTGTTCTCCTCGTTCTCGCCTATCACGCCGACAACACCACAGGCGAATGCTGGCCTTCCATCACGACCATTGCGTCATGCTGATGTCTGCGTGCCCCAGCCAGTGCTGAACCGTGCGGATGTCCACGCCACGCCGTAGTGACCAAGTGGCAAAGGTGTCCCGGCATTTGTGAAGCCAGAAGTTCGCTTCATCCTGACCAGACTTCTTCGCATATTCCTTCATGGTCCGCAAGAAATGCCCTTCAATTTCCCCTTTGGCCGTCGGAAACACCAGACACGACACCGTATTTCCAGCGTGCCAAGCTGCCAACTTCTCAGCCAAACCGCGCTCCAGCGGAACCACGCGGGACCTCCCGGTTTTGGTTCTGAACCCTTGTTTGGTCTGGAACTTTACGGTGGGATTCCCTTTCTCGTAAAAGTGAAGGCAATAGGCATCTCTCGGTCCGCACACTTGAGGGTTCCGGCGGCGGATTCGTTCGTAGCGACGACGGCCTTTTTCGTCGGTGACGCGGATATACAAGCTGACTGATGGCAGACTCTTCACGGCTCTTGTTCCTTTCGAGCCGATACGTGGGTCTACAATGGGACAGCGATTTTAGGTAGCCGGGATTTAGCGGAAATAGGTAGCCGGACTCGCTACGCTCCTATTTTCAAGGGATTAGAAGAACTGGCGGAGAGAGTGGGATTCGAACCCACGTTACCCTTTCGAGTAAACACGCTTTCCAAGCGTGCGCCTTCAGCCACTCGGCCATCTCTCCCCGTGAACCCGTTTGTGCAAGACGTTTGGGAAGCTGATCTTAAGCCCTGCAACCGCTGCAAGGCTCCTTCTTCATTCTATGGGGGTACTGCTGAATCGACAAGGCCGCGTGTCCCAAGGCTCCAGGCCAAAAGCCTAGAGCTAAAAGCTAACAGCCTCTACTTCTTCTCCTCATGCAACTGCTGCGCCAGATAGTTCTCAATCCCCATCTCGTCGATCGCGTGCAGTTGCCCTTCCAGCCAGTCGATGTGCTCCTCTTCGTCGGTCAGAATCTCTTCCAGCAAATCGCGCGAACCGTTGTCGCCGGCCTTCACGCAGACCTCAATGCCCTCATTCAGCCGCTTCACCGCGTCGTACTCCACTTGCAGATCGCTCTTGAGCTGCTCCTTTACATTTTGCCCAATGTTGATCTTGAAGTAGTCGCTCATGTTGGGCGTGCCGTCGCGAAATAGGATGTGCTCAATCAGTTTCTCGGCATGGTGCATTTCCTCGATCGATTCCATGCGGGTATGCTTGGCCAGTTTTTCGTAGCCCCAGTTTTCGCACATTTCCGCATGCAGAAAATATTGATTGATCGCCGTCAGCTCCGCTTTCAACACCTGGCTGAGCACAGCAATGACTTTGGGATCGCCCTTCATGATTAGCCTCGCAAGATAGCATGCAGCAATCAGCCTTCAGTTCTTAGCACCGGATTCGAAAGGGCTGATTGCTGAATGCTGAATGCTTTGAAACTATAGCACTGCCTGCATGAGCAACGATAGGAGTGTCTTACGAGACTTCCGGAGTTTCTACGGCAGGAATTTCATTTTCAGCGGCATGACCATTGCTGGGTCCAGCCGGTTCCGGTGCCGGCGTAGCCGCCTTCACCATTCCCTCCACCGTCCGATTATTCAGACAATAGAGTGCCAGTTCCAGGCGATCCGCCACGCCCAGCTTGTCATAGACTTTGCGCAGATAATTCTTCACCACCTGCTCGGTCGTACCAACTTTTACCGCGATTTCTTTGTTCTTCATTCCCTGCGTCACGCAGGAAACAATCAGTGTCTCTTTCGGCGTGAGTTGCACCTTGGTCTTCGGCGATCCCGCCCGCGTGCCCTGCGTCCGATAAGCCTCCAGCACCCACTGGATGCCGCGGCTATCCAGCCAGGCTTCGCCCTTAGAAACTTTTCGCAGACAATCCACCATCAACTCCGGCTCCACTTCGCGTGACACAATCCCGCACGCCCCGCGCCGCAATAGTTCCAGCGTGAGTTCCTCATTCGGCTCTGGCGTCACTACCACCAGCCGTAATCCCGGATTCTGCCGCAACAAGTCCGAAACCGCTTCCGGAGGATTCGGCGCCAGCGCCGCTTCAAACAGCATCAAATCCGCCGAGAATTTCTTGGCCGCGGAGAAAGTTTGCGACAAGGTTTCCGCCTGCCCCACCACCCGAACGTCGTCTTCCACCGCAAAAATCTTGCGCAGCCCGGCGCGGAAGATCGCCTGCGTGTCCGCAACGATTACACGGATGAACTGGCCGCTATCACCCTCGAGCGGTTGTCCACCGTTCTCCAACGCCTGTACCGGACTGCTTGCCATTCAATACCCTCGCCGCTTAATGCCGGTCAAAACGATATTCATCAATCACCACGCCCACACCGTGGCGTCCCGACTCTTCAAAGTTCCGCACCACGCGGCCTTTGCAATCCAGCCGCACATCCGCTTCCGCACCCACAATTTCCGCCGGCAACGAGATGGTGAAGTCCACCGTCGATCCCACCGGCATATCCGAGTCCACGACTTGAAACAAGACTCCGTTGGCTGAGATGTTCTGGGTTTCCGCCTGGCGCTGTTCGCCCGATTTCGATTTAAGCGAAATCGGCAGCTTGATGGGAAAACGCGGCGCGCTTTGCATCTCTGAAAAGCGTGCGCCTTTCGCCGACGGCGTTTCCGCCGCGGCGGCCTCACGCGCCGGAACTTTTTCCTTCCCGGCTACCGCGTCCGCACTCTCGTTCTCGGGCCCTGGACCTATGTTGGACATCACGCCCGAGATTACACCCCCAAATCACCCCATGAAAGTTACGGAAGTCATTGAACTATCAGGGATAAAGCATTGAGGTACATACACTTGCAAGAAAGTCAAATAGGCGATTAGACTGCTGACAAGCCAAGGTTGCGGGGCGGTAAAGCTCTGGCTTGAGAGGCGAACAGGTGGGCCGGCCGGGTGCGCCATCCTAGCGCGTTCTCTGCACTAGGGTTGGGATTTTGCTGAGTGCTGAGTGCTGACTGCTACTTCACCCACCGATCTACCCAATCATTCACCGTCTTATACCAAAGCTCCGAATTCTGCGGCTTCAACACCCAATGCCCTTCATCGGGAAAGTAAAGCATCTTCGACGGCACACCTAACATTTGCAGCGTAGTAAAAAGCTGAAATCCCTCCGACACATCCAGCCGGTAATCCAGCTGCCCATGCACCACCAGCGTCGGCGTCTTGAAATTCTTCGCATACTGATGCGGCGACCACTTCTGGTACATCTCGCGATTGTCATAAGGCGTGCCCTTGAACTCCCAGTTGTTGAACCAGATCTCCTCAGTCGATCCCCACGCCGACTCCGCATTAAACATTCCATCATGCGACACCAGGCATTTAAAGCGATCCGTGTGCCCGAGAATCCAGTTGATGGCATAACCGCCATAACTAGCCCCCAGCGCGCACTCTCGGTCCTTATCGATGAACGGATGTGTTTGCTCAGCGTAATCCAGACCCTTCATCAGATCTTCAAACGGCGCCCCACCCCAATCGCCATTGATGGCGTCGATAAACTTCTGTCCATACCCAGTCGACCCATGAAAGTTAATCATGATGACCACATATCCGTTGGCCGCAAACAGCTCCGGATTCCAACGATAGCTCCAGTCATCTCCCCAAGCACCCTCCGGCCCGCCATGAATCAGAAACTTCACTGGATACTTCTTGCCAGGATCAAAATTCGGAGGTTTAACCAGAAATCCTTGAACCCGGTCGTCATTCGCGCCGTGAAAATAGAACGTCTCAAGCGGCGACATAGCGATCCGCGAGAGCACGGCGTCGTTGATATGAGTAAGCGCCGAAGCCTTTGGCATCTCGCAGGGCACGGGAGCGGAGGGGTCGCCGCCTGCTGGGACGTCCTTACAGGTGCCCTCAGAAGGTGAAATAAATATCTCAGGCGGCGACGAAATAGACATCCTGGTAACCAAGAGATTTTTCCCATCCGGCGTAATCGTTAAGTCATCGTTGTAACCGGGAAAGCCAAGAGGCCCCGTCGGCAAAATCGGTTTTCGCGCAGGTAACCCCTGGGCATCAAACTCGGGAAGTTCAGCCTCGAAAGAGCCCGGGCCGAGCAGTAACGTAATATCCTGCTCGCCGAAGTTTTCAAACGAGATATACACACGCCTCGAATTCCGCGACCAGGTGAACGTGCCCACCCAAAGATCGAAATTCTCCGTAATATTGTGCTTCCTTCGTGTTTTCCTGTCATACAACATCAACCGAAACCGGTCGCTCTCATCCCCCGGCCGCTTCTGCGCCCGGTAAGCAATGTATTTCCCATCCGGCGAGTAAAGTGGCGTCGAATCGCTCGCTGGATTGTCAGCCGTAATATCCTTCGCCGCCCCGCTATTCACCGAAACAATCCACAAATCATTATTCGTCGAGGCCGCCGGATTCTTATCATGATTCGACGTGTAACAAATCTCCTGCCCATCCGGCGAAAACGCATAATCATCCTGCCCACCCAGCGAAAACACCGGCGCATCGTAATCGCCGGGAGTGAGGTCTCGGGGGTCTGTCACCTGTACAGCACGGGAGTCCTGAGAAGTCGCGAGTTGCTTCCCGTTGTATTCATCCGTCGGCATCACAAAAATATGGCTCCGCTTCCCGTCCTTGTAGGCGTTCCAATGGCGATAGAGCAAATGATCGAAAACCTGCGCCTTAACCTTCGAGTGCTCGACATCTTTCAGTTTCTTCGCATTGCAAGCGGCCTCCGGCTCGGGTGTACCGTCGCATTCCGGATACACATCTGAGACAAAAAGAATATTCTTTCCATCCGGCGACCACACTTCTCCGCTCGCGCCTGTGGAGATCCACGTCAGAGGATGGACCGCACTCACGGTCCCGTTTGTAGCATCAAAATCCGCAATCCACACCTGCGACCCTTCTTCCTTGGTCGAAATAAACGCAAACCGCTTCCCATCCGGCGACCAGCGCGGCCGGTCCGCATCCTGATCGGCAATGATCCCCCGCTCCTGTCCGCCAGCCGTAGGAACAATCCAAATATGCGGAGTCTTGGTGTTCGCTTCCAGCGAAACATCCACGACGCTGAAGATCACCCACTTCCCGTCCGGCGAAACCTCCGGCTCCCCCACCCGCTTGAGTTTCATCATGTCCTCAAAAGTAAAAGGACGCTTGCTCTGAGCAAAAACTGACGAGACACAAAACATCAACCAAAGCAGCGTAAACAAACGGCGCATGAACCCCTCCAAATTAATGTCATCCTGAGGCAGCGGATCCTTCGCGAATAGCGAAGGATCCCAACGAAGGACCTATGTATTTGTTCTGTACACCCAGATCGAATTCCGGGCGAAGGTTCCACCAATAGGGATGGCACTCATCTCTGACAGAACTCGAGCACGAACCCATCCGACCAAATGCCAAGTGCTAAGTGCTAAGTGCCGAATGCCTAAACCGCCACCCTGCACCTCCATCCTAAACCCGAACGAGCCTCCCGTTCAGAAGTCACAGACAGCAAGCCGCAAAGCAGTCAACACTAATCGCTACTTAAGGAGTCCGCCACATGAAAGACTTCAGAACCCTGCAGGGCTGGGACAAAGCACACCGTTTGACCTTGGATGTCTACACCGTCACCAGAAGCTTTCCGCGGGAAGAACTCTACGGACTGACCAGTCAAATGCGAAGATGTAGCGCATCCATTGGAACCAATATCGCCGAAGGGTGTGGCAAGCGCGGGAACAACGAATTCCAACGCTATCTTCAGATCGCTTCTGGTTCAGCTAGCGAGTTGGACTATCATTTCTTACTCGCGCGCGATCTTTCGCTCTTGCCGCAGACCATGCCCGAATGGAAAAAGATCTCTCCACCCTCAGAAAAATGCTTACATCGTTGCTCCAAAAGGTTGATCGCGAACGTGTGACGACCAACAACCAACGCTGAAGGCTAATGGCTAGCGGTCTCCAGACGTGTTCGAAAATAGCACGAATCCATGATGGCTAAATGCCAAGTGCTAATTGCTAACTGCCAGGTTCTGAGTGCTGAATGCTGAATGCTGACTGCTGCTCTTAGAACTTTGTCACCTCAGTAAAATTAAACTCCCTAACCTTCATCGCCGGAACCACCATATCAAACGACTCTTCCCCGCTAGCCCGCACCAGACTTCCCATCACCTCCACATTCGACAACAAATGAATCAAGCTCTCATTGAAACGAAAATTCAAGATCCCGTGTTGGATCTTTCCATCCTCAACCAAAAACGTCCCATCCCGCGTCATTCCCGTCAAAATCTTTTCATACGGATCAACCTCCCGTATATACCAAAGCCGCGTCACCAAAATTCCCCGTTCAGTCGAAGCCACCATCTGCTCGAGAGTCTGTGGCCTCGCCGATGCCCCAAAAACAATATTCATCGGCGCTTCGCCCATTTCATTGGGCAAAGAGAATCCGTGTCCTGTAGCCGCAATCGGCCCAACCTTATCTTTATCTTTGTATTCCGAGCGCTCCATCCGTTCCGCGCTAGCCCGCGCATACACCAACCGTTTCACCACGCCTTTTTCCACCAACTGTACCTTCTGCCGTCGCACTCCTTCGCCATCAAACCCCGCCCCCGACTGCAAGGGATGCGCCACGTCATCCCAAATATCCACATTCTCCCCGAACACCTGTGTACCAACGCGGTTATTTAAGAAAGACCTCTGGTCCAGAATCGCCAACCCACCAAAGTCATAGAACATGAATCCAACCATGTCCAACACCGCCGCAGGCTCCAGAATTACCGTGTACTTCCCTGCCGGAATCTCCCGCGGCCCCGCCGACCGCCGCGCTTTCTCTGCCGCAATCTCCGCCAGGGTCACAGCATCTAGCTGCCTAGCATCAGGCGAATTCGCCTTCTGCCAACCCGAAGAATCCCCCGCCAGCATAGTGATCGAAATCTCCGACGAAGTCTGCGCATGCCATTCCGCCACTCCCCGCGAATTAAATATTCCCTCCACCGCTTCCGAACTCGAAACAATCCCCGCCGTAGTCAGCGAGTTCCGCTTCGCAACGCCCACAATCTTCTCAACCGTCGCAGCTCGGTCCTTCGGACTAATCGCCGCCGTCTCCCCAAAGTACCGTGTGGGGCGGACACTCTTGTCCGCCGCTTTTGACTCTTCCTCACCCGCGAACATCGGCAGCAAATCCGCATCCAGATGCTGCACCTCCGCCAGTTTCTCCGACGCCAGCACCATCCGCCTCAAACTTTCCTCGTCCAACTTATTCGTAGTAGCCCGCGCCGTACGCTGCCCAAACGCCGTCCGCACCGAAACAACAACATTCTCCTCCGACATATTCTGATGAATGACGTTGTTTGCGAACCGCGTAAGCGCATTCGCCGTCGCATAAAACAACACCTCAACCTCATCCGCCGAAGCGAACCTCCGAACCCGCGCAAAAATCTCCCCGGCTTGATCTTTAGTCAGCATTCAGCATTTAGCATTTAGCGCCCGAACACTGCATCGGAAATACTCGACCCTGGCTGAATGCTGAATGCTGACTGCTGAATGCTACTCCGCCCCCCTATAAGCCGACCCCACCTTAACTCCCCGAAACCGCGCCGGACTAGCCCCATGCCCCGTCCCCATAACCTGCTGCGGCTGCCCTTTCCCGCAATGCGGGATGCCCCAAAGCACCCACTCCTCCCGCGAACAAATCGCATCCATAGCCCGCCAGAACTCAACAGTAATTCCGCTATAAGTCGGATTCTTCAACATCCGCACCCGCTTGCCCTCCTTGATCTCCCAGCCAATCTCGCAACCAAACTGAAAGTTGTAGCGCCTGTCGTCAATCGACCACGACCGGTTCGTCTCCATATATATCCCGTCATCGGTGTCGCCAATCAATTGCTCACACGACAACGGCTTCTCGCCCGGCAAAATACTCACATTCGTCATGCGGATAATCGGCAGCCGGTTCCATCCCTCCGCGCGCAGCGTTCCACCCGAACTCGCCAACCCAATCGTCGGAGCCGTCTCCCGCGAACTCAAATATCCCGTAAACAATCCATTCGTAATGATCGGCGTCGACTGCGCCGCCACGCCCTCTTCATCAAACGCAAATGTCCCCAACCCCGGCCCGTGCTCCTGGCGCGCGTCCGCCACCACGTTGACCAAATCACTCCCGTATCGCAGCGTCCGCAACTTGTCTAATGTCAGGAACGAAGTCCCCGCAAAATTCGCTTCCATGCCCAGCACCCGGTCCAGCTCTATCGGATGCCCCACCGACTCATGAATCTGCAATCCCAACTGCGACCCCTCGAGCACCACATCAAACTTTCCCTCCGGACACTGCTCCGCCTTCAGCAACGCCACCGCTTCCTCACCCACACGCCGGGCATTTTCCAACAACTGCAATTCCCCAATCAGTTCATATCCCTTGTTCTGCCACTGCCCGCCAAACGACGTCGGATACGACCGCTTCTGAATCTCATTTCCCGCAAACGCATGCGCCGCATATCCCACCCCGGTCGTGTACTTCGTCTGATGAATGTCCGCTCCCTCCGACGATGCAAACCACTGCTCCTCCCGCCGGAAATTCATGTTCGTCTCCGCCAGAGTAACCCCAGCCACCGCGCGCAACTCGGCATCGATCTTGAGCAACAACTCAAGATTCTCCTCCACCGAAGTCGTAAACGGATCAACCTTGAAAGGTGTAGTCCACTCCGCCGTGACCGCCTTCTCCGCCGCCAGCTTCACTTCATGCAACTTCACCCGTGCCGAAGCTTTCGCAATCTCCACCGCCCGCGCCGCCGTAGCCTCGACCGCCGCCTTGCTCAGATCATCCGAAGCCGCAAATCCCCAGGCCCCATCTGCAATCACCCGCACGCCTATGCCGAACGACTCCGCGTCCGATGCCCCGCCAACTTTTCCATTTTTTGTGGACAACGCACGGCTGCGATCATCCGCCACACGCACATCAGCATAGGAAGCGCCACGCATGGTGGCAACATTAAGAGCCCAGGCAGCTATATCTTTCATCGATTTCAAATCTATCACGGGAAGATCGAGCATTCAGCACTCAGCCGTCAGCACTCAGCCATCAGCATTCAGCCCTCCAGCCGCGGAGCGGCCCAAGAATAAAGCCCACGGCGCAAGCCGTGGGCAAACAAACCATAAGAGAAAAAGCCCCGTCAGGGGCGAAAGACTATCACACTCAGCCCCATCCAAATGCCAAGTACCAAGTGCTAAGTGCTCTAGCTGATTGCTGACTGCTGAGTGCTGAATGCTTCCTCCGCACAAGCCTGAATCCTCTCCACTCTCCCCTCCCGCAACAAATGCCAGGCCTCCTTAAACTCCCCATACTTCGACTTCTTCAGCCGCGGATAAAGCGCAATACTCCCCTGCCCGCGAAACTTCTCCGCCGGAATGATGTACCAAACATCCTCCGGTATCAAATAAGCCGCCAGAAAATCGAACGGATCACCCTCATAAGGCCCCCGGCACCCGCGCACCGTGCACGAATAACCTCCCCGATCCACAAACATCGTCGACTTCACCTGCACCCGCCAAAACTGACCCGCATATTCAACCGCAAAGTCATAACGCGCCATCTCTCCCCAAGGCTTCGTAACCTGCAACCCATGCTCCGCCGCCATCGCCATAAACCGCAACTCCGCCCACTCTCCACGCAGCTTGTGATGCTTGATCTTTTCACCAGTAGTTTTTCTCAGCGAGTCCTCTTCTCCCGATAAACAGCAACGCGGCCTTCGCAGGCCGCGCAGTCTTCGAGCAATCTATTTCAGATTCGCACACCGCACCCAACAAAGTGAACCCCTCCAAGCGATTTATTTCGGTCCCGTTCCCACTTCGGGAATGCCGCCCGCCGAGAGAGCCTATCCACAACCCGATGTCATCCTGAGCGAAGCGAAGGATCGCCTAGAGCCCCGGCGACTCGGCCTACTCCACATGGAACTTGCTGCGATCATGTCCGAGCTTGTCGAGCAGACCGTGAATGAGATCGACGCTCGCGTTAGCGGGAAAGTTCGTCTCAACGTACCACTGACTCGCCGCTACTTTGTGGGGTACGCGGAGATCCTTGGGATCCTTGGAGAAGTACGGACGAATCTTGCCGCGAAGCTGCGGCGCAACACGCTCAAATGCTTCGTATCCGTGCTTCAGAAACAAGAAAAAGCAGACTGCCTCGACTAGCTTGGCAAACGATGTGCATCGGTAATGCTTGCCGTCAAGCTCGAAGCCCTTGATCGGATAAGACGTGTAGTCCAACGGCGGCAGGTTTCTCACGAGCGGTTTATCTACTTCTTCAACGGGGTTAATCGCCCCGTCGAAAGGTCCTCGATCCTGTCCAATTCCCAATTCGCGCCGAAGCACGTCATTTGGTGTGTCTTCAAAGGGCGTCGCTTTCGTTTTCAGGTAGCTCCAGACTTCGTCATCCACTCGAATCGTCGGCATCATTGTGTCCTCCATATTCAGCGAGCATGTTACCGTCGAACTATGTCACAATGTCACATTCACTGTCAACTAGAAAACCTGCCCTTCCAGTCCGGATACTTGACATCCCTTCTGCCATCAGCTAGGATATCGTCTGTCATACCTGCCCGGCGGACATCGTGAGCAGAAAACCGGCCACCGAAGCCGTCAAGCGGGAAAAGCGAGTTGATGAGACCCTGCATCTCTCCGGCGAAAGGCGAGGTGCAATACTGAAAGAAGAAGTCTGGTACGAGGGTGATCGCGTGGTGAAGTACACCTTGGCTTACGTCAACCCTCGGATTTGTACTGTCGATAACGGCCGTGTTCTTGGCTACGACAACACGCATCAATATCATCACCGGCATTTTAGGGGGAAGACCGCAGAGATCGAGTTCTTCAGCTACCCTGCGCTGGGCGCAAGGTTTGAGCAAGAGGTACACGAACTCTGGAAGGCAGAAGACGAAGATGAGCAAAAAGACAAAAGCCCGAATCACTAATGACGGCGTAAAGGGCTTCTTCGACCGTGTCCGGGAACATGCCCGAAAGCTGGATCGCGGCGAGGAACTCGCGCCGGAGATGACCATCTCTTTTGAGAACGCCGCTGACATGATGAGGGTCCTCTCTCCGCAGCGGGTTCGTGTTCTACGGGTTGCCCGTCAGGGAGCCGCCCCAGTTTCTACGCTGGCCAGCGGCCTGAAACGCGATACCCGCGCCGTCAGCCGCGACGTTGACTTATTGGAGCAGTTTGGATTGCTTCGCACCCGATACCAAGCCAACCCCGGACACGGCAAACAAAGAATCGTGGAGCCGCGCGCAGTAAAGCTCCAGTTAGTCGCGACGGTCTAGGCAATCTCCCCCTTGCCCGCGGTGAAACGGCCGGAAAAGCAAAACCCCGAGCGCTTCGCGCCCGGGGCGTTAATCTGTCCAGCTACACTCACAATCTTCGGCCCCAAAGCACCGGAAGGCAAGGTTACGTGTGGGCACTCTCGTCACGCATGATGTCGCCCAAATGTTCAATCCGCCGCACCCGAATCAACTTCTCCCGCTCGCGCGTCTGCGCAATGTCATATGCCGATTGCATCCCCATAAGCGTGGCCATTTTCACTCCAAAGGCCTTTTCAATCCGCAAGGCCATGTCACCCGATAGATCAGCTTTGCCGTTAAGCAGGCTCGACAATGCAGGCCGCGAAACCTAAAGCGCTATCGCTGCTGCCGTCACCGTGAGGCCAGCAGGCTCGATAATCTCCGTCCAAATGAAATCCCCAGGATGGGGCGGGTTCCTCATAGGCACGTCTTCGCTCCAACCGATCTTGTGTAGCCTGTAGCTTAACACTTGTCGATCACAGTCATGCCTTTCTCTGTGACTCCGTGTCTCTGTGGTGAAGCTTTTCTTGGCGCCCTTGCGCTCTCGGCGGTTATACACCCAAAACAAACGGGGCAGCTAACGCCGCCCCGTCGTTGCTGAATGCTGAGTGCTGACTGCCGACAGCTAAGTCCCCTCGCTCCACCCCGCCAAATACTCTTCCTGCTCGGGCGTGAGTTTGTCGATCTTGATGCCCATCGACTCAAGCTTCAACTTCGCCACGCGCTTATCCAGATCTTCCGGCACTTTGTAGACTTTCTTTTCCAGACTCTTCGCGTTCTTGACCATGTAATCGGCGGACAGCGCCTGGTCAGCAAAGCTCATATCCATCACTGACGGCGGATGTCCCTCGGCCGCGGCAAGATTGATCAGCCGGCCTTCGCCCAGCAGATTGATCTTGCGACCGTCTTTCAGCGAATACTCTTCGACCGAAGTGCGAGTGGTGCGCTTCGACGATGACAGCTTCTCCAGCGCCGGAATGTCGATCTCGACATTGAAGTGCCCCGAATTGGAGATGATCGCGCCGTCTTTCATCGCCTCGAAGTGGTCTTTCTGGAGAACGTTCTTGTTGCCGGTCACGGTGCAGAACACGTCGCCGATTTTGGCGGCTTCGTTCATGGACATAACACGAAATCCATCCATCACCGCTTCGAGAGCTTTCGTCGGGTCAATTTCTGTAATGATGACCTCAGCGCCGTTGCCACGTGCGCGGCTTGCCAGGCCGCGTCCGCACCAGCCGTAGCCGGCAACAACGAACTTCGATCCTGCCAGCAAGAAGTTGGTGGCGCGAATGATGCCGTCAATGGTGGATTGACCCGTCCCGTAACGATTGTCAAAAAGATGCTTGGTGTCGGCGTCGTTCACCGCGACGATGGGGAACTTCAGCACGCCTTCCTTCGCCATGGCCCGAAGACGGATCACGCCGGTAGTAGTTTCTTCGGTGCCGCCGATGACGCCGCTGAGCGCATCTTGTCTCTTAGTGTGCAGAATGGTGACGAGGTCGGCGCCGTCGTCCATGGTGATATGCGGCTTGTGGTCGATGGCAGCCAGAATATGGCTGTAGTAAGTGTCGTTGTCTTCGCCCTTGATAGCGAAAACCGAAATACCGTGGTCGCGCACCAGGCTGGCAGCAACGTCGTCCTGCGTAGACAGCGGGTTGGAGGCGCAAAGCACCACGTCGGCGCCGCCGTCGCGCAGCGTAATGGCCAGATTGGCGGTCTCGGCGGTCACGTGCAGACACGCCGAAATGCGAATGCCCGCAGCGGCTGGTTCTTAATGAATTCCTTGCGGATGATTTGCAGGACTTTCATCGACTGATTGGCCCAGTCAATGCGCTTCTTGCCCATATCGGCGAACTCGATGCTCTTCACATCGTAACGAACTTGCGTCGGTATAGTTGCCATTACTTCTCCTGTGGCGCTGAATTCTAGATTTTGGTTGGGGCGGAGTCGTCCCACTCCTTGCGCGTTCTCTGCGCAAGGGGTGGGAGGGTCACACCACTACTTCTTTCGCTGCATGGGCCGGCTCTCGCAGACCTGCATCGCTGGCCAGCTTCGCCGCCTTGTCCGTCGCTTCCCAGGTGAAGTCAGGATCGTTGCGGCCGAAGTGTCCATACGCTGCGGTCTTGCAATAGATCGGCCGCCGCAGATTGAGCGATTCGATAATTCCCTTCGGAGTCAGCTTGAAATGCGCGCGCACCAACTGCTGGATGGTCGCATTGTCCACTTTCCCGGTGCCGAACGTATCGACCAGCACGCTGACCGGATCGGCCACGCCGATGGCATAAGCCAGTTGCACTTCGCAGCGGTCGGCCAGTCCTGCGGCAACAATATTCTTCGCGATGTGCCGCGCCATGTACGCCGCCGAGCGATCGACCTTGGTCGGATCTTTGCCGCTGAAGGCGCCTCCGCCATGCCGTCCCATGCCGCCGTAAGTGTCGACGATGATCTTGCGCCCAGTCAGCCCGGTATCGCCCATCGGTCCGCCAATCACGAAACGTCCCGTGGGATTGATGTGGTATTTGGTGTCTTCATCCAGCAGATTGCGCCGGAATGGTGGCTTGAATGACGTGCTTCAGAATGTCGCCGCGCAGTTCCTCATTGCCGACGGTCTCCGCGTGCTGGGTCGAGATGACAACCGCGTCGACTCGGACCGGCTTGCGATGCTCGTCATATTCCACTGTGACCTGGCGATTTGCCGTCCGGCCGGAGATAGGGAAGTTTCCCGTGCTTGCGGACTTCGGAGAGCCGCATGCGTCAGCTTGTGCGCCAGCGAAATTGGCATGGGCATCAATTCCGGCGTTTCGTTGCACGCATAGCCCAACATCATGCCCTGGTCGCCGGCGCCGCCGGTGTCTACGCCCATGGCAATGTCGCCCGACTGCTTGTTGATGCTGGAGATTACCGCGCAGGTGTTGGAGTCGAATCCGTAGAGGGCGTTGTCGTAGCCGATGGAGGAGACCACGCCGCGGACCAGCGTCTGGAAATCGACATAGGCCTTGGTGGTGATTTCGCCGGCGATGACGACCAGACCGGTGGCGGTGAGAGTTTCGCAGGCGACACGGCTGCTGGGATCGTCAGTCAGACAGGCGTCGAGGATGGCGTCAGAAATTTGGTCGGCGATTTTATCGGGGTGGCCTTCGGTCACCGACTCCGAGGTAAATAAAGAGCGATTCTTGTGCGACAAGCGGTTTCTCCTTAAAGGACGTATGGCAGGAAAATATGACGTACTCTGCGGTCTTTAAAAAGCTATCAGAGAGTGGGGCTGGGGCGCAATTGTTTTGGGCTGGAAGGTAGGTGGGGCCAGCGAATGGGAGTGCTTAAGTGGTAGATGGGAAAAGGAGAAGGGTGAATGGAGTGGAATGACAAGAGGTATTAAGTTGGGGTCAGGCAGGGGTCTTCCGACTGCGGTCAAGAAGACAAAATCATGGTTGGGCAGGGGGTGCGGGGGGTGGAGCGGATTCGCGCGAACCGGTGGCGTCGAAAGTCAAGGTTTTCACTTCGCCCGCGGCACCCTGGGCGGGCAGCGTCTTGCCGTTGAATTCAAAGTCGAGTGCGCCGACATCGCCGGCTTTCACAATGATTTCTCTTGTGGCATGGATGGTTTTTTCGGTGGGAGCGGTGAAGCTGCCTTGCAGTATTTCGCGTCCATCGGAAGTTACGAAGAGCCAGGAATCGGAGTGCAGCGTGATGCGCAGCGACAGCGGTTTCGGGGTTGCGAGCGGCCGTGAGGTTGGGCTCGGCGTTGTTAATTGCGTAGAGACGGGCGGGGCTGAGACTGGCTGGTTTGAAACTGGTGTGGTCGAAACCAAGTTGGGTGAAGCGACGGCGGTTTTAGGTGCAGCTAGAGGAGGAAGAAGTTTTCCGACGTTTTTCCTGGCTTCGCGGGAATAGAAACCCCAGCCCGCGAAGCCGAGCGCTATCAACAGCAGCAAGATGGCGAATGTTCCCCAGGGGAGGTTCGAGTCGCGGCGCTCGGATTCGGCATGGAGATCGAAGGAGGATTCGGAGAGGCCATTGGATCTTTTGTCTCTGTCTTTGTCTTTATCTTTATCTGCGGGAGGAGTACCGGTGGCGACCAGGTAGTCGGCGATGGCCTGATCTTCGTCCAAGTCCAGGCAGCGAGCG
Source organism: uncultured Acidobacteriota bacterium (assembly GCA_963803775.1). Taxonomy (GTDB): domain Bacteria; phylum Acidobacteriota; class Terriglobia; order Terriglobales; family Acidobacteriaceae; genus JABCZH01. The sequence goes on from CAWDNS010000004.1 coordinate 325,492, forward strand.
TAGGCGCGAATGAAACCTTTGTTGAAGATGCCGCCGGGAAGCTGATCGAAGTGGTCTTGTTCGAGAGCGACCAGCATACGAGTGCCAATCTTGGTGGTGGCAGAGATTTCTTCCAGCGTGATGCCACGCTGCTCGCGCTGCTGTTTCAGTCGGACGCCGAATGAGGCCACTCGACGGTTCTCCTTCGGTCTTTAATATACGTGAAGAGGAAACCGTTCACCACGGAGAAAGGTCTAGCCGCAGATCACGCAGAATACGCAGATCGGAAAGCCCGGATTTCGGTGTGATGGTGACGGCACCCACACATCCGCAAAGGGCGCGAATGTGTGGGGCACTCGGCATCACCCAAGCAGGAATCCGACTGCGTCGGTGAGGAAGTGAGCCGTCATGTTTGAGACAAGGTCGCGCCGGTAAAGATAAAGCGCCGTCAGGACTATGCCGCCGAGACCAGCGATCATGAGATGGGGCCAGGCCCACCCGCCCAAATGAGCGAGAGTGAAAGCTGTAACGGAGATCAATGCCGCAAGCCAGCGTACTCGCATAAGTTCGGTAAGTCGCTCGATCATAAAGCCGCGATACAGTATTTCCTCAAATACGGCTGCACGCAGAATCAATACAACTCGAAACCAGAGTGGTGTTGATCGCACAGCGCCTATCGTGGCTTCGTCCGTTGACAGGCCGAGCGCCGGAAAGATGAACATGTAGATTGCGGCCATGCCTGCCACCATCGCCAATGCCCCCACCACTCCAAGAAGAACAGTTTTCCAGTCTGGCCGGCGCAGACCGATAGACGACATGGGCCGCCGTTCGATGAAGCGAACATAGGCGAGAAGCAAAAGGGTCAAAATCCAGAAGATCCCTTCTCTGCCAACCTGTGCCGAGAGACTGTCTCCGTGGACCAGGAAGCCGGTGATCGGCAGCGAGAGAACAATCATCGGCAGCAATGACATGAAGGGGCGGTTTGACTGTAACGAGTGTTTCATGTAACAATCGTTACATGACAACCCGTCGACTGTCAACCCGTTCCATTGCAAGCCCTCGACTCACAAATCTTTCCGCGTCGAATCGAAAGGAGCAGCTTCGGGACGCGGCGCTTGCCTACTTGGCGGAACAAGGGCTGACCGGTGTGTCGTTGCGGCCGATGGCGGCACAGCTCGGGACGAGCGCACGAATCCTCATGTTCCATTTCAAGTCAAAAGAAGGATTGATGACGGAGGTGATGGAGGAATTGCACGCCCGTTTGCAGGCGTCCTTTCTCAAACTCAGCGAGTCCGCGGATCGCGGAGTTCCGCCACTAAAACGCTTTTGGCTCTGGGCCAGAGATAGAAAAAACTTCCTTTACCTGAGGCTTCTGTATGAATCACAAATTGTCGCCGCAAGAAATGGGAAGCAGTACGGCCGTCATTTGAAAAAGGCCTCGACTGACTGGCAGCGATTGGTATTTCAAAGACTTTCGGAGTCGGTGCGCAGCCAGGAGCTGGCCACGCTCTGCATCGCGGTGTTCGATGGGCTATTCCTGGAACTGATCGTCACCGGAGACCGGTTGCGTCTGACGCGAGCGATGGACTATTTTATTGCGATTGCGAGAAGGTCCCGTAGGGACGGCTGAATCAAAACCATAGACATTAGCAGCTCGATTCCCACGCACACATACGGAACTACGTGGACGAGGAGCAGGATGTTCCACCGGGAATTGGGCAAATCTTTCCTGTCCTACGAGTAGATCCCAGGCGCCTCATGTCCAAGCTTCTGGACATATTCAACATAGGAGCCAGGATAAACGGTGGGATGGCGGTCGGTGCCGCTCTCACCGCCCAGTTCGAGCACGCGTGAGCCGAGACCGCGAAGGAACATGCGGTCATGCGATACGAAGATCATGGTGCCTTCAAAATCCTTCAGGGCGTCCACGAGCATCTCCTTGGTTGCAAGATCCAGGTGATTCGTCGGTTCGTCGAGCACCAGGAAGTTCGGCGGGTTGTAGAGCATGCGTGCGATTGCCAGCCGCGACTTTTCTCCGCCCGAGAGTGCGCGAATCTTCTTGTCCGTGTCTTCACCGGAGAACTGGAATGCTCCCGCCAGGCTCCGCAGCGACCCGAGACCGTCCTGGGGAAAATCTTGTTGCAATTGTTCGATGACGGTGAGGTCGGCATTGAGCACGTCCAGCGATTGTTGCGCGAAGTAGCCCATATGCAGGCTGGCGCCGAGCCGCACGCTTCCCGCGTCTGGAGCACTAGCCCCGGCAATCATTTTAAGAAGCGTAGTCTTACCGGCGCCGTTTCTTCCCATGACGGCCCAGCGTTCTCCGCGGCGGATGGTGAGATTGAAGCCGTCGTAAATCACGCGCGGGCCGTAACTCTTGTGCAGATTCTCAAGGACGGCAACCTGTTCGCCGGATCGCGGAGGGACACGAAAGTCGAATTTCACGACCTGCCGCTTTTTGGGCAGTTCGATCTTCTCGATCTTGTCCAGTGCCTTGATTCGGCTCTGCACCTGGGCGGCTTTGGCGGCGTGCGTCCTGAAACGATCGATGAAGCGCTGCTCTTTGGCAAGCATCGACTGCTGCCGGGCGAAGGCTGCCTGCTGATTGCTCTCTCGCACCGCCCTTTCGCGCTCATAGAAGTCGTAGTCACCCGAGTAGGTGATGATTTCGCCGCCGTCAATCTCTGCAATCTTTGAAACCAGGCGATTCATGAACTCGCGGTCGTGCGAGGTCATGAGCAGCGCGCCAGGAAATAACTTGAGAAACTGTTCCAGCCAGATGATGGACTCGATGTCGAGATGGTTCGTCGGTTCGTCCATTAGCAATACGTCCGGCATTCCGAGCAGGACGCGTGCCAGCGCAACGCGCATTTTCCATCCGCCGGAGAGGGCGCCCACGTCGCCGTCAATCTGATCGTCCTTGAACCCAAGACCGTGGAGCACCTCACGGGCTTGCGATTCGAGCGCGTAACCGCCTAAATGCTCGTACTCCTCCTGAACGTGACCGAAGCGCTCAAGGATGCGGTCCATGTCATCCGCCTTGTCGGGGTCGGACATTTCCCGTTGCAAGGCTTCGAGTTCGTGGTGCAGATCGCCGACGCGTCCGCTGCCTGCGATCGCTTCGTCCAGGACGGAACGGCCCTGCATCTCCTCCACGTCCTGGCGAAAGTAGCCGATCGTCAACTTCCTGGGGACAGAGACCGCGCCGTCGTCGGGAGTTTCCTCGCCGACCACCATGCGGAAGAGCGTTGTCTTGCCCGACCCATTGGGACCGACCAGTCCGACTTTCTCGCCGGAATTCAACTGAAACGAAGCATCCACGAAGAGCAACTGCTTGCCATACTGCTTATTGATGTTTGCAAAAGAGATCATTTTGGAGGAGCAACTCGCGGTGTGGTGCCTCTTCCAGTGTAGCGTGGACGGAAGATTGTGGGCCCACGATGGCAAGTTGGATTATTGAAGGTTTGCCCGTGATCCGGCGACGTCGTGATGGGTCAATTTGATAAAACGTCAAATGACATCGGCATCGCGCTTCATATAGCACTTGCGATCGTCTTCATGTGTGACTCGGAAGCCGAGGCGCTCGTAGAGCCGCCGAGCGGGATTGATTCTCACTACATTCAGGCGTACTGCAAGATTGAACGCAGTGGCTTCGCTAATCAGTCGCCTCATCACCTCGGTGCCGATGCCGTTGCGCTGAAACCGGCTGTCCACAAACATCTGAGCGACAAAAAGTTCATCATCTTCCGTAATGGTCTGCACCCAGCCTACGTCGGTGCCGTCGAGTGCTATGAGACGAACCTGCGTCGAGTTCCACTGCTGCCTGAAGCTGGTTTCTTGAGAGGTTCTGTCTAAATGTAATTCCTCAATGATCCATCTCATTTCGCCGAAATAGAGGCGCCGGCAGTACTCAAAGTCGTGGTCAAGAGCTGGACGCAATTCAATCGGCACCGGTCTATTCTGTAGCATTCACGCGATGGTTTCAAGGCTGACGAGGGGAAATGCGGGGACAGACGGAACTGACCCCAGTTATCGCACCTCTTGGAAAGCAATATGGGGACACTTCCGTCTGTCCCCGCATTATTTAGTACCCTATTTGATACCGAAGACAACACCGCAGCCTGAGCCCGAAAAGTTTCCGGTGCATTCGGACGCATTGCCCCCCGCTTCGGTGGCGCCGAAGATGGCGCCGTCTGGACCGAGCAGCAGATTACTCTCCGGTTCGCCGCCGTCCGCGCCTCCGGTAAAGGCGTGGAGTACGGTTTCGTGCCACGGAACTCTTTCAGCGGGCGTGAGCCTGAAGACGACGCCGCAGCCGGCGTTAGTTTCGGTGATGAAGATGCAGGGGGCACTTAAGTCGCCTCCGTTTTCGGTCGTGCCGTAGAGATTCCCGGCTGCGTCGAAAACCACAGGGTTGCCGCTAAACGCGCCGTCGGCGCCCCCTGTGAAGGAGTAGAGCACCTTCTCCTCCCAGGTACCGTGCTTCAATGCAAAAACCACGCCGCAGCCTGGAGGAACTTCGAATCCGAATCCGCCAAGACAATTGCTCGCGGTGGTATCGCCACCATAAAGAGTAGTGCCGAACACATCACCCTGGGAATCCAGGGTCACGCCGAGCAAGGGCATAGCTCCGTCCGCACCGCCCGTAAAGGCGTAAAGCACGGTTTCAGTCCACGGGCCACTGCGCGTTGGTGCCAGTTTGTAGACGACGCCGCAGCCGCCGTTTGCTACACCAAAGCAGCTGGCGGACGTGTCCCCTCCCTGATAGGTGAAGCCGTAAAGATTTCCATGGGAATCCAACGTCACACCGCTGAGGGGATTAAAGCCGTCGCTGCCCCCGGTGAAGGTGTAGAGCACCTTTTCCTCCCAGGTGCCATGCTTCAGCCCAAAGATCACGCCGCAGCCGTGTGGCGAATCACAGCCGTTGGTATCGCCACCGTAATCGGCGGCGCCGTACAGGTTCCCGCCCGGGTCGAGAATCACACCGGAAAACGGTTTAGCACCGTCGCCATTCCCGGTGAAGGTGTAAAGCAACGTCTCCGTCCAGAGCCCGTTTGCGGTGGGAGTCAGCATAAACACCACGCCGCAGCCGGGGACGTATCCCGAAATCTGGCAGGCTGGAGCAGCCAGCTGGCCGCCATAACTGGTAGTGCCATAAAGGTTTCCGGCGGAGTCGAGGACCACGCCGCCGATGGGTCCACCTCCGTCGCTGCCACCCGTGAACGCGTAGAGCACCGTCTCTTCCCAGGCTCCATGGGCACGAGGAGTCAGCTTAAAGACGATGCCACATCCAGGGACGCCGGTCTCTGGCTCACAGGCGATGGAGTTGTTGCCACCCGCGATAGTCGTACCGTAGAGGTTGCCAGCGGAGTCAGCGACCAAGTTGGTCCCTCCTACGGCGCCGTGTCGGCCTCCGGAAAAGGTGTATACAGCTTTCTCCGAGTCCAGCCCCAAGGCCGATACCGCCAGAGCCAGAACTGCCGCTACTGCTATCGCTACGCTTCGTTTAGTTGTGCCAATGTTTGTCATTTCCTTCTCTCCTTTACTGGGATGTAGGGTCTAGTGCGAAGTCCGCCATCTCTCAATCGAGTGCTTGGCTCAAATTGTTTGTGCTCTCGGGGCCGAAGTAGCGAACCCGGGTTGAAACCAGTCCGCATCGACGGCGGCTCTATCTTCAATAGCGGGAAATGGGGAGAAGAAGCCGCACGCCGCAGCCTGAGCAGCAGGATGAGAACCTCACGACGAAGAACTTTGAATGGTCTTTTCATCTCGGATATAGGCGGTCATGCTGGAACCAGTCCGTAAACACGGCGGATCTATCTGGAATAGCGGGAAATAAGGGCAAGATGCCGCACGTTGCAGCCTGATCCCAGGTTGAGATACTCAGGAATCCTCGCGGAAACAACGGTAACTTATAGCTTTTGCAGGTATTGGACGACGCAAAAACTGTGGTAGGCTGTTAGCCCAACCGTCCGCCGGAGGTAGGTTCTGTGGCGACGTCTCAAGCTCGCGACATCACTCAACTGCTCCGTGCCTGGGGCCGAGGGGATGAACAGGCGCTGGAGCGACTAACCCCTCTCGTCTATGACGAACTACGCAAGTCAGCCAAGCGGCAGATGGCCAGGGAAAGAGATGGCCACACTCTTCAAACTACGGCTCTCATCAACGAAGTTTACCTGCGATTAGTGGATCTCGACAGTTTGGCCTGGCAGGACCGGGCCCACTTCTTTGCCATTTGTGCGCGGCTTATGCGGCGTATTCTTACCGACTATGCCCGCTCGCGGAGCTATCTGAAGCGCGGGGGAAATGCGCGCCGGGTGACTCTGGATGAAGCTTTGATGGTAGCTGCTGAACCCCCTGTGGATCTGGTGGCGTTGGAAGCTGCATTGAGCAAACTTGGCGAAGTGGATTCGCGAAAGAGCAGCGTGGTCGAGTTGAGATTCTTCGGCGGACTATCCCTCAAGGAGACTGCGGCAGTGCTGAAGATTTCTACCGATACGGTGACGCGGGACTGGAACTTAGCCAAAGCGTGGCTGATGCGGGAAATGGATGGAGAACCGCGCGATGGACGCTGAGCGATGGCAGAACATCGAGCGCTTGTATCACGCCGTGCTGGAGTGTGAGGAAAGCCAGAGAGCCGCTTTTCTAACCCGCGTGTGTGGAGGCGACGAAAATCTGCGCCGGGAGGTCGAATCGCTGGTTTCCTATGGAAGGCCGGAGCGAGAGATTCATCGAGGGATCAGCGCTGGAAGTAGTCGCACCTGCTCTGGCTGGGGACGCGGGCGCCGTGCAAGATCACGCTTCCGATCGAATCCCGGATGATCGGCAAGAGGATCTCCCAATACCGCATCGTCGAGCAGTTGGGCAGCGGCGGAATGGGCGAAGTATACCGGGCGGTCCGGGCCGACGATCAGTACCAAAAGCAAGTCGCGATAAAGTTGGTGCGTGCAGGCGCAGATTCAGGTTTGGTCGTCTCCCGTTTTAAGAATGAACGGCAGATTCTGGCCAGCCTCGACCATCCCAACATCGCCCGGCTGCTCGATGGCGGAGCCACGGAAGAGGGTGTGCCGTATTTTGTGATGGAGTTGGTGGAAGGCCAGCCCATCGACAAGTACTGTGATTCGCACCAATTGGGAATTCGCGCGCGGCTGGAGCTGTTTCTGCAAGTGTGTTCGGCCCTGAAGTACTCTCACCAGCACCAGATCATTCATCGCGATATCAAACCTGCCAACATCCTGGTAACTGCGGAGGGTGTGCCGAAGTTGCTGGATTTCGGCATCGCCAAGATGGTGGACAGCGGTCTTGTGGCCGGGGCGGCTAGACAGACCCAGACCATGTTTCGGGTGTTTACGCCGGAATACGCCAGTCCCGAACAAATTAAAGCTGAGGCTATCACTACAGCGAGCGACGTTTATTCGCTGGGCGTTCTGCTTTACGAATTGCTCACGGGGCATCGACCCTACTGGTTTAAGTCGCCCATGCCGGCGGAGATTGAGCGAGCGATTTGTGAAGACGAACCGCTTAAGCCGAGCATCGTTGTTACACGGACGGAAAGACAATCCCTGACCGACGGCAGGAGCACTTCGATTGCGCCGGAAGAGATCGGCAGGGCACGCGGCACGAATCCGAAGCAGATGCGCAGTTGGCTGGTGGGCGACCTGGATTCGATCGTGATGATGGCGCTGAGGAAGGAAGCGCAGCGGCGATACGCCTCGGTGGATGCCTTGTCGGAAGATATACGCAAGCATTTGGAAGGGCTGCCGATCGCGGCCCGGCCCAGCACCGTCGCTTATCGGGGGGCGAAGTTCGTGCGCCGACATCGAGAGTTGGTAGTGGGCGCTCTTGTTTTTTTTGTACTTCTCAGTGGCCTGGCGGTTTTCCAGCGGCGGGACAGCAAGCAAAACGGGGAGCCCCGGGACCACGTTCTTAGCAGGCAGCTCACCGCCAGTTTGCCCGAAAATCCGGTACCGCAGCAGCAATTTCTCGCGACGGCCGGTATTTGGCCTACAGCGACAGCGGACGGAAGATGAGTCTGCTCCAGATCGACAGTGGGGAGATTCGCCAGCTCCCCTCCTCTGACTTTACGCCTATGGACTGGTTCCCTGATGGGAGCCATGTGTTGGTGAGCGGTCGGGGTCAGCATCCTGGGCTATGGAAAATGTCCATTGGGGATGGTGCCACTCGAAGACTCACCGAACGTTTTCTCGACTGGAAGTCGGCAGCAATCTCACCCGATGGATCGTACGCCGCTTACCTGGAGCGTGCGTCTGGCAGCGAAATATGGTTAATGGGAACGGATGGCCAAGAGCCGCATCGGATCGCGGACTTCGACTCGATTCTTCGAGTCGATTGCCTGGTCGCCTGGTGGCAGGCGGTTAGTTTACACGCGTCTGCGCCATGAGAACGGTAAGGTGGTGGTCGCGATTGAGACCTGTGACGTTCAGGGAGACCACCGCAGCTTAGTGTTGTCGGAATCGAGATTGTGGGGCCCCAACGGACTGTCGGAGGTTTACTGGCTGCCTGATGGAAGGATTATCTATAGTCTCTTCGATCGGTTTTCTTACCCCGATTCCAGCATTTGGGCTGTCGCTGCGGATCCGGAAAGCGGAAAGCCGATAGGCCACCCAGCACGCCTGGCGAATGTGGTGGGGGTGGGGTCGGAATTTCGCGCGAGCGCCGACGGAGGGCGCCTCATTTACGGATCCCAGCGTCAGACCGATGCCGTATACCTGGCCAATTTAGACGCGGGAGTGCCAACTTTCGATACACGGCGCCTAACGTTGGACGGGTGGGACAGTTGGCCATTTGATTGGACCCGGGACAGCAAGGCGGTTCTCTTTCAGTCCATTCGAAGTGGCAGGTTTGCCATTCTCCAGCAGCGAATTGACCGGCAGGCGCCGGAAATCCTGCTTTCAGGCGCGGAGAATTACCTGCGTCCCATATTCAGTCCGGCCAGCGATAGGGTGCTTTATACAGCGTCACCGACGGCGGACCGACTCGACCCGTTTCAGCGCCTGATGAGCATGCCAACGGGCGGGGGAGCCGGCACGGTTCTTCTAAGGGGAAATTACACGTACCACTGTGCCTCTGTGCCGTCGGCTGGCTGCGTCTTGGCGGAGGCTCAGGGACAGGAAGTCGTCTTCTCTTTTCTTGATCCTGTCGCAGGCAAGGGCACGGAGATCCAACACATCAACGTCCGCTCTCGCGCAGATTGGTCTCTTTCGCCCGATGGAAGCAGGATCGCCATCACCGAGCAGGATGCTCCTGCAGGCGAGGTAAAGATTCTGACCCTAGCCGATCACAAACTCTTGACTCTAGCGCTGCAGGGTGTGGAAGGGGAGGCAATACAATCCGTCGCCTGGGCAGCGGATGGCAACCATTTGTTCGCCACGGTTTACACTGGATCTTCCTTTGTGATCCTGTTCATTGATCTGCGCGGCAAGGCGCGAGTTCTGACCGAAATGCCCATTTACGAAGCGTGGCCGAATCATCCCGTGGCTTCACCGGATGGCCACTATTTGGCTTACATGAAAAGAACTTTCGAGCGGAACGTAGTGATGCTGGAGCACTTCTGACGCTGGGTTGGCCCTGCCGTCGATCAGAAGCGATCGAAAACGATTGAGACTGCCGAGTGTCCCAGATCTTACGCCGGGTGCCCCGGGTCTCGCTGATTTTGCGAGACCCGGGAGAAGCTACGTCTGCTGCGTCCGTCGTCCACCACTGCTCATTTGCGCCACCACTTCCAGCTTACGCACTTCAGTTGTGACGCGCCGCCCAGGTCTCGCAACGGCGGCGAGACCTGGGGCACCCGGCGTTATACTCGTTTACCTTTACTTTCTGAGAAAATACTCGGAGTACGTCCGTCTGTCCCCGGTTTTCCCTCTTCAGTTTTAATCATGGTGAGAGGAGTGAATCCGTAATGAGCATTGGGGTGGTGGTGGGGGATTTGATGGAGGTGGCGGATGTTGGGAGTTTATGGGCTGAGGCGGAGCGGTGGGGGCCGGTGGTTACGGGGAAGCGGCGGGGGGAAATAGCCGAGGCGGCGTTTTTGGCGAAAGTCGCTAGCTTGGGATTTACGGTGTCGAAGACTTGGGGCGATAGCGATCGGTATGACTTTGTGGTGGATGGCGGGGCGGGATTGCGGCGGGTGCAGGTGAAGTCGGCGCACTGCGAAGGGGAAGATGGCGGGTACAGTTTTCGCACGTATGATCATGCGTTCAGGGCTTATTGCGCGGAAGACATCGATGCTCTGGTTGCGTATGTGGTGCCGAAGGACGCGTGGTAATGTGTTTCCGGTGCATTGGGGCACCCACTGGATTCGCCCTGGAAAGACTACGAGATGCGAAAAGGGTTTACCAGAAAACCACAACCGGACGCCCCCGCGACGCCGGTCAAGAACTACATCACGCGGAGCGGGCTCGAGCGCCTCAAAGATGAGCACCGGTTTCTGCTCACCAGGGAACGCCCGGCGGTGACGGAGGCGGTGGCGTGGGCTGCCGGCAACGGCGATCGCAGTGAAAACGCCGATTATCAGTACGGCAAGCGGCGGCTGCGGCAGATCGATGGACGGATTCGCTTTCTCACCAAGCGAATCGAAGCCGCGGAAGTGGTGGACCCGGAAGCTCCGCGAGCGGGGCAGGCGGCAACCAGGACATTCTTCGGAGCGACCGTGCGCTATGCCAATGCCGCGGGAGTATCGCGAGTGGTGAGCATCGTGGGCACCGACGAGATCGACCTCAACCGCAACCACATCAGTTGGGTGTCACCTCTGGGGCGCGCGTTGATGAAGTCGGCAGCGGGTGACAGCGTAGTCCTGCAATTGCCGGTCGGGACGGAATCATTGACCGTGCTGGAAGTGGGTTACGAGCGCATTGCGGTGGAACCCTTCCGTGAACCACCTGGGTCCGAGGCCTCGGCAAAGAGATTCAGTCGCCGACGCTAAATCCACCTGACATTTGCATTGGGTGCTCCTTAGAATGGGGAGAGGCCGCTTAACGGCGCCCCCGCCAGCCGCTCATTCAGAAAGTTTCCGTTCGCGCTTAGTCGGCGTTCGAGCACTCTCAACGAAGCCGGCGGACGAAGTGGAACTCGATGCCGGATAAAGGAGCGCCGACCTCATGCATCGCACCGCCTGTGGCGAGTGACCCGAGATCAATCGCGACTAATCCAGTGCTATTGATTAATTCAATTACTAGCTGTTTGGCTTTGGTGTCGTCGCCGGATGTAAAGATGACGGTACGGGGTTTGTTCGGCGAGAAGTCCTGTATCCAGGCCATCGGCATGTTGCTGATCGATTTGACAAGCCGTACGCCAACCGCCATCTCAGCAACCATCTCGCTGGATGTGCGCCCTTTCAATGCGGCCCGCGATCTGGTGACTCCCGCCAGACTGATATCGGGTTTAGGATCCATATGCGCGTTCGTCGCATCGATGAGAATTCGGCCACGCCAATCGATACCTTTCAGCGCTTCAGGCACGTTCACCCAATGTACAGCGAGAATAACGACGTCGCACTCGGCCGCCTGCTCCCTGGTTCCCGCGATGGCGCCTGGACCGAGATCAGCGACAAAATCAGCCAATGTCTCCGGATCTCTGGAATTGGATACAACTATGGTATGACCAGCGGTTATCAAGTGACGACCAAACGTGCCTGTTACGGTACCGGCTCCTATAAACCCTACTTTCATGCCCAATCTCCTTATCTTCGGTTGGAATTGCGAAAGAGCATGCCCCTCAAGTGACCTCTGCAATCAGCCGAGCTTAACCAGATTCTGAAATAAAAGCCCCTAGGCTGCCCGCTCAGAACGAATGGGCGCTGGCGGTACGACGATCTCAACAAGCCCCGTCGCCACCTCATAGACAAGGCCGGAGACGAGCCACTCTCCCGGCAATGCGGGAATCGCCCGGAGCAAAGCAACGTCGACGGCAACCGCCGCGCGCGGATCGGTGACCGCTTTTGTCTTGAGTTCTCTTTCCTGTATTTGAAAATAGCGCGTCAGCATGGCGGGATCGCCGGCGAGGCGAGTGATACCGCAATCGGTGTGTTGGAGTACGACGATGTGAAATTCTCCGCCGCCTCCAGGAATCTCTCCGGCAACTTCGCCGATTCGCCCGAGTAGACCCAGCTGCTCCAACAACCCCGGCGTGATTCGACCACCGATGTTACGCATCACGACGGCCTCGCCAGGTTTAATTCCAAGTACGTGAGCCGGGTCCACACGCATATCAGCGCAACCGATAATGATTGCCTTAACATTCGGCAGCGCCCGTGGAAGCGAAGGCATAAGTGTGCCAGCAGCAGACTGGCGCGCAGCGAAGTCTTTGTTACGTTCCAGCATGGAGTCCAGATCGTTCATGTTGATTGTCCTTCCTGTCCCCACATTTTCCCCAGCACAGATTGCATCCGACTGCGCTATAGATTCTCTTCTATAGATTCTCCTGGACGAAGCGGGGACTGAGGTGAATGTCGAGTTGTACCAGTGGTGAATCGCCAACCGCCTTAAAGTTGTGAATCTCGCCGGCCTTGATGACAAAGATGTCTCCCGCGCTGCCCTCGAAGGTCTTGTCGTTTACTGTCCACACCCCCCGGCCTTCACGGATGAACTGGATCTCGTCATAAGGATGCCGGTGCGGACCCGGCCCCGAACCGGGATTGCCATGGTATAGGAACACCGAAACACCGGTGTTGCCCTGCTCGGCTCCGACAAACTCATGCGAACTACCAACAAAAGGCAGGTTCTCCTGGCGCACGTGATACATCTTTCGTCACCCTCCTGCCAGAATTTGATGACCGGGGCCACGGTTTGGGTCCGCAAATACCAATGAGTGAAATGGCGATTTAGCGCCTTAGTTTTGGGCGTAATTTACCGTTATTTTTCTGGCTCCCCGTAGATCTCTTCCTCCGACAGTACGGGGCGCTTTCCAAATTCCTTTTCGGCCCTCGCGGCTGCGCCAAACATCGGTCCGCGAGCCGGTACCATGGGTGCGAACGCCATTAAGCCGATGTTTTCCGGTACATCGTCGTAAACCGCCTCAATGCCCCCGCGCCGAAAATACGTTTCGTGCCAGAACCCGGTTCCGCCGGAGTCTTTCAAAAAGCTCTGCCACCACTGCCGGTGCGGGTCCGAACGCGTCCACTCCAAAAGTGAATTTGCGTCACGCCAGTATTGGCGCATGCCCACATGCATTGGAAATAACGAGTAGATGATTGTCTCGTGCCGTAGCAACCCGTCGGGCCGTGCCGCAGCAGAAGAAGAAATCTTCGGCCCAAAGCCTAGCAGTGTCTTGATTCCGGCGATGCGATTAACTCGCATCCCAAGATAGATGACTACCAGATCCGGATAAGCAGACAGATTGACGGTACGCCGCTCTACAGGTGTGCGCATAGCGAAAGGTCCTCCAACTCCATGATAGCCATCACGCAGGCCGGGGCAGCCTCAATTGGTGAAATCGCCGGGTGGCTGCCGAGCCTGGCTTGAATGGGCCGCCCGTCCTTCGTATAGTGCCTGCATGCGCTCGATCTTGCTGCTGCTTGGTCTAATTATTCTGGCGTTTGGCGGGGTGGTCTATGCCGGCTGTCGATCCTGGCAGAAGATGAGTGCGGGCAAACGGATTATGGGTGTGCTGCTGTTGTCACCACATTTTCTGCTGGTCGTTTGTATTGTCGTGTCATTGCTATGTGGCCATCCCCCACAAGGATCGCGTTGTTTCAATACACAATTTCTATGCGGCGTTCTCATTGTTTTCATTCTGCCGCTTCCAGCTTTGGTAGGCACATTAACGGCGTTTGTAATGTTTCGACGCGCTCGCGTGGCTTTGTGAGCTTTAATAGCTTCAATCCGTGGCCGGTTTGTCTTCACTCAGCACGATAGAACTGTTGATCCCACCGCAGTTCTTTGCCGGATCATAGGTCGCCGACCCTTCGCGTTTTCCCTGAGTGCCGTAAAAATACAAAATGCCGTCTTTCACCTTCTGTGGCAGACCTTTGATTTGTGTTTTGCCGTCGACGTTGGTGGCCGCCTCCAGGTCAAGATGCTTAACCCCGGCAAATCCATACCGCATTTTGACTCGAATCCTCGCGTCGTAAACCGGAGCGCCTTTTTCGTCGGTCACAGTAAAGGACACGGAACACGGGCCGGCTTCGCCGTCCATTACCGGGATCTGGTGCGGGTCAGGAGTCTGCTGACTTCCGACGGTCATAAAGCTCCCTGCGAGAACCAGCAACCCCATGAAAAATACCATGCGTTTGCAAAACCAACTCACTCCAATCATGGAAACAATCCTCACCTCACACTATAAACTCCAGGAAGGCGGGAAAGCTGGTGAGGTTCTAGAGCAAAACAAAAGCCGCCAGCATGAAGCTGGCGGCTGAATGCCAAATGCTGAATGCTTTCTAACTGTTTTCGTACAGCAACACGCCCTCGGCCTTCTCTGAATCCACTGGGCGGTAGTACAGCTTGTTGTCTTCGAGGAAGACCTCGATAAATGCCGGCCGCGTGGTGATCGTGCCCTGAATCAGCGCTTCCGACAGCGGGTCTTCGATATATTTCTGCAAGGCCCTGCGCAGCGGACGAGCGCCGTAACTGCGATCACCCAGCGTCTGGTTGAGAATCCATTTTTTGGCTTCGTCGGTTACCGTTACTGTGATCGCCTTCTGGGCCAGGTTCTGGTTCAACAAATTCACCATAAGCTCCAGAATCTGGATCAGGTCTTGCTCGCCCAGCGCGCTGAACAGGATGATTTCATCCAACCGGTTCAGGAACTCGGGATTGAAGGTGCGCTTGACCTCGTTCTTCACCAGGTCTTCGACCTTTTCCGAGACCATATCTTCCTTGCTCGACTGGAATCCCAGGCCCTCGCGGCGCTGCAAATGCCGCGCTCCGATATTTGAAGTCATGATGATGATGACGTTCTTGAAGTCGACCGTATTGCCCAGACCGTCGGTGAGTTGCCCGTCTTCAAACACCTGCAACAGGATGTTGAAGACATCCGGGTGCGCTTTCTCGATTTCATCGAGCAGCACCACGGAATAAGGCGCGCGCTTCACCCGCTCGGTGAGCTGGCCACCCTCTTCGTAGCCCACATATCCCGGAGGCGAGCCGATCAGCTTCGAGACTGAGTGCTTCTCCATGAATTCCGACATATCGAAGCGCACCAGCGACTTATCGCTGCCAAACATGAAGTGGGCGAGGGTCCGCGCAACTTCTGTCTTGCCCACGCCCGTGGGTCCAAGGAACAGGAACGAGCCGATGGGCCGGTTCGGACTCTTCAGACCCGCTCGTGAACGGCGAATGGCGCGCGCTAATGCAACGATGGCCTTGTCCTGCGAGATGATGCGCTTGTGCAGTTCTTCTTCAATGCGCAGCAGCTTCGCCGATTCTTCTTCTTTGATTGAAGTGACCGGAACGCCGGTCCAGCGCGATACCACATCCTCGATGTCCTCCCGGCCAACCACGCCGGTAGAGGATTCATCGAGGTGGTATTTTTCGCGAAGAGCGCGCAGGTTCTCGCGCTCCTTGCGTTCTTCATCCGA
This sequence comes from uncultured Acidobacteriota bacterium, assembly GCA_963803775.1. Taxonomy (GTDB): domain Bacteria; phylum Acidobacteriota; class Terriglobia; order Terriglobales; family Acidobacteriaceae; genus JABCZH01. The sequence goes on from CAWDNS010000004.1 coordinate 341,003, forward strand.
GTAGAAGCGCGCCTTCTCGAACTCGTGGTTCGCGATGGCGTTCTCCATACGGTGGACGATGAACTTGATTCGCTTCTGGACTTCCGTAAGCTCTTCCGGCAGAGAAGTCTGGCGCAGCTTCACGCGCGCCCCGGCTTCGTCGACCAGGTCGATTGCCTTGTCCGGGAGGAAGCGGTCCGGAATGTAACGGTTGGAATGCGACACCGCAAAATTGATGGCTTCATCGGTGTATGTGACCGCATGAAACTTCTCATAACGGTCTTTGATTCCAAACAGAATCTTCGTGGCGTTGACTTCATCGGGCGGCGGAACTTTGACCGCCTGAAAGCGGCGCTCGAGCGAACGATCTTTCTCAATCGACTTGCGATACTCACCCGGAGTGGTCGCGCCGATGCACTGAATCTCTCCGCGTGATAGCGCCGGCTTCAGAATGTTGGCGGCGTCGAGCGAGCCTTCCGCCGAACCCGCGCCCACCAGGGTGTGCAATTCGTCAATGAAGATGATGGAATTCTGCGACTCCATCAGTTCTTTCATGATGGTCTTGAGCCGCTCTTCGAACTGGCCGCGATACTTGGTGCCAGCCACGATCAAGGAGAGATCCAGGGCCAGAATGCGTTTGTCCGCCAGGAATGACGGGACTTCGCCGTCTGCGATGCGCTGCGCCAGGCCTTCGACGATGGCGGTCTTGCCCACGCCGGGTTCGCCGATCAGCACCGGATTGTTCTTGGTGCGGCGGCACAGAATTTGAATCACGCGCTCTAGTTCGCCGTCGCGCCCGACCAGTGGGTCAAGCTGCGTATCCATCGCGGCCTGGGTCAAGTCGCGAGAGAACTCGCTCAGTAAAGAAGACTCGCGCTGCCGTTGCGGCTGAGCTTTTTCCTGGCTGGTGCGGGCCAGTTCTTCGCGGATGGTTGAAAGCCGCAGTCCGCGTTCGTGCAGAATCTCGGCCGCAAAGCACTTTTCTTCCCTCAGTAAACCCAAAAGCAAATGCTCAGTGCCAATGTGCTTGTGCGAAAGCCGCTCGGCTTCTTCGGCGGCATAGGCCAACACGCGCTTGCATTCGTTGCTGAGTGGCAGATCCACCGAAGTCGAAACCTTCTCCCGTATGGTGGTATGCCCTTCGATCTGCTTGCGGATGGATTCCACCGAGGCATGGGAACGCAGAAAACGATTGGTCAGTGCCTTATCTTCGCGCAACAATCCCAGCAGCAGATGCTCGGTCTCAATATAAGGAGACCCAAACTGGCTGGCTTCGTAGCGCGCAAAGAAAATGACGCGTCTGGCCTTCTCCGTATAACGTTCAAACATATTGCCCTACCCCCCAACTTCTCACCGAAACCACCCGGATCAACTCCGCGGCCTCAGTCCTCCAGAAATCCATACCCTTGTTAATGTTGCAATCAGCGGGCCACGCCCATACTGTAAAGATATCGAAACTTTCGCCCTTCTATTTGAGTTACCAAAGTGTCTCGGTTGCCACCGCAACAGATTGCAACTTCACGCATTTCCGATTGCAGTTTCTCCTACTACCATTCCGTCATGCCGTGCCACAAATGTCAATCGCCACAATGTGCTATACCCGTAGCTCTTTCGGTGCCACCTCCTCGACATGCCCGTCCTTGAGCCGCAGCACCCGCTGGCAGCGCCGGGCAAATGCAAGGTTGTGGGTGGCAATCAGGGAAGTTAACTGACATTCGCGATGCAATCTCGCGATCAATTCAAAAACCGAGTCGGCGGTGTGACCATCCAGGTCACCAGTGGGCTCATCCGCCAGCAGCAACTTCGGCTGCGTGATCAGCGACCTGGCCAGGGCCACCCGTTGTTGTTCACCGCCAGAAAGCTCGCCCGCGCGATGGTCGGCACGTTGCTCCAAACCAACTTCACGCAGCCAGCGCACCGCATCCTTCTGAGCCTCATGCCAGGGACAATCGCGCAGCAAAAGCGGCATGGCCACATTCTCCAGCGCCGTAAACTCCGGCAACAAATAATGGAACTGCCAGACAAAGCCGATCTCGCGATTGCGAAACTCGGCTGCCGCCGCTTCAGACAACGTATTCAATCGCAAGTTGGCGCAGTATACGTCACCCGCGGAAGCTCTATCAAGAGCGCCGAGGATGTGCAACAAGGTACTCTTCCCCGCTCCCGATTCACCCACAATGGCTAGCATCTCGCCCTTCGCCACCTGGAATGACAGATTTTCAAAGAGCGCGATTTCCGACTTGCCGGATCGAAAAACCTTCTGGAGGCCTTCAACCCTGAGCATGCCCACACCCGTTAGATGCACCTACTGCTCGGTTCGTCACATGCGCGTGGACAACGCCCGGTTTACGACTCTCGTCTATCGGCACTATTCCATTTAAACACGAGTCGCAGGCCGTTTTTGTCGCCAGTCGGTCAATTGTGCCTCGGACCGAAACCGGATTCCATAATTCATAACTAAGAGACGTGACGGGAGTCACCTGGAGTTGATTTGGTCTTAGGGCTATCGATAAAACACCCACGGTCATTCATAGCGAAGGGCTTCCGCGGGCAGGATCCGCGCTGCCGACCACGATGGGTAAATGGTAGCAACCAAGGAGATTGCAATCGCGATGAACGCCACCAGAACACCATCCAACGCACGCGGCGCGAAAGGCACGTAATCAATGGAGTAAACCTCGGGAGCCAGCGCCAGCAGATGATAATGGCCTCCCGCCCAGGAAAGTGTGTAGCCAAGTACCAATCCAATCGCGGTTCCAATCACTCCGATCAGCACTCCCTGGGACACAAATATGCGACGCACCTGGGACTTGCGCGTGCCCATCGACATCAGCACGGCAATGTCTCGCGTCTTCTCCATCACCATCATGGTCAGCGAAATGAGAATATTCAGCGCGGCCACGAACACGATCAGGCCTATCGTAATGAAGGTGACCAACCGCTCCAGCCGCAACGCCCGGAAGATGGCCTTGTTCTGCTCCATCCAGTTGGTGGCCATAAAACCTTTGCCCGCCGCCTGTTCGATTCCCTTTGCGATCTGCCCCGCCTGGTAGATGTCATCCACTTTGAATTCGAGCACGGAAATCTCATCGCCTAGACCGAAGAGTTGTTGCGCGTCACTGAGCCGGGCGAACGCCCAGGAGAAATCGTAGTCGTAGAATCCTGAATTGAAGATTCCGGCCACACGAAAGCGCGAGTACTTGGGGACAATGCCAAACGGGGTCAGTTCCCCCTGCGGGCTGGTGACCAAAACAATCGATCCCACCGTCGCGCCCAACTCGTCCGCCATGTCTTTGCCCAGAATAATCGGAGGCATGGCGACGACTCGGTGCTGCACGTCGGCAAGAGCGTCGGAAGTCTGATCTGCCGGTGTGGGGCGGCGGACACTCTTGTCCGCCGCCGTTGGTTGTGAAGTTGTTTGCGTGCTCACCTCATCCAACGCCTCCGCCGAACCAATCTTCACCGTGTTCAGCAGATCGCTGACTCGTCTCTCATCACTCGGAATCAATCCCTTCAACACCGCTCCCCGCGCTCGCGGTCCCCGTGAGATCAACACCTGCTCATAGATGGCGGGCGCAGCCGCCACTACATGAGGCTGTTTCACCAGCCGATCCATCAAGGGACGCCAGTCTTTGATTCCGTCGCTCTCCACCCGCAGCAGATTGATATGCGAAGTAGATCCCAGTAGCCGATCCTGCAAATCCTGGCGAAATCCGTTGTTGATGGCCAACGCGATGACGAGAGACGCTACCCCAGCCGCCACTCCAGCGATAGAAATGCCGGTGATGACCCCGATAAACGCCTGGCGGCGTTTGGCGCGGAGATAACGCGAAGCGATGAAGAGTTCGAAGCGCATGGGTTAGGACGTGGCTGCTACAAATTATACGGTGACAGGTGGGATGAGTCTGGTGACGATCAGTGTTGCTGTGGTTTTGCGGCTACGTACAAGCTTTCCACATCCAAGGTTCGCATCCATCCAAGGATGCCAGCGCACTCATGGGGTGGTAAAGCAACTCGCTTGTCTTGTAAGTCTGCAAAGCTTTTATCAGCGTAGGCAACGCATTTGCGCCAGAGGTCGGCGAGTTGTTCTTGTGTATACGACGGCTTCGTGTTCCATTCGGCATCGAGTTTCGCCGCTTGTTCTGGCGTGAAATGGGGTGAATCATCAAAGCTAGCCTCTGGGGGTGCCCTCGGCGCACGAGACTCGGGAGGCGAACCGTTATAACGGCGGAAGTCGATCTCCACGCGAATCTCGACGATGACGGGCCTGCCATCTTTCATTGCCGGCTTAAACTTCCATTGCTTTACGGCTTCGATGGCTTTTTCGTCCAAACCTACGCCTACAGACTGAATGATCTTAATGTCGCGCGTTCGGCCGTTAGTGTCCACGACGAGATTTAGTACACACGTATCCCCACGTTTTGCCTTTCGAGCCTCCTTAGAGTATTCCGGATCAGGCGAGTAAATGAGAACTGGCGCACTCGCACCCTCGCCCACTTTGTAAACCTTATCCGCGCCCGTGTCACTAGCGGTTTGCGCAAACGCGCCACTAAGACATAGCACGATCCCGACGCTCAGGACAATCCGCTTGTTGAGCACCCTCGCATGTTGCTTGTCGAATGGACTTCTCATTGCCCTAGATTCTAGGACTCCTACGCGCGCCCCTGAGCTTACCATCGACCTGCTCCCCGCAACCAGCCTCACGGAAGCCGACAGCGGGCAGCAAAAGACTGCTCCAACCGCATCAGTAAATGTAGCCGCCTGGTTGGTAACCTTGGTGATTTGTTTCGGAAGCACGGGGGAGGATAAAGTTAGGTATTCATGGCCTGCAAGCTTAAGTCCGGCCTCGTCGTGATTGCACTGATCGTTGGAGCTTTCGTTTCCTTCTGTATCGGACAGACTCAGCAAGCGCCGCCGCCCGAGCAACCACCCGGAACCATTATCGGCACCGTAGTCGACCAAAGCGGAGCTGTAATGGTCGGAGCCCACGTAAAGCTCAACAGTCAAGCTCCATCTCCAAGCCAGGAAGTCCTGACAGGCGACGACGGCCAATTCTCGTTCGCCAACGTCGCTCCTGGACCGTTCCAACTCACCATTACCTCGCCGCGCTTCGCGACCCACACCTCCTCTGGAACTCTGCATTCGGGCGAAACCTATCTGGTCCCGCAGATCGCCTTGGCGGTTGCCGCCGATATTGAAGTGCAAGTCGGAGTCTCACCCGACGAAATCGCCGAAGAGCAAATCAAGGTTGAAGAGAAGCAGCGGGTACTCGGCGTGATTCCGAATTTCTATGTCAGCTACGTCCCCAATGCGGCTCCGCTCAACGCAAAACAAAAGTTCAAGCTCGCGTGGAAGTCGACCATCGATCCCATCACCATCTTGATCGTGGGTGCGGCTGCAGGAGTTGAGCAAGCGCAAAATCACTTCCGGGGCTATGGCCAGGGGGCGGAAGGCTACGGAAAACGTTTCGGCGCCGGCTATGCCGACACGGTGACCAGCACTTTTATCGGAGGCGCCATCCTGCCTTCACTCCTGAAACAAGATCCGCGGTATTTCTACAAAGGAACCGGCACCAACGGATCACGGGTCCTCTATGCGATTGCCAATTCCGTGATTTGCAAGGGCGACAATCGCCGCTGGCAGCCAAATTACTCGAATATCCTCGGAAACCTGGCCGCTGGCGGTATCTCAAACCTCTACTATCCCGCCGAAGATCGCAATGGCGCGGGATTGACTTTCGAAAACGCCGCCATCGGGATCGGCGCGACTGCCATCGCCAATCTCTTTCAAGAATTTGTCGTGCGGAAGTTCACCCCAAAATTGCCCAGCAACACCCAGGCCACACCTTAAACCTGGCGATGGCGTCATGAGCAACGCCGCGATGCAAAGTTGCGTTCAACGCTGTGGTTGACACCACCATCTCAGCTAACGACAATCAGTACTCATGCGCAATCTCCGCTGTATCGTTCTCCTGCTTTTCTGTGCTGTTCACGGATACGCCCAGAAGGAAAACGCCCAGAGCAACTCGTTTCTCTTCGTCTGGGCCGGTGATGAAGCCACGAAAAGCAGCGATTTCCTCGCCGTACTCGATGCCAACCCAAAGTCTCCTCACTACGGTCAGGCAGTAGCTTCGGTCGTGGTTCCCGGCCCGAGCGGCACCCCGCACCACACCGAATTGCAAATGCCGGCTGACGGCTTTTTACTGGCCAATGCATTTGAAAGCGGCCGCACCGTTCTGTTCGACCTGCACGATCCGCTGCACCCGGGCGTGGTCATGTCCTACGGCGATCTCGATGGTTACATGCACCCGCACACCTACATCCGCCTGCCGAACAGCCATGTGCTGGCGACGTTTCAGTATCACGGTGGGCACGATCCCAAGTCAGACGGCGGTGGCCTCGTCGAGTTCGATGAACACGGCCACATCGTTCGCAGCGGCAGCGCCATGGACCCGGCGGCGAAGGCCGAACTCATTCGTCCTTACAGCTTGGTGGCCGTACCCGCTCTGAACCGTGTGGTCAGCACCAATACGTCCATGCATCGCGCGAGCGACGGAGATACTCGAACTGTACAGGTTTGGCGGCTTTCGGATTTGAAGTTGCTCCGGACCCTCACATTGCCGGCGGGGCCACGAGGAGGGGAGCAGCTTATGCCCGGTGAGCCGCGGTTGCTTGCCGACGGCAAGACCGTGCTCATACACACATTCAGATGCGGCCTGTATGAACTGGATGGCATTGACACTGGCCAACCTTCAATCCACCACTTGAAAACTTTTGACGGAGAGATCTGTGCCGTGCCATTGCAGATCGGCCACTACTGGGTGCAGACCTTGTTTTCTGCGCACGCGCTCGCGGCTTACGACATCTCTGACCTAACCCACATCCGAGAAGTCTCGCGAATTACCTTCGACGACAAGCAAAAGCCGCATTGGATTTCTCCGGATGCAGACAATCACCGCATCATCTTGAACTCCGGAGAATACGGCGAGCATCGTCTATTTATGATCAACTTCGATCCGCAAACCGGCGCTCTGACACTCGACGAGCATTTCCGCGATCCCGGAAGCGACAAAGTGGGTGTGAGCATGGATGGCAAGTCCTGGCCGCATGGATTTAAAGGCGATGCCTACGCCCACGGCACGGTGTTTTCGCGTCCCGGCGCCGGCCCGCCGGCGTCTTCACCATAAAACGAACCGTGTTATAACTCTCCCACATGCCGACCCACCAAGGATCGATCCGTCTGTTCCGCGCCGCCGGCATTACTGTCTTCCTGCATTGGTCGTGGTTTCTGGTGGCGGCCTATGAAATCAACAGCCGCGGCAGAAGCTATTCCTCTCTCACCTTCAACGCCCTCGAGTATCTGGCGCTATTTCTCATCGTGCTGATGCATGAGTTCGGCCACTCGCTGGCCTGACGTCAAGTTGGAGGAAGTTCGAACCAGATCGTGTTGTGGCCCCTTGGCGGCGTGGCGTATGTCGATCCTCCGCCGCGGCCGGGCGCTACGCTTTGGAGCATCGCCGCCGGGCCGCTGGTGAATGTCGCTCTCATGCCAGTGCTATTAGGCCTCGGTATGTTGAGCCGGTCGCTGGGTTGGGCGGAGACCATGCCCAACTTCCATCAGTTGTTGCGCACTATTGCGTTCATCAACCTGTCGCTGCTGGTGTTCAACCTGCTGCCTATCTATCCGCTGGATGGCGGCCAGATTCTTCGCTCCCTGCTGTGGTTCGTACTGGGGCGCGCCCACAGTCTGTTCGTCGCTACCATCATCGGCTTCATCGGCGTGGCGGCATTCATCGGCTTGGCCCTGTGGGCACAATCCCTGTGGTATGGCGTACTCGCTGCATTCATGCTGATGAATTGCTGGAGCGGTTTACAACACGCGCGCTTCCTCGCTCGCCTGGCAAAGTTGCCGCGTCGCGACGGCTTCGCCTGTCCCAGATGCAACACTGCTCCACCCGTGGGAAACTTCTGGAAGTGTGGCCAATGCGGTCAGCCATTCGACACCTTCCAGACCCAAGGTGTCTGTTCGCACTGCGGAACTCAGTTTGCCGCGACCCGGTGTTTGGACTGCGGCGGACTGCTTCCTCTGAGCGAGTGGATCGCTCCGGGCGGCGGAACTACGAAGCTTTAAATCGCCGGCGGTGCACAACAAATCTTAAGGAGGAGGATTTCTCTGTGAGCAGGCAAACTGTATGCTTTAACGTCGATCTCACCATCAACCCGGGAAAGCTCGAAGCGTTCCAGGCCATCGCGCAGACCATGATCGCCGGCACTCAAAAAGAACCCGGCGCGCTCGGATACGACTGGTGTTTAAGTAGCGACCGTAAGCGCTGCCGGATCATCGAGACCTACGCGGACCAGAATGCCACACTGGCACACTTGACCAGCCCGGTGGTAAAGGAACTGGTTCCGAAACTGCTCCAGACCGCGATCCTCAACCGCTTCGAGGTCTATGGAGACCCCGGTCCCAAGGCGGCTGAGATACTTGCCGGAGTCGGAGCTGAGATATTCCCGCTCTGGCACGGAATCAGCCGCTGAACTTCATTATCGTTATTATCGTTTTTCTTTGCGATCTTTGCGAACACTTTGCGTCCTTAGCGGTCAGAGCCTTTCACTTGCGAAATGGGGCAGGGTCACTGAGACCTCGAAGACAATGTTTGAACCTCACTTACTCAGGAAAATAGGACACCACCTCATCGGCAACTATCTGTCCGATTCCTCCTTCAAGGTGATACTCTTTCCCCACGCATGAGCCTCGCCAAACTCGGCCGGCCAGCTCACGTCACAAGCCTACGTGTTAACAGGATTGAAATAGGAATCAGCCAGAGAAAAGCTTTTGGTCACGGAGGAACGATGGCCACTGTCGTAGTCCATCCCAATAATCCCGCGAGGCCTACGATCGGCCTGCCTGGCCGCCGTTTCGACCATCTCTTCTTCTCAACCATGGCCCTGCTCCTTCTGGCCACGGTTTTTGTGGGCTTTGCGCCCACCTACTATCTCGCCGGAGTGTTCCACGCGCCCCTGCCCAGTCTGATCATTCACCTGCACGGGGCGGCGTTTTCCTGCTGGATCCTGCTGCTGGTCACGCAAATTTCCCTGGTTTCCGCTGGCCGCGTGGACATCCATCGCCGCCTCGGCATTGCCGGCTTCATGCTGGCCTGCTTGATGGTTATCCTCGGCGTTTTGGCCGCCACCGACGCGCTGGCCCGGGGAGTCGGTCCGGGTGGCGACCCGAGGTTTTTCTATATCATCCCGCTGACGGATATGCTGATCTTTGCCATCTTGATCTTTTGTGCCTTCCGCGCCCGCTCCAACCCACCAACCCATAAGCGCCTGATTCTTGTGGCCACGATTACGCTTATGACCGCCGCCATCGCCCGCTGGCCCTTGGCCATGGTTCACAGAAACGCGGCTGCGGCGACGCTGCTTTCGTACGGCTTCCTCCTCATACTGGTGGCTTACGACCTGTGGTCCACGCATAAGCTTCATCGCGCAACACTGTGGGCGGGCTCTTTCCTCATCTTCGTGCAGCAGATAAGGATACCCATCGGCAAGACAGCTGCCTGGCACGCCTTTGCGGGCTGGATTCAGTCCGTCGCCCGTTAACCCTCAACTCCGCTGTTGTTTGTAAGCTGCCGATCTCTCACTTACCCAGCTTCGGCACCACAGCCGGCACTCGCGCCTTGTATCGCCGATACTCGTCGCCGAATCTCGCCTCCAGTTCCCTGTCCTCCATGCGAATCATGACAGCGCCCATGAACACCGCAAACACCGTCAGCCCATAACAAACCACCAGCCCTGTCCCGATACTCCATGCCAGCATTTCGCAAAGATGCGCCAAATACACCGGATGCCGCACCCGCGCCCGAATCCCGGTCATCACCAACCGTTGCTCACTGTGCCCAGAAATTACCTCCGGCAGCCCGCCTAGTTGCCGCGCGCTGAAGTTCTTGCTTGATTGTGAGTACAACCACAATCCCACGCCAAGCAAAAGCAATGCCGGACCCCACGGCCATCCGCTCGAGTAAACCTGCACCTGCCGCCATCGCTCAGTGATCAGCCCCATCACCACCCACATCGTCATCCAAGCGGGCAGCAGCACCAGATAAGGCGACCATCTGCGCAACCGCCAATACCCCGCTCTGGGATGCACCAGAAACCAGAAGCAGGGAATGGTCGAATACACCACGCAGGCCAACCAACCAAGAAGATTGAGCCATTCATTCACTGAGTCAGTGAAGCACAAAAACCGGCGATCTGCTGAGCGCCGTCGTCCCGCCGGCTGTCGCGATCTCAATCCTGGATGAGACAATGGCACAATACCCATTCATGTCCACGTCGTCCGAATCCAAGCTTGGTCGCATTGCTTTCCAATATCCCGACTTCACCGCCTACGCTTTCGCGCGCTTCTGCATCGTGGCCGCGCTCGAGATGCAGTCGGTCGCCGTGGGCTGGCAGGTTTATGAAATCACTAAGCGGCCCCTGGATCTCGGGCTGGTCGGCCTGGCGCAATTTCTCCCGGGAATCGCCTTCTTCCTGCCCGCGGGCCACACCGTCGACCGCCTCGACCGGCGCCGGCTGCTGATGGCGTGTTATGCCGGGTTTGCCGTTTGTTCATCGCTGCTATTGCTCATTGCCCTTCGCGGAGTCCACTCGGCCCGCCCCATTTATGCGGTCGCGGCTTTGCTGGGCACGGTGCGATGTTTCAATTTCCCGACAGGCCGTGCCCTGCTTCCCCAGCTTGTTCCCGAGGAGCATTTTTCAAACGCCGTCGCTTGGAATTCCAGCATCTTTCAGGGAGCAACCATTCTAGGCCCAACTTTCGGTGGACTGCTGTATGCGTTCTTCCGCGGACCCGCCGCCGTATACGCCACTGCTGGCCTCGTCGCACTGGGCGCGATCGTTGCAACTCTGAGGATCAAAGCCCGTGAAAAACCTCGTCCCCGGGAACCCATCAATCTTGCCACGGTTCTGGCTGGCTTCGGTTATATCTGGAAACAGAAAGTAGTCCTTGGTTCCATTTCGCTCGATCTCTTCGCTGTTCTGCTCGGCGGCGCAGTAGCGCTGTTGCCGGTTTATGCCCGCGAAATTCTCCACACCGGCCCCTGGGGCCTTGGCCTGCTGCGCAGCGCTCCTGGAGTGGGCGCGGCCGCCATGGCCATTTTGCTGGCGCATCGTCCATTGAAGCGCCGCGTCGGACCCGCCATGCTGTGGTGCGTCGCCGGATTTGGCGTGTTCACGATTATCTTCGGCCTCTCTCGCAGTCTTGTCCTCTCCTTGATTTCGCTTTTGCTGGTCGGCGCTACCGACATGGTCAGCGTGGTTATCCGCGCCATTCTGGTGCAACTGGGCACGCCCAATGAGATGCGTGGCCGGGTGAACGCCGTCGACATGATATTCATCGGCGCGTCTAATCAGCTCGGCGAATTCGAGTCCGGCCTCACCGCGCACTGGTTCGGAACCGTGCCCGCCGTGGTTTTGGGAGGAGTGGGAACGCTGCTGGTGATCGCGATCTGGGCCTGGAGATTTCCCGAACTACGGCAGGCCGACCAGATGGTCAGCGCGCAAGAACGAACTACTTTACCCGGATGAGCGTTTTCGCCGAAGTCATGTTGTCATAGCGATCGTAGACCCGCACTACCACCACATGATCAACCTGTGCGGTTGTCCCCGCCGGCATGGGCGCTTCAAAGTCGTAGTTCTCATTCTTCGAATCCGAAAGCTGTCCCACCGGCTCGACGAACTGCCAGTCGCCGGCATCCACGGAATATTCGACCTTTTTGATGGAAGAAAAACTGTCCCACGCGCTGAAGGTCACATGAATTCGCGGGCCCGCAACCGCGGCTTTCAGCGCCTTGATCTGCGGAGGAGTTGTGTCCACTTCAAAGCGCGCGCTTTCCCGTTCCGCACTCAATCCTTCGCCCGGAGAATGTGAAGGCGCATCCGAAGCCACCACCTTCACTGTGTATCCACCATCGGGAAGCAACGAGGCATCGAAAGAATAAAACTTGTCGGTCACGTTATCTTTGAGGAGAAGCCACAGCGTCTCGCCGTCTGCACGGTAATAAATCGAGTACACCATCTGATCGTCGTTGTCATCGTGCACGCTCCACTTCACGCCAATGGAATCGCGGTCGCGAGTCGTAGGCGGCGGCACATCGAAATGGGGCTGGCCGCTGGCACCAGAGTCACCACCGCTGGCCTTGGGCAACGCTAGATAGCGCACCCCGGTTAGCACCGTGACATCATCAAAATCCGGCGCGACATTCTTAGGAAGGTAATTGAGCGTAACGCTTTCCACCTTCGGAGCCACGCTGCCCGAGTGCAGCACGGTTTTCCATTGCACAAACCTTGCTGAGGGGACGCTGACCATGCCATCTTTCTCGAGATCAACTTTCGTCCATGCGCTCCAGTTGCGGTCCGGATTATCCACGTTGCCACTGCGGGCAAAAAGTTCCACATTGCCGGCTCCGCGGAACTCCGCGCGTCCCCAGCGCGAGAAGATGTGCGCGTCGAAAACGTCGCTCTCGTAACTGCCCTCCGAGGCTGTCGCTCCGCCCAGCAAAAACACTTTGCCCAAATTGCTGGTCGAGGCATACAACCCATTCGGGGCGCTGGCAAACGCCGTCACCTGCGTGGCGCTGGCTTTCAGCAAGTCGACGAAACGGTCATCCCCGCTGATGGCGAAAATGTGCCCGCGATTGCCGGTCCCGGCAAGCAGCACGCCCTGTTGATCGAAGGCAAGCGTATACACCAGGTCCTCGCGTGAACTCCATATCCGCGACGGCGAGCCATCGGGCGCGATGCGGTACACTTCCGATCCACCCGTGGCCCCAGCCCCTGGACTTGGAATATTAATCACCATCGGCTGCGTTGTGCCAGACACTACATTTGCCCCGCCCGGCCCGGCTTGCGTCCCGCTGCTCGGCGCTGTAGGAAGGGAGATTGACGGAGATGTGAAACCTGACGGCCCGGAGGCACGTTTTTCTCCCACTCCCGCGGCGTAGATATTCCCATCCTTGTCAATGGCGAGCGCCGTGATCTCCTTCTTGGGCGCACTGTAAAGCACGAATCCGTCGCCGCTCGGCGAAATTCGGTACACCAGGCCGCTGCTGTCAGATCCGGCAATCAGGTTGCCTTTCTTGTCGAAAGCCAGCACCCGTATATGCGATTCATCGCTCTTGAAGAACAGCGAATGCTCGCCCTTTGGAGTTACCCGAAAGATCTGTCCTTGGTCTCCCGTGGCCGCATAGAGATTGCCGGCTTCATCAAGCGCCAGATTCCAGATGTACTTCGTACCAGGATCGAAATAAACCGACGCACTCCACTCTGGATTGACGTTCGAACTTTTCTCACCTGTCGCCGGCTTCTTATCTTTCGGCGTGGTGCGATGTTCGAGTTTGTAAATCTTTCCGTCAGGATTCGTGGCCGCGAAGATAGCGCCAGTTTTGTCTACCGCCAAAGCCTGCACTTGTAATTCTTGCGGCTCGAAAATCACCGAGGACTTGCCGTCCGGCGTGATCCGATACACCCGCGCCGGAGAACCAGCCGCGGCATAAACGTTACCCTCGCGATCCGCTGCAATCGACCAGATAAACGCCGACGGAGTCGTCGCCAGCAACTTGAATGCGGGCGCCAGCTCCAGGCCGCCCGTGCTGCGGATAGCCACGCCTTGAGTTGTGCCCTTAATGAGGTCTTCAAACTTCGATTGTTCCCATGTGCGGGTGCCATCGGCAAAAAGAAGTCCGGTGAAAAGTGCTGAGCATGTGGCCAGAATCAGGATTTGATTATGCAGGCGAAACGCCAAGTCGAAACCTCAATCAGCAAATTGGCAGAGATTTCAGGTTAACACAGCAGTAGGAAGCCTCTGTGTTTTCTGTGTCCTCTGTGGTTAAAGACTTTTCGAACCGCCCCACCCTCGCGGTACACTAACTCACAATGCCTCCATCCCCCAATGGCGCGCGCAATCCTGACCTGAGTGTCAGTTTTGCCGGCATCCAACTCAAGAATCCCGTCATTGCCGCCAGTGGCACCTTTGGATACGGCATCGAGTTTGAAGACATTGTCCATCTCGACAAACTGGGCGGATTCGTGGTCAAGGGATTGTCGAAGGAATCCATGGCCGGCAATCCCCCGCCACGGCTTTATGAGACCGCCGCGGGAATGCTCAACGCCATCGGATTGCAAAACATTGGCGCCCGTGCCTTCGTTGATGAAAAACTCCCCAAGCTGCGCCAGATCCAGAACATCGTTGTCCTTGCCAACGTCTTTGGTTACACCCGCGAAGATTACGAGCGCACCATCCAGATCCTGAACGAAGGTGAGGGCATCGCCGCCTACGAACTGAACGTTTCCTGCCCGAACACTGCGCACGGAGGAATCCAGTTCGGCAGCGATCCGCGCTCGCTCGATGAAGTCGTCTCGCTTGCCCGCCGAAATTCGAAACGCCCGTTGATCGTGAAACTCTCACCCAACGTGACCAGTATCGCGCAGATGGCACACGTCGCTCAGGAAGCCGGTGCCGACGCCATCTCGCTGGTGAATACTTTTGTGGCCATGGCCATCGACGCCGAGACTCGCAAGCCGCGCATCGCCAACGTTACCGCCGGATTGTCCGGACCAGCCATAAAGCCCATCGCCCTGCGCATGGTTTACGACGCCGCCAAAGCCGTCAAGATTCCCATCATCGGCATGGGCGGGATTTCCAGCGCAGTGGACATCGTTGAGTTCATGCTGGCGGGCGCGAGCGCGGTACAGATCGGCACCGCAAGTTATTGGGATCCGTGCGCCACCGAGAAAATCGTTGATGAACTCCGCAACTGGTGCATGGAGCACAAAGTGCCCCGTCTTGCAGATTTAACTAACGGACTGGTAGTTGATTAACCACACCCTGCCACCACTGCAAATAAAAACCCGCCGAGAGGTCCTCATCGGCGGGCGAATAGGGAAGGCTGACCGAACGCAAACCGATCATCTCAAGCCCCGTGCCAGCGGGCAAGAGGCCTCGTATCCACGGGTCTCTTTACCCTAGTATTTGTGCAAGCTTCTGCACACGGCGCTATCACTGCAACCCGGCAGCCCCCAACATTTGCAAAAACTGGGTTCGCGTGCGCATATCCATCGATTGCGCCACTAGCTTGCCCTCGCGGTCATATACCAGGCTCTTGGGCAGGCCATCTACCTGGAAAAGGTCGTTGACCTTCCTGCCTGGATCAAGCAGCACTGGATAGCTGATCTTGTAGTCGGCAATGAACGGCGCGACCTTGCCCTGCTCTTCATCCGAAATCGCTAATATAACCAAGCCCTGACTGCCAAATCGCTGGTAAAGCGCTTCCAAGTCCGGCATTTCCTTGCGGCATGGCGGACACCAGGTGGCCCAGAAATTTACCAGCACGACCTTGCCGCGGAGATTCTTAAGCTCCCAGGTCTTGCCCTGCAAATCCGTCAATCTGAAATCTGCCTGCTGCCGCCCCTGGTCGTCGGCGGCAAGCTTGGCCAAGGCCGCCTTGTATGCAGGAGCGTCCAGAGAAACTTGCATGTGTTCATATCGCTCAAGCTGGGCCAATTCAACATAAGCAGCCGCAGGGCCGCCCTTCACGTCGGGCTGGGGCAGTTGACGGAGCGCCTCGGCCAGCGTGTTCGTGACTTCCTTCAAATTATCGTGACCAAAGTCGCCTTCGGTCGAACGAGTCGCCAAACTGTATGCCAGCCGCACTTTATTCTCAGTCGCTGGCAACTGGCGAATCTGAAGCGCAAGCTTTCTGTTAGTCTCGCCGCGAACGTCGTCCGGCAGTTTGCGCAAGCCACGCAACTCTTCGACGATCGGCTTCTCCTGATCGTTCCAGACAATCTCCTGCTTCTGCGCTCGCGCCGTCGTCGCACTGACGAGCAAAGTAATCCCGGAAAGCAGGACCAGCGGAATCCAGAGAATGTTCGCGGTCGTATATGTACGAGTCGTCACGAATCGTGCCACCTCATGATGAAATCATTCGAAATGACGAAATCATTCGAATCGGAGAAATTTGGTAAACAATCTTTCTGGGACAGCTCTATGCCAGACTGCCTCACCTGCCACTGCTATACCAAATCGAGCCAGGAGAGCGGAAGTTGAGCCCTTCGCCCCACACCGCCTGGGTGCGGCCCTGGTTGTCAATGTCCATCTCGAAGTAATCGCCAAACGGGAAGCTGTAACCCTTCGACCGAATGTAGCGATAGCCCGGCACATAATTTGAAAGCTTAGTCTCCGCCGACCAGGTCGCGCCACCGTTGGTGGAACTACGAAAAAAGGTGTTCCAAAGCGGAGCATGACGCGTGTCCATCCAGGCAATGCGCACGTCGCCGTCTTCCCCTGCCACCAGCGCCGGAAACGCGTGCTCTACGCCCTTCGGCGCAAGCGACACGTCCGCCGCCGCGGACCACGTTTCCCCGGCAGTGGTGGAAGAAGCGAAATACATTCTTTGCGGAGCCTGGTTCCGAGTGCCGGAATTCCACAACGCATACAGCGTGCCCGCCGCGTCGGAGGCTATCGTGATCTGCGCGCCCAGAAAGCCCCACTCGCAGCGAAACCCCGAGCAGTCTGGAGCTACACTCGAAGTAGCCATCTGGATCGTGGCCCAGCTCTTGCCACCATCCGACGAGTTGCTGACGAAAAGATTTACCTGGTTACGACGCACATACCCAGCCCAGGCGACGTGAACGCCGCCTTCACCATCCACCGTAGCTCCGCCGCCCAATGCGCGTATCAGATTCAGTTCCGGATCTACATCGCCGACTGTGAACGTGATCCCGCCATCGTGCGAAACCGCCACTCGCATCTCCCGCTCCCGATTGAAGGCGAGATAGACGTCCTTGCCACGCACCGCCAGCACAGGCTTATCGGCATCCTCGCCGTCGCGGTCCGCGACCACCACCGACCAGCTCTGGCCGAAATCCACCGACTTGGCAACTACAGCATCACGGTTGTGGTCCTGCAGCCAGGCCGCGTAAACCGTCCGGTGATCGGCGGGGTCAACCACGATCTGCGGATCAAACTGGCCCGTGAGATGCGAAGTAATCTCCCGCGGTGGCTGCCACGTGGTCCCGTTATTGTCGCTGACCAGCAGGGTCATCGAAGGCAACGGGCTGTTTAATCCAGGCATTAGTCGCCCATATTGCGGATAAAGTACGTAGACATGCCCAAACCCGTCGGCGGCAATCGCCGGCTCCCACTGATCTCCGATCCTGTAACCCAGTCGTGCCTGTGGAGTAAACGCCGGAGCGCCAACCGCCGCATACAAGAACGGAGTCAACAGTAATGCCAGACAAAAAAACCAGGCATGCCGGGAAATCCCACGTGGTGGAAGGGCTAGGGTCACAGAACCTCAAACCGGCCCGGGGAGAAGAGCCGCTAGACGGAGTCTATTGTGGAATATGGGCCACGTCAACCGCTTTGGATAGTGGTAGGAGTTCCCCGTGATCTCTGTGCCCTCTGTGGTTTAGAGGTACCGATCCGCATATCGCATCTGGATTATTCCCGGTTTGCCGACAACACACACAGAATCGTCGTATGTTCTCTAACATGCTGCACAGGCTATAATTGCGCCCACGCATGGCTCTGACCTCTGGCACCAGACTTGGCCCCTACGAAATCGAATCCCCGCTCGGCGCCGGCGGCATGGGAGAGGTGTATCGCGCTCGCGACACCCGATTGGAGCGCACGGTTGCGATCAAAGTATTGAACGCGCAACTGGTGGCTAGCGCTGAACTGCGTGCCCGCTTCGAACGCGAAGCCAAGGTCATCTCCCAGCTTCAGCATCCGCATATCTGCGTGCTCCACGATGTCGGCCATGAAGGCCCCATCGACTACCTGGTCATGGAGTTCCTGCAAGGCGAATCTCTGGCCGACCGGTTGAGGAAGGGGCCACTCGCTCCCGAACAAGTACTGACCATCGCCATCGAGATTGCCGACGCGCTCGAAAAAGCCCACCGAGCCGGAGTCGTGCATCGCGACCTGAAGCCGGGCAACGTGATGCTCACCAAGTCCGGCGCCAAGCTTCTCGATTTCGGCCTCGCCAAGCCGCTCAACGCGACCGTCGCCTCCGGAACCGGACGCACCTCTTCGGCTTCCGTTTTCGCCGCGGCCCTCACGCAGACCATGCCTGCCCAGTCACCTGCTTCTCCGCTTTCCACCGCCGGGGCGGTGATCGGTACCGTCCAGTACATGTCGCCCGAGCAGATCCAGGGCGTCGAAGCTGACGCCCGCTCCGACATCTTCTCCTTCGGCGTGATGTTGTTCGAGATGGTGACGGGCAAGCGAACTTTCGAAGGCAAGACGCAGGCCAGCATCGTGGGGCAGATTCTCGCCGTGGATCCGCCCTCGGTCAGCACTCTGCGTCCCCAGACTCCGCCGGGACTGGACCGCGTTATTCGATTGTGTCTCGACAAAGATCCCGACGAGCGCATCCAGTCGGCACACGACCTCAAGCTCCAGTTGCAAGCGATCGCCGAAGCGCCTTTAGCTGTAACTCAGTCTCCGGCCGTCGCTCCCGCCCGCCGCAGTTTTCTGCCGTGGGCTGCCGCCGGAGTGCTGGCCATCATCGCCATCGGCTTTGCAGTCGCCTATCTTCAATCCCTGCGCGCACCGCAGGTTTCGGTTCACTCCTACATCATGGCTCCGGAGAAAGCCACCTTTGTGCTGACCGGAAACACCGCCGGACCGCCGGTACTCTCGCCGGACGGGCTGCGAATCGCGTTTGTAGCCAAGAATGCAGACGGCAAGCAATTGCTTTGGATCCGGCCGCTGAATTCGGCAGTCGCGCAGCCCATGTCGGGAACCGACGGTGCCACCTATCCGTTCTGGTCCCCCGACAGCCGCTATGTGGCGTTCTTCGCCGCGAACAAACTGAACAAGGTTGACGCCAGCGGCGGTCCGCCGCAGGCCCTTTGCGATGCTCCCGCAGGACGGGGAGGAACCTGGAACAGCACCGGCACCATCGTTTTCACGCCGGATAGCACCATGGGCCTTGCACGTGTCGATGCCGCTGGGGGCACGCGCGTCCCCCTGACCACGGTGGACGCGAAGGAGACTTCTCATCGCTGGCCCGATTTTCTTCCCGATGGCAACCACTTTCTCTACTTCGCCCACGGCTCGACCAACCCAGACAGCGGCATCTATCTGGCTGCGCTCGATTCCAAAGAACGCAAGCTGCTGCTGCGCAATGATTCCAACGCCATCTACGCCGCCCCGGGATATCTTTTGTTCGTGCGCGACAACACGCTGATGGCGCAACGGTTCAACCCGCGCAGTCTGGCGTTGGTGGGTGAAGCCAAGCCCCTGGCCGACCATGTGGCCGTCAATACTGACACTTGGCGAGGCGTCCAGACAGCCTCGGCGAGCGGTGAGCTTCTCTACCAGCACGGCGCGGCCGGCGGCGGCTCTCAACTCTTCTGGTACGACGCATCCGGCAAGCAGGGTGAGTTGGTCGTGCCCGAAAACGCCGATTACTATTGGCCCATCCTTTCACCCGACGCCAGCAAATTGGCTTTTGCCCTCGAAAACAACGGCGTCGGCGACGTCTGGGTGGTGGACCTCGCCCGCCACACCAGGACCCGCATCACCTTTGGCCCGCTTTACAGCGGTTGGCCTGTCTGGTGGCCCGACGGAAAATCCATTGTCTTCACTTACGGGCCAAGCGGGAATATGGACTCTCTCTACCGTCAAAACGCCGACGGCACCGGCAGCAAGGAGAAGCTGCTGGAAAACCCCGGTATCTACACCGTACCATTCTCTGTCTCCCCCGATGGCCGCTACATCGCCTACATGCGGGTCGATCCCAAATCGAACACCAACTTGGATATCTGGGCGCTGCCCATGTTCCCGGATAAGTCCGGCGAGCAGAAACCGTTTCCAGTGGTAGCCACGAATTTCTCGGACGTCGCACCGTCTTTCTCGCCCGACGGCAAATGGCTGGCCTATGCCAACAATGAGACCGGCCGCATGGAGGTTTACATCCAGCCTTTCCCCAGCGGCGCCGGCCGCTGGCAGGTATCGACCGCTGGGGGATCGAGACCAAATTGGCGGAAGGACGGCAAAGAGCTTTTCTTTTGGTCGACTGACCAGCAGGTGATGGCTGTGGACGTTGACCAGAAGGGCGCCAGCCTGCAACTGGGCGCGCCCCACGCCCTGTTTAAAGCCACCACTGTTACCAGTGGCAGTGGACCCTACACCGTTTCTGCCGACGGCAAGAAATTCGTGATGAACACCGTTCTGCCGCAATCCATTACCGAACCGCTCACCCTGATCACCAACTGGCCCGCTGACCTGAAACAATAAGCCTCGCTGCGGGAACCAGAGTCGGCGCGTGAAAGCATTGCATCCCAGGTTGGGCTGGAACGGCGAAGTGTACCCGTATCGCCAGATTGCGTCCACATAGAGTCCGACAGAGCTCCCACATTTCTGTGGCAAGCACACCTGATCGTTCCCGACTCACGGGATTGGGACCTTCACGCCACGCGAATGGCGATGCCTGATGCATTGGGAATATACTGTGGGGCCATCACCGGTTCTGGAGGTCGCATGCGTCGCTCGTTTGTATTCTCGATCTCAGTCTTTGTCGTTCTTGCCTCTACTCTGTTGCTCTACAGCCTGCTCGCACCCGCACAATCCGTTTCACCGATCCCGCCGGACGCACAAGCCGTCATGAGAGAACTGCAGAAGGAACCCTTTCGCGCTCATATGGCATTTCTCGCCGACGACTTGCTTGAGGGGCGAGGCACAGGCGCGCGCGGTCATGAAATCGCAGCGCGCTACGTCGCTGCACAGTTTGAAGCCATCGGATTGAAACCCGCCGGTCAGGACGGAACTTATTTCCAGCGCGTACCTCTTCGCCAGCTCACGGTCGAACCGGAGAAGTGCGCCGTCAGCATCACTGAGAACGGATCGACCACGCAACTCAAATGGGGCGACGACTTTCTCATGCGGGGCAACGAGGTCTATCCGGATTCCTCGATCGAAGCCCCTGTGGTTTTCGTCGGCTACGGCGTGAGGACGCCCGATGGCAGTTACGATGACTATGCCGGAGTGGATGTCAAGGGTAAGATCGTCGCCTTGTTTGGCGGAGCGCCGCCCTCGCTCCCCTCGGAATTGCAAGCTCACTTGAGCGCTCTGCGGGAGAAGTTGCGCAATGCCCGCGATCACGGAGCAATTGGGGGCATTGCGCTCCGAAAGCCAATGGATGACAAGGGTCTGCCCTGGCCGCGGGTGGTTATTGGCGCTGGTTTCCCGTCGATGCGTTGGCTCGGTCCCGACGGTGTTCCTGGCGATGCCTATCCCGAGCTCCGCGCGAGAGCTGGTCTTTCCGTAGCCGCTTCAGAAAAACTCTTTCAACACGCTTCAAAATCATGGACGGATGTGTTGCGCGACGCGGAAGTATCCAAGCCGCAGTCGTTCGCATTGCCGGTTACGGCAAAGCTGCACGAAGTCAGCCGTCACCAAACGATCTCTAGCCCGAACGTGATTGCTGTGCTTCCCGGATCCGATCCTAAATTCAGCCAGGAATATGTTGTCTATAGCGCGCACGTCGATCACCTGGGCATCGGCAAGCCCATCAACGGTGATTCCATCTACAATGGGGCTGCCGACGACGCTTCCGGCACGGCCGCGTTGCTGGTCATCGCCAAAGCGTTCAAGTCAATGGCTCAGCCGCCGGCGCGATCCATTATGTTCTTAGGTGCGACCGCAGAAGAAAAGGGACTGCTGGGCTCCGATTATTTCACGCACTTCCCAACCGTGCCGATCAAGAGCATCGTTGCTGACATCAACATGGACGGCGCGAGCGTGTTTTACACCTTTAACGACATCATCGCGCTGGGCGCTCCCGACAGCTCTCTTGACGCCGTGGTCGCGCGCAACGCGGCACGCCTACGATTGAAAGTGAGTCCGGATCCTGAGCCGGATCAACACTATTTTGTTCGCGCCGATCAATATTCTTTTGTGCGGCAGGGCGTGCCTTCGGTTTTCATCTCCGAAGGGGAAGAAGCTAAAGATCCTGCGGTAGATGGGAAGAAGTTTGCGGAGCAATGGATCGCGACCCGCTACCACGCTCCATCGGACGATATGAATCAACCACTGAACTTCGACGCCGCAGTGCAATTCATGCAAATCGATTTCCTGGTGGGATACGACATCGCGCAGGACCCGCAGCGTCCGAAGTGGAAGCCTGGGGATTTCTTCGGTGAGAATTTCGGGCCCAAGAATTAAACGATTTCGGCGGACAAACAACTTGCCGGCCCGAATGCGCGGCACAGTCGCTTATAGGCCGAGTCCTCCAAAAACAAAAACTGCCGGAACCCGCCCGGCAGGTCGTTGCACGTTCGGAGTTTTAGCCTAAGGCGTGAACCCAAAAACAATCCCAGCCTCGTCATTGCCCCCTGATGCAGTTGTAGAAAACAAATTACCAGAAGGATCCGGAGACAGCCCATAGTAGGGATACCCACCGTCAGGCTTTTCCTTGAAGCGATGAAGGACAGTCTCCGTCCACGTATCCTGCCCCCTCACCGGACTCAGCTCGAACACCGTGCCGCAATCGCATGCAGGAACGCCTCCCATCGAGGTCGTACCATATAGATTTCCTACAGTGTCGAAAACCAACGTGCTGGTTGGATAACCACCGTCCGTTCCCTCCGCGAAGCTGTAGAGCACGCTTTCTTTTTTCGCAGTTAGATCCAGTTTAAAGACGGCTCCAACCCCATTCGTGCCTCCGTAGTAAGTCGTGCCATAGAAGTTGTTCTTTCCATCGGTGATCAGCCCGCCATAAGGGAAACCAGCATCAGGCTGTCCGGCGAACCCGTAGAGCGTAGTGAATTTCCATTTGCCTCCAGTTAGTGGTGACAGCCGGAACGCGGTGCCGGCTGCATGCGCTCCACCCAGTTCTGATACTCCGTAGAAGTTGCCGCTGGCAAGCAACAAGGATCCCAGCGATCCCACCGCCCCATCGTTTCCACCCGTGAATGCATGGATCACCGTCTGCTTCCACGTACCACCCTGGAGTGACAGCTCATACACAACGCCTTCGCTAAACTGGCCGCCGTCAGGGGTCGTGCCATACAGATTCCCGGACTTGTCAAACACCACGCCGCCGCCCGGACCAGATCCATCATTGCTGCCGGTAAAGTTGTAGAGCACGGTTTCCGTCCAGTTGCCACCGTTATTAGTCAGCTCGAAAACCACTCCGCAACCATCGCCCGAGCACAATCCACCGCTGCCCCCGGAAACCGTAGTACCGTAAAGATTGCCAGCCGCGTCGAAGATCACACCGCCATAAGGATTCTTTCCGTCCGAGCCTCCCGTAAAGCTATACAAAACAATCTCCTGAAACTTACCACCCGAAAGACGCTTTAGTTCAAACACCGTACCAAACCCGAATGCACCACCAACCACAGTCGTGCCATAACCATTCCCCGTGACGTCAAAAGTTAAGCTGGTGGCCGGATCCCCTCCGTCCCCCGAACCGGTAAAGCTGTACACAATCTTTCCATTGCTGGCCGCCCATGCTCCGCTGACCGACATCACGGCCACCACCGCCATCGCAAGAATCTTCCCCATAAACCCAAGAAATTCGTGTTTCATCTAAAGCTCCCACCCAGAAGTAGCTTCCGTCGCCCGGCCGAGCAGCGGCCAGCCACTATAGCATTGAATGAGGCCTCCACTGCGGCTTCGGTCATATTTTACAAACAATTTTGTATCACGGTGAAACATGGGGGGACATCCTGCCCTCAGCCTGCCCTGAGCGGAGCCGAAGGGGCTGTCCGCCGAGCGCAGTTCGGCAGCTTTCCATCATGGACACCACCCCAAATCCGGGATATTATCCCCAAGTCCGCGCCGTCTCTGCCTCCCCAGCGACGCCGAATGAGGAGATCGTCTCCCGCTATGACCCGCCAATCCAAACTCTTCCGCTGGTCAATTCTCTATGCCCTGATCCTCTCCGTCGCCCCACTAGCCTCCGCCCAATTGAAAGAGCATCTGCTCTATAGCTTTCAAGGTGGCACCGACGGCTCAACACCGGTCGGAGCTATAGTCTTTGACAAGCAAGGCAATCTGTACGGCGCGACGTCGTACGCGGCTTCGCCCTCCTGCCCAGGAGTGGGTGGCTGCGGAATGGTTTATCAGCTTTCGCCGCCTGCCAACAATGGTGGCCCATGGACGGAAACCATTCTGCACGTTTTCCAAGGCCTTGCATTTGGCGACGGCGGCGGCCCGGAGGGGGGCTTGGTTATGGATGCCGAGGGGAATCTTTACGGCACAACCGCTTATAACGGGACCGGCGGTTGCAGGCTGGGAGGGTTAGTTGGATGCGGCGTAGTTTACGAAATGTCGCCACCGGCGCAGCCGGGCGGGGCGTGGGCGGAAACGGTGATTTACAGTTTTCAGGGCGGCAACGATGGGGACTTCCCTCGGGGCGACTTGGTCTTCGATAAAGCGGGCAATCTCTATGGAGCGACGGCGTTTGGCGGCGGCAAGGGCACAAACTGCGGTGACAGCCTTTATTCGAACTGCGGCACGATTTTCGAGCTGAGCCCACCGAAGACCAAGGGCGGAGCCTGGACAGAAACGGTGCTCTATAGCTTCACGGGCCTCCAACCGTGGAGCGTTAGCGGAGATGGAAGCGAACCGAATGGCGGGCTTGTCTTCGACGAGGCCGGCGATATTTACGGCACAACCTCCAACGGCGGTAGCAATATTCCGAATTGCGGATCAAGCGGGTGCGGGGCAGCCTTCGAGTTGGTCCCCCCGAAGCAAGAGGGCGGGACTTGGACGGAGAACATTCTCTATCGCTTTGAAGGGCTACCTAATGACGGGAGTCGCCCAAATGGCAACCTGATTCTTGTCGAAGGGGCTCTTTACGGCACCACCCTGTCGGGCGGGAGCGGAGTATTCGGTATCGTCTATTCGCTGAAGCCGAACAAAGCGAACAATCTATGGGTCAAGACGACCGTCTACTCGTTTCTGGGCGGTCACAATCCGGACGGTCCAGCGGGCGGCTTGACCATAACCAAGGGTGGAGATGTCCTCGGAACAGCAAGAGGCGGAGGAGCGAATTTTGGCGGGGCAGTGTTCCGGCTGATGCCTCCGCATCAGGGGAGTGGGTGGAGTCTTCTGGATCTCTACGATTTTGGGCGAGCGCCCGCTGCCTCCGGCCCAATTGGAGAATTAGTTTCGGATGGTGCGGATAGCTTCTACGGAATAACCCAAGTAGGCGGCAGCGGTCAGGCATGTCAGGGAGGCTGCGGCACGGTTTACGAAGTCACCCCTTAACTCAACCCGTTCCCTGTTTGTGTCCGCCAATGTCCGAACCCCTCCAATCACGTGTGTGACTTTCTCCCATCCCCCGCATCCAATACAATCGATCCTTCAAATATTTAGGGAGCACCGAACATGTCAAAAGCCATTTTTGCCGCAGGTTGTTTCTGGGGAGTCGAAGCCACTTTCCGCCAGTTGCCCGGAGTCATCTCCACCCGCGTAGGCTATACCGGCGGCCAGACCAGCGACCCAACCTACAAAGAAGTCTGCACCGACCGCACCGGCCACGCCGAAGCTGTAGAAGTCACCTACGATCCTGCCAAGCTGGCCTACGAAAAGCTGCTCGAAGTGTTCTGGGAGAACCACGATCCCACCCAGGTCAACCGTCAGGGCCCGGATTACGGCAGCCAGTATCGCACCGCCATTTTCTTTACCACCCCCGAGCAGGAAACCGCCGCCCGCGCCTCCAAAGACGCGCTCGAAAAATCCCACCGTTTCAGCAAGCCCATCGCAACTCAAATTGTTCCCGCCGTGACCTTCTATGAAGCCGAGGACTACCACCAGCAGTATCTGGAGAAGAAAGGTCTGGCCAGCTGCCACATCAAGGCATAACTCACGCAGTTTTCTCTGCGCACTCCGCGGGTATTCTCCGCGCCCTCTGCGTTTCAAGATTTTGTTCTTGGCGAGAAACTCACGCCGCCGTCAGCAGAATCGGCTCGCCCTTGGTGATCACCAACGTGTGCTCGTAGTGGGCAGAGAGCTTTCCGTCCGCGGTGCGCACCGTCCATCCATCTTTTGCTAAGACCGCTCGGCCCGATCCTGCCGCAATAATCGGCTCGACCGTAATGACCAACCCTTCGGTCAAAATCGAATTCGCTCCCGGATCCGCATAGTTCGGCACTCGCGGTTCTTCGTGAATCGTCCGTCCAATCCCGTGCCCTCCCAGGTCGCGAATCACCGAGAAGCCGCTGCGCCGCACTTCGCGCTCCACTACTCGCCCAATCTCCGACACACGAAATCCCGCCCGCGCCACCAGCATCGCCTTCTCAAATGCCCGCTCCGCGCACTCGATCAATCTGCGGCTGGCTTCCGGAACCTCACCTACCGCCACCGTCTCCGCCGCGTCCGCCATGAATCCATCTTTCTCGATGGTCACATCGAGCTTTACCAGATCACCATCCTGCACCACGCGCTCTCCCGGAATGCCATGCACCGCCTCATCATTCAGGCTGATACAGTTCGTCCCCGGAAACTGGTAAACCATCTGCGGCGCTGACTTCGCCCCCTGCTGGCGCATCACCGCAGCGCCAACTTCATCCAATTCCGCGGTGCTCACACCCGGCCGCACCGCCTGCTTCATCGCCTCAATCATCTTTCGGACAATGACGCCCGCCGCCCGCATGCCTTCCAGTTCTTTGGGATCGGTTATCGACACGAACTATCTCCTAAGACTTTCTTTCTTAGCCTATCTCATGCGATGGCGCCGCAGGAAGTAGCGCCGCCGGGTCGATGGCGCCTGGCCAGATGCCAAGTGCTGAGTGCTGACTGCTGACTGCTGACTACTAATGCCCATGCTCCATCAACCCCGGCCGCACTCGCAGAAACACATGAAACGACACCGGATTATCCCCGTAAATAGGATCCAGCACCGCAGGTTTCGTGTAAAACGTCACATCCGCTCCCAGCCCCAGTTGCCAATGATGGTTGTGCACAAAATCACGCACTCCCCCAAACGTGTAGGCCCCAATGCGGTACGAAGGTGGCGGCTGTAAGTTGGGAAACAGTTCATCTTTATCCACCAACTCCAACCGGGTGTAAGCATAGTTCCGCTGCCAGAAGTTCAGCGTCGATTCCATCAAATAGCTGTTCTGGTTGGTGTGTTCCGTTTCCTTGTGCTTGCGTCCCCAGATCACCGAAGTCGCCCAATTCCCTTCTCCCAACCACCCACCTGATAGCGGCCTGTTGTATTCGACCGACGCCGTTTGCCGCCGCTCATCTTCCGGATCCGCCGCCTCCGGATGCTCCAGCCGTCCATAGCTATACTGCGCCGTCCAATTGCGCGTAGGAGCCACAATGGCCCGCACCGACCAGGAATCCAGTGGCGCCAACTGGATGCTCCAGCGCTCCTCATTCGGCTCGTGGCCGTTGAACGCCGACCCCTCAATCTTGAAACGATCGATGACCACGCCTGTCGTCACCACTCCGAAACTCGTGTGCGTCGAATCTTGCAGATGATGTCCTAACGGCGCTTCCGGATCCTCCGACGCCGATTCGCGATGGATATACGTCACCGGTCCCAAAGCCGGCTCCGCCGAAGGCCCACCATAAAACAGCCAGGAGATTTTCTGGTTGATGGGCACGGTGTAAAGCAACGCCAGCTCCGCGAAAACATTGTGCGGATGCTGATGATCCACCAGCGGCTCTCCGTGATACGTCTCGCCTGTCTGAAACAGTTCCGGAAAACCAGGGTGCGGCGAGGTCAGCGACTCGGCGGAAAACATCTGCGCGAAATAAAACCGTGCCCTTCCACAACTTATGCTGCTCCATGAACATAAAATAATTGGTCGACTCGGCTTTGCCTTCGCCCCGCGGGCCGCCCTGCTGGTTGTAAGTAACAAAGATCTGTCCATGCGCCATCAACTCCCACCCGCCGCGCAAAATCATCCAGTCGTGCCCCGGAACCGACGCCGGTTGCCATCCTGTGCCCGATGAAACATGAGGAGAAGGCAGCGCGGCCGTTGCGTCCATCTTCATCCCTGCCATATCCGGATCAGCCTCTTGCGCTACCGACAGCATAGTCAGTGAACTAATCGCCAAAACGTATAACCCTAACTTCCGCACGCCGGATCCTCCATTGCGCCGATCTGAGAGCCGTTCCTCAACTGGTTTGGGAGGGCATGACTTCAGTCGTGCCGCTACCGTCCAATAAGAATGCGGCTTTAGCCCCGAGGCCAACCCCAGTTCTGTCTTCTGAAAACTGTGAATGAAAAACAGGAAGGAAACGAGGCTAGATACGCAACGAAGTCACGCTGGGAGGACCGAAAGCGGGCGACCAAGGCTCCAATCGGGCTTGGCCAGTCGCCCACGCCAACCTGGGTACAACAAATTCCATTGCCTGAGACAACGGCGAAAGCGTGCTCCTGAAATCAACCGCCTCTCGTACCGCCGCGAACTGATGTCCCACCCGGCAACATTGATAGGTCACTGGACCTGGCGCCGGCACTTTCTGACTATGCTCATGGCAGCCCGCCTGCCTTGGCTGCGGAGTCTGCGCTGGCGCCAGAACCTGCCCAAAGAGTACCGGCGAAACCACCGCCACCAACATCAACAACGCGATCATTTTGCAAAGCGGTTTCATGCAAAGTTACGATCCAGTGATTTTCAAGCGCAAATCTTCCGGCAGCCGTTCGCGGATTTCCGCCGGCAGGCGATCATGTACATGCCGCGCCCCAATCTTGGCCGCGTCCACC
>CAWDNS010000005.1:0-276233 GCA_963803775.1 uncultured Acidobacteriota bacterium
CGGGAACGGTAAGTACATCCGCGAGTTGAATACGCCCGTGCCTGTCGAGATCGCTTACGGCGGAACTTGCACTGCGGGCAAGAACGAAGATATGGACATGTACGCCGCCGTTCTCGCCGATGCGCTTAAACGTGGCAAGCGCGTGGCCGATTCGGTGAAGTTCTACATCCAGTTCGGATCGCAGGAAACGCGTGACTACTGCTTACGCAAGGGCTATCTTGAGGTCTTCCAGAAAGCTGGAGCGCACGTGATCGAGCCCAGTTGCGGGGCCTGCATCAACGCTGGCCCGGGCGTAAGTACCAGTCCGGAGCAGGTGGTCATCAGCGCCCAGAACCGCAATTTCCCCGGCCGCAGTGGCCCCGGACAAATGTACCTGGCCAGTCCGCTGACCGTCGCCGCCAGCGCCGTAGCCGGACACATTGTCGAATACGAGCCCAGCCAGGAAAGAGAACTCACGCACGCCTGATTTAACCTGACAACAGACGATGGGTGCCCGATCCTTTTCAACGCTGCCCTATACCGCCAGCCGCATTCTTGCTAGAATATGCAGTTCTGTTAAGCTCTTTATATATCAGGGAGACACCGACTTTATGACATACGTAATTGCGGAACCATGCATCGGCACCAAGGACACAGCCTGCGTGGATGCTTGCCCGGTGGATTGCATTCATCCGAAGAAGGATGCGCCCGCGCACGCGGAAGAGGAAATGCTCTACATCGATCCCGTGGAATGCATTGACTGCGGTGCCTGTGTCCCGGTCTGTCCCGTCTCGGCCATCTTTGCGCTCGACGACCTGCCGGAAAAGTGGAAGTCATTCACCGAACGCAACGCCAAGTATTTCGGCCGATAAGGCCAATCTGTCATCCCACTTCTAGGGCGCGAGTTCCTACCTTGGACTCCCGCCTTTTCTTTTTTGCTTGGGTCTGGCGTTCTCCGTGACCGCGGGAGTCCGCAGCTGGAATCCCGAGAACCGTTGGGAAGACATGGTGCGCCCGGAGAGATTCGAACTTGAGGCGTTTTGCGGGCGTGAGCGAAGCGGGAGCCCACAGCCGAAATCCTGAGTGTAGCCGAAGGATCGGAAGCGTATGGTGCGCCCGGAGAGATTCGAACTTGAGGCGTTTTGCGGGCGTGAGCGGAGCGGGAGCCCGCAGCCGAAATCCTGAGCGTAGCCGAAGGATCGGAAGCGTATGGTGCGCCCGGAGAGATTCGAACTCCCGACCTATTGCTCCGGAGGCAATCGCTCTATCCATCTGAGCTACGGGCGCACTCCGCTTCCAGTGTACATGCAGAGCTTGGCCCCATCAATCGCCCCGGCCTCAGCACGGCGGCCCTACCAGCGGTTTCTGCCGCCTCCACCACCACCGCCGCCACGTCCGCCGCGATCACCGCCACGATCTTTACCGCCCCCGCCACTGCGTTCCGTCTTGGGGCGGGCTTCGTTTACGTTCAGCGTGCGTCCGCCGATCTGGGAGCCATTCAAGGCGGCAATCGCTTTGTCACCTTCTTCCGCGTTGGTCATCTCTACAAATCCGAATCCGCGGGAGCGGCCCGTGTCGCGGTCGGTCAGGATAGTGATGCGATCTACCTGTCCGTGCGGCTCAAAGAGCTTGCGTAATTCATCTTCCGAAGTGTTGAAGTCGAGGTTGCCTACGAAGATATTTTTCAAGCGACGATCCTCTTGCTACGAACTATTCGATTGTGAGTTTCCACCAGGGTAAAACTAGCTGGCCAGAGCAGTGGAGTTGACCCACAGTCAAATGCGCACGAAGTATAGCAGGAATAATGCGGGGTGGAAGCTATTTCGCGAAACCGCGCGCAGGGCGGCTTTGCCCACTCTTAGTAGTTCTTACTAACATTGCTCAACTTTCCAATATCCTTCGTTCTGATAATTCAGTTGCAGCAACCGGTTTTTGGGATCGTGTCGCTTGCCGCACTTCGGACACTTCAGATATTGGTTCCAGCCGGTACCTTTGGAATCGTGATCTTCGGTGACTGCAAAGGTTGTGCCGCAACTGCAAGGTACGAGGTACATCCGCAGATCACGACTCGGCTCCGCCTTTGCTCCGCGGCCGCTCAATCTCAACTCTCCTCTGCCATGGCCATCGATTTCTTCTTCCGCTGATTCGATTGCAGGACCTTCTTCCGCAGCCGCAGCGACTTGGGCGTGATTTCCACGAACTCATCGTCGGCGATGAATTCGATGGCCTGCTCCAGGTTTAAGTTGCGAAACGGCACAAGTCGGATAGCTTCATCCGCGGTCGAAGCCCGCATGTTGGTAAGCTTTTTCTCGCGTACCGCATTCACGTCGAGATCGTTGTCCTTGGCATTCTCGCCGACGATCATGCCTTCATAGAGTTCGACTCCAGGGCCCACGAACAATTCGCCGCGCTCTTGCAGTCCCCACAGCGCGTAAGCCGTGGAAGTGCCCGCGCGGTCCGCAACCAACGCGCCAGTCAGCCGGTGCGGGATCTCTCCCTGCCACTCAGTGTAGCCGTCGAATAATGCGTTCATCACAATGGTGCCGCGCGTGTCTGTCAACAATTGGCTGCGCAGGCCAATCAGCCCGCGGCTGGGGACGCGAAACTCAATTCGCACTCGTCCATAACCGTGATTGTGCATGTTCTTGACTTCGCTTTTTCGTGCTCCTAGCTGTTCCATGACTACGCCGACAAATTCCTCCGGAACATCGACGGTCAGATGTTCCACCGGTTCCATCAGCTTGCCATCGACGCGCTTGGTGACGATTTCCGGCTTGCCAACCATGAGCTCGTACCCCTCACGCCGCATCATCTCGATGAGAATCGAAAGCTGCAGTTCGCCGCGTCCCATGACCACAATGGTATCCGTGGTGCCGGTGTCTTCCATCCGCAGGGAAACATTGGTCAGTAGTTCTTTCTGCAGGCGTTCGCGCAGGTTGCGCGAAGTCACATAGGTGCCTTCGCGCCCCGCGAAAGGCGAAGTGTTGACCGTGAACTGCATGGCGATGGTGGGTTCGTCAATGGTGATGTGCGGCAAAGGCGCGGGATTTATCGGCGTCGGTGATGGTCTCACCGATGGTGATGCCTTCGACGCCCGCGACCGCGATGATGTCGCCCAGCGTGGTTTCCGTGATGTCGGTTCGTTTCAGACCGGAAAACGAAAATAGCTTGGTGATTTTGGTCTTGTGCAGCGATCCGTCCAGCTTCGCGATGGCCACATCTTCGCCGGTGTGCATGCTTCCGTTAAATACTCGCGCGATGGCCAGCCGCCCCAGGTAGTCGCTGTAATCGAGGTTCGCGACCAGGATTTGCAGCGGCCCGCTGGGATCGCCCGTCGGCACAGGAATGGTCTTTACAATGGTCTCGAACAGCGGCCGCAGATTCTCGCCGCCGCCTCTGATGTCCGATGTCGCCGTGCCCGCTTTGGCGTTGGTGTAGAGCACCGGGAAGTCGAGCTGGTCTTCCTTGGCGTCGAGATCGATGAACAGGTCATAGACTTCGTTCAAGCACTTCCTGCGGACGAGCGTCGGAGCGGTCGATCTTGTTGATCACCAGGATCGGAGGCAGGTTCGCTTCGAGCGCCTTGCTCAGGACATAGCGTGTCTGCGGCAGCGGGCCTTCGCTGGCATCCACCAGCAAGCATGACGCCATCCACCATCTTCAGCGCGCGTTCTACTTCGCCGCCAAAGTCGCTGTGACCGGGCGTGTCCACGATATTGATTTTCACGTCGTGATAGAAGATCGCGGTATTTTTGGCCAGGATGGTGATGCCGCGCTCACGCTCCAGGTCGTTCGAGTCCATGACTCGTTCGATGATGTTTCATTGGAGCGAAATGTGCCGCTCTGCTTCAGCATGGCGTCCACCAGCGTGGTCTTGCCGTGGTCCACGTGCGCGATAATGGCGATATTGCGAATGCTGGAAGTCAAGAGAATCCTTTCAGGGAACGGGCTTGCCTCTCCTACTACTTTACTATGCGGGAAGGATTTGAGGACTAACTGGGGTCGCGAGAGATGGCAAGACCTGACCGGCGCGCCGAATGTTTCGGCACCGGTTTGCCAGCGAGGCGTGCTTCTGCTTCCTTGACCGCGCGGTGCGCCGCGAGGATCGCTGTATTGGCAGTCGATTCCGGACCTTCGGAATCGGTATTGGCGAAGAAAACACGATCCATGGGTTGTCGCACCAAAGGCTGGACAGGGTGTAAAGGCGGGGAGTGGACATGTAGACCGGATGCCCGCGGCGGTAGATGTGAACCTCGATCGGGTCCCGATTCGATCCCGGAAAAAGCTTCTGGAAGTCGCGCAGCACATTTTCGGCGATTTTGCGAGTGCTGGGTACGGTCAAGCAGATATCCGCGGTCTTCTTCCTGTCATGGGGGTGTAGAAGGTGAGGATGTTGAATTTCTGCTGGTAGCCGGGATGTTTCGGAGCCACCCAGTCGGCCACAATGAAGTCGGTAAAGCTATTTCCCGGGCACCAGGTGTCGTAACTCAGTTGGACGACGGGTTTGTCGAAAATAAGGTTCACCACCGGATAAGGGATGTAGCGGATCTGATGCATCGCCTGGCTTTGTTTGTCGGGTATGCCCTCGACGATGCGGCGGGTGATGAACTTCGGGGTCGCCATGATGACGGCTTTGGCGGCGACCGTTTTGAGTTCGGATCGCCTCGAGGTAGGTGACTTGCACTTCACTCTTTTCCGGGACGACCCCGATGGTGGTGGCGCCCGAAATGCATTTGCTCGGCCAACTGCGGCCGCAAAATCTCGGACAGTTTCCGGGTCATGGCGCCCAAGACCTCCCGGCCAGGTGTAGCGATCATCCTGGGTCGCTCTCGGCTGCCATCGACTTGCAGTTCGAGCACCGCAACCCCGGCGGCGGCGTCGTCACAGCGGCGCCCCATAGTTCGAAGCGCCGTAAGCGTCCCACCACTGCTTCAATTCTTCGGGGTATCCCTTGAGGAAATCGGAAAAGCGCATGTTGTAGAACTCCTGGGCTGCGCTTCTCGAGATCAATGGCCAGGATTTCTTTCTTGAATTTCTTGAAGGCCTCGCGCACCGAGCGCGGGGTAGGGCAGCCGATCGAGACCGTCCCCAGGTGTCTGGGATAAATTCCCCCTGCAAAATGGTGCCGTCAGCGATTGTTGACGGGAAGAGGCTGCATGCCGAGCTCGAGGGCCAGCGCAAAGCGGCGTCGCTTTTGTAGAGGAATGCGGTGCCGGTGGCGTAAGGGCTGCCCCCGTACTCCATGAGCATAGGCATTGCCGCCCCAGTGCGGTTCCTTTTCCAAAAGAAGAAAATCACGATGGCGGAGCAGATAGGCCGCAGTGAGGCCGCTGAGTCCCCCCGCCCACAATCACGATGTCATGGCGAGCGCTGGCGGGGGGCCGAGTGAATACTTTGCCGTCGCGCACCTGATGGCAAATCCGATTGTCTTCGCCTTCAACGCGGGCGGAGGAGCCGTTTCGGCCGCCCGCAGCGAGAGATCGACTGGACATCCCGCCGCAATGGGCCCCGCCACGACATATTTAATGAAATCTCTGCGATTTGTGCTCATGCTCCGGTTCACCCTTCACCGTCGTTTCCAACGCGGCGGCAATTCAAGGTTGCCTTCCGCGCGCGCCCGCAGGCGGTACCAGACCACGATCGCCATCAGCGAAAACAGAAAAATGATGGTCGAAATGGCATTGATCTCCGGCGTGATGCCCCGCCGCAGGCGGCCCCAGATTTCGAGCGGCAGGGTATTATCCCGTCCGATCAGGAAAAAGCTGACAGCGATTTCATCCATGGACAGGGTAAAGATCAGCAATGCCGCGCCGATGATGGACAACCGCAGATTGGGCAGGGTTACGTGCCAGAAGGTCTGCCAAGTAATTGGCGCCCAGGTCGAGCGAAGCCTCTTCTTGGGCGCGGTCGAGCTTCTGCAAGCCGGCAAATACTTCGGTGGTGGCGACCGAAATCAGCGCCGTGCCATGGCCGAGGACAATCGTCAGCAGACCCAATTTCAGGTCGGCCTGCGCGGAACAGCATCAGCAGCGAAAGGCCGGTGATGATTCCCGGCAGGATCAGCGGCAAAAGCACCAGGCGGCGGAACAGCGCTTTCCCGGGAAAGTGGGTGCGATCCAGGGCCAGGGCCGCGGGAATGCCGAAAGGTCAGCGAGATTGCCATCGCCGCAAACGCCACCAGCAGGCTATTCCCCACAGACGTCCAGATCGCATCGTCGGCAAACAGCATGCGATACCAGTCGAGCGTCAGGTTGCGCGGAGGGAATCCGCCGACGCCGGCTCCGTTGAAGGAATAAACAATGAGCGTGACGATCGGCAGATAGAGAAAAGCCGAATACCGCGAGCGCATGCCAGGGCAACCAGCCGGGACCACCTGCGCTCCGCCACTCATCGGAAGCTCCATTTCTTCTTCCAGGCTCTCCGACAGAGAAGAGCAGCGCCAGAACCAGCGCCAGCATGCAGAGCGAAATGGCAGCCCCCAGCGGCCAGTTATAGGCCGCGCCAAACAGGCTGACCACAATGTTTGAAATCATGATGCCGCTCGGGCCGCCGAGCAGCAGCGGGGCCAGAAAATCTCCCAGGCTCAGAACAAACGCAAACGTTGCCCCGGCCAAAATCCCGGGAATCGAAAGCGGGAAAATCACTCGCCAGAAAGTCTGACAAGGAGAGGCGCCCAGATCATGCGAGGCTTCCACCAGATTCCGCGGAATGTGCTCGAGTGAGGCGTAGATCGGGAAGAATGCAAACGGTGTGTAGATATGCGTCAGCGTCAGTACCACCGCAAACGGGCTGTAGAGCAGAAAATCCAGCGGATGTTGGTCAGGTGCACGTACTGCAGCAACGTGTTGAGCACGCCGTCGCTGCCCAGAATCGTCTTCCACGCGTAGGCCCGAACCAGGTAGCTGACCCATAGCGGAATAATCACCAGCTGATAGAAAAGCTCCTTTCTCGCTCCTGCATGGAATGAGAGATAATACGCTAGTGGATAACCCAGCAGCAGCGAAAACACCATCACCCGCGCCGCAATCCACATGGAGCGAAACAAGGTTTGCAGATAAACATTCACCCGGAACAGTTCGCGATAGTTGTCGAGCGTCCAGGAATG
The DNA here is from genome assembly GCA_963803775.1 of uncultured Acidobacteriota bacterium. Taxonomy (GTDB): domain Bacteria; phylum Acidobacteriota; class Terriglobia; order Terriglobales; family Acidobacteriaceae; genus JABCZH01. The sequence goes on from CAWDNS010000005.1 coordinate 7,085, forward strand.
CACGATCGTCTGCGACGGCGAGACCGACCAAAAGCTGTAACAGAAGAGCAGCGCATACGGAACCAGCAGAAACACTGCTACCCAGAGCAATGGGGGCACGGTAATCGCGGCCCGGTAGGCGCGGGAAAACATCAAACCCTCTCCTCCGACGGGCGAATCGCGACGGCATCTTCAGCCGAGAATTCCAACTCCAGTTCTCCGTGCCAGTTCTCTCGCGCGGCGGTACGTATGGAGAGCTTTAATCCATCCTCACATTCCACTTGCAATAGGTCTGTGGAGCCGTGAAACGCCTGGTGGCAAACGCGGCCGCGAAATCGAATCACGTTCACGCCAGCGCTCCCAACTGACGAACTAACCACGCGCAGATTCTCCGGCCGCAACGAGAACAATGCCGGTCCATCCGGCAGACCGACCGGCCAGTCGAGCGAGTGGCATCGCACCACTCCATCCTGCACTTCTCCCTGCAGCAGGTTGGTATGCCCAATGAACTGCGCCGTATAGGCGGTGGCGGGCTTGCCATAGATTTCACGCGGCGAGGCAATCTGCTCCAGTTCGCCCCGGCGCAACAGCGCAATGCGGTCCGACATGACCATGGCTTCTTCCTGATCATGGGTCACAAATACAAACGAAATGCCAACCTCACGTTGTAGCGATTTCAACTCCACTTGCATCTGCCGCCGCAGATTGGCGTCCAGTGCGGAAAGTGGTTCATCCAGTAGCAGCAGCCGCGGCCGATTCACCAGCGCCCGCGCCAGAGCGATGCGTTGCTGCTGTCCGCCGCTGATCTTCGCGGGCTTCGAATTGGCAAAGGCAGTCATCTTCACCATGGCCAAAGCTTGCTCTACCCGGTTCGCTACTTCTGCTTTTGCCAGCTTGGCCACGCGCAGTCCGTAGCCTGCGTTTTCTTCGACCGTCAAATGCGGGAACAACGCGTAGTGCTGAAAGACAGTATTCACCCGCCGTCGGTAAGGAGGCAAAATGTCAAGCCGATCGTCTTCCATCCAGATCTCGCCTGATGTTGCGTTCTCGAAGCCGGCAATGATGCGCAGCAGTGTCGTTTTGCCTGAGCCGCTCTCCCCGAGGATGGTCAGAAATTCTCCTTCCGCGATCTGCAGGGAGATATCGCGCAACACCGGATTCTTCCCAAACGATTTGGCGACATTGCGAATGGAGAGCAGGGGTTGTGTCCCGGAATTGGGGGAACGTGAGAGCGTAGGTTCGATGATAGTGGCCATTTGTCTTGGCAGCACCATTGTGTTGGCGAGGTCTCGGCGTTACTCGACGAAACTTACTGCGCTGCCTTCACTTCATTCCAAATCTCGTTGTACTTGGCACGCCGCGGAACGTCCTGCCAGAAGTACAGCCGCTTCTGGTAACTGTCCACGCCATCCAGATGCAGGCTCTTCACTTGCTCCGCGGCCATATATTGCGCTGCCTGCGGATTCGCTGGAGTATAGCCGGTCACGTCGGCCACCTTCTTCTGGGTTTGCGCTTCAATCATGTATTCCAGAAACTCGTAGGCCAGATCCTTGTTCTCGCTGCCGGCAGTGATCATCAAATGATCAATCCAGCCCGTCGTATTCTCTTTAGGGATCGTCTCGCCGACGGGAAACCCGACTTTGCGCAGCTGATTAGTCATCAGCGGCCAGCCCATGGACAGAACGATCTCGTGATTCTGGAACAGGTTCGTCAACTCGCCACCGGTCGACCACATCTTCCGGATGTTCGGTTTCAACTCCAGTAACTTCTTCTTGACGGCTTCCAATTGCTCATCGGTAAGGTTGTAAAGCTGACCGGGATCCGGCTTGTCGAACCCCAGAACCTGCGCCGCCATATATAACGTAGCAAGGTCGTCCCACACCGAAATCTTGCCGCGATATTTCGGATCCCAGAATATGTTCCAACTATCCGGCGGCGAGGGGAACACAGTGGTGTCGTAGATGATCGGATCTGGCCCCCACACAAAAGGTGTGCCGAACACCTGCCCGTGAATCCGCACCAAGGGAAGGGAAGTCATCTGCGGCGAAAGTTGGCTGTAGCTGGGTAGTTTGGAGAGATCAAGCGGCGCCGCCAGCCCCGCTGAAGCGATGGCAGTCGCCACATCGCTCGAGGGTGAGATGACGTCATAGGTGCCTGAGCTTCCACCGCGCAACTTAGCCACCAGTTCATCGCTCGATCCCATATACGAGGCGGTAATCTTGCAGTGGTGTTTTTCCTCGAAGTCATGCACAAATGAAGGGTCGGCGTAGCCCTCCCACACCAGCAGGTTCAAGGTGGGTGTCTTTTTCGTGCACGCCCCGGCCAGAAGCAGCGCGCACGCAATCAACATCAAAATTCCAATGCGCCGGATCATCACTGTCGGCCCTCCGAGTCTGTGCTCGTTGTGTTCTCGTTCGGGGATTGGTATATCACTTCGCCGTACACCATAGCCAACTCTCTTCTCGCGCTAAAACGTCGGTGGCGTATTTACCCACAATACCCAGGTCTCGCTGCGGCCCGGGTTCAGCCAGCGATGTGGCGTCGCGCTCTCGAAATAAAAACTGTCCCCCGTCCGCAGGCGATATTCCTCTTCCTGTACTGAGATCCGCAGTTCTCCCCGCAGCACATAAAGAAATTCCTCGCCCTCGTGGGCATACGATTCGCCGCTGCCTGCCTTGGGAGCAATGCGGAACAGATGCGGTTCCATTACCGTGTTTCCCCAGGCCAGCAACTCCATGCGAACTCCTGGGCCGGCCTCCAATATCTTGCGTTTTCCCGGCGACACCAGCCGTCCGCGTGATTGCGCCGCATCGAAGAAATCCAGAATGTTGGTCTTGTAAAACAGAGCCAGCTTGCGTAGCGTGCTGACCGATGCGCTCATCTGCGAACGCTCCAGAGCGCTCAGAAATCCTAAAGAGATGCCGACCTTCTTTGCCACTTGGGCCAGGGAAAGCCCGCGCTGCAGCCGGAGTTGGCGGAGATGAGTTCCGATGGCCCCGCGGGTACCATTTGACCCAGCGTGTACTCGCCCCTCCCGCCGTAGCGTCTGCACGATGGCTGCGGCGTTGAGGCCTCGCACCTTGCGCAGAAATCGCGCCCGCTTCAGCAGTTTCACGTCCTCGGGGCTGTAAACACGGTATCGGCTGGCAGTACGATGGGGGCGGGTCAGACCCAGGCGTTCCCAGGAGCGGATCACCGACGGAGAAATGCCCGCCAGGCGGGCCACATCTCCGATCTTCAAGTAAGGTTTTGGCTCGGCGGATTTCATTTTACAAAGCCGCGCTCTCCGCGTATTTTCAGGGCGTTCCTAAAAACCAATTTTTTGCTTGACAGTCTATACGAGGTTTCACTAACCTTGCGCGATTATAGCAAGGTTTGCTTTTCACGCAACCTGGTTGCTGGCAAATTCTCCACCCCGGATCGGGAGGTGCTGCATGCATCCGTCTCTGAACCGTCGCACCCTGGCCTTCTACTTGGCCCTGCTCAGTTTGATCGCAGTTTTTTCCTCTCCGGTTGTTGCCCAAAGCACCGGGGGCAGAATTGTTGGGCGGGTCGCAGATCCCACAGGCGCGGTCATCGCGGGCGTAAAAATCACGCTCGTAAATGAGGCAACTGGCGCGAATCGCAATACTCAAAGCAACGAGAGCGGAGATTACAGCTTCATCGAGGTACCTCCCGCGGAATACCATCTTGAGTTTGAACAGACGGGATTCAAGAAGAATGTGCGGAAGGGTGTCACCGTAACCGTCAATCAGATAGTGACCCTGAACATGATCATGCAATTGGGCGCGACCGAGGAGGTCGTGGACGTAACTTCAGAGGCCCCGTTGGTGGATACTACCAGCACCCAACTCGGCGCAGTCGTCGATGACCGCACCGTGGTCGCGCTTCCGCTGAATTCTCGCGACACTTATCAACTCCTGCAAATGCAACCCGGAGTCATGTCCACGGCCGGATCGAGCAACAGCATCATTTATGGAAGTAACGAGGCAGGCGCAGTCTCGGTGAATGGCGGCCGCGGACGTTCCAATAACTTCAGCGTGAACGGCGGCGACGCCAATGACCAATTCGTAAACCTCCCCACGGTGCAACCTTCGCCAGACAGCATCCAGGAGTTTCGCGTCCTAACTAATACCTTCGATGCCGAGTACGGACGCAATTCTGGTTCGGTGGTAAACGTGGTGACCAAGTCAGGTACTAACCAGTGGCATGGCGATGTTTATGAGTTTTTTCGTAACAAAGTCTTGAACGCGAAGGGTTATTTCGATACGACCAAGCCGCAGTTCAACCAGAACCAGTTTGGCGGAACGTTCGGTGGCCCGATCAAGAAAGATAAAACTTTCTTTTTTGCGTCTTATGAAGGGCGCCGCATTCGCCAGGGTGTGCCCTCGCCTGTGGTCACAGTTCCGACGGCCACCCAGCGTCCCAGCGCCACCCAGAATTTCTCCAATTTCGCCGGGACTCCGTTTGCTGGAACGCTTACCAACTCTTCGATCCTAACCAATCGCCCGGGGTGTGCCACGGCGGTGGCTGCGGAGCATGGAGGTCCCGTAGCCGACGGCGTGAGCTACGCTAGTATTTTTCCCAACAATCAGATTCCCCTCGCTTGCATGGACTCAACCGCTGTAGATCTGCTCCAATTTGTCCCTGTTCCCACCAATGGTGGCAACACCATTGAAACCGTTCCTACCGAAGCCGTTCGCGGAGATCAGTTCACGGTGCGATTCGATCACACCATCAACAGCAAACAGAATCTCAGCGTCTACTATTATTTTAACGACGACACCACCAATCAGCCCTTTTCCTTCTTTGAGCAGGCGGGCGCCAACGTCCCAGGTTTTGGCAGCATCATTGCCGAGCGTTTCCAGCAATGGAATATTTCCCACACATGGACGATCAGCAACAGCACCGTCAACGAATTTCGCTTCAACTACAACCGTGAGGGGCAACTCACCTTCCAGCATCCAGCCAACACAGAGCTGGTGCAGAATTCCTGTCCGGCGGCGCCATCGTGGCTTACCGCCGTATCCGGGCCGCTGCAGTGTTTTTCGGACGGAACCGCCGCGAATGCTCTAGGCATTCACCCTGGTCTCGGGCCAACGCGTGAAGGCTTGCCATTCATCAACGTGGCCGGCGGCTTCAACCTGGGCAACAACGCCGAGGGAGAACTTCCGCAGGTGGGTAATGCCTTCCAGTGGTCCGATAACCTCACCAAGGTCTACGGGAATCACACCATGAAATTCGGTGTGGACGTTCGCCGGCAACGCTTCGACCAAACCCTCTTTTTCAACGTCAACGGCGAGCAGGAGTTTTTCGGTGACGGTCCCAATGACGTAGAGGCCACCAATGCAGATGGTTCCAGCAACCTATACCCAAATTACCTGCTGGGCCTCACCGATCAGTACGGGCAGGGGTCGGCCCAAATAGAGAGAGTGCGCAATACCGGTCTTTATCTCTTTGCCCAGGATAGTTGGAAAATCAAGCCGAACCTGACGCTCAACTACGGCCTGCGCTGGGAGCTGAACACACCGATCGCCGACATAACCCACCATGTGCAAACCTACCGGCCCGGACAAAACAGCACCATCTTCCCCTGCGAAAACACGGCAAATACCGACTGCGCGAGTCAGACTCCGGTTGGGCTGGTTGTGCCTGGGGATTCTGGTATACCTCCGGGCTTAACTCAGACATATTACAAATCATTTGCCCCGCGTATTGGGATCGCGTGGAGTCCCGGCAATTCCAGCAAAACCAGCATTCGCGCCGGCTGGGGAATGTTCTACAACCCGGTTGAACAGTTGGTACTGGAGCAGTTCGGCGCTGAGCCTCCATTCGGCGGCAGCGTGGTTCTCTCGGAAACGCTCTTCAATACTCCGTTTGAGGGCCAGGACGGGACTACATTCCTCAATCCATTTAACGGTATCATTACGCCAACGCGTGGCACTCCGCAGGACTGGGCCAAGTTCGAGCCGATTGAATTGTTCGGCGATTTTCAACCCCATCTGCGGTCGCAATATTCGGACCAATATAACCTTTCCGTCCAGCGGGAACTAAGCAAAGACATGAAGTTCCAGATCAGCTACGTAGGATCGCAAGGGCATCGCTTGCTTGCAACCCACGACATCAACTTCGGAAACGCGCAGACTTGCATTGAATTGAACACCATTTTGGGGGCCGGAACTTGTGGACAGTTCTTCGCTGACAGTTCATTCTTCATCCCTGGGGGCACCGTGTTGCCGGTCGCTCTTAACTTACCCTATGCACAGAACAGCTCTGTGATACCGAAGGGCACGACGGTCGGGCCGAACGGTATAACTCTCGTCGGCCTGCGCCCCTATTCGTCGCCGCAGTGCAACCCATTGACTGGCGCGGGTTGTCCGGCATCGGGAGTTCCAGTCTTCTCCAGCATCTTTGCCCAGGACACCATCGCAAACTCTGCGTACAATTCGCTGCAAGCTTCGCTCGACAAGCGATTTGCCCACGGACTTCAGTTTTCTCTGGCGTATACATTCAGCAAGTCGATCGACGAAGCCTCCAGCTTTGAAGGCATCCTCAATCCGCTGCCGGGTGCCAACAACCGCTCGCTGTCATTGTTTGACGCGACTCACCGCATCGTCGCCAGTTACTACTGGGAATTGCCTGTGCCCAAGTACGCCGGTTTCAAAGCCATCGCCTTGAATGGCTGGGCCATCTCGGGCATCACGACTTTCCAGACCGGCTTCCCAATCCGCATTACGTCCGAGGCAGACAACGAGCTCATGGACAGCTTCGATTTCGAATTGCCCGGCGAACCCGATCAGCTCGCGCCTTTTCACACGCAGCATGCGCAGAGCCATGGCAATTACTTCTTCAATCCCAACATTTTTACGGAAAACACGACGATTGACCCCAGTCTGTTTGGCCGTGTTGGCGATGCTCCCCGCACCATCTGCTGCGGCCCGCACATCAGCGAGACGGATTTTGCCATCCTGAAGAACATCCCGGTAACGGAGGGAACGCACATGGAGTTTCGCGCCGAATTGTTTAATATCTTCAACCATACTCAGTTCGACAACCCGGACGGTGACAGCACGGATGGCTCGCAGTTCGGCCAGGTCACCGAGGCGCGCGACCCCCGGTTGGTGCAGTTTGCTCTAAAATATATCTTCTAGCCTCAAAGCCCGGGCCGCCTCGGCTGCCCGGGTACTCTAATGGCCGCGCAGGCGGCTTGAGATTTCCCGGAGACCCAGATGTACCCCGAATTGCAGCAGGAGATTTCCACCTTTGAGCGTCGCACGCCCAAATCCGCTGAATCCCACAAGCGCAACCTGAAGCGCATTCCGCTCGGCGTAGCCAGCAACTATCGCGCCTACGATCCGTACCCCATCTTCGTAAAAGAAGGCAACGGATCCCACTTCCGCGATCTCGACGGCAACGACTATATCGATCACAACCTTTGCTTCGGGGCGCTTATGGCTGGGCACTGCCATCCTGCCGTCATGAAGGCAGTCCAGGCCCGCCTCAGCACCGGCACCATGTTCGGCATGCCGCACGACATGGAATGGCAGCTGGCCGAAGAAATTGCTCAGCGCTTCCCGGTCGAGATGGTCCGTTTCGGCTCTAGTGGAACTGAAGCCACTATGCACGCCTGTCGTTTGGCGCGTGCAGCTACGGGTCGCGATAAAATCCTGAAATTTGAGGGCGGCTACCACGGTCTGCATGACGCTGCCTTAGTCAGTGTGAAGCCTCACGCCCCCGAGTTCGGAGACATTAACGCTCCGACATCGGTTCCCGGTGGCCTCGGTGTGCCCAAAGCCTCAATCGCCAACGTGCCGGTTGCCACTTTCAATGATCTGGCCAGTGTCGAACTTCGCTTCAAGCAAAGTCCCGGCGAGATTGCCGCGATCATTCTCGAGCCCATCATGATGAACGTTGGCCTCTGCATGCCGCAGCCTGGATTCTTGCAGGGCCTCCGCGATATCTGCACGAAGAATGGTGCACTGCTGATCTTCGATGAGGTTAAGACCGGCGCCAAGCTCGGTTGGGGCGGGGCATCTGAATACTTCAACGTCAAGCCCGACATGATTTGCCTTGCGAAATCGATCGGAGGTGGGTTCCCCCTGGCAGCCTTCGGTGCTCACAAGTCGGTAATGGATCTCATTTCCCAGCACAAGGTATTCCATGGAGGCACATACAACACCAACCCTGTCTCAATGGCTGCCGGCCTAGCGACGTTCCGCGAAGTGCTCACTCTCGAGAATTATGCCCATGTCGAGAAGCTCAGCAAGAAGCTGGTCGAAGGCTATCGCAAGACACTGGCCAAGACCGGCCTCCAGGGCTATATCTCCGTTGCCGGCGCCAACGGCGCCCTCATGCTGTTTCCCAAGGAGATTCGCAACTATCGCGATTGGACTACGGTCGATACCGATCTGTGGCGGCACTATTGGTTTGGCATGGTCAACCGCGGCGTCATGGCACAACCCTACTGGTGGGATGAGCAATGGACCATCTCGGTGCAGCACACCGGAGCCGATATCGACAAGCATCTCGCGGCTTTTGAAGATGTGGCGCCCGCGCTGGCCAAAGCCCAGCAAGAGCGCACCGCGGAAGTTGTGGCCCACTAGAGTCGCGTGGGGACAGCCGCCCTCGGCTGTCCGGCGGAGCGAAGCTCCGCAGATCGAGCCAAGGAGAGCGATTTGTCGGCTAACAATGACGCCACCAGCCAGCCGCACTTGAAGCGTGTTCTTGGCCGTTGGGATCTTGTCTTGCTCTTCGTGGTCGCCGTCTTCAACCTGAACGTGGTTCCGTCGATCGCGGCCAACGGCGGAGTAACCGTCTGGTTGTGGCTCATTGCTCTACTGCTTTTCTTTTGGCCGCAGGGGATTGCCGTTCTCGAGTTGGCGCATCGCTTTCCCGGCGAAGGCGGTGTTTATTTGTGGGCCAAGGAAGTCTTCGGCGACTTTCACGGCTTTTTGTCCGGATGGTGTTATTGGACCAACAACATGCTGTACGTGCCGACAGTCATGCTTTACTTCGTTGGTGTTTCGGTTTTCGTGCTCGGCCCGGGTCACGCCTCTTTAGCTGATAACAAAGCTTTCGCTTTGGGTGCGTCTATAGTTTTGCTCGCGCTGCTGACCGTTCTGAACATCGTGGGATTGAGTGTGGGCAAGTGGCTGAATAACTTGGGCGGTATTGGCACCGGCATCGCCGCTGTGACTCTGATCGCCCTGGGCGTAATTGTATTTACGCGGTTCGGCACTTCAATCACGTCGGCGGACTACAAAATTCCGGCCGATCCGCGGTTCGTCTTGAATTCCTTTGGCGTGATTTGCTTCGGGTTGGTTGGATTGGAACTGGCTTCGGTGATGGGCGACGAGATTCGCGATCCGGCGCGTACTTTGCCCGGTGCGGTTGCGTGGGGCGGCGTCGTTTCAGGACTTCTCTATATCGGCGCGACCCTGACTTTGTTGATCGCGGTCGGCAAGAACGATATCAGTGTCTTGCAGGGAATCGTGCAAGCCGTTAGTCAAATGGCAACGAAGGTCGGCGTTGCCTGGATTGTGGCCCCGTTTGCTCTGATGCTAAGTTTATCGATCGCTGGAATCGGTTCAGCTTGGATGGGTGGCTCAGCCCGCATTCCGTTTGTTGCGGGACTCGATTCCTACATGCCGTCATGGTTGGGCAAAGTGCATCCGCGATATGCCACGCCGTACGCCGCGCTGATCGTGCAGTTTGTAGTGTCGCTAGGGCTTTGCATTATCAATTTTGCCACTTCCGGTGGAGTGCAGGAAGCGTTCCAGACCATGCTGTCCCTGGCGGTGGTCTTGCAGTTGGTGCCGTTTATTTATGTTTTCGCGGCACTGCTGAAGTTCGCATTCGCCGACGCAACAGGGAAGGCTCGCTACAGCAAAAGTGTTCTCGTGTTTGCCGGTGGAAGCGGTCTGCTGACGACTGTTCTCGGAATCATTGTGGCCTTTTCTCCGGCAAAGCAGATCACGTCGGTTTGGCGTTACGAAGCGACCATGTTCGGCTTGACTTTGTTCTTCATCGCGCTGGCCGCGTTCTTTTTCTTTGTTTACGGTCGCCGCAAAGTAGCGCTCGCTGTTCGTTAGGAGGTTCTTATGCCAGGTGGCGTCAAAGCCGATGTCCGCAATTATCAGATGTACGTGAACGGCGAGTGGATCGACAGCAAGTCGAACAAGACGTTCCCCGTATTCGACCCGGCGACCGAAGAGGTCATTGCCCAGGTTCCCGACGCCAACGCTGACGACGTCAATCGTGCAGTTGCCGCCGCCAAAGCCGCTTTCGACGACGGTCCCTGGGGATCCACGACCGCTCAGGAGCGCGGCCGCGTGCTATTCCGTTTAGCCGAAAAGATTCGCCAGAATACGGCTGCCCTTGCAGAACTCGAATCCCGGAACACCGGTAAGCCTATTGTCGAAGCCGAATTCGACATCGCCGACGTCGCCACTTGTTTTGAGTATTACGGCGGGCTGGCCACCAAGATCCTCGGTTTTGTGAACCCGGTGCCTGACAACGCGGTCAGCCTCACGCTCAAGGAACCCATCGGCGTGGCCGCACAAATCATTCCGTGGAACTATCCCTTGCTGATGGCTGCCTGGAAGCTCGCGCCCGCTCTCGCCGCCGGCTGCACTTGCGTACTGAAGCCCGCCGAGCAAACCCCCATTACCGCACTCGAAATGGCAAACTGGCTGGCCGATGTGGGCCTGCCTCCCGGCGTCGTCAACATCATCACTGGATTTGGCGAAACCTGCGGCGCTCCGCTGGTGCAGCATCCCGACGTGAATAAGATTGCTTTCACGGGCAGTGCCGCCGTCGGCAAGATCATTGTCAAACAAGCGGCCGATACCGTGAAGCGCGTGACTCTCGAACTCGGCGGCAAGTCTCCCAACATCTTTTTCGCTGATGCTGATTTCGAAGCTGCCATCGACGGCGCGCTTTTCGGAGTCTTCATCAATCAGGGAGAAGTTTGCTCCGCCGGCAGCCGTATCCTGGTGCAGAAGACGATTTACAAGAAGTTTGTGGATGCCATGACCGAGAAGGCAAAGAAAATCAAGCTGGGAGCGCCTCTTGACCGCGATACTAAGATGGGTCCACTGGTCAGCAAGGACCAGTATGAGCGCGTGCGCTCCTATCAGGAAATCGGCAAGAAAGAAGCCAAGCTCGCTTTCGGCGGAGGCCGTGCCGATCAATTCGCCAAGGGCTACTACGTTCAGCCCACCATCTTTTATGATGTGACCAACAGCGCCCGTATCGCCCGCGAAGAGATTTTCGGCCCGGTAGCCACCGTCATTCCCTTCGAAGACGAAAAAGATGCGGTCAAGATCGCCAACGATTCGCCCTACGGTCTGGCTGCCGCCGTCTGGACTCGTGACATCTATAAGGCATTTCGCGTGGTGAAGGCGATTCGCGCCGGCATTGTATGGGTGAACCATATGCAGCCGACGTATGTCGAAGCGCCGTGGGGCGGCTACAAACAGTCCGGCTTCGGCCGCGAGCTCGGCCCCTGGGGCATTGAAGAATATCTCGAAACCAAACAGGTGCACATCAACCTGAACGAAGCGCCGATCGGCTGGTACTGAGGACGTTCTCAGAACTGCCCACTGAGAACTAATTTTACAAATATAAGAAGTGGAAACTCCGATGCCGACCATTCAATTGCGAACCGCCATCCCCGGCCCAAAGTCCAAAGCCTTGGGAGAACGCCGCACCAATGCCATTCCTCGTGGCCTGTCGCACGGCACTCCTGTGTATGTTGCTAAGGCGCAAGATGCCTGGATGGAAGACGTCGACGGCAACCGCTACATCGATTTCGCCGGAGGCATAGGCTGCGTCAATGTCGGCCACCGGCAGGAACCTGTGCTCACCGCCATTCGCGAACAGCTCGACCGCTTTCTCCATGTCTGCGTGCAGGTCACGCCGTATGAGAACTATGTTCGCCTCGCCGAGCGCATGAATGAAGTCACTCCCGGCAAGTTTCCCAAGAAGACGCTGTTCGTAAACTCGGGCGCTGAGGCGGTCGAGAATGCCGTAAAGATCGCCCGAGCTCACACCGGTCGCACCGGAATCATCGCCTTCGAAGATGCTTTCCACGGTCGCACCATGATGACGCTCGCCCTCACCAGCAAGACTCATCCCTATAAGGCCGGTTTCGGCCCGCTCCCCGGAGACGTGTACCGTATTCCATACGCGTATTGCTATCGCTGCTCTTATTCGCTGAAATATCCCTCTTGCGATCTTTTCTGCGCACGGCATTTGGAAGATACTTTCAAAAGAGTGGTCGCATCGGAAGATGTCGCTGCCGTGATCGCCGAACCGGTGTTGGGCGAAGGCGGATTTGTTGTCCCCCCGCCTGATTATTTCCGGGTTCTAATCGACATCTGCCGCAAGCATGGCGTGTTGTTCATCGCTGACGAAGTTCAAAGTGGATTTGGTCGTACTGGAACTCTCTTTGCCAGCGAGCACTACGGGATCGAGCCTGACATTCTGGTCTCGGCCAAGTCGCTCGGCGGCGGGCTGCCTCTGGCAGCCATCACCGGCCGCGCCGAAATCATGGATGCTCCCGGCCCCGGCGGCCTGGGCGGTACCTTTGCTGGCAATCCTGTTTCTTGCGCGGCTGCGCTGGCCGTGCTCGAAATGTTCGACCGCAAAGATCTTTTGCGTCGCGCCAACGAAATAGGAAGCCACTTTCAAAGGCGCGCCAAAGAATGGCAGAAACGTTGGCCCATCGTCGGAGATGTCCGAGGTCTGGGCGGCATGCAGGCCATCGAACTGGTCAAATCTGCTGAAACGCGCGACCCTGCGGCCGACGAGACCAAACAAATCACGCAATACTGCTACGAGCACGGCCTGATTACGCTCACCGCCGGCTCGTATTCCAACGTGATTCGCGTGCTGGTGCCGCTCGTTGTCACCAATGAGCAGATGGACGAAGCGCTCGAGGTTCTGGAAGCGGCGCTGCAGATGGTAAGCGAGCGCCAGAGTGCTGTGGCACAAGTCAAGTAACGGAGATTATTCATTCATGCCGGTTGCAGCACCTCCGACCATCAAAGTCCCGAATTTCATCAACGGCCGCTGGGTCGAGTCCCATGCTTCCGAATGGCTTGATGTCGCCAATCCCGCCACCGGCGAGACTATCGCGCAAACGCCGTTGTCTGATGCCGGAGAAGTCGCCTCAGCCGTCGAAGCCGCCGCCGCTGCCTATCCCGAATGGCGCCGCACTCCTCCTGAGGACCGCATCCAGCCGCTTTTCAAGCTGAAGCAAATCCTAGAAGATCACATCGACGAACTGGGGCGCATCATCACCCAGGAAAATGGCAAGACTTTCGCCGAGGGCAAAGCTGAACTGCGCCGTGCCATCGAGAACGTCGAAGTTGCTTGCGGCATTCCGATGATGATGCAGGGCTACAACCTCGAAGATGTTGCCCGCGGCATCGACGAAATCATGATCCGGCAGCCGCTCGGCGTGGTTGCAGCCATCACTCCGTTCAATTTTCCCGGCATGATTCCGTTCTGGTTTCTGCCTTACGCCATCGCCTGCGGCAACACTTTCATCCTCAAGCCTTCTGAGCGCGTGCCTCTTACCATGCGCCGTGCTTTCGAGTTGTTGGAGCAGACCGGTCTGCCCAAGGGTGTGGTCAACTTGGTGAATGGCGGCAAGGACGCGGTCAACGCACTGCTTGACCACCCCAAGGTACGGGCGATTAGTTTTGTAGGATCAACCCCAGTCGCCAGACACGTCTACGCGCGTGCTGGAACAAATGGAAAGCGCGCGCAATGCCAGGGCGGAGCCAAGAACCACGTCATCGTTCTCCCCGATGCCGACATGGCGATGGCGACGCAGATCATCAGCGACAGCGCTTTCGGCTGTGCCGGCCAGCGCTGCCTTGCAGTTTCAGTCGCGGTGACCGTGGGCGAAGCTCAGAAGACATTTCGTGATGCCATCTCCGAAGCTGCTGCAACCCTGCGCGTCGGCAACGGCCTCGACGAAGGCGTGCAGATGGGTCCAGTAATCACTCCTCAAAGCAAGTCGCGTGTTGAGTCGCTGATCACGACCGGCGCGAAGCAGGGTGCGAGAGTTTTGCTGGACGGACGCAATGCCAAGATCCCAAAGTACGAAGCAGGGAACTTCATGAAGCCGACCATCCTCGACGATCTTCCCGCCACCAGCGAACTTGCCGATACCGAAATCTTCGGCCCAGTTCTTAGCTTGGTCCATGCCAGTGACATGGACGACGCCATGGCATTCCTCGAGCGCAGCCCGTATGGCAACCAAGCGTCGTTATTTACTTCAAGCGGCGCCGCGGCACGGCGCTTCCGCTACGAAGCCCCGGCAGGAAATATCGGCATCAACATTGGCGTGGCTGCTCCCATGGCATATTTTCCGTTTAGCGGCTGGAAAGACAGCTTCTTCGGAATCATGCACGGCCAGGGCCGCGACGCAGTCGAGTTTTATACAGAAAAGAAAGTGGTCGTAGAGCGCTGGGCAAAAGAGCACTCGCGGAAATTTTGAATTTGATCTCCTTTGTGTACCTTTGTGTCCTTTGTGGTTTACAAGGGCTTTCTAACCACAAAGGACACAAAGGTACACAAAGGAAATCCCGAGGGATTCATGTCTAACACGATTCAGAAGTACAAAGACTACGTAATGACCGGCTTCATGAAGTCGGTTGTCCCCATAGTCATCGATCACGCGAGCGGCGTCACCGTCACCGACGTCAACGGCCGCGAGTATCTCGATTGTTTTGCCGGCATTTCCGTGGTCAACGCCGGACACAACAATCCCCAAGTCATCGCCGCCGCCAAAGCCCAGATGGACAAGCTCGTCCACTGCTCGTCATACATCTATCACGTGCAACCGGTCGCCGATCTCGCCGAGAAGATTGCGCAAATCGCTCCTCGTGGGCTCACCAAGACTTTTTTTGGCAACGGCGGCGCCGAAGCCATTGAAGGCGCCATGAAGTTGGCGCGTCTCTTCACCGGCAAACACGAGTTCATCGCTCTTCACGCCAGTTTCCACGGGCGCAGTTGGGGAACCCTCAGCATCACTGGTAATCAAGGCCGCAAGAAGCGCGGCGGCCCATACGCCTCGGGTGTAGCTTTCGCGCCCGCTCCCTACGCCTACCGCTCGCAGTGGCGCAACGATCCTGAAGAATGTGGACGCCAATGCGCTCGCTCCATCGACGATGTCATTCGGTTCGCGACTTGCGCCGATGTCGCCGCTTTCATCGCCGAGCCGGTGATGGGCGAAGGCGGCATTATCGTACCGCCGCTAAATTACTTCAAAGAGGTAAAGAAGATCCTCGACCAGCACGGCATTCTGTTCATCGCCGACGAAGTGCAATCCGGCTTTGGCCGTACCGGCAAGATGTTTGCCTACGAGCATTTCGGTGTCGCTCCCGATATTCTGGTCACCGCAAAGGGCATCGCTGACGGATTTCCCCTGAGCGCGTTCACGACGCGGCCTGAAATCGCCGCCGCCTTCAAACCCGGCGATCATCTTTCGACGTTCGGTGGTAATCCTGTTTCCTGCGCCGCCGCCCTTGCCAACATCGAATTCATGCAGAAAGAGGACCTGCCCACGCGAGCCGCCGAAACCGGCCACTACGCGATGTCGAAGCTGCGCGAGTTGCAGAAGCAGAATCCCATCATCGGGGACATTCGGGGCCTGGGTCTGATGATCGGCGTCGAACTGGTGAAAGATGAAAAGCTGACTCCGGCGACGGCTGAGGCTGAGGCCATCCGTGACGCGCTGCTGAAGAATGGAGTGTTGGTGGGTGTAGGCGGCGTATATGGCAACGTGATTCGTTTCCAGCCGCCGCTGATCATCACCCGGCAGCAAATCGACCAAGCCATCAGCGCGTTTGCGACGGCACTTCAGGAAGTGGCCCAGCCCGCGGCTGTTTAATGTAGGCGCGGGCGTCCTCGCCCGTGCTCCTCAAATCTCATCATCGTCATCCCTATCGTCATCCCTGTCCCGGCTGCCCAGATCTTTCACCGTGCTCAAGGTTCGTCCGTCATTGGCGTGCCGGATCTCGATTCGTCCGTTCACATTGGACAGCTCAATTCGCGGGCCGCCGCTGCCTAGCTCTCCCCGCAAGTCGTGTCCGACATAGCGATGGTTATTGACATGCAGCCCGAACTCATCTTCGATGCTACCCGACACCGTTGACGCTTCGACTTCTGCCTTGGCGTCCGAAGGCAAAGTCAGTTCAATTCCGCCATTCACCGAAGAAAGTTCAACCGGTGAGTTACTCAGCTTGTCGAACTGCACTTCCATCCGGCTGTTCACCGATTCCAGTTTGACCCGGCCCTGCAATCCCTGCACTGTCATTCGCCCGTTAATGCACGATGCGCGCACTTCGCCCGCCACTCCGTGAATATCCAGTGGCCCATTGATCAGCTTGATTTCATCCAGCCGGGAATTTCTAGGGACGGTAAGCGTGTACTCTACGCTCGCCGGATTGTTCCAGCCGCCACTATCCCAGGTATGGTTGCGATCGCGATATTTGGTGCGGATCGACACATAGCTGCTCCCGCTCTCCACTTCGATTTCTGCTTCGTCCATGCGCTCCTTGGTATTCGCATACTTCACCGCGTCCACCTTGACCTCGTTTTGGTCCCATGCCGTAATGTGGACCGCTCCATTGATATTGTCGAGTTTCACGCGGCCTCCGGCGCCCAGCGGATAGGTGTGATGGAATTCCTCGGTCACCTTTCCGTAATCCTTGGCATTGGCTGCGGTCGTGTAGAGCAGGGCACAGAGCAAGCCCAGAATCGCTCCCATCCAGGCGGCAAGTCGGCGTTGGCGGTTCATAGTTCCTCCGGTTAGACAAAGCTTAGACGCGCCAACATGGAGTTTGTGAGTGGAATCAATTTCCCACAACTAGCGCAGCTCATAACTCGATGCAGATCAGTTACTTCCGTTATCTTCCTCATACATTCGCAATCCCGCACAATGGGCCCAACCAGCAGCAGGAAGTGAGGAAGTGCAGTGCAGTATCTCCCGAAGTATTCAGGCCGCCGGCTGGCCCCGGCTCCGGTCTTGCGCTCGAGGTGCGCTCTATTTCTCGCTGTCTTCCTGTCTCCCGCGCTACTTTTCGCACAACCCTATGGCGCCGATAGCCCTGTTCCCATCCTCACCGGCAACGCCGGTTTCTTTACCAACGTTGTTGCTGGCAAGACTGAAATCGTATCGGAAATCAATCCCGTAGTCCTTGTGCCTCTCGGAGAGCATTGGCTGATCGAGGCCCGTGGCGAATTCGAAGGCGATTTCCAGCGCAAGGACTGGGGCGATGGTCCTTACGGCGGTCAAGTGGGAAAAGAACTCGATTACCTTCAGGCCGACTACATCGCTAACCCCTACGTGACTGTAACCGTCGGACGTTTCCTGACGCCCTTCGGCATCTACAACGAGCGTTTGTACCCCATCTGGATCCGTGACCTGCAATCGACGCCCCTGATCTTCCCCATCGGCACCGGCTCCAGCAATGGCGTGATGTTCCGCGGCGGGTTCCCGCTGAATGCTAAGGTCAATCTCAATTATGCGACCTACTTCTCCGTGGCGAGCACCAACGACACCTTGGATTCCGACCGTATCGCCGGCGGCCGCGCAGGTCTGTTCTTCCCGGGCCCGCGAATTGAGGTCGGCGCCTCCTGGCAAAAACTTCTACAGGAGGAGCGCACCAACGCCTTCGGATTCCACTTTGCCTGGCAGCCCACGCCGCTGCCGCTCAACTTGCGCTCCGAGTACGCGCGATCGGACCTGGGCAGCGGCTACTGGATTGAAGCAGCTTATCGCCTCAGCCAGATTCGAGGTTGGAACAAGTTCATGCGTCGCGCCGAAGTTGTGGGCCGAGTCCAGCAGTTGTTCGCCGGCACCGTCGATGAAGATGACGCCGAAGAGTACGGGTTGCCTGATGTCAACACTCAGGAGGCAGACTTCGGCCTGAACTATTACCTGCACGACGGGCTCAAGGCGACCGCCAGTTACGGCCGTCAATTCAGCTCTGACGGTAACTTCAACCTGTGGAACGTGGGCATCGCTTACCGTTTTGCATTGCCCTTGGGCCGACCGGGGTTGCAATGACCGGGTTTGCAATGACAAAGAGATTGAAAATCATCGCGATGTTGTGGATTGCAGCCTTGATTTCTATCGCTGCCGCCGCCGTCCCACCGCGAAACAGCAATTCGCCCGCGGCTCCGCCCACGGTGAGCAAGCTTCAAGACGCCGACGCCATGCGACTGGAGGGCGAAAAACGGTTCCGCGCCAATTGCGGCCGCTGCCACGCCGCGCCGCAGAAGTTTCCGCCACGCATGATGGCGACTATCTTGCGACACATGCGGGTCAGAGCCACCATTACCGACGAGGATATGCGTCTGGTCCTCTATTACATGACACAGTAAGCGTTGGGCGAGGACAATATCACGCATGCGCGCACGCGTTCTGTTTGGGCTGGCCATAGTTCTTTGTGCCGTCGGTTGGGCCCAAGTGCTGGTGTCAGGTCAAATTCGGGTCATTGAGATTCTGGCCGACAAGGACAGCCGTTACAAAATCGCGGGCGAGAAGACACCAGAGATTACGGTGAAAGCGGGCGAACAGGTCTTGCTTCGGATCACCGCCCGCAAAGCAAAATCGCATAACCGCGATGGCTCGATCCACGGATTCTCGCTGTTGCGTGCCAAAGATCGTTCCAAGGTTCCGGACTGGGATCTTTTGCTGAAGCCGGGTACGCAGGAGTTTGCCATGACCGCGCCGCAAGAGCCTGGTGACTATGTAGTGGTCTGCACGGTCATTTGCAGTGAGGATCACGAGGGCATGTTCATGAATTTTGTAGTGGAACCTTGATCACGCTCGGCGTGTGTTGGATGTGCTGTACACTCTTTTGCAGTCAGTGGGAGTCGAAATTATGAAAACAGGCAAGGCCTGGGTCGCAATCGTTGCCATCTTATCGGCATTCGCTGCCTATGCCGTCGATGAGGAACCCGCCACGTTTAAGGGCGAGATTTCCGACAGCCAGTGCGCTTTCAACGTTCACTCGCTCACAAAATCGCACGAGGAGATGTTGAAGTCCAAGTCCGGCGCTGCCGGGCACACCGCCGCCACTTGTTCTATTTATTGCATAACTCAACTCGGAGGGAAATTCGTGCTGACCTCCAGAAGGCATGTCTATCATTTGGACAATCAGGATTTGCCCCGCCGCTTCGTCGGCCAGAAGGTCAAACTGCGTGGCACCCTGGACGCAAAAGGCGACTCGATCCACGTTGTGAGCATCGACGCCGAGTAGAAGGTGCTGCTCCCGCAAGGCCAGGCACGGTTCTTCTATCCCACCCGACGTACCACAGGGATTCGTGTGCCTGGCGCGTGACCACGTCCACACCGCAGGTTCTTGAAGAATCCCCTCTCAATCAGGCGCAAGGTTCGGAATCGCACCTCCTCCGGCCCGCTCTGTCCACCCGTCAGCCAGTGGAACCCGATAGGCAAATCGCATCGCTGTTCATTGCAGACGGTCTCGACGCACCAGCAGGTGAATAATTCGCGCCCAACGAGGAATCGCGTGAGGAAAAGACAAGTGCAACTGGACTGATCTCGAAAGCCCCACTAACTTTTCTGGTTCCTTCGGCCCCTGCTATCATCGTCCCCCTGGGGAGGCTCAGATGACCGGCACCAACCGACCACATATTCGTTTTGAATGCATAAACCCAATTCTGCGCGTCGAAAATATGCAGGCCAGCCTCCGTTTCTACGTGGACGCGCTGGGCTTCCAGAACGCCAGTTGGGGCACCGAAGATTTCACCTCGATTACGCGCGATGGAACCGGCATATACCTTTGCCGCGGCGGTCAAGGCCAGGGTCGTGCGTGGATATGGCTTGGTGTGGACGACGTTGAAAAGCTCCATCAGGAATACCAAACCCTCGGTCTAAAGATTCGTCTCCCTCCTACCAACTATTCGTGGGCTCTCGAAATGCACCTCGAAGATCCTGATGGCAATGTGCTGCGTTTGGGATCCGAGCCGAAGTAGACCGGACCGTAGCAAAATGTTTTGACAAAGTTTTTACATTCCCATGTCACCGCTTCTCGTGTTGTGCGCTATGCTTCCGATCATAAGTCGGCCTAGTTTTGTAATCGGAGCATTCTGGAGGGCACAATGAAAGTCGCATGTTTAGCGGGCGTCGTGTTACTGCTGTGCCTCGCCGCTGGCGCTCAAGCCAACAGCTACACAGCGACCCCCATCGTGAACAATACGCAAGACCCGTATTTGATAAACCCCTGGGGGATGTCGCGTCCTTCAAGCTCGGGTTTGCCGGAAAACGAGTGGTGGGTTTCGGACAACGCTAGCGGCTACACAACGTTGTACTATGCCGATAAGAGTGGCACCCAGTCGCTGGCCCCGTTGGTGATTGCCATCCCTTCCGCTAGTGGCACTGGCATCGGTTCCCCCACCGGGACGGCCTACAACGCCGGCATAGGGCCCGGACCCGGGAAAGAAAATTTTACGTTTGCCACGCTCGATGGAACCATCTCAAACTGGAATGCCAGCCAGAAACCAAGCCAGAAGGGTACGGGATGCTATGAGTGCCACGTCAACACCACGACCATCATGGTGAACCACTCGAGTTCAGGCGCGGTTTATACAGGCTTGACTATAGCCACCAACGCCACAACTCACGCCCTCGCTTATTACGCCGCCAACAACCAAGGGACCGTGGAAGCCTATGACGCAGCATCCTTCATGCCGGTGACGTTGCCCGGGAAATTTTCTGATCCTAAGATTCCCAGCGCCTACAAGCCCTATGGCGTGCAGGCTCTCGGTTCGCTCATCGCGGTTACGTTCTTCAATGGAATTTCGGGAGGCTACGTCGACGCCTTCGATACTAACGGCAATCTCAAAGGCCGCGCGGCCACGAGTTCGTTCAGCCAGCCCTGGGGCGTCGCTCTGGCGCCCGCTAATTTCGGCGCTTTCAGCAATATGTTGTTGGTGGGCAACACCACCAGTGGCTGGATCGCTGCCTATAACCCAAAGACCGGGGCTTTCGCAGGCTTCCTGAACGACTCAAGTGGCAGCCCGATTACCATCCCCGGACTATGGGGAATCTCGTTCGGCGACGGCAACCCGAAATCCGGTCCGACCAATACGCTTTACTACAACGGTGGGGGCAACTACACCACAGGCGTGTTTGGTGCGATAACAGCCAACTAGGCTGGCAATGCCCTGTGATCTCGCACGAGGAATACCCACCCATCGCGTCGTTTGATGGGTGGGTTGTGGTAGTGCCCTATTAGCGCAGTGCTAGGACACTACCCACTACCATGCATTCACACTCCCGTAACATTCCTGCCGTACAATTCCGCAACGTCGAGCAAACATCGTAGCGCAGCAAATCTTGCATGTATCGCGAAAGCACAGGAGAACTCTTATATGGCGATCGCCTCACCCGCACTCGAAGCAAAGCTTAATAAAAGTCCAGGGAAAATTGGGATGGTAGGCTTTGCCATCGTACTGGTCATAGGGGTCGTCTACGCTGCCTTCCAGCTTCTGTCGGATCTCTCCACCGTTCACAGCGGATCCATCACCCCGTACATTCTCTTGGGTGTCGCGCTACTGGTCGCGCTGGGATTCGAATTCGTCAACGGATTTCACGACACCGCGAACGCAGTAGCCACCGTGATCTATACCCATTCCATGGAGCCGCATATTGCCGTAGTCTGGTCCGGGTTCTGGAACTTCCTGGGCGTTTTGACCTCGAGTGGCCTGGTCGCGTTCGGAATCATCTCGTTGTTGCCGGTCGAACTGATCCTGCAAGTAGGGAGCAAAGCCGGGTTCGCTATGGTTTTCGCCCTACTGGTTGCAGCTATTATCTGGAATCTTGGCACGTGGTATTTCGGCTTGCCGGCTTCCAGTTCGCATACTCTGATCGGCTCCATCATCGGCGTAGGTATCGCCAACCAGTTAACCGCCACGAAATCCGGTACCAGTGGCGTGGATTGGGCGCAAGCCACCAACATTGGCAAAACCCTCCTACTCTCGCCCATCGTGGGCTTTGGCTGCGCTTTTCTGCTTTTGACTGTGATGAAGTTGGTCATCAAAAACCGAAAGCTGTACGAAGCTCCCGAAGGAGCTGAACCTCCACCGTTCTGGATTCGCTGCCTCTTGGTCCTGACCTGTACTGGCGTGAGCTTCGCGCACGGGTCGAACGACGGACAAAAGGGCATGGGGCTCATCATGCTAATCCTCGTGGGCACGGTCCCGACCGCCTATGCCTTGAACCATGCGATCACCCACCAACAGTCGGACGACTTTATTGCGGTTTCCCAACAGGCCGGCAACACGTTGTCGAAATATGTCAGCCCCAACGCGGTCATCGCCGACGATCGCGAAGAAGTCACCGATTACGTTCGCACCCGTGAATTCACTCCCAACACCATGCTCGCCCTGCGTCAACTGGTGACGGACATTGGCAACGAAACAGTCCTGTTCGGTGAGTTGGCGAAGGTTCCCAATGACCGTGTGCGAAACTTCCGCAATGACATGTATTTGGTCAGCGAAGCTCTGCGGCTGATGAAGAAGACCAAACAGCCGGACATTGCCGCCGCCCATTGGGCAGCCCTCGACAATTACAAAAAGCATGTGGACGGGGCGACACGCTTCATTCCAGGATGGGTCAAGGTCGCGGTTGCCATGGCACTCGGCTTGGGAACGATGGTCGGATGGAAGCGAATCGTGGTTACGGTAGGAGAGAAGATTGGCAAGGAACACCTGACTTACGGTCAGGGAGCCGCTGCCGAAATCACAGCCATGATCACCATCGGAGCTGCCGATTGGTTCGGAATGCCGGTAAGCACCACGCACGTGCTGTCTTCCGGTATCGCGGGTACCATGGCCGCAAACCATTCCGGCTTGCAATGGTCCACAGTGCGCAATCTGGCGATGGCATGGGTTCTCACCCTCCCCGCGTCGATGGTGCTGGCGGGCTTCCTGTTCTGGGGGTTCAAGAACCTGTTCTAAGATGCAGTCGCGGTCTCGCGGATGCTGTCCACGCCCTCTCACAGATATGTGAGTATAATGTGGCCGTATCTGGAGGCCCGGTGCGCCTTTCGCTAGACACTCGCGAAGTCGGACGCGTCACCATCGTATCCTGCAACGGCCGGATTATTGCCGGAAGCGAGAGCGAATCTCTGCTCGCACACGTTGCTTGGTTGTTGCGCGACCGCCGCGCCATTGTTCTGCACCTGGGAGAAGTCGAATTCATTGACAGCAGCGGCCTCGGCACCATTGTTCGCAGTCTTACCAGCACCCGTCAGGTGCACGGAGACCTGAAGCTTTGTAATGTGCCAGAACGTGTGCTCAAAGTTCTGGAGCTTTCGCAGCTGACCAAGTTGTTCGAGACCCACGAATCCGAGGAGAATGCGGTCGCAGCCTTTTACCGCCCCGGATCCCGCACTGAAGCAACTGTCCCCACCGGTCGTAGCATTCTGTGCCTCGATGGCAATGCCGACGTGCTCGCCTACCTGCGCGAAATGCTGCTCCGCGCCGGACACCACGTTCACACCACTAGCCGCCGCGGCGATGCCCTGATGCTGATGCGCGTCACCAATTTTGATCTTCTGCTGGTAGGCCCCGGCATGACCACGTCTTCCGGGACGCAGCAAGCCTTTCAGGCCGCGTCTGCCCGCCTCCCGGTGATCGAACTTGGCGCCGACTTCTCCACCCTCGATGCGGGTGAAGCCACCGCCGGACTGCTGGAGAAGATCGAGGCTTGCTTGAAGACCAAGACCGCCTGAAACGAAGGCCTCTAGGCCGAGGCCGGAGTAAACCTGGTTATCTCAAACACTGGAACTCCTTCGATGCTATCCGCATGCGCTGCTGGAGTCGCCTGTTGCGAGGCAGCTTTCAAGAATGCTTTCAGTTTCTCCGAATCTTCCCGCTTCATCTGTACGAACTTGATCCCATTGCCGATGTGACGATCACTGCTCGCTACCTCGGCCTTCGCCAGCACTTTTTCACCATTCAACCAAAGCACCACTTCAACCGGGGTGGTGGGCTCCAACGTTTCCACAACCTCAATGTAGCAACCACCCTCTCCAACCGTGACTGTCCGGCCGCGGCAGGGATAGTTCTTCGACGCGCTCCGTATCTCCGCCTGCAGCGCCAGGTTGACACGTTCATATTTTCTTTTGAATGGCCAAGCCACAAGTCCCTCCAGGAAGTAACTACCGCTCTCGGCATTATTCTTCAGCAACTTCATCTTTTCCAAGTTACCGGCGTAATGGACGGCGCGTGCTGGCATGACGATGCCGCCGGATTCGACGTTCTCAAAAGCCTTCCCTCGTTGACTTGCCGGTTTCGCCCACGTAAGATTCGCGCCAGTGATCGGCCAAACCATCTCTCACTATCGCATCGTCGAGAAACTCGGCGGTGGCGGAATGGGTGTCGTCTATAAGGCTGAAGACCTCTCGCTCGGGCGGTTCGTCGCCCTGAAATTCCTTCCCGACTCCGTGGCTCAGGATGCCGCCGCCCTGGAACGTTTCCGAAGGGAGGCACGGGCAGCTTCGGCGCTCAACCATCCCAACATCTGCACCATTTACGAAATCGGCGAGAGCGATGGCACGCGCTTTATTTCCATGGAGTATCTGGAAGGAATGACACTGAAACACGCTGTCATGGGCCGCCCCATGGAGACGGAGACGTTGCTCTCCTTGGCGATTGAAATCGCGGATGCGCTGGACGCTGCCCACACTGCCGGCATCGTTCATCGCGACATCAAGCCGGCAAATATTTTCGTTACCAAGCGGGGACACTCGAAGATCCTCGATTTCGGCTTGGCCAAGGTGGAGGAACGGGCTTCCTCGGCCAGCCAGATCGCAAGCGACAACACCATATCCGAAAACCAGCACCTCACCAGCCCGGGATCAACTCTCGGCACCGTTTCGTACATGTCTCCCGAGCAGGTGCTGGGCAAACAGTTAGATCCGCGGACCGATCTGTTTTCCTTCGGCATTGTCCTCTACGAAATGGCGACAGGAACCCTCCCCTTCAAGGGCGAAACTTCCGGAGCGATTTTTGATGCGGTTCTGCATGGCGCTCCAGTGGCGCCTAGCCGGTTGAATCCGCAGATTCCGCCCGACCTTGAAAGAGTGATTCTAAAAGCGCTCGAAAAGGACCGCGAGGTCCGGTACCAGCACGCCTCTGAGATGAGAGCGGATTTAGCGCGGGCGCGGCGGGACACGGGCTCGGCCTCATCAAGAACCATAGCGGCGGTCACTTCGGCGCCTTTGCCACGCAAACAATGGCTCTGGGCTTTGGGCGCATTAACCGTGCTGATCGTGTTGGGGCTGACGATGTGGCGACTGCATGAAACGCCGGCGCCGGAAGCCAAGAAAACGGTGGCCGCTCCAGTCACAATTGCGGTTTTGCCTTTTCAGAATCTAGGCGCCGAGAAGGAAGAAGATTTCTTGCGCATGGCACTACCCGATGAAGTCACCACCATCTTGAGCTCGGTGCGGACTTTATCAATTCGCCCATTCGCCACCACCGGAAAATATGCCACCGGAGACGTTGACCTGCAGCAGGCAGGGAAAGATATGCACGTCGGCCGGATTGTGACTGGACACTATCAGAAACTTCGCGACGGGCTTCAGTTGACCATGGAGGCCGTCGATGTGGGCGACGATCGTGTGTTGTGGCAGGAAACCATGAACCTTCCTGCTGAGGATCTGGTGGCGATGCGGGAGCAGGTAACCGCGAAAGTCCGCCAAGGCCTGATTCCAGCTTTGGGAGCGACTATCGGGACCGGTGAGAACGGAACTCGCCCATCCAACGAAGAAGCCTACGACTTGTATTTGCGAAGCGTGGCCCTGGCCCACGATGGCGAGCAGAACCAGCAGGCGGTCAGGATGCTGGAGCGTTCGGTAGGCCTCGATCCGACCTTTGCTCCTGCTTGGTCTGCGTTGGGGAAACGCTATTACTTCGAAGAGGAATACGGCGTTGGAGCGAACGGAACCATGTCACGCACGGAGCCGGCCTTGCGGCGCGCCCTCGCTTTAGATCCGAATTTGGAGGATGCTGCGCAGCAGATTGTCAGCTTAGACACGGATGCAGGCAAGTTGGCCCAGGCCTACCATGAAGCGAAGGCGATGGTGGACAAGCGCCCGCAGAGCGGCTTCGCTCACTTTACTCTGTCTTACGTCCTACGCTATGCGAGTTTGACCAAGGAGGCTGCTGACGAGTGCAACTCGGCTGTGCGGCTCGACCCCGGCAATTACCAGTTCCGTTCATGCACAAGCGTTTTCGTGCCGAGCCGGCAGTTCGATCGCGCCAGGGATTTTCTTAAACTGGACGCCGGGTCGGAATGGTCGAACAATGTCGAGGTAAGTATTCTGCTGCGCGAGGGCAAGACCACCGAGGCGCTCGACCGTCTGCGCCAGCTTCCCGAAAGTTCGTTCTTCCACACTCGCGCGTTGATGGTATGTTATTCGACTCCACGCCCGGCCGGGTCGGAACAACTTCTGGCCCAGGCCGAAAAAGATATTTTCAGTTTCCACGACCCGGAACCTAAATACAGCGAGGCGGTTCTTTTTAATGTATGTCTGGGAAACGATTTTACTGCGCGATTACTGAAATCTGCAATTGCCGGTGGGTATTGTGCCTACGACAACCTGCAAACCGATCCCCTTCTGGCAGAGTTCCGCAAGTCGCCCGAGTATCCAACTCTGCTCGTTCAAGCTAAGCAGTGCCGCGACCGGTTTTTGGCGGAGCGGAACCAACCCCAACCCTGAGTACACAAGGACCGCGCGACATTAAGGGATTTCATCCGCGCTATAGGGCTGAGCCATGCGCTATGTTTCCTCGCCCATTCGCCACATTGACACTCGCTTCGCCCCACCCTAGACTGGATGCGGATCAAGGACAACTCATGGGCTGGCTGCAAAACAAGTTCGAAAAGAATTTCATGATCACCACGGTGGACTACGTCTTCAACTGGGCGCGAAAGTCCGCCGTGTGGCCGATGACGTTTGGCTTGGCATGCTGCGCCATCGAAATGATCGCATCGTCCACGGCGCGTTTCGACATAGCCCGCTTCGGCTCGGAAGTCTTTCGTCCCAGCCCGCGTCAGAGCGACCTGATGATCGTAGCCGGCACGGTCACGCTGAAGATGGCGCCGGTGGTGAAGCGCATCTATGACCAAATGCCCGACCCCAAGTGGGTGATCTCGATGGGTGCATGCTCCTCGGTCGGTGGCCCGTTTAACACCTACGCGGTGTTGCAGGGAGTAGACAAGATCGTTCCCACCGACGTGTACGTGATTGGCTGCCCGCCGCGCCCCGAGAATCTGTTTTATGCGCTGCTCAAGCTGCAGGACAAAATCGATCAGATGACCCTGGCCAAGCGGCCCACCGAAACCCGGCTCGATCCTCACATGGTGGAGAATTTCAAGCGCCAAGTGATGATTGCGCAAACGCTACAGCCAAAATGACCGCGCTTAGCGGGCGTGAGCGAAGTGGGAGCCCGCTGCGGTCATCCTGAGCGAAGCGAAGGATCCTGCTGAGTGCTAAATGCTGGTTTTCCCCCAATCCGAACTCCCGGCCGAAGGCGCAGCCAAGGAATTTCCTTGCGGCGATAAGGTCATCTGCGTCGCTAACCTGAACGGAACCATCTCCGCCATGGATAACGTTTGCCTGCATCGTGGCGGCCCGCTGGGGCAGGGAATAATCGAGGGCAACAAAGTCGTTTGCCCCTGGCACGGCTGGCAATGGGATCCAAAGACCGGTGAAGCCGTGCACAATCCCAACGCGAAAGTTGCGGTCTATCTGATCAGGATTGAAAACGGCAACGTGATCGTTGACATATAGCGACGAATGGTAACCGCGTGGTAAAATTTACAAGAGCATTGGGGGTACAGTTTTGACTCAAGAAATCAAGAAAGTTCACACCAATGACGATTTTCAAAGGTCATTTACACATACGCGCCCTAAGCCCACCGTGCCACCTCCCACCGGTAGGCTCAACAGCCAAAAGACTGGATCAGCCAAGCCGGACACTAGTGGAAAGAAATAGAACATGGCAGTGCCGGTGGCGGCTGAACCTGCTGAACATCTAGTCGACTTCTTAGTTTATGTGATGCCTGGTTTCATCGCCCTCCAGCTCTTCCGCGCTAAGTATCCAGCACGGCAGCTAAGCGAGTTTCTTCAAGTTGCTTGGAGCCTGATTTACGGAGTCATCCTTGCAGCGCTAGTACACTGGGTGGACGGTCGATTTCTCAACGGCTGGCTTCAGGCCAACTCCTCAGGCTTTCCATCGCCCCGATTCATTGCGGCTCTTCTGACAGCCGGCCTTTGCGGAGGGTGGGTTCTCATTGCGCTACATTTTTCTCGGTTTAGGTTAGCCGCATCGTACCCAAAGCTTGGTGGTATCGCTCCCGACCCACAATCCATTTGGGCCAAAGTGAATCGTCCTTCCAACGATTACGCTGTAGTCTACCTGGACGACGGTTCGATCTATTTCGGCTGGATCAAAGACTACACGTTTGACCCAGACGCCGAGAACAATGATTTTCTACTCGCAGATGCTAAGAGGGTTGACGAGCAACTCACCGAGCAGTATTCCGTCACCGGACGTGGAGTTTACCTCAACACGAGGAACGTGAAGAGAATTGAGTTTGTGTAATTCCGTTCGTGTCTAGGCGAGAATCTCCAGAAACTTTCCTGACCGATTCTCGAATCCCGGAAACACCTCATCCATCGCTCTGTTTCCCAGATGCGAATATACTGCCTCGCCCAACACTTGCCGGAAATCCGTGGTCAGCGCCAAGTCGCGGCCTTCGTAAAGCTGCGACTGATCGAGACCTGGCCAACGTCCGTAAACTTTTCCGCCCTTCACCGGACCCCCCATCACAAACATCACATTAGCGTGGCCGTGGTCGGTGCCGCGATTGCCATTTTCCCGCGCCGTGCGCCCGAACTCCGACATGGTCACAACCACGGTATCTTCTCGGAGATCGCCCAGGTCAGTCCAAAACGCCGCTAGCGATTGTGAAAACTCACCTAAAACATTCGCAATCTGACCTTGCGTGCTGCCTTCGTTCACATGATGATCCCACCCGCCGATATCAGCGAACGCCACCTGCACACCGAGATTGGCTTTGATGAGCTGAGCCAGCTGCTTCAAGCTATCGCCAAAGCGGCCCTTGGGATAATCCGCTCCCGCCGCTGGCTTGTATTGGGAAGGATTGGCCGCCTTCAGCATCTTTACCGCATCGAACGTCTCCCGGCCGGTGCCATGCAGCACTGAATCTACCGATTGCGCATACATCGCTTCGAATGTGCTCGCAGAGGTATTGCCGTTGCGGCCGCCTACGCCAAAATCGTTGACGTTATTCACTGCTAAGGCTGGTTCTTTGCCGGAAAGAATCCGCGGCAGGGAAGGCCCCAGGGCAATCGCGCGGAATGCCGACTTATCGGCCGCAGCCGGCAGGTCATGCAGGCAGCGGTTGAGCCAGCCGTCGTCAGTTGCTTTCACCCCCGGCGTGCCGGACTCCATAAAATCCTGCGCATCGAAGTGCGACCGCGAGGGATCCGGAGATCCTGCGGCATGGACAATCGCCAGGTGGCGCTGGTTCCACAATGGCTGGAACGGTGCGAGCGATGGATGCAGCCCGAAGAAACCGTCGAGGTCGATGACTGCATTGCGGGGAATATTAATGGACGGCCGCATGGCGTAGTACGCCGGCTCAGCGTGCGGCACGACGATGTTCAGGCCGTCCGCCGCTCCGCGCTGAAAGATGACCACCAGGCGTTTGTTAGGGGTTCCGGACTCCACCGCGCCAAACGCGGCGCGAGTCAGGAACGACGGAATGGCTGCGGTGCCGACCACGGCCAGCCCACTGTTGCGAAGAAATACGCGGCGAGTGATGGACATAAAAACAGCTCCTGGCTATTAGCTCTTAGCTTTTGGCTCTCATTTCTTTCCTGCTCATCGACTTGGCGTTTCAAGCCAAGAGCTAAGAGCCAAAAGCCAAAAGCTATTTCTTCTGAAACTCCGGCGATCCCAGCAGCAGACCCGCAATCGCGGCCACGTTCGGCGCCCGCGAAGGATCGTCCAACCTGCGCCGACTGATCTGCGGATCTTGCAGCCGGGTTGCGATCGTATCGTGGGTTTGCGTGGAAACATCACCGTGAAGCAAATCGTTCTCCAAATCTGCCAGCGTTGCCGATGGATCTACCGCCGTCCCACTTTCCCCGGCCTGGTTCTTCGAGGGCATGGTCGCGGAGTCCACTTGCACACCCCTCAGCTTCCCCGCAGTCAGGGCCAGGGCGAAATTCATGCGTTCCAAGAGTGCCGAAGAGTTTACCCAGGTACTGGCTTTCATGGAATAACCAGTCGGGGGTTGCGCACCATAGGCCGGCATTCCCATGTTTTGCAGTTGGCGGGAAAGGGGCATGGCATCGCTGACTTCGGCTCCACTGGCCCTCACTGCCGAAACCGTAAACTCCAGCGGCGTCTTCACTTTTGCCCGGTAGGTGTCAGCGGCCCAGAATTCCGGCGAATCGAACATCGTCTTGAGGACCTGGCGAATGTCACCGTCTTTTTTCAGAAAGGTCTGCGCCATGCGGTCCACCAGTGACGACGGCGGATCGTCGGAGACAAAGCGCACCGCCAGCTTGGCGCACACAAACTTGGCAGTCGCAGGATGATGCGCCAGAATGTGCAGCACTTCAAATCCCTCTTTTTCGCCCTTTCCTTTGATGCGATGCCCCAGCACCATCTTGTCTCCGGGTTCATGCATGCGCTCTTCAAACTTGAAACCGCCTCCCTGGCGCGGCTGGTTGAGCGTCCATCCGGTGAATACTCGAGCCACTTCGGTTACGTCTTTCTGCGTGTAACCGCCATTTACTCCCAGCGTGTGCAGTTCCATCAGTTCGCGGCCATAATTTTCGTTGAGTCCGCTGCGCTTGCCCTTGGCTTGGTTGACCGGTCCGCCGATCCGCGCGCGTTTCTTCCAATTGTCATCGTTGCGCTTGGGGATGCCGTTGGCCACATCCGAATTCGGACCCACACTTAACCAGTTGTCGAGGTAGAAAAGCATAGCGGGACTTTGTGCCGTGGCCACCAGCAGGTCCTCAAACTTGCCCATGCTATGAGGACGAATCACGTCGCGTTCATAGCTGGTCAGTAGATACCGGTCTACACCTTTGCCGATGAATACATTGAAGTGGTTGAACCAGAAATCGTCCATCACTTCCTGCAACTGGCGCTCGCCATAGATGGCGCGCAGCAGCTTGGCCTGGACAAGTTCGCCATCCACCACTTGGCGCGGATCATTGAGCGCCAGAAGGGTTTCACGGTCGCGGGGTTTCATGCCCTCCAGGAATTCTTCGCGCTTGCCCCGCAGGGAAGCCGTCAGAGCCTTTCGCTCGTCCGCGGACATCTGGAGAACCGCCTTGAACCGCTGATCGGGAAGCATCTCCAATAGCTGTTGGGCTTTCTGGTCCGAGTAAGTGTGGCCTTCATCACTCACTCGGTTGGGTTTGGCCGTGGGATCGATCGGCGGCGAAATATTGGCCCCGTTTTCCGCTTTGCGCACCTGTTTCTCCTCGTAGCGGTCAAGCTGTGCCTGATACACGGCACGTTTGAGAGGGTCTGAGGGGAGCGCACGCTTGCCATCGGCTACTGCCTTGATCATCTCGCCAGAGGGAAAATTCTCCATCAGTTCGTGTGGGTTCATCCCCAAGGTGCGGAAGCCAGTGAGGCGGGTATCGACCGCGTCGTCGTCAATTCTTTCGGGATGAAGTTGCTGGTCAATCCAGTGGTCAACGCCCATTGCCTGCACACGTTCAACATCGCCTGGCCTCGGTCCGAACGTGAGACGGTTCAGCGCATGCACCGCACGCCTCTCCTGATTCATTTGCGCGGTAGCCGGTTGCTTGTCCTTTTTCGTGGCCGCTGCCAACAGTGCAGAGCCAGCGAATCCGAGCAACAAAACCGCCATTGCGATTTGGCGAGATTCCAACTTCATACAGGCGGGAAGGCCCCTTCAAATTATTAACCCAAAACGGCGCAAAAGTTGCTGCGAAGTACCTCCTGCATAACGCCTTCGCGTTCCTTTAGGTCATGTCCTTTCGTCGCGCTTTACTCCACTTTAATCACCAACGCCGTGATGTCATCATCTTGCGGGTCGTTGTCCACATAGTTGCGCGCTGCCTGAAACGCGCCGCTGGCGATTTGCGAAGCGGGTTCACCGCGGTGATCGCGAACGTACTTCAGAATGCGCTCAGAACCAAACTGATCTCCATCGCGCGAAGTAGCTTCGGGAATGCCATCCGTGACCGGTAGGACCATTTCTCCAGAACGCGTCTCAATCGCTTCGGGCAAAAGGAACTCGCTGTCGGCAAACAGACCGAGCGGCGGACCGGTGCTATCGAGTGATTGTTTTATTTCTCCAGAGGGAAAGAACATGAAGCCGGGCACGTGTCCGGCGCTAGCATACGATAATTTTCTCTCTTTCGGTTGCAAGCGGACGAGGCAGAGAGTGACGAATTGGTGTTCCTCAAGGTCCTTCACCAACATGTGATTGATCCCTGAGAGGATTTCATGTACCTCGAGATGCATAGTCGCAAACGATCGTAAGTAGGCCCGCGTAAGAGCCATCAGGAGCGCGGAACCGTAGCCGTGACCGTTTACATCTCCCATCGCAATCACAATCGAGCCATCCCGCAGATCGATGAAATCGAAATAGTCGCCGCCAGTTTCGTACACCGGGTGAGATGCCGCCCCAATGTCAAATCCTGACACCAGAGGTGGCGGCGCATAGAATCGGCGTTGTACATCGCGTGCCAGCTGCAACTGGAATTCTTGTTCCTCTTTCTTCTTGATCTCGGTGACATCCCGCGAGACGGATACGAAATGCGACAAGCGGCCGGCCTTATCGTGCATGGGTGTGATTGTCTGTTGCGACCAGTTGAGTTCGCCGGTCTTGCGGCGATTAATCACCATCCCTTGATTCGGCTGCCCTTGCTTGAGCCGGGACCATAACTGGCGATAGTATTCAGCGTCATGCAGACCAGATTTTAGAATTCGTGGGGTCTTGCCCAGGGCCTCGGCCTGACTATATCCGCTGGTGGCCTCGAACGCGGGGTTTACATAACAGAT
This sequence comes from uncultured Acidobacteriota bacterium, assembly GCA_963803775.1. Lineage (GTDB taxonomy): Bacteria > Acidobacteriota > Terriglobia > Terriglobales > Acidobacteriaceae > JABCZH01. The sequence goes on from CAWDNS010000005.1 coordinate 40,211, forward strand.
TGTTCCCTCATTGTCGGTGACGATCACGCTGTCCCCGGTCTGCGCCATCACACGCGACAGTAACGCCAAAATCGGCAGGCTCTCGAAGATGTTTTGCAATGCGTCCGCTTGTACCGCCAATGTTTCACATTCCATTACGTCGTGCACGCTTCGCCTCTTTCGCTTACGGTGGTTGGGGCAATGGTTAGTCACGAACACTGCCACGGAGGTGACTCGGGACGGTCAGGAGAATTTGATTGGTCGCAACCACTATCGGCGAATTGAGGAAGGACTTTAGAGTTGCGGGTCGGAGACGTCTAAACGTCGAAATAACCACAGAAAGCGCGCCTTCTCGACACGCCGGCTTATCCACAACGCTTGGAGGTTTGAATGCTGGCGCTCGCAAGTCACAAGATAGTAACCTGGGGTCAACCTTCAGGTCAGGAACAGCCTTCCTCGAGTCACCTTGTGTTGCAGACCAGCAGCGAGTTGATCGATATCAGGCGCGGCGATGTTGTCCGCTATCCGAGTCTCGAGGAACGGGATGCGATTGCTGCCCACGGCGTCGCGACGCACTTGCAGAAGCAGAGCCTGCACCACGTTGGGATCAAACTTCAGCGGTGTCAGACGCACGATTTCACTCAACGTGGAACCCAGCGACATCGGTTCGCGATAGGGCCGCTCGCTGACCATGGCGTCGAAAGTGTCCGCCAGTCCGACGATGCGCACTCCCAACGGTACTTCTTCCATCGCCAGCTTGTCCGGATATCCCGACCCATCCGCACGTTCGTGATGCCAGCGCACGATCTCGGGAATTCGGGGCCAGGGAAACTGTACCCCACTGACGATGCGGTGTCCGACCACGGTGTGGTCAGCCATCTCGCGAAATTCATCCGCGTCCAACGATGTGGTTTTACCGAACAGACGTTTGTCCACGGCGACCTTGCCAATATCGTGCAAGTAGCCGGCAGAGCGCAATGCCGCTACTTCGGAGGTCTCCAGATTCATGGCTTCGCCAATGGCCGCCGCATACCGTCCCACTCGCAGCGAGTGTCCGTGAATGTTTACGTGCTTGACGTCGATCGCGGTGGCAAAGGCTTCCAATGCATTGTCGTAGAAGCCGTGCAGTGAAGCCATGAGCCGCAGGTTTTCCGAGACGCGCTGTGCCAGAGTCTGACTCAATGCCTGATTGTGGATGGCCAGGGCCACGTAGTGGCAGAGTAGATCCAGTGCTTCCAGTTCGCCCGCATCGTAGTTCGCGTTGCCTTCGCGGTGCCCGAGGGCGACCACACCCACCAGCTTTCCTCCAACTTTTAGAGGAGCGATGCAACGGAACAACTCCGGCGCCACATTTCCGTTGGAACTCAAGAATACATCGTAGGCTCCCGCCTCCACAACCACCGGGCCCCGCGCTGTGGTCAGCGCATGCGCATGCTTAGGTAGCAAAGGGATGATGGCGGGGTCCGGCATCAGCGCGAAGCCGTTGGATGCGACTGAAGTTAGCAGAGAGGGTTTGTCGCTATAAGTGAAAAGCACACCTTCACGTGCGCCGGCCGCCTGTTGTAAGGCGGCCAGCATGAGACTCGATATCTGCGCGAATCCCCGCTCGGCCGTCATTGCAGGGCCAAGGTCGGAAAGCGCTTCCACCGTCCTCAAGAGTCTGCGAAAGTTGTCTTTTTGCACTGTCACAGCGCTGGCCAGAGCGCAAAACCAGAGCAATTCGAGGGTACCATGCATGCGTCAGCCGCTCTTGTTTGCTAGTTTGGTGCAGCATTTTCAGGGTTAGAGAGCTACCGATTGGTACTCGCTGCGACCGAGGAGAAAGTCATTTCGCGAGCGGAACTTCTAGTCAGTTTCTTCCAGCGAAGAAACAATGCCGCGTAAGTGTCCGTGATGTAGTTAGCCTGCGGAACCCTTAAGTGGCGCGCCGTTTGGTCGATCCAACGGGCGGGGCCTTCGATCTCGCCGAAGTTGCCGATGGGGGTTTGGTCCACCACTACGTGGCCCTTGCCATCACTCCATTCCGCACGAAACTTCTCATAGCGGAAGGTCGGAGCAAATCCCAGCGCCAGCAAAATAATCTCCATTCTTCGGCCGTCCGTCAGCTGAGTCTCGTTTTCTACCCTGGTCTTGTGACGTCCTGCCTTACCTTTGGTTTTGTGGGTGAGTATCCACTTCTGTCCATATTTGCGCAGGCGAAGCAATTCGCCACGCTTGCGTAACTGCTGTCCGGGCAGATCGTAGAGTGTGTTCACTTCGTGCGTACGTGGTGTTATCACACGGAATCCCGCCTGCCGCAGCCGTTGGTTAAGCGCGCGCAGTTTTTCCACACGAAACTTGATTTCGATTTCTTTATGGGGAGTCATGAAACGTTAGGACCATGAAACCGCGAATCGGAAGCCGAAATTTACGAGAACGTTGGCAGCTTCACCAGATCATCATGGGGCACCGGCTCCAGCGGCTGTCCTGCTTTCCGCCAGGCCGCCAGGCCGCCTACAATCACAAACGCGTTGAACCCCAGTTCGTCCAGTTGCAGCGCCACCCGGGCGCTAGTCGCTTCGCGCGCTCAAGTGCAGTAGAGATAGATGTCCTTGTCCTTTGGAAGGATCTTCAACTCTTCGTGCAAGTTATTTGGCTCAATCCGGATGGAGCCCTTGATGCGCGAGGTTTCGGGATCGTAGTAGCCATGACTACGAACATCGACCAGCAGTACCTTATGCGCCTCATCGGAGGCCAGTTTTCTCGCCAACTCTTCCACCTGCACCCGCGGCACCACCTTGTACACCAGGTTCTTGCGGTAGATCCATACTCGGTAACCGGTGTAAACAGCCGCCGCCGTGAGCAACACTTCCCCAAACACATGGCCGGCGGTCTGCAACCCGCGTGTTACCACCTCCAGAAAATCGTGAAACAGGAAGCCCAAACCGCCATAGGCCAGGATATACAGTGTCGCGCCGGTCAAATCGAATCGAAGGAATTGTAGGGGACGCATCTTCATGCTTCCCGCCAGCGGAGGAGCCATGGTGTTGACTCCGGGGATAAATTTGGCGAACAAAAGAGTCAGCTTTCCCCGCTTGTAAAACGATTCCGCCGAACGCAAAACGCAGCTTTCCGGGTTCACCGACAACTTGCACAGAACTGCCAGCAGCGCCCAGCCCATATAGCGGCCCAGTACATACAGCAACGTGTCGCCTATCAGCATGGCAGTGAACGCCAGACCCAGGGTCAGGGGCGCATTTAGGGCCTTCGAGGCGACACCCGCTCCGGCCGCTACCAGCGCCAGTGCTGCTGGCACCGGCAGGCCGATGGCCTCCGATAGGACCACAAGGAATGTGAGCAAGTATCGATGGCGCGCAATGAGTAAAAAGAGATGGTTCACTGGGTCAGGAGCAGCCAAGGTACGTTGCCAGTATAAACAAAAAAGGGCGGCACTTTCGCCGCCCTCGAATTCTTGCTGTCGCCCAGCCTACTGCAGCATTTTCACGCTCATGACGTGGATGGCGCCCTTATCAGCATAAACGTGCGCGCTGAGTTGCACGTGATGACCATCATGACCTTTGAGCGCATCAGGATTCATGACATCCCAGGACTTCTGGTCCTTGTCCGCGACGAAAGTCGCCTTGTCGCCGTCGAACTTTATCGTACCCTTGATGTTCTTCAATGGTGCGGCGGCAGCGGTTTTACCGGAATCCTGTCCCATGGTGTCTTGCGCTATGGCGGAAACGGTAATCATCATGACAGAGAGTGCCAGTGCTAAAACCAACAGCTTCTTCATATTTCCATTCTCCTTAGCGAATTGAATTGAAGTGGCGGGTTTGTGTCCCAATTGTATTACGAAGCGCAGAGTAAAACGGATTTACCCTATTTTTCTCTCTCCACCACATACTCCGGCGCCCACAGCAACGCCCGTTTGGTTTCGCTGTCGGGAAAACTGCAAATCGCATTGCGCGCCAACCCGGCATACTGCAGCGCACGCTGGTGGGCGGCATCAATCGAGCCATAACGGTTCAGAATCTCCAGGATTTCCGCATGGGTTACGCCGTCGAAAGCCTGCTCGCGCACCACCGTGCTGATCATCTCGCGCTCCCGCGGATTGCAGCGTTCCAGCGCATGGATCACCGCCATCGTGACTTTGCCTTCGCGCAGATCGCTGGCCACCGGCTTACCCAGAACACTCTCCGATGCCGTCAGATCGAGCACATCATCCACAATCTGAAACGCCATGCCCAGGTCCCGCCCATATTGCGCCAGATTTTCTTCCTGCTCGGCTGTCGCGCCTCCGAGGATGGCTCCGATTCGCATGCAGACCGAGAACAGGCACGCGGTCTTGCGATAAATCAGATCAAAGTGTTCATCCAGGGAAATCAGCTTGCCGAGCTTTTCCATCTGCAGCAGTTCGCCCTCTACCATCTGCTGCGTCAGTTCGATGAGCGTGTCCAGCATGCGGAAATTGCGCTCCTGCACCGCGATTTTGAACGCCTGCATGTACAGCCAGTCGCCCGCCAGCACGCATTTCGAATTCCCCCATTGGGTGTTGGCGGCTGGACGCCCGCGCCGCGTCTGGGCTTCGTCAATGATGTCGTCATGCACCAGGGTCGCGGTGTGAATGATCTCTACCACCGCCCCCAGTTTGATGGCGCCGCGTCCCGAATAATCGAAAAGTTTGGAGGAAAGTAGCAGCAGCATGGGACGGATGCGTTTTCCGCCGCCTGCCCGCAAATATTCGCCAATCTCAGTGATGGCCTCGACTCCGGAAACCGTGTCGCGCCCGAACTCACGCTCGATCGCGGACAGGTCCTCACGCAACAGATCGAAGATCTCTTTTCCGTTGATGGCTGGCGATGTACTCAAGTTTTCCCTATGTTCAGTTGCTTCGGTAATTCGTGAACTGCATATCAATTCCAAAGTCCCGTTGCTTCAGCAGGGCAATGATGTCCTGCAGCGTGTCACGGTCCTTCCCGCTTACCCGCACCAGATCTCCTTGGATGGACGCGCTCACTTTCTTCTTGCTGTCCTTGATGAGCTTCACGATTTCGCGTGCTTTCTCGATGGGGATGCCTTGCTGCATGGTAATGCGCTGTTTTGCCGTGCTGCCCAAGGCGGACTCGACCGCACCGTAGGTCAGCCCTTTCAGTGGCACTCCGCGTTTCACCAGCTTTTGCTGGAAAATGTCGTTCACCGCCTTCAGCTTGTAGTCGTCGATGGCGTGCAGCACGATGGCGTCTTTACCATCTAGTTCGATTGTTGCCTTTGCATCCTTCAGGTCGAAGCGAGTATGCATTTCCTTCAGCGCCTGCTGCATGGCATTGGAAACTTCCTGCAGGTCAATCTTGCTGACGATGTCAAAAGTGTTCTCTGGCATGTTAGACAGATTACCCTGACTCCCGGAAAGATGCTTGCTACCAAACTAAATGGAGTTGGACGTTTCGTGAAGTGAAAAGAAGCGATAGAAGTTCTTCGCCGTCTGTACGCCAATCTCTTCTGTGGAAAGGTCGCGCAATTCGCCCAGTTGCCGCGCAGTTTCCCGCACAAACGCCGGCTCGTTACGCTTGCCACGATGCGGTACCGGTGCGAGGAAAGGACAGTCCGTCTCGATCAATATGCGGTCCAGCGGAACCTCCTTCGCCGCATCCCGAATCTGCTGCGCCTTGGGAAATGTGATGTTCCCGGCAAACGAAACCATGAATCCCAGGTCCAGCGCCCGTTTCGCGTGTGCCCACGTTCCCGTGAAACAGTGCAGAACGCCGCCCAGCCCGCTGCTCGCCCAGTGCTGCGAAATCAATCCCAAACACTCCTGCCATGCGTCATCGCTGCCCTCGGATGGCCGGCAATGAATCACGATCGGCAGCTTGGCCCAGCGGGCCAACTCCATCTGTGCTATGAACACCCGCTCTGCACATCGCGCGGCGAGTGGTCGTAGAAATAATCCAGCCCAATCTCACCCCAGGCAATGACTTTGGGTCGTTTTGCCAGTTGATCCAGTTCTGCAAGAACTGCACCGGTGGCCAGCCGGGCTTCATGGGGATGGATGCCGATGGTGGCGTATATGAATTCATACTGCTCCGCCAGCTTGATGCCGCAGTCCAGCGTGCCCGGCCCGTCGCCATTCCCAATCGCGACGATGGTCTCCACGCCCGCTTGGCGCGCCCGCGCGATCACCTGTTCGCGGTCAGCTTGGAACTGTTCGCCATCGAGATGCGCGTGGGAATCGACAAAAATCGGTCGTTGGTCGTTGGCCATCGGTCGTTCGTAGACCCTCTGTGAAACTCTGTGTCCTCTGTGGTGAAGGTTTGGCTATTTCAGCTTGGCTCCCACCGGCACATCTTCCAGAAAACTCGCCAGCACTGGCTTCCCACCCTCCACCGACGCGGCCACGAATCATCCCATTCGATTCCAGCCCGCGCAACTTCCGCGGAGCAAGATTGGCCACGATCACCACTTTGCGCCCGACCAGGAGTTCCGGCGCATAAGCCTCGGCGATACCTGCCACCACCTGCCGCACTTCGTTGCCGAGATCGACTTCCAGACGCAGCAGTTTGTCCGCGTCCTTGTACCTTCTCTGCCACTTTGACTTGTCCCACCCGCATTTCGACCTTTGTAAAATCATCGATACTGATCTTGCCGTCGGGAATCGGGGCCGCAGCCTTGGTCGTCGACTGTCGTTGCGGCAGTGGCTACGGCCACAGGCTTCGCCGGCGTTTGCGCATCACTAGCTGCTGGAACCGCCGGTGCTCGTCCTTGTTCTTCCATCTTCTGCATCCTTTCAATTGCGCTCTTGTCTGCCCGTGGAAACACCGGATCAACAGTGCCGAGTTTCGTCCCTAACTCGAGTTGTCCCCACTTCAAATCCGCCAGCCGGAACGTCTTGATATCGCCCAGCCCAAGCTGGCTCCATATCTTCGCCGTCGCTTCCGGAATAACGGGATGCGCCAGCGCAGTCACAATCCGCAACGCCTCGGCGCTGGTATACAGCACCGTTGCCAGCCGTGCGCGGCTCTCTTCATCCTGTTTTTCACCCAGCACCCACGGCTCGTTCTCGACAATGTATTTATCGACCGCTGCCACCAGACTCCATGCAATTTCGAGCGCCCGCGAAAACTGATATTGATCGAACAGCGAGGGTGCACTCCGCAATCGACTTTGCCGGCGGTATCCGCAATCGCACCATCCGCCGGACGGCGCACCGCTCCCGCTGATGGATACGGCACCTCGCCCCTGAAATACCGCGTGATCATAGCCAGCGTGCGGCTGGCCAGATTCCCCAGCCCATTCGCCAGATCCGCGTTGTACCGCTGCACCATGGCATCGAAGGAGAAACGATCCGTCCTGCCCAAACACCATCTCGCGCAGCAGGAAATAGCGCAGCGCGTCCTGGCCCATCACTTCAAGAATGGTTTCCGCGCGCACAATATTCCCGCGCGACTTCGACATCTTGTTCTCTTCAAACAGCAGCCAGCCATGTGCCACGATGCTCTTGGGCAACGGCAGGTCTGCCGCCACAGAAACGCCGGCCAGTAGACGCAGTGAAACCGCACGATCTCCTTGCCGATCATGTGCAAGTCGGCGGGCCAGAACTTTTCGTACAGTCTGTCATCGTCCGACCCATATCCCAGCGCCGTGATGTAATTCGACAGCGCATCCAGCCACACGTAGATCACGTGCTTGGGATCATCCGGCACCGGAATGCCCCACGAAAAAGTGCTGCGGCTGATGGAGAGATCGCGCAAGCCCGGAGCGCACAAACGAAATGACCTCGTTGCGCCGCGTCTCCGGACGAATAAAGTCCGGCTGGTTCGTACAACTTCAGCAGCTTGCCCTGAAAAGCCGACAGCTTGAAGAAGTAATTTTCTTCTTGCACCGTTTCTGTCGGGCGCCCACACTCCGGGCAGGGCGCGCCCGGTCCGGCGGCATCCACATAGAGTTCGTCAAACACGCAATACTGGCCGGTATAGGTCCTTTGTAGATGTAGCCGTTGTCACGGATCTTCCGCCACAGCGCCTGCACGCCGCGTTTGTGCCGCTCCGAGGTGGTCCGAATGTAGTCGTCATAAGTGATCCCCATCCGGTCCCATAATCCCCGAAACTGCGCCGAGACTTCGTCCGTCAACTGCTGCGGAGTCTTGCCAGCCGCCTGTGCCGCCCGCTCGATTTTCTGTCCGTGCTCGTCGGTGCCGGTGAGAAAGAAAGTGTCCGCTCCCAGCATGCGCTGCCGCCGCGCAATCGCGTCACACGCAATCGTGGTGTACGCGTGGCCAATGTGCGGACGCGCATTCACGTAGTAGATCGGCGTCGTGATGTAAAACTTGTTCTTCATTTGGATTGCGGAGACTTTTGGCAACTTTCCAACGGCTGATTTTCATCATAGGGAACGCCTCAACCTCCGTCAAACCTCCCGCCGCACTGCGACTCTGCTAAAATCACCATTTCCTTCAACAATTTACAGGAGACCCTTGTATCGCCACCTGGAACGCCGGCTCGCCCACCACATACGCGACTTTCTCTGTCGCACCTATGCACTCGAGCTGCCCCGGATCGTCATCGAGCAGCCGCCGCGCGTCGAGCTGGGGGAGTACGCGCTGCCCCTGGCATTCGATCTCGCCAAGAAACTGCGCAAGCCTCCGCGCAAGATTGCCGAGGAAATCGTCGCCGGAATCGGCCCGATCGAAGGTTTTGAGAAACTGGAACTCGCCGGCGCCGGCTACATCAATGCCCGCAGTCAAGCGCGACCAGCTTTGCCGCCGCTCTGGCCGCTGGCGAAGCCCCACACGCCGCAGTTCCAGCGGGGAAGATTCTGGTCGAGCATTCCAGCATCAATCCCAACAAGGCTGCCCACATCGGCCATTTGCGCAACGCCATCCTCGGCGACACGTTTGTCCGCCTGCTGCGATTTGCCGGCAGGGAAGTGGACATTCAGAACTACATCGACAACACCGGCGTGCAGGTCGCCGACGTCATCGTTGGGTTTCTTGCATCTGGAGAAGAAATCGCGCGCCGAGATTGAAGCGCTCACCAGTCAGCCGCGTTTCGACTACTACTGCTGGGATCTCTACGCCCGTGTTTCGCAGTGGTACGCGCGAGGACAAACAGAATCTGCAAGTCCGTCGCCAGGTGCTGCATGCCATCGAGCAAGGCGGCAACGAGACCGCCGACATCGCGGATTTGATCTCGGTTGCGGTCCTGCGCCGCCATCTGGAAACCATGGACCGGCTCGACATCGAGTACGACTTCCTGCCCCGCGAGAGCGAAATTCTGCATCTGCATTTCTGGGATGCGGCTTTCGCAAAGTTGAAAGAAGCCGGCGTGCTTACCTTCGAGACAGAAGGCAAGAACAAAGGCTGCTGGGTGATGCGCCGGGCCGGAACTGCAAAACCCGAAACCACAGAACGGCACAGAGAACACAGAGGTTTCCGAAGAAGATCAAAAAGTGATCGTCCGCTCCAACGGCACTGTCGGCTATGTCGGCAAAGACATCGCCTATCACATGTGGAAGTTCGGCTTGCTCGGCCGCGACTTTCGGCTATCGCAAGTTTTATCGCTATCCCAACGGCCATGAGTGCTGGATTTCGACTACCGTCGGAGGCGAGCTCGACCATCCGCACTTCGGCGGATGTGGCCGAAATCTACAACGTCATCGATGCCCGCCAGTCCGAGGCGCAGAACACGGTGATCGAAGCCCTGCGCGGCCTCGGCCACAACGAAGAGGCCGACCACTACACGCATTTTTCCTACGAGATGGTCGCGCTCACGCCGCGCTGCGCCGCCGAGCTGGGCTACCAGCTTTCTGACGAAGACAAAGCTCGCCCGTACATCGAAGTCTCCGGCCGCAAAGGCTTTGGGGTGAAGGCCGACGACCTGCTCGACTCACTGATTGCCTCCGCCAAGAAAGAAGTCGACCCCCGCCATCCCGAACTGAGCGAGGCTGAACGCGCTGACCATCGCGACGCAGATCGCAATCGGCGCGCTGCGCTACTTCATGCTCAAGTTCACCAAGAATTCCGTCATCGCCTTCGATTTCAAAGAGGCGCTGAGCTTCGAAGGCGAGACTGGCCCCTATGCGCAGTACGCCGTCGTGCGCGGCGACCAACATTTTCCGCAAAGGTGGATTCGATCCCGACAATTTCAGTAGAGACGTAGCTAGCTACGTTACCCCCGCCGATCTTTCCAGATTCCTCACCGGCGAGGCCAACAACGAATTTTGGGAACTCTGGCTGGCGTCGTCGAAAACTTCCTACATCATCGACCAGTGCATCGCCACCACCGAACCTGCATATCTGGCCAAGCATGTGTTTCAGTTGGCGCAGCTTTTCAACACTTTTTACCATCGTCATCCCATCCTCAGTGAGACCGACGAAAATAGAAAAATGTTTCTGCTGGCAACGGTCGCCGTGGTTCGCCGCGAACTGCTCCGCTCGCTTGCAGTAATGGCAATCACCGCTCCGCCCGTGATGTAAGTATCAAGTTACCTGCGTAAAGCCTGCAAATTCATAGCCTCGCACGCACTGCAACCAACTACGCGTGTTCATCATCGAACTAAGTACGTAAAGTAAGAGTCAGGAGATGCGTTGTGAAGAAATATTCGGCGGTTCTCGGTTTGTTACTGTTATGCGCGGCAAGTGCGTTGGCCGCGCCCAATGTGTCTCAGTCAAGCGCTCTGCTGTTCCCCAAGACGCTGACTAATGCGCGCTATGTCTATGTGGCCGCATACGATGGGGATCAATTCAGCCCCAATTTGTTGCCCGACGATCGCGCAGCGATCGCGAACGTGCAGGATGCCCTAAGTCGGTGGGGACGTTATGTCATCGTGTATAGTCGACAGGACGCCGACATGGTGCTGCTGGTGCAGTCTCGTCCTACCGAAGATGTCATAGCGGCTTACGACGCCCACCATCCTGGCGCTGATTACATGTGGCGCGCGATGGGCCGCAACGGGCTGCAAAAAGGAGAGACTCCGTTGGTCAGCCAACTGCAGCAGGCGGTAGAAACAGCCAGCAAGTGAATTGGAATGTCCGCCACGTCAGGGATTTGCGCGAATGATTATTCCGCGAATCCCTTGGCGAATTCCACTAGGCTTCTGACCGCGATTCCCGACGGCCCCTTCGCGATCCACGGCTTCTGTTCTTCCATCCACGCCGTGCCGGCAATGTCGAGGTGAATCCATGGCGTGTTCTCCGCAAATTCTTTCAGGAACATTGCCGCTGTGACGGCTCCGCCCCAGCGCCCGCCGGAATTGATGATGTCCGCGATACCCGAGCGAATGCTCTCTTTGTATTCCTCGTCGAGCGGCAGTCGCCAGAATTTTTCTCCGCTTTTCTCCAGCGCCAGGCGAAAGCGTTCATACATCTTTTCGTCATTGGCAAAGACGCCGGCGTTCACATAACCCAGGGCCACGACAACCGCGCCGGTTAGAGTCGCCGTGTCTACCAAGTGAGTACACCCCAGTTGCCGGGCGTAGCAGAGTCCGTCTGCCAGCACCAGTCGCCCTTCGGCGTCAGTGTTGATGATTTCAATCGACTTGCCCGACATAGCGATCTGTACATCGCCCGGTTTCTGCGCCTTGCCCGACGGCATATTCTCGGTCGCGCAAATTACTGAGATGACCTTCACCTTGGGTTTGATCTGGGCAATTGCGCGCATGGCTCCGATCATGGCTGCCCCGCCCGCCATGTCGTATTTCATTTTCTCCATACCGTCGGCTGGCTTGATCGAAATCCCACCGGTATCAAACGTAATGCCTTTTCCCACCAGGCCGAGCACCGGGGTGGCCGGAGCATCCGCCGGCTCGTAGCGCAGGACAATCAGCGCGGGAGGCTCATCCGATCCCTGCGCCACCCCCCAGAATGCACCCATCTTCAATTCTTTGATCTTGTCCGCGCCATACACTTCGCATTTCAATCCGACTTCCTTCGCCATCTTACGTGCCCGCTCCGCCAGGATGGTCGGGGTCATGCGATTACTCGGCTCGTTGGCCAACTCACGGGTAAGATTCTGCGACTCCCCAACGATGCGGGCTTCATTCAGCGCCCTTTGCAACCGCTCCTGGTCTCCACGAGCCACCACGGTTACTACGTCGACTGCCTGGTCTTTGCGGTCACTGCGGTAGGTGTCAGGATCGAAGTCGCCAATAAAAGCGCCTTCCACAATAGCTTTCACGGCCTCCTCGCTGGCAACGGCTTCGGGAGCCACAAAGGCCAGACTCCGAATTCCCTTCGGCTTGAGGAGGCGCACCGCCACGCCCGCCAGCTTGCGCAATTCCGACGAAGTGAAATTCTTGGTCTTTCCACCCCCCAGCAGGAGCAAACGCTTTGCTTCGAGCTTCGCAGGCCGATGCAATAATGTGGCTTCAAATAGTTTTCCGGAAACCTCGCCGCCCGCGATGACGTCCGCTGCCGCAGCACGGACAGCCGCGTCGCTGGTTTCAACCGTGATTTCAGGTTTTTCTTTCTCGCTTCGATCCAACACCACGACCGCGAGGCATTCAGCATCAACTTCGGCAGAAATAGCTTGAGAGAGAATTGTCTTCATATTGTTGTGATTCCAGTATTCCTTGTACGAGGCGAAAAGCGCAAGAGGTGCTCCGCCTCTGTGCTCTCTGTGTGCTCTGTGGTTAAATGTTTTTCCGAGCGGTCTGTGGGTGTCTCACAGCTCTACAATCGTGATCCCACGATTCCCCTTGCCCAAGTCCCGGTCCTGCTTCAGTTCCTGCCGGGTACTCACGATCTTCCATGCCTGCTCATCTGACTTCGCCCAGTTTTCCCCGAATATGAAGCCTCGAATCTGTCCTCGCTCACTCATCTCGCGAAGCCGTTTCTGCACCGCAATCCGAATCTCGCCGCCCGCTCCGGTCGAGCCATAGCCATGGATCAGCTTGACCAAACCACACCCTTCTGCTCTCGCCACCGCCAGCTCACGATCCATCTGCATCAGCGCCTGATGCACCAGTGGCATACCCTCCTTCAGATTCACCGTCTTCATCGGGAGCGCCTATCTCGCCTTGCGGCTCTTTATCGCATCTCTGGCTTCTTTGTCCGCGGTTCGCCGCCGCTCGGTTTCCCGCTTGTCCCAGAGCTGCTTACCTTTGGCCAGTGCCAATTCCACCTTCACCCGGCCATTCTTGAAATACATGCGGGTGGGAATCAGGGTTAGCCCTTTTTGCTGCGTTTTCCCAATTAGTTTGCGGATCTCTTCCGCATGCATCAGAAGCTTCCGAGTACGCAGGGGGGCGTGGTTGAAGATGTTCCCATGGTCGTAGGGTCCGATGTGGGCGTTTAGCAGCCAGAGTTCTTCATCCTTGATCAGGCCGTAAGCATCTTTAAGGTTGGCTCTTCCGGCCCGGACTGATTTGACCTCAGTCCCAGTCAGTGCCACTCCCGCCTCAAATTTTTCCAGCAAGAAGTAGTTATGCGAAGCGATCCTATTCACGGAGGCATCGCGCTGCCCTGCGGCGGTGGGATCACGGCGCGGGTTCTTTTCCGGATTGGCCCGGGTGGGCTGTACATGCTGGCGTGGCATCTTACGGACTAGCTTATCTCATGGCTGCGTGCACGTCCGCCGATGTCAATAGCAGGCGATCCCCAGCCGAGTCCGAACTGATTTTGAACTGCAATTATCCCGAAATCTACTGGGATTAGTACCTAAGAACTTAACTGCTACCAACACAGTGACTTCGGTGCGTTGTGAGGCGATGCTATAATCGCCGAAAATAGGTTCAGCGGGCGCGATTGAGCTTTGACCTGCGGTATGGCCGGCCGGGAGGGGAAGACTGTCTGTGAGGAAAGCACGATGAAACGTTTGAGCCGCGTAGCGGCTGTCTCCTTTCTGGTGGGAGCAGTAATTCTGGGTGCGGTAGCAGCTGATCAGACCAAAGCCTCCAAAGCCTTGTACAACAAGGGCCGGGACGCCGAAGCACGCCAGAATTACGAGCAGGCCTACGACTTTTACAAACAGGCCTATGATCTCAAGCCCACGAACCTGAGTTACCGGGCTTCCTACGAGCGTCTGCGTTTCCTAGCCGGCGCTTCGCATGTGCACCGCGGCCAATTGTTACGCGAGGCAGGCCAACTGGATGCCGCCTTGGCGGAGTTCCAGAAAGCTGCTGACATGGATGCCTCGAGCGCCATTGCCAAGCAGGAATTGCAGCGCACCAAGCAGATGATGGATGCGGCGAAAGCCGGACATGCTGCTGCCGCGCCGCCGCCCAGCTTTCTCCAGAAGCGCATTGAACAAGCCGGAGGCCCGGTCGAACTGGCCACCATCTCTAATGTTCCCATCAATCTGAAAATCAACGAGGATACCAAGGTTATCTACGAGACCGTCGGCAAGCTGGCGGGAATCAATGTTTTGTTTGATCCCGACTACACCTCGCGCCGCATCAAGATCGAACTCAACAATGTCTCTTTGGAGGAGGCGTTGCGCATTATCGCCATCGAGTCCAAGACCTTTTGGCGGCCGGTGACTCCCAACACCATTTTTGTTGCCGCCGACAATCCGGCCAAGCGTAAAGATCTTGAACAAAGCGTCATCAAGACCTTTTATCTGACCAATCTTTCGCAGCCCACCGAGTTGCAGGATGTCGTCAACACGCTGCGCCAGATTCTGGAAATCAATCGTCTTCAGCCGTTGCCCACTCAGTCAGCGATTGTGGTGCGCGGCACTCCCGATCAGATTGCGTTGGCCCAGAAACTGGTGAGTGACCTCGACAAGCCCAAGTCCGAAGTCATCGTGGATGTTGCCATCATGCAGGTCAATCGTGACAAGTCACGTACCCTGGGCATCAGCCCGCCCACCAGCGCCACGGTAACATTGCAGAGCAATCTCAATTCCACCACCAGTACCTCCACCACTGGAACCGTCGGCGCCCCGGATACCACGACTGCCGGCACCCCCAACAACATCAGCCTGAATACTCTGGGTAACTTGAACGCTACCGACTTTGCTGTAACCATCTCACAAGCCACAGCCACTGCGCTCTTCAGTGACAGCAGCACCAAGCTCATCCAAAAGCCACAGATTCGCGCCGTCGAGGGGCAAAAGGCATCGCTCAAGATCGGCCAACGTGTGCCCGTGGCTACCGGGTCATTTCAGCCCGGCATTGGCGGCGTCGGCATCAATCCTCTGGTCAACACCCAGTTCCAATACCTCGACGTCGGTGTAAACATCGACATCACTCCGCGCGTGCACTCCAACGGCGATGTCACTCTGAAGATCACCATGGAGGTTTCCGAAGTTGATGGCACTTCCAACATCGGCGGAATCAGCCAGCCCATTATCGGTCAACGTAAGATCGAGCAAGAGGTTCGTCTGAAGGAAGGCGAAGTCAACTTGCTGGGCGGGATGATGGAAGATCAGCAAACCCAAGCCCTCACGGGATTTCCTGTACTGTCCCAGATTCCGATCTTGAAGATATCTGTTCGGCCAGGACACTCGCGATCACAGTGAAACCGAAACCGTGTTTGTGCTCATTCCTCACGTCGTTCGCAAACAGGATCTCAGCGAGCTCAATCAGGAAGCCCTCGATGTGGGCACCGCCAGCGCCATCGAATTGCACCGCGTGAGCAGTCCTCAGGCCCCTCAGTGGGCACGCAACTCACCTTCCGCGCCGGCTGCGCCCGCAAATGCCCGCAGCCGCTCCGCATGCGACGCCGGCGACTTCGCCGCAACCGCCGGGCGCGGCCAGCTTCAGCTTTGATCCTCCTGCGATCACCCAACCGCCGGGCTCGACGTTCACCGTCAACGTCCTGGTTGCGGGCGCGCAGAATGCCTACTCCGTGCCCTTACAGGTCACCTACGATTCCAAGATGCTGCAGGTGGTCAACGTCTCTAACGGCACCTTCCTCTCCCAGGACGGTCAGGCGGTGGCGTTGGTTCATCGCGACGACGATTCCAGCGGCACTCTTCAGATCACCGCTACCCGGCCGCCCGGCGCTACCGGCATTTCCGGGCAGGGAACGGTCGTAACTTTGACCTTCATGGCGAAATCCCCCGGACAATCCACCCTTGCCATTTCCAAGGGAGGAACCCGCGACCCCAATATGCAGCCCACGCTGGTGGCGGGAGCTACGGCTACGGTGAACATCCACTAGTCGATGACGATTCACTAATCAATGATCCGGTAGTCAAGCAAGGGCGGATCCCGACGGAGCGAAACCAGAATTCTCGCGTGACACCAATGACGGCTTTTTCAAAACCTTTTTCCGAACGACGAGAGATGCGCGGCTTCACCCTGATCGAACTGATCGTGGCCACCACCATCTTGATTGTTCTGACCATTCTGGCCGTTCCCATGGCGCGGGTCACCATCAAGCGCGAAAAAGAGCGCGAGTTACGGCACGCTTTGTGGGAGATGCGTGACGCGATTGATCGCTACAAAGACGCCGCCGATCGCGGCGCCTTCCGCACCAAAGTCGGTTCCGAAAACTATCCTCCCGACCTCGATACCCTGGTCAAGGGCGAGGACGTACAAGGCAAGAAAATGAGGTTTCTGCGCAAAATCCCGATAGATCCCATGACCAACTCCACCGAATGGGGTATGCGTTCCATGCAGGACGATCCCGACTTCCGATTCCTGGGGCGAACAAAATGTTTTCGACGTCTATACCAAATCCCAGGGCATCGGCCTCGACGGCACAAAATACAAGGACTGGTAAACTTGGTGACGCGATCTCAACATAAGAAAGCCAGCCGCGGCTTCACCTTCATCGAGTTGATGATCGTCATCAGCATCATCTTGATTTTGGTTTCGGTCGCGCTGCCCGCCTATAACCAGTCCATTCTGCGGGCGAGAGAATCCGTGCTGCGGCAAAATCTGTTTACGCTTCGCTCGGTGATCTCGCAATACACGCTCGACAAGCAGAAAGCCCCGCAGTCGCTCGACGATCTGGTTACCGCCGGCTACCTGAAACAGCTTCCCACGGATCCCATGACCGGCCGCATCGACAGTTGGACGCCCGATCAGGAGCAGGGCGAGATCATGTCCCTCGATCAGCAGGATGAAGGCGGCATCGTCGACGTGCACAGCGGGTCGAGCGGCGTCGGCAGCGATGGGACCGCGTATAACACCTGGTAGTCGTGCCAAGAAACCGCTTGCCTTCCCCTACGCGGCCAGCTTTTGTGCCACCGAGCCTGTCACCTTGCGCACCGCGAACGACAACATCACCCGTGTTAAGCCGCTGATGATCATGCTTATTCCAACCAACGTCCCTATCGCCCAGGCAGAACTGGTCGGCCACTGCGCATAGATCATCAGCCCCAATAGCAGCGTAATGACGCCGTCAATCAGTACCCAACTCGATCCTCGCATCGGCCGCATCTTGAAAAACAAAATGATGTTCAGGATGCCCTCAATCAGAAAGAGCGATGCCAGCACCAAGGTAAGCGACGCCACCGCCAGCACCGGATGCAGAATCAGATAGCCGCCGAAACACAGATACGCCAACCCGACCAGCAGCTTCCAGATCACGCTGCCAGCCCCATGAGCGCTAAAGGCGAGGGTCAAGTGGACTACGCCTGCTAAGACAATGAGCCAGGCAATTGCCACGTTGACCGCCACCGCCGCCACAAACGGCGAACCCACCGCCAGCATGCCGAAGACAATCAGCAAAACGCCCCATACGATCGACATCGTGGAAGCGTGCCGTGCGACATCTACCGGAGTGCTCTGTGCCATAAAGGCCTCCTTAGAAAACGCACCTAGCCTACTCCAAAAAGGCTGCTCCGTGAAGTCTTGCACAAACTTCAAATAGTCGAGCCGCACCGGATGCTCGACTTGCACACCCATCCCCCCAGCGCGCGTGCGGCGTTGGACTCTTGCCGGAAGTCCCGCGAATCTGTTACAATTACACTTGTAATATATTGTAATCACCGTGTTCATCTTCGACGCTTCGACGCTGATTCTGATTGCGAAGGCCGAAATGCTTGATTCCTTCCTACATCACCTCGGGCTCGATGTTGCCGTTCCACCTGAGGTGGAGAAGGAGTGCTGTAGCGTAAAGAGATCGCTTGACGCCCTGATGATCCGAAAGACGCTGGATGAATTGAAAATTCGAGTTATCTCGGTCAAGAATTCGAAGCTGGTAATGAAGCTGCAAGCGGACTTTGGTCTCGGCCAGGGAGAAGCGGAGGCCATCGTTTTGGCGCTTACACACAAAGCTCGGGTATTGGGCATCGATGACAAGAATGGGATCAACGCGTGCAAGCTGCTGGGCGTTGGGTTTACGACGGCGATAGGCATCTTGGTGCGCATGTACGAAAAGAAGTTGCTCACGACGAGCGAAGCTCTCGCGAAACTTGATGGGCTGGCAAAACACGGGCGTTACCGAACGTCGATTCTCGACGACGCCAGACGCCGACTGGAGGCCGTCGCATGACCAAGACAATGAGTATCCGAATGGATCGGGAGAATTTCGAATTCCTGCGCGAACTCACCAAGGAGCAGAGGAGTGATCTTTCCAAGGCCGTGCGCGACCTGGTCACCCGGGGCAGGGTCTTACTGGGAGTCGAAAGGTACAAGCAGGGAGAAGCATCGCTGGGCAAAGCGGCGGAGCTTGCCGGCGTCCCCGTGGGACGAATGATGACACTCCTGACCGAATTTGGAATCGAGAGCAGGGTCGAACACGACGATTATCTCCAGGGACTCGCCAATATCAGAAAAGCCTGGTGACGATTCCCCATTCGCAGTTCTGCAGAATCGGCAGCGACAGCACCGCGCATAACACCTGGTGAAGTCAAGGCAGCTCACGTAGGGGCGGACGCCCTGGCCGCCAGGCGGCGCAAAGTGCCGCAGATTGTCGATTCAGGGTAGAAAGGCTCCATCGAAGGAGGTCTGCCACAGCATATAATTCCAGCCGCAAGCGGTCTTGGAGGCTTGACACGCTGAGCATAACCTTTCGCCTTTCATGTGTAGTCCTTTTGCTTTCGGCTGGTGTTCTGGCGAACGCGCAGGCGCAATACCAGGTGCTCTACACCTTTGGCGCAAACGGTCCGGACGACGGCGGCCAGCCTCTTGGAAAGCTCGTTTCGGATGGCGCAGGAAACCTATACGGCACCACAAAGGGCGGTGGCAGCAATGGGGACGGTACGGTATTTGAGCTAAGTCCTACCTTGGGTGGTCAGTGGACGGAATCCATTCTCTACAACTTCTGCTCGCAGCCGGGGTGTTCTGACGGCGCATCCCCCGCAGCGGGCTTGATTCTTGACCAGTCGGGGAACCTTTACGGTACGACGCTTCAAGGGGGGCTCGTTCAAGGTTGCTGCTTCGGCACGGTCTTCGAGCTTTCGCCTCCTGCCGCCCCAGGCGGCACTTGGACGGAGGGCGTGTTGTACGCTTTCCGCGGCAGCGGCTTCGGGGATGGGTGCTACCCCGAGGGTAGGGTCATATTTGACTCTGCGGGAAACCTTTATGGGACAACCTCACAGTGTGGGGCTGGGAGTGGTGGGGCGGGCGGAACAGTGTTCGAGCTCCTTCCTTCGGGTGATGGAACGTGGGAGGAACTTGTGCTCTACAGTTTCTGTCAGGGCGGCGACGGAAAATGCTCTGGAGGAGCCTTGCCACAGGCCGGAGTAGCATTTGATCAAGACGGAAATCTCTACGGCACAGCTTCATACGGCGGGCCGTCCGGAGGTGGGGTGGTATATGAGCTTTCGCCGAGCTTCAGCGGCGGGTGGACGGAGACAGTTCTTTACCCTTTCGGCTTAGGAGTCCATGGCTCCGGACCTCGCTCCTCCATCAATTTCGATCAGCTCGGTAATTTGTACGGCACCGCGTACACAGGCGGGTTGAGTTCTCAAACTTGTGATTTTGGCTGCGGCGCTGTATTTAGACTCGTCGGAGCCTCTGGCAGTTGGAAGTATTCGGCTTTTCGCTTTACGGGTCCGAACGGGGGCAATCCGGCGGCTGGCGTGCTCATGGATCGTAAGCACACAACTGTCTACGGTACAACCCAGTTTGGCGGCTCAGGCGGCACCGTATTCAAGGTTCATGGGAAGACGGAGACGGCGTTGTACACCTTTTGTTCCCAGCCCGGTTGCGCAGACGGCAGCGAACCTATGGCGGCGCTGATCTCCGATAAATCAGGGCACCTGTATGGCACAACAGCAAAAGGCGGAGCTTACGGTCAGGGCGTCGTCTTTGAGATCACTCCGTAGCTTTCCTTAGAGTGGCCGTACCTTCGGCTCGTAGGCTGGAATGTCGGCGCATGGCGGGGCTAGCGTCTCCGTCGCAGAGCTACTACCATTACTCCATGCCGGTAGAAACCGAGATCACCCCCGCCACCTACACCCCCATCCGCGCGCCCCGTGGCAATGCGATTTCCTGCAAAGGCTGGCAGCAGGAAGCCGCCATGCGCATGCTGATGAATAATCTCGACGAAGAAGTTGCCGAGCGCCCGCGCGATCTCGTCGTGTATGGCGGAACTGGCCGCGCTGCCCGCAGTTGGGAGGCTTACCACGCCATCGTTGCCTCGCTCAAAAGCCTCGACAACGATGAAACCCTGCTCGTGCAATCCGGCAAACCTGTCGGCGTTTTCAAGACCCACGAGTACGCTCCGCGCGTACTGATCGCTAACTCCAACTTGGTCGGCCACTGGTCCAACTGGGAAAAGTTCAACGAACTCGAACGCGCCGGCCTCATGATGTACGGCCAGATGACCGCCGGTTCGTGGATCTACATCGGCTCGCAAGGCATCGTGCAGGGAACTTTCGAGACATTCGCTGCTGCCGCGGAAAAGAGTTTCAATGGCGATCTCGCGGGCAAGCTGATCGTCAGCGGCGGCATGGGCGGCATGGGTGGCGCCCAGCCGCTGGCCGCTACCATGACCGGCGCGGCGTTTCTCGGCATCGACGTCGATCCCGAACGCATCAAGAAGCGCCTCAAAACCGGATACTGCGACTTCATGGTGACCACGCTCGACGAAGCCCTGCGTATCCTGAAGAACGCAGTCCGGAAAAAAGAGAATGTCTCGGTCGGCCTGGTGGGCAATTGTGCCGACATCATTCCTGAACTCGCGCAGCGCGGAGTCGTTCCCGACATTCTCACCGATCAGACTTCCGCCCACGACCCGCTCAATGGCTACGTGCCCAACGGAATGTCGCTGCAAGAAGCTCTGGAATTGCGCCAGCGTGATCCCGAGGCTTACCAGCAGTTGTCGCTCGATGCCATGGCGAGGCATGTGGAAGGTATGCTGGCATTGCAGAAGATGGGCGCAGTCACCTTCGATTATGGCAACAACATCCGCACCTTCGCCTTTCAACGTGGTGTGAAAAACGCTTACGACTTTCCCGGGTTCGTCCCGGCCTACATTCGCCCGCTGTTCTGCGAAGGCCGAGGCCCATTCCGCTGGGTGGCTCTGTCAGGCGAACCCTCCGACATTCACGTCACAGACGATCTCATCCTCGAACTTTTTCCCGACAATCGCATTCTGCGCCGCTGGATCGACCTCGCCCGCAAGCGCATCAAGTTTCAGGGTCTGCCCGCCCGCATCTGCTGGCTGGGATACGGCGAGCGTGCCCAATTCGGCCTTGCCATGAACGACCTGGTCAAGAAAGGCAAACTCAAAGCTCCCATAGTGATCGGCCGCGACCACCTCGACTGCGGATCGGTGGCTTCACCCTTCCGCGAAACCGAAAGTATGAAAGATGGGAGCGATGCGGTCGCCGACTGGCCCCTGCTTAACGCTCTGCTGAATACAGCCGCCGGAGCCTCCTGGGTTTCGATCCACAACGGCGGAGGCGTCGGCATCGGCTATTCGCTGCACGCAGGACAGGTCACGGTCGCCGACGGAACCGAAGCCATGGCGAAGCGCATCGAACGCGTCCTGACCACCGATCCCGGCATGGGCGTCATTCGTCATGTGGACGCGGGCTACGACGAAGCGAAAGAGTTTGCGAAGCAAAAGGGCGTGAAAGTCCCGATGGGGAGCTAGAATCAGCCTTTCTCCGCTGCCTGCGCGGGTGCCGTCTGCGCCCTCGTTAACCCGGGAGCCAGGTCCATTCTCAGAAATCGCTCCTCCAGCGAGCGCCGCGACAAAAAAGCCACCGTAATCGCCAAGACGCTCCCCACCAGAGCCCGTAGCAAAACGGCCGCCATCGAGTGCCCGGACGAAATCAACGCCAGCAGAGGCCGCGAAAAAATGATCTCACCCAGCCGGAATGCCATCACGTGCACCAAGTACAAGCCGTAACTGATGTAGCCCAGAAACTGGAGAACCGGCCGGTTCACCACGCGCGCCCATCGGTTTGTCCCCGCCAGCAGCGCGCACGAGAGCATCCCCGTCGAGCCAGCGCCCAGGGCCGTCGCCGAGCAGGCGGCGTTTGCCAAAGGATGTGAAAGAAGAAGAAAGAACGCAACTGTGCCGCCGGCTAAAAGAGGTAACGCAATTCGTGCCAATTGGGCACGGTGAAACCCGGGCTCACGCAGCCAAATCGCCAAGACCGCACCCAGCGCCAGCCCATCGAGATTGAACCATGTATACAGCTGAACCAGGTCCGCCGGACGGCCGGCGAGAACAAAATTTGCCATGCGCAGCAAAGGCGTAACTACGCAGATCGCGGCGAGAAGTAGCATCAGCCTTCGCGACGACCAGCGGCGGACAATCCACGGCCAAACGATGTAGAAGTGCTCTTCCACCGCCAGCGACCACAGCGTCCGTATTGCAATGTGACTCCGAGAAGCGGCGCGCAGTTGGCAAGAAACAGCGCTCCGAGCGCCAGAAAGCGCCAGGAGATCCATCCCGCAGCCAGCAACACCAGCAGGGTCGCATAGAGCGCGGGAAGAATGCGCCGCGCTCTCCGCAGGTAAAAGTTGCGAAAGTAGCCGGGCTGGTTTCGTTTGTCGATCAGGATGCCAGTGATCAGGAATCCGGACAGCACAAAAAACAAATTGACGCCGATCCATCCATATCCGGCGAGCGAAAGCAGCAGATTCCCGAAGGACGAAAGTTGCGCATGCAAAGGAGGCGCGATCCCGTGATAAATCAAAACCAGCAGGATGGCTAGTCCGCGCACCGAATCCAATTCCGGCATACGCGCTCGCAGCAGCGGGACCGCGACAGCACGGGGAACATCCACAGAGGCATGACCGGGCACGATTGGAGAACTCCGCGCGACATTATAGGCTAAACTAACTCTCGCTTGAGCACAGCCAAGAAACATCCTTCGCAGACTCCTGGTGCCCTGCTGCTGATCAACATCGGCCAGCTTCTCACGCTTTCGTCTTCCGCGAAACCCGGTCCGCGCCGCAGCCCTGCGCTGTCCGAAGTCGGCCTCCTCGAAGACGCCGCTATCCTCTGCTTAGGCGGCAAAATCGTTTCTGTCGGCAGGACCAAAGACGCTCTTCGCGATCCCTGGCTCAAGAAGAACCGTAAGAAAATTATCGAAATCGATTGCGCCCGCCAAGTGGTGCTTCCCGGCTTCGTCGATTCCCATACTCATCCCGCCTTCATCAATCCGCGCCTGGTAGATTTCGAAAAACGCATCTCTGGCGCGACGTATGAAGAAATCGCTGCTGCCGGGGGCGGAATTCGCTCCAGCGTCGAAGCCGTTCGTAAAGCAGGGAAGAATGCGCTCACCGAAAAAATCCTACAAGCACTGCATCAAATGGCCGAGCAGGGTACGACGACCGTCGAGGCCAAATCCGGTTACGGTCTGACCGTCGAATCCGAACTGAAGTCCTTGGAAGCCATTCGCGCAGCCGCCGGTCGCTGGCCCGGCACCGTTGTCTCGTCTCTCTTGGGAGCACACGTCGTGCCCCTAGAATTCCGAGACCGCCCCCAGGATTACGTTGATCTCGTCTGCAAAGAGATGATCCCTGCAGCCGCGAAACGCAAGCTCGCCCAGTTTGTCGACGTCTTCACCGACCGTGGTGCCTTCACGTTAGCCGATGCCGAAAGAATCTTTCAGGCTGCTACTCAACACGGCCTCGGCGTCCGCGCTCACGTCTGCCAGCTAAGCGAAACCCCGCTCGATCCTCTACTGCGTTTCAACCCCGCATCTCTCGATCACATGGACCACGTCAACGACCACGATCTCCCCCGGCTTGCTCGAAGCAACACAATCGCTACCCTGGTCCCCGGCGCGAACTATTTCCTCGGCTTGGACAGGTTTCCTCCCGCCCGCAAACTGATCGATGCCGGCGTCGCTGTCGCGCTCGCCACCGACTACAATCCCGGTTCCTCGCCCACCCCCAGCATGCCCTTCGTTCTTTCGCTCGCCTGCACCCATATGAAGATGACTCCCGCCGAGGCTATCTCCGCTGCCACCATCAACGGAGCTTGGGCGTTACAATTGCAGGATCGCAAAGGCTCCATCGAGCCGGGTAAAGACGCCGACCTCGCCGTTTTCGACGTCGATGACTACCGCGAAATCGCCTACTACTTCGCCACCAACCGCTGTGCCTTCACGGTTTTGAATGGAACCGTAAGACTGTCAGGTAAACCGAACGCAGAGTGAACCAACCAGAGGCATCTTACGTACCAGAAAATGCGAGAGTCTGATTGAAAGCGCACATCCACACGCGGGTTCATCTGAGTCTTTCATCACTGAGGAGAATATGAAATTAACTTCTACGTGGGCTGGGCTGGTCATCTTCTTGACTGGTATTAGTATGGCGCAACGCCTCCCTGAAATCGCCGTTCCCGACCATTACAAACTGATCTTTTCTCCCAATTTCGCCAAGAACGACTTTGCCGGAGAAGAAACCATTGCAATACGGGTGTTGAAGCCGACCTCACAAATCGTGCTGAACGCTGCCGAGATCGACTTCCAGGAAGTGAGCATCACCAGCGGCGGTTCCACACAAAAAGCCACTGTCACGCTCGACAAAGACAAACAGACGGCCACTCTGACCGTGGACCATCCAATTTCGCCCGGCCCCGCGACCATCCAGACCCGGTACCACGGCATTCTCAACGATCAGTTACGCGGCTTTTACCTAGGCAAAGACTCCGACGGGCGCAAGTATGCCGCGACTCAGTTTGAAGCCACCGACGCTCGCCGTGCATTTCCCTCGTTCGATGAGCCTGCCTACAAGGCGATCTTCGACGTGACCGTCGTGGCTGACCAGGACATGACAGTGATTTCCAACACCAAGGTTGTTTCCGACACGCCAGGTCCCGAAGGCAAACACACCGTGCATTTTGCCCCAACCCCGAGGATGTCTTCTTACTTGGTGGCCATGGTGGTGGGCAAGTTCGAGTACGTCGAAGGCATCGTCGATGGCATTCCAATTCGCGTGTACGCCAGTCCAGGCAAGAAGGAAATGTCTACATTTGCCCTGGATGCAGCGGAAAACATCATGCGTTACTACAATCAATATTTTTCCATCAAGTACCCCTACGGCAAGCTGGATCTGGTTGGACTCGCTGATTTCTCCGCGGGAGCCATGGAGAACACGGGGTGCATTACCTTCCGTGAGCTTCTGTTGCTAGTCGACGACAAGCAAAGCCCGGTCGATTTGAAGCGCGAAGTTGCCTCCGTCATTGCCCATGAAATGGCCCATCAGTGGTTTGGCGATCTGGTCACCATGCAATGGTGGGACGACCTCTGGCTCAACGAGGGATTTGCCACTTGGATGTCCAGCAAACCTCTCCAAGCCTGGAAGCCAGAATGGAACATGCAGCTTCAGGATGCGAACTTCAACGCCGAATCGATGGACGCGGATTCGTTGATCAACACTCACCCGATTCACCAGCAGGCAGAGACGCCGGAGCAGATCCTCGAACTAGCCGACGACATCACCTACGGCAAGACCGCCGCCGTGCTGCGCATGCTGGAATCATATCTCGGGCCGAAAACGTTTCAGGCTGGGGTGAACGCATATCTGGAGAAACACACTTATGCCAATGCCACAGCCGCTGATTTCTGGACGGCGCAGACCCAAGTCTCAAAGAAGCCCGTCGACAAGCTCATGCCTACTTTCATCGAGCAACCCGGGCCACCTCTGGTGAGTATCAAGACCTCGTGCTCGGGGAATTCAGAGAAAGTTACGCTGAAACAGCAGCGCTACTTCTTCGACCGGGCCAAATTCGATGCGGGCAGCAGCGAGCGCTGGCAGATTCCGGTATGCATGAAGCAAGGCCCAGCCGCCGCGAGCGCCGCTGACCACTGTGAACTCCTAAACCGGGAACAACAGACTTTCACTCTGCCCAGCTGTTCAACCTGGATCAACATTAACGCCGATGCCAAAGGGTACTATCGCTCCGGGTACGATTCGGACGGGGTGCGCTCCATGGCGCGAGATGCAGAGAGTTCGTTAAGTCCGGCGGAACGCATTATGCTGCCCTTCGATGTGTCAGCTTCCGTTCGCGTAGGCCGCGAGAAAATTGGCGATTATCTCGCGGTAGTGGAAGGCTTGCAAACAGACCGCAGCCAAGCCGTGCTTGGTCCTCTGATGAACCAACTGGAGTACATCGGCCGCCATCTGGTCAGTGACGCCGACCGCGAATCCTATCGCAGCTGGGTGCGCAAGGTGCTGGCGCCTGTAGCTGCGGACATAGGATGGCAAGCGAAGCCGGGCGAGAGCGCCGATCGGGAGGGTTTGCGTGCCGAGTTAATGGAAGCCTTGGGCTACACCGCGCGCGATCCACAAGTGGAGGCGCTCGCCCGCAAACTAACCAATCAGGCGCTCGATGATCCATCGTCGGTCAACCATGAATTGGCATTTGCCGCCTTCCGGGTGGCTGCCAACGGTGGAGATGAAGTTTTTTACAACAAAATCAAGGACCGTCTGAAGACCGCGAAAACACCGGAGGCAGTCTTTGTTTACCAGCGGTCACTAGCGCAGTTCGGTGATCCCGCATTGCTCGAAAAGACCTTGGAGTTTGCCATCTCACCCGAGGTGCGCTCGCAAGACAGCTTGAGCATGATTTCCCGGGTGATGCAGAATCCTGATGGACAGAAGCTCGCTTGGGACTTCGCCCGCTCCCATTGGGAGAAACTCCAGAGCGTGGGCGGCGCCTTCGCGGGGGCTGCCATCGCTGGAGCGGCTGGCACTTTCTGCGACGTGGGCATGCGAGATCAGGTGCAAGAGTTCTTCGCCGCCCATCACGAGCCCGCCTCTGAACGCACGCTGAAGCAATCGGTGGAGCGCATAAACTACTGCGTGGACCTGAAGGCGCAGCAGGGAAGTCAGCTGGCAGACTGGCTGCGGCAGCACTCCGGCAGCGCCGGCGGACACTAGAGGCATCAGAGACTTTGCCGCCCGTTTGACCAAGGCGCGACTCGCGTTGAGCGATTGCGCCTTGGTTGCTATAATCAGGCCTGCTCCAAACGCTCCCAGCGTTTCGACTGCCGGTAGTCCTAGGATTGTGCCCGCTTTCGGCCTGCCTTACGACTCATCCGAATGAAGACTGGGCAGCCAGATGGCAGTGCACGAAGTGGCCAGGTAGCTCAGGTGGTAGAGCGCAGCCCTGAAAAGGCTGGCGTCGGCGGTTCAACTCCGTCCCTGGCCACCACATTCCAAAGCACTTACGCGATTTCGCGAAAATTCCCCAACCCAAGCTCGACCCAAGATAATCACTGAATTCGCTCCGTGAGCAGGTGCACCCTGTCGCCGAGCAACTGTTCCAGGTACCTGCCCTGGGCGTCCCGCCGCGACTCCATGTCCGATTGCGCGTACAGCTGGAGTGTGGTCGTGACGTGCGCCTGGCGCAGGAACTCCTGGACGGTCTTGGGATCGACTTTCATTTTTACGAGAGTCGAAGCCAGGGAATGGCGGAAGTTGTGAAACCCAAAACGCACCTTCTCTCCCTCGCGGAGAACGCCTGCTTTGACCGCCGCGGGACGAAGATACTTTTGAACGAGGATCGAGGCCGAGAGCGGCTTCTTGCCTTTGAGACGAGTGCTTGGAAAAACCAAGTCCTCGTCCCCCGCGTACATCGTCTTTTCCCGCCAGGCCAGGAGAAAGCCGGCCAACAGCGGATGCATGGGAACCGGAGCCTTCGAAGCCTTCGACTTCGGCTCCTTGAAACGTCCCCACACATAAGCACGGCGCACTTCGATCCGCAGGTCGTCAAAATCCAGGTCCATCCACTTCAGCCCTAGGATCTCCGACACTCTCAGAGCCGTGGCCGCATCGCACAACAACAGCGTGCGTCTGGGCTCGGGAGTGTTCAGGAGAATCTCGAAGGCTTGTTGTGGAGTCATAATCAGCGCCTGGTAGTTGCTGATCGTGCGCTGGCGCACCCAGTTCATAGGATTGCCTTCCTGCTGACGGGGCAGAAAATTACAGCGCTGCCCGTGCAGAAAGACGAGGTGCATCACGCGCCGGATTTTGTCGATGGTTGGATCCGCGAGAGGTTTCACGTTCTGCTTTGGATTTCCTTTTTTCAGCTCTCGAAACCACTTCTCGACCGCAAGCGATTCGATGGTCGGCGGAGCGAGTCTTCCCCATCTCGGGATGATGCGCTGCACCAGGTGCCGCTTGTAGGTCTCGGTTGTGGCAAACGCCTTCGCGATGGTCGCCTCCGACTGGTCTTCCATCAGCTCGGTCGCGATGTAATGCTGGCAGAGCTGACCGTAAGTTCGGGGCTTTCCCGCAAAGGGCAAGTCAAACTGGTTGACGGTTTCCCTGAAGTGCTGGCGATCGACTTCGTCCCACGCGTCCTTCTCCTTATCGCCGACTTGGCTTACCAAGCCAATCGGCATCGTGTGCTCAACCCGCTTGCCGTCAGCACGCGTGATCTGAAACCGGTACACCCACGTCGGGCCATTCTTGCGTCGCTTGATGCGTACAGAACCATTCTGATACCTGGCCATTCACATCCTCCTTTGTGAAAGGCTCAAGTGGGCTGCTCGGACGAGTTTAGTCGAGCGGCGAGGACGCGGTCTAGCTCGGAAAGTTTGAACCTCCACTCCTTTCTGTGCGCCGAGGGATCGAGCGGGTGACCGGGAATCTTTCCTGCCCTTACTTTTTGCAGCAGGGTGCGCCGGGTGATGCCCAGGAACATTGCTGCCGTATCGGCACTGACGAATCGCTCTATGTTTTGAAAAGCAGGGGTTTCGAAGACGTGGCTGGCTGACATGGACTTTACCTCCAGGCTGGCGGGTCGATTGCGCCTCAAAGCGTGTAGCCATGAGATCTCGCTTGCACTTCGAAGCTGAGACACGAACCCCACAAGCCGTGTGAGTGCTATTTAGGTGTAAAGGAGATTTCTGTCAACCAGCGTGGCTCGGCCACGATCCCAATACGAATCTTGAAACAGGACCCGAGCCATCGTGCGGTGGAGGATCTTTGCAACCGCTTGAACTCAGGCCGGGAATGTACCGTTGGTGCTTGTTTTGGGGATGGGGCGGCTTGTGATTTGGAGGATATTGGCGCCCGACAGGCTGCCCTCCACCCACAGCGCGTACAGTGATGAAATTAGAAAAGCTGTCCGGCCTGACGATTACTGTGCTTTTCTTTGATCGTATTCCGGCAGGTCTCCGGATACCGCAAGGACGCACGGCTGACCATCGAAGTGAATCCTGTCAGCTGAGTAGGCGGTAAGCTTCGCCTCGCCAGACTTCGTGCGCAGCCAGGTAATCCTGTTTTGCACGGCGACTCCTTGCCGCAACTGCTCGGTCATAAACATCCGATCTGCCGGGTCGCACCACATATTCAGATCGTGCACGGTATGGCCCAGCAGTTCTTCCTTCAAGTAGCCGTATCGGCGCTCGAATACCGCGTTTACGTCCACGAAACGGCCTTCTCTCAAGGTAGTGATGGAGAACGCAATGGGGCTCGAACGGAAGACTTTCTCGAACCTATTGTCGGAACCAGGGAGTTCTCCCTCCGCCTCGGCAAGGGCTGTTTCCGCCTCCTGAAGATCCACCAGGCGCTTTCGAAGCTCTGAGGCGTACATGTCAGCCGCGGCGTAGAGACGGGCGTTTTGAATCGCGGCCGCGGCAGGAATTGACAACAGTTCTACGCGCCTCAGGTGGTCCTCGGTATAGCGGTGGGGATCGGTATGGCCGACCGACATGAATCCAAGATATTCATCGGATGCTTTCAGCGGCACCGAAAGCCACGAGCGTAAATGCGTATGCCCTGTGAAACTTTGCCAATCCTTCTCGGCGTTCGTGTCTGAGATCAGTACCGCCTTTTTTTCTTCAAGGACTCTCTGAACGGGCGGGCACTCGTCGGCGATGAGCGTCAGTGGACGTCCCGGGTGGTATTTTGGCGATGTCTTCGGGGGCTCGGGGATCTGCCTCTCCCCCAGTGCCAACAGGTGCGGACCGCCTTCGGGGACAATCACGCGGGCCAAGGTGTAGGGAACCAACTCTTCCAGGGAGCGAAGCAGGGCCTCCATGACAGCGTCCATGTGGAGGTCTTGTGTCAAGGCGAGCGTTGCCTTCCGGAGTGCATCGGCTTCGGCTCTGGCCGCTTCCGCGATCGCTAGGTTCCTGATGACTTCATCTTCTGCATGCTTCTGTTTGGTAATGTCCTGAGCCGTCCCAACCAGGCGCCAGATTTTGCCGGCAGCACTGCGGACAGGGAAACCATGGACGCTCACCCAGCGAATGTCTCCATTGGGCAGCGTAATGCGGAATCGCTCGTCGAACTTCCCAATCGTGATCGCCTCATCCAGTTTGCCGAGCACGTGGGCGCGGTCTTCAGGGTGGATCACCTCGTCATAGGAAGTAGGGTTCTCGATCAGGCTCTCGCGCGTTCGCCCGGTTATCGTTTGATACGCTTCGTTTACCTCGATGACTTTCTTGGTTTCGGCATCGATCATCCAGAAGATTTCCTGGATATTGCTGGCCATCTGGCGATAACGTTGTTCGCTCTCCCGGTGCTCCCGCACGCCTCGAATCAGGAACCATGTCCCGCTCAATATGACAACCACGAAGCCTAGGGCTTCAATGAAGATCACGAAGTCAGGCAGTTGCTGGCCGCGGAGCTTGGCTTGGATCACAACGAACAGAAGAATTGCAGCGAAGATAGGAATCAGAATCGAGAAAACCACGCCAGCCTTGTTTCGTGGTCTTGCATTTTTCCCGAGGATGCCTGGTCGTACCATATCGCCGCCGCTGCCAGGGTCTGATGCAGGGAGTTAACCACAGCCCTCCCATGGCGTAGCCTAAATCATATGCTCTTGTTGTTCTAGCGGAAGACCTAAGCGCAACGGCTGGCCTAGAATAGCGCTATGCCGCTGATTCGAAACTGCCCCTCGTGCGGGAGGTCCAACCGCATTCCCGCCAGGCACCTTGCCGATGTCGGAAAATGCGGGGCATGCAAGGCCGAGTTACCTGCCACTAGCGAACCCCTCGAAGTCAACGAAGAGGAATTCCAAGAGGTCATTCGCGAGAGCAAGGTACCGGTTCTGGCAGATTTCTGGGCTTCGTGGTGCGGGCCCTGCCGGATAGCTGCGCCTCACGTGGCGCAGACCGCGCGGGATCTTGCCGGGCGTGCAGTCGTGCTGAAGGTGGATACGGAACGTTACCCGGGGCTTGCGTCACAATACAACGTCCGCAGTATCCCGAATTTCGCGGTGTTCTCCCGGGGGCAACTTCAGTTCCAGCAGGCGGGCTTGGTAGACGCAACCACCATGGAGAGCTGGCTTACACGAGCGGCATGAACGAAGGGCGGCCAAAAACGCAGAAAAGGGATTCCCTTGAGCTGCGCCCGATCGGGGTGATCCGCTCGAAAATCAAAGAGCGCAGCAAGGCACCCAAGCAGGCCTCAGAAGGCGCCCCGGACGGCTGGCTTGAGGTTCGCCCGTTCGCTCGGGAAGCCTTGGATGGGCTCGCCGTCGGTGATGAAATCATCATTCTGACGTGGTTGCATCAAGCGCGTCGAGAGACTCTGAAAGTCCATCCGCGTTCTGATCCGAACCGAAGACTTACCGGAGTGTTCGCGACGCGGTCGCCAGACCGCCCCAATCCCATCGGTCTTCATCAGGTCACTGTTCGCAAGATCACCAAGAACCGGTTGCGAATCGGTCCCATTGAAGCCATCGATGGAACGCCCGTGATCGATATCAAACCCGTGCTTTGTGAAGTTCAGAAGAGGTGAATTGGATTCGCCTCAGTTTCAGTTCAGGAGGGCTAGCGGCAGCAAGCTTTACCGCGCAGGGATTCCCGGCCTTCCCAGACAACGAGCGGGAGAATGAGCAATGCCGCAAGAGGATCCGCCCATCGGATATGCCACACAGTGTTGACGCCCACTCCCAGCAAGGCAATCAATGAAAGATAGGCGCATATGGCAGATTGCGCCGCATCTGCCCTCAGCGCAGCACTTGCCATGGCGGCAGAGAGTCTACGTTTCTCCTTTGCCAGCCAGGGCATCACGACCGCAGCTAGCAGCAGAATCACCATGCCCATGAGGCTTGGTTGGGGCTCGCTGTGACCTGACAAAGTCAGGACCGAAGTGACTGCCACGCAGAAAGCCAACACGAACAGCAAAGCCCCCGCCACGCGCGCGCCCCACCTTTCCTGGTCGTGGTGGGGGGCGGTTGTGCGGAAGGTCCAGAGCACAACCACCGCCGAGACAAGTTCTACTGCGCTGTCTCCACCAAAGGCCAGGAGCGCGGAGCTATTAGCACGCCAAGCCGAGAACAGGGATATAGCGGCCTCCGCGAGCATCCTCGCGATTGTGAGCACTTGCACCCTTCGAATCCGCTCGACCCCGCCGGAAGAACCCGTTTCCAGTGCTGAATCCATGTGCATCTGCACTCCGGTAAATCGATGTTAAAGGTTCGAGACCAACCCCCTCATGCTACTATTTTCGCCTGCAGCCGCTTGTGAGGCCGATCCCGCAGGCATGAGCTCTGGCGAGCCGTCCGCGACCTAAGCCCATGGGCGGCTTGCTCTCTCCTCACTTTCCCTTCCTGATTGCGCAACCAATTCGCGCGTGATATCTTTAGGCGAACAAAAAGAGAATATACTGCCAATAGACGTACCTGGTTTCAGTGATAAGCGAATGGATGAAGGAAGAAAACGCGTATTGGCCATTGTCGCTGGAATACTCGTGGCCCGGCATCTCAAGGATACGGAGGATTTGCACGACAGCCGCCCGAGTCCGCGAACAGAATCGCTGATTGCATCCGCAGTGCAGTGGGCCGAACGAATCATGAGAAGGATCGACGGAGTGTTCGCGGATTCTGCCGACGCAAGACGAGGGCCCCGTCCTTAGACGAGACTGTGACAAGGTTGATGTACGCACGAAGAGGTTCAGCGGGAAACGGTAAAATCACTCCAAGGTTCCGTGAGGTTCTGTGATGAATGGTTCTGGTGTTGCGGATTCTCGGGAGCGGGCTCGAGTCCTGAATGCTGTCCCGCTGCAAAATGCTGTCCTGTGCGCGGAATGTGATGTCGTCAGCGACAGCCCACATGACATGTGCATGGTATGCGGCAGCCGCTCTTTGTTTAACGTTGCTCGAGTTTTCGGCGGGAACCTTCCCAAAAGGCGGGCAAGCCTGATTACGCGGCAGCCGGTGGAAGCTCCAAGTGAAATCGCGTTGTTCTTTCTTAAACCTCACAGACCGCGAAGGAGGGCAACGGGCTCCGGTCAGTTCTCCGTCGTCGCGCTCGACGATAACCAAGCTCGGCTGGACCATGGAATGCTGGTCGGGCCGCAAGGCGATTGAGCATTCGGTCTCGCGTTGCGTCTAATGTGGTCTCGCCACAGACGACAAATAAATGCGCATGCATGATTCGAATTTCCTGCAATCGCAGTGAACAACCTGTCTACCTCACGATTACGGTCCCTTCAGTCCCTGGAATAATATTGTTTTCGGGATGATAGTGCGAAAAATCATTCATTGCGACATGGATGCGTTTTACGCATCGGTCGAGCAGCGGGACAATCTTGACCTACGCGGCAAGCCCGTGATTGTGGCATGGAAAGGCAACCGCTCGGTTGTTTGCGCAGCTTCCTATGAGGCGCGGACCTTCGGTGTTCACTCCGCCATGCCAGCGAAGCGGGCAGAACGCCTCTGTCCGGACGGGATTTTCATTGCTCCGGATTTCACCAAATACCGGGCCGTATCAGGGGATGTGCGGGAGATCTTCAAGCGCCACACGGATCTGATCGAGCCGTTATCGCTCGATGAGGCGTACCTCGATGTCACCACGAATAAGACCAGCCTACCGACAGCAACACTTGTGGCGCGAAAGATTCGTGAGCAGATCCGGCAAGAGTTGAACCTCACGGCGTCTGCGGGAGTCGCGCCCAACAAATTTCTAGCAAAACTCGCTTCCGACTGGCGGAAGCCGGACGGACTCTTTGTGATCCAGCCAGAAGAGGTTGATGGATTCTTGTTGCCACTGCCCGTTGGGCGATTGCCCGGCGTCGGGAAAGTCAACGAAGAGAAATTGGCAAAACTCGGAATCAAGACTGTCGGCGAACTACGAAGTTTGGCGCTACCAAAACTTGAGGAGGGATTTGGCCGCTACGGAACGCGCCTCTATGAACTCGCGCGAGGGATTGACGAGAATCTAGTGGTCCCGGACAGGCCGACGAAGTCCATATCCGTCGAGGACACGTTTCAAGAAGATGTCTTGCTGGCGGACACCGAACCCATGATCCGCCGCCTGGCGCAAAAGCTATGGTCCGCATCGCGCAAAGAGCCGCGAGCAGCGCGAACCGTCGTACTCAAGCTGAAGACGAAGGAGTTCAAGGTCCTCACGCGCAGCCACACACCAGATAATCCACTTTCCTCATGCGATGAGTTGACGGACATCGCGCTGAAGCTGCGAGAGCGGGTAGACCTTGGACCGCTGCAACGTTATCGATTGGTAGGCGTAGGCCTCAATAACTTTCGAGAACTCGAAGAGCTCGAGTCACAGCCGGTTCTTTTCGAGTGAGGCCACGTCAGTCTGCCGCCGCAGCTGCCGGCTGCTGCTTCATCATTTCCTGCATTCCTTTCTTCATCTCTTTGGCTGTGGGTTCGGCTTTATGCGTACCGATCATCCAGGAGTAGCCATCCGGATCGACGACGGTCCCACAGCGGTCACCCCAGAACATATCCATCACCGGGCCCTGGCTGGTTGCGCCGAGTTTTGTCGCTTTCTCAACCACTTTGTCCACGTTTTCGACATACATGTACAAAGTTGCCGACGAGGCGCCGATGCTCTTGGCGGTGCGCCTTCCCATGGCGACGTTCTCAGGGCCAAGCATGAGCACGGTGCCGCGCAAGGTGAGTTCCGCATGCATCGGCTTACCATCGGGGCCGTTCATAATGCCACGCTTCGCGAAACCAAATGCCTTCTGGTAAAAGCTGACCGCGGCTGGAATGTCTGCAACGGTGAGTGCGGCCGAAACCGCGCCGTACACCCTCTTATGCAGTGGATCAATTTTCTTCTTTGCCATAGTGCTCCTTTCGTGCAGGACATTTTAGCGAAAAAGCGAGAAAGAGAACATGTGGAAAGCGGGAAAGGCCTGATCAGGCTCGCGCTGGCGGTATCAATCTTACGGCGAGCGTCCCGATCGCCGCCGGTTCGTGCTCACCGGCTGCTCCCGAGAGACTGTACGACCGTTCAAATCCATTCGGTCCTTCGAGACGCATCTCCCAACTCTCAGCCGCGCGCGATCCGGCGATAGAAACATGCCAGCTGCCTCGTCGATCACCAAATGCATGCTCAACGTGCGCGGTGATCTTTCGGCACAACTCGGCATCGCCGAGATTCTGCAACTCAATCGTGACTCCCATCACCTGACAATTCTACCGAAGAACTACTGCCCATCTCCGGTGCAAACCGGTCAAAGCCGCACAGGATCGGCCGGCCCGCGCATGATGAACAACCTTATCCACAATTCATGTTGAAAATCAGGTTATACCAGACTGAAAATTCGCAGGTCGAATCGCCCGTCCAAGCTGGGCAGTTGCAGCGCAGGAGTGCGTAAATTGGGCGGGAAATAGGAAGGGCTGCGACATTGGTTATGTTCCAGCCATGTGCTCCTGCGAGGGAGCCTAGAGCGTGGATCCATGTACCATCGCAGCCCTTGATGCGATCGCCGCTTTCGCGGTCCAAACCCCGGCTCCTCCTCGCAGAGTCAGCCGGTTTTTTCGGGTCTGGTTGTTCTTCAGGTCGCCCTGTCGAACAGATCACTCAGCCTACTTCGGGCTGGCTAAGTTTTAATTTAAGCCAATCCTTTCAGCCGTCGACGTGAGACAAACTAAACAGGTGCTCGAATGAAGTCAACGCAATTATTGGGGCGAAAACAACTTTTCTGTGAATGAAATTGTGGAAAAGAGGGTTGATTCTTCACACTGCGTGGCGGCTGTTGGGGCTAGATCAAAACAGCATTGGAGTGACCGCCAAAGGAAGCTCCTGTGCGCATCCGGGGTCATCGTTCTCTGGCCGGTTCACACGAGTACTGACCGGATATTTCTTCATCCGGGCGGGATCGAATGGCCTGAGGCAGGCGCCGAGGAGCGAAGGATTGTTGATACGTGGATCGAGCCAGCGGTCATAATCCTCGACGCGCAGAATCACCGGCATCCTCTTATGAACGTCGGCGACTAGCGCGTTTGGCATTGTCGTCAGGATCGTGCAGGTTTCGACGACGTTGTCAGCCAGGTCGATCCATGACTCCCAGAGTCCCGCGAACGCGAAAACTGACTCATCAGCCATGCCGATGCTGAACGGCTGTTTCTGCTTTGGACCGCTGGACTGCCACTCATAGAAACTGCTGGCCGGGATGAGACAGCGCCGCTGGCGAAACGCCTCGCGGAAGGCTGGCTTTTCGGCAACAGTCTCCGACATAGCGTTGATCGTTTTCGTCGCGATCGAAGCATCTTTGGCCCAGGAAGGAATCAGTCCCCAGCGAACCAAATCGAAGGAGCGACCAGACGTGATGCTTCTCTGGCGAACGACGGGAACGAGTTGTGTGGGCGCGATGTTCCAGCGGGGCATCCAGGTCGGATCTTCGTCTAGTCCGAAATGGTCCCGGAGATAGCGTTCTCTTGCGGTCAGTCGATAGCGTCCACACATGAGGTTGCTTGTGAAGTCCATGAAGCCTTAGGCCGATTGGTGGCGGTCCTTGCCGTAGCCGAACCCAGTTATTTCTTCTTCTGAGCGGCTTTCCATTTTGCCCAGCGCGCGCGTTGCGCGGCGGCAATTCTCTTCCGGGCTTCGGCTGACATCGTTCTCCCTTTTCGTCGGGACTTCCGAGAACCTCTGCCCTGTTTACCCAAACCGCCCACACTGCCGAGCGCAGCCAACGCTTCATCGAGTTGCTCGACCCGTTTCCGTGCTTGCTCTTTCTCTTTGCGCAACTGCGCGACCACTTTGGACAAAGTCGACATATTTCCCTCGGGCTGGAATTGTAGCAGCCCGACCGCGCTGCAAAGCCTTGCTAGCCCGACTGCTCAACTCAGTTCCACAATTCCAGCCAAATCCACCAGGAGAAGTGTCATGAGACTCCGTGCCAATGAATTTTGCCCAATCCATCGATCCGTTTCTTGCTGCGGCCGAGAACGGATTGCCAAACCTCGGCTGATCCGACTCGGGGTTCAGCGGGTTGAAGATCCGCATCATCCGCGTGGATACCGGGAATTGCGGTCACCGGCCGAGATGCGAAAGCTGCTCAACCGAAAGACCCGAGAGCAAGCTGGCATCTGCGCAATCTGCCACGAAGAATTCACCGACTGCAACGATGTGGCTCCGGACCACAGGAATCCAAAGGGAATGGGTGGAGCGTGGCGCGACGATCACCCAGACAACATTCAAGCAGTACATTGGTGGTGTAACGACGAGAAGGGATCAACGAGAATGGACGACTAACGGCCCATCAGTCGGCCCAATTCTCAGACCAACATGAAATCAGGCTAAGTCTGACGCGGAGTGTGTCAGTTGTGTGCCCGATTGCAGGGCCGAGCAGGAAGGCAAGGAGCGTTTACTCTTGATAACAGATTTTATCAAGACTAAGCGTGAACCTACGGCAGCAGCCCAAGCCACCTCAGAAATAAGGCAAAAAGCGGTAAGCTGAAGTTGCCCTGTTCCCTTTAGGAATGTCATTACGTGTTCCAGAACAGTACTGGAGAGATGAAACTTGTACAACTTCTTGGTCACGGCCAAACCTGACGCTTGGAGTCTGCCGGCCTACGAATACGAGCGCGATCGGTTCGGTGAGTACACTTCGCCTGCCTTGAAGACGAGGTTCAAAAACCTGACCGCTGAAGCGATCGAGGAGCTGAAGTCGTATCCTGCGCTGTTCGCTTACGAGGGAGAAGAAAAAGATGTGCGCATCGGGTATTTGCGCCGCATCAAGGAACGCGCCAGATCCGTTTTGATCGAATACGACTTCGAGCCCAATATCCCCGCGATTCCGTTTTCCAAAATCGAGCCTATAAAGGGTCGGCTCGATATCGAAAACTGGGAAATGAACCGAACCCACTGGGCCGTTAAGGACGAGGACCTATTCGAGATTCTTCATTCGTCCGGGTTGATTGACGAAACCTTCTCAAATTCCGCAGGATACCTTGGACGCGTCGAAGAAATGCGGTTCAAGGTAGCCCTGTCCTTCCCTGGGGAGAAGAGAGAATATGTCAGCAAGGTCGCAAACGAGCTGAAGAAACAGTTGCCCAAGGGGTCTGTGTTCTACGACAAGGATTTCACTGCTCAGCTGGCGCGTCCCAACCTCGACACCTTACTTCAACGTGTCTACTTGAACAACTCGGACTTGGTGGTTGTTTTTCTTTCCTCCGAGTACGAGACGAAAGAATGGTGTGGTCTTGAGTGGCGGGCCATTCGTGAAATAATCAAGAACAAAAGCGACCATGCAATCATGTTGATGCGATTCGATAACGCCGCCATTTCGGGATTGTTTTCGCACGACGGCTACGTCGATCTAAGCGTATTTGATCCGATACGGGCGGCGAGGTTCATTTTAGAGAGGGTGAGGCTCGGAGAATCCCGCCTAGGCGAAAGCAAATGAAGACGGATGGACGCTCTCGTATCAGGGACACTGTTTATGTGGTGGGTGCAGGTTTCTCCGCAGGCCTTGGATATCCACTAACCAAGAGCCTTCTCATCGATGCATGGGGCCGGTTGCCCAAGGCTGCGCGCCACCAGTTGCGAAACATTATTGAATTTCATCATCCTAATTTCACACGAAAGCGAAACACTACGTTTCCGGATATCGAACAACTGCTGACCGAGATGGCGGTGAACCTGCAAATGTTCGAAGCTAGCCGCCCCGCAGAGGGTCGCTTTACCAAAGACCAACTGAGGGAGTCGCGGGAGATATTGCTGTTCACCATTGCGGCATGGTTTCACGAAATTTACGAAGACGCTACCGCGACCGGCTGGCTGTCCACAGTCGTCAAGCGGCTGCAAGACGAAAACGCCGCAATCGTATCGTTCAATTGGGATTTGGTTCTCGATCAGCTTCTTTTTGGCGGCAAACTCGACTCAGAACACTACGGACTATCTGCCAAACTCGGCAAGGGGCCTCTTCTCTTAAAGCCACACGGATCGCTGAATTGGTATGAGGGCACACAATTGAGCCATGTTCCCGACGTGAAACGCACTGAAATCTTTCACGATAAAGACAAAACCAAGTGCGTTCACGCTTTTCTTCGGCCACGTGGAGTCAAGTCGAAGTCAGGCAAACGTTATGACCCGCTCATTATTCCCCCCACCTACCTTAAGGACTTCACACCATCGATATTCCAGCAGCTCTGGAAAAATTGTACCGATGTTCTGAGCACTCCAAAGCGACTTGTATTTCTCGGCTACTCGCTTCCCGCTGCCGACCTACATGCACAGTTTATTTTTCGCTGTGGGTTTCACAATCAACTAAACGGGAGACTCCGGGCGGATGGCGACAGATATGCCGCTACCGGCCCAGCAGAAGTCACCATAGTCAATCCCGACCAGGACGCGGCTCGGCGGATCGAAGCCGTTGCTGGGCCCAAGATCCCCTGTAAATGGATTCCCAAACGTATCCAGGATTGGGTCGGCGGCAAGCGATAGAGTCTCTTCTTCTTGGGTGACACGACTCCTAGCAGCCGCCCTTTACCGTTTGACAAACTTAGGGCGGAGTTTCCCCTTGATTTCCCCAGCTTTCATTCTGAAGACACCGCTTACCTGTAATTCTCCCTTCCAATCATCGTGACTCCAACTACCACCAATCATTTGTTTGGCTCCCAATAGAGTCCAAATAACTTCGTATCCAACGCTGTCTAAAAAGCTCAGAAATTGTTTTTTTCGAACGAGCAGTGTATTCGGGCCGGGATAGGAAACCGCCGGGTCGAAAGCCACAAGATCGCCTACGGCATCGAAAAATCTCCCCTCCCGGCCATTCCATCGGAGCCCCATCCTCTCAACCAGCCATTTCCCAGGAAGATAAATGTGAAAAGGTTCGTCCCCCGAACAGTCAAATGAATTCGGTCGCGAAGAATACGTGCCCGACGTGATAACAAGCGAACCAGGTAAGTCGCGCAGCTTGGAATGCTCTCCCTCGGAAGAAGGATCGACGACTGTTTCGGCTGCAGCTAGAGCCGGTGCCCAATAGAACTCTCCAAGAAATGCGCCATCATGCTCGTTGCGCCACGGCATCCATTGGCCCCAGAAATGTTGCTTCGACAGCCAGGAGAACACTTTCGTAGCATCTTGTTTTTCGACCAGATAGCTTCGAATCTGGTACCAGAGCCTTCTTCTGGGTTTTTCGAAATCGTCCTCAGACGGCGGAGCCTCTTCTTTCCACTCGGGGAATTGTTCAAGGGCC
Source organism: uncultured Acidobacteriota bacterium (assembly GCA_963803775.1). Classification (GTDB taxonomy): domain Bacteria; phylum Acidobacteriota; class Terriglobia; order Terriglobales; family Acidobacteriaceae; genus JABCZH01. Next base: position 80,831 of record CAWDNS010000005.1, read on the forward strand.
AACCACTCCGAACCATCATCGGGGTTCGACACCTCAATAAGTGATTCAACAGCCGGAAGATCTTTAACGGCGCTGATCCACTTTGCATCCGTCTCAGTGCTCCAGTTGTACGGCGCGCGAGGAGACCACCAGCGTCCGTCTTCACGTTCGTTTGATCCTCCAGGAAGATCAAGAATTGCACAAGATGGGTCGATGTCACGCCCAAAGAACTGCCACGGTCCCTCGTACTTCTTTTTGTCATCGCGCAACTGATTGTCGTATTCAAAATTGTCGGCGACGAGTCCCAAGAACTCGTGGTACGCGATCCACTGGTACTTCTTTCCCATCCGCTCCGCTTTTCTGGCGCTTCGATCCCATGCGCGCGCGTTTACGTCGCGATCAAAACGTCCAAATTTGTCCACTGACCAACCGAGATCGAATACCCTTTGAAGAATCCACCGCTGCGCGATCGAAAGGTCGAAGCGGTTCTCACGGCCCCTCGATTGGCTGGTCAAGTATGGCACCACATCTTTGCGGTAACGCTGAAGTTCCGTTCGGTCCAGAACCGCTTCGAACGACCTCTCTGCTTTCCTTAACCGTTCTTTAGCAGAGTTGTCGCTTACACGCGGAATCTTCTGCTTACCCTGGCCCTTGGGCATCAACGACGCGAAGCCAGCGAATAACGCTTGCGACCTCGCATTCTCCACTTTTGTCCAGGCTTTCTTCTCTCTTTCACCAAGACCACTTAGAAAGGCTTCATACTTTTCTTGCGGCGACACTGGGGGACGGTTTCCTAGCCTGATAGAAGACCACTCAAAAGAGCCGGAATTGGTTCCTATCACGTATCTCGCAAAATCTCCGAACCCCATCACCGACTCGTAAATGGAAATCCTTGCCCATTCGTCATCGGGCATTTTGTCAACATGTGTTCCGTACTTAGCCTTCAATTCATTTTCTGCAGGGATCGCTTTCGGCCATGCAGCCCCATAAGGGGGGCGCACTTTTGATGCATCGATTTTAAAGTTCGTGCAGCGACGCAGAGCGACTTCGATGACACCCCGCGCATAATCCCGAGCTAATAGGTGGCTTGGCGGCTCTCCCTTGGCAAAAATCCAGTCATACACAAACTGGCCCAACTCCTGCAGCTGAGTTGGGTTTGTGCTTTTCATCGCGTATCCATAAGCCACGGCGCATATTCGTTCAAGGACGTACGGATCGTTCACGGATCGAAAATTATTCAGTACGGGCAAGAGTACGTCAATTCTGGGCCCGATGACCTTCACCAAAGTCTTAGTCGCCCTGTCCCTCAGGTAACGGTTTGAGCTCGTCAAAAGCCAGCCAATTGCCGTTGCATAGAGAACTGCTGCCTCTCTATCCAGTTGTTTGCCTGTCAGTGGGGACCAGGCCCAGTCGAGAAGGCGATCAATAGCCGATTGTGTGCCGTATTGCTTGTGCAGGTAGGTAGACCACCAAGCGTCGCGGTCCGGCATCGAAAATTTGCTCAAGTGCTTGTGAAGAAATCCAGCGTTTAACGGGTGACCCGGAACAGGCGCAAGGATGAGCATCGAATCCCAAAAACGGTCAAACGACTCCCGATAAGCCAAGACCTCGGCATTTATGTACTTCAGAGTGTTGTCGGTGAATGCTTCCCGTTTTCGCCAAAATAAGCTTTCCAAAAAAGCCAAACGCACTGATCTAAGGTTCGCGCGGTGCGGGACGAGTTCTGGTAGCTCTCTTTGGGCAACTTCCGGCAATTGAATACAAAGGGCCTCGATGAGACCCTGATTGCGCCACAGCGCGCCATCGTCACTTAAGATTGCCCCCAATGGTTTCGTTGGTTTGAATGATGCAGCCGGACGCTTCTTATTCAAGTGCTTGTCCAGCATTAATTTCGCGATGCGGTGATCGGCAAATCTCTCATACGAAAATCGAATGACGCGTTCCAATTTCTGCTGACCATCTACAGGAAAAAGGTCTTCGGCAAATACCCCTTCACCGATCAAATGGCGCGATAGAGATGTCTCGTACTCTCGCCCTGGCAGGAAGGCGTCGATGTTCTTTTTGGCCACTTTGAAAGGCAGCCAACGCAGGCCCTTCTCCGCCATCACTTTTGTGATCTTATCGGTTGCGTTCTGAACGATGCGCTCTTTCGCATCAAAATTGAGGTGATCGGGGTGTGCTAGCTTGTCATTCAGTGAGTCCAAATAGAATTCAAAAATCGAACTTATTCCATGTAAACCTGCAGGCACACGCGACAATCCTTTGTTTCGGATTCCTTTGCAAAACAGCATGAGGAATTGTGGACTTGTGAATTCTGGATACAGGAGCGGTACGCTTGGCTCGATCCCGAAATGCGTGAAAAACCTGTTCGCCGCTTCATATTCATGCTCCTCAAAGCCACGGTGTTGTTCCCTGACCATTTGGTTGCCTGAACTCAGCTGCGGGGGAACGATGACCTCTTCATACGAACTCCGCACGCTTACAGCTATGCCTAAGCGAGAGTAGCGTTCTAGCTGAGCTAACATTCCCGCTAGATACTTGGTCCAGATTTTCTGGCCCTCGCCCTCGTTAAGTGCATCTATCAGGATTAACGCTCTGGTTCCGGATGCTTGGGCTGCAGCATCCATGGCCCCGAGGAATTGCTCTCTCGTGCACGAAAGGCCCAAGAAGTCCAGAATCTGCTTCCAGGGTTCTGTTGCCCTGAATTGCTCTCCGAGCAATACGACTGTCGGATATCCCTTTTTAATCCTCTGTTCAGCGACATCACAAAATAGGTGGGTCTTCCCTGATCCCGCTGTTCCCACGATCAAGAGAGCCGGCCTATTAGACGACCGCGCCGTTCCACTTTGAGAGAATTCGCGGAGATCGTGTAGTGACCTGAGAAGCTCTCCGACCGCGTAAATCTCGTTTCTCAGGTCTACATCTGGTACTTGCCCAATCTGACCCGTTGCGGTCTTAGCCTTCTTGCTCTCTTCTTCTTGTTGCCTCAGCACTCCGATACAACGTCGCACAGATTCAATCTGTGGGACGGCAAGATCGTCAAATGGTAATTGTTCCCAATTGTGATCCCGCATCCTATCCAAGACCCGAAGAAGCCTCCGCATGTTTTCTTGAACACTCAGTGCATCCGTCTCGCTTATTTCCGAGAGCCTTCTTAGAGGCAGTAGCCGGAAAGCCTTTCCAATGCTTCGTAAATGGGAATCAAGTAATGAGAGGAACGCCGCTGTACGCCCTAGCCCCTCGAACACTTTCGCGATCGGTAGTTCGACATTGAGCTGTGGGGTATATCTGTCACCGGCGTTTGCGATGACCTCACGAATGTGAGCAGCGAACCAGGACTGAGTCAGGAACTCTTGATCGAACCAGAATTTGTATCGTCCAACATGCTCGTCTCTTGAGAGACGTTCATAAATCTCATGGTCTCCCCAGTAGTCGAATTGTATCGATTTGCCAAGTCGCTTGGCTTGCGCCTGCCACTTCTTTACGTGGAGGTTCCAATGGTCAAGAAAGGATTTCTGGCCTTTGATTCGAGCGTCCGGCCTATCAAACGGAAGGCAAATGGTATAGCGACTCAGCTGGGGGTGGTTTTTTAGGGCGCTATAGACGGATTTGTCCAACTGCTGCCATTGTGCCGGCCCAAAGGGCATGGACAGAAATTTGGCTTGCCAGCCCCACTCGCTTCCTGTCGGAAAAGCCCAAAAACACTCAACTCCTCCATCCGGAGTACCTTTGCGGAGAAATACCGACCCTTGAGGATGCGGCTCGTATTCCGCGAGCTGGCAACACAACTCTTCAAACGCACTGTTAACCGAATTCTTCCAAGATCGAAGCTTTTTCCACTCCAAAGACATTTTCTGCGCCTCGCGGAAGTTTCGCTGTTTTAGCTTTACCCTCGGGACCTATGGGGCGAAAGTCACCTGTTGGTACGGTTCGCCCTTGTGGTGACGGCTAACTTCGATCGTCACCTTCCGGTTAAGCCGTTTCAGAAAATCGAGCAGCTTGTCCGTTGTGAAGCGGCTGAAATGCCCATTCATCAAGTGTGATACATCAGGCTGCGCAATGCCTAAGATATCGGAGATTTCCCGCTGTTTTAGCTTCTTCTCTTCGAGGATTTTGAAGACGTGATATCCGATCTGCGCGCGCGCGAGGAGTTGGTCGGCCTCTTTGAGGCCCAAATCCGCGAAGACGTTCCCGGACCCTTCTTCAAACTTAATTGGTTTTCGTTTTTTCGTGTTCATGTGCCAACTCCTGTGCTTCCGCATACCGCTTCTTGATCAAGTCAACATCCCGCTTCGGGGTCTCAATGCCTTTTTTCGACTTCTTCTGAAAGGCGTGCAAGACATAAATTCTCTTCCCAATCTGCACGGCCAAGACGACCCGGTATGCGTCAGAGGCGTATCGAAGGGCAATCTCAAGAACGCCGCTACCCACACCTTTGAACGGCTTGACATCTTTCGGCATCCCGCCAAACTGAACGAGCTGCAGCTCATCGCCGAGCAGTTTTTGTGCGCCATCCGGAAAATCCCGAATATCCTTTTTCGAGCTTCCCATCCAGACGACCGGCCGCAACACCGGAGGTTTATCTCTGTCCAAACCACACCTCATCAATATATAGTAAAAATACTATAATGTCAACCTCCGCGCGGTCAGCCCTATTTAAAGTAGATCTCCGCTGTAGCGGCAGCCAGATCCTCTAGCCTGCTGGCGTATTCGTTGATGTTCGCGAATTCAAGTTTTGTACGCTCGAAGAAATGATATGGCTCCAGTTCCCTCGCGGTCAGAAGAACCGCCCGGCGCCGGTATTTATCATTCAGTGTCTTGGCGAGAGCTATCTCTTCCGCCGTAAACGGGCAGAGTTTGGCCAGCACCATGTAAGTTTCAAATCGCTTGCGCGGGAACGCATCGGCGACCCTTTTCAGATGATCGATGTCTTTCGCATCGATGGTGCCTATGTCTTTGCCTCTTTCGGCTTTCCCTCCACGATCTTTGCACTCACCAATTACGACCACAGTTTTATCCGGATAGGATTCTGGAATCAACCATACAAAGTCCACCTCGCATTTCGGTAAATCCGTTGCGGGCTTCGGTTCGAGATCCAGGGACGGAGAGTACATGGCGCTATGAAACAATCCGCCCATGTTGATCTTGAATTGCTGAAGCGTTAACACCACTGGGATCGCCCCTTGCGCGTTCCTTTCCGCCCCCATAACACCAGATCTTCGGTAGTGCCATACGCCATTCACCAACTGCCTCGTTGCATCGAATTCGCGTCCGCATAGTTCACAAACTATCCGTTGCTTTAGCACATCCAACGCCGTCCAACTGCTCATCCGGCAATTGGGGCACGTTAATTCCGAGCCCATGCGGAAGAGTCCCTTATCGACCAAATATGTAAAGACAGCCTCTGGTTTCAATTTACTGTTCCAGTCCCTGGGCTCAATGAAAAGGCCTTCAAACTCCTTGAAGCTGCTGCTGGGATTCTCTGGGTCTTTGCCGCCAATGAGTTCCAATGCACTCTTTTTGGTGAACGCCGCCGTGGGCCCATGCGTTTTCAATAATCGGCGCACGCCTGCGATCTTGAAAACCCTGGCACCATCCACGCCACCGAGCTGCGCGATGAGCTGTCGCGCAATAAGGCCACCCGCACTCAGCTTCGCGGAGAAGCCCGCCAACCCGAACAACTTTTCGAACAAGTCGGCCACAGGCATGGCATAGACAAAGGAGGACGTATCAGCAGCGTCGATAACCAAACCGACGGTTTCCGATTCACTACGCAGTTTGTCATAGTGGAAATGCATCGTCCGAGCATAGAACTCGTTCAATTCGGGGATGTAGGGCGGTGTCAGCGTGTGATCTTCGTGTAGTGCACCCCGTCAAACTAGACACATGGGGCCGTGTTTGAAGTGATGGTTTGAGCGAAGACCGCACGAGCGTCGTGCGGGGTTCGTCCGTGGAGTCCGCGATGCGGACGGTCGTGATTGTACTCCTCGATCCAGCGCGCGATGCTCAACTTCGCCTGGGCGAAGTTCTGATACTCGTTGAGCCACACCTCCTCTTCTTTTAAGCTGCGATGAAACCGTTCGATGTAGCTGTTGCCCTCAGGATGGTTGTAGGCCGTGCGCCGGTGCGTGATGCCTAACTGATTCAGGGTTTCGACATACCGCGCCGAAGTGAACTGGGTGCCGTTGTCGGTGGTCAAAGTCAAACCCGTTCCACGAGGACCGAAAGGCAAAACCTCCAGCACGGCGCGGTTGAGCGCCGCCAGAGCTTCCTCGGTGCGACAGCGCAGACTCAAGTCCCAGCCCACGATCTCGCGCGTGCAGCAATCGATCACCGAAACCAGATACGCCCAGCCCACACTCGGTCCGGCCCAGACCTTGGTCATGTCCGACTGCCAGACGTGATTGGGATGCGGCGCTTCCACCTTGCCCCAGTCCTTTCTGCGCGAGATCTGGAAGCGGCGCTGCCGCACCAGCAGTCCGCGTTCCCGCATCACGCGCAGGGCCCGCTTGCCATTGACCACCAGCCCGTGATGCCGCCCCAGCCACCAGACCACGCGACGATACCCGTAAGCTGGTTTCTCGCCGCAGGCCAGGACGATTTCCTGATCCTGCGAACGATCCGCACGGCTGCCGCGCCGTCGCGGCTGATAGTAGAGACTTGACCGGCTGACCTGAATCGTCTCGGCCACCAGCTTCGCTTCTTTCCCTTGGGCCACCAGTTCTCGTGCCGACGAATGCGCTTGCCCGCAGCTCACTCGCCCAGCACGTTTTTTAAGATCTCGATCTGCAGGTGCGATCGGCCCAAAGCCCGCTCCAGTTGCTTGATCCGCTTCTCCTGCTCCACATCGGGCCGCGCGGCTGCGCTTCTCCCCCCAAGCGCAGCCTTGGCTCCTTCTTCCACTTCATCTTTCCAACGATAGTAAAGCGTAGGGGCGATCTCGTACTTGCGGCAGGTCTCGGCGACGTTGCCGCTCTTCAGTCCTTCCAACACAATCTGCCACTTCTCTTCCGGGGTTCTCTGAACTTTCGGCTTCCTTGGCATTCTCGCCTCCTGGCGGAGGCCCCAAGCCTAACTAACTTCTCTGTCCAGTTCTAGCGGGGTGCACTACACTTTGCTTGCCAATCTCAAGAAGGTGCTTGTGCGAAAAGGAAGTCTGAGCAGCAACATCATCGACCGCCGCAGAGCAGGAGGCTGCACCAGCACCTATATAAAACGCTTTGGTTCCTTGTTCAAGGTCTACGAGCAAGTCGGTTTCGAACCACCTGCCAGTATTTGCGCGATGAGTAAACACGGCCATAGCAATCGCGCCCTGCGTGCAGGTCTTCTCCGTGAGATTCAAGGATTGTTTCCCACCGAGGTGAGAATTGTCCGCTCAGGGAGGGAGCAAAAGGAAGTCGTTGAGGTCGATGGACGGTTCAAGGTTTCCGTGCTCCTGTGCGGAAAGCGAAACCGCAGAGGCAAGCGAGGCCAGTTCCCCTGGCTTCTGCGAGTCTCGCCCCGAGATAGACACAATCTTGCTCTCATCTGCATATTGGACCCCCAGTGGCAAAATATCGCGTTCTATCACTTGGTCCGACCTATCGGGGATGCGGTTAAGCAATCTCATTGCTTTTACAAAGATGACTTGTGGTTGGCCAACTCGGGGATGGAACTGAAGGATCTATGCGACTTTTGTGACATGGTAAGAAGTCTTGCTTCCGTGCCGTTTGTCCCGTCCATGAGGTGAGCTTTACCCAAACTTCCCTCCAAAGTAGGCACCCTTGGCGGGATCGTTGGCGTAACACATCACCATTGCGCGCATTGACCCAGGACATGAAAAACATTCCGTTTCTTTTGCTGACCTCTGTGCAGGGGATTACCTTTCCCAGGGAGGATGGCCTACAATACCCGCCGTGTTTCCCTGTCCCTACTGCAAAAAGGAGACTGACGTGACAGGTACTGCTGACTTCCCCACGATTGATATGGGCAGGGCTATCTGTCGACACTGCGGCAAAGAGTTCATCATCGTCGAGAACCTCCCGATGACCCAGGAGCAGTATCACGCCAGCAAGCCTCAATGAAAGTCGTGCGAAGGTGTTGTGGCAGCACTGATTGTGAGTGGTAGAATGGTACGCGCTTTGAGATGCACAATGTTGTCCTGGTTCTGAACTATGCCTGAAACAAGAACGAACCGTTCGTGCAGAACTGCCATGCGGTTGTTGTCGTAGAAATCCGGGCTAATAATCACTCGCGAGGTTCCGGTTTCATCTTCCAGTGTCATAAAGATGATCCCTTTTGCAGTTCCCGGCCTCTGCCTAGTAATGACACATCCTGCAATGGTAGCCTCCTTCCCGTGCGGGATGTTTCTCAACTCAGACGCGGACTTGACGCCGCTCTTCCGCAGAACATCTCTGCGATATGCCATCGGATGATGTCCTGTCGTCAATCCAGTCCCGTGATAATCAGCTACCAGTCGTTCTTCTACATCCATCCGGCGCAAGGGCGAGGCCGAATTAAGCTCAGTAATACCTTCGAGGAGCGGCCCTGCCTTTCTAACAGCCCTCTCAACTTGCCATAACGCATCTCGGCGATGCAACCTCGCATCTGTGTGCAGGTTGTTCAATGCGCCAATTCTCGCCAGCATAGCCAAGTTGTCTCGACTGAGGGGCACGCGATCCGCCAAATCTTCGACGGAAAAGAAAGGAGTGTGCCCGCGCTGACTCACCAAAGTATCAGCCGCCGACTGTTGTATCCCGCGCACATAACGGAAGCCCAAGCGAAGCGCGAGCTTGCGTTTTTCGTCAAGCTCTAGTGTGCAATTCCAGTTTGAGCGAGTCACGTCCACTGGCCTCATGCGTAAGCCGTGCCTCTGGGCATCCTTCACGATGGTTGCCGGATGGTAGAACCCCATCGGCCAGTTATTGAGTAACGCGGCGGTGAACGCTGCGAGATAGCGAACCTTCAGGAACGCGCTTGCATACGCAATCAATGCAAAGCTGGCGGCGTGAGACTCCGGGAAGCCGTACAAAGCAAATGAACTGATGAAACCAACGATCTGATCCTGAGTCTTTTGAGGGAAGCCATTCTTCTTCATGCCAGCACGGAGCTTGATCTCGATTTCTTGCATACGCTGGCGGGAGCGCCTACTTCCTAAGGCGCGGCGGAGTTCCTCGGCTTCTCCTCCGGTGAAATTCGCTGAGACCATAGCCAGCTTCAAAAGTTGTTCTTGAAATAAGGGCACCCCTAGCGTTCGCTTCAGAACCGGGATTAGGGACTCGTGCGGATAGGTGACTACCTCTTTGCCCTGCCGTCGTTTCAAATAGGGACTCGTCATTTCGCCGGTAATCGGGCCAGGACGAATCAAAGCAACCTGAGTGACTAGATCGTAGAAGCGTGTGGGATTGTTGCGTGGAAGAGACGCCATCTGAGCGCAACTCTCGATTTGGAACATGCCAATGGTATCTGCCTTGCGGATCGTGTCGTAAACGTCGGGACAATCCTGTGGGAGATGTGCAAGGTCAACTTCTTCTCCGTAATGATCGTGGATTAGTTCAATGCTGTCTTTGAGGACCGCCATCATCCCCAGGCCAAGCAAATCTACTTTGACAAGCCCGAGATCGGCGCAGTCATCCTTGTCCCACTGCACGACTACTCGTCCCGGCATGGTTGCTGGTTCCAACGGAACTACAGAATCGAGTTGCCCCTGGCAGATCACCATGCCGCCTGAATGCTGGCTGAGATGACGGGGCAAGTCCTGCACTCGCCTGCAAAGATCGAGATACCCAGCAATCTGGGGATGACGAATATCGAGGCCGGAGTTGGTGAATTGCCTCTCCATTGTGTCGTTTGGGTCTCGCCATTCCCACGTACCCACGATTGCCGATAAGCGAGACAGGGTGTCGTCATCGAAACCAAGCACCTTGCCCATCTCTCGTGCTGCCGAACGTCCACGATAGGTGCAAACATTGGCAGTCATGGCGGCACCGCGTTTGCCATAGCGTTCGTAAACATGCTGGATCACTTGTTCACGCTGGTCTCCGCTCGGCAGATCAAGATCAATATCCGGCCACTCTCCCCGTTCTTCTGATAGGAACCTCTCAAACAGCAAATCCATGCCAATAGGATCTATGGCCGTAATGCCAAGCGAATAGCAAACAGCACTGTTCGCCGCTGATCCGCGTCCCTGGACTAGAATCCCGTACTGCTCACAGAAACAAATCAAATCCCACACGATCAGGAAATAGCCCGCCAGTTTGAGCTTTTCGATCAGTGCCAGTTCTTTTTCCAGTTGCGCCCGCACACGCCCGCTCACTGGCCGATAACGACAACGCGCACCTTCCCATGTCCGCTTTCGCAAGAAAGAATCAATGGTCTCGCCTTGGGGCACGGAATAACGTGGGAACTCATATCCCAGCTTGTTCAGCGTGAAGTCCAATCTCCCAGATAGTTCAACCGTGTTAGCGATAGCGTCCGGCAAGTCAGCGAACAGGGATTTCATATCTGTCGCGTCACGGACATACCGTTGCGAGTTGCGGGAAAGAAGACGGCCTGCCGTGTCGAGTTTGCGCTTGTTCTTGATGCAGGTGAATACGTCGGCGATTTCGTGATCTGCGGGTGCGGCATAAGAGACACCATTCGTAGCCAGCAAAGGCAATCGAAGTTCTCTTGCCAGAGCAACGGCGACTTGGTTCCGAGACTCCTGAAAACGGTTGGAGTGCCGTTGCAATTCGACATACACGTTCTCTCGGCCAAAGATCGAGATCAGTTTGCATAGGAGTACTCGACCTTCCGATGTACCGCCTTTTTGTAGAGCACTAGCCAATGGACCATTTTCATCTCCAGTCAAACAGATCAATCCATCAGCAGCACTCCGCATTTCCTCAAGTGCTGACGTGGCAATGGCCTTTTTCTTCGTTCGTAGCTTGGCAGTTGTAATCAGGCGGCACAAATTCTGATAGCCGCTACGAGACTCAACGAGTACGGGGAGGTTGCCGTTTTCCGTAAGGCTGATTTCTGCCCCGATGTGTGCTTTGATTCCGTATTGCTTTGCGGCCATGTGAAAGCGGGGAGCGCCGTACACCCCATCTCTATCTAATAGCGCCATTGCGGACATATTCCGCTCGCCACAGACACGAATGAGAGTTTCTGGCAGAGATGCGCCTTCAAGAAAAGTGAAAGCGGATCGGGCGTGCAGTTCGACGTATTCCATGACGGGTTAATCGAAGACCCCTTCAACAAACCACTGATTTTTGATCTGATCCTGGTAAATCCGGTAGTAGGCGACCCCTTCAAGAGTCTTGAGAGCGATGTCCCATTCTTCCCGCGCCCAGGCGGTAGTCTCGCTCCACCAATTACCGGAACTGCACCACGGGCCAGACGCAGCAAGCACGCGGCGATGTCTTTTCCACAATCGAACGAAATGCGGCGTCTTTTCCGTTAGCTCTACCGAGGTCTCTAACGCCGGACGGAATACGCGCAAAGCGATAGTCGGAATAACTGCTGATGAACTCTGCGTGTCCGCGGTACTTGAAAAAGCATGAACTGCAAACGCAATGGGCTTGTGTGTATCTAGAATCACAGGAGAACCGACACAACTAATGCCCGCTTCGTCCACGTTGCCTACCACTCCACGAATCCGAGCCAACGTGATCTCTAACTTCTCAGCCTCGGGGGACGGCGGAGCAAAGAGGTTGCTCTGGGCCATTCGCGGTTTTACTGGCACTACCTCTATGGTCAGCTTCCTGATGGGTGCGGAGAAGGTGTTTCTTTCGAGATCAAGCCGCAGAAGTGTGAAAAGCATAGTTCGATCTTGCGTGGAAACGGGCAACTTCCAATCATGTCTGTATTGTTCTCCATCTCCTCCGTCGTGAACTTGTCTGACTTCGAGGTCCAGCGTCAGTCGCAATTCGTTGGTTGCAAGGGACTGCGAAACCAGGCGGTCACAAATCTGTTGAAGAACGCGATTCAGGACGAATGCTAGTGAATCCAGAGTTTCTACTGGGTCGTCAAACTCGTAACTTTCAATAAAGTGCGGCGTAGGTTCAACGGGCAACAGGGGTCGGTTGATTTGTCCTTGCCCGAGTTTTTGCAGCATGAGACCCTGCTGGCCTAATCGCTCCACGAGCGCAATGGGGGGTAGAGCTGCAAGGGATTCGAAGGTTTGAATTCCCCAGCCATCGAGAACTTCCAGAAGTTCCGGTGTCGCGGGCAGTATGCCGACAAGCAATGGCGCTAACAGTTTGGCTTCATCGCCGGTTGGGATGATCGTAATGCCAGCAAAACCGTGTGCCGCGTACATTGCTGTATCTGGATTGGCGGCAATCGCGATTCGCAGATGCAAACCGATTCGTCTGGCACACACTGTAATTTTGCAGGCTGTCTTTTCCAGCGATCCGAACAGCTTTTCAGTACCCGCTAGATCGAGGATCACTGTTCCTGGGCATGTGGACTCAACCCGTGGAGAGAAATTGGCAGCACAATCCAGCAATGCCCTTTGAGCGGCGTCTTCGAGATCGGCAGACCGTTTTCGCAGCAACACCCCACCGCAGGTTTCAACTTGCAGCTTTGTCATGCCGACTTTAATACCCAAACTCCTCGCCTGTTCATTGAGGGCAACCACGCGGAGCAAGCTAGAGGGGCCGTCCAGAATGGCTATTGCAGATCGTCTTAGGCGTTCCTGTACATCTTTTGGCTCCAAGAGCAACGCAGCCTGCACCGGAAAATCGGGGACGTATAAACACGCAAACATGACTCAGGCCCACTGTGCTTTGATAGAAAAGTCTGGTGTTGCTGACTGAACGCCTTTCTTGTCACGGGTGCGGATTACATCAGCACTCAGGTTTAAGCTCGTCAGCAATTTCCCAGAGAACGTTGCGGGCGCAGAAGTGAGTTTCAGAACCAATCCCGCGCAACTGGTCGCATGAGGCTGGCGTTCGAGGAAGACAAGGGCTGTGCGTTGATTCTCAACAACGCGGCTAAAACGGAACCAGGAGATTATTGGGACATTACGGACAATCTTCTCCGCCAGGTCACTGAGATCAACGACGATCAGCCCGAATCCGCCGCTTTGAAGAAGCATGTCTGTAGCTTTGAAAGCCTGTTCAAGCGGTCGTTGTTTTTGCTTTGTCTTTCCGCACCGCACCCAAAGCATCCGCGACAAATCAACTCCGGCTGCTTCAGCGATGACAGGATCGAAGGCGTCCTTTGCATCGACTAAAGCGCAGTAATGTTCGTGAGAAGCATGGGCCAACAGAGAAACCAATACTGATGTTTTTCCTGGACCGCATATTTCGGTGAGCGCATGCATAGGAATCCCACCCGTCACATCATCCACTTGCCGTACGCCACTCAAGATCGTTAGCCGTTCCGGGTGTTTGTACATTACAAATGCAGATGGGATGCGGGCTTCAATCTGGGCGCGGAGTGTGAGTGTGGGCGTCATGGCGGAACTTCGTGTATTCGCCTTTCATTCGCTATCGGTGTATGATTCTGCACCTGCGCGAAAGAGTTGTCAAGCGGGCTATGATGGAAGGGAACGAGGGATTCTTACGAAGGTATTTTATGTGTGGTAGATTCCGGCAGACGCGCTCCCAGAAGCAGTTGGCGGAACACTTCCAAGCTGAAGGAGACGTTGACGTTGCACCTCGTTTCAATATTGCGCCTACTCAGCTCGTTCTGACTGTTCGACAAGTAATTAACGCTCCCTCTCGTCTGCTTTCATCAATGCGTTGGGGTCTGATCCCTGCCTGGGCGAAGGATTTGAGCATCGGTAACACAACGGTCAATGCGCGATCCGAAACCGTGACCACCACGCTTTCTTTCAGCGAGGCCATCCGGTCTAGGCGCTGTCTTATTCCTGCGGATGGTTTTTATGAGTGGAAGAAGATGGGAAAGACTCGTCAGCCCTATTGTTTTGAGGTGGGCGACGGAGAGTTGTTCGCGTTGGCCGGCCTCTGGGATGAATGGAAGAATCCTGCGGGAGGGACAATCCAAAGTTGTACCGTCCTAACGACCACTCCCAACACTCTCCTTGCAGCAATCCACGACCGAATGCCCGTGATCGTCAGCCCCGACAAGTACGACCTCTGGCTGAATCCCGTGGTCCAGGACTTCACTGACGTTAGGGAAATTCTCAAGCCCTACGATCCGAGTTTGATGCGAAATTACCCCGTAAATCTGAAACTCAATAACGTGCAAAATGATGATGCAGATTCAGCCGCCCCGATAACACTTGAATTGGTCACGCAGGTAGAGCTCTTCTAAATAGCACCCAGCACAGGCCGCATGGCAAGAACCGGCACTTGCCTGGCACTGCGGTTGGTGGAAAAACCGCCCAAAGTGAAGGAAGTCATCGGCTTCTCGACTTCTTCGCGGTATGTACCGCGTTTACAAAATCCGCCAGTGAGGCCAATTGCTTGCCTTTCTTCAGCCACACATCGTCTACCTTTATCGTCCACCGAGTGCGGGTTCGCGACCTGGGAATGATATGGAAATCTTGAAAGTCGTCATTCGCGCCATTCAGTCGGGCTAGAAGGGTCATGTGGTTCGGTTCGTTATGTGCGCGATCAAGCAACCATCTTGATTCACCGTTTCCAATCTTGAAGGAGGGGCACACGTAGACGGACACTAGCGTTTTGTCCCGTAGCCGCAGCATGGGGCGGTAGTGTTTGTTCCGACGGATGACCGAGACCATGTGACCGGCGACCGTTACTATTTGGCAAATGAGGTCATCTCGCATCGCACCTCTCCTGCGTCGTGTCAAAGTTCTGGCAATTCTTCCGCCCCCGTACTCGATTCGGAAGAACGCTTCTGAAAGACTTCCAAAACGACCACGATAGGTTCCCAACGATGGGAAATGACACGACTTGAGGAGCTTCTCACTCAAGAACCCCTTGGTCGCGAGCAGTTCACGCAAATCAGCCAGCAATCGTTCGTCGGATTTGAAGCACGTTTGCTCTTGAGCCCGTTGCTGTGCTTTGTCGAAGGTAGTTACATCGACAACTGGAATCCACGCATCGGGAGTTACGATCCAGAGTGCTTTCGGCATCGTAACGTTTGGTGTGTGCAGCTTCTGTGATCGTTTGCCGTAAACGTTATAGCCTGCATACTTCGGGTTTTGCAGGATACGAGTGATGGCACCTGAATACCACTGGGTTCTCGTGATGCCGCCCGTGTATTTGATCCCCCGGCTGTTCAGCTCGCGTGCAATGGCAATTGGCAGCTTGTTTTCTTCCGTATACATGCGAAAAATCTCACGAATGCAGTTCACCTCTTCTTCCGGGCCTGGAACGAGGATTACTCTATCGTCCTTGATGTTCTTACGCTGCCCCGTCACCAGCTCATGTTTGTGTTGACGATCCCCCGAGACCAGCATGCGGCGCAAGCCATAGCCCGCCCCACCACCCACTTTGAAACCGAGTTGCGCGATGCGTTTTGAGCCCTCGTAAACCTTCATCGAAAGCTCTCTGCTGTATTCTCCGGCCATCATTCGTTTCAATGATTTAATGATTAGGCTGGGCAAGGAACCATCGTTCACGAAGGATTCAGCACAGTAGTGAACGGGAACGCCTGCCGACTTGCAGATGAATTCGTAATGCGCCGACTCATCGGTGTCCTGAAAGCGACCCCAGCGGCTCACGTCGTACACAAGAATAATTTTGAAATGGGGCTTGCTAACAACATCTAGCAACAGCTGCCGCAACCCTGGTCGATTCTTCAGTACGAGACCACTCTTCGCTGGATCGGAGTAGGTGTGCACGATAGAGAGTCCGTGGGCTTCGGCGTATCTCTTAATCAGCTCGCTCTGATTTTCAATCGAATACTGTTGGTGTTCGGTGGACATCCGCAAATACTGAGCAGCTGCTACGAAAGGGGTGGTTGACATCAAAAATATCCTCAAAGCAATGTGCGCGTCAAAATAGGTTTCCCGAACTGAGTGCTGTGACCCTGTGGACCGTCTCGGCAAAGTCTTCCAGTGCATTGAGCTTCTCACCTTTTTCGAGCCACGGATCGGTTGGCAGTATCCGCCAATGGCTTAGTCGTGGGATATTCGTGATGATGTATAAATCGTGAAACCCGTCATTTTCCGCATTCAGGCGTGCAATGAGCGTTGTCGAGTCCCTTTCGTTGGAACGAGGCTGAAGTGACCATCTGAGATCACCATTCTTCACTCTGTAAGAGCAACAGAGTCGCAAGTCCACGACTTCACTGTTTCTTAATTGCAGCCTCGATGGTATACCCCTGGGTTCTTGCGTAGCAGAAACATTGCATTGATCGAGCATTACGATCTTTTGCAAAAGGCTGTCTCTCAGCCCACGGAGTCTGCGGCGCGTCTTGGTGGTAGCCAGTCTCGGCCCCTCGTACCCAGCCAGTGCGAACGCTTCAGTGAGGCTGCCAAAACGACGAACGTAAGACCTGTGGGGCGGGCACTCATACGAAAACCTCAACAGGGACCCTGTCAACTCTCCGTTCTTATGTATTATGGCGCGAAGCTCATCCAGCAATTGGTCATCTGTCTTATTTCTTGGTTGGCTGGCGAATCTGCGCTCTGCTAATTTGAATGTTGTCATATCGATAATTGGAGTCCAGACGCCCGGCGTCCTCGTCCAGAACTGGGGCGGGATTTTGGTTCTCGGCATTCCAAGTCGTCCGCTGCTCTTGCCGTAGACGCTACAGCCAGCGTATTTAGGATTTTTGAGTATGCGATCAACAGCATTGAAATTCCACCGTCGGTGCTTGTAGCCGGTGTACGAAATTCCTTTTCGGTTTAGTTCTCTTGCGATTTTGCCAGGTGTTTGAAACTCAGCGGTGAACATACGAAAGATTTGCCGCACGCAATCAACCTCTTCGTTGGGTCCATGGACGTAAATCACTCGATCTTCCTGAATGCTCTTGCGCTCTCCAAATCGAAGTTCGTGTTTGTGTTCATGGGCTGGTGAGACAAGCATTCGCCGCAGACCATAGCCCGCAGAACCCCCTGTGCTGAATCCGCGCTGAGACATCCGTTTTGATCCGTCATACACTTTTGCAGAAAGCTCACGGATATACTCACCAGCCATCAATCGCTTGAGCGATTTGACGACCGTGCTCGGCAAACTTCCGTCATTCTCAAAAGTCTCAGCGCAATAGTGCACTGGAACGCCCGCCGATTTGCAAATGAATTCATAGTGTGCCGACTCGTCAACGTCGAGAAATCGTCCCCATCGGCTCACGTCGTAGACGAGGATCGCTTTGTAGGCTGTCCCTCGAACCGCGTCGTGTAGTAGTTCGCGCAGTCCGCTCCGTCGTTTCAGTGCTAGTCCACTCCCGGCGTCCTTGTATGTATGCGTGACTACGAAACCACGTCGGGATGCATAGTCGTGGATAGCCGCCGATTGATTTTCTAGAGAGTATTTTTGGTGCTCAGTGGACATTCGTAAATACTGAGCCGCAGGTATAGGCTGAACACCGGATTTGTTGTTCATCACCGACACCGCCGACTCAAGAATCGTCAATTGTGAACCTACATCAAATGGATATTTGTGTTGTTCTGCCGCAGGTAAAATTCGCTGTCTAGCCATTCCGCAATTCGATCTTTGTCTTGCGAATTGGCAAAATGGAGGTGTATTCCCGCCTTACCGTGCTTGTCATCCCAAATTACCGTTCCTTCAGCGATCATCAACGGGCCGGCGTTAGAGATTGCAAAAACTACGCCGATGATCTCACCGTAGTGCATTGGGCGAGGAGTGCCGAGCGCCATTCCCTCGGAGCTGATGTTGATGGTCTTGCACTGAAATTCTGCGCCTGCACTCGTTCTTATCGAGACGGCTAGTTCGGTCACCAGCCGGAAATAGCGCCTGCGATCCTGAAGCATGAAACCGTAAGCTGCGCGGAGTACGGGCAAGAGCTGATCCACGACCAGGGGACGCTCGACAGTGAAAGAAGCCCCATGTTCGGATGCCCGCTTCTTGGCAGAGTCATTGGTTGCAACCGCAAGCACTACTGCGTTCCGATTGGTCCGGCCTTGACGGATGTTTTGAACGAAGGGTATGCGCTCAAGGATGTTATCCAAGTCCACCACGACGGCTTCAAACTTGGCCTGATCGAATCGCTCAGAAGCCGAAGCTTGATCTGAGTACGATTGCGCGATAACCCCAAGGTCTTGGAATATCTGAACAAAAACAGCGGTTGTTTTTGCGTCGGGCGATACGATGAGGGCTTTCAGGTCAACCACTGAAGCGGGCACAATTCCTCCGGTCGTGGGAATCGCCTTTCGGTCTACAAGGTTAAGACTGCCAATCCGGTTCCCTCCAAGAATCCGTTTCTTGTTACGAAAACCGAACAAGCATCTGCCTGGACCATTTGAGGCACCCGGGGCATGTACAGAAATAGGTCGGAGTGCCGGGGCGGAGGGTATGCGCACAGTTTCGGCAAACGAACCGACCGTCTTTGTATCCAGTCATCTCTGCAAAATCCGGGCCGATAGAACAATACGGGCAAAAGAAAACCAAGACCGTATCGGTCACCGTACTAGCGTGACGCTGAATTGTGGGTTCCTCCCAACTTCAGGAGGTAGCAATCCCCAGGCCGTCGTCGATTGCACAGTATTGCGCCAAAATCAGAGCCAGACCGAGCTGGAAAGAATGTTGGTCTGCCTAGATGTCGGCAGCCTGCCGACCCATCGGCACTCCCCTTTAGGAGTATGATCGGCGTCTAGTGTCCGCCTTCAAGAGTTTGCGTATACGAAGTTTGCCTCAACCGCCCAAGCCACTTAACCCTGGCATTACGCCCGTTGCCCAGTATGTCCGAATGTCTGACGACGGCCAGCAATTCTCAATTGCCAACCAGAAGGCCGCGATTGAGGAATATGCCAAAAAGCATAATCTTGTCGTTGTTCGCACTTACGAAGATGCGGGGAAGAGCGGCTTGGCATTAAAGCACCGGGCCGGGACGCCAGGTCCTAGACTGATGTGTAGTCCTGCGCTTTGATCTCTTAATCCAAAGGGGTGGAGGCGATGGCGGGCGAGAATGTCATCATCCGTCCGATGGGTTCCGGTGTCGCATTTGTGCAGCTTGATGACCTGAAGACCCAGGAGCAAATCGACCGCGTCCGTCCCGCCACTTTCATCATCCACGAAACCAGCCCCGGCAACCGCCAGGCATGGATAGCGGTATCCGGCGTACCGGAAGGCAAGGAGCAGTTTAAGGAATTCACGCGCCGTGTCCGCCGCGCAGTAGGCGCCAGCGACAAATACGCCTCCCATGCCACGCGCCTTGCTGGCACCGAGAACTGGAAAGCCAAGAACTTGCCCAATCCCCCGACCGTCACCATCCTTGAAGCACATCCCGGTCGCATGATGACGCCGGCACAGCTGGAGGAGCTTCATCTGCTGGCAGAACCGGAACGAACCGTCTCGGTCGTGGACCTACGCCCCCACCGTGTTTCCCGCCAGCCGGACCGCGAGCGGCACTGGCCTGACTATCAGCGCTGCCTCAAGCCAAAACCTGACGGCGTCCCGGATCGTAGCGCCGCTGATTTTAGCTGGTGCATGTTTGCCTCGCGATGCGGCTGGAGCGTCGAGGAGACCGAACAGAAGCTGCTGGAAGTCAGCGAGAAGGCCAGGGAGCGCGCCCGATGCGGGGATGAAGGTTACGCGCACGTCACTGCAGTGAATGCAGCCGCAGCGGCAGAGCAGGGGCGGCGGCGGAATAGAGGATAATCGTCAAGTGGCGCACTGCTTGCAGACTAACAAGCGTGGTATACAGTTGAACATCTGAAGGAGAAGAACTAACCGCATGCCCTATCAGGCTCCTATCACCGTCAAAACCGCTCTCGACCGCATCCGGAAACACGATTACGTGCTGCCCGCGATCCAGCGCGAATTCGTCTGGAAGCCTGAACAGATCTACAAGCTATTTGACAGTCTGTTGCAAGGGTTTCCGGTCGGATCGTTTCTATTTTGGAAAATCGACCCGGAGACCTCGAAAACCTTTGAGTTTTTTGATTTTGCGCGGGAATATCACCATGTAAATCGCGTCGTTAATTTTGACTAC
Organism: uncultured Acidobacteriota bacterium; assembly: GCA_963803775.1. GTDB lineage: Bacteria > Acidobacteriota > Terriglobia > Terriglobales > Acidobacteriaceae > JABCZH01. Next base: position 100,823 of record CAWDNS010000005.1, read on the forward strand.
CTTAGTCTGCTCCTGATCTGCGGCAAGCGTGCACAAGGCGATACATACGCACAACCAGAACGCGACAACACAGAGGATTCGCTGCATTCGTGTTCTCCTTGATGGATTGCTGCGCACAGCAATGGCACCGTTTACAAATCGCAACCCGATGCTATCGTTCAGTCCGTACCGTCAGCTTGGAGAAATAAGCATCCGTGCTCCACTGTCCCCAAAAGCCGACCTGCCCGTGGGTTTTGCCGAGCTTGAGATCACTCACGATCAGGCACGGCTGGTCGCTTCCGTTGACGTACAGCATTGCCTTTGGCCCTGAAATTACGATCTCCATGTGCGTCCAGGCACCCGCTTCGAGATCGGTGTAGGATTCATAAACTCCGGGACTTTCTTTTCGCAGGCGGAACCAGGGAAAATCCGGCACCGAGTCATACTGCACAGAGTGGTTGCGGCGCAATTGATCATCGGCCCTGCCGTTGGTCGGCCGCAGATAGATACTTTCTGTGTGAACGCCATGTTCCTGACTGCGAAAGTCGATGCCGATGAAGCCTCGTGCATCCGCAGGCGCTCCGGGCATTGGCGCACCTGCAACATCGACCTCAATGGTTCCGTCCTTGAAATCGACGCCGGCCACAAACGCCTGGACCGATTCATTGTCCTTAGGGTCGGAACGGCCGGGCGGTGCTGTCAAATGCACCCCGCGCCGTCCGCGGTATGTCGCGACTTCGGCCTTCCCGTTGAATACCTCCAAACCGGCAACGGAATCGAGGGAAAAGGAAAAACAGGAGGAAGCCGCTTGTTGTCCCAGGACTCCGATGGCCGAAAATGAAACGCAGCCCGTGATCGCCAGCAAAGTCGCATTCACATAACAATCAATGTTGGTGAACCACGCGCGTGACGCCGACGGATACTTCATTTCAGGCCTCGATGACTCTGATCACCGGGCTATTTGACGAAAGCCCTGCGGGCTTGGGTAGCAACTTCTTCGGTCACTTCCCAGAAGCCCGTTTCTGGACCGCGTCAAGTCTGTCGTCTTCGGGTTTAGTGCCCACTCGAAGTAAGGGTGCGCACCTGAACTCTGCGGCAGCGGTGTCAGAAAACCTGTCCAGAATCGCTACCATGAGAGCCCATAAAAACGGCCTTCTTGATCGCAACAGATGGCGTTAGGAATGGGTAGTTTTCTAACCCAGAGTGCCAGGCATTCCGGTCAATGAGTGATATCACGATTTTGCGCCAGCCAGAGCAATTCTCTTGATCCATGCCCCGTCGAACCGCCCCTGGGCCAACTTCTAGAGACTGATGCCTCTATCGACAGTGACGTTGGTTGCGGTAGAGTTACCTGCTTCGTCTGGCTAGGCCCCACCCCAGGGCCGTTCCGGTGCCCGAGGCGAAGATCCTGGGGGATTCATGCACTGGCTCAAGTTGATGATGGAAGTCTGGGTGGTGTTCGGAGTTGTGAGTGTCGTAGCGGGGCTGATGTGGACCGCCCGGCTGAGCCGTGAGACAGACACAGAAATCAGCAACGCCCCGCCCCTGCCGGAACGGCAGTTGGCAACTGCGTCCTCATACAAGCCTCATTCTGCCTAACAGCCCTTCCGCAACGAAGTTCCGGAACGAAGTTGAGGTGTGATGGAGAGCTGATCTCCATGACCAGGGTCAATGAGTGTAATGGGGATTTATCGCCAACCGTAGGGTCCACCGACCTCGAATCGGTTGCCAATTGCCATTCAGGGAGTAATCTTGAATACTGTTCCGCACCCAGGCCCACCGCCCTCTTGGGTATTGCAGTTAACGTCGCCGCCAATTGTCGCTGTGCCATAAAGAGCGGGCGTGCGAAGATCAAGCAGCAAGGCTCCAACCGGGTTGGCTCCGTCCGCAGCCCCAGTAAACTCGTGCAGAACGGTTAGCTTGTTCGCCGTATCCAGCCGAAATACTGTTCCACAGCCGATGGTTCCGTTACACGTCAGATCGCCGCCGTAAAGAGTTGTGCCGTAAAGGTTACCTTTTGGATCTCGAATTAAACCAGCGTAGGGCTCTGATCCGTCGCTACCGCCGCTGAACTTGTACAAGACGGCATAGTCGCCACTACGTAAATTCAGCTTGAATACGACCCCGCAGCCCGTCGGTTGTCCGAGGTACAAACACCCACTGGAGTTGCCGCCAATTGTGGTAGTTCCGTACACTTCCCCGGTATTGGAATCCAGAATTAGGCCGGCGTAAGGAACTGCCCCGTCTGTCAGTTTGAATTGATGAATTGTCGATTCCGTCCAACCGCTAGCAGTGTGGTGAAGCCTAAAGATAGTACCGCAGCCACTGGAGCAATCCTTGGAACCGCCGCCGTCCGAGGTGGTTCCAAACAAATCTCCCGAAGCGTCCAAAACGACCGCCCCATAAGGATTGGCACCGTCAGAGCCCGCCGCAAAACTGTACAGTACGGATTCGGTACCCACTTTATCCAACTGGAACACCGCGCCGCAGCCATAGGGATAGTCACATCCGGCCGTGCCGCCAAATACCGTCGTGCCATACCAGTTGCCCTTTCCGTCAGGAATCAATCCAGCATTGGGATTGGCTCCGTCAGGACTTCCTGCAAAACGGTACAACACCGTTTCACTGCCCGCTGCATCTACCTTGAAAACGGTTCCGCAGTAAAATACGACGTCGTGATAAGTAAGACAGTTGATGCCGCCCGCGTAGGTTGTGCCGTATGCGTCTCCGCTTTTGTCAGCCGCCAGTGGTGCGACCGGCCTGGCTCCGTCGGGATAATCCTGAAATTGGCTCAAAACATTGTAGTTTCCACTTGGTTCGAGCCTGAAGACATCGCCAACCCCTCGTAACCCGCCATACTCCGCCGTGGAGTATATATTGCCCGCGTGGTCTTGAACCAGGGCGGCTTGCGGATTGGCGCCATCTGACTCTTCGAACGTATGCAAAACTTCAAAGGTCTGTCCTTGCGCAGAACGAAGAATCCCAAGCACAAGCACCAAGCCTTGCAGGAAGAATCTGGTTGAGTCAGTTCGCACTGTGCTAACTCCCGAAGGAATGTCGAGTGGCGATTGGCCACTGCATTTTGAGTACGGCCTCACGCGGCAGGTTGCCCCAGCCGGGTTGCTTGACCCCTTTCACTCGGCTGATGCCAGCCGCCAATTCGGGACTCAGTAGGCCTGAGTCGGCGGCCTCGTGTGCGAGGCGGCGGACGGCAGCCAGTTGCTGATTGATGGTGTTCGCGGCCAGACCGCGTGATTCCAGGTACATGCGGTAGCGCACGACTACGATGCGGTTGAAGGCGAGCCGGGGCTCGGAGCAGTACCACGCAATGAATTGATCAATGGCGTACTCGTAAACCCGGCGCGAGGCTGGCGAGCCGAGGCTATTCAGCACTGCCAATTTGCAATGATCCAGATCCGGCAGCCGAAGCACTCGGCGACGGTAATTCGGCTTGATTCTATGTTTGCTCATAGCGACGGCCTCCCATTGCCGCTGGTTTGGAACTACGGCAAACCGTCTGGGTAATGCAAGCATTGGAAGAGTAAAAGGCTGGCTGGGTTTTGAGCGCTAACGCCTGTTCTCAACATTTAGGGAGTTGTAACCCCGCCCTTGACTCCGATTCGAGAGAGTCATTTTGATCGGCTGAATTCATAGTCCTGTGATACATTCTTCCGCACGCAGCGCAAGCGGTCTGCAATCTGCATCAAAAGGGGCGTGAAAATGCATCGCATCTATACGTGCGCAGTGGTGTGTCTGTTCAGCCTTTCCCTCCTCGCGCAAGACACCCTTTCTCAGAAATTGGCCTCCGTGAACAACATTCCGCCTCCAGCGACGGTGACCGGATCGGGCACCACCGACTACATTCCCAAGTGGACGGGCAGCACGACATTAGGAAATTCGATTCTGTTCCAGACCGGCAGCAAGATCGGCGTGGGCACAACCATGCCGAGCGTGGCGCTCGACGTGGATGGCCGGGTCAATGTTTCAAAGACCTACCGCATTGGCGGCATCGACGTGTTGACGGTGATTGGCACGGGGTCGTCGCCAAACACCGGCGTCGGAAACCAGGCGCTCATGTCGCTTACGACGAGTGGCTTCGGAAATACGGCCGTCGGAGAGGGAACCCTGTCCTTCAACGTCTCCGGCTACAACAACACCGCCGTCGGCGCGGGCGCTCTGGATTTGAACAAATCGAACGAAAACACAGCAGTGGGCTCCGGCGCTTTGGCCGAGGACATCGGAGGAACACAAAATACAGCCCTGGGTTCGGGTGCGATGCTGTTTGACAACGGCGGCGTCGGGAATACGGCGCTCGGATATGACGCCTTGACCAACAACAGCAATGGAAGTTCCAATATCGCAATTGGCTACCAAGCGGCGCTGAATGTCTCCCCGAGCAACAGCAACAACATTCATATCGGAAACACCGGACAGTCGACCGACAGCGGCGCTGTTCGCATCGGCGATCTTTCCATACAGACCTCTTTCTTCGTAGCAGGCGTGAGCGGCGTGCCCACCGGTGTGAACGATGCTGTGCCTGTCTTGATTGATACGCACGGGCAATTGGGGACCATCAACTCCTCGCGTCGCTTCAAACAGGACATCCACGACATGGCCGGCGCCAGCGAGGGCCTGATGCATCTTCGTCCGGTCACTTTTCGTTACACAAAACCGTTCGACGACGGGGCCAGACCGATCCAGTATGGCCTGATTGCCGAGGAGGTGGCCGAAGTTTATCCCGACCTGGTCACTCATTCATCGGATGGCCAAGTCCAGGCGGTGAAATATCAGGTCCTCGATTCCATGCTGCTGAACGAAATGCAGCGGCAACAGAAGGAGATCCAGAGGCTGCAGGAGCGCTTAGCCCGGCTGGAGCAGGTGCTGGCTTCGGCGGAGCGCGTCACTCGAAGTGACGGACGATGGGAGAAGGTAATGGGGCGATAGCCGGACTCGCCTCACTGACGTGGGTTTCGATTGAACGAAGAGCCTGGCTGGCTTGGATGACGCTGGCTATCTCCGGCTGGATGTTTGTGATTTGGACACTCGCCTGTTTGAGCTACTGATCTAGGAAGGCAACGCCGACTGTCGTTAACAGGCGATTTCACTCAAAATCCCGGACACAGGGTCAATGAGTGTAACGGCGATGTTACGCCAACGACGCGAGCGCGATCACATCCGGTCACCTTCCCCCCACCGCTCGGCGTGACCGGATTTCCGTCATTTGACATCACACGAACATTCCAAAAATCATTGCGCTCTTGTGATAAATTTCTCAACCATAAGCATCGTGTCCGATGAATCCGAAGCCAAACGGAGACCTTCTATGAAACCAACTTCCACATTCGTGAACTGTGCAGTCGCAATTCTTTTCTGCGGCCTGGCCGCGCAAGGTCAACAGGTGAATGAGGGGTCGTCCGCATTCCGGCAGATTGCAGCAACCCGCACTCTTCCGCCTCCAGCGACGGTGACCGGATCGGGCACCACCGACTACATTCCCAAGTGGACGGGCAGTACGACCTTGGGAAACTCGATCCTCTTCCAGACGGGTGGCAAGATTGGCGTGGGCACGACGACGCCCACGGTTGCGTTGGACGTGAATGGGCGAGTCAATGCCTCGCGGTCCTACCGCCTCCTAGGCTATGACATTCTGACACTACCCAAGGGGTCCCTTGCGAACATCGCCCTGGGTTTTGAGGCACTACAGAATCTCACTTCTGGCACGCAAGGGACTGCCGTCGGCACCGACGCATTGCAGAATGACACCGCTGGGTCTAACAACACCGCCATCGGTTCCGCAGCTTTACAGGCAACCACTACGGGAGCCTACAACACTGCTGGCGGGGCCCTCACATTGATCGACAACGTGGACGGAAACTTCAACACTGCCTTTGGCATGCAGGCCATGCAGGTGAACACTAGCGGCTCGAACAACACCGCCATCGGCTCCGACAGTCTGCTGAACAATTCAACGGGAGGCTTTAATACTGCGGTGGGGTTCCAATCCTTAATATTCACCTCCACTGGGAGCAACAATATCGGCATAGGATACCAGTCGGGTCTGGGGGTTACGAGCGGCGACAACAACATTGAAATTGGAAGCACTGGAGGCGAGTCAGATAATAACGCTACCCGGATCGGGACGACTGGAATACAAACCTCTTTCTTCGCGGCAGGAATAAGAGGTGTGATGACTGGCGCAAACGACGCGGTGCCCGTAGTGATCGATTCTAATGGCCAACTGGGCACGGTTAGCTCTTCGCGCCGGTTCAAAGAAGACATCCAGGAAATGGGCGACGCAAGCCAAGGACTCATGCATCTACGGCCGGTTACCTTCCGTTACCAGAAAGCGTTCGAGGATGGTTCCAAGCCCACCCAATACGGATTGATCGCCGAAGAGGTGGCAGAAGTCTACCCCAACCTCGTCGCCCATTCAGCGGACGGCCAGATCGAGACCGTGAAGTATCAGGTGCTCGATTCAATGCTATTGAATGAAGTGCAGCGCCAGCAAAAAGAAATCCAAAGCCTGCAAGAGCGATTGGCGAAGCTGGAAGCATTGCTGGCCTCGAGCGAGGGGACGAATTGGAGGTAATTTTCGTTTCCTGTGTGGGTCGCATCCTATGCACGTTCGACGGGAAACGGGAGAGTTCCATGGGGTCAATGAGTGAAATGGCGATTTTGCAACAGTTATTGGCTGCCAAGCCGGGCATCGACCTGAAAAGTGTTCAAGATTGACCAGTCGTGGGCTGACAATTCGGGCATGATCTCTGAGCCATGAAGAAACCGCTCACTCCAACACAAGTACTTGCCGTTCGTTGCCCGACTTGTGGCGTCGCTGCAGGCAAGAAGTGTGTTCTTGTCACCGGTCATCCACGTACCGCCCCGCATCGAGACCGTCGTTTAATCGCAACGGACTGAGCAGTTACCGGATGGCACCGAGTCTGCGCCTTGCTGCAACATCCTTCGTAGCCGCGGCAGCAATTCTTTCCACGTGGACAAGCTCAACCTCGCCGTCCAACAAATCGCATACTTGCCGAGCGGCCGCATGACAGCGCGGACACACCAATGCCAACGGGCTTATTTTGATGTACTCTGGCAACTTTGCCATGACCCAAGCCTACTCGGGATGGTGAAGCCGTTTCCGGTCAGTATTGCTCACAATGCCAGGCGTGCTGGGGTGCCAGCATGCACTCACTGTTGGGTAGTGGTGCATCGAAATCTACCGGGCTAGCGCGGAAACCGACCGTGTGGGAGACTGTCGGTGTGCAAAGGCATAACCGCGAGTTGCAGTTTACGGAGATGCGCCCCGGCCAAACGATGATGGCTCGTTGTAGTGTTTGCAAGCGACTTTTTCGTGCCATCCCCAAGATTAGCGAGACAGCCGATAATACGGCCCTGCGGATACGTGCGGACTTCGACGCCCACGACTGCAACGAGGACCACAGCCAAGCCGCTGCCCGGATTGTGAGAGAAGCTACGTAGCACTAATCGCTAAACACATCGTTGCGATGCCGCCACGATGGCCATGTGAGCTCGGTGCATCTTAACTCCTCAGGATGCTTGACGGCGTCGCGTGTTATACACGACTTTTGACGCGAACAGATTATGTTTTGAAGTCTCGGCCAAACTCTTCAGACTGGCCCCGCAGCAGGCGTATGCGCTCTCTTATCGTTTTAGCTCTTTCTGTCTCTTCTTCGACCAGGGCCGCGATCTCGCGCTGTCGTCCCGGATCGGCGAGGTTGGGTGCAACGTTAGAAAGTCGTTTGGCGTGAGCTTCAGTCATTGCTGCCTCAACTTCTAAAGCGGCAATCACGCGCTGACTCCTATCCGTCATTGGCAGAGAATATCCCAGTTCATAATCCACTGTCACACGGGTGCAGGTATTTGATGGGCACGGCTGAGAGGACGCTTGAACCGGGAATGAGGACCGTTCTGACACGGTTGAAACAGCGTTATTTCCAGAAGCTAGTTCCTCCGAGACGCGTTTTGTGCGTGCAAATATATCACCGTTAGAACTCCAGCCGCGCCTGAAACGCGATCATTCGGGGACTGCTATCGCCACCCAAACCGACGCCCAGCAAGCCGGTAGGTGGAGCAGTTGTGTAAGTGAGCGCTCCAAAGCCAGTCTGCGTGGAAGGCTTTCCCGGAATACCGGCCAGCACCATGCTTGGCAACCCGAAGTTCGGGTGGTTGAAGACATTGAAAAACTGACCCTCAAACCGAAGCTTCAGATGCTCGGTCAAAGGAAACCATTTTGTCAGATAGAAGTCGCTCCAGAGGAAATCGGGACCGCGCAGTGAATTGCGGCCGAGGTTTCCGAATTGGCAATGCTGCGGGTCGTCGCCGCCGGAGCATTGCCCTGTACTCGGATCAACCGCTGATACAAAAGCATCGGGATTCAACCACTGAATCGTGCCCGGTTGTGTCACGGCGGGGACGGGATGATGCGCATAGAGCGGGACGCCGGGAACGACAGTGGCAAACTGCGGCCCACTGCCCTGCACGATGCCGTTTCCGTTTGCCGAATAAGGCGTGCTCAGCACTGAGAACGGAACTCCGCTGTGCCAAAACGCTGTTCCGGAGATCTGCCAGCCGTTCAGCGCGTAGCCCAGAGAATGACTCCGCACTCTAATCGGCAACTGATACACATACTGCGCAGTGAGATTGTGCCGGATGTCATAGTCGCAGGGACCATAATCGCGGCCCAGATCTCCCGGCAGAGGCGAAAGAATCCCTCCCGCAGAGAACGGAAGGAATCCTCCGTTCGAGACCGTGTCCATGCAATGGCTCCAGGTGTAGTTGACCTGGCCTTGCAGGCCATGGCCGAGTCGCTTCATCGCGGTCAGTTGAAGACCGTTGTAGTGGCTGTTCGCACCGGTGGATAACTGCGTCACCGCGGCGAATCGCGCATCGGTAGGCTGCAGATAAGGGAATGGCGCAAAACAGCCCTGACACACGGTTTGGTAACCGTTGACTTGTGTTGAGTAGGGCTGGTTCACGGCGCGCGTCCCGACGTATTGTGCGTGTAAGCTAGCCGTCGTTCCGAATTGATGTTCGATTCCCAGGCTCCACTCCATGAAGTACGGCGCGTGGAGTTTGCCATCTGGAATGGCTGTGATCGCAACCGGTGGAAGAGAAGGCTGGCCCTGGGGAAATCCCGAAGTAAAAGTCTGATTGGCGGCAACGATTGCGCCGATTGCGCTGTTGGGCGCTCCCGGCGCTATGGCTGTGCCGCCCACGCTGCCAAGCACTCCTCCCTGAAACGTCTTGTCGTAGGGAGGATTCGTGCCGATCAGGTCGGCCACCGTGCCCGGCAAGATGTCGCTGAAAATCCCGAAGCCGGTGCGGAGTACCGATTTCGGCTCGAACTGCCACGCAATCGCCGTTCTCGGCTGCAAAATAGCCACCGGCGTGGACGAGAACAGATTGCCGAGATGAGTCTGAATAACGGTGTTCAACGGTTGATTGTCATGGGGAATAGAACTGAAGGAGCCGCGAAGACGGGCAACTTGATCATGTGGATTTAGCGGATTGGAATTGAAAGTGTCGCGCAGGCCAAACGTCCAGGTTAGTGTGCGTGTCACTTTCCAGGTGTCTTGCGCGTAGACATCGAGATTGAGAAAGTTGAAGGGCTCGTTTAAGTGCGAAGGGAACGTTTCCGACGCCGTGTTTGCCACTCCATCGATAAATTGTTGCAAGTTCGCGTAGGTCACGGTGGGAACCGTACCTTCCCCGAAATCGTAGTCGTTCAGACGGAAGATGCGGATATTCGTTCCGAACCGTAGTTCGTGAGCGCCGCGGCTCCAGGCGAGGTTGTCATTGATGAAGAATCGGGAGGCACGCCTGCCTTGTACCCAAGTGTTGTCAAGCCCTCCAACGGGCGTGAAGGCGTTCGCGCCGCTACCCTGCAATACGATCGGGAAAGCCGAAAGGGTCTTCTGAAGGTTGCTTGGCCCAAACAAGCTTTCATACCAGGAGAACGCCGGGTTGAAGTAGTTCACCAGGTTCTGCGAGAAAACGTGCGTGTGTCCTGCGGCGAACGAATAAAGAGGTTGCGGCGAAAACGCATTGAACACCGGGTTGATGGGATCCGTGTACGCGGCTTGAAGCCCGGAGTCCGACTGAAAACGAAACCATGCCGTATCTTTCTGGTTGACGTTGTAGTCGAGACGGACGGTCTGGACCTGCTCGTGGTCGTCGCTGGAGTGCGAGATGCTTTGCCGGTTGGCGCAACCATCTCCGGCAGTGCCAAGCGGACAGCCAAGTATTGCCGTGGGTGTGCCGTTGGCATTCCCGTAGAGGTTGAACATCTGTTGATAAAACAGACAGTTCTCATTCGAATCGCTGGACCCGCAGCCGGTTCTTTGGCCCCCGGAAAGTTGCTGCAAGACGTATGCTTGGAACGCCGTACTGGGAACGATCGTCGGCGTGACGATGGGCAGTGCTATCCGCACCCATTCACTATCAAAGAAGAAGAAGAGTTTGTCGTGCGCGATCGGCCCACCGACACTGCCTCCAAAATGGTTCACCGTCGCTCCCGGCTTGTGGTTTCCCGGCGTCGCGTTAGTAAAGTAGTCCGCTGCATTCAGCAGCGAACCATTCCACAGTTCATAGAGATTTCCGTGAAACTGATTCGTGCCGGACTTGGTGACGTAGTTGACCTGGGCTGCTCCATACCGTCCCTGATCCACGGAATAAGAAAGAGTGTTGACAGTCACTTCTGAGATCGAATTCAATCCCAGGACAAGGTTGGTTGAGAGGCCGCTATTAAGATTCGTGAGCGGGTCGTTCGTTTCCAGCCCGTCGACGATGTAGCCATTGGAGAGGGCGGGCAGCCCGTTGAATTCCACGTTGCCGTAGCCGTTTGTACCGCCAACGAAATCGTTGCCGCTGCCGGCCGTGTTGATGAGTGCTCCAGGCGAAAACTGCAGCGGGTAGGTTAGGTCACCGCCTGGATTCGGAAGGTCTTCCAGCGCCGAAGTAGTCAGAGTTGTGGATGTGTTCGCGTTCTCCGGGTTGATGAGTGGAGCCTCGCTGCTGACCTCCACAGTCTCATTGGATCGAGCCACTTTAAGCGTGAAATCCACTGTTTGCTTCTGGCCTAAGCCCGAAATGACGTTGTCATTTTGCTGCGGTTCGAAGCCCTGCGCTTCCACTTTGACCAAGTAGGTCCCAGGCTTTAACTGTGGGAAGTTGAAGCGGCCAGCGTCATCTGTCTTGGCGCTCCGCCTCAGTCCAGTCTCAAGGTTGGCGATCGCCACTGTGGCGCCCGGCACTACAGCATTGGTCGTATCCCGAACTTGGCCAACGATAGCACTCGTGGTTTCGCCTTGTGCCAGTGCTTGAGACGGAGGTAGAGATGCCACAACCGCGAGAATGAACGCCAGCCGATGGAGGTGCATCATGTCTTTAGACTCTTTTTGGTTTCCCTCACAGGCCACGAACATGCCGACCTCAAACGTCGGGCTGATTAACCAGTGATTATCCCTCATAGTTAACCATAGTTAATATAAATAGGCAAGCTAACGGGGAGGGGAGTAGGAATAATGCCAACTTCATATTGGCTGGGCGCGATTGCGGGCGAGGGACGGGCTACTCTTACCTAATCCGATAATGTAAGGGTTGCCGACAATACATCCGGAACAAAGAGAGAGCACCGAACTGTTGTGCACTGATGTTGTTTCCCTATGGCAGACCCAGATGGTCCGGGTATTTGGCCTGCAACGCGCTGATCAGAAGTTCGAACTCGGGACGAACTTCGCAAACTTGCAACGCTGGGATCTTGAGGAATGTCGTCTGGAATATTCAGAATCTCTGTCAGCACCGTGCTGGCATTCTTCAGACGATCCTCGTCCTTCTCTTTGTCGTCTGCCCAACTAGTGATTGCAAGCAACAATGCGCTCGTCGCGCACGCGAATATCCTTTTCTTCATCAGGTCTCCTAGCAGGTTGCGGAAAAACTCCAGCTCTCGGGCAGGTTTTGCGAAGGGCACGACTTCAGTCGTGCCGTTAGGTCGTTGAAAATGAGTGTGCGCTTTAGCGCCTGGGGGTGTCGCCTTTTGATGTACGTGCGAATTTTTCCGCAACTTGCTAAGGCGACCCCGAGCCAATGATCGATTCGACGCGGGAAACGGTATCAGCTCTCGCTACCAAAATAGAGTAACCTTCGCTTTAGACGAGGGCAGTGAAGAAATCCGTTACGCGAGGGTTTCGAGGGGAGTAACAAATGTTCGCCCGATTAATCGCCAACTGGGTCTATGGTGGGTTCCTAGCCGGTTTATTGTTGCTTTTACTGACTCCTGTCCTCGTGCACTCTTGGCCTGTTTCGCTCGTGACTACGTTTCTCTGCCTACCGGTTTACATGGTCCACCAATACGAGGAGCACGACAACGATCGGTTCAGACTGTTCGTCAATCAGAAGATTGGGAAACGAAGAGTAGGACTCTCACGGTTGGCTGTCTTCGTCATTAACGTGCCCGGAGTGTGGGGCGTCATCGGGATCTCTCTGGCACTGGCAGCGACGGTGAGCGCTGGGTTCGGACTTGTCGCAGTCTACTTAGTTCTTCTGAATGGCACCATTCACGTCGTTCAGGCGGTCATCTCCCGAGGCTACAACCCAGGACTGGGAACCGCGATTATCTTGTTTCTTCCACTAGGCCGATACGGTATCGCCGCCATTCAGCAGACTGGCGGCGGGACTTTCTTGATGCACATGACCGGCGCGGGAACAGCTATTGCCATTCACGTCGCAATTATCGTCCACACAATGCGCCAACGACCCGGGTTCTGACATACCCACAACTCCGTTCTCTGGCCCTCTGGCAAGAAACTCGATTTGAAGCGGACGCAGGACCGCGAAACACTCTTGTTTCCATAGCGCACACAGCGTAGCAAAATTACGCGGAACTAGAAGATTTGCACTTGCGAATAGAGGTCGGGATCTCATCTAAGTTATTGAAACAATTGGCCCCCTCGTCCTGGAAACTCGCTTGCATCGACTTCGATGTAACTGCTCTGCACCTCAATTCTGTATCCGAACGGAGGCACGTCATGGATCAGGATCGCGTTAAGGATTGGCGGGAACTCTGTAAGACAGCGGCGAACGAGCTAGACCCGAAGAAGCTGATGGCTCTTATTGCCGAGATAACCAGGGCGCTAGACGAGCGCGACAAAAAACAGAACATTGCCATTAAGAACGAGAGAGAGGGCGAGGCGAGTTTTTGCGGTACTGTTGTTGTTTGAGGGAGAGTGCAATGATTCTGATCACTGGAGCAAGTGGGAACGTCGGTCGTGAAGTGGTAAAGCAAGCGCTGGCCGTGGGGCTGAAGATACGCGCTACCTTCCACTCGCCTGCCGTAGCAGCCCAAGCCCCTGCGGGATTAGAGGGTGTGATCATGGATTACGCTAAGCCGGAGACGATTCGTCAAGCATTGGAAGGGGTGGAAAAGATTTTTCTGGTCGGACCGCCGATTCGGGAACTGCCAGGGTTGGAAGCGAATTTCGTCAAAGAGGTGCGTGCGAATGGGCGGAAGCACATTGTTAAGCTTTCAGCTCTAGGTGGACGGGAATCCATGTTCCCGAGCGGCCATCGCGATTCGGAAGAGAACATTGAGGCCTCGGGTCTGCCCTTCACGTTTCTTCGTCCCAACGGTTTTATGCAGAATCAACTACGACGCGGGCACGATCGGGTCTCAGAACGCGTTCTACGGATGCCAGGGGAGCGGCGCGGTCAGCATGATTGACATTCGGGATATCGCGGCCGTGGCAGTGATCGTTCTCGCCGCAACCGGACACGAAGGCAAGTCCTACGCGTTAACCGGAGGAGAAGCTCTTACCAACGAGCAGGTTGCGGAAAAGATCTCCCGAGTTGCGGGACGCAAAATCAGCTATGTGGACTTGCCGGCGGCCCAATTGAAGAAAGCCATCCTGTCCACTGGCGCGCCGGAATGGTCTGCGAACGCTCTGATCGATTTGCAGCGTCTCTATCGCGAGGGCAGAGCGAGTCTAGTAGAGGGCGACGTCGAGCGGCTCACCGGACGCAAGCCGACCACCTTCGATCAGTTTGCGCACGATTACACCTTTGCTTTTCGCGATGAGGCCAAGGTCGCGAGTTGACCTGCATTATCATGGGTAGCAGATCCCGTCGGGCGACCGGAGAACTCCCTACCCTGTATAAGTTCAGGAAGTGGGCTCTTCACCCCATATCTTTGCTTCTTCGATGAGTCGATCATTTCACTATGCCATGGAGTCCTGTCGGAACCGCGAGGTTCGATGCGATGGCTATACGTGTTCTGGTTGCGGACGACAACACATTGATGCGAAAGCAAATCCGCAGCATTGTTGAATCGGACACGGAACTAGAAGTTTGTGCTGAAGCCGTTAATGGACTGGAGGCCATCGAGAAAGCTCAGGAATCTTGCCCAGACGTGGCCGTTATCGATTTCCAGATGCCGGTGATGGATGGGTTGGAAGCAACACGGAGAATAAAGCGACTAATGCCATTTCTGCCCATTTTACTTTTCACACTGCACAGCTCTTCTGAGCTTGAATGGGAAAGCAAGCAGGCAGGGGCGGATGCGGTTTTGCTGAAAGCGGAGGGGAGCACACGTCTACCGCAAGTCATACGCTCCCTTCTGCCAAATGGTTGATGCGTTTTTCACTTCCGCCCTTCGACACAGCTCAGAGTTTCTTCGCGTCCGCAAGTCAGCAGCCCAGGTCTCAAGCGTTGGATCCTTTCGCGTTTTGGCGATCAATTTTCTTCACGCCATGGCTGTCGACACAGTTTTGCCAGTCGGCAATCGGGCTAAGATGAGCGTGCCTCTGCCGTCAGAATTAATTTCCAAGGTGCCGCCGAGTTGCCGGATCCTCTCTCGCATTCCTCTGATTCCAACTCCAGCTATGCCAGTTGACTCCATCTCAGATCGCTTCTCCAGCGGTATGCCTTTACCTTTGTCTTCGACTTCCAGGCGGACATCTCTGCCGGCACGGGAAATACGAATTCTAGCCACCGCGCTTTGGGAGTGGCGATGAATGTTGGTAACAGATTCCTGCACTATCCGGAAAATGGCAGTTTCCAACTCCTGCGAGAGCCGCCCGAAATCATCGGGGATGTTCAAATCCACTTTAATCTTGCTGCGCTCGGCAAAACCGTCGAGGTACAAACGAAGTGCCGATGAAAGGCCGACTTCATCTAGCAGCGGCGGATGCAACAAAAGAGAGATGGTGCGCACTTCCATAGTCAGTTCGCTTACAAGACCGAGACTCTCCTCGATCACCTTCACGGAATGAGGACCGGGTGTGCCGGCTTCGGTTGCCAAGGGCGTCAGCTTCATACTCAACGCAGCAAGAATCTGCCCGGCGCTGTCGTGGAGCTCGCGAGCGATATGCCTTCTTTCATCATCTTGCATCTTCAGTAGCCGACCGGATAGGTCACGCAGACCCGCTTCCGCTTGTTGTCGGGCTTTCGATTCTATGTTAAGAAGCCGATAATGGATCAGAAGTAGAGCCAGTGCCAACGCGAATGCGGTAGCTAAGATAGCTAGCGTCGCGTGGCGCAATCGCGCTGCATCGCTTGTCCGCAGGTTAATCAACTTTTGTTCCGCACCATCCATCTGTTGGAGAAGTGAATCAATCTCCGCAGACAAGGCAACGATTTGGTGGGTCAGATCTGATTGCTTTTGCAAATCAGATTGCCCGCTCTTCGTTAATTCGACCGAGCTCGCCTCGAAGCTGATCCGGTGCTCAATTAAATTTTCCAGACGCGTGCAATTCGCCTGCTGCGCGGGATTATCGGCGGTCAGTTCTCTGACGCGCCGTACCGAGCCCGGAATCTGGCCAACCGTTGATTCATAGTCCCGCAAAAGGTCGGGCACTCCTCCTGAATCAATGTATTCAAGCTGAGCGCGTCTAGCTCTTCCCAAAACAATATTGACGTTCGCTAAAGCGGCCTGCGCTTCATGGGTGTGGGTGACCCCTTGCTGGGCCGCGAGAAGACGGGAGATTGCAACGTAGGTAATGACTCCGCTTACAAGAAGCAGAATCACGGCTGAACCAAAAGCTATGCGAGCCCTTGTCTGCGGTGACACTTCGCCCGTTCTGACGGACCCTGTCTCTTGAACCTGGTGCTAGTCCGTCTCTATTCAGATTTTCATCAAGATGCCGGCAGCATCAATTGGGAGAGGCTGGAGGGCTGCCAAACTTGCAACTCATGATTTCACGTTTCCACCATGAGGGAAAGCAACCCCTTATTGTCCCTATGATGTTACAACGGAACCCGTAAAGTAAAGCAGAGTTTCGCGTTGCGGTAGTGGTGCAGGTTGGAATTTCGCGAACAAAACGGGCTGCACCCAAAAGCGGTCATTGACACCGTTCCCCAGCGGGCGCAAATGTGAAGCACTTCAAGCCCGGTGACCGCGTTCTTGCACTTATGCCGAGTTGGTGGCGGTGAACGATTCGGATGCCGCTCCGGTTTCCGGATCGGGCGTAAGGTTTGGGGCCACGATGCGTCCCCGAATCGTCTCATTTGACGGCATCCCAGCCGTTCAAACGGAATGGCCTTTCGCCTTGACGGCCTGCTGAGCAGCCGCGAATACATCGCGTGCGGACGTCGTACCCGCTGCGTGCTCCGTACCCGTGATTCGGAGCTCCATCCATCCCGCGTTCACGCTCTCAAACATTTCTTCGGCAGGTCCAGTGTGGCCCTTTGGGACGCCGAACTGCTCGAACGCTTCCGCCCACCCTGCACGCGGGACTGCAAAGGCTTTTACGTCGCGTTTTAGGACTTCACCCAATTGTTCCGCCACTTCATCCGCGCTTACCATCGAACCGAGCTCGATAACGCGATGCCCTGACCACGCCGGCCCGGTCAGAAGCTTTGCTATCTCTGCGCCGATGTCGTTTGTCGCGACCATTGTTGATTTTCGGTTTGTAGGATTGTAGAAGACTGGTAGTGTTCCGCCTTGGGCGGCCTGTAAGCCGAAAAGAAAGTTTTCGAAAAAGCCCCCTGCGCGCACAAATGCGACCGGAGATGGCAGGCTGCGAAAACCTTGCTCAAAAAGCGATAACGCCGTGATCATCCCCAGCCCGCTTGTTCTATTCGCGCCCATCGACGAAAGCGCCACTACCCGCGGCGGAACTACGTCGGTCAGCGCCTCGACATAGTTCGCAATCACGTCCTTTGCTTCTCTGTAATCAGGCGAGGGTGCCCACACAGACGGCAACATAACAAACGCGCCCTCAACACCTTTGAGCGCCGCCGCTATGGCTGTCGCATCGTTCCAGTCTCCATCCACCAACTCCACGCCTTGTTCTGCCCACTTCGCCGCTTTCTCGCGATTGCGCACAAGCGCCCGCACCTGCTTGCCTTGCTTCAGCAGATGCCGCGCGGTGGCGCCCCCAACTTTTCCAGTAATGCCCATGACTAAATACATGATCGTTTTCTCCTTGTTAAAACGAAAGTGATGCTCTGATGCGAACGCCAGAGCTTGTGAGTTGCGCAGCTGGCACTCCGCTAGTCCCGTGAGTTTCCACAGTTATCTGTCGCATGAATCGTTACAGGCCTTCACACAGCCGAATCGGATCGCCTCGATGAGAGGGGTGGTTGATCCTCGCGGAGGCCTTGCTACGTGGTCGTCACTGTCACGGCCTGACGCACATACCGGCTGCTTTCCAGTTGCTGCACCATGAAGGCTGCCAGATCGGCCCGCCCGATCTTGTGCGCCTTCTCGCCGCCCTCCGTGCTCAGCACCCTGGCAACGCCGGTCTTCTCGCCGTCGGTCAACATCGGCGGCCGCACGAGCGTCCAGTCCAAGTTGCTGCCTTCGATCTCGGCCTCCATGCCCGCCTTGTCTACAAGCAGACCCCGCAGAAACGTCCTCATGAGGAGGTACTCGTTGAAAAAGCCGGCGTTCTTGACGCTCTTGCCCGCACCAACCACCGAAATCTTCAGCAATCGCCGCACGCCATTGCGCCGCATCGCGTCCACAATATTGTGTGCCGCGCTCGTTTCCATCGTCGTCACTTTCCACGGCGTCTTGCCGCCCAGCGCGTCGATCACCGCATCCTGTCCGGCGACCGCAACGTCGACCGCAGAGGCGTCCAGCACGTCGCCCGCAACAACTCTCACGTTCGCCTTCTTGTACTGCGCGGCACCGCGCACGAAAGCCGTCACCTTATGTCCGGCCGCCAGCGCCTCATTTACCAACGCTTCTCCGCTCTTGCCCGCTGCTCCAATCACTAGAACTTTCATCGCATTCTCCTTTTGCCTCGTATTTGGCCGCCCGTCCAAATGAGTGACCTGACTATTAGAGGCCTTCGAAAACCATTGGTTGCAAATTATTCTGTGGTTATAAATAAACATTTGGTCGCAATAATCGTCAAAAGGGACTAAGCTATTGAAGTGACAGCCACATCACCAAGTCGCCGGGTAGAGCGCAAGGAGAGGTTGCGGGGCGAAATCCTTGCGGCTGCAGGTAAAATGTTCGCCGATCGCGGTTACGAAGCCGTGACGCTTCGTGAGATCGCTAAAGAAATCGGTTATACGCACGCCGTGATCTACCAGCATTTTCCGGACAAATCACACATCCTTGCCGAGTTGAGCCGCGAGACGATCAGGCTGATGATTCAGAACTTCGACGCGATTGCCGCTAAATATCTCGCACCGAAAGAGCGCCTTTTTGCGACCTCGCGCGGCTTGATTCAATTCTGCGTTGCCCATCCACAGCAGTTCCGCAACGTCTTCTTCGGACCTGAGAACCGAAACGGCGTCCGCGCTGGACAATACATCAACGACATTGGCGCGCCCTTGTTCGGACGTTTCGTGCAGCTTTTTTTCGATGTTACCAGGGATGAAAGATTGCCAAATAGGGATGACATAGTGATAGCCCATACCTGGTGGTTTACGATCTTTGGCCTCGCCACACTCTTTGTTATCCAAGGGGTTGTGCCTGACCTGCCTGACCAGGCTCTCGTGGTCGAGCAAACGATCGCAACGCTTTGGGCGGGCGTTCAGGTTGTGCCGCGATTGCCGAAGAGCGCAGTCTCTAAGCGATCCGGCCGATCCAGTGCTTCAAAGCACTGACAGCTTCTGTCTACTTAGGAGTCGTTGGAGGTATGCCCGTGGAATGCCAGGTGTCAACCGTCTTTCCAAGGCCGCAGCCCTTCTGGTGGCACGAAAGGAATTTTCAACTGAGAACACTCTGGGTGGTGACTCTGTGCTTCCCTGCGGGCCGACGACACCTATGCTTAGTCGCGGCGGTCGGCCAACTATGCGCTACGACGCCACTGGTTTCCTTCATCGGGCCGAAACGCTACTGGCTGCGCTTTGCGAAGCCAGTTCGCCAATTCATGAGGATCGAAACGGATTGCCCCAGCTAACCGAAAGGATGGAAGTCTCCCGCCTGCCGCCATCTTATAGACATGCTGGGGTGTGACTTGGAACAATTTTGCCACGTCGCGCGCGCGTAAAACGCGGGTTTCTTTTTCCAATTGCGCTATCAGACTCATATTTGTGCACCTCAACAGAAGACGGTCCCGCCCCTTATAGGTGCGGGCAATCTTCACTATTTAGGACAGTCCGAGACTTTCGTCAAATGGCTTCGAGGTTCCGAATCCCTGCGCGCCGCGAAACTGTGAGACCGGTGCGGCTCAAACTAACCCGCATTGCGACCTGACCTCGTCACGCAACATACCGGGCCAACGCTCCAGCATTGACCTTGGCCAGTGCGTCTTTGGATTGCACACCCTTCAGGTAGACCATGGTGGACTTGATGTCGCGATGGCCCATCCAGCTTTGCAGTGTGCGGATGTCGACGTCGTGTCGCAAATGCTCTGTTGCAAAAGTGTGGCGAAACTTGTGGAGGAAGAAATGCCGGCAATACGGTCCCTGGACGCATTTGTTTCCGTGTTTGGTCACACACTGTCCGCAGTTCAATTCGGCGCGCTCGGCCACGCGCTTGACGATCATGTCATTTTCACTGTCGGGATTACCTTTTGAATTGGGAAACACCAGTTGTGAAGGTAGGCCGTTGCGGCGTTCTCGGAGTTTTTGCAACTGCTCTACAAGAGCGGTGGGGAGCGGCACGGCGCGTTCCTCCCAGTTTTTCGGGCCGAACCCCCAAAGCGGCTTGGCAGTCACGCGGACCAAACTATTGCGAAAATCCACGTCACGCCAAGTGACATGACGAACCTCCCGATCCCGAAAACCAGAGGCGAGCAGAAACTTGAGAAATACGCCTTCGTCTTGGTCGGCGTGTTCGAGCATGGTGGCGATCTCGTCCGCTTCGTAAATGGGACGGATGGTGTCGACGTAATCAGGCCAATCGTTCGACTCAATCAGTTTGGTCTTTCCGTGACGTTTGAAGAGTTGGAGAACGACAACTAGCTTGTCGTATACCGTGCGACTGCCCAGTCCCTTTTTGTAGCAGTCCGTCATGAAATTCAAGATGTCTTGGCGCTCCACCTGGTCGACGTACGCTTTGGCATAGGATTGGCGCAGCAGAGTATCTAAGGTGTAGCGATACGTCCGATAGGTCCGAAGACTGCGATGGTGCTTTACGAGATCAAGATACGAATCGATCGCCGCGGCGATACTGATGCGACTCTCGTGGTCACGCGGAGGTTCCTCATGGGGACGAATGAGGCCTGCTCTGATGGCCCCCAGTTCGATCGCTTTGTGGCGAGCTCCATCAATGACGTTTTCAAACCCGCCAACCGAGTGTCTCCGACGTTTCCCGCCTTGGTACCATTCTAGGAAGTACCTGCCCTCGGGGTGGTGTTCCTTGCGGCGGGCGATCCAGACTTGGTCGCGAATGACCCTGCCCTGCTTTTCAACGACCGCGGCAAATCGCCACTTCTTTTCGACTCGGACGTATTTAACGATATTGACTCGCTCTCCGTACTGCTTCGCTTCAACCATCTCCATTCTCCTGGAACGGCGATGGATTTTTGCTCGGCGCGCGGATTCGGTCAAACGGGCATGGCTCCCCAGATGGGGGCCGGGCACTGGACAGTAAGCTGGACAGTAAGCGCTCTAGCAGGTTGCGGAAAAACCCGGCTCAAAGAGTTGGCGCAAGGAGACCCCCCACGCTCGCCTGCAGCTTCCAGAAATCGCTACAATGCTGCATGGCCGAAGGGGTGAAACATTTCTACGACCGACTCGCCAGCAACTACCACCTCATCTTCGAAGATTGGGACGCTTCCATGAAACGCCAAGCCGCGGCTCTCGGGGCAATCCTTGAGCGCGAGTGCGGTGCGCCAAGTGCTCTACGGATTCTAGATTGTGCCTGCGGAATTGGAACACAAACGCTAGGCTTGGCCAGCCTTGGATTCACAGTTACCGCTTGTGACCTTAGTCCTGCGTCAGTTGAACGGACCCGTGTGGAAGCTGCAAAGAGGCGTTTGAATGTTCAGCTATTCGTCGCGGACATGTTGGACTTGGCTGAAATTCCGGACGGGGATTTCGACGCTGTCATATGCATGGACAACGCCCTTCCGCACCTTGAGAGTGACGAAGAGTTGTTTCAAGCCGCAACGCAGATTCGGCGAAAACTGCGGGCTGGTGCGACCTTTATGGGCAGCATCAGAGATTACGACAGTTTGGTTCAGGAAAGGCCAGTCGTGCAGGGACCCGCTTTCTATTCAGACCAAGGGAGTCGACGCATCGTTCATCAAGTGTGGGATTGGAGCGATGAGCGTCGTTATGCCTTCCATCTTTATATAACAAGGGAAGTCCATGGCGGCTGGGAGACTCAGCATTACGTCTCGAACTATCGTGCCGTTCTGCGGGAGGAATTCAGTCGCATTCTCCAAGCGGCGGGATTCGTCGGCTGCCGCTGGATTTTGACAGCCGAGAGCGGCTTTTACCAACCGATCGTCTTGGCTAAGGCAAATAGCACTCCTTGATGAACCTCGTACCAGAAGACTATCTTGTTTCCACAGCTCAACCTGATAAGAAGAAGGCATGCGTGGAAAAGACGAGCAGCAATTGGATGTGTTCAGCTACGTAAGCCCGGAGCAGCGAGTACCCCAAGACCATCCCTTGCGTCCCCTTCGTGTCATGACCGATGAGGCATTAAGAGAACTGCAACCACGGTTCAACAAGCTGTACGCCAAAACCGGGCGACCGTCGATCGCGCCTGAGAAGTTGTTGCGAGCACTCCTGCTGCAAGCGCTGTACTCGGTGCGCAGCGAACGGCTGTTGATGGAACAGCTCGACTACAATCTGCTGTTCCGTTGGTTCGTGGGCTTGAACATGGATGACTCGGTCTGGGACGTGACCGTATTCACCAAGAACCGCGAGCGGTTGCTCGATGGGGACATTGCCGAAGCCTTCTTCCAAGCCGTACTGCAGCAGGCACGCGAGCGGAGTCTGCTCTCGGACGAACACTTCACGGTGGATGGAACGCTACTGGAAGCGTGGGCGAGCGTGAAGAGTTATCAACGCAAGTATGCGAAGAACGACGTTCCGCCCGACGATCCTGGCAATGCGACGGTGGACTTCCACGGGGAGAAGCGGTCGAATCAGACGCATGCATCGAAGACGGACCCGGATGCGAAGATGGCCCGCAAAGGCAAGGGCAAGGAAGCCAAGCTGAGTTACTACGCGCACGAACTTCAGTCTCCGCAGGCGCAAGCGGCGCCAGTCCGACCTGATTCTTCAGTTCCGCGAACAAGGCTTCCACTTTCTTTCTCTGCCGTTGTGCCTGGGCGAACTCTGGTGTGTTGACCAACTCCCGCGCACGTTGTCGGGCTGGTTCGTTCTGATGGATGATAAGACCCCGGAAGGCAGCCTTGGGCCGCTTCCGCTAACTGCTCGCGTGGAATCCGGCTTTCCTTGCCGGCATTCGCCTCCACGAAACTGCCATCGACCGACAGGTGCTTGCCCTGCACCAATCCCACTTCCACGCACTGCCGCACGATCTGCTCGAACAACTGCTCAAACAGCTTTGATTCCTGAAACCGTCCATGCCGGTTTTTTGAGAACGTGGAGTGATGCGGGATCTCCTGATCGAAACCCAGACCGGTGAACCAGCGCCACGCCAGATGCATGCGCAGTTCCTCCACCAGCTTGCGCTCGCTGGTGATGCCATACAAGTAGCCGATCAGGAGGATGCGCAGCAGAAGTTCGGGATCGAATCGACGGTCGGCCCGTCTCGCTGTAACTCTGTTTCAGCGTTTCCCGCACGAAGGCAAAGCTGATGTGCTTATCGATGAGTCGCAGCAGGTGCGTCTCGGGAACCTGATCGTTCAGGCGGAAGTAATAGAACAGCGCTTCGGAGCGGTCGTGTTGCCCCATCATGATTAGCAGTCCTCCGATGATGAGAATCCAACAGAGCATGGGTAAGATCACTTCCTTCTAACATGCTTCTGCCGAATCTCATCCTGCTAATCGACGTGACTTTTTCAACACCCACAGGCGTTAGCGCTCAAAACCCAGCCAGCCTTTTACTCTTCCAATGCTTGCATTACCCAGACGGTTTGCCGTAGTTCCAAACCAGCGGCAATGGGAGGCCGTCGCTATGAGCAAACATAGAATCAAGCCGAATTACCGTCGCCGAGTGCTTCGGCTGCCGGATCTGGATCATTGCAAATTGGCAGTGCTGAATAGCCTCGGCTCGCCAGCCTCGCGCCGGGTTTACGAGTACGCCATTGATCAATTCATTGCGTGGTACTGCTCCGAGCCCCGGCTCGCCTTCAACCGCATCGTAGTCGTGCGCTACCGCATGTACCTGGAATCACGCGGTCTGGCCGCGAACACCATCAATCAGCAACTGGCTGCCGTCCGCCGCCTCGCACACGAGGCCGCCGACTCAGGCCTACTGAGTCCCGAATTGGCGGCTGGCATCAGCCGAGTGAAAGGGGTCAAGCAACCCGGCTGGGGCAACCTGCCGCGTGAGGCCGTACTCAAAATGCAGTGGCCAATCGCCACTCGACATTCCTTCGGGAGTTAGCACAGTGCGAACTGACTCAACCAGATTCTTCCTGCAAGGCTTGGTGCTTGTGCTTGGGATTCTTCGTTCTGCGCAAGGACAGACCTTTGAAGTTTTGCATACGTTCGAAGAGTCAGATGGCGCCAATCCGCAAGCCGCCCTGGTTCAAGACCACGCGGGCAATATATACTCCACGGCGGAGTATGGCGGGTTACGAGGGGTTGGCGATGTCTTCAGGCTCGAACCAAGTGGAAACTACAATGTTTTGAGCCAATTTCAGGATTATCCCGACGGAGCCAGGCCGGTCGCACCACTGGCGGCTGACAAAAGCGGAGACGCATACGGCACAACCTACGCGGGCGGCATCAACTGTCTTACTTATCACGACGTCGTATTTTACTGCGGAACCGTTTTCAAGGTAGATGCAGCGGGCAGTGAAACGGTGTTGTACCGTTTTGCAGGAAGTCCTGACGGAGCCAATCCCAATGCTGGATTGATTCCTGACGGAAAGGGCAACTGGTATGGCACGACGGTATTTGGCGGCACGGCCGGATGTGACTATCCCTATGGCTGCGGCGCGGTGTTCCAGTTGGATAAAGTGGGTACCGAATCCGTACTGTACAGTTTTGCGGCGGGCTCTGACGGTGCCAATCCTTATGGGGCGGTCGTTTTGGACGCTTCGGGAGATTTGTTTGGAACCACCTCGGACGGCGGCGGTTCCAAGGATTGCTCCAGTGGCTGCGGTACTATCTTTAGGCTTCACCACACTGCTAGCGGTTGGACGGAATCGACAATTCATCAATTCAAACTGACAGACGGGGCAGTTCCTTACGCCGGCCTAATTCTGGATTCCAATACCGGGGAAGTGTACGGAACTACCACAATTGGCGGCAACTCCAGTGGGTGTTTGTACCTCGGACAACCGACGGGCTGCGGGGTCGTATTCAAGCTGAATTTACGTAGTGGCGACTATGCCGTCTTGTACAAGTTCAGCGGCGGTAGCGACGGATCAGAGCCCTACGCTGGTTTAATTCGAGATCCAAAAGGTAACCTTTACGGCACAACTCTTTACGGCGGCGATCTGACGTGTAACGGAACCATCGGCTGTGGAACAGTATTTCGGCTGGATACGGCGAACAAGCTAACCGTTCTGCACGAGTTTACTGGGGCTGCGGACGGAGCCAACCCGGTTGGAGCCTTGCTGCTTGATCTTCGCACGCCCGCTCTTTATGGCACAGCGACAATTGGCGGCGACGTTAACTGCAATACCCAAGAGGGCGGTGGGCCTGGGTGCGGAACAGTATTCAAGATTACTCCCTGAATGGCAATTGGCAACCGATTCGAGGTCGGTGGACCCTACGGTTGGCGATAAATCCCCATTACACTCATTGACCCTGGTCATGGAGATCAGCTCTCCATCACACCTCAACTTCGTTCCGGAACTTCGTTGCGGAAGGGCTGTTAGGCAGAATGAGGCTTGTATGAGGACGCAGTTGCCAACTGCCGTTCCGGCAGGGGCGGGGCGTTGCTGATTTCTGTGTCTGTCTCACGGCTCAGCCGGGCGGTCCACATCAGCCCCGCTACGACACTCACAACTCCGAACACCACCCAGACTTCCATCATCAACTTGAGCCAGTGCATGAATCCCCCAGGATCTTCGCCTCGGGCACCGGAACGGCCCTGGGGTGGGGCCTAGCCAGACGAAGCAGGTAACTCTACCGCAACCAACGTCACTGTCGATAGAGGCATCAGTCTCTAGAAGTTGGCCCAGGGGCGGTTCGACGGGGCATGGATCAAGAGAATTGCTCTGGCTGGCGCAAAATCGTGATATCACTCATTGACCGGAATGCCTGGCACTCTGGGTTAGAAAACTACCCATTCCTAACGCCATCTGTTGCGATCAAGAAGGCCGTTTTTATGGGCTCTCATGGTAGCGATTCTGGACAGGTTTTCTGACACCGCTGCCGCAGAGTTCAGGTGCGCACCCTTACTTCGAGTGGGCACTAAACCCGAAGACGACAGACTTGACGCGGTCCAGAAACGGGCTTCTGGGAAGTGACCGAAGAAGTTGCTACCCAAGCCCGCAGGGCTTTCGTCAAATAGCCCGGTGATCAGAGTCATCGAGGCCTGAAATGAAGTATCCGTCGGCGTCACGCGCGTGGTTCACCAACATTGATTGTTATGTGAATGCGACTTTGCTGGCGATCACGGGCTGCGTTTCATTTTCGGCCATCGGAGTCCTGGGACAACAAGCGGCTTCCTCCTGTTTTTCCTTTTCCCTCGATTCCGTTGCCGGTTTGGAGGTATTCAACGGGAAGGCCGAAGTCGCGACATACCGCGGACGGCGCGGGGTGCATTTGACAGCACCGCCCGGCCGTTCCGACCCTAAGGACAATGAATCGGTCCAGGCGTTTGTGGCCGGCGTCGATTTCAAGGACGGAACCATTGAGGTCGATGTTGCAGGTGCGCCAATGCCCGGAGCGCCTGCGGATGCACGAGGCTTCATCGGCATCGACTTTCGCAGTCAGGAACATGGCGTTCACACAGAAAGTATCTATCTGCGGCCGACCAACGGCAGGGCCGATGATCAATTGCGCCGCAACCACTCTGTGCAGTATGACTCGGTGCCGGATTTTCCCTGGTTCCGCCTGCGAAAAGAAAGTCCCGGAGTTTATGAATCCTACACCGATCTCGAAGCGGGTGCCTGGACGCACATGAAGATCGTAATTTCAGGGCCAAAGGCAATGCTGTACGTCAACGGAAGCGACCAGCCGTGCCTGATCGTGAGTGATCTCAAGCTCGGCAAAACCCACGGGCAGGTCGGCTTTTGGGGACAGTGGAGCACGGACGCTTATTTCTCCAAGCTGACGGTACGGACTGAACGATAGCATCGGGTTGCGATTTGTAAACGGTGCCATTGCTGTGCGCAGCAATCCATCAAGGAGAACACGAATGCAGCGAATCCTCTGTGTTGTCGCGTTCTGGTTGTGCGTATGTATCGCCTTGTGCGCGCTTGCCGCAGATCAGGAGCAGACTAAGGTAGTCAAAATTAACGACGCTATTTACATGGTGCCGACCTCAGGCAACGTGTACATGGTCAAAACGCCGGCCGGAAACGTGGTCATCGATACGGCGACATCAGAACTGGCAGCGGAGGCTAGGAACCTGCTGCTGGCACAAAACCTCGGGCCGGTGAAATACATCATTCTTACTCATGGCCATGCAGACCACATCGGGGGGATTCCGCTGTGGAAGGAGCCTGGAATCCAGATCATCGCCCAGAGGAACTACGTCGAATTCGTCAACTACGTTACGCGGCTTGAAGGTTTCTTTGCTCCGCGTAACGCGGCCGCCTTCAATCGTGCGCCTAAGGCCGCCGGGCCCTGGGCAGGCAATTACGGTGCGAAGATTGATCCGAACATTTTCTTCGATCAGGAGTACAAGTTCACGCTCGGCGGAGTGGAATTCCAACTATTCAGTACGCCCGGTGAGACGCCCGATCATCTAACAGTGTGGATTCCTGCCTACAAGGCTGCTTTCATTGGCGACAATTACTCGGGGATCGGAATCCCTGAGCCAAATTCTTTCCCCAACCTTTACGCGATCCGTGGCACCAAACCTCGCTGGGCACTTGACTGGGCCAGTTCTCTGGACAAAGTGCTCGCTCTCAAGCCCGATCTCGTGCTCAACGGGCACGGCGCGCCGATCGTGGGGAACCAGGAAATAACGCGGCTGCTGGGCCGGTACCGCGACGCCATCCAATATGTGCACGATGAAGTGGTCAAGGGAATGAACTCCGGCAAGGATGTGTACACGTTAATGCAAGAAATCAAACTTCCCGCGAGTTACGACCTAACCGAATCGTTCGGAAAGGTGAGTTGGTCGGTGCGCGGGATATACGACGGGTACGCGGGCTGGTATGACATGAATCCAACCACCATGTACGAAACACCGGTGTCGTCCGTCTATCCCGACTTAGTTAGGCTCGCCGGAGGGCCAGAACCGTTAGTGCGGCTAGCCTTGGAGAAACTCGACTCCGGGAAGCCAGTCGAAGTACTGCACCTTACGGACATTGTTCTTGCCTATGATCCAAAAAATAGCGGGGCCCTGAATGCGCGGTTGAAAGCCTTAAGTGTGCTGCGAGATCACTGCGAGAACTACGTGGAAGCCGGGTGGCTGGAATACGGCATCACCAAGGCGAAGGAAAAACTGGGATCGCAGTAGAGGACCGCCAGCCTGACTCGAGTTGAGCGCCACGATCGGCATAAACCGTTGCTCCGCCCCGAGAGTTGGCCTCTGTTTGGAGAAGCCGGATATGCAAGATGATCGGGTCGACCATCACGAGGTCAGGCGCCGTGGGGTTGGGTGGAAGATAGCGTCGCTGTTGTCGATCTACCTGCTGCTGGCCATCTTTTTCAACGTTGCCTGGCACTTGCTTCATATCCCACCACAGATGCAGCACGGGATTCTGAACCCAGGCCTGATGCTGCTCAGCGGAGTGATTCTGTTGGGGGCAATTCTGGTGGCATCGGTCGGGACAGTACATTTCCTTGACCACCGCCCGTTGAGCACGGTAGGAGTCCCGCTCTCGGGATCATCCTGGGTACGGCAAACCGTGATCGGTTTGCTTGCCGGATCCGTTCCCCCTGTCCTATTTCTCGTGGTTGCGTACAAACTCGGCAGTGCTCATGTGGAGCGTGTACCGCTCGACCTTCATCATGTCTTGACCCAGACTCTACCTGCTTTGGGGTCCATTCTGCTGCTCGCCTTCCACGAAGAGTTACTTTATCGTGGCTACCTGCTGCAGTTGATTTCTCAGAAGTCCGGGCGCATGGTGGCATCCATCATCACCGGGGCTGTGTTCGGCTTGGTGCACGGTGGAAATTCGGCGGCCAATCCGCAGGGTCTTATCTTCACGGCGATCGGCGGGGTGCTATTGGCATGGCTGGTGATGCGTAACGGATCTCTGTGGATGGTGGGTGGCTACCACACGGGCTGGGAATGCGACTGCCTCTCTTGTACTAGGACTTAGTGTTTCCGGGACCGTTATGCCCGGTTCCTCGATCACTACCACCCTTACCGGGCCGCATTGGATCAGCGGCGGTTCGTATGGCTTCGAAAGTTCTATTATCACCGGGCTAATAGAGCCGGTCGTACTAGGCACTTTGGCCTGGATTGCTCCCCGACTGCCTGCGCATCCCGGACTGCGCCGGTATTTCGACAAGCGGCGCTAGGCGCATGCGACATTCCGAGTCAGCGCATCGCATAGGCTGATGAAGCCGATGAAACCCGACCGCCGCGATTACTTCCGTAGCCCGGAACCTAGGGCATCAGGTTGCTTTACCAGACCGCCTGTCTCCAGGGCGGGGATATTCGCACAGTCCGGGGAATCTGAAACAGCTCAACTGCGTCACGGTGGTCAGCGGCCTGCCGCAGCATCTTGGCTCCTCTTTGCTCCCGACTAACAGGAAACAGAAAGTTGGCCGAAGGAGAGCGGATTCGCACCGCTAAACGCGCTCGTAGTCATTGAGGCGCGACTCCCAGATTATCAAAGCCCGAAAGACGTGAAGGCATCCAGGCACAATCGGACATCATTCTGGCACACAAATGGCACACCGGATAGCCCAGAAGCCCTGGAAACCGCAGTTGTCGACTGATTCACAGTAAGTCGGTCCTCGGAGGCGCTTCGCCCGAACGCTGCCGTGACAGTGAACAACGGATGATTGATACGTTCGCGAGTGTCGGCGCGAATAAAATCCACGTCTCCAAAACCGACATCAATAACGATATCCAATGGGGCAAAGCCTACTCGCCACAGGATCTCCGCAAGGTATTGCCTGCGATGATTCGCGTCGCCGGTAAGCTGAAAGAGTGCGACCTCATGGATAAAACCGGAAATGTCATCGGCAAGGCGAGGGCAGGGGGCAACCTCATGGTCCGACCGATGAGCGACACCTCTGCGTTTATTCAGCTCGACGACCTGACAGAGGCCAAACTGGATCGTGTGCGCCCTGTGGCGTTCCTCACGGTTCGCACCAGTCCCGGCAACCATCAGGCATGGATTGCGGTGCCCAGATTTGCCAGTGACCAGGAGCGCAAGGACTTCACACGCCGCGTCAAGAAACAGGTAACAGCAGATTCATCGGCTACTGGCTCCGTGCGCCTCGCCGGCACTTCCAACTTCAAAGCCAAATACACCGGCAATTTTCCGAAGGTCGCAATTATCGATGCCACCCCGGCCGCATGACGACCGCGGAGAAGCTCGAATCCCTCGGACTTGTCGCCCCGGAAGATCCAGGCCCGACCGTGGTTCGATTCAAGCCCTCCGGCAATCACAGCAGGTTGGGAACTGAGCGCAGCTGGCCGGACTATGAGCGCTGCCTCCTTGGTGCGCCGCCCGCAAGTAGTGGAGATGGGCCAAGTCGCAGTCATGCAGACTTTACCTGGTGCATGATGGCCGCGCGACGCGGCCATAGCATCGAGGACATCGCAAACAAGCTGCTCGAAGTTAGCGCAAAGGCCCAGGAGAATGCGTGGCGCCACGACGAGGGCTACGCGCTCGAAACCGCCACGAATGCAGCGGACGCCGCGAAGCGAGGCCGCAAGCGGGGCAGGGGGTAGGCACTATGCAGCACACCAGACATTCGCAGGATAAAGACCGGCGCCAGCCTGATTCCAGCCGGGCGAGTACCGGTCATCCTTAGGAACGAGGTTGCTCTTCTTCTTATTCTCGGAACATTTAGGCGAGTTTTTGTCTTTGCAGGGATCGAGCGTCCGAATGATTAGTCCAATACCGATGCCAGCGCCACCAGCACACGCGACCTTCATGACGAAGAATGCCAGTGTCATCAGCTTGCTAACGATCTCGTCTTTCGCCAATCGCGACTGCACTTCTGCGAGGGAAACAGGCCCCGGCGATCCCTTAATAAAAGCGGTGACGCGTGCCGCAATCCCGAACGCCTGGTCATAGGTTACTTCGCGATTAATCGTGGCTGCTTGCTCCTTCTTGGAGACCTGCTTCGCAGAATCGCAGCTAATCAGGATGACGCGCTGATCCGGCTTGGCGCTCGCGACTATGTCGTCTAAGAAAACACTGTTGCCATCGAGGAGGCGAAGACGGCCGTGCTCGTTGTGGCCTATCACGATCAGGAACGATGCCGCCTTCGCTTGGAGTACTTTGTTGTAGTTGTCTTTGTCGAAATCGCGGTCGCCATGATCCCTGCCGAACTGGTCTTTGAGGGCCGACTGCACGCCCGTAACCTCGTTGCTCTGCGCTTCGGTAAGGTTCTGCGCGGCTTTGTCCTTGTCGTGCACGAAGAGTATTTTATATTCCTCCGGTGTGACCGGCGCGATGGCGATGGTTTCGACCGTGTTGGGTAGTTTTTCGTTCGCAAGCGGCAACGCCGCTTGCGGAACCTTCTCCTTCTCAAAGTATTTCTCGTACGCGTGGGGATCTGTGTCCCCGATCGATCCCATGTGGGCATTGCAAGGAGTCGTAATCCCGTCATCATCCTGACCGGCCATACCGGTTACCGGCCCAAGGAAAAGTGCGGTTGACAGGAGAATCGCGCTAAAACGCTGAAGCATGGCAGTTCCTCTCTTTGTCAGTTGGCCTTGAAATAGCTTCGTAATACTTTCTTCTTACCTTCTCCCAGTGCGCCCAGGCGCTGCGCCGGGATGAAAGCATCGACAGCCTTCTTAAAGAGCACTGGGAATGCGGCACCGCACAGGAGGTAGGTTCGTGCCGACTGCTGCTCAGGGGAAAACCACAGGTAGGATGCAACGCCCGAACCTATAGCCATTGCCGTGACGACTATCCAGTAACGCACGGAGGTAAGGATTGCGCGATATTCGTCTGTATCGAGTTTGGTCTTAGCGTTGTACCAAAAGAGTAGCTCTTGCAGGACAGCTCCAAACGTACCCACAAGAATGTCGAACGCGGCGGGCGTCATAACATCTCTCCGAACCGCACCGGACGTGCAGTGGTCGGAGATAGTAACACACTTATGCGGCCTTCAGGTCTACTTGATTCTGTAACGGACGCCGCGTCCCCTGCCCAACTGCACCAGGTAGTGCTGCTCGGCCAGCTTTTTCAGATGTACCTTGATGGTGTTACGGTTCGCGCCTGTCGAATCCTCGATTTCCGTGATGGTGATTTCGCCGCGCGTCTTCGCGAGCTCCAGTATCTGACGCGAGAGTGCGGGCAGGGATGAGCGAAGGGCCTGTTCGTCTTTCACCTTGGAGGCAAGGTTATCTTTCTGCTTTGCCATCGTTTTGAAAAAGAACACCAGCCAGGGCTCCCAGCTTTGTTCGCCTTTGCGAATGGTTTGCTGGGTGCGCCGCAGTGCAAGGTAATAGCTGTCCTTATTCGCCTCAATGACGGTTTCCATCGAGCTGTAAGGCACGTAGCCGTAACCGGTGCGCAACAGAAGCAGTGTTGTTAGCACACGCGAGAGCCTGCCGTTGCCGTCCTTGAACGGGTGGACCGCGAGGAACACAACGATGAAAATCCCGATCAGTATCAGGGGATGCTGGCTCTCCTCCTGTACGGATTGATTGAACCACTCGACGAGATCCTTCATCCATCCGGGCGTTTCAAACGGTGTGGCGGTCTCAAACACCACGCCCAGGCTCTTGCCGTCAGGTCCGAATGCCTCGACATGGTTAGGCACTTTCTTATAGTGCCCGCGATGCTCTTCATCCTTGGTGCTGTATTTCAGGAGCACGCCGTGCAGCTGCTTGATGTGATTTTCGGTCAGCGTGATAGCGTCATGGCCATCGAAGATCATGTCCATGGCATCGGCATAGCCCGCTACTTCCTGCTCGTCGCGGCTGGCAAAGGACTTGGTTTCCATCCCGGAGAGCAGCTTCTCTACTTCCGCATCAGTGAGCTTGGCGCCCTCAATACGCGTGGATGAACCGGCGCTTTCAATCGTGGCTATCCGCCGAAGGCTGGTCAGCCTTTCGGGCGCAAGGGTCTCAATGACTTTCCAGCGGCCTTTGAACTCATCGATGTCAGCGATGAGCTTCAGGATCTCCGGCGTAATAATGATGTTCGTGATGTCGTGCATGAGCAAAATACCCAATTTCACCCAATTTTACCCAATTCGCACCCAAAGGCAAGAAAATACCCAATTTCACCCATTTCCACCCGTTTCCCATCCAATCCACGTGACTGCTGAATACCTTTGGTAGTGGTGCAGTTTGAATGTTCGCCTAATGTTCGTTGGCCCCTGAATTGCCCTCGCGCCAAGGATCAAGACCGTAACCATCTAGTGATGGACTAATGGTACTCTAGCCCTATCCAAACCTACCAGTTGACAATGTAGAGGGTATCGGATACAAAGGTCGGCTTATAGGGGGAGAAAGGGCCGAAGCTGTTGGATTGGCTAGCTAAGAACAGCGATGTCATTCAACAATACGCCGTAGCTTTCGGCATTCCCGTATCACTCATTTTACTGAGTGCGCTGGCCGAGAAGTTGACCAAGGGCCAAGGCTGGAAGTGGAAGTACTTTTATCTCGGAGTAGACCTGACACTGGCAGCGATGTCATCAGCATTGGTAAATTTGGCTGACGCTCAATTGCCGGGAAATAGGGCGCTACCAGCGGGTGCAAGTGCTAAGAGTGCCATGTTTTTGGCAGGCTCACTGTTCTTACTGTTTATTGTTATGGGTTTTCAGCAAGATCACGGAACCACAGAAAACCCGACGAAACGGCAAATCTTTATGCTGGTTTTCGCATCAAATCTAATGGCGACGGGCGTGTTTTTCGGGTTCATATTGATGAAGTTGAAAGGATTGTTATGAATAACGCGATCATGGCCATTGCTGGCGCGGGTGCGGCTTTGATGGCCGCCTCTGGCGCTTTCAGTATGGGACGACTGGCGGCAGTAGGCGCATCGGTCATCTTCATTGCTGCTGCGTGGAAGTTTGTCCTGACGCAGCGGGAGCGCCACAACGAGAGGCGACACAGCGGCGACAGGCGACACGCTGATACGCCAATGGCGATGAGTTCACACTAGGTTTAGAAGTTCCTCGTTTGTCCATACGTGGTCGGTTAGTCCAGCCTCCATCGCAGGTGTAACCCTCAACGTCTTGTGTACTCGGCAGTAGTTGTAGTGCATGAAGTACAGGGCAAGCTTACGGATTGCCCTGGTCCGCGCGGAATCTGGCTCCCAACACTGGACGCATTTAGAGCTCTTGCTGCCTAAATCCAGTGACGCTCGAAACCCAGCAACTCCCGCCGCAGTGCCATAGCTTAGACTCAAACAACATGCTCAACCGGGGCTGTGCCTATACCACAATCATCAGCAGCAAATATCGTGGAGGAGCCTGTTTCGCCCGGAAAATCTACGATGGTTTGTAGATCAGGCTGATGGCCGCGCCCACGATAACCCACTGAATGAAGTAGGCGATGGACTGATAGATGGTCAACGTGAGGCCGATGTTCAGGTTGATGTAATTGTGGATCGCGAAAGTGCAGACAGAGAAAAGGCCGACGAGTGCGCCGAGATATATGCCTGACACGATCCCGCCGCCAGCGGTATAGATTTTTGCGTAGAGAATGGCGACGACCACGATAGCGATGAGGATGGCGACCGTGCCGTAGGGCATCACCTTCATCATCTCGCCCTTGGGACGATAGACACTGGGGTACTTCATGAATTCAGCTTTCATGGATGGCCATGCAGCGAACATGGCAAAGCCATAGACAAAATAGGCGACCATAGCCCCGAGGGAGGCGAATGCAATGCTCGCGTAGTTCACGGTCACTCCTGTTGAAGCGGGAATCCGAGATTCTGTTTGCAGCCGAGATAACGTTCAGAATCACACGCAAAACGGGTCCAACATGGTGGCAGAGTTATAGATGAGATTGTCGCACGAATGTCTTACTATCGGTGAGTTTTGACGAACCACACCACCTGCAACTTCTCCAACCGCGCGCAACGGGACGTGCACCATCACAGTCTCGCCAGACCTTACGCCCAGCCTGAAGACTGGCTCGCGTCTCGAATCGACCACTGACGCTGGCCTTGCGGTCTCAGGTTCCCGAGCGCCGTTTCTGGATAGTTTCCGGATTGCCGACCCACGCGGGAGTTTCATCGTGCAATCGCGATTCGGAAGCTGAGAGCCAATCCAGTTGTGATTAGCGCTCCCAGGCTCGAAGCTCTCCACCATAATTCCTTTGGCGTCCAATTTGTCAAGCATGAGCATTGATTGGTTAGCACCGATGAGTGCTCGAAAAGCCGAGAACTCCAAGCTTCTCGTTCGCGTAACACAGCGCCCCAAAAAGCAAGGAAGTCTCGAACAATCCGCTTAAAAAGTGAACATCTTGATGTGGTTATTCAACTCGGGAAGTGGCCCCTTATTGTAGGTTCCGTTTACGGCCTCCGAATCAAAGGAAATATACAAATGGCTTTGTCCTGCCTTTCCCGTACCATGTGCAACGGCTCCCATGTTTAAATCGCTAAGAAAGACGCTCAACTCGCCCGGATCAGTATCAATGGGAGAAGCAGTCGTCACCGGCCGAGCATGGCTGAGCGTGGTGCCGCCGGGCACAATCTCGCTCACGAATACTCGTACGTCGTGGAAGAACGGGTCACCCTGGGTGCTGTAGTAGGCGATGCCGACGTCCCCGGTGGAGGAATCGAGGGCGATGGAGGGATAGAATTGATGGGCGTTGGCGACGTTGACGGAAACCGGATTGGACCAAGTACTGCCCCCGTCCTGTGAGTAAGTCATGTTCACTTCAGCACTCAAGCAAAGCGTCGGTGGATCGTTTGGCGGTGGGGGAGGAGTGTAGGGGTTCTTGCAGTCGTCGTACACCAGGAAGGTTGTGAAGGTGCCGTTGGATTCCTGGCGGTCCACATGCTTGGGATAGGTAAACATGTAGGGGTTAAGGATATTCTGCAAGATCTGATTAGGAGGCCCCCCGTTATAACCAATCGGATGGGCTACTATCGTCGCAGTGGTTGGCTGCTGGCACACGGGTGGGTTGGGGGCCCCCGCAGGAGTGCAGGTATCGAATAGAATGGGCTTGCTTACGCCCTGTTCGTCCCCGTCCACATATGAAATGGTGATCACGCCATCGGCCCGCACCTGAGCATGAGCCCGGGAAACGGTGAGCGCTCCGGGAACAGCGGACGGTGACGAGCACTGGGCCAGAGAGTTGGTGCAAGCCACCAAGAACTCGCTTCCGTCGTTGTACAACAGATAGACGTCTCCAGCGCCTGTGCCGGTCGAGCGCTCGTCCACGACCACATTGTTCGGCACCCCGCCGTTTGGGGCGATGAGCATCGGGGGCGTTTGACCCCAGCAGGATTCGGCCTGGACTTCTAGGTGAGTGCCGGGCGGACAGATCTTCGGATTCAGCAAGGCGGCCTTCGAAGCTCGGAACAAGCCAACTCCCGCGGGGAAACGCTGGTCCACCATGAAAAACGCGCCCCGGACGGAGTCCGCGGTCACAGATGCCCCTCCGAGACCGACGGTTTGGCCGATGCTGGGTAGGCCTCCTTCAAACTGCACACTACAATCGGCTGTGCTTGAACTGTGAACGTAGTAGCCGCTTATGCTTCCGTCCCATGTGCTGATGGGATATTCTCCGCGCCAATCGTTGGCGGCCTGCACGATCAAGTCGGCGCCGGAACCTGTGCCGTTCAGAATGAAGTCCGCGATCGGCTCATTCTGAGGTACGGCATTCGCCCTCGGCTCCAGGTTGAATCGCGCACCAGCGCCGCTGCTGCACGCCGTTGACTCCGCAGCAGCTTGGGTCCCGACAGTGCGCGTCTGAGCGGTCATTTTCAACAAACGGGCCCGAGCCTGCTCCACTGCAGCTGGCGATGGTGCACCGAACTTGTCGTTAAGATATTTCGAGATTGGGCGGCCAGCGGCTTGCATCATGGCCCTGCCCTCTTCCGACACCAGATATTTGTAGGTAGGCGAGAGCAGACGTTGCGCCTCCTGCGGAACGTGCAGCTGCGATCTTTGTTGTCCCTGGGGCGAACTTTCGCCTGGTTGGAGTACCTGGGGAGTTTGAGCGTGCAACCCAATCGTGCACAGGCATGCGGTAACTAGTACCAGAACGCGGATGCTTACGGTTTTCATAGTGTCACTTCTCCTGGGAGGATTCGGCCTCCAAACCTTCTTAGTAATCGAATTGCGTCAGAGTGTTTGTGTAAATTGGAAAAGCCTGGCCGTTGAAGCTCCCGTTGGCAGTGCTTCCGTTGAAATGGATGTAGACGTGGCTCTGTCCACTTTGTCCGGTTCCTGCCGCTGCCACGCCGATTTGGTAACCACAGTCGAGCGGTTGTTGACCTGCGTCGGCAAAGCATCCAGGTTGGCCATCGTACAGAGAAGTTGTGACCTGGTTAATGGTGCCGACGGTGGTCGTACCAGGCAGGACCTGGGCTAGAAAAATCTGCATCCTCAATCTTAAGGTGTCATTCTGTGAGGAGTAGTACGCAATGTTCACCGTTCCCGTGGATACATCCAGCGCGATGTTGCCCAGAAACTGCTGACCTGGAGTGTTAGGGGCTACCGGTCGGAAGGATGACCACGTGTTTCCGCCGTCCGTTGAAGAGGCCATTACAACTTGGGTCTTTGGACAGTCCTGTTCACCTAATTGAGACGTATACTGAGCCACGGCGCACTGGTCAAAAATCAGAAATGTGGTGACGGTTATACCGTCGCTTTCAAGCCGATCCACATGCCGCGGATAGGCAACGGGCGCAAAATCCGATGAGTCGCCTACCATGACGGTGCCCAGGTGCTCTTGCGTCGTCACTAGGATCGGAGCCGTGCAAGCGGGAGGATTGGGAGCGCCCTTGGGTGTGCAATTCACAAATTTGATTTGGTATTCAAATATCTCGTGGTTTTCGATCACAACATTTGCATAGGAGACGGTTATGCCACCATCGGGACGCACTTGTACTGAGGAATAGTTGGGCAGGGAATCTGCCCCGCTGATGATCACAGACGAGCCGCATTCGAGGGTGGAGTTGGCGCATGCCGTCAGAATGATTTGGTAGTACGGGTTGCCGCCGAACTGGACCGCCGTGACATAAACATCGCCAGCACCGGTTCCTTGGGTTCTCTGGTCGACCGCGATGCTGGGACTGCCCAAGCCGATATTCACCGGCTCAGGATCGGCAACTCCAGAAATGGGCCAGCACGCTTCTGGTTGTAGACCGAGCTGGGTACCATTCGGGCAATTCGTCGCATTCAACAAATTCGCGGCCATGCCTTTGACAATGCCGATGCCGAAAGTATCGACATTAATACCGGCATAGCCCATGAAGAAGGCATCGTGAGCAGGATCTGCAACTACTTGAGGAGTCCCAACAGGCACGAACCCTTCATATGCCATTCCACCCTCGAAATCCGCCTCGCAGTTAGAATTGTCGCGCTGAACGTAATACGCAGGATTGGGAGGGCCGTCAAATAGGATCAGGGGGCGCGCATCCGCCGCCGTGCCCACTACCAGATCGACACCGTTGCCACCGCGGCCCGGTATTAACGCCACCGATTCATTCGCTTGGCCTAGAAGGGGAGCGTTGACGAGTGGTTCCAGATCGAACCGGTTGCCATTGGGATTGCAGCCTGAACTCATTTTCGACTGAGCACTCGCCAACATAGGCACACCCACCATTCCGACCAGCATCAAGAGAGTGGAAACAACTTTGTGAAGTCTCATGAATTCTCCATTTTCAGTTCTCAACTAGCGCCATGTAAGACCATGGGATTGCCGTTTGCAAATCAACTGTCTCTCAGATCTAGATCACCTACTACATGGTTGATGCACAAGTACTTAATGTCCACTTCTCTTGGCATTCACGGCGGGCGTTACGGGGTGATTTTGCCATTACAATATTTGGTTTCTCGCTTGACTTCGCCATGACAACACTCGAGAAACAGGAGATATAATTATTTTCGGTTGCGGAGGGCGATTTCGCCGGTGGCGGATGTGGGCGGTCCTCCATTCGGCTTTCGATATGTCACCACATAAGCCAGGTAATTCAAGAACCGGGCGGAATGAGAGTTCGCTGGGCGGGAGCCACACGCACTCGGGTCATACCCATTCGCACGTGCGTTTCGGTCTGTACGAAGTCAACTTGCGAACACGCGAACTTCGTAAGGGCGGTTTCAGACTCAAGGTTCCGAACCAGTCATTTCAAATTTTGGCAATGCTCCTCGAAAAGCCGGGTCAAGTCGTCGCCCGAGAGGATCTGAGGCGGGAGCTGTGGCCGGGCGAAGTTTTCGTCAATTTTGAAGGAAGCCTCAATAGTGCGGTTCGGGAGCTACGGAGCGCGCTGCAGGATACCTCACGACATCCGCGCTACATCGAAACCCTCCCCAGGGCGGGCTATCGCTTCATCGCCAGTGTTGAAAACCCAATTCCGGCCTCCGAGGAAGCACCGCAAAGGGCGGCAGCGTTGGATTCCGCTGAGTTTTTGTCCGTCGGCGAAACATCGGACGAGTCAACCACCGTGGTGTCGGTACCCGGTCGCGATTGGCGATATTGGACTGCGGGGGGCCTATTGTTGGTTCTGCTTGCCGCATATGCTGGGTATCAGCACAGACGCCGAAACTCGAGTGTGCCGGCAGCTGAAGTTCAAACTTCTCGGGTCACTCTCTCCACGCTTAATCGTCATTCGGTTGCGGTGATGGGTTTCACCAACGTTTCGGGACATGCAGGGAACTCATGGTTATCGACCGCCTTTACCGAGATGCTCGCCACTGAGTTGGCCGCGGGTGACCAACTCCGAACTGTGGCAGCTGAGGATGTTGCCCGAGCGAAGCTTGAACTCTCGCTGTCCAATGAAGATAGCTATGCCGCCAAGACCTTAACCAAGATTCATAACGATCTGGGCTGCGATTATGTCGTTACCGGCTCCTACCTTGCGGTCGTGCAGGCAGGCAAGAGACGGCTTCGCCTCGATACCCGCTTGCAGGACGCAGTAACAGGGGATACGGTCGCGATCGTCGCGGTCGTCGGCTCCCAGTCGGACCTCTTCGAACTGGCGTCTCGCGCCGGTGAACAACTGAGGGCAAAACTGGGGGTTGCAAAGCTGACCGTGACTGAGGCGGAGGAGGTTAGGGTGGCGCTGCCTTCTGATCCGGAGGCTGCCAGGCTTTACGCTGACGGACTCGCCAAATTACGATTCTACGATGACGTGGCAGCCGGCGACCTCTTTAGGCAAGTTATTGGTTTGCAACCCGAATATGGGCCGGCGTATTCGGCATTGGCGAGCGCATGGTTCGCTCTCGGTTTTGACGCTAAGGCCGCAGTTGCGATTCGAAAAGCGACGGATCTGTCGCGGAATCTGCCGCTACAAACGCGACTGCAAACGGAGGCACGTTATCACAAGATCAGCGGTGACTGGGCGCAGGCCGCCGAAATTTATTCCCTCCTCCAGCGGTCTTACCCAGACAACCTTGACTATGGCTTGGACCTCGCCTTCGCACAAAATATGATGGGCAACAGCGCCGAAGCGCTAGCGATGATCACTGCTTTGCGAAAGTTGCCCTATCCGGAGCGCGATGATCCGAGAATCGATCTTACGGAAGCCAGAATAGCCGACGACCTTGCAGACTACAAACGAGAACAAGCCTTGGCCGAGACCGCCGCCAGGAAATCAGAAATAGCCGGCGAACGCCTGCTGCTGGCGCGTGCGGAGTTGGTTGTGGGATACGCTTCGGATGATCTCGGAAATTTAAGTAGCTCGAGTGATGCCTATGCGGTCGCCCAGCGAATGTTTGCCGAATCAGGCGATGTCGATGGAGCAGCCTTAGCCCTTATGAACATTGGCATTACTCTAGTGAAACAAGGCGATCTTGCCGGGGCCAAACGCAGAATCGAGGGCGCCCGCAACGTGTTTCGGAAAAAGGGTGACCAAGAGAGTCTGGCAGCCTCCCTCACCGATCTTAGCGAGATCTATGCGATCGAAGGCAACCTGCCAGAACAGGAACATCTTCTTCGCGAAAGCCTGGTTATTTCCAACAAACTGAATAGGGCGGATAAACGGGACATCGAAACTTGCAATCTTTCCCTGTCCCTCCAGCGACAGGGAAAGTTTCGCGAAGCAGAAGAGCTGCTGGAGCCGCTTGCGGAACATCTTCGCGGCGCGGGGAAGAAATCTCTCCTGGGATATGCTATCGAAATCCTCGGCTCAATTGCTGAAGTTCAGGGAGAGATACCAACTGCGCTGCGCATGGATCAGGAGGCCGCTGCACTCTTTAAGTACACGGGATCCAAGACGGAATACGCTGGCGCTGAGCGGTCTTTAGGAGAGGTATTCTTCAGAGAAGCGGATTTCGTAAGTGCAAAGCAGGCTGTTTTGGAAGCGCTTTCAATCCACCGTGACCTCGGCGCCAAAGCCGACACGGCCTTGGACCAAGTCGTGCTTGCAGAAATTGCGTCAGCGCAAGGGCGACCGGTGGACATGGGCACGCTTCGTTTCGCTTTCGACGAACTTCGCATTCTGAAAATGACGGATGACGAAATCGAAGCGGGACTCGTAATCGCACGAGGAATCATTCAACAGGGCAACACTGCAGAAGCCGCAAGCATGCTCAGACAAACCAGCCTTCTCTCGGCTAAGAGCTACGATCCAACAGTGCGTTTTGATGTCGCACTAGCCACGGCTCGCCTTCGAGTTGCACAACATCGTTTCGGCGAGGCAAGACGAGCGGTCCGGCCGGCGCTTCAGAATGCCGCCACGATGGGATGCGTGCGTTGTCAGCTCGAGGCGCGACTGGAACTAGGCGAAATCGAGATCCGAGCTGGAAACGCGGAACGAGGACGTGCTCAATTGCGTGAACTTGCCGACGATGCGGGAGGCAAGGGATTCCTCCTGATTGCTGAGCATGCTGCCACCGATAGCCGATAACTCTTTCAATTCACAGAATAGCCTCGAGTAACCGTTGTTGTAGCGCGCCGTCACCTGCGCAAGCAGGGGCCTGGTCCGGCATTTCGGTGATATCGCCCCATTGTCAC
Organism: uncultured Acidobacteriota bacterium; assembly: GCA_963803775.1. Classification (GTDB taxonomy): domain Bacteria; phylum Acidobacteriota; class Terriglobia; order Terriglobales; family Acidobacteriaceae; genus JABCZH01. Next base: position 142,719 of record CAWDNS010000005.1, read on the forward strand.
CGCTCGTCTGGGAACGCATCAGTTTGACGTAAGCGCCTGAGCAAGTTCCAGACCAACTCCTGTTTCACAGGCCCGCTGCCAAAATGAAGGCTGAGTGTCTCTGGCAAACTCTGCACCTAGACTTGACTAAAGACGCTCCGGGAGTTGACGCTTGGCGGCTCGAATCAAAGTGACCGAGTACAGCCATTTCTACACATAGTGCTTTATTCGTCCGCGTGCCGCTCGGCGTGGGACCCCACCCAGCCGATCAAACGCTACAACTTGCCTCGACCGCTAATGGCGACCATAAAGCCAGCAGCGTTGAACACCCCGTGAATAATCATCCCTACCCAAGTGTTCCCCCGTCGCTGCACGATCCACGGCAGCAGCAGCGCGATCGGCAGCAAAAGCAACATGACGGGCCAACCGAAACTCCAGTGGAATAAGCACCACATAATCCCATTCAGCAGCCACGCCTTCCTGCCCAATGCCGCCTCCTGTCGAGGTAGAACGTAACCGCGCCAGCACAGCTCCTCACCCACGATGTTGCTGATGAACAAGGGAATCCATGCTACGAATACCCAAGCACTCCAACCGGGTGGGAGCCGAAGGAATTCGGGTGACGGGCGGAAATTCGGGGCCAGATGACGTGCCAGTGCGAGAATCAAAACCGACGCGATAGAAATCGTAAAGAGGCCGCCAATCGCCCAAGCAATGTCGCCGCCACCCAGCGCACTGAGTCTCAGCCGTTTGCATACTTGCGCGAGGTTGCGCGTCGGCAACTCCCACCACGCCATCAACACTCCAAAGATCAGGATTGGCAAGAGTACAAACGCTGTGCCACAGACGTACCAGCCGACAATCGGCAAAATGCCAAGAGTGTCACGTAACCAGGGAATTACAGCTGCGAGTGTGATCCATAGGAGCACGGAGAACGTTCCGAACAAGGCCGCTGATGATACGATCCCCATCGGTGGTGGTGCCGTTTTCATAAGCAACTTTACAGCTTGACCCGTCGAGTGTTTCTACAGGTTGCCTCGTTCCTCTCGTGGGAATACTAGCAAGCAACAAGGAACAACAGAGGTGGAAAGTGCCGCAAACACTCGTTTGCGCTAGAATGCGACCCGTGATCGCAGGTCAGAGTTCATTGACGCGGGCAACCCTATCGGCCCCCCGATGTTGGCTGATGCGGCGACAGCCGGACAGGCCTGCAGATGACGCCTGACTGAGGCCACGCGGAGCCGCTGACACAGGAGGTGGCAGGCCGAGTGAGTATGGCCCTACGGCTTTTGCTGGCCGCTGTAGGAGCGGTGCTGCTGATAGGCTGTGTGAACCTTGCAAACCTGCAACTGGCGCGCGCCATCACGCGCGAGCGCGAGATCGCAGTGCGGGCGGCGCTGGGCGCAGGACCTGGCCGCCTTGTATGGTTCACCCTAATGGAGAGCTTGCTGCTGGCCGTGGCTGGGGGTGCCCTCGGCATCCTGCTGTCGTTTACCGGCGTGCGTCTGTTGGTGGCTTCCGCTCCCTCGAACTTGCCGCATCTGAACGAAGTACATGTAAGCTGGTTGGTGCTGCTCGCTGCGGCGGGTCTTTCAGTGATGACGGCGCTGCTGTTTGGCCTACTGTCAGCGCTAAGGTCGATCCGCGTCGATCCGCAGCGGGCTATGCAAGCCAACCCCGCCCGTGTCGCCAACACGCGCGAAGGAGCGCAGTCCTTCGTGGAGGGCCACGGCTAGTAGTTGGTTCATGATCCGGGTGCGCGCTTGCACCATGCGGTGCCGGTGCCACAACAGTTTGCCGCAGATCCCGGTTCTCCCAACTCGGCACCCAGATCTGCGGGAAGCGGTCTTCCAGCAGCAAACGTAGGATCAGTTGCGCGTCCGACGATGCGCTCGCCGCTTTTCCTGGAACTCTCCAGTGTCCAGTGGCGCAGAGATTTATGTGGCGTCCCGCCGCGGGATGCACGTGGAGACACGCCGTTCGGCCCGGGCTAGCGCCACATAACTTGCCTCGCGGATGTGAGGGCTGCGCTGCTGGCGCTGTAAGGCGCTCGACCCAAAACAGCCCATGTGCTCGTTTGGGTCAGGGCAAAGTGAAGGCGATGAGCGCATCACTGAGTGACTCTTCTGTAATCTTCGGATGGCCGCCAGCGGCGATCACTAGGTATTGTTTGCCATTTTTTCTGAGGAGGTATGTCATTGGGGTGGCGTGGCCGCTAGCGGGAAGCTGCGCCTTCCACAGCTCCTTCCCGGTCTCAACATCAAAGGCGCGGATGAACGGATCGAAAGTGCCAGCAATGAAGACGAGTCCTCCTGCGGTAACAATCGGTCCTCCCAGGCTGATGGATCCCGGCGGGACCGGCGGCTGCTTACCGCCGAAGTCCTGCATCGAACCGAGCGGGACTTGCCAGCGAATCTTGCCCTCCGTCATGTCTACCGCGGTAAGCATGCCCCACGGTGGAGCGGTACACGGCAAGTCGGAAGGTGACTGCAAAAACCGGCGAAACAATCCATACGGAGTCCCAGCCTGAGGGGCATAATCGCCATTTTCCGTACGAACCTCCTCTCGCCAGAAATCGGCGCGGGGAATCAGCTTTACTTTGGCAATCAGGTTGTTTGTGTTGACGACTAGAAGGCTGTGCTGCGGATCAAAGGCGTAGCCACTCCACGTCATGCCCCCTAAGTTTCCCGGCACGGCCAGAGTGCCTTGCAGACTTGGTGGCGTAAAAATACCATCGTTGCGAAGTCCCAAGATCCAGTTGCGGCAAGTCTCACGATCCTCCGGTGTCGGTCCCCAGGCATCGTCCGCCGAGATCTTCTGCCGAGCGAGCGGTGGAGGAGCTGTGGGGAAGGGCTGCGTAGCAGACGCGAACTCGCCGGGCACGTCGCTCTGCGGAGTGCGACGCTCTTCGACAGGAAACACCGGTTTTCCCGTATCGCGATTAAGTACGTAGAGAAATCCGGTCTTGTTTCCCTGTATGACGACTGGAACATCTTTCCCGTTCTGACGCAAGGTTGTAAGCAGGGGGGGCGAAGCAGTGTCGTAATCCCACAGGTCGTGGTGTACGAGCTGGAATCCCCAGGCCATCGCTCCTGTCTGTGCGTGCAGTGCCACTACCGAATTAGCCCATTTGTTGTCGCCGGGCCGCAGCCCACCGTAGTAGTCCGGGCTTGCGCTCCCAGTAGGAACAAAGATGAGGTCACGCTGCAGATCCGCCGACATGATGGACCATGCATTGGCAGCGCCCGCGCGCCGTTCCACATCCTCTCCTTGCCTCGTGGTTGCGCTCTCAGTATTCGGAATCGGGTCCCAACTCCATCGTAGCGTGCCGGAGCGGGCATCAAATGCGCGCACTACTCCAGCCGGCATGGCGGCGCGCTGATTGTCGTCAATGGCCGAGCCGACAATGACAAGATCGTCGATCGCTATCGGAGGCGACGTCATGTGATACCAGCCCGCACGATATCCGGGCACACTGCGCAGACTTACCTGGCCGTAATTGCCGAAGTCCAAGCACGGCTTGCCCGTTGCGGCGTCGAGCGAAACCAACCGGGCATCCTGGGTAGCCTCGTAAATGCGGCGGCGGCAGGGCTGGTTCGAAGATCGAACTGAATCGAGCCAACTGGCGACACCGCGATTTACGAGTCCGTCTCCATAGTCGAGCGTTTGGTCAATCATGGGATCGTAGGCCCACCGCTGTCTTCCTGTTTCCGGATCGAGTGCGATCACGCGATTGAACGGTGTGGTGAAATACAGTGTCCCATCCACGAGGATGGGCGTAGCCTCAAATCCACTTCGTCGCCTGTCGTGGCTACCATCCGAGACGTCTCCTGTATGGAAGATCCACGCCATCTTTAGTGTTGACACATTCTCGCGGTTGATCTGCGGGAGTGGTGAGTATCGCATTCCGCCCGGATCGTTTCCGTAACTTGCCCATTCACTGTCTTCAGACGCTTGGCTGCTCGCGGTCGAACTCACAAACGCTACGCAAATCGTGACAAGCAGTCGGAACACCCTCCGCACATATCTGGCTTCGCCCATGGGCACATATATTGGATGAATTGCTTTCCAAATGCAACTCGTGTGGGGGCGCCCCGACGTGCTACTACGTGGATCTAATGCGAGTAATGTTGTAATTTACGGTCAAGCGTTTGCGGCTGTTCCAGGATCACGGGATGCGATTACCCATCTGGCGGATCTCGACCGCTCTGTATTTGTCATGTCGTTTCTCGAGCGGCACTCAGTGCATGAGTGCTCGCTACTTTTCGGTGTTCCTCCGGCAAAGCGATCACTTCAGGCGAAAGCCGTGCAGCAAATTCAATTTCTTGGCGAGTGACCCTGCCCCAGCGGTCGATGGCAATGACCGCAATGGGGTGCTGGCTAAGGCCTGCTGCGTCGAACCGAACCTGCAGGTGGTGAGCAGTTTCACGGAGTGATAGTGGCGGCGGACCAGGCTGAAGAAAACAATGGCCAAAAGGCTGAGGGCTAAAATGGCTCTCCAAATTGGAGGTCCGCTGAGGATAGGGTTGTTCGCGTCGACGTCATGCCGATCGCTTCATGTTAGGGAGATGTTTTGCCGCTCCCTGAGAAGAGAAAGCTCTCTCCCGAACAACTCCCCCATTAGCCTAACACCTCAGACTCTCAGAAGTGCCTCGACTACAAACAAGCCCTAACTGGGGCCAAGTCCCTTCCGGACCAATTTCTATTTCCCAGGCCCGCTTGCCAAAGCGGGGTTTTTGATTTTCCTATGCATATATTGTCCGACGCTCTAACTTGATCACGCGAACCTTACATGCCTCCCTCCCTGATGAGGTGCCTTACAACGATGCCCTGGATGCCGGTCATGTCAAACCGCTGAAAGCGCCCACACGTCTATTATTTCGCGAACCGCCGAACGCTGAAGGAAATCGGCAGCCCGACTACGACCATGTGCACCAGCAGCCCTTGAATCACGTCACGGAGTTCGTAAGGACCCCTGTCGTGAAGCGCGGAGAGAGGCAAGACGATATAACCCATGACTAATTCAACTGCCATCCCATAGAACAGGCCGCACACCAGCGGGTGCTGCCTCAAGAAAGCCAGCCTGCGGCTTGCCGTGTAGTAAATAGCCGCTGCTGAGCAGGCGATAAAGAAGTGCAAGGCGACACCAAGAACATAGGTCCCGACGCCTCCATAGCGAGCCTGCGGCCCAAGCAGGCCAGCGGCAATCGTCAGCGGAACGTGCCATCCAAACAGCATGCAAGCTTGGGCAAGGTCCAAAATCCCGGCAATTAGGCCGCCTACCGCGATTGCCCTGACGGCGTTCCTTTTCTCAGACGGCCAAGGCGCAGAATCTCCAGTCATTCGACATCCTCTCTCTCTTTTCACCTCTGATTTGTTCGCAATCCGCAATGCAGTGGTAGCGTAATGCAGTTGTATGATACCCACTGAGATCCGAGGAGTCCTGAGGTTGGTCTGAAACACTCTGAATACTTCTGAAAATGACGCTGTGTCGGCATGGCGTGGGGAGAGTGTCGTTGAGCGCGAGACCGGGCGGAACGCGGTCTGCGCCGATCAACTTTGTGGGTATAATCGGCGAGCGCCGACTTTTCTATTTAAGAACAGAGGCTAATAATTGATCTCGGATGGAACGCCAACCACGACAATGCTTCGCATCGGTGCCTGGCGCGTCAATCCGATGTCCGGCCAGATTTCACGAGATGGAGAGGCCGCTCGGGTAGAGGCGAGGACTATGCGACTGCTGTTGTGCCTGGCCGAGCACGCCGGCGAGGTCGTCAGCGTCGATGACTTGCTCAACCAGGTCTGGTCTGAGGTCCACGTCTCTCCGGACTCCGTCTACCAGGCTGTGACATCGCTCCGCCGTCTGCTCGGCGACGACCCCAAGGAGCCCACTTACATCGAGACGGTACCGCGACTAGGGTATCGGATGGTGGCGACGGTCGGTCCCTGGACGGATCAGCCCGTGGCACAGGCGGGCTCTTCGCCGGCTTCGGACAGCCAACATCCGGCCCCGGCGACCAGCGATGCGGCGTCGCTAGGTTCGCACGGCAGAGCCGGCTTCGTGTGGGCCGCTGGTGCGGCGCTTTGCCTCGCGCTCGTCGTTTTTGTTACTTTCCAGTTTCGCGGTAGGGTCGCCAACAACAATCACTCAGCCTCACCCGCCATTGCTCCGGGATCGCAGAATTCCATCGCGGTACTGCCATTTCTCGACCTGACCAGTGGAATGAAGGAGGAGGAGTTCGCCGACGGCATGACCGAGGAACTGATCGACAAACTCACCAAGATCCCGGGTGTTCGGGTACCGGGTCCCACGTCCTCGTTCTTTTTCAAGAGCAAACAGATGCCCGTCGCCGATATCGCTAAGACACTGGGTGTGGTTTATGTACTCGATGGGAGCGTGCGCAAGTCAGGCACTAAGCTGCGAGTCGCCGCGCGGTTGATTCGTGCAGACAGCGGGTATGTTGTCTGGACTGGAACCTACGACCGATCTTTGGACGACATCTTGAGAGTCCAGGACGACATCGCCGGCGAAGTAACGAAAGCGCTGAGGGCATCCATCGGGGCCGGGCCATGATAAGTCTCAGTGATGATCACTGGTTAAACTGATGTGTTCCCAGACGAGTGACCATAATGTACTCGACCGGTGGTGGAAGAGATGCATGGGTCGGACCGAGTTCCATAACAGAAGATTGATTACGAGCGAGCCTTGGTTGGCAGAAAGCGAACCGCTTCAACGAGAGCGAAATGGCGCTCTTCTATAGAGTGCATGCTGAAGTTGACGTGACCGGCGAAATTTGTACCTGGTGGGATCACTGAAGCGCTCGTCTGCTTCCATATAGTCCAGAACCTTTCTGCCATTTTCCAGCCAGACAGCCTGCTTATCCCCGTATTCGTGCTCGTCGCTCGCCGTCCCTACTCTGGCGGCAAGGTCGTGCAACAGCACGATCAACTTCTCCGGTTCAATGAAGCAGGACGAGTGTGCATTCCACATTTCTTTCACTGCCCGAAAGCTTTGACTCATTCCCTGACCACCTTCCTTCTTTTGCGTCTTGGTAATTCTGAATCTGCCGACTGCGTACTCATCCGCTGCCATAGAACCGGGTCGACAGCGAGCGAAGTGGTGCGACCCGTGCAGAGATTCACAAACCCGCCGTGGTACGAAAGCCGCCCATATCGGAACAACCGAGCGAGCATTGCCAGCGCCGAAGTGCGGCACGCCTTGTGCGGGAAATCCGGTCGCCGTCGACCAAGGTGACACTCATCCCATGCGGATGCCCCAAGGCGACCATGGCTTGGTGCAGATACGGCAATCCGGCGGCGATGGCGCTTCCGGTTCCGCCACAACCCACTACCGTCACCCGAACCTTCTTCTGCAGCAGTGAACTGGGAATTTCGTGTTCAGTCCTCGTGGCGATTGTCGTTTCGATAGCTGTGGTCATCGTTCCTCACGAATTCCGCGAGCGTCTGCGGCAACTTCACCAGGTACTTCTCTGGAAATGCCTTTTGTCCTGCTAGGGATTGCCACATCGCCAGGAAGCCGCCACGAAACCGGACGTGTTTGCGAACCCCGGAGGCGTGCGTAAACTCGCTCTGGAAGAACGACTCCTCCCACAAGTCAATGACCGTGACCGATTTCTCCTGCGGAATCTTCATGCTCCCGGTGCAACAAACTCCGTTGTCGTAGCAGTTCCAGTACGGGGCCATGCACAGCTTGGTTCCCGCCTTCGGCCGTTCGTCCTTGGCAAGCGCACGGACCCACAGATGAGATCCGCACGCTTTGAACAGCAAGGGCGCGACTTATTACGGAGCGCCCTCGAAAACTCGGCAGACGCCATCGTTCCCCGGGGGGAGGGGACGTCATAAAAAACAAGTAATGAACCCCATGCACCGCGGAGTCTGGGGCAACAATGACTGTTCATCTACAATCGCGGTTAACCGGATGGCGGGAGTTTACTCCAGAAAGGCAGCCCATGCCCTCTGCAGAAGATGTATCGAGGCATTTCGATTGGAGGTACAACCAACTCGCCAAACTCAAACTTCTCCAGGCAAATAAGGAGATGCGGAAGGAAATCGAAGGTGAGACTCGGATCATCAATCAGAAAAATGCACGTAACTTAAATTCTGCAATCAACATCATCCAGATTCTCGACATGGAGTTGCGAAGAATCGATGAATGGGCGAATACGAACTACCTGATTTACTGTGACTTGTGGAAGCTTAAAGGCAAGGAAAAATCGGCTATTTTCGTTAGAGCCATCTATGGATCGATTCGCAAGCTCATCAGGGTGCGCGGCAGTTCCGTGGCCCATCATACGGAAACTCTCGTTCGTCGAACTAGAAATCCCAATGCACGGCCACACATCGAATCCTTCAAGCGTAGAGTAAAGAATCTCGATACCAAGTGGCGCGACAAGATTGAGATCGAAGCACTAGATCTTGAGGCTCGGCACGGTCAGGATGCCGCTCCCTCTTCTCAGTTCGCCCAACCGCGGCCAAGCTTTCCAAAGTCTGACGGCAAGAACACCGCAATCAGGCGGACAGTAGCGCCCAGGAAGAAAGTTGACCTAAGTCGATTTCTAGATGCCGCGAGACTCACAGAAAAACAGTACCAATGTGCCTCTCTGAAGTGGGAATACGGCTTTTCGATATCCGAGATTTCCAGGAAACTAGACCGAACCCGCAAGACGGTTGACGACCATCTTGGTGCGGCACAGAAAAAAATGAGATCCTCTGGGCAGTACGAACAAGTGAAACGGAAGCTGGCCCGAGCTCATCCCGGAGAATAGCCGGAGTTCCAGGGCGCAATACCCGCGCCTCCTACCCGCACCCCGCAATTCCAAAACAGTGCACCACCTGCAGAGAATTTGTTTTCTCTTTGCTTTCAGAGACTTACTTTCCCAAAACACCCCCATGCGGAGACTAAGGGTGAGTAGCGAGCAATGCAGCACGGCAAGAGCAGGACTAAACCAGCAAGTGCTGAGGCGGCAGGGGCCAGCTTGCAAACGCCTACCTTGGAATGGTCAGGTCAATCCGCGGCGAATTTACGACCGCTGGCGATTTCACTTCAACTAGCACCAAACCGAGTGTCCATGGACCGAAATGCACCGGGCGGCAAGGCTGAGGGGGAGTGGAAATCGAAAGGGCGCAGGTCTGAATGACATCTTTCGGCCAAAATATCGCGATGACCCGTGGCGAGGGTCGTGATATTGTTGCGCCCGAGGCAAATTTCGGCAAGCCATCGAGAGGAGAGCTTGAAGCGATGGCACGCCGGAGATTTCAGAATCCCGACCCCAAAAGGGAAGGGAATTGGTGGTATCTGCTGTATTGGGTAGACACGTTTTCGAATGGAAAGAGCATAAGGAAACGTAAGCGCCACAAACTAGCTCCGGGGGACATTCCAGAGCGCGAAGCCAAAAAAATAGCCGCAGAGTTTTTGCGACCAATGAATCAGGGGCTCGCACCCATTGGTTCAGCAACAAGGTTCGAGGAATATGTGGAAACAGTCTACAGATCCACGGTGTTGCCGCTGATGGCGAAGAGCACCCGAGACCGATACGAGGGAGTCATCAAGAACTATCTCCTGCCGGCGTTTGGATCGAAGTGTTTGCGCGATCTCACGCCCTTAACCTTACAACAGTATTTCTCTGGCCTGACGAAATCGCCCCTATCCTACGAATCGCGGGACAAGATCCGTGATGTTCTGTCCAGTATTCTGGGTTCGGCGGTGACCTACGGCCTGCTCGTCAAGAATCCCGCTGAAGGAGTGAGGCTTTCCCCTGGGAAGAAAGGCAATCGAATCAAGCCGTACATTGATCCGGCGAAGTTCTCTGCCTTGCTTGCTTTGATCCCGGAGCCATATGCCACGATGGTCTATGTGGCGATGTACACGGGCCTCCGGGCAAGTGAACTCATCGGCCTGAAGTGGAAAAATGTACACGAAGATTCCATCACCATCGAAGAACGGTACTGTCGTGGTGAGTGGGGCACACCAAAAAGTGAAGCCAGCAATGCGACCATTCCCGTCAACCTTGGCGTGATCGAACGCATTCACTGGCTTAAAACGGTAAGAGTCGAAGTGAAAGCGGGCACCGCCGTGAGGCGGTATTCCGCAGTAAAGGCGATGGGCCCTGACGACATCGTGTTCGCTTCAGTAGCCAAGGGCGCACCGATGCGGGACAACAACATACTCTGCCGGTTTATCAAACCCGCGGCACGAAAGCTTGAAATGGGTTGGGTCAACTGGCAGGTGCTCAGGCGATCTCACGCCACCTGGCTGAAGCTAATTGGCGCCGACGTGAAGGACGCCCAAGCACAGATGCGGCACTCAAGGGTGACTACGACGCTGGAGATCTATCAGCAGTTCGTGCCAGAGTCGCAGCGCAGAGTAGTAAACAAACTGAGTGAGCTGATGGAAATTGGGCTCGTGAACGAAGCTGTTCCGAAACCTGTTCCATTACTGTTCCAATAAACGGGCGGAGGAACGTGAGGAAACTGGTGACAAGCTTCGGAGATTCAATGACATCTGAGCGGCTGTGTCCGGCCCTGAAAAGGCTGGCGTCGGCGGTTCAACTCCGTCCCTGGCCACCACATCTTCAAGCATTTACGCTATCCCAATGAGTTCTTGTTTTATGGGTTGCAACCCACAATAAGCAAAAATCGAGGCTGCGAACCCGGTCTCACGCTACTGCTTTCACATCTCCAGTGAGCAACTGCTGTAGCACCCACCCTTGAGCCTCCAGCTTGGCCGGAGTCATGGCCTTTGCATAGATGTCCAAGGTCGTTCTTACGTTCGCGTGCCGGAGTAGTTCCTGTACGAGCTTCGGGTCATTTCCATTGGCTACTAGCACACTAGCGAGAGTGCGTCGAAGCGTATGGAACCCCACCTGCCCCGTGATTCCTGCCTTCCGTGCCGCTGGTTGAAGGTGATTCGCCACAAGCATATTTGCCCGTGGCGGTTTCTTACCCTTCAGTCGGAGGCTAGGAAAGATGAAATCATCTTCGCCGGAGTACAGTGTTTCCCTGCGCCACGCCCCCAAAAGTGTAGCCAGGAGCGGGTGCAAGGGCACGGGCCGCTTTGATGCGCGGCTTTTCGGCGGACCAAACTTGCCGTACACATAGGCTCGTGCGACTCGAATGCTAGAGTTCTCCCAGTCCACATCCGACCAGCGCAATGCCAGAATTTCGCTAATGCGAAGTCCAGTGGCAGCGTCGGCCAGAACAAGCACACGATGCATGTTGTCCAGATTTGACAGGATGTCCACGCACTGTGGAAGTGTCAGCACTATAGGTTCGTAGTCACTGGCACACGATTGACGGACAAAAATGATCGGGTTGGCTTCTTGCGTTCTGGCTAAGAAACCGCACCGTTGCCCGTGTTTGAAGATCACCAGCATGACGTTCCGAATTTTAACGAGGGTTCTGTTCGCCAAACCACCCTTCCGGAGCAGCAACAACCAGTTCTGTATTTCAAGCGGCTCCATGTCGCTTGCCCGTACCGTCTCCCAGCGCGGCAGAATATGCCGATTTAGGTAGCGACAGTACGTCACAACCGTTGAGTGGGCCTTCGGGATCGCGGCTTGGGACTGGTCATCGGAGAGTTCTACCCGAATGTAGTCCTTTGCTAGTCCCCCGAAGGTAATTGGCTTGCCGCTGCTCACTGAAACGTTGGGGTCAAATCCAATGTTGCGGATTTTCGCCCATGCTCCTGCTTCAGTTCTCAGTTCATCTACAGTCCCCACGACGAAGTTCGCTTGAACTCGCTTCCCATCGGCGCGGGTCTTGTAGTACCGATACTCGAACACGTCCCCAGACCTGCGGGACAAAACACGAATGCTCCCGTGTTGATTCCGTTTCCGTGCCATCAGTTCTTCTCCTTGGCACGGACGGCTGCGTCTTCAAAGTTTACACCGCGTGAACAAACGGCTGAAGCCAGTTCTGAGAGCCTAAAGCGCCACACCCGACGTTGACCGTCGCCTAACGGATGGGCAGGGAGCAGACCCCGACGTGCCAATTCCAGCACGCGGCGCGGACGCAGGCGGAGAAATTCTCCCGCCTGCACCGCGTCAACGAATGGTTCGGGGGTTGTACGCATCGTCATGCTCATTCACTTATCCCTGCTGCCAATCCCAACCATGTGGACGGCCTTTAGGCTGCTCTCTCCCCCTTGTAATCTTTCGGGCCAGAACCCTCAAGATGGACGGTCCCGTCACACCCCGGTTCGGGACATCGATACCCGAGTACCTTGGTGCCAGGCCACGCTTTCCTAACTAGCTTTGGTTCTAGCCAGAACTTCTTCCCGGATCCTGGTTACCAGGGCACGCTCGGTGATGCTCGGATAGGCCAGCCAGCGGCAACCAGCGTTCGTACGGGCAACAGCGTGTTGGTTAACGGTACGCAGTTCTAAATGCTCGCGTCCTCCGCTGTTTGCCTGTTTTGGACCGGGGTGTCGGTCAGACCTAAGGCATAGCGTCAGGTGGGCAGGCATCTCGGAAGGGAGGACTTTCGTCTCTAGACGGCTTTGTAACATCGCTTTACAATACTCCGGCAGTATTCGAGGCAAGTTATGAGAAGTGTTTCTCTGTCTCTAGCGGTTGTTCTTCTGGGTTGCAGCTCCATGCTCGGCCAAGCACAGTATAAAGTTTTGTGGGCCTTTGCCGGCCCTCCCAATGACGGGAATGTACCGAAGAGTAATCTCGTCCTAGACAAGGCGGGAAACCTTTATGGGACCACGGAAGGAGGCGGGAGCTCGACTGCTCCACTTTGCCCCGGAGGGTGTGGAGTTGTATTCAGGCTTACACCCAACCAAGACGGTAGTTGGACGAACACCATCCTTTACAATTTCTGTACGCAATATATCAACAACCTGTGTCAGGACGGAGCCTATCCTCAAGCCGGCCTCATCTTCGACGACCAAGGCAATCTCTACGGCACGACCGTCAATGGTGGAGCGCAGTCCTGCCCAGTCGGGCACGGGTGCGGAACGGTCTTTGAATTATCGCCACAAGGTAGCTCGTGGATCGAAACAGTGCTATACAGCTTTTGCGCGAACAACGTGAACAATAACTGCTTGGACGGGTATTCCCCCCTCGGCCAGATGACCCTAGACGCGTCGGGGAACCTATACAGCACAACCGAAGATGGTGGCGCGGTTGGCTATGGAACTGTTTTTGAGTTGTCGCAGGGCGCGAGCGGATGGACCGAGACCGTTCTATACAGCTTTTGCGCCATCGGAGAATTTTGCTTGGATGGCGCCGAGCCTCAGGCGGGTGTGACCTTCGGCAAGGCGCGCAATCTTTATGGGACGACGGAATTGGGAGGCTCGAACAACGTGCATGGAACAGGGGTTGTGTTCAAACTTTCGCCGGGCGCAAACGGATGGACGGAAACCGTGCTCCATTCCTTCGAGTCGGGAAAAGATGGTGGAGTTCCGCTGGGCGGTGTAAGTTTGGATACTTTGGGAAATCTCTATGGCACTGTATCGGGCGGCGGACCGGACTTCGCCGGAGGGGTCTTCAGAATACCCGCGAAGAATGAGAAAATCGAATCGTTTTTCTTCAATGGTACTGAAGGAAACAAGCCTTCTGCAGGGGTACTTGTGGACTCCAAGCAAGCAACCCTTTACGGCACCACGACCCATGGTGGAGCAAATGCAGGTCGTGGAACGGTTTTCAAGATAGTCGCTCCGGGAGAAGAGTTTACGCTGTATAGCTTCTGCTCGCAGCCCAACTGTGCGGACGGTGCTCTTCCGGTCGCGAGCGTCATCTCGGACGCACCTGGCAATCTCTACGGCACAACAGAGCAGGGCGGCATCAACAACCAGGGTGTGGTGTTTGAGATCGTGCAACAGGGACCAAAGGGTGAGGCAGGGCAAGCTAGGTTGCACTCTTTGCTCGACGAGAAATATTGACTTCATTCTCGTTCGGCTGTACCTGGCGATTCGATCCTGTGGCGGTTTTAAACCTTTCGTGAAGATGTCTGGGCAATAAATTCCAGGTTTCTTTGCTGCGGCCCGCAGGGACGCTGCTGTATTTGATTTCCGTTCTGCTAGATGATTCGACTAAAGTACGCAAAAAACATTAGAACGGACGCGCTCAATATTGCTATGTAGCTTCGATGATTAGTTTCCTCAAGGGGGGTGCAAGTTTCCCATTCGATATTTCCGCCCATGAAGGGCCTCCATTCAATAACAACACCGCCTACGCCGATAGCGAAGCCGCCATCGCATCCGCAAACGGCGTAGGTTTTGGAATGCAGTCAGTAAATATCGGGGACACCCAAGCCTACGTAGCGCAGATATTTCCTACCACGCGAGAGGACTGGGCACATAACTTCCAAGTTTACCCGGCACCCGTTCACCACCTCCAGATGGATGCTCCCGGCACCAAGTATTTTGCCGAGGGCTACGCCATAGACCCGAGCCTAGGAATTTCGATTAGTGGCGGAGTTGGCAAGTCGGCGACTATCAACTGCGGTACCACTCCGGCTGGCGACTGTACTCCATTTAGTGGTGCGCTGATCTATGTTTCCGGCAACTCGAACAATGCGCTGAACGGCATATGGCAGGTCACATGTGGTGCACCTGCTGATCCATGCCCTACGAGCCCTTACGGGCTTACATTTACGCTCTTGTCGGACGCTTCTTGCCCCACCGCATGTCTAGGTGGAAATGTTTACGGGCCCGATTATTGGCCCATCGCAATGGCGTTTGCGGTGCAACATAGCGCAAGCTTCATTGAGGTGTGGGAATGCAGTCTGGACTATGCCTTCGACACGGTAACTACTTATCAGTCAACTGATGATACCGATTCTTCGGGCTGTGCCAGCTGGGCCCTACTTCCCCCGCTCGGGGATCCTGGTTACCACGGCACGCTCGGCGATGCCCTGATAGGCCAGCCAGCGGCAACCAGCGTTCGTACGGGCAACAGCGTGTTGGTCAACGGTACGCAGTTCTGAGTGCTGGCTTTTTCCGCTGGTTGCCTGTCTTTGGACTGGTTTGTCGCTCAAACCTAGGGTGTAGCGACAGGTGGCAGGCATCTTGGAGGAAGGACTTTCGTCTCTAGACGGCTTTGTAACATCGCTTTACAATGCTACGGCAGTATTCGAGGCAAGTATATGAGAAGCGTTTCTCTGTCTCTGGCGGTTGTTCTTCTGGGTTGCAGCTTCATGCTGGGCCAATCACAATATAAAGTTCTTTGGACCTTTACCGGTTATCCCAGTGATGGTGCATCGCCGAGGAGTAACCTCGTCTTCGACAAGGCTGGAAATCTTTATGGGACTACTTATGCAGGGGGGAGCGTCGGGAGTGGAACCGTATTCAGGCTTTCGCCCAACCAGGATGGCAGTTGGACGAACACCATACTCTACAGTTTCTGCGTTCAATATATTAACAACCTGTGTCAAGACGGAGCCTATCCCCAAGCTGGCCTGATCTTCGATGCCCAAGGCAATCTCTACGGCACGACCGTCAATGGTGGAGCGCAGTCCTGCCCAGTCGGGCACGGGTGCGGAACGGTCTTTGAATTATCGCCACAAGGTAGCTCGTGGATCGAAACAGTGCTATACAGCTTTTGCGCGAACAACGTGAACAATAACTGCTTGGACGGGTATTCCCCCCTCGGCCAGATGACCCTAGACGCGTCGGGGAACCTATACAGCACAACCGAAGATGGTGGCGCGGTTGGCTATGGAACTGTTTTTGAGTTGTCGCAGGGCGCGAGCGGATGGACCGAGACCGTTCTATACAGCTTTTGCGCCATCGGAGAATTTTGCTTGGATGGCGCCGAGCCTCAGGCGGGTGTGACCTTCGGCAAGGCGCGCAATCTTTATGGGACGACGGAATTGGGAGGCTCGAACAACGTGCATGGAACAGGGGTTGTGTTCAAACTTTCGCCGGGCGCAAACGGATGGACGGAAACCGTGCTCCATTCCTTCGAGTCGGGAAAAGATGGTGGAGTTCCGCTGGGCGGTGTAAGTTTGGATACTTTGGGAAATCTCTATGGCACTGTATCGGGCGGCGGACCGGACTTCGCCGGAGGGGTCTTCAGGATACTTGCGAAGAATGGGGGAATTGGATCGTTTTTCTTCAACGACACCGACGGGTACAGGCCAGCTGCCGGTGTACTCGTGGATTCCAAACACCCAGCCGTGTATGGGACGACCTCAGGCGGAGGAACGTCGAATGCGGGGACGGTCTTCAAGATAGTCGCGCCACGGGAAGAATCGGCGCTATACAACTTCTGCACACAACCCAACTGTGCGGACGGCAATGGTCCAGTCGCGGCCCTCATCTCGGACGCACCTGGCAATCTCTACGGCACAACAGAGCAGGGCGGCATCAACAACCAGGGTGTGGTGTTTGAGATCGTGCAGCAGGCACCAAAAGGTACGGCAAGCCAAGCCGCGTTGGGATCCCTGCTGGACGAGAAGCGCTGACGTGTTCGTACCTCGTTCGGGTTGTCCCTACCAATTCGATCCTATGGCAGTCAAGCCTTTGCGAAGGACAGCCTGGCAAGAAATTTAAAGGCGTTTTTGCTGTCACTGGAAGCGGCCATTCCGCCGTGTCTAATTTCGGTTCCATAGGATGATTCGAGTTCCCGAAATGCGACCTGGCACGTGGCAAAAAAGCATTAGGATCCATGCGCCAGCTATGCGAACTTAGAACCGCGATTTGGACGAAGCAGATCTGAGAACCGAACCTACCCTGTAGACGATTTTGAGACGGTCAAAGCATCCGGGAAACATCAGACTTCCATCGTTTTCAATAGACGGGCCTAACACATTCATTACCGAGTATTTGCAAGCTACTGAAATAATGGCTTCTCGCGAAGAGCTTGCGATCTGGGTTCGGGACCAGGGGTCGGAGGTTCAAATCCTCTCTCCCCGAGGGTGCAGTTCCGAATCGAAATGTCGCAACCCACAATGCGACCCATAATAAGGCCGACCTGCACGTACTTAGAAGGACTTACGCAGCCGTCCGTGACCTGCAAGTAGTTGAAGGTAAAGGATAGTGACGCTCTGAAAAGGCTGGCGTCGGCGGTTCAACTCCGTCCCTGGCCACCATCATTCTAAAGGACTTAAGTCGAATCACCCCGCAACCTCTCAGCCCACGGTCAGCCCATTGAAGGGCGCACTAAATTCAGTTCACTGCTGTCCCGCCCGGTTGCAGCATCGCGTCGAGCATCTGTCCCTGCGCCGCAAGGCGATCTTCACTCACGCTGTGGGCGTAGAGTTGAAGGGTCGTCTTCACGTCCGAGTGACGAAGCAGAGCTTGCACCGTCTTCGGATCGGTTTTTGACCGCACAAGGAAAGAAGCAAGGCTATGGCGCAGGTTGTGAAAACCGAAGCGACGCGGGTCGTTTTCGATTAACACATCTGTCGAGACAACGGTTCTTCAGAATGCGCTTGTAGCCTGCAATCGTTGTGTGGGATTTGGGGTCCACCGCTTCCGTTTGCTCACCCAACTCGTTTTCTAGATAGTGTTGGGCGAGATCAGCAAACGTCACACGGGTCCTTACGTCCGGTTGATTGATGTGTAAAGCCAGATGCTGCTTTTCCACGCGAGCCCAGGCGGCAGTTTGAGTAGGAAAATCATGCACCAGCCCAATAGCGAGCTTGTGCTCTACCCTCTGTCCGTCAGACTCACGGGTTACGTAGTAACGCAGCACCCAGGTTGGTCCTTTCTTGCGGGATTCCACCCGCAAACTTCCTCGTTGAAACCGCGCCATTTAGATCGTCTCCTGTTCTGGCGCGGGAGACTGCCGGGGGTAGTCTACACTTGATGCACGGAGTGCAGCAGCAACTTCAGAAAGACGAAAACGCCAAACTCGACGCGAACCCGTTCCCAGCGGATACGCGGGAATCACGCCCTGGCGGGCCAGTTCGAGCACCCGGCGTGGACGCAGTTGAAGAAACCGTCCGGTTTCAACAGCGTCAACAAACGGTTCGGGTTGAGTTTCGCTTGTCATTTCTCATCACAACCTTGTAGCGGCCCTCGACAGTGTTCATTTCGGGGCGACTTTCTCAGGGTTGACTATCCCGCTGCACTCCGAGTCCGGGCACCGATAGCTTTCCAATTTGCCATTCACATAATTTGGCTTAAGGAGTTCCATGGGTACGCAAAATTTGTGACCACACTTGGCGCAGTAGCCTTGATAGTGTTGCGGCAAGGCCTGCGAATATGGATTTCATTTAGTCCTCCTGCCCGAATCATCCTGATTCCGTGCATCTCGCCGCCCACTCTCCTGCAGTTCGGCTAATGCTTTGTCCGCAGGGCTGATCCACTGATATGCGTTCTTGCCGTTCGACTGTGGAACAATTCTTACTTCACCACTTTGGACTAGGCGTTTGAGGATAGTGTGGATGACTGCCAAGGGATTTGAGTACCGAGCCAAGTTGAGCTTTCTGGCTTCGATCTTTCCTTTGATATCGCTGGCCGTTAGGGGGAAGAAATTCTCTTTCAGGATCACGCGAGCAGATTCGGTAATCCCCAGAGCTAGGTCGGCCTTAATAACGCGATCAACTCGGTTCTCAAAGCTCCTCTGATCCTCCTCGGCGCAAAGATTCTGAAGGTCGGAGACGACAGCCTGAAGCCGAGCAATCTTCTGGTCAAGCTTCTGGCGTCGAACCAAGTGACGGGAGAGGTCTTGTTTGGCCTCGACCAACGAACGGTGATAGCGTGCGGTTGTCATTACACATATTATAACACAAAATAAGTGTAATATGTCAATGACAATTTCATATTGTCGTGCGAATCGACAGAATCAGCCAGAAATTTATTAAATGGCCAAGCGAGGGCGGGAGTCCTACGTTATGTACGTACGTAACGTTAGGCACCTATACCCAACAGTGACACCACTGTGGCTGCGGATAAACCAAATGCGAGGGGCAATATTGGCTTTTAAGCGTTGAGCAACTCGTGTCGTCCCCAAAGGGCCCTGAGCCTTATGACCCTAGAATTCCGGGAAAAAGTTCCAAACACACAATTTAGCGGGGTCGGATTTAGGGATAATTGGAGTAGGATGAGTCGCCATAAGATCATGGAAGTTTCGCTCCAAAGCTTAGTCTGATCTGTGACGAACCCCATTTCTGAGGATGGACCAATGCTTCGAAAACTTGCCCCTTGTGCATCAGCAATGCTTTGTTTGTCAGTTCTCTGTCTTGGAAATTCCAACTCAACCAAGGCGAAGCTGTCGGACTTGCCCGTTCAAGCGCAGAGCAGCATATCCGCGAGTCTTGGTCTTGATATGCCTCAATACCATGCTCGCAAGACACACGCAGGCTATGCAATCGAGAATCTCCGACAAGGATTGACTACCCAGTTCACAGCGACTGGAGTCGATACTCGGGCGGGCCATGACCATTGGAAGATGGTGCTAGGGAGCTACGGATACGGCAACAAGCTGTGTCATGTTAGCCGCGTTTTTCCTGTTGCCGAAGGCAACCGGATCGAATACCGGCATGGCGTAGTAACGGAATGGTATGTCAATGGACCACTTGGCCTGGAACAAGGTTTTACGATTGCCCGACGACCGGGAAGAGCAACCGCGAGATTGCTGCGACTCACGCTCGGCTTATCTGGCAACTTGACGGCGGTCGCAGAAGATGACAATAATTTGAGGCTGACTGCGAGCAACGGGAAACCGGTATTGCGTTATGCAGGATTGACAGCACGGGACGCGAATGGCAAGGAGTTGCCGGCCTCAATCGCCGTAGAGAACGACAGCGTTTCATTAAAGATAGATGATTCCGAAGGACAGTATCCGGTAACGATCGACCCGACAATCCAACACTTTATGCTCACTGCCTCAGACGGAGCGAATAGTGACTTCTTTGGGGATTCAGTCGCGATTGATGGAAATACGGTGGTAGTCGGAGCACCAGGGCATTTAGGCGCGATGGGGGAGGCATACGTGTTCATCAAACCAGCCAGTGGTTGGAAAAACATGACGCAAACCGCCAAGCTCACCGCATTAGACGGGGCGAGGGGGGACGATTTTGGGGTGTCGGTTAGCATTAGCGGTGCCATCGTAGTGGTTGGAGCGGGCGATGCGTCGGTCGACGGAAATGTAGCTCAGGGTGCAGCGTATGTGTTTGTGAAACCGGATGGCGGTTGGAGGGACACGACTGAGACAGCCAAGCTGACTGCCTCGGACGGAGTGTCCGATGCACAGTTCGGAAGCAGTGTGTCGCTAAGCGGAAACACATTAGTGGTAGGGGCCCCTGCCGGGGGTGTAGGCGATCCTGGCCCAGGTGCGGCTTACATATTCGTCGAACCGAATGGCGGTTGGACAAATATGACCCAAACTGCGGAGCTAATGGCATCAGACGGCACCGAGGAAGATGATTTCGGTGACTCTGTCTCTATCAGTGGCAATGTTGTCATTGTTGGAGCGTTGAACAATGGCGACAGTGACACAGGAGCAGCGTACGTTTTTGTAGAGCCGCAGACCGGTTGGGCGAATATGACCCAGACTGCGAAGCTAACTCCTTCTGACGGGACTCAGGGCGATGTCTTCGGCATCTCCGTTTCTGTAAAGGGTAATACTGCGGTTGTTGGTTCAACTGGCGAAAGTGGCGGAGCATATCTGTACGTTAAACCCGCGAACGGCTGGGCAAACATGACGCAGACCGCCAAGCTGACGGCTGGAGCGGATGGATTCGGTACTTCGGTGTCCTTTGATGGGCAGGCGGTTGTCGTCGGGGCGCCGGAGACTAACCCGAACCACCAAGGGGCCGCGTACGTTTTCGTTGAACCCAGCGGTGGCTGGAAGGACACTTCAAAGCCCACTCTAACCCTTAGCATTTCATTCAGCGCCGGGTGGGATTTTTTTGGCTATTCGGTGGGTATCAGCGGCAAAACTGCAGTTGTGGGAGCAAATACCGCACCCACTTCACCACCCTGCAAACCCTTTTGCGTGCCCGGCCCCGGCGAGGCGTTTGTGTTTGTAGAGCAATGATCTCTTAATTGATGATCTCGAAACTATAGCATGCAGTCTCAGTGGCTGCCACGCTGCCCAACAGATTTATCGTGAAACTTGTGCTCGTAGCTCGGGACACTTGGATCGGCGGGTTGTACGTACTACTGCAAGTCGGGGAACCAGAAATGCCCGAGTTGTCTTGAGTATTTTGCACAAGTATCGTGCTATTCGCTGTAACTGCTGTTGAGTTGACGGTGTAACTCGTTGCTAGAGATGGAACGGCAAAACTTCCTGCACGCGCATTCCCACAAGCGGCAGGAGAAGCGGAGTTCGCCCCGCACGTGTTCGTGCTTGGAGCGGGAGAGCAACCTTCAAACGGATCGCTGGAACAAATCGGTAGTCCCTTGCCTCCATTCCCTGCGTTGTTTCCTTCCCAATAGAAGCCGAGCGTATAAAGCTTCGTGGCAGCACATTGATCGGTTGGAGATGAGAGAAAATTCCAAGCTGCACTTGGACTCTCATTCCAAACCGCGCACGCGGAATCTCCTCCCGTATATCCGCCAGGCGTCGCGAGTGAGTATGTGCACTCATTAAGACGAAGAACCTGTTCCCGCCCGATGAAAGCAAACTGATCTCGATCCTGCAGCCCGGACGCGACGAGATTGTTGTGGACAAGGACAGGTTCAGCGCCTTCAGCGGCAATGACCTGAAGGAGGTCCTGCGTTCGGGAGGCATCAATCATCTGGTGATGGCCGGTGTGGCAAGCAGCGGCGTCATCCTATCGACATTTACGCTGGCGGCGGATGAAGACTACAACATGACCATTCTCTCCGAGTAAAGCTCATTTGGAATGGGCTCTTCGCATTGTTAGCGGTTGGTCGGCAACTCTTCCTTTATCCGATTAGGTAAGAGTTGCCCGTCAACCGCCCAGAATCGATGCCAGTGCGAAGATCACTTCCACCAAGCCGACTTATCAAGAGTAATCTCCCTTGAAGCCCGTTTACGCCCGACTTCCGGAATGCCGACCTACGCGGGAGGTCATCTTCGAAAGAGTTACTTGCTAACAATTGCGGCGAGTGGTTTAAACGCGTTTCGCTGTCGCAGCGGCCATGTATGACTGGCAAAGGAGCACGAGTTGCTCGCGTGCTTTCCGGACCGTGGCTGGGGATGGTCCGGACTCAAGCAGAGAACGCATCGCGCCCCCCATCGCTGAAAGCATGATCTCGATGGCGAATTTGTCGGGCGGCGACTTGATGTCCGGGGCTGTCTCGAGCATTGTTTCAACAGCTTTGCGAGTCCGCTGGTTGACCTGTTTGACCAACACGGGCCCACCCACGTCGGCCGCGACGCGGTAGAGCGCCACGGAGATATCTGCGCGTTGCATTTTCGCGTCGACGAACGCCTCTACCATTTCTCTAATCATCTCAGCCAGGGGCTTGTGGCAGGTACTCTCACAAGTTGCCTCAACCCTTGATGCCACCTTATTGAAATGATTTTCCAGCACCGCAAAGAGCAAGGACTCCTTATTGGGGTAGTACTGATACAGGGTGCCCACCGAAACTCCCGCCCGATCGGCGACCCGTGTGGTGGTCAATCGCTCCGCCCCATGGGTTAGCAAAACCTGAATAGCCGCCTCGGAAATCGCTTCCACCGTGACTGTGGACCTGGCTTGAATGGGCGTTTTTCTTGGCTCAAATGCAGTTATCGTGTTTGTCGACATAATGCGAAGTCCAAACCTGAAGAATCCTTCATCCAATGATCTTAGATGCACGAGAAAGCCAGGAGGAACCGAATGCTTCAACAGACTGAGCTTGCCGGCAGCTTCACACTCCCCGGCACTTCGATGACCGTGAACCGCATGGGCTATGGCGCGATGCAA
Source organism: uncultured Acidobacteriota bacterium (assembly GCA_963803775.1). Lineage (GTDB taxonomy): Bacteria > Acidobacteriota > Terriglobia > Terriglobales > Acidobacteriaceae > JABCZH01. The sequence goes on from CAWDNS010000005.1 coordinate 165,492, forward strand.
CTCGCCGGGCGGGACGGTGACAAGCTTGTATGGGGACCTCCCCGGGACGTCGAAGAAGCGATCGCTGTTCTGCGAGAGGCCCTCACGAACGGCGTAAACCATATCGACACAGCTGATTTTTATGGTCCTCACGTCACGAATCAGATCATAAAAAAAGCGATTTTCCCCTATCCCACCGACCTGGTGATCGTGACCAAAGTCAGTGCCCGCCGCGGTGAGGATGGGTCATGGATTCCGGCTTTTTCACGTGAGGAGCTGACTGCGCAGGTGCACGACAATCTCCGTAACTTGGGTCTGGATGTATTGGATGCTGTCAACCTGCGCAGCATGTTTAGCATTCACGAGCCGGCCGAGGGTTCGATCGAGGCCCCACTCACCGTCCTCGCCGAACTCCAACAGAAAGGCCTGATCCGGCATATCGGGCTCAGTAACGTCACGTCTGCTCAAGTTGGCGAAGCGCGGCGGATTGTCCCGATTGTCTGCGTACAGAATCACTACAACCTCGTGCATCGAGCCGATAACGCGCTGATCGAGGATCTCGCTCGCGACGGTATTGCGTACGTGCCGTTCTTTCCGCTCGGCGGATTCACGCCACTGCAGTCGGCAGAGTTGTCTGATATCGCCGCGAGCCTCGGTGCTACGCCGATGCAGGTTGCACTGGCCTGGCTTCTACATCGCTCACCCAACATCCTGCTGATTCCGGGGACATCTTCCCGCAAGCATCTTCGGGAGAATCTCCAGGCTGCGGCGCTGGGGATTCCTTCTGAAGTACTTGCCAACCTTAACTCAATCGGTAAACCAGAAAAGGAGTTTTAATATGCGTATTTTCGTTACGGGTGCGACAGGTTTTATAGGTACTCCGACTGTGAAAGAACTGATCTCTGCCGGACATAAAGTCCTAGGCATGGCTCATTCGGATGCGGGAGTAAAATCTTTAGCCGCTATCGGTGCGGATGTCCATCGCGGTTCGCTCGAAGACCTCGATAGCTTACGCAAGGGAGCCGCCGCTTCGGAGGCGGTCATCCATCTTGGATTCGTTCACGACTTCTCAAAATTTCAAGAAAACTGCGAGATCGACAAACGCGCCATCGAAGCCCTGGGTTCCGTGCTTGCCGGTTCTGACCGGCCCCTCCTGGTCACATCGGGGCTGGCGGGATTAGCCGCTCCGGGCCAGCTCACAACTGAAGATAACGTCATACCTCCTGATTTCCCATTCCCGCGCGTTTCGGAACAGTCCGCACTTGCTCTGACATCCAAGGGAGTGAATGCTTCGGTCGTGCGTCTTCCCCAGGTTCACGACACGAATAAGGCGGGTCTTGTCACCTATCTAATCGCTTTGGCGCGGGAAAAAGGTGTGTCTGCCTATGTAGGGGAGGGACGCAACCGTTGGGCAGCAGCTCATGTTCTGGATGTGGCACATCTCTACAGGCTTGCACTGGAAAAGCACGAGACTGGAGCAAAGTATCACGCCGTTGCCGAAGAAGGCGTGGCCGTGCGGGATATCGCAGAGACAATTGGCAAAGGATTGAAAGTGCCGGTGACCTCCCTATCGCCAGAAGAGGCGCAGGCTCATTTTGGGTGGTTGAGCGTATTCGCCGGCAACGATCTTGCCGCCTCAGGCGCCCAGACACGGAAAAAACTTAGGTGGAACCCGGCGCGTCCCGGCCTGATTGCAGATCTTGAGCGCATGCGGTACCCCGAGGTCCTAGCTACAGTCGCATCTTGAGCGGCAGACGTTGCCTATTTGAAATGAATGAAGGAGGTCGTCATGCAACACAAACGCATCGCCTTGGTCACCGGGGCCAACCAAGGAGTCGGACTGCAGGTTGCAAAAGAACTCGTGGCGAACGGCGTCACTGTGCTGGTCGGGTCGCGCAACTTCGAGCATGGCGAGGCTGCGGCCAAAGATATCGGGCCTGGCGCCATCGCGCTCCAACTGGACGTGACGGATCGGGTCTCGATCGCTACCGCGGCGGAACGCATCCGCAAGGAGTTCGGCCGCCTCGACCTGCTGGTTAACAACGCAGCGATCTCGAACACGAGGAAGGGCAGCTTGTCGCTCCAGGAGTACAGGAAGATAACCCGCCCGAGCATCGCATCCCTCGACGAAATCCGGGCGGTGTGGGAAACCAATGTGTTCGGCGCACTCGCCGTGTATCAGGCGATGCTGCCACTACTGCGCGAGTCGTCGGCCGCCCGCATCGTCAACGTTTCGAGCGGAGTCGGCTCGCTGACGTCGAACGCCGACCCATCCCACCCGTTCCACGCGTCCTACGGTCCGGTGTATCCGGCATCCAAGGCGGCTCTCAACGCGATAACCTTGGCCATGATGATCGAGCTAGAGTCGACCGGGATCAAGGTCAACTTGGTCTCACCCGGATTCACCAAGACGAACCTCAACGGATATGAGGGCACGGAGTCTGTCGAGGATGGTTCCCGCGAGGTGGTGCGCGTTGCACTTCTTGGCCCGGATGGCCCTACAGGTACATTTACGCGCTGGGAAAACGCAACGATTCCGTGGTGACTGGCAACCGGTAACTTCTCCGAGATGTCAGGAGCACAGGAATGAGCGACTCATGGAGATCAGACTAATTCTGACCGTTCGCCGGCGGCTTAAGGCGAACCACTTCGCCAGTGTCGAACTGGTATTCTGCCTCAATTACGCTGAGCTTGCCCGACTTCACGGCATTGCGAATGATCTCGCTGTTGGCCAGCACATCTTTCGCGCTCTGGCGTACATTTTCCTTAATTGCCGACTCGATCAAATCGTCCACCTTAGCGTATGTCTTGGCCTGAATAACGGCGGGACCGATCTTGTCCATAATTGCTTCCAGGTTGCGGCTGGGCATCTTCTCGCCGGAACATGCGGCGATTACGGCGCCGCATTTCTGATGTCCGAGCACCACCAACAAAGGACTGTGAAAGTGCTCCACCGCATACTCGATGCTACCCAATCCCACGGGGTCAGCGACGTTGCCAGCCGCGCGCACCACGAAGAGGTCGCCCAGGCTCTGGTCGAAGGTCAATTCCGGGGAAACGCGGCTGTCGGAGCAAGACAGGATGATCACGTGCGGCGATTGCCCGGAAGCCAGCTTCTGGCGCAGTGAAGCCAGCGCATAGCTTTGTGGTTTGCCGGCGACAAACCGGCTATTACCAGCCATAAGATTGGCCCAGAGTTTGTCCGCGGATGGCTTCGGCACACTCGCAGCAGCATGCGCTGAGTGGTGCGCAGGAGTGGCCGGCGCTTGTTGCGCAACTCCGAAACCTGCGACAAAAAGCAGAGCAGCGATGTACCACAGTGCGTGTTTCACGGATGGTTCCTCCAAAAGCAGCGCAAGTTTACTCGCATTGCGGCCCAGAAAACAAACTGAAGAGGCTGAAACTGTATTTCGGCTAGAGACCTGCCGCTCACTGTAGTGAGACAATGCAGTAAATAGGATGATCAATCACTGATGGCAGGCGGCACGGCATACGTTTTTGTGTTCGATGGTTTCGCAGATTGGGAGCCGGCATCCGCACTGGCGGAGCTTCGGCGCACTTTCGGGTTTTCCGTCAAGACGTTCGCACTCGCAACCAATACCATCGTGAGCATGGGGGGACTGAAAGTTACACCCGATCTGCGTTGGGAGGAGGTCCGGCCAGAATTGCCAGACATCCTCGTCCTTCCGGGCGGCGACATGTGGATGGGAGGAGAAATTGAAAAGATTACCCGCCTCATAGAAGCTTTCCATCAAGCCTCACTTCCAGTTGCCGCGATTTGCGCTGCGACGCTGTCCCTGGCACATGCGGGCCTGCTCAACCACTACCGGCACACCAGCAACGGAGATGGTTTTATCGCCAAGTATGTGCCTGCATATAGGGGACATGATCTTTATGAGAAAGTGCCCGCTGTAAAGGACAGAAATGTAATCACCGCGAACGGACTGGCTCCTTTTGCTTTCGCCGCACAGATATTTCGTGCCATCGCTCCGGACCGAGCGAATGACATCGCAACCTACGAGGCACTCTATTCGCGTGGCCTGCTGGACGGTTGAATATCCTGAGACTTTGATCGGAAGCGGCGATTAGCGCCTCCCCTTACTTTGCCAGAAGGAGTAATGCGGCCAGTGCCGCAGCTTTCTGATCCTGGGTCCAGGGCGGTCCGAGAACACGGCCCAGGGTTGAAATCTGCCGCTGCATCCGAGTCGCCGCTCTGCCGAACGTCGTGTGGGCACATTCGTCGAGATCACGTTCTCGAACCCCGGTGACGGTTAGGTCAAGATCTTCGAATGCCTTCCAAAACATTCTGCGAAAGAATTCGCCTTCCGCGGCATGAATCAAGGCGTGTGAGGCAAGGATCTTCGATAGCTGCGGCAGCGGACGACCTGAGGCCAGGAGCATGGCGGAACCCACGAGACGATAATGGCGATCACGCAGTTCGCCTACCAACTCCCGGATCGCCGACAAGGCGAGGCGTTCTGAAGCCGCAGAGCATTTATCAATAAACGCTTCTGCCTCAGCAAGCTCGAGGTTCTCCGCGAAGTGATAGGGTTGCTTCGCTCCCGGGGTCCCCGGCACAATGATAATGACGCGCCGACGGTCAATTACCTCCACTGTGCCGGCATTGTTTGTGACCGCCACGAGCGCTCCCCAACCGGAATGGGCCCGAACGCCGATGGCTGCGCGCTTCATAGCTGGTATGCCTGTGAATGTCGCTGCAAGTTTATCAGGGGGTTCGTGGATGGTGTATTCTCGTATGCTTGCTGAGGTATGCTTATGGCCGCAGCGAAAAAGAGCACACTTCCTGATGAAGTAGCCCTCTATGACAGGCTGATCGCCACCATTCCTGTGATCGAACGCAAGGGAGTTGCCAATCCTTACACTTCGCTGAATGGCAACATGTTCACGCTACTGCATCAATCGCGGCTAGCCATCCGGCTTCCCGAGGATCAACGAACGGCGTTTCTGAAGAAGTACAAGACCAAGCTGTTTGAGGCCTACGGTGCCGTGATGGGAGAATACGTCGCTGTTCCTGACGCTTTGTTGAAGAATACGAAAGAGCTTCAAAAGTATCTCGCGATGAGCTATGAATACGCGAAGACACTAAAGCCCAAGCTCACGAAGAAGAAATCGTGATTTACCCATGACCGCCTCCCGAGCCGTTGCTGCTCCCCGCGTCGTCTGCATCACAGACTTCCGACCTCTGGCGCGACGCCGACTGCCCCGGGCCGTCTTCGACTACTTGGATGGCGGCGCCGAAGGCGAAGTCACGCTGCGAGAGAACTGCCGGGTATTTGAAGACGTCACCCTGCGCCCGCGTCATGCGGTCGCCCTTCCCCAATGCGATCTGCGCACGCGTGTTCTCGGACTCGATCTCTCCCTGCCGTTTCTGCTTGCCCCGGTCGGCTACAGCCGCCTCATGCATCCCGGAGGCGAAGTTGCTGCCGCTCATGCCGCCGGTGCCGTCGGCACCGCTTACATTCTCTCCACCATTTCCGGACATCGCCTGGAAGACGTCAAAGCCGCGTCCTTAGGCCCGGTTTTCTATCAGCTCTACCTGATGGGTGGCCGTGGCGCGGCAGAAGCCGCCATTGAAAGGGCCCGTGTCGCCGGTTTTTCCGCCCTCGTGGTGACCATCGACACCGCCATAGCCGGCGTGCGCGAACGTGATGTGCGTAACGGGATGAAAGAACTCATCAGCGGTACTCTGTTCGCCAAACTCCCATTTCTTCCGCAGGTGTTGGCGCGTCCCAGTTGGCTGGCCAGCTTCCTGCTCGATGGCGGTATTCGCCCGCTCCCCAACGTGGTTGTCCCTGGTCACGGCCCCATGCCGTTGGTGGATATCAACGCTGCCCTCGCTGCGGCCGCTGTCACCTGGGCCGACCTGCGTTGGATCCGGGAGGCTTGGCGCGGCCCTATCGTGATCAAAGGCGTCCTCACGGGTGACGATGCTCGCCATGCTCTCGACGCCGGGGCCGAAGCGATTGTCGTATCCAACCACGGTGGCCGCCAGCTGGATGGCGTTTCTCCTTCACTGCGTGCTTTACCCGAAGTGGTGGCTGCGGTAAATGGCCGCGCCGAGGTGTTGATGGACGGTGGCATTCGCCGCGGCGCCGACATTATTAAGGCCATCTGCCTGGGTGCTCGCGCCGTTCTTTGTGGTCGGGCTTACGCCTATGGTCTGGCCGCCGCCGGTCCGGCTGGTGTCGCCCGCGCACTGGAGATTTTGCGAGTTGATGTGGAGCGCACTCTTCGGCTTTTGGGCTGCCCATCGATATCCGCTTTGGATCGTTCCTACGTGAATCTTCCTGATTGGGCCACGGACTGAGATTTTCGCCGCTTGCCTACCCTGCCGAGAGCGTCTAATTGGAAGGGACGGGCTCAACCGTCGCGCCCAGAACCTTCCCCTGATGGATTTCCTGGACAAATGCGATTACCCGAAGATTATCCTTCGCCAAACCTGGTTCCATCTTGACCTGAACATCTTGCGCAAAGGGCTTTCCTCGCGGCAAGGTTGCGACTTTCACCATCGTTCTTACTACAGCGGTGTGGGTCAGTGTGCGCCCGCCGTTCTCCCCGTGTAACACCCGGGACTCCGCGTGATTTAACGCAACCGACACCACTACCTCCGCATCTGACGGCACGGCTCCAGTTTCCACATGGGCGTGCAAAGTGTTTCCGGCATCAATGGAAATCGAAGACAGACCGACCGGAATCTTCTGTGCCTCCAACGCCCGGCCGAAGGCTTTCCGGGCCAGTTCCCGATCACTGCCCACAAACTCGATGCCCCCGTCCACCACCATCTGCGGAGTGTAGGGGCCATCCAGTTTAAGTCGGCTCGCGTAAGTGCTTTGGCGGTCGCTGTAAAAGTGGGCGGAATATGGATCCTTCCACCCGATGTGGTTCCAATAATCCACATGCTCGCTGAGCACGATCATTTCCGCTCCCGCCAGCGGTTGCTGATCAAGCTTTTGCAGGAAAGCATCCGCGGGCGGACAACTGGAACACCCCTCGGAAGTGAAAAGTTCAACCAAAATCGGGACGCGACCGGCGGCATCACCCACCTTCAGCGTCCCGCCAGCCCAAGCCAGTGCTCCGATGCCAACGGCCATAACGGAAACTAATAAAGCTCGCATAAGAAAATCCCCATCAAGTGGATGCTCCGTTGACCAGAAAGTTGCGCTGCGGGACCTAGACAGTCAGGCTCAGATTCACAAAACCTTAACCTGCCTGCCACCTATTCGCAATCTTCCCTCATTATCGTCGAACCATCGGAGGATTATTTTATGACTTTCCTGTACAGCGAACGCCGCAGAGTTCTGTTGATCGACGAAAACTCACGACGACTAACCCTGCTTGCCAGCATTCTAAGAAATCGCGAGGTCGAGGTGCATCCCGCCAGTCGCCTGGAAGATGCCAAGTCGCTTTGGAAAAACATTCCCTACGATCTCGTATTGTTGGCGGTGCCGGAAAACTCCGAGCAGGCTGCGATGGCATCGCTTCAGATCAGGAAGAGTAAGCCCCGCCAGCGCATTGCTTTGCTGGTTGGCCCTCCGGTCTATATACGTGAGGTTGGCCGTCCGGCTGCAAGAATCAACCCCGTTCTGCCGGTAGACGCGGAACAAAGTTTTCCCAGAACGCAGTGGCCCGAAATCGTTCAAGAAGTGGTAAGCAACTGGTATGTGGATCAGAGCGCGCGTTTCGCTCTGGACAAGTTAGGCTCGCCGGCCCTCAGCGACCCGCCGTTCCTTGCCGATTAGCAAGCTCGTTAGTTGAGCTCGGGGGTCGGGATCGCCGTGGAATCTTGAAGACCTGCCAGGCTCGCAACCTCGCCGGATGTCCGGGTCTCGTGCCTGCGGGCCTCGTGCCACAACGCTAGTTCGACCCTGTTCCAGAGCCCCAATTTGTCGTAGATGGTCCGAAGATGGTTTTTGATGACGTACTCGGTGGTTCCGAGTGCTCTTGCGATGTCCCGGTTTGTAAGTCCTTGGGCAACGAGTTCAATGATTGCTTCCTGCCGTCGATTGCGAACTCGCCCAGTCCGCTCTCCAAGCATAGCTGCCTCCGGTAAATCAGAGTTGCCAGTTTTACTCGCTTGATGCCGCCACTGATCCCAAACTTATGAAAAAGACGGTTGAAATGTGCTTTTACCGTCCGGCGATTCATCCCTATGGTCTGCGCAATTTCGGTGTTGCCGCAGCCCTGCAAGAGCAGATCAACAATCTGTTGCTCGCGCGGACCCAGCCGCACTGGTCCCCTCTCATTCATGGGCCCCCCCATTGATAGATCCCCACTCATTGAAACCCGTGTCCCACCAAAATTGTGCGGCGCTTCGATGAATTATATGTGAAATCAGCCATCTCTTTTCCACTGGATTCCGGCTCGGGAGGCCGCTTTTGGCGGAATTGGCCGGTCGCGGGATGGCATCCGGGGTGCTACCAGGCAGGGTGGAGGCGCAATTTGGCCGGTTCCACACCAATTTGGGGGGCCCGCCCGAGCCAGCGGAAGCCTATGGTAACTGGCTCTGCTAAGGACACTTGCAGCCTGGATCTAGCAGTTACCCCAAGGTCGAACGGATTCCCCATCGTTACTGCCGCATGCAAACTCTGGCACATGTGGGCCATCGAAGAAGCGCTGGTTTTGCTGCACCGAGGGCGGCGATGATGATCCGCGTGGTGGTCCTGGCGACGGCAGTGACTGTGGCCCAGGGGACTGTCTGGGCCCAGCTGTCCGAGGCGCCCGTCGGAACCAAGGTCGGAACCGAGATAGGAACCGAGATCGGAACCAAGGTCGAAACAAAGATCGCGAGCAACTTTAACACCCCACTAGAGGCCACGCCGCCTGCCATGCTTGAGCAATCGTCCCAGTTGCTGACGGAGCCCGCCAGCAAGGTTGTAACGCAATCGCTGCCATGCAGCCAAATGAGGACGGTGCCGGCTAGTTTCGTTGTTGCCCCTGGAAGTCTTCCTGACGCTCCATCCGCCTACGATCCCTTGTCCCGTCATTGCAAGTTCGAACTCGTCCTGCATCAAACCTACTCACCTTACACATTCGCTTCCGCGGGCTTCGATGCAACTTGGGCGCAAATGTGGGCCCAGTGGCCGCAATACGGAGGCGGCATGCAAGGCTGGGGCAAACGACTGGGAGCTACGCTTGCCGATGAAGAATCCCGCCGCTTCATCCAGAACTTCGTGCTGGCGAGTCTGCTGCACGAAGACCCGCGCTATTTCCCCTCGGGGAAGAATGGATTTGTTTCGCGCGCCTGGTATGCGGCAACCCGTGTGTTGATCACTCGCGATGACTACGGCCGCGATGTCTTCAACCAGGCAGAGTTTCTAGGGGCATCATTCACCAGTTCGCTGCAGGATGCATACTACCCGCGTCCCGACCGCACACTGGGAGCCACCATGAACCGGTTCATGGGAAGTCTTAGCTCGGATGCGACCACCAATATCTTGCACGAATTCACTCCCGATCTAAAGCGTCTGTTTCACAAACATTGCCCACAAAGCATCCAGCGATTCGAAGCCCGAATGCCCATCCCCGAAGATGTGAAACCATAATCCCTTCACTACCGTTTCAAAGAGAACACCAGAAAATAATCCATACCGTCGCCCTTGACGAAGTCGTATTGTGCGATCAGTTCGTAGCCAGCTTCACCGGCCTCGCGCGTGACCACATCCTTGCCGACGCCATGATTTTCGCCATTGCCGTTGCGATCGATAATCCCAACCTTTGCCCCCGGTCTCAGCGACGCCCGCAGGTTCCGCAGCAGGACCACCGGCTTCTCCACCTCGTGATAGGTCTTTAACAGCAGCACCGCGTCAATGCTGTTGGCTGGAAGTAGCGGATCATCAGGCTTGCTCAGTATCGTTTTCACATTGGGTAGGTGTTCCCTGCCAGCGCGATTCTCGATGTAACGGATGGCCGCAGGATTGATGTCCACTGCGTAGACGCTTCCGGTTTCCGTGACTCGCCTGGCGGCCCGCACCGTGAACCATCCCGATCCCGCTCCAATGTCCGCCACATTCTTTCCCGGAGAGACGCCCAGAATGTCCAGCACACGGTTGATCTGTAGCCGGTCCTCGCGGCCAGGCGAATCAAAGATCGACAGATCGCCGGTATAGGGATCGCTGGTCTTGCGCGGCTGGGTCTGCGGTGCGGCGGTATCCTGCGCTTGTGCCAACCAGGCACTCGCCGCCAGAACAACCGCAATCACCGCCAATTGCTTGAACGAAGACAACATGGCCTCATCCTTCTGGAGATGGACTCGGCTTGGAGGGGTTGGTTAGCAACGGGCATTAGCCTGGATTGGGTAAATCAGTATGCATCAACCGCCGACCTCAATGTGTGGGTGTAAGTTCGAAAATCGCGCCGCAGCCGTCCTGGCATGCTGTCCCACTTCCGCCGAATTGGGGGCTGGCGCAGCTTTAACTTTGGCTTGCCCGTCATTTTATTAGAATGGCTGCCCCAGCTTTCGCGGTTTTCGAAAGCTGGGAACCACTACATCCGATGTCCGTCATCACATACAAAGTGCGGCTCCTGTGCTGCTCGTCGCTGCAATGTCCGCCTGAGAGCGCCGCACAGAATTCGTGGTTACGTGATAGCGTTCGGGTCGAAGTCTGAGGTGCCCAGCTTTGCAACATCAGCAAAGCTGGGGCAGCCTTTTCTTATAAGATGCCACGTGTGGAAAAATCAAAACTGGGCCAGCCCCCAGGTAGTGAATGGTAGCCAAACTGACGACAAACAAAATCGACCTCAAGTTCCGCGAGCCGCTCATACCCTGCCTCCTCTTTTCCTCTCGTTATGTTGCCAACCACAGACGTCAATATAATGGTGTAAGTTCAAAGATTGCACCGCAGCCGCCCTGACAGAGGGTTCCGCTTCCGCCTAACTCAGTGGTGCCGAAGATGTCGCCTCCTGCATTAAGAATCAGGTCGCCGACAGGATATGCGGCGTCCGGAGCCGGATTGAAGTTGTAAAGCACGTTGTAGCTCCACACGTTACCGCGAGCACTCGGCAGCGATACCTGAAATACGGTACCTGCAAAGAACGCGCCGTAGTCATTGTCCGTGCCCAGGAGATTGCTTGCTCCGTCAAAAGCTAAGGAGCCTTCTGGGTAGGCGCCACCGTCGGTAGTAGGACTGAAGTAGTGCAGCAGTGTTTCGATCCAAGCACCACCGGGAAGGCGACTCGGGGCCAATTCAAAAACCGTACCGGCTCCGCGAGGGCCACCCAAGAAAGTCGTGCCATATAGATATCCTTGATTATCGAGAATCACACCCGCCTGTGGTTCGCCGCCATCCGAAACGACAAATCGATGCAGTACGCTTTCTGTCCAAGCCCCGCCGGGCACTTTCGGCGGACTCAACTCAAAAACCGTGCCACAACCGGCCCCTCCGTCAAATTGACACGCCCTGAGGGCAATCCCACCCTGGTAAGTGGTGCCGTACAGATTGCCTGCGCTGTCGAACACCAAACCGCCGTTGGGATTAGTCCCGTCCCCTGCCGCGGTTTCTCCCGCAGTCGGCCCTCCGCAACACTCCCCGCCGGTGCCCCTGAAGCCGTGCAGAACTTTCTCCGTCCACGCCCCGCCCTTCTGCTGAGGCGGACTCAACTCGAATATCGCGCCGCAATATTGATAATAGGGATTGCAACTCGTCCCGTAGCCCCCGCCAAAATCCGTAGCGCCGTAGAGATTGCCTTTGCCGTCAAATACCAAGTCGCCTTGAGGAAGATAGCCTTGCACGGCGGTCGGAAAACTGTACAGGATCGTCTCAGTCCAAGTACCGCCCTTCTGCGCTGGTGGGGACAGTTCGTACACCGTACCGCAGCCGCCTCCCGGACTCCCGATCAAGAGACAGTTTCCGGTGCCGCCGTAAGCCGTCGTTCCGTAAAGATTGCCCTGGCTGTCGATCACCAAACCTCCGGCAGGGAGGTCGCCGTCCCCAAACTGCGCCCCTTTGAAAACGTAGAGCACAGTTTCAGTCCACGGGTCTCCGTCGTTCGCCGGCGGGGCAAGTTGAAAAACCGTGCCACAATTAGCAATGGGAGAACAGTTATCCGCGCCACCGTCGGTGGTAGCGCCGTACAGATTGCCTGCTTTGTCGAACACGATCCCGCCGGTAGGCGTATATCCGTCGCTGCCACCCTGAAAGCTATACAGCACCTGCTCATTCCACTGCGCAGACGCTGCCGAAGTGAGCGCGAGGATTAGCAGGATCAGATAGTGGGAATGTTGGTTAGTCATGCTTGGCCTGACTCATTCCGGGCGAAGCAAGTGTATGCTCGCGGCGCTTGAGGCTCAATAGAGATGAAAGTGTTTGTGCAGGCCTCAGGGGCTAAAGCCCGCATAGTTGGGTTGTCTAACGGCACGACTGGAAGTCGTACCCTCCCGTCAGGCTGTCGCTGAGGCAAAAGTGGCGGAGAAAGCTCAGCTCGCTGATGACACTCGGGTCGAAACCCAACTACTGACTCACAAATTCCTCAATCACGCCCCGCGCCGCCGCGCTGGCCAAACTATTCGCTTCCGCGTTGTTTTCCCGCCGCACATGCGAAATAGAAAACTCCAACCCCCGAGCCAGCTTGCGGCAGATCCAGTGCAGCGAATACAGCCGGGGGCTGCGACAGGAGTACTCGCCCATCATCTGCTTCACCACCACTTCCGAATCCGAATAAACGTGGAGCGCCCCAGCTTTCAGCGACACCGCGCATTGCAGAGCTTCCAGCAGCGCCAGATACTCGGCCACATTGTTGTCCTGCCGCCCAACCCACTTCGCAATCTTCAGTCGACCGCTCTCCGCTCCGTCAATTACCACTCCGATTCCCGACGGTCCGGGATTCCCCAGCGACCCACCATCTACATATGCCACTAGCTGCGACAACGACATCTTTAAACCTCAGAATCAACATGCGGTACTGCCAGCGCTCCGTCAAGAAGCTAGTGTGGTTCACGCTCGCACCATTTTGTGCAAGAACCTGTGGAAAAGAGGGGCGCTCGACTCCAGCGGCGCGTAAAACGCCCATACAGAATGAATTGCGTCTCGGAAAACTCTGTGGATTGCACTACCACGTTGCACCGAAATGCGGCGTTGACAATTCCCGCTACAGGATTTAACTTCGCGCCCGTCGACGGCTGAAAGGGTTGGCTCAAATTAAAACTTAGCCAGTCCGAAGTAAGCTGGGTAATCCGCTCAACGGGGCAACTCGAGGGGCGACCCGACCCGAAAAAACCGGCTACTCTGCGAGGATGTGGCCGGGGTGGGGAACTGCGAAAGCAGTGATTACATCGAAGGCCGTGATGGTGCATGACTCCACGTCGCCAGCTCCCTCGCAGGAGTTGACGGCTAGAGCATAACCAATATCACGGCCTTTTCCTTTTCCTCCAAGCTTTTCTCTGCGCCCTCCGCGGGTTTTCTCAGCGATCTCTGCGGTTAATTTTTCCCGTTCCGTGGATGGTTTCTCTCCCTATTTCCTGAAGCTCGTCCGCAGCCCAACCACTTTTCAACAAGAATTGTGAATAACCTCTTGAAAGCGGCCAAGTCGCGCAAGCTTTATGCGGACTTGACCGCTTTGCACAGAAATAGATTCACTCACTACTTGTCTTGCTGCAGCAGCCCAAACACCGCCAACCCGTTCTGTGTTCCGACATAAACTTTGCCGTTGACGATCATGGGTGTGCCAAAGTGGCTGGCCGAGCCGAACTGATCGCGCCCGTTCGGTGCTTGCGATGAGTTGTATAACTCCGTCGCCACCGAACTGGCATTGTAAGCATGCAGCACATCCGTGGGATCGCTATGCTCGATGGCCCAGACAATGGCGTTCTGCGTTCCATTCGCCGAGATACTCGGCGTGGTTCCCGGATAGGTAAAGCTAGCCGCGCTCTTGGCCACGGGAGTGGTCGAGAGCAAAGCATTGGTGAAGGTGAACTGCAACAGATTGTTGCCCACCGGTCCGTAATAAACATTGCCGTTAAAAAAGGCCGGCATGGACCAAATGCCTCCGCCTAACACGTTGTCGAGTTCCTGGTAGATCGCATTATTGTTTTGTGGGTTGAACTTGCCCATGTTGGTGCGGTCCACGATGTAGAGGTTCTGATCTTTGCCCGCGCCCATCGCCAAATAGCGAGTGTTTCCCTGCGAGTCTTTCATGGGTGGAAGCAACATCGCCCCCCCCGATCCCAGGTCAACGTCTCCACCCGACTCCTGCACCGTGTTGTACATGGTGAAATAATCCGCCACCGGCTGTTTGCGTGTGCTCGGCGAAATCTTTACAAAAGCGTTGCCATAGTCTCCCTTCGAGGGAAATCCGCTTGCGTTCAGGTCAGTATCGAAGGTGCCATTCCCGGTCAGCACATAAATGAATGTGCCATCGGATGCCATCCCCGCTCCGGCCTGCCAGATCGCTCCTTCGCTCCCATTCGGCGTCAGGTTCAACACTCCGTCCTGGGCTCCGGTCTTCATGTTGTACCCGATTACCCAACCGGTGTATGGGCGCTGGTCGCAGTGGGAAGTCCAGACCACGCCATTGAGCAGCAACAACCCTTGCCGCTCCGCATATTGGTAGGGATTAAAAATCACGTATCCACCCTGACTCCCGTCGCCCGTGCCAGGAAATTTCGCTGACACAGTGATGGGCGAGCCCGGCTGTTCCTTGCCGGTGGCCACATCCAGCGCATGGATCCGTTGGAAGTACGTGGAACCACTCTTGCTCATGGCTACCAGGTACATGGTTCCGTGAGGACCGATCTGGCGATCAATCACCGGAGTCGAGGTGATTCCGATCGTCGGGCTGATCTGGCTGCAACTATGTGTGTCAGAGGGCGTTTCTCCGGCACCCAACACCGACACTTGCCAGAGCAAGGTGTACTGGTCGGCGTCGTACGCATAGACGCTATCGTTTTCCGTTACCGTATAAACCACGTTGTGAGTTCCCTTGCCGGGGATGGCCACACCAGCCAGATACAAGGGTTCGGCATCGATCACGCTATCCACCGGCATCATGGACAGCTTGCCGAAGCTCGTCGAATTCACATTGCTGGTCGTAAGGATAGTCTCCGCTAGGTTCTGTCCGCTTCGGGAATTGTCATTGTGGTAGGTCACAACATCGGTGGCGAAACTCGGTCCCGCCGCACAGATCACAAACAGCACAAAATAGAAAAGCCAGATGGCGACGTTGCGGTTGGCGGGACGTTGCCGTCCATCGATGCACTTGCTGGGAGAATGTTTCTTGTCAAACGAAGATGCCATTGAAGCCTCCGGGGGATGCGGGTCGATCCAAGGTGCGACCCCTTGGATGACACAAATGACCAAGCATTTGCCAGCGCTACTGGCGTGGGGACTGAGAAGAGTCCCAAGACGGGTGGCAAGACTGCCCGCCATTCTACCACCTGTACCGCGTGGATTTCGGCTCCCGGCGGGGTGTTAACCTACCGGGGACACTAGGCCGCATCATCCTCTATAATTTGCCATCCTCCACGGCGGATATCTATTTCACTTTTGTTCTGTCCAAATAGATCTGCCCTTACTGTGCTCTCGCGCCGAGGGCGGTAAGAATGCGCAAGTAAACTATGGACTCAGTTGCCGCAATCGCGTCTCCACCCACACTATGGGCGTCCCTCCGCGAGGCAGTCCGCGGCTCTCACCAGGACTATACCCAGGGCAGCTTGAACCGCGCCATCCTCTTGCTAGCCGTGCCCATGGTGCTGGAGATGGTTCTGGAGTCGCTCTTCGCGGTAGTCGACGTTTTTTGGGTGGGAAGACTCGGAGCCAACGCCGTAGCCACAGTCGGCCTAACCGAATCGCTGCTTAGCCTTGTTTTTGCGGTCAGCATTGGGACTCGGCATGTCGACCACCGCCATGGTGGCACGCCGCATCGGCGAGAAAGATCCAGAAGGAGCCGCCGTGGCCGCTGTTCAGGCAGTCGTGCTCGGCCTGCTGGTTTCTTTGGCCATCGGCGTTCCTTGCTGGATTTGGGCGTCCCAACTGCTCCGCCTAATGGGCGCATCTCCTGAAATCGTTTCGCTCGGCAGCGGCTACACCCGCATCGCGCTCGGAGGCAGCGGTGCCGTCTTGCTGCTGTTTCTCAATAATGCCATTTTTCGCGGCGCCGGCGATGCCGCCATCGCCATGCGACTGCTCTGGGTCTCCAATATCATCAACCTGATTCTTGATCCCTGCCTGATTTTTGGGCTCGGGCCGTTCCCCCGGCTTGGAGTCACCGGAGCTGCCCTCGCCACTTTCACCGGACGCAGCGTTGGCGTGGGCTATCAGTTCTATCGCCTGTTGCGAGGTACCGAGCGCCTCCGCATTCTCCGTCGGCAGATTCGCGTGAACCTGACCATCATGCTCCGTCTGCTGCGGGTTTCGCTCACCGGTATTCTCCAGTTCGCCATCGCCCATACCAGTTGGATCGGACTGGTGCGCATCATCAGCGTCTTCGGATCTGCAGCCCTCGCCGGCTACACCATCGCTATACGGGTCGTGGTTTTTGCGATCTTACCTTCCTGGGGATTGAGTAACGCCGCTGCCACTCTGGTGGGTCAGAATCTCGGAGCCAAGAATCCCGAGCGCGCCGAACTCGCGGTCTGGCGGACCGGCCTCTACAATATGATTTTCCTCGGCGTCATCGGTGTGTTCTTCGTGTTCTTTGCCGAGCCCATCATTCGACTCTTCACTCAGGATCCTGGTGTCATTCCCTTGGGTGCGTCCTGTCTGCGCATCGTCAGCTACGGAAACATCGGCTACGCCTACGCCTTCGTGATGATGCAGGCGTTCAATGGCGCAGGCGATACCGTCACTCCCACCATCGTGAATTTCTTTGGCTTCTGGCTGCTGGAAATCCCACTCGCCTACTGTCTGGCCATCCCGCTAGACTTCCGCTCCAACGGCGTGTTCTGGTCCATTGTGGTTGCCGAATGCTCCATCGCCGCTGCCAGCGCCATTCTGTTTAAGCGCGGCCGCTGGAAGACCCAAAAAATCTAGCCCCAGGCAATCGAGTGGTTAAGCTTGACTTCTGCCATCCCCTCTGACAAGATGCGGGACACTTCGTCGAGGGACACCACGACCCATGGTCAGAAACTCCGTCTCGCCGCCGCTGTACACCTTGGAGCAGGTCGCCCGCCTGGTGGATTCCGGGAAACTCGAATCCGGCCTGTGATCTCCTGAACCGCACCGTCTCCTGAAGCGGAATGCTCGGCAGCAGCATAGCTATTTCACTCTTCATGAATTGCGGCGAACACTTGGAGCCCCCAATGAAACTGTTAATAGTTACTCTGATCTCCTTCACGTTGCTGCTGGTCCCGGCGCTTTCCCGCGCCCAGGACGCCACTGGAAGAATCGCAGGCACAATTACCGACGCCACTGGAGCCGTGATTCCCGGTGTTCAGGTCACCGTCACCAACACCGCCACTCAGGTGAGCCGTAAAACGTCAACCAATCATGACGGCTATTACCAGATTCTCGCCCTGCCCATCGGGAACTACAAAGTGACGGCGGAGCATGAGGGTTTTAGCACGGTTGCCAGCGATGAATACAAACTGCTTATCAACCAGGCCTTGCGCGTAGATGTCAAAATGGAAGTCGGTGCTGCCAGTCAGACGGTTGAAGTAGGGGCGCAGGCTGCCGCCGTGGAAACTGTGAATGCGACCCTGGGTCAGTCCGTCACAGGTCGCACCCTAACTAACATGCCGCTCAACGGTCGCGATACCCTCGATTTGGCGCTTCTACAGCCGGGCGTAACCGAGAGCAATGATGACAATGGAGCCGCCGGCAATTTCAGTATTGCTGGTGGCCGCACCGATTCCGTTACCTACCTGCTCGATGGCGGCCAAAACAACGACCTGCTGGACAATAGCAACCTCCTCGATCCCAACCCGGATGCGATTGCCGAATTCCGCCTGCTCACGAGCAACTACACCGCTGAGTATGGCCGTAATGGCGGGGGCATCATCAGCGTAGTGGTAAAGTCCGGGACCAACCAGATCCACGGTAGCCTGTTCGAGTTCTTCCGCAACCGGGTGCTCGACGCCAATGACTTCTTCAATATTCAACAGGGCATTCCACGCCTGGATCTGAAACGCAACCAGTTCGGAGCCACTCTTGGTGGTCGGATCGTCAAAGACAAGATTTTCTTCTTCCTCGCCTACCAGGGCCAGCGGCAGGTGCAAGCGGTTCCCGACGTCGATAGCCCTGTTTTTACGCCCCTGGAAGTGCAGGGAAACTTTTCACAATCGGCGAACGGCGGACCGGATCCAAATGTCGCAACGTTTTTGCAAGCCAATCCTTTTTTCCAGCCCAACCCCGCTCTCGCGGCTCAGGCCATCATCGCTCCGACCCAGATAAACAGCGTCGCCCAGGCCTACATCAAAGCTGGATTGATTCCTACCGCCCCCGGTGGTCTGCTTTCCACCAACCTGAGCCAATTCAACAATGCCGACGAACTCACTGCCAAGTTCGATTTTAATCTCAGTGCCAAAGATAAAATTTCCGCCACCATAGGCGTAAACCGCACACCTTTTTCCACCCCGCTCGATTTTGCCACCGTACCGGGCTTCGGCAGCCTAACCGTGGCCAATTACTATTACACCAATATCGGCTATACGCGTGTCTTTTCGCCGACCCTGCTCAACGAATTTCACTTCATCACCCATCGCAGCAATTATCTGGCTGATACTCCGGAAAAGGCCTTGCCCGCGCCTTCGACTTTCGGTGTCGCCGTTACTCCAGATGTCCCCACCGGTCCCACAAACTTGTTTTTCGACACCGGGCTTTCTATCGGAAACAGTGAAAATGGTCCTACGCGGTACGTGGAAAACACCTTTTCCTGGACAGACTCCGTCTCCTGGACGCGTGGCAACCATAATTGGAAGTTCGGTGGCGGGTTTACTCCCTATCAGGAAAATCTGGTTTACGACTACATCATCAACGGTGAATTCGATTACTACGGCTCCGGGGGCATTGGCTCGGGTAACTCATACGCGGATTTTTTGCTCGGCATCCCTTTCGACTACATCCAGGCTGCCAAGGCCCCTTCCAATATTCGGCAGAAAAATACTTACGTCTTCGCGCAGGACGAGTGGCACGTACGCAAGAACCTGGTCCTCACACTCGGGCTGCGCTACGAATACAGCACTCCCAAGAGCGACACCGAAGGGCGCACTTTCTCGATAATTCCAGGAGAACAGTCGCACCGCTTCGTCAACGCGCCGACCGGATTAGTCTTCCCTGGAGACCCCGGCGCTCCCAAGGGCACAAATTTTCCTGACACCAAGAATTTTGCCCCTCGTTTTGGCTTTGCCTGGGATCCGACCGGTTCCGGCAAGACCAGCCTTCGCGGCGGTTTCGGTATGTTCTACGACATCCTCAAGGCTGAAGACAATCTCCAATTCAATGGCCAAGCTCCCTTCGTCGGCAGCGCTGGACTGTTTTTTGGCGTTCCCGTCGGTCCGGCGGGCCCGACTAACTACATGAGTCAGCCCTTTCCCAATGCATGTGTCTCGTTCAACGACGACGGTACCTGCGCACAAGCGGGCGTTCCTAATTCCTTTCCCTCGAAGCCGCCTTCCGCCGACGTGTCTTTCGCCCCCTATGTGCCCATCAACAGCAGCGGCTTCGTCTATTTCGTGGACCCGCATCTCCGCACACCCTACATTTACCAGTACAACCTGAGCTTGCAGCGCAATCTTTTTGCGGGCATTGTCATGGAAACCAACTATGTCGGCAGCTCATCCCATGGCCTCACTTCGCTCAAGGATATCAATCCCATGATCCTTGGGACCACCACCCGTGTACTCGATCAAACGCCCGGCAATGGCACATGCGGAACCACTATAGGAGTACAGTGCTTCGGCCAGATCCCCGAATTCCAGAACGTCGCCAATGCCAACTACAATGCGCTGGAGGCGAGCCTCACGCGACAGCCGAAGAACTCCCCTATCGGCACCGTGTATTTCACCCTGGGCTACACCTATTCTCACAGCTTGGACAACGCTTCCGGGTTCCGCCAGCGTAACTCTTACGTCCCGGCTTACAGCCCTGACCTCTACTATGCTTCCAGCGATAGTGACGTCCGCAACCGCGTTACCTTCAGCGGCGGCTGGGACCTGCCTTTTGATCGCGCCTGGACCGGTGGCCCCAAACGCCTGACCAAAGGTTGGAGCCTCTATCCCATCGTGACCTGGCGTACTGGATTTCCTTTCGATATTTCGGCGTCTTTGCCGGGCATCAATGACCCCACCAATCCGGGAACCTCAGGCGCCGGCGATCCCTACCTGACCAACGCCGCCGTTCTTGGCCCGCTCACCACTTTCAACCCCGACCATCAGCGCACCATCAACGAAATCACTTACGGAGTGAACCCGGTAACTGGCGGATGCCAGATCAGCTACACCCCCGTCACCGGCAACTTCTACTTCAATCCCAACAGTTTCTCTAACGTCCCGCTGGAGAACAGCGCCTACTTCGACGGCGGAGTTCCAAATCCCTGCTTCCCATCACTCGATCCCGTAAACAATCCCAAAGACCGCACTTATGGTCTGCACCGCAACACCTTGCGCGGTCCGGGCCTGACAAACATGGATCTCGCACTGGCCAAGACCACCGCCATCACCGAACGTGTCAGCTTGGAGATGCGCCTGGAGTTCTTCAACGTGCTCAATCATCCCGAGTTCGCCCAACCGACTTTTGTTGACAACGCTACCAACATCAACAGCCCGGTCTTCGGACAGATCACGACCACCGGCACGTTTCGCGGCGCCACTCCGCGCATCGGCCAGATTGCAGCAAGGGTCACGTTCTGAACGGCAACTGCTCATGTGGGAAAGGGCGTCTCGCACATCCAAGCCAAGCGAAGCTCGGCAGCTTCGCGCTGCTTATCGTCGCACTGTGTCTGATCTCCCCAGCCCTCGCCCAAACCTCCGCCTCCATAGACGACTACGTCCACTCCGAGATGCAGCGCCAACACATCCCGGGCTTGTCTCTGCTGGTTGCGCGCGACGGCAAAATCGTCCGTGCTCAGGGCTACGGCTTCTCGAACGTGGAACTTCAAGTCCCTGTGAAATCAGAGACCGTCTTCCAGTCCGGCTCTGTGGGCAAGCAATTCACCGCCACGGCGGTCATGATGCTGGTCGAAGAAGGGAAGATAAGGCTCGACGATCCCATCACCAATTACTTCAAAGACGCTCCCCCCGCTTGGCGCAAGGTAACAATCCGTGAACTCCTCAGCCACACCGCCGGATTCACCGATTACCCCGAGAAGTTCGATTTCCGCAAAGACTACACCGAAGCCGATCTGCTAAAGATTGTCGAAGGTATTCCGCTGGCGTTCCCGCCTGGCACTAACTACAGCTATGCCAATCTCGGATACTTGACCCTGGGCATCCTCATTCATCAGGTCACAGGTGAGTTCTACG
Source organism: uncultured Acidobacteriota bacterium (assembly GCA_963803775.1). Lineage (GTDB taxonomy): Bacteria > Acidobacteriota > Terriglobia > Terriglobales > Acidobacteriaceae > JABCZH01. The sequence continues at coordinate 186,880 of CAWDNS010000005.1, forward strand.
GAGACTTCCTGCAAGAAAGAATCTTCCGACCCCTCGGCATGACCACGACTCGCATCATCAGCGAGGCAGACATTATTCCTAACCGTGCCGCTGGATATCGCCTGGTCAAAGGAGAGCTGAAAAATCAGGAATGGGTTTCACCCACGCTGAACACCACCGCCGATGGCGCTCTCTACTTCTCGATCCTGGACCTTGCGAAGTGGGACGCGGCGCTCTATACCGAAAAACTTCTCCGCCGCTCCAGCTTCGAACAAATGTGGACTCCGGCGAAACTCCTTAACGGCCAGCCTAACCCCGGCAACTATGGTTTCGGTTGGAGCATCCTCGGAAAGGACGGCCACCGGGTTCTCGATCACGGTGGCGCCTGGCAAGGTTTCGAAGTCCATATCTCGCGTTATATCGACGACAAGCTGACCATCGTTGTGCTGACCAACCTCGCCGACGCCGAGCCCGGTAAGATCGCCGGCCACATCGCCGAACTCTACCTGCAGCTGCATTAATGCTTGCGGCGCAAGAAAAAACCCACGGCGTAAAGCCGTGGGATGAGTGTAAGACCAAACCAACCCCAAAGGAGACCATCAACTAGCGCTTACAGAACTTGTATCCGCTCATTGTCAGCCGTACCACTCCACGCATCTGTTCTTCCACGTAGCCCTGATTTCTCAGTTCAGCCACGGCCATGCGCGCCAAGGAAGAATCCACTACCGGCTTGGGCAAGGTCACAAACTGGCGAGGGTCTTCTTCATAAGAGTGAGCCAGTGAAACCAGGAGGCTGCTCGGAACCATTTCCTGATGCATAACATCTCTCCTTTGCGGACAACTCATACTATGTCGTCTCACCCCGCTGCGGAATGGTCCCTCCGTGCCCCCAAATGGCCTGTTGGTAACATCTGTAACTGATTGTAAATAAGCTAGTTACTGGCAATTCGCGCTAGAGAGCGGCGCTAGCAAGCGCCTAGCCTGCCCCCTCCCTATTTCTAGATCACGACTGGACTGCATCCATCAGCATGAAAACAAAGGCTGCATTTTCTGGAACCTTGCACGCGACCACGAATCTCATTATCATGGTCTGCCGCCGCTCAAAGCGAACTCTCAAAATTTCACACCGCATGGATTCTTCCGGGCATCAATAGTACGATGTCGTTCCACCTCGTCTCAGGTTTGTAGCGCACGTCAACTCGTTTTGGGGGGAGTGATCTATGACCGCCAGCCTCGCACATCAGTTTCCCGTCGCCATAGGCTTGTCGCTGCGCGAGCGTTTCGCCGAGATTCGCGACAACAGCATGCGGATTACTGCATCTCTTTCTGCGGAAGACCAGATGCTGCAATCCATGTCCGACGCCAGCCCCACCAAGTGGCACCTCGCGCATACCACCTGGTTCTTCGAGACTTTTATTTTGCTGCCACACTCTCCTGGTTATCAAGTTTTCGACCTCCACTTCCAGTATCTGTTCAACTCGTACTACAAACAACTCGGTTCGCACCCGAATCGCGGGTCGCGCGGGCTGATGTCGCGTCCCAGCCTGGAGCGGGTGCATGCCTATAGATCGCATGTGGATGCAGCGGCCTTGTCTTTGCTGAACCATGCCGGAGATGAAGTTCTCACTCTGGTCGAACTTGGACTCAACCACGAGCAGCAGCATCAGGAGTTGATTCTCACTGACATCAAACACGCTCTCTGGTCCAGCCCTTTGCATCCCGACCCCATCTCCAGCGCGGCTCCCCATGTTTCTGCCTCGCCTCTCACTTGGACTGAAATCGAAGGCGGCATTCACCTCATCGGCCACGATGGCAACGGTTTTGCTTTCGACAACGAGGGCCCACGCCACGAAGTTTTGCTGCGGCCGTTTCGCCTCGCCTCGCGCCCCGTCAGTAATGGCGAATACCTGGAGTTCATGCAGGATGGCGGCTATCGTCGCCCCGATTTGTGGCTCTCCGATGGCTGGGACAAAGTTTGCGCCGAGGGTTGGAGCGCCCCGCTCTACTGGGAACGCAAAGAAGATGATCGCGCCTCATGGTCGCAGTTCACCGTGGCAAGACTCAAAAGCATCGATCCTGCCGATCCCGTCTGCCATATCAGCTACTACGAAGCTGATGCTTACGCACGTTGGCGGGACGCCCGCCTGCCGACGGAAGAAGAATGGGAAGTGGCCGCAGCCCGCATCTCGGCAAGAGGCAGCTTTCTGCAAGAAGGCGCGGTGCATCCGCATTCAGCCGGCAAAACTGCCCAGATGTTCGGCGACGTCTGGGAGTGGACCTCGAGCCCCTATGTAGCCTATCCCGGATTCAAACCCGCCGAGGGCCTGATCGGCGAGTACAATGGCAAATTCATGGTCAATCAAATGGTACTGCGGGGCGGTTCCTGTGCCACTCCAGCCAGTCACATCCGCGCCACCTACCGCAATTTCTTCCCACCACATGCCCGGTGGCAATTCTCAGGACTCAGGTTGGCCAAATGATCGCGCGCGAACTCATATCGCTGCCATCCTTCGCTGAGGATGTCGAGTTGGGGCTTTCCAGCTCCCCCAAGACTCTCCCTTGCAAACTTTTCTACGATCAGGCTGGCTCGGCTTTGTTCGAGCAGATCACTCGTCTGCCCGAGTATTATCCAACTCGCACAGAGTTGGAGATTCTGCGGGACTGTGGCGGGGAAATCGCAAACGAGGTTCGCCCGGGAGTGACCGTGGTCGAGCTGGGCGCGGGCACGGCCACCAAGACCACTACGCTGCTCCAGGCCTTTTCCCGGCGCCAATTGCGGGTCCCATATTTTCCGGTTGACATCTCTCCTGCCCCGCTCGCCGAAGCCCGGACACGAGTGGAGTCGCAGTGTCCGCGAGTTTCCGTGCGCCCCGTCGTGGCAGACTTCAGCCAGGGTTTTGATTTCCTACGGGACATACCGGGACGAAAGCTCGTGCTGTATCTGGGATCGAGCATCGGGAACTTTGACCCCGGCCCCGCAGTCGCAATGCTCAGCCAGATTCGCAGCCAGTTGGCCGTCGGCGATGCCCTGCTGCTGGGAACGGATCTAGTGAAAGATCCATCCATTCTGGTCCCCGCCTACGATGATGCTCAGGGCGTCACTGAGCAGTTCGATAAAAACATCCTGGCCCGGCTGAACCGTGAACTGGGCGCAAACTTCGACCTCGACTTCTTCCGCCACATAGCAATATGGAATGCGGAGCAGTCGCGAATGGAAATCAGTCTGGTAAGCTTGCGTCCCCAGGTTGTGGATCTGGGGCTGCTCAACCGGCAGGTTCGCTTCGCCAACGGAGAACGCATCCACACCGAGAGTAGCTACAAATACACCATGCCCATGGTTCGCGAAATGTTGGAACGGTCGGGCTTCTCTCTCGAAGCCACTTGGTTCGATCACCAGACCTGGTTTGCCCTGCACCTTGCCCGCGTGTGATGTGGAAACAAAAATGCCGCGCACTCGCGTGCGCGGCATCCTGTAATCAAACCCTTACCAAACTCTGCACTGCTTCGCCCGCACCATCGGCGTTCCTGTTTTGCAGGAGAACGCCTGCTGAAACTCGGGCATATTGGCCACTACATTATTCACCCGGTATTTCGGAATCGAGTGCGGGTTCGTCAATACTGCCGTGCGCATCAACTCCGGCCGGTACTCCGTGCACCATTCGTTTGCATACGAGAGGAAGAACTTCTGCCGCGGGGTCCATCCGCTTTCGTCTTTCTCGTCCACCGACTTGCCGGACGCTTGCAGCTTGTTGATCAGCGCCATAAAAGCAAGGCGCAGGCCGCCATTGTCCGCGGTGTCCTCACCCTGGGTCAAATGTCCATTCTGCTTGACTCCGGCCTCGGGAATCTCCTGCGTGTACTCGTCGGCGATGCATTCATCGCGTTCGTCGTAGGCTTTGGCGTCTGCGGCCGTCCACCAGTCGCGCAGGTTGCCCTGTGCATCGAACTTGCGCCCTTGATCGTCAAACCCATGTGTGATCTCGTGTCCAATGACCATTCCGATTGCCCCGTAGTTCACTGCGTCATCCATGGTGGTGTCGAAATATGGCGGCTGCAAGATCCCGGCAGGGAAGTTGATGGTATTGAGCTGTGGATCGTAATAGGCATTGATGGTCGGAGGAGTCATGGTCCACTCGCTGCGGTCGACAGGTTTGCCGATCTTGTCGAGTTGGCGATGGAACTCGAACGCCGTCGACTCGCGCACATTGTTCAGATAACTCGTGCGCGTGATCGTCACGGAAGAATAGTCCCGCCACTGGTTCGGATACCCGATCTTGTCCTCGATCGCATGCAATTTAATCTTGGCTTGCTCTTTAGTGGCAGGCTGCATCCAATCCAGACCGGTGATGTCCTGGTCCAGCGCATGTTCCACGTCATGCACCAGGGCGACTGTCTGCTGCTTGCTGGAAGGAGGAAATGCCGCCGCGACATAGGCTTGCCCCAACGCCATTCCCAGATCGCGATCGGCCGCGCGCACACACCGCCGCCAGCGCGGCAGTTGTTGCTTTGCACCAACCAGGGTGTGGGCGAAAAAGTCCCAGTTCTCATCCACAAACGCTTTGCTTAAATACGGGGCTGATGCATGCACCAACTGCCACCGTAGATAGACCTGCCAATCCGTCACCGAGTGCTGCTGGATCAAAACTTCCAGCTCCTTGAAAAACCCGGGAGTGCTCACCAGGTAATGCGGTGCCGACGGCGGCGCTCCGATGTCCGCCGTGTATTTCTTCCAATCAAACGACGGTGTCAGCGCCTGCATCTGCTCGAAACTCATCTTGTTGTTGACGTTCTTCGGATCCCGCCGCGCCACGTTGTCCATCTGCGCTTTGGCCATTGCGGTTTCAATCGCAATCACCGTCTTCGCATCGGCCGCGGCCTGGGTCGCGCTTTCCCCGGTCAGGACCAGCATCCTGGCCACGTGAGCCTCGTACTTGCTCAGGATGTCCTTCGACTTTGCGTCATCCTTCACGTAGAAGTCGCGGCTCGGCAATGCCAATCCGCCCTGGTCGATGGACGCTACCACCTTGCTGGCATCGTCGTAGTCCTGTTGCGACCCGAATCCCAGCAGCGCTACCCCCGTCTGGTTATCGTTCCCCGACCATGCACCGGGAGTGCTCATGTGAATGTAGGCCACCTGGTCCGCCAATTCCGCCTTGCTCTTCATCTTTGCAATGCGTTCCAGCCCCGGTTTCAAATCCCGGCTGCCGGCGGTTTCCAAGGCCGGCTCATCACTGCACGCCTGCCAATAGTCGCCAATTTTCTGCTCGAAGTCGCTGCGTCCACTAGTCTGTGCGGACGCCTTCTCCAGTGCTTGACGCACAATGTTCTCGTTCCAATACTGCAAACCGCTGCCGGTGCCCCATGCCACTTGGTCAGGAGGAATCGGGTTCGCGGCATTCCACTTGCTGCACGCGTATTGATAAAAATCCTGGCAGGGATCGAGCGTCCGGTCCACCATATTGGGATCGAAATGCTCCAGCTTGGGGGCTTGATCGGTTGCTGGCATCTGCTGCCCAAGTCCGACAACTGGACAAAGGGCGACAGCTACAATTGCGAGACGGGCAAAAAACATGGTTTGATCTCCTGCGTGAAATTGAATAAGTAACGCCGCTGGTGAAATAGGCCCCGGTGTGATTAACCGGCTGCTAACGGGCCTGGCCAAGCACAGAATCAATGCGTTCCAAAAGTGTATCGTAGTTTCGCGAAGCCTGCTCAAAAGCGCCCGGCCGGGTCACTTCCCGCAATCTGATGTACGCATTTTCTCGGAGCAGAGTTCCATCCCACTTCACATCAACTCAATCACCAACTCCCCCGGTCCTCCCCCTACGCCGATGTCACCACAGTTCTCCACGATCCAATCTGCGCCTGCTTCCCGCAGCTCTTCGTCCGCCGCCGTTGTGCGCAGAGCAATCACCTTGGCTCCCGCCGCTTTCCCCGAGCGAATTCCCGCTGGAACGTCCTCCACAACTGCGCAATCGGCCGCAGCCATGCCTAACGCCGCCGCGCCTTTCAGATATGGCTCGGGATGAGGCTTCCCATTTTCCACGTCGCTGCACGTCACCATCTTTGCCGGAATCTTCAGCCCTGCGGCACACAGCCGCACTTCGGCCAGTGGTCGTGTGCATGACGTCACAATTGTCCAGCGAGCCAGCGGCAGCGCCTGCAACAATTCCCGTGCCCCCGGCAGAGGAACTACACCCTCGATGTCTTCGATCTCTGCCCGCTCCACGATTCGGTTCTCGCGCTCGGCGTCCGCCTGTGGAAGCAGTTCGCGGATGGTTGCGATGCTCGGCCGTCCATGTGCCCGCTTCACAACTTCTTCTGGATTGAGCCCGTGTCTCGCTGCCCACTTCTTCCAGACGCGAGCGACTGCTGGAGTGGAATCAATCAGCACGCCATCCAAATCAAACAACATACCGCGACAGCGGATCCGAACCATCCCTTCACCATATCAGGGACGAAACTCAAATCACTACTGCGGTTCCTGCGCGAGCTCGGGGTCGGGCACTGGCCCCGACTCCAGTTCCTGGTGGCGCTTTTCTCTCGATGCATTCGACATCACGGTGAATTTTTCCATCTCCGCTTTGGCCTCCTGTGTGCGTCCCAGGCGCTGCAGAATCTGCCCGCGAACGTAATAGACGCTCTCGCTCTCCGGACTCAACTTCTTCGCTACGTCAATCGCCGCCAGTGCTTCCTTGAACTTCTGTTCTCGCAAATAGACCCGGGCGAGTTGGAAATCAGAACTCGAAAGCTTCGGATCCAGCCGCAGCGCCTTACGAAACATCTTCTCCGCATCCTCATCCTGCTGCTGTAGATAAAATACCAGCCCTAGCTGATCGTAGTCGTAAGCAACATCGGGTTCGATCTCGATATCCTTCAGAAACTCCGCCTTGGCTCGCTCCAAATCCTGCTTCTCCAGGTACGTCATGCCTAGATTGAAGTGAACGAAGGGAAGCTTGGGTGCAGCCTTGGCTGCGGTTTCCAGCTCCGCGATCGCCTCGTCGTACTCTTTCCGGTTCAGGTGCGCCTTTCCCATCAGCAGATGAAACTCCGGTGTGTCCTGGCCGGTTTCCACCAGGCGCCCCAGCGCTCGCTGCTCCAGGTCGGGCCGTCCTGCCTTGTTAGCTGCGATTCCCAGCACGTACAGGAAATTCAACTGATTGGAAGCCTGCCCCCACAGCGGCTCCAGCGTGTTTACCGCCTCAGCATAGCGCTGATTGAAGAAATAGCACAACCCCAGCAGGTACCGCGCCTGGTAAGAGTCCGGTACGTCCCGAACCACCGACTCAAACGGCGCAATCGCTCCCTGAAAATCATTCTGGCGGTAGTAGACAAGTCCTACATTCAGACGAATCCCAGCCACTTGTGGCGCAAGACGTTCGGCTTTCCGCAAGCTCTCCCGCGCTTGCGGCCACTGTTTCCGCCGCATGGCAATCACCCCCAGGTTGGCGTATGCTCCCGCCACCGCCGGATTCACCGCCAGCACTCCTTTGAACGCCTTTTCTGCTGCAATCAGATCGCCTTGTTTTAGTGCCGTTTCTCCTTGCTCAAACAGTTGCTTGGGATCAACGTTCTGAGCCTGATTTCCGGACGACTTCGCAGTCGATCTCTGCGGCAACGCTGCCGTCTGGCCCGCCTGCATTAGCCGCGCGCTCCCTCCCTGACAGCAAGCCAGCAGAAGCACCGCCGCTCTACACCGCAACCCTGAACTTGACACTGGTTTCACTCTCTGCTGTAGTGTCCGCCAGCGCCTGCCCGAATTCAAGCAGGCTGCAACCGCGTGAACGCCTTCAGCGGATCCCGCATGAAAAGTAACATGGTCACAATTCGCGATGTCGCCAAGGAGAGCGGCTTCTCTTCTACGACCGTTTCCATTGTTCTGAACAACGCGCCTTTGGCACGCTATATTCCCGCCAACACCAAGAAGACTATCGAACGGGCCGCCAAGAAACTGGGCTACCGCCCCAACCTGTTTGCCCGCTCCCTGCGCAGTCAGCGCAGTCACACCGTCGGCGTTATGGTCTTCGACATGACTGACCCTTACTGCACTCTGGTGCTCCGTGGCATCGAGAATTCTCTCTACCAGTCGTCCTACCTCCCCATTCTCACCGACGTTCACAACGAACGCAGCCGCTTCGAGCGCTATCTGGAAATGCTGCTCGACCGCCGCGTCGAAGCCCTAATCGTTCTGGCCAACTGGCTTTTCGTGGACATCGATGTCCTCGCCGACCTCGAAAAGAGCAGCATTCCTACGGTGATGATCGGCCGCGAGCTGGAAACCGACTCCATCAGCTCCATCATGGTCGACAACGAACTGGGCGCTCACGCCGCCCTCGAGCATCTTTACTCCCTGGGGCATCGCAAGATCGCTTTCATACGCGGACCGAAGACTTTGGCCGACAGCGCCCCACGTTGGAAGGGAATTCGATCCTTCGCCAAATCCTGCGAGCTTGAAATCGATTCGCGACTGGTCGTCGATCTCCCCGAATCCCGAGATCCCGTCTCCAGTTTCGAGGCCGGTTACAAACTCACCGAAGACCTGCTCAAACAGAAGCGTCCCTTTACCGCCTTGATGGCTTTTGATGACATGACTGCTTTCGGCGCCATTCGCGCTTTGGCCAAGGCTGGACTGCGCGTCCCTGAACACTGTTCCGTGATCGGCTTCGACGACGTCGCCGCCTCCGCGCTTTATACTCCGTCTCTCACCACCATCCGCCAGCCCATGGAAGTTATGGGCACCATCTCCGTTAGCACTGCCTTGGATGGCGTGAATGCCGTGCTCGAGAAGCGAAAGCTCACTGCTGTCCATCGCAAGATCGCTCCTGAACTGGCGGTTCGCGAATCCACCCGTCGCTTATTGTGATCCCCAACCCTGCTCGCTTGGCAAAATAAGGGTATTTTTTCCTTGACACCGCCATAGCGCTACCTCACTATTGATACGTTTTAATAAACGAATTTCGCGTCTTTTCGGGTTTGACGCAAGCAGAACAATGCCCCGAACCGGGGCAAAGCGTAATGGGTGTAACCTGCGGGTGCCTGCGTACCAAATTGAGTAATGCTGGCGCAAGCGGGTTGCACTCTAGGATGGAAATTAAAGGCTGGGACAAACTGGGCCCGGTCGATGTTCTACTTTCGCTTCTAAGCTACAACGGAGTTGACCATGAAATCCCGTCTCTTGTGGGTGCTGGTATTTGTCGGCTGCCTTTGCGCTCCGCTGCTTGCCCAGGACACTGCTTCCATTACCGGCACTGTCACCGATCAGACCGGCGCGGCCATTCCCGGCGCGCAAGTCACGGTCAGCAATCCCGACCATGGAATCAAGCGCGTCACCGTCTCCAACGGCAGCGGCGACTACTTGGTCAGCGCTATTCCGCCAGGATCCTACAACCTCTCGATCACCGCACCGGGTTTCAAGAAGTACGAAGCCACCGGCGTCATCCTGCGCGTCGCCGAGAAGGCCCGCGCCGATGCTGCCCTGCAAGTCGGTGCCACCAGGGAAGAAGTAGTCGTCGAAGGCACCAATGTCGCCCAGGTGGAAACCCAGAGCAACGAGCTCGCCGGAACCATCACCAGCAAAGAGATCAGCCAACTGCAACTCAATGGTCGCGTGTTCACCCAACTTGTAACCCTGACGCCCGGTATCACCAATCAGACCGGCTCCTCAGAGGGACAATACGGCATTACCGCAAACGTCAACTACAGCGTCAACGGCGGCCGCCTGGAATACAACAACTGGGAACTGGACGGCGGCGACAATATGGATAACGGCAGCAATTCCACGCTGAATGTTACCCCAAGCATTGACGCCATCGGTGAAGTCCGCGTCCTGACCTCCAACTATGGAGCGCAATACGGCCGCAACGGCTCCGGCACGATTGAGACCGAGACCAAGTCTGGGACCCGTTCATTCCATGGTGATGCCTATGAATTCGTGCGCAACGAAGCTTTCAACGCTACACCCGAATTCCAGACTACCAACCCGGCGTATCACAAGAACGATTGGGGATACACCATCGGTGGTCCGGTTTACATTCCCGGTCACTACAACAAAGATAAGCAAAAGACTTTCTTTTTCTGGTCGCAGGAGTGGCGTCGGGACCGCGTGCCTGGACAAGAGTTCAATGTGATTGTTCCCAGCTTGGCAGAGCGCGGGGGAAACTTCAGCGATCTTTGTCCTGCGCCTGGAACTGCATTTCAACGCACCGATTCGAGCGGTGCCGCGGGAGCGTTTTTCCCCGATTGCCCGGCGGCTAGCCTTGGCACCATGACCAAAAGCGGTGTGCAGCTTTACAATACTTTTCCTGGCAATAACGTCCCCGTAAATCCAGCCTCCGCGCCGCTGCTTGGAATGATTCCTTCCCCAACCGGCGGCTCCGGCAACGTGTTCACGGCAGCCCCGTCGCAGGCCACCAATTGGCGCGAGGAATTAGTCCGGGTCGACCACAATTTCAGCGACAAGATCCGTGCCATGTTTCGCTATGCCCACGATTCCTGGGAGACCGTAACTGCGTCACCTTTGTGGAGTGATGGCGCCAGTTTCCCGACGATTCAGACGAATTTCATCGGACCTGCCACATCGCTGGTAGCGCGTCTCACCGCGACTGCGTCACCCACTCTGCTGAATGAATTCGTCTTCAGCTACACCACCGATCACATCACCCTTACGAATACAGGCACCCCCAACCCGAATGCGTGGAAACGTCCGGCGAACCTCGCGATCAGCAGTCTGTTTCCGGGCGTCGGTAACGGCGCATTGCCCGGCATTAGCGTCGCCGGAGGTTTTGGAGGAGCGTATGGCAGCAGCGGGTTCCAGGAGGACGCGGGTTTTGTCCCCAACGGACCTTACAATGCCAACCCGACCTATACCTACCGCGATAACGCGACCAAGATCATCGGCAAACACAATTTGCAATTTGGAGCCTATTTTGTTGCCGCTCAGAAGAACGAGCTGACCGGCACCGTTCCCTCTACCAACGGATTTCTAACCTTCGATCCAACTTCACCGGTCTCAAGCGGGAATCCTTTTGCCGATCTGCTGATCGGCAATGTTGCCAATTTCTCGCAATCCAACGCTCAACCGAAGTATTACAACCGCTACAAGATTCTGGAACCCTACTTTCAGGATGACTTCCACGCCACAAGACGCCTGACCTTGAATTTGGGGCTGCGCCTCAGCCTCTTCGGCACTTATCGCGAGCGTTACCACCAGGCCTTCAACTTCGAGCCATCTGCGTGGAGCGCGGCTAAAGCCCCAGAGATTGATGTCACCGGGAATGTAACGGGTCAACAAGGAGCCATAATTCCGGGAACTGGCGATCCCTTTAACGGCATGGTGCAATGCGGAGTCAACGGTTCGCCCGCGGGATGCATGAAAGGACATTTGTTCAATCCCGCGCCTCGGCTAGGTTTTGCCTTTGATCCCAAAGGAGACGGGAAGTGGGCAATCCGTGGCGGATACGGAGTCTTCTTCGACCACACCAACGGCAACGAAGCTGACAGCGAAGCCTTGGAAAGCTCTCCGCCGCTGGTACAGGTTCCCACTCAATACAATATCTCCGGATATGGCCACATTGGAGGCGGGACAGGTCTGCTATTTCCTCTGAATGTGGTTTCCATTCCTACAAAGGCGGTTTGGCCCTACGTACAGCAGTGGCACCTTGACGTTCAGCACGAAGTTGCCAGAAATACCATTGCCACGCTTTCGTATGTAGGGAGTAAAGGCACCGACCTGGGGCGCAAGTACGAATTGAATCAATTGCACCCGCTCCCCGCCTCGCAGAACCCTTACATCGCATTGAACGCGCCCATAAGCGCTGCGGATTGTGGCACAGCAGCGGAGGGTGTTAACGGCAACGGGCAGGCGATTGCGACCGCGACCATCAACGGCGTGAACTACACCGGGACCACCGGCGGGCAAGTGGCCACGAATCTGGCGGTTGCCTGCGGCAACGATGCCAATCCCTTCCGTCCTTTCCGCGGCCTAGGCGACATCACCGCCTTGGATAATAAAGCTTCTTCCAGCTACAACGCCCTGCAGGCCCAATTGCGTCGAAGCGTTGGATCGCTCCAGGTAAACGTTTCGTACACTTATAGCCATTCTATTGACTCAGCTTCCGATGGCGGAATCTTCGGTGACGGCGGCATTTTGAACGCCTACGATTTTGCCGCGTTTCGTGCTTCCTCGAACTTCGACCAGCGCCATACCTTCACCACCAGCGCAGTCTATGATTTGCCGTTCTTCAAGAGTCCCGGCATAACCAACAAGCTGCTGGGAGGATGGGAACTCTCCGGCATCGGCGCCTGGCAGACAGGAACTCCGTTTAGTGCGTATAACGGTGCAGCGAATCCAGATAATGCCGGTCTTGGCAACGGCGTGGCTGCGAGCGCAGGCGCCGGCCAATCTTATGCCGACGTCATCTCGAATCCCTACCAGAACATTCCACAGTTTGATCCGGCATCCGGTTTTGGCCCCTTCATTGCGAACCCTAATGCATTCGCCAACCCAGTCGGTTTGACCCTGGGAGATTCCGGCAGAAACTTCTTGCGCAATCCCGGCCACTGGAACATCGACATGGCCCTGTTCAAACACATTCCCATCAAAGAGAGCATGGCCTTCGAGTTCCGGGCTGAAGCCTTCAACATTTTCAATCACGTTGAATATGGTCCGTTGGGAGGAGATCAGGGCGGCGCAGCCGGAAGTGCTGGATTCTCTTCTGGGACTGGAACTTTTGTTCCCGGATCCAACTTCCTTCAGGTCGGGACTGTCTATAGCCCCCGGATTCTCCAACTCGGCGCGAAGTTCCTGTTCTGATCATGGAAGACGGGCGTCCTCGCCCGTCATTCCACACCACCGCGGTCGCTCGGGCGCAGCTAAGTCTTCATCCCATTCGGTCTCGATGAGACAATGGCATGTTCATGCGCCGCAGCAAATTCCTTTTCGTACTGGCAGCGCTCTCGATTGCGGGTGCCCCGCTTCTCGCGTCCTTTGCGAGAAGTGGGAAATCGCTGCCTGCTGTCCCTGCCAGCGTTCCCATGGCTACCGACGACCGCGTACAACTCCCAGGATGGTGGCCTACAAAAGGCACAGCTTCACGCGATGAATTCCTAGGATCCGATGCTTGCGCCGCCTGTCATGCTTCCAAGTTTCGCACTCAGACCCAGACCCCGATGGCCCACGCCGCCATGCGCCCCGCGGATTCCGAGCCCCTGCACTCCCATGACCAACTAACGTTTAGCCTGCCACCGTACAACTACCAGATCTCACGCCAGAAAGACGGTAGTCTGTTTTCCGTCACCGATGGCAAACAGACGATTTCACTGCCTCTCAGTTGGGCATTCGGCTTGGGCCAGGCTGGCCAAACCTATATTCTGGAACGCAACGGCACCTTCTATGAAAGTCGCGTGAGTTACTTCCCGGCACTCGACGGTCTTGACACGACTCCGGGACAATCACAAGCCGCACCTTCCACTCTCGAGGACGCCTTGGGCCGCAGCATGCTGTACGCCGGAGAGACGCAACGCTGCTTCGCTTGTCATACAACTGCCTCGACCACCAATCGTCGATTCGATCCCAGCCACCTGATTCCCGGCGTAACCTGCGAAGCGTGTCACGGCCCGGGTGCAAAGCACGTGACGGCGATAAAGGTGGACAAAATAAAGCTGGGGCTTAATTCAATTCTGGATCCCGGCCAGCTCAGCCCGGTTGATCAAGTGGATTTCTGCGGCGCATGCCACCGCTCTTATGTTGACGTGATTCTAAGCAAGACCTTCGGAATTCGTAATCTTCGTTTCCAACCCTACCGTCTGGAAAGAAGCCAGTGCTGGATCAAAAGCAACAACGGTATTACTTGTCTGAACTGCCACAACCCCCATCAGCCACGAGTACGCGATCTGGCCTCATATGACGACAGATGCCTGAGCTGTCACCAGCCCGGCCACTCCACCAGCGATCATTCATTTAAGACCTGCACGGTGAGCACGAGTAATTGCGTCTCCTGTCACATGCCTAAATACGAAGTTCCAGGGATGCACTCCAAATTCACCGACCACTTCATCCGTATCGTCCGCAAAGGCGAAGGCTATTTGGACTGAAATGCCGGTAGCTGGGAGAACTGTCTACAGCGCAAACCCAGAAAGCCAAATGCCAACTGCACTTTGTCTAGGTTCGAATCCTAGCGGCCCAGCCAGTGCTAAGTGCTGAATGCTGACTGCTGAACGCTGACGGCTGAACTAACCACCGCCAACGCCTGCTCCAGATCCGCAATCAGATCATCCACATGCTCAATGCCCACTGACAGCCGAATCAGTTGGTCCGTGATCCCCATTTTCTGCCGGTGCTCGGCCGGAATCATGGCATGTGAGGTGAAAACTGGAAGGCAAACCAGCGAATCCACTCCCCCCAGGCTTGGCGCCAGAGTGAACAGGCTCAACGCTTCTGACATCCGGCGCGCATCTTCGCCGCTGCCCTCCACTTCAAAGCTGACCACACCGCCGCCGCCCGCCATCTGCTCCATCGCCAGCGCTCGCTGCAGATGCCCCTCCAGAAACGGGTAATAAACCGCCCGCACTTTCGCGTGTCCCGCCAAATACTGCGCGATCCGCAGCGCACTCTCGTTCTGCCGCTGCACTCGCACCGCCATGGTCCTGATCCCCCGCAGCAGCAGCCACGCCGCGTGCGGATCCATTGACCCTCCGAGCGTGGTGCGGGCCGAATGAATCTTATCGATCAGTTCTCCACCGCCCGCGATCGCTCCGCAAATCAGATCCGAGTGCCCGGCGAAAAACTTAGTCGCGGAATGCATCACCAGATCGATCCCAAACTCCGCCGGCCGGCAATTGATCGGTGTCGCAAAAGTACTGTCGATCATGGTGATGAGCCCATGCTTCTTCGCAATCCCAGCCACTCGGCCCAAATCAATCACCCGCAGCATGGGATTAGTCGGCGACTCCACGTAAAGCAACCGCGTATTAGGACGAATCGCGCGCTCATACTGTTCGTAATCGGTGGTGTCCACGAATGTGGTCTCAATCCCGAATTTCGGCAGCCACTGCCCCAGAAACTTCGTCGCGCCTCCATAAATATCCGTCTGCGCCACCACGTGATCCCCACTCTTTAGCAGCGCCAGCACCGGCGTCGTAATCGCGCACATTCCAGAAGCAAAGACCAGCGCGCTCTCGGTTCCCTCCAGTTCGGCGATCGCGTTCTCCGCCACCGTCACCGTCGGATTCCCATAGCGCGTATAAAACATGTCCGTCGGTGTCGCCCGCAACTGCTGCTCGTTGTCAGTGACCTCAAATGTCGAAGTCTGATAGATGGGCGTGACCAGCGGCCCGTTCTTCTTGTGCAGATCTGTGCCTCCGCGAACTGCCTTGGTCTCCGCGCGATGCTGATGCTTCTTCATAGAAACTCCTGTTTCCGATTATCGCTCACCGGAGCCGTTGGGTCATCGATTTTCCTCTGTGCACCTCTGTGGCCTCAGTGGTTACGCTCTTTGAATTTGTGTTTATCCGTGTGAATCCCTGGCCAAAGCCTTTAAGCTCGCAACCCTTATAATTACTCTGGAAGGATCACAATGCAGCCTCTCGCTTCCCGCATAGCGGTCATGACCGGTGAAGGTGCTCTGGCCGTTAACGCCCGTGCCCGCGAACTCGAACTTCAAGGGCGCTCCATCATCCATCTGGAGCTCGGCGAACCCGACTTTCACCCCGCACCCCAGGTGAACGACGCCCTGAAGCGTGCCCTCGACGAAGGCAAAGACCGCTACTGCGCCGTCGCCGGCGTGCCCGCTCTTCGCCAGGCCATCGCCAGCTATCTACTCGACACTCGCAATCTCAAAGTTTCCCCGGACGCCATTGTCCTCGCGCCCGGATGCAAAATCGCGCTCTTCCTGGCCATGATGGCACTCATCGATCCCGGTGACGAGGTTCTGTATCCCGATCCCGGTTTCCCGGGATATTCCTCCATCACGCTCGGCTTGGGCGGTGTTGCTGTTCCCTTTGAACTGTCCGAGCGCTACCGCTTCCAGCCCGATCCCGATGAAATCGCCGCGAAGATCACTCCACGCACCAAGATTCTGATCACTAATTCTCCCGGTAATCCCACCGGCACGGTTTACGCCGACGACATCCAGCGCCGTGTGGCCAAGCTCGCCGTCGAGCATGACCTGATCGTACTTTCCGACGAGATCTACGCTCGCATTCTCTACAACGGGAACTTCGTCTCCATGCTAAGTTATCCCGGCATGGCCGAGCGAACCCTTGTCGTCGACGGATTTTCCAAGAGTTTCGCCATGACCGGATGGCGCCTAGGCTATACCGTGGCTCCTGCTCGCATCGTCCCCGCGCTGGCGATGCTCGCCATCAACAGCTACACCTGTGTCGCCGAATTCAGCCAGTACGCTGCCATCGAGGCTCTGCGTGATCGTGATGGCGCCACGCCTCGCATGGTCGGGGAATTCGACAAACGCCGCCAGCAATTCATCCACGATCTCAACCGCGTCCCTGGATTCCGCTGCCAGTCGCCCGAAGGCGCGTTCTACGCCTGGGTCAACGTCAGCGACACTGGTGTGACCGCCGAAGAATTATGCCGCATCATGCTCGAAGAAGCTGGTGTTGCCGCCATCCCCGGCGCCGCCTTCGGATCCGCGGGCCGTGACTTTATCCGCTTCTCGTTCGCCTCCTCCACTGCGAACCTGCAGGAGGCTATCGAGAGAATCCTGCGCGCTTCCGCGTCCTGGCAGCCAAGTGTAGCGCGGGCGCCCTCGCCCGCGTGTCAATAGCCATCCGCACTAATTCCGGAGAACCCATGCCCAAGCCAATCAAAACAAAACGTAAATCCACCGCCAAGAAGAAACCCCAACATCAACACATCTCCTGGAAATCCGTCGACCTCGAAGACCTAAATCCGCTCCTACAGCGCCACTTCATCGTGGGACAGAACATTATGCTGGCCCGAGTATTGCTGAAGAAGGGCTGCATCGTCCCTGAGCACAGCCATCACAACGAACAGCTAACCTACATTCTCGATGGCGCATTGAAGTTTTGGATTGACGGAAAAGAAATCGTGGTCCGCTCCGGTGAGGTGCTTACCATCCCGCCGCACATGCCCCATAAAGCCGAGGCCCTCGAAGATACCGTCGATCTCGACGTCTTCAATCCTCCGCGCGCCGATTGGATCAACAAGACTGACCAATACCTGCGCGGGTCGAAATAGGCATCTTATTTCTGTTTAGGGGACGTTTCTGGATCAATTGCCCAGTCAAGATAAATCCAGAGCACGCGCGAAAACAAAGTCAACGTGGGTGCCAGCGGCAGGAACAACAAAATTGCCCAGACCGTGACCTTCTGTAATGACCATGAGGTCGCGAGCCACAGTATCAACCCCAGCCCCACGATCGTAACTAGCGCCAGGCCATAGCCGATATACATGGCTCCAAGGAAATATCCCTCCTCGCGCTCAAACTTTAGATTGCAGGCCGGGCAGCGTTCGTACATCTTCGGAAAGCCCCGAACAATGGAAGCGCGGAATATGCGGGCTGAGCGGCATCGCGGGCACATCTGGTGGAGCATGGCCGAGGCTGTTGATGCCCAGGGTGTGCTCATGAAAGCTCGCTCATGCAAGTTCGCTCATGAAAGCTCGCTCATAAAACTAGCGCTTGCGGCTGGGCGTATGTGTTGGCGTGAGCATGCTACGGCGAACCGGGACAATCGCCCCACGGGAAGGATCGGCCGCGGCGCTCGCGCGGGAAAGTACTTCTTCCTGGATGTATTTCACGAAATCCTGAATCTGGCGCTGCATTTCTTCCGTGCGCTCGCGCATTTGCAGAATGATGGCAATACCGCTGATGTTTACACCCAGGTCGCGAGCCAGAGAAAGAATGAACTCAAGCCGCTGCAGGTCTTCGTCAGTATAAAGCCGTGTGTTGCCTTCAGTGCGCGAGGGCTTGAGCAGACCTTCGCGCTCGTAAAGGCGCAAAGTCTGGGGATGGATCTCGTACATCTCGGCGACTGCCGAGATCATGTACGCGCCCTTGGATTTGCGCTTGGTCATGCCTAAGGGTATTAAAGCACAAGCCGCAGATTACCCGGACAATAGCTGATCCTAGTGTTGATCTGCGTTTATCTGCGCAAATCTGCGGCTCGGTTTTAGGCTATCGCTCCGGGCTTTTCGGGTGCCGCGGCAGCCCAGCCCTGCGGCTTTACCGCATGGTTGAGGAAATAGGCGACTACGCCGGCGGCAATCAGCAGCATGCCAAAAGCAAACGAGCTCATCCCCAGCACTTGCTCAGTCTCACTGCGTACGATGGAGAACCCGAGCAGCAGCATCGGAGGTATGCCCACCATCACCGCGCCCAGCATTCCGCCGGGAACGCGGAACGCGCGCGGCAGCTCAGGCTCGCGTATCCGCAAGACGACCAGGGCAACAAACTCCAGCGACAGGCTGACCCCGTAAAGGAGGATGTCCATGGTGACCAGCCGCTCGAATCCCAATCCGAGGCACATCGCCCAGCAGGTAGCTAGGGCAAGGATCGCAACCCAGGGAGCGCGGGTGCGTGGGTGCAGCTTCCCGAAAATCTTCGGCAGCATGCCATCTTGCGCCATGGCCAGTGGCAGACGCGAGTAGCTCATCACCAACGCACTGAACATGCCGAAGCCGCTGATGATGCCACCCAGAGCCAACCCAATCCGCAGCAGCGGCCCACCCAGCATGCCGGCGATGTCAGCCCAGAAACCGGTGTCCCACGCCGTGGCCGGAAGTCCGGTCATCCACATCGCCGCCACAGGCACGATGTAGCTCAACGCCACGATCGCGACCGCGACCAGCATAGCCCGAGGATAAGTTCGTTGCGGGCGCTCGACCTCGGTCGCGATGGTCGAAGCATTGTCCCAGCCCATGTAATTCCACATGCAGATCAACAGGCCGGTCAAAATGTCCACGCTGGGATTGGTTGCCTTGGTCGCAACGTGAGCCAGCGCTCCAAACTTGAAAGGCGCGATGCAAACAATCGCAATGAAAGGCGCCGACAGCGCAAAGAACAGCCACAGCGACGTGGTCGAAACCACGCGCACACCGGCAATATTAAGGAGCGCGCAAATGATGACCACCCCCAGAGCGACCATCACGCCGCGATGTCCTTCCGCGAACCAGGGAAACAATCGGTCGAGGTAAAGGACAAACAGAGTCGGGTAAATTGCCATGTCGAAGATCGATGCCACCAGCGAGAGCCAGGCCTCCTGAAATCCCCAGAAGTTGCCCATGGCACGCCGCACCCAGGCATAGTAGCCGCCTTCAAAAGGCAAAGCACTCGAAAGCTCGCCAATCATGAAGGCGGTGGGTAGGCTCCAGAGAATCGGGGTCAACAATAAAATGAGAATGCCGCGGCCATAGCCGGCGCCATGCACGATGTCTTCTGTGCCATAGGTTCCACCCGACACCATAAAGAAGGTGGCGGCGACGAGTGGCCAGAGCGTGAGGCGGACGGACTTTTTCCGGGGGGCTGCGATGGCAGGTGGCTGGATTTGTTGACGCGGTGCGCTAGCTGTTGCCAATTTCTATGGCTTCCTCCTCGAACGAATCACTCTCAGCCACCTCGTCTCCCTTGGTCTGCACAAAAGGCCGCGAGGCTCCCGGTTACTGCGATTCCGGGCATTTCGGCTGAAGTTAGTTCGCAGATATGAGATTACGGGAATTCTCCACAGATGCAAGAAAATTCTTGAAAAGTTTTGTAGCGGGCGGCGTGGTACGGAGGTAACGGGCGGTGCCGGGCAATGGAACCACAGCGAAAAACCACGGCTGCGATCTGGTATAAATAATGCGCTTTGCGAAAGCCGTTTCCCTCAGGAGGTAATGCTTATGAAAAAGTTGCTGCTTGCTGTTTTCGTGATAGGCACCGTCGTTCTGTTTGCTCAATCCGGGAAACCGGAGAACACCTACACGCCCGCCCAGATCAAGTGGGGCCCGCCTCCGCCGTTTGTGGCTGCTGGCGCGCAGCTTGCTGTTCTCGAAGGTAATCCCATGGCTGACAGCGGCGATTTCACCATTCGCCTGAAAATGCCGAATGGATACAAGATCGCGCCTCACTGGCATCCCAAGCGCGAGAACGTTACCGTGATCTCAGGCAGCTTTAAGGTGGGGATGGGAGACAAATTCGACGCTGCCAAAATGGGGACTTTCCCCGCCGGCAGTTTCGCTTACCTGGATCCCGATATGCACCACTACGCGATGGCCGTCGGTCCCACAGTGGTTCAAGTGCACGGCATCTCGCCACTGCAGTTCAACTATGTGAATCCGGCGGACGATCCCAGCAAGAAGTGATCGGACAATCGATAACCGCGGGGGACACAGGGGAACACAGAGGCCTTTGATTAGAATTCCTCTGTGATCCTCTGTGCCCTCTGTGGTTAATCATTTCTGCCAATCCGATCCGTCAACCATGCGCCGAATTCCGTCACGAAGGCGCGCAACATGAAAGTTGATCAGGATCCCGACCGGGATGCCACTGAGTCGCATGTACGACAATAGCTGAGCCTCGTGAACAGGATGGATCGCTTCCACACACTTCACCTCAACGATGACGCGGTTCTCAACCACAAGGTCCATTCGATACCCGAGTTCGATCTTTTCACCCTCATAAACTACCGGCAGCCCGACCTGGGTAAGCACCTGTAGAGCATGGTTTCGCAGTTCATGCGCCAGGCAAGCCTGATAAGCGCTCTCCAGCAGACCAGGGCCCAAAACGGAATGGACTTTCATTGCGGCGGTCACAACCGCTCCAGTGACTTGGTTTATCGGCGACTTGTGAATGAGGACTGAGCTGGACATGAGTTCGTCTCCAGCCTGATTTCGTAACACAAGCGACGAGCGCTGTTCGGTGATGCTCAAACGCTGGCAAAGCCGATTTCCTGTCGAAAAAGGCACCTAACCACAAAGGGCACAGAGGAACACAGAGGAATTTCACCGTATTCCCCTGTGTTCCTCCGTGCCCTCTGTGGTTAAAGGTCTTTGAACAATTCCGCCCGCGGATCTTCCGGATTCAGCTTGGCGATTTCCCGCAGCAATTCTTTGGTCTTCTCATCGCGCGGAATGGGAACCGTGATCTTCACTTCGACAATCTCATCGCCGCGCACCCCATCTTTGGTGGCCGACGGCACGCCCTTCTCGCGCAACCGAAGCTTCTGACCGGACTGCGTTCCCTGAGGAATCTTCAGCATGGCTCGGCCATCAATGGTTGGCACTTCGATCTTCGCGCCGAGAGCGGCTTCGCTTATGGTCACCGGCACCGTGAGCTGGATGTCATCGCCTTCGCGATGAAACACGGGGTGCTCGTCAGTCCGGATGATGACGTACAGATCTCCGCTGGGTCCGCCGCGCAGTCCGGCATTACCTTTACCGCTCAGCCGGATGCGCTGGCCGTTACGGGTCCCAGCCTTGATCCGCACTTCGAGCGGCTCAGTGCGCTCCACCGTACCTTCGCCGTGGCAAGCAGCACAGGTAGAAATATTCTTGCCCGTGCCGTGGCAACGAGGACAAGGAACATTGAACTTCATGCGTCCGCCGGTCTGCGTGATCTGTCCGGCGCCGTCGCACTCCGGGCACTTTCCCGGCGATTCAATGTGGCCCTGACCGTGACAGTCGGCGCAAACATCGCGACGGGTAATGTTCAACCGCATCACCCCGCCGCGAATCGCTGTCCAGAAGGGAACATTGACCTGATATTCGAGATCTGATCCCGGCTCGGGGCCTTCGTGAGCGGGCGCGCCACCATGCCCGCCGAAGATACCGGAAAAGATATCCTTGAAACCGCCGGCGCCGCCACTCGGCTTTCGCGCCCGCGCGCCTTCGAACATGTCGGAGAAATCAAATCCTCCAAAGTCGAAGGGAACTTCCTGACCTGCTGGCCGCGGCTGTCCCGGAGGCACACCGCCCCCCGGAAAGCCACTGGCTCCGGCGCGAGCATAGGCATCGGCGGTCGCGGCATCAATATTGTCGGAGTAGAAACCAACCTGATCGTAAATCTTGCGCTTCTTGGGGTCGCTCAGGACATCATTGGCTTCGGAGATGGTCTTAAACTTCTCCTCAGCCGTCTTGTCGCCCGGATTGACGTCAGGATGGTACTTGCGCGCCAGCTTGCGGAAAGCCTTGCGAATATCGTCAGCCGAGGCCGACTTCTTTATGCCGAGGAGCTCGTAATAGTCTTTTTTGGCAGTCGTGGCCATGTCTATTGAATCTTTCGGCTGCCATTCCTGAACGTCTCTGCCCACTCCTGCTTCGCCGCGTCCACATAAACAGGAAAGCGGTCAACACCATTCTCCGTCGCATGGAAAACGTAGAAACGGTTCTCGTCCTCTACAAACTTCAGAAAGTAATCTTCTCCATTCACTTGAAATTGCATCGCGTCCCCTCCCAGAACCCAAAAACAAGCCACGGATTTAACTGATCCTGACGGATTGTTTTAATCCGCGTTGATCCGCGTAAATCCGTGGCGCTTTTCCTGCCCAGCACAGCCTGAAAGCCGACGGCTGTTAGCTGACAGCTTATTTCTTCTCTTCTACATCCTCATACTCAGCGTCGATCACGCCTTCATCCTTCTTCTGTCCAGCGCCATTCGCGCCAGGCTCCGGACCAGCCTCTGCCGCCGGCCCTGCCCCCGGCGCAGCCTGCGACTGCGCAGCTTTATACATCTGCTCAGCCAGCTTGTGCGAAGCCTTAGTCAAGGTCTCTCGCGCCTTGTCCATGGCCGACTTATCGCCGCCCTCGAGCGCCTTCTTGGCATCGGCAATCGCATTCTCCACATCGCCACGGTCCGATCCCGAGATCTTCTCGCCTTGCTCTTTAAGCATCTTCTCCACGTTGTAAACCATCGTGTCCAGCTGGTTCTTGGCGTCGATCTCTTCGCGCCGGGCCTTGTCTTCAGCCGAGTGGGCTTCGGCGTCTTTCGCCATCTGCTCCACTTCCTCTTTCGACAAGCCGGAAGACGACGTAATCGTGATCTTCTGGTCCTTGCCCGTGGCATTGTCCTTCGCAGTCACATTCAGGATGCCGTTGGCATCAATATCAAACGTGACTTCAACCTGCGGCACGCCCCGCGGAGCCGGTGGAATCCCCGTCAAATGGAACTTGCCCAGCGTCCGGTTCTGCGCCGCCATCGGCCGTTCGCCCTGCAGCACGTGCACTTCAACCGAAGTCTGACTATCGGCCGCGGTCGAGAACGTTTCCGTCTTCTTGGTCGGAATCGTCGTGTTCCGCGGAATCATCGGAGTCGCTACCCCACCCAGCGTCTCAATCGCCAGCGTCAGCGGAGTCACATCCAGCAGCAACAGGTCCTTCACTTCGCCCTTAAGCACGCCGCCCTGAATCGCCGCGCCGATCGCAACCACTTCATCCGGGTTCACGCCCTTGTGCGGCTCTTTGCCAAACAAATCCTTCACCAGCGCCTGAATCCGCGGCATACGCGTCTGCCCGCCGACCAACACCACTTCGTTGATCTTCGAGGCATCCACGCCCGCATCTTTCATGCACTGCTTGCACGGCCCAACCGAGCGCTGAATGATGTCCTCAACCATCGACTCCAGCTTCGCCCGCGTCAACTTCTTCACCAGATGCTTCGGCCCGCTGGCATCGGCAGTGATAAACGGCAGATTGATCTCCGTCTCCATCGTCGTCGAAAGCTCGATCTTCGCTCTCTCCGCCGCATCCCGCAGACGTTGCAGCGCCATCTCGTTGCCCTTGCCGCGCAAGTCGAGGCCTTCATCTTTCTTGAATTCGTCAATCAACCAATCGACCAGCCGCTGATCCAGGTTGTCGCCGCCGAGGTGGGTGTCACCGTTGGTGGCTTTCACTTCGATCACGCCTTCGCCGACTTCAAGAATCGAAATATCGAACGTCCCGCCGCCGAAGTCGTATACCGCGATGGTTTCGTCCTTACCTTTATCGAGGCCATAAGCCAGCGCCGCCGCCGTCGGCTCGTTGATGATGCGCTTTACTTCGAGCCCGGCAATCTTGCCGGCATCTTTCGTCGCTTGCCGCTGCGCGTCGTTGAAATACGCGGGCACAGTGATGACCGCCTCGGTCACTTTCTCGCCGAGATAGTCTTCCGCCGCCTTCTTCAGCTTTTGCAGAATCAGCGCCGAAATCTCCGGCGGAGTATATTTCTTCCCCTGGGCCATAACCGCAACGTTGTCTCCGTCGCGCTCCACCTTGTAGGGCACCATCTTCAATTCTTCGCTGACTTCGTCATAGCGCCGCCCCATGAAGCGCTTGATCGAGTAAACCGTGTTCTCCGGATTGGTGATGGCCTGCCGCTTGGCAACCTGCCCCACCAGCCGTTCCCCATTCTTGGTGAATCCCACCACCGAAGGCGTAGTCCGCCCTCCTTCTTCATTAGGGATCACCTTAGGCTCGCCACCCTCCATGACCGCCACGCAAGAGTTGGTGGTTCCGAGGTCAATACCGATAATCTTGGACATGTGAAGTCCCTCCTAGTTCTACTAAGTGCTTTGTAATCAATATCGCGATGATTGCGTTCGGGTCTATGCTAAGACCTGAGTGAATCGTTGTCAAGGTTTAGATGCGGGAGGAAGGGGATTGGTTCTAACAAATCGGGGCCACGTAGGTGCTCAATCGCGGCCACGGTCAGACCTCCTGGTAGGTAGCGCCCGAACCGACGGTCTTGGCGTTGAATTTGAGTCTCGTAGGCCCCGAGATCACGTTACTGTTAAGGTTTCCCCGCAGCGCTTACAGCCGAGAAACGAAATACAAACTCAGGGTCTGTCATCGACCCTTCAAGAGTGACGCTATGTTCTTCCGTGCAGTCAACTTGGCTTGGGAAAAAGCTACCCGAGAACACTACCGGGTCGCCCTCTTTCATATGGGAGAGCGCGGCAAATAGGGACGACGTTGGGTCAATGAGCGTATGGCGAGTGTCGTCCGAGAAATCGTTGTTGAAAGTCTCAACTCGAATGTCTTTGGCTATGGAGATTTTGAGCACGCCCCTCCCATCGCTGTTGGATAAGAGTTTCTCTATGTGGCCGACCCAATTGAAAACCGAGGTCTGGGTAAGAGTTTGGCAGATCGCTAAACGGCGTTGAGATCGGGTACCCCCTTGCGCCATCTCGTTTGGAGCACTTTGAAATGCTGCCCGGCCGCGCTGAACCGCCTCAAGAAATTCTTGCTCATCAGGAGGGACAGCCAACTCAGCGGGAGCAGGAGGAACAGGGCTGGGAGTAACGACTGGAGCGGGTGGCGAAACAACGGGTGTGACTACCGGCGCAGATGCTTCCATCGTTGGTGCCTTCGCCTCCTGAACTTCAACCTTTTGGGTAACCCCCTCATGTGCAGCGGCGGGCTCCGACGCGGGACGCTCCTCAGCAAGATGTGACACACCCCAGAGGATCATCAGTAATCCAAGACCAAGAGCAGCAATACCGAGCACAACCTTCAGCCGACCTATTTCCCTGTCGGGCATTGAGGCCATGACAGGCGTGAAGATTCGCTGAATTGTCGAAGGCAAAGAAGATTCCAGATCGTCTGTTCTACCCGTCGCGTTAGCGGCCGAATGTGCCAATTGGACTTCGGACTTGCAGAAAGGACAAATCTTTGCCTGGGGGAGGATCTTCTCAGCACACATTGGGCACGGTATGCGGTCCTCGCTGCTACTTGTCCTGTGTATGCCGTCTGAGACCTGCTTTGGGCCACGGCCAGCAATCATGTCGAAGCCCTTCAAAAGAACCACAGCGATCATTACCACGACAGCCAAGGCTACGAGTATTTCCATTCGCTCTCCGGCACAACTGTCATTTCATGCGGAATCCCAGGCGTAGGCGAAATTTCGTCGGCTTCACGCGTCCTTGGGGGAAAGAGAACGGCCGCATTGTAGCATGCCGACAGAACGGTTCCCACCGCGCCCATGCCCGCTTTTTGCCAGATGTGCAGACGAAACCTTCATCAGTGTGACACCTGTCATCCTGAGCACGAAGTCGAAGGACCTCATACCCCCGTGCGCACCGATGAACCCCCGCGAGGGATTCTCCCGATGCTCTCAACTGCTGGGAGAAAACTCCCTGCAGGGTCGGTCTCATGCTCAACAGGCGCGGGATCCTTCGACTCCGCAAACACTACCCTCCGCGAAGCGTTTGCTGCGCTCAGGATGACACTGTGGGTAGTGTGTGCCGCCTGTCCAGCCGCTTTCGCGAGACGTGAGCAGAGAACTCCAACGCCGACACCTTCCAATACTTGTCATCCTGAGGGCGGCGGATCGCTCGCTACGCGAGCGATCCGCAACCGAAGGATCTATGCATTTGGGAGCTTGTACCCCGTTTGGGTACGAACGGACCCGCAATGGGCACAATCATCGGCTGCCATGTCTCGCCGTTTTTTCGAGACATGGGAAGGATCACCACAGAACCACCCCGTGCTCCTCTGTGCCCCCTGTGGTAAAGATTTTGACCTATCCGTCCCAATTCGGTCACTTTAGTCGCGTCGCCCCGAAGTTTTCTCGATTCGGGAAACACCTTGTCAAGCCCCTTGACATCGACATTTCCCCGTAGCCCGCTGAATCTAATCCAGAAATAAATTTCCAAATCGTGTCTCACTTACCCTTCCAATTTGCTATCCTAAAAATAGAGACACAAAAAGGCGCGGCCTAACGGCTGCGCCTTTTTTATTTCCCGAGAACTTGGAGGTATTTACGTCAACCATCATTCCCAAAATCCATGCGGTCGGCCTCACCACGCGTAAGGCGCGTGGCGAGGCCGCCGAAGCCGCTTTCCTCGCCAAAGCCGCCAATCTCGGCTTCGGCGTCGCCCGCGTCTGGGGAGACAGTGAGCGCTACGACTTCATCGCCGACTCCGGCAGCCGCCTCTGGCGCATTCAGGTCAAATCCACCGTGCGTTTTGTCGACTCGCATTACGTGGTCAAGTGCCGAGGCAATAATCGCCGCTATGCCACCGGCGAAATCGATTTCCTCGCGGTTTATATTGTCCCCGAAGATCTGTGGTATGTAGTCCCGATATCCATAGCGGAACAGCACCCTCAGCTTTACTTCTTTCCGCAGCGAACCGCGAGCCGCGGGATCTGCGAAATCTACCGCGAAGCCTGGTGCCAGTTGGCCTGCCCTCGCGATCCAAACCGTCCAAACCCTCTCCTAATCGAACGCCAGCCAGACTATCGCTTTGACGCCTGCGGTCTATGCAGTACACAGCCTATTGACGTGTGCTGCACATGCAAGCATGCTACAAACATATCAAAGCCCGATTTGCGTTATCCGCGTTGATCCGCGCAAATCCGCGGCGAATGGTTTTCAGTCGTACTTCTCATACAAAATCGACTTCCGGTCCCAACCCAGCGACTTCAGCAAATCACGGTTGGCTTTGACCATCTTGTCCAGGCCGCAGACGTAGGCATGCATGTCAGTGCGGCCTTGCGCGATCCCGGGGACGTGCCCCTGCACGTATCCGCGTAAGCCTTTCCAGTCAGCGTCGCCACGGCTCAAGGTTGGCAGGTAATTGAAGTTAGCATGTTGGGCGGCTAGGCGCAGGAATTCGTCGTGGTAGTAAATGTCTTTCTCGGTGCGATTCCCGAAAACGAGCCACAGCTTTTTCCCCTGGTGACGAGACTCCTCGGCAAGCAGCCAATGTAGCATCGAGCGAAACGGCGCGATCCCGGTGCCGGTGGCGATGAAAATCGTATCGCGCATGGGCGGCCGAAGAATGAAATCGCCGAATGGCCCCGAGCAGGCGATCTCGTCACCTACTTTCATATCGCACAAATAATTCGATGTGAAACCATCCTGCACCCGGTTCAGGCAAAGCGCGAAGCGGTTATCTTCTGCTGGAGAAGACGCGATGGAATAAGCGCGCGTGATTTCCTCGCCATCAGGCTTGGTGGCCTGGAACGACAGCCATTGCCCGGCAACAAAGCCGAAACGATGGACCGCTTTCATTTCAAATTCGAGATGTTTGGTGAATTCGGAAAGCGCCGTTGAACGGATGAGACGAGCGGTGAAAGTTTTGAAGAATGCCATCGATTATGTAGATGATCGAAGCTTACCAGAAGACCCGCTGGGAAGTTTCCCCTGGGCTAACGGCACGCCTGAAGGCGTGCCCCGATACGAAACCATCGGCACTCGGATATACGAAACTCGGGGAGCGCACGGCTCCATGCTCACGCAAGGCAGGTTCGTATCAGGGCACGGCTTCAGCCGTGCCGCAGCAGGCCTTCAAGAGAGTCGGGCTTTAGCCCCTGCGGCAGTGGATCCAGGGCATGTCCCGGATATGCTGACGAATGGGGATAGTCGCTTGCTTGACGAACCATTCCTGCCACAACCGGATTGTCGCGAATGTATTCGCAGACGCGCGAGGCAGCCTGAGCATTCAGCACACGCACCTCTGAAAAACCGCGCTGCCAAACCGGGGCCTTGAAGCCGAGTTCTTTGCCTGCACGGAATGCGAATCCACCCTTAATGAACTGAACGGTGCGCTCGACAGTCGTATCCGCACCAACTGTAAGCAGGACATGAAAGTGGTCCGGCATGATGACGAATTCGTGAAGCCGAAATTTACCTTGCGCACGATATTCCTGAAGCACTCTCAAGAATAGTTGAGCTGCCCGGTCGGACTGAAGCAGGAATCGCTTGTCTGAGATCGAGGATGTCACATGAAAAGTGCGGACGCCGGAGGCAATCTGTGTGGGATTTGAATTTCTTTCAGGAATGGCCACGATTGAATCTGCAGCAACCCGGGAGCGCTTGTCAGTGATATTGGTCACAAGCCAGATTCCAGTAGTTCCGAATCGGAGCAGCAGCGCCTGAAGGCGCTCAGTGTTGGGGGTTAACGGCACGCCTGAAGGCGTGCCCCGATACGAAACAATGGGGTCCGGATATGCGGGATGCTTAAGAGCCGGATGCCCCTACTCCACCGTCACCGATTTTGCCAGATTCCGCGGTTGATCCACGTCACACCCGCGCCGCACAGCGATGTGGTATGCCAGCAGTTGCAACGGAACGATCTCCAGAATCGGGGCCAGCTCTTCCGGAGCCGGAGGAATGTAGAGCACATGATCAGCAGCTTCTTTGATTTCTTCGTCGCCCTCAGTGGCCAAAGCAATAACCTGGCCGGAACGCGCCTTCACTTCCTTCAAGTTTGAAATCGTCTTTTCATACCGGATGCGCGAAAGCTCGTCATTCGCATCGCGCGTCGCCAGAATCACGACCGGAAGATTCTCGTCGATCAGCGCATTGGGGCCATGTTTCATTTCGCCGGCAGGATAGCCTTCAGCATGAATATAAGAAATCTCTTTGAGCTTGAGCGCACCTTCAAGCGCGATGGGATAGTGGATCCCGCGGCCAAGAAAGAGGAAATCCTGCGCGCGGACATATTGTTTAGCGAGAGCTTCGCATTCTTCATCGCGGGTAAGCAGGTGCTCGATTTTGGCAGGAATACGCAGCAGTTCCGTGATTGCGGTCTTGGCTTGTTCGGAGCTCATTTCTCCGCGCGTCTGCGCCACATAAAGCGCAAAAAGATAAAGCGCGGTGAGCTGAGCGGTGAAAGCCTTGGTCGATGCGACGCCAATTTCCGGACCGGCGTGAGTGTAGATCGTGCCAGCAGCTTCGCGGGTGATCATGGAACCGACAACGTTGCAAATGGCAATTGTTTTCGAGCCTTTGGACTTGGCTTCGCGCTGCGCAGCAATGGTGTCGGCGGTCTCGCCGGACTGCGAAATCAGCATGGTCAGCGTGTCCGGAGGAATGATCGGATCGCGATAGCGCCACTCGCTGGCGTAGTCGACTTCCACCGGAATTCGCGCCAGGCGCTCGATCATGAACTTGCCAGCCTGTGCAGCATGCCAACTGGTGCCACAAGCTGCAATGTTGATTTTCTTAGCAGCTTTGAACTCGGCTTCCGTAACCTGCATTTCATCCAAAAAAATATGGCCGGTTTCCTGAGAAATCCGCCCCAGTGTCGTGTCGCGGACGGAGCGGGGCTGCTCATAGATTTCCTTGAGCATGAAGTGCTTGAACCCACCCTTCTCCGCAGCTATGGGATCCCAATTCACGTGCTGGATCTGGGGAGTTCGGGGGTTGCCAAGGAAGTCGGTCAGTTTCACCCCTTCCGGAGTGATCGTGGCCAGGTCGCCGTCGGAGAGGAAAAACAGATCGCGAGTGTGATAGAGGATGGCGGGCACATCAGAAGCGATGAAGTATTCGTCTTTGCCAAGGCCGATTACTGCAGGCGGGCCATTGCGGGCAGCAACGATTTTGTCGGGAGAATCTGACGAAAGCACGCCCAGCGCGAACACTCCGGTCAGTTCGCCAACGGTTTTGCGCACGGCTTCTTCGAGCGAGGGACGATGGCCGTTGCCAGTTTTGTAGTAATACTTCTCGACCAGGTGAGCGATGACTTCTGTGTCGGTCTCGGTAGTGAAGGTGTGGCCTTCTTCAATCAGCTTCTTCTTTAACGTAACGTAGTTTTCGATGATGCCGTTATGAACGACTACAATCTTGCCGGTGCAATCGCGATGAGGATGCGCGTTTTCTTCGGTGGGGCGGCCGTGCGTGGCCCAGCGGGTATGACCGATTCCGTAGGTGCCATCGAGCGGCTTGAGGCGGATAACCTCTTCGAGATTACGTAGCTTGCCTTCGGCGCGCCGCACTTGCAGGCCTTCGCCGTTACCGCAGACCGCGATCCCGGCAGAATCGTAGCCGCGATACTCCAGACGCCTAAGTCCTTCAATGATGACGGGGACAACCTGCTTCTTGCCGACGTATCCGACAATGCCGCACATATTTCTCTACTCCTGCTTTCGGCGGGGCGCCGACTCAAGTCCCCTGCCAGATCACCACTACAGACTACGGCAACCCGCGAGCGGCGCGTCATGAAAGATTTTTATAGGTGACCAAAGTACCGCTTATTTCGTTCCGCAGGCATTCGTCAGCCTGCGGAGCCCGGGTCAAAGGGCCTAATCTTCGAGGGAGTAACGGAACTCTTCGATGACCGGGTTGGTAAGGACCTCGCGGGCGATGCGTGCAACTTCCGCATCGGCTTCGGTTCGGTTCAGACCGCCATCCAATGTCAGCTCGAAATATTTCCCTTGGCGTACTTCGTCCAGCCCCTTGAATCCCATCTTCTTAAGGGCGCCATGAATGGTCTTGCCCTGGGGATCAAGAACGCTCTTCTTCAACGAAACATATACGTAGGCTTTCATGGGGGATGCCGTCATTATACTTCAGGACCCAGGCAAAACATCGTGCCCTCGCGGCTTAGCCCAACCGCGCGAGCTGGTCGTCAAGATCCGCTAGGGCACCTTCCAGCATCTTGCGGTGCTGGGCGTTCTGGGCGGTTTCGAGCTGCTGAATCACTCGGGCGCGGGAGAGGAGAAGCCCCTGCTGTTGGTGTTGTCGTGCTAGTTGGTCCGGGGTGGGCCGCGGACCTGCTTTGGGTTCGATGGATGCGGCTTGAGATTGTTGCTCTTCGATGGACTTGCTTTCCCATCCGCGGGCCATGCAGAGATTATATTCCTGTAACAGCCGTCGCCATTGCTCTCCGGTGCACGGCGCAACATCCTCAGCGAGGAGCGGACTTGGCTCGAGTTGCCTCAAGAGTCAGGACATCTTGTGCTGCTTTAAGCAGGACCTGAATGACCGCGTCATCCAGGGGAGTGAACACGGTGCGATAAAACTTTGTCTTGGCGGCAAGCACGCGGCGGGCGATAGACGCCCCCTTGGGTGTCAGGCGCACAAACTGTTCTCGGCGATTCGACGGGTTGCGAACTCGCCGGACGTGTCCGCTTTTCTCCAGGCGATCGAGCAGCAGCACCAGAACGTTTTCATTGAGCGCGAGGTGCCTAGCGACTTGTTTCTGGGTTACCGGTGTCTTGCAACGAGCGGCCAGCAATATCCAAATTTCTCGGGCGCCTAAGCCGAACTGTCGCGCTGCTTGTTTGGCTACTCGCTGCTTAACGACGAGTGTGCACTTGGTTAACTGCAAGAAGCCGGCGACCGCAAGCGCCAACTCGAGGTCACGTTCTGAAGGTTCGGATCGAGGCATCTTTTGGGTGTGCCGATATTTCGGCACATGCAACTTAACATACAGGAATGGAAGATGTTAACAATAAATTAGTTTTCAAGAAGTTCGGAACAATGATCACGCCGAGTGATTATATGCAGGAGATATTATTGATTGCTTAGAACGCAAAAGGGAGGGATGATGTTTTCCCAAAAAGGTAACAACGAGAAAAAAACATGTTGCGTAAGGCCCGAGTTTGTCTATGATTCTTTGGCAACAACTGTACGCCGGTGTTTGGGAAGTTTACACGAGGGGGGCATCAGCGTGGGCTCGCGTAAATGGTTCCTGCTGGCCACTTCGTTTCGTGCGCTCATCGCGGGCGCGGGGGAATAGTCCCGCCGCCAAAGCTAGCGGTGTGTTCCAGGTTTCTCGCTTCGAATAACTTATGTTCCGGGCGGCGCGGGTACCGCACGCATCCGGGTTTGATAAGCAGACCTCCTCCCAGTTGCTCTTCGTCCAAGAGAACTCAGTTCCCCCAGATAAACAGCGGAATCGGTGGAGCGCCCAATGCAGTTCGATGAAGTCATTGCAAAGTCGGAAAACAGCAAACAGTTTCTTGAGCCTGGTTCTGCCCCTGCAGCGCAGGACGACTGGGTCGGCTTTTTCGACGCGCCTAATGTGGGATTTGCAGTATGCGATAGGAGTCTTCGGTATCTGAAGATCAACGATGCTCTGGCACGAATGAATGGGATCCCTGCCGCTGCGCACTTGGGTAAGACCATTTATGACATTCTGGGCGATGCCGCCGCCAAAGTAGAGCCAGCGTTTCACCATGTTTTCGTGACCGGGCAGCCGCTGTCGAATTATGAGGTGACGGCGAAGTTGCCGGCCAGAACCGAGCCTGGCCGCTGGATTGAGAACTACTTCCCCATCAAGGACGCTGAGGGACGTGTCCGGCAGGTGGGCGCGGTCGTGGTTGAAGTGCCGGAGGCTAGAAAGCACGAGGAAGATCTGCGAACCGATGCTTGGACTCAGATGCAAAGGCTGCAAGCATTGGCGGAGTTCAGCACTCTGCTGACTTTGAAGTTGGGCGACCAGGAGTTGTTTCTCGCCACTTCCGATTTCCTGCGCAGGACAGTTCGGCCAGATTTTGCCGGCATTGCTCTTTACGATGAAAGCATTGGTCAACTGCGGGCGTAT
Organism: uncultured Acidobacteriota bacterium; assembly: GCA_963803775.1. Classification (GTDB taxonomy): domain Bacteria; phylum Acidobacteriota; class Terriglobia; order Terriglobales; family Acidobacteriaceae; genus JABCZH01. The sequence continues at coordinate 220,057 of CAWDNS010000005.1, forward strand.
GCGCTGGATTTCGAAGTCGCCCGCCGGGTTATTGGCTCCGAAGTCACAGTGCCAGTGACCGAAGAGGCCTGGGGCCCTGCCTTTTTGAATGCCGACACTATCGTCTATGATCGTGAGAGGCTCTCTGCCAGCCATTCTTCCTACCTAATGCAGTTGCTGGAAGCTGGGATTCAGTCACTATTTTCCATCCCCCTTACGACGCCCAAAGGTACGCTGGGAACATTTAGTTTGGGATGGAGCGAGGACAGCCCCTTTCTGCCCAAAGAGATCACTTTCTTGAAACACTTCGCGTCACGGGTGGCGAGCGCTCTGGACAGCGTAGGAGCCTATCGCGAGATTGCCAGGCTCTCAGACAAGTTGCGAAGGGAAAAGCTCAATCTGGAGAGCGAGGTCCACTGCGCGCAGAATTTTGCGGAAGTCATCGGAGAAAGCCCGGCTCTCAAACATGTTCTGGCGCAAGTGGAGACCGTCGCCCCCAGCGATGCGACGGTGCTCATTCTGGGTGAGACGGGCACTGGGAAGGAACTCATCGCGCGAGCTATTCACCGCCTGAGTTCACGCCGGAGCGGGAGTTTTATCAAATTGAATTGCGCCGCCATTCCCACCGGGTTGCTGGAGAGCGAATTGTTTGGCCACGAAAAAGGAGCGTTCACCGGAGCCATCCGTCAGAAAGTCGGCCGGGTCGAACTGGCGGACGGGGGCACGTTGTTTCTGGACGAAGTGGGAGACATTCCATTGGAGCTGCAGCCCAAGCTCTTGCGGGTGCTGGAGGACCAGGAATTCGAACGGCTGGGCGGCATACGCACCATCAAGGTGGACATCCGTTTGCTGGCGGCCACCAATCGTGATCTAGCTCAATGTGTGTCCACTCGCGAGTTCCGCAGCGATCTCTACTATCGCCTACACGTTTTCCCCATTCGCATGCCAGCGCTGCGAGAGCGAGACAAGGACGTCACTCTGCTAGTGCGCTACTTTGTGCAGAAATTTGCCCGCAGCATGCATAAGAAGATCGAGAATATTCCAGTCGAGGCGATGAATGCTCTGGCCAATTGGCACTGGCCGGGAAATGTGAGGGAGTTGGAGAACTTCATCGAGCGATCGGTAATCCTGTCCAAGGGGTCCACCCTGGGAGCGCCACTGGCAGAGTTGGATCTTCCCCCCAATTCACTCTCCGCTCCGCCGCGTGCGAATATCACCCTCGAGAACATAGAGCGCGAGCACATTCTGCGCGTCTTGCGCGAGACTGGAGGAGTGATCGCAGGGGTTCGTGGGGCAGCCGCTCAGTTGGGGATGAAGCGGACCACGCTTCAGTCCAGGATGCAGAAATTGGGAATCACTCGCGAGGAGTATCAGAATTAGAAGTTCGGCCTTCGCTTCTCTCCATATCGGCAGTGCCGTAGCTTCGGCATTCTGCCGGACGGTCGTCAGATGAGGCCCTCTCCACCGCTCTTTATGTAGTGGCAGCAGCGCAGCCCACTCCATGTTTGTCCATACTTAGCGCGAAGTTCCAGTTTGGTACGGCGAGTGCCAGTAAAGTCTATCCGTCGGGAACGTGACTCCCCCCAATTTAGCCCGCGACGGCTGTGTCTTGAAGCACAGGCCTCGGTCGATTTCCATCTCTGAATGGGGTCTTCCAGGAAAGGAACAAGATGTATACGTCGCAGGTACACCCCGGGGAGAGTCGAAGCCTTAGTGGCTTTCCAGAAGCGGCGCGATGGCCGCTCGCGTCCCAGACTGAACTGGAAGGCTCGCGTCTCCCAACCCACGGTTACCGCCTGCAGCAAGAAGCTCCCGCGGATCCCCTTTATCTGCTGGGTTGCAGTCTGAGATGGCATCGCGAAAGGGACACGGCGGCGGGCTGGGAGCTGATTCATTTCCTGGGCTCGACCGACCACAACGCGCGTGCGTTGGCCGCGGATTTACTGGCAAAGACGAAACACACACGCCTCTTAGTGCGACAGTTGCGCCGCGCCAAGGCCAAGCTAAACCACACGACCACAAACCATACTCCTGTAATCGAGGGGAGCGAACTCAAGAAAGCGGCGGAAATGAACACTCCGTACGGATTGGAAATCATCGAGAGTTGCCTCACCTGCAAATTGCGCAAGGACAACTGGTTCTGTGGTCTTTCTCAGGAGGGGCTAAAGGCACTCGCCGAGGCCAGTCACCTGACCACGTTTCCGGGGGGAGCATTATTGTTCGTCGAGGGCCAGATACCACGCGGGGCATATGTGCTGTGCTCGGGCAAAGCCAAGCTCTCAACCACTTCGCGGGACGGAAAAGTTCTGATCCTGAAGATTGCTGAGGCTGGCGAAGTATTGGGTCTGAGTGCGGTCATTTCGGGTCAGCCGTTTCAGGTGACCGCCGAAACCGCGGGGCCATGCCAGGTGAACTTCATCGAACGGGAAGCCTTGCTCCAGCGGATCGCGAAAAGCGGCGAACTGGGGCTGCACGCGTCCCAAGCCCTGAGTCGAGAGTTTCAATCGGCCTATCAGGACATTCACGACCTGATCCTGGCCCGTTCGTCGGCGGGTAAGCTGGCGAAGTTATTGTTGTCCGGAGCGACCAGCCGGGAGAAGCCAGATTCCAATGAACTCCGTATCCGCCCCACTCTCACCCACGAAGAGATGGCACAGATGATTGGGTCATCGCGCGAAACCGTGACCCGGCTGCTGGGTGATTTGAAGAAGAAAGAACTGATTCGCCTCGACGGTTCGACGTTGGTAATTCGAAATCGGATTGCGCTCGAAGCGCTAGCCGCGTAGCTGGTTCATAGAACTGGGAGTGCGGCCGGGTGGCTCGGGTCCCGGCCGCGTTTTTTGGCTGCTCTAAAAGTGGAACCCGAGTTGAGCGGTTAGTGCGCGCGGTGTTACATAGTGTGTGCCGCTGAACGTGGAAAGGAAGTTGTAGAGTGCATACTCGTTGGCTATGTTAATGGCGGTCAACTGGAGACTCCACTTGTACCTGTCGCCGTGAAAAAGATTGTCGTGGCCCAGGGAAAGATCGAACAAATTCCGGGAGGCGATGCGGGGAGGGTTGTGATCGTCGTTCTCCGTGCCCGGCGCCGGGATTTGTAGAAGAGTCGACCCGTACTGCGAAGCAGGGCAGAGGTTCGGACCCAGACTGGAGCTTATGGGAGTACCAATTGGATTTCCTGGACTGGGAGGCGCTGGCCGGACTGTGCCACAAAACAGTCCCGATTCAAACTGTTGATCTGGGCTCAGTCCAGACGTATCCACCACGGAGTCGCTGCCCAACGGGCCGTTTGCGCAGTTGCCTCCGGCGCACGGCGCAGGGCCGGCCACCAGACCACTGTCATATCGCCAGTTAAAACCGAGCCACGGACCGCGCTTGAAAGGCTGGTATTGGATGTGGGCCGTTAGGTTGAACTTCTCGTCGTGGTCGATGCGGAAGGGGAGCGAGCCACCGGCCAAAGCTGCCGAGGGAACCGCGCCGGCTCCGCCAATCTGAGGTGTGAAAAAGCGGGCCGCCACGCTGGAGAAGACCATGAGCGCCGAAAATCCATGCAGGTTCGGCACACTCACCCGGCCTGCATATCCGGGAATCTTCGAGCGCTCCCATTCAATCGGGAAGGTGATGGGAGTGGCGCCGAGCACGCTGAAGTCGTAGGCGTTATGGGTGTACTTCCAGATGTACTCGCCTGAGAACACCACGTATTTCCCGAAGGCCTGCTGAATTCCAGCGTGGAATTCATTGCGCCAGCCGGGAGTGAAAGGTGTGATGTTTTTGGAAGTGCAGAGGAGGAGCGGACCCAAGACTGGGTTGCCGCATCCCAAGTCGGAGAGTACGAGGTTTTCATTGAACGGAGTTTCCATGGTGCGCGCGTAGGAGACGCGCAGAACAGTGTTGGTCCGCTTTACGTTATAGGCGAGACCGAGCCGGGGTTCGGCTTCTCGGTGAGTGGTAAGTCCGTTATAGAGATCGCCGCGCAATCCAAGGTTGATGGCCCAGTTTCCTTTGGTGATCATGTCCTGGAGGTAAAGAGCGAGTTCCTTGACATCAGTGTGACCGTTGAAGGTGAAAAGGCCGCTGGTGGAGTTCGCGCAGCCGTCATTGGGAGATGGAGTCGGACGGGTCAGGTCGAAGCAGCCCAGCAAAGGGTTGAAGTTGGCGTTCGCAGTAAACGGCGCAGGGTAGAGGGCCTGGTTGGTCGTGAGTGCGGTTGGACACTTCGAGGGGTCGTTCACCCCGGGATTGCCAACAAATACCGGGATGCCGTTGGCGTCCAAACAGGGGGCGTTCAGCGTGGGATCGACTATGCCGAATGGGTCCTTCTCATCGAGAAAGGTCTGTTCGTAGGTGACTCCCGCTTTGATGTTATTAATTCCCTTTACGTAAGAGATGTTGGAGCGGAGTCCCGCGTTTAGGAGGGTGCGTCTCTGACTCACCGTTTCGCTCTGAAGACCAGGCGCGCCGAGATCTGCAAAGGGGTTGGCGCTGGGGTAGTAGTTGTATGCGTCCCGCCGGACGAAACCGCCCAGAGTGAACACGGTGGTGGAACTGAGCAATCGAGTCCAGGTGGGTGCGATGTTGAAGGTTTTGATTTGGGAACGCTGGTCGGCGGGGCCGACGCGATTGCCATTGGGATCGAGGCCACCGTTGGCTACGACCACTCCGTTCCAAGGGGTTGCCAGTTGTGAGTCAAGAGAATTTGGGGTTTGGAACCAGGAGCGAGTGAATCCGAAGTTAAAGTGAAGTGAATCTGCGGTTGATAACTGGTAATCCACGCGGTCGAATAGATTTTCTTCATTGCCTTTGTCGTGCATTACCACGAACTCCGGGGGATCCAGGAAGCGGCCGCCGTTGAGGCCGCTGGCGGAGATATAGTTTCCCCACTTCGCACCTCCATAAGCCAGATCGGCCGCCAGGTTGGAGGTTCCAAACGATCCATAAGAGCCGGTGATGCTGCCGTGGGGAGTGGTAACCCCCTGACCCGAGCGTGTGGTGGCGACAATCACAACGCTGGTCTTGCCGCCGAATTCCGCGGGCGGGGCTCCGGATATGACTTCCATCGATTGGACGGAGTCGAGGGGAATCTGGTTCGAAAAGACTTTGCTCTGCTGGTCGGTGATGGGCTGGCCGTCGACGGAAAACGAGTTTTCGGCGTGATCACCCAAACCATGGAAGAGACCATTGGAATCGGCTGCGATGCCGGGGGTCGCGAGGGTGACCAGAGAACTGAGAGAGGAAGACGCACTTTCCAGAGGAATCTTGTCGAAGAGCGCTTTATCCACGTCGGTATGGAACGTGGGATCATTCTCAACCAGATCTTCTCCCGCTTCGACGGTCACGGTTTCCGTCGTGCCTTTCACCTGCAGCGTGATGCTGAGGTTAAGGGGAACGACGGATCGAACGTCAACGTCCTGAACGAAGGACGCGAACCCTTTTTCTATGACGGTGAGGTGGTATGGATTAAAGGGAACATTGGAGATGGTGAATTTGCCGGAGTTGTCGGTCACGGTCTGCCGGTCGAAGCCACTGACCGGGTTGCGGATCTCGACTGCGGCGTTAGGAACAACTGCGCCCGACGAGTCTACGACGGTCCCGTTAACCGTGGTCGAGTTACCGCCTGATTGTGCGTAAGAGTTGAGGGCGAGTCCTAGACAAAGAGATAAAAACAATATTAAAGCCGCGCGTTGCGACTTCGTATAAGAAGCCAGCATGATTCCTCCTGAAGAATCGAGAGAACAGGGTTAGAAAGGGACCTGACAACACAGGTCCAGATCGATTCTGAGCAGAACCCTAGACTGCCGGAGGCGGGCGAATGCGAAGGAAGAAGACGAAGCCGGAAGACCCGGAAACGGGCTCGGGCAATACTGCCAAAAAGCTATGAGCTACGAGCGGAGCCGAGTGAAATACGGAACTGCCAATAACACCAGCGTGGGCGACCGAGCAGACAGAACATTCATGACTGGGGAGCTTGGAGTTCTCGGAATGAACATGGACAGCCTGGGCAAAGCCGGCGAAACCCACCAGCAGCACGCAGGCCAGAAACAATAGCCTGGGAAAAGCGCTCTTGGTTGAATGAGTCCGAGTCAAGCGCAACGCCCCAAAGTACAGTTAGAACACAACACATACCCGCATAGCAAGTAACTTTTGCTGATCGGATGCATGTTTGGGTTGCAGAGTTGTCCTAATAACGGAAACATCAAAGTCCGAAGAGTTCGCGCAGACGTTTGGTCTGGGCGCGGCTGACCGGGACTTCAGTTTGTTTCTTGTCGTCCATGCGCAACTGGTAAGAGCTCTTGAACCAAGGGACCACTTCCTTGATGCGGTTAATGTTTACCAGATAGGAGCGATGGGCGCGCCAGAAGAGGGTGGAGTCGAGGCTGTCGAGTAATTCTTCGAGGGTACGGCAGTTGGATTGGCCTTCCATACCGTTGGCTCCGGTGGTCACGACGGTAATGATGCCGTCCTCTATGGATGCGAAACAAATGTCTTTCTGGCTTGCCAGAAACATGCGGCCGGCAGTTTTCAGCAAGATCTTGGAGGTTTGTGGTTTCTGCGACTCAAGCATTCGCACCAAGGTCTCGAGTTTGTCGGAGGCTGGAGTGGCGCCTTCGAGCTTGACGCGGGCCTTTTGCACCGATTGTAAGACCCGTTTCTTGTCGAAGGGCTTGAGCAGGTAGTCGACCGCATTTACTTCGAATGCCTTTACCGCATATTGATCGAAAGCGGTGGCAAAGACGATCTGCGGAAGCGGCACCTTACGGTCGAGCAGTTTCTTGATCACGCCGAAGCCATCGAGTCCCGGCATCTGGACGTCGAGGAATACCATGTCAGGATTGTGTTCGCGGATGAGGTTGACAGCCTCGACGCCGTTCTTGCCCTGGGCCACGACATCGACGTCGCCAACATTCTTGAGCAGAAAGGCGAGTTCATCGCGGGCCAGTTGCTCATCGTCCACGATTACAGCCGATAAGGACATGTCTACTCCTGTGGCGCTTGTAGCCAGCGAACCTAACGATGCAGTATTTCGAGCCTCAACGCAGCTCGTCAGTGGGGCTGCGTGTTAGGCATTGACATACCAGGCGGCATCTGGAATTTCTGATAGCCTGAGGGAATTTCAAAGAGGCTGGCCGGCTGTGAACCCTCTTTTATGTTCTGCAATTCGCCGCTTCCACCTTTTTCACCCTCCCACCTGATGGGAAAGGCGATCTTCTTATCGAACCAAACGCTGCCGGTCTCACCCTTCGAGTTGGTGCCGGTGTACTTGACGGTGCTGCGGCCGTTGACGCTATCGGAACCGACTTTGCGGCAGGTGCCGCCTTGGTTGTAGGATAACTTCAACCATTCGCCGCAAGCATCGTCGATATCGCGTGCCTGGAAGAAACCCCACATCCGTTGGCCGGCGGGACCCTGGCCCTGAGGGAACTCCATGTACATGTTGCGATCAGGAATGAGGACAGCGCTCATTCGCGTCGTCAGGTTGGTGATGACGGCGCCGCCCATGCGGCCTTCCTGCATGCCCTCGATGCGCCACTTGTCTTTGGTGACGTAGATTCTTGCGTGATTCTGGTTATCGCCATCTTTGTGGTTCACGATGTCGGCGGAGAAATCCTCTTGTGCGAAGAGGGCGGCGGGCAGGACCGAGAACAGTACCAGCAGGAAAAGGCGAAAAGACTTATTCATCAAATCGAGCCTCCTGGTGTCGGCAACACTCTAAATACTGCTCCGGACGGTGCATTCTAAATCGCCCGGGAGCCGTACTGGGAGCATACCAGAATTGAGCCAGGGACGATGAAGTCACGAAGCCGTCACGGCCACTGGCGACGAACCTGTCTTGAGTCTCGGATACCGGTTCTCGCGATAGTAGCGGCTGAAAACAATGGCTACAACCAGAAGAGCAATAGGTGTTAAGGCGCTGGCCTCGGGGCCAACAATCCCGCCCGTGAGCCAGCGCGGACCACTAAACGTGGAATTGAGCAGATTGTGGTAGGGCACAATGCCGCTGTTGGGAACTCCGTAGAAAAAAGTTTGTCCCCAGTCGTATCCCATGTGAAAGCCGACCGCACACCAGAGATTTCCAGTCCGCCGCAAGAAAAGGCAGAGGAGGAGGCCGAACAATACAACCGCGGCAACCCCTATGCGGGTCTCGTTCGCATTGAAGATATGACCCGCGGCAAATAGGCCCGACGTCACGAACGCGGCTGGCCAGAAGCCGATTCCCGCCGCCAGCGTGTACTGGAGGTATCCACGGTCCATGAACTCCTCACACAATCCTACGATGAGGAATGTGATTCCCCACTCGATTACTGACGACAAGATTGCTGCGCCGTGAAGAGCCAAGCCGGTAATGTGGAATCCGTGAAATAGGAACATCGTGAAGAGGGTGCCGCTGATTGCCAGAAAGCCGATCAGAGAACCAACCCAGAAGTCCTTTCGCAGGGCCTGACGCAAAGACAAACCGTATTCGCTGAATTTGCGACCTTCGATTTTTCCCATAATCAAGGTGACGACGCAGAGAAGCAGGAACGCAATCGCTTCAGACTCGCTCATGAAAAACGGTGTGTGTACGGTTTGCCCGAGATTCCGTTTTGCATCTCGAACGCCTTGAAGTCCGCCGAAGCGAATGAGAGTAGTGCCGGCAAACAAACCTCCAAACAGAGCAGCGAAGATGAGCAGGCGCCAGACGGCGCGCAGACCGTTAGGTCCGATGAAGATGCGGCGAGCAGGAGAGCTCGTTACCGGCGGAACGTCGATGGCGGAGCATGCGGCGGTAGTTGTTTCCTCCGGAATCGGATTCATGGGGGTACGTTCCTCTCGAATTAACGGTAGGGTCCTGCCTCACCTGCGAACTTCAACCTGAGCAACGCCTGTCCGAACTGCCTGGTTAGGCAGGGAGGTTCCACAGAACGGGCAATAGGCGTCCTCCGGGCGAACCATACGCTGGCATTGCGGACAGCTGGGGTTCAACTTGTAGTTGCATTGAGGGCAGAAATTGAAACCGTGCTGCACCCCGTGTCCACATTGGGGGCAGTTGCCCACCACGGGCTGGCGGAGAATGAAGTACAGAATGATGCCCAGGCCATTCGGAACCAGAACGGCAACCGTGGTCCAGAGCGCGCGGCTCATGCCCCGCCGTCCCGAGTCGCGATTCACGTAACCAATCAGCAACAGGTAACAGGTCAGGATCAGTCCGACGAGCAATCCCAGCAAGATCCGTGCCCAGGCCGGCGGCGCATCGGGCTGGCGCGCTACCACCACATTGAATACGAACTGCATACTGAGGAAGCCAATCGCCGCCAGAGCCCATGCCCAACGGGCGACGAGTTTGAAATCGCGATTCACATAGCCAATCATCAACATATAAAAGGCCACAGCCAGACCGACGGAGAGGCCCAGCAGGGGGCGTGCCCAGGCGGGCGGAGCATCAGGCTGGTGGGCTACCACGACATCGAACACATACTGCATAGTGAGGAAACCAATCACTGCCAGAACCCACGCCCACCCGGCGATGAGTCTAACCTCCGCCGCGAATCCAGTTAGTTTTTGGTTTGTTTCCTGCATAAGTTCTCCAATTCTCATCTCAGTGTTGCCAGCGGCCGGCGGCATCGGTCACATGTGTGCCGCGAACCAGCAAAAGCACGCTGACCAGCAGCGCCGGGGCAATCACAAAAGCGGCGAAGCCAACTTCCCACACTGGACTGGAAACTCCCGCCCAAGCTCCCAGCCAGGAAAAAACTTTCCACATAATCGGTATGGTCACGGACGCAGAAAATCCAATGCCTGCGCAAGTGATCCCTACCATCCACAAGCGTTCGCGTTGCTGACGGAGCAGGTGCGCGTGCTGACGGACGCGGGCTTGCGTCCTGCGCACCAGCGAGGGAGTTGCCGCCATCGGCACCGAGCGCAGAGAGCGCACCACCTGGCTCGTGGCTTCGGCATATTCGCGGCAGGAATCACACTCCCGCAGATGCGTCTGCAACTGCGACTGCTGTGCATCGCCCAGTCCTGAGCCGTCGACACCGGTGAGGGCGATCCACTCTTGCGCTTGCTGGTGAACATCGCGGGTCATGCCTGCGCTCCTTTTAACAGCGGCATCAGTAGGTTCAATCCGCGATACAGACGCGATTTTATTGTGCCCAAAGGTGCGCCGGTGACGGCAGCGATTTCATCCAGGGTCAGCCCTTCTTGAAAGCGCAGAACTACGGCCTCGCGGTATTCCGCCGCGATGCAAGTCAAGGCAGCATTGATGCGCTCGGCGTGTTCGTGCTGCGCGATAATTTCCAGCGCGGTCGGGCGAATATCGACCGGGTCGAGCGGGGGGCGAGCGTCGTTACTATCATCGAGCAGACCGTCGAGACTCACTGGATTTTTCTTTCGCATGGAATCGATGCATAAATGCCGGGCCACGGAAAAAAGCCAGGTGCTGAATTCGTGCTTGCCGTCGTACTGATGGCCGCGTTCGAGGACGCGAACCCAAGTCTCCTGGAAGAGATCTTCGGCTAGCTCGCGGTGTCCGGTGAGGTAAGTCAAATAGCGCAGCAGGCGATGCTGATACTGCTCGATCAGACGGTCGAGCAGATCCGGATCGCGACGGCGAAGACCACGAGCGATGGCGCTGGTCTCGGACTCCATCCCATTCACGAAATATAAGGCTGCGGCGTTCATGCTACCGGATATACGGGTGAGGCGGGAGAAAAGATGCAGGGTGGAGTCGCGGGAATAGCAATGGTTATAACTTGCTTATTTTCATCTGCTTGCTTGGAAATGCTAGAGAATCGGCTTCACCATTTAGGTCACGTTCTCAATCGCCAACGCCATTCCCATGCCGCCGCTGACACAGAGAGTGGCGACGCCACGCTTGGCTTTGCGCCGGATCAGTTCGTGCAATAGTGTGACCGTGATGCGGGTTCCGGTGCAGCCGATGGGATGGCCGAGAGCGATGGCGCCGCCGTTCACGTTGAGCTTCGCGTGGTCGAAGTGCAGCTCGCGGTCGCAGGCGATCACCTGGGCCGCGAAAGCTTCGTTGAGTTCGACCAAATCAAAGCCGGAGAGAGGGAGTCTGTGTTTTTGTTCCATTTTGCGCAGCGCGGGAACCGGGCCAATGCCCATGATTCGCGGATCGACTCCGGCGGAAGTTACCGCCATAATGCGAGCCAGAGGTTTGAGACCGTTCTTTTTAACGAAGTCTTCGCTGGCCAGCACGACGGCCGCTGCGCCGTCGGTGATGCCCGAGGAGTTGCCGGCGGTGATCGTTCCGGTCTTCGAGAATACCGGCGCGAGTTTGGCCAACTTTTCTATGGTTGCGCCGACGAAGGGATGCTCATCACGGCTGAAGGTCTGCGGGCCTTTCTTGCTTTCGAGAGTTACGGGGGCCAGTTCATTCTGGAATCGCCCGGCTTCGATGGCTGCCGCAGCGCGGTTCTGGGAGCATAGGGCGAACTGGTCTTGCTCGTCGCGGGTGATCTTGTACTGTTCCGCCAGGACTTCCGCGGTCTCACCCATGACCATCTTTGCCATAGGGCAGAAGAAGCCGTCGCGATACATGCCGTCTACCAGGTCCTGGTTGCCGAGGCGATAGCCCCAGCGGGCGCCGTCGAGATAGAAGGGAACGCGAGACATGGACTCGGTGCCTCCGGCGAGAACGCAATCGCAGATTGCCTATAGTAATTTCCTGAAAACCAAGCGCGACGGACTTAATCGCCGGAGGCGCAAGCCTTGTTTACGGTGTAGGCGGGAGACTTCCTGCGGAACGCCGCTGCGGATTGAGATCTGGCGGGCAGGATTGGGACCGCCTCCAGCCTGACGGGCGTTGCCGAAAATCGATTCCTCGACCTGCTCGGGGCGAACGCCAGCGCGTTCCATGGCGGCTTTGGCGGCCACGACTCCGATGTCGGCTGCGGTCAGGGAAGCCAGCGAGCCGCCGAATTTTCCGATCGGCGTGCGGACGGCGGAAAGAATAAAGACTTCGTGCAATCGTGCCTCCGGATATTGAGTCTAGCATTGCATTTGATGCCATGGCGGCCCAGCCGGACTCGAGCCAGCACCTTGATCACGGCGACCTATGGGTTCGTCAGACGGTAAACTTTGAATCGCAGAGATCGCGGAGAACAGCCGCAGAGCGCGCGAAGAAGAACGCTGACTCCGTCATTCGTGGGCTTAGGCTAAACTTAAACGTTCATGAATTACATCTACGGAATCAACTCGGTGGGAGAAGCACTGAAGGCACGAGGTCGGGCGTTTGCCTGGGTCGGGGTAGCACAAGAACGCCATGATTTGCGCTTGCAGCGGGTGGTCGAAGAGTGCCGACGGCAAGGAGTGGCAGTGCGGTTTGTTGGACGCGCTGAACTTGACCGCATGGCTGGGAACAATGCGCATCAGGGCGTGGTCGCCGTTACGTCGGCAAAACAATACAACGAACTTGAAGATGTAGTCGCCGCCAAGCGCGGACAGTATTCGCTGATTGTTGTACTGGACGGAGTACAAGACCCTCACAATCTGGGCGCGATATTGCGTACCGCCGATGCTGCTGGAGCTGATGGCGTGGTGATTCCAGAACGGCGCGCTGCGGGCGTGACCGCGACCGTAACCAAGGCTTCTGCCGGAGCCACCGAGCACATGCCCATTGCAAAAGTGACCAATATTGCGCGCACTCTGGAGGACTTGAAGGCGCAGAACCTGTGGACGGTCGGGCTGGATGAGCGCGGCAAACAACCCTATGATTCTCTGGACTACAACATGGATTGCGCCATTGTGCTGGGAGCCGAGGGCAAAGGCGTCCACGACTTGGTGGCAAAAAAATGCGATTTTCTAGTCTCGATTCCGATGCTTGGGAAAGTGCCTTCGCTAAATGTGTCAGTAGCGGCGGGTGTGATGTTGTATGAAGTCGTTCGCCAGCGGCGAAAGAAGAAGGATTGATGAAGTTCCTGTGTGCCCTTGTTGTCCTTTGTGGATTAGCCTCGCCCGCTCTGGCCTTGGATCGCGAGGCCTTCACCTTTACCCACTATAACCTGGATGTACGTGTCGAACCGGAGCAGCAGCGGCTCGCAGTGCGGGGTCAGATCAGGCTGCGGAATGACTCGACGGTTGCGCAGAAAAACCTGGTGCTACAGATTTCTTCGACGCTGGACTGGCGATCGATTCAGATTGCCGGGAAGCCGGTTCAGTTCGAAACGCACGAATATACGTCTGACATTGACCACACCGGCGCGCTTTCCGAAGCCGTTGTCAGTTTGCCGCACGAGATTCCTCCGAAAGGAACGGTTGAGCTGGAGATCGGATACGAAGGAGTCATCTCGCTTGCGACTTCACGGCTGACGCGAATCGGCGTTCCTGAGGATAAAGCCAAGCACAGCGATTGGGACCAGATCAGCAAGTCGTTTACCGCGGTGCGTGGGATTGGATATGTGGCGTGGTATCCGGTGGCGACTGAAGCAGCGATCTTGTCTGAAGGGAATAGCGTGCCGGAGACGGTGGGGCGCTGGGTCGTAAAGCATGTGGACACGACGATGGACCTGTCGTTGCAGTCGACTTCTGAGCAGGCGATATATTTTAGCGGCACGCCCGGTGTCGCCGAAGCTCAAACGGATTCCTCGGCAAAAGCAATTCGCACCTTTCATCTGGTGAAACCCGCGGTGAACGTACCGACGTTTGTGATTGCCAGCTATCAGCAGCTTCCGCCGCAAAACTCAACTGACGTCGAATATCTCTTAGGCCAGGAAGAGACGGCGAAGGATTATGCTGAGGCTGCTTCCCAGATTGATCCCGCGGTTCGGGTCGGGGGTGGTTCGGGGAATCTGCAAATCCTCGGGCTGCCTGAAGCTAATGCTTCGCCTTTTGTCACCCAAGGCATGCTGCTTATTCCGCTCGGGGCCGACCTGACAAACGAGGCTGAACTGGACATGGTGTACGCAATCGCCCGCCAACAAATTTTGTCCCCACGCGCCTGGATTCAGGAAGGGCTTGCGCACTATGCCCAAGCGGCATTCGTAGAAGAACACAAGGGCCTGCAATGGGCGCTTGATTATCTGAACGGGCACACGGCAGCGCTGGTCGATGCCGAGAGAACGGCGAAGACCGCAGCCAGCACGGAAACAGCACACTCGTTAGTCGAAGCTCCGGATGATCTATACCTGCAAGCCAAGTCGATGTACGTGTGGTGGATGTTGAAAGACATGCTGGGGAATCTGCCCACCGAGGCTTTGGTCAACTATCACGCCAACGAAGATAAAGACCCAACGTATATGCCGCGTCTCATCACGGCTGGCGCCAAGCGGGATTTGCAGTGGTTTTTCGATGACTGGGTTTATCACGACCGCGGGCTGCCGGATTTTCGCGTTGTTTCTGTTTTCTCACGTCCACTGGACAGCGGCCGCTTTCTAGTGACCATGACTTTGGAGAATCTTGGCCGCGCAGGCGCCGAAGTGCCGGTGCTGCTGAGGATTGAGGGTGGCGAGGTCCGTCAGCGCGTGGAGCTTCGGGGGCAGGCAAAAACGTCGCTGCGGATCGAGGCGTCCTCGAAGCCGCTAGAAGTCGTGATCAACGATGGCAGCGTGCCGGAGAGCGACCTGAGCAACAACACATATAAGATTGATTCGTTGAATCATTGAATATTGAAGCATTGCATCCATAAGGTGGAGAGGAAATTCCTTGGCTTACATACAATTTTTAGGGGCTGCCGGAACTGTCACCGGCTCGAAGCATTTAATCAACACCGGGACTGGTTCAACCGGCGAGAAAGCCTTTCAGGTACTCATCGATTGCGGCATGTTTCAGGGGCTGAAGGAGTGGCGGGAGCGCAACTGGCAAGATACGCCGGTTCCCGCTCGTGAGATTGACGCAGTGGTGCTGACGCACGCCCACCTTGACCACTGTGGGTGGATTCCGCGCCTGGTGAAAGAGGGCTTTCGCGGCCCGATTTATGCTACTCCGCCTACTATCGATTTATGTGGCATCATTCTGACGGATTCCGGTCACCTACAGGAAGAAGACGCCAGGTTCTATAACAAGCACAAGAAGTCTAAACACGATCCCGCACTTCCGCTCTATACACTCGCGGAAGCCGAGAGCGCGTTGCAGTACTTCCGGGCAGTGCAGTTTGAGCAAGTGCAGCAGCTTAGTCCGCAGATGTCGTTTCGTTTCGTGAGAGCGGCGCACATTCTGGGATCGTCGATGGTGGAGCTTATGTTGCGGATTGACGGAGGAAGCCGCCGATTGCTGTTCACCGGAGATATCGGCCGAGTTCGCGACCAGGAGCTTACTCCCGGGAAGGTATTGCATTCCGGGCCGACCGAGGGTGAGGCAGCGGATGTTCTGGTGATGGAATCCACCTATGGGAACCGGCAGCATCCGACGGACGATCCGAGGCCCAGGCTGGCAGAAGTGATTCGCCAAACCGTGCAGCGCGGTGGGACCGTGGTGGTACCGGCGTTTGCTGTGGAGCGCACTCAGAAGTTTCTTTTTATGCTGAAGCAATTGATGGAGTCCGGGCAAATTCCGAAGATCCCGGTGTATTGCGACAGCCCGATGGCTATTAAGGCGGTCGAAATCTTCATCAAGCATTCTGAGGAATACAGCGACGACACGCGCAAGCTGATCGGCCAGTATGGGTCGCCACTTCGGTGGCCGGGTTTTACTTTTGCTTCCACGCCTGAGGATTCGAAGAAGATCAACGATTCCAAATATCCTTGCATTATTGTTTCTTCCAGCGGCATGGTGACGGGCGGGCGCATTCTGCATCACTTAGCGCAAAGGCTGCCGGACCCGAAAAATGTTGTGATGTTTATTGGTTTCCAGGCGCCCGGAACGCGCGGGTTCATCATTAAGAGCGGAGCGCCGGAAGTGAAAATCTTCGGCGATATTGTTCCCATCCGCGCTCAGATCAAGGTATTCGAGCAGTTCAGCGATCACGCGGATACGCCTGAGCTGTTGAAATGGCTGCATACTTTTACACAGAAGCCAGGCGCGACGTATCTGGTGCATGGAGAGCCTGCGGCTGCGTCGCAATTGAAGGACGCGATTACGAAGGATCTGAGATGGAGCGTCCAAGTGGCCCAGTGGATGGAGAAAGTGCAAATTGGATAATAAGAGATTGCTATGACCGAGGCAGAGCTGAAGAAACATATCGACCTGGCGGAAAAAAGTCCCAAGGAGATTGCGGCTGCGGTTTTGGAGCTGCCTGATAAGACGCTGCGCTACAGACTTTCGCCCGACAAGTGGTGCATCCTGGAGATCCTCGCACACCTGGCGGACATGGAAATCCTTTACGCCTACCGCATGCGACAAATGCTGGCGGACAAAGATCCGGTGCTCGCGCCGATTGATCAGGATGCGTGGGCGAAGAATCTGGGATACCTGGAGTCGTCGCCCCCGGAATTGGTCGCGCTCTACGGGCTCAACCGGCATGCCACGTTGCAGTTGCTACGCCGGCTGAAGGAGGAAGACTTGCAGAAATCAGCCCGGCATCCCGAGAAGGATCATCCGGTCACAGTCGCCGATTACGTGCAGATGATGTCGAAGCATGGGCCAAATCATTTGGAGCAGATCGAGCGGTTGAAGAAAGCGACAAGGAAGGCTTAACCACACAGGTAAGGCTTAACCACAGGGGACGCAGAGGTACACAGGGAGAATTTCTCGCTGTGAGACTCAGTGTCCCCTGTTGGTTACCGCTCTTGGGTGAATCGTACCAATGCTGCGAGCTTTCGCGAAGCAGCGCCCGAATCTATAGAGCTCGCCGCTAGGGACACGGCCTGGCCCAAAAGATCCGCCTTGCCTGCTACCACCAACGCGGCGGCGGCGTTCAGCAGAACCACGTCGCGCTTCGGTGAATGCTGTCCGCCTAATACATCACGGATGATGGCAGCGTTCGTCGGCTGCATCGCCGCCCGCGATATCTTCGAGGGAGGCCCGTTTCACGCCAAACTCTTCTGGCGTCACTTCGTAGGTATCGTACGCTGCCTCCGCTTACTTCTGCAATGCGCGTGGGTGCGGTGATGGTAATTTCGTCCAGCCCGTCGAGTCCGTGGACAACCATGCGCGCGGCGCAGACCCAACATGCTGAGCGCCTCGGCCAACTTCTCGACCAGTTCGACTGAATACACTCCCACCACCTGCGCCGAGGCGTCGGCCGGATTGGTGAGCGGGCCGAGCAGGTTGAAAACCGTGCGCAGGCGAAGCTCGCGGCGGGCGGCTTGCACGTGCTTCATCGCCGAATGCATGGTGGGCGCGAAAAGAAATGCGATACCG
This sequence comes from uncultured Acidobacteriota bacterium, assembly GCA_963803775.1. Taxonomy (GTDB): domain Bacteria; phylum Acidobacteriota; class Terriglobia; order Terriglobales; family Acidobacteriaceae; genus JABCZH01. The sequence goes on from CAWDNS010000005.1 coordinate 237,268, forward strand.
AATTTCTCGAGGCAGGCCGCCAGACGATTGGGGACAAATCGATGTTCACCCCGAGAGCCTCCATCACATCGGCTGAACCGCACTTCGAGGTCAAGCTGCGGTTGCCATGCTTGGCGACCCGTACCCCGGCGCCTGCGACTACAAAAGCCGTTGCGGTAGAGATATTGAAGGTTCCGCTGGCGTCGCCGCCGGTGCCGCAGGTATCGACCAGCGCGTCGCGCTCGGTATCGCTGAGATCGACCGCGGAAGTCTCGCAGGTGCAAGGGCGTGGCGGCCGCGCGGATCGCTTCCGCAAAGCCGACGATCTCTTCGACAGTTTCGCCTTTCATGTGCAGCGCCACCAGGAAAGCTGCGATCTGCGCGTCAGTGCATTTGCCGGAGAGAATTTCGGCCATGATGGAGTGCGCTTCTTCGCGAGATAGAGACTCGTGTTGATTGGCGATGCGTTGGAGGGCGTCGAGGATCATGAAGAGCTTTAGAGTAGCATTCCGACTCCACAAATCTTAAAACGCAGAGATCGCTGAGAACATCCGCAGATTGCGCGGAGAATCTCGGCAGGATGCGCCATTTCGTTTGCCCAATCTCCAGCGCTTCTATAGAATCAATTGTTTGCAGCCCGCAGTTAAGCCGCGAGCGAAGTCCTGCCGATCATAAAGCTAAACGAGAATCATTATGAAGATTCATGAATATCAGGGTAAAGCCATCTTGAAAAAGTATGGCGTGGCCGTGCCCCGAGGCGAGATGGCGGAAACTCAGGAGCAGGCGCAGGCTGCGGCCAAAGCGCTGTTCGATGCCGGAGCCACAGGCGTGGTGGTCAAAGCGCAGATTCACGCTGGGGGCCGAGGTAAAGGCGGCGGCGTCAAGATTGCGAAGTCGGTTGAGGAAGCGGCAGATCTGGCAGGCCAGATTCTGGGGATGACGCTGGTCACACACCAGACTGGGCCCGAAGGCCGTGTGGTGCGGCGATTGTTGATTGAAGAAACGCTGCCAATTGAAAAGGAGCTTTATCTCGGAATTGTGATTGACCGCGTCGAGGCCAGGCCGGTGTTTATGGCGTCGGCTGCGGGCGGGATGGAAATCGAGCAAGTCGCGGCGGAGAATCCCGACGCGATCCTTAAAGAATACATTCAACCGGGCATGGGGCTGGAGGCTTTCCAGGCACGCAAGTTGGCGTTCAAGCTGGGCCTGAAGCCGGCGCAGATCAACGAAGCTGTACGCTTTATGACAGGCCTCTATCGAGCGTTTCAGGAAACGGATGCGTCGTTGTGCGAAATCAATCCTTTTGTCAGTTGCAGCGATGGACGGCTGTTCGCGCTCGATGCCAAGATGACCTTCGACGACAACGCGCTCTTTCGGCATCCAGATATCAAAGAGTTGCGCGACGTCACCGAAGAAGATCCGCTGGAAGTCGAAGCTTCGAAATACAGCCTGAACTACATCAAGCTTGACGGGAACGTGGGCTGCATGGTGAATGGCGCCGGGCTGGCGATGGCGACCATGGACATCATCAAGTACGCAGGTGGGATGCCGGCGAATTTCCTCGATGTGGGCGGTGGCGCCAACGCCGAACAGGTGACGCACGCGTTTGAAATATTGCTCAGCGACAAGAACGTGAAAGCGGTGCTGATCAACATTTTTGGCGGCATTCTGCGAGTGGATACATTGGCAAAGGGTGTAGTCGAAGCTGCGACCAAGACGAAGATTCAGCTTCCCATCGTGCTGCGGTTGGAGGGGACGAATGTTGAGTCGGGCCGCGAGATTTTGCAGCAGTCAGGATTGAATTTTATTGTGGCGGCGACGATGAAAGACGCGGCGGAGAAAGTTGTCGCGGCGGCGAAGGGATAAGCCGTATTAGATCGAGATCCTTCGACTGCGTATTTCCTCCGCTTCGCGAAGGAAACACTTCGCTCAGGATGACAAGGTTTAAGACAGGGGTAACATGAGCGTTCTTGTAGATAAATCGACGCGAGTGCTGGTGCAGGGGCTGACCGGGCGTGAGGGAACTTTTCATGCCAAGGGATGCGCCGAGTATGGAACCAAGATTGTTGGCGGAGTGACGCCCGGGAAGGGCGGCACGACCCACGAAGGCTGGCCGGTCTTCAACAGCGTGCAAGAGGCAGTCGATAAGACCGGCGCCGATGCGACCATGATCTTTGTGCCGCCTCCGTTTGCCGCTGACGCCATCATGGAAGCTGCGGACGCGGAGATCGAGTTGATTGTTTGCATCACCGAGGGCGTTCCTACACTGGACATGGTTCGTGCCTGGGAATTCTTACAGACCCGGCGCTCGCGGCTGATCGGGCCGAATTGTCCGGGGATTATTTCTCCTGGCAAGTGCAAGATCGGAATTATGCCGGGGCGTATTCATCAGGAAGGACCAGTCGGCATCGTTTCACGTTCAGGGACGCTGACGTATGAGGCGGTCTATCAGCTGACGACGCGCAACATCGGTCAGTCCACGGCGATTGGCATTGGCGGCGACCCGATTATTGGCACGAATTTCCTGGATGCGCTGGAGTTGTTCAACAAAGATCCGCAAACCGAAGTGGTGGTGATGATCGGGGAAATCGGCGGGAATGCGGAAGAAACTGCCGCCGAGTACGTGAAGGCGCGAATGAAGAAGCCAGTGGTGGGATTCATCGCCGGGCAGACAGCTCCTCCGGGACGCAGAATGGGCCACGCTGGCGCCATTATTTCTGGCGGAAAAGGTACTGCCGCGGAGAAGATCAAAGCCATGGAAGCGGCTGGGATTCGCGTGGCCAAATCACCGGCGGACATCGGTGAGACTGTGGTGGCGGCGATGGGCGCTGCCGCAAGGGCCTAAGACGAGGCCGCGCGTGAGACATCCTGAACGGTAAGCAACATCAAACGATCCAAGGACAAACGACGAAATCATGAAAACTCTGCAACGGACTTTTACCATTGTTAAACCTGACGCGGTGGCCAAGAATGCCATCGGCGACATTATTGAGCAGTTCGAGAAAAACGGCTTTCGTATCCTGGCCATGAAGATGCTCGAAATTTCCAAGCATCAGGCGGAACAGTTCTACGCCGTCCATGCGAACCGGCCGTTTTACAACTCGCTGACGGATTTCATGTCGAGCGGGCCGATCGTGGTGCTGGCGCTGGAGAAAGAAAATGCCATTGCCGATCTGCGCAAGCTCATGGGAGCCACCAATCCGGCGCAGGCCGAGGAAGGCACCATCCGCAAGAAGTGGGCAACCAACATCGAGCACAATGCAATTCACGGCTCCGACGGCGACGACACCGCGCGCTTCGAACTGAGTTACTTTTTCGCGGGATACGAACTGGCACAATAGGAGACTTCATGCCTTTGGTTCAAATCACGATGCTTAGCGGACGCACGGTCGAGCAGAAACGCATAGTTGCGCAGCGCATCACCGACGTCATGGTGGAAGAGGCTGGAGCCAAGCGGGAGGCCGTTGTAGTGACGTTTAACGAAGTATCGAAGGAAAGCTATGCTTCGGGCGGCGTGCTGATGGCGGACAAGAAGTAACCCTCACCCCAGAGGTTCGTACAGCTGCCCTTCGACGCGGTCGCCGTGCCTGGGCAAGTCCTTCTTTGCGTATTGCAGGAAGTGGGGTGCGGCGCGATGGGCCTCGAGGGCTGCGTCGTCCTTGTATTGTTCGTAGATGAAGAAGCGGCGCGGTTCGGTCTTGTGCCGGTGGACCTGGTACATGACGCAACCGGGTTCTTTACGGGATTCGTCGGTGAGTTTCGAAAACAGGCTGGCCACTTCTGATTCGTGACCCAGCTTTGCCATCCACGTCACAGCCAGAACAACCATCGTTCACTCCGTCCTCAATTTTTCGCCTGCCCTCTGGTTTTGGTGCCGGTTAGGTCCGCCATTTTAGCCACAAATTCGTCCACCATGATTGTCTGCTCACGCCCCGGTCCGGTGGAAACCATTCCGATGCGGGTGGCACTCTCCTTTTCTAGAAATGCCAGGTAGTCACGCGCCGGTTTCGGCAGTTCCTCGAGTTTCGTAGTTCCTACGCTGGAAGTTCGCCAGCCCGCGAGCTTTTGATAGATGCATTCGATCTTTCCAAATCCACTATCCTGTGCGGGAATATCTTCCACTCTTTTGCCATCGATCTTGTATCCCACGCACACCGGAATCTCGGCCAGTTCGTCCAGCACATCCAGCTTTGTGACCACCAGCCAGGAGGTTCCGTTAATCATGCCAGCGTAGCGCAACAGAGGCAAGTCCAACCAACCGCACCGGCGCGGGCGGCCGGTGACGGCACCGAACTCGTTGCCGCGTACACGCAGCATATCTCCACTGGCGTCGAGCGCTTCACTGGGGAACGGACCGCCACCCACGCGTGTGCAGTAGGCCTTGCTGACGCCGATGACGGTGTCAATGGCAGTGGGAGCCACACCGGTACCCGTCGCCGCGCCGCCGGAAGTTGCGCTCGATGAAGTCACGAACGGATAAGTGCCATGATCGATATCGAGCATAGTGCCCTGCGCGCCCTCGAACACAATCGACTTGCCGTGCGCGAGTGACTGGTTCAGAAGCACTGCGGTGTCGCATACAAACGGAGCAACTCTGGCCGAAGCGGCCGAATATTCCACGAACATTTTGTCGGGATCGAGCGGCTCAGAGTTGAAGAGCGCATGCGCGATCATATTCTTTTCGCGGCAGGCGTTTTCGATGTGGGTCTTGAGCAGCGGCAGATCAAGCAGATCGGCGACGCGCAGGCCCCGGCGTCCCATCTTGTCTTCGTAAGTCGGGCCGATGCCACGGGAAGTAGTTCCGATCTTGACCCTTCCGGGAGCGTTTTCAGTGGCTAGTTCGATCAAGCGGTGATAAGGCATGATCACGTGAGCCCGGTTGCTGACGAACAGGTTGCCATCGACCTTTACTCCAGCCTCCCGAAGCCCACCGATTTCCTTGAGGAAGGCCATGGGGTCGAACACGACGCCATTGCCGATGACGCTGAGGCAGTCCGGACGCAGGATACCGCTCGGCACCAGCTGCAGAATGAACTTTTTGCCGTTAATGATAACGGTGTGTCCGGCGTTGTGGCCGCCGGCATAGCGGGCCACGACTGGGAAATTCTCCGAGAGCACGTCCACAATCTTGCCTTTGCCCTCGTCGCCCCACTGGGCGCCGACGATGACCGCAGCCTTGCCTTTTTTCAAATGCCAGCTCCACTGAAACGATTCGCGCGGCCGACCCAGGGCCGCAAATGCGGGGTCGCACACACTCGTTGCCCACGCCAACGACCAATTGCTGAATTACAAGGATTTATGCGGGGCAGAGGTGTACTCACAATGATAACCCGCCCGGTGGATGATGAGCAATCGAAACCTTCTGCGCAGTTGAAGAATCGCAATGCCCGAAGCTTGTAAACTACCTTCATGCCCGAACTCCCCGAGGTTGAAACCATCGCTCGCGGCCTCAACAGCCGGGTTGCCGGCGACGTGATCGAGTCAGTCTGGCTGGGATCAAAGCCCGAGCCGCTGAAGTCGCCGGCGAGAGAGATTGTGGCGGCCCTCGAGTCGAAGCGTATCGCCGGTGTGCGGCGCGTGGGCAAGCACATTGTGTTTGATCTGGAAAACGGTGGACGGGCTGGGACTGCCAAGAAGACTAAGGTCAGGTCCAAACCCGCACGGGCGAGGACGCTCGCGCCTACATCGAGCACGGCTCAGTGGATTGTGCATCTGGGAATGACCGGGCGCATGCTGGTATGTCCGCCCGAAGAAGAAATCGCCAAGCACACCCATGCCATTGCAAGATTGGCATCGGGAAGGGAACTGCGATTCGTGGATCCGCGCCGTTTCGGTAGGCTGAGCGTTTCCAATGGCTTCGCGGCCCCTGGATCTGAGCCGCTGGACGTAGAGCTGGCGCGGTTTGTGAAGTTGTTTCGCGGCCGCAAGACGCCGATCAAGAGCGCTTTGCTAAACCAGAATCTGTTGAGCGGAGTGGGCAATATCTACGCGGACGAATCGCTCTTTCGAGCGCGCATCAGGCCGCGGCGGCGAGCAACCAGTCTTACCCAGGATGATCTAGGACGGCTGTGCCAGGCGGTTCAGGAAGTCCTGAAAGAAGCGATTGCCCTGGGTGGTTCTTCTATCTCTGACTACGTGGACTCGGATGGGGAAGAGGGTTTTTTCCAATTGCAACACCGCGTTTACGGACGGGAAGGCGAACCTTGTCTGGTCTGCAAAACTCCAGTCAAGCGGGTTGTGATTGCCGGACGCAGCGCTCATTACTGCCCGAAATGCCAGAAATGACCCGCCGCAACACAACCGGCTATCACTAGGCCAGAAACGATTTAATTATAAGACTGTCATCGACAGCTGCGACTTCCAGTGGTACTCTGACGGTTCTTGCTCATGAGCAACTATTCCATTGGCGTGGATCTTGGCGGCACCAATCTCCGCATCGCGGCCGTGGACGAGCAGGGCAATCTGGTGGAAAAGACTACGCTGGGCACGCGAGTTGCCCTAGGGCGCGACTACGTGGTCAATGACATGTGTGCTGCGATACAGCAGCTAGCGGAAAAACATAAGAACTCGGGCAAGTTACTGGGGATCGGAATCGGTGTGCCGGGGATCATCGACATGGAAACCGGTATGGTATGCGAATCGCCGAACTTGCCGGACTGGGCTGACTACCCGGTGCGGGCCGAAATCGAGCGGCGACTGGGAACCCGGGTGATTCTGGAGAATGACGCCAACTCAGCCGCTTTAGGTGAAAAATGGTTAGGGGTCGCGAAGGATGTTGATGATATGGCCATGTTGACGCTGGGCACGGGCGTCGGCGGTGGGCTGGTTTTGCGGGGACGTATTTGGCATGGGATGGCAGGCATGGCGGCCGAGTTCGGCCACACCACCGTGGAGCCAGAAGGTGCGTTGTGTGGCTGCGGCAACCGCGGTTGTCTGGAGGCTTATGCCTCGGCCACTGCGGTCGTGCGCATGGCTCGCGAGGCAATCGCCAGCGGTGCTGCGCCAAGGCTCGCCCAAGCGGCCAATGCAAACGTCGAGTTCAATGCGAAGGCGGTGTACAACCTGGCGATCCAGGGTGATGAGGAGGCCCGAAAGATATTTCACCGGGTGGGGCGAGCACTCGGGATTGTTCTCTCCGATATGGTAAACGCTTTGAATCTTCCCATGTATGTGATCGGCGGGGGTGTTTCGAGCGCATGGGATGCGTTCGCTCCGACAGTATTCGAGGAACTGCGGCATCGCTCCATGGTTTATGCGGCCACATCGCCGGAGCCTTCGCATGGCCAGGGGGCATCGGGAAAAGTGAAGGCGATGGGGACCAAGAAGACGATTGTGACCCGAGCATTGTTGGGCAGCGACGCAGGATTGTACGGAGCGGCGCGTTTGCCGCAGGCCAACGGAAGTTAGCCTGATTTCACCATCGTGCGCTCCATCACTTTCTTGAACGCCTTAAGGAATATTCCGTTCTGTTCCGGAGTTCCAATGGTGATGCGAATCGCAGTCGGCGCTCCCCAGGGACCAAGCGGACGAATGATCACGCCTTCGGTTTGTAGCCGCTGAGCGACGGCAGCGGCATCCTCGCCTAGCTCGCAATAGAGGAAGTTTGCCCAAGTTGGCTCGACGTCGTACCCCAGTTCCCGGAAACTTTCGGTGAGATGCTCCGCCTGTTCCGCGTTATTCACCAGTGCCTTGTGAACATGAGCTTCATCCTCTAACGCAGCCAGTGCGGCGGCTTGCGCCGGGGCGGAGACAGAAAAGGTGGTCCGCATGCGGGCAAAGTACGACATTAACTCGGCCGGGCCAATCCCGTATCCCACTCGCACACCGGCCAAGCCGTGCGCTTTCGAGAAGGTTCGTAGCACTACCACCTTGCGGCCCTGGTTTACATACTGCAACGCATGCGAGTAGTCCAACCCGCGTCGAGTTGCGAAATGCTGGGCGAAGTCGTAGTAGGCTTCATCCAGAATCACGATGACGTGTTCGGGAAGTTTGTCGAGAAAGCGATCGAGATCGGACGCAGCTACAACCGTTCCAGTAGGGTTGTTGGGGTTCGAGAGATAAATGATGCGGGTGTTGCCATCGACCGCCGCGGCCACGGCTTCCAGATCGAAGCTGTCGCGGCGCATCGGAACCATGATCAGTTGGCCGCCCGCAGCTTGAGTCGCAATGGGATAAACGATGAACGACCGCTCGCTGGTTACGGCATTGAGGCCTGGCGACAGCAAAGTACGCGCAACGATGCCGAGAAGCGAGGTTGATCCGGCGGTCAGGACGACCTGGCCGGGTTGCACGCCATGGCGCTTTGCCAGAGCATCGCGCAAATCACCGGCGTCGTTATCTGGATAGAAGTTGCAGTCGTTGAGCACCGCTTGCATGGCCGCTACCGCTTTGGGCGACGGTCCCCAAGGGTTCTCATTCGAGGCCATTTTGATGCAGTCCACGTGGCTCTCCCGCTGCGCTTGGCGCGGCGATTTGCCGGGAGTGTACCCGCCCAGGCTCCGGATGTGAGCAGGCACAAACTGGCTGAAGTCGGTCATTCTGGTTACTTAATCTTTATCACGTTGATGGGGAATGTGTCATCTGGGCGGCGTTTCGTAAAAACTTTGACCACAGGGAGCACAGAGGGGCACAGAGCAAGAATCTACTTGCGGCTGCCTTGCCTGGTGAGCGATTTTAGTTTGGCGACCTCGTCGGTCGACAGCTTACGATATTCTCCGGGGTGCACGTCCAACTGTAGCGGGCCATATCGTACCCGCTTGATCTTTTCCACGTGGTGGCCGATCTCTTCGAACATGCGCCGGATCTGGCGATTTCTGCCTTCGGTCAGTGTGACTTCATACCAGGGATTAGCCGCATTGCGGATGACTTGAATCCGAGCTGGCGCGGTTCTGACTCTCTTTCCGCGATCAGTCGGGATTGAGATGCCTTCGCGCAGGCGGTCCAGTCCATCTGGCGGAGGAGTGCCCGCAACTTTGACCATGTAGGTCTTGGGGACATGCGAGGCGGCTTTCATCAGAAGATTCGCAAATTCGCCATCATTGGTCAGTAGCAGCAGACCTTCGCTCGCGTAGTCGAGTCGCCCGACGGGGTAGACCCGGGCCTTCACCCGATGCAGCAGGTCCATTACCGTGGGGCGATGTTCGGGATCCTTCAGCGTCGTGACGTAACCCTTGGGCTTATTCATCAGCAAGTAAACATGCCGCTCCGCGCCGTGCAGTAACTTTCCATTGACGCGAATGTGATCTTGCTCAGGGTCGGCCTTGCTGCCCAGTTCCGTGACCACCTGCCCGTTAACCGATACCAATCCTCCGGTGATCAGCGCTTCCGCCTTACGGCGTGAGGTGACTCCAGCGGCGGAGATAATTTTTTGCAAGCGCTCAGTGGGCATAAGAATTCCCGGAAGGATTGCTGTACCTAAATGTCGACGGGGTTCAAGCCGCGGGGTCATTCTCGCTCGGCTGAACCACCGCCAGCGTGTGATCTTCAGCCGTGGTATCTGCCAGCGGCGTTTCGGGCTCGGTTACCTCTTGCGCCGGCAACAAGTCGCCCTGGAAAGACTCGGCTACCAGCTTCTCAAATTCTTCCATGCTGGGTAACTCGCCGACATCGCTTAACCCAAAGCGCAGGAGAAACTCCTTGGTCGTTTTATAAAGAATCGGCCGGCCGATTACGGCCTTACGCCCGGAGGTTGTAACCAGCTTTCGATCCAGAAGGGTGGCGATGACGCCGCTACAGTCCACACCACGAATGTCATTGATCTCCGGCACCGTGACGGGCTGCTTGTAGGCGATGACGGCCAGCGTTTCCAGCGCAGGCATGGAAAGACGGATCGGCGGCTTTAAACTCTTGGCGAATGCCCGCACTACATCATGCTGCTCAGGCTTGGTGGACATGCGATAACCGCCGGCTACTTGGCGGATCTCGATGCCGTGGTCGGCAGAAGCAAAGTCGGCGATGAGCTCCTCCAATGCCGCCCGAACTTGGGAGCGAACCTCAGCCTCGTCGGCCGCACCATTGTTGATGACCGACTCTTTCGCAAGCTGAACCAGGTGATCAAGTGTGATCGGAGTTTCGGCCGCGTAGACGATGGCTTCGAGTTTCGCTTTAAGGCTCATAAAGTCGTGGGCAGTTTTCCGCCTGCCTCTGGGTAATGCACGCTAGCGCCAATCATCTCGTATAGCGGCTTGCTCGGCGATGACGGCTTCAAAACCCACATGCTTGCGAACCAGGATCTCACCAAACATGCGGTCCTGCCGCAATTGGATCGCCTGCAATCGTACCAGTTCCAGGAGCGCCAGGAACATGCAAACCAGCGTCTGGCGGGATTCGATGTTGCGCAGCAGCAGTTTCAACCGGATAGGCCGGTCTTCCAACGCCAGCCGCCGCCGCAGGTATTCGATCATCTGGCTGACCGTGACCGTCTCTTCGTCAACCTGAATCATCGGCCGGGTGCGGGCACGATCCAGAATCAGCTGGAACGTCTTGACCAGATCAATGACGTCGGCGGCGATTTCAGGTTCGGTCCCTTCGGCGTCCATGAATTCCTTGATCGCCGGATTCGACCAGACCGCGTCTTCAATCTGTTGTTTCTGCATCAACATCTGCGCCGCAGATTTGAATTTTTCATGCTCGATCAGGCGGTTGACCAGCTCGGAGCGCGGATCTTCCTGCGCTTCAGAACCAGCCGCCGGATCCCGAGGCAGCAACATCTTGGACTTGATGTGGATGAGCACTGCTGCCATATAGATGAAATCGGCGGCGATATTCACATCCAACTCGCGGAGTTTCTCGACGTAAGCGAGATATTGCGCCGTGATCTTGGCGATGGGGATGTCGTAGATGTCGATATCTTGCTTGCGAATCAGGTCGAGCAGCAGGTCGAGCGGGCCTTCGTACACATCTGTAACAGCTACCGAGAAAGGCGAGTCGCTCTCTTTTTTCTGACCAGCGGAGGAATCCGGCGGCGCGGTCGGCGCCAGCGCGTTTGCCCCTGCGGTTTGGAAAATCTCTCTCATCTATCTTTGCTAATGGCCGTCGCTAACGGCCCTTGTAATCCAATGACATGTGCAATGCATCCCGCACTTCCGCCATGGTGGCCGAAGCTACCTTGCCAGCCTTGGCGGATCCTGCCTCAAGAATATCCCACGCCAGCCGTGGATTGTCTTCGTATTTCTTGCGGCGCTCCTGCATGGGGACAAGAATGTTCACTAAGGCGTCCGCCGCCCAGCCTTTGCACTCAATGCATCCGATGCCCGCAGAACGGCAGCCGGCGTTCACTATAGCCATGGTAGCCGGGTCGCTGAAGATCTTGTGCAGGTCGCCTACAGGGCAAACGTCGGGGTTACCAGGGTCGGTCCGGCGAATGCGGGCCGGATCGGTCACCATGGTCTTCAGCTTCTGCCTAACCACCGGCTCGGGATCGGTGAGCATAATCGTGTTGCCGTAAGACTTTGACATCTTGCGGCCATCGGTCCCCGGCAGCTTAGGGGTGCGCGTGAGTAGCGGCTGAGGTTCGGGAAAAACAGCCTTATCGTTTACGTTATAGAACTGATTGAAGCGCCGCGCGATCTCTCGGGTTAGTTCAACGTGCGGCACCTGATCTTCGCCGACCGGCACGAAGTCGCCTTTGTAAATGAGAATGTCGGCGGCCTGGAGCACCGGATAGCCGAGAAATCCATACGTGCTCAAGTCTTTTTCGGCGATATTCTCCCGCTGTTCTTTGTAGGTGGGCACACGCTCTAACCAGCCAAGAGGCGTGATCATCGAGAACAGCAGGTGCAGTTCGGCGTGCTGGGGCACGTGGGATTGAATGAACATGGTGCAGCGTTCGGGATCAAGTCCTGCAGCCAGCCAGTCCAGCAAAACTTCGATTGAGTTTTCTTTGACGTGCGAGGTGTCAGCGTAATCTGTGGTTAGCGCATGCCAATCGGCCACGAAGAAGAAACATTCGTACTGGTCCTGCATGCCGACCCAGTTCTGAAGTGCGCCGACGTAGTTGCCCAGGTGCAACTTGCCGGTGGAGCGCATGCCGCTGAGGACACGTTTGCGATTTTGAAGTGAGGTGGGCATCAGATGTTCATCAAGATGGAAGTGTAGACGCGGATCACCGGGCGGATCAGCCCCATCAGCAAATTGCCCCCGAAAAATACCAGCGCCATCAAGCCGAAGATTCCAACCATGTCGTACGCCTGCCGTACTCGCTCGGAAAGGAAATGACGCAGGACGTGGCTACCATCGAGGGGCGGGACCGGAATCAGATTGAACACGGCGAGCAAAACATTGATCACTAGAAAATTGTAAAGAAGCAGGGCCACGGGTACGAACGCAGAGTTACTGACGACAAAGCCACCAAGCGCGCCTTGAACGATCATTCGGCCTTCTGGCACAACCAGAGAAATCAGTGCCAACAGAATTGTGGCCGCAGTTGCAACCATGAAGTTGCTCACTGGGCCGGCGACCGCCGTCAGAATGTCATCGAGAACCGGGTTCTTAAAGTTACGCGGGTCGACGGGCGTAGGCTTGGCCCATCCGATCATCGGAAAGTGAGTCAACATGGCGATCAATGGCAGCAGTACCGTTCCCACCGGGTCTATGTGCTTGATGGGGTTGAGCGTAACTCGTCCTAACATGCGTGCGGTGGGGTCGCCGCGGCGGTTGGCCATCCAGGCGTGCGCCGATTCGTGAATGCTGATCGCGAACAGAAATGCGATCAACTGGAACAGGATGTCAACGTGTTGCAGGGTCATGCGGGGCTGGAGTTGATACTAACATGGGGCTGGAAACCGAATGTTTCAGGTGGTTCCGGAAGCAGCCTTATGCTACGCTGTCCGTGGTTTCGCATCTGTCCGCTAGGAGAAGTTTGTGCATTTCCCAGCCCATCCGTGGTGGTTTTGGCTGATCCTGGTGGCGCCATATCTCGTCTGGTTGAGCGTTTGGGTAGCAGCGAACCGTTTCACTATTTCTTTGAAGCCGCTGACGCCCTGGCTTCTCGCGGGTTACGGCGTGTTTGCAGTGCCGTACTTCCTGCTCGATCCCGTAAGTGGTGGACATAAGGTTTTGCGGCTTGTGACTGGCGCAGGCTTATGGACTTGCTGGTTCCTCTCGATGTGGATTACGGCGCGTTATAACTCTGAGATTCTGCGCGCGCCTGGCGCGAAGTGGTATTTGCGATGGAACGCAGCCGCATTTTCTATTCCTTCCAATATGCGCATTCTGGTTCGGAACATAGATTCAGTGTCACCTTGGTACATTGAGAAACTTGGACTCCGCAAGCTCGATACGAGTCCTTCAGGAGAGCCGGGTTCGGCGATCCTCAAATTCAAGGAAGACGGCAAGTCGGTCACACTGACCACGCGCGACGGCATTGGAACCGACGCGACTCCAATACTGTTCACCAAGAAAATCAACAAGATCAAGAATGTGCTGGTTGCGCGCGGTGTCGATGTCGGCACGATCGAACGGGATCGGCAAGGTATCAATTATTTCCAAATCCACGATCCCGAAGGGAATGTGCTTGAAGTCGTCGAGGAGCGGTAGACCTTGGTCTAGCGCGTCCTATCGTTTCACGAATGCCTTCTGCACCTCTTCTGGTGCAATCGATTTCACTTTAATGGTCTTTGCCGGGATGCCGCCGACAATGTGGAATGGTTCTACATTTTTCGAGGCTACGCCCATCGAGCCCACCATGCCGTGCTCGCCCACTTTGACGCCGCTCATCACGGTGGCGTGATAAGTTACGCGGGCTCTGGGACCGATTTCGGTCTTTTCGTTATTCACGATCATGCCGTCGTTGAGATCGTGAGCGTGAGAGTAAACGTTGGCGTAATCAGAGATGGACGAGCCTTCATGAATGATGATCTCGCCGCGATCATCCAGCAGCACGTATTTGTGAATGGTGCAGTTATCCTCCACTGTGAGGTTATAACCGTAGGAGACCTCGACTCCGTGGAAAATCTTGACGTTCTTTCCACAATATTTAAAGACGTGGCGGGCCAGCATAGCTCGCACTTTATGCCCGAGCCAATGGTTTAAACCGGCAGGAGAACGGTCATACATCATCCAAAACCAGATCAGTGGCTTGCGCTCGTTGTACTTGGTGACGTCGACGTCGCCATAGGACTCAGGCTCCAGCGTGGCATTGCGGGGATCGAAAGAGTGAATCAGTACCTGCTCGGCCAGAGGCGCGCTCAGGTGCGGGGCGCTGTAGGGACGCGCCAGGTAAAGTTCATGCAACGCGTTCCGGACCACGACGCTGCGATTCTCGGGATCGCGGTTAATAAACTCCTGGTCCAGCTTGTCGATCCAGGTTAAGAATGCCTTCTCGGCTGCGGGAGTCGGACCGATGGCGCGATATTCGTATCGGGGCATAAGTGCCTTTCGGAGAATTAACGAAGATAAAACATAGCACAGCACGTGGCTGCGACGGGGCCGTGGCTGTCATGCTTTATAATTCGCGCCTTATCCTGTGACTACTCTTGCCCGCAAGCTGCGCGCGGTAGATTACTTCGCCCTGGGGTGGGGAGCCATGGTTGGGGTGGGATGGCTGGTCGTGATGGACGACTGGCTACTGCGCGGCGGTACCCTCGGCGCAATTCTCGGCTTCGCTATTGGCGGGGCGCTGCTGTGGCCCATCGGATTCGTCTATGGGCGGCTGGTGGCGGCGATCCCCGATGCTTCCGCCGAAGTCGCCTATACCGCCAAAGTGTTTCCGCAATCGATTAGTTTCGCCACCGGCTGGATGATGGTCCTGGCTTACTTCATCGTTTGTCCGTGGGAGGCGGTGGCGATCGGCAGGATTGCCAGCTACATTTTTCCCGCGCTCGATTCCATGGAACTCTATCGCATCGCCGGACGTCCGGTCTATCTGCCGCACCTGGTCATCGGACTGGGTTTGACTGCATTGCTCACAGCGATGAATTACCGCGGCATCCGGCTGAGCGCGACTTTCCAGAACTGGACGACATTTGGGACGCTGACGCTATTTCTGCTGTTTGTTGCTTGTGGCGTCAGCAAAGGTTCACCCCGCAACTTCCCGCCGTTGTTTACTCACGGTGGATTTGTCTCGGTGTTACTGGTGATGCAGATTGTTCCCTATTTCATGACTGGGTTCGAAGCGGTGGTAAAGGGAGCGGAGGAAGCGAGGCCGGAGTTCCACTCACGTCAGTTTCTTACCGCGATCTGGATGGCGATTGCGGTCGGGATCTTGTTTTATACCATCATTATTGCCTCCGTCGGGTTTGTTGCGCCGTGGCACGAACTCACGGGCGAGAAATTCATGACCGCAATCGCATTTCAGCATGCCATAGGCTCTCGCTGGATTGTGAGCCTGATTCTGGCAGCAGCGCTACTCTCGCTGCTCAAGGTTTTCAATGGCAATCTCGTGGCGGCAAGCCGCGTCCTGTTTGCCATGGGACGCCGTCGGCTGGTGGATCCGCGAGTTGGTGAAGTGCATCCGCAGAATCAAACGCCATCGGCGGCTGTGGTTTGCATTGGAGTGGCAACCGCGGTGTGCATGTTTCTGGGCGATGCAATTCTCGTCCCGATTACTGAGGTCGGTTCGGTGGCGTCTGCGATAGGCTGGCTGGGGACGTGTGCTGCCTATTACTGTATGCGGCCAAAACCGCTGGAGCGGGTGGTCGCCATGACAGGTGTGGTGGTGAGTCTCCTGATGATACTTATGAAGATTGTGCCTGCCGTCCCTGGACATTTCAGTTCCTACGAATGGCTGGCGTTGGGAATTTGGAGTTTGATGGGATTGATTCTGGCATGGAGAGCACGAGCCTTAAACGGAGGACGTACATGAAGAATTTCTTTCGCAGTGGACCGTTGGCCAAGTTGATCGTGGTTCTCGCCCTGCTTTCGGCAGGTGCGGTTGTGCCTGCGCAGACGCACTCGCCAAGCTCAGCTTTCGACTTGGTCATCACCAACGGGCACATCATCGATGGCACTGGCTCGCCATGGTATTCCGGCGATATCGGAATTCGCGGCGGTAAGATCGCAGCCATCGGCAATCTGAGCGATGCAGCCAGGACGCGCACCATCGATGCCCAGGGCAAAGTGGTGGCGCCGGGCTTCATTGACATGCTCGGGCAATCGGAGTTGACCATCCAGGTTGATCCGCGGCTGCCCTCGAAAATTTACCAGGGCATTACGACTGAGATCACCGGGGAAGGGAACTCAGCGGGCCCGCTGAACGATGCCATCATCGCGGCCGACCGCGCGACCTACGATTACTATCATCTCAACCCCGATTGGCGAACTTTGGGCGAGTATTTTGCCAAGTTGGAGAAGCAGGGAATCGGTATCAATCTGGCGAGCTACGTGGGCGCTACTCAGGTACGCCGCATGGTCCTGGGAGACGAGGACAAACAGCCAACGCCCGCCCAACTCGATCAGATGAAAGAACTGGTGCGGCAGGCCATGCAGCAGGGAGCGGTCGGGGTCTCAACTGCGCTGGAGTATGCACCCGCACCCTATGCCAAGACCGAAGAGTTGATCGCGCTGGCGGGCGAAGCCTCAAAGTTCGGTGGCATTTACGCTACCCACATGCGCGATGAAAGCAACTCCGTTCTGGTCGCGATTGATGAAGCGTTGCGTATCGGCCAGGAAGCGCATATTCCGGTTGAGATTTGGCATCTCAAAGTCGCCGGCAAACAGAACTGGGGACGCATGCCGGAGGTAGTGGCCAAGATCAATGCGGCGAGAGCCCAGGGAATCGATGTCAGCGCCAATACTTATGCTTACCCCGCATGGTTCAACGATCTTTCTGCGTTTGTTCCGCAGTGGGCACACGATGGCGGTGCCGCCAAGTTAGTGGAGCGCCTAAGAGATCCGGCTGCACGGGCGCGTATGCGCAAAGACATGGAGACTCCTACGACGGAGTGGGACAACGAATGGCTGGAAATTCCCAGTCCGGAATCGGTTTTAATCGGAGTGGTGCAAAACCCGAAGTTGTTGCCCTTACAAGGAAAGACGCTGGCCGAAATTGCAAAACTCTGGAACAAAGACCCCATGGATGCGCTATTCGATCTGCTGATTGAAGACAAGGCGTTCACTTATGTCGCGGTGTTCGGAATGTCAGAGCCCGATGTCGCTTTGGCCTTGCAGCAGCCGTGGGTGTCGATCGACAACGATTCTTCGGGAACATCGCCAGAGGGCATTTTAGGGCAGGAGCATCCCCATCCGCGAGCGTACGGGACGTTTCCACGCATTCTGCGAAAATATGTCCGCGAAGACAAGAAGCTTACGTTGGAGGATGCGATTCGCAAGTTTTCGGCTCTTCCAGCCCAACGCATGCGCTTTACCGACCGCGGAGTTCTGAAGCAGGGCATGTGGGCGGATGTTGTGATCTTCGATCCTGCAACTGTGCACGATCTGGCGACTTTCGCCGACCCTAACCAGTTGTCGCAAGGTATGGAGTATGTTCTGGTGAATGGAACCGCAGTGATTGATCAGGGGAAGATGACGGGCGCCAAGCCGGGAAAAGTGCTGCGCGGGCCGGGGTATGTGCCAGCGAGGTGAGTATCAGGAAAGCTCCAGAGCTGTCTTGATAGCGGATTCAACGCGAGAGAGAGCGCGGGCTGAGAGTCGTCCCAATGGCGGATATTTCACAAGAGCCTTCTCCAAGGTCGTTACTTGGTCACATTTGGCCCAGGACCGGCGCGGCAATCCACCCTCACCCGGCTGAAGCTCCACTCTGAGGGCAAACCTGCGATGTTCGACTGAGGTCAACGGGACAACACATATATCGAGGGCATGGCGATTCAGCGCGTTGCTTGAGATCACCAGCGCGGGGCGGTCCTTGTCGAGTCGCACGCGACAAATCTCTCCGCGTTGAGGAAACCATCGGGCCAGAGCCAAAGAAGGCATGGTTTTAATCTCTTTCCAGTGAACGTAAGGAAGCCTTCTGGAACGCCCGGCGCTCGGTCCTGCCTTTCTTGTTCCCCGAGTAAAACACGGCCGCTTCCCGTTCCAGGGTCTGCTTGGCTTCCTGTTCTAGAGCCAGCTTTAAGAGTTCGTTTATACGTTCACTGGTGGAACGGTCGCCGCGGCTCCGTTCCAGGTCCGCGAGAATGGATTCTTCTACCGTAATCGTCTTAGGTATCCTCATACATTACATATGATACTACATCATATCAAGAATAAGAATTTCATATTCCTAACCTCTGGAGCTCTAGTGTCGCAGCGCCGCCTGGGCGTTCGGGGCGGGCAGAGGGGTAACGTGGGGTTGAGTGAGAGTGCCAGTGATATTGAAGCCGGGAGTGCCATTGCGGGTCAACTTGAGGTTCAAGACTCGACCCAGAGAAGCGGTACCGGTCAATCGGTACTCGACGTTCTCGGCTTCGAGATTGCCCTCCTGAATCTCGAACTGGCCTTCACGCAGCGTCAAATTGGCGGTCAAGTGTCGCATCGGCAGCGGGCCTTCACCCTCGGAGAGAACGACATGGCGTAACAGTCCGTCCCAAGCTTCGATCTTGAACGTGCCGGCGGCAGAAGCAAATAACTCGCTGGCAGTGAGTCCGGAAGCGTCCACCCGGTACTTGGCCGCAGCCATGCCAGTGATCCAGGCGTTGTCCATGGCTGTGGCAAGCTGGCCGAGGGCCACGCGATCTACACCCCCGCTGGCTGCATATCGCGGCGGCTGCGAGGTGAAATCGGCGCTCCAGTCTCCTTTATGTTGGCCGCCCAGAAGGTCAGCGCGCAGATCCTTTACCTCGAGCTTCCCGCCCTGCATCACAACCTTGGCAGAAACCTTGTTCACGATTAGGGTGTGCATAATAACTTTGTCCGCACTGAGGTCTCCGGCGGTATCGAGTGCTATCAAGCTGGGGCTTCCGGAGCGAACCGGCGACGAGCCGAAGCGATACCACGGCTCTTGTAGCGCCTTGGGAAACAATAATGGGATCCATTGATCGGTCGCGATTTGGTCGGCATGCAAATCAAAGCGAATTGCGCATGTACTCATCGTCCCACAGGGACGCGGCAATGTTAGCGATCCGCGCCATGCAGTTCCCGCCATCACAGCGGACAGGTTGCTGACCTCGGTCTGGTGAGGGCTAAGAGTGATATCCGCAGCCATGATGTCAAAAGGTGCATCAAGGGCACGCAGTCGGGATCGAACCGAATGAAGGTGGGCTTTGCCGGTTATTTCCGCCGGTGCAAACCGTGCCCAAGTTCCGGCGGCGCGAATATCCAGTTTAGCGAAACCTTCGGCGGCGGTTTGCAGAGTGGGGATTCCCGCCGTCCTCGCCGCTTGCAATAGCTTCTGCAGTTGAGCCTCTCCCTTTAATTCGAAGTCATAGGCATCATGCGAAAAGTGTCCCTGCAACACCGCCGGAGCTATGTGTCCGAGGGATAGACGGAATGGATTCACATTCACGCGCGGGGCCATTCCGTCGGAAGTAACAGTGAACGAAATATTGCTCGGTGCAAGATCTGCGTTTGTGAGGCCGGAGCGAAGCCGGATTCCGGTAATCTCTCCGTCTCCCTGCCACCCTGACAAACTCAAGCGTCCCTGGGACGGGCTCTGGATTCTCGCCTGCGCACTCATCTTGCCGGTCGCGACAAGATCGTCCGGAAGTCCCAGCTTGGTGTGCCGGGCGAGAACCATCAGCGATTGCGTGGGCACACTGTCTGCGGCCAGTACCAGGTCGTAGCTCGGAGAGCCCAAAGGATTGGCAATGCTACCGGTAAGGCGGATTGATCCCGTGGCCACGGGGGCGGTGCAGATGCCATCGGAAAGGGTATGGTCGAGTGAACTGTATTGAGCGGTGCATCGTGCCGCGATACGCATGGTGCTGCCACCCTGAATGTCATAACGGCGGAAGTCTTCCGCCGCCGCCTCGGTGGTGATGGCGAGATGAGCCGGAGTACCCGAGAGCCCGGCTGCGACGCGCACCGCGCCCCGCCAGCCCTTGTCGCTGCCATAGGCAAGCTTGGTGAATTGCCCGAGTTGCACTCGATCCCAAAGAAAACTGAACTGGAGAGGAGTGTCACGCAACGCGGCAGCTCTCTGCCACGATCCTGTCACCCGCAGAATACCGGTATCTGTCAGATTGAAATCGGTACGGGTGGGCTGTGCTTTCAGCCGCATGCTCCACGTGTTTTCCGAGTCCTGCCACAGGGAAAAGTCGGCGCTAGTCAAGGTATAAGGCTTCTTTTCAGCTCCAAACTTGAAGTTAATGCGGCCATCGCGGGCTTCAATGTAGGGAAATGCGGGCCGTTTTTCACTTTTCGCTTTGCCGGTAGGGGCAGCCGAGATTTTGTCAGCCCGCTCCACCAGGTTTTCCAGATTCCAGTGGCCTTCCGAGTTGCGCACCAGATTAAGGCTGGGTTCGGTGAGGCTGAGAGTGGCAATCTCCAGGTGTCCGCGCAGAAGTGAGCTCAGGCGTAGCAAAGCGGTGACTTCTTGAGCCCGCAACACCGGCTCCGCGCCGAATGCGGAATCGTCATGGACAACGAAATTTTCCAGATCAAATCCCGGCTGAGGAAGGAAACGCAAACTCACCGAAGAGACGTCCACGGACCGTCCCAGAGCCAGGCTGATGGAGCCGACAATGCGGGACCGCAACCGATTGGCTCCGGGCCGGACCAGGCAGAGCCCCGCCACGAGGACAAGTCCCAGGAGGATCATTCCGCGTCTGGAGCGAACCAATCTCACTTCACTGCCTTGAGGGTGCGGCGCCAGCGAGTTTCGTCGAAGAAGTGAAACACAACGTGCACGAGAAACCCAATTCGCTGGCTGACTTCTCTTTCCAAATACTGGTTGGCAGGAGTCTCAAATGACCAATAGATGAACATCGGCCTGCCGATTACGTTTTCCCGCGGGATAAAGCCCCAAAACCGGCTGTCATAGCTGACGTCGCGATTGTCACCCATACCGAAATAACTGTCGGGGGGGACGACGATATCGTCTCCCTCAATGTGGGACTGGAGTGTCAATTGCCAATTCGGGGCGATGTTGTTGAACTCCGAAGGCGGGACTGCCGGGAAGTTATCGCGATAAGGATTATAAGAATCCGCTCCCTGGTGAATGACGTAAGGCTCGTCGAGCTTTTCGCCGTTGCGGTAAACGATGCCATTACGCAAATGGATGCGATCTCCGGGTATGCCCATGATCCGCTTCACGACATACAGTCCCGGTTCCGCCGGCGAAAGAAACACTACGATATCCCCGCGATGGATCTGGCGATAGGGAAGGAGTGGGCCCATCCAGGGTGTGGCGGGAGCGAATTGCTCCCGGTTTACAAAGACGTGATCCCCGATCAGGAGGGTATTCTCCATGGAACTCGATGGAATCTCGAACGCCTGCAGGATAAAAGTGATGATGAAAAGGCCGGTCACCAATACGGCCGCAAGCGAAGCGAGGAACTCCATCGTAGTTTCCCGCGGTTTTTCGGGTTGCGATTTCTCTTTTGTCACCATCAATGCGTCCTTGTCCTATCGCCGAGTCGGAACCAAGGTTGCCCGGCTCTGGTTAATTGATTAAACGAAACGTGCGGTTCCAGCGAGTGATCTGAAACAAATGGCTGACCGCATAGGCGAAGTGATAAAGTTTATCACCCGGCGTAGCGGCGACCTGCATATCTTCGTCAATGCTCGCGTAAGGACCAATAAATCAATAAGGGCCGTCCAATAATGTTTTCACGCGGGACGAAACCCCAGTAGCGGCTGTCGCTGCTTTCGTCACGATTGTCGCCCATCACGAAATAGTTACCTTGCGGAACGATCAGTTCGCCGTCTTCCACTAACTTCTTCATTTGCAGCCACCAGGCCCCGTCCACTCCCGAATCAAGAACGTCGAGGCGAGGGAACTCGTCGCGAAAATCATTGTGTTTTGGCGAGCTATGAATCACGTAGTCTTCCCGCAAAGCCTTGCGGTTCACCCACACCTGCCGGTTGATAAGCCGCACCCGATCGCCGGGTACGCCGATCACGCGCTTCACAAAATGCTGTGTAGGGTTGAGAGGATAGCGGAAGACAATGATGTCGCCCCGCCGAACCGGGCGGTAGGGCATCACGTAGTTCCAGGTCGCGCCTCCGCCGTAATGCAACTTGTCCACCAGCAGGTAGTCTCCTATCAACAGCGTGTTTTCCATGGACTCCGAAGGAATCTGAAAAGCCTGCACCACGAACGCAATTACAAACACGGCAATGACGACGGTGGTCAGCAGCGATTGCAGGGAACTGGGCCATTGTGCGCGCGGTCTGGAGGCTATTTCGGTCATGACTTTGTGGCGTATCCTCCACCGGGTGCGCGGGTGCGTTTGTCGGGGGGCGGTGAGTCCAGATATTCGAGCAATTGCCGGGCAGCTCCCTGCTCGGCGTCCTTTTTCGTCGATCCTTCAGCTTGTCCGACGTGTTCGGTTTGGCTGGGCTCGTCCATCTTCGAGAGTCTCGCTTGCACGGTGAAAGTCTTGCTGTGCTCAGGCCCTCGCTCTTTCACCAGGACGTAGGCCGGCTGAGGGCGCCCGATGGCTTGCAGCTTTTCTTGCAGGGCAGACTTGTAGTCGTTCAGGGGCAAGCTGCTGCCATTGCGCGCAATGATCTCCAACTCTGGAAACACGATGTGATCAAGCACTACCCGCCGCACCGTTTCCAGTCCGCTGTCCACATACATCGCTCCCAAAATTGCCTCCAAAGCATCCACCAGAAGAGCGGTCTTGTTGCGGCCTCCACTCTTTTCCTCGCCCCGTCCCAGGCGCAAGTAATGTCCTAGTTCCAGAACCTGGGCCACGCGTATTAGATGCTTCTCGCTGACCAGGTGGGCGCGCAGCTTGGACAGCTCGCCCTCGCGGAACTGGGGGAAGTGATGGAACAACTCTTCGGTCGTGATGAGACCTAGAACGGCATCGCCCAGGAACTCGAGCTGTTCGTTGTCGCCGGCGCGCTTGCCGGCCAGAGGTTGTGCGGACTCCACTTCGCGTGCCTGTGAGCTGTGAGTCAGTGCCTGTTCCAGCAATTCCCGCCGGACGAAGGTGTAGCCCAGAGTCTGCTCCAGGTCCGCCATGTCTCTTGATTTCATCACTTCAAAAGGGGCAAAGCATATCGCAATCGCAGCCCGCAAGCGGAGGCCGGTAATCGTTTCCAGCTGAATCTTGCATCAGTGGGGAGACGGGTTCTGTGCGGCACCCGTCGGCGGTTTGGTGGCTGGCGCGGGAGTGCTGCCGCCAGTCAATTGTGTCAATCGGTCGCGTTCCTGGCGTGCGAGCTTCCCGGCCACCGAGCCTTCCTGAGTCAGCTCCACCGCATGATTAGCTTCCTTCAGCGCTTCCGGATACTTGTTTTGTTTGTCGAGCGCGATCGCCAGACGCAGAACTACAACCGGATCCGGCTGTGACGGTAAAGCGTCGATCGATTTACGGAAATAGCTTTCAGCATCAGGAAATTTCTCCTGATTGAAGGCGATGGTGCCCAGAACCGAGTACGCAGAAGAACGCACAAACCCCTTGTAGGCGTCGATCTTTTCCTGGGGAGTGCCGGCCGGGATGGCAACATCGGTTTCGACGGTTTCGATCGCACGGGAGGCATATTTCTGCGCTTGCGCCAAACGCTGGTCCTTGTCGAGGTCAGTGTCGCGAGTGTGCTCAGCGATGAACTCCGCATCGCCAACCAAGGCCTCGGGATCATCGGGATCGATCTTCAGCACTTTCTCCGCCGCCGCGTTCATCTGATCTCCATTGTTGGCGTTTTGAGAGGCATGCATCGATACTTTGAATAACAGAATACGAAGTTCACTGTCGGGGAACTGGGTAGCGAAATCATCGGCGGCCTTCGCCAGCGCGACTGGGTCGACAGGGGTGCCCGGTGCGGCAGCCGCAAGTTTAATCGCGGCATTGTAAGCATCATATTCTGGCTTGGTCTTGGCCTGAGGCGGACGCTTTCCCTGAGGAGGAGCAGCGGCCGGCTGAGTTGTTCCCGCCGGTGATTGGGCTGCATTCGACTGCGATGACGGTTGGCTCTGCGGGGTTGTTGCCTGCTGCGCCGCGACCACGCTAGCCCACGCCAGCATCACGACGGTAATGGCTGCTCGTTTCATGCTCTCTCCTTAAAGTGCGATTCTGGCTTCACTCTAGCATCACAGAAAGTGTTTTCCCCGGCCTGTCGTTAC
This sequence comes from uncultured Acidobacteriota bacterium, assembly GCA_963803775.1. Taxonomy (GTDB): domain Bacteria; phylum Acidobacteriota; class Terriglobia; order Terriglobales; family Acidobacteriaceae; genus JABCZH01. Next base: position 261,356 of record CAWDNS010000005.1, read on the forward strand.
TGGGGACGACTGGGCGGCTCGTAGGGCTGCTGAATGCCACGCTCGGCTGCGGCTTTTACCTCGGGCAACTGCGCGCTGGCGGTCAGAGCTGCGCGATAGTGATCGAGGGCCGCAGCCCGCTCTTCCTCCAAATCCAGAATCCTTCCGAGGTAAATATGTGACCAGGCAACCACTTTGGGTTCATGCGCAACACCGAGAGCCTGCTCGAAATAGTTGCGCGCACCCTGCAGGTCGCGGTTCATAGTGGCCACTTGCGCCAGGATGAAGAAAGCGCGGCCCGGATCCTCGTCCTTCTCGTCCAGAGCTTGCTGGGCGAGCTTCCTGGCCCCGTCTGAGTCTCCGGCGGACAGGCGTTGCTCAGCGGTTACCAACAGTTGGGGTTTAGGAGGGCGTGACACCCGCAATAGCTCCGCATCGGCTTCGGTAGAGAACTTGATTTGCGCTTCGAACTTTTCTTCCTTGCTCAAGTCGATGTCACTAATCAATTCGGAGTAAGCATTCCGCAGGCCGACCGGCCCTTTCTCAAACCGTATCAGTGCGTCGTAAAAATACCGGGTCAGGATGTAGCCTTGCTTTACCGATTGCTCCACTGCCGCTTGCCGCTGCGCTTCCGGCGTTTTGCTGGGTTCGCCGATCCTGATTTCAATGGCGCGAATGAAGCATTCCGTGACCAGCAAGGAAACATCCTCTTTGAAGCTCTCGTCCATTGGCGCTTTTTTCACTCCAAACAGCAACGGAGTCAAACGCCTGATGCTGTTGGGGTACTTTACCGCCATCGGATCCAGCAGATAATGCAAATAGGTATGCCGAATCTGCTCCATTTTGAGACCCGATCCCGTGCCTGGAGAAATCACCACATAATAATCCGCGCCGTAGTTGCGTGCATTGGTCTGACCAGGCGCTCCCATGGGATCGAGATAGACGGTGAAAGTGTGCCCCAGGTACCCCGAGGACTGTAGCCGCAAATAGATCTCTGTGTCGAACAACATCTTGGAGAGCGGATCATGATACCGGCCCGCGAGGCTCGAGTAGACCACCTGATGGCGGAGCCAGATGGCATGCAAGCCTGCCACATCATAGAACTTTTGCAAGATAGGCACGATGCCGGCCACCTGAGCGGCATCTGGAGGCAGGTCGGCGTCTTTGACTTTGAACACGAATGTCGGCGGGGCTTCCAGACGAAGCGCCAACGAGATATATTGCGAGAGCGTCCGCGAGGGCTCGGGCTGCTCATGGTCATGATAAAACTGACACAGCAGCAGGGTTTCTTCCTTTGCCTGGTCGAAAGCCTGCGATGCCTTGGCCACTTCCGCGCGGATCTGCAAACGGACCGGGTCGGACGAGTCTAATTCTGCGTTATAACCACAAGTGTTGATGGCAGCGAGAACGCTGAATAAAGTCTCACTTGTGTCCAACGTGACGTTCGGAAGGTTCTCAGCCGGGCAGACCTGCCTCGTCAGCCCCAAGAGGGCGGCGATGACCGCAACTCGAAATCGATGGCCCAGGAAAACCCTCCTGCCGGATGGTAAGTATGTCTGGCTGCTTTGTCAGTTTAAGAGGTTCCGGGCAGAGGGTCAACGGACCCAGCTCTTTGAGAGATGGCTTCCGTTCCTATCCCTTAACGCTGATTCGCGAGAACGAGAGCACAGCTCTCCCCGAAGTCGGCCGGCCCATGGATGTGGCAGGGCGAAAGGTGGTGAAGATCAGCATGTTTTTCACCTGGGAAGGCAGTTCGTTGGCCGCGTCAGGATTCGACAACACGCGGTAGTCCTGTACGCGTCCGTTCGCGTCCACGTAGGCCTCAATCACCAAAGAATCGTCTTTAATAGAATCGAGCGCCATACCAAAGGCCGAGGCCTGTAGTTGCGGAGCCGTGCTCAACATCAGCGGGACATCGGCGCTGCCTGCTTGCAAAGGCAAAGCCAGGAAGCCCATCAAAAATCCGAAGATCACCACCGCAGTCGCCAAGCCGGCCGTAGCCGGAACCATGAACGCATTGAGGGCGTTCTCCGCCCGAATCCAGAAAATAGAAAGGCTATGCTGACGCGACTGCGCGGCTTCGCGAGAGATCGCCAGGCGAAGCTTCAAGGCCAGATCGCTCGGTGCCCTCCGGCGGCCGGCGGTAGCCAGCAACTGCTGGGTTTGGCGCAAAGCAAGATATTCATACTGGCAACGATCGCAAGTGTCAAGATGACCGGCCATGGACAGCATCAGCTTGCCGGTCATAGCGCCATCCAGATACGTCGAAAGCAACAATTTGACCTGGCTGCATGTCATGATCCCACCTCGCATCGCAGTCCCGCGGCGACTACCTCTGATCGGGGAACTATTCTCGGCTCAGCGGGCCTTAGTCCCAGTGCCGGACCTACCTCTCTCGCATATCCAGTTAGACGATCCTTCAAGGCTTGCCGTCCACGGGTCAATCGTGATTTCACCGTCCCCAGGGAAACTTGCGTGACTTCCGCAATTTCCTCGTAGGACATCTCTTCCAGATCGCGCAGGATCACAGTGGTGCGATAGGGCTCGGCGACCTTGCGTAACTCATCTTCCACCCGCGTTCTCACTTCTTCATGAGCGAAGCGATCAAACGGTGACTCGGCGTCGTCGGCTAAACAATCTTTCAGCGCCGAGGATGAGCTGGCATCGGTATCCAGCGGCTCAATCGAAGTCTCTCGGGCCTTATGCCGAAACCACCAGCGACGGCGGTTCGATGCCTCGTGCAAAGCAATGCGGTAGATCCAGGTCTTGAGACTGGCCTGACCATTGAAATGCTTCATGCCTCGAAATACTTTCAGGAAGACTTCCTGAGTGGTATCAGGCGCGTCGGCTGGGTCGGAAACCATGCGGTAAATCAGGCTATAAACCGGCTGGTGAAACTCGCCAATCAGCCAGGCGTAGGCTTGCTCGGACCCGGCCTTGAGTTCAGCCACGATGGCCGATTCCTGCTCTCGAACTCCAATGGTTCCCGCGAGATTCCCCAAGCTGGACGCTCCCGCCATAACTCGCATGGCTCAGACTCCATTATAGGATCTTTCTCGCTGCGGATTGACGCGAAGTTCGGGATTCCGTGGCGCTCGGCGTCTCCCCTACCATCTATAGACCCCAACTCGTCACCGGAAGTTCCCTGATGAAGGAGTTTTGTTTTCAGCACGCTACAGCCCCTCGGCCCGAGTCTACTACGGTGTAGGGCTGGCCGCAGGGGGTGGGGCGGTTGCGTCGGGAGCTGGCGCAGTGCTGGCTGGTGGCTTCGGAACTTTCGGTGTGGGCTTTTTCTTGACAGGTTTCTTGGGCCGCGGTTCGGTGTCATCTACCACGGTTTTCTTGGGTGGGGCCGCGACTTTCTCTGTCGTCCGCGCGTTTTGCAGGTCAGTGCGAAGTTTTGTCAGCTCGGCTTCCTTCGCATCGGCCAGCGTTTCCATACGGTCGGCGAACATTCGCCGCGAGCTCTCGAGAGCGGTCACGTCGTTCTGCAACGCCTGGTATTCGCTGTGGGTGCCGAAAGCGCCGGTGGATTCCGTCACTGACGCGAACACATCATAGAGTGCATCCAGATTGCGATAAAGCTTGAATGTCGAGGGCAGACTCTCCGGGGACTTCTGTAGTTCGGCGACGATTTCAGGGAGAGCTGTCTGTAGGTTGCGCTGTATTGAGGCGACGTCGGCCTGTGATCCGTGTTTGGTGCTGGCGTCGGTCTTCCACTTGTCGATTCGCAACACGGACAAATCCCGCTGGATTGCCTGCGAATTTTGTTCCAGTTGGGAAAGCAGCAGATTGACCTGGCTGACCGAAGAGTAGGGAACCGGCGCCGAGGTCTCCGCCGGCTTGGTCGGCGACGGAACCGCGGTCTGCGCGGCGAGCAGAACAGGATAGAGAATCAAATTGAACCCGAGGGTGAGTTTCATAAGCCGGCTGCCCTCAGGATACGCATTTTCCAGGGATTCGTAAATTTGCAACTGAAGCGGTGGGGGCGTTAGCCAAGACCGGAACATCAGTTCTACCGCGCCGCGTTTGACTATCCCTAGTAGGTAGGCGAGAATTGATTTGTCCCTACCGCAATGTGGGCCTGTGGCGCAGCTGGGAGCGCGCTTCCATGGCATGGAAGAGGTCGTCGGTTCGATCCCGACCAGGTCCACCAAAAATCCTCACATGATCACCACTATTCGCTCCTGGATCATTGTTTTGCTGTTGATCGTCGCCACTCCTTTTGCTGCCAGTAACGCGGATTCAAACAAGCCAGCGAGCCGCAGTCTCCATTCCTCGTCAGTGCGCTGGCAGCCGAAACGCGTCTTGAACGGATCTCCAGTCTTGTTGCAGGTGACTTCAGCGCAGAGGTTAGAATCTCTTTCCGGAAAATGGCTCGAGCATGAAGTGTTCTTTTCTTTTGATTCACCCAGCAAAACCTGGCGAGGATTTGCCGGCGCCAGCCTTGAAACCAAGCCCGGCAAGTATGCTTTGATGCTGATAGGCAAAACAAAGAGCGGGAATAAAATTTCATTTAAGCAAGCGATCCCGGTAGGCAAGGCCAACTATCGTCAGATATCCGTGACTGTTCCCAAGCAATACACGGAGCCAGGTCCGGAACAACTACGTGAAATTGACCAGGACAAGGCGATCAAGCAGCGTGTGCTTGGGCAAGTGAGCCCGGAACGCGGTTGGGCGGGAAAGTTTCTACCGCCCGTGAGTGCGCCGATTTCAGATGTTTTTGGAACTGCCCGCGTCTTTAACGGCAACGTGCAGAGCGTTCATCAAGGACTCGACTTTGGCGTACCAGCGGGAACACCAGTGGCCGCGCTCAACGCCGGAACCGTGTTGCTGGCTCAGATGCTCTTTTTCGAAGGCAATTGTGTCGTGCTCGATCATGGTCAGGGACTGCTTACCATCTACATGCACCTGTCGAAATTTGATGTAAAAGAGGGAGAACACGTGAAGCGGGGACAGCAGATTGCCCTGAGCGGAGGTACCGGGCGCGCGACCGGACCGCATCTGCATGTGGCCGTACGTTGGCAGGGAATTTATTTAGATCCCGCAATCCTGCTGAAGTTGGATCTGCCTTAAGAGCTCCGCCCTGACAACGAACGATCAATCCATAGCGAGGGATTGCGGCGGGGTTGAATGTTCAGCTTCCTGAACCGCCACACCATCGCGAAAAACCACAATCTTGCCGGAGATGGCGGGCACCCGTTCCCCGGGCACGATGATGCCGACCAGATTCAGTGGATCGGCGGCGGAAAGGGTAATGTTTTCCTGCGTGAGCGGCAGTTTGCGGGCTGCGCGCAGGGATTCGACCGCGACCGGGAGGGCAAATTGTTCGCCGATGAATCCGTCCACAAAGCGGCCGCCGCGAATTTCTCCGCGGTCTTCAATCCGGCGGTAGGCGACTTGCAGTTCGCGCCACTTGGGCAGATTGGTTTCGCGGGCGAGCAAGTCACGGAAGACGATTCCATAGCGTTTCAAGAGCATCCAGCAGGTGGCTTCCACCGCTCTGGTTCGTTCGACAGCTTGATCGGTGTAGAGCAACGCCCACCGGCCAGCGCTGTGGCGGGGACGCGCGCTGCGTCCGCTGCCTTGTCCGGCGCGACGTTTGGGGTCGATGAGCGAGCGAAGATTGTCGAAGCCGTCGGCTGTTACCACTCCGGCAGCCACTAGTTCCCAGAGAGCGGTTTCCACTTCAGCCTTCAATTTGTCGGTGCCGCGAACGATATCGGCGAAGAACGATGCGCCCCGCTGACGCAGGAAGTCGAGCACCTGGCGAGCGCCTTCACTCAAACCGCGAGCTTCAGGCTGATGGCTGGCAGAATGTTGCGGCATCATCCAATCGGCTTCTTCGCGAATGAAAAATGTGATGGGCGCAACACTGGTGGGAATTACGCGGCGCTTGCCGGCGGCGGAATCTTCGAGAGTCGCAGGGTGCGGAGACAATCGTCCCCAGCCGACGGCTCCGGTAAGGCAGAGCTGATCGAGCCATTTGGGATCGTAATCGGCGATGCGGCGCCCCAGAATCTGTCGCTCCCAGGCGTTGGCAGAAATTTCAAATCCCTGAAGCTGACGCACGATCTCGAGCGTTGCACGCTCACCTTGGACTTGAGTTCCGGGTGCCACATGCTGCCAACGCAAGAGCCACTGCATGAACTGCGCCGCGGTAACCGGCTCAATCTGCTTGCGAAGCGTGGCAACGGTTAGTCGATGAACGCGCGCCAGAAGTCGCCGCTCGCACCACTCGGTGTATTCCGAATGACCTCCTGTGAAATTTCCACGCAAGATTGCTCCACTGGCTTCCATGCGGAGCAACGCGGAATTTATCTCAGAGGAAGGTACCCCAAGCAGTTCGCCCAGCTGCGGGGCGGTGGTAGGACCGAGGTGCGAGATCCAGCCGGTGACCAGCGCAAGCAGTGCGTCGTCGCGAGACGGGATGGAGCTTTCGAGTTCCGATGGCAAGGGATCGAAAATCGTGCCAGGAAAGAGCAGAGAGAAAGTCTTAGCCCGCTCCGCCGCGACCCAATAGTGCCGACCATTGGCGACAGCGCTTGTTGCTCTACCATCCCGGACCAGTTTCTGAAAGTGACCAGACCATTGTGAAATAGCAATACCCACGTAGGGGAAGACGCCGTCGTCTGACTGGTCGAGTGAAGCTCGACGGTCACTGGGCATCGCAATCAGTGTGTGCAGAACGTCATGTAACTCATCCGCGTCGCGAACATCTGGCCAGGCTTCTTCGCGGACTTGGGCAATCGCCGCCGGATCTAGTTTGCCCACCTCTTCGAGGACCGATTCCGGCAGGATGCGGCGCATCTCGACCGCTCGTGCCCGGCGTTCTTCGAGCGGCGCATCGTCGAGATAGGCGTAGGGATTCGCATTCAGAATCTCATGGGAAAACTGCGAAGGCACGGGCGTATCCACGGCGATGCAGCGGATTCGGCCAGTGTCCATATCGCGCAGCAGCTTCTTCAGGCCGTCCAGATCCATGGCCTCGGTGAGGACATCTTTCATTACTTCTTTGACCAGTGGATGGTCGGGGATCTGAATGTCGCCTTCAATGTTCTCCTGGCAGGCGGCAACATCGGGGAAGACGGATGCCATCAGATCATCGGAACGCATGCGCTGAATCTGTGGCGGAACTTTCTTGCCGCTTTGAAACCGCAACAGGGCAAGGGCGCGGCCAGCGTCCCAGCGCCAACGAGTGGCAAAAAACGGCGACGCCAGCGCGGCCTGCTCCAGAATCGGCTGCACGGTTTCTGCGTTCAAGAAGTGAAACACGTCGGTGAGAGGAAAACTGTGTTGCTCGGCCAAGGCAATATTCAACCCGTTATCGGTGGCCGCAGCCTGCAGTTCGAAATTGAAGCTGCGGCAGAAGCGCTTGCGCAGAGCCAATCCCCATGCTTTGTTGATGCGTCCGCCAAAGGGCGCGTGAATTACCAGCTGCATGCCGCCGCCTTCGTCAAAGAAACGCTCGGCGATAATGGTGTCTTGCGTCGGCACGTCTCCCAGCACCGCCCGGCCTTGCAGGACGTATTCGATTGCCTGTTCCGCACCGGAGTCGTCCAGGCCGCATTCTTCTTTCAGCCAGGCGACAGTCTCTGCAACCTCCGGTTGGGCCTGCGAGACACCTACAGGGAAGATTTTTCGCAAGCGGTCGCTAATCTCTTTTCTTAGATCGGCCACATGGAACGAAAGCTCTTGGGTGCGCGCCGGAGCTTCGCCGCGCCAGAAGGGAACCGTCGGCGGAGCACCGTGCGCGTCCTCAACCAGTACCCGTCCGGACTTGCCTTCCACCCGATGAATTCGCCATGAAGTATTGCCGAGCAGCATGATGTCGCCGGCGTTGGCCTCCACTGCAAAATCTTCGTCCACTGTGCCGACCATAATGCCTTCCGGCTGGGCGACCACATTGAACAATGCAGTCTCGGGAATCGCACCGCCGCTAGTGATCGCTGCCAGCCGGGCGCCTCGTCTCGCACGCAGCTTATGATTCACGCGATCGCGATGCAGATAGGCGCCATAACGGCCGCGGCGGGCGGCAATCCCCTCGGAGAGCATTTCCAGGATGGAGTCGTAAGTCTCACGTGTCAGATTGCGGTAGGGATAGGCACGCTTGACCAGGGCGAACAAGTCGTTTTCATCCCAGCCCGCGTCTTCCACTCCAGGCACAGGAACTGCCGTTCCCGATCCTCCCGCGGCGCAAATCGCTACGATCTGCTGAGCGAGAATGTCGGCCGGCGCTTCAGGAATCATCAGAAGATCCAGATCGCCATGGTGAATCGCTCGCACCAGTGCAGCGCATTCCTGCAACTCGTCGCGTGTGGTGGCAAAGAAACGGCCTTTAGGAATCGCTCCACGCCAGTGGCCGGAACGGCCGACTCGCTGCAGCGCGACTGCAATAGCTCGCGGAGAGCTGATCTGGATCACCAAGTCCACCGTACCGATGTCGATGCCCAGTTCCAATGAGGCAGTGGCAACCAGCACTTTTACCTGGCCGTCTTTGAGTTTGTTCTCGGCAGTCAGCCGCAGCTTGCGAGACAGACTGCCGTGATGCGCTGCGACATTGTCTTCACCCAACCGCCCGCCCAACTGATGCGACACTCGCTCCGCGAGTCGACGCGTATTCACAAACACCAGCGTGGAACGGTTCTGGCCGACAAGTTCTACGATCCGGTCGTAGATCTCATCCCACATTTCGTTGCTGGCGATAGGGCCGAGTTGAGTCGCAGGAACTTCAACGGCCAGGTCGAGTTGCCGTTTGTGACCGACGTTGACGATGACCGGATCAGTCCGGCCGTTTCCGGTTAGGAAGCGGGCAATTTCTTCGATGGGTTTTTGGGTTGCGGAGAGGCCGATGCGAACGAGCGAGGATCGCGCCGGGCCGGCACACAGTGCTTCCAGCCTTTCCAATGTCAGCGTCAAGTGCGCGCCACGCTTGTCGTCGGCCACGGCATGAATCTCGTCGACAATCACAGTCTCGACATCGCGGAGAATCGCGCGGCTTCTCTCGGCGGTGAGCAGGATGTACAACGACTCGGGCGTAGTCACGAGAATGTGCGGCGGGTGCTTCAACATGGCCCGGCGCTCGTGCATCAGGGTGTCACCGGTGCGAACTGCGGTACGAATCTGGGGCATCAGCAGACCGCGTTCTCCGGCCATTTGCAGAATTTCGCCCAGAGGAATTTCGAGGTTCTTCTGGATGTCGTTGCCGAGCGCCTTGAGCGGTGAAATGTACAGCACTTCGGTACGATCCTGTAGGTCACCGGCGAGAGCTTTGCGGACGAGGCGGTCGATGCAGGCAAGAAATGCGGCGAGAGTCTTGCCCGACCCGGTGGGGGCGGAAATTAGCGTGGTGTGGCCGGCGAGAATGTGCGGCCATCCCTGCTCCTGAGGCTCGGTCGGCGTGCCGAAGCGCTGGACAAACCAATCCCTGACTAGAGGGTGGGCCCAGGCGAGCGAGGCAGGGAAGGAAGACATTGGCGACATTCTACCACGTCGATTTCGTTAATTGTTCGCCTATAAGGAGAGTCTCGCGGAGAGGCGCGGGGAACACGAGAACGAAATGAAGTTCATGCTCTGATGAATGCTAGAATCCGGCGATGCCTAAATCCCAATCTCCCAAGGCCCGTGCCAAGAAGATCAAACTCCTTCTTTTTGATGTGGATGGTGTCCTCACCGATGGCAAACTGTTCTTTCTTCCCGCTCCGCCAGGGTTTCAGCAGACCACGCTTGAGCACGCAGCCAAGCACGGCGGGCAGGGGGGCTTCGGCGTAGCTAGTTCTTCGATGATCGAGGCAAAAGGCTTTCATGCGCACGATGGCACAGCCATTTCCCTGGCGCGGCTGGGCGGCATCAAGACCGGACTGATTACGAAACGCATTTCGGAAACGGTGGCCGTGCGCGCTCGTGATCTGAAGCTGAACCATATCCATCAGGGCATTCAGGACAAGCTAACGGTCCTCAAGGAAATCCTGCGGCAGGAAGGATTAAGCGCGAGCGAAGTTGGGTTCGTTGGAGATGACGTGATCGATCTCCCCGCCATGCGCCATTCAGGATTGGCCGTTGCCGTCGCGAACGCTCGCGACGAAGTAAAGAAAGATGCGCATTACGTTACTCCCCATGCCGGAGGCGACGGCGCTCTCCGCGACGCGATTGAGTTTGTCCTAAAAGCTCAGGGGAAGTGGAAGCGGGTAGTAGAAGAGTACATCGGGGAGAGAAGCCCGAAGACCAGCCGTTAGCAATTGGCACTTGGCATTTAGTCAGCTGGGTCTAGAAGCGCGCTCTGTGCTCTGGCCAAATGCTAGGTGCCAATTGCTAGGCGCGGTTCAACAAAAAGCCCACCGATTGTCTGCTTGGGGCGTGCTCGGGTCGACAACCGATGGGCTACCGTTTCTCCTTACTCACCCTGTTGCTTTCAGGAGTATTTCCCAATAGAAACACAAGCCCGGGGAAAAGTTGCGGCGAAAATGTAAAGTTTTGTAATTTGTAAGCGATTGAAATGGCGGCAGTTTAATCGGGTATCGCCGGAGGCTTCGAAGCCATCAATTGGGCGAATCGGTTGTCCTTGCGCAAACCCTCAAAGTCCGAATCCTTATAGACGTCATTGATGTCGGCGTAACCTTCCTCCATCGCGCGCCTCAGGTATTGCAAGGAATGATCGACGTCTCCCTGCCGGGCATAGAGTTTGGCTATCAGATATTCAAAGCGTGCGCGTTCCTCCGGGGATGGCAACTGTGCGGTGACCCCGGTGCGCGACGTACGTTCGAAAATCTCGGGATCGAGCTGCAACGCGTGGCCGTAGGCGGCGGTGGCTTGTTCCCATTCTTTTTTCCCGTAGTATGCTGCTCCCAGATTGTTATAGAAGGACGCGACATCCGGCTTCAGTTTGATGGCCTTTTCATACTGCTTGATTGCTCTGCCGTACTTCTCTTGCAAATACCAAGCCACTCCTAAATTGTTCCAGGCGTCGGCAAATTGATGGTCCAACTTGATCGCGCGTTCGAAATCCTTCGTGCTTTCCTGGTCGCGTCGAAGTTCCAGCTCAGTGATGCCGGCCTTGTTGTAGAGCGAGGGAGAGCGTTTTTTCGCCAAGGCAGCCCGGTAGTAATCCAAAGCATCGAGGAAAGCCTTTTGCCCGCGGAGTTCATCGCCGCGCGCGTCCAGTTCGTCCACCGACGCGTTGGGAGCAGGGGGCTCGGCCTGGTGCCGCGGCGGAGGTGTGATTTGCACCAACTCGACTTGGGCGTACAGGTTGGGAAAGGCAAGCAAGATTGCAACCGCTAGGCAGAATACAAAGCAGCGATGCATGGACCCACCTCTTTTCCAATAGACACCGGCTCCCGCTTTTTAGTGCGGAGTATTTCCGCTGTTCGCGGGCGGCGGCGGTGCCGCGATGTTAGACGATTTGTCGTCCTTAAAGATACCCGCTACTTTACCGAAGAAGCCTTTTTTCTTCTTAGCGTCCTCAGGCGGGGTGTCACCGGGCTGTTTTCCGTCCGGGGATGGTGGAGGCAAGGCCTTGTCCCCGCCCAACCCAAACATGCGAGAAAAGAACCCCTTGACTCCCGTGCCTTGGTCGCAGGTGTTAGTCGGCTCCGTACCCACGATGAAAGCCGATGTGTAGGTATCGGGACAGGACGGCGTGGCCAGCAGATTGGTGGCTTTGTCCAGCTGTACGTCAACTACGCCGGTCGGCTGCGCGAATGGGCGTGTGTCAGAATAGGGCCACAAAGTGACCGCTTTTTTCATGAACTCCGCCCAGATCGGCGCAGCGGTTTGGGCGCCGCTCAGGTGAATATCGCTGTAATCGTCAAAACCGACCCAGACAATGCAAAGCAGATTGCTGGTATAGCCGGCGAACCAGCCGTCATGGGAGGTCCCAGTCTTTCCCGCGGCAGGCGCAGTGAAGCCGAGAGTGCGCACTGTGTACGCTGTGCCAAAATTAAACACCCCCTCCATCATGTTCGTCATGACATAGGCCACGCGGGGATCGAGTACCGGCCGTTTGTCCTGCTTCCAGTCCATGACCACGTCGCCGGCTGCGTTGCGGACAGAATTCACCAGCAACGGAGAAATTCGAACTCCCGAGTTTGCGAAGACGGTGTAAGCCCCGGCCATGTCGAGAGGAGTCGCATCATAAGCACCCAAAGCCATGGCAGGAGTGGGTTTTACCGAGACGATACCTGCGGCTTTGGCCAAGTCCGCGACTTTATCGTAGCCAACCTCTTCCGCCAGCTTACGGTTGCGTTGTTAAGCGACATCGCAAGCGCATAGCGGGCGGTAACCTCGCCGTGATACTCCTCTTTGTAATTCCGTGGGTTCGTAAATCTGATCGCCGTAGGCGAACGTAGTGGGCTGGTCGGTGACCATGGATGCCGGGGTGAACACGGGAGTGCCGCCACTTACAGCGGTGTTGATGGCGGCAGCGTAAACGAACGGTTTAAAGATTGATCCAGTAGGCCGTTTCGCGATTGCGTGGTCCAGTTGGCTGAAGGCGTAGTTCCTGCCTCCCACCAGCGCCAGCACTTCACCGGTATGCGGATCCATGGCAACCAGCGCTACTTGCGCCTGCGGACCCGGTTCCACCTGGGTCTCGAACTTGTTCTTTCCCACCTTGATACGTTTGGTGCGACGCTTTGTGACCTGGTCATCCACCAACTTGATTCCGGATTCCACCGCCAGGGCAGCGGCTTTTTGTAGGTCAGGATCAAGCGTCGTATAGATGTGATAGGACTGTTCGTTTAACTCGCGTTCGTTGAACTTGCTGGTTAGAGTGTCTCGGACCAAGTCGACAAAATAGGGGGCATCACTGGCTTCCACGTTAGGGGGAGCGAGCTTCAACGGTGTGGCTTTGGCCTTGTCGGCGTCTGCCCGGGTAATGGCGTGGGTCTCCACCATACTCTCCAGAACCAGATTCCGGCGTTCTAAAGCACGTTCGGGGTGACGATAGGGAGAAAGATAACTTGGCCGTTGAATAATACCGGCCAGCAGGGCGGCCTCGGGCAAGGTGATATCTTTCAGGTCTTTGTTGAAGTAGGCGCGAGATGCCTCGGCCAGGCCGCTGATGGTGAACGAACCTCGCTGGCCCAGGTCCACCCAGTTGGCGTAGAACTCGAAAATCTCCTGCTTGCTGAACTTCTGCTCGAGTTCCTCGGCAATCAGCATCTCAATCAGTTTGCGCTTGATGGTTTTTTGCGGCGTCAGAAAAAAGCCGCGGGAAAGCTGCATCGTTAATGTCGATCCACCCTGCTCATGCCGCTCGTGCATGAAGTCAATCCAGGCGGCCTCCGCCATGCGAAGAAAATTCACCCCGCTGTGCTGGAAGAATCGCCGGTCTTCGATAGCCAGCACTGCATCCACCATGATTTTCGGGATTTGATCGTATTTCACCACCTGCCGTTTCGAGCGCTGCTCAACATCAAACAACGCCGTGATCATTTGGGGTTCCAGTTCATAGGCGGACAGATCACCCGACTTGCCAGTGATACTGACCACGCGCCCCTCCTGAATGCGAATGGTGGCTGGTTCCGGGCTGTGATAGGACTGCGGGCCTGGCCGAACCTCGATGCCGCCATTCAGCAGCCGGTAGCTCCCGATGGGGGAGTTCTCGTTCGGATAGCCGGCTCGCTGGAGTTGGGACGCAATTTCGCGCGCCTCAATCTTTTCATCTACCTTCACCAGGTGTGGGATGGCGTAAATCTTGGCGGAAGTGCTGAACACCGGTCCTTTGAATCGCAGCTGAATGATGCGGTCATACTTGATGTAGAAGTATGAAAACCACGCACTGATGATGATTCCCAGCACGATGAAAGTCGCAATCGCGACCCGGATGACGCGGGTCGCGGGAGGCAGACTTCTTGCCGGCCTGGGCTTTCTTTCTGCGCTTCGGAATCTTTATTTTGATAGCCACTTGGGTTAGTGGAATCCGCTCGGCCAGAACCACATGGCTTCACAAAGCAACATGCAGCCCCATTTCTTTGGATGCAGGAATCAGTCACTCCGCGCACCTTGGACGGAACGAAAACGGTCCTGTCGATCGGTAGGATTTGGAGTCCAGCGACATTCTAAATCACAGCGCTCACGCCTGCGCGGTTTAGAAGGGACTTTGGTTCTCACTCGAGGGGTCAAAGTGCAGATCCAGAGGATATCCGGGCAAGTCGACATGAACCACGTAAGGTGCATCGAATGCTGAGCTGAGCCCGTGCCCGTAGTGCCGTCGTCGGGTAACCTTGATCTGGTCCTTGGTCGAGCGGGATCTGGAGCTCTTGCGCCTTCTTGTAAGATCGCCGTCCTGAATCTCGGACTCGGGCTTGGTGGTGTAGGTTTGCAGCGTGGCCTCGGTCGCGACAATGTCTTTGAACTCGTAATTCGCGTAGTAAACAGGGATCAGTTCGACCCCCAGGAAAACCGCAGCGACGATGATAAAAATGCCGAAAAACAAGTTTGATGGTTCCCATGCGCGCTCCCGTAATCCAGCGCGCCAGATGAATGCTAGAGCGCCGGTCGCAATGCTTTGAAATACTCCGTTATTGCGCCGATGCTAGCATCCTGCATTTGCCGAGTCGAGCGTTGAACGACCTCCACAGTACCTTCGGTAACCTTTTTCCCGACCGTAACACGAAAGGGTATGCCCACCAGGTCGGCATCTTTGAACTTAACCCCAGGCCGTTCGTCCCGGTCGTCAAGTAACACATCGATAGCCAGCCGCTTCCAGACGTGCTTGCTATGTCGTTCAGCGGCTGATTCTGCAGCTTCTCGTCGCGAACGTTGGTGGGGGTAACCACAATCTCAAAAGGGGCAATCAGCGGGGCTAACCAGAAGCCATTTTCATCATTGCTTTGCTCGATGGCGGCGGTAAGAATGCGCTCGATTCCAATGCCATAACAGCCCATGATAACAACAT
>CAWDNS010000006.1:0-960480 GCA_963803775.1 uncultured Acidobacteriota bacterium
GGTAAGACCTGGTCCCCTCTTCAAGTGGTAGGAGCCGCGACCGGTGAACAATTTCTTGCCAGCATTGCGCTCGACGTTTCGACAGGCACAGTTAACATCGCGTACTTTTCCTCGCAGAATGACAAGCTTATGTTTCATACGCAGGTTTTCCTGGCGCAGGTCCCGCCTGGACAAACCACAGTCGCACCTGCGCACCAGATTACTCAGACTCTCTACGATGGCCCGTTTGGATATGAAGAAGGGGCGACCGACCTCGGTCTGGCGGTTGGCGGCACCGGAAAAGCCGGGCAGAGCCGCGTGTATATCCACTTCACAGGAAGCACCTCGAAGGGGATATATAACAACCAGGCTTTTCGCATTTATAACAATGTTTTGACGAATTACCAGTATTGAGGTTGGCCCGATCGATCTCCGATAAAAATGGGGATGGAAAAAGGAGCACCAATGAAAACATTCGGGAACGGCATTCTCGGACTCTTCGTAGGGTTGCTATGCGGAATTGCGTCGGCTCAAACCGCCGGGTTGCCACCGGCAGTGAATGCTCTACAGCCGCATGCTCAGTCGCAAACTCAACCCCTGCGCTCGTCCATATACGGATATCTTGCGTCGGAAGAGGGGAGAGCGTGGATGCAGGTTTCAGAAAATCCGAAATCTAATGCCTTGAACCAGCGCTTCGGCCAACCCTCGCCAGCCGCCTTGCAACACGCACGGGTTCTGCTACGCAACCTGAGCGCACAATCCCCGCAGTCTCAAACTACTTTGCCGGCTGAACCGTCGTCTTGTAGCGGGGCCTCCGGAGTTCGTTTTAACCTGGAGCCCAGAACCAACGCGGTGCTGCAAATCCAGCCGAGCGCAGACTTCATTCTGAATGGCGCCGGCGCTGGCTCGGACCTGATTGTACAGATAGCAACCGATGCGCGCGGCAACCTGAACAATGGCACTTGGGACGGCAGTCTGAGCGGGTACTACGTGCACACCTCCAGCACGGCCGATTGCAGCGTTCAGTTTGAGGGCGGCCTGCCTAGTTTCAATAACACCTTGGGACTGGGGTCAGTCTCGGTTGTTGCTGACCCCGTAAGGGGCGCGTTCTTCGCAACCGATAATCGTTTTGTTGATGGTGGGGCAATCTTTCGCGTGGCAACCGCTGATTTGTTGAACCCCGCGAAATGCCCTCCCGGCACCCACACCGAAGCCCAAGCGGAATCCTGTTGGATGCAAACCCCGCCGGTGCAGATTGACCCTACCTACCAGTCATACATTGATCCCGTAGTGGCCGTCGATGAAAGGGCCTCCGGCACGGGTGCGGGAGACGTGTATCTGGTCGGCGAGGGCGAATCGATGTTTATCGTGGCCTGCACCAATCTTCTGAATTGCAGCCCAATTGAAAACATTGATACCAATGATGGCCAGGAGTACTCTTTTGTCCAGGTTCGACCGGACGGCCTGATTACGATCTCCTACATGCGGTTGATCCCGGGAGGCTTAAGCGAAACCGTCCTGTATGTCGCCTGCACGCCGGCGGGCGCGCCAAAACCTCCAGTCTGCGGAAGCCCGGTTACCGTCGCTACCACGACCAGTCTGGCGGCCTATCAACCTCCTAATTTGGGCCCGGTCGGTTCTGCTTACGCTCAGCACGTAAATCGCCTCGAGTCTAACGGCAGCTTTACCACGTTTCTGGTCTATGACGGCTGTACTAATCTCTACACGCCACCGCCACCGCCCAGCGATCCGCCGACGTATTGCGTGGGATCCAGCGTATTCATGAGTTTCTCAACCAACAACGGCCAGACCTGGTCCTCGCCGGTTTCGGTCGATAACAAGAACGGCTTTCACGTCTTCCCGACCATCACCAGTGATGCCTCCACGGGCAACGTGGGCATTGTCCACTTGAGTAATGAAGGAGACTATTTCGAGCATGAGACTCGCGTGGTCGTGAACCGGATTTTGCCAGGTACAACAACGCTCAGTCCTTCAGTGGCAGTGACCAGTTTCACCAGCAATACCAACTTTCCTGCCCTGGGCATCGGAGCCGGTGCGGATTCATTTATGGGAGCCGCAGCCAGGGGCACGGGAATTGCCGGACAGAGCCATTTATATCTGTCATTCGATTCGATAGCAGTGGATGGAATCTACAACGGCGAAACGTTGCCGGAGCTGAATAACCAGATCAAGTTGATTACGTATTAGAAGACGGAACAGAAGCCAATGTCGCGGCGCTACTGCGACGCTTTCTCCAGCACCACCGGCACCTGCTCCACAATCTCGATGTCAAACCCTTCGAGTGCAGCGACTTTTCGTGGGTGGTTGGTCAGCAAACGGATGCGCCGCAGATTCAAATCTGAAAGTATCTGCGCGCCGATGCCGATCTCGCGCTGCGTCTTCCGCTCACTCTCGGGAAGTGATGGCAGACGCTTGTCGCGGTGAAACATCAGAGAGTTTCGCCCGCCGCTGCGTTCAACGGAAAATCCCTTGGAGCTCTGATGCAGATAAATCAGCGCGCCCCGGCCTTCACCTGCGATGGCCCGCATCGAGCCTTCGACGGTAGCATGGCAGTCGCAGGCCGTGGAGCCGAACACATCTCCCATCACGCAGTGAGAATGCATGCGTACCAGCACCGGCTCGTCTCCGCTTTCGATGTCGCCGCGTACCAACGCCACATGCGATTCTCCGCCATCAATCGCGCTCTCATAAGCGATCAGCCGAAACTCACCGTAGCGCGTCCCGATCAGCGCCTCTCCCACGCGATTCACATAGCGCTCATGCTGCATGCGGTAGCGGATGAGTTCCGCCACCGTTAACATTTTCAAATCATGCTCTTTGCAGAATCCAACCAAGTCGGGAACGCGCGCCATGGTCCCGTCATCGCGCATGATTTCGCAGATCACACCGGCAGGAACCAATCCAGCCAACCGTGCCAGATCTACCGAAGCTTCGGTCTGGCCGGCTCGCACCAGAACACCACCCTTACGAGCCCGCAAGGGGAAGACATGCCCGGGGCGCGCCAGGTCAGCAGGCCGCGTAGCCGGATCAATCGCGACCTGAATCGTGCGAGCGCGATCATAAGCAGAAATGCCAGTGGTGACCCCATCGCGAGCGTCAATAGCTTCGCAGAATGCGGTGCCGTAGTTGGAAGTATTCTCGGCGCTCATGGGGCCGAGGCGCAGGTGATCCAACCGCTCTTCTGTCATGGCCAGACAGACTAATCCACGGCCATACTTCGCCATGAAATTGATTGCTTCGGGTGTGACCTTTTCGGCGGCCAGGGTCAGATCGCCCTCGTTCTCGCGATCCTCGTCATCCACCACTACGATCATGCGCCCGGCGCGAATTTCCTCAATGGCAGTGGGAACGTCGGTGAAGTGGGATGCCATATCTCGAAATTGTAGCAAAAGACCTTCTGGCTTCTTGGCTTACAATTACCACCAAACCTCCACGGATCACCTAGTAGCCAGAAGCAAAGCGCGGAGCCAACGGCCGAAAAGCAAAAAGGGCCGCCGTCACGCGACCCTTCAAGCTTGTCCTTCTAGTTTACAGCGTGGATTCAATCTCGAATCCCCAGGCTTCGAGCAGTGGTTCCGGAATGTACTTCGAGTTCTTGTTGCGTCGCGCCCACTCGCGCAGCCGGGTGGATCGCAGGTATTGGTCGGGCGAAAGCTTGTATTCCTTTACCACCTGCTCAAACTCAGTGATGGTGGGGACAATAGGGCCAATAGGCTCTGGTTTGCCCCAGTTGGGATTTCCGCGTCGCTTTGCCATAGATTAATGACGTCCCTCTGTTTAAATGCGTACTACTGAAGTTAGATTCATCCGGTCTTCCCAGAGTTTCGCACTAATTCTTATCACCCCAAGCCCCCCCGGGGCGACCCTGTAAACCCTAAGACTGGCCGGAAGTCAATGATTCTATGGGTGTTTGCGTCGAATGTCAACAACAATCTGCTATTCAGAGTTCGTGATTTCCAGCAGATACCTAAGAACAAACCCGTTCCCGACAGATCCAGCCTCCTCCAACGGGTTACTGCTCTATCTGACTACCAAGTTTGTCTAGTCTTTGCGGCGATTACGCCCGTAACCCGCTGACCTGCGGCCTTCATTGACCACGGCGGTGGCGAATCCTACATTGCCTATAGGGGGTCTAACGTGAAGGACATCCATGAAGTGCTGCGCCAAAAGCAGGCCCAACAAGCACAACTAGGCAAACAGATCGAAGCTCTACAGGCCGCGGCCGAACAGATTCGCGGCGTCGCCCACCTGCTGAACGAAGAAGAAGGTGAGCGGGAAACCGCCGGAATTGATTGATTCTGGCGAGGCGGTCACTGTATGGATTTGAATGCGCTGGTTCTTTGCACCGACGACAAGATCATCCGCGTGTTACGCCGTGTGCTAAGCGACCTGGAAGTTGGGATTGAAACTTGCACTGACGCCGATTCGGCCGTCCGCCGGCTGACCCGCGCCAGATTCGAAGCCGTTGTCGTAGACTGCGCTGACCAGGACGTGGCGGCGAAGGTCCTAAGCAGTGTTCGCTCCGCTCCCTGCAACAAACGCGCGATTGCCGTCGCCATGATCGACGGCCAGACGGCGGTACGAAGCGCCTTTGCACTGGGCGCACACTTTGTCCTCTATAAGCCGGTTAACTTCGAGCGCGCCCGGAGCAGTTTCCGCGCCGCCCGCGCGCTGATGAAGTGCGAACGCCGCCGCAATGTCCGTGTCCCAGTCGAGATCCCGGTCACGCTTTTCGCGGGCGCCGACCAGCAACGGATTACAACTCTGGACATCAGCGAGGGAGGAATGGCGGTCCGAGTCCCACGCTATATTCCCAGGAGTCGGGGGGTGCGCATCAGATTCACCTTGCCCGATGTCGATTACGCTGTCGAGTGCGCCGCGGAAGTAGCCTGGAAGAATCCGGGATCGAATACCGGAGTGCGTTTCCTGGAATTGTCACGTGAACATCGTCAACAGCTCAAAACTTGGCTGGCCCGGCATTCTCCCGAGATCGAACCCGATGATCCTCCACTCAGTTGCAACCTCACCGACGTAAGTGCTGCAGCCTGCTACCTGGAGACCAGTGCTCCCTTCCCCGCGCGTACCAGAGTAGTGTTGACGATGCAGCGGGGCAGCGTTCGCATCCCGGTCGAAGGCGTAGTCCGCGTTATGCATCCAGAAGTGGGCATGGGAGTCGAATTTACCCAAAATGCTGACGAACAGCGGGCGCAGGCCGGGAAATTCGTTCAGGCGATGAAGGCAGGCACATCCTCGCTGGAATTCACCGTCTTGCCCGAAGGCATGGATGATGAAGATGTATCCGGCGCTACAGTGGAACCACTATCGCAGATCGAGGATCCCTTGCTGAACCTGTTCCGTCGCAGTGCGGAATTCACCAGCGAATCCTTCCGCGAGGAACTGCGCGCGCAACGCCGTGCCCGTCCGGCCAGCCGGTCCGCTTCAGCTGCGGTTTAATCCATAGCCCTTTGTCCGCAATGATTTCAACTTGCGCTCGTAAAAAAGGGCTCCGGTGATCCGGAGCCCTTTTGCTTTCTTCCCCCGACAATCTATTACTTCTTTACGTTGACCACGGTGAATAGACCGTCCTGATATCCCCCCGGTCCCGAGGTCAGGAAGAGCTGGTTGGTGTTCCCGTTGAATCCCTTTCCGTCGCCAAAGATGAGCGCCCACAGGTCTTGGAAAGACACCGCCGATTTGCCGACAAGCTTTCCGGTTGTGGGATTGAATGCATTGATGAAGCCGTCACCCAGGTTTCCAACCAGAAGCGCCTTGCTAGCCCCACCGAAGTTTGCCGGCGCCATCGCCACTCCCCACGGGCTATGCAGGTTCCCGCCAGAAATGAGGGTCTTAATCTTGGTGCCGGTGGTGCTAAAAATATCCACCACGCCCCCGCCACTGCCGTTGGTAAAGGTTACGTAGAGTTGACCGCCGATGTTTACCACGTTGTAGGGAGCCGATCCCGAAGGCAGACTGGTATCGGTAAAGGAACCTACCAATCCAAATGTGCTGTTATAGATGTCCACTTTATTGTTGAGGTTGTCGGCAGCAAAAAGGAAGCTGGCGCCGTTGCTGACCCCCATTGCCAAACCGGTATACCACGCTCCGGTGTTATTGACGGCGATTACGGCAGAGGTGGGATTGACTGACGAGTTCCAGCCGCTAATGGTGCCATCGAACGTAGCGAAGAGAAATGTGGCGGCTCCGGAATGTCCGTTCTGCGAAACCACAAACCCGCTCGTGCCGTTGTAAGCCTGCCCGGTGGGAGAACCTGTGCCGGTACCGGATGAGGGAGGAATCGTCACCACGGGCGAGAATTTTAGGCCCTGGGCGTTATACAAAGTGGACAAGCCGGTTCCATTATCGCTAATCCAGAAATAGCCACCTGGGGCATAAGAAATCCCCCAGGCGTTAACCAGCGAAGCATCCTGATGCTGCGCCTTGCCTGACTGGTTCGAAACGAGATTGGTGACGGTGTACTGCGCGAATGCGGAGCTCGAAATCATACCTAGCGCGACTACCAGCAACGCGACGAGTACGATGATCCGGCCCATCCTATTTTGAGCAACCATGAGTGTTTCTCCTTTGTTTATTCAAGAGTGACGGTAATGGCGTAATGCCGTGAAATGCGGAGTCTGAGCGGGATTCAAAACCAAATTAACCACTCAACCCGAATCTCCGGCATTCTGCTGGATTCCTGCCACCGTTGTGTCAAGGATTTGTAATTTCTTTAGGATCGCGCGGCAGAAACCCGGCCAGCTGGCGGCTAGGGACTTTCGTCTCGTATAGAGTCCAAGCGAAGCCGTCGAGCGGAAGCAGTGTTTCTCTGGGTTCAGCAGTCTATTGCGAGAACGGCGAAGGGACGGGTATTGAAATGAAGCGGTAGAAGACGGTTAAGCCATCAGCTTCAATATGACGGATGGAACTACACAGCGTGTTTGTACTCCCCAACTCTATTCCGCTACCTTTTGAACCAAGGCCCCGACTCCGGCGATGTTCTTTACCAAGTCGTCTGGCACACCATGCCGCTTCCTCAAGTATTCCGGGCTATTGTAGGAAAGCCAGGTTTTCCCCCGGCTGTCCTCCCAGACCAGAACCTTCAGCGGCAGATCGATGGCGATGCTGGGAGCAGCCAGCATTACAGGCGTGCCGCCCTTGGGATTGCCGAAGATGAAAAGTTTGGTGGGAGGCATTTTCATCCCAGCTTTCTCCGCTTCGCCGCTATGATCTACCAGCGCGAACAAGTTGATCCCTTTGTCTCGCAGAATGCCCTTCAGCTTTTCCACGGTTTCATCCACTGAGTGATTGCTGGGCGTATCGATGATCCCGTTGTCGGCGGTTGACGTCATAAATGTCTCCTGATTTTGTTCAACTTGTGAATGCGCGGAACTTCGCACCGAAACCAGATAGATCGCCATGGCCAGTCCGACCAATGCAAGAAAGAACGCAATCGCGACGGCTTGGGTCGAAGGACGCGAGTGCTCGGTTTCACCGCGATCCAATTCCCGCACCAGCCGGGCGTGATGCCATCCGGAAAAAATATTCACGATCACCCCAACTGCGATTAGCGCGGTGCCGAACCAAAGCGATAATCCGTAAGACTGCGCTGCAGGTGTGTGCTGCATGACTTGGATTTGCTGTAGGAAAAGCCCGAAACGTGCCACCACAAAACCGAATCCCATCAAGGCCAGGCCAGTCCGAATCCACGCCAGCAGAGTCCGCTCCGCCGCCAGATAATCACTGAGAGCAGCCTTCGGTCCGGTTCCCGCTGACGCGTCCATTCTTATCCTTCCACAGGACGTTAGCGGCGCTTACGCAGGCTGCGTGCTTTTGGGCCACCGTTAAGGTCTGGAACTTTTTCGCCGAGCGCAGTCGCCAAATCGATTTGATGGTCCTGCTCCTGCATGAGGATCTGGCGAATCTGTTCCGCCATCGCGTATTCCCCCAACACTT
Organism: uncultured Acidobacteriota bacterium; assembly: GCA_963803775.1. Classification (GTDB taxonomy): domain Bacteria; phylum Acidobacteriota; class Terriglobia; order Terriglobales; family Acidobacteriaceae; genus JABCZH01. The sequence continues at coordinate 7,951 of CAWDNS010000006.1, forward strand.
CACATTGCCGGATGCGATCGCGGTAATTGCGAATGGTATCGTTTTCATTCTGGAGATCGTAGCGGAGCATGTCTTTCGCATTCTTCGATGTGCGTACCGGCTGCGGGGTGACCACCGGCATATGGCCGAGATAGTCGATCTGCCGCGAGAGGATCAGCGCGTGATCCAGTTCCTGCTTGGCGTGGATCTCGAGCTGGGCGGCAATGTCCATGTATTGGGCGCCGCTGAGCACCTGGGAATAGACCACGTAGGCAATGATGGCTTGGTATTCGCGGGAAAGGTCCTCGTTTAACAGTTCCGCGAGGCGGTCACGGGTAATCTCGTTTTCGGTTGCGGTGGATTTGGGTTCAGCCATTTGATTCCTCCTTTGAATCGAGAGACAGATTATAGAACTATTTCAGGATTCGCCAATTTCAACGGCAGTTCGGATGCTGGCCTGCTATCCCCACTTGGCATCTAGAGACCTAGGTCGCTCAATCCCGGGTGGTCATCCGGGCGTCGCCCGAGTGGCCAGTGATATTTGCGGTCAGACTCCTTGATGGGAAGATCGTTGATGCATGCCAGCCTCCAGCGCATCAACCCGTCATCATTGAATTCCCAGTCCTCGTTGCCATACGAGCGGAACCAGTTGCCTGAGTCGTCGTGCCACTCATACGCGAATCGTACGGCGATGCGTTCTCCGGTGAAGGCCCAAAGTTCTTTGATGAGCCGGTAGTCCAGTTCTTTCGCCCATTTGCGCGCAAGAAAAGCGAGGATCTCTGGCCTTCCATTCACAAATTCCGACCGGTTTCTCCAGCGCGAATCCAGCGCATAGGCCGAAGCAACTTTTTCCGGATCGCGGGAATTCCAGCCATCTTCGGCCAGCCGAATTTTCTGAATCGCGGTTTCGCGAGTAAAGGGAGGCAGCGGGGGACGGGGCGTCATGATTTCTCCTCAGGAAACGGAACGTATGCATTAAACCAGCTAAAGCAGTTTCTTGGAAGCCGTCCGATGAGGGGAGATAAGCAGCCAGGTGGGAAGTCATTCTCATCGCAGCTTTCTCAGTTTCACCGGGAACGCTGTCGCAAAAAGGAAATCCCGGATCATCACATGATGATCCGGGTGTGTTCTGGGGTGCGAGGCTTTTATTGAACGGTGAGCGGCAGTGTCTGTATAGCCGTTGTTGTGCTGGTCTTGGCTGTTACCGTGACGGTATAAGATCCGGCAGTCGTGCCCGCAGTGCCGCCTCCAGTGCCGCCACCTCCGCTGCTACCGCCGCCTCCGCAAGCCACCAGGAACAGGCAGCCCGCAACGGCGCAGAAGATCAAGAAGTAGCTAAGCAGTTTCCGGCGACGCGATGTGCCGAGACCTGCCGAGCTCAACAGCATGCCGGGCAAGAGCAGCCAGAGGGCGTAGAAAGGGGCCGACCGGCGGACAATGCCTGGAGCCAGAAGCGCCGTCGACCCTGCCACCGTGGTGACCGTCAGAGTCGATTTTGTGGTTCCAGGAGTCAGCGTAGCCGGGCTGAGAGAGCAGATCGGCGGGACCGCGGTTGCCGGGGTCACCGCACACGTCAAGTCAACTGTGGCCGCAAGTCCGCCACCCGGCGAGATTGTGATCGTGGCCGTGGCCGAGCCTCCAGGAGCGACGCTTGGGTTGGAAAGTGTTCCGGTCTTGGGCAGAGTGAAGTCCTCACCCGTCCCGGAAAGATTGATGGTTTGCGGGCTGTTGGCTGCATTGTCCGTGATTGTGAGAACGGCGCTCAGCGCGCCCGCGACCGACGGAGTCATGGTGATGTCGATGGTGCAGGATCCAGGGCCGGGAACCGAGGCGCAATTGTTGGTCTGGGCGAAGTCGGATTTGTCCGCGCCCGTGATGGCGATGGTGGTGGTGAGATTCGCGCCATGGCCGGTGTTGGATAATGTGACCGGAACCGACGCGCTCTTGGTCTTAAGCGCCTGAGCAGAGAAGCTCACACTGTTTTTCGACAGTTCTGCACTGGGCGTGGTGGCCACCAGGCCCGCCACTTTGCGGACCCGCCACTCTATGATGTCGGCGATCAACAGGTTTCCGGATGGATCTCCGCTCACGCCGAAGGGCACTGCCAATTGTGCGCTGGTGGCCGGTCCTTCGTCCCCTGAAAAGCCTTGCGTTTCATTTCCTGCAACGCCTTGAATCTTGCCGTCGGACTTGGTCACTTCGCGAACTTCAAAGTCGTGCGCATCCGCGATGAAAACATTTCCCGAGAAGTCAACGAAAAGGTTCTGCGGTGCATCCAGCAGAGCGTCGAGTGCCGGACCGCCATTCATGCAGTTAGTGGAGCAGGGGGTGCCAGTTCCGGCAAACTTATTGATGATGCCGTTTGCAGCGTCCACGACGCGCACCCGGTTGTCACTGGTATCCGAAATGTAGATATTTCCGAGGCTGTCTAAGCCTACGCCGCCGGGGGCACTCAGTAACGCGCCGGTCGCCAGACCACCGTCGCCGCAGACATCAGTTCCAGCAGCACAAGCATTGTTAGGATCTGCAGCTCCCGCCACCGTCGTGATCGTACCCGCAACGCTCACTTTTCGAATCGCATTGTCGTTAGTATCGGCGATATAAATGTTGCCCGCAGGATCGACGAACATTCCTTCAGGAGAGTTAAGCTCAGCGCTGACGGCGGGGCCGTTATCGCCGCAACCCGCAGAGGAGCAGGCGATGCCATTGCCAGCCACCGTGAGAATCTGTCCCGCCCCAATGGTTTGTCCTGCAATCGTAATCGAAGTGGCTTGGTTGTTCACTACGCGGATCAGGTTATCGCCGGAATCCGCGATGTACAGATTGCCGGCCTTGTCGAAGACAACGTCAAAGGGGGTGGTGACAGTAGCGGAATTGGCAGGCCCGCCGTCGCCGCAATTCGATGTGTTGCAAGGATTGCCGTTGCCGACAAACGTCGAAATCGTGCTGTCCGCGTCCACCTTCCGGATCGCATTGTTGAAGGTGTCGGCAATGAAGACATTTCCAGCCGCGTCAGAAGCGACTCCGGCCGGCCGGCGCAGCGCGGCTTGCGTGGCGGGCTTGGTGGTGAGGGTTACAGGGTAGGGCGAGTACGAGGTGTTAAGCAGAGCGCCCATCAAAGTCTGAATGTTTCCGCCGGGCACCACCTCGCGGATCGCGTCGTCGTTCTGGTCAGCGATGAGCAGATCGCCAGATCCTTCCACAAACACTCCCGTTGGAGCCCAGAGGTTTGCACTGGTTGCCGGGCCGCCATCCCCGCACTGGTCAGACGTGAAGGTGAAGGTGGAACATCGCGTGCCATTCGTGCCAGCGATGGTCGTAATGATGTTGTTGCTGGTATTTACCTCCCGAATTACTTCATTGCTGGTCACGACATTCTGCGGAGGGGGCAGATTGTCGCCATCGGCAATGTAAAGGTTGCCGAGGTTGTCGGTGACTGCGGCGGAAGGATGGTTGAGTTCGGCAAGGGTCGCGAGTCCGTTATCGCCCGCATATCCCTCGGTTCCGTCGCCAGCGACGGTAACGATATTACCCGCCAGAATTGAGACTCCTGCAACCGACGCTGATAATGAAGGTTGGGTGTTCACCACGCGAACGCGGTCGTTGACGGTGTCTGCAATAACAATGACTACGGTGTTGCTGACGGCTGAGCCGGTAACGAAAATTCCGTCAGGGAGGTTGATTTCTTGGGTAGGGGCCGGCCCGTCATTGTTGAACCCCGCCACACCAGTTCCAGCAATCGTCTGAATATCTCCCGGTTGAACCGTGATTGCGGTAACACCGCTGGTACCGCCGTAGAAGGTGATTGCGCTGGCTTGCATGTTTACGACCCGGACAGCTGAGTTCTGGGTGTCGGCAATGTAGATGTTCCCGTCAGCGTCTAACCAAACTCCTGCGGGACCATTGAGGGTTGCGCTCGTTGCCGGGCCGCCGTCGCCCGTGTAACTCGCCGTGCCATTTCCCGCAACCGTCTCAATGACGCCCGGGGGAATTACCACGCCTCCCACAGTCTGCGAGGAGTTCGTCGTGTTCACTACGCGAATGGCGCTGTTATTGGTATCTGCAATATAGAGAATGCCCTTAGAATCCAGTGCAATTCCCTCAGGAGCATTGAGGTAGGCCGCAGCACCCGGATTACCGTCGCCTTGATTCAACTGGTCGTACTTGGGCACGATATTGCCCGCAACCACGCTCAAAATGCCGCTTGCATCAACCTTAAATACGCGATTCGAGAGGTTGTCCGAAATGTAGGTGTTGCCGTTAGCGTCCTGCACCACCGCCCAGGGCGTACCCAGGCTCGAGGTCTTTGCCGACAAACCAGTCGGCCCGCCGCCAGCGAGCGTAGTGATGTTCTGGGCCTGAACCACCGAAAGGAATGCGATCAGGAAAACCCCAACTGCTGAAATAGTGAATGGACTCTTGCGCATGGCGACTACTTCCTCCCGGTGGAAAACGACTGGATGCAACTTGTGCTGACGACCCTAGTTCTACCTCACGGCTGCACCATCATCAGGGCAGCGCTCTCAATCTGTACTCCCAATTCGCAGACACACGTTGGGCACAGGACCCGCTGGACGTGGCTGCTTTCGACTGTCACCGTTGTTTGATCTGGCCAGGAGAGTGACTGACTCTTGGTAAGCAGGGGTCAAGCAAAGCAATAGATTTTTTAACATCCGGGTTGGCAAAAGTCAAAGGAAATAAGCCACTTGGAGCCCTTAGTCTCTGTCGGCATGGGGTCTCCGATAGAGACTTCCGGCGCTGCCTGGTCTTCTTGCCCTGACGAAAGTTGTAGACCAGGCCTGCCGCAGGAATGAGTTCGATGGTGCCCGGGGCCGGAATTGAACCGGCACGTCCCTTTCGGAACTCGGGATTTTAAGTCCCGTGCGTCTGCCAATTTCGCCACCCGGGCATGACAGGCAACAGCCGAATTCTACAGCACGGGTAAGGCCGTACACGCACTCTCAATCCGCCGCTGGCTTAGCCAACGGAAGCCACACTTGAAAACGTGTGTCGCCGGGTTTCGAACTCACTTGAATGTTGCCTCCATGCTTCTTCACAATGCGCTGCACCGTATCGAGGCCGAGCCCGGTCCCTTGTCCGACAGCTTTCGTGGTGAAGAACGGCTCGAAGATGTGAGGAACTACTTCCGGAGGAACTCCCGGACCGTTGTCGCCGATTTCCACCACCACGCAGTTGTCATCGCGGTAGGTCCGCACCCGCAACTCTCCCTGACCGCCCATGGCGTCGATGGCATTGTCGATGATGTTGGTCCAAACCTGATTGAGCTCACTGCCGAACGAATTCACCAGGAACGGAACCCGCTGGTAGTCGCGCTTTACCACGACTCCGCGTTTCAGTTTGTGATTCAGAATAGTAAGCGTGGTCTCCAGGCCCTTCACAATATCGACATTCTGAAGCGGGGCCTGATCCATGTACGTATATTCCTTGATCGCGCGCACCAGGTCTGAAATTCGCGTGGTGGCGCTTTCAATCTCATGCAGCAAGTCGAGAATCTCGATCCAAGCCGCAATCCGTACCAACGCCGCACGTGCGCTGGGCGCGTCAAGAATTGCGAACACATGCTCCAGAACGTCTGGCTTGACGTTCTTGTGCGCCAAATCGGCAGCCAACTGCCACAAATCGTCCTGTCCGTGGCTGCGCAATAATGAATCCAGCCGGTCTTCCAGATCGCTGATGGTCAATGCATCTGGCGGAGGTTCATTCGACAGCGCCACCGCATCTTCAATCTTGGCAATCTCTTGTTTCTGCTCGGCACTCAAGTTGCGCCGGCCCAATTCCTGACTGGCGTCTCGAATGCGTTGCATAACGCTGCGCAGTTGACTGGCGGCGCGAGTAGCAGCTGAAGCAGGGTTATTCAGTTCGTGCGCGAGGCCAGCCGAGAGCTTTCCCAGTCCCGCCAGCCGGTCGCGCTGCTGTTCCATCCGGGTGGCTTCCCGGATCCTGTCGGCCATCAGGCCCACCAGACGTTTCGTCAGCTCCGGCATCTTTTGAATAAGATCGGGGAACAGCGAGGCAGGGAATCGCAGGGCGCGGCTGTCCGTCTCCGCTCGCCCGCTCACTGTAAACTGCTTCATCCTAGAGAACGGCAGCACTCCGGTGACATCGCCGGGTTTCAAATTGAAGATGAAGGTTTCGCCTCCAAGTTCGCCGCGCCCCTGAAGTACTCCCTCAAGCAACACAAACATCGCGTTGGCTGGGTCTCCCTGGCGCGCGTACGTCTCTCCTGCCTTGAGATGGAGTTCTTGCGATTGGCTAAGGAACCAGTCAATCTGATCGTCCGGCAGATCGGCAAATACCGGCACACGAAGTAGTTCTGATTTGTCCGCCATTTATACCTTGCTCAAGTATTGATGAATGAATTGCACTGCCACAGATCCTTCACCCACTCCCGAAGCCACACGCTTGACCGAACCATGCCGCACATCACCCACGGCAAAAATTCCGGGGACGTTGGTCTCGAGCAGAAAAGGATCTCTATCCAGAGTCCAACCACTCGGCCGCTGCCGGTCCTGCATAAGATCGGGACCGGTCAGCAGAAAGCCGCGTTCGTCTCGATTCACTAGGTCTCCCAGCCAGTCGGTGCGCGGCAAGGCTCCAATAAAGATGAACATTGAACTCGCCGGCACCCGTTCAATCTTGTCCGTATCCGTGCACAGCACGGATATTTCTTCCAAATGGGTCTCACCGTGTGCTTCCTCGATGCTGGCGTGGGTCCATAGTTGGATGTTGGGAGTCGCCTTGATCTGGTCAATCAAATACTGCGACATGGTGCTCGAGAGCGACTCGCCTCGCACCAGAATGACTACGCGCTCCGCGTAGCGGGCAAAGTTCATCGCCGCCTGCCCGGCCGAGTTCGCTCCGCCCACCACATAGACAATCTCGTTCTTACAGGACAACGCTTCCGTCGCTCCTCCGCCGTAGTAAACGCCCGCCCCTTGCAGCCGGTCAATTCCTGGTGCGTCCAGTTTCCGCCATTGCACTCCGGTGGCAATCATAAGCGCGTGGCAGGAAATCTCGCTGCCGTCTGTTAGCTTCAGAATGCGATACGGCCCCTCGGTTCGCGCCGCGACCGCTTCTTGTGGCGCCAATATCTCAACTCCAAAACGCATCGCCTGCGCCACCGCGCGCCGCGCCAGATCGCCGCCGCTCAGCCCGGTCGGAAATCCCAGATAGTTCTCAATCCGCGAACTCATCCCCGCCTGACCGCCTGGCGCTTCTCGTTCGACAATCACCGTGTGCAGACCTTCCGACGCGCCATATACCGCAGCCGCCAGCCCCGCCGGCCCCCCGCCTACGATTGCAAGATCGTAGAAGTCAGTCTGCGCGCGGGTGCGCAACCCAACCTTTTGTGCAACATCCGCAGGCACACTTTTCAGAAGCTTGGTTCCGTCCGGAAAGAGCACGATCGGCAAACTGGGCGCGTCCGGGCCAAGAGCCTCCAGAAGGCGTTTTGTCTCCGGATCGTTGACGGTTTGCTCAACATCGATCCACTGGTAAGGAACACGATTGCGCGCCAGAAAATCCCGTAGCTCGTAGGATCGCGGCGACCAGCGTGTGCCCAGCACTCGAATACCTTCAAACACTGGACGATAGGATGCTTGCCAGTCATCGAGAAGATCATCCAGTTGTGGGTACAGATGCTCGCTGGGTGGGTCCCACGGCTTCATAAAAAAATAGTTAATGCTGGCTTGGTTGATGGCGCCAATCGCAGCGTTGGTATCAGCGTAGGCGGTGAGCAATGCGCGTTTCGCGTCGGGGTAGATCTGCATCGCTTCCTGCAGGAAGCCAATTCCGTCCATGCGCGGCATGCGCTGGTCCGCCAGCAACAACGCCACACTATCGTTGCGCAGCTTCAAATGTCGCAGCAGATCCAGCGCCCCTTCAGGAGAATCACTCCCGATGACGCGATAGTCCGCCCCATAGTGTGATCGCAAGTCACGCTCGATCGCACGCAACACATCGGAGTCGTCGTCCACACTCAACAAAATTGGTTTCGCCATTCCGTCTCAGTTTCCTGTGGAGGATTCCGGCTTGCTTGCGGCTGCCGGATCAATCCTATTAGATACGCGACCTCAACTTTGGTCGCGCAATCATACCGGGGCAACCCGTGAGTCTCGTATCTCTCGCATTTTTCCCAAAAAGCGGATATGCTTATCCGACAACTAGTTGCAATGCTTGTTCGAATTCTGACCACACCTCAAACAGCGCGTGGGGGGCGCGCATGCGGGGTGCAGAGGTTTGTTATGTTAGCTGACATTGACGTTGTGCAAGTCTTTATTTTGGCTGAGAACCGTCTTTTGCGCGAAGCTCTCGCACGGATTCTCAATAAGAAGAGCGATATACGGGTTGTGGGCGCTTACGCCTTCGCACCTGACATCGTTCAGCAAATCGCCGCCGCCGCCCCACACGTCCTGCTTTGTGATTCCGCAACAGTTGCGCTCTCCGAATTGCGTCTGGTTTCGGAGGTTCGCGCTGCCATACCAGACCTCAAGGTAGTAATGGTGGGTATGGAATCCGAGCGGGAAACATTCCTGAAGGCCGTGCGTGACGGCATTGTGGGGTATGTATTGAAAGAGGCCTCGGCAATGGAGGTGGCTGCATGCGTCCGCGCCGTAGCCAACGGAGAAGCGGTTTGTCCTCCCGCCTTGTGCATCGCGCTGTTTGAGCAACTGGTCAATCCCGTGCCTCAGGCCGAGACCTTCGTGTTCAAACGTGACCTGGGCCTAACTCGTCGCGAGCAACAATTGGTGCAAATGATCAGCCGCGGTCTTACCAATAAAGAGATCGCTACCCAGCTCAATCTTTCCGAGCAGACCGTGAAGAACCACGTCCACCGCATGTTGCGCAAGCTGGGCGCGAGTGATCGTCTGGGCGCGGTCGAACGCTGCCGTATACCCGGTGCGGTAGCATGAGTTGTTTCCAACCGCGAGCGGTACTTTTTTGGTACTAGTCCGCCCGCAAACAGACAGATTGTTCCCGATTGACGTAAACTCTTTAGTACTAAACAGCTAGGTTCTTTGGACCGGATTTGAGTCTTACTTTTCCTCCGGTTCTGGGTGAGACTTGTGGCACGGAGAAATAGCGTGCAAAAAGTCAAAGTGTTGGTTGCAAACCGGCCACGTCTGATGAAGGATCTCGTACTAGCTACAGTAGTAGATCAGCCAGACATTGAGATCGTGGGCGAGACTGAAGACGATGCCGAACTCACTGAATTGGTGGAACGGACGCGGCCCGACTACTTGATCATCGCGCTGGAGGAACCGGAGGCTCGTCCGGGCTTGCGCGGTTTTCTCTTGGGGCGGTACCCCCAAATGAAGATTCTTGCGGTTGCACCCGAACGTAACAGCGGCATTTTCTATTGGGCTTTTGTCGACATTCGCTCCATGCGGGTGGAGTCGTCGGAACAAGGCATCCTGAGTGTGTTGCGAAACAAAGCAGAGTTGGTAGGGACTGCCTAACGGTGGTCGGATGGCTGCGAACTTAGCTCTTGGCTTGCATCGAAGTGGGTCGCGGCAATCTTCCCCGCGACTTTGTGCTTGGATAAGGGTTTGGACAAGCATCGATTCCTGCGCTCGTGTAGAGATGGCTTGGATGCGATAGTTTGACTAGCTTGTAAGCTGTTTGATCCGTATACAGTTTTAAATAAATAGGTTTAGCTCACACAAGCCTTGTAAGTGAGAGGGCGGAGCCGCGGAGCGGCCTTGGGCTCAAAGTGCCATCGATTGTGGGAAGAATTTTCATCCGCTACCAGCAATTACAAACAACGGTTTTCTGCCCGGCTCGGCGTGCGTTCAATTGCAGTGGGAGAGATGTCATGAGAGTTCGATTGTCAAATACACGGTTCGGCTTACCGATAGGATTGGTGCTGCTATTAGCCTTCACTTTTGGAGCGGCTCGGCTATCCGCCCAGCAAGATCAGCCGATTACCAAGTCATACGATAAATCGTACCCCAAACAGGATTATGATCGAAATCGAGCGGTTCCCGTTGAGCGTTCTCGCGCCGAACAGGAAGCGGAAAAGTTGGTTTCCTTGTCGGCCGATAAGATCGTCTCCCTCCTGACACAAGAACCGGGCTTGTTCTTAGTGTGTAAGAGAGTGCTCGTTCGCAGTGCGTTCTCACAAGGTCGCGTCCTGACCGTTGAAGAGCTGTCCGACGACGCCGTCTTGCGATTAGTGCGTAACGACCAAGATGTTCGCATACTGTTTACCCATGAAATTCAAAATCGTTCCTACATTCGTGCGAAGCCTACCCAGGAAGAACTCGAAAACGACTGGGAGCACGGCCGCATCCGAGTGCCGGATGCCACCGAACTGCAAGCTGAGGGGTCGCCTAACCCCGTCAACGCCACGAACCAGGAGGAAGCGTACTGGCTGAGGCATGAGCGCGACCTTGACCGGACTGAGTTCCTAAATAAAAAGGCGGGACAAGATGCCTCGCCCCCCCCTCAAACGATTCCCCCAAACTATCAACCGTACCCGCCAGACTATCCGTCCAATGATCCTCGGCGCCAGTTGATGATGACGCAGTCGCAAACTCAGGGAGACTCGGATTCCTCACTTGGCGACAACGGTGTTTCGGGCTTAGGCGGGGGCCTCTCGGGTATGGGGAGTGATCAGTTATCGACGCTTATCCGAACCGGGGACGGCGGCAATGCGCTTGGGAGTGGTTCCATGTCAGGTGCCGGGGGTTTCCCTTCAGGCGGTGATCTGAGTAGTGGTAACCTTATGGGAGGCGGAGTAGGAATGCCGGGTTTCGATGCCCTTTCATTGGGAGGACTTGGTCCCTCGGGTTCCAATCAGGATCCCTTCGCCTCGAGGACATCCCAAGGTGGTGCTTACTATCCTCGCTATCGTCCTCGTCCGCTGGATTCAAAGGACAAGCAACCTGCCTTGCGGCGGAGACCCAATCCTTACGCGGATATCCCTTCACTCTACGACCTCTACGCCCAATACCCGCTGCGCTCTCCCAAGCTGGATCGTTTTGCCATCGATGTCTTTCGGAACGGCACAGGTAATTTCGATATGTTGCCCATGGATGTGCCGGTCGGACCGGACTACGTATTGGGTCCCGGTGACAGTCTGACGATCAACTTGGTCGGCGGCGTGGCCCAGCGCTTGCGTCGGGTTGTTGACCTGGAGGGCCGGGTTGTTCTGCCGGAAGTGGGAGGGGTAGAGGTTGCAGGCAAGACGCTTGGCGATGTGCAGCAGATGGTTCAGACCGTGATGCGTACTGAATATCGGGATGTCCAGGCCGATGTCTCGCTGTCGAAGCTGCGTAGCGTCCGCGTCTACGTGGTGGGTGACGTGGAATATCCGGGTGCCTACCAAGTCAGTGCACTTTCGACGGCGCTGAATGCGGTGTATGAAGCCGGAGGGCCGACCTCTCGCGGTAGCGTGCGCATTTTCAACCATTACCGCGGAAAACAACTGGTCGAGAAGATTGATGTTTACGATCTGTTGTTGCATGGCGTGAATGCCAACGTTCAACGACTGCAAGCGGGCGATACGATCCAGGTTCCGCCGCTTGGCGCAGAGGTCACCATCTCAGGCATGGTCCGGCGTCCAGCGATTTATGAACTGAATGGCGAGACGAGTCTGGCACAGGTTCTTGAGGTTGCGGGCGGTGTTCTGCCTAGTGGTACGCTACGCCACGTCGACGTGGAACGAGTGGAAGCCCATGAAAGCCGCTCCATGCTGCGGCTGGACATACCTGAGAACAACAATCAGGAGGCAGTGACCAAAGCTCTGGAGGATTTCACCATCCAGGATGGCGACAAAGTGCAAATCTCGCCCATCCTGCCCTATGCGGACAAAACGGTTTACTTGGATGGGTATGTCTTTCGTCCTGGCAAGTTCGCTTATCGAGACGGCATGAAGGTCACCGATCTAATCAAGTCGTACAAAGATGTTCTTCCCGAACCCTATAAACAGCATGCGGAAATCATCCGCCTGTCGGGCCCTGAAAACGCTCCCGAGGTTCTTGCTTTTAATCTTGACGATGCCTTAGCGGGAAAAGATCAGGATTTGGTTCTCAGGCCATTTGACACGGTGCGCGTGTTTGGACGGTTTGATTTCGAAGACCCACCAATCGTAACCGTTACCGGGGAGGTCAGGGATCCTGGTGACCACGTGACCAATGGTGTCATACACCTCCGCGACGCTATTTTCTTGGCTGGTAACACTACGTCGGATGCCAATTTTAGTAATGTTCAGATTTTCCGGAAGACAGAAAACGGAGAGCTAAGGGTCATCAGCGCCAATCTGACCAATGCGTTGGCTGGGGATGCAAAAGACGACATTTTGTTGGAGCCTAAAGACCGTGTGATCGTTTCGAGAAACCTAACAAAAGTTGATCCTCCAACCGTCACTATTCAAGGAGAAGTTGGACGTCCCGGGAAGTATCCGCTGGGCGAAGGTATGACCGCTGCCGGTCTCGTTCGCTTTGCCGGAGGACTCACTCGTGGCGCTTACGCTGACGCGGCCGACCTTACCAGCTATATGGTCCAGGACGGAAGCAAGATCGTCAGCGATCATCAGACCGTACCGATCGCGCGCGCTCTCGCCGGGGATCCTGATACCGACGTTCGCTTGCACGATGGGGACGTCCTCACAATCCGGCAGTTGACGGGATGGAATGACTTAGGTGCAACCATTACAGTTAAAGGTGAGGTACTGCACCCCGGCTCCTTCGGTATTCAGGATGGCGAACGCCTCAGTTCGATTATCAGTCGAGCCGGAGGATTCAGTGTCGATGCGTATCCCTATGGCGCAGTTTTTGAGCGATCCCAAATCAGGGAACTGGAGGAACGCAACCGGGCGGATTTGATCCAGCGAGTGAAAGACCAAGAGGCATCGGTCAAACTCCTGCCTTCGCAAGAGAACGAGGATACCGCCGCCAAGCAGGCTGCAGTTGAACAGTATCAATCCACTATTGACAAGCTCCAGAGAACGCCGCCGGCGGGAAGGTTAGTGATCCACATTTCCAGCAATCTTCGGCGCTGGGAGAACACGCAGGCCGATATCCAGGTGCGTGCCGGTGACTCGATTTACATCCCGAAAAAACCAGGAATTGTGATTGTGAACGGCGCCGTGTACAACCCCACCGGTATCACTTACAAACCTGGCAAGAATGCCGGATGGTACTTGGGCCAGGCGGGCGGTCCCACCGCGGAGGCCAACAAGGATGCTGTTTTTGTAATTCGGGGGGATGGCTCCGTCGTGGGAGGGAAGGGAGGATTGTTCAGCGGTGGTGTCGAAAATGCGGAGCTCCAACCAGGGGACATGGTGGTTGTGCCAGAAAGAATCTATGCGATTAGTCGCAGATGGCAAAACACGGTGCAAGCGGCGCAGATTCTGACATCGGTAGCAATCTCCGTCGAAGCCGCGAGGAGCTTCTAGAGATCTGGATGGCAAATCGACTCTTTTCGTTTACGTGTTACAGCCTGATATCTGTTGTCGTGCCGGGAAAGCATTTCACTCAGCCACGGTGCTAGAAACGTTGACTTGAAACAATCTGTCAAAGTTCCTCCTCAGGGTTCTCTTGGACGAGCTGGAATACCGGCTCACCCATGAATCCAGTGAGTTAAGGGGTGTTTGGTTTGTTGGGGACCGTTCTCGTCGAAACTGTCATTGCCTTTGGTTCGAGTGCTACAATCCGCGTTAGCTCACAAAACTTACTTGTCCGGCAGGGTGGGGAACGTCCACACGGCGTAGTCGTTCATACCCGGTTTCCGGGGAGAGCCGTACGAGTCTTAAGACTTCTTGCGAGAAGGCATTTATAGGTGAAAATGGTAAAGAGAAAAATTTCGCAGTTGTCAAAGGGTCTTTTCTTTCTGGAACACCGGGCGCCGTTTATTGTCTGTCTCAATGTTTTCCTGGTGCTAATATCCTTCTTGGCTGCTTGGGCGTTGCGGCTGGAATTCCATCTGCCCCGGCCATCCCTTTTGTTGCTTACAGCTCCTGTGTTGGTTGTGATGCGGCTAGCCTCCATGGCACGATTCAATCTGCTTCGTGGATGGTGGCGTTATGCCGGACTGAACGAAGCGGTTGATGTCGCCAAATCAACGTTGGTGGGGTCTCTGGGGTTTTTCGTTGCGATTCATTACCTGTTGAATCTAAAACAGGTCCCGCTGTCAGTGTATCTGGGCGAGGCCATTATTACGGCTGGATTGCTCTCGTCGGTCAGGGTCTTTTCGCGTTTATTGGCAGAAGCGGCGCACGTGGACGTCGTCGGACGCAAGCGGGTGGCGATCATAGGTGCAGGTTTCGCTGCACAAATGATCATCCGTGAATTGAAACGGCCTGGTGGTGACTTCGTCGCAGTGGCTTGCTTTGATGACGATCGTTCCAAAGTCGGAATCCGCCTCCACGGCGTGCCCGTTATGGGAACGGTCGACCAGCTGCCTCAGCAGAGCAAAAGGCTGGGGATTGACGAGATCCTTATCGCGGCCCCATCCGCCACCGGTATACAGATGCGGCAATTTGTGAAGACATGTGAACAGGCAGGACTTGCGTTTAAGACGGTCCCATCTCTACGGGACCTCATTACGGGTCAGGCGCAGATTAACCAGCTCCGCGAAGTGGACGTGGAAGATCTGCTTGGCCGTGAACCTGTAAACCTCGATCTTGAAGCGGTCCGTAAGAATATTTCCGGTAGGGTCGTCATGGTTACCGGCGCGGCTGGTTCCATAGGCTCGGAACTTTCCCGGCAGGTTCTCGACTATGGTCCTTCCAAACTCATCTGCGTTGATCAAAACGAGACTGGCATCTTTTACCTGGAACGGGAACTATCGCGGCGAAGTCTCGGCAACGTGGTGTGCTGCGTTGCCCATATTGGCGACGCCGAGCGCATGCGGAAGCTGTGCTCGGTCCACGGTGTCAAAATGATCTTCCATGCGGCAGCCTACAAACATGTGCCAGTTATGGAGGAGAATGTTCAGGAAGCGGTTAACAATAATGTCTTTTCACTTTTGAGTTTCTTGGCCGTGTCAGAAGAAACAGGGTGCGAAACGTTCCTGATGATTTCTTCGGATAAAGCCGTGAACCCCACCAGCGTCATGGGTTGCACCAAGAGAGTGGGTGAGTTGATTCTTTCTGCTTGGCCACGGAAACAAATGCGATGCGTCTCGGTCCGTTTCGGAAATGTGTTGGGGTCGAGTGGAAGTGTAATCCCAGTCTTTAGGGAACAACTGAAACGGAATCAAGCGATTACCATAACGCACGCTGAAATTCAGCGTTTTTTCATGACCATTCCGGAGGCGGTCGCATTGGTTTTGCAGGCTTCCGTCCTGGGTGAACATCGGGACATTCTTGTTCTCGACATGGGAGAACCGGTCAAGATACTTGACTTGGCTCACACCTTGATACGGCTGTCGGGAAAGTCGAGCGACGATGTAGAAATCCAGTTTACTGGTCTGCGGAACGGGGAGAAGTTGGTCGAAGAGTTGTTCTATCCCACAGAGAGCATTAAGAACACAAGTTGCGAGAAAATCAAGAGAACGATGACCAAGAGTATCGACTGGGTCGATCTTAACAGTGATCTCGGAAGGTTGAAATCTTCGCTTTATGTCGATGGTGCCGATCCTATCCTCAGGGTCTTGAAGAAATTGGTTCCTGAGGCCAGTTTTGAGGGAGGAAATACCGAGAAACGCCGTCCATTTCCTCACGGCCCCGTCATATCGCGCGAGATCAAGGAACTTGTCCCGCTGGAGGCCGACACAGTCGCGCCTCCTCCCGAAAGATACAAGACCAACTTGGCTTAGCGTTTCCGCTGCAAAGACGGGAATTAACGAGAGCCCTCTTGGAGACTGTTAGCGCATACCATATCCCGTCTCTGGCCCCAAATGCACTTCCTATTAGTTACAATCGACATCTCCACTGTTTTCAATCAACTGCAGATTCATTCAGGTCCGGCGCCGATAGATCTGCGTCGCCCGGCGTGGAACGGTCCCAGACTCGTACCGAGCGTCGGTATTCACCTTTATTTATTGGAGGCTCTTGTGCCCACGCCCCGATAAACTTGGGGAGGCGCTGCCATCGTAGCTACTTTTCGTGCCGCAAACTTCCGCTCTCTGATGATGTCTGTCACAACTTTAAGTAGAATAAGAGCTGCTAGTGCCAGAACTCAGCTACATTGGCTGACCACAGCCCACTTCACGCGTTCTGGCCGCGTTGTTGGAAATGAACGAACGCGGAATTAGGCTCTGATCTGAGGACATGGAAAGGTGAGAGTGTGACGCACACCGCAACGAGATCGCAGTCCGATGAGGCGTCGCAGGCCACGATCGAGGAGTATTCACTGGTTGAAGTGCCGACCGTCGACTCGCGTGAAGCACAGATAGAGCGCCTGCGTCTACTCTGGAGTCGCCGCCGCTTCTTTCTTCGCGGTGTGGCTATAGGCTTGCTTGCCTCAACCCTCGTCGCGTTTCTGATCCCAAAGTCCTACGTCTCAACCACACAGCTAATGCCTCCAGATTCACAGTCATCGTCTGCATCGAGTATGGCGATGATGGCTGCAATGGCGGCAAAGATCAGTGGGGGCAGTGGTGGTTCGGCGGTTGGAGGTCTGGGCTCAGTGGCGGGAGATTTGCTCGGTCTGAAGACCTCGGGGGCGTTGTTTATCGGTGTATTGAAGAGCCAGACCGTTCAGGATCGCCTCATCCAGAAATTCGATCTAAAGAAAGTCTACCGCAAGCGCCTCGTCAAAGATGCCGAAGCCAGACTCGACGAAAACACCTCGATTACAGAGGACCGGAAGAGCGGCATCATTACGATCAGCGTCACCGATCACAGCGCTCAGAGGGCTGCCGCCCTAGCAAATGCTTACGTTGACGAACTGAATTTGCTGGTCTCAGATCTTTCGACTTCTTCAGCGCATAAGGAAAGAGTATTTCTAGAAGCCCGCCTCAAGGTTGTCAAGCAAGGCTTGGATGATGCCTCAAACCAGTTGGCTCAATTTTCCAGCAACAATACCACGCTCGATATCCAGCAGGAAGGCAAAGCGATGCTGGATGTGGCGTCCAATCTGGCGGCGCAGACGGTTGCTGCGCAAGCTCAACTCGAGGGACTCCGGCAGATATACACCGATAACAACTCTCGCGTGCAGTCCTTGAAGGCCCGGGTCGCGGAGCTTCAGAAGCAGCTGGGGAAGATCAGTGGGGCCAATAACAATGTGTCGGACGGCGCGGATGCTTCCGCCGGTTCGTCGGCGGCCATGCCCTCCATTCATAATTTGCCGCTGCTCGGAGCAAAATACGAAAACTATTACCGAAACGCGAAGATACAGGAAACCGTTTTCGAGCTTTTGACCCAGCAATACGAACTCGCCAAAGTGCAGGAGGCGAAGGAGACGCCCAGTATCAAGGTTCTTGATCCGGCGATCGTGCCGGAAGAAAAGTCGTTCCCGCCCCGCCTGCTGATCGTGTTCCTCGGCACATCCCTGGTGTTTATCAGCTGTGTGGTCTGGGTGTGGGGGGGGGAGCGCTGGAAAGAGGTCGATCCGCAGGATCCACGCAAAATCTTCCTGGAAGAAGTATTTGATAACCTGAAGGCGCGAATGCCATGGGTGTCAGGTAAGAACGAAGTTCAGGAATTGGGAACACCTGAGAATGAGCTCGATGATTATGGTCCACCCGCACGCGGGGCAGTTGACCGGTAGGGCATTTTACCCGCTTATCCGACCGTCCGAAGTTGGAAGTATCGCCGCGTATTCGCGCTCACAGGGAGAAATACCACACAATCGTTGGCCTGACGATCTGCCAATATCTGGCTTGTGAACATTGCGATGGATGCGTTACTCACCAGGAAATGCAAAACTACGGCGGGGGTGCGGCATCAATGAGATGGTGGGCTAAATCAGCTATCCAGGCTGCCCTTTCGCAGATGCCATACGGAGAAGCCCTAAATCACCGTCTACAAATTTGGAACGGCTTTTACGAAAGATTTCATTGGTCGGTCGAGAACAACGTAAGGCATTTATGCAACCTTGCCAGAACCGTGGAGGAATTCGGGGGCCGAATAGAGGGGTGCACCGCGATTGAGGTTGGCACCGGTTGGACGCCGACACTGCCAATCGGATTGCATTTGCTGGGAGCAGAGATTCACACCTACGACCACATGCGCCACTTGCGCATTGCGAATCTAAAGAAGGTCGTGGGTCTTTATCCCGATTTTTTCCCCCGGATCTCGGAGTCCCTGGGGATTGAGCAGACCGTCCTTCGACAGCGACTTGCGCGTTTCCTAAGGGCCGAGAAAGAGCCGCTGCGCGATTGGATTGGCGAGGCCGGAATCCGCTATCATGCACCCGGAGATGCAGCCAACTCGGGTCTTCCCGCCAACTCGGTCGACTTGTATTTTTCCATCGCCGTGCTGGAGCACGTTTCGAAAGCGGATGCGGAGCGGATGATCGCCGAGAGTGGCCGCGTCCTAAAGGCGGGTGGCCTGAGTTATCACCACATCGGACTCCATGACCATCTCGCGGAGATGGATCCCACAGCCACGCTCGTCAATTTTCTCAAGTTCAGTGACTTTACATGGAAGATCTTGGGCCAAAACAAGATTCAGTTCCATAACCGGCTTCGACAGAGTGAATTCGTGAAGATGTTTGAGGCAGGTGGTTTTGAGATTCTGCTATGTGAGTCCGAGGTTGACGAGCGGAGCTTGAAGGCTCTGCCGAGTATGGGGCTCAACGAACGGTACCGGACCTTCGATCCGGTGGATTTGGCCACCTACGAAATGACGATCTGCGCAAGAAAGAACTAATCGGGACAGCCCGGAACTCCGCATGGATCCTCTTGTTCCCGGACGCCAAGAAGTGAACCGAGCTCAAAATGGTTCTCGCGCGATTTCTCCCATTACGCTCTCCACTTTTTTTCGAGATGTCTCCCTGGAATTCCTATGGCTTACACTTTTCCTTCTAATCCTACCCGCGAGCCTGTGGATACTGCCGCCTCTCGCCCTGCTTTCCGGCCTGGTTATTGCCGTTTCACTAGGGATGATGCAGCGATTAGTAGGGCTCTTCAATCTGAAACAGTTGACGATACCCGCTTTTCTTTATTTGCTCTATGTCGGTGTCATCCTTGTTCCCGGGTTTTTTATATTTAATGACGAGATCACGCCTTCTCGTTGGAGATTTCTGTTCGGCATCGAGAGTGTGATGCTAACGGTGCCACTCGGAATCTGGGTTGCGAATCTCTGCTTGGGTTATCGAAGACAGGAGACGACGAATTATTTTCGCCAGCCCGTGGAGCCTGAACCGCTCGGTGGCTCCGCAAAACACATTTATCTCACAGTCCTGGCGCTGGCTTTTGTGGTCGTGGTGATGAACCTATGGGAAACACCGGTCGTCCCCTTGCTTTACCTGATCCGCCACCCCGGAGACTTTCTGCAAGTGGCTGTGTTGAGAGAGGATTCGTTTAAGCTGCTCAAATCGAATTTCACCTATGTGTATTACGTCGTCCGCGGAACCGTCTTACCGTTTCTCATCATGGTGGCTTTTGGCCGTTATCGCCGGCAAGGGCAGGATATTTGGCGTCGGTGGTTTTTGATTTCCTTGTTCCTGGGAGTTTCCTACGCCGCGGTCACCGTCGAGAAATCGCCCGTAGCGGTCATTGCCGGCATGATTGGAATTTTTTATTATCTGTTCAAAGGCGGCAAGCTCGGGAAAACGGCTACGGTCCTTTTCCCTTTGCTTTTTTTGTTGTTTCCAATCATCGTGATTGTCCTTGCCTACAGCGGATCTGAAGGGGGGACTCTAGGCGCCGCGCTGCAAGCCATGGCGGCCCGCATCTTTTATAGTCCGGCCCAGGTGGTATATGCGTACTTCGAAGTATTTCCATCCGTGATTCCATTCCAGCACGGAGCAAGCCTGCTCAAGCTGGCGCACCTGTTGGGCTGGAAGACGGTAGACATCCCCAACTTCGTCGGCGTGTACATGACTGAAGGGCAGGATCTGGATACGATTACGGCGAACTCCTGCTTCATCGGAAATTTTTATGCGGACTTTGGCCTGCCGGGTGTGGTTGTGAGTGGCGTTGCGGCAGGTTTTATCATGCAGTTTGTGGGTGTTTACTTCTGTCGCCAACCCAAGACGGTGGTCCATCTGGCTGCATACGCGATCTGCTTTTGGTCTCTTGGCATGTTGGTCACCAGTGCGTTGTCAACGCAGTTGCTTTCGGGAGGTGTGACTTTCGCGGTCCTCTTGCTTTGGCTTTTTAGGGATCGCGAGAGGGGTCTTGCCATCGATCACTCGAAAGCGCTTCCTTCATCCCTTTGACCGGTGCCTCTGTGGCGTGCAGGCCTAGAGGCGGAGTAGCAATATGTTTCGCCTCTCAGACTGACGGTCGAAATTGTTACACCGACTAGGTTGTAACGAACAACGGGCCAAGTTCGTTGATCTCGGAACATCGGGATACGGCTTTAGCCTTGGCGCGAAAGGAAATGAAAACATGATTCTTCTGTCGCGGATGAAGTTAATGTCTGGAGTGTGCTTCACTTTGGTCATTGTGTCGTTATGCGCGCCAGCCTCTTTCTCGCAGGGAACTCCCGCCGTGCCCGCCGCACAACCCGACGATCTGCACCGGCTTTGGTCCCTTACCGTTGACCCTATACTCCGCCAGACCGTCCGCGGTGGATCTCAAGCGGAAACGGTCGGCACTACCATGATGATCCCTCTGCAGGCGGCCTTTAAGCTTAGGGACGTGCAATGGCAACGTGCGTTCGCCGATCATTTTTCGCAGTTGGTAACGAATTCGTCCGAGCTGCCTTCGGAGGACCTTGGGCGGATGGAGTATCTCTACCTGGCGAGTGAATTTCTGGTTTTGACCAAACAAACCGGGCAGCCGGAACTTGTGCCACCCGGTCTTCCGGATCTGATTTTTTCCGAAATGCGAGACGTCTGGACTGTGAAGCCGGCTAAGCAGTTTGAAGCGCCGGATGTTCGCGGAGTGCGCCAGAGGACTTTGTGGAGACTCAATACTCACCGAGTGGGCAAGAGTTATTTCCGCCAGATCAACGACGTGGAAATGTTTGTCTTTGCGATTGCCGCGGACTTGCACACCTTTGGTGGTACTCCGGCCCAGAGGGCGGCGTGGACCCCGACGCTGGACGACGTACTCGTGATCGCGCGTCGGGTGTTCACGCAGGAGGTGGCATGGCAACCGGATGGGGGTTGGGTCTTCCAGCCTGGTGTATGGACCGACCACCCGGAGTATGCGTATGCGGGGAACAACGAAATTCGCCCCGGGATGAGACCGATTCCCGTCCCGGGCATCGCTCCGGATTCCTCCCACGCCCACCGTTTCCCCCTTTGGTTGACGAGCCAGATGCGCGCCTATTCATCGGGGAGTGAGGGGTATCGCTTCTATGAAAGACTGCGGAGCGGCTTCGAAAAGCAGTTCTACGATAAGGTACTGGTGAAGCCCTCCAACGATTTTCCTTGTTACCGCCTCACCAACTACATGGATGGTCGTAACGGAGTGTACCGGTGGAATTATCCGGGGATGGCTCCAGGCAGTGGATTCGGCCCGTATGGAAACTCTTACACCTTACTGGTGGGATGGTGGGTCTTCTCGAATACGGATCAGATGCGAGCCGTCTATCATGATCTTGCGGCGACCTTCCCCTGGCCAAAGGAATGCGTGGAAGTATATCTGGGGCCCGTAACTCCGAACGGACATCCGGCGAGTGCCTTTGATCCCGGATCATCGACCATGCGCCTATGGCATCTCACGGTGGTGCTGGATTCTCAGCTATGATCGGTTTTTTGTGAAGTGGCTTGCCGCACCGCTAGTTCCTTTCGCTGCTGCTGGTCTCGTCGAGTTTAAAGTGGTTCAGCTTAACTGACATGATGATGCGACGATTTGGCTTCTTCGTTCTTGGGTGCTTGTTGCTTTTGATCAGTAGTTGTGGGAGCGGTGACCCGCCTGGCAGTAGCTGTGGGAGCAGTAATCCGATTGATGTTCCGCTGGTTCAAATAGCCACTTGTTCGGGAGTCCCAGCCACCAGTCTGCCAAACTACGACCGGATCTCAGCGCAATTTCTCGACGAAGACACGCGTCACCCCACTGGCAACTTATCGGGAAACATCGTGTGGGGCACCCGCTACTACATGGAGTCCCTTCTCACTGCTTATGAGGCCACCGGGAATCCCAAATACATTCAATCGTTTGTGGATTCCGGGCAATGGGTCCTGAATCTTGTGCAGACGATGACAATTGTCAATGCTCCGGATCCAGGCCAGCCCACGGCGCCAGGCACTGGCCCACTAGTTACGGTAACGGGGTGGCCGACTATGAATGGTGGTTTCGGTGTTCCGGTCGCGGTTCCAACCCTAACCGGCCAAATCGCCTTGTACGCGCAGAATCTTGGCGACGGAGCCATCTATTTCGAGGTTACGCAGCAGAGCAATGGAACACTTCAATTGGCATGGGCCACGGGAAGCCAAGTTCTGCAAACCAATACTATTCAGACCATTTCTGACCTAGAAGCCCTGGCTTCTGCACCTCTAGTGTGGAGCCAATCGGTGGGAAGAATCAAGCTGACCGGCGCGGGATTGCCGGCACCCGGCGTATACCCTGTCTATCCTCTCGAAAAGACGATGTGGAATTCAGAGCAAGCCGCCGGCATTCTTCTTCCGTTTGCCCATTTTCTGGTGCTTGCAAAGGAACACCCTGGACTGGTGGACGAAGTCACGCAAGAAGACTGGACAAGCAAAATTCTTGCAATAGCAGCCGGTTATGAAAACATCTTCATCTCAGATGGACAGGGGGGCCTGAGACAACACAATCCGTTATGGCTTGCCAATGCTTTGGCGGATACGGATGCAGCGATGGACTACATATCTGCCGAGGCCACACTTCGAATGTTCCTTTACGAGTTAACCGGAGATCAGCATCAGCTTGCAATTTCCAGTGATTTGATCGTCCACCAGCAAAACTTTCACTTGTCCGTCGGCCCCCAAGGGTGGTTGCTTTTGCAAAATTGGCCGGATTTTGTTCCCTGGTCGAGCCGAGCGAACGCTCCATCAGGCAACGTATGGGATTCGTTCGAATATGATCCCAGCACGCCGTCTCCAAACACCGACGGAGGATTCTTTGTTGACCTTCTGCATTATGCGAAAATTTTCCAGATCTGCCTATCAGATTACCTCTACGATGCCAATCGCGCGGCCTTTCAGCAATATCTTTTTTATGGTCCCAATCCTATGAACGCGTCGGAAGCTCTCGTGCGAGCTTATTATCCGAGTGCGAATTCGCAGGTCTCTAACCCGCTTAACCCGTCGCCGGATCCGTTCGCGGGGGGAGGATACCTGACGCCGGAAGTGGCAGATCAGTCCATTATCGATGCCAATTGGAAGTGGATGCAAAGTTACGCGCAAAATCCGCAAGGTCAATCAATCGGGTATTATTTACGCGCCTGGGCTCGTTCAGAAGCAGCAGAACTCAATCGCTGCACATACGCGAAATAACTGATCTCTGACCCAGTCTAAGAGTAAATTGGTCTCTCCCTCGAAATCTCGTGTGCGCCGAGATCACGGAACTATTCTTGATCGTAGGCGTCGTCACTCAGTAAGCCACAAACGTGGTCCGGGAACGCCCAACGCTGCTGGATGAACGTTGGCGATTGTGGCAGATTGGGAGCAAGATCGAATGAAAAGACGTTTGGTTGTTTTCCTACTGGGCGGATGTTCTACAGTTGTTTTATTACTGAGCGGATGTTCTAACCATGTGTCGACCGTACCCCAAGCGATTCCGAATGCCTCCGCTCCTCTAACCGTATGCCCGGCACCTGCGGACGATTGCCAAACCGTTGAGCCCCAAGTTATCCAATTTGCTAAGCCGTTTAATGGCTTTCAATATTACATGGTGACCACCGGTTATCCGCAGAGCGATGACAGGGACGAAAATCCTTCCATTATGGTGAGCAACGATGGGGTGGATTGGACCGTGCCGAACAAGCTGGAAAACCCGCTTTCTTCCCCGCCGTGTGCTGGCGACACACGATGGGACCTAGTATATGTTTACGAAGGGACCTGCGACTTTGACCAGGACCCGACAATCGTTTACGACGGCGAAAAACTCAACGT
This sequence comes from uncultured Acidobacteriota bacterium, assembly GCA_963803775.1. Taxonomy (GTDB): domain Bacteria; phylum Acidobacteriota; class Terriglobia; order Terriglobales; family Acidobacteriaceae; genus JABCZH01. The sequence continues at coordinate 32,034 of CAWDNS010000006.1, forward strand.
GTACTGGGTTCTGAGCCTCACTGATGAGATCACAACCAATACCCCGTCCTTTGTCGAGCGCTCGACTTCAACTGACGGAGCACATTGGAGTCCACCGCAAAGCCTAATTACCGAACCCTTCTTTGAGCTACTGGCCCCTTCGGTTGTATACCACGATGGGACCTACTATATGTTTAAGATCGATCCTGGCCAGAATGCCATAAATTGTATTAAGCACCAGACTGCAAATATGAATGTTCGGACCAGTTCGGATGGGTTGGCCTGGAGCGCGCCGATCACCACGGATATAAAGCAAGACGGCTTTATTGTTTGGCATCCCAACATGACATGGATTCCCGAGTTGCGAGAATACTGGGCCGTGATTGCTGATTATCCCGTGGGGTCAGGTTGCGGATTCGTTACCAATCAGGGTACAAGCATGTTTTTCTATCATTCGTTGGACGGCGTCCATTGGATCAACTATCCCAAACCCGTTCTTTCTCCATCTAAATCAGGGTGGGATGACGACTATGTCTACCGTGGTTCCGTTCTTTATGATGCAACCACAAACACTATGCGGATTTGGTATTCCGCCAGAGATCACAGCGGCGCTTGGCACACGGGCTATACTCAAGGGAATCTTGATTCCTTCCTGGCATGGGAAGCGCGATGAACCGTGAAAAAGACAGATAATGTGTTGACGGTAGCCCGGCCTGTTGCGTTTCTTTGATTGCGCGCTCGCGAAGTGGTATTTCCGGCTGCTAATATTTTTTCCCTCTTGGCGCGATGCGGTCGAGGAGAGGGATTCCTTCTCGGTATCTGCCAACTTTAATGCGATGGTGACGATGCGACGGTTTGGCCTCTGCGTTTTCACGTATCTGCTGTTTTTCATCAGCGGCTGCGGGAGCGGTGGGCCGGTTGATGCTTCGCTGGTTCAAATAGCCGTTTGCTCAGGAACACCAGCTGCCAGTCTGCCAAATTACGATCGCCTCTCACAGCAGTTTCTCGATGAGGAAACGCGCCATCCCGCGAACAATGCGTGGGGAAACGTCGTGTGGGGTACCCGCTACTACCTGGAGTCCCTCCTCACAGCTTATGAGGCCACCGGCAATCCCAAATACATCGAGGCGTTCCTGGATTCTGGACAATGGGTCCTGAATCTTGTTCAGACAATTACCGTCAATGACGCTCCTGATCCCGGTCAACCCGTGGCGCCGGGCACCGCGCAGCTCAACGTGACGGGGTGGCCAACCATGCTTGGCAGTTTCGGTGTTCCGGTCGCGATTCCAACCCTAACCGGCGAAATCGCCTTGTACGCCCAGAACCTCAGCGAAGGAGCTACCTTTTTCAAGGTTACGCAGCAAAGCGATGGGAGCCTCCAGTTGGCATGGACTGCGGGAAACACGGGAGAACAAGTTCTGCAAAGCAATACGATTCAAAGCGTCGCTGACCTGAACGCCCTCGCTGTTGCGCCCCTGGTGTGGCCGCAGTCGGTGGGAAGAATCAAGCCGACAGGAGCGGGGTTGCCGGCCCCTGGTGTATACCAAGTTACGCAGGTCGAAAAGACGATGTGGAATTCAGAGCAAGCCGGCGGGATTCTTCTTCCCTTTGCCCATTTTCTGGTGCTTGCCGAGGAACATCCTGAACTGACGAGCCAGGGCACGCGAGATGAATGGACCAGCAAAGTTCTTGCAATCGCAGCCGGTTATGAAAACATCTTCATTTCAGACGGACAAGGGGGTCTGAGACAGCACAATCCGCTATGGCTTCCCAACGTGGTGGCGGACGTTGACGCACCGATGGACTACATATCCGCCGAGGCTACGCTTCGGTTGTTCCTTTACGAGCTAACCGGGGATCCGCATCAGCTTTGCGATTGCCACGGGCTTGATTGTCCACCAACAAAACTTCCACTTGTTGGTCGGTTCCCAGGGATGGTTACTGCTCCAAAATTGGCCGGATTTTGTTCCTTGGTCGAGCCGGGCGAACGCTCCCGCGGGCAGCGTTTGGGATTCGTTCGAATATGATCCCAGCACGCCGTCTCCAAACACCGACGGAGGATTCTTTGTTGACCTTCTGCATTACGCGAAAGTCTTCCAGATCCGCCTACCGGACTACCTCTACGAGGCCAATAGCGCGGCCCTTCAGGGATATCTTTTTTATGGTTCCAGTCCTGTAGAAGGGTCCGCGGCTCTCGTGCGAGCTTATTATCCGAGGGTGAATTCAAAGGCCTCTGACCCGATAAGCGTCTCCCAAGATCCGTTTGCCGGGGGAGGATACCTGACGCCGGAAGTGGCAGACCAATCCATTGTCGATGCAAACTGGAAATGGATGCAAAGTTTTGCACGAAACCCGGAAGGGCAATCGATTGGATATTACCTGCGCGATTGGGCCCGTTCGGAAGCAGCGGAACTTAATCGCTGCCAATACGCGAGAGCATCCGCCCCATGAGAACGAACATTCCGCGGACCTACCAAGAATGTTCTTCGTTTAGGGCACTCCAGACTTCGGATTTTAGCTAACTCATCTGAATGTTGTTCGACACTAACTCGGTACGCGACTGGCAGAGCGCACGCCGGGCAGTTCTTGAGGAGGGCACATAAGTGTGCGGGATTGTAGGAGTCGTTGGCGGTGCTCGTAGGATTTCGGCGAGTCTGTTCCTTGAGATGCGCGACAGTATTGCGCACCGCGGGCCCGATGACGCCGGAATCTGGGAATCTCCCGGCGGGATTACTCGTCTGGGAACCCGCCGGTTGGCAATTCTAGATTTGTCACCCAGTGGGCATCAACCTATGGTGGATGAAGCAAGCGGGTTGGCGATCACCTTCAACGGCGAGATTTACAACTACGTCGAACTGGCTGACGAGCTCACGAAAATGGGATGCCGTTTCCAGTCACGTTCTGATACGGAAGTATTGTTAAAGAGCTATCAGGTTTGGGGCCGTGAATGCCTGAGTCGATTGAATGGGATGTTTGCCTTCGCCATATGGGACGAGAACCGGCAGGAATTGTTCGCGGCCCGTGACCGATTTGGAGAGAAACCGTTCTTCTATTACTTGGATAAAGAGCGAGAGTTCTTAGCCTTTGGCTCAGAAGTGAAGGCGCTGATTGCCGGTAGATTTTTTTCGCCGAGCGCCGACGGCTCAGCAGTCTATGGCTATTTGGAAAACCGTCCGATTAACGCCGGTACTGGAACCATGTTTGCAGGTGTTTCCTCTCTTCCGGCTGCGCATGCTCTGCGCTTTTCCTGGCGAGATCGTTCTCTTAAGACTTGGCGCTATTGGGATCTCGACCCTGGGAAGCAGATTCGCCTGGCTGACGCCCAGCAATATGCGGAACGATTCCTGGAGTTATTGTCCGATTCTGTCCGAATCCGCCAGCGATCTGATGTTCCAGTCGGCTCCAGCCTCTCGGGTGGACTGGATTCATCGACTATCGTTGGCTTGGTTGCACGAAACCGCGCGGGGGGCAGGCAGGACACTTTTTCGGCCCGTTTCTCAGATCCCGCGTTCGACGAAGGAAAATACATTGATCTTATGGCTCAGTGGGGCGACGTGAACAGCCACCACGTCTATCCAGATCCCACACGGTTACCGGAGGAGATGGAAGCGCTCACTTGGCATCAGGATGATCCGTTCTATAGCACCAGCATCTACGCGCAGTGGTGCGTGATGCGGCTGGCAAAGGAGTGCGGAGTCACGGTGCTGCTCGATGGCCAGGGTGGAGATGAAACCCTGGCCGGATATCATGAGTATTTTGCAGCGTTTTACAGGTATCTGTTGAAAGAGCGCCACTTTTCGGAAGCCATCACTTCCTTTAAGCGTTACATGACTGATCACAACCGGCGGTTTTTGCTAGGTGTGGTTTCCAGCTTCTTGCCAACAAAGTTACGCTCAGTCGTTATACAAAGAAGAAGGCCGAGAGGTCTCCGCGAGGAATTTAAGAGCAAGTGGCACCATCCGCCAGTGCGGATCGCTCGAAAATTCGAAGATGCAGTGCACCAGTCGCTTTATGAAACGTTGACGCAGACTATTTTGCCGCAGCTCTTGCGTTACGCGGATCGCAACTCCATGGCTTTTTCCCGGGAAGTGCGTCTTCCGTTTCTTGACCATCGACTGGTGGAGTTCCTTTTTTCCATCCCAGTTGAGCAAAAGATTTCCGGGACTACAACAAAGGTCGTGCTTAGGAATGCTATTCCAGGAATTGTGCCGGAGGAAATTCGTAATCGCAAAGATAAGCTGGGCTTTGCCCCTCCGGAAGTCTCCTGGCTTAGAGGGCCACTGCGCTCCTGGGTGGAAGAGATGTTTTCTTCGACGGAATTCAGGCAGAGGGAGTGGTGGGACCCGGGGGTCGTTGACTCGGTGTGGCGCCGCTTCTTGAATGGCGAAAGCGGGTGTTGCACCTCTGTGTGGAGGTGGGTCTCTTTGGAAGTGTGGGCAAGAGCTTGCTTGACTCCCAGACCGCTGGTGCAGTTCAATAGCACGGTACTTGCAGTTGCGACGGCTCCAACCGTGAGAGTTACGTAGAACTCAGACTGCCTTGCCAGAGTAAGCGTGAACGTTGGTATCATTTTTTGTTCCCTGCCATGCCCACTGAAACATCGTCACCAGGCAAAGTGCATAAAGTCACGCACCTCACAACAGTGCATACGCCTTTTGACGTGCGCATCTTTCACAAGGAATGCAAGTCGCTCTCTCGGGCTGGATACGACGTGACGCTGATTGTCTGTCACGATAAGGACGAAATACGAGAAGGGATCCGGATTCGCGGGTTGCCCAAGTCGCGCGGCCGCCTGTCGCGAATCATGCAGGGAACTTGGTCCATATATCGAGAAGCAGTTCGCCAGGATGCGGACTTATACCATTTTCATGATCCAGAACTGCTTCTGGTCGGGCTGCTGCTGCGAATGCGCGGAAAAATGGTTGTGTATGACGCCCATGAAGACGTGGCAGCGGATATGGCGGCCAAACATTACATTCCCAGAGCGTTTCGACGGCCATTGGCGTGGATGGTGGGCACGCTCGAATCATGCAGTGCCCGTTTTTTTTCTGGCGTAGTCGCGGCGACCGCCAAAATCTACCGGCGCTTCAGGGTTCAAGATGGGCGCCGAGTGGTGGTAAGCAACTACCCCATTTTGCAGGAATTTCAATCTGTAACTCCGAACGCCGGGCATCGCCGAAGCAGTGCGGTTGCTTATGTTGGTCTGCTCTCGAGAGACCGCTGTCTCCCAGAGGTCCTTCAAGCCATGTCGGTGCTTCCTGAGGGATTGCAAGCGACACTGAAACTGGCAGGTAGTTTTTCTCCCTCCAGCTTGAGGGAGGATCTGGCTGGAACGAATGGATGGGACCGCACGTGCGTGATGGGTGTACTGGATCGCGCAGGGGTGACGGGGCTACTGGCCGAGGTGCGTGCAGGACTAGTGGTTTTTAAACCGACCCCTGGCCACCTGGAGTCTGCCCCTGTCAAAATGTTTGAATATATGGCGGCTGGCATTCCTGTGATCGCTTCTGATTTTCCAAGATTTCGTGAGATTGTCGAAGGTGCCAAGTGCGGGCTTTTGGTGCAACCCGACGATCCTGTGGGGATTGCGAAGGCTATCGAATTTGTCCTCACCCATCCTGAAGAAGCTGAAGAGATGGGGAAGCGAGGGCAAGAAGCAGTCGTGAGAAAGTACAACTGGGCCAGCGAAGAACGCAAACTACTCCAGCTTTATGGAACACTTTTGGACTCTCCATGTGCGGCATAGCCGGGATTGTGGCGCTCGAAGGGTTCGACCCGGCGATTCTGATGGCCATGACGAATCTGGTGAACTACCGGGGACCTGACGGACGGGGATTTGTGTTTATCGACGTCCACTCTGGCTCCGCAGGGGAGTGCATTCGCAATCGAGAAACTCCTCCTGTTCTTCGGAGACCATCTCTCGGGCTTGGTGCTCGCCGGCTTGCAATTCTGGATCTTTCCGAGCTTGGCCTGCAGCCCATGCAAATCGAAAACGGGGACTACTGGATAACGTACAACGGCGAGATTTATAACTACCTCGAAATACGCAGCGAGTTGGAAGGACAAGGTGAGTCGTTCCGCACGCACACTGACACCGAGGTCATCTTAAGAGCATACCGGCGGTGGGGGCAGGACTGCGTGAAGCGATTTAATGGCATGTGGGCGTTTGCGATCTGGGATCGCAATAAACGCAGGCTGTTTTGTTCACGAGACCGCTTCGGTGTAAAGCCGTTCTACTATTTCATTCGAGCTTCGCATATTGTTTTCGGATCGGAAATTAAACAAATTCTTGCTTATCCCGGCGCGCCACGGACTGCCGATGAGAGTGTTGTTTCGCAATATCTGGAGCATGGTGTACAAGACCATTCGGAAAGCACCTTCTTTGCAGGCATTCGCCAACTCTTGCCGGGGCATTCAATGACGATCGACCTCACGAAGTCTTCTATCTCGGCTGAGATTGCCAGATACTGGGAGCTGCCAATCGAGCCGGAAGAAGATATGTCCGAGAAGGAAGCCATCGAGCAATTGCTAACTCATCTGCAAAGAGCGGTGAATTGGCGATTGCGCAGCGACGTCCCGATAGGTTCGTGCCTCAGCGGTGGATTGGATTCTTCGTCGGTAGTCATGCTGGCCAGCAAGGCCAAGCGGGCGAAGGAATTTCATTCCTTCTCGTCATGTTTCGATGAGCCAGCGATCGACGAGCGCCGTTATATGGAGGATGTGGTCCGTTCATCCGGGGCCACTCCGCATTATGTTTTTCCTCAAGCCGAGAGTTTCTGGGATGACCTAAATTGCCTGATCTGGCATCAAGACGAACCGTTTGGTGGAACGGGCGTTTACGCGCAATGGTGCGTGATGCGGGCGGCACGACAGGCCAACATTCCCGTGTTGCTCGATGGGCAGGGAGGAGATGAAATCCTCTGCGGTTATCGGAAGTTCTACATTTTCTATTTATGGCATCTTTTCAAATCCGCGAATCCGCGCGTTCTTCCCGAGAGTATCGCCTGGATCCGAAACGTCGGTCACAATCCCTGGAACTGGAGTAGCGTAAAGAGGTATGTCCCTTCCTCCCACAGGTCTAAGCAGTCGCTGCTCGACCGCGTTGGCAATCCAGGGCTTGCTTCTGCGAACCACAAGTCCGCTGAGGTGAGTCTCGGGCCGGGAGCGAGTCTTCGGCAGCGTCAAAAGGATGATCTGAGCTACTTTAGCATCCCGGCGCTGCTCCATTACGAGGACAGGAATTCCATGGCCCACTCCATTGAGGCGCGGGTGCCGATGCTCGATTACGAACTAGCGACCTTCGCAGTAAACTGTAGGCCGTCGTTAAAACTACAGGGTGGCTGGACGAAGTGGATGCTCCGCCAAGCAATGAATTGTGTTTTGCCAGAGGCAGTGCGTTTGCGAAAAAGCAAGTTAGGTTTTTCAACGCCTCAGCAAGAATGGCTTCGAAAGGACGTTCGCGGAACCATTCGATCGATGATTCATGAACCCGACCTCAAGATGAGCCGCATTCTTTCAGCGAAGAAGGTCCATGACGAACTTGATGCCTTTCTTAGTGATAAATCCGGTTGCCTGACTGAGGTCGAAGCTTTCCGCGTCCTAAACCTGGAACTATGGGCGCGTACGTTTGCAGTCAATTAAACTAGAATATCGAGGCGCTGAGCCGCGAACAACGATCTCGGACGGGGTAGTAGCTGAACTATACTTAACCAATGGGCATTGATCGCGTTCGATAATTTCACGACATGCAAAACTACGGACAACACCGAAGACTCAACATCTGGTGGTTCTCTCAGTATGCTTCTACACCAGACCAACAATTTACCACGCAACACGACTTCGCCCGACGACTTGTAGAGAAAGGTCATCGCGTCACTTTCTTCGCGGCTGGCTTTAGCCACTATAAATTTGAAGAGATCAGATTAAAAGAAGGCGAACGTTGGCGCGTGGAGGAACATGACGGGGTGCGATTTGTATGGATCAAAACGCCGCCCTACAAGAAGAACGATTGGAGACGGGCCTTCAATATGTGCAGTTTTGCGTGGCGGGCCTATTGGACAGCCAGAAAATTGCGTGAAAGCCCCGATGTGATCATCGGTACCACGTTCCAGCCATTAGCATCCCTTAGCGCTTATGGAGTTTCCGTCGCAAAACAGAGGCCATTTATTTTCGAGGTAAAAGATCTTTGGCCATTGACCATGATTCAGTTTGGTCGACTGTCCGGGAAAAGTCTCGTTGCGCGGGGATTGAGCCGTTTGGAACGATTTCTCGCTCGTCGGGCAGTCAGGATCATGACTGTTCTTCCCGGTGCTGCCGAATACTTTGGCCAGTTTGGAATTCCAAAGGAACGAGTGGTTTGGATTCCCAATGGTCTGGAGTTGTCCCGTTACGCCGGTTTGAGACCGTATAGCGGAGAGATTTCGGAGCCTTGCACGTTGGTTTACGCAGGTGGCCATGTGGAGGCGTTTGCCCTCGAAACCGTGCTTCGTGCAGCGCAGATCGAACAACAAAACGGCAACCGGGCCCGGTTTGTTTTTGTGGGAGGCGGGCAGGAGAAGCCAAATCTTATCCAATTGGCTCGGGATCTGAATTTGCGGAACGTGGAATTTCGAGATGCTGTCCCCAAGAAGGAATTGCATCGAGTCATGGAGGAAGCGGACGCGTTTATCCTGAGCATGCGCGATCTTCCCGGACTTTATCGTTATGGAGTTAGCTTCAACAAATTGTGCGACTACGTCGCTGCTGGCAGGCCGGTGCTATTCGCCGGCAATCCGAGCAACAATCTGGTGAAAGAGTTTCAATGCGGTATCGTCGTTCCGCCAGAAGACCCCCCGGCTATTGCTGCCGCCATCCGCAGGCTTGAAGAAATGACCGCGGAGCAACGTGCTGAGATGGGAAGAAATGGAATCCGTTGCGCCCATGAGCGTTTTGATATCGTGGTGCTCGCCGGTCGATTGGAGAGCATGTTGATTTCGGTGGTCAATGAATTTCGGGCCCAGGATTTGATACTGCGCCCAGCCAGCGAACGACTGGAGGGGCGGGAACAGCAAACAGTCAAGAACGCCTCTTCGGAAGTTTCAAGTGTTTCTCCCTGATAGGGGCCGCGCAACCTGCTCGAAATGGCAGATGGAATCCGTTGTTCCGCATCTCAGAATAAAAGCTTGTGCGAGGTTAGGAAATGAAATTGTCTTCTCAGGCGGAGGCAGTCGCTGTAGCCGGCGAACATTCTATTGAGACTCCGGTGTTTGAGCGCAGTCCTCTTATAAAGATTTTCAAATCGCTTTTAGGCTCGGCGCAGGCCTTTCTTCCAAAAGCGGTGTATGAGCCCATATACGAATTCTCCTTTCAGACTTACAAGGGAATGTTGCGGCTGTCCTATTTTCTGCATCTGTTTCGTGAATCTATCTTCGGCAGCCCCGCGGAGCAGACGCGGGCAAAAGTAGTCCATAGCGTGATGCCATACTCGCTGGTCGGAAGTTCTGGTCTCGAAGCCACCTATGATGCTGCGACTAATGCGATCTCCAAAGCAATTCCCGGTGATTTTGTCGAGTGTGGAGTGGCCCAGGGTGGGTGCTCCGCACTCATGGCGATGGTAGCGAGGACGGACCCAAATGGACGGAAAATGTGGTTGTTCGACTCGTTTCAAGGTATCCCCGATCCGACTGCGGAGGACTTTGACGAAGAAAAAGAAGTGACCGGAGAGCACATCCGGCCTCTCGTCCGCGGTTCATGCCTGGGTACCAAGAGTAGAGTCGAATCAGTTCTCTTTTCCAAATTTGGACTAAGTCGAGATTCGGTCTGCCTGGTAGAAGGATGGTTTCAAGACACCTTGCCTGTCTATCGAGATCGGATAGGTTCGATTGCGGTTTTGCGGCTCGATGGGGATTGGTACGAGTCGACGCTTTGCTGCTTGCACAATTTATATGATCATGTATCCCCAGGCGGGTACATCATCATCGACGATTATGGTTCTTGTTTCGGATGCAAAAGAGCCGTCCATGAATTCCTCGACGGTAAAGGCATGAAAGTATGTTTGGTACCGGACGGTCGGGGAGGGGTACTGTTTTCGAAACCGTCGTAGGAGAAGAGTTGGTAGAGGGCATGGGACGATTTGAAGAATCGGTCAAACGGTCCGTTGATTTGTTTTCTTCAGCTCTCGGATTGATTTTGATTTCCCCGCTGCTGCTATTGATCGCGCTCGCGATCAAATTGGATTCCGCGGGGCCTGTTTTCTATCGCGGAGTGCGTATCGGAAGATATGGAAGACCCTTTCGCATATGGAAATTTCGATCTATGCTTGTGGGTTCGGACAGCCTTGGCGGAACGACCGGCAAGAATGACCCCCGCGTCACACGGATTGGCAAGTTTCTGAGAAGATACAAGGTTGACGAATTGCCTCAGTTGATGAATGTCCTGACAGGAGACATGAGCCTGGTGGGTCCGCGGCCAGAACTTGATGAACACACTTCAGCCTACGAGGACGAAGAAAAGCTCATCCTTTCGGTTCGGCCGGGAATCACGGATTACGCTTCGGTGCAATTTCGTAATCTCAATGAGCTGGTAGGTTCGGAAGAACCTCATAGGGTGTTTATCGAGAAGTTCAGGCCGGAGAAGAATCGTTTGCGGCTTGCTTACGTTAAACAACAATCTCTGTTGGAGGATATGAGGATTTTATTTAAAACTCTGACTTGCGTCATTTTGAGGCGGTAAATGGAATATCGGCAGCTTGGGAAAACTCCTCTTTCGATTTCGCGGATTGGTTTCGGGGGCGGACCTGCCGGCGGCCATGATTACGGACCCGTGGATGAAGCGGAGTGGAAATCAGCAGTTCACGCCGCGTTGGATAGCGGTGTCAATTTTTTTGATGTGGCCAACGTTTACGGGTTGGGGCGAGTCGAAGAATTGCTTTCGCAGGCTCTGTGCGAAAGACGCCGGGATGTTGTTATCGCTACCAAGGGCGGCTTGGTATGGGACGCGCACCGTAAGGTACACCGCGACCTAAGAAAAAGTACAGTGCTAGAGTCCATCGAAGCCAGTTTGCGACGACTAAGAGTGGAGACCATCCCTCTCTATCAGATTCACTGGCCGGATCCCGCGACTCCCATCGAGGAGACCTTGGAAGCGCTTGCTATGTGTCGCGAGCAAGGAAAATTTCAATTTTTGGGTGTGTCGAATTTTCCTCTAGATCTGTTGCGGCGAACTCACGCGACTCTGCCCATCGTCTCTCAACAGGTTGCCTTCAATTTGTTGTGTCGTGAACCGGAAGGAGAAATGTTTTCTTGGTGTGCTTCGTCACATGTTAGCATTCTGGCGCACTCCGGGCTGGCCCAGGGTTTACTTGCAGGACGGCGAACGATCGGACAGGTGGTCGATAGCAATGACGTCCGCAGGAAGAGCCCTTACTTCTCAGAGAAGGATCGCCATGAGAAGCAAGGAGTCTTGGATGCGATCCGACTGCTTAGCAATAAACTCGGCCGGCCGTTTTCGGCTGTCTCGATTCGGTGGATTCTGGACAATCCCGAGGTCGACGCGGTGTTAGTCGGAATCAAAGACCGGCAACAGTTGGCAGATAACCTGAAGGCCGTAGGTTGGAAGCTTTCTTACGAAGAAAGGGAGAACCTGAGCTATCTCTCGTCGTTGTGTCCGAGTGGACTGGCGGGAACTCCTGCGCACAGTGCGACCACTTGATGGTTTGTCCTGAGCATGCGACGGAGTTATCAGGATAATTACTTTGGTTGGAAAAAAATGAGAAATAAAACAGTAAGGTTGAAAAAGATCTGGAGGGTGGAGCAAGGTGAATAGCTCAACAATTCCAACGGCCTTGCCTTCAATGGCCTCGGCAGAACTTCTTGCAAATCGTATTCGGCGGCGGGCCATAAAGATGATCCATCGCGCCAAGAGCTCACATGTTGGATCGGTTTTCTCTGCGGCGGACGTGTTGGCCGTACTCTACGAAAAAATATTGCGGATCGATCCGGCTCAGCCGGATTGGATTGAACGAGACCGTTTTATCCTTAGCAAAGGCCATGCTAGCGCAGGTTTGTATGCTGTGCTGGCTGAGCGCGGCTTCTTCCCCGATTCCTGGCTGGATGAGTTCTGCCTTGATGGTGGTCACCTCGCGGGCCATGCGACTCACGTCGGCGTTCCCGGGGTGGAAGCCTCTACAGGTTCTTTGGGCCATGGTTTGCCGCTCGCCTGTGGAATGGCGCTGGTCGGAAAAAGAGAAAGCCGCGGTTTTCGCGTATTCACGATGCTCAGTGATGGCGAATGCGACGAAGGATCAACGTGGGAAGCGGTTTTGTTCGCACCCTTCCATCGCTTGGATAACCTGGTTGCGATTGTGGACTACAATAAAATCCAAAGTCTCGGAACCGTAAAGGAAGTTTTGGATCTCAATTCGTTGGCCGCGAAATGGAAAGCTTTCGGCTGGTCGGTTCTAGAGATTGACGGTCACAACTGCGCACAAATCGAAGACGCCCTCGGGGAGATTCCCACTCAGCCTGGAAGCCCCACCTGCATTATTGCCCACACCGTTAAAGGCAAGGGTGTCAGCTTCATGGAGAACAAGCTTCTGTGGCACTATCGCTCGCCTGACGAAGGGGAACTGCGTCTGGCGCTTGCTGAACTCGGAGAGGTGTAGTTGAGAGGCACATTTTTCAAAACGCTGATGGAACTGGCCGAGTCCGACGATCGGATCTATCTGCTGGTGGCGGATATCGGATTTGGTGTGGTTGAGCCTTTCGCTGATAAATTCCCCAGGCGCTTTCTCAATGTTGGAGTGGCGGAGCAGAATTTAACCGGAGTCGCCGCCGGAATCGCGATGACTGGCAAGATCGTGTTTACATATTCGATTGCGAATTTCCCCACCTTGCGGTGCTTCGAGCAGATCCGGAATGACGTGTGCTACCACAAGGCGAATGTGAAGATCGTGTCGGTCGGTGGTGGATACTCCTACGGCCCGCTAGGCATGACCCACCATGCGACCGAAGATATCGCTGTTCTTCGGGCGCTTCCCGCAATGACCGTGGTGGCCCCTGGCGACCCCATTGAAGTACGAGCAGCCACTCGCGCAATTGTGGAGCATCAGGGGCCGTGTTACCTGAGGTTGGGGCGAGCTGGGGAGCCAACCATCCACGACTCAGCCATCACGTTCCAGTTAGGCAAAGCGATTGAAGTTCGCGATGGAGACGCCATCACCATCATATCCACAGGCGCGTTATTGCAGAACGTAGTGCGGGTGGCAGACACGCTGGCCGCTCGGGGAATTCAAGCACGTGTTCTCAGCATGCACACCATAAAACCCTTGGATGAGGATGCGATTTTGGCCGCCGCTCGAGAAACCCGAGCCATCGTCACCGTAGAAGAGCACAGCGTAATTGGCGGCTTAGGTGGAGCGGTTGCCGAATGTTTGGCGGAATCAGGTAGTTCGGTGCCTTTCAAGAGACTGGGGCTCCCATCCGCTTTCTCTGCCCACATTGGGAGCCAGGAATACCTTCGCTCTCAGTCCAATCTTTCGCCGGATGGCATTCTTAATGCACTAGAATCTCTTTTGGCCGTTCACTTGGTCTAAGACTGTTAGGATCTGAGTCGCAGCGGGTTCGTAAGGCACGGAGCAACTCTCCGTGCCTTTTCTATTTCTTGCTGCAAGTGTGAGTCTTAGATTGTTTCTACGCGGCTGAAACTTCCTCAGTCGGTCGGGGCCGCTTGGCTACAATGTCGCTGGATCGCCATCAAGGCCAGTCCGAAGAGGGCTATATAGTTTGCCAGGAGCGAGACGCCGTAAGCTGCGATCGCCCAACGGCCGGACAGCCCAAGATGATGGGCGTAGAACATCGTGAAAGCCATTACCAGAGTGCCTAGCAGATCCACCCCAAATTGCCAGTCTTGCCGTTCCAATATCGTCAACGTGGGGAACACCGGCCCCACCGTAAGAACCATTAGGAAGGGTATGGACAGCAATTGAGCGTATCGCCCGGCTTCAACCCACTGCGGACCGAATACCAACCCGAACAGGTGGGGGCCTACGAAGATCAACAGAGCGAAAGGAATTACCCCCAGCAAGAAAGCAGCACGACTCGTCCTTAGGAATAGCGAACGCAGCTGAGTCGGTGAAGTGTGTGCGAGCTGCGCAGCATTGCTGAAATAAACCTGGGCGATTGCAAGCCCAAGCAGTCCAGCTCCCACCACAAGAATCTGACTCACCAAACCATACCAGCCCGCCTCTTGCAGGCCGTAAAACCGGGTTATGAGTAATGCCGGTAATATCCAGAAACCTGCATGTACCAGCACTGAGGCGGTCCCAAAGACGGGGAATCTCTTGTAACGAATTGCGGCCTCGGCAAGCTTCTTTGCAGACACGTGGAGCTGGTGCTCCGCCGCATACTTCTTGGCGCTGAACGCCAATTCTAGGGATCCGCCCGCCCGCCCTACGGAATCACCCAGCAGCAAACCAAAAGGACCTCTCATTAACAAGGGTACACCCAGCTGTGTAGCCACTTGGGCCACAGATTGAATGATTCTCCGTTTGGCTAGGGATCGGAAAGCCTGCACTCGCAGCGACCATGAGTTAAGAATTTGAAAGGTTCCTCCACCCAGCAAACTGAGGGGTAGAAGCCACAAGTAGTGTTCCAGTTGCGGAGTGTGGAGGAGTCGGGCGAGCGGCTGAGTCCAGAGGATTACGACACCGCTACAAAGCAGCGTAGCCAGCAACAAAACCGCGAAAGAAACGCCCATTACATTGAACCCAAATTCATCGTCCTTGGGCAGGGGTATGGCGGCCTCGTAATTCAGAGAACTCGCCGTGACCGTGGCCGTGACTATGGAAAAGAACACCGAGAGCACGCCAAAATCGGCAGGTAGATAAATGCGTGTGAGTAAGGGCGATGCCAGCACGACTAACGCGCGTCCAATGATGGTACCGCCCGTCAAAACCAGCACGTGTCGGACAAACTTGCTATGACGGATCCTCAGGTAGAGAGTTCGCGATAAACCGGGGATGCGGTCGAGGTAAGGGACCCTGCTGGAACCGGGCACGAATAGGCTCAATTCTGTGCCTTGAAGCGCAAAAGTAAAAAGCGACTATATCGCACGAAAGCCAGCGTCAGGACCGCCTGGGCCCAGCGCAGGGATTTTAAACGAAAAATCCGCAAGCGATAGCGTGCCGTGAAAAAACTGCCATCCGAGTCCAACATGAGATTCAGAGTCTGATCGACGACCTTAGGGAGAAGGGCGACTATTTTCTCCCGCAACCTGATGTCAACCGCGGCACAGTCGGCTGCATCGATCAGGGTGTTCATGGCTTGACCGCAGGAATACGAGTCGAGTGGGTAAAGCCTCCTCATGTCATAACGCGGTCTACCGTCGGGGGCAAACAGGTTCTGAAGATAGAAGGCGAGTCCCGTATTTAACGCAGATTCGCAATCTCTCTTCAAATCCGGAACTTCATGCAATTCTGAAACGATCCGTGTCAACGCAGTCAAAACCATTGCCGTATGAAATCCATCAATGAAGGGTACGCGGCGTACTCCGGGTACGAACTCGTCGTAATACCAGCTGCCATCCGGCTTTTGGATCTCAACCACAAACTGGACGATCCTCCGGGCTATGTCGCGATATTCTGCTCGCGCAGCGGCCTTTCCAACGCGAAGCAGAAAGCTGGCAGCGTCCGCGTTCACGTTGATGCATTGCGACCGGTCCATCGGAGTATAGCTAATCGCCAAGCTGCCCGACGAACGCTCAGCCGAGTTGAGGCCGTAAGCAAAAAAATCGCAAGCTCGGATGGAATGTTCCAAGGCCCATGGATCCCGGGTTGCCTCATAATATGAAAAAAAGGCATTGGCTGCCCAGACGGTGCTATGCGCATTCCCGACCGTAGGAGGCACGACCCCTGCGTAGGTGAACCACGGGAAGGGAAGTCCCCAGCTTTCGCCGACCGGCGACTCGGCGGTATTTTGCTCGAGCCACTGCAGCAGAGACTTCGCCCGGAGTGTCCACAGATCTTCCGATGTCAAGTTCGAGAGTTCGAGGTAGGTCGAAGCGAGCGCGGCGGCAGCTTGTGGAAGTCGGCTGGGTTTAACTCCTAGCAGCTTCCGCATTCTGATGGGGGCCAAGTAAGCTCCACCGAACAGGGTCAGGCGTAACAGACGCGCCAGGAACGTGCATTTGGTATACGTCCACAAGAGAATCTTGGTGCCTTTGAAATCCATGGTGTCGTAGGTTTCAAGACCATGGCCTTCGGCGAACGCCAGCGCCCCATAGGCAACTTGCAGCATACGCGCCAGACGCGCCAGATCCTCATTCGCGTTCCCGCCGAACCCGGCTTCCTCCAATAGCCGAGTCTGCAACGGCTCTGCAAGGGAGTTTGTAAGCGGGTTCAAAAAAAGCCTCCTGAATGACTTCGCTTCGGCAGGTTTCAGACCAATCCACGACGCCCAAGAACTCTGGGCATAGTGCAATCCGTAGCCGCAAACTAATGATTCTATGAGTATTTACCCCTAGCGTCAAGAGCGGTTTAGATTCCTCGCTGCGATTTAATCACTGGACGGTCAACTTCAGAGTCTGCGATTGAGTCGTGCTGCCCATAGTGGCCTTGACTGTCAAAGTGTAGGTGCCAGCCGGAGTGCCTCCCGAGTTTGGCCCACCACCTCCGCTGCTACCTCCGCCGTTCCCTCCTCCGCACGAAACCAGGAACGCCACTAACAGAAGGGACAATAATGTCGCAATTGTCCGCGCCAAACGCCGGGATTTGCGACCGACTGGCAACCACACCATCCCGATCATCGCGGCGGCCCAGAGCCACTCTAGCGACGAACTTCTACGCTGCAACGAAGCGCTGCTTGGCGCTGTGGTTGACACGCTCACAGTGAACGTCGATGCATTCGTGGCGCTCACGTTCTCGCTGTTGGGGACCATGCAAGTCGCCCCGGCCGGAGCACCTGTGCAGGTCAAGGTAGCGGTTCCGCCTATTCCGCCGCCGCCAATCGAAAGCGTGTACTTCGCGGTGGAACCCGCCGAAACGGTGGCCGAGTTTGACCCTCCGGAGGGCGTTCCGAGACCTAGACTCGGCGAACCCGCGCCCGTGCCAGTCAAAGCTACTGTCTGAACGCCAACCGCGTCAGTGATGCTAAGCATGCCGCTACGCGTCCCAAATGCAGTCGGTGTAACTTGCATTCGCATCGACAACGTTTCCGCAGGTGTTTGACTCGGCGAAGTCGCCCGCGTCTGCTCCTGAGATGGTGATCTGCGTGACACTCAAGTTCGCCCCTCCCGGGTTTGTCAGGGTTATCTTCTGCGCAGGGCTCGACGTGTTGAATTCCTGGGCGGCGAAGGTCAACGTCGTTGGACTCAGTGAAGCGCCGGGCACAAGTCCGACGGTGTTGAACAGCAAGGCGATTCCGAACCCCTGCATCGCCGCCAGGTCAATCTTTCCGTCGCCATTAAAATCAGCGGCGACGATGTTCCCCATTCCAAGAGGACCGGCATCGTAGTTTATGGCTGACTGGAAGGTGCCGTCTCCGTTTCCCAGCAGCACTGAGACGGTGCTCCCACCTCCGACTGCAAGGTCGGGAACTCCATCGCCATTGAAGTCGCCGACAGCGATTGCACCCCCACCGGCGGCAAACGTCCCCTTCGACTGGAAGGTTCCGTCGCCGTTGCCAAGAAGGACGAGCACTCCGCCGCTTACATTCGCCACTAAATCCAGCTTCCCGTCATGATTCAAATCTGCAAGTGCCGCAGGCGTGGATGTCATACCGGTAGAGGTAGTTACTTCCTGGAAAGTAAGGTTCCCGGTATTCAAAAACACATCAATGTCGTTGCCACTACTGGATACAATGTCCGGTTTGGCATCGCCATTAAAGTCGCCCACTAGCCCGACCGGTATGCCAGCGATCTCGACCGGGAAGCCGAAGGTCCCGTTGCCGTTTCCAAGATAGAACTGCGCACCAGTCTGTCCGGGGACAACGATGTCCTGGTTCCCGTCTCCATTGAAATCGCCAACCGCCACTGCCCCAGAGTTGGAACCGTAGAAAACCGTGTCCTGAAATGTTCCGTCTCCGTTCCCCAGAAGAACCCCGAAACCATCTAAATACCCAATCGAGACCACGTCGGGTTTGCCATCGTTATTGAAATCAGCCACCGCTCCGCCGAAAGCCATACCCGCACCTTGGTAATACGCTATAGCTTCAAAGGTGCCATTTCCGTTTCCAAGGAAAGTGCCGACATAGCCGAGCCCATTGCCATCGTCCCCAAACAAAATGAGATCAGTTTTTCCGTCGTTCCTCAAATCCGCGGTGGTAAACGTATAGGGGGTGAAGTATAGGTTTTCAGTCCCTAGGGTTACCTGCGCTCGAAATGTTCCGTCTCCATTGCCGAGAACAACCGTCACAATATTTCCGTTTCCTGCCCCTGGCCCTGCCAGATCGATCTTCCCATCCCCATTGAAATCTGCAACGGACATGGGGCTAGTTCCAAAGAATACGAGCGGATTCAGTGACGATTGAAATGTGAATGGTTGCTGAAATGTCCCGTCTCCATTTCCGAGGAAAATGCTGGCATCAGAGGAATATGAACCACCTCCCGAAATCGATACCAGATCCAGAATCCCGTCATTGTTGAAGTCCGCAACCACATTGGGGGAAGTGACCGCGTTGGCAATCGGCGACTGAAACGTGCCGTCCCCGTTCGAGAGAAGTAGCGCCCCGCTCACGGCCAAATCGTCTTTCCCGTCGCGATTAAAATCTCCTACGACCAGGGCGCTAGTTTCTAAACCGAAAAGTGCGGTATTCTGGGCCGCTTGGAACGTCCCGTTTCCATGACCTACCGAAATGCCGGTGTTGTCGAAATCCTGCCCAGCGGTGACAAGATCGAGCTTTCCGTCGCCGTTGAAATCTCCCACCGCAACCTTCCACGACAGGTAAGCGTTGGAGTAGGCGACCGGAGCCTTAAATGTCCCGTCGCCGTTGCCGATCAATACCAAAACCGTTCCCGCACCTTGCTGAGGAGCGCTCGCAGTGAGGGCGACGTCAGCCTTTCCATCGCCATTGAAATCTCCCACAGCTAATCCGTCCGCTAGCTGAGGAGGGCTGGCCAGTGTGGTCGTAACCGGCGCTTGGAACGTGCCGTCGCCATTACCCAGGTAGACTGAAATGGTATTACCTGGCCCGGTGGTAAAAACAAAATCGAGGTTTCCGTCCCCGTTGAAGTCTCCCATCTCGATGGCGGCGATCCCCTGCGATGGCCCGGGGCCGATGGTTACCGGGGCCTGGAACGTCCCGTCACCGTTTCCGAGTAGCACGGATAAAGTGTAGTCGTGCAGGCTACTCGTCACCGTGATCAAATCCGGCTTGCCGTCGCCGTTAAAATCACCTTCAACGGTAAGGAGGGCAGTTGTGTCACTCTGCGACGCGGGGAAATTTCGTCCGGACAAGAAGTTAGGGCTCTGTGCCGACACCCTGCCGGGAATTAGTAGGAGCAAGCACGCTGCGATCAGTGTGGAGGTAATGCGGACGCGTGGCATAGCGCACCTCGCTAATTCAAGTGTTGCAAGTCTGAAAAATCTGGCGCTCGGTGTCGCTAACCCGGCGGCGGGAGAGAAGTTGCGAGAACTCTACACATCTTACAACAGCAGCACCGAACCTATGGCATCTTAAGTCATCGTCCTGAGAAACGCTAGGATTGTGCGTTGGTCGCCGTTTTGGCGTGACGAGAGAGAACCATAAGCGGTGCATTCTCGCAATTCGCGACCGAAGCATATATATTGATTTGAAAGTCGACCAACTTCGGTTTCACGGCACCAGAACATTGGTGGGGGCGCATGCGAAGATGGAGCGGTGTGTGCAATGGGTACAACCATCCCAATCGAAAGCGTCTTCTAAATTCTAGAGATGAAGTATCGGCTTGCTGGCTTTGTCCTCATAATATTGTCGGTGGTACACGCGTTGAGTGTGCAGGCATGGGCTCAGGGAGTCCCTCCGCCAGCGCCATCCTCCTCCACTAGCGGCCCAGGCTCATCTACGCCGAAGCCAGAACACGACGACCACTTGCCACCCGGAGAAGATCCTCAGAACCGGCTGGTTTCCCCGTTCCTCAAGCATCTCGCCGGAGACCAAAAAGAGTTCTGGACGGCCCCCACCCGCCTTAAGGTGAAAGATCTCAGGTGGATTCTGCCCGCTGCCGGAGTGACCGCCGCGTTCGTTGCAAGCGATAGCTGGTGGGCGAAGCAAGTGAACCCGAGCCATGTTCAGACCAGCCTTAATGTTTCGGACTACATCACGTATTCGATGATTGGGATGGGAGGGGCCGCATTCGCCCTTGGCTACATGACCCATAACGATCATCTGGAGGAAACCGGATTACTGAGTGGCGAGGCCGCCATTGACAGTACGGCGGTAGCGTACTTATTTAAGGGAATTACTGAGCGGCAACGTCCTCTCGACGGAAACGGACACGGAAACTTCTTTCAGGGAGGAGCTTCGTTCCCCTCCGAGCATTCGGCCGTCGCCTGGTCTCTCGCAAGTGTTTGGGCGCACGAGTATCCGGGATGGTTTAGCCAAATGGCGGCGTACGGGTTGGCGTCCACAGTGACCATTACCCGCGTCACCGCCAAACAACACTTTCCTTCAGATGTGATAGTAGGCAGCGCGCTGGGCTGGTATTTCGGCCGCCAGGTGTACCGGGCTCATCACGATCCAGAACTTGGCGGGTCGGGTTGGGGTAGCTTATTGTCCGATACCACGGGCGAGAAGACTCGCAACCCCGACAATATGGCGTCCCCTTACGTCCTGCTCGATAGTTGGATTTATCCCGCGCTCGAGCGTCTCATTGCCGTGGGATACATTCGAAGCGCCGCTCTCAATATTCGTCCCTGGACTCGGATGGAATGTGCTCGTCTGGTGGAAGAGGCGCAGGAACAGCTGGGAAATCCGCAGGCCGGTTCTGGAGAGCCACAGTCCATCTACGCGGCGCTGGCCGACGAGTTCACGCAGGAAACTGCGCGTCTCGACGGCGCTCCAAATGTTGGAGCGACTGTGGAGTCCGTCTACTCGCGAAGCACAGTGATCGGCGGTACTCCGTTGACCGACGGATTCCATTTTGGCCAAACCCTCATCAATGATTATGGCCGTCCGTACTTCACTGGCTTCAATAATGTATCGGGTGTAACCGGGTGGGCCATGGCTGGGCCGTTCGCAATCTACATCAACGGTGAATATCAACACTCGCCGGCCGTGCCTTCAGAATCTGCGGCGACGCGTCTGGCGGAAGCCACTGTTGATTTTGTCCCTTTCATCGCTCCCAACGGCGTTTCGCAGATCGACCGGCTTCGACTGCTGAATGCCACGGTGTCATTTCAGACAGGGAACCTGCAATTTTCTTTTGGTCAGCAGAGCCTGTGGCTGGGACCGACGGCAGCCGGCCCGATGATTCTTAGCGACAATGCTGAGCCGCTTCCGATGTTCCGCATCGATTCGGTCGCACCCTACGAGATACCGTTACTCTCGCGCCTGCTGGGCCGCGTTCACAGTGAGTTTTTCCTGGCGCGGCTTTCAGGGCAACTCTGGTCTTTCTCCACCGGGCCCGGCCTTCCGTCTCAGCCCTGGGTCCAGGGATCGAAGGCCAGTTTCAAGCCCACCGACAACCTCGAGTTTGGCTTCGGTTTCACAGCGCAGTTTGGCGGCACGGGAAACCCATTTACGTGGGGCAATTTCTTGAAGACCTTTTATTCCCACAAGGCATCTCCAACAGCTAATCCCGGCAAAAGGCTTTCGGAGTTCGACTTCAGCTACCGTTTGCCTGGCCTGAGGAACTGGGTGACCTTGTATACCGACTCCATGGTGATTGATGAGTACTCCCCGATCGGATCGACTCGGCCCCAGATCAATCCTGGAATTTTCCTGCCGCAGTTGCCGAAGTTACATAAGATGCAATTACGTTTTGAGGGAGTTACGACTGACCTCAATATTCCCTCTACCTTCGGCCCTGGAGCTGTTTACACTGACGAACGATATCGCTCAGGTTATACGAACAATGGGATTCTGTTAGGGGACTGGATTGGCCGCAGAGGCCGCGGGGAACAAGCCTGGGCAACCTATAACTTCTCGCCACGAACTCAGATTCAGGTAGGTTATCGTCACAACAACGTCGATCCGGCATTCTTGCCGGGCCACTTGCAGGATGTGAATGTCCGCGGCGACATCAAGCTGCGGCACGACCTGAGTCTCTCGGCCAATGTGCAGTACGAAACCTGGAATTTCCCGGCGTTGGCCGCAACCAGTCAGACCGATGTTACCGGGTCCATTCAACTAACCTTCTGGCCTAACTGGGCTAAGAGTAAGCGCTAACGACCTAACCCGGCCGACCGCAACTTATTATCGAACCGCGTGTTCAAAGGGCCAGCAGGCATATAATTGCGCAGGGGACAGCCATGAAAGTCGCCCGCTTCGTTTGGCCGTTCGTACTTTTCGCCTTTGCGACCGCGTTGGCGCAAAATCCCGTCCCTTTGGTTAACCAGCCGCTTGTGCCCGATGCCGTCGCGCCCGGTGGGTCAGGCTTCACGCTCACGGTGAACGGGACGGGATTCGTCTCCGGAGCGGTGGTCAACTGGGACGAGACCGGGCTTGTCACCACATTCGTCAGCGAGTCTCAACTCACGGCCACGGTCCCTGCCGCTGACATTTCCGCCGCAGGCACTGGCAGCGTCACGGTGACGAATCCGACACCGGGAAGCGGCACTTCCAACGTTCAATATGTAGGCGTCGCCTATCCTACGTCTCCGATCACCGCCGCGTCGGCAGTGAACTATGGCACAGGAGGGAGTTCCTCGAACTGGGTTGTAGTGGCGGATGTCAACGGCGACCACATTCCCGATCTCGTGGTAGTGAACCAGTGTGTCAGCCCCACCAACTGCAACACCGGTACTGTGGCCGTTCTGCTGGGTAACGGCGATGGAACGTTCCAGTCGGCAGTGCCCTACAGTACAGGGGAGGGCGGAGCCGATTTCGTGGCGGTGGCTGATGTGAATGGGGATGGCAAGCCGGACTTGCTGGTGGTCGACAATAACGGCTGTTGCACGGACAGCAGCGTGAGTGTGCTGCTGGGCAACGGCAACGGAACCTTCCAGGCGGCGGTAGCCTACGACTCGGGCGGGATTTTTGCCAATGCGGTGGCTGCGGCCGACGTGAACGGCGACGGGAAACTTGATCTGGTGGTCGAGAACTTTTGCGACAACATCGATGAATGTGACTTGATCGCTCGAGGCAATGTGGGAGTACTGTTGGGTAATGGGGACGGAACCTTCCAGACGACCGTGGTCTATGAGCTCTCCGGGACCTTCGCAGTTGCGGGGGTGGAGGTTGCGGACGTGAACGGGGATGGAAAACTCGATCTGCTGGTAGCTGACGGGGGTGGTGGTACTGTACCCGGCGAAGTAGCCGTGCTATTGGGCAACGGCGACGGAACTTTTCAAACCGCAGTGGGCTACGGAACGGGGGGTAGTACCACTTCGATGGCGCTCGCAGACGTGAACGGGGACGGCAGGCCCGACTTGCTGGTCTGGGACAATTCCGACGTTGACGTCGGCTGCGGCGCGAACGGCTTTGAGCCCTGCCTGGGTGTGCTGCTGGGTAACGGCGACGGAACCTTCCAGACGGTCGTGCTCTACGACTTGGGCGGGGCGCCTTCCAGCTTTATAGAAGCGGCGGACATCAACGGGGACGGAAAGCTCGACTTGATTCTCGCGGGGGGCAATAACGTAGCCGAGTTGCTGGGTAACGGCGACGGAACCTTCCAAACGGCAGTGGCCTTCGGCTCAGGCGGGAACGGCGAATCTGCGATGGCAGTGGCGGACGTGAACGGGGATGGAAAGCCCGACTTCGTTGTGACCAGCAATTGCAGCAATTGTTCGGCCGGCACGGTGGGCATACTCATTAACACCAGTGGACTGGTTACGGCCACCGCGCTCGCCTCTTCGCGGAATCCCTCCAGTTTGGGGCAAGCGGTCACATTCACCGCAACAGTCACGGCGCAGAGTGGTGGCACGCCGACTGGGACCGTGAGTTTCTATGACGGCACCACGAATATAGGTGGTACCAACCTGAACGGCAGCGGCGTGGCGACTTTCACAACCTCCGGACTGGCAGTGGGCACTCATAGCATGACAGCGACTTACAATGGAGGCGCAAATTTCGGCGTTAGTACGTCACCTGTGCTGAACCAGGTAGTGCAGGGCGGCACGGTCTCGCTGTCTCCAGGGAGCCTGGATTTTGGGAGCCAGGACGTTGGTATCATGAGTGCGCCGCAGGGTGTGACGCTCCAGAATACCGGGAATTTCACTCTAGGGGTTACATCGATCCAGATCATCGGGGCGAACGGTGGGGACTTTGCCCAGACCAACAACTGCCCCGCATCGCTGTCACCGAACAGTAGTTGTAACATCAACGTCACCTTCACGCCCACGGCTGCTGGAACTCGGAACGCTGCCGTGAGCATCAGCGACAATGCACCGGGCAGCCCGCAGTCGGTTCCGCTCACCGGTGTCGGGGATCAGCCTGTCGTCAACTTTTCACCGCCCGATGTCACCTTTCCTGGCCAGTACGTGGGGACGTCTGGCCTTCCCCAGACGCTTACCGTGACCAATAACGGTGCAGTTCCCCTGGTAGTGACCAAACTGACAACGAGCATCGCGGATTTTGGCACACTCAACGACTGCACCAACGCTGTCCCCCCGGGTATGAATTGCACCATCGGGGTCTTTTTCGACCCTACGGCATCGGGCACCCGAACTGGAACCCTGCTAATTACAGACAATGCCAGTGGCAGCCCACAGAGCGTGCCGCTCAGCGGGACGGGACAAGATTTCTCGATGGCCTCCTCTGGTTCAGCGACAGCCACAGTCTCGCCCGGAGGAACCGCCAAGTATACGCTCGCAGTCGCGCCTGGCGGAGGGTTCAAGCAGACAGTGTCGTTCACTTGTAGTGGAGCACCGGCAGGCTTCATTTGCTCGGTGCCCAGTTCAGTCGTGCTCAACGGTTCGTCGACAACCATGGTCACGGTCACCGTGGCCAGCGGAACCTCGGCGCGCTTGACGCGACCTGGCGGCTTCTCGCCGGTCGGCAGCAGGCTTGCGATGTGGCTGGCTCTCGGTGGATTGCCGGGGCTGGTGATCTTGGGTGGTGCGAGCGCTGGGCGGCGTCGCAGTCGTCGGGTACTTTGCGGGTTAGCGTTTGTGTGCCTGTTCTCTCTTGCAATCACGTGGACAGGATGTGGAGGAGGGAGCGGCGGAGGCAGTGGTCCGGGCACTTATAACCTTACAGTGACCGGAAAGTTCACTTCGGGCGCGACGACGTTGACTCACAATACGAACCTAACTCTGGTGGTGCGGTAGCGGGCAGTTGACCGAAACTTCTTGTCCAACTGGGTGTTCGACAGAGTCAGCAGGAATATACTTGCGCCGGGGGCAGCCATGAAGTTCGCCCGTTTTCGTTTGCCCGTTCGTCCTACTCGCCTTTACGACCGCGTTGTCGCAAAATCCCGTTCCCTTCATTAACCAGCCGCTGGTTCCGACCACCACCGCGCCTGGCGGATCTGGCTTCACGCTCACTGTGAACGGCACGGAATTCGTCTCCGCGTCGGTGGTGAACTGGAACGGCGCGCCGCTGGCGACAACCTTCCCGGCGGATCCAGCTTCACACTCACGGTGAACGGCACCGGATTCGTCTCCGGAGCGGTGGTCAACCGGGACGGCACGGCGCTGGACACAACCTTCGTTAGCGAATCACAACTCACGGCCACGGTTCCTGCGCCTGATATTGCCACCGCCGGCACAGGGTCGGTCACGGTGACGAATCCGGCACCGGGAGGCGGCACTTCCAACGTTCAATATGTGAGCGTTGCCTATCCGACGGCCCAGCTCAGGATTGCGTCAGCGGTGGACTACGGTTCCGGAGGGTTTAATGCCAATTCGGTTGTGGTGGCGGATGTCAACGGGGATGGCAATCCCGACCTGGTGGTGGCGAATAATTGCGCCGAAGGCGGCTGTAACAGCTGTAACAATGGTTCGGTGGCCGTTTTGCTAGGCAACGGCGACGGAACCTTTCAAGCTGCAGCGACCTTCGCCCAGGAGGGAACGGGAGGCAATTATGTAGCAGTTGGGGGATGTGAACGGTGACGGGAAACTTGACTTGGTGGTGATAAATGAATGCAACAACCCCAACAACCAGTTCTGTGGTAGCGATGCTGAAGTTTTCTTGGGCAACGGCGACGGAACCTTTCAGTCTCCAGTGACCTATAACATCGGCGGAACTCTCTCGCAATTCACTCGGACCCCTGCGAATCGCTGTTGCCAGTCCCGTCTCTTGTTCCGGTAATTCACCATAAAATCCCCGTCAAAATTGTCCGGTCATGCCCGTCCAATTCTACTGATCCACCACTGTTCTCCAGTTACGCAGAATGATGTGTTTGTGTTTCAGGCGACTGCGTTCTGAGACACACACTCTTTGGCCTGGAGCACTACCAGATTCCAGGCAAAGAAACGCGACAACTTCGAACGGCAAGCCTCATCAATGGAATTCAGCAGCTTCAACCAGCCAGGAAAAAGCACGACCTCGTTAAAGTTTTTTACTAACTTGTGCCGTGTTCCTCGGGAAACAAGGCGCAGCGCTTCCAGACCCTGGAGTCCCAAGGCGAGCGGAGCAGTTGTCACTACGTACCAGGTATTCATCAGTGGGCCGATGGCCATGTCCCATGCGATAATGTCGAAACCAGCGGACTCAAGGGATTGCTTCCATTCCTTTGACGTTTTCACAGTGAGATGCGGAACACCGGCCTCCATTTTTCGACCAGTCAGCCGGATGAGCTTCAACACGGCCATCTGATACAGCTCAAATGTTGAAAGTTTGTTAGGTACAGTGATCATCAAAACTGCTCCCGGATTAAGCAGCGTCCGTAGATCGCTGAGAGTTGGCTGTAGAAGCTCCGGAGGCAGATGCTCAAGGGTGTCAAATGTGATGATTAAATCAAATCTGGACGATTCTTTGGCTATGTCAGATAGGGAAGCTGCTCGAAGGGCCGGCTTTGGAAGTCCGCTCCAATCGTATCCGCGCTCGTACTCCTCTAACCGCTGGGCTTCAAGATCAATTCCGGTAACTCGTAACTTTCGCTGTGCAAGATAATGTGTTTCTACGAGGCTGCCACAACCCATATCGAGAACGCTGCTTCCTTCGGCAAGCCGATCAACATAGGGTCGAAAAACGTTCCATCTGTATTCAATGCCACGGGTAAAACAACCCTCTAGTTTGGCGAGAACAGCGGATTTCCCGGTACGATCGAAATTCATGGTTCGCCTCAGAATCAGCAAATCAGGGATTCCATAGGCCACAATTCTACCACTCCCCCTCCCTAGCGGGGAGGCGCTGAATGGAGGCGATCCTCCCAAAAAGAAGACTCCTGCCGGGGCCGCTCTAGCCGAAGATCCTTCAACGGCACGCCGGCTCAATTCAGCGTAACCTCAGCTTCGCTCATCTTGACGCATATGCCGAGCGGTGCGACTACAGGCAAGATCGAGGTGGCCCTGCCGGGACAAACGCTCTCGAGCAATGTCCCGTTCTACGTGCTGAAGTGAGCCTGCGCCGGGGCTCACCCGGTGGTGCAGCAGCGTGAGCCAAGACTGAAAAAGCCGGTAGGTGCGGGTCGTCGGACAAGTTAAATCAAGTCCTCATCGCGTTCCATTCATCTACACTAGGATGATGCCGGCAAGCACATCCGACAAGACTTCGGTCCAGCCATTTCCGTTTCTTGATCTGAAGGCGCAGTACCGGACGATCAAGGCGGAGATCGATGCTGCCATCCAGCGAGTAATGGAGTCGCAACACTTCATTCTGGGCCCGGAAGTGGAGAGTTTCGAGAAAGAGATTGCTGCCTACACGAAGACACAGTTTGCCGTCGCCTGTGCTTCGGGATCGGATGCGTTGTTGCTGGCACTGATGACGCTGAACCTAGGTCCGGGCGACGAGGTTGTCACTGCTCCCTTCACTTTCGTGGCCACGGCTGGCGCGATTGCCCGGCTGGGTGCGCGGCCGGTATTCGTTGACATCGATCCCAGTAGTTACAACCTTGATCCACGAAAACTAGAAGCCGCGCTTACTCCAAAAACCAAAGCGATTATCCCCGTGCATCTGTTCGGCATGGCGGCTGACATGGACTCGATTATGAGAATCGCGAACTCGCGCGGCATACCTGTGATAGAAGATGCAGCCCAAGCCATCGGAGCCACATATCGCGGGCGGCCGGTGGGAAGCATCGGC
The DNA here is from genome assembly GCA_963803775.1 of uncultured Acidobacteriota bacterium. Lineage (GTDB taxonomy): Bacteria > Acidobacteriota > Terriglobia > Terriglobales > Acidobacteriaceae > JABCZH01. The sequence goes on from CAWDNS010000006.1 coordinate 60,308, forward strand.
CTGTGCGGGTGCTTCAGCTTTTTTCCTTCGAAGAACCTGGGTGGTGCTGGGGACGGCGGTATGTTGACGAGCGGCGACGGCGAATTTGCCGACCGGCTGCGCGTGCTCCGCAACCACGGTGGGCATACCAAGTACGAATGCGAAGTGATTGGCATGAACAGCCGCTTGGATGCGTTGCAAGCGGCGATTCTGCGGGTCAAGCTTCACTACCTCGATCAGTGGACAGCGGGACGTCAGAAGAATGCTGCGCGATATTCAGAGCTCTTCAGGAGTCGCGACCTAGACCGCATGATCACACCGCTTTGGGTTCAGGCGGGCTGCACGCATATCTACAATCAATATGTGATTCGGGCGCCGCGACGGGATGAGTTGAAGGAGGTGCTACGACAATGCGGGGTCCCGAGCGATATCTATTACCCGATACCGTTGCACCTGCAGCGGGCGTTCGCTTATTTGGGATACAAGCCAGGCAACTTCCCTGAGGCGGAAGCGGCCAGCAGCGAAGTGCTGGCACTTCCAATATTCTCCGAGATGTCAGTCGGCCAACAAGACCTGGTCGTGGACTCGATTGCCAGGTTCTACGGTGTAGGTACCTGAGTATAGCTGTCGTCTGGCAGGACTTGGCGCAGGGAATGGTGCGCCAGGGATGGGAGGCATAGATTTCGTGTCGCATTGATGGTGTAGCTGTTTTGGCTCGCAACAGCGATGGCCAGACAGACTTCCGGAAGCAATCCCGCTTCTATCTCTGTCTTGCCAGTGATTCAGTTCAACCGCGGTGGAGCGAGATACAGAGTGTCGGGCTGGATACCTCCGGGCACTATTCGGAGCATTCAGGTACCGCAGGGGTGGTGGCGGCAGTGGAACCACTCGAAGCGAAGGCGATTGTCTATGACAATTCCTCTTGCTTCTAGAGGGTGGAATTTTTTGTTCGGCCCTCTTGGTACGGAGGAGCGACCCGCTGGCGGTTTGATCCCAGCGTTGCATCCCGGAAGTCACATCGGGCCCGATGGATGACGGAAGCCGCTTCGGAACCCAGTTCGATGGATGGACACACCTAATCATTTGACAGGCGAGGAGCCGCCGCATAGCATTTTGTTGTAGGAACTCACGAAATATTCCTGTTCTGGAGGCGGCCTGTGAAAAAATACGCGTTGTGTACCATCCTGTTGCTAAACGTCGTGGCGGTTTTCGGTATTTTCAGTTTGAGTAATGCTTCTAACGGAAACGCTGCGGCTATGCCGCAAGGGCCGGGCGGCCCTCATTCGAGGACCGAGACCATTGCCTACGGTACGGTCGCGATGCCGACTGCAATGATCGGTTCAGGAGGTTGCGCGGCTGTAGTTACAGTTCCCGCCCCTGGCGTCATCAACACTGATGTCATTATCTGGTCCTACGGATCGTCCCAGGGCGCGACCGTCGGATCGTTGACAGTGAATACGTTCCCAACCGCAAACGCTGTCAACATTCAGCATTGCAACACCTCGCCGAATCCAATATCGCCCCGCAACGTGACCATGAATTGGCGAGTGGTGCGCTAGGCCGTCCGCCGCGTTGAAGCTCGCACCGGCGCCCAGAAAACAGCCCACTACCGAAAGTAGAGGTTTTCGAACGTTTTTGGGTGTAGAATGTAGCACGTTGACGTGTCTTTAGGCCCGACCTAACCGGTCGGGCTTTTGTATTTTATTAGGAACGATTCCAGTGGATTTGGGCGTTCCCAGGGCGCAGGCCTAGATCGTGCAGTACGTGCCGTCGCTCAACGTACGAATCGCCGCGGGCAATCTTGGAAGGGAGGGTCTGACATGCGTATCAACTCATCAAAGCAGACCGAAGCCAGTCGCATAAACGGCGCTAAATCTAAAGGCGCCACGTCTGCCAGGGGCAAGGATCGAGTTCGGCTCAACGCGCTCAAGGATGGATTATTTTCGAAAGACATCGTCATCGAAAGTTTGAAAGAGCGGAAAGAGGACTTCGAGCAACTCAAAAAGGAAATGTGGGACCTTTTTCAACCAGCGAGCGCGCTCGAAGAAATCCTCGTGGCCGATACTATCGAGAACTGGTGGCGCCGGCAAAGAGTCCGTCGCGCGGAATCTGCGGACTTGAAGAATCGTCTCGACACATCATGGATACGGGATGAGCTTCGGCGCAGCAATGGGATTGAATCACTCAAAGCTCCATTCTTCGATCTTCTGCGCAAATATGTAATGGCAATATCGTCTCAACCGTCTCAGGACACAAGCGCCATCATGGCAAAGCTGGAAGAAGTTCGCCACGAACTGGCTGGAACATCTCATGGGGTGCAGTTTTTGATTAAGCGGATGGAAGGTGTGGATTCCGAGGCGCAGGCGAAAGGCCCAGTTTCACGCGAGGGCCTGGCCACGATATTAGCGTGCTGCGGATTTGGGAATGAACTCGGGCAGATGTGTCTCCAGTTGAATCTCATAAATGTCATGGAATTCAGCAAGACCTCCGGACCACCCGCGAACAAGAATGACAAACAAAAGCGCGCGAAGACCAAGAAAACTGGGAAGGAGGGGACCGGGAAGGAGGATCCCGAGTTCGATAGAAGTATGTACACACAGGTGCTATCGGAAGCGATCAGAGCGGCCATACGCGAGCTAAGATTCAGAAAAAACAGTTTGGAGTACGCGGAAAAGTGGGAAGCCAAAACACGTTTGGCTGCGTCCATCTTTCCCGTAGAAGGTTCTGATCGTTTCTTAAGAGCGGAGACAACAATCGAGCGCCGGATGTACCGTGCGCTCGTAATGCTTCTTGCACTGAGGTCGGGATCCGATATGGCAAAAATGTTGCCATAGAGACGGGAGAAAACATGCAAAACAAACCCGAGAAGTCCTTTTGTTTCAGTGAACCTGACGACGCAGCTCTCATCTCTAAGGGATTCATTTACCCCATACCCTTGCAGCAGGCATTTGCTTACCTGAAATACAAGCCTGGGGATTTACCTGAATCAGAAAGCGCGAGCAGGGAAGTGCTGGCACTTCCGATATTTCCTGAGATGTCGGTCGGGCAGCAGGATCTCGTGGTGGAATCGATCGCGCGGTTCTATGGCCCGGCTGCATCCGTGCACGTTCCGTAGAGGCGACTACACCCTGATCGCCGAGATCCACGCCGCCGCCGTTTTTGTATTACCTACTGGTTGATGGAACTGGCGGTTTGAGAAAATACGTTGTTGGCGTTGGAGCCGATTAGCCGGACCGTTCCCACGACTAGAACCAGAATGACCGCCAGCAATACCGCGTATTCAGCAATATCCTGGCCTTCTTCATTGGACCAAAGCCGACGAAGAACATTTGTCATATCTTCCCTCCGTTCGATGGGGTAACGCGCCCATCATACCTCGGAATGTCAAGACCGCATAGCATTTTTAGGGATCGCCGCGGCGCACATGGTTCGGGGCTTCTTGACCCAACCGGGCGGCTACGACTTCAGTTGTGCCAGCTGTTTTTTCACTTCGGCGGCGTCGCCGTAGTTGGGGTTGATCTTCAAGACCTTCTCCAGATGCTGGCGAGCGAGCGCGGGCTGGTTGATCTTTTCGTAGGCCAGTCCTAAATGGTAGTGGATGCCGGGATCTTCGGGAGCTTTGTTCTTTTCCGCCAGCTTGAGAGCCTCCTGGAACTGATCGATAGCGGGTTGATAGGCTTTCTGCTGATAGTAAACCCAGCCCAGCGTGTCAGCTGCGTCCGGAGAATTCGGCATGCCTCGGCGAGCGTTCTGTGCCAGCGCCAAGGCAGTGTCCAGATTGCCTCCCAGTTGCAGAATTACATTGGCCAGATTGTTGGAGGCGAGAGGATCGTTGGGGGCAAGATCCAGCGCTTGTTGATACGCGGCCTCAGCCGACTTCCAATCGTGCCTGGATTCGTAAAGCTCTCCCAGCAGGATGCTGAAGTTGGCATTGCGTGGATGGTCCTTGATCGCCTGCTGATAAGTAGCGATCGCCTGATCCACTTCTCCCTTGGCAGCTTGCACTTCACCGAGTTTGATCACGGCGTCGGAATTGCGATCGATCTCCACGGATTTCTGTAAAGCGTTCGCGGCGCCGTTCAGGTCTCTCTTATTTCTAAAGAGTACGGTTCCGAGCAGATCGTAGAAGCTACTATTGTCGGGTACCTTGTCGATTTGAACTTTTGCGACGGCGATGGCTTTGTCGATTTGGTTTTGTACCAGGAATGTGTTAACCAGGCCGCGCAGAGCGTCGACGGAGTTTGCGTCACGATTCAACGCATCCTGATAGGCCTTACCTGACTGGTCGTACTGCTTCTGCACAAACCTCAAACTTCCCAATTGCACATAGCCAACGGGACTCTGAGGCGCGACTTCAATGGCTTTGCGCGCGTCTTCTTCCGCTTCCTTGAAATGGCTGCGGTTGATCATTGAAATAGCGCGCAAGGCATAACCGTCCGGTGACGTAGGCTGCAACTCGATGATCTGAGTGGCGGTCATCTCGAGCGTCGTCATGTCGCCCTTGCGCAGGGCCACTCCAGCCAGGTCCTTTTGTGCGTCCACTAGATTGGGACGGCGGCGTACAGCTTCTCTCCACTCTGTCTCCGCCCGCCCGGAGTTGCCGGACTTTTCCAGCGCGATCCCAAAGTAGTAGTGGGCAAGGGCATTTTCAGGGTCGTTTTGCACGGCGGCTTGCAGCGTCGAACTGGCATCGTTCAGGTTTCCGCCTTGGATCTGAATCTGGCCGCGGTTGACCAGAGCGTCGGTATTCTTGGGATTCGCGGTTAGAATCTCGTCATTCAACTTCCCGGCTTCAGCCAAACGGTTCTTCAAGATAAGGAGTTGAACGTAGTTATTCTTAACCTGGAGATCTTTCGGGTGCTCCTGCAAGAGATTGCCGTATTCGGCCGTGGCCTGATCCATATCTCCCACGGCGAAGTAAAAATCCCCAAGCAGGCGGTAGCCCACGGAGTTGTCGGGGAAGTCAGCTTTGGCCTGCCGGAGAAGTTCTATAGCTTCGTTCTTCTTGCCCTCAGCCAGATATAGCCGAGCCATGGCGCCACGCGCTCCAGGGTTAGTCGGGTCTGACGTGATCGCTTTGCGGAACAGCGGATCGGCATCACTCCAGCGGCCGCGCGATTGGTAGTAGCTGCCCAGCATCAACTGCGCGGACGCCGACTTGGGATCAAGTTCAATTGCTTTCTTGAAACTGGTCTCGGCGTCTGCTCGATTGTTCTTCTGTTGCAGGATTCCCAGCGTCAAATATGAATCGGAGCGGCCAGGCTCGAGCGCGATGGCTTTTTCCATTTCTGCAATTGCATCCGCGACGTTATCGCGAGCAGTCAGTAGGCTGGAGGCCATCACATGCGTTTGCCATTGGTTCGGCCACTTCTTGAGCAATAAATCAACTTGCTCCTGTGCCTGCTGCAAGTTGTTACCGGCGATCAGCAGTTTGGTCAAATCAAGGCGAGCTTGCCAATTGTCCGGATCCAGTTCCGTGGTGCGCGCGAACTCCTGATAGGCCGGGGACCATTGCTGCATCTTCAGATAACTCTGCCCCAGTTGATAATGCGCTTCGGAATATGCGGAATCGACGCGAGTGGCATTCAGGAACTGTACCGAGGCTTCGGAGTACTTGCCTTGTTGAAAGTATTTCTGGCCGCTCTGAAAATATTTGTGTTTGCGCACATTGGGGTCATGCGAGCATCCAGAGAAGGTGGCTGCAGTTACTACGCAGCAAAGAATCAGACGCGCGGAAACAAGTCTAGCCATGTCCTCCTAGTTTACGCGTAACCTGCTTGCGCCAAATGGCTCCAAAGTACCAGCGAGAGGATTGTACGAGCAGTGCATCGCTGATCATAATAAGGACTGTCCAGCCCAGCTTGAACACTTGATCGAAACGGAGGGAGGCGCAGGCGCTGATTTAATGGGAATATTAACTAGAGACTAACGTCCATATGAAATAGAGTCTTTCGGGTTAAGTCAGGTAATGGCCAAGGATGTTGTCGCATTAACTATGTTATTTATGTGCGTGTTATATAACTTTTAAGAGATATGAGATCGACGACAGTCGGGGCGACTGAAGTGGCACTTTGGTGGTTGTAGCGGCTTGCAACGTGGTCGCAATAATTATCATTCTTGACAACAGTTACGCTTGGGTTAGAGTGGAGACCGTAGCAGTAGTAGTTGTGGATAAACGGGCCCTTCCCTCAGCATTTCCCCTCGAATGCAGCTCACGAATCCTTAGGTTTGTTCATTATTTTGAGGAGATGGAATGATGCGAATGAGTCGCAATTTGTGGTGGGCCATGGCGGTGGCAGTGTTGTGCTTCGCGCCCTGTGCTCTTGGCCAGGTCAATATCAACTTGACCAGCGCAGGGAACAACGTGATGGACGGGGTCTACGTGGGACCGTACAACGCCACGGTCAATGGAACTTCTACGCAAATCATCTGTGATGACTTCACCGACGAGAGCTATGTAGGCGAATCTTGGACGGCTAACGTCACCACGCTCGCAAACCTGAACGGAACAAAATGGGGCGGCATGAGCAACGCCACCACGCTTTACGACGAAGCCGCGTGGCTGGCTGCCCAAATGCTGTCTCCGACGTATTCCGGAAACGCCACTCAAGTAGGCTACCTGGCATACGCACTCTGGGCGGTATTCCAACCGGCTGCAGTCGAGAATTGGTTAGGTGCGAACTCCTCAACCTGGCTGGCTGTACAGGCCTGGCTGAATTCGGCTGGCGCGCAGCATTTCACACCGGGTGAGTTTGCTAATTTCTTCCTCTACACGCCTAACATGAATTATCCGATTACTTGCAACGGAGGAGGGTGCCCAACCGCACCCCCGCAGGAGTTCTTTGGATTCATCTCGACACCGGATGGCGGATCAACACTGATGTATGTGCTGATCAGCATGCTCGTATGTTTTGGAGCCATCCGGATTCGCTCGCGCCGGCAGGTTGAAGCGCGAGTAACCGCAATTTAGGTAGATCCGTGAGTTCGTAGAGTGCTCCCGCCGCTGTTGCGGGAGCACTTTCCAGCCCGGCCCGACCCCAGCCCCTTCCCCTGGTTTTCCACAGTTTCTTCTCTCCAGATCTTTCCAGACCGCACTTCTGTGTCAAAGGCCATTCTGGAGTAGTCGGTAATCCATGCTAACTACAAGGAAGCGGTAGATTTAGATCTCTGTTGCAAGCACTTGCATAGTGTGCAAAATCTCACAGTCTAGACAAGGCAATCCAACATAGTAAACTCACTCACGGCGTCATCGGTTTGTGGAGCGAATGAAGTCCTATCTCAAGTTCGGCGTTGTGATCTGCGTGATGGCGTTTTCAATGAGCGCTTTCGCAGGGTCCGTCTCGCAGTTCAGCTACGATGCGAGTTTGACAGGCGTGTCCAACTCTACCCTGCAGGCGACGTTTACCTACAACTCGAATAGCGACACGTTTACTAAAGAGACGCTCACATTTTCGGGTGGTATTTTCAATGGGGTCCAAGTGACTATCACCCAGCCGCAGCACGGAGACACGTTTACATTCGACAAGACGGTGGACGGTGACCTCATCGCCTATACGATCGTGTTCAATCCGCTGACCGGCACCTATGATGCGTACGGAAGCATATCCAAGGGCAGAAGCGAGGGATATTTCCAGCACGATACGCAGCAGACGCCCGAAGGTGGCACGCCACTCGCCTATCTAGCGGCATCAGGGCTAGCGCTCTTTGCAGGGATCTTGCTTGCTGGGAAACAACGCCGCCAACCCGCCGAAAACTAGCAGAAATCCAGACAATCAATCAGACGCACAGGGTGGGATTACTTTCCGTCGTTGTGCTATGCGGAAGACGCATTGGCGTTGCTCCGGGAAGGGCGGCTGGGTGCACTCTTGATGCGCGGAGGCGCGATCTCCCTTGCCTTGCCCAGCCAGTCTGCGGCCATCAGTTCAGCTTGTAGCAACTCCTCAGTGCTGAGGGATTCACTCACATTCTTGCCGGCCTCGGAGATTCTTTCGCTGGCGATCAAATACCACATGTAGGCCTGCATTAAGTCCCTGGAGTTGGCGCGGCGAGTACCATGCATTTGAGCAAGCGCCAACTGGGCGATCGGCGCTCCTTGCTCGGCCGCTGTCCGGCACTCGGAGAAGGTTGCCTCATCCTGAAACTTGGGTCCGGTCAGACCGGATAGGAAATGCTGAAACAAAGATCGCGAATGATTGCTCTGACTCAAAGTCATGAACAGGAGTTCAACCCGGCTGGACACGCCAACCTTGTCGAAGACGCGAAATAGGTAATTCTTGATGGTGTGTTGGCTCAGTTTCAGGTGCTCGGCAATTTCGCGATTGGTCAGGCCCTCGGCCAGGCAGCGAACCACCTCCAGTTCGCGTTTGGAGAGCAAATTCAGGCCTTGCGCATCCACCGCGCGCACGCTGTGCGAGGCCGCCAGCGCTTCCGCTGCATACGCCATCTGCTGACTGTTCGCCCAGATCTGCCCACGATGTACGCTATGCACGCACTTCGCCAGAGTTTCCACGGATTCGTGACGGCTGAAAATCCCTCGGGCGCCGCAACGAAAAGCCTCCAAGATTATTTCGCGCTTGGAGGACTCCAGCAGGACGATTGCTCGAAGATGAGGGTGCGATACGCGTACTGCGCGCAGAGCATCAAATCCGCGGCCAGGCTCTTCATCCAGAGTGGAACTCATCACCAAAACATCGATGTCGTGCAGGCTTCCGCGAGCGGTCAGACCCTCAAACCCCGAATCCGAACTGACCACCTGCAGACCACTGTCTCGCCGCAGAACGTCCGCCAGCAGCTGAGTGTGAATTCGAGTATCGTCCGCCACGAATACACGGACGGTTGCCTTCGCCGCAAGTTGGTCTGTCATGAACTCCTCTAAAAAGGACTCTGCCCCCAAATGCGCTCGGAGAACTAATCCAGTCTGCTGAAACGCCAAGCGTCCCGAGAGGCCTGACACTCGTGGGGAAGAAAGCAAAAACAAACAACCGGCGCGGGGGATCCTTGCGGGCCGCAGTTACAGATGACGGCGTCAGTTTAATGGAACTAGCGGGAGTGAAGCAAGCGTAATCCAACGCGCTATGCGCAACAGATTGCGACAGGGTGCAGGACACTGCCTACTGGATCCTCTTGGCCTCCTGGATACCGCTCGCTAAAGGCTGTAATGACCCCGCCCCAGATCCATAAAACATTAGGTTAATCATTTAAAATCATAGATTTGGATTGAAATGCAGAGATAAGTTGAAGGACCAAACTTGGCCATTCAAGGGGCTCCTTCCCAAACGGGGTGCAGGCTAACAAAGAGAAGTTAGCCTCTGAGCTATATTTCCTACAGAAATGAGATATTACCCCCTACCGATGATGAGAAGGACGCCGTCGAGCGCATGTACCACTTGCAGCAATCTGCATCCGGCAGTAACTTAGGCTCACTCGGGGCAGTGCAAGCAGGGAATCTAAGCATTTCCGCTCGATTGTGGGTCGTCGAAGCCGATTTCCCCCTAGTGTACGATCCGACGACATAGCCCGATGGTGGTATTTGAAGCTGAAGCAATTTGTGCAATGATGCAGAAAAGGTAACAGGCTAGTCCTTCCCCCACAGAAATATCGTAACTATTTGCTTTTGTTTGCATTTTCCCGGACCTCACGGGTTGAGGTCATCCCCCCGGTAACTTGTGTGCGGCAGCAGGGTCAAGCTGTATTTGTGACTCAGAGGGCGAAGCTATGAGTATCGTCAATCAATCGTGGGACAGCGTGGCGGCTCCCGCTCCCACAGCAGAAATTGAGACGGCCACTCCGAATTGGTACGCCGTGCAAACCCGTGCCCGGCACGAGAAGGTTGTGGCGCAGCGTCTTCAAGAAAGTGGAGTACCGACGTTTTTGCCGCTGGTTACCGAGATACATAGCTGGAGCGATCGCAAGAAGTCAGTGGAACTACCACTGTTCGGTTGCTATGTTTTTGTACGATTGGTGTCCACCAGTGATGAGCGCCTGCGAGTGCTCCGGATTGACAGCGTGCTGAACTTCGTCGGGGTTCGGGGACAGGGAACTCCAATTCCGGACCTGCAAATCGACGCGGTACGGATGCTCGTCGAAGAGCAGTTGCCCTGGACCACGCATCCTTTCCTTAAAATCGGTCAGCGCGTCCGCATTCGCAGTGGCGCCTTAACCGGACTTGAAGGCATTCTGGTTTCACGCAACGGAGACCGCACCCTGGTCTTATCCGTCGATGCCATTCAACGATCGCTGGCGGTTCGCATCGAAGGGTACGACGTCGAGCCCCTGTAAGACTTTCCGCCTAAACCTGTAACAATAAATCTTGCCAGCCCTCTATCAAAGGAGCCACTAATCCCGTGGTAGAAAACGCAATCGAAACTACCTGTCTACTAGTCGTGAGCCGTGAACCTGCTGTTCTGCGGCCGCTGTGGTCGATTGGCGAATCAAATTCCTGGCGCCTCGAAACCGCCGGCAGCGGCTGGGAGGCCATGGAGCGAGTGCAATCCGGGGCCACGCCCGACCTGCTTCTGCTGGATTTGCCGCGTGGCGACGCCGACAGCCTGCACATCCTGCGGTGGCTGCGCCGCTTGCGTCCGGAACTGCCTATCATCCTGATCGCCTACCCCGAAGACGCCAATCGCGAGAAGGAAGCGATTCGTCTGGGAGCCCAGGACTATCTGGTCCGGCCGGTGGAAGACCGGCAACTGGAGCAGGTCATCCGACGAAATTTGTCATCGAACCATACCCCGCGAACCGACATCACTAGCGAAGACATCGAGCAATTGAGTGCCGAGGCGTTCTTTGTCGGCGCCAGCCCAGTGATGCGCAAGCTTCGCGCGCAAGCGGAATTGCTGGCTGAAGCCAATGTCCCGGTTATGATTCTTGGAGAAAGCGGAAGCGGCAAGGACACCGTCGCCCACCTGATCCACAAATTGTCGGTTCGTTCCGGATTTCCGTTTGTCAAAGTGAATTGTGCCGCTCTTCCTGAGGACCTTCTGGAGAGTGAACTCTTCGGTTATGAACACCAGGCCTCGAACGGCTCCCCGCGGATCAAGCCGGGCCGGTTCGATCTCTGTGACAAGGGAACAATTCTGCTGGATGAAATTTCGGAAATGCCGGCTGGCTTGCAGGCGAAGCTGATCCAAATACTGCAAACCAAACAATTCGCCCGTCCAGGCAGTCACGTAATGGTGGATGTGGATGTACGAATCATCGCCGCAATCACGGCCAGTGACGAGCGGGCCGCTTTCGAACGCAGACTGCGGGAAGACCTGTACTACCGGTTGAGTGCGTTTACCGTCCAGGTTCCCCCGTTGCGCCAGCGTCGGGATGAGATTCCGTTGTTGTTGCAGCATTTCATGCACCACCTGGCCAAGCATTACAACCTTCAGCCTCGCGCCTTTTCAGCCCCGGTGCTGGATGCTTGTCAGGCCCATTCGTGGCCGGGAAACTTGAAAGAGCTCGAGAGTTTTGTGAAGCGATACCTGGTGATGGGGGACAAGAATCTGGCTCCCGGAGAGCGATCCCTGGATGCGGAAACCCGCGATGCTGAATCCTTTGATCGCGGGATCGATTCCTCGTTTGCGAGCCACGAACCGAGCGCCCCAAGGTCGAACGTGGGCTCCTTGAAATCGCTGGTTCAAAGCGTAAAGTTGGAAGCGGAGAGAAACGCAATTGCCGCGGCGCTCGACAAAACCGGCTGGAACCGCAAGGCGGCGGCGCGTTTGTTGAAGGTGAGCTATCGAACGCTACTGTACAAGATCGAGCAATATCACATGCACGCTTCCGACCCCGCACCCTTCGCGGGTGGAAACGGCACACGAACAAATGGCAATGGATTTAAGAGCAATGGCAGGATAAGCTGAGCAGGACGGTTGGTAGACGACGTTAATGAGTGACTGTTCAGGAGCGCATATGAAAAACAACCTTAGAGTGGAGTGGCTCGGACTACTGTTCGTTTGCCTTCTCATGTCCACCGGGTTGTGGGCGCAAGCCGGTTCGGCGCCGGTGCCGTCAACCCCGCCTTCAGAGGTCGCCGCCAGCAAACCGCACGACAACAGCTTCGTGATTGGTAACGACGACATTCTGACGATCAACGTTTGGAAAGAGCCCGATGTCTCGCAAAAGGCAATTCCGGTGCGGTCCGACGGCAAGATATCGCTGCCTCTGGCCGGGGAAGTACAAGCTGCCGGACGGACGCCTCTAGCTCTGGAACAGGACATTGCAGTCCGGCTGAAAAGTTACATCGCCGACGCCGAAGTCACGGTGATGGTCCAGCAGATCAACAGCCAGAAATATAATGTCTTGGGGCAAGTCACCAAGCCTGGCTCCTATCCACTGAACAATTCGCAGACTGTGCTCGATGCAATTGCCATCGCCGGCGGCTTTCGCGACTTCGCCAAGCAGAAGTCCATTTACATACTGCGCCAGAACCCGGATGGTAGTCAGACTCGCCTTCCCTTCAACTATAAGAACGTGGTGAAGGGCCAGGATCCTGGGCAGAACATCAAATTGCAGCCGCGCGACACCATCGTCGTCCCGTGAACTCAAACATCCTGAGAAAAGCTGGGCTAGGTATCGTGCTAATGACTGGTGTACCGCTATGGTCGCAAGCGAATGGCGCGCCCGATGCTACTGCCGCTCCTCCGGCCGCGGATACTGCGACTGCTCAAACCACGGATACGACGCCGGTTCCGGCGGTCGTTGAAGATCGCATGCAAACTCCTCCTCCAGTTAGCGGGGCTGCTTACCCGACTGCATACACATCCGAACAGCGGTCAAATTACCTGCGCGGCGGATTAACTTTCACGACGGCGTACAGTGATAACGTCTTGGGGGGGGTAACCGCCAATCCTGTGAGTGATGTGAGCTATTCGATTTTTCCGAACATCGCACTGGACCGAACTACTTCGCGACTGCATTGGGTCCTTACCTACGCTCCTGGGTATACGTTTTATCAGCGATTCAGTTCGCGGAACCAGGAGAACCAGAATGTTTCCATTGATTTCAAATATCGTTTGAGCCCGCATGTAACTCTGAGCTTGAGAGACACGTTTCAGAAGTCTTCGAATGTCCTGGATCAACCTGGCCTGCCCTCAACTAACCCGGTGACCGGCGGTATTCAGGGTGTAGGGATCGCGGTAATTGCCCCGCTCGCCGATCAACTCAACAACAACGGCAATGCGGAGATTACCTATCAATTCGGCATAAACGGGATGATTGGTGCGAGTGGAACCTTCACTAATTTGCACTACCCTCAGGGGCAAGTCCCGGGGCTATTTGATTCCAGTTCGCAGGCAGGGTCGGGATTCTATTCGCACCGCCTCTCGAAGAAGCATTACATCGGCGCGAGCTATCAATACCAGAGGATTGTGGCTTATCCCGTCGGAGCACCGAGCGTGACCCAAACCCAAACCGTGCTGGCGTTTTATACGTTCTATCCGCAGCCTAGGTTGTCGCTCTCGGTTTCCGCAGGACCGCAATACTCCGACGTTGGCCAGGCTCCGCTATCCTCCACGCAATGGTCGCCGGCAGTGACTGCCAGCCTGGGATGGCAAGCGAAGCGCACAAATATCGCAGCCAGCTATTCGCGAACGGTATCCGGAGGTGGTGGATTGCTGGGAGCGTTTCATTCAAACACCGCCAACCTGTCATTGCGGCAACAGTTAAGCCGAAATTGGAACACTCAGGCGTCGGGGGCGTACTCGATCAACAAGTCCGTGGCCCCGCTTTTATTTTTAACCAATTCTGGTGGACATTCTATTTCGGGAAGCGTGTCTATCCAAAGACTGTTGGGCCAGCACTTCAATGCGGAGGCGGGATATACGCGGCTGCACCAAAGTTACGGCGACATCGCCGCGATCAGCACGGCGCCGGATACCAATCGGGAGTGGCTGTCCATCACCTATCAATTTGCGCGGCCGTTGGGAAGATAATCATGGCAGAAGATTTCGAAGAGAAAAGTCCGGAAGGGTTCAATCTTCAGCATTACCTGGGGATAGCGCGCCGCCGCCATCTCCAGTTCCTGATCCCGTTGTTTATCGGTTGGGTGGCGGTGTGGGGTGCGAGCTGGATTTTGCCGCCCCGCTATAAATCGGGCACCCTGATTCTGGTCGAACAGCCGACCATGCCCAAAGACTACGTAACACCCAACGTCAACGACGATCTGCAAGAACGACTGCAGAGCATCACCCAACAGATTCTCAGCCGGACCCGGCTCTTGCACATCATTGATGAGCTGAATCTTTATGCCGCCGATCGTCCCCATCACAGCCCCGATGAGTTGGTTGAGCGCATGCGTAAGGACATTCAGATCGAGCTGGTACGGGATGCCCGTAACCAAATCACAGCATTCAATGTTTATTACTTGTCGCGGGATCCTTATGTTGCCCAGCAGGTCACCAGTCAGCTCACTAACCTTTTCATCAACGAGAATCTGGAGAGCCGGCAACAGGAGTCCGAAGACACAACCAAGTTCATGGAGGGCCAGTTGGAGACTGCGCGGCAGGCTCTGGCGGCGCAGGAAGACAAAATTCGTGAGTTCAAGGCACAGCACGTGGGCGAATTGCCAGAGCAGCTAGCCACCAATCTACAGATACTTGGAGGGCTGCAGGCTCAGCTCCAGGGCGAAGAAGATGCTCTCAATAGTGCCCGTCAACAGCACGTCTATCTGCAAACCATGGTGGATCAATACCGCGCTCTCCAGGGATCGGGATCGTCGAAGACCGCCGACGGAGTTCCATTGGGTCTACCGGCCGTTGACCAGCAACTCGACAAACTGAGGGCGCAACTCGCCGACCTGAGTTCCCACTATACGGATCGTCACCCCGATGTTCGCAAAGTGAAAGATCAGATCGCGACCACTGAGAAGCTGCGAGCGCAGATTGTAGCCGGCACAAAGGCGAACGCCGACGGCAGCGCAGCCACCACCCAGAACGTTTCCGCGCCTCACACAGCTGCGGACATTCGCGATGCATCCCCAATGGTCCAGTTGCAGGGGCAATTGCAGGCAAACGAGACGGAAATTACCAATCGGGAACGAGGCATTGTAGCTTTGAAAGCCAAGGTGGGCGATTACCAGGCGCGGCTTAACCAGGAGCCGGTGCGAGAACAACAACTGGCGGATTTTACCCGTGGCTACGATCAGTCCAAGGCAAACTATGATGGGCTATTGAAAAAGAAGAATGAGTCTGCCATGGCCACCAGCATGGAACTACTGCAGCAAGGCGAGCGCTTCCGCATCCTTGACCCACCTAGCTTGCCTCTAAAACCCGACTTCCCGGACCGCCTGAAGTTCTGTGGCATCGGGTTGGGGATTGGATTAGCATTAGGGGTAGTGGTGGCGGGGGCATTCGAGATGGCCGACGACCGGGTGTACAGCGAAGCGGAAATCAAGAGCTTGTTGCCAGTATCGGTCATTTCCGAGATTCCGGTCATCATTACTGCAGCCGACGAGCAAATCAGCAAGAAGAAAGTCTGGCTGGGGTGGTCGGTAGCGGTATTTGTAGTGGTCACTATTCTGGCAGGATCTGCGATTAGCTATTTGCGCAGCTAAACGCCTTCTCAATGTATAAGTCTTTTTACAAGCTGAAGCGGAACCCATTCGAGATCACTCCGGATCCGTCTTTCCTGTTCCCCACTCGAAGGCACAATGAAGCTCTGGCTGCTCTCTATTACGGAGTGCGGCGGCACAAGGGGTTTGTAGTATTGACCGGAGAAGTGGGAACTGGAAAGACCCTGGTCTTGCGTTGCCTGCTGCAATTGTTCAAACAGAACAATGATGTCGCCTATGCGTATATCTTCAACGGGCGCCTGTCTCCGGTTGAGTTCCTGCAATATGTCGCCAGTGATTTTGGGCTGGCCGCGTCGGGAAGGAACAAGGGTGAACTGCTGCTGGATCTAGGCAGCCATGTAATTGCCCGCGCTCAAAAGAAACTGACCACGGTCCTGGTAGTGGACGAAGCGCATCATCTTTCGGCCGATATTCTTGAGGAAATCCGCCTGCTGACGAACCTGGAGACGGCCCACGACAAACTGCTGCAGATTCTGTTGGTGGGGCAACCCGAGCTTGACGACAAACTGGACTCGATTGGGCTCCGGCAGCTCAAGCAGAGAATTGCCCTGCGTTCCCGCTTGGAGCCTCTTGATCCCGGCGAAACCAGGGGATACATCGAGCGCCGCTTGCAACTGGCAGGAGCGGACAACGCAGAGCAAAGGTTGTTTCCAGTCGAAACCATTGCCTGCATCTACCAGCATTCCCGAGGGATTCCGCGTCTGATTAACACTGTTTGTGAGAACGCGCTGATCGCCGGATATGCCCGGCAGATGCACAGCATTACTGCAGACATCATTGAGGACATCGCAGTCGACTTTCGCCTCGGCGTGGTGCATCAACCGCATGCCGAACGGCCCAGAGAAGTTGAAGATCCCACTGACCTGCGCCTCGCCGCCAAGACGCTGCTTGACTTGCATTCCTTTTTGCAAAAACCACTGCGCGAACTTGAAGAGCGTGCCCCAGTAGCAACCCGTGTGATTAAACAATGAGCCATATATTTGACGCTTTGCAAAGGTCCGAGGCAGAACAGTCGGGCGAAGCCCCAGCGTTGGCCGTTGCAACGGAATTGATAAAAGCGGTTGAGCGGAAAGCGACCACCGAACGTGACCCCGTTGCGGAACGCGGGTTCCCCGTGGAACATGAAATTGGTCCGGAAATTGGAACCCTGGGCCCAAATCCAACGGCGCTTGACGAATTCCCGTCATTGCAAGTGGCAGTGAATCCGCAAAGCCGTCTGGTCTCCCTGGCGGACCATGAAAGTTTGGCGGCAGAGAAGTTCCGTTTTCTCGGCGTGCGCCTGCGCCAGCTTCGGCAAAACCGCCCGCTGAAGAAGATCTTGATCACCAGTAGCATTCCGCAGGAAGGGAAGAGCATGGTGGCGGCGAATCTAGCGTGCACGCTTGCGCGGAGACAACAGCAAAAGACGCTGCTGCTGGATGGAGATTTGCGACGGCCGGCATTGTCCCAGACCTTTGGATTGGGTCACCTTCCCGGACTATGCGAATGGTTGCAAAGTGAGCCCGGTCCGATGCGAAACATTTACCGCCTTGAAGGGCCGGGGTGCTGGTTTCTGCCGGCGGGCAGTTCCCCGAAGAATCCTTTGGAACTGATGCAATCCGGCCGGCTCTCCCTACTCATGGAGCAGTTGACTGGCTGGTTCGATTGGATTGTGATCGATTCTCCTCCGGTGCTGCCGTTAGGCGATACCAGCATCTGGACGCGACTGGCGGATGGTGTCCTGCTGGTCACGCGCCAAGGTGCCACGCAAAAACAGCAATTGCAGCGTGGTTTGGAAGCCATCGATCAATCGAAATTGATTGGTGCTTTGTTAAACAGTTCGCGAGAAGCGGCATCTGGTGATTATTACTCGCGTTATATTCCGTCGCCAGCTGTGGCACAAGATAACCTCCCCGAAAAATAAGAGTTTTTGGTCCAGTAACTCAGGTATTTCGTTCCTGTAATTCAGCAAAATCCCCCCTGGTTAATCAAGCAAATCAATTACTGAATGATCCGGCGCGACGAATGACGCCGGACAGACGGAGGGAATTGTGAATGTACGACGTTCAAACAACGGTGCGACTTTGAGCCCGCTCCCGGTGGAAGCGCCAACTAACGGGCAACACTCGGTTCTGAACGAAGAGTCTTTCCAGAGGATGATCTCTCTAGAGCGGAAACGAAGCGAACGTTCTCGTAAACCGTTTTTGCTCATGTTGGTCGATATGGGTGGCTATTTGCCCTCGGAAAGGACCACCAAGGTTCTGGGCAGTATCCTTTCCGCGCTCTCCGTGTCTACTCGAGAAACCGATGTGACCGGCTGGTACAAGCACTGCAGTGTGGTGGGAGTGATGTTCACGGAGATTGGTCTCGAGGATCGGGCCTCAGTCTTGGGGACCATGATTACGCGCGTGAGTGAAACGCTCAAGAGTGCATTGAGCTTTGAACAATTTAACCAGGTCAGCCTCTCTTTCCACCTATTTCCCGAGGACTGGAACCACGAAGATGAGAAGAGACCGACTGACTCCAGGTTGTACCCCGACCTGGAAAAGCGGAATGAATCCCGCAAAGTGTCGCACGCGGTGAAACGCGCCATGGACATCGGTGGCAGCCTGTTTGCTCTCATCGTCTTTGCTCCGTTGTGGCTGGCGATTGCCGTGGCAATCAAGCTGACCTCCAAAGGGCCGGTATTTTTCCGGCAACGGCGAATCGGTCAGCATGGTACACCGTTTACCTTTTTCAAGTTCCGTTCTATGCTTGTCGATAATGACGCCACTACCCACAAGGAGTACGTACGGAAACTGATTGCCGGGAAAGCCGAGCGTCATCCTTCGAATGGGAATGGCGGCGGAGTCTACAAGATGACGAAGGATTCGCGCATTACCAAGGTGGGGGCGTTCTTGCGCCGGACGAGTCTCGACGAACTACCGCAATTCCTCAACGTATTGTGCGGCGAAATGTCGTTGGTGGGACCGCGTCCTCCGGTTCCCTATGAAGTGGAAGCTTACGATTTTTGGCATCGCCGTCGGGTGCTCGAAGCTAAACCGGGCATCACTGGACTTTGGCAAGTCAGCGGACGCAACCGAGTGAAGTTCGATGATATGGTACGGTTGGATCTGCAATATGCGCAGAATTGGTCGCCTTGGATGGATCTGAAGATCATCCTCCGTACTCCAGGTGCAATGCTAAGTGAAGGTGCATACTAGTCCGGTCTTTCCCTGTCTGATCTCTATGGCAAGTTGTTTCCCGGTTTTGCAAATCTGAATGAGTGGTGAGTGGAACGAATGATTAAGTTCGGAGTGATCGGATACGGATACTGGGGTCCGAATGTGGTCCGGAACCTGGACCTCCTCGACAAGACCGAGGTTCTGGCGGTGTGCGATAAGAGCCCTGCATCGCGGAAGCGAGTGCAGAAAGCCTATCCCGGTGTGCGCGTCACCAGCGACGCAGCCGAACTGATGTCGGCCAAGGATCTGGATGCGATCGCAGTGATCACGCCGGTCTGGACGCATTACGAACTGACCAAAGCTGCACTGGAACACGGCAAGCATGTTTTTGTGGAGAAGCCATTTACCAGCAACTCAGCCCAGGCCGAAGAATTGATCAATTTGGCGGCCAAGAAAAACCTCAAAATCATGGTGGACCACACCTTTTTGTTCACCGGGGCAGTGAACAAGATCCGGGAATTACTCAAGGAAGGCACGCTGGGAAATCTTTACTACTACGACTCAACGCGAGTCAATCTCGGTCTGTTCCAACACGATGTGAATGTAATCTGGGATCTGGCGCCGCACGATTTGTCGATTATCGACCATCTCATCGCGGAGACCCCGGAGGCTGTAGTCGCGACCGGGCAGACCCACCTCAACGGTTTTGAGGATGTGGCCTTCATAACCCTGTATTTCCCAAACAAGATCATCGCTCACATCAATGTCAACTGGCTCTCGCCGGTCAAGGTGCGCACCACCCTCATCGGAGGCGAGAAAAAGATGCTGGTGTGGAATGATCTCGAAGCTGACGAGAAAATCAAGATCTATGATAAGGGCATTGATGTCAAGAGCCAGCAGGGACTGTACAATCTGTTGGTAAACTATCGTTCAGGAGACATGTGGTCGCCCCAGGTAGACAGGATCGAGGCCCTCAGCCACGAGTTGGCGTACTTCGTGGATTGCGTCACTCACGACAAGGTGCCATTCAACGATGGAGCGGCTGGACTTCGCGTGGTCAAAATGCTGGAAGCCGCCGACGAATCCCTTCGCAAGCGGGGTGGTCTGGTCTATCTCTGATCCTGACTTCTTCCAACCTGCATTCTTCTCTTAGCTCTAAGCAGGCAATTCCATGAAGAAGTTAGTGGAGCGCATCTCAACCTTATGAATTCCCACCTCAGCATTGCGCCTGACGTGAAGCTTGGCCGGGATGTGAAGCTTTCAAAGTTCATCAACCTTTACGGCTGTGAAATTGGCGATGAGACCAAGATCGGTGCGTTTGTCGAAGTGCAAAAAAACGCCACCATCGGCAAGCGCTGCAAGATCTCGAGTCACACCTTCGTCTGTGAGGGCGTGACCATTGAGGATAATGTCTTCATCGGCCATGGAGTGATGTTCATCAATGACAGCTATCCCCGCGCTACGACCGAGGGCAAGCTTCAGACCGAGGCCGACTGGAAGGTGGAGCGGACTATAGTCAAGAAGGGCGCTTCGATCGGTTCGGGTGCCACAATTCTTAGCAATGTCAGCATTGGCGAAAATGCGATCGTAGGCGCGGGCAGTGTGGTTACCAAAGATGTCCCCGCGAATAGCATTGTCGTCGGCAACCCAGCAAAATTCTTACGTCATATCGAACGGACTATGGAGGCTTCACAATGAGCGTTTCCAATAATATGCCAAACAGCATTCCTTTTCTTGATCTGATTACTCCCCACATAGAACTCGAGCAGGAACTCACCGGTGTTTTCCACCAAGCGTTGCGTACCGGAGGATTTATCGGTGGGCCGATGGTGGAAGAATTTGAGAAGGCATTCGCTACGTTCTGCAACACCAGCCATTCGATCGCGATCAGCAGCGGTACCGATGCCTTGCGCTTCGCCATCATGGCCAGCGGAATACAGCCTGGCGATGTGATCCTGACGGTGCCTCACACCTTCATTGCTACCACGGAAGCCATTTCGCAGGCGGGTGCCTTTCCTGAATTTGTCGATATTGACGAACGCACCTACAACATGTCCCCGGAACGGCTGCAAGAGTTCCTGGAGCAGTGCAAAAAGGACAAGTCCGGCAAGCTCATCAGTCCACGCAGCGGTCGCCCAGTCACGGCGATTGTCCCCGTACACCTCTACGGACAAATGGTCGACATGGACGCAATCCTCAAACTGGCTGAGAAATATGGACTGACCGTGATTGAGGACGCGTGCCAGGCACATGGAGCTGAGTACTTTTCCCGCAAGCACAATCGCTGGATGAAGGCTGGCTCGATGGGACGAGCGGCTGCGTTTAGCTTCTACCCAGGGAAAAATCTGGGTGCCTGCGGCGAAGCCGGCGCGGTGACCACAAACGATCCTGTTCTCGCGGACAAGATAAAAATGTTGCGAGACCACGGCCAAGCGAAGAAGTACTATCACGATGTAGAAGGCTATAACGGACGCCTCGATGCAATTCAAGCCGGGCTCCTGCATGTGAAACTGACTCATCTGGCTAAGTGGAATGCTCAACGGCGGGAACGTGCCGCTGAATACGGCCGCTTATTCGCCGCGGCAGATGAAGTTGTTTTGCCCTTTGAGCCTTCATGGTCTCGATCCGTGTATCATCTTTATGTGGTTCGCACCCACGACCGAGATGGACTGATGAACCATTTGAAGAAGGCTGGCATTGGTTCTGGAATTCACTACCCGATTCCGTTGCATCTGCAGAAGGCCTACACGGGGCTGAACTACCGCTTAGGGGACCTGCCTGTGGCAGAGAAAGCTGCTGCCGAAATCGTCTCCTTGCCTATGTTTCCGCAATTGACCGCAGAGCAGCAGGCGAGGGTGGTGGATGAGGTTCTTAGCTTTACCTCCAAGTTCGCTCGCAGACACGCCGAGGCCGGCGGAAAGTCTTTGGCCACGGCCGACGGTCGGGCATAAAATTTCTCCTGGCAAGCCGCCCGGATAATCCGGGCTAAGGACAAAATCAAAGCGATGAAACTTTCAGTTATTGGTGCGGGCTATGTAGGTCTCACCACCGCTGCTTGCCTGGCCCAAATCGGTCACGATGTCTTCTGCAGTGAAAGTGATGCTCAAAAGCTCGCTCAACTGCAGAATGGAGTCATGCCATTTTTTGAACCTCACCTTGAGGAGGTTATCAAGAACGGTAAGAAGTCTGGCCGGTTGAGGTTCGGACTCACGGACGAAGCCATTACTTGGGGAGACGTGATTTTTATTTGCGTCGGAACGCCGCCCTTGGCCAATGGCGACGCGGACCTTTCTGCCATTGAGGGAATCGCCCGGCTGATCGCGAAGCGGGCTTCAGGGTATCGACTGATCATCGAGAAGAGCACCGTGCCGGTCCAGACCGGCGAACAGCTTCAAAAGCACCTGTCGGTGCATAGCACGGATAGACTGCAGTATGACGTAGCTTCCAATCCGGAATTCCTGCGGGAAGGAACCTCGGTTGAAGACTTTCTTCATCCCGATCGCATTGTGGTTGGCGCCGACTCGCCCCGTGCGGAACAGATTTTGCGGGAGATTTATCAGCCGATCGTCCAACAGGAATTTACTTGTCCCATCCATTCCAGTTGCCCAAGCCGCAAGCGTCCGATTTTCTTGGCTACAGATACCAATTCAGCAGAATTGATTAAGCATGCCTCCAACTCTTTTTTGGCGATGAAGATTTCCTTTATCAACATGGTAGCCAATCTGTGCGAAGTGGTCGGCGCGGATGTGACCAAGGTCGCCGAGGGAATGGGCCTCGATCCTCGAATTGGCCCTGCCTTCTTGAATCCCGGGATCGGCTTTGGAGGGTTCTGCTTTCCTAAGGATGTGCAGGCGTTCATCCGGATCGCTGAGAAATCGGGCTGCGACTTCTCATTGTTGAGAGAAGTCGAGAAGGTCAATCAACGCCGGATCGAGCATATGGTTGAAAAGCTTCGCAAGGAATTGTGGGTGATACGCGGCAAGAAACTGGCGGTGTGGGGTCTCGCCTTTAAACCAGATACAGACGACGTCCGTTTCGCCCCGTCCCTGGCGCTGATCAAGGTCCTTTTTGACGAGGGGGCGATTGTCAGCGCGTATGATCCGGAAGCCATGGAAAAAGCGAAAACGGAGCTTCCGCAAATTACTTACTGCAATGACCCCTACACGGCCGCGCAGGGCGCCGACGCTGTGTTGATCGTCACCGAATGGAATGAGTTTCGGGAGATCGATTGGGATCGGCTTAGCACAGTAGTCGAGCGGCAGCTCATTGTGGATTGCAGGAACATGCTCAACACGTCCGAAGCGGCCGGCCACGGATTCCAGTACTTCAGTGTTGGTAGGCCTCCGGTGCTGCCGATGCGGGCCACTTCGGTCGCGATTGCTGCTTCCTCGCCTGTCAGTGGAAGCCGGCAGGAAACGTTCTAGCGCCAGTCAGTACTTTTATAGGTCTTTCGAATCGAAGCGATGTTGAAGGGGAGAAACAGGTGAAAGAAAACAAGAAAGTAGTTGTGGTTGGACTCGGCGAGGTGGGGAAGCCGCTACTTGAACTCATTTCCGAGCACCACGATGCAATTGGGGTGGACGTTGCACCAGCCGCCGAGCGCGTCAGCCGGCCGGATGTCCTGCACATTTGTTACCCGTTCGAGATCAAAGATTTTGTCGGTGAAACGGCTCGCTACATTGCGCGCTTTGAACCTGGATTGACCATTATCAATAGCACTGTGGGGGTCGGGACGACCAGAGCCGTGGCTCAACGAACGGGTACGCCTGTCGTACACAGCCCGGTTCGCGGCAAACATGCCCGTATGCTGGCTGAGATGCGTAGTTATAAGAAGTTTGTGGGGGCAATGGATCCCGAGGCCGGCGAACGAGCCGCCGGGCATTTCAAATCTTTGGGATTGAAAA
This sequence comes from uncultured Acidobacteriota bacterium, assembly GCA_963803775.1. Taxonomy (GTDB): domain Bacteria; phylum Acidobacteriota; class Terriglobia; order Terriglobales; family Acidobacteriaceae; genus JABCZH01. Next base: position 83,893 of record CAWDNS010000006.1, read on the forward strand.
CGGAGGTCCTTACCTCTCCCGAGGCGACGGAACTGGCCAAGCTAACCGAAACGACCTACTTCGGACTCATGATCGCGTGGGCCCAGGAGCTCGAGAGATATTGTGATCAATCGGGCGCCGACTATGAGGAGATCATTTCGTTCTATGATGAAATTAAATTCTTCCCTCCCGTGAAGTACTTTCCGGGCGTGATCGGCGGCCATTGCGTCATGCCGAATATCGAAATCCTGAGCAAGTTTGACCATTCCGCGATGCTCAAAGCGATCCAGGCCTCGAACCGAAAGAAGATCGAGCGGGACGCGGTAAAGAGAGATGTTGAAAGCGTTACTGCGACTGCAAGATAATATTCGACCCAAGTCCGATAGACTCGTAGCGCGATACTTCCGGCGCTGTGCGGTTCTTGACAGACCGTAAAGTCAATTGTGTAATCCTCATCCTGTTGCACCCGTACTTCTTCATCAATGAATCTAGCCGGTAGCAAAATCGTGGCCCGTAGAGTCAACCATTAACCCCTTTGAGGACATGAACGACTGTATTGACATTTTCTGGTCTGGCCTGACGAAGGGCTACGGGCGCGAAGGTAAATCTATTTTCGCGCCGAACCCGGTCCGATTTGTCACGAACAAGGTCCACCCAGGTGCAGATCGCGGCCCCGCCATGCAGCCTACCGAGGGACCTTTGCGTTTTTCTTCGCCGGTGAAGGATTCGGACCTTTCGACCAGACCAAATCTTCAGGGCAAGCGGGTCGCGATGGTTTCGTTTTCGCTATTTCCGTTCGATCCACGACCCCGCCGCGCCGCGGATGCACTCTTCGGGCAAGGCATGATCGTAGACTTTTTCTGTGAAGGCGAGAAAACGGCTCCCAAGCGCGAGGTGGTAAATGGAATCAACGTCTGGCGGCTTCCGATCTCACACGGTCGCGGTGGCAAGCTTAGATACGCTTACGAGTATTCTGCTTTCATTCTGATGGCTTCCGCTGCTCTGGCCCTGCGCTCGCTAAGACGCCGGTATGACTTGGTTTACGTGCACAACATGCCCGACGTTTTAGTCCTGAGTGGGTTGATGCCGAAAATGCTGGGGGCAAAGGTGATTCTCGATCAGCACGACCCTATGCCCGAACTCATGACGACGATTTTCAACCTGGATCCTGACAGTTTGAGCGTCCGGCTGGTGAAGCGACTCGAGAAATGGAGCCTGGCATGCGCGAATCTGGTGATCACGGTCAATGTCACGTGTAAGCGGATTTTTGCCACGCGAAGCTGCCCTCCAGAAAAAATTGGGGTGGTGATGAATTCTCCTAATGAGGACATCTTCCCCTTTCAAGTCACAAGCAAGGACGAGCCCCGAAACCAAACTCCAAACAAGCGCTTCGTGATCATGTGTCACGGTTCGATCGTTGAACGGAATGGTCTGGACCTGGCTATCGCCGCGCTGGCACGGGTGAAAGAGTCTGTTCCCGAGGGTGGAATTCCGCATTTTTGGCCGCAGAACGCCTTTTCTTGACCGTATCCTGGAGGATGTTCGAACCCACGGTTTAGAGGGAAATGTGCGTTATCTCGGGGGAAAGATGCAGGAGGAATTGGTCCAGGAAATTGAAGCCTGTGATGTGGGAATTATTCCAAACCCTCGCAATGCATTTACCGAGATTAATACACCAACCCGGATTTTCGAGTACTTGGCCATGGGCAAGCCGGCAATTTGTCCGCGAACTTCCGGAATCCAGGATTATTTCAGCGAAGACTCCCTGATCTACTTCGACCCCGGCAACGTCGAGGATCTTGCCAAAAAAATCGAATATGTAGCTACCCATGCCGACGAGGCTGCGGAAATGGCGAAGCGCGGACAGCAGATTTATTTGGCCCACACCTGGGCGCAAGAGAGACAGACCCTGGTGGATCTGGTGAGCGAACTTCTTAGCCCGCACGCTGCACGACCCTGACAATGATCGGTGTGATTGCCAATCCCGCAGACCACGCAGTCGTCTCTGAGTTCTTCGAGCTGTTCAAAACTCCTTGGGAGTTTTATCAGAGCGACCGGTGTTATGAAGTCTTGCTTTGCAGCACAGACAGCCTATTCGACCAAGGTACTGCCAAGCTGGTTCTACTGTATTCCGGCGAGAAACGTCCGTTTGACGCTGAAGAAAAAGTAGACGTCGCTTCTCGAAAAGCCAACAGAATGCTGTCGTACAACGGAGCCCAAATCCCGATTTATGGAGACAGCATAACCTTTCGAGAAAAAGGAAAGGGAGTCCTGGTCGACGAGGAATCCAAGCAAGAAGCAATGCAGCAATACCGATCCCAGGGAAGGGAAATCGCGCGGATCGGCTATGACGTCTTCCAGGAGGTGCGTACTCTGCTGACCGCGGGCCAGCCTGCCGCCAACGCAAGCATTCCGACGCTGGATCTACATATCGCGATCTTGCGGGATTTGATCGTCGCCAGTGGGGTTTCACTCATCGAAATCCCCCCGGTTCCCGAGGGTTATAAATTCATCGCTTGCTTGACCCACGATGTAGACCATCCCTCGATCCGACAACACAAGTTTGACCGCACAATGTTCGGGTTTCTCTACCGTGCCGTGGTTGGCTCGTTGATCAATGTGCTCCGCGGGAGGATGAGTGTTCGTAGTCTTTTTAAAAATTGGGCCGCAGCTCTGAAGTTACCGTTTGTCTACATGGGTTTTGCGAAAGACTTTTGGCGCGATTTTGATGATCGCTATCGGGAATTGGAAAAGGGATATCGCTCGACGTTCTTTGTGATTCCTTTCAAGGACAACCCTGGGAAGACATCCGATGGCGTGGCCCCTGGGTTTCGCGCAGCTCGCTGTGACGCTAGGGACATTGCAGATGCGATCGCGAAGATTACGGATGCGGGTAGCGAAGTCGGATTACATGGGATCGACGCCTGGGTCGACAGTGCCAAGGGCCAGGAAGAACTCGAAGAGATTCGGCGCCTAACACAGGCCTCGGAGATCGGGGTGCGAATGCACTGGCTCTATTTTGACGAACAATCCCCGGTGGTCCTGGAAAGAGCGGGAGCCGATTACGATTCCACGGTTGGCTACAACCAGACCGTGGGTTATCGTGCCGGAACAACCCAAGTGTATAAGCCGCTGCAAGCGGCTCGACTGCTCGAATTGCCATTGCATGTGATGGATACGGCGATGTTCTACCCGAATTACCTAGGGTTATCTCCAAGAAAGGCAACGGCACTTCTCGGTGGGCTGGTGGACAACGCAGCCCAGTTTGGAGGCTGTCTGACGACCAACTGGCACGATCGAAGTCTCGCCCCGGAGAGGCTATGGGATGCCTGTTACCGGGATCTGCTTCAGGAGTTGAAGAATCGAGACGCGTGGTTCGCAACAGCCGGACAGGCGACATCGTGGTTTCGAAAGCGTCGCTCGGTGGTGTTCGAAATGGATAGTGTCGGATCCGACGCCATACGCGCCAGAGTCTTGGCTGATCGCGCGGATAATCTGCCTGGTTTGCAAATGCGAATCCATAATGCGCGAGATTCGTACCGGACGGTTCAGGGTTCAAAATGTTATATCGATTCGGCGGTCTGTGAAGGCGTCCGTATCGACGTTCCCTCTGAGGCCACGGCATGAATACGCTCGATATCAATGTCGCTGGGCGACCGCAGAGTATTATGAGCCTTTAGCCAACAATCATTCCGACACTATGGAGCTTTTACACGACATGAGTATAAAAGGACGTGCAGTTGAGCTATTGAGCGAAGTGGCAGCCGATGGTCCCTGGCGTTCCGCTTTTGAAAGGACCCTGGTCTCATTTGGCCATAAATACCCGACCAGCCGGACTGTGACCAGCTTTTGTCGCCACTTCGGGTCCAAACTCGTCGAGCGTGAAGGGGCCGGCCTCACACGCATGGCGGTGTTTGAAACCGGCGGCAAGATGTTCTGTGGAGGAGAAAAGTCGCTGGCTCAATTAAGCCTCTTTTACTACTTCTTTGGAACTATCGCCGAGGTCCATACCACGGACGAGCAAGGCATGGTGCAGCTTCTGAGGCGTCTGGTCAGGGAAGGCGACACCTTCTTTGACCTTGGCGCCAACCTGGGTTTTTATTCTTGCTACCTTTTGCCGCTGTGCGGGCAATCCGGCGCGGTACATGCGTTTGAGCCCAACCCCTGTCTGATCCCACTGTTCCGTCAGTCGATCGAATTGAACAAAGAATACGGCAGCATCCGCCTAAACGTTTTGGCGGTGGGAAAGGAGTCGGGGAAGTTCCTCCCTCTCTATGGTCCGGATCGCATCGGATCGTCCTCGCTCTACCCGCACGAGTGGCTGGATCAAGATTCCAAAGTCCTGGTGCCGATTGTGACCATTGACGAATACGTTCGCGGCAACCAGGTCAAGCGCATCGATGCTATGAAAATCGACATCGAGGGTGCAGAGTTGGACGCGCTTCAAGGGATGGAAGAGACGCTTCGTGTCTGTCCTCCGAAATTGATCATCTGTGAGCTTACTCTGCTGCCGGAAGGCAACGATCCGCTCCACAACAGTGCCGAAGTATTGAAGCGCGCCGCCTCTGCTACCGACGCCCGGCAACTTTCCGATTTCTTGAAGCAGCGCGGATATGAGCTTTGGGACATTACCGCCGACGGCCGCCTCTGCCCTTGGACCGATCCGAAGATTACCGCCGAGTCCCCGCTTCAGCTGAGGAACGTGGCTTTTATTCGCCCCGAACTTCATCGAACCAGGCCTGACATTTTTGCCGGTCAATAGCGCGATCAAGCCTCTCCCGCGGGCCGATCGCACCCCAGTTCTGACACGATGCCTCCAACCTTAGCGTTAATCTTTTGGCTCATCTTTGTCTTGGTGTTGTTGCGTTACGACCCCGCCAAAGACGCCAGGACATCCGTCGCTTTGTGGGTGCCCTTGATCTGGATGTTCATTGCTGGATCGCGCCTGCCTGCGCAATGGCTGGGCGGGCCCATCGAACTGCCTGACCGGATATTGATGGAAGGAAATCCCATCGATCGGACCGTATTTTTTTTCCTCATCGTGCTTTCGGTCGTCATTCTGATTTCGCGGTCGTTCAAGTGGGACGTTTTCTTCTCGCGTAACCTGGCGCTCATGGCATTCCTTGCTTTTGCTCTGCTGAGTGTTACTTGGTCTGACTTTCCCGATGTCGCCTTCAAGCGCTGGTTCCGAGACTTGGGGAATTACCTGGTGGTACTTGTCGTTCTCTCCGATCCCCGTCCGCTGGAGGCGGTCCGTACCTTGCTGCGCCGCTTGGCTTTCCTGCTCATCCCACTCTCCATCCTGGTCATTAAGTATTACCCGGAAATCGGCAGGAACTATGACACCTGGACGGGCATGGTGAGCTACACGGGAGCGACTACCACCAAGGACGTGCTCGGCACGACTTGCCTGATCAGCGGGATTTTCTTCTTTTGGGATATGGTGACGCGCTGGCCCGACCGCAAGCAAACGCGAACTAAACGAATCATGGCCATAAACGTAGCCTTCATCGCCATGACCCTTTGGCTGTTGAATCTTGCCGACTGCGCCACTTGCAAGGTGTGCCTGGTGCTGGCGTGTCTGCTGATCGCGGCAGCTCATACCAAAATCGTCAAACGCAATCCCGCCCCGCTCAAGATTTTTATACCGGTGTTTGCCTGTCTAGCCCTGTTCCTGGTATTCGGCATAGATATGAAGGCGATGATCGCCGCCTCCGTTGGCCGTGATCCCACCTTCACCGACCGGACATTGCTCTGGGACTTCCTCCTCAAGTTCAAAATCAATGAATTCCTTGGCACCGGTTACGAAAGCTTCTGGCTAGGGCCTCGCTTGGAGCAGATATGGGCGCGCTGGCAGTTCAGGCCGAATCAGGCGCACAACGGCTATATCGAGATCTATCTCAATCTGGGTTTGATTGGAGCTACACTGCTGGTCGGATTCCTGATCGCCAGCTACTGGACACTTTGCCGAAACATCAAGTCCTTTCATGGCCTCGGTTCACTCCAGTTGGCCTTTTGGGCAGTCCTGCCCATCTACAATATGACCACTTCGGATTTCGGTAAGGGCGAACTGATGTGGATCGTCTTCTTGCTGGCCGCGATCGCCGCCCCAGTTCGCGGTCCTGGTCGCATACAGACTCGGGTCAGTTTCGACAACCCCGTTACTGAACAGTTTCCTAGTCTTTCGCCTCAAATGATAGGCCAAGGGAGGTAGCCATGGATACGCTCATTCAGCCTCCTAAATCAGGCTCTCACGCACCGGGTCGCCAACCCGCCGACCTTCGAGTCGGACGCATCGAGATCCGTGTGAAGGGAAAGCCAACTTCCGTTCCATCGGTCGAGATCGATGGCCGGACGGTGATCACCAGCGGCAAATGGCTTAAGCTCGCTGTCGTTCGTGACGAGGACATGTTGGAAGGCGAAACCGTCGCCGACCCTTCGTCCTTCGTTTTGCGGCTGAAGCAATCGGATCTCCGCGCTGACATTTTTACATTTGCTCAGAAGCTGCCCGCGACCGCGCCAAAATATCCCTACCACGTCGAGTGGGGGAATTTCGCCGTTATTCCAATCACCACCGTTTCCGCCTGGGAAAAACGAGCCGAATCCAGTGTGCGCAGGGCGGTCAGGAAGGCGGCGAAAGAAGGCGTAGTCGTCCGTGTGGCAGAGTTCGACGAGGCATTCGTGCGAGGGATCGTCGGTATCAATGATGAGACCCCAATTCGGCAAGGCAGGCCATTTTGGCATTTCAAGAAGAGCCTCGAGGCTGTGAAAGAAGAAAACTCCACCTATGCCGAGCGGAACGAGTTTATTGGCGCGTACTATCAGGATGAATTGATCGGATTCATCCGCTTGACCTATACCGACAGCGTCGCCAACATCGTTCAGATCCTCAGCATGATGAAGCACTACGACAAACGGCCAGCCAACGCGCTGATCTCAAAAGCGGTTGAGGTTTGCGCACAAAAGGGGATTTCTCATCTGATGTACTATAGCTATGTCTACAACGATCCCAATAGCTCGCTTACCGAATTCAAGCGGCGGAATGGCTTTGAAAAACTCCTGCTGCCCCGGTATTACGTCCCTCTGACCCCCAAAGGAAAAATCGCGCTGAGCCTAGGGCTGCATCGCAGTACTACTGACTTGATTCCTAGGGGCGCGCTTGCCATGTATCGCAAAGCCCGCAGCCTTTGGTACGCGAGAGCAGCTACCGGTTCCGACAACTCTTAAGGCTAGGTTCCTCTATGCAAAAGGCAACATACGGAACTTCAGATCCCTCAATCTCCCCGGCGACGAAGATGGAAATGCACGCCCCGCCGTCTGAATCCGGTCGCGAAACCGCGGGAAAAGAAGGGCGCAAGACCATAAATACCGATATTCGAATAAAAGGAAAGACACTCTTTGTCCCGTCGGTACAAGTTGAGGGCAGGACGGTGATTACCAATGGCAAATGGCTCAAGGTAGCAGCTGTCCGTCACGAAGATTTGGTGGAGGGTGACACCGTCACAGACCCCGACCGATTTCTTGCCCAACTCAAGAAGAGTGGGTTGAAGGCCGACATATTTACGTTCGCGCAACGCGCACCTGATGGTATCCCAAGGTATCGCTACCACAAAGAGTGGGAAAATGTTGCTTCAATTTCGATAACTACATTCGAGCACTGGTGGAAAGAGTGCACGGAATACAGCATCAGAAAGGCTGTGAATAAGGCGAACAAGCTCGGCGTTGTATCCAGAGTGGTAGCGTTCAGCGACGAATTTGTCGAAGCGACACGTCCCATCTATAACGAGATCCCAGTTCGCCAAGGAAAGGCTTTCTGGCACTACGGGAAGGATTTTCAGACGATAAAACATGAACTCGGGGATTACCTTGACAGGAGCATCTTTATCGGAGCCTACCACCAGAATGAACTGATCGGCTTCATCAAAATGGCATGGGTGGGCACCACCGCGACGATAACTCAGATCCTCAGCATGAAAAAGCACTTCGACAAGCGTCCGAACAATGCTCTGATCGCGAAGGCGATCGAGATTTGCGTCTCCGAAGGCAAATCTCATTTCCTGTATGGAAGCTTCGTGTATCACGATCCGAACAGCACGTTAACAGAATTCAAGCAGCGAAATGGTTTTGAGGCGCTGCCCGTGCCGCGATACTACATTCCCCTAACTGCCAAAGGAACGGCAGCACTTAAGATGGGCCTTCACCGTGGCATCGCCGCAAATACACCGACGCCGATACTGAGACAGTTCCTGAAGCTACGGCGTCTATGGACTGCGCGGAGATTGAAGAGTGACGAGAAGGCCGCCTAAATGCCTTGCCTCGGACACAAGTTTGGCCCCGATTCGACTAAAAAGATGGGCCGGTGTAGCTCAATGATAGAGCAGCCGTTTCGTAAGCGGCGGATGGAGCGTTCAAATCCTCCCACCGGCTCCACAAAATTTTGTCGGGTCCCAACGGCCAGTTGAAAACTGAAACGCATTTGTCTTAATTCCATGCCGGGAATCGTCGCCCTAATCACAAAAATGCCACGGGAACAGGCCGTGGAGCAATTGCAGCGGATGGTAGCATCCCTCCGCCATGAGTCGTTCTATACGACAGGAACCTGGATCGACGAAGCTTCCGGAGTCTATGTGGGATGGGCGGCGCGGCAGAATTCTTTCTCCGACGGAATGCCGCTGCGCAACGAATGCGGAGACGTCGTGCTCGCATTTTCTGGGGAAGAGTTTTCCGAGCCAGGAACCGCCCAGCGTCTCCAGCAGCAAGGGCATGAGTTCGACCTGAATGGGCCCTCTTATCTAGTGCACCTCTACGAAGAAGACCCGGCGTTTCCGGCGGCATTGAACGGAAGGTTTCACGGCCTGTTGGCGGATCGGACGCGCGGAACTGCAGTGCTTTTTAACGACCGCTACGGGATGCATCGCCTTTACTATCATCAATCAAAAGATGCGTTCTACTGCGCGGCCGAAGCCAAGGCGATTCTCGCGGTGCGCCCTGAACTCAGGAAAATGAATTCCCAGAGCTTCGGAGAGTTCGCATCCTGCGGCACGGTCCTGGAAGACCGGACACTCTTCGATGGCGTTCAGGTTTTACCGCCGGCTTCAGCGTGGGTCTTTCGCAACGGTGCGCTTGATCGGAAAAGCAGCTACTTTCACCCCAGCGAATGGGAGCAGCAGGAAACGCTCGATCCCGAAACCTACTATCGCGACCTCAGTGAGACTTTCTCGCGAAATCTTCCCCGCTATTTCAGCGGCGATCAGCCGATCGCCATGTCCCTGAGCGGTGGCCTGGACACGCGCATGATTCTGGCCTGCCGTAAAACCGAGCCCAGGTCGCTGCCTTGTTACACCTTTGGCAGCATGTTCCGCGAGAACCAGGATGTCCGCGTTGCGCGGCGCATAGCCGAAGCCTGCGAACAACCGTATCAGACGCTTACCGCCGGCAAGGAATTTCTGTTGCGATTCGCTCACTACGCCGAACGCGCGGTGTACCTGACCGATGGCTGTGTCGACGTGGGCCGCGCTCCTGACCTCTATTTGAACCAGAAGGCGCGCGCCATTGCCCCGGTCAGAATGACGGGAAATTATGGCGGCGAAATCCTGCGCAACGTTCGTACCTTCAAGCCGGCTGAGCCGCTAGCAGGTTTGTTCAACCGAGAATTTCTTTCCGAGGTCCGCCGAGCGGCGAAGACGTTTGCTGGAGTCGCTAACGGCCATCCCGTGTCGTTCGCCGCATTCCGGCAGGGGCCGTGGAATCACCACGGCATCCTGGCGCTGGAAGAAACTCAGCTGTCGATGCGCTCGCCATTTCTCGACAACGACTTCGTGCGGACGGTGTTTCGCTCACCGATATCGGCCCTGGCCAACAGCGACGCCTGCCTGCGCCTGATTGCCGAGGGAAACCCGAATCTGCTACGAATTCCAACCGATCGCGGCCTGGCGGGGAATCGCGGGCGTGTTTCTGCAACTATGTCCCGGGCGGCTCTCGAGTTTCTGTTCAAAGCGGAGTACGCATATGACATGGGCATGCCGCAATGGCTGGCCAAGGTGGACCATGCCGTTTCGCCACTTCGCCCAGAAAATATGTTCCTAGGACGACACAAGCCATTCCATTTCCGCGTGTGGTACCGCGACGCCTTGGCCGGATACATTCGGGAAATGTTGCTCGACTCGCGCGCTATGTCCCGATCCTACATCGAACGAAAAGGCCTCGAAACGGTAGTGCGGGGTCACGTCAAAGGAGATCGAAACTACACTACTGAACTCCATAAGGTATTGACCCTGGAGTTGATTCACCGCCTTTTCCTCGACAATCCTGACAAGGAGGGTGTGGGATGCCGTCGGTTTGCGGAGCTTGATCTCGTCGAATCTTGAGGTCGTGTCCACCCAATATTGTTGTTTCCAGTCGCTTGGCAGCCGTTCGGGCATCCCACTAGTGTTATTTCCGGTCAGTGACGCCATGAACCTTCGTGCGTGGACTTCGGCGTCCCGGGCAGGCAGTATTTACTAGCTCGAGTTTTGAGATTTCCCGTAGGAACGCGCCCCCAACCAAATGACGATAAAGCTATTATCATTCATACTTCTGCTGTGCGCCCTTTTTAGTGCGGCCTACGCCGCCACCGTTCCGGCTGCATCCTGCAATACTTCGGACGTGCAAACAGCCATTAATTCCGCTGTCGAGGGAGACACCGTTAGCATTCCTTCGTGCCCCAGCGGTGTTCCATGGACCTCAGGCGTGACGATCTCAGGGAAGGGCATCACGGTGCAAGGGCAAGGCTCGGGTCGCATAATCGCCTATACCGCCGATACACTCACGGTTGGGACTGGCACCCAGACGATAAATGCGATCCTAGGAGAGACCGGGCAAGCGATCACGAGCGGTGAGACGCTCCAGGTGTCAGAACTTGGCACACGGGCAAACTGGATGCAGGGGACAGTAACTAGCTTTACAGGCAGTGGTACGGCCCTCGGTACTACTGGTGTACTGACCATGAACGTCACTAGCACAGGTGGAAGCGGTACGACACATCGTTGGATTATCTCTACGATGCCAAGCACCGTACTGATCAACAATTCAGGTGCGCCCTTGTTCTCGATCACTGAAGACACGAGCGTCGATACAAACATTAGTGGGATCAAGGTAGCGGTTGGTTCTGGCACGGGCGATGCCTACGACTTCAACCTGAATTCTGGCGGGCAAGCAATTCTTCTCCACGACTGTTGGGTGGAGCAGGGATCCGCCTCCGGCGATTCGGTGCATTTCTTTACCAATCGTGGAGTGGTTTGGAATTGCTCATTCGATTCCTCACCATTTTCCATGGCTCCGCTCGCAATTCATAACCAGCCAGATAGTGTGACAACGTCTTGGACATCCGCCTCTACCTGGGGAGTTCTCGATACCACCGGGCAGAACAACATGTACGTGGAGACCAACGATTTCCACGCCTACCTGAACTCCACCGACAACGACAACAATTCCCGCTTCGTATTCCGTTATAACCTGATGAACAACGCGGGGTTCGGTACGCACGGCGCAGATACCAGCACATTTGGGCAACGTTTCTTCGAAGCGTATAACAACACCGGCGTTTACAACGGGTACAGCGACGGCTCAACGTTTCCGATGAACTGGTGGTTCTTCGTGCGCGGTGGGACATACGTGATCCACGACAATAACTTGCCTCTTTTGAATTCGCAGGACTATCCCAACAAGGCCGATGTCAATATGATCGTAATGAATCTCCAGCGCAATGCTGGACCTGACCCCTGTTGGGGGGCAGGTACGTCTGGCGGAGCGGATTATCATGCGCCTCGACAAGTCGGAATGGGATATGTCACCGGCGCAGGACACGATGGGTTGGGACGAACAAATGATTCTGTAACCTATGTCGGGGATAGCGAACCAGCATACATCTGGAATAACAGTCGAGTGCCCTTAGGCAATATAGCAATTACCGACTACGGCTTTGGATTTTCCAATAGTTGCAGTGGCTCGACATATGATTCCTCAGTGAACTACATCATCTTGAACCGCGACTTTTTTAACGGGAATACGCCCAAGCCTGGCTATACTCCCTACGCCTACCCGCATCCGCTCACGCAGGGTCTAGGTCAGGGAGCGCCCCCTGCTCCCCCATCGGGCCTCCAGGCGATCGTTGATTGACCTACCGTTGCTGACTGTTTTTGAGTTCGCGGACTGTCCTCCAAACTGTTTGGGGTAGCGGCAGCCGTTCGACCCTCCAAGGGATAACAAATATAGGCCTATGACAGGTCTTGCCATGAAACCACTAGTCTCCATTCTCATCCCTGCCTATAACTCCGAGGAGTGGATAGGCGATACGATTCAATCTGCGATCGGCCAAACCTGGGCGCGAAAAGAAATCATCGTCGTCGACGATGGTTCCAAAGATCGGACGGCGGAAGTTGCGCGACAATTTGCCTCGAAAGAGGTTGTAGTAGTGTCCACCAAGAACCAGGGTGCTGCCGCAGCTCGCAACCACGCCCTGAGTCTGAGCCAGGGGGACTACATCCAGTGGCTCGACGCGGATGACCTTCTCGCGGCGGACAAGATCGAACGGCAGCTTGCAGCGCTGCAGGAGGATGACAGCAAGCGAATCCTTCTCTCCTCGCCGTGGACTTTTTTCAACTATCGCGTTAGCTCTGCCCGTTTCGTCCCCACGCTATTGTCGCAGGATCTATCCCCAGTTGATTGGCTGTTACGAAAAATGGGCAACAATCTGCACATGCAAACTGCGACCTGGCTGACGAGCCGGGAATTGTCCGAAGCGGCGGGACCGTGGGACATCCGCATGCTGAGTGACGACGATGGTGAATATTTTTGTCGTGTGCTTTTGTCGTCCGAAGGCACCCGGTATGTGCCCGATACAGGAGTCTTCTATCGGATAACTAGTACGAACCGCGTGAGCTACGTGGGTAGCTCAAACAATAAGAAAAACGCACTTTTTCTTTCTATGAAGTTGCACATTCAATACATTCGATCACTCGAGGACAGCGATCGCGTCCGAAAGGCGTGCTTAAACTACTTGCAGACTTGGTACATCAATTTCTATCCTGAGCGGCCAGACCTCGTTGCGGAGTTGCAGAATCTGGCTTCCGAGCTTCAAGGACGATTGGAAGAGCCGCGTTTGCGCTGGAAGTATGCGTGGATGAAGCCGCTATTTGGATGGAAAGCTGCAAAATGGGCCCAGAATGCCCTCCCGCAACTAAAAGCGTCGTGGATCAGACGGTGCGACAAAGCAATTTATCGGTTAGAGGCAAGTCGATCACCCGTGAAGCTACCAGCCAGATTGTCATGACTACCCGAAGCAGACAAGAGAAGGGCGCAATTGCTGGGTTGACGGCGGCCGGCCTTGGCGCTGACATCTCTGTCGCGCTGCTTACGGGCGGCGGCGACAGGCCCTACGTGATTGGACTAACGACGGCTCTTACGTCGCAAGGGACAGCGCTGGACCTAATTGGCAGCGATGAGCTCGATTGCCCGGAATTCTATGGCAATCGCAGAGTGAATTTTCTTAACCTTCGCGGCAGCCATCGGCCCGATGTCAGCGTTGTCAGCAAGATCTTCCGGGTGGCCGCGTACTACATTAAGCTGATTCGCTACGCTGCGACCGCCAAGCCGAAAATCTTCCAGATCCTGTGGAACAACAAATTTGAGTTCTTCGATCGCACTCTGTTGATGCTTTACTACAGGGCATTGGGCAAAAGGATCGCCTTTACTGTGCACAACGTTAATGCCGCGCGGCGGGATGGCGGGGACACGGGGCTCAATCGGCTGACGTTGCGAATTCAATATCGGCTAGCTGATCACATCTTCGTTCATACGGAGAAGATGAAGGTCGAACTGATCGACGAATTCGGTGTGCAAGGCGGTCGAATCACGGTCATCCCGTTCGGGATCAACAACTCAGTGCCGAACACGAGCCTCACCACACTCGAGGCAAAACAGCAACTGGGTATCAGCCCGGGCGAAAAAACGATTCTATTTTTCGGCAACATAACGCCCTACAAGGGTCTTGAATACCTCGTCGCCGCATTTCAACAGCTCCAGACCCGACGAGAGGATTATCGCTTAATCATTGCCGGCAAGCCGGACAAATGCGAGAGATACTGGGGAGCGATTCGGGAAGACATCCACGAAGAAGTAGAGCGAGGGCAAATTCTGCTCAAGGATAATTTCATTCCAGACAACGAGGTAGAGGTTTATTTCAAGGCAGCGGACACGCTTGTCTTGCCATACACGCATGTCTACCAGAGTGGAGTCTTATTCACCGGACAGAACTTCGGTCTGCCCGTTCTCGCGGCGGACGTCGGGTCCTTGAAGGATGAGATCGTTCAAGGCAAGACAGGATTTGTTTTTCATACCTAAAGACCCAATCGACTTGGCGAGGACCATCGAACAGTATTTTGCGCAGCGACCTATACGCAAACTTGAACAGCTGGCGGCAGGAGATCCGCGATTACGTGACGGAGCGGCATTCGTGGGATATGGTCGGTAAGATGACCATCAATGTATATGCCAAACTGCTTCGATCACGCACCTCGGGGAAGTCATTGATTGGTGATGTATCTAACGCTTCACTCGATGTGGAGGCTCTTCACAAAGAGGCCAGAGCCAATTCTGGTCCAGCACAGTAGTTGATCTTCGATTCGATCTAACCACATCTCAAATGCCTAGCATCGCCGTCCAACAACCAGCGTTTAACGTGCTTAGCACAGACCATCTGCAAGCAGACTTGAAGGGCCGGTCCGTTCGTGGCGGAGTGCTGACCGTCACGTCGCAGGGCGCGCAGTTTATTATCCAATCAATCGCAACTGTGGTGCTGGCACGCCTGCTAACCCCTGCCGACTTTGGTCTGGTGGCGATGGTCACCGCTCTTACAGTGCTGGCCAGCGTTTGCGGACCTCGGCCTCTCCGAGGCGACCATCCAGCGCAAGGAGATCAGTCACGATCAGGTCAGTACTTTGTTTTGGATTAATGTTGGCTATTGGACTTGGGCTCATGCTCATCACAGTAGCTCTGGCCCCTGTACTGGCCTGGTTCTATCGAGTGCCGCAGCTAAGAGACATCACGTTTCTGATATCTCTCACTTTCCTCATCGGCGGTCTACGGAGTCCAGCATGATGCTCTTCTCAAACGCCAGATGCGTTTTTCATCTCTAGCCATTCGAGATGTGGCTTCCTATGCTGTGGCGGTACCCCTTGCCATCGCTATGGCTTGGCACGGAGCTGGCTACTGGGCGTTAGCCGCTCTTCCTTTGATGGGGAATTTCATTCAAATGGTTGCTTTCCTGGCTGATGGTCAGATGGATGCCGGGTCTTCCGCGTCGAGGTGCCAAAGTTCGTTCCATGATCGCCTTTGGTGGCAATGTCGCCGTCTCGTATCTCATACTCAATGTAAATCGGGGCGCCGACAACGTTCTGATCGGTTGGCATTGGGGCGCCGGCCCGCTCGGGCTGTACTCGAGGGCCTACAATCTGCTTATGCTGCCAGTGCGTCAACTCAGCGGACCGGCCGCAAGCGTCGCTGTTCCCGCATTCAGCAGAATCCAAAGCGATCCTGAGCGTTTTTCTCGATATTATCTGCGAGTGGTTAACCTTATCTATGTGGATCAGTGCTCCAGTCTTCGGGTTTCTTTTCGTTGCTGCGAAGCCGGTGATTGTCTTGATACTTGGAAATCAGTGGCGAGAAGCTGCACCTGTTTTCCAGATTCTTGCAATCTCTGCATTTGGTCAACTGCTCCTCGACTCGACTATTTGGCTGTTTGTGAGTCGCGGGCGATCGCGGCAGCTTCTCAAGCTCCTGGCAATCATGTCGCCCATAATGATCCTCAGCTACGCGATCGGCCTACCTTTCGGAATCAAGGGCGTCGCGCTATCCGGGTCCTTGATCCTACTCGCGATGTTGCCTTGGATACTCAAGTTCAGCTTTCGCGGCACCGAGCTGACCTTGAAGCGGCTTGGACAGGCTATCCTGCATCCAATTTCGTTATGCTTGGGTGGCGTTTGCTTGGCGGAACTTGGGCTTTACTTGGTCGCCCCTCAGCGAATAGTTATGCAGCTCCTAGTTGCGGTTGCCGCTTTTGCGATCGTCTATTCATTGTCCTTGCTGATACCTCCAGTTCGGTCAGAGGTCATGTCTCTTAGGAAATTATTCGGCGAGTCGGGTTTTGCAGCATCGCCAGAGCTCTAATGAAAAAAATCGCACTAGTCACCGGCGCAGAAGGCTTTATCGGGTCTCATCTCGTCAAGTTCCTTCAGGCGAAGGAATGGAATGTGATCGGTAGCTACCTTTTGCATAGTTCCAATTCGTTTCCCAAGCTACGAAACTTGCAGTTCGTTCAATGTGACCTCGGCAACGGTCAACGAGTAGAGGAACTTTTCAAACAATACGAGCCGACACATGTCTTCCACTTGGGAGCACAGAGTTTGCCTACGGTGTCGTGGGCGGACCCAGCTGGAACCTTCGAGTCTAATATCATGGGGTCGCTGCATTTGTTCGAGGCTGTACGCCATATGAAGCGTCCTCCGGTGGTGGTTTCGGCTTGCTCGAGCGCTGAGTACGGACATGTTCCGTCGTCTGCCATACCCGTAACCGAAGAGCAGCCGCTGCGACCTCTTCATCCTTACGGCATCAGCAAGGTGTGTCTCGACCTGCTGGGGCGACAATATTTTCTGGATTACAAGATCCCGGCCGTCAATCTGCGGCTCTTCAACACTACTGGCCCCGGAAAGACAAATGACGCACCCTCAGATTTCGTGCGCCAGCTGATTCGTATCAAGAAGGGCCTGCAGCCTCCCGTCATCGAAGTGGGAAATCTGAAACCACGTCGCGCATTTCTCGATGTCAACGACACGGTGCGGGGATTTTACCTAGCCGCTATGAAGGGCAAGCGGGGTGAGGCATATAACCTCTGTGCGCCTAAGACATACGAAGTCGGAGAGCTACTGCGAACGGCGATTCGCCTGTCGGGCGTTAAGGCAGAGATACGACCTGCTGCACGCTTGATGCGGCCATCCGATGAGAAGAATCATCTTCGGCAGCACCAACAAAATTCGCAAACACACCGGTTGGAAGCCCATGTGTGTCGATCGAGCAGACCCTGACCTCGATGCTGGAATACTGGGACCAGGTGATGTAGTGTACCAAGGTTCTTCCGACACGAAGAAGTATGATGCGTGACGTCAAAGCTGTTCTCCTAGTTGGTGGATTAGGGAACACGCTTGCGCTCAGTTGTGCCTTCTGCACCCAAAGTGCTTGCATCGGTCGGCAATAGATCTTTCCTTCAATTATTGGTTGGGCAGCTTCGTTCGCAGGGAATCCGCCGGCTAGTGATGTGTACGGGATATCTGGCAGACCAGATCGAGAAGGAATTTGGCGATGGGCGCGCCTGGGACATTACGATTGAATATTCAACAGAAGAACAAACCCCTCGGTACGGCAGGCGCAGTGAAGCGGGCCCGGCAATATCTGAAAGATGTCCCCGAGTTTCTGGTAATGAACGGCGACTCGTTTCTTGAGATCGATTTCGGTAGTTTGATGAAATGTCATCGAAGTCATGACGCAATGGCAACGATGGCCGTAGTGCGGGTAGAGGACACGAGCAGATATGGGACGGTGCAAGTCGACGCGAACGCTCGGGTAAGAGGTTTTGCGGAGAAGACAGGCAGTCAGTCTCCTGGATTGGTCAATGCTGGCATTTATATTTTTAACCACGCTGTTTTGCAATACATCCCGGATCATCCAGCCAGTCTGGAGAGAGATGTGTTCCCTGGTTTGCTAGACCAAGGAGTGTATGCCCAGGAACAACGGGGGATGTTTATCGATATAGGCACACCTGCAGACTATGCGCGTGCTCAGCAACTTTGTGATTCGCTCAATCAGGCAGCCTCAGGCGTGAGCCGTCCAGCCTCTGCTGCCAGGAAATAGATTGGCGAACCTTCACGGTGGTCGAACTAGATAACTGAAATGACAGATATTGGCAATTTCGAACAGCGCGTGAGCCGCTCGATCCAGGCATCCATTGCTGTGAAGCAGCATTTGCTTGGGAACGCGGAAATCATATCCATCGTGGCTAGGATCAGTGAACGCTTAGTGGACACCTTTTCAAAGGGGGGCAAGGTGCTTCTGTTTGGTAATGGCGGAAGCGCGGCAGACGCGCAGCATATTGCCGCGGAATTCGTCGGACGATTTGCATTTAATCGACCTGCGCTACCGGCATTAGCTTTATCTGTGAACACCTCGTGTGTCACGGCGATTGGCAACGACTACGGATTCGATCTGGTTTTTTCCCGACAGATCGAAGCCTTAGCGCGGCCAGGAGACCTCGCTATTGGTATTTCAACTAGTGGCAATTCGTCGAATGTACTTCACGGCCTTTCGGCGGCCGGTAAAATGGGGCTATGTACAGTTGCGATGGCCGGTTGCACCGGCGGCAAACTCAAGAACGTGGTCGACTACTGCATTTGTGCGCCGTCAAACGATACACCGCGCATCCAGGAATGCCACATCTTGATCGGCCACATCATTTCAGAGCTCGTGGAAGAGACAATATTTCATGAATAAAGCCGCGTTTCTAGATCGTGACGGCGTAATAAACCGAAAAGCCCCGACGGAAGACGAGTACATAACCCGTTGGGAAGATATGGAGATTCTTCCCGGGGTGGTCGAGGCGATTGCGCTTCTTAGCCGGGCCGGGTTTCACGTGATTGTAGTGAGCAATCAGCGCAGTATTGCAAAAGGGATGTTGACAACGCATGAGCTGGATGCGATTCATCGGCGAATGTGCGGAGAATTGGAAATAATGGGCGGAAAGATCGATGGCGTCTATTACTGCCCACACGAGGAGCAGCCTCCTTGTGGTTGCCGTAAGCCCGAGCCCGGCATGCTGTTCGCGGCTCGCGGGCGAGCATCAGATTGATTTGAGTTCTTCGTGGATGATCGGTGATTCGAGTAAAGATGTCGAGGCGGGCAAAAGAGCTGGCTGCAGAACGGCTAGAGTCCTGGGGGCCCGCACAGGCACAGATGCGAACGCTGATGTGCTCTCACGGTCTTTGCTTGAAGCAGTCCATGAGATCCTGCGGACGGAAACTACTGCTGATCATCACCAAGTCGGTGCTGTGCAGAGTAATCTTCAGTAACCTGATGCGCTATTGACGTTCTGCCTTTGCTGCCTGTTTTGATAGATGGAAGACCGTATATATGATCATCACTAGCACTCCACTTCGCATCTCATTCTTCGGGGGTGGTACCGATTATCCTGTTTGGTACCGCCAGTACGGTGGCTCTGTGTTGTCGACCACAATCGACAAGAGTTGCTATATCACTTGCCGAAGGTTACCGCCTTTTTTTGAATACCACAGCCGTATTTCCTATTCCAAAATTGAAAACGTCGACAGGAATGATGCTATTCAGCACCCCTCGGTACGCGCCTGCTTGCAATTCGCCGGAATGGACGATGGGGTTGAGATTCATCACGTAGCAGATTTGCCTGCTCGTAGCGGCTTGGGTACGAGTTCTGCGTTCACCGTGGGGCTTCTCCTGGGCCTTTATGCGCTCAAGAATCAGATGCGCGATAAACATGCGCTTGCCTCAGAAGCCATACACGTCGAACAGGAACTGCTGCAAGAGGCCGTTGGCGCACAAGATCAAGTCAGTGCTGCATATGGGGGTTTCAATCGCATCAACTTCGGTACGGATGGCTCGATCGACGTGAGGCGAATGTTGACCTCACAAGACCGGTTGGCGGAACTCGAGCAACATCTCGCGCTTTACTTTACTGGTTTCTCCCGGTTTGCCTCTGAAATCGCGCAGGAACAGTTAAAGATGACGCCTCACAAGAAGCAGGAGTTAGACACAATGCTTCAATTCGTTGGTGAGGCCGAGGCTATCGTGTCGAATCCCAATCGCTCAATACATGAATTTGGCCGATTGCTGCACGAAAGCTGGAAAATAAAGAGAACGCTCACACAAAAAATCTCAACCGCGAGCATTGATGAGATCTACGAAGCGGGTCTCAGTGCTGGCGCGCTCGGCGGCAAACTGCTCGGTGCTGGAGGAGGAGGTTTCATGCTGTTCTTCGTGTCACCGGATCGGCGGGAAGCCCTACGAACCCGGCTCAAGAAATTGCTCTGTGTTCCCTTTAGCTTTTCCAATAGGGGTAGTCACGTAGTTGTCTATGAACCGGAGCAGAAGTACGACAACTCGCTGGCTAGTGAGCGCAGCACGATCTACGCCCAGGCTGCCGGTGGAGCACGATCGCCCAAATGAAGATCTCTAACAAGCAACAACAAGGGGACAGGCGACTACCCTCTCAGGCAGAACCACCCGTGCACGAAGACAACTTAATCGTCGGTTTTGACGATCCGATCCTGATCACTGGCTCGAACGGCTTCATCGGGTCTCGAGTGGTCGAGACATTGCTGCGGACCGGTTTCACCAATCTCCGCTGTTTTGTGCGACCTTCAAGCAATCTCGGTGGGTTGCGCGCCATCTTGGGGAAGACTCCAAAGGCCCAGGTCGAGATCATGCAGGGAAATCTGCTGTCCCGTGAGGACTGCGCCAAGGCAGCAAGAGATATAGCTGTGATCTTCCACCTGGCGGCTGGAATGGAAAAGACTTTTCCTGGGTGTTTTATGAACTCGGTAGTGACAACGCGTAACCTGCTCGACGCGGCCGTGAAATTGGGCAGTCTGCGACGTTTCGTAAACATTGGATCGTTTTCGGTCTATTCGAACTGGAATATTGCCAGCGGAGCACTGCTCGACGAAACCTGCGACGTCGAAAGCCATCCGGTGGAGCGAGCCGAGGCCTACGCCTATGCCAAGTTGAAACAGGACCAACTGGTTATGGAATACGGGCAGAAGTATGGCCTTCCGTATGTCATTCTGCGTCCAGGCGCTGTATACGGTCCTGGCGCGCACAGCCTCACCGGCAGGATTGGAATCGATACCTTCGGCGTCTTCTTTCACTTGGGAGGTTCGAATCGAATCCCATTAACCTATGTCGACAACTGTGCTGAGGCTATCGTTCTTGCTGGGATCAAAGCACAAGTCGACGGTGAGGTTTTTAATGTTGTCGACGATGATCTGCCTACCAGCCGAAGGTTCTTGAGGATGTATAAGAGACATGGCAAGCAATTTCGCTCTGTCTATTTTCCTTATTGGTTTTTCTATGGTTTGTGCTGGATGTGGGAAAACTACTCGACTTGGTCGAAAGGCCAACTGCCGCCCGCGTTCAACCGGCGGCGATGTGCGACCTATTGGAAGGGAAACAAATACAGCAACCAAAAGCTGAAAGACCGGCTGGGATGGAAGCCGGCCGTTTCTTTTTCAGAGGCTTCGAGGCGATACTTCGAGTATGTCAGGGAGACGAGTTAGCCGATGTTGAGAGTTGCCATAGTTGGATGCGGCAAGATCGCAGACCAGCACGCGGAGCAAATCGCGTATATTCCCGGCTGCCAGATTGTCGCCGTTTGCGACCGTGAAGACCTGATGGCGAAGCAACTGCAGGAGCGGCTCAAGGTTCCCAGCCGCTTCACCGAGGTGCAGGAGCTTCTCAATCAGATCAGACCCGATGTGGTACACATCACGACTCCGCCACAAACCCACTACTTGGTCGGCAAGTTGTGCCTTGAGTTCGGTTGCAACGTGTATGTCGAAAAGCCTTTCACGGTCAATGCGGGCGAGGCCGAGGAATTGATAGACCTGGCGCAACGAAACAATCTCAAGCTCACCGTCGGTCACAATTCGCAGTTCAGTCATACCGCGACTCGAATGCGTGAACTTGTTGCGGAAGGTTATTTGGGCGGCCCTCCTGTACATTTGGAGAGTTACTACTGCTACGACTTAAGCGATGCAGGCTATGCAAAAGCTCTTTTAGGAGATAGTTATCACTGGGTCCGGACACTGCCAGGCGGCTTGCTACAAAACACCATCAGTCACGGAATCAGTAAGGTCGCGGAGTTCCTCACGGGCGAAACGCTAAGAGTCGTGGCGTACGGTTTCACCAGTCCACTCTTGACCAGCCTCGGAGAGTCCCGGATTGTTGATGAATTGCGTGTCATCCTTCACGACGGAAGGACTTCAGCATACTTCACTTTCTCGTCGCAGATGCGGCCTTCGCTACACATGCTGCGACTGTACGGCCCTAAGAACGGCTTGATCATAGATGAGGAGCAGCAGACGGTGATCAAGTTGAGAGGGGCGCGATATAAGAGCTATTTGGAGCAGTTTGTCCCGCCATGGAACTACGCCAAGCAATACTTTGGCAACGCCCTGGGAAATGTGAAGAAATTTGCTAAAGCAGATTTCCAGGCCAACTACGGCATGAGATCTCTCATAGCGGCGCTTTACCGGTCCGTCTCGGAGAACGGTCCAGCTCCTATTCCGTACTCCGAGATTCTTCGAACGGCGCATATTATGGACGAGATCTTTGCTCAGATTTCGTTGACGCGACCAGTTGTCAAAGAGGAGCCTGTATGCGAGGCGCTCGTGGGAAGGCATCCCTGAGGTGACTCAATGAGCAAGCATTCCATACCTTACGTTCTCATCACTCCCGCTCGGAACGAGGCGGCGTACATTGAGAAAACAATCCAATCGTTGATCAAGCAAACCGTATTACCGTCCAAATGGGTGATCGTGAATGACGGCTCGACCGACACTACATCAAGTATTGTGCGCCCCTACCTTGCTGACCATCCATGGATCGAATTGGTGGATCTGCCGGTACGCAAAGAACGGCATTTCGCTGCGAAAGTGTACGCATTTAACGCCGGTCAGGAGAGAGTCAAGGATCTAGCGTATGAAGTCATAGGCAATGTGGATGCCGACACGTCATTTGAGGCGGACCACTTCGAATTTCTGATGAATCAGTTTCAAAAAGATCCTCGCCTTGGAGTTGCCGGAACCATTTTCAAGGAAGCAAATGGCTACAGTTCAGAAACCAATAGTTTTGAAGGTCAAAACCACGTCTCCGGCCAGTGTCAGTTGTTTCGACGCCGATGCTTTGAAGAAATTGGCGGATACTATGCGCATAAGGCAGGCGGCATCGATTGGATGGCGGTCACAAGTGCTCGTATGATGGGCTGGACGACCCGATCATTTCGAGAGAAGTCGTTCTTCCATTACCGGAGCCTGGGAACGGCTGAACGCGGGCAACTTGCCTCATCCTTTTCCTACGGCGAAAAGGACTATTACCTTGGCAATCATCCTATGTGGCAGCTTTTCCGGATTACCTACAGGATGAAAAACAGGCCTTACTTCCTAGATGGTATTGCGCTTGGCTCGGGATATCTATGGGCATCATTGCGCCGTATCAAGCGTCCTGTCTCTAACGAACTGATGCAGTTCCACCGCAAGGAGCAGATGCAAAAACTGAGAGCAATTCTAAAATCCTTAATTACGTTCAAACGTATCGACAGGTTCGATGTGAAGACAAGTTCGCGATGACAACAGAGCAAATCACAAACAGGATTCCGGTTATGGTGGAAGCGGTCGAAGTCGAGAAGGTAAGAGCCGCAGTCCTTCGGTTCGTGGAGTGGCTCGACGGCTTCGGGGAGACCTCGTACGACCACCAGAGCTTTTTTGCCAGTGATTTGGGTCGTCGGGCGAAAGCCTTGTACTATACAAACCCTTTGCTGGGCACACTAGCGGTTGCCCCAATGATCTTCTGCGAGGCGTTTGTGCCCTCTGCTCGGAAGCTTTTCTGGAAGCCGCAGAGATTTCCTATCGCCGATGCGCATTATGCCATGGGTTTTGCGTTTCTCTCGCAGGCGCTTGGAGAAGAGCCGTACTATCGTCGGGCAGTCCATTTCCTTGAAGTCTTGAAAGAAACCCGGTCTCAAGGGTATGAGCATTACTGTTGGGGGTACCCCTTCAATTGGGAGACCAAACGGGGCATGTTGCGGGCGGGGACTTCCCTTTATAACGACCGTGCCATACGTCTACGAGGCCTTCCGGGAAGTCTACCTGATCGATGGGAAGCAAGAGTGGCGGGAGATCATGCAGTCGATTGCTCAGCATGGCCTTCTTGATTATCACGACTTCGAGACCTCTGCGAATGCTTCCAGTTGTTCATACAATCCCGGACCCGGCGGATCTGGTGGGGTCGTGAATGCCAGTGCTTACCGCGCGTTTCTGCTGACTCGTGCTTCAGTTGATTTTTCGGAACAGGACTATCGAACTGTGGCGGACAGAAACCTGAATTTCGTTCTGCAATCTCAAAATGCAGATGGCTCCTGGTACTACTCCATGGATGGCAAAGGAGAGTTTGTCGATCACTTTCACACCTGCTTCGTGCTCAAAGCGCTGGCGAAGATAGAATCTCTTACCGGAAATCCGGAGTGCACCAAGGCCATTGAGCGCGGGGTCGATTATTACGTTAGAAACTTGTTTGATGAGCGAGGTTTGCCCAAGCCATTCTCCCGCAGACCGCGGACTGACAGTTTATCGACGAGAGTTGTATGACTATGCAGAGTGCATAAATGTAGCTGTCTTGCTGGCAGGCCGGTTTCCTGCACTGGATAAGGTTTTGTTGCGCGCCATCAATCTGAAGGAATGGCAAAAATCCGATGGTTCTTTCCGCAGTCGCCAGCTTCTTCTCGGTTGGGACAATACTCCGATGCACCGTTGGGCGCAGGCCCAGCTGTTTAGAAGTCTTTGTTTTCTGCTCTATCAGAGCAATCATCGTGGTCACCCTGCATCCCTGAGGCAAAACTAGCCAATCCTATGTGCGGAATCTGCGGACAATACAACTTTAGGGATCGCGCTCCGGTCGCTCCGCCAAGATGTCGAGCGGATGGCGAATAGTATTTCGCATCGAGGTCCCGATGACGAGGGTTACTATATCGCCGGACCGCTCGGGCTCGGTTTTCGGCGGCTCTCGATCATCGATCTCAAGGGCGGTCACCAGCCCATGTCAGACCAAGAGAAATCAGTTTGGGTCATTTTCAATGGGGAAATCTACAATTTCCCGGAACTCAAGCGCGAACTGGAAGGGCTTGGACACGTATTTCGAACCAAGTCTGACACGGAAGTCATTGTTCATGGTTACAAGCAGTGGGGCGATGACGTACTTAATCACCTCAACGGGATGTTTGGTTTGGCAATTTGGGATGCGCGGAAAGAGAGGCTGGTTCTTGCCCGGGATCCATTCGGGATCAAGCTGATTTACTACAAGATTGATAAAGGCCGACTGTACTTTGGCTCGGAGATTCGCGCTGTCATGGCTGCGACGAATGAACGGCCGACGTAGATCCCAATTCGCTGAATCTGTTTCTCCGATACCGCTACACTCCTTCACCGCACACCATGTTCAAGGGTGTTCAGAAGCTTGCTCCCGGCACGATGCTGGTCTGCGAGAAGGGGACTTCCAGCCTACGCCAGTGGTACAAGTATCAGCCCTGTACCGTTTTCGCCGATGAAGTCTGCGGCGTGAGGCCCGAGAGGAATTGCTCGACCTGTACAAGCAGTCGATGAAGAGACATCTACTCAGCGATGTGCCCGTTGGGCTGCTGCTGAGCGGTGGTGTCGATTCCGGGCTTCTGCTTGCGTTAATGAATTTGTATGGGAAATCCTGGCGGACTTATACGGTGGGGTATGGTTCAAGCTTTCGGACGACGAGTTGGCGGATGCGCGAGAAACCGCCACCCTGTTCTCTCGCGACACACCGAAGTAACGCTTGATAGAAAGACGTTCGAGGAGGCGCTGCCCGAAGATTGTTTCGTGCCTCGAAGAACCGATCGCCTCTTCCTCAATTGTCCCGATGTATTTTGTCTGTAAACGGGCGCGGGAGGATGTGAAGGTTGCATTGATCGGCCAGGGGCCAGATGAGTTGTTCGCCGGCTATCGCCGCCATCTTGGCGTGCGCTACGGCGCGTATTGGGGAGCCCTACCGAAATGGATGCGTGTTCCGATCACATCGATCATTGCCGCACTGCCGAGGAATGAAACCCTGAAGCGAGGTATCTATTCACTCGACGTCAAGAGACGGATGCAGCGGTATCAACACGTTTTGTCTCTCCTGCCGGGCAGCGAGATCGACGACCTCTTTCAGGACGGAATGCTGGACCCAGACGCAGGCGACAAAATTCTAGATTGCTGGAAGGACCTGTCTCCCCTTATGAGTGAGACGGACGAACTTGGAGGTTTCCAGTTCTTAGAAATGAGATCCACTCTCCCTGATGAGTTGCTCATGTTTGGAGATAAACTCTCGATGGCGCACGGTCTGGAAGCCCGAGTGCCTTATCTGGATAAAGAGATTGTCGAGTATGTCGAAAGGCTGCCGGCAAATTTCAAAGTTCGGAATGGTTCCCAAAAGTGGCTACATCGACAAGTGTGTCAGGATCTTCTTCCACAGACAATTCTGAGAAGGAAAAAACGAGGATTCGCTGTAAATGTTGTTGATGATTGGTTCCGGGGTGCTGTGGGAAGCAAAATGGAAGAAATTCTGATGGACAGAGACTCTCAGATATATCAATATTTACGGCCATCGGCAGTACAGAGAATCTTTAAGCAGCATCAATCAGGTCAGAATGATTATCACAAGGTTTTGTTTAGCCTGGTGGTTTTTGAAGAGTGGCTCAGAGTGCAGCGCTCGCCACAACTCCAGGCAGGACTCGAAGTTTCCTCTTCGTATTGAAAGCTGCCAAGAGGAGCATTTAACTCGCTCGCCCCTCCCGAGTAGCAAGTCTAGCGCTATTGCAGCCGAGATGCAGCGCTTTACGGCCCGCAAGTTGCGGCTACTCATATCTTTTGGAGCGTACACCACACATGACCGACGGCTTGGCCAAATACTATAACTTCCCTGAGAGCTTGGTAAGGTTTGTTCAGAACGGGGAACTAAAGAATGGCAACGGGTATTTCCGGTTCGGGAGCGAGACCTGCTATGGACAATGTGCCGGCCTTAGCCCCGTCGGCACGCTGAATGGTTCTCCTGCGGATGCTTTGCCTGGAACAACCAGTGATAACGGAACCGTCTCCATGCCGTTCGATCTGGCCCAGGTCGTTGATAATCTCCGTAACGAACGGTATGTCAGAAGGTCGATCTTCGACTCAACAATGGCCTCGGCGTACTACATGGTGAGACCATTGCTACCGGTTGCGATCCGCAAACATCTCCAGCAAATACGTTTGATGAATTGGGACAAGCTGCCTTTTCCGCATTGGCCAGTGGACGTTACGGTAGATAATTTATTCGAGCGGGCGATGTTGTTGGCGCTGCGATCGCGCGGTCACGATCGGATCCCGTTTGTCTGGTTTTGGCCAGACGGAGCAAGCAGTTGCGCGATTATGACGCACGATGTAGAGACGGCCGCCGGAAGAGATTTCTGCTCTACTCTGATGGATATTGATGACCGCTTTGGAATCAAGTCGTCGTTCCAGATCGTGCCGGAACGAAGATATGATGTGCCCAACTCATATCTGGATGAAATTCGTAGTCGTGGTTTCGAGATCAATGTTCAGGACTTGAATCATGATGGGCGATTGTTTCGAGAGAGAGATAAATTTTTGTCACGAATCCCGAAAATCAATGCCTACGGTCGCGAATGGGGCGCACGAGGATTTCGGGCGGCTATCTTGTACAGACGGCAGGAGTGGTTTGACTCTCTTGAATTTTCTTATGACATGTCAGTACCAAACGTGGCCCATTTAGATCCGCAGCGAGGCGGCTGCTGCACGGTCATGCCGTATTTTGTGGGGGACGTCTTGGAATTGCCAGTGACCGCCACCCAAGACTACTCGCTTTTCCATATTCTCCAAGATTATTCCATTGATTTATGGAAGCGGCAGATCGATCTCATCATGGAGAAGCACGGCCTTATCAGCTTCATCGTTCACCCCGATTACATTACTGCCCCTCGTCCGAGAAAGACTTATGAGACCTTGCTTGCTCATTTGGCGCAGCTGCGAGGAGACCGAAACATTTGGATGCCCATCCCCGGGGAAGTAGATCACTGGTGGAGACAACGTGCGCAGATGCGACTCGTGCCGCACGGAGATCGATGGCGTATTGAAGGTTCCGGAAACGAGCGGGCGCGCATCGCTTACGCGAGTGAAGAGAATGGCCACCTGGTTCTATCCCTTGAAGAAACCCATCGCCACGCGCACTCATCCACTGTCCACAACTGAAACAACTCGCGGTGCGACCGCGTAAACGCGCGAGTTAGAGAATCAATCAGTTCGATCGCCCTTGAAACGTTTCGAGATGATGCCAATCCACATATGATGCAGCAGGGGCAATCGTGAAGCCAACTGTCTTGATTGCCACTACGTGTCGCTGGTTTCCGACTGCTCGACTGGCCATGGCCCTGGCAAAAGCGGGGTTCACCGTCGGAACTGTCTGCCCGTCTCATCATCCTCTGGGTAAGGTCAGCGCGGTCCAGCAAATGCATACTTACCGCGGCCTGGCTCCTTTGGCCTCGTTCGCAGCTGCGATCACTGCCATGAAGCCGGATTTGATAATTCCCGCGGATGACATTGCAGCACGGCACCTGCACCGCCTCCACAAACGGGAAGTTCGCAACGGTGAGGGACTTTTGAGTACGTTGATCGAGCGGTCACTCGGTGCGCCTGAGAGTTTTCCGGTCGTCAACGCAAGATGTGCATTTATGCGATTAGCGAAGGAATCGGGTGTCCGCGTCGCCGAGATGCAAGTCATTGCAAGCTCTGCCGAGCTTCGAAAATGGATCGCCCAAGTAGGTCTTCCAACCGTCCTGAAGGCTGACGGAACGTCAGGCGGTGACGGCGTAAGGATCGTTCACACGCTCGAAGATGCAGAACGAGCCTTTCAGGATCTACAAGCCCCTCCGCTCTTGGCGCGAGCAGCAAAGCGCGCAATCGTAGACCAAGACCAGACGTTGTTGTTGCCCTCACTTCTTCGTCGTCGATCCGTGGTAAACGCGCAGACGTATGTATCGGGGGCAGAAGCAACCAGCACCGTTGCTTGCTGGCAAGGAACGGTCCTGGCCAGCCTTCATTTCGAAGTGCTTCAAAAGGCGGATTCGGCTGGGCATGCCACCGTGGTGCGCTTAATCGAGCACAGTGAAATGACGAAAGCCGCCGAAACGATGGTGCGCCGGCTTAATCTATCGGGGTTACTTGGGTTTGATTTCATGCTGGAGGCACACACGGGAAACGCGTACCTGCTTGAAATAAATCCTCGCGCTACTCAAGTTGGACACCTGACGCTTGGGCCCGGACGCGATCTTCCCGCAGCCTTATATGCAGCCGTGTCAGGAGAGCCTCTTCGTGCGGCTCCCGCGGTCACAGAAAACGGCACATTCTCGCTCTTCCCGCAAGAATGGATAAGAGATCCAGCTAGCGAATTCCTGCGATCGAGCTATCACGACGTTCCTTGGGACGAACCCGAGTTGGTTCGGGCTTGCGTCCACGCCGGTCGAAAACAACGTACTTGGTATTCGGAACAAAACACGGACCAGGTGCTCGGTGCAACTTCCCCGATTCAGGAGCATAAATGAGAAGGCCGCTTCGCATAATGAAATTCGGAGGAACGTCGGTGGGTGACGCAGCGTGCGTCGCGAAAGTGGTCGAGATCATTCGAACAGCGTCGCGCGAGGCTGATGTCGTGGTTGTTGTTTCCGCAATGAGCGGAGTGACCAATAAACTGATCGAGGCCGGCACTAAATCGGAAGCAGGAGATAGCAACTCGGTCGGGTTGATCTTCAAAGATCTACGCGAGCAGCATCAAATCGCGGTTAACACATTGATCCATTCAGTTGCCCTGCGCAGTCGCATCAGCCGGGAAGTGGCCCTTTCGCTTGAAGAAGGCGAGCGGCTGTGCCAGGGCACCACGCTGTTGCGCGAACTGACGTCACGGGCGCGCGATTCGATATCGAGCCTCGGCGAGCGTCTTTCTGCTCCGCTGGTCGCGGCCGCGCTGACGGAATGCGGAGTGGCGAGCCAGGCGATCGAGGCTACTGAACTGATACAAACCGATTCCTGTCATGGCGCAGCGGACCCATTTATGGACGTGACTCGGGAGCGCTGCGAAGCTCACTTGCGTCCACTGTTGCGGAAGGGTGTCGTTCCAGTGGTAACCGGTTTCATCGGTGCAACAGCGACGGGCGTGCTGACCACCTTGGGACGCGGCGGATCAGATTATTCTGCTACGATCCTGGGCGCAGCTCTCGAGGCGGATGAGATTCTCATTTGGACGGATGTGGACGGCATGATGACAGCTGATCCGCGCTTGGTTCCCGGCGCTTGCACCATCGCCGAGATATCATATCGAGAGGCTGCCGAACTGGCGCACTTCGGAGCTAAGGTCCTCCATCCGAAAACTCTTCGCGCACTGTCGCGATGCGGAATTCCGCTCTGGATCCGCAACACCTTCGCGCCCGAGCAAGCGGGAACCAAAATTACCCCGACAGGTCCACCGAACGGCAGAGGCATCAGGGGGCTTACCTGCATCAGCGACGTCGCCATGATTACCGTTGGCGGTCCGGGTATCGTGGGTATGCCAGATGTTTTGGGGCGCACATTCGCCACTACCGCGGCGGTTCGAGCCAACGTGCTGCTGATTTCGCAATCATCTTCTCAAAATGACATTTGTCTGGTCGTTTCGTCGGCGGTTGCCAAGTCAACGGTCGATGCGTTGCGCCGGGAGTTCGCCCACGACTTGGCGCACGAAAAAGTGGAACACGTCACTCTCGATCCCACAATCGCCATCGTCACCGTAGTTGGAAGGAACATGCGCGGATCGGGAATCGTTGGGCGCACGTTCGGCGCGCTCGGTCGGTCTGGGGTGAACGTTATCGCAATCGCGCTAGGTTCTTCGGAGTGCAACCTCTCTTTTGTGGTGTCGAGAGACGACATGAAGGCGGCACTGGTCACAACGCACTGTGAATTTCAACTGGGGCGCACCGAATATGCCGGTGCTTCTGTAACGGTGCCGCGCGAGTCCAGGGCGGCAACTGCGGATAACGCTTGAGTAAACTGTTCGGGAATGCCGATTTTCAGCCGAACCGACAAATCGTCTTATTATCGATTGGGGAATGTGGATTGAACCCCAAAAAATCGGTACAAAAGGAAAATAACTTGGCGCAGCCCTTGCCTTGTTACTAGCGCAAACCACGCTGACCTTCCGATGGCAGGTTGTCCGGAGGTCTTCCACATGGACCTTAGCATGCTCCAGCGCTGCCGATGGTTCACCCGAATTCTCACTCCCTTTGACGCGATGATGTCGAACGTCCGCGCCTCTAAATAGGCTGACCGAATATCCTTGCGAAGACGGGCTAGCAGGGACAGGGGAATCGAGTGTTGGACGATGGCCTTGTCAGCAAACAGAGGAAGTTCTCCACTCTGCATCAGGCTGGCTAGCAAGAAAGTATCTTCAGCGCGGACCGCGATCGGATCAAACACGCCCTTGTCCACATCTACTCTTGTTCGTCGAATGGCAAATCCGGCGGTATTAAGGTATCGAATGCAACCGTCGGGCTGGAGCATGTGATTCTGAAGTGTTATCAACCGCAACTCTTCTGCTCTGCCGACCAGTTGCGCGCAATTTCCTACCAGGTGAAGTTGAAAACAATCATGGCGCGGTGCGTTGCGGATAGTTGACTCCAGAGCCGCGAGACAATTCTTTTCCAACCTGCAGTCAGCGTCGACGAACAGCAGTATCGAGCCCTTAGAAACCTGAATTCCACGGTTTCTGGCCACGGAAATACCCGCATGAGCGTATCTGAGGATGGTCAGTGGGTAAGAGCGGTTCCACTGCTGAATGACTTCAGGGGCAGCTTTGTTACTGCCGTCGTCCACAACGATGACTTCAAAACCTGGGCCGTTCCCTTGCAGCGCCAAAGAACGCAGACACTCGTTGAGTGGCACCCAGTCATCGTAAACACCTATGATGATGCTCCAGAGCGGAGCGGTAAGGGAAATCGAGTCGCGCGTTGCCATGCGTCTTCCCGAGCTTAGTTGAAAGTGGCCGCTCTCGCAATCTAGAGTGCTCAGTTGACCAACCTGTCGCCCTTAACCGCAAAGGTCAGCCTGGGGTGCTCTCTGGCATCCGGGGAAAGAAGTAAACGACAAAATGACTTCTGACGCACTCTTAATTTATCCACCAAAATATATGGAACACAACAACTCCAAGAATAAGGTGGCACAGTTAGCCGTGAAACTAGATATCGCGGGCGCGCGTTCGACGCAAACCATCGGTAGATCTGCTCCGGTGCACTGTGATGTTGCAGTCATTGGCGCTGGTCCTTACGGGCTTTCTGCTGGAGCTCACTTCAAGGCGAAAGGTATTTCTACCTGTGTATTTGGTGAGCCGATGGAGTTTTGGGCCAGCAAGATGCCGGAGGGGATGCTCTTGCGGTCGCCACGGGTCGCGTCCAATCTGTCCGACCCTGATAGAGCATTCACACTGGAAACCTACGAAGCTGCGTCCAAGACCGAGCCCTGCGCGCCACTTCCTCTAGATACTTTTGTGAAGTATGGCAGGTGGTTTCGGCAGCAGCTAGGTTCGGATCTGGATGAGAGAATGGTTCTGCGGGTCGAGCGCGACCATCCGGGTTTCAGGCTTACGTTACGAGACGGCGAGGAGATTCGCTCGGCTTGTGTCGTGATTGCCACGGGGATTGGCCCGTTCAAGAGAAAGCCTGCCGTATTCCAAAGACTCTCTTCGCGACAGGCAATTCACTGTTACGAGGGTCGAGACGTTGGCCAATTTGCGGGGAAAAGAGTTGCTGTCATCGGAGCAGGACAGAGTGCATTGGAGTCGGCAGCGCTGCTACATGAAGCCAAAGCTGAGGTGGAAGTGATTGCGCGTACCTCGCAGCTGCGCTGGATTGGCAGGCATTCATGGTTGCACCACATGGGGCCGATTTCGTCCCTTTTATATTCCTCTCATGATGTGGGGCCGATTGGGATCAGTCGTCTGGTTGCGTATCCCAAACTCGTTTCCCATGTACCCTTAAAGGCACGAGACAAAATCCGAACTCGAGCTGTGCGCTCCGCGGGGTCTCCTTGGCTGATTCAACGACTATCCACGGTCAAAATTACTACGGGACGTAGTGTAACTGAAGCAAAAACGCTCGGCGACGAGGTCGCTCTCAAACTCGACGACGGCACCGAGCGTCGCGTGGATCATGTGTTGCTTGGAACCGGGTATCAGGTGGACATATCTCGATACGATTTTCTTCCACCGGAGCTTACGAACGATATCGAGCAGTTTGACGGCTATCCCAAGCTTGCCGGCGGTTTCCGTAGCTCCGTGCCAGGACTGCACTTCGTTGGTGCTACCGCCGCTCGAAGCTTCGGTCCATTGCTGTACTTTGTAGCAGGTACGGAGTCCGCGTCTCGGGAGTTGGTTGCTCACGTGTCGAGAAGCCTCGGGAAATACCGATGAACTCAGAGCAAGTGGGAGCAATCGTCATCGGTGGCGAACACCCGGGATTGGGCATTGCTCGAAGCCTCGGACGCAGAGGTATTCCAATCATCGTTATTGATGACCAGCACTCGGTTTCGCAATTCTCCAAGTACGTAACCCGCGTAGTCCGGGTGAAAGATTTGCGGGATGAGGAGAAGACAGTCGAGAGCGTGATGCAAGTGGGACAGCAATATGGACTGAAGGGGTGGGTTTTATACCCCACTCGTGATGAAACGGTTGCTGCATTTTCCCGTCACCGAGATCGCCTTGCAGAATTCTTCCGGGTTACCACGGCATGCTGGGAGACGGTTCGTTGGGCATGGGACAAAAAAAATA
The DNA here is from genome assembly GCA_963803775.1 of uncultured Acidobacteriota bacterium. Lineage (GTDB taxonomy): Bacteria > Acidobacteriota > Terriglobia > Terriglobales > Acidobacteriaceae > JABCZH01. Next base: position 117,607 of record CAWDNS010000006.1, read on the forward strand.
CCTATGACCGGGCCCTGGAATTGGGGATTCCGGTCCCACACACCTATAACCCCAGAACCGAAGCGGAGCTTGCTGAGTTGTACAGTCACCTGCCCCTGGCCATCAAGCCGGCTGTAAAGGAAAATTTCTTTTATGCCACTGGCGCGAAGGCATGGCGTGCTGAGACCCCCGATCAACTCAACGACTTGTATCGGAAGGCCATTCGGCAGGTTAAGGCAGAAGAGATTCTGATCCAGGAGATTATCCCTGGCGATGGACAACAGCAGTATTCGTACTGTGCATTCTTTCGCGATGGCAAGGCACACAGCACTCTGGTTGCTAGAAGGATGCGCCAACATCCTCGAGAATTTGGCCGTGCAGCTACGTACGTGGAGACAATCGACCTCCCCGAGATAGAAGAACTCTCCGAGCGTTTTCTCAGAGACATCGACTACTACGGACTCGTGGAAGTGGAGTTCAAGCAGGATCCGCGAGATGGTCAATACAAGTTATTGGATGTAAACGCGCGAACCTGGGGCTTCCACAGTATTGGCGGGCCCGCCGGTGTGGACTTTCCTTATCTGTTGTATGCAGATCAGGTAGGTAAAACGGTCGAGCATGCCAGGGGGAGGGCCGGCGTAGGGTGGCTGCGATTGATCACAGATCTACCAACGGCTGCTTCATACCTATGGGATGGCGAACTAGGTCTCCGCTCCTATTGGAGATCCCTTGTGCGTACGCGGACGGAGTCAGTGTTTTGTCTAAGAGACCCTATGCCGTCAGTAGCAGAGGTCTTGATGCTTCCTTACCTGGTGAAACAGAAATACCTCACGAAGTCGGCAGGGAAACCCGAGAATCAACCGAGAACCGCAGGGACTCCTGATGTCAGGGTTGTTCGATGACCATTAAGATGAACCTCCGGGCCGATTGCGAGTGGGAATCTTAAGTAGCATGAATTCTGGCATCGGGACAATGGCGATTACCGGCTCAGCTACAAGACTTCGACTTTCGGCGAACGCGGCGGCTAGCGCGACGAGCGTTTATGAGGTCGACCCTCTATGCGATCCTCGTTGGGAAGCTTTCGTCAACAGCAATCCTCGAGCCTCGGTGTTCCACAGTACAAACTGGCTCAGATCGTTGCAGGCAGCATATGGATACGACCCGCTGGTTGTCACGACTTCTTCTCCGGACACCGCTCTCACGAATGGTCTTGTCCTTTGCCGGGTTGATAGCTGGTTGACCGGTCGACGATTCGTGTCCTTGCCCTTCTCCGATCATTGCGAACCGTTGGTGAGCAACTCAAGTGAACTCGATAGTCTGCTACTGCACATGAGGAGGCATGTGGATGCAGAGGACAGGAAGTACATCGAGGTCAGGCCACTCTCCTGTCAACTTGGGTTTCAGACCGGATTCACGATAAGTAATATGTACCGTTTTCACTCCCTTGACCTGCGAAAGGGTAAGCGAGAGTTGTTCCATAATTTCCACAAGGATTGTGTACAAAGGAAGATCCGGCGAGCAGAGCGGGAGAAGTTGCAGTATGAGGAGGGAGCCTCAGAAATTCTGCTTAAGAAATTCTACGAGTTGATGGTAATCACTCGTCGTAGGCAGGGTTTGCCGCCTCAACCGCTTTCCTGGTTTCGCCGCCTACTAGCCGTATTCGGCGGGGACCTTAAAATTCGAGTTGCGACCAAGGACGGTTTGCCTATTGCGAGCATCCTGACACTGAACCACAAACAAACTATGGTGTACAAGTACGGCTGCAGCGATGCGCGGTTTCACAAGCTTGGCGGAATGGCCCTTTTGTTCTGGAACGCAATCCAGGAAGCGAAAGAAAAGGGATTTGAGCAGTTTGAAATGGGGAGGTCCGATAAAGATAATCTTGGACTCATCTCGTTTAAGGAACACTGGGGCGCAGTCGGCACCGAGGTCAGTTACTGGAAATATGCACGCCGGCCAGGGATAACTACGGACAGTTGGGAGAAGAGTGTTCTTCGGCATCTAGTCCCAGTCACACCGGATTCCATCCTTAGAGTCGTGGGAAGTCTCCTATACAAGCATGTAGGCTAAGCCGGTCGTGCCAGGTTTCCCGCAAAAATGAAGATGAGAAGGAGGAAAGAAAAATGATGCGAGAGCTTGTGGAAGGGGCACTATTCTACCGCGATGGAGACAAGACATTTTTCGAGCAAGAGGCGTTTCCCTGGGTGGCCAGCATAGAGGCGGAGTGGAAAACGATACGCAAAGAACTGGACGTGCTGATGGTGCGCCGCGAAGAGATCCCGAACTTCCAGGATGTATCGAAGGCACAGAGAGCTCTGACCGAGGGCGACCAATGGAAGACATTCTGGTTCTATTCGTTCGGCAACAAGAAAAAGGAGAATTGCGCTCGATGTCCTGAGACGGTGCGACTCTTGCATCGCATTCCGGGGATGAAGTCCGCGATGTTTTCGATTCTAGCGCCTCGAAAGTATATCGCTCCTCACCGTGGGCCCTATAAAGGCGTGCTTCGCTACCACCTTGGATTGATCATCCCAGGGCCGGAAGGCAGTTGCAGAATTCGAGTTGGAAACGACGTGCGCTGCTGGAAGGAAGGCAAGAGTATGATTTTCGACGACAGCAACGAGCACGAAGTCTGGAACGACACTGACTCCTATCGTGTGGTCCTCTTTGTTGATTTCGTGCGTCCGACTATCTTTCCTCTTTCGATGGTGAATCGTGCCATTATCTGGGGGCGTGGCCGCTACCCGCTCTAGAAATCCGAGACATGTGTTTTTGATTCACCTCGATATCTTGGGACAGCCACGTGACTACGAGCAAGCACGAATTCGGAGCAGAAGTTGCAGTTTCGAAAATGATGACAAAAAGATTCCTGGGCGTGATATGTCTTTTAGTTTTGTCCGGCATCCTGATCGCGGGGCTGTGGCCGTTTCATTCTCCAAATAATGAAGTGAGCTGGTTGAGCCAGGGAAACGGGCTTCTTTTCGGAGAGTACGGCAGCATCCTGAGTTCGGGCGCCTTCAAGGCAAACAAACCCGCGGTAGTACCATCTTGCAGCCTCGAAATTTGGCTGCAACCCAGCTTGGATCATTCTGGCACGATTCTCGCATTTTACTCGCCGGGGAATCCCGACGTCCCGTTCCAAGTGTGGCAGTCTCAGGGCAATCTCGGGATCAGGCGCTCAAATCTAAATCTGTACCACCAAAGTGAAAAGACTGGGATCTATTTGGCCGACTTTTTTCAACATGGGCGGCCTGTCTTTATTACGATTAGCTCAGGTTCGACGGGTACGGCAATCTACCAGGATGGTGTGCTCGCCAGGAAGTTTCCAGAGTTTCGAGTCTCAAGTCAGGACTTGGCTGCTCAAATCGTAATGGGCAACGCACCTGGGGCGCTATACGCCTGGTCGGGGACGCTAAAGGGAGTGGCGATTTATGATCGGGGGCTTGGGTCCGCCGAAGTGTCACAGCACTTTACGAATTGGACGAACAACACGCAAGCAGATCTCGCTAAGAGCGACGGTATTCTTGCGCTATATCTGTTCAACGAAGGCAAGGGTAGCGTTGTCCACAACCAGGTAGATTCGACAACTGACCTTCTTATTCCAAAACGCTTCTTCGTCTTGCATGAAGAGTTTCTCGAACCACCATGGAGCGAGTTTTATCCCGCGTGGAGCTATTGGAGCAACCTTGGCGTCAATGTCGCCGGCTTTGTTCCTTTCGGGTTCTTTTTCTGTGGATATTTGCTCTGGGTGCGAAAGATCAGGCGGGCTGTGATGGTCACGGTCGTCTTGGGATTTATCGTTAGTCTCACAATCGAAGTCTTGCAGGCATTTCTGCCAACACGAAATTCCGGAATGACAGATCTCATCACGAACACATCTGGCACCGCGTTGGGATCGATATTGTGGACGTGGGTTGCGAGTCATGTCTGGATTGCTCAACAGGTGATTGCGCCCGCTTCTTCTGTCGGGCAAATAAGAGAAGGTATTCGGTCGCTGGAGCGGTTGACCGAACTGTGCAATCGCGATGCGTAGTTGCTAATGACTGATCTGACTTGTCCACGGTTCGTGGTATCCGTGGACTGGAGTATCTCGGCTCAAACAGGCGCTAGTCGACACTACCATGAAGAAGATCCCGCAACTGGACGCCGTTCGCGGGCTTGCCGTACTGCTAGTGTTGCTGCACAACACTGACAGGTATCCTGCGCTACATCTGCATTTCATTTCGGACAACGGGTGGATGGGGGTGGATCTTTTCTTTGTGTTGTCCGGGCTCTTGATAACGGGGATTCTGCTCGACACAAAACAGTCGGATGGGTATTTCAAGAACTTTTATGCCCGACGCTGCCTGCGGATCTGGCCCCTGTATTATTCGGTCCTGCTTTTCATGTTTGTGATTGTCCCGATCCTGCGTCCTTCCGATGCCCACACTGTGTTCGAAGCCCGGTCGTCACCGTGGTGGTCTTATCCAGTTTTTCTGCAGAATTTCCTGGTTCCGATTCCAACCATGGCCACGGGAGCGCTCGGCGTCACCTGGTCGCTCGCTGTCGAGGAACAGTTCTACCTGGTGTGGCCCTGGGTGGTGTGGTGCTGCAATGAGGCGCAGCTTCGCAAGATCGCCATCGCAGTGATTTGTTTTTCTCCCATATTGCGTTTTTATCTGTCGATGCATCAGGTCAATATCTACTCGAACACATTCTGCCGCTTGGACGGGCTCATGGCTGGGGCGCTCTTGGCGCTTGTCATCCGTTCGGTTGAGTTTTCTCCATCAAAGTTTTTAACGCGAGCGTGGATTGCATTTCTTGTCTCGGCACCTCTCGCTCTTGTGATCGAGGCGGTACATGCCAGATGGATTGGTTTTTCCGTGATTGCCTTGGCCTCGGTTTCTTTTGTTTATCTTGCTCTGTTCTCGACGCAGAGATGGTTGCATGCGCTTCTGACGAACCGATTCCTGGTTTACACTGGAACAATCAGCTACGGGATCTACTTGCTGCAGAAGATCCCACTTGATGCTGCGAAAACATTCCATCTGGAAAAACACCAGTTTCTAGCGCTCCCTATTACGGCTGCTGCCACCTACGCGATGGCAGCTATTTCCTGGAACCTGCTTGAAAAACCGATCCTCAAGTTGAAACGGTTCTTTGAATCAAAGTCTGTCCGCCCAAACCAAGCTGACGGCGGGCTCGTGAGTCTGATGGCAAGATAACCAGCCGTATATAATTGATACTAAAGGCGAAGACGCCAGAGACCGTGCGTGTGTCCGTGCTATAATTTGTGTATCCCCTTTAGCTTCCTCCCCGCTGATCCCCCGGCATAGTTCCAACTTTTCAGTAGCAAGTGTGATAAACGTCAAAGGAGCATCCTTCAGGCATGTTAAGCACTGCGATTATTGGTGCAGGTCCATATGGACTCTCTGTCGCCGCGCATTTGCGGCGTAGTGGTATTCCATTTCGTATTTTTGGTCGTCCGATGGACAGCTGGCTAGCTCACATGCCCAAGGGCATGATGCTCAAATCCGACGGCTTTGCTTCCGACATCTACGATCCAGAGAGCCAATTCACCTTAGGGCGTTTTTGCGCTGAACAGGGCATCGAGTATGCCGATTCCGGTATACCGGTGCGACTGGAGACCTTCAGCGCGTACGGCCTTGCTTTCAGGGATCGCATGGTACCGGAGCTCGAAGACAAGATCGTAGCCAATGTCGATCGATCGCCGGACGGCTTTCTGTTGCGACTTGAGGATGGTGAAACAGTTCAAGCCCGCACGGTTGTGTTGGCGGTCGGCATTACCCACTTCGCATACGTTCCCGAGAACCTGGGACATCTGCCGCCGAAATTTCTGTCACACAGCGCGCGCCATCACGAAGTCGAGCCGTTTCGAGGTCGCGATGTAGTCGTAATTGGAGGCGGATCTTCGGCGATAGATTTGGCGGGGCTGCTCCACGAAGCAGGGGCCAATGTACGTCTCGTCACCCGTAGAAACGAACTGAGGTTTCATAGCCAGCCCACAGGGAAGCCGCGTACCCGGTGGCAACAAATCCGGCATCCCGGATCGGGGCTTGGCCCTGGTCTGCGGTCGCGATTCTTCGCCAACGCGCCGATGGCCTTCTATTACTTGCCTGAGCGGCTGCGGGTCGAGGCTGTCCGAAGATCGCTTGGTCCCTCAGGCGGTTGGTTCAGCAGAGACAAAGTAATCGGGAAAGTGCCTTTGGTGACGGGATGTACGCCTCAAGGCGCCGAGGTCAGCAACGGCAGGGTCGAACTGCGCGTTCGCGCAACCGATGGCAGCGAGCAGAAGATTGTGACCGACCACATCATTGCCGCGACGGGATACAAGGTGAATCTGGAACGATTGAAGTTTCTGAACCCAGAGATTCGCTCGAGGCTTAAGGCTGTCGAGGGCTCCCCGGTTCTCTCATCAACCTTTGAATCGTCCTTGCCGGGTCTCTATTTCGTGGGGGTGGCGGCAGCGAACAGTTTTGGACCCGTAATGCGTTTCGCGTTCGGTGCCGGCTTCGCTGCTCGCACGCTCACACGCACTATGTTGAAGTCACTTCCGCGGGAAACGGCATCGGCATCCGCCAGAAGCATGGCGGCGACTACCAAGTGAACTCCTTTCGGCGGGAGCTCCTAGCTCTGGGTTACAGCTTCTGAGGGTCATAGGCGAATGAAAAGAGAGACGATTGCGATTCATGCGGGTACGACGGCGACCCCACAACTAAAGCCGTCGCTGTACCGATCTATCAGACGGTCGCGTTCGAATTCGATAGCGCCGAGCACGGAGCGGCGCTGTTTAACCTCGAAGTCCAGGGAAACATCTACACTCGAATCGGAAATCCCACGAACACGGTTCTGGAAAAGCGAGTCGCCGCATTGGAAGGTGGGGTGGAGGCTTTAAGCGTCAGCTCCGGAATGGCGGCCATCGAGTACTCACTCATCAATATTGCTGAGTCAGGCAACAACATCGTTTCTCTGCCGCAACTTTACGGTGCCACCTATACGCTGCTGGCGCACATCTTCCCCAAGCAGGGAATCAGTTCGCGATTCGCAGCCAGTGACCGTCCTGAGGACGTCGAAAAGCTGATCGACGAGAATACCCGGGCGGTTTATTGCGAAAGCGTCGGCAATCCAGCCGGCAATGTCGCGGACATCGAAGGACTCGCGCGGGTCGCGCACAAGCATGGCGTACCTTTGATCGTCGACAACACGGTCGCAACGCCAATCTTGTTGAGGCCGATCGAATACGGCGCCGATGTCGTCGTGCATTCGATGACCAAGTTCATGGGAGGCCACGGCACTACGCTGGGTGGAATGATCGTGGACAGCGGAAAGTTTCCCGTGGCGCAAATATCCCGAACGCTTCTACATGCTCAACGAGCCGGAAATTGCCTATCACGGCGTGGTCTACGTTGAGCATTATGGCGATGCTGCATACGTCGCGCGCTGCCGGACAGTCTGCCAACGAAACACCGGTGCCACACTGTCTCCGTTCAATGGTTTTCTACTGTTGCAGGGGGTTGAAACGATGGCTCTCCGCGTTGAACGCCATGTGGAAAACGCCCGAAAAGTCGCGGAGTTTCTGCGCGACCATCCCATGGTGGAATGGGTGAATTATGCGGGATTTCCCGACAGTCCTTTATATCCCATGGCGCAGAGGTACCTGGGTTCGAAGCGCTGCTCGCTGCTGACGTTTGGAGTGAAGGGTGGATTTGAGGCCGGCACGAAGTGTTTCAACGCGCTGCGATTATTCAAGCGAATGGTCAATATGGGCGACGCCAAGTCGTTGGCGTGTCATCCCGCGTCGACCACGCATCGGCAACTTGTCGCCCGAAGAGCAACAGAAGGCCGGCGTGACACCGGAAATGATTCGCCTGAGCGTCGGCATCGAGCACATCGACGATATTATCGACGATCTCGCTCAGGCGCTGGACAGGCAAGGCCGGAGGTCACGGCGGTTCTCGCGGCAGGCGAGGTACAGCATGCCCTTGATCATGAAGGCGGTCGGGTTCCACCCGTTGGGCTGAGAAAAAGAATTCGCCCGTAGGATTGGGCGAAAGCAGTGCAGACAGCGGGAGTGCGTCAGAATCGCGCTCATCAACAATATGCCGGACGCGGCGCTCGAAGATACCGAAGTGCAGTTTTTCGAGCTGCTGGACGCAGCTTCTGGCGATCTTCCCGTGGTGCTCAAGCTCTACTCACTGACCGGAGTTCCTCGCGGAGAGCGGGGCAGCAGCATCTGAACAACTTCTACTTCGGCACGAACGATTTGTTGAATGGCCGGTTTGACGCTCTGATCATGACCGGGACGGAGCCGCAGCAGCCCAACTTGCGGAATGAACCCTACTGGCCTGCGTTGGCCGACGTTCTGGACTGGGCGGAGAGCAATACCGCTTCGACAATTTTGTCATGCTTGGCGGCACATGCTGGCGTTCTTCATAGCGACGGTATCGAGCGCCATCCGCTGGCTGACAAGCAGTTCGGTGTTTTTGACTTCGCCAGGGTGGGTTATCACGAGCTGACAGATAGTGCGGCGGCAGCGAGTGCGTTTTCCTCATTCTCGATGGAACGAGGTGCGGGGGGATGCACTGACTGCGAGTGGCTATCTGGTACTGACGCAATCGTCAGAGGGCGGCGTGGACTCGTTCATAAAGAAGAAAAAGCAGAGCCTGTTCGTGCATTTCCAAGGCCATCCGGAGTATGGTGCGCGACCTTGCTGAGAGAATATCGCAGGGATGTAAAGCGATTTCTCAAGGCGAGAACGGGAAACGTATCCCTCGATGCCGAAGGGCTATTTCGATGCGCCGGCTACAAGGTTGTTGACCGATTTTAGAGATCTTGCTCTGTCCGACCGCCGCGAAGATCTGATGGAAAGTTTCCCCGAGGCTGCAGTGGCCGGAACCCTGCAGAAGACCTGGCAAACGTCCGCCACGAGTATTTATCACAATTGGTTGCGGTACGTGTTGTTGAATAAGTCGGAGATGCCGGAGTTTTTGGCGGCGGCGTCTGTTCGTGATAGTGTCCAGCGAAAGCGTTCTGCAGTACGTTGAGCGCCACGGCGAATACGAGACGCAGGTGATCACCCGATGTCCCAGGCTCTATGACACGTCCAATCTCCAGCATTTTTACGGTGCGAGGTAGGGTCCGGTGAAGTTACCAGTTCTGCTCGGTAGGCTTGTGGGTAGGCTAGCTTTTGTGGCCCCGGGGGGATTCACCTTGCGACCGTGGCTCCAACGGCTGCGCGGAGTTGCGATCGGAGGTAACGTCTGGATTGGCCAGCTTGTGTACATTGATGAAATACATCCCACGGACATAACCATCGGAGATAATTGCACCATCGGTCTCAGAACATCGATAATCTCCCACTTTTACTCTGGACCAAGAAGACCCACAAACGACGCGAAAGTAGTAATTGAAAAGGACGTCTTTATTGGGCCGCACTGTGTCATCCTGCCCAACGTGAGAATCGGTGAAGGGGCTGTGATCAAGGCAGGTACGGTAGTGAGTCGCAATGTGCCGGCGCACACGTTTTGGGGTGCCCCCGCTGCCGAAGCCTTGGGGATAGCGAATGTTCCGCTAACGCCCGAACATCAATACGAAGAGTTTGTGGCAGGCCTGAAATGGCGCATAAAACGTTAACTCAAGCGACGTGATATCGAGTTCAAATAGTTCGATAGCACTTCCTGATCTGGACGGTTTATGACCGGACAACCGCCGGTTAATCCGTCGAACTCGCACCTGAGGCAGAAGGCGGATATGGACGTCGAACATGGACTCATACCACCCGGCCCTCAAGAGAACTATAGAGTCAGCGATGACCTCCTGGAATGGATGGGGCGTCAGTTCGAAGCTTTCGGTGATATCTACAAAGCTTCGGTGTACGGAACCAGCGTCTACGCGATCAGGAACATCGAATTTGCCCACCGTGTGCTGGTTGAGAATTGGCAGAACTATGTAAAAGGTCAGGCCATCAGGCGTGTCGCCCTACTTCTTGGAAATGGCCTCATGGTGAGTAAGGGCAATGTCTGGAAGCGGCAGCGGCGAATGATCCAGCCAACGTTCAATCATGAATCAATCGGATGCTCGGCCAAACTGATTACGACTGTCAATAGGAGGCTCCTCAGCAAATGGCAGCTGGCGGCCCAGAGAAACGAAAGCGTCAATGTCACGCGCGACGTCAGTAGCATGGCCCTGGAGGTTGTGCTCCGTTTCATTCTGGGTGAGGATTACGAACTGGTTGGTTTCCACTTCGATCTTCTCTCCCAGGAACCGGCGCGCAACGTGGAATTTGCAATGTCGTTCCGGGCTTTAGGGAAGATCATACTTCAGGTCATCGAGCGAAGGCGAAAGGATGCCGTGATATCCGCTGACGCCCTGGGCATGCTCATGCAGGCACAGGACCCCGAGAGCGGTCAATTGATGCAAAACGGCCAGCTGATCGATGAGGTTCTGACGATGATCGTTGCCGGTCACGAGACCACGGCGAGCACGCTGAATTGGGCTTGGTATTTGATTTCCCAGCACCCAGAGGTCGAACAAAAGCTATCGGATGAGCTCAACACTCTGACGAGCTTTCCTGAGTTTGTTGATCTGCCGAAGTTTCTCTATACGCGGCAAATCATCGACGAAACTATGCGCTTATATCCAGCTGGCTGGCTGCTGACTCGAAAGGCGCTACGTAACGATCAGCTCGGACAATATTTCGTCCCCGCCGGAACTGAAGTCTACGTTCCACCCTACTTCATTCAGCGGCACCCCGATTTATGGGAGGAACCGGACCGCTTCAATCCAGATCGCTTTCGATCCGACAATGCAAAACGCCGGCACCGACTGGCGACGATCCCTTTTTCCACGGGGCCAAGAAATTGCATCGGGGAACATTTTGCCCGTATGGAAATGCAGGTTCATCTCATGATCATCGCCAGATCGCTGCGGTTGCGATACATTCCGTCGAAGCCGATAGAGCTCGATGCCGACGTGAACCTGCGTAGTAGATATGACTTCATCATGTACCCAGAGGCCAGGATACTCGGAACTTCCGCGGAGGGCGCTCAAGTTTTGCGTACAGAGTTTGTCAGCGAAAATTAGGGGAAAATATGCAAATGCAAGCAACAGAGATCGAACAGGAAATTCGCAGCTTCCTCACCGAGAAGTTTCTTTTCGGCCGCAGCGAAGCGCTCAATGACGATGCGCCTTTGCTGGGCAATGTGATCGACTCACAAGGGGTGATCGAACTGATCGTGTTCGTTCAGGAACGCTTCGCCATCACAGTCGATGACGAGGAGGTGACGACCGATAACTTCGCCTCGTTGAAAAGCACGGTTGCCTTCATTGAAAGCAAGCTTCGTAGCAAGGGATAGCCCGAATCGTGACACAACATCATCCAGCCTCGAACAGCGGTTCAGCAGCCATGCGGATCTCCGATGTCGTGAAGCCGTGGGCAGACCGTTTCCCCGATCATAAAGCGGTTGTTGATCCGAGCGGCAGCTGGTCGTATCGTGAGTTGGCGGGAGTCATCTCCAACACTGCCGATTGGCTCCGCGTGTCTGGAGTGCGGGCGGGTGATCGAGTCATGATCGTCGGTGAAAACTGCCGGGAATTCGCGGCTATTCTGCTGGCCGTCGGCAGCTTGGACGCGTGGCCTGTGCCCGTGAACGCACGCTTATCGGCGCGCGAGATCGATGCGATCCGTGATCACTGCGAAGCTCGGCGCATAGTCTACACGACGAGGGTGTCTCTTCATGCCGCTGAACATGCGAAGCGGCATGGAGCGTCGCTAGAAGAAGTGCGCGATCTAGGGCGCATAGGTTTGGGCTGTCTAAACGAGAACGCCCAACCCGAGCCGATCGATGATGAGATTGGGAGTCGTGTCGCTGCCTTGATCTACACATCGGGTACCACCGGCCTTCCTAAAGGCGTGATGTTGACTCACGATAACCTGCTTTTCTCCGCCCGAGGGGCCGCAAAGATCCGGTCTTTAAACCCTGAAGACCGCGTTTATGGCATTCTGCCGCTGTCGCATATCGTTGGGCTCTCAATCGTTTTCCTGGGAACACTGCTCAGCGGAGCAACGATTTATCTTGAGCCTCGATTCGATCCCGTCGCTGCACGGGTGGCTCTTGAGAGAGATCGAATAACGATCATGCTAGGGGTACCTTCCATGTTTTCTCTCTTTTTGCAATACGCCAAAATGAGAAAATTGGAGTCGTTTGAGTTTCCTGCGCTTCGGATCATTTCTTGTTCGGGAGCCCCACTGCCTCCTGCCATCAAGTCATCGGTGGAAGCTCTTTTCGGCCTCCCTCTCCATCACGGTTATGGCATAACGGAGTGTTCCCCTAACATCGCGCAAGTGAGGCTCGACGCGCCGCCGCGTACGGATAACTCCGTCGGCCCGATGTTTCCAGGAGTAGAAGCAAGATTAGTTGGGCCTGACCGTCAAGCAGTGCCCGTGGGTGAAGTGGGTGAGTTATGGGTGCGCGGGCCCAACATCATGAAAGGCTACTATCGCGCGCCCGACGACACGGCAGCCGCAATTGATGCGGAAGGATGGTTTAACACTCGTGATCTCGCCCGCTTCGAGGATGGGAATCTCTTCATTGTCGGACGCACCAAGGATCTCATCATCCGATTTGGTTTCAACGTCTACCCCGCTGAGGTTGAGGCCGTGCTAAATGCCCACCCCGCAGTGGCGCAATCGGCTGTGATCGGCAGAACGATCCAAGGAGACGAGGAGATTCTGGCCTTTGTTCAATTGTCGCCAGGTTCGCACCTGACGGAAACCGATCTGGCTGAATACACTGCAAAACACCTCGCCCCATACAAGCGACCATCACATTTCGTGTTTGTCTCAACCATGCCCATGACACCGAGCGGGAAAATTGCGAAAGCCGACCTCGCAAAGATTGATGACTTGAGGCAAAAGGTTTAGCTAGCTTGGAGAATTTGCACCCGCCAGGAAGCCGCCGTCGAGAACCAGGGACTGACCCGTCATGAAAGATGCGCGGTCCGAGCACATCCATAGCACAGCCTCGGCGATTTCCGTCGGCCTTCCCAAACGGCCGATTGGATGGCAACTAAGGACGTATTTGTGAACCCCCGGAGCGCGAAAGACCCGATCCGACATAGGCGTCTCGGTAAATCCGGGGCACACTGCGTTGATCCGAATCCCAGTCTTAGCATTCTCCAGCGCGGCGGTCTGCGTCAGCCCTATCACACCGTGTTTGCTCGCGCTGTATGCCGCTACCCCAACCGCACCGACCAGGCCCGTAATCGACGACATGTTGACAATAGCTCCGCCGCCCCCCTGCTTCAGCATCTGCCGGATTTCGTATTTCAGACATAGCCAGACACCTTTCAGATTGATGGCGATGGTCCGATCCCAGTCTTCTTCGGATTGTCTGACAATGGGCGACCACACACCCTCGATTCCGGCATTATTGAATGCGATGTCTAAGCGGCCAAATTTCTCTACTGCCTTCTGAACGAGCGTTTCAACTTCGGAAGCCTTCGAAACGTCGGTCTTCACGAACACACCATCGCCGCCAGCGGCACGTATCAGTTCGATCGTTTCCTCGCCTTCCACAGCGCGCCGCCCAGCAACTACCACTTTCGCTCCCGCCTTTGCGAAAAGTACGGCCGTCTCACGGCCAATACCCGACGTCCCGCCAGTCACGAGCCCAACTTTGCCTTCTAATTCCGTTGCCATAGTTTCCTTCACGATCACTGTGTCTCAATAATACGTCTGGAGATGGAACCGCAGAGTGTAGGCTTTGGGTGAAGCTTCCGTCAAACGCCTATTAGACATAAAATCGGAAGAGGAATCAGGATGACCGGGCACAACAACGACAGGCTGGTGGGTACATGGAACCTGGTGTCAGCCTCGAGCACAACGTCGGGCGGAGAGCGAAACGAAGCTCCCTATGGTCCCAGTCCCTCGGGTCTTCTCACGTATGGGGATGGCAGGGTGACCGCCTTGATTAGCTACGGCGGCCGAAAGCTGCTTTCTGCTGGAGGCGGGAACGTGGAGGAACAGGCTGAGGCGTTTAAGTCATTCTTCGCGTATGCCGGACGCTACCTGTTCGACGGTGCTAAGGTAACTCATCACGTCGAAATTTCATCGATTCAGAACTACGTGGGCAAGGATCTGGTCCGCAACGTCACGTTCCGGGGTGATCAAGTCATATTGGTTACACCACCGACGCGGATCAACGGAGAAATCCAAACCGTTGAATTGATTTGGCAGCTTCTGCCGGTCGGCTTGTGATTTTAAGGAGATAAGGTTGTCTATCGCTCCGAAGAAAAACATTGTTTTCAGCGACGAAGTTTTGCAGAACCCGTATCCCACATACGCTCGCCTGCACGAGGCCGGTCCGTTGCATTATTTGGATGTCGGCAGCAAATGGCCGGTATGGTCGATTGTCAGCCATGCCGAGTGCTCTTCGATTGCCAAGGACCCAAGGTTGTCCGCGAAACGCGCGCAGCAGATGCTATTGTCTCTGCCGCTCAGCCGCCAGGCCGAGTTCGCCGAACTCGCGCGCATGTTGGGCTTGTGGCTGATTTTTATGGACCCCCCGGAGCACACCCGGCTGCGGAAACTTCTTAACAAAGGATTTTCGACCGCAGCGGTTGAAGGGTTGCGTCCACAAGTTGAGGCCATTGTCGACCAGATGCTGAAGCCACTACAGCATGGCTCGGAAGTCGACCTCATGCGTGATTTCGCAAATCCAATGCCCGTGCGCATCATTTTGGAAATGCTTGGAATACCGCAGGAACTGCGTGACACATTCGTCGACTGGTCACGGGCCATCGCCGTGTTTCGAGGCAATCCGAATCGCACAGTGGAAGAGACACGCGCGGCACAAGATGCACTAATCGAGTTAACCGAATTTTTCCGAAAGACGGTGGCGGAGCGGCGACGGAATAAAGGAAGCGACCTGATTAGCCTACTGATCGACATCGAAGAAGAAGGAGAAGTCCTGACCGAAGAGGAGCTGTACGCGCAGTGTATCGCGCTGCTTTTCGCGGGGCACGAGACCACGCGGAATCTGATCGGCAACGGTATGTACACGCTCTTGCAACACCCGCAGGAGACGGTCGAGCTACGAGAGAGACCGGAGATAATCCGCTCGGCTGTGGAGGAGCTTCTGCGTTACGAAAGCCCCGTACAATTTACAGCTCGTGTGCTCAAGGAAGATATCGAAGTTTGCGGACAGCAGATCCGAAAAGGATGGACAGTTCTATGCATGCTCGGTGCAGCGAACCGGGACCCAAAACAATTCAAGGATCCGGATGACTTGGATCTGAAGAGACTGAACAACCAACACCTGGCGTTCAGTGCGGGCCTACATTTTTGTATTGGAGCCCAACTCGCGCGGCTGGAAGGACAGATTGCGCTTCTGAACCTGGTGCAGCGCTTCCCGAAGATGAAGCTTACTGGCCCGCGACCGGAGTATGCGCCTACGTTCGGATTCAGGGGCCTGAAAAGTCTTCCCGTAACTATGTGAGAAACCTTGCTTTGACGCACCGCTAGGCCCTATATGGGCACTTCAATCAGCGTCGGTCCTTCGCCATCCAATCCCGCTCGTAACGCTTTCCCGAATGCCTCCAATGAAGTGACCCGCGTGGCGGGCACTCCCATTCCTTTTGCCATTAGTGTCCAATCGAGGTCGGGATGTCCGATCTCGAACAGGCTCGCGGCGCGAGCTCCGGGACTGCCTGCTCCCAAATAAGAAAACTCGCGCTTCAGAACCGCGTATTCCCGGTTCGCAAAAACCACCGTTGTAACGTTGAGACCCTCGCGCGCCATCGTCCACAGCGCCTGGAGTGTATACATGGCGCTGCCATCGGCAGTCAGGCACAAGACTTTCCGGCTCGCGCAAGCCACGGCTGCGCCGACGGCCAGCGGTAGGGCGATCCCGATTGAGCCTCCCGTATTCCCAAGCCAGTCGTGCGGCGGCGCTCCCTTGGTTGTAGCCATCATTCCACGCCCCGATGTCATGGACTCGTCAACCACGATGGCGTTGTCGGGCAGAAGCGCACCGACTGCCGCAGCCAATCCCGGCAGGGTGATTTCCCCGCTAGGTATAGGCGGCCGTTCCGCTTTCTCTGCAAACGGTTCTTTCCCGCGTACCGACAAAGCGGTCGCCAGCACTTCGAGTGCGCCAACGTAGTCTTCCCCGGAGCTCGCCAACGTGTGGACCTCACATTCCGGAGAACTGAATACGCTGCTCTTTCCGGGATAGGCGAAATATGCGACCGGAGCCTTCGCGCCCACCAGAATCAGTTGGCGAAACTCCTTAAATTGCTCGATCCCAAGTTCTAGCACATATTGAACACGGTCGACGCTTGCAATCCCCGCGCCGCGTTGCAAACGAGTGATGGGGTAAGGAGCCAGCAGTTTCGCCCCGGTGGCTGCCGCAATGCGCCCGGCGGTGACTAGTCCTTCGCCATATAGGGCGTTTCCGGTCATCAGGATCGCGGTTCGCAGGCCTGAGCGAAGCATAGAGGCTGCATGTTCGACCGTCTTCGTGTCTGGCAGAGGTGGTTTAGCCACCGCGGGGATCGGCGCAATCGAACCACCTTCGCTCCACGAGACATCTGCGGGAACGATCAGTGTGGCAATTTGCCCGGGTGCCGTACGAGCGGCGATGAGCGCTTCCACAGCGTCACGACCTATCTCAGCGGAAGATCGAGAAGTCCGTAGCCATTTGGAATATGGCTTCGCAATGCCTTCGACGTCCGAGACGAGGGGCGTATCGTAAGGCAGATGAGAGGCTGGATGTTGGCCGACCAGATTGATGATCGGCACGCGCGCGCGGCTCGCATTGTGCAGGTTGGCGAGGCCGTTCGCGAGTCCAGGACCGAGATGCAGCAGCGTGCTGGCTGGCTTCTCGGCCATGCGAGCGTAACCGTCTGCTGCTCCGGTGACCACGCCTTCGAAAAGGCCCAGCACGCAACGCACTTCTGCAATCCGGTCAACCGCTGCGACAAGATAGATTTCTGACGTGCCGGGGTTTGTAAAGCACACGTCAACCCCGCCGGCCAGCAGCGTACGAATTAGACTTTCTGCCCCGTTCATCTCGTTATCCTTACAGACTCTCGCCAGGTTGGCAAAACAAACGCTCAAGCGGGGGGCTAACGGAGCGCTTCCTCGATGTAGCGAGAGAGCACCGATGCCAGCTTCTCGTAATGGGTAGACATGATTTCTAGATGATCGCCAGGCACAGTTTCCACCTCGAAATTTTCTGCTAGGTGCGCCCACACTGCCGCAGGATCGGCAGGGAAGTCGGTTGGAATTTCAGCCCTGACAAACTTAACGTTGCCGGAGTAAAACTGGGGCTTATAGCGGGTCAGCGCCAAATAGGCGCATTCCCGGGTGCGTTGCATGGCCGGGGAGAGCGACACATCGACCGGTAGTTGGTAGGACACTCTAGGTGCGGTCGATCTGCGCCGAGAGGGGCGAACGATTAGAGAGAGTGCTTCGCCCACGGGCAATTTCATCGCGGTGCTCGCGCGTCTCGTTGTCAGTCGCGTCATCAGGCGGGCACGCTGCGCGAAGGACAAGTAGCGTATGTCTGGATACGAGTCGAGCATTGCCAGCAAAGCCACTTTTTCGCCGGCGGCCGTAAGCTGCCGAGCCATTTCGAACGTTACCAGCCCACCCAGCGAATAGCCCGCCAGCAGATAGGGTCCGCGAGGTTGCACCTGGCGAATCGCGTCCAGATGAAACTGGGCCATGTCTTCGATTCGGTCGAATGGTTCTTCCGTGCCGTCGATACCCTTGGATTGCATCCCATGGATGGGGTGCGACGTTCGAATGTGTTTTAACACCTGGAAAAAGTCGATCACGCTTCCGCCCAAGCCATGGGTGATAAAGACCGGAGGGTGCGCGGAGCCGTCCTTCAGTAGCACCAAAGGTGGAAACTGCGGATCTGCGGGTTGTTCCAATACAGCGGCTAGAGCTGAAATGGTAGGCGCGACGTAGATCGTTACCGGCTGGAGTTCTCGACCGCATGCGAGCGCGATTTCGTTGAATAGTTGAAGGGCTAACGAGGAATCTCCGCCGAGATCGAAAAAATTATCTTCGACACCGACGGGAGAGCGTTGCAGCACGCGCTGCCAAATCGAGGTGAGCATCTCGACCGTCGTCGCTGTCTGCATGGGGTTCACATTACACCTCGGCGAGTGAAATCAAGAATACCGCCCGAAGTTCCACGTTGCGTGATTGGTTCCGTGATCATGAATGCGCGAATGCCCAATAGAGTTCTCGTGCCTTGGTGTACACGGGGCCGAAGGGGAGTGAGCGGTCGCCGATGCGGGTGATCGGAACGACCTTTGAATAGTTTCCGGTGGAAAAGATCTCATCGGCTTTCTCGAATTCCTGGTAGGTGAGTGTCTTCTCAATCACAGTTACACCGCTATCGCGCAGAAGACTGATGGTTCTTTGGCGAGTGATGCCTGCTAAGAACGTCCCGTTTGGAATAGGAGTAAACACAATTCCATCTTTCGCCATAAAGACGTTTGCGGTGGCGAGTTCCGCAACATTGCCTAACGGGTCACATACGATGGCGTTGTCGAAGCCTCGGGACTGTGCTTCAAAAAGCGACCGGGCGTTATTGGGATAAAGACAGCCCGCCTTGGCATTGACCGGCATCGTCTCCACCGTTGGTCGGCGAAACGGAGATAAGGTGATCGAGAACCCTTTGGGAACACGCATCGGCGCCTCGTAGATCGAGAGACACCACCGAGTGGACTCGGGATCATGTGCCTGAACCCACGGTCCTTCGTTTTCTGCCCAGTACATAGGGCGGATGTAAAGCGCAGCGTCCTTATCGAAACGTTGGATCCCTTCATGCGCGAGTCTTACCCACTCTTCCGTTGAGACAGTCGGCTTCAAATACAGCTTCTTCGCGGAATCATTCACGCGGGCGCAATGGAGGTCAAGGTCAGGAGTGACGCCTTCGAATGCCCGTGCCCCATCAAACACTACGGAACAAAGCCAGGCAGCATGGGTTCGCGGACCCATGATTCCAATATTGCCCTCTTGCCAGGCTCCTTCGAAAAACGTCCAGGTTTTTGACCAACCGCTTCCAAGTGGCACTTGATTTCTCCTTGGGTTGCTGGCTACCTATCGAGCGGTCGCTGGGGGATGGTGCACGATGAGCGCTCACGATGCAGTCGCAAAAGGGGGACTCGCGACTAGGCTTTCAAGATAAGCATATGTAATTAAACGCTTTATGTCCAGTCGATTTTACACGTAGCGAGTTACCTCCGGACTTGTTGTTTCGCGATCAACAGTCGATCAGATCGGGTGATGCTTAAGCCAACTGAGCACCTGTTCTGCGCTTTCATTTGGCGGAAAGACGGGATAGAAAACCTGCTCGATTCGCCCGTCACGAATCACAAGTGTCAGGCGCTTCACGAGCCGCGTTCCTTCTACTTCAAACGTTGGCAATCGTAACGCATTCGATAGTTCCAAATCAGCATCACTCAAGATTTCGAAAGGAAGTTGTAGCCGGGTGGCCATCTCCAGTTGGTACTCGGTCGATTGCGCGCTCATGCCAAAGACTTCTGTCTTCAGATCTCGCAGCTCATCGAAATGGTCGCGAAAGCCGCAGGTTTGAGGGGTGCAGCCGCGAGCGCCGGGAATCAAATCCCATCCCGGTGGAAGTGGCTTTCCCGGCACACCAGTCATCGGATAACAATAAATAATGGTTCTAGCTGCGTTCAGCTGCGCGAGGTCCACCATTCTTCCCGCGGTTGAGCGCAGAGATATGTGTGGCACCGCGGCGCCCATAAGATGGGCGACCGCGCCGTCATTGGCGGGAACCGGCAGACCGGGTGGAAGAGGGAAGTCCGTTTGCCGCGCTGGTTTGTTCGTCATAAACTATTTCCTCTTGCGGTAACTATCGTCATGGTGGCCCAAAACCTTCTGCCAATTACAATTCGAGACGCGATTGTGGCAGCTTCAACGCGAGAAAGTGCGAGGCAAGAGATTCTCAATAACATATGAAACCAGTGCGTATCGGTATTGTCGGTTTTGGCGCGGTGGGCCGCGCCACTGCAAGCATTATCTCTCAGCATGTCGATCTAATTGAACTGCGAAGCCGCGTTCGGCTCGAAGTGACAGTCATCTGTCGGCGTTCAAATGTTAGACCCGAAGACATCCCCGCTGGTGCGCGTTTCGTTTCCGATTGGAAAGAACTGGCCGCCGCCCCAGACGTAGACATAATCGTCGAAGTCATGGGGGGGACGGACCAATCTCTCAAACTTGTGCGTTCCGCTCTAGAGGCGGGCAAGCCCGTGGTCACCGCCAACAAAAACCTGCTGGCGGAACACGGCGACACCATATTTGCTCTTGCAGCTTCCCGGAATCTGCCCATCGGCTTTGAAGCTAGCGTGGCATCGAGCATTCCTATTGTGCGGGTGATTCATGAGTCGACGACCGGCGATCGGTTGTCCGCTGTCTATGGGATCATGAATGGTACGGCTAATTACATCCTCACTCAGATGGAAGACCGCGGCATCGAGTTTGATACGGCACTGAAGGAAGCCCAGGAGGAGGGTTATGCCGAAGCCGATCCTTCTTTGGACATCGATGGTGTGGACAGTCGCGACAAACTCTGCATCCTTGCGCGAATGGCTTTCGGTGGAAGACTGAACATATCTCGGATTCCCACTTTCGGTATCCGCCAGATTCGCGCAGCTGATGTTCGCGCCGTAAACCGTCTCGACAGCACCATCCGCCTTATTGGTCGGGCAGAGAATACCGAATCGGGGGTCGAGGTATCGGTGCGACCATGGATGGTGAGCCGCCATTCCATGCTGGCCAGGGTACGAGGCGTGAACAATGCGATCTTCATATCCGGAAGCAAGATTGGAACCCAGATGTTTTACGGTCGCGGTGCAGGTGGTGATGCGACCGGAGCTGTCGTGGTTTCTGATCTCATCGAGATCGCGCGTGATCTGGTGCAGGGTCATTTGAGGGCCAGGAGTGCGGTTGGGTTCGTAGATTCACCGGAGCTGAAGATCTGTGAGAATCCGCGCCCGGTTCGTTGGTATCTGGGGCTAAACGTCAAAGATCAGCGGGGTGTTGTCGCCGGTGTAGCTGATGTCATTGCTCGCTACGATATTCATCTCGAGTCCTTAGGGCAAGAACCTCGCGTGTCCAAGGATGAACTGTCTCTTGGTATTACGGTAGAGCCAGTTTCCGAGCCTATAGTTTGTCGTGCCGTAGCTGAAATCAACGCCCTTGATTTCGTTACAAAACCCCTCTTGCTGCTTCGCATCGAATAACCGATCTTGTCAGTGCGATCTTAAATCCTTCTAAAGTGCTGACCTGTAAGGACTTCGCGCCAAGCCGGATCGATCAATGACGGAGCTCGACTCATCTCAGACTCGTCCTGTCCTGTCCTGAGGAGGCCGGAACGGCAAGTGGCTGCTCTTGCAAGTCGGGCAAACTTGAACCGTCTTGGCATTCAACCGACGTACGGGCAGGAATGGCTTCCATGGCCCCGTTTGTGCGACCGAGAGAGACAAGACGGTATATAATTGCTGGCCTCGAAGTAGATGAGAAAATCTATCTCGACTACTGGATTCTGGCGTGTGAATGAGCCTTTCCAGAGTACACCGGATGCTGATCGATTTCGTTTCGGAGTCGGTCGACAGCAGTTATCCAACATAATTCTTAGCATCGAAGTTTGCGATATGGCGTGACTTCGACCGTCCCCGAAGTAGCAAGGAGGAGTCGTATGAAAAGCTTTTCGATATCGTTTACAGGTAAGCGCCATTTAACGTTTGCGCTCATATTAGGATCGGCGCTATTTGCGACTTCAAGAACTCAAGCTCAGACGTTTAGCGTAATTTACAACTTCACTGGTGGTAGCGATGGGGGGTATCCCCTTGCTGGCTTCGTCATGGATGCGACCGGAAATCTCTACGGCACAGCCAGTGTTGGGGGAAGCTCTGGAGCCGGAGCTATAGTCAGGTTCACCGAGAGTGGCCAGGAAACTGTGCTGTATAGCTTCGCTGGAGGGACAGACGGCGCAACTCCTGAAGCAAGCTTACTAATGGATTCGTCAGGCAACCTCTATGGTACGACCTCCGCAGGAGGTGCCCACGGTTTCGGCACTGTGTTCAAGCTGACTGCGAGTGGCCAAGAAACTGTGTTGTATAGCTTCGCCGGCGGGAATGCTGACGGGGCAAATCCGCAAGCAAATCTGGTCGCCGATAATTCAGGCAATCTCTATGGCACGACCTATGCAGGAGGTGCCTACGGCGGTGGCATCGTGTTTAGGGTAAACAAGAAGAACCAGGAAACTGTGCTGTACAGTTTCGGTAGCGGGACAGACGGCGCAAATCCCGTCGCGGGGGTTACGCTCGGCCCGGGGGGCGAACTCTACGGCACGACTTCTGCGGGAGGCACGGACACATACGGTACCGTCTTCCAATTGATCCCGGCCGTGGCGACGGGGTCTAAGTATGGGAAAGAAATCATCCTACATAATTTCACACACCAGAACGATGGTGATGTGCCTTATGCTGGCCTGATATTTGATCATGCCGGAAATCTTTATGGCGCAGCCACCGGGGGCGGCGCTAACAGCGGTGGCACAATTTTCGAACTGACGCCTTCGGCCAGCGGGTGGAATTTCAACGTTCTCTACGGGCTAGTCGGGTGGGATATCTCGGGGGCCTTCCAGAACCTTTTCTTGGATGCGTCTGGCAATATCTGGGCCACTACTCATTGTGACGGAACATACCAGGCTGGAACAGTTTACGAGCTGACAAATTCCGGTGGCACCTGGAACTACAACCCTATGTACGTCTTCACAGGCGGCACCGATGGATTGTTCTCGTACAGTAACTTAGTTCTCGACAAACAGGGTAATCTCTACGGTACGACGAGGGGTGGCGGATCAGGTGGCTACGGAGTCGTCTTCAAGATTACCCCGTAACTTACATCAGACACCAAATGGGGCTAGGTGTGTTCTTCCTCGACGCGACGTTGGATTAGTGCAGAACGCGCATCCAGACCCTCATTATTGGTGCGTACGGGAATGGCATGTTGAGCATAGTGTAATCAGGTTCTGTTCTGAATCATCGCCGGAATGACTCCTAAATTCCTTGTGATGTACTTCCAGATCGGACATTGAGCCGCAGGCTTGGCATCTCCAGCTGTCCCGCCTCAGCACTTGGTTGCGAACTTGGTCGTATGAAACGGGATCGAGCCGGAGGCGGGACTGCTTCGGTCGGAGCAATTTCACGAGGCCTTCTCGGCAAAGTGGTCCAGGAATCTCTTTCTTTCTTCACCCGGCAAAAACTTGAAGAAACGCAGGATCGACTGCAAGAGGACCTGCGAATTGCCGTGTTCAAGGTTGGCACCGGCCAAGAAATCAGCACAGATCATTTCTAGACAATAACCACGGGACTTGTCCGTCCCCAGCATCAAACCCGCGGTCTCAATCGCCTGCTCTACGACCGGGATTTGACTCTTAAAGAGCTTGAAATAGACAATTTCCGACGGCTCGCTTTCCTTACCCGTCAGCTCTTTGTCGACCTCCTGTTTAAACTGCTCCTTCGGCATCTCTCGGGCTTTGTGCAACCAGGTTGCACAATCGAAGTGCTGCCGGTCCCTCCGAGCTACCTTGGCCAACTCCAGCCCCTTCGTCCATCCCACTTCCTTCAGCTCCCGGCGGGCCTGCGGCGGGAGGTTCTCGTGGATGGACATCAGGTAGTAAGCCTTCCTCCGCGACTCGGGAAAGCGTCTCTCCAGAAATTCATCGAACGATTTCACATTCTCCACCCGCCAGTACTGTCCCGCCCGCACTTCACATAAGTAGCGCCCGAGTTCGACGAACCGGGTGTCCCGCTCCGCTTCCTTCTGCTTTTCCCATGCCAGGATCTCGTCGATCTTCGTGAGCACAAACACGGCTCGCCGGCGATTGAGCTTGGGCAGCATGGGCGGATTGTTAGTAAGCAAGCTCGTCAAGCCAACCAAGGCTTTCTGCTCCCGGTCGTCGCACCAGACGGGTGTCGACCATCTCTTGTTTCCCGAGGCAAAGCCCGATATATGGGCACATGCTGCAAGGGTTTTGCGGGAACCGGATTCCGCTGTGTGGCAAGAATTGCGCAGACTCGATCCGGCCAATCGTGTCCTCGACCAAATGGCCGAATTCGTTGCGTTGTTCGTCGGTGATTGTGGTTCGGAGATATTGCACTTCTACCAATCGCTTGCGCACGAAGACAATCTGGACGACTTCGGAAATGCCGGTCATCCACGAGTAGCAGACCAGTTGCGGATCGAGGGCCAACAACCCCTCGGGCTCTTCGGGATAGCGGGCGGAAGTTGTCTTCCACTCGATGAGACAACGAGTGCCGTCCAGTTTCCCAATGGCGTCCACATAGGCTACGAAGTCATTCTTCCCGGCCACGGGCCGCTCGAACTTGATCTGGAGATTACGCTGCGGTTGGCGAATATGAATGCGGTCGTCCTGGCAGAAGCGGTCCAGGAGTTGGACTCCTTGCTGCAGCATGCGGTCCCAGCTGTCGCCTTTTGAGTAGTGCAGTTGTTGATCTTTGTGGGCAGACCATTCACGGAAAAGAACGCCTGCAGCGTCCTCGCGGAGGAAATAGGCACCCAGGGCTTGTTCGAACGCCCGCCCGAAGAGCATTGCGGCGCGAGTGTCCTTTTCCTGCCAGCCGTCGAGATAGCGATGGCGGTAGCGGCGCGGGCAGGTTAAATAACTGCTGATTTGGGTATAGCTGTAAGTCATCGCATCACCTCGTGAGTGGCTGCATTCGCGGGCGAACCGTTCGGCGGTTCTTCCCAGTGGCTGGCAGGTGCGAAAGCATCAAGGTTGAGTAGGGAAGTGCCCTCCACGACAACGTGGCTGATCTTGACTACTCCGCTTAGGCCGATGAGTCCTTTGTCATCGATCTCATCTTGCCCCAGCATTTCGGTGTCATAGCCGAAATCGCGCAAGAACCAGTTGAGTTTCCACAGGGCTCTGGGTGTGCAATAAAGACGGCCAGCAATCGCGTGTCCGCTGAGTTCTTTGGGTTCCAGGATCGAGAATCGCAGTAGATAAAACGGCTTTCGGGCGTGCCATCGATGCTGGGCTCGCTCGACCCGCACTAGGAACAAGCCGTCGCGAACTTGGGTCGCCCCAGAGTGATCTGCCTCATGTAGGCCTTGGATGCGGCGTTTCATGCTGCACCTTCCTTCTGAATCGGGTAGCTGTTGAGCTGGCAGAGCAGGGCATTGCGGTCTTTCTCGGCCCAGTCGGCCAGGTGAGCGACGAAGTTCTCGATCTGCTCGCGAGTAGCCTCGCGTAGCGTCTTCACGCCGCAGAAGTCGGTCGCGTAGGACTTGACCAGCGTGGCGTCGAGTTGGTGCTGGCGAATCAACTGGCAAAGGCGATCACGGACGGTGCGACCACCGGTCCCGTTGCCGTTGGCAGGCTGCGGCAGCTTCTTGGATTCGGGAGGCGAAGCGGGCCGGCCAACAAAGGATCCAATCTCCTCGACCGAGCAGATGCCGATTCCGTAGGCCTTGCGAAGGGCACGATTCACTGCGCGGGTCTCGGCGACACGCATTTCCGCGCCGTGAACGAGGAACGACACATTGGATGGGTCGGCGTCACCATAGCCGACGAACCCTTGGCACTTGCCGGGCTTAAAGACTGTTGCTTTGAACGCCCAACGTGTTGCCCCTGGGTCGGACAATTCTCCAACGCACTCTACCTTTATTCCTGAACACTTCCTCCTTTGAGCAATTCTTAAGAGACCCGCGTGGCTTACGTACCAACGTTCATCGATGTAAAGAAGATGGCCTAACGCGACGGACAGCCGATATTCTCGACTTATCTCTCTCAATGCTATGAGAGCTATCCTGGGCAATCCAGCCCATCGTTGCTTTGCAATCCGGATGTTCTGATTCGTCGCTATAGTCGCTCGCGTCATAAGAAGTCCTCCAATTCGTTCTTGTTATGCGTAGGCGCTAACGCATATTTGTATTATGCGTAGGCGTGTACGCATTGTCAATAAGATTTTTTAAGTGTTGCATTCCTGTCTCCAGTTGAGGCATAAAAGTAGTGAGAATGGCATGAAGAACCCTCACGCAGTTGCATTGGGAAAAATGGGGGGCTCGAAAGGTGGAAAGAGACGAGCCGCCAAAATGAGCCAGGAGGAGAGGAGTGCTAGTGCGAAAAAGGCTGCCCTAGCTAGATGGGCCAAAAAGAAGAAAGAGAGATAAAGAAGATTCTCAGTGCGACCTAAAACTGAAGAGAGGCGTTGAGGCAATTGCGACACGCGAAGGTCAGAGCGTGGCCAGGATTTGCGAAGCTTTCCTCCTCGCCGGATATGATGCTTACGAGAAAGATGGTACGAAGTTCTTGCAACCGATGTTGGGTCGGCTAATCACCAAACCCGGAGAGTGAAGGCCCCCTCGAATTTTCTCCACTCATATTGGGTTTTTGGCGCCTCTCGCCTGGGGTGGAAAACCGCGCCAAAACGAACCAGCAGTCGAAACCACTTAGTAGCCGTGCCAGTACGGCCACGAAGTACCCGCCAAACCCGCTAACAATCGCAAAATGCTTTCTTGGCCATAGAAGACTTTCGACTACAGCCGTAAGTGGACAGGGGACCATGCGGATTAGATTGACTATTCCGTTAGGGCGAAGTACCATTTCTCACCCTGTCCCCCAGGGGCGTCCGCAGCCCCCAGTTTCGTAGCGTCAGTGCGGTATCCGATCGAGAACGACCCCAGGAGGTTCCATGATCACCCATTTCCGGCGGCTGAACGCATGGCTGCGAACTGCTCTGGTCCTACTCGCAGTGGGAACGACACCTTTGTTCGCCCAGATCTCATTCAACGATTTCAGCAACGTCAGCAGCCTGGCCCTGAACGGCTCCGCGGCGCAAGCGGTAAACGGAAGCGGTCAGAATGTATTGCGTTTGACGCCGGATGGAACGGGAACAGTGGCCGGAACGGCCTGGTTTATGACTCAGCAGCAAACCATAAATCAGGGTTTCACTACTGCGTTCCAGTTCCAGATTACGCATAATCCGGCAAACGGCACCAATGGGCCGGGAGACGGTCTGACGTTTACCGTCCAGAATTCGAGTGGAGATGGCTTTGGTACGGCGGCCATAGGTGCGACGGGTAGTGGTATCGGTTATGGTTATGCCGATCTCGGGCAGCTGGGCTCGCCCATTCCCAACAGCCTGACGGTTGAGTTCGACACGTTTCAAGACAATCCCTATGATCCCAATGCGAACCACATCGCGGTGCAGAGTTGCGGGACGGATCTAAACACCCAAGATCATGACGCTATTTGTCCCGACGGCAACCCTTCGAACCTGGGAATCGTCGCCAATCTTGGGGGTATTATTCTGTCCGATGGCAATGTTCATACGGCAGTTCTTCAGTATGATCCCGGCACGTTGAGCATTTTTGTCGATAACTTTGGAACTCCCCTGCTCGTGATCAGTGTTGATCTCTCAACTCAGATCAGTCTGAGCAATGGAAATGCCTGGGTAGGCTTCACCGCTTCCACGGGAGGCTATACCGAGAACAACGACATCCTGAGTTGGACGTTCTCACCCGCGAACGCCCCGACCCCGATCACTCAGACTTTGGTTTCTTCTCCCCAGACGACTGACACCAACTATCTTTATGGCAGTTACAACCACAAACTCCAGTACCAGAACGCGAACAGCGGGGACAGCGTGGAGGTCACCGGAACCCCAATCAATCAGCAGACTTTCAACCAAACCCGCCTCGCAGGCACTCCGTTCAGCAATGCTCAGTGCGTGATCTATGATGGAACTGGAGGTCTTTGCGAACTGTTCGAAGTGAATTGCTCGCAAACTCAAGGCAGCGATTGTACGGGCCTCAACTACGATTTATTCAACAACTTCAATACCAACCAATCCATCGTCGGCGCCTGCGTCCTCAAAGCTCCGATTGGTACCAACAACTGGCAGAACATCATTGAGAACTTTACCCAGACCCGTAATGATCCGGGAACACACTCAGGCAGCAAAGGATTCTCTGACTTTATCGTCGCCCAAAACTGCACTGCGTTGCCCACAGTAGCCATTACCTCTCCGGCCAATGGCTCAACTGTGGTTGTCGGACAAAACGTCACCATTGGCTTCTCGTGCGCTACTGACCCCAACGCGCCCTTGGTGACCATTGTCAGCTGTACCGGATCGCTCAACGGCAACTCCGTAACCAACGGCCAGGTGGTGACGTTCAACCAGGTGGGATCAGGAAGTTTGGTGGTAACGGCAACGGATAGCGTCCAGGACACCAACACTCTGACTTCAAACTTCACGGTTGGCCAGACGCCGGCCTTTACCAGCGCGAACAATGCGACCTTCCAGGTTGGACTGCCGGGCTCATTCGTTGTAACCACGACCGGCTTCCCAGCAGCAACGATCACCGAGAGCGGCGCGTTGCCAAATGGAGTCACGCTAATAAGTCATGGAGACGGGACAGCGACACTCGGCGGTACCCCCGCGGCTGGCACAAGCGGTGTGTACAACATCACTTTGATTGCGAGCAACAGCGCAGGCAACGCGATGCAAACCTTCACCCTGACGGTAGTTCAGACGCCTGCCATCACCAGTGCCAATAACACCACCTTCCAATTAGGGGTGCAAGGAAGCTTTACCGTGACCACGACCGGATATCCGACTCCTAGTTTGAGTGAGTCGGGGACTCTGCCGAGTGGCGTCGGCTTCCACGACAATGGCAATGGCACGGGCACGCTCAGCGGCAAGCCTGCAACCAGCGGCACGTTCAACATCAGCTTTTCCGCTGCCAATACCGCTGGCTCGTCAGGGCAGAACTTCACCCTGACGGTAACCGGAGGCGCACAAGTGAGCCTCTCTCCCACCAGCATCAACTTCGGAAACGTGCGGTTCGGTGGTCTGGTCTGGCAGAACTTGCTGGTAAAGAATGTGGGCACTGCCACGCTCCAGATCAGCAACATCTATGTCACTCCCGGCAATTCCGATCAGGATGACTTTACGTTCTTCAGCTTCTGTGGCAGGTCGCTTTCGCCTGGCAAGAGTTGCCTGATCACCGTCTTCTTCTACGCTGACGATTCAGGGGAGCGTACCGCGACCCTGGACATCGCCGACAACGCTCCCAACAGTCCACAACAAGTGCCGCTGTCGGGGAACGTAATTGGCAAGCACTAGAGTCTAGTTGACAGGAGCCGGGCCTCAACGGGGCCCGGCTTTTTTATGACTTGGAGGATGGGGTCCCAGCTAAATGCCGCACCCATGTAGCAGGTTGGTGGGGTACGATGAACTCGTGGTGTTGGATCTGAGATCGGATTGATTGACCCACTCCCCGGAGGCTTCGATGGCGTCTTTGTTTGACAAGAAACATTCTCCCAGCAAGTACATCAATGGACGGCAATGTCTCGCCAACCGTAACGTCGCCACCTGGCTTTCCTGTTTAGCACTGTTTGTGATCTGCGCGTCAGGACTGGTTTTCGCGACTGACGTGGTGACCTACCACAATGACAATTCCCGAAGCGGACAGAACCTTGCGGAGACTATCCTTACCACCAGCAATGTGAATTCGACGAACTTCGGCAAGTTGTCCATGCTGCCGGTGGATAGCGTGATTGATGCCGAACCCTTGTACTTGGCTGGTGTGGCCATCCCCGGCAAGGGAACGCACAACGTGGTCTATGTAGTGACGGAAAAGGACAGCGTCTATGCGTACGACGCCGACCAATACACCTTGCTCTGGCAAGTGTCGGTGTTGGGCCCCGGAGAAACGCCCTCGGACACACATAGTTGCAGCCAGATTACTCCGACGATCGGAATCACTTCGACTCCGGTAATTGATCGCCAGATCGGCCCTCATGGAACCATGTACCTGATAGCCATGAGCAAGAGCGGTTCCACGTACTTCCAACGGATCCATGCGTTGGATGTGGCCACCGGCAAGGAACAGCCGGGCTCGCCCATCACCGTGACAGCGAAATTTCCTGGCACCGGAGACAACAGCCAGGGCGGATATGTGATTTTCGATCCCGGACAGTATGCGGAGCGGCAAGGGTTGTTGCTGCTCAATGGCGTGGTCTACACCGCCTGGACTTCCCATTGTGACAGACGCCCGTACACCGGTTGGGTAATCGGGTACAACATGAAGACCGGAGCGCAGGACGGAGTGCTGAACCTGACGCCAAATGGGAGCCAAGGAGCGATCTGGCAGACGGGGGCGGGCATGGCATCCGACGGCACATTCATTTACCTACTAACCGGCAATGGCACCTTCGATACCGACCTGAACGCAAGCGGATTTCCCGCGAAGGGAGACTATGGCAACGCTTTTGTAAAGATTTCGCCGAGCACTCGCAAGCAACCGGTGGCGGATTATTTCACCATGTACAACACGGTGCAGGAATCGGGTGGAGACGTTGACCTGGGATCGGGGGGGGCGATGTTGCTTCCACCCATGAAAGACTCGCAGGGAAACACTCGCTATTTGGCGATGGGCGCGGGCAAAGATCAGAACCTCTACATCGTGGACCGCACCAACATGGGCAAATTCAACCCGCAAAACAATAATGCGATTTACCAGGAACTCGATAACGTGTTAGGCGGAGGCATTTGGTCCATGCCGGCCTATTTTAACGGCAATGTTTATTACGGACCCGTGGGCAACAATCTGTTGCAGTTCAGCTTCACCAACGCTTTGCTCTCGACCAGTCCCGTGGCCAAGAGCGCGGCTAGCTTTACTTACCCGGGAACCACGCCCAGTGTCTCGGCCAATGGAACGCAGAACGGCATTGTCTGGGCGATCGAGCATAGCAATCCTACTGACGTGTTGCATGCATACAATGCCAGTTCGGTGGCGACCGAGTTATACAACTCATCGCAAGCACCGAACGGGCGCGATCAGTTCGGCTCGGCCAGCCGTTTTGGCACACCCATGATCGTCAACGGCAAAGTTTATGTAGGAACACAGAACGGGTTGGCGGTATTTGGGCTGCTGCAGTAAGACGTGCTACTCCGCCAGCCAAGTGCATCGGTTGCGAAATGAAGGAAATGAATGGACGGCCCGGCCCGCGCCACGAACAGCGGAGGGTGGAAAGAGTAGCCTAAATGAAAGAAAAGACCGAACGCTAGCTTGAACTGTGCAAACAGGCCGCAATCGAGCAAGACCCTGCGAAGTTAGTTGCTCTCGTGAAGGAAATCAACAATCTACTTGAGGCGAAGGAACGGCGGCTTGGAATCATTCCGCCAAAGGATTCAAAGTAGCCCACTACCCCGGTAGTCGGCCGTTTTGGATGTCCACAGTCCGCAACAAGTCCCGCCGTCGGGGGAACGGAAAGAAACGAGTGACCAAAGAGATGGATACCAGGACTTTGAAGTTGACACCAATTTCTGCGATGTTGTAGCGTGAAGGTGTTATTCGTGTAGTCCAGGTCCGGTAGAGCCCGGAGACCTAACAGACGTGGTTTTCCAGCTCCCTGAGCGGGGAGATCCAACACCTCAGTGGTTACCAGCTCCCTGTGTGGGAGATCCAAAGACAAAGGGGTTAGTACTAGTTTTGCAAGGGGCCAGGGTTCGTTCAGAATCTCGGAGCTGCGGCAAGCTACCGCCCCTGTGGGAATCATGGCTCAGGAAGATGGCAAGACGCAGGGATCGGAGGTGATGCAATGTCGAACGGACACAAAAAGAGACTATCCCGACTCGAAGAGCGCGCGGCGGAGAGCACAAAAAAACTCGCAGTTTGCAACTGCAGAGTGGAAACTAAATTTCACAATGCTGCCTGTCTGGATGCGATTTTGAAAGGAACCTCTAGAATTTGCCCACTTCACGGTTTTCGAGTACTTGGTTTTTTCGTCTGGACTTCCGAGATGTACCTTCTTTTACCAGAGGATAATCAGTTTTGTCCGTGCTCTCCGGATATTTGGAGATCGTTCTTGAGCGAAGGACCTCATACTTGGGAGGGACACGAGGCCGCCAGAGAGGCTATCCGCCAACACTCTTCGACACCAATGCTCAAATACAAAGATGACAGTCGCCAAACCGAGGCGATTATGGAGGAATATTGGACGTCTTGCCAGCAGGCGGTCGCGAAAGGGGCGCAATTGCCCGATAGAGCCTACCTTATGAAACTGCAGTGGAAGCGAGCGCGCAAAAATGTCCAATCGTAAGGATCACTTGTGCAAAGCTAAGACGAAAAAGGGCAAGCAGTGCCGTGCGGCCGCCACTGCAGGAGGCTTGTGCTTCTTTCACGCCAATCCCAACAAGGCTTCAGAACTGGGGCGCAAGGGTGGCAAGGGCAATCGCCACGCCCGCGGGGGAAGTGTCGATCCCCTGCCTCGATTGGAAAACGCCAAGGCAGTGCGTGACGCCGTGAATCGGTTGGTCGCCGACCTTCACTCAGGCGATGTCAATCCCAGGGTTGCCTCGGTCCTTGCGACCCTTCTGAATTTGCAACTGCGTGCCATCGAGACCACCGATCACGAAAGGCAAATCGTAGAACTGGAGAAGAAGTTAGCGGAGGTCAAGGATGACGGAGATGAATAAATCCTCGCCGGGGTTCTTAACTTCTCGTCGCTGACGAAGCCATTAAGGTATGAGGCTTCTAGCATAGCTAGATTGTAAGCAAATCATAGCTTGAGATGGCTTAAGCAGTCACAAACACAAAAGCGATCCCAAGCCATGTCACCTCCGACCTTAACCCTTCGGATTCTCGAGCACCATAGCCCGCTGGTACTCGACGGAGAATCGTCTATGATTCTTTTGTCAGCCAAGTTTAGGGACCCTGGGTGCGTGGCATGTTCAGACGGATCAATCGGCGAAGCGCGTGGCTGATCGTTGTTTTGCAGTTCGGGGTTTTGGGATCTTGTTCCACCTCTCGCGCCGGCGGCCAGGCGGATTCGGTTTCAAATAGTGGACACGGTTCCGCTGCCAGTCCGGCCGCCAATCGTCCCGCTGTCGTGGTGAATAAACATAGCGTCAAACTTTCATGGGCTGCGAGTGTGCCGGCCAGCAAGTCGGCGCGTGACGCCGTGGTTGGCTACAACGTATATCGCAGCACGAAGTCGCACGACCGCAACGCGAAGCGCATCAACTCCGCGGTGTGTGTGGGCACCAGCTACACTGACCCGACCGCCGAAGCCGGAAATACCTATTTCTATGTGACCCGCGGAGTGAACGCCAAAGGAGTGGAGAGTGGTCCGTCCAACGAAGTCAAAGTGGTGATGCCGCCGCGATGACCAGGTTGCCGTCTCCGTTGAGTTTCGTTTTATTGTGCGGTGTCGCCGTGTTGGCGGAGTGGCCGGGCCTGGCTGCCACTTTCTCTTTGGCCGTGAATCGCGAAGAATACACTCAGATCCTCCTTGTTCTACCGATCATCGCAGCGCTGATCTTTCTCGACCGGCAAGTGTTCAAATCCCCAGCGACGCCAGGGTTGGGATGGGGATCTGCGATTTGCTTGGTAGCAGCAATCGTCGCCGGGCTGGCAAAATGGGGACCCGGATTTCCCTCTGACACGCGACTCTCGTTGGACATGCTAGCCCTGGTGATCTGGTGTGCCGGAGCGTTTGTTTTGTGCCTTGGAAACAGCGTCGCGCGAACCCTCCTGTTTCCCCTGGGTTTCTTGTTGTGGCTGGTACCAGTTCCAGAGTTCGTGCTGGCCCACATCATCATCTTCTTGCAGCAATGGTCGGCTTTCGCGGCCCAGGTTCTATTCAGTGCGACGGGTGTGCCCGTGTCACAGGACGGTTTTTTTCTGACCATCCCCGGCTTGACCCTCGAGGTTGCCAAGGAATGCAGCAGCATCCGTTCCAGCCTGATGCTGGTGCTCACCAGCATGGTGCTCGCTCAACTTGAGTTGCGCTCTTTCTGGCGAAAACTATTGGTGGTGGCAGTGGCAATTCCGTTGTCGGTGGCCAAGAATGGCCTGCGCATCTTTACCATTGCAATGCTCGGAACCAAAGTCGATCCCGGCTTCCTCACCGGCAGACTTCATCACCATGGTGGAGTCGTATTTCTTCTCATTGCGCTGCTGGTCATAGTTCTGCTGATTTGGATTCTGCGGAAGGGAGAAGAGCGAAAGACGGCCTCAGGCTTTGCCTCTATGCCGCCGCTGCAATCCTCGCAACATTAGGGAATGACGGCTTGCGTCTGATTCGAGTAGACGCTCTCAACATTGCTCGAGTCCACCGCTGTAGCCACGTAATAGTAGGTGGCGCCGGTCAATACCGTGCCGTCGGTGTAGCTGGTATCCGGCTGCGGGGACGAGGTGAGCCGCTGGTAGGGACCGCCGGAATTGGTCCCGCGA
The DNA here is from genome assembly GCA_963803775.1 of uncultured Acidobacteriota bacterium. Classification (GTDB taxonomy): domain Bacteria; phylum Acidobacteriota; class Terriglobia; order Terriglobales; family Acidobacteriaceae; genus JABCZH01. The sequence goes on from CAWDNS010000006.1 coordinate 151,907, forward strand.
TAAACGTTATACCCGATCACTGAAGACGTGCTGGCATTCCAGGCGAGCGCAACCGTATGCACTCCGGCCTGGCCACCACTGCCATCGAGAGTCTCACTTAATGGAGAATCCGATCCGTCACTCAGAAACGAAATGCTGCCGGCGCTGTCGCCCGCAACCTGCGGCTCGAAGGTGACGGTGTAGTTGATGCTTTTTCCTGCCGCCACTGTAATTGGAAAGGTGATTCCGCTGACGTTGTAACCCTCCCCGGTCCAGGCGGCGGAGGTGACATTAATATCGGAAGTGCCGGCGGTCAGGGTGCCGGTCAGATTGGCGCTGCTACCCACTGCCACCGTCCCGAAGCTCATGGTGGTAGGGGCAACCGAGAGCAGGCCGGGGCCGGCGGGCGGAGGATCGGGGTTCGATCCCGAACTGCCTGACTTCTGACCCGAAGACACCCCAGCGCATCCTGCCATCACCACGCAGGCAACGACGGCCAGCAGGCCACAGCAACGGCCTGGCCAGGATTGCCACTGCTTTCCCATGACCACAATTATCGGAGGTTCACATCGAGACCGTCCAGAGTCCGGGAATTCATGTCCGGTGTCCTGTGCGGGACGACACTTTGGTAACATAGGCGAACGGGGACAGACTCTTCCAGCGAGCCACTTGAGACGGCAATGGCCAATCGGTATCCGGAACATAAGAATTCTCTGGATTCACTGGGAGCGAAAACATCATAAATCTGTTTCCCCAATCACTGCAATCGAATATCGATCCTGATTCCCCTGGCAGCGCGATTCTCGCCCGGTGAGTTTGGCAAGCGGCTTGTATCGCAGGCGTTGGCGTTGTACTATGGCCGCACTTAAATGGCGCGCTACTCCCCCTGCGCCTGATGTCCTCAGATTTTGGAGGTCCAATTGTCCCAATTCCGAGTCGTTCGTCTTGGCAACATTTTCGTCTGCACCGTCGTTCTGAGTACGCTGGCATTGGCGGCGGATCAGAAGTCGCCCACCAAGCTGTCCGATCTGCCTCCGGATGCACAGCGAGCTATATCCGCAGCGTTGGCGCGTGAGTTGCCGGGAGTTCCGCACTTTACCCTTACGGCTTCGGATGGAGCGAATGGAGATAGTTTCGGCGTTTCGGCAGCGATCGACGGTAACACGGTGGTCGTAGGAGCAGCTGTTAGCGGCAACCAGGAAAAGGGAGCCGTTTATGTATTCGTCAAACCGGCAAACGGGTGGCGAAACCTGACTCAGACCGCAAAGTTGACTTCCTCCGATGAGCAGCCGTTAGATGAGTTCGGACGGAATGTTGCCGTCAGCGGCAACACCGTGGTCGTGGGCGCAAGCGAGGCGACAATCAACGGAAATCAAGACCAAGGCGCGGCATATATTTTTGTGAAGCCACCAGGCGGTTGGACCAACATGACCCAGACCGCCAAGCTGACTGCGGATGATGGAGTTTCTTACAGTCTCTTCGGTGCTGCGACCGCAATCAGCGGTGATACCGTAGTGGTTGGAGCCCCTTTATCGAATGGCGACAATCCTGCACCGGGAGTGGCATATGTCTTTGTGCAGCCACAAGGCGGGTGGAAAGATATGACACAGACAGCAGAGTTGACTGCTTCCGATAGTGCAGATTACGACGAATTCGGCTTATCCGTCTCTATCAGCGGTAATACGCTTATTGTCGGGGCACCGGAACAAGTATGTAGTTGCAACGAAGGACCTGGAGCCGCATACGTCTTCGTTGAACCGCCGTCAGGTTGGGCGAACGCAACAGAGACTGCCAAGCTCACTGCATCGAATGGAATTGTCGGCAATGTTTTAGGAAGGTCAGTTTCCCTCAGTAATAAGACTGCAGTGGTGGGTTCATTGGGCGCTGCCTACGTCTTCGTTAAACCAGTTGCTGGTTGGAATGACATGACACAGACCGCCGAATTGACCTATGCAGGAGGTGGAGAAGCTTTCGGTGCAGGGGTTTCGATTAGCGGAAATGTGATCTTAGTGGGGGAGGTTGATATTCAGGGACTCACGGGTCGAGCCTTTGTATATCTCAAGCCGGGTAGTGGGTGGCAGAATACTTCACAATACAATCTCCAGTTGGGAATTTCCTTCCCTAATAAAGACGACATGTTTGGAAGTTCTCTAGCAATTAGTGGCACGACTGGCGTCGTAGGGGCCCCCTATGCCCCTACTTCACAACCCTGCAAAGGTGGTCAGTGCTCTCCGGGCCCAGGTGAAGCGTTCATATTCACGGAGAAGTGATTCCAACTTCCCTCTGACGCTGCTGAATACTTACCGGTGGGCGAGGCCATAGCTTACCGCGAAGGCCGACATTCCGAAATTGACGATCGGCGTGAGACGTTCCAGCTTGTGATGACCGGTCTTGTGGAACAGATAGCTGACGCCGATCACGCCCGCAGTTTCGCCGGCGAAGTTCGCCGCCAGGGCTGCGGTGCTGCCAGCGAAAGGCCGGGTCAAGGGATTCAGTTCCCGCCCGCCATGGCTCAGATTGTCACGCGTGACGACGAAGTCGGCAGCGCTGAACGCCGCTACCGTGGAGAACAAAGCAGTGTTCTCCGCATCCCAAAACTTATGTTGCTCAGGAGCCAGCCGCACTGGGTTGGAAGGCAGCGCCTTGGCTATTGGCGCGGGCGTTGGCTCCATGGGACCCGGTTGCAGCAGCGCCATGGAGACTTCCTGTGACATGGCCGCGTACGTACCCACCAGAAGAAACAGCAGTGTGACTGCTGCGAACTTGAATGCCCCGCTAAACATTGAAGTCTTCATAATCTTTAGTGTGGGCCTGAATTGTCCAGGCGTACATGTACTATCGCATCTTCTCAGCCAGGACGCATGGCCCGTCCGTGCCAGGTAAACGACTTAGTTTGATTACTTTGGGGAGGGTAACTGGTTACTAAGCGGATTTCGCGGTGTGCAACAGATTGCACTTATTGGCAGTAGGAATGACTATCCCGACCACAACGCGCGGGTGGAAAGAAATTCCTCGACGGACGCGCCAAAAGGCCCGCGAGTCAGTATAGAATTGCCAGTCCTAAAAACCAAGCCAGCTGAAACAGGCTCCAGTGGCTGGTTTTAAAGAGTTGGTTGTGCCCTATGTTGCCTAATTCCCCGAGGCAGATGAATGACAAGAAAGTTCGTGGCAGTGGCGTTCCTGGTGATGGTTTCGGGCATACGCTTCCAAGTCCGCGGAGATGTCAGCAATATCCCAGCAAGTTCGCTACGCAATAGCTCCCTGACAAATAACGGTGCGGAAAAGAGCATCGAGGGATCAATCGCGGCCGCATCGCGAGCCGGCAGCCTTGCCGATTCACCCATCCTGATTTCGCAAATAGACCGCACTTCTGCCCGACCGCATCACCGGGTCACGTTGTCCTGGGATCCGAGTATCCCAAGCAGTGCGGCAGGAGGGGATGTGATTGGTTACAACGTGTACCGGCGAACCCGCCGCGGGAGCATGTACATCAAGCTCAACAGCGGTCTTGTCCTGGACACCAGCTATGTCGACGATTCAGTCGACAGCGGCGAGATTTATTATTATGAAACTACGGCGGTGAACAGTAGCGGAATCGAGAGCCGGCCTTCGAACCGGGTCAGGATCAGGATTGTGTATCCCTGATGGATTGCCGAGTGAACGATGGACTACGGAATCACTGCTTGCACCAGATTCGAGTAGGTGCTCTCCTGGCCGGCGGTGTTCACGGCAGTGGTGGCGTAGTAATAAGTTTGTCCCGGCACGACCGTGGTATCGGTGTAGGTGGTGCTCGGATCCAACGCTGAATTAATTTTGGAGTAGGGTCCGCCCGACTGGCTGCCGCGATACACATTGTAGCCCACAACGATTGGCGATCCTGGATCCCACGAAAGGTTTACCGAATATTGCAAAGTATTTCCCGTACCCGCCAGCGATTCCACCGTGGGTGAGTTGCTCGCGTTACTGTCAAACGACAACGTCCCCGAGGCCGCTCCGCTGCTCTGCGGGGTAAAGCTGACCGTGAAAGTGACAGACTGGCCGGCGGAGAGCGTTACCGGCAATGACAACCCAATCAATTGAAACGCCGGATTGCTCATACTTGCACTGGACACAGTCACGCTGGAATTGGCGGCGGTCAATTGACCATTCTGAGTGGCGCTTCGTCCAATCGTTATATTGCCAAAATTGATCGACGCCGGGGAGACCGTCAACAGACCCACCGACGCGGTGCCGGAGCCGGACAAGGGAATGGTGAGGGTCGGGCTCAAAGGGCTGGTTGCGAGGATGCTGCCGTTGGCAGCGCCCACCGACGATGGAGCGAAGGTTACATTGAAGGTAAAGCTCTGTCCCGCCGCCAAAATCAGAGGTAGTGTGATTCCAGAAATCGAAAACCCCGTGCTCCCTACCTTCTCGATAAATACAGTCTGGCTGGTCGAGCCCAGGTTGCTGATGGTCAGCGGCAAGGTAGACATGCCACCCACTGCAACACTGCCAAACGCCAGGCTGGCTGGAGTCGCCGCCAATGCCCAATTGGCCACACCTTTTCCGCCCATATAAAAGTGGAGGGTGCCAACGCTGCTGCTGAAGCTTACCGTTCCGCTGGCGTTTCCTACCACGGTGGGCGAAAAGCTCACGCTGAACGGAACCGTCTGACCTGGGGCGAGGACAAGCGGTCCGGCCAAATTGTTGACCGTGAATGCTGGACCGCTCAGGCTGGCGTCGTACAGCGTGACCGAAGAAGATCCAGTATTCGATAGGCTGACCGGCAAGGTCAGGGACTGGCCCGTCACAACCTTGCCAAACGCCAGGCTCCGCGGATTGCAAACCAACTCCGAACGGTTCGCGTATGCGCCCGGTACCGCTATGCCGAGCAGGGTTGTCACCATCAGGGTATGAAAAAAGACGGAGCGATAGCTAAATTGGGGGAGGGGCATCGCGTCAGTGTGCTAGGTCAGTGAGTTGGAAGGAAGGTCTCTGTAGTACATCCTGGCATTGGTTCGCCAGCCCCAATCCCTTTTCGGAGTTTGGACCTCGATTGGGAGTCCAGGTGGCCGTAGCAGTGCGGGTGCTTTCCTGTTTTCCGCAGCACTGCTTCCATGACGGGGGATCGGGCCGCGAGCAGTTGGGTATCCGGCAGTGATGGATATTTGTCTCTACGGAATTATGGCTTGGGCCTGGTTGGAATAGGCGCTCTCTTGGGAACCGGAATTGACGGCGGTGGTGACATAGTAGTACGTCGAGCCGTCGACGACCGTGCTGTCGGTGTAGGTAGTTCCAGGATTCAGAGAAGAATTCAGCTTGGAATACGGTCCTCCTGAGGTGCCGCTGCGGTAGATGTTATAGCCGTCGATGTTGGGAGAACCGCTGGCCGTCCAGGAAAGCGCGACGCTGTGTTGCACCGGCTGCGTGCCGGTACCGCTTACGCTAAGCACTGCCGGCGAGTTTGAGGCATTGCTGATGAAAGAAGCTGTCCCCGAGGTCGCACCCGCGGCTTGCGGCTTGAACGTCACCGTGAATTGCGCGCCCTGACCAGCCGGGATGGTCACCGGGAATGACAATCCGGTCACCGTAAAGTCGGCATTGCTGATATTGACCGAAGAGACGATAACGGTTGTGCCTGAAGCCACTAGTTGCGCCGTCTGCTGGGAAGTATTTCCGACCACCACGTTGCCGAAGCTCAAGCTGGTGGGATTCACCGCCAACTGTCCCGCCGGCGTCCCGGTGCCGGACAACGGAATATTCAGCGTAGGATTCGATGCGTCCGAGATAATGGCAACATTCCCGCTGTCACTGCCCGCAGATTGCGGAGTGAACACGACATTAAAGGTGACGCTCTGTCCCACCGTGAGCGTAAGCGGCGGGCTGATTCCGTTAATACTGAAACCGGTCCCGGTGGCTTTGGCTTGAGAAATGGTTACATCCGCGCCGCCGGTATTGATGACGGTCTCCGTTACCGATTTGTTATTGCTCACCTGTACGCTGCCAAAGCTGATGCTCGACGGGTTCGGGGTCAAAGTGCCGGGCTCGACCGCTGAACCGGATAGAGGGACGATGAGCGTCGGGTTGGAGGCGTTGCCCAGGACCGTGAGGTTGCCACTGACATTTCCCGCTGACTGCGGTGTGAATACCACGTTGAAGCTCGTGCCTTGACCGGCCGCAAGAGTTACCGGCAGATTGAGACCGCTTACACTGAAGCCTGCACCCGTGGGCGCGGCTTGCGTGATGGTTACGCTGGAACCACTGGAATTCGTCAGAGTCTCCGAAATACTCTGGTTGTTGCCCACTTGCACATTCGAAAAACTGAGGCTTGGTGGATTCGCTGCGAGCGAGCCTGGCGCCAGGCCGGCGCCCGAGATCGCGATGCTCAGCGGGGAATTGATGGCATCACTCACAACCGTGACGCTGCCATTGACTGTCCCGCTGGCCTGAGGGGAAAACACCACATTGAAATTCGTGCTCTGCCCGACTGCCAACGTCAAGGGCAGCGACCAGCCGCTCAAGGTGAATCCTGCTCCGGCTATGGTGGCTTGAGAAATAGTGACGCTGGAATTGCCCACGTTGGTCAGCGTCTCGGCGAGAGTCTGATTATTGCCAATGGTCAGGCTGCCGAAGTTGAGGGTGGCTGGACTTTCGCTGAGCTGGCCGGATCCCACGCCGGCGCCCTGCAAAGCTACCGCCATTGAACTATTCGACGCGTTACTGGTGATGGTCATCGACCCGGCAACGCTTCCCACGGCGGTAGGAGCAAAAACCACGCTCATTGTCGCACTCTGACCAGCCGCGATGGTTACCGGAATCGTTGGTTTACTGAGAGTGAACTGCGGCGCCGAAAGCGTAACACTCGAGACCGTGATGTCAACGGTGCCATTATTTGTCGCGGTGACGGTCAGAGTCTTGCTGCTGCCCATAGGCACACTGCCGGAATCAAGGGTGAGAGGACTAACCCCCAGGCTCCCGGGAGAATCGTTCTGCTGTGGCGCAGGAGTCTGCGATTTGCCGCCAGCACTCAGTCCCTGACATCCCGCTAGTACGGTAAGTGCAAGGAACACCACGATCGCTTCCCAGCGCGAGAAGCGGATTCTCGCCTTGATGTGTGAGCTCATAAATATGAAGAAGACTTGCAGTGATCTACTTGAACGTCTGATATCGGCACGTGAAACATCAGTCTGACTCACAGCGGGTCGCAGGGACAGATGGCAAAAGGACGCATCAGGAACTGGCGGAAGCCGTCTTTCCGAAGGCCGGAATCACGCCCAGTCCGGGAGCGGTACCGTGGTGAAGAAAGGGAATAGGGACATGTCCCATCGTGCGACGCCAGCCCACACTCACGGTTGACTCGGTTATTATTGAAGTGAAATGACAACTGTGACGGCGCTGGTTCTTCACGCGGCGGGATTCCAGCCTACGATGTCCGGAGAATTTGTATGAGCTGGGCCAATAAGCTGGCGAAACCCTATCGCGTGGACAATGGCAAGAAGTTTCGCCTGAAGGATTTCGACCCCAGCGACACTGGATCGCTAGGTTCCAAAGAAGAAGCCGGAGAAGTTCTTGAGCGCGGCATCGTCTCCATGACGGATCTCCAGGACAAACTCTATGCTCAGGACCGCTCGGCCTTGCTGCTGATCTTTCAGGGCATGGACGCCGCGGGAAAAGACGGAGCCATCAAGCACGTCATGACCGGCGTGAATCCCCAGGGCTGCCAGGTCTATTCCTTCAAGACCCCCAGTTCTGAGGAACTCGACCACGATTTTCTGTGGCGTACAACGCAGCATCTGCCGGCGCGGGGACATATCGGAATCTTCAACCGGTCGTACTACGAAGAGACGCTAATCGTGCGGGTTCATCCCGAGGTACTGAAGAGCGAAAGACTACTACCGTCGCTGGTGAGCTCGAATTTCTGGAAGCATCGCTTTGAGGACATCAACTCCCTCGAACGCTACTTGGCGCGAAACGGAACCGTGGTGCGCAAGTTCTTCCTGAATCTATCGAAGAAGGAGCAAAAACGGCGCTTCGAGGAACGCCTGGACAATCCCGCCAAGAACTGGAAATTCTCTGCCGCTGACATTCGCGAGCGCGGATTCTGGCAGGATTACATTAATGCTTTCGAGGAGACAATCCGCCACACCGCGACCAAATGCGCCCCGTGGTACGTCGTGCCCGCAGACAATAAATGGTTCACCCGCGCGGTGGTGGCTGCCGTAATCGTGGATACACTCGAAGAACTCAAGCTGGCCTATCCCAAAGTCGACGCTGCCCAGCGTAAAGAATTGAAAGCCGCCCGCGTCCTGCTCGAAAAGGGTGGGAAGAAGTAGGCCACCGCCAACCCCGCATGGTTACTTTCCAAGTACCTTAGTGTTTCCCTCCCAAACTTTCGTGCTACGTCTATGGCCCGTCCGGGGCTTGTACCACCGGTGCGCGCTTGCTACCTTGAACTCGTATCCAGCCTACCCCCAAGGCGCGATGGCATTTTCGGGGGTGACATTTGAGAATCGTTCATCTGTGCTATGCGGCATTGGGGTTTGCGGTGGCTCGCTGGATATTCAGACGCGACGCAATACCGGCAGTGGATCCGGTGGCGCGTTTCCGTTCCTCTGGCTTGTTGTAGGTTTTGCTCCTTAAGGGCATGCTGGGCCCGTTGCGCGCTGATTTTTCCGGCATGCCCTGTTCTTTCCAAATATCGTTCTTCAATATTTCCACATCTTGATTTCGGCGCCGCCACGCTCAAACTGAACTTCATCCATGAGTTGACGGATCAGGTAAACTCCGCGGCCGTGGTCGCCGTACAGACCCTCGGCGCGTTTGGGATCAGGTATCACTTCAGGGCGGAAGCCGGGACCGGGGTCGGTAACAGAAATCACCACACGGCCGTGGGAATCGCCGTTCAACTTGCAAGTAATAGTTTTCGAGGGGTCTCCATCGCAGCCGTGCACCACGGCATTGGCCAGCGCTTCCTGCACCGCCAGGTCGATCTCAAACCTCTTTTGTTCGGGAATCTCCAGCCGCTCAAGAATCTCGGACATGGCACCGGTGATGGTCGCTATCGATTCCGAATTCGCAGGCATGCTCAGATTGAGTAGCTCGGTGAAGCCGCTACTCCCGCCGGCGCCAAATTCATCGGCCATGAGGGCTGATCTCCGTGTGGAATTGAAACATCCCAAAATAACAATTTAAGAAAAGGATGCCACCGCTGCGTCGTCATCCTCGAAGATTTCGAACAGATTGAGAACTCCCACCAGTTTCAACGTTTGTATGGCAAACTTCGAAGGCTGGACCAGTTTGATGTTCCCACCCTGTTTTTTGGTAGAGGCTAGAAACCGCACCAGCAGACCGATGCCGCTGGAATCAATCATCGCTACTTCGGCCAGATTGATGGCAATGCGATAGTCGCCATGGCCTATAACCTCTTCCATGGCCTGGCGCAGTCCGTCTACCGCGGGCCCCATCCTTAACGGTCCACGAAGCTGGATCAGCTGTACTTCGGAACGCTTACGGACATTGATGTCCAAAACGGTTTTCCTTCTTTCTTCGCCCGACAACCACCCCGATCACAGCAGAAGCGGTGAAATGGGACGTTTCGAGCGCGTCTAAAGTTACGGGAATCGGGTGGGTTTTTCAAGCATTTATCCGCTTTCTTGCCGGAAATCCACGGGAGAGCCGAGCCTTGAGCGCGGCGAACCGCTTTCGTGAGATCTAACCAACCCACCTCGGGTTAAAAATTCACCCTAAGCAGCCGAAAATTTGTCATAATCACTTCGCTCTAGGAGGCGCCATGCGCAACCAGACCGCCCGCAATCTTGCTTCCCGGTACAGCGTGATCATCGTCACCGGGGACGAACTCGTGGGGCCTGAGGCGGAGACCTATCTCGCGCCCGACTATGACCTGCACATGCTTCGGACCTGGGATGAACTGCTGGCCTGGGTAAAGAAGCAGTTGCCCGATGCCATACTACTGGATATCGATACCGTCGGATCCAACAGTGAACAGGGAATCACTGCGTTGGCGGAATTGCGTTCGTTGGGTCCCGATCTGGTGCTGGTGGCGCTCACCCGCTCCGACAGCCGTAAGCTGCGGCACAAGGCCATCGACGCCACCGTCGATCAATATTTTGTGGCGCCCATTAACTTTGAGGAGATCAACATCGTCCTCGGGCGCGAATTGGAGAAGCGAGCCGCGGAAATCGATTACCGCAACCGCCAGGAGCAGGAAGCTGAGAGGGAATCTTTTGGCGAGCTGATTGGCTCCAGTGAGGCCATGCGCCGGGTTTATGACGCCATTACCCGAGTCGCCGACAGCAACAGCACGGTCCTGATTCGCGGCGAGAGTGGCACCGGCAAGGAACTGGTGGCACGTGCCATCGTCACCATTGGTCCTCGCGTCGAGAAACCTTTCATCAGCATTAACTGCGCTGCGTTGCCTGAGAATCTCATTGAAACCGAGCTTTTTGGCCACGAAAAGGGCGCTTTTACGGATGCCAAGGAGGCTCGCCAGGGGCACATCGAACTGGCGCACACCGGCACTCTATTTCTAGATGAGATTGCCACTCTAGGGCTGGCTTTGCAGTCCAAGTTGCTGCGCGTCTTGGAGGATCGCGTGGTGACGCGCATCGGAGGCAAGACCCCCAAGAAAATCGACTTCCGCCTGATCGCTGCAACCAACGAAGATCTGGAAGAGTTGGTCCGCGCCGGTCGTTTCCGCGAAGACCTTTATTACCGCATCAACGTCGTACCGATCGCCCTGCCCGCTTTGCGCGAACGGCAGGGCGACATCCCTCTACTCGTCGGCCACTTCCTGCGCATCTATTGCAAGGCTAACGCAAAGCCCGTGAAACAAGTGGATCCCGAAGTTCTTGGGGTCATGGAAGACTACCACTGGCCGGGGAATGTTCGCGAACTTGAGAATGTGATTCAGCGGCTGGTGTTGATGAACGACAGTTCGCTGATCGGCCTCAGTCATCTCCCTCAACAGCTGCTCATGGCCAGCAATGCCAGCCAGGAGGCGATCCTGATTCCCGAAGGCGGAGTCGATTTCGATACCGAAATGGGACGCCTCGAACTGGCTTACCTGACGGCTGCGCTCAACCGTGCCGGGGGAAAGAAGTCCGCTGCTGCCGCTTTACTTCGTATTGACCCTCAGCGCATGAAATACCTCTGCCGTAAACGAAATCTATAGATGTTTCGGTTAATAATTAACCAATCGAAGGTTAATTATTAACCAATTGAACATTTGCTTCGGGGCGTGAAGCTGTGGAAATTGCCTAACTCATTGATTTTGCATGAGCATGTGAGCTTCGATCGAACCCGGCCACTTTGGCATCCTCCGTGCTCCTTACAACAGCGTGCGGTAGGGTTGGCGAGAAATCAAATCTAAACTTGGAGAGACAAAATGGCGATCCAAAAGAAATCCTTGATCAGCAAGAGCACAACCAAGAAGGCCGTTTCCACAATGCCGCAAGTTAGCCAGAATCCTGGCATAACCAAAGTAGCTCACGCTCGCGTATCGGCAATGAAGGTCTCCGCGACCCGCGTAGCTGCAACCCGCGTAGCTGCAACCCGCGTAGCTGCAACCCGCGTAGCTGCAACCCGTGTAGCTGCAACCCGCGTAGCTGCAACCCGCGTAGCCGCAACCCGCGTAGCCGCAACCCGCGTAGCCGCAACCCGTGTAGCCGCGACTCGTGTAGCTGCAACTCGCGTGAAGATCTAGTTGAATGTGGGGGTACGAAACACAGCAAGAGGACCGCATGGGGATGCGGTCCTTTTGCTTTTGTTCCTAAGCTACCAGATCCTGCGGTCGACCAGATCCTCGACGAAGTTCCAGGCGAATCCTGCGATGCTGCGGTGAGTCACGAAGATCTTGGCTATACCGGTCATGCCTTCCCTTAGTTCGCCGGGGTTCGTCAGCACAGCCGATCCCACGTAAAACCGGGGCGGCGTAATGCCCTTCAGTTGCTCCTTGGGTATTAGTCCAGGCTCCACCAGGGTAGAGGCAGGCGCCACTGCTGACAGATTTGCTGTGAGCGGCATGGCGTACGACTCCGATTGCAGTCTTACCCTGGAACCCAGGCGAACGTCCCGCATCTCGAATTCAGGGATGTAGATGCGTGCGGTCAGAGTGGAAGAATCGGCTACTTCCGCGATGCCTGCACCAGATTTGAGATAGGCTCCAAGCAAATCATCCAGGTGTGGAGTGACCACCACCCCCGAAATTGGACTGGTGACACGGAGCAGAGCTACTTGATCGGCCAGCGTCCGATTCCGCTCCGCCATCTCCTGGCGTTTGAACTCCGCCGGACCAAAATCGTCATAGTGCAATAGCGCAAGGTTGACCTGGTCCGAGGCAACGCGCAAGTCAGCATTCGCGCCTGCTGCGGCAGATGCCAATTGCAAATTGCTGAGTTCAACTAAAGGCTGTCCGGCAGCCACAGCTTGCCCTTCCCGGGCGAGCACTCGCGTCACTCGTCCGGCGATCTCGGCATGGACCCATGCTTTGTGAACCGGCTCTAGCACGAAGCGTCCAGCCACAAAATCGGGCCAGACGGGGAGCAACAATACTAGAATCGTGACGCCTGCCAGTACCGCGATGCGTGGTGGCGTCAGCCAGGCCTTCACGCGTTCTTTCTTGTCCAGATAGACGATTTTCATGAATTTCACCAACATTTTGATCCTAGATTTGAAAACCCAGTACCCAATGGCAATTGCAGGAACGAAAGCCCATTCCGGCGTGTAAGCCTGCAATATATGAAACGAGAGCACCATCAGAAATGACAGCAGCAGATAGCCGTACATGCCGGAAAGAATTGCATAGATGATGTAGAACGGACGCCGCCGCCGCGGAACGTATTCCACTTCAACCGGCAAATGGAAAATGTTCTTGCGGACGAACCCGGAGAGGTAGGCGGTGGTTTTCTCCTTTAAATCCGGCTCGTGAATCAATTCGCAAAAGATCAGGTATCCATCCAACTTGATCAGCGGATTGAGATTCAACAGGGAAACGCCGATGCCAGTCACCATCATGACCTTGTAGGCAATGTCGTGGACGACCATACCAGTGGCTGTGCCCCACCAGATTACGGTAGCTATCACGCAGAAAATCAAATCCACCCAGATGCCCGCGATGGCGGTCGCAATCCGCTCCCACTTGCCCCCATAGATCCAGACTTGCGAAGCATCGCAAAAGAAGCTGGGCGCGAAATACATCAGCGTGAATCCCATCTTCTCCACATCGCCGCCGAAGTGCTTGCAGGTCAGCCCATGCGCGGTCTCGTGGGCGAACGCCATCAATGCGAACAAGACCCAGAATTCCAACAGGTCGGTTCCTGACTTCGAAGTGAAGTTGTAGAACTGGAAACTATCATTCCAGATTTCACCGAATTTATCGGCCCACATCCAGAGCATGACCGCAAACGAGAACAATGTGAGCAGAACAAACCACGGAGTGAATATGAACTTCAGCTTGGGATAGATGCGGGAGATATAAAGGTCGGCATTCGGCCATTCCTTGACCGTAATATCGGTGAAGTCGGGAATCTGAAAGCGTTTGCGTGTCTTCCGCCGCTGCCCGCGGAGTTCCTGCTTCAGAAGGATGTTCTTTTCCAGCGGACTTTTATAAATGAAGTCGGTGTTGTCGGCGAGGAAGCTGGCCATTTCGCGGACCCCTTCTTCGTCGAACAGCACGCCGGTTGCTTCGACCGAAAGCTCCGAAATCTCCTCATACGTCCGATTTCCATCGAACAGTTGAATCAACTTCCATTGTTCGGGAGAAAAACGCAGGACCACTTCGCTTCCCGGTACTTTGGCAATCACAATCGGCCGGTCGTGCTCGATGTGTTCCGCAGTGATTACACGAGAGTCAAGTTTGGGTTTGTCCCGCCGGACCACCCGCTCGGGGAGATCAGGAAGTGCGGCGTCCAATGCTTGAACAATGTTCATTGCGGCAGGTTGATGCGGATGCTGGCCAGCATTCCAGGTCGCAAGTCAGAGGCAGTTCCTTCAATCTGGGCCAAAACTTCAATGGTACCGCTGGATGGATCGACTACGGGACTGACATCGATTACTTTGGCGTCGTGAGGCGTCGCAGGCGAGACATCTGCGGAGGCCACGGAAACAATTTGTCCCCGCTTGATATCTCCAAGCAATCGCTCCGGCAAGGTGAATTTCACCTGCAAGGGCGCCATGGCGGTGACCCAGAAGAGCCGATCCCCGGGCGAAACTTTCTGGCCGACTCGAACATAGCGACGCGCCACGATTCCATCGAACGGAGCGACGATATTTGTCTTGTCAAGCTCCAGTTCGAGTGACTTCTGGGTGGCCTTGGCGTTGTTCAGGCTTTCGGCTTCGCGCTGCACTTCGTATTCGTCCGCCTCTTCTTTATATTGCACATGTTCCAACTCTTCTTTCGGGATCACCTGCGCGTCATATAACTTCTCAGCCCGCGCCCGGTCGGATTGCAGAACCTTGGTCTCAGCTTGCCAATTCTTCAGGTTGGCCGCGATCGACCGCACTCTGGCCGCCGCGCCCTCCACATCGGCGGAAATCTGGCGGTCATCGAGTTTCGCCAGAAGCTGTCCCTGATGTACCTGAGTACCGGGCTGGGCAAGGATGCTTACCACCGGCCCTTCTCGCAATGCACTGACATCCACCTGGTTTTCCACCACCACCGGGCCGGCCGCGATGAAAACGCTCTCCTTTTGGACGCTGACCGGCTGCTCCGCAGGCTGCGCCGGGGCTGCGGCCGCGGCCGCGACGACTTCTTTCGGGCCGGTACATCCACTGAAACCTAGTATCAGAATCGTTAGCCCCATCACAATGTATCGTTTCATCGCTTCACCTCGGTTCACCAGCCAAACCACGACCAAATCTTCGACCACAGCCACATGCCCAACCGCCGGAAGAAGACTTCTCCTGCCGGCCTCCATGCGGTGAAGATCTTACTGCGGCCTTGCATTCCAGTCCGGATCAGGCCTTCGTTATTGGGTACGCTGACTCGCGCAAAGAAGACGCGGTCGTCGCCTTGTAACTCTCCCTTGGGACTCACCACCGTCAGCTCGCCACGAAACGTGCGCGTGGGAAATCCGTCGAGCTTCACCGAGGCCTCTTCGCCCGCCCTGAGTAGGGAAACATCGTGCTCATCAATGGCCACATCCACAGTGGCCCGCGTGGTATCCACGACTTCCGCAAAAGTATCGCCGGGTTTCAAGTCCTTTCCCACTGAGTCTTCGATGTGAGGAGTGGCAACTTGGCCATCAATGGGTGAACGCAATATTGTCTTTTCCAGGCGTTGGCGGGCGCGGGCAACTTCGGCGGTCCAATAGTCGGTCTGTACTCGCTCGATTCCAGCCTCGGTGCCGTCGTTGGCCGCCAGTGCGCGGTTCATTTGCGCTACGGCAGTTTCGTACTTGGCTTGCGCCGCGGCCAGTTCGGCGCGATATTGCCAGTCGGCGAGACGAGCCAGCACGGTACCTTGTTTGACGGTATCGCCTTCTCGCACATTCACCGTCTGCACCACGCCTGCGACTTCCGGTTGCACCTGCGCGCTATGTGCCGGCCCCACAACCGCCGGTCCGTCTACACGCAGCGGCAATGGGAAGACTGCAAGAAAAAGCAGGGCGAGGGCTGCTCCGACCACCACCACCGTCCGCCGCCCTTTCTCCATGGCCAGAAACTTGCGCTTCCTTGCCAGGATGGGCTCGAGCAAGTCAATAAAAGGCACTTCGCGATAAAGCGATGCATTCCTCAATGCTACCGTCGCCTGCCCGGCCAGCACTTTGATCATTTCCAGGTGGGCGGTACTGAGGAAATCCGGATCGCCGCTCTCAAACGAAAGGATACCCACCGTCCCGTCATCATCCGTCAGCGGTAAAGCATGAAAGGCGCGCATCCCGCTGTCGGCGAAATATTTCTCGAACTTGGCGCGCGTCTCGGGACGTTCGTCCTCGACCTCGTCCCCGTGCTGCACCACAAATATGGACTGCTTGGAAGACGAAGCCCATTCCAGCAACTGCTGCAGACGCGATGTATTGGGCTCCTCGGGATTGATCTTCGCTACTCCCGATATCGCTTTCAGTTGCAACCGTCCTCGCTGCTCCAGCGCGATGGCGGCCCGGTCATACGGAATCACGCTGGCGGGTCCGTTCACGACGGCGTCCAGAACCCGGTCTAGATCAAGGGTCGAAGTAATCTCACTGCTGACCTTGACCAGCGCTTCCAGAATCTCCACCTTGCGTTCCGCCTGCAGCAAGCTGGCGTTGTGCAGCGCATTGCTGGCAGTTTCGCAAATGTTGGCCAGCAGGAACTCGTCATCCTCATCGAAGGGAATTCCGTCCAACCGGTTTACGGCTTCAACCACGCCTACCAGCGATTCCTTTTCCATGAGCGCAGCCGCCACAATTGAGAACACAGCCCCATCTTCGATCCCCTCGTTTCGTTTTCGCAGGCGCTCGTCCTCGGGATCATCAATCAACACCGGTTCGCCGCTGTCGGAGAGATCTCCGGCAATGCCCTCGCCCGCTTTCTGCAGCATGCCGACCTCAACCGTGGGGTCGATTCCGGCACAGGCCACTAATTCGAGGGCGTCCTGATCAACCATCCACAAATTGACACCCTGCACATTCATCACTTCCTGGAACTTTCCGGCGATAGTGCCCAGCAGTTCGTGCATCTCCAGCGTCGAGTTGAAGACCTTTTCCAGGTCATACATCTGGGTGACGCGGCTGATGGAGTGCAGATTGGTGTTGCGCTCGCTCTCATAGAAAAGCGCGGCCGCCAGCGCCGGCGCGGCCAATTCGGCGATCTCGTTCAGCGCCGCCAGCATGGCCTTCGGGAACGACTGTTCGTAGTGAAACAGCTCGATGGCGCCCACGAGAGTTTCGTTCACCAATAGGGGAACACAGGCGAGGGCGACGAATTGCCGGCGAATGTCGAGATGGGCGTAGTCTTCTCGAGGCAGATCACTCCCCTCAAACACCAGGAGTTCGCGTTTTTCGGCTACAGCGCCCAGAGTGCCTGCCTCAAACTCCACCGTCTCTGGAACCGTAATCTCACCGGCGATGGCCTTGGCTGTCCAGTTGGGACTTTCCTGGTCCGCAATCACATAGACCACGACGGCTGTGTCTGGAAGTAAATCGGAGACTTTGTTTGCAATTGCCTGCGCGCGCGGTGCGGCCTCCTGCAGTGCCAGCAGGGTTGCGGCAAATTCGGCCACATCAACCGCGAACGTAGATTGTGGATTCCGCATAGGCGGCGTTTAAGTGAACCTGCTGCCGTCGACTGCCTGCGCATTTGGGGGGAGGCGCAAGACCGGCACTTTTCCGAGTGCGAATCTTACTGCCGTCGGGCCTGACGGGTCAACATCTGATTGTTGAGGCCCGAACGGCCCTCCTTCGGAGTGGCGAGTGCATCGGAATGCCCGCAATTCTATTGACTTGCGTGGCTGTGGCGCAAATTGGATGTTCGAATCGTTAGCCAGGGCTACATCGAGCGTTCGAGGTTCTTGGGCAGCAGCCCCGCAATGGTTGAAAGGTCGATCCGGCCGAAGGTCTACCACCTGCCATCCCGCCTATGGCTGCCACAGCGACTAACTGGAATAAATAACAGTATTGTGGGTTAGTTTGAGGTGCTCTTGGTAGCCGCTACCGTCGGAGCTGCCGCTGTCGGAGTCGCCGCAGTCGGAACTGTTGCTGGCTGTGAGGTGACATTGGCGACCACGATTCCTAAGTCAAGGTCAACAGTGGACACGGAGATGCCGAGATCTGCCGCGATCTGCGCCGGGCTCTGGCCTTGTGCGTTTAGTTGGCTGACCTGTGCGGACTGAGAAAGTGTAACCGTGTCCGTTGAGGGCGGTGGCTGTGGTGCATGCTTCGCTGGTACAGGAGCAGGGGAAGCAGAGGGTGTTGCGACCGGTTGAGCCGATACTGTGCCGGAGATCGAGAGCGCCATGACGAGTCTTCCTTTTCTATTCCAACGCATAAGTTATCGGCACATCATTGTAATTACATTAGCACCGGGTGCTACCTCTGTTACCATTCTTTCGGCGTGTAGGCGTGCCAGTTTAGACCTTCCATTCTATGGAGCCTACAAATGAAGAAGCCAATCTTGGTGGCCCTTGCAGTTTCGCTTCTCGCTACGATTTCACCCGCGCAGGATACTCCCCAGGCTGATGTCGCAGCCGGGTATTCCGCTCTCTACATTCTGAAGGGCTATACCATCTGGATGAACGGCGGCAGCGGCTCGGTCGCTGTCAATGTCAACCATTGGTTCGGCGTGGCTGGCGATTTCGGCGGCTACGTCGGTCATATTCCCCAGAGTTTCACCGGAGAAAGTCACCACGGGCGAAGCTCACGACCTCCCTCGTCTGACTAAAGTGCTACGACCTACGTAAGTCCGTCCTGCACGGTTCTTTGCCGCGTTCTGACCTACAATTTTAGGGGAAGCTCCGTAAATCTCCGTGAATCGTACCCTTCATTGGCGCATGGCTTGGCTGCTTTTGGCACTGTCATGCCCGCTTTCCATGGTTGCCCAATCCAGTACTTCGCAAGATGACGGTGTTTCTCTCGGCGATCTGGCCCGTTTCGTGCGCCGCAGCAAGGCGCCGGTTGCGGCCCCGTTGACCATCGACAATGACAATCTGTCCATCGTGATGGATGAGGTCGAGAGCCATCGCATGAGCATCAAGCCACAAGTCTCAACCACTTCGCGCAGTCGAGACTTCGAGCTGTCATCGCCCGACGGAACTTGCAGCATGTCTTTCAATGCGAACGCTGCCACGCTTGCTCCACCCTTCGTGGCGGAAGACTTGCCCACAACCGAGTTGGCAAAACTCGAAGGCCCGGCCACCGTCGAAGGTGACAGCCTCGAAGTCTCGATGTACAACGGCAGCGCCTGGAAATTGACCGAAGTGACGGTCGGCCTTACCCTGGTACGCCGCCCCGTGGACGAAGGAGTTTATCTTGGCAGCGCCCGGCTGATGCCAGCCGTAGCCGATGATACTGAGGCTTCTGGGAAGAAGCCGTCCGAACTGACTCTACTGTTTCACTTGAAGGGCCCCGTCCCATCGATGGGCAGTAACGTCTTTCACGAAAAGCTCGGCGCGCCCCTCGCTCCCGATCAAGAATGGCACTGGGCCATCTTTGACGCCAAAGGCATCGCCCCCGTCGCATCAGCGCCGCCTCAGCCGTAGCTGATGGTTCACAAGTGTCGAAGTAAGGATTACTATGCTAAAAGTAAGGAATCTGGAGGAAATACATTGGAGAAGCAGGCGAAAATCACCAGCAAGGGACAGATTACGGTACCGCGCGAGGTTCGTCGCGTGCTGGGCGTTCGTCCCGGCGATAGGTTGTTATTTGAAACCGATGAAAAAGGGATACGAGTGCGTCCCATCAGGACCAAGAGCCCGTTCGCGAAGTTTAGGGGAATTGGGAACCCAGGGATTGCCTCCGGCAGCAAAGAAATTATTCGTTGGGTTCGAGGCCTGCGTGGGCGATGACTACAGCCATTGACACTAATGTGATTGTTGCCCTCTGGGATCGGGACCCGGGTCTTAGCTCCGCTGCACAATCCGCATTAGATGCTGCGCTGGGCCGCGGCACTCTTGTTACAACCGCCGCGGTTTTCGCTGAGTTGATGGCTGCCCCTGGCCGTAGCGAATTATTCTTGGATTCGTTCTTCAGTGAAACCGGCATTCGCATTGACTGGGCTTTCGACAAACCCGTTTGGCGAACCGCAGGGCGAGCTTTCCAAGGATACGCAGCCCGTCGGAGAAAGCAGCACGACGCCGGCCCACGCCGCATTCTGGCCGATTTTCTCATCGGAGCCCACGCTCTGGAAGGCGGCCACTCGCTGCTCACGCTTGACGATCATCTCTACAGCACCGCTTTCCCCGATCTCACTGTGGTAAGAGTCTAGTCATCCCGTGCACTTCTACGCTTTATGAGCGAAGATGGGAGCCAGGTCACTACGGTTCACAATGCCGTCTGCCTTGGCCTCTTCGTGAATACTTTCTGCAATTTGTTGCGCTTGCGCGTAATGGGTCGAAGCGTCGGATGCATGGCCTGACTGTACGAGCGTGCGACCAGCAGAAAATGGCTTGTGCCAGAAGTGCACGGAGCCCCAGTTTCTCACTCCGCGTGACCGCGCCTTCCAGTTCCCGCTGGGCTTAGCGATATTCTTCTGCTCGGCGAGGGCTTCTCCCAACAGCACAGAACATTGAATGGACAGATATTTCATGACCAATGAATCGGCTCGCTCGGAAAGTTGCCGCAACCGACTGACGGCAGCGCTGCGTTTCCTTCTTTGACCGCCGATCTTGGCGAGGTTCATTTTCGCGAGCAGAGTGAGCTGCGCGTCGCTGGTGTGCGACGCGGCTTGCAACGCCTGGTCATATAAAGGCGCGGCTGACTTGTAGTCGCCACGATAAAAGAAATTGTCGCCTTCGTAGCCCAGCAGCGCTGGCCACCTGCGCCAGGTTCTTAAGCCCGCGCGCGACGGTCAGCGCCTCGTCCAGACTCTTCTGCGCCTCGTCGCTCCGTCCCAACTTGGGCTAGAGCGTTGCCATAATCGCCGAGAACCTCGGCCAGCCAGAAGCCGTTTCCTTGGTTTCGCGGAATGTCTTGAGTGCATCTTCCTCGGAACTCAGCGCCGCCCCATAACGTCCCTGATAGCCAAATAGCGTACCCATGCTGGCCGATTCGATCGCAGCGCTGCGATTGTCGCCCACACTTCGCCGCAGATCCAGAGCACGCAAGTACTGCTGAAGAGCTTGATCGTATTGCCCTAGTCTGGTTGAGGCCTCCGCCAGGTTGTGGACGGTGTCCGCAATGTCGCCCGGCACTTTGAGTTTCTCGCGCAGTCGCCAGCGCCTGCTCGTAGTAGGTGCGCGCGTCTTCGTAACGAGCCATGTAGTAATAAATGGCGCCGATGCTGTTGAGAACCAATCCCTGATCGCTCATGTTCCCCAGGTCAACCTGGATCTGGAGGGATTCTTTGTACAGCCCGAGCGCCTTATCGTACTGACTGCGATTCTTGTATAAGTCGGCAAGATCGTTTAGCACCCTGGCTGCGTCTGCCTTATCGCCCATTTCGCGGTACGAGTCCAGAGCGCTGTCGTAATCTTTCTAGTGCTTGGTCCGGTTTTCCCAGAGGTTCTTCCGCCTGTGCGATGGATTCAAGGCTGTCGGCAACCCCTTTCTTCAAACCCAGACGGCGTTTGATGGCCAGGGAATCCTGAAAGCTGCGCAGAGCGTCTTCCCACTTGGTCAGATCGGAGTAAGCGATCCCCATGGCTTGCAGGATCTGGGCTTTCTCCTCATCGTTCCCAAACTCGACGGCCATACCCTGAGCGCGGGTCAAATATTCCAGTCCACTCTGGTCGTTGCCATTCTCAATCTCCACCCGGCCCATCGCCAGCAGTCCGTCAACTCGTTTGGGATCGAGCGTCAGCACCTTAGAGTATTGCATCCTTCGCCTTGTCAAACTGCTCGATTTTTCGTAAAGGTCAGCCAGGCAAAGAGCAAGTCAGCATTCTCCGTAGATGCCTTCACCAGATTCTCGTAGGCTTCAATCGCCTGCGGATAGTTTTTCAGAATGGTGTCATGTTTGGCAAGAATCAGGTATTTTTCTGCCGCGGGAAGATTGTCACTCAATCCAACTGCCTTTTGCGAAGACGCGTTCCGCATCATCTTCCTGGCCCAATTGAGCGTAGGTGTCAGCCAACTCCGAGTAGGCAAGCGCAAAATTCGGATCTTCCTTGATGGCGGATTCAAATTGTTTCTGCGCATCGAGTAAGTTTCCTTGCCGCGCCAGTTGAACCCCTTGATCGTAATCATGCAACGCGGGAAGGGAATTGGTCGAAGGCTTGAAGGATTGCCCTTGAAGCTCCTTAATGATGCTGCTGGAAAGCGCCAGATTGTCGCGAATCTTGACCTGCCAGTCGATCGACGGCCGCCAGCACATCTTTTTCACTACCCGACTCGGTGAGATTGCGCAGTGCGTGTGTGTTTGAAATCCTGCACTGTAGTCTCGATGCGGATCTGGTCGCCGGACTTTGTAGTATTGCCCCCAGACCACAGTGTCAGCATTGCTGAAGTCGGCCAGCCGTTTGACAGTGGACGGATCAAACAACGCCGACGGCAGAATTCGCAAGTCGCGAACCGTTTGACTGATCCGTTCCGGAGAAACTACCCGCAGCGACGCCGACTGTCCCACATCCGTGCTCAACATCTGCGCCAAACTATCTCCCAGCCAGTCCAAGGTAGGGTCGCCCGACGAATTACGGAAAGGCAGAATTGCCAGTGATACGACCGGGCCAACCGCCTGGGTTTGGGGGCGCGAACGAAGTCGCTGCCGTAATCCGATTCCTCCCAGAACCACAAGTATCAAAGCCACTGCGGCTACGACTCCGTGTTTCTTCCATGAGAACGACGGCGGCAAAAACCCGGTGACCGTCGTCGTCCACGGGACCTTGCTGTTGCCTTGGCTCCACGTTTCTAGATCGTCCGCAATCTCGCGCGCCGACTGGTACCGCCGCTTGGGATCAATCTCCAGACATTTCTTCGCTACCTCGCTCAGAAACGGTGGAATATTCGGATCGACCTGAATCGCAGGCCGGGCCGGCTGCTTCGTCCGTTTGAACATGGACGCTTGTGCCGTATCCGCCTCGAACGGCATCTTGTCGGTTAGCAATTCGTAGAGAATGAGGCCCAACGCGAAAATGTCGGATTGCGGCCCCACATGCTCGCCCCGCACCTGCTCCGGGGACATGTATTCCGGCGTGCCCACCACCATGCCAGTCTGCGTCATTCCCCCCGGTTCGACCGACCGCGCAATCCCAAAATCCATTACATAGACCCGGCTCTGCTGGTCCACCATGATGTTTTGCGGCTTGAGATCGCGATGAACGACGCCTTCCGCGTGCGCAGCTTCCAGCGCAAGGCAGACTTGTCTCACAATTTCAACCGTCGTTTCAAACGCCAACTTCTCTTTGGACTTGACCAGGCCCTTCAGATCCTGGCCGTCCACGAAGTCCATAGTGATGAACTTGGTGCCGTCGACTTCGCCAAGATCAAAAATCCGAATTACGTTGCGATGCGTTACTTTGCGGGCGAGAATCAATTCTTGCTTGAAGCGCGCCAGAACCTCGGGATGGACCGCCAACTCCGGACGTATCACTTTCAGAGCCACAACCCGGTCAAGTTCGCGGTCTTTCGCTTTATAGACCGCGCCCATGCCGCCTTCCCCGAGCATGCTAAGGATTTCGTAGCGCTTTCCCAGAAAACTTCTAGGCAGGAGTGGAGAGCGGGAGACAGCGGAAGAAACCGGCGGCTGTGACCAACCTTCGGCGACTCCTACCGTCGCATCTCCAGGCGAAGGTGCTGCCATCCCAACCGTTTCATCTCCGGCCAAAGGGGATGCTATGCCAACAGTTTCATCTCCAGAACGGGGCGCAGGTATTTCCGCAGTTCCCGCCTCAGGCAGGCCAACTGCCGTCACCTCGCCGGCGTCGAGGAGGGCATCGCATTGCACGCAACGAAGTGCGGTCGGAGGGTTCACGGCGTGGCAATGCGAACATTCCATGTCGTTCGCCATTCTACCGCTAAAGCCCATCCACACAACGCCCATCCCGCGTGTAGCACGGTCCAACAAACCGGTTAGCCCCACCCTCTGTGCTCTTCACTCCGTGTACCACCACGAAAAGGGGTGCCCCCATCCTTTCGCCTTCTTTGCGAAAGGGTGGGAGGCAATCCTGCGTGCAGCGAGAGGCATAAGCCGAAAGGAAGTCTGCGGGAATTCTGGGATACGAGAGCCCGAGCCGTTCTACTCAGGCAAAAACCGGGAGTGAGCGTGCTGCCTGCTAGTTTCGAAGCCCAAAGATTATGAAAAGATTCTGATTGAAAACCGAGGGGCGCGAACCTGGACCAGCGGACTATCTGTCCCCAGCACAATCAGTGCCCCGGTAAATGCCCGTAGAAACCATAGTCGCCACCATAGGCCTCGAATTCCCCTACTACCTCTCCTGAATCATTGATGCCATTAGCGGTGCTTTCTAATCCGATAGTGAATCCTTCGAACCGCCGCGACGAATTGAAATAAATAAATGACTCAGTCTCAGGGTTTAACTTGCTTTGGCTATATCCGGCGAGGTCACCGTTGTCGTCGATGCCGAACACGCCTGTGTACTGAGCCCCGGGAAATTTGATCGGGATGAACACTCCACCACTGAGCGCGAATCCATTTGCTACCGATCCGATGCCACAAGTCGCATCACAATAGGTGCCGATCAAGGTCTCGGCATCGTTGATGCCAAATGTAACGGTATCCTGGGCGCCGGGGAAATTGATAGGCGTAAAAACCCCGCCGGTATAAAGAAACCCGGCTATTTGGTTTGTGCTATTACAGCAGTAGAAACCGACCAAGTCACCCGCGCCATTTACACCGGAGAGATATGTCCCGCTCTCGTCCGGATAATCGACAGACGTGAAGACGCCGTTCGTATCGGTGAAACCGTGGATCACTCCAAGGCTGTCGACGTAATATCCTACGATCTCGCCAGCGTCGTTGATAGCATAAGCCTAAGTCCCTGCGGCTCCTGGATATACGATAGGCGTAAACACGCCATTCGCGTATAAAAAAGACCCGATATCTGTATCGACAACGATTTGGCCGAGATCGTTGATTCCCTGGGCAGTTGTGAATGAGGCGCCCGGCACAATGAGTGCGTTGAACATGGAATTTGAGGCGTACTGAAACACATAAGCGGTGTTCGTACCGGTAGCGCCCACAAGCACTGCTGGCCCGCTGGCAGCTACCGATGCTCCAAAGAATCCTCCCGACTCTCCATCGGCAGCGTAGAGGCTTTCGGTTTCGTTCGAGTCGGTCCAGCCGCTTGTTGGCTCGGCAAATGCTAAGACGTAACCGGGGCCGACTCCCTGCCTGCAATTAATTCCGAGACACTGCCTGTAAGGCGCCCCGGCCAGCACGGTAGTGCCCGTCGTCGCGACAGAGAAGCCAAACCGGTCTCCAGCATTACCGTTGGACTCGGTCAGCGTGGCTGTTGGTATCGATGTCGACTTCCATAGGCTTCCTTTTCTCACATACACTTCCGCAATTCCGGTTCGCTTTTCTCCGGCGATACCGCTGGGCGAACCCGCCACGATGGTAGAGCCATCGATGGCAACCGAATAGCCCAGCTGAGACTTACGAGATTGCTTGGAGTCACCAAGTTCCGCAGTCTGGGTCATATTGGCCCATCCGCCCGAGGGCTCGACAAATATGCAAACTGCGGCTGTGCCATATGCACCAGCTACGACGACATTGCCGCTGATCGCAACAGAAAATCCAAGTAACGCTTCTGTTGCGCCATTCGACGCTGTTAGCTCAGCGGTTTGGGTTAAGTTGACCCATCCGCCCGAGGGCTGAACGAATACGTAAGTCGTGCCCTGAAAGGCGTTTGAGCCTACTGTGCTGTCCGGTGCTCCTATGATCGCTGTCTGGCCATCGATCGAGACGGACGTGCCGAATGAATCGCCTTCCTGACCATCAGAGGCAGCAAGCTGGGCCGTCTCCGTCATGTCAGTCCAACCAGCTGGAGGCTCGACGAATACATATGACTTTCCTTGCCCATTATTGGCGCCAGGCGCGCCCACAATTATGGTGTTTCCGCTGATGGACACGGACTTGCCAAACGAGTCTCCGGGCGAACCGTCGGAGGCAGTGAGCCTGGCAGTCTGCGGCACATTTCCCCGGGCGCCCGATGACTGCACGAACACATAAGCGGCACCAGTGAAGCTAGAGTCCTCATCAGATCCGACAACCCCCACCTTTCCGCTGACAGACACGGAGTCGCCGAAGTTCTCAGCATTGTTCCCGGACGCAGCCAATTCGGCCAGCGGTGTCCAGGAAGCGAGACTGATTGAATTCGAGGTGCCCAGAACGCGCACGGGGTTTTTCGGCAGCGTGGCGGACTTCGGATTAGTCCTCGGCAACTGCGCGTTCGCAGGGGCGCACAAAATGAGTAGCAAATAGAGGATTGACAGCCACATCGTTGAACGGAAGCTCACAAAATTCTCCTTACTTGCGCAAAGGGGGTTGCCTTCGCGGCCACAAAGCGTGTCAAAGTTGGGCTCGTGGGCCGTCATACCCGTTTCTTCCTCGCAGTTCTATCGAGGCATTTATGAGGGGCCCTCTAGTCCCCCATACCCGACAGCGGAAGCTGTTGCTTCTTGAACAGGGCGTTATCCTGGAGTTCCACGCCGCCGATCCGCTTGCCCCGCCCTTTGGGAGTGAAGGTTATGTTCATCACGCACTGCTGGTTCGGGGCCAGTGTGCTGCCACCGCTGCAAGTCGTTCCTGACGCGAATGCAAAGTTGCCGCCGATTGTTACCTTCCGCAGATTCAGAGACGTGGTCCCCGTATTCGTCAGAGTAACTGTCTTCGGAGGACTGGTCGTACCCACTTGCTGAACTCCAAAATTCAGGAACTTGGGGCTGAGACTTGCCTGCGGATTGATCACCGTCGCACTGAGCGGCACTGTCTGCGGACTTCCCGGTGCATTGTCATTAATCGCCAGTGTGGCGGTCGGACTGTAGTTGTCTTTATCCGGGCTACAGATGATCACGATCTTGCAGGTTTTACCCACCTCTAAGGTCATTGGGCAGAAACTACGGAGGTGAAAGTCATCCAGATCGTTGCCGGGAGTAGAAATCTGGATCGGGCCGACAGTCATCGGCGCACTCCCGGTGTTGGTTAGCTCGACGAACGACTCATTCGGTACTCCAGGGTAAACATTATAGAAATATATTTTGGACGGCTTCACGGTTGCAATGGGGCCCGAACCGTTCACTACTTGAATGGTAGCCGACGCCATTTGCGGCGCATTATTGCTGGCCGCAAGCGTCGCCGTGTTGACGTAAGTGCCGACGCTTGAATCCAGGCTGAGCACGTGCACGCTGGCGCTGATGGCAGGAGAGATGTTGCCGAAAGAGCAGAACAATCTCTGCGCCGGCGGCTGCGCCTCCGTGATCGTGCACGTTCCCGGCCCGCTATATGGCGGATTGATCGACCAACTGATATTCGTGCCCGTTGGCAGCGGATCGTTGAGCGTCGTATTGGTGGCCGTTCCCGTACCTGGCGCGGCGCTGTTGCTCATGCTCACGGTAAAGCCCATCGGACTGCCCGCGTTCACGATGTTCTGGTCCGCCATTTTGGTTACATTTAAGCTCGGCGGCGCGATCGTGAGCGGGAAAGCCACCACCACATCGTTGAACTGCTTGGTCCGTCCGCCAATGCCCGCATCGGGTGGCTGATTCGGATCAAAGTAAGTCGTGATGTCGAAAACAAACTGGCAATAAATCGGCGGCATCGTCGGATTGCCGTTGATCAACATCGGCGTATTACAGTTCGTTCCGTAAGGCGTGATGGGAGAAACTTCGTAGTCGGGATCGTCATACAGCCGCGGATTATTGATTTGATAAGGATAGTTCGGGTTGGGCAGGAACGAAGTATTGTTCCAGGCAATCGACCACGAGATAGGGCCGTCGTAATCGCTGGTGGGAGGCTCGATACCCCGGCTCCCGAAGTACACACTGTAGAAGACGCAATTCCCGGCTGAATAAGCGTCGCACGCCGGCACAATAATGTCCCCGTTGCCGAGCGTCTCATACGGAAAGAAGCTGGTGAACCGGCAATCGAAATCTGTCGCCGGAGTTTGCCCGAATTGACAGTCGCCATCAGCTTGGGTCATTGGGACTTCGGTGGCAGCAACCGTCATGGTGAACGCTGTGTTCACCTGCGCAGCGGTGAGAGCGAGTGAGTGCGCATTAGGATCAGGGCATGGGTCCTTCCCCGATGGGCAATTGAATACCGCAGGTGGCGCGGTGACATTCTGGCAGGGATACACGTTATTCGGACAAGTGAACGGCGCAGACATGGTGACCGGCTGCGGCACGAATGCCGCCGTCACCGACTGATTCGAATTCATTAACACCGAACAACCTTCGGTGCCGCTGCAAGCTCCTCCCCATCCACCGAACGTAGTGGGTTGGATGGGCGTCGCCGTCAAATTGACTGTCGTACCCGACTCATAGCTGGCCGAGCAAATTCCCGACTGCACCCCGGCTGTGTCGACGCAATTGATCTGCTGGAAATTATCTGTAACCGAGCCGTTGCCCGTGCCCAGTGTGGTCACAGTCAGCGTGAAGGTAGAATTCGACGCCATCACCGACAACACCACCTGCGTCGCGGTGTAGTTCACCATCCAACTCAAATTAGGAGGCAAGGCCGGCAAGTTCGTAGTCACAAACTGATTGCTCAGCGACCCCGCGGTCAGGATCACGAATTGATTGCCAGCCTGCGGAACAAAACTATTGATCAGACTAACGTTCAGCGTCCCACTTAGACTCACAGCACCGGGAACATTCAACTGCGAGTACTGCGCTCCCACCTTGAGGCCCCCGATCACCACGTCATACGCTCCCGCCGAACTTTGTGCATAGCTGCCAAAGCCATTGACGCCAATCGTCAATATCCCAGGGTTAGGAATATCGCCCGCCTGAGTCACACCCGCCATGCTCACATTACTGATGATGGTTCCGTTGCCTGATAGCGTGCCGGCGCCGGTGACGCTTACACCTTGGGACGCCGCCAGCGTGCCATCCACCTGCGCCGTTCCTCCGTTCAAGCCAAAAGTAACGGACGAAGCGCTAGCGGTCGCGGCGACTTGAAACAGGCCGGCATTCTGCATATAAGCGCCAACGTTGAAAGTAGCCGAATCCAAGATAATATTGCCGGCGTTCAGTAGGGATGTCCCCAGAAACATGTTGGGACCGCTGGTCATCATCACGGATCCACTGCCGGTCAATGTTGCGCCGCCGCTGGCAGCATTCAGAGTAGTGTTGCTTCCCGTCGAATCCAGCAGCAGCGTGCCGTTATTGATGATCGTTCCGAAGATATTCGTCGTGCTGTTGTTTCCAATCGTGTAAGTCGCTCCGGCAGCAATCGAAACAGCATTAGCCGTGCCATCCACGTTGAGAACATTGCCGTTGAAACTTCCCACGAAACCGCCGCTGACGCCATTCAGCGTTCCGCCCTGAATCGTGATTCCATTCGCGAATTGCACCGCCGCGCTGGCCCCATTCGCAATGACGCTTCCGCCTGCATTGCTCACGCTCGTGCTCACTTGCAACATTCCAATTCCGGTCGCTTCGATCAAACCCTGGTTCACCAAAGAATTCGGATTCAACACCAACGAGCTCGCCACATTGGCGTTGATCGTTCCCTGATTGACAACGTTCAAACCGTTCCATCCAATGACCCCCGTCCCTTGCAGCGTGTTGCCCAGGTTAGTCAGCGTCTGATCCCCTCCGGAGGTCGCCAGAGCCGCGGTTCCGTTACCGGTCGAGCTCAATGTCACCGTACCTACACCCATCAAACTCACCGCGCCAGTCATGGTCAAAAACGTATTGTTGCCCGCCGCATTTACCTGAATCGCTCCCGTGTTATTGATTGTTCCCAAAAGGAAGGTGGTACTGCTATTGGCGATCACATAGGTACCTGCGATGTTCAACGCGCCTTGACTGCTCCCATCCAAAGTAATCGCGTTGCCGCTCGGGATAGTTAAGATCCCACCGTTAGCCGTCGCCAGCGTTCCACCCTGGATAGTGGCATTGTTTACGAATTGCACCGAAGAGCTCGCCCCGTTTACGTTGATCGTGCCTGCGCGATTGTTAAGCGTCGAGTTACTCAACACCAGCGTTCCCCCAACCGTTGCCTCCAGCAGTCCCGCATTGGTGAATCCGCCGTTAATCACCAACGTCCCCTCAGTTGGCAAGTTGGCGTTGATCGTCCCCTGGTTCACGACATCCAAGCCGTTATACCCGATGACACCTGCCCCTTGCAGCGTGTTGCTCACATTGGTCAGCGTCTGATTCCCGCCAGAAGTCGCCAAAGCCGCAGTTCCGTTTCCGCCCTTAGTCAATGTCACCGTGCCGCTGCCGGTCAGACTTACGGCGCCAACCATGGTGAGAAACGTATTATTGCCGCCCGCGTTTACCTGAATGGCACCTGTGTTGTTGATTGTCCCTAGCAGATTCGTGGTGCTGCTGTTGCCGACTGCGTAAGTGCCCGCGATCGTCAACGCTCCCAACGTGTTCCCGTCCAGGGTTATGGCGTTGCCGTTCGGAACCGTCAACACACCACCGTTGACCCCGGCCACCGTTCCACCCTGAATTGTGACGTTGTTTACGAACTGTACGCTCGAACTCGCGCCATTCACCTGGATCGTTCCGGTACGGTTAGAGATCGTCGAAGCACTCAACGACAGGATGCCTCCGGTCGTGGCTTGCAGCAGGCCCTGGTTGGTAAACGCGCTCGGATTCAACGTCAGGGTAGTTGCCGAAACGTCGGCATTAATAGTTCCCTGATTCGTCACCTGCAAACCATTCCATCCGATGACACCAAACCCTTGCAGCGTGTTGTTCACATTCGTGAGCAACTGGTTGCCGCCGGAAGTCTCCAGGGCCGCCGTTCCGTTGCCGCCGGTGGAAAGCGATACCACACCGTTCCCGGTCAGACTTACTGCGCCAGACATAGTCAAGAACGTGTTGTTGCCTGCTGCGTTTACTTGAATTGCGCCCGTGTTATTTATAGTTCCAATCAAAGATGTGTTGGAGCTATTGCCAACCACATAGTTGCCAGCGATGGTCAAGCTACCCTGACTGGTTCCATCCAGGGTGAAAGCGTTGCCGGGGGGATTGGTTAATGTCCCACTGCTGGTGGTGGCCAGTGTTCCCCCTTGAACCGTTCCGCTGATAAACTGTACGGTTGAGCCGCTGCCAGTGGCCAGGATGTTCCCGCCAGCGTTGTTGAAACTATTCTGAAGTCCCAAAGTCCCGCCGGCAGTCGCTTCCAGCAGGCCCTGGTTAGTCGTGAGGGGCGTATTCACCAACAACGTACCGGTACTCGGTGTGTTCGCATTGATGATCCCGCCCGCTTGATTCACCAGGTTCAAACCATTCCAACCAATAACGCCCGTCCCTTGCAGGGTGTTGCTCACATTGGTCAGCGTCTGGTCGCCGCCGGCAGTTTCCATGGCGGCGGTTCCGTTACCGCCCTTACTTAGCGTCACTGTGCCTGCACCTGTCAGACTTACCGGCCCAACCATGGTCAGAAACGTATTGTTGCCGGCTGCATTTACTTGAATCGCGCCCGTATTGTTGATCATTCCCAGCAGATTAGTATTGCTGCTGTTGCCGACTGCGTAAGTGCCCGCGATCGTCAACGCTCCCAGCGAACTTCCGTCCAGGGTAATGGAGTTGCCGTTCGGAACCGTCAGCACGCCACCATTGACCCCGGCTAGCGTTCCGCCCTGGATAGTGACGCTGTTCACAAACTGCACACTGGAAGTCGCTCCGTTCACCTGAATCGTGCCCGCCCGGTTACTGATCATCGAACCATTCAGGGCTAGAATGCCCCCCGACGTGGCTTCCAACAGACCTTGGTTCGTAAACCCGCTCGGATTCACCGTCAGTGTGCTTGCCGAAACATTGGCATTAATAGTTCCCTGATTGACGACCTCCAAACCGTTGTACCCGATGACACCGAACCCTTCCAGCGTATTGTTCACGTTGGTCAGCAACTGGTCTCCGCCCGCAGTGGACAACGCTGCAGTGCCGTTCCCACCGGTGGATAGCATCACTGCACCGTTCCCAATCAGACTTACCCCGCCGGTCATGGTCAGAAACGTGTCGTTGCCCTGTGCGGCCACTTGAATCACGCCCGTGTTATTGATGGTTCCAATCAAGAACGTGGTGCTACTGTTGTTTCCTGTATAGGTGCCGACAATGGTCAACGAGCCGTGAGCGTTGCCATCGAGAGTCAGGTTGTTGCTACTCGCGACCCCAAGAACCCCACCCCCACTTGTGGTGATGGTTCCGCTTTGGATTACCGCCCCGTTCGCGAACTGCACATTCGAGCCGGTGCCGCTGGCCAGAATGTTTCCCCCGGTATTGTTAAAGATGCTCCCGTTGAGTTGCAGCGTGGCTGCGGCAGTTGCCTCAAGCAGCCCTTCGTTAGTTAATGCATCGGGGTTAAGTTCCAGAATTCCTTGCGCGGGAAGATTCGCGTTGATCGTGCCCTGATTGATCACATTCAAGCCGTCCCCGATGACACCAGCGCCTTGCAGGGTGTTGTTCACATTGGTCAGCGTCTGAGCTCCGCCGGAGCTGGCGATGGCTGCAGTTCCATTACCTCCCTTGGTCAACGTCACCGTACCCACGCCCGTCAGGCTGACCGCCGCAGCCATGGTCAAGGACGTGTTGTTGCCTGCCGCGTTCACTTGAATCGCACCCGTGTTGTTGATGGTTCCAGTCAGGTAAGTGGTAGAGCTGTTGCCTACCACAAAAATGCCCGCCATGGTCAAAGTACCCTGACTGCTTCCATCCAAGGTGAAGGCATTGCCGGGAGGCGTGGTTAAGATCCCATTGCTGGCGCTGGACAGTGTTCCTCCCTGGACCGATCCGCTGATGAATTGCACGCTTGAATTACTGCCAGTGGCCAAAAATGTTCCGCCGGTATTGTTCGTGGTGGTCTCCAGTTGCAAGGTGCCGCCAGCGGTTGCTTCCAGCAGGCCTTGGTTAGTCATGCTGGAGGGATTCAGTAATAGCATGCCGTTGTTATTCGTATTAGCGTTGATAGTCCCGCCCGCTTGATTGGTCAGGAGCAAACCGTTCCAGCCGATGACGCCGAACCCTTGCAGGGTGTTATTCACATTGGTGAGAGTTTGAGCTCCTCCAGAGGTGGCAATGGCTGCCGTTCCGTTACCTCCCTTGGTCAGCGTCACTGTGCCCCCGCCCGTCAGACTTACTCCTCCCGACATGGTCAGGAACGTGTTGTTGCCTCCTGCGTTCACCTGAATGGCGCCTGTGTTGTTGATGGTTCCCGTCAGGGAAGTGGTGGAGCTGTTACCCACCACAAACGTGCCAGCGATGGTCAACGTGCCCTGACTGCTGCCGTCCAAAGTGAAGGAGTTGCCGGGGGGATTGGTTAAGATCCCATTGCTGGCGGTGGCCAGTATTCCTCCCTGAACCGTTCCGCTGATGAACTGAACAGTCGAGTTACTGCCAGTGGCAAGAATTCTTCCCCCCAGGTTGTTGAAACTATTCTGCAATCCCAAGGTGCCCCCGGCTGTGGCTTCGAGCAAACCTTGGTTCGTCATGCTCGACGTATTTACCAGTAGCGTACCGGTGCTGGGTGTATTGGCATTGATGATCCCGCCCGCCTGATTGACTGCGATCAGACCGTTCCACCCA
Organism: uncultured Acidobacteriota bacterium; assembly: GCA_963803775.1. Classification (GTDB taxonomy): domain Bacteria; phylum Acidobacteriota; class Terriglobia; order Terriglobales; family Acidobacteriaceae; genus JABCZH01. The sequence continues at coordinate 185,176 of CAWDNS010000006.1, forward strand.
ATGACGCCCGTCCCTTGCAGGATGTTGTCCACATTGGTCAGAGTTTGAGCTCCGCCGGAGGTAGCAACGGCGGCCGTTCCGTTGCCGCCTTTGCTCAATGTCACCGAGCCCCCACCCGTCAGACTCACTCCAGCACCCAGGGTCAAGAACGTGTTGTTGCCCGCCGCGCTTACAAAAATCTGTCCTGCGTTGGAGATATTTCCAAAGGCCGTCAATTCCTCACTGTTGCTGATAGTCAGGCTACTTCCGCTATCGATGTAAAGCGCGCCGACACTGACAGAGATATCGAGCGTGACTTGGGATGGAATCTGATTCCCGTCGTTAATGCACACATTCACGCTGCTGCTGTTCGGGACCCCGTTGCTCCAGTTATTAGGATTGCTCCAATTGCCGGACGCTCCTCCGATCCAGTTATCGGTCGTTCCCGAGCAACTCGTGGACGCGGTCAACGTGAAGGTGGCCGTTACCGCTTGATTTGAATTCATAGATACCGTGCAGGTCCCTCGGCCACTGCACGCGCCGCTCCAGCCAACGAACGTGGAACCCGCACTGGGAGTGGCGGTCAACACCACACTGGTTCCGGACGAATAATTCGCGGCACAGGTCGTCGGGCAGCTGATACCGGCCGGATTGCTCGTCACCGAACCACTGCCAGATCCCTCCTCGGCAACGTTGAGAGTGTTCGAAGTCGTGGTCCCCGTGCCCGTCAGTGACACAGTTTGGGTGCTTTCGGAAATGTTGTTGGCGTCATCGACGACCGTCAGCGTCGCATTGTCGGTTCCCGTGCTCGAGGGTTTGAAAACCACAAAGATCGTGCAGGACGAATTCGCGGCCAAGCGTCCGCCAAGTGAACTGCAAGTATCCCCAGAGCCTTCAGAGTAGTCGCCTCCAAGCGAATAATTGAACGTCAACGGTAGGCTGCCCGGATTGGCCAGGGTCACGGTCTGAGGAGGACTCTGTGTCCCTAGTTGCTGGTTGCCGAAATTGAGGCTCGGGGGAACGAGATCGGCAAGCTGCGTGGCCACCAGGAATTCGTAAGCCGCAACACTCCCTATTAAAGGACTGCTCTCCGGACCCGCGACCGTGGAAGTCGCTTCTTCACCTTCGGTCGCGTATGCGTACAGAGTATGGAGGCCGGGCAGCAGTCTCGCTGAATTGCCAGTGAAGTTCCCCTGCGTGCCCGGACTAGCCTGCGTCCAGGCTCCTTGCCATGTGTCCATCTGGAAGAGCAACTCGTCCACAGGCGCGGTGCTGAGGCCATTCGACGCCGTGAAGTTGAAGCTCGGAGTCTCGTCGGAGGTCTGATTACCTGTGAAGGGCGAAATGGTTGTGGCAATCGTGTTCGGGTGCACCTGCTCAGGAGTAATGACGCTGGTGTTTGAGCTCAGATTGTTGGCTACGTAAAGTTCATTCGTCACCGGATTCGCGGCCAACGCGTAAGGCTGATCGGCATTGGCGTCGGTCACCGTGACTGGAGTGTTGCTCGCTCCATCAATGACGGTGACACTGCCAAGGTCAGTGCTGCCGTTGCCATGGTTTGCAACGTAGATTCGGTTCAGCGTCGGATTGACCGACACAGCCGAAGGAATTGTCCCCGCCGCCACTAGGGCGATGACCGCCTCCGCGTTGCCATCAATGACCGCAACCGTTCCATTTCCCGCGCCTGTGACATAAATCCGGTTGCTGGCCGGGTTCAGATCCAAAGCGGTCGGATTGTTACCCACGTTTACGGTTGCTACCACCAGGTCCGTCACTCCGTCGATCACCGTGACGTTATCGCTGAACGAGTTTGCGACATAGATCTTCTGGGTCAGTGAATCCACCGCAAGGGCGGCGGGGTGACTCGCAGCGAAGTCCGTCACGGTGATGCTGTAGGACGCGACGGAATCGAACACGGTAACGTTGTCACTCCCACTGTTGGCGACGTAAACCCGGCCAGTTGTAGTATCGGCCGCTAAAGCGACCGGCGCGGTCCCGGCGCTGATCGTGGTTGTGACCGTATTGCTGGCCCCATCGATCACGGTTACGGTGCCGCTTCCGTTGTTGGCCACATAGATTGTGTTCAGCACCGGGTTCACCGCGACGGCAGCCGGGCTTGTTCCTGTGTTGACGGTGGTCACCACCGAATTGTTGGAGCCATCAATCACTGTCAGCGTATTGGCGTCGCGATTGGCTACATACACCTTGTTAGTGAAGGAATTAACCGTGATCGCGTCCGGGTTGGTGCCGGTATTGATGGTCGCCACTACCGTGTTAGTGCCTCCGTCGATCACCGAGACGGTGTTGGTCCCGCTGTTAACCACGTACATCTTATTCGTCACAGCGTCGAGCGCGATGGCCACGGGGTTTGTTGTCGTAGTAAGTGTGGCCGCGACCCCGTTGCTGTCAGCGTCGATCACACTGACGTTGCCGCTCCCATTGTTCGCCGTATAAACCGTGTTGGTTACGGGATCCACGGCCAGCGCCACTGGAGCAATCGCGTTGGGGTCTGCGACCGTCGTGGTCGCATTAGAAACGCCATCAATCACTGTGACGTTGTTGCTCGCGGTGTTGACAACATAGATCTGATCCGTGGTCGGATCGGCAGCTACCGCGGCGGGACCATTTCCCACCGTGACCGTGTTACTGACCACATTAGTCGCCCCGTTGACTACACTGACGCTGCTGCTGCCGTTGTTGGCAACATAGATGAAGTTGGTTGCGGCGTTGACCGTCACCGCGGCGGGATTTGTCCCCACGCCGACCGTGGCCGCAACCGTGTTGCTGGCCCCGTTGATCACGGTCAGATTGTTGCTCCCGTTATTCGCGGCATACACCATGTCCGTCGCGGTATCCACGGCCAACGAGACCGGGTTGGTTCCACTCCCAACTGTCGCTACGACCCGGTTGTTCGCTCCGTTGACCACCGTCACGTTGTCACTGGAACGGTTGGCCACATACACCAGGTTGGTTGCCGGATTTACCACCACTGCGTTCGGATTACTCCCCGCGCCGACCGTCGCAACCACCGTATTGTTGGCGCCATTGATCACCGTCAGGTTGTTACTGCCGCTGTTAGCCACATAGATAAGATTGGAGAGGGGATTGAGCGCCACTGCGACCGGAGCGATCCCATTCGGGTTGGTAATCGTGGACGGCACATTGGTCGCCCCGTTGATCACAGTGACATCGTTGCTTCCGTTGTTCGCCACGTACACCATGTTGGTCAACGGATTAACTGCCAGAGCAACGGGAGTAGTCCCGACGTTAACTGTCGTGGTAATCGCGTTCGTTGCGCCATCGATAACGCTGACACTGTTGCTCGCGGAATTCACCACGTAGATGGTGCTGGTCACAGGATTGACCGCTATTGCAGCGGGAGAGTTTCCCACCCCGATGGTGGTTGTTACATTCTGCGGGAGTGCCGTGCCAGCTGAGAGTACCATCCCAAGCAGGAGCCAGAGCCCGGCCCGAGCCACCCGGGAAGGCTTAGCTTGCAGTGAAGTGAGGGAAAGCGAGACTCGGGGTCTCGGATTTGAAGCGTGACGGGTTGCTTTCATGGGCAACTTTCTGTTCAAGAGCTAAATGTGCGACGTTACATGCTGGCAAGAATCTGGACTGGGGGAGGCCAGCGGCTCAGCAATGTTTCAAAACCCGGCGGAGCATTGTACCCCGTTTTTGCTGACGTGGCATTGTGAAATCTTTTGCATCTTACCGCGACCGCCGGGCTTTTCCACCTCATCAATATCTTGCATCGCTACCCAAGCAGGCCTTCTCCATCGCAGCCGCCTGGAGGCTGGTTTCTGCGTCGGCGGCGAATAGCGGCGGCTCCACTGTCGCCTGAATCTGGAGCCGTTTCGCGTTCATCTATCAGCTATGACTTTTGAAAGTGCTGTCTTTCGTGTTCTAGGAACCAGCTCGTCTACAACATTTCCTGCGGGCGAAGCCCATCCCTTAGACGACGCCCCATTGCTCGACGCCTATTCGCAGGCTGTAGTGAGTACCGCCGAGAGAATCAGTCCGTCCGTGGTGAAAATTGAAGTCGCCCACGCCGGGCGCAGCCGTTCCGGCGAACCTCGCGAACGCCAGGGCGGCGGCTCAGGATTCGTATTTGCACCCGATGGCCTGATTCTCACCAACAGTCACGTAGTCCACGACGCCACCCGCATCAAAGTATCTCTCCCCGACGGACGCAGCTTCCCGGCCCACACACTCGGCGACGATCCCGCTTCGGACCTCGCCATAATTCGCATCGACGCTCCCAGTCTAGTCGCCGCACCCTTGGGCGATTCCCGCCGGCTCCGCGTGGGCCAGTTGGCGATTGCCATCGGAAACCCGTACGGATTTCAATACACCGTGACCGCGGGAGTAATTAGTGCGCTGGGCCGGTCGCTGCGTTCCTATTCCGGTCGCTTAATAGAAGATGTCATCCAGACCGACGCCTCGCTCAATCCCGGAAACTCCGGCGGTCCACTCGTGACCTCCGACGGTCAGGTCGTCGGCGTGAACACGGCTACCATTCAGGGTGCCCAGGGACTATGCTTTGCCATCGGAATCAATACTGCAAAGTTTGTAGCCAGTCGGCTGTTACAGGAGGGCAGAATCCGCCGCAGCCAGATCGGCGTCGAAGCCCAGAACACACCGCTGCATCGACGGCTAGTGCGCTTCTATGATCTGCCTCAGGAAAGCGGCGTGGTCGTGATTTCAGTGCAGGAAGGCGGTCCCGCCAAGCGGGCAGGCTTGCGCGAAGGCGATGTCATCGTGGCTCTCGACGGCAAACCGGTCGCAGGCGTCGACGATCTGCAACGTCTACTCACCGACGCGCGCGTAGGAGTGAGCAGTTCTCTCACCGTAGTGCGCTACACAGAGAAGTTAGAGCTGAAGGTCGTGCCCGAAGAGGCTAGAGTCTAGCTCGTGGCAGCCAGGTAGCGACTTTCAATAAGAGGCACTTTTCTCTGATCCGGGGATTGCAAGTATCCAACCGAAATGATTTCCCATGGCACCTGGGTCCGGCCAGTGCCGATGCTTGTTTTTCCCATGTCTCTTCCAAAAAGGCCCAAAGAAATCCACAAATCTAGATAACTTGCTGCCTGCCGCGCAACGCAATTGCTATTCGCGCAACCCTACGCCTGAAAATCATTCCGCCTACCAACAACGCAGTATTGTGAAGAGCATGCTCCAGGAGGAAGCTTTGGAAGTATGTGTGGCTACCCTCGCGCTGTGAGTTTGTCGATCCGGGAGGCTGCCTGGCCATTCATCCGAGGTGAATCACTATATGAAATCCGCTGTGTGTGCGTGTCTGTTGGCGGCTGTGGCGTCGGGTGCAGCAGCCCAGAATCAGTTCGTCTATACCGACAATGAAATTGCGCCCGTCAATACGGTTACGGCATTTCAAGTCGGGTCCCAAGGAACGCTGACTCAGATCGCCGGGTCTCCCTTCAGCACAGAAGGCCAAGGAGGTCTAGGGCCGATTAACGCAATTACCATAGCCACGACCAGAAGTGGCTTCTATTTGTATGCGGCCAATGACGGCGACGGCACCGTCAGTGCCTTCAAGATCGACCTGACGACCGGCGGCTTGGCGCTGGTAGCAGGATCACCTTTCCTGGTCGATGGCCCCGCCATCAGCAACTATTCGTTAGCCAGCAGTCCCAACGGTCAATTTCTGTTTGTCACCAGCGACGCCACCGAGATCATCCATGCGTATTCCATCCAAAGCTCTGGAGGCTTGCTGGAAGTATCCGATTCCCCTTTTCAGGTCGGGGCCAATACGGACGGACTAAAGGTCACCCCGAACGGGCGTTATCTGATAGCCGGTGAAAGTTCATTGAACTCTGTTGCCGTCTTCTCCATCTCGACCACAGGCAGCATAACTCCGGTTGCTGGCTCGCCTTTTCCTGCGAGTGGGACAGTGAGCGCCGTGGATGTCAGCTGCGCGAATCGGGTATTCGCGGTCAGCAACAATTCGACGTTCATTGACGCATATCAGCTGGCCAGTGACGGTGGCTTAACTCCTGCACCCGGGTCGCCGTTCGCCAATGGAACCAGTTCCAATAGTTTCGGTCTCGTCGCGAGCTCTAACGACCGATTTCTGTTCACCACTGACAGCTTCTCCGATGACGTTTCTTCCATGAGCATTGCGCTTGATGGCAGCCTTAGCCCGGTTCAAGGTTCTCCGTTTGATTCCAAGAATTGGGAAGGGGGGATTGCGGTTTCACAACGAGGAGATTTCGTGTACTCCGCTGCCTTCGGCTACACTGCAGTGGTCGTGCAAAGTGTAGACGTTAATGGTGTGCTGACATACGTGGGCCGCTACCTTACTAATCAGTTCAGCATGGCCGGTGAACTGGATAACGTGGCCGCTTTCCCGCCGCGGTCTTGCACGACAGTAGCTTCGGCTTTCTAGTGACATCATTTGTCACCAATTCCTGAAGAGCGGGGATTCTTGCGAGTGCGATCGGAGTGAGCGCACCTGCCCACTACGACATTGTCAGCATCGCCCCAATGGGTGGGCGCCGCGTGTTAAGGTGCGCGGAGCCTCTAGAACAGGATGCAGCCCGCGATTCCACAGTTCGTCACGGGAACGGTCATTGTTGTAACATCCCCATTTCACTCGTTGACTGGGAGGGTCAGTGTAAACCCCTGGCTGCGACGACCACCATGTCTCTTCCGTGTCATTGCAACCACCCTCAACCTGTGTTAGCGTCAACAAACAGAAGAGGTTAGCTTTGCAACGAACAGCTCCCGCCGGGCTCGACCGTAAAGAAGCGGAGATTTATCAGCATTTGGATCCAGCCCGGCTCCCAAGACACATCGCTATCATTATGGACGGCAACGGCCGCTGGGCTAAACGCCGCCATCTGCCGCGCATTGCCGGACATCGCGCCGGTGTCACCGCGGTCCGTTCCACTGTCGAAACCGCCGCCCGCATCGGCATTCCCGCACTTACCCTCTATGCCTTTTCCGAAGAGAACTGGAAAAAGCGCCCCCGGAGCGAAGTCGATTTCCTTATGGGGCTGCTCTGCCGCTATCTCAAGGCTGAAGTCCCTACGCTGAATAAGAACAACATTCGATTGGAATACATTGGGCGGCAACATGAATTGCCGGATTCGGTGCAGGAGAAAATGCAGTGGGCGCGCGGAGCTACCTCCCATAACACGGGAATGACGCTGACCTTGGCGCTCAACTACAGCGCCCGCAGCGAACTGGTGGACGCGTTCACCTCGCTCGTCGACGCCGCCGCCCGCAACGGTGGCTTGAGTCATCTGAAAATTGATGAAGACGCAGTTTCACGGCACCTTTATACCCGTGATTTGCCCGATCCTGACCTGGTAGTGCGCACCAGCGGCGAGATGCGCCTCAGTAATTTCTTATTGTGGCAACTCGCTTACGCGGAAATTTACGTGACCCCTACCTTGTGGCCCGAATTCCGCGGCGTTCATTTGCTGGGAGGCATTGCCGAATATCAGAAGCGTGACCGCCGCTACGGCGGGTTGGCGGAAGACGCCGCCCACGCCCATGCGCATCATTCGAAGACGGTCCGGAGTTAAAGGCGGGTGCATCTGCTTAAACGCATCCTCACCGCGCTGGTGTTGATCCCCATAGTACTGCTGCTGGTGTTACGGGCGCCCGTTTCCGTAGTCGCGTTGGTGGCCGCACTGGTGGCGCTGCTGGCGGTGCAAGAATTCCTTAAACTAGCCGAGGCTTATGGCATCCGGCCTTTCCGCTGGCCTACCTATCTCTTTGTCGCTGCGTTCTTTTTGTTTCTGGCGCTCAATCCCGGGAACGCCAAGCCCCTGCTCTCGACTGCCATCTTTATTTATACCGTGGGATTCGCCGCCGCCATTGCACCCTTTGTTTTTCTTACCATCGGCATGCGGCATCTCAACCTGAGTGCCGCTTTTCCGGCTGCGATGGTCTCCGTGTTTGCCTTTTGTTATGTGGCCTTGCCTCTGGGATTGCTGGTGCAACTGCGTGAGCAATGGTCGGGAGCATTTCTGCTGTTATATCTGCTACTTCTGGTTTGGGCCGGCGACATCTTTGCATATTTCGTCGGCAAGTCATTGGGCCGTCATTTAATGTCTCCACGCATCAGCCCCAAAAAGACTTGGGAAGGCGCGCTGGCATCGTTGTTGGCGAGCCTGGTGGTGGGAATGTTGCTCTACAACTACGCTCTACCTATTAGTACCGCGCTGCTTAATGCCCACCTGATCCAGGTGCGCGACGGTTTCTTCGCTCTGCAAAAGCCGCCGCTGTGGCCCACTCTGCTGCTCTCGGGTGCAATCAACATCGCCGCTCAGTTGGGCGATCTGGTGGAATCACTGATCAAACGCGGCGCCGACGTGAAGGATTCAGGCACGATTTTGCCGGGGCACGGAGGCATGCTCGACCGCATCGATGCCCTCCTCTTTGCCGCTCCAGTGCTGTGGTACTATGCGGCTTGGCGCGTCATGCAGTAAATAGTAAGCAACCACGAAGGACACAAAGGCGCACAAAGGAAAAGCTGGCTTGCTTGCCTTTGTGATACTTCGTGTCCTTTGTGGTTTATTGATTTTCTTATGAAACGTATCGCCATCCTTGGCTCGACCGGATCCATCGGCCAAAGCACACTCAGCGTCGTCGAGTCTCATCCCGACCGCTTTCAAGTGATCGCGCTCGCCGCCGGGCGAAATATGGACACTGCATTCGAGCAAGCCCGCCGCTGGAAGCCGCGACTGGTATCGATGGCCGCAGCATCCGACGCCGAAATCCTGTGCAATCGCCTCAAGAAAGCAGGAGTCGACGGAGTCGAATTTACGCACGGCTCAGCCGGCAGCGTCCGCGTAGCCACCCATCCCGAGGCTGATTTCGTGGTCAGCGCCATCGTCGGCGTCGCCGGCCTCGAAGCTACCTACGAAGCCGTGCGTGCCGGAAAAACCGTAGGTCTCGCCAACAAAGAGTGTCTGGTCGCAGCCGGAGAACTAATCACCGCCGAGGCCCGTCGCCAGGGCAAACCGCTTCTGCCCATCGATAGTGAACACAATGCCGTCCATCAGTGTCTGCGCGGTGGCCGCATGCAGGAAGTCGAGCGCATCTGGCTGACTGCTTCCGGCGGACCCTTCTTGAACACCCCCCAGGCAAAGTTTTCCTCCATCACCGTCGAGCAAGCGCTGAATCATCCCACCTGGAAAATGGGACGCCGCATCACCATCGATTCCGCTACCTTGATGAATAAGGGCTTCGAGGTCATTGAGGCCTGCCGCTTGTTCAACCTGCCCGCCGACCGCGTTGGCGTGATGGTCCATCCCCAATCCACTATTCACTCCATGGTCGAATTCGTGGATGGCAGCATACTTGCTCAGTTCTCAGTGACCGATATGCGTCTGCCGATCCTCTATGCGCTGACCTATCCGGAGCGGATTCAGTCGGATATGCGCTTCCCGGTCATGGACTTACGGCACCTCGAATTCTCCCCTCCAGACATGAAAAAATTCCCTTGTCTGGCCCTTGCGTATGAAGCGGCTGAGGCTGGGGGTGCGAAAACAGTTGCACTCAATGCCGCCGACGAAGTGGCCGTGGCGGCGTTCTTGGATGGAAACATCCGTTTCGACGAAATTCCAGAGATAATAAAGATGGTTCTGGCTGAAACTGGAAGTCACAAATTGGAATCTATTGATAAGGTGCTGTTGGCGGATGGCGAAGCCCGTTGCAGCGCTCAGGCAAAGGTCGATTTACGGAACGGTTCGACCCTTCAGCGGCAAGCATCATCCATTCTTTAAGGGGATTCGTACAAGTCTTATGCAGGAATTTCTTACCGCAGTCCTGGCCGTCGGTGTGGTTCTCGGATTCATGATTCTGATTCACGAATTTGGCCACTATGCCGCGGCCAAGTTACTGGGTGTGCGGGTCGAAGTGTTTTCCATCGGCTTCGGTAAACGCCTGCTGGGTTTTAAGCGCGGCGAGACCGACTACCGCATCAGCGCCATTCCTCTCGGCGGCTACGTCAAGATGAGTGGCGAGAACCCGATGGATGAACGCACCGGGGATCCCGCTGAGTTCCTATCGCATCCTCGCTGGCATCGTTTCATCATTGCCATTGCCGGCCCTTTCATGAACATCATGCTCGCCATCGGACTGCTGGCTGGCGTTTACATGGTGCACTACGCATATCCCGCTTATCTCGATCAGCCCGCTGTAATCGGTTGGGTGGAACAGGATTCGCCCGCCGCCAAGCTCGGACTTCAAGCCGGTGACCGCATCACTCGCATCGAGAACGTCGAGAATCCCACCTGGGAGCAGGTCGAGCCCAAGGTAGAGATGAACCCCAATCAACCGGTTAACGTCGCCGTTCAGCGCGGAGATCAAATCCTCAACCTGACTCTCACTCCCGAAGCCTATGGCATCTCGCAAATGGGCTTTGCCGGTTGGGACCCGAAACGCGCCATGGAAGTCACCGAACTCGAACCCGGCATGCCCGCCGAGAAAGCTGGCGTCAAAGTTGGCGACCTGATCGTCTCTCTCGACGGCCAGCCCGTGCCCGCTTTGGGCGCGATGATTGAGCACCTCAAGCAAACTAAAGACAAGCCAATCGCCCTGACCGTATCCCGCGACGGCCAGCCCATGACTTTCGCCATTCAACCAGTCCTGGCTGATGTGCAAACTTTGCAAACCAAGGCCTACCGCATCGGTGTCGGCAGCTTGCAAATGAAAGTCGGAAGCCTCTCCTTCGGCGCAGCTTTGCGTCGCTCCATCGACGACAATCGCAAGACTTCACTCCTAATCCTCGAACTGATGCAGAAATTAGTTCAGCGCAAGATGTCGATGCGCACCATCGAAGGCCCCATCGGCATCGGCCGCGCCGCCGGCGCCGCCGCCAGCGAAAAAGGTTGGACGCCACTCCTCCTGCTCACCGGCGCCATCAGCCTCAACCTCGGCATCTTCAATCTTCTTCCCATCCCCATCCTCGACGGCGGCGTCATCATGCTGCTATTCATCGAAACCCTGATGCGCCGCGACATCAGCCTCCGCATCAAAGAACGCATTTATCAGACCGCATTCGTGTTCCTGGTCCTATTCGCAGTAATGGTCATCTACAACGACTTAGCCAAAACCTTGCCCGGACTAGCCGGCAGGCTACCGTAAACTCCACCCATGTTGTCATCCTGAGCGAAGCAAGACGACTCGCAACGCGAGTGGTCTTGCGCAGCGAAGGACCTCGTTCTACTCGACTGCCGCCTTTCCGCCCACAGCAATGAACCGACGATCCGCTCTATGAACCTCTGTGCCCTCTGTGGTCAAGCCTTTCCCGCGTGTTAAAATAGACCTTCCCATGGCCAATCTACACCGCAGAAAAACCCTAACCTGCACCATCGGCCAAGTCCGCGTAGGCTCCGATGCCCCAATAGTAGTGCAGTCGATGACCAACACAGATACTGCCGACATCCCCTCGACGGTCCAGCAAGTCGCCGCCCTGGCCAAAGCCGGTTCCGAGCTAGTCCGAGTGACTGTCAACACCGAAGCCGCCGCCGCCGCCGTAGCCCCCATCGCCGACCAACTCGCCAAACAGAACATCCACGTCCCCATCGTAGGCGATTTCCATTACAACGGACACCTCCTGCTCAAGAAGTTTCCCGAGTGCGCACGCGCCCTGGCCAAGTACCGCATCAATCCCGGTAACGTCGGCATCGGCCGCAAGGACGACTCCAACTTCGCTACCATGATCGAGGTCGCCGCCGAGAATCAGAAACCAGTCCGCATCGGCGTCAACTGGGGATCGCTCGATCAAGCCCTGCTCACTCGCATGATGGACGAGAACTCCCGCCTCGCCGAGCCGCAGGACGCCCGCGAAGTCACCATGGAAGCCATGGTCGTCAGCGCGCTTAACTCCGCCAAACTTGCCGAGAAGTACGGCCTCCGTCCTGATCAGATTATCCTCAGCGCCAAAGTCAGCGGCGTGCAGGACCTCGTCGACGTCTATCGTTCTCTCGCCGCGCGTTGCAACTATCCGCTGCATCTCGGACTCACCGAAGCTGGCATGGGCGCCAAAGGCATCGTCGCGTCGAGCGCCGCGCTGGGCGTGCTCTTGCAGGAAGGCATTGGCGACACCATCCGCGTCTCGCTCACGCCCGCGCCCGGCGGCGACCGCACCGAAGAAGTCCGCGTCGCCCAACAGATTCTGCAATCCATGGGCATTCGCAGCTTCACGCCGCAAGTCACCGCCTGCCCCGGATGCGGCCGCACCACCAGCACCTTCTTCCAGGAAATGGCGCAACAGATTCAGACCTACCTGCGCGAGCAAATGCCCGAGTGGAAGGGACGCTACCAGGGTGTCGAAGAAATGAAAGTCGCGGTCATGGGATGCGTAGTCAACGGCCCCGGCGAGAGCAAGCACGCCAGTCTCGGCATCTCCCTGCCCGGCACCTTCGAAGAGCCCAAAGCCCCCGTCTACATCGACGGCCGCCTATTTACCACGCTAAAGGGCGACCACATCGTCGCTGAGTTCATTAAGCTGGTAGATGAGTATGTTGAAAGCCACTACGCAGCGAGGGAAGTAAGCGTAGTGTAGGCGCGCGCGTCCCCGCGCGTGCAGCGGAGCTCCGCAGGGTTGTCGCCCAAGAGTCCACCACCCTCACCGATCGCCGATCTAAGGCGTCAGCTTAAAAGCCGTCCCGCAGCCGTAAGGCGCGCCACAGCTCAAGTCTCCGCCCTCGCTTGCTGTGCCATAGATGTTTCCAGCCGAATCGAGGATGACGCCTGCGCCAGGGTCCGCCCCATGCTGGCCATCGAAGGAAGCAATGATCCCGAAGCTGTATGCGCCCCCCGAACTCGGTGTTAACTTGAAGATCGTGCCGCAACCATAGCCGCCGCCGAAGCAATTGCCGGTGCCGCCTGCAGTTGTAACCCCGTAGAGGTTCTCCGCACTATCCACCGCTATGCCCCCGGAGGGGGCCTGCCCTCTCGAACCATTCAGACCATTGAAAGTGTGAATAACGGAGAACCCCCACTCCCCGCCGGATTCCGGAGTAAGCCGAAAGACTGTTCCGCATCCACTGCCTGGGCATGCAAAGGAACCCCCTATTAGTGCCTCGCCATAGAGGTTCCCGTTCCCGTCGAAAATTTGGCCTTATGCGGTGCACGGCATAACGCCAATAATGCGGAGGGCGTCTTTATGCAGAGTTCGGCAGCGTAGCAGGGGATGAACTTCTTTAGCGCCAGGACGATGGGCTGATCGCTAGAGGGTGACAGCTTCGCATAATCTACAATAGTCTGAACTTGACTTGACTTCAGTATTGCCGACAATGCGACATCTGCAAAATCCCCAAAAATGCATGGAACGATTGCCCCAGCATCCACGTACATTGTTGTAAGCTAACGCCTGGAGACAAGCCCGGATTGTCTTCTTTCTGCGCAAGGACCAGATCTGATCGAGGAGGAGCGATGCGTTGGCGGATAGCGCTGGCGACATTAGCGTTTTTCGGCTGTTCGCTGCACGCTTTGGGGCAGCAACGAGCCGTTCAACGACCTGACGGCAGCACCATTGCCGCGTCTCAAATCGACGAGAGCGTCAAACAGTTGCTGCAGAAGGCACGCGTAACCGGCGTTGGTATTGCGCTTTTCCATGCCGGCAAAATCGCGTATCTCAAGGCTTACGGGTACCGCGATACGGAAAAGGGCTTGGCGCTTACGCCCGATTCGGTCATGACTTCGGCATCGCTGAGCAAAGCGGCTTTCGCGAGTCTCGTGATGCTGCTTGCTCAGGAGCGCACAATCGATCTGGACAAGCCCATTGTGCAGTATCTGACAAAGCCGCTTGCCGACTATCCACGATACGCGGATCTGAAGGGCGACGATCGCTACCAAAAAATCACTTTACGTATGCTGTTGAGCCATACCAGCGGTTTTCCCAACTGGCGTGCCTTTGAAGAGGATAAAAAGCTTCGGATTCACTTCGAGCCAGGAATGCGCTATGCCTACTCTGGCGAAGGCATTGATCTTGCGCAGCTGGTCGTGGAGACCGTGACGCACAAGTCACTCACAGATTTAATGAATGAGAAACTGTTCGAGCCGATGGGCATGAGCCGCACGAGCATGGTGTGGCAGCCGAGGTTTGATGGCGATTTTGCAAACGGATACGACGAATATGGCCGTTCTCTCGGTCCCGAAGAACGCAGGACTCCCGATGCGGCCGGTTCGATGCAGACCACGCTCAACGACTATGCCGCCTTCCTGAGCAAAATCATGCGTCGGAAGGTGTTGAGTACTCGCGCGGTTGGCTGGATGTTGAGTCCTCAGATTCGCATTCATTCCGAGCATCAGTTTCCGTCCCTGGACAACACGACCACAAGCGCCAATGATGACATTCGCCTGCGTTACGGACTCGGTTGGGGGCTCTACTCCTCGCCCTATGGGAAAGCTTTTTTTAAAGAAGGCCACGACGAAGGATGGAGACATCTGGCGCTCTGCTTCAACAATGGCAGCGGCATTCTGATCATGACGAATAGTTCCAACGGCGAAGGCATTTTCAAGCCCCTTATCGACTCAATTTTGGGACCGACCTTGTTCCCATTCAATTGGGAAAGTTACACATCCTACGACTTACTTCCACCGCTTCCCAAGCTTAAAGAACACAAGGCTGTTTTTTTGTCGCCTGAAGAGCTGAACCGGGTTGTCGGCCGCTATGCGCTATCAGCGGATATCGTCTTGTCGGTCACAGTTGAAAATGGCCGGCTCTTTATCCAGGAGAACGATGAACCGAAGCAGGAATATCGTGCCGAGAGTCCCCAGGATTTCTATTCCACGAGCTCAAGCGACGAATGCACCTTCAAGATGACAGGGAATGCGCCTGCACAGACGCTGGTTTTGCACCTTGATGGAAAGGATGTAGAGCTGAAGCGTCTTCCGTAAAAGCCTTGTGGCCCGCCCCTTATTCCGAAGCTTTAGTTTGAATTGGGGTTGGGTGCCCCGCTCCTTGCGTTCTGTGCAAGGGGCGGGTGTGTGGGATCACTCCGATCTTGGCCTTGAACGTTCTTCGAGGATGACGAAGTTTCGTCAGCATTCGCGCCACCACCAACACCTCGCCGTGGGGCTCCCGCGTCAGCCTGACGATGACTACCGTTTCTATAACTTAGCCACTGCAATGCACATGTCATCGAAGACGCGCGCGCCTCGAAGAGCGATGTCGCTCCCGCCGCACGCTGGATGAGCGCGCTGGATGAGTTCGAAAATCCGTTCCAGTCGCCGCGCACCGGAAGGGATGCCCCACGTCGCTCGGGGGACGAAGCCAAGGACTGTCAGTCCAACGATATAGCGAGGTAGAGTCTTTCAAACTGAGGGTCGTAGGGATGTTAAGAAATACAGCGTCTTGTTCAACGCGCTGTCTTGGCATTGTTGCGCCGTGCCGGGCGGGAGCTTCCAGACCTGGACTTCCTGAACTCTACGTGAATCCCGCGCTCGCCATTTTTGCTGGAATTACGCTCCCCGACAATAGTGACCAAACGGTCCAATCTAGCCTTGGACACGCCCAGCCTCTCGGCCAACTCGGCGGGGGTCTTCAGAGCGAAATCGATTTGTACCTTCTTGGGCACGGTTGCTCTCCATTCACATTATACGCCGGGAAGGGTGCGGCGATAAGTCGGGCTTTCTTTCAGGTTTCCCCCATTTCGCTGTTCACAGTGTTGCTTCTCACTCCTAGCGCACAGAACGCGCTAGGAATGGGGTGCCCCTGAAACGGGCCAACGTAGGAACTATCTAACCGGGCTGGAGGCGAAACCCATTCGCATAAGGTCGTGGGTGGTGCGCTTTTCGATCCTGGACACGAATTTCGGGGTGAGGCCCTTGACCATCTGCCGGATGCCGGGCCCAAACTCGTGAAGTAGGTTGATGCCCGCATCGCCGCCAATCGTCGAACCGAAATTGTTGAATGTCTCTGAAGGGGAGCGCGCCCAATACATCAGGTGCGAGGGACGGGCGCTAGCGACCGAAGCCAGCACCGCGAGGAAATATGAAGTGTTCGGCCGCCCCTTTCCGGAGGCATCACGCGTGAAAAGAATTCGCGAAGCTGCGTAAGTGGCTCGCCCCATAAAGGTGATACTGGTCGAAGGGAGATAACGCAGGTTCTGCCTGAACACCGGCGTATACGGGTCTTTACCTGGAAGGTTGCTGGAGCGTTCTTGAATCAACGCTGCCTGATAATGAAGGGTTAAATTGGCCTGGGGTCTCGGAGCGACGCGCCCTGATTCTGTCTCGCGGATTATGCCAGCGCTGACGCCAAACCCACACGCTGTAGAGGGCAAGCTTGCTTCATTGCCGAAGGCGCGAAATCTGTCGCCTTGCGATGGAGACTGTACCAGTGACGGAGCATCAGGAAGCCATCTCGACGCATCACTCTCTGGGCGCTGGACTTCGGGTAAGTCTGAGCCGTCAAACACTAATCCATGGAGCGAGTCAGTTGGAAGACTTTTCTGGCATAAGGCCCCGCTAACCGCCAATAAGATAAAAGACATGACCCGGATTGGTGCACGCTTTACCATGGCTCGGACCTGCAAACGCGGCCAGCGACTCTTGGGCTATTCGGCGATTCAAAAGAAATCCTCCTTGACGCTAACAGTCCGTGGGGCACACGTCTGAGCAAGAGTGCTCAACTCTAAGGCCCCGGCGGCGCGGGGGACCCGCCGCCCTTTATTCCGAAATTTGGTTTGAACTGGGGTGCCCGCCAAAGTTGTCATCCTGAGCGAAGTTGTCGTTCGCGTTGCGAACGACAACACAGTCGAAGGACCCCATACCCGTGTGTAGTGAGATGAGCTCCGAGAGGCGTTCTCTCGATGCCTGTCGAGTTTCCGGGGAGAACTCCCTGACGCGATCGTGCCAGGATTAGAGACTGCGGGGTCCTTCGACTCCGTGGCCGTTTCGCTTCGCGAAACGGCCACTCCGCTCAGGATGACAATGTTGTGTGGAGCGGAGTGATTTGTCTTACTCCATCAAACACCAAGCCTCCCGATACTGCCCATAGCGGCCCTGTCTTTCATCTCCCCGCGGATATACTCGTATGCTCCGCCGCGGCGTGAACGCCTGCACCGGAATCACGAACCACCCATCCTCCGGCACAATATGCGCCACTAGGAAGTCAATCTCGTCCGCCGTATACGGGATCGACCGCCCATTAGCATTCCTCTGCGCATTCACCAGATACGCCCCATACTGCATCGCACTCGACGACTTCACCTGCACCCTCCAGAAGTGCTCTCCCGAAAGCACGATGAAGTCGAAACGGTCACTGTCTCCATAGGGCCGCGCCACGCCGAAACCCAGGCTCGCAGCCTTATAGATGAAAGCCAGTTCCGCCAGTTCACCACGCTTTTTGGTGCCCCGATTGACCTGCACCAACTCTTGCCTCTTCTCGAAATCCTGCCGCTGTGATTCGATGGAATCTCTGCTCATAAAAGAGCGCCAGCTTGCGCCGGCGCATGGTCCTTCCTGAAATGTGTGGGGATAGAAACAAAAAAAAGCGCGAGCTGGACGCCCGCGCCGCATCAACCGCCTATATTTCCAGAATAGCAAATCGAGCAGGCAAGTGAGACACGAATTCGAGATTTATTTCTGCCGCCGAATGAGAGGTTTGTGGCGAGATTCGCTTTTTCGTCCCCTTGACAAGGTTTCGGGCATGCCTGTCCCAAAACGGTTTCCAGGCCCAAAGAATGCCAGATCGGGAAGAAATCAGCGTTTATCCGCGTGAATCAGCGGCGCAAAGCCTTGCCTGTAACCTTTCCCAGCCCCCGCCCGTAAGCGTATACAGGAAGACAAATGGAACAGCCCTCGGAGCTGTTACAGCGCTTCGCCCGCGGAGACCTCGATGCCTTCGAGAGCCTGTTCCGCCAGTTTCAGGGCGAAGTGTTTCGCTGGATTGTGCGGATGGTGCGCGACCGCGGAGCCGCCGAGGATCTGACCATTGAGACTTTTTGGCGCATTCATCGGGCGCATGCGCGCTTCGATCCGGAGCGTAACTTCGCGGCCTGGGCGCGGCGGATCGCGACTAACACGGCGCTCGATTATTTGAAGACGTCACGCCGGGAGGTTGAGCTTCCGGAAGATTTGGCGGGACGGGAGTTGGGCGATCCAGGCGTGCGGCGAGATGTCCGCGAGCGAGTGGCCAAAGCATTTGGTGAGTTGCCGGTGAAGCTGCGAGTTGCCGCCACGCTGGCGTTGATCGAAGAAGAACCGTATCAAGAGATTGCCGACGCGCTGGGGATTTCCGTGGGTGCTGTCAAGCTGCGAGTGTTTCGCGCAGTACGCCTCTTGCGAAAGCAACTGAAACAACTAGGAGTGGAACCATGAACGATCACAATGACGAAAAGATTCGCCAACTGCTAAAGCAAAACATTCGTCCGGTGAACCAGGAACTGGAACGCGATCTGTGGCCGCGGATGCTGCGGCGATTGGACGAGCGGCCCGCCGCTGTCCCATGGTTCGACTGGGCGCTGGCGGCGGTGGTCGTGCTGTCGATCATTTTGGTTCCCAGCACGATTCCGATGCTGCTTTATCACTTGTGAGGGAAGGGAAGAACTTATGAATACTCATCCGTATTTGCGGGCTTATATGGCGGGCATTGTGACACCGACGCTGGTTCTGCCACTGGTGCTGACTGCATTCTGCCTGGTGCGTTTTGTGTTCGATATTCCGGTCCCGATTGAGCGCGTCATTATATTTCCCATGGCCCTGGTACCCACTCTATTTGGACTGTGGAACATGTTTTATCTGTGGTTGCGGCCACGCCGCCACTTGCCCATCGGTATTCATGGCGCGCTCCTGCCGTTTCTTCTGGCGCCCTGCGGATTAGCGCTGGCCTCCGCGTTGGGTTTCTTGACGCCGGGGAGCAACGGGATTGTCTGTTTCGACCAGCAGATCATTCCTTATCAATACGTTGGGTTAGGATTTACGGTTGGATTGATTGCGTATTACCTGATCTGGAAATACCTGGTGGGGTTCTTCAATCAAGTGCTGGGCATCGCCTGAAATCAACGCGTGCGGTCGCTCCATCCCTATTACCCTTTTTACGAAAGGGTGGGATCTCGCGGTAAAACCCGCGTTTGGCCATCTTCCTTGCGGCATTCGGTATACTAGAGATGAGTATGCCAGTACTGAAGAACATTGCGGCCATCGCCAAGGGGATGAGCATCACCTTCATGGAGATGTTCCAACCCACCCAGGTGGAGAATTATCCCGACGGGCCGGGGCCGTTGAAGGGCGCCCAGTTCGAGGACCGCTTTCGCGGAGTGCACGTCCTCCAGCGCGATGAAAATGGCCTGGAAAAGTGTGTAGCCTGTTTCCTGTGCGCGGCCTCCTGCCCCTCGAACTGCATCTACATCGAAGCCGCCGAAAACACCGCCGAAAAACGCGTAAGCGGCGCCGAACGCTACGCCCGCGTCTACAACATTGATTATAATCGATGTATATTTTGTGGGTACTGTGTGGAGGCTTGTCCTACGGACGCGATTACGCACGGGCATGGTTTTGAGATTGCCAGTTTTAACGCCAGCGGGTTGGTGTACCGGAAAGAGCAGATGCTGGCCCCCCAGCCAGCACATATGGGAGCCAACTCGGTGTTCAATCAGGCGGAAGTGGCCAGCGGGGAATTGGGAGTTCGATAAAACGGATTATCTAAGGACACGCCGGCCCCCATAGCGGGCCGGCGTTTGTGCATAGGAGAGTCGTTGGTCTTTGGTCGTACGTCGCTGGCCTCGTCGATCGGCGAACAGCGGACATGAGAACGGGAGCAAATGGGCGATTTCTTACAAACCGTGAAGGAGCGCGTCGTCATCTATGATGGCGCGATGGGCACGAGCATACAGGCCCGCAATCCCAGTGTGGACGATTTCTGGGGCAAAGAGGGATGCAACGAGCTTCTGGTCCTGAGCCGGCCGGACATTATTAAAGACATTCACGCCAGCTTTTTTAGCATGGGCTGCGATGTAGTGGAGACGGACACGTTCGGTGGGGCGCGCGTGGTGTTGGCCGAATACGACCTGCAAGATAAAGTTGCCGAGCTCAATATTGCCGCCGCCAAGATCGCGAAAGAGGTGGCGCAGCAGTTCTCGACCAAGGACCGACCACGGTTTGTGGCGGGATCGATTGGGCCGACGACCAAGCTGCCGTCGCTGGGACATATCAAGTTCGACGACATGGTCGCGGGCTATGTTGAGCAGGCGAGCGCGCTGATCGAAGGTGGCGTGGATGTTCTGCTGGTCGAAACCTCGCAAGACTTGCTGCAAGCCAAAGCTGCTCTGGCCGGCGTGTTCGATGCCATGCAGAAAACCGGCAAGCGGCTGCCGGTCACAATTCAGGTGACGCTCGAAGCTACTGGAACGATGCTGCTGGGAACTGAAATTGGCGCGGCTCTGACCGCGCTCGAACCCTACGATGTAGACGTCATCGGTTTGAACTGCGCTACTGGACCGGCCGAGATGAATGACGGTGTCCGCTTCCTGGCTGCGAATTCCACGAAGTATGTATCGGTGCTGCCCAATGCCGGACTTCCGCAGAATGTGGGCGGACATGCGGTTTACAAGCTCACTCCGCAGGAGTTGGCCCAGTATCACAAGCATTTCGTGCAGGACTACGGCGTACGAATTGTAGGCGGCTGCTGCGGAACCACGCCGGAGCATTTGAAAGCAGTGGTCGATGCAGTTTCCGGCATCGAGCCCGCGAAGCGGGATATCAAGCCGACTGCCGCTGCGTCGAGTGCATATACATCAGTTCCGCTCGATCTTGAACCTAAGCCTCTGATCGTGGCCGAGGAGATGAACACCACGACGCGCGTGGAGCACTTCCGCAATATGGTGCGGGCGAAGAAGTACGACGACATTCTGGCGCTGGCGAAGAAGCTGGTGAACGAAGGTTCGCACATGCTGGACTTGTGCTGCGCGATTGTGGGCGAAGACGAGAAGGACTACATCACGTCAATCTTGGAAAAGATTGCCACTCGCGTGCCCGCGCCGATTCTGGTTGACTCGACCGAAGCCGACGTGATGGAAGAGGCGTTGAAGCGAATTCCGGGCAAGGCGATCATCAATTCCATCAATCTGGAGGACGGCGAGAAGCGCACATCGAAAGTGTCTGCCCATGGCCAAGCGTTACGGCGCGGCGGTGATTGCGCTGACCATCGACGAAGATGGCATGGCATTAACGGCGGAGAAGAAGACCGCAATCGCCAAGCGCATCTTCGAACTGGCCACGAAGAAGTATGGCATTCGTCCAGTGGACATTATTTTCGATGCGCTGACACTGCCGATTTCGACCGGGCAGGAGGAATACCGTACGGCGGGAATCGAGACTCTGAATGCGATCCGGCAGATCAAGAAGGAGCTGCCGGATGTGAAGACGATTCTCGGCGTCAGCAACATTTCGTTTGGTCTGGATGCCTATTCCCGGCGGGTGCTGAACTCGGTTTTCATGCACGAAGCGGTGGACAACGGCCTCGACATGGCCATTGTCAATTACACCAAGATCTATCCGTTATACAAGATTCCTCATGAAGAGGTTGAACTGGCGCGGAAGCTGATTCTTCGCGACTATGCGAACGGCGATCCGCTGCAGGCCTACATGCAGCACTTCGCCGGAACCAAAGGCAAGGCGCAGGCCTCGACTACGGCGCACGTCGAAACGCTGTCGGTGGACGACAAGCTGAAGTTTGCCATCATCAACGGCGAGAAATCCGTGGGGGATGGCGCGCATAAGAAGAGCCTGGAACAGTTGCTGGAAGATGCACTGGTCGAATACACGCCGCTGGAGCTGATCAACACGGTATTGCTGGACGGAATGCGGACGGTCGGCGAACTTTTTGGCGCGCGCAAGATGCAGTTGCCGTCGGTGCTGGACTCTGCCGGGGTGATGAAGCAGGCGGTCGCTTATCTTGAGCCCAAGATGGAGAAGGAGGAGGGTTCGCAGAAGGGAACTATCGTTCTGGCGACGGTGAAGGGCGACGTCCACGATATCGGCAAGAATCTGGTGGACATCATTCTTACTAACAACGGCTTCCGTGTAGTGAACCTGGGCATCAAGCAGCCGGGGGACACCATCATCAAGTCGGCGCTGGAGCACAAGGCGGATGCGATTGGGCTGAGCGGGTTGCTGGTGAAGTCGACGCTGGAGATGAAGTATGTGATCCAGGACTTACAGCGGCAGAACTTGGGAATTTCCGGTGATCTGCGGCGGGGCTGCGCTGACACGTAAATATGTCGAAGACGATCTGCGGCGCGAGTACTCGAATGCAGTGTTCTATGCCGATGACGCTTTCGCCGGCCTGCATATCATGCAGGACATTTCTGCGCCTAACGGCAACCGCGAAAGCCGGCTGAAAGAGGGACGCACGGTCAAGGAATATACCAAAGCGGTTGCGGTAGATGAAGAGAGCGGGCCAGTGTTCGCCGAGCGCAGTCCGGTGGTGAGTGATGCGCCGGATATTCCGGTGCCTCCGTTCTGGGGCGTGCGGGTGAAAAAGGACTTGGACCTGCGAGAAGTTTTTCAATACATCAACGATACGGCGCTGTTCAAGAACCAGTGGCAGTTGAAGACTGCGTCGCAGGAAGATTATGTGCGGCTGGTGGAGGAGAAGTTCCGGCCGATCAAGCAGAAACTGGAAGAGGAAGTAATCGCGAACGGATGGTTTGATCCCAAGGTGGTGTATGGATATTTTCCGGCGCAGAGTGATGGGAACGATGTGATTGTGTACGAGCCGGCCGAAGAGCGATAACCACAAAGGACACGAGGGTTCACAAAGGAAAGCCGAGCTGTTGCGCTTCACATTTCCTCGGCAGCGGGAAGGGCGGCGGCTTAGTGTCTCGGATTTCTTTGCTCCGAAGAGCGCGGGGAAGATGGATGTGATTGGGTTGTCGCTGGTGACGATTGGGTCGAGGGCGTCGGAGGAGACGCAGCGGTTGTTTGAGGGCGGGGAGTACACCAAGTATCTTTATCTGCACGGGCTGAGTGTGGAGACTGCCGAGGCGCTGGCGGAGCTTCTGCATAAGAAGATGCGTGAAGAATTGGGAATTGCGGGCGAGGATTCGCCGCATATTCGGGATCTGTTCCACCAGAAGTATCGTGGATCGCGGTACTCGTTTGGTTATCCGGCGTGTCCGAATTTGGAGGATCAGACGAAGCTGTTTACTTTGCTGAATCCGGAAGAGAACATTGGGGTGCGGCTAACGACGGGGTTCTTGCTGGAGCCGGAGCAGAGCACTTCGGCGATTGTGGTGCATCATCCCGGAGCGAAGTATTTTGTGGTGTAGGGCGGCGAGGTCGAGGAGATATGGGGGCGAATGTGCGGAGCTTATCGGCACGCCTCTTTCGCCGCTCCGCGGCTCAGCGTTTGCAACTTTACCCACGGCTCGCGCCGTGGGCTTTACTCTTGCGCCACTTTGCGGCTTACCCACGGCATCACAACTTTAGCAACATCAACTCCTCATCCACGTAGCTGTCGCCGAGTTTGAGGGCGTGAAGGTCGCGGCCGTAGGCTTCGAATCCTAGAGATGCGTACAGGCGCCGGGCGGCGGGCTGATCGGTGCTCACTGCGAGATGGATCTGCTCAATCCCGGCGATGGTCCTGGCGAGACGCAATACTTCAGCCAGCAGCAATCGTCCTACGCCGTGCTTACGCCACTCGCTTTGCACGTAGACTCCCCAGATTAGGCCTCTATGGCGGATCTTCGGACCCTGGCGTTGGAAGAACCCCGCCATGCCAACAAGTTGGTTCTTGGCTAAAGCCCCTAACACGAAATTGCCGTTGGCAACCGTGCCGCTCAAACGTCTGGCGACTTCATCGACTGTGATTTTGCGATGCTCGTCGACGGACTCGGTGAAGGCACGGGGCTCGCGCTCAAGAGCCTCCAGGCGAAGCTGCAAGAACGACTGTGCGTCTTTCGGGTTCAGCTTTCGGACTTCAATTTCTGACTCTGCCATGGGACTGCTCCCCGACTGCAACTTGTGTGCAACCTAATGGTATGTCACTTTAATTACGATATCCCATGAAGTCTCTGCCTATACGTCTGTTGAGTGTTGTATTGGTGCTGGCGGCCATGGTTTACGGTGGCGACTGGCTTTCGCTGCGCTATCGTATCTGGCGGCACCGGGATGTGTTGGGCAGCGTTAGCGTAACTGCGGTGTACGTGATCCACGAAAAGAGCGGCAAGACGCAATACCAGTACGACGCACCGCAGGATCAGACGTGCGTGCGGTCGTTGTTTCCTCATTTTGGGTATAGCCCGTGCTGGTATTTGAGCCGGCATCAGGAGAAGCAGATTGAGATTTGAGGGCGGCCGACAGAGGCTTCGTTGAAAGCACCCGCTGCTTGCACAAAACGGAGTAGGGGCACCCCCGTTTTGAAAGAGGTTGGCTTCGCCCGGCTTTATACTCGCTGCGGGTTAAGGGGCGGGCCACCCGGCGAGAGTGACTTAGTCGTACGAGAATAACTGGCGGAGAGGGTGGGATTTGAACCCACGATACCCGTTAAGGTATGTCCGCTTTCGAGGCGGATCGTTTCAACCACTCACGCACCTCTCCGCGTGGAGAACTCTGGACTCGCGATCCTTCGCACAAAAAGCATGCTCAGGATTTCGGCAGCGGGCTCCCGCTACGTTCACGCCCGCTAAACGCCTCAACTCACGCACCTCTCCGTGGCAAAACAGCTTTTAGCTTTTGGCACTTAGCTCGAAGCCCATTAGCGACGACTTCGGAAAAACTCTTGTAGCAGTTCGGCGCTGCGGCCTGCCAGGATGCCTGTCTGAACCTCCATTTGGTGATTCGAGCTGGGGTGGTTCAGCACTTGCATCACTGAATGCACCGCGCCGGCTTTGGGGTCGTCGGCCCCATAGACCAGGCGCTTGAGCCGGGCATGCACCAGCGCGCCGGCACACATGGCGCACGGCTCAATTGTAACAAACAGCTCGCAGTCTCCCAGACGATGGTTGCCGAGGTGTTTGCCGGCCCCACGTAACGCGATGATCTCGGCATGGGCGGTGGGATCGGCGTCGGCTAAGTTGCGGTTCCAGCCGCGGGCGATAATTTGGTTGTTGTGGATGACGACGGCTCCTACGGGAACGTCACCGGCTTCGAGGGCGCGCTGGGCGGCGCGGAGAGCTTCTTGCATCCAGAGTTCGTCGTTGGTTGGTGGAGACACGAATAGGTATTTTATCGGGTGAGACGGAAAAAAGCTTAACGCAGAGTGCGCTGAGAAAATGCCCGAGAACGCAGAGAAAGGCATGACCACAGGGGGCACAGGGGATCACAGGGTAAATCTTGCGGGGGTTGTCCGGCAGCGATTTCGGCGATCTAGTGATATGCTTATTGCGTTATGGGCCTGGCTAATCTGCTTCGCAAAATCTTCTTTATCGACCTGCTCAAGGGACTGAGTGTTACGTTTCGCTATCAGGATCCCAGGGAGATTTATACCGAACAGTATCCGTTGCAGCGGCCACAAGTGGCGGAGCGGTATCGCGGGGCGCCGCGGCTGAATGTGAATCCGGATACGAATGAGACCATGTGCATTTCGTGCGACTTGTGCGCGCTAGCCTGCCCGGAACATCTGATCATGGTGACCAGTGAGCGCAACGAGAAGACCCGGCGCAAGGAGTTGACGACTTTTACTTACGACCTGAGCCGGTGCATGTTTTGCGGATTGTGCGAGGACGCTTGTCCGACCGATGCGCTGGAGTTGACCCAGGATTTCGAGTTGGCAAGCTACACTCGCGAGGGCGCGATCTGGAACCGTGAGATGCTGGAGAAGGGTCCGCAGCCGACGCAGTATCGACGGTAAAAGCGATAACGACAGAGGACACCCTTCGGCTACGCTCAGGGCAGGCTCAGGGTACACGAAGGAATCCCAGGACGTTGGCGTTCTTAATGATCTCGCCGCTATTCTGATTTGAATGCTATCCCGCACAAAAAGGAGTGAAGGTTGATATGGGAACATCTGGAGAATTAATTCGCCTAATTAATTATGTGGATGACATTGTGACTACGCTGCGGCGTATTCAGGCATTTGTTGCCGGCATGGATGCCGACGAATCGAAGCGTCTGGCGGAAAGTTTGCGCGCGGCCGGGACCAACCTGAATGCCATTGTGGCGCAACTCGAAAAGGGAGCGAAGTAGTGGCGGAGGTCAAAACCATAGCCGTGATCGGGGCTGGGACCATGGGGCGGGGCATTGCGCATGTGGCGGCGCTCGGCGGCTATCGCACGATTCTTGAAGACTTGCTGCCTAATGCACTGCGCAAGGCGGAGACGGAAATCCGCGGCAATCTTAATAAAGCAGTTGAGTTGGGGAAAGTGTCGGCTGCGGACGCTGATGCGGCGTTTGCGCGGCTTAAGTATGCAGGCGGGGTGGAGGAAGCGGCGCGAGAAGCTGATCTGGTGATTGAAGCGGTACCGGAGGAGATGGAGTCGAAGATCGAAATCTTCACGCTGCTCGACAAGATTTGCCGTCCGGGGACGATTCTGGCTTCGAATACTTCATCGCTTAGCGTGACGGAGATTGCCAGCGTGACCTATCGCGCGAAGAAATGCATTGGGATGCACTTCTTTAATCCGGTGCACAAGATGAAGTTGCTGGAAGTGGTGCGGGCTTTGGAGACGGACGAAGACACCGTGGCTACTGCGGCTGAGGTTGGACGGCGCATGGGGAAAGAAGTGGTGGTGATCAAAGAGTCGCCGGGGTTTATTACCAGCCGGGTCAATGCGATGATCGGCAATGAGGCGTTTTACATGCTGGCGGAAGGGATTGCATCTGCGGCAGATATCGATAAAGCCTTAAAGTTGGGGTTGAATCATCCCATGGGGCCGTTTGAGCTGGTCGATTTGGTGGGATTGGATACGCGGTTGTCGATTCTCGAGTACTTGCACAAGTCGTTGGGGGAGAAATATCGGCCTGCACCACTTTTGGTGCAGTATGTGAAAGCGGGGCGATTGGGGCGAAAAGCTGGGCGTGGGGTTTATGAGTATCCGGAGCAGAAGGCTGCCGCTCAGGGGCTAAAGCCCGCGTCGTAGTTTACGCTTAACGGCACGACTGAAGTCGTGCCCTCCCGTGGTTGAAGGAGAAGACATGTCGAGTCTGAAGGAATTCCAATGCGAGATTTGTGGGATTGTCAGTGAGAATCCGATCCATTGGTTTGTGATCGAGTGCGGGGATCAGAGGCTTGCGGTGGTGAAGTGGGATCTGAACGCCGCGAACAGCCCTACGGCCCGGCATTTCTGTGGGGAAGCACACGCCCAGGTGTATATCAGCCGCTGGTTTGAATCGATGTGCTCGCCTCCCAAGGTGGTATTCCGGGCTTCCTAGGCCGCCTCGGGGGCTACTCTAATGGGCGGATGGCCAGGCGAACTGGCGAAATCAGGCGGTTGCGCGCACGGTCCGGTCATGAGTGTGATAGAGATGTTACGCCAAAGATCCTGAGGCGAAAAGAGAAGTGCCCCTTGATCTTCAGTCAAGCCGAGACGAGAATTCCCTGCATTGCGGCTGGTATGACTCAGCGGTTCAAGTTTGACGACTTTCCTCCTCTATCATTTGTGTTACCTTAGCGCGCAATGCAAACCGCTACGCAGCCAGATGCCGCAAGCGACACGATGGTCCCGATTGACGCACTGACTGTGGGCTCAATCGGCATCGTCGCTTACATGCTCGGAAACGTTTTGCATGAAGGCGCCGGCCATGGCGGCGCCTGTCTTCTGGTCGGGGCGAAGCCTCTCGTGCTTTCGTCGGTTCACTTCGAGTGCAGCCTGGACAGCCGCCTTGTTATGGCTGGTGGCACACTGATGAACCTACTCGCCGGAGCCGTGTTCTTTGCCCTCGGACGCCTCACCGGCCGCGGCTACCCGAGATTGAAGTATTTCTTCTGGATCTCAATGACGGTGAATCTTTTCACCGCCACCGGGTATTTCCTGTTCTCCGGCATCGGTGGCATTGGTGATTGGGGAGCATTTATCGAGGGGCTCGGCCCTCAGTGGGTCTGGCGAATCGGCCTGACGATCTTCGGCGCTGCCACCTATCTGCTCGCCGCTCGTATCAGTCTTCTTGAATTGCGTCCGATCATCGGCAGCAACAAAGAGGAACGCTACCAACGCGCTGTCCGCCTCTCAGCGATCCCTTATTTTGCCGGGGGAATCTTGATGTGCATAGCCGGTGCGCTGAATCCCAAGGGGATGGTCCTGATTCTGATCTCTGCTGCAGCCTCGACTTTTGGCGGCACCTCAGGATTGATGTGGACCACCGACTGGCTCAACCGAGGAACGGCGGTTCCTATCGGACCACCGGCAGAACCAATGCCGATTCACAGGAACTGGCCGTTAATCGTAGCGGCTTGTGCCATCGCGATTGCATTCATCGGCGTCTTGGGTCCGAGTGTTCGCTTGGCGCATTGAGATACCTGTTTGATGAAAGCAGGCGATACACTCATTGAGGATTTGCTTCGCTCAAGAGCCTGGATTGCTTTTAAGACAACCTGCGTGGCCTTCCATGCTAATCGGGACCAAAATCCCCACCCTGTCTCTCCAACGAACGGAGAGACAAGGACGGGCATCCCCGGAGTAAAGATCGCAACTTCAAAGCGACTTCAAAGGCAACTTCAAAAACAACGTCAAAGGTGGCGGACAAGAGTGTCCGCCCCACACGGGTTAATTCTTATTGATGTCCTGTTTGGCTTCGAGCTTTTTGATCAGCGGCTCGAAGAATATCTTCTGATTGTCGGGCGCGCCTGCGAGAGCGATCTTCATTTCCTTAACAGCATTATTGAAGTCGCCCTGCGCGGAATAGATTCTGGCGGTGCCATCGTGTACCGTCCAATCGTTGGGGTCTTTCTTGGCAGCTTGCCGGAAGTAGTTGAAGGCCTCATCCTGTTTCTTTTGCGATTGCAGCAAGCGTCCGTAGGCATACAGTTGACCAGCGGTAGCCCGGGCTAGAGCCTCTTTTGTCGCGGCTTCTGCGTCGTTTTTTCTGCCCATTGCCTCCAGAATCTGTGACTTGGTCAGGAAGTTATCGAAACGTGGTTCGGTGCCGATGGAAGTTTCCTCATATTTCAGCGCCTCATCCAGGTCGTACTTCTCACCGAGGAGATAGGTGGCGGCATCGTCCCAGCCTTCCCAGGTGTATTGGGCGAGCCCCTGAAGTTGATTGTGCAGGCTGGCCTGGACAACGTCGTGCACGTTGACAGTAACGGTGAACGGTACCGAAAGCTTTTCCCATCGCAGCGCGGCCACGGTGGAATCCGCCTTCACGTCGTCAAAGTCGTAAGTCAAGGCTTCGCGGAAGTCCGCGGGCTGCGGTTTGACGGTCACGCGCAGGGCGTCGTCCGCTTCTTTATAGGTGAAGCTGCCCCAGGCGGTGTGAATGTTGGAGAAAATGACGGTCCACTCGTTTTCTCTCGGGATCATGTGGAGACCGTAGACGCCCTTGGCCAGAGGCTTGCCGTCGATCATCACATTGTCGGTGAATCTGATGGTGGTGTTCTCGTTGGCGCCAGCCCGCCATACGTCGCCGTAGGGCACCAGCTTTCCCCAGATTTCGCGCTTGTTCACCAGGGGACGATGGTAGCTGACGGTGATGTCAGTGATACCGACGCGTTGAGTGATGACGGCGTGCTGGCTCTGCCGGGGTATATCGAGCAAAGCCGATTGAGCCTGAGACGAAAGGACTCCGAACCCGAGAACGAAAACCATGATCAATCCTAGAACCGACTTTTTAAACATGGAACGAACCCTCCGCTTCTGAATTGTCTTTCTGAGAGATCTGCGATTTCGGCTACGAAACGACGATTTAGACGGGAAGACAAATGTCTGGATAGCGAATTGTAAAAATCAAGGGATGGCTATCTTTGCCCGACAATATCCGTCTAAGTGCTTGAAACGCATAAACAGCGGGAACTTTGCGGCTGGCGATTGCGTAATACCAGCAGGGAAGCACGAGCGAGGACGCTCGCGCCTGCATCACCCAGACCCATGAGAACACTGGTCGATATCGTTCGCCAATCGCTGGCCACATTGTGGGCGCACAAGCTGCGTTCGTTTCTGACCATGTTTGGGATCGCCTGGGGCGTGGGTTCGTTGCTGCTGTTGGTAGGGCTAGGGGAAGGCTTTCGCAGCGGGCAGACGAAGCAGTTGGCCAACCTGGGCCAGGACATTATGTTTATTTTCCCGGGACGGATTCCGGCGGTGGCGGGCAATCTGCAATCCGGCCAGACTTACCATTTCACCTATGACGACTATCTGGCGATACGGGATGAGGCCCACACGCTGCGCGTGGTTTCACCGGTGATCAATCGCGAGGACATTCGCGCGGTGAGCGATTATGGATCGACCAACGGCCAGGTGTTTGGCGTGGCGCCGGTTTATAACGAGATTCGGAACATTCCCATCGGCACGGGCCGCTGGCTGAACGACGAAGACAACACGCAGCATCGCCGGGTTGCGGTGGTGGGATGGGAGTTGCTGAAGAATGTGTATCCGGGCCGGCCGGCGGTGGGAGCCACGCTGCTGCTGAACCAGGTCCGCTTTGACGTGATTGGAGTGCTGGCAAAAGTCGGACAGGACGGCAACAACGGCACCAACGCCCGCATCTTTGTTCCTCTGGAAACCATGCGCGACCTGTTTCCGCTGAAGGGCGAGAATGTGGAGAACGCGGTGTCGTTCATTAACTACCGGCCATTGGATAAAGCCCAGCACCTGCGATCGAAAGCGGAGGTTCATCAGATCATCGCCCGGCGGCACCACTTTGATCCCAAGCTGGAGGACGCGTTTGAAGATTGGGACACCATTGAGAATTCGCAACGGGTCGACAAGATTTTCGATGCGATGGACTACTTTCTAGGTGTGGTTGGCTTTGTGACCCTGGGGCTGGGCGCGATCGGGATTATTAACATCATGCTGGTCTCAGTTACGGAGCGGACGCGGGAGATTGGTTTGCGAAAGGCGCTGGGCGCCACGCATCGCAACATTCTGACGCAGTTCTTTATCGAGGGCATGTTTCTGACCATGTTCAGCGGCGGGATTGGACTGCTGTTGGCGGGTGGATTTATGACTTTGCTGGGACAGTTGCCTTCGCCTGAGGGATTCGACACGCCGCGGATTGTGCCGATGTCGGCAGTGTCGGCGATTCTTTCGCTGGCGATTGCGGGTATCGCGGCTGGATTGTATCCGGCGCGAAAGGCGGCTCACATGGTTCCGGTGGAAGCCCTGAGGCAGGAGTAACGCTATGATTCGAGATCTAGGCTCGCAAGCTTATACCGCGCTGCGATTCAACAAACGACGCAGTGTGCTCACTATGCTGGGGATGGCATGGGGTATCGCTACGGTGGTTTTGCTGCTGGCTTACGGGTCTGGTTTTGAGAATGGATTGATGGCGGCGTTTCGCTCCTTTGGAACTAATCTGGTGTTTGTGTTTCCGGGACGGACGTCGCTGCAAGCGGGCGGGACCAAGGCGGGCAGCGAAGTCAAACTGACCATCAACGATTTGGAATTCATCCGCTCAGAGGTGCCTTTTCTCAAGCGGCTTTCACCAGAGGCCCTCAAGCAGTGCGCGGTCGCGTACGGAACGCGAAGTTCGAACTACGCGGTGAGTGGGGTCTATGCGGTTTATCCACGGATGCGGCGGATGGAGTTTGCCGAGGGAAGCGCATTCAGCGAAGCGGACGACTACACCCACACTCGGGTGGCTTTCATCGGTGCGGATTTGAAGAAGAAGTTGTTCTCGGGGCAGAATGCCATTGGCGAGAACATTCGTGTGGACGGCATTTCTTATCAGGTTGTAGGAGTGCTCAAACACGTCATCAACAACAGTGACGACAACCTGAATGAACATGTGTACGTGCCTTATAGCGCGATGAATGACTTGATGAACACCTACTACCTCAACTCCATTGTGATGGAGTACGAGGGCGATCACATGAAGGTGGTGGAGGCCATCCGCAATTCGATGGCTTTTCATCATGAGTTCGATCCCAAGGACAAGCGGGCGGTTTTCGTTTTCGATGTGTTCTCTGATTTGGCTGATCTGGAAGTCATCACTACCGGCATCAAAGTTCTGCTAGGTTTTATCGGCCTGTTGACGCTAGGTATCGGCGGAGTTGGGCTGATGAATATCATGCTGGTGGCGGTGACGCAGCGGACCCGGGAAATCGGCGTGGAAAAGGCGCTAGGCGCACGGAAATGGCACATTTTGTTCCAATTCCTGGCAGAGGCTCTGGTGATTACTGCACTGGGCGGACTGCTGGGAGTGGCGTTTGCTTATCTGGTTTCATGGTCGGTGGGATCGCTGACGCTGTGGAGCGCATTTGAAGAAAACGCCAGCGAGGGCGATATTCACTTGATCATCAACTCGGCTACGCTGGTCTGGTCGACGGCGATTCTGAGTTTGGTGGGGATCGTGAGCGGAATGCTGCCGGCGGTGAAGGCGGCAAGGCTGGATCCGATTGAGGCATTGCGGTACGAGTAAAATCTGATCTGGCTGGGAAGTATTATTGTTGGGTGGTTCCAGTTAACTGATCTGTTGGTTATTCTCAATTCATCCTCAAAGGAAAAACTATGACCAGGCGCGGAACCTTTGGTACTGCAATCGTGCTGGCGATGATTTGCGGCGTGAGTTCGATCTTGATGGCGCAGACCGCGAACGGCAGTGCGGAGAAGAAACCTGAACCCTTGAGCGGGCTGGATAAACGATTCATCGATACCGGGGCTGATCCGTGTGTGGACTTCTTTAAATATGCATGCGGAAATTTCACGAAATATTATCCAATTCCCAACGATCGTTCCGGGTACGGAACTGGCGCGATGGTGGCAGAGCGCAACGAATATATCCTGCACACCATGTTGGAAAAAGCGGCGGCGGGTGGCGCGGATCGAACTCCTAACGAACAGAAGATTGGTGATTATTACGCGTCTTGCCTGGACGTGGATGCGATCAACAAGAAAGGTCTGGTGCCGTTGCAGCCGGACCTGGATCGGATTGCCGCGCTCAAGAACAAGAGCGAGTTAACGTCGCTGCTGGCGCACTTCCAATTGATCAATGCAAATGCATTTCTGGGGTTCGGCGAGCAACAAGACTTCAAGGACGCCACCAAACAGATTGCTTTGGTGGATCAAGGTGGTCTTGGCTTGCCGGAGCGGGACTACTATTTTCGTACCGGCGAGGCTGCGGAAAAGACCCGCAAAGAGTATGTGCAGCATATAACGAATATGCTCAAGCTGATGGGTGAGCCCGAGAATGTGGCTGGCACTGATGCCCAGAGCATTATGCAACTGGAGACCGCGCTGGCTAAGGTTTCCATGGACATTACTACACAGCGCGATCCCAACAAGGTTTACCACATGATGCAGGTTTCTGAACTGCAGAAACTGACGCCGCCGCTGTTCGATCCCAAGGCTACCGACGCGGAGAATTATGGCCATATTGGTGGAGTTGTGGGCCACGAACTGACGCACGGCTTCGATGACCAAGGCCGCCAATTCGATGGCAACGGCAATTTGTCCGATTGGTGGACGCCCGAGGATGGGAAGAAGTTTGAAGAGAAAGCCGATTGCACGGTCAAGGAGTACGGCAGCTTTGTTGTTGTGGATGACGTGAAGGTGAATGGCAAGCTGACGTTGGGGGAAAACACGGCAGACAATGGCGGGCTGCGCCTGGCATTCATGGCGTTCCTGGAAGATGCCAAGAGAAAGAACATCGATCTGAAAGAGAAGCAGGGCGGCTATACGCCGATTCAGCAGTTCTTTCTAGGCCATGGACAAACCTGGTGCGGGGACACGCGTCCAGAGCAGTTGCGATTGCAGGTGCAGACCGATCCACATTCGCCCCGCCAGTTTCGCGTGAACGGCGTGGTCGAGAACATGCCGGAATTCGGTGAGGCTTTCGGCTGCAAGACTGGGCAGCCCATGATGCCGCAGAAGGTTTGCCGGGTGTGGTGATTGAGCAGACGGCGAAGGGTTATGGAGGCTGGGCGAAGCTTTCCGCTTTGCTACGCTAGCAGCTCTTTGACGATCGCCTGCACGTGAATTTGAGTCGTGTCCAGGAAGGGGACGCCTGGTTTGGTTGTGCCTCGCAAAATCAAGGGCAGCTCGGTTCCGGCGAGGATTACGCCTCGGATGCCGTTGCGTTCCTTCATGCGGTCGATGATCTCGAGCAACCTCTGTCGGGTTTCGGGTAAAAATATTCCCTTTACCAACTCTGCAAAGTATTTTTCGTGAATGTAAGCTTGCTCGTCGGGCTCGGGTGCAACCAGTTGGATGCCTTTCCGCGAAAGGACATCGGGATAAAATCGTCCTTGCATGGTGAAGCGGGTACCCAACAGGCCCAGCTTGGTGAGCCCCATGGCTTTGGCGGCGTCACAGGTGGTCTCGACGATGCTGATCAGCGGAATGGGCGACTGCTGGCGAAGCTCGTCAAAAACCAGGTGTGGGGTATTGGCGGAGAGCACTGCGAAATGCGCGCCGGCCGCCGAAAGCCGGCGTAGTTCGGTGATGAGGTAGGCGACGATTGCCTGGTGTTGATTGCTTTCAAACATCTCCCGCAGTTTGTCCAGGTCGATGCTGTTGATGATGATGGAAGGGTTGCTGCGGTCGGTCCGTTGCTCTGAATAGGCGGCGAGGATAGCGCGATAGTAGTCAATGGTCGACTCTGGGCCGATGCCTCCGATGATGCCGACGGTTTTCATGAGTGTTGTTGCGTTCGGCGCAGCTTTCGTTTCGGTCAGTAATGATATCTGGCCTGAAGAAAATCAACTCTCGTTTGATTAACTCGATAGACCAGCCGGTGTTCCTGAGTGATCCTGCGCGACCAACATCCCGCCAGAACATACTTCAGAGGTTCCGGCTTACCGATCCCAACGAAAGGTTCCCGGAGTACCGCCTCGATCAGTTCAAGCATTCTCAGCGCGGTCTTCCGGTCGGTCTCGACCCAATAGCGCAGGTCCTGGCGAAACTCGGGATGGAACACGGCATCGCGATCACTGTTCCTCGCCAAGGCCCATCTCCCGTCGCAGTTTCGACAAGGGTTCCGGCTTACCTTTTTTGCCCACGGCGCGGTGCAGGGCGGTGAGCAATCGCTGAGCGTTTTTGGGAGAGCGAAGCAGGTGCGCTGTTTCCAAGAGACCGGCAAGCTCATCGGCGGGTACCATTGCGACCGTTCTCGTGCCGCGACGACGGACGATGACCACTTCGCGATCGTTGGCAACCCGGTCAAGGATTGAAGCTAGGCTCTGCCGCAAGTTGGTATAAGTGGTCTCCATGGGTTCTCCCGATACAAATTGTACAGTAAACATGTACGTACTTCAAGAGTTCATGTCGTTACGTGTTCGGCGGTTAGAAGGGTTGTGATTGGTTCCATTAGAATCATTTCGTGCCCGAATCTTCCGACACACGTCTTGCCCGCGTGTTACAGCAGCTCCGTCTTTATGAGCATCCTCTGCTCGACTTTTCCGCCCGCGGCAAGAGCGAAGGGGTCGAGGTCATTATCAAGTTTAAGAACCCTGACATTCCGGTGCATACCTATTATTTCGAACTGCATCCGCGGGATCTGGACCATCCTCAGTTTGAATGGACTTTCCAACGGCAGCTATTTGACTGCCTGCATGACTACCTGATCGAAATGTTTACGCGCACGCCGCAGAACCGCCTCGATCGTCAGCAGGAAGGCTTGTGACGCTACGCGAGAAAATCATTCAGGAAATCCGCGCGAATGGACTAATACCGTTTTCGCGGTATATGGAGATGTGTCTCTACGATGCGGAATATGGATACTATTCGCGGAACGTGGAACAGTTTGGTAAGGCCGGGGACTTCTACACATCGAGTGATGTGCACGCGGTATTTGGACGGCTCCTGGCGCGTCAATTTGAAGAGATGTGGCGGGCGCTGAGAGCGCCGGAGAAGATTGAGATTCTGGAGTTGGGACCAGGCCGTGGATTGTTCGCGCGCGACGTGCTCGATTGGTCAGAGAAGAAGTTTCCTGAGTTCTTTGGGGCGGTGCATTATTCGTTGTGGGAGCGGTCGGAGGCCTTGCGGGCGAGGCTGCGGACAACTTTAGAGCGACATTTTACTGCGGGCAAAGTTTCGTTTGCTCAGCGGCTAAAGGCGACGCCGACGGAAAAGCCATGCGGCACGGCT
This sequence comes from uncultured Acidobacteriota bacterium, assembly GCA_963803775.1. Taxonomy (GTDB): domain Bacteria; phylum Acidobacteriota; class Terriglobia; order Terriglobales; family Acidobacteriaceae; genus JABCZH01. Next base: position 221,262 of record CAWDNS010000006.1, read on the forward strand.
GAAGCTGTGCCCTCCACTGTGGACATCCAGGGTGCGACCGCGCTTTCCATCATTCCTGTCATCGTCTTTGCCAATGAGTTCTTCGATGCGTTGCCGGTCGAAGTGCTCGGGCCAGAAGGTGAATTGCGGATCGCGGAGAAAGACGGACGCTTTATCGAAACCTGGGTCACGGCTTCAAGCGAGAACCTTGAATTCGTCGATCGCTACAGCGTTCATCCCGAGGATGGCGAGCGCGTCGAGACGGCACGCGCCGCCCAGAAGCTTATGTCTCAACTGGCTGCGGGTATCCAACGAGGCTTTCTAATCGCCGTCGATTATGGCTACACCCGCGCCGAGCAGCTTGCGGGACGCCATCGCGGCACCATCATGGCGTATCGCCAGCATTCCGTTTCTGCCAACCCCTATGAATCCCCCGGTGAACAAGACATCACCGCACACGTGAACTTCACAGCGCTGGCTGCGGCGGCTGAGCAGCAAGGCATGCGGGTGCAGCCGCTGCTGACGCAATCTCAATTTCTCATGGGGATCGGCGAACTCAATCAATTTGCCGATGCGTTCGAAGAGTGCCGTTTGCCCCAGGAGCATGCCAAAGTTGCGCTGCAACTGAAACATCTGGTGACGCCGGCCGGCATGGGTGAAAGCTTTCATGTGTTGGTTGCGAGCAAGGGCGTCGCGTCCGAAAAAACTGTGGGCTTCAGCGGACTGACTTTTGGGCGACGTAATGCGTAGGGAATAAGAAATAGTTTTCTCCGCTATAGAAATCTTTCATAGCTAAAGATGATGCCACCGTGGCTGCACTCTCATCTACAGTCGCAAGCGTGAGAGCGATCTTGTAAATCGAGGAAATCAGCGATGGAAACTGCAGCCCGGCCGGCATCGTGGAAGATCCTGCTGGCCTTCGCCATCATTTACCTGGTTTGGGGATCGACTTTCCTGTCGATCCGAGTCGGTGTCCGCGAGGTGCCGCCGTTTCTTTTAGCGGGGCTGCGCTTCGTGCTGGCTGGGTTATTTCTTTATGGATGGATGCGGCTGAAGGGCGTCGCACATCCCAACCGGCGCGAGTGGGCGGGAATCTGTCTGCAAGGAACGCTTATCTTCCTCATCGATTACGGCTGCGTGTTCTGGGCAGAGCAGCGGGTGCCCTCGGGGATTACAGCTGTGGTATTGGCCACGATCGCGATATTCATTACCCTGCTGGAAATTACGATACTGCGAACGCAGCGACTGACTGTCCGACTCGGGCTCGCGTTGTTGGCCGGCTTTTGTGGAGTTGCGGTACTGATGAACCGATCGTTTTCGCTTGGGGAAGCCCCCATCGATCGCGCGGGCGCGCTGGCATTGTTGATTGCGGCATTCTGTTGGTCGGTGGCTACGATTCTGACTCGGCGGCTGACGCTGCCCGCGTCCAAGCCGATGAGCGCTGCGGCACAGATGTTGGCGGGCGGGATCCAATTGCTGGTCTTGGCAGCGATAACCGGGGAGTTTAAGGGTTTCAACGTGTGGGGTGTTTCGTGGACGGCATGGTTTGCATTGCTGTATCTCATCGTTGCTGGATCCATCGTTGGGTTTACAGCCTACATTTGGTTGTTGCATTACGAATCGCCGACGAAGGTGGGAACTTATGCGTATGTGAATCCGGTGGTGGCGGTTTTGGTGGGATATTTTGTTGGAGGCGAGAGCATCGGACTACGTACCGTTTTCGGGAGCGTGCTGGTGCTGGTGAGTGTGGTTACGATTTCCACCATGCCGAAGATTGTGGCGAGGCCTGCCGTGGAGTTGGCGGAGGCGAGGGCGGAGTGAGGGTTTTCCTGCCCTGTTTCTCCGGCGACGTAGTCGAACAATAGCCAGCAGGTTGTTGGTATGCTTTACGTAACGCATACCACTGTGCTATCCTGACGCATGGTCGGCAGCTATCGGGACAAGCGGACCCGGAACTTCGCTCTCGGCAAACGGGTCAAAGCGTTCTCCGGCATCGAACACGCGGCCCGCCTGAAACTCGACCGTTTGGAGGCAGCCGTCACACTCCGGGATCTGGCGGTGTTGCCGGGCAACCGTTTCGAAACCCTGAAGGGCGACCGCAAGGGGCAATACAGCATCCGAATTAACGACCAGTGGCGGATCTGTTTCGAATGGCAGGCAAGCGCACCAGGCCCTGCGAACGTAGAGATTGCGGATTATCACTAGGAGAATGCGATGGCACGGACGGCAATTCACCCCGGGGAACATCTGGCAGAAGAGCTTGGCGCGCTGGGAATGAGCGCCGCTGAACTGGCTCGGCAATTGGGCGTTCCCACGAACCGGATTACTGAAATACTGAATGGGAGGCGGGCGATTACGGGCGACACGGCGTTGCGTCTCGCCCATTTCTTCGGCACCAGCGCTGAGTTTTGGCTGAACCTTCAGAGTCTTTATGAAATCCGGCTCGCCGAGCAGAGATCGGGCAAGTCCATCCGAGCCCTGCCTACACTGAGGCGTTTTGAGCAGGCCCACGCTTAGGGACCTGGAGCATATTCTTTGTTCAACTAGACCCCGATCTTACATACGCAATCCACTTACGGCCTGGTCATCCTCTCCGGCTTCATCAAGTGATCGAACTCTTCGGCGGTGAGGTGTCCGAGCTTGAGTGCGGCTTCGCGGAGGCTGGTGTGGTCAACGTGGGCGGTGTGGGCGATCTGGGCGGCTTTGTCGTAGCCGACTTTGGGGGCTAGCGCGGTCACCAGCATCAGCGAATTCTTCACGTACCAGTCGACTTTCGCGCGATCAACTTCGATGCCTTTTATCATGTACTCGACGTAGCCGTGGCAGGCGTCGGTGATCAGCGTGACCGAGTGCAGGAAGTTGTAAATGATGACCGGCTTAAATACGTTGAGCTCGAAGTTGCCTTGGGAGCCGGCGAATCCGACCGCGGCGGTTGCACCGTGCACCTGCACACAGACCAAAGTCATAGCTTCGCACTGCGTGGGATTGACCTTGCCGGGCATGATGGAAGAGCCAGGTTCGTTCTCGGGGATGGAGATTTCGCCCAAGCCGCAGCGCGGGCCGGACGCGAGCCAGCGAATGTCATTGGAGATCTTCATGAATGATGCGGCCAGAGTTTCCATGGCTCCCTGCGCGAAGACGATTTCGTCATGGGCGGAGAGCGCGGCGAACTTGTTGCCATGGGAGCGGAAGGGAAGTCCGGTGAGTTCAGCGATCTTTTTGGCGGCGCGCTCGGCGAATTCGGGATGGGCATTGAGTCCGGTGCCAACGGCAGTGCCGCCAATGGCGAGATCGTATAGTCCTCCCAAAACCTGCTCCAGGCGCTGGATGTCGCGTTCGAGTAGGCTGGCCCATCCGCCGAACTCTTGGCCAAAAGTTAAGGGAACGGCATCTTGCAAATGGGTGCGTCCGATCTTAACGATGTCATGAAATTCTTTTGCTTTGGCGGAGATGGCGTCGTGAACGACCTTGACTGCTGGAATCAGCGCATTCTTCACGCGTTCGGCTGCGGCGATGTGCATCGCCGCTGGGAAAGTGTCGTTCGATGACTGCGACATGTTGACGTCGTCGTTGGGATGGATGGGCTTCTTCGATCCCATCTCGCCGCCGGCCAGCTCGATGGCGCGGTTGGAGATGACCTCGTTGACGTTCATGTTGGTCTGGGTGCCGCTGCCGGTTTGCCAGATGCGAAGCGGAAACTGGTCGTTGAGTTTGCCGGAGATGACTTCGTCGGCGGCTTGCACGATGAGCTTGGCTTTGTCGGCGGGAAGCTTGCCGAGATCCTGATTCACCAGGGCGCAGGCTTTCTTCAGGATGCCGAAGGCGCGGATCAGTTCGGGCGGCATAGTGTCACGGCCGATGTTGAAATGCAGCAGCGAACGCTGGGTCTGCGCGCCCCAGTAGACGTTGGCTGGGACTTGGATTTTTCCCATGCTATCGGATTCAGTGCGGGTGGTGGGCATGATTTGTCCTGAATAATCGGTACGTTGAAATGTATAAGGTAACCCAAAAGTATAGCGCGCGTTGACCCTTGGCCGGGCACGAACCTCCTGTCAGCGACGTGCTAGAATCGTTAACTCCAAAAAGAGGGGGCGATTTCTGCTGGTAGTGGAGTCTTCCCGCCCTTCAGGATTACACCTTGCCGACCAGACAAATCTCGGACGCGGTTCAGATTCCCGACACTCTGCCACGGGCGCAGTTCAGCACGCACTCGGGTTCGCGGGTGGATGTACTGGTGATCGGAGCCGGGCCCACCGGCCTGGCTTGTGGGATTGAGGCGCAGCGAGCTGGTTTCAAAGCGGTGGTGATCGATAAGGGCTGCCTGGTCAATTCGATATTCAATTATCCCGCGAACATGACATTTTTTACGACGCCGGAATTACTGGAGATTGGCGATATGCCCTTCACCACCGCTCATCAGAAACCCACGCGGGAAGAGGCGCTGGAGTATTACCGCAAAGTTGCCGAGCATTATCGGTTGCCGGTGGCGCAGTATCAGTGGGTGAAGACGGTGAATGGGGGTGATGGCGACTTTCACGTCAGCACCAGCGACCGGCTGGGCAGAATCTTTGATTATCAAACTCGTAAGCTTATTGTCGCCACGGGATATTACGACATGGCGAACCAACTCAACATTCCTGGCGAGGAGTTGCCCAAGGTGTTTCATTATTACGGCGAGCCGCATCCATTTTTTGATTTAGATGTGCTGGTGATTGGGGGGAAGAATTCGGCGGCGATTTCGGCGCTTGATCTGTGGCGGCATGGGGCGCGGGTGACGCTGGTCCATCGCGGTGCGCAATTGCATTCGCACGTGAAGTACTGGATCCTGCCAGACATCGAAAATCGCATTAAGGCGGGCGAGATCAAGGCCTATTTCAGCTCGACGGTTGACGAGATTGCCGCCGATTGCGTTGTGCTACGACACTCCTGAGGGTCTCGTACGAGTGCAGAATGACTTTGTGTTTGCCTTGACTGGCTACCATCCTGATTACGATTTTCTGCGGTCCATGGGGATTGAGCTTTCGGGGGAGCAGTGCCGTCCGGTGTGCGATCCGGAGACCCTGGAGAGCAATGTGCCGGGAATTTATGTGGCGGGAGTCATCGTGGCGGGATCGCGGACGAACGAGATATTCATTGAGAACGGGCGCTTTCACGGGCAGCAGATTGCGCGGGATTTGAAGCAGAAGCTGGGCGGGAGCGGTTAGCTCGTATAAATTCGCTTTCTCAGACTACGGGTGGGGACGCCCGCGCCTACATTTTGACTTTGTCCTCTCCTAGCTGCTGATTGATCAGGCGCGCGATTAACGGTTTCAGGTTTTCGTCAGTTTTTCCCAGTACGAAATCTTGCCTAGTTTCTGACCAGTCGAGTTTGAAACTGGTAGCCAGGGCGGAAATCCATATCTGGCGCACCGGTGCGTTGGGTGAGATAACGAAGCGAGTGCCGTCTTCGAAGGAGACTTGCAATGCTCCTGCCTGGTCTTCAACCTCGAAGTCGGCGGATTCTTCGGCGGTGATCAGGCTCTGCTTGAGGGAACTCAGTGCCGCGTCGGCGTGATTGCGAAAAGCGATTTCATCGAGCATGGGGAGATTATAAACAAGCGATCAGCTCTCAGCGGTCAGCTTTCAAAGGGCCGCTGAGAGCTGAAGGCTGAGAGCTATTTCGGCAGATATTCCTTCACGAACATCACCGTGGCGTAGAACTGGTAGTCCTGGTTCTTTTTCTTGGCGAAGCCGTGGCCTTCATCCTTGGCCATCAGCCACCAGACGGGAGTGCCGTTCTGCCGGACGATTTCACCATCTGCTGGGATTCGCTCACCGGCACGCGGGGATCATTCTTGCCCTGCGATCACGAACAGCGGCTTGGTGATGTTCTTCGCATTGTTTGCCGGCGCGATCGTTCGAGAAAATCGCGCATCTTGGGATCGCGTTCGTCGCCGTACTCTACCCGCCGCAGGTCCTGGCGATATCCGGAAGTGTGTTCCAGAAATGTCACCAGGTTCGACGGGCCGACGACGTCGACCGAGCAGCAGATGCGGTCGTTGTAGTTGGTGGCGACGGCAAGTGTCATGAATCCGCCGTAGCTGCCGCCGGTGATCATGCACGCGGCTGGAGTCGAGGTCGGGCTGCGTCTGGATCCAATCGAGCAGGGAGTTGATGTCCTTGATAGGAACCTTCGCGGCAGAAAACCGTTGTCGAGCGCCAGAAAGGTTTTTCCGTAGCCAGTTGACCCGCGGACGTTGGGAGAGATCATGGCGACGCCGAGTTCGTTCAAGTAATAATTCCAGCGGCCGGGAAAACCGGGCCGGAATTGGCCTTCGGGGCCGCCGTGGATGTTGATGATCACCGGCCGCTTGCCGGTGTACTGGGCCGATGGGCGGTAGAGGAATCCGCTAATGGATCGTCCGTCCCATGATTTCCAGTGGACGAGATCGGGTTCGGAGAAGGTGGCGGTGTTCAAGCCGCCAGTTTCGCTTAAGGTCCAGCGGTCGACTTTGCCGCTCTGCACATCGAGCGAGTAAACATCGGAACTGGTGTGGGCCGAGGAAATGCTGAAACCCAAATCGCGGTTGTTCTTGTGCCAGGATATGCCGGAGACCAGCCCCTTGGGCAGACTGGGCACAGGTTTTTCTTTGCGGGTTTTTGTGTCGAGAAGGTGGAGGATCCCGAGGCCATCTTCATTGGTTACGAAGGCGATGGTGCGGCCGTCATTGGAGAGATCGAATTCATCGACATCCCAATGAATGTTGCTGGTGAGATAAGTGTGTTGTTTGGTCGACAGATCGATGTAGGTTAGCCGCAGAAATTCAGAGTCCTTGTCGGTGGTGACGTAGATGCCTTTGCCATCTTTGCTGAAACGGCCGCCGTTGTAGGCAATCTTTACGTCGCCGCCTTTTGGCGTGAGCAGAGTCTTTTCGCCGCTGGTAGCGTCGACTAGCCAGACATAGCTCTCGTTAGCTGAGATCCCCTCATTTGCCAGAATCTTTTGTCCGTCGGGAGACCAATCGAGCGGTGACCAGCCTCCACCCTGCAATTGCGCCAGCAGATGATCGCTTTTTGGGTCGGCCGGATTGATGACGTAGAGATCAACATCATTGCCAGTCCGGCGGGTGGATGCGTAGGTGAGTTTATCACCCGCGTACGACCAGATGGGATCGGTGTTGCGCGACTTGCCGTCGGTCAGCAGAGTTACATCGCCGCTGGCTACTTCGTAGCGGTACAACTGGAAGAACTCGCCGCCGCCGACGTCTTTCGAGAAAATGAAGGAATCGTCCCTGGTTGGAGGGAACTGCGCGCTTGCAACCCGGTCTGCATAGAAAGTAATTTGCGTGCGAGCGCCACCGGGCATCTTCACAAGATGGATCTGGTTGGTATCGGCGAAACGCGTGGAAATGAGCATCTCCCGCTTGACCGGGTCCCAACTGTCAAGAGAAGCGCCGCGGAAATTGGAGTAGCGATCAACCGTCTCAGCGAGAGATGCGGGAATCTTGGGGATGCCTTCCGCCACCAGGTTTTCGTTGGGAGCGATCTCATCGCTCTGGGAAAAGGCGAAAGCAGTCAGAATTAAGATGGCGGCCAAATGCAAAAAAACTTTCATGGGCAAGCTCCTATACATAACAGACGGGACACTAAAGTTGATGTTAGCAATTATGCGGCGATGGCAAGGTTAGGCTGAGCGATGCAGAGAAGTCAACTTGCAGGGTGCGAGAGTGGCTTTGCCCGTATGCTGCGCGGAAGGTAGAGTGTTTGTTCGGCATGTTTCTTAGCAGTCTTTCTTAAATATGGAGCCGCAACCGGAGCGTCAGATCACGTCTATTTCGTTGTCGGCGTATTTGCGCCTGGTTCGCCACAACCGCAATTTCCGGCGCTTGTGGTCGGCCCAGATCGTCAGCGAACTCGGCGATTGGTTCTACACTCTCGCTATTTACAGCTTGTTGTTGCAGTTGACGGGAAAAGCGAGTTCGGTGGCACTGGCCCTGGTGCTGCAAGTGCTGCCGCAAACTTTCATCGGGCCGGTAGCCGGCGTGGTCAACGACCGCATTCGGCGTAAACGCGTCATGATTGCCGCTGATCTGGCCCGCATGGTCATTGTCTTTCTGATGATCGTTGTGCGCACGCGGTCGATGGTCTGGTTTGTCTATCCACTGTTGTTTGTTGAAACGCTGATGGCAGCGTTTTTCGAGCCGGCGCGCAGTTCGGTGATCCCCAACATCACCGAGCGGGAAGATGTGATTCTGGCGAACACACTTTCTTCTGCTACATGGTCGGTGAATTTGCTGGTGGGTGCGTCGATCGGCGGAGTGGTGGCGGCGTTGCTGGGTAGGGATGCTGTCTTCATCTTGAATGCGCTTTCGTTTCTCGCTTCTGCTTTGCTGATTCGCGGCATGAGATTCGAGGAACCGCATGCCGTGTCAGCTGCGCCGCTGCGGGTTCGTGACTTGTGGGACCACTCTCCGATTCTTGAAGGCGTACGCTACGTGCGCGGCAACCGGCGTCTGTTGGCCACGGTGTTCGGCAAAGCCGGCGAGTTGATGATTGGTCCCAGTTGGGTGCTCTTTACCGTGATGGGCCAGCGTTATTTCCCGGTGCATTGGCGCGGCATCGATCCACAGCGTGGAGGCATGCTTGGGATGAGTTTGCTACTGGGAGCGCGTGGTTTGGGCGCGCTGGTCGGGCCGCTAGTCTCGGCGCGTTGGGCTGGGCATTCGCAGGAGCGCTTACGACTGGGAGTCTTGTTCGGTTACCTGGTGGTGGGTATCGGGTACGCTGCGCTGGGGGTTTCGAGCACGGTTTGGGTGGCGTGCTTTTGGGTGGTGCTGGCGCACTGCGGAGGTTCCACAATCTGGGTTTTCTCTACCACGCTTCTACAACTCAACACGGAAGACCGGTTTCGTGGGCGGGTGTTTGCGGCGGATTTGGGTATGAGCATGCTGACTATCGCCATTGGCGCGTATCTGTGCGGATTGTTTCTGGACTGGGGATATTCGGCGAAACATGTTGCGGTTGTGACCGGCGTGGTGATGATTGTCCCCGCAATGCTTTGGGCTTGGGCACAAAGGCCGTGGGGCAATCCAAGTGTGGAGGCAAATCATTGGACTTGTGGATAGGTTAGGGGGACCGTGGAGACTAATTACCCTCTTGACCCTTCATAGGCAGCGGAATAGACTGACGGAAAAATTAATTGGAGGTGCACATGAAAACCTTCCACACTCTGGTAGTCCTGTTATTGGCTGCTGGCGTCCATGCCCAAACTTTCACCCGCCTTCAAAGTTTCAATGGAACCAATGGAGCGAATCCGCGCTATGTTGCCCTGGTACAAGGTCGAGATGGCGGCTTGTACGGTACGACATCCGCAGGCGGGGGGAACAATGCTGGAGCAGTTATCAGAATCAAAGCGGGGGCGGGCCTCCGGACACTTTATAGTTTCTGTGCTCAAAGCGATTGTGCTGATGGAGCGTATCCATTCGCGGGACTGGTTCTCGGCAACGACGGCGACTTCTACGGCACCACTTTCCAAGGCGGCGCCAACAACGGCGGGACTGTATTTAAGGTGAGCGCACACGGGGAATTGACAACGCTTTACAGCTTCTGTGCGGAACTCAACTGCGCCGATGGCGAATATCCTCAAGCCAGGCTGGTGCAAGGCATCGACGGAAATTTCTATGGGACAACCTACTGGGCTGGCGCCAATGCCAACAATTCGCTTTATGACGATGGAGGCGGCACAGTTTTCAAGATTACTCCGACCGGAACGCTTACAACCCTGCATAGTTTTTGCAGTCAGCTTAACTGCACAGACGGAAATTCTTCTCTCGGCGGACTGATTCAGGGAAACGATGGGAATTTTTACGGAACGACGAGTGCCGGAGGCCCGCCCTCTATCTGGTGTGCGGGAGCTTGTGGCACAGTTTTCAAGATCACTGGTGAAGGCAGCCTCACAACCCTATACGACTTTTGCTCAATCGGCATTTGTTTGGATGGCGATACACCCTACGGTGGCCTTGTTCAGACCAGTGACGGTAATTTGTACGGTACTACTTTGAGTGGCGGGGCCTACGGAGTTTACGGAACCGCGTTTCTGCTTGCGCCATCCGGTGGACTTACGACGCTGCATAGTTTCTGTAACGCGTCTGGCTGCCCGGATGGTGATTCTCCCTATGCGGGGCTCATTCAGTCGACGGACGGCAATTTATATGGTGTGAGCGGAGTGTATTCGCAACAGGGTTGCGACGGGGAAACGGGTGGCAATTGCGGTACGATTTTCTCGATTGGTTCTGGGGGTTCCTTCACTACGATGTTCAGCTTTTGCGGTCCAGACGACAAGCAGCGACCAGAGGGCTTCCAGTGTCCGGACGGGGCTGGTCCATTGGGTGGCATTATGCAAGCGACCGATGGAAACTTCTACGGAATCACGGTGTACGGTGGTGCGTATGGCGGAGAGTTTGGGGACGGTATAGCGTTCCGCTACTCGACTGGCCTTGGGCCGTTTGTGAGCCTGGTGCAGGCTGCGGGCGAGGTTGGTCAGAGCGGCGGCATTCTCGGCCAGGGATTTACTGGCACTACCCAGGTGGAACTGAACGGAGTATCAGCCGATTTCACAGTGGTATCCGATACCTACATTCGGGCGACCGTCCCAGCGGGTGCAACCAGTGGGTATGTCACGGTGACCACGCCAGCGGGCGTATTGACCAGCAACGTGCCGTTCCGGATAATTCCGTGATAGCGGATTAGTGATCGGGGTACAACGAATCAATTTTGGCGGCCATGATGAAGTCACTCTCGGTCAGGCCGTCGATTTTGTGGGTCCAGATGGTGATCTCGGCTTTGCCCCACTTCAGAACGATATCGGGATGATGGCCTTGTTCTTCGGCGACGGCGCCTACGCGGTTCACAAAATCCAGGGACTGCTTGAAATCAGGAAAGGTGAAGGCGCGAGTGATGTGATGCTCATTGATCACCTTCCAATTGGGAAGTTGGTGGCTGAGGGCGTGGAGTTGTTCGCCTTTGAGAGGTGGGACACCTCCTTTGCAGGGAACACAATTCTTGCTGGCAAGATCGGACATAGGCAACCCCTACTTCGCCGCAGATTAACGCGGATTCACGCAGATCAAGTCTTATCCGTGATGTCTTGCTCTAACTACACCAGCCGTTAGAACGGGATGTCTTCGTCGCTGATGGGCGATGAATTCGCCAATACTGGCTCCGGTTCTGGCGTACGCTGATCGAAGTTGTTGCTGCCTGCGGCTGCGCCCCGCGCGGATTCTCCACCGCCGCCGGTGCCTTCACCGCGTCCACCCAACAGGACCAGGTCGCTGGCGACGACTTCGGTCATGTATTTCTTCTGATTGGTTTGTTTGTCGTCCCAGGAGCGGGTTTGCAGGCGGCCTTCGATATAAACCTTGCCGCCCTTTTTCAAATACTCGCCGGCGATCTCGGCGAGGCGCTGCCAGAGGACTACGTTGTGCCACTCGGTGCGGTCCTGCCATTCGCCGTTCTTGTCTTTGTAACGCTCGTTGGTGGCCAGCGCTATTTTTGCCACCGGGGTGCCTTGCGGTGTGTATTTGACCTCGGGATCTTTCCCCAGATTACCGATGAGAATGACTTTGTTGACGCTCTTGCCTGCCATGATGGGTACTCCTTCCGCTCGTCTTTTGTGTTGAAAGCGCCACTATAGCAGAAGTGTGGCGGTGGAGAATGTGATGGGTGAACATTAGCTTTCAGCATTCAGCACTCAGCGCCGACTGCCCGGATAAGGGGTCAGCAAACTCCTTTGGTCGGCTGACTGCTGACTGCTGAGTGCTGAATGCTATAATTCCGCCATGGCTGCCGACACCAAGGCGGTCGGGATGGTTCCCGACGAGCTCAAATGCGAACCCCGGTCGAAGGGGATTGATACTCCTCGCAAGAAGAAACCAAAGGAGTTGGCGGTCATCACGGAGTGCTGCACCGGGTGTGCCGGTTCGCCTGCCTGCGTGGAATATTGTCCCATTGAAGACTGCATGTTCTGGGTTCCGGACGAAGACCATCCGCCGTTCGGTCGAATTCAGGTGGATCCTATTCTTTGCATTGGGTGCAAGAAGTGCGTCAGCAAAGGTCCCGACGGATGCTTCCTGGACGGTTGTCCATGGGATGCGATTGCGATGGTGGAAACTACCGACGTGGAGTTGGAAGTCGGCGTAATGCCGATTTAGCTTTCAGCTTTTAGCCCTCAGCCTTCAGCCCTCAGTTCTAAACTCCCGATACAGCGCTTCCCGGACTGCTTGCATCCGTGTATTGAATAGCGTTCTATACTGTGTGGCGAGTGCTTTCGGCGGGAGGTGTGTATGCGAATCTTATTGGTGACATGTTGCCTGGCTGGGCTGGCATGGGCGCAAAGTGCTACCAGCACTGCGCCTAACGTAAGCTCGAACCCAGCCACGCCTGCGGCAGCTGCCGAGACGTTGATGATTCCTTCAGGGACCAAAGTGCCGGTGGCGCTGAAACATGCCATCTCGACCAAAGGCACACGGACGGGCGATGCGGTGTATGCGGAGACAACGTTTCCGGTGGTTGCCAATAATCGAGTGCTGATCCCGGCGGGAACCTATGTGCAGGGACGAATCAGCGAGATCCAGCGCGGCGGGCGAATTAAGGGACGAGCGCAGGTTTTGATGCACTTTACGAGTTTGATTTATCCGAGCGGCTACACAGTGATTCTCCCCGGAGCGGTCGAAAATGCGCCGGGATTGGACAAGACCGGAGTGAAGGACGAGGAAGGAACGCTTCAAAAGGATGGCCAGACCGGCTCGAAGGCTGGAACCATTGCGACAACCGCCGGGACCGGCGCGGTGGTGGGTGGACTCAGCCAGGGAGGCAAGGGTGCACTGATTGGAGCTGGAGTTGGTGGCGCCGTGGGGACGGCGATTGCCATGTTGACTCGCGGCAATGATGTGAAGATGGATGCAGGTACCACGCTGGAATTGGTGGTGCAGAGGGATGTTCCGCTGGATGCATCGCGGGTGCCGAATGTGACCAGGGCGCCCGGATCGGACCAGTGACGGGCGGATCTGGCTAAGCGTATTCACGGCGGTGAGGTTTAAGAGGATGCGGTTTCCCAACTGTTCCTGAGCGTCTAAGGCAATTGCGATGCGGCTGAAGCCGCACCCTTTCAAAGCTCTGGCCCAATTCCTATTTCAAGTTGAATACGGCGTTGACGTGGGCGGTGACGCTCACGGTTTGTGGAGTGAATTCTTCAGTGGGAGCAGGAGCTGACTGGAGCTTTGCCATCTGCTGTATCCCCATGTGCATTGGCTGCACGCGCACATTCTCGAAAGTGTCTACTGAGGCGTAGGACAAATCGCCCAAGGTACGTCCACCAGCCTTTGCTACCGCAGCAGCAGATAGGCGAGCACGACGGTAGGCGTCTTCGACGGCCTTGGTTTTGGCCACGTCGATCTCTTCCAGCGTGTAATTGACGGACTGGTTGCCAGTTACATCCATATCGGAAAACTGCTGCGCGATGGGAGCCACCTTGGTGAAATCCTTCAGCTTTAGCGTAACGTCGGCGTTCACGCGATAGCCGATTAGTTTTTGCTTCGCATTGGAGTAGTCGTAGACCGGCTGAATGGAGAAAGTGCCGATTTGCGCTTCCTTGGGATCGATCCCATTGGAACGCAGAATCTGCCGCACTTGCTCCACCGCCTGCGAGGCACGGTCGTAAGCCTCGCTGGACTTATTCTTCTGCGCAGAGATATTGAATTGGACGACTGCGGTGTCCGGATTGGCCTCGAATTTCCCATCGGCTGAAACGTACACGGTGTTGGGCTGAGCAGTGACCGTGGGCCGGTCCTGTGCAAAAGCAAGCGAAGTGGCTGCCAAAAGAACGGCGAATAATGCCAGGCGGAGTTTCATAAATGCCTCCTGTGAGTGATAGGGAAAGTGTATACGCCGGAACCGCCGACAGAGTAAGAACGCTGCAAACGGCAGAAGTTGCAGCTATGAGGCGGATGCCCCTTTTGAGGGTTGCGGAGGGGGTGCAAAAGAAGGTCGACCGTCGATTTCCTTGCGAAGGTCGCTCCAGATGTGTTCGGGCATGGAGAGGAAGATCTTGACCACTTTGGGATCAAACTGGCGTCCGGACCAGCGTTCGATCTCCTCGCGCGCGGCGCCCACGGTCTGCGCTGCACGGTAGGGACGGTCGGAGGTGATGGCATCAAGCGTGTCGGCCACGGAAAAGATACGTGAGCCTATGGGAATCTCCTCACCTTTCAGTCCGCGAGGGTAACCGGTACCGTCATAGCGTTCCTGATGGGAGTACACGATTTCCGAGGCTTCGGACAGGAAGGTAATTCTTCTGAGCAATTGGTAGCCGCGATAGCAATGCTCGCGCATGATGGTGATTTCGTCCGGGGTGAGCGCACCCGGCTTGCGCAGGATGGCGTCGGGAATGGCCATTTTGCCAATGTCGTGCAGGAATGCTCCGCGGGCGATGACCGTGATCTGATCCTTAGGTACTTCCATGGCGCGGGCAATGGCGATGGTGAACGCGGTAACGCGCCTGGAATGACCTTCGGTCTCGGCATCTTTAAGGTCAAGAGCATCGCCCAAGGCCTCGAGGGTCACGTCATAGGAACGTTCCAGATCGTGCATGGTCTGCTGGAGTTGCTGGGTACGAGCTTCGACCTTGGCTTCCAGTCCAGTTTGGTAGGCGCGATTCTCAAGCTTGAGGCGGCGATTCTCCAGCGCGCGACGCACGGTGGCCAACAGTTGTTCGCGCTCGAAGGGCTTGAGCAAATAATCGTAAGCACCGTTGCGAATGGCGGCCAAAGCGACTGAGATGTCGTGAACTGCGGTCACCATGACCACGGGCATGTCGGGGAACTTTTCCTTGGTGCGTTCCAGCAGGCCGATGCCATCGAGATCGGCCATCATCAGGTCGGAGAGCATCAGATCGAAGATTTCGCCGGACTCGAGCACGGCCAGAGCGGTCATGCCGGAGGAAGCTTGTCCGCAACGGTAACCGGCGGCGGTCAGCATGGAGCAAACAATCTCACGGATTGCTTCCTCGTCGTCGACAACCAGAATGCGCTCGGAGGGCATAACCACCCTAGTCTATCGTGAAATGCGTCCCATTTACGGGTTCCTAAAGTAACCAAACAGTGTCGGAAACCCAATTGAGAACTAAGCCGGGCATGGTATCAAAAATGGAGCACCCAAACGTCCTTGATTGCGATGAACAGCTACGTGTACGGGGGCTGGTCCGCCCTGGAGCTGGCAGTGCCCAAGCTGATGACGGTGGAATCCGCCACTCTCGTCGTTTTGGCAGCCAGCCTTTTGGTATTTCGCACCTTTCGCGAGCGCTATTTGCTGATTTGGATTGTGGGCTGGCTGGCCTACTTCGTTTCCGGCTGGACGCTGCATAGCGCGCTCAGCGGCGCAAATCTGGAAGTGCTGGTCGCAAGTTCGCAGGCGCAGTTTATCCTGGCAGTTTCGCTGTTCGCTTGCGCAGTTTTCATCTACGCACATGCCCGCAAGCTACTACTTCCGCTGCTGGTATTTTCCATCCTTCTTATTAGCTATGCCGTGGCCCGAGCCTTTTGGTGGCCAGATTCGTTCGCGCTACGAGTTGGCCTGGAAGTGGGTTACCGGGTCATCACCTTTGCAGCGGCGATTCAGTTGGTACGTTTTCGTTGGGCGCGATGGGAAATTGGGCCTTGGCTGCTGACCGCCAGCCTATTGATGGTGCATCTGGATTGGGCCCCGTTGAGCGACTATCTGCCGCCGGGCTTTGGACTGGTGACAGATTTGTTGTTTGGAGCGAGCCTGCTGATGGTGGTACTGGATGACTCCAGGCTGCGGACGCGGCGTTTGGGAGTAGTGAATGCTCTCACCAACAGCATCAGCCGTGCGCAACAGCATGGACCGATGATGGCCACGGCCCTGGAAGAACTGAAGCGCCTGATGCACGCCAAGGCGGCCTGGTTCCGGTTGTTTGAAGGCGATCAGATGGTGATTGTGCAGCAAATTGGTCTCTCCCCGGATTTTCTTCGTGACCGCGGGGTGGTACCCACAGATGACAAGTTCGAACGCACGCTGAGTGGCGGGGCCGCGGTGGTGGTTCGCACGTCCGCGTCGGATGACTACGTACGCCCGTTCCTGAAGAGAGAAGGCTTCGATCATTGCGTGCTGGTGCCGGTGCTAGGGAAGAAATCGGTAATCGGAGTGTTGACTCTGGGCAGTGGGCACCGGCTTTCCTATACTCCCGACGATCTGGAGTTTCTGGCCACAAGTGCTCACCAGTTAGGACTGGCGGTGGAAAATCTGCGCCTGGTGGAGCAGATAGTACGATCGCATCGGCAATGGGCGAACACTTTCGATTCGATTCAGGATCTGGTGCTGGTCCACGATTCCGAGTTTCGCATCATGAAGGCCAATCATGCATTGCTGCAACACCTGGCGCAGGCGCCGGCGGATGTGGCTGGGCAACCTTGTGAAGCGGTGCTGCCGCACGTCTCTCCCTGGAGCGGATGTCCTTATTGCAACCGCAGCGGGGACGGATTTCATGAGATTCCCGACCCTTGTTTTGGCGGGTTTTCCATGATCTCGACCTCGACCTATACCGATCAGGGAAGCGCGCAGGGCAGCGGCCAGAAAGGCACGATCCACGTGGTACGCGATACCTCCGACCGGCGCGCGGCGGAAGAGAAGTACCGGTTGCTCTTCGAGCAGGCCCAGGAGGGTGTGTTCGTGGCCACTCCCGGGGGTAAGCTGCTGGATTGCAACGACGCCTTCGTCCGCATGCTGGGTTATCGCACGCGCGATGAATTGATGGAAGTGGATCTGGACACGGAACTCTACGCTTCCGGTGAGCAGAGGGACTCATTCCGGCGGGAGATCGACATCCACAACTTTGTGCGGAATTTTGAAGTCACTCTGCGGCGGAAAGATGGAGCGCTGATTACGGCGATGGAAAGCAGCTTTGCCACGCGGGATTCGAAAGGCAAGGTGGATCGCTATCAAGGGTTCCTGCTCGATATCACGGAAAAGAAACGGGCGGAGGACGAAGTCCGCCGTCGGAACCGCGAATTGAATGCGCTGAACGCGATGGCCGTTATCGCCACACAATCGTTCGATCTGGATGAAATCCTGAACCTGACCTTGCGGCAAGTGATTTCGCTGCTGGGAGCGGAAACCGGGTCTATCTATCTGGCCGATATTGAGGGAGCGATGTTTCGCCGGCGCGCCTCCTGGGGACAGAACAGCGCGGACCGCACTCGATGTGCCGAGGTGCATCTGCCGGAAGGTTTTGGCGATCTGGTAACGCGATCACGGGCGGAAGTGATCACCGAGGAGTACCTGCCCCATCTACCTGCTCTAGCAGTCGATTTTATTCGCGGGGATGGAGCTAGTTCTTGGATCTGGGTGTTGCTGTGGAGCAAAGACAAACCCATAGGAATTATGGGCATCAGCAGCCGAAAAAACCGGGAGTACTCGAGCAACGATGAGAATCTGCTGGTGGCGATTGGGCGGCAATTGGCGACCACCATTGAGAAAGTTCGCTTGTACGAGGAAACCAGCCGGGCTTATGAAGATTTGCGTAAGACCCAGGAGCAATTGCTGCAAAGCGAAAAGATGTCAGCCGTCGGCCAGCTGATCGCGGGGGTGGCGCACGAACTGAATAATCCGCTGACCGCGATTCTGGGTTATGCGCAATTGCTGGAAAGCGAAGGTTTGAGCGAGCGTGCCTCGGAGTTTGTGGCAAAACTGTTCAAGCAGGCGCAGCGCACGCATCGCGTGGTGCAGAACCTGCTGTCGTTTGCACGGCAACGCAAGCCGCAGAAGCAGCAGGTTGATCTCTGCAAAGTGCTGGACGAGACTCTATCACTGCGCGATTACGATCTAAAGACCAACAACATCAAGGTGGAGCGGGAGATCGATTCATCAGTTCCGGGGGTTACGGCTGATCCTCATCAACTGGAACAAGTGTTCCTGAACATTATCAACAATGCCGTGGACGCGATGCTGGAAAGCGGGCAGGGAGGAAATCTGCGCGTGTCGGTGTATGCCAAAGACGGTCACCTCCATGCTGAATTTCAAGATTCGGGCCCAGGCATCACGGAACCGAAACGCATCTTTGAGCCGTTTTATACCACCAAGAGTGTTGGCAAAGGGACGGGTCTTGGCTTGAGCATCTGCTACGGAATTATTCAGGAGCACGGTGGAAGCATATCTGCCTACAACCGGGAAGAGGGTGGAGCGGTGATCCAGGTTCGACTGCCCTCAACCAGCGGAACGATGGTAGCGGAGAACGTACAGCTTGCACCGCGTCGGGAATCGGCGGTCGAAGGACGGATTCTGCTGGTGGAGAATGAAGAGGCAGTGCTCGAGTTTGAACGCGACGTGCTGGCAGGCGCGGGAGCGGAAGTTGTCACCTGCATGGGCGGAGAACAATTGCGATTGCTGCTGAACAAGCAGGCTTTCGACGCCGTCATCATGGATGGAAAGATGCCGGGCAATGGCAGCGTGATCGAAGTCTATCGCTGGATAGCAAAGAACCTGCCGGGTCTGGAGAAACACTTGTTGGTAACATTTGCCAGCGTAGCGGAGCCCGAGGTACGGGAATTCTTACAAAACAATCAGTTGCCCTATCTGGTAAAGCCGTTTGAAGTTGGCGATTTGATCGGACATGCGCGGCGTCTGCTGCAAAAGGTTAGTGCGGCCGCGGCAGGGTAAGTCACAGACTCCGCCGTAGCTTGCGGGTGAATGCCTTCAGCGCGGCTTCATTTCTTCGATACCACTTCCACAAGCCTTCCTTTTTTGCGTCCACCAATCCGGCTTTTTGCAGGACAGCCATGTGATGAGAGATGGTCGGCTGGGAAAGGTGGATCTTCATCTCAATTTCAGAGGCACAGAGGCCTGCATGATTACCGGCAGGATATTTCTTCAGGACTTGGAGAATCCTGCGGCGAGTGGGGTCAGAGATGGCGTGCAGCACTCGATCGAAGGATTTCTGGGATTCAGTCATGGCTAGATAGAAATAGACCGAAGCATCGACCGATGTCAATATGGGGCGGGTAAAAAGCCTTGGACCGCAAAGTGCGCGAAGGGTGCGCAAAGGTCGCCAAGGGAAAACTTATGTCTTGGTGTAGGGGAACTCCTACAAAACTGAGTTGATATGAATAGTGCGAACCTGGTCTCACTGCTGCCAGGCCCGGATACGCGGCAGCCAGCGCCGCACATTGCGGCAATATTCTTCGTAGTCTGCGCCAAACACCTTTCGCAAGTGTGGCTCTTCATAGAGCCGGACAAACAGATTGACTCCCAGTAAGACCGCCGCTGCTCCAACGATCACGGACCAGTTGGCCCGACCGAATACGATCCATAGGCCGATCCATCCGATGAAGAAGCTGACGTACATGGGGTTGCGCACGTAGCGGTAAAACCCCACGACAACCAGCCTTTGGGGCGGAGCAAAAGGCGCGGGGGTTCCGTGGCCGGTGTATCCGAAGTCCCAGACGCAACGTAGGGCCGCAGCGAACCCGAGCACTGAAGGTATGGCGGCGAGCCATCGCCATGATGCTGCACGCCTGGCATCCACGTGGAAGCCCAGCCAGTTCGGCAATAGCCAAAACCACAAGGCAAAGAAAGCGCTGCCCACTATTAACGATGCGATTGTCGTCAGCCACTGCTGGCCATGATCTGTTGGTCGCGCAATTCCAGTCTGTCCGCTCACCATAAGGCCTCCGTCAGCGGGGAAATGTCCCTCGACAGGTAATACGGGGCCAGGTGGTGTTTGGTTACCGTTTCAAAATCGGATTGTACCCATCGCTGACCAGCTTGCCGCGCATGGCTTCCGCATCTTTGATGTCGCCATAGGGGCCGATCTGCACGTGGAAGAGTTTGTCAGGCTGGGTGTTGGCGGAGAACGCCGGATACTGTTTCTTTTTGAGGGCGTCGACCAGGGCATCGGCGTCTTCCAGCTTGGTGACGGCCGCGACTTGTACGTAGTAGCCGTTGACGGGCGGCGCGACCGCGGGATCGGGAGGAGGAGCGGTGGTTGCGGGAGCAGGCGGAGTTAGGGCAGGGTCCGCAGCGGGCGTGTCTTTATTCGTATTCGTATTCGTATTTTGTGTGGTCAGTTGGGCGTCGGCGTTCTTGTCCGAGACCGCTTTGTAGAAGGTCATGTCGGCGGCTGGGGCAGTGGGTTTGACTGCCGAGGGACGGACATTGCTGGCGGTCGTAACTGGGGATGTGGCCACCTCTGCCGCGGAAGGCTTCAGACCGGAAGTTCGGCCCAGTGAAAACCCCATCGAAAAGAACACCGCGCAGAGAGCCACCAGCCCGAAAAACAGGGCTAGCATCTTGCCGGTGCCTAAGGTGATTTCGGTGTCCTCGGATGCCGCCTTTGTCATTGCCACCTCGCTGCCACTAGCTCTTGGGTGCTCCGCCGCCGGACTTCGGAGCCAACAAGTTCTGCAGGCCGGAGAAGAAGTCCACCGGGACGGGGAAGATCACGGTGGTGTTTTTCTCCACGCCGATTTCAGTCAGAGTCTGCAAGTAACGCAGTTGCACGCTCACGGGTTCAGTGGCGAGCAAATGGGCGGCATCCACAAGGCGCTGGGCGGCAGAGAATTCACCTTCCGCGTGGATGATCTTGGAACGCTTCTCGCGTTCCGCCTCGGCTTGTTTGGCCATGGCGCGCAGCATGGACTCGGGCATATCCACTTGCTTGACTTCGACATTGGTCACTTTGACGCCCCACGGCGAGGTGTGGGTGTCGAGAATGCTCTGCAAACGCAGATTGATCTTTTCTCGATGCGAAAGCAGTTCGTCGAGTTCCTGTTCGCCAAGCACGGAACGCAGGGTGGTTTGCGCAAACTGCGACGTTTGATAGACGTAGTTTGAGACTTCCACCACCGCTTTGTTGGGATCGATGACCCGCAGGAAGATCACGGCGTTTACTTTCAGAGTGACGTTGTCGCGAGTAATGATGTCTTGTGGCGGGACTTCGAGAGCTTCCTGCCGGAGCGAAACCCGGACGATGCGGTCGATGGGAGCGAATACCAGAACGATGCCGGGGCCTTTGGCGGTGGTCAACAGGCGTCCGAGGCGGAAGATGACGCCGCGCTCGTACTCGGCCAGAATTTTGATTGAGCTCAAGATGTAGAGCCCAACGATGACGATGACGACAGTGGTGAAGCCGATCCCCAGATCCATCGGGGCCTCCAAAGCCTGCTTTTATGGAATGTTCCTAAGGCGGATTGTATCGCAGTTTAGGCAGGCAGAACGGTGACTCGGGAGGTTACCGAGCCGGGTCGGAGTGCTAATGCGCTAGATCTTGACGGGCCAATACGCAGTTGCAGTCCATCGACTTGGCGCACTACGACGTCTGTCCGGGGCGACGTCGGCGGAAGCAGTTGCGTCCCAGAGTTCGCCGTGAACGAAGACTTTGCCTTGTGGCGAAAGCGCGGTTTGGGCTGTGCCGATTTCGCCGATCAGGCCTTGAGCGCCGGTGACTATTTTGTTGGCGCGGGCCTTCAGGGCGATGCTCATCAGAAACACTGTAATGACGCCCACAGGAATGCTGACCGCAAGTGCGGTCAACAAATGCACTCGCATCTCGGGGATCGGTCGCGTCCACCAGCAACAGGCCGCCGAGAGTCAGGGTGGTGATTCCCCCGAGCGCCAGCACACCATGGGTAGCGAATTTGGCCTCCAGAGCGAACAAGGCGAAAGACGCGAAGATGAGGACAACAGCGGCAAAGCGCGTGGGCAGGAGATTGAGCGCGAACACGGCCAGCAGGATGAAAATTACCCCAACCGTGCCGGGTACAACCGCGCCGGGATGGTTGAACTCGGCATAGAGGGCCAGCGCACCGACAGCCAGCAGGATGAAGGCGATGTTCGGATCCATGAGATAAGCCAGGATGCGTTGCCGCAGCGTGAGATCGAAATTGACGACGGGTTCCCCGACAAGATTCAGGGTTACGGTTTTGCCATCGAAGCGCTTCACTGGCTTACCTTGCATCTGCTTAAAGAGATCGTCTTCGGTGGGAGCGACGTAGTCGATCAGTTTCTGGGAAAGAGCTTCCTGCTCGGTGAAAGATTTGGATTGGCGGACGGCGCTTTCGGAAACTTCGACATTGCGACCACGCTTGGTGACGACGGACCGCATGAGCGCAGCGGAGTCGTTTTCCAACTTTTCTTTCATGACATCGTCCATTTTGCCGCCGCCGATGGTGACGGGGTGAGCGGCTCCGGTATTGGTTCCTGGCGCCATGGCGGCCACGTCGGCGCTTTCCAGGATGAAGAATCCGGCGGATGCGGCGCGGCTGCCACTCGGCGTTACATAAATAATGACGGGCACTGGCGACGCCACGATTTTTTCGATGATGTCGCGAGTGGATTCGAGCAGGCCACCGGGAGTGTTGATCTCAATGAGCAGCGCCTGATCTTTCTTGAGTTGGGCCTCAGCGATGGCGCGACCGATGTATTCATCGGTGATGGGGTGGATGGAGTCGTTGATGGTGATCTTCAGCACCTGGGCAGAAGAGAAATCAGCCAGGGTGAAGAAAAAGACGACAGTCAAAAACGTCGACGCAATGCGCGAGGCCTTCATTTTCATCGATTGGGCAGCGGCGGCGCTTCCTGCGCCAGCTTGGCTGCAACGGCGTTTTTCAGCGCCAGCGCGGCCGGGTTGCCCGGTTCCAAGCGAAGGGCCTGATCGACTTCCTGCCCGGCTGCTGCTGCCTTATTGTCTCTCAAATCGAGCCGTGCCAGCACGAGAAATGGCTCCGCGAACGGATGCAGGCGCAGGGCCGCGCTGGCCTCGGATCGAGCCGCTGTAGGGTCGCCAACTTCGAGGGCAGCGGCCAATCCGGCATGGGCTTCGGCGTTGGAAGGGTTCAACGCAACGGCCTCGCGGAATTCACGTTCGGCTTCAGTCAGGAAACCTTGCAGCAGCAGTTGATGGCCGCGGTCGACATGAAACAAAGCATGGGTCGCGGCATCCGAATGGGACAGGCGCTGTTCTTCGGCGGCTGCGATCTTCAAGGCAAGCTGGCGGAAGGAGTTTTCGTCGTAGTCGGTCCGCAGCCGTTCCAAGGGAATTTTCGAGCTGGCGGGCACCACGGCGTGTTGATCAGGAGTGTCTTCAATTGCGCTCAGAAGAGATTTGGCCTCAGGATCGTTCTCCCGCAGAGCCAGGCTCTCGCGAAGTTGCCGGGTGGCACCAGCGCGGTCGCCATTGCGATAGAGCTCTACGGCGAGATTGAAACGATAGTCAGCGTCGTTGGGGTCGTCGGAGACCGCCTTCTGGAAGTCCTGCCACGGCGAGCTTGCGCTCACTGTGATCGAGAACCACACCGAGGTTGTTATAGATTTCCGGAAGCGGTAAGCGCTGGGCTACGGCACCGAATGACGATTCGGCGCGCGGAATAATTTCCTCATAATAGGCCGCAAGTCCGAGATAGAAATTGGCTTCTCGCGGAGTGCGGGTTCGCCTGAGAAACGCGGGACAACCAAGCGATGGCCGGTTCGTATTTGGCCTCACGATAATACGCCTCGCCCAACCGCAGGCTGGCAGCGGCATATTCGGGGCTAAGGCGTAGGGCTTCGTGGAAGCACTGAATTTGCTGTTCGGAGGTGGTAGCAATCACACCTTTCACATAATTTTCGAAAGCATCCAGTCGCACGGGAGGAGCTTCGGCCAGAAAGGCCGAGCGAGTAGCAGTGAGACTGGGGTACAGGCTGTGCAGAATATCCCAAGACAAGGCTGTCTGGATGTCGATGAGTTGGACCAGGGGGCCGGATTCGTCGATCTCCGGTAGCAGGTGCGGACGGCGCATATCCAGCAGTTGGGCCTTGACGGAAAAGGTTTGCCCGTCGAAGTTGTAGCCCCCCAGCACAACGTAATCGACGTCCATCTGCTCGGCCATGCGGTATGTGGTGGCGCGAGAGGGCCGAACGTGAACGGGAATCCCCAGCCGGTCATAGGCGCGTAGTCGGTCTTCGCGAGGCAGAACGTAAAGAGTAGGAGAATTCAGACGTTCCTGCAGGAGTTCAGGAAATGAATCGCCAATCCATTCGATTCCGGGCGCCTTAGACTGGTTTTCAAAAGGGACGACCAGGACGGTTTGGCCGGTAGTAGCGGCTTCCTGACCAAAGGCGAGGGCTGAGAAGCACAACAACAGGACGATGAGGCGGAGGAATTTCAAGATACTTAGATTATAGCGTGTGCCTATGTTCGTTCATCCTCATGGCTTGTTAAGCCAGTTGGTGCGGACTAATATTCTGAACTAATGAGAACTACCGAGACTTGCTGGGCTACGGTAAGAACGGTGTACCCGCATGCGGGCACGCGGAACCGGTTTGTTTGCCTGCTTGCGGTTGTCTGTCTCCTGGCACCTGCACTTCTTGGTGAAAGTGATGCGTGTTTGTCACGCACAACACTGATTGGAGTGTCGGGAGCGAGTGGGGAAACGTCTCAGGGTTTGACCGCTGCGGATTTTAAAGTGACAGTAGGTGGAAAGGCCGCTACCGTACAGTCGGCCACGCCGGCGGATCGGCCGCCACGAGTCATCATCCTTCTCGACACCAGCGCCAACCATGATCAGCAAACCTGGGCAGCGACGCAGGCGATGGTTGATGAGTTCCTGGCAGAATTTCCCGAGGCGGGTGATTTCACTCTACTGACGTTCGACGACAAAGTTGAGCGAGTTGTCCACGAAACGAATCGTGTCTCTTTGCAAGGTACCGTGGGGGAATTGTTTCCGTCCGGGAAACGGGAGTCCGCGGCGGGCTTGGCCGAGGCCATCAAGAAAGGTAGCGCCGGTTTTGACCCTTACCGCCAGGGCGACACCGAGTTTCTAGTTACGACATCGGATCAGATTCAAAAAGAGACCGCGCAAGCGTTGAACCTTCAAAAAGCAGCCGGAGTTCGACTCTTTGGAGCTTCCTTCGATCAAACGATACGTTCTGGGCCCCTTCCGTTCGACGTCTACATGACCGTAGAAACTCATAGTCCTCTGGATGCCGCAGCCAGAGCCTCGGGTGGGCTCTGGATATGGTTCGACATGAGTGTCCAGTATCGTACGCCGTTGTCTCAGCGCGCCAGACCGTACGGCAAGCTGGCTGCCGTTCTGGTGCGTAACTATTTAGCCCTCGATTTGCGGCTGGCATCGCCAATCACGAAACCAGAGAAAGTGAAAATCGAATTAGTTAAGAGCTCGAAGAGCAAGGCTGAAGATCGATACACCGCTTATCCGCGAGAGCTGGTCCCTGCCAGTGAGTGCCCGTTCGCTCCGGCGGACGAGACGCCCGCCTCCACAGCCGCCGAGGACGGCGGCGCTACTTTCCGTTGTTTTTTGAAGTAGTCCAGCCGGGGAGGTTCTGATCTCCGGTGATCAAACGGGCGCCACGCTCGTAGGTGAAGTATGACCATGCCCACTGGATCATGACCATGATGCGGTTACGGAATCCGATCAGAAAAAAGATGTGAATGAACAGCCAGGATAGCCAGGCGAGGAAGCCGGAAATGTGAACTTTGCCGAATTCGGCGACGGCTGCGGCGCGGCCAATAGTGGCGAGATTGCCTTTGTTGAGGTAATGGAAGTTGCGGCGGGGTTCGCCGCGCAGCTCGTGTTTGATGTTGCGCGCGACGGCACGACCCTCTTGCATGGCGACGGGTGCAACGCCGGGAATCGGTTTTCCGCTTTCATCTTTAAGCGACGCCAGGTCGCCGATGACGAAGATCTCGGCATGGCCGGGAATGCTGAGGTCTGGATTCACCAGCACTCGACCAGCCCGGTCGATTGTCGCCCCCAGCTTTTTGCCCAATGGGGACGCGGCGACTCCGGCGGCCCACAGAATCACGGCGGCAGGAAGACGAGTTTCTCCCATGCGTACGGCGCCGGCTTCGACGCCGGTGACCATCTGCGAAGTCCGCACGTCGACTCCAAGATGGCGAAGCTGTTCTTCCGCGCTGCGCGAGAGATCTTCAGGATAGGCAGGTAGAACGCGCGGACCGCCTTCGAGCAGAATGATGCGGGTGCTCTTGGGATCGATAGACTTGAATTCCTTGGCGAGCACCTGGCGCGTAATTTCAGCCAGAGTTCCCGCGAGTTCGACTCCGGTGGGTCCGCCGCCCACGATCACGAAGTTCAGCGGTTGCTGCCGGCCACCGCTGGCAGCCTGGCGTTCATCCAGCTCGAAAGCGAGGTAGACACGGCGGCGGATTTCGAGCGCATCTTCGATGGTCTTGAGTCCGGGAGCGAACGGTTCCCATTCGTCATGGCCGAAGTAGGCGTGGCTGGCGCCGGCGGCAACGATGAGGTAGTCATAGGGAATTTCAAGGTCGGGCAGTTTCACCCGACGCTGTGCGAGATCGAAATCCTGGACTTCGCCGAGCAGAACTTCGATGTTGCGACGGCCGCGCACGATCCAGCGGATGGGTGCAGCGATTTCGCCCGGCGAAAGTCCGGCAGTTGCCACTTGATAAAGCAGTGGCTGGAAAGTGTGGTAGTTGCGGCGGTCGATGAGGGTGATGCGAACTGGTAAACGAGCAAGATGTATAGCAGCTTGCAGGCCACCGAAGCCAGCGCCGATGATTGCGATTCGTGGAGTGTGGTTGGTTGTCAATGCCACTCTCATATAAAGAGTAGCATTTTAGATGCTAATTAGATTCTTGGGTCAGGTTGGGGTGTCTCGACCGTCTCAACATTGATCACATTCCCTACGTCAGTGTTTCTCCTCCAGCGGTGAGCGTAACGTGGCTTGGCCTGCCGAAACCTTTGGTGCCTGCTGCACGATCTCAAACACTACACCCTGATTGTTGTCACCGCCATATTCTGCGGTACCGTAGAGATTGCCGGCTGTGTCCGAGATGAGGCTCGCGACGGGACTAGCGCCGTCCGCACAGTTGGGCTGCGAACAGAAGTTATACAGCACCGATTCTTCGTTTGGAGCAGTGGCCTTGAAAACCGTCCCGCCATTCGCAGTCCCACCCAGGGTAGTGGTAGTGTAAACAGTCGCGTGCCTGGAATCGACAAGTACACCGGCGGAAGGCTTGTTCCCGTCGGTGCCGTTGAAGAAGAACGATTCGATTTTCTCATTCTTCGCGGGTATTCTGAAGATCCCTCCGGCAAAGTCCGGCCCGCCGCCCGAGAACGTGCCATAGAGATTTCCCAAAGTATCGAAACTTATACCGCCCAGCGGAACTCCACCGTCTCCCCCTTGATGGAAGGAATGGAGTACCGTCTCTGTCCATCCGTTAGCGCCCGGCGAAAGTTTGAACACGACCCCTGTTCCGTGCACGTTGTTCGTGCCACCAAATTCCGTCGTTCCATAAAGATTACCAGCCTTGTCGAAGGTCACGCCCGCTTGAGGCTCTGCACCATCCGAGCAAAATTCTCCGAGCGAGCAAAAGCTATAAACAACGGTTTCGGTCCATCCGCTCTTGCCATGCGACAACTCAAAGACCGTTCCGACACCGTAGCCCCCGCCACCTTCGGTTGTGCTGTAAAGGTTCCCCGACGCGTGGGTTAGCTGGCCGAGCGGGAAGTTCCCGTCGAGGCAGTTATTGTTCACCTGGTTCTCGCAAAAGCTGTACAACACTTTTTCGGTCCACGAGCCACCTTGAGGCGATAATTCAAAAACCGTCCCGCACCCATGCCCAGCCTGCGTGCAGCCCACCGTCCCGCCGTTGACGGTTGTGCCGTAGAGGTTGCCTTGGGCGTCGAAGATGAGACCGGCTTGGGGATAGGCTCCGTCTTGGCACAGGTTGTTGATATATTTCGTGCAGAAACTGTAGAGGATGGTGTTTGTCCAACTACCGTCTTGGTTGGGCGATAACCTGAATATGGTTCCACACCCTCCCGGACAGAGGTCGGCCGTCGAACTCCCACCTCCTTCTGTGGTCCCATAAAGGTTTCCGGCCTTGTCGAAGACGAGATTACTCTTCGGTACATTCCCGTCATTTGGAGGGCCGGCAAAGGTCCAGAGAACTTTGTATTGCGACTGCGCCAGCATGAAACTGCAACCCAGAAGAACAACCGCCGCCGACAGAGAAACGCTTCTCATAACTTACCTCGCCGAGCCCCGGAATTATAGGCCGACCCAAGAAACCTGGCTAGAGTCGAGAGACCTACTTATTCGACTGCCCTCAAAGCACGAAGCGAGGAAAGAAGCCCGTCCGCCACTCATCTGAACCTGCCTGATCGGTTAACATGACCGGGTCAGACCCGGTTTAACCCTTTGCCCGCGAAAACCTCACATCTTGAACCGCCGTCTAGTACAACTCACCGCTGGCTTCATTTTCTGGTGCCGTCAGCAAGCGACGTGCTTTTTATTACTTTGCTGTTCGGGCTGAGTTGCGGGGCGCTTGGGCGCCTGCTGCTGCGCGATGCCAGCATTGGCTGGCATATTCGCAACGGGCAGCAAATGCTGCTTACCCACACCATCACTCGCACCGACTCGTTCTCATCGACGATGAATGGGAAGCCGTGGTTCGCGTGGGAGTGGTTTTATGACATTGTGTTTGCGGCGATCCACCACGCGCTGGGACTGAATGGCGTGGTTTTCTACTCGGCAGCGATCATTGCGGCCACGTTTGTTTTGACCCTGCACCTGGGATTGCGGCGCGGGGGGAATCTTCCCATCACTCTTTTTCTATTGATCCTAGCGTTGGGGGCGTCGGCGGTGCATTTTCTGGCCCGGCCACATGTGTTGAGCTGGCTGCTGACCGTGGTGTGGTTCGAATTGCTGGATTCGGCTGCGGCTGCGCCGGGCTCGGAGCAGAAGAAACGCCTACTCTGGTTGCCGGTAGTAATGCTGCTCTGGGTGAATGTTCACGGCGGCTTCGTACTTGGATTTGTGTTGCTGGCGGTTTATCTGGCGGGTGGGGCGATTGAATACGGTACTGAAATAGGGCGCCAGAAAGAGATCGCAGCGTGGTTGAAGCGGCTTGGCGGGGTGAGTTTACTGGTGGCTGCGGCCAGTTTCGTCAATCCTTACACCTATCAGCTTCACCTCCACGTTTACCGTTATTTGACCGACCGCTTTTTGATGAATCGCATCAGTGAGTTTCTTTCGCCTGACTTTCACGGGGCGGCCCAGCAGTGCTTCGCCTTGCTGGTGCTGATCGCGATTGTGGCAGTTGCGAGTGCGCGGAGAAAGCCGAGCGCAACGCATCTTTTAATGTTGCTGGTTGCGGTGTATGGCGGATTCTATGCCACGCGCAGTTTGCCGACTTCGTCGCTGCTGATGGTGTTGATCATTGCTCCAGTCGTTTCTGAGAGTGTGGGCAGGTTGGGCGAGAGCGCTAACGTGGCGGGCTGGGTGCGTAGTCTGGCTGCGTGGGTGCACTCTTTTGGCCTGCGCATGGAGACGCTGGAGAAGAGTCTCTATGGACATTTCTGGCTGGTGCTGGTCTTTGTTCTCGGGTTGTGGGCATGCGCGCATCAGGGGCGGATTGGCTCGACTCAGTTCATCAACGCATATTTTGACGAGAAGCGATTTCCGGTGGAAGCGGCGGAAGTGATTGCTGGTCGGGGAATTCATGGGCCGATTTTCAGTTTGGATTATTGGGGTGGCTATTTGATTTATCGTCTGTATCCTGAGACGCAGGTTGTGGCCGACGATCGCCACGATATGTATGGCGACGCATTCCTCAAGGATTATTTGAGGGCGGTCTTGGTCCAGCCGGGGTGGGATGGAGCCCTGGACAAGCTGCATGTCGATTGGGTGCTGATGCCGGCGGATTCTTCGCTGGCAAATATTCTGCGGTTAAAGCTGGGATGGGAGCCGGTTTATGAGGATAAGACGGCGGTGTTGTTGAGGCGGGGGAAGTAAAGAGTAGGGTACTGTTCCATCGCAACTCGTGGTAATTTCGTGGCGCGGATTTTGAGGAGCGGAGGGTCTGTATGAGGTATTCGTGGATCGTACTGATCTCGGCATGCGCTGTGACGTTGCTGCCCGGCCAGGAAAAAACGGATGGCCCCACAAGTGAGAAGGCGCAGAAGACATACAAGGAAGCGATGGATGATTTGCACCGCCATATGTACCCCGCGGCGATCGAAAGCTTCAAGAGGGCCGACAAGCAAGATGGCGGACACTGCCTGGCATGCCAGAAGAAGATGATCCAGTACGGAATTGAGCTCCGGGACTGGAAGACCGCCGAAACTGCGGCTGCGGAGGTTGTGTCGCAAGCGGAGGGTGCTCGCAATGCAGCCGTGGCGCACTATCAGTTCGGCATGGTGCTGATGAACGAAGCATTGGACAAGCACAAAGACGAGTTCTTCACGCGGGCGCATGAGGAGATGACCAAGGCCGTAGCCGTCGCGCCCAATTTTCCGGACGCGATTTTTACTGATGGCCAGATCCTCGCGCATCTGAAACAAGACGACGCTGCCAAAGCGCAGTTTGAACAGGTTTTGAAACTGAAGCCGGAGGG
Organism: uncultured Acidobacteriota bacterium; assembly: GCA_963803775.1. Classification (GTDB taxonomy): domain Bacteria; phylum Acidobacteriota; class Terriglobia; order Terriglobales; family Acidobacteriaceae; genus JABCZH01. The sequence continues at coordinate 251,665 of CAWDNS010000006.1, forward strand.
CGACCCGGAGCGTGAGCGGGCACTACGCTACATCAACCAGCCTGGGTTGGCCCGGGCCAGAATGGCTCCGGCGTTTGAAGTCACAACGATCGACGGGAAGCGTGTGTCGCTCGACAGTCTGCAGGGGAAGGTGGTTCTGCTCGATTTCTGGGCGACTTGGTGTATGCCTTGCCAAAAGGCCCTGCCCCACATGAAGGAGATTGCGAAAAAATTTCAGGACCAGCCGCTGGTGATTCTTAGCGTGAGCCTCGACAAAGACGAAGGGCAGTGGAAGGACTTCATTGCGAAGAACGAAATGACCTGGCCGCAATACCGTGACGGCGGCTTTACCGGACCAGTCGCAAAGCTGTTTGGAGTGGAAGCGATTCCAAACACGTTCACGATTGATACTGACGGTGTGCTGCAGGAAGAGCATATCGGGGATGCATCCATCGACAAATTGAAGAAGCTGCTAGTTCGGGCCCGGGAACTGCAGGGGGCGCAGAAGCCTGCCCAATAGCGACCACTTACCGCGTGTCGATGTCGAAACCCAGAATAGCATTGACCTCAACGGGTTGCTCTCCGCGAAAGGCCGGGCGGAATTTCCAGGCGGGCAGAGCGGCCAGGACTTTGGTGGTCAGGTCATGCGCGCCGGGCTCGACGACGCGAGCATTGCGAACTAATCCTGAGCGGTCGAGAACACAGGCAATCACCAGCCGCGAGCGCTTGAGGTTTGCCGGGAGATCGGTGTGCAGGGGATGAGGAGCGGTCAGGTCTTCACCGTAAGGATGCGTGGCTGAAGTGGGGTCGGCGTATTCGAGCACGGCGGGTCCGAGCGCAGTGGCGATATAGATGGTGTAGACCTTGTCGCCTTTGAGGGTGCCGTAGTAGTTGAAAGCGCCGCCGGAACGCGAAGTGCCGACGATGGTAATGTCAGGGCCTTCGTGACCGGTTGGCGTAGATGTTCTCCCGGGTGCGGCGCCGGAGCCGCCGTCCGCGCCGAAGCTCGGCAGCGTGATGATGTTATTTCCACCGTGCACGGAAACCCCTGGCAGTGGCGGTTTGCCGACGGTTCCGGTGCCGGCTCCGCCGGAGCCAGGGTAGGGAGAAATGCCGCCACGCGCGGCTGCGTCGGTGCCCGGGCCTTCGCCGGATTTGGTTCCGCCGGGGCCTTCCCCAGAAAAGCCGCTCCCGGGGCCTTCGCCGCGAGCGATGCCTTGTCCGCCTTGACCTTCTCCGATACCCAGTTTGTTTCCCCCGGCGGGAGAAAGCGCCAGAGAGCCGGCTCCAGCACCGCCGGGGACGCCGACTTTCGATCCTGGCTGGCTGGAGACGACGATCCCATTGCCGGCGGTATTTCCGCCGGTGTTGCTGGGCGGAGCAGTTACCGATCCGGCGTCGAGGGGCCCACCGAGTCCGGTGCCGCGGTTGCCGTGACCTAAGCCGCCAGCTGAGCCCGCGCCAAACACCGTTGGCGGAGGTGGCACTACGGCTGGGCTTCCATTCAACCCCGCGACGGTTTGACCATGAAGCGAACCGCCTGTGACCTGAACCGGTGGCGGCACTACATTGCTGTTACCCAATCCGCCATTCGAGCGGCGATCAGAAGTTGCCCCGCCGACCTGCACTGGTGGTGGTACGACTTGCTTTTGCAACTCGCCGGAGCCAAACCCCGGGCCCGTGGATTTGAGATCACGCGTCACTTGCGTGGGAGGCGGAGCAATCACGCTGGGCGCCGGTAGCGTGAGCCTGCGGTCGAGGTTGGTGATGCGCTCGGGAGCGGACACTGGCGGCGGTACGACGCTGATGGCCTGCGAACCTGGAACGCGGATCGAAGTGATATCGCGCTGCGTAGCACTCGGGGGCGGCGGAACGATGGTGGCGTTCATGGTTGGCGCCTTGCGCATTTTGTCCTGATCAATGTTCGGTGCCGGGGCGACTACAGTTTCATCCAGCTTCGGCGCTTGGAGAGACGGCCTCAAGCCCTCGGCGGGAGCGGGACCAGGAATTGGCTTGTACGCCATGAGGTTCGCAACCGCCGAATTCGACGCCGGCAAGTTCAGTTTGGGGGCATCCACTATTTTCTCGCGCAGCACGTCGCCACGAGCTACGCGGATGACTTGGGTTGGGTGATGGGCCTCATGTCCTCCGGCGCGCCCGGAACGGCCGGCGCGGGCGCCTCCGCGGTCTTCCGTCTGTGGCAGTTCAGCTCCGGAGAAGTAAATGATGTCGTACTTCGGCATGGTCGGGGGCTGAAGGGGACGCAGACTGGCAAGGTGAGCGGGCAGCACGATTACGGCAATCAGCAGAACCGCTTCCACAATCCAGGCGAGCAGCAATCCGCGGTAGGGAAAAGAGTCGGTCCTGGCCTCACCGGCCAGGTGCTTGGGCGACTTGCTCAAGGCTGGCGCAATTGCGGTGATGAACTCGTGCCACGGTGAAGACCACTCGATCAGAAGTTTGAGGTCGGCGCTCTGGAGATGTTGGTTCGGGGAACCTTCCTGCTGGAGGGCATCGTTCCGGAAATCATTGTCCCGGAAATCATCATCTCGGAACTCATCTTCCCCGAATTCTTGGTTCTTGATCTCGTCGTGTTGGAACACACGATTCTTGACGTCATCATTTCTGAAGCCATGGTTCTTGACGCCGTCGGTCTTGCGTTTGCGCTTCACGCGGTGATCGTCTCCCGTGCGTGGCCCATCACAATGTCGATTTCATCTCCGACTGCGGTTTGGCTGGAACGCAGCGTGTCGACCGGCAACTCGAGGACTGAAGCTGCCCGCAGACTTACTTTGGCCACGCGCCATGGCCGCAGGTTCTGCTCCATGTGGACCACGCATTTGCGGGCGTCGAGGTAGATCACGTCAATCGGAAACTTCATGGCGAAGGTATGGACTCCGCGGCAGGGAACGATCCACAAGCCATCTCCGGAACGAAAGCTCGCCGCCTTCGTTCCCATTAGTCCGCGGAAGCGGGACCAATGGGTTGCGGCGAGCGTGACATGAGTGGCCAGAGACGCCTGCCGCGTCCGGTTGAACGCATAGCCTGTGGAACCGGGTAAAGACATCATAACTCCTGAGCGTAATTCGTGTCGGGGACCTTTTTACCGTGACGCCTCGGGCATCAGTGTACGGATCAACTGAATCACTGCCGGCCCGAGCGTGACGAAGATAATCGAGGGGAGGACGAAAAGTACGAGGGGGATCACCATTTTGATGGTAGTTTTGGCAGCTTGTTCTTCGGCGCGCTGGCGACGCTCCGTGCGCAGGGAATCAGAGTGCACGCGCAGGGCCTGGGCCACACTGGTTCCGAAGCGGTCGGTTTGAATCAGGGTTCCGACCAGGGAGCGAATATCGTCCACCCCGGTGCGTTCGACCAGATTGCGCAGGGCTTCCGCGCGGGGTTTGCCGGCGCGCATTTCGAGGTTCACGAGATGGAACTCATCACTCAATTCCTGGTGAGCATGCTTTAGATCCTCGCCGACACGCATTAAAGCCTGATCGAGGGCGAGTCCGGCTTCGACGCATATGACAGTAAGATCGAGCGCGTCGGGTAAGCCCAGTTTGATGCGTAGCTGGCGGTTGCGGATCAGACGCTTGAGCACGAACCGAGGCAGAAAGAAGCCCAGGGCGGTGACGCTTACCAGCAGCACCGGCGAATTGAAACCGCTGCTTACCACCACTAGCGCGAAACCGAATAGAGCGCAGGCCAGGCGGCTGCCGACGTAAACGGTTAAATGGCGGGGGTCGCGATAGCCGGCTTGGATGAGCCAGGCGCGGGCGCGGGAAGTCTCGCCGGGTGAAAGCGGAATCGCCTTGCTGAGCGGGTCGAGCGCTTGCTCAATTCGCTCCCGCATCGCGGGTTTTTCCTGCGGCTTTTCGCGTTGCCAGCCGAGTGCGCGCAGACGGGCACCCAGGACTGAAGATGGCGCGTACGCCGCCGCCCCGAAGGAAAAGATCACGGCGACGACGGACAGAAATACGAGAATGGTGAGCGCCAAAGCCATATTCAAACCTGAATCTGAATGATCTTCCGGATCACGAAATAGCCGATGGTTTGCAGCACGATCCCGCCGACAACCAGAGTGTGCCCGATGGGATCGGCGAACAGAGGGCGGATAAACATCGGGTTGGTGGTCAGCATTACTACGACAATAATAGGGGGCAAGCCCATCAAAAGTAGCATGGTCAGGCGCCCCTGCGCGGTGTAGACACGCACTTGCCGCATGATCTTGAAGCGTTCCCGGATCACATAAGAAAGATTATCCAGAATCTCGGCGAGGTTGCCGCCGGTCTCGCGTTGCAGCATGACTGCGGTAACAAAGAATTTCACATCGACCAGCGGCATGCGCGCGGCAAGATTCATGAGGGCGTCACGAACCGGCAGACCGAACTTTTGTTCTTCAAATAGCTTGCGGAACTCCGAGGCGATGGGCTCGGAGATTTCGTTGGCAATCAGTTCCAGGGCAGTGGTAAACGCGTGGCCGGCGCGCACCGCGCGGGCCAGAGTATCGATGGCATTGGGAAACAACTCTTCGAATTTCTGAAAACGCTTGGTGCGTCGGTAAGAAGCGTAGGAATAGGGCAAAACTCCACCCACCACGACTCCGACCATGACGAACAGGATCGCCTGATTGGGGGGCAGGGAACCAGCAACAAAGTAGCCGATAACGCCGACGACCACGGCACTGATCAGGCAGAGCAGAAGAATGTTTCCGGCACGAACTTTCAAATCCGCTTGTTCGAGAAAGATCTGGAAATTCGCCATGCGCTCGGAGCGGCGGAGCAAACTGTCGAGCGCGGGAATCTTACTCATCATTTCATCGCGCAGCAGGGCGAGCTCGTCCGTGCTTTGTTGCTCGGCATTTTGCACGGTGGCCAGACGGTCACGCAGCATTCGAGCCTGGGCATTGCGCTGGTCGAGGAAGGAACCGATGGCAAATACCAGCAGCGCAACCAACAGGAACACCACCACGGCAATGATGGTCAGCATAGTTCTTGGCTACCGCAATTGCGGTGGCTCAAACCTCCATTCGCGATTCGAACAAGTCACGGCGTATGCGGCAACCGGAGGTCGCAAGACGGTCGGCGAATTTAGGCTGGATTCCAGTACCCCGGAACACGCCTTTGACCCTTCCGTCGTTATCGATCCCCTGCCGTTCAAATACGAAAACTTCCTGCATGGCGATGATGTCACCTTCCATGCCGGTGACTTCGGAGACGGAGATCACTTTGCGTGTCCCATCCGCCATGCGCGCGATTTGTACCACGGCGTGGATCGCGGAGGCGATCTGGTGGCGCATGGCGCGCTCGGGGAGATTGAGATTGGCCATGGAGAACATGCTCTCCAATCGAGCCAGGGCATCCCGCGGTGAATTGGCGTGGACCGTGGTCAGGGAGCCTTCGTGGCCGGTGTTCATGGCCTGCAACATATCGAAGGCTTCTTCGCCGCGGACCTCGCCGACTACGATGCGATCGGGCCGCATACGCAGGCTGTTGATGACCAACTGCCTCTGGCGGACCGCGCCCTTGCCTTCAATATTGGGAGGACGGGTTTCCAGACGTACCACGTGTTCCTGCTTCATCTGGAGTTCGGCCGCGTCTTCGATGGTCACGATGCGCTCGGAATTTGGAATGAACCCCGAGAGCACGTTAAGCAGCGTGGTTTTGCCGGCGCCGGTTCCGCCCGAGACCAATAAATTAAGCCGGCCCTTGACCATGGCGGAGAGTAGCTCCAGCATGTTTTCCGTGAGCGTCTTGTTCTCGATCATGTTGCGCGAAGTGAGGGGATCGTGGCCAAAGCGCCGGATGGAGAGGCAAGGTCCGTCGATAGCCAGCGGCGGAATAATAGCGTTCACGCGGGAGCCGTCGGCCAGACGCGCATCTACCATGGGAGAGGATTCATCGACGCGCCGTCCTACTCGCGACACGATGCGGTCGATGATCTGCATCAGGTGAGCATCGTCTTTGAAACTCAGACCGGTGGGCTCGATCTTGCCGGCACGCTCGACGTACACCCGGTCGTAACGGTTCACCAAAATGTCGGAAACCGTGGGGTCTTTAAGAAGAGGTTCCAGCGGGCCCAGACCGAAGATCTCGTCCAGAATCTCGCGAGAAAGGCGTTCCCGCTCGGCAAAGCTGAGCGGCACGGCCTCGCTGTTGACGGTGTTGCGAATCAGCAGAAGGACTTCGTCGCGGGCAGTGTCGCTAGGGGCGCGTCCGAGTTTTTCCAAATCCAAGCGGTCGAGGATCTTGCGGTGCAGGTCAGCCTTGACCTGCTGGTACTCGCTCCTCTCGAAGGTCTGAAGGTTCGCCATGAAAATTTCCGAAAAGTCTTAACTAAACTGTCTTGAACCTAAACTGTTTTGACCTAAACTGTTTTAAACAAGGACCACGCCTTGCGTTTCACATCCAGATCATCTTCCGTCAAGCGCGCCGCCAGACCGGCAAACGACCGGGCAATCTCGGTATTGTTATGCTGAGAAAGCGGAACGCCGCGATCGATGGCAGTGGATACGGCGAAATACTGGTTGGGGATCTTCCATAGCAATTTTATTCCGGCAGCCGCTTCAGCATCACTCTCGCTGAAACCCGGAATCTTGCGAAAACGGTTCAGAATCAACTGAACCTTGTCGCGGCTGCCGCTCTCGCTCAAATATTGTTGCACTCGGGCAGCGCTCCACAAGGAAGCGACATCGGTGTGTGCCACCAGGAGAACGATGTTGGCCAGGTTAGAAACCAGCCGGGTGGTGGTATCGATACGCGAGGAGTCGTCCACCACTACATAGCGGAAGTGGCCGATCAGCATGTCAAAAAGTTTGGCGAACTCTGCGTTCGAGGGCTCTGCCGGTACCGGCGTAGTGGGACCAGCCAACAGTTGTAGACCCCCAGCGTGGCGGGTCATAAAACTTTCCAGCAGGGAACTGTCCAGGCGATGCAGATTACGGATGGCGTCCCCCACGCTGAACAGGGGCTTCAAGTTCAGGTGCAGGGCGCAGTGTCCGAGCGGGGCAATGTCAACCAGGGCAGTGCTGCCGTGAGCGGCTTGCAAAGCCAGAGCAAGATTTACAGCCACTGTCGTGCCGCCGCTGCCTCCCTTAGCGTTGACCACGGTGAACATCTTGCCGCGCATTTCGTCGCGTCGGCTCTTTCTCTGGGCGGTGGTGAGGCGTACGAAAGCTTCGAGCAAGTCGGTGGTGCTAGTGGGTCTCTCCACAAATTCACGGGCCCCGGCACGCATGGCATTGACGATGACTTGCGGCTGGGACAGGCTACCCACAGCAAACAGGGCTGAATCCGGCAATTCCTGGTGAAGCAGTTCGATGGCATGCAAAGCGTGGCTAGCGTTATCGGCGGGAATATCGACCAGAACCACGTCGGCGTTTGCAGCTTGAATACGCCGAGTTACTGGATCGGTGGCCGCAACCGGAAAGCTGGCGCAGGTATGCGCGGTGCGAGCAACGCTGGTGCCGTCCACCAAGACTTGCAGGACGGCCCGTTGTTCGCTGTCCGATGCAACGATCACTACTGAAAGCTCAGGCATGTTACTGCTGCTTCTCCTGCAAACACTCGCTTGCAAAAACCGAATCAGGTCCCGAAAGCCTCATCGCGCAACCTGTCATTATTTGCCGCTGTTGGCCGGCGTCTTGGGGTCAAACTTCTCCTTATTCAGGAACGGCTCCGGATACTTGGGGCCGGGGGGACTCTGTGTGCTAGGCGAGATCCGGTGCACCGTACACAGCACCATCAACTCCGTCTTGCTCTTTAGCAGATTCCGGCTGCGGAACAGATTTCCTAGTATCGGGATATCGCCCAAGCCGGGGATTTTGTTGTAAAGGTCGGTCACGCGATTATCGAGAAGGCCGGCAATCACGAAACTCTGTCCATCCTGCAATTCGAACTCAGTTTCAGCGCGACGCGTGCTCAACGCGGGCACCGTAAAGCCAGAAATGGTCAAAGCGTTGGTGAAGTCCAGCGTGCTGACCTCTGGCGCCACCTTAAGGTGGATGTTGCCATTTGGCATGATTACAGGAGTGAACTGTAGCTTCACGCCAAAATCCTTAAAGGCGATGGTAACTGCGGCAAATCCCTGGCCTGGCTGGACGATGGGAAAAGGGAACTGGCCACCCGCCAGAAAACTCGCTTCTTTTCCGTTGACCGCGATCAGATTGGGTTCAGCAAGGATCTGTAACAGGTTCTTTGCCTGAAGCGCTTCCACTACCACACCGAAATTAATGTCGCTGCGAAAAAGGAAGAGGTTCAGTGCATTCGTAAGGTTGATAGTAGGAGGGGTGGCGCCGGTGGAGGTAGTAGTAGTGCTTCCGACCGTAGTGGTGGTGGTGTTGCTGGTGGAAACTGACACCCCGCCAAACTGACCAGTCGTCAGTGTTCCAGTAGTATGGCCGGTGCCAGGCGTAATGTACTCGGCGCCCAGTTGCAGGGCGGCGTTGCGATCCACTTCGGCGAACTTTACTTCCAGAAGAACTTCCTGTGCTCCCACGGGACCAAAGGTGAGCACGTTGACCACGTTCTTGGAATAGGCCTCGGCAATCATGCCGGCCCGCTTAGAGACGTCCTCGGTTGACACATGGCCGGAGAGCACAATCGCAGAGCGCGAAGGTGTCACCGTGATCTGTTCATCGGGGAACACGGCCTTCTCTTCTTCCGCGGCCGCGCTGACGTCCACATCTACGCGCAGATCAAAGCTGCGGGAACGGTCCAGTTCATCCCAGATCAGCAATGAGACCTCGCCCGCGGAACGGCCATGTACCAGGATTTGCGTGGGCGCGACCACAATGGGGTCGGCGACGGCCGCATCGGTCACTGAAACTCTCTTAATGCGCTCCGTGGTGTTGATCAGAATTGATTTTCCGACGAGCACCCGCAACGGAGCCGAGCCTTGTGATTCCTGCGCCGCAGTCTGTGCGCTTGCCTCCGGCCCCCTGCTGGCGGGCTGCTCCTGAGCTGCTGGTGCAGCCGTCTGTTGTCGCGCCGGAGCCAGGCCCGAAAAGCTCAGAATGCTCACCGCAATCAACAACCGTCTGTGAGTTTGCATCGTTCGTTTCTCCCACCTGCGGGAGTGAATCGCCATGTTTCCTACCCTCGAACCTGGACTTATGCTCAGAACTTGTCCTCTTCTTTTTTGTCCCCTTTGTAAACCTCGACCGTAAACACCGCGGGCGGCGGGGGAGCAATAGAGACGGGAGCGCGCCTTGGCCGCGACGGAGCCGGTGCCGCAGCCGGAGTGGTGACTGGCGAATTCTTGTACAACGACGACGACCGCGCGGCAGCTAATTCTTCCTGCCGGGTGTCCATGGGATTGCGAAGGGCTAACTGAATATGACCCTGATTGCTGGCCAGGGTCAGTTTCTGAGCGTCATCCGGTGAGACCAGCAAAGTGATCACGGGAGTAGTTTGGGGATCGCCGGCAGAGTTGCGTTCCAGCCTCTGCCCGGTGGCAATGACGGCGACGTTCTCCAACACCGTGGTGGTTTGGGGTTCGCTGGATCCCTGGGGACTGCCGGTGAGCAGCACATCGACTCGTGTTCCCGGTAAGACGAAGCCCGACACGGAGGTAGTGTCATTCACACGTACGGATACCGCACGCATGCCGGGAGGGATCAGGGACGGCAAACCAGATCCGGCGTTTTCTCCCGCCAGCTTGCTGGTGGTAATGAACTCGCCGCGGGCGATAGGCGAAACTACACCACGGCCGATGACTTTGTTTTTGAAGTGAAAGACACCCAACGGCAGGTCGGCGGAAGCGAAGCGCACGAACTTGATGTCTTTGTCGTCAATCTTGGTTCCCACCTGCAGATCGTCGGCCGCGACCAGTATCTCCTCACCCGGCGCTTGATTACCGCTCCGGCTAGACTGCAGATTCTTGTAGACGGCAAGACTCACCAAGCCGGCAACGGCCAGTGCGACGAAGCCAATCATCAACAACCGGTTGCGATTCATTACGGCTCCTCAGGAACCCAACTCTTACCTGACACCAGCCACAAAAGCCCCAGTGCCGTCAGCCACCGCATGCCGAATACGCGAAGCTACTGTTGAATCGAGCTGGCGACGGAGGAAAACACGTTATTTGCGTTGGCCCCGATGAGGCGGATGGTCCCCACTACGATGACCAAAATCACGGCCAGCATCACCGCGTATTCGGCGATGTCCTGGCCTTCATTCTGTTGCCATAGGCGACGGAGAATCTGACTCATTTCCGGCCCTCCTTTAAAATGTGTCTCGAACGTGTGAATACTCACCTGCACGGACGATACACTCACTGCACCGCCGCACGCTAGTGTGGTTGCGTGTTCCAAATCAATAGCTTGCGAAGGAGAAGGACGCATATTTCGTGTCCCCACTCCATGATACCCCGAAGCGATGAGGGTTGGAGCGACAATTTGTTGCAAAACGGCCCAGAAAAGTAACTTGAGGCGTAACCAAAGTTTAGTTCGCGATATTGGTTGTGGACGGTTCAAGAATGGCATTTTTCAGTGGCTGCCACCGGAAGCCGCCCGCGTTAAGACCACAGCTTGGCGATCGGCGAAGACTTCTTTCCACGCAGGCAACTGTCGCAAAGCCAAGGTTAGAGGCGCATCCGGAGGGAGCACCACGGTCTGAATGCCCCATTGGTCCAACGGATCTCTCCAGGACTTGCCCTTGAGATAGTAGCTGGCGGCGAACTCGTCCATGAAGGTGTCGCCGTACAGGTCGGCGCGACCGTCAATGTAAACCCTGTAAGCCGGGAAAAGTTTCCAGATGAAATACCCTCCCCAGTTGTAATGGTTGAGCAGCGGACCCACGGGCCGGGAGGTCATCAGGAAGGAAGCCGTGGCGGTAGGGAACTCTTTGGCTTCAGTCTCGGGTTGGCGAGCGACCACATAGTGCAATCGCGCAATCGTAAAGAACAAAAAGCCGGCGAGGAGAATTGCATTGGCGATAAGCTTGGGCGGAGTAAGCGGGTTTCGCGGAGGGTCGAGTAAAGCCGTCCTCCCTTTGGATCGCAGGCAGGCTTCGATCATACCGCTTACCAGGGGGACGGCTACGAGCACATAAATTGGAATATGACGCACCGAGCGCAGGGCAGCATAGGTCGTCACCGTGAGCAGCAACAGTTCTCGCGGACGTAAGCGTCGCGGAGAGAGTGCAGGAAGTACGAGCGTTGCGAGCATGAGAAAAAGTGTGGGCAAGTAGCGAGGCTGGTGGAAGTCGGGCGACAGCCATTCTCCGATATAGGCCAGCATCGCACGCGAATGCAGCGTCTCGAAGGGATAGCGATACATTTGCGTCCCATATGGATTCAGCGGGACTACCGCGACGCAAGCGGCGGTGACGAGTGCCAAGTGGCGAAACCGAGCAGGGGAAAGCTGGGGCTGTCTGTAACCGAAGGCTATATCGAGGCCGTCGCCGATCAGGAACAAAAGCAGGAATGTGATGCCGACGGCGAATCCGGCGTGAAGGTTTACCCAAAGCATGGTGAGAAGCGGCATCCACCACAGCAATCTCGGACGTTCATAAGAACGTTCCAGGAGCAGTAGAAAGATGCTGGCCAGCAGCAGCGTGAGCATTTGCGGCCTCACGCCCCAACACGGGATTGACGCCACCGCGCCCCAAACCGTGACCACTCCAGCGATGTAAGGCCTGCCGGGAGAGCGCTGAAAGATCAGCAGGAATGCGGTGGCGATAATCAAGGCAAAACCAGCGATCAAGCCGCCCCATCCAGCCATGCGATACAAAGCGAAAATGAAAATCTGTGATAGCCATTCGTGGTCAATCCAGGGCTGGTCAAAACGAGTGAACGAGTAGGGATCGTTGTGGAAGACGTGATGATTCTGGACGATCAATTGCCCGGTGCGCAGATGCCACCACAGGTCAGGGTCGGTAATGCTGCGCGCAGCCATGACGAACAGGCCCAGAACCAAGATGCAAACGAATACACGACGGGTCTGGAAGAGTTCTTTCATGCAATGCGTGGATCATATCTGATCTCTGGTCACCGCTGGATGTAGAATCACGGAGCGCTCGGCGCAAACTAAAATCGGAGCGCGAATTCTAGGCCACGAGACTCGATGGGCCACAAACTCAACCATGCGGCGGTTTGGTTTTTGCTGGCGATGGTTCTTCTGCAGAGCTGGGTCTTTTGGAGTGTCCGCGGCAAGGTGCTTTCCGGCTATGCCGACTTCACGGCTTTCTACGGAGCCGGGCAGACAGTTCGGCAGGGACTGGGCGACCGCTTATACGATCCGCAGGAACAATGGAGAGTGCAACAAGAATTCGCGAGGGATGTCGCCATCCGGCAGGGGCCTTTGCCCTATTTACGTTTGCCGTTTGAGGCTTTGCTGTTTCTGCCGCTCACCTTCTTGTCCTACTCTACGGCGTATCTGTTTTGGCTGTTGCTGAACCTGGGAGTGGTGATCGCGGTCGCGTTGTTTCTGCGGAGACATCTTAGGCCGCTTCATGAATTCCCGGTTTGGCTGCCAATTCTACTGGCGTTGGGCTTCACTCCGGCGTTTCTCACGCTGTTGCAAGGTCAGGACACGATCCTTCTGTTGCTGTTCTACAGTCTCGCCTGTATTGCCCTGCGTGATGGCGGCGACTTTCGCGCGGGATGTTGGTTGGGCTTGGGATTGATCAAGCCGCATCTAGTGTTGCCATTTGTGGCGATCGCTCTCCTGCGCGGCAAATACAAAGTCGCTGGCGGATTTGGGTTGGTAGCAATCGTTCTCTTGGTAGTCTCTCTGGGAGTGGCGGGGAGCGGGTTTCTACATTATCCGGGCTACCTATGGGAACTTGAGCAACATACCGAGCGCGGGTTGGTACAGCCGCGTGATAATCCCAACTTGCGCGGGCTGGTGGAGGGATTCGGCTTCGGGCTAGCGCCATCGGCGGTACAAGTCGGCTTGATCGCGATACTGTCAGCGGGATTGATGGTTTGGGTGAGCATGAGGGGCCGAGATAAGAACAATGGAGCGTCGGAAGGTCGAATCGCGGATTTGATCTTCTGCCAGGCGGTGATCGTCTCGTTGCTGGTGAGCTATCACGCGTTTGCCTACGACATGAGTCTGCTGCTGTTGCCGATTTTTCTGCTAACGCGGCAGTGGCTTGAACGTGGGGTTGGCCCAGCACGGTGGGCGTTGTTCGGTCCGGTTGCGCTGCTTTTGTGCGGCCCACTCTTTCCCTTGCTCTGGTTGCAGTGGCACGTGCTGAATCTGGTTGCCATCGTGTTGCTGGTTTGGGTGTGGGGTCTAGACCGTGAAATGGCCCACGAATCGGCGGAAGCGGCGGCGTCCATCGGCTGAAGGGTGCGTCCCGCATGACATCGGCAAATCCCGAGGGTGGCAGAACCAAGCCGTTGCTGGCGAGCGCCGCTTGCATCGCGGCTGTATTCACCCTGGTGTTGAACCGCAATTTCTACGAACGAACTGCAAACGACGTTTTCCTTTCTGTCCTGATGGCCAGCGTGATGATCGTTTTTGTTTATATCAGGCCATGGCGGGAAGTCTGGCAGCTCTTGGCGGTGTTTGTGCTGCTGGTCGCAGGACAGGTGTTGGTGCGTCGAGTCTCCCTCAGCGCCGCACCAGCGGGGGCGGTCTTAGGCGTGACAGCCTTGCTGCTTCTGGGGCTACGAAGAATCTGGAGTGTGATTCTCGAAGAGCGAAGCCTGCTGAGTCTCGGGCTGCTTCCTCCGTTGTTGTTCGTGATATTGGCCTACTTTAGTCCGAGCCTTTTAGACGCGACGGACCGACTGCATCCGAAGACGTTGGACCTTTATCTATACGCGTTCGATGGCAGTTTGGGAATGCAGCCGAGTTTCGTGGTGGGCCGAGTGGTCTTGCAGTCCTGGTTACTAACTCGGGTATGTGTGTTCTGCTATTACGCGCTGCCCTCTGCCTTGATGCTGGTCTATGCACAGCAGTTGGTGCGACGCGGGAGGGCCGCGCTCTGTGTGTTTCTGGCGTTCTTCCTCGCGAGCCCGGTGGGAATAATCCTCTACAATCTTTTCCCTGCTTGTGGGCCCATCTATCTTTTCCCCGCACAATTTCCAAAAGAACCAATGACGGTGTCACAAGTTCGGGAGTTGTTCCTCCAGCCCGTGGCACTCGCTGGCGCCCGCAATGCGTTCCCCTCTCTGCATATGGCTTGGGCGCTGCTCGCATTGTGGTGCGGCCAGGGATTGTCAGCCGGGATTAGGATTCTCCTTATACTTTTTCTCGCCGGAACGGTGTTAGCTACCCTCGGGTTGGGTGAGCACTATTTCATTGATCTGGTTGCTGCCGTCCCGTTCTCATTGATGGTGAGGGCGGCCACTGCGGAAGGGATTCCGATTGGAGATCGGAGAAGATTTGAAATTCTGCTTTCGGGATTGCTGTGGATGGTTGCATGGGTTGGACTGCTTCGGTTCGGTATGGGAATCATGAGAATGACGCCATTAATTCCCTGGACGCTGGTCGTTTGTAGCATCCTTTCCTGTATAGTTTGGGAGGCTCGACTGCCAGGTCTTGGACGCGACGTGAATGTCGGGTCGCCGTAGTGTGTGTCTTTTCTCTTCAACGTGCCAGCAAATTCCACGGTGCGCTTGTTCTTTGCCCTGCTCCTGGCGGGCAGCATGTGGTTCTACGTGCAGCATGTGCTGATTCCGCATCAGCGGGCCGAAGCTGTGCTTTTCGGTATCCCGCGCGGAAACCTTTCTGATCTCTACCCGCGATGGTTGGGAGCACGAGAGTTGCTGTTGCATGGCCGCGACCCCTACAGCGCGGAAGTCACGAAGGAGATTCAAGCCGGATATTATGGACGGCCGCTGGATCCGGCATTGCCGCACGATCCCAAAGATGAGCAGGGGTTTGCTTACCCCGTATATGTGGTGTTTCTGCTGGCTCCCACCATCATGCTTCCGTTTGCAATTGTGCAGACGGGATTTCGGTGGCTTCTAATCACCTTGACTTTGACTTCAGTGCTGCTGTGGTTGCGCACCTTGCGCTGGAAGGTTTCAACCGAGACGATGGTAATTCTGTTGGCGCTCACAATAGGCAGTTTCCCGGTATTGCAGGGGATGAAACTGCAACAGTTGAGCCTCCTGGTTGCGGGATTGATTGCGATCAGCGCGACGTTGCTGGTCGAAGGCCATCTCTTTTCCGCTGGAGTTCTGCTGGCGTTGGCAACCATCAAACCTCAACTGGTGTTGCCGGTCGCGGCCTGGTACTTGCTTTGGGCTTTAGGCGACTGGACGAGTCGGCGTAACTTCTGGGGGGGATTTGCCGGCGCCATGGCCGTGCTCGCGGGCGGGGCGGAGTATTTGTTGCCGGGGTGGGTGGGACGTTTTCGTCAGGCGATCGTGGCTTATCGGCAATACAACCAGGGCGCCGATTCGGTGCTCGATATTCTGATCACTCCGCAATGGGGTAAGTGGTTGGTGATTCTGATTGTGGTGGCCCTGGCGATTATCGCCTGGAGGTGTCGGGATGCGGCAGCGGGATCATGGGTACATAACCAGGTCACGGTCCTGATGCTGGCGGCGACAGCGGTAATCATCCCGAAAGCCTCGCCGTACAACCAGGTGCTGCTGTTGCCCGGCATCCTGCTTTTGTCGTGGCAGGTGCGGGAGCTGTGGAACCGGGGCTTACTCCGGAGCGCGGCGGTTGCGATTTGCGGATTGGCGCTGCTCTGGCCATGGCTGGCGGCGTTGGCGCTGTTGGCAGCGTCTATCCTTTTGCCTGTGGAATCCGTCCAACGAGGATGGGCCTTGCCGCTTTACACAAGTGTGGCGATTCCGGTTGCGGTTTTGGCGTTGTTAGTTTGCAGCTTTGCCGATGTTGCTGAATCCAATTAGGCGATGCCGGGGAGCGCGCTCGCCTTGCATTCCCACGGCACCCGCGTTAGGCTTCTCAAACCACTCATTGTGCATATTGTTCGGAGGATCAGATGAGCCTCAAAGTTGAAACGCGGCAGGTGAACGGGATCAGCGTGGTTACCTGCCATGGCCGCATCGTACTGGGAGAAGAAGCCGCAGGATTGCGGGAGACACTCAAGAAGGTGCTGACGACGTCACGCCAGGTGGTGCTGAATCTAGCGGGCGTTGACTACATTGACAGCAGCGGGTTGGGTACGCTGGTGGGCGTGTACTCGTCGGCGCGCGCCGGGGGCGCGGACATCAAGCTGACGGGCGTGGGTCAGCGGCTGCGGGATGTGCTTCAGATTACCAAGCTAGTGACGGTGTTCGAGGTCTATGATACCGAGCAGGAGGCTCTGGCGTCCTTTGATCGCAGCCGCAAGTAAGGCCCAGGGCTGCCTTTCAGGTCTTCCAGCGACGGGAATTGAACAAAATCGCACTCTCCCCTTCCCACCGCGCTTCGATGCTGGCATTATTCTCATAGCACTTCTCGTGGGTCGAGGAGTGTCCGGGCGCACATGAGCTTTCAGACCATCGTCAATCCTCCGCCGGAGTCGAGTTCGGGCGTGTTCCCGACGCTCGTATTCGTGCAGGGGAACGAGCAACGCATCATCAATCTCGACCACAGCCCCTTCAGCGTGGGGCGCAAAGTGGATAAGGATCTGGTGATCGCCGATCCGCGCGTGTCGCGGGACCACGCTCTGATTGTTTCGGAAAACGGACAGTTCAGCGTTGTTGACCAGGGCAGCAAACACGGAACCTTCGTCAACGGCGAACGCATCCAGCAAAAGAATCTGGAGCGCAATGACCGACTGGAATTCGGAGTTCGCGAGGTCGCCTACGTAATTTTCAATCCCCTGCACGGGACCACCAACTCAGCGCGCGAATTCCTCAGCCAGATTTCCGGGATGCACATCTCGGACGAGACCACCGATCTGGAAAAGCTGATTCTGTTTCTGGAGGCTGCCCGCAAGCTGAATACAGTGGGCGTACTCGATGAAATTCTGATGACACTGCTCGACGTGACTCTCAAGCTGACTCGTGCCGAGCGTGCTTACGTCTTCATGAAGAATGAGCAAGGCGAGCTGCGGCTGGCTGCGGGCCGCAACTCCAAGAGTGAGCCGCTGCTGGAAGACACGACCATTTCTCACTCCATTCTGGAAGATGCGCTCAAGTCGAACTCGGAGTTCGTGCTTACCGACACCAGCCGGTCTCTGGATTTGACCGGGCGAAAGAGCATTGTGGCTTACGATCTGCGCACCGTAATTTGTGTTCCGCTGCGCAAGCCGCAGGTGCAGACCACGCGCGATACTGATTCTCCCGCACCTGCTGTTGCAGCTGAGGCTATGGGCGCTTTGTATGTGGACTCGCGCTTTGCGTCGAGGGACATTTCCGGCGTGAGCAATGACATTTTGCACGCCATCGCAACTGAAGCTGCTTCGCTCATTGAGAATGCGCGACTGGTGCAGGCGGAAGAATCTTCGCGACGCTATCAACAGGAGCTGTCGATTGCGGCTTCGATCCAGCAACGCCTGATGGCTGTAACTATCCCCGAAGTGCCGTTTGCCCGGCTGAGCGGAAGAAACCTTTCCTGCAAAGAGATCGGCGGCGACTTCTTCGATGCGGTGCATACCGATGCCGGTCTGACCGTGGTCCTGGCCGATGTCAGCGGAAAGGGAGTGTCTGCTGCATTGCTGGCGTCCACCCTGCAAGGGATGATTTATTCACAGCTCACGGCGGGTATGGCGTTGACTGACATTGTAACCGCGGTCAATCGCTTCTTTACCGCCAAGCACATCGGCGAGAAGTACGCCACGGTCCTAATTGCCTGCATCAGCGGCACCGGCCAGCTGGAGTACGTGAACTGTGGCCATATTCCGCCTCTGGTGGTTTCGGCTGGGAAAGTCGAGCGCCCTTCCGACGCCAATCTTCCAGTAGGTTTGCTGCCGGATGCCAAATACGAGAGCGCTCATTATCAATTGAAGCCGGGTGATCGCCTGGTGCTGGTCACGGACGGCGTGACCGAAGCGGAAAACGCCAAGGGAGACTTCTTTGAGGACTCGCGGCTCGAAGTGGCGGCCCAAGTCGGGGGCCTGGAAGACATTTTCGCCGCTATCTCGGATTTTTGTTGCGGTACACCCCTGAGCGATGACTGCACCATAGTGGAGTTGGTGTATACGGGCTAGGTCGTTAACATTCTCGAGGTTCAGATACTTTTTACGACGACTGAATAATCTGTTCCTTCCCAGCGTTGTTCCTCCAGCCAATAGAAGGTGAAGACGATCTCGCGGCCCACGGGCAATTGATCGGAGGGAAGGTCCGCGACGCAAGCGCCCAATCCCGTGTCATCGCTATTGATGTCATGCGCGGTCTTCCAGCCATCGAAGCTCCAATGCACGGTTGATGGAGCGGGCAGTACCAGCCGTAGTGTTTTCCCCGGAGCTATGATTTTGCACTTGTTGTTGAATCGCCATCCCCAATATGCCGACTTCCTTTTCTCCACCTGGTAGCGATGCACCGGTTGCGGCGGTTGGTCGAAGATCTTGCCGTCGCGCAGCGAACGCCGCAGCTTGATGTATTCGGAATGCGCCCACACCAGCGGACAGGCGGAACCCGTACCTTTGCCAGTGAACAATTCCGCCTCCGGCAAATCGGGAGCGTCCCAAACCTGCTCGGGGAGCAGGTGACAGCCAGCGACCGAGCCTTCCATCACAGCCAGGAGTTCTTCCGCGGCTTGGCGATTCCCGGCGGCCAGTTCGTAATGAGCCCGCTCTCCTGCCAGAAGGGGCCACGGACGGCCGATACCGGTGCCGTCAAACGGGGAACCATCTTCATGCTCGCCGTAGCCATCGCCGTTGTAGCGATACCAGCATGGCCCTTGAGGCAGCTTCACCTGCAAGACTGTGTCGATCACTTTGATCGTATTCAAAATGCGGGGATCGTTCGGGGCACGCAGACCGAAGCGGACCAGCGCCAGCGCATCCGGACTGACGATTTGTGCGGCGAGGGCTCCACTTTCTCCTGGAGGCCGATTCTTGATAGGCACGAAACCTTGAAGCGGCGAAGCAGCTCCGTTACTGTCCAGCGGGGCAATACGTACGTAGTAGCCTTCGACACCGACCTGGAGTGCCAGATCGGTTCCGGTGACATAGGTCCAGCGCTCGATGTTGTCATTCCAAGCGTCGGCGGCGTCGCGCAGATAACCGGCGATCTTCTTTTCCCCAACTGCGTCGGCGAAGTCGGCAGCGGCGAGCAGCCCTGAAATCTCCACGGCAAGTGTGAAGGGAGAATAGCCTCCATCCTCCTCCCAGCGATCCTGCTGGGTGACTGGACCGTTGCGGAGGATGAAAGCGGCCGCGCGATAGACCATCATCCACCAGCGTTTCAACTCGCCCGCCGGAACGTGCATCTCCCGCCGCAAGGTGTCCACCAAAAGGATGGGAAAGGC
This sequence comes from uncultured Acidobacteriota bacterium, assembly GCA_963803775.1. Taxonomy (GTDB): domain Bacteria; phylum Acidobacteriota; class Terriglobia; order Terriglobales; family Acidobacteriaceae; genus JABCZH01. Next base: position 270,977 of record CAWDNS010000006.1, read on the forward strand.
GGCTTCGTCCATCTGCACGCCCATCCAGTAGGGACGTCCGTCGAGCCACAGATTCTGTGCCCAGTGCCCGTCGGCTTCTTGGGTGGACTCCAGATACTGCAGGACGCGAATGGCATCGGTCTTCGTTCCCGCCGCCAGAAAACCAAAAGCAGTTTCCACCAGATCACGCGGCCAGACTAGGTGGTAGCCGCCGAGATCTTCATCGCCCTTGTTGAAGCCCCAGGGAATGGAAAGGCTGGCGATGACGCCTCCCAGAAAATCCTTGGACTCATGAGTTCGCAGGGCGGCGGCACTGCCGCGGTAAAGATCATGCTCGCGCGGGGGTTGATCCAGAGGCAGCAGAGTGTCTTGCCACTTCTGCCAACTGCTTGCATATTGGTCGCGCAGCACATCGAGTGGCTCTGATAAGCTGGAACGCACCTGTTGTCCAGCTTCCGTCGCAATTCCGCCAAAGCCCAGCGCTAAAACGAATTCTCCATTGCAAGCGGCCAGGTCGATCTCTCCGGTCAGCGCCAGGTTGCCATTCTCCGCGCGAGTGTAATCCCAGGTTAGTTGATAATTTTGCGAAAGGTCCTGCCATCCATCCGAATAGCCGACAAATCCCACCGACATTTTCCGCCAGGGTGTTGAGCAGCCAAAAGCCAGCGCCGAGTCTTCGCGATGCGCGAACAACATAGGGACACCTTTGTAATCTCCCACCCAGCCAGTGTTTCCGCCTCCATGGTTCGCGAGATGGGGAGAGAGTAGAGCATAGAGGCGGTAATCCTCTAGCTTGCCTTGTTGCGGGACAAACCGAATCCTCTGCAAGACCACATTTCGGAAAGAATCGGTGAAGACTTCTTTTTCAATTTTGTAGCGGCCCTGCAATTCCGTGTTAGTGAGGTGATAAAGAGGAACCCCGGGCGTGATCGGGACGATCTCGCACCGGCAATGCCGCTTCTCTTCGGAGAAAAAGCGGCTGCCGTCGGTGACAATTAGCCCCAGGTCACGGGTGCACGCCTGGTCTACGCGGGGATAATAAACTTCATTCAAAATGCCGTGGCTGGTGGTGAACCATATCTTGCTGTTGCGGCTTAAGGCAGTGCCGACACCGGTCTTCGCGCTCGAGGTCCAGCGTGGTGGAATTCCCGGCCAGCCGGGGGCGTATCGTTCATCACTCACTGGGATTCATCCTTAGCTTTCAATGGGCTGCGTTCTCGCATACTACTAGAAGAGCCGCCGCGACCGACGAATATCTCCGCTCGCGGCTGGTCATGTTGATGATTATTTACGGCGTAAGATACATTGTTCCGATATAAGAATGACCACCGGCGTTCAATCCGACCGCTTTGCCACACTACGGATGAACATGGTGACCACGCAACTGCGCGCTCGTGGAATTCAGGATGAGCGTGTCCTGACCGCCATGGAAAATGTTCCGCGACACTTATTTGTCACTGACGAATATCGAGACAGTGCCTACGACGATCATCCGCTTCCTATCGGTGCAGGGCAGACGATTTCGCAGCCCTACATCGTGGCGTTCATGTTGGAAGTTCTGTCCCTCGACGACTCAGCAAGGGTTCTTGAGATCGGGACGGGCTCTGGATATCAAACCGCCCTGCTGGCAGAACTGGCTCGGCAGGTTTATTCAGTCGAGCGGATTGATTCGCTAGCGCATGGGGCGGCAGAGATCCTCCAGCGTCTGGGATATACCAATGTTAGCGTGATCGTGGGCGACGGCGGCCTGGGATGGGTTGAACACGCGCCCTTTGATGCCATTGTGGTTTCAGCGGCCACGCCCACGATTCCTCAACCGCTACTTGAACAGTTGCGCGAAGGCGGACGCATGGTCATTCCAGTCGGCCCGGCGGATGCGCAGGAGTTGAAGTTGGTGCGCAAGCAGGAAGGCCACGCAGTGGTTACGAACCTGGAAGGATGTCGATTCGTGCCGCTTACCGGCGAACACGGGTACGCCGGCTGAGAACCGTCGATCTGCTTTACAATTTCAGCGTGGCGGTTCTTCATAACCTGCGTGTCACTCTGGAGATGATCAAGTGGGAGCACTCCATCTTTGTGCTGCCATTTGCGCTGTGCGGAGCGATGCTGGCGGCCAACAGCATTCCCAGCGCACACGCGTTGGTGTGGATTATCGTCGCCATGGTGTCGGCACGGTCGGCGGCGATGGCCTTCAATCGTGTGGCTGATGCTGCGATCGACGCCGCCAATCCACGCACCCAGACTCGCGCGCTTCCCGCGGGGGCACTTACCCCGGGTTTGTGGCGGCATTTGTCATTGTTTCCTGCGCCGTCTTTGTCCTGGCCGCCTCCCAACTCAATCGCTTGTCATTGATGCTCGCTCCGGCAGCGCTGGGCGTAGTCCTGCTCTATTCCTATACCAAGCGCTTTACGCGCTGGTCGCACCTGGTCTTGGGATTTGCCATGGGGATTGCGCCGTCGGCGGCCTGGATTGCGGTGCGGGGATCGCTCGATCCGCGCATTCTGTTGCTGACTGCCGCGGTTACATTCTGGGGCGCAGGCTTCGATGTGCTCTACGCCTGCCAGGATTACGACTTCGACCGGAGCAGCGGGCTGCACTCGATCCCTCGTCATTTCGGTATCGGCAGGTCACTTTGGATCGCGCGGAGCTTTCATTTAGCTATGCTGTTGCTGCTGGTCAGTGTGGTTGCGGTGTTCGGATTGGGAAAGCTGGCAATCGCAGGCGTTGCCGTAGTTGCTTTGCTTCTACTGTACGAACACTCCCTGGTTTCTGCGGACGATCTGTCCAAACTCAACGCCGCTTTCTTCACCATGAATGGTGTGATCTCGGTGATGTTCTTTTTGTTTGTGGCGGGGGATTTGTTGTGGCGGCGGTGAGATCGGCGAGCGTTATGCACCCGAGCTTGATCATTGGTTTATACGACCGAACAGGGCGGACGAATCCCGCCCTGTCTTTGACCAGAGACGACGTGGCGGGCCAACTCTCCGCGTTAATTCATTTGTGAGAGTTGCTGGTAGAGCGCGACACCGCCAATGACGAGGATCAGCACACCCGAGGCCGCTCCCAGCCACTTCACGATGGGAGTGATCTTGTTGAGTTTCTGCATGACCTCGATGTGGTCCTTTTGCATTTGCGATTCGGACTCGCTCAGGAACAGTTGTTCGTCCTCATGCATGGACAGAGTGCTACGGTAGATCAGAAGAATGACCAGGGCAGCGGTGATAGCTCCCCACAGGATTAGCGGCCACAGTAACATGCCCATATGCCACCTCGATGCGGATCGAGTCCGATCCCGATGTTCTCCCGGTGCAAAAGGTTGCCAAGCACCGGGGAATCGGGGCAATTATATCCCCGAAAGGGCAAGTAGTGCCGCTTTTGTTTTGCAGCCGCGACCGGGAGGGGGCAGGGGGCATCTAAAGGGTTGTGGGCTTTAGGTCTTTTTTGGAGCAGAATTGGCCCCTGGCTGTGCTATATAATTGGGAGAGCAATTTTTAAGGAGATACGAGAATGTCTACGACAATGAGCCCGACCACACCGACCGCAACGCCTGAGGTTGCAACACCCAAGGCAGCGCCGGTTACTTTGACTCCGAATGCCGTCGCCAAGGTTAAAGAGATCATGGCGCAACAGACCCCGGTTCCGGCGGGACTGCGGGTGGGAGTGCAGGGCGGCGGTTGCTCTGGCTTCTCCTATGCGATGTCGTTTGAGAACTCCGCTGGAATGATGGACAAGACGTTCAACTTCGATGGCCTGAAAGTGTTCGTCGACGCCACCTCGGTCATGTACCTGAACGGCTGCATCGTGGACTACGTGGAGACGCTCGAAGGCGCCGGATTCAAGTTCGAGAATCCGAACGTGAAGAGCACCTGCGGATGCGGGTCATCGTTTAGCGTATAAGCTTCTTTTGTGCGAAAGCCCCACCGCTTCGCGGTGGGGCTTTTGTTTTGGGGAAGCTACTGACTGTTCTTTCTCTGTTTCCACACGATTTGTCGCAGGATGCCGTGCCACACGATGGCGTCGCGTGATGGCAGCTTGAGGCGGCGAACCAGGCGGCGCATTCTTTCTTCTACGTCAGCGATGGGGCGGCGTGCGAGGTAGCCGCTGCCGCGCATGGCTTCGAGCAGTTTTAGCGTAATGCGCTCAAGTTCTTCGGCGGAGGCTAGCGTGGATTTCTCTTGGGTCTTTGCGGCTTTTGCGTTTCGAACTAATTCATAAAGGCATACCGCAACAGCCTGTCCCAGGTTCATCGAAATATTCTTCTCAACCGTGGGAATGCGCAGGAGGAAGTGGGCGTGACTCATCTGTTTCGCGGTCAAGCCGATTTTCTCTGAGCCGAAAAGGATGGCTACGCGGCCGGAGCGCAGGTGTTTGCGAATGCGGCGAGTGCCTTGCTCCAGGCGCTCTAGGGGATGCTCTACTTTGCGGCGTCCCACAGCGGAGGTTGCGACTACGAGGGTGCAGTCAGCCACTGCGTCTGCGACGTTGTTGTATTGTTCGGCGGAGGCGAGAATGTCAGCTGCACCAACTGCGGAGACCGCATCGCGAAACGCGGGCCCGTAGGGATTGACCACGCGCAGGTGAGTGACGCCGAAGTTGCTCATGGCGCGAGCGGCGGCGCCGATGTTCAGAGGATTGCGCGTCGAGACCAGCACCACACGCAGTCGGTCGAGTTCGGTGGGAAGTGGCAAGAGGGCTATTTTAAGCTAGCGGGTTAGATTCGGATCATCTTTGCGACCTTAGCGAATTCTTCGCGTACTTCGCGGTATAGCTTTTAACCGCAAAGGCCGCAAAGTTGTTCGCAAAGTTCGCCAAGAAAAACAATCCTTACGCGCTGGCTTTGTCGATTAGCGGCAGAGGCTCTTCTTCGGTCTTTGCTGTTGCGGCAGCGGTGTCGAGTTCCAATTGCTCCTGGCCGCTGAGAACGGTTACGCGGCCGCGATAGGTCTTCAAGTGACGCTGCGCGGTCTCGAAGGCTTCTTGAGCTTTGTTCAGGCTCTTGCCCACGTTATCGAACTGGTTCTGGAAGAAGTCGAATGACTTTTGCGCCTTCGCCAGCTCCACGCGGCTCTTTTCGAAACGGCCTGCCATCTCATACCACTTGTGCACCAGGGCGATGGTCTTGAGCGTCATCAGCAGAGTATTGGGAGAAACCGGAAATACGTGCTGATCGTTCAGCCAGTCGGCGAGATCGCGGTTGCGGATGGCCTCCATGTAGAGCGTTTCGCTGGGCAGATAGAGCAGGGCGATATCGGTGGTGCCGTTTTCGGGTTGAATGTAAGCTTTTACGCGCTTGCCCTCGGCCTTCATCACGCGCACAAATTCGTGGCGGGCTTCTTCAATCTCAGCTTCGACCGTGCTTTCAAAAAGCGCCAGGACTTGCTCGCGAGGAAACTTGGCATCAATTGGTAAACGGCGGTCGGGGAAGTTGATGACTGCATCCGGGCGTCCGCCGCCATCGGGCAGGGATTTCTGGATCTCGAACATGTGGTCGGGGAGAAAATCTGCCAGCAGGCGCTCGAGGCTGGCTTCGCCAAAGGTACCGCGAAGGTGCGGGAGCTTGAGCAGATTGTTCAGATCGTTGATGGAGTGCCCGAGCGCCCCGACTTCGCGGAGTTGCTCTTCCGCCGCTTTCAAATGTTGCTGAACTTTCTCGAAGTGGGCAAAGCCTTCTTTGATGTTCTGATCGAGTTTTTGCTGAACCTGATCGGTGATCGCCATGAGTTTGGCGTCAACGCGGTCTCGGATCGAATCCAGACTCTGCGCGGTCTTCTGATTGAGATTGTCGAACTCGGTCTTGAGCTGAGAAGTGGTCAGCGCGAGGGAAGAAGTCAGTTCGGTGCGGGCTCCAGTGAGTCGTTCGGCCTGCTCGCGACGGCCGGCCAGCATCTGTTCTTCAACGGCGTTCCGCATCAGGCTGAAGCCTTCACCTAGCCGATCCGATACCTGTTGGCGGAGATCGCCTTTGGTTTGCTCCAGCCGCTGGGCCATATCTCCGATGGTGGCGGAGAACTGTCCGGAAAGGGCTTCGGTCTGAGATGTAAGGCGTGTTAATGCTTGAAGTTGCGATGAACCTCCGAACCTCCGCTGGAAGAGTAGGGCGAGCAGAATGAGGATAGCCAAGTCGAGAAGGATCAGAAGGATAATTGGTAAAGAGAAGGCCAATTCGTTGTGACTCCGCTGTAAGTATCTAGGCGGATTCTAGTGCGTCTTGGGAAAGAAGCAAAGTGGCAAGTTGCCGGCAGTTGCTCAGCGCAGGCTTTTTCGAAAAGTGCGCGAAAGGAGGGGCACCCAGCTTTGAATTTCCCTCACCCTAACAAGATCAAGAGGAAAAGGCCTGTGACTCCGGTGGCGCGGCTCAGCATCAGGAGAAAACCCGGGGTCGGTTCGTCGAATTGATGCGGGTTGAATCGTGGATCTTGCGAGGCGAGGCGAATCAGATCGGGGTCGCCGTAGTAGCGGCCGTTGTGATCGACAACCACGGTGTGTCCGGCGCGCAAGGCGTCGACAATTGCCGAGGGCGAGTTATCGGGGGCGAAGACATAGGTGCGGCACATGCCCATGGGGCCGAGTCCGTGAAAGTCGGAATCGCCAAAGGCCGTCAGCCGTTTGCGGGCGTAGAACTGCTGGAACTGGACATAGGCTGGAGGGCGAACGTAACCGAGAGGATGCAGAACCTCGGAGCCGTCGAGTTTGCTCATGGCGTTGGGGTCGAATCCACCCCAGTACTTGAACACGGGATGAGCTGCGATAGCGACGCCTCCCTGGCGATGAACTTCGTCGATGGCTGCGGCAGAGGGTTGCCTCCAGTCGATGGTGTGATCGATGCCGATGGCGAGCAGGTGATAGGTTGGTGCGATGATTTCTTCGCCTATCACGATGGTCGGGCCGCCGATCAGGTGTGAGAACCAACTTCCTACTTTGGCGACCCATACGTGGTTGTGACCGGTAATGGCAATGGCATCCAAACCCTGCCGTTGGGCTTCGAGCACTATATCCCAGGGAGCGAGCGGCGCCCAGCTCAGAGGGAAAGGGTGAACGTGAAAATCGGCTGCTAGAACGCGATAGTCTCCCAACATCAGCGGTGGATTCTTGGGAACGGTATCGGAATAGGTGCCGGCGATCAGCGACAACGCGATAAGAACTGCTGCCAGCCAGCGCCTTGCGTTCATATGCCCAGGCTCCTTACGATCTCCGACCAGAGCGACCCGCCACCGAAGATGATCGCTGCCAGAGTCCAGGAAATGGCACGTTGCACAAACAGGTCGCGCGCGGCTCTCTGGCGCGTGGTCTGAAAGACATAGCGAAAGAAGCAGAAGTCGATATAACACGACCAGAGGGCGATCACAGCGAGGACGTACCCATCCCAACGCGGACCGGTCCAGCGGAAGGCGTTCACTGGCGAGGCAAACGTCCAGATGGCGGCGAAGCTGACCATCCATAACAGCCACGGACCAAAGCCGGCAAAAAACAGGTCAAGGGAGCGAGAGAAGGACGGCAAAGTATTTGCAGAGGCCTTCGAGCGGACAGCCGTCAGGGCCAGCACCTCAATGAGTATTTCCAGCCCGGCATAAATGGTTGCGGGGACTACGAGGCGCAGGGTCAGTCGGCCGGAAGCGGCAAATGAAACTGTGCAACCCAGGACGAAAACAAATAGTAACGGCCGTCGCAGCGCGAGCCACTTGCTGGGGGCTTCCGGCAATTTCGCCAGTTCTTGAAAAGCCGCGGTGGGAAAGAACATGACCCGCAAATCTGGCGACCAAGGCGATGCCGAAGTTCCGCTGCTCACGAAGTCACCGCGAGAACGTTTTCTGTCTTCCCGCTTTTGAGGCTGCGATAGGCGGCGTCCAGAATCTCCTGATTACGCCAGCCTTCCTCGCCGAGCACGGGAAACTTGTTTTTGCCCTGGACTGCGGCGGCGAAGGATTCGACCTGTCGAGTGTACGCAGCCTGGTTGGTTACGTTCTGGGTTTCGATGACCTCTCCGGCACGCCGCAGTTCCAACTGAATCGGACGTTCTACGTTGAAAGCGTTGTCGGCGCGCAGGACCCCAGTCTCGCCCACCAATTCGAAAGGAGTGCGATACTCGGCACGGAACGAGACGCTGACCGTAGCCAATGTGCCGCGGGCAAACTCGAGAATCATCGCAGCTCCTGCCTCAACCTCCCCCGATTGCGAGTCGGCGAAGCCCCGCGCGCTTACGCGAACGACTTCGTCTTGCAGAACGAAGCGGAGGGCATCTATGCAATGCACACCTACGTCGGCAATCGGACCGCCGCCGGAAATGGATAGATCTCCAATCCAAGTGCGGGGATGGCCACTGCCGCCGGGGAAGGAAAACTCCGAGCGTGCAAATATTACCTTGCCGATTTGACCTGACGCCAGCCGATCGCGCAGGCGTGCTGTACTTTCTTCGAAGCGGAAAACCTGAGCGATGCCGAGCAGGGCACCGGACTTGGCGGCAGCCTCGACCATCTGACGACACTGATCAGCATTTATGGCCATAGGCTTTTCACATAGCACGGGCTTCCCGTGCTTGACGGCCAAAAGTACATCTTGCAGGTGGCAGGCGTTGGGAGTAGCCACGAAAACGGCGTCCACCTGGGGGGAACGACATAGGGCTTCGACGGAATCAAACGCCAGCGGAATGTTGTACTGACGGGCTGATTCGCCGGCTTTGCCCGCAGTGCGCCGCGAGAGGGCAATCACACGGCAATTTGTGGCAGACTCGAATCCCGGCATCAGCCGCTTGACCGCATGCAATCCGAAACCGACGATTCCAAAGTTGACCATGAAGTTAGCAACCATGAACTTCCTGGGTTAAATCGGCGAAAGCTTGGCAGCGGTTCTCCGCCAGTGCGACTACTTGCTGACCGCGAGTCCAACCGGAACGGTAATTACAGATCCCGATTGGGGACCGACGGTGAGTGTGCCAGTACTGCTGTCGATGGAGAATTCGTTGACAAAAACCGATCTCTGGGTGAGCGCATACAGAAAAATGCCATCGGGATCGCTTACCAGCAGTATGGGTGTATTGAGGCCAAAAGGTGAGCCGGTAATCGCAGTCGGAAAGCCGGTGGTTGAATCAATAGCATACGCGGTGATGTCATTGGTACCCTGGTCAGCGATGTAAATGTACTGGCCGGAGGTGGAAACCGCGATGGAGATCGGGCCGTCGCCGGTATCGAACGGCGATCCGGTGACTTCGGTCAAGGCGCCGGTGCTCGAGTTGGCGAAAAAGATTGAGACAGTATCATCCGCGGAGTTGGCCACGTACACGAATTTGCCGCCGGGGTCTATTGCGATGGCGAAAGGCCCGAGACCGACGATAGCGGGGGTGCCAGCTTGCTCCAAGAGTCCGCTCGCGGAGACGTCATAAGCAAAAACCAGGGCCAGGTTGCTATTCACCACATAGAGAAACTTTCCGGAAGGCGTGAGTGCCAGCGCAACCGGATTGGGAGCGGTGGGAAATGGAGATCCAGTCACCTGGGTCAGTTTTCCGTTGCTCGAGCTAATGGAAAAAACAGAAATACTGCCGGAGAGCTGATTGAGCACGAATAGCATGTCTCCGCTGGCGGTCATGGTCATGGCTACGGGGGTCACGCCGGTAGCGACTCGGGGCAGAACTTCGGTGATGGAACCCACAGTTTGGTCGATACTGAACAGGGAAACGGTATTTTCGATTCGATTGGCGACATAGAGGAACTGTTTGGAGGGGTGGATCAGCATCGCACCAGGAGAGTTTCCCGCCGGGAAAGGAGAGCCCACGATGTTGGTGAAATTGCCTGCACTGTCGATTCGGAATCCATTGATTACGTTGCCCGAGGGAAGACTGACGTAGGCCAGATGGGGGAGCCTGAGGGGACGGTCGGGTTGGGCGTGGCGCTATAGGTGGAGCTGCCGCCACAGCCGGGTAATTCCGCCAACAGTAAAATCAGCAACCAAAGCGATGTTACTTTACGCTGCATCAATAAGGACCTTCGAGAAAAATGGATATTGCTACCGGCTCGGTCTCCGTTCACAGCCTGGGATGATGACCAATTTGTCCGAAGTGGAAGATCACGCCGGTGGAAACCCGGATGTTATTTTGTGTCTGACCGAATGAGTTGCCATTTATATAGTCCGCTTGCACGACGCGAAAGGTGATGCGCGGACTCCAGTCCCAATCATAACCGCCGCCGCCCGCAATGGCGCGGCCTACGCCCTGGAATCCGCTCTTGGTTCCGACGGTGATGTCGACCCGGTCCTGCGCTTTCCCGATGAAAGCGTGCACGAAAAATTTCGACTTGTCACGTCGCCAGTTGTACTGCGGGCCGATCATGTAATTGAAGTCCTTGATTTGGGAGCCGTAATGGCCGCTCAGGTCGAGGGTCGCACTCCATTTCAGGTTTATATTAAGGGTTCCGGCGGCATTCCAGCCGTTCAGGTTCGCGTTGTTAGCGAAGCCAAACGACTCGCTGTTCATACGCATGTAGGAATAACCCGTAAACAATTCCCAGCGGGGAGCTACGCCAGTTTGCGCGGCGGTGAGTACCGGCGCCAGGAAAAGCAGTAAAGACAGTACTATTTTGCGGATCAGCTCAATAGTCATTCGTATGAAAGTGTAGTTTCTGCCGGGATTCCCTTTGTTTGAAGACATGTAACTATAGCAGGTTGCCAAGGGATCTGACTTTATTGGGTTAGATGAAGAGCTTGAAACGCCGAGTTCGCGGAGAACATCCATGGAGCACGCAGAGAAGGTCAAATGCGCTGAAACGCAGCGGCTACTTCTCGGCCATGGCTCCTACCAGTGATTCGAAGATCTTGAAGCCATCGATGCCGCCGAGTGCGCTTTCGCTGAAGCGTTCCGGATGCGGCATCATCCCGAGCACGTTGCGGCCCGGACTACAGATGCCGGCAATATTATCGAGCGAGCCGTTGGGGTTGGCCTCGGGCGAAATCTGGCCTCTGGGGTTGGTGTAACGGAAGACTACGCGACGGTCGCGGCGCAGTTCGGCCAGCGTGGCTTCGTCGCAGAAATAATTGCCTTCCATGTGGCCGATGGGAATGGTGAGCACTTCACCTTCGCGGCAGGCGCTGGTGAAAGGCGTGTCGGTGGCTTCGACGCGCACGTGTACCGGCTTGCAGACATATTTCAAGCCCACGTTACGGATGAGGGCACCGGGGAGCAATCCTGCTTCGCACAGAATCTGGAAGCCGTTGCAGATGCCGAGCACCAGGCCGCCGCCGTCGGCGAATTTGCGGACGGATTCCATGACTGGAGAAAACTTGGCGATGGCGCCAGTGCGCAGGTAATCGCCGTAGGCGAAACCTCCGGGCACGATGATGACGTCGCACCCCTGCAAGTCGTGGGAGTCATGCCACAGGAACGTGACCGGCTGGTGGGCGACGTGGCCGATGGTCCAATGGGCGTCGTGATCGCAGTTCGACCCGGGGAAGATGATGACCCCAAATTTCATCTGGTTTTCCTCGCTGCGGGGATAAGCTCAGTCTAGCACGAGGGGGAATGAAGCTGCTGCGTCGGCGGTAAACTACTTCGCGTACAATTTCGACAAGATTCCCCGGATGTTGCGGATGAGGTCGACGATGGCGGCTGACGTCACAGAGCGGCCTTGGAGCGTAGAACAGCTTGTAGCCTTCTGGGAAGCCTACGAACAGCGGAGGGCGGAAAGAGCGGCGTAGGAGTTGATAACCCTTCCCATCCTAATAATCGAACTACTGAAGCTCCTCGTGGGCATCGGCTGTTGTGTCGCTGCATTCTATGTGTTTAAGATGCTGAGGAAATCAAAGTAGCCCACTACCCGCGGCTCGAACCCTGCCGAATTGACCTGCCCCCCGTGCTATAATTTCAATTCGCCTGCATAAGATTCGAGGCAAATCCGTGATGTACTCTACGGGCGAATCCAGCGCACTGATATCGGTTGCAGACAACGTCATTTAGGATGAGGTAAAGCCATGTCCGGCCACTCAAAATGGGCAACAATCAAGCATAAGAAGGGCGCGCTCGATGCCAAGCGCGGCAAGATTTTCACCCGTCTGATCAAGGAAATCGGAATTGCCGCGAAGAATGGCGGTGGCGATCCGGATACCAACCCGCGGCTGCGCGGTGCCATCCTCGCGGCCAAGGCAGAGAACATGCCCGCCGACAACATCAAGCGGGCCATCCAGCGCGGCACCGGCGAGTTGCCGGGCGCGGTTTACGAAGAGTTTTCGCTCGAGGGTTACGGGCCGGGTGGCGTGGCGATCCTGCTCGACATCAACACCGACAATCGCAATCGTACGGTCAGCGAGATTCGCCATGCTTTCGGCAAGAACGGCGGCAATATGGCGGAAGCGGGAGCAGTTTCGTGGATGTTCCACAAGAAGGGCGACATTGTGATTCCGAAGACGGCGGCCAAGGAAGATGATCTGATGACGATTGTGCTCGACGCGGGAGCAGAGGACCTGAAAGACGAGGGTGAAAATTGGGAAGTGTTGTCCGAGCCGTCGGCATATGAAGCGGTTCTGGAAGCAGTGAAGAAAGCCGGCATTACGCCCACTTCGTCAAGCGTCACCATGGTGCCGCAGAATTACATCAAACTGGAAGGGCAGGCGGCCGGCACTATGATTCGATTGCTGGAAGCGCTCGAAGACAGCGACGATGTGCAGAACGTGCACGCCAACTTTGATATTGATGAGAAGCTGTTGGAGGAAGTGGCGGGATAGTTGGGCTGGGATTAGGAGCGTCGAGATCAGCCGCCTTCGGGCGGCTTTCATTTTGCAGATCAGACTGAAAGACATGAAGAGCAGGCTCGATAAATTGATCTTTGAGCGCGGGCTGACGTCGTCGCGGGAGCGAGCCCAGGCCATGATTCTCGCCGGGAAAGTCCTGGTGGACGGACAGAAGATCGAAAAGGCGGGGGCAGGAGTGGCGCCAGATGCGGAGATTCGTCTGCTGGGCGAAGATTTAAAGTATGTAAGCCGCGGAGGACTGAAGCTGGAAAAGGCGCTGGAGCATTGGAAGATCGATGTAGCCGGGAAGATTTGTCTCGACGTCGGTGCTTCCACGGGTGGCTTTACGGACTGCCTGTTGCAACACGGAGCTTCGCGCGTGATCGCAGTGGACACGGGGCACGGCCAGATCGATTTTCGACTGCGGCAGGATCCGCGGGTGCGGTTGCTGGAAAAGACCAACGCTCGTTATCTGACTCGCGAGCAACTGGGCGAAACTGTCGATTTTGTGGCGATGGATGTGTCGTTCATTTCGGCGACATTGGTGCTTCCGGCGGTGATCGCGGCTGCGTTCCCTGTGCCTCCGTCGGGACGGCAGATTGTTGTGCTGGTCAAGCCGCAATTTGAAGTCGGGAGGGAGTTGGTGGGTAAAGGCGGTATAGTGCGGGACGAAGCGGCGCAACTGGGAGCCGTGGAGAAAGTGCGACTGGCGTTGGTAGCTCAAGGTTGTACACGGACTGAGACGATCGACTCACCCATTCTCGGAGCAGAAGGTAATCGTGAGTTTTTGCTCAACGCGGCGTTCTAGGTGCCTGCCGGGGAAAGCATTTAACCGCAGAGTTCGCAGAGAAAATCCGCAGAGCACGCAGAGAAGATATTGGAACGGTTCTCGGATCCCAGTTCCCGGTTCTCGGTTTTCGGTACAATGCAGCTTCATGGTCAGCAGCGATTCATCTACAGGGAAAGCCGCCGCTATTGTCTCCAAGCCGGGGAAGCCGGAGTTAGTGGAGGTTGTGCCTCAACTGCTTGGCTGGTTTCGTGAACATCGCTACCAGGTGGTGGTGGACAAGGAAACCAAGCCGCTCGCGCCGGGAATTGAAGTCGTCCGCAGGGAAGACCTGGGTTCGCGTCCTCTGAATTTTGTTGTGGTGCTGGGTGGGGATGGCACATTGCTCTCGACCGCGCGGGCCGTGGCTAAGGCAGGCATTCCGGTGCTTGGAGTGAATCTTGGTGCGTTGGGATTTTTGACCGAAGTTCCGCTCGACCAGCTGTATCCGACGCTAGAGGGGATCGAGAACAGTTGCTGCAATGTCGAGACCCGATGCATGGTGCACTGTGAAGTGGTGCGCAAAGAGCAGGTTGTCTCGAGCTACGAAGCATTGAATGACATTGTGGTGGGTAAGGGTACGATCTCGCGTCTGAATAGTTGCGACGTGTACGTGGACGGAGAATTCGTCTCCGCGTACAAAGCCGACAGCCTGATTGTTTCCACGCCCACGGGTTCAACGGCATACTCGCTCTCCGCCGGCGGACCCATCCTGATGCCGACGGTCAATGGATTCGTGGTCACTCCGGTTGCGGCGCACTCATTGACGCATCGGCCGTTGGTGGTTCCTGATACTTCCAGCATCGAATTGGTGGTCAATACTGGAGAGGACGAGGCGTATCTCAGCGTGGACGGTCAGGTCGGCATGCCCATGTACGATGGCGACCGGGTGCGCTGCCGCAAGTCTGAGCACCAAGTAAAGCTGCTGCGGGTGCAAGGTACTTTCTTCGATGTACTGCGCACCAAACTGAAGTGGGGACAACGATAAAGTCCAGGAATATTTATCCCATGAGAATTATGCGTGTACTACTGGCACTGCTGGCTTGCTTCGTTTTGACGATTGCGGCGCCGGCGCAGTCCAAAGCGGTCGCTGACTTGATCGTCACTAACGCCAACATATGGACCGGGGATGAGGCGCGTCCGCGTGCCCAGGCGGTCGCGGTGTTTGGGGATCGGATTATCGCAGTGGGTTCGGACGCGGAGGTCGAGAATCTTCGCGGGGCGGCAACCAGAACGATTGACGCCGGCGGCAAGCTGCTGCTATCAGGTTTCAACGATGCGCATGTCCATTTCGTCAGCGGCGGTGAGCAACTGGATAGCGTGCAGCTTAATGATGCGTCCAGCATTGATGAATTCGTCCGGCACATCGCCGCCCAGGCGAAGAAAACTCCCAAGGGGGAATGGATACAAGGCGGCGATTGGGATGAGACCAAATGGCCTGGCTCGGTTTTGCCTACGAAGGAGATGATCGATGCGGTCACGCCGGATAACCCGGTTTTCTTGAGCCGTTATGACGGGCACTCTTCGCTGGTGAATTCTGTCGCGCTGAAACTGGCTGGGGTGACGGCCCAGACGCCTGATCCGCCAGGCGGCACCATTGTGCGCGACGCGCAGGGGAATCCGACGGGCGACCTGAAAGATGCTGCAACCGACCTGGTGTTCAAGGTGATTCCACCCCCGTCGCACGGTCAGCTTATGCGGGCAGTGAGACGTGCGCTGGAACACGCGGCGTCCCTGGGTGTGACCAGCGTGCAAAACATGGATCCCGAATACGCGGACATCGCCGTCTACGCGGAACTGTTGCAGGCGGGTGAACTGACGACGCGTATCTATGCCGCGCCTTTGATCACGCAGGTTGACGATCAGGTGAAGATTGGAATTCGGCACGCCTTTGGCGGGCCTTATCTGAGGATTGGAGCCGTCAAAGCGTTCGCAGACGGGTCACTGGGATCCCGCACGGCTTATTTTTTCGAGCCATTTCTGGATGAACCAGGGAATCACGGCCTGCTCTCTGACGAAATGCAGCCGCTTTCCCTGATGCGCGACCGCATGATGAGTGCCGACGCAGCCGGGATCCAGATTTGCACGCACGCCATTGGGGATGAGGCGATTTCGATGATCCTGGATTTGTATACCGAGGTTGCGAAGGCGCATGGCGCGGCGGATCGGCGTTTCCGCATCGAGCATGCGCAGCACATGGCCGCCAAGGACTTCGATCGCTTCGCGCAATTGAATGTGATCGCCTCGGTTCAGCCGTATCACGCGATTGATGATGGACGCTGGGCGGAGGCGCGCATCGGCCACGATAGGGCCAGCCGGACTTATGCATTCCGGACATTTTTAAATCACGGAGTACATCTGGCGTTTGGAACGGATTGGGATGTAGCGCCGTTGAATCCGATGCTGGGCTTGTATGCCGCGGTGACTCGGGCCACGCTCGATGGGAAGAATCCGAACGGCTGGTTCCCGGAGCAGAAGCTGACGGTGGAGGAATCGGTCCGTGCTTACACCATGGGTTCAGCGTATGCGGAGTTTCAAGAGAAGGAAAAAGGCTCGATCACGCCGGGCAAGCTGGCCGATATGGTCATCTTGAGCGATGACATTTTCTCCATCGATCCAGTGAAGGTTCGCAATGTGAAAGTATTGAAGACGATCGTGGGCGGGAAAGTGGTTTGGGATGCGGCGCGTACCCCGCCGTACTCGACAGGCAACTAGCGTTTGTCTTTCTCTCTGCCCAATTCCTCCAGCACGCGGATCGTTTCGCTCGGGTCTGGGCGAATCGTGTAATCTGCGCTCACATTGGCGCTGCGAATGAGGCCTTGTTGGTCAACGACGTATCGTGCGGGCATCGGCAGGCGAAAAGCATTCTCGCCGTTGAATTCATCCAACTTGCTTCCGAACTGCGCATAAACCGTCTTGAGGTAATCAGGCAGTACAAATACCAGGCCAAATTGAGTTCCTACCTGCAACTCATGGTCCGAGAGCACATCGAAACCCAAATTGAGGCGGCGATGGACTGAGCGCCCATATCTCTCTAATTCCGGCGAGACCGCCACCAGGTCCGCCCCCAGCCTGTGTATTTCGGGCAAGGCTGTTTGTAGAGCCTCCAGCTCCATAACGCAATAAGGTCACCAGTGGCCGCGGAAGAACGTGATTACTAAGGGGCCCTTCGCGAGGAGATCGACAGACGAGACGGGATTTCCGTCCTGGTCGTTCAGGGTGAAGGCCGGCGCCCGGTCATCGCTCCTCAGCGCGCGTTCGGCCAATCCCGACTGGCGCAGCTCTGCCGTGGCCCGATGAAAGATCTCGATTACCGTCTTGGGAGCATTGTAGGGCGGGCCGCCAGACTCAAACTTGGCTCTAAAGTCGTCCAGTTTTTGTTGAAGAGTCATCGAAGGCACTGGGTATTTTATATCACGCCAGTCGATCAATTTTCGAGACGCAGCAGATCCGCGACGGACTCTCGCCGGCGGACAAGTTTGACGGTTCTTCCGGCGATCAACACTTCCGCCGGTCGAGGGCGGGTGTTGTAGTTCGAGGCGAGCACCATTCCGTAAGCGCCTGCGTCGAGGACGGCTAGTAGATTGCCTTCCTGCATCGTCGGCAGTTCACGGTCCCGCGCTAGGAAGTCTCCGGTCTCGCACACCGGACCAACCACGTCGACGGTCTCATGCGAATTATCGCCGAGCGCCTCGACAGGAATGATTTGGTGATACGCGCCATAGAGCGCTGGACGGAGCAGGTCATTCATGCCGGCGTCTGCGACCAGAAATGTTTTCCCGTGGTTCATCTTCTTAAAGATCACCCTCGTCAGCAGAATGCCAGCGGGGCCAACGATCGAGCGGCCGGGCTCGAGCAAGAGGTGCACATTCAAACCAGCGAGCGGCGCTAGTAAGGCTTGAGAGTAGGCTGCCAAGCGTTCGGTGAAGTCGGATGTCTTGTCATCGTAGTCAATGCCCAGGCCTCCGCCGGCGTCGATATACGTAATGCTGTGGCCTTGGCTTCGCAACTCGCGCACCAGTTCCGCAACGCGCTCCATTGTCTGGGCAAAAGGCTTTACATCGAGGATCTGTGAACCGATGTGAACACTCACTCCCGCGACGCTCAGGCGTCGGTCTGCGGCCGCCAGCGAGTAGAGGCGTATGGCGTTGCTAATAGGAACTCCGAATTTGTGCTCACGCAAGCCGGTGGAAATGTAGGGATGAGTCTCGGCGGAAACGTCAGGATTTACACGAAAAGCGATGCGTGCGGTTTTCTTGAGGCGGCCGGCACACTCTGCCAGGGCGAACAGTTCCGATTCGCTCTCCACGTTAAACAATAAAATGTTGGTGGCAAGAGCGGCTTCCATTTCGTGCCGGGTCTTGCCCACGCCGGAGAAGACCGTCTTTCTGGCTGCGGCTCGGCCCACACGCAATACGCATTCCAGCTCTCCGCCGGAGACCACATCGAAGCCGCAGGCCATCTTTGCTAAGAGCCGCAGAATTGCGAGGTTTGAGTTCGCCTTTACCGAGTAACAAACGGTGTGAGGAACCTTACAGAAGGCCTGTTCGAAAGCTTCTACCCGATCGCGAATTGCAGACGCCGAATAGACGTAGAGGGGAGTGCCGAAACGTTCCGCCAAATCCGTGAGCGGAACTCGTTCGCAATGAAGAATGGACGCTTGAGAGCGGCCGGACTTTACCTGACGGTAAAGGAATTCTGGAAACCGCGCGCCAGTTCGCTGCTCCGCGCGATTCACTTGCGTTTTCCGGCAGGTCCCTTGACGCGAATTACCACAACTGTCTCATCGTCAAAGGCTTCCTCTCCCGCGGCATGTTCAGCCACCGCCTTGAAGATGGCTTTGACCATGGTATCGGGCGGCGCATCTAGATTCTGGCTCACGACCTGGTCCAGGCGGCCGCGTCCAAACATGCCGCCTGCGCGATTGCGAGCGTCTAGAATGCCGTCGCTGAAGAACACGAACATATCGCCGGGCTTGGCGCGGAAACTCAGCTCGTCGTAGTCAGCGTCGTCGAACAACCCCGAAGGCAATCCGGCGATCTCGATCGGTTCGATTTTGCCGTCGTGGCAGTAGAGCGGGCGCGGCAATCCGGAGTTAGCGATGCGCAAAGTCCGGCTCTGATCGTCCCACAGGGCATAGATCAGCGACACAAACTGGGCCTCGATGCGGCGTTCTCCCAGCGAGAAGTTCAGCGCTGACAGCATTTCGGCGGGCGAAGGTTCGATGGGAGCGTGGGACCGGAGAATGCCGCTCACCAACGCTGCATAAATCGCAGCCGGCGCGCCTTTTCCACTAACATCGCCGACGATAATCGCGGTGCGGGAAAGAGAATAGCTGACGAAGTCGTAAAGGTCACCGCCAATGGCGCGCGCGGGCATGGACTTGGCGGCAATGTCCAAGTGCGCGGGTTTCGGCAAAGTCTGCGGTAGCAGCCGGAATTGCAACTCACGGGCCAGCGCTAAATCCCGCTCCAGGCGTTTCTCCTGGCGGGCAATTTGTTCATATAACCTGGCGTTTTCTAGAGCGATGGCAACTTGCGCTGCCAGTGTGGTGACGGTGCGCCGGTGATCGTCGGTAAAGAAGCCGCGGCGCGTGTGCTCCAGATCGAGCACGCCGATGACATTGTCTTTGTAGATCAGCGGCACGGCCAGTTCTGAGCGGGTCTCAGGATTGAGTTGGATGTAACGAGGATCTTTACTGACGTCCGGTACCAGCACGGCTTCCTTGTGCTCGGCGGCGTAACCCACCACGCCGCGTCCCTTCGGAACTTCATGCTTAAGGTGTACGTTCTCCTGGAAGCGCAGAGCAAACCGGTGTTCCAGTTTCTGTCCAGTGGAATCGAGCAACAAGATGCTGAACATCTGATAGTCGATCAAGCGGCTAAGCAGCTCGGCGATCCGCTTTAGAAGTTCGTCGACATTCAGAATAGAAGTGAGCTCGCGAGCGATTTCGTTGAGCAAAACCAGAGTGCGCGCCTGGCGGGTGGTGCGAGTATAGAGACGCGCGTTTTCGATGCCCACCGCCATGCGGGACGCGATCAGCGTCAGCAGCCGTTTGTGCTCTTCGGTGAAGTGGTTGGGGAGTGGTGACTCGAGGTCGATCACGCCGATCAAGCGGTTCTTGACGATGAGCGGCACGGCGAGTTCGGAACGTACATTGGGGACTGCGGAAATGTAGCGCGGATCCAAAGAGACGTCGTGCACCAGGATCGCTTCGCGACGCTGGGCGGCAAGGCCGGTAACGCCCTCGCCCACCTTAATTTTCAGACGCTCCGCGACCTCACGCGAATATCCCACCTGAAAGCGGAAGCGCAATTCCTGTGTCTTTTCATTCAGCAGCAGGATGGCAAATATTCTGTAATCAATGACTTTGCGAACCAATTCCGCGACCCGGCGCAAGGTCGTGTCCAGGTCGAGGGTGGTGTTGACCACGTCTGCCACTTCCAGCAGCAGAGGCTCGACCTTGGTTTGAAGCTCGGTGTCTTCGACGACTGTTTCCACATATCTATGATATCAGTCGGGCCAGTGGAACCGGTCTTTTGCGTTCATTCGCGGTCAAGAGCTCTGGACCGCAAAGAACGCAAAGGATTTCGCAAAGTGCGCAAAGGGGACTACGACCCGGCGGCTCTACTCTTATGCGTTACGGGTCAGACTTGTCTGGGCACGATGCAGATGTCGGGCAGGTTGCGGTATTTTTCAGCGTAATCGAGGCCGTAGCCCACGACAAATTCGTCAGGAATGGAAAATCCCACGTAATCGGCATGGATGGGTTGCTTTCTTCGGGAAGGTTTATCGAGTAGGGCGGCGATGCGCAAGGACTTCGGCTGGTGTCCCATCAGAACCCGCTTAAGAAAATTGAGTGTAAGGCCGGTATCGAGGATATCTTCGACCAGAATCACGTTGCGGTCTCGCATGGATTGGTCGACATCTTTGGTTAGCCGGACTTCGCCGGTCGAGTCCCACCCGTGTTGCAACTCCTGTGCCGGGCTGGGGCGATTGCCATAGCTCGAAACTCCGATAAAGTCGAAACTGGCGTCCAGGTGTACCTGGCGGGCGAGATCGGCAAGAAAAATGGCAGCGCCTTTGAGCACGCCGATAAAAATCACGGGCTGGCCGGAGAGATCGCGAGTGATGTCGGCGCCAATCGCGGCTACACGAGAGGCGATTTGCTCGCGCGAAATGAGAACCTTCAGCTCCGGCATGGGAGTTCATATTAGACTAGCAGTGGGCAATTCGCACTTAGCATCTGGTCGATTCGGAATATTTGCGCAGGTGGCAAAGTACTCGAATGACTAAATGCTAAGTGCCAATTGCTAAATGCAAGAATGCCAGGAGCTAGCAGCGATCTCATGAAACTCAACGGCATCAAAATCACCTGGTTAGGGCACGCTACTTTTCGCATTGAAACTCCCGCGGGCAAGACGGTCTTGATCGATCCCTGGGTCGCGGGTAACCCCAAGTGTCCTGAGAAAGAGAAGAACCTCGCGAAAGTGGATGTCATGCTCTGCACCCATGGGCACGGCGACCATATTGGCGACGCAGTCGATATTGCCAGGAAGCACGATCCGATCGTGGTAGGGATGCCTGAGCTTTGCGGCTGGCTGGAAAGCAAAGGCGTCAAGCGGGTCTCAGGCATGAACAAGGGTGGCACGCAAACCGTCGGAGACATCAGAGTCACCATGGTCCACGCCGTACACTCCAGCGGGATTGAGGACGGCGAGCGAAGAGTTTATGGGGGAGAAGCCTGCGGCTATGTGATCGAGTTTTCGAACGGCGTGAAAATTTACCATGCCGGCGATACTTGTGTGTTTGGCGATATGGCGATCATTCGCGAGATCTACGCGCCCGAGATTTGCATGTTGCCGATTGGCGATCATTACACGATGGGCCCGCGCGAAGCCGCCTATGCGTGCAAATTGCTGAAGCCGAAAACCGTCATCCCCATGCACTACGGCACTTTTCCCGTGTTGACCGGCACGCCTGCCGAGCTGCGGAAGCTGGCTCCGGATGTCGATGTGCGCGAGATGAAGCCGGGGGAAACGATTTCGTAATAGACATTGTGTGGGGACGGGCGACGTCGCCTGTTAACTTTTGAATTCAGGAGAGAACTTGGCGCAATCGAAAGAGAAAATTCCAAGTTGGCGGATGGGCGGTATTACCGCCGCCCCAGTCGAAGACTACTTGTACTCCATGCTTCCTCCGCGGGACGAGGTGCTCGCCGAGATTGAAGCGGAAGCGGCAAAGCGCGACATTCCCATTGTCGGGCCAGTGGTGGGGCGCATTCTACAGCAGTTGGCCATCATGATCGGCGCCAAGACGGTATTTGAGATGGGATCGGCCGTGGGTTATTCGACCATCTGGTGGGTGCGCGCAGTGGGAAAGGATGGGCGCGTGTTCTACACCGATGGAGATCGCAAGAAGGCCACTGAGGCGCAAAAGTATTTCAAGCGAGCGGGTGTGGCAGATCAAATCACCGTGGGAGTCGGCGATGCTCTGGAATTGCTGTCGGAACAGAAGCAGGAATTCGACATCATCTTCTGTGATGTGGACAAAGAGGACTATCCGCGAGTTCTCCGGCTGGCGGTTCCGCGTGTGCGCAAAGGCGGCCTCTTTGTGACGGATAACGTCCTGTGGAGCGGTCGAGTCGCGGATAAGAAGAATACGGAGCCTTCAACCAAGGCCATTCGGGAGTTCAACCGGCTGTTGTATAGCTCGCCTGATTTGTTTACGACGATTCTGCCGGTACGGGATGGAGTGGCCGTGGCAGTAAAGAAGTAGTCTGCGAGCTTACCTGTGATTGCGCTCGAGTTGGGCAAGAAGCTTACGGCCACGTGCTCTCATGGCGGCTGTTCCAGTTTCAGTGAGTGTCGTCAGCAGGGTCTTTGTTTCCGGGATTAGCTCGTCGTGTGAACCTGCCAGGTCGGCGAGAGCTTGCATGGCGCTGGCCTTCACAATTGAACTCTTGTCCTCCAGATGACGCATGAGAGCGGTGGTCGCGCGTACCCGGTCCTTTTTCGATAGACGCAGCCTCGGCGTCATTTGGGCTAAATGCCAGCGCAGCTCCTGCTGGGTGGCTTCGTCGAGCAGGCGCAGGAGCTTAGCCTTGAAGGGTTTCAGCAGATCGGGTCGGCGGAGCGTCACTTTCTCCGCGGCATCGGCGGCGCGCATTCGGATGAGCGGATCTGAACTCCAGAGTCCCTGCATCAGTTTGGGGAACAGTGTGTGCCGCCTGAGTACAAGCGCCGCAACCTGGTTGGCTTGACCAATGGAACGGCGATCACCGCCGCTCAGCTTGGTCAGAAGCGGATTTGGTGCACTCGTCTGCACGGCTATCACAGGTAGTTCAGATCGACTTCACCGAAATCAACGTCAAGTCCTCCACTAGTCCGACTTCCTTCTGCAAGAATGGCTCGGCGTAGGTTACGCCGCCCAGCATTCCATAGAAACGCGCCATGGCTTCGATGCGGGAGCGAATCTCGGCTTGAGCAGGGAATAGGTCTTTGCCGGCTTCCTGATCGCTGAACTGGGTCTTGTAGGCCATCAGCGATTTGAAGCGCGTTTCGAATTGCTCGGTGATGTCCACCACGAAGGTGGGACGGACGTCGTAGTAAAGCGTGGCGTAGATGATTTTGAAGGGGCGGTGTGGAGGAAGTTGTGTAGCGCTGGTGTCTGATTGGCTGACTGCTGACTGCTGAGTGCTGAGGGCTTGATTCGTGTCGAGCTTCGCTAACCCCGCCAGGAAGCAAGCTTCATATCCCAACACACTCGCGGTGTAGTGGTCAGGATGACGGCCCAGCCAGTAGGGGAGAACGACCACCTGCGGGCGCTGCTGACGGATGACTTGCGCAACCTTGAGGCGATTTTCCCAGGTGTTTTCCACTCGGCCATCAGGGATGTCGAGCGCGTCGCGCCAGGAAACTTTAAGGATTCGCGTGGCTTCTGCCGCCTCACGTGCGCGGTCTTCAGCGGTGCCGCGGGTACCCATCTCGCCGCGGGTGAGATCGAGAATGCCGGTGCGATGTCCGCGCTGCGCCATCTTAAGCAGCGTGCCACCGCAAGTTTGTTCAACGTCATCGCGGTGGGCAGCAATGGCCAGGATGTCGAGTTGCGACGAGGGCATGTCAGTCGAGCAAGAATACAGAGAAGCGGGAAGGCATGGCAACCGATAGGTCTAACATGTAGGTACGAGTGAGGAAAGTATGGGTCTTCGAAAAAGGCGGATCGCAACCCATCCAGGAGAAGTGCTCTTGGAGGAGTACATCAAGCCGCTGGAGTTGACGCAGGCGACTTTGGCGAAGGAACTCGGCATCTCGACCAACCGTCTGAATGAGTTGGTCAAGGGCAAACGCGGGATAACCGCCGACACCGCGCTTCGACTCGCCCGCCGATTTCGGACTTCGCCCGAGCTTTGGATGAATCTTCAGTCTGCCTATGAGCTAACTGAGGCACGAATGGCGATGGCGGAGTAGAAATTGCTGACCAACAAATCGCACGAACACGTCACTCCAGATTCCCCTGCTCCAACACTACGTTCTCGCGCACGATGAGCCGATGCGCCGCCATTTCTTTCAGCGTAGGCAGGACGCGGCTGACGTGCTCATCGGTGTCTACAAATATGATGATCACCGGCAGCTTTCCACCGGCATCGACCAGATGAGAAGTTTCTACGCGATGTCGTCCCAGGAATCCGGCGACGGCATGAATGGCGGTGGCAGCGTATACATTTTCCTTGCGTAAGTAGTTGAGGATTTCCATGTGCAGAGGACGATTGCGCCACTTGTCAGCTTCGTTGAGGTAGATGGTGACCTGCACAGCCATGGCGTCTGGCATTTTATATCACCCGCGCTAGCGCCATGCCGGCTAGCGCCGCTACTAGGCACAGAACGTTGTTGGTCAGGATATTGGTGCACATCAGCAGCCATTGTCCCTGTTCGAAGTAAGCCATGGTCTCAAAGGCGTAGCTGGAGAACGTAGTGAAAGCGCCACAGAAGCCGACCACAACCAGCAAGCGCCAGCGAGGATCGATGAGCACGCGCCCGCTGGCCCAGACCATGAAGAATCCCACGATCAGGCTGCCACTCACATTGATGAAGAGCGTCCCATAGGGAAACACTGGGCCGAGAGCCTTCGCGGCAAGGCGGGAAATCAGATAGCGGGCATTGGCGCCGACGATAGCGCCCAGAGAAATTAGCAGGAAGTCGTTCTTTAGAAAGTTCGCCACGACGGAGTCTCCCCCTACAAAGTTTGTAGGAGTCATCAGCCGGGGCCGTTTAGCATGTCGATCCGGGCGGTTGAGGCGAACTCCATCGCCTGATTATTTTTACCACAGAGGGCACGGAGGTGCACAGAGGATTTTGACAGTGGGTGGTCACCCGAAGGTAACGCTGAATGGTCTTGTTTGCCGAACGCATGGGCGAGGACGCCCGCGTCTACATTCGCTACTTTTTTCGCTCCACTAGAAAGTGCCCCAGCGATTTCAATGTGTCAGCGCGTCTTCCAAAGCTGTCCAGGGAACCGAGCGCGGTGGCTACGAGGGTGTCTGCTTTCTTTAACGATTCTTCAATCCCGAACAGGGCGGGGTACGTGGCTTTCTCAGCGGCGGTGTCTTTGCCCGCAGTCTTGCCCAATTGCTCGGAAGTCTGGGTGACGTCAAGGACGTCGTCGACGATTTGAAATGCCAGGCCGATGGACTGAGCAAACTCGCGCAATTTGCGTACGGTGACTTCGTCGGCTCCGGCATACAGTCCTCCGCTGACTACCGAAGCGGTAATCAGCGCGGCGGTCTTAGAGCGATGAATGTATTCGAGAGTTTCAAGACTAGGCTTCTGATGTTCGGCCTCCAGATCGACGACCTGGCCTCCGATCATGCCGTCGATAGTGCCGGTGCCGCGGGCAATTTCCTCAATGATTCGAACCCGCGCTGTTGCTGGACAGCGTAACCGTGCCAGTACTTCGTAAGCCTGAGTTTGCAGCGCGTCGCCCGCAAGAATCGCGATGGCCTCGCCGAATACTTTGTGGCAAGTCGGCCGGCCGCGGCGGAGGTCGTCGTTGTCGAGTGCCGGAAGATCGTCGTGGATCAGCGAATAGGTGTGCAACATTTCCAGGGCTGCGCCTAATTCCTCGATTCCGTCAGGCAGGGAACCAGCGACCATGCGTCCGGCTTCCATGCACAGGATCGGACGCAAGCGCTTGCCTCCAGCAAAGACGCTGTGGCGCATGGCGGAATGAATGGAACGCGGATGGCGGATGGCGGCGGGCAACAAGCGCTCTAGCGCGGCGTCTGCCAGAGTGCGCCCTGCCTCCAGAGTGTCGTTGAGCATGACGGTGAGTATAACAAGGGGTCCGGATTTCTTGGCCGAGCAAACCTTTATTGCAGAGATCGCGGAGAAAAAATGCACGCAGTGCGCGGAGACTACTCTTACCTTAGGCGGCTGCGAAATGCTTCTTACTAACGTTGCCCTGGGCCGCGCGCACAATGCCCGTGATGTCATTTGCCGGGCACACGTCGGATGCTCCAGCCTGCAAGGCTGCGGCCCACAAGGTTTCATCGGCTAGACGATGAGTGCAGACGATGCGGGCTCCGGGGAAATCGTGCGACAAATGTTCGACTTCCGAGAGTGGAGCGGCCTCAATATCAAGGACGACAACTTCGGCGCGGTTCTTGGCGATGCGATTGCGCACTTCACCCACCGATTGAACCCGCTGAACGGAAGAAAAGTTCTGCGACAACGCGAAAACTAGAGATTCGGCAACTCGCGCATCGCCTTCGAGGAGAACAACAGTAAGCGATTGCATAGCACCCTCTGCCTTCTTTTGATGCCCGTGAGCGCACCGGGATGCGGCTATTTACGCCCGGACGGGATCTCGGTTGAGGACTCGAACGATTCGGCTTGAAGCTTCCCGTTTTGCTTCAGCAGAATTTCGACCTTGCCTTCGGCTTGTTCCAGCTCTTTGCGACAAGTTGTGGATAGTTGCATACCCTCTTCGAACAGGGTCAAAGATTTCTCCAGGGGAACTTCTCCCTTTTCCAGTTCCTGGACAATTTTTTCCAGGCGTAGGACGGATTCCTCAAACTTGGCCACGGGGATTTCTCCTGGGGGCATTCTAATCCTCTTGGCAAGGAACGCGTCCAGAGAAAAAGCAGTTTTTTGTATTTAAACCGAAGTGGGCCCTGACGATCCCAGTGCTTCCAGCACATCTACCGCGGAACTGTAGCGGCCTTGGGGTGCACTGATCTGCGCCCCTTGGGTCATTTCACGGATCGCAATCAGCATTTCGCGGGCGATCACAATGCCTTCTTCCCGTGCGGCCTCCGGCGTCGCGGCGCGGGACATGCGCTCCAGAATCGAATCAGGCACTGAGACTCTCAGCTCATTCTTCATGAACTCGGCGTTGCGCACACTGACCAGCGGCCAGATTCCCGCCACCACCGGTATCCGGCAATGCTGGATGCGGCGCAGGAAGTTCTCCAGCAGGCTCAAATCAAACACGGGCTGGGTAACCGCGTACTCGGCGCCGGCTTGAACCTTGTATTCGAAACGCCGGACCTCTTCATCCATGTTCGGCAATCCGGGATTTGCGCCCACGCCGATCACAAACGACGTCCCTGCACCGAGCGGGTTGTTGCCAATGTCCACACCGCGGTTCAGGTTGTGGACAATGTTCACCAACCCGATGGCATCCACGTCGAATACAGCCGTGGCGTCGGGGTAGTTGCCCATCTTCGGCGGATCGCCGGTGATGCAGATCAGGTTGCGAATGCCGGTGGCGGCAGCGCCCAGCAAATCCGATTGAATACACAACACATTGCGGTCGCGGCAGGTGTAGTGCAGAATGGCCTCAATGCCGACTTCCTGTTGGATGAGCAGCGAAAGCGCCTGATTGCTCATGCGCGCCGAGGCGCGCGGGCTGTCGGGAATGTTAATGGCGTCCACGCCCACCGACTTCAGGAAACGCGCGCCTTCGACTTCCTTGCGAATGTCGGTGCCCTTGGGCGGAACAATCTCAACCATGGTGACGAACTCGCCCCCGGCCAGCTTTGCCCCCAACCGGGAGCGCGCTGCTATGGGTACGGTCGGAGCGGCAGCAGGCCCGGCGGGTTTAGTCGCGGGTGCTGCACTGACTCGGGCACGAGCCTCGCCCACGCGCAACGCCGACTTCATGACGCGAATGTGGTCGGGAGTGGTTCCACAGCAGCCTCCCACCAGGCGGACTCCCGCGCCGACGAACTTACGGGCGTAGCTCGCCATGTATTCCGGGGAGCAAAGATAAATGTTGCGGCCTTCGACCGAGCGTGGAATGCCGGCGTTGGGTTGCGCTGCCAGGGGCAGGGAAGTAAGCGCACGCATGCGCTCGATGGTGTCCAGCATGGCCACCGGGCCCACGCTGCAGTTGCATCCGATCACATCTGCTCCCCATTCCACCAGCCGGGGAGTGAAAGTCTCAGGAGTCGAACCGTCCAGGCAGTTGGCGTCTTCGTCGATGGTTACTTGCGCGACTACTGGAATCTTGGGATTCACGTCGCGGAGCGCAAGCATGGCTTGATGAAGCTCTTCGAGATAACCGAAAGTCTCGAGAATGATTAGATCGACTCCGCCTTCTACCAGCGCTGCAATCTGATCGCGAAAAGCTGAACGTGCTTCTTCGAAGGAAGTCTTACCCAATGGCTCGATGCGAATCCCCAGCGGTCCCACCGACCCGGCGACCCAGACGTCGAAACTCTTGGCCGCATCTCGAGCAATCTGTGCACCCGCCAGGTTAATGTCTCGAACACGGTCGGCTAGACTGTGCCGGCCCAAACGGAAGAGATTAGCGCCAAAGGTATTGGTCTCAATGATTTCGGCGCCCGCCTGCAGGTACTCCTTATGGACTCCGCGAACCAATTCCGGCTGGGTAACGTTCAGTTCGTCGTAGCAGCGGTTGATAAAGATGCCCTTGGAGTAGAGCAACGTACCCATTGCTCCGTCGCATAAGATGGGCGACTGTTTCATCCTCGCCAATAGATCAGTAGCCATTTAATTGAGAATACAAGATGAGTCCCGGTTTTGCATCTTGGCGGCGCGCAATCGGGTGGTTCGCCGCTTACGACTGGAAACTCGTGGGAATCTTAGGCAGTGGTGCTCTGTTATAATCCCGTTTCTTGCATCTAAATCTTTGTCCCTCATACTCTCTTTGGAGTCCCGGGTTTGAAGAAAACCTTGATTGGTTTGGCGGTTCTAGTGGCTGCCAGTGTGACGCTCGTGGCCTGTGGCAGTAGTAATAAATCGTCCGGCAAGCACGCGAGTGGGCTTAAGTTCCGAGCATTCGTTTCCAATTCGTTATCTGGCGGAGCCCCAGTCATCAATATCGTCGATGCCACGCAGGATGTGCTTTCGCCTGCGAGCATCAGTTTGTTCGGGACCGTGCCTCAGGCGGGGCTCATGGCGGTTTCCCCGACCTTCGACTTACCCTCGTGTTCAGTCCCCCCGGAGACATCGCAGTGATCGACAACGCCACTGAAACTCAAGCCTCGGGGGTGCAGACCGTTAGCTTGCCGGGTTTGACGGAGAGCATAGCCATTGCCAACACCAGCGCGACCGCCTATGCGGCAGTACCGGACGCGCCCGTGGCGGGGCAGGCCCCCGGTGCCGTGGTCGCCATCAACCTGACCGATGGAACGGTGCAGGCAACCATTCCCGTGCCGGGGGCACATTACCTAGTGCTGAGTCCCGACGGAAGTAGTTTGCTTGTGTTCAGCGACAACTCAAATAACGTCACCGTGATTGCCACCGGTTTGATTGGCACCAGTAACGATCCCCGGCAGCCAGTGGGTGGAATCTGTTGCTTCGATCGTCCGGTGTGGGGTGTTTTCGCCGACAGCGCCACAGCGTACATTTTCAATTGTGGAGCGGAATGCCCCGGGGGTGTTGCCGCAGGGATCACTACGTTCGATGTAGGCAGTCCGGCTCCAGGTCCGACCGTTGCCTTGAGCGGCGCAACTTACGGGATACTTAACGGCGGCGTGCTTTATGTTGCCGGTACTCCGCCCCACACCGCTTGCAGTGCAGGCGCTGCCGGAGCGCCATCCTGTGGCACGCTCAACCTCGTGGACGTGAGCTCGATGAAGGTGATGAACTCCAGCCCGATCACTGTTACCGACGGCTATCACAACCGCATGGCAATGGGGTCGGATGGGCAGTTGTTCATCGGAGCGAAGAGTTGTACCAGCATTGGCGTTATTGGGGATGAGATACGCGGCTGCTTGTCGATTTACGACACCAGTAACTCGACGGTAGTAATTCCGCCACAAATCGGAGACGCCACCGGCATCGAACCCATTCCCGGACGCCACATAGTCTATGTTTGCGAAGGTGGAGTGTTCCAGGTCTTCGATACCACCACCGACAAACTTCTGGTGCAGGTGAACCCACCCCCTATCGACATCGTGGGATATAACATCGACGTGAAGGTTGTAGACCCGCCGCCGTCGACTTGCACCATGGATTGTTTGCCCTAGCGCGCTGGGCGCGTCCCGTCCATCACCAGCTGATGCACACTTGCTTTCTGCACCGCAGGCTGCGAGAACGGCCATGCAAGAGTCGAGTTCTCGTACCAGGCCTGCCACTGATCCATGTAGTACGGACTGAGGAAATTCCCCGCCTCGCCTGTCACCAGGTTCAACGTAGAGTGGTCCAGGTCACCCAGATCCACGGTCATGCGCTCCGAAGGGCCATGAGTTCGTGACACCGCCTTCACCGTGAGTCCGCTGCCTGATTGCTCGCGCCGTCCGGGGCCGGTCCAGCGCCGAAGGACAGGAATACGACCCAGGATGGGATGCTCGATATCCACTGGATTGAAGCTCCCCCATTTCCAAGAATTCAGCTCGGCGGGAGCATCAGGCGCAATGACCGCGCTCTCGACCGCAGCAGTTAGCATCTCGTCATAGTTAGGATAAGTGTCGTGCAGCCAACGCTTAGGTTGGTGCTGAACCACGCTTTCCAGCCAGACGGTTGCCATCATCCAGTGGTAACTCTTCCAGCTAAACGTGGATTTTGCCTGCACGGGATCGGCTGGAGCTGAACCCAGCATCGGTTCCAGGAGCAAGCGCGACAATTCTTCTCGTGCGCGGACGGCGATGGTCGGGGCCGGGGAATCCGCGCTCATACGACCATCCCATTGCCGCAGAAGTTCGGCAGCGGCCTTGGCGCGGACGGAAGGTTTCTGGGCGTGATCGACTGCGTAGACAAACTTCTCGGCAAAAATGCGGTCCAGATCAGAGTAGATGTCGGTTTGCAGCGCGAGCATGTCGGCGGCGGAAAACTTCTTGCCCGATTCCAAGACTTTGTAAATGCGTGCCGCACGCCAGGGAGCTTCCCACTGAGAACTGATCGAATAAGGATATTTGTCGGGAGAAATTCGACTGTTGGCGGTGGCAATGATTCCCGACGGCGGATTGAAGACGCTGGGCAACTTATCGAATGGGATGTAGCCGGTCCACTCGTGCGCGTCGTCGCTGCCATTTTCTGGCAAGCTGCCGTCGCCGGAGGCGCGGATAGGGACCTTTCCCGTGGCGTGGTATCCGATGTTGCCGTCCACATCGGCATACACGACGTTCTGACCAGGAGCATCAAATTCGGAGAAGCCACGAACAAACTGTTCCCAATTTTGCGCCGAATTCACGGCGAAGAAGGGATTGCGGATGCCATCGTATAGGGTCCAGCGTAGAGCTAGCTTGCGGGTTTCACCGGGAACCAGTTCGGTGATGGTCGGTCCATGCCGCGTGACCGCCACGTCGAGAGTCACGTCCGGCTGACTCTTTACATGAATGACTTCGTGACGCTGCTCGGGCGATTTCCATCCATAGGGTGTCAAGTATTGTCCGCTGTCATTGAAAGTCTCGACGTACACATCTTCGATCGTGGGGCCGACGTTAGTGAATCCCCACGCGATGCGCTGATTGTGCCCGACGATCACGTAGGGATAGCCGGGCAGCGAGACACCAGCTACATCGAGATTTCCGCAAGCAGCACTCATGCAGCGAAGATGTGACTCGTACCACAGATTGGGCATTTGATGGCGGAGGTGCATGTCGTTCGACAAAAGCGGCTTGCCGGTAACCGTGTGTGCCCCGGAAACCACCCAGTTGTTAGAACCCAGCACCAGAGGATGATCGTCGAAAAAGTCTGCAACTTGCTGTTGCAGCCAGCCTGGTCCGGCGTCAAGCTGCTCAAGCTGGGGAAGAATCTCATGACGAACGGGATCGAGGCTGCGCTCAGGAGCTAGCTTTGCCACCGAACTGTCTGAGTCCGAATCATCGTCGTCGTCGTTTGTATCCTGCACCAACGTGGGACGCGCTACCGTCGGACGTCGGTCGCGCCACGAGGAGTTCACGTAGAGGTCAGCGGTCAGATCCGGCCCCAGCTTGGCTAGAACTTTTTCACGAACCAGAGCTTGCATAGGAGTGGTACTGAGTTCCTGCACCATATAGGCGCCGATCAGCGCCGAGTCCTCGGGAGTCCATTGCTTCGGTGAATAACGAAGAATGCGGAACTCAATGGGGAGATGGTCGCGATGAGATTCGATAAAAGCGTTTACTCCGCGGGCGTAGGCTTCAATACGCGCGCGATCATCCGCAGAAATGGTCTCGATCGTCTTTCGTGCCGCCAGTCTCATCCCTAGAATTCTCTGCTGGCGGTCATGTTCAAGAACATCGGGCCCAACCACCTCGGCCAGCTCTCCTGCAGCGTATCGTCGCATTCCGTCCATTTGGAACAAGCGATCCTGGGCGGTTACATAACCTTGCGCGAAGAACAGGTCGTTCAGACTGGCAGCTTCGATCGTGGGAATTCCGTGATCGTCGCGCAGAACCGTTACCGGAGCCGTGAATCCCGGGACTTGCAGGTTGCCATCCAACTGGGGTAAAGCGGAGCGGGCGACGGAATAAAGCCATCCAAGAATCGTCAACGCCAACAGCAATAGTGCCCCGGCCACGTAGAGGATCACATGGAAAAGCCGCGTACGGGAACGGGGTTCAATTAAGACGGACGTAGCCATGGAGTCTCGATTTTAGGGCTTGGCAGCAAGTGAAGACAAACTGAAGAACCAAAGCAGTTGGCGGCATTTCACAAAGCCCAGTATCATTCAGTTTGCCCGTCGCCCGGAGGCAGAACCGGGAATCGGCTACCGCCCATGCTGCAAAAGCGCATTGACGATCAACCCAGCATCTCGCGTGAGATGGTTCGCGAAGCGCAGCAGATCCTGCATCAGCACCTCAAACGCGTGGGCTTGAAACATACCGCGCAGCGCGACACCATTCTGCAAACCTTTCTTGAGACCCGCGACCACCTTTCCACCAACGAGTTGCATCGGCTGGTGCAGAAGAAAGACGCGCGTATCGGCTTTACGACGGTTTATCGCACTTTGAAGCTATTGGCGGAATGCGGATTAGCCAGCGAAGTCGCTTTCCACGACGGTATTGCCCGCTTCGAGCACCAGTACAACCGGCGCAGCCACCATCACATGGTGTGTACCGAGTGCGGCGGCTCAGTGGAGTTCTTCTCACCTGAAGTCGACCACCTGGAGCAGGAGATCGGACGCAAGCACCACTACGCTACCACTCGCCACACCTTTCAGATCTACGGAGTGTGCGAAGATTGCCGTATGAAGAAGCCGCGCCAGGTAATCTGAAAGAGCCATGCCTATTTCCTGCACCCAATGCAGCGCCGAAATGCCCGACTCATCCCCGTTTTGCCCAGGCTGTGGCCGGAGGATGATCGACGCGCCCGGCGCTGTCGCCAACATTGGTTTGCTCAAAGAGAACGTTGCCGGTGCGCTAGCCTACTTCACCTTTGTTCCAGCACTGGTTTTCCTGGGACTCATGCCATTCAAGCGCAACCACTTTGTGCGCTTCCATTCTTTCCAATCCATTTATCTGCTGATCGCGGGCGTGCTCATTGCCCTGATCATGAGGCTGATATTCCCATTGCTCACGCTGATTCCCTGGCTGGGATACCTTTTAGCGTGGCTGATCGTACTACTGGGTTTGTTGGCATGGACGCTGCTCTGGGTGGTCGCGGTAGTCAAAGCTTTTCAGGGTGAGTTGTTCAAGCTGCCGCTGATTGGTGATCTGGCAGAGAGAGCCTAGTCGGCGTCTGCATTTTTCCCACGCGAATCTGTTACCATGCGCACGTCGTCGCACGCGTGTCCCGTCAGTGGCATTCAAATCTAACGCGAGGTGAAGAACCATGGCGTTTTGCATAGCTTGTGGCGGTCAGGTACCTCCGGGAGCCAACGCATGCCCCGCGTGTGGACGCGCTGTTGCCGGAGCGCCGGAAGCGGCCAGTTCCGCTCCAGCAGCCGTGGGCGGACTCACCGACAATGTTGCCGGAGCACTTGCCTACGTGACCATCATTCCTGCCATCGTATTTCTGGTCATGGAGCCTTATAACCGAAACCGCTTCATTCGCTTCCATTCCTTCCAGTGTATTTTTGCGGCCGTGGCCTGGGCCTGCCTGTGGATTGTACTGGGCATCGTGGTGCGTATTCCCTTTTTCGGATGGCTGACGATTCTGGTGTGGCCGCTGATCAGCTTGGGCGGTTTTGTAATCTGGTTGATCGTGGTGCTGAAGGCTTATCAGGGCCAGAAGTTTAAGCTGCCGGTGATTGGCGACATCGCGGAGAAGCAAGCGAACGCCTGAGACCCTACCCATTCGAGGGGACGAAAGACTCTTCGCGATCTTTGCGAGCACTTTGCGTCCTTTGCGGTAAGGAGCTTCGAACGCGAAGGTCGCGAAGGCATCGCTAAAGCCGCGAAGAAAACCCTGACTCAGGATTTTGTGACTCGACCGTCCTAGTTATTTGATTTTCCTTCTGACGCCTTTTCCGGTAGTCTGTTTCACTTGGCTCAAGCGAGGGGGCGGCGGGTTTGAGAGTTCGGGTGTTTTATCATGACAAGTGTTTTGACGGTGCGTCCTCGGCGGCGCTTTTCTCCCGCTTTTACCGCGAACGGATCCGCAGCGACGTGGACTTCGTCTTCTCCGGACTCCTGCATCGTGCCGGCTCTTTATTCAATGAGAAGGACTTTGATGGCGACGAAAATGCCATCGTCGACTTCAAATATTCCAGCTCGCCGAAGATTACCTGGTGGTTCGATCATCATCTCAGCGCGTTCCTGACTCCCGCCGACGCGGCGCATTTCGAACAGGACCAGAGCAATCGTAAGTTTTATGATCCCGATTTCAAATCCTGCACCAGCTTCATTGCCACCGTGGCCCAGCAGCGCTTCGGCTTCGATCCCGCCCCCGTGGCCGATCTGGTGCACTGGACCGACATCGTCGACGGCGCTCTTTACGCCGATGCCCGCACCGCGGTCGAAATGCAGGCTCCGGCCATGAAGCTGACCATGATCATCGAGTCCAACTCGACGCATGATTTTCTGCCGCGACTCATTCCCTTACTGGCGACCAAGCCGCTAGGGGAGATTTTGGAAGAGCCGTTTGTGGCGTCCTTGTTGCCGCCGCTGCTCGAGCGTCATCAGCGGTCGATTGCCATTCTGCGCGAACGCACCGAATTGAAGGATGGCACGCTGTTCTTCGATGTCTCCGATCTTGAACTCGAGGGCTACAATAAGTTCGTACCTTATTATTTGCAGCCGGAGTCGATCTACAGCGTGGGTTTAAGCAAAAGTAGTTTTCGGGTGAAGGTTTCGGTGGGATCGAATCCTTGGGCGCCTTCGCCTCCGGTAGTGAATCTGGCCAAGATTTGCGAGCGCTATGGCGGTGGCGGGCACGCGCGAGTAGGCGCCATCTCGTTTGACGTGACGCAACAGGAAGCCGCGCGCAAAGCCGCACAGGAGATCGTGGCGGAATTGCGGGCGGCAGTGCGTGGGTCTGGCGGGTGAGCCGTGATCGTGCATAACCATGCCGAGTCCGCGCACCACAGTCACGACCACAACCTGCAGGCCCTGCGGGCGGTTGCTTCATTCGAGTTGGCCAAGGGTCTGCTGGTTCTATTAGCCGCGATGGCGGTGGTGTTCATGGTGGGCCGCGATCCTGGGAATTTCGCGGACGGGATTCTGCGCCTTCTGCACATTAGTCCCGATCATCACTTTGCCCAGCTGTTTCTCGATTGGGCGGACACCTTGACCGATGCCAAGCTATGGACCGTCGCCGCCGTGGGCAGCGTCTACACGATTCTTCGTTTTGTCGAAGCTTACGGACTCTGGTATGCCAGAACCTGGGCTGAGTGGATTGCCCTGATCTCTGGAGGATTGTATGTGCCCTTTGAGATCTACAAATTGGTTCACCGGCAAAACCTGCTGCACGTTTCTGTTTTGGTGATTAATTTGATTATTGTGTTGTACATGGCTTATCTGCTTAAGACCGGTAAGGGTCGCCCGTACCCTCGTCACTCACAGCGGTTACCAACGTAAAAC
The DNA here is from genome assembly GCA_963803775.1 of uncultured Acidobacteriota bacterium. Taxonomy (GTDB): domain Bacteria; phylum Acidobacteriota; class Terriglobia; order Terriglobales; family Acidobacteriaceae; genus JABCZH01. The sequence goes on from CAWDNS010000006.1 coordinate 306,901, forward strand.
GCTATCCTCTTTAAAAGCGGGTCCACGTGACTTGCGTCATCCCTGGTTTGTTACAGCCGTAAGTGCTGCCCCACCAATGAGCTATTGTGAGTTTCCTCCGTAGGGTGCATTCTGCTGGTGTACCCGAGAACAGGGATGCACTGGGAGGCAAACATGAGTGATTCTACCCGGCAAGATAAGTTACAAAGCGCCATTGGATTGGTCGCTGAATACGTGGTGACAGGAATGATCATGCTGATGACAGTGGTTACCACACTGCGCATGTTGGGAATTTTGTCCTAAGAGTTACTACTCCGGAGTGGGGTGCCTGAGAAGAGGCCTGGTGCGGGAAAGCAGTCCTGCGCTGGGCCTCTTGGCGTTTGGCGGTTTACCGGCACGCGCCGGGCGCCGCCAGTTTACTGCACCACCTTGCCCATAATGCCGAACGAGAGTGCGCCACATTGCGTGCTACTGTATCCGTCGTCGTAGCACAGTGAAAAGTCCTCGCCAGCCGCATCCAGAACTATTTGACCAAAGTTCTGCGCAAATCCATTGACGCTGTTGGTTTCCTGCGTGGTGTTCGATGCAAAGTAATTGACGGCTTTGCACTCTGTGTCGCGACGACTAGTACAGTCCGGCAAGAGGTTAATCCAGTAGTCCGTCCCCCCTCGGAGCTTCCACCACTGAGCTGAATCGGCCCCGCTTTCAATGCGATGGTGTACTCGGGATAGCCATTGAACTGGCGACCGGTGGGCTGCATTGCGACGTACAGGCCGCTGCCTGCGCCGACCAAAGTTCCGCCGTTGCCGTTCAAAATGTTCGTCCGAATCTGCCAGCTACCAGTCTGAGGATCGAGTTTGTCTCGGTGCTCTATCACAGTCTGAATGAGCAGTCCTTCAACAAGTATGACGCGATTCTTGGGGACATTGATGGACCCGTAGGTCAGAGCAACGACGCTGACTGTATCCTCGTTAGGAAAAACCATGGCATTGATGTCATTTGGATTAAGGTCGCCGCCGTAGAACAGACAGGGCTTGCAGAGTGCCGGTGGACCTGATTGCGCTTGTGCCCAGATCGCCATCGACAAAGTCAGTAGGGCCACAGGAATGGCGATTTTCATATTGCCCCCTAAACGCCCTGCGAATATAACACGAATCGCAAGAATGTTGGCGTTGGGAGATCGGCGCTGGGCGCTAGAATCCTTACAGAATCGACCGCACCACTCCGCCATCCACGCGCAAAGCCGCCCCGTTGGTCGCCGAAGACAGCGGACTGCACACAAATGCCACCAGCGCCGCGACTTCTTCTGTCGTAGCGAAACGCTTCAACAATGACGTTGGACGCATGTTGCGAAAGAACTCTTTTTCCACGGCCGCGGGCGTCGTCTTCTGCGCTGTCGCGAGTTCCTGAACGAACCGGCCTACACCTTCAGATCCAGTCGGCCCCGGCAGCACTGAGTTGACCGTGACATTGGTTCCGGCAGTAGTCTCAGCCAGGCCGCGCGCGACTGCCAATTGCGCTGTCTTGGTCATCCCGTAATGAATCATCTCGGCGGGAATTTGCACCGCGCTTTCACTTGATATGAACACGATCCGTCCCCAATCGCGTATCTTCATCCCCGGCAGATAGTGACGGCTGAGACGAACGCCGCTCAGAACGTTGACTTCGAAAAGACGCTTCCAATCGTCGTCGCTGATCTGGTCAAATGTCTTCGCCTCAAAGGTTCCGGCGTTATTCACCAGAATGTCGGCGTCGGGAAACAGACGCGCCAGTTTTTCCGTCCCCTCGGCCGTTCCCACGTCTGCGGCGATGCCCTCGAACTTGCCTCGAGACACGGCCGCTTGAAGTTTCTTGACGGCGGCGCTGACCCGCTGGTCGGTCCTGCCATTCACTACTACAAAGCAGCCCTCCTTGGCCAGTGCTTCAGCGATAGCGAAACCGATTCCCGCGGTACTTCCTGTAACCACTGCCCGCTTGCCGACTAGTTGGAGGTCCATGTCGTCTTCGATGCTGGCTGGGAAGAGGTTGATTCAGGGGTCGTTCCTTCCGCGGCAGCCTACTGCGGCAGCCCCACGTAAACCGCATTCGTAACCGGGGTGTTCAGAAGGTTCGTAACTGTTATCGGAATGTCTCCCGCTGCGTCCAACTCCGCCGGTGGGCCGAAGCCTAGAAGCTCAGCGCTCGATGAGTGAATCACGCCATCGACCTCGGTAAAGTCGGTCAATCCGGCAACTTCGCTTAACGCTGGCACAATCGAATCGCTTTCCTGGTTGAAGATTTCCGGCCAGCCGGTCGAGGTCAGGTGCGCGGCCAGGTAGTCGCCGAAACAAAAGATGCGGATGGCCTCGGCCACGGAAGAATTGTTCAACCCGTCCAACTGGCTTTGCGACTCCAGTCCCTGAATCAGCGCGGTCGGCAACGGATGAGGAATCGGATTTTGCAGCGCCTGTAGCGCCGGACTCAGGCTGCCACCGAAGCCGTCGCCTTGCAAGTCGCCAACCCCTCCGGTCGTGGTCTTGCCGTTCATGAAAGTTACCGAGGTGAAACTCGGGCTACCGGAAGTTGCCAGAATCCCACGCACACACTCGTTGTTATTGTCGAGAAGATGCGGCGCCAGCGGCGAACCCCAATGCGGAGTTCCAATGGTGATCATTTTGTGGACTCCGCCCAGCCCAAAGGTAGTGTTACCGTAAAAACCTTTGACCTGAGGAAAGGTGCGTGTGATGTCACCTCCCATGCTGTGGGCGACGATATCAACCTGGATCGCGGTCACCGGGATACTGACAGGATTGGCACCGCTCTTGAATTGATTCACGAAAGCCGCCAGTTGTTTGAGCACGACGGGCGCGTTGTAGGCAAAGCCCAGCGAGTTGGCCTGAGCGCTTTTCAAACTCGATAACGCCCATGAAGGATACGAAGGTTTGTAAGACTTGATCTGCCCACCAATCACTTGCGAATAGTTGGCAAACCCGATAGTGAAGCGCGGATCGGTGATCAGGGGAGCGAAATCGTCCCAGGAAGCGGGACTACCCCAGAGTCCATGAATCAAACCTAACGGCGGACGCAGCAGGGTGACCGGAGTATTGGAGAAAAGCCCAGTGTCGATGGCCAAAACTTTGAGTGTAATGAAGCGGTCGATCGAGTTCGTGTCCTGTCCTTCAGGACGGGGAAAATCCACGGGCGCGCCGTAGATCGCGAATGCCATCGGTCCTTGCGAGGTGCTCACCGCCGTGACGGTGAGTTGGCTCAAGGTGAAACTTGTGGAACCGATTGCGGCCAATGCTCCGTCCTCGGCGGCGGAAGTGCTTTGCTGGCCCTGATCATTGATGACGGTGAACGTAAATTGTTCGCCGGCGGCGTTCGCGGGCACACGCAGAACCACCTCGCTTGCGCCATCGGCCGAGCTGCCTTGCACCACACGTCCTTTGGTCGCCAAGATATTGACATTGGTCGTCACCATAGGGCCGCTGAGCAAGGCCGGCACAGGATCGAGTAATGTCAATTGTGGCGGATTCTGGGCGATCAGCAGAGCAGGGAAGAGGCTCGCGATCACGACAACTAGTTTTGTAAGGCGGATGGGCGACGTAAAAGTTCGCGGGAGATTGCGGGAGAAGAACATATAGGCCTCGACTTCGGAGTCGTCGATCCGCGGGGCATGGCTAGATTGGGCGCTGCCGGCCGTGAGGATCGTCCAGCCTGTTTATCACAAATTTGGGCGTGGGACAATCGCTATTGGAGGGCGCTGCCGACGACAAGAGTTTTGACGCGGCGAAAGCCGGAAGTACAATCGAAGCTGTGGCCCCGTAGCTCAGTTGGATAGAGCAGCAGTTTCCTAAACTGTTGGTCGGCGGTTCGACTCCGCCCGGGGCCTCCAGCTCGCAGAACCGACTAACCATCCATCGCTATCCTGCATACCGACTCTCTAGTCATACACGCGGACTTCGACTTTGCCGGCCTCGCTGGCTTTCGCCAGCTTGCCTAAGCCCAGGGTTTTCACTTTCGTATCGTCGAATTTGAAGTGTTGAACCAGGAAATCGCGTACCACCTTGGCGCGAGCCTGCGTCAAGACACGATCTTTGTCGGTGTCGCCCACTCCGGCCGAAGCCGCCACGACCACCAACCGGAACTTGTTCTGCTCCAGGAATTTTCCGGCCTCGTCGAGCGCCTTCCCGTTTTTAAGTTTCGCGTTGTCGGATTTGTCAAAAATGTCCTTGGCGTCATAGGTAAAAGCCTTGGTGACCGGTTGCTCTGGCAATTCCGCAATCTTGTTTTTCTTCAGGTCCGTCGAGTCTTCGTACCCGCGTTTGTTGAAGAAGCCGCGTAAAAAGAAATTCTGTTTTAGCGCGTCCGCATCTTCCGTGAACGCCGTGGCGGCGGTCTTCGCCTGGTTCATCACTCCGAGAGCGGCGTCCGAAAAGTCGACAGGAGTTTCGCCCTTGATGGTGTCACCGCTTTCGATTTCGGGCGATTGATCCGCTCCAAACGATACCTCGACGTACTTATTGCCGAGCAGTCCTTCCGTTTTAATGCTTGCCACTGAGTCTTTGCGCACGATGTTCTTGGTCGAGTTCGACATCTCCATCACCACGGTCAGTTTTCCGCTGGGCCCATCGGGCAGAGAAATGTATTTCACCGTTCCCAGGTGAATCCCACCGACGCGCACGTCAGCCCCGTTGTCCAGCCCGGCAACATCCTGAAATTGCGCCTCCAACCGATAAGTCTGCTGGAAGAGAAAGTGTTTCGTTCCAATCAGAAACACTCCAGCCGCCAGAAACGCAAGCGTGGTCACAATAAAAAACCCCAATCGGAGTGCTCGCGACATAGGTCCTCTAAGAACCCTCCCGGTTTAGAAATTCGACAACGAACTTATCTTTACTCTGTTGCAGATCCTTGAATGTTCCCTCGATCAGGATTTGTCCATCGCGCATCAGCGCCAGGCGATCCGAAACTTTTCGCGCGCTGGGGATGTCGTGGGTCACGACGATCGATGTCATGTTCTCTTCTTTTTGCATTTTGAGAATCAATTCGTCGATCTCTGACGCGGTAATCGGATCAAGCCCGGACGTAGGCTCGTCGAACAACAGAATGTCGGGTGACAGCGCTAGCGCTCGTGCCAGCCCCACTCGTTTCTGCATGCCTCCGGAAATCTGCCCCGGCAGTTTGTCCAGGTCTTTTTCCATCCCCACCGTCCCAAGCAATTCCCGCACGCGTTTCTTTCGTTGCGCGTCCGAGAGGTTGCTATGCCGTTCCAGTGGAAACGCCACGTTCTGCTCCACGGTCATGGAATCGTAGAGCGCGGAGTTTTGAAAAAGGAACCCGATCTTCTTGCGGATTTCATTCAGCGGTTTGAGCGCAATCCCACCGATTTCCTGCCCGTGAATGCGAACCGATCCGGAATCGGGTAGTTGCAATCCGATAAGAATCTTCAGCAGCACGCTCTTTCCCGTGCCGCTGCGCCCGAGGACCGACACCGTCTCGCCCTGCACCACCTCTAGGTCGATTCCATTCAGCACTTTCTGCCTGCCAAATGATTTACGCAGCGTCTTCACCTGAATCAGAGGCGCATCGTTCCGGGGTTCCTTGGGCGGCGTCATGGGAACAACACCTGAATCAGCCGCACCAATACGACGTCGGCCAGAATGATAAAAAGTGACGACAGCACCACCGAACTGGTCGCCGCGCGCTCCACGCCTTCTGTGCCGCCTTTCGCGCGCATCCCCTGAAAACAGGAGACCGTTCCGATGATCAGCCCGAATACGGCAGTCTTGAAGGTGGGCGGCAGAAAGTCGTTGAAGGCCAGATTCTTGGTTCCGCGCTCGATGAACAGTTGCAGCGAGATGGGGTCGGTCAACGTATTGGTAATCCAGCCGAAAAGAATGCCGCAGCAATCCGCCGCCAGCGTGAGCAATGGCAGCATGACCACGCAAGCCAGGATGCGCGTCGCCGCCAGATATTTATGGGGATCGACGGCGGACGCTTCCATCGCATCCACCTGTTCGGTAACTTTCATGGCGCCCAGTTCCGCACCGATGCCCGCCGCCACCCGTCCACTCACGATCAATCCCGTGATGATCGGTCCGCTCTCCGTAACGATGGAAACCAGCAGCAGTGCCGGAAGCATGGATTTGGCGCCGAAACGGGCCAGCGAGTCGTGGGTCTCCAGAGAGAGAACGACGCCGATCGCAGCGCCTGCCAGTGCCACCAGGGGCAGCGATTTCGATCCCAACTCGTCCAGTTGGTGTATGAATTCTTTCACTTCATACGGAGGCAGGAAAACAGCCCGAAGCAGCCGCAGACAGAAGAAGCCCAGATCCCCAAACCACTCAAAGAAGCGGACGGGTAATGCGGGAGTCGTGGACCGGCTATCCCTGTGGGTGCTCCGGAGATCTGCTGCCGCTGAGGTAGCCATAAGGCCTTTCTAAGATGCGGTTAGCGGGCTGGCCGGCTACGGTCCGATTCAACGATATTTGGCTGATTCGAGGCAACCTCAACACCCCAGGGCACTGGAACACGGCGAGCGTGCGCACCTGACTGATTACTAGCGTAACCACGGCGAAGCCTGGGGTCTGCTATACTGTTTTTGACGCTTTTGCTCGGTTTGCTCGTCAATGCGGTGGTCCTTTCAGTTGGATCAGATTCATCTCCGCTTTTCCTGCCCGCCGTTCAGTTCAGCGCCAAATCTAAAAATGAATGTGAGTGGCCTGAAGACTTCAGACGTGTGTCTGAGTGTGTGACAACAAGCCCCTCCAGAAAGAAAAAAGTTTAAATGACCACATTTTCAGAACTGCCCTTAGCTGCTGCTCTGCAGCGTAAGCTGGCGGCAGCTCAATTCGTTACACCAACGCCCGTCCAGGTGCAGGCGCTTCCGCCCGCTCTCGAGGGCAAAGACGTACTGGCAACTGCCCAGACCGGTACCGGAAAGACGCTTGCGTTCCTGATTCCGATCATCGAGATGTTACTGCGCGAGCCTGCCAATCAGGTAAATGCGCTGGTTCTCCTGCCGACCCGCGAACTCGCGATGCAGGTTCATGAACAATACGAGGCGTTGCGCGTCAAGACCACGCCTAAAGCGTCGCTGGTAATCGGTGGCGTGAACGAGAAAGGCCAGATCCAGGGTATCCGGATTGGCGCAGGCTTGATCATCGCCACTCCGGGACGGCTGCAGGATTTCATCTCCCGAAACTTGGTGGACCTGCGGCACATCAAGATCCTGGTGCTCGATGAAGCCGACCGTATGCTGGATATGGGTTTTCTGCCTGCCATCCAGCGCATTGTTGGAATCTTGCCCAGACGCCGCCAGACGTTGTGTTTCTCCGCCACACTCGAGCAGTCGGTTGCCCGGCTGGTCAACGATTACATGCGCCAACCGGTGCGCGTCGAGTTGGGTTCAGTACTCAAGCCAGCGGAAAGCGTGGACTTGAAAGCCTACGAAGTGCGTCCAGGAGAGAAGATGGATGTGCTCCGGTATCTGCTGTATTCCGAGAAAGGTCAGACCCTGATCTTCACTCGCACCAAGCGAGGCACACAACGTCTGGCCAGGGAACTGGCGCGTGACGGATTCAATGCTGCCATGATTCACGGCGACCGCTCGCAATCGCAGCGTAACGAGGCATTGAGTGGATTTCAGGAAGGCCGCTTCCAGGTGCTGGTGGCGACTGACATCGCTTCGCGTGGCTTGCACGTGGACGATGTGGCTCACGTCATCAACTACGACTTGCCAAAGATGGCTGAAGACTTCATTCACCGCGTGGGACGTACCGGACGCGCCGGCTCTTTGGGCAGGGCTTCTTCCATTGTTACAGGCGTCGAAGTGATTGAGCTTCGCAACATCGAGCGTACCCTTAAGTTGCGTATGGAGCGCATGCAGATCGATGCCTCCGCGTCGGATCGACCGAAGCGTGTGATCCAAAACACCCTCGCTTCACGAACCCTGACCCGGTTGCCGGGCGAAGTGTTTGTGTAGCTGCTGGCGAGTCAGATTCCTAACCAAAGGCCTCCGCGCGTCGAAGCGCGGAGGCCTTTTCTCTTAGCCGGAGAGCGAATCCCAGTAAGAAACCTTCTACTTGGGTGACAATCCTGATCGAATGATGAAATCTCGCACCATTTCCTGATGCTCGACAGTCATCCTGGTGAAATGAATACCTTGGCGGTCGTCGTTTGCCCAGGCCACTACTCCCATGGCTTCAATGCCGATTGGCGGTTCGGGCAGCCGAATAGATAGTTCCACCGTTTCCCCGCACGACAAGCCTGCAACTTCCAGTTGAACCCCGCCCTGGCTGAGATTCCAGGCTGTGCCCGTTACCTGTCTGGAGCCAACTGTGCACACGACTTCGGTTTGTAAAGGAACACGATTGTATTGGCGGCGATTCTCACGCAAAGGGCACTGTAGCGTGCCATACAAACTGGCCAGCTTTAGTCTGTCGATCGGCTTCGGAAGAACGAATGTGACGCCCATGGCGAAGGACTTATACATGGTGTCGCATTTATCCTGCCCGGTTAATACGATGATTGGTGTGCATTTATTCATCGAGGATTGCCTCACCAGTTCCGGCAGTTTTAGGCCGTCCAGATCGGCGAGTTCGATGTCCAGAAAGATGCCGTCGAATCGTTCCTGGTTTACCAGCGTGGCCGCCTTCAAACCATCGCTGACTGGGCATACACTACTCTTTAATGGGCCTAGGACCTCGCTCATCAATCCCAGACTCGCTGGATCCGCGTCTACTACAAGGAAGTTAGACGACCCCATAATTCGCCTCATTTCCTCCCGTAGTCATGCCACTTTCCGGCAAACTTCTGCGGGACTACACATACGTCTCTGAGGAATAAGGGTAAGTATTCGCTCCCTGGAATATAGACGATCTGAAGATATTATTGGTCTGGATACACTATAGTAACCCCGGTAATCAGCTCTCTTGGTGGGTCAACGAAAGGGTTCTATGGTCAGGCTTGCGGCGTCGTTGCTGTAGTGTCCAGCATTTGCCGGATGCGGCTGGCCAGTGTATTTAAGGGATACGGCTTTTGCAGAATCGTCGCCGACTGATCGGTGAAGTTCTCGTTAATCGCTGCGTGATCCGGGAATCCCGAAGTGAACAGGATTTTGATGCGTGGGCGCATGCTCTTGATCTGCTGCGCCAGTTCGGGGCCTCCCACTTGCGGCATTACTACGTCGGTCAATAACAAGTGAATCGCGCCTTTGTAGCGTTGTGCGACTTGCAGAGCATCGTTGCCGTTGTTGGCCGCGACTACGATGTAGCCCTTGCGCTCCAGATACTCCCTAACCATGTCACGGATGTCATCTTCGTCTTCCACGACGAGGATGGTCTCCGTGGCTCTGATTTGGGCAGCCACAACCGCTTGGGTGGTGGTGGCTGCCGGCTGCTCGCCGGCCTCGGGCAAATAGATGCTGAAGCTGGTGCCGTGACCCACTTGACTGCGAAATGAAATCCAGCCGCCGCTCTGCTCTACCACTCCATAGACGCTGGCTAGACCGAGTCCGGTGCCTTTACCCAATGCCTTAGTGCTGAAGAAGGGCTCGAAGACGTGACGCTGAGTTTCCGCATCCATTCCAACTCCGGTGTCGCTCACCGTAAGTAGCACACACTTTCCGGGCTTGGCCGGCCCCGAGCTCGCATCCTGGGTTTCGTTGTTCCGGGCTGCCTCGATTTGGCTCGCGTTGATTTCACGATTGCAGGTGGCAATCGTCAGCCGGCCTCCGTGCGGCATCGCGTCCCGTGCATTGAGGGCCAGGTTCAGGATCGCTTGTTCCATTTGCCGCTCATCCACCTTGACGCGCCACAAGTCCGGAGCCAGTTCCAAGCGCAGCTCAATGCTCTCTCCGATAACAGGTTCCAACATCTTGCTCACTTCGCCGGCCACGGTATTCATGCTGACCACACTCGGTTGCAGCACCTGTTTGCGGCTAAAGGCAAGCAAGCGCTGAGTCAGAGAGGCGGCACGGCTCACGGCTTCTTTGATGCCGTAGGCGTCGGGGTACAACAGATCATCGGGATTGAGATGCCGCAGCAGCCGTTCATCGTGACCCTGGATGACCATCAGCAGGTTGTTAAAGTCGTGGGCCACGCCGCCTGCCAGCTTGCCGATTGCCTCCATCTTTTGCGACTGCCGCAGCTGATCCTCCAGATGCTTGTGCTCGGTGATGTCGTAGAGCACGCCTTGCATCAGTGGAGTGCCTTTCGGCGCGTCACCTAACTGTACGGCTTCGTCCCGGAACCACAAAACCCTGCCTTCGCGGCTCAGCATGCGATACTCGGTCCGCATCTTTCCACCGTTGGCGACGAACTGAGCATCAAACGCCAGGACATGCTCGCGGTCGTCGGGATAAATGTGATTGATCCAATTCGCCGAGTTCTGTTTCCACTCGGCGGGAGAAAACCCAAGAATCGATTGAATCTGCGGGCTGACGTAATGCCATGGACCCAGGACGCCAACTTCGGCGATGTAAGTGATCGCCGGAAGACGCTCCACCAGGGTGCGGTACCTGGTTTCGGCGGCGTGCAGTTCGGCATCCGCATGCTCGCGTTCAATGGCGATTCCTGCCAGGTGGGTGGCACTTTCCACTATCTGCGAGTGCTGAGGATCAGGCTCGCGAACCTCCCGATAGTAGACCGCAAAAGTTCCCAGAACCTTGCCGGCACGGGAAAAGATCGGGGTTGACCAGCACGCTTTCAGACCGTGAGGCAGTGCCAGGTGGCGGAAATCTTTCCACAGAACGTCGTTGGCGATGTCGCTAACCGCCACCGGTTTCCTAAGATGCGCAGCCGTTCCGCACGATCCCACGCTGGGACCGATGATGCACCCGTCAATCGCCTTGCAGTATTCGCGCGGAAGGCTGGGAGCCGCGCCGTGATGCAAAATCGAACCCTCAGCATCCAGCAGCAGCACTGAACACAGCATTCCGGGGAATTGCTGTTCCATGAATCTGCATAGGCATTCCAGCACTTCCGGAAGTGATGCCTGCGAGGAGATCAGCTCCAGAACGGTCTTGTAGAGCCGGACTAATGCTCCGGACTCCCTGTCATCCTCAATCCTGACCTGCCGGACCCCAGTGGACATAGGTAGTAGCTGCTGATTCGACGTCTGTCGTCTGGGGGTAACGACGGTGAGGCATGGGACCATCCTCACCACGCAACGCCATTATGAATGAGATACGACGTTACCGGCACGTTACCGGGGTAACAGTCGGGAGTTCGATCGCGGGACTAGGACAGAGCTCCACTGAAGAATATTTCGGTGAACTGGGTGGCGATTTGTTGGCTGTTCAACGCGCCTTCGGGTTTATACCACTGGTAAATCCAGTTGATCATCCCCAGCAAGGCGAAGGTAGCGGCGCGGGAGCTTACATTTCGCTTGGACGTGCGCGATAGTTGGACTTCAGATACCAGTTTTTCCACGAAGTGAACGTATTCCTTTTTTCTGGCGTTGATGCGCTTGCGCAGCGACGGCGGCAGTGGATGGTTCTCATGCAGTAGAACCGTGATCTCGCGATCACGCACACTCAGGATGACTTCAACGTGCAAACGAATCAGCGTGCGTAGCCGATCTTCCGGGTCGGCAATGACGCGCACGCGATCGACCACCCGCTCCTGGGTGATGTTCAGCGCATGATTCATCAATTCGAACAAAATCTCGTCTTTACTTTGAAAATGATGGTACAGACCGGCCTTACTGACCTTGAGGGACGTGGCTACGTCGTTCATCGAAGTCGCATCGTAACCCTGTTGCTGGAATAGCCGTGCGGCTGTCCGAAGAATCTCCTGGCGGGAATCGAGTAGCGTCTCGCGAGTCATTGCAGGACAGGATAATACAGTGAAAGGGGGAACTGCTAAGTCCGCTGGGCAACACGCTAAAACAATTGCACAGTCACACGCTTTTGGCTATGCTACTCGCATCTTTGGGGCGTCAGTGGTTTGACCATTTTTTCCTGTCCTTATATTTAAGGAGGTCAGTCTCATGCGTTACCAGGTTTCCGTCTCGCTCGTGCTTTTGTTGTGTCTTCCTGTGTTGGCTCAGGACAATCATGCTGCCCACGCTGCGGCCAAACCCGTCACTCTGGTCTCGGGCGTGGGGAATGCGCACCATCCTGTCTCCACCAAGAATCCAGAAGCGCAGCAGTTCTTTGATCAGGGATTGCGTTTCATTTACGCCTTCAATCATGATGAAGCTGCGCGCTCGTTCCAGAAAGCAGCCGAGCTCGATCCAAATCTGGCCATTGCGTACTGGGGAATTGCCGAGGCCGTAGGGCCAAACTATAACGACCCGGCGAGCGACGAGCGCTTTAAGCATGCCCATGAAGAGATTCAGAAAGCCGTGGATCTTTCGGCCGGCGCCTCGCCCAGTGAGCAGGCATATATTCGGGCGATGGCCATGCGTTTTCCCGCTGATCCCAAAGCGGATCGCCGCAAAGCTGCCGAGGAGTATCACGATGCCATGCGCGGCGTGGTGAAGACGTTCCCCGACGACCTCGACGCGGCCACCCTTTTCGCTGAGTCCGGCATGACTCTTCATCCCTGGGGCCTGTGGCATGTGGATGGTACGGCGGAAGCAGGTACGGAGGAAATAGTCGCCACACTGGAATCGGTGATCCGGCGCGATCCCAATCATCTGGGTGCGGTTCACTATTACATCCATGCGGTGGAAGCTTCGCCCAATCCCGAACGCGCCCTCGCGGGCGCAAATAGACTGGCCTCATTGGCGCCTAACGCGGGTCACATTGTGCATATGCCGGCGCACGTCTACATCCGTACCGGGGACTATGAAGCGGCAGTGAAGACCAACGAAGAAGCCGCAGCCGTGGATCGTGCTTACCTCAAAGCCAGTGGCGAGCAGGGCATCTATTCCATGATGTACTACAGCCACAACCTGCATTTCATCGCCATGTGCGCTTCCATGAACGGCGACTACGCTGAAGCCAAAAAGAATGCCGACATGTTAGCTGAGCATGTCGGGCCTACTGTGAAAATGATGCCGCCGCTCGAGGGGTTCATGACCATTCCCATGGCTGTGGATCTCCGTTTCCATCGTTGGGATGACATTCTGGCGATGAAGCAGCCTGACCCTGAAATGAAAGCAACAATCGGTTTCTGGCATTTCGCGCGTGGTATGGCGTTGGCCGGGAAGGGAAGACTCGAAGAAGCCGAGGCTGAATACAAGGTAGTATCGAACGCAGAAGCGGTTACCCTGCCGGACGCCATCTTTGCCATGCCCATCAACAACAAGACCAAAGACATTTTGAAGATCGCGGAGGATGTGCTGGGCGCCAAGCTTGCATTGGCCCGGAAGGACAACGTACAGGCGATTTCGTTGCTAACCTCCGCAGTCGCAATCCAGGACACGCTCAAGTATGGCGAGCCTCCAGATTGGTTCTTCCCGGTGCGCGAGTCGCTCGGCGGCGTGCTCTTAATGAATGGTGACGCGGCGGGTGCAGAGAAAGTATTCCGGGCTGATCTGGACCGGAATCCCCGCAATCCACGTTCGCTCTTCGGATTACAGCAAGCTCTGAAAGCTCAGGGCCGCAACTATGATGCCGGCTTTGTGGAAACTGAGTTCAATGCTTCATGGAAGGGTGGGGCGACCGCGCTGAAGGTGGAGGACCTGGTGTGAATGTGGGCTTTTCTTTGTGAACCTTCGTGTCCTTTGTGGTTGTCGGATTTCTAACTACTTAGGGAATGAAGGTTGCCGTTCAATCCTTTGCGCGCAATCGCGTGGCATCAGTTGGCAATATGCAAGCTTGCGAGGTGTTTTTCAGCGCGGTTTCGAGCGACGCGCCCAGGATCTCTAGTTCCCCCGCGCTCATTAGCTTCTGCATGCCCTCAAAAAGCTGCCGTTCCTCTTTGCGGATATGCTGAGCAAGCGCGGTGGCAAAGGAGGAAAGTCCACTTCGGTCGAGGCCTCTTGACTGCGCTCGGGCGAATAAGTCCCGAAGTAATTTGTGCTCTTCGAAAAGCTCTTGCACCACCAATTGTAACTCTGGAAAATTCGCTGCCGCGGGAAACAGTTCCTGTTCCTCCGCCGCAAAATGGATGGTGATTTCCTGCTCGAAAATCTGGGCCATCTCCGCCTGCCAGGGTTCTGGATCAATTGGGCCGGCCTGAAGAGCCCGATCGAGCCGCACGCACAGTGCCAGTGCGTGCTGGTGTTGGCGCGAAAGCGGGATCAGATTCTTATCGCGAAGCATCTACTGATATTCTATCGGTTCTTCACAGTGCGGGTTGCTGCTGGGTCATGCAGTGCATTGCACCAAAGCCCCAGATCAGGTCGCCGGAATAGATTCCGACGATCTCACGGTCAGGAAACAAATCGGCCAGAATCTCAAGTGCCACACGGTCATTTGGGTCGTTGAAGACAGGAACGAGCACCAGCCCATTCGCGATGTAGAAATTCGCATAGCTGGCGGGTAGACGTCGACCTTCAAACATAACCGGCCCCGGCATGGGAAGTTCGACGATCGAGAGCGACCGGCCGTCTTGATTCGTGGCCTCGCGCAGACGCCGGATATTCTCTCGCAACGGCTCGTAATTAGGGTCGTCAGGGTCAGATTCTACGGCGGTAACTACGGTGTCGGGTGAGACGAAGCGCGTTATGTCATCAACGTGACCGTGAGTATCGTCGCCGGCGACGCCTGAGCCTAGCCAGATCACCTTCTTGATTCCCAGGTGGTCGGCAAAGAGCTTTTCGTAGTCTTTGCGCTTCATGGCAGGATTACGTTGTTGCGTTTTGCTGAGTAGGCATTCTTCCGTGGTCAGCAGCGTGCCATGGCCGTTGACGTCGATAGATCCGCCTTCGAGGACAACTCTTAGCTTTCCGAACACGGGCCGAACTTCGGTGGCGTCAGTAGCGTTCGCCATCAAACTGCCAATCTTCTCGTCATGTTTCCAATTTGGATATTTCGCCCAGGCATTGAATCGCCATTTGATGGCGGCTAGTCCATTCGGACTCTCGCGTCTTGGGTTGTCCGCGCAACATTTCACATACGTGCAGCCGGAGTCGCGGGTCCAAACGCGATCGGTGGCCCAGTGATGGAAACGAATGTTATCACTGAACGCGTTGGCAAGATTGAGAGTCTTGCGAGCCCGCTTCTCAGATGAGGCATCGTTGACGATCAGTTCCACGCGCTCGTGGCGGGCCAAGTGACGAATAATTTCCGCATAGACCCAGGGAATCGGTTCGAATTTGCCCGGCCAATCGTCTTTGTAATGCGGCCAAGCCAGCCAAGTGGCGGCGTGAGGCTCCCATTCGGCGGGCATGCGCAAGTTGTGGGTCATGGATTAATCGATCAGCCGATTGGTGATGGCGGTGTAGCTGTCGATGCGGCGATCGCGCAGAAACGGCCAGTTGCGGCGAATATCTTCAAGCGCGTGAATGTCTACCTCGCCCAGCAGAATCTCCTCTTTGTCGTGAGAACCTTCTGCGATAACTCGCCCGAAAGGATCGCACAGAAACGACCCGCCCCAGAATTCCAGGCCTGCCCCCGGAGCAGATTTGCCGCGAATGTTTCCAGTTTCAAAACCTACGCGATTTACCACAGCCACATATACGCCATTGGCAATTGCATGCGAGCGTTGGATGGTGCGCCAGGCGTCGTGTTGGGCTTCGCCGAACTCCGCCTTTTCCGCGGGATGCCAGCCAATCGCAGTCGGATAGAAAAGTACGTGCGCACCTTGCAGTGCGGTCAGACGCGCGCCTTCGGGATACCACTGATCCCAGCAGACCAGCGTCCCCACGCGGCCCACGCCGGTATCGAAGGCACGGAAACCGAGGTCCCCAGGCGTGAAGTAGAATTTTTCGTAATAAAGGGGATCGTCAGGAATGTGCATCTTGCGATACAGGCCGCGCACCGCGCCGTCAGTGTCGAAAATCACCGCCGTATTGTGATAGACGCCGGCCGCTCGCTTCTCGAAAAGCGATGCGATTAGGACGATTCCCAAATGTTTGGCCACTTCTGACAGTTTGGCCGTGCTGGGCCCTGGAATGGGTTCGGCCAAATCAAACAGAGCATGGTCTTCGCGCTGGCAGAAGTATTGGGTCTGGAAGAGCTCCGGAAGACAGACGATCTGGGCCCCCTGTGCCGCAGCCTGGCGTACACGGTCAATCGCGCGTTGCAAGTTCTGCTCAGGATCGGGCGTTGCCGACATCTGAATCAGGCCAACCCGAAATTTGTCAGGCGGTAAGGGCATAGACTCGCACCAGCGAGAAAATAGAATACCAGTTCCGGGTTCACGATTCTCAGTGCTCAGCTGAGTTGGTAGCAGGGCACCGTCACGTTCTAGTAGAGTAGTACTTCGAGCAAAATGGACTCGGGGACACAAGCATGAAAAATGGCAATCACGACGGCAGCAGTGGGGATCGCAAGCTCCACCACCCGGTCGAGGACCGGCTGACTGCGCCGGAACTGCTCGATCTGACCAAAGTGCGCTCGATTGATGGTCTGGTGCGCGCGATGGCCCAGACCGCGTTTACCGGCCAGCAATTGGGCGAAGTGGTCGACGTGCTGGAGGCCATGGCCCGGGATGAAGAGTGCTTCGTCGTCATGACTCTAGCCGGCCCCATGACCGTCGCTAAGCACGGGCTCATCATCACTGAACTGATCGACCGTGGCATTGTGAATGCCATCGTCTCAACTGGGTCGTTCATGGTTAACAATTACGCCTATGACGCACTCAATTCCGAAGGAAATCTGGGCGAATTCGAAGCAGTGATGTCCGTATTAGAAGATTGGGACCATGCCGACGTGATGTGCTCTTACAAATTCAACCATGCCACTGGCGCGCATTTGGCGAAGCATGCGAAAGAGCAGCGGAGCATCTTGAAATCAGCCTACGAAAAGGGCGTTCCGGTTTTCGTGCCGGCTTTTACCGATTCAGAGTTGGGTCTGGACGTGGCGCTGAATAATCGCATGCGCGAATCCACCGGCCGCCACAAGATCAGGTTTGATCCGTTCGAGGATTTGGAGCACTTTGCCGCCACTTTACTGCGGCAAACCCGTCTGGGAATTTTTACCATTGGCGGTGGCGTCCCGCACAGCTGGTCGCAGCAGTTCGGACCGTTCATTGAGCTGCGCCGTCGGCGCATGAATGAAAATATTCCGCCCAAGCGCTATCACTATGGGGTGCGGATTTGCTCCGAGCCAGTGCCCGGGGAGGCTATTTCATGGGCCAAGTTCGTGCCTCCTGCCGAAGGTGGGAAGTTCGGCGAAGTCTTTGTGGATGCCACCGTAGGTCTGCCTATCATCGTTGCCGCCGTTCTGGAACGGCTAGGCAAGGACAAGTCTTCTGGGACAAAGAAAAAGGCGACGGCGCGGAAGTGAGCTGTTCGACCCGAGTCATTCTTCTTCTCCATTTCCAAGTGGTCATCGCCTTACAGAGTTAGCAGCCCTAGGGGTTTCCCCTTGACGACCTATAAGTAACGTCTTAGTGTTACAGCCGGTTTAGTACGCGCAAGAAGAATGCGCGTCTTCGGACCGCGGCAAGGAGTTCGCTCTGATTGTCGCAGCTGAGACCCCCAAGCGCATTTACCGCGGGAAGCATAGAGTTGCCACTGTGTAATGGCAAAGACCGGGAGGGTCGCATGATCAGCAAAATTAAATGGCTCACAATGACGCTGCTACTGAGCTCTCTTGCCCTGGCGCAAGAGACGGTGATCTATCAGTTCGGGGCGGCTGGACCGAACGACGGCAGCGTGCCAAACGGCGGATTGGTTTTCGACGCGGCGGGGAACATCTACGGTACGACAGGAACCGGAGGGTCGGAAGGGGCTGGCACCGTATTTGAGTTGAGCCCATTGCAAGACGGCACCTGGCAAGAAACCGTTCTATACAACTTCTGTTCGGGCAGCAATTGCCCAGACGGAGCCATTCCGAACGGAGGCTTGGTTTTCGATGCCAAAGGCAACCTCTACGGCACGACCACGGAAGGCGGTGCAAACGTCTTTTATGGCAGCGTTTTTGAGCTCTCTCCACCTTCCCAGCAAGGTGGCAGTTGGACGGAGCAGGTCTTGTGGAGCTTCGGCGGAGCAAACGACGGCGTGAACCCATATGATGGTTTGGTGATTGACGCAGGCAACTTGTACGGTACGACGTCCGGCACAATGACGGCTGGTGCTGGAATGGTCTTCGAATTATCTCCGGGCCGAAACGGTTGGACCGAGACCGTGCTGCATGTGTTTTGCCTCAACTACCCGGACTGCTCGGATGGGGCGCAGCCCAAAGCGGGTGTAACCTTTGACAAAGCCGGCAACCTGTATGGAACCACAACGGATGGCGGACAGCCAAACAAGGTTGGGTGGGGCGTGGCGTATGAGCTATCCCCAACGCAAAGTGGCTGGACGGAGACTGTCCTCAAGGTATTCACTTCTGTGACGGGCGGCAGGACTTCTGCTGGAATCACCATCGACCCAGAAGGCCACCTGTACGGCGGCTTGTCTGAAGGCGGCCCACACCAGTGCGGCAGTTTCTTTCGCCTGAATACGTTCGTGGTTTTCCCGTTGTCTGGCGGGAACGGGTGCCTACCACTATCAGACCTGCTTTACAGCTCTGGAGCCTTGTTTGGCTCTACCATTGAGGGCGGAGCGAACTCACTGGGCGCATTGTTCAAGTTCACTGCGAAGGAAAGTCGCGTCACCCAAACGATCCTGTACAACTTCTGCCAGCAAACGAATTGTGCCGATGGAAGCATACCAAACGGTTCACCTACCGTGAGAAATGGTCAGCTTTACGGCGCAACGGAACAAGGTGGTCTCTACAATTTAGGCGTAATTTATCAGATTGCTGAATAGCGTTACGCTTTCAGCTCGACTAGTCGAAGATCAACACCGCTGACGCAATCACCGTAGTCCAGAGTCCCCGCTTGTCGCCCACCGCGGACTGGGTAACATTCGCCGTCCGGACGATCTTGTTCGAAATGCGGTAGATTTCCTTCTTTTCATCCCAGGAGCGATCAGGGTCGAACTCCACGTTCAGAGTAGTCGCCAGCATCTCGGCTGCGAGTTCCTCGGCATAGTCACCGGCGGCATTGTCGGTTTCTCCGAACGAGTGGTGTTCGCTCAAATAGCCATAAGTATTACGGTCTGCGGGAATAGCTACACCGATACTTGAAGCTAATAGGCGATGGGGTTCGCGGGTGGAATTCTCGGCGACCACGGCGAAAACCACTTCGCCGGGACTCAAATACTTCAGCCCCGTCGACCGCGGCACGAGTTTGCAATTCGGAGGAAAGATGGAGGAGACCCGCACCAGATTCTGCGCGGCGATGCCGGCGTCGCGCAATGCCAACTCGAAAGATGTGAGACGTTCCCGATGCTTGCCGACCCCCTTTGTAAAAAATATCTTCTTGGGGACCATGTCTTTTCCCAATTCATTTTCCTCCGCTGCCCTGTGGGTTGATCGTTAAATTTAACACAGCGCATCCCACAGGCAATATGAAAATTGGGTTACAGGGAAAAATTCTTCAGGAAATGCCCGGAGCCGGGCTTCCATTCGTCCGAAGGCTCAAGCCCACGCTATTTGGCTGCGGTAACGGAACTAACCGAAATGGTCTCGCCGTCAACCGTGCCCTTGACCGTAGCCTTCTGGGCAGCCAACTTGCCGAGCATGGCGAGTGTCGCTTGGTCGGTGCTGTCCAGGGTGTAAACTTTGTCTCCCACCACCAGAGCGTACTTCGATCCCTTGTTCACGCAGGTGCGCAAACACGACGCGGGATCGCCTTCCATCATGTGGGTGGCCCCGCACATGGCATCGCTGACGGTGCCGGTGAAGGTCTGGACCTTGGCCGCGAAAGCCGTAGCCGTGAGCAGTAGGGCGAGTAGCAATGTGGTCGATGAAACCATGAAAGTCTTGGCACTGAATCGCATGAATCCTCACTCCTTGACGGCGTTTCGAGATAGCCTACCAAACCCTAAGCCGGAAGTTGTAAAAACCTGACGATTCTGTCATAACTGATGGCCATATTCGGATCAAGCTCGATGATCCACCGTCGTACACATGCGGATCTGTTCTTGGCCGTTAGTCTCATCGGCCCACTGCTTCTGTTGCTAGGTTGCGGCGGGGGCACGACCAACCCTGCTTCCAACCCTCCCAACAATCCTCCGAGTGCTCCCGCGACAAAAGACAATCGCTCAAATTCAGCTTGCCGGTCAACTGGTGAAAGTATTCGATCATACAAAAGATCAGCAACAGCCGTTTAACATTCCTGACTCGCAGATTACAGCTTGGAGAGAAGCCGATGGCACCGTGGACCTGATGATTCCCCACAAAGAAAACTATCGTATGCGCGGACCTGATCTGGAACACCTGACCATCGACCCCAATGAGATTTACAGCAGCGCGCAGAGTGCGAGCCAGATTCCCGAGGATCTTTACAACTACAGTCATTGGTTAATGGGACCATACAGCCTGGATGGTCAACACTTCTATACGCTGGCACACAGCGAGTGGTATGGCTGCCTGTTGCACGACAATTGCGAGCTAATTGGCACGAATGGTATGGGAGTGACGTTTAACAGTTGGGTGAACACGGTAGATTCCCTGGTGTCTGCAGATGGCGGAGCCTCCTGGCAGCTCAACGTGGCCAGTGGCAACCATGTGGTGGCAAACCCCGGATATTACTGGACAGGATCGGAGGCACTTTCGGACGAGATTTACTTGTATGCGCTAAATCACACCGGCATCTTTGGACCTACCAGGGTCATTAAGGAAGGGAACTACTACTACGCCATCGCTTCTTACCTTCACCGCAACTTCACGCAGATCAACCCGGCGCAAGGCGTCTACATGGCGCCCGTCGACAAGACTGGTTACGTCCTGATTCGAACCAATGACATTACGAATCCAAATGGTTGGCAAGCATGGATCAGCGGCAGTACCTACGGACCGGTCTCTCAGGAGAATTTCGGCGTGTTCCTGCCGCAACGGGATGGTAAGTCCCTCAATGCCCCGTCGCCACAGATTATCTTTGACACCAACGCTCAGTGCTACATCTTAATCCACACCATTTTCGGCGGAAGTAACGCGGTGTACTACATGACAACCAAGAGCTTGGCGAATCCCTCCTGGAGCGAAAGCACGCCTATCCCCGGCACACTCCAATTGATCACCGACCCAGCCGGACCCGTGCAGGGGTTCAATGACGCCAACTATCCTTCGATTCTAGATTCCAGTTCCGGCGGATTCAATTTCGAATTTACCAGTGGCAGTCCGCTGCTTTTCTACAGCACGGCCCCCGCACAATACGGAGGCGATAACCTCGCCAGAGACGTTTATCGCGTGCAGTTGTCAGTTACATATCAATAGGGGAGAAAATTCAGTCCTTGGCCTCGAATCGCAGGGTCACGTCTACCGTTTTGTCTTTGGGATTGACGGATTCATGAATGGTGATATTCCAATCGCGCAGTTGTTCGTCTGCCTGTGCGGCAAACTGCCGCGGATAATCCGAGTTGTAGGTGTCGCCGGAGCGCAGCGTCCAGAGAGTTTGCATTCGGGCGGTGGTCGGCGAATCGAGTCCGTGAATGTCCAACTCGCCCATGGTGTAGGCATCGCCCTCGCTGATGGCGATCCCGTATTTGGTGGTGAGTGCTTTGTCATCCACTTCGCGGCTGGTTTTGATCGTCGCCACCATGTACCCTTTTGTTCCATAAAGGTGTTGCAACCCCGCGACGTCAGTTTCCAGTTCGACTACGTTGATCGGTTCGCCTACTTGCGCGTGAACCAGCTTCCGCAGTACGTCGCTGGGAATGACCTTGTTCCCGGAGATCGCAAGTTCGGCCAATTTGTACTGTGATCCGGGGCTGGGCCGGAAGATCACATCAACCGTCGTTTCTTCGGGATCGCTCTTCACCACGCTGGCTTCAGGGTCGCCGAGCATGGCCTTCAGATACCCTCTCTGTAGGTAGAACCGAAGGAAATTCTTTTCGGCTTCCGCGCGAATCGCGTTGCGCGAGTATTCTTTTCCGCCAAGCTTCTTAGCCGCAGCCTGGAGCATGGGGAGCAAGCTCGGATCAACCCCTTCGAACTTCACATCCCGAATGGTGATGGGCCGTCCAATCACGCTAAAGTCAAACGCTTCGGTTGGTCCGCCCTCGGCGCCGGCCCGCACGTAGTCGGCACTGCCTTCCACTTTTGCTTCAATCAGCATGGCTTGCAGGGCCAACGAGACCTGGTCGACGAGATCTCCTCGGATCGGCAGCTCGCCGTGGAAGAGCGGAACCCGCGCATGCAACTCCTCCGCCAGCTTGCGATCGGAAAACCAGACCAGGTTTTCAAACCGTGCCGGCACGAAATCCGCCGAGTCTTTAACATGAAACTCCCCCTTGGTGCCTTTGGCGGAATAGTCGAAGCTGAAGCCAACGTCGCTAAAGGCTCCGCTGTCACCCAGGACCCGAACCCCGCCTCTGAAATCTTCTTCATGTACGGTCTCGCCGATCTTCAGGCCGGTGGCGGCGGCAATATCTTCTGGTTTGTAGCGTTGGCTGCCGGTGATTTTGAGGGCGACGAGCTGATATGCCGAGGCTGGGAGATCCTTGGGAGCCGGTTTGGAAGTTTGTGCGAAAGCGCTACCAGCGCAGAGCAGAACACAAACCCAGCGCAGGCAACCCCGAGGGCCGCGAAGGTTCGCGAGAGAAAGCATCGCGCTCACGATTTCCCCGCGACCGCATCCACGCCCTTAATTCTCACGGCAATATCAATGAACGCGCGGGCGGCGCGGCTGAGGGATTTATCCTTGCGAAACACCAGCGCCAGATCACGGCGAATCGTGGCGTCGGAAATCGTAATGGTGGCCAGGGAATTGGCGCGTACATCCTCGATCACATTGGAGCGGGCAATGAAACCCACACCGGCATCGGCCGCCACAAAGCGTTTGAGCAATTCGCTGGAGTCCAGTTCCATAATGTATCTGGGTTTCAGTTTGCGTTCGTAGAACAAGTCTTCCAGGGCATCGCGAGTATGCCCGCCTTTAGGCACGACTAGAGCGAACTTCGCCGCTTCAGAAACCGTCGCAGACGGCTTCTTGGCAAGAGAGTGCTGCGGAGGCGCGATAATGACGAGTTCGTCACGATGGATCAGCACTACCTTCAGCCGGGTATCGTCCACCGGAAGCGACACTACGCCAAAGTCCACCGAGTTATCGATCACCGACTCCAGAATCTTGGCATAGTCGGAGCGGCGGATACTGATGTTCACGTCCGGATACTGCTTTTTGAACTCTGCAAACACTTCCGGCAGAATGTGCAGGCAGGTTCCTTCATTAGCTCCGACGACAATCTCACCCCGCGGCACGCGCTCGGTTTCGGCAATGCCGGAGAGCATCGCCTTGCGCGACTCAAGTAATTCTTCGGAGAATTTCAGGAATAACTTGCCGGACGCAGTCAGCGAAACTTTGCCGCCGGAGCGGTCCAGCAACTTGGCGCCAACTTCTTCTTCCAGCAAACGAATCTGCGACGAGATGGCCGGCTGCGTGCGGAAGCGTTTGTCCGCCGCCCGCGAAAAGCTCAGCAGCCGCGCCACGGAAATGAAGGTTTCGAGTTGGTCAAAGTCCATAGCCGCACACAGCCGTCGTCATTCAGCATACCGCGAGGAGAGTCCTCAGTGCTGAGAGCGGCCGAGCGCCGAGTCTAAAGCTGTGCTTGAGCGGCTGCAAATCAAGCGGCCACGGCCCAGTTCCGTGTCGCCGTAGTCTTCGTCTTCAATATTGCTGCCACCACCAATCCTGCAACCATGTAGCCGATGAACTGAATGCTCATGTATGCAGTCGTATAGCTGGTCGGAAACCCGTACCAGTTCCAGTAGGGAAGATTAGTTGTAATTGACGCCATGAGCGCGGCAATGGTCACGAATCCTATGCGAGACGCGAACGTCGCCAGGCTGGTTTGCGCCAGCAAAAGAGCCAGCAGCAGTGCCTCAGCCAGTTCCGTCAAGAACTCCGTCATCAGTTGGCCCGACGTCAGCGCCTTCGCTCCCGGCGGATGATAGATCAATATTCCAGACGGGTTCACCGCCAGCTTTTGCTCATATTGCTGCGTGGCATAGTTCTGCTCTTGCTGCGTGGGATTCGGTCCTAAACCCATTCCGGGGAACGCATACAAGCCGGAAGTTGTCCCCAACTGTGCTTGCATCCCGCTCAGCACCGCCTGCTCGTTGGGAATCTCTTTGATTCCCGTTCTTCCCAGCGGCAAAGCCACATGGGCAATCGACGACCACACAAACATCGCGATGCCACCCAAAATCCCTGCTAATAGAACGCGCTTCATAAGGAATCGCCTCCTGTCGGTTGGCTATTATGAGCCAGCAGAGGCCAATGTCAAACGGAAATATGATGGATAAAACGGCTTGTTCCGGGAGCGCTGGCGTTGTAGCATGGCGTCTGCCTAATATGGCGCATTTCTCTCCCTGCGCCGCGTAATCCCTTGGTTCGGAGGTTCCAATGTCCCAATCGCGTCTAGTCCGCTTCGGCAACGTTTTCGTCTGCGGCGTTTTTATGTGTGCGCTGGCATTGGCGGCGGATCAGAAGTCTCCAACCAAACTATCCGATCTGCCTCCGGATGCACAGCAGGCTATATCCGCAGCGCTGGCGCGCGAGTTGCCCACAATCCAACACTCTACACTTACGGCTTCAGATGGAACGAGCGGCAATGACCTCGGTTACTCGGTCGCGATCGACGGCAATACAGTGGTAGTGGGAGCGGCATTTACCTCTGGCGGTGGTGAGGCCTACGTGTTCGTCAAGCCGGGCGGAAGTTGGAAAAACATGACTCAAACCGCCGAGTTGACAGCATCAGACGAGGCACCTGGCATCGCATTCGGGACGGCGGTCGGGATTAGCGGAAACACAGTGGTGGTTGGAGCAATTGGCGCCGTAGTCAACGGCAATCTAGCTCAGGGCGAAGCCTATGTATTCGTCAAACCGGCTAAGGGTTGGAAGAATATGACGGAGACCGCTAAATTGGCTGCGTCCGATGGTGAAATGGCTTTTAATTTTGGGACCGGTGTCGGCATAGATGGCACAACGGTTGTGGTGGGATCTCCTCGCGCATCGGCTCAAAATCCGGGTCCTGGAAGCACATATGTGTTTGTGCAACCTACAGGAGGCTGGGTCGATATGACCCAGACAGCAGAGTTGACGGCGTCTGACGGAATCGACTACGACGATTTCGGGCAGTCGGTCGCTATCAGCGGAGCTACCGTGATAGTCGGCGCTCCTGAATTGGAAAGCGCTTACATTTTTGTCGAACCAGTAGGCGGCTGGGCAAATATGACGGAGACTGCCGAGCTGACGGCTTCTGATGGTCAGTCGGACGACGGTTTCGGCTGGTCGGTGTCTGTCAACGGCGATACGGCGGTTGCGGGGTCGCCGAACAACCAAGTGCACGGTGCGGTGTATGTGTTCGTGGAACCCGCGAACGGTTGGTCGAACATGACTGAGACGGCAAAGCTTACGACACCAGGGGCAAACCAGTTCGGCTTTGCTGTGTCTATTATCGAGAGGGCGATTGTAGTCGGGGCACCGTTCAGCAATCCTGTGCATCAGGGAGCTGCTTATGTTTTCCTTAGGCCAAATGGAGGCTGGAAGACCATGTCTAAACCTAGTCTCGCACTCTCGATCCCGTTCACTGAGGGCTTCGATAATTTTGGTGCATCTGTTGCGGTTAGCGGTTCAACAGCCGTTTTGGGAGCATACACCGCCCCCACGTCACCACCGTGCAATCCCAGGTGCAAGGCTGGCCCCGGTGAAGCATTCATATTCACGGAACAGTAGCGTAACTAGATCGTCATCCCCAATTTCCGCTCCCGCACCTGCTGCCGTCGCCGTCTCCACTCCTCAGAAGAAAATATCTTAGGTCCAGCTTCAATCAAACGCGGCA
The DNA here is from genome assembly GCA_963803775.1 of uncultured Acidobacteriota bacterium. Taxonomy (GTDB): domain Bacteria; phylum Acidobacteriota; class Terriglobia; order Terriglobales; family Acidobacteriaceae; genus JABCZH01. The sequence continues at coordinate 332,746 of CAWDNS010000006.1, forward strand.
GCATCTTGAACACCGACACCGGATTCCACTTCGATCCCTCTCGAGTGGCAAACCCCCGTCGGTTCAGTTCCTGGGCAATAGAAGAATAAGGTCCATCCTGAATCATCAACTCCATCATCGTCACCAGAACTCTGGATTCGTCGGGATCCTCTTCCAATCTCAAACAATCATCGCCAACCCGCAAACCATAAGGTGGCCCTTCGACTCCAGGCGCAGCCTCCCCCGGCACTTCGCGCTGCCACTCGATGGCCGTTGCCGTCCAACCTTGCTTCTGAAACTTCTCGATGTCTTCGAGACTAAGTGGACCGGAAACCGTTTGGCGGATGCGTTCAGTTTGCATAGCAGCAAGCCCTCCTGCCGCCCGAAATGCACGGGCGATCAGATTCCCGGCTGCAAGAACCTTGCCAAGCCGCCCAGTAGCTAAAGCGTTTTCTTTCGATGACGAACGATCCGGCTGCCTCGACCTCCATGTTCGCTTGTGGGATTGAATGTCCAAAACCGGCGCGGAACTGGGCGCTTCCTGGCTAATGCGTAAACCACAAAGGACACAAAGGTCCACAAAGCTTTTTGACTACGGGATTTCCTTTGTGAACCTTTGTGTCCTTTGTGGTTTACGCTTCCTCTGGCCCCACATTGACATTTCTCTGCACCAGTTCTATGTTGACCCACCGGACGCATGAACATTGTCAAAGCAACCCGTCGCTACGAAACCTGGCTGGGCGAGCACACCACGCTGGTGAGACCTGATCTTCGCCTAAAACATCAGCGCATGGCGGAATCGGCTTTCCCTTTTTTCCGCGCCACTTTCTATCGCTGGATGCAGGTCTGGCCAGAAGTTTGTCCCGACCTGGCCAAAGCCCCGCGTGTGCTCGCAGTCGGCGATCTTCACGTGGAAAACTTCGGCACCTGGCGTGACATCGAGGGTCGCCTGGTTTGGGGCATCAACGATTTTGATGAAGCTGGCACGCTGCCCTACACCATCGATCTGGTTCGGCTTGCCACAAGCGCGCTGCTAGCCTGCACCGAGGGTCATCTGCGCCTCGAAAGTAAGGACGCCTGCGCCGCTCTCCTGGATGGTTATCACCAATCTCTGGTGGAAAGTGGACGTCCCTTCGTCCTCGAAGAAGAACACAGATGGTTGCGCCAGATTGCTACCAACGAACTGCGTGATCCCGTGCACTTCTGGGCGAAGATGGACGCGCTCCCGAAGATACCTGGAAAGCTTCCTCGCAAGCTACGCGCATCACTCGATCGCCTGATGCCCGAACCCGGCCTCGACTACCGCACCGTGCGTCGAGTCGCAGGGTTGGGCAGTCTGGGCCATGTTCGGGTAGTGGCTATCGCGCAATGCCGCGGCGCCAGAATCGCCCGCGAAGCCAAAGCTTTGACGCCATCCGCGATTCAGTGGGCCAGCGGGAAAAAAGGCCAGGAGAAGATCATGTATCAGACCATCATCGACCGCGCCGTGCGCGACCCTGATCCCTTTGTGCGGCTTCACGGTTCCTGGGTGGTTCGCCGGCTTGCGCCCTTCTGCTCCCGCATAGAACTAGCGGTTTTGCCCAGTGACCGGGACGAGATTCGTCTGCTTTACTCCATGGGATGGGAAACCGCGAACGTTCACCTGGGCACCCGCGAAGCCCGCCGAGACATAAGCCGGCATCTGGATCGGCTGAAGCCGGTGCAGCTTTTGTCCGCGGCTAAAGATATGGCCAAGGCCGTGACCAAGGACTGGCGCGAGTGGAAGGAAGCCGCAGAAGTGTGAGTAGATCTACGCCGGCCGAAGCATCCCCGAGGCGGCGCAATCCGGCGATTCAAAGTTTGGGTTGCTGGCGCTTTCACGCATCAATGCCCGTGTCAGTTCGTCCAGGATGAGCTGGAGCGAATCCGGACTCTCATTGAGCAACCGGCCCATGCTCTCCCGATGAACTGCCAACTCGCCGATCTGGCGTGCGCCGCGAGTGTCCGGTTCAACCATCATAGGCAGAAAAGGATGTGGTAGGCGGCGTCCCAACCGTACCCGGCGGGTTGCCGTAGTTGCAAACGGGAAATCCAGGCTTCCTGTCGTCATCCAGTGGATGACCAGCTCTTCTACGTGAGCTGGGCAACAAGCGCCAAACATTCCTTGCCGTGCGGCAAGTTCTTCTTGCCATTGCAGAATCTTCAGCTTGTCTTCCCAATGGCTTTCCGTGAGTAAAAACCACACCTGAGCCTGAGACTTTTCTTCACCGCAAATGGTGCAAGCTTGAATTCGCGGTGCGTACCTGGGAGCGTCATGCCTCATTCGATCCCCCGATCGCGTGCTGAGTCCGGTCGTAGTTTCCGATCGAGGTAGTGCCAACGGCTTCGTCCAGGCGCACTGAAGCTGCTGGCTTCTTTCTCATGGGATGCGCCATCGGCACCGCCACCACCCCTCGCTCCTGTTCAAACGATAAGGTCAAAACGGATGCGCAGGGACCGCACAGCCAGTAGTGTTCAAGATGACGAAAGAGCCTGCCGGTTCCGGCCCCGTGAGTGGAAGGCGCCGCTTCGGCAACATCCACTTCCACCAGAAACAACTTCCCGTCCTCCATCTTGCGGAAGCGCCTCAGACATCCCGGGTTAGCGCATCGGTTCAACATGGCTGACCATTCCCGTATGTACGCTGCAATGCATGTTCAGTGCCATAAAGCCGGGAGCGAACGAAGCGGCGCAAGTTGTTGAGAGTCTTCGGGTTGCTTGTCCACTCGAAGCTGGGCTGTCCGTACACAGTGACGAAATCATCATGGATTGCCGAAAGTTCGGCAGCTTTACCGCATCTTGAAAATAGAAGTTTCAGGCCGCTACCCGCTATGATCGTCTTCTGTTAGCTGAGCCTCCTATGAGTAAGACCGTTCTGATGTGTCCGCCGACATTTTTTGATGTGCGTGAGGCCAAAAACCCTTATATGGGTCAGCCCGTAGATCGCAAGAAGGCTCAGCAGCAATGGGATGGCCTGCGGCGCTCATTGGAGGACGCGGGGCTCAAGGTGGAATTGATAAATCCGGTGAAAGACCTTGAAGACATGGTCTTTGCTGCCAATCAGGTTTTTGTCGGCCAAGCCCGGACCGGAGAAAAGTTCATCGTTCCCAGCCACATGCGCTACCCCTCGCGCCATCAAGAAGTAGCTTTCTACGTAGACTGGTTTCGTAGCCGCGGATATAGGGTCCTCGATCTGAACCTTGGGGCAGAATTCCTTGAGGGCCACGGCGATTTGCTCTGGCATCCCGACCGCTCGCGCATTTGGGCTGCTTACGGATTTCGTTCCACCCCCGGCGGAGTAGAGAAGTTTTCGGCAGAGATGGCAAAAATGGGGTTTCCGGTCACTTCACTTCAACTTGTGGATGAATACTGCTACCACCTGGATACCTCGTTGTGTCCTCTGAATAACGATGCTGCTCTGATCTATTCCGGCGGATTTTCCTCGAAATCTTTGGCTGCGATCCGCGCCGGCTTCCCGCGAATCTACGAACTGTCCCGCGACGAAGCCGTGCAATTCATGGGCAACGGTATAGTCGCCAACGGGCGCTTTCTGACGCCACGCTTGAACCAGCATTTGTCCGAGATCTTGAGCAAAGAGGGCTTGAGTCCAATTGTGGTGGAGACTTCTGAGTTCGAAAAATCCGGCGGCAGCGCCTTCTGCATGAAAGCCTTTCTCGATTAGACGAATTCTTCGCCAATCCCCTATGATGGATTCGAGATCATATAATCCGAAATCATAGATGCGAGGTAATCCCATGTCAGAACCAACTTATGAAGAATTGAAAGCCCGCTTGGCGGAACTGGAAAAGAGTCCACGCCGCACCGGCAGTCTGGAATTCCGTGTTGGCGAAAAAGGTGGCGTGAGCGTGTACGGATTGGGCCGTTTTCCGGTAACCCTGTACTACGAGCAATGGCAGCGTCTGCTTGAGGCGTCCGAGAAACTCCGCGAGTTTCTGGAAGAGAACAAGTCCAAACTCAAACTCAAAGAATAAAGAATAGGGACTCTTGAGAACTAGAGTCCTAACCGGGAACTGGCAACGGATTTGAGAGAAGACCCAACTCGCCGCGACGCTCTGCGCTTATTGTGCTTGGCGCTCACCGTACCCTTGTCCTCGTTTGCCAAATCATTTCCCATGTCTTCCGATTCCATCCTCACCTTGCCACCGCCCCCCGCCGATGCCCGCGTGGCTTACGGCACCGATCCCAATCAGTTCGGCGACCTTCGACTGCCCAAGGGCAAAGGCCCGTTCCCGCTGGTGATGAACATCCACGGCGGTTTTTGGAGAGCAAGATATGACCTGGCTCACGCCGGGCATTTGTGTGCCGCGCTGACCGCGAAAGGGATTGCCACCTGGAATGTCGAATACCGCCGCGTGGGCAACCCAGGCGGCGGCTGGCCCGGCACGTTCGAGGATGTGCGTAGCACCTACCGCTTTCTGCCCGAACTCAGGAAACGCTACAGCCTCGACGCCAATAAGGTCCTAGTGATGGGTCATTCTGCCGGAGCCCAGCTTGCGCTCTGTCTGGCCGCGCGCGATGCTTCCCTTAAGAATGTCGTCTCACTAGCCGGGGTCGTGGATTTGCAACAAGCCTGGGAGTTGCATCTCAGCGGAAACGCTGTGGTTGAACTTCTCGGCGGTACGCCGAGCCAAGTGCCGGAGCACTATCGTGAAGCTGATCCTATGCAGCTTGCAATCGACCATTCCACCACGCAGTGGCTCGTTCACGGCGCAGCGGACGATGTAATCCCTTCCTATTTCAGTCGAAACTACGCTCAACAAAAAAAGGGGAAGGGCGAAGATGTGCATTATCTGGAGATTTCAACCGCGGGCCACTACGACCTGATTGATCCCCATTCTCAGGCGTGGCCCAAGGTCGAGGACACGGTTCTGCATCTCCTGGGCTCGTAGAAGGCGCGTCGTTCCTGACGATGCGGGCCCATGACCTTGGTAATCTTCTCTCCCTCGGTCCAGACCAACATAATGAAGTGGCCATGGCCGAGCAGCGTAAGAACAAACGGACAAAGATGGTCCTACCGGTAAAGGTGTCGATTTCCGGCGCCACTCATCTTGCCCACACCTTTGACCTCACCTACGTGGGCGCCCGAATCGGCGGTCTACACGCCGATCTCAAGCCTGACCAGGTCGTCTCTTTGCAGCGCGGCTCGAAGAAAGCCAATTTTCGCGTGGTCTGGGTGCAACAAATCAACCCCAACGAAGTCCAGGCCGGAGTTCAGGCAGTCGACATGCAAAGCAATTTCTGGGGAGTCGATCTCTCCGAGCAGGAAAAAGAAGGCCGTAACGTCGACGCGCTTATGTCGCTCATGTCCGCCAAGAAGGCTTAGGCAACATTCCTCAACACTAACGCCGAGTTCTTCGATCCAAACGCAATGCAATTGCAGATGGCATGTTCAATCATCTTCTTCCGCCCTGCCTGCGGCACGTAATCGAGATCGCATTCCGGGTCGGGAGTATCGAGATTGATGGTTGGCGGAAGCTGGCTGTTTCGCATTGCAACAATCGTCGCCGCCACTCCCGCGGCGCCACAAGCTCCCTGGGGATGTCCGATTTGCGATTTCAATGCTGACATAGGAACTTGCTGAGCGTTTTCACCCAGCACCAGCTTCAGTGCACGAGTCTCGATGCGGTCATTCAACTGAGTCGACGTGCCATGCAGATTCACATAGTGCACATCGCCGGCCGCGATCCCCGCCTCTTTCATCGCCAACCCAATCGCCCGCGCCGGTTCTTCGCCGCATTCCTGCAATCGCACGCGATGAAAAGCTTCGCAAGTCGACCCATATCCACAGATCTCCGCCAGCATCCTGGCTCCACGCGCCCGCGCATGTTCATACTCTTCCAGCACAAACATCCAGGCCCCCTCAGCCAGCACGAAGCCGTCACGATCCACCGAAAACGGCCGCGACCCCCGCTCCGGACTCTGGTTCCACGAGTCCGTCAAAATCTTCATGAGCAGAAAACCCTTCACGATTCCGAGAGCGATGGGTGCGTCGGCGCCGCCGCTCAGCACCATGTCGAGCCTTCCCGACTGGATCTGCCGCATGGAATAGCCGAAGGCGTCGGTAGACGACGTGCATCCCGTGGTGATGATGTGGCTGGCCCCGCGCAGACCGAAACGTACATTCAGTTCGCTGGAGAGCGCGCCCATGACTCCCGTCGGCACGCAGAACAAACTCATCTGTTTATATTGCCGGTGGTAAAACAGACGGTACTGTTCTTCGGTGAACTCTTGTGATCCGCCGCCCGAACCCATGATCACGCCAAAACGGCGTCTTTCTTCTAGTGGCAGGGAAGCGGCGTCGATGCCGGCATCGTTCAACGCTTCCGTGCCCGCCGCTATCGCCAGCGGCAGCACCCGTGAAACATGTTTGCGGTCGCGCTTCTCCACCCACGCCAGCTCATCGAAATCTCGGACTTCCCCAGCAATCTGCACCGGAATTTCCGAAGGATCAAACCGCGAGATCCGCCGCACTCCGCTTTTTCCTTCCAGCACGGCGCCGGCGAACGCAGCATTGCCCACGCCATTCGGACTCACCACTCCCATGCCGGTAATGACTACGCGTCGTTTCATGGCTGATCAGATGCAGTTTAGCAGGGTCGTGTCCCGCCCTGGCGTCTGTGATGTCAAATCTTTGTCACTCTTCTTACCCTGTGATCCTCTGTGTCCTCTGTGGTTACAAGTACTCTCTGCCGTATAATCCAGTGTCTCCGGAGGATTTTTGGCTTACGACGATCTACGCGACTGGATCCGCGCGCTCGACCGCGCCGGCGAACTAAAGAAGATACGCACCGAAGTCGATCCCAGTCTCGAAGTCACCGAAATCACCGACCGCGTCAGTAAATCCGGTGGCCCCGCTCTGCTTTTCCAAAACCTCAAAGGCCATCCCGGCGCGCAAGTGCTCATCAACCAATTCGGCTCCGCCCGCCGCATGAATCTCGCCCTCGAAGTCGACAAACTCGACGAAGTCGCCGACCGCATTCGCGCCTTCATGGACGTCAAATCTCCGCAGGGCTTTCTCGACAAAGTAAAAATGCTGCCCATGCTGGCCGAAATGGGCAAATTCTTTCCCAAGACGGTCGCGACCGGCCCCTGCAAAGAAGTCATCAAACGCGACAACTTTTCGCTGCTCGATTTTCCTATTCTCAAATGCTGGCCCCAGGACGCGGGTCGCTTCATCACTTTACCGTGCGTAATCACCCGAGACCCCAATACTGGCAAACGTAATGTAGGGATGTACCGGATGCAGGTGTATGACGGTCACACTACCGGCATGCACTGGCAGCGGCAGAAGGTCGGCGCTGAACACTACCGCGAAATGCTGCGACGCGCGGCATCAAGTTCAGAGGGTGCCCCATCCAAGCCCGGTTTTGGCTTGGGTGGGGATTTTTCCAGATCATCCGTCGATCTCATGGCTCGCTCCTCCGGCGGCTCCGTCCTCGCCGAGCACACTCCCTCCGGCAAAATGGAAGTTGCTGTCGCCATCGGCACCGACCCGGCCATCACTTTTTCCGCCATTGTTCCCGCGCCGCCCGACGTAGAGGAATATCTCATCGCGGGATTCCTCCGCCAGAAGCCAGTCGAGCTGGTAAAGTGTGAGACTGTCGATCTCGAAGTCCCTGCCTCCGCCGAAATCATCCTCGAAGGCCACGTTCACCTCGACGAACTTCGCAGCGAGGGCCCCTTCGGCGACCACACCGGCTTCTACTCGCTCGAAGATCTTTATCCTGTCTTCCACATCAGTTGCATCACCCATCGCAAAGACCCTATCTACTCGACCACCATCGTCGGCAAGCCTCCGATGGAAGACGGCTGGATGGGCAAAGCCGTCGAGCGCATTTTCCTGCCGCTCATGCGCCTCACGATTCCCGAGCTGGTGGACATCAACCTGCCCATCGAAGGCGTCTTTCACAACCTCATGATCGTCTCCATCAAGAAGTCCTATCCCGGCCAGGCGCGCAAAGTCATGAACGCGGTTTGGTCGCTGGGCCAGGCCATGTTTACTAAGTGCATCATTGTTGTGGATGAAGACGTCAACGTGCAGGATATCGGCGAAGTCACGCTCAAAGCCCTCAATCACATCGACCCCGAGCGCGACATACAATTCACTCTCGGCCCCGTCGATTCGCTCGACCACGCCTCGCGCCTGCCCAATTACGGATCAAAGATGGGCATCGACGCCACCCGCAAATGGCCGAGCGAAGGCTTCACCCGCCCCTGGCCCGACGAAATCCTAATGGACGAAAAGACTAAGGCGCTCGTGGACAAGAAGTGGAAAGAGTTGGGGCTGGGATAGACCAGCACTCAGCACTCAGTAGTCAGCACTCAGCATTCAGCCAAACACCGTCCACGTGGGCCTTCTCCCTATGCTCCAATGTGTGCTGTGCCAACACCGTGATCTGCGCTTCTGGGGCGAATGCGCCTACCCACGCCGCTACTCTCGGCAAGGCGCAGGTCGTAGTCATTTTGCAGGTTGAGCCAGAATTGCGCCGGCAAGCCAAAATATTTTCCCAGCCGCACGGCCGTGTCCGCGCTAATGGCGCGATCGCCTCGCACAATCTCATAAATGCCGGGGAAGAGCAGGGCCTTAGCCAGCGCGTAGCTGCTTAAGCCCATCGGCTCCATGAATTCTGTTTTGAGAATTTCTCCTGGATGAACCGCAAATACCTTGTTTTTCTTCCTCGCCATTGTTGTAACTCCCTTATCGGTGATAATCCACAACCTCCACATCAAATGCATTTCCGTCCTGCCACCGAAAACACACGCGATATTGGTTGTTCACTCGAATGCTGTGTTGTCCTGCGCGTGTTCCTCGAAGCGCCTCCAAATGGTTGCCGGGAGGAACCGCAAGGTTGTCAAGCGCAACCGCCGCATTCAAGATCGCGAGCTTTTTGAATGCTCTACGCTGGAGATCCGGGGGAAGACGTCGGCTCTTGCCGTGCAGCCATAAAGCCTCCGTCTCACCATCCCGAAAGCTTACGATCATTGTGCCTATACTAACGCATCGCGGTAGTACTGTAAAGCGTTAGGATATCGCGGGAGCCCACTAAGGCCTCGACCGCTCCCTGGCCCGGCGTTGGTGGTCGAGAAGTGGAACCAGCTAGGGCTGGAGCAGGTCCGCATAGGCGAGGTACGTCTCAACTTGCCTATTGGAAAGCTCAGGTTAGCTCGCTATCGCTACGCGGAACCTGGGGCACCGGGCTCCTGCGATGATCGCCGCCACGACTAGACCGCCGGCTTGAGTCATTTCTCACCTTCTTGCTTCCCACATCTGTCGTAGTTCACGCCCGAGACCATCAAGGTCGGGATAGACGACCGATTCGGTTATGCCGGTGTCGCGGAGTTCCCGCCTGACCTTGTTGATCGAACCGCGCGGGATGGTGATAGAAACTAACCGAGAGCCTCGCATTTGTTGCATCTTCACAAGCCAGTCGGGATCGCTACCGAAGATCATGATGTTGCATCAAGAAGTACGACTCGAAGTCATCCTCAATCGAGCTTGAGTCTGACTGAGACAGTTGAGTGGCACAGCGGCCAAACTCGTTGTACAGATCGTTTTCAATCTCTTGAAGTTTATCGACCGACTTACGTAGTCCGCTCTTCCTTTTACGCTAGATTCCCGGCTGGAGGCGTGTCTCGCGATGCAATGCGTCTTCGGCTCGGAACCACTCGTTCTCCCTGACTAGCTATGTCGATACTGCCCGGCGCCCCATCTTCCGCGTAGCGCCAGCGAGCCAACCTGGGCATTCCCTTGACCGCAATTTGACACCACCCCTGAACCTTCCTAGACTGTGCCTAGGGAAGTCCCGCTTCAACCCGACAAAGAGGCCCGGCTGGCGCAAATCGCCGCTCAGAAGGGACTCAACGCCGACGAACTGGCGCAGCAAGTTATCAGCCGCTACTTGGAAGATGACACGCGCTTTGTCGAGGCGGTTAATCTCGGCCTCGCAGCAGCGCAGCGCGGAGACTTCGTCGACCACGAGGATGTGGGCAAGAAACTGAAGCAGATCCTCGGAGGCTGATGCGCCTGCGCGAGGCGTTCCACGAAAAGGCTCCCAACAATCAGTCATCCTGAGCGAAGTTGTCGTTCGCAACGCGAACGAGAACGCAGTCGAAGGACCCCATGCCTCCATGCAGGGAGATGAACTCCGCGAGGCATTCCCGCGATGCTGTCGGGTCACCCGGGAGAACTCCCTGAAGCGTCGCAGATAGTGTCAAGGGAATAGGGATCCTTCGACTCCGTGGCCGCTTCGCTTCGCGAAACGGCCACTCCGCTCAGGATGACAAGTGTGTTGGAGCGGCCGTGGCTACGTCAGCAAATGCCAGGCTTCTTTGTAGCTCTCGAAGCGGCCGGAGCCGCGGCGGCCTCCGTTGGGGAACAGGCGCACCTGACGGCGGGGCAGAAAGGCGTCGAGCGGGAGTACGTACCAGGCGTCTGGGGGCACCACGTAGCCAACCAGCATATCGATTTCCTCGGGCGTGTAATGCGGGTTGCCGCGCGATTCGAAGTGCGAGACGGTGAGGCTGTATCCACGGCCGCGGGTTCTCTGTGTAGATTTCACCTGCACCCGCCAGAGCCGGGTGCCGGAATCGACCACAAAGTCGTAAGCGTAGCTGTCACCGTATGGCTTGGAGACGCAAAGTCCCAAGCGCGAAGCCTTGAGTAAGAAAGCCATCTCCGCAATTTCGCCGCGAAGCTTGGCCGTACGGGTAGCGCATGAATACCCGTACCTTCTATCAAATCCCTGCTGCTGCGAGTTGCTGGAATCTGTCGCCATAAATACGAAAGCGCCAGCTCGCGCCGGCGCTTGATCCTTCCTTTAAGTTGTTGGGATGTTTTCGAGTTTGCACGGGCGGACGCCCGCGCCTACATGAAAAAAGCGCGGGGTTTAGGCCCGCGCCTGCTGAACTTCTCTACACTTCCAGAATAGCAAATTGGAGAGGCAAGTGAGACACGAAAACGAAATTTATATTTCCATGCGAATGATTGGGATGGAAGGAAATGACCAGTTTAGACCCCTTGACAAGATTTTCGGCGGGGCGTCCCAAAACGGGCTTGAGGCGAGGAAAATTCAGAATTGGGAAATGAAGCGCGTATCTTTGGGAGCTAGCTGTCATCCTGAGCGCAGTTGTCGTTCGCAAACGCGAACGACAACGCAGTCGAAGGACCGCACACATGCGTGCAGTGCGATGAACTCCGCGAGGCATTCTTACGATGCTGTCGAGTTCCCGGTGAGAACTCCCTGAAGCGCTCGTGCTGGGTTTAGGAGTAACAGGGGTCCCTTCGGCTTCGCTCAGGGCAGGCTCTTCGACTCCGTGGCCGCTCCGCTTCGCGAAGCGGCCACTCCGCTCAGGATGACAGTCGTGTGTGGAGTTCTGGCGCTCCCGCCATTACTGCTTCAACTGCTTTTCAATCGCCGACGTCACTTCCGGAGAATCAGGTGTGACCTTGGACTCGAAGCGCTCGACCACCTTGCCATTGCGATCCACCAGGAACTTGGTGAAGTTCCACTTGATGTCGCCGTTGATGCCAGCGGGTGTGTCTTTGGTCAGGTACTGATAAAGCGGTGTCTGGTCGTCACCCTTGACCGAGACTTTGCTGTACATGGGGAAGGTCACGCTGTATTTGCGGGAGCAGAAAGTCTTGATTTCTTCGTTGGTGCCGGGTTCCTGAGCGCCGAAGTTGTTGGCCGGGAAGCCGACGATCACGAAGCCCTGGGCCTTGTACTTCTCGTAGATAGCTTCGAGGGCGGTGTATTGCGGAGTGTATCCGCACTGGCTGGCGACGTTGACCACGAGCACGACTTTGCCTTTGAAATCGGCCAGCGGCATGGATTTGCCGTCAATGTTGGGGAGGGTGAAGTCGTAGATGTTGGAAGCTGCGAAGGTCGTTCCTGCCATGATGAGAAGCACCAGTCCTAAAAGAAGATAGTTGCGGGCGTTGCCGGTTCGTGCAGTCATTGTTTCTCCTTAAGATTGCCGCTGATAGCCCGACGAGAGTGATATCAGAAATAGTGGATGAGTTTGGATGAGGCAACTCCGGGAGGCTGTTCGGAATCGGACACTTGCTCCCACGAGTGAACAGAAAGCCACTTTCTGCTGTGCCGTGAAATCTATCTAAGTCTTTTTGTCTGTGATGCTTGTCTCGACTTGTGCTGTGGTCGCGGGCGTGCCATTCTAAGCAGCAAATGGATATCGCTCGCCCTAATATCGCCCGCCAGAAACGACGGCGGCAGATCATTTATATAGCAGTCGGAATTGTGGCACTCGCCCTCGTGACCATGGGGCTATCCCGGCTCAAGCCGGCAGCGCCGACGGTGGAACGTTCCACAGTCTGGGTTGACACGGTGAAACGCGGATCGGTTCTGCGTCAGGTTCGCGGTCTGGGCACGCTGGTTCCCATGGAAGGCTCGATCCAGTTTCTGCCCGCAGTCACTGAAGGCCGGGTGGAGAAGATTCTCGAACTTCCCGGCGCCCAAGTGAAAGCTGACACCATTCTGCTGGAGATGAGCAACCCGCAGCTTACCCAGGAAGCGCTCGACGCCGAGTGGAAGCTGAAAGCGTCCGAAGCGGACTACAAGAATCTGCAAGTCGCGCTGGCCAGCCAGGTACTGGCGCAGAAGTCATTGTCGGCGCAGGCGCAATCGGAATATAGCCAGGCCAAGATGCAGTCGGACATCGATAACGAATTGGCCAAGCTGGGAGTCATCTCCCAACTTAGTCAGAAAGTTTCCAATCAGAAGACGGATGAACTTTCCACCCGCAATGACATTGAGAAGCAGAGGCTGACCAACAGCAGCGAGGTTCTGATCGCCCAGTTGCAAGCCAAGCAAGCCGAGGTCGAGGAGTTTCGCGCGCTGGCAGAACTGAAAAAAAGCCAACTAGATAGGTTGCGAGTGCGCGCCGGTATTGATGGCGTTTTGCAGGAACAGACCCTAAAGATCGGCCAATTTGTGACTCCCGGGACGACTCTGGCCAAAGTCGTTCAGCCGCAGCGCCTCAAAGCCGAGCTGAAGATCGCCGAAACTCAAGCCAAAGACATTCAACTAGGCCAGCCGGCCTCCGTAGACACCCACAACGGTGTGATACCTGGTCACGTTGTGCGGATTGATCCGTCTGTTGTTAATGGAACCGTGACTGTCGATGTGGCTTTGGACAGCGCGCTCCCGCAGGGAGCGCGGCCGGACTTGAGCGTGGATGGGACCATCGATCTGGAGAAGATGCAAAACGTGCTTTATGTGGGGCGTCCGGCGTTTGGGCAGGAGCAGAGTACGGTCGGCATGTTCAAGTTGGAGCCGGATGGAAGCAACGCGGTGCGCGCTCAGGTGAAGCTCGGCCGCAGTTCGGTGAACACGGTCGAGATTCTGCAAGGGTTGAAAGAGGGCGACCAGGTGATTCTTTCCGATATGTCACGCTGGGACAACTTCGACCGGATTCGGCTGGAATAGTGCCTCTGTGACCTCTGTGGTTATGAGTCAAGAAACTTAACCACAGAGGTCACAGAGGATCACAGGGATTTCACAAGATTCAGAGAGGAACTTCGATGGCTGACGCGGGAACCATGATTAGCATGGAGAACATCACTAAAGTTTTCTACACGGATGAAGTCGAGACCCATGCGCTCTCCGGAATTCACATGCAGATTCGCAAGGGCGAGTATGTGTCGATCGCGGGCCCTTCGGGATCGGGCAAGTCCACGCTGCTGGCGCTGATCGGCCTGCTGGATTCGCCGAGCGACGGAACTTATGTGCTGAACAGCCACTCGGTGGCGAATCTCGACATCAGCGAGCGCTCGCGGATTCGCAACCGCGAGATTGGATTCATCTTTCAAAGTTTCAACCTGATCGGCGATCTCAACGTGTATGAAAACGTCGAATTGCCGCTCACCTACCGCGGCATGCCCTCCGCCGAGCGCAAAGAACGGGTGCACGTATCGCTCGAGCGCGTAGGCATGAATCACCGGACGAAGCATTATCCTTCACAGCTCTCTGGAGGTCAGCAGCAACGGGTGGCGGTGGCGCGGGCGTTGGCGGGAACACCGTCGATTCTGCTAGCTGACGAACCTACCGGAAATTTGGATTCACGCAATGCCGAAGCGGTGATGGACCTGTTGCGCGACCTGCACCGCGAAGGCGCGACCATCTGCATGGTGACGCACGATCCCCGCTTTGCGCGTCATGCCGACCGTCAGATCCACCTATTCGATGGAAGGGTCGTCGAGGAGAGCGTTGAGGTGGGCTAATGGAGTCGCTGCTGCAGGATGTCCGCTACGCCCTGCGAATGTTGCGGAAAAGCCCGGGCTTTGCCGCTGTCGCCGTCGTCACGTTAGCGCTGGGCATCGGCGCAAACACTGCCATTTTCACTTTATTTGATCAAGTCCTGCTTCGCCGTCTGCCGGTGCGTGATCCGCAACAGCTTGTCCAACTGCAATATTCCGGGTCGGACACTGGACGCACAAGTTCTCGCGGCGGATCGCACGGCGCCTACTTCTCCTATCCGATGTACCGCGACCTCCGTGATCGCAACACGGTATTCAGCGGAATGCTTGCCACGTATTCCACCCAGGTGGGCGTGCAGTGGCACAATCAGCCGGAACTCGCCAACACCGAACTGGTAAGCGGCAATTATTTCGACGTTCTCGGAGTCCGTCCGGCGACGGGACGATTGTTATTGCAGGCCGATGACGTTACCCAGAATGCCAATCCGGTGGTGGTTCTGAGTTTTGGCTACTGGCAGCGCCGCTTCGGTGCGAACCCAGGAATTCTGAATCAGTCGATCTTGATTAATGGCCATCCGTTCACCGTAGTCGGTGTCGTGGCGCCTGACTTTCGCAGCGTGGTTGTGGGCGACGCTCCCGATCTGTTCGTGCCTATGATGATGAAGCCCGAGATCACTCCTGGCTGGAATGACCTCGACAACCACCGATCCAGATGGCTGAATATCTTTGCCCGGCTGAACCCTGGAGTCAACCGAGCGCAGGCGGAAGCTGGCATTAACATTCAATGGCACGCGCTACGCGCCGAAGAACTCAAGCAGATACAGAACCGCTCAGCGTCGTTTGTGCAACGCTTTGTGACCGACAGCCATCTTTCGCTGCTCGATGGGGCGCTGGGCTTTTCGCCTTTGCGCGAAAACATTCGCACTCCCTTGCTGATTGTGATGGGCATGGTAGGTCTGGTCTTGCTGATTGCCTGCGCGAATGTGGCCAGCCTGTTGCTGGTGCGAGCGGCGGGACGGGTGCGGGAAATTTCAGTGCGGTACGCGTTGGGGGCGCGGCGGGGGAGGATCCTGCAACAGCTCATGGTTGAAGGAGCGATGCTCGGCCTCGCCGGGGGTGCGCTGGGATTGCTGCTTGCACCCCGAGTATCCGGGCTGTTAGTGCAAATGATGTACACGGACTCGAACCAACAACTGCCCTTTTCGGCGACTCCCGACCTGCGGATTTTTCTTTTCAACTTTGGCATCGCATTGCTCGTCAGCCTGTTGTTCAGCCTGGCTCCTGCGGCCCAATTCTGGCACCCGGACCTGACGCCGACCCTCAAGCAACAGACGATCGCCGTCGCCGGCGGCGGCCAGGGTTTTCGGCGTGTGTCGGTCGGATTGCAGATTGGCTTGAGTTTGTTGCTGCTGCTGGGTTCCGGCCTGTTTCTACGCACTCTGTACAAACTCAAGACCTTCGATGTGGGTTTTGCGACAGACCACCTCCTCACCTTCGGTCTGGACGCCAAACTAGCCGGCTACGATCCGAAAGACGTTCCTGCGTTGTCCAATCGCGTGCTCGGAGCGCTCTCCGCTTTGCCGGGCGTAAGTTCAGTGGCGGGGACGAATGATCCGGAACTCTCCGGCAACAGTGAGGGCAACAACATCACGATTGCAGGCTACGCGGCCAAGGAAGACGAGGATATGAACGCGGAATGGTCGATCATCACCGCGGACTATTTTGCGACCTTAAAGAGACCAATGGTCGCGGGACGCAACTTCACGGCCCAGGATGGGCCCGATGCCGCCAAGGTTGCCATCGTCAACAAGAGTTTCGCAGAGCATTTTTTTGGAAGTCCGCAACAGGCGCTTGATCACTATCTTATGAGCGGTCCTCTTAAGGACGCCAAGCCCGACATTCAGATCATCGGTGTAGTGCGGGACGCAAAGCATGAGGGTGTGCGTGAGGAGGTCAGACGCAGTGTTTTTATTCCCTATCTTCAGGCAAAGGAAGCGGGTCAAGTCCCGCTCCAGTTTTATGTGCGGACCTGGCAGAGTCCGGAATCAGCCGAGGTGGGCATCCGCAGTGCCATGCAAAGGCTGGACTCGAAGCTGGTGGTCGACACTCTGATCACGATGGTTCAGCAGATCGACGACAGCTTGAGCACGGAACGGATGATTGCGCTGCTGGCGGCGAGTTTCGGTGTGTTGGCGACTTTGTTGGCCGCGGTCGGATTATACGGAGTTCTGGCTTATGCGACGGTGCAGCGCACACGGGAGATTGGAATACGAATCGCGCTAGGTGCGAGCCGTGGAGCTGTGGCACGCATGGTGCTCTCTGAAGTGGCACGACTCGCAGGCATCAGCATTGCCGTTGCGCTGCCTCTGGCGCTTATTCTCGGCAGACTCCTCAAAAGCCAGCTCTTCGGAATTTCCAGTGCTGATCCGTTGACTCTGGTCGCCACAACCTTAGTTACGGGTCTCGCGGCGCTTTTGGCGGCGTGGATTCCCACGCGCAGGGCTACGCGCGTTGACCCCATGGTGGCCCTGAGATACGAGTGAGTTTATGGAGACCTTTCTGCAAGATGTTCGCTACGGGCTGCGGATGCTGGTGAAGAATCCCGGCTTCGCCGCGGTGGCCATCCTGACCATCGCGGTCGGGATCGGATCGAGCACCACTATCTTTAGTTGGATTCGCACGGTGCTGCTCAATCCGCTGCCCGGCGCCAGTCAGCCAGAACGCGTGGTTGCGCTGGAGATGCTGACTCCTTCCGGCGAATGGACGCCTACGTCTTATCTGGACTTCCGCGATTTTCGTGACAATACAAAACTGTTTGATTCCATGACCGTGACTCAACCGATGGACCTCGCGGTCGGTGACGAAAAACAAGTCCAGCGGGTGTGGGGAGAAGTGGTTTCAGGCAACTACTTCGAAGTACTACGGGTGAAGCCGGCGCTCGGTCGTTTTTTTTCCAAGGCCGAGCAGGGCGATGAACAGAATGCCCACGCCGTAACCGTCATCAGCTACGCGATGTGGAGGAATCGTTATCACTCGGACCCATCGCTGGTGGGCACAACCGTGCGCATCAACCGTTATCCCTACACCATTATCGGAGTCGCGCCCGAGGACTTCCACGGGTCCATGCCCGGCCTGTCGCTCGAAATGTGGGCTCCCGCCACCATGTTTGGGCAACTCAGCTCCACCGGCGACTGGATGCTGCGTGACCGCAAGACTCGTATGTTCCGGGTGCTGGCCCGGCTTGCGCCAGGGGTGGGGATCGAGCGGGCTCGGGCTGAAGTTCAGGCCTTGGCTCTGCATAACGCCGAGGTCGATGCCGACACCAACCAGGGAATGAGCGCTACGCTGCTACCTTTATGGAAATCGCACTACGGTATTCAGGATTCGTTGCTGGCCCCGCTCAGCATCCTGATGGGCGCTTGCGGGGTCGTGCTTTTGATCGTATGCGCCAACGTTGCGAATTTGCTGCTGGCCCGTGCGGTCAGCCGTCAGAAGGAACTCAGTGTGCGTCTGGCTTTGGGGGCGCCGCGCTCGCGCGTGGCGCGCCAGCTTCTCACCGAGAGTTTACTGATTGCGGTGAGTGGAGCGCTGGCAGGCCTCATGCTCGCGCAGTGGCTGGGTGGATCGCTGCAATGGCTGGTGCCCGCGTCCGCAACTCCCACCATGCTTCGCCCGCCGATTGATTTTGGCGTGCTTCTTTTCACGGTTGGGTTGGCTTTTGCTGTGGCCGGGCTTGCCGGAGTTGCTCCAGCCATGCACTCCACGCGTGGCGACGTCAACATCATGCTCAAGGAAGGCGGACGCAGCGGAACGTCGAGCATCCGCTCCCAACGCTTGCGCGGGCTACTGGTCACCTCGGAAGTTGCACTCGCGGTAGTTGCTGTTATCGGCGCAGGACTATTTGTGAAGAGTTTTCAGATGGCGCGATCCATCCAGCCGGGCTTCAATCCTCATCAAGTGGCGATGGCCCAGATAAATCTCTCTGCCGCCGGCTATGACGCGGGCCAGGCCGATTCCTTCTGCCGCCGTCTGCGCGAGGTAATGGAGCGCCAACCGGGAGTGACCGCCGTCAGCTACGGCGATTATGTGCCGCTCAGCATCTCTGGGGGGTCGTGGGAGGACTTGCAGATTCAGGGTTATGTTCCCGGGCCCAACGAGAATATGAAGCTCTACCGCAACCTGGTTGCGCCCGGCTACTTCGAACTCATGAAGATCCCGTTGCTCGAAGGCCGCGACTTCAACCTGCAGGATGACCGGGAGCATCCGCCGGCCATGATTGTGACCCGGGAATTTGTGCGCCATTTCATGCCGAATCAGGAGCCCATTGGCCAGAAAGTGCAAGGCTGGGGCAAGTGGTTCACCGTGGTCGGCGTGGTCGAGGACAGCAAGATTCTTCGGCTCACGGAAAACACCGCACCCTATTTCTATGTTCCCATTCGCCAGATTTACCGGCCGGAAATGGGGTTGAAGTTTTTTGTCCGCACTTCGGGGCCGGTGAATGATGCAGTTACCGCGCTGCGGCGCGAAGCCAACGCGATTGATCCCGCGGTGCCGGTGTTCAGCGCCATGCCTTTGGAGGAATACATTGGGGCCTCGCTCTTTGCGCAAAGAATCTCCGCCAGCCTGCTGGGCACACTGGGTTCGGTGGCGTTGCTGCTGGCCGCCATCGGCCTTTACGGCGTGATGGCGTATTCGGTGGCGCAGCGAACCAACGAGATCGGCATTCGAGTGGCGTTGGGTGCGCAACCGGTACATGTGATGCGCATGATTGTGCGCGAGTGTCTGACGCTTGCACTTCCCGGACTGCTCCTCGGTTCACTCCTGGCAGTGGCGCTGGCCCGCGTAGTATCGGCGTCGCTGGTCGAAGTCAGCCCGCGTGATCCAGCTATCTATGCCGCCGCGGCGATTTTCACAGTCTTGGTTGCGTTATGCGCGGCAGCCAATCCTGCGCGCCGCGCCGCCAAGGTCGATCCCATGGTGGCACTGAGGTATGAGTGATGGAAGCTTTGCTCAAAGATATTCGCTATGCGTTCCGCATGCTGAGGAAGAGTCCCGGCTTTACCGCGGTCGCTGTGATTACGCTGGCGCTGGGTATCGGCGCCAATACCGCGATCTTTAGTGTGGTGAATGCCGTCCTGCTTCGTCCTCTGCCTTATCCCAATGCCAACCGTCTAGTGATGATTTGGGAAAAACGCCTGCCTGACGGCGAACAGGAGAACACCACTTCGCCCGCAACGTTTCTGAACTGGAGAGAGCACGCCACCGTATTTGAGCAGACCGCTGCGTGCTTCAACTGGACCAAGGTCCTGACCGGAGGCGCAGCGCCAGAGCGGCTCAATGTGCAGGAGGTGAGCCCCAATTTCTTTGCTCTGCTGGGTGTGAACGCGGTGCTGGGCCGCACACTGCTGGCTTCTGAGGACAGTGTGGATGGCGCCAACGACGTAGTGGTGCTCAGCTTTGAGCTGTGGCAGCGCCGCTTTGGTTCCGACCCGCGAATTGTGGGCCGTAACATTGTGCTGAATGGCAAGCCGCAAACCGTGGTGGGCGTGATGCCCCGTGGATTCAAGTTTTTCGTGAAGCACGGGTCTTTCGGACAAGAACAGCCCCAGGCATGGCTTCCGCTAACTTTCTCCGAGAAGGATCCCAGCTTTCATGGACGCTATCTACAGGCCGTTGGTTTGCTGCGTCCGGGGGTGACGTTGCCGCAGGCGCAGTCGGCCATGACCAGCCTGGCACTGAGTCTGGAAGCTCAGGATCCGGAGTCAATGAAGAACTGGACGGTGAACCTGGTTCCGTTGCGCACTCAATTTGTAGGTGCAATTCAGCCTGCGTTGCAGGTTCTGCTGGGGGCGGTTGGGCTGGTGTTGCTGATCGTATGCGCGAACGTGGCTACGCTCCTGCTCGCGCGTTCCAAGTCGCGAAGTCACGAAATTGCCATCCGGGTCGCGCTCGGGGCGAAACCGTGGCTAGTGATTCGGCAAGTTCTCACAGAAAGTTGCTTGCTCGCGGCGCTGGGCGCGGCAGCGGGATTACTGCTGGCACGGTGGTGCGCAAGTGCGCTGCTGGCGCTCGCTCCCAAGGGTCTCATCCCGCTGGAAGGCGCACAAGTTGACTTGCGGGTTCTTGTCTTCACTGCCGGGATTGCGGTGTTGACCGGTTTGCTCTTCGGAGTTGTGCCCGCGGTTCAGGCTGCCCGCGCTCGCCCAAATGCCGAACTGAAAGAAGGTGGCCGCAGCGGTTCCGAGAGTGTTCACAGCGGGCGAGCCCGCAATAGCTTTGTGGTAGCCGAGATCGCGCTGGCGTTGGTTCTTCTTGCCGGCTCGGGACTATTGATTCGCAGCTTCGGCCGCCTGATGGCAGTCGATCCTGGCTTTCAGTCCAAGGGAATATTGACTGCTCGCGTGGAGCTGCCGGGTTCTAAGTATAAAGACGACGCGAAAATCTCCGAGTTCTACGCGCAACTATTGGAGCGCGTCCGGCAGTTGCCGGGAGTGCGCTCGGCCAGCGCTGATGCCTACCTGCCATTCGCTGGGGGCATTTCCAGTACAGGAGTGGAAGTGGAAGGCCGTCCACCGCTTCCAGCTGCCGAACAGCCTGAGGTCGATGTCGCGGTCGTCGAACCGCATTTCTTCGAGACGCTGGGAATCCTACTACTGAGGGGAAGATCGTTCACTGACCGCGAAGCCCGGGAAGTCAGCCACACGGTTGTCATCAGCCAGTCGATGGCTAAGAAACTATGGCCGAATGAAGACCCTGTCGGGAAGCGTGTCACCATCCACATGAAGGACGTGGACGTGCCGAGCCAGGTGATCGGCGTGGTGGGCGACGTCAAACAAGCCGGCCTCGATGCCGAGGTTAATGCCACGGCATATTGGCCGCATCCCGAACTTGCTTACAACTTTATGACGCTGGTGATTCGTACCGACGGCGACCCATTGGCGCTGGCGCCTGCGGTCCGGCAAGCGGTTTGGAGTCTGGACAAAGATCAACCGGTGGCTGACATCAGGTCGATGGAAGATCTGCTCTGGGTGTCGCTGGCGCGGGCTCGATTCAGTACGGTGGTGCTGGGAGTGTTTGCCGGAATGGCGCTGCTATTGGCCATCACCGGGATTTACGGCGTGGTTTCTTATAGCGTCGCCGAACGCACGCGAGAGATTGGCATTCGCGTGGCGCTGGGCGCGCAGCGGACGGACGTCCTACGCATGGTTTTGCGGCAGGGCTTGATTCTCTCCGGATTCGGCATCGCCATAGGAATGGCGGTAGCACTGGGGGCGACGCGATTGCTGACCAGCTTGTTGTTCGGGACCAGCCCCAGCGATCCGGCCACCTTTGCCAGCGTTGCCGGTCTGCTGATCGCGGTGGTCTTGTCGGCTTGCTACGTGCCGGCAAGAAATGCCATGAAAGTCGATCCCATGGTTGCGCTGAGGTATGAGTAAGAAGGGAGGCAACATGACAGGAACACTTCACGATCTCCGCTACGCAACGCGCGGTTTGCGCAAGAGCCCAGCCTTCATGGTAGTCGCGGCGCTGACACTGGCACTTGGCATCGGCGCGAACGTTGCCGTCTTCAGCGTGATGAACGCCATTCTGCTGAACCCGAGTGGCATTCCGCATCCCGAAAGTGTGATCGCCCTCCGCGCCAAGTATTCTTTGGCCGATCTTTCGAACATCAGTATTTCGGCGCCGGATTTCGGCGACGCCGTGACCGGCAAGGACGTTATCACTTCCGCCGCTGTGCTTCAGGCCGCGAACTTTAATTACAGCAGCAATGGCACAACGCCTGAGCGATTGGTAGGCGCTAACGTCTCGTGGCAATGGTTCGACGTCTTCTGGGCCAGCCCTTACCTGGGACGAGTTTTTCGGCCTGAAGAAGACCAGCCTAACGCCAATCATGAAGCCGTGCTTTCCTACCACACCTGGAAGCAACGATTCGGCGGAGACCCTGCCATCGTGGGAAAGAGTCTTCTTCTAAACCAAGAGTCCTATCAGGTAGTGGGGGTGATGCGTTCCGACTTCGATTGGCCGAATGGCACGGAGCTATGGACGCCGATCGGCCTTCCTTCGAGCCAATACTTCGATCGCAAATTCCGCCATAACGAGAATCTTTTTGGTGTGGCTCGACTGCGCCCCGGTGTAAGCGTCGCCCAAGCCAATGCGTATCTGCGCCTCAAGTCGGCGCAGGAAATTGCCGCGGAAGGGCGAGGCAGCTACAGCGATAGCTCGGGCTGGGGAATGTTTGCCATGCCGCTGGTCGAGTTTGTAGCTGGCAATTTACGAAAACCTCTACTCATTCTGCTGGCAGCGGTCGCGACGGTGTTACTGATCGCGTGCGCTAACATCGCCGGCTTGCTGCTGGCTCGCGCGACCGGCAGACAGCACGAAGTCTCCATTCAAATCGCCCTGGGAGCAGGGAATGGACGATTGGTGCGGCAGGCCTTATTGGAAAGCCTCGTACTGGCGGCGACGGGAGTCTTGCTCGGTCTTATCCTCGCTCATTTCGCGATTCCATTGTTACTGTTATTTGCGCCTGCGAGTCTTGCGGCCAATCTCACTGTACAAATGGGCGGTCCGGTATTGCTTTATGTCACGGTGATTGGGGTAGCTTGTGTGCTTTTGTGTGGAACAGTTCCGGCTTGGCACATGACCCATAGCCGATGGTTCCAGGTGCTGCAAGAAGGCGGCCGGTCGGGCACTTCCGGCAAGGTGCGACAACGCCTGCGCTCTACGCTTGTAGTCGGCGAGATCGCTCTGGCGATGTTGCTTTTGGTGAGCGCGGGACTGTTGCTCCGCAGCCTGGCACAGGTCGAACGTCTCGATACAGGTTTCGAGCCGCATGGATTGATGACTGCCGTTTTTTCGCTTCCTCCTGCTTACAAAACCAATGAGCAACAGTCGGCATTTCTGGCGGCCGCTGAACAGGAACTAAGAAATATTCCGGGAGTGAAAGATGCCGCGCTCTCCGACGCGCTGCCATTTTCGGCAAACGGAGGTTTATCATCTTTCGAAATCAAGGGGCGGGTCACGCCGCCCGACGACCCCGGCCCACACGGCAGTATTCGACTCATCTCCCCCAGTTACTTCTCGACGCTCCGCATTCCGCTGCTGCGCGGCCGGTTCTTTACCCCAGAAGACCGGGCGAAAACCGAACAGGTGGCCATCATCGATACCACGCTCGCCCATCAATATTGGCCGAATGAGGATCCCCTCGGGCAGCACATTGGTTTTGGGGACCCCTCTCCCTGGATGACGGTTGTCGGAATCGTGGCTCACGCCAAGAGTTCGTCGCTGGAGGCCGATGTCAAAGAAGGCTTCTATTTCCTTCCGCTGTCGCAGAGTCCGAATCAGACTGGCGAGATCGCAGTCCGCACGGACAGCGCGAATCCCGAAAGTGTTGCCGGCGCCATGCAAGCGGCCATCCGCCGTGTGGATCCTAATCAGCCTCTTTATGCCTTGCAGACCATGGAGGAGCGCGTTGACGGTTCGCTGGTCGGCCGTCGTTTTCTAGTGGTCCTGCTTTCAATTTTTGCTGGACTCGCGTTGTTGCTGGCCGCATTAGGTCTGTACGGAGTGATTAGCTATTCGGTGCGATTACGAACCCGCGAGCTGGGCATTCGCGTGGCTCTAGGGGCAGAGCGCGGAGATGTTCTGCGGTTGATTCTCGGTCAAGGGGTAAGGCTGGCTGGCCTCGGTCTGATTTTGGGGATAGTTGCGACGTTCATTGCCGGGCGCGCGCTGTCGAGTCTGCTTTACAACGTGAGTCTGTTCAATCCGCTCACTTTGTTGTTGACTTCGCTGCTGCTGTTGGCCACGGTGCTGCTGGCCAGCTATTTGCCAGCGCACTGGGCGACCAAGGTACAGCCGATGGTGGCGCTGCGAGATGAATAACAGGTTGAACTGAAATGGAGAATCTGATCCAGGACGTTCGTTACGGCTTGCGCATGCTGCGGAAGTCTCCTGGCTTTACCGTGGTCGCCGTGGTCACGCTGGCGCTGGGCATTGGCGCCAATACTGCTATGTTCAGCGTGATCAACTCGGTGCTGCTACATTCGCTGCCGTTTCACGATCCCGACCGCATCATGGTGGTGTGGAAGACCATGTCGAATGGCCAGCCTAACGCTTTCTCCACGCCGGCGTTTCTGGAAATGCAGCAGCAGGGAGACATTCTGGCGCACATGGGCGCTTTCTCCAGCGTTAGTTATAACCTGGCAGGGAAGGATGTTCCGGAGCGGATCGCCGGCGGAAAAGTGAACTACAATTTGTTTCCTGTCCTCGGAGTACAGCCAACTCTGGGCCGTGGATTTTCGCCGGAGGAAGATCATCCCGGTGCGGGTGGATTCGTCATCCTGAGCCATGCGATGTGGCAGACACGGTTTGACTCGAGCACTAGCATTTTGGGAAAAGTTGTCAATCTGGACGGCGCTCCTTTCACCGTGGTGGGCGTTATGCCTCGCGGTTTTCATGTGCTCACGGACCAGGAACTGTTTTGGGTTCCATTGCAAATGGAGACCGCGAACGCGCAGGCCTCTGCCCGCAATCTGCACTGGCTGTTTGCATTTACCCGGCTGCCTCCGGGAAGCACGCAAAAACAACAGGAGGCGGTGCTGAAGACGATCGCCGAGCGCTTGAAGGCGCAGGATCCCAAGGGAGAAGGCGGTTTCGGCGTCACATTGATGCCCATCAGTGTGTTCCTAAACGGCGACGTGAAACCAGTTTTGCTATTGCTGATGGGAGCAGTGGCTTTCGTTCTCCTAATTGCCTGCTCCAACGTGGCGAATCTCTTGCTCGCACGCGGGACTATGCGGAGGCGGGAGCTCTCCATCCGCACTGCGCTCGGCGCCGCACGCAGCCGGGTGATTTTGCAATTGCTGACGGAGAGCGTACTGCTTTCGACGTTAGGCGGGGTTTTGGGATTAACTCTGGCGTGGACTGCGATCAAGGTGCTGGTTGCAATTCATCCCGCCAGCATCCCTGCCGTGGACACGGTTGCCATTGACCTCAGCGTGCTGGGTTACACGATCCTGCTGTGCGGTGTGGTTGGCATTTTGTTTGGAGTTTTTCCCGCACTCGATGCCTCCCGGATAAACGTCAGCGAGACGTTAAAGGAAGGATCGCGAGGAAGCACCGGAGGTTTCGGCAAATACCGCGTGGTGCTGGTGGTTACAGAGACAGCCCTGGCCTCGATCTTGTTGATTGGAGCGGGCTTGTCACTCAAGAGTTTATGGCACGCGGAGAGTATCGAGCCGGGATTCAATCCGACGAATGAATTGACTTTCCGCATCGCGTCGCCGGCGCAATACAAGGGTGAGCGTATCCCGCTTTTCTATCAACAAGTATTAGAGCGAGTGCGGACATTGCCTGGGATTCAGTCGGCGGTGCTGGCGAGAAACCTGCCCATGAGCGGCTCTGACCCGTCGATGGCGATCTCGATTGAAGGCACACCGCCGCCGCCGAATCAGATTCCCATTGTGACGCGTTTTCGTGCCATTGGACCGGAATATTTCGGCGGCTTGCAGATTGCGCTCAAGAGCGGTCGCGAGTTCAACGATCACGATACGGCAGCGGCTCCGAAAGTTGTAGTTGTCAGCGAGAGCCTGGCCAAACTTTATTGGCCAAAAGAAGATGCAATCGGTAAGCGGCTCAAGCCTGAAATTACCGGTGGCGAATGGTACTCGGTGGTGGGAGTGGCCTCCGACGTCCGGCATTGGGCGGCTGATGTCACCGACGTCGAACCTACTGCCTATTATCCCTACACGCAACTGCCAGAGGCATTTCTACCGCAGTTCGAAGGCAGCATGAGCATAGCGGTTCGCAGCGCGAGCAGCACGGGCCAGCTCAGTTCGATTCGCGCGGCTGTGGCCCAAGTGGATGCGACCGTCCCAGTTTATGGCGTGAAAAGCATGGAAGAAATGGTTTCCGATTCCGGGTCGCTGCGGCGCTTCGATATGTGGTTGATTGGGACTTTCGCCACCTTGGCGCTGACATTGGCTGCTGTCGGCATTTATGGAGTCATGGCTTACTCGGTCTCGCAGCGTACCCGGGAAATAGGAATCCGCATTGCGCTCGGCGCACAACGCACGAATGTTCTACGCCTCATTATGGGCCAGGGAGCCAAACTGGCCTTGGCCGGCGTGCTAGTCGGAGTTGCGGGTGCGCTCGGCCTGACGCGCCTTATGGCGAGTTTGTTGTTTGGCGTGAGCGCACGAGACTTAACGACGTTCTCGATCGTTCCGGTGATCGTGCTGGCGCTGATTTTGGTTGGTTGCTATATCCCGGCTTATCGAGCCACCAAGCTCGATCCGTTGGAGGCGTTGCGGGAAGAGTGATTGGTCTCTTAGCGAGTTGAGCGAAACCTTTGCGATCTTTTGCGGTCAAAAGCTTTGACCGCAAAGTTCACGAAGACAACGCAAAGGACGCAAAGAGTCATTGGGAGTGACACATGATTCAGCTACGTAATATTGAACGCACTTATAAAACCGGCGCCGGAGTCACTTATGTGCTTCGCCGTATCAACCTCGATATTCGGGATGGCGAGTTCATCACCGTGATGGGTCCTTCCGGCTCGGGGAAATCCACCCTGATGAGCATTCTCGGCATGCTGGATGATACTTGGGCAGGCGAATACACGTTCCTCGATCAGGAAGTCCACAAACTCGACCGCAAGAAGCGCGCCGAGCTGAACCGCAAATACATTGGGTTCGTTTTCCAGAGCTATCACCTGCTTGACAACTTGACGGTTTACGAAAATCTGGACGTTCCTTTGTCTTACCGCAATATTTCCCGCAGCCAGCGTGCCAGCATGGTTGCCGAGATCCTCGATCGCTTCCAGATTGTAGGCAAGAAAGATCTTTATCCCAGCCAGCTTTCTGGTGGACAACAGCAACTGGTGGGCGTGGCCCGCGCCGTGGTGGGCAATCCGAAGCTGATTCTCGCCGACGAGCCCACGGGCAATCTGCACTCCAGCCAATCGAAGGAAATTATGGACTTGTTCAAGAAGTTGAATGACGGGGGAACCACCATCATTCAGGTCACACATTCTGAGGTGAACGCCGCTTATGGACACCGGACGATTCAATTGTTCGATGGGTGGATCACCAGCGATCCGGCAAATCCACAAGCGAGGATTCCGGCGGTAGCAACGCCGTAAGCGGAAGCCACATGGACACCTTGATGCAAGACGTTCGCTACGCACTGCGCATGTTGCGCAAGGCACCGGCTTTTACGGCAGTGGTTGTCGTCACATTGGCGCTCGGCATCGGCGCGAATACCGCTTTATTCTCCGTGGTAGATGCCGTGCTGCTGCGCCCGCTGGCTTATCAGCAGCCGGAGCAACTGGTAGCGGTGAAAACAGACATGCCGGGGATCAACCTGACGGATAGAGGCATGTCCCAGCCCGAGTTGGAGGACTTTCAGAAACGCTCGGGAGTGTTCACCGAAATCTCAGCGGTATGGCCTATCAGCGCCAACATCACCGGACGAGAGAAGCCGGAGCGCGTGGAAGCCAACGCGGTGAGCGCAAATTTTTTCACGCTGCTGGCCGCGAAACCGGCGCTGGGGCGGGTTTTCAACGACGGCGATTACCGGCCAGGATTCTCTGAAGGCGCGGTGATCAGTGACAGTTTGTGGCACAAGATGTTCGGAGCCGATCCGCATGTGCTCGGGCAAGCGATCCGGCTTGACACCGATCTCTACACGATTATCGGAGTCATGCCGCCCGAGTTCCGACATCCGGGACGCACGCTGCGTCAAGACGTCGAAATATGGGTGGCCGCGGGCTATGCCGCGGATCCGTTTCCGCATCCTCCCGTGCGCACGCAGCGCTTTATTCCGGGGGCCATCGCGCGTTTGCAGCCGGGCATGACCATGGCCCAGGCTCAGTCCCGGCTTAACGCCTTCGCGATGCAGTTACGCGAGCAATACCCGACAGACTATCCCGCCACCGTGGGCTGGCGTGTACAGCTGGTTCCGCTGCAGCAGGAAGTGGTCGGTAACGTTAGTGTGATGCTTTTTTTGCTGCTGGCAGCCGTCGGGGCAGTGCTGCTCATTGCCTGCGTCAACATAGCCAGCCTGCTGCTGGCACGATCGTCGGTGCGACACCGTGAAATCGCTATCCGGCAGGCTTTGGGGGCGGGCACGTGGAGGCTCGTCCGGCAAACGTTGACCGAAAGTGTGGTGTTGTCGCTTTGCGGCGGACTGCTCGCCATACCGCTGACTTTTTGGTTGAAGAACCTTTTGCTGACACTTGTTCCCGCCAATCTTCCTCGGCTGGCCGAAGTAAATGTGGATGCCCGGACGCTCTTCTTTGTCGCGGCGGTGTCTGTCGTCACGGGATTGTTGTTCGGGTTGGCGCCGGCTCTGCAAATGTCGGATTCGCGGCTGGCAGAGAAACTGACGGAGGGATCGCGCGGCGTTGGGATTGCCTCGCGCCAGCATCGCTTCCTGAGGGCGCTGGTGGTGTCTGAATTTGCGCTCTCTCTGGTCCTGATGGTCAGCGCCGGCCTGTTGCTGCGCAGCTTCTGGAAAGTACTGGAAGTGCAACCCGGCTTCAACTCCGACAACCTGGTAACGGCACAATTCTGGATGCCGGTACCCAACGATCCCAAGAACAACCCTTATCCGACGCAGGAGAAGTTCAATGTGTTCGTGAGCGAGGTCCTGCGGCGTATCGGCGCGTTGCCCGGAGTAAAGGAGGCTGCCATCGGTGGAGGGGTTACTCCTCTTCTCTCCACACTGCGTAATCCGGTTGCCTTCGCTATCGCGGGACGGGTTGCGGCTCCGGGCGAAGGGCCGACCGCCGAGTTGGGCGTGGCGACGCCCGATCTGTTCCATGTGATCGAGACTCCGCTCATCAGAGGCCGCATCTTCGCCGAAGCAGACGATGATAAGGGCGAACCGGTCGCGTTGATCGACCAAACGGCCGCGGAACGCTATTGGCCCCGTGAGGATCCGCTGGGGAAGCAAGTACAACTGCAATTGGGGGCCAAGCAACCCTTGCGGAGAATTGTTGGAGTCGTGGGGCGAGTCCGGAGCGACGGGCTTGATGCGCCCTACGTGCCTCACGTGTTTCTGCCTTCGAGGCAAATCGCGGTGAATTCTGTAACGGTTTACATACGGACGGCGGCGAGTCCCGAAGCGTTGGAAGGGTCGATCCGTCGTGAGGTTCAGGGAGTCAATCCCGACCTGCCGGTATATGCGGTGCGCTCGGTGCGCAGCATGGTCTCCGACTCGCTCGCGTCACGCCGCTTTGCCTTGGAGATTCTGGTCTTCTTTGCGGCCACAGCTTTGCTGTTGGCGGCGATTGGCATTTACGGAGTGATGGCGTACTTCGTGAGCCAGCGAGTGCGCGAGATCGGTGTCCGTATGGCGCTCGGCGCCCAGCGCGGCGACGTACTGAAACTGGTAGTGAGACAGGGAATGTCACTGGCGCTTATGGGAGTTGTCATCGGGCTAGCCGCGTCTGTTTTGCTGATGCGGTTGATCGCAGGGCTGCTGTTCGGAGTGAGTTCCACCGATCCTTTGACTCTGCTGATCTTTACCGCGTTGCTGGCCGCGGTGGCGCTGCTGGCGAATTACATTCCGGCAAGTCGAGCGGCGCGGATCGATCCCATGGTCGCGTTGCGTCACGACTGAGGTGAGAGCATGGAAACTCTTTTACAAGACCTTCGTTACGGACTGCGCATGTTGCGCAAGAGCCCGGGATTCACTTTCGTGGCAGCGGCGGCGCTGGCTCTGGGCATCGCCAGCACGACTGCCATTTTCAGCGTTGTGGATACGGTTCTCCTCCACCCGCTGCCTTATCCCGACGCCAACCGTATTCTCAGCGTCAGGGAATCCGACCCTGCCACCGGAGAAAGATTTTCTTCGTCTCCCGCCAACTACCTCGACTGGCAGGCGCAGAACCACGTCTTCAGCTACATGGCGGGGTCGCGCGGAGCGCCGGTGAATCTCACCGACGGGGAACGTCCGGAGCGGGTGCGAGGCGTCATGACCTCGACCGGCTTCTTTCCGCTGTTCGGTGTGCCCCCGATCCTTGGTCGAGCCTTATTGCCCGACGACAGCCAGCCCGGCAACGATCATGTGGTGGTCCTCGGTGGCAGCCTATGGAAACGTCGCTTTGGTTCTGATCGCAACCTGGTGGGCCGCAATATCACTCTCAACGGCGAATCCTACACCGTGGTCGGTGTGATGCCTGCGACTTTCAATCCCGACGACTACGGAGAGCTCTGGCTGCCTTCCGCCTGGGGAGTGCCAACGCATCCTCTTTTGCCCAACCGGGATCCCCGTCCATTCCGCGACCGGCACTACATCGACGCCTGGGGACGCCTCAAGCCTGGAGTAACTCTGCAACAGGCACGCGAGGAAATGACTGCCATCGCTGCTCGCCTAGGGAAGCAGTATCCTGATTCCAACAAGGACACCGGCGTCAGTCTCATCGGCATGCAGGACTGGCAGGTCGGTGACATCCGTCCGACGCTCCTGCTCTTGCTGGTGGCGGTGGCGTTCGTGCTGCTCATCGGGTGCGCCAACGTTGCCAATCTTCTTCTGGCGCGCGCAACCGGCCGGGCAAGGGAAGTCTCAATCCGAGCGGCTTTGGGTGCAAGCCGTTTGCGGGTGATTCGACAACTGCTCACCGAGAGCGTCTTGCTGGCTCTGATGGGCGGAGTGGCCGGAGTCCTTCTCGCTGCCTGGTGTGTGCCGGTTCTGTTGGCGATGAGTCCTCCTGACATCCGCGATTTCACTGCGATAGGCGTGAATCGTGACGTCCTGGGCTTCAGCATCATCGTGTCGGTACTCAGTGGAATTCTGTTCGGCCTCGCCCCAGCGCTGCACGTCTCGCGCGGAAATCTGAACGAATATTTGAAAGAAGGAGAACGCGGCAGCACCGGCAGTCATAGCAAGACTCGTTCTGTGCTGGTGGTCGCGGAAGTCGGATTGTCTCTGATCCTTTTAGCCGGCTCCGGCCTGCTGATCAAGAGTTTCGTACGCCTGATGGAAGTGAATCCCGGCTTCGATACCAGCGGTCTGCTGGTGTTCAACGTGGGCCTTCCAACTTCCAGCACTCCGGCGCAACAGGATGACTTTTACCATCAAGTGGTGGAACGGCTACAGGCGTTACCTGGGGTGCAATCCGCCGGAGCGGTAAGCCGGGTGCCGCTCTCGGGGGGTAATAGCGACCGCGGCTTCGAAGTTCCCGGCAGCAGTAAGAAATACAACGCCGATATTCGCATCAGCACTCCCTTGTACTTCCAGACGATGGGCATCCCGTTGCTGAAAGGCCGAAGCCTGTCCGAACAGGATGTGCACAGCTCGGTTCAAGTTGCGGTGATTAACGAAGCGCTGGCACGCGAGGTGTTCCCCGGACAGGACCCGATTGGCAAATACATCGTTAAGTTCGAGACAGTGGATGGTCCGATCCAGATTGTCGGTGTAGTCGGCAATGTGCGCCACGAGGACCTGGAAACGGCGCCGCACTCGGAAATTTATTTGTCGTTTGGACAGACGCACTGGCCCTCTGCATTCATGGTCGTGCGCAGCAAGACTTCCGATCCGCTGGCTCTTTCGGGCGCCGCTCAGAATGCAGTTGCTAGCGTGAACAAAGACATTCCGCTGGCCAACCTGCGTAGCATGCAGGACATGTTGGCCAGGTCACTCTTGCGGCGCAAGTTCGCCATGTTGCTGCTTTCCATCTTTGCCGGCCTTGCGATGCTGCTGGCCGCCATCGGACTCTACGGCGTGATGTCCTACACCGTCTCTCAGCGCACTCACGAAATCGGAATTCGCATGGCGCTAGGGGCGCAAAAAGAAGACGTGTTGAAGCTTGTCGTGGGGCAGGGAATGAGGCTAGCCGGGTTGGGGGTTGCTCTCGGGTTGCTCGCCTCCATCGCTCTGACTCGTCTCATGTCAACCATGCTGTTCGGGGTCAGTGCCCGCGACCCCATTACATTTGGCGCGGTGGCGGCGTTGCTGGCCGCGGTCGCGTTACTCGCAAACTATGTTCCGGCGCGCCGTGCGGCCAAGGTCGATCCCATGGTGGCGTTGCGGTACGAATGATTTCGAATCTGAATAGGAGAAGCAATGATTGCGGGAAATAGTAATCGTGCATGTACCTATAGCCACAATAAGATACAGTCGCTATTTCTAGTGTTACTTGCGGGCGTGATTTTCCTCGTCACGGCTTGTGCGCCGGCCCAGAACCTGGTCGACTACTCGAAGCCGGCTTCTCATTTTCCCTACCTTGTCAGCCCGTATGTCGCCCACCAAGTGCCGCCGCCGAGTTTCGGCAATACTCCGCGAATCGAAGCTATGCTGAAGGACGGCAAGCTCCGGCTGTCGCTCAGTGACGCGGTCGCTCTCGCCCTCGAAAACAATCTCGACCTTGCCATAGCCCGCTTCAATCTGTCGATTGCGGACACTGATATCCTGCGGGCGAAGTCGGGTGAGAGCGTGCGTGGTGTAGCCACCGGATTGGTGCAAGGAACTCCCGGGGGCGGAGTCGGAGGCTTCGGCAGCGGCGCGCCCGGAGCAGGAGCGGGCGGCACTACTGGCGGCGCAGGCGGTGCCGGCGGCGGCGCCTCAGGATTGGTGCAGTCCACACTTGGCACTGGCACGAACATTGACAACTTCGATCCCATCATCACGGGAGGCATGGACATTGAACACGCCACCTTTCCGCAGTCGAGCATCATTCTGAACGGTGTCCAGTCTTTGCAGCAAAACTCTGGCGTTGCAAATTTCGGGTACACACAGGGATTTGCATCGGGCACGCTGCTAAGCGTGGGTTTTAATAACGATCGCATTACCAATAACAGCCTGTTCAGTATTCTCTCTCCGGAAGTGGACAGCGCCTTTCGCTTTTCTCTTCGTCAGCATCTGCTGGCCGGCTTTGGTTTTGGGCCCAACATGCGCTTTATTCGCATTGCCCGCAACAATCGTGAGATCTCTGACGTGGCCTTTCGCGGACAGGTCATCTCCACGGTTTCGCAGATTCAGAACATCTACTGGGACCTGGTCAACGCCTACGAAGATGTGAAGGTGAAAGAGCGATCGCTGGAATTGGCGGAGAAGACTCTTTCCGACGACCGCGAGCAGGTCAGGATCGGCGCCATCGCACCCATGGAAGTCATGAAGGCTGAGAGCGAAGAGTCTGCCCGCAGTCAGGATCTATTGCTGTCTCAGAACGAGCAGCAATTGCAGGCGCTCCTCATCAAGAACGCCATCACCCGCGACCTGAGCGATCCGGTTCTCGCTTCGGCCGAGGTGATTCCCACCGACACCATGAGCATTCCTGATCAGGAACCGATCACGCCGATTCAGGACCTGATCGCCGACGCGCAAGGGCACCGTCCAGAGTTGGCGGAAGCGCGAATCGATCTCACCAATCGTGAGATCACCCGCAAAGCCGCAGCCAATGCCCTAAAGCCGCAGGTGGATTTGGTGGCGTTCTACGGAGCCTATGGTTTGGCCGGAGTACAGAATCCAGGCTACGCGGGGCAGCCGATTTGCAGCAATCCACCCTGCCCGCCGCTGCCTACGTCGGGATATTCCAACGCGTTCAGCGATCTGTTCAAGAACAATTCTCCTGACTATTCGGTTGGCATCAACGTGAACATTCCCTTACGCAATCGCGGCGCGCAAGCTGACCAGATTCGTTCTCAGTTGGAATATCGGCAGGCACAATTGCATCTGCAACAATTGCAGAATCAGATTGGCATCGAAGTGCGCAATGCCCAGTTTGCTCTGGCGCAGAACCGCTCCCGGGTGAACGCTGCACGCAAAGCCCGAGATCTTGCGCAGCAGACTTTTGACATCGAACAGAAGAAAAAGGCTCTAGGCGCGTCCACCAGTAACCTGGTACTGCAAGCGGACCGCGACCTGGCGCAAGCCGAGTCGAACTTTGTCGCCGCCGAGTCGACTTATGAGAAATCGCGCGTGGAACTGGATCGCGCCACCGGGCTGACTCTGTCCCACGCCGGCATCGAAATTGAAGACGCGGTGCACGGCGCCGTGCAGCAAGTGCCGACGTTCTCAGGCGTGACGCCCCGCACCATCGCCCAGCAGCAAGAATCCAAAGCGGAGCAAAATTGAGTCCCGTGCAGAGTACGACTGCGGAAAAGGATAGAATTCATCCACGTTCAACTGTTATGCCTGCGTCTAGCCATTCCGGTTCGCGCCTTCTGATTGCGGATGATCAGCGTGATGTGCTCGAGGCCTTGCGACTTCTTCTCAAGCCCGAGGGGTTCTCGATCGAGACCGCTACATCGCCCGCCGGTGTGCTGGATGCTCTCGGCCTCCGCGAATTTGACGCTGTTCTCATCGACCTGAACTACACACGCGACACCACCTCTGGTCAGGAAGGTCTCGATCTTCTTTCACGAATTCAAGCGGTGGACAGCACGCTGCCGGTGATCGTAATGACGGCATGGAGCAGCGTAGATCTGGCGGTTGAGGCGATGCGCCGCGGCGCCCGCGACTTTGTACAAAAACCCTGGGAGAATGCGCGGCTGCTTTCGGTTCTTCGCACCCAACTGGAACTGGGCGGCGCTCTCCGTCGCAGTCAACGCCTGGAAGCAGAAAACCGTTTGCTGCGCGCCGAAGGGCTCCCCAAATTCATCGCCAACGCCGAGTCCATGCAGCCCGTGCTGCGTTTGATCAGCAGCATCGGCCCCTCAGACGCGAACGTGCTGGTAACCGGCGAGCATGGTAGTGGAAAAGAAGTTGTTGCCCGCACGCTGCATGCTCTCTCCAACCGCGCATCACGCCCACTGGTCGCCGTCAACACCGGCGGCTTGCCCGAGGGCATCTTTGAGAGCGAACTGTTCGGTCACGTGAAAGGCGCTTTCACGGACGCGAAGACTGATCGCATCGGCCGCTTCGAACTGGCGCATGGTGGAACGCTTTTTCTCGATGAGATTGCCAACATTCCGATCTCCCAGCAGGCCAAACTGCTGCGCGTGCTCGAGAGCGGCGAGATGGAGCGGGTTGGCTCGTCGCAAACCCGCCGCGTGGACGTCCGGATCATCTCTGCCACGAACGCTGATCTCGATCAGGAAGTTACCGCCGGACGTTTCCGTCAGGATCTTCTGTTCCGCCTGAATACGGTCGAGATTCAGATACCCGCGCTGCGCGATCGCCGTCAAGACGTTCCTCCCCTGGCCACGTACTTCCTGAGCCGCTACGCCGAGCGTTATCGCAAGCCGGTCAAGACCTTCGATCCTCCCGCCATGCAGGCGATGTTGGAGTATCCCTGGCCCGGTAACGTACGCGAACTTGACCACGCCGTGGAGCGCGCAGTCCTGCTATCGAGTGGGGAGGCCGTGCGCAGCAGCGATCTCAGCCTGAAGGCTCCGCAGGCCGGATCTCAGCGCCTGGAAGAACTGAGCCTGGAGGAAGTCGAATCCCTCTTGATTCGCAAAGCGGTCGACCGCTATGGTGGCAATATCAGCCAGGCGGCTGAAGCGCTGGGGTTGAGCCGTAGCGCACTCTATCGGCGACTGCAGAAATATGGAATCGGAAGCAGCTAACCCGGTCCGTCCCGCAGCCGCCGTTACGCCTTCGCCCCAGCCTCGCACTCACCACCGGCCGAGATCCAAAGGCCACTTGAGTCATGAGAACCGCATTCTACTGCTGGCGCTAGGATCCGGCGCGGCTGGGGTTTTGCTCACCTTGGTGCTGCTCTGGACCGGCGAGCACGATCCCAACACCCGTTGGAGCCTGACTTCCATTGTCGTATTGCTGTGGGTGGGATTCGCTTTCGGATTGCGTGCAGCCGTGATCCGGCCTTTGCAGACTCTTTCCAATATGCAGTCCGCCTTGCGCGAGGGAGACTTTTCGTTCCGCGTGCGCGGGGCCAAGTCGGGCGATGCTCTTGGTGAGCTGATGCTCGAAGTGAATACGCTCTCCGAGTTGCTGCGCGAGCAGCGTTTGGGTGCGATGGAGGCCGGTGCGCTCCTCACCACGGTGATGACGGAAATCGATGTCGCTGTTTTTGCCTTCGACGGCGAGCAGAGAGTCCGCCTGGTAAACCGCGCCGGCGAACGCCTGATGGCCCAGAACGCTGAACGCTTGCTGGGCAAGAGCGCCGAGGAACTCGGTCTGCTCGAATGCTTGCAGGGAGAATCCGCCCGCACTCTGGAAAAGGTTTTCCCCGGACAGTCCGGCCGTTGGGGTGTCCGTCGCTCGGTATTCCGGCAGGGGGGCAAGCCGCATTATCTGGTGGTTCTGGCCGACTTGAGCCGTGCTCTGCG
Source organism: uncultured Acidobacteriota bacterium (assembly GCA_963803775.1). Classification (GTDB taxonomy): domain Bacteria; phylum Acidobacteriota; class Terriglobia; order Terriglobales; family Acidobacteriaceae; genus JABCZH01. Next base: position 369,220 of record CAWDNS010000006.1, read on the forward strand.
CGAAGAAGAGCGCCAAGCCTGGCAGCGCCTGGTGCGCGTGCTCGGACATGAATTGAACAATTCGCTCGCGCCCATCTGCTCCATCGCAGGCAGTCTTGAAGATCTTATGAAGCGTGAAGTACGTGCTGCCGATTGGCAAGACGACATGCGCCGTGGGCTGCGCGTCATCGCCGATCGCTCCGACGCCCTCAGCCGCTTCATGCGCGACTACTCCCGCCTCACGCGTCTGCCCAAGCCCGAGCTTCGCCCCATCGATCTGCACCTGCTGGTGAAGACTGCGGCCGGCCTCGAGACGCGCACGGCGGTCGAGATCGAGCCCGGGCCGTCGATCACCATGAGCCTCGATTCCGACCAGCTTCAGCAAGCGCTGATCAACCTGATTCGCAACGCCGTGGACGCCTCGCTGGAAACCCGAGGAAAAGTCAGCGTGAGCTGGACGAAAAACGGGAGTTGGGTCAATCTCGTTGTGCGTGACGAAGGTCCGGGAATTGCCAACCTCGGCAATCTCTTTGTGCCTTTCTTCACTACTAAACCCGGAGGGTCGGGAATTGGCCTCGTTCTCAGCCGCCAGATCGCGGAAGCCCACGGCGGCACGCTTTCCTTGCGCAACCGCGACAAGGAAAAAGGCTGCGAAGCGGTTATTCAGTTGCCGCTCTCGACCTGAACCAGAGAAAGGCCGACAGCAGAGGCAACTCCAGCCACCTTAAGTTACAATGACTCGCCCTTAAACATCCAGAATTTGCAATCACAATACCGGAGGAAAAATGAAACGGCTGCTGCTATGTTTGCTCGTAGGCTTGACGTTCGCCGGCACTCTGCGCGCACAAGACCAAGACGAAAAGGCCAAAGACCCAGTCCTGCAAGATTCGGACAGATTCTTTCTGCCCAAAGACACGCTTTGGGGATACGCGCAGTTCGACCTTGCGCCCCCGCACAACGAAATCGATCCCAACCTGTGCGCCAGCAACGCTGGTACCTATGGGGGCGTCAATGCGCCTTGCAGCCTATTCGCCCGCTACATGCTTTCCGGGCTGCTCGAGGTGCGTCCCTTCGGCAAAGGCCAGTTGCGCCGGTTCATGGTTTGGGGACAGCCGTCGTTTCTATTCGGCAAGACCATCCCACAGACGTTGTACACTTGGTCACCCGATGCCATCGGTATCGAGCATTCCTGGGGTGCGGCGGTCTACATCGCCAAAGGGTTCGATGTCCGCTTCACCCAGCATTTTCCCTTCGACCGCTTAGGCGCACGCGATAAAACCCTCGGCCCCGCCGACCTGGGTAACAATGGCCCTTGGGGACGGTACAACGCTATCGGAGTGAGAAAGACTTTTGGTACGAGGAGATGGTGAAGGATTTTTGTGGGTTTTCAACGGTGGTGTGCGTCTTGGAGGGGAATTGAAAATCCGTCTCAGGGGCAGGCGTTAACATTCGATCTACATGCCCGCTCCAATAAAAGCACAGCCACAGGAGTAAACGCAGCTAACGGTGCGCCGACAAGTAGCCAAAGGCCCCGCTTTCCTTCGGCGATGATTCTCGCCAGAACAATTACTGCCCACAGCCCACTTAGCCAAACGCTAACCTTCAGTATGGGATCGTAGGGGTACATGCGCGGCCCGAAGCAGCTTGCTGCCGCGACGATAAGCGAGGTGATGAGCCACCACCGGAGTTTGGTACTTACCTTCAAGACATTCTGCCTGTGCGCCATCGAACTCCCGACGGGAGCTGACCAGCCCCTGTACTACGCCGCCGCTGCGGCCACCAGCCGCCTGCGCTGAAACAGCCAGATAATCAGTGCCACGAATCCGCCGAAAAGCACCAGCGGTGCGACCAGGATCAGCAGCATCCACCCGGCTCCTCCCAGTGAGGTGACATCGCCAGCGATTTTGGACTGCGGGTCGCGCTTTACCATGCCGGCAATCGCCGCGACATCGCTCGCAATCTGGGTACCGGTCTGCAACCGGATGTCGCCCACTACAGTCGTTGCACCTCCCGCCAGCTGTGCACCCTGCTCCAGGACTATGCTTCCGCCCACGGCCACCGCGTCTCCCGCGACTTGCCCACGGATGTAGATCGAACAGCCAACGCAGACCAAATCGCCGGCTTTGTCCTGTGGCTGAATATAGATGTCGCGGCCAATATGAACTTGGTCAGAGTTCTGTTCGGCAACCAGCGGAGTCGAAAAGAGGGCACCCACGACAACTAGAAGCATCACAGCATACAGGAAAATTCGAGGCATACATTTCCCCCCGGCATTCGTGCTCACCTAATAGTACGCCGCTTCAGTCCTCAAAGTTCCGCCTTAAATGCATGTAATTTCATGGATCTGGATGCCTCGTCTTTAGGCAATAGTTCCGTACATCTCCGAATGCCGTCACGCCAATGTGGCCGATCGACATCCAGCGCTCGAGCGTATGGTGTCCGGTGCGATGGAGGATATACGAGATTCCAACCGAGGTCATGGTTCCCGCTGCCTCCAGTGCGGCAAACCCCGCGGAGTTATTCACTACCACGTCGGGCAGAAGAATCTCCTGCCGCCCGCGAGCCTGGAAGTTGCGCGTCGAGGCATAGTCCATGCCGCGAGTGACCGCAACGCCTGAAAACAACAGAATGTTGGTTCGATCCCAGAAGGCGTGCACGGGAGCTGGTCGCGGAGCGTCAGGAACAGCTTGCTCGGTTCGCTGTGTGGGTTGCGTCTGAGCTGTCGCCAGACCGCAGATCGTTAGACTCAGAAGAAGCAGCAGCCCCAGCAATTCTTTCCAACCCATTTCAGCATTCTAACGGTGAATGTCGCTACTTCGAAATACTGAAGAAACACCACGCCGGCTGTTTCCCCTGTCTCCTACTCACCCTTTATAATTGTTGGTTCCCTGAACTCTTGCGGAGGATGTGAATGGCAGTGTCTTACAACGGTCTCGCTGTGCCTCCCGATGGTGCAACCATCGGCTACCTCAACGGGCGCTATTCGGTTCCCGACAATCCCATCATTCCTTTTATAGAAGGTGACGGCACTGGCCGTGACATTTGGAAGGCCTCGGTGCGTGTGTTCGACGCCGCGGTAGAAAAGGCTTACAGCGGCAAGCGCCGCGTGGCCTGGTACGAGGTCTTTGCGGGAGAGAAAGCCTACTCCAAATTCAAGAACTGGCTGCCGGATGACACCGTCGACGCCATCCGTGAATTCCGCGTTGCCATCAAAGGTCCTCTGACTACGCCCGTGGGTGGAGGAATTCGCTCGCTGAACGTCGCCCTGCGCCAGATCCTCGATCTCTACGCCTGCGTTCGTCCGGTCAGATATTACAAAGGGACTCCGTCACCGGTGAAAAACCCAGAGCGCATGGATATCGTCATCTATCGCGAAAATACCGAAGACGTTTATGCCGGCATCGAGTGGGAAGAGGGAACTCCTGACTGTCTCCGGCTGATCGAATTTCTCAACAAAGACATGCTGAAGGGCAGCAAAAAGCAAGTCCGGCTCGATTCCGGTGTAGGCATCAAACCCATCTCCGTTAGCGGAACCAAACGACTGGTGCGTGTTGCGATTCAGTTTGCCCTCGATAGTGGCCGCAAGACCGTCACCCTGGTGCACAAAGGAAACATTCAGAAGTTCACCGAGGGCGCGTTTCGCAAATGGGGTTATGAACTCGCAACCGAGGAGTTTCGCAGCCAGGTGGTGACCGAACGCGAGAGCTGGATTCTCGACAATAAAGACAAAAACCCCAACCTCACGGCCGAAGAAAACGCCAGCCTCATCGAACCCGGCCTGGAGTTCGCGGCTGAAGCCTTCCGCCAATCGGTGTACCAGGAAGTACGCGACGTTCTTGATGCCATATATGCTACTCACGGCAAAGGTGCATGGAAGAAGAAGCTGATCGTCAACGACCGCATTGCCGATTCCGTCTTTCAGCAAGTCATTACCCGGGCGGATGAGTATTCGGTGCTGGCCACGCCTAATCTAAATGGCGACTACATCTCCGATGCCTGTGCCGCGCAGGTTGGTGGATTGGGCATCGCTCCCGGCGCCAACATCGGCGACGGCTATGCCATCTTCGAGGCCACGCACGGCACTGCTCCTAAGTATGCCGATAAAGATGTCATCAATCCTGGTTCGGTGATCTTGTCTGGCGTGATGATGTTCCGCTTGCTGGGTTGGAACGAAGCTGCCGATTTGATCGAGCAGGGAATGGAACGCACCATCGAGCAAAAGAAAGTCACGTATGATTTCGAGCGGCTCATGCCCGGCGCCACCAAAGTCAGCACCAGCGAATTCGCAGGCTACATTATCGAGAACATGGACGCGGCCGTGCTGAGCGGGACGCGATGAATCTTAACCTCAGAGGACACAGAGGAACACAGAGTTCTATCCCGGCGCCGCTGTGCTCCTCTTTGTCCTCTGTGGTTAAGCTTTTACTAATGCTGGAAAGGACTCTTCATGCGCAATAAAGTCACGATCGTAGGCTCTGGAAACGTAGGTGCCACTGCCGCTCACTGGATCGCCTCCAAAGAATTAGCTGATGTCGTCCTCATCGACATCGTCGATGGCGTTCCCCAGGGCAAAGGTCTCGATCTGCTCGAAGCCATGCCTATCGAGAAGCGCGACTCCCACGTCCTCGGCACCAATGACTACGCCGACACCGCCAACTCCGACATCGTAGTCATCACCGCCGGCATCCCCCGCAAGCCCGGTATGAGCCGTGACGACCTGCTCAACACCAACCACAAGATCATGAAAGATGTGGTGAGCAAAGCGGTTCAGTACTCACCGAAATGCATCCTCATCATCGTGTCGAACCCGCTCGATGCCATGGCCCAGGCCGCCTATAAAATGAGCGGCTTGCCTCGCGAGCGCGTAATCGGCATGGCCGGTGTGCTCGATTCCGCCCGCTTTCGAGCCTTCATCGCAGAGGAACTGAAAGTCAGCGTCGAGAATGTCACTGCCTTCGTTCTCGGCGGACATGGCGATACCATGGTTCCCCTGCCGCGCTATTCCACTGTGGCCGGCATTCCCATCACCGAATTGATGGATAAGGCCACGGTCGAGCGATTAGTCCAGCGCACTCGCGACGGCGGCGCCGAGATCGTGAAATATCTCAAGACCGGCAGCGCGTATTACGCGCCGTCGGCCGCGGTTGCTGAGATGGTCGAGGCGATTTTGAAAGACAAGAAGAAGATTTTGCCCTGCGCTGCTTATCTCGAAGGCGAATACGGAATCAAAGGCCTCTACGTCGGTGTGCCGGTGAAGCTGGGATCCAAGGGGATCGAGAAGATCATCGAAATCAAACTCACGTCTGACGAACAGGCAGCGCTGAATAAGAGCGCTGACGCGGTGAAGGAGTTGGTGGCTGTGATTGGGGTGTAACCATTGTCATGCTGAGCCCAGTCGAAGGATCCCTATTTTTCTCTCCTATTTCTGCCGTATCATAGGTGCGTCTGACGAGGCACTCCATGCGGAAGGTAGCCCTAGTCTTCCTAGTCGCCGTGATAGCGGTCATCCTCTGGCTACCGTTGCGAAAGCCTCCGACCCACCGCATGAGCCTGACTACCTACTTCCGAAATGGTGGCGGGTTGCGAGCCAGCGCATCCGTCAGGGTCGATGGTGTCGATGTGGGCTCGGTAACGAGTGTACGCGTTCGTCCAGAATTGGGAGAGCGGCCCGTCGAAGTAGTGATGGCGATTGCCACACCTTACGATCTAGCCATCCCAAACGATTCAAATGCGCGATTGGCAACTCAGGGACTGTTGGATCCGACAGGCGTGGAGATCGATACTCGCCACGCTCGGGGAGTTCGGATCGGCAATAACGGCGTACTGACGAGCTCAGAGTCACCAGACGAGACAAAGGAAGCAATCGGCCAAGCCGAGAAGGCTATGAATCGCCTAGCAGATCAGATTGCCGAAACAACCAAGAAACTTTCCCCGCCGGGCAAGAAAACCGACACCACTAAAACCAACGATCCTGCCGCAAAATAGCTTACCGGCGGAACCCTACACTCTCTCCACCACTACCGACTTAAGCACCGCATCCTTCACCGGCTTGTCATTTCTACCGCGCGGGACGCCAACAATCTTCTCCACAACATCCTGACCTTCGACCACCTCGCCGAAAATCGTATGTTTGCCGGTGAGCCATGTGGTAGGAGCCAATGTAATAAAAAATTGTGAGCCATTGGTATTTGGTCCGGCATTGGCCATGGCCAGTTTGCCTGGCTTGTCGAACTTGTGCGGCGATCCTTTGGTCTCATCCTCGAACTGATAACCGGGGCCGCCCATGCCCGTGCCCGCCGGGTCGCCGCCTTGAATCATGAAATCAGGAATGACCCGGTGAAAGATGGTGCCGTCGTACAACCGGTCTGTACTCTTTTTTCGGCTGACGGGATGCGTCCACTCCCGCTTACCCTCAGCCAGTTCGACGAAATTTGCCACCGTCTTGGGAGCTTCTTTCTCGAACAAGCGGCAGACTATTGTCCCCTCAGAAGTAGTAAAAGTCGCATAAGTGCCAGGTTGGCGTGCCATGAAAATCCTTTCCGTAAGTTACTTTGCACCCTTAATCGTGATGTGAACAATCTTCACCGGCCGGTAAGGCTTGTCGTCAGAATCTCGCCCCATGCGCGCGATCTCTTTCACCAGCGCCACGCTGGCATCGTCGCATTGCCCGAAAAGTGTATAGCCGCCATTCAGACTGGCGTAGGGAACTTCAGTGATAAAGAATTGCGACCCGTTGGTGTCCGGGCCGGAATTTGCATAAGCCAGGCGTCCCGGCCGATCAAACTTATAGTCCGGAGAAGTCTCGTTCTTGAATTGGTAGCCGGGATCGCCGGTGCCGTTGCCCGCGGGGTCTCCACCTTGAATCATGAAGTTCGGGATGACCCGGTGGAAGATGGTCCCGTCGTAGAGCGGTACGCCATGCTTCTTCTGATGAGTGACGGGACTGGTCCAGTCTTTGGTGCCATTCGAGAGGCCAATGAAGTTCGCGACGCCGATGGGGGCTACGTCCGGGAATAAAGTGCAGGTGAGCTTGCCAGCCGTGGTGTCGATGATGGCTGTAGGCTGAGCTCCAGCCGCGGCGAACGCCGCCTGTGACATCAAAGCGAACAAAATAATAATTGCAGCGAGAACTGGCTTGCGCATGACTCAGCTCCTTGAAGTTTGATAGCAGAATTATGAATTGTACGACACGAGCGCGGAATTTGCCTCAGGGATTGTACCTGTTCGGTTTTCTTCGCGACCTTAGCGAAAACTTTGCGCACTTCGCGGTTAAAAGCTTTGCTTCTGCATCTCCCGGCTCACCCGCTCCACCTCAGCAAACACCCGCAGCACATTGCCGCCGAGAATCTTGCGAATGTCCTCGGCGCTATATCCTCGATCCAGCAGCCCCTGCGTGATCTTGGGCAGGTCAGCGGCTGAATCCATCCCCTCCGGCGTCTGTCCGCTTACGCCGTCGAAGTCCGATCCCAGTCCCACGTGGTCCACGCCCGCTACCTTTGCGATATGATCAATCTGGTCGATCAGCACTTTGAACGGTGGCCGCGGTATCTTCGCCATCCATTGGCGCTGGATGCGTTCCTCATCCATGTAGGAAGGCATCTTGCCCTCGGCCTTCAACTTGTCCAGATACTCTTTGACAGCGGCATCGCGTTCTTTCTCCTGCGCCTTATTGGCATCCCAGTAGCTCTGATCATCGAAGCCGGAATAGAAATTCACATCCACCACCCCGCCGTTTTTCGCCACCGCCCGCAGCATGTCGTCGGCCATATTGCGGGGCGCATTGCAGAGCGCCCGGGCCGACGAATGCGATGCGATGACCGGAGCTTTGCTTGCCGCGATTGCATCCCAGAACGTCTTGTCGGCAACGTGCGAAATGTCCACCATCATTCCCAGGCGATTCATTTCCAGGACAACCTGCTTGCCGAAATCAGTGAGCCCATTGTGATGTTGAATCTTGGGATCGTCGATGTCACCGGAAGAGTCCGCCCACTCGTTGGTGTTAGACCAGGAGAGAGTCATGTACCGAACTCCAAGGCGATAGAAGTCGCGCAGCACGCGGATGCTGTTCTCGATGGAGTGGCCACCTTCAATCCCCATCAACGCCGCCAGTTTCTTCTGTTTGTGAGCGCGTTCAATGTCGGCGACAGAAAAGGCCATCATCATCCGATCAGGATGGCGCGCCGCCTGCTCATACACGGTATCGATCAATTCTAGGGTGTGTTTAGCATAGTGTCCCTGATTGGTCTCAGGATCCACCCAAATCGAAAAAAACTCCGCTCCCAGGTTGCCGGCGCGAGCCTTATCTAGACTCATGTGACCAATGTCCTTGGGATCGCTGTTGCCAATGTCGAAGTTGTCGTCGAGAAAACGCTGCGGTGTGTCCGCGTGAGTATCGACCACGATTGCCGATTCATGGATTGCCTGTGCCTTCGGACTGATCGCGGACGGATTCTGGCCGAGAGCGAGCGAAGAAAGCAGGATTATCATCCAGCCGAAGAAGCGCAAGCGGACTACAGACCCAAAGAATGGATTCATCGGATTAAGGCAAGAATTCTATACGCTGGGAAGGAAAAACGGGAATTGCCGCTGCGGATAATCTGGTTTACTGCTCGGTACTGTTGATCGCGACCGCTTCCGGTAGCGGGCCATCGGAGGACTGGTTGCCCGCCTGCGCGCCGGCTGGGGTCCGCGACTCGCGCCAATCGCCGTAGCTGCCCGAGACCGCTACGTGGAACACCCACTGCCGCCGCTCTTCTTCGGGTTCAATCAGGCCCTGCTCCTTGAGCGGCATCATGTAATCTTGCATCCAGGCAATTTCTTCGCGGGTCATTCCCCGCCGTTGAATATCTACGGTGATTCCAGCCAGGTGAGACGATGCCGTCTCGCCCTTCTCCGGCGCCGCGTTGCGATTGTGGCGGCGCAGCTTCTTCTGCACCTGCACCGTTCGAACTGCGGAATTCACCTGAATCTGATCATGAAACTCGTTGAAATACGCTCCGCTCAAGTCCTGGAGAAAATCGCGCGTCCACGGACGGCAATAACGGCGGTCAGGGTCAAGCTGGGGATCGATGCGCAGCGTCTCCCCTTCAGGAAGCGAAACCAGATCGCCACTCGCCACCAGCCGGTCCAGTTCAGCCTGGTTCTGAATGCGCGGCAATTCCAGCCGGTCGATCTCCGCATTCTGCCGTAACAACGAATCGCGGGAAGGCCGAAACACCGGATTCCATCGTGTGCGACGCAGGTGCAGTCGGTGCTTGCGATGAGGCGATTGCACCGGCACATATTGATGCAAGCCGAAAGCCTGAGCACACATCGCCAATGTCAGCAGTGCGGCCAGAACGATTTTTGGCAATCTCGCTCTCACGAAGTGACTCAATTCCTCAAGTCTTCTGTATGGCTGAGTAGGCGCTCATTCTAGCGCACTGCCCACACCGACTGTCTAAGAAATATGCTTTCTGGTTACCAAAGAGTTGCCTGGCCGCAGGTTACTGTAGTTACTTTATCGCTTGCCGCCAGCACACACCGTCTTATGTAGAGCAGATGGGATGCCGTTTCTAAGGCCAGACTCATCTGCGCAAGTGGCTGGATTGCAAGGGTTGGAGTGTTGCATAAAATGGTGGTCGAGGGCGAGTGACAAAAAACTGGCGCTTTCACTTGCGGAAAAGGTCACCGATGGCTTGTTTCATCACTGCGCCGCCGACCTCGGAAATCGAGCGCGTGAGAGGGATATCCTTGGGGCAGGCCTCCACGCAATTCTGCGCGTAGCCGCACTCCTGAATGCCGCCATCGCCCATCAACGCCGTCAGCCGCTCACGCTCGAGCGCCGCACCCGTGGGATGCGTGTTGAACAGCCGCACCTGAGCAATGGTCGCCGCGCCGACAAAGCCGGTTTCTTCGTTGAACTGAGGGCAAACCTCCATGCAGCAGCAGCAAGAAATACAACGCGACAATGGATAAGCTGCTTCCTGTTGTTCGGCGGTCATGCGTGGGCCGGGGCCAAGGTCGTAAGTCCCATCGATCGGAACCCAGGCTTTTACGGCCTTGAGATTCTCGAAAAGTACCTGGCGATCAACCGCCAGATCGCGCACTACGGGGAACTTTGAAAACGGTTCCAGCCGGATGGGTTGCTCGAGCTTGTCCACCAGCGCCGAACATGCCATGCGGGCACGGCCATTGATCAGCATCGCGCACGAGCCGCAAACTTCCTCCAGACAATTCGAATCGTAGGTGATCGGAGTAGTGGGCTTGCCGTCGCGGGTGACCGGGTTGGCCGCGATGTCCATCAGGCAGGAGATCACATTCATCCCCGGCTTATGCGGGAGATCGAATTCCTCCCACCGCGGCTTGTCAGCGGGAGTCGCTTGACGCCTGATCTTGATGATTACGCTCTTGGCCATTAGCTGTTAGCCCTTAGCTCCTATTTTCAAAGCCCGATGCTTTCCTCTGTGTTCCCTGTGTCCTCTGTGGTGAAAGCTTTTCAATACTTCCTCGCCCGCGGCGGAATCAGCGAAACATCCACCGGCTCAAACTCAAACTTAGGCTCATCCGCATCCGGAGCAAAATATGCTTTCGTGGTCTTCAACCAGTTCTTGTCATCGCGCTCCGGGAAGTCCGGCTTGTAATGCGCTCCCCGCGACTCGTCCCGCATGGCGGCTCCCTGGGCAATCACTCGCGAGAGCTGCAGCATGTTGTAAAGCTGCCGCGTAAATACCACGCTGGTGTTGGCCCACTGCGTGCGGTCGCTCAGATTAATTTGCCGGAAACGCTCCAAATACTCGCACAGCTTAGCATCCGTCTCTTTCAAATTCTTGTTGTAGCGGATGACCGTGCAATCTTTGGTCATCAGTTCGCCCAGTTCACGCCACAAGCGGAACGGGTTTTCTTTCCCCTCGGACTTCATCAGCAGGGCGTTGTTTTCTTCCTGCTGCTTGCGCTCTGTGTCAAAGTGTCCGTTGCTGGCAGCGGCTTTCAGGTTGCGGGCATACTGCACCGCTGCCGGCCCGGCGATGAACCCGCCGTAAATGCACGACACCAGCGAATTCGCTCCCAACCGGTTCGCACCGTGATACTGGTATTCACATTCTCCAGCAGCGTAAATGCCGGGAATGTTCGTCGCCTGGTTGAAGTCCACCCACAGGCCGCCCATGGTGTAGTGCATGCCAGGGAAAATCTTCATTGGCGTATCGCGCGGATCGTCGCCCACGAATTTTTCGTAGATCTCCAGAATCCCTTCCAGCTTGCGGTCAAGAATCTTGCGGTCAATGTGAGTCAGGTCGAGATAGACCATTGGCTTGCCATCGATCCCCAGATTGTGTTCAAACACAACCTTGAAGATGGCGCGCGTCGCCACATCGCGTGGCACCAGGTTGCCGTATTTTGGATACCATTCCTCGAGGAAGTACCATCGCTCACCTTCAGGAATGGATTTGGGATCGCGCTTGTCGCCCTGCACTTTCGGCACCCAGACCCGCCCGCCTTCGCCACGCGCCGATTCCGACATCAACCGCAACTTGTCTTCGCCAGGAATACACGTGGGATGAACCTGAATGAACTCGCCGTTGGCGTAATAGCAGCCCTGCTGATACAACGCCGATTGAGCCGAGCCCGTGCACACCACCGAATTCGTGGACTTACCAAAGATCGCGCCATTTCCGCCGGTGGAAATGATGATGGCTTCGGAAGGGAAGGTTCGCACCTCCATCGACCGCAAATCCATGGCGCAGATGCCACGGCAAACGCGATTTCCGTCGAGCACCGCCGACAGAAACTCCCAATGCTCGTACTTCTTGACCTTGCCCTCGGACTCATACCGCCGCACCTGTTCATCGAGCGCATAGAGAAGCTGCTGTCCGGTAGTCGCTCCCGCGAAGGCAGTGCGGTTATATAAAGTCCCTCCGAAGCGGCGGAAGTCGAGCAATCCCTCGGGCGTCCGGTTGAAGGGCACCCCCATGCGGTCGAGCAAATCAATGATGCCGGGCGCGGCCTCGCACATGGCTTTGACCGGCGGCTGATTGGCCAGGAAATCGCCGCCGTAAATGGTGTCGTCAAAGTGCTTCCAGGTGGAATCGCCTTCACCCTTCAGATTCTTGGCGGCATTGATTCCGCCCTGAGCGCAGACCGAATGCGACCGCTTCACCGGAACAATGGAGAACAGATCCACATGCCCACCCATTTCCGCGATCTTGATCACCGCGGCCAGTCCTGCCAGCCCGCCGCCGATCACCGTGATTTTAGGAGCTGTCGCCATCTGGATTTCTTAGTGATTCGACATCGTCATCTGCATCGCGCTGCCCGGATCCACTGGCGCAGTCAGGAACGAATACATGGTCACTGCACCCACTCCAACAAATATCAGTCCGATTGCCAGGCAAACATACCCGAAGCGCCGGCGCGCCTTATCACCGACCGTGATGCCCCACTTGGCCGCAAACAGCCAGATCCCATACGCGAAATGCCATGAAGCGCACAAAATCCCCACTGCATAAAATGCCACTGCCCAGGGACTCTGAAATTCCGCTTGTACTTTGCCAAACGCAGCATCGGGATGGCTCAACAGGTGAATTCCGGTGAAGCGCAGATGCCAGGTATGCCACACCATGTAGAAGAATGCGATGGCGCCGGTCCAGCGCTGCGCGTTGTACATCCAATTGCCCGCCCACGGGTATTCGGCAACATTGCTCTCGCCGCGATACCAGATGTAGAACCCATAGAGCGCGTGGTAGAGAATCGGCAGCCAGATCCCGAACAGTTCCAGACCAACCACAAATGGGAAGCTACTCAGGAACTCAACTTGCTTGGCGTAGGCGGCGGGACCACGTGTTGCAAACGCGTTGGAAACGAAATGCTCAACCAGGAAGGCGCCGATCGGAACAATGCCGCTGAGCGAATGCAAGCGCCGCAAGAAGAAGGAATAACCCTGGCCTGCCCGCAACGGTGCAACGCCTCCCCGAACCTCGGTTGGAGACGCGGGTCTAGCCGTCGATGCCACGAACGCTCCTATGAGTGCAATCAGATTAGGATAACTTTTTATTATCTTGTCGAGAGAGAAGGGAAGTCAAGCAAGGGACAGTGAAAAGAAAAGAAGTATGGCGGGTTTCCCGTGATCCTCTGTGCCCTCTGTGGTTAAGGTTGTTGACGGTGCTTCGCCTATCCGCCAGCAATCGCCCCGATAACAATAAACGGCTCTTTCCCAGAGACCACCGCCTCGGGCAACGGAGCATCCGGCGATTCGTGGGACAAATCCTCTTCGCAAGCGAAGAAACGCAGAAACGGTCGCCGCTGGAGCGTGACGTGATCTCGGATGGTTCCGCGCAGCATGGGATAGCGAGCCTCGAGTGCATCGAGGACCGAGCGCTGCGTGACAGGGCCCTTGACGTCGAGCTCCACGTCGCCGGTGGCGTGTGCCAGCGTTCGGAGGTGGGGCGGAAGTATGAGGCGGATCATAATTAGAGAGAGTATTTCACTGCTCAACACCTAATTCCAGTGATGCGAGTGCCACCAGATTTGTTGGATATCGAAAGTGACCCCACGGCAAAGGTAGATAGGTGTGTTTTCCTCGGCCATGCCGAAGCGCTCGAAATGCTCGAAGGCCTGAAACGAAGTGCAGTTGTCGCGCACGTCTTCAAGGTTCCACTGGATAACGATAAGGTTTTTGAAGACCTGGGGAGGCGGACCCCAGTACCAATGGTTCTGATGGCGAGACCAGGCGCGTGGCAGCCCATAGCGAGGCCCGAACTGGTTAATCGCACCGGCCTCACCGTAGTTGCCGGCCCATATACCGGTCTGGGTGCGTTCGTCGGTCGGCAGCGCGGCGTAGATGTCGGCGACTTCACGCACCATCTCGGGCCATCCAAACTGATCGGCAACCGATTGTGGCAACCGCGACTCATGCCCAACTTCGGTCTTGGAGAGTCTGACGCCGATAGCATCTTGATAAGCCATAAGACGTTCCGGCGGCAGCATCCACGTGACCAGCGGGATGGCGGGAAGCGTCGCCAGTCCGATCATTGCGACCACGGCCGCGCGCGTCCACGTGGCGCGGGTCGTCAGCCAGCGCTCGATGACGACGGCACCGCCGGCGAAAAGCATGGGATAGATCGGGAATACGTAATAGTTCTTAGCGTGCGCGACTTCCATCAACAGGAAGAAGACCATAAAAGTCAGCCCAAGCACGCGCCAGCGGCGGTCGCGGACGAACCAGACGAGGCCCGAGAGCCAGACCGGCAGCAGGAGCGGGTGCATGTCGAGGATCTGCTCCTTCACAAATGCCAGTGGGCCGAGCACGATGTTCTTGTGTTCGCGGCGGACGTTGGCCAGGTCCTCGATGGTGGGGAAGTGATGACGGATTTGCCAGATGATGTTGGGAAGGAAGAGCGCGAGAGCGATGGCCCCGGCGATCCAGATCCACCGTTGGCGAAACTCGCTGCGATGGTGCGTCAAGAGCAGGGCGACAGTGACCGCGAATCCGAACGATAGTGTGGAGTGTTTGTTCTCAAGGCCCAGACCGGAAAGCACGCCGAACCACAGCCAAAGCCGCGAGTCTCCGGTACGCAAGATGTGAGCCACTACCCAAATGCATCCCATCCAGAACAGCGGCTCGAAAGCGTTCATAGTGAGCAGGCTGTCCACCAGCAGAAAGGCGGGGCAGAACAGAACGGTAACTCCGGCGACAAGCTGTGCATACCACCCGCCTCCGAGTTCTCGCGCGATGAGGATGGTGAGCGCGACCAGCGCGGCGCCTGCGAGCGCGGGAAGGATGCGTAACGCCGCGAGTGAACCGCCCATCAACAGTGCGACTTTCGTATAAACGGCGATCAAGGGAGCGGCATCGACGTAGCCCCAGTCAAGATGGCGGGCCATGTCGAGATAATAAAGTTCGTCTCGGAAGTAGCCGTAACGCAGGACGCTGGTAAAGAGGTGTAGCAGTAGCTTGGCTGTGCAGAGGCCGATCAGAATACCTAGAGCGAGTGGAGAAAGCTCGGGGAGACTGTACTCCAGGCGCAAGGGATGGGATGTGGACTGAACACTACTAGCAACGGCCATAAACCAGAATTGCGCTCCTCACCGAAAGAGTCTCTATTTCGCAGACGTGCCGCACTCTAGTGCAATACTGGAAGTATTCTAACGGAGAGTTCTATGCGCTCGCGGTAGCAACGTTTTAGAGCGGGTGGCCGCTCTTAGTGCAGGATACGGCAGAGCCGCTGGAGTCGTATCTCAATATTCCTGACTGGTCCGAACAGAACGCCGGCATCGCAGATCGCAGAGAGTGCGCAGTCAGAAAATAGCCTATGTTAGGTCCGCCTGCCGATTTTGCTCGGCAACCACTGATTTCGAAGACGTACTCGTTCCAACGTCCACTCGCCATTGTCGGATTCGTCGCGATATCCGTGAGGCTGCAAGTGTAGCCAAGCCCCGGATGAGCTTTCGCGAATTTGTCCTCGGCGGCCAGGAGAGTTCTCATTGTGAATATCGCGGAGTCGATGTAACCGAGGTTGCGCAAGCCCACAAAATAGTGAACGAGCCACCCACCGAGAGCAAAGACCCCCAGCCCGATTATCGCTTGGTAAATAACTCTAGACGTTCTTTGCCTCATGTCATGGAGTCCAGAGACTAGCTGTGTATCCAGTCCGGAACGAGCCTGCGAGCGTATCTTGCGAGGTTAATCGTCATCCCAGCGTCTGCACCTCGACCGAAAGCACCGCCGGCAAATCCCGCACAATGGGATTCCAGCTATCCCCGGCATCAGCCGACACGTATACCTGACCGCCGCTGGTGCCGAAATATACGCCGCACTTGTCGAGCGAGTCCACGGCCATGGCATCGCGCAGCACGTTCACGTAGCAATCGCGTTGCGGCAGGCCTTTGGTCAGCGGCTCCCACGCGTTGCCGCCGGTGCGGCTGCGGAACACGCGCAGCTTTCCCTCGTGTACGTAGTGCTCGGAGTCGCTCTTGATCGGCACCACGTAAATCGTCTCCGGCTCGTGCGCGTGAACGTCGATCGCGAATCCGAAATCGGTCGGAAGGTTGCCGCTGACTTCCGTCCACGAATCGCCGGCGTTGTCGCTGCGCATAACGTCCCAATGCTTTTGCATGAAGAGTACGCCGGGGCGCTTCGGGTTCATCGCTACATGGTGCACGCAGTGTCCAACCTCGGCATCTTGGTCCGGGATAAATTGCGAGCGCAGTCCGCGATTGATCGGTTTCCACGTCTCGCCGCCGTCGTCGGTACGGAACGCGCCCGCCGCTGAAATTGCAATGAACATCCGCTGCGGATTGCTGGGATCGAGAATAATTGTATGTAGGCACATGCCGCCTGCGCCCGGTTGCCACTTGGGTCCGGTACCATGGCCACGCAGACCGGGAAGTTCCTTCCAACTTTCGCCGCCGTCGGTCGAGCGGAAGATAGCGGCGTCTTCCACGCCGGCGTAAACCGTATCCGGATCACCTAACGACGGCTCCAGATGCCACACCCGCTTGAACTCCCACGGATGCTGCGTCCCGTCGTAAAACTGATGCGTGGTGAGTGGCTTGCCGGTCTCGGCCGATGTGTCGTAGACAAACTTGTTGCTCTCGCCTTAGCCGGCCACTGTGGGAGCGGTTCGCCGGGCTGGTGTTCCGGGTTGATGCCACGTCTTGCCGCCGTCATCCGAGCGCTGAATGATCTGACCAAACCAGCCGCTCGATTGCGACGCATAGATGCGATTCGGATCAGCGGTTGATCCTTTGAGGTGATAAACCTCCCATCCGGCAAAATGCGGGTCCACTGACCTCCCATTTTTCGCGCTTGCCGTCCGACGTGAGAACGAACGCGCCCTTGCGCGTTCCCACCAGAACCCGTACTTTGCTCATTGCTTCACTCCTTAAGTTAAAGCCGTTAAGCTCTTAGACGATCCAATTTGCTGTTGGACAACCATTGCTTGCTCGGGACTTCAGATTTCTCAATCGAGGCAGCAGTGTACCTCAATGCGCATCATCCGTTCCGTCTGACCGCTTGGCGACCGGAACCAGCAGGACGGTCAGTCGATCCAGCATTAGTCCCTCCTCAGTGCGGGATTCTAGTGCTTTCCTCCCGACACCCTCTTGGCGAATTAACAACTACGTCGCCTTCCCGCAGTTGATCATCCACGGTATTCCGAATTGATCGATGAACATCCCAAATCGGACAGCCCAGAAAGTCTCCTGAATCGGCATTTGGATTTGACCGCTTTCTGACAAAGCCTGAAATATCCGCTCTGCCTCTGCCGCGTTCTCGATCTGGAGCGCCACACAAAAGCCCGTCGGCCGCTTATAGTGATTCGGTGGAGCGTCCGCTCCCTGTAATTGCCCATTGCCCACCTGCAGACTGGCGTGAAGAATTTTGTTGCGCCACTCGGCCGGCACTTGACTCTCCATTGGCGTGCCCGCGTGGGGCATCATGAAAGTGATTTTGGCGCCTAGGCACTTCTCGTAAAACTTGAATGCTGCTTCGCACTGGCCGTCAAAGTTAAGGTAGGGATTCAGATGCATGTTAGGCTCCTTTGTCCGATAGTTCTAGCCGGAGTCCCGCCCTTCGCAGTTTCGAAAGGCAGGACTCCGGCGTGCACGCATCAGGCTTACGCGGCTTTGGCAGTTTGCGTGCGCATCTGTTTCATGAACTCACGCATGCGGGCAATGTGGCCCGGGGAGCGCTTGTCCATCCAGGCCTCAAAGCGTATGGCGGCTTTTTCCAGATTGGCGAGGAATTGTTTGTTGGCCCATTGTTCGCGTCCTTCGTTGATGGTCGGCTTGATTCGTTCCCAGACGCCAAAGAATTCGCCGCTGGTTTCGAAGAACAGATCATCGTGCAGCAAGCCATAGTTCAGCAACGCGCAGGCTTGCTCCCAATAGCTGACTACCATCATGAAGTTGGTGCCGCCTTCCGTTCCCGGGGCGGCGATCCGCATCGCGTCGTTCCAGGTGTCCGCGTAATAGTTCTTGAAGAACCAGTCGCGTGCCTGGCGCAGGCGGGCTTCGCGCCGTTGGTCAAAGACCTGTAGGTGAAGCTGTGCTTGTTCGTGGGTAGGTTTCGTTTCCATGATCGTGTGTCTCCTTATGTTTTGTGTTTAGAACTCGAATCCGAGCGATAGCGGTCAGTTCGGCAGATATGGCATTTAGCCCTGATATTCCTGCTCTAGCTTCTTAATGTCGAGCTTGTCCATTTTAAGCATGGCCTGCATGACGCGGTTGGCCTTTTCTGCGTCTTTGTCCCCCAACATCTTGCCCAGGACCGAGGGAATAATCTGCCAGGACAGGCCGTACTTGTCTTTCAGCCAGCCGCACCTGCTAGGTTTCCCGCCAGCCAAAAGCCTCTCCCAGAAGTAGTCCACTTCTTGCTGCGTTTCACAGTTCACGAAGAACGATATGGCCTCAGTAAACTTGAACAGCGGGCCCCCGTTGATGGCGAAGAACCCTTGTCCATCAAGGCTGAAGGTCGCCGACATGACCGTCCCTTTCGGCCCCGGCCCTGCTTCTCCATAGCGCGTGATCGACCCCACTTTCGAATTCTTGAAGATGGAAACATAGAAATTCATCGCCTCTTCGGCCTGGTCATCGAACCACAAGAACGGCGTAATCTTTTGCATAGACTCTCCTCTTATTCTCCCGGTAGACTGGGGAGTTCCACCAGCGGGCGAATTTCGACCGTGCCTTTGCGGGCGCTGGGAATCTTCCCGGCAATGTCGATGGCCTCGTCGAGATTCTTGGCTTCGACCATGAAGTAGCCGCCGAGTTGTTCGCGGGTCTCCGCGAAGGGACCATCTGTCACCAACTGCTTGCCGTTGCGTACCTGGACGCTAGTCGCGGTCGTCACCGATTGCAGCGGGCTGGCATCCAGATACTGCCCTTTCGACTTGAGCTGATGACAAAGCTGTGTCGACTCCCCGTAACACTCCTGCCGCTCGGTCTCAGTCCAGGCCTGCTCGTCGGCATAAATCAGCAACATATATTTCATTTCTGCGCCTCCATCAGTAAATCGAATGCCGAATGTGTAAATCGACACCTCTTATCGCTTTATTTCTTCCCGGCCAACTGAGTTCGCAGCCGTTCGTCTCGTTCCTGCACTTCGGGCCCATACGCCATGACGAACTCCTCAGGCTCGAATATCTGGCGAATCTCGACTTCGGCGCCACCGTCGAATGGAGCCCGCTTAAGCCACTCGACCGCCTCTTCCATCGACTTCGTCTGCCACAGCCAGTAGCCCGCGATGAGTTCCTTGGATTCGGCAAATGGTCCGTCGATCACCGTAGTCTTGCCTTCCGAAAATCGCACGCGCTTGCCCTTCGAACTGGCGTGGAGTCCGTCAGCGGCGAGCATCACTCCCGCTTTTACCAGCTCTTCGTTGAACTTCCCCATTTCCGTAACCAGTTCCTTGGCAGGTAGAACGCCTACCTCCGAATCCTTGCATCCCTTTACAATCACCATGAACCGCATCGTCAACTCTCCTTATTGAAGCCCTAGTTTGGATGCTTCTATCATTAAATCGACGGGGAACGCTCGAAATCGACACCCTAGAAGGAAATATTTACAATCGGGTATGTCTAGCGACGCCGCCGATGCCGTAGAAGCAGTTTACCGCTCCGACTGGGGCCGCATCGTCGCCGCCCTGATCACTCTAGTCGGCGATTTCGACCTTGCTGAAGAGTCTGCGCAGGAAGCGTTTGCAGCCGCAGTGGATCAATGGCGGGTTTCCGGCGTACCCGAGTTCCCACGCGCCTGGATCATCCAGACCGCCCGTCATAAGGCCATCGACCGCATCCGGCGCAACCTTCGGTTCGAGGAAAAACTCGAATCCTACGCGGTTTCCGGCCTGGTCCGCACTGTCGAACAGCCGGATTACGACTCGACCGACATCCCGGACGACCGCCTCCGCCTGATCTTTACCTGTTGCCATCCTGCGCTCGCGTCTGAGGCGCAAGTGGCGCTGACTCTCCGCACCCTGTGTGGCCTCGATACCGACGAAATCGCACGCGCATTCCTGGTTCCACCGGCGACCATGGCGCAACGCCTGGTCCGCGCCAAACGCAAGATTCGCGATGCTGGTATTCCGTATGTCGTCCCCGAGACGAAAGACATGGCCGCTCGTCTCGACGCCGTGCTCACCGTGATCTATCTGGTGTTTAACGAAGGCTACGCAGCCACCCGCGGCGGCCCGCTGGTCAGGACAGACCTCTGCACTGAGGCCATCCGCCTGGGGCGATTGCTGAGGTCGCTGATCGGTCCGCAGCCTCCGGCTGAACTGACCGGCCTGGTTGCCCTCATGCTGCTGCACGACGCGCGTCGCAATGCCCGGATCAATGAAGCTGGAGATTTAGTCACTCTCGAAGATCAGGATCGGAGCCGTTGGGATCAAGCACAGATAGCCGAGGCTGTGCCACTTGTAATCCAAGTTTTTCGCGATGTAGTGGGGCCCTTCGCTTTACAAGCTGCAATCGCGGCTGCGCACTGTCAGGCGGCCCGGGCCGAAGACACAGACTGGCCTCAGATCGTCCGCCTCTACAATCTACTCGAGCGTGTGCAACCTTCTCCCATAGTGTCGCTGAATCGCGCAGTCGCGGTGGCGATGGCGGAAGGCCCTCAGGGAGGACTGACATTGGTGGATGCAATTGCCGCCACCAGCGATCTCGAAAACTATCACCTGCTGCATGCCGTCCGCGCCGATTTGTTACGCCGGGTCGGATCCTCTGCGGAAGCAGCTGAAAGCTACGAGCGGGCCCTTGCGCTCGTCACTAACGACAGCGAGCGGCGATTTCTCGAGCGGCGGTTGCGGGAAGTCCAGTCCCCAACAGCTATTTCTTAACATGCGAAACGCTGAAGGCGGAGGAGGCGACCAGAAGTTTGCCCTGATCGGAGTTCACCAGATCAAGGTCAAAAACGTAGTCGCTGCGCGTGGAAAAAAGGCGAGTCCGGAAGTAGTACACTTTGTCCGCTTCGGCGGTGAAATTCGCCAGCGCGAATGCCCGGGAACGCCATTCGAGGCGTGATTGCCAATTTACGCAAAGATGGTGCTCACCGGGGTCGACCGCGAAGGAGAAGTAAGAGTTGCCCTGATTTGCCCCTACCCAGTTGCCGTCGACTCCTACTTTGGTCAACGCGCAACCTTTGCATTGCACCTCCCCGAACTCTGCGCCACAAAGATCAGCGCCTTGCCGGACTCTGGTTGAGGGACGAGGTGCTGGGTCGCGTCCTCCTTAGCATCGAAGCGTACATCCTTCGGTCCGCAACCAGCTTCGGCGGTGGTAATGGCGGCCTGGTCTTGTGCGAATGCGCAAGCTGCGAATAACATCAAAACGACGGCAGTTTTCACAGCCTTCCTCCCCCCGGAATGCAACGCGCCGGCGAAGCTAGACGTCGCTCTGATTCTCCTCGGACTCCGTGGCTCAGAATCAAGCACACGTAATCCAGAATAGCAGCGCGAAGGCCGAAGTGATGTCAAAAGCCGTCGTGTTTTGTAAACGTGTGTCAAGGCCTGCTAACCCGTTTCGATCCCTACCCTCGTCCCGCCCACTCCAGAAACTGCCTGAACGCCGCCCCGCGATGGCTGTACTTGGCCTTTTCTTCCGCGCTCAACTCGGCGAAGGTTTTCTGAATCTGCGGAAAAAAGAAAAGCGGATCGTAGCCGAAGCCATTCAATCCTCGTGGCGCATCCAGAATTATCCCCTCGGCCTGGCCGCGAAACACCTCCAGGGTCTGCCCATCCCGCGCAGCCGCGAGCACACAAACAAACCGCGCCGACCGCATTTCCGGCACAACGCGCTTCAATTCCCGGAGCAGTCGCGCGTTGTTGGCTGTGTCGTCGCTGTTGACGCCAGCCAGATGAGGCGCTTCAGCGGCGTAGCGCGCCGAATGTACTCCGGGAGCGCCGCCCAGCGCATCCACTTCGAGTCCGGAGTCATCCGCCAGCACAAATTTTCCCGCAGCATATCGGCTGTAGGTCTCAGCTTTCTTGCGCGCGTTGGCCTCGAAAGTGAGGCCATCTTCAACTACCGGGGGCAGGGAAGCGAAGTCAGGAAGCGGCATTACTTCCACTCCCAATGACGCCGCCGCCCCAGCAAAGTCCCTTAGTTTCCCCGAATTGGAAGTTGCAACCAGGACCCGCTTCACAACCGTGTTTCCCCTGTGTTCCTCTGTGACTTCTGTGGTTAGATGTTTGCAAACCGGTTCGGCCCTGTGACAAATTCCCGGCGATTTTACAGGAAATTAACCTCCCTGAAACCTTGCTGTCGCTGCAACTCACTAGACTTCGAGCATTCGAGGTGGAATAAACCCGGCGCTAGAGGGGCTTGCACGAGAGACGGCGTGCCGGCCCCTTACCGCTTTATGGCCCACAAACGCACGATCCTCTCCATTCGGCTGAGGCACTCAGAATATAAGGGAATTGCTGCAATCTTAGGCGGGAGCTACTTCTTCGGAATTACGTTGCTGACGGAGTGCCTGCAAGAATTCTTCCTGGCTCAGCGACTCGTGCCCGCGCAGCAGTTCGAGCAAGGGATCGTCTAGTTCCTCGGTTTCTGAATTCGGCGCTTCAGCCTGGCTATCTTCCGTTAACGCCCGTGGCGTAATCAACAACTCAGGCAGCGTCCCCGGACGGCTGCTGAGAAATCCTATGAAACTTGTGACCTGAGCTCGTTCATCGGCGGTTCGCGCCGCGAACTCAATACCCATGCCGAATCCGGGATGCATCACCCGCACTGTGCCCTCGGCCTGCGCTTCCATGCCTTCCGCTCGCAACGAGAGTGTGATGCCCGCGCGCTCCGGAAACGGCGACTCCGTTTCGACATAGCACCCGCCAACACTAAGATCGGTCAGCTTGCACTGCGTTACCGGCTCTGGATCGGGTGGTGGAGGCTCGGGCGCGTTGGCCGCCACCCAGTTTTGCAGGGTCGTCCGCAAGGTCGCGGGAAGATTTACAAAATGCACCCCTGCCTGTCCGTTGGGATTTGCCCAAGCAATCTCGCCACGAGCATCAATCTCTTTGCCATAGGGAAGACTGAACTTCACCTGGATGGCCGCCGCCGCCCGCACTGGCTGTGCCGCCAGCAGGTCCAGTCCGTCCTCGCTCAAATCCAGCAGGATGCCTTCCGTCTCCGGGTCATCCTCAACCTTCAACTGCACCGGAACCTGCACCGGAACCCGGAAAGACGACCGGCGTTCGCGCTTCAGCATCACGGTTGCGGCCCGCAGGCCGGCTTCCGCCTGCTCAATAGAAAATGGTTTGTAGAGCACGAAATTCGCGCCTTTGCCGAACACATTGCGCAGTTTTGATTTGTCGCTCAGCAAGGCTACCGTGACTACGTGGTTCCCCGGGGCCGACTGCAAAACAGTCTGCAGCACCAACTCGGCGCTGTGAGGGTCATCGAAGTCAACAATGGCCGCATCGTAATGCTGTTCCGTGAGCTGGCAGATTCCTTCCGAATATCCGCAACGCACCGCTTCCACTCCCAACCCGGACAGTACTCCGGTCAGAGTGGAGGCGGACTCATCGTCTTTGGAAACCAGAAGTGCTTGGAACGTCATAGGCCGCTCGTAACGGCGCCGCTGGAATGCCTATTTCTAGGGCCAGCGCGGCGAACTGCTGCGAGGCTTGCCGGAAGCGCTTCCCGCGCCGGCGCCCGCGGCTTTCGCTTGCGGCTGCTCATCCATTTCGGACAGCACCGCGCTATCGTCTTCATCATTTTCGGCGAGCAAAGGGGCCACTTCCCGCAGCTTCTCCGCCGCCTGCTGCAACATCTCAATCTGCTTTCCCAACTGGGCGAACTTGGCCTGCTTCCGCCGCAGAACCTCATGGATGTCCTTCATACAACCCCCTGTGGCGAATTTACGGTCGCTCCCGGCAAGGGTCAATTGCATTCACCCGCAGTGCGATTACGACAGTAACGCTCGTCGCAGGCGTTTTCCCGGTGTGGAAATTGTTGAACGGCTGTGGTTCGTGCAAGCGTTTCTTTCCCTTTGGTCCTTATCACCAGAATCGCCCTGTATCGCACGGAATCTATGGGATTTCTGGGCTCATCACCGCTCTTGCCCGACAATCTCCGAGCTTCTGCACTCTTTTTGACTGCGGATCTCAAGCTATATAAGGCACTTATGGGTTCGCCTCGGATAGCCAAGTCGTGCCATGTGCTGGCACGAAGGTGGGATTTACTAGCAGCCGGAAAAATCTTATCTTGTCCGTGAGCAGTTCTGGGGGAGGGCTGTTCGGGCGTCCCGTTACTCGAAAGAGTTCGGGGCGCTTCTTATTTGTGGACGGTTTTTCCGCAACAATGTCTGACAAAGCCCGGTTTCTCCGCGCCCTCCTCGCCTACTTTCTGCGACCTCTGCGATCTAAGACTTTGTGTCTGCCGAGCCTCCGTCCGCCCTAGCTTTACATCCGCAACGCAATCATGTTCTAGTGCTTGCGATACCCTAATCCCCACGGAGCCTCCGGTTTGAAGCCCAAGGACCTGCTGATTCTTCTGCTCCTGACCATCGGAGCCCTCCTGATTCATGGCTACCACCCTTGGGCTGAGGACTCCGAACTCTACGTCCCCGGAGTCGTGAAGACTCTCCATCCCGAACTTTTCCCCTTCAACGCACAGTTCTTCGAGACGCATGCCGGTTCAACCGTTTTTCCAAACTTCGTCACAGCCTCGGTCCGGCTGAGCCATCTCCCGCTCAGCGTAGTACTCTTCGTTCTGCACCTAGCTTCCATCTATTTGTTCCTGCTCGCCTGCTGGCAACTCATCAGCCGATGCTTTCCAGACGCCAAAGCCCGTTGGGCCGGGGTCACCCTGATCGCCGCGCTCTTAACCTTGCCGGTGGCCGGGACGGCCCTCTACATCCTCGATCAATACCTCAACCCGCGAAACCTCGCCGCCTTCGCCGCCATATTTGCCATCGTGAAAGTGATCGACAAGAAATACATGCAGGCGGCATTGTTTCTCATTCTTACTGCAGCCATCCATCCCTTGATGGCGGTCTTTGCTTTTTCTTACTGCGTCCTGCTCGTGGCTGCGGAATATGCGGACTCACACTTCGCCGCTCTCGCCTGCCTTCTGCCCTTTGGTCTTTCGCTCGATCCCCCGTCTGCCGCCTATCATCAAGCCGCGGTGACCCATGGGTTTCACTACATCACTCGCTGGGCCTGGTACGAATGGCTGGGGATTCTGGCGCCCATCCTTATATTGTGGTGCTTAAGCCGTCTGGCGCGCTCAAAACAACTGCGAAACCTCGATCTCCTATGCCGCGCGTTGGTTGTCTACGAAGTAATCTACTTGCCCATGGCCGTCCTGCTCTCGACGGTCCCGCGCTTCGAAGCTCTGGCGCGGCTTCAGCCCATGCGATCTCTGTGGCTGCTGTACGTTCTAATGTTCCTGTTCCTCGGCGGATTCCTCGGTGAATATCTCCTGAAGAACAAAGTGTCGCGATGGCTCGCCCTCTTTATTCCCCTGTGTGCGGGCATGTTCCTGGCGCAGCTCGCGCTTTTTCCTACCAGCCAACACATCGAGTGGCCTGCGGCAGCACCGACTAATCCGTGGTCGCAAGCTTTTCTCTGGGCCCGCGATCATACCCCCACGGATGCAGTTTTCGCCCTCGACCCAGAAGTCCTAAAGCTGCCCGGTGAGGACGAACAGGGTTTTCGTGCGATTGCCCGGCGCAGCCGGCTTGCAGATCGCACCAGCGACGCCGGCGCAGTCTCCATGTTCCCCGCCATGGCGGACGAATGGTTCCGCCAAGTGCAGGCGCAAGCCGGCTGGAAGGATTTTCAAGCGCAAGACTTTCAGCGTCTGCACGCGGAGTTCGGAGTCACCTGGGTGGTCTTGCAGTCTCCCGGAGTTCCGGGATTGGACTGTCCCTATGGGAATACAGTGGTCATGGTTTGCCGCCTGTGAGCACAACTAATCGCGCCAAAATGTGTTTTACTTGCTAGAATACCGGGCATACTAAAACCCAGTGCCTCTGAACGTCATCTTAATCGGGAAGGTTCCCGGGGATGACATTGTTGTTTTGTGGCTGTCTCAATTCCAACGGTAGCTGATAAACTTGATGAGATTGCCAAATTTTCACGGGACGAATGGAAAACCTTGGGGCTCCGCTCGCTCAACCAGGCAATCCCAAAAGGATCCGTGCTAATGGCATGTGCGCAAACAGTAGAGGAAATTGCCCCCTTGTTCGACTACTGTAGATGGAATTCACAACTAGCTGAGTTGTCCAGGCAATATGCAGCCAACAGTCCCTTGCCCCATGTTTTTCTTGGGGACTTTCTCGACGCCGCCGTTGCCGGCGCGATTGCGCAGGAGTTTCCCCGGGCCGACACCGCAGCCTGGATACAGTACAAGCACCACAATGAGAACAAGCTCGGCATGGCAAAGCGTGAACTCTTTCCGCCCCACCTGGGAAGTGTGACCGATGAACTGAACTCTCCACGCTTCGTCGCCTGGCTCTCCCAACTGACCGGTATACCAAACCTGATTGCCGATCCCGGCCTCGAGGGCGGCGGATTACATCAATCAAGCCGCGGGGGTTTCCTCAACCTGCACACTGATTTCTCCCATCATCATTACCACAAGAACTGGCGCCGCCGGGTCAACATTATCCTTTACTTGAATGATGCCTGGCAGTCGGCCTGGGGCGGAGCCATTGAGTTCTGGGATTCCGGGATGAAGCAGTGTTTCTCTAAGTATCCGCCCCAGCTCAATCATGCCGTGATCTTCAATACCGACGACCGTTGTTTCCACGGCTTTCCCGAGCCTCTCACCTGTCCTGAGAAAGAAACGCGCAAGAGTCTGGCTTTCTACTACTACACCGTCGAACAGGATGTAAAAGCCGCGCCCCGGTCCACTAACTATCGCGCCCGTCCCAGTGACAGCGTGGCTGAGTCAGCCATGATCTGGCTCGATAAAACCGCAGTCGACCTCTATTCCCGTGCCAAAGCTCGCTTCGGATTTTCCGATGAATGGGCCAGCAAGATACTGGGAGTTATTTCTCGCAAAAAGTAGTTGCACCGGGCGGAAAGTTTCTTCCTCGTGTGAGGCGAATACGCCTGTCCGTCAATCGTCACAAATCATTCGGCGATCAGCCTGATTCACTCCTCGCGCAGCAATATCATGGGATCAACTGACAGCGCACGCTGTGCCGGAATCCATGCGGCCAGTAACCCCAGCAATGACATAGCCAGGACGACGCCAGCCAATACCAGTGGGTCACGCGGAGTTGCCTGATACACAATGGAAGCCAGCACTCGGCTCGCTAGAATTCCCAGGATTAATCCTGCGGCTGAACCAATCGCCAGCAATTTGAAGGCTCGTCCCAACGCTGCCTGTAAAACTTCCGTAGGCTGAGCGCCGAGGGCCATACGAATTCCCAATTCCTTCATCCGCTTACTCACCGAGTACGCAGCCATTCCAAAGATGCCAGTGATCGACAGCACCGCGCCCATCACTCCCAGCACACCCAGTGACAGCGTCGCCATCCGCGAAGGAAACAAAGCGCTCTCCAGTTCCTGGTTCCAACTGCGGATGGTAAAGGGCAGCCCTGCATCCAGGCCCTGCACGGTACTCTTCATGGCTGCCGTCAATTGCTGCGGATCGCGCTCTGAGCGCACCACCAGACTCATCTGGTCGGGAGGCAATTGCAAGTATGGAAGAAACACCGCCGGCTGCGTATCCTCGGTTAGGCTGGCATATTTTCCGTCTTCTACAATGCCTGCTACCTGGGTGCGCGTTCCATCCCGCAGCTTGAAATAGCTACCCACCGCGTTGGCTGCGGAGCCGAAGAGTTTGCGCGCAAACTCACGATTGATCACGGCGACGCGCGGCGAGTTCTTGTCGTCATGCCAGGTGAAAGCCCGGCCTGCCAGCAAAGTTGTCCGTGCAGCATCAAAGTATTCGGGAGATATTTTGTACATCATGGCATCTGCAGCGGCGTTCGATGGCCTCAGATCCGAAGTTTGGTCGGTAAAAACATTCGAGTCGTTCGCGCCGTAATATAACGGTAGCCGATCCACGGATCCCACAGACTGCACGCCAGGAATCGCTGCCAAGGCATCGATCATGCGCTTATGCATGATGGGCACGCTTTCGCCGTTGTAACCGGCCATTCTTAGATCTGTCTCTAGCAGCATTGCATTCTGCGGTTCAAAACCGAAATTGCTGTGCAGCGAGCGCATCAGTCCACGTACCGCGACCAGCGAAGCAGTTACCAGCACCGCGCAGATGGCAATTTGCGCCACCAGCAACAGGTCTCGGACGGTAATCCGCTTCCCCGCCGTGGCGGTTGATCCCGATTTAATGACCTGATATGGATCAGTGCGAAGTACCTGCCTTACCGGCACCGCGCCAAACAGGAACCCACTGGCTAAACTCAATAGCAAAGCGACTGCATAAACATTTGCGTCGGGGTGCACGGGCACGGAAATGGGAGCAGTTGGCAGTGGGTGCCACACTGTCAGCCCGCGCAACAATACAATGCTGCCCCAAAGACCGACAGCGCCTCCGATCAGTGAAATCAGCACGGCTTCGGTAAATAGTTGCTGCAGAATGCGCATAGGGCGCGACCCGAGCGCCAGTCGCACCGCAATTTCCCGGGTACGGTCGGAAGCGCGCGCGGCAAACAGGCTGCCCAGATTGGCGCATGCGGCCAGCAGAATTAATCCGGCCAGGAGCATCAATCCGGCAAGGAATTCCTTCACTGGACCGCCCAGCCAGTCGCCGGCGAGGCCGGGACGCATCAAGAAAAAGGTCATCTTGCCATCGTCCTTGGGATAGGTTTTTTCCAGGTAGGTGCCGACGGAGTTCAGATCAGAGGCCGCCTGCGCCGGAGTCACTCCCGGCTTCAGATGTCCCATCATCATCAGCAGGCCGCGATTGCCACGCGCGTTCAGCCAATCCGAACCTTCCCTGGCGATCGGTATCCAGAAATCGGGGAAGACAAACGACAGGGTCCCGCGAAATTCACGCGGCGCAACTCCCAGGATGGTATAAGGATGCTTATTCAACTGCACCACTCGACCTACCACACCGTGATCGTCCTGAAAATGGGCGTGCCAATACGCGTAAGTGAGCACGATGTAGGGAGCGCTGTTGGGGCCATGCTCATCGGTGGCGTGAAAGAAACGGCCAAGATACGGCTGAATGTGGAGTGCGTCGAAATAGTTCCCGGTCACTTCCATCGTCCAGGCGCCGGATGGATTGTTGCCGGTATCGAAACCCACCGCCGCAACGTTGTAAGCCACCAGATCCTCAAAGCTGCGGTTGCGATCCCGCAGATCGAGATAGTCGGGAAAAGACTCGGTAGGGTCTTTATCTTTTCCGCGTTCGATTCCATAGAGGCTTTGCGCCTGAGGCACATCCAGTGGGCGCAGGATCAACGAATTCAATATCGCGAACACCACGGCGTTTGCGCCGATTGCCAATGCGAGTGTCAAAACGGCCACAACCGCAAAGCCGGGAGACTTACGCAACAGACGGAGAGCGAATCGCAGATCTTGGAGTAGGCTGTTCATCATCGGTCTCTGGGTAAACAACGGACTACGTAGGTGGAATGGCAATTCCTGAGCCAAAGTGTTGCGAATGCAATTTCATGATAACAGGCGGCTTGCGGGAGTTCGCTGGTGTGCGGGAATCGAAGTGTGTCCGGTTCCGGCGGAGAGTGTCCACGAATGAACAGTGGGTGCCGATCCCCTGCGTTCTTTGCAGAGACAACGAATCGAATGACCGGAAGCCCCTCACTGTCCCTTGCTCTCGGCCGGTGACGGGCCGAAGCCGCAGCGTTCGCGCATGCGTTGCCGAAATTGTTCCCGCTCTTCGGGGGTCATATGGCCGTAGCGCTCCTTCATGCGGCGACGGAAGTTGGAGCGTCCATGACCGCGCCATCCATGTCCGCCGAACAGCACGCGGCATAGCACCAGAATTCCCAGAGCTTGCCAGAAGGTGATCGCGTGCCACCCGAACAGCGGCGGCAACAACCAATTCCATAGATCCATCACTATTTTGCCGCCGACGGCGACAAATATCACCATCCCCAGAATCGCAGCCGGAACAATGAAAATCATCTTCTGTAATCTACTCATATTCAGTTCCTCACACTTTCGTAAATTCGTCGTAAATACTTTGCAATCGTTCGCGCAGACGCAATACCGCATAGCGCTTGCGCGAGAGCAGCGTATTCACGCTTACGCCTGTTTCGGCGGCCATCTGCTTGAAGCTGCGTTCTTCGAACTCGTGTGCTACAAACACCTCGCGCTGCTCCTCTGGCAACTCCTCGACCGCAAGTTCAAGCTCATCCAGCAACAGATTCCGGAAGTAACGCGCTTCCGGGCCGGCATCGGGCGATGGCAGAAGATCTTCGATCCGCAGCACTTCTCCATCTTCGTCGGTGGAATCGCTAAAGCTCTCCGGCCGCTTCTTGCGGAAAAGATCGATAATGCGATTGCGTGCCACGCGAAACAGCCAGCCGGTGACGTGCTCAATCGGCATCAGCAGCCGATTCGCCTCCACCAGTTCGTAAAAGACGTCCTGGAGAATGTCCTCGGCGTCGCGCGGATCGGGCACCCGCCGGCGGATGAAGTTGCGCAGCCGAGGCTCATCGCGGGCCATCGCTTCCGAGATGCGTTGATCCTGCTGGCTCATCAGCCACCGGTTTCTCAGCGCCAGGTCCATCTATTGGTGTAGACGGATGACCCGTGCGGATATTGTAGGCCTCGCTAAGTTGTTGAGCGCGATGGCCTGCCCGACCCTCACTGAGGTAAGCACACAAGGTGCACCACGTGATGCATAATGAGCGCTGGAGTTCATGTGAGAATCACAATTGTGCTGGATGACGATCTCGTACGCATCGCTCAGGAATTTACTCGGATCAGGGAGACAACAGCGTTGATGCGTGAAGCTCTCAAGGCCCTTGTCGAGCGGGAAAGCGCCCGCAGATTGGCGTCGCTGGGAGGCACGATGCATGTATTGAAGAGTATTCCACGCCGCAGGACTCGGCCGAGCTCATTCTTGCCGATACCTCGATTTGGATCGACCATCTCCGTTCGGGAAACACGGAAATGCGAAAGCATCTTAACCAAGGGCACATTGTGATCCATCCCTTCATCATTGCCGAGCTGGCGCTTGGATCAATGCAGGAACGTAGCAAGACGCTTGCCCTGTTGGATCTCTTACCGCAGGTGAGAGTGGCGCAACTGAGCGAAGTGCGGCTAACCATCGAGGCTCGCCGTCTGTATAACCTGGGCATCGGCCTGACCGACGCGCACTTAATAGCCTCTGTGTTTATCAATCCCTCTACGCTTCTGTGGACAAAAGATAAGCGACTACGCAAGGCCGCCGAAGGTTTTGGCATTCACGTCAGTTTGGCTTAAGAATGGCTGTCCGAAAGCCCTGGCAGTCAATGAGTGTAAAGGTCTGATTTCAACAGTAAGGTCGAGGCCAGGAGTCACGGATTGGCTACAAAACCATGCGTCAGGTTCGAATAATCTACAATCTCTCCCACCACCACACCCGCATCGTTGATTCCATATGGCTGGGTTGAGTACATGCCGGGATAGTTCCAGTCTCGAGTCTCATGGCGCGCGAGCAGGCAGCCCGTAACGTTTCCTCCCTCCACCACGTTGCACTCCCCGACGACCTGGTTCCGGTTGTTGATTCCTCGTATCTCCGTGTTGAGGGCTCCAACGACGAGCAGATGACCTCGGTAAAACAGGAAGCTCTCGATGAGGTCGCAATTGTAGTCACAATCGGTAGCAAAGTTTCCCGAGACCACGCCTTGGTTATTAACTCCGAAGGCCTCGGTGAAGTTTGCGCCAGGGACATCGACCGAAATGAATACTCCTTGATGAAGTAGGAACCCATGCCAAATGCTGGCCTGATCGACGTAGCCGCCGGCGATATCGCCGGCGTTGTTAATTCCATTCGCCTGGGTGCTGGTTGCACCAGGGTAGGCAATCAGAGTGAATTGACCATCGTGATAGAGGAAGCTATGGAGGGAATCTGTGTAGTAGGTCCCGACAATATCACCCCGATCATTGATGCCGGTTGCGGCATCGCTCGTGGTGCCGGGGTAGTTGATATCCGTGAAAGAGCCGTTGCTGTAGAGAAATCCTGAGCCACTGCCGTTCGGGATGTATTGCCCGACCATCTCACCGGCGGAGTTGATGCCCAGGATCGACGTGTATGTTGAGCCAGGAACATTTACTTTTCGATAGCTTGCGGCAAAAGTTGGCAAGGCAGTCCAAAACAAAAGTGACATACAGAGAGGAATGGGAATCTTGGAGACCAGGTGGCTTGTCATGGGAACCTCCCGCAGCATGCAGTTCCTCTTAACTTCGAAGATCACGCTGCACAGACGCGAATTTGATGTGTGGAGGCCTATTGAGGATGTCCGGAATTGGAAGGAAGTTAGGAGTTGAGGCTATTCTCTTCCACGCCACAAAGCCCTGGGGCTACAAGTGGCGAGAATCGCCATATCACCTCAGTGAGCAGGTTCTGAACTTGCGTCTTTAGCATCGCTCAATCTACCCCGATCACGACGCAGCTACCCTAACCTTTGCGGGCGCCAGCACGATCAGGACTATGCCGATGACCGCGAGGGCGACCACTCCCCACAGAGGGTCGCGTTGGCTCGCATCCCGGAATGCCATGATCGCCATAACCGCGCCGTGAGCAAAGCTCGACCATGCGGCGAAGGCGATCAGGCTGCGATGTTCCGATGGATTCCGCGCCGCGATCAACAGAAGAACCCCGAGCGTGACGTAGAGACTGAGCATCATGGCATCGCCGTATCCGGAGTGGTCTCGATTCCAGATGATCGTCGTCACGGGGTAAATCCCTGCCGTAAAGAGCAATCCCACTACCACTAACACAACCTTTAGCGCTCGTTCTCGAATCATTGTGTCCTCCTCCGATCTGTCCACCAGCAAACTCCCCACACAAGCCAAAAGCCGGCTTGAGTGGGCCACCTAGTGAACACCAATCATGGCGCATTCAGTTTCCGCAGCATCACCGCCGCACCGCCGTTCTTTGGATTCAGCTGGAGCGATTTCTGATAGTTGGCGATGGCCAGCGGTTTGTTGCCATCGTCCGTGTAAGCCTCGCCGAGGCTGTCGTAGACATTGCTGGATTGCGGATAGGCATCGACGTTGAGTTGGAGAATGCGGATGGCTTCCTTGAACTTCTTCGCTCGAATGAGCTCGTATCCTAAATTGTTGAGTTCGCCTTCGTCGAAGTTGTACGTGGGGGATCCGGCAGCTTTGAGGTCATGGTATTGCTTCTCGGCATCGTCGATGCCCCTGGACCGAATGGTTGCCGAGAGAGTTTCGGCAATCGAGGTGCGCGGGTCGTAGGCGGCCTTGACCTGAGGTACCCATTGCGTTATGCCGACCGCAAACAGTCCGGCGCACATCACGAGGGTCAGCACAAAAAGCATGCCTGCCGTGGCCATGCGCCGCAGCGCGCCGGGCCGAGCCTGCGCACGCAGATAGATTTCGAGAACGGCAAGGGGAATTAGGAATTGGGCGAAAGACATGAAAGTGAGGAACGGGCCGCGAAACGTCGTCGGGTCGAAACCGAAGGGGCCCTTATTGACGAGAAACGACAAGAAAAAACCGATCCGGAAGAACCACGATGCACTTACCACCAGGAAGAAGCGAAGAGCCCAGCGACGGTGAGTTCTGAAATCGCGAGCCAGTGCATAGCGCAGAGCCATGCCGCCGCAAAGCCAGATCAGGACGGCGTTCAGAGTAGAACCCAGATGTACGGAAAGATCACCAACACTTCCCCGTATCCACGTCATGTAAAGGCCGGCCACGCTGAGCGTGACGGCGGTCAGCATGTAGATACGCCCATTCCAGCGGTGAAAGACGGGAAAGCGGTTGCGGATTTGCGGAACTAGCTGAGCCGCCCCGGCGAGCATGATGAACGCGGCGGAAGCAACATGCATGACCACAGCGGTATTGCCCATGGAAAAGCCGGGAATATACCCGTTCGTAAAATTCCACTTGTGGTAGTCCCCTCGCAGTGCCGTGAGAGCATAGAACGACGCTACCGTAAACGCGAAGACCAATTGGCCGACAACGGTCACCGCAAACCAAAACCGCGCGGCCGCTGCCAAGGCAGTGTCAGCTGCGGAGCTGAGCTCTAAGCGGTTAGTCATTACGGCGGTGCTCATGTTCGTTTCTCCTTAACGAGTGGCTGGACGAAGAGTCATGCGACCCATCGATTTCTCTTTGAACGCATTCTTGGACCGAACTCGGATCAGCCAGAAAATCATCAGCAGCAGGGGGAGGACACTCAGGAAAACAAGTACGCCAGTCCTGCGCAATAGATCGGGGAATAGGTGTTGCCGCGCCAGAAATATGGACGCAGCGGCGATGAACAGCGCAAAGCACATGCGCCAAAGATGCCGCGCGATGCGCCGTGTGCCAGAAACACCGCCGCGGACGAGCATGCGAACGTCTCCCGTGACGGCAAGCACGGCAACCGAACCCATGAAAAAGTAAGGCCCAGGGGGATAGTCATACTTCAGCCCTGTCTGGCTAAGCGCCGCTTCTAGACCAAAGGTCACCTCGCAGGCTGCGACGCCCAGGACAACCAGAAGCGCAGCCCAATCAAACATACTGGTCTCCCCGTCACGCCGTCTGGCGGCCATCCATGCGGTTGCCACTAGATAAAACGTCAGAGTGCCTCCCAGAATGTTGCCGGGTTGAGCCTTCATGATCGCCAAGTACACTCCGGTTGCCGAGAGGACCAGCATAGAGACGACAAAGACGTCGCCTGCGAGGCCATGGCGGCGGGAACCTTTGCGAAGAAACGCTGCCACAAATCCAGACAGCATTCCCAAGGCGCCAGCAGTGATGTGAAGAGTTAATAGTGGCGATTGCATAATTCCGTTCCTTCTTGTTTCTTCCAACCCGGGCTAATGAATCTAATGCCCAGCCGAATCAGATCGGGTCCCGATACCGTCGCAACCGGACCGCCGCGGCGAGAAAGGTGGCTGCAACTAGCAGCCCGAGCCAGAGGCCCGGGCTGATCAGAAATGTTCCCGGAGGAGTGAGGTGCGGATCGATGGGGAAGCTATCTGTCATGGTGGCAGCCTCTGGCCCGCCCGTGACGCGGTTCTGCAGCAGGGTGGCGAAATGCATGGTGTTAAACGAAATCTTCTCGAGGGCGCCGATCGCGAGTGGCGGTAGCGCGGCCCACAGGAACGGCGCGCGGCGCGCCCAAGCTGAGACCAGCAGCAGCCAGCCATAAAGGGGCGCGTACCAGAGTATGTGCACAGTCACAATGTGGTAGAGCAGCCCCAACGACGCCTGGAACAATGAGATCTTGGTCCATAGCGTCGCGACATCCAGGCCGCTGGCGCGCACCACGGCCGTGCTCAACAGCAGCATGATCAACTGCGTGACCACGGAGATCGCAAAGCTGAGCAATGGCAGAATTACGACTCCAACCGTCGCTTTCGAGAGCACGGTGGTGAGATCGGAAACCGGCAACGACTTCCAGAACAGGATGCTGCGATCACGCCGCTCACCGTATAGTGCGTCAAGACAGTAGAAAATCCCCACGATGAAAGCAGTCCCCAGGATCAAACCCATGACGAAGTGGTAAGGTTCTTCGAGTACTGCCAGGCGCCGAGCCGGATCACGCGTCGCCAGGGCGCGGCCAATGGTGGCGATAAGGAAACCAAACAGGGCGATGGCGGCGGCGGCCAGCGGTGCAATATAGATGGAGCGGTACTCCCACAATTCGCGCCGCACCGACCAATAAAAGGGATGGGTCGCCGCAACGACCGCAGGCGAAGCACTCGGCGAGTCGAAGGACCCGGGCATCGCATTCGATTGAGTATTCATTGAGCAGCTCCTTGTGCAACGCCAGACTGGTCGCCCATCACCGCAACGAACAAGTCGGCGATGCTGGGCGTGTGCACCTCGCCGAGAGCAGCGAATTGCTTGGGATCGGCATGATCGAGGTTTAGATCGAACAGCAGAATGCAGCGACCCAACACCTGGCGCTCGTGAATCGGCTTGAGCGCCCGCGCCGCGGCGACATTGTCGGGCCGCACGGTCACTTCCAGATAGCGCGACTCGAAGTCTTCCATGCTGCAATTGAGTACGATGCGGCCGCGGTTGATGAACATGAGATCGGTAA
Organism: uncultured Acidobacteriota bacterium; assembly: GCA_963803775.1. Classification (GTDB taxonomy): domain Bacteria; phylum Acidobacteriota; class Terriglobia; order Terriglobales; family Acidobacteriaceae; genus JABCZH01. The sequence goes on from CAWDNS010000006.1 coordinate 405,327, forward strand.
GGACGTGCTGAACGTCTTCCACCTGATGTGTGGTCACCACAATGGTGCGGCTGCGATCGAAGTAGTCGTTCAGCAGTGAATCGTAGAACTGTTTGCGATACAGGATGTCGAGGCCAAGCGTGGGCTCGTCCAGCACCAGCAATCTCGCGTCAATGGCCATGACCAGCGCGAGGTGCAGCTGGGTCACCATGCCCTTCGACAATTCCCTGATCTTGCTGGCGCGCTTGATGTCGGTCTTCACAAGAAAACCTTCCGCCTTGGTGCGATCGAATCGCGGATGCACGCCGGCGACGTAGTCGAGCGCCTGCGAAACCCGCATCCAGCGGGGCAACACGGCGACATCGGAAATGAAGCAGACATCGCGCATGAGCTGTTCGCGCTCACTCCAGGGGTCGCGTCCGAGCACCCGCAGTTCTCCCTGATACTGGGTGAGTCCGAGAATCGTATTGAGCGCGGTGCTCTTGCCGGCGCCGTTGGGACCGATAAGTCCGAGGATGCGGCCCTCTTCGACCTGGAAGTTGATGCCGTCCAGCGCGATGGTTCTGCCGAAGGCCTTGCGGAGTCCGCGTGCTTCGATGACGCTCATGGCTTTGGTTTCTCCTCTTCAGACTTCACCGACGAGCGGGCCGCAGAACCATTCAGCAGTTCTTCCGCTTTCAGGCCGAGCCGTTGAATAGTTGCGTGAATCACGGGCCATTGTTCTGCCAGAAACTTCTGGCGTTCGCCTTGCAACAGCAGATTGCGCGCCCCTGTATTGATGAACATGCCGCGACCTCGCTTGCTCTCGACCAGTTGCTCGTCGACCAGTTGTTGATAGCCCTTGAGAACCGTGAGCGGATTGACCCGATATTCGGCCGCGACCACGCGCACCGAGGGCAGCGGATCGCCTTCCTTGAGCACGCCGTCGAGAATCATGGCGACGACGCGGTCGCGGAGTTGGCGGTAAATCGGCTGACTGTCATTCCACTCACGGTCCATAGTAGTGTCCAAATCGCCTAACCAAGATGCGTTCCGTCACTTTACCCGTAGCAAGGACTTGGTAAATCTCCGCGAGCAGCGCTTCATGCACGGGCACCTTGTTTGTGCTGCACGTCGGTCCGCCGTGGCAGATGCTCCCATAACGCGCGCGCCGAGAGGATGACGGAGAAGAGCGCGGTCACGCCGAGCGCGAGGAGTGTCCAGATAAAGAAGAAGGCTCCGCTGGACTTGGCGATCGCTCCGCCGACTCCCGCCCCCTTCATGTGGATGACAGGGACGACCAACCCAAGGAGCGACCCGAGGAGGATGATGACGTACCCCGATCGCCTTTCGGCTAGCACCAGCGTTCCGTACAGCCAGACGACCAGGATTGGCACCGCAATGAGGTCTAAAAGCGTTCCTGGCTCCATCCCGCGGACGATGTCGTCCGTCAGGTGAAACGTCATGAAGAGGATCGAGAGCACAGACGCGATGATTAACAGGATGTTGTGTTTCATTGGATATTCTCCTTGTTAGATTGGAGTGCCCTGGTCTGGTATTGCGCGTCCCGGGTTTCCGACGATCCGCTCCGGACTAACTGCGGCTTTGACCCCTGACCAAGTCCACGCCTGCCAGATGATGACCGAGGTGCATACCGTTTCGATCGTCCCGAAGAAAATGTACGATGCAAACATATGCTCGTGCCAGGCACCGCTGGCCAAAGGGTAAACGAATTGCATCGAAATGACGGCTAACGTCTCAATGGCACCCGCGATGATATTCGCCAGCCGGTTCGCCCTAAACGGAAGCAGTCGAGACGCCAGAATCATGGCGATGGGTATTTCCATCAAGACCGCTGCCCCCAGCAGAGCCCATTGGGGGAGATGTGGGGCTGGATCTTGCGAGCCAACAATATCGAACAGGGCAAGCACGTCCGCATACAGGTAGTTGAGTAACGCGAAGAGCCAGAATAGAGACAACCGCTCCTTTGTGTCGTGCATGTCAGCCTCCTTCGGAATAGTTACGGTCCCGCGGTCAATTCTTCCGCGTCAGGTCCATGTGCGCGTGCATCGGCTTGTCCTTCATCATGAACGTCCAATCCTCGGTGTGGTGATTGGCGTCGATGAGGGTGAACACCGAGTGGTGCATGTGCATCTCTGTGCTCCCGCTGATGTCCTTCAACTCGAACTCGACCGTCTTTCCATCCGGCGACATCTTGCCGGACATGCGTGGCCGGTTCCCGGCGTCGCAATAGTGGATGAGGGTGAGTTGGTCTCCGTCTACATAAAGCATCGTGACTGGATGGTCATATTTGGTCGCATCCAACGGCGTTCCTGCTTCTTGCATCTCGTGGACGAGCGTGTTTCCCCTCGAGGTGACGCGCAGCGAGACGTGCATTTTGGTGCCTGACATCTCCGGTGCATCCGGAACGGTGACCTGGCCTTCCCACTCTCCAGCTAGGCTTTTCAAGGTTGTGAAGGACTTTTGTGCGTCCGACGGGGTGGTTGTGGCAGCGACGTCTGCTGCGAAAGCGGTGGCGGCGATCAGAACCAATAGAACGGAAAGTGCAATGCGTAGTTTCATGTCGGTCATCTCCTAGTGTTGTAGTTAACTATAACACTAAAACAAATGCAAGCGATTTTATTGCATTCTTTAGCCATAAATGAGTGTGCCAGCAACGCGGTAGGACGGGGATCTGCTGCAAACCATTGTTTCTTATATAGATATGGTCTGTCGGGTGGAAAACCTTAGTCCGCGTGGCTCGCAGCCGGCGATGCTGCCCCTGGCAGAGCAGCCTTGCGACTCGACCGCAGCCGCAACTTGTCCATGTAGAGATACACCACTGGAGTCGTGAACAAAGTCAGCGCTTGGCTCACAATCAATCCGCCCACAATCGTGATGCCTAGCGGCCGCCGCAACTCCGAACCAATGCCGGTCCCGAGCGCCAGCGGCAGTCCACCCAGCAACGCCGCCATCGTGGTCATCATGATCGGACGAAAACGCAGCAGGCAGGCTTCATGAATCGCATCCAGCGGCGATTTACCTTCATTCCGCTCCGCCAGCAGCGCGAAGTCGATCATCATGATGGCATTCTTCTTCACAATGCCAATTAGCAGAATGATTCCTATCAGTCCGATGACATCCAGTTGGTTGTGCGTCAGCTTCAATGCCAGCAGTGCCCCTACGCCGGCCGAAGGCAGCGTCGAGAGAATCGTGATGGGATGAATATAGCTCTCATACAAAATTCCCAAAACAATGTAAACCGTGAGCAGCGCAGTCAAGATCAGCACCGGCTCACTCGAGAGCGAATCCTTGAATGCCGCCGCCGTTCCCTGAAAACTGCCTTGGATAGTCGCGGGAAAATCAATCGCCCGCTGCGCTTTCTCGATCGCTGTGGTTGCCTGTCCCAACGAGACACCAGGGGCAAGATTAAACGAAATCGTCACCGCAGGCCATTGTCCTTGATGGTTAACCCCCAGGGAAGTGTTCGCCGGGCCGTAGTGAGTAAAAGCCGAAAGTGGAACCGTGGCGCCCGTCGACGAGTTCACATAGGTGTTTTGGAGAGTATCCGGGCTCTCCTGAAACTGCGGTGCAACTTCCATCACCACGTGATACTGGTTCAGCGGCTCGTAAATGGTCGAGACCTGTCGCTGTCCGAACGCGTCATAGAGAATCGTATCGACATCAGCCGCTGACACTCCCAGCCGCGACGCCGTGTCGCGGTCGATGATCAGGTTCGCCGCTAACCCCTTGTCCTGCTGGTCGGTGTTGACCTGCATTAGGATCGGTATGGCGCGCATTTTCTGGAGCAACTGCGGCGCCCAGTTATTAAGGTCATTCAAGTCCTCGCCTTGCAGGGTGTACTGATATTGCGCCTGGCTCAGGCGTCCACCAATGTTTAAATCCTGCGCCGCCTGCATGTACAGCGTCGCTCCGGGCACTTCGGCAAATTTCTTGCTCAGTTCGTTGATCACCTGGTCGGCGTTCAGCTTGCGCTTGTCCTTCAGCGTGATGAACATCCTGCCTTGGTTCATCGCCGTGGTCCCCCCACAGAACCCGATCATGTGCTCCACGTTCGGATCTGCCATTGCGATCTGCACGTAGCGCCGCATCTTCCGGCTCATGGCGTCGAAGGAAATGTCCTGCGCCGCCTGAATCGACCCCTGAATGCGCCCTGTATCCTGCTGCGGAAAAAAGCCCTTGGGTACATCTTGATATAGGTAAATGCTTAAGCAAGCGGTCGCGATGGTGATTAGCAACACCGTGAATTGGTGGCGCAGAACCCAACCCAAGCCGATCCCGTACACTTTAAGAATTCCATCAAATACCTTCTGACTGGCTTCGTACGCGTGCCCGTGTTTCTCCTCACGCAGGGGCTTGAGCAACTGCGCGCACATCGACGGTGTCGTGGTCAGTGACACGATCAGCGACACCGCAATGGCCGCGCTCAAGGTCACTGCAAATTCCCGGAACAGCCGTCCGACAATTCCTCCCATCATCAAAATAGGAATGAACACGGCCACCAGCGAGGTGCTCATCGAGAGCACAGTGAATCCAATTTCACGCGCTCCCCGGTACGCCGCCTGCACCGGTTTCATCCCCTGTTCCAGATAGCGGGTAATGTTCTCCAGCACCACAATGGCATCGTCCACCACGAAGCCGGTGGAGATTGCCAGAGCCATCAACGACAAATTGTTCAGGCTATAGTGCAGGAGATACATCACCCCAAACGTGCCTATCAGCGAAAGCGGCACCGCGATGCTGGGAATGATCGTCGCCCGCACCGTGCGTAGAAAAACAAACACCACACCGATCACCAACACCACTGAGATCACCAGTGTGATCTCGATATCTCGTAACGACGCGCGCACTGTGGTCGTGCGGTCGGAGACGACCGTCAGCTTGATGGCAGGCGAAATGGTCGCCTCCAACTGCGGCAACAATCCCAGAACATTGTCCACCGTCTCAATAATGTTGGCGCCGGGCTGGCGAAAGATAATCAGCAGAACCGCCGGCTTACCATCGGAGAGGCCATAAATGTGCGCATCTTCCACCGAGTCCCATACCGTGCCCACATCTCCCAGCCGTACTGCCGCTCCGTTCTGCGCGTTATAGGCCACTACCAGCGGCCGGTACTGGTCGGCGTGCAGCATCTGGTCATTGTCGGTGATTGGCCACGAATTTGCCGCATTACCGACCTCGCCCTTAGGCCGGTTTGCATTCGCATGCCCCAGAGCGGTTCGCACCGCATCCAGACCAATGCCAAACTTGTTGAGCAGATTCGGATCCAGTTCCGCGCGCACCGCCGGATTGGCCCCGCCTGCCACATACACCTGGCCTACGCCACCCACCTGTGCCAGCTTCTGGGAGAGGATGGAATTCGCCTGATCGTAAATGTCCGGCAGCCGCACGCTGTCGGAAGTCATGGACACAATCAGAATCGGTGCATCCGCCGGATTCACTTTGCGATACCAGGGATTGCCGGGAAGATAAGAAGGCAACTGACTGCGTGCCGCGTTGATGGCGGCTTGCACATCGCGTGCCGCAGCGTCAATGTTGCGAGTGAGATCGAATTGCAACACGATGCCGGTCGCGCCCAACTGGCTGACCGAGGTCATCTGGTTGACGCCGGCAATGCGTCCGAACTGCCGCTCCAGCGGAGTCGCTACCGCCGACGCCATGGTTTCCGGGCTGGCGCCGGGTAAGCTGGCCGAGACTTGGATCACCGGAAACTCAACTTGAGGAAGCGGTGCCACCGGAAGAAAGCTGAACGCCAGCGCTCCTGACATTAATAGTGCCAGCGTCAGTAGCGACGTTCCGATGGGACGCTTAATAAAGGGAGCTGATACATTCATGGCCTAGTCTCCCGTCGCCGGTTCCTCAATAGCGTTGCCAATTCCCAGGCGTTCGAACTTCCGCGCCAGCCGGTCAAACCACAAATAAACCACTGGAGTCGTATACAAGGTGAGCGCCTGACTGACCAGCAGACCGCCCACAATCGTGATTCCCAACGGATGCCGCAGTTCCGATCCCGTGCCTCTGCCCAACGCCAGCGGCAATCCCCCCAGCAGAGCTGCCATGGTCGTCATCATGATCGGCCGGAAACGCAGCAGGCAGGCCTGGAATATGGCTTCCTCCGGCGGCTTGTGTTCCACGCGTTCCGCCTCCAGCGCGAAGTCAATCATCATGATCGCGTTCTTCTTCACGATTCCGATCAGCAAAATGATTCCTATAATCGCCACCACACCCAAATCGTAACCCGTTACCAGTAGCGCCAGAATCGCTCCCACGCCCGCCGACGGCAACGTCGAGAGAATGGTGATGGGGTGAATATAGCTCTCATACAAAACGCCGAGCACGATGTATACCGTCACAATCGCGGCCACAATCAGCCATGGTTCCGTCGCAAGCGAGTTTTGAAACGCCGCTGCCGTGCCTTGGAACGCGGTATGCACGCTGGCCGGCATCCCAATTTCCTGTTCCGCCTTGTCAATCGCTTTGGTGGCGTCACCCAGCGATTTTCCCGGCGCCAAGTTGAACGAAAGCGTCACCACCGGAAACTGTCCTTGATGATTCACCGCCAACGATGCGTTCGAGGTGGTGAGCTGGGTGAATGTGGAAAGTGGCACTTGTGGCCCTGTCGCCGATTTCACATACAGATCTTTGAATGATCCCGGATTCTGCTGAAATTGCGGCGACACTTCCAGAATCACGTGGTACTGATTCAACTGCGTGAAGATGGTTGAAACCTGACGTTGCCCAAACGCGTCGTAAAGAGTGTTATCAATCTGCGCCGGCAGAATGCCCAACCGCGAGGCGGTATCGCGGTCAATCGTCAAATCGGCTTGCAGACCGCCGTTTTGCTGATCACTGGCCACATCCTGCAACTCCGGCAAAGTGCGCAGTTTGTCGACCAATTTGGCTGACAGCGTGTTCAACTCCTTCGCATCGGCGTCCTCAATTGTGTACTGAAACTGAGTCCGGCTCACACGGTCTTCCACTGTGAGATCCTGCACCGGTTGCATGAACAACTCAATGCCCTCGATTTGGGCCAGCTTCGGCTGCAATCGCCGGATAATGTCCGTCGCCCTGGCCTTGCGATCCTCGCGGGGTTTCAGATTGATTTGGATGCGCCCGCTATTAGGCGTAAGGTTCGTGCCATCCACTCCGATAAACGACGACAGGCTTTGAACATCCGGATCTTGCAAGATTACCCGTGCCAGAGCTTGCTGATGATCGGCCAACGACTGGAACGAGACGCTTTGCGGCGCATCCGAAATTCCCAAAATGACGCCCGTATCCTGCACCGGAAAGAATCCTTTGGGCACGATCACATAAAGAAACAACGTCAGCGCCAAAGTCCCGACCGTGACCAGCAACGTCGTAGGCTGATGTTTTAATACGAACTTCAGCGTCCGGCCGTAGAACGCGATGACATTCTCGTAGAACTTCTCAGTCGATTTATAGAACCGGGTCTCCTTCTCCTTGTCTTTCGGCTTAAGCAGCTTGGCGCACATCATCGGCGTCAAGCTGAGCGAGACCACTGCCGAAACCAGAATCGTCACTGCCAGCGTGACCGCAAATTCGCGGAACAGCCGGCCAACGATGTCTCCCATGAACAGCAGCGGAATAAGCACCGCAATCAGTGAAACTGTCAGCGAAACGATCGTGAACCCAATCTGCCCCGCGCCCTTCAATGCCGCATCCAGCGGCGAATCACCCTCATCCAGATACCGGTCGATGTTCTCAATCATCACGATGGCATCGTCCACCACAAATCCGGTGGAGATGGTCAACGCCATCAGCGTCAGATTGTTCAGGCTGTAACCCAGCACGTACATCACCCCAAACGTGCCCACGATCGAAAGCGGCACCGTCACCGCTGGTATCGACGTTGCCCACAGATTTCGCAGAAAGAGAAAGATGACCATCACCACCAATGCGACGGTCAGCATCAACTCGAACTGCACATCTTTCACCGATGCCCGGATCGTCTCTGTCCGGTCGGTGAGAATCGTCACATTCACCGCCGCGGGCAGGCCCGCCTGCAATTGCGGCAACAGCTTCTTGATCTTGTTCACGACGAGGATGATGTTCGCGCCCGGCTGGCGCTGAATATTCATGATCACCGCCGGATCCAGGTTCATCCACGCCGCCTGCATCACGTTCTCAATCCCGTCCGTGATCGTCGCAATGTCCGACAAACGCACCGGTGACCCGTTCCTGTAAGCCACTACGATCGGACGGTATTGATCGCCCGATAACAATTGATCATTCGCTCCAATGGTGAACGATTGCCGCGGCCCATTCAGCGTGCCCTTGGCCTGATCCACATTCGCGTTCGCCAAAGCTGTCCGCACATCCTCCAGACTCAAACCGTAAGAAGCCAACGCGGTAGGATTCGCCTGAATTCTCACTGCGGGTTTCTGTCCGCCGCTAAGCGAGACCAATCCCACTCCTGTGACCTGCGAAATCTTCTGCGCCATCGCCGTGTCCGCCAAGTCCTCGACCTTCGAAAGCGGCAAGCTCTTCGCAGTCAGCGCCAGCGTCATGATCGGCGAATCCGCTGGATTCACCTTGCTGTAGATCGGAGGGTTAGGCAGGTCCGTCGGCAGGTAAGTCGTGGCCGCATTGATCGCAGCCTGCACCTGTTGCTCTTCCACATCGATACTTTGATCAAGCCCGAACTGCAGCGTGATGACCGAGCTGCCAAACGAACTGGTAGAAGTCATCTGGCTCAGGCCCGGAACCTGGCCGAACTGCCGCTCCAGCGGCGCGGTCACTGATGATGCCATCACATCCGGGTTCGCTCCCGGATAAAACGTCATCACCTGGATGGTCGGGTAGTCGACTTCAGGCAGGGCAGAAACCGGAAGCTGCTGGTACGCCACCCATCCCACCAGCAAGATGGCCACCATCAGCAATGCTGTAGCCACCGGCCGGAGAATAAAAATCCGTGACGGGTTCATGACGTCGGAGTTCCCGAACCTTGCTTCCCGGAGGGAGTATTGCTGGGAGTTGGTTGCGGTTGTGGGTTGCCAGGCGGTTTCGTTTGCCGTACTTCAATCTTGCTGCCAGCCTGCAGCTTGTCCTGGCCATCGGTTACTACCACTTCCGAGGGTGACAGTCCGCTCGCAATATTCGCCAGGTTGTCTTGGGTGAAGGCCACCGTGACCGGACGAATGTCCGCCGTGTTATCTGGCTTGGCTATGAACACATACGTCCCCTGCGGCCCCCGCTGGATTGCAGCCGATGGAATCACCGTACTGTCTTTCCTGACTTCAAGCAGCAAACGGATATTCACAAATTGGTTCGGCCAAAGTGCGTTCCCCTTGTTGTCAAACACCGCTTTGAGTTTTCCCGTCCCGGTCGTCTGGTCAATCTGGTTATCGATCGTCTCCAGCTTTCCCGTGTCCAGCTTTGTCTGATCGTCCCGGCTGTACGCGTCCACTTCCAGAGTGCCTTTCGCCATGTGTTGGGAGACCGTGGGCAGACTGTCCTCTGGCAGAGTGAAGAGCACTGCTATAGGCTGAAGTTGAGTAATCACTAGCAGGGCATTGGTGTCGGTTGCGTGAACCATGTTTCCCGGATCCACCAGCCTCAACCCCACTCGCCCGCTAATCGGCGAAGTGATGTGGCAATACACCAGATTCAGCTTGGCGTTTTCTATCGTCGCCTGATCGTTGCGAACCGTGCCGTCCAGTTGGTCCACCAGGGAGGCCTGAGTATCCACTTGCTGCTGCGACATCGCGCCCGACACATGCAAGAGATTCTTGAAGCGGTCCAAATTGAGCTTCGCGTCACGAAGCAGCGCTTGATCGCGGAATAGCGCGGCCTGCCCCTGGTCCAGCACCACTTGGTAAGGCCGGGGATCAATTACCGCCAGCAGGTCACCTTTATTTACGAATTGTCCTTCCTTGAAATTTACCGTTACTAGTTCGCCATCCACCCGGCTCTTAATGTTCACCGTGTAAAACGCGGAAACTGATCCTAGCCCCGTGAGGTAGTACGGCATGTCGTGCCGTTCAACCGTAGACACTGACACTGGCACTGCCTGGGTCGTGTTCGCGCGCGCCGAACTCGGCTTCGGATCGCCGCCGCATCCCAACCACCCCAGGCAAAGAAGAAGAATCACTGCCCCAGCTTGCGGCAAATGCAGAAACCCGCGATGCCTGCCAAGTCTCCTCCCGCCCGGTTTTTGCTCAACTGCCTCTCGCCCCATGTTGCCTCGTGTAAAAAGAAGATATGATGAACCAACAATTTGCCTAGGATCTGTCATCGCTATGCTTTAGACGTTAAAAGACCGCCTGCGACTCCTTGATTTTAAGCTGATAGATGTCCCCGCGCGAAACCCAGAACTCCCACAGAATCAATATTATTCCTTAGTGACCCTTTGCCCGAAACCTTTACAAACTTTTACCTTGGGCTGCCTCTCAGTTATAGTGGCTCGCGGTTTGTTCTATGGCCCAGCCACAATCCAAAGCTTCCATCGTCATTCGTGATCTCACAGGCTTCGACGACCTCAAACAAGTCGAATCAGTGGAAAGGGAAGTGTGGGAGCTCTCTGATCTGGATACCACTCCCCTCACTCTCGCCGTTGCCACCCAGGAGGCCGGAAACCTCTGGCTCGGTGCCTTTGAGGGTGGCACGCTGGTCGGCTTCGCCTTTGGTTTTCTCGGCGTCGAAGATGGTCGGCCCAACCTTCACTCCCACATGTTGGCCGTCCGCGCCCCCTACCGTAATTCCGATCTCGGCTTCAAGCTCAAACTCGCGCAGCGGGAGCGCGTTCTCGCTATGCGTATTAACGGCTCTCGTATCACCGAAGTGACCTGGACCTTCGATCCGCTCCAGAGCAAGAATGCGCACCTTAATTTCGCCAAGCTGGGAGTGATCTCTCAGAGCTATAAGATCGATTTCTACGGTCCTGAAACTTCCAGCACTCTGCACCGCAACAGTACCGACCGTTTGTGGGTGAAATGGCCTCTTACCAGCCGCCGTGTGCTGACTCGCCTGCAAGGGAAAGATCATCGTGCTGAAATGCTGGACGCGCTCCGCACCCTGCAACCGCTCATCCACTTCAACGCCCACGGTAAGCCCACGAGAACCGATTTGTCTGCCGCCTTGCTGCGCCAAAGAATTGCTATTGAGATTCCCAGCGACATCGGATCCGTCGAGCACAAAGATCCCGCTCTGGCCCGCGAATGGCGCCTCGAAACTCGCTGGGCTTTCACCGAAGCTCTGCAATCTGGGTTTTTCGTCGCCGAGTTCTGCCGCACCGTCCGCGGCCAGCAAGGCCCGGGAGTCTACCTGCTGGAGAAGGGAACTCCGGAGGAATACATTCCGGAACTCGCTTATCATGCAACCGACTCTCGCTGATTGTGCTTAGATTTCTTCGCGACCTTTGCGCAATCCTTTGCGTCCTTTGCGTTTAAAAGATTTTCGATTTGCACTTTTGCACTTGACTCCAAGAGGTGACCGATGGCTTCCGATCCGGAAATCCTAAAGCATGTTCCGTTGTTTGCACTGCTCGACGAAGACGAAATCGCTGTCTTGTCCAGCCAGGTGGAACTCAAGAACTTCTGCCCCCGCCAGCGCATTTATAAGATCGGCGATCCCGGTGGCCGCGCCTACGTAATGGTCTCCGGCAAAGTCCGGTTGACCACCGTTGACGAAGACCAACAGGAGGTCATCGTCGATGAGCCCGGCACCGGCGAATTCTTCGGTTTCGCTTCCATGCTGGAACAGTCTCCCCACCAGACCAATGCCGTGGCCATCGAAGAGTCCACCTGCGTGGAGGTCGATCGCAACGACATCATGATCCTGCTGCAACGCAAGCCGCATGCTGGCATGGACATGCTTTCCGTGCTGGGGCGGCAGTTCCACGCCGCCCAGCGCCTGGTGCGTGTGCGTGCCGCCCGCAACCCCAACCAGATCATCGAGCAGGACGCCACTTATGGAGAACGCATCGCCGACAGGGTCGCCGGTTTTGGAGGGTCATGGACTTTCATCATCATTTTTCTGGCAGCCCTGATCGTCTACAGCATCATTAGCTCGGTGATGGGCCAGGCTTCCTGGGATCCCTATCCCTTCATCCTGCTCAACCTCTTTCTCTCCATGCTCGCCGCCATTCAGGCTCCGGTCATCATGATGAGCCAAAACCGTCAGGACACGAAAGACCGCCTGCGCAGCGAGCTCGACTTCGACGTCAACCGTCGCGCTGCTGCCGACATTCAGGGACTCGCCCGCAAGCTCAACGCCCTGCACGAAAAAATCGGCGACCTGGACGACTTGCTGCGGAACAAGTCCGCGCCCGCCTAAATTCATCAAATTTTAACAAAGCTGTCGCGCACACGATCTGATAGGCTGCTGCAAATTTGAAAAGCTGGGAACTGTAACTGCCGTCAATGGAGAAACCTATGGCGAAAGCTGTGTCAGTGACTGGCGCGGGTAACCCGGAGTACAGCATCTGGCGCGTGATCATGGCCTCTTCGGTCGGCACCATGATCGAGTGGTACGACTTCTACATTTTCGGCAGCCTGGCGGCTATCCTCGGACCCAAATTTTATCCTCCGGGCAACGACACCTTCGCCTATATCGCTTATCTCGCGACCTTCGCCGTCGGCTTCCTGGTACGCCCGTTTGGCGCTCTTTTCTTTGGCCGCATCGGTGACTTGGTCGGGCGTAAATACGCCTTTCTGGTGACTCTATCGATAATGGGTTTCTCCACCTTTGCCATCGGCTTGCTGCCTTCCTTCGCAACCGCAGGCTGGTTCGCACCTATTGTGTTGCTTTTGATTCGTGTCCTTCAGGGACTCGCACTGGGCGGAGAATATGGCGGCGCTGCTGTCTACGTTGGCGAGCACGTCCCCGATAACAAGCGTGGCTTCTACACCAGCTTCATCCAGATCACGGCTACGCTCGGTCTTTTCGTCTCGTTGATCGTCATTCTCATTACCCAAAACTCGATGTCGAAGGAGGACTTCGCCGCTTACGGCTGGCGAATTCCTTTCCTCATCTCCATCATCCTGGTGATGATCTCGCTCTACATCCGTTTGAAGATGAAGGAGTCGCCCATCTTTGCCCAACTCAAGAGTGCGGGCATGACCTCTACCCAGCCGCTCAAGGACGCCTTCACTAAATGGACGAATCTGAAACTGGTTCTGATCTCTCTTTTCGGAGCCACCGCCGGGCAGGGCGTCGTCTGGTACACCGGGCAGTTCTACGCCCTGTTCTATATGCAGACCATCCTGAAAGTGAACGTCAAGACTGCTAACATCGTGGTCGCTGTGGCCCTGCTGCTCGGCATGCCGTTCTTCACAGTGGTCGGCGCTCTTTCCGACCGAATCGGACGCAAGAAGCTCATGATGGCAGGCTGTCTGCTCGGCGTCCTTACCTACATCCCGATCTACAAGGTTATGGAGCGAGCTGCCGGCAACAACGTGGTCACGGTAAAATCCGCCCGCAACAAAGCGACGGGAGCCATCAGCCTCACTGCGATGACCACGGACACCACCGGCGCATTGGTCCCAGCCAAAGAAGCACCCAATCCGGATACCACCATGTTGGTCCTGCTTATCTTTATTCAGGTTCTCTACGTGTGCTTGGTTTACGGGCCCATCGCTGCCTACCTGATCGAGGCTTTCCCAGCGAAGATTCGCTACACTTCGCTCTCGCTGCCGTATCACATAGGCAACGGCGTTTTTGGCGGGTTGCTGCCCTTGATCGGCCTCTCGTCCGTAGCAGCCACTGGCAATATCTATGCCGGACTTTATTATCCGATGATTGTCGCCGGCATAACCTTCGTCGTAGGCAGTCTACTGCTGAAAGAAACCCATGGTGTGCGCATCTGGGATGAGACCGGGCGAAAAGCCGCGGACTAACGCTACCGCGTCGAGGAATCCAAATTGTCGTCAGAAGCTCCGCATACCGATTCGCTTAGAGATCGGTTTGCGGAGAAACGCCTTCACGCTTAATCGGTGAAATCGCCTCATTTAAAAAGACCCATTTTGCCCGAACCATCCTGTATGAAAAGTTTTTCCCTGTGAACAAGTCTTTCACCATGGCCCTAATTTCCGATTACCCTGCATTACCTGAAAGACTCTATGCGGTTACCATCGTGCCAGTGAGTCTTCTTAGAGCCCACCTTCTCTGAACGCTCGCGCGTGAGCTAAATGCTTTCGTTGGTTCGCATTCCGACTCGCGAGTGCCACGGCAAATAGAACTGTTGCTTGCGAAGTATCCACGATTGCCAGTGGCATCGTGATTGCGCCACAAACACCCGAATGGGGAAAGCTCAATCGGAGGCACTACTGTTTACATTATTGCCATCGCCGCGGCCACGCTGGAAATCCTTCCTGACTGGCTGGAGCGTGCAGGCACTCTTGCTCGTATCCCTCCTCTTTGTGACCGTACGAGTTCATCAAGAGATGGTCGCACCTGAGAGCTATCGGGTGACGAAACTCGTCTCCTATCAACCCCTCGTGATCCAGGAGACTCAGCCGGCTATCCCGCCCGTGGTGGTGCGCTCTAAGCCGCGACTGGAAAACAAGCCGGTGCTCGAAAGCAAACCGGTCATAGAGAGCAATACCCTGGCGACTCTCGTCGTCACCCCGCAGGTAAAAACGGTGCGCGAACACAAGCCATCGGAGCCTGAACCGATGGCGCCAGCTCCGAAGCTGGACAACAAGATGCCCGTAATGCCAGCCGCGCCAACCTCTCAGATCGTTGCAGTCGGCACCTTTTCCCACGACAGTCCGGTCACCGCACCGGTCGCTAAGCTAGCCGCTGCCATGCAGCCGGGGGCCTTCGGCGACGTCAACGGCAATGGATCTGGCAGCGGCCACGGAACCGGCACGACAAATCCCAGCGTGGTGATGAGTTCAGGATTCGGCAACGGAGCGATCGACCCGCTTAACGGCGCTGGCAGCCGTCTCAAAGCGTCGCGCCAGCCCAGCAATGGAGCCAATGCTCCGGTCGAAATCACTTTCAAGCCTAAACCCAATTACACCGATGAGGGACGGAAACAGAAGATCAACGGAGAAGTTCGCCTGGAAGTCTTGTTCAAATCCGACGGGCGCGTTCACGTAGTGCGAGTGTTACAAGGCCTGGGATATGGACTCGATGAACAGGCCGTTAAGGCCGCCGAACAGATCAAGTTCACGCCGGCCTTGCGTGAAGGCCAGCCGGTTGATTCAACGGCCCTGGTCCACATCATTTTCGAGCTTATTTCTTAAGGAGAGCCATGCGCGGTTTCAGAACAGTTCTTTTCTTGCTGCTTGTATCCTCGATCGCAGGTGTTGCGGCCGAAAACAAGGTGCCAGCCACACTCTCCTTCGACCAAACCGTCGACCGCGTGGTGGAACGCGAACGCACATTTGTTACCACCGTGAAACGCCTGCACCCTCTGGCCGAAACCTACATCCAGAATCTCCACGAAGACAGCGATCACAACGTCGAGCCGGTGAATGATCAGTACTTCCTGGGACGCATTGACCTGAATGATGGTCCCCGCGATTCCGTGTTCCAGAAGCGCCACAAAGGATTCTTGCACCACGCCTTGAATCCCTTCTCCGCCGCCCTGTCGTACCGGTTCTTGCCGCAAGGGTTCGCGCAGATGGTGTTGCTCGATGCAGACTTCCAAAAGACTAACTACCATTTCACTTTCGTGCGTCGCGAGTTTCTTGGCGAAGCCCGTTGCATCGTAATCGACGTACAGCCCCGGGAAAAAGCGCCCAAGGGGTTGTTTACCGGACGCATCTGGGTCGAAGACCGCGACTTCAATATTGTCCGCTTCAACGGAACCTATTCCGGCCATTCCGACTACACCTACTACCTGCACTTCGATAGCTGGCGTTTTAATCTGCAATCCGACGTGTGGCTGCCTTCCTACATCTATGTCGAGGAATCGGGCACACAACGCAAGAGCGCCATGTACCACGATTTGTACCTTAAGGCGCAGACCCGTCTATGGGCCTACGACCCGGAACAACTGAATCACGAGGAAGAGTTCACGCAAATCAAGATTGACAGTGCGGTCGATGATCATCCCGTCGCCAAAGATAATGCCCCGGTCGAAGCCCAGCGTATGTGGGAACGGATGGCGGAAGACAACGCAGTAGATCATCTTCAGAAGATCGGTGTTCTCGCCCCTCCCGGCGATGTAGACAAGATCCTACAGACCGTGGTCAACAACCTCATTATCACCAACAAGCTGCAAATCGAACCCGATGTGCGCTGCCACGTGCTGCTGACGCTGCCTCTGGAGTCTTTTACCGTCGGGCACACCATTGTTGTCAGCCGCGGTCTGCTGGATGTATTGCCGGATGAAGCCTCTTTGGCCATGGTCCTGGCTCACGAGCTTGCTCATATTGCCTTAGGTCATCATGTCGATACCCGGCTGGCCTTCAACGACCGCTTCTTTTTTGCTGATGCCGATGCCTTCCAGCATCTCCATTTCGAGCGGAGCGCTGCCGACGAGGAAGCGGCGGACACCAAGGCGATGGAGTTGCTGGGCAACTCGCCATACAAAGACAAACTCGGCAATGCCGGCCTGTTCCTCAAAACCTTGCAGGCTCATTCGCCCGTGCTCACAAATTTGATCAGCCCCCGGCTCGGCGGCAGAATGACGAGTGCTAACAGCACCCGGATGGCTGCACTTTTCGACTCCGCGCCCACCTTAGAGAAGCAGCGCATCGATCAGGTTGCCGCTCTCCCTATTGGAAGCCGTATCAAGTTGGACCCGTGGAGCAACCAATTAACCATGATGAATGCGAACCCGGTTGCGCTTGTATCATCGAGGGAAAAAATGCCGTTTGAGGTTACTCCGTTTTTTCCCTTTCTAAGCTATAGCCAGGCTGACAAGAAACTCGTCGCCCAGGGTTCAGTGAATCCCTGAACCTTGTCGGATAACGTTCAAAATTGCTTCCCCCGAGGCTGCGACAACCCCCAAAGCCGTTTCCTAAACTCACGCTGCCGATCGGAAAGGACGTAATGAGAAACACGATGAGGATTATAGGCAAGCATTGTTTGTTCGCGTTCGTGATGGCAGCGTCCGCCCTGGCACAAAGTCGGCTGGTATCGGGACCATCACCCGCAGTCGCTGGCCCGGCTTACGATGTAAGCGTCGGCTATAGCTACCTCAGCATGCCGATCGCCTCCGCCGGGCGTACCAACCTCAACGGGTTGGATTTTAGTGGCAATGTCGCTTTAAGCCCGCGCTGGGCCGCGACGCTCGACTCCAGTTACCTGCGCACCTCCGACGTGCTCAGCACCCCACATCAAGGATATCTCCTGAGCCTTCAGACTGGTCCGGTGTTCTCTCTCGTTCAGCACAGAAATACCCGGATATTCGTTCGTGCGCTGGGCGGTGCGAGTCTAGTCGACGGCGCTGTACCGATCAGTGAAACCAAATACTTTCACGGATGGTTGGCCCGGCCCTCTTACGCAGTCGGGGCAGGATTCGAGCACTCGGTTTCGGAACAGTTAGCTCTGCGCATCAATGGAGACTATCTGCGGACCACATTCTACGACACTGCTGGCACAACGCAGTCCCAGAACAATCTTCGCTTGACCGTCAGCCTAGTCCGTCGCCTGAAACAGCATCAACGCAGATCTAGCACACAACTTCGGTAATCGTGCGCGACGAATTACAATAATCGTTTGTAATCAGCCCCCGGCTGGTGTAGAGTTCTGCCAATTCCGGGGGATGGGGCATGGCAACTCGCCGAAACTTCCTTGAAAAATCGACGCAATTGGCTGCTGGCGTACTCGTCGCCGGGGCCATTACGGCTTCCACCAGCCAGGCGCAGACTCAGCAACCTCAGGTACCTAAGAAGAAACTGCACATTTTGATGAGGAGTTCTTGGGGAACGGATGAGCCTACCCGCGCATCCTTCGTCTTTTCCCACGGGCTCGCACTGGCCGACGCCGGGCATGACGTGCAGATATTCCTCACTCACGACGCTACGTACCTCATGCGCAAGGCAACGGTGGATGTGGTCAAGCCCATCGGATGGCCTCCTCTCAGCGAGACCATGGCGAAGGTTGTAGCCAAACGCATCCCGGTATTCTCTTGAGGAGCCTGCGCCCGGGCCCGTGGGGTCACGGAGGCGGACTTGAGCAGTTGGAACGCGCAATGGGGCACCGTTCCGATCTACGTTTCCCTAGTGGAATGGGCCGACCACGTCATTAGTGAATGAAGCGGCTTCTACTCCTACCCGAACTCCCCGCTTCCTATTAGAATCTCCCTGACACGCCTACACCGGAGACCTAAATGGCCGCGGACCCCACCGTTAACATCGATTCCATCCTGCAAGAGCAGCGCAAATTCGAATGTCCCGAGCACTTTCGCCAACATGCCCACATCAAGTCAGCGGAAGAATACGACCGCATTTATCGCGAGTCCGTTGACCATCCCGAAGAATTCTGGGGACGCATCGCCGAAGAACTCCACTGGTTTAAGAAATGGGACAAAGTCCTCGAGTGGAAACACCCCTGGGCCAAGTGGTTCGTAGGCGGCCAGCTCAATCTTTCCTACAACTGCCTCGACCGCCACGTAAAATCACATCGCAAAAATAAAGCTGCCATCATTTGGGAAAGCGAGCCCGGCGAGGTCCGCACTTTCACTTATCAACAGCTTCATCGCGAAGTTCAGAAGTTTGCGAATGTACTCAAGTCGCTCGGCATCAAGAAAGGCGACCGCGTCGCCATCTACATGGGCATGACCCCGGAACTGCCCATCGCGATGCTGGCCTGCGCCCGCATCGGCGCCACCCACACCATCGTCTTCGGCGGATTCTCTTCCAACGCCCTGGTCGACCGCATCCACGACTCGCAAGCCGTCGCCGTCATCACTCAGGACGGCGCTTACCGCCGCGGCGCAGAAGTCAAACTTTTCCCCGCTGTCGAAGAAGCCTTGAAGTCGTGTCCATCGGTGAAGAGCGTGGTCGTTTACCAGCGCACCGGATCGCCCATCCACATGCAGCCCGGTCGCGACCACTGGTGGCACGAACTCATGGCTTCCGTCTCCGACCAATGCCCAGCCGAGCCGCTCGACTCCGAACATCCTCTCTATATCCTTTACACCTCGGGCACAACCGGCAAACCCAAAGGCCTCGTTCACACCACCGGCGGATATTCCGTCGGCACTTATCTAACCTCCAAGTGGGTTTTCGATCTCAAAGAAGAAGACACCTACTGGTGTACCGCCGACATCGGATGGGTCACCGGACACAGCTACATCGTTTACGGCATCCTCCAGAACGGCGCCACCAGCCTGATGTATGAAGGCGCGCCCAATCACCCCGAACCCGACCGCTTCTGGAGCATCATCGACCGCCATCAAGTCAACATTCTTTACACCGCGCCCACCGCCATCCGTACCTTCATCAAATGGGGAGAGCAGTGGCCGCGCAAACATAAACTTGACAGCTTGCGCCTGCTCGGCACCGTAGGCGAGCCCATCAATCCTGAAGCCTGGATGTGGTACCGCGATGTCATCGGCCACAATAATTGTCCCATCGTCGACACCTGGTGGCAGACCGAAACCGGCAACATCATGATCAGCCCCATCCCCGGCGCTGTTGCCACCAAGCCCGGCTCCGCCACCCGTCCCGTTCCCGGAGTCGTCGCCGAAGTCGTCTCCATGGATGGTAAGCCCGTGCCGGACGGTTCCGGAGGCTACCTCATCCTCAAGCAACCGTGGCCGGGAATGGCACGCACCATCTACGGAGATCCCGACCGCTACGTGCAGCAATACTGGTCGCAGATTCCTCCTTATTACTTCACCGGGGACGGCGCTCGCCGCGACAAAGACGGCTATTTCTGGATCATGGGCCGCGTGGACGACGTCATCAACGTCTCCGGCCACCGCTTGAGCACCATGGAAGTGGAATCGGCGTTAGTCGCCCACGAAGCTGTGGCCGAAGCCGCCGTCGTCGGACGCCCTGACGATCTTAAAGGTCAGGCGATCTCCGCCTTCGTGACCCTCCAACAAGGCCGTCAACCCACGGCAGAGCTGAAAGAAGAGCTGCGACGCTGGGTGACTAAAGAAATCGGCGCGCTCGCCCGTCCCGACGATATCCGCTTCAGCGACATGCTGCCGAAAACCCGCAGCGGTAAGATCATGCGCCGTCTGCTGCGAGAGCTAGCGACGAGCGGGGAAGTGAAGGGCGATACCACCACCCTCGAAGATTTCAGCGTGATCTCAAAGCTCAAAGAGCAGGACGAAGTGTAGGTGGAGTGGGGCCTTGACCCTGTGATTGGCTTTACATCGTGCAACGGTTTCATCGGAACTAACCTGTGGAACGCGACAAACTGATATCGGCAGTGTGGCTGATTGCGGGTTTGGTCGTGCTTGCTCCCGCAATGCTTTTCATTCTTATGGGGATTGTCTTGTCGCTTGCGCTGTTGCCAACTCTGGCCAAAACGCTCGCAAATCCAGACAGATACACACTCACTTTCATCGCCAGGACTATAGCAGAGACAGCCGGCGGTTGTGCTGGGCTCATTGCCGCCTGGATGGGAATATTGATTCCGCAGAAACTGCAGCGCCGTCCGAAGCTAAAACGAATCTTCCTCGTTCTTGCTTGTGCTGGTGTTGCCGCTATTTCGGTGTACATTCCGGACAAAGCGTGGCGACACTCGAACTTGGCTCTTTGGGTAGTGCTCGGGCCTGTAATTATAGGCGCCTGTGGTTTATGCGGAGTGTTCCGTCGCCAGTCGGTTTCTGTTATCGAAGGGCCAA
This sequence comes from uncultured Acidobacteriota bacterium, assembly GCA_963803775.1. Classification (GTDB taxonomy): domain Bacteria; phylum Acidobacteriota; class Terriglobia; order Terriglobales; family Acidobacteriaceae; genus JABCZH01. Next base: position 426,028 of record CAWDNS010000006.1, read on the forward strand.
GGTGACCCCTGCAGTCACTATGTAGGTTGCGATTAAGTCCCGAAGGGACGGCATCTGAAAACAATCTCACGCTGCCGCCACAAACCCCCAACCCTCACCACCGAACCGGCTTACGTCTGACTCCGACTCTCTCCCGAAAGCACACAAGCTCGCCGTGCTCGCCGATATCTCCTCGCGCGCCAGCGCCTCCCCGATCAACGCCTTCGATCCTCCCTGGCTCTGTTCCAGCAAAGTCCGCGCCAGCACCCGTACGTCTCCATCCGGTGATGACAGCGCTCGCACCAACTCCAGCCCCGCATCTTCCTTGCCGAACTGTGACCACACCATCCCGCACAGCACCAGATAGTCTCCGTACATGTTCGGCCTCCCGCCACTGGGATTTAGTTCCGCTATTACTTGTACGTAATTAAGACGCGGAAGGATGGCACAGCGTTGTCAATTTCTTGTAAAAAGACTTGCCAGGAGATCCTCAGGGACGGCCTGCTACTCGCCCGCTCCCAACATCACAATCGGCATAGTAGGAGTCGCTGACCCAGCTTCTGGCTCAATAGTGATGGCAAAAGCCCTGGCTTCGACTCCCGCTGGCAGCGGAGGATTCACCACCGTCGCGCTGCCGTGCGCATCCGGCTTAAAAACACCGGCTGGGATCGGTGCGCCGCTGGTCGGGATCAGCCACAGCTCATAAGCCTTCTTCGCCGGAGCCGCCGGCATATTGCTGGCAATAAAGATGAGGTCGGAACGGTCGCGCACATAGATCGCCTTGCCTTGCGGCTGTGGCGGAGTCTTCGCCGCCACCAGCGTCACGCGCATGGCGTCGCTTGCGGTCAGCGTCGAGACAATCTCGTGCGCCCGCCGCAGTTCCACCTGATCCCTCGCCGCCTCAGATTGCATTCCCGCAATTTGCTCCCGCAATGCAGAATTCTGTCTTCCTAGAAACATAGCCACCAGCACCAGCCCAGCCGCCACCAACGACGGCGCCAGCATCCACCATGATCGTTTGGAGGAAGAACGTTTCGGTGCAGCGGCGGTTTTTCGAGGCTCCTGCGCAATCGCCACCATCAACCGCTCCCGCGACCTCCCCGGAGGTTTCGGTCCCGTAGTCGAAAGTGACAACAACGCCATATCGCCACGCAGAGATTCCAATTCACGCCGGCACGCGGCACACTCGTGTAAGTGCGTCTCAAGCTCCTGCCGGTCTTTGCCTTCGAGCGATCCCATCGCCAACAGCGCCAGGTTCTCCGCGAATGGTTCGTGTGCACTCATGTCTGAAACGCCTTACGCAAAGTCAGCAACCCAGCCCGAATGCGGGTCTTCACCGTTCCCAGTGGTTCGCCCGTCTTAGCCGAAATCTCGGAATGCGAAAGTCCTTCGAAGTATGCCATCTCCAGCGTGCTTCTTTGTGCCGACGGCATCCCGCCCAACACCGTGCGTACCTTAGTCATGGCCATTGCCCGGTCCGCTTCAGCTGCCATATCCGGCTCAACCGACAACAATACATCCTCCACATCGCTCTCCGGACGCCGCTTGCGCAACCCATCAATCGACCGGTTCCGCGCAATCACCGCCAGCCAAGGCGCCAGATTCCCCCGGCTCGAATCGAACAAATCCGGGTTCCGCCACAACTGCAAAAACACTTCCTGAAGTACATCCTCCGCCGCGCCCGTATCCCCCAAAACCCGCAGCGAGACTGAGTATACGACTGCGGAATAGCGATCATAGAGCTCCGCCATAGCGGCCTCGTTGCCGGCGCGTATCGCCGACACAAGTGCCGCGTCGCTCATACCTGTTCTAGCTTCGGCGGGGGACAATCTTCTCTTCTCCTCTGATGTACGTTGGCCAACCCCATGCTGGATTGCGGGGATATTGTACCGTGGAAGCCACACGAACCACGTAGCCCAGACGCCCAAGCCTGCCCTGAGCGACGTCGAAGGGTCTGGGCAGTTCAGCAAAGCCCAACAGGATTTTCTCTGTGCGCTCTGTGAACTCTGTGGTTAAGGCCTTTCTCGCCGGCCCGAAGCATCGCGTCCATCGCGAAAGGTGGGGATATTCAACTCAAGCCCGCGCAGGTTGCTCTGCGACCTTTTTCTCGCACTTATGCGCATTGAACTGCTCTTGGATAGCAGACTGCGCGTTACCCCTGGCGGGGTCGCCAAAGAACTGGGTATTGCACTGCTCGCAGACTCCAATTACAGGAACGTTCCTTACCCGCTTCACAATCCGAAGATTCCGTTTAGGCATAGATAAGTTTCGCACATCTGGGACTAAAACCTTCGTGAACCTTCGTGTCCTTTGTGGTTTATTGATTTTCTCGAACTACGGCCCGGTCTTCATCGCGACTTCCCGCTCCTCCGGCGTCATCTGCTGCCATAGCACAACCAAGTCCTGCTGAATCCGCACATTCCTCGGCTCCTGGTGCGACGCCTTGGCAAACCAGCGATACGCCAGCGGCACATCACGGGTCACGCAATGCCCGGTCGCATACATCGTACCCAACACACTCTGCGCCTTGGCGCTCGATTGCGCCGCTGCCGCCATCAGACTCTTGCCCGCTCGCCCGCAATCCGCCTGAACTCCATGCCCATAAAGATAATCTTCGCCCTGAACTTCGAGAGCATCCGCCGACGCGTTCTGCGCCGGCGTCTTGTACTCTACTTTGGTCGCTGCGGGTTTCAGTGCCGGCTTCTTCGCGGCCGGAGCTTGTTCCTCCTGCGGTTCCGGTTCCTGCTTCGTGGCCTCGGTCACGGCCTGACTCGGCTGCGTTGCCACTTGATCCGAAGGCCCGGCAGTCGGCGGTACCGGGGTTGCATTCTGCGCAGCACTATCGTTGGTCGGCGCTGGTTGCGCCACCGGCGGATTCGGAGCGGAGGCCGCCTGAGGAGGAACTGTCGGGGCCGGAACCGCGTTTGACTCTGTCTGCACCACGTTAGGGTTCTTCCCCGCCTTCGCAATCCAGGCCCGCATCTCTCCCCGCCAGTGCCAGCCCGCACCTGCAATCACCGCGAGCAATACCAAAAGAGCTGCTAGCCCGCGTCGATGTTCGCCGCCGGAGTCGTCCTCCAGTAAGTATTCAACCCGCTCCGCTTCCGTAGGATCATCCTGCACCAGGCCCAGCAGCGAAGGCCGGCTGAATGCTTGCGCTTCCTCGCGCTCCCGTTCCACCCGCCGCCGCGAGGGAAGCTTGGCTCCGCACATTCCGCAAAAACTATGTTGCGGAAGATTCTCGTATTTGCACTCTTCACAGCGAACGGACATGGAATGCCCCTCAGACTACAATGACAGATTCCACTTCTTGGCCAGAGGTTGGCATGAGACGACTGCGGATGTCTTGTAGCTTACTACAGGATTCTACTTAAGTAGCGAATGAATTTAGGTTTTAGGACATCGCTTTGCGTGTGCCTATCGAGTGGCACCCGGCTGTTTCTTCGTCGGTGGATTAGCGTCGGCGAGGGAGTCTCTTTGCCGAGGCCTCGGCTCCAGGTGGTTCACGGAACGGTTCCACCGCAATGCGTTCGTAACCCACTTCCAGCACGGTCATGCGTTCTGTGCCGCCCGGCAATTGCAGGACTACGCTGTCATCCGCTGCCGACTTCATCAACGCGCGCCCCAGAGTTTCTGGCCAGTTTCCGGATTGCCGACAATTCGGGCGTTGATGAGGAGAAGCGCGTTTAAGGGGAGTAACGAGAGATTGTCACGCGCAAACGCCTGCAAGGATGAGGGTCACTCCGACGCCTCTTCTATCAAAAGAGTTGCCGCGGCATCAGAGGTCGACTGTTTCCTCTCCTCTATGGAAAAAGGCAGCCTTAGTGCTGCTACCAAGAGCAGAATATGAATGAGGCTAAGCAACATGAAGGCTGCGGTAAAGGCTCCGGAGATGCCGGTCGCCTGGTGCGCCATCCCCAGTCTCCATCCGAGAAAAGTAGCGCACAGTGTCGTCAGAGTGGGCCCTCCGAGACGCTGAACAATATTGAGTGAGGTTGTCGCCATCGGCAGGTGTTCTTTCTCGACCGAAGCGTAGGCAGAGGTAATGGACGGAATGCCGACCGCGCTCAAACCCATCCCGCGGACGAAGAGCGCACATGCGAGTAGGGGGAGGGACAAGCCGTGGCTGGCAAGATAAAGGAACGGCAGCGTCCCGGCGAAGGCCAAAAAGGCGCCGCTGCCCGATACCCTTCGGATGCCGAAGCGCTGCGTCAGGACGCCGATCCTTCGGATACGTGCAGATCATGCCCAGTCCGAGCGGAGCCATCAACCAGCCTGCCGCGCTGGGTGATTCGCCGCACATACGGATGAGATAGATCGGGATGAGCATCTGTCCTGCGAACGAGATTCCGTTCGGCGTGAATTGCGTGGCACGGATGCAGAAAAGTCCTTTCCCCTAAAGAGCTGAAGATCAATGAGCGCATCCTCGCCCTTCATGGTTGCCGTCCTGAAGAAGACAGTAAGCAGCACGAGGGCAACGAAAAATGCCGTCAAGCCGATCCGTTCGCTAAGATGGTCCGACACCGTAGAGAAAGAGCACGAGCCCTGGGGAGAGCAGGGCAGAAGCCGAGGAAGATCGAGATCTCTCGACCGGGCTTCGGCACGGTCTTCGGGAAGAAAGCGAATCGCCAGAACGATTCCCAAAAGGCCGACCGGAACGTTGACCAGGAACAGCCAACGCCAGGACGCATGTTGAAGAATCGCCCCAGCGAGCACGGGCCCGAGGAGCGGTCCCAGCAGAATTGGTATTGCGGCGTAACTGAGAACGCGCGCCATGTGCCTCCCCGCGGCGCGCGCCATCATCATCTGCGCCAGCGGAGCCATCAGACCTCCGCTCATTCCCTGGAGGACTCGAAAGCCAATCAGCGAGTTCGCGGACCACGCGAGTCCGCAGAGTGCCGATGAGAGCGTGAAGATCGGAAAACACCACAGATAGAGCGATTTTGCTCCGAGCGCCCGACGAGCCAGCCATTGAACGGGAGCATGAGAGCCAGTGCCAGAAGATAGCCGCTGGTGACCCATTGAATCGCGGTGAGACTGCTATGCAGATCAACGGCGAGACTGGAGAGGGATACGTTGACGACAGTCGCATCGAGCTGCGCCATGAGGGAGCCAAGCACAGCGACGGCAGTGATCTTCCAGACCCATGGGTCGAGTCGGTCGACTTGGATCTTGGCGTTAGGCAAGTGCGGCCAGGACCTCATCGGTGGAGCGAACCCGAGTGAGACGCGGGAAGATATTCTCAAAGGCGAAGCGGTGATGCTCGGCGTTCTGGCTGGAGCAGGCATCTTCGACGAGCACAAAGGCAAAGCCGAGGCCGGTGCCCTGGCGGGCGGTGGACTCGACGCCTGCGTTGGTGGAGATGCCGGTGAGGACGACCGTGTCAATGCCGCGGGATTTGAGCTGCTGCTCGAGGTCGGTGCCGGCGAAGGCGCCCCAATGCCGCTTGGTGACGAGGATGTCGCCGGGTTGGAAACCGGCGGAAGGAGCGATCTCCGACGCTGCGGCGGGCAGCGGCTTGTCGCCCAGGTTGGGCGGCTGGTCGACGGGAAGCTTCATGAAGTCGTTGAGATCGACGCGCACGTAGACGACGGGAGCGCCATGTGCGCGAAAAGCTTCGGCAAGTTTTTTGGAGTTTTCGACAACCTGTGCCGCCGTATGCGGCGCGGGGTTCATGCCGACGATGGCATTCTGCAGGTCGATGAGGACAAGTGCGGTCTTTTTAGGGTCGAGCTGGAGTTCTGCCATGGTTCCTCTTTGTTGAAAATGTTTTAAAATCGAGGATAGCCTCGATTTTTCTGGATTTATAATACGAGGATGCCCTCGATTTCGTCAAATCCCGTTCGCGTCGCTCCGCAGCAGGAACGCTCGACGCGCCGGCTGGCGGGTTTTCTGGACGCAGCTGCGGAGCTCTTTGTCGAAGTCGGCTACGAAGCAGCCACTATGACGGCGGTCGCGGAGCGAAGCGGGTCTTCTATCGGCGCGCTCTACAACTACTTTCCGGATAAACAGTCCATCGCGTTCACCCTGGTAAATCAATATTCCCAAGAGATGGAGGCGCATTGGAAGCCGCTGATGGAGCAGGCGGAGATACTCACCCATGCGGAGTTCGCCGATCTGTTCATCGAGCGCATCACCCAATTCGTCCAGGAGCGTCCCGCTTATCTGAGCCTGCTGGCCGCGCCAATCCGCTTTCGCCGCGACCCTGCTGCCCGAAAGGCTTCACGAATCGCAATCGCAAATGCCTTTCAGGCAAAGAATCCGTCGCTTTCGAAGGAACAGTCTCTACTCGCTGCAAACGTATCTCTCCAGATAGTCAGAGGCATGATGACACTCTATGGGGAAGCAGATCCCAAAGGGAAAGTCCTGGTTGTGGCTGAATTCAAAAAGGTGTTGACGTTGTATCTGGGAAGCGTATTGTCCGAGGACGCGGCACCGGCGAGGTAAGACGAAACATTAGCGTTGGGCCCAACCATCGCGTATGCGCACACCGGTTGGTCTCCGTAAGTCGGCTTTCAGGAAGTAATCGATTCCTCCCGTATCACGGGCAAAACCTTCAATAGTCCAACGCCAGCGCTGGCCGGCAATTTTCTGGCCGGGCTACACTGGAAGAGGCAACGTCCCGCGAGCTGCTCTTGCAAAATGATCTCTTTCTCAAACATCAATAAGCAGTATGCAAGCAGTTGCTCTTCGTGGACGCTTCCTTTCAGTTGAATCCCGGCGAAAAAGTCGGACTAGTCGGTCCCAATGGGGCGGGCAAGACAACGCTCTTCCGTATGGTGGTCGGCGAGGAAACTCCCGACGAGGGCGCGGTCTCAGTCCCCAGGAAGTTGACGATCGGCTACTTTCGCCAGGACGTCGAGGAAATGCAAGGCCGTTCGGTTCTGGATGAAGCGATCGCAGGGAGCGGACGCGTCGGCGATCTGCACCACGAGGCTCGAAGCCTTGCAACGGGAAATGTCCGACCCCGACAAAGCTGATGACATGGGCGGGCGGGAGGCCCACTTATTCGCGTTCTTTGCGAATGAGTGGGTGCGTACGGCTCCCATCAGCGTGGAGTTAAGGCAAGCGGCGGTCGGAAAAAACCACGGAACCGTTTAATCCTCGTCTTGTCATCAAAAAGAAAAAAGCCACGACCGCGTCGTGGCTTTAATCTGTGAAAATCCGTGGCTAGCTTTTAGTGTCTACCACCACCGCCGTGGCCGCCACCATGTCCTCCGTGTCCGCCGCCGCGACCGCCGCGTCCACCACCGCCTCCAGGACGCCGCCGTCCACCACCGCCCGGCCGCCCACCCCGTCCGCGATCCGGACGATCGCCTCGATCCGACGGAGGACGATCCGAAGGACCTCGGTCTACACTCACCGGCCCATCGCGATTGAAGTTGGGCTCATCATCGGGAAAATCGCCGCCACCCTCGATAGTTAATGCCGGTGCGCGCACTTCACCATGGCTTTCGGCGACGGCTTCTACCGCGCCCTCGCCTCCGCCGTCACCTTCAACTCCACCTTCGCCTCCACCCATTTTCGCGCGCTGCTCCTTGAGAATGGCTTTGCGCGACAAGCCGAATGCGATTGCCCTCGACCGCGAAAACTTTTACCAGCACCTGATCGCCTTCTTTCAGCTCATCGCGAACATCCTTAATGCGATGCTCGGCAACTTCGCTGATGTGCAGCAATCCATCGGTCCCAGGAATGATCTCGACGAAGGCGCCGAAATCCGCCAGCCGCGTGACCTTTCCGAGATAAGTCTTGCCCACTTCGGCCGGTGCCGTCAGATCGCGAATGATCTGCAGCGCCTTGTTCGCCGACGCTTCGTCGTTCGAGGCAACATTCACCTTGCCCGAATCTTCCACGTCGATCTTCACTCCAGTCTGCTCGATGATCGAACGCGATCATCTTGCCGCCGGGCCCAATCACGTCGCGAATCTTATCGACCGGAATCTGCAAGGTGTAAATTCGCGGAGCATAAGCCGAAACCTTCTCGCGCGGAGCAGTAATCGCCTCCGTCATCTTGTCGAGGATGTACAAACGCCCGCGCTGTGCCTGAGCCAGAGCTTCGCGCATGATCTGCGCCGTAATTCCGCCGACCTTGATGTCCATCTGCAAGGCGGTAATGCCATCTTTAGTTCCGGCCACTTTGAAGTCCATATCGCCATAGTGATCTTCCGCGCCAGCGATATCGGTAAGGATGGCGTAGTCGTCGCCTTCCTTCACTAACCCCATGGCGACGCCAGCTACCGGAGCCTTCAACGGAACGCCAGCATCCATCAACGAAAGCGAAGCTCCGCAAACCGATGCCATCGACGAAGACCCATTCGACTCCAAAATGTCCGAAACCACCCGCATGGTGTAAGGCCAGCTCTCTTCCCGGGAAGAACAAACGACATAGCGCGCGCTCGGCGAGCGCTCCATGTCCAATCTCACGCCGTCCCGCCCCCCGCAAGAACGAAACCTCTCCCACGCTGAACGGCGGAAAATTATAGTGAAGGAGGAAGCGTTTTTTGGCTTCGCCTTCGAAGGTTTCGAGGCGTTGTTTGTCGTCGCTGGTGCCTAGGGTTGTGGTTACCAGGGCTTGGGTTTCGCCGCGGGTGAAGATGGCGCTGCCGTGAGTTCTTGGCAGGACGCCTACTTCGATCGAAATTTCGCGGATTTGGTCGAATGCTCTGCCGTCTGGGCGGCGCTTTTGGTTTATTACTGCTTCTCGAAAGATTCGCTCGCGCAGGATTTCGAAATATTGTTTGAATTTGGCCTGGGCTTCCTCGTCGTCTTCCGGAATGGCTTTTTGCAGTTCTTTCTTTAGTTCACTGACCAGGTTGTAGCTTTCGGCTTTCGGGTGCTTTTGCGTATCCAGGCGGCCGGTCAGATCGGCTCCGACTTCTTCTTCAGGGAGTCGAAGTACTTCTGATCGAATTCCGGGGCGTTACGGCTCTCTTCTCTTTGCCAGCCTTCTTCTCTCAGATCATTAATGGCGGCACAGATCTTTTTGATTTCGGTGTGGCCGAATTCGATGGCGTCTACGACCGTCTCTTCTTTTACTTCTTTGGCGCCGGATTCGATCATCACGATGCCGTCGGCGGTGCCGACGACCATGATGTTCAGCAGGCTTTCGCGCATCTCCGCGTACGTCGGATTGATGACGAAGGCTCCGTTCAACAAGCCTACGCGCACTGCGCCGATGGGGCCGTTGAAGGGAATGTCGGAAATAGTTAACGCTGCCGATGCGCCGTTGATGCCGGCTACGTCGGGGTCGTTTTCGTTGTCAGCGGAGAGAACGAATGCGATCACCTGAGTTTCGCACTTGAAGCCATCGGGAAATAGTGGCCGGATGGGACGATCGATCTGGCGGCTGGTGAGGATTTCGCGTTCGCTAGGCCGGCCTTCGCGTTTGATGAAGCCGCCGGGAAAGCGTCCGCCGGCGTAGGTGTATTCGCGGTAGTCGACGGTGAGCGGGAAAAAGTCGATGCCTTCACGCGGGTCGGGGTTGGCGGTGGCGGTAGCGAGGACAACGGTATCGCCGATGCGAACGACCACCGATCCGTGGGCCTGTTTGGCCCATTTTCCTGTTTCAAATGAAAGTTGTTTACCACCGGTGAGGTCAACAGAAACATCTTGTTTCATGAGTAATTCCTTCTGGGCAGGAGGGCACGCCGGTGCCGATGGGAGTATGCACTTTGATTGAAATGAAGCCAGTGATGACGAGAAGGCGCTGTGGACCAATCCGCAACGGGCTTCTCAGGACCAATGCCGTCCCATGACGACAGAGCAATTCCGCCTAGCCTGATCCCGTGGTTTCGCGACATTCGCGAAAGCATGGGGAACTCGGTTTTCCGCCTAACTACTTGCGGAGACCGAGTTTCGAGACGACCGTCTTATAGCGGCTGGAATCGTAGGTCTTCAGATAGTCGAGCAAGCGACGCCGCTTGCTGACCAGCATGAGAAGACCGCGGCGCGAACCGTGGTCTTTCTGGTGCGCTTTGAAGTGTTCCGTCAATTGACCGATGCGCTCGCTTATCAAAGCGATTTGAACTTCCGGACTGCCGGTATCGGTGGCCGTCCTGCCGTACTGGTCAATGAGGGATTTCTTTTGCTCTCTGGCTAACACTACCCTGGTGCACTCCTGTCTGTTTTTATTCGATTGTTTGTAACGTGGTAAATGTTAACAGGTTGGGAGGGAAGGTGTAAAGGCGTGGGGTTTGATGGAAGAAGGAGTCGGCGCCCCAGCCCCCGTGCCCCGCTTTTGTGAAATCCTCGAGAAACGACTATTCTGTGTGCGCCTCCGCCCATAAATCTCTATGCCTTCGCTGGTCGAAGAACTTCAACGAGACGCCTCAACTCAAAGGTGTCTACAACTGAGTTGTTGCGAAAAGCCAAAGTGATTTCGGTGAAACTAGGCCTTGACGAGTTCTCGAAGTGGGTGGACAAGGAGCTCAACGGCTACGGCGAAGACGATTCGATCCCCGCCTATCGCACGATCACGGGTGAGCCCAAGGCCTTCAACCCGTTCCACGGTTGGCAGCCTGTCATCTTCCAGACCAGCGAGCGATACGAACTGGTTTCGAGAAGAGCGATTGGACAGACCGTAGCGGAGTTGGAGGAAGTATCGAAAAATCGTGGCGGGGGATTTCAGGTTCCTTACCCTCCCGAGCTTCAACAGCAGTTAATGAGAGCGATCGGACAACCACTCCAGGTGTCAATGATGGTTGAAAGAAGTGAGGTCGTCGGGATACTGGAGGCAGTTAGGACTGCGATCCTCGATTGGAGCTTGAAGTTGGAACAGAGCGGAATTGTTGGCGAAGGTATGTCTTTTTCAAAGGCAGACCGCGAGAAAGCCCATGAGCCAAGCACTGTTTATACGATTGGACGAATAGAGAACTTCACAGGCACGATGGGCCCGATGTCTGATCAGTCCGCCGTATCAGCCCGAACTACGATTAACCCCGATATCGCGGCTATAAGAAGGCTGATTTCGGACATCCGTAAGTATGAAGCGGATCTTGGCCTTGGCTCCGCTGGGGCTTCTGAACTCGACACCACAGTTAGCGAGCTAGAAGTCGAAACTGCAAAGGATCGCCCCCAGGAGGCAAGGATGAGATCTCTGCTGTCGTCCCTGAGGTCGATACTCGAGGGAACCACCGATAGCTTGATCGCGCAAGGAATCTTGGTCGAGATTGGCAAACACCTCAGGTAACTCTGGGCTGCGGGCGGGGCGCCCCCGGCTTCAGTCCTCTGGGTGTTACCTCCAGGAATCGACTTTCGCACTCCCTGCACCCTAGCCCGTCCTTTTACACCTGGGCCCGGTACCGCGGCAGTGCATTTCCCCGTTCTTCCCGGCAGAGTGCAAACATCCGGGCTACGGAATCAGCGCTGAAGATCGAACCGAGCGACTGGTAGCTGGACCCGTCTGTTGGATGGTGAAGATAGAGGTTCCCTTCGTGGGAAACAAATGGGTATGTCAGTCGCCGCACAGGGATGGGATTGACCTCAACTCGCACGCAGTCGATGGAGGCTGGTAGGGACCCAACCACACTGGAAAACTGCTCGGTCGAAATCAGATGGTCAGCGGCAGCACTGGCTCCCAAGGAGAGTGGCCAGTACTGATAGAGACTCCAGCAGGAAGGCCCCAACCTTGCGATAAGCGGAACCATCTCATTGATCGAGGCAGCGTTCTTAATTGAGACGAAGGTGTTGATCTTAACTTTATGCATGAACGGCTTCAACCACGCCAGCCGATCCAGCACAAGGTCGAAATGGGATGTTGCCAACCTCATCCCATTGTGAATGTCTGCTCGCGGGCCATCAAGGGGTAACCCGAGCCAGTTGTAGACAGACGAAGCGATTCTCCACTCGACCGTCTCGGAATGCCAGATGGTATGGGTCAAAGAATAGAATATCGTCGGCAAAAAACAACGAGCATGTCATGCCGCGGTCAATAAAGCGCACGTCCAGACGGGGATATTCGTTGCATAGCCTGATTATGTCCCCTAGGGGTAGCTTCGAGTCGGTCAGTTCACCGGCGACATTTACCTCGTCACGCAGCCTCTTCTCATTGCTGAGCGGATCGAGGAGAAGAACTTGAAATACGTGGCCCGTTCTCAGTTTTTCGACGATATGGGGGCGATGTCGAACAACGGCGGCGCTTAGATAAGACGCTCCGGAATTGGCACACAAGAACATCGATTGCGCGCTCCCAATCGCCGTCTGGGTGTCAGCGTTCCGTTTGTCCTGCTCTGCTGGAATCTGCATGTTGTAGATGCTACGAATTCCGTAGGACTCGGCGCTGTGCGCGAGATTGTCGGAAAGCGTCTCGAACGCCCGTATCCTATACCCATCATCGCGGAGTGAGAACAGCCTCAGACTGAAGAAGCAGATTGCTCGCCCCTTAATGCGAGGTGATTGACGCAGCGCCCGCCCCTTGCAAAGAGCGCAAGGAGCGGGGCACCCGATCGTCTAGGGCTTTAGAGTCACGTGGGTCTTTGAGGCCTCTCTAAGCATGAAGGCTTCGCCTGTGCGTGTGTTGAAAATGTAGGCGTCGAAGTTTGCGCGTTCCTTCGATTGTTGGATGATCCAATCCTGCTCCTGTGGCTTATCTTGAGCCATGACGCTGTGTATGGGCCGGAGGCCTCCAACCATTGTGTCAAGCAGGAATGTCAGCGCGCAGATTGCCATCGTTGATCGGTTCATAGTCTCTCCTTTCGTCAGAGGATAACGGACTCCGCGGGCATCCGGGACGTTTCTTGATGTCTGCTCTGGCTGAGCGGCGCGGCTGAAGCCGCGCCCTGATACGAATCAACCCTCCGCCGCGGATTTGCGCGGATCTGAAAACCTCATTCACCACAGAGACACAGAGTCACAAAGAAGATCAATGGCGGCGGACAGGAGTGTGTCCGCCCCACACGGGGTGAGGTGGGCCCACGGCGGCACTCCAGGGAGAATGCCTTGATGCGGTCAGGCAGTGTCGGCGGGGTAGGGGTCCTTCGACTGCGTGATCGTCCGCGTTGCGGCGATCACTTCGCTCAGCATGACAGGTGGTGTGGGAGTTGTCCGCCCCACACATTGACGCTTATCTGCGCTTGGCCGGGCGGCGGCTGCGTCGCGCTACGTATTGTTGATCGAGGGCCTGCCGTATGAGTGTCTTGATGACGGCTTGGCGACTGATATTCAACTCTTTGGCGGCGCGGTCGAGTTCTTCCAGCATGCCCGCCGTCAGGTCAACGTTCACGCGTTGAATGGGCGCCATCATTCTGCCGGTATTGGTGAAGAACCGCGAGACGTCTCTGCCTTGGTCGGCGAGGCGGGCGATGGCTTCCGCCGGGACTGGCTTGCGTAGCTTACGAGTGCTCTTCATATGGCATGGGTATAACGTTATACCATTCACCACAGAGACACAGAGTCACAGAGAAGGTCAATGGCGGCGGACGAGGGCGTCTGCCCTACACGGGCGCTAATTGCCGGGTTCGGCGACCACGACGAACTTCACGCCCAGGGCATGCAGAACAGAGTTGATGGTTTCGAAGCGTGGATGCGCGCCGGCGCTCAGGGCTTTGTACAGGCTTTCCCGGCCGAGGCCTGCTTCTTTGGCGATCTGCGCCATGCCGCGCGCTTTAGCCACGTCGCCGAGCGCGGCGACGAATACGTCGGGATTGGGGTCTTCGGCAGCTGCTGAAAGATATTCGGCAATGACCGCGTCGTTATCGAGATAGGCCGCTGGGTCGAATGCTTTGTAGGTGGATTTCTTTTTCATTGTTTCGTCCTCTTGAGTTCGCGAGCCATGGTTTTCGCTTTCTGAATATCTTTCGCCTGCGATGCCTTCCCGCCGCCAATCAGCAAAACGTAAGCGGTAGAGCCCGTCCGCGTGTAATAGACCCGATATCCTCCTCCGACATGGATACGCATCTCGGAGACGCCTTCACCGACGGGTTCCGAATCGCCGAAGTTTCCAAAGGTCGCGCTACGCAGGCGTGCCAGGATTCTGGCCTTGGCTTTCTGGTCGGCCAGATTGGATAGCCAGGCGTCGAAATCGGACGACCGGACGAAGGTGTTCACGTTCTCTTATTGTATCCGAGTGGATACGCTCGCGCAAGGGCTATCGGCGCTTGGAAAAACTTTGCGACAGACGGGAGGTTTGTTGATGTCCAGCCAGGCTGAGCGGCACCCTTCGGCCCCACTCAGGGCAGGCTCCTCGAAGCCGTGCCCTTCCGCGGTGCTTCCTCTCAGCTTTGCTCCAGCGATCGGCGCGGATTGGAAAAACCATTCACCACAGAGTCACAGAGAGATCAAAAGCGGCGGACAGGAGTGTCCGCCCCACACGGGATTGGGTGGTACAAACCGCGGCGTTCGCGGGAGAATGCCTTGATGCTGCTCCACAGTGGCGGCTTGGTAGGGGGTCCCTTCGACTTCGCTCAGGATGACAGAAGGGCGAGGAGTCAGATTAGAGTGCCTTTCTCCAGCCAACTGGATGCAGGTATGGGTCCGGTTCTTCGGGCACTGGTTTGTCGCGGGGAAGTACCTCTCGTAGGGTCCACTCGATGCGATCTACCGCGTCCAGAACGAAGCGGACGGATTGCTGGTTCTGAAGCTCGTCAGCGGATAGAGAAATTGCCACCAGAGCATTTCGAACGTGGTGGTTCATCTGAGAAATCACTTGCAGACGGGCAAGGGTTGCTTCCCGGCGTTCTACAATCGCGCGGAAGAGTTGGGCAGCCAGATATCCGACGATCACGCCGGAAACGGCTTCCGCCATCATGCGTTCTCCGTGCCGCCCCAACTCAGGCACGAGCAGGTAGTGCATGAGCTCGGAAACCAGAAACACAGCTCCACCAAAGCAGGTGGCAAGCGCGATGAGAATTTCTTTCGAAGTGGGCCGGTTGGAAATGTTTTCGCGCAACGTCCGAATCAGTTGGGTGAAATGCGGAATCATTTATTTTCTCCCGAAGTGCTTGGCTTGGTTCGGACCTGTGGTCCGATCTTTAATCCTAAAAAGGAGACGTGGGCACAAGAACGCCTTGACATCGAGCGCGATGCACGGCGAGCTGACATCACGGCCTGGCTAATTGGGGCTTTAATGGGTTGGAAGGTTCCAGGTCGGCTTTGGTTGTCCGGTATGGGGGAAACCGGGGGTATCCGGGACGTTTCCTGATGTCCAATCAGGCGGGTGGCAAGAGTTCGCGGAGAAAACCTTAACCACAGAGGCCACGGAGGTGCACAGAAAAAACCTCCGCTGCGGATTTGCGCGGATCAATGCGGATCTGAAAAGTCAAACTCAGCGCTTGGGCAGGATTTCTCCGATGCGGCGGATTTGAGCGCCTACGCCGCGTAGCTTTTCTTCGATGTTTTCGTAGCCACGGTCGATGTGGTAAACGCGGTCGATGATGGTCTCGCCTTCGGCGACCAGCGCGGCTAACACCAGGGATGCGGAGGCGCGCAGGTCCGAGGCGAGCACGGCGGCGCCACTTAACGGAGACTTGCCGCGAACGATGGCGCGGCTGCCTTCGATCTTGATGTTGGCTCCCATGCGCAGTAGTTCCTGAGCGTGCATGAAGCGGTTCTCGAAAATGTTTTCCGTAATGACCGACGTGCCTTCGGCTTGCGTGGCGAGCGCCATGTATTGCGCCTGCACGTCGGTAGGGAAGCCGGGATATTCTTCGGTCACGATGTCGGCGGCCTGGAGCGGGTTGTCACCCATCACGCGGACGGATTGCTTGCCGGGCTTGGTCTTGACGCCGGCGGCGGCGAGAGTTTGCAGGAGAGATCCGAGATGAGCGGGTTCGCAGCCGGCGACGTTGAGGTCTCCGCCGGTGAGCGCGCCGGCGATGATGAATGTAGCGGCTTCGATGCGATCGGGAATGATGCGGTGTTTGGCGCCGTGAAGTTTAGCGACTCCCTTAATGCGGATGGTGGAAGTGCCTGCGCCCTCGATCTGTGCTCCCATTTTGTTGAGTAGGTCGGCGAGGTCGGCGACCTCCGGCTCGCGGGCGCAATTCTTCATGACAGTTTCGCCGTCGGCGAGGGTCGCGGCCATGAGCAGGTCTTCGGTGCCAGTTACGGTGATCTTGTCGAAAACGATTTCCGCACCCTTGAGCCGCTTGGCGCTGGCTTCGACATAACCGTGGTCCTGACGAATGGTCGCGCCGAGACGTTCGAGTCCTTTGATGTGAAGGTCGATGGGACGAGCGCCGATGGCGCAGCCGCCGGGCAGGGAAACGCGGGCGGTGCCGCAACGCGCCACTAGCGGCCCGAGCACCAGCGTCGAGGCCCGCATGGTCTTAACAAGTTCGTAGGAAGCTTCAGGCGACGCGAGATTGCGGCATTGAATGGTGGTGCGGTGCTGAGCGCGTCCGTAACCGAGTTCGACTTCAGCGCCCATGGCGGCGAGCAGCTTGCGTGTGGTTTCGATGTCGCGCACCTGCGGAATGCTTTCGAGGATCACCGGCTCCTCGGTGAGCAGGGCGGCGGCCATCGCGGGCAGGGCTGCGTTCTTGGCTCCGCTGACTTGAATTGTCCCGAGCAGCGGGTTGCCGCCGCGAATTACAAATTTGTCCATAGCGAGATGGCTCTTTACTTCAACTTGTACTGGCGCCAGGCCCATGGCGATTCCAATCTGTGGCGTTCGCCTATTTTAGCGGTTATAAAGCCAAGCGTGGGTTAATCGGAAGGGCACCGTCTTCCTCGTCTACAAGCTGCGGGCGGTTGCGATGGCAGCGCGGACATTGCCTTTTGCGGCTCGCAAGGCGCGGGCAGCATCGGCGCGGCTGACATCGGCATGGAACATGACTAAAGCTGCGGGAACGCTGCCGGCGGTGCGCAGTATATTTTCGGCTACGGTGCGATCCACGCCGGTGGCGGTTTGCAGAATCGTGATCCCACGTTCCACTAGTTTTTCGTTTTTGAGATGGACGTTCACCATCAAATTGCCGTAAACGTAGCCGAGACGGGTCATGGCGCCGGTGGAGAGCATGTTGAGAACCATTTTCTGTGCGGTGCCGGCTTTCATGCGACTCGATCCGGCGATGACTTCGGGGCCGACTTCGGTCACGATGGCGAGGTGAGCGGCTTTGGCGAGTTGCGACTCGCGATTGCAGGTGACGGCGATGGTTTTCGCGCCACGCCGGCGCGCATACTCGACTGCGGCAACGGTGAACGGAGTTCGTCCGCTAGCGGCGATGCCGACGACTACATCGTTCTTACCCGGCTTCTTCCTGGCGATTTCGCGTTCGCCGAGCTTTCGGGAATCTTCGTTACCTTCGACAGCTGATGCCAGAGCTTTGGCACCTCCGGCGATGACGAATTGCACGGTTTTGGGATTGGTGTTGAAAGTTGGTGGACACTCAGAGGCGTCGAGGGCGGCGATGCGGCCGCTGGTTCCCGCGCCGACATAGATGAGGCGTCCACCACGCTTGAGAGCGGATGTGATGAGATCGATGGCGCGGGCAATCTGCGGCAGAGCGCGCTTGACGGCGGCGGAGGCCTTAGCGTCTTCAGTGTTGATGACTCGGGCTATGTCTAGAGAGTTCTTCAGATCAAGATTTCTGGATGCAGGATTGAGCTGTTCGGTGGAGAGCCGGCTCAATGAGGCTGAGGCACGGGATTTGCGCTTCAACGCAGCGCCTCGACTACGGCGTCGTGGAACTTGGAGCGAAGCTGTTTGATGGCTTGATTGGCGCAATCGGGCCAGGTGCGGTTGGTGAGCAAGGTCACCGAGAGCTGGCGGTCGGGGTCGATCCACAAGGAGGTTCCGGTGTAGCCGAGATGTCCGAAAGAACGCACCGAGAAATGTTTTCCAGATTGCGAAGGTGAAGAGGGCATGTCCCAGCCCAGGGCGCGGGAGGTATCTGGCGGAGAAGACTCGCGGCGGGTGAATACGGCCAGAGTTTCCGGGCGAAGGATAGGGCGTCCACCCTCGAGCATGGCATTGGCAAAGATTGCCAGGTCGCTGGCAGTAGCAAACAATCCAGCGTGGGCCGCGACGCCGCCCATGACGCTGGCATTTTCGTCATGCACTTCTCCTTGGATGATGCGCTGGCGGAAGGTGCGGTCGTCGACGGTGGGCGGAATTGAATCGTGCCAGGCTGCAAGCGGACGAAACGCGGTGTGCAGCATGCTTAGAGGGCCGAAGACTTCACGGCGGCAAAAGCTATCGAGCGGTTCCTCGGCGAGGCGTTCGAGGGCGATCCCGAGGATGATGAAACCGATGTCGCTGTATTCGGTTCGGGTGCCGGGGTCGGCGGTGAGCTGAGTGGCGAAGGCTGCGGCTAACAGTTCGTCCCGATTCTTGGCTTCTAAAAACAGCTTTTCATACGCGGGCAGACCGGAGGAATGTGCCAGCAACATACGAATGGTGACTTCCGGGTTGCGGGGATTGTCGGCGGCGAACTCCGGTACCATCGCGACCACAGGCATGTCCAAATCGAGCAATCCGAGTTCGTAGAGAAGCATGGCCATACTGGTGGTGGCGACAATTTTGGTGACAGAGGAGAGATCGAAGATGCTGTCTGGCGTGGTTTCTGGAGCGTTCGGCTCGTAGGTGAAACGACCGAATGCTTTCTTGGCTACCAGCTTGCCGTTATGGGTGATCGCGACTGACGCAGCGGGGAAAACGCGTTCTGCGATGGCTTCTTGAAGCGTGGCGAAAGCCGATGCGTAGACCGTGTCCTGCGATTCGTAGGCAGGAATCAGGAACTGGGCGGTGGATCCGCCCGCGATGCGTAGTGGAAAGGGGTTCGCCAAAGTGTTCGGGTGTCCGATGTTCGGGTTATAGCAAAGATTGGGAGGGCGGTAAAGTTACGGGGTGGGTGCGTGGGAAACCCAGTCATTCTCTGAGATCGGTGGCTTGATAACAATAAAACCGCCTCTCAAGCAGGCGGCTTGGTGGCGGGTTTCAAATCCTATGGTTCCGGGGTTATCTTGAACGCCGTTCCGTAGCCATAAGCGCCGTAACTTGGCGTGGTTCCGTAGATATTGCCAGCACTGTCAAGCACCACACCTGCATAGGTGAGCCCTCCGTCGTCGGACCCGGTGAAGTTGTACAGCACGGTTTCTTTGCCCGTCGGATCCAACTTGAAGACGACACCGTAGTACAGGTCGAAGCCACCGTAGTAGGTCGTGCCATAAAGGTTGCCAGCGCTGTCCATTGCCAAACCAGCGAAGGGGGCTTCGCCGTCCTCGCAAAGGGTTTTTGAGCAAAAGCTATACAGTATGGTTTCGTTGCCGCTCGAATCCACTTTGAACACCGTTCCGCCGCCAGAAGCACCGCCGGCTGAAGTCGTACCGTACAGGTTGCCGGCGCTGTCTCTTATCAAACCTGCGTAGGGATCTCCTCCGTCCTCTCCTTCGGGGAAGCTGTGTAGTACGGTCTTGTTCCCGGTGGAGTCAACCTTAAAGACTGTCCCGTAATTTGATGTACCACCGTCGAGCGTAGTGCCGTAGAGATTGCCCGCGCTATCACGAACCACTCCATCCCAGAGATAGCCTCCGTCTGCTCCTCCGGTGAAACTGTATAGCACGGTCTCTTTGCCGGTGCTGCTCACTTTGAAAACGGTCCCGCAGCCGTATGGAGGACACCCTGTTCCGCGATAGTAAGTAGTGCCGTAAACGTTGCCCGCAGTGTCCGGAGTTAAACCAGCATAAGGAAATCCTCCTTTGGCTCCGCCAGCGAAGGAAAGAACAGTTTCCTTACCTGAAGCGCTCAGCCTGAATATCGTGCCGCTATCGTAGGTTCCACCGAAACTCGTAGTGCCGTATAGGTTGCCCGCGCTATCCCGGATTAGGCTGCCGAACATCGGAGATGCACCGTCGGTAGTTATTTGGCCGAAGTTGTGCAAGACAGTCTCATTGCCAGCTGAATCCACTTTGAACACGGTTCCACAACCCTTCGGGCATCCAAGAAGTCCAGAACCACCTTCGCTGGTGGTGCCGTAAAGATTGCCCTTGTTATCCACGATCAACCCAGCGTAAGGCTGTCCTCCGTCGGCTCCGCCGGTGAAGGTGTAGAGTACGGTGAAAGTCTGGGCTTGAGTGGGCTGCGGTGCAAAGATCAGCGCCACTGCGAACGTGAACGTTAGGACCATGCCCGGAGTGAGCCTCTTGGATTGTGATCGATCGTTTCGCACAGAAATTCTCCTCAGTTCAAAGTGCATAAATTGTCCCAGGGGTTCGGCTGGCCAACGGCCAGCGGCAAGGCTTGCAACGGCGAGGAAGCGATGTCACAAGCGAGCGCAGGAATTTTCCCTTGGTGCGGGCAGGAAGTCAAGAACGAACATTGGTCGGATGAAAAAGTTTGCATTGCTCCTGTCGGCACAAACGGTACCCCTTACTTGAGTTTGTTGAGCAAGCGCAGTGGGGTTGTGTAGAGTCGAGGTATCCGTCTGATTAGAACCAATTCGCTGCTCCGCTGGCCAGTTCTCGGCGCGCTGGCGCTCGCGTTGATTCCGCATTCCGCGGCGGGCGTGCGGCCAAGAAAAGCTGCCAGCCCCGCTCCGCGGCTGAGCTCACTCGATACCATTGTCGAAGATGCCATCCAGGACGCTCAGGTCCCTGGAGCGGTGCTTTTGGTCTGGCATGACGGACAGGTGGTGTATCGCAAAGCTTTTGGCAACCGCTCGCTTGAGCCTCGACGCGAAGCCATGACGGTGGACACGGTGTTTGACATCGCGTCGCTTACCAAGGTGGTGGCGACCACAGTCGCGGTGATGCAACTGGTGGAGAAGGGCGACATCCGCGTCAATGAGCCGGTGGCAAAGTACCTTCCCGAGTTTGCTCAGAATGGCAAAGAAGATGTCACCATTCGGCAACTGCTAACGCACTTCTCCGGATTGCCCGAAGATCTTGATTTGACGCAGCCATGGCAGGGACGGGACACGGCGCTGCAAATGGCTTATGCAGAGAAGCCGATGGATCCGCCGGGCTCGCGATTCCTGTACAGCGACGTAAACTTCATTGTGCTGGGGGCGCTGGTCGAGAAAGTTTCGGGAATGCCGCTGGACCAGTATTGCCGGCAACATATCTTCACACCGCTCGGGATGGCACAGACACGATTTCTACCACCGCCGTCCTGGCTGATGAGGATCGCTCCAACGCAGTTTGACGAACAGAACCATATGCTGCGCGGAATCGTTCACGATCCGACGGCACGCCGGATGGGCGGCGTGGCTGGCCATGCTGGGGTGTTCTCGACCGTGGACGATCTTTCGAAGTTTGCCCAGTTTCTGTTGACAGGCGGCCCGGTGCTTTCACCGCTGATGATCGAGAAAACGACGACTCCGCAACAGCCGCCTATAGCAACTGTATTGCGCGGATTTGGCTGGGACATCGATTCTCCTTTCTCCAGCAACCGCGGCGACCTGCTGCCGGTAGGAAGTTTCGGGCATACCGGGTTTACGGGGACTTCGATGTGGATCGATCCCACTACTCGCACGTTTATCATCCTGCTGACGAATGCGGTGCATCCGCGCGGGAAGGGAAGCGCGGTGGCGCTGCGCTCGAAGATTGCGACGGCAGTGGCGGCGGAGTTGGCACTGAGCGTCACAGAAAAAGACGAGTTGCGCTGGAAAAGCTTGACCGGATACAACGAGCCGCAAACCGCGGCCAGGCGCATGGCGGTGCGGAACGGATCAGTCCGAACAGGCATCGACGTGCTCGAGGGGCATGGCTTCGAGCAGCTACGGGCCGCACAAGGGAAGAAAAGAATCGGTTTGCTGACCAACCAGACGGGAGTGGATTCCCTGGGACGCCGCACCATTGACGTTCTGGCCCAGGTGCCGGGCGTTTCGCTGGATGCGATTTTTAGTCCTGAGCATGGAGTGACGGGAACGCTCGACACCACCGACATGGCAAATTCGAAAGATGCGGCCACGGGTGTTCCGGTCTATGCCGTGTACGGCCCGACGGATGCAGCTCGGCGCCCTGCGGCCGAAACCCTCAAGAATCTCGACGCTGTCGTCGTCGATATTCAGGACGCTGGCGTCCGTTTCTATACCTACGAAACCACAGTTGGATATTTTCTTGAAGCGGCAGCCAAAGCGGGCATCGAGGTCATAGTTCTCGACCGGCCCAATCCGATTACCGGGTCGTTTGTGCAAGGGCCGGTGGCCGATCCGGGTCACGAGAGTTTCACCAACTACTTTATGCTTCCAGTTCGTCATGGCATGACTATGGGTGAGTTGGCGAAGCTGTTCAACAGCGAACGGGGCATCAATGCGAGCCTGACGGTTATTCCCATGGAGGGGTGGATGCGCGGCGATTGGTACGACTCCACCGGGCTGGCGTGGGTTAGTCCTTCGCCAAACCTGCGCAGCTTGACCGAAGCAACGCTGTATCCAGGCGTGGCGCTTGTCGAGGGAACGAATGTTTCTGTGGGCCGTGGTACGGAAACACCTTTCGAGCTACTGGGCGCGCCGTGGATCAAGGCCCGGGAATTGTCTCAATACTTGAATGCTCGTAACATCTCTGGTGTGCGTTTCGTGCCGGTCAGCTTTACTCCCAGTGCCAGCAACTATTCCGGCCAGAAATGTGAAGGCGTGAACATCCTATTGACTGACCGCAATGGCTTCGATGCCCCGGAATTGGGGATCGAACTGGCTTCGGCTTTACGCAAACTCTATCCCGAGCAATACGATATGGAGCGGATGATGGAACTGGTGGTCAACCAGCCGGTTTACGACGCTATTGGGGCGGGTGAGGATCCGCGACACGTCGCGGCTGACTGGCAGGAACGCCTGGAAAAATTTCAACAGATGAGACAGAAGTATCTAATCTACAAGTGAAGATTTCGGCTAGAATGGTTGACCGACCCGGCGAACCCTCGGCCGGAAGGCGGAGTAGACATGGAATCCCTTGAACGCTGTGCCGGACCCAACTGCGGACAGATACGGCAGATGAATGACCGCTGGTGGCTGATGTGGACATCTTTCGGCGAGTTTAACCGTCCAGTCCTGTACCTGGCGCCATGGGATGAAGACATTGCCAAGCGCGAAGGGACGCTGCACGTGTGTGGTGAGTTGTGCGCTCAACGGCTGCAATCGCACTTCATGGGAAACGTGCGGTCGAACGAGATTACCCGCAGAGTTGCGAGCTAGCTATTTCGCCGCTCTCTGACGTATTGCTTCCTCGGTGGCCTGTGCCTGCTGCCGCACCCGGTCTGGGATGTCGGGCAGATCCCGGTCGTAGGGGCGGATGGCAGCAACATCTTCCGGCTGGCCAATCAAGTAGAGCGCGCGCAACGCCTCCCAGACTTGCTC
Organism: uncultured Acidobacteriota bacterium; assembly: GCA_963803775.1. Lineage (GTDB taxonomy): Bacteria > Acidobacteriota > Terriglobia > Terriglobales > Acidobacteriaceae > JABCZH01. Next base: position 449,238 of record CAWDNS010000006.1, read on the forward strand.
GGTACTGGGATCGATGGTGGCGACCTTGTCGCCGGCTTTCACCGTCTGTCCGGTCGGAGCGGATAGTTCGCGCAGCCTTCCGCTGATGGGAGAGCGAACCTCGACCGTCTGTCCGTTGGCCTTCAGTTTGGCAATCATTCCGCCCTGATGAATCGGTGTGCCCACAGTGCTGGTGTCGATCACCGTTCCAGCCTGGGGAGCGTCGACTTCGGCCGGCTGCAGCAGTTCAATGATCTGCGGACGTCCGCTGGCATCGCCGAAACGCACCAGAGACAGCGCTGCATTTCCGCGCACGGTCAGCGATGGGTCGCCGAGCATCTTGAGTAAAGCTTCGTGAAATCCCGCGCCGGAGGTGTCCTGGCCCATCACCCAGGCATCGGTGTTGCGAACCTCTTCGACGGGATGGTTGGCTAAGCGGACGGCCTCGGGATACCACTGCTTGGCAGTGACATCGCTGTGGCTCATGCGTTCGCCCAGTTGCACCAGCGCATGCTGAATGTGGCGAGGATGCTTTTCGTCTTGCAAGTACTCAACGATCTGCTTGTCAGAGAGCTGCCGTCCAAACCAGGTGTTCCACCAGAACAGAAACGGCATGAGCACGATCAGCCATCCCGTGGCAAAAAATAGCAGACGGTTGCGTGTGGACATGCGGGGACGAGGCTTGGGTGCAGGAGTCTGGTCGTTCAGGGCAAGATGGATTTCGGAGTTGGGGGAAGCGGACATGAGGGCCACTGAAAATATAGCAGAGCAATGGCTCTACTCCACTACATCCGCGTCCAGCACGCGTTCTTGTTCGAGATAGTGCGAAACTGCATACTGTGCCAAAAGCGGCGTTTGCAGGCGGATTTCGGCGCCGATCCATTCTCCCTTGGCATGGGGAGTGTTCGCAGGATTTTTAAACGGGCCGCTCCAGCCGAACTTCGGCCCGAACTCGGCACTTTGGATCTGGTCGAATTGCTGGATTCCGCGCCAGGCCTCGTCGCCTACCGTGCCGGAAACATCGATCTTTAATCTCACGATCGACATAATCAAATGCCCGCTGCTGACGGGGAAGACCCCGCAACTTAGCTGTGCGGGAACCACTGATAGAGCATGAAGTACACGAGCACGCCGGTTACGCTGACGTACATCCATAGCGGCCACGTCCAGCGCGCGATGGCGCGGTGCTTATCGTATCTTTGCCGTAGTCCGCGAAAAAGCGTGATCGCGACCAAGGGGACGATCACAATCGCCAGTGTCACATGAGGGATGAGGATGATCAGATAAACCACGTGCCAAAAATGGGCGCCGAGAAACCGGATATCACCAACGTGATAATGAAAGTACAGGTAGCACGCCAGAAACAATCCGGAGGAAACCACGGCGGCGATCATGCAAGCGCGATGGGCTGCGACTTTGCCCCGCATAATCAAGCTGCGGCCAATCAGCAACAGAACCGCGCTGGCTCCGTTCAAACTAGCGATCAGGGCGGGGAAGTAGGCGTATTGCTCGGGAATCATGCAGCAGGCCTCTTGGTGCGGCGGTTGACTATAAAGAAAGACAATACGAACATGGCGGCCGCGAACACGCCCAGCGCCGTCATGGAGACGGGCAGGGAAGTCAGCGTGGGGCTTGCAGGAAAAAGTAGCCCGCGCAGCGCTTCGACGCCATAGGTCAGCGGATTCGCGCGCATGACCAATGCCAGCCAGCCCGACGCTCCCGACAATGGAAACATTGCTCCCGACAGCAGCCACAACGGAATCAGAAACAGGTTGATGATGGCGTGAAAGGCCTGTGACGAATCCATTCGCCAGGCGATGGCGAATCCTAACGCAGTAAGGGCGAACGAAACCATAAACACTACCAAGGTCACGAGTAAGAAGTCAGTGATACCCATGCGCACGCCGACAAGCGGCGCGAAGGCTAGGAAGATCAATCCTTGGATGGCCGACAGCGTTGTCCCACCCAGAACTTTGCCGAGCACAATCGCCGAACGTGGCACCGGCGCCACCATCACCGACAGCAGGAAGCCTTCCTTGCGATCTTCAATGACCGACATCATGGTGAAGATCGAGGTGAACAGGACGATCATGATCAGCGCGCCGGGATAGAAATAGTCCAGATAATGCTGCTGCCCGGCGGCGTTGCCGGAGCGAAATGACGTTCCGAAGCCGGAGCCGATTACTACCCAGAAGATCAGCGGGGAGGCGATGACTCCCACCACGCGGCTGCGCTGGCGGTAGAAGCGAACGATCTCCCGCCACCACAGCGTGAAAGCGGGCAAGATTATGCCTGTCGAGATTGGGGCTGGCATGGTTGCGGCGCATGTTGCCATGCTACTTGCGCTCCTGCGTCGGGGGCACGGCGGTTTTGGCGAATCGCTTACGAAGCTCGATGTAAGTATTCAAGAAGAGAATGCCGGACAAACTCAGCAGGATCAGGCTGAGGAATAGGCCGTCCACTGTGGTCACGGTGCCATTCATCACAGTCCAGACAATCCCCAACAGCGGAACGATTCCCAACACGATTGAAAGCAGCAGCATCGAATTCGTATCTCCTCGGGTTAGTTAGCGTTCTTCGCGGCTCCTTCGCACTCTTTGCTTAAAGCTTTTACCGCAAAGGACGCAAAGTGTTACGCGAAGGGCGCTAAGAAAACCTATTGCTTAGAATCTTCACTGCCCTCGGTCCAGAATTTGTGTCCGGTGCGGCGAATGAACACGTCTTCGAGCGTCGGCTTGCTGACCGAGACGGCGTCAATCTCTCCGGGAAACGCTTCCACCACTTCGGTCAGAAAACGATGGCCCTGCTCGCGCTCCAGCCGAACCTTGCCTTGGAGCACTTGTGCTTCGAGATGAAACTGATGTTGCACACGTTGCGCCAGGGATTCAGGATCGCGGGCTTCGAGCAGAATTACATCGCCGCCAATCTCCTGCTTCAGTTCGTTGGGCGTGCCCAAAGCTACTACTTTTCCTTCGTTCAAGATCGCAATCCGACCGCAGCGCTCGGCTTCTTCCATCAGATGGGTGGTCACCAGGACCGTGACTTTTTCCTGATCTCGCAGGATGGCCAAATACTGCCAGAGATCACGCCGGGCACCGGGATCAAGGCCGGTGGTCGGTTCATCGAGCAGCAAAACGCTGGGGTGATGCAGCAGGCCTTTGGCTAGCTCCAGACGGCGTTGCATGCCACCGGAGAATGTCTCAGCCTTTTCGTGGGCGCGGTCGGCTAATCCCACACGCTCCAGCATCTCATCGATGCGTGCCTTGAGCGCAGCACCACGCAGGCCGTAAAGATGTCCCTGATGCCACAGGTTTTCCGCCGCTGTTAGCTTCACATCAATACTTTGTGCCTGGAAGACTACGCCGATATGGCGGCGCACCGCGTTGGCATCGCGGGCGACGTCGAATCCGAGGATGGTTGTCCGGCCGCCGGTCGGAATCATCAGAGTGGAAAGAATTCGGAAGAGCGTAGTCTTGCCGCTGCCGTTGGGGCCAAGGAGTCCGAATAACTCAGCTGATGGCACATCGAAGGAGACGCCATCCAGGGCGGTACGTTCTCCATAGCAATGGACAAGGTGGTGAACGGAAATGGCCGCAGGGCTTATCGTTGGGCGAACCGGCTCGCGGGATATGGTGGAGGTTGTGGACGCCACAGAACATTCTACCGTACAGCTTTCTCGGCAACGCCTACGCTGCTACTATTCTCCGCCCGCTTTCCGGCACTCGTTGGGCGAACGATACCGGCACATGCCGCCATACTTGAATGGCCAACACCACCGCGGTTGCGAGCAGCAGCGCGCCGACTGCAACGTGAGCGACGGTTGAGATCACCATGGGTAATTCGGGCTGAACCGCGTCACGCCCCCATGCCACTCGCGTGAGGAAGGCCACGAAGCCCAGGCAAAGCTGCGTGATCAGCACCGCGAGTAGCGCGATCGCCGGCTGCCGGACTGCTTCAATCTTAGCGTACAGGGCAAGTGCTCGCACCGCCGTCCAGGTGAGCACTAACGCGACCACCAGCGCATTCACCACATGTGGCCACCAACTCATGCCGTGATGGCGAAACATTGCACCGAGAATGAGCTGAACGTAAAGCACGAAAATCGAGAGCAAGGTGAGAGTGATCAGACTGGGCCGCCGCGAATCGAGTTCGACTTCCGGAACCTCTTCTACCCAGCGGCGTCCGGTGAACACGGCGATGGCAACGGCAATGCAAAAGAATGTTTGTGCCAACGCCGCGTGTGCCGAAGAAATTGCGGGAGGGAGATAAAATAACACTGTCAAGCCGCCCAATACACCTTGGGCAACCACAGTTCCCAGCGCGCCAACTGCCAAAGCTTTGATCCAGCGACGCTTGTCCACGCGCCAAGTCCAGATCGCGAGAATGATGGTAAGTAGCCCGACAAATTCGGCGATCATGCGATGCGTATGTTCGAAGCGCACACCGCCTACCATGTGTGGAATCTTGTAAATCGAACCGAAGGAAGTCGGCCAATCCGGAACAGAGAGGCCGGCATCGTTGCTGGTAACCAGCGCGCCGGCAATCAGAAGGCAAAAAGTTACGCCCGCTGTGAAAACCGCAAAGCGGTGGTGAGCGCGGTTGTACGGTGCAGGTAGGGATTGCAGATATCGTACCTCGATAAAACCTACGGAGCTGCGCTCCGCTGGACAGCCCCTTCGACTTCGCTCAGGGCAGGCTAGGGGCGGCTGTCCCCACGTGGTTCGTGAGAACAGCCACCCTCTTGAATGCTTTACTGCTGCTTGAAGGTCTGGTCCGCTGTCTTGCTGTCTTTCGCGGCCAGTGTGACTTGCTGAGTCTGTTCGCCCAGTTTTTCCTGCACGAAGGCAATCGTGTAAGTTCCCGGCGGCAGGCCCGTGATCGTATATTTTCCGTCAGGACCGGTCACGGCGTAGAACGGGTTCTTCACTACATTGATGTACATCCGCATCCACGGGTGCTGATTACACTTCACGGGCAGCATGATTTCCTCGCGCGCGAAGTTCTTCTCGATAGGCGCGGCATTCGGCGGCTGCGATTCGTTCCACTCGCGGTTGGATTGCGGGGTAGGGTGAATGTTGTGCGTGGTCTGGTCGTCGTTCTTGATGTCGATGTTCTGACCGGTCATTACGCCCAGCACATGAGGATGATATTTGCAGCCTTGCTGATCGATGGTCACGGCGGTGGTGGGAACATCGAAGGTGCGGGTTCCGAGACCGTCTTTGACGTACACGAACACATTGGCCAGATTGCCGCCGTCGGCGACGATGGTCTCGGCCGAGTTTGCGCCCTTGCAGGCAGCGTCCTGGCTCATGTCGATTTTGGCCGCCTTAGGAGCCGCGCCGTCCAGTTTCACGGTGCCGCTTACGCTGGCGGCGGTGGCAGGATCAATCGGCGTAGCTGCTGCCGCAGGTGCAGCCATTTCCGGCGCAGCCGCGGGTTGTGCTTCCTCTTTCTTGCTACAGCCTGCCAGGAGCGCAAAACCAAGGCAGAGCAGGGTCATTAAAGCCATCCATGTTCTCTTATTCATGATGTCAACCTTTCGTGGAGTATTGAAAGCGTTTGTGAATCTAAATTCAAACTTCTCGTCCCAAGAAGTGCAGGCGGGAAGCCCACACTTTCAGACGACGAACCTGCCCTGAGCTTGCCGAAGGGGCGGCGTTACGAACCCACCATTCTATCGCGAACCGCCGCTTGCTGCCGTCGTACTCTGCCTCCGGATGGCAGGCGGCTGGTTGAGGGCATGCGGCCGTCCCATGGACGCGGCTACCCGCCGTTGCTCTTCCGGCGTGAGTTGGAAAATGTAATCCACCAGCAATTTGGAATGGTCTTTGTCGTAGCCCTGGAACGACGGTGGCACCGGCCCGGCAAATACCCATTGGCCATGTTCGCGACGGAAAAGTCCCGAAGGCATCGACGTTCCCGGGCTGATGGCCTGGGGATCAAGCACCCAGCGCTCCGCCCAATCGGGCTTCAGGCGTTCCTTGGCCAACAGGAAGTTTGGCGCCGTGGCAATCTTGTCGTGCTGCGGATCGCCGGTGGCGTGGCACTTCAAGCACGGCGCAGCGGTGCTCGAGAACAGGCTGCGCGCCATGTCTGTTTCTTTGGCGGTAAGCGTAGGCAACGGTTCCGGAACATACGGCATTGCTTGCTGCGAAAGTGCCTGGAAGAAGCGCACCAGCTTGCGCTGTTCGTTGGCGGAGAAGGAGAACGTCGGCATCCGTACTTTCAGATACGGACGGACTCCGTTACGGTCGGTATCAGTCTCACTCAACGATGGGTTCGCCAGGAAACGGCGCAGCCATTCGGGATCGACACGCGCGCCCTCGGTCAAAAGCTTCGGAGGCAACTGCTCGGGATTTTCCCGGTACTGCGGCAGTCCCATCAGCACGGTTTTCTGTCCAGGAATGAATTGATGACAGCCCATGCAGTTGTATTTCTTGACCACCCACCAACCTTCCTGGATGTCGCGGCGCGCATCGCCGGGTTTGTACTGGTAGTTGGAGGGTAGGGAATTTTCTTCACTTCCCAGCAGGAACGTGGTCAGGGCACGAACCTGCTCGCGATTCAAGTGCAGGTTCGGCATGCGGAGCAATTCCATCTCTGCTTTGGTCTTGCCTTTGTCGTAGACGTTCGGCTCCGCGAGTTTGTGCTCGAAGAAGCCTTTGTGGTCATACCAAGGACCCTTTGCCGGTCCATCAGGCAGGCGCTGCAAATCTTCCGGATCGGTTATCGGCTCTATGGTGCCGCGCTGAGCTGCCTCGGTGAACAGCGCGAAATCGAGCCGTTCAATGGGCTTGCTGCCTTCGTAGGTCAGTTCGGTTCCGATGCGGCCTTCGTCTTCGAATCCAGAAATTTCGTGACAGCCGGCGCACCCGAAGTTACGAACCCATCGCTTACCTTCTTCTTTCAGCTTGGGGTCATCCATGAATGACGCGTCGGCATAGGCGGAAGGCTCCTGATGTTTTTGCGTCATCAGGAAGCTGGCGATGTCCTGGGTGTCGGCGAGCGGGAGGCGCAGGCTGGGCATCACGGTCATGTTTTGGACTTGAAGTTCGTGACCGTCGTTGGGGCACTGGCTATGTTCGAGGTCCCACTGATAGGGAAGGCCCTTCTTGGCGTAATCCTCCGGTCCAATGTCTTTCTTTTCCAGAGGACAATAGGGACGCGTACGCTGGCGGGCGTTGTGAATCCAGCGCACTAGGTAATCGTAATTGGCTTTCTCGCCTTCGCGGCTCAGGTTGGCTGCGAAGGTTCCACCCTGCATCTGATCGCCTTCGCCGATGGAGTGGCAAGCCATGCACCCGCGAGTCTCAAATAATTCTTTTCCGTGCTCTGCGTTGCCGGGTTTCTGCTGGGGCAAAGCGTCGGTGAAGCCCGATTGCCAGATGAACGCCGAAATTGCCTGAATCTGATGGTCGGTCAAACGGAAGTTCGGCATTTTGGTAGTGGGACGGAAATCCGTCGGCTTCTTCAGCCACACCGGAATCCAGTTCTTGTTTAACTTGAGCCGCACATCTTTCAGGTTCGGTCCGACCTTCTTGGTGTCTTGGAGCAAACTGTGCGCTTGAAAATCCAACTGCTGGATGCGGCCGTCCATCTTGCTGTTCGAAACTTTGAGCGCCACCGCTTTATCGTTCAGTTGGTTGGCTTCCTCGTTGCTCGCAGCGGTGTCGGCCTGCTTCATCAGATCGGCGGCCTGCTTGAAATTATCTTTCTTAGACTGCTCTAGCTGCTTGATCTGCTGGCTGACGGTGTTGAGGTCCTCGGGCTCTTTGTCGTAACCCTCATAACGATGGCAACCCATGCAGCCCTTTTGCCGGAACAAGTCCTTGCCTTCGCTGATGGTCCAACCTACGTCGCCGCTGACCAGCACCATATCCGCTGCGTGGCAGGTCTGGCAGCCGGCCTCGGCATTTTCCTTGGGATACATCGGCCACAGCCAGTGTTCGTAGTTCCCGTGGGCTTTCTCCTCGCTGGTGGTGGCACGGCCGTTGCCCTGGTGACAGGGCGAACAGCCAAACTTGTCGGGATCGTGGATCTTCAGCAGTTCAGGCTCGGGATGGCTCACGAAAGCTTCGGCGTACTCATCGGGCTTCTTCGCACCTTTCGCCGTCATGGACGCTGCGGTGAGCTTCAGCGGTTCGCGAATGCCCATGTGGCAGGACTCACAGCGGTCCACGATGTTGGCATCGGCCACGTTAATCTGCACGATCTTCGGGTCCCACTCTTTGGTCTTCTTGATCAGACCTTCGAGTTGACCGGGCGTAAGGTCGACCATGTGCTCGTTGATGTAGGCCGACATCGCGGTGCTGGCCGCAGTCACCGGCTTCAGTACTTCGCCTAGCTCAGCATTCAGCTTGGTGCGCTCGTCCTTTAACGAGTTGTACTTCTCTTCGAGCTGGGCAAAGTTGTAGTTCTCCTTGTGGCCGTCGGGAAATTCGACAGAAGCGATCTTCTGTTTGAATTCGGCGATTGCCTTGCGCTTGCTCGCCTTCCCGGAAACGCTAGTATCGGTTTCCATCCGATAGGTGAGGGCGTTAGCGTAAGCGCGCCGGTCAGTGAATACATTCTGCACCGCCAGAATCTGGGCGCTGAGATTGGTAATTTGTTTCTGGAGTTCTTCCTTACGGGGCTTGGCGGCTGTATCCGCCTGCTGATAGACCTGATTCAACTGCTGATATTCAGGAGAGCTCTGAACGTTTTTCACTTCGCTCTCGGACTTCGGACGCGTCTTGTCGAGGAACGCAGTGTAACGTTCCTTCCATTCGTTCTGGAAGGCCTTCCACGGCCGCTGCCCATAACCTTCATCCCATAGCGCCCAGAACAGCGTCGCCATCAGGATCACCATGGCCAGCACATAATGCAGCGCGTACGACTTGGTGACTACCGGATCTTGCTCCGGGATCGGTTGTTCAGGCAATGCATTCTCCCCGACAATCGTTGGTCGTTCGTCGCTGGACGTGGGCGTTGGATTTTGCCAACGACCGACGACCAATAACAAACGACGGTTCTACACGTTAAACCACGGTGTAATCCACACGTACTTGATGTTGAATCCCAAGCGCAACAGCATCTTCAGCGGCAGCGCCACCATGGTGAGCAGAAAGAACTGCATCAGCGAATATTGCAGCAGGCTCATGCGCTTGTAATCTTTCGGGTTGTAACGCCGAAAGAAAGCATGCACCGCAAACCCGCCGAGCAAGTAATAGGCGCCAACAACTACAGCGCCAAAGATCGCCTTGCCCGCGTTGGATGCGATCCCGAATAAGTCGGGCAAGTCGCGGTTTACTTCATAAATCAAGCGGTTGTGGTCCCAGGTTTGTCCCGGCCAAAACCACTGCCAGCCGGGGCCACGGATAAACGTTCCGATGATGATCATCGAAACCCACAAAATGATGAAGCCGAACAGAAAAGTGCCAATGGCAAACTTGCGCTGCTTCCAGGTGTAATAACCGCTGCCCAGCGGATTGGTGTCGATATAAGGAATGATCATGAGGCCGATGATGATCAGCGTCGGCATCACTACGCCGGCAATCCAGGGATCGAAATACACCAGCATTTCCTGCAAGCCCAGGAAATACCACGGCGCTTTCGCCGGGTTCATCGTCAGGTTCGGATTCGCCGGTTCTTCGAGCGGCGCATACAGCGTGATCGACCACACCATCAAAATAATGGTGACGATCATGGTGGCCAGAAACTCAATGCGCAGCAAAAACGGCCAGACGTGGACTTCTTTCTGCCATCCCGGACGGAACGGCCAGCTCTTGCGATGATGGGTCTTGGCCAGCGCTGGATTGGTTTCCAGTTCTCCGATGAGATCATCATTGGCTTTGGCCTGCTTCCATGCCAGGTAGATATAAAAGATCAGCAATGGAATCATCCCGACAATGGGCACATTGTCAGGCGCCGAGCAGATCTCCCAAAGTTGTTTCCAATCCATAATGTCTCTCCACCGCAGTCTTGGCTACACTTGCCGCCGCGGCCTATCTCCCTCGGCCGTCAGCATCACCGCTGCCGGTCCCGAGATGCCGCCATCTTTCCGCACCCGCCAGAAGTGAACGATCATCAGGATCGACGCCACAATCGGAATTCCGATGCAATGCCATATATAAGACCGCAGCAAAGCGTTGGCATCTACGATGGAGCCGCCAAGGAGTCCGAAGCGCACATCGTTATACGGTGTCATTCCCATCATCTTGCCGAAGGGGCCTTCGTGGCCGAGCAGCGGTGTGGCGCGCGCCATATTCGTACCCACGGTGACGGCCCAGAATCCCAGTTGATCGTCGGGCAACAGGTAGCCGGTGAACGACAGCAGAAGCGTGAACACCAGCAGAAGGACTCCGATGTTCCAGTTGAACTCGCGCGGCTTTTTGTATGAGCCGGTGAGGAACACCCGGAACATGTGCAGCCATACTGCAATCACCATTAAGTGCGCGGCCCAGCGGTGCATGTTGCGCAGTAGCTTGCCGAAGGGAACGTCGTGTTCCAGATACAAAACGTCGCGGAAGGCCTGAACTTTCGTGGGATGGTAATAGAACATCAACAGCACGCCGGTGAAAGTCAGGACGATGAAGAGGTAGAACGTGATCCCGCCCATGCCCCAGGTGTAGCTGTAACGCACCGCATCGCGATTGATCTTCGCCGGATGCAAATGCAGAAAGACGTTGGACAGCACGCCCAGCGCGCGGTTGCGCGGTGTGTCGTCATGCTTGTGACGAAAGATCGAAGTAAAGACCTGGGTCTTGGTGGGATCTTTCAGGCCTTCAATTTGTTCTTTTGCCTTGGCCGGCATGTCAGTCTTAAGCGACTGAACGTCCTCTTGGACACCGGCCTTGACCCGTTGCAGCAGTCCGACCCGGTTGCCGTTCTTTCCGTTGCTGTTCTCTTCCGCCATCGTCGGTTTTCCTTCGTGTAACTCTGTGATCCTCTGTGGTCAAGCTTCTTGCTGCCTAAGCCCGCAAGAACGATCCATCATCATTAAATTGGCTGGGCTGTCCCTTGGGCCATTGATACAGTCGCGAGACGTCCACCAGAATCTGGCCATCCGGAGAGGTCTCAATGTGCGCCCGATCCATCGGCCTCGGCGCCGGCCCCTCAAAATTAATTCCCTCGCTGTCATACCCGCTACCGTGACACGGACATTTAAATTTGTTCTCGCTCGGCTTCCAATCCGGAGTGCAGCCCAAGTGCGTGCAGCGCGCATAAATCACAAAAATGCGGTCCGGCGTGCGATCCACCCAGATACGGTATTTTTGCTGAAACTTCGTATCGACGCCGAGCCCGTATTCCTCGGGATACCCGATCTTGAAGCTGGTTGCGGGTTCAAACAAAGTGCGCGGCAGGAAGAATCTGAAGAAGGCCAATAACCAAGCAGTCAGGAATGCCGCGACCGTGGCCCAAACCAGGCGCCGCCGCGCGCGATTGATTTCATTATCCTCGGGCCCAATCGCCGCTACGCCACCGGCCGCCGCAGCTTTCGAGGTTCCGACCGCGGGCGTTCCTACGTAACTTGTGGATGCGCCGCTACGCGCCACCGAAGCCGCTGCCGAGGAGGCCATCGCAGGCGCCGCTGCTCTCGGGGCCGCTGCCGCCGCTACGGATGCCGCAGCTGCTGGAGCCGCGGCCGCAGGCTCGCCTAACAATGCTGTTACTTCGGAATCATTCAGAGCCAGCAGTCCTTTGCGGCTCCTTCGCGCCTGCTCAGCAGCGATCGTCGACTTGCTCCATTTGTTTCCTTTTGCCACCCAGCCTGCGACTTCCGCGCTGATGTTGGCTGAAGCCGCGACTGGCGGAGCGGCAGCCGCTGCTGTAACTACTGGAGCGGCAGCAACTGGAGCTGCGGCGGGTGCCTCGCCTAACAACGCCGCGATTTCGAAATCATTGAGTGCCGGTAATCCTTTGCGCTCACGGCGCGCTTGTTCGGCGGCGATGGTGGACTTGCTCCATTTGTTTCCTTTTGCGACCCAGCCTGCAACCTCGGCGCTGATATTTCCGGAGGCCGCAGCCACTGGCACCGCCGCTGGTGGCACGGGAGGCGCAGCGGCTACTGGTGTGGCGGGAGCGGCAGGAGCGGCGCCGCCGGTTTCCCATGCCATCGGCTGACCCGCTTTTAGCGCTTCAATATCCGCGTCCGAAAGCAGTTGCAGGCCTTTGCGTTGACGGTAAGCCTGCTCCATGCCAATCACCGAATTGTTGAGCGCCGGCCGCGGCAACGGCGGAAGGTGCCCGAGAATGCCTTTGGCGGATTCGTCTGCCATCCGTCTTACCTTTCACAGTGGCAATAAGATTGCCGAAAACTTTATTTAAAGTTCAGAAGCCTAATAAATTTCAATCCGCAGCAACCAACTCGCCGCGTTCCCGCTGATTCAAATTTACACCAATCGCCGTTTCCACTAAATCTGCCAGCGCCGAAATGAACGTCGGAGAATTGTTCAATCCCGGCGTCATTTCAAATTGTGTGATCCCGAGAGCCTTCGCTTCCTGGCGAGCTTCGTGATCAATCTCGCCCAGGGTTTCCACGTGGTCGGAGACAAACGCAATTGGAATAATGCAAACTTCACTGACTTTTTCCGTAGCCAGCGTGCGTATTGTCTTATGCAGGGAAGGCTGCAACCACTTGCTGGCGCCCACTTTACTCTGGTAGCAAAGCCGATGCCGGTTGATCCATCCGCCCCTCTGCATCACGAGTTTCACGGTTTCTTCAATCTGGCGCTGATAAGGGTCACCCTTGTCGATCACCGACACCGGCACGCTGTGTGCGCTGAATACCAGTTGCGGCCTGCGCGGATCGGGGAATCGCGTCAATGTCTCTTCAATCTTTTCAGCTAGCGCGTCCAGATAAAGAGGATGGCGATAGAACGGATCAACACAGTACACAGGAAGTGAATCCTGGAACTGCCGCCGCCACTCGTTCAAGCTGCTGCCGGTGGTGGTGCTGGAATATTGCGGATAAAGCGGCAGCAGCACAATTTCATCGCAGTGTGCCGCTCGAACCTGGGCAATCGCCTCGGCGGTAAAGGGATGCCAGTAGCGCATGGCCACAAAGCAACGCGCGTTCGTTCCCGACTGTTGCAACCTCAACTGCAACGCCCGCGCCTGCTGTTCCGTAAAGCGCCGAATGGGCGAAGCGCCGCCAATTGCGGCGTAGTGGTGCTGGACTTTGCGCGAGCGGGTACTCGAAATCAATTTGGCCAGGGGTTTGCGCCCGATGCGGGCAAAAGGGAAGTCAATAATGTCAGGGTCGCAAAAGAGATTAAAAAGAAATGGCTCGATGGCCTCCAGCGAGTCGGGCCCGCCTAGCTGGAAGAGAACCACACCTGTCCGCCGTGATGAGTGCGCCATCCCCCTGAAATCCTCAACAACTATAAGAATATGAAGAACAAAAGAAAAGAACAGAGGATGTTACTCAATCATGGAAGGCTTCGTCAACGCGGAAGTTAACTTGGGTGGTGTCTTAAATGACGTGTTGCCGGAATAGGCCATAAAAGCCCGAAGCCCCAAGGGTCATCACTCCCTCAGGGCGTCGGATAGTTCAGAACCTCGACTGTCAAACAGGTTAAAGGTTACGGCAGTAACGCATCGGGAGTCAACTGTCTGAAGTGTAGTGACCAAGAGGACGGGTAAAACCTGGCGGAGGGGAGCAGTGTTGAACTGCAACGACTGATGAAGTCGCTCAACCGTCTGACAGTCGGCGTCTGGTTCCGAACCAGCAATCCCCTCCTGTTGTGAGGGTTGCTTACAGATATTGTCGTTGCTCTTTTTGGTTCATGCAAGGGCGTATCCACAATCGTGAGTGAGTGCACCTTAGTCAGTTACCAACGGTAAGTTCGGCGATAGACCAAATGTGATCGGTTAGCCCGGCTTCCATAGCGGGCGTGACGCGAAGGGAAGAATGAACGCGACAGAAATTGTAGTACGCGAAATGCAGAGCAACGGCGGCTTTCAGGTTCGCCAGCTTCTTGCTGAAAGCGTTCGTCAGGCGCGTCAGCCTGCGAAGCTGCATTCGCATGGTGAGGTTCTGCCGTTCCACGTAGCTAGTCGAAATGTCACGCACGCTCGGGTTGCCGATTCGCACCTTGGATATCGTCTCCGTGATGCGTGGTGGGGAGTACCTCCCCTCGTCATGCTGCCCAAAATCTCCGAACAGCTTGACGAGTTGCGCGAAGTCAATGTCCAAACCAAAGACTTCGGGAACGGCCTTCGTGTAGAAGTGGAAGCCATCCGTGGTCAACTGGATTTGATTTGCAAGGCGCTTGTGCAGATCACCAATGAAACTCATGGTGTTTGCGATGCTGCGCTTTCCGATGCGGTAAGAAGCGACCAGCTTGGTGTCCGCATCCAGCGCAACGAAAATCCACTGATCTCCTACCTCTATCCCGTCCTCTTTGCGAACCTGGCGCTGCTTCTTGCCAACAAAAGACCAGATTTCATCGCACTGCACATAGCGGCAGTTGAGGCCGCGCAGCTTCGCATCCAGCATCTTTTCGCATCTCTCGCCAACGGTTTCGAGCAGGCGCATGATGGTATTTCGATTCAGGCCCGTCAGCCGTTCCGTGGAGCGAATCGAGCAGCCTTCAAGAAGACATTGCATCGCACGCGCTGCCGCATCGGGATTGGAAACCATCGTGGCGCGAGTCAGCTTTTCGTGGGCTTCACAGAACGTGGAATTACAGGACGTGCAGCGCCATCTCTGGACGCGCCGTTTACCGAAGAATCCGAACCGCTTGCAGGTTTGGTGCTGGCATCTTACGCATGTCATGGGCTTTTCTCCGCTTGCGCTAAGCGGGAAAAGCCGTACAATGAACTAGGGTCTAGAGTGCGGCTTACCCCGCGTTCTGGATTAGCCCTGCCGAGTGCTCAAACACCCGACAGGGCCGCTTCTTACTCAGTTAATGGGTGGAGGCCGGGTCATGGTCTGCTACCTCGCTTTCTGAACCGCTCCACGCTAGAGACGTGGAGCGGTTCGTATTTGGCATCATCGCTTCGGCTTGTTCCTGCCGAAAACTATGGCGCTTCCAGTCATAGCGCCGATCTGCCCCGGAGGAATCATGTCGCGCTCGCTCTGTATCAGCCGCCTGTAAACTTTTTTGCCACCAAGCACCATAGGTACGATCTCGCGGCTATTAAGCAGACGGCGCAAAACGCCGTGTATCGCAGCCATCGGATTACCGGGCGGAAGTTTGTCGTATCCATAAGCCAGAAGACGATCACGCACTTGCACCGGAGTGACCGGATGTGTAGCCTCCCCAATTACCGCGCGTATTGCGTCGGTGACCCGGAGCAAATGAAAGTCTTCGCAAGGGAGCGGGGGCGGCTCAAGTTTGGCGGGTACGGCGGGAGCGCCATGCTCCATGTAATCCAGACCTTTAATCATAGTTTGGAGGCCCACAATCTTGTTCTCAATTTTCGCCTTCTCTTTGGTGAGATCGGCGATTTCGGCCTGCCATTTGTCTCTAAGCTCCCCAATTTCTTTGGGTTCCATGATGGAGAAGATTATGCCTAAAAAGAACAACAAAGTCAACAAAAAACTTGTACCTGATATGCACAAACTCGACAGTTGGGATGATTTGATCGCTTTAGCGGAACGAAACATCCTCTGGGCCAAGATCAGACAAGATGAATTGAAGGCGGCAATTCGCGTCTATCGTCAGCAACGTGACGCCGGAATTCCTTTAACGCAATCGGAGGGCCGCATCTGAGCGAAGCAACACAGTGTTTAAGACACTACCTTAACTTGCGGGTTGCGCCACTCCCGTTTCCATGGCTGCAATGATGAAATCGGCGAACTCC
Source organism: uncultured Acidobacteriota bacterium (assembly GCA_963803775.1). Classification (GTDB taxonomy): domain Bacteria; phylum Acidobacteriota; class Terriglobia; order Terriglobales; family Acidobacteriaceae; genus JABCZH01. The sequence goes on from CAWDNS010000006.1 coordinate 465,006, forward strand.
GAGGTGCCCGCCTTGCCTCCGACGTCTTTCGTCAGCTTATCGCGGTCGCGGTAGACCTTTTCCAGGGCATTGCGGATCTTCATCGCGGCTTCGAATTCGCCAAGATGGCGCAGCATGAGCAGGGAACAGCGAATGAGCGCGGTGGGATTGGCGATGTTCTTCCCGGCAATATCTGGAGCCGAGCCGTGTACGGCTTCGAAAACCGAACAATGATCGCCAATGTTCGCGCTAGGCACCAAGCCGAGGCCGCCGATAAACGCCGCGCACAAGTCGGAAATAATGTCTCCGTAAAGATTTTCCATGACCAGCACATCGTACTGGTAAGGATTCATCACCAACTGCATGCAGGTGTTGTCCACAATGTGCTCGGCATAGGTGATCTCAGGAAAACCCTTGGCGATATCGCGGCAGCAGCGCAGGAATAGGCCGTCCGAAAGCTTCATGATGTTAGCTTTATGGATGGCGTGAATCTTCTTACGCTGGTTCTTGCGAGCATATTCAAAAGCGAACTTCGCAATCCGAGTGGAAGCTTTTTCGGTGATGATCTTGATGCTCTCGACCACCCCTGGCACCACTTCGTGCTCGATGCCGGAGTACAGGCTCTCGGTGTTCTCGCGCACAATGATGAGGTCGACATTCGGATAGCGGGTAGGAATGTGCGGCAGATTGTGGATGGGACGAAAGTTGGCGTATAGCTCAAACTGCTTGCGCAGAGTGACGTTAATGCTGGCGAATCCGCCGCCAATGGGCGTGGTCACCGGCCCCTTCAGTCCGACGCGGGTGCGCTCAAGCGACTCGCTCAGTTCCTTGGGAATGTATTCGTGATATTTCTCGAAGGCCTCGGCTCCGGCGGCGAAAGCTTCCCATTCGAACTTCACGCCCGTGGCTTCGAGAATGCGGACGGTTGCCCGGGTCACTTCGGGGCCGATGCCATCACCGGGAATGAGCGTAATTTTGTGAGCCATAGGGCTTTGTAAAACTATCTATCGGCAGAATTGCCACCGAGCTTCAATGTGACCAAAATCCCCTATTAATTCTTGACTACGGGTTTGCTGCGAACCTCTGCTGCATCTTTGGTTTTGAGCAGGTCTTTGAGTTCTGTCATGAATTCCTGCACGTCTTTAAAATCTAGGTACACCGATGCAAACCGGACGTAAGCAACTTTGTCATAACGGCGCAGGCGGCTCATGATCAGTTCGCCAAGTTCGCTGGTCTTGCGCTCGCGCTCGGCCGACTCGATCACAAAACTCTCAGCTTCGTTGACGATCTGTTCCAGCTTGCTGATGGGTACGGGACGCTTCTCGCAGGCATGCAGCAAACCGTTTAAGACTTTCTGGCGGTCGAATTTCTCCCGCCGCCCGTCTTTTTTCACCACCATGTAGGGAATTTCGTCGATGCGTTCGTAGGTGGTAAAGCGCTTCTCACACTTGAGGCATTCGCGGCGGCGGCGGATGGAATCCGCCTCTTTGCTCTCGCGCGAATCCACCACTTTGTCATTCGCAAATCCGCAGAAAGGACACTTCATGGGGCTGATCGCTGAACTAGTGATTGTAGCAGGAGGCTAGCGATCTTCGGCGCACGCGTCCGGTCGGGGGGTAGCGCAATTCAAATTTTCAGATGATCCACTTACGCCACAGACTGCGGGAATAGCCTGCTTCGCTGTTCGCGCGGGAGTAACAAAGGCTATCAGTACCAGTAAAGTGAATGTCGTCAACATGCAGGCAATCCGGCGGAAGACTGGTAGTGCCGTTTGGCATCCACAAGCATTGGGCGTTGCATTGCTCCTGCTTTGTCTTTGCAATCCGAGCTATGGCAGTTCGTATGATAATCCTTGGCCTACTTCCATCTTGTATCGTTCCGCCACTTGTTTCCCTGTAGCGTCGAAACCAAATTCTTTAATGAGGCGTTCCCGGCGTTCCTCTATCATCTCCTTAAATTTAGGCTCCCGTGAGTATGGGTTAGGTTTATACCCCACTCGAACGACGATGGAGTTTGGCATCAATTCGGTGTTTGGTGGCCCGGAATTAGCATCCCAATTGTTCTGCATCAAATAAGCCTCGACTATATTGGTTCGTCGAGTGCCGTCAAAAAACGCGTCAGATGTATCCCCAGAAGCAGGGCTGTATCTCTCTACGGTTACTCCGTCAGGAATAGTCACCGGCTTAGATGCTCGACGTGGAATTGGATTTAATCCCGCCGCCTTGAGGGCGTACATTATTTGGTTGGCCGCAAGTTCAGCTTCAAAATCAGGAATACATTCGACGAAAATGCTAATTCCGGTGAGTTCTCTTAGTTTGTCAACGTTTGATGTCTTGTCTTTATACCGGACGATCCAGAGTTCTCTCGGCGCGAGTGCTTCCGATAGCTCCTTGAACCTCATCCGCTCTTGCTCAAGTCTAAAATTCTGGTCTACGAGCTGGGATTCGGTTGAGGCGATTTCTGTTTGTGCAGTACCTGCCAAAGATGCAGCTCTCGATGCTGCGGCATTCGCTTTGTTCGATTTCCCAAGTGCATTGCCGGCAATGGTTTCTGCCTTGCCTGACTCGGTTGTAGCTTCCCCTGCCTTGACTAGGGAGGTTGCTGAATCCGCGAGGGCGATATTTGCTTTGTTGTCAGCCTTCTCAGCTTTGTCACCGAGAGAACCTATAACGCCGCCGGAGAGTTCATTTGTTCGGACTAGGCATATCAGGGACACTGACAGTGCTGCTACAAGCAAGATCGTTGAGCGTCTCTGGAGGTGTTTCTTGAATTCTTCCGTTAGCCAACTTGCCTCTAAATCCGCAACGAGTTCTCCAGCACAGGCAATAATCACGAATGCTTCTGAAATGTATTCTCCCCACTCCCAGTGGGACAGCGATCTTGATAAGGATTCAATATCGTAAGCTGTCAAAATCATCTTGGCTTACCAACAAAGGGGACGTAGGAGCCTACTTGTTTGCATGGCGGCACTCCTTCCGGTGCTCGTCACCACTACCCGAAGACTTCGAAGATGGCCATTTCCAGTACATTATGCTCTTATGGGTAACTTGGGCCACTTCCACTGGTAGGAATCACCTCTTCCGCCTCCGCCTTCTCGCTCTCCTCGGCCACCTTCCTTAACGACAACCGCTCATGATGAGCGAACAATAGTCCGACCGGAACAATCGCGACAAAACTCACCAGCCACAGCAGTATCCCGCAACTTACCGCCAACTCGCGCGGCACGTCGAAGACCTTATCCAACACTTCAATAGTTGCCAGTTGGGCACCGCCGCCCACCCCGGGCAGTTGCAACATCGATCCGACCATGCTGGAGCCCATGAGCAACAATACTTTGGTGACACTCATGAACTGCATGGGCGCACCGTACGCGTGAGTGACTTCTTTGTAGCTGACGGCGATCATCCACCACATCAAAACCGAAACTACCGAGATTTGCAGTAGGGCGAAAGCGCCGTGAATCGTATTCAGGCCGCAGGCAAATTCGCGAATGCGCAATGCGATTCGTTTTCCTAAGCCCTTTGCCAGATGAGCAAAGCGAATCTCCACCCAATCAGCCACGCTCGGGCCACGATAGCTGATCAGCAAGGTGACACAAACCAGCCCCGCCACCAGCGCCGACAGCATGTATCCCGAAACATGCAGCCAGTGGTCATAAACCGGACGCGCCTCGGCAAAGGCACGCAGCTTAGTGGGAAGAAATATTCCGCCTAGCATGAGCACCGTGAAAGCGCCGACGTCGAAGATGCGTTCCACCATCCACACTGCCAGCTGCGAGGAAAAACTCAGATTCAGCCGCCGTGCAATTAAGTAGGGACGAATCAGTTCTCCTGGGCGGCCCAACAAAGCCAGGCCCGTGAACCCTACAACCGTCGGCGAAATCAGTCCCAGCGTGGAAGCGTCTTTGCGCACCGGCTGGAGGAAAACTTTCCAGCGGTAAGCGCGGAGCACATAGGCGAAATAAGTAAACAACACTCCGTGGATGACGTGGCGCCAGCTCAAGTCACGGGTATGCTCGACGAATTTTCCCCAATCGAAGGTGCGCCAATGCTGGAACTGTAGATACACCAGTCCGGCGAGTACGGCCAGGACAACTCCGTAAATCAGGGCACGCGATTTGTTCATGGATGAGATGAGAAAACAACTACTGCGCTACGCCCGGCTTTGTTGAAGGTAACTGAACAGGGAAGAAGGGTCAACGCAGTTCCCGGAGGGAATCAGGAAGGCCAGCAACTACTGAGACAGCGGAGTGGGCTTTGCAAGCTGCGCCTTGCGCGCACTTGCATTCTTCAGCGCCGCCGCTTTCCGTTCTGCCAGCTTCTTGCGATTGAAGTCGCGAACCACATTGGCCACATAGGCCCGGGTTTCATAATATGGAGGCACCCCGTGATACTGCTCCACCCGCTGCGGGCCGGCGTTATACGCTGCCAGCGCCTTGATCAAATCAAAGTTGTATCGTACCAGCAACTCCCGCAAATAACGCGTGCCGCCGTCGACGTTGGTTGCCGGATCGAACGGATCGGCCACGCCCAACTGCGCCGCCGTTTGCGGCTCCAGTTGCATCAGGCCAACGGCACCTTTGCGCGACACCGCTTTCGGGTTGAATCCGCTTTCCGCACGGATGACACTGTTCACGAGATCGGGATCAAGATGATAGCGATGGCTGGCTGAGCCGACAACATCCGGCAACTGCAAGGGGGTGCTTGCGGGAGCAAGCGTTAACTCTTGCTCAAAGTGATCAACCTCTACGTTCTGAACATCCACGTATCCGCTGCCGTCGGTGCTTAGATAGAGCCGCGTAACTTCGCCTATGACCTCACGTCGCTCGTGCCGGATGGAAAAACCGTTGCGCAGGACGGCAACATCGGTCGCGAATCCGCAGACGGACACGGCCAGGAAGCCGAGTCCACATACGAGTTTTGTGATGATGCGCATACTAAACTTGTACCCGCGCTGGTCCCAGCACCTTTTCAATCGCTGCTGCGACGCCGTTCTCCGCGTTCGACATGGTGACCGCCCAGCCCTTGGCCTGCAGTTCTTCTGATGCATTTCCCATGATAAAGGGCGATCCAGCGTAAGCAAGCATCTCAATATCGTTATAGTTGTCACCAATGGCCATGACCTGTTCGCGGGGGATGCCGCGGAAATTGGCCCAACGCTCCAGCGCCTGCCCCTTGGTGCATCCCCGATTGAGCACGTCGACAATGGAGAGATCGCGTACTGGATACTCCGTACGCAATACCGTAAACTGCTTTTCCACTTCGCTCGCTGCAAGTCCCTGTAACACCTGATGCATGCGTGCGATGGGGCCGCAGAACATGGCCTGTACGGGATCTTGGGTCAAAGAATCTTCAATCGGGATCACGAAATCGATGTATTCCAGATTCTTCTCCAGCCAGCGCTGAATGCTGGCGTTCAAATCTCGCATGTGTTCCAACACGATTGCGCCTTTATCCTCGATGTCGAAGGTCAGCACCGTATTGCCGCGAAATTCGCGCATCTCCCCGCAAAGCTTGCGGCAAGCCTCTGCGGGGAGCAGATCACGGTGGAAAGTTTCGCCCGCGAGCGACCGTGTAACCGCCCCGTTGGAGCTGATTATCCAAAGATCGAAGCCCAACTGCTGGGCAATGGGCAGGGCAAACTTGTGCCGCCGCCCTGTCACGAGAACGATCTCGACCCCCTCTTCTTGCGCCCGGCGTAGCGCAGCCATGTCAGCCTCGGAAATTTGAAACTGGGGGTTGAGCAGGGTGCCGTCAATGTCGGCGGCCAGCAAGCGGATGGAAGGGGTCACCACAGTACGATTCTAACATCGGCAGATTTCCTGCGCCGGTATAAGCACTGCTCGAGTCTTCTTTGCGGTCTTCGCGAAATCTTCGCGTGGGCGGTAAAGCTTTAACCGCGAAGGTCGCTAAGGAAACATTGCCCGCTGCCTATCGGGGCGGAGCGCGCTCTCCCATGCTATAGTCCGATGAAACCATGGGATCGTTGATCTTTCTATTTTTTCCCTGGGGGCTGATTCTCCAGGCAGTAGCGATTGTGCACTTTATCCGTCGCCGCCCGGACGGCTATTGGCTGTGGATCATCATTTTCTTCGGGGGACTCGGGCGCGCTGATTTATATCGCAGCCGAAGTCATTCCCGATGCTGGCCTACTGAGCCAGTCGTTCAAGGTTTTTCCCGCCGCAAGCGGATTCGCGAACTTGAGGCAGCGATCCTCGACAATCCTTCGGCCGGCAATTATGAAGAGTTGGGGGATTTATATCTTGGAGAAGAGAATTATGCCCGCGCCCGACAGTGCTATGACAAGGCCATCTCCGCCCGCACCGATTCACCCGATCCGTTCTACCGCCGCGGCATCGCCGACATAAGGATGGGCGACTTCGCAGCTGCTGTCCCCGATCTGGAGCGTGTGGTGGCGCAAGATTCCACTTACGACTTTCATCTCGCCGCCGCACTGCTGGCGCATGCATATGCCAATACCGGCCAGCCCGAGAAAGCCGATGTGCTCTTCCGCGAAGTCACGAAGATATCTACGACGTCAGAGACCTACTATAACTACGCCAGCTTCCTGGCCTCCCAGCAACGCAATGGCGAAGCTCGTGAGTGGGCGCAACGGATCCTGGATAAGAAGCCAGCCATGCCCGCTTACCAGCGCCGCCGTGAGCGGCCCTGGTTCCGAAAAGCCACGGCGATGCTGCTGCGGCTGCGTGGCTAGAAGCTGGCGGCGTGCTATATTCACCGCCAAGTGACCTCGACGAAACTCTATCCCTGGACAGCGTTGGGCCTGCTTACCACGCTGAATCTGCTGAACTACATTGATCGCTCGGTGTTGTTTGCGGTGCAGCCGTTGGTGCAAACCGAGTTCCATCTCAGCAACACACAAGTCGGTTATCTCACCAGTGCTTTTCTTGGTTTCTACATGATTGCGGCACCCTTCACCGGGCCGCTGGCTGACCGCTATTCGCGCAAGATGATCATCGTGGTGGGCGCGATCTTCTGGAGCGCGCTGACCTTGCTGACCGCGGTTACTCATACCTACTGGGAATTGCTGGTGCGGCATACGCTTGTAGGAGTGGGCGAAGCGACTTTCGTTACTATCGCCCCCACATTCGTTGCCGATCTTTTTCCTGAGCGGATGCGAGGCCGCATCTTCGGTATTTTTTATCTGGCGATTCCAGTCGGAACGGCCGCGGGCTATCTGCTGGGAGGCAAACTGGGGCCAAGCATGGGGTGGCGATATCCGTTCTACATGGCTGCCGCACCGGGTTTCCTGCTCGCGTTCGCAATGCTGTTTATCCCAGAGCCTCCGCGAGGGCAATTCGATACTCTGAAAGAGACGCCGGAACGGGGAACGCTGCGGGGGTTGGTCCGCAACCGTGCGTTCTGGGCGGTCACGCTGGGTATGGCGGCTGGGACGTTTTCACTGGGCGGGATACAGGTATGGATGCCGACATTTCTTTCCCGCACGCGTGGTTACACACTGGAGTCTGCCAATCTGATATTCGGCGCCATCGTGGTGGTGGACGGAATTCTTGCCTCTTTGATTGGAGGGTGGTTGGGCGACCGTCTGCTGCCGCGCATGAAGGGATCGTATTATTTTGTGTCGGCAGTGAGCATGGGGTTGGGTGTGCCGGTAATGATTGTGGCCCTGTTCTTTCAGGGACCGATTATGATTCCGGCCATTGCGGTGGCGGCATTTCTGCTGCTGATCAATACTTCTCCCCTCAATACCGCACTGGTCAATGCTGTCGGATCGCATATACGAGCGACTGCGATCGCAGTCAATATTTTCATTTTTCATCTGCTCGGCGATGTACCTTCTCCAACCCTGATGGGATATGTTGCCGACCGCCGTTCGCTGCAAGCGGCGTTTATTCTGCCGGTCATAGCCATGGCGATTTCTTCCATCGTACTGTTCTACGGAATGCGATTTGCTCCCGCCGTGGCGCAGAATGGAAACATGCCGAAGGCTCACGCGGGATGAGTTATTTCCACTGGATTGCTGGCTGCATTCTCGCCCTGGTCTGGTTCTCGCGATTGCTGGAAGCTGCGTTGGGTGTCCCTAAGATTACGGATGTTTCGCTTCCCGAGTGGAATCGCAGGCCTGCGGGCGGTAGCCCGCGTGTCAGTATTATTGTCCCCGCCCGAAACGAAGAAGAACATATTGAGCAGACCCTCACCCAGTTGCTGCGACTGGATTATGACGACTATGAAGTGATCGCGATCAACGACCGCTCCACAGACGGCACCGGCCAAGCCATGGATCGAGTCGCGGCGAATTCTCGGGTGGGCGAGCGATTGCGGGTGATTCATATCTCCGAACTGACACCGAATTGGCTGGGCAAAGCTCACGCCATGTGGACTGGAGCGGAGCGGGCCAGCGGCGAATGGCTTTTGTTTACCGACGCCGACGTGTTCTTCCGTCCGGACACGCTGACCCGCACCCTGGCCTACGCGGTCGTCGAACGCGCCGACCATGTTGTTCTGTTCCCTGACTTCGTCATGCACGGGCCGGGTGAAAGAATGATGATCGCCTTCTTTCAGACCTTATTTTTGTTCGGACACCGTCCTTGGAGAGTAGCCGATCCTAAGACCAAAGACTTTATGGGGGTCGGTGCGTTCAACTTGATTCGGCGCGAGGTCTATGAAGCCGTTGGCACCTATGAAGCACTGCGATTCGAGGTGCTCGACGACATGAAACTCGGGAAAGTGGTGAAGACCGGGGGCTATGCGCAACGCAACGTTTTCGGCCGCGGATTGCTTTCGATTCGCTGGGCCAAGGGTGCGATGGGGGTGGTGGAAAATCTCACCAAAAACATGTTTGCCGTCTTGTCCTTTCAATGGTGGCGGACGCTCGGTTCGGCGTTTGGGCTGGTCTTTCTGAATTTGTTGCCGTTTGCCGGAGTCGCGCTGGCGCACGGTTGGGCGCGTGTTCCGTACGCAGTGGCGCTGGCGTCCATGTTTGGAATCTATGTGGGAATGTCCCGCATGTCTGACATTCCGGCCTATTACTTCCTGCTGCATCCGGTGAGCTCAGCGCTCTTCGTTTACATCACGCTTCGGTCGATGTTTCTGACGTTGGGCCGCGGTGGTGTGGTCTGGCGGGGAACATTTTATCCGCTGGAGGAGTTGCGGAGAGGAATGGTATGAAACGGTTTACTGATCGTCTTCGGGAAGCTCCGCTGGCACGGTCGGAGGTTGCTTCTTTTTGGTGGTCGGTCGCGCCGGCTTGGGGTGGCTCATGGATCCGGCGCTGTAGTGGCCTGCCTTCTCCACGTCGTAATTCTTAGGCAGACGAGGAATTTTTGCCGTGTCCCCACCTAACTGGCGAATCTGGTCCAGCACGATTTCCGCGCGTCCGTCGTAGGTCTTGACGGGGCCGTGGATTTCGACGACCTTGCCCGTCAGTTCCCGCACATCGCCAATGTCCTTCAAATGTCCGGGGAAAACCACCACGGTGAAGGGGCAGACACGGAAGTCTTCGCAGAAATCGAAGAACGTTACTCCACGGCTACCATGTTTAAACCCTAAGACCTTGCCAGTGATGCACTGAGTCTCGCCGACGTGTTCACGGGCCTGGGTGAAGGGAATGCAGTCTGCCGCTGCCAGTGCGCAAAACATCAATGCGAAGGCCAAGTGTCGCAGCGCAGCGCTCATCCCATCATTGTAGGAGGCGCATGACCTATTCCAGAGAAGGAAAGTCGAAAAACCCCGAGAGTCTGTCCCGAAAAGGAAAAGGCGTACAAGGGCCGCTCGCGACAGTCGAGGGCCCTTATTGCCGACCAATAAAGTCTATTTGAAAGCCTTGATCGCAGATGTCTCTTCTTCTTTGACATCGAAGACGGTGTACAGCTTGGTGATCTGGAGAAGATCGTGCACCTTTTTGGTTAGGTTCAGCAGCTTAAGTTCGCCGCCCTGATTGCGGACGGTGGTAAAGGCGCTGACCAATTCGCCAATGCCCGAGCTGTCAATGTAGGTGACCTCGCCCAGGTTGAGCAGAATTTTCTTCTGATTCTTGGCAAGCAGGTCGCGAACTGCGTCGCGCAGAATGACGCTGCCTTCACCGAGTGTGATACGGCCACTGCAATCCACAATCGTTACTCCATCCACCTGACGCGTACTGGTTTTCAAGCTCACTGGGAAGCCTCCTTGGCGCCCCCGGACGATCCGGGAACGTGTTTAACTAGTTTGATTTCGGTGCCCGTTTGCGAAGGATGAATTTGTACTTCATCCATGAACGAACGTATAAGAAAAATTCCCCGGCCTGAGGTCTTCATCAGATTCTCGGGAGCCAAAGGATCGGGAATCTTGGCTGGATCGAGGCCCTTTCCCTGATCCCGAATGGTGATGACCAGGTCCCGGCCGGTGGTCTCAAATTCCAGCTTTACTTTCTTTCCCGGATCATAAGCGTTGCCATGGAGTACAGCATTGACCGCGGCCTCGCGTACTGCCATAGAAATCTGCATGACCTCATCCTCGCCGAAACCGGCTTCGACCGCAATCCGAGTCGCGGTGGTTTCGGCACTGTCGACGGTTTCCAGCGTCGAATCCAGTGTGTAAGAGACCCGTTGGTCGGTCATGGCTAAAGTTTATGAAGACTCGGGCTACCCGCCAGGCTGGCGCCGCAGTGACGCGCGCGGCTGCCGCAGTCGGGAACACCCCGTAGGACGAAGTCGCTAGTTTCGCCTTTCCCCCGTGCAAATGTCAACGCGGTCATGCGGAAGACCCAAAACCACTAGACACCGCAGCAACAATAAACAGCCACCCGGAGGTCTTGAGCTGTGTGGTTCGGTTTGACTCGCATCTTGCTGGATTCCGCACGCCGACTTGAGTATGCTCGGAGCCATGTCCACGGTCACTCTCAGCGAACTGCTTGGCTCTCCGGTATTTGATCCGGGCGGGCGCTGCGGACGGGTGCGCGAACTTGCGGTTTCCCCACAGGAAGACCCGGCGCGTATCGCGATTCTGGTGGTTCGCACCAAGGCCGGCGACCGCGTCCTGCCCTTTAGCGCGGTGACCTCCATCAACGGAGGTCTCCGCACTGCGACCTCGGCTTCCACATGGACCGCGGCGGATGAACCCGAAGGCCTGCTGCTGCTTTCCCGTGACCTGCTGGATCAGCAGATCATTGATGTTCACGGCCGCAAGGTGGTTCGTGTCAACGATGTGGACTTGCATCAGGAAACTAGCAATAGCCATCCCACGCTGAAAGTGGCTGCCGTGGACGTCGGGGCTCGCGGTGCGGTGCGACGGTTACTCAAGGGCGTGGTGCCGTGGGGGCCGCTGCGGGCGCTGCTGCGCCAGATTCCTGAACGTATCATCCCGTGGGAATTTGTGGATGTGATTGAAACTGATCCCGCACGGCGGGTGAAACTGAAGATCTCCCACGACCGCCTGGCCCGGCTGCATCCAGCCGATATTGCCGACATTGTCGAAGACCTGGCTCCCGACGAACGCGAAGCTGTATTTGAAACTCTTGACGATGGCGTCGCCGCGGAGGCTTTAGAGGAAATCCATCCCAAGGTACAAAAGTCCATCCTCGAGTCGCTCGATTCAGAGCGCGCGGCGGAGATTGTGGAGGAGATGGATCCCGACGCAGCTGCCGACTTGCTGGCAGACCTCTCAGAAGAACGTACCGAGGAAATTCTACTGGAGATGGCCCCGGAAGAGCGCGACGAAGTGTCGGGGCTGCTCGAGTTTAAGGAAAATTCGGCTGCGGGCAGGATGAACACGCAGTATCTGGCGCTGAACGTGGCTGCAAGTGCGCACGATGCGGTCGAGGCGCTACGCAACTTCGACGGTGGGATTGAGACCGTCAGCACGATCTATTTGGTTGATTCTCACGAGACACTGGCCGGAGCAGTCCCACTGGCGAAGCTGGTGCTGGCTAGCCCTAATACGCCGCTTCTCTCGCTGACCCAGGAACCACTGATCTCCTGCCACGCTGGGGCGGGAGAGAAAGTGGTAGCGGAGCTCTTCGACAAATATAACCTGGTGACACTACCGGTGGTGGATGACCATAACAAGCTGACCGGTGTCATCACTTCCGACGACATTATCAGTATGTTGCGGGCGAGGCTGTAGGGAAGATCGGCTCTATTGACCTTTGCCCCAGCCAAGGACAGAATAGTAGCGTTTGAACCGGCCGCATCGTCCCCGCCTCGCGGCCCCACAGCCAGGCATGCCCTTTTCCGTTCACGCGGATGGTGCGAAGGAGAATCCCATGAAGGAATTGATCGCCGGTGCGTTTTTCACAGTGATTAGTGCGCTGACGGTGGCAGTCGTTGCATTCGCAGTCCCCGCTCACGCGCAGCGATCCGAGCCGTCTATCGCGTTTACTTTCAGTGCCTTCGATTATCCAGAGGCCCTAGCCACCCAGGCCCTTGGAATCAACAAAGCTGGCGTCATAGTCGGCTACTATGTCGATACAAGCTTCGTCAGCCATGGTTTCGGTCGTCTGCCGAACGGCACTTTCGAGAAGCTCGACTACCCCGGCTCTGTCGAAACTCTTCTTTTCGGCGTCAACAACTCCAACCAGGTAGTGGGCTTCTACAGCGATACTGACACCCTCGACCAAGGCTTTCTGTTCACCTCTCCAGATCACTTCACGCCCATCGACTACCCCGGCAGCGATATGACCACGGCCTACGGAATTAATAATAGCGGGCAGATTGTCGGCGCCTGGGGCGAGCCACCGAGCCAAGGCGGCTTCTCGTTATTGAATGGAATCTACACGACGCTCCTCTATCCGAACGCGCTATTGACCTACCCGAGAGCGATCAATTCCGCGGGGGGCATCGCAGGCTCGTGGGTGAGTGTATGCAATCCCGACTGCCAGTACCACGGGTTTTTTCTAACTGTCGTGAATGGGGTCTACTCGGATGTCGAATACCCTGGGGCGGTCATGACATATATAAACGGGATGAACGACTTGAACCAAGTGGTGGGTAGCTACGACGATGCTCAAGGGGGCAGCCACGGGTGGGCGGGTGCTCCGGCGAAGCATCAATTCATCACCGTTGACTATCCGGGATCGACAAGTTGCGTGGTGGGCGGCATCACCAACAAAGGCCAGCTTGCCGGTTGGTACGTGGATGCGAACAATGCGGTTCACGGGTTCCTGGCTGTTCCAAAGTAGGCAGTATAGATTCGCCCTCACTGGAACAGCATTTTCTGCTAACTAGAATAATTCTCTAACTTTTCCTGTTCAGATCCGCGCGCTCCGTTTATTCTGTTCCCTCGTCTTGCGGCCATAACGGTTTATGTCGGCGAATTCTGCCCATGAAATTTCTGAAAAGCTGGAAAGCCCGGTTCCTGCTGTTCTTCGCCGTTGTCGGACCCGGCTTCATTACCGCCAATGTCGACAATGATGCCAACGGCATCTACACCTACTCGGCTGCCGGCGCACAGTTTGGGCATTTGTTGTTGTGGACCCTGATTCCCATCACTTTGGCTTTGATCGTGGTGCAGGAAATTTCCGCCCGCATGGGCGCGGTCACCGGCAAGGGGCTTAGCGATCTCATCCGCGAGGAGTTCGGGTTTCGTATCACTTTCTTCATGATGATAGGAATTCTGATCATCAACTTCGGCAACGTGGTCGGCGAGTTTGCGGGCATTGCGGGCAGCCTGGAACTTTTTGGCCTGTCCAAGTACATTACGGTCCCGATTTGCGCGGTCATCGTGTGGTTGATTGTGGTCAAGGGCCAATATAAAAGTGTGGAAAAAGTGTTTCTGGTGGCATCGTTCTTTTACGTGACTTACATCATCGCCGGGTTTTTTGCCAAGCCGGCGTGGATTGATGCGCTGGTGATGACGGTGAAGCCGCCGCCCACCGCGGACTTCATGCGGCCTGGCTATTTGTATATGGCGATCGGCGTTGTAGGAACAACGATCGCTCCCTGGATGCAGTTCTACCTGCAATCTTCCATCGTGGAGAAAGGCGTCACCAAGCGGCAGTACAAAGCTTCCCAGATTGACGTGATCGCCGGTTGCGTCTTCACTGACATTGTGGCCTGGTTCATCATCGTGGCCTGCGCGGCCACTCTGTATGTCCACGGTTACCACAACATTTCGGACGCCAAAGACGCCGCCCAGGCGCTGCGCCCCCTGGCGGGACAATATGCCTACATCCTGTTTGCCATGGGATTGTTTAACGCATCATTGTTTGCGGCTTCCATTCTGCCCCTTTCTACTGCCTATACGGTTTGTGAAGGGTTGGGATTCGAATCCGGAGTGGGCAAGAACTTCAGTGAAGCGCCGGTCTTTTACTGGCTCTACACCATTCTGATTGTGGCTGGCGCAGGCTGCGTCTTGTATCCGAACCTGCCGTTAGTGAAAATATCTATTCTTTCCCAGGTGATCAATGGCGTCGCTATCCCACCGGTGCTGATTTTCATGCTCCTGCTGGTCAATAAGAAGGACCTGATGGGTGAGTACGTTAATTCGCGGATTTACAACATTATCGCTTGGACCACCACGGTGGTGATGACCGTCCTTACTCTGGCTTATTGCTGGACCTTGCGGTCGGGTGGTGGTTAGGCGATTCGAGAAGCGGCACGCTAGGGACTTTGTTCTCCTCAAAGGCTAAAAAAGCAGGGAATGGCAGTGGATAACTCTTTCGTCCCTTACTACTTGTGTCTATAATGAAGCTGATTTTGGGGTAGTGTATGCGCAGTCTCCCAATCCTCCTCGTTTCCTCTCTGCTGCTCACTGCCTCGTCCTTCGCGCAGGATGCGTCCGTCTTGTCCTTGCCGGGCGCTAATAGTCCGCCAGTCAAGGCTTACCACGACGGCAGCATCCGGGACATTGACGCCATCGGCAACCGCAAGATCGGTTGTGATCGCGGAATGGGGAATTGGTACAGCCTGGAAAAGCAGATCGCGATGGGCAGATCGTACGCTCAACAGACGGAGACCGCTGCCAAGATGATCACGGATCCGGTCATCACCGAGTATGTGAACCGCATTGGGCAAAACCTGGTCCGGCATTCCGACGCGCAGGTTCCATTCACCATCAAGGTCATCGACACTGACGACATCAATGCCTTTGCTTTGCCCGGCGGCTTTTTTTATGTGGACTCGGGTTTGATTCTGGCGGCCGACAATGAAGCCGAACTCGCCGGGGTCATGTCACACGAAATTGCTCACGTCGCCGCCTGTCACGTGGCGCGAGAGAACACTCGCGGTCAACTGCTGAACCTGGCATCCATCCCCCTGATTTTCGTGGGAGGAGGGATCGGGTTTGCGGCGCGGAATCTGATGGGACTCGCCGTGCCCATGGGCTTCCTGCAGTTCAGCCGCAACTTCGAGGCTGAGGCTGATTTTCTGGGGATCGAATATATGTACAAGGCAGGCTACGATCCGCAGGCGCTGACAACATTCTTTGAAAAAGTGAAGGCACTGGAGAAGGGCAAGCCCGGCACCATCGCCAAGGCATTTAACACTCATCCCCAGACCCCGGATCGAATTCAAAAGACCCAGCAGGAAATCAATACTCTGCTGCCGCCGCAACCTGAATACATTGTGGATACGTCAGAGTTCGCGGATGTGAGGGCGCGGCTGTCTGAGCTTCAGAACCGGCATGCGCCCAACGATGGCAGGCCAGGAAATCGTCCCACGTTGCGCCGTGCCGCCCAGACTCCGGTTGCCGACGACAGCGGAGCGACCGGCGACCCAGGCGATGGCCCTCCGAAACTATCGCGCCGCGGCAACTCGACGCCGTCCGACTAGCCGGATTCCTCGCCCCGGTTAGACGATCTTGCCTTCGGCCAGATCTTTCACCAGTTTCAGATCAGCTTCCAGAAAATCGAAACCGGGCAGCTCAGAACGCATTGCCCATCGGACGTCACGAAAAATCCGGTTCTCAATGGTTCTCGCGTATTCCCGCACAATATAGAAGCGCAGCTCCACCGAGTTCCCAGTTCTGTACTCGTGACGAATGCGCATGACTTCATCGCCGATGGTGGCATCGATGCCCAACTCTTCCTCCAGTTCGCGTCGCAACGCGTCACGGGGTTGTTCGCCAGTTTCGATCTTTCCCCCGGGGAACTCCCACTTGAGCGGCATAGTTTGGTGGCGCGTGCGTTGGCACACCAGTATCTTGTCGCACTTGATGATCACCGCGGCCACAACTTGTTTCATGGAGGCGCCATACTGGGGACAGCAGGTACTCGTGTTGTCCGGTTGTTATTTGGAAGACTTTTCCAGGCTTGCGCCTACCAGGCTGGCACAAAATTCCACCAGGGTGCGGTCTTCGTCTTTAAAGGCTGCGGGAAAATGGCTGTCAATATCGAGTTCTCCCACCACTTTGCCGCGGGAAAACATTGGAACCACAATCTCTGACTTGGTCTCCAGCGAGCAAGCCAGATAACGAGGATCAAGGCTGACGTCGTCGACCACGACGGTCTTGCCGGTCGAGGCGGCAGCGCCGCAGATTCCCTGATGCAAGGGTATGCGTGTATGCGGAGTCATTGCCCCTTGAAAGGAGCCAAGCACAAGCATGGGCGGCCGTCCTGCTTCCAGCATATAGAAACCGACCCAGTTGTATTTCAACATGCGATCGTGCAGCAGCTCAACCATCCGCGCCATGAGGTCTTGCGCGGAGGTGGCATGCAAGGCCAATTGCGTCATCTCTGCTTGCACATCCTTAGCTTTGGCGCTGCTTGGCATAGGGGAAATATTATCGCAGCCGCTAGTGGCTGTGCACAGGTACGTTGGTAATACATTTAAGACCTGAGACGCGCGGAAAACTCTCAGGATGAATGGCCGCCGCCAGAGCGTGCAGGCCGCGGACCAGCGTGGGGGCGGGCGTGTTTAGGAATTCGTCAGGGATGCAGTACACGCGGCCTTGCTGGGCGGCCCGCATCCCGGTCCACCCGCGGTCGCGGAGAATTTTTTCCAGCGGCACCCGATCGCCTGCCCCGCACCACGCGGCTACAAGTACATCGGGATCTTCGCGCAGAATAATTTCCGCCGATGTCTGCACGCCCGGCGTTCCCACAAACGTGCCGCCGGCCGCGTGTACCAACTCTCCCACCCATGGCTGAGACGCAATCAGCGGTTTGCCCCATTCCTCACAGAAGACTCGAGGACGGTGTTTCGCGGCTGTCTGCCGGCTGACGGCTTCGATTTCACGCTGCATCTCCGCAATTACTTCTTCGCCACGATCCGACGCTCCCATGACTCCTGCGATGGCTGCGATATCGGTGAAGATGTCGGCAAGAGTTTTCGGAGCTAAACCGAGAAAGCGAGCGCCGGCTTTTAGAATCTCCGTCACTGCCTTCTCTTGATAGGGAACTGCGGCGATCACCAGGTCTGGGTGTGCTGAGGCAATCTGGGCCGTATCGGCGGTCCAGGAATCGTGCACAATGGTGATCCGTCGCTCTCTGACTTCGGGACACACATCGGCGCAGTACTTGGTGCAGGCCACGAGGCGATCGAGTTTGCCAATAGCCGAGAGAATCACGGTCGCGCTGGGCTGGAGGGAAACGATTCGTTGAGGAGTGTGATCAAGCGGCACGGTAAGGCCATCTTATCTTGTAGAGACGTAGCTTGCTACGTCTCGCTTGCTACAATTCTCGCGATGTATTCCGCCCAAGTCCTCGACCACTTTCAAAACCCGCGCAACCCCGGAGAAGTGGCCAATCCCGACGCGATTGCGCAGGTTGAAAACCCCGCTTGTGGAGACATCCTGAAGCTTACCTTGAGAATTGACGACGGTTGCATTGCGGAAATTCGATTTCTTGCCAAAGGTTGTGTTCCCGCAATTGCTTGTGGCTCGGCGTTGACCGAGTTGGTGAAAGGAAGAACAGTTGAAGAGGCGCACGCTCTGAAGCGAGAAGAATTAGTAGATGCTTTAGGGGGCCTGCCTGAAGCCTCTAGTCATGCCAGTCACCTGGCGATGGACACTCTGGCGAAGATGCTTGGCCAAATCAAAAGCTAGCTGTGGCTTTCCCCGTGATGTTGTTATTCTTTGTCTGGCCAGTAAACAGTCCAGCCACGCTCGCCCGCGGTTTTCTCCAAATCAGCATTCGGATTCACCGCGAACGCACGGCGCGCCATGGCGAGCATCTCCGTGTCCCATTGGGAATTACCGAACGCCACGTCCGGGTCTTTTCGAATCACGTCACGAATGGCCGCAGGCTTACCTGCGCCAGTCGGCACCCGCACCAGACGATCGGTAACGATGCCATTCTCGATCTCCACTGCGGCCGCCAGAATTCTATTTTCCGCGATTCCGCAATATTTCATGCCAGCGCGAATCACCCATTCGTTGGTCGAAGACACGGCCCAGACGTCACAGCCCAAGTCATGGAGTCGCCCCACCGTTGCGCGCATTTCAGGAAATATCTGGGAGACGAAATTCTCCTCGAAGTATTGTGTGGCCGCTTGCTGGACCTGGTCTTCGGTCAGGCCGCGATGCATGGTTACCATTTCTCTGCACATATCGTCTTCGATGACTTTGCCCGCACGATAGTCGGCGTAGCGCGGCCGCGCCCAGCGTACCACTTCGTCCGACACCACTCCTCGCTTCAACTCCCAATCGAAGAAACCCTCACCGGCATCGCCCGCCCACAGCGTGCCGTCACAATCGAAAACGGCAAGATGCGGTTCGAGGCGAACAACGGTCTCGATGAAGGCAGCAGCTTTTGACGATATGGCCAGGGACAAGGAGTTATCTCAAGTACGAGGTGTAGTGGACAGGGCCGAGTAGTCCTGCGGCGTGTCCACATTCAGCGTAACAGCGGGGTCATCAACTGGGACATAGGAAATGTGTTGCTGATTCTGGTGCTCGATCTCGCGAGCGGTAGAGGTCGGGGCCGCTCTCAGGAAAACTTCCATCATCTCTCGCGCGATCAGAAAAGGATGTCCATGTTTGCCCCCGAATTCCGGAACTACGGCCCAGATCCCTTCCGGGCGCGACATAAACGCTGCGCAGAGCGCCTGCAATGTGCCGGCACTGGCAGGCGGTCGATCCACCAGAGTGACCATGGCGGCATCGCGTCCGCGATTCAGGACCTCTTGCAAGGCTACCTGGAGGGAACTGAACTGACCATTGTCGGGTGCCGGATTTCTGACGAGAGACGCTCCGTTGGAGTATGCGACGGGAGCTAGGTTGGCCTCATTGTTGCCTGCAACCACGATCACGAGGTCGTTAAAAGGGAGCAAAGACATGATGGCCGAAGACAGAAATGTTGTGCCGGAAGGTAGTTCTCCCGGTGAGGTTGGCGGCCAGGGCAGAAGGGCTTTGTCCGTGCCCATTCGCGAGGAAGCGCCGGCGGCGAGGATTACTCCGCATAAGCTGGATGCGCTCACCATGCAGTGAAGATAGCAGAAAGAAAGCCACTGTGAGATGTAGCTTGTGATAACCTTCCGCTGGCCGTTTTGCGCGTTGTCTCCCCTGCGTTCGGCGAAGTCCCTGGTTCTGGAGGTTCTACGTGTCCAAACTGCGAATCGCTCACCTTGTCATCACTTTAATCTGCACCGTTTTTTTCAGTACGCTGGCATTGGCGGCGGATAAAAAATCTCCAACCAAGCTGTCTGACCTGCCAGCGGAGGCGCAGTGGGGAGTGTCCGCAGCTTTGGGGAGTGATATGCGCGAATACCACGTCCGGCTCACCCGTGAGGGTTATCAAGTCGAAAATCCCGGACAGAAACTGAATGCTCGATTCGGGTCACTGGGATTAGATGTCCAAGCCGAAAGCACACATTTCGGTATGTCTGTGCGAGGCTATGGGTATGGGACGGCTCTTACGCCGGTGCACCGCGTCAGACCAAGCGCTGGCTCCAACCGCGTAGAGTACCGACGAGGAGCATTGACGGAATGGTATGTCAATGGGCCGCTGGGCCTGGAACAGGGATTCACATTGAGTCGCCGACCGGGCAAAGCCAATGGCCAGCCGCTTAGAATCGCTATGGATCTCTCGGGAGATTTGAGCGCGGCGACAGAAGGCAGCGGCATGAAATTAACTCGGAACAACGGTGTCACAGTTTTGCGTTATGCAGGATTGACGGCGAGGGATGCGAACGGGAAGGAACTGACGGCATCGCTGGTAATCGAACCAAAGAAATTATTGTTGGAGATTGACGACTCTGCTGCACGTTACCCGGTAACGATCGACCCGACGATTCAGAACTTTACACTCACAGCATCAAATGTCGAAAACGGGGATGAGTTCGGTATTTCCGTGGCCATTGATGGCAACACTGTGGTCGTCGGAACATCGGTCGTGGGACCAATGCAAGAGGGCGCCGCTTACGTGTTTGTTAAACCAGCGAATGGATGGAGAAACATGACCCAGACCGCAGCGCTAACTTCCTCCGATGAGCAGAATGGTGATTCCTTTGGGAATAGTGTTGCTGTTAGTGGTAATTCCATAGTAGTTGGCGCGGCTAGGGCAACTGTTAACGGAAACAACCAGCAGGGAGCGGCTTATGTTTTTGTTAAGCCCACAAATGGGTGGACCAACATGACCGAAACTGCCAAACTGACTCCATCGGACGGCGCTCCTTTTGCGTATTTCGGCACGGCGATGGCCATCAGGGGAAATACTGTGGTGGTAGGTTCCCCATCCAGCAATTCTGTCAATGCTGGCCCAGGAACGGCCTATGTATTCGTTGAACCGGTCAATGGATGGATAGATATGACACAGACGGCAGAACTGGCCGCTTCTGACGGTACCACTTTTGATGATTTCGGCTATGCCGTTTCTGTGAGTTCCAGCACCATAATTGTGGGAGGAGGCCAGTGTTCTTCAGGGTGCCCAGGAACTGCGTACATCTTCCAAGAACCA
Organism: uncultured Acidobacteriota bacterium; assembly: GCA_963803775.1. Taxonomy (GTDB): domain Bacteria; phylum Acidobacteriota; class Terriglobia; order Terriglobales; family Acidobacteriaceae; genus JABCZH01. Next base: position 485,775 of record CAWDNS010000006.1, read on the forward strand.
GCCAACGGCTGGGTAGACATGACTGAAACGGCGGAACTGACAGCATCCAATGTAACGGGTCCAAGTGCCTTTGCCAGTTCGGTTTCAATAAGTGGCGACACTGCTGTCGTCGGTGATCCGTTCCCGGATCAAGTCTCGGGGGGGGCCGTTTATGTGTTCGTGGAACCTAGCGGCGGTTGGATCAACATGAACCAGACTGCTGAATTGACCGATGGCGACACAGGTTCGTACGCGTGTTTCGGAAACTCGGTTTCGATTACCGGTGATGTGATCTTGGCCGGAGACGAATGCATCAAGGCATATACAGGAGCAGCTTATCTGTTCCTGAAACCCGCCGGTGGCTGGCAGAACAGCTCGCATTTCGCCCTCAAGTTATCGGTTCCATTTCGTTATCAGACAGATTTTTTTGGAAGCGGTGTAGCAATCAGTGGCACGACCGGTATCATCGGAGCGTGGAGGGCCCCGACCATGCCACCGTGTAAGCAGGAATGCGCTCCTGGCCCCGGCGAAGTATTTCTGTACACCAAGGAATGATTACAGTCGCATCCCCGGAGCGATCCGTAGCAATTCGTGAATCTTGGTGACGATACATATACGAATCCATTAGGGGGCTGGCCCACCCATTCTATTTTTTGGACTCCCATCACCACCCGATCGAGGCTGCCCCACTCGCCGCGATTTTCGGCGAGTGGGTATCACGGACCGATACGGCTTGGGGCCAGCCATCTCACTATGCAATTTCGTGCACCCGCATCTCCGCTTTCTGTGCTTCGTTGAGCAGCACTGGTCCCCGCTCTCCCGAATCATAATGACGGTAACTGCTCCAGTTCCACTGTTCCGGCGCCGTAGTAGCGATGCAGGTTGGTCGGCATCGGTAACGTCTATCACAGAGATTCGAGCCTTGTCTGTGACCCGTGACCAAGGGATCGAGGTCCGTGGTGCCCACTCGCCGAAAAGCGCGACGAGTGGGGCAGCCTCTTTGGTGGTGGTGACCGGGAGTTAAAATTCGAATGTGTAGCCAGCCTCCGGTTCTAAAGCTTTTTGCCTGGTTCTTCGAAGACGGCCTGGCCGGATTCAGCAGCTTCGTCGGTAGGATTCTGGACATGCGTCTTGAACCAGCTCATGTGCGGCAGGGCGCGTTCCGAACGCCGGCGCACGGCAATCAGCTCAGCCGTAATCGCTACGGCGATTTCTTCCGGCGTGATGGCGCCAATATCCAGACCAACGGGCGCATGCACGCGCTCGAACAAATGCGCGGGGAGTCCTTCCTTGGTCAGTTCGCGGAAAATGGTGATGGTCTTGCGCTTGGAGCCGATCATTCCGATATAGCGCGCCCGGGTTTGCACCGCCCAGCGCAGCACGCGCATGTCATCGCGATGGCCGCGCGTCACGATGACGATGTACGACGATTCCTGCGGTGTGAGCTTCGCCATCGCCTGTTCGAAATCTTCCGCAATAACTTCTTTGGCGTCGGGAAAGCGCTCGCGGTTGGCGTAGGTCTCGCGTCGTCCACCACGGTGACATCAAAGCCAGCACTCTCGGGCAGTTTTGTAAAGATTTACGGAAACGTGGCCTGCGCCGAAAATATAAAGTAAAGCTGGAGGTAATACGGGCTCGATAAAAATGTCCAGAGTTCCGCCGCAGACCAGGCCGGTATCGTACTTCGGATTTTGATTCAGGTTAAAGGTCAGAGTCCGCGGCTTCTCGGATTCCATAACTTCGCGGGCCGCCTGCCAGACCTCGGCTTCAACACATCCGCCGCCGATGGTGCCTGCGATCGATCCATCGTCGCGCACCAGCATCTTGGCGGTCTCAAACGAGGGGATGGAGCCGCGCACGTTGACAATGGTCGCCACTGCGCCCCGCCGGCCTTCCTGCCGCAGCTTGACGATCTCCTCGTAGATGTCCACGAGCTTGATTATTCTTCGGTAAACAGGGGAAGTCAATCTTCAAAAGGGAAGCCTGCGCGGTAACTTCCGAGCCTTGTGATAGTTTTGGGTTAGGAGAGTGTACTGCATGAAAGCCGTTCGCATCCACGAATTCGGCGGGCCGGAAGTTCTCCGCTACGAAGATGTCCCCGACCCGAAGCCGCGCAAAGATCAGGTGCTGGTCCGCGTGCAGCGCCTGCGCACTGAATCATCTGGATATCTGGGTACGCAAGGGACTGCCCGGCGTGAAACTGCCCCACATTCTTGGCAGCGACGTTGCTGGAGAGATTGTCGGAGGTCGGCGAGTACGTGACCGGATTCAAGGCCGGACAGCGCGTGCTGCTCGCTCCCATGGTTTTCTGCAATCACTGCGCGAAGTGTGTGGCAGGATTGCAGAACCACTGCCGGGAATTCGCGGTGCTCGGCAACGGTGTAGACGGAGGCAACTGCGAACTGATCGCGGTGCCTGCCGTGAATGTAATCCCAATTCCTGAGAACCTGGATTTCAACCAGGCTGCCAGCGTTCCTTTGGTATTTCTGACCGCGTGGCACATGCTGGTGCGAAGGGCAGGAATTCGTCAGGGGCAGACGGTGCTGGTGCTGGGGGGAGGATCGGGGGTGGGCATCGCTGCCATCCAAATTGCCAAGCTGTTTCATTCTCAGGTGATAACGACTGCCGGGGACGAAACGAAGCTGGAGAAGGCTCGCTCGCTCGGCGCCGATTTCGGGATCAACCATTACCAGCAGAAGATTTCCGAAGAGGTCCGAATGATCACCAACAAAGCTGGTGTAGACATCGTGGTGGAACACGTAGGCACAGCCACCTGGGAAGAGAGCATGAAGTCGCTAAAGGCTGGAGGCACCATCGTGACCTGTGGCGCGACCACTGGCTTCGACGCCAAGTTCGATCTGCGATTTCTGTTCGCGAGGCAGCTTTCGTTCCTGGGTTCCTACATGGGCACGATGGCTGATCTTTATGACGTGCTCGGCCACATCTTTGCCGGACGATTGAAGCCCGTCGTGGACCGGACGTTTTCCTTAAAGGAAACTCGAGCCGCGCATGAATATATGGAATCCGGGCAGATGTTTGGCAAGATCGTGATAAACCCGTAAGAGCTTAACCACAGAGCGCACAGAGAACACAGAGGGTCGATCCTCCGTGCTCTCTGTGTCCTCGTGGTTTAGAATACAGATGATGAGTGAAAACCTCGACTTCGGCCCCTATGTCACTGTCGAACACGGCAAAAGGGTAGTTAAAGAGCTGACCTATGGCAACCACACGCCGGAGGGCGTCGTTCTAACCACCATGGACAACGCAGTCAACTGGATGCGCAAGAATTCCATTTGGCCGATGACGTTCGGTCTGGCCTGTTGCGCCATCGAAATGATGTCCATGGGGGCTTCACGTTTCGACATTGCCCGCTTCGGTGCCGAAGTTTTCCGCCCATCGCCACGACAATCCGATTTAATCATCATTGCCGGCCGTGTCTCGAACAAAATGGCGCCCGTGATTCGTCAATTGTGGGAGCAGATGCCCGAACCCAAATGGGTGATCTCCATGGGAGCGTGCGCAACCTCCGGCGGCGTGTTCAATAACTATGCTTTGGTGCAAAGCGTGAACCAGGTGATCCCGGTTGATGTGTATGTGCCGGGTTGCCCGCCGCGTCCCGAGCAACTGATCTATGCCATCACTCTGCTGCAAGAGAAAATTCAAAAAGAACGCGGCACCATCAAGCGCGCTCTGAATATCAGCTAAGACCCCCGTGCGGACTTTCGTGGTACAAACACTGCATGTCAAGAACTGCCGCCACGATTGTTGCCCATGCCCCATGCCGAGCCGATCTGGCCGGAGGAACCATCGATCTATGGCCGCTTTACTTGTTCCATCCCGGAGCGCTTACGCTTAACTTCGCCCTCAACATTCAAACCAGCTGCCAGATCACGCCGCTGAAAGGGAAGCGCATTCATCTGCGCTCGCTCGACACCCGTAAAGAGGAATCGTTTCCCAACTTTGATGCTGTGAGGGGTGCGCGTCGTTTCCAGCTTCCTCTGGCCGCGCGTCTTTTGCAGTTCTTTGCTCCAAAGGGAGGAGGACTGCTACTTGAGACCAACTCCGAATCTCCTGCTGGAGCGGGAATCTCCGGTTCGTCGGCTTTGATGATCGCTACCACGGCGGCCTTAGCTCGATTTGCCGGCCGCAATCTGACGCTCGAACAGATGCGTGTCATCGCGCAAAACGTCGAGGCCCAGATCATCGAGGTGCCTACCGGCTGCCAGGACTATTATCCGGCACTCTACGGGGGCGTCAGTGCCATTCACCTCGACGCCGATGGAATCCACCGCGAGGTGGTCCCGGTTGCTCCCGAAGAAATCGAATCGCGGTTTGTGCTCGCCTACACTGGAGTGCCGCGGAAGTCTGGTATCAATAACTGGGAAGTCTTCAAGGCACACATCGACGGCGACCGTCGAGTGTTTCGCAACTTTGAGAAGATCGCGGAAATCGCCCGCTCTATGCATCAAGCCTTGCTTAGCCGGAACTGGGACAATGTCTCCCGCTTGTTGCGCGAAGAATGGAAGCTGCGCCGCACCAATGCTCCGGGCATCACCACGCCTCTGATTGACATGCTGGTTGCCGTAGCCGGCAAACACGGAGGGCGTGCGGCGAAGGTTTGCGGTGCTGGCGGCGGAGGCTGTGTCATTTTTCTGGTCGAGGAAGGTGCCACCAGCAGGGTTGCCAACGCGATCGCCGAAAATGGCGGCCATGTTCTGCCGCTGCAGGTGGCGAGAGACGGCCTGACCGTATCAGAGTCTGGATAGGAGCGATGGAGCTATTTACAGGCTGGTGAGCTTCCGTCCGGGGTTTCTGACCCTTCAAAAAGCCGGAATCGGCGTTATAATCGGCCCAGAGCTTGTTGGGGTGATCCATGAAGTCACGCCATGTTGTGGTTGTCTTTCTTTCGTTCCTGTTGCTGAGCGTCGCCAGTGCAAACGCTTCCGATCAGAAACCTGCCAGCCAACAATCTTCTCCGCCGCCGCGCATGACCCCACGCACCCGCATGGAGTTGATCCATGCGTTTGAGGCTGAGCTGGTCTACATCCGCACTCAATTTCCGATGGGCAAGAAAGGCTTGACGCTCAAGAACGGCACGATCTCCCCCGGCGGGATTGACCTGCAACGGCTTATCGTCACCTGGGGACCATCGGTGAAACCCGGCGACCAGGCGCGGATCACCAGTATTTCGATGAAGGACAATCGTATTCATTTCGAAATCAATGGCGGCCCGGTCAAGAAGCAGAAGTGGTACGAGCGTATCGAAATCGATGGCCCGGGTGGAACCGCGGCCCCAACCGAAGCGAACGCCAACCCACGCGGTTCCTACGTTGACTTGGTCTTCGAGCATTACATTCCCGAGATGGACGCGCCGCAGCTTAAACAGTTGCTCCGGCCAGTTTTCGATTTTGATTCGAAATCGGCAGTGGAAGCTTATCTGGAAACTGTCCCTCCCAAGGTCAAAGAGGCCATCAAGAACCATCAGGTGCTGGTGGGGATGAATCGTGAAATGGTGATTTACTCCAAGGGCCGCGCTCCCAAGAAGATTCGTGAAAAAGCGGGGGAGGCAGAGTACGAAGATTGGATCTACGGCGAGCCGCCGCAGGATGTGGACTTTGTGCGCTTCGTGGGCGATGAAGTGACGCGAGTTGAAACCATGAAGGTGACGGGCGAGAAAATCGTCCGTGTAGAGAAAGAAGTCGAGCTTAATCAACCGAGTGTAGCCGCGGCTTCGCCAAACGCCCAGCCTGCACATGCTCCCAGCTTGCGTCGTCCTGGAGAAGACCTTCCAGTTCCATCGACGAGGACGTCAACCCAGCCTCTGCCTCCTGATCCGGGACCACCGCCCAGCGACCCAGGTCCCAAGCAGCCCGACTTTGCTCCTTCTGAGATTGCGAAAGCGGACTTGACTCGGTGACTTGGCGGCGCTCGCGCTCGCCGTTACACTGGTAGTGTGAGGATTGCGCTGGGGCAGATCAATCCCACGGTAGGGGATTTCAAAGGGAATGGCGGGAAGATCATCGAGTTTTCCCACCGTGCCAAATCGCCGGCGCTGGACTGATTCTTTTTCCCGAACTTTCCGTATGCGGTTACCCACCGCGTGACTTGGTGGAACGGCCTTCATTCGTCGCGCACAACAGCGAAACCCTTGAACACATCGCCGCCGAAACTCACGGAATCGCGGCCATCTGCGGAGTCGTAACTCCCGCTCATGCTGAGACAGGCAAGTCGGTCATGAATTCCGCGGCGTTGCTTCAGGACGGCAAAATAGCGTTTCTGCAGTCAAAGATGCTGTTGCCCACCTACGACGTCTTCGACGAAATGCGCAACTTTGCCCCGGCCACTCGCCAGCATCTTTTTCCTTTCTGTGGCAAACAGATGGCATTGACGATCTGCGAAGACGCCTGGAATGATAAGCACTTCTGGAACAACCGCCTCTACACCTTCGATCCTGTCGAAGCCTTCGTCAAGTCGGGCGGAAGGTTCGTGCTGAATATTTCTGCCTCGCCCTTTTGGCTGGGCAAGCGCGAATTCCGCCGCGAGATGCTGGCCTCGATTGCCCGCACGCAGAAGTTCCGGTGGCCATGGTCAATCAGGTGGGCGGCAACGACAGCCTGGTGTTCGACGGCTCCAGCCTTGTGCTTGATCCTGCCGGCGAAATCATCGCTCAAGGCAAATCGTTCGAGGAAGACCTCGTCTACTTCGATTCTGACAGCCTCGCCGGCGAAGTGCATCCGCAAATCGAAGGAGAGGAGGCCAGCGTCTATGCTGCTCTGGTACTGGGCACGCGGGATTATGTGAGCAAATGTGGCTTCAAGAGAGTGACTGGGCTTCAGCGGCGGCATCGACTCCGCTCTTACCGCGGTCATTGCCGCCGACGCAGTAGGCGCGGAAAACGTAATCGGGGTGGGTATGCCGGGGCCTTATTCATCCCAGGGCTCGATCGACGATGCCCGAGAATTGGCGCACAATCTCGGTATCCGCTTTGAGCTGGTTTCCATCAAAATGCTTACTCCAGCTATAGCCAGACACTAGAGCCGGTGTTTCGAGGGTTGACACCAGACGCGACCGAAGAAAACATTCAATCACGTGTCCGCGGCACGCTGTTAATGGCGCTCTCTAATAAGTTCTGCGCCATCGTCCTCAGCACGGGAAATAAGAGCGAGCTCGGCGTAGGTTACTGCACTCTTTATGGTGACATGGTCGGCGGGCTGGCCGTGATCTCTGACGTGCCCAAGACCATGGTGTACCGATTGAGCCACTACGTTAATTCCCGCCGCCAGGTGATTCCGCAAGCCAGCCTGGAGAAGCCGCCTTCGGCCGAATTGCGTCCTGATCAAAAAGACAGCGACTCGCTGCCTCCCTACGAGGTGCTGGACGCGATCCTGGAAGACTTCGTGGAGGATCTCGCACCGCCGAGCAGATTGCCGCGGTGCGGGGCTTCATGTTACTCTAGTCCGGCGCGTGATCCACATGGTGGAGCGCGCAGAGTACAAGCGGCAACAGGCCGCTCCCGGATTGAAAATTTCCGCTAAGGCTTTTGGCTACGGACGCCGTTTCCCGATCGCCGCAAAAGCAGATGTCTAGAAAGGAACTCATGTATCGTCATTTGGGAATTTGCTCTGTCGTATTGCTGGTGGCGCTCGCCGGAGCCCAGGAAAAATCTGTGCCTAAGGCTGCCGCACCCAAGCCGGGTGCTGCTTCCAGTCTACCTTCGGAAGAGGTGGTGAACGCCTTCATGCAGCAAACTCTGGGTTATGACTCTGCGATCAGCTGGAGAGTTGGCAGCATAAAGCCGGCGGCAGCCGAGGGGCTGGCCGAGGTAAATGTAACGGTCAGCAGTCCGCAAGGATCGCAGGCACAGAAGTTCTACGTTACTCCGGACGGCACCCATGTCATTATCGGGGAAATTCTGCCATTTGGCCCTCATCCCTTCGATGCCGTACGCGACCAACTGAAGAAGGGAATCAATGGACCTTCACATGGCGCGGCTGGCGCCACGGTAACGGTCGTGGAGTTCAGCGATCTACAGTGTCCCCATTGCAGGGATGCCCAGCCCACCCTCGATCGGCTCGCCGCCGAGGATAAAAACGCTCGCGTTGTGTTCCAGAACTATCCCCTGACCATGCACGACTGGGCACTGAAAGCCTCCAGCTACGCCGACTGTGTAGGGCGGTCTTCCCCGGAGGGCTTCTGGAAATTTATTCAGAGCATTTACGGCGCGCAGTCGGACATCACCGCTGCGAATGTAGACGAGAAGCTTACAGGCTTTGCGGAAACCGCCGGAGTGAAGGGAAGTGACGTGGCTATCTGTGTCGTTAACCCTGAAACTACCACCCGCGTGCAGCGCTCCCTGGATTTGGGCCAATCGCTGGATGTGAACAGCACCCCCACCATCTTCATCAATGGCAGAAAACTCAGTGCAGGAGGGCTCCCTTACGACGTGTTGCAGAAACTTGTGGATTTCGCCGCTAGCAACGCGAAGTAACAATTATCTTGGCAGCCACAACTCCACATTCTGGCTCGTGCCCAGGTTCAGCACATGCGGTGTGATCACCACCAGGATCTCATCGTCTTCCGTATTCTTAGTGTTGGTGGTCCCGATCTTGTTCAGTACCGGAATTGAATTCAGGCCGGGAAGTCCCATCATGCTGTCCTGCTCACTGTGGGTCACCGACGACGCCACCACTGCTGGCTCCCCATCTTCCAGGTTGATGCTGCCCTTGTATTCGCGGTTGGAGATCACGGGTACTCCGTTCACACTCGCTCCTGCCAGGGCACGGAGCTGCAGTTCCAGGTCCAGCCCTATATGGACGCCGCCGGAGACTACCGGCTTGGCCTTTATGTCCAGCCCCAGGTCTTCGTAGCTGATCGAGGGAACCGGCGCCTGAAAGCTTCCGTTTTGCAGCACTTGCGAAATTGCCGCAGTATTGACGATCGGCGAGAAACTGGCATTCACGACGGGGTATCGCTGGCCCAGGCGGAAGGTGACGTCATTGCCCTGCGCCGCGCGCAGGGTGGCATGGTCCAGGAGTTTCGCCCAACTTTCGTTGCGGGACAACTGTGCCGACAGCATATCGAGACTCAAGCCACTGAAAGTGAGACCGGCGCCGAAGGTTGCTAAAGGCTGGCTGAAGATTCCGCTTTGTCCCTGTCCCTGTCCCTGCAGTTGCGCCAGCAGCCCAGAAATAGCGGTCTGATTGGCCTGATTGATGCCACCGCTCGCGATCAACTGGTTAATCAAGCTCTGGATGTTCTGGCCGCTCGCCGCCAGCAACGCCGCAGCTGGAATGTTAAACAGGTTGAAGTTGTCGGGAAGGTGCAGGCCGATGTTTCGCGCGAACTGGTGATCGATGTCATAGACCTCAATGTCCAATATCACCTGTGGGCGGGCTTCGCCGAAGTCCTCGAGTACCTTGCCGACGGCGTCGAGCACCGGCATGGGAGCGCGCACGACCAGAGAGCCGCTTTGCGGATGTTGCTGCACGAACCGGATCTCGAACACGGTGCGCAATAAACCCAGAATTCCGTTGACATCCTGCGAAGTGGCGGCCGAGCTAAGATAAAACGTGCGCAAGCCCATGCGGTCGTAAAGCCGATGATTGTCTGGCGATTCGCGAGCCAGGAGAATCTGCTTGCCGGAAAGCGGAATCCAGAAAGTCCCGGTCACATCACATGCGGCACGCATCGCGGTTGGAAAGTCCGATTCATCAAGATCGAAATGAACCCGTCGAGAGGCGACCGAGTCATCGAGTTCAGCGCTTACGCCAAAGGCCTGCGCTACTTCGGTCAAAAGAGCTTTTGAGTCACCGCGAAAATGGAAGGCATGCCGGTCGGGAGTGGGCACAGCTTGCAATTGGCCGCCGTCCTCGGAGGCTCGCAATATGGGAGTTGTCGGTGGCGCCCAGCTTTTGAAGGATTCCTGCAAACGTTGCTGCGCAAATTGGTTATCGGGATCGAGGTTTAAGGCGCCGCGAAACTCCGCCTGCGCCTCGACCTCGCGTCCATTGTTGAGGTCGGCGTCGCCCTGCTGCACGTGGTTGAAGACCAGTTGTTCCCTTGTGATGGCCAGAGCTGTCACGTAGCTGACATTGTTTGGAACCAGGCGAGCCGCCGTGTCAAATTCTTTGTAGGCTTGGTCGAGGCGTTTATCCTTTTCCAGTTGGAGCGCCCGGGAAAAGGCAGCGCGGGCTTGCTTGCGATCAGCTTTTGACGGGCTGCAAGAGACTGTCGCAGTTGCGCAAGGCCCCGAGACGAGGATCTGCGGAGTGTCAGTAGCCAAAACCAGTGGACACCACATCACCGCGATAAGAAGTGGCCAGCGCATGCGTATTCTCCGATTGTAACCGGGAAGTCCAAGGAAGCAGTCCTGCCGGGCATGCCCGTGTACCTTCAGTAACTCTGTGGAACGCTCCTGGAGTCGGTTCTTGCCGATAAAGAACGGTAGCGGTAGTTGGCCCGACCGGGAGTTGCCCGCACTTGGACTAGCACCATCGAGCGCCCGGACGGTTGGAAACTTCCGCAATTTTGGCGTATAAAAGTTAGTTGCGGTGCGTTTTCCCCTTCGCGCCTCGACCATCGAAAAATTAAGAAGGTTTGAGCCAGACGCCATGTCCAGCATATCCGCCGCGCACGCCCCGAAAGGTCTAGAAGGAGTGGTTGCCACCACTTCGAGCATCTGCTACATCGACGGTGAACAAGGCGTCCTTGCCTACCGCGGCATTGATATTCATGAGCTTGCCGACAATTCCACCTTCGAAGAAACTTGCTACCTGTTGTGGTTCGGCAAGCTGCCGTTGCGTGATGAGCTGAAGGGGCTCCGCGACCGTCTGGCACAGGAGCGCAAACTCGATCCCGCCATCATTAACCTGCTGCGCACCGCGCCTAAAACCGCGCTGCCCATGGATGTGCTGCGGACTGCGGTTTCCGCGCTGAGTTTTTACGATCCCGATGACAAGAAAAACGATCACGACGCGAATGTGAACAAGGCGATACGTCTGACTTCGCAAATTGCCATGATCGTCGCCGCTTATGACCGTATCCGCAAAGGGCAACCGGTGGTCGAACCCGACAAGTCGCTTTCACACTCCGGAAATTTTCTTCTTCAGCTAAATGGCGTCAAACCGTCGCAGACCGCGGAACGTGCTCTTGATATCGCCCTGATACTGCATGCCGACCACGAACTCAATGCTTCCACATTCGCTGCCCGGGTGACGGCAGCCACGCTTTCCGACATGCATTCCGCTACCACCTCAGCCATCGGCTGCCTCAAAGGCCCGCTGCACGGAGGCGCCAACGAAGCCGTGTTCCACATCCTCGAAACAATTGACCGATCCGGCGCCGATCCGGTCGCGCACATTAAGGGGATGTTTGCGCAAAAGCAGAAAGTCCCCGGCTTCGGCCATCGTGTTTACCACACCGAAGATCCGCGAGCTACCCACCTCCGGAAGATGTCCCAGGACCTGGGCAAGTCGAGCGGGCAGAGCAAGTGGTTTGAAATGTCGGAAAAGATTGAGAAGTTCATCAAAGCGGAAAAGAAGCTCAACGCCAATGTGGACTTTTATTCGGCTTCGACCTATCACATCCTCGGCATTGGGGTGGATTTGTTTACTCCCGTATTCGCGGTCTCGCGCATCAGTGGCTGGACTGCCCACGTAATCGAGCAGCTGGATGACAACCGGCTGATCCGCCCACGCGCCGACTACATTGGGCCCGCTTATCCGCAGCATTACGTTCCCATGGAACGAAGATAAGTCACGTTGTCAATGTTTCAGGGGCCTAGAGCGCCTAATCCGCTGCCAATGAATATTCCACTTTTGGCGTGACTACCTCTCGAAACGCTCCCGGACTCATGCCAGTGATTCGGCGGAATGCGCGGGTGAAGTGGCTCTGGTCGGCGAAGCCTGTTGCCAGACTGATTTCGGCCAGCGACGTCCGCGGCGCCAGCATCTTTTCGCAGGCCGCCCGGATTCGTAAGCGGTGAACGTATTCACCGATGCCCTCGCCGGCACATCTCCTGAAGACTCGGGAAAGATGCACGGGATGAATTCCTGCTTCCTGCGCCAGGTCTTCCAACGTGAGGCGTTCGCAGTATTCGGCCTCCAACTTGTCCACTACACGGCCGAGCCACTGCGGTGCATCCTTGGTAGCTTCGCGGGGCATGTGCGCCACGGCGCCGACCAGCTCGGCCAGCAAACTTTCAATGAGCAAATCGCCGTCTTCGTGCGGCGCGTGGGTCTCGCGAAACAACTTCACTGCCAGCCATAACATTCCGCCCCCGGCGCACTCGTCCTGGGCAGTGTCTAGGCTGCCGGAGCACTCTTGTATCCGCCGTCGCCAACTGGGCCGAATCTCGATCTCGAAGAAACGCACGCCGTGCGGCCCGATTTCATCCTGATGCGGAACCCAGGCCGGGCGATAGGCCAGGGTGAATGGGCCAAACTGCTTATGCTCGTGGCCGTAGCGCTCGCGATAGTCGCCTCCCAGCAATAAAGCGAAAAATGGCAATTCATGGGCATGCTCGGGGAGCTTGCGGGCGGAGGAATGCTGCAGATCGGTGAAGATGGCATCGCACTGTTCGGTCCGCTGTTGGACGGCACCGTAGAAACTGCCGCCCTGCATCACCGGTGCGTTTGCTTCAGCCATTGAATTCTCGACTCCAGAAGTTGTATTTCTTCAAGACACCCCTGTATAAGGCCTTTAGACTGTATCTTTAACAATTCGTTACTCCTGCGAGGTGCGTTTCATGCGTATTTTAACTCTGGTTTGTTTCTTTCTTCTGCAACAGTACGGTGCCGCGCCCGCCGCAGCTCCAGCCGCCGACAAGGGTTCCGTGGCGCAGACACCCACCTATACGGCGGACGGCCGCCTGATGTTCCCGGCCAAATACCGGGAGTGGATCTACTTGACCTCGGGCGTGGATATGAGCTACTCACCAAACGCCATGACGATGGACCACTCCATGTTCGACAACGTCTTTGTAAACCCCGACGCCTATCGCGCCTTTCAGCAAACTGGTACCTGGCCCGACAAAACAATGCTGGTGCTGGAAGTCCGTACGGCGGGAAGCAATGCGTCCATCAACAAGAGTGGACACTTTCAAACCACGGAAACGATGGGTCATGAAGTCCACGTAAAGGATGAGGCGCGTTTTCCGGGCAAATGGGCCTTCTTCGGTTTCGACGATTCCGATACCGCCAAAATGGTTCCTACCACAGCCGCCTGCTATTCATGCCATTCACAGCACGCCGCGGTGGATAACACTTTTGTGCAGTTCTACCCCACGCTGATTGATCTGGCAAAACAGAAGGGTACATTGAGCGCCAATTACCTGAAAGACGAGGCGGAAGCGGCCAAGGCGCCGAAGAAGTAGGAAGGCATGGCACAAGGCGTAAAATAGCCTTGATGCGCCGCGTTTACCTCGACAACAACGCTACTACCCCGATCCTGCCGGAAGTGTTTGAGGCCATGCGGCCTTACTTCGTCGAGCACTTCGGCAATGCGTCTTCCATCCATCATCACGGACAGGAAACGCGGGCGGCGGTGGAGCGCGCGCGGGAATCGGTCGCCGCTTTACTCGGATGCCGAGCTTCGGAAATAGTATTCACCAGCGGAGGCACCGAGGGCGACAACCTCGCCATTTTTGGGATGGTTCGCGAAGGCGATCACGTCATCAGTTCGACCATCGAGCATCACGCCGTTCTTAATTCGTGCAAGCACCTCGATGAAGCTGGATGCGAAGTGACTTACGTTCCCGTCGACGGCCGAGGGTTGGTCGATCCCGATGACGTCCGTCGCGCGCTGCGTTCCAACACCAAACTGATTTCGATCATGATGGCTAACAACGAGACTGGAGTCCTACAGCCGGTCGAAGAGATTGGTCGAGTCGCTGCCGAAGCCGACGTGTATTTCCATACCGATGGGGTGCAAGCAGCAGGGAAGGTGACAATCGACGTACAGCGAATCGGTTGTGATCTGCTTTCAATCTCTGGCCATAAGATGCACGCGCCGCAGGGTGTCGGCGCGCTCTACGTCCGCAAGGGAACGATTTTGCAGCCCATGTTGTACGGCGGAAGCCATGAGCGTTCGCGCCGCGCGGGTACGGAAAATGTTCCAGGAATCGTTGGTTTGGGTAAGGCCGCCGGGATTGCGAAAGAGGCGTTAGAGCGCGGTGATCTGACGCGCATGGCAGCCCTGCGGGATCATTTGCAAGAAAAGATTCTGGACGAAGTGGAGGCCATAGGCGTCAATGGACAGGGTGCACCGCGCGTACCTAACACCACGAATATCCATTTCGACTGCATCGAAGGCGAAGCGTTGGTGATTGCGCTAGATCTCAAGGGGCTGGCGGTCTCGACCGGCGCAGCATGCTCGTCCGGAGCGATTGAGCCTTCCCACGTGCTAACCGCGATGGGACTGCCTCCTGAGCAGGCCCGTGCCAGCCTCCGCTTCAGCCTGGGCAAGCAGAATACGACGGAGGACGTGGAATTCGCCCTCCGCCTGATTCCCGCGACCGTAGCCCGTCTTAGGGAGCTCTCGCCGGTTTACAATAAGACAGCAATTAGCACTTAGCTCTCAGCACTCAGCTGGCAAGCGATCGTAGTGACCACCGATCTCGAAGGGCTGACTGCTCACAACTGAATGCCAACGCGAAGAACCATCGCCGTCGCCATGTCTGGAGGGGTCGACTCCTCCACGGTCGCGGCCATGCTGCGTGCTGAGGGGCACCAGGTCATCGGGCTGACCATGCAGTTGTGGAATCAGCGGCGGCTGTCCGGACATCCCGGAATGCCCGAGGCTGTCCAGGGTCGTTGCTGTTCACTCGACGATGTTTACGACGCCCGCCGGGTCGCTGAAACTCTCGGCATACCGTACTACGTGGTTAATCACGAAGACCGTTTCGAGCGCGACGTAGTCCGGCCTTTCGTCGAAGAGTATCTTTCGGGGCGAACGCCGATTCCTTGCAGTCTTTGCAATAATCACTTGAAGTTTGACCAACTATTAATTGTCGCGCAGCAAATTGGCGCGGATGCTCTAGCCACTGGCCACTATGCCCGTACGGCATACGATGAGCGCAGCGGACGCTGGCTGCTGAAGCGCGCCACCGACAACTCCAAAGATCAGACTTATTTTCTGTTTGGCTTGACCCAGGAGCAACTTAGCCAAACCATCTTTCCCCTCGGAGAAATGACCAAACCAGCGGTACGCGAGTTGGCACGAGATCACGGATTGGCTCTAGCGGAGAAGCCGGATTCGCAGGAAATCTGCTTTGTTCCCGGCGGCGACTACAAGAAGTTCCTCGATGCCTACCTGGCCGACCAGGGTGAGACATTGCCGGACACTTCCGGTGAACTAGTGACTGCCAGCGGGGAAGTGGTGGGTGAGCACGGCGGCATCCATAATTTCACCGTGGGCCAGCGCAAGGGCTTGGGGGTGGCGACAGGTTCACGGCTCTACGTTATTCAAATCAACGGAGACAAGCGCCAGGTAGTGGTCGGCGGCCAGGATGAACTCTATTCGCGCACTCTACGAACGCACCGAACGAATTTGATTTCCGTTGACGATCTGCACCGGCCCATGCGCGTGAAGGCCAAGATTCGCCATCGCCACGAAGCCGCACCGGCTACGCTAGAGAAGTCAGGCGCAGACGAACTGCTAGTGACCTTTGACGAACCCCAGCGGGCGATCACTCCCGGCCAAGCGGCGGTGTTTTATGACGGTGAAATTGTGGTGGGCGGGGGCTGGATCATCTGACCAAAAATAAGAACGGCAGCGCCTCAGCGCCGCCGTCGACTGCAATCTCTACCAGCATTAGATAAACATTTCGTCTTCCACGCCATTCCGCGATTTGCGCCTTCCTGAAAAGAAGAACTCCAATCCAGCGGTAAGGCCCTGGAGCACGCCTGAAACCTGACGCACCGGAGATACCACGGTTTTGCTGACCAACTCACCGGTCTCCTCTACTCGATCCAGAGCCTTGCCTACCAGTTCGTCGGCGCGAATCACTTGCAGGCGGGCGCGGTCAAGCAAATCACTCATGGTGGCATCGAGACGCTCCATCTGGTGACGTGCCATGACGCTAGACTCGCTGAAGTTATTGACGATGCTCTCGACCTTCGGCCGCAGATCCGCGAGCATTGACTGCGCTAATTCCACGGTCGGGAGGACCTTGCTCCGCACTTCGTTGGCCAGAGCTTCGGTGCGCGCAGTGGTTTGGCGCACAGCCAGATACATGGCGACAAGAATTCCCGCCTGGATCACTACCGCCGCCGAAGTCACGGCAATGAAGATAGTCAAGTTATCCATAAGTTCCCCCGGTGCAGGCGATATACTCACACTGCGGAGAACCGCCTACTGATTCGGAAGGTCTCCGCTTTCCGGATGCGCCGTTTCCTGATAGGCCTGCCTGCCGGCCTCATACGCAGAGCGGAATTGCTCCTTCTGCTGATTCAACACTTCGCGGCCCCGTTCAGCCCATCCAGCCGCTTGCTCGCGGGCCTGGCGGCTTTGATCACGCACAAAATCACGGCCGTCTTCTGCTTTGGCGCGCAAAACTTCGCGGGTTTCGTTGCCAGCGCGCGGGGCGTACAGAATTCCCGCGATCGCGCCAAATCCCAGCCCTGCCAGAAACCAAAGAAAGCTATTGCTATCGCTGTCTGCCATAATAACCTCCAACTCTTTCAACCTGTTCGGATGGTAGCACCCAGCATAGGGAATTACAATTCAATGCGGTCACGGTGGACCGGCCTAAAACCTACCTGCAGACTGAACGAATCTGTAGCGCGCGACTTGCGCCCCAGCCTGCCGCGAGAGACAATGTCTGCCCATCAGGAGGTTCAGGGTGGCGAAGTACCGCCAACACGGATATCAGGACTCGGGAGAGAAGCGGGAGAAGCAGGCGTCGGCGGAACGTGTAGAACGGCCCGTCAAGAAAGACACTTTCGGCCCGCGCCCGGTACAGATGCCGGGCACTCACGAGGTTTCACGATGCGCCCAGTGTGGCACACTTCTGGCAGCCGGAATAGAATCTGCCGGTCAATGCCCCAAATGTGCCGCCGCCCTGCACTCTTGCCGTCAATGTACATACTTTGATACCTCCAGCCGTTTTGAATGCAGCCAGCCCATTACGGAAAGAATTTCGCGCAAGGACGAACGCAACGACTGCACATTTTTTTCCATGCGGGTGAGGGTGGAAAAGGAAACATCTACTCCTAAGGCCGCGCGGCCCATGGATGCCCGCCAGGCCTTCGAGAACCTCTTTAAGAAATGATCTTTTGAGATCTGGGCATCTACAGTAGGCCGAGTATACTCAGGGCTTCTGCGTCGGACGCAAAAGTACTTCGCTAATGAAAGATTGCGGCGCCTGGGTCACGAGCATCGCTACCGTATGAGCGATATCGTCCGGCTGCAGCATCTTCGATTGGTCTTTACCAGTGTGTGGACTTAGTTCGGTGTTCACCGATCCCGGACAAACGACCGAAACCCGGATGTTGTGTGCACGCAATTCCTCCGCGACCGAATAACTCAAGCCATTGAGTCCCCACTTCGATGCCGCATAAGCCGCACCATTGGGCAGAGGATTCTTTCCCGCCAGCGAGGAGATGTTGAGAATGTGCCCGGCCCGAGCCTTGATCATCATGGGTGCAAAGGCGCGAATACAGTAGAAGACTCCACGCAGATTCGTGTTCAGCACTTGATCCCACGCTTCCGGGGGCATCTGATGCAGCGGGCCGCCAAATCCTCCGATGCCGGCGTTGTTGACCAGAATGTCGGTTCTTCCAAACTTGCGACTGATGTGTGCCGCTAACGCCTCAACCGACGGCAGGTCAGTTACATCGCACTCCACCGCCTCAGCCTGCCCACCCGCTGCAGTGATGGCCGCCACAGTCGAATTCAGCGGGGCGCGATTGCGCCCGCAAAGAACGGTCATGGCACTTAACCCGGCCAGCTTTCGCCCGATAGCGGCGCCGATCCCTCGTCCTCCGCCCGTAATCACCGCAACCTGGCTGTTCAGCACAGATCCATCATTGTTGGTCATAAAGGCGCTATCCCCTTTTTGTGAGCCAATCGAACCACCTTGTATGGCTTCCGCTGCATCATAACAAGGCAGGATTGTGCTTGGGGGGTGCAACAGCTTGCCATAGTCGGATTACATACTTATAATCCGGCCACCGGAATATTTTCCTGGCCCGCGGTATTGCGATGCGGCCCTAGGTCCTCCGGGCATCGACTGGGTAAGAGCAACCAGTGATCTGTATCAACCTGGGTAGCCGTACTTGGAGAGCCTGGGGCAAGAGCCGTCGCGTTCTCGAAGTAGCATTTCCCCAAATCCTAAGGAGCCATTTCACATGAAGACGAGTCTAGTGGCGATTGTGCTTACGTTTGCTGGAATAGCCTCAGGTCAGCAGACGGCCGCGCCATCGCCGGCCCAACCTGCGGCCTCACCCCAAGCCGCGCCGCAAGCCCAACCGCAGAAAAAAGAAATCAAGGATCCCGCCGAGTACAACGCGTACGTCGGAGCGGTGCAGCAGCAAGATGCGGGCGCCAAAGTCAGCGGCCTGGAAGCCTTCCTGGCGCAATATCCCAACAGCGTGATGAAAGAGGATGCGCTAGAGGTGCTGATGGGGGCCTACCAACAGGCGGGGAACCAAGCCAAGGTGATAGACACAGCCAATCGTCTCTTGGCGGCCAATCCCAATAACGTTCGGGCGCTGGTGCTGCTGGCATACAACGAGCGTGCTGCCCAGAAATGGGCGGACGCCAAGGCCCACGCCGAGCATGGCCTCCAGGCCCTGCCTAATATGGTCAAGCCGGATGGCGTCTCCGACGCTGATTTTGCAAAGCTAAAAGGTCAGTTTGCGATTGCCTTAGAGACCTTTGCTGGATTTTCTGCCTTGCAGATGAAAGACAACGCGACCGCCGAGAAGGATCTCCGGGCCGCCGTCGAGGCCGACCCCAATAATGTGGACAACGTCTATCCCTTAGCGCTGGCTTACCTGACGGCTACGCCTGAAGACGACGTGAACGGACTATTCTTCATCGCCCGCGCCGCCAACCTGGCCAAAGACCAGACATTCAAGGCGCAAACCATCAAGTTTGGGCACAGCAAATATGTGAAGTACCACGGGTCGGACGAAGGCTGGAACGATCTTCTAACCCTAACGGCAACTACACCGTTGCCGCCTGCGGGCTTTACCGTTAAGCAATATGTTCCTCCTACTCCGGCTGAACAGGCGCATGATCTGGTAAAAGACAAGACTCCAGATGACCTCAAGAAACTAAGTTTTGCCGAGTGGGAATTGGTGCTCTCCTCCGGCAAACCCGAAGATGCCGACAAAGTGTGGAATGTGATCAAGGGAGTAGCCTTGCAGATGGAAGCTACGGTGCTGAAGGCCGGGGCAACTGAACTTCAGATTGCGGCCAGCCAGGACGACATCGACGCCAAGCGGGCCGACATTGTGCTCACCATGACTGGAACCATTCCCCCCAAGTTGATGCCGGCTGAGGGATCGACGCTCGACTTCGAAGGGACGCCGGTGTCCTTTACCGCCAGCCCATTTGTTATGACCATGGAAAAAGGCGCTTTGCTAACCAAGGCAGCGCCCAAGAAGCCGCCTGTGCATCACAAACCGACTCAGTAAGGGAATGTAGCAGATTGGATTACTGCAAGGGCAGCGCCAGACGCTGCCCTTGATTTTTGTTTGCCAAAGGCCTAGCGAACTGCTTTTCTCTCGTAGGGAGCCGGCCGCGCGCTGCGCGGAGGCCGCTTGATTCCGGCGCGCAGTTGCCGCACGTCAATCTTCAGTTCCGCGATGGTCCGGCTCAGAGTATTGCGGTGCATTCCCAGTTGACGGGCGGCGCGGCACTGATTGCCTTTGTTCTCCTGCAGCACCGTCAGGATGAACCGTTTCTTGAATTCGCGCACCGCCTCGGAATACAGAATGTTGCTGCGGTACATCTGCATGACGAGTGCTTCGAGCTGATCTCTCACGGCCTCTCTCTTTCTTGGAAGAGCTTTCGAACGCACTCTTCACCTGTTTGCCAGACTGCTTGCTCGAGCGTTGCGGTTTACGGTGCGTTGCTGGGCGCGGTGCAGCAAATCCAGTCCTTGATAGAAGCGCACCCGCAATTCCGCCGGCGCCACCCAAACGGCGGCCCGCCCCACCACCAGAAAGTACGGCGCCAACTTCGACCCTTGCAGCCACTTCGAGGTGGGCGTAAACGCCGCCATGCTGGTAAGAACAATGGCGACCACCAGACACCCGCGCAACAGCCCCAGCGCTGCCCTAGAACCGGTCCACGAATCTCAGCCCGGCTTCTTTCATGATCCAGCGGGCGATCCGTCCGGCAATTCCGGCCAGCATCATCACTCCCAAAAAAATAATCAGGAAAGCCGCGATGTCCGCCAACCAGACCGACCGAAATATTCGGGCGCAAACCAATCCGCCAGCCGGTGGTAGTTCCACGCCGCCAGCAAGTAGCCAAACACCAGACCCGCGATCCCAAAGGCTTCCTGAAAAAAGCCGGCACTGGCGGCCTGCACCACGGACAACAAAATCACCAACGGATGATCCAGTCAGCGGCAGTCAATGTCTTCTCCAGTTGTTTGTCGCAGCTAGACATCCAGTTCGTGTCCGGTGAGCTGGTGATATGCCTCCAGGTATTTTTCGCTGGTCTTGCGAGCCACTTCCGGGGGGAGGGCTGGCGCAGGCGGTTGTTTGTTCCAGCGAATTTCTTCCAGATAGTCGCGGACATATTGCTTGTCGTATGAATCCTGAGCCCGGCCAGGCTGGTATTTGTCGGCCGGCCAGAAGCGCGAGGAATCCGGCGTCAGAACTTCATCCGCCAGGGTGATTCCCGTTTGCGTGATCCCAAACTCGAACTTGGTGTCGGCGATGATGATGCCCTTTGTCCGTGCGTAATCCGCCGCCTTGGTGTAGATCTTCAACGTGACGTCGCGCAGCTTGCCGCTGCGCTCCGAGCCGACGACGCGAGCCATCTCTTCGAAAGAAATATTTTCGTCATGCCCGGTCATGGCTTTGGTGGCAGGAGTGAAAATCGGCTCCGGGCAGCTTGTCCGATTCCTTCAGACCGCCTGGCAGCTCGATCCCGCAGACCTTGCCGCTGGCTTTGTATTCTTTCCAAGCCGAGCCGGAAATATAGCCGCGCACCACGCACTCCACCGGCACCATGTCACCGCGCATCACCATCATCGAACGTCCGCGCAACTGATCGGCATAGTCGCGAACGGCTGCCGGGATAGTGGTCGACGTCCGCCGTGACCAGATGGTTGGGGACGAGTTCGCGCAGAAACTCGAACCAGAACAGCGAAATCTGCGTCAGCACCCGCCCCTTGTGCGGAATGCCGGTGGCCAGCACATAATCGAAAGCGGAGATGCGGTCGGTGGCTACAAACAGCAAATGTTCTTGGCCGAGACGATACACATCGCGCACCTTGCCGCTGGCATAAATTCGAGTCGGGGAAGTCGGTGCGCAACAGGACGGAATCAAGCAGTTGGGGGCTCATGAAATAATTTTACAGGCAGAAAACGTGGCGTATTCTAAGCGGTTCAAAAAAATTTGTCAACCGCTTAGATCTACTTGCGTCGTCGGATTTGCAATCTGCCTTTGAATACAAAAGAGTTGACAGTGACCGAGTCATAGGCCCGATAGCGGCGTCTGGCGAGGCTTTCGCGGCAATCCGGTTGTGGAAAAACTGGGAAACCAGAGGACAACTCGGAAACCATGAAGTTCGCCGCGAGCGCTCGGCAAACTGCGAATCCGGTCTGCGTCCGGTCTAGCGTCCGGTTTTTGCGCTGTTCGGCGAAGCGCCCAACTGACGGAAACCAACTTTGAGACGCCCGGCTCCTGCATGGTCACTCCGTAGAGCACGGGTGCAATGCTCATGGTCTTCTTGCTGTGAGTGATGAGCACGAACTGGGTCTCGACGCTCATCTCTTTGACCAGTTCGGTGAAGCGGCCGATGTTGGCCTCATCGAGCGGCGCGTCCACTTCATCGAGGATGCAGAACGGAGCTGGGCTGATATTGGAAGATGCCGACCAGCAGCGCCAGGGCGGTCAAAGCTTTTTCGCCGCCCGAGAGCAGCAGCACGTTCTGCAGCTTCTTGCCGGGAGGCGAGGCCACGACGTCAATGCCGCTTTCCGCGCTGTTTTCCTCGTCGGTCAGACGCATGAAGGCGCATCCGCCGCCAAAAAGCTTGCTGAATGTCGTCCGGAAGTTCTCGTTGATCTTGTGGAAGGCCTCTTCGAACTTCTGCCGCGAGAAAGTGTCGATCTCCTTGATCGTGGCCTGAGTGTTCTCAATCGAATCGAGCAGATCTTTTCTTTGCGTCTCGAGGAACGCATGACGCTCCGCGGTCTCCTTATATTCTTCGAGCGCCATCATGTTGACCGGGCCCATGGCGTCCAGGCGGGCGCGCATCTCGCGATAGACCTGATCTTCCGCGCGCCAACTGCTCTCCCGTGACCACTCGAATCGCTGGCATCGGCGACCAACTCCTGGCGCTGCAAGCCCAAGTTCGTTCAGGCAGGTCTCGGCCATGTACTGCATCGGACTGCAGCTTGGCGACGGCGGCCGCAAGCTCGCCGCGCCGGTCGCGCGCCTGATCGAGCAAGTGGCGCGGCGCTGTGCAGGGTTTCTTCGATTTCGACTGCAGCCGGGCACGGACCTGGTCCGACTCAAACTGCAGCAGCCCGTCGCGGGCTTCGCTGGCATTGCGTTCCGCTGTCCAGTCTTCCAGCAGTGCGTGCCGATGCTGACTCTCAGCTCTCGCGCTCGAAGCATCTCCGGAGCAGCGAGACTTCAATCTGCTGAGCGCAGCCTGTTCACCCGATCACGCATTCTCGGCAACAAGAGTTTCGATTCGCTCCAAAACCGCCGCCGCCGCCCGATGCCGCTCCTCGAGAGTCGCCACCTGCGCCAAGTGCTGAGGAAGCGGTCTGAGCCGCCTGGTCGCGCGTCCTCGCGCAAGGCCGCCGAGTTGCTTCATAGGCGCTGGCCGCCAGACGCTCCAGTTCTCGCCTGTTGTTCCTGCAAGGCCGCCATCTCGGCTTGCCGGACGTCGATCAAGCTGACTCTGTTCTTCGCGGTCTGAAGCCAGAGCGCTGCGACTCCGCGCGGCTGATCGTCCCGCTCGTTCGACTCCGAGTCATCTCCGCGTCCAGCTGTTGCAGCATGTGGCCCGAGGTCATGGCCTGTTTTTCGGCTTCGCGTTTGGTGCTTTCCAGGCGGTCAAGCAGGGACGTCAGATCTTTGATTTCGCGTCCTAAGCGTAAGTACCGGGCTCTCCTCGTCGCGCAACGCCGCTTCGAGCTCCGCGATGCAGCCGCAGGACGTCGCGCAGCTCGCGCTTCATCGAAAGCGGACCCTCCGCGCGCTGCTTTCCTCCCGTCACCGTCACGTTATGGAAACACTCGCCGGATGTGACAGGAAAAATGCATCGGGATTTTCCAACGCCAGGTCCCGGGCAAACGCGGGATCGGGAACGATGTAACCATCCCGCAACTTCGGCAGAATGACTTCGAGCGATCGGCCGAAGCCGTTGAGCACGCGGATGGCGTGCTTCAACGGAATCACCGATTGGCTCGGGCGGACAATGCGCGCGGGCTCATTGACCGCGAAAGAAAACTTCGCCTGCGAATCTTCCGGATGCACCAGAAAAGTCGCGCGGCCGTCGACATCGGTACGCAGCAGGCGCAAACCCTCGTCGGCCGCGTCCCAAGATTTCACGACAATATAGTTCAGCTCGTCGCGCAGAAAGTCCTCCACCACACCTTCGTACCGCGGTTCGACCTCGAGAAAATCGGCCAGGACTCCCGCCGGGGCCAAGCCGCCATTCATCACGCCCGATTGAAACAGCCGGCGCACCGATTCGGTAGAGTATCCGTGCTCGGCGATCACAGCTTCAAGCGAGGCTTTCTTACCGAAGGCCGTCGCGTACTCGGCGCGCAGACTATCCAGACGATTCTTGGCCTCGATCTCGGCGTGCCGTTTGGAGTCGAGCGTCGGCGCGTTTGGATGATTTCTTCTGTCAGGCCCGTGACCCGTTGCGAAACCGTCTCAAATTCCAGCGCCAATTGCCCGCGCTGGCCGCCGAAAGCTTCGACCTGGGAGTTGGCGATTGCCATCTCCGATTGCAGACGCTGGCCTTCGCGATCGAACGCCGCCAGCCGCTCCTCGGCCTGGGTGAGCTGGTTGCGCAGATCGGATGCCGAGCCACTGCTTCCATAATCTGCGCCGCGCGAGTTCTCTTGCCGCTGCTCGAGTTCCGCCAAGGCTTCGGCGGCTGCGGTCGCCTCTTGCTGGCTTGCGGCCAGCTTCTGTTGCGCAGCCGCCAAATCGAGCGCGGCTGAACTCGAGCACTTGCGGTTCGAGTCAAGCTCCGCTTCCAGCGCTGCCAGCCGTTCTCGGGCCTGGGCCAATTCGGCTTGCGAGGACAGCGCCGCGCTCCACCAATTCCGCACAGCGTTCCTCATTGTGACGGCGCTGCGCTCCGGGCGCGCTCGGCTCTCCAGCTTGATCTGGTTCAGACGTTCGCGATTCTCGCGCAATTCAGCTCTCGATCGCATAGCCGCGCTGGGTGCGGTCGGCGTGTTCCGATTCGCAGTTGCTGCGACGCTTCAGCCATGCTGTCGTATCTGCTCGGAGATGGTGTTGATCTGCGCATCGAGTTGCGTGCTTTCCTGATCCAGCTGGGCAAACTTGCTGGCCAGCACCAGCCGCAGCTTCGCCCGCATCTCCTCCCGCAGTTTGGCATAGCGCTCGGCCTTCGACGCCTGCCGCTTCAGCGAATTCATCTGGCGCGTGACTTCCTCAAAAATGTCATTCACCCGCGCCAGATTTTGCTTGGCATCTTCCAGACGCGCTTCCGCCAGCCGCTTCTTGGTTTTGAACTTGGTGATTCCGGCGGCTTCTTCAATAATGGCCCGGCGATCGGTGGGACGGCTGCTCAGAATCTGCCCAATACGTCCTTGCTCGATCAGCGCGTAGGATTCCGGGCCCAGGCCCGGTGCCCATGAACAATTCCTGAATGTCGCGCAGGCGGCACAGCTTGCCATTCAGCAGATACTCGCTGTCGCCCGAGCGGAACAGACGACGCGTGACCACGATCTCGCCCGCACGAAACTGTTGATGAGAACTTGCGGCGCCGGATCTTCAGCACCACTTGCGGGCCAAGATTCGTACCGGCTCGATGGCCAGCCGAAGATTTCATGGTGGCACCCGCGGTTCACTAGAAACTGCGCCCGGAGGCTCATCTGCCGCCGTGCGCTTCGCACTACTTCTCGTCTTGCCCGGCCGGGCTTCTTCGGTCAGCCGCTCCGTTTCTTCCGCGGCCTCGGCCCGCAATTCGGCTTCATCCCAGTCGGTTCGCTCGGCATCTCATCTTGGATTTCGATTTCGGTCGGCTCGTGCGCGTCGGCGCCGTCATAGACTTCGGGGTCGATCAGGGTGAGCGATACTTCGGCCATGCCGGTCGGCTTGCGGTCGCGCGTGCCGGCGAAGATGACGTCTTCCATGCGCGAGCCGCGCAGCGTCTTGGCCGATTGCTCGCCCAGCACCCAGGAAATGGCGTCCGCAATGTTCGACTTGCCACAACCGTTCGGGCCGATGATGGCCGCAACCCCGTCGCCATGAAACTTGAGTTCGGTGCGGTCACAAAACGATTTGAACCCGAGAATCTGCAGCCTTTTCAGTTTGAGCAACGGATACTCCTTCGTAGCGCACTTTGTATTTGTGGCGCCGGCGTCTGGTCGGCTGGAGTGGCGGCTTTCGCAGCCATATCCGCGCTGCCTGAGGCTCGCCGGAGCCGGCTCAGCCCCGTTTACCAATCAGATGCTCTCCATTTCGCTCCGGCAAATGCCCCCCAGGCCGGACGGCGACGGGCACAAATTAGAGCTACTGTAACGGCGAAATCGCGCCGGGGTCAAGCAAGAAAACACTATATCTGGTATGCCCTTCGCGCAACCACCTCATTCTGCACACACAATGCAGCAAATGCGAAGTCGAATGTGGGGAAGAAGAAGGAAGGGAGAATCGCGAGAGCCAGATAAGGGTAGCGCAAGAGGCGGCGGAGCAAATTTAATGCAGATCAGAACGCCTTCAGGATGCGGACTACAGCAACGGGCGAGCGCCTCTCTGATGGCATCGGACGGGCTGAGCGGTCCCGTCGCAACCATCTGGATGAAGCCCAGTTCGGTACTCGCCCCAGCTTCTCGAAGAACACACAAATGGACTCAATCCCCCGATAAAAATTCGGGATATGAAACTTCTCATTAGGGGCGTGCAGGTTGTCGTCAGGCAAGCCGAAGCCCATCATGACGCTAGGGATTTTCAGCACATCCTGGAAATCGGTGACAATGGGAATCGAGCCGCCGGAGCGGATGAAAACGGTGTCTTTTTTGAACACATCGTGCATGGCTTCGGTCGCAGGCTTGACGTATATAGTTATCCGTGCCCACGACGCAGGCCGGGCCTTTACTCCAGACTTTGATGTTGGTCTCAATGCCCTTGGGCGTCAGCTTCTTCACGAATTTCTTGTACTTCTTAAGCACGTCGTCCGCATTCTGGTTCGGCACCAGGCGCATGGAAACTTTGGCTGCGGCTTTGGCCGGGATCACGGTTTTCGCGCCGGGAGCAGTAAAGCCGCCGGGCATGCCGTGAACTTCGAGCGTGGGGCGCGCCCAGGTGCGATACAGCACCGAATATCCTGGCTCACCGGTGAGCACCTTCGACCCAACTTCGGTCTTGCGATAGTGCTCTTCTTTAAAGGGCAGCCGCTTCCAGGCCTTCAGCTCGTCTTTACTGGGGGCCTTCACATCCTTGTAAAAGCCCGGGATCAGAATCTTGCCTTTCGCATCTTTCAATTTGCTGATGATTTCGATCAGGGCGAACAATGGATTCGGTGCCGCGCCGCCGTAGACTCCGGAATGCAAATCGGTCTTGGCCCCCGAAGCCTCGATCTCGGTATAGACCAATCCCCGCAGGCCGACACATAACGTGGGAAGATCGGGCGCAAATAATTCCGTGTCGCACACTAGCGCGAAATCGGCTTTCAGCTTGGATTTCTGCTTCCGCACGTATTCGGCGATGGACTCGCCGCCCACTTCCTCTTCGCCTTCGAAATGAACTTCACATTCATCGGCAGCTTGCCACCGTGGCCCTTCATCAGAGCCTCAATCGCTTTGATTTCCATCCAGAACTGGCCTTTGTCGTCCACCGCGCCGCGCGCGTAGATATTGTTGTTGCGCTCGGTGGGCTCAAACGGCGGGGAGATCCACTCATTCAGCGGATCGGGCGGGCTGGACGTCGTAATGCGCGTAGCATCAGCACGGTAGGCTTGCCGGAAGCGTGCAGCCAATCGGCATAAATCAGCGGATGGCCTTTGGTGGGGATGATTTCAACGTTCTCCATGCCGATGCGGCGCAATTCGTCGGCGACGAAGTCTGCCGCTTTCTGCACATCGGACTTGTGCTCCGTGCGGTGCTGACGCTAGGGATACGAAGAAGATCTTTGAGTTCGTTTAGAAAGCGTTGCTGATTCTGCGGGCATAATCACTGCGGGGGAAGCCATAGGACGATCCTCATTTCTCGCGCGGGAACGCGATTCCGACTGAGTCTGATGGATGAAACGACTAAGTATACCTGAGCGCCGGGCCTGATTTCCTTGAGCGGCCCAGCTCTTTGGGCGTCCCTCATGCTACCCTTTTCTGTTGCCCGCCGTCTTAACATAAATTCGCCGTGCGCGGCCTTTCGGAGTTTTGTCGATGAAATCAGTATCTAAATCCTTACCCTTTTCTCGGGCGTTCGCCGCCATTTTCGCGCTGGGCATGTTCTCTGTGGTTCTTGTCCGTGCCCAGGAAGTGCCGCAGCCGGCCCTTCATGGCATAGCTGTCGCCAACATGGACCGCTCGGTCAAGCCCGGCGATGACTTTTATGAATATGCCAACGGCGATTGGATCAAGCGAACCGAAATTCCGCCAGACCGTGGCCGTATCGGTGTCTTCACGGCCCTGTCTGAACTCAGCGACAAACGCACCGCTGAACTGATTGAGGAAATGGCCAAAGGCGCTGCTCAGACAGGATCCGGTTCTCGGAAGATAGCAGATCTCTACAACTCATACATGGACGAGGCCGCCATCGAGTCTCGTGGCCTTACGCCTCTCGACCCGCATCTCAAAGCTATTGCCGCCATTCGCAACAAGCAGGAACTGGCCCGCGCTCTCGGGGAAAGTCTGCGCGCTGACGTCGACGCACTGAATAACACCAACTTCCACACTGCGAATCTTTTCGGCCTGTGGGTCGCTCCCGGCTTTAATGATTCGGATCATTACGCTGCCTACCTGCTGCAAGGCGGCCTGCAACTGCCCGATCGCGAGTACTATCTTGCCGGCAGCGATCGCATGCGGGATATCCGCAGCAAGTATCAAACGCACGTCTCCGCCATGCTCAAGCTGGCCGGATTCACCGATACAGACGATCGCGCGGCGAGGATTGTGGAGCTGGAGCATGCCATCGCGCAAACCCATCTCAGCCTCGCCGATAACGAAGATATCCACAAAGCCAACAATACCTGGAAGCAAGCTGACTTCGCGGCCAAGGCCCCCGGCCTCGACTGGACCGAATATTTTCGCGGCGCTGGACTCAGCAGGCAAGAGAGTTTCATTGTCTGGCAACCTGGCGCGTTCACCGGCGAGTCCGCTCTTGTAACCTCGACCGCGCTGGACACATGGAAAGACTGGCTCGCGTATCACTTGATCGAAGCCTACGCTGGGGTGTTGCCCAAGGCGCTCGCTGACGAACGGTTTGCCTTCTTCGGAAAGATACTCTCCGGCACGCCGGAGCAGCGTCCGCGCTGGAAGCGTGGTGTCGAAACCGTGAATCGGCTGCTTGGCGACGAGGTTGGAAAACTCTACGCACAACGCTACTTCCCACCCGAAGCCAAGGCCCAGGCCGACGCGATGGTCGGAAACATCATCGCCGCCTTTCGCCAGCGTATCGAGTCGCTTTCCTGGATGGATGCTTCCACCAAAGCTGAAGCTCAGGCCAAACTAACCACGCTCTACGTGGGCATCGGCTATCCCGAAGCTTGGCGTGACTACTCGGCGTACGTAGTCAAAGCGGATGACGTCTTTGGCAACTTCTGGCGCGGTGGCCTGTTTGACTATCGCCGCAATATGTTGCGCTTGGGTGCTCCGGTCGATCGCAAGCAATGGTCGATGACGCCGCAGACTGTCAACGCCGTCAATCTCCCCTTGCAAAATGCGCTGAATTTCCCGGCGGCAATTCTGCAGCCGCCGTTCTTTGACCCGCAGGCTCCGGCGGCGGTCAACTATGGCGCCATTGGCTCGGTCATTGGACATGAGATCAGCCACACCTTTGACTCGGAAGGCGCGACGTTCGACTCCAAAGGCCGAGTCCGCAACTGGTGGACACCTTCCGATCTCGCTCACTTCGAGACGGCTACTGCAAAGCTGGCCGCGCAGTACGACACTTACAAACCTTTTCCCGACCTTTCTGTAAACGGAAAACAAACTCTGGCTGAAAACATCGCCGATGTTGCCGGCATCTCGGCTGCATACGATGGTTACCGGAACTCGCTCGCAGGCCAGGCAGCGCCTATGCAAGAGGGGTTTTCTGGCGATCAGCAGTTTTTCATCGCCTTCGCACAGAATTGGGGATCGAAGTCTCGTGAAGCCTCTGCGCGACAACAAGTGATGACAGATCCGCATGCTCCCTCACAGTTCCGTGCAGCCACCGTCCGCAATATCGACGCGTGGTATGCCGCATTCGACGTTCAGCCGGGTGAGAAGCTTTACCTTGCTCCGCCCGACCGCGTGCGGATTTGGTAAGAATTAGAGTCTTTTATTGGGCGGTGAATCGCCGGCTCACGCGTACGCCATACGTGCGCGACGAGCAAGGTAAGCTGCGGCGATCAAAGGGTACTCGTAGTAACGCGTAACACCCAACTAAAGTTCCAGAAACTGGTGTTGAGAAGAGGATGGTTTATGCTGCGACTATGGCAAGAGAAGACAAGATCAACGCAGAACGTCGATGTGTAGGACTCTGCCTCGACTGCCAATATGCGCGACGCATCGATTCCTCTCGCGGATCAACTTTCTATCGTTGTGGACTCTCCGACACCGACCCTAACTTTCCCAAGTATCCACGGCTGCCGATTCTGCAGTGTCCCGGCTACGCGCCAAAGAGTTAGTTTGGTTCTCTAATTCTCGAACCGCGCCGGAGAAAACGGCGTCAGATCCAACTCCGGCTTCACGCCCATCACCACCTGCGCCATTACATGCGCCGTCACCGGTGCCAGCAGAATGCCATCGCGAAAATGTCCCGCAGCTACGAAATATCCCGGGGTGCTAGTCGCTCCAAGAATGGGTAGATCGTCCGGCGTTCCCGGCCGCAATCCCGCCCACGACTCCAGCACCAGCGCGCGCTCTAGTGCTGGGACCAGTACAATCGCAGACCGGTGCATACGCTGAATGGTGTCAGCGTCGGTACGTTTGTCGTAGCCGGCTTCTTCAACTGTGGACCCGATCAGCACTCGCCCGTCGCTCCTCGGCACCAAGTACACCTCGGGCGCGCGCAACACGTGAGTTAAGGCCAGTTCGCCCACAACGCACAGCATTTGTCCTTTCACTGGCCGGGTAGGGAATTGATGGGGCGAAATTTGTCCCGCCCATGCTCCCGCACAATTCACCACGATCGGAGCGTGGTAGGTGGTTCGTTCAGTGGTCACGCCTGCGACCCGGCCGTCGAAAAGTAGCGGGCCGGTCACGGCAGTTCCTGAGGAAATGTCCACATCACGATGTTTCGCAGCTTTGAGAGCCGCTGTCGTCAGCGCCCGCGGATCGACGCTACGTTCTTTCAAGAAGAACGCTGGGTGCTTTGGGCTGGCCAACGCCGGCTCAAGTTGGGCAACCCGTATCGCAGAAATTCCCTCTGCGTCTAGGTCCCGGACAGCATGCTCGCACGAAACAAACAGCAAAGTCCCCTGATCGCGCAGATCAACATTCATCCCGGACTCGTCCTGCAACTCATGCACGAACTCGGGATACATTCGCGCACTCGCCCGCGCCAGAGGCTGCAACGCCGCCGGCATTTCGAGCGCACAATCGCTCAGCATTCCGGCCGCAGCATGGGACGCTTCACGACCCGGCTCTCCCCGCTCGACCACCAAGACTGTTGCGCCGCGCTTGCGCAACGCAATCGATAGTGAAAGGCCGATGATGCCGCCGCCAACGATGATGACATCCCAGTTTTTCACTTTTGCATTGTAGAGGAGGGAGCCGCGCAGATGCGCCACGCGGAGTCGAGGGGTCTGAAGCTAATGGCGGACCCGGAGAGACTTGAACTCCCAACCTCTGCGTTCGAAGCGCATTGCTCTATCCAGTTGAGCTACGGGTCCGCTCTTGCAAAGTATACCTTTCTCTCTTGTCAGGTCGCGCAGACCTGGGCCTTGGTGTCACGAAAGACCACGCCCTTCGTACCTTACTTCCCAGTATCCAGCCCTTGCCAAGGCAGCAAGTTTTTGTGACGATGGTGGTGTCCTCTTTTTGGACCGTCCCCGGGGCAATGCCAAGGCAGTAAAAAAAGCAAACTGCAAGAAGTCGAACGCGTGCACAAATCCTCGACAAGGCGCTACGCCCGCTACCGCACCGAATTGCCGCTGATCGTCAAGGTTCTGGGGCAGGAAGGATATCTCCGTATTCACGGTCGCTGCTTTGAAATCGCGGAGAATGGGCTGGGAGCAGTGGTAACCAGCGAGTTTCGCCCAGGGGAAATGGTCTCACTTGAGATTTCCATCCCCAAAGTAGCTGAGCTTCAGGTTTTGCGCGCAGTCGTCCGCCATCGAATGGGATTCCTCCACGGTTTCGAATTCGTTGGCATTTTGCCCGACCAGGCTAGCCAGATTCGCAGTTTCTGCCGAACCCTGCCGCCCGGTTAACGGCGCGGGGTTTCCTATGTATGTCTTATTGTCCTCTGGTTGAACACTTTGGCCCCTCGGAGCGTAATCGGTTACCACTGGTACCTTCGGTAATTTGATGAGGCGTGGTTCCGTGCCTATGATCATTTTTGTACGCGACTAGGCAGGGCTGTCACGATGTCGTCTCCCGCCAATACGCGCCGCTGGAAGCGCTACCCAGTCAATCTCCCCGTCAACATTTTGTTGTGTGACGGTCCCAAAGCCAAGCACGTGAGCGGCTTGGGAGTGGAGATCAGCGAGGGTGGCATGTCTCTGTACGCCGGAATCCCGTTACAACCCGGCGACCTGACAGAAATCGAATTCAGTCAGCCCCAACGTGCCCGATTGACCGCCATTGTCCGCAATCGCACCGGCTACTGGTTCGGCCTGGAATTCATCTCTCGTCTGCCATCATAACGAGTGCGGCTAAGCCGCAGTCCGGCTGCGGATGGCCTCCAGCAACTTGGTCGCGGCTTGTCCAGGATCCTGCGCGCCAAAGCCTTCGTCCAGCACCACCAGCGAAACTGCCGGATCAATTTCCTCCATCGCCTTCTTCGTCGATGCGCCGTGCACCGATTGCATATTCGCGCCCAGGACGACAAGTCGTGCCTTGGTCGCTTTCAACAGAATCTGCGCATCGTGCACGTTGCCGGTGGTGACAGCCTTGTAGCCGGCGCGGCAAAGCACTTCTCCCAATAGCGCGCGCACGTCGGCAGAATCGTATACGCACAGAATGCGGAGTTGCTGCTCGTTACCCTTATCTTTGGCGTAACGCGGGCCCAGATATGCCGCCACAATGGCTTCGGCCTCGGAGTCGTAGATCTCGAACAGCGAAAGCAGATTAGTCACTTCCAAAGTTGTTCGTATCTGTTTCGGCAGGGAACACAGTTTAAGGTCGCTGCCGTTGGCTCGCGCCGTAGCGACCAGACGCACCAGAGCGCCCAGTCCGCTGCTGTCCATGAACTCCACCCGCTCCAGGTGCAGGACGACCTCGTGATGTTGCGGCAAGACTTTCCCGAGCAGCATTTGTAGCGAGTGCACGTCCGCGCCAGCGACGATGCGCCCGCTGCATTGCACCACTAAGATGTCGCCCACGGGGCGGCTGTCCAGACGCAGTGGCATGGTCTCTCCTTGGATCCGTCCAGGTTTGTTTTCTCCCCGGACGCTGATCGGTTCAAGGTCTCACACTATAACGACGTATGGCCTGGGGACAACACTATTTCACGTGCGGGTTACATTGCCGGACCGATCTCTATGGTATCTCGAAAGCCTTGGATGCACGTCCATAGTGAGTGGCTGGCAACGTGAAGACAATGATGAGGACGATGAGGGCCAGGATGCCGACGATGAAGATGCTGCCTTCAGGGCCGGTTGTCCCACCGCTGAGAATGGGCTTGCCTACCGGGTGGGTGGCGAAAAGATGGTGTTGGACCATGAGGCCGCTATCGGGCACCCCGTAAAGGAAAGACTGGCCCCAGTCCCACGAAGTGTGTAGGCCGATTGCCCACCATAGCGAGCCGGTGCGCCAGAGGCTGAAGCAGAAGACCATTGCGGCCAGACCGGCGGAAAGCAATCCGATGGGAGATTCGCCCGGATTCTTGCCATGGCCTAGGCCGAACAGGAGGGAGAAAATGACGGCTGAGGTCCAGAAACCTAAGGCTGCACTGTGACGGGTCTTAAACGCCCACTGGTAAAGGCCAGCAAGGCCGCGAGTGAGTGTGTACTGGACATAGCCGCGGGTGAGGTACTCTTCGAGCAGACCGACCAGAAGGAAGCCGAGTAGCCATATGGCTCCGTACCGTAGAACGTCGGTGCCAAATAATAGGCGGCTGTCGAAGACGAGGAGACCCGTCTTCCAAAGCGTCAGGATGAGGAGCGAGAGACAGATGATCCCCCAAGCCATGCCGCTAAAGAAGTGTGAGAGCATACGGCGGTCTCCGAGACCATAGACAGAGACGGGACGGCGCTCGATCCTCGACATGATCCAGGTGACGAAAAGTACCAGAACGAAGGGAACGGCCTCGGCGATGATTCCGAACAACGGTGACATTTCTGCGCCGGGCTTTGGGTTGGGCGCGTGGAGCTTGCGGCCAATGCGGTTTGCACAGAAGGCAAGGGCCGCGATCATGACGATGAAGATCAACAGACTCCAGCCGGCGCGGAGACCGTCTTCGCCGACAAAGATCTTATGGAGAGTCGACGACTGCTCAGGTGGAAGTGGTTGGGTGGGGGTTAGCGTTGGGTCGTGATGGGTGGGCGGGCCTTCATTGTTCAAGGGTTGCCTCGTGGGCACCAGTATATACAATACTTTCTACGTCATGGAGCTCTGCCACCTGCTACTTCACAAACAATAATCCATGCGGCACGGCGGACCGGAAAACATAGGCATAGAGCATCACGATTACTCCGACGATGGAGCACAGGGCCACGGAATGCCATGCCACAAAACGAAAAATAATTCCTTCGTTGCCCACCTGTTCGGTGGCAGAAGTGGCAATGGTGATGGACTGCGCATCCACCATTTTCCCCATCACTCCTCCGGCGCTGTTGGCCGCGCACATTAGGATTGGGTCGATGCCAAGTTGTTGAGATGTAATTCTCTGCAAACTGCCAAAGAGCGCATTAGATGACGTATCGCTGCCGGTCAGCGCAACGCCCAGCCATCCCAGGAATGTGCCAAAGAACGGATACAACCATCCAGTGCGTGTGAATGCCAGCCCCAGGACTGCATCCAGGCCCGAGTAGCGCGTCACGTAGCCCAGGCCCAGCATGAACGAGATCGCAATCATGGCGAGTCGCATACGTACCAGCGTCCGCCAAAAAGTTTTCATCAATCGTTGCGGACTCAGGCCCAACAGCAACCCAGAGACGATCGCGGCCAGGAAACCGCCGGTCCCGGTGGCTGAGAGCCAGTTGAAATCATATCGCGCGGCTTCAGGAGTCGGTTTCGTAACCACCGGCACGGCGCGAGAGATCGCATTGTGTAAGAAGGGCACATCCCATCCTGGCGGTCCGGGGCGAACCTTGCCATCGGCTAGCACGACTCGAAAAGCCGGCGTGGTAGTCCGGTTCATGGCTAGTTTTATCGAGGGCAGGCCCCAGAGAAGCACAAAAAGTGACAGGATGGCGAAAGGCATCCACGCCTTCAGAACCTGTCGTGTGGTATAGGTTCGCACTTTGACAAATCCATCGAATTTCTCCGCCGGCCATTCGCCGCCAACCTGGTCGGCGATCTCTGCCGTCGGCGGAGGAGGAGCGGAGGGTTTGTCGTCGTAATCGAAGCGCCAAATCCTTTTCGGCTTCCAGAATCGCAGGAAAATCAGTGTAGCGACAATCGACACCACGCCTCCCATAATGTCAACCAGGTTGCTGTCCACGTAATTCGACCAAAAGAACTGGGTGAGAGCGAACGATATGCCGACCACCAGGATGGCGGGTAACACTTCGAAGGTTTCCTTCCAATTGACCATGGCTCTCACCAGCCAAAATGCGACGATGACGGCGGTGAAGGGAAGAATGCGGCCGAGCATGGCGTTGAGATCCGATTCCGGAAGAGCCGTCACCGCAGCCAGCGTGTGTACAGGCGTACCGATCGCTCCCCAAGCCACCGGAGCAGTGTTTGCGATCAGATTCAATGCAGCGGCATGGAAGGGCTTGAAGCCGAGCCCGATCATAAAAGCACCGGCGATCGCCACAGGTGCCCCGAAGCCAGCCGCTCCCTCAATGAAGGCTCCAAAACAAAAAGCCACCAGCAAGACTTGCAGCCGGCGGTCAGGAGTGATTCCGGCTACCGACTCTTTCATGACTTCAAATTGTCCGGTCTCGACAGAAATGTCGTAAAGGTATACGGCAGCCAGGACAATCCAGGCTATCTTCAATATGCCGAAAGCAACTCCGTACCCGAAGCTAATTGCGGCGAGCGCGGGAGGCATCCCGAAGAAGACGATGGCAACCGCCACCGCCGCGGACGCCCCAGCGATGGCGCACCAATGTGGCCTTACTTTGAACCCGGCTAGTAGTCCGAAGAGAATGATGATGGGAAGAGCCGCAACCAACGTGGAGAGCCACCAATGACCGAGTGGGTCGTAGATCTGAGTCCACCGCATGACAGTTTCCTGGCGAACGGGTTCGACTGTATAACAGCGTCGAGGATGCTAACACAGGTTGTGTGGATTTCCCTCAGAGAGTAATCTGCGCCCGGGACGCATCTCCGCGCCGGGAGTTGCCGGCTGCGTCGGACTCGCGAGCAGGCAAAGGCGGGGTTGATCGTAGCTGTGCGATTCCGAATTGGAGTACGGTTCCGCTTCGATGTGAGCGACGGAATGTCTCTATTTGTCCTTGTCCTGGTTGCCGGCGACAGTCTCGTTCTGATCTTCGGTCTTTTGCCAACTGGAATTGAGCTTGCATTCCTTCATCGACGCGGCGAGAGTATCGGTCTTCTTGCCGAGATCCTTCTCATATACAACACCATCGTCGGTGACCATGAATGTCATCACGCCGGAGGACCTGTATTCCGCCGGATAGGCGACGAACGCGAAGCCCGCAGTCATTTTGCCATTTACGATGTAGCTCTTCGCTCCGCCGGGGGCATCCTTTCCTTGGCGCGTCAGTGTCCGGAAGTAGTAACCGCGGTAAGGAGTGGGAGGTCCACCCTGGCCTTTGGCATAACCCTCTGCTACGGCCGAAGCCACTAGCGGCCCGATAGGACTCTGCGGGTCGCCCGGTGCCGCTTTCCAATAAAGGCCATTATGCTGCGCTTCATCGCTGAATATTTTCTGGGCGTACTCGCTGTGTTGCGCTAAATATTCTTTCTGTGCCGCCGCTAGTTCCTGACAGACGCGGATGGCAGACATTTCATTCCTGCCGACCCGCCTGAACAGAATCTCTTGCTTGCCTGCCTCGGTGTCGAAATACCAGGAATTGCCCTTGTTCACGAGCGGTATGGGCGTGGGCCAGTTCTCCGCGCCAATATATAACGTCGTGGTTCCATCCGGCTCTTTCACCAGACGATGCATTTGCTGATATCTCTGTACGAAAACGGCGCGGCTGTTGGTATCCTCAGTTTCGTCGCCTGAGGAGACGATTTGCTTTCCGTCCGGTCCGAAGATGTCAAGCAGTGCCTTTTCGTCGTTGTTCTGGGTTGCCGTAACCAGAGCGTTGCTCGCCTCTTCCGCCGATGAAAATGTCTTCTGGCCCGTCTGCGCCAGGGAACGACCGGCGAACCCCCCAGTCAAAAGGAGCGCGATGCCCGCTAATTTAAGAAGATTAGCGGGATGAAATCTGTCCAGCTTCGATCGACGCATATGGTTTCTCTCCATTTCGAAATGTTACAAGCTGCTGGAATTTTCCCGAATTTGGATTACCGACGACCGCCTCCGCCACCGCGAGAGCCACCGCCGCCACGCGATGCTCCGCCGCCGAAGCTGCCGCTTCCACGCGACGAATAGCTCCTGGCCTGTCCGCCATGATCGTAACCGCTAAAGGCGCCCGAACGGACACCGCTCTGACCACGGGATTCAGCGTATCCGCGAGCCGCCTGCGTGTTTCCGTTAAAAGGCCTGGGGACTGCTCCGGGACGGTTGTAAACGCCGCCGCGTCCGCCAATATTCCCCGCGCGGGCGTTCACGCCGCCGCGGAAACCATTCGCTCCACCTCGGTAGAAATTGCCCCGGTTATAGAATGTTCTGCTCCCTGAGTAGTACCGGCCATGGTTGTAGATTGCATATCCGCCATGCCAGTTAAATCCCCAATGACCCCAGCCCCAGCCAAAACCGCCGTACCAACCGATTCCAAAGCCGATTCCAAACGAGAGATAGGGACCGCCAAACCAAATTCCAGGATACGGATACCATCCCGGCCATGCCACGATGGGGCCACCGTAAACCAACCATGGGTTGTAGGCGGGAACATAAACCACTTCCGGGCTGGCCGGCTGAATTGCGATGTCATCATCGGCGCCATCTGTGGATACGGTTTGCTGCGGTGTGGACTTAAGATTGCCAGATGATCGCGCCCGCCGGCGCATAACCTGCACTGCATTCATTACATCCTGTTGCTGATTGTAGTATGCGTCGCCGAGCGACGAAGTCCACGAGAGGTTCTTGTCCATATTCCCAAGGACAGACGGAAATGCGGCCAGCGCCTTGACGCTCGGATCCCAAGGTTGCTGGTCGACCGCTTGACCCAAAGCATCGCCTTGCAAATCGGAATGTGCTTGCACCCATCTGTCAGCCTCGACCACCTGTTCGGGAAATGTGGACGCTGCCAAGACCTGCGCCACCAGAGAATCGGGATATAGTGCGATGGGTGCCACCAATTGCTGCAGCTGTTCGGGAGTCTGTTGAGTGTAGGAAGGTGCCTGCGCGGTCTGAACCGTGGCTTGAGCACCCTGAGGGTCCTGTGCCGGCGCAGTCTGCGCGGGAGCTTGTGGGTCTTGAGAGGCCAACAAGTTCTGAGGCAAAGACGTCAGCACCATCCCCAATGACAACAGGGTTCCCAAAGTCTGCTTGCCTAATCGAAATCTTGAGTGCCCGGCAGCAGATCCGAAAATGTCCATGTTCTTGAAGCTCCTCTGCACGTTCATCGCGTGAGGCCTCCTAATAAGTTAGATGAGCAATACACAATCTGGGACGCATGGGACGTTTTCCTTTTTGCGCCCACTGATAAGAACACCGTTGGCGAGATTATGTTGCTCCAAGGGATCCGCCACCAATCGTAGACCATGCAGCTGAACAAGATACTGCCTCATCATACGCCCGGCTTTGGGTTGTGGCCTAACCCGTCTGCGAACCAACTGGCAAAATGCCACGCGCGGGAGCAGGGATCGGGAGAATGGGAACATGGTGCGCCCTGAGAGATTCGAACTCCCGACCTTCTGGTTCGTAGCCAGACGCTCTATCCAGCTGAGCTAAGGGCGCATGAGCGGGACTTACGCAGTGCGTCCGATTATAACGGAAACGCGCACTCCGATGAAAATCCCCAATAAAAAATGGACAAATGGATCAGCCACGTTTGTACACTTGTAATT
Source organism: uncultured Acidobacteriota bacterium (assembly GCA_963803775.1). Classification (GTDB taxonomy): domain Bacteria; phylum Acidobacteriota; class Terriglobia; order Terriglobales; family Acidobacteriaceae; genus JABCZH01. The sequence continues at coordinate 524,774 of CAWDNS010000006.1, forward strand.
CTTTCCCGCTCCTAGAAATTCCTACCAGGTAACCGTCGCGGTCCGATGTCCTATTTTCAGCAGTTTATGATTGGCATCCGGGATGCAACCACTCAAGCAGACGAAGTGGCGCGCAACGGGGCGTTCTTGAAGATAACTTCGGCCAGAGGTTTTCTTGAACGCCCCTTGCTTTTTCGGGTCAAAGAGTTTTAAATGAGTCCTTCAAGTTTGGTTGGCCGAAGGTAGCCCTCCCCCGGCAGCTCTAGGCCAATGCCAGTTTCGCCCCGATGTCTACTCCCGCTTCACGCAGCAATCCGGCAATCACCGGCTCTTTCATTCGCGACGCATCGAATTCCACACGTACGATCCGTTCCTTCTCGACGAATGTGATGCGGCGGATGCCGTAGACCTCTCGCATGCCTGCCAGCGCGCGCATGGTTTTCTCGCCCGGACGGCCGTCGTAGTGGTATGCCACTTCCAATTGAGTCATGAAGAAGTTTCCCCGCTCTCCCTATAACCATACAACAATCGAACTGCCAGCCGGAGTAATCTATAAAGGCCTATGGCCCAACCGTCCACTATGGGATCGAAGTATAAGGATCCAGTCTGTGGAATGACCGTTGACCCGGTCACCGCGAAGCACAGGCGTCAGCACGCTGGCCAGACCTATTCCTTCTGCTGCCAAGGCTGTGCGGAGAAATTTCAGGCCGATCCTCCGAAGTATCTGGCCCCGCGGCCTGTTACCTCTGTGATCCACATTGCTCCCGCCAAGCCCCAGGCGCCGGCGGCAAACTATGTTTGTCCAATGTGTCCGGAAGTGCGACAGAGTAAGCCCGGCCCCTGCCCGAGTTGTGGCATGTCGCTCGAGCCGGAGATGCCGGTGGCCAGCACCCGTATCGAGTACACATGTCCCATGCACCCCCAGATCGTTCGCTCTGGGCCGGGAACGTGCCCGATCTGCGGCATGGCTCTTGAACCGCGAACTGTCACTGCGAAGGAGGAAGACAATCCCGAGTTTCGGGATATGACTCGCCGCTTCTGGGTCGGAGTCGCACTTACCGCACCTTTGCTCGTGATCGCCATGGCTGACATGCTTCCTAGGATGCCAGTGCAACACGCGCTTCCCGGCGGCTGGCTGCCATGGATCGAATTGCTGTTGGCCAGCCCGGTGGTTCTCTGGGGCGGATGGCCATTCTTCCAGCGGGGATGGGCTTCGATCGTAAATCGTTCCACCAACATGTTCACGCTGATTGCCATGGGCACTGGCGTGGCGTACCTGTTCAGTCTGGTGGCGACGCTGACACCGGGAATATTTCCCGAGGCGTTTCGTGACATGACAGGCAGGCCGCCTGTGTATTACGAAGCCGCGGCAGCGATCGTCACCCTGGTGCTGCTGGGACAGGTTCTCGAACTGCGCGCCCGCAGCCAGACCGGAGCCGCCATCCGTGCTCTGCTCGGCCTGAGTCCGAAGACTGCCCGAATCCTGAGTGATGGCAAAGAAGAAGACATTCCGTTGGATCAGGTCAAAGTAGGCGACCGCCTACGGGTTCGTCCGGGCGAAAAGGTTCCCGTGGACGGTGTGGTGCTTGAAGGCACCAGTTCTGTGGATGAGTCGATGATCAGCGGTGAGCCGATTCCGGTGGAGAAGCTCCCGGGGAGCCGCATCGTGGGCGCGACTGTTAATGGAACTGGATCATTCGTGATGCGAGCGGAACGCGTCGGTAGTGAAACCTTGCTGGCGCGGATCGTCCAAATGGTGAGCCAGGCACAGCGCAGCCGTGCTCCCATTCAACGTCTTGCTGATCGGGTGGCCGGATGGTTCGTGCCGGCGGTGATCGGCATCGCCATCCTGACGTTTATCGCTTGGAGCTTCTTGGGTCCGCAACCACGCTTGGCACATGCGTTGGTGAATGCCGTGGCGGTGCTGATCATCGCCTGCCCGTGTGCCTTGGGACTGGCAACTCCGATGGCGATCATGGTGGGCACGGGCCGCGGCGCGCAGGCTGGAGTGCTGATTCGCAACGCTGAAGCTCTAGAAACTCTCGAGAAAGTTGACACTCTCGTGGTCGACAAAACCGGAACCCTGACCGCCGGCAAACCGACGGTTGAGGCGGTGGTAGCGAGCGCGGGCTTTGACGAATCTGAGATCGTTCGTCTGGTGGCCAGCCTGGAGCAGGGAAGCGAGCACCCGTTGGCTGCGGCTCTGGTGACCGCCGCGACCGCCAACAATATTCCTTTGGCCGGTGTCTCCGAGTTTCAATCGAAAACTGGCGGCGGTGTGACTGGCAGAGTTGCAGGCAAAGCTCTGGCCGTCGGCAATGAAAAGTTTCTCAGCGAGCCGGGAATCGGAGCGTCGGTCCTGGCGTCGCAAGCCGAAGAACTACGCCGCCAGGGCCAAACCGTAGTCTTCGTGGCTGTGGATGGCCGCGCCGCGGGTGTGATCGGCATTGCTGATGCCGTCAAACCGTCTACACAGCAGGCTCTTCGCGATCTTCGTGCGGCAGGGTTGCGCATCGTCATGCTGACCGGAGACAGCCAAGGCACGGCGGAAGGCACGGCTCGCGCCTTGGGTATCACCGAATTTCAGGCCGGCGTCCGCCCGGAGCAGAAGGCGGAGGTCGTGCAGCGTCTGCAAAAGGAAGGTCGCATTGTTGCCATGGCGGGCGACGGCATCAACGACGCTCCTGCGCTTGCACAAGCCGATGTCGGCATTGCCATGGGTACCGGGACCGACGTTGCTATGGAAAGTGGCGGCGTCACTCTAGTAAAAGGCGATCTGTTGGCCATCGTGCGCGCACGCAAGCTGAGTCAGGCCACCATGCGCAACATCCGGCAAAACCTATTCTTTGCGTTTATTTACAACTCGATTGGGGTGCCGATCGCGGCAGGCGTGCTCTATCCGTTTTTTGGATGGCTACTGAGTCCGATTCTAGCCGCCGCTGCCATGAGCTTCAGTTCAGTTTCGGTGATCGTGAACTCGTTGCGGCTGCGGAGGGTGGAACTCTAGGTCTTTGGATCTGGCGTATCGCGAGTCAGAACATCCCGCACTCGTCCACCTAGAATTTGGCGCTCCCTCTCTAGCCGCACGATGCGAAGTGTTCGCTCCAAGGTGAGCAGACGCATCGGCGAGCCCGAGTGAAAGACCCAGACGCCTTGCTTCTTGCGCATGCCAGGAACATCTTCCTGCTTCTTCATACATCTGAGAGTACGCTAGCTTCGCCCTGGGAAGCCATCCTCCAAAGCGGGTCACGCTTTCGTGCTGCATCCGCGCAGAAACTAAAGCATTTGACACTCGCGCCCCGCTGCTCAACAATGGTCAGAACCAAAACCACCCTACACCCAGGAGACCAACCTCATGCCGGACGAAGGCCAACAGATAACTGAAGTCCATACGGAGTCCGAGGGCAACGCCGGAAAGTGGATATTGATGTTGCTGGCGGTTATTTACGTCGCCGGATCGATCTATTTCTTCTATACGTTGCGCGGACGCATTGACGATCTGTCCAAGGGGCAGGGCGCCAGCAACGCGCAGATTGCTGAGTTGGGCAAGCGCATGCAGTCCGCTGAATCCGACGCGGAAACCTTGGCCACGCAACTGGGCATGACTAAGAAAGAACTTGCCGAGCGCTCTGCCCAATTGACTCAGCAACAACACGCTGCCGAGCAGCGCTTGTCTGAGGAGCAGAAAAAGGAGGCCAGCCGCATCAGCCAAGTCAGCGGTGACGTAAGCAACGTGAAGACCGATGTGGGCGGAGTCAAGACTGACGTTGCTTCGACCAAGGCGGACTTGGCCGCTACCGTCGCCAAGCTGCAAAGCACGATTGGCGACCTTGGCGTGCAGAGCGGTCTGATCGCGAACACTCGCCAGGATCTCGAAGTCCTCAAGCACAAGGGCGATCGCAATTACTACGAATTTACGTTGGTCAAAGGCGCCAGCCCGCAACCGGTTGGGACGATCAGCCTGCAGCTCAAGAAAACTGACCCCAAGAAGGGCAAGTTCACGATCAACGTGAGCGCCGACGACCGGACCATCGAGAAGAAAGATCGTAATATCAGCGAGCCCATCCAGTTCTATACCGGGCGCGATCACATGCTTTACGAACTGGTGGTGTGGTCGGTCGACAAGAAGCAGGCCACCGGCTATCTCAGCACACCAAAGAACGCACCTACACCTGTGACCACCGGCGAATAGCTCTCATGTTTCCCGGCGTTCATGTGCTTGGCGAAATCGCGTTGCGGACGGGGGTTATTTACCTCGTCGTTCTTACTGGCGTGCGCTTAAGCGGCAAAAGGGAAGTGGGTCAGATGACTCCCTTCGACCTCACGCTTTTACTGCTGATCAGCAATGCAGTGCAGAACGCCATGACCGGTCCGGATACGTCGCTGGCGGGCGGCGTAGTGGCTGCGTCAACCCTGCTAATACTCAACTACTTCGTGGCGGAAGTTTCCGGGGGCAACCGCCGCTTTCGGAAATTTGTCCAGGGCCAGCCCAGCCTCATGGTGCATGACGGGGAGGCAATCGCCTCCCACATGGCGAAGGAACATGTCAGCCTGGATGAACTTCAGAGGGCGATGCGCGAACACGGCATCGCCAGCCTTCAGGATGTGGCTCTCGCGGTGCTGGAAGTCGATGGTTCAATCAGCTTTCTGAAGTACACCGAGATCAAGCCCGACGCCAATACCCACCTGGTGCGCCGAAAAGGATTCCTTCAGAAGCATTAGCGCTGCATACTACTGTTTCAGCCCTGTCGTCCAGTTTGTCACTACGGTGATCGACTGATTGACTTGCTGGGTCACGAGCGGCAGGAGGATCTTCTTCCCGTCGGGCGTGACATCGAAGAATATGTTCGGGGCCGCTGCGGTTGTGGTCAGCTGCTGAGCGGCTCCAAACTGCGGAATACCATTCACTTCTTTCACCGGAACCGCGACCACGGAAAAGGTCTGGCTTGCGAAGTAAAGTTCCTTGCCGTCCTGGCTCCAGGCGGGCTGACTCCCCCCGTTGGCTGAAACCTGCCATCTGCCTTGCCCCCCGCCGAAGGGTACGACGTAAACCTCCGGCTTGCCGGACTCGGTGGAAGCGTAGGCCAGCCAGCGTCCATCAGGGGAAAGCCGTCCATAGCCACTGGAACCGTTCTCTCCGTGCGAGACCAACAGCCGGGGTTTGCGTTCGCCCTCCAGTGGCAACGCCCAAATCTCCCAGTTGGTGTAGCCCAACGGGCCGCGCCCGTAGATGAGGTACTTGCCATCCTGCGACCAGTCGCTGGGCAGTGCGATCTGATCATTGGTCAACAACAGTTCTTCCGCGCCACTGCCGTCGGAGGATTTGCGGTAGAAATTGGAGTGCCCGTTGCGATCCGAGTTGTAGATGATCCACTTCCCGTCCGGTGACCAAACTGGATAGTTGTTGGACACCGGACCGAAGGTAAGCCGGGTGCGGATGCCACGCGCCAAATCGAGCACCCAGACGTCGTTCTGGCCCGTTTCCATAGTGAAAACGATTCGGTCACCCTGCGGCGAGACGCGAGCGCTTTGCAGGTCGGACAATTTGTCGGCTACGACTCCAATCTGCTTTCCACTGCGGTCCATCCATACCAGTTGCCAATCCGCGGCCCCGCCGCTTCCCAGGACCAATATGCCGTTGTTTGAAACTGAAGCATCCATGTGCCAGGTAGAGATGTCGTTGATGATCCCGCTGGCCACGCTCTGTGCGTCTCCCCGCAGGGTGCCATTGGCCGGATCGAACGCTTGCGCTATTAACTGGCTGCCGCGAGCGAATAAAAGAAATCCATTGGCATAGACCGCGTTGGATTGGGAATGAAAGAGGGGGCGGTTCTCCTTCCCATCGAGCGACGCGTAGTACAACGTATTGTTGGACGCCTTCGAGGGATCATGGACGATGGCCAAGTAGACGAAGTGCTTGCCGTCCGGAAGAAAGAACGGCCAACGGTGCGAAGTGTGCTGCGCGAGATCCAGCTTTGTGAGTTCCGTCGGGGTTCCTCCCGCGGCGCTGACGCGCACCAAAGCAGCTTGTGTATCAGGCGTAAACACGATCACACCGTCGCGCCCCCACGCACCACCCCTCCCGAAGTTCGCATCGCAAATAGACAGCGGAGCTCCTCCGTTCAGATCGATAGTTTTCAGTTTATTATCCGCGAAGAAACCGAGGGAGCGGGCGTCGGGCGACCAAAAAGGAAAAGTGGCACCCTCCGTACCCGCCAGCATTTGCGCCTCCAGCTTATCCATGGGGCGTACCCAGAGCACCGTCTTGCTCTGCAAGCCGCCAGTCGCAGCGGTGAAGGCTACATAGGCGCCATCTGGTGAAAGGATTGGAGGTCCCGCAAAGTCGCCAGTCAGACGAAGAGAAGCGCCCTCGGGAGCATTAATGACCGTGTGGATCGGCGGCGCAGACGGTACCGGACGGTAGAAAATGATGCCCGCAATCGCACCCAGAAGCACAGCCGCAATGATGGCTCCGATCCAGCCGATGTGTCCGCGTTTGTTACCAGGCGCTGCCGCCGCAGTAGGAACCGCCGATGCCGAGCCGCCGCCTTCCGTGATCCATTTTAGTTGCAGTCTGATGTCGTGCGCTGTCTGAAAACGGTCCTCAGGATTCTTCTGCAGACAGGTTGTCACGACGTACTCAAACGCTGGAGGAGTGAGAGGTTTCACGACGCTGAGCGGCTCCGGTTCCTTGTCCAAGATCGACGACGCTACCGAGATCTGGCTCTTGCCCTCAAAGGCGCGCTTTCCCGTAGTCATCTCGTACAGCACGGCGCCGAGAGCAAAAATGTCACTACGCGCATCCGCTTCCTTGCCTTCGATCTGCTCGGGCGCCATGTATTGAATCGTGCCTACAATGCTGCCCGCGGTCGTGAGCGGACTCATGGGACTCGGTCCGCTCATGGTGGGCGAGGCGGTGAACGAAGGCGCGGTTCCTGACGCCATGGTCTGTGTGCCCAGTGGCTTTGCCAGCCCGAAGTCCATTAGCTTAGCGCCCGGTCGGCGTCAGCATGATATTGCCGGGTTTCAGGTCGCGGTGGACAATGCCACGACGGTGGGCGACGTCGAGTGCCTCAGAAACATCCATCCCGATCTTGAGGACTTCGTTCAGTGGCACCGCACCCTTGCGGATGCGTTCGGCCAAAGTTTCGCCGACCAGGAACTCCATGACCAGGTAGTCGGTGCCATCCTGCGAACCGATGTCATAGAGCTGGCAAATATGAGGATGGTTGAGTGACGAAATCGCCCGGGCCTCGCGTTCCATTCGCTGCTTCAGCTCAGGCGATGCGGAAAGATGAGAGGCCAACACCTTGATTGCGACGGTGCGGTCGAGGCGGGTATCGCGAGCGCGGTAAACCTCGCCCATCCCACCCGTGCCCAGGACAGACTGGATCTCAAACGGCCCGAGTTTGGCTCCTGCGGCTAGCAATACGCCTTCTCCCTGAAAAGAATCGCGAAGGCGGATTATAGTCGCTTGAAGCTCAAGGAACCAAACCTCAGGACGTACTAATATCGTCCTGGCGTCTCTCGTGGCTACCGAGGAGACTTTCTTTGCGTCCTTAGCGAGGTCCTTTGCGCGCTTTGCGGTTAGAGCTTTTCACCGCAAAGGCCGCAAGTTCCCGCAAAGATCGCGCAGAGAGAAGAATGCTCCGCCTAGTTCCTATTTGGTGAGAACCAGCGGAACCGGCTGATCGTAGGGTTGAATCGTGACGCGGAGCAGTTTACGGCTGGCGAAGGCCTCGGGAGTTACAGGAAAGCTCACGATGATCGTTCCCTTCGTTTGACCGCCGACATCGATTTTCGCCTCTCGCTGTAAGGGAGGGCCGGCGTATTGCTTCAAGGTAGGAAAAGCCTGATAGTAGCGATCCAGATCGACGGTAGATGCGGCATCGGAAGAAAAAGTGTTATCGGTGGTCTGAACCTCGGCCTTGATGGTCTGAATGAAGAATGGCTTGGCTCCAATATTTTGGAGGGCCAGGTTGATCGCGACTATCACAGAGTGTTGATTGGGAATCTCAACCGCAACCACTTCATTGATCGTGCCGGTTGCTGAGGGTCGAGGGCGTTGCACAAAGGCTGCGATTGCCCAGCCCACCGCGATGAGGGCGATGCCAATTCCGATAATCTTCACTGGGGGTAGGTTTTTCTTCGCTGTGCCGAACTCCTCGCCGATGCGGAAATCTATACGGGGTGTGGAAGGAGTAGCCACGGGCGGCGGTGATTGAGTTTCGTCAGTCATGGGTCGTTGTCATTCTAGTCGCTTGGTCATTGGAAATCTGCAGTGGATTTTGCTCGCTGAAGCAGAGTGCTGACTGCTGAAGGCTTCCGTCACCACCCATGCTTCATGGCTTTGGCAAATTTCTCGACGGGAAGAGTATTCAGCACATCTTCCTTAGTGAGCCACGCGCGCCGCGCTTGCAGAACCCCGAAGCGAATCTTGTCCAAGTGGGATGTATGATGTGAATCGGTGTTGATTACGATCTTCACCCCATACTGTTTCGCCAGCCGCAAATGCCGGTCGCATAGGTCCAGGCGTTCAGGAAACGAATTCAGCTCCATCGCAACTTTGTGCTGAGCCGCCGCTTTCATCACCGCGTCCACGTCGAACGGGTAAGCATCCCGGCGCAATAACTGACGGCCCGTAGGATGGCCAATGATCGAAGTATTCGGATTCTCCACCGCCTTCAGCAGGCGATCTGTCATCTCTGCCGCGCTCTGATTGAAATGCGAATGCACGCTGGCGATGACCACATCCATGTCTTCCAACACAGAATCGGACAGATCCAGCGTGCCGTCGGCCAAAATGTCCACTTCAATTCCGGCAAAGATCTTAATGCCCGCGGTCTCGCTCATAGCCCGAATGCGCTTCATATGCTCTACTGCGCGCTTATCATCGAGGCCATTGGCAAACGCCAGGTTCTTCGAATGGTCAGTGATGGCCATGTACTTGTACCCATGCTCCCGGGCCGCCGCCGCCATTTCTTCAATGGTGTTTCGGCCATCGGTTTCGACCGTGTGCATGTGCACGTCACCCTGCAGGTCGCCTTGGGTAATCAGTACCGGCAGCGCGTGCTTCTCGGCGGCATCAATTTCGCCCAGATTCTCCCGTAGTTCGGGTGGGATGTAGTCCAGCTTCAGCTTGCCATATATGTCTTCTTCAGTCTTGCCGGCGACCACTTTCCCGTCATCGAGACGCGCCAGGCTGTATTCGCTGAGTGTGTATCCCATCTTGAGCGCCCGCTGACGCAACGCCACGTTGTGCGCCTTGCTGCCGGTGAAGTACTGCATGGCAGCTCCGTAGGAGTCGGGAGCGAGAAAGCGAACGTCTACCTGCATACCTCCTCTGACGCGGAAGCTGACCTTATTTTCACCTCGCGCGATGATGTCCATAAGCCCTGGCAGCTTGATGATGTGATCGATCAGCTTCTCTCGTTCCGCATCATCGCAACACGCTATGCCCGTGACTAGAATGTCGAGATCGCCCACCGTCTCGCGACCACGCCGCAGCGAGCCAGCGGGGGTAACCTTCTCAACTCCAGGGAATCCTTGTAGATGTTCGATGATCTTTTCCGCTTGCCTTTCCGCGACGTCCAAGAGGAAACGTCCGGCGATGCGACGATAGTCCTCAATCGCTTTCAGCAGCTTGGCTTCCTGTTTCTCCCCCATCCGCGGCAGTTCGCGAATCTTGCCTTCGCGCGCCAACTTCTCCACACCTTCCAGATCGCTGACTTGATATGCGCTCCAAATCAAGGCGATGGTCTTCGGTCCCAATCCCTGAATCTTCAGCAGATCAAGCATTGTGGGCCGGTATTTCTTCAACAGATCGGCATGCACCGAGAGCCGCCCATCTTTGAAGATCTCTTGCAGGTTTAACAGCATGCCTTTGCCGATACCCTGGATGGCCAACACTTTCTTTGGTTCGCTGATCAGGTCGGCAATCTGCTGTGGCTGGGCCTCGATTGCTTCGGCGGCATTGCGGTAGGAACGAATGCGGAACGAATCTGCGGCGTCGATCTCCAGCAGATCCGCGGTCTCATACAGGATGCCCGCAATGGCTTTGTTGTCCATGCGCTATCCAGAGTAAACAAGATTGCGCTGGAGAGAAAGCGCGACGCTTTTGTCCGGACACACTATTCCCTTCGCCGGACAGAGTGCGAAACTTCCACCACGCGCTGGAGGGGAAAACTTTCGCGCGGTGGGCGGGGAGGAATAGATGTGACTTCCCGCTGCTTAATGTGTTACTTCAAGAGGCCTTTGTAACATTAGCCGCTTGCGGACCCTTGGGACCTTGAGTTATTTCAAACTCAACCTGATCCCCTTCCTGCAGGCTCTTGTATCCCTCGCTTGTGATGGCACTGTAATGGACAAAAACGTCCGCTCCATCTTCACGCCCGAGGAATCCATAGCCTTTGGCATTGTTGAACCACTTGACGGTACCTTTCAAACGTTCCACGTACGCCCCCTGGCGCGACCCCTAACGGTTGCGAGGTCACGCTTTCCGATTTGTTGTCATTTTCCGGCTAGAGGTTGGTACTGTCAAGGGAAGAAGTCTTGGAAAGGAATTACTTCGGGGATAGTTTTCGGCGATCGTGCTGCTGGCTGAGCCAAAGCACACCGGAGATGGTCTTGGCATCTCGGATCGTGTTTCGCATCACCATTTTGACTGCATCCCGAAGCGGGAAGAACCGGGTTTCAATTACCTCGTCTTCTTCGGGTTGTGCCTGTCCAGCCCGCAGTCCATGAGCCAGGTAGACTGCCATAGTCTCCGCTACGAAACCGGGGCTGGCATAGAACTGGAAAATACGCTTCCAATGTTTTGCCCTGAACCCGGTCTCTTCCAGCAATTCGCGTTTCGCGGCTGGCAGTGGGCTTTCGCCAGCATCAATGCGGCCGGCACAAAGCTCCCACAAATATTGCTGGGCGGCATGGCGGTATTGCCTGAGCAGCAGGACCCTTGGCTCACGGCCAGTATCGTCGACCGCCAGAACCACGACCGAACCGGTGTGATGAACAATGTCCCGCCGAGCCTGAACGCCGCTGGGTTCAAGAACTTGATCGGTAGTGACCCAAAAAGCCGGCCCACGATAAGCCACTCGGGATGAAAGTACGCGAGCTTTCTTCTTCGCCATGTCAAATAATATATAGCCTCCCCCTTTGGACCTTGTTCACATCCGCTTTTGCCGCTGACCAACTGCCCTGCTATGCTGCCCTCAATGCACGAGAAACCCAGTGTCGCGATTGTCGGGCCGGGAAGGCTGGGCACCGCATTAGCATTGCAATTGGCCAGGGCGGGATACCGTATCTCCGAAATTGTTTCGCGGACCCCGGCATCCGCACGCCAGGCCCGCGCGCTCACACATACGCTGAAGGCTCGATCGTCTCATTACCGGGGTGCGAGTCTGGACGCGGGTCTCATCTGGCTTTGTGTCCCCGACCGGGAGATTGAAATTGTAGCGACGGATCTCGCGGCACTGAAGATTTGGAAAGGGAAAACCGTCTTCCATTCCAGCGGCGCCCTCGACAGCGACATCCTAAGCCCTCTCCGCGAACGCGGCGCAAAAGTTGCTTCCGTGCACCCCATGATGACGTTTGTCCGGGGGGCGGTTCCAACCATGAAGGGCATTACCTTTGCTCTGGAGGGCGACGCGGCGGCTGTGCAAATGGCCCGGCGGGTAGTGCGGGACTTCGGAGCGCGAACCTTCCTCATCCGTAAGCAGAACAAGGCGGCCTATCATGCCTGGGGAGCCTTTGCGTCGCCTCTACTGGTGGCAGCTGTTGTTACCGCCGAGCAGGTGGCGCGCTCGGCGGGATTGAAGACTGCCGAAGCCCGCCGAATGATGCTACCCATTCTGTGTCAGACGTTTGTGAACTACGCTACTCTCGGCCCCGCCGGGGCGTTCAGCGGTCCGTTGGTGCGAGGCGATGCGGAAATAGTCGGTAAGCACCTTCAGGCTCTGAAACGAATTCCCGAAGCAAGGGCGGTCTACATCGCGCTAGCCCGTTCCGCTTTGCGTCACCTGCCAGTGCAAAAGCGCCGCCAATTAGAGAAAATCCTGAAGCGCTGACTGTCGCTTATTTCGGCTTCCACAATCCTATGGTGTTGCCTTCCAGATCGGCGAACCAGGCGAATGTCCCGGTAGGGATTTCTACCGGCGGCACCAGCGTCTTCCCCCCAAGCTTCTGAACCTTGTCGAGGTAATCCTTCACATCATCCACCTGCACATAGACAGTCACATAATTATGCGGCTCATGCCCCAAGGCAGAAATGTGTCCGTTGATGCCTCCGCCGCCCGTATCGATCATGGTCGCCGGTCCAGCCTCTTGAGTATTCCAGCCAAACAAATCCGAGAAAAATGCTGCCGTCTTACCGCGATCACGGCAGCCGATTTCGAAGTGCACTACTGGTTGTCCCATCTCTCCTCCGTTAACTGAGCATCACCCGCTGAATCGTTCTCGCCCGTCCCGTCATCTCGTCGCAATCCACAACGACTGCGCAAAGACGGACGTCTCCGGTGGCGGCCTCGAACCTGGTTGGCATATTCTTGAGGAACTTTTCCACGATCAATTCTTTTTTCACGCCGATCACACTGTCGTAGGGACCGGTCATGCCTACGTCCGTGATGTAAGCGGTTCCGTTCGGCAGCACTCGCTCGTCCGCTGTCGGAACGTGGGTATGAGTTCCCACCACTACTGTCACCCGGCCGTCCAGATACCACCCCATGGCCATCTTCTCCGATGTCGCCTCGGCGTGAATATCGACGAAGATCACTTTCGCGGTAATTTCCTTCAACAGTTGGTCGGCAACTCGGAAGGGATCATCGTTCGACGCCATGAACACACGTCCCTGAAGGTTGAGCACCGCGTAAGGAATATCACCCTTTCGCCCTTGATACATGCCAGTTCCCGGCATGCCCGGGGTATAGTTTGCCGGCCGCAACAAGCGTCTGGCCGGACTATGCGGGTTTCCATCCGCGGACCCAAAGTAATCGATGATCTCGCGTTTGTCCCAAACGTGATTGCCGGTAGTGATGACATCGATTCCCAACTCAAACAAATCCTCCGCCAGCGGCGGAGTGATGCCGAACCCAGCTGCGGAATTCTCTCCATTGGCAATTACCAGATCAACCGCATGATCTTTGACCAGACCGGGCAGGCGTTCTTTGACGATGGTGCGTCCCGGCTTGCCAAAAATGTCACCAATAAAAAGAATGCGCATGAAATCGATGGTACCACGCAGTTTCTACTCCAATTGAGCACCGAGGACTTGAAACTGAGAACTCGATTGTGTTCTGCGCGCGTGCAAAGCCTACTTCTCCAGCTCAACGGTCTTTAAGAAGTCGTAATTCCCCGACGGATCAGCGTCACGTTTCGCACCCGCTGCGAGTGCACCATCACGTTATCCTGATACCACAGCTCCACATACGGCTGATCCACAACCAGAATCTGCTGGATTTCCGCGTAAAGCCGTTTGCGGCGTTCCTGATCGAGTTCGCCCCGTGCTTGATCGATTAATGAATCAAGACGGGGATTGGAATAGAAAGTCCGGTTAGCGCCATTGGGCGTGAACTTGTTGGAATGAAATACGTATTCAAAGATATCTGGGTCTTCATTCCCGCCCACCCAGCGGAGGGAATGCATTTGATAAGCTCCACGAGTTACGTCGGCGAAAAAGGTGGCAAACTCAAACGTCCGGATATCGAGCGCAATGCCGACGTCCCGCAGCTGTTGCTGCAAGACCGCGGCCAGCAATCGCGTGCTCTCCTCGGTCCCAGTCTTCATCGTGAGGTGAAAGCGCACGCCGTTGATGGCGGGATATCCGGCATGCTCCAGCAGCTGCCGCGCCCGCTCGGGATCGTGGTCATAGTGAGTCAGCTCCGGATCGTAGGCCCAGCTTTCAGGCGGAAGCAGGCTGTCGGCAGGTCGTGCGAAATCACGCAACAGGTAGTGGATCATCGGCCGGCGGTCGATCGCATAAGCCAGCGCCTGCCTCACCTTTGAATCCTTAAGAATGGGATCGCGTGTATTGAATGCGAGATACCACAGCACCGTGCCGGGTGCGTGGAGCACTTGCAGGGTGGGTTCTTTTTCGAGCGCCAGCACCAGGTCCCCGGTCAACGCATTGATGACGATGTCGGCGCTGCCCTTGCGCAGTTCCAGCGCCCGTGTAGTGGTGTCCGGGACAACCGTTAAACGCACCCGCTGCAACTTCGGTTTCTGGCCCCAATAGTCATCGTTGCGTTCGATGACGACCTCTTTGTCCTGCTCGGCGCTCACGAAACGAAATGGCCCTGATCCAATGGGGTGACTGGAGATTTCGCTGCCTGAGCCGTAGGGTACGACGCCAATCGCTCCGTCGGATAGGTTCCACAGGAGCGGGGTAAACGGTTCTTTTAGATGAAAGACGACAGTAAAGTCATCCGGTGCCTCGATGCGATCCACCCAGCGGTAAGTGGCTGCTTTAGTGCTGCGAATCTTGCCTTGGAGCAGGGAATCGAACGTCCACTTCACATCCCTCGAAGTGAGCGGTCGACCATCGTGAAACCTCACCCCGTGGTGAAGATGAAAAACGTAGGTCTTGGGATCGGGAATCTCCCAGCTTTCCGCCAACTGCGGCTGCACGTTCAGGTGCTCGTCACGGGTGAGTAGATCGTCGAACAGCAGTGTGTCGATGCGTTCTGAATACGCATCCAGCCCTACTCGGGGATCGAGATTGGTGGGGCTGCTCTCGATGATCATGACCAGCGTGTTCGGATCAGGCCTCGCAGAACACGCTGTCAGCAACGCAATAAAGGCTGCGAGAATCACCACAGTCCCCTTAGGCATAGGTGTCCTCACCTGGGCTTTCGTCGCAAAGCCGCGAAAGTGCCTACACATAGGAAATCTTCCCGAGAATGGCAGGCCTCTTTGCCCCCGTAGCAGACGGCACATTCGACGGACGATGGTTCCAGGTCTCATGCGCCAGCAGGGCGAAAGCAGCCGCCTCCTTGGCTTCCGAAGGAAGACCAAACTCGTCGGACGAACGGACCTTGAGACCGAGTGGGTGTAGCTCGGTGGTCAGCATCGCCATCAAGGTTAGATTCTTCACTCCGCCGCCGGAGACGATGAATTCCCCGTAACCGCGCTGCCTGCCCAGAACCAAACGCTGGGTGGAATCGGCAATCGATCTTGCAGTCAACGCTGTCGCCGTGGCCACAGTATCGCGGGAAACGGCGCGTCCGCACCGCTGCACAAACCTCTCTGCAAACTCGCGCCCAAAGTCTTCGCGCCCAGCGGTTTTGGGCGGCTTCCGCCGAAAGAAAGGCTGCTGCAAGATATCTGCGACCACACGATCCAGCACCCTACCAGATGCCGCCACGCGCCCGTCGCGATCATACGGCTTACGAAAAAGCCGCTCCATGACTGCGTCAATCACCATATTTCCTGGCCCGGTGTCGAAAGCGATCACCTGAGCGCTCGAAGCCCCAGCAGGGATTGCCGTCAGGTTGGCAATGCCGCCGATGTTCTGCACAATTCTTCCACGGTGCGGATTACGATAAAGCAAGAAATCAAGGAAGGGAACCAGCGGAGCACCTTTCCCGCCCGCAGCCATGTCTGCCGGACGAAAGTCGCTCACCACCGGCATGCCCACGCGCGCTGCGATCACGGCGCCTTCGCCGGTCTGCCAAGTCACTGCCAGTTTCCGCCCAAGAAACGGCGCGGCCTCGCCCTGGTGGTAAATCGTCTGCCCATGGCAGCCGACCAATTCAGCCTTTACACGAAAACGTCGCTGGGTAGCGAGTATCGCCTCCGCGTAAAGCTCCCCGAGCAGAAAGTTCAGCCGCGCGAGATCGGCGGCGCCGGCTCGCTGCGAATTCATGACCGCCAGAACAAACTTGCGAACCGTTTGTGGGTATGGATATTCTGCGTGTCCAATCAGTTCGAACTTTATTTGCTGGAAGCCGCGCGTTTTCGTCCGGCGCGCATCTTCCACATGCACCAATGCGACGTTGATTCCATCGGTGGAAGTCCCACTCATGACCCCAGCGACGATCATGCCTCCTCCTGCCGCTTGATGGCCGCCCGCCGTACTTGCTCTCCAAATTCCCGCAAGCTCCGTGAGAGATCCCGAATCTTTTCTGCGGAAGGAGTAGATTTTCTTCGCTTCAACTCTTTCGATTTCTTCTTGAATCTGTGCACTCGCGCCAGCGACTCCTGGCAACGCCGCGCAAACTTGCGATCACGTTCCGTTTCTTGAGTCAGCGCTTCGTACGCTTGCTCTATATGTTCGGCAACGTGACACACCAAACACAGATCTCCACCGGCTCGAATATGACCGACCGCAGCCTGCCCGATCGAAGCGGCTTTCAGAACGCCACCCATCTCGAGATCGTCCGACACTATCAGGCCGCGATAGGCGATCTTCTTGCGCAGCGTATCCGTTATCCACTTCTTCGACAACGACGCCGGAATCCGATCCCGCGTTACCGCCGGATATGCCGCATGTCCCACCAGCACCATCGGAGCGTCCCGGCGCAAGGCGCGATACGGAGCCATATCCTGCTGCCAAAGTTGTTTCCAGGATTTCTCCACGCTCGGCAGTTCAAGATGTGTGTCCAGATTCGCTTCTCCTAAGCCGGGAAAGTGCTTGATTGCACCCAATACACCCGCTGAGCGCAGCCCGGAAAGAAATTCACGAGCATAGACGACCGCCTCTTTTGGATCTGCCGAGACAGCCCGCGAACTCATCACGGTGCGCGATGCCTCGAATGCCAGATCCACCACGGGGGCAAAGTCGGTGTTGAATCCCATCGCCCGGCAAGAGTTTCCGATCACCTCACCGTGCTTGCGGAAGAGTTGCCGGTCACTCGTCGCGTACACTTCCGCTGCGGACGGCGTCGGCCCGGTAACATTCCGAAACCGGTCAACCCTTCCGCCTTCCATATCGACGCAAGTGAATAACGGAGTGGAAACGCAGGTCTGGCAGTCCTGGAGCAGTTTGTGTGTCTGTTCCGCGCTGACAATATTGCGGGCAAAAAGGATCACACCCGCCGGTTGAATTCGAGTCAGAAGGGAGCGCACTGACGGCGATATTTCAGTGTCCTCAAAGCCCAAAATAATTAACTGGCCGATGGGCAGACTTGAGTTCTTGCTCACCTCCGTATCCCCTTCTTTCCCTGTGGTTAGATTTCTTTCTTTAGCTCGGCCAGCAAATTCAGTGCTTCCAGCGGCGTTAGCCGATTCAAGTCCACTTCACGCAGGCGGTCGAGAACCGGTTGCGACAAGGGCGTGAAAATGGTCAACTGTGCTGGCGGACGCGGCTGGCGTTCATCACTCGCCAGTTGCGCGGTCAGCCGCTGCTCTGCATTCTCATGCTCGGCCAGCACCTCGCGTGCTCGTTCCACTACCTCATTCGGCAATCCGGCCAGCTTCGCCACTTCGATCCCATAACTACGATCCGCCGGCCCGGGTTCGACTTTTCGCAGAAACACTATGCCGCTGCCAGTTTCTTTGACCGACACGTGGTAGTTCTTCACCCCGGAGAGCTGATCGGCCAGTTCGGTCAGCTCAAAATAATGGGTAGCAAATAACGTCTTCGCCCGCATGCGGGCATGAATGTATTCGACGGCTGCCCACGCAATGGCCAGTCCATCGTATGTGGAGGTGCCGCGTCCGACCTCATCCAGCAGAATCAGTGAGCGCTGCGTCGCGGTGTGCAGAATCGCTGCCGTCTCCGTCATCTCGACCATGAACGTGGACCGGCCTCGCGCCAGGTTGTCGCTGGCCCCGATGCGAGTGAATACCCGATCCACAATTCCAAGCCGTGCAGAACTTGCCGGCACGAACGATCCCATCTGCGCCAGAATGACCGCCAGCGCCGTCTGTCGCAGATAAGTTGACTTGCCTCCCATATTCGGACCCGTCAGTACCAGCACCGTGTGAGTGGTTGAGTTGAGATACAGGTCGTTGGGAACGAAGCGCTCGCCGGCGAAATCCTGCTGCTCAATCACCGGATGCCGTCCGCCGACCACCTCGATGTCGGCAGACTCGTCGAACTTCGGCCGACAATAATTGCGCAGGGCTGCGATATGGGCCAGCGCCGCCAGCACATCCACTTCAGCCAAAGCCAACGCTGTTTGCCGGATGCGCCGCGCCTCTCCCGCAATCGCCGAACGCAGTTCCGCAAATAGCCGCCTCTCGATCTCGACGATCTTTTCCTGGGCATCCAGGATCTTGGATTCGTATTCCTTAAGCTCGGGCGTGGTATATCGTTCCGCATTTACCAACGTCTGCTTGCGCTCGTACTCTATCGGCGTCAGGTGAAGATTGGCCTTCGATATCTCAATGTAATAGCCAAAAATCGAATTGAATTTCACCTTCAACGACGCGATTCCGGTACGCTGGCGTTCCCGTGACTCAATCTGCGCCAGGTATTGCTTGCTGTTGCGGCTGAGATCGCGTAGTTCGTCCAACTCCTTTTCCACTCCCGGCTGAATAACGCCGCCGTCGCTCAGTGAAAGCGGCGGCTCAGGCACGACAGTGGCTTCGATCCGGCCACGCAAATCACCCAGTTCGTCGATGGCCCCATGCAGCGTCTTCATTCGCTCCGTGTCAAACCGCGCCAAGGCACTTCGCACTGCTGGAATCTTTGCGACGGATGCCGCCAGCGCCAGCACATCACGCGGGTTGGCTGTTTCCAGCGTCACCCGGCTCAGAAGCCGTTCCAGATCAAGAATCCCGTCCAGTGCCCGCCGCAGTTCCTCCCGCATCATCAACTCTTTGACCTGGCTCGCCACGGCATCGAGTCGAGAGTTGATTTCCACTGGCTCTATCGACGGCCGCAGCATCCACGACCGCAACAGGCGTTTGCCCATCGGTGTGACCGTGGCATCAATTGAGCGGAACAGCGTTACCCCGTCGTCGGTTCCTGTAAACAGCGGTTCGATCAACTCAAGATTGCGCACGGTGACCGCATCCAGCACCAGGCAGTTTTGCCGTTCGTAGAATCCGATACGGTCCACATGATCGAGAGTGCCACGCTGGGTGGAACGCACGTAGTAGAGAATCGCTCCCGCCGCCGAAGCCGCCGCCGGCTTGCCTGCCAACCCGAAGCCTTCTAGCGATAACACTCCAAAATGATTTTCGAGCAGAGGAATGGCATGGTCCGGGGCGAAAATCCAATCATCCAAAGGCGTTTCAGACCACATGGCTCCCGCGATCCGGGGATGGGGGCCGGGTCCCGGAGTAGTCGTTTTTTCTCGTGCCTCAAACAACGGCGCTGCCGAGCCGTACAAAATCTCTCTCGGCCTTAACTGTTGCAACTCGTCCAGGATTCTCTGCGCCGCATCTTCGCCTCGAAACTCGGTCGCCCGAAACTCGCCGGTCGAAAGATCCAACGCCGCGAAGCCTGCCCGATCACCGGTCTGTGCCACCGCCGCCAGAAAATTGTTCTCCTCGGAACTCAACGACGAATCGGCGGCGGTTCCCGGCGTGACCACCCTCGTCACTTCGCGGCGCACCAATTTCTTCGCCAGCCGTGGATCCTCCACTTGCTCACAGACTGCTACTTTGAACCCTTTGCGAATGAGCTTGGATATGTAACCTTCGGCCGCATGATACGGGACACCGCACATCGGCACCGCAACACCTTTCTCCTTGTTGCGAGAAGTTAAGGTGATCTGCAGCTCCCGCGACGCCATTACCGCATCGTCAAAGAAAAGCTCATAGAAGTCGCCCAGGCGAAAAAACAGCAAGGCAGTGGGATGTTGCTTTTTTATGGCAGCATATTGCCGCATCAGCGGAGTGGACGGCTCGGTCATGGCAAGCAGAGAGCGGGTCTTACCGGCAAAGAACAGTCTTCGGGGTTCGCGCGGATTATAACAAACCACGGCTGCCATTCCTGTGTCTTAGATCACAGTTGACGCCACTCGCCCGCAGGTGTTTTCCTTATTCGACATGGAGCTTCGCAAAGATCCCATCACTCGCTCTTGGGTCATCACCGGTGACGACGTCCCCGATATCGCACCCCGGCCGGAATCGTCTTGCCGTTTGTGCCCTGATTCGGCCCAACCGCCGCAACTGATCGCCAGCATGTCGGGCGGGCAGCGAGCTGTGGTGCATCCAATCGCGCTGTATCACATTGAGGGTGAGGCATCCCGCCGTGCCGATGGTATCTACGATCGTATGCGTCCTGTTGGCGCCCACGAGGTGCTAATCGAGAATCCCCGTCACGACGGGCATCTCTGGAATGCTAGCGACACAGAGATTGGCCAGTTTCTGCTGCTGGCCGCCCAGCGCATCCAGGATCTGAAGCGCGACGGGCGCTTCAAGTATGTCAGCATTTACAAAGACCACGGCAGCAGCGCTGGACAGGAGTTTGAGCATCCCTCGTCCCAGCTTACGGCGACTACATTTGTGCCACGCCGGGTTCTATACGAACTGCGTGCCAGCCGCGAATACTTTGCGCAAAAGGAGCGCTGCGTTTTCTGCGATATTATTTCCCAGGAAACTAGGCAGGAACTGCGTGTGCTTGAGTCGCGTGGTGATTTCATCGCCCTTTTGCCGTACGCGCCGCGCGTGCCCTACGAAACCTGGATTCTGCCTCGCACCCACGAGGCCGCCTTCGAACGCATGGGACTCAACCGCTCGAATATGCTGCCGGACTTGGGCGCGCTCATTCGCCGGACGTTGCAGCGCATTCGCACCATCACCGAATCATTCCACCTGGTTCTACACACCTCGCCGAACAGCTTGCATCGTTCCGGGAGTCTGGGCTACTGGAAAACCATCGATGAGG
The DNA here is from genome assembly GCA_963803775.1 of uncultured Acidobacteriota bacterium. Classification (GTDB taxonomy): domain Bacteria; phylum Acidobacteriota; class Terriglobia; order Terriglobales; family Acidobacteriaceae; genus JABCZH01. The sequence goes on from CAWDNS010000006.1 coordinate 545,526, forward strand.
ACTATCACTGGCACATCGAGATCATGCCCATCCTTTCGGCAAAGTCGAAATCATATACGTTTAAAGAGGTGTACTACTCGCCACTGACCTCGGAGACGGCCATCAAGCGCCTGCGCGACGCGCGGATCGATTAGGGGTTATGACCATCCGCCGCATGAAGACTTACACCGGGGGGCAAGGCTACGTTTATCAGTACTATTTCGTCGGCGATCGGCCAGTTCCCGCCCAGGGCATTCGGGAAGCCGCGAAGGAATACATTTTCGATGTGACCTCCGACCGCAAGACCACCTTTTCTGTAAGCGTTTTCTTTCCTGTCCAAGCAGTGCAGGCGTGGGGAGAGCGTCACGGCCGTCCGCTGACCGATGCCGAACAATACGGCGTCGTCAAGCTGCGCCTTTTCCAGGCTTTCGATGAAGTCGAAGACTTGATGGCCCACGGCCGCCAGCTTTGGGTGGACTCCGTGATTTTGGAAAAGGCCCTGACCACGCTCGGCGTAGATTGACCCTCCCAGGCACTTCCGACCGGTACCCCTCTGCTCCAGCGCAGCTATAATCCCATAGAGGATTTCCATCCCCATGCCTGCCCTTTGGTTGCGAGTCGCGCTGGGTTGTTACGCCGTTGGTTTGCTCTATGCTTTGGTAGCGTTGACCCGCACCAGCGACCTGCTGAACCGTATCGCGCTGCATGCGGCTTACCTGGGGATGGTGTTTCATTTTGTCTCGCTGACCGAGGCTTTCCTGGTTTCCGGCCAGGCGACTCTGACTTCGGTTCAAAATGCCGAGTCGGTACTGGGTTTTCTGGTAATGGTCGTCTTCCTGCTCGTGTACATGGTCTATCACACTACTTCGCCCGGCATCATCGTCTTCCCGTTGGTGTTTTTGCTAACGTTCTTCTCCGCCACCAGCCAGGCGCCTTTCATGATTACCTCTCCCGGCGTTCGCACTGGATGGCTGTTTGCTCACATCGCCCTGATCTTCACCGGCTATGCCGCACTCATTTTGAGCTTCGGTGCCAGCCTGCTTTACCTGATTCAAGAACGGTCGCTCAAGGCCAAGCGGCCAGGAATCCTCTCCCGCTTGCCGGCACTCGAAGTCATCGACGAAATCGGCTTTCGCTCGCTGCTTCTCGGATTTCCGTTCATGACGCTGGGCCTGATTGCCGGGTCTGTCGTCGCACAATCCACTTATGGACGCATTGATCTGCTTGATCCAAAAATTTTGCTGTCCATTCTGATGTGGGCGGTCTACCTGCTTCTGCTGTTCACTCGCTGGAGTGCAGGCTGGCGCGGCCGGCGCGCCGCGTACCTGGCGGCTGGCGCCTTTATTGCTGCCGTAGTCGCATGGGTGGCAAATTACTTCAGCACGATTCACAGGTTTGCCCAGTCATGAGCTTTCACCTCATCGGCGTCAATCATAAGAGCGCGCCGGTCGAGGTTCGCGAGCGCCTCGCGATTTCCGATTCACGCCTGCCAGAGGCCCTGAAACGCTTCACTCACCACCCCGGCGTGGATGAAGGCCTCATTCTCAGCACCTGCAATCGTGTCGAGCTGCTGGCTCAAACACGAAACGGCGGAGCCGACTTGCGCGCTTTTCTGCGTGATTACTTTCAGCTCGAGGATTCCATTCTGGATCCACATTTGTACGAATACCGTGAGCAGGATGCGGTCCGCCATTTGTTCCGTGTAGCTTCTAGCCTTGATTCGATGGTGCTTGGCGAAGCCCAGATCCTGGGACAAGTGAAGGAGGCCTACGCTACTGCAAGGGCGGTCGGTGCTGTCCAGTCACACCTCAATCAGTTGCTTACTCGTGCTTTCGCGGTGGCGAAACGGGTACGCTCGGAAACCGAGGTGGGATCGTCAGCAGTGTCGGTGGCATCGGTAGCCGTAGAGCTCGCCAAGAAGATTTTCGGATCGCTTAGCGGCAAGCACGTTTATCTGGTGGGCGCTGGAAAGATGAGTGAATTGGCAGCGCGTCATCTTTTGGCCCATGGAGCGGAGTCCATCTTCGTTTCCAATCGCACCTACGACCGAGCCATTCGTCTGGCGCACCAATTCAATGGCCAAGCCATTGAGTTCAGCCGGCTGTACGATACCTGTGACCGCGGGGACATTGTCATTACCTCGACCGGCTCTCCGCATGCAATTTTTCGCCGCGAGCATGGCGAGATATTTCTGAGCCGCCGCAAGAACCGCCCCATGTTCTTTATCGACATCGCTGTTCCGCGCGACGTCGATCCGGAAATGAACAAGCTTGATGGTATTTTCGTCTACGACATCGACGACTTGCAGCAAGCTGTGGCCTCACACGTTGCCGATCGCCAAAAGGAAGCCGAACTCGCCGACAACATCATCAACGCCGAAGTCAAGCGCTTCCATGCTCGTCTGCAAGCCCTCGAGGTCGTTCCCACGATTGTTTCGTTGCAAGATCATTTGGAAACCATCCGGCAAGCGGAAATCGATCGTGTTCGCGGCCGCCTGGGTCCGCTTTCACCTGAGCAGGAATTGGCCGTGGACGCGCTCACTCGTGGGATTGTCAACAAGATCATGCACACGCCGATTAGCACGCTCAAGACCGCAGCCCGCGAGTCCGAAGCTACGACGATCATCGAAGTCGTCCGCCGCCTGTTCAACCTGGAAAGCAAGAAAGCTGCGAAGTCCGGAGACGGATCAGGAGGCGGCGCCTAATGGCGCGTCTCCGCATCGGCGCTCGCGGATCGCAACTCGCACTCTGGCAAGCCAACCACATCGCCGCACTGCTGCGCGGGCGCGGCCATGAAGTCGAAATCGAAATCATAAAGACCACCGGCGACAAGATCACCGATGTGCCCCTGGCCAAAGTCGGCACCAAGGGCATGTTTACAAAGGAAATTGAAGAAGCGTTGGCCGCTGGGCGTGTAGATCTCGCTGTGCATAGCTTGAAAGACTTGCCGACTGAGATTGCGCCTGACTTTGCAATCGCGGCTCTCACCAAGCGAGACGACCCCCGCGACGTGTTTTGCTCGCGCAAGTACGCAAGCATCGAAGCTCTGCCGAAAGCAGCACGAGTCGGCACCAGCAGTCTGCGCCGGCAGGCACAGTTGAAAGCCTTGCGTCCGGATTTAGATATTCGTCCCTTGCGCGGAAACGTAGATACGCGCCTAGCCAAGCTCGAAGCTGGCGAATACGACGCCATCATTCTCGCCGCCGCCGGCCTCAATCGTCTGGGCAAAACCGGGCTGATCAAGCAATACATATCCCCGGACGTGATGTGCCCCGCGGCAGGCCAGGGTGCGCTGGCGGTCGAGGTGCGCGCTGGAGACGCCATAACTCTTCCACTACTCACCTTTCTGGATGACCCTGATGCTCGTGCCGCTACGACCTGCGAACGTGCCCTGTTGAACAGACTCGGCGGTGGTTGCCAGGTCCCGATCGGTGCACTGGCAGAAATGCGCGGTGGTCGTTTGCACCTTCAGGCGGTCGTGGCCAGCCCCAATGGTTCGCAAGTTCTGCGCGAATCAGCCGATGGCGACGATCCGATTCTGCTCGGCGAACTTGTTGGGGACACACTGCTTCGCTGCGGGGGCAAGGCAATTCTGGAAGCAGTCTATGGCCAGGAAATGGCTCTGCCCCAGCCGCCCTAGCTCTTCTTTGCGAACTCAGCGGCAGTTCTCTGCGATCTTTGCGTTAAGCTTTTGATCTTTAGGGAAGAAAATACTTGACCAATCATCGCCTCTCGCTGGCATTCGCATTCTGGTCGGCCGTGCCCGCCATCAGGCCGGCGCGCTCTCTTCGGGTCTGCGCAAGCTCGGCGCTGAAGTCGTCGAGATTCCCTTCATTGAAATTCGCCGACCGCGATCGTACAAGCCACTGGACTCTGCCCTGAAGAATATTGACGCCTACGACTGGCTGATCCTCACCAGCGTGAACGGAGTCGAAGCCTTCTGGGGTCGGCTCGAAGAAAAGACGCCTCACCAAGAGACACCTGCAACATCTGAAAATCGCTGCCATCGGGCCCGCCACGAAGGATGCAATCGAGAAGCATGGGCTGAAAGTCCACGTCGTTCCTAAGGAATATGTTGCGGAATCGGTCGTCAAGAGCCTGCGGCGGCGTGTGACAGGGAAGCGAGTCTTGCTGGCTCGCGCCAAAGTTGCCCGCGACGTGATTCCCCGCGAACTGCGCAAGCTGGGCGCGCAAGTGGATGTGGTCGAGGCCTACAAAACCGTGATTCCGCAATCGTCTCGGGCACGGTTGCGGGCAGTTCTAAGGATCCCGAAGCGCCGTCCGCACGTGATCACCTTCACCAGTTCTTCGACAGCGAGAAACTTTGTGCAGCTGCTAGGAAAGACAGTGTGCGAGCGGGCGCCCTCGCCCGCTTGTTGCCTCAATAGGTCCTGTGACGTCGGCAACCCTTCGTGAGCTCGGCTTGCCGGTAGACATCGAACCAGGGAAGTACACGATTCCCGGGCTCATCGAGGCAATAAGTAAGTCATGACTGGCCTTGACGGTCTCGCAATTCGCGAATCGTTCGCGCAAGGAAATAGCTCATTAGGAGAGCAGCTACCGGAAAAATGAGAATGCCAAATCGCTCCAGCCCCATACCATGTTTAAGATTTCTCATATCTAGGCCACCCACAAATGCGAAATACGCAGAGCCAAAAGCACAAGACGCGGGGCTTCTCTTTACAGCTTTGGTCATTCGGGCTGTATAACTTGTCCAGTTCAGGCCATTGATCACCTCAACTCCGGAATTCTACGGGAGCGAAGTGCGGTTTCCCAAAAATATCAAACACGCACAAATACTCCCTCACTCCGGCAGCTTGCACCCGCAATCTGCCGGAGGCACGTGCGCCTTCAGGAAATCCGACACACGCTTGTAAGCATCAATCTGGTTCTCCACCCGCGCAAATCCGTGTCCTTCATTCTCGTAAACTTTCAGTTCGACCGTTCCGCCACGCTTCTTGACCGCATCCACTACCTGCTGCGACTCTTCTTTCGGACACCGGGGATCGTTGCCGCCCGCGAGCAATAGCAACGGCGCTATGATCTGATCGACAAAGAAAATCGGCGAGCGATCGTGAAACAAATCCTTGTTCTTTTCCAGATCGCCCATAGTTGCCAAATCCGACTGTTGCAGCACCGGGTCTTCGTTCCGAATTTCCGTGAACCAGTTCACAAACGGCACAATGGGCACGCCTGCTGCCCAGACTTCGGGAGCTTTGGTCACTCCCATCATAGTCAGATAGCCGCCATAGCTACCGCCTACCAGCGCAATCTTCTTGGGATCGAGATAGCCGGTCTGCTTTATGAAGTCGGCTGCTGCCAGCACATCCTGTAAATCTCCGCCGCCCATATCGAACAAATTTGCCTGCTGGAATTCCTTTCCGTAGCCCGTCGACCCGCGATAGTTGGGCGCGATTACCATGTATCCCTGATTGACCATGTGTTGAATGAGGCGGTTGAACGAATTCACAGTTTGCGATGTCGGTCCGCCATGCACATACACTAAGGCTGCGTTCTGCCCGTTTCGCACCATGTTGTAGGGGACGTAAACAAACGCCGAAATCGTCCACTTGCCGTCGCGGCTGGGGAAGTGCACCAGAAACGGCTCTACCATGTCCTCCGCGCGCACGCCCGCTACAAGGGAGTTAGTAATCTGCTGTGACTTGCCAGAAGCCAGTCCGTAGGTCCAGAGATCCCCAGGTGTATTCGGCCCATTGTGGTTGTACAGGAGCCGCGAACCGTTGTGATCGAAAGCCGATTGCGCTCCCACCGGATAATTCACGCCTTTGGGAAGCGGCAGTGCCTTCGTCGTCCTCGCAGCCAGATTGTGTAGATAGATTTCGGTATTTCCGTCCACGTTGGCAGTCCATGTAGCGGACTTGCCGTCAGGCGAGAGGTTGCCACCGCTGATCTCCCACTTGTCTTTAGTCAGCCACGAGATTTTCTTGCTGGCAATGTCGAGCAAGCCGACATTGTCGTAGCCATTGGCTGCATTCGAGGTAATCAGCAGCTTGGTGCCATCGGGCGAGATGTCCTCCGCCTCGTAAAGCTGTTCGCCTTGGTGCGGCGTCAGCAGCGTGCTCTCTCCGCTGGCCACATCGGCAATGAAGATATTGGAGTCCGTGCCCTTGGCCTGCGACTGGGTGTATACGATCGATTTGCCGTTATGCGACCAGATGGGATTGTCGTTGATCTTGTCGGCTGCGGTTCCAGTGGTCACGTGTTTCACCGACCGCATCAGCTTGTCGAAGACGTCAATTTCATAAACTGACGAAGTCTTCGGTTTAACCGTATACGCTAAATATCGGCTATCTGGAGACCAGCGCGGATTCTCCTCGGAAATCTCACGAGTATGTGTGAGGTTTGTGACTTGTCCGGTCTTCGGCGAGACCATGAAGACGTCCCATTGCTCGTCGCCGTCGTAGTCGGAGATGTAGGCGATCCACTTTCCATCCGGCGACCAGGTTGGACTGGTTTGCCGCTGATCGCTCACGGTGAGCTGCGTGGGCCAGCCACCCTCCGACCCGACCAGCCAAAGATTATTGCGGCCACTGATATTGGCCACAAACACCAACTGCTTGCCATCGGGCGACCACGCCGCCGCCCCAATCTGCCGAGTCATGTACAGCTTTTCGATCGCCAGGCTTTGCGAAAACTGTTCCACGTTGGCGTTAGGCTTGCTTGTGATCTGCTTGGGATCAGTGATGGCCTGCGGCACGGGCAGAGTCTGGGCAGCTACAACAGCACTCATGAATACGACGATAGCAAACAAAGGGAAGACTGGAATGCGCATATATGGTGGGAAAAGTCTAACATTCACTACTTCGCGTTCTTATGAATCTCCACCGTGCTCCAGGTTTTGTCCGCCGCGTGGCAGAGGTTCTCCAGTGGACACTCCACACACTTCGGCCCGCGCGCCATGCACAGCTTGCGTCCATGCCAAATGATCTGATGGGCGAACAGGATCCACTTATCACGCGGAATTACTTTCTCCAGGTCTTGTTCAATCTTAGGCGCATCCGTGTTCTTGGTCAGTTCCAGCCGCCGCGAGATTCTGGTAACGTGCGTGTCCACGACCACGCCCTCGGCTTTGCGGAACCATGTTCCCAACACAACGTTAGCCGTTTTGCGTGCCACGCCCGGTAGCGTCAGCAGTTGGTCCATCTCCGCGGGTACTTCGCCGCCGAAATCAGCGACAATCATCTTCGCGGCTCCCACCACTGACTTCGCCTTATTGCGGAAAAATCCAGTAGACCGGACATCCGGTTGAAGCTGCTCCGGAGTCAGCGCTGCAAAATCCTGCACTGTGGGATATTTGCGAAAAAGATCCGGCGTGACCCGGTTGACATTCGCGTCGGTTGACTGCGCCGACAGAATCGTTGCCACCAGCAGCTCCCATGCACTTTTGTGAGTCAGCGCACAGGTAACATCGGGATAAAGTTGGTCCAGCCGATTGAGGATTTCCGCGATGCGCTCAGGCGCGAGCGGATTGTACTTCGGCGTTGAGATGGCCGACCCGGTTCGTGCGGGCCGGCGTGGGGTCGCGGCCGTGTTTCGGGAAGTCTTTGCCGGGGGTTTAACTCTCGCCCTTTCGTGGCGTCCGGTCTTGGCTGGTTGTCTAGTCATGACACCGCGTGGCATGTAAATCTTTCGCTCCTGACAAAAACGAGACTAAATGGTAGCAGAACGAACGATGCTATATGCGTCTCGCGGTAATTTGACGCAGACCCGCCACCTAGGTACTCTGAGTTGACCCAAGCAAGATCAAGGAAGGCACCGTGGCAGTTAAATCAATCAAGCTCGGCCAGGTCTGGCGCAAAGACGACGACGGGAAAGACTACCTCGTCACCAAGGTTTACAGCGAAGTATTTGCGCACTACGCAGTGTTGCGCCCCGCCGAGGTCACCGCGCCCGACGCCGCCACCACACGAGTGAAAGTCGCCAAGAGTGCTGAGGGTGCCTCGTTGCCCGGATTTACCTTTACCCAGGAAGGCTCATTCTAGCTACCAGCGTGGAAACGGGTATCCCAACCTGTCGATGGCGCATTCTGATTCCGCATGACTGAAAAAATCCTCGGCATACTGTTCCTGTTCATCAAGTCGGTGATCGCCGCCACTAGCTACGGCGGCGTTGCCCTATTGATGGCGATCGAGTCCGCATGCATTCCGCTGCCTTCGGAATTAATCATGCCTTTCGCCGGGTACCTCGTCTACGAAGGAACCCTGAAGCTGTTATTGGTGGCTACTGCGGGTGCGATCGGCTGCAATCTCGGCTCGCTGGTTGCTTATGAAATTGGCTACTACGGCGGCCGTCCGCTGGTAGAAAAATACGGTCGCTGGATTCTACTAAGCCGCCGCGAACTGGGTTGGGCCGACCGCTTCTTCGCGCACTGGGGATATCTTGCCGTCTTCATCGCCCGGCTGCTGCCCGTGGTCCGAACATTCATCGCCTTACCCGCCGGAATTGCCCATATGCCTCGCAGCCGCTTCCACATCTATACTTTTCTCGGTTCCTGGATATGGTGCCTCGCTCTGGCATGGTTCGGAATGAAGCTGGGCGAAAACTGGCGTGAGCTGGGCAAATACTTTCACCAATTTGACGCCGTTATCGGAGTCGTGATCGCCGCGGGCATCATCTGGTTTGCCTGGTCGCATTGGCAGAATAGAATTAGTGCGACGGAGTAGGCAGTCGAAGACCGTCGATCTGGAAGGGAAGTGAAGGCAGTTGACCCATTGAGTACGGAGTGGGTTGAGCCTTCCGTCACTCCGAAGGCGCCAGGGGTCCTTCTTTGCGTCCTCTCTGTGGAACTTCTCTGCGACCTTTGCGTTGAGCTCTTGACCCTCTTACTTCCTTCCTCGTACCATGGGACTGAGTCCCCGCTCAATCCTTCCTTCACCCGTTTGAACTCTCATCTTCCACCTTCCGCGTCTCTTGGTTGCAATTCTCCTCGCAAGTACGAGAACATACCTATTTGCCTTAATCCCAAAATTCTCATAAGGACGTGGCCATCCCATGGCGACTCAGCGGAAGCACGCAAAAATCGCAAGCGACAAACATAGCGGCAGTGAAATCCAGCCTGCCAAGGGCAAACTCGGCGTCATGATCCCCGGCATGGGTGCCGTTGCCACCACGTTCGTGGCCGGCGTCGAAGCCGTGCGCAAGGGAATTGCCAAGCCCATCGGCTCGCTCACTCAGATGGGCACCATTCGCCTCGGCAAGCGCACCGACGCCCGCTCTCCCAAGATCAAAGAATTCGTCCCGCTCGCTGGACTCGACGACCTGGTCTTCACCGGCTGGGACATTTTCGAAGATGACATGTACACCGCCGCCACCAAAGCCGGTGTGCTCGAGCGCGACCTGCTCGATAAGGTCAAGCCGCTGCTCAGGTCGATCAAGCCACAGGAAGCCGTCTTCGATCACAACTACGTCAAGAAAATCGACGGGCCCAACGTCAAAAAGGGCAAGAACAAAATGGACCTAGCCGAGCAGGTCCGCGCCGACATGCGCGCCTTCAAGAAAAGTTCCGGGGCCACGCGCCTCATCACCATCTGGTGCGGCTCGACGGAAAGTTACATCGAACCCAGCGCCGCTCACCAGTCAGTTAAGTCGTTTGAGAAAGCTTTGCTAAAGAACGATCCCAACATCGCGCCTTCGATGATCTACGCGTACGCTTCGCTCATGGAAGGCGTGCCTTTTGCCAACGGCGCTCCCAATCTAACCGTCGACATTCCGGTAATGCACGAACTCTCGCGCCAGAACGAAGCCCCAATCTGCGGCAAGGATTTCAAGACCGGTCAGACTCTGATCAAGACCATCCTCGCCCCCGGATTCAAGGCTCGTATGATCGGCCTCAACGGTTGGTTCTCCACCAACATTCTCGGCAATCGTGACGGCGAAGTTCTGGAGGATCCAGGGTCGTTCAAGACCAAGGAAGAATCGAAGCTTTCCGTGCTAGAGCATATTCTTCAGCCCGAACTCTATCCCGACTTGTACGGCAATTTCACGCACAAGGTGCGCATTAACTATTACCCGCCACGTGGTGATAACAAAGAAGGTTGGGACAATATCGACATCTTTGGATGGCTCGGCTATCCTATGCAGATCAAGGTCGATTTCCTCTGCCGTGACTCGATACTCGCCGCGCCCATTGTGCTCGATCTTGTGCTGTTCATGGATCTGGCGAAACGCAGCACCGCGCTTCGCGGCATCGGCATCCAGGAGTGGATTAGCTTTTATTTCAAATCGCCCATGACCGCCCCGGGACTTTATCCGGAACACGATCTCTTCATCCAATTGATGAAACTGAAGAACACGCTGCGCCACCTGCGCGGAGAAGAACTGATCACGCACCTCGGGCTGGAATATTACGACTAAAGCATCGACTCTCGCTTCATTTCGCGTTCTTGATGAGGACGACGTCATTGTTGAACGAACCACGCGAGACAGCCAGGCGACTGTCCGGGGAGACTCCGAAAGCGTATATGTCGTCGGAAGTGAAATTTGTAACTTTCTTTGCACCCCCGCCCGCGACCGGCACCGACCAAATGTTCCCGACGCCGTGTTCATTTCTGGCGTGGAGAATCGATTTGCCGTCGGCTGCCCAGGCGAAGCCAATCACTCTGCCGGCGGCAATCGACATCACCTTCAGAGGACTTCCACCTGCGATAGGTACAATCTCAGCTGACACCTTGGAATCTCGTGCATCGACGTCATCCTGCGCTGCGAAAAGTACTTGCGTTCCATCCGGGGACAAGGCCGGGCGAGGATCCGGAGCCGTGGCTATCCTAGGGATTTCGTACAGATTCGCCGCCTCACCGGACGCAACCGATCTACGCGTAACAAAGCAGTGACCGCCTTGGTCGGTGCAATGGAGAAAAACCACGATCAAACCGTCAGCGGTACACGTAGGCTGCTCGTCGAGCGGCCCGTCGGTCAGCCTAGAGGTCGAACCGGTCGTGATGTCCGTGCGTGCGATATGCGATTGGTGTTCGGCATCGACCGCCCAATAGGCAACTTGCTGAGGACCGCACCGGGCCAGTTGCCGGTAGATTTGGGAGTACGATCGTAACTTGGTCGGGTTGCCGCCATCCACGCCGTGCGCCATCATTTCGTCGATGTTGCTGGTCACGATTCGACCGTCAACCCAGATCACGCTGTCATATCCCTCGTTTCTCAACGATGCGGTCGGATGGAGTTGGTTCGACTGATCGGTCGCCCAAATCGTGAAAGAAGGAGTTGACGTATTGGCAATCAGGTCCCCGGCAGCAGTCGCGGAAAGGCTCCATTCCGAGTAGTCGGTTGACCCCGCCGTTAGCGGGCGGTGGGCGCCGGTGTGCGCGTCGAAAGCCCATATCTGAAAGGTCGATTGGGCCACGGCCACCGCGGGGCAGAAGATGATGGTACCGTCGGGACCCCAGGCCGGTTGGCCCACAGCTTTCCAGCCGGTAACGCTGAGCTCACGGATCGTCCCCGCTGGCAACTCGACGCTCACCAATCCCATGTCCTCTTTTCCAATTGCCACCGCGGCGATAGCATCCGCCGTCGGCGACCACTCGATGAACCAGAACCCGAGCTCCAACGGTCGCTTGGTAAGGATGTGGCGATTCGAACCGTCGGGGTCAACCGCAACAATTTGGGACTCGTTTTTCGTCCAGGCAATATAGGCAACCTGCTTTCCATCCGGGGATACCGTGATGCTGTACATCCGCGCATCCGTGGCCAGCGGAGTTGCCGGCCCACCCAGTGTGGCAATCCGAAACACACCCAAGGCGTCGTCTTCGCCGGGAGTCAGTTGGCGGAGGAAATAAATGAAGTTACCGTCAGGAGAAAAGTGCAGGCTGCGAATCGACAGTGGCGCGGAAAGGAGCGTCACGTCGCGCTCGGTGGCTACTTGCAGTAAACGCAACTCGAACTTTCCGTCATCTTTGTTTACGTAGGCGACGTAGCGGCCGTCGGGACTGGCGGCGGCTCGGAATGCTTTGCCGCTTTCAGTAAGAACCCGCACATCCAGCGAAGGTGCGCTTCCTCCGGAGAAGCTGGCCGAAGAGGATCGACGGAGATAGAAACCGATCGCCGCAATAACAACCAGGGTAGGAACTGCCGCCCATTTCACCCAGCCCCATTTCCGCGGATCTGCGGCGAGAGTTTGATGCCGGGCGCTCGGGATATCGGTCAGTGCCTCCAGCGCGAATGCTAGATCGGAGATAGATTGGAAACGCTGCTCTGGATTTTTCTGCAAACAGCGCTGCACCATCCGTTGCAACGCCGGTGGCAGGTCGGTCCTAACAATTGCCAGTTCGGGAGGATCCTTCGTCAACACGGCGCTCATGGTGTCGGCGGAGGTCACGCCCTGGAAGGCGCGCTTGCCCGCCAGCATCTCGTAGAGAATCGCACCAAACGCGAATATGTCAGATCGTTGGTCAGTGCTCTGCCCCCGCACCTGCTCCGGAGACATATAACCAGCAGTACCCATCACCGCACCGGGTGCCGTTTTTTCCGAAATTGTCGGCTGATTTGGTTCGGAGGTCGGTTCAGGCTGGGTGAGTTTAGCCAAACCGAAATCCAGAATCTTGATACGCCCGTCTCTGGTGACGAATAGGTTCTCCGGTTTGAGGTCGCGATGGACGATGCCTTTTTCGTGGGCTGTGGCCAGCCCATGAGCGATCTGCACTGCATAGTTGATCGCGGTGCGCAATGGCGGCGGTCCGCCCCGCAACCTCTCGCGCAACGTCTCTCCTTGCAGCAGTTCCGTAACGATGTAAGGAGTGCCGTCCTGCTGGCCCACCTGATGGACCACCAGAATGTTGGGGTGGTTCAGGGACGCCGCGGCTTCGGCCTCCTGCTGAAATCTTCGCAAGCGTTCGGGATCGGCAGAATAGGAGCGCGGTAGAATCTTGATCGCGACTTCGCGCTTTAAGGCCGTGTCACGGGCGCGATACACCTCGCCCATGCCACCCGCACCGAGTGTGGCGACAATTTCGTAGGCACCGAGTTTCGTGCCAGCAGCAAGCCCCATGGTTGGCCGGTATTATAGCCCCACGCTGCTGATTCCGTTATCCCAGCTTCTTCTCTCGCTTATACTCGTCAAACTTCTCCAGAAACCGGTCGATGTCTTTCTTCGAGATGTAGTACGGCGTTGACAAGCGTAGCTTCGACGGCTCTCCGCCGCGAATGCGAATCTTGTGCTGCTTCCAAAGTGAGTTCTCAAGATCGATTCGGTTGATCGGCGGCACATTCACGGTTGCAATTGCGCAGCGCATGGCCGGATCGGGCGAAGTCCACGATTCCGCGCCACGCTTCATCATCTCTGCCAGAATGTAGTCGCAGAGCTGCCGGTGCCGCCGCTCGATTTTGTCGATGCCGATATCGTTGGCTAGCTTGACGGCCGCGCGCAGCCCCCAAAGTGCCGGCACATTGGACGATCCAATCCTCTGGAATCGCTCGGCGCGAATCTTGACGTCTTCCCAACCTTCGGTCGCAATCGTGTTCCACACCCGGTCAATGACTTCGTCGCGGACGAACAAAAAGCCCGAACCCTTGGTCGCTTGCAGCCATTTGTGCGGACTCGACGAATACATGTCGCATCCCAACTCATGCAGATTAAAGCGCATCATACCGGGCACGTGCGCCCCGTCCACTGCCGACAAGATTCCTTTCGATCGAGCCAGTCCGCACAATTCCTTCGCCGGCAGAACCACCCCGGTCACCGTCGTGATATGACTAAAAAAGATCACCCGGGTGCGAGATGTGACGGCATCGTTGAAAAGAGTCAACACCTGACTCGGATCCTTTACCGGCTTGGGCAGCGTGACTTTCTTTACCACGATCCCGTAGCGCTTTGCTCGCAACTGCCAGGGACCCTCGCCGCCGGGATGCTCCTGATCCGTCATCAACACTTCGTCCCCGGCGTTCATATCAAGTCCATTCGCGATGTAGCTGTTGGCCTCGGTAGCGTTTCGTAGCAGTGCAATCTCGTCGCGAGTGCATCCCACGAACGCCGCCAGCGGATCGCGAAACTCGTTCCACGCTGCATAGCCCCAAATCGGATAGTCCTCGGGATCATGCTGGTCCAGCTTCTCCGTGGTGTTGTAGCCGTCAAAGATTGCTCGCAGTACCGGGGCAGGGCTTGAGCCGACGGTCCCGTTGTTCAGATAAACCTCGTCCTCAGGAATGAGAAACTGTTTCCGCAATGCTTCCCAGTAGCCGTCTTCATTCGTGCCAAACGACGCAGGATTGGGCAGGGAAACGGGCGCTTTCTCCAACTGGGCCAATAAGGTGGAAGGGAGCGCGAATGCGGCGGCAAGGCCGGTAGTGGTAGTAGCAAGGAAATGGCGGCGGTCGAGCATGGCAATCTCCTCTTTTCTTTGTAGCGGGAACGCGGTTAGCGGACGCGCAATATTACGTCCGGGTACCAAGAGATGGCAAGCTATGTGATTCAAGCTGGGAGCTTTGGCAGTAACCCGCACATGTAAGCCGGGAGACTCGGATAACCTTCCTGGCGCAGCTTGCGTCCTACTCACAGGGGGCGTTGTCTCTGCGGCGTATAATCATAGCAACAGCCCGCCCCGTCGCAATAAGGAGTTCGGTTATGAAGCTTCGCCTTTTGGCCATCAGCGCAGCCCTTCTGGCGTTTGGCGCCAGCGCTGCTTTCGCGCAGACACAAAGCACCACCGACCAAACCGTGTCCACCGGCGCACCGCAAAGCGGTCAAAGTACAAATGGCCAAAGCGCGCCGAATACTCAAACCGGTGCCGCCAGTAGTTCGGCCCAAACGCCGGTTCAGAACACCCCTCCGCCCGTGGAACCGGCCGACCCCAGCAAGGTGAAGCATGACGGCGGTAAAGATGACGTCGACGCCATCGGCAATCGCAAGAGTGTTGGCGGTCGCGGTCTGGGTGACTGGTATTCCCTTGAGAGCGAAATTCGCATGGGTAAACAGTACTCCATGATGATTGAATCCAGCTCCAAGATGGTCACCGATCCGGTGGTCACCGAATACGTAAACCGCATTGGCCAGAACCTGGTGCGCAACTCCGATGCTCAAGTTCCTTTTACCATCAAAGTCATCGACTCCGACGTCGTGAACGCTTTTGCCCTACCCGGCGGATTCTTCTACGTGAACAGCGGATTGATCCTGGCGGCGGACGAAGAGGCCGAACTGGCCGGTGTCATGGCCCACGAGATCGCCCATGTGTGTGCCCGCCACGCCATGCGCCAAATGACCCGGGGGAATTGGGCCAATATCGGCACCATTCCGTTGATCTTCGTGGGCGGCGGCATTGGATACGCCGTACGCTCCGCGGCTGGCATCGGATTGCCGCTGACCTTTGTCAGTTTTCAACGCGGCTTTGAGGAGGAAGCCGATTATCTCGGCCTCCAGTACATGTATAAAACAGGATACGACCCTCAAGCATTTGTTGCGTTTTTCGAGAAGATCGAGGCGCTGGAGAAAAAGAAGCCCGGCACGCTGGACAAAGCCTTCGCCACTCATCCTCAAACCCCGGACCGTATCGAGGCCTCGCAGAAAGAGATTGCAACCATCCTGCCCGCCCGGGCTGAATACACTGTGACTACGTCGGAATTCGACGAGGTCAAAGCCCGTCTGGCAGCCATCGAGAACCGCCGTAAGATGGTCGATCACAAAGACGCAAGCAAGCCGAGTCTGCGGCGCGCCTCGGGCACTGACAAAAACGGTACCGACGACAAGACCAGTGACGACGACCGTCCCACACTCAAACGGCGCGACGACAGCAGCAGCAACTAAAATTTCGCCCGCAAGACAACAAAGCCGCGACTAGAGTCGCGGCTTTTCCTTGCTTTCTGAAACCAGTTTACGCGGCGTGCTTCGTAGCCAACGACTGCGCATATTGCCGCTGGTCCGCTAGGGTTCCGATGATCTTCATGTCCTGCCAGTCGTAGGGCATCTCTTTGCCACAATCGAGGCACACCACGTAGGTTCCAGTGAGCGAGGCCGCTGAGTTGCGGCGTGAACCGGAGCGAGTGCTGATAGGAAAACTATAATTTCCATGCCAACAGCCAAAAAAAGCGTCGAACAATTTGTCGACCATTCTTACCTCCCACGCGCCCGGCTACTACTGGGCTCTACCTGGATACTTAGATTCAGTTTCCCTATAAAGGGTTCTGTATGCTAGGAGGTAGAAACCCAGAACTAGCGCCGGAGTTTCTCAATCCAGCAAAGGCTTGCGCAGCAAGGAATTACACCTTGCGGCAAGTACTTTGTAGGCATATGCGGAAAGCCGACTGCGCTTCAGGCGAGTAAGCGAGCCTTTAGACTTTCTCAGGCCCTGCTTTTTTCTGGGCGTGGCATTTTGAGATTATGGCCGTACGCAGTCGCGTGCGCAGGTCTCCAGGCAGTTCGTAAAGTTGGGAATCGCGATAGATCTCGATGGTTTTCTTGGTGGTATCGCAGACTACGTAGCAGTTGTGGCACCAGGCCAGATGGTCTTCCAATTCAGCCTTTGTACGGGCGTCTATGACTCCATCCAGGTAGTCGGTCAACTCGTGCAAAAATTCAGAGCACTTCACTGGTTACCATCTCCGCTCGCGTTTGTCTGTTTCCCATTGCCACCCTCACGCTTCTGAAAGAAACGGCTCAGCCGTTCCCGCAACTGCAACCGCGCACGCAGCAACCTCGACTTCACCGCCGGAATGCTCAAGTCCAGAGCCTCGGCAGTTTCCTCGGTAGAAAGGCCTTCCACGTCGCGCAAAACAAAAACCGTGCGAAAACTCGCCGGCAAGCCCTGGATGGTGCGGGTTAGAATCTCCCGCAACTCCGCCTGATTGTACTGCTGCTCAGGATTTGGACTCCAGTCCGCCACTTCCCGGGGCAGCGAGTCTTCTTCCGTCTTAACTTCTTCGTCCAACGAAACCATGCGTTCCGGTCGACGGCGCCGCAACTTCATCAGCGCTTCGTTGACCGCGATTCGCACCAGCCAGGTATAAAACTTCGACTGCCCCTGGAACTGCTTGAGGTTCCCGTAAGCCTTCAGGAACGCGTCCTGCACCACGTCTTCCGCGTCTTCGCGGTTCTGCGTGATGTGCTGGGCGATCCGGAACACGTTCCGGTCGTAACGCTTGACCAGTTCCTCAAAGGCTCCGACGTCGCCGCCCTTGGCCGCCTGCACCAGTGACATTTCGTCACTGACAGGTTCACTCACTTTTGGTTGGATGGTGCTCATTCTAAGTCCGATGCAACTATTTTCACGCCGGGCACGGAAAGGAAACCTCTATCTTACTTTGGAATCGGTTCCTGCGCGTAACTGTTTTGACGTTTTTTGGCAGGCTGGGATAACGCTAAATCCCGTTTTCTTAGTGAACCTTGCACCGGCCGTTACTTCCGTCACTCCGAAGCTCACTCCCCCCTCCCTATAATCAGGGCTTTGCGGGACAATAACCGAGGAAAGCCGCACCGGTCGGCCAAAGCGATCACGAAAAATGGCAGAGAACATCCCAATCGAGCAGATTGTCGAACAAGCCGTTGCCAAGGCTTTGGAAAGCCAACTTCCGCAGTTGCGCGAAAAACTGGTTCATCAGGTATTGGAAGACGCGCGTCCATTCCTGGGAGGCGGTGCCGGTAGTGGTGCGGGCGATCTGCTGAAAGCAGTTTCAGCCATCCACGGCGGTTCCTCGCAAAAGGAAATTCTTCGAGCGCTGCTCGAAGGCACCTCTGGCTACTGCGGACGGGCTGCGCTTTTCGTGGTCAAGGCGGGATCGGCCACCGGCTGGCAAGGCCGTGCCTTTGATACCGAAGGCATCAAGGATTTCGCTTTGGACGCAAGTAGCCCAGCGCCTGCTAGGGTTCTGCGCGACCGAATTGCGGTCAACGCCAGCGTTTCCGATATGGATCCCAAATTCATCTCGCAATTCGGCGCCCCGGTCGATGAACAGGTTCTGCTGTTGCCATTGCATCTGAAAGACAAGGTCGCGGCTGTCGTGTATGCCGATACCGGCACCGACGCAGGTGGCAAGCTCGACGCCTCCGCGTTGGAACTACTGGTTGCCACTGCCAGCGCCTGGCTGGAAGTCGCCTCGCTTCGCAAACAAGCCGCAAAAGAAGCTAATAACGAATCCACAAATAACGAAAGAGTCGAGAGCCCTGCGCCTCCTCCACAGGCTGCGCCAAGTTTTTCGGATCCCTTTGCCAGCCACGCTCCAAAACATGTTCAGCCCACTCCGGCGGAAATAGAGGAGCCAGTTGACGCTGTCGCCGCCGTCCAAGCGGCCGCGTCACCACCTGCCGCACCCGCAACCATGGCGGCTGCCGCAGCCGCAGCGCCAGCCCCGGATGCTTTCGCCCAAATGTCGGTGGAAGACGCCGATGTGCATCGCAAGGCCCAGCGCTTCGCCCGCCTGCTGATGGACGAAGTTAAACTCTACAACCAAGCCAAAGTCGCAGAAGGCCGCAAGAACAAAGATCTATACGACCGCTTGAAAGAAGACATCGATAAGAGCCGCAGCACCTATAACAAACGCTACGGCAATACTACCGCCGCCGACGCCGACTACTTCAGCCAGGAAGTAATCCGCAGCCTGGCTGAAGATGACGTT
This sequence comes from uncultured Acidobacteriota bacterium, assembly GCA_963803775.1. Lineage (GTDB taxonomy): Bacteria > Acidobacteriota > Terriglobia > Terriglobales > Acidobacteriaceae > JABCZH01. Next base: position 564,071 of record CAWDNS010000006.1, read on the forward strand.
ACGCTTTTGGGTCCGAACTTCCACCGCTGATCGAAAATAGAAGATAATTAAAAGAGTGGCTGGTCATCGTGGACAAGTAGTCGCCATTCTGGCTTGGTCGCTTCTGTGCGGCCCGGGGGGATTCACTTCGCTCGCAGTTTCCCAATCTACAACTCAGTCGTCACCTGCCGCTCCTAAAAAGAAAAGTCCCAACCCAACCGCAGCCCACAAGAAGCCGACACACTCCTCGCCGCGGCTTCCCCGCATGCGTCAGGCGTTCGTAGCGTCAGCGACGCTCCGGCCTATGGCCGGGCAACTTCTTCGGGATCGCACTCCCAGCGCCTATTCCGGCGTTCAGGCCTTTGCGGTACGTCATGCCAAGGAAGACGCAGGATCTCTTGCTTGGCTGGTCATCGGATACGCCCACATCCTCGATCACGAGTACGCCAAAGCGATCGACCCCTTGAATCGCGCTAAGCCCCAAGCCGGCGATCTGGGAGACTATATCAATTTCTATCTAGGCAGCGCTTATCAGCAAACTAGTCGCCTGCCCGAGGCGATCGCGACTTTCGGTGTTTTCGACAAGGCCTATCCCGAGTCGCTGTTGATTCGCGATGCCCACGTGGTCTACGCCAACGCGCTGGTGGCCGACAGCCGGCCACAAGAAGCTGTAGCGTTACTCGAGGCCGATCGTCAACCTATTCGGGCTGATCTCGAACTCGCTCTCGGTCGCGCCTACGAAGCCGCCGACCAGCCGGCCAAGGCATTAACCATTTTTCGCAATCTCTTCTACACCATGCCCACCAGTTGGGAGGCGAGCCAGGTTCAGGGAGATATGAACAAACTGGCAGCCCTGACTCAAACTCCGCCGGTCGGATTAGAGGCCCGCCGCACCCGCGCTGATCTCCTGATGAAAGGCAAGCAATTCAGCGACGCTGCCAGCGAGTACCGCATTCTGCTCGACTCATCCCCACCCTCCGACCGCCCCGCGGCAGAAATTACGCTGGCTGATGCATTGCGCCGAGCCGGGCAAAGTCGCGAAGCCAGGAAAATTCTGGAGCAGGCGCCCAGCTCGCCGCCAGAGCTTAATGCCCAGCGCATCTTTAATCTGGGAGAAATTGCCCGCAGTGCCAATGACGACGATAGTTTCCTGCGCGTCGTCGACCAGTTGAGACAGCTTGCCCCCACCAGTACGTGGCTGGAGCAGGCGCTGTTCGAAGCAGGAAACATCTATCTTCTTCGTCGAGATTACGACCGCACCATCGATTCCTTTCGCGAGCTGCAACAACGTTTTCCCAACGGCGCGCGCTCTTCTTATGCTCATTGGAAAGCGGCGTGGCTGAGCCTGCGCCAGGGGCGAATTGTCGAAGCCAAGACTAGCTTCGATGAGCAGATTGCCCGCTATCCCTCTTCGCCGGAAGTCCCCGCTGCACTCTATTGGCGCGCCCGGCTGGCCGAGGAGGACAACGAGGGTGCCCTGGCTCGCGCGTTTTACGTGAAGCTGTCGCAACGCTATCGCAACTACTATTATGGCGAGCAGGCGCGTCAGAGGCTGGCCAAACTTAAGAGCGATGAACCACCAGCGCACTACGCTTTGCTTGACCGCGTGCCGCCCATCAGTATTTCTGAAAAACTCACCAGCGAGGAAGCCCCCAGCGATAACCTGCGCGTGCAGAAAGCAGAATTGCTGGCCAACGGCGCACTCCTCGATTTTGCAATTCGCGAGCTACGCGCCGCCGCTGCTGAACAGGAAAAAGAACAGGGAAAAGCGCAAGAAAAAGGCAACTGGCTACCCGTCGAAATCGCCCGTCTCTACGAGGATGCAGGACGCTACGACGCCGCCATCGAAACCCTGAAACACGCCGTGCCCAACTATTTCGCTCTCGATCTTTCCAGTCTGCCGCGGACTTACTGGGAAGGACTTTTTCCCAAGCCGTTTTGGGGCGATCTGAAGAAATACTCTTCCAGCAACGCGCTCGATCCCTATCTGGTGGCTTCGCTGATTCGCCAGGAGTCTGCCTTCAACCCTAACGCCGTTTCCCGCGCCAATGCCGTCGGCCTCATGCAACTGCTGCCCAAAGTTGGCAAGAGTGTGGCGAAGCAGGAGAAGCTGAAGAAATTCAATCCCCAGGAACTATTCACTCCGGCCGTCAATATGCAACTGGGCACGCGCTACTTCCGCATCATGGTCGATAAATTCGACAGCTTTGAGTATGCCTTGGCCGCCTACAACGCCGGATCAGATCGTGTCCAGGACTGGATGGGACAAGGCAAATACCGCGATCCGCAGGAATTCGTGGAATCGATTCCGTTTACCGAGACCCGCGAATACGTGCAAAACATCATGCGCAATGCCAATGTCTACCGGCAGTTATATGGGGCGCCGTAGTACTCCGATGGTTTCCTCTGTGTACCTCGGTGTCCTCTGTGGTTGAGGATCGGATTTTTACAACTTTTAACACTTCCGCAACCTTCGCCAGCGTAAAATCGGCAGGTTCGTTCATCTGGCACGAATCAATCTCCAAGGAGCTTTCCATGAAAAGCAACCAGCCCGTTCCGCCCGGATACCATACGGTTACCGCATCGCTCATTGTGCGCGACGCCGCAGCCGCCATCGAGTTTTACAAAAAAGCATTAGGCGCCGAGGAGCGCATGCGAATGGCCACGCCCGACGGCCGCATCGGCCACGCCGAGTTGAAAATTGGCGACTCGCTTATTTTCTTGGCTGACGAAATGCCGGGTATGAGCTGCAAATCACCGCAGAGTCTGGGCGGGACCGCCAATAATCTCTTTCTTTATGTCGAGGACGTCGACACCTCTTTTCAGCGCGCGACCGACGCCGGTGTTCAGGTGGTAATGCCGGTTGCAGACATGTTCTGGGGCGACCGTTTCGGCAGTTTCATGGATCCCTTCGGCCACAGCTGGAGCATGGCCACTCACGTAGAAGACCTGAGCCCGCAGGAAATCGAAGAACGCGCCAAAGCGTTCCACGCAAAGATGGCAGAGCAAGCGCAGAAGAAATCGGCCTAGCATCAATCCGGCGGACACAGAGATGACTCCGTGCGACTCTGTGTCCTCTGTGGTTAAGGTTTAGGCAGTTAAGCGGACTTCTCAGCTGCCGGAGTCTTCGCGAACAGAATCTCAATCACCAGCAACCCTGCGCCGCACACGATCGCGCTGTCGGCGACGTTGAAAGCTGGCCACTGATACTGCCCCACATAGAAAAGTAGGAAATCCACTACTCGGCCGTTAAGCAACCGGTCCCATAGATTGCCTACCGCGCCCCCAAGAATCAGCGCCAGACCGATTCCAGTGCTCGTCATAGCATGACTGTTACGCCAGAGTAGGGCCAAAACCACAATCAGCGCGACAATAGAAAACAACACCAGCATGGCAATCTTCCATTGCGCTGGAGAATCCGCGAACAAGCCGAATGCCGCCCCGCGGTTCTCCACATGCGTAAGACGAAAGAAACCGGGGATGACCTGAATGCTGTCGTGCAGCGAAATGTCTTTGGCCACCATCAACTTCGTCACCCGGTCCAGACACACAATCAGCAGGGCGATCACGAAGTGGAACCGGCGCATCACGTGAGGTGCATTTATTGGCAAATCTCGAAACACCTTTCTGTTCTTTTCTGCGGTCTCTGCGGACGTTTCTCCACGAACTCTTTGGTTTAAGCTCTTAATCTCTTAGATTACTCCACTGCCGCTTTCGATCTCTTTCAATACCGCGCTGCAACGCTCACAGACCGTGGGATACACCGGATCCTCCCCGACCCGCGTCGAATAGTTCCAACACCGGTCGCACTTCCGGCCGCCGGCCTTTCCTACTTGGACCGCTACGTTACCAGTTCCGTTCCCAGAGGCTGCTTTCTCAAGCGCGACCGCCGACACAATGAACAAGTAACGCAATTGCTCTCGCTGTCGTTCCAGTATTCCATACACTGGTTCCGTTGCCGAAATGGTGACCTCGGCCTCCAGACTCTTACCGATCAGTTTGTTATTCCGGGCTGTTTCAAGCCCTTTCAGCACCTGGTCCCGCAGCAATAGAAGCGTGTTCCAGTCTTCAAGTTGCTTCGCATCTTCGACAACGTCGTCACTACCGAGCACCTCGGCACGACCCGGAAATTGGGCTGCATGCACAGTTTGCGCCCGGCTTCCCGGCAAATATCCCCAAACTTCTTCGCAAGTGAAACTCATCACCGGCGCGAGCAACCTGACAAGAGCTTCACCAATTCGCCAGATTGCTGTCTGGGCCGCCCGGCGGCCAGACGAATTGGGCGCATAGGTGTACAACCGGTCTTTGATGACGTCGAAGTAGAACGCGCTCAACTCCACGGTGCAGAAATTCAACACTCGCTGATAGACCTTATGGAACGCGAACTCGCCATACCAGCGCTGAACGTCAGTTGCCATAGCTGCCGTCTGTCGCAGCATGTACTGATCCAGCGCTTCCAGCTTGGCAAACGGCAGCGCGTGTTTCGCCGGATCAAAGTCATACAGATTTCCCAGAACATACCGAAATAGATTGTTGCGAATTGTCCGGTAATTCTCCGCCACCCGCTGCATCAACTGCTCGGATCCCACGACGTCCTCGCGGAAATCCACCGACGCAACCCACAAACGCACAATTTCGCCGCCCAGGCGACCCGCGATATCGACTGGATCGACATCGTTCCCCCGTGACTTCGACATCGCCTGGCCATTTTCATCCAGGGTCCAGCCAACCGTCGCCACGTTCTTATAGGGGGCATGGTTCTGCGTTCCCACTACGCACAGCAGGGAAGAGTGAAACCATCCGCGATGCTGATCTCCGCCTTCGAGATAAAGATCGGCAGCCGGCGGATACTGCGGCTCCGCCGCGCGCAACGCCAGATAGCTACATCCGGACTCGAACCATACATCTAGAATGTCCATCTCTTTCTTGAATGTTCCCCCACCACACTTGTGGCACTTGGTCCCTGTCGGCACAAGCCCGTCAGCCTCGGACGTGTACCACGCGTCGGCGCCCGCACGGGCAAATAGTTCCACCACCTTGCGGCTGGTTGCGGGATCATTAAGCGGTTTACCGCATCCGTCGCACAGAAACACCGCGATGGGCACTCCCCAAATACGCTGCCGCGAGATGCACCAGTCCGGCCGGGTTGCAATCATATTCGAGATGCGCTCCTCGCCCCACGCCGGATCCCACTTCACCTTCTTGATCTCATCCAGCGCTCGGCTGCGTAGCGTCCCACCATCCATCGGAGTTTCCATCGAGATGAACCACTGCTCCGTCGCCCGAAAGATGATCGGATTGTGGCAGCGCCAACAGTGCGGATACGAGTGCTCGATCCTGTCCTCATGCATGAGTGCACCGCGCTGCTTCAGCAGATCGATGATCGGAGCATTCGCCGCGAAAACCTTCAGTCCGTTATATTCCGGCAGGCCATTGCGAATAATTCCGGCTTCATCGACATTGCTGGTGAGCTCGAGCTTGTACTTCACTCCAGTGTTAAAGTCGTCAGCGCCATGGGAGGGCGCAGTGTGGACCACGCCCGTGCCGGTGTCCATGGTGACGTAGTCCGCGAGCACGCCCAGAATGTTTCGATCCAAAAACGGGTGCGCGAAGTTCTTGCGCTCCAGTTTTTCTCCCGCAAAGCGAGCTACTTCGCGGGGGGCGTCCAGTCCCGCGTGCTTAATGAATTCTTCCGTCAGCTTCGCCGCAACCAGGTAAACTTCACCTCCGGCTTCCAGCCCCACGTATTCTTCATGCGGATGAAACGCAACTGCCATCGAAGCCGGCAGCGTCCACGGGGTTGTCGTCCAGATTACTGTGAAGACTTTCTTTCCCTTAAGCGCAGCATCCACCGTCGCCGGATCGTCCTTCAGCGCATACTTCACCCAGATCGCGGGACTGCTGTCGTTCTCATATTCAACTTCGGCTTCCGCCAGCGCCGTCTTGTCGTGGATGCACCAGTACACCGAACGCAGGCCTTTATAGATGAACCCCTTTTCGATGAAATGCATAGAAGGTGGCCAGCACCACCGACTCGTACTGCGGAGTCATGGTGGAATACGGCCGTTCCCAGCGTCCAAACACGCCGATTCGCTTGAATTGTGAGGTCTGCAAATCGAGAAACTTCTGCGCATACTTGCGGCATTCCAGCCGCACATCGGTGGCCTTCATCTGCAACTTCTTGCCCCCCAGCGCCTGATCGACTTTGATCTCAATGGGCAATCCGTGGCAGTCAAAGCCGGGGACGTAAGGAGAGTCAAATCCCGCCATGCTTTTCGACTTGACGATGAAATCTTTTAGACATTTATTGAGCGCCGTGCCCAAATGGATCGGTCCGCTGGTATATGGAGGCCCATCGTGCATCACGTACATCGGCGCTCCGGCCCGTGCCTCACGAATTCGCTGGTAAATGCCCATCTCTTCCCAGCGGGCGAGCATTTTGGGCTCGTTCTGCGGCAAATTGGCCTTCATGGGAAAGTCCGTTTTGGGCAGATTGATCGTGGATTTCAGCTCGAGCGGCACTCGCTTGAATTCTCCCAAATGATTGATTTTTTTCATTATAAGGAGCATCGGGACGCAACGTCCATTGACTCCCGGAAGTAACCGCGACTGGGTCCGGGAATACCACTGGGGAAAAAGGGGCAATGAGAGTACAATTTTTAACAACAGTGACGTTTCCTGGATCTCGGCATCTAAATCGGGAGTTGGCGTGCAACTTAGCGCGCTTTGCGGTCATCAAGTTTAGGTGGTGGGCTTACTGAGGACTCAGGCCTTGGGTCGATTATGGCGACATTGGACATCAAAACGCGCACTGAACCTGAGCCGGAATTGAACCTGCTGCTGTCCAAGTCTTCGCTGGAACAGCCGCTGTGGAAATCCCTGTTTCAGAGCCTCGATGACTACTTCTTTCCCAAGAAACAGGCGCCGCTCGTCCTGACCTCAAAGCCTATCCCAGTTAAGGATATTTGGGGCTTCTACGATTACAAGAAGAACGGTGCGCTGTTCTCCACCGTGGTGCACGTTATCGCTATAGCCGCTGATCATTACTGGCACCCTCCTGGGTCGCCGTGTAGTGCAGCAAATCACCAAACCCAATACCACGATAACCTTGTTGGCGCCCGGATGACATTCCACCTTTGCCGCCCTCCAAGACCGCTGCTGGCGGCGGCGGTGGTGGCGGTGATCGCGACATTCTCCAGGCTTCCAAGGGCAAACTTCCCAAGTTCGCAATGCAACAGATCGTGCCACCTATGGTGGTCGTGCGCAATGAGAATCCCAAACTGACCGCCGAGCCCACGGTCGTGGTTCCTCCGCAGATCCACTTGGCCAGCACCATGCCGAACATCGGTGACCCAATGTCGATGCCGGCGCCGCCGTCCAACGGCACTGGGTTTGGCAGTGGCATTGGTTCGGGAAGCGGCGGCGGCGTAGGCTCAGGAAAAGGCCCAGGAGTAGGTCCCGGCGAGGGCGGTGGTATCGGCGGCGGCGTTTTCCACGTCGGTGGCGGAGTTTCGGCCCCCAAAGCCGATTTACTCGCCAGATCCTGAATACTCCGAAGAAGCTCGCAAAGCCAAGTACCAGGGAACCTGCGTACTCTGGATGATCGTGGGGCCGGATGGCAGAGCCACGCGAAATCCGGGTTTCCCGCACGCTGGGTCTGGGCTTGGATGAAAAGGCCATCGAAGCCGTGAAAAACTGGAAATTTGAGCCAGCCATGAAGGATGGAAAGCCAGTCGCGGTTGAAATCAGCGTGCAAGTCGATTTCCACCTGTACTGAGTTTTATCTACCTGTGTCCACGTGAATCCGGGCTTTTCCGGTTCTTTACTGAGTAGTGCATACTTCACCGCCACACGCTTCCTGAATCCCAGCCGCTCATACAACTCCACTGCCCGTGCGTTGTCCTCGCGCACGTGCAGAAACGCCCGCTCCCCTCGCCCTTGAATTCGTTCCAGTATCAACTTGATCAGTTGCCGCGCGTAGCCCTGTCCCAAATGATCCGGGTGTGTGCAAACCGCGCTGATCTCAGTGAACCCCGGCAGTCGCAGTCTCTCCCCCGCCATCGCTGCCAGTTTGCCGTCCTTGCGAATGCCAAAATAGTCGCCCATTTCGCGCGTGCGAGTTGCGAAAGGACCTGGCTTCGTCAACTTGGTCAGAGCCAACATTTCCGGAACATCGGTCTCGCCTAGCGGATGGAACACCGGCGGTTTGATCTCCACCGTCTGGGAACCGTTCTCGTGGAGCATCTGCAACAGCGGCATGGAAGCCACGATCTTCCAGTTGGAAGGTGGTTTCGGATCTTCTTCCAGGAACAATCCCACTCGCTCTCCATCGTCAACTAGCTCAGCCAGGGCGTCATAGGCTTCGTCGCAGGGTTCCGAAACACCGCCCAGCAGGCTCACCTCCCTATGGAACTTTCGCGCCACTCCATGGCCCACTCCCAGGTGTATCTGCGACGTGTTCAAGGCGTTCCAAATAACATTATCGAGAGGATGCATGGGGCTTGCTCAGAATAGTGCGAGAAGCGAGCCTTCGTCTATCCGAGTCTTGCGGCCAAACTTGAAGTCGGGAGAGGCTACTCCTTCAGATCCACATGCTGCACATCTTCCACCGGAAGGCCAAGAAACTTGGGTCCGAGACGGCGGAATTTTTCCACTGAATCGGTGGCGAAGAACGTTATTCGCGGCGGCTTGCTCCGCTCAGCTCCCAAGGGGCCGGAAAGCGGCAAGCGATCCAACAGGCCTCCCACTGCGTCGGCGGTTGCCTCCGCAGAGTCCACAATCTTGACGTGTGCCGGAGCGACCCGGTGCAGTATCGGCTTGATCAGCGGATAGTGCGTGCAACCCAGCAGTAGCACGTCGGCGTCTTCAAAACCCCCAAAAGCTTCCTTCAAATAAATACTCGCCACTTCTTCCGTGACCCGGTGCTCGTTCCATCCCTCCTCGACCAGCGGTACGAACAACGGACACGCCTTTTCAAAAGCTTGCACTCCCCGCGCTTGCAACGCCTTCTGGTAGGCATGACTGCTCACCGTAGCTTCGGTTCCAATCACGACAACTTTCTTTTTTGCACTGCTTGCAGCAGAGCGTTCCGCACCCGGTTCCACCACTCCGACAACCGGAACCTTTGCGGCTGCGGTGATCTGGTCCAGTGCCAGCGCCGTCGCCGTATTGCACGCAATCACCAACATCTGCGCCTGCTTCTGTTCCAGAAAGCGCGCTGCCTCCACCGCATATTTGGCTACAGTCTGTACCGACTTCGATCCGTACGGCAGCCGAGCCGTGTCCCCGAAATACAGATAGTCGGCATCAGGGATGAGCTTGAGCAGAGCTTTGAGGACAGTCAATCCCCCAAAGCCGGAGTCGAAAACGCCGATGGAAGGTCTGCGCTTGATCATGGGATGTCTGTGTGTTCGATGATAAATAAGTCTGCCGACACTCGCCGGGAACTCGGCCGTTTCGTCGCTGTTTAAGTCGCCTTAATGTCGAGGTTTAATGACACCGTAGGTAAGCTCAAGAAAGTGTTGGTTGAAGCTACATGATCCTTTTGATTTTCTCAATCTGCGGGTTCATCCCGGCCGCTCTTGCGCAGCACGCTCCTTCTGGAATCGGCGCACCATGCGGGCACGTCCGCGGATGTCCTAGGAAAGCACAAATCTTGTCCGTCGCTTGAGGCGATAGGATGTGCTCGAACTTGCAGGCTTGCTGCTCGATCTCAGTCTCGCTGTCCATCGCCAGGCTGTCGGTAAATAGTCGCTCGGCCAATCGATGTCGCCGAACAATGTCGGCGGCGCGCTGCTGGCCTCTCGGAGTGAACTCCACAATCATGCTGCCGTCGCCGACGGAGACGCCGTCCGGCTTCAGCGCATCGTGACACGGGTTCACAAACGGCTTGTGATTGTGCGCCAGCGGCGGATGCGGCGATGTCCGCACCAACCCCAGTTCAATCATTTTCTCGACTGCAATGCTTACCGGCAGCGCGCCGTGCACTTCCATGAGTCCGATTTCCGCTATCTCGCCCTGTTCGCCAAGCGCCCAAAGTTCTTCCAGAATTTCGTCGAACTGCTCCTCGTCGGCCATCGAGAACACTACCTGCGCGCTGATCTTGCCGTGATGTAACTCAATCCGCCGGTCCGCCAGGCGAGCGACCACGGGATCGTGCGTGACCATCACAATGGTGCGTCCTTGATCGTGCAACTCGCGCAGCAATCGCAGCACGATCTCTTCATTGACCGCATCCAGATTTCCTGTAGGCTCATCTGCCAGCACGATCTTGGGGTCGTTAATCAAGGCCCGCGCAATGCACACCCGCTGCTGCTCGCCGCCCGAGAGCTGAGAAGGAAGATGCTGGGCGCGGTCCTTTAAACCTACGCGCTGCAGCGCATCCATCGCTTCCTGTTCATCCGTCATGCTGTGGAAGTATTGCGCCAACATTACATTCTCAACCGCGGTCAGATAGGGAATCAGGTGAAACTGCTGAAAGATAAAGCCGATCTTCTCTGCCCGCACGCGATTCAAGTCAGCGGTCGAAAGATTGGCAACATTCTCGCCATCAAGCCAGATTTCGCCAGAGCTGGGACGGTCCAGACAACCAATCAGGTTCACCAAGGTGGATTTCCCCGAGCCCGAAGGGCCCATAATTGCAATCCACTCTCCCGGTTCGACGTTTAAAGAAAAATCGTCAAGTGCGCGAACTGTACCACCGCCCGCTCCAGCATTCGCAGGGTAGAGACGGCTGACCTGGTTCAACTTGATCAATTCATTCTCCCCTCAGGATCGTAGCAGGTTGCACGCGCCTTAGCAGAAACATTGGAACAACCGCGGCCATCAACGCAACCGCAATGCCACCGGCCAGTACCTCGGGCAGTACGACGAAGCGGGGTATGACTGGAGCGTGAAAGTTGACCCGGCCAATCCATGCAGCGATTGCGACTCCGATCCCGAAACCTGCGACTGCCCCGACCGCTCCCAACACCGCAGCCTCGGTGACAAAGAACCCGCCAATCAGCCGTTCCGACGCGCCCAGAGCCTTCATGATGGCAAAGTCACGGCGCCGATCAAATACCCAGCCCATGAGCGTTGAAAACACGCACAGCGCCGCCGTCATGATAATGAGCAGCGCACACACCAGCAGGGTGCTGCGCGTTTTCCCCAATACTCGCGCTTCGCCCTCCATAATCTGGCGAACTGGGCGGATGTCAGCTTCTGGCAAAGCCAGCGCCAACTTAGAGACGATTGCCGCGACCGCTTCTGGTGACCCCGATGCCGCGATCTCGATCATAGAAGGTTGCACTCCAGTCCAACTTTCTAACTCTCTCAGCGAAAGATAGACCCGGCTGTCTTCCGCGGAACCTGTCCGCAAAATACCCCCAGTATTCACGCGAACCGTCCGCCCTTGAAAACTCAGGTCGAATGGCTGACCTTCGGGAGCCACGAACGTCGCGGCTCTTGCTCCAACCAAAGCATCTTGCGCGCCAGCCGGCCAGGCGGTGACCGACCACCATCGGTCCAGCTTGCGCACCTCATCCAGATCAGTCCCGGAAACCACCACCGACCGTCCATCCGCCGTGCGCGCCACCACGTAAGCGAAGGGCACGGCAATACCATTTCCGTCCAACACAGATTCGATCTTCTGCAAAGCATCGCCAGGAAGCGATTGCCTATCCTTCGCCACTACCACCACATTCGCACCGTAGTTGCGAAACTCGGTGTGCAGTTTAGCCTGGACATCTACGTAGAGATTCAGCATCGCAGTGGTCGCTGCCGTTCCTACCACCATCGCGAGCAAGGCCGTTGCGGCCCGGCCCCGGCGTAGCACCGCTGCCCTCACCAGCATGCGCAGGAACATTGAGCGGTGCGGCGACTGGGCCCGCCGAGTTACCAAGGCTGGAGTGAGGCCTGAACTCATGCTTCACCCCGTAACGCGTACACCGGATCAAACTTCACCGCCCGCCTGATAGCTAAAGCGCTGCCCGCGAAGGTCACGAGCACCGCAATCGTAATGACAATGGGAAAAAGCACCAGGTCAACTGCAATCTGCGAGTCAAAGATCGATCGTCCGATCACACGCGCCAAAATCGCGCCGCCCGCGAAGCCTACGCTGCCTCCGAGCATCGCCAGTAGAAGCGCCTCGGCGAAGAAGATTGCCGCCACCGAGATGCTGCCTGCCCCTAAGGCTCTCATCAACCCGACCTCACTTCGGCGCTCAAACATTGCCGTGGCCATTGCGGCCGAGACTGCCAGCGCCGCAGCCAACAGAGCTGCCAGCGTGATGAGCAGCATCAGTCCCTTAATCTTCGTCAGCACCGTGCCCTCGTTCTGCGCCACCTGACGAATCTGCTCGGCGTGGGAATGTGGAATCACCTCCAGCAATTGGTAGGCGATCGACTGCACATACGGTGAACAGTACCAGCGGTCAAACTCCGGACCGCGTAAACTCTTCGGATCGCGTCGTGCGAAAGCATCCTCCGGCTTGGTCACCGCGCTAACATATAGCCGTCGCACCGCTCCTGGCCGTCCCAAAGCGCTTTGCGCCACAGCCAGTGGGGCCACAATCTCATCGTCCTCCGCGCTACCCGTGGAAAGTACTCCGGCCACCCGATGCTCCCGACCTGCAAAATCGATCTGGTCTCCCGTCTTGCGGCCAAGACTCGTAGCCAGCTTCTCCCCTAACAGCACGTCTTGGGATTCGTCCTCCGGCCACGTGCCGCTTATTTTCCACCACGGATAGATGGCGCGCACACCGGTCCGAAATTCTTCTTTGCCGAATGTAAGCCGCTTGGAAAAATATGTACCCAGCAGTGCGACATTCTTCCCGCCAACATTTACCGCCACCGGCAGCACCGGCGCAAATCCCACAATATTGTTGTGCCAGAACATTCCGCGAATCTTGGGCAGATCAGCTTCATTGAGATATGCCCCGTCGCTCGGCGGCTTTAAATCAACCCCTGCAATTTGAAGATCGAGCGAGTCTTCCTGCGGTGTGACGACTATGTTTGCTCCGAAAGTGCGGAGTTCACGGCTGACTTTGTCGCCAATATCGGTGGCGACGGCGATCATGGCAGTCGCGACGCCTACGCCCAAAGCGATGGCAGTTCCGGCCAACAGTTTTCGCCGCTTCTGCCGCCGGAACGATTCGTAGACCAGGCGGAGGAACATGGATTAGGGTTGAAACATCCGGCGGTGCGCCGTGATGTCCGCCTCTCGAATGATGACCGAGTCCGCTGTAATCTGCGCCTGCAAGGGAATAGGATTGCAACCGCCGGGCATGCCGATAGATTGCGGATTAACTGGCGACGCGCAGTTCTTGCAGACCACCCCGTTCTGTCGTTTGTAGAAGCCCATGGCGCCGCAGATCTCGCAGGCATCCAACACCGTGGCGATTTTGCCGTCTGGTTTCTGATACAGCCAGAAGCGGATCTCCGCTCCGTTTTCTTTGGCTTCAAAGCGGTGCAGGTCGCCATCGTAAAGCTGTTGCAGCGGAATCGCCACTTGGCCGTTGACAAATGCGACTTCAGTCGCTGGCGACAGCGCACTCACACTCTTTGCATAGATAAACTCAGCGGTTACCAGCATGATGAACACGAATGAACTGGCGTACACCGACACCATCCACAGGCGTTCCCGCCGGGCGCTCCATTTGGCCTTGCGACGTGCCGCCGGAGAATCGGCTACGGGCAGCGGCTCACGCCGCTTCATCTCGAACAACACCATCAGCGCCGCCAGCGCGACAATAGTCACGAAAAAGAAAAGATCGTTGCGCACAATCGGCCCAATAATCCCCATCTCTTGTTTGGAGGAGGGAAGCACGCCGTTTTCAGAAAGCTCATGCAGTCCAGAGATAATGAGTTGTGCCGCCACAAAGAACAGAATCGCCGTGGTGATGCGGAAAAACTTCTGCAGATTGATGCGGACACTGCCTTTTACAAACATCACCCCAAACAAGACCGCCGCTCCCACCCCCAGCAGCGTACCCAGAAAACTCATCAACTCGGTCGAGTTAAGCGAGACTGCTGACAGAATCAACACCGTCTCAACGCCTTCCCGCAACACCATCAGGAACACGAACACAAAGAGCCCAAACCACGCGTTCCGGCCCGCTAGCAAACTCACCTTACCTTCGATTTCTCCCTTGAGCTTGCGCCCAGTTTTCATCATGAAGACGATCATCGTGACTACGAAGAACGCAGCGGCCAGCATGATCCAACCTTCAAAGATGTCCTGGTTCCACTGCATGCGGGAAAGCAGGATAGCTACCCCAATGCTGCCCAAAAAGGCTGAAACCAGGGCAGCATAGACCGGCTTCTTCAGCTCCGGGCGGCCAATCTTGGCCAAATAAGCCAGCGTAATCCCTATGATCAGGGCAGCTTCCACACCCTCACGCAAGGTGACAATAAACGCTTGCAACATTCAGAGACGGACCTCAACGATCTTGAAAATGAATTTCAATTTCACTTTGTATAGGATAGCTGTTCGTCGACAGCAGCGTCAACGCATTCACGTCTTCGTTGTGGTCCAGTTTGGATTTCGGCGTGCGGCCAATGGACAATACTCTCCCAGCATGGCAGCAGCTTGCTAACGCGCTTGAGGAGGTCGAATGGAGGCTGTTAATGTTGACCGCCTATTTGTAATCACTGGAGGGCCTGGTTCAGGGAAAAGCACACTGATCGACGCCCTGGCGGAACAGGGGATTTCGACCATGCCTGAGGCCGGCAGAGCGATCATTCAAGATCAGGTGGCCATCAGCGGCGAGGCATTACCGTGGTCCGACCGACGTGCTTTCGCCGAACTGATGTTGGCCTGGGAAATGCGATCGTATCGTGCTGCCTCGAAGCTCGGCGGTCCGGTGATGTTCGACCGCGGCATACCTGATGTGCTCGGCTACTTGCGCTTGTGCGGGTTGCCGATCCCCTCCCACGTCGAAAGGGCTGCGTGGACATTCCGCTACCACCACCGGGTTATCATCGCGCCACCTTGGCCGGAAATCTTTGCGGCAGATGCCGAGCGTAAACAGAGTTTTGAGGAAGCTCAGGCGACCTACGAAGTGATGAACCAAACTTACTCTGCCTTGGGCTATGACCTGATTCCGCTTCCTCTCGACTCGATCCAGCAGCGTGTAAAGTTCGTATTGGCGACCATTGCCTAAAGCCGCTTCAACATCGCTTTGGCTTCTTCGAAGCGTGGAAACAATCTCTCCTCCGCCTGAAACTCTCCGGAGTGCACACACCGCCGGGTCCCGCGCAACTTAACCGGATGCTTCAAGTGCAGCATCTCGTGATACACGATGTACTCCACCGCATAGCGCGGCACTCGAAAATCATCAAACACCCGGCTCACGACGATCGCATTGTGCGCGGGATCGTAGTGCCCCAAACGGTTGCGTGCGTCGACCCGGCTCCATGTCATGCGTGGGCGCGCCAACAACCCGTGAAAGAAGCGCGTGTTCAGCTCGTCGAAAATTGCCTCCAGGTCATAGGCGCGTCCGCGTGCGCTATCAATGCGCTTGCGGCCCCTGATTTGGCGCAGCAGGGTTGCCTTATCTTGGATGGCGTGGCTCGAAATATATCGCCGATAGCGCGTGGCATGCTCTCGTTCGATTGGCTTACGGTACATCTTGGCCAGTAGGATATGAGCGATCGCACGGAGGATATTCTCCGGCGCTCCTTCCAGCATGTCCGAAAGACGCACGAACAGCTTGCCCTCGCGCATACGGATATTATTGTTAATGCTGGCAAAAGGGTAGAACTCCACCGCCAAGTCGGGCATTGGCGCCCGCGGCCGCAGCTCACGGTAGCTTTCTTCAAACACACTCAGAAGCTTGGGATTCACGTTCAGGAAAGATTATCAGGCTAGGGGACTTGCGTTGCTACTTTCCTTTTCCACGATGCTTCGCCGCCTCGTCTTGTTCCGCCAGCAACTGTTTATGGTCCTGCACGCCAGTTCCGACTGCATCCAATGCGTTATCCAGAAGGAACCGATATTGTTCAACTTCCTTCGACCCGGCATCCCTAACATTCTTCAACGCCAGCAGTTTTGTTTGAAACACGTTGTCCGCCTCAATTACGGACTTCAGCGGCTTTCGCACGTCTTCTTTTCGATCGATAAAGTTGTCAATGTTCTCGTTCAGTTCGTCATAGATGTCAACAAACTCCTGTAAGCGATCATGGGTCTGATGGCCCCGGTCTGCCGCTTTAGGGTCGTTACGGATCTGCTCCACTGACACCAGACGTTCGCGCGCAAAGCGCGTGAACAGCTTCAGACGCTCGCCTGGATCCATGGCGGCATCGCGCAGTTGGTCGATTTCCTCAGGCGTAAGCGGCTCTCGTCGGCGGAGTTGTGCCCCCGTCGTTGCTACCCAGCAGAACAGCGTCACTAATGCGACCGTGACCCGGACACTTCTCATTTTCCCTTACCAAACATTTTGGATAACAAGTCGGTGCGCAAGATCTCCAGGCGGTCCGCTGCAGCCTGAACCGGCGCTTGATCCTCGAAGCTCAAGGTGCGCTTGATATCGCGCAGCTTGGCCGCCATTTTTCGGAAAGCAATCTCCGTGGCCTTAAGTCGACTGTGAGAATCGATTGCGGTATCGTGTGCTTTTTCCGAATACGCCACCACATCTTTAACCGCAGCTAAGGCCTCATCATCCTTACCCTCGCCAAAAAGTTCGGCCACGGCTTTCAGTTGGCGTTCAGCAATCTCGATGTATAACCCTGGGCGATCTTCCGGCCGCGCAGCCTCTGCCCGCGCCGCAAGTTGTTGCATGGTTTCCTTCTCAGCCACGCAGTTAAGCACCGTAGCCAGCAGAATGACGGCAATTGTCAGGGAGGGACGCATAGCATCACTTCTTAGGCTCGATGGCGATCAAGCGGTGACGGGCCTGCCATTCCTGGTCCGGAAACTGCCCGTTCGCCACTTCCAGAAACTTGTGATAATTCTCCGCCGCCGGTTTGTATGCGCGCAAGTGGTCATAGGCACTCGCCCGCAGAAAATAGCCAATGGGAATTTCGGGTAAGAACTTGGCCCGCGCGTCGGCCGCCCTGATCGCCAGTTGGTAATCCTTGTTTGCAACCGCGGCCGCGGCCAAGTCGCCATAGGCCTCGCCCATATCCGGCTTCAGCTTCACCGCAACCAGAAACTCCTGTTCGGCCTCCGGAAACTTTCGCTGTTTGAGTAGCGCCACTCCAATCAGATGGTGCAAATCCGCCAGATCGGGATCTTTTCCATTGAGCAGGGAACGATACGCGGCCTCTGCTTGATCGTATTTCTTCGCGCTCATGTATAGGTCAGCCAGCTCGCGTTGAATCTTCGGATCGCCGGGATCCAGTTTGATCGTCGCCTGCACGCTCGCCATCGCTTCGTCGTTCTTCCCCAGCCGGACAAGCACTCGGCTCAGCTCGAGTCGCGCCTGAACATTCTCTGGATGAAGTGCGACGATCTTTCCCAGTATTTGCTCTGCATCTAGAAAGCGATTACCGCGCGTGTAGATGTTCGCCAGGCCGATCAACGCTTCACTCGAACCCGGGTCAATCGCCAACGCTTGCTTGTATTCTTCTTCTGCATCGGCGAAGCGGTTCGCCTTTTCCAGCAACGCCCCTGCGGCCAGATGCGGCTCCGGGTCCTTCGGCGTGAGCGCGGCAGCTCGCTGATACGCTTCAATCGCCTGGTCCGGTTTGTTGGTCTCCAGCAGCGCCGCCAAAGAAAGCCACGCCCGCGCGTGTCCTTCGTCCACGTTAGCCGTAGGTTTGAGGGTGGTTGCCGCACGCAAATATTGTTCGGCATCGGCCTGCCCGGCCTTGGCCAGGCTGATGCCAAGATTCAAATTCGATTCGAAAACGTCCGGCTTGGCCGCCACCGACTTGCGATATGCGGCAATCGACTCGCTTGAGTTCCCGAGCCCGTTGTAAACGAACCCCAGATCGAACCATGCCTGATAGTTCTTTGAATCTGCCGCGACAACTTTCTGCAGCAGGGGTTCAGCACCCGCATAATCCTTCTTTTCGATGTCACTCTCAGCCTGGGTCAGTTCAGGAGGGAACGCCGGATCAGTCTCCGCAATCTTGTGATGGCGTACGGTCTGCCCCGTAACGCTCATAGTGCAGCCACCGAGCACCGCTAGTAGCAGTGCGACTCGCATTCGCCTATTTGTGTGCATCCCCAGACGATCCGTTTCCGTTCAAAACTCCGGCCAGGAAATGTCCCGTGTGTGATTTCGGCAGTCGGGCGATAGTTTCCGGCGTTCCCGCGCCCACCAGGTATCCGCCGCGCTCGCCGCCCTCTGGCCCCAGATCGATTACCCAGTCCGCCGTCTTAATGACCTCCAAATTGTGTTCGATGACCAGAATCGATCCCCCTGCCTCGATTAGACGGCGAAATGCCGCCAGTAGTTTACTGATGTCATCGAAATGTAGGCCAGTAGTGGGCTCGTCAAAGATGTATAGCATGCGCCGCTTCAGGTCCGCCCGCGCCGTGGTCTGCAAGTGCGCTGCCAACTTCATGCGCTGCGCTTCGCCGCCCGACAATGTCGTTGCCGACTGCCCCAGACGCAGGTATCCCAGCCCCACTTCTTCCAGCACCCGTAGTTTCTGCACGATCTTGGGGGCGCCGGCGAAAAAGTGTAACGCGTCCTGCACGGTTAAGTTCAATACATCGTGGATGTTCTTGCCGCGATACCGAACCTCCAACACTTGCGGTTTGTAGCGCATCCCTTTGCACTCTTCGCAAATCAGCTCCACATCTGCGAGGAACTGCATTTCGACGGTCACGGTCCCGTCGCCCTGGCAGGTTTCGCAACGCCCACCCGGAATGTTGAAGGAGAAATGTCCCGAACTAAATCCTCGCTTATGTGATTCGGGCAGCGCCGCAAACAAGTCGCGGATGCCGTCAAACGTCTTGATATAAGTCACCGGGTTCGATCGTGGCGTGCGGCCAATAGGCGACTGATCAACCAAAACAACTTCATCGATGTACTCGGCGCCTTCCACCCGATTCCATGCCGTGGTCACCGGGCCAGCGCCGTCGGGCATCTGCTTGGCCTGAGCTAACGCGCGGGTCAACACATCATGCAGCAGCGTGGATTTGCCCGAGCCTGAAACTCCGGTAATTGCGACCAGCATCCTCAACGGCACCACCAGATCAATGTTCTTAAGATTGTGCGCCCGCGCCCCGAATATCTTGATCTGTTGACTCCCCGGCTTGCGGCGTGCGCCCGGTATCTGGATGCGCAGGTCGTTCGCGAGATACCGGCCCGTGAGCGATGCAGGCGAACTCTTAAGCTGCTCGTAGCTTCCAGTAGCAATCACTTTGCCACCGTTTTCTCCTGCCCCCGGCCCGAGATCGAGTATGTTGTCCGATGCTCGCATCACGTCAGGATCGTGCTCTACCACTAGAATCGTGTTCCCCAGATCGCGCAATCCGTGCAGGATTTTGATCAGTCGCTGTGTATCGCGGCTATGCAGCCCAATCGAAGGCTCATCCAGCACATATAGAGTACCCACCAGCCGCGATCCCAGCGAAGTCGCCAGTTGAATGCGCTGCGCTTCTCCGCCAGACAAGGTAGAAGACAGCCGATCCAGCGTCAAATACTCCAGCCCAACCTCGTTCAGGAATCCCAACCGTTCCCGGATTTCCTGCAACAGCCGGTCCGCGATCCCTGCTTCCTGCTCCGTCAATTGAACCCGGGTAAAGAACTGTAAGGCCTCTTCTACCGTCATGCAGCAAACGTCGCAGATGTTCTTATCGTTGATCTTGACCTGCTGTGCTTCCATCCGCAGCCGAGCACCCTTACAGGTTGAGCACAGCGAATACCCGCGATAGCGGCTCAGAAACACGCGCACATGCAGTTTGTATTTCTTGCGTTCCAGGTGATTGAAAAACCCACGCACTCCCAGAAACTTTCCTTCACCTTCGACTATCAGACGTTGCTGCTCAGCGTCCAACTCGGCCCAGGGAACATCCTGTGGAATGTCCTTCTGCCGCGCAAAACGCTTTAGATCGGTGCCCAGAGTGCGATACTTCGGCTTGGTCCAGGGATCGATCGCGCCTTCGTTCAAAGTTTTCGATTTGTCCGGAATTACCAGATCGAGGTCGAAATCAATCGTGTTTCCAAAGCCCTGGCAGCGTGGACATGCGCCATACGGGTTGTTGAACGAAAACAGCCGAGGCTCAGGCTCCTCGTAACGGATATTGCAAACCTTACACTCAAACCGCTGGGAGAAACGCAGACGCTCCATCGTTTGTCCCTCGCGGGGGACGGTCTCGAAAATCACCTCGCCCGATTCGCGATAGCCGATTTCAACCGCATCCACAATACGCGCCCGCGCTTCTGGCGAAACCACCAGCCGGTCCACCAGCAAGAAAACCGGTTCCGTGAAATCGACGTCAAGTAACGACTCAGGCGTCGAGAACTCGAATATCTTGCCTTTTTGATAGAGCCGATTAAAACCTCGCGTCCGCAAGTCAAGCAAACGCGCTTTCAACTGATCCGAAATCGCCGCCGCGGCGGCGACCTTGCGCTTGCTGCTCTTCGCCCGCGTCTTTCCAGTCCCCGGAACCATCGTCTGCGCCTGCAACGGAAAGATCACATGCAACCGCGTTCCTTCCTCTAGCTTCATCACTACATCCGCAACTTCATCAACCGTGTCTTTCTTGACTTCCTGACCACACTGGATGCAATAAGTGCGTCCCACCCGGGCAAACAATAGCCGCAGATAGTCATAAATCTCGGTTGCCGTGCCCACGGTCGAGCGCGGATTGCGTGTGCTGCTCTTCTGCCGTATCGCGACCGCCGGGGCAATACCGTCAATGACGTCGACATCCGGCTTCTCGATCCGCTCCAGGAACTGCCGCGCATACGCCGACAGCGACTCCACATAGCGCCGCTGGCCTTCGGCATAGATGGTATCGAAGGCCAGCGAAGACTTTCCTGATCCCGAAACGCCAGTGACCACCGTCAACGAATTGTGGGGAATATCAACGTCAATGTTCTTGAGGTTGTGGACGCGCGCCCCGCGAACGACAATGGTTTCCGTGGACATTGCTTAAGTGTTCCTTATTCCTTTCCGGCCGCAATCTCTCCGGTGGTTTCCACGTGGCTGGACAGACAGACCGCCCGGAAAGGGGTAGGGAATCGTCTATTATAAAGCACACGGAACTCGACGGTTCGACGGCACCGAGCAACCCGAACCTTAGTCCGCCTCATCCCTGACACTCGCTTCCGAAAAGAGGTAATATCGTATCTCCTGACCGGGCTCATGCACCTATCCCTGACCAAAACTCTCCTTAGAAACAGTTCGCGGCTCGTTTCGACGCATCACGCGCTCGCCCTACTACTTCTATTCCAGTTCTCAGAACTTTCCGGGTTTTATGAGGAGAAAAAGGCCAGCGTTTACAACGTCCTGTGGGTGCTGGTGTTTGGCTTTGCCACTCTAAACATTCTGGGCTTGGTGCTGCGGCGGTTTGAGCCGCGCCGTAGCGGCCTCAATTTTGGTGAGATTCTTGCCATCACCGTGGTTTTATTCTCTATTATCTTGTTAGGGTTCGAAATGCTCAATCTGTTCCACATCTTCCCCATCAAGCTGGAGCCTCGCTGAACCCCTATTTTGGGGTATCATTCTTGCTATGGCACGGCGTTCCCCAGTAGCCTTCGAAGTAACCTGCCCATGCTGCAGCGCGGTATTGAAAGTCGATTCTGACTCCCAGGCCGTAATTGCGCACACTGCTGCGGTCAAGCCCAAGATGTTCAATGACATCGAAGATGCCGCCCGAGCCATGAAAGAGCAAGACAGCCGCCGCGACTCCATCTTTCGCCAATCCGTCGAAAACCAAAAGCATGCCTCCGACCTGTTGGAAAAGAAGTTTCAAGAGGCAGTCAAGAAGGCGAAAGAGTCGCCCGATACCGGCAAACCCATTCGCGATTTCGACCTCGACTAACTATCACGTTCGTAGATAACGGAAAGTTTTCCAACGGCTGTGGATTTCTTGGCGGTTTGATACCGGCACTCTGGATTTACAATCAGCCGCGATGTCCGGTCATCCCCTCCTCCTCGGTCATCGCGGTATACGTGTCTCTGACGCGCCGGCAGAGAACACGCTCGCTGCTTTCGACTTGGCACTGCAGTTCGGTTGTGATGGTTTTGAATTTGACGTGCGCCGTACCGCCTGTGGACGCGCCGTCATTTGTCACGACGATAAGACGGAGGGAATCAGTATCGCCGCAGCCTCCTGCGGTCAACTGGAGTCGCTGCCTTGCCTCGGTGATGTTTTGTCCCGCTATGCCGCTTCTGCCTTCCTCGACATTGAACTCAAAGTTCCCGGCCTGGAGTCAGATGTCCTCGTCGCCCTGCGCGAGCACCCCCCGGAACGGGGCTATGTAGTTTCTTCTTTCCTGCCTGAAGTCTTGCTTGATCTGAGAGCGCGCAGCGCCGGCATCTGTCTCGGCCTCATTTGTGATCAGAGGAAGAACCTGGATCGTTGGCGGGAATTACCCGTGGAGTATGTAATCCCCAAGCACACGCTGATCACTTCCCAACTCGTACAAGCCGTTCATTCCGCCGCCAGAACGATGCTCACCTGGACTGTAAATGACAAGAAGGCGATGCAACGCCTGGCGGGTTGGGAGGTTGACGGAATCATCTCCGACGATCCCCATCTGCTGGTCCAAACTTTTCCGGGCGGAGCCTCAGCCGTCAGCGGCCGCTAGCTGAGCCTGTCTCCGCCGCAGGTTTCCGCAAGAAAGCTTCCTGCTCCTCTTCGAACGCTTCCCGCGCCAGCGCCCTCTGGCGCTCATCCCATCCCATGGCAGCGCCCACTCTCTGGCTTGCTACCCGGCTGCACTCCGGTGACCAGCAGGCGCCTAGCGCCACCGGCACCCGCCGTAACAGCACATCTCCCAGGGTGACGGCACATTCGTTCGTAATGGCATGAACCGCCTCGGCAACGATGTGACTAGTATGCGGACACAAACTCTCCCGTAACTCCGGACGGCCCCGGGCCACACTCGCAATCGCTATAGATTGTTCTCCATACCATTCCGTCAAGCCACGGGCTGCCTCGCGGGGAATGCCACCTGCCTCCGCAACTTCAGCGATTCTCCGCTCGACTAGTCCATCTGCTCGATCTCCATCTACCAGTGCAATTTGCTGGGGCGAAGATGCTGATGAGCCGATCTTCGCCCCGCAGATGCTGGCTACGCACTCTCGTGCCAGGCTCGCCGCCGTGGTCAGCTTCCCGCCAATCACCGAAACCATCCCCGCAGCTCCCTCCGTCGAATGATCGTGCAGATAATGCCGCCGGCTCAACCCCGAGAGTGTCGTTCCCGGCGAGTAGGGAAGTGGACGCACGCCGGCAAATGTGTAGCGCACATCGCCCGCTGTCACTCGCGCCCTCGGATATAGCTCCTGCACTGAACGCAGCAGGTATGCGATCTCCTCAGCCGATGCCTTGACCTTTCCCGGATCGCCTGTATCTCCCACTTCCGTCGTCCCCACCAGAAGCTGCTCGTTCCAGGGGATGACAAAGAACGGCCGTCCGTCGACTGCCTCGCTGTAAACTGCCGCGAGCGGCGCACCGGTAAATTTTGGCAGCACAATGTGAGATCCGCGAACTCCCCCAACCATGGGATGTGCTGTCCGAATGTCAGATTGCCGGCAGATGTGATCAGCCCACGGTCCGGTAGCATTAATAATCCAGTTGGCTGCTACCGACTCTTCAATTCCGCTCAGTTGATCGCGCAGCCTCAGACTCGTGACCTTTCCTGCTGTAACCTCGACCGTGTCTACCCGAGTATGGTTTCGTACCACACAGCCCGCCCGGCCTGCTTCCACTAACCACTCCGCCACCAGGCGCTCGGGGAATTCACATTGCGCGTCGTCAAAACTGAAGACGGAAAAATGCCGACCGCTATCGAGCATCTGTTCCAACTGATGTTGCTCGCTGCGGCCGTTGGTTGCGCCTTGGCCGCCCATCTGCCGGTAGAGCCACAATCCCGCCCGCACCGCCAGTGCACTGCGTGGGCTGTTCTCCGGCAGCGCCAAAAGAAATTCCAGACGATGTACCAAATATGGATATTGGTGCAACAACTGTTTCCGTTCTCGAAGCGACTCCCTGACCTGTGCCAGATCACCGTGTTCGAGATAGCGCAGACCGCCATGAATGATTCGCGTCGAGCGGCTGGTCGTGCCCGATGCAAAATCATTCTGTTCCACCAGCAGCGTCCGCCGTCCGGCGCGAGCGCATTCCCGTGCAATGGCGACGCCGTTGATCCCGCCGCCGATAACGGCGATATCAAAGCGCTCATCGTTGAGCGAAGGCCGGGGATAGGGGGGTGTAATCATCTGAATTAACCCAGTGTCGCGCATCTAGCTGCCTGAGGAAAGATGACGTTAGTTGTTCGCAGGAACGAGCATTCCTCTGTGCCCCCTGTGATCTCCGTGGTAGCGGTCTTCCGCGTGCCAGCATTGCCCGCACCCATTCTTCTCATTTACAGTGATTTGTCCATGTCCCCCACAGGAGATCGCTTCGAGCGTGTCGTGTCCATCATGGCCCGGTTGCGCGCTCCAGGCGGCTGCCCATGGGACCGTGAACAGACCTTCGATTCCATCAAGCCCTACACCGTGGAAGAGACCTACGAGGTTCTCGAAGCCATCGACAACCGAGATTGGCCGGAGCTCGCCGCTGAACTCGGTGACCTCCTGTTGCAGGTCTTGTTCTACTCTCAAATGGCCAGTGAGGAGAAAACCTTTTCTATTGATGACGTCTTAGACCGTCTGGCGGATAAGTTAATCGGCCGACATCCTCACGTCTTCGGCGACGTCAAAGCCGACACTCCCGCCGAAGTTCTGCGCAATTGGGAAGCGCTGAAAACCGAAGAAAAGAAAAAGCGGGATGCAGGCAAAGCTGAAAAACCTACCGACTCGATTCTAGCCGGCGTATCTTCTGCCATGCCGGCATTGCTTGAAGCTCACAAACTCAGTTCGCGGGCCGCCAACGTTGGTTTCGACTGGCCCGATGTCGAAGGGCTGTTCGACAAGCTTCGCGAGGAGACCGTAGAACTTCAGCAACACCTCAAGGGATTTCCCGCACCCGGCCCGCAACCACAGGGTAGAGGCATCGCCGGATCCGGTCAGCCCCGAATTCCCGACGATCTCCGGCTGCGCCTCGAAGGTGAACTTGGAGACCTCTTCTTCGTTCTGGTGAATATCGCGCGCTATCTCTCGCTCGATTCGGAATCGGCGCTGCGAAAGACCAACCGAAAGTTTCGTCGGCGCTTTCAATGGATGGAAACGCAACTCCGCGCCTCAGGGCGTACTCCACAGCAAGTCCCCATGCAAGAACTGGAAGCCTTATGGCAACAGGCAAAACGGCAGGAGTCGCGCAGCCAGTGAACCCCGGCTCGCCTTTGATTCGTAAATGCCATGGCCTCGACGAAATGCGTGCCTGCGTTGCTTTACAAAAAGAGGTTTGGGGATTCACTGACATTGAGTTGGTCCCCTTGCGCATGTTCGTGGTCGCCGATAAGATTGGCGGCCAGGTCATCGGTGCCTTCGACCATGACGCGCTGGTAGGTTTTGCGTTCGCGGTCCCCGGTGTGCGTGATCAACGTGCGTACCTGTACTCTCACATGCTGGCCGTGCGCCAGCCGTATCGCGACACCGGACTCGGCCGCCGCTTGAAACTAGCTCAACGTGACGATGCCCTCAGTCGGGGCTTTGACTTGATGGAGTGGACTTTCGATCCCCTGGAAATCAAGAATGCCTACTTTAATCTCGAAAGGTTGGGGGCGCTTGCGCGCCGCTACAACGTGAACCAATACGGAATTACCTCATCGCCACTGCAGGGTGGCTTGCCCACCGATCGCCTGGTAGCCGAGTGGTGGGTGAAGTCGAAACGTGTAGAGCATTTGCTGACAATCGGGAAAAATCCGGAATTCAACATTATGCAGACGATCTTAGTTCCCGCGCAGATTTACGAATGGAAGGCTGAAGCAACGACGCGGGATCAGGCGCAGCAGATTCAAGAGAGAAATCGGGAAGCGTTTCAAATAGCTTTTGCCAACGGCCTAACCGTGCTAGGCTATCGGCGCGATTCGCAAGGAAACGGTGAGTTCCTGTTGGGAGCGTCGGACCCGCCTTTGGTCTAAGGTTTTCTCTGTGCACTCTGTGTCCTCTGTGGTTGATTGCGTTTGACTCGTTACTAACTATGAAAATCGAAGCTCTCACCCTTCGTGAAATCAAAATGCCGCTTGTCGATTTCTTTGAGACCAGCTTTGGCCGGATCTACGATCGCCGCATTCTGCTGGTCAGTGCCCAATGCGATGGCATTACCGGCTGGGCCGAGTGTGTCGCAGACGGCGCGCCCTTCTACAGTTCCGAATGGATCGATTCCGCATGGCTCACCATCCAACACTGGCTCGCCCCGGCTGTTCTAGGCCGAGTTATCGAACACCCAGGAGAGAGTGCCCACCTTATGGCCAGAGTCCGCGGTCACCGCATGGCCAAGGCTGCGGTCGAAAACGCACTCTGGGATGTTGCTGCCCGACAACAGCAGCAGCCTCTCTGGAAATTGCTGGGTGGCAAATTGCGAGAAATTCCTTGCGGAGTTTCCATCGGCATTCAGGATTCCATCGAACAATTGCTGGACAAGATTGAGCGCGAACTTGCCTCCGGCTATCGCCGTATTAAGGTGAAGGTGAAACCTGGTTGGGACCTCAATGTTCTGGAACGCATTCGCTCGCGCTGGGCTGACATCACTCTGAGTTGCGATGCCAACTCCGCCTACACTCTCGACCAGGTCGAGCACCTGCGCAAGTTTGACCAGTTCAATCTGCTGATGATCGAACAGCCGCTCTGGGACGATGACATTTACAACCATTCCCGCCTGCAGCCCCAGTTACGCACCGCCATCTGCCTGGACGAGTCCATCCACAACGCCCGCGATGCCGCTCAGGCCGTGGAGATTGGCGCTTGCCGTATCGTCAACATCAAGGTTGGCCGCGTGGGAGGATTCAGCGAAGCGCGCAAAGTCCATGATGTGTGTGCCGCTCACAAAATTCCAGTGTGGTGTGGAGGAATGCTCGAATCCGGCGTGGGACGCGCTCACAACATCGCTCTTTCTACGCTGGAAAACTTTCGGCTGCCGGGAGATGTCTCTGCCAGCAAGCGCTACTGGAAAGAAGACATTATCGAGCCCGAAGTCGAAGTCAGCGCTCAAGGCATGATCGCGATATCTGATCAACCCGGTACTGGATACCGCGTGCTTGAAGACCGGATTGAGAAGTTAACCGTCCGCAAAGAAACCATTAAAGCCAAGTAGCTCCGAGAACTGGAGACTGAGTTGCCGGACCTTGGGGTTCGTATGCAAACTGTTTCACACTGTCGGCGAACTATGCAACGAGCGTATGATCAGCTCCGTCTGAACTAAGTCCCCGACAGAGCCCTCGAGAGGTGACACATGGAACGAAAGAGGTCACAACTTTTTCTTGGTCACGCACTCTCTGCGCTGATTGTCAGTTTGACGCTCGCGAACTTTGTTTGGGCTAGTGGCGGCAAGGTTCAGCAGCTCGCGGAATTGATGGCCTTGGGCGGCGCCGATGGTGATGGTTTTGGCTCTACCGTGGCCATGAGTGGCAATACGATAGTTATAGGTGCTGCTGACCATAATGAGAGTATGGGAGCGGCTTACGTGTTCGTTAAAGGTCTAGGCGGCTGGACAAACGCGACCCAAACTGCAATGCTGACCGCTTCCGACGGGCAGTTTAGTGATTTGTTTGGCGAGTCCGTTGCAATAAGCGGGGATACTGTGGTCGTCGGGGCACCGGGGGCTACAGTTAACGGCAATCATTCGGGAGCTGTATATGTGTTCGTGAAACCTCCTACAGGATGGGTTGATACGACCCAGACGGCCAAACTCATTCCGTCGGATGGAGAGTCTATAGGTGACCTCGGTGAAGCTGTGGTAATTAGTGGCAACGCTGTCGTAGGAGGAGCGCCGACAGGCGGCGATAATCTAGGGCCCGGCGCTGCGTACGTGTTTGTGAAGCCCAAGACCGGATGGATTAACATGACTCAGACCGCGAAGCTGATGGCCTCGGACGGGATGAACGATGACGAATTCGGGTTCTCAGCGGCAATCAATGGCAGTACCATCGCTGTCGGCGCGCCGGAGGCTCCGTACTCGAATGGACCCGGGCCGGGAGTGGCTTATCTATTTGTAGAACCCGCACAAGGGTGGACCAACATGACTGAGACCGCTGAACTAACGGCCTCGGATGGAATGGCCGGTGATAACTTCGGTCGCTCGGTGTCCATTGATGGCGACACTGTCGCCACCGGTGCCATTTTTGCTAATCAGCAGCACGGGGCCGTTTATGTTTTTGTCGAACCTGCCTCTGGGTGGGAGAACATGACTGAAACTGCCGAACTTGAACCTACCACCAGTAAATTGGGCTCATCGGTAGTGGTCGCCGGTAACGGAAGCATGATTGTTGCAGGTGCAAACGGCCAAAACAACGGCAAAGGTGCCGTTTACGTGTTCCTGAAACCACCCAATGGTTGGATTACGACATCGAAATCTAACTTGATTGTGAAAGCCAACAATTCACGAGGCGGCGACTACTTCGGAGCTTCAGTAAGTGTTAGCGGAAGTACAGGAGTGGTCGGGGCGCCGAATGCTCCCTTCTATACTCAGAACGGCCCCGGCCCGGGTGCGGCCTACGTCTTCGGGCCATAAAGCACTCTGCTGCCACGCTATCTCTGGCTTCGCTCTGCGCCTGCCGTCTCCGGCCGGTTCTCCGCCAGTTCCTGTGCCTGCCTCTTCAGCAGTTCCACGCCCTGCGCGAAAGTAAGATTTGGTGGGGCCTGGTGGAAGTCGCTAAATGTCTGCGTGGATTTGATGACCAGCTTCTTGAAGAACAATATTTTGCCGGTCAAATCTAGCTGCATTCGGGTGAGCTGCCATTCTCCCGTTTCCATGGTGCCTTGTTGCACTACGAAGCGCCCGCCCCTATCGAGGCGGCCAAGAATGCCCCAACCGAACCCAACTTCTTTTTCCAGCGTGCCATCGATCTTCGCAATGCGCCGCTGGCTCTTGTCGATCAGCATATAGCCCACCATTCCCGTCAGTACCTGCTCAACGTGGGATGGAGCGCTGTAGTCCGGGTTAGGGCGAAACTTCAGGCGCACCAACTCATCACCCGGATTTCCCAAATCCTTCGTTCCCATCTGGACGCCATCCGGCTCATAGAGGAACGCGTCCGGTAACGCCCTCATGATTCGGTTGGTATGCTCCGTGTCTTCCTTGTCGGCCTTCTCTTTTTTCTTCAGTTCCTCTGGGTTGTTGACCAGTCCGTCCAAACGCCCTTGTTCTTTCTGTCGTTCTTCTACCGTGAGCGGTTTGTCGTTGATAGCCACCAACATGCCCGCCGCAACTTCCTTGGTCTGTACGATCACTTTGGTTTGCGTGCCATGCTCGGTCTGCTCACGCTCCCGGAACATGAACTTGATGGGATTGCTGGAGTTGATTTCGTTCTGGACCGTTTCCCGCACCAATTCAACCGGGGCCGCATTCATCGTCTGCGCGGGGAGACGGGCCGCAGCGACACTCACCAATACCATGGCGAATCCGAGCAATCCCGTTCTCTGGCTAAATAACCTCATAAATCGCTCCCTACGGTTAGACGAGGCTATCGTCCTTGCCGTTGCATTACTACCATGCCGGCGAGGTACGAGTCCCACTTCTGCCTATTTTAAGCTGTTTGGGAACCCGTTTGCCCCTTCGTGCACCGCAAAGTCGCCAAATGGTTTAGAATCCGTTAGTCCCGGTTGCATGTGGTGCTAAAGACGTGAAGGAGGTTGGGCTATGGACACGCCAAAGACCAACGAGTTTGCTCATATAGGCAAGTCGGTCATCATCAAGGGAGAACTTTCCGGTAGCGAGGATCTATTTGTCGATGGTGTAGTCGAAGGCACGATCGAGTTGCGCAGCAACAGTCTGGTGATTGGCCCCAACGGCCAGGTCAAAGGCAGTGTCCACGCCAAAGGTGTAACCGTTCAAGGCAAGCTAGACGGCAACATTCGAGCCAGCCAGCGAGCCGAGCTGCGGAAGTCCGCGGTTGTGGTCGGCGACATTTTCACCCAGCGCATCGCCATAGAAGAGGGCGCTTATTTTAAGGGGAAAGTCGATATTCAGGAGGCCGCTAAGCCGGTTTCGGCCTCGCCAGGGAAATCTGAATCTCAACCGGAGTCCAAGAGTACAGCCGCCGCTCAGAGTTCCGGCGGACCAGCAGCAATGGTGGGCAGTGGGAGCAGTTCCATGTCACCAAACACCTCGGTAACCAAGAATTGAAAGTTTTTGCCCGGTTCGGCTTTGTGCCCCGCGATATAGTTAGTCAAGGAAAGCACTCTGAACCGGAAGCCAGAAAGAAGTCGCAATGGCATCCGTCACCAATAGCTTCATGAAGCTTTTTCGAGGTCCATCCGAGCCCGGCCAGGAGCACGGCCAGAGTATGCGGCCGCATCTGTCTACCCAGCGGCTCACCCGCCGCTCCAGTGGTCTGGTCGAGTTGACCCGCCTTTTTCAGTCGGAAGAGCCGCTTTGCATTTTGGATATCGGTTCCACCTCGGCCTCTAACATTCGTTATTTGACCGAGCGCGGCCACAAGATTTACAGCGAAGACATATTGGAAGCTTCCACCGACCCGGACTTGGTGATGCGCGACGCGCAGGGTCAAACCACCCTGGATCACAAACGTTTCCTGGCGGAAAACCTGGTCTTCGGCAATGCCCATTTCGACGTCATTCTGTGTTGGAACCTGGCTGATTATTTGGATGAGGAACTGGTAAAGCCTCTGGTGGCCCGCTTGTGGTCGATGATTCGTCCGGGTGGCATGATGCTGGCATTTTTCCATACCCAGGAAGCCGGACCGGACGCCCCGTGCTATCGCTACCACATTACCGGTAACGACACGCTCGAAATGCAGCATGTTGAAGCGCGTGGCGACCTGCGCAAAGGTCCGGGTGCACAGTCAGCCCGAGGCGCTTTCCGGTTGCAGCGCGTTTTTAACAACCGCCACATCGAGAATCTGTTTCGCGATTTCAGTTCCATCAAATTCTTCCTCACCCGTGACAACATTCGCGAAGTCCTCGTGGTCCGCTAGTTACCGCGTCTTCCTCACCAAATACTTTGTGACCGCCGGCACTCTGGTAAGTAAAGCCACTACCGGACGCCGCACCGCCCGCGGGAGCCGCAACATCCGCCGGATCTTCGACGAGTTCTGAAACACAGCCCCGAACCGGGTCACGTATTCTTCGCGATATCGTCGTGACGCCTCGGCCAATTCTGTCTCTCCCCGAAAAAACGGCAGCAGGCATTCCGCCGCCAGAGCGCCGCTGCGCAACGCCAGCGAAATGCCGTCACCGACGAATGGATCCACAAAGCAGGCAGCATCGCCCACCATCAGAACGCCATCGCGCTCTGGCTGTGGCTCACGGAACACCAGCGGCGAAGTGCTCACCGGATCGCCCAACGGCCTCCATTGCCGGCTCCTCTCGCGAAGCGCGGGATGACACTGCAACACTCCCGCCAGCGTGCTGGCCACATCTGCACGCACCATGGCACAGGCATTGACTCGTCCACGCTCTGGGTCCTCCTTGAGATCTACCGGCTGCACGCCACAATATCCGCCATCAAAGAAGTACAAGTCCACCGAAGCCGGTGGCGAGGCCTCTTCAAAGTGCCCTTTGACGCCGACCCACCTGGGCTGACCATCTGCCGGCGGCGCAGTATTCAGGTTTGACCACCTGCCGGAAGCGTTCACTACAGCCCGCGTTTCGAAATCTCCAGCCGAAGTGCTCACCACGAACGGCCCCGAGCCCCGAACTCGCAGAACCGTTTTTTGCTGGCGAGTTTCGACGCCTGCAGCTTCCGCGGAACTCCAAAGCACATCATCAAGCTCAAGCCGTGCGATGCTGACCGCCGCGGGCTGAACCGGCGCTTGCAGTATTCGGCCGTCGAGGAACATTCGCGTTCGCTCAATCCGAATCGCATCACTCAAACGGGCGCGATGCTTCGCGTCAAAGAGATTGTTCAGCAGCTCCAACGACTCTGCCGAAACGAATTCACCACATACTTTCTGCCGTGGAAACCGTCCGCGTTCAAGCAGCAGAACCCGCACCCCGCCGCGCGCAGCACAAATCGCAGCCGAAGATCCTGCTGGACCGCCGCCGATTACAATCAAGTCGTACGGCGCCATCAATTGTTCACCGCCGCGCTCTTCCATGCGATCACGCCCATGCGAAACAAGAAGTGCCGCGTTATCTCTACCCGGGCCGCTTTCGATTCTTGCAGCATGTCCTTCATCTCATTCACTGTGTAGGCCTGTCGCACCGAGGCCGGCGCGTCATGCCGGGTAAGCCGGCTGCCGTACAGTGGCATCCCCGCATACACCAGCCCCAAATGCGCCGGATGACGCACTAGATCGTTAATGACCACAGCGGCGCGGCACACCCGCAGGCTTTCGTTGACGAATCGCACTACCTCGTCCGGCGAAAGGTGATGAACGAATAGACT
This sequence comes from uncultured Acidobacteriota bacterium, assembly GCA_963803775.1. Taxonomy (GTDB): domain Bacteria; phylum Acidobacteriota; class Terriglobia; order Terriglobales; family Acidobacteriaceae; genus JABCZH01. The sequence goes on from CAWDNS010000006.1 coordinate 596,606, forward strand.
GCAGCTCACCAGATCGAAGCTGTTATCGGAGAAAGGAAGTGCGAGAGCATCTCCTGCGACCGCCCGTCGACTCCCATTCTTCAGGTGAGAAGCTGCTCGATCCAGTAGGGTGACTTCAATATGAATGTCCGAGTGTGCCAGCCCCGCCGCAACGGCAGCAGGAACCGCGCCAGCCCCTGCGGCCACTTCAAGCAGAGAAAGTGACCTCGCTCCCAGTTCTCGTGTAACCCGTTCAACCAGGAACTGTGTGGTTGCAATTCCGCCAAACCAGCGATTGATACGGTTCAAATCAGAAAGGGAAGTCGCGATTTCGGACGGCGTACCAGCGTCGGAGTCAAGCAGTTCGGGGATAATCTTCCGTTTCATGGACACCCCTCTCTGGCAAGAAGCTATTCAATAAACCTGTGTGATCCTCAGTGTCCTGTGTGGTGAGTGGTCGCGCTCTTACACTTCTGCCAGTTCTTCTTCCAGCAGCTGCTTGTTATAAAGATCCGTGTAATAACCGTTTCTTTCGATCAATTCCCCATGCGTGCCCAACTCCACCACGCGGCCGGTGTGCAGCACCGCAATTAAATCCGCATTGCGAACGGTCGAAACCCGGTGCGAAATGAAGATCGTGGTCCGGCCCTGCATGACCTCGCGTAGGTGATTCAATATCTTGTCTTCAGTATGCGTATCGACGCTGGAGAGCGCATCGTCCAGCACTAGAATGCGTGGGTTTCGAATGATGGCGCGCGCTATCGCCGTCCGCTGCTTCTGCCCGCCGGAGAGCGTAATCCCGCGTTCTCCGACCAGCGTCCGATATTTCTCGGGAAATCCTTCGATATCCTCCGCAATGCTTGCCGCCTCCGCAGCTGATCTCACCTCGCTATCCGTAGCGTCCGCCTTTCCAAACGCAATGTTTCCCCGCACACTCTCGCTGAATAGAAACGTCTCCTGCGGGATAAAGCCGATATTTGCGCGCAGAAACTCGAGGGAATACTCGCGCACCGGCTTGCCGTCGATCAGCACACTTCCCGCCGCTGCGTCGTAAATCCGAGGAATCAGACTCACCAGCGTGGTTTTGCCCGATCCTGTCGGGCCCACAATTGCCAGACTGCTTCCCGCCGGGATCCGCAAATTCACATCATGCAGCACTGGTTTACCGTTATATGCAAAGTTCAAGTTGCGGAACTCAATCTCTCCCTCAAACTCTTTAACGCCGGGGCCGATGCCAGCAATTTTCACTTCCGGCCCGTCAGCAATCTCTGGTTTCTCAACTAGAATCTCGTTGATTCGCGCCATCGACGCGGTCCCGCGTTGGAAAATGTTGATCACCCAGCCCAGCGCGATAATTGGCCAGGTCAACTGCACCATGTAGGTATTGAAGGCCACAAAATCTCCTACATTAATGCGGCCTTGCAATACCTCTTTTCCGCCCAGCCACAGCACCAGCACGATGGCGAAACCCAGCATGGTCTCTAGCGTCGGCCATAACATACCCATTAAGCGAACCAGTTTCAAACTGCGCGCGATGTATTCGCGGTTTGAAGTTTCAAACCCAGCGATTTCCGGTTCTTCTTGCACGTAGGCCCGGATCACCCGGGCTCCGGAAAAATTCTCCTGCGCCCGCGCCGAAATTTCCGAGAACATCGCCTGAATTCTCTCGAACCGTTCGTGGATCCGCTTTCCGAAGTATTGAATGGTGATACTTACGATGGGCAAGGGAAGAAACGCGTAAAGCGTGAGCCGTGGGCTGATGGAAAGCATGAAGGCCAACGCGCCCGCCGTGAACACGACCGTATTCGCCGAATACATAATCGCCGGTCCCAGCAGCATGCGCACGGCATTCAAGTCATTAGTGGCGCGCGCCATAATATCGCCGGTACGGGTGCGCTGGTAATAGGAATAGGAAAGACTTTCCAGATGCTGAAACAGATCATTGCGTAGATCGAATTCAATCTCACGAGAGATGCCAATAAGGATCCAGCGAGTCAGGAACTGAAAAATGCCTTTCGCGCCGGCTACTGCCAGCAGCAGCAAGGCGTACGTTCCCAGCTTCTGGCGGGTTACTCCCAGATGAAGATCATTCACCGCACGCCGGATGATTTGCGGAAACAGGATCCAGATTCCGTTGTTAAGGAAAACGCACACCGTCCCCACGGCAAAGCTGCCACGGTACTTCTTCAGGTAGGGGAATAAGGGACGAAGGCTCTTGGGCAGCATGTGCTTCCAGTAGATGAGATTCTACCAGCCCAGGCTTCAGTTTTCCCCGCAGCCTAACTCTTCCGGGATGGCGTGTCGCCGCCGAATACTCGGGCATACGCTGCCAGCAGAAACACCACCCAACTTCCCAGAAAGACGATGGCGGAGTCGATCAGATAGGAATAAACTATTTCAACGCTCATGCCATTCCAGGCTCCTACGCCCTGCGAGCTTCCAATTCTGCTTTACCCGTCAAATCTCTGTACCGCTCCACGACGCCCTTGACCGCATACAACCGCCCCAGCGACGTCAATTCTCTGTCCGCGAGCGCGTGTTCAATCTGTGACATCCAGTACTCCACCGCACGCTCCACTCCCCACGCCATTTCGTCTGCAATTACGTCCACGATCTCTCGGGGTACGGTCGCGATTGTGGCCATGGCTTCCCACCTTTCCGTTGAAAACCGGGGGAGGGCCATTTCCCTTAACCCTCCCACCTCTTAAACTCTTGTGCACTGGTTATTGATTCGGTGCTTGCTCCGGCGGAGCCTGATGTTGGCTCATCCGTTCCTGCATCCTCTGCTCGTGCTTGGCCATAATTTCATTGAGCTCGGTTTTCTGCTCCGCCGTCAGCACCTGATAAGCCTGCGATACGACCTTTGCATGCTCCACTTCAAGTTGCACATGGGTCTGTGCCTCTTGACTAGCGATGGCCTGCGCCTTGGCCTCCTCGAAGTTGCTGCCGGTGATCAGTTGCATCATTGCCTGATGGCTTTGATGTTCCTGCAGCATCAGGGGCTTGGTCGCCGTTCTCGAACTCTGGAAGATCTGTTTGATTTGAGTGCGCTGCGCGTCCGTCAAATCGTGAAGGGCAAAGAATGGCAATTCGTGTCCCATCCCTTCCCGATGATGCATGTCCACCCTTTGCAGGGTCTGTGACATCGCGACTGTCGTTACCAAGGTAAGCACCAGTCCTGCCGCCCATAGCCTGTATCCACCAAGTTTCATAAACTCTCCTCGTCTCCCGATGTGGAGCGCTGAATTTGCTTTCTCTGATAAGAACACTTTTCTGTCGGTTAGGGTAGTAAAGAGTCGGTCAACCGGCGTAAAGTTTTGTAAATAGGGATACCCGTGGGTTTGACAATTCTTTACTGCCACCGCCGCGGGCTTGTTATAGAACTGATATGAGGAAAATGGATCGTATCCTGGTCATCGACGACGATGCCGAGCTTTGTGGTTTAGTCGGAGAATATCTCGAGCCTGAAGGTTTTCAGATCGAGGCCGTTCACGACGGAGCTCGCGGACTGGAACGTGCCCTGGATGGCGACCACTTGCTCATCGTACTCGACGTGATGCTGCCTGGCCTCAACGGCTTCGATGTGCTGCGCCGTCTGCGCGTCGCTTCCAAGATACCGGTTCTGCTGCTCACCGCGCGTGGCGAAGATGTGGACCGCATTGTCGGCCTGGAAATCGGGGCGGACGATTATCTCCCCAAACCCTTCAATCCCCGCGAACTCGTAGCCCGCATCCGTGCCATTCTCCGCCGCACCCAGGGCAGTGGCAAGTCGGAGGCTGAGGCCATCCCCGAAGTTATTCGAGTGGGAGACATCGAACTCGATCCCGCAACCCGGATCGTCCTCAGGGACGGTGTACCCGTCGATCTGACCTCGGTGGAATTTAATCTGCTCCACGCGCTGCTGCGCGATGCAGGGCGGGTCGTGACCCGAGAGCATCTAGTCGACACTGTTCTCAGCCGCAAATTCTCTCCCTTCGATCGCAGCATTGATATGCACGTCAGTAAGGTGCGCAAGAAACTCGGCGATTCCGATACCGGCCCTGACCATATCAAGACCGTACGTGGCGTGGGATACATCTTCGCCCATCCGCGGGAACATGCCAGGAGCGAAGAGCAATGAAGAGTCTGTTCCTGCGAATGTTTCTCTCCTACTGGCTGGCTCAGGCGCTCTTCATGGTGCTGGCCATCATCATCGTTACTGCCCTGCGGCCTTCGCGCGAAATCTCGAACTTGCAGTCTGAGGAAGCAACCCTGCTCAACAATGCGGTGCAGGCGTATCAAACCGGCGGTGAGGACGGCGCTTGGAAATATCTTCGCGGCGTGCACGAACTCCACCACGTCCGGCTTTTTATCGCGGACGAACAAGGAAAAGATATAGTGGGGCGCAAACCTCCGGAGTGGGTTCGTCGCGCCCAACTAGGCGAAATGCGTACCGCGGAAAGCTTTTGGGGTCGCCTCAACCGGCAGCAGTTTCTTCGCTCCTCCATGAGCACTCCGGATGGACATCACTACACCTTGGTGATTGAGCTTCCACCGCCTCCCGAAGGCATGTTTGGACCGCACGGCCTGCCTATTTTTATTGGGATTCTTTCCTCGGGATTGGTTTGTTACCTCCTGGCTCGCTATCTGACTTCGCCTATCGCTCGCTTGCGCGCTGCCACCCAGAAACTGGCGGAAGGCGATTTGGCCGCCCGTGCCGATGTTCCCCAATCCCGCCGCCACGACGAAATGGCTGAACTCATGCGTGATTTTAACCGCATGGCGGAACGGCTCGAGAAGTTAGTCAATGCCCAAAGGCGTTTGCTGACTGATATTTCCCACGAATTACGCTCGCCGCTTGCCCGCTTGAACGTTGCTTTGGAACTCGCCCGCCAGCGCAGCGGATCCGAGGCCGGCAGCGCGCTCGACCGCATTGATCGTGAGACCAACCGGCTCAACCAGCTCATTCAGAAGCTGCTCACCATTGCCCGGCTCGATGGCGACGACGAATTCATCCAGAAATCATCTCTACACTTGGAACATCTGATCACCGAGATCGCCAAGGACGCCGCCTTCGAAGCCCAGGACCGCCGTTGCGAGGTCGAAGTCGACGTGGTGGACGATTGCGTCGTCACCGGCAACGCGCGGCTGCTGCAGAGCGCGATCGAGAACGTGGTGCGCAACGCCGTCCGCTATACCGAGCCTGGGACCAGCGTCCAGGTCCGGCTGGAGCAGGGTATTGGAGCCAAAGGGCCGGAAGCCGTGGTGCGCGTCACCGACTCCGGTCCCGGCGTACCGGAGGAGGCGCTCGACAAGCTGTTTCTCCCCTTCTACCGCATCGACGATGCCCGCGGCCGTCAGACTGGCGGCGTGGGACTGGGCCTCGCGATCACCGAACGCGCAGTCACCCTCCATGGCGGCGTCATCCGCGCCGTGAACCGCCCACAAGGCGGTCTCATGGTCGAGATTCGCTTGCCCCTGGCCACTGAAGCAAGCGACGAAGGCAACCCTCGCATCGCCGACACTGTCTCCCTCGCCGAACGCGGTTAGTCGCCCGGCCCAAATACAACTTTTCCCTTCTTTTGCGGTTCCTACTCACGGTTGGGGGTTTGCTCTTTCCCCCGTATTCCTGATACACCTTTGAAGGAACTTTCCAGCGCCATGCGGTCACTGAGTTAAGCTCACACCATGCCAGAACGGGAGAAACAATACGGATGAAGTTCCGCTTGTCTGCTTGTATGCTTTCCATTTCGCTGTGCGGATTACTCGCCTGCAGCAGCAACACCAGCTTTGTCGCCACGAATGGCACGGGCGTGGTCTACATCGCAGCCCAGGGTGACAACACGCTGACCGCTTATACGGCGACGCTCGCGAACGGATCGCTCGCTATCTTAGGAACCGCGCAAAGCACCGGTGCTTCTCCCTTCGCTATCGCTATTTCGCCCCTTCTGAACGCGGTCTTCGTAGACAACATCGGGTCCCAGACCATCTCTACTTACACCCTCAATTCCGATACCTCCCTGACTGCCGTTGCAAGCACAGCAAAAACTGGGACTATGCCGATGGGAATGGCCATCGATCCTTTTGGAAAATTCTTGTTCCTGGCCAATCAAGGATCGAGCACAATTTCAGTCTTCTCGATCAGTAGTACCAGCTTGACCGAAGTTGCCGACTCCCCGTTCACTACCATACCCGCAGGAACTACCGTCCCGACCGGCCCCACCTCGGTCGCGGTCAGTGCCAGCGGAAACTTCTTGTACGTCTCCAATACTTTCACCAACACGGTTTCCGCTTATTCCATCTCCGGCACAGGTAGCCTGACCGCGTTAGGTAATTCGCCTTACGCAGTCGGACTGTCGCCGTCCGGATTGGCAATCCCGCCCAATGGGTCTTCACTGTTTGTCGCAAATACCGGAAGCAACACCATCTCCGCGTTCAACATATGTGACAAGATCGTGACCAGCTGTGCCGACGTCAACCACCCGGACGGTACTTTGAAGGCGGTTGCTGGTTCACCCTTCTCGGACGGGGTTGGCCCGGTTGCAATTGCGATCGACCCCGCCTTCGATTTTCTCTACGTGCTCGATCGGACATCGAATCAGATCTCATCCTTCTCCTACGGTACCGGTAGTGGAGTGTTGACCCCGCTTTCGGTTACTCCCACTGTATCTACAGGCCAGGCTCCAGCCTCGTTCGTCATCGTCTCCGGAACCACAGGAATTAACGTCGGCAACACCGAGACCAATCCCACTGATTTCGTATATGTTGTCAACAACGAATCGTCCACGCTCTCGGTTTTCACCCTTAACACCACTACCGGAGTGCTGACCACATTAGGCTTGGCCGCTCAGACCTCGGTAAACCCCACCGCGGTCGCGGCCGACTAAATCGTGAGCCACCTTTCTCGCGCACAAAGTGGCTACACTCGAAAAATTGTTGGAAAATCGGTGGGAGCGCTTACGGGATGGCAGGTTTCAGTTATGCCATTCAGATCTGAAATCCGACGGTTTAGCCTCTGAGACAGTTTTGTCAGCCTACGTCGGGACCTTCAAAATCATGTATCCGCCCAACAATGCGAAAATCAAATCCGGAGACCACGCCGCCAAAAACGGGGGCAATTGGCTGATGTTTCCCATGGCCTCGAACAATCCCGAAACCGTCCAATAGACCACCGCAATTCCCACCGCGACCGCCACTCCCGCAATGGTCCCGCGCCGTCCAGCCGAAAGCGCAAAAGGAATCGCCAGTACTGCCATCACCAAAGCAATCATGGGGAAGGCGAACTTCTTTTCCAGTTGAACCCGCAGCCGAACCACTTCAAATCCGCTCTGCTGCAAGTCACGAATATAGCGCCGCAACTCCTTGTAGCTCATCTCTGAAGATTGTTTGACTTCTTTCTTGAAATACGTCGGCGGCTCGCTGACCCCAGCGAACGTCGCCACGTCGAAGGTGTGGAAACCCTCAATAGCGGATCCACGCAGATCGCGCTCCCACCCCTGGGTGCACACCCAGCGTTGCAGCGAATCTTCCCAGTGTGCCCGCTCGGCGTAGATTCGCTGCGTCAGTCGAAACGTCTTGGGATCGAACTGAAACACTGCCAGCCGCCCAAACTGATCGCGCTCCGGATCGAACAGCTGGTAGTAGTAAATATTGGAATGCTGTCCGAAAATCCACTTCCGGTCTGGATTCAGATAAGTCTGCGTCGGCTTCCCCTTGATCTGATTCCGCAGCGCGTCCTGCCGCTTGTTGGCATGTGGCAAATAGAATTGATCGAAGAAAAACAGCGCGCAGGCCAGCACCGCGCACGCCACCAACAACGGGGTCACGATCCGGTAAATGCTGATCCCTGTCGCTTTGATGGCCGTGACTTCATTGGTGCGCTGCATCAGACCCAGGGTGATGAGCACTGCCAGCAAAATACTCAATGGCGTAATGTTGTAAAGGAAATAAGGCGACACATTCAGCAAATACTCTCCCACCACTAAAGGCGACACCTGATTGCGCAAAATGTCTCCCAGCAACTCGAACAGGGTGAATACCAGCAGCAGCATCAGGAAAGTCGACAGTACCAGGGCCAGATTCACTGCGAAATCCCGCAGCACATAATCATCCAGAATCATGGGAAAGCTGGCTCTGAACACTCGCCGCCGCGTCGAGACTCGCTCGAAAACATCTTGTGCGCGATTTGCCCGTAGGCTTCCCGTGCCATTCACCTTCAGTCGTCCTTTGAAGGGGTTTAGCCGGTCGCGCCACGCCGACACATCGAACGGCCTGCGTTCCGCGCGCCATAACAAGAAAGCTCCGCCCAAAAAGAACACCAGATCGGCCAGCCACACCCCGAAACCTGGCGAAACCTTCCCCTGCCGCGCCAGCGATATTCCCACTAAAGACACGAAGTAGTAGGCAAATACCAGCAAAATCGCGAGAACAAAACCGGTCGATTTCCCGCCCTTCTTTGACGACAGACCTAGCGGAATCCCTACCAGCGCCAAAACCAGGCAGGAAGTGGGCAGCGCGAAGCGGCGATGAAGTTCAATCCAGTCCCAACGCGCCATGGGATTGCTCTTGTCGTGCGCCTGCCGCCACAGTTCCGTGGTCTTGAGTTGTGAAACCGGTGCTGGCTCCTGCTCTTTGCCGTTTTCCGCCTGCGGCATCGGAATCGGCATGTCGGTATGCTCAAAGGTTGAGATCTGATAGTTGCCCGGAGTTTTCGGGTCCATCTCGTGCGTCGAACCATTGGTCAGTCGAAGATGCAGCGTGTTCGCACCCTCACTCACCAAAATTCCTTGCTCGGCCAGAGTGATGCGGGGCGACGCCGGGGTGCTGGTGTCGGCAATAAACACCCCCTTCCACACCGCCGCTCCCTGCGCGGCCTGCACGTTCTCTACATAGAGCACGAGTTGCGGAAAGCCTTCGTAAAATACTCGTGGCTGAACTTCAAATGAGATCTGTGAGGACTTTAATTGGTCCTGCAATCGTGCCATGGCCGCCTGTGAGCGCGGCGCCACATAAACCCCATTCGCCAATGCCAGAAGCCACGACGCTACCGCAAAAATGCAGATGATCCGCAAAAAGCTCCAAACCCCAAGCCCGCTCGCCCGCATTGCGGTGATCTCGCTGTCGGCGGCCAAACGGCCCAATCCGATCAAGATTCCGACCAGAACTCCCGCTGGAATGCTGATGGTGAGCGTTACCGGGACAATCAGGAAGAAAACCTGCGCCACGCTGGGCAAAGGAGCACTGTTACGTACCACCAATTCCAGGATTTGCCCCAGATCGCGGGTGAACAGCACAAAAGTGAAGACCCCCACTCCGATCAAAGCGTGAGTCGTTACTTCGCGCAGAATGTAGCGGGTCAGAATCCGCATGAGGCGCCGATGCCTGAGTCTAGCATGCACTCCGAGATTGGCATTCCATCTGCATACCAAAAATGCAGTAGTCCTCGTCTTACCCCTCGGGCGAGCGGAAAGAGCGGAAAAGATAAGGACGGCCCTCCCCTATTGAGATGTCCATTGGTGCTACGCGTAGATGATGCTGATGATATTCTGAGGTTTTACCAGGCTCTCCTCGGCAGATCTGGATATGCCGTGATCGTGGCCGAGGACGGCTCCGAAGCCTTGCAGCTTTATCGCTCTGCCACTCGTCCAATCGATGCCGTCATTCTTGACTACCAGATGCCCGGCATGACTGGACTGGAATTGGCGATCTCGTTGAAAGACCTCAATCCTGAACTGCCGATCATGTCGGCTTGAACTTCTACTCGGCCAACGTGTGCCGCGCGCTGATTTAACCATTGAAAGCGCCGTGCCCGCCGCTTCCTAGTCCGCTCTTAGCCAAGGGATATGTCGATTGCGCCGGTACTTCGGCAGTGATGCCGATCACTCGGCTTTCAGATACAGCGCCGACAGCGGCGGCAGGGTCAAATTCAGTGAATGCGATCGTCCGTGCGAGGGTAGATCCTCAGCCTGCACCCCGCCCATATTGCCCATGCCGCTGCCTCCGTATTCCGCGGCGTCACTGTTCAGCAACTCCCGCCAAAAACCGCCGCTAGGAACTCCCAGCCGGTAGCCAACCCGCGGGACTGGGGTGAAGTTACACACCACAACAACGTTTCCTGTCGGCCTTTCCCTTGCGCAGTAGAGAAATCGTGCTCGACAAGCTGTCGTTGCAGTCAATCCACTCAAAGCCGCCCGCCTCATTGTCCATCTCGTGCAACTCAGGATACTTCCGGTAAAGCCGATTCAACTGCTCTACCCAGTTCTGCATGCCACGGTGCAAGGGATATTGCAAAACGTGCCACTCCAGGCTGGTGTCGTGTGCCCACTCGCTCACCTGGCCGAATTCGTCGCCCATGAAAAGCATTTTCTTGCCCGGCTGTGCGAACATGTATCCGAACAGCAGGCGCAGATTGGCGAATTTCTGCCATTCATCTCCTGGCATTTTCCGATGAGCGATCCTTTGCCGTGCACCACTTCATCGTGCGACAGCGGCAAAACAAAATTCTCCGTGAAGCCGTACAGCATGCGGAACGTCAACTGGTTGTGATGAAACTTGCGGTGGATGGGATCGTGCGCGAAATATTCAGCGTGTCGTGCATCCATCCCATATCCCATTTCAAACCAAAGCCCAGGCCTCCAACATAGATCGGGCGCGAAACCATCGGCCAAGCCGTTGATTCTTCCGCAATCGTCTGAATGCCCGGATGCTCTCCGTAGGCCTCCTGATTGAATTGACGCAAGAATTCAATCGCCTCCAGGTTCTCCCGTCCGCCATACTGGTTGGGTAGCCACTCGCCTTCCTTGCGCGAGTAGTCGAGATAAAGCATCGAGGCCACGGCATCCACTCTCAACCCATCGGCGTGGTATTTGTCCAGCCAGAACATTGCGCTCGACAGCAGAGAAGCTGCGTACTTCGTTGCGTCCATAGTTGAAGATGTAGCGTCTTCCAGTCGGGATGAAAGCCCTGGCGCGAATCGGCGTGCTCAAACAGATGCGTGCCGTCGAAATACGCCAGCCCATGTCCGTCAGAAGGGAAGTGCGAAGGCACCCAATCGAGGATTACTCCAATGCCATGCTGATGCAGGTAGTCCACCAGATACATGAAATCCTGAGGTCGTGCCGTAGCGTGCGGTAGGAGCAAAGTATCCGGTCGTCTGATATCCCCAGGAACCGTAGAACGGATGCTCCATCACCGGCAAAACTCGCACGTGGGTAAACCCCAGGCGATTGACATACTCCGCCAGCCGCGGCGCCAATTCGCGATAGGTCAGAGGCCGGTTGTGTTCTTCCGGCACCCGCATCCAGGAGCCAAGATGCACTTCATAAATGGAAATCGGCGCATGCAGCGAATTCTTCTCTTGGCGCTGCGCCATCCACGCATCGTCCGCCCAGTCATACTCTAGGTCCCACACCACCGACGCGGTTCGCGGCGGCTTCTCATGCAGCACTCCAAACGGATCGGCTTTGTCGCCCACATACCCGTTGTGTCGCGAAACAATATGAAACTTATATAACGCCCCTTTTGTCACTCCAGGGACAAATCCCTCCCATACGCCCGAATTCCCGCGGGCCTGCAACTGATGCGTTTGCGGATCCCAGCGGTTGAAACTGCCAATCACCGACACTTCGCGCGCATTCGGAGCCCATACGCTGAAACAGACGCCCGGTTCATCCCCAGCGTCGGTTAGGTGCGCGCCCAGTTTGTTGTAAGCGCGATAATGCCGGCCCTCGTTGAAAAGATGGAGGTCCGCCGCGCTCAGCAAACTAACATCGCCGCGAACGCCCGCTCCCGAGCTTTCAATCGTCTTCGCCATATTCAGTCATCTCTAGTTTACAGGATGCTCTCGGAGGCGTGTCTATCCGTGGTAATCTTCGGCTGGCAGTCGATTGATCCGCCTTCATCCGTGAGAATACCTGGCCAAAAGATTTTTCTGGTGTTGATCTTGTCGTCCCTCGCATGGATGCAATCTGCGGCTCCAACAGAGAAGAAAATCTCTCCTAAAGAGGCCGAGGAACTCTTCCACGACGTTGATAAGATCCTCCAATTTGTCAGCAAAGATTCGGGTTTGCCGATCAAACACGAGGTTAAACGCCAGCTTGTCAGCCGCGATCAGGTGGTCAGCTACCTGGAAAAGTCCATGGCCGAGGACAAAGACGCGCAACGCTTGCGCCGCTCCGAGTTGGTGTTGAAAAAGTTCGGCCTTATCCCCCGGGACTTCGATCTCCAGGGTTTCCTGCTGACCCTGCTGCGCGAACAAGTAGCGGGCTACTACGACGCCAAAACCAGAACCGTGAACCTGCTCGATTGGCTCGATGCCGAACAGCAGCGTCCGGTGCTCGCACATGAACTGACTCACGCCTTGCAAGACCAGTCCTTCGACTTGGACAAATGGCTCAAGGACACTGACATCAACGATCAGAAAGAGCCAACCGCCGCCGACATCGAGGAAGACGAAGTCAGCGAAGCCAGGCAGGCGGTCGTCGAGGGCCAGGCCACGCTCACCCTTGTCGACTACATGCTTGAGCCCACCGGGCAGTCGCTGTTGGGTTCGCCTCAGATCGCCAAAGCGTTAGAAGAGGGAATGCTGGTCGGTACAGCCGATTCGGTGCAGTTCAAGAATGCTCCGATTTATCTCAAGGAATCGCTGACCTTTCCCTATCGCTATGGTTTGGATTTCGAAGCCGAACTGCTGCGTAGCGGCGGGAAGCAAAAAGCATTTGCGGAAACTTTCACCAATCCACCGCGAAGCACGCGACAGATCATGGAGCCGAAGACATATCTTTCCGGCGAGCGGCTCGAACCTCTGCGGCTGCCGGATTTCGATCACGACTTCAAGAACTTCGACCGTTTCGATATTGGCGCGGTCGGAGAATTCAACGTTGCCCTACTCGCGGACGAGTACGCCGGGGTCGCAGCTTCGCACGCCATCTATCCCCATTGGCGAGGCGGTTACTACTACGCCGCCCGGCCAAAAGGCGATGCGACCGCGCCTTTGGACGTGCTCTATTTTTCCCGCTGGTCGGATCCAGAAAGTGCGTCGAAGTTCGCGGCCATTTATGCGGGAGGGTTGGAGAAAAGATACAAACATGTACACCAGGTCGAGGAAAACACGACCAACGATGTTACCGAGTTGCCGAAGCTAGAAACTCTCACCGGCACTCATACCTGGCTAACCGAAGAGGGCCCGGTAGTGATGGTTGTACAAGCGAATGACATTCTGATTACCGAGAGCTTCGACCAGGCTACCACCGAGCGCCTGGAACAGGAACTGCTCGCACTGGCTGCAAAATAGCTATTTCTGGAATTCCCCCGAACTGATACAATGTATTACATGTAATACAGGAGCCGTTTTTCATGTTGACAGTACGCTTGACTCCACAGATGGAGACTAGACTAGCTCGGTTGGCCAAACGAACTGGCCGCTCGAAGTCGCATTACGCAAAGCAGGCGATCGCCGAATTCCTGGACGATCAGGAAGATTATCTAATTGCGATCTCGCGGCTTGAGGACGACTTGCCTTCAATTCCTCTCGACAAGGTGGCAAAGCGCCTTGGCCTGGACCGCTAGTTTCGACCCTCGCGCCTTGAAAGAGCTGGAGAGCCTGGATCGTGTCGTGCAGAAACGAGTTGTGTCTTACCTTCAGACACGCGTTCTGGAAAAAGGTAAGCCCCGCGACCTGGGTAAACCGTTGACCGGGGACAAGGGTGGACTGTGGCGTTATCGCATCGGCGATTTCCGGCTAATCTGCCGTCTCGATGATGAAGCGCAGAGAGTACTCATCTTGCGGGTCGCGCACCGCAAAGAGGCGTACCGCTAAGTCTGGTACCGCGCCGCTTCTGTATAATCTCCATTCGCCTTCATAACATAACGTTCGTAGAGGACACTCTTGTCACAAGCGGAAATCGGCATTATCGGCGGCAGCGGGCTTTATTCCATGCCCGGATTCACCGACCCCAAAGAACTGCGCCTGCAAACTCCCTTCGGCGCGTCCGTCCGACGCCTACGTTCTCGGTACGCTGGCAGGACCGCAAGGTCGCATTTCTGGCCGCGTCACGGTCGCGGTCATCGCATTTCTCCCAGCGAGCTCAACTTTCGCGCCAACATATACGGCTTCAAACAACTCGGCGTGGAGCGCATCGTCTCGCTCTCCGCCGTGGGGTCGTTGAAGGAAGAGCATCAGCCGCTGGACTTCGTCATTCCTGACCAGTTTTTCGACCGCACTCGCCATCGCATCGACACTTTTTTCGGCGACGGCGTGGTCGCCCACATCGCTTTCGCCGATCCCATCTGCGCCGAAGATGGCCGATGTTGTCGTAGGCGCCTGCCGAAGGTCGGCGTCAACGGCAAACGCGGCGGCACCTATGTTTGCATGGAAGGTCCGCAGTTCTCCACCAAAGCCGAATCGAATCGTGTACCGCAGCTGGGGCATGGATGTCATCGGCATGACCAACTTGCAGGAGGCCAGACTGGCGCGCGAAGCCGAGATTTGCTATGTGACCGTCGCCATGGTGACTGATTACGACTGCTGGCATCCGCGACCACGATTCGGTGACCGTCGATCAGATCGTCGCCGTGCTGCTGAAAAATGCGGAAAACGCCTGCAACGTGGTGCGCGAGACGGTTGCCGCCATGCCGGCGGGCGAAGCTGCAAGTGCGGCTCGGCATTGGCCAATGCCATCCTGACCGACCGTAACAAGATCCCCGCGGCCACGCGGCGACAGATTGAAACTGATCCTCGGATAAATACCTGGAAGGCAAAACGGGCATGAGCATTGCTCGTCGTTGGTTCGGTTGCTTTCGACTACCATCGCAACGCCTTCCGGCCGAGCGGCAGAACATCCTCGGCGGATCGGCTACTTATTTCTCCCTCGCCGCCAGCTACTTCACCGAGGTGCGCGTCGTCGCCGTGGTCGGCGAGGACTTCACCGCCGAGCACGAAAACGTCTTCAAGAAGCGCGGCATCGACACGCGTGGCATTGAGCATGCCAAAGGCAAGACTTTTCGCTGGGGCGGCCAATATCTCGAGAACCTGAACGAGGCCAAAACCGATTTCACCGAGCTGAACGTTTTCGAGCGATTTCAGCCGCGCATTCCCGCCGAATACATGGATTCGAAATTTCTGTTCCTGGGCAATATTCGACCCACGCCTGCAAGCCGCCGTCCGCCGCAAAATGAACCACGTGCAACTGACCGGCGGCGACACCATGAACTTCTGGATCGAGGGCGCACGGGCCGAACTGCTGGAGACTTTAAAGCTCATCGACGTGTTGCTGATCAATGACGGCGAGGCCAAAATGCTGGCGGCGGAGAACAATCTGCCGCGCGCTGCGCGGAAGGTGCTGGCCATGGGACCGCAGGCGCTGGTCATCAAGCATGGGGAATACGGTGCGACAATTTTCTTCCGCGAAGGTGCGTTCGGCATCGGACGCCATCCCTTCCGCGCTCCCGCCCTGCCTATTGACGAAGTAAAAGATCCCACCGGCGCCGGCGACTCTTTTGCCGGAGGCTTCATGGGATACATCGCGTCTCAGGAGATCTCAATCGCGAAGTGCTGAAGCGAGCGCTGTTTTACGGCGGAGTGATGGGATCATTCGCCGTCGAACGTTTCGGTACCGAGCGGCTGCAGAACGCTGACTCGCGAGGAAATCGAATCTCGCTTTGAAATATTCCGCGAACTCACTCACCTGGAATGAAGCTCCAGCCCACAGGTCGCTGGGATCGTGAAACCACACTCGTAGGCCAGCTTGCCGCTGCTGCGTCGCTGGTGGCGTTTCTGTCTTACTTTCGCCACGGCGACCTGCTGCTCTATGGTGACGCTGTCGCCCACATCAACATCGCGCGCCGCGTGATCGACTCCAGAACTCCCGGCCTCCTGCAACTGGGCACGGTCTGGCTACCTCTGCCTCATCTAGTGATGATCCCATTCCTTTTTTCCGATGCCGCCTGGCAAACCGGAGTCGGCGGTGCGATCCCGTCCATGGCGGCCTACGTATTGGGCACGGTAGGTGTCTTCCGGTTGGTCCTCGGGGCCTTGAGCCACGATGCTAAGCCAAGCCAGGCTGCCCGAGTCTCGGCTTGGCTCGCAGCCGTGATCTACGCCGGCAATCCCAATCTTCTCTACCTGCAAACCACAGCAATGACTGAGCCGTTGTATCTAGCCTTGTTCATCTGGGCCTTGGTGCACTTCAGCGAGTTTGCGCGATCGACGACCACCCCAGCAACAAACTCCCGCGCACCGTCCTCATCCCTGACCAAATGCGGGCTATGCCTCATAGCCGCCTGCCTCACCCGCTATGACGGATGGTTTCTCGCCGTTGTGATGTGCATTGCAGCCGTCGCTGTGGTAATTGGTTCAGGCAAAGCTCGGAGCCTTGCCCCGGCGCTGGCGCGCTTCGTTCTGCTGGTCGCCGCAGGGCCGCTACTGTGGCTGGGCTACAACGCAATTGTTTACCGCAATCCCCTCGAGTTCGCCAACGGACCCTACTCCGCCCGCGCTATCGAGCGAAAGACGATGCAAAGCCATCCCGGTGCTCATGATCTACCAGTTGCCCTCAGCTATTTCTTCAAATCAGCAGAGCTGAACATGACAGAAGCCGGTTGGCAGAAGCTGTGGGTGGGTATAGTTTTCGCTGGCTCGTTGATGATCTTCACCTTCGATCTTCGCCTCTGGCCTCTACTCCTGCTCTGGACGCCACTGATCTTCTACACGCTGTCGATCGGCTACAGCGGCGTGCCCATTTATCTTCCGCCATGGTGGCCGTTCTCTCTGTATAACGTCCGCTATGGAGTACAGTTGCTTCCCGCCTTCGCGGTCTTTGCCGCTCTGTTTTTGTATTTCCTGCTCACGTTGGCGCGTGGTCGCTGGATGAAAATCGCAATCGGCGTTGCCATTGTTGGCTTGGTTGCCGCCAGCTATGCCTTCGTCTGGCGTCAGCAACCAATTTGCTACCGCGAAGCCTGGGTCAACTCGCGCACTCGCATCACGCTCGAAGCCGAACTGGCGACCAACCTAAGATTGCTGCCACACCATGCCACGCTGCTCATGTATCTCGGCGATCATGTCGGCGCCCTCCAACGCGCCAGCATCCCGCTGCGCCAAACCATCAACGAAGGCAACCATCGCCCCTGGTTCGTACCCTCCGATCCCGAGGGCATGTGGGAGCGCGCGCTCGACGATCCTCACCAGTATGCCGACTATGTCATTGCCATGGACGGCGATCCCGTCGCCGCCGCTTTGCAAAAAGATACCCAGAGACACGGCCTCACTTCCATGGTCGTCATTCACACCGCAGGCCAGCCCCCGGCCACTATCTACTGGACTGGCCGCGTCACCCGGTAATCACGCGGGTTAACTGGGCCACCGACTAAGCGGTTCCGGCGCAGTTTTCCGGTGATAGAATCCAGCCAAACTCAGCTTCATGCCCACACCTCATCACATTTACGAGATCTTGCAGACGGAGATGAGCTCGATGGTCGGGGTCTCCATGGTGCGGTTGGTTGTAGCGGCAGTCTTGGGAGGCTTGATCGGACTGGAACGCGAACTCAAGCACCGTCCTGCCGGCCTTCGTACCAATCTGTTCATCTGCCTCGGCGCAGCTATGTATACCCTCCTCTCCGATGCTCTGGCAGTCGAACATATCGGAGACCATACCCGCATCGCGGCGCAGATCATTCCCGGCATAGGTTTCATTGGCGCGGGAACGATCATCCATGCCGGCCGTGACCTGGTAACCGGCATCACCTCTGCCGCAACTCTTTTTGTGGTGGCTTCGGTCGGCATGGCAGTCGGCGGCGGTTTCTACCTTACCGCCTCATTCGCTACCGGCCTCATCTTGATCTGTCTCTTTCTTCTCGGTCACGCCGAAGACCGGCTTAGCCTCAAGCTCTCGGTACATACTTATGAAGTCACCGGATCCAGTGCGGAAGATGTCACCGCCGAGGTCAATCGCGTTCTCGAGAGCATCTGCGCCATGACGCAGAACGCACAAGTTGCTGCTACAAAAGAGCACGTCCGATACCAGTTCGACGTCGAAGGCAACCACAGAGAACTGCATCAGATCCTCCTCGGACTCAAACAGTCCACTGTTCTTAGCAGCGCAGTTCTTGTGGGACGAGCGCAGGGCTAAATGAATTCGCCCATCACCGTCATTCCCTTCGTAAAAGCCAGCGCCTGCGGCAACGATTTTCTTATGATCGACGGCACTCACGCGCCCGACGATCCAAGCGAACTAACGAGGCGCCTCTGTAACCGCCATCAAGGCGTGGGAGCTGATGGCGTGGAGTGGCTTTTCCCCGCTTCCGATGCCGACATCTGCGCCCGCCTCTTCAACGCCGATGGCTCCGAGGCGGAGATCTCCGGCAACGGTACTCGCTGTGTCGCTGCCTATTTATGCGCGGAACACGCCAAGGAAAAAATCGTTGTTCGGACTGGTGCTGGCCTGAAAACTTGCACCCTGATTTCACGGAACGAAACCCAATATGAATTCGAGACCGCCATGGGTGAACCGCAAGTCGGATCCGAGTTGTCGATAAAACTGGCCATCCGAGAGGTTCGCGGGATTCCCGTCTCTATGGGTAACCCCCACTATGTGGTTTTTGTGAAGGAATTCGCTCCCGAATGGCAAACAGAAGCAGTTGAGATCGGACGACACCGTAACTTCAAGCAGGGGATTAACGTTGAGCTTGTAACCATCGACAACTCCAACAGTATAAGCGCGCGCTTCTTCGAGCGCGGTGTTGGCGAGACCCAGTCTTCCGGCACCGGCTCCTGTGCTGCGGCAGTCGCATCTATCGCCACCAAGAAAGCGAAATCGCCGGTGCGCGTGCATGCTCCCGGAGGAACGCAAACAGTCCGCTGGCAAGGCCAGGTATTTCTCCGCGGACCCGCTCAGCTAATCTGTCGCGGAGAGTTTTTCCTTTAAAATCTGACATCACATGCCGCCCACGCCGCCCAGCTCGCGCGTCAAACCACCCGCCCTTCAGCCTGGGGACACGGTCGGCATCATCGCTCCCGCCAGCAACATCAAGCGCGAACTACTCGAGGCCGGATGCCAAGCCTTGCGAGCACTGGGATACCAGCCCTTCTACTTCGACTCGATTCTCGATCAGGATCTGTACTTCGCGGGATCAATAAAGCGCCGCGCGCGCGAGCTTGAAGAAATGTTCCTGCGGCCCGAAGTCCGCGCCATCGTCTGCGCGCGCGGCGGATACGGTGCAAACTATCTGCTCGACGCCATCGACCTACAGAAGATCAAGTCCCATCCCAAGATTTTCGTCGGCTACAGTGACATCACCACGCTCCTGACGTACTTCACCGACGCAGCAGGCCTGATGACATTCCACGGACCGATGGTGGCTAAAGATTTCGCACATTCTGACGGAGTGGACGTGGCCTCATGGAAAGCCGCGCTAGGCGGCAGTTCCGAATGGGAAATCGATCTCGCGGGAGTGAAGCCTCTAGTCGAAGGCTTAGCCGAAGGCATTCTTTACGGCGGATGTCTCTCCTTGCTGGTGGCATCACTGGGCACACCTTACGAAATCCAAACTGCGGGAACCATTTTATTTATTGAAGACGTTGCCGCCCGTCCCTACCAGGTAGACCGCATGCTGATGCAGTTGAAGCTAGCCGGCAAGCTAAAGGGAATTCGCGGCATCGTCTTTGGCGAAATGCTGGACTGCGTGCAGCATCAGAATCAAAGCTACACACTGGAAGACGTCGTGTTGCGTGTGGTCGGCAATTTGCACGTGCCTATCGCATACGGTCTGCGCTCTGGCCATGTCTCGCGCAGCAACATAACTCTGCCCATCGGCGTTAGGGCCGCATTAGATGTCAAGCATGGGGAAGTAGGCCTCCGAATTCTGGAGCCGGCAACAGTCTCCATCAGCAAGAAGAACGTACAGGCAGGCAAGTAGACCGGGGTTCCTCTGTGTTCCCCTGTGTCCTCTGTGGTTGAGCTTTTGACGTATGACCAACAGTAAACACATTCACCTGATCGGCATCTGCGGCACCGCGATGGCCTCGCTCGCCGGAATGCTACAGCAGCGCGGATTCCGCGTGACCGGATCCGACGCTGCCGCCTATCCTCCCATGTCCGACTTTCTGACATCGCTCGGCATCCCCGTCCACCAGCCTTTCGCCGTCAAGAATCTCGATCCCCGGCCCGACCTGGTCGTAGTCGGCAACGTGGTCTCTCGTGGAAATGTCGAGCTTGAGCACATCCTCGACCAGCGCATCTCCTTCGCCTCGCTGCCACAAGTTCTGCACGATGAGTTCCTGCGCGGCAAAGAAGTGCTGGTCGTTGCCGGCACTCACGGCAAGACCACCACCACCTCAATTCTCGCGTGGATATTTCAATCCGCCGGATTGCAACCATCGTTTCTTATCGGCGGCATCGCCGAGAACTTTGGCAGCAGCTTTCAACTGGGAGAGGGCAAGCACTTCATCCTCGAAGGAGACGAATATGACACGGCTTTCTTCGACAAAGGCCCAAAATTCCTGCACTACTTTCCTGACGCCATCATCCTCACTTCGGTCGAGTTCGATCATGCCGACATCTACAAAGATCTTGACGCGGTAGAAACCGCCTTTAAGCGCCTGGTGAATCTGATCCCCAAGCGTGGCCGTATCATCGGCTTCGACCACGGGGAGAGCATCGACCGCTGTCTCGCTCGCGCCTTCTGTCCCGTCGAGCGCTACGGTTCCACTCCGCAGGCTGCTTGGCGAATTACCGATCTACGTCTGGATCCCGCCCGCACCTCATGGACAGTCCAGCGCGACGGCAAGCCCTGGGCCAACTTCGAGTTTCCCCTGGCTGGCGAATACAACGTCTGGAACGCCACTGCCGCCGCTGCTCTGGCGGCAAGTTGCGGTATCGACACAGTAGAAATCTCAGCCGCGCTCAAGACATTCAAGAGCGTAAAGCGCCGCCTCGAAGTTCGCGCCACCATAAATGGCATCACCATCATTGATGACTTCGCTCATCATCCTACTGCGATTGCCGGAACACTGAAGGCACTGCGCTCGCGCTATCCAGACTCTCGCCTGTGGGTGATTCTCGAGCCTCGTTCCAACACCCTCCGCCGCAATGTTTTTCAAAATGATCTGGCCAAGAGCCTATCGCTGGCCGACGAAGTTGTCGTTGCCGAAGTATTCAAATCGGAAGCCATTCCAGCAGCCGAACGGCTTGACCTCACCGCCGTCGCCGGCGACATAAAAAAGCACGGGCATCGGGCGCGCATCGTGCCAACCGTCGATGGCATCGTTCAACTTGTCGCCCCGGAGTTGCGAGCTGGAGATGTTGTCGCCATTCTTTCCAACGGAGGTTTCGGCGGGATTTACGAAAAGCTGCCGGAGCGCTTGCAGTCACTAGCGGTCAGCGAGGCTAAGGCCGGGAAATAACATGGAGACTCCACCGTGATCCGCACCGTCGCAATGCTGACGTTCTGGGCGCTGGCGCTAATACCCGTAGCGCTGTTCTTCATACCCTGGTCATTTCTCGTCGGCAATGTCAACCTCATGTACCGGATGTTCATGTGGGGCGCGGCTGCCGGTGTGCGCCTTACCGGCGTGCGAACGCGTGTCGTCGGACTCGACCGGCTCGATCCCAATCGCACTTATGTATTCATGTCGAACCATGTTTCGAACCTCGACCCAGCCATCACCGTCCCGCTGCTTCCGCGTCGCACTTCAGTTCTGATCAAGAGGGAACTGTTCAATATCCCGATCATGGGCAAAGCCATGCGCATGGGATCGATGGTGCCCGTCGACCGTGGCGACCGAGGGGCAGGCATCGCCTCCGTGCAGGCTGCCGCCGAAGTCGTCCGCCAGGGTGTCAACATGACCATCTACGTTGAAGGCCATCGCTCCTTCGACGGCAAGCTGATCCCCTTCAAAAAAGGCCCATTCTATCTAGCCGAAGGATGCAAAGTTCCAGTGGTGCCAATCACCATCGTGGGAACCCACTACGTCATGCCCAAAACGCGATTTGCCATCAAGCCCGGCCTGGTCGATGTGATCTTCCATGATCCCATCGAGCCCAAAGACTTCGGCACCCGCGACGAGTTGATGGAGAAAGTGCGCAGAGTAATCGACAGCGGCCTACCGCCGGAATTCCAAACTAACGCCAGCACCGCGTCAGCCTGAAGATTTTCCTATGTGAACCCTGTGTCCTCTGTGGTTAAGCTTTTTTGCTCCTCACTGCTCTCGCAATCTCCGGCAACTTGCTCAACAAAGCCGAATACTTCAACCAAAGCTTGTGATCCACCGCCGGCGCCCCGCTGACAATCGCTCCTGCCTCAATGTTCCCAGCCACCCCGCTCTGCGGTGTCACAATCGCGTCATCTCCCACTTTGCAATGGCCCACCACGCCAACTTGCCCGGTGAGAATCACCCGATTGCCAATCTCGGTCGATCCCGCGAGGCCGACCTGCGAAGCCAGCAACGCGTCCTCGCCAATGCGTGAACCGTGGCCGACCTGCACCAGGTTGTCAATCTTCGTCCCCCGGCCAATATGTGTCTCTCCGACGCTCGCCCGGTCAATGCATGAGTTCGCCTGGATCTCCACGTCGTCCTCAATGACCACCGGCTGTGGTTGAGGAATCTTGTGCCAGTGTCCGGCGTCGTCCTTGGCGAAACCAAATCCATCCGCGCCGATCACCACCCCATTTTGTAGCAGGACATTATTCCCCAGCCGACAGCCCTCGCGAACTACGGCATGCGCATGGGCAAAGAAGTTGTCGCCGATCGTTGCCCCGCGATAGATCACCACATGCGCCAGCAAAACTGCATTCTTGCCGATCACAACATCTTCACCGATTACCACATAAGGCCCCACGTGCGCGCTCGCCCCGATCCGCGCCGAAGCATGCACCACCGCCGTCGGATGCACTCCCGCCGCATACGCCGCTGGATGATGAAACAACCCAATCGCCCGCGCAAACGCCAAATAAGGATTCCCGCTGCGCAGCATGGCCGCCGGAATGGCAGGGAAGTCCTCCGCCACAATTACCGCCGCAGCCTTAGTAGTGCGCGCCGCCGCCCCATACTTGGGATTAGCGACGAAGCTGATCTGTCCCGGCCCGGCTTCTTCAATGCCGGCCACGCCGGTGATTTCAGTCTCGGGCGAGCCATTTTCCAGCCGCGCGCCCAAAGTGGAGGCGATCTGTCCAAGTTTCATGGTGGTTTTCCGTGGTGAGAATCGGAAGGGTGATTGTAATTCAGCGCGCGGAGATGTGGTTCCGAATCGGGACGTGCGGGTCTCAGTCACTGGCACTGACCACGGTTTAGCGTTGACACGCTTCCGGCCGGGTTCTAGCCTGAAATTGCTTGGCAAGCGTACCCAACCCTTCGTTCACCGAGTATTTTTCGAAGCCCCGCAACTGCGGGGCTTTTGCTTTCGCGTTGGTTGCCAGATAGTTGAGAGGAGAAGCCAGCTATGACCCACACCTTACAGTTGCTCACCGTAGTTGCAGTCGGGTTCGCATTGGCCTGCTAACGGTCTCGCCAAAGGCAGAAAAGAGCGCGAAGCCGATCTGACCGGATGTTGACCAAGGCTGCTTAGGTTGGGGGCTTTTTTCCCTGTGTACTGAGGTAACCTTGCCAAACAAGAAATACACGCTTGAAATGATTGGCGAGACCCTGCGAGAAGCCGGGACCCTTGTAATTGTCTTTACCCCCTTGTACGAACTTTTCGAGCATGATCGGCCCGCTTGGTTTATTGTGCTTATGATGATTGCAGTCGGCATCGGATTGCTGCTGACAGGCATCGAAGTAGAGAGGAGACGGGCATGACCCCAATATTGCAATTGCTCGTTTTTATCGGAGCAATAGTCGGCTTGGTTGCATTTGGTTTTATCGCGATAAGAAGGAACACGCCTCTCAGTCGCAACTGGAAGCCCGGCAACGCTCCATATATTTTCCTGAAACCCATGACGACAATGAACCCCATCAAGGCGCAGCCATGTCTCGTATGAGGTAACGCCTCCCGACGATTTCCTTAGAGACAGGAAACGCCGAGACCGTTACCAAGCTGACGCGATTCCACGACACTTCCGCCTCAATGTCATTCTGAGGCTGCGGATCCTTGGCAACGTGAAGGATCCCAACGAAGAGCCTGCCCTGAGCGAAGCCGAAGGGACCTATGCATTTTCTTGAGCAACAGGACGTTGGCCGTGCCGAGGAGCGAAGCGACGAGGAACCTGCTGTTTGGAAAGCGAGAATGCCACGGCCAGTTTCGTGAAAGGGCACGGCTTCAGCCGTCCCATACTCCTCAAGAAAGAATGTAGAGCACGGTTGAGCGCCGCACCCTTGAACTGCTCCTGCCGCCAAGTCCGACTTCTCCTTGAAGCATCTCGCCGACCGCGACGAAATGACGTGACGATTCAACCATCGCAAGAATCCGTTCCTGTTCCGTGACACCATGCTCCGACTCATTCATTCGGACAACCTAGAATACAAAGAACTGACGAAATCCACATAGAGATGTCATTTCTTTAGTGGGCCTAATCCTGGATACCATACCAACGGGTGGTCATGTCCCGTGAAAATCATAGTGTCTTGCACGAGATTGCCTTTCACATCATTACATCGAAGGACAAACATGGTATTAGCCGCACTTGCCTCCTCCCAAGAAAAACCTTGGAATTCAAATACGAGAATACCCCGAACCCTGCTCCCCCTCTCGACAGGATGTTCTCCAACTTTTTGATACAACGCATCACGTTGCGATATCTTGAAATTGGGGACTCCGGGCTTCTCGGAAAAACTAATATCCGACGCCGGATCAAGATATGTTGTCGCTGTAGTGGCATGGCGACCGTCTGGTAGAGTAACAATCAACAGCCACGAATCCGCAACACTTGGCGCTCCATCATTTGTCAAATTGGCAAACACCAATACCCCCGTACCTTTGAAAAAGGTCGTTTCGATGTGTCCCGTGCCAATCTGATCTATGCCCAATTTCAGTTTTGGTGTGGTTAGGTCATCTAATTTGTGCTGAGCCGTGTCCGCAGTTATGCGCTGCTGGTCCCATGCCTTGAAAGTGGCTAATACAAAGCCAATCGCCACAAAAACCACGTACCATTTCTTGGGCATCTTCTTGTCCAACAGCTTGTCGCCGAGTTCTACCAGAAACGCTATTACGCCACTGGCGACGATATATTCCCATTGTTCAAGAACTGCCAGAATCCACTTACCAAAGGTCGCCGCAATCTCCATCTCGCATACCTCCATGCTGATCTCCGAATCCAAATACATTCAGAGGAACATGCTTTCAACGCGATAAGAGTATACGCCTTATCTTCGCCTATCGATAATCCGAACCTGTAAATCCGATTACGTAGTACACTTCGCCCCTAATGTTATGGCATAATGTCCCAATGGCAACCAACCCAACCACCCCACCCTCCACCGCCTACCAACTCTCCAATTTCCTCCGCGAATGGCTTGGCGGACGCATCTCCTCAGAACTTGAATTAGCCTCGCTCGCCGAGCGCGGCCTGCCACTGACCACCGTCAGCCGCATGACTCGCCACGGTCTCACTCGCGACGAGGTTCATGCCCTGGTCATTCATCGCCGAACGTTCAAACATCGCAAGGCCAGCCACCAGAAGTTGTCGAAGGAAGAATCCGATCGCGCCATCCGCACCGCGCGCATTCTGGCCCGCGCCCAAGCCACGCTAGGCGACGCCGCGTCAGCACTAACCTGGGTGCGCGAACCCAAGTCGCGCTTCGAAGGCAAGACGCCGATTCAGATGATGTCCACCGAAACCGGCGGCCGCTTAGTAGAGGAAATGCTGGTGCAGATCGACGAAGGAATGTTTGCCTGAGTGTTTCTCTGGAGAATCAGCAATCACGACACGCTCGACGGACGCGGCGGCCTTCTCGCCTCCGCCCGCTGGCACACCCGCGGACGGCCCATCGTTTATTTCGCGGTCACTCCCGCGGGAGCGCTGGTCGAGGCGCTGGTCCACTTAGAACTCAAACCCAATCAGCTTCCAAAGAGTTATCGGCTATTAAAAGCCGAAGCGCCCGATGACTTACCCAAAATGCATTTCTCCGCGCTCACCGACGACTGGCAGCAGAACGAAATAGCATCCCGCACCCTCGGCGATGAATGGCTATCGCGGAATCAAGCCCCACTCCTGGAAGTCCCCTCCGCAATTCTCCCGGAGACCATGAATCTCTTGCTGAATCCCATGCACCCCGACGCCGCCCGAATCAGCGTGTTATGGCACGAAGCCTATCCCTTCGATAAAAGGTTATTCAAGGGAATGGCACGGTAGCGCGGGATTCTCACTGCTCGCCAAACATCGGCACCTGCAACGTATCGCTAGGCATCCCACGTCGCCTCCGCCTGGTCGCTCCAATAACCGCCAGCACCGTAAGCGATTCCAGCGCACTCCGCGGCACAAACATCCGCTGCGTATTCGATCGCAAGTCCGGAGGATTCACCAAATACCCCTCCGCCGACGCCTGCATCAGATCAATCGGCATCATTCCTTCCAGAACCTCGCCATCTTTGAAGCGCAGCCGCACCCACAATCCCTCGGTACGTGGGCGAGTCGTGAAAGTCTTGCGGCTGGGCGCCTCCGTCTCGCCAAACTCGCGGACGAAGTAAACCACCTTGACCTCGCGCAGCTCAATCGCGATCACATTCCCGGCGGTGTTCAGCAGTTCCAGTTTGCCTTCATGGACAAAATTCGCGGGCGCGACATGGCCATTCACCGTGTCGCGGTCAATTTTGCGTACAACTACCTTCTTATGAGTCGAGGGCATTCGCTTCTTGCCAAACCCGCCCGGGTTGCGGTTTCCTGCGGTTCAGCGTAGTCACATTCTCACACTTTTGCGTTGAACATAGTCAGTCATCTCGTTCGTAGTAGCCAAATCGTTAACCTTGTGGTATTTTGTGTAGTTTACCGAGGCCACGCCTGAATCGCCTAAAGCTAGTCAATAGAGCAGCTTACGTGGTAGTGGGCGGGCCTGTCCCTGACTCCCCGGTGTGCCCTGTGGAAAATCTTTACACCACTTCGTTCGCACACTTAATCCCGAAATTTAGGACGACGCATGGCTGATTACATCTACACCATGGAAATTCGTCTGACGCCCGACCAGCAGCGGGGCATCACGCTGGTTCAAGACATCGCCCGCGCCGCCGAGATGAACATCTATCTCACCGGCGGTGCTGTGCGGGATATCATCAGCGGATTTCCCATTCGCGATCTCGATTTCACCGTCCAGGGCAATCCCCTCAAGCTGCAAAAAGAGTTGGAACGCGCCGGGGCCATCGTCTCCTCGACCGACGAAGATCTGAAGGCGATCTACCTGGTCTTGCCGGGCAAAGTCCGTGCCGAGATTAGCCCCGCTCGCACCGAGCGCTATGAAAAAGTAGGGAAACCGCCCATCGTCGCGCCCTCCACCATTATTGAAGACCTGCGCCGCCGTGATTTCACCGTCAATGCCATGGCGTTGTCGCTCAACCCTGGTTCCCGCGGCCTGTTGATGGATCCCTTCAACGGGTCCGCGGACATCGAATCCAAGCTGCTTCGCACGCTGCACAACTACGCCTTTGTCGAAGATCCTTCAAGACTGATTCGCGCCACCCGCTTTGCCGCGCGCTTCCACTGGCCTCTCGAGGAACGCACCGAGGCCCGCTACCGGTCCGCCAAAGAAAATAACTATATCGACCACATCAACCACCGGGCAATTGGAGTCGAGATCGAACAACTCGCCTACGAAGACGACCCGCTCCACATCGTGCGCTCGCTGGAGAAAGAAGATTGGCTGAAGGTACTGAACCCGCACTGGACCACCGCCAAAGTGGACACCGTCGGACTAAGCCAGTTGGTGAAAACCCGCCAGCAAATGAATGAACTGGGCTACACGCCCGATCCCTCTCCAGCGGTGCTGTATTTCCTGACCTCAAAGCTGAGCGATAAAGATGTCGCAGATATCCGCAAGGCAATCCCACGCAAGGATCTGGTCGAGGCCTGGAAAGATCTCGAAGACAATGCCAAAGACCTGGCTAAACGGCTCGCCGGCAAAGAGGCCGCGACTCCTTCGCGCACCTGGAAGTTGCTCTCCGAGGCGCGCCCGGAGATGACGCTATTCCTCGCCGTGACCTCGAAGCAGCAAGCCGTAGAACAGAAGATCAAGAACTTCTTCACCAAGTGGCGGCAAGTGCAGCAGAAGATTCCGTTGCCCGAAATGACCGAGTTGTACATCACGCCGCAACTGCCCGAATATTCCAAGATTGCCAACGATGTATTCATGCTATTGCTCGATGGCCGCCTGCGTTCGCGCACCGAGACCTTGAAGTTCTTGAAGCCGCTCGCGCCACCGCCGCCACCACCTCCGCCACCGCCAAAGCGCGGACGCGCCGCCAAAGCCGCCGCCCAAGCAATGGCAGCGCCAACTCCCTCCGTCGGAAAAGCTGGAAAGAAAGGCAAAGCTGTGCCCCTAGCCGCACCGGTTGTTGTACCACCGCCGGTAAAGCCGTCCAAGCCGCCCGCCGTTGCCAAGCCCGCGAAATCAGTTCCTAAGAAGCCTGCTCCTAAGAAGAAACCTGCCAAACCCGCGCCCAAATCCAAGGCCAAGAAGCGAAAACGCTAGGCGCAGACTAGACCTCACTTGACAATCTCGAAGACTGTGCCGCACGGAAAATCTTCGTCGCCTCCCCAGCAATCCGGCAATCCACCGGCGGAAGCTGTACCGTATAAGTGACCGTCCTTTCCAACAGTCAGTCCGGCCGCGGGAGTAATGCCACCGGGAACCAATTGACCCGTATGCTCAGACGTGGGCTGCGCTCCAAACTGGTAGATCGTCTTCTCTTGCCACGTGTCGCCTTGTTGAGTCAATTCAAAAATCGTACCGCAGCCGTATCCGGCGCATAGCGCTCCTCCATACTCGGCAGTGCCATACAGCCGTCCTTCAGCGTCAAATACGAGATTGCCCCACGGATAGGCGCCATCGCTGCCGCCCTGGAACGCGTAAAGAACTGTATGTGTCCAAGGCGCGCCTTCTCTACTGGGCGGCGCCAGCCTGAAGATGGTGCCACAGGGGGGCCAGCCGCCTTGCACCGAGCAATTATCAGCAATGTTCCCCACAGTGGTTCCGTAGAGACTGTCGTCCTTGCCGAAGATAACACCTCTAGGCCAGTTTCCGTCACTGCCGCCTTGAAAGTTGTAGAGGACAGTCTCAGTCCAAGGGTTGCCGTCGATACTTGGCGGGCTTAGTTCAAATACGGTTCCGCAGCCATTGTAAAAAACGCAAAGACTCCGCGTCGACTCGGTAGTGCCGCCAATGGTTGTTGTTCCAAATAGGTCTCCCTCTCTGTCCATAACGAGGCTTGACTCCGGACCTCCGCCATCCCTGCTGGCCGGAAAATCGTAGAGATCGGTCTCAGTCCAAAGAGCATTCCCTGATGCCGGTGGTGTCAACTTGAAAACGGCCCCACCACCTACGCTATAGCCGGTTGTTCCGTAGAGATTGCCTTTCTTGTCAAAGATCACGCCCGCATACGGCCAATAAGCGCCATTGGGCTGGAACTCATAAATTACATGCCAAGTCCAGAGACCCTGGCCGTCCTTCGGCCTAATAAGCTCAAAAACGGCGCCGCATCCGTCACTGTCTGGCCATCCGCATAGGGCATCACCGCCATCCCAGGTTGCTCCGTAGATGTTGCCAGCGGCGTCAAGAGTCAAGGCTGCGTCTCGAGGGAAATATCCGATCGCGTGCTCGCCCCCGAAGCTTTGTATGACGCTTTCTGTCCAGGGCATCCCTTTCGCTGTCGGTGGCGTCAGTTGAAACACGGTACCGCAGGTAGAATAATCTCCAGAACTGTCTTCGCAGACAGCCGTCCCACCGAGAGTAGTTGTACCGTAAAGCGTACCGTCGCTGCCCAAAGTCAGCGGTGCTTGTGGAGAAGCTCCGTCATAAAGATCACCAACCTGGCCTTGGAAGCGATAAATTGGCATCGCAGTCTGTGCGTTGGCTAATACGCACCCGGCAACGATGCCAAATATCGTTACAAGGAGCGTTGTCAATCTAAGGAACGTACGGGAAAAAGAGTGCTGCATGGGAACCTCTCTTCAGGAGACATTACGAATCGGCGGGCTCACCACGTCCCTATGAAGCCCCGGTGGACGGGAAGCATGTTACTACACGAATTCCTTACCAGCAATGCCTTTTGCGGGATCATCTCCAGTTTCCTTCAGCCAGGGCGAATATGCTCCCGCTAGATTTTCCTGTGGATAACCTCGCCGTAGCTGCAAAACTTCTGCTCCCATCTCCACCACGCGCACAGTAAAATCATACAGGCCCCATGTCCCAATTCGTCCACCTCCATCTCCATACCGACTACTCCATGCTCGACGGCGCTTGCGACGTCGAAAAGCTCTGTGAGCGCGCCAAACAATTAGGTATGCCTGCCGTGGCCATGACCGACCACGGCAATATCTTCGGCGCAGTGCATTTCGTGAACGCCGCGAAACATGAAGGCATCAAGCCTATCGTCGGCTGCGAGCTGTACATCTGCAAGAAAGACGATCACAACATCGAACGCACGCCTCCCGACAATGACACCTACAACCACTTACTGGTGCTGGCCGAAAACGAAGAAGGCTATCGCAATCTCGCCAAGATCACTTCGGAAGCCTCGCTTCACGGCTTTTATTACAAGCCCCGGGTAAGCAAGAAGTTTCTCGCCGAACACTCCAAGGGGCTGATCGGACTCTCCGGCTGTTTGAAGGGCGAAGTCGCCGAATTTCTCATGGAGGGGAAGTACGAAGCCGCTCGCAGCGCGGCAGTCTCCTATCGCGACATTTTCGGTAAAGACAATTTCTTCCTGGAGATTCAGGACCAGGGTTTGGAGATGGAACACCGCATCCATCCCGACCTGTTCCGCTTGGAAAAAGAACTCGGCCTGCCGATGGTCGCCACCAACGACAGTCATTACCTCTGCGAAGAAGACGCCCACGCCCAGGACGTCATGGTCTGCATCCAGACCGGCAAATCGATCCAAGACACCAACCGCATGAAGTTTCAGGGCACCGGCTTCTACGTCAAAAGCCACGAAGAAATGTTCCAGGTCTTCAAAGACGCTCCTGACGTGCTTTCCCGAACCCTCGCCATCGCCGAGCGCTGCAATCTTCGCCTAGAAAAGGTCAGCAACCCCTTTCCCCATTTCGATGTTCCCCCCGGCTATACCCTCGACAGTTATTTCGAGCACGTAAGCCGGGAAGGCTTCGCGCGTCGCCTTGAGGTAATCAGGAATTTACAAGAGCAAGGCCGCATCAAGCACAGCGTGGCCGAATACGAACAGCGTCTTGCCCGCGAACTCGCCATCATCCAGCAAATGCAGTTCTCCGGATATTTCCTGATCGTCTGGGATTTCGTTCGTTACGCGCGCGAACACCATATTCCAGTCGGCCCGGGCCGAGGCTCAGCGGCGGGTTCGCTGGTCTCGTACTCGCTCGGCATCACCGACCTCGATCCACTTCAGCAAGAGCTGCTGTTCGAGCGTTTCTTGAATCCCGAACGCATTTCCATGCCCGACATCGACATGGACTTCTGCATGAACCGCCGCGGCGAAGTCATCGACTACGTCACTCGCAAGTACGGCCGTGACAATGTCGCTCAAATCATCACCTTCGGCACCATGGCCGCCAAGGCCGCGATCAAAGACGTAGGCCGCGCCATGGACATTCCTTACGCCGACGTAGACCGCATCGCCAAGATGGTGCCCACCACGCTGAACATCAAGCTGGAGCAGGCAATCAAAGATTCACCCGCGTTGCAGCAGGCCTACGAAAGCGAGCCTCAAGTACGCCAACTACTCGACACTGCCCGAAAACTCGAAGGCCTGGTGCGCAACGCCGGGGTTCATGCCGCCGGTGTCGTCATCTCTCCCCGTCCACTGACGGAACTTGTTCCACTGCACAAAACCAAGAACGACGAAATCGTTACTGCCTTCGACATGGTTGCCATTGAAAAGATGGGCCTGTTGAAGATGGATTTCCTCGGCTTAACCACGCTGACCATCCTTGACGACACCGTCAAGCTGATTGCGCAGACCCGTGGCGAACAACTGGTCCTGGAAAACATTCCTCTTGACGACCAGACGACTTACGAAAAAGTCTTTCACAAAGCCTTGACCACCGGCGTGTTTCAGTTTGAATCGCATGGTATGCGCGACGTCCTGCGGCGCTATCAGCCCTCGACCATCGGTGACCTTACCGCGCTCAACGCTCTCTACCGTCCCGGTCCTATTCAGGGCGGCATGATCGACTATTTCATCGACCGCAAACATGGACGCAAAAAGATCGAATACGAACTCCCCGAACTGAAAGAAATGCTGGAAGACACCTGGGGAGTCATCGTTTACCAGGAACAAGTAATGCAGATCGCGAACCGCTTGGCAGGCTATTCACTCGGTGAAGCCGATGTGCTACGCCGCGCCATGGGCAAGAAGAAGCCGGAAGAAATGGCCCAGCAGCGCGACCGATTCGTAGAGGGTGCGGTGCAGCGGGGTTATCCCACAAAGAAAGTCGAGAAGATTTTCGATCTTCTGGCAAAGTTCGCGGAGTATGGTTTTCCCAAAGCGCACTCGGCTGCCTACGCGCTACTCGCCTACCAGACTGCCTATCTGAAGACACACTATCCCGTGGAGTTCATGGCGGCGATGCTGACCTCGGTGACAGGCAGCACCGACGACGTGGTCAAGTACATCAACGAATGCCGCGAGATGGGCATTGGCGTCGAGCCGCCCGATATCAACGTCAGCACCGCCAACTTCACTCCGCATGGGCCAGCCATTCGCTTCGGTCTTGCAGCCGTAAAGAACGTCGGCCACAACGCCATCGAATCCATCGTCGCCGGACGCAAAGAAAAGGGACGCTACAACTCGATCTACGAATTCTGCGAAAAAGTTGACCTGCGCCTTCTCAACAAGCGCGTACTCGAATCCTTGGTAAAGAGCGGCGCTATGGATTCACTCGGCCGCCGCGCCCAACTCGCCGCCGTCCTAGATAAAGCCATCGACCGCGCCGCCAAAACTCAGCGGGATGCCGAATCCGGCCAGCACGGCTTATTCGGAGTATTTCAGCAGGAAGAAAATCAGTCCGACAACGATCGGCTCCCCGACACTCCCGACTGGGACGAACATACCCGTCTTGCCGCTGAAAAAGAAATTCTCGGATTCTTCATCACCGGACACCCGCTCGAAAAGTATCGCGACAAACTAGAAAACCTTCATGCCCTAAGCACCAGTGATATTGCCGCCATGAAGTCTTCTACTGGCAAAGACGAAAACATCACTACCGCCGGAATCATCACCGGCATCAAAGTGCTGAAATCTAAAAAAGGTGATTTCTACGCCCAGGGCACTCTCGAAGATATGGAAGGCTCCGTCGAAATGATTGTCTTCCCCGAGGCCTATCGTAAGCTCGGTGACAAAGTGAAGCTCGAAGTGCCAGTCCTGGTGCGCGGCGGCCTGCGTATCGAAGAGGGCGCCAACCCCAAACTCACCGCCAACGAAATTTCCCCGCTCGAAGATGCCAAGGTCCCGTTGCCGCGTTCGCTGCGCATTCGCATCCCCGTCGAAACCGCGAGTGTATCTACCGTCGACGACCTGCATCTGCTTTGTTCTCAGTCCAAAGGCGAGGCCAAAGTACTATTTGACGTGGAGCGCCAGGGCGATTTCATGGTGGTGATGGAAGCGGAAGGCTATAATGTGCTACCGGACCGTAATTTTATGGCGCGTGTGGAAGAACTCTGCGGTCGCGGTGCGGTTCGCGTCATTAACTGAAATCAACAACGGATGAGAGCTTCCCCCACGGCGCATTCGGCCTGCAAGTGACCAGCGGTTCCAGAGTTGTCAACGTAGGGCTGGTGGTGACCGGTACCGATTTTCTGCTGTCGATGGTGGAGTCGCGCTGGGCCGCAAGGAACGGTGACGCCCGTAAGATGGACTTACAACTTAAAGCCCGACAGGAACTGGAGAAAATCGAGCAACAGCTTTCCCGTCTGCAAGCCGCGCCGGGACAAAACGAAGATCTCCGCACCCAAATCAAGCAGCTAAATGATCGCATCGACTCTCTGCGTATCGAGGTCTCCGCGAATCACGACGCCTGGCAGAGGACAGAATTGGCCCGACATCCGCAACGCCCCTATGCATTGGATTACATCGAGCGGATCTTCACCGACTTCAGTGAGATCCACGGCGACCGGGGTTTTGGCGATGACCCCGCCATCGTCGCCGGCATGGCCCGCTTCCAGGGCCAGGAAGTCATGCTCATCGGCCACCAGAAAGCCCGCGACACCAAACAAAAAGTCTATCGCAACTTCGGAATGCCGAATCCCGAAGGCTACAGAAAAGCCCTGCGTGTGATGAAGATCGCGGAAAAATTCCGCCGCCCGCTATTCACTTTTGTAGATACGCCTGGAGCCTATCCCGGCCTCGGAGCAGAAGAGCGCGGCCAAGCCGAGGCTATCGCCCGCAATCTGCGTGAGATGGCCCGCCTGCAGGTTCCAATTATTACGACCATCACCGGAGAAGGCGGCAGCGGCGGCGCGTTAGCCATCGCCATAGCCGATCGCGTCCTGATGATGGAGAACTCCATCTACTCGGTGATTTCGCCCGAGGGCTGCGCTTCCATCATGTGGCGCGACGCCACCAAGAAAGAACTAGCAGCCCAGGCCCTGCACATTACCGCCAAAGATTTGAGCGAGCTAGGCTGCGTGGACTCCATCGTCCCTGAACCCGAAGGCGGAGCCCACGCCGACCACGCCGCCGCCGCCGATCTGCTTGCGGAATCGCTGAAGACTAATCTTGCTCAACTGGCCAAGATGCCAATCCCCGAACTAGTCGACGCCCGCTACAACAAGTTCCGCAAGATGGCACAGTTCTTCAGGGTCGAAGTCTAATCTCAACGCTCTGCATCCCGCAGTCGAAGAGCCTGCCCTGAGCGAAGCCGAAGGGACCCCTACCAAGCTACCATCGCACGGCCGTGTCAAGGCATCCTCCCCCTGCCCAGTATTTCCAAACCAGGTACACCAACCCTTCGTTTCACCCCCCACCCACTTTCCTGCCGTATAATGAAAGGTTGCTCTCATCGTTCTTCATTACATCGAGCGGCTCAAAACCCGCTCCAGCCAAAGGAAGGAATAGGCAATGGCCACCACAGATGTAACTCCTCGCGGTGCCTCAGGGCCCGCTGGGCAGACGCGCGTCGTCAACGACATGAGCATTCAGGTTGCGACGGTAAATGGATCCGGTTCGCAAAGCTCCAACTCGGTCCTGTTGCGCAGCATCTTCCAGATGGGTGTCCCCGTCTCCGGCAAGAACATGTTCCCGTCGAACATCGCCGGCCTGCCCACCTGGTTCACCATCCGCGCCAACAAGAATGGATACATCGCGCGCAAGAAGGAAATCGATTTCCTGGTGGCGATGAATGCCGAGACCGCCCAGGATGACGTAAAGTCGCTCGCGCCCGGCGCCGTCGTACTCTACGACGAGCCGCTGAACCTCAATCAAGTTCGCAATGATCTGATCTTTTATTCCGTCCCATTCGACAAGATCGTCGCTCCCGTCTGCCCTGAGGCCAAGCTGCGCAAGCTGGTCAAGAACATGGTTTACGTGGGCGTCGTGGCCAAGCTGCTGTACATCGACATGGCCGAAGTTGAAAAAGCCATCCGCAAACAGTTTGCCAGCAAACCCAAGGCCGCCAATCTGAACTTCGCCGCCGCCAAGGCCGGCTTCGATTACGCCACCGCCTCACTGATCAAGCTCGGCCCCTTCGTCATCGAGCGCATGGACAAGACCGCAGGCAAGATCATCATCGACGGCAACTCCGCCGCCGCTATGGGCTGCATGTTCGCCGGAGTCACGGTTGTGACCTGGTATCCCATCACGCCTTCGTCTTCGCTGGTCGAAACCCTGATTGAATACATGAAGGAGTACCGCATCGGCCCCGACGGCAAAGCCACTTTCGCTATCGTTCAGGCCGAGGACGAACTCGCCGCCATCGGCATGGTTCTGGGCGCAGGCTGGGCCGGAGCACGCTCCATGACTTCCACCGCCGGCCCCGGCATTTCGCTGATGTCAGAGTTTGCCGGCTTGGCTTACTACGCCGAAGTTCCCGGCGTTATCTGGGACATCCAACGCGTCGGCCCATCCACCGGCCTTCCCACGCGCACTTCGCAAGGCGACATTCTTTCCACTGCGTTTCTCTCCCACGGCGACACCAAGCACATCATGCTGATTCCATGTTCGGTGACGGAATGTTTCGACATGGCCGCCGACGCTTTCAATCTGGCGGAACAGTTTCAGACGCCCGTTTTCGTTATGTCGGATCTCGATCTCGGCATGAACAACTGGATGTCGGATCCCTTCACCTATCCGACCGCACCGCTCCAACGCGGCAAGGTTCTGTCCAAAGAAGACCTCGACCGCCTCGGCGGATTCAATCGCTACAAAGATGTTGACGGTGACGCCATCGGCTATCGGACTCTACCCGGCACCGAGCATCCCGCCGCCTCGTAGTTCGCTCGCGGCAGCGGTCACAACGAAAAAGCCCAATACAGCGAGCGCCCCGACGACTTCGAGCGCAACATGGAGCGCCTGAATCGCAAGTTCGAGACCGCCCGCTCCTTCGTTCCGCGGCCCGTAATCATGAACGGCAAGTCCGTCCCCGGCAAGAAAAACATTGGCATCATCGCCTACGGCACCTCACACTGGGGAATCATCGAAGCCCGCGACCAGATGCGCGACGAATACCAGCATGGAAACCGACTACCTGCGGCTCAAAGCTTATCCGTTCACCCGCGAAGTCCACGATTTCATCGAGAATCACAAGCGCGTCTACATAGTCGAACAAAATCGCGACGCCCAAATGCTCAGCCTGCTCAAGCTCGACATCAAACCTGAACTCGTCAACTCGTCTGCGCAGCATCGCGCACATTCACGGGCTGCCGATCGACGCCCGCTCAGTCACCGACGAAATCACTCGCAGGAGGGGAAGTAAATGGCAACCACAACCAGCTCGCCCACGCCGACGCCCGCACCCAAAACCAATCGCATCGGCCTTACCGTGCTCGACTATCGCGGCGGCAAGACCACGCTCTGCGCCGGCTGCGGCCACAACGCCATCTCCGAACGCATCATCGACGCCTTCTACGAAATGGGTGTCGCAGCCCGAGCGCGTGATCAAGACCCAGCGGCATCGGCTGCTCTTCGAAGAGTCCCGCATATTTCATGAGCCGCTCGCACAGCTTCAACGCTGTGCACGGTCGCATGCCGTCGGTGGCCACTGGCGCGGTGCTGGCCAATCACAAGATCATCGCTCTCGGCGTCAGCGGCGACGGCGACACAGCCTCCATCGGCATCGGCCAATTCGTTCACCTCATGCGCCGCAATCTGCCCATCATCTACATCATCGAAGACAACGGCGTCTACGGACTCACCAAAGGACAGTTCTCCGCCACCGCCGACGTGGGATCGAAGTTGAAGAGCGGCGTCATCAACGATCTCCCCGCCATCGACACTTGCGCCATGGCCATCACGCTGGGCGCAACCTTTGTCGGCCGTTCGTTCTCCGGCGACAAGCGGCAGCTGCACACCATGTTGAAGGCCGCCATCGCCCACAGGGCACGGTGATGATCGACGTGGTCTCGCCCTGCATGACCTTCAACGACCACGAAGGCTCGACCAAATCGTACAAGTTCATGAAAGACCACGAGGAGCCGCTGCACGACTTGGATTTCGTCCCCGCGTTCCAGGAAATCAACGTGGAGTACGATCCCGGCACCACCGTCGAAGTCACCATGCATGACGGCTCGCCGCTTCGCCTCACGCAAGCTGGAAGAAGATTACGATCCCACCAACAGCATCCGCGCCATCAGGCGCCTGCATGAGTCTCACGAAAAAGGCGAAGTCCTCACCGGCGTGTTCTACGTGAACACCACAGCGCCCAACTTCATCGACATGATCAACATGACCGACCAGCCGCTGGCCACGCTGCCCGAGTCGGTCATCCGTCCCGGCAAAGAAGCGCTAGACGAAGTAATGCAATCGCTCCAATAGGACTTTGCGACTGTGCCTATAATGTAGGCGCGAGCGTCCTCGCTCGTGCGGGAGCGCCAAAGTGAAAACCACTTCACAACCGACGACCGTATCCATCTTCATCGGCACCAGCCTCGACGGTTTCATCGCCCGCCCCAACGGCGCTCTGGACTTTCTTCCCGTGGACGGCGGCGAACCTCACGGCTACAACGAATTTATAGCCAGCGTCGACGCGCTGGTGATCGGCCGCAACACCTTCGAAACTGTTCTAGCCTTCCCTGAGTGGCCCTACGGCAACAAGCGAGTAGTCGTTCTGAGCAGCAAAGCGCTCGACTTCTCAAAAGTCCGCGGAGGCGCAGTCGAACAAATGTCCGGCACTCCTGCCGAAATCATCGCCAAACTTGCCGCCACTGGCGCCCACCACCTCTACGTCGACGGCGGCATCACCATCCAACGATTCCTGCGTGCCGGCCAAGTTCACCGTCTCATCATCACGCGTGTACCAGTACTGATCGGAGAAGGCATTCCTCTCTTCGGCAGCCTGCCGCACGACATCCGTCTGAAGCACGTCTCCACGCAGCCCTATCCCAGCGGATTAGTAAAAAGCGAATACGAAGTTCTTATCTGAATCCAACGCCTGTTGGGGTTCCTTTGTGAACCTTAGTGTCCTTTGTGGTTTACGCCTTCGCCGCCCGCCGCAGATCGAACCCCCGAATCTCCTTGACCCCTGCCCACCGGCAAAGTCATAATTCCGACACTCATCCAGTCCGGCCAAAAAGCCAACTTTGCTGTACACAGGGGGTCTTCCGATGTCCGAAGCCATTAACAAGCGCATTGGCGACTACGAAATCCTCAACGAACTCGGCGCCGGAGGCATGGGCAAAGTCTACAAAGTCCGCAACGTAATCTCCGACCGCATCGAGGCCATGAAGATCCTTCTCCCCGACCTCGCCGGCCGCCAGGAACTAGCCGCCCGCTTTCAGCGTGAGATCAAAGTTCTCGCCGCCCTCGACCATCCCAACATCGCCGCCCTGCGCACCGCCCTAACCCTCGACAACCAACTCGTCATGATCATGGAGTACGTCGAGGGCACTACTCTTACTCAGCGCATGCAGCA
This sequence comes from uncultured Acidobacteriota bacterium, assembly GCA_963803775.1. Lineage (GTDB taxonomy): Bacteria > Acidobacteriota > Terriglobia > Terriglobales > Acidobacteriaceae > JABCZH01. The sequence goes on from CAWDNS010000006.1 coordinate 635,735, forward strand.
GGGGCCCGTTCCGGTCGCCGACGCCGTGAATTACATCAGCCAGGTGCTCGACGCCCTCGGCTACGCGCACCAGCACCACGTCATCCATCGCGACATCAAGCCCGCCAACATGATGCTCACGCCCCAGGGCATCGTGAAGCTGATGGACTTCGGCATCGCCCGCTCCGGCGACGAATCTACCCTCACCATGACCGGCACGACGCTCGGTTCACTTGGCTACATGTCGCCCGAGCAGGTGAAAGGCGAACCCACCGACGCGCGTTCCGATCTTTATTCCGTCGGCATTTCGTTATATGAAATGGTGACCGGACGCCGTCCCTTCCGCGAATCCAGCGACTACTCCATCATGGCCGCGCAGGTCAACCAGCCGCCCACGCCTCCCATCGAGATCAAGCCCGGCCTGCCCCCGGCGCTTAACGAAATCATCCTGCTCGCCATCGCCAAAGATCCCGCTGCACGCTTCCAGTCCGCCGAAGCTTTTAGAAACGCTTTAAGCCGCGTGGTTCCTGGGTCGGAACAAGGCATCGCCGCCGCGCACGCCGACACCGCACGCACCGTCACCAGCATCAACCCGCTGCCTCCGACTGCAACCATGTTGCCCGTGCAGACCGTGACCGCTTCCACTATTTCCGTCAGGCAACCCCAACCCGCGCCCACCGCGTCGCAACCTAATATGGCTGCCACCGTCGCGCCTCCACCTCCCGCTAGTCATCGCGGACTTTACATGGCCGTCGGAGCTCTGCTGCTCCTGATGGTTCTCGCAGCTGCTGGAATGTACAGCCGCAACGCCGATGCCCGCCGCGAGGCCTCACATGCATCCGCCCCCACTACTCAGGATGCAGCCTCGCCCGCGGCACCGGCGCCGCAAACCGCCGCGCCCACGCCGGATACTTCCACTCAACCTGCCGCCGAAACGCCCGCTCCACCGCCTGCGACTCCTCCTGTGAAGGTAAAGGTGGCCCACGCGCCCACGCCTGATCCCAACGCTCCTCCGCCCATTGATCTCGATGCGCTCGAGCATGAAATCGACCAGATCTCCGCCCGCGCCGGCTCCGTCAACAGCGGCCTCGACGGCCTGCGCGCCCAGCAAGCTCGCGATGGATACGGTCTTCGCGGCGACATCGCGCAGCGCCAGGAAAGCATGAAGCTCAACGTCCAGAAGGCGCAGGATGCCATCACTCACGGCGACGGTATACGCGCCAAACGCTACTCCGACCTCGCCACCGCCGACATCGAAGCCCTGGAGAAATTCCTGGGACGTTAATCAACTTGAAGATCGGCGTTTTGGAGAGCGACGAACTGAAGCTACGGCTTAGGCGTTGCGGAACGACTCTCGGGCATTTAGCCTTCCGAATGCAGTTGAAAGCTGAGGAAAATGCGTCTAATTCTTGAAACCCTCCCAATGCGGGAATTCCTCGCCGACTTTCCCGATTTTTTCGACCTTGCCTAGAACCTTGTCAAGCCCCCTAAGCCGTCATTTCCCTTTTATGCTAATCCTCCCTAGGAGGCAGGGCTCGTGTGTGATTTATAAACACAGCGGGCGAGGTCCGTGGTACCCAGCTTTCCAGCGGCAGGAAAGCTGGGGCAGCCTTTTATGGCCGCGCCACACAAAAAAGCAAATCTGGGCCAGCCCCCACTCCCCTAGTCTTCCTGCCAGGTAGAGCCGACGCCAGCCAAAAACCTGGTTCGCGTTGATGCCATGCGCCCGCGCTACCCGCGCCACTGACGCGCCTTCCACCAACGTCTCTTCGACAATCCGCCGCTTCTCCGCGATACTGCGTCGCTGCCGCTGCCCTGCGACCGAGGTCTCTTTGTCTTTGGGAATGATTGCAACTTGCTGGAAAGTGTCCATCTCTGCTCCAAGTGGACACCTATTCCGTAAGTGTCCACTCCCTGAGCATGGATCTCACTCATGAGGTTGTCCAGACGGTCACAACCGGACGCATACATTTGTTTCGGGGAAGAAGGAGCATTAGCGTTCGGTTTTAATCTGAGTTTTCTGAGGTTCAGTGTCCTGGAAGGTGGCCGTAAAATCCATAACACGTCGACAAATTGTTCGGGCAGAAGCCGCCAACTATCGCGCCTGAAACATTTATGCCGTTGGCTGATGTGTCGTCGGGACCCCCAAGGCTAAAAGTCACGAACTGGCGGGCCTGGCTCCAAAAAGCGAATGCGCCGCCCTGAGTGCTCGTACTCCAATTTCCGACGATGTCGCCATTGTCGTTAATGCCCGCAGGTCCAGTGAAAGGAGCGCCTGGATAGTCGATTGTTGTGAAAATTCCATTGTCGTCAACGAAACCGTCAATTTCGCTGCAAGGCGCAGCAATGCAATAGTCGCCAGCCATTACACTGTTGTTATTAATGCTGAACACGCCCGTGGACTGCGCGCCCGGGACATTAATGAGCGTGAAAACTCCTTCACTGTAGAAAAAACCCTGCGCGCTGCCGTCAGGATTGCAGCAATAGTTTCCCACAAGTTGGCTCTCGTTGTTGACACCAAGCACAAGTGTGTAGGTGGAGCCTGGGTAGTCGAAGGAAGAATACACACCATTTGATTCGGTGAAACCGTGACTGTTTCCGAGTGTGTCGTAATAATTACCGACCACTTTGCCAACGTCGCTGATGCCACTCGCGCTCGTCGATGACGCGCCCGGGTAAATGATGGATGTAAAGGTGCCATTCGCGTACAAAAATCCGCATGGGGAGCAACTTGTGCCTTTGTAATAGCTACCGACAATCTGCCCCACATTGTTAACACCATAAGCATTCGTTGACCTGCTTCCCGGTACGCTGAACGCTGTGAAGCCGGCATTAGCGGCGTAGGTGTACACATACGCCGTGTTCGTGCCGATCGCACCTGCCAATACTCCAGGTCCATCGGCAGCCACTGACTGCCCAAAGAACCCCTTTGATTTTCCGTCAGAGGGAGTTAGTTCCTGGCTCTGTGTCATACTGCTCCAGCCCTTTGAGGGCTTCGCGAACGTGTAAACGATTCCGGTGCCAACTGTTTTGCAATTGTTTCCCCCACAATGAGCATAGGGGGCGCCTGCCACAACTGTACCGCCCGTGGTCCCCACAGAGAAGCCGAACCGATCTCCAGGTTTGCCGTCCGAAGGATTCAGTGTCGCATTCGGCTGCGACGTCGTCATCCAAACAGCACCAGGTCTCACGAATACGTCTGCTACGCCCGTTACATTCGAACCAGAGATTTTGCCGCTCGGCGAACCCGTCGCAATCGTTGTTCCGTTGATAGCCACCGAATAACCGATGCCATTTTGTTTTGTATCGGTCAGCTCCGCAGTTTGAGTCATGTTGGCCCAGCCACCGGAAGGTTCGACGAAGACGTATACTGTCCCTCCACCACCACCGGTACCGGTGTTCCAGTCACCCGCCGCAACTGTATCGTTGCTAATTGCGATCGAAAAGCCAAGGCGGCCATTCGTTACACCATCGGAAGCCGTGAGCTCTGCGGTCTGTGTCATGTTGGTCCATCCACCCACAGGCTGGACGAACACATAGGCGGCACCTTGTGCTGCGTTAGATCCAACCATATGGACAGGAGAACCTGCGACAATCGTGTTGCCGCTTATGGATACAGACGTTCCGAGCTGATCGTTTGCTTGTCCGTCAGAGGCAGCTAGCTGCGCCGTCTCCGTCATATCCACCCAGCCGTTCGGCGGCTTTACGAAGACGTAGATCTTACCCTGCAAGCCGTCGGCCCCAGAGGCTCCCACTACTACGATGTTTCCGCTCATTGATACCGAAAAACCGAACGCGTCACCCGGTAATCCATCGGAAGCGGTAAGTTTTGCGGTCTGGTTAACCTTCCCGGGTACGCCCGAAGATTTCACAAAAACGTACGCTGCGCCGGTGAAGCTCGCATCCTCGTCTGATCCAACGACTGCGGCGCTGCCACTCACAGAGACTGACTGGCCGAAATTTAAGGCGTTTTCGTTGCTTGACGCGGCGATCTCAGCAAGCGGCGTCCACGAAGCTACGCTCACTGGATCGACGATGGCAGGAACACTTGAGCTAACCCGAGTATTCTGACCGTGTGACAATGGTTCCATCGCGAGCTGCGCGAACGCTACGACACAGGAGAAACAGAGAAGGCCAAAAACCTTAGTTAGTTGGAGACACATGGAGATAGATTTCCTCAGCTGCTTCAAAGTCCGAACCAAACAGCCACATATTATACTCGGCGGGTGGCCCGGACCTTATTCTCTCTGAATTAATTTATAATAGGGTGCCCCGCTCCTTGCCGGTTTTGCAAGGGGCGGGTGCAGGGGATCACAGAGCTGGCTCGGTTACGCGCATGCGCAAGGTGTCACAGTCGTTGACCCGGACGAGTCCGATCTCGCGGTACTGGTAGTAGCCCGAGACGTGGCAGTGGAGCGGCTTTCGCTACGGTAAGTGCTGCTCCCCGGGGAAACCAGCGATGGGTGACCACACCCGCCCCTTGCAAAACCGGCAAGGAGCGGGGCACCCAATTTCGAGAAGAGGGGAGGTTTCAACCGGCGTTATACTTCGTCGGATAAGACCCGGGCCACCCGGCAGACAGGACTTTCGACTCCTAGACGGCGTCATAACAACCACCTTATAATATTCTGTCAGCATTCGAGGTAAGTTATGAGAAAAGCTTCTCTTTCTGGGGCGCTTGTTTTTTTGGCCTGCAGCTTCGTGCTGGCCCAACCACAATATAAAATTCTGTGGACCTTCACCGGCGCTCCCTCTGACGGTGCTTCGCCCATGAGCAATCTCGTATTCGACAAGGCCGGAAACCTTTACGGGACTACGTATGGAGGCGGGAGTGCAGGAAGCGGGACTGTATTTATGCTCTCGCCGAACCAAGACGGCAGTTGGACGAATACCATTCTCTACAGCTTCTGCACGAATTACGTCAACAGGCTGTGCAAAGATGGAGCCTATCCTCAATCCGGTCTCATCCTTGACGCTCAAGGAAATCTATTTGGTACAACGGTGAACGGTGGTGCGATAGTCTGCCCAAGGGCTTCGACTGGTTGTGGAACTGTCTTTGAATTGTCGCCGTCTCCTCAGGGCGGATCCTGGACGGAGAAGGTGTTGTACAGCTTCTGCGAGAACATCGTGAACTTCACTTGTCTTGATGGGAACTACCCGCTCGGCCAACTAACCCCTGCGTCGGGGAACCTGTACAGCACAACCGAGAGTGGCGGTGCGAACGGTTATGGAACCGTCTTCGAGTTATCGCACGGCACGAATGGATGGGCCGAGACTGTTCTTTACAACTTCTGTTCGCTTGGACAGGCGGGAGTTTGTCCAGATGGTGCAGAGCCCCAGGCCGGCGTAAGCTTCGACAAGGCAGGCAATCTTTATGGGACGACGGAATTGGGAGGCACGAATAACGTGCATGGAGAAGGTATTGTGTTCAAGCTTTCTCCGAGTGCCAATGGATGGATGGAGGCAGTAATTCATTCCTTCAATGAAGGAAAGAACGGTGGAAGTCCGCTGGGCGGTATAAGCTTCGATACTTTAGGCAATCTTTATGGCACTTTCTCGGGAGGCGGGCCAGACTTCGGCGGAGGCGTATTCAGAATATCTGCGAACAATGGGAAAATCGGGGAGTTTTTCTTCAATGGTACTAACGGCTACAGGCCTATCGCTGGAGTACTCGTGGATTCCAAGCACGCTGTTCTATATGGCACTAGCAGCCAAGGCGGAACTGCGAACGGCGGAACAGTTTTCGAGGCCACTGCTGTAGGGGAAGAATCGGTTCTGTACAACTTCTGTTCGCAGCCCAGCTGTGCAGACGGTGCCAGTCCGGTCGCGAGCGTCATCTCGGACGCAGCCGGCAATCTCTACGGCACAGCAGACCAGGGCGGCGCGAACGGCTTAGGTGTGGTGTTTGAGATCGTGCAGCAACAACCGAAGGGTGAGGCAGGGCAGGCCACTTTGCGCTCTCTGCGTGACGAGAAACACTGACTCATTCTCGTTCGGCTGTCCCCAGCAATTCGATCCTATGGCATCAAGCCTTCGTCGAAGTGTTCGGGACCAGGGGGTCGGAGGTGCAAATCCTCTCTCCCCGAGGGTGCAGTTCCGAGTCGAAATGTCGCAACCCACAATGCAACCCATAAGAAATCTGACTTGCACGTACTTGGAAGAACTTACGCAGCCGTCCGTTACCTGCAAGTTGTTAAATGTATAGGATAGCTACACTCTGAAAAGGCTGGCGTCGGCGGTTCAACTCCGTCCCTGGCCACCATCATTCTAAAGGACTTAAGTCGAATCACCTCGAAGCCTCTCAGCCCACGGTCAGCCCATTGAAGGGCGCACCAAATTTAGTTCATCGTTGTTCCGCCCGATTGCAGCATCGCGTCGAGCATCTGTCCCTGTGCCGCAAGGCGATCCTCACTCACGCTGTGGGCGTAAAGTTGAAGGGTCGTCCTTACGTCCGAATGACGAAGGAGGGCCTGCACCGTCTTCGGGTCTGTTTTTGACCGCACTAGGAAAGAAGCAAGGCTATGGCGCAGGTTGTGAAAGCCGAAACGACGCGGGTCGCGCTCGGTTAACACTCCTGCCGCTACCGCCGCCGGTTTTAAATGCCCCCCAACCAGCATATTTGCGGTACGCGGTTGCGTACCTTTGCACCGCATGGAAGGGAACACCCAATCCGTCGTTTGCGAATAGGGCGTTGTGTTCTTCCACTCCTGCATGGATTTAGCAAGTAGTGGGTGCAGAGGAACAGGTGCCTGCGAAGCCTTACTCTTTGGTACTCCAATCGCGCCACAGGTCCAGGTCCGCCGAACATGAATTTGCGAGTGCTCAAAGCTGACATCCTGCCACTGCAAGCCCAAGCATTCTGAAATACGAAGCCCGGTTGCAGACGCCAGCAGAGTCAGCGTCCGTTCCGGTTCCCCGAGATTCATCAGAACTGCAAAAGCCTGCTGTGGGGTAAGGATCATCGCTTCGTAGCTGCTGGTCGTCTTGCAACGAACAAAGCGCATCGGATTGGCTTCCAGCGTTCGTGGAATCAGTCCGTAGCGTTGTCCATGCTTGAAGATCAGACTCATTACCCGGCGGATTTTATCGAGTGTCAGGTTTTCAAGGCCCTCTTCTCGCTTAAGGGCCTTCAACCATCGCTCAATTTCCAGTGGCTCGATATCTAACGCGTTCCGTTTTCCCCATCTGTCTAGACAACGGTTCTTCAGAATGCGCTTGTAGCCTGCAATCGTTGTGTGGGACTTTGGGTCCACCGCTTCCGTTTGCTCACCCAACTCGTTTTCTAAATAGTGTTGGGCCAGATCAGCAAACGTCACACGGGTCCTTACGTCCGGTTGATTGATGTGTAATGCAAGATGCTGCTTTTCCACGCATGCCCAAGCGGCAGTTTGGGTAGGAAAATCATGCACAAGCCCAATCGCGAGCTTATGCTCTACCCTCTGTCCGTCAGACTCACGGGTTACGTAGTAACGCAGCACCCAGGTCGGTCCTTTCCTGCGGGATTCTACCCGCAAACTTCCACGTTGAAACCGCGCCATTTAGATCGTCTCCTGTCTTGGCGCGGGAGACTGCCGGAGATAGTCTACACTTGATGAACGTAGGGCAGCAGCAACTTCGGAAAGACGAAAACGCCAAACTCGACGCGAACCCGTTCCCAGCGGATACGCGGGAATCGCGCCCTGGCGGGCCAGTTCGAGCACCCGGCGGGGACGCAGTTGGAGAAACCGTCCGGTTTCGACGGCGTCAACAAACGGTTCGGGTTGGGTTTCGCTTGCCATTATTAAGGGCGTCAAAGTGTTCATGCTGCTTCAACATGGGGCACGAGACCATTGCATCCTTCCTCGGGGCATCGATAACCCTCTATCTTCAAAGTCAGGGGCAGTTTCTTAATCAGCTCCGGCCTTAGCCAAAACTTTTTTCCGCATTTGGGGCAGGTGAACTGATAGCGGTGCTGCAAGGTGGCTAGACGCTTCCAGTTATTGTTACCCTCTGCATCCGCAAGCCACTGTTCAAATCGTCGAATCCCAGGCTCGATTCTCACAAACATCTGTAGTCCGCACGGATCGCAATGTAGATATGGCTTCCCCTTCTTTGTCGTCCGCACGTCACGCGGCTCACCGCAAATACAGCACGGGAACAACCGTGGGTTTTTTGTGAGGATGGTCATCATTTGGACTTCCTCGTCAGACGACCGTCCTGACGGACCGATGGTTGACTATCCTGCTGTAGTTCGGACAGCAGCTTGTCTGCAGTGCTGACCCACTGGAAAGCGCTCTTACGCTTTGCTCGGGGAACAATTCTTACTTCACCACTTTGGACTAGTCGTTTGAGGATGGTATGGACGACTGCCAAGGGATTTGAGTACCGAGCCAAGTTGAGCTTTCTGGCCTCTATCTTTCCTTTGACCTCGCTCGCGGTCAGGGGGAAGAAATGCTCCTTCAAGATCACGCGAGCAGATTCGGTTATCCCCACGGCTAGGTCTGCCTTGATAGCCCGATCAACCCGTTTCTCAAGGTTGCTCTGACCCTGCTCGGCGCAAAGATTCTGAAGGTCGCTGACGACTGCCTGGAGTCGAGCAATCTTCTGGTCGAGTCTTTGGCGTTGGACCAAATCGCGGGCAAGGTCTTGTTTGGCCTCGACCAACGAGCGATAGTAGCGTGCGGTTGTCATTACACATATTATAGCACATTAAATGTGTAATGTGTCAATAGCAAATTTCACATTATCGTGCAAATCCAAGGAATCAGCCCGAAAATCGTCAAGGGCCGAGCGAGGGAGCGGAGTCCTACGTTACATACGTACGTAACGTTACAGGTTGTCTGCACCCGGCCAACCAATGTTTGTGGAGTGGACGCAGACTGAAAAGTCGATTGTGTACTGGCAAGCACTGCGTGACTTTTGGAGCGTGTATTTCAAGACTACCGTCGACGACCTTGGTAGACTACTCTGCGTTTCGACGACTGTCATATCTACCATTCCATAAGGTTATTGCGACGCCACCTTCGTTCTATACGGCAACAGTAACGAAAACAGGAGGCGGGTCACCTGGGAAGATAGATTTGTAAGCTGATACGATACCCGGACTATTTTCCAATTACTTAAGATTGTGTACAGACTCAGAGTAGTGACTTGTAACCATCACTCTTTCCCGTGAACATAATGTTCACACAATTCGGACCGAGGACCTAAATGTTTAAGAATATGCTAACTGTAGGTCTCGTCAGCACAATCGTTGTAGTTGGCGTCACGACTGCAATCGCGCAAACCACAGTCACTACGGCAACACCCGTACCCTTCACAGGCTTGTCAATCAATAAGTTGGGCACTCCAAATGCCCCCACCGCTCAAGGTTCATCTATGTGTTCCGGTTCAGGCTACACCTACGCAGTCACTGCGCTGGATGTCGCTCGCGGAAGCAGTCCGGAAAGCACATCGAGCGTTTCCGTGTCTTGCACGCCTAGCACGACTGCACAATACATTCAGGTCATCACTCCATCAGTGCCTGGTGCGGCGAGCTGCAATGTTTTTAGGACTTTGCCCTTGCTCGCCGCCGGGTACATAGGGAACGTGGTGTGCGGGGGAATACTCCTGGATACTGGGCAGTCAGGGGCTATGTCGCCCGGCGTCCCGAGTGCGGACCAAACCGGTGGCATTAATGCCCTTGGCATGGTTAATGCGCAGGCATTTAATGCAACAGGTGCCGGTGCGGGAACCGAGATCCTCAATTCTGGAGCACCACTAGGATTCTGCCCCAGTTCGTCAACTTCTTGTATCCAACCAAATGCATTTTTTCAGCAAGCTCCGGCGGCATTTACGGGCACTAGCGTGGGTATCACCTGGCCCTCAGCCCTCACAGCGACGAGCGTTTCACAGACGCCCCCTTTGATCGGTCCATTCCTTTTCGGCCCCGCAAACGGCGTGAATAACAATGCTTCGGCGGTCACAATCGGCTCGCTCACCAATTTTTCCAATCCAGTATTGGCAACCGCTGCGTCCACTACCTTCACAACCGGTGATCTGGTGAATGGGACGAACACAGGCACAGGAAGCAACTACGATCTTACCGATTCCCACATTGCAGTCGCCACTTGCGGCAGTTCTCCATGTATACAGACCCCTCTCTCCTGGGTCATCGGAGCCGCAGCAACAAATACAATTAGCAATGGAAACTTTGCACAAATTTGGAATTGGGCTCAGGGGGCAGCATCAGGTCAGTCAGCGTTTACGCTGGGTGAGTCCTCTGCCGCGACTGGCACGAACCTGATCGAATTGAATGTCCAGACGCTATCGGGGTCAAGTTCACTTCCGATTCAGGTCACTGCGGGCGGAACCACTAACGGTTGGAACATGAGCACAACTGGCCTTTGGGAACCTATCGGCACCACCGGTGCGCTCGCCACCGGAGGCTCCACGCACGGTGTGGTAGTTAGCGAAGGGTCAGCTACGGCATTGAATACCACAGCAGTCGGCGGGACAGGGTCAATACTTACGGGCAACACCTCGCTGGATCCAACCTGGCTTTCGGGTGCAAGCGCTGTAAACGGCCTTCCCTATGTCTTAACCTCGACGCCATCGGGAGGCGTGGCCACCGCCCCGTTATGGACGATCCAAGGAGTAAACTACGACCCCCAGAGCAGCACCTACAGTATTGGTTGTCCGGCTGACAGGCTTGGCAACGTGGATTTCACAGGGTCGAGCGCCACCACGTTTACTCTTCCAAACCCTCCTTCTTCCACCTGCGCGGGTTCAAGTTTCTCCGTGGTTGTTCACAACGGAGGCACGGCGCTGTTAACTCTGGCCGCCATGACCGCAACCATCGACAACATAGCCGGAGCCACAGGTGTGCCAATAATGCCGGGAGCGGCACGATTCGTCTATAGTGATAACACCAATTACCACACGGTCCCGGTACCTACAAACACCGGAGGAGCCACTACTAAGACGGCAACTTATTCTGCGGTCGTCACGGATAAGGGAAAGCTGATCGTATTTAACTGTTCGAGTGCGTGCAGTTACGCGCTCCCCACGACCGCATTTTCTGCGGATTGGTGGGTCGACATCCTGACGATCGGCACAACGAATGCAACCGTTTCGCTTCCGCCGGGCCCATTTTTTAATGGGGGACTTCTGGCCCCATCTCCAGGAGCGTATCGCATACAACCTATTTGGACCGACGGGACCAACTACTTCGGTGACGCACCCATAACAGTCAGCGCTCCAATCACAGCTACGGTCTCGTCAAACTCGCTCAATTTGGGAGTTTCCAACGCCACAAGCTCAGCCGCGGGTGTAGTCGAACTGTCAGGCACGGCTACCAAAGCGCAGTCCACAAGCATGACCTCGAGCACCACCGGCGACCTCGTGACCGTGGATGCACACGCCAACACGGTAGACTCGACGATTTCTTCGACCGCTCCCATATTCACGACCAGTGTTACAAGTCCGACCGTCAACGCAACGACAGGGTACCAGCTAAACGGAGCCGCAATTCAGGCGTCCACGGTGCTGGTGTCCTTCTGCCTCGGAACGGTGGGCCTTACGAGCGGGACACTTGTTCTGGCTCCGGCGGAGTTAGCAGCCACAGCGAATTGCAGCGCTACAACGACGGCGGTTGAAATACCCGTGCCTTACAAATGTACGGCGGAGAAACTCTATGCGGTAGCGGGGACAGGTGGAAACAATATCACCAACAGTGGTGTGACGACGTTGTATCACAACAACAGCGGGACGGCCCTCAAATGCACAATTGGAACCGGAACGTCTTGCAACGACCCTACTGACACGGTCACCTTGAACGCGGGCGACACGTGGTCGGTGCGCACAACGAGCAGCGGAGGCTCGGAGACTCTCGCCAACGTTCGCGTGGCGCTCCAATGCCAGTGAATCTGTAGTTGCCATGTGTAGGGAAGGAAAGTAACGAACGCTAGGACCAAATCATCTTAATCCAGGGAGTTGCGACAATGTACGGGCGACCGATCCGCCGTAGGCTATTCCTCATTTCGTAGAAGTTATTATTTAAGACCCGAAGGAATTTTGGATTTGACGAGACTCTCTCCATGATGGTTGCTGCCGTAACTAAGACTGCGACCGCGATTCCCCCCGCGGACAAGGCTGCCGCTCTCGCGTTAGTTGAGCGGGAAGCGTCTGTTGCTCCCGTCGCTCATCCTGGAACGTTGGCCACCCGAACGAATGCCGAAGGCGCTCCCAAGCCCAACCCACACACGCACGCAACGATCCACCAAGGAGGCTTTAGACGGTGAGACGCTACCTTCCCATTTCCTTCTTGCTGTGTATCGCGTGTCAGGCGCAGCAATACGCTCCGCTGGCCATCGCTTTTGAGGCTCCAGACAGCACCCAGACCAACGCCTATACTGCGTTCCTCAGGTACGAATTGCCGTTTCTGAGCGGAATTGCTGGATCGTCGGCGCATGCGCTGGGCACCGGCCAAATCTATTGGGCAGACCTTGACGCTTGCGGATCGCCCCCAGGTACCTCGCAGTGTAGTAGCGAGCACGCTTATAGCTGGGGGTCGGTCGACAACAGCCTCTATCAATACATTCATTATGCGACAGTTGGTTCTTCCGGAACTTTCAACAATGGCTGCGCCAACGGAAACGCCTGCAAGATCATCCTCATTATCAACGCGGAGCAGGATAGCGGGCAAGGCGTTACCACCGTACCAGTCTATGTTTTCTCTCACAGCTACGCTTCCAGTAACGGTTGGGCGGATCAAGACGTGGTGGGGTGTGAGGGCTGGCCCGGAGTCGTCACTCCTCCTGGAGGACCGTGGCCTGGAGCATTACCTTATACGGGGTCTTTTATGAACACGAATCAGGGTGTGGTGTGGAGCGCAGACGGTTGCCACGTGCCGCCCCTATCTATAGGGGGTCCGTCCTGCATCAATTCTACCGGGCCCTTCACCAACATGTCTGGCTTCCCTGTAGTTTACGAGAAACCGATTCTCACCGCGTACCAGAAGTTCATCTCGGCTATTCAACTCCACTACTCTCCCGCGGGCTCTGGCTATGGGCCGATGATCGCGCCCTATATCGCCTATATCCGCATCGGCATGGCGGCGGGCGGAGAAAACAACCCCGGTTGTGTTGGTGCGGATAACAGCACGGTGAGCAGCGGAGTCTTGAGCAACACCTTCTGGCCAGGACCAAAGGGATTCGCAGCAGAGGCGGGATGCTACACCCAATGCGGCTATCTCACAAACTGGCCTGGCACGCCTCAGAATGGCTTAAGTTGCACCAATACCTCCGCTTGCTCCACCAGCCTACTAAATGACGGGGATGGCTACGTCACTGCGATGGACAAGTTTCTTGGTAAACTCTTCTCGGGCACGATCCCGGCGACAACTTCCTCCCACGGTGGACCGCCGGCAATCACGCTGCAACCCTACGCCGATTCGGAAGCCCTCACGGCCTCGATTACCGGCGTTGGTTTCGGGATGCAGTCCGCGAGGATCTCTGACCAGAACGCCTTCGCACTCGGAAATCCCACAACACAAAATTGGGTGGTCAACTTCGGTCGCTATGCCGCCCCGGTTCACCATCTGCAAGCTCAGGCAAACGGCGGAGAGAATCCGGAAGCCTCAAACTTTGGCATTAGTACGATTTCGGTCTCGCTCGGTCCCCCCATAACTGCAACCGCGAACTGTACCGGTAGCATCGGCACTGTCAATACAATGGGAGTAAACGTAGCCTGGGCATCAGGCCCTCAATTCAATCTCGGATGGACAGGTGCGTTCACTATCGCTGGAACTGTCTACACAATTTCATCCGTAAATTCAGCATTCTCCATTACGTTGACGAGTACGGCAGGGACACAGTCCGGGGCGCCTTACGACGCAAGCAACTCCTGCGACATCTATCAAGGGCAGGACTTTACGATCTTTATTAGCGGTAACTCAAATTCTGCCTTCAACGGACAGCAGTTTGTGACCTGCAAAACATGCCCGGCTGGGACGATTCAGTTCTCCCCCTCGAGCACTTCAGTTGGATCAGGTGGAAATGTTTGGGCCTCGGACTATTGGCCGTCTCTTTTCCCATTCTTGACGCAGCATAAGACCTCGTCGATCGAATTGCGAGCTTGCGAACTCGATTATGCTTTCGGCTGCACACCCGGTAGCGCCTGCAATGCCAATACCAGCGTGCTCCCATGCGGTGGCAACCCCGGCCCGGATCCATCCTACCAATCTGCCTTGGCCGATTTCGTGAATGGCATACCGACAGCGACGAGTGTGACCGCCGGAAAGGTCCAGATTATTGGAAACGGAGTGAAGCAATGAAGAAACGGGACTAGTCGTGTTGGTAAAAGATCATCCGCGCAGTCACTTTATTGAGTTATAAGCCTTTTGCGATTTTCCTTGACAGCTTACGAGTAAAGGTCTTAGCGTTATGATGGCGCGAGTAAGCTTAAGAGCGACGGTCATCGTCGGGACCGTGGTAATTTGTCCCCCCAGGGTTCGAAAGAGACTTAGGAGTTCTGCAGTCAAACATGTGACGATCGGGCTTCCCAGAGCGCGTCTGCCTGTGCGGGAAGAAAAGGGTGCCACTACATTAAGTAAGGACCTGAGGAGGGTCGCATGATCAACAAGATTGCGTGGCTGGGGCTGACATTGCTGTTTAGCTCGCTAGCCTGTGCGCGAGAGACAGTGGTCTATCAGTTTGGGGCGTCCGGACTAACCGACGGAAGCGCACCAAACGGCGGATTGGTGTTCGACGCGGAAGGAAATATTTACGGTACGACGGTAGCGGGAGGTTCTTTCGGGTTCGGCACGGCGTTTGAGTTGACCCCATCACAGGACGGAACATGGCAGGAGATTGTTCTGTATAACTTCTGCTCCGCAGGTACACAGAACTTTTGCGCGGATGGGCAATTTCCGCAGGCCGGAGTGATTTTCGATAGGAGTGGCAACCTCTACGGCACGACCGTGTCGGGAGGGGCAAACGGTCTTGACGATGGCGTGGTTTTTGAACTCTCTCCTCCTTCGCAGCCGGGCGGCAGTTGGACGGAGCAAGTCTTGTGGAGCTTCGGAGGAGCGAATGACGGGGCAGCCCCCTATGGTGGCTTGGCGATGGATGCCATTGGCAACTTGTACGGGACGACCTCGGGCTCGGTCACCACGGGCGTTGGCGTAGTCTTCGAATTATCCTCAGGGCAAAACGGTTGGACGGAGTCCTTGCTACACATCTTTTGCCTCGAGTACCCGGATTGCTCGGATGGGGCAGAGCCGAAAGCCGGCGTAACGTTTGATAATGCCGGCAACCTCTACGGGACCACAGTGTTTGGCGGACAGGCAAATAGGATCGGATGGGGCGTGGCGTACGAGCTATCCCCGGTGAAGAGTGGCTGGGCTGAAAATGTCCTCAAGGTATTCTCCTCTGTGACGGGCGGCAGAACTTCCGCTGGAATCACTATCGACCCGGCAGGTCACCTGTACGGTGGCTCGTCCGAAGGCGGGGCAGACCAGTGCGGCGGTTTCTTTCGGCTGAATACGTTCGTGGTTTTCCCGTTGTCGGGTGGAAACGGGTGTTCACCGCAAGCTGACCTGCTTTATAGCTCCGGAGCCTTGTTTGGCTCTGCATCTAAGGGTGGGGCAAACTCACAAGGCGCGCTGTTCGAGTTTACTGCGAAGGGAAACAAGGTGACGCAGACGATCTTGTACAACTTCTGTCAACAAGCGAACTGTGCCGACGGGAGCGAACCAAATGGCTCACTGACTTTGAGAAATGGCCGGCTCTACGGCGCAACCTTAACAGGGGGCGCGCACAATGCAGGCGTCATTTATCAGATAGCGGAGTAGGGAGCAGGGCGATGACTAGAAAATCTGTTCACTCGCACGCGCGCGTCGATCCTGGTGAGTGATCGTTGCCAAGTTCTGCCGCCATCGTAGGACGTAATCGCTCTGCGATCTTACTACGCTGTTCGTCAAGATCGTGACATCGTTCAGGGCCGTAGACAGTTCGAGGTAAGTGGACTAAATACGTTCGAGACACGATCCTTCCCAACGTTAGCGATAACCTTCTCAGCAGATTGTCTCACTCCGGTACGTAAGTCACAGGCGAGGGCTGATCCGAGCGGCGAGGGCCGCCAACGAACCCTTTGATGCCGCAGGAGTTGGGCCGAGTGGGATGCCCTTTGATCGGGAAGCTTTGAAACGCCGCAGGATCATCTGCCTGTAGTCGTTTTTTGAGACGAATCGAAGCGTGTTGAAACATCAAACTTCAACCGACTTCAATGAGCTACCACCGACTCATTTGTTTATTTAATCACTTGCAAAGCACTGAAAGCAGCGGATGCGAGAAAAACGTCTGATCTGTTCGGGACCAGGGGTCGGAGGTTCAAATCCTCTCTCCCCCCTGGGTTCATTCTCACAAAGAGCTGAGGATTTTCCCCCCAGCCCATAATCCCAGCCCATGGTTGTTAAGCCTTGCACGTATTTGCAGGCGCTTGGCAGTCTCCCGCAAACCTGTAGGTACTTGAAGGTTAAGGTTGACCTAGGTCTGAAAAGGCTGGCGTCGGCGGTTCAACTCCGTCCCTGGCCACCATCATTCTAAAGGACTTAAGTCGAATCACCCCGCAACCTCTCAGCCCACGGTCAGCCCATTGAAGGGCGCACTAAATTCAGTTCACTGCTGTCCCGCCCGGTTGCAGCATCGCGTCGAGCATCTGTCCCTGCGCCGCAAGGCGATCTTCACTCACGCTGTGGGCGTAGAGTTGAAGGGTCGTCTTCACGTCCGAGTGACGAAGCAGAGCTTGCACCGTCTTCGGATCGGTTTTTGACCGCACAAGGAAAGAAGCAAGGCTATGGCGCAGGTTGTGAAAACCGAAGCGACGCGGGTCGTTTTCGATTAACACACCTGCCGCAACCGCTGCCGGTCTCAAATGATCTGATACCAGCATGTTTGCGGTACGGGGGCTGGCCCAGCTTTGCCTTTTGTGTGGCCCAGCTATGAAAAAGGCTGCCCCAGCTTTCCTTCCTTTGGAAAGCTGGGCACCACGGACCCCAACGGCTACGCATCAAGCTATCTTTCGAAACCTCATCTCCGCTTTCTGCTTCTCGTTCACCAGCACGATTCCACGCTCTCCGTCGGTATAGTGCCGATAACTGCTCCAGGCCCATTGCTGCGGCTCTAGGACCAGTCCTCGCTTCACCGGATTGCCATGCAGGTATCGCAACTTCTCTACGCGCTTTTTCTCAGTGAACACCACAAAGTCATAGAATCGCGCCTGCCAGATGTGCCCGTTCGCCAGCGCCGTGTCCCAGAGGCAGCCCTGCCGAGGGTTATCACCAGCGCGCAGCTTGCGCAGAAGCCGGCGCGCAAAACCCTGCTTGATCGCCTGCATGACTTTCGACGGATTGCCCCGCTCCGGTTCGCCCAATAACAGGTGCACGTGCTCAGGCATGACCACATAGCCGGCCACCACAAAGCGATACCGTCGCCGCACACTCTCTAAAACCTCAAGCAGCAAGTCGCGATGCTGCGGCTTGGCGAGAAGCGGCATCCGCCGATAGCAACTCGTGGTAATAAAGTGTAGATATCCTGCGCCGTAGTAACGATGAAGCCTATTGGGCACGAGCGAGGATTAGCATGATGGGGTAGAGCTTGTATGTGATTTATGAACACAGAGGGCGAGGTCCGTGGTACCCAGCTTTCCAACAGAAGGAAAGCTGGGGCAGCCTTTTTCATAGCTGGGCCACACAAAAAGCAAAGCTGGGCTGGGCCCCAGTGAACCGAGCAGTGGCGACTCCCCCCAAAGCCCTTGCTCCGCCTGCCATTCCTGCGCTATACTCCGCGCCGCGCAGAGGAACCTGTCAAAGCTCTCCTGCGCATTGCTAGGAGGACCTCAGTGCCAAACCAATTCCGCTTCGTCCGCCACACACTCGCCACCGCTCTCTTTACGATTTTCATCCTGCTCGATCTAGCCTGGGCGGCTCCCAAGGAAACCTCACTCTACAACTTCAACGGCGGCAGCAATGACGGTTCGGCGCCCATCGGCGGTTTGGTCGCCGATCACGCTGGCAACCTGTACGGCACAACCGGCACCGGCGGCAGCTATACCGATTGCAGTCCCTTCGGCCAGACCTGCGGAGTAGTTTTTGAACTCAGTCCCAATGGCGGTAGCTGGACGGAAACCGTTCTTTACACCTTTACCGGTGGCGCGGACGGCGGTGAACCTCTCGCCGGTCTCGCCATCGATGCCCAGGGCAATCTCTACGGCACCACCGCAATCGGCGGCACTTTCGGCAACGGCACCGTCTTTATGCTGTCCTCCGGCAGTTGGACCGAATCCGTGCTCTACAGCTTCCGCGGAGGCAGCGACGGTTCGTATCCGCAGGCCGCTGTCACTCTCCACAACGGCAGCATCTACGGCACAACCTACGCCGGCGGAGGAAACTCCTGTTTGGGTGCTCCTTCCGGCTGTGGCACGATCTTTCAGTTGCAACCGGGAAACAATGGCTGGACGGAAAACGTTCTGTATCGCTTTACCAACGGCGCCGACGGCGCGTTCCCTTATGCCAGCCTTATTCTTGATCCCGCCGGCAATCTCTACGGTGCCACCACACAGGGCGGCTATCTTTCCGGCAACTGCGCTCCTTATGGCTGTGGCAATGTCTTTCAACTGAAGCACGGCTCGTCGGGCTGGACCCTGAATTCACTCCACGCTTTTACCTATGACACCGACGGCTCCGCTCCCATCGGCGGACTGTTTGCTGGCCCTCATGAAACTCTCTACGGCACCGCATCGGGCGGGGGCGCCAGTTTCGACGGAACTGTCTTCCAACTTGCCTACGCCAAGGGCGCGTGGACCTTCAATCTGCTACATACCTTTTCCGGTGCCGATGGTTCCTCACCCGAAGGCACGCTGGTCGGCAAAGGAAAATATTTATTCGGGACAACCTACAGCGGCGGCACCGGCTCAGGATGCTTTTTCGGCGGTCCCTGCGGCACCGTTTTCATGCTCACCGCGTCCGGCAACAGCTGGAAGGAAACCGTGCTGCACAGCTTCTCCGACAACGGCACCGACGGAACTTACCCCGAGGCCGGGCTGATTCTCGGCAAAGACGCGCTCTATGGCACCACCAGCGCCGGCGGCCCCGCCGATAAGGGCACCGTGTTCGCCATCACGCCTTGATTGCAGCGAAGCACAAGAATGCGGGTGCCCCATTTCTCGCGCGTTGTTGGCGCGAGAAGTGGGTTTACGCTACCGCGGCCAAAGCCAGCCAAAAGTCCCAGCCGTCAACAACCCATAAATCAATCCGTCGATGACTTCTTTAATCACGCTCGACCACGGTTGACCCTTCCAGATTCCATTGCTCAGGGTTCCCACACCGTAGCCGAGAAAAGCTGCCAGTCCGACCACGTGAAACACTGTCTTATACGGCGTACCGGGACCAAGCACGCGTCCCGCGAGGCACGCGGCCACCGCGTCAACCACCAGGCAAAACACGAACCATTGCCCCAGAAACTTCCCCATCGCCACTGGCCCGCTCGGACGAATGGTCATGAACCCGACTGGCCCCTGCTTGAACTTCTCCGTCATTGCCGGCGACTTCATCTCTTTGTGGGTGCAGTGCGGAAAGACATAAAGACCGGGCTGAATATTGGCCGGGCGCATCGCCGCGAGAATCTTGTCCTCTTCAGGAAGTTTGCGATAATCGCTGTTGTGGTACTTCAGCAACATGTGAATGAGCGAACTCGCGACGAAGACAATTACGGCCGACAGCAAAATAGGTAACCACAGCGCGGTGATAGGAACCATGGGTCTCCCTCGAGTGAGAAGATGACAACTGGAATTCGCATGTGAAGCTACGCCTCTGAAAGGCCGTGGTCAAGAGGGTGTGGCGCCACATTCCTTCACTACGCCGCTGAAAGCTGTGATATAAGTTCTGGGCCGTGCTTTCGCTCAAAGAAGGCGTCTCGGGCATACCCCAAACGGCTTGCCCAACGCCTCTTTCCAGCTTTGCGACATCTGTCAGTTGGCTGCTGGAATAATTTCCAAGGAGATCGAAATGAAACTTCGCTTCCGAACTCTGTTTACCTTCGTGGTTGTGTTGTCCGCGCTTTTACCCTGTGCATTACAGGCGCAACAATACGTGTACGCCAATAACGACGACGACTCCGGCGGCGACCATAACCTGGTGACCGCATTCAAAGTAAGCAACACCGGACAGATGAGCCTCATCAGTACTTATCCCACCGGTGGCCTGGGCACCGGTGGATTCAACGCCGAGAATACCATCGTGGCCGCCAAAGTCGGATCGAATGACTGCCTGTTCGTGTCCAATGGTGGAAGCAACAACGTCTCCGCATTTACCCTCAACCCAACCAACGGCGCTCTAACCGCGGTCAGCGGATCTCCTTTTGCCAGTGGAGGCCAGGGTAACAATTACGGCATCGGTCTGGCCGTCGCTGACAACAAGCTCCTATTTGCCGGCAATACTGTCTCCGGCAACATCTCGGTTTTTATCATCAAGTCGAACTGTGCGCTCAAGCTCGGTAACACCTACAGCGTTCCCGGTTCTCCCGACGGCATGAAAGTCACTCCGAACGGGAAATTTCTTATCGAGGCCAACCTCGGCAATCCCGACTCCTGGCAAATCAATTCCAACGGAACTCTGACCGAGCTCGGCCCCTTCTCCTCCCACGGCACCACTGCCGGGGTTGACCTCAGTTGCGACGGCGCCACCGCCTACTTCGGCGACGCTGGAACCAATACCGAAGTTGAGGTCTACAGCATCAGTGCAACCGGCCAACTCACCGAGCTCAACGATTACACCAATACCAACGGCCAGAATTCCAACAACGTTATGCTCAGCGCCGATGGAAAACTTCTGTACATTAGCGAAACCGCTTCCAACCAGGTGGAAACTCTCACCACCGGCGCAAACGGCGCGCTCACCTATGACAGTGTGGTCTCACTCAATGTCATGCAATTCAATTCCACACTGGGGATGGCCACCGTGCAGAGCGGGAAGGGAATCTTCGTCGCCGAAGACAGCCCGGCGCAGATTGCCGTCCTGGGGGCGCACGGAACGTCTTTGAAGGAAGTGGCTAATTCACCGTTTTCCTTGAACGACAATTTCGCCTTCGTCATTGCGATGACGGCCGTTCCCGGCAAGTCTTGTCAATGAAATTGATCGCGGTGGCCCATCCTAACGTCGTCTCGACGCTAACTTGGGAAAATCGCCACTTAGTGCTCTTTAATTCGTTCTCACTGGGTCTGTAGCAGCACCGTACCTTGATAGGCTCCGCTGACGGCGAAATCGAGTAGCCCATCGTTGTTGAAATCGGCTATTCCCAGGGTGAAAAAGTCGGTGGGAGGAAGATTAAAGGTGATCGGCGTTTGGAAAGTTCCGTCGCCATTCCCCAGCAGAACGTACAACATCTGATTGTTATTAATATTGACGGCGGCGGGCGTAACTATATCCACCTTCCCATCACCATTGACATCCACGATCTGAATAGGAGAATTCCAGTCAGCTTGCAGGCTGAATGATGTGCCCACGGTGAACGTTCCATCGCCATTCCCGAACAGAACAGAGAACCCACTCGTGACGATGTCCAGCTTCCCATCCCCGTTTACGTCTGCAACTGCGGCGTAGCCTCCACCCCAGGGAATCTGATAGTCAACTTCGTTCCCAACCGTCCCATCGCCGTTTCCCAGGAATACCGCAACCGTGCCCGGACCCGGCTCCGACCCGCCAATAGTGGACATCGCAACATCCAGCTTGCCGTCACCGTTGAAATCACCAACCACAGGTATCCCGCCAACCGAAACCGGCAGATAGGTCACATTGCGATAGGTACCATCGCCGTTCCCTAAACTAATGGACAGGTTATCTTCATAACCATCGAAATACACCGCAACATTGTCCAGGATGCCGTCCCCGTTGATGTCGACCATTACCCCCGTGTATACCTGCTGGCTCAAACTGCCTTGCTTCAACCCCCCTTTTCCATCTCCAAAATAAATCGTGCAGGTAAGGCCGGGGCCGCCATCGCCACCGCACGGTGCAATATCCAGGTTGCCGTCGTTGTTGAAATCCGCAACCATAACCGGAGGCCACGAGCTAGGTGCGCTGAACACTGGCCCGCCAATGTCGTTGAAATTTCCCATCCCCTGGTTCAGATAGACCTCCACATTCCGGCTCACAATCGCTAGGTCAGGCTTATGATCGCCATTGAAATCTCCTATTCCCATATAACCACCGTCGAGGACCGCCGGATCTGCCGCCACCGTCACCCCGGACGATGGATTGCGGACTGAGAAATAAATCACGTTGGAAGCAATGCTCCCGGGATTCACGACCGTGATCGCGCCCGTCCCAGCTTTGGCCACCGCCTTCGCCGGCACTTCTGCTTTCAACCTGCTCCCGCTGATAAACTTCGTCTTCAGTGAAATTCCGTTCGCTTTCACCACGGCTCCCAGCACAAAGCCGGTGCCCCCAACCGTCAAGGTGAATGCCGCATGGCCGGGCGTAACCCCCGAGGGACTCAATGGCGTATAGATAAGGGGAACGGGATTCGACTGCGCTAACAAAACTCCGCCGGCAAGTAGGACAAACAGGAGGACGAGCGAGGTATGCTTCATGGGGATTCTCCTCAAATCTGCGGATTCTTCTCGCGCGAAGAACAGCGACCAAATTCTATATTCACCTGATAGCCGCGTCAATCAGGCATTTTGAGGAAGGCGAATGTCCAAAGATTCGGGCGCCTGATTTAGTTCTGTAAGTGCGGGCGTCTCGCTCCAGCCGAGCGAAGCTCGGCTGCCTTCGAGACGAAAACGTCCGGCATAGCTTTACAGCCATGCCGGACAACTGAAACCAGAACAAACAACAGGCTTAACCCCAACTTCAGAAACTAACCTGGAACACTGTCCCTTGGAGATCGGTACCGTCCTCGAGCATGGTGCCGTAGAAGTTCCCCGATGAATCCATGACGACACCTTGTGGCATAATTCCCCATTCCCTGTTTACATCCGAAGGAAAACTAGCAACGATACTGAATCCACTGGACGAGACTTTGAATATGAATCCAATATTGTTGGCACCACCAATTCCATTTGACCCGTACAGGCTGTCTTCGGGGCCCAGCAGTAAGTGACTGTTAAAGTCAGGCTGCGTGATCGCGGTGGTGAAGCGATAGAGCACGCTGAACTTCCCTTGGCGATCTACTTTGAAAATGGTTCCGCAGCCATAAGGATCCTCAACGCAGGCGGTGCCGCCGCCGTAAGAAGCAATCCCATAAAGATTGCCCTTCGCATCCTGAATCAGCCCCAGGGGAGCACTGCCATCTAACCCTCCGGTGAAGCTATACAGCACGGTGAACTTACCGCTGCGATCGATCTTATAGATGGTCCCGCAACCTTGCGTGATGCGGTAGCGTTGTCCGCCCGGGGTGTAACAGCTCAAGATGCCTCCGTTAATCGCCGTGCCATAGAGACTGCCATCGACGTCCACCACCAAACCGCCTTCGGGATCAATGCCGTCCTCGCCGGTAAAAGTGTGAAGCACGGTAATTTGGCCAGCTTGGGTCAGTCTGTAAAGTGAACCGCAGCCGATCTCCTGATAGCCGCAGTTATAATCTCCGCCGTAGGGTGACATGCCGTAGAGATTGCCTGCCTTATCGATCGTCAACGCGGAGTCCTGGCAGCATCCAGTGTCGCTGGTAAAAGCATAGAGCGTGGTCTCGTTGCCGTTCGTGTCAATCTTGAAGACAGTGGAGGGCGCGTCCAGGAAGCCGTTGCTCTGAGTGTTGCCGTAGAGATTTCCAGCTGCGTCCTGTATCAGAGCGGCGACCGGAGAGGCGCCATCGTTACCTTCCGTGAAGCGGTAGAGCACGGTTTCATTGCCGCTGCCGTCGATCTTGTAAACCGTTCCGCAACCACCGGACCCGCAATGGTTGCCACCCCCATCGGTCGTGCCATACATGACGCCATCTGCGCCTATCATCAGCGCATTAGGAACCGCGCCGTCGGGCCAATTGCTGAAAGCGTGCAGCACAGTATAGGTTTGGGCCTGCGCCGACGGTGATGCACCCGCTGTCAACATCAGAAGTGCGATGACTGCTGCGCTATATGTGCCACGAATTGCCGCAAGAAAAGTTGTGCCGGGTTTCATGGGGTTTTCCATTTCAAAATCTCGTGCAGCGCCATTCAACGCCATTGAGTCCGGTTTTTACAAATCACATGTCACTCACATCCACATCACAGGCTAAACGATTGATAAATAGGCGCTTTGCGCATGCTTACGATGGTGTTGACAACCGCTGTCGGCGGGTTGACTTTGCCGATACACTACTAGGCGGACAGTTTACAAAGGTGTACGTTAAACGCCTTTCCCGCGGTTTTGGATATGTCACCAGTTGAGCCAGGTAATTCGGAAAGCGAGAGCCTGAATGAGAGTTCGCCAGTCTTCGGCGAACTGCAACCAGGGCCCCACTTGCATGTAATCTTTGGGCTTTACGAGTTCAACTTGCAAACCCACGAACTTCGCAAGGGAGGCCTGAGGCTTAAGATTCCGAAGCAATCATTTCAGATTCTGGCCATGCTCCTCGAAAGACCGGGCGAAGTTGTTTCCCGCGAGGATCTGAGACGGAGGTTGTGGCCGAGCGACGTCTTCGTCAATTTTGAAGCCAGCCTCAATAGTGCCGTGCAAAGATTACGAAGCGCACTACAGGATACCTCTCTCGAGCCACGCTACATCGAAACCTTGCCCAGGGCAGGCTACCGCTTTATAGCCAGCGTTGAATCTCTGATCCCACCCTCGGATGAAGCGCCGCCAAGTATTGGAACGATCAATTCCGCTGATCTTCCATTGCTCGACTCGCGCGCCGATGAAGTATTGACCGCGCCGCCCCTACACACTCGCAAATGGCCATACTCGGTTGCAGCTGTCTTATTGTTAATTCTGCTCGTCGCATATTTTGGATATCGGTATAGCCTCGGAACCCCGCATCTGCCGGAGGCTCAAGTTCAACCATTTCCGGCCATTTCTTCCAGCCCGATCCGTCGCTCGGTTGCGGTCATGGGCTTTACCAATGTTTCGGGAAATGCCCGCAACTTATGGTTGTCGACCGCCTTCACCGAAATGCTCTCCACCGAGTTGGCTGCGGGCGGCCATCTCCGAACCGTCGCTGCAGAGGATGTTGCCCGAGCGCAACACGAACTCTCCTTAACTAATAAAGACAGCTATGGCAGCAATACTCTGAGTAAGATTCATAAGGATCTCGGTTGCGACTATGTCGTCGCCGGCTCCTACCTCGCCATTGGAGAAGCAGGCAGCGGACGGGTCCGCCTCGACGCCCGTGTGCAGGACGCCGTAACCGGCGATACGATTGCAAGCTTTGCCGTCGTCGGCTCCCAGTCCGACCTCTTCGATCTCGCCTCTCGCGCTGGCGAACAACTGCGGACAAAACTAGGTGTCGGAACCCTGACCTCCACCGAGGCGGAAGAAGTTAAACTCGCCCTGCCTTCTAATCCCGAGGCGGCCAGACTCTACTCCGATGGACTCGCCAAATTCCGTGTCTACGACGATGTTGTGGCCAGCGATCTCTTCGAAAAAGTTATTCTTTTGCAACCCGAATATTCGCCCGCGTATTCCGCCTTGGCAGGCGCACGTTTTGCTCTCGGATACGATGCCGAGGCCGCAGCTGCCGCTCGAAAAGCCATGGATTTATCGCAGAATCTCCCCGAACAAGCTCGCCTCCAAACCGAGGCGCGTTATCACAAGATCAATGGAGACTGGACCCAGGCAGTCGAAATCTATACTCACCTCCAGCACTCTTATCCTGACAATCCTGACTACAGTTTAGACCTCGCCCTGGCGCAAAACGCAATGGGCAAGAGCGCTGATGCCGCGGCGACGATTGCGGCTCTGCGAAAGTTGCCCTCCGTCGGACGCGGTGATCTGAGAATCGATCTTACGGAAGCCGGCATCGCTGGCGAACTCGGAGACTACAAACGAGAACAAACCTTGGCCGAGGCAGCAGCCACGAAAGCCGACGCAGCCGGAGAACGCCTGCTGCTCGCCCGTGCCAAGATGATTGTCGGATACGCCTCGAATAACCTCGCGGATTTCCCTAACGCCAAGGATGCCTTCGCCGTAGCCCAGCAAATGTGCGCCGAATCAGGCGATGTCGTCGGCGCAGCCCTCGCCGACATGAACCTCGGCATCACCTTGATCTACCAGGGTGATCTCGCCGATGCCAGGCGCATCATGGAGCAAGCGCAAACCGTCTTTCGGAACAAAGGTGACCAGGCGAGTCTGGCCGCCGCTCTCACCAACCTTTCTGAGATCTATGGCAGAGAAGGCGACCTGCCAAAACAAGAGTTTCTTCTTCGCGAAACCCTGACAATTTCCAACAAGCTGAATCGGATCGGTAAACGCAACATTGAGTTAGGCAACCTTTCCGAAGTCCTCCGGCGGCAGGGCAGGTTTAGCGAAGCCAAAAACATGGCGGAGCTGCTGGTGGAACAGCTTCGCAGTAGCGGAAACAAATCCGTTCTCGCAGCTGCCATTCAAACCCTCGGCTCCATCGCAGAAGATCAGGGAGACCTGTCAACCGCGCTGCGCATGTATCAAGAGGCCGCTTCAATTTTCAAAGACACGGGCGACAAAACCGACTCCGCCGAAGCTGAGCGCTCCTTAGGCAAAGCATTTCTCCGAAACGGTGATTTCGCCAGCGCGAACCAGGCGCTTTCTGAATCGCTTTCTCTCGACCGTGAGATTGGAGCCAAAGCCGATGCCGCATTGAGCCAGATCGATCTCGCGGAATTGGCATTGGCACAAGAGAGATCATCGCTAGACCTCGCCACCCTGCGCTCCGCTATCGATGAGCTTCGCCAGCAGAAATTGACCGATGACGAAATCGAGGCCAACACCATCTTGGCGCGAGTACTTATTCGCCAGAGCAAGACTGCTGAAGCTGCAACCCTGCTCAGCCAAACCGCCGCTCTCTCCGCCAAAAGTTACGATCCGCTCGTCCATTTCGATGTCGCACTCGCCATCGCTAACCTCCGAGTTGCACAGCATCGTCTCAACGCCGCCAGACTCTCCATCCAGCCGGCATACCAGAAGGCCGCAGCGGTCGGTTGCGTCCGTTGTCAGCTCGAAGCCCGACTCGAATTAGGCGAAATCGAAATCCAGGCCGGACACGCCGAACGAGGCCGCGCCGAGTTACACGACCTTGCCAACGACGCCTCCAGCAGAGGATTCCGCCTGATCGCCGATTCCGCCGCTGCCGATAGCAAATAACCTTCATGGACTTTTCACTAGACCAAACAAAAAAGTAGCCGCCCGCTAAGTCCAACTAACGAGCGGCCTGTCGCCGGTCGAAACCTGCTCTATTCGCCGTTGCCCGGCTTCACCTCGATCTCATTCACCAACTCTTTTACGTTAGGAATTTTCTTCGCCAGAACGCCGGCTTCTTTCTTTTCCGCGGCCGTGTGTACCGTGCCGCTCAGGGTCAACGTGCCATTCTTCGATTTATAGGAGATGCTCTGCTCATCCAGCCTTTTGTGCTCTTTCAGTACTGCCTTATAATTGTCTTCAATTCCGCTGTCGAGTGCGGAATCCACCGCTTTGGCCTGGCTCTCGTCGCCGATCGGCCGCACGCCCACCTGGTTTGCAATCGTGTAATCCGGCGCTGCCTGCTTGGCGACTGCTTCGGCTTGCTGCTTCTTGTCGGCGGTTTCAACATCGCCGGTCAGCGTTATCACGCCCTTGTCGCGGTCCTGGCTCACCGAAACCACGCCGAGTTGGTTTGCAGTCAACGCATTATTGACTGCGTCTTTTTCATCCGGATGCGCCGAACTGCAACCCGTAAGCACCAGCCCTCCGCCCAAAACTAAACTCAGAATCACCGCCCCACCACGCCACACAAACTCCGCGCCCCTGCTTTTCATGATTCCTTTTCCTCCTTTTGAGGTCAGATCTTGGCTTTTGCACTTTCGCTCGATCACACCTTCATCTCACGCCGCCTAGGATGGTTTCGCCGTGAGCGGGGATGTCCGCTTGCTGCCATCTACAGAACCTTCGTCGGTCGGCTCGATGGATCTGTGTAGGGCGTCAGAAAACCGAGCGATTGAATGGGCTCCGACCTCGTGCACTTACCGTTCCGAACGCGCTTCAGCAGAGAGGAATCTGCCTCTTATTTTCACACTTCGCCCAAAACAGGAATTCTGAGCCCGCATTCCCGATTTTTCCTAGCCCCACTCCCGTCCTTGTCAAGCCCCCTGATTCACGACTTTCCTCCCAACCCTCTGATTTCAACCCGACAATAAACTTTCAAACTGTGTCTCACTTACCCTCCGCATTTGCTATTCTGAACTTATAGAGATCGACATAAGAAAGAACAGGCGTGGGCCATCAGCCCGCGCCTTTTGTTTTGCCCTATGAAAATACCCATTCTCAATCGCAAGCGTCGCGGCGAGGTCGCCGAAGCCGCTTTTCTCCACAAAGCTGCCAGCCTCGGCTTCAGCGTCGCTAAACCCTGGGCGAAAGCGACCGCTACGACTTCATCGTCGAAACCGGCGGCCGTTTCCTGCGCGTACAAATCAAATCGGCCTACTCCGCCGGCGAGTACGGCGGATACACTTTCCACGCCCACGGCAACACTTACACCGACGTCTACACTTCCCACGACATCGACTTCCTGGTCGCCTACATCGTCCCCGAGGACGTCTGGTATGTCCTACCTATAGAGATATTCGCGGGCATCAGCGGCGCCAAACTCTTCCCCAACAGCCACCGTCGCATGTCCCGCTTCGAAAAATACCGCGAAGCCTGGTCCCTGATGACCGCTCCCACAACGTAAATGCCCAAAATGAATTGTCATCCTGAGCGAAGCATCTCGATTCGCCCCGCGAATCGAGATGCGAAGTCGAAGGACCCCTGCAATCCCACCCCCCTACTCTGCCGCTGCAAGGCATTCTCCCCGTGTACGCGTGGGGCGGACACTCTTGTCCGACAACGTCCGGACCATCACCGACGCGGGTGCCCCACCCCTTGCCCGTTCTGTGTGCAAGGAGTGGGCGGCAGCGAGGTGCGGTTCGTATCAGGGCACGGCTTCAGCCGTGCCGATAGGTTCTAATGGAGGTCGAGAACCGGAAAGGGAACTATGCCGCCGTGCGGGATCTAACTTCTTTCAACTTCACTTCCGCTTGAGCACCCAACAGGTCTGCATACAGCAACAACCGCGCCACGCTCAACGTAGAAACCTTGCCGCGCATCAATTCACTCACTCGTGGCTGCTGTATTCGCAGCACCCGTTCTAAATCACGCGCTCGATACCCACGGCGTTTTACCAACTGCAGAATCCTCTGATGCAATGCCGCCTTTAGCTTAAGTTCCAGAGCCGCCTGCCGACCCAGCCCGAGTTCATCCAATACGCTACCTGGGACTCTGTATTCATTTTCTCCGGAGCGCTTGTATGGCATCTATCTCCTACTGACGAACAATGAAGGCCGTGCCGATGGCATCTGTATCGTATTACATGTATACACGTGATACGTATGGCTGTCACGATTACCTTAGGCCAGGGCAGGGGATCTGCTCGTGTGGGGCGGACACTCTTGTCTGCCAATGTCCGGATCACCGCTGGCGCGGGTACCCCACCCCTTGCGCGTTCTCTGCGCAAGGGGTGGGAGGAGCGACGTAGGCCCCAAGGTTCTCGCCCGTACGACAAGAAACGGGAGGGCACGGCTTCAGCCGTGCTGATCAGCGCCCATAGAAACCGGGGAACGTCCCGTCCGTCCCCGGGGTTCCCCCAAAGTTGGCGTGCGGGTCTTGCAGCATTATCCGACAGACTTCTCCTGGCCTGCCCGTCAGTGAGAGGAACGAATCGTTGAGACAACCGCTCACTGTTTCAAACCATCGAAATACGCGCTGCATAGATTGTTCTACAGGAGTAACCCCATGCTTAAGCCCCTCACCGTGATATTCCTCGTGGTTTTAACCGTCCTTTCTTCGTCTGCTCAAGTTTCGCCAGCCGATTCAGAATCTGGTTTGCCCAGTACCACCCCAGTTGCCTACGTTTACGTAGTAAGCAATCCCGGAAGTGGAAACCCGAATACCGTCGATGGTTATTCTGCCGCCGCCAATGGCGCGCTGACGCCCATCCCCGGCTCGCCCTTCCCACAGAACATCAATTACATGGCTGTCAATGGAAAATACTTGATGGCGACCGATCAGGGAAACCCACCAAACATCGATACTTTTAAAATCGGTTCGAACGGAGCTCTGACTTACCTGACGCAGACGTCTTGCCAACAGGAAGGTAATCCCTGTGAGGGGGTATTCAATTTATTCTTTGATCACACCGGCAGCGATCTTTATGCGATGGAAGTAAACGATGGAAGCAATGACAATACAACCTCGTTTTCACTCGATAAATCTTCAGGTGCTCTCACCTATCTGGGCGACGCAGACACTGGCTCGTTCCCAGGAGATTTCGCTGGAACATTCTTTATTGGCGATAACACTTATGCCTATTCGGCCGATCAATCCGGCTGTATGTACGCAGATATCTTCGGATTCCAGCGCGCGAACAACGGACTGCTCAACCCCATCACCATCCAATACAACACGCCCGCTCCGCCGCAGGGAGTAAGCGGTTATTATCCCGACTTGACCGTGGCCGATCCGATGAACAATCTTGCTGTGCTGGAGCAGCCTGTCAATCCACCTGGATGCGCCGCCGGTTCCTTGCAGATTGCGGTCTATACCGCAGATGCAAGCGGCAACCTCAACACCGGCAGCACCTATGCAAACATGCCTTCAACGTTGATCAAAAGTCCTAGTGACATGAAGATGTCTCCTTCCGGACAGCTGCTCGCCGTCGCCGGCTTGGAAGGTCTGCAAATATTCCATTTTAACGGCGCAAATCCCGTCACTCATTACACGGGTTTGCTTACAACGGATCCGATTACGCAGATGTTTTGGGATAACAGCAACCATCTTTATGCTGTCAGTTCTACCAATAAACTCTATGTCGGTACAGTTACTCCAACCCATCTCGCCATGGCGCCCGGATCGCCCTACTCCATTGGGGGCATGCCCGAGAGCCTGATCGTTCAACCGTTGAAAGACGCAAACCAGGGAACATCAGGGGACAAAAATCCGTAGACACACCAGTCTTCGGTGGAAGCAATTCCCTACGTAATGCAGTGCCTAAAATTATTCCGAAGAAGAAGGACCGCGCCCGTGATTAGAATCTGTTTGAAACTCACGCTGATCGCAATATTCGCTATTCCCTGTCTGTGCCTCGGACAAGCCTCGATTTCACTTTCACCAAAAGGGGGGCCTCCCACCACCAGTTTAAGAGTATCTGGCAGCGGTTTCACGCCCGGAGCCGAGATCAATATCTACTTCGACCTCAAAGACGAAGCATTGGTCATTGCGGACGGTACGGGATCGTTTTCTTCCATCAAAATTGAAGCGACGCCTTCGGCCACGCCCGGCAAGCACTGGGTCAGCGCGGTTCAGCGCTCGGGATACACCGGTGCTCAGTCGCCGTTCTGGGTGCACACGGACTGGGGCCAGCTGGGGTTTGAGCCAGCGCATTCGTGGTCGAATCCATACGAGAACGTGCTGACTCCACGAACCGTGCGGCAGCTTAGTCTGGAATGGAGCACTACTCTCGCCCCATCCGACTCGGTGGACGCAGTGAACAACTTTCTTTACGTCAGCTCCGGCGATTCGGTGTACGCGTTGAATGCCTTGAATGGCAATTCGCTCTGGCAGTACTCGACGGGTGCGCCGGTCACTGCGACTCCCGCCGTGGATGGCAAGATGCTCTTCGTGGGCTCGAACGATTTCAACATATATGCCTTGACCACCAGCAGCGGGTCGCTGGTCTGGAAATACACTACGGGAAGTTACGTGGTATCTTCGCCAACCGTGGCAAACGGAGTGGTGTATGCCTGCTCCGACGACAACAACGTTTACGCGCTGAACGAGAACGACGGCAGCTTGTTGTGGACATTCGCAACCGCCGGTCCAGTTCAGTTTGCACCGTCGGTTTCAAACGGCGTTGTTTATGTGGCGTCTTCCGACGGAAACATTTATGCCCTCAGCGCTTCGTCCGGAGGTCTGGTGTGGCAGTACACGACCACCCCAAACTACAACTCGACCACACCCAGCGTAGTGAATGGAGTGGCGTACGTGGCCTCGGCGGACAGCAATCTGTATGCACTGAACTCAAGCAACGGAGCCCTGTTGTGGAAGACCAATCTTGGAGCGCCGGCGGATGGTTCATTCGCGGCGGTAGCCAATGGAATGGTTTATGTGGGCTCGGGTGACGGCGGAGTTTTTTATGCGCTCGATGCCATTACCGGAGCGGTCCGGTGGCAATATACCACTGGTGTTCCAGTGTATTCCGCCTCGGCGGTGGCCGACGGAGTCGTCTATTTTGGCGACGGAAGCGGATTCTTCAACGCGTTTGACGCCTTAAGTGGAAAACTACTCTGGAGATACGTCACCGGAGGATTCTTTCCCGCAGGTGTGGTCACGAACGGAAGAGTGTATCTTTCGGGTGACGCGCTTTACGCGTTTGATGTGCCCGGAGAAAATAGTTCGACGGCGCAGCCGCCAAATATGAGAAATCTCCGGCCATAGGCGTCGAACCGAAAATGCGATTCAAGCTTGGGAACCGGGCGGTGCGGCTGTCCCCACGTGGGCCTTGCTGCTTCTCTACAAGTACCTCTCCCTAACCACCTTGATATGATGCGCAAAATGTCCCGGAATCATATAAGCCAAAGCCCGCACCGTGACCCGATTGTCGCTGGCGATGCCGCTGCGCGTCCATCCCTCGGCTGGCATATTTCTGAATAGTGAAATGGTCGAGAGCCGCACCTGCCGGAACTCCTCGACATGCGCCGCCCATGAAACCCGGTCAGCATCTGCACCCGACGCGGCCACATTCTGGTCATAACTGGCGATGGGAGTCTCGAATCCGCGCGCGAACCAGAGTGTTCGAAAGGCGAATGCTCGCTCGGTGTCGGTGACGTGGTTCAGCAGTTGCCGGATGCTCCATTTGCCCGGCGCATAGCGGTGCAACGATTTCTCTTCGGAAATGGCCGAGAGCAGAGGCTCATCGAGCTGCCACTCGAGCGCGGCAATGGGATCGTCGCCGGTAATCAGGTTGATGTAAGTGAAAGCGTAGGATGGAGCATCAGTGGCAGCAGGGCGGGGAATCATGAGCTATTTTAGCGTAGGCGAGTTAATGCGCTCCTCGGACAGGTGGCTGTCCCATATGAGTCGCGATGGTTTCGTTGGCGGACAAGCGTGTCCGCCCCACACCAGAAAAGATTTCTATTTCGCGTGAACGGACGCCTTAGGCGCGGGCGCGCCACGTAACAATCCTTCGCTGCTCAAGTCCTCGCCGAGATCGGGCCAATGAATGCCGTATCCGCCACCGACAATCTTCCAATTTTCACGTTGAGCAGGCGTGGCGCTAAGCAGGCGCGGATACCATACCAGGGGCACGGTGATAACGCGGCCATCCCGCAGACTCACGCTAAGCGTGTCGTCGGTGGACTGCACGTCCAGCACCCGTTCACCTGCCGTCGATGCCGAAAAACTCATCCCACGCCTCCACCGTGGATTCTACCAAACAGAAAACCCCGCCTTAGGGCGGGGCTTCAAAATCTTACTGGACGCTGTCCGTCACCTCTAGGATAGCGCGATGTAAATCCTTGTCAAGGACATTTAGGTTAAGTCGAGTAACCGCGGAGGATAAGGGAGTCGAACCTAGTGGCTAACAGCCACTCGACTGTTTGACGGACAGCGTCCAGTACCCACTGGCAATACCCTCCAAACGTTGTCCACACAACAAATTGTAGGTCCGCGAAGCTGTTTGCAACCGGGCGCCTCGCAGAAAAACTTGGGAGCGTTCCCAAACTGGCAAAGCGGTGGCACAAATAAAAAGGCCCCGCCGCAAGGCAAGGCCTTTGATCTCGCTGAATGCTGAGTGCTGAATGCTGACGGCTTCTTTAAAGAAAAAGCCCCACCTCGCGGTAGGGCTTTTGATCTTAGCTAAATGCTAAGTGCTAAATGCTGCTTCTTAGTACATGCCTTCCATGCCGCCGCCGTGTCCGCCACCACCCATGGGAGCGCCCTTCTTCTCTTCAGGGATCTCCGCAACCAGGGCTTCGGTGGTCAGCATCAGCGACGCGATCGAACCGGCATTCTGCAGTGCGGTGCGCACTACCTTCGTCGGATCGAGCACGCCCGCCTTGACCAGGTCCTCGTACTCGCCGGTCAAAGCGTTGTAGCCGAAGTTATTGTCCTTCGAATCGATGACCTTGCCCAACACGATGGCGCCTTCTTCGCCGGCGTTCTCGGCGATCATGCGCAAGCGGTTCGGCAATGGCGCGCTTCACGATGTTGACTCCGATCTGCTCATCGCCTTCGAGCTTCAGCTTGTCCAGAGCACTGACGCAGCGCGCCAGCGCGACGCCTCCGCCCGGAACAATGCCTTCCTCGACTGCGGCGCGAGTGGCATGCATGGCATCCTCGACGCGGGCCTTCTTCTCTTTCATTTCGGTCTCGGTCGCGGCGCCTACTTTGATCACAGCCACACCGCCGACCAGCTTCGCCAACCGCTCCTGCAACTTCTCGCGGTCGTAGTCGCTGGTGGTCTTGTCGATCTGGCTGCGAATCTCTTTCACCCGGCCTTGAATGTCGCCCGGCTTGCCTTTGCCTTCGACAATGGTGGTGTTGTCCTTGTCGATGGTGATCTTCTTGGCCTGGCCGAGATCGCTGATCTGCACGTTCTCGAGCTTGATGCCCAGGTCTTCGGTGATGGCCTTGCCGCCGGTGATGGTTGCGATATCCTGCAACATCGCCTTGCGGCGATCGCCGAAGCCAGGAGCCTTGACGGCCGCGACTTGCAGCGTGCCACGCAGTTTGTTGACCACGAGGGTAGCCAGCGCTTCGCCTTCAACATCCTCAGCGATGATGACCAACGGCTTGCCGCCCTTGGCAATCTGCTCGAGCAACGGGAGAAGATCCTTCATGCTGGAAATCTTCTTCTCGTTGATCAGGATGTAAGCGTTCTCAAGCGCAACTTCCATGCGCTCGGGATCGGTAACAAAGTAAGGAGACAGATAGCCGCGGTCAAACTGCATGCCTTCGACCACTTCCAACTGGGTCTCAAGCGTGCGCGACTCTTCCACGGTGATGACGCCATCCTTGCCGACCTTCTTCATAGCCTCGGCAATGATGTGTCCAATGGTCTCATCGTTGTTAGCCGAAATAGTCCCCACCTGCCCGATCATGTCGCCGGTTACGGGCTTGGAGAACTTGTCGAGTTCGCCTTTGCCGCGTTCGCCGGTCTTTCTTGTCGATCTCGCCGCAGATCGTGTTGACGGCCTTCTCGATGCCGCGTTTCATGGCCATCGGGTTGGCGCCGGCCGCGACGGTCTTTACGCCTTCGCGGTAGATCGCCTGGGCCAGAACGGTGGCAGTGGTGGTGCCGTCGCCGGCAACATCGGAAGTCTTCGAGGCCACTTCGCGCACCATTTGTGCGCCCATGTTTTCGAGGCGTCTTTCAATTCGATTTCTTTGGCGACGGTGACGCCGTCCTTGGTGATGGTCGGCGAACCGAATTTCTTTTCAATGACAACGTTGCGGCCCTTGGGGCCGAGGGTGACCTTCACGGCGTCGGCCAGAAGATTCACGCCGCGGAGAATCGCTTGCCGCGATTCTTCTCCGTGTACGATTTGCTTTGCCATAATTTCTTTCTCCTTGATGATTTCGTTTGCAAAACCTTAACCACAAAGGACACTAAGGATCACAAAGGCCAATCCCGGTGTCGCCTACGAACTGATTATCTGCGCGAGCCGGCGGTTTCTTTCTTGGCTGCGCCGCTGAGGATGCCGAGGACTTCCTCTTCCCGCATGATGATGAAATCTTCGCCGTCCAGCTTGATCTCGGTGCCGGAGTACTTGCCGAACAGGATGCGGTCGCCCTCTTTTACATCGAGCGGACGAACCTTGCCGTCTTCGTTAACTTTGCCTTTGCCGGCGGAGATGACTTCGCCCTCCTGCGGCTTGTCTTTGGCTGAATCAGGGATAATGATTCCGCCACGGGTGGTTTCAGCTTCTTCCACACGCCGGACCAGAATGCGGTCGTGTAAGTGGGGTAAACTTTGCCATGGTTATTGCTCCTTTCGTTCTGTTCTATTGAGTTTGAAGTATGGGTTTGATTGCGAGGTCATGAGAACTCCGCCAACTTTAGGGATGCTCGCGTCGCGCTTTATTGTCCAGTTCGCTTCGCTCGCTGGCCGCGCGGTCGCTTCGCCCAGGTCCTTCGCTCGGCAAAGTGCGCCTCGCTCAGGATGACATCGGTTGTTAGCACTCATTGTTGGCGAGTGCTAATCATAGCAGAGGTGATGGTCGGGTTGTCAAGGGGTGTAGGGAACACGTCAAAAGCCTTGACCGCAAAGTACGCTAAGGGAGATCGCGAAGGACGCCAAGAAGCCTGTTGGCCTGATCTTTATAGGACGGTAACTCTATGAATATAAGGTATATGCTGCTTGTGTTATTTCTTGCGACTGGGATGGTTGCTGCGGGGAAAGTGGCTCCGGCGGCGGATCTGGTGCTGACTGGCGGCACGGTCTATACTTCGCCGGGAGCTAAGCCCATCAAGAACGCGGTGGTGGTGGTTCGGGAGGGGAAGATCGTTTATGTCGGGAAGGGTGGCAAGCGGCATACTCCGCGTTCGGCGGAGGTTTTGGAGTGCTCGGGCATGGTCATTGTGGCTGGCTTTTGGAACAGCCATGTCCACTTCACTGAAGACGCCTGGAAAGACGCGGCTGGGGCTCCTGCCGAGAAGCTCGAAGCCCATATGCAGGAGATGCTCACGCGGTGGGGCTTTACCACGGTTTGGGACCTGGGATCGGACCCGCGAAACACGCTGGCGCTGCGGAAACGCGTTGAGGCGGGCGAAGTGCCGGGGCCGAAGATTCTGATGGCGGGAAGCATCTTCCCAGAGCATGGGCATCCGGTTTATTTGCCTGCGGAGATGCAATTGCCGGAAGCCGCGACTCCGGAAGACGCTATGCGTATGGCGCGCGGCTATATGTATATGGGATTGGATGGCCTCAAGCTATTTACTGGCGCGTATATGGGCGACAAGCCAGTGATCAATATGGATACGGCGATCGTGAAAGCTGCGGTTGGAATCACGCATGAGTTGGGCAAGCCGGTGTTTACGCATCCGCAGAACTATGCGGGAGTGGACAACGCGTTAGCCGGCGGAGTGGACATTCTGGCGCACACGATTCCGGTCGAGTGGCATTACACACCGGCAGAGTTGGCGATCATGAAGCAGCAACATACGGCGCTGATTCCGACTTTGACGCTGTGGACTACGGTAACGCCGAATCCAGAGGTACAGAAGCAGATGGTGCAAGCTGGAGTTGACGAGTTGAAATCGCTTGCGTCGGAGGGTGGGACGATTCTGTTTGGTACCGACGTTGGGTTCATAACTAAGTACGATACCGGCGAAGAATTCGAATATATGGGGCGGGCGATGACTTGGAGTGAGATATTGGCGTCGCTGACGACTAATCCCAGTGAGTTATTCAAGGCTTCGACTAAGGGCCGGGTTGAAAAAGATATGGATGCGGATTTGGTGGTGTTGGAGGGTGATCCGGCGAGTGATGTTAGGAATTTTGGGAAGGTGGCTTGGACGGTGCGGGCGGGGAAGGTGATTTATGGAAGCAAGTAGTTTCGACCGACTCAGCTCGGCGCTATGCTAGGAACCTTGGGTCCTGATCTTCATTTTCCGCATGAATAGAGGGTCTGCGTGTGCCATGGTCACCGCTATATCAGTTTTGCCGTCACTGGACGGCGAACGGATAATTTGAAGCTGATGACGTAGGGAAGTGACATCGATAGCCTCGATTACGATGACTGCCCGTTGGGTCTGAATCTCTGGCGACAGGTTCTCGATCTGAATGGTCGTCGATTCTGATTTCTGCAGGTACGCAAAGCTGTCCGTTTCCCTCGAGGCCGCTGTTTTTTCAAGAATCATGGAGCTGTTGTTGACAAACTTTTCGCTTACTGGTTGGCACCATCCACGAACGTAGAGAGCTGCGCCTTCTCCGATATTCTTAACCGTCAAGGAGAGCCTGCACCGAACCACGATCGGCTGATGCGCGCCTGCGGTCGTCTTGACCAATTGCAGATCGGTCGTAGCGAAGCCGACATCGCCGGGGGTGACTAATATTGGCGTTATGCTAGCCCTTGTGGTATTTGCCTGCATTTGCATCATTTTTCTAGTGTATCGTGTGTAGAAAAAGAGTCCGACGAGGGCCAGAGCTGCAGCCACTGCAGCTACGGCTTCGGCGTTCTGGTTGTATGTTAACCAATGCCACGGATGGAAAATTTGATAGAGGGCTTCTTTCATAGGCTTGGTGCCTCGAGTGTGAGCAAGCTAATACAGGCGTGTCATTACTTGCGCCGCATTGCCGCGGGGGGACTTGCTGATCGCGCCCCGCTGGCATCTGCTACTAGAATTTTCGTCGATTCGACTCTGGGCGTCCACCCGATACGGTTGGGATCGTGTCGGATTCCACGGGCTTCCGGTATCCCAGCAACCTATCAGCGTCGGATTTATAGCGTCTTGCCAACTCTTCCTTCAAAGCCCGGATTCGCTTATCTATCACATAACTCTCTCTGTCCTTCAAGGTGTGATCTTTGATTCGCTTCATAAGAAACCAAGATGCTGCACGCCGCGTATTCGCGATAATGGTCTGCTGCAGGAGGGTCTCTGGCGTCTACCAGCCTCCCACGGCGTGGTATTTGATTTTGTGATCTTTTCCTTCAAGGTCGTGAGCGTGCATCCAGACCACGTTTCCGCTCAACTCAGCTGTATAGGAACCTGGCTGCAGGTATGCACAATGGCGGAATCCTGCTTGGCACCATAGGGTGACGTGGGATCCGTCGGGCATCACTGCGTGAACATGTTGTTGCGGGATATACCTGGTGTGAGTTGCCGGTGCAGTTCCGGGAGTCGTTGTAGTGCTGCAATTTGCCGTCCCGGTGGCTGTTGCCATGCCGCCACCCAGATCGGTAGCAGTAGCGTTGCCGTTGCAATATGTATTCGAATGCGCAGGTGCGCCGGGGGTTGTATATGACCACTCTCGCTGGCTAGAGGCGGTATCGACGACTTCGACTGTGACAACAGGTTTATCTTTGGCAAATGCGGAAGCTGCCAAAAGGAGGATGCAAAGGGACGGCGCAAGATGTTTCATAATCTTTCTCCGGTTTTTCTTTTCTCGCGGTTTCGTCCCCCTCAAGACGAGACCCGCATGAGGTAGTTATACGTCGGTTGCCGATATTACTCCCCGCAAACGTGATGGCAATAGCCTAAGAGTGCTAACGGGTGGCCTGAAAGAGTGGTGGCTGCGCCTTGTGAGTGCGAACCTGGGGCGCCAATCGGAACGTGAACGGCGCCCGCCTCTTGCGCAAAGGGCGCGCAAGAAGCGGGGCACCCCGGCCGAGAGCGTCTGTTCCTACATGGTTCGTGATGGTTCATACGTTGGCGGACAGGAGTGTCCGCCCCACACGGTTCGTGCGTGTTAGCGGCCCCTTGGCAAACGTGGGATCTGTCTCGGAGCCGACCGGCGACGCGCCCAGGTTAGCGCCCCACAACCAAGGATCGTGAAAAGGACAATTGAGAATACGGGGCGCGAACCTGGGGCACCCATCGGAACAATCATGCAACCTTATCCGTGAACGGCGCCCGCCTCTTGCGCAAAGGGCGCGCAAGAAGCGGGGTACCCCGACTTCGCTTCGGGTGATAAATTCGGTGATAGTCCTTCCCACGTCTCGCAAAGGCGGCGAGACGTGGGGCACCCGTCGCCTGGTACGCTTGCGGTAGACTGTTCCCCCAAGAACGGTCGTCCTCCCATGACCAAAGAAGAGAAGAAGCGCTTGTTGTCCGTCCTGCGTGCGACGGAATATTTGTTCCTCGAAAACATTGCGTTGAAGCTGGTGCTTGAGCATCGTAAGGTTCCGAGCTGGCAGAAACTGGTGGAGCACCTGCTGTCGGATAAAGAGATGCTTGCAGGAGTTCGCCTGAAATTTAGAGACCTCTACGGCGAAATTGAGGGATCGGGTGATCCGTCCGCGGTTTTGGAGGCGCTGTTGGGGGAGCTTCCGGCGTCGAAGAAGACACACTAGTGCGGAAGCGATTGGGCGCTGCCAGCGCCCGCCTCTTGCGCAAAGGGCGCGCAAGAAGCGGGGCACCCCGACGCTTGTCCCCACGTGGTTCGTGATGGTTCACACGTTGACGGACAAGAGTGTCCGTCCCACATTTGTCGTAGGTGTTGGTCGCTCTTTGGCAAACGTGGGATTTGTCTCGTAGCCAACCGGCGTCGCGCCCTGGTTAGCGCCCCGAAACCAAGGATCGTGAAAAAAACAATTGAGAATACGGGGCGCGAACCTGGGGCACCAATCGGAACGATCATGTAGCTTTATCCGCGAACAGCGCCCGCCTCTTGCGCAAAGGGCGCGCAAGAAGCGGGGCACCCCGGCGCTTGTCCCACGTGGTTCGTGATGGTTCACACGTTGACGGACAGGAGTGTCCGCCCACACGGGTCGTGGTGCGGTAGGGATCTTTCGACTGCGCGGGATCGGTCGTGAACGACCGATCCCACTTCGCTCAAGATGACAAGGATAGGGGCTGGTGAAGGGCCATATATTCGCGGGCGAGGGCGCCCGCGCCACCCGCGGTAATTTAGTCCGTCGGCAACGCCCGCCTCTTGCGCAAGGGGCGCGCAAGAAGCGGGGCACCCCGGCGCTTGTCCCACGTGGTTCGTGATGGTTCACACGTTGACGGACAGGAGTGTCCGCCCACACGGGTCGTGGTGCGGGTAGGGATCTTTCGACTGCGCGGGATCGGTCGTGAACGACCGATCCCACTTCGCTCAAGATGACAAGGATACGGGGCTGGGGAAGGGCCATAAACTCGCGGGCGAGGGCGCCCGCGCCACGCGAGTACCATGATCCGTCGACGGGCGCCCGCCTCTTGCGCAAGGGGCGCGCAAGAAGCGGGGCACCTCAGGTTGAGTGGGCCATCCGCCCGTCCGCCTCCACATCAACTTACTATGCGGATGAGTCTGAGGGCTTGGAAACTTTCGACTCCATGCGACTTAGAATGACACACTGTGTCGTTGACAACGGCTCCGACAGGTGAGAAGTTGAGTTAGTAAGACCCTTCCCCCTCCCATTTCTTCCTGTGAACGGAGATATCATGAACAAGCCGCTTTTACTTTTATTGGCTGTGCTGGTTGCGCCCTTCGCCGCAGCGCAGACGTCCGCCAGTTTAACTTCAACCTACCAGCCCGCCGGTCACGCGCAAGCAGCGAGCCGCCAGTCGCTGCAAAGCGAGCGCGCTTTGGTTTCAGACAGCGTGGTCACGGCACAGGGCGAGATGCCCCTTGCCGATGTGCAATTGCCGGCGGCGCACGAAGAACCTCTGGGCGATGTGGCGCGGCGGTACCGTCACATGTCGAGAGATGCGCAGGCGTCGGCGGCGCAGTCCATTCTCAAGCGTAGCACCGGAGCTTTTCCTGGGTGGTGGTTAGCGAACTAAGATCAGTTTTGCTCACGCACAGGGGAATGTGCGGATAGACAAGCGTACCCAGATTATCCGCCGCCGCAGATTCACGCTGATTTTCGCTGATCAAAAACACCCGCCTCTTGCGCAAAGAGCGCGCAAGAAGCGGGGCACCCCGCTTGGCGGGGCACCCCTGTTCGAAATTGTGACGAAGCGTTAATTGGGCAGGACTACGCTGTCGATTACGTGGATCACGCCGTTGGATTGGAAGACGTTGGGGATGGTCACCATGGCGGTGCCGCCCTTTTCATCTTTCAGGACGATGTGATTGCCATCTTGCAGCGATGCCCAGAGTTTGCCGCCTTCGACGGTGGTGAGTTCCGCTGTGCCATTGCCAGCTTTGATCTGCTTTTTGAGATCAGACGCGCTCAGCCTTCCGGAAACTACGTGGTAGGTGAGCACCTTGGTTAGCATGGCTTTGTTTTCGGGCTTTAAGAGGGT
This sequence comes from uncultured Acidobacteriota bacterium, assembly GCA_963803775.1. Lineage (GTDB taxonomy): Bacteria > Acidobacteriota > Terriglobia > Terriglobales > Acidobacteriaceae > JABCZH01. The sequence goes on from CAWDNS010000006.1 coordinate 677,799, forward strand.
GTCCACGGTGCCGGCGGGCAGCTTGGCGAAGGCCTCGTTGGTGGGCGCGAAAACGGTGAATGGTCCGGGACTTTCTAGGGTTTGAACCAAGCCGGCGGCCTTTACGGCAGCCACCAGGGTGGTGTGATCGGCGGAGTTCACCGCGTTCTCGACGATGTTCTTGGTGGGATACATCTCCTGGCCACCAACCATGGGATTCTTCATGCCGGCCACGGCTGAAGTTACTGCGATTGCAACCAGCGCGATTAGAACTGCAAATTTCTTGTTCATGGTGTTTATCCTCTTAGGGTGAATTTCGGTCTCACTACAAGTACGGGGCGGGGTTGAATTCGGATTTGTTTGATGGTGGTTTGTTAGAATTGGGGCGCTATGGGGAAATTGGGGCTGGTAGGGTTGCTGCTGCTGGTTAGCGTTCTGGTGTTTGCGGGAAAGAATGATGACATTGGGCCGACCTGCAACTTGAGTTTTGTGATTGTCAAAGACTTTAACGGGAAGCCGGTGCGCAATGCGGCCGTGGTCTTGCACCTGGTGAGCGAAAAAGGTAAGCAGGAGAAGGGCGGGATCGAACTGAAGACTGATCTCGATGGCAAGGCGAACTACGACACCATCCCTTATGGCAAATTGCGAGTGCAGGTGCTGATGACGGGATTCCAGACTTATGGCGGGGATTACGACATTAACCAGGCGCGGATGGAAATTACTATCCGGATGAAGCGGCCGGAAGCGCAGTTTTCGGAGTATGGGCCGAACGGGGAAGAGAAGAAATAAAAGCGGGTCGCTCACCCAGGTCCTTCGTTCGGCAAAGAACGCCTCTCTCAGGATGACGAAACTTTCAGGATGACAAATACTATGGATTATCTGCTCAAGACGGAACCATCGGAATATTCGTTTGCCGATTTGCAGCGTGACAAGGAAACGGTGTGGGATGGGGTGGCGAATCCGGTGGCATTGAAGAATCTGCGGGGGATGAAGGCGGGCGAGCGTTTGGTGATCTATGAGACGGGAGATCACAAGAGCGCGGTGGGAGTGGCGACGGTGGTTTCGGTGGATGCGTCAGATGAGAAGAATCCGCGAGTGAAGATTAAAGCTGGCAAGGGGCTGGCGAAGCCGGTGACGCTGGCTGAAGTGAAAGCGAATAAGCTTTTTGCGGAGTCGCCGCTGGTGCGGCAGGGACGGCTGAGTGTGGTGCCGTTGAGTGGGGCGCAGTATAAGTTCTTGACAGGGGAGTGAGTTTGATCCCCATCCTAACGTCGAATGCGACGTCAGGATGGGGCAACCCTCGGTTCGGTAATACCTCGAGTTACTTCTTTTCTTCAGGCTTCTCGGGCGCCTTTCTCAGGCGGTTTGATGGACAGGAGTTCGACTTCAAAGATCAGAGTTGCGTTGGGAGCGATATCGGCGCCGGCGCCGCGCTCTCCGTAGGCAAGATCGGCGGGGATGAAGAGTTGCCACTTGGATCCGACGGGCATGAGTTGCAGGGCTTCGGTCCAGCCCTTGATCACTCCGGTGACGCCGAAGGTGGCGGGCTGGCCGCGTTTGTAGGAACTGTCGAATTCGGTGCCGTTGATCAGCGTGCCACGATAGTTGACGGAGACCGTGTCGGTTGCGGCGGGCTTGGGGCCAGTACCGGCCTTGAGGATCTTGTATTGCAGGCCGCTGGGCAGAGTGACGACGCCGTCTTTGGCTTTGTTGGCGGCCAGGAAGGTTGCACCTTCTTTCTTATTGGCTTCGCCCTGCTGTTTCACCCTCTCCATCTGCTGTTTGCGGTATTCGGCTTGCACCGCCATCATTACGGCCTTGGCTTCATCCTCGGAGAGCAGGGTCTTGCCGCCGGCGATGCTGTCTTTCAGTCCGCGGGCGATGAGGTCGACGTTCACAGTAATGGACTGTTTTCTCAGGTTGGTGCCGATATTCATTCCCAAAGCGTAGCTGAACTTGTCTTTCTGAAGGGCAAGAGTTGGAGTGGTGGAGCTTTTGGCCGCTGGCGTCTGGCTGGTCTTAGCCGGAGGCGTCTTTGCTGGAGGAGCGGCGGGTGTGGTTGTGGCAGGGGTTTGGGCGACCGCATCGCCCAGGAACATCAGGCCTGCGAGTAGAAGTAGTAAGAAATTTGAGGGTTTTGACATGCGGATATTGTTACATCGACTGGCCGGGACGGCAAATCGGGGCCGCAGATTTGCGCAGATTTCGCTGATTTATGTTGATCTGGGGCCACTGGACGAAGGTAATTTGCCGGGAAGCGGGCGACTCGCTAGGGTCGTAATAGTTACTTTATAGGCTATGAGCACTCAACCTAGCGTTGTGCATCCGCGATTTGCTGTCGCTATTACGGTAATGCTGCGTGAGGCGACAGGCGAGCCGGTTCTGGCGCAGCTGAAAAATATCAGTCTGAGTGGGTGCTATCTGGAAACTCCGCACGAGATTAAAGAAGACACGCGAGTGCGGGTGGTACTGCAGACTGCCAATCTTCAAGCTGAAGTCTGGGGAGTGGTTCGGCGTCGCGAGGGCGCCGGCGTGGGCGTGCGTTTCACCAATGGCGCTACGGTCGAAGACTGGAAACGGTTGGAAGCGATGATTGACGACCTGCAGGCTTCGGTGCCGGCGCGGGCGGCTGCGGCGTCCCAAACCTAATCGCGCCGCGGATTCACGCGGATATTCACGGATCAAACAACAACCCTAAAAGCGCCACGGATTTTCACGGATCAGACTAATTGCTTTAGCTCGCGGCGGAGGATCTTTCCTGAGGCGGTTTTGGGGATAGTTTCGACAAAGCGGATGGCGCGCGGTTGCTTGTAGCGGGTGAGGCGGTCGGCGACGAATCCGCAGAGTTCTTCTTTCATCTTCTCGGAAGCAACCGAAGCATCGCGCAAGACCACAAACGCGACGGGGATTTCTCCGGCGGCGGGGTCGGGACAGCCCACGACACCGCAATCGCGGACGGCGGGATGCTCGAGCAGCACGGCTCTCGACTTCGGCGGGGGCGACGGGGAAGCCTTTGTACTTGATCATTTCTTTGCGGCGATCGACAACGTAGAAAAAGTCGTCCTGCGTCGCGGGTGACAACGTCGCCTGACCAGAACCAGCCATCGCGCAGGGCGGCGGCGGTGGCTTGCGGTTCTTTCCAGTATCCCAACATGAACTGTGGGCCGCGCATGACCAACTCGCCCGGCTGGCCGGCGGGAAGCTCGTTGCCGAGTTCGTCCATGACACGGCATTCAGTTTGGACGAGGGGTTGGCCGATGGAGTCTGGGCGGTAGAGTTCGGGGTCGAGATATCCGATGTGGGTGACTGGAGAAGCTTCGGTCATGCCGTATCCCTGGCAGACGAGGATGCCGGTGAGGGAGGTAAAGCGGCGAGCGAGCTCAGGAGCGAGCGGCGCGGCGCCGGATTTGACCCAACGTACACGATGTTCTTTGGGAAACTCACCGGCTTCAGCGGCCTGGCACATAGCCAGCAGGGCCGGTGGGACAGTCGGCATCATGGTGATGCTTTCCTGCGCCAGTAATGCCAGAACTTGTTGCGGGTGGAATCGCGGAACCAGCACCAGAGTTGCGCCTAGAGCGAGTACCGGATTCAGCATCACGTTCAGGCCGTAAATGTGATAAAGCGGCAGGAAACAAAGGGCGATGTCGTCCTGGACACAAGGGGGTGGCATTGGGTCCGATGAACTGAAACACGTTAGCTACTAGATTGTGATGCGAGAGCATGACGCCTTTGGGCAGACCGGTGGTGCCGCTGGAGTAGGGAAGCGCGGCTAGAGTCTGGTCGGAAGATTTGTCGGGTGCCGGAAAGTTGGCAGTGACCGGGTGCAAGAGACTGGCAAAAGGCTCGGTCCCGGCTGCCGGCTGGCGGGTGGAGTAAACGCGGCGAAGATTGGGAAGACGGCTCAGGTTGATGCCATTCAAGCTGCAGCCGTCAGCAATGAGAAAGGAAGCACCGGAGTTTTCTAGCTGGTAACGGGCTTCGCGTTCGCGGTAGGTGGGATTGAGAAGCGTGGCTATGGCTCCAGCGAGAGTAGAGGCATGGTAGGCGGCGCAGAATTCCCAGCAGTTGGCTAGAAAGATGGCGACGACTTCTCCGGGCTTGAGGCCGGCGGCGATGAATCCGCGGGCCAGGGATTCGACGGTCTCGCCGTATTCGGCGTAGGAGATGCGGCGGTTGCAGGAAGCGTCGACGATGGCGGTCTTGGCGGGGAAGCGGCGACAGCTCTCGAGAACTAGATCATGGACGAAACGGCCGTGCGGGTCGGCGTAGAGCTGGGTGCGGAGCATGCGGAGGAGATTGTAGAACAACTTAAAGCAGCGCCGCTGATTTACGCGGATTCTCGCGGATAAAACGAATTAGCTGGCCAGTTTGCGTAGGAATTCGTTTTCGTCCACGCGGTATTTGAAAGCTTTGCGGCCGTCGATGAAGACGACGGGGACTTCGTCGGTGAATTGGCGGCGCAGTTGGTCGTCGGAGTCAACGTCGATTTCCTGCAAATTGAATCCGCCCCGTCGATGGAGTTTGGTCAGCGTCTCTTTCACAACTTCGCACAGGTGGCAGCCTTTGCGGGAGTAAATCACGACCTGACGGGGGTCGGGCATAAGGGGAGTTTAGCAGAGGCGCGGAGGGATGAAAAAGTTTAACCACAGAGAACACGGAGGAACACAGAGAATGCGCAGGAAGTTCAAGGTACAATCCCATCATGCGAAGAGAAAAACCGCTTGAGGGGAAGGTGGCTCTGATCACAGGCGGCGCGAAGCGGTTGGGGCGAGCGTCGGCGATGGCTTTCGCAAAAGCAGGGGCGGACGTGGCCATCACGTTTCGCGAGTCGGGGCGTGAGGCGCAGCACACGGTGATCGACATCAGTAGTTTCGGAGTGCGTGCGGTAGCGGTGCGATGCGACGTGACTGACGAAAGAAGCGTGAAAGCGGCGATCAAGGAGACGAAAAGGGAACTGGGCGGGATCGACATTCTGGTCAACAATGCCGGGAATTACGAGACGGTGGAGTTCGAGAAGCTGACGTTGAAGCAATGGGATGCGATTTTCGCTTCGAACACGCGCGGGCCGTTTCTAGTTTCGCGGGAGGCGGTGAAACTGCTACGCGAGCGGCGGGGAAAGATCATCAATATGGGGTCGCTGGGTGGACTGCGGCCTTGGGCTACACATGCGCATTACTGTTCGTCGAAGGCAGCGTTGCACATGCTGACCAAAGTCATGGCAAAGGCGCTGGCTCCCGAGATTGCGGTGAATTGTGTGGCGCCGGGAATGATTGATCTGGGGGAGAAAGCGGCAGCGGCGTTTATGCGACGGCAGGCCAAGCTGACTCCGATGCGGCGGAACGGCACGGGCGAAGAGATTGCGGCGGCGGTGCTATTCTTTGCCACCGCACCGCATTTCATTACTGGGCAGATTATGGCTGTGGATGGCGGATTGGGGTTGTAATTTGGCAGTTCACAAAGTTCCCTGTTATCTTGCTTCATGAAAAACCTACTGGTTGCGGTGGTGCTGTTACTGGGTTCGCTGAGCTGGGCGCAGGCGCGTCCCGAAGAAGGCGGTAACGAGTTCCAGGTATGGACGGGCGGAGGACACTCGGTCCCGGGGGGCACCGCGGATACCGGAGTGTGGAACGTGGGTGTGAGATATGGATGGATCCTGACGCAGCCGCATGGGCCGGGATTTTTGAACGGAAGATTCGAGTACGTGCTGGATGCCACTCCGGTGTTCATGGTGTTTCAGAAATCGGATACGGCGTATGGCGCGGGATTCAGTCCGCTGGGATTGAAGTGGGACTTTGCCACGCGAGGAACGGTGGCGCCGTATCTGGAGTTGAATGGGGGAACGCTTTTCACGAACAAGGATGTACCTGCCGGCAGCAACGATGTGAATTTTACGTCGGCTGCGGCGTTCGGAGTGCATGTATTCAGGAAGTATGCGTGGAGTGTGGAAGCGCGTTATTTGCACATTTCGAATGCCGGGTTGGCGGCATCGAATCGGGGGGTTAATACGGTGCAGGTGAGGCTGGGAGTGGGGAAGTTCTGGCACCGGTAGGGATGGAAAAGCTTAAACACAGAGGGCACAGAGGTACACAGAGTAAATCGATTCAGGGCAACGTCCCACGCTTCGCACAGTCAAGAGCTTTCACCGCTAAGGACGCAAAGTTGTCGCTAAGGTCGCCAAGAAACTCTCGGTCGAGTTTGGACCTCGTCATCCTAGTTGCGGCGTAATGTCCCACCCAGCTATTCTTCTGGCTTATGTCAACACTCGTGGAATGTGTCCCCAACTTTTCTGAAGGCCGGGACAAGGCCAAAGTCGATGCCATTGTCGAGGCCATGAAGATGGATGGGGTGTACCTGCTGGATCGGGAGATGGACGCCGATCATAACCGTTGCGTGATTACGCTGGTGGGGGAGCGCGAGCCGATTCAGGAAGCGGCGATTCGCGGGGTGGGAAAGGCGGCGGAGTTGATCGATCTGACGGTGCATCAGGGGGCGCATCCGAGGATGGGAGCGGCGGACGTGGTTCCGTTTATCCCGATTGAAGGTGTGACGGTGGAAGACTGCGTAGCCATGGCACGGCACGTGGGCGCGGAGATTTGGAAGCGTCACAAGATTCCGGTGTACCTGTATGAGGCTGCGGCTACCACGCCGGAGCGTACGAATCTGGAAAACATTCGGCGAGGGCAGTTCGAGGGCATCCGGGCGGAGATTGGCACCAATCCGGCGCGCAAACCGGATTTCGGGGAAGCAAAGGTGCATCCGACGGCGGGGGCGACGGTGGTGGGGGCACGGAAGTTTCTCATCGCTTACAACGTGTTCTTGAATACACCGGATGTGGACATCGCCAAGAAGATTGCTAAGGCGGTGCGGGCATCGAGTGGAGGAATGCGGTTCGTCAAGGGCGCGGGATTTCTGGTGCGTGGATTGGCACAGGTTTCGATGAATCTGACGGACTTTGAGCAGACGCCGGTGCATCGGGTGTTTGAAATGGTGAAGCGGGAGGCAGCACGTTATGGGGTGATGCCGATCAGCAGTGAGATCGTGGGATTGATTCCGAAGAAAGCTTTGGAATCGGCGGCGGAGTGGTTTTTGCAAGTGGAGAATTTCGATTCGTCGCTGATTCTGGAAAACCGGCTGACGGCGGTGATGAGTGGAAAGGTAGCAGTCGGCGGGTTGCGGGCTGGGGTTGAGCCGTTTGTGGAGCAGTTGGCTGCGCCCACGGCCACGCCAGGGGGTGGTAGCGCGGCGGCGGCTAGTGGAGCGATGGCGGCGGGATTGGCGACGATGGTGGCGTCGATGTCGCGGGGGAAGAAGGCGTATCTGCAATATGAGCGTGAGTTGAGCGAGGCGATCGCGCGGCTTTCGCAGTTACGCGAGGAATTGAAGACTGCGATTGATGCCGACGCGGAGTCGTTCAATGTGGTCATGAAGGCTTACAAGCAGGCCAAAGAGGCGGCGGACGGGGACAAGGGGATTGAGTCTGCTTTGAAGCAGGCGACCAGCGTGCCGCTGGGCGTGGCGGAGAAAGCCAGGGAAGTGGCGGCGATCGCGGAGAAGCTGGGGGCGATCTCGAATCCCAATATGAAGTCTGATCTGACGACGGCGAAGGCGCTGGCGCGGGCGGCGATTGAAGGTGCGCTGGCGAATGTTGAGATTAATCTGGTGTCGATCAAGGATGCGGGGTTTGTGGCGGAAGTTCGGACACGAGCCGCAGATTTTCGCTGATTTGCGCAGATTAAAGACAACAGCATTTATCGCTGAGTTCGCGGAGAAAATCCCAGGAGAACGCAGAGAGAACCATCAACCACAAAGGACACTAAGGTACACGAAGGAAATGCTTCGCGCTGGATCTAGCGTGCCGGTCGAATCATCCCCGTACCTCCGGCGGCACAGACGATGTCCTTTGGTTTGTGATGGGGGCGTTGCCGCTGGCATACAATAAGGTTAACGATGCAAGGTTACGGTTCAGGGCCGTTCTGCATCTAAAGAAGCTAGATTCCATAAAGGTGTTCTATCTATGAAATTGGCAAGAGTTGGTATGTGCGCTTTTTTGTTTTGCCTTCCGGTGGCGTGGGGTGCGGCGATGCCGAGTTCGGCGCGCAATGCCATCCCTTCAACCGTGCAGCAGATCATCAGCGTGGATTACCGCACGCTGAAGAACTCCGATACCGCGATGGCGTTGAAGGCGCAAGTGCTGCCTCCCAGCCTGAAGGAATTCGAAGATCAGATGAAGACGGTTGGCATTGACCCTGACAAGAATGCCGACCAGTTGACTTTCGCGTCTTATCGAGGCGCCAAGAACGAAGTGCGGGTGGTGGGAGTGGCGCAGGGGTCTTTTTCCAGCAAGGTGGTTTTGAAAAAGCTGCGGCTGAATAAGATCAAGGCGGTGAAGTATCACGACAGCGATGTTTATCCCATGTCGAACGGGATGGAGATGACTTTCCTGGACGACAACACTTTGCTGTTCGGCGATGGCGGGGCGCTTCGAGGCGCTCTGGACACGCGCGACGGATATGCCTCGGGCCTCGACTCCAACCCGCAGGTGGCCGATATGATTGGGCCGGTGGAATCGGGGACGGTTTGGAGTGTGCTGGATCAGCAGGGAACGCAGAACATGCTGATTTCGGCGTTGGGCGATGCCGGCAAGCTGGCCGATTTCGATATGGTGAAGAAGCGGGTGCAGGGTTCGCGCTATGCCATGAACTTTACCAACGGAGTGACGTTTGATCTGGACGTAGCGACCGGGGATTCGGTGACGGCGGGAACGCTGTCGTCGCTGGTTAAGGCGGGGGTTATCTATCGCAAGATGACGGCGTCGCCGGTGGAGAAAGTGGCATTGCAGAATGTAGTGGTGGACTCCGACGGGTCGAACTTGCAGATGCACTTTAAGGCGGATGACAAGCAGTTCCAGTCGCTTCTGCATTCGGATTTGTTTGCCGCGGTATCGAAGTAAGCAAACGTCAAAGGCCTTTACCGCAAAGGACGCTAAGAATTCGCGAAGGCCGCTAAGAAGACCCTGTCCTCCGATTGGCTAACAGGTTTCGTGTAAAATCATTGACGGACGTTATTTTGGCGGCCGCGGACCGAGCCTTTAGAATTACTCCCGAAATCTTCTTTATTTGAAGCCCAGGGCCGGGGCCCCAGCGGCGGCATGGTCAGGAGACCGAGATGAAGATCGCAAAGACAGCAGATCGCAAGAAGGTGATGGACACGACCAAGAGCACGGATTGCCCGAAGTGCGGCAAGCCGACTCGCATTGTGAAGCGAGTGAAGGACCGCGAACGGGGAATTCCGGGCGGAGTGTTTATTTCGTGCTCGGGATGTGAGTTTTACGAGAAGTTGTAGGTTGCAGTGTTTTGGATTCCGCGGCCTGATATCCTTCTAGCCAGTTGCCTGCCATGGCGCCGTATTTAGAACTCGCTCCGCCGCCGCATTTGGCCGATAGCGTCGAATGTTTCTGGGCCATGGAGTCTGATGAGTCCTTCTGCCATCGTGTGCTCCCCGATGGGTGCGCCGATATTATCTTCAGCCGCGACTCCGGCAAAGTGTCGCTGACCGTCGTGGGAACCATGACCCGGTTCGCGGACTTCCAGATGCCGCGCAAACAGTTATCCGTGGGCATGCGTTTCCGGCCGGGGATGTGGCGAGAACATTTTGGTGTTCCTGGGCCTGAGATTACCGATGCGCTGCTGCCGCTCGAAGAAGTTTGGGGAGTGCGCGGCCGGATCCTGGTGGAGCAAATGGCGGATGCCGACTCCCCCCAGCAGTGCGCTGACCTGCTTGGCCGGGCGCTGCGCGCGCCTAGATCCCGGACGCCTGTACAGCGCGCTCTGGCTTGGATGGAATCAAATCTGGGCTGCGTCTCGCTTGATGATGTTGCTTTCCAGACGGGTTTGAGCGTTCGGCAGTTCCGGAGGGTTTGTCTGGAGCAGACCGGAGTGTCGCCTAAACTGCTGGCGCGCGTACTGCGGTTTCGTAAAGCGCTTGCCCAGGTACAGGCGCAGGCTGGTGAACATGCTGGGCTAGCCGCCGACTGCGGATACTTCGACCAGTCCCACTTCATTGCGGAGTTCCAGCGCTTCTCTGGGCAGACTCCGGCAGCCTACCTTCGCGCCATGCGGTGACCGTTTTTTCCTATTCCACTTGTTCTTATGTTCGTATTATGGCGTTCACGTCGGCATGGAGCTCCTCGATCCGTGCTACGGGATGGAAACCATGCGAACGCTTTGGATCGCTGTGATTTTGGTCGCAAGCGCGATCGCATTCGCACAACAGGAGCAAAAGACCGTGGACAATAAAGCCAACAACGGAAGGATCGACTACATCGAGTTTCACGCCACCGACGTGGCTAAAACCAAAGCTTTTTACGAGCGCGTCTTCGGATGGAAGTTCACCGATTACGGCCCGGACTACACCAGCTTTGAAGACGGCCGCATCGCGGGCGGGTTCAGCAAAGAGGGTAAAGCTGTTCGCGGAGGGCCACTGGTCGTGCTTTATGCCAGTGACCTAGCTGCTACTGAAAAGAAAGTTCGTGACGCTGGGTGCGTTATCACTAAAGATGCGTTTCCGTTTCCTGGGGGACGGCGGTTTCATTTTGCCGATCCTAGCGGGAATGAGTTGGCGGTTTGGTCGGAGAAATAGGGGCAGCTAACAGATGTGGCTTCCCATTTCTCGCACAAGAAGCGCGCGAAAAATGGTGCATTCTTCGGATGTGAGCTTTATAGCTCAGACGGTCAACTCCTAACCGAGTAAAGTGGCTTTTCCCCCGGGGTAGTTCAATCTCAGAAAGCCAAGGAGGTACCATGCGTCTCACCAGTTTCCGATGTCCTAGACGGTTCGCCATGCTTCTACTTTCGGTCGGCCTTGCAGCACCCGCCTTTTCAGCCACCACCGTTGAAGTGGGCAGCTGCATTACCGGATTAGTACAATTTTCGACTATTCAGAGCGCAGTTAACTCGTCTCCGGCAGGAACCGTCATTGACGTGTGCCCCGGCTCCTATCCAGAGCAAGTTTCGATCAACAAGAGCCTCACCCTGAAAGGGGTGGCCGACCCCAACTCCAATCAGGATGCCGCCACCATTGTTTCGCCGACGGATGGCGTGGTTGCAAACGCCGTTAGCCTGAGCAGCGGGAATCCGATTGCCGCACAGATCCTGGTGATCAGTCCGGCCACGTCGGTTATTCTCAGCAGCCTCACCGTCGATGGGGCGGGAAACGATCTCACAGATTGCAGCACCAATCTGATAGGGATTTATTATCAAAATGCCTCTGGCTCGGTTACCACGTCAGCCTTGCGCAATCAGGCGCTTGCGCCGGCTCTCAGTGGCTGCCAGGATGGCCTGGGAGTGTTTGTGCAAAGCGGAGGAGGAGGCACTTCGACGGTGACGGTGCAAGAGACTTCCGTACACAATTATGACAAGAACGGCATTACCGGCAACGAACCCGGGACTACTCTGAACGCGATCAGCAATGCCGTGCAGGGGGCTGGTGTGGTCAATCCTCCCGGCTCCGCCCAAAACGGTATTCAAATCGGCTTCGGCGCCAAGGGCAAGGCAACGGGGAACACCGTCATTGATCAGGTCTACGGCGACATTACGATTGCCAGTTCCGTGGGCGTTCTGCTCTACGACGCGGCGGAAAGCAGTAGTATCACGATCTCTTCCAATAACATCCACGACACCCAGACGGCCGTGGGCATTTACACCGACAGTTCGGATCCCACCGAGTACGGCGACGGCGTAACTGTGCAGTCCAACACCATTTTCGAAACTCTGAACTTTGACGCGATTGATGTATGCACCAATAACAATACGATTCAGGGCAACACCATTGCCAACACCACGGAATCCGGCGTCCACCTGGACGCGTCCTGCTCTGGGAGCGGCAATAGCACTGGCAACAGCAACTCGGTCAGCGGAAATATCATGCTGGAAAGTGCCTGCGCTGGAATTCTCGAGGATAGTGGCACCTCTAATACGGTGGGAACGAACACCTTCATAGATATTCCATTTACCGTCGTCAGTGGTTCTTGTCCGAATCTTCCTGGGGCCAAGTCCGGCAAGGGAACCGGGAAACGAACACGCTTTCAACCCGTTCGATAGCCAACTGCTCAAAATGAAAGGTGGCAGAGACGAAATGTTCTCTGCCACCGACGCCTACTGAGGCATCGTCTCGATCTTAGCCGCCCGCTGGAAGTAGAATGGTGTGTCCTTAACGACGGCAACGGACGATTCGAGGACCGAGGGGGAAACATGAACAGACCGATCAGATTGGCAGTAGTGTTTTTCGCAAGCTTGCTGGCAGCATCGTTGGTGAGCGCGCAGGACGGGCAGATCAGGCATGAGCGGCGGCCCGCCGCATCGGCGGAAGCCACGCCAGAGAACTACCCTGGCCCCAACTATGAATTCTTCTCCATCCTCAATGGCACGCCTAGAAGCTTCGTACTTCATCACGACACACAGGTGGGCACGGGTAGAGCGGTTGATGTCTATCTGTTCGCGATTGAGCTGCAAGTCATGAATTCGGATGGCGATCTGGAACCGGAGGGTTTGATCCTAGACAATTTCTTCACTGCGAAAGCGGTGCAGCCGCAAAAGGCGCCGAATCCGCACAACGCGCGTGACTGTGGAATTTGGAATACGCTGATCTTGAATGAGATACCACACGACCCGCAGGGTTCCACCTGGTCGTATGTCGAATTCACGGTGGCGCAAGGCGCCCGTGTAATACAGACCAACGAAGACGGAGCAGTCTGGTGGAGCGATGACGTGGAATGCTGGGGAGCGAGGGATCGCTTTTCGCCGTTCTGACTTCCGCTGCTTCGCGTCGTCGCCGGACGCGGTGCCGCCCACCCTTCGAAAATCGCGAAGGGTGGGGCAACCTCATATCTAACACGCTCCCCTCGGGACGCGGCCCTCGATTTCTGAGAATCGTGTAACCGCGTGCTAGACTGGGCGGTAAATATCCACATACATGCCTGTCCTGCGCGTCATCGTATTGTGGCACCAGCATCAGCCGTATTACAAGGACCTGGTTACGGGCGAATACCGCCTGCCATGGGTGCGCCTGCACGCCTTGAAAGACTATTACGGCATGGTCAAGTTGCTGGACGAGTTCCCCAATGTTCACCAGACGTTCAATCTGGTGCCGTCGCTGATGATGCAAATTCAGGACTATGTGGATGGCACGGCGCATGACCCCTTCTTCGATGTCGCGGCCAAGCCGGCCCGCGATCTGACTTCGGACGAGCGGCGCTTTGCGCTGCAATATCTGTTTCAGGCCAATCCGGTGCATATGATCGGGCGGTATCCGCGGTACCGGGAATTGTGGGAGCGCTTTCGCGCGGCGGGAGATTCGGCGGAACGCGCGGAGAAATACTTTCAGGCGCAGGACTTCACGGACTTGCAGGTGCTCTCGCAGATCGCGTGGTTTGATGAGTTCTTTCTTGACGAGCCGGAGATTGCGGGGCTTATCAAAAAAGAAAAGTGTTATTCCCTTGATGATCAGAGTCTGGTGATCGGCCGCGAACGCGAATTGCTGGGCCGGGTTTTGCCGGCTCATGCCGCGGCGGCGCAGCAGGGAAGAATTGAGCTGTCGACTTCGCCTTTTTATCATCCGATTCTGCCGCTGGTTTGTGACACCAACATGGGCGGAGTTTCGACGCCTGGCCTGCCGCTGCCGCAGAATCGCTTTCGACGTCCTGAAGATGCGCGTGAGCAACTGCTGCGCGGCCTGGATCTGCACGAGAAAGTGTTTGGCCTTCGTCCGGTGGGGGTGTGGCCGTCGGAGGGAAGTGTTTCCGAAGAGGTGTTGACTATCGCCCAGGGGCTGGGAGTGAAATGGATGGCGACCGATGAAGGCGTGCTTGGCCGCACTCTCGGCATCAATCCGCGGGAGAATGCGGAAAAGCTGTACACCATTCATCGTTATGAGAATGCGCAGACGCAGATGCATTTGGTGTTTCGCGATCATACGATCTCGGATTTGGTGGGATTTGTGTATTCGGGAATGGCTCCATCGGAGGCTGCTGGGCACCTCATGGACAACATTAAGCGGGCCGCGCAACCCATTCTTGATCAAGGGAAAGACGCGGTTGTTCCGGTGATTCTGGATGGCGAAAATGCATGGGAATATTATCCTCGGTCGGGGCGGGAGTTTCTGCGGCGCTTTTACGACACACTGCAGCGGGAGCCGGGGGTTGAGGCGGTTACGATCTCAGAAGCCATCGCACGCCACCAGCATTTCCATCCGCTGAACTCGCTGGTGCCGGGTTCATGGATTCATGCCAATTTCAATGTTTGGATTGGCGCCCCGGAGGACAACAAATCCTGGGACTACCTCTACCATGCGCGAACTTTGTACGAGGAGACAGGCTCGCGCGTGAGCGAGGCGCAGCGCAAATTGGCGTACGAAGAATTGCTGATTGCCGAGGGTAGCGACTGGAATTGGTGGTACGGGCCGGAGCATCATTCGGCAAATGACCGCGAGTTTGATGAGTTGTATCGCAAGCATTTGTCGAATGTTTATCAGGCGCTGGGAGCGACTCCGCCGGATTATCTTGCGCAGCCGATCGCCGGGATGGCGGGGCGGCCTGCGTTTACTCCACAGACGCATTACATCCATCCGCGAATTGAGGGCGACATGGTGCGCTATTTCGAATGGATGGGCGCAGCTGTCTATACCGCTGACCGGCGGGCGGGCGCCATGCACGGCAAGCAGTTTCTGGTGGATTCGGTGCAGGCGGGGATTGACGAAGAGAATGTTTATGGACGGCTCGACTTTGCCGGAGAGTCTGCGGAGGCGGACTTCGATCTGGTGGTCAATCTGGAGTCCTGGGCGAGCGATGAAACTCAACCCCGGCGTGTGCTGCGGTTAGATGTGAAGATTGTTGATGGGAGTATGCAGTCGTGGCAGTTGACTGCGCCGGGCGAACAACAGCCACTGGCCCGGATGGGACAGTTCTCCGAGGATGCAGTGGTAGCCTTCGCGCGAAACTTTGAGTTCAAGATTCCACTGGCGTGGCTGATGGCTGTGCCAGTGGCAGCTACACAGACATCGCCCGCGGCGGCCAAACTCCGGTTGCGTTTTAGTTTGTGGCAGGATCGGCTGCCGGTGGATGCATTGCCGGTGGAAGGCTGGATCGAGCTGCAGTTGTTGAGGGAGGAAGATTTGATGTCGGCGGGGATGTAGTGCTAGGGTCACACTCCTGGTCTGAGAATGATCGATTCCCGGACGCGTTGCCGAAAGGCTTGGTCGAAGCTCACTAACTTTAGGCCGAGAACCCCGGCGAACGCCGCAAGATAGGAATCAGCCCAGTCTTTGGGAGTGGGACGAGTTTGTTGGGAGAATGCGCGGAAGCTTGGCTCAATAGCCGCGGGCTCATCTAGCAGGATTGCATCGCCATCCTCGATCCAACGGTCGTATGCATCCCAGGCGCGAGATTGGCTAAGGACACCGTCTTCGCCCATGACGACACTGGTGTTGAGCAGGCGAAGAAAGCTGATTTGTGTGAAGCGACAAAAGCATAGCCGCGATCCAGGGTCTACGCCGTCGAGCCAGTCCTTGGCGGCAGAGTGGTGAATGTGGCGCTCGTAGGTAAGGGCGAGCCAGACATTCACATCAGGGAAAAGGAATGATTTCGAAGATCTTGGCATTGTCGATGTTGAGCGTGCCGGGCTTCTTTGATGTGATGAGCGGAAGAGTAATGCGCTTGCGGCGCGTTTTGCGCGTCACCTGCAACTCTCCTTCGACGCCGCGGAGAATCAGTTCTTTGACCGAACAGCCCTCCCGAGCAGCCCGGCTCTTGAGCTCGCGGTAGAGCGGATCCGGAATGTCCACGGTGGTTCTCATCGCCATTATAGTGCCATATTTATGGCTTAACGTCAAGTAGCAAAAGCGTGGGCGGACACGCGTGTGTCCGCCCGGGTTGTGGATTCAGTACCGAGAACTACTGACCTGGGGTTGTGGCGGTCATCTCCAGCGGTCGGCTTAGTTCCATCACCAGTTCCGTTCCCGCAGGCAGGCTGGCGGATTTCTTTTTGCCCAACCAATGGACAATGGTGGCGGTTGCGCCGATGGCACCGCCGATCGCTACGCCCTTGCCGCCATCGGCCAGGCCGCCAATCAACATGCCGGTGCCGGTGCCGATGCCGATCTCAGCCAGATCTTCGCCGCTACGTCCCACGCCTTTGAATTGGCCTTCGTTGTTCACACTGGTGCCGTTGTCGAGGTCGGTGTCGGTCAATGAGGCGCTCAGGACGAAGCGTTGTCCGTCGGGCATGACCAGGGCTTCGGGAAAGATTCCGATGGTGGAAATGCCCTGAATGCGACGCGGTTCGCTAACTTGAGTGACGCGGCCTTGCACGGTGGCGCCGATCGGGATGATGGTTTTACCGTCGAGCAGTACGGCCTCGGTGACTCGTGCTGAAAATGGATCACCCGTCTTGCTGGAATAAGTGGCGAGATTGTTTTCCAGCTTGACGGTCAATGATGTACCTGTCGGCAGCGAAATATTATTTTGTGCCATCGCGACCAGCGACAGCACCATTACACACAGTAGTAATTCGAGTTTCTTCATTGGGCCTCCTTGAGATCAATCTATAATCTTCAATCTGAAATTTTTAGTTTCCTGACTGCGTCCAGAATGTCCATTACCGGCACGCGGTCGGTTTGGTTGTCACCGCGATAGATGTAGCGGACGGTTGCGCCGCGATCAACCACTAAGCTTGCGGGATGAGCGATGTTGATGGCGTCATGTCCGAAGCGGTGGTACAGCCCGTAGGCTTTGGTCACGGAGCGATCCTCGTCGAGCAGGAAGGGGAAGGAAAACGGGTGCGTTGCCAGATACTTGGCCGGCTTGAACATTCCTTCACCTTTCTCGGCTGCAATGTAAATCAGTTGCGCTCCTGCCTGCTTGATCTCGTCTTGGTATGGCTCGAACTGGGCCATGCGTTTGACGCAGTTTGGTCACCAGGTTCCGCGCAAGAATTCCACGATCACCGACCCTTTTTCGAGCATGGTCGAGAGGGTGAACGTTTTGCCCTCGTGGTTGGCCGAAGGCAGCGAGAAGTCCGGCGCCCGCGAGCCAATTTCGAGGGTTTCGGTGCGATTCTGCATCCTGAGTTGACTGTAAGTTAGTGGCGGATGCAGAACAAGCGGGGAACGGGAGCGTGAACCAACAGAGGTACGGTCGGTTGGTGTAGGGCGCGGACATTTTGGTTGGTTCATCACAGACGTTTTACTTGCCGTGATTTATAATCCCGGTTTTCCACGAAGTGAGGAGAATTTCATGATCGCTATCTCCAAGATCCACGCCCGCGAAGTTCTGGATTCTCGCGGGAATCCCACGGTCGAAGCCGAGGTCACGATCGCCGATGGAACCCAGGGGCGGGCCATTGTTCCGAGTGGCGCCTCTACCGGTGAACACGAAGCTGTCGAGTTGCGAGACGGCGACAAGCAGCGCTATATGGGCAAGGGTGTTCTCAAGGCGGTGGAGAATGTGAACACGCAGATTGCCAAGGCTCTGGCGGGGATGGACGCCGGGGATCAGCGCGCGCTCGACCAGAAGATGATCGAACTCGATGGTACGGACAACAAGAGCCGACTCGGGGCCAACGCGATTCTGGCGGTGTCGATGGCCGCGGCTCGGGTAGCGGCCGCTAGTTCGAAGCAGCCGCTTTATCAATATTTGGGAGGGGCTGGGGCGAACCTATTGCCACTGCCGATGATGAACATCCTAAATGGGGGCGCACATGCGGATAACAATGTGGACTTCCAGGAGTTCATGGTCATGCCGGTAGGGGCGAAGACATTTTCTGAAGCGCTGCGCTGGGGGGTTGAAGTCTTTCATACTCTAAAAGGCGTGCTCAAGAAGCGCGGCTACAACACCGCGGTCGGCGATGAGGGCGGCTTCGCGCCTTCGGTGAAATCGAACGTGGAGGCGATTGAGGTGGTGCTGGAGGCGATTCAGCAGGCAGGATATAAACCCGGGAAGGAAATTGCGATTGCGCTGGATCCAGCGGCCAGCGAGTTTTATCAGGATGGCAAGTATGTTTTTAAGAAGTCGGATAAGTCGGCGAAGAGTTCGGACGAGATGATCGGCTTCTGGGCGAAGTGGGTGAAGGATTATCCGATTGTTTCGCTGGAGGATGGTTTGTCTGAAGAAGATTGGGAGGGCTGGGCGGCGCTGACCAAGGAAGTTGGCGGCAAAATTCAACTGGTGGGCGACGACATTTTCGTGACGAATATTGAGTTTCTGCAAAAGGGAATCGATAGGCATGTGGCGAATTCCATTTTGATCAAGGTGAACCAGATCGGAACGGTGAGTGAAACGCTGGACGCGATTGATTTGGCGCGGCGGAATGGGTATACGTCGGTGATTTCGCATCGCTCGGGAGAGACGGAAGACACTTTCATTGCAGACTTGGCGGTGGCCGCGGGAGCGGGACAGATCAAGACGGGGTCGGCGTCACGGACGGATCGGATCGCGAAATACAATCAGTTGCTGCGGATTGAAGAGGAGTTGGGTGGGGCGGCTAGGTTTTTGGGAGTGAAGGCGCTGAATTACAGAGGGTGAAATACGGTCCGCGATAGAGGTCACAATTGAAATCTACAGTGTGGATCGGGCTGCTGGGGCTAGTGGCGGTCATTGGTAACGGAATTGCGATCATTTGGCGGCGACGACGGTCAGGAAAAGTGCAGAGTTACGGTCATCCGAAGCAAGATTTTCTTCTGCTATTAACTTCGGGATTGATTCTCGTCGGTGTGATGGTGTCGGGCTTCTGGGTCCTAGGGGATCGCGCAACACCCAAAGGCTTTGGAGCATTTCTCGCCATGCTTCTCTTGGTCGCCTTTGCAAGCGGCCTGACAGTTGCCTCCAATAAGATTTTGCGCCGGAAGCCGAAACGGTAGGGACGGTGTTCAGAATCCCATGCGATCATCTGCCGAAGGTCCGTAGGTCGCCGGGAGAGGCTTTTCATTTAGCCGCAAGTAAACCCCTAGCTGAGCACGGTGGTGCACCAGATGGTTCAGGAACATGGTTCGGTAAGCCATGAAACGCGAGCCGCTGAAGATAGGTTTGCCTTGAAAGCTCAGCTTCCAGGGCTGCGTCCAGGCGTCGTCCCTCAGGCTCGCTAGGGCGGCCCGTGCCTTGGCTGCATTCTCGTCGAAGGACTTCAGCAGTCCGGCCAACTCGAAGGGCGGACGCTGGCGTGGACTGCCGCTGCCGAAATCAAGTTCTGGCGTCGTCAATACCGTGGCGCCAAATCCGGCCAGTTCGGCTACGTGCGGGGCCAAGCTGCCCAGCGGCATCGACTTGGGATGAGGGACGAAATCTTTCTTATCGAAGGGAACGCGCTCCAACGTGGTTCGTGTGGTTTGCATTTCGTGGTCGAATTCCGGCAGTAAGAGTTCGCTGATGGGCATGATTTCCTCCGGGGTCAGTATAAATAAATTCAAGCCCTTCGTGGCCTGTGGCACGATATAATCGCCGGAATAACATGGAAGACACTGAGATCATCTTTTCTGTCCAGGAATCGCCCGAAGGTGGTTACGAGGCGCGGGCCCTGGGACACGACATTTTCACCGAGGGTGACACGATGGACGAGTTACGTGCCATGGTACGTGACGCCGTGCGCTGCCATTTCAACGGCAACTCCACTCCCGCTGTTATCCGCTTGCACATCGTGAAAGATGAGGTTATCCCGGCTTGAGGCTGCCTCGTGATCTCTCCGGTCACGATCTCGCAAAGGGCCTTCGCCAATATGGCTATGAATAGGTTCGGCAAACCGGCAGCCATCTTCGGCTCAAATCAAATCTTCGCGGGGTTGACCATCACATAACGATTCCCGCGCATAAGGCGCTTAAACTTGGAACCCTGAGCGGAATCATTTCCGGAGTTGCAACCTATCTTGAACTGGACAGGTCGCAATTGGCAGAGGAGCTTTTCGGTCTGTGATTGCGGCGTCCCACTGGTCGGTCGAAGAATATTTGTGTTGATAGGCGTAAAACTGCAGTTGCTCGCGAATTAGCTAGGAACCAGGAGCTGCCTTTGCGTCCAAAACCTCTCGTTCTTGTCATTCTCGACGGCTGGGGGCACCGCGCCGAAACCAAGGCCAATGCGATCGCGCTGGCCCGCAAGCCGACTTACGACCGGCTGCTGCGGGAGTATCCCAACACGCTGATTCATACCAGCGGCAAATATGTCGGCCTACCGGACGGCCAGATGGGCAACAGCGAGGTCGGTCATCTCAATATTGGAGCGGGACGCATTGTGCACATGGACAGCACTCGCATCGAGCTGATGATTCAGA
Source organism: uncultured Acidobacteriota bacterium (assembly GCA_963803775.1). GTDB lineage: Bacteria > Acidobacteriota > Terriglobia > Terriglobales > Acidobacteriaceae > JABCZH01. The sequence continues at coordinate 698,087 of CAWDNS010000006.1, forward strand.
ATGGCGAGTTTTTCTCTCATCCTGTGCTGGTTGCGGCCATGAAGAATGCCCGGGACGGAGGCCGACGGTTGCATCTTTTCGGCTTGGTTTCAGATGGTGGTGTGCATTCCTACCAGACGCATCTTTACGCGCTGCTGAAGATGGCCAAGCAGCAAGGAGTTGAGCGCGTCTTCGTCCACGCCTTCATGGATGGGCGCGATACTCTGCCCACCAACGGCGCCGGCTACCTCGAGCAACTACAGCAGAAGATGCGCGAGTACAACACCGGCAAGATTGCCAGCGTCAATGGCCGCTACTACGCGATGGACCGCGACCGCCGCTGGGAGCGCATTGCGAAAGCATATAACGCCATGGTCAACGGAGACGGCGAAGGGGGGAAGTTCGTCGACGCCGTACAGGGAGTGAAAGCATCTTACAACAAAGACGTAACCGACGAATTCATTGTTCCGTTTGTGTGCGTGGATAACCGCGGTGAACCGCTGGCCACCATTCGCGATGACGATTCTTGCATCTGCTTCAACTTCCGTGCCGACCGCGTGCGCCAGATCACTCGTGCCCTTGCACGGAACAGCGGTCTGAACGAAAAAGGTGGGCGAGACCTTCCCGGCGCGAACGAACTTGATGCGACGATACCGCGCGAGCGGACGCCGAAGAACTTGTCCTATGTTTGCATGACCCGGTATGACAAGAATTTCAGTTTGCCGGTGGTGATCCCGCCGGAGTCGATGAATAACATTTTGGCCAACGTGATGGCACAAATGAATATGCGCAACCTACGAGTGGCGGAGACGGAGAAGTATGCTCACGTCACATATTTCTTCAATGGGGGCATCGAGCAGCCCTTTTCGGGCGAAGATCGGGTTCTGGTGCCGTCGCCCAAGGTCGCGACGTACGATTTGAAGCCGGAGATGTCTGCCGCCGGGATCGCCGATGCGGTTATCAAGGCCGTCAATGACAGCGCATTCGATGTGATCATTGTGAACTTCGCCAACGCCGATATGGTCGGCCACTCGGGGAAGATTGAGCCAACGATCAGAGCGGTAGAAGTGGTCGATGCTTGCCTGGGCCGCATCGAGCCGGCGGTTCGGGCAAAAGGTGGAGCGATGCTGATCACCGCTGACCATGGGAATGCTGAGCTGATGATTGATCCTGCGACTGGCGGGCCACACACGGCGCACACTACCAATCCGGTGCCGTTCATTGTGATCGCGGAGGACAGTAAGCGATTCACGCTGAAGCCGGATGGAGCGTTGCGGGATATCTCGCCGACGATTCTTGGGATGTTGGGGCTGGATGAACCGAAAGAAATGACAGGAAGTGACCTCAGATTGCCGAAGAAGAGCTAAACCACAGAGGCCACAGGGGACACAGAGGAAACCCTTGGGCAGTTACTTCCGTTTAGATTGACCGCTTGCTTCTCATCGCCAGAAGAGTGCAAAAATACTAAAATCTACTCAGGTTATGAAACGCCAGTTCATGCTCTACGTCTTCCAGGCCACGGCTTTGTTCTGGGCGCTTGCGGTTTGCCTGCGAACTGTAGACCTGGGCTGGAACCCGTTTGCCGGCATTGGTCTGGGCATGTTCGGCGCTTTGCCGATTTCTTTCCTTGGCATCCGCATCCATTCCAAGCAGACACAACCGCAAGAACAGATTCCAGCTTCCTGAATCGCGCGGCTAGTTCTTGCATCCCACGGTCATTTTGAACATCTGATCTAGAGCACGCCTGTACAATGGGCGTTGACTTTACATGCCTCGCACCGTCCAAAGCTGTCAGGAGAGCTGCCAGTGAAGTCGGAGTGTTTACCGTTCAGCCAGATTCCGCATACCACGCCGCTTTTCTCCGATTTCCTTTCTGACCATACCAAAGTGCAACCGTTTTACCGGCGCTCGGCATACTTCAAGCAATGGATGAAGGATGAAGTTGCGAGCATTGATTACGATTCCGCGCGGCGGGAGCGGGTGGCTGCGATTCTGATGCGCCAGAACGAGACCTGGGGCGCATCTGCCAAGACCCTGGAGAACATTCGCCGCCTGCGCGCTGGGGCTGTGGCTTCGGTTACGGGGCAGCAAGTCGGACTGTTTGGCGGACCGTTGTTTACGATTTTCAAAGCGTTGACGGCGGTGAAGCTGGCGGAAGAGGCGAAGCAAAGCGGCATCGATTGTGTTCCGGTTTTCTGGCTGGCGACGGAAGATCACGATCTGGAAGAAGTCAGTCACGTTTCTCTGCTGGGGCCGGATGGGACTCTCCAGACTATTGCGACGGCCACTCAAGGGCTACCCGGCGCACCCGTCGGAGCTGTCAGATTTGGCACTGAGATTCAGTTTGCAGTGGATGCGGTAGGAGCTTTGCTCGGAGAATCGGAAGCGGTGTCGAGCCTGCGCGCTTGCTATCGTCCGGGCGAGGACTTTGGAACGTCCTTCGCGCGACTGTTCACCCAATGGTTCGCGGAATGGGGAGTGATTCTGCTGGATGCGTCGGACCCTGAACTTCATCAGATCGCGGCGCCGATCTATGGGGCTGCGCTGGAACGTTCGGGAGAGATCGAAGAGGCTTTGCTAGAGCGCGGACGCGAACTTGAGACTGCTGGCTATCATCAACAGGTCAAGGTCACGCCGTCGTCATCGCTAGTGTTCAGCTTGCATAAAGGGGCGCGTACACCGGTGCAGCGCCGGGGGAATGGATTTGTCATCGATGAGGAGACGGTTTCTTCGGCTGAGTTGCTGAACCGGCTGGCTTCTTCGCCGCAGGATTTCAGCGGCAATGTGCTGTTGCGTCCGGTGGTGCAGGATTATTTGCTGCCGACGCTGGCCTATGCAGGCGGCCCGGCTGAAGTCGCCTACTTTGCGCAGGCTGCGGTCGTGTACCAGTCATTGCTGGGACGGGTTACGCCTGTGGTGCCGCGGTTTTCCGCGACATTGATCGAAGCGAAGCCCAAGATGATATTGGAGCGCTACGGGCTCGCGTTTACTGATTTCTTCCGTCCTGAGCCGGTGCGTGAACAACTAGCGGCGCGGGCTCTTTCCAAAGACTTGCAGGTGGCGTTTGGGCGGGCTCAGGCTTCAACCAGTGAGACACTCGCGGCAATCCGTGGAGCGTTGGAAGGCTTGGACAAGACATTAGTGGAGGCGGCGAACAACGCGGAAACGAAGATGCTGCATCAACTGGAGAGCTTGCAGGCGCGAGCTGCCCGCGCTGAGCTACTGCAGAGCGAGATCCTTGATCGCAAAGCGGTCTGGCTCAGTAATATGCTTTATCCGAACAAGGTGCTTCAGGAGCGTGAAATTGGCGGAGTGTTTTTTCTGGCGCGTCATGGGGCTGACCTGCTGCGCGGCGTTTATGATGCGATCCATCCTGATTGCGTTGATCACCAGTTGATTTGGTTGTAGGTCTACTGGGCGACTTTCAGCAGGTCTTCCAATTCTTCCAGCGACTCGACTCTGGGTACATTCATCCCGCGATATGCTCCAGAAACGTCGATCAGGATTGCCTGCATACCCACTTTCGTCGCACCTAGATAGTCGACGGAATAGACGTCGCCGACGTACAAGGTTTCCGGGGGCTTTACGGCAGTCGTCTTTAGCGCCGCCTCAAAGATCGCGGGATGGGGTTTCTCGTATCCCACTCGTCCTGAGTCGGTGATGGTGGCGAAGCAATCGGCGATTCCGCTGCGCTTCAGGACATCTTCGATTTTGCCGTCGGCATTGGAGATTACGGCCAAGGGATAGCGCTGGCGCAGGCGTTGCAGTAATTCCTTCGTTCCTGGTCGAATCACGCACCAGTTGGCTGACTGCCGCGTGCTTTCAACTAACTCGTCGCGCACCCGGTTATTATTCACTTCTAGCTCTTCCAGCAAGCGTTCATAGAACATAAACCAGAAGTTGAAGTCGGCGGGATCGCCGTGCTGTATTGCGGCGTCGAACTTCTGCTTGGTCGAACGTTCGATGGCATGCCATTGTTCGAGGCTGGGCGAGTGTCCCAGCTTCGAAAGAGGAGCCAGAATGTGGTTGCGGTCGGGGAAGAGCAGGGTGTTGCCTACGTCGAAGAAGACGGTTTTCAGTTGGGCGGGCATCTGCTTCCATGTTCACACGCGGGAGTGCAAGATGACTAGGGGTTATCGCATAAGGGCCTGCCAGTGGTGATGAAATGCGTGTCGTCAACGGCTTGTTCCGAAAACGTAACAAATCTGATTCAGCGATTGACAGGCGGCGAAGACGGAGCTATGTTTGCGGGGCTTTTGCTACAAGCCAAGGTTTATCGAGTCGCATGTAGCGGAAAGACTAGCCATGACGAATGGATTGAAGCTGAGTCGATGGTTGCGATGGGCAGCGCTCCTGGTGTGCCTGGCAGCAATGGAACGCGATCTTGCCCAGGATGAGAAATTGGGGTACTACGATCGTGGAATGTCCAGAGCAATGCTCACCTCGGTTCACGATGATCTCAAGAGGTATTACTACGACAAACAATTTCACGGTGTGGATATCGACGCCACCTTTCGGGAGGCTGAGGAGAAGATCAAAGCTGCTCCGACCATGAACCACGCATTGTCGGACATTGCGGCGGCCCTTTCGACGCTGAATGACTCCCATACATTTTTCCTTGTCCCTCCGCGCCCCTATCGACACGACTACGGCTGGCGAATGCAGCCGGTCGGTGATTCGGATATTTTCATCGTGGCGGTGCGTCCCGGGAGCGACGCAGAGAAGAATGGGCTACGGGAGGGCGACCAGGTGTTGAGCGTCAATGGATACGCTGCGATACGAGAGGATATGTGGAAGATATTCTATGTCTTTAACATATTGCGGCCGCAGCGTAGCTTGCGATTGGTGGTAAGGAAACCTGACGGTGGTACGCAGCAAATCGACGCTTTGGCAGCGATGACGCCAACCAAGGAACTTGGAGATCTGACCGATCTATTCGGTGAAATCGCGGGTGGAATGCGGCACGCGGAGCGAGACGTGGAGTACGGAAAACCGGCGATCATTTGGAAGCTTCCTAGTTTTGTCCATTTTCCGGGCGACGCTGACCACATGTTGGACACGATTCGTGCTCACGATGCGCTGGTATTGGATTTGCGCGGTAACCCTGGCGGCTCGGTGGAGTTTTTGGAACGGTTTCTGGGTGGCATGTTCGACCACGAGGTGAAAATTGCAGACCGGATTGGCAGAAAAACCTTGAAGCCGTCGCTGACCAAGCCGCGCGGGGATAAGACATTTGCGGGGAAACTGGTTGTGCTGGTCGATAGCCAATCCGGCTCGGCTGCTGAGTTATTCGCGCGGACCGTCCAATTGGAGAAACGCGGGATCGTGCTGGGCGACCGGTCATCCGGTTCGGTCATGGAAGCCCGTCACTATGGTCATCAATCCGGTGGATCGATCATTACCTTTTATGGCGCTTCGATTACCGAAGCTGATCTCATTATGACGGACGGAAAGAGTTTGGAACATTCTGGTGTAGCCCCTGATGAACGGATGCTGCCCACCGCGGCAGATTTGTCATCGGGTCGTGACCCGGTTCTGGCGCATGCGGCGCAGCTGGTGGGCGTCAAGTTGTCGCCTGAAGAAGCCGGGAAGCTCTTTCCGGTTGAATGGCCTCACGAATAGCCGCTGGTCTCACGCGCTACCCTTAACAACCCTGCCGTGCCGCCGTACCCAGGCGTATGCCACCGGACCGGAGATCAGATTCAGCGTTCCCCAAAGGCGTGTCGTCGAGTCACTATTGAACATTGCCCATGCGAATAGCAACACGGGAAGGATCACAATGGCGAGGGCGCCCAGGGTTCCACCACCGACGCGAAAGCTGCGAGGCAGGTCGGGATACTTGCGGCGCATTTGCCAGAATGAAATCAGGGTCAACGTCGATGTGGCGATGCGCGACCAGGCATAGACGGCGATGAGCTGGGGGACGGTGAATACCGCAAGTAGAGCGCAGAACACCGCAGTCAACAAGATGGAGCGGGTGGGAGTTCCGAAGCGTGGACTGATCTTGGCCAGTGCCGGATAGAAATAGCCGTCCTCGGACATGGTGAGCGGTATGCGAGTGACCGAGAGCATGGTGCTCTCGAGCAAAATGAAGTTGGCGATGGCAGCGGCGGCAAACATGGCTGTACCAAGACCTGCGCCACCCACCATACGGGCAGCTGTGACCATGTATCCGGTCTCCCACACTTGCCAGTTGCCGAGCGCCGCGAGTCCAGCGGACAGGGCGCAGACATAAGTCGCGATGGTTAGCGGAATCACGAAAGCCAGTCCCAGGGGGAAATTGCGGCGTGGATTATCCACTTCTTCGATCACCGTGGAAAGTTGTTCGTATCCTGCGTAGGACCACAGGGCCAGAGAGAGTCCAACGCCGTAGGCTTCTCGCCAGGGTTTTCCTGCTGGGAAGAACGGATGAAACGGATTGAAATGGGCCTGGTGGTATCCGAGGACAATGAAGGCGATTACCGGGATGAATGACGCCACAAGCAAAAGCGATGTGAGCTGACCGACGAGTCGAATGCCGAGGACATTAATAAGCGCTACCAACCCCAAGAACAAGACTGCGACTACCCAATGCTGCAATCGGGAGTGTAGCGGGATCCAGGCGTTGAGGTAATCGGCCATAGCCACGCCGTAAGAGGCGCTCATGAGGAAGGTGCCGGTCCAGTTCCACCAGCCGCTTTGAAAGCCCCAGAAATCACCCAGAGCGGCGCGGCTCCAGCGGTAAAAGCCGCCCTCGACCGGCATGGCCGTGGTCATTTCGGCGGCTGCGAGTGAGATGGGGACAGCAAAGATTAGAGGGACAATCAGCAGGAAAGTGAGTGCCAGACCGGGGCCGGACGCAGAAATCATGGATTCGAATCCGAAGGGACCGCCGGTGCAATAGGCAAACAACACGGCTACGAACGGCAGCAGGCCGATGCGACGCAGATTGTGGGTGGGGACGGGGAGAGATGTGGGAGTCGGGGATGGAGAAGGCATCGTTCCTTCGTTCCCACTCAAACTGTCAGAAACTCAGTCTTGCTGCTCGGCGTCGCGTTTCTTGCCGTAGCGGTACGCCAGACCCGCTCCGATGGTCATGAAGCCAACCGGGGGCACGATCAGTACCAGAATGCCGCGGCTGATGGCACGCTGCCCATCTTTGGTAGTGCCGGTGGTATTGCTGTAGCACATGGCACAACCCTGGCCCAAGGCCGGTGCAGCCCACAAGAAACTCAGGAACGCGAGCATCAGCAGTCGCTGTTTCATTTCACTCCCAGGTGGATGATGCGGAACGCGTCCGCGAAAAAGATGCACATCAAGCAGAGGCAGATGATGACCGCAGTCATCATCACCCATTTCATGGCGGTGATTTCGTACTTCAAATGCATGAACCAGCCGATGATGAGCACGGACTTGATGACGGACAAGACCATCAGAACTTCCAGCATCTGGACGGGCTGAAATACCTGGTTGTAGGCCAGCGCGACTTCCGCCGCCGTCAGGACGAGCAGGAATCCCCAAACCCAGAAATATTGACTCTTGTCTTCATCGTGATGGGTATCGACAGTGTGCATCGTTAAGCTTCTCCGTTCTTGAAACAGCGCTATCCGGTGATGCGCGTGGACATCAGATATACCAGCGGGAAGATGAACATCCACACCAGGTCCACGAAGTGCCAGTATAATCCGGCGATTTCGACGTCATGCGCGTCATAGTCTTTGGGTTTAAGAAACATGATCATTCCCGCGACGATGGCGCCGATCAGCAATACATGCGAGGCGTTGTGAAAGACGCTGTCAGCCGGAGTACCCAGCCAAGCGGCCAGCCAGAAAATCAGCAGGATCGGCAGGAATTTCTTGCGCAGTGCCACGACGCCCAAATAAATCACTCCGATGGTCACGTGCAGCATGTGCATGCCAGTGAGGGTAAAGAACGTCCCGCCAAATTGCTGGACGGTGGACGACCAGGGATTTTTCGAGGGAGTCATACCCTCGGCGATCAGCTTGGTCCATTCCATGCCGTGCAGCACGATGAACGCGATGCCGAAAAACATGGTGAACAGGATCCAATTGCGGGTCCAACTGCGGTCGCCGCGACGGGCCGCCATCACTCCCAGAACCATGGTCAGGGAACTGGATAGCAGGCATCCGGTCATGATGGTGGCATTGATGATGCTTTCTTTGTGAAATGGAGTGGGCCAGTCGGGATTTGAGATGCGCCCGTAGCTGTAGGCAAACAGCAACGCCCCGAAGGTCAGCGTGTCGGAGAGCAGGAACAGCCACATCCCGATCTTTTTCGAATAGGTGCCAAACAGAGATGGCTCGAATTCACCAGCCATCCCATGTGACACCGCCATATCGGACATTTGTAGGTCTCCTAAAAGTCTGTTGTGGCGCGGACATTGCCGTCCGCGCTAGCGCACAAACCACAGCAAAGCGAAAATTCCCAGCCACAGCACGAACATGAAATGCCAGTACCAAGCGGTCACATCGACGACGATTCGCCGTCCCTCGACCGGCTTGTGCAAGAGCGACACGGTCGCTGCATACAAAAGAACCAGAATGCCGCCCAGCAGGTGAACTCCGTGTACCGCCGTCAGCAAGTAGACAAAGGAACTGCTGGCGCTGGTGGCCAGATAGAATCCGCGTTCGGCTAGCTCCCGCCAAGCCAGCCATTGTCCGGTCAGGAATCCCAGACCCAGCACGACCGTGAGCGCCAGCCAGGGAAAACCACTTTCTTGCCCTAAAGACACGCCGGGGATTGAGCGCACTGGAGCCAAGGCTGCTTGCCGGGTGATCTGTCGCCGCGCAAACTCAGCGGTCAAACTGCTGGCAGCTAGCAATGCGGTATTGATCAGCAACAGGGCCAGCGGAAGCTGTACCGGAATCCAGTCCTGGATATAGGTGCCGGTATGATCGTCGAAAGTTGGCAATCCGCGACGCACGATGTAGGCGCTGGTCAGCGAAACAAAAATCATGATCACCGAAGTCAGCCCGATCACAAGGCCAACGCGAACCCGGCGCAGGCGTCGCCCGTAGTCGGGATCGCCATCACCGCGGCTGCCGTCGTCGCCGCCGCCACGAACCGGCGGAGGAGTTCCTCGTCCACCTTTGCTCGTCTGTGGAACCCGGATTGTGGAACTGAAGGTTGCCATAACTGACTTGTGTGGCGGACACTCTTGTCCGTCAAGACTTTAATGCGTTGGCACTCCCGCCGGATCGGTCTGCATGATGTAATCCTTCGCGGCTCCGGGCACGCTGTATTCATACGGCCCGTGATAGACGACCGGAGTGCGTCCGCCAAAGTTGTCGTGCGGAGGCGGCGTCGCCGTCGTCCACTCGAGCGTGGTTGCTTCCCAAGGATTGTCGCTCGCCTTAGGACCTTTGAACATGCTCCAGAACAGATTGATCACAAAGATGAGCTGCGCAGCAACGGTCACGATGGCTGCGTAGGTGATGAACCGGTTCAGCGGCATCAGATTCTGGAGATAGGCCAATTCGGTGAATTGAGAGTAGCGCCGGGGCTGTCCCGCCATGCCCAGATAGTGCATGGGCATGAAGATGCAATAGGTGCCGATCAGAGTGATCACGAAATGAATTCTGCCCAAACTCTCGTTCATCATGCGGCCGAACATTTTGGGGAACCAGTAGTAGGTTCCGGCGAACATGCCGAAGATGGCCGCCACGCCCATGATCAAGTGGAAATGGCCGACTACGAAAGCGGTGTCGTGCAGCGGGATATCCAGTACCGGCTGAGCCAGGAACGGGCCGCTCAATCCGCCGGAGACGAAAAGGGAGACGAAGCCGATAGCGTAGAGCATCGGTGTCTGGAAGCGAATCTTGGCTTTGTAGAGGGTTCCCAGCCAGTTAAACGTTTTGATGGCCGAGGGTACTCCGATGGCCATAGTCATGATGGAAAAGGCGAAGGCCGAATATGGGCTCATGCCGCTCATGAACATGTGGTGTCCCCAGACTCCGAAGCCGAGGATGCCAATGGCCATCAACGCATACACCATGGCCTTGTAGCCGAAGATCGGCTTGCGCGCGAAGGTGGAGAGCAACTGCGAGGCCACGCCCATGCCCGGCAGAATCGCGATGTAAACCTCGGGGTGTCCGAAGAACCAGAAAAGATGTTGCCAGAGCAGCGGCGATCCGCCTTTATGGCCCATGATCTGGCCGTTCACGACGACCAGAGGCACGTAGAAGCTGGTTCCGAGGTTGCGGTCGAGGAGCAGGAGAATGCCGGCTGAAAGCAGAACGCCGAAGGCGAGCAGTCCAAGAATCGCGGTAATGAACCATGACCAGCAGGTCAGCGGCATGCGCATCATGGTCATACCCTTGCACCGTAAATCCAGCACCGTGGTGATGAAGTTCAGAGCGCCCATGAGCGATGCGATACAGAAGATCGCAATGCTGGTGATCCAGAGATCCGCGCCTAGCTGTTCACCGGGGCCGGAATTGGTTAATGCGCTGAGCGGAGCGTAGCCGGTCCACCCATGCAAAGGCGCGCCGCCGGTCACGAAGAACGCCGCCAGCAGGACCATGTAAGCCACAAACGTGGTCCAGAAGGAAAGCATGTTGAGCACGGGGAACGCCATGTCCGGTGCGCCGATCTGGATGGGCAGAAAGTAATTGCCAAACCCGCTCTGCGGCGCCGTGGTGAGCACGAAGAACACCATAATGGTGCCGTGCATGGTGAGCAGTTGCAGATAGGTTTCGGGCTTGATCTCGCCGATGATCGGCAAAATGGCGGTTGGCCAGATCATGTGAATGCGCATCAGCAGTGATAGAAACATCCCGACGAACACGGCTGACAGCGCCAGGAAATAATATTGCAGGCCGATGACCTTATGATCCAAGCTGAAAACGTACTTACGGATGAAGCCCTGAGGGCCTGCGTGCGCGTGAGCGTCCTGGGCAACCATTATTGTTTCTCCGCCTCCCGTGCGGCCAGCCATTTGTCGAAGTCTTCCTGGCTTACAACGTGCACCATACCGTGCATCTTGTAATGACCGAGCCCGCACAGTTCAGCGCAGGCGATCTCGTATTCTCCGATTTCAGTCGGGGTGAAGTGCATGTGGATGATAAGTCCCGGCACCGCATCCTGCTTGAAGCGGAACGATGGCACAAAGAAACTATGAATCACATCCACGGCGCGCAGGGTGAGGTCGACCTCGCGGTTCACGGGCAGGTACATGGTCCCGGTGACGATGTCGTCTTTAGCCGCGGGATCGGCTGTATCCAAGCCCACTGCAGCTTCGCTGCCCGCAGAGGGATCCATAAGCTTGGGCTCGGTACGGCCGTATTTTCCATCCGCACCGGGATAGCGGAAGTACCAGGCAAACTGCATCCCCGTCACTTCCACTGGGACAGAGCCTGGTCCTGCGGGGTCGAAGCGTTCGCTGGCCCACACGTGGCTGCCCATCAGATTGAGGCCGATAAAAAGAATTGCAGTGAGTGTGGTCCAGACGAGCTCTAACTTGGTGTTGCCGTGGGAGTAGCCGACGGGGCCGTTGTTGGCGCTGGCACGATACTTCCACACTAGGTAGCCGAGGGCGCCCTGCGCGGCGACGAAGACGATCCCCATTAAAATGTAGGTAAGGGCGAACTGGCCGTCGATGAAAGCCGCAGCTTTGGCTGCGCCGTGCGGAAGCCACCAGGTTTGCGCCACAAAGAAATAAGTACTAAAGAAGGTGATCAACCAGATGATGACGAGCAGTGCCAGCCCCATCTACAGAACCTCCGAAGATCTGGGTGTGTGCATACCGGTGCGCCCCGAAAGAAGAAAGTGTTGATGGCCCGGAAGTTTATCACAGGTGGAAGGAACCTGAGCAAGTTGCGATTGTGAATTTGGTTCATGATCGGTTTGAGCTTCAGAAATGGCGAGCCGGCAACACGATACAATCCCTTTTATCTATGCCCCGGAAGCCATCCGCTCACGGCCACAACACTCGCTACGGACGCATGCAGAAAAATTATTGTTTCGGATGTGGCAAAAACAATCATGACGGCATGCGCTTGAAGTTCGCCTACGACGAAAAAGTTGGGGGTTTCGTCGGACGTTTTCGTCTGGCGAAGCGTTTCTCAGGGCCGCCGGGCCACGCTCACGGCGGCATCATTGCGACGATTCTCGACGAAGCCATGGGAAAGGTGAACAAACTGCGCCAAGTCGTCGCTCTGACTTCGCAAATGACGGTGAACTATTTGAGGCCGGTGCCGCTCAATCAGCCGCTGCGGGTGGAGTCACGGGAACTGAGTGTCCGGGGACGAAAGCATGTCAACGTAGCGGAGATTCTCAATTCTAAAGGCGAGGTCCTGGCGCGTGGCAAGGCTTTGTTCATTGCCATCGATGCTCAGAAGATGTTTGCCAAGTTTGTGGAGCGATGATGCCCACCGGGAAACAAGTACTGCCAGAAACTGCGGCCCGGAAACAAGCAGCGGCTTACGGTTGAGAGTAGTAGCCGCCACGGGTGCGAACTTTGACCCCGGGCTTGTCGATCTTGACCTCGAGCGAGTGGTACTCATTCGCTTGGTCTGCCCGGCTGGCATTGAATGAAAGGACGTAAAATGCACTGGCATCGGAGGCACAATCTGCGATTTCCGCAGCGAGGTTATTACTGGAATTGGCCACGCGTCCGCCACTCTGAACTGCAAGCACCTGCAAGCTTAGATCGGCGAGTACTGCTCTCGAAGGTGAGGCGACTCCTTTCAAGAACTCCTCATAGTAGCTAGTCCGGATCTCAGCTGTATCTTCCACGCCGAGTGGGTCAACGCTATAAAGTGTGACGCGGGCCTGCCGGAGCAAAGCCGAAGCTGACACGATCGAGTTGAAAATCTGTTTCGCATCTCTATGTGAGAGTTCGGTGTCCGGTCCCGTGAGTAGCGGCCATCCCGGACTGACCCAGATCACCAGTTTTCTGCCCGGGCGGGTTCGCGCGTCCTCCGCAATCTCCGTAAGGGTTTTGAGCGACATGTCAAGGCGTTCCGCGGCCCCGTAGTAGCCTTGAGAGCGGTTGATGGACCGGACGCCGGTTTCGTACTGGTCATATAAAGATGCCAGAGCATTTCCATCGCGCGAGGAGCCGTTCTGAACCTTGGTTCCGGCGTCGGCGAAAACCACGAGCGAAACTGGCTGCGCCAGCTTGCCGCCATTGCGCAGCAGGAATTTCTTAACTTCTCCTCGTTCGTAAGAAACGGATTGCGGAGAAGCGTTAACTGCGTCGACGACCATGATGATTTCGACCGGCGGATCGGCCGCCGAGACCGCTTCTCCGTCGACGGCCTGAAACGAGACAATATTCTGCGGCTGCTTATCGTCCAGAAGAGTAAAGTCTTGCTTTTGCAACCCGCGAATCGCGGCTCCAGACTTGGCCGTCACCTGCACGTCGAGGATGATTTTCTGGTCTGCGGCCGCTGCCGGAACTGACGGTGTTGCAGGCCTGGGTTGGAGCTGCGGTGGAGGAGTGTTTTGACCCGATACAGTAGAGAGTGGTAGTAGCATGACAAGCAGCAACCGAAAAAACCTCATGGGGATTCACCTCTGGAGTTCCCGCAACATGCGGAAATAGCACTTAGTAAAGTCTAGGCCGTGCGCGTCCACAAATCAATGACATCACACCATATATACGGTTATATGTGAGAACCGCCTTATCCGCACTCTTCCAACACTCGTGCCAACTCTTTCACTCCCCGTCGCAACTCGCGGCCACCGACCGCGGCAAAACCGAGCACCCACCCATTCGGACGAGCTGAGCGCGGCTCTGCTTGCCGCACAAACGCCTTGGGTTGAATGGTGGGATATCTTTTTGAGCGATACTCCGTCCAAGCCGTTTAGGTCCCACGAAGGAGGCTTACATGTTGGCCCGGGCTATTGTGGTTGCACTGACCGCTTTGACAATATCGACTTCCGCTCAGATCCAGCCGGAGGTGAAGCGAAGCGGCGATCCGTCACGCGACTCCATCATCCGCATTGTGAACCAAATTCAGCGTGCGGATTATGAAGGCGACCGCGCGGCCTTGAAGCGCCTTCACGACGAACTTACGCCCATCCCAGAAGATAACAAGCTGGCATCGCGTGTGCTTTATTGGTGTGAGTTTGCGATGTGGCGCCGAGCCATCAACGGCTTCAACGAAACGCCGACTCCAACCGATTTGGAAACCGACCTCACCCAGGCAATCGCGGATTTCAAAGACGCGATTGCTCGCGACCCTGCATTCGTCGAGCCCAAGATTGGAGCAGGATCCAGTTTCGGCTATTTGATGTACCTACACCGCAAGGACCAAGCCCGTGTGCAGGAACTGTTCCAACAGTCGAGTCCGCTTTTGAAAGAAGCTCTGGCGGCAGCCCCCGACAATCCTCGGCTGCTATGGGTACTGGGCCCCATTCGTTGGTCGTCGCCTCCCGAGCGAGGAGGTGGGCAGGATAAGGCGTTCGAGCTATACCAGCGGGGGTTGCAGGAGATCCGCAAGCAGAAGCCTTCGAGCGATCCGCTGGAGCCATCCTGGGGAGAACCCGAACTGTTCATGAATCTCGCATGGTCGAATCTGAACCGAACGGTGCCTGATCTGAAGGCCGCCGAGGAGGATGCGCAGGCTGCGCTCAAACTGGTGCCTTACTGGCATTACGTTCGCGACATTTTGATGCCACAGATTCAGGCAGCCCAGCTCAAAGCCCGCTGAGAAGGTTAGGCGGTGTCGGGGAACACGAAGTCCAGAGGTCTTCGAAGAGTGCAGTGTGCCCGCCGGAACAACTCCACCCGCGTCCGATTCGGTGGTGCAACTAATCTCCGATTGCTTTGCCAGCTTGCGAAAACGCCTCGTTACCGACGTAACCGGGGAAAACCTGTAACGAGCCGTTTATCATTCCGCATTTGTGCTATGCCTAAGAAGGACTTCCGGATGGGTGCCTTCAATGATCGACGCTTCGGGCGATACGAGATCCTCGATGAAATCGGGCGAGGCGCGATGGGCGTTGTGTACAAGGCCCGAGATCCAAAGATTAACCGCACCGTCGCAATCAAAAGCATTTCCCTTGCCCACCAACCTCGGGAGGCAGTTCACGAGTTTCGCGAGCGCTTTTTGCGTGAGGCTGAAGCTGCTGGGCGCCTCTCGCACCCAGGTATCGTTACCATTTTTGACGTGGGCGAGGAACCGGAAACGCACGATCCTTATCTGGTCATGGAGTACATCAGAGGCAAGTCGCTGGACAGAGAGTTTCAGGAGAAAGGCAAGTTAGCGCCGGAGTTGGCGGTTAGATTGTTGATCGAAATCGCAGAAGCACTGGATTGTGCGCACGGGCAAGGCGTGATTCACCGGGACCTTAAGCCTGCTAACATTCTGTTGACCGAGGATGGCCACGCGAAAGTAGCCGATTTTGGCGTGGCCAAGCTAAATCTCGACAATAACTTGACACTCCACGGTCAGGTTTTGGGAACGCCATCGTTCATGTCGCCGGAGCAGTTAAACGGCGAACCGGTTGACGGTCGTTCCGATCTTTTTTCTCTCGGCGTGATCCTTTACATGCTTCTCACCGGTCACCGGCCATTTCAAGGGAACAGTCCCCTCACGATCTCCCTGAAGGTGATCAACCATAAGCCGGTGCCAGCCGCGGCCTTCGATCTAGACCTGCCCGCTGGAGTCGATCATGTTCTCTCTCGGGCTTTGGCAAAGGACACCGCCCAACGTTATCAGCGAGGGATGGAAATGTCTCTCGATCTGCAGAATATACTCGCCGGGCATGAGCCCTGGAGTAAAGCCAAGCATCCGACCGGACCGTCGGCATTTCTCGATCCGTTCAGGCGTCCGCAAAGAGGATTCGGTGTCGAGGATGGACCGAGGACACATGCGGCTGCAATTCTTCTCCGGAAGTTTGGCGAGGCTTGCAAGAGTTGTATTTCCAAAATGCCGAAGAAATGGGCCCCTTTCGCATCCTGGGCCTTCGCTCTTCTAGTTTTAGGAGTCGGGTTGTTCGGTCTAGAGTGGCGCTCGTTTTCCGCAGCGTTTGATCGAGTCCCATGGCAAATTGAGACCCCGAGCACGAGATCTATTGCAGCAAGTGACGCCACTACCCGTACGGATCCAGGGCCGGCGCTAATTGCGCCTCAGGACACCAGGTCTACTACGAAAAAAGATTCTAAAACCCCGTCGATCGCTGCGGCGGCTCGATCTTCCAGGGTTCGTCCTCCGAGTGTATCGGAAGTACCAGGTCGCACCGCAATGGTCTCCATTCAAGTTGAGAGTCGATTCGAACAAGGCACGGTTACGGTTTGGGTTGATGATCAAGCCGTGTTTCATCGAGAACTGGAGCAGGCGGAGAAGAAGAGGCTCGGATTGTTTCGCAGAGTGCATACCACAGACTCCCCGAGGGTGCAGATTGTGCCCGGAGAGCACCAGATGCGGGTACGGATCCAGGCGAGCAACCCCACCTACGACCAATCTCACATACTCCGAGGCACCTTCCCGGCGGGTGCCGAGCGTGTCCTCCGAGTAAGTTTCGGTAGGCATGACGAAATGAAAGCCTCTCTGAAATGATGGCCGCCAGAGTGGTCCACGCCTCTGCCACTGTGTAATTCCGAGGATTCCGTTACAATGTCCGGCGTCTGCATCATCGAGGTGGACTTTGTGGATACTTGCCAACGAGTCTCCAGAAACTTAGCTGTTGTCTTGCTGTTCGCCGTGGCCAGCGTGACCGTGGCCAACGCTCAAGGCGCACTCACGACCATCGAAAACCCAAAGGGCGGGCGGATTGTCTACGGGCAGGTCGATGGTCAAAGCACCGAAGCTGGAGCCATGGGAGCGGTGTTGCGGTCACTGCATAGTCAGTACGGCGACAAGCCGCAGGTGGGCAAGCTGTTTCAAGTTCGCGGCACAAATTCAGTGGCCGTCTTCTTTACCATGGTGAATCGGAACCAGGGAAACATGCAGCTGGCCGGAATGATCATCGCGTCGCGTACCTCGGGTGGTCACGTTGAAGCGGCCCTGATGACCGACCAGGCAGCACGCTTTGGTTCAACCATCAATCCCATGATGACCAAACTTTTCAGTGTGTGGCGGCCAAATGGCAATGCGCCTTCTTCCCAGGCTGCGGGTCAAGTGGCTGCGCTGAAGCTGTACACACTCCCCGATCGTTCTGCCTCGGTCGCGCTGCCCGACGGTTGGAATGTGCTGCCGTCGAGCGGTGGGGGAACCATCATGGCGCAAGGACCCGACGGCTCGGCAGTTGCACTGGGCTATCCCTATCTAGCTAGTGACACTAACAATCCGAGTGTCCGGCAAACTATGGCCATCTTGCAGCGCGGCGGCTTGCGCAATACTTCGTACGCTCATGCTCTCTATTACCCTTACGGTGGAGATTTGGGCAAGACGTTCGAGGAGTTGCTCCAGATGGCGCGTAAGAATCAGGGGCAGGGGCCAGTTACGATCAAGATTTCGAGCGAAACTCCGCTGCCGGTCTCTGGGGCTTTGCGCTGTGCGCATCTGCATGGGCAAATCGATGCTCAGGACGGAAAGGGCATGCGAGAAATGAACACGGTGTTTTGTAGCTCGCGACCTGGACCTCATGGCAGCTACATGAATCTTGCTTATCACACCGCCGTCCCTCTGCAATTTGCCGGCCGGGAACGTGGAACCATGGAAGCAATTCTGGCGAGCTTCAACGTCAACCAGGCGGTTGTTCAATCCGAGGCGAATGCCATCGCTGCGCCGGCGATCGCCGCGATTCATGAGATTGGCAGGCGGTCGGCACAACAGGCCGCCGATGCCCACGCTGCCGAAGACGCCCACAACGCTGCCGTCGAAAAGCGATGGGATTCCCAGGACAAGAGCAACCAGACGTTCAGCAACTATTTGCTCGATCAAACTGTTATTCAGGACAACCAGTTGAATGCTCATGGCACGGTTTGGAACCAGACCGCCGATGCCATGGTGAAAAACGATCCGCAACGTTACGAGTATGTCAATACACCGAATTTCTGGAAGGGGGTTGATTATTGAAGAATGAAAGTGCGACCGTCCTGCTATTTATATTTCTCCAAGACGGTTGCCAATTCATCTATGCCGCGCCGTAGTTCTCGGCCATCGACCGCGGCGAATCCCAGCACCAACCCATTCGGACGCGAACGCCCATAGGCATATCTCCCCAGTGGTACAACTTCAACGTCGCGTTCCGCAGCCGCCTTTGCGACTCGCTCAGCGGAAATTCCTCGCCGCAACCAGCCTACGGTTCGCAGTCCCGCTTCGACGTCGGAGATCTCGAGCAGCCCGGCCAGCCGCTCGCGCGCTGCGTCCACCAGCACTCCCAGGCGTTCCGCATACAACTCGCGCATCTTGCGCACATGCCGGGCAAAGTGTCCTTCCACAATGAAGTCACAGAGAATTGCCTGATCGATCAACGGCGGATGATGGGTGCTTACGGCTGCTGCCGCCCCAAAGATATCGACCATATCCGGCGGCGCTACCAGATATCCCAGGCGCAGGGCGGGGAAGAGTGCGTCGGTGAAGCTGCCGGCATAAATCACGACGCCGGCGCGATCGAGACCCTGCAACGCCGGAACCGGCCGGCCCGAGTAGCGATATTCGCTGTCATAGTCGTCTTCGAAAATAACTGTGCCGGATTTCCGCGCCCATTCCAATAACGACAAGCGCCTCGGCAGGCTCATGGTCACTCCGAGAGGAAACTGGTGGGCAGGAGTCACATAAACTAACCGCGGACGTGGCCAGCGTTTCTGGCCAGCAGCCAGGTCTAGACCTTCGGCGTCCACGGGCACTGGGCAAATCTTCGCTCCTACGGAAAAGAAACTGGAAGCGGCTCTGGGATATCCCGGCTCTTCCATCCAGACGGGATCGCCGGGATCGAGCAGCAGATGTGCGGTTCGATCGAGTGCCTCCTGGACGCCGGAGATGACCAACACCTGATCTGCCGTACAATTCACGCCGCGCGAGGTGTTCAAATACTCGGCGACTGCATCGCGGAGCGGGCGATATCCCAAAGCCTCGCCGCCCGCGAGAAGGTTGGTAGAAACTCGCCGCAGACGTCGCGTTGCCACTTGCGCCCACAGATCGGCCGGAAAGGCATCGAGCGCGGGCTGGCCAGCTCGGAAGGCGCGCGGGGCTGAGTTGCGCCCGTGGGCTCGGCTGGGGAGAGCGTTTCTTGCGACTTCTCTTGGAGATTGTTGCAACCTCTTGGCATAGGCGGACAGCGCAATCCGGCGGCGGCGTTTTGTGCGTGGGAATCCCGCGCGTGGTGCTTGTAGCAGTGCATCGGGCAAAGTCTGGCTGACATAGGTGCCCGAACCTACTTTGCCTTCGACGTATCCCTCTGACCGTAACTGCTCAAAGGCGTTGACGATCGTAGGGCGCGAAAGCCCGTATTGCACGGCCAGATCGCGGGTAGCGGGAAGCCGTACCCCGGGGCGCAACCGGCCGGCAAGAATCCGTGCCCGGAGCTCTTCGTACAGCCAGCGATAGAGGGGTGTTCCTGGCTTCGGCCCGCGCAGGCTTAGCGGCAGCGTGCTCAGCTTTTTCGGCATTAGGCTCTCTTTGCGTCCTTGGCGCGATCGCTTCGCGACCTTTGCGGTTAAAGGCCTTTCACACCGCCGGCAAAGTGGTATGCACAGATTATACAAAATGGACGTATCCAGCTAGCCATTGGCCGCCTATGATGAAACAAGCTTCCGAACCAGGAAAGAGGACCCATGTCGCACAACAATGGAAATTCCAACAGCCTTCGCCTTAAAACCGGTCTCGCCGAGATGCTAAAAGGCGGCGTCATTATGGACGTGACCAACGCCGAACAGGCAGTGATTGCCGAACGCGCCGGCGCGGTCGCAGTGATGGCGCTCGAACGCGTCCCGGCGCAGATACGCGCGGAAGGCGGCGTGGCTCGCATGGCTTCGCCCAAGAAGATTCGCGAGATCATGGCCGAGGTTTCGATTCCGGTGATGGCCAAGTGCCGCATCGGCCATTTTGCCGAGGCGCAAATCTTGCAGGAACTTGGCGTCGACTACATTGACGAGTCGGAAGTTCTTACTCCGGCTGACGAAGCTCATCACGTGGACAAGCACGCATTCAAGGTTCCTTTCGTCTGTGGCGCACGCAATCTGGGCGAGGCGCTACGGCGCATTGCCGAGGGTGCATGCATGATCCGGACCAAAGGAGAAGCCGGCACTGGCGATGTGGTCCACGCGGTGAAGCATATTCGGCAGATTGTGCAGGAGATGAAGATTCTGACTGTGCTGGGCGAGGAAGAACTCTACGCCAAAGCCAAAGAGCATGGAGCACCGTACGAATTGATAAGGATGGTGGCGAAAGAAGGGAAGCTGCCGGTGCCGAATTTCTCCGCTGGAGGTATTGCGACACCTGCCGATGCTTCGCTGGTGATGCAACTGGGTGCGGAGGCGGTGTTCGTCGGCTCTGGCATCTTCATGAAAGACTCCACTACATTCGCTGATCCGCAGGAAGCTGAGAAGCGGGCTAAAGCGATTGTGCAGGCTGCGACTCATTATCAGGACCCTAAAGTGTTACTTGAAGTTAGCGAGGATCTGGTTGGGGCGATGAAGGGCTTGGCCATAGCTGGGTTGGACGAGGCGCAGATGCTGCAAACCAGGGGATGGTGAAAGGCTTTACCACAGAGGACACAGAGTCGCACAGAGGACTTGGTGCCGATGTCTCTGTGTCCTCTGTGGTTGAGGTCTTTGTCAGGGATCCCATGATCATTGGCGTACTTGCCCTTCAAGGCGACTTTGACGCGCACCGCAGACGGCTCGAAGAGCTGGGTGCGGACGTAGTGCTTGTCAGGAAGCCAGAGCAACTAGACGAGATTGACGGTCTAGTCATCCCCGGCGGCGAGTCTTCAACTTTTCTGAAACTCCTTGGCTCCGAGGGATTCGAGATGCTGAAGGAGTTCGTCCGCGTGAAGCCGACTTTCGGCACCTGCGCTGGCGCGATCCTTCTGGCCAAGGAAGTCGAGAATCCTAAACAGGAAGGTCTCGGCGTTCTTGATGTCCGTATCCGGCGCAATGCTTATGGACGTCAGCTTGAAAGCTCGATCCGCGAGGGCAAGCTTGGCACATCTCCCATTGAGATGGTATTCATTCGCGCGCCCAAGATTGAACGCGTCGGCCCCGGTGTCGAAGTCATCGCCACCGAGGGCAACGATCCCGTCGCCGTGCGGCAGGGAAGTGTTATGGCGGCGACGTTCCACCCAGAACTGTCAGACGACACGCGCGTGCATAAAACATTTCTGGACTTGGTTCTTCATGGTTAGTTGATCAAACAAACGGACTCTTCCCGGGCAAGCCTTCGCTTTCCGAGGCTATCCGAAGGGGGAGAGCCGCGGATGTGTTCTCTATCGCCGTCGCAACAGCAGATCGCCCTCGCTGGGCGGCAAGCCAAATGGAAACTCGATCACTTGATCCGCCAGCGGTATACGCAAAACGAATTCTTCCTGCTTTTTCCAGTCGCCAATCCACTTACTGCTGGCGCTGAAGTATACCCATCCCAAGGCTTCCGGATGGACGGGGTCGAGCTTGAGCGTCCGTAGGCTGCGCGAATCCAGGAACGTGAGCATCTCGGCGATGTTCTCCTGATGCTCTTTTAACTGGGACTCCAGGTCAGTTTTCTTGCCGGGATGTTTTTGAATCTCGCGCTGGGTAGTTTTCGACAATTGGTCAGAATCTATACGGAACTTGTTGGCGAGTTCACCCGGATCAAGCGCGGGATGCAGATCGTGCGCATGCTTTACGAATTCCAGCGTGATGGCATTGGGTTCAAGTGAAAAGGAATCCTTGCCGCGATAGCGTAGGGTTAAAAGCAGAGTGAGGATAGGCTCGGTGCGGCGGCCGGCCTTTTGCAGTTCCAGGGAATCGACGGCCAGCACGATGCCGAAATCCTGGGTCCAGAGGCCATAGCGGTAGCGGCCATCGTCGTCGGCGCTGAAAGTGCAGCCCGGCTGACCCTCGGCCCAGCGC
Organism: uncultured Acidobacteriota bacterium; assembly: GCA_963803775.1. Classification (GTDB taxonomy): domain Bacteria; phylum Acidobacteriota; class Terriglobia; order Terriglobales; family Acidobacteriaceae; genus JABCZH01. Next base: position 720,009 of record CAWDNS010000006.1, read on the forward strand.
AGGGCGGGAGCGGCTTTTTCGTAGGGCGGGGTTGTCCCGGCGGCTGACAGTAGCAGGGTTGATAGCAGCATCTCCACGACAAGTGGGCAGATCCTAATCACGGTGCTGGCCCCAGTGTAGTACCTCTTGGAATCCTGCCTAAAGGTCCAAATTCCCATATGTAAAATCTTCGTCAAATTACGGATTGCAGGGCGAATTTTTAGCGCCAAGGGTTCCGAGTGAGCATATAATCCGCGTAAATCTAGGTGCTCGGGGGGTGGGATATGAAAGCCCCACGATTGGGTCATCGATGTTTGCTTCGGATCTCCGTGTTTGTCGTTTGCCTGGCGATTGCTCCGTGGGTGAATGCGCAGTCGCGCCCGGCACCAAGAGGTAACGGCTCATTGATGGGGCGTATGCCCGATGCTTCGAACCCGAACGGATCCATGACTTCCGGCATGTTCATCTCCGGCAAGGTGACCCTGGATGATGGGAGCGAATTGACCGAGTCGGCTGCGGTACAGACGATTTGCCGGGGCGACCGGCACACACGGACCTTCACCGACCGCCATGGCGGCTTCAGCTTTCAATTAGGCGATCCCACTCCCAACTCCGACGGCGACCTCAGCGATGCCAGCAGCAGCGCGATGACCCAGACGACGACACAGCGGGAGCAGCGTGCCTGGCGGGGCTGCGAGGTCCAGGCCGTGCTGGGCGGTTTCTCCTCGGAGATCGTCGAGTTGGCCAGTCGCTTGAACGGGATGGAGAACGCCGACCTGGGGAGAATCGTCCTCCACCGGCTGGAACACGTGGAAGGTACGAGCATCAGCGTTACCAGCGCCCTGGCGCCGAGTGGAGCGAGGAAGGCTCTGGAAAAAGGCCGCGAGGCGGAGAAAAAGAAAAACTGGAATCAGGCAGCCGAATTCCTTCACAAAGCAGTTCAGATTTATCCCAAATACGCGGCTGCCTGGTTTGAACTGGGCCGAGTGCAAATGGTCAAGAACGACGTGACGGCGGCGAAACTATCTTTTCAGCAAGCCCAGGCGGCGGACGACAAATATGTGCCTCCCTATCAGGGTCTGGCGGAACTGGCGTTTCGCTCGAAACAGTGGCCGGAGGTGGTACGCATCACCGAGCAGATGCTGGCGCTGAACCCGGTGAGTTTTCCCGTGGCTTACTTCTTCAACGCCGTTGCGAACTATTATTTGCCCAATCTTGAGGCGGCAGAAAAGAATGCCCGGCAGGGAATCAAGGTTGACGCGGAACATCAGATTGCCAGGCTGCGTTACGTGCTGGGCATGATTCTGCTCAAGCGGCAAGACTATCAACAGGCTGCGTTTTACTTTCACCAGTACATGCAGTTGACTACGGAACCGACCGAACTGGAGGAGGCGAATAAGCAACTAGCTGAGATCGCAAGGCTCGCTCCGGGTGCCAATACTGAAGCGAGAGTTGAAACAAAATAGCAGGGAATTGCCTCGTCGGATTAACCTGCGCCAGCTTTCAATTCATGTTCGCCGCAGTAGCCTTCGCCGCAATCTGGGTTAGCCCCAAGCTGGCTCCGGGCACCAGCAATTGGATGACACTATTAAAATGCCATTGATAAGGGTAGGAAATCGTGACCTGAGTGCACGGGATGTTGACGGTGATGGGGTTGCTCCCTCCGTAGTTTTGCGCAGTCAAGAAGCAGGTAGGAAGAGTCGCCCCGCCCCCGGACGGCGGGTCGCGTGCAATGGTCAGCATCAGCTGACCAACGCAGGTTCCAGTTGTCTGGTATATCCAAGGGGAACTGGAGCTGGTAGTGGTGGCAGTTCCCAAGCCGCAGTCGTTCATTCTAGCCGCCACCAGATAGGAGTCCACCAGATAGCGAATCGCATCTATGGAGGGCGGCACGGTGGAGTTGGCGAGGTCATTGGTGGCTTCACTGGCGCCAAAACGCGCGCCTTCGCGCATGGCGTTGCTCAGTTGCTGCTTTTGATTGAATGCTCCGCCGAAATCGAAGATGCCAACTACAAGAACGATCAGCAGGGGCAGGGAAATAGCAAACTCAGCCAGTGACGAAGCTCCGGTTGCGGGGAGCAGGGCCACGACACCGGCCAGATTCCCCAAGCGCTTGCGGGGTCCAGACCCGCTCACATTAGTACTCTCCTTTCATTTGCACGTTGACCGTGAGCATGATCTGCTGATTGTTCAGTGAAGTGAAAGGAAGCCAGAACTGGTAGGGATACTGGAAGCTGGCAGTGACGCCGCAAACCGGGGGACCAGCGGCCGTAGGTGAGCTGAGCTGGACGTAGTTGCACATGGTGATTTTGGTGGTGTCGACGGTGCAAACACCCGATAGACTTCCGGTGGCAGTGCAAAAAGTCGGCGTGGTTGTGCCCCACGCTTGAATCTGGCCAGGGTCTACGCTGGAAACCTGCATCGCTTGCGTGATTATGGCAGCACCCTGGGCGGCGGTGAGATGTTGGTTACTACATGTGGCGCAAGTTTGTGCTACACCGGCGCGGACTCCTTCTTGTGTGGCATGGTTGATGGTGGCGTAAATATTGAAGGCGCGTCCAAACCAGTAAATTCCCAGCAGCATCATGAAAGCCAAAGGCAGTACCAGAGCGGCTTCGGCCACCTGCGAGGCTACGCCGCTGGACAGAAGATCGCGGATGCGTTGGTTTTTCGCAGGCTGACACTGATTTTGGAGATCCATTAAGCCACACCCCAGAACCGTCCGATGGTGTACAGAAAAACTGCGACAGCGGCTGCTACCCCGAACGGTATCTTGAGAGCCTCGGGGTTGTCGAGAGAAACTTCGGGTCCCGGCAGATGGAAGGTGAAGACCGCAGCCAGCATGCGCGCCATGTTGCCCAAGGTTTGCCCCAGACGCCGTTTCCAGATCACCAGAGTCAGCGCCATCACACCTGCCACCAACACGGTGGCGAACAACACCGCGATCAGAGAAGACGGCCCCAAGAACGCTCCCAGAGCACCCACCAGTTTCCAGTCGCCCGCTCCCAGGCTGCGCATCAGAACAAAAGGCACCAAGAGCACCAGCCCCAGACCCGCTCCCAGAAGGGAATCCTTGGTCCCAGCCCATCCGCGAGCCAGCGAATTTATCAAGATGCCCAACCCCAATCCGCATATGGTCAACCAGTTGGGAATCCGTCGCGAACGCCAATCGGTGAATCCGGCGATGGCGGCGAACAACGCCAGGAACAGCCATACCACTTGTTTAGGAAGGCCCATGAGGGCATTGGGCGAAAAAGAGCACCGTACAATTCTTGCACGATCCTCCGCTGCGTAGCCGCCGCACCATCGGCGCTATCGGCTTAAGGGCTGCGCACTGGTACGTTCGGCAACGATCCGCTTGGCATTTTCCGCCAAAGCCTTGGCCTGAGGCAGGAGTTCCAGCGCCTTAACAACCTCGGGATCGGATTCCGCTCTTACCTTCAAACCCTCTTCCTGGCCGAAAGCGTCCACAAAAATCTCGCTCTTGAGACTGGAACGTACCCAGTCATTGTTTTGGAGCAGGTCGGCCTCGGAGTAAGGAACCTTTTCGCTGTCGAGGAATTTGCGGAAATCCTGCACCACATTGTCATCAACCTCAAAATTTTTGGTGGGATGATGACTCAACATGTAGTGCTTGGCAAAGTTGAAGAAGGCATAGTGCTGCAAAAGCGTGTCCTGGAAGTGATTGCTCTTGACCGGGTCCAGCTTCACATCCGGCGTAATGCCGCCGCCGCCGTACACGGTCCGGCCACTGTCGGTGAGCTTAACCTCACGGCTGGCTGTCTTGTTGTCGGTGTCGCGATCAAAGTAATAATCGTAGAGCGAGACGTTCGAATAGTCGCGCTGAATCAGGCGGCCACTCGGGGTGTAGTACTTGGCGGTGGTCAAGGCCAGTCCGGTGTTTTCAGAAAGCGGATAGACGGTCTGCACCAGCCCTTTGCCGAAGGTGGTTTCACCCACAATCAGGCCGCGGTCATGGTCCTGAATCGCACCCGCCACAATCTCTGCCGCTGATGCGGTGCCTCGATTCACCAACACTACAATGGGATATTCTTTCCCGCCATCGCCATGAGTCGCCGTGTAACGCTTTTCCGGGGATGACCGGCCGTGGTGCGAAACAATCAGCTGACCCTTTCGCAGGAACTTGTCCGCTACACCCACGCCTTCACTCAGCAAGCCGCCGGGATTCTGGCGCAGGTCAAGGATCAAGCCTTTCAGGTCGCCCATCTGGTCGAGCGCGTCACCGACTTCTTTTTCGGTAGTTTCATTGAACCCGCTGACGTGCATGTAACCGACACCGGGACGAATCAGGAAGTGCAGATCTACGCTGTAACGCGGAATCTCATCGCGCACCACGGCAAATTCAATTGGCTTGTCCGCGCCTTCGCGCACAATGGTGATGTGAACCGTCGTCCCCTTGGGTCCCTTCAGCAGATCAGCAACGTCGCCAGTACTCATGTTGTCAGTCGGCTTTCCATCCACCGCGACAATAATGTCTCCCGGCCGAATGCCGGCGCGATAGGCAGGCGTACCCACGAAGGGCGCAATCACAATTACTTTATTGTTGCGGGGGCCGACCGTCATGCCGACGCCGTAGTACTTGCCGCGCTGGTCCTCGCGCAGCAGCGAATAAGCTTTGGGATCGAAAAAATTCGAGTGCGGGTCCAGCACATGCAGCATGCCGGGAATGGCGCCGTTGTAGATGGCTTTATCCGGATTGACCGGCTCGGCGTAGTTCTGTTCAACGACGCTGTAGACGTCGGTGAAGGTGTGCAGGCTGTCGCGCACGTCGGAATCGCCGCCGGGGGCTGCCGACGGGTTGATCTTCTGGCCAAATACCAGGCCGAAAAAGCCGCAACTCACAAGAATGACAACTACGAGGAAGGGTGTCCGACGAGAACTGCGAACCATCATTATTTCCTTTGGTCCGGGGATAAATCAGCCCGGCTACCGCGTCTGAGCGCAGTATAACATGCAGGTTTCGCTCTTAAATAGAGCCTTTTCCCGCCTGAGGTAACCAAAAAGCTATCTGCCTCAAACAGGTAAGATGCGCCAACCCGGCAATAGGTTCGGGGTCGCGTTGCTGCGCTTCCCCGGTGGGCAGTATGATGAAACGTATGGGGTTTTCAGAGACCATCTTCCTTTTTTTTCTGGCTCTGCTGATATTTGGGCCGAAGAAGCTGCCGGAGATCGCGCGCCAGGTGGGTAAGGTGCTTAATGAGTTAAGGCGCGCCTCGAACGAGTTCAAGTCCCAGATCGAGTCTGAGATTTCTCACCTGGAACGGGAGCAGCAGCGGAATGCGCTGCCGGCGTCGGAAAAGCCTAGGAATACGGTAGCTGCACTGCCTTTAGGCGAATCTTCTTCCTCGGATCAGCCCGAGCAATCTGCCATGGCAAAGGTCCCCGATGCCTGAGATGACCGCAGAAGCGCCCTCGCAAGAACATGTACCCGACGCCATGCCGGCGATGAGCTTTCTCGAGCACCTCGAGGAACTGCGGAAGCGAATCGTCTATTCCATCATTGCGATCGCAGTGGGTTTTTTTGCCTGCTGGGGCTATGCCGACAGAATCGTGGGCTGGATGCAGCAGCCCATCATGGACGCGCTCAAGCACAACGGTATGCCGCAGACGCTGGTGTACTTGAATCCCACCGATCCTTTTAATCTTTATTTGAAAATCGGCGCGATGGCGGGTGTGTTCGTGACCTGTCCCTTCGTTTTGTATCAGGTGTGGATGTTCATTTCGCCGGGGCTTTATCGCAACGAAAAGCGCTACGTTCTGCCCTTCATGGTTTCAACCATTGGCTTGTTTTTGTCGGGAGGATATTTCGGTTACAAACTGGTTTATCCGGCAGCGCTGGAATTCTTGATCGGCTACGGCAAGCAGTTTCAGCCCATGATCACGATTCATGAATACACGGATCTGTTTCTGACCGTGATTCTGGGATTGGGCCTGGTCTTCGAGTTGCCCATTCTGGTGTTCTTCCTGGCTTTGATGGGAGTGGTGAGTGCGGGATGGATGTGGCGCAATGTGCGCTATTCCATCCTGGTGATTTTTATTATTGCCGCGATAATCACACCCACGACCGACATTCTGAATATGTGCATCTTTGCCGCTCCAATGGTTGTGCTGTACTTGCTTAGCATTGGCATCGCGTGGCTGGTTCATCCCAAACAGCGCAAGGCGCGGCGTGAAAGAAAGGGAGCATGAAGGGTTTCAGGATTATCGGCTTGATGTGTTTTTTGAGTTTGGTGGCGTGCTCGAAGCAGAAGGAAGCGGACGCTGCGGCTCCTCCGGACACCGCTTCTGCTCTGGTCACGGCGGATTCAGTAGGGTCTGCTGACACAGGCCCTGCGCCTTCATTCGATTCGGCTCGCGCCATGCAGTACGTGAAAGAAATCGTGGCCTTCGGCCCTCGTCCTCTCGGCAGCGCGAATCACAAGAAAGTTGAGGACTACATCCACGCCCACTTGAAAGGCGACTTGGTCGAAGATGACGATTTCACGGTTGGCACCTCGGAAGGGAGGGTTCCCGTCCACAACATCATTGCGAAGTATCCCGGCACGCGGGATGGAATCATTGTGATTGCCAGTCACTACGACACTAATTGGCCATTGCGTAGCACGGCATATGTTGGCGCCAATGATGGCGCTTCGTCCAGTGCGTTACTTTTGGAAATTGCCAACCAGCTACGCGGCAAAACACTGGACGGTTACAGCGTTTGGCTGCTGTGGGACGACGCGGAAGAATCCATGCGGCTGCCGTGGTACGACCCGGAGGCGCTTTACGGTGTACGGCACGTCGCCCAGAAATGGCAGGATGATGGGACCATAAAGAAGATTAAAGCCTTTCTTTTGGAAGACATGATTGGTGATGCCGACCTGAACATCGACCACGATTCGAATTCCACGCCGTGGCTGGAGGATATGGTCTATCAGTCAGCCAAAAGCCTGGGGTACCAGTCTCATTTCTTCGGACGAGCCAACACTGTGGACGATGATCACAAGCCATTTCTTGAACGCGGAGTTCCGAGCGTCGACTTGATCGATTTTAACTACGGCTACAACAATGTCTTCTGGCATACCACGGATGACACAGTGGACAAGCTGAGTCCGAAGAGCTTGCAGATTGTGGGTGAAGTGACGCTGGAAATGGTGCAGGCGCTGGATAAGAAGCCTTAAAACGCAGAGGACCTCTGGAGTGTTCGCAGAGGTTGAAGAGATTTTCTTCGTGTGCTTTGCGATTCGCTTTTCATCTTTTCTTTTTCCCCATTCTCATTTCTAATGCGGCTCTATGCGAACCGCGAAAATTTGCTGTCTTCTCTTGGTTGTAACTGCAGCTTTTGCTCAGCAACCTGGCGACAAAGTAATTGCTGAAGCGCTTAAACCCTCTCCTCTTGAGACGAACCTGCGCCGCCTCACCGATGAGATTGGCGGACGGGTTCCGGGGACTCCCGCCATGCAACGCGCCGTCGCTTGGGGCGTGGACGGGTTCAAAGCAGCGGGCGCCGATAGCGTGCACACCGAGGACTTCACGATTCAAGCGTCCTGGGCAGAGGGCGCGACGAAAATGACAGTCGTTGCTCCGGAATCGTTTGCAGTGCGGCTGGTGTCTTTGTCATGGGCGCCCGCGCTAGCGCCGCAGCAGCACGCGCGGATCATCTCTATCGGCCATGGTTCGGCCGAGGAGTTCGCCAACGCCGGCAATTTTGCCGGCGACATCCTACTGTTAAGCACCAACGAGATGCACACCTGGGATGACCTGTTTGCCGAATACCTGAACGCTCCGGGTATCATCGATCGGGCGGTGCAAGGGAAGGCTTTGGCGATTGCGTTCCAGTCCACGCGCCCGCATGACCTGCTCTATCGTCACACTGATTCTTTGGCGGGAGAGATTGACCGCCTCCCCATGGTGCAGGTGGCGCGCGAGGATGCAGGACGCATGGTACGGCTGCTGGAGGCAGGACAGAAGCTCTATGCCGATCTGGCGATCCCTAACCACATCGGTGGTCCAATCACAACGACGAATGTGGTTGCAGAAATACGCGGCAGCGAGAAGCCGGATGAGTTTGTGGTGCTGGGCGCGCATTTGGATTCCTGGGAATTGGGCACCGGCGCACTCGATAACGGATGTAACGCGGCGCTAGTGATCGATGCGCTGCGGGCGATCAAGGCGTCGGGCTTGCAGCCGCGGCGCACCATACGGTTCATTTTGTTTTCCGGAGAAGAAGAAGGGCTGCTGGGATCACACGCTTATGTAAGAGCTCACCGCAGCGAACTCGACAAAGCTGCGGGGATGGTGGTTTTCGACTCTGGAAGTGGAGCTACCACCGGATTTTCGCTCGGAGGACGTAAAGACTTGGTGAATGTCGTGACTGCGCTAGTCGCGCCGCTTCAGCAGTTCGGCGCCACCACCCTGACGACTGACATGTCATGGGGCACTGACCACTTTGACTTCATGCTGGAAGGCGTACCGACCTTCATGGCCAATCAGGATGAAGCGAATTATCTGATCAATTACCACGCTATGTCGGACACTTTCGACAAAGTGGACATGGCGCAACTCAAAAAGCACGTCGCCGAAGCCGCCTACTTGAGTTTCGCACTGGCGAATGGCGCGGAAAGAGTGGGACCGCGATATACCCGCGCTCAGATTGAACAAGCTATGCATGAAACCCATGCGGACGATCTGATGAAGACTTTCGGCATGTGGGACGACTGGGAGAAGGGAAAGTTGGGAAGGACGGAATAGACTCGCTTTGCCAGATTGCAGCGCGCGCCGGAGGAAGTGAGTGAACCAACTTCTGGTCTGGGTTCTATTCAATCTTTTCGTGCTGGCCATGCTGGCCGTGGACCTGTGGGTTTTTCACCGGCCCGGGCACACTGTCCGGTTTCGCGAAGCTCTAGCTTGGAGTATTGGCTGGGTGCTGCTGGCGATCGCGTTTGCTGCGCTGGTCTATTTCTGGCATGGACGGCAGACTGCGGTCGAGTTCACAACCGGCTACATTATTGAGTTGTCGCTTAGCGTCGATAACCTCTTCATTTTTCTTCTGATCTTCCGTTATTTTCGCGTTCCCTCTGACTACCAGCATAAAGTCTTATTTTGGGGTATTGTGGGCGCGCTAGTGATGCGCGGCGTGTTTATTGTGGTCGGAATCGGATTGATCCGGCAATTTCACTGGATCATTTTCGTGTTCGGCGCGTTTCTGGTTTATAGCGGCATCCGGTTGCTGGGCGAGAAAGAAGCGGGGATTGATCCCGAGAAGAATCCAGCGGTGCGCCTGTTTCGCCGCCTGATCCCGGTCACCGCTGACTACGAGGGAGACAAGTTTCTGGTGCGTCGTCCGAAGCTCCACGCCACGCCGTTGCTGGTGGTGCTGGTTCTGGTGGAGGTGACAGATCTTCTCTTTGCCACCGATTCTATCCCAGCAGTGTTGGCCATTACTCTGAAGCCGTTTGTGGTTTATACCTCGAATGTATTTGCGATTCTTGGCCTGCGGTCCCTGTACTTCGTGCTGGCTGGGATGATGGACGTTTTCCACTATCTGCATTACGGGCTGGCAGTGGTGTTGATCTTCATTGGCGGGAAAATGCTGGCGTCGGATTATTTTGACATTCCGACGGTGTGGGCGTTGGCTGCGGTGGGAGGAGTGTTGCTGATTTCGATGGTGGCATCGGTGGTGAAGCCGAAGCAAAACTTAGGTTGAGGCCATCAGAAGGTCATCACCTGCCATTGAAAGGTAAGAAACTTCGAGAGCTTCCTAAAGTCGTGCTCGTTGGTTGTCATCACTCGTAAGCCCAATCGCCCCGCACTCGCCGCGATCAGCGCATCATTTGTTAAGCGTCCCCGTCCAATCTTTTCGTAGTGATATTCGGTTGCGAGCCGAGCCAGCGCTCTACCGACCTGTGTCCAATCGCTGAGATTAGGCACCAGAATTCGGTTGGCCTTGTCGAACTGGTGCTCCAGGTGTTCTATAACCCCGCGTTCAGGGCCAAGAGCGCCGGCATAGAGTTCTTCGAGCACGACGGCACTGAGCCAAAGCGGTGCGTTGGTAGCCAAACGGCGGAGTGCCAGAGCCGCATCATTTCCCCGCCGCAGAGCGGAAATATAAATTGAAGAGTCGAGCAGCGCGGGTTGCATCTACTCACCGAGCACGCCGTATACGTCCTTGATGGCAATGCCGCTCTTGGCGAAACTCTCCGTGGCTTCGAGGACCAAGCGGTTTCTCTTCTGCTCGGCAATAGCCAAGTCCAACGCACGCTCAATGGTCTCGGTTTCGGTTTTGGCTCGTAAGGCCTTTTGGGCGCGCTTGATTTTCATAGCGTCTAACTGAAAATGTTTGTGCGAACGACTACTCGCGGCTCCCATCGGATTCTCCTTGTCCGATAAAAGGATACCACTCGATGTACATAGCATCAATCGTTATGTACATACGCATTTTTCTAAGCAAATTTCGTCGAATCGCCCTTAATGATGGAATGTTTAAGGAATTTGGCCTCATCGTGCGCGGTGGGCGGGGTGACACTGAGTGCTCATGGCCAATAGATAATAGCTTCTCCCGGCCCAGGGCAGGAGCCTGATCGGCACCTGTACTTCGTGGCAGTGTTCTCGCCGATGATTAACGCCCCTCCCAAGGTGTCAGTGGCAGCCAAGGCCGCCGACGAACCATTCATCAGGCTGTTGGGCCAAGGATTGAATGTAGCGATCGGCTTATTCGTGTTCACCCAACCTGTCCTTGGTTCTTTGTAGACGAAGACGGGATTGTTCGGGTGAGTATACCCTTCGAATTCGCTCGTAAACAGGTACGGACCACTCATTACTAGCGGGCAGTACCAGAACAGTCGATCGCCTGGCGGGGAGATTTGTGCTTGTTCCGTCAGTACACCATTGGTTAGCTCGTAGATCAAAATACCCCCCTCACCGTCAGCCACACCGACGCCGACATTGTTCCCTGAAGCTGCCAAGCAACGCGGAATATAGGTGTTGACCCTGCTGCTCGGCGTAGCGTTCGCCCATCCACCAGGCGGCTCGACAAAAACGTTGACCCAGTCCTGTTGGTTGTCTTGTTGGTCTGGCTCTCCCACTACAATGCTGTCACCTACTATTACTGCCTGTTGACTAGCGAACATTGCCCAACCAAAAGAACTATCGGCCGTGGTGGGCGTCAATTCCGCCGTTTGTGTCATGGATGTCCAGCCGCCTGGCGGTTCAACGTAGACATAAGCAGCACCTGCAGCTGTGACCACAACTGTGTTCTGGGAGAGGGCGACACTTACTCCAAACGCAAGGTAGATACCCGCGTCGGATTGCATCAGAGTGGCTGTTGGAGTCATGCCATCGGACCAGCCACCAGCAGGTTCAACATATAAAAAAGCGGTGTTTCCCTGCGGCATCCCAAGAACAAACACGTTGCCATTTATCGCAAGACTCGGCCCCTCGACCGAATAGTTGCTATTCCCGCACGGAGCAGGGCACGTCGTCTCAGCGACTTGCGTCCAGACATTGTTTGCTCGGGTAAAGATATAGATCGCGCTGTCGCCGGTGAGATTGCAATCGCTGTAAATGTCGTTGGGAGCGCAGATGGCCACAACTACGGCTGTGTTGCCATCGATTGCGACCAACGTGCCAAACCCGTCACCATCGGCCCAGTCACTAGCTTGTAAGGACTGCGACTGTAGCTGGGCAGCGCACATCGACGCAGAACAAAGGATCAGGCAAAACAACAGACAGATCGTCAGCTTACTCATTCGGGCCTCCAAACGCAGCAGGTGATCTTACCACTCTCACCTCGATTCGAACTCTATGAATATCGGCAAACAAGAACACCAACTCGCTCTCCTCGGCGTCAATAGCTCAGAAAGTGTCAATGTATATGTGCATCCAGATTATTCGAACCGAATGGAATCGCCCTTAATGATGGAGTGCCTCAGGAACTCGGCATCGTTGTGGGCGGGGAAATCGAGGCGATAATGCGCTCCGCGGCTTTCTTCGCGAGCCAGAGCGGCACGGGCGACCAGGGTTCCGACCAGATGAATGTTACGAGCTTCGAAGGCCCGCCGGGTTTGCGGATGGGCGACACGGGGGCAAATCTGGCTGAGTTGGTCAAGAGCTCGTTTCAAGGCTGCACCGGTACGAACAATCCCCACATCGCGCCACATCAAATCCTGGATCTCGCCCATGACTTGTTCGATGGGCGCGTCCATGGGGCCGTTCGATGCAAGGGGCCGAGCAGGGCGAATGGCTGCGGGAGCCTTGCCCAACTCTTTGCGCATGACCTGACCAGCCCGGGCGCCGAAGACCAACCCTTCTAGCAGAGAATTACTGGCCAGCCGGTTGGCGCCGTGAACGCCGGTAGCAGCGGCTTCTCCAGCGACGTATAGGCCGGGCAGCGTACTGCGGCCATCGAGGTCGGAACGGATGCCACCCATGGAGTAATGCGCAGCCGGGCGGATGGGAATCAATTCCGTGGCGATGTCAATGTTGTACTGGATGCAGGTGGCGTAAATGCGCGGGAAGCGCGCCTTCACGTGGTCGGCGTCAAGATGGGTAAGGTCGAGATAGACGACTGGATCCTTGGCACGACTGACCTCAAGTTCGTGAACGATGGCTCGCGCAACGACGTCGCGTGGGGCCAGTTCGGCCATGGGGTGGTACTTGGGCATGAAGCGATCCATCTCTAGATTGCGCAAGTACGCGCCTTCGCCGCGCAAGGCCTCAGAGAGCAAGAACCGCGGGGCTTTCTTCAAATACAACGCAGTGGGATGGAACTGAATGAATTCCATGTCGCTGACTTCGGCACCGACGCGGAATGCCATGGCAACTCCATCGCCGGTGGCGACGCTGGGATTGGTGGTGTTGCGATAAAGCTGTCCCAGGCCGCCGGTGGCAAGGAGCACGGCGGATGCGTTCATCTGTTCTTGCTGGCCGGTTTCGGTGATCAAGTGAATGCCGCAGACCCGTCCGGCTTCGACAATTAAGTCAGTGGAGAATTCGAACTCCATTACGGAAATGTTTTTCAGTGACTGGGCTTTGGCGTAGAGGGCGCGAAGAATTTCGCGACCGGTGGAGTCGCCGTGCGCATGCAGGATGCGGTTGCGGCTGTGCGCGCCTTCGCGCCCGAAAGTTAGTTTGGTCCCTTGCCGATCAAATTCTGTTCCCCATTGAATCAACTCCTCGATTCGCTCGGGCGCGTCTTCTACGAGCACCTTGGCGGCTTCGGGATTGCAGAGTCCATCGCCGGCTTGCAGCGTGTCTTGCAGATGGAGGCTGATTTCGTCTTCATCGCTCAGGGCGGCCGCGATGCCGCCTTGAGCCCATTGGGTATTGGAGTCAGAGACCTCGCGTTTGGCCAGGACTGTCACCGAACCGGCGGCCGCGAGAGCGATAGCGGCACGCAGGCCGGCAACTCCGGCGCCGACGACCAAAAAATCGGTTTGGGCCTGCGCGGGCGGCATACAAAAATGGTATCACCTACCGCGCGGCGGATGCGCCCAGCCGTAAGTTATGATGACGTTTCATGTCTCACGTGACCATTGCGGTATCGCCCCGTCCTTATGAGGCCGTCATTGAAGCCGGTCTCATGGCGAGGGTCGGGGCACGTCTCCGGGAGGTGTTAGGCGTCCGCAACCAGTTGTTCGTGATCACGGTGGCCCCGGTGCGCCGCCGGTGGGGGAAGAAATTGATGGCGTCGTTGGCCGGGGCGGGCTTCAAGACACAGTTCGTAGAAATGCCGGATGGAGAGCTCAGCAAGCGACTAGCCACAGTTGAGCAACTGGCGGAGAAGTTGGTACGTCTGGGTGCAGATCGCGACGCGGTGGTGGTGGCTTTCGGCGGCGGTGTGGTCGGGGATGTGGCTGGACTGCTGGCATCGTTGTACATGCGCGGTCTGGACATAGTGCAAATCCCTACGACGGTCCTGGCCCAGGTGGATGCTTCGATCGGTGGAAAGACCGGAGTTAATCTTCGAGCGGGAAAGAATCTGCTGGGAACATTTCATCAGCCGCAGGTGGTGCTGATTGATCCGCAAGTGCTTTCTACGTTACCAGAGCGTGAATTCCGTGCTGGACTGTACGAAGTACTGAAATGCGGAGTGATTGGCAGACCGGAGTTGTTCAACCGTCTGGAGAAATTGGAAGTGCGGCAATTAAGGCACGAGGCCGCTGCCTTGGAATGGTTTATTGCGGAGGCGGTGAAGCTGAAGGCGGAGATCGTCGCCGCCGATGAACGCGAAGATGGGCTACGGCGAGTTCTGAACTTTGGCCATACCATCGGCCATGCGCTTGAGGTGGCTTCGGGGTACCGGCGGTTTCTGCATGGTGAAGCGGTGGGATGGGGGATGATTGCGGCTACCCATATTTCGCGAGCCATGGGCAGATGCGGCGAACAGACCGCGCAGAGGATCACGGAAGTCACGCTCGCTTTAGGTCCGCTGCCGAAAGTGGAAATACGTGGCCGAGAGATTCTGAAAACGATTCAAGGGGACAAGAAGACGCGCAGCGGAGTAGTGCATTTTGTATTGCCACGGGAGATCGGGAAGGTTGAGATTGTTCGTGATGTTCCTGAGGATGTCGTGGTTGCGGCGGTGGAAGAGATAAAGCTGTTGTCGAAGAACCAGTAACCACATTGAGTAAATCAATTGACAGCACGGTAATTGGAGCGGTTCCGGAGGGAGCGAGCGACCCGCAAACCGCAGCGCTGGCAGTGCGTGAGATGTTCACTTCGATCGCACCGCGTTATGACCTGCTCAACCATCTGCTTTCGTTCAATGTGGACCGGATATGGTGGCGAAAGACGGCGCGCCGTTTTGCTGTGGTCCTGGCGCAGCCGCACGCTAAGGTGCTCGACTTATGCTGTGGCACTGGCGACATGACGTTCGCTTTACTGCGGCAAGGGGGGAAGTCAGGACGAATTTTAGGCGCGGACTTCTCCCACGCCATGTTGCAACGCGCCAGCACAAAGTCCGCAGGGACGGCGCTACGGTGGATCGAGGCTGACGCTTTGCGCCTGCCCTTTCCCAATGAACAGTTTGATCTGGTAACGACCGCTTTCGGATTCCGCAATCTGGCCGATTACAATGCCGGGTTGCGGGAGATTGCGCGGATACTGCGGCCGGGAGGCGAGTGCGGCATTCTGGATTTCGCCGAGCCGCGAGGGATGGTCGGAAAGCTCTACCGCATTTACTTCAAACAAGTGCTGCCGGTAATTGGGACGATGATTTCCGGCGTGCGCGGACCGTATTCCTATCTGCCGTCATCGGTGGAGCGTTTTCCTGAGCCGCCGGAAATGCTGGAGCGCATGCGGGCAGCAGGCTTCCGTGAAGTTTCGTGGATGCCCTACACGTTCGGCATAGCTGGGCTGTATTGGGGAAGAATGTAAACTTACGAACGACCGGCATTTCTGAATAAGTCTGCGATCTTCGACAAGTCGTCGCCAGCCACGCCCCCAATCACAAAATAGTGCAGCCCATTCTGGCTCCAACTGCGGAAGTTGAAAGTCTCCTGTTGCCGTTGCAGCGTGGAATCCGACCTGGGCAAATGACCCACCGCGCGTTCCTGGAAAATGAAAACTGAGACCTGGTGTTTGCGAATCAGGTAGAGCAATTCCGCCCCGGGCGATTGTCCGAGATACGCAATACGGCCACCGACCAAAGTGATTTCGGGATTCTGCAATTCCGGCAGATTGAACGCGAACGGAATCCTACCCTCGAACCAGGGCTTCACGGTGTGACGATCCGAAGAGACAACATCGACAGGGTTCGGACTGGCGAGCGCGGTCACATGCAGATCGGCAAGTTCGCTGTAGGTATTCCGCAGGGCAAGATGCTGGTCTCTAATCGACAAGGTGACAGCGCCGGTCAACAGCAAGAGAACCACGGCAGTGGCAGGAAGCCAGAACCAAACTGCCGGACGGCGGGGACGGGCTGCGATGCTTTGTCGGACCTTCTGGCGGAAATCCGCGTTCGGAGTATAACGGCGCCCAGCAGACTGTAACGCGCGCTTGAATTGGACCTGCCGAAGTGCATCGGCGGTGCAAGCGGAACAAGTGCGCAGGTGAGCGTCCATCTCCTTCATCTCAGCGGAGGAGAGCTCGCCGTCCACGTAGGTTTCGATTTGTCCTGTCCATTTGTCCATTGTCAGACCCTCACCAACTTCTGTTGCAGGATCTTGCGAAGCGCTTTGCGGGCACGAGAAAGGCGGGACATCACAGTTCCTATGGGGATGGACAAGGTCTCAGAGATCTCCTGGTATGACATCTCTTCGGTTTCGCACAGTAGAAGGATTTCGCGGAAGTGGACTGGAAGTGTCTCGAGTGCCTCCTGGACTACCTTGTGTTCGGAATTGGAGATGAGAACGGTTTCCGGCGTCTCCGGCCCGGCCGGGATTTCATCGGCATCCTCGGCATCCAGTGGGATCATGGCGGTTGCTTTCAACCCAGTGCGTGAGGTAAGGAAAGTGTTGCGCAGTATGCGGTAGATCCAAGCCCGGAAATTCGTACCGGCTTGAAACGATGAGAATCCCCGCAACGCCTTGGCGTAGGTTTCTTGCACCAAGTCTTCAGCTTCCGTGCGATCCTGAGTGAGCCAGCAGGCGAAATTGTAGAGCTGATCGAAAAGCGGCATCGCCAGCTCTTCGAACGTCGCAGCCGTTACTCGCCCTGATTGCACCTCCCTAGAGTAAACCGGAAGTTTAAAGATTTATTCCAAAAGGCTCGAAAATAGTTTGCGACCGGGCCGAGGGCGAGGATGAGACTCCTGGCCCTTAAGACGCCGTCACGGAATTGTGTTCGGCGGTTGGCGTGGTGGAAAAGGAATCGGCGAACGCATCTCGAACGGTATAACGAATCACGTTCTCATGATCCTCTCCCAGGAAACGGTGCAGTCGGTCGGTATTCATGATGTATTCGCCGGTCATGTAGGGCATGGCTTCGGGCGGAATCGCAGAGATGCCAAACTTCCACATGAACTGCAGGACCTGGAAGAAAGCCCACTTTCCCGGGACGCGCACCAGTTTAGCTTGGGCAATTTCGATGCATTGGGCAAAGGTAAGCGCTTCGCCCCGTCCGGCGACATTGAGAATAGTCAAGCGTTGGGCTTCGGGTTCGGTCTTGCTGACGATTGCCGCCAGCAGGCGGGCGACGTCGTCCACGTGGATAAACTGAATCTTGTTTTCGAGATACTTCTTTCCATACGGAAGCATGCAAGGCAGACGTTTGCCTTGGGATCGCATCTCGACGGCTCGCTTTCCGTGTCCGTTGGGCGTGCCGCGAAACGCCCCCATTAAGTAGTTCTGCATGCTGGCCCCGGAGAAAATGTGGGGACGCAACAAGTAAACGCTGCAACCCCGCAATGCCGGCGCCCGTTGTTGCACTACCTGGTCAGCTTCCATCTTATGAATGGCGTAGGGGAGGGTATGAGCGGCGAGTGGAGAGTCTTCAGTAGCGGGGGCCGGCAAATCGGAACCGTAGGCCGACACGCTGCTGGGGAAAATGAATTTCTTCACAATTGGGTCGGTGCGATTAGCCTCGGTGATCGCCTCCATCACTCGCGCTGTGCCCGCAACGTTGATCTGCCACATGCGATCAAGGTCAAGCACGCCGGTACGCAACGGGTCGATCACGAATGCCAAATGGACCACGGCAAACGGCCGAACCTTTTTCAGAAGCAGGAATAATTCGCGACAGGATTCCTCAAGCGCGAGGTCTATGCGTTCAAAGGAGAGGGACGGAGAGGCTGCCGGCGGATTCAGGTCTACTCCGATGACCTGATAATCCGCCAACAGCGGCAATAGTCGCGATCCTAGATTGCCAGAAACCCCCGTGACCACCACGGCTGGCTTCAGACCGTCCATTATTTCGGTCCAGGAGGAGTTGGCCTGGGCTGCATCATGGGCATGGGGGCCCGCGAAGGCTGCTCTGGCCCGAAATAGGCGTCATTCAGCGTAGGTGTCGCCGATTGCTGTGCGGCTGCGGTTTCCGCCTGCAGGCGCTGCGACCGCAGGGTTCCCTTGACTTCCTCCCTTGCCTGGTCCAGCGACAGGGTGTCTTTGGACTTGAGCTTGAAAATGAAGTATCCGTTCTGGTCGGCGATGACGGCGGATACTTCACCCGGCTTCATATCCATCACTGAAGCCTGGTTGGGAGGCAAGGTGGCGCGCCGGGTTTTTCCCATATCGACGGTCGGTGTGGCACCTTTGAGTCCCGCCGCGGTATAGGCGTCCGTCTGTAGCTTGGCGAAGTCCTCACCGGCCGCTGCTCGCTTTTGCAGCTTGGCAGCTTCGTCCTTCATGTCCTGCTCGGCTTTCGCTTTGTCCTTTTCCTCGTCGGCGGCGCTTTGCTTCTTTCCACTCTTCTCGTCCTTATCATCCTTGTCGTCGAAGACGAGCGGTTGCTCTGCTTTTGGAATGTAGATGCGCTCTAGTTCCGCTTCTTCGAACTTGGCCAGGTTGGCATCATAGTAGTCCTCAATATCCTTATCGGGAATCTTCGATGCTTCTTCCTGAAGGGCCCTACTTAGTTCCTGCGACAAAACCTGGATACGTTGCAGCCTCATGCGTTCTTCGTAACTCGGGCTTTTGTCCAGGCCCATTTCTTCCGCCTTGTGGGCCATGACTAAGGCTCGGGCGTAACGGTCAGCGAAAGACCGCCGGGCTCGTCCCGGCATTGAGGGTTGTACAGCGTCGACCACCTTTTCGAACTGGGCACGCGTAATCACCGTCTTGCAAGTCGCTCCGGCGATCTTGTCAGCCGTTGGGTGGTCGCAGATCCCAGTGATAGTGATCACCGGCGCGTCGGGTGGAACATCGGCAGCCGCGGGCGCAGGTGTCGCCGGTGGCGGAGCAGTGGTAGCCGCTGGTTGTTGCCCAGGGGGCGCTGGTTTTGGGCTGGCTGCCTGGCTCCAGGCCATAGCACCCAGCAACAGACATACCAAGCAGTATTTGGACATTTTAGGGATTCCTCCAGAAACGATCAAAGTACGAGTAAAAATCCTAGCACAAAGTTGGCGTTGCGTCGGCATGCACCCGGTAATTGTGCGAGTTCCGGCTTGGCGGCAGGGGTGCGAGCGGCGATAATGCCTCATGGCAGGATCGCTGGCAGGTTACAGTCCCGACTCCATGCGTGCGGAAAAGCGCGCCGTTGCCGGCAGCTCAGTGCTGGCTGCGATTGCCATTACTACGCTGAAAGTCGTGGTTGGGACCACAACTGGCAGCTTGGGTATTCTGTCGGAAGCCGCGCACTCCGGGCTCGACCTGGTGGCTGCGATCGTCACTCTGCTTTCCGTGCGAGTATCGGACAAGCCCGCAGATGCCGATCACCAGTACGGGCATGGCAAGGTGGAAAACTTTTCCGCCTTCATCGAAACCGGGTTGCTGCTGCTGACCTGCGTATGGATCGTCTACGAAGCCGTTAAGCGGCTCTTCTTCCATCGCGTGGAGATTGAGCCTAGTCTGGCGGCTTTCGCCGTGCTGTTCGTTTCCATGGCAATTGATTTCTGGCGCTCACGGGCATTAGGCAGAATTGCCACTAAGTATGACAGCCAGGCGCTGGAGGCGGACGCGCTGCACTTTTCCACCGACATCTGGTCAAGCGGAATGGTGGTGCTGGGTCTGCTGCTGGTGGCAATGGGCCGGAAGTACGGTGTGGCATGGCTACGGGCTGCGGATCCAGTGGCGGCGTTGTTTGTCGCAGGGGTAGTGGTGTATGTAAGTTCGCGGTTGGCGCGGAAGACCATCGACGCTTTGCTGGATGCTGCGCCCTCGGATGTGCGCAACAAGATTCTGTCAGCCCTCAGGGGAGTGGAAGGTCTGCTGGAAGTGGATCGGGTGCGAATCAGGCGCGCGGGCAACCGCTATTTTGCGGATTTATCTGTAAGTCTGGCGCGCAACGTGACATTCCAGCGCTCGGAGCAAGTGTCTGATGCAGTCACGGCTGCGGTGCGCGAGGTTCTGCCGGATGCTGATGTAGTAGTGCATCCCATCCCCCGGGCTGATCGCAAGGAGAATATTTTCGACCGGGTGCGGGCAGTGGCGACGCGCCACAATCTGAATGTTCATGACGTCAGCGTCCAGGATCTGCATGGCCGTTTGCATGTGGAACAGCACCTTGAGCTGCATGAAGAGCTGAGTTTGAAAGATGCTCATAACCAGGTAAGTCTGCTGGAATCCGAGATTCGAAGCGACGTTCCAGAGATCTCATCGATCCTGACCCACATTGAAAGCGAGCCCGCCACCATCGAGCCCGGCGATGAAATTGTGCGGGATGCAGCTTTGGAAAAGAAACTGAAGACCATTGTGAAGGAGTTTCCCGAGGTGCTGGATGTTCACGACGTCGAGGTGAAACGGGTGCGCGGGCGAATTTACGTATCGTGCCACTGCACGTTTTCCGACGAGTTGCCGCTTTCGCGCGTTCATGAAATCCAGACCGAGCTGGAAATTCGTTTCAAACAAGAAGCGCCGGAGTTGTTCCGAGTGCTGATTCATCCTGAGCCCCAGACTGATAATCGAAGGTGAGAATTCATGACAGAGGCCCACGCGAGGTGGAAACACAATCAAGAGTTCGAGGCGGCTGCCAGCAGCGGCCATACCATCATTGTCGATGGCGATAAAAAGGCCGGTAATAGCCCCATGGAACTGGTGTTAATTGGTCTTTGCGGGTGCACTGGCTATGACGTCGTCAGCATACTAACGAAAAAGCGTGAGGCGTTTACCAGTCTGGAAGTGCGAGCGGAGGCGGAGCGAGCGTCCAACCCGCCAACGGTGTATACGGTGATCAAGCTGGTTTATAGAATTGGCGGCAAAGTTTCCCACAAGGCAGTTGAGGACGCAGTACGGCTTTCAGAAGAGAAGTATTGTTCCGTGGCAGCCATGCTGAACAAGACAGCCAAGATCAGCTATCGGATTGAGTACGCGGACGAGTAGGGAACGGGCTAGCCTTCTGCCCGGATAGAAATCGGCATTTCGACCTCGTGAAAACTGACCAGGATCACTGAAACCTTCCAAAGCCGGATACGTCTGTTCTAAGCAAGGAGGAGATCCATGAACCGTCGGGATTTTGTGAAGCGTTCATTCATTGCGACCGCTGCTTCTGCGTGCTCATCCTTGTTTCCACTGCCGGCCTTCGCGAGTATTACCCCCAAGCGCATTTTGGTCCTCGGGGGCACTTCTTTCTTAGGCCCTGCACTGGTTGAGGCTGCTGTCGCGGAGGGACATACAGTTACGCTGTTCAACCGCGGCATTACCAATCCAGAGCTGTTTCCCCACCTTGAAAAGCTCAGGGGGTTCCGTAGTAGCGATGCCGGAGACCAGGATTTGTCGTCGTTAGCGCGGAGACACTTCGACGCAGTAGTGGACGTATGGCCGAACGACCCTGCCATCGCAGCGTCGGCTGCGGAATTCCTTAAGGACCACGCTCCGCATTACCTGTATGTCTCCTCGATCGCTGCATACGACGGCAAAGAGTTCACGAGGGCAGGTATCGAAGAGAATGCCCCGTTAGAGGCTTGGAACGGTACGGGAGCGAAATATAACCGCGGTAAGGCGGAAAGTGAAAGACGGCTGCACGCGATGCTCGGCGAGCGGCTTACCATTGTAAGGCCAGGCCCGATCAAGGGAGATCGCGACACTACTCCAGACTTGTTTGCTTGGTTGAGCCGCGCGCAAGATGGAGGTCGCCACATCGCCCCTGGAAACGGCAATGACCCCGTTGAAATGGTGGACGTGAAGGATGTAGCCCGATTCCTGGTGCTGGCGATTGACCGCTCCATTTATGGCACCTTCAATTTGACGGGAAGATGCATGACTTTCCGCGAATTCCTGGATGCCTGTAAGGCGGTGACGCGCTCTGATACCGAATTCGTATGGATCCCGCAAGACTTCTTGCATCAGCGCCAGCTTGAGACAGACTTCGAATTGAACGTACACGGCGGAAATTTTCCATTCTGGCGCCCTCCCGGGGCACATCCAGGCGTCTATCAAGTCAGCAGCGAAAAAGCTTTTCGCGCGGGATGGCGAACCAGAGCTTTTGAGGAGACCGCCTTGGATTGTTTGATTTCATACCGCTCGCAAGGTGAGGCATTGGACTGGACTGACTATCTTTCTGCTGAAAAAGAGAAGCAAGTGCTTGATGCTTGGGCGCATCACCCGTCGTGATTTTGTCCGAATGGGAGCAGCAGGAAAAAGACGCACTGCGGATCGCTAGGGTGCTGGACGATACGATAATCTACTGGCTTGCCGACTCGATCCTATCCTCTGCGGGGATACGTCTACATCGCCACCGCAGCATTTCTTTGGGGAGTCGCGGCCACGCTGGGCCGGGCAGTATTCACCGGGCGGCTGCTGCCTAACGGACAGTCGCTAGGTGCGATCGATCCATTGATACTGTCGCAGAGCCGGGCGACGTTTTCGTTATTGATATTGTCGTTTGTGTTGCTGGCAGTTCGTGGACCGCGCCGGTTGCAAATACCGGTGGCCGACATTCGGCGAATGTTTCTACTGGGAGTGCTGGGCGTAGCCGCGTCGAATTATCTCTACTATGTGGCCATTCAGCGTACCAACGTGGCGACAGCCATCACTCTGCAATACACCGCACCGGTTTGGGTTCTGCTTTATACGGTGGCACGAGGACTGCAAAAGCCAACGCTGCAGCGGATCACGGCGGTCGGACTAGCCGTAACCGGAATTTTCCTGGTGATTGGCATCTTTGCAGCGGGCGGGTTCCGCCTCGATGCCATTGGCGTGGCGGCCGCATTGCTGGCGGCATTGTCTTTCGCGTTTTACAACGTCGGCGGTCATAGCATTCTGGCGCGCTATGACCGCTGGACCGTGCTTCTTTACACCCTCATTTCCGCGTCATTATTTTGGATGGTAATAAACCCGCCGTGGAAGATCGTAGCCGCGCACTATGGGGGTAGCCAATGGCTGTTCCTGTTGGGGTTCTCCCTGATTTCCGTGCTCGGGCCATTTTCCTTTTACTTTGCCGGTTTGCAGCATCTGGAACCGACCCGGGCCATAGTAGTTAGTTGTCTGGAACCTGTATTTTCCATTTTGATTGCGGCTTTCGCTTTGGGCGAGGTCTTGCGACCCCGACAAACTCTGGGAATTGTGCTGGTATTGGTGGCCATTGTGGTAGTGCAATGGCCGGACCGGAAATCCGCGCAGGCGATTACCCAGGTTGAACCCATCGACTAATCAACAGGTGTTACAGCACCAACGTAACCACTCTCCCCACTTTTTGCGGCCATCCTCCCCTGAAGCAATGAGATTCTAGGGTATCTAACTGAGGTCAGTCGTCATGAAACCTTCTCGAATGCTCGTGCTGTTCTTCTTGCTGATCGCGGTGGTCCCTTGTTTCGCCCACCACATGGCTGTCGTCGTTAACAAGGACAATCACGTGGCCGATGTTGCGCCCGCCCAACTGGCTCGCATCTGCCGTCTCGAAGCCAGGAAATGGCCGGACGGAAAAGACGTCACCGTGGTGTTGCACAAGGATTCTCCCGGAGAACTGGCCACGCTTGAGCACCTGACGCACATGTCCGAAAGCGAGTTGAAGGCCTTCGTGCTGTCGCATAAAGACTCTCTCACTCTGGCCGATTCTGAAGCCGATGTATTGCGCATCGTGGAGACCACGCCTGGCGCCGTGGGATTGGTGGATGTCCGCTCCATTAACGATCAGGTCAATGTGTTGAGGGTGGGCGGAAAGCTACCGATGGAAGACGGTTACCTCTCCCACTAGGTTCGATTTGCTCAAGCGGTTTCCCCAGCAGCCAAGCGAAATAAAGCTCTTCTTGACCACATTCCCGCGTCGTCACTAGTCAGAAGCCAGATTTCTCTGGCCACACACTTGATTGGCAGGTAACGACGAAGCGAATTATCCACTGCGTTTAGCGTTTCCACGTCCACACGATCAGCTACCGTCAAGTGTGGAATTACGTCCACAAAAGCTCCGCCGTAAGGTTTGTAATCTGGCCAGGCCTTCGCGAGAGTCCTCGTGATTTGCGCGAATATTTCTGCCTTGTCCGGGTGCAAATAGGCAGTAGCCAGAAACCGCCGAACTTCAGTGAAGGAGAATGGAAACGCCTGAATCGATGTACCACGCATTTCTCAAAGCATCGATTTCGCCGGCAACTGCCTGCACCGGACAAAAGGGATAAAGCAGGGTGACGTGCGCTGGGACACCCAACCGGGCTGCGCGATCGTACTGCCAACGCATTGGCCCCACGATCGACTCAACCTCAGGAATCGGTATGATGACCGCCGACTCATTTGCCATGATGGGCAAACCGGCTGAGCAGATGAAAATAGCGCCGGGCGTGTTTGACGTCTTTGGCGATCTGAGCGCGAAGAGCGTCAATGGACGGAAACCTGATTTCGTCGCGCAGCCTTTGCAGAAAATAGATTTCGACTTCAGTCTCCGGCGTCAGTTCAATCGGATGAAAGTTCAATAGATGAGTTTCCACCGCGAAGGAATCAGCGCCAAAGGTCGGGCGATTGCCAACGTTGGTAACGGAATCGAAACACTCCTCAACCACGCGGGTGCGGGTGATATACACACCATCTTTCGGAAGTAACTCTTCGTAGCGGTTCAGGTTGATGGTGGGAACCGTGTGTTTGGCGCCGTAACCTCGTCCCCGTCCCGGCGTAGAGAGCACGCTGAAGGGACGAGCCAGCAGGTAGCGCGCCCGGCTCACCCGGCCTTTGCCGATCAACTTGCGAATGTGGCTGCTGGAGACGGGCTCTCCACGCAGCTGCATCTCGGAATAGACACGGACGTCAAACCCCAGTTGCTTCCCCAATTCAGAGAGTTGTGTGACGTCTCCTGCGGCTTTGTGGCCAAAGTGAAAATTGAAGCCTTCATGCACCTCACGTGTATTCAAGCGTTGCTTGAGGATATCTTCCGCAAACTGTTGCGGCGTCAGCAAAGATAAGTCACGAGTAAAGGGAAGCAGCAGCACGGTATCGAGACCGCTGGTTTGGAAGAGACGAATCTTTTCTACCGAGGGAGTGATGAGTTTTAAGGCCAAGTCCGGTCGCAGAATGCGCACCGGATGAGGCTCAAAGCTCACCGCGACGGCCTTGGCTCCGAACTCTCTTGCGCGCAGGACGATATTGGAAATGACTTGACGATGGGCCCGATGCACGCCATCAAAGTTGCCTACACTGACGACGGTCGCGCCGAAGCCGGTGGGAATGTCTTCGAGTTTGTGAAAAACCTGCATCGTCGATCTGCGTTTATCCGCGTTGATCTGCGGCGAGAAATCGGGCAAAAAAGCTCAGATTTCAAATTCCAGTTTCATGCCGTCGTAAGAAAGCTGTACGTTGGGCGGCAGGGATGCGTTGGTCGCCGCGTGCGGCAGATCATGGCAAATGTGCGTAAAGAAAGCACGCTTCGGTTTGAGCCTCTCCACAATCCGGAGCGAGTTGTCCACGGTGGAGTGTGTAGGATGCGGCGTGCGACGTAGCGCGTCCAGAAAAAGAATGTCGAGGCCCTGGAGCCTGGCCAGTGAAGGCTCGGGAATTTCACTGTGGTCGGTCAAATAAGCCGCACTGCCGGCGCGAAAGCCGTAGATCTCGGTTTCGCCATGAATGACCGGTATCGGTTCGAAGTTCGCTCCGAAAAGCGTCAAAGGCCCATCGATAGATTTCAGTTCTACCTGCGGTAGTCCACCAAACTTGTAGTCGGCGTCGAAGATGTAACGGAACATGTTGCGGATGAACTCTGCGGCCTCCGGACGAGCGTAGAGTGGAAGCTTGTTGGGCCGCAGCCGGTAAGTCAGAGGCCGAAGATCATCGATGCCGAGAATGTGATCGGCGTGAGTGTGGGTATAAAGTACAGCATCCAGCCGATGAATCTTTTCGCGGATCGCCTGCTCGCGGAAGTCTGGGGTGGTGTCGATGAGAACAGCTCGATCGTTGTACTCAATTAAGACGGAAGGCCGGGTACGGCGGTCACGCGGATCGGACGAACAACACACCGCGCAATCGCACCCGATGGTAGGCACGCCCATCGAGGTCCCACTGCCCAAGACCGTCAACGTTGCTTTCATGGCTTGCTGGAAACTGTACCCGCTGCCTGCGGTGGGTGCGCCAACGCGTTGGTGACTTCCACGTAGGCCATGCGAAGTTCGTAAAGACAGTTCTGCAGAAAAACTTCTTCGGCGTTAGTGAGGTTTCCCTTGGTTTTTTCCGTTAGCAGACTCAGCGTGTCAATCGTCTGGCGCGCGCCAATCAGGTCAACACGCGGTTGGCCACCCTGTTCGTGCATCAGTCCGAGTTGCAGCATGGCATTCATGTACAACGAAGCCATGAAGCGTTCGAAGGTCATCTCCAGCTCTTTAGCAGAATGGCCGCTCAATTCGACGCGCGTGTCCAGATCCTTGGCGGATTTGCGGTAGGCGTCCGCTTGCTGCTGCTGCTCCGCCGCCGTCGGCGTGGGTGGCATGTCCACTATTGGTGGCGGGGCCGCGGACGTTGGCTGTGCCTGCGATGCCACTTCTGGCTTCGGGCTGGAACTCGAAACTTCCTCTTGCGTGACCTCGGTGCGAGCCTCGCCTTCCGGAGTAAACAACCGCCGATCGGTTACGGTAAAGCTTTCCTGCTTTTTCTCAGGCATGGATTTTCCCTTCAAATTCTATTCTGTAGACGAAAAGATACCGGTAAACGGCAAATTGCTTACGGTAAGCTGTGCGCCACCTGCTTGCACTTGCTTGCCGGAAGCAAATTCCCGGCGAATGTAGCCGATGGCTACGCGGCGTTCTCCGCCCTTGGTCGGTAGAACAGCTGTACTAGTGATCTCACCCACGTCTTTGCCGTCAGCTTGAACCTTGGCGCCAAGTGCGGGCATTGAACCCTGCACTTCGAAGCCGGTAAACTTGCGGTGCACCGCGCCGCGGGAGCGAATGCGCTCCACGATTTCCTGGCCTACGTAGCATCCCTTGCTGAAATGCAAGGAACGCTCCTGGCTGGTTTCCTGTGGCAAATCGCGCTCGCGAATGTCCTGACCATAGCGCGGGATTCCTTCGGCGATGCGAAGCAACTCCTGAGCAGCGGCGCTAACCGGTTTAGCCCCGGCCTGGGTGAGTGAGTTCCGCAACGCCGATGCGTGCTCTGGCGCGAACCATAATTCGTACCATTCGATGCCGGGGTGGTCGCCCCGGGCGATGGTCACAGCCGCATTTTGCCAAATCAAATCGGCGAACTGCAAAGACTCCAGCTGTGTAAACTCGAACCCCGCCTTATGCAATGCTTCCGATGCCTTCGGACCTGCGATCCCTATGGACTGCACTTGATCGCTAAGGTTGGCGACTTCAACGTCGTCCATGATGATGTAACGATCGAAGATTGCAAGCAGCTTTTCCAGTTCAGAATGATCGGTGTCCAGCGTCAGAGACTCGCCACGATTGTAAGCGTACATATCGCCGAGAATGTGACCCTGCGGATTGAGCAGAAAAGCATAAACGCCCTTGCCTACGGCCAGGTCGCGAATATTATTTGTGACCATGCCATTCAGCCAGCGCACCCGGTCGCTACCGGTGAGTGCAATCTTGGCGCGGCTGCTGAGATCCAGAAGACCGCAGCCAGACAACAGCTCCGCAAACTCGGAGGGCAGGGTTCCGAGGTTGGTAGACGGCGGAACAGCGTCACTTTGAACGGCAGAGGGAGTCATATCCGATGTTTGAATTATACAAGCCAAGCGCAGGCGACCTCTGCGTCCTTTGCGGCTCCTTCTTTGCGTACTTGCGGTTAAAGGCTTTTCCTGGCTCCGAGTGTGTTACCTTTTTCACCCGTGGGCCAGAAAAAGCGAATTGCCATCATCCCCGGCGACGGCATTGGGAAAGAAGTAATTCCTCAGGCCGTCAACGTCATTGCCGCCACCGGCGTCGAAGTAGAAACCGCGCAGTTCGATTGGGGCGCCGACCGCTATCTTAGCGACGGTGTGACGGTGCCGCCTGACGGCTTTACCATGTTGGAGCGCGACTTCGATGCCATTTTGCTAGGCGCGTTCGGCGATCCCCGGGTGCGAACCAACATTCATGCCAAAGAAATCCTGCTGGGCATGCGTTTCAAGATGGATCTTTACGCCAACGTGCGCCCGGTGCGGCTGCTGGATGCGAGCCTATGTCCTCTGAAGGGAATTGAAGCGAAGGACATCGACTTCGTCGTGATCCGTGAGAACACCGAAGGCGTGTATACCGATGCCGGGGGTGTGTTCAAGCAGGGAACACCCGACGAGATTGCGGTCCAGGAAGACATCAACACTCGCAAGGGAGTCGAGCGCATCATTCGTTACGCCTTCGAATACTGTGAACGGCATACGAAGCTCGGCGGCAACAAGCGCAGCCGCGTGCTCATGTGCGACAAATCCAACGCCATGACCCACGCCGGAGGCTTGTGGCAGCGGGTGTTTAAAGAAGTGGCCGGAGAGAATCCGCAAATCAAGGCCGAACATATGTATGTGGACGCGCTTTGTATGCAGATGGTGCGCGATCCGCGGCAGTTTGATGTGATCGTCACCAACAATATGTTTGGCGACATCATTACCGACTTGGCTGCGGGACTGCAGGGCGGGCTGGGCATAGCCGCGAGCGGCAACCTTCACCCCGGCAAGACTTCGATGTTCGAGCCGGTGCACGGGTCAGCGCCGCCGATCGCGGGAAAGAATATTGCCAATCCTTTTGGTGCGATTTTGACAGCGGCGATGATGCTTTCGCATTTGGGGCTGACCAAAGAGGCCGAGAGGATCGAGTCTGCAGTGCTAGAAGCGGTGCATCAGAAGAAGACAACGACGGATGTTGGAGGGAATTTAGGAACGCGAGAAGCGGGGGAGTGGGTGGCGAATAGGGTTGGCCAAGGATAAACACTGATCGAGCGTTGACGACGGCGAACCCTTCTAGCTGGACGTCGCTTGCTGACCCATCGGGGCGGAGAGCCGCAGCGGCTCTTCCGGCATCACGATCCACGCAATCGGATACGCGATCAGGCCCACCCCAGTCAGGAAAGCGGTGAAGAACCAAACCAGCCGAACCAGTGTCACATCCAGATCAAAGTACTCGGCGAAACCGGCGCAAACCCCGGCAATTCGGCGATCAGCCCGCGGGCGAAGCAACCGCTTTCGGGCCAGCACCGAGCCTACCCGCGTGCCGCAATAAGCGCACACATTGGCGTCATCCTGGATGACTTTCCCGCAGTAGTTACAATACATAGGTCGCCTCCTGAAGCATGGTACGAAGCCTAGGATACACCGGTTCCACACAAAACAGCGGCACGGTGCTCAGACGGTAGCTGGGCACCTGCGAACCAAGACGGTTACTCACAGGTAAACACTCTGCGGGTGCAAACTCGACACAAAGAGGGGTTCATCCCGACAATCTTTGCCGGGAACAGGTAAATCCTGCTCGGGATCGGGATGGGTGGCAAATCTTAAGTTCGAAAGTTGGGGTATTTTGCAACAACTTACGAGAGCTTAGCTTTGGCCCGTGGTTTGCGGCTGAAGCGGGAAAGGATTGCCATGTCACAAGCCGTCCATAACCCAGCCCAAGAGTTTTGGCAGCCCCCGGTTGCCCATCCTCAGTCGTTACCTGCCTTCGAGAACGTCTGTGCGGGCTGCGGCTCGGAGTTCATGGTAGGGGCACGCTTTTGCCATGTCTGCGGTGGGTCGCGTGCTACCAAAGCGGCGGTCGGCACGATTCCTGTTTGGATGCAGCCACTCGAGTTCTTTAAGGCTTTAGAGTTCCAAAGCGTCAAGGATTGGTTGGGCCTCTCCCCTGCATCGCTGATCGCCTTCTTTGTGGGGATGGGATGCGTCTTGGCTGCAATGGCCGTCGGTCTCATCTACTCAGTGCAAAGTCTGGCGGACTTCCAAGCTATCCAGCTCTGGCGCCTGGAGTGGTTATTGGCTGCCTTGGTGGCTTTTGTCGCTGGAATTCTGCTGAAGCATGCCGGCGCCCGGTAAGCTTAATTCACCGGTTCCGGATCTCCGCTGGTGCTCGTCCGCCGTTGTTGATTCATGCGATAAAGATGATGCACCGGACCGATCCCACGGCCTAGTGGGTGAGCATTCACAATTGCCGCTGCCACATAGGCCTTGGTCAGCAGAACCGCTTCCGGCAGGCCTCGCCCTAACGCCAGGTGGCATGCCACTGAAGTGGCAAAGGCACAGCCTGTCCCGTGGGTAGAGTTCGACCGCAGCCGCGCTGATTTGAAGGTTTCCTGCTCAATGCCGGCGCGGCCGGTGAAGCTTAGTAGATCAATGGCTTGGTCCAGATGTCCGCCGGTAATCACCACCGCCAATGCTCCCATCTCGTGCATCTTGTGTGCCGCAGCGCGCATTTGCTCGAGGTTCGTAACCGCAAGGCCAGTCAGGGCGGAGGCTTCGTCCACATTTGGTGTCACCACGGTCGCCAGCGGGATGAGCTTTTCGGCCAGCAGACTGGCACCGGCAGGGGCCAACAGGGCAGTGCCCGAAGAGCTTCTGAGGATCGGGTCCAGCACTACATTTCGAGGCCGATGTTTGGCTAGGAATTCCGCCACTGCCCAAACCACCTTGGCCGAACCCAGCATTCCTAACCGAACCGCCGAAATCTCCAGGTCGCTAGCCAACTCCTCAAGAGTTTCGCTCAGCAGGTCGGCGGCAACAGGTTCTACCCGACGCACGCCGGAAGTGGATTGAACGGTCAGAGCCGAAATGCAGGCCACTCCATAGCACCCATGAGCGGCAATGGTCTTGATGTCAGCCGTTACCCCGGCTCCGGATGAGGGGTCGAAACCAGCGATCGTCAGAACCACAGGTGGTGCAGAGGCCATAAACGAAATGTACCGAAAACCCGATGCTCGCCAAAAGTATTTATCGGGAGATCGCGAATCGACGCTCTACGGAACGCCGTAACTTACTGAATTTAAATCATAAAGTGCTAGTTTCATCCTAACTGATTGAAAACACATGGCAAGCAAATATTTCCTACTGCACCAAACTTAGGTTATTTACTAGTATATAAACACGTAAGTGAGTGCTATCACAGGTACATTACTCCATTACCTAAGATATACAGTGAGTTACGTGAGATATCCATAACTGCCTGGTTACATTCTTTCATGTATTTTGGCGTTGACAGGCCAACCTGGAGGCCGATAGCATTCTCAAACACACAGAATAATTGCTCGGGGATACGATTTTGGAAATGAGGTGATTGAATGCGTGGATTCTTAGCTCACGGACTAGTGAGCGTTTTAGCGGTCGTCAGTTTGGGAGCTTCGCCTGGGCCAAAAGGCTCCGGGTCCAAAGACACTGAAGCAAAACCGGGGGCACCGGCGGTTCAAGCCAATGCCACCGCCAAGCCAAAGCACGGTTCGCCCTATCAAGTGGGGACGGCGTCCTGGTACGGGGAGTATTTTGAAGGCCGGGCCACCGCCAGCGGTGAACCCTTTAACATGTACGATCTGACAGCCGCCCACCCCACATTGCCACTAGGTAGCTGGGTTCGAGTTACAAATCTAGGCAACGGCCGCCGGATTCTTGTCCGCATCAATGATCGCGGGCCTATTATTCCTGGCCGCATCATCGACCTTTCCTATAGCGCTGCTCAGGCGCTCGCCTTCCGCGAAAAGGGTCTGCAACGAGTCCGCCTGGATCTAGTTACTGCTCGAGAACTCCAGCCGCAACAAATCGCCATGGTCCAGCCGGTGGCGTACTAACCGTAAACATTTTATACTTCAGCATATGCACGATCCGCGTCAGCGTTTGATCGTTGCTTTGGATGTGTCGTCCGCAGCCGCCGCCCACAAGATTGTGGCGGCTGTGGGCGATTCCGCTTTCTGCTACAAGGTCGGAATGCAGCTCTATACCGCTGAAGGTCCCCAAGTGGTGCGGGATCTGGTCGCCTCGGGACATAAAGTATTTCTCGATCTCAAGTATCACGACATCCCAACCACGGTGGGCTCTGCCGTACGTGAGGCCGCGAGGCTCAAGGTAAGCATGCTGACCGTACACGCCGCAGGCGGCGGGAAGATGCTTGCAGCGGCCACCGAAGCAGCTGCTTTCACCAACCCTTCGTTGATGATTCTGGCGGTCACTGTGCTCACCAGTCTGGACGATAACGATCTCGACAAGCTCGGCATTCACGGCCAAGTACGCGACCAGGTTTTGCGGCTGGCTGCGTTAGCATTGACCAGCGGCTGTCGAGGAATTGTGGCATCGGCGCGCGAAGCTCCGGCGCTGCGCAGCGAATTAGGAACTGACTTTGCCCTCGTGACTCCAGGCGTGCGTCCCGCGGGTGCCGACGTTGCTGATCAAGCCAGAGTTGTCACTCCTGCCGCGGCCATTGCAGCCGGAGCCAGCCATATCGTCGTCGGACGGCCGATCACCGCGGCAGCCGATCCTGCCAGTGAAGCTCGCGCTGTCCTTGCTCAGATCAGCTTCTAGGGGATTGCCGGTCACATTGCCATTCTGATCGATAACGCGGACTGAGTTACAATTCTCTCGCGATGATTGATACTTACTTAGTTCCTGAAAATACCGTGGTCAACGCCAAAGGCGACGGCGCCCCGGTTGACGTCAGCAAGGCCGCCAACCGCGTGTTCCTGTTGAGTCTGAACATCACGGAAATCGTCGAACAGGAATCGCTCGACGTAAGCATCTTCGGATCGGCTGATGGCGCCGCATGGAGCCCAAAGCCAATAACCTATTTCCCACAAAAGTTCTATACGGCAGAGCACCCCATGCTATTGGATTTGACGGGGCGGCCCGAAATGAAGTTTTTACGCGCTCACTGGGAAGTGGCCCGCTGGGGCCGAGGCACCGAGATCCCCATGTTCAAATTTGGGGTGAGCATCCGCGAAGTGCCGACGGACATTCTGAAAGAAGCGACTTCGGAAGCGCAGGCACTGGCTTAGTTTGCGTGCTGTACGTGGCACTTGGTCTATACTTTTCCATCATTAGAGAGGAACACCAATGAAGAGATACGTGGCTGCCATATTGTGCTGCATCACAATGACGTGCATGCTCGCCTATGCGCAAAGCGCGGACGATGGTTTTCAGACGGCGACAGTGGTGTCCATCGAAAAACTTGCCGCTGACGCCCAGCATATGGAAAAAGGGGATCAATTCAAGATATCCATGAGCATGGGAAGTGCGCTCTATCTGTGCAAGGTCAGCGCTCCTGCCGCAGGTTTCATGGACTGGACCCGGGGAAAAGAATTTCCGGCGAAGGAAAATGGCAATGTCCTGCTGGTGAAGAACAAGAATGGACAGATGGTGGAATTGAACATCGCCAAGAAAAAGACGAAGTAATACTTAGCCGGGCGGGGCGCCCGGCCTCCATTATCCGAGTTTCTCCGCTTCCGCTATATTGAATCGACCCCATGGCGGAGCAAAAAGTCATTCGTCCCGCGCGAAATATTTCCGGCAGCATCCGCCTGCCCGGAGACAAATCTATTTCCCACCGTTACGCCATGCTAGCCGCGATTGCCGTAGGCAGCACCCGCCTCGATAACTTTTCTACCGGAGCCGATTGCGCCAGCACCCTGAATTGCCTTCGCACACTCGGCGCTGAATGGGAACGCGCCGGAGATGTGGTAACGATTCAGGGCCGCGGACCAAAGCTACAAGCGCCAACTATGCCGCTTGACTGTGGCAACTCCGGCTCGACCATGCGCATGCTGAGCGGAATTCTCGCGGGACAGGATTTCAGCAGCGAACTGCTAGGCGATCCATCTCTCTCGCGGCGGCCCATGGCCCGAGTAATGACGCCGCTGCAAGCCATGGGAGCAAAGATCAGCGCGACCGGTGCATCCCATGCGCCGCTACGGATCAGTGGCGGCAATCTCAAGGCGATTGACTACAAGATGCCGGTTGCCAGTGCGCAGGTGAAATCGGCGGTACTATTCGCCGGATTGTTTGCGAATGGCGAAACTCGAGTAGAAGAGCCGGTGCGTACCCGCGATCACGGTGAGTTGGCGCTGCGAGCGTTCGGCGCAGAAGTGCGACTGGAAAGAAACGGCGCCAGCATCGTTGGCGATCAGCAACTCCGCGGAATCGAAGCCACCATTCCCGGCGATCTTTCGAGCGCGGCGTTCTTCTTATGCGCAGCGGCGTTGTTTCCCGGATCGCAGCTGACCATCACTGGCTTGGGATTGAATCCGACGAGAAGCAGTTTGCTCGATCTGCTTGCCAGCATGGGTGTGCGGATTTCCATCACGCAACTCGAGGAGCACCACGGCGAACTGACCGGGACAGTGCAAGTGCAGGGTGGAGAGTTAAGAGGCACGGTGATTCAGAGTCCGTACACGGAAAAGCTGATCGACGAAATCCCCGTGCTGGCGGCGATTGCACCCTATACCGAGACTGGGATTGAAATCCGCGATGCGCGCGAGCTGCGGGTGAAAGAATCGGACCGGATCGCAGCCCTCGCCGCCAATTTGCGTGCCTTGGGCGCAGACGTCGAAGAACGCGAAGACGGACTGAGAATTCCAGGGAAGCAGAATCTGCACGGGGCAGAGGTCGATTCCTTCGGCGATCACCGCATTGCAATGGCATTTTCGGTAGCGGCGTTGCGAACTGAGGGGGAGACGCTGATCAAGGGAGCCGATGCGGCAGTGATTTCTTTCCCTGAATTCTTTGAAGTGCTGGCAAGTGTGGTGCAACGGTAAAGCACCGGGCGTAGGTTGATTCAAGGACACTTGTCAGAATCTCGGTTCTCAGTTGACGAACTGTTCCTACGAGAGCAAACTTTCCGGGTTCACCCTAGGAGCGAGCATGAACAGATTCCGGTTTGCGATATTGGTCGGACTTTTTGCAGTTTGCATGTTGCAATGGCTGCCGGGACAAGATCAGCCGCCAGCGTCAGCCTCGCAGCGCACGACATCGGCGTCGGAGAAAACCATCACGGCTTACACGCTGCCGCCAGATCTTTATCACAAAGCCCACGACCGCAATCGCATCCATTTCCACCTGGCGCTGATCGGTTTTGCTTATGGCTTGGTGGTTCTTTGGCTGATCCTGCGCTGGAAGCTGGGGGCAAAATTCCGCGACTGGGCCGAACGCTCCAGTTCCCGCCGTTTTGTGCAGAGTCTCGTCTTTTGCCCCTTGCTATTGCTGACCATTGCAGTTTTCACATTGCCTTTGGACATTTACGGCGAAGTCATCGAGAAAAGGTACGGAATCTCGATACAGGGATGGGGCTCGTGGAGTTGGGATTGGATCAAGGGCCAATTAATCGCTGTGGTCATCGGGACCATCCTGATCTGGCTGCTCTACGTGGTGATTCACCGCAGCCCGCGCCGCGCATGGTTTTATTTCTGGTTGATCGCGATGCCTATTGGCGTGTTTATCTTTTTTCTAGGGCCTTGGGTCATCGACCCAATGTTTCACAAGTTCGAACCGCTGCAGCAGAAAGATCCGGCACTCACCGCTAGCCTCGAAAAGATGGTGCAACGAGCCGGAGAAAACATTCCTCCCGAGCGCATGTTCTGGATGGGCGCCGGGGAAAAGACCACAGGCTTGAATGCCTACGTCACCGGCATCGGCGCCTCCAAACGAATGGTGGTTTGGGACACGACCATCGCCAAGATGAACGACCGCCAGATCGTCTTTGTCGCGGGGCATGAAACCGGCCACTATGTGTTGCAGCACATTCCCAAAGGCATTGCCTTTTTTGCCGTTCTACTGCTGCTTTTCTTTTATCTGGTCCACCGCCTGATTGGATGGGTGCTGGCGCGCTGGGGAGCAGGCTGGGGAGTTCGCGGTCTGGACGATTGGGCATCTTTGCCCGCGCTGCTATTCTTGCTGTCTCTGCTGTTCTTCGTAACCAACCCAGTTGGAAGCGCTTTCAGCAGATACCTGGAACATCAGGCCGATCAATACGGACTGGAAGTGACGCACGGCCTCACGCCTGACTCAGGTCAGGTCGCGGCGCAGGCTTTTCAGGTTCTGGGTGAAGTGGATTTATCGGATCCCGCTCCGAACCCGGTCAACGTTTTCCTGTTCTACGATCACCCGCCGATTTCGGACCGAGTGAGTTTTTGCTTGACCTACAACCCGTGGGAAATTGGTGGGGGAGGGGAATTCGTGAAATAGAACGGTCTCCTCCGCGCGAAAGAGACCGTTCCTGATGACCATACTTAGATGTGCTCGGTCTTGCCATCATATTTGACCGTGCCATTGCTCTGGTTCACGCGATCCACATCCTGGTTGGTGTAGGTGCGGGACGCCCTTCGGGCCGGGCTTGATCCGGTCATCATCTGGGCGACACTCCAACTGCCCGCGCTCACCCCACCGACGAACTCGGAACCGCCGCGCTCCTTCTGCCCACGCATGTGTCCATGCATCGCTTCGGACATGGGTTCGGCAGGCGCAGCTGCGGCCGACGGTCCATACCAAGTGGGTTGGGTGAAAACGCCAACTGGGGGTTCGGCGATGAACTCATCCGACAGCGTCGCGTTGGTGGCGCCGGCGACGTTCCCCCAAGTGGCATTGCTGGCTCCCACCGGAGACGGCGAAACGGTGGACAGGGTCACGGACGGAGTCACGATCAGTGGAACAAACGGCGCTGCATACACACCGTATGCTGGAACCCAATTGCCGGCGGTTCCTCCGATGACGATATTTTGGGCTGCGGCTAATCCGGAGAACAGGAGAAGCAGGCAAAGAACTGAGAGCTTACGCATTGAAATCCTCCACAAAGCTGGGTAGTTACAAAATCTGGTCAATCAAAACGCTGGTCAGTCAAAACTCTGGGTAATCAGATTCGCAGGCGGCATTCCAGGGTGCTCTTCCGGGCGGCCGGGTGGAATCTAAAGCTGAACGATGATACACCCGAAATGCCGCTCTGGGCGCGGCTTTTGTTAGGCCCCGATGAAGCGGGCGTAGAGGCTTCTGGCCACTGCCGGATCGGTGGTGCCTTTAATAATCGCCCGGCCGTCAGGAAACAGCGTCAACTCATAGGGTTCGCGCCAGAACTTGAGAACAAAGTCACTATGGCGGACTGTCCCATGTGGGCGCAGGCGTTCGCTCATCTCGGCCAAGTCCAGCGGGCGGCGACGTTCATGGATCTGGACGGAGTTGCGGCCACACAGTGTTATGTGGGGCCGGCCTTCACCCGCCAGGTGGGGAAATTCGCGCAGGCCGCAGGTGGGGCAGCCGGGGCGGGGCTTGTCGGCGATGATTTCCGCTCGGTCGTTTTGCCAGACATCAAAGGACAATAGAGTACGACGCAGGTGTTCTGTCGCTCCCACCAGAAATTTGAGAGCTTCGGTAGCGGCGATAGAGGCCGCCAGATTGACCACGGAATTCAGGATTCCCGCAGTCTCACAGGTTTCGAGCGCTCCTTGTGGAGGCTGGGGGAATACGCAGGCCAGACAGGCGGTTTGGCCAGGTATGACATTGAGCGTCACACCATAGCTGCCGACTGCCGCGGTATAAATCCAAGGTAAGGAATGCTTGACCGCGAAATCGTTGATCAAGTACCGGGTCTCGAAATTGTCTGTACCATCGAGAATGAGTTGGGTGCCCGCTAGCAGGGAATCGATGTTGGAAGGAATCAGATCGGCGACCTGAGGTTCGACAACGACTTGGGAATTGAAGGCAGCGATCTTTCGCGCGGCAGCGATGGCCTTGGGCAGCGACTCAGCGGCATCACCTTCGTCGAATAACGACTGGCGCTGCAAGTTGCTGGGTTCAACGTAGTCGCGATCGATGACGCGAATGGTGCCGACTCCGGCGCGTGCCAGCAAATAAGCGAGCACCGAGCCGGTAGCGCCGCATCCGGCGATTACGATGCGGGAGGCGGCAAGGCGGCGCTGACCCTCCGTGCCGATGCCGCGAAACAACACCTGTCGCGAGTAGCGGTCGCCCAGTTCCAAAGAGATCATCGTTCACAGCCTTAACAAACCTTTATTATAGGGGCCGCTGGGTTTGCGTAGCGGTCGGCAGTGAAGAAGTCGTTTCAGAGAAATCTCGGCAGACAACATTGATTCATAAGACTTCATCGAAACTGTTAAGGTCCAACCAAACTGAGGGGCCGGTTTGCGCGTAGGGAGAGCTTTGCTCACAACATTGCTGGTAATGGCGTTTGTGCCCGCGTGCATTCTGTATGCGGCAGCCGGCGAATCTTCTCAGCAAAGTGAGGATGTTCAGCAGTCGCCGCCTACCCCGGACAACCTGGCAAAGTACGAGGGCCTCAAAGTCGCGGAAATCCGCTTTTCCGCAATCTCATCCGCCATGGGACAACAACACCTTCGCGATCTGCTTCCGCAGAAACAAGGCCAGCCTCTGGTACGCGACGAACTCCGCCGAAGCATCCATGTGCTCTTCGATACTGGACGATTTACCGACATACGTGTGGAGGCAGAACCTGCCGCCGACAACCAAGTCGTGCTGTCGTTCCTGACCACGCTTAGCTACTTCGTAGGCGAAGTGCGCGTGGAAGGCGCGCCCACTCGTCCCACGGCGGGACAGATTGTGAATGCCTCGAAGCTGACGCTGGGAAGTCCATTTTCCAGCGAGCGCATGGACACTGCGCTGGCCAATATCAAGGAGCTCCTGGTGGAGAACGGTTATTACCGGTCCACCATCGCTCCGCAGCAGTCCGAGGACGCGAATACCCAGCTGATCGCCATCGTGTTCACCGTAACTCCTGGCGAGCAGGCACGGGTAGGAACGGTGACTGTGAATTGCGATTCCGGATGTGTCCCTGCGGAAGTCCCAAAAATTGCCAAGCTGCGGCCTGGGGACCGCGTTTCGACACAACGCACCAGTAGCGCGTTACAGCGCCTGCGCAAACGATATCAAAAGCAGAAACGTCTGCTGGTCCAGGTTTCCGTTGCCCAAAAAACGTACCGTCCGGAAACCAATGCAGTGGATTACACGCTCAACATCGTACCCGGCCCCCAGGTGGACGTCTCCGCCGAAGGCTTCAAACTACGGAACAAGATTCTCAAACAGAACGTTCCCGTCTTCGAAGAGAATGCCGTGGACGAGGACCTGTTAAACGAAGGTCGCCGTAATCTGGTGAATTATCTGCAGAGCCTGGGATATTTTGAGGCTGCGGTGGCCTTGCAGAAACGCACCGACGATGCTGCTGGGCAACTGCATATTGTCTACACCATTAACGCCGGCTCTCGACACAAGCTGGTCAAAATAGAAATCACGGGAAACCAATACTTTCTCACAAATACGACGCTGCGCCCGCTTTTGCAGCTCCAGCCAGCTGGGCGGTTGCTTGCCCATGGACGCTACAACCAGCGTTTGCTGGCTAACGACGTCAGTAGTCTCGAGAACATTTATCGCGCCAACGGCTTCCCGAAAGTTGCGGTAACGCCCACGGTGTTGGACAACTACGAAGGCCACGAGAATGAAATTGCAGTCAGGTTTGCGATCGACGAAGGTCCGCAGATGCGGGTCGGAACCTTTCACATGGTGGGCGATACCAGCTTTTCCAAACCAGAGCTTGCCCCGCATCTCAATACAGCTGAGGGGGAGCCATTCTCCGAGTATTACATCGCCGAAGACCGTGACACTATTTTGAACTATTACTTCAACCGTGGGTTCCCGGATGCCACTTTCGAAGTGGCCGCGAACCCGATCCCCGGACAGAGCAACCGCATGGATGTTACATTCACCATCCACGAAGGGAAGCAGGTATTTGTGGACCGGGTGCTGGTAACCGGTCTGGGACACACCAAGCCCTATATCGTCAATCGCGACCTGCAAGTGGCCCCGGGCGACTCCCTCAGCCAGATCAATATGCTGAAGACGCAACAGAAGTTGTACGACCTGGGCATCTTCAACCAGGTGGATGTCGCCGTGCAAAACCCAGGCGGAAGCGAACCGACCAAGAATGTGCTGCTGGATGTGCAGGAAGCCAAGCGTTACACGTTCACCTATGGCGTGGGCCTGGAATTCCAAACCGGTCAACCAACCGCCATCGGCACCGATCAAGCCAAGGGTCAAACCGGGGTCAGTCCTCGCGTCTCTCTCACCGTAACCCGTCTGAATCTTTGGGGCAGGAACCAAACCATCACGTTCAAAGCGGATGTAGGCAGCTTGCAGCAACGTGGGCTGATCAGCTATAGCGCGCCGCGCTTGTTCGGAAATCCCAAGTGGAACTTTTCCTTGACCGGGTTT
This sequence comes from uncultured Acidobacteriota bacterium, assembly GCA_963803775.1. GTDB lineage: Bacteria > Acidobacteriota > Terriglobia > Terriglobales > Acidobacteriaceae > JABCZH01. The sequence goes on from CAWDNS010000006.1 coordinate 760,092, forward strand.
TACGACAACACCCTCGACGTTACAACGTTTACGTCGCAACGCCTGGAAGGATCAGTGCAGTTCCGCCAGATCGTCAACAAGACCAGCACCTTGGATTACAGCTTTACTTATCGCCGTGTAAAGGCCAACAACCTCGAGATCAGCCCGGCAGAAATTCCCCTGCTCTCGCTGCCGGTGCGCGTGGGTGAGCCGGGAATAACCTATATCCGCAATACGCGCGACAGCGATCTGGAAAGCACCAAGGGCAGCTACAATGCCGTGATCGCGGGTGTGGCATCCAGCTATTTCGGTTCGCAAGCCGATTTCAGTCGAATCCTGGTTCAGAACTCTACCTACCACGGATTCGGCAAGAACCGTAGGCCAGAAAAACAATGGGTGCTTGCGCGCTCGACTCGCGTTGGATTGGAGAACGCTTTTGGCAACACTTCGATACTACCGCCGGGGCAGGGCTGTCCGGATCCGACGCAGACCAATTGTCCCGATGCCACCGTCATTCCACTGGCCGAGCGTTTCCTCGCCGGTGGAGGGAACTCACACCGCGGATTCGGGCTGAACCAGGCTGGTCCGCGCGATCCCGTGACCGGGTTTCCACTGGGCGGGAGCGCGTTATTTCTGAACAATGTGGAATTGCGTTTCCCGCCGAGCAACCTGCCTTATGTACATGACAACATCAGCTTTGCTCTGTTTTGGGATACAGGCAATGTTTTTGTAGACGGTCGCAGTATGCTGGACAACCTGTTGCGCTGGCGGCAGAAAGACCCCCAGATGTGCTTACAGGAAAGCACCGCGAACCAGTGCGACTTCAGCTATATGAGCCACGCGCTGGGAATCGGACTACGGTACAGGACTCCGATTGGACCAGTACGCTTCGATTTCGGGTACAATTTAAATCCACCAGCGTTTCCAAGTTGTCAGGCGACGGCCAGTGTCAGTGGGCAGGGGCAATCCTCGTACTGTGTAAAGAACAGCACGGACAGCCTCCCCTACTTTGTGCCGCAGCACGAGTCGCACTTTAACGTTTATTTCAGTATCGGACAGACCTTTTGATGAACCGTTTTTGCAGTTTCGTTTGCGCCTTAGCATTGCTGGCTGGCCCGTCAACTTCGTGGGCCGGAGAAGTATTGGATAGCATTGTGGCAACCGTGAACGGCCACATAATTCTTCAGAGCGACTGGGATGATGCGCTGCGCTGCCAGGCGTTCGAGGATGGCCGCTCGCTTGACCAGTTGCCGCCAGCCGAGCACAAGGCCGCGCTGGACCGCCTCATCGACCAGGAGCTCTTGCGGGAACAAATGCACTCCTCCGACTTTCAGCATGCCAGCAATCAGGAAGTGACGCAGCGGATACAAGACATTCGCCGTCAATACCCGGAAGCGACGACGACGCAGGGCTGGCAAGCCCTGCTGCGCCGTCGCGGACTGACAGAAGATGAGTTGAGACAGCACGTTTCACAGCAACTCGACTTGATGAGCTTAGTGGACGCCCGCTTACGTCCCAATGTCAGCATCGATTCCAAGAGTATTGAGAGTTACTACAACCAGCAGCTCCTGCCCCAACTCCGGCAGTCGGGAGAGAAAGAAGTCCCGCTCGCCGAGGTGACTCCGAAGATCAAAGAGTTGCTGACGCAACAACAGATGAACCAGTTGCTGCTGGCCTGGCTGGATAACCTGCGCTCGGGCAGCGAGATTCGCAGGCAGACGTCCGATTCCAAGGGCGAGTTGCAATGACCGGTGCCGGCGCCAAGCCGGATCGGCGCAAGTGGGGAAAGCGTCTGCTGATAGCAGCGCTTGTCATTCTGTTGGGCTTGGGCGGCTTCGCCTGGTATGCAACCACCGATTCATTTCAAGCCCTGGTGCGCCGCCGTGTGGTAGCGGAGTTGGAACGAATCACCGGTGGCCGCGTCGAACTCGGCGGCATCCACACCATTCCCTTCCGATTCGTAGTTGATGTTCGCGACCTGACCATTCACGGCCGTGAGGCGGCCACGGAAGTTCCTTACGCCCACGTTGACCGAGTGGTCGCCAAGGTTCGTCTTACCACGGCGGTCGGGTTTGAACTCGGATTTGACTCCCTGGTCCTGGATCGCCCAATCGCTCACATTATTTTTTACCCGGATGGAACCACCAACCAACCTGAGCCACCGGTAAAAGCGAGCGGCGATAGCCCGGTCGCAAAACTCGCTTCCTTGTCGATTGGCCACTTGGAGGTACGCCATGGTGCGCTTTTCTGGAACGATCAGACACTCCCGCTCGACCTCGCGGCGGACGACGTTTCCGCCGACCTGAACTACTCTCTGTTACACCGGCGCTACGACGGCAATCTCTTGGTCGGCAAGATCAATACCCAGTTTGACGGTTACCGGCCAATATCGTGGATGACGGAAGCTCATTTCACCCTGAGTCATGCCAGCCTGGATGTGCAATCGTTGAAGGCGACTTCAGGACGTTCGCATCTTCAGGCGAGCGGGCGGGTGTCGCACCTCAGCAATCCGGAGATCACTGGGGAGTACAACCTGACGTTGGATCTTGGGGAAGCGGGCGCGGTTTCACGCCATCCCGAAATGCGTTCTGGAACACTGCAGGCTACGGGCAAGGGTTCGTGGTCGCCGGCGCAGTTTGTGTCAGCAGGCAAGTTATTGGTCAAGGATCTCGACTGGCGCACCGAGTCTTTGAAGTTTCGTGCTGACAGTCTTAGTGCGCAATACAGCTTGGATCCTCAGCGGCTCGGGCTTAGCGGGATCAGCGCGAGAGTGCTGGGTGGAGATGTTAGCGGCGATGCGGAAGTCAGCAACTGGCTGCTGCCGGCGTCGACCGGCAAGGACCGTAAACCGAAAGCTGCTGAACAGAAGGGAAGCGTACGCTTGCGGGTGAAAGGCCTTTCCGCCCAGGAGATCGTGACTGCGCTATCCTCGGCGTCGCGGCCGTTTCAGGGCATGAATCTGGCCGGGTTGGGCAGCGGAACGCTCGAGAGCCGCTGGCGAGGCTCGCCGCATAATGCGGAAACAGAGATTACATTGGAAGTCGCTCCTCCGGTCCAGGTCTCTCCCCAGCAATTGCCCATCAGCGCACGTGGCCACGCCATTTATCGGAGTGCCCCCGCAGAATTGGAGGTGTCCGAGTTCAACGCCAACACTCGATCCAGTCAGGTCCGCGCCTCGGGGACACTCTCGACCCGTGCCGTCATGAAAGTATCAATCAGCACCAGTGACCTGGCAGAGTGGGAGCGGGTACTACTTTCGTTGGGATACGAGCAGCACGGCCTGGTCGACATGCGGGGTCAAGCTTCCTTTACGGGCTCTGCCAGCGGGCGCTTGTCGGAAATTGATTTTGAAGGCAAGCTACAATCCCAGGACTTCGAGGTTCTAGTACCAGCCACCTCGAGATCGCCGAGGCAACAAATTCGCTGGGACTACCTCGCGGCAGAGATCGAACTTTCTCCCAACACTTTTATTGCTCACAATGGCACATTGCGGCATGGGGCAACCAGCGTGGGATTCGACCTGGAAGCCCAACTCACCGAACGGCGTTTTGTTGAATCCAGCACCTTCACGGCTAGTATGCAAATGCACAATGCCGATGTCGCAGAGATTCTGGCAATCACGGGTGAGGAACTTCCTGCCAGCGGGAAAATCGATCTCTTTGTACACGCTTCTGGGACCCGGGCACAGCCCCAAGCTGATGGCACCATCCATTTGACGGACGCGGTCGTACAGGGGCAAGCCGTTCAGCGATTCGATTCGAAGTTTTCGCTCAACCATGAGCAGCTCTCGCTGGAGGAAATTCAGCTGGCGCATTACCAGGCCCAGGTTACAGGCGACGGAACCTATGATTTCCTGACCCGCGGATTCCACTTTCACCTGTTCGGCAGCAAGTTTGATCTGGCAAGCTTTCCCTCTCTCCAGTCCACGCGGATAGCGGTGGAGGGCAGCATGGACTTCGAAGCTCAAAGTTCCGGAACCCTGGACGAGCCCATCATCAACGCCAAGATACGTTTACACGATCTCACCCTGGATCATGAGCGCATGGGCGACTACCAATTCGATGCGGCAACGCGCGGGCGTGAATTGCGCTTGACCGGACTTTCCGAATTCAAAGACAGCCAGCTCAACATCGACGGAACCGTTAACCTGAGTGGTGACTGGCCCTCCAATGTGAATCTCCATTTCAAACACCTCGATGTGGATCCGGTCTTACGGAATTACTTACGCGGGCGAGTTACAGGACACTCGGCGGCGGCGGGTGATTTGCAATTAGTCGGACCGTGGAAGAACCCGCGGGAGTTGCAAGTCAACGGGAACATTAGCGACTTCTTCGCCGACGTGGAGCACATTCAGGTCCGCAACAACGGGCCGGTGCGGTTCGCGATCTCCGGTAAGGTCCTTGATATTCAGCAATTGCGCCTTGCCGGCCAGGGCACCGACCTCGGCATCGCGGGGACCGTCCAACTCGACGGGGATCGCCAACTCGACCTGCGGGCTGACGGCAATGCCGACCTCCAGCTGATTCAAAGCTTCGACCCCGAATTCACATCCAAAGGAACCGTGGCCGTGAACGTGACCCTGGCGGGTACAGTTGCCCGGCCTGCGATCCAGGGACGGTTGCAGGTGACCGGTGGCTCGATTCAATACAGCGATCTGCCCAGTGCGCTGAGCGACATCAACGGATCGTTCGTATTCAACACCAATCGCTTGCAGATCGAGACACTGACAGCGCACGTGGGCGGCGGATTGGTCTCGTTTGGCGGCTACGCGACTGCTTACAATCAACAACTGGCTTTTGATCTCACCCTCAAGGGTCAGGATGTGCGCCTGCGATACCCGCCCGGCATCAGTTCCGTGACCAACGAGCAGCTGCGTTGGTCAGGATCCTCGGCGGGTTCTACGCTCTCTGGAGACATGACGGTCACCAAGCTGGGAATAACGCCGGGATTCGATTTCGCTTCTTATCTCCAGCGCAGCGCGCAAGGCTCGGTATTGCCGCAGACCAATCCCGTGCTGAACCGCATCCACATGGATGTACGCATTGTGAGTACGCCAGAATTGGAGATGCAAACGGCGGTGGCCCGGCTCTCCGGCGACGCCGATTTGCGCCTGCGGGGCACGGCAGCCAAGCCCGTTCTGCTGGGACGGGTCGACGTGTCCGAAGGCGAGGTGTACTTCAGTGGTACCAAGTACCGCATGGAGCGAGGGGACGTAACCTTTGCAAACCCGGTGACCACCACCGCCGTGCTGGATTTACAGGCCACCACGCGCGTCCAGGACTACGACATCACCGTGAACTTGAATGGCGGAACCGACAAGCTCAACTTGAGTTATCACTCGGAGCCTCCCTTGCCGCCAGCCGATATTATCAGCTTGCTGGCATTGGGACAGACGCAGGAACAGTCCGCGCAGATGCAGCAGAATGGACAATCGCCTTTTTCCGGGCAGGCATCGAACCTGGTGCTCGGTGAGGCTTTGAATTCCGCCATCAGCAACCGTGCCCAGCACCTGTTTGGCATCAGCCACATCAAGATTAACCCCCAGGGAATCGCAACGGAGACGACCCCCACGCAGAACAATCCCTACCCCGCCGTGACTATCGAGCAACAGGTAAGGGACAACCTGACCCTCGCCTACACCAGCAACGTGAACCAGACTTCTCAGCAGATCATTCAGGGTGTATACAACATCAGTAAAAATGTCTCCATCGTCGGCCTTCGCGATTACAACGGAGTGGTAAGTTTCGAGGTTAGATTCCGCCAGCGTAGGAAATAGAGTCCCTAAGTACTATTTTTGGTTTGCAAGCCAGATGCTGTTTCGCGTTCCTTTCCCGAGCAGATTCTCATTTCTGAAACTGAGACTTCTGACTACTGATTTCCAGGTAATCGTCAGTCGCGTCGCTGCGTTCGTGCGTGCGCAGAGGACTGCCAGGAGGACACTGTCATGCGGAAGGACCGAGGCTTTTCTCTGATTGAATTGTTGATCGTAGTGGCGATCATCCTGATCATCGCCGCCATCGCCATTCCCAATCTGATTAGTGCCAAGATTGCAGCCGACGACGGCTCCGCAGTTGGCTCGCTCCGCACCATCATTACCGCTCAGATCGCCTATGCGTCTGCGTTTCCGGCGGTTGGCTATGCCCCCACGGTTGCCGCTCTGGGACCCGCCGCTGCCACCGGATGTACGACGCCGAGCTCAGCCAACGCTTGTCTGATCGACTGGGTAGTTTCGCACGCCACGACTGCAGCATCCGCCAAGAGCGGCTATTACTTCGCCATGGGAGTGGTCACGACCAACGGCGCCAACGTCGGGTACACCGTCGGGGCCGCACCCGCGGCATTCAATCGCACTGGAGTGCGCGGGTTCTGCTCTAACGAAGACGGAGTGCTGCGCTACACCGCGACCCTCAACGGGCCTCCAGTGACTACCGACGGGGCGTGCGCCGCGTACGACGCCTTGCGATGAGAACTACCATGTACATCCGGCCCTTGCGGCACAGAGGCATCTGCCATAGAATCTGCCGATGGTCGCGATCCCTTTGACGGTCGAGCGGTTGGGCGCAATCGGAGGACAGGGTGTGTTGTGCCTGCGCGGCCCGTTGACTATGGAGAACGTGTTGCCCTTTCAGAACGCGATCCGGCGGGAAGAAAAAGAAGAGAGCGTGATCCTCGACTTGAGCGAGGTCCCTTACATTGATTCTTCCGGACTCGGGTCGCTGGTGAGTGCCTATATCTCCCGCCAGAAGACCGGACGCAGCGTGGCCCTGAGCGGCGTGAATGAACGCGTGTTTCGGCTGTTCGAAATCACCAAGACCGAGTCGCTGTTCCTCATGTTCGAAACCCTCGACGATGCAGTTGCCGCGTTGAGCGGGGCGGCGCAGGCCTGAAGTTCGTCACCGCCCTGAAGTTCGTCACCGCCCTGAAGTTCGTCACCGCCCTGCAAAACCAATTGAGGTAAGGTTACACTTGTGTCTACTACCTCGCCTAGTTGTTTCCTCACTTTCGGCGTATAGTGGGTACGGTTTTCCGGTCGTCCCAGAGGTGGCCCATGAAGATCTCCTCGTGCCTACGCATACTGTTTCCCTCGCTCGTGCTGACAGCGATAGCCTTCATCATTTTGGCGTCGATACACCCGAGGCCGGTCAAAGCGAGCGCTCTTCCTCGCCTGGTCTGCGGCACAGATTCTTTTGCATTTAACGGGACGGCCGAGTCCCTCGCCGGAGTCCACACGAATGGACCTGCGATTGTGGGCGAAGTTGAAATTTTCAACCTCGATTTCCCGTTAAATGGGATTACCCCGGCCTTCGGACGTATCGTTTCCGGCCAGCCCGAAGCTGTTGGCGATGACGCGGGAAACACCTTGCGGGAGCTGGCAGATTTTGGCCCGCCGCATATACTTGTGACGGTCCCTCCCAGCAGCAATTCTTTTTCGGCGAGCTGCTGTAACGAACAGATGGTCCAGGCGCCAGACGGAAAGTTTTACCACGCCCACTATGGGGACGTAATCCAACAACTCGGCATGCAAGCGGGACAGTCCGTAGTTCTGCAGACATTTACGCAACCCGATGTCGTAGGTATGGCAAGCGATGGGGTCTCGATCTGGATTACGAATTGGGACAATAAGCAAGTGGGGACATGGGACCCCGCTACTAATGTCTTCACTCCGGTCTTCACGACGCCGAGCGACGCAGGAGGTCTGGCATGGGACGTCGCGAACGGAGTGCTTTGGGTCGGCATGGAAGGCGGCGCGGTGATTCCGTATGACGCAACCGGAAAGCAGCTTGGAGATGGCTTTCAGCCGTTTGGAAGCATATCCGGCACCGTGGACGGTCTTGCGTTTGTGCCGCAGTGAAGCGGGCCCTCAGGAAACCTATTTAAGTTCCGCACCTGCCGGTATTTTTCAAGCTCTCGGCCCGCGCCTCGCGCTTCTGCTTTACCCATCCAGCTTTAACAATCTGACGCGCCCGGCCAATTGCCAGTGAATCTTCGGGAACATCATCCGTGATGCATGATCCCGCGCCGATGTATGCGCCCTTGGCCACGCGAAGCGGGGCGACCAAGGTAGTGTCACTGCCCAGGAATACTCCGTCCTCGATCACCGTGGTGTGCTTGTGCGCGCCATCGTAATTGCAGGTTATGGTGCCCGCTCCTACGTTCACGCCCGCGCCGATCTCGGCATCGCCCAGGTAGCTTAAGTGATTCACCTTGGAACCCTTTCCTAGCCGGGTTTTCTTAGTCTCGACAAAATTTCCTACATGCGCACTTTCCCCGATCTCGCTGCCCGGACGCAATCGCGAGTAGGGACCAATCACCGCGTTCTTTTCCACATGAGAGTCGTCCATCACGCAGCCGGGAAGAACCATGACACCGTCATCAATCAGCGTGTTGCGGATCACGCTGTAGGAACGAATGCGGCAATCGCTGCCTATCCTTGAACTACCCAGAATCTGGACGAACGGCTCAATGACGCTGTCCGCGCCGATTTCAACGTCGGCGTCAATCACGCAAGTTTCGGGATAGAAGATGGTTACGCCATCTTGCATAAGCTGCTGGCACTTGGCGAAACGAATATGCTGATCAATATCCACCAGCTCGGCGCGGGTATTTCCCCCCAGCACTTCGTTCGCGTCATCAGCCACCAACGCCACCACACGCTCCTTGGCCTTCCTAAGGTTCGCTGCCATGTCGGTGAGATAGAACTCCGCATGAGCGTTGTCGGCGGCCAGTTTGTCGATAAAGCGGAAGAGCAGTGCGACCGCGAACGCGTAGATACCGGAGTTGATTTCGTGGATCTTTTTCTGAGCCGGAGTAGCCGCTTTGTCCTCGACAATGGCTTGGACTTCGTTACTCCTGGCAGCCCTGCGAACCACGCGTCCATAACCCGCCGGATCCGGTAAGCGCGCGGTGAGAATGGTCATCGCCGCTTTCTCGCTGGAATGAAAATCGCGAAGCTGCGTGATGGTGGCAGCAGTAATCAATGGAGCATCACCCGAAAGCACAATCACCTGGTCGTAGCCGGACAGTGCATTACGCGCGACCATAAGCGCGTGGCCTGTGCCCTTCTGCGGTTTCTGCTCGACAAACCTCACGCCGCTCGATGCCACTGCCTGGCGTACTTGATCGGCCTCGTGACCAATGATGGCGAAAATATCCTGCGCGGGAACGACTTGGGTCGCCGCCGCAATCACATGCGCCAGCAGCGGCTTGCCGCCGACTTCGTGCAGCACCTTGGGGTGTTTTGATTTCAGTCGCGTACCCTTGCCCGCAGCCATGATGGCAATGGCAAGCCGTCGCGCCGGCGAATTGTTACCTCTAACCTTCGGCATTCAATTCAATATACCGCGAGAAGGCGCCGCTGGGATGAATTGGAGGTTAACCAGAAAGGAGACGATATCTACGTGGCCCTTGCCACGCCCATCCGTGCAATTTGTTTCTGCCTTACCAATTGCAATACGTCGTGGGCGACGCGGTCGGTGGCGTGGCGGGCGACTTCGCCTTCTTCAAGATAGTCGCCGAGTAATGGCGTAACCCCGAGCTCCTCAATCGCCTCGCGGTCTACTACCACCTGGGTTGCTCCTTCCAGCGCATACTTCGCCTTCAGTTCGGACGACATCTGCTTCTGGTTAATAATTGCGTAATCAAACACTTGCCCGCCGGCATGTCGGTTGAGGGCGCGAATGTGATCGGCGGCGGTGCGGCCCAGGCTCTCATTCGCCTGGGTCATCAGATTACAAACGTACACCTTGATGGCGGACGAAGCTGCAATGGCTTGCGGAATGCCTCGCACCAGCAAGTTGGGGATCAGGCTGGTGAACAAAGACCCGGGTCCTACAGTGATCAGGTCCGCCGAGGCAATGGCTCGCAGAGTTTGAGGTTGAGGCTCGACATCCGGCGGCACCAGAAACAGCTCATGGATGCGGCCCTTGCTGGCGGTAATCTTGGTTTCGCCTCGGACCCGGGTTCCATCCTCCATCAAGGCTTCCAATTCGACGTGAGAAGTCGTGGCGGGATGGATATGGCCGCGAGTGGCAAGAATCTCAGAAGACAGCCGGACTGCCTCGCCGAAGTCTTTGGTGATCGCAGTCAGCGCCGCCAGAAAAAGATTGCCGAAGCTGTGGCCTTCGAGGCCTGAGCCTTTGTCGAAGCGGTGCTGAAAGAGTTTTGAGAGCAGGGGTTCGTCTTCGGAAAGCGCCACGATGCAGTTACGAATGTCGCCCGGCGGCAACATGTTGAGTTCTTTGCGGAGGCGGCCGCTGGAGCCACCGTCGTCGCTTACCGTCACTACCGCGCAGAGATCGTGGATGCAGGGTTCATCCGCCCGCTGCCGCCGTCGTTCTCCAGGCGAAGTCACGTAATGCCGCAGGCCCTTCAATAGAGTAGAAAGGCCGGTACCGCCGCCGATGGCCACCACTCGCAGGCTGCTTCGCCTTTCACCGGGGCCACGCTCGAGGGGCTGGCGAGAAGAGCCCATGAGGCGTTTTAGCGCTCCTCGCCGGATTCTTCGGAAGCAGCCTCAGCGCCAGGATCGGGATACAACATTTCGGTGAAGCGGGGATCTTCCGCCAGATTCTGGAAATCAGAATCGTTGCGCGCCTGAAACCGTAAAGACGGATTGACGTGAATGGCCTCGTCAAGATGGCGCAAGGAATCCTCCATGTGGCCGGTCAGGCAGTCGAGTGCGGCCAATCCATAGGCAACGAAGTCAGCTTTGGGCGCTTGCTTGGAAAGTTTATCCAGATGCTCGCGCGCTCCGACGTAATCGCCGACGTTCATCAGGGAAACGGCGTAATCGTAGTGTTCCTCCGCGCTCTTGAATTGAGTGCTGCCCCGTTCCAATTGCTGATTGCAAGCGCTGAGATGCACGTTAGCGCGATCCGCCAATTCCTTCATGGGGCCAGCCAGAACTTTCTGCAGCAAGCCCTTGGCCTTGTCGAATTTGTGTTCCTGCATGGCGCGCAAACCTGACTCATAGTTCTGCACAGCCTGTGTAAAACGCGGGTCTTCCGCGACCGCCTTCTTGGGTGTGGTCTTCTGGGCCATGTGCAATACTCTTCCGGTACTCTTCGTAAATACTCCTTTTATCAAATACTTAGATGGTTACTTCTTAACCCTTACTGCCATTCTTCGAGCCGTCCGCCTGGAAAATGCGCCGTATCCTCCGGGGAGGCCTAAACAGAGTCTGTGGAAAACCCTACCTCAGAAGCGACCTGAGCAGGTTACCCGCCCCAGCCAGCGGCGTCAACTCGCACTGCCCAGCTAGTTAATGGAAGCCGCTGTTTCCAAGTTTACTTGCCGCCAGTTTCCCGCGATGATTCCTTTGCGGATCTGCGCCGCAGTCTTGCCCATCTGGTGTTGCGAGTACGAATAGTACAACTCTTTCAGGCAAACGTCGCAGCGTGCTCCATGAGTGTTTTCAAAACAGCTATGCAGGCTGTTGTGTCCCATACGATCACAATAGCAATAGCAAGGTTGCTGGTGCAGCGTGGCCGGAATCTTGGCCGCCAGTTCGTAGGCATGAATCTGATAAGGCTGCTGGCTGTCGGCGCCCCATAGTTCGTCCCGTCCCAGGATCGGGGGGAGTTTCACGTCCTTCGGAGGCGGAGCCGCGTTGTAGGCCGGAATCGCATCCGCTTGCTGAGACGCTGCCCAGGGGGTCGTAGCCACCAAGGTCACCAGAAAAAGAAAAACTACGCTTAAGACACGACGCCGCATAGGGGTCCTCAGTCTTGGTATTGTACCCGAATTGTTAAGACGGAGAATTTGATCGTGTAACAAACGGCCTGCACCTGCAAGCCACAATCCGTATAAAATCTAAAAAGCTCATGTCTCAGCAAATCGGTTCTGAAGATCCAATCCAGGCCGGAAGCGGGCAACACGCCCCTGCACGTTCGCGCGGGTTGGCGATTTCCGTCTGGCTGCGTGATCTGTTAATCTCGCTCGCCATTTCCGGCTTCATCATCATTTTTGTTTACCAGCCGGTGAAGGTGGAAGGCACGAGCATGATGCCGTCGCTCGAAGACCAGGAACGCATCTTCGTGAACAAGTTTGTTTATCGCATTGAGCCCATCGAGCGCGGTGACGTGGTGGTGTTCCGCTATCCGCGCGATCCTTCGAAAAGCTTCATCAAGCGCGTCATCGGCGTGGCCGGGGACCGCATCCGCATCCTCACCGGCCAGGTATGGGTAAACGGCAAGCGCTTGAACGAGGACTACGTGCCGCGGGCGTACGAAGACTTGCGTTCGTATGCCGAGATGGTGGTGCCGGCGGGAAGCTACTTTGTGCTGGGCGACCATCGCAGTCTCTCGAACGACAGCCGCGATTTCGGGCCGGTTGAGGAGAGTTATATTTACGGTAAGGCCGTGTTTGGATACTGGCCGATGGATAAGATGGGTAGAGTGCGGTAGCACGTTCGCGATGCCGGATGAGATTCCAAGCTGTGGATAATCGAACCGAATTCGTGGAAGCACTTGTCCTGAACTCGATTGCGGACGACTACGAGGACTTCGATAGAGTCCTCGACGAAGTGACGGCGTGGGCCAGGTTTCGCGGCTTGCAGTTAACACGAAACGAGGTAGCGGATGCCCTGGAAATGACGGTCAATACAGGACGTGCGCAAGCCTATGCACTCTCCACCGTCCCGCCTCGCTCGACGCCGGTTAGTTTCAGCACCGAGAAGTTGGGCGAACTGTATTTCCTCCTCACTCCGGAGGGGCGGAGGGGTTTCAAGAACCTCGAGGACCTCGGCGTATCCGAATAGTTTTCTTTCCGTATCTCGCCATCCCTGCTAAAATCTATAAAATCCACTCTCCCCGGAGACGCAATGCAAGCAATCCTTGCGCTGGAAGACGGCAGAGTCTTCCGAGGCAAAGGCTACGGAGCTAAGGGCGAATGTTACGGCGAAGTAGTTTTTAATACTTCCATCACCGGCTATCAGGAGATTTTCACCGATCCTTCCTACGCCGGACAGATTGTCGTTCTCACCAATCCTGAAATCGGCAACTACGGCACCAACCCTGACGACAACGAAGCCACACGCCCCTACATTGAAGGCCTGATCGTGCGCGAGTTCTCGCGCGTGAGTTCCAACTGGCGCTCGCAGCAGGTCACCGACGAGTTTCTGGAAGGCTTCAAGATTCCGGTGCTCGCCGATATTGATACTCGTGCTTTGGTGCGGCACCTGCGCGACCACGGCGTGATGCGCGGCGTGATCTCGACGCTGGAGACCGATGCGCAGAAGCTGATCGCCAAAGCTCGGTCGATTCCGAAGATGGATGGAACGGATCTGGCGAAAGTCGTGACCACCAAACATCCTTATGTGTGGGAAGTCGGTGAGCGCTCACACGAGCCGGTCGCAGTTGTCGGAGTAAAAGACCAGCCAGAGCGATTCCACGTAGTTGCCTACGACTACGGGATCAAGCAGAACATCCTACGCAAACTTCGCGGCGAAGGCTGCAAAGTTACGGTCGTTCCTGCACAGACTCCGGCGGAAGATGTGTTAGCCATGAAGCCGAACGGAGTGTTTCTTTCAAATGGTCCCGGCGATCCTGAACCCTGCACCTATGCAGTGGACAACATTCGCCGGCTCATGGGACGCCTGCCCATCTTTGGGATTTGTCTCGGCCATCAACTCACCGGCATCGCCGTTGGCGGCAAGACCTACAAGCTGAAGTTTGGACACCATGGCGGCAATCATCCGGTGAAGCAGTTGAAGAATGGCAAGATCGAGATTACCGCCCACAACCACAACTTCGCGGTCGATCCCGATTCGCTTCCCATGAGCGAAGTCGAACTCACACACATGGATTTAAATGACAACACGCTGGAAGGCATGCGGCACAAGAACCTGCCGCTATTCAGCGTGCAGTATCACCCCGAGGCCTCACCCGGACCGCACGACTCGCATTATCTGTTCAAAGAGTTTACGAAGATGATGGAGGAGTGGAAAGGGTGAGGGGCGTCGCTATCATCGCCGGTTGTCTGTTGTGGGCGATTGCCTCTGTTGCGAATTCGGTCGAGGTCACCGAACCTCTACAGTCTTCGAGGCATGTGCGAATTACTGTTTTGCTAAACGGACGTCCGGCGCCAGGCGCCAAGGTGGACTTTTGTATAGTCGGCAAACCGCCTTGCATTTCTGTTCTTGCCGGTGACGACGGCGTCGCGACACCGCCGCGACTAAGAGAAGCGGATTATACAGTTAGCGCAGCGCTCGACGACGATCTAAAGGCATACCTGTATTTACGCGTTTCTCGCAAGGGGCCAACTAAGTCATTTCCAATCGATTTGACTGAACAGTTTCGCGCTGCACAGCGGTTGTTAGGGACGGCAGAGCAGATGCCGGTCCTTGAGCGATTACAGGAGTTTCAAGGATTTGTGCGCGACCCGTCGGGATCGATGGTTGCAGGAGCGGCAATCAAAATCCTGCGTAAAGGGTCCGAGGATCACAAAGTTTTCCAGATGACAAAGTCTGACCCTACCGGCCACTTTTCGCTACAGCTTGCGGAAGGAACATATATTGCTTTCTTCTCATCCCCAGGATTCCGAACGGCGATTGTGCCCTTCGAGGTTACAGAGCAAGGTACGAAAGAGCTGCGAGTCATTCTTCAGGTTGGGGAAGTATCGTGACCAGCCACGCGGAAATGAATTAAATGCCCAAACGCACTGACATCTCGAAGATCCTGATTCTCGGCTCTGGCCCCATCATCATTGGCCAGTCGGCGGAGTTCGATTACTCCGGCACCCAGGCTTGTAAAGCTCTCAAGTCCGAGGGCTTTGAGGTCGTGCTCGCCAATTCCAATCCGGCGACCATCATGACCGATCCCGAATCGGCCGACCGCACTTACATCGAGCCACTTACGCGCGAGTATTTGCAAGAGATCATCCGTATTGAGCGCCAAATGTCGCCCGGCGCCGGCTTCGCCATTCTGCCCACCGTTGGCGGACAGACTGCGCTGAATCTTGCCATCGAACTTTCCGACAGCGGCGTTCTCGACAAATACAATGTCCATCTCATCGGCGCCAACGTAACTGCCATCAAGAAAGCTGAAGACCGCCTGGTCTTCAAAGACGCGATGCAGAAGATCGGCCTCGACGTTCCCAAGTCTTCTTTGGTGAACAACATTAAAGACGGTCTGGAGTTTGCCGGCAAAATTGGCTTCCCGGTCATCATTCGCCCATCCTTCACGCTCGGTGGCTCAGGCGGCGGCATTGCCTACAACCGCGAAGAGCTGATGGAACTGCTGGCGCGCGGTCTCGACTTCTCTCCCGTCCACGAGGCGCTGATCGAAGAATCGGTACTAGGATGGAAGGAATTCGAATTAGAGGTGATGCGCGACACCGCCGACAACGTCATCATCATCTGCTCCATCGAAAACTTCGATCCCATGGGCGTGCACACCGGCGACTCCATCACCGTCGCTCCCGCTCAAACTCTCACCGACCGCGAATACCAAGCCATGCGCGACGCAGCTATCGCCGTCATCCGCGAGATCGGGGTCGAAACTGGCGGATCGAACATTCAGTTCGGCATCCATCCCCAGACCGGACGCATGGTCGTGATCGAAATGAACCCGCGCGTGTCGCGGTCGTCGGCGCTGGCTTCAAAGGCCACCGGTTTCCCGATTGCCAAGATTGCCGCCAAGCTGGCCGTTGGATACACACTCGATGAAATTCGCAACGACATCACACGCAAGACGCCGGCCTGCTTCGAGCCCACGCTCGACTACGTTGTCGTCAAGATTCCCAAGTGGCAGTTTGAGAAATTTCCCGGCGCCGACGAAAACCTTGGCCCGCAGATGAAATCAGTCGGCGAAGTGATGGCCATTGGCCGTACCTTCAAAGAAGCATTGATGAAGGGCATTCGGTCGCTCGATACCGGCAAGCGCATCGGCGGCTCGAAGATCGAGCCCAAGATCATGACCCAGCGCCTGGTCACGCCTCATCCTGAGCGCTTGGCGTACGTGCAATATGCGCTGCGACAGGGCCACACTGTCAAGCAGCTCAACAAAATGACCTCCATCGATCCCTGGTTCTTGTACCAGCTCAAAGAAATTAATGACATGCAGCTGGAGTTGGAAAAGCACCCCATGGAATCGATACCGGTCGAGGTGTTGCGCGAGGTCAAGCGCTACGGCTTCTCTGACGGCCGCCTAGCGGGTGCGTGGCGGCTGAACGGACAAGAAAAAGTCCGCCATCTGCGCAAGAAGCACGGCATCAAGCCGGTCTACAAACGCGTGGACACCTGCGCCGCAGAATTCGAAAGCTTCACGCCGTACTTGTATTCCACCTACGAAGACGAAGATGAGGCCGCGCCCACCGACAAGAAGAAAGTAATCATTCTGGGCAGCGGGCCCAATCGCATCGGGCAGGGAATTGAGTTCGATTACTGCTGCTGCCACGCTTCCTTCGCGCTGCGCGACGATGGCTACGAGACCATCATGATCAACTGCAATCCTGAGACGGTCTCGACCGACTACGATACCAGCGACCGCCTCTACTTCGAACCGCTCACGCTCGAAGACGTACTCGCGATCTGCGAGCATGAAAGTTCGACGGGCGCTCCAGTAGGAGTGATCGTGCAGTTCGGCGGACAGACGCCGCTGAATCTGGCGCTGCCTTTGAAGGCGGCCGGAGTCAACATCATCGGTACTTCTCCTGAGTCGATCGATCTGGCAGAGGACCGCAAACGTTTCAACCGGCTGCTCGAAGAGTTGCAGATTCCACAGTCGCCCGGCGTCATGGCCGCGTCGCTTGAAGAAGCAATTGCGGGCGCCATGAAGGTGGGCTATCCCGTGTTAGTGCGGCCATCCTATGTGCTGGGCGGGCGCGCCATGGTGATCGCCTACGACGAAGAGAGCGTCATCCGATACATGAAGGAGGCGGTTGAATATTCGCATGACCGTCCTATCCTGATCGATCACTTCCTCGAAGACGCCATCGAAGTCGACGTCGATGCGCTTTCCGACGGAGAAGACGTAGTCATCGGCGGCATCATGCAACACATCGAAGAAGCCGGTATCCACTCCGGCGATTCTTCCTGCGTGTTGCCTGCCGTGGACATTCCCCAGAAGTTGATGGACCAGATGCGCGACTACACTTTCAAACTGGCGCGGGCGCTCAAGGTCGTGGGTCTGATGAACATTCAGTTTGCCATCCCGCGCGGCAACGGCAATGGGGGCGGCGACAAGGTGTACGTACTTGAAGTAAACCCACGCGCTTCGCGCACCGTGCCCTATGTCTCGAAAGCCACAGGCGTGCCAATGGCTAAGATCGCAGCCCGCCTGATGACTGGCCGCAAGCTGCGCGAATTCCTGCCAGAATTTATCGAACGCCGCGCCGACTTGGATACCGGCAACTGCTACTATGTGAAATCCCCAGTTTTCCCCTGGAATAAATTCCCCGGCGTGGATACGGTACTCGGTCCAGAGATGAAGTCGACCGGAGAAGTCATGGGCGTGGCCGACAACTTCGGCGAAGCCTTCGCCAAAGCGCAGATTGCCGCCGGACAAAAGCTACCTACCAAGGGAACAGTCTTCATCAGCGTCACCGATCACGACAAGCCTCAGGTGGCTGACGTTGCGCGCAAGTTCGCCGACATGGGGTTTCACCTGGTGGCCACTGCCGGCACCGCCGACCTGATCGAGCGTGCGGGAATGACAGTCGAGCGCGTCTACAAAGTAAAAGAAGGCCGCCCGAATGTGGTAGACCTGATCAAGGGCGAGCGCATGCAGTTGGTCATCAACACACCACACGGGCTCGAGCCTTGGTTTGATGAGCAGGCCATCCGACGCGCCGCGGTCAATGCGCGTATTCCGACCATCACCACGCTCGCCGCCGCCCGCGCCGCCGCCGAAGGCATTGCCGCCCTGCAACGCGGAGAAGTGAACGTCTTCGCGCTCCAAAAGCTGCACGCCGAGCGGGCTGCACGGCGTTAGCCCACAGCCCCTCGATTCGTTGGCTCCCGATATGTTTTGTGTTACACTCAGGACATATGGGTAATACACTCAGTGTCCGTCTACCGTCTGACCTCTTGGAGCGTGTGCGTAAAGTAGCTCGCAAGAGTGGTCTGCCTATGGGGCGTATCGTCCGCGAGTCGCTTGAATCCACGCTTTCCCGGCAGGATGAGGACTTCCCTTGGCGAAAGTATGCTGGCGTGATCAAAGGTGGTCCGCCGGATGTTTCCAGCCGTAAGGGGTTTTCGCGTCGATGAATGCCATAGCCGACACGGGCCTGCTCGTGGCCCTCCTAAGAGCGGATGACCGGCATCACGATTGGGCTGTGCAGTTGGCGGAACGAATCAAATGGCCGGTTCTGACGTGCGAAGCAGTCCTTGCCGAGACTGCATTTCATTTGCGCTCCGCCGAACCCGTGTTGGGCATGGTGCGGGACAAAGTAGTTCAGGTCGCGTTCGATTGTACCGGTGAGTTGGAACACCTGCAGGGTCTGGCCAGGAGATATGCCGACCGGCGGCCAGATCTCGCAGACTTGTGCCTTATACGAATGAGTGAACTCTATCCCCGGCATTCGGTAATTACAGTGGACGAAACCGACTTTCGCGTCTACCGCCGCAACAAGCGGGAAGCGATACCGCTCATTTGTCCCCGGAACTGATAAGCTCGAACCGCGAGGGCATCAGCATGCTGCTTCAAGGGATTTTTCCTCCCATCACTACCCCGTTCTATACCCAGGGCAACGTGTATTTCAAGAAGCTCGAAGCCAACATCGAGCGCTACTCAAAGACTCCAGTAACCGGCATCGTGGCGCTGGGATCGACCGGCGAAGCTATCCTCCTGTCCGACCTCGAGCGGCGAGACGTTCTAAAGACCGTGCGGGACGCGGCCTCTCCGAATAAAGTCTTGATCGCCGGAACTGGAATGGAATCCGCCGACGAGACGCTTCAGCTCACAGAATTTGCGGCCAAGGTGGGTTATGACGTCGCTCTCGTCCGCACGCCGCACTTTTATCGCAAGCAAATGGCGCCCGCAAATCTGCTGGCGTTCTACCGTTTTGTTGCCGACCGGTCACCGCTTCCAGTGCTGCTCTACAACGTGCCGGGATTTACCGCTTATGACCTTCCTGTGGAACTGGTAATTGAATTGGCGGGACATCCCAACATCATCGGAATCAAAGAATCCGGCGGCGATGTCGATAAAGTCCGCCGCATGGTCGAGGGTACGCGCCACGTTAAACGCAGCGCCACGGTCACAGAAACCTTCGAGGCGATCACGCCGCGCATGTTGAGCGCAGCTGCCAAAGGCAATGGGGAACTGGTGTCGATCGCCGCGTTGGCTGGCTCGCGAGAAACGTCAAAATCGTCATCCTCCGCAGTCAGCGTGGGCGGCGGCCTGAAGACGCGCCAGAAAGAAGTCGGCTTTCAAGTGCTGGTGGGTGCGGCGCAGACGCTGGAGCCGTCGCTGCAAGTCGGCGCGGTCGGAGGAATTCTAGGCTTTGCCGATCCCGCTCCCACCGCCTGCTACGAAATCTATGCCGCCTGGAAAGAAGGCGACGCCGAACTTGCCCGCCTGAAACAGCAGCGGATTGTCAAAGCCGCGCAGCGAATCGTAGGCGAATTGGGCATCCCTGCAATCAAGTATGCGATGGACTTCAATGGCTACTACGGCGGCCCGGCGCGGCTGCCGCTACTGCCCATCACAGCGGATGTGAAAGAAGAAGTCGAGCGGTTGTTGTCCGACATTCGCAACTGATGCTTACGCGCGATTCCCATTCCCCTGATATACTATTTGAACGAACGTTCGAACTTTATGGCCTCCTCTGCATCGGTCACGTCCCCGGTCACCGCGCGCCGCCGCACGCCGGCAGTCGTGGCGTTGTCGGCGAAGACCCGTTTTGACCGCAGGCTGAACAAGATTCTGCTTCACGCCGCCGAAGTGTTCTACGAAAAAGGCTACGCTGGCGCATCCATGCGCGATCTTGGCCGCGCCAGCGGCATGTCGCTTTCGGGGCTTTACTACTATTTCGAGTCGAAAGAGAAACTGCTCTACCTGATCCAGAAGGAAACCTTCACCACCATCGTTGAACGGCTTCGAGAACGCCTGGACGCCGTCTCCGACCCTGAACAGCGCATTCGCATCTTTATCCTGAACCACCTGGAATACTTTCTGGTCAACCGCAAGGCCATGAAGGTCCTCTCTCATGAGGACGATGCGCTTACCAACGGTTTCGGCGCGGAAGTCGCCGCCATCAAGCGCGCTTAC
Organism: uncultured Acidobacteriota bacterium; assembly: GCA_963803775.1. Taxonomy (GTDB): domain Bacteria; phylum Acidobacteriota; class Terriglobia; order Terriglobales; family Acidobacteriaceae; genus JABCZH01. The sequence goes on from CAWDNS010000006.1 coordinate 780,281, forward strand.
TATCGAATTTGTGTGGGACTGCTCGACGACTTCAGGCGCGAGCGTAAACTGGAAGGATCCAGCCGCCTCGCGGTTTTGAGCCTGTTTGGCATGATGAATTGGATTTATACCTGGTACAACCCGCGCGTGGACGCCGACGCCGAAGAGATCGCCGGCAAGATGGGCGATATTTTTCTTGGTGGCGTTGGTGCGGCCGCTTCGCGCAAGAAGAGTCGCAGGAAGAAATCGGTAAACTGAACTCAAATTCTATAGATCGCGAAAAGGAGTTTTGACATGGCTACTACGATGTCGCCCGCAACCGGCGAAACCACCAGGCAACTAGTCAACTACCGCACCGACCGCGGCGTGGCGGTGATCGAAATGTTCGATCCGCCCGCCAATACCTACACCTACGAAATGAACCGCCAGCTCGATGAGTCCATTCTGAAGGCCCGCATGGATAATGACGTGTACGTCATCGTGCTCACCGGATCGGGAGATAAGTTCTTCTCCGCCGGCGCCAACATCAAGATGTTGTCGAGCGTCGATCCCACATTTAAGTACTATTTCTGCCTGCACGCCAACGAGATGCTGCTGCGCCTGGAGCACACGCCCAAGCTGGTGATTGCTGCCATCAACGGCCACTGCGTTGGCGGCGGACTCGAAATCGCGATGGCTGCCGACATCCGCATTGCCCGCCAGGAAGCAGGGAAGATCGGCTTGCCGGAAGTGAATCTCGGCGTGCTTCCTGGAACCGGTGGCACGCAGCGTTTGTCGCGGATGGTGGGCAAGAGCAAAGCCATCGAGCTGATGGTTACCGGCAACACCTTCTCATTCGAGGAAGCTAAAGAGATCGGGATCATCAACGACATATTCGAGCGCGACGGTTTCATGGACAACGTCATGGAGTACGCCCGTCAGTTCTGCCCGCCCAACAAAGCGGCCAAGGCGGTAGGACGAATCAAGCGCGCAGTACAAACCGGATGGGAAATTCCCATGGAGTCGGCGCTGGCCGTGGAACGCGAGAACCAGCAGATTCTTTTCCAGAGCGAAGACGCCAAAGAAGGCTTGGCGGCTTATGTGGAGAAGCGTCCGGCAGTGTTTAGAGCGAAATAACGAGCGCTTGCCCGTGGGGGCGACCGCATCGGCCGTCCCTTACCAACGTTCGATTGGAAACCAGAATGATTGCAGCCACAAAAACTAAACTCTCCCCCGGCCGGTTGTTGATTGACGGGCAGTGGGTAGAAACCGCCAAGAAATTCGACACTTCGAATCCGGCAACTGGGGAAGTCTTGACCCAGATCGCCTCGGCCTCATCCGAAGACGTCGATCGCGCCGTTGCCGCAGCTCGTAAGGCGTTCGAAGACCGCTCCGGCCCCTGGCGCAAGATGTCAGCCAGCGAGCGCGGACGCCTGATCTGGCGCCTTGCCGATCTTCTCGAAAAGAACATCGACGAGTTCGCCGAACTCGAAACTCTCGATAACGGCAAACCGATCTTCGAATCCCGCTATGTCGATATGCCGATGGTGATCGATGTCCTGCGCTATTACGCGGGTTGGGCGACTAAGATCCACGGCGAAACCGTCAATACTTTCGAGACCGCTTTCACCTACACGTTGCGCGAACCCGTTGGCGTAGTCGGCATGATCGTCCCTTGGAACTTCCCCTTGCTACTGTCCTCGTGGAAGCTGGGGCCGGCGCTGGCCTGTGGTAATACGGTTGTTTGGAAACCCGCCAGCCTGACTCCGTTGACTGCGCTGCGCTTCGGCGAGTTGGCGATGGAAGCGGGAGTCCCGGCGGGCGTGATCAACGTCATTACCGGCAACTCTGAGGTCGGCCGAACCATGGTTCAGCCATCCCGGCATCGACAAGATTGCTTTTACCGGATCGACCGAAGTCGGCAAAGAGATCATGCGCGGCGCGGCTGACACCATGAAGCGCATCACGCTGGAACTTGGCGGAAAATCTCCCAACATCGTATTTGCCGACGCCGACATCGACAACGCCGTGAAAGGCGCCATCACCGGGATCTTCTACGGCAAAGGCGAAGTCTGCAATGCCGGTTCGCGACTGTTCGTCGAAAGCAAAGTGCAGGACGAATTCCTGGAGAAGCTGGTCGCTCGGGCCAGCAAGATGCGACCTGCCGATCCGCTCGATCCCAAAACCCGCATGGGTGCCATCGTCAGCCAGGAGCAGATGCAGACAGTGCTGGGCTACATCGAGGCCGGCAAGAAAGAAGGCGCCAAGCTGATTGCTGGAGGAAGCCGAGTTTCGGTCGATGGCAGTAAAGGATACTTTCATCGAGCCGACCATCTTCAGTGGAGTGAGTAACGACATGAAGATCGCGCAAGAAGAGATTTTCGGGCCGGTGCTGGCGACCATCAGCTTCGACGATATTGATCAGGCCGTCGCGCAGGCCAATCAGAATCCGTACGGGTTAGCGTCGGCGGTGTGGACGAAAGACCTAAAGAAAGCGCATCTGGTCTCGCGGCAGCTCAAAGCCGGAACAGTGTGGATCAACACTTACGGTTTGATGGACGCTGCCATGCCCTTCGGCGGATACAAGAGCAGCGGGTTGGGCCGCGAACTCGGCGAAAAAGCGCTCGAACACTATACGGAAAGCAAAACAGTTTGGATGAACTTAGGATGAATCATCAACCACTGAGGTCACAGATCACACACGGATTGAAACTTAGAAAAGCTCTCTATGACCCTCTGTGTCCTCTGTGGTTAAAAAAGGAATTCTAATCATGCCTGGAAAAGTAGCAAAAATCGGAACCTTCAGCGACTGGGTCGGCTTGTTTGACGATTGGCGCAAAGACATCGGCGTCAATCACAAGGAAATATGCCGACTTCAAATTCGACACTCTCTACGGCGCTATCGAAACCGACGAAATCCAGTTCGGCGCATTCAAGGGCAACAAGAAGTGGGAAAACCTGCGCCAGGTGCCCACCCAGCAGATGCGCGACGCGCTCATCAATCTAATCGTCTACCAGGGAGACACCGAATTTGCCAGCGTCGAGCAGCAGCGCAATCTGTTCGAAAGCGCGCCGACCGACTGGGACCGTCGCGCCATCACTCGCGTGATGATCGAAGAAATGCGCCATGGCTGGCAGATGTGTGCCTTGCTCATCACCCACTTCGGCTATTCCGGAAAGGTCGAAGCGCAAAAGATGTTGGAACGCCGCGCCTTCGAAAACAAGCGTTTGCTCGGTGCCTTCAACGTGGACGTCGACAACTGGATGGACTTCTTTACCTACACCGACTTCGTCGATCGTGACGGCAAGTTCCAGTTGCAAATGCTGAAGTATTCGGCGTTTGCTCCGCTCGGCCGGTCGATGTCTTACATGCTGCGCGAAGAAGCTTTCCATATGGGCACGGGCAACGACGGCCTGCGCCGCATTGTGGAAGCCGGCGTAATTCCCGCATGGCTGATTCAACGTTACCTCAACAAATGGATTTCAAGTTCCTACGATTTGTTCGGCACCGATCACTCTTCCTCCGCACACTGGTCTTACGTTTGGGGTATCAAGGGCCGCTACGACGAGCCAAAGAATGAGCAACCGGCCAAAGTCGACGACTTGAACGACTACAACCGCCAGCTCTACCGGGACGAAGTTGCGGGCCTGGTGGAGCGCTTCAATAACGGCTTAAAAGCAGGAGAACCAATACTTTACGCGCCACACATCAAGTTTAACCGTAACATTGGCCGTTGGGCTGGACAAAAATTCCACGCTCAGACCGGCGAGCCGTTGGACGATAAAGCCTACGACCAGCATGTGAAAGAGTACATGCCGACGGCGGAAGACAAGAAGCTGCTGCTCGACATCATTGCCAACGAAAAAAGATGGATTGCACCAAAAGAAGGTGCACGCGATCCCTTGGCCTCGATCGGCGAAGTCAGAAAGTCAGCGATCAACCTGTAGACGAACACGCGGGGACAGCCGCCCTCGGCTGTCCCGGAACTCATGACCACCTCGACCACCATTCCGACTCCAACTTCACAGACGTTCACTATGGGCGAACTCATGGTGGCAACCGCCGCCCGCGAGATTCGAGATCGCGAGGTGGCGTTCGTCGGCATGCGCCTGCCATTGATTGCCTTCGTGGTCGCAAAGAAAGCCCATGCGCCCAATGCCATTGGCCTTTTTGAAAATGGCGTGATCCGCTCAACCCCAGCGCCCGAGCTGATCTATACCATGGCCGATCCCCCGAATATTCTGGGAGCAACGCAGTGCCTGGACATGCTGGGCGTGATGAGCTTGCTGCAATCCGGACGCGTGCACTTGGGGTTTCTCGGCGCGGCGGAGGTTGACCGCTTCGGCAATCTGAACTCGACTGAAGTGCAGGGCCCAAAAGGCAAGGTCCGCCTACCGGGATCGGGCGGAGCTTGCGACATAGCTTCGCTGGCTCAGCGTTTCGTTGCTCTGCTGGAGCACAGCAAGCAGCGCCTGCCGGAACGAGTGTCGTTTCTCACCAGTCCAGGGAACGGCGATGGTCATGCGTGGCGCCACCATGTGGGGCTGCCCCGAGGAGGCCCGTCAGCAGTGATCACGACCAAAGCCGTGCTCCGCTTCGGCGAAGATGGGGAAGCGTTCCTCGCTTCCGTGCATCCCGGAATCGAAGTAGAAGATGTGCTCGACAATACTGGCTGGCCGTTGCGCTGCGCCAGGGAAGTACCATCGACGCCGGAGCCGAGTGTCGCTGAGTTGCAAGCCATTCGCGAATACGACAAAGAAGGTTTTTGGACGAGTTGAGTTTAGCTATGCCGACAGCGGCAACCACACAATCGCGCCTCGACTTGGTGCTACAAGCGCCGGTTGCCCGCCTGCGTCTGACAAACCCGCCCGTAAACGTCATCGACATTCCCATGATGGAAGAGTTGACCATGGCGCTGGCTCTGATCGAATCGAATGCTGATATCGCGACTGTAGTTCTATCGGGCTCGCAAAAGGTTTTCTCCGCCGGTGTCGATGTCGCCGCCCACACCCCCGACAAAGTTCGCGAGATGCTGGCCAAGTTTCACGGCGTGATTCACGCCTTGATCAACAGCCGAAAAGTGACCATTGCCTGCGTTCACGGCAACTGCCTGGGCGGAGGCGCGGAACTGGCGGCGGTTTGTGATCTGGTTTATACGTCCGAGTCGGCCACGTGGGGCTTTCCTGAAATCAAGCTGGGATGCTACCCGCCGGTCGCGGCCACGGTGCTGTCAGCCATCATCGGCCAGAAACGCGCAGCAGAACTCATTCTCACCGGGCGAACCATTACCGGCAGGGAAGCCTCGGACATCGGCCTGGCTAATCGAGCCGTTCCGGACGCGGAAGTAGAGGCAGCAGCGCAAGAGTCGCTGGATCGCTTGGCAAAGCTGAGTCCGGCGGCGCTGCCGCTGACCAAGAAAGCGATCTATGTCTGGGACGCGATGCACTTTCACAAGGGCTTGGCGCGCGCTGAGAGCATTTACCTCGATGAATTGATGAAGACTCACGACGCGCAGGAAGGAATCAACGCGTTCCTCGAGAAGCGGCAGCCGAAGTGGACGGGGGAGTGATGGCGGAGTTGGCCCAAGAACCGAAGAAACATCTGGCGCTCGACACCGACCGTGGTTCGGCCGTGGCGATGATTATCTTGTTTGCGGTCTGCGCCCTGTCTGCCGCCACCACAATGCTTAAGATTGTGCACAGGAGTCAACCAGTCGTCTCTGGCACTATTCACTGGCAGACGTGGCTCGTGCTCGGCACGTGTCCCGTGTACTTTTTCGGTATGCGTGAACGCTTGCTTCGCATTATCTGCGTAGTGATTGCAGTCGGCCCCGTTTCCCGCGTGCTGCTGTGGCTGCTGAAGGCACCGCTGGACACACTGATTGCTAATGCCGCGTTTCTGCGCGTGATCGACCTGATGCTGTACGTCGGTGTCTGCGTATATGCTCCGTATTGGTTCAAGTCCAAGATCAGACATGTCTAAACTCCTCACCATGCGCGAAGCCATTGCCGATCTACTCCCCGACGGCGCCTCGGTCGCGCTCGGCCTCCAGATGGAGCAGATGATCCCCTTCGCCGCTGGTCACGAAGTCATCCGGCAGAAGAAGCGCGGCCTCACGCTCATCGGGCCAATTTCTGACATTCTCTTCGATCAACTCATTGGCGCGGGATGTGTAGAGAAAGTCATCGCCGCCTGGGTGGGCAACGTGATGATGGGTTCGGCCTACAACTTCCGCCGCGCAGTAGAAGACGAGGGCATAAAGGTTTTCAACATGACCAACTTCACCGTAGCTCTCGCGCTGCAAGCGGGAGCGATGGGCGTGCCCTTCCTGCCGACAAAAACGGCTTTGGGCAGCGACACCACCAAGGGCAATCACTTCTTCTATCAGATATTTTCACCCTTTGAAGGAAAAGAGTCTCTGTGGGCTGTTCGCGCTCTGACTCCTGATGTCACTATCGTCCAGGTGCAGCGAGCCGACCGCGAGGGCAACGCCCATTGCTGGGGCAACTTCGGTGTGATGATCGAAGGCGTTCGCGCCGCCAAGCGTGTGATTGTTGCGGCGGAAGAAATCGTCGAGCCAGAAGTTATCGCAAGTGATCCTAACCGAACCGTGATTCCAGGATTCCTGGTAAATGCCGTCGTCGAGTGCCCGTATGGAGCGCATCCTTCGCCGGTGCAGGGATACTACAAACGAGACGATGCCTACTTCCGCCAGTATCACGAACAAACGAAAACCAAGCAGGACACCGAGGCCTGGCTCTCGCGCTGGGTCTATGACGTAGCCGATCGCCGGACCTACATGAATCAATTGGGAGCCTGCCGAGTAGACGATCTCGGGGTGAGGCAGCACGCCTACGCCGCGCAGGCGGATTTTGGATATTAAAGCGCTACTAGCTCCAGGCTCCTAGCTAGATTTTCGCTAGCAGCCAGGGGCCAGAAACTAGAAGCTGCACTATGAAAAAAGAACTCATCGAACTTCGCGTCAACGGTCGCTCGCACGAGATCGCCATCGAGCCTAGCAAACTGTTGCTCGATACGCTACGCCAGGACCTTGACCTGACTGGCTCGAAACGCGGCTGTGACGATTCTTCCTGCGGCGCTTGTACCGTTCAGGTGGATGGAATCCCCATGCTTTCCTGCACTATGCTGGCCGCCAGTTGTGAAGGCCAGGAGATCACTACGGTCGAAGGAGTGAGCGAACACGGGAGCCTGGCGGCGATCCAGAAGGCCTACGGCGACTGGGGCGGGTCGCAATGCGGCTATTGCACTCCAGGCTTCATGATGACGGTGAGGCATCTGCTGGCTCAGAACCCGAATCCGACGGAAGCAGAAATTCGCAATGGACTGAGCAGCAATCTGTGCCGCTGTACTGGCTACAGCCAGATGTACCAGGCAATCAAAGCGGCGATTGACGCGGAGCAGAAGGGAATCGCGGTGGCGAGATGATCCCAACACCCTTTTCATTACGGGCGCAGCGAGGAATCTGTATATGCGTGGTCGCAATGTCGTGTCTTGCTGCTGCCCAGGATCTTCCCTTGGGCTGGCGTAGGCCGACCCCGTCAGAGACCTCTGACGAGTGGAGGCAGAAGAGTCCGATAAGGTTCTTGAAGGTGAAGGGCGATTTCGATGGCGACGGAAAAGGGGATGTTGCGGAGATTTTGATTAATCCATCCTCGAGCCAGTTTGCTCTCTTCATAAGGCTAACTTCCACGGCGAAGTGGCAACAGGTTGCCAGCTATGAACTCAAGGACCTAGACCGTTTCGGGATCGATTTCGTCAAGCCTGGGAAGTACGAAACCGCCTGCGGAAAGGGTTACGGCGATTATGCATGTGCCCACGGCGAGCCGGACTCCTTGACGCTCTCGTCCGTCGCGATCGATTTCTTTTATACCGAGAGCTCCGACAGCATTCTTTACTGGGACCCCAAGACGAAGGAGTTTCGAAGGGTTCTGATAAGTGACTAATGACGCTCATGACAACTGATTTTTCCATCATCGGTAAATCCATCGCCATGGTCGACGCCGCGGGTAAGACCACCGGCTCCGGCAAATACGCGGACGATCTCAGCGTACCTGGCATGTTGGTCGGCAAGATATTGCATTCGCCATATCCACATGCCCGCATCAAACGCATCGACACGAGCCGTGCCGAAAAACTCGACGGTGTGGTCACCGTGGTGGTCGGCGCCGATGCGCCAAATCCCTACGGTATTCTTCCCGTCGGCCATGATGAGTACGCGCTGGCGCTAGATAAGGTTCGTTACGTCGGCGACAACGTAGCCTGCGTTGCCGCTGTCGACGAGTTCACAGCCGAAAAGGCTCTCGAACTAATTGACGTCGAATACGAAGTTCTCCCAGCTTACTTCGATCCCGAAGACTCGATGAAGGCGGAGACCAATCTAATCCACGACAACAAGCCGAACAACATCGAGAAAGATTATCACCATGTCTTTGGCGATCCCGACAAGGGCTTTGCCGAGGCTGATCAAATTGCCGAAGCCCGCTTCATCGCCAACGAAGTCACGCACGCCGCCATGGAGCCGCATGCCACGCTCGCCGCTTTTGAGATCGACCCGCAAACCGGCAATCCTGGCCGTTTGATCGTGCAATCCTCTACCCAGGTTCCTTATTACTTGCAGCACAAATTGTCGCTTGTACTCGAAATGCAGATGTCGCAGATTCGCGTCATCAAGCCGCTGGTAGGCGGCGGATTCGGCGGCAAAAGTGAAGTCATTCCTCTGGAAATCATCGCTGCCATCGCAGCTCGCAAAGCGAAAGCTCCAGTGAAGATCACCTACACCCGCGAAGAAGTCTTCTGGGCGCATCGCGGCCGTCCGCGTACCATCGTCGATCTCAAGACAGGAGTCAAGAACGACGGCAGCATCACTGCCGTTAAAGCCTGCGTAATACAGGATGGCGGGGCCTACTGCTCCTATGGCGTGGTCACCATTCTTTACTCTGGAGCATTGTTGGGGGCGCTCTACGACATCCCCAACATTCAGTACGACGGTTACCGCGTGCTCACCAATAAACCCGTCTGCGGCGCCATGCGCGGACACGGCACAGTCAACGTTCGTTTTGCATTCGAAACGCAACTCGACGAACTCGCCGCAGCTATCGGCATGGATCCTGCTCAGATCCGTCAGCACAATCTGCTCAAGCCTCCGTGCGTCACAGTGAACGGCTTGCGCGTGCAGAGCTACGGCCTGCCCGAATGTATCGAGAAAGTGGTCGAGCGCTCCGGTTGGAAACAGCGCAAGGGCAAAATGCCTAAAGGCCGCGGCCTGGGTGTGGCGTGCAGTCATTACGTCAGCGGCGCCGCCAATTCGATTATCCGCTCCGACATGCCGCACTCGACCGTGAACATCAAAATTGATCGCGATGGGGGCGTAGTCGTCTATACCGGTGCTTCCGATATCGGCCAGGGATCTGACACTATGGTCGCCCAAATCACCGCTGAAACTCTGGGCTGCACCATCGCGCGCGTAAGAGTGATTTCCGCCGACACCGACCTCACCCCCATCGACATCGGGTCGTACTCGAGCCGTGTCACTTTTATGAACGGCAATGCCACACTGCGCGCGGCGCAGGATGTGAAGAAACAAATTGCCACCGCCGCCGCGCGCAAGATGAACTGCGAGGGGGAACTACTGATTTTTCGTAATGATATTGTCACTCGCAAAAATGGCCACGTGGGGACGGCCGCCCTGGGCCGCCCAGTCGAGCAAAGCTCGACAGCTTCTGTCTCCGGCCGCGTCGAGGGCCAAATCCTGCGCGGCTCGTTGCAGCAGAAGCGCAAAGACGAAGGCCCGAAAGATCAGCTGTCTTTTGAGGAAGCTGTAGTCGCAGCCATCGACTTCCACGGCGCGCTCAGCGGAACGGGTTCTTACGCGCCTCCGCCCGACGCTCGCGGCGGCAAGCACAAAGGCGCTGGCGTCGGACCATCACCTGCATATTCTTACTCAGCTCAGGTTGCTGAAGTCTCGGTGGACGAAGAAACCGGCGAAGTCACAGTTCATAAAGTCTGGGCATCGCACGACTGCGGCCGAGCGTTAAACCCAGTCTCAGTCGAAGGTCAAATCATCGGCTCGGTCTGGATGGGCATGGGTCAAGCCCTTACCGAGGAAATGATCTGGAAAGATGGCATGCTGATGAACCCCGGCCTGCTCGAATACCGCAGCCCGTCGTCGGTGGAATCTCCCGAGGTAGAAGCAATTATTGTCGAGAGCATCGACCCCGAAGGCCCGTTCGGCGCCAAAGAGTGCAGTGAAGGGTCTCTTGCCGCAACCATTCCCGCCATCTCAAACGCAATTTATGACGCCGTTGGCGTGCGCCTGCACGAATCTCCTTTCACCCCGGAGCGGGTGCTGTCGGCCCTGCGCGCGAAAAAGAACCTCAAACATATCAACCTTACCGAAGGCGTCGATCCAACATCGCCCGCGACATTCCGGGAGCATGGCGGCTCGCTATGGTTCCGCGGCAAGGGCCCAGAACGGCATCCGCTGGACCCGTCGCGCAGAGAAGCGCCAGCCGCTGCGGCAGGTGACGATTGAGTCTTCCCGAATTCAAATTGCTGCGGCCGCGCTCGCTGGATGACGCAATCGGCTTTCTCGCCAAGCATGCGAACGAATCCTCCAACCGGCTGCGCATCGTTGCCGGCGGCACCGACCTCATCCCCTCCATGCGGCAGAAGCTGTTCGAGCCGGAATATGTGCTCGATCTTCGCCGCATCGCCGCGCTACAAGGAATTCGTGAGCAGAAGGGAAGTGGCGTCGAAATTGGCGCGCTGACATCCCTCACGGCGGTCGAACACTCGGATCTCTTGCGTCGCCGCTACTCGGTGCTGACCGAAGCAGCCGCCACTGTGGCATCGCCTGTTCTACGCAATATGGGCACAATCGGCGGCAACATCTGCTTGGACACGCGCTGCCTCTGGTACAACCAATCGCTCACTTGGCGCAAGGGCTGCGGGTTCTGCATCAAGAAAGATGGCGACCTTTGCCACGTCGCGCCCGGTGGCACCAAGTGCTGGGCAGCGTTTTCTGGAGACACTCCCGCTGCGCTGCTGTGCCTGAATGCGGAGGTGGAAATTGTCAGCCCACGTGGCACTCGTCGCATTCCACTGCGCGAGTTCTACACCGGCCTCGGAGACAACTATCGCAAGCTACAGCCGGACGAGTTGCTAGCTCGAGTGTTCTTGCCCGAAGCGGCAGCCGACTATCGCGGCGTATACCGCAAGCTGCGAATTCGCGGCTCGATCGATTATCCTCTGGCCGGTGTCGCCGTTGTCATCAAGCGGTCGAACGGGTATGTGTCCGACGCCCGCGTGGCCATCACTGCGGTGAATCCCGCGCCGCTGCTGGTGAAAGGCGCAAGCGAAGCTCTGAATGGAAAAGCGGTAGATGACGCGATCGCTGATGCGGTCGGGGTTTTGGCTGCGAAGACAGCGAAGCCGCTGACTACTTCCGCGCTGACACCGGAATACCGCCGGGAAATGATTCGAGTTTTTACCAAACGCGCGGTGCTGGCAGCGGCAGGGAACTAGCGACTGGTGAACAGGTGTCCCATCTTTTCTTTCTTAGTCTTCAAATAATCTTTGGAATGCGCGCTAGCTGAAACTTCGCAGGGAACTCGCTCAACAACCTTGATCCCACCGCGTTCAAGCGCTGCAACTTTGTCAGGATTATTTGACAGCAGGCGAACCTGGGAGACGCCCAGCGCCTTCAGAATCTCTGCCGGTAACGCAAACTCCCGCTGATCAGCTTTAAAGCCCAAACGTTCGTTGGCCTCGACGGTGTCTAATCCCTCATCCTGCAACTCGTAAGCTTTCAGCTTGGCCATCAGGCCGATCCCGCGGCCCTCCTGTTGTTCGTAGATCAGCACGCCGGCACCGCGCTCGGCGATCATAGCCAGCGCCATTTCCAATTGCTGGCGGCAATCGCAACGCAGCGATCCGAAGACATCGCCAGTTAGGCACTGGGAGTGAATGCGCACCAGCGGTGGTGAAGACAGAATATCGCCCATCACCAACGCCACAGCTTCTTCCAGGCGTCCATCAAAGTTGCCCTGGAAACCAAAGATGCGAAACTTGCCCCAGCGAGTAGGGAAGTCGGCGGAGGCGACTTGCTGAACCGAGTGAGGGGCCACAACAACATTATAGATGTAGGCGCGGGCGTCCCCGCCCGTGCAGCTGCGAAACCCTCACCATGCCGCGTAGCGGTTGCGTCCGCGCCGTTCCGGAAGGAGTTTGATCAGCACAATGCCGGCCACGAACCCTCCTACGTGCGCCCACACCGCAATACCGCCCGTAGCACCGGATCCCGCAATCGAGGTCGCAGCCCCGCTCAGGAACTGGGTCAGAAACCAATATCCCAGCACCAGCCAGGCAGGAAGATAGAAGAAAAATATCGGAGGAAACCACATCATGACGCGGGCCCTGGGATAGAGCACAAAATAACCGCCCATCACTCCCGCAATCGCTCCACTCGCCCCTAGAGCGGGCACATTGGATCCGGCATTGAGAAGAATGTGTGTCGCCATGGCAGCGAATCCGCTGACCAGATAAAACATCAGGTAGGAGAAGTGGCCGAGATAATCCTCAATATTGTCGCCAAAGATCCACAGGAACCACATGTTGCCAATGATGTGCAGCCAGGACGCATGCAGAAACATCGAGGTCAGGATGGTCAGCGAAAGCGCAGTCAGCGAAGTGTTCGACGTGCCGGCCAACGCTCTTTCAAAGTGCAGCGGAACCACGCCGAACTGATACATCAAGCCGTTCAGCGCACGGTGACTCTGCGCCCCCACCGACAATTCAAACAGGAACACCACCACGTTCAGGGCGATAATGAAGTAGGTGATGTAAGGCGTGCTGAAGCGGGGCGTATCGTCGCGGATGGGAATCATGAGAGATTAGAAGAGTGGATAGTTTGCAATTGAAGATCGCTCGCCGCTTGGATTCTAAATTACCCCATTGCAAATCAGCCAATCACTCGATTCTATGAACGCCGTTCTCATCATCGATAAGCCCGCCGGACTGACCTCGCACGACGTGGTCAACCGCGTGCGCCGCATCCTCCGCGAACGTTCGGTGGGGCATCTCGGGACGCTCGACCCATCCGCCACCGGCGTGTTGCCGCTGGTGATCGGCAGCTTCACCCGCCTCGCGCAGTTCTATGCCGCGTCTGAGAAGGCCTACGAGGGCGTAATCCGCTTCGGCTTTGCCACCGATACTTATGACGCCGACGGCGAAGCGGTAGGCATTCCTCAGAACGTCGCGCCAACGCTGGATGAGGTCCGCCAGATCGCCGCCGCTTTTCGCGGATTTGTCGAGCAGGTGCCGCCTGCTTTCTCAGCCAAGAAGATTCAAGGCGTCCCCGCGTACAAGCTGGCCCGGAAGCAGAAAGAAGTCGTCCTCAAACCCGTGCGAGTCGAGATCAAAGAGTTCGAGATTGTAGATGTCGATGGGGACCGCGCCAGCTTCCATGCTCGAGTGGCCTCCGGCACCTATCTCCGCTCCGTCGCCCACGACATGGGTCAGCAAAGGGGATGCGGCGCTCACCTGCAATCGCTGCGGCGCACCGCGGTAGCGGAATTTGACCTGACCGACGCCCACACGCTCGAGGAACTGGAGACGCCCGAGCGGGCCGACGCTCTCGAAGATCTTTTTGTTCATCCCCGCAAGCTTCTGCCGCGCCTGCCTTCCGTCACCGCCAACGAAGAGATGGCAGCCCATATCCGCAGCGGACGCACCGTGAACCTGCCGGAGTTCTCCAAAGCGCAGCAGGTGAAAGTATTCAGCGGGCAAAGGGAACTGATTGCCATCGCCACACGGGTCGCCGGAACGCTGTTTCATCCTAGGATTGTTCTGGTGGGAGAGCCGACAAAGCAAACGGCAGAAAGATAGGGGGACGGCAGACGTCGGATGCAACGTCCGATAACAGGTATTATGTAAACTGCGAGATACTTACGGCTTTCTTTCCAAGCCACCCTTGGACCAGTTCGTGGAATTTGTGGTCTGGCCACAAGAGCGCCACCAGAATAATTACGTCGAGCAGCGAGCCGCTCATTCCAGCTCGGACTCCAATTCCTTGATCCGTTCTGAAGTGATGCGAGGACCGCCGGCCGGCCAGTCGAACACGTGCACTCCGGTTACGACTCGAGTACGCACCGGCGCTGACAAACCCTTACGGACCAACTCAGAAACCGCCTTGCCCAGTGCCAGAGAGCGGCTCTCCGCATAACTCCGCGCCAGTTGGAATACCTCATCATCGAGATTGAGAGTCGTCCTCATGAATGAATGAATCGACCAATAATGTCAATATTCACATGATGGCATCACTGGTAACATTAGATGTGTATTAATACTATGTCTATTAACATTAAAAGATGCTCCGGTAGATGGCAGTTCACCCCAGCCGCAGCCCCTCCGCCTTGGCTAATCTCTCTTGTCGCTGGTCAAAGGTCAGAAACCGCTCCCCTATTAAAAGAATGGCCGAGGCGACGTGAAGAATATCCAGAGTACGCAATCCCGACGCAGCCGTCCTCGCGCGGGCGATCTGTCGAGCCCGCTCATACACGGTTGGCGGCATCGCTTGTTGTGCGAAGAAACCGCTGGCAATGTGATCCTGAAGCTGTGCTCCGGCTAACCGGATTTGTGACGCCGTTGCTTCCTTGCGAAATACCCTTAACTGCAGAGCGTTTAGCAGTTCGAGCTCACCAAGTGGGGTTAGGAAGACACTGGTGTGGAGGCGGGCGATAGTAGCGGATGCTAAGGTCGAGTGAACGTCGGGACTGTAAAGCGAAACCAGGAAGCTGGTGTCCGCGTAAACCATCAATGGCGGCCCCGCTGCTCGGCTACTAACTCCGCCCCCGAAACCCGGTTGACCTTATCACCGTAGATCTTCTGCAACATCTTCGGGAAGTCGGGCGGTGACTGGGGCGCTACGGGCCGTTCCGGCAGCAGCCGGGCGATGACCCTGCGCCGTTTTGTGATCTGTATCTCTTCCCCCGACCGCAAATGTTCTTCAATCACTGCAAAGTGATACCGCAAATCCCGCACGCTTGCTTTCTTCATGTGATACATATTAGCATCACATATTTCAGCCGTCAATCTTGACTTTCCTCAGATTCCACCCTTCGCCTTCTTCAGTTCCACGCTCCCGTTCACCGTCTCGATCGAGAGTTCCCGTCCGCCGTTGCCCACCCGGCCTGTGGCCGTGTGCCCTACGAAGCCGCCCCCAATCGTGATGGGAAAATCGGAATTGATACGGCCGTTCAGTGACTTGAACTTGATGTCGGCATTGAGGTCGTCGGGCAGCTCCACGTCCACCGATCCGTTGACGCTCTTGAACGCCAGAGAACCGCTCCAGTCGGCATTCCCCATTTTCACCTTAATCGATCCATTTACGGTTTCCGCTTCAGCCCAGGCACTGGTCGAGATTTGCACCGCCCCATTGACCGTATACCCGCGCACGAAGCGTCCCATGCCCGTGGCATTCACATCGCCATTAATATTTTCTCCAGAAAAACGCAGGTTTTTCGGCATGCGGATCATGAAGTGAACCTTGGTGTCGTCCCCTCTTACATGGCTTGCGTGCCAAGTCGGCGAGCATGACTCCGGGGAGCCGGGGTAGATAGCGCAAACGACGATTCCCTCGCCACTGGTGGCCACTTGGATCTTCACGTTGTCTGCATCCGGGCCGCTCTTATCGGCAGTGACCTCAACTTGATTTCCGCTGCTGCCCTCGGCAACGATGATCCCGTTTACATTCTTGACTTGGACGAGTTGGTCCGCAGCCAGTTTGCCGCTCCAGTGAAACTCGCGTCCTTGATTCTGACCCCAGGCAATGCCTGCAAACAGAGCCGATCCCAGCAAAATGCGCAACCCCAGCCTGCAAGTTCTCTTGTTCATGGAAATATCCTCCTCGTTTCGGACGGATCGATTGCGGACGAATTAATCCCCGCAGTGTTGCATCAGGATACGCGAATTCCCAGCGAGAGGTTCCACAGAAAGAGAAGGACACTTGTCTTACTTGGCCGAACGGATCAGATTGTGAAGGTCTTCCCTGAACCCTCTCAGCCTCTCAAGTCGCTCGGGAGTGGCTTCAATGATTTCGGCTTTGGCCTGAAACACCTGTCGTCCACCGACTTCAGTCAAAACCCCCATCACTTCCCCGATTTGCCAGCCCGGCGTCCCCAGCATCTGCAAACCGTCCGGTCCGGGAACCAGTAGCGCGATGCAGTCGTCGCGCACCACGCCCACACATTTGGGAAAGCGTTCGAAGGTCTTGAGTTCAAATCCTGCCAGGTAGATTTGCTGAAGTTGGTGGGCGGGATCAGGCATGAAGGGATTGAACCATTATGTCTTTGATTCATTGAGTCAATTCGCTCAATGATTCAATCGCTCAATTCCTACATCTTGTATCGTCCCAAATCTTCGTCGTTCAGGCCTTCCAGCCACTTGCGTAATTCTTCGCTGGTCACGCGGTCCGACGCCGTCGTCGCCTGTTTGGAGTTCTTCAAAACTTCATCATCCACGAAGATCGGACAATCGACCCGCAATGCCAGTGCCAGCGCATCCGAGGGCCGCGAATCAATGCTGATGACGTGCCCGTTGCGCTCCAGCCAGATAACCGCGAAAAACGTGTCTTCCTTAAGTTCGGTTACCACAACCTTGTGTACATGCGTCTCCAGGCCGGTCAGCACATTCTTGATCAGATCATGGGTCATCGGCCGAGGAGTGCTGACTTTTTCAATCTCCAGCGCGATGGCATTGGCCTCGTAAATCCCCACCCAGATCGGCAGCACCGCATCACTGACAGAGTCCTTCAGGATCACGATCGGCATGTTCGTGACTGGATCCATCAAAAGCCCGCGGATTTTCATTTCAACTTCCATCGTCATCTCCTGCCAAACTTCTTATACCACCATTTCACCGACCAAGCTGTTGGGAAGACACACGGTAGTAAGCGCGGAAGTATAGCTCCCAATCGTGGGCGCCACGCCGTCCGGGGCGGTAAAATTGAACACCTTATTCTGCGACGTCCGGCCGACCCACTGCCCGCGTGCCGAGTTCTTCCCTTCAACCATCACTTCAATCTTCTTGCCAAGGTGCCGCTGATTCCCCTTCTTCTGAATTTCCCGCTGCTTTTCGTTCAGCACAGCGAGGCGACGAACCTTCTCTTCATCGGGAATGGCATCATCCAGCTTCAGCGACGGTGTATTCGGCCGTGGCGAATACTTAAACCCGAAAACGCTGTCGTATCCGACCTCGTCCAGCAGCGCAAGCGTGGCCTCAAAATCCGCCTCAGTCTCTCCCGGAAACCCGACAATCATGTCGCTGGTGATGCTGATCTCACGTCTCGCTGCCTTCATCCACGTGACCCGCTCGAGATATTGTTCGAGGCTGTAAAGCCGCTGCATGGCGTCCAACACGCTGTTCGATCCACTCTGTACTGGCAGATGCACATGGTCGCAGAGCGTAGGGACGGCGTCGATCGCTTCAATGATGTCGCGGCCGAAATCGCGCGGATGAGAAGTAGTAAAGCGCACTCGCCGGATACCCGCAGTTTCTCCCACCGCACCCAGTAATTCTGCGAATGTCTTCTTCCCTGCCGGATCCTTGTACGAATTTACGTTCTGGCCCAGCAACTGAATTTCCGTATAG
Source organism: uncultured Acidobacteriota bacterium (assembly GCA_963803775.1). Lineage (GTDB taxonomy): Bacteria > Acidobacteriota > Terriglobia > Terriglobales > Acidobacteriaceae > JABCZH01. The sequence goes on from CAWDNS010000006.1 coordinate 797,907, forward strand.
CCAAGATCGGCCATCTGGCGCGCCTCGGCGAGGACGGAATCTGAACCCCGGCTGCGTTCTTTGCCGCGAGTGAACGGCACTACGCAGTAAGCGCAGAACTTGTCACAACCTTCGATGATGGTGATGTAGCCACGATGTGGGTTGGTGCGGGCAGTGAATTCAGTCTCGAAGCATTCGTCGGTTTCGCGGTCGTCAAGCCCGGTCGCTCGCTTCCCTGCCTCAATCTGGATCAGCATCTCAGGCAGTTTGCGGTACGACGCCGATCCGCACACGAGCGACACATACGGCGCGCGCTCGAAAATCTTCTCGCCTTCCTGCTGCGCCACGCAGCCCAGAACACCAAACTTCTTGCCTTGCTTCTGCAGCTTCTTGTAGTCGTTCAGGCGGTTGAAAACTTTCTGCTCAGCTTTGTCGCGGATCGAGCACGTGTTGTAGAGAACCAGCCCAGCCTCTTCAACTGTCGGAACCTGCAGGTAGCCTTCCGAAACCAGCGTCCCAATGACCTTTTCCGAGTCATGGGCATTCATCTGGCAGCCAAAGGTTTCGAGGTAAAACGTCTTCTGGGGCTCCGCCGACATACTAGGGCCAGTATAGCGCAGCGGGAAGCTTCAGCCGCCAAAGAACTCCTGGTTCAACTTCTCGATCTGCCCGTGAGCCAACGTCCCAGTGCGGATCTGCCGCTTCAGGAAAGCAGGGAACGATTCCTGGGAACCGTCAAACTTCTGCTCTTTCATAAGACTATAAAGCGCCACCGCCAGCACATGAATGCCGCCGTCCTGCTCACGCCAGTATCTGCGTGGGTCGCCGCCCATGCCATACTTCTCGGCGATAATCTGCTCCAGAGCCTGCACGCAGTCTTCTTCCTCGAGACCCGCAAGCGTGTTGTAGCCAAAGGAAGTGTCGTGATGCTCGACCTTGTTCATCAAAAAGGCGTCGGATTTCAATGACTCCAGGCCAGAGCGCAGCTCGGCATCATGCGCCAGATCGTACGGCGGATGCATCATTTCGTGAATGGCATTGCGCAGAACAATCCGAAAGGGATACGAGTAGTGCGTAAGAAAACGCGTACCGGTTATCTTGATGCCGTGCGGTTGCGAATAATAAAGCAGATAAACCGTGATCTTGTTCGTGGGGCGCGGGCTACCCAGCACCGCCTCAACCGCGGGAATTACGTTATAGTCCGGCAGTTTCGCGGCGATGGCGGCACGAGACCCCTCAATCTTCGGCCTGACGTTTTTTTCCCAATCTTCATCGAAGTGAATGCGCTTGAGGGCACGAAACGCCGCTTCCAGGTCAGGACGGTTGGCTTCGTACAGTTTCCACCCATCCTCGCTGTAGTAGGAGGTCGCCTGTAAGTTCCGGCGCATGGCACTGCTGTCTTGCACGGTGCGAATCAGATCGTCGAGCGACTCAGCCTCTGAGGCGGAGAAATAAAGCGCAAGCGAAGCAGAAATGATTCCGCCGTTTTGGTCTTTGATCCGTCGTTTCAGATTGGCAAACGCGGCAAGTTCCGCAGGACGAAACTGTTTTGAGAGGCGATAGTAGTCAGCCTGGTAATACTCAAGATAATAGGGATCGCCACTCAACATGTTCAAAGCACAAATAGCATCGAACTTGAGCGAAGGTTGCAAATCCCACCGCGTAGTGGTGTGAAAGGGAGACACCGCGTCCGCAGCATAAAGCTGCGAAGGCATAGGAATGATCAGCGCCAGCAAGACCGCGATGAAAATCCCACGGCGGTGAGTGCACGCCACGTCGCTGCTAAGCATCGGCATGTCTCCTTAGACGGGAGGACAAGCAGAAGGTCACGAATCCGACACTTACGCTCCCGGTCCCCGCGTTTCCACAGTTCCCCCATCTCGATGTAGGCCTGCATCCAGGCCAGTACCGTCGGCCAACCTCCGCTGTAGTGCTTCGGAACTTCCGGCTGTTTGGCGATCTTTGCTGCCAACGCAAGCAGCCAGACAAACGCAAATGCACTTTTTTACAAGAAGGTGAGACCGTTCTCCAGAGGTTCGATGATGGCGCAGCCGGAAGCCTTCCTTTTGGGAGCCAGCTGTTTGATCCATCGGCGGGCGCTTTCTACGGTGCCACGGCCAACGCCTACCCAAGCAGCGGCGATTACGGTGGAACTATCTTCCAACAGACCTCAAGCGGCCTGCCACTACTTACAGTCTGAGGGGCGGCGTGGAGCACGTTTCCGGACCGCATTCGAGGCTGGCGATGGATTCATCGGGAAATCTCTCTTTATGGAACCACTGAGCTTGGCGGAAACGCATCGTGTAATTGCGGGGTGGTATTCGAAATTGAAGGAGCTACCACGGCCAAAATCAATAATAATTAGGTCTCAGCAACTCCCCCACGAAAATAGGGTGCAATATGTTTACAGCTCCGGTCGCGAGGGATTGTTGCGAGGAGCGGAGTGACTACCGCATCAGCCGGGTGAGCGCTCTTTGTGCTCCGACTATAGCGGACTAGCTTGCTTTTCTACTCTCAGCCTCTTTCTGCGCCACGTAGCGCAGCAGCAAATCGCGCAGCGAGACCAGACCCTTCAACTGCTTGCCATCGACGATCGGCAAGTGGCGGAAGCCGAACTCGCGCATCAGGAACAAGCCGTTCTCCACGGTCTCATCCATACTGATCGACTTGGGATTGGCAGTCATGATCTCGGACACCAGCGTGGTCCCCGGCATGCGCCCCACAGCCACTACACGGTTCATGATGTCACGCTCGGAAACGATTCCCGACAGCTCTCCGTTGCGCATTACCGGCAAGGCTCCAATGTTGTGCTCCATCATGAAACGGGCCGCTTCCAGCACCGACTTCTCGGCCTCAATCGAATAAATGCGGCGTTCTTTTATCAGATCGTAGATTGATGCCATAGGTGACTCCTTGCGTATCACTAACCGCGCGCGGTGGCCCCACGAGCACATTACTTTATCACACTGGGCCGACGCCGTGTCCTGCTCACCGCTGCAGATTTTCTTTGCAATCTTCGCGAATCCTTTGCGTACTTTGCGGTCAAAAGCTCTTAAACCGGAAAGCACGCAAAGCCATCGCAAAAGAACGCGAAGAAAGTCCCGGCCAACCTCAGAAATGGCAAGCGCTCGCCTCTTCTGCTATCTTCTTGGCTTCGCTTCAAGTGACACTAGAACACCCCGTATTTTAAGGAGCTTTGATGTCAGAAACTGTCCGCCCCGAGCCGTCAAGAGTTTATCGCTGGATGGTGCTCATCATCGTGAGCATCGCCATGTTCGGCAACTACTACGTTTATGACGCGCTCAGCCCCCTGGCCGACGTGCTCAAGCAACAACTCGGTTTCTCCGATTCGAACATCGGGCTACTGCAAGCCATTTACAGCTTTCCCAACATCTTCACAGTGGTGATCGGCGGCTTCATTATTGATCGCATTGGCTTGCGAAAATCGCTGATGATCTTTGGCGTGCTCTGCCTCATCGGCCCAGCCATCACCGCGATGGCCGGACACCTCTGGCTCATGGCCACTGGACGCTTGATCTTTGGCATGGGCGCTGAATCCCTGATCGTGGCCGTTACCGCCGCGCTTGCCCGATGGTTCAAAGGGAAAGAACTGAGCTTCGCGTTTGGCATCAATCTGACCATCGCCCGCCTGGGTTCGTTCACCGCCCTGAACTCTCCCACCTGGGCTCGATCTGCATATGCTAATTGGCGCTGGCCGTTCCTGATCATGCTGGCTTTCTCGACCCTGTGCGTGGTTGGCGCCGTCGTTTACTGGATCATGGAAGTCTACGCCGAGAAGAATTATCAATTGGGTGCGGCCTCGACTGACAAGGTTGTATTTGCCGACCTGTTCAAATTTGGCGTGAGCTACTGGTATATCGTCGCCCTCTGCATTACGTTCTATTCCGCCATCTTCCCTTTTCAGACCTTCGCGGTGAAGTTCTTCATGGAAGCCCACGGAACTTCAAGAGAGACCGGAGGGTTTCTATCCAGCATGTTGACCCTGTTTGCCATGTTTGCGACTCCACTCTTTGGTCTGATGGTCGACCGCATCGGCAAACGGGCCGTGCTGATGATGTTCGGTTCCATGCTGCTGATCCCCGTTTACCTGATGATGGCCTACACCCAGGTGAATCTGTATGTGCCGATGGCGATGATGGGGGTGGCGTTCTCCCTGATTCCGGCCGTGATGTGGCCTTCGGTGGCTTACATCGTGGATCAAGCCAAGCTGGGTACCGCTTACGGGTTGATGACCATGATCCAGAATATCGGTCTCTTTGGGTTCAACCTGCTGATCGGCTGGTCTAACGATTACAGCAACGCCAGCGCCGCGAACCCGGCCGGGTACCGCCTGGGGATGTGGATATTTTCCGTCTTGGGCTTCCTGGGTGTGTTCTTTGCGTTCCTGCTGCGTCAAAGGGAGAACGGTCCTCACGGCCACGGGTTAGAGACTATTACCACGGCCTCAGCCAAGACCTAAGGGAGGCGGCGGGGAGCGGCATGATGCTTTCTGCGTCCTTGCTGCTAACCGTTGAATCTATTAGGAAAATGTCTCGCGATCTGGGTGATCGCGTCGTTTTTTGGGGGTTGGCGGGTTGAGTGGTGTCCAAATAATTGGCTGGATTTGGTAACCCGTTCGATGCTACCGGGGTTACTTTGGGGTCGGCTGCCCGACCCGCAAGCGGTACAACGAAAAGCTATTTACGCCGCATCACACTGGGTGCGGCCGGAACAGGCAACTTGACGGACGCGAAAAAACTACAGGGCGGCAAGCTTTCTGAAGCCGCGGCCATTGAGCGGGCGAAGCAGGGCGATGCGGAAGCGTTTGAGACGCTGTATCACCTGCATAAGCGGCGTGTCTATTCGCTTTGCCTGCGTATGACCGCCAACACCGCGGCTGCCGAAGACCTCACCCAGGAAGCCTTCCTGCAGTTGTTCCGTAAGATTGGGACCTTTCGTGGCGAGTCGGCCTTTTCCACCTGGCTGCATCGCATGGCGGTAAACGTCGTGCTCATGCAGCTACGCAAGAAGGGCCTGGCGGTGGTTCCGCTGGAAGATACTCTTGAAACTGAAGAGGAATCTCCGCGTAGAGAACCGGGCGGCGACGATGTAAGATTGTCCGGTGCAGTTGACCGTCTGCAATTGCAGCGTGCGGTCTCGGACTTGCCTCCGGGCTATCGAAAAGTTTTTCTGTTGCACGACGTCGAGGGTTACGAACATAACGAGATCGCCAGTCTGGTGGGATGTTCCATCGGCAACAGCAAGTCGCAGTTGCACAAAGCACGAATGAAGTTACGGGACCTCCTCAAAACGAGCAGAGCTGAAAAAGCCACCAAGCCGTGAGGGGTCCAACAAATGCGGTATCGGGAGAGAGGTAGTTATGACCTGTCAGGAATTTCAACGGGTCTTGCCGGAGCTTGAGGGCGGCCGTAGTTACGAAGCGGAAGAGCATTTGCGAATGTGCTCCCGCTGCTGGGATTTGGTTTCCGATTTGGACGCCATCTCTCAACAGGCACGGCTTCTACAAGCCAGCGAAGATCCCAGTCCACGAGTTTGGAATGCGATTGAAATCGCCTTGCGGCAAGAGGGTCTGATTCGTGAGCCCTTATTGGATCGTCCCGCTCCGCAATGGACGGACTGGCGGTTGCGATGGCTGGTACCGGCGGTAGCTATACTGCTGCTGATTTCCGGCTTTGCTCTGCGTCAATACCGAACCGGTGCATCGGGGCCTGTGGCCAGGAACGTTTCAGCCATCACTCTTCCGGCGGCGGACCAAACTGGCCGCGATGTCGGCGGCGATGAAGACCAGTTGCTCAGCATGGTAGCCGCGCATGCGCCCGACCTTCGAGCTGGTTACGCCAGCAATCTGCAGGCGGTGGATGCTTACATCCGCGATGCGGAGTTGTCGGCGCACGATAACCCTAACGATGAGATTGCTCAGCAGTACCTTACCAACGCTTACGAACAGAGAGCGATGGTTTACGAGATCGGCATGGCGCGATCTTTGCCATAATTACGTGCACAGGGGCCGGCACGCCAGCGCGTGCCCGGGATCGGGGAGATGTCAGGTATGCGTAGAAGTCGTGGTTCGACAGGATCGCTTGTCATACTGTTCATGGTCACAGCTGCTTTGGCCGGCGAGGTTCACCAGCAATACCACTTCAAGGTGCGCCGCCATTCCAGCATTTCCATCGTCAACCCTTACGGTCTCATCTCAGTCAAGCCTGCCATCGGAAACCACGTACAAGTAAATGCCACTCTGTATTCGGACAAGGTGGAAGTTGACCAGAACCAGGGCGGCAATCACGTTTCCGTCGTCTCCCATTTGCTGCCGGGAGCAGACACAACTACCGGACGGGTTGACTACGAAGTGCTGGTGCCGGCCGATGCCAGCGTGACTCTGCGCTCTACCAGCGGCCCCCTGCGCGCCGAGAAGCTTCATGGGGATATCGTCCTGGAAGGCAATACCGCGACCGTGGACGTGCGCGATGTCAGCGAGGGCCACGTTCATGTGAAAACCCTCAACGGCCCCGTAACCCTGACCAACGTAAGTGACGGGCATGTCGAAATCACCTCCGTAAGCGGCGATGTGGCGTTGAACTCCGTAAATGGGCCCTTGGTTTCCGTAAACTCAACCAGCGGCTGGATCCATTACGATGGTGACTTCGGGGGCGGAGGAGAATACTCGCTGATGACCCACACCGGAGACATCGAGGCTATAGCCCCGTCCTATGCCTCAATCGACGTAGTCGCCAGCTCTGCTCAGGGCAAAGTCGAGAACGATTTCCCCTTGCAACCCCCGCATTCCTCTTTCGTCTCCCGCGCAGGGAGTGCCTTCGCAGGTACCATGGGAAAGGCCGCATCTACCGTTAAGTTGCTTTCCTTCAGTGGTAAAATTCACCTCAAGAAACGCTAACAGCTAAAAAAATGCTCCTTGCAACTGCGGTCTGATCGGGTTCGCCATCCTTAGGATTTGGCACCCTGGACACGCAATTCGCGGGATAGTGTATCCATGCCCCAAGCCGGTAGCCACAAGGCAGTGTGTTTAGTGGGTTTTATGGGCGCCGGCAAGACCAGCGTGGGCCGCAGCCTGGCTCGCCGGTTGGGATGGAGTTTCGAGGATTTGGATGATCGCATCCAGGCCCGAGCAGGGCGTTCGATTCCGGAGATTTTCCGTGATTTAGGCGAGGGGGAGTTTCGTCGCTTGGAGAATACGTCCCTCCGTGTGCTGTTGAGTGAGTTGGATACTGGGCCACGCGTGGTAGCGTTAGGCGGTGGAGCATTCTCGCAGCCTGAAAACGCAATGTTGCTCAAGAGTGCAGGCATACAAGTGATTTTTCTGGATGGTCTGGCGGAAGACCTTTTTCACCGTTGCCAGCAAGAACAACGGGAGCGTCCGCTGTTGCAGAATGCGAAACAGTTTCGCGAACTTTATGAGCAACGCCGGTCTTCTTATCTGATGGCTTCGTGCCGCATTGACACGACCGGCAAGGATGTCGAAGGGGTTGCAGTGGAGGTAGCATGCAGTATCGGTTTGGCATGAAAACATCGAAATGCGGCCGATGGCTCACCGGCGGACTCTTGTTCACCCTGTTGGCCGCGAGCGCCTGGGCCACTCCTGGGAAAGACTTACCCAGCCAAATGGTGGACTCCGGTTCCTTCGGGGTCTTCATGAATGGGAAACGAGTGGCCACCGAGACCTTTTCCATCCGCCAAAGCAGCACCGGAAGCTCCATCACCTCGCGGTTCAAGACCGAGGCAGGCCCCGATCAGGCGGAACAGTCCTCAGAACTGCAACTGACCGCAGGTGGCGAGCTGAAGAGTTATGAGTGGAAGGAGATTAGCCCCGGCCAGTCCCAGGCCACGGTCCTCCCCAATCAGGACTTCCTCACCGAACGCTCCACGGACAGCCCGACGGCCAAACCGCACGAGCAGCCTTTTCTGCTGCCGACCTCCACCAGCGTTTTGGACGACTACTTCTTCATTCAACGCGAGGTTCTCGCCTGGAAATACCTTCAGACCAGTTGCAAGCAGGAAAAAGGCGTCCTCAGTTGCCCGCTAAAAGTGAAGGCGCAACTGGGGACACTCAATGCCCACGCCCGCGCTTCCGCTCTGGTCAACATCCAGTTCGCCGGCAGAGAAAAGATTTCTCTGCACGGGGTTGAACACGAACTCATCCGCCTGGATCTGAGCAGCGAATCCGGCGATTGGAGCCTATGGCTGGATGATCAGTTAAAGGTACAACGGATTATGGACTCGGGGAATACTACCGAAGTGGTGCGAGACTAAGTGGCCCTCACTGACGCACGCGCGGCGCGGGTTCTGACCACGGCGCTGTTATTCGCCTTGGGGCTCGGCTTTCTCTATATCACCCGCCGCACGCTGATTGCCTTCCTTTTCGCCGTTTTCTTCGCCTACCTGGTCGACCCCGCTGTATCGCGAGTGGAAAAGTGGACCCATAACCGCGGAGTTGCGGTGGGCATCATCTATTTCGTGCTTCTGCTGCTGGTGATCACCTTTTTCTTCTTCGTTGGTCCGCGCATCGGCCACCAGGCGCAACGTCTGGGTGACGCCATGCCCCAACTCCTTGACCAGGTCAGTTCCGGAAACATCGCTGTGACCATTGGCCAGGAACGGGGCTGGAGCGCGAACACCATTCGTCAGGCCCAGGCTTTCCTCACCCGGCATCGGGATGATCTTCTCGCCATCGCGCAGCGAATTGGGGTCCGCGTGGCCGCCGCCGCTCAAGAATCATGGCTGCTCATCGTGGTGCCCATCCTGGCGATTTTCTTGCTCAAGGATGGTCGCGCTTTTGGTGAAGTCGGACTGGCATTCGTGCAGACCCGTCCGCAACGCGAGTTTTGGGAAGGTGTGCGTGAGGACCTGAACCGCATGCTGGCCCATTTCATCCGCGCCCAACTGACGTTGGCGGCTTTTTCACTTGTTGTCTACAGCGCGGTCATGGCCATCATGCAGGTTCCTTACGCGCTGGTGCTGGGCACAGCCGGCGGCATCATGGAATTCATTCCCGTAGTCGGACCGTTGGTGGCAGCTGTGGTCATCCTCGGCGTGGCACTTTTGATGAGCTATCACCACTGGGTGATGCTGCTGGTTTTCCTCGCGGTCTGGCGGGTAGTTCAGGATTATGTGGTTTCACCGCGCATCATGGGCAAAAGCATGGAACTGCATCCGCTAGCCGCTATTTTTGGCGTCCTGGCCGGTGGCGAGATTGCAGGAGTGCTGGGCGTTTATCTTTCCATTCCCGTCATGGCCAGCCTGCGTATTGTCTGGCGACGTTGGCGAATGTACGCGGAAAAGAGGCGCTTTGGCCCGTTGAACGAGTATGCCTTCGGCGCCGAGATCTCTCCTCGCGAGTAAGGCTGTTACCTGCCTGCACCTACGCCCAACTCTACTTTCACATTGCGCAGAAATTCCGCGGCCGCCTCCGGCACCACGGTATTGATGAACATCCCTGAGCCCAACTCGAATCCCGCCGTGCGGGTCATCCGCGGAATGATGCTCAAATACCAGTGAAAGTGCTTCACGCCTACATACTCCGCCGGGGCGCTTCGAATGGTGAAGTTGAAGTCAGGATTCTCCAGACCGTGATACAGCTTCGCTAGCACCGTCTTCAGCACCCTTGCCAAGTCAGCGATCTCAACCGCACTGATGTCACCAAAGCTAGCCATATGCCGCCGGGGATAAATGGGTGTGCAGAACGGTGTGGGTGAGGCAAATAACTCCAAAGCCACGAAGTGGTCGGTAGCCAAGACGATGCGGCTCTGCTCTGCCATCTCTTCTTCCAACGACTGGCAGAACATGCACTCGCCATATTCGTCATAGTGGTTCAATGCCTGCTGAAATCGCTCCCGCACCTGGTGCGAAATCACCGGGGTCGCAATCAACTGCGAATGTGGATGCTCCAGGCTGGCTCCAGCATCGGCCCCGTGGTTCTTGAAGATAGTGATATGGGCAATCCGCGGGTCCAGGCTCAAGGTGTCGTAGCGCGACTTGTAAACGCGCAGCACATTGGCAAGGTGCGCCTCCGGCATCAGCGCCATGCTGTGCGAATGGTCGGGCGTATCAATGATCACATCGTGTACGCCGAATCCCCCCATGGTGCGCCGTGATCTATGGATGGTACGGATAGGCTGCGCCTCCGGCGACAGCGCGGCAAACTTGTTAGGCACTACGCGCACTTGCCAGGGGTCGTTTCCGTTAGCCGGGACCCGCATGACCTCCGGCGGAGTCTTGCCTTCATTCCCCGTGCAAAAAACACAATTCTCCACACGCGTAGAAATGATGGGGGCGGGGCGATGCTTGACCATCTCTTCCGGACGTTTGGCCCGCTCAGTGGCAATGATGACCCATTCCTTGGTGAAGTAGTTCTGACGTAGTTCAGGCATGGTTACTCCTCAGATTCCTTATCGGCAGGTTGCCCGGAAATCATGAATTTGTGTCCAAACCCTCCATTCGCAGCCGTCTCGCGGCTGTTATAAAATTCAATGCAATCATGCCGACGCGAATTCCTGTAGGGATCCTGGGCGCAACCGGTGTCGTTGGGCAGCGCTTTGTTCAATTGTTGGAAAACCATCCGTGGTTTGAAGTGTCCTGGTTGGCCGCATCCGACCGCTCTGAAGGCCGTCCATACCAAGAAGCCGCGCGCTGGCGGATGAAAACGCCGCTACCCGCCACTGTCGCCGAAATGACTGTTTCTCCGGCCAAACCTGAAGGGGCTCCCCGGGTTATTTTTGCCGCGCTGGACGCCAGCATTGCCGCTGAGATGGAACCTCGCTTCGCCGAAGCTGGCCATGCCGTGGTAACCAACTCCAGCGCCCTGCGCATGAAGAGTGATGTGCCGCTGGTAATCCCCGAGGTCAATCCCGGCCACATCAAAATGATTGAGTGTCAAGCCTGGCACCGCAAATCGAATGGCTTTGTGGTCACCAATCCCAACTGTTCCGCCATCGGTCTGGTGATGGCGCTGGCTCCGTTGCAGCAATTCGGCATCGAGTCCGTCATTGCTGTGACCATGCAAGCCGTGAGCGGCGCGGGATATCCCGGCGTGCCCTCGCTCGATATTTTGGGCAACGTGGTTCCCTACATTCCCAAAGAAGAAGAAAAAATGGAGGAAGAAACTCTCAAACTCCTGGGACGCCTCGACGGCTCTAAGTTCATTCCCGCGCCTTTCGCCATGAGCGCGCATTGCAATCGCGTGGCGGTGGAAGATGGCCACACTGAGTCCGTCTCGATCAAGCTGAAGAAGAAGCCGGCGACAGCCGAGATCATCCAGGCTTGGAACGACTTTCGCAGCGATCCGCAGGAACTGAAGCTGCCCAGCGCTCCCCCGCAGCCGGTTCGCTATCTTGAAAATGTAGACCGGCCGCAGCCACGGCTCGATGTGGACGCGGGCAATGGTATGACCGCCAGCGTAGGCCGTCTGCGCCTGTGCAGCGTGCTCGATTGGAAGTTCACCGTACTCTCCCACAACACCATTCGCGGCGCCGCTGGCGCTGCGATTCTGAATGCCGAACTGCTGAAAGTCCGGGGCTACCTCGATTGAAGCCTCTTCTCAACAAAGTTCTTAGATCCGCGTTGATCCGCGTCCATCAGCGGCGAAGGTCTTCTTCATGATCGTCATGAAATTTGGCGGCACTTCAGTGCAGGACGCCAACGCCATCGCCCGCGCTGCCACTATCGTCAAAGGACGGCTAGCCGAAAAACCCGTTGTCGTCGTCAGCGCCATGGCCAAGGTCACCGACCAGTTGCTCACGATGGCCCGCGCCGCCGGCACAGGGGATCGCAAGACTGCAATCGAACTCTCCCGCGGCCTTCGTGAGCGTCACTACATGACTGCCGGAGAACTGCTTGGCACAGGTGTTTTCACTCACTTCCACAGCGAATTAGAAGCGAACTTTGAAGCTTTGGACGAACTCCTGCGAGGAATCGCGGCGGTCGGCGAACTGACCCCACGTACTACCGATCATGTCGCAGCGTACGGCGAGATTCTATCCAGCAAGATCATCGCCGCCGCTTTCTCAGCCAAAGGCTTGGACGCGGCGCTAGTCGATTCTCGCGAATGTATCGTCACCGATAACGCTCACATGCGAGCCGTCCCGCAATTTGAAGAAATCAACGAACGCCTGCAAGCTAAAGTCAAACCTCTGGTCGCCACCGGCAAAGTACCCGTCATGGGTGGATTCATCGGCGCCACCAAGGCAGGAGTTACCACCACCATCGGGCGCGGCGGCTCCGACTATTCCGCCGCCATCATCGGTGCCGGCCTCGACGCCGCGCGCATCGAAATCTGGACAGACGTGGACGGCATGCTGACCACCGATCCCAATATCTGTCCCGACGCCAGGCGGATCAAGCTCATTAGTTTCGATGAAGCCGCTGAGTTGGCATACTTCGGAGCTAAAGTGCTGCACCCGGCAACCGTGTTACCTGCGATTCAGAAAAATATTCCGGTTTACGTGTTGAACTCTCGCAACCCGGACTGCGAAGGCACGCGCATTGAGGCCCGCGTACCGCACTGCCGCAACTTCTTCAAGGCCATCGCCGCTAAGAAGCGCATCACCATCATCGACGTTGCCGCTCCCCGCATGTTGCTTGCGCACGGTTTTCTGCGGTCGATCTTCGAAGCCTTCGATCGCCATCGCGTTGCCGTGGATGTCGTCTCCACTTCGGAAGTCAGCGTCTCGCTGACCGTGGACTCGAACGAATCGATTCCCGCTCTGGCTGCCGATCTGGCCAAGCTGGCCGATGTGAAGTACGAAGGCCGTAAAGCCATCGTCTGTCTGGTGGGCGAGAACCTGCGCGAAACTCCCGGGATCGCCGCCCGCGTATTCGGCGAGCTTTCCGACACCAAGATTCGCATGATTTCTCAGGGCGCGTCAGAGATCAATCTAACCTTCGTGATTGAAGAAGACGACGTACCCGGAGTGATTCAGCGCTTGCACAAAGCATTTTTTTCAGATCTGGACCCAGAGGTCTTTGCATGAACGAGTTTGGTGTTCTCTGCGATCTCAGTGGCTGTTCTCCGCGCCCTCTGCGTTGAGCAGCTTTATGTTCGTAGAACTCCGAATAACTCCTCTGTGAAAATCTGTGTCCCCCGTGGTAAAAGGTTTTCAGTCTATGAACCTCCTAATCCTAGGCCGAGGCAAGACCGGCTCCCTGGTAGCGGAAGTTGCTCGCGAGAGCGGCCATGCAGTCACGGTACTCTGTTCAGCTGACAATCCGAACGCCTCTGCCCTAACCGCGGCGCGTCTTGCCCCACAAGATATCGTCATCGACTTCACCACCCCACACGCCGTGCTTGCCCACATCGAAGCTTGCGTGCGCAATCGGAAGAATCTGGTCGTCGGCACCACTGGCTGGTACAACGATGTCCCTAGAATCCGCCGAATGGTAGAAGAGAACCGAACCGGTTTTCTCTACGCGGCGAACTTCTCCATCGGCGTGAATCTGTTCTTTGACGTCGCACGCACCGCCGCCGCTGCCCTTCAACACCAGTACTCCGGGCAAATCTTCGAGCGCCATCATGCCCAGAAAAAAGACGCTCCATCCGGTACCGCTGCCACCATGCAGAAGATCATCCAGACCGCCTCAGGAACGGAACTGGAAATCACCTCCTTCCGTGAAGGCGACGTCGTGGGCATGCACGAACTAGTCCTCGACTCCCCTGCCGACAGAATTTATCTCTGCCACGATGCCAAGTCCCGCCGCGGATTCGCCGAAGGCGCCGTCCGCGCCACCGAATGGCTCGCCGGTAAGCAAGGCTTCTTCGAGTTCAAAGACGTCTGGCGGGAACTGTAAGCCCCCACTATCCGTCCAAGTCCTTTCGCGTTATCTTTATCCTATGCAACTTCGTGGATGCGGCACCGCACTTGTAACTCCATTTCGTCAGGATGGCTCCATCGACGAGCCCGCCCTGCGCAACCTGGTGGTCTGGCAAGTCGAATCTGGAATTGATTTCCTGGTTCCTTGCGGCACCACCGGAGAAACTCCCACGCTCTCGCACGACGAGTGGCTCAAGGTCATTGACATCACCATCGAAGTCGTTGCTGGCCGCGTGCCCATCATGGCCGGAGCCACTTCGAACTCGACCCAGGACGCCGTCGCCAAAGCCAAAGAAGTCTCTGCTCGTCCCGGCGTCAACTTCATCCTGACCGCGTCGCCGTATTACAACAAGCCCACGCAAGAGGGCCAGTATCGCCACTTTCACGCTATTGCCGATGCCGTGGACAAGCCCATCATCCTATACAACGTTCCCGGCCGCACCGGAGCCAACATCGAGCCCGCAACCCTGGCGCGGCTGGCGGAAGTACCCAATATTGTCGGGGTCAAGGAAGCCAGCGGCAACATGAGCCAGATCGCCGAAGTCTGCAACGTGGTGCCCGAGAGCTTCCTGGTTTTCTCCGGCGACGATTCCATCACACTCCCCGTGATTGCTTTAGGCGGAGTTGGAATTGTTTCTGTTGCTTCCAACGAAATCCCCCGCGAAATGTCCGAACTGACGCGCGCCGCGCTGAACAACGATTGGGCCACCGCCCGCAGCATTCACCGCAAATTCATGCCCTTGATGCAGGCCAACTTCATCGAATCGAGCCCGCTGCCGGTGAAAGCGGTTTTGGCGATGATGGGAAAAATTGAAGAAATCTATCGCCTGCCGCTGTTGCCCATGCGCCGCGACACCCGCTCCAAACTGCAGAAAATCGCCGCAGAAGCCGGTCTCATCAATCCACCCGTGGCCACCAAGCAAGAAGCAGCAAATTTCTTCATCTACGAGAACTGGCTGGCAGGCCCACACAAGGTCGTCCTGCACCGCTCGACCTGCGGCCAGTGCAATCACGGAAAAGGCCGCCCTGCGGGCCATGACGCCAACCACTCCCGCTGGCACGGCCCCTACGCTTCGCTTTCCGAAGCCCGCAACACGTCTCACGGCATGGCCAACGTGCTAATCCGCAGCGAGTGCAAGTGCGTCTGAAGTCGTAGTTGCATTCCTGTGATCCTCTGTGCGCTCTGTGGTGAAGATTTCGCTTATACTTCTGCTTCCATGTCCTCCCTTAAATTAGCCATCGAGCGTCTCTCCTCACTCGGCGAGGTCGAGAGCAATCCTGAAGCGCGCAAGACTTTCCTCGATTTTCGTGAGCAACTGACCCAAGGTAAAATCCGCGCGGCCGAAAAGATTAACGGGAAGTGGATGGTCAACGTCTGGGTAAAGCTGGGCATTCTGCTCGGTTTCCGCCTCGGCGAACTCAGCCAAATGGATGGCGGCTCGACCCTTTCATTTGTCGACAAAGACACCTTCCCTGCCCGCCGCTTTAGCGTCACTGATCGCGTGCGCATCGTCCCTGGGGGATCCTCCATCCGCGTCGGCGCCTACATTGCGCCCGGCGTGATCTGCATGCCGCCGATGTTCATCAACGTTGGCGCTTACATTGACGAAGGTACGCTCGTAGATTCGCATGCGCTGGTCGGATCCTGCGCGCAGATCGGCAAACGGGTTCATCTCAGCGCTGCCGCACAGATCGGTGGAGTTCTCGAGCCGGTCAACGCCGCTCCTGTCATTGTGGAAGACGACGTCCTGATCGGCGGGAACTGCGGTGTTTATGAAGGCACGGTGGTGCGGGCGCGGGCGGTACTCGGAGCAGGCACGATTCTCACTCGCTCCACTCCCCTGTACGACCTGGTTCGCGGCGAAGTGTACAAATCAACCGACGACTCGCCTCTGGAAGTTCCGGAAAATGCCGTGGTCGTGCCAGGATCGCGGGCGGTGAGCAAGAACGCTCCCGCCGGATGGAATCTTTCGCTGTATACGCCAGTAATCGTGAAATACCGCGACGAAAAGACCGACCAACGAATCGAACTGGAAGATTGGTTGCGTTAAAGCTTAAGACGGTAGCGATTGCTGTTGCGCTGCAATCATCCTCGCCCGCACCTGCAAATGCCTCTCTCGAAAATGTTTTCTCGCCCGCTCGCCCCAGGTCCGCACAAAGTAATAATTCAATCCGGCGCCAATCACCGAACTGACAAATGGAATCAGCCGTCCCGACCATTTTTCCACGGCCTCGGTACTGGCTTGTGCCGCGATGCGTTGAATAACCTTGGGCACAAAGCGATTCACCACTTCCTTCTCCAGGAGTTCCCTGCTGATATCAACTCCGGCGGCGCTGGCCGCCGCAATCCACAATTCTGCCATCTCGTCGTCGGTGCTGTATTCGAACCCATATATCAGGCTGAGCTTCTGGATCATCCGCAGCGTAATCCCCGCCAGTATGCTGAGATCAGGCACCATGGTCACGATCCCCCCAAGACCAAGTCCTGCACCTTCGATGGCCGCAACCTTCATCCCACCGGCAATGATTCTGTCAGCCATGTCGTCCAGGACTTCTACCTCAACCGTGTAGAGCCCTTGAAAACTGCTCACTGGCAAACCATAAGCCGTGCGAATCTGTAATAGAAATTTAGCGGGATCGACCTTGATGGTGTGATACGCGCGCGTGAAACCGCGGCGCAGACCAGCCTCCGCCCGTTTACGCAGCCAGGATTGTTGAATCTTGCCAGCCATCTCTTGCCATTATCGCAGAACGCTCACTTCCGGAGTCGGGTCCGACCGCGCGGCCTGCCTGCACCGGCCACCCGCTGCTACCACCTGTGCTAGCATCAATTGATCCCACATGCCAACTGGAAAGCTGCATATTGTGCCCCTGGGCGGGCTCGGCGAGTTCGGAATGAACTGTATGGCCGTCCGCTGGGGCGACGATATTATCGTCATCGACGCCGGCCTCATGTTCCCTGAAGCCGAACTCCTAGGCGTGGATATTGTCGTTCCCGACATTTCTTACCTCACCGAAAACCGCCAGCGCGTGCGCGCCATCATCCTTACCCACGGCCACGAAGACCACATCGGCGCCTTGCCATGGATGCTGTCGGAACTCAACGTGCCAGTCTGGGGCACCGAGTTTACCCTCGCCTACGTCGAAGACAAACTCGAAGAGCACGGACTGCTCGACGATGCCGACCTCAACGAGATTGAGCCCGGAACGCGCTTCAAGATCGGCCCCTTCACTATTCATCCCATCCCCGTAACTCACAGCCTGGTGGATTGCGTCGCTCTGGCCATCCACACTCCGCTCGGGGTGATCATTCACACCGGCGACTTCAAGGTCGACGCCACCCCTACCGACAATCGGCTGTTCGACCTGCACGCCTTCGCCGAATACGGCAAGCAAGGCGTGCTGGCGCTGTTTCAGGATTCGACCAACGTTGAGCGTAAGGGCTACACGCCCAGCGAACGCGCTGTCCGCCGCAAATTCGATGAAGTCTTCGCCCGCACCGAACGCCGGCTCTTCATTTCCTGTTTTTCTTCTTCCATCCACCGGATAAAACTCGCAGTGGAACTGGCCTGGCAGCACGGACGCAAAGTGGTTTTCGTGGGACGCTCCATGAACAGCTCGGCGGAAATTGCCGAAGACCTGGGCTACATCGAAATTCCCGAGGGCCTGCTCGTCCACCCCGGCGAGATGAAGAATTATCCGCCGGAGAAGATCTGCATTCTTATCAGCGGCACCCAGGGCGAACCCATGTCCGCCCTGTCGCGCGCCGCAGTCGATAATCACAAACACGCGAAGATCGAAAAGGGCGACACCGTCGTTCTTTCTTCCCGCATAATTCCCGGGAACGAGAAGGCGATCTATCGCATGATCGATCACCTCTTTCGGCGCCAGGCGCATGTGATCTACGACGACGGATCATTTCCCCCAATCCACGTCAGCGGGCACGCCAGCCAGGAGGAACTCAAGCTGATCATCAGCCTGGTGAAGCCGAAATATTTCATTCCCATTCACGGTGAGTACCGCCAGCTAAAGCTGCACGCCGAGATGGCGGCCTCCATGCATGGATCCGTGGGCAACGTGATGCTGATCGAAAGCGGCGACATTCTCGAGTTCGACGAACTGGGCGCCCGCAAAGCGGGCCGCGTGAACGTAGGCCGCGTCTGCATCGATTCTGGATCGCGAACCGATGTGGTCGAAGACCTCATCATCAAAGACCGTCGCCACCTGAGCGAAGACGGCATCGTCCTGCCCATCATCGCCATCAATAAGCTGACCGGCCGGGTGGAGACCTCGCCGGAAATCGTGACTCGCGGCTTTGAACCCGGAGAAGACGGATTCATCGAGGGTGCGCGCCAACTGGTGATGCAGACGCTCGAAGTTTCAAGCGACGAAGAAAAGGCCGACTACGGCGTAATCAAAGAGAAGATTCGCGCCGACTTGAAACGCTACATCTCCAAGCAGACACAGAAACGACCGCTGATCATGCCGGTGATATTGGAGATTTAGATGTTGACTCATTTGTGGTCTCAGCGCGATCTGCGGCTAAACGCTTTTGAGTAAAATGGTCACCCTAAACGATATTCGCGAAGCTCAGACCCGCCTGCGGGGCGTTGCTCTGCACACGCAACTAATCGAGCATCCAACTACCGACGACCGCCGACTCTTTCTCAAGCCCGAAAATCTGCAACCCATCGGCGCTTTTAAACTCCGCGGTGCCTACAACAAGATCGCCTCGCTCACTCCTGAGGAACGGGCTCGCGGCGTTATCACCTACTCCAGCGGAAATCATGGCCAGGGCGTCGCTTATGCCGCGCAGGCTATGGGCGTCCCAGCCATCGTCGTCATGCCCAGTAATATTCCTGCAATCAAACGTGAAGCCACCGAAGCTTTGGGTGCGGAGATCATAATGGTTGGCCCCGGCAGCGCCGAGCGGCAGCAACGCGCTGAAGAATTAGCCGAGCACCACGGCTACGCCATCGTTCCGCCTTTTAACGACGAGAAAATCATCGCCGGACAAGGCACCATCGGCCTGGAGATTCTCGAAGATCTGCCGAATGTCGAGACCATCCTCGTACCCGTGGGTGGCGGAGGCATGATCAGCGGCATCGCCACCGCCGTCAAGCTCAGTAATCCCTCGGTTAACATCATCGGAGTCGAGCCTGAACTCGCAGCCGACGCGCAGGCCAGCTTTCGCGCAGGAAGGATTACTGAATCCTCCGCCGACGATGCCACCCGAACCATCGCCGACGGCCTGCGCTCCCAAAGTATCGGTCCCATCAATTTTGAACACATCCGAAAATACGTGGACGACATCATAACTGTCAGTGAATCCGAGATCCGCGATACTGTGCGTCTCTTGGCTGCGAATCCCAAGACCGTCGCGGAACCCAGCGGAGCAGTCGCGGCAGCCGGGTTCTTGTTTCATCGCGAGCAATTGCCCAAGGTACGAGTGCATGTCGCCGTAGTCAGTGGCGGGAACATCGATCCGCAGATGCTGGAGGAACTCAAACAATCGGTCACGACACGAACGTAGAGACGCAGCTGGCAGCGTCTCCTCGCAATATTTATATGAAACTGAGGTCCGCACTTGCCTTACTGACGATGTTCTTCGTCGGCGTGCTGCCGTCAGCCGCAGTCATTCGCGGCGCCATGATGCGTGTAGCCACCATCTACGTGGCGCCAGACGCGACGTCCGCCAAGCTTGCCGAGGTCGACCGCGGCCGCGAAGTAGTGGTCATTCAAAGCAGCCGTGACTGGATCAACGTCGAAGCTCAACTCACCGAGGATCGTGTCGTCACCGGCTGGATCATGGAAAAGGGCGTCGTGCAATCCTCCACTCCCAACGGCGATAAGATTCTCTTCGGTGAAGCGGTGGACTCAGAAGACCAAGCCAGCCAACGGCACGGTCGACGTGGCGCTGCCCAGGACGCACTCCGTCTCTACTATGAAGTGTCCCAACTTTTTCCCACTTCGCCTCTCGCCGGCGAGGCCATGTACCGCTCCGCCGACATCCGCTGGCAAATCGAGAAGGCCGACGTAATGTCGCGCCCATCAGCGCATGAAAAAGAAGCCTTCTTGCGCGAAGGCATGAACGAAGACTACTTCACGGAAGTCAAAAAGAAGTTTCCCGGAACCAAGTGGGCCGACCTCGCCGTCTTCCATATGATCGAAAACAAACTGTGTGGCGACTGGCAGGGTGCTTCGAAGTGTCCCGAAAAAGAAGCTGAGATGTACGAGAAGTATGCGAAAGAGCACCCGTAACTCGCCGCCGTGGCCGAGGCGCTGTACGACGCTGCCTGGAGGCAATCTGCGCTGATCGAGATCTACAAAACCGAAGGCCAGCCTAAGAAATCCGCGGAGTCCAAGCTAAAGCGATCGCGCTGGCAGAACGGGCATCACAGGCATCGCAGAATGACTGGTCTGCCCGCGTCCAGCGGCTGATCTACCTCATCCAGCAAGGCATTCCCACCTACGGCAACGCCGAAGAATAACGCCCAGACCACTTGGCCTCCTCTCCCTGTAACCAATGCTGCTAGCCCCAATCATGCCGGCTTCTGCGATACTTAAACTGTTTGGAGGAAACTTGAACGACTACCTGCTCTCGGTAATCTTCGGGATTGTCGAAGGCATTACTGAATTCCTGCCCGTCAGTTCGACCGCGCATCTGCGCATTTCTGAAGCGTTGTTGCACATCAATCTGGCCGACGGCTACTGGAAGATGTACACCATCGTCATTCAGTTCGGAGCGATCCTTTGTTTGCCGGTCTACTTCCGCCATCGCATCGCAAAATTCCTTTCCACATTTCCCACCGGCGAGAGCGGTGATCGCACCGTATTGACTCATCCTCTGGGCCTGACCATGGTGGCTTTCGTGGTCACGGCGATTCCGGCGTTTCTGCTGACCAAGATCATTGGCAAGCACCTGGAAAGTCTGCTACATCATGGGGACTGCGCTTGTTTGTGGGCGGAATCGTCATGTGGATTGGTGGATGCGCTGAACGCGCGCTCGGAAGCGGCGTGGCCCGAGCGCCACCAACCGGCCGCATTCATACCTGGGCAATGGAAGCCATGAGCCTGGGCCAGGCAATCTGGATTGGCGCTTGCCAGATTCTGTCGGCGGTATTTCCCGGGACTTCGCGGTCCATGTCGACCATCGCGGCTGGACAGTTAGCAGGCATGTCGCGGGCCTCCGCCTTGAGTTTTCTTTTTTTCTCTCGATTCCTACCATGGTGGTGGCTACCTGCTATGATCTGCTCAAGTCGCTGACCGGCAAAGGGGAGAATCCCATCGGCGTTTCGCAAATCGACTGCCCACGGTTGGCAAGTGCTGGCCATTGGCTTTGTGGTTTCCTTCATCGTGGCGTATGGGTCAGTGGCCTGGTTCATGGCCTGGGTGCGCAAGCACGGGTTTGTGCCCTTCGCGATTTACCGCCTCATCGTCGGCGTCTTGGTGCTTGTGCTCGCCAACCGCACGGCACCTTAGATTGTGTTTGTCACTCTGGGTACCGGAGGAAACTCCTCGGTTGTACGCCGCCCCGCTTCTTGTCATAATCATTGGGCTCTGGCGTAGTCGGCAATCGCAGGCCGTAGTGGTGTCCGTGCGTGACGCGAAATACGCCTATGAAGTATTTCAACCGGCTTTTTACGCCCACCAACAACCGGCGGCTCAATGAGCTGATCGGGTTCCTGTTGTGCGTCTCCGCGCTCCTCCTTTTTCTCGCTCTGGCCTCCTATTCTCCGCTCGATCCATCGCTCAACAGCGCCTCGGTGCTGACCGGCTCGCGCGTGGCGCGGAACTGGATAGGCGTAGTCGGAGCGTTGTTTTCTGATCTGCTCCTGCAGGGATTTGGCATTGGAGCGTTTCTGCTTCCGGTTTTTCTGTGGATACTCGGAGTGCGCTGGTTCCGCTCCCGCAAGATTGCTTCGCCGGTGGCCAAGTTCCTGGGCGCAACCTGGCTGCTGATTTTTCTCCCCGCGCTTGCTCTCGCTGCTGCCGGCCATCTGCGCTGGATGGGTGCCATCCCGCTGGAAGGTCTGCTGGGCCGCATCGTCGGCGATTTTCTCATCCACTACTTCAATCCTGGCTGGCGCGTACATCGTTTGCGCCAGCGTTCTGGCGGTTGCTCTCTATCTTTCCACCGCATTTTCTTTCTCCGCGCTGGAACTGTGGGCGCCGACGCGTTTTGCGTTTGTCGTGGCGCTGTTGAATCGCTGGCGCGACTGGCAGGAAGAGCGCGCCAAGCGGCGTATGCAGAAAGACCTGGAAAAGCGCCGCGCTTCTCCCAAGCCCGTAATCACAGCTCAGATGGTTCCCTGCGCGCCTCCCGTTCCACCGCCAGCTCAGCCTCTGCCGCCGAGCCTGCAAGAACCGGCATCGAGCGCACCTTCGCCGACGGATCTCGAATCTACCCATGCAACCCGTCGAAGCCAGTAATCGCTGGCCCTGAGGTCACCGAGCGCGCCGACAACACCCAGAAGCCGAAAACGACCATGCCCCGCATCGCCGGCGGTTTCAAGCTGCCACCCAGTTCCCTGCTGCACCGGCCAGACGAGCAGCAGGCCATCGACGCCGACGAACTCAAGATCCTGGCGCAGGTCCTGACGGAAAAATACGCCGAATTCGATGTCACTGGCCAGGTCACGCAGATCAATCCCGGCCCGGTGGTCACTACCTTTGAGTTCAAGCCGGAAGCCGGAATCAAATACAGCCGCATCACCAACCTGACTGACGATCTATGCCTCGCCCTGAAAGCCGAGAGCATTCTGATCGAGCGCATGGCGGGCAAATCTACGGTCGGCATTCAAGTTCCCAACCGCGAGCGCGAAATCATCTGGCTGCGCGAAAACATCGAGTCCCAGGAATTTCTCGGCTCGAAATCCAAACTCACGCTGGCCCTGGGCAAAGACATCAACGGCCGCATCGTCACCGCCGATCTCAACGCCATGCCGCACCTGCTGATCGCGGGTTCGACCGGTGCTGGCAAAAGCGTGGCCATCAACGCGATGATCATGTCGATCCTGTACAAGGCCACGCCGGATCAAGTGCGTCTGATTCTGGTCGATCCCAAGCGGCTGGAACTGGGCAACTATGAGGGCGTGCCGCATCTCTACACGCCGATCATTACCGAGCCGAAACTGGCCGCCAATGCTCTGCGCAATGCGGTTCGCGAGATGGAACGCCGCCTGAAGCTGCTGGCCGACAAAAGGCGTTCGCAACATCGACCAGTACAACAAGCTCTTCGACGAGAATGGCACGCCCAGCCTGTTCGGCGATGGCGAGGACGAGCGTCCATTGCCCTTCATCGTCATCATCATCGACGAGTTGGCCGACCTGATGATGCTCGACTCCGGCAACGTGGAAGAATCGATCACCCGCCTGGCGCAGATGGCGCGCGCGGTCGGCATTCACCTGGTGCTGGCAACACAGCGGCCTTCGGTGGACGTCATTACCGGCCTGATCAAAGCAAATTTCCCCGCGCGCATTTCTTTCCGCGTGGCCACCAAGGTTGACTCGCGTACCATTCTCGACGCCAACGGTGCAGAAGCGCTGCTGGGACGCGGCGACATGCTCTACTTGCCATCAGGTTCCTCCCGCGTGCATCGTCTCCACGCGCCATTCGTTACCGAGAAAGAAATCGCTGCCGTCGTCGAGTTCTGGCGCTCGCAAGGCACAGCTGAATACCAGGAACAATTCCTGCAAGCTCCGCAGGAAGAGCGTGAAATGGCCGCTGGCGACGAAGCCGGACAAGACGGTGAAGTCGAACACGATCCGCTCTACGAAGATGCCGTCAGACTGGTGGTCGAGTTCGGCAAGGCTTCCACTTCCCTGCTGCAGCGCCGTCTGCGCATCGGCTACGGCCGCGCCGCCCACTTGATTGACCTGATGGAGCGCGACGGCATCGTCGGCGCCGCCGACGGCCCCAAGCCCCGCGAAGTTCTCAAGCGCCCCAATTGGTTATCGGAAGTCGAAGAATCATTGCGCTAAGCTTGGCCCTCACTTCCTAATATTCCCAGGAGCCACCATGAAAGTCCTCACCGAATACCTAAAGTTCCACACCAAAACCCACCGCGCCTACGTCCACATCACTCCGCAGATCGAGACCGCCGTAAAGAAAAGCGGCATTCAGGAAGGCATGGTTCTAGTCTCGGCCATGCACATCACCGCAGGCGTCTATGTGAACGACAACGAGGCGGGGCTGATCGAAGACATTGACCGCTGGCTGGGGAAGCTTGCCCCATTCGACAAGAACTACCAACATCACCAAACCGGTGAAGACAACGGTGATTCCCACCTAAAAGCTCTGCTCATCCATCATGAAGTCATCGTGCCCATCACGGCGGGCAAGCTCGACCTCGGGACCTGGCAGCGCATCTTCTACGCCGAATTCGATGGCCAGCGTGACAAGCGTGTCATCGTAAAGGTCATGGGAGATTAGTGGGCAAAAGAAAACGCCAGCCTCACGCGAAGTCAGAGTCGAAGTAGCCGAAGCTCACGTTCCTACTGCTGAAAACCCTCCAGCGTGGCATTAGGATCGGTGGAGAAGAGAGAAATAAACTCCGTCGGTGAAACCATATAGAAAATTTCCGGTTGACCGCCACTGATGGGCACAAGCGTGCCTCTGCCGCTGGAAACCAGAGTGTAACTCCCACTGGACACCTGGTTCTGAACCAACCCGCCAGTCGTGTTGATGTCGGTGGTGAAATCGATCGTGCCGATACCGTCCCCCAGTGCAATGTCCACCTGTGTGCCCGCACCCGCCAGCACCGGCGCAACGGTGCCACCCGCGTACGTCCCAGACAAAGACGCATTGGAGAAAGGCGTCCCGGATTGAGCCTCCATAAACCCCGACGTGACATTTGCGTCCGTTCCCATCACAAACGCCTCGTTCGTGCCCACCAAATAAAGTACGCTCTCAGCGCATGCCGTTCCCGAATACGTCAGCGCAACCCGTCCGGTCGTCGAGTCGACGATGTAGGTTCCGGTGCAAGAGGGCGCTGAGAGGGTGCCGTTGGTATTCTCATCGGTGTTCACGTTGAAGTTCACAACTCCGTCACCGGTTATGAATCCTACCTGGCTTTGCGCCGCCCCCCCGCTGATGGCACTCGTTTGCAGCACACCGATGCCACTCAACGAGGACGCGCCGAGAGACACTGGTTGTTGCAACATCGATCCACTCACGATCGGACTCACCTGTCCCGACACGAAGTCAATCTCCATCATCAATAGTTGCGTGTTCGAGACAATATAAAAGCTGTAATTTGTGGTCCCCTGCCCCGCAATACTGATCGTGGCAGTTCCCCGGCCGGTATTTGCATCGATACCCGTATAGGTACCGGTGAAAGCCACGTTCTGTGTGACCCCCACATCGTTTGCATCCAGCACACCGTTGGTGAAGTGCCCGGCGCCGTCTGCTAACATTGCTCCGGCCACGGCAGAACGGGCGGCGACTGCATCGCTACCGGAAAATCCGAAGGCATAGTTGCCGGTGATCTGGGATTGCGAAAAGTCGCTCGTCGTCTGCTTCAACAGCACTCCCGAACTCCGCGTGCCTGTACTATCAAATTCGATGATCTTCGCGTTGCCATTCGCCATCACCGACAGCGCAAAGCTTCGAGCTCCGAGTGCCATGGTTCCCAGGTTGTTGGATCCAATCGCATAGCTGCCCGTAAACGCTTGGTTGAGTTGCAGACCGGCAGGGTCATTGGTGTCCATGACTCCGTTGGAAATATTCCCGGCCCCGTCGGCGACAAAGCTTCCCGCCCCTGCAAAGCGTCCGTTGAGATCGAAGCCACTGACCAGAAAAGCATAGGTGCCGGCCAGGTTGGCGTCGTTTGCCGTGCTGGGATTGATCGTGATACTCAAACCTGCGCTCGCCTTTTGGGGCGTCGGAACCGTGGAGTCGGTCACGTTCACGGTGAAACTCGAAGTTCCGGCGGTCGTGGGAACTCCAGATATCACAGCCCCAGTCAATGAGAGTCCCGCGGGCAAGCAGGCTGATCCGCTGCATCCGGTGCCCGTGATTGTCCAGGTATACGGCGGTGTGCCACTGGCTGCCTGCAGTGTCTGGTTGTAGCCCACACCGACCATTCCGCTTGACAACGATCGCGTAGCCACCGACAACGGCGGCGGTACATTGATGGTAATGCTCAGGGCCTGACTCGCCACCGTCCCCGCGGAATCCGTGACCTGTACAGTAAAGTTGAACGTGCCCAGCTTTGTAGGCGTGCCCACGATAATGACGGTATCAGTCGTGCTCGACGATAGACTCAGCCCCGGCGGCAAAGTTCCATTCTCCAGCTCCCAGATAAACGATCCGGTGAAGCCGCCCGCATTAATCACGGCGGAATATGGAACTCCCAGCGCCCCCACAGGAAGCGAGGGAGTGGTGATCGTCAGTAAGGCATCCACCGAGATCGACAGTCCTGCGGTAATACTGGTATTCGTCACCGACGTTGCTGTGACGCTTACGGTGGTGTCGCCCGGTAGGACGGCTGGCGCTTCATAGATCACCGACGTCGTGGTTGGCGATAACAGCGTTCCGCCGCCCGAAAGACTCCAGGTTACGCCCGCGTTGTTGGGATCATTGCTCACGGCAGCAGTGATGGCCTGGGTCTGGCCCTGATTAATCGTGACCGTAGATGTGCCGCTGGGAGTAAGTGTGACGGTAAGCGTTGAGTTCGATGAACACCCGGACAAAGCTAACCCGCAGGCAAAAGCCGCCAGCGCAAGCAGCACTCGAAGTCTAAATTTTCCCACGGCCTTCCTTCTCACTTGCAGAAAGTCTGATGGTATAGATGCGCGCCCACTCACGAAGGCAGCCAAACCAGGTCGCGGAAGATTGCAGAGAGTTCACACGGACCTGAAGCATGCACTCTCGGGCGCACCCCTGAGTCCTGCTGCAACCCGCTAGAACGAGAATAACACTTGCAGATCAATCCGGCGATTGGCCCCCGCCGAAGAATACGGACCGCCCGCCAGTTGATTGGACTCGCCAAACAACGGAGAAGTAATGCTTCCCACCGGCGGGGCCAGGTTCACGCGGTTCAAAACATTTCTGCCGGAGATCGTGAACGTCATATTATAACGCCGGTCTGTGGTCACGCCCCCGCCGAACCCGCCTCCGCCGCCAGTAAGGCCGCGTCCACCCAGGCCACCTCCTGGCGACCCGCCGCCGCCCCCACCGCCACGGCCACCGCGTCCGCCGCCAGAGTCAGGCGTGCTAGCGCCCTTAGTTTCTTTGCCAAAGCCAATAGTTTTGCTCAACCGCAAGTTCAAGGTAACCAGCGTCGGGCCCGTACCCGAGTTTACCGGAACAATGGCTTCGCCCGGTGTCGGCACTGGGCTGAAATTGCCAAGCCGCGTGTGAATACAGTCAGGCCCCAACGCCGACGTGCAGATCCCAGGACGATCGTTGAAAATCGAGTCGCCGTTCAGGTCCTCGCCCGCAGTGATGTCAAATGGCGAACCTGACGTGATCAACAGAAACGGGCTCAATCGTATTAGATACGGAAAGGAAAGGCTTCCCGCAATCAGACCCCGGTGCCGCACATCGAACGCCGACCGTCCATAGTCCGCCATGGGATCATACGGGTTCGCCAAAAAGTTGGGGCCAGTCCCGCCAGTCCCGCCACCGCCCGCTCCCAGATCGCTGTTCGAGTAATTCAGACTGTAGAAACCGAAAAGTGAAACCTTCGTACTCACTGTGAACCGGGAATTCACAATGAACTGGTTCTGACGGAAGACTCCTTCTGAGTCATATTGATAGATATTTTCCGTACCACCAAGCGGTCGCACAATTGGATTATCGGGAGGAAAAGTTCCCGGCAACGGCGCATTGATATTGCGCAGAAACAACTGGTGTTCGCCCTGGGAATGGAGATAGGTCGCGGCCACCGTCCCTTTCTTGCCCAATTGGCGTTCGAGGCTGACCGCCGATTGCCAAGTCTGCGGAGCCCGTAGCGTCGGCGAAAGTTGGTAAATCGTCGGCGAGGCCGCAGAACTGGCCGACAGGATTGGGATGTTGGGATAGGTGGTTGGATTTACCACGATGAACTGCTGCTGGGTCACACCGTTTAAACGTTCCGCCTGCAACACCGAAGACGAAGCAAACCGGTCGTAGAACAGCCCCGATCCCACCCTCAGCACAGTCTTGGGCGTAGGATTCTTTCCTCTTCCCAATCCCCACGCAAAGGCCACCCGCGGCGCCCAATCGCCGTGATCGTGAATATCATCTTGCGTTTCAAAACGCAGACCGTAGCTCAACGTCATGTTGGGACGAAGACGCCAATCATCCAACACATACAACCCCGCATCCACCAGCGTGACTTCGCTCAGCGCCTGCCCTCTAGTAATCGAAAACTGGGTGGGGGCCCCTCCCGCTTGAAATACAGCAATCGAGGGGAACGTAAACGTCCCATTGAAATTCGAATTCGAGCTATTGGAATCGGTCGCGGCCCGCAGCCGCCCGCCAAATTTGATCACGTGATTGCCGTGCGTCATCGACGTATAGTTCTGAAACTCATAGCGGTTCTGATTGTCCACCACCTTCGGCGACGAATTGCCACCCCCGGTGACCGCACCGACAATCGACACCGTAGGATCCGTGCAGGCGAATGTGCCAAGAAACGACGTCGTTTGCGGTGAACAACCTGGGATCTGATTAGTCGTGTCCCGCAGATATTGAAACCGCGTCTCGTTCACGGTGGTCGGACTCACGATCTGTGTGTCGCTGATCTGCAGCGTATGTTCGATCTGCGTGGAGTCATACGCCTGCGATGCCAGAGAGAATTCGCCGACTCCCTCGTTGTCTTCCACGTCCCGATAAAACTGGTAACGCACCGTCAGGGTGTTGTTCTTGCTGATCTGGTAATCAATCCGCGGCCCCAGATTCAGCCGGGTTCGCGGGTTCGGAACCGCCTGAGTGAACTGCTCCTCAATGAGATTCGGATTCAATATGGTTGCATTTACGATGTTGGAATCGTCAATGGTCCGTCCATCCAGACTAAAGAAAAATGA
Organism: uncultured Acidobacteriota bacterium; assembly: GCA_963803775.1. Classification (GTDB taxonomy): domain Bacteria; phylum Acidobacteriota; class Terriglobia; order Terriglobales; family Acidobacteriaceae; genus JABCZH01. The sequence goes on from CAWDNS010000006.1 coordinate 826,742, forward strand.
AGCCTTCTTGCTGATCGGGCCGCCGATACTCGCGCTGTAAAGCACGGAATGGTACGCCGGTACTTGCGATACAAAGGGATTCGACGTATTGAACGCCGAGTCATTGCCATCCACCATAACCTGCCCGTGATATTTGTCCATACCCGGCTTGGTAAAGACTTCGATCCGCCCGTAGCCCAGTTTGTCGAACTCAGCGGAGAACGGATTCTGGTTGATGCGAATCTCGCGAATTGACGCCTTCGGTGGAAGTTGTCCGGCAGTAAAGCCGTCAATATAGATCTGTCCGCCGTTCGGGCCGGCCGACGGCCCCGCCAACGCCTGCAAGTCCTGCAAAAGTTCATCCGGATCGTCCGGCAATGCTTCCAGGTCCTTGCCCTTGATTATCACCGCGCTGGCATTGTTCGTCGGTTCCACGCTGACGGTCGCACCCTCTTCTTGCACCTCGACCTTTTCCGACTTCACTTCGATTTCCAGCGCCACATCAAGATGCTGTGCTTGTCCGGCGGCAATGGCAACAGTCTGCGCAATCGACTTCGAAAAGCCCGTGGCCTCCGCATTCACCGTGTAACTGCCGGCGGCCAGTCCTTTGATTTCATAATTCCCCTGCGCATCCGTCACTGTATGAGCCGCTTGCCCGGAGGTCGGGGCAGCAGTCACTGCTGCCCCCGGAATCACCGCACCCGAAGGATCGGTAACGTGTCCATGCAAACTGCCGTTCTGCGCTAACAAATAGCAGGGCGCCAATACCAGCCACAAAAATGCCGCCCAGCGCGCTACGCGTACCTTGCCGACTTTCATCGAGACTCCGAGCCGTCGCAAACATTGTCGAACCGCGCCCGCATTAAGGATTCCCTCCGCCCGCCGCCTCACCGCCCGAACCACTCAGGTTCCACGGAGATAACAACATCGCAGCCTGCCCACCCTTGGGAGCCGCGGTCAGAATCGGTTCTACTCCGGTCAGCAGCGTGATCGCCGTCGGTGAGTTGGTTGCCGAACCCTCGGTCGCAACAATCATTACCGCGCTGCCTTTCTGCAAGTCGGCAATGGTCACCGCCGGCAGCCGGCCCAGCATTTGCTGAAAGTCTCCGTGCCCGCCCGCCCGCTGTCCGCCATTTGCGCCACTCGCAGCGCCTTCCCCAGGTTTTGTAGTCGTGGAGGATGACGACGATGCCGATGCCGCCTGATCCCCTGTCCCCGGCTGATCTCCCGCCGCACCGCCCTTCAGCCGGGTCGCAATTCTCTGCGCCATCATCGCCGACAGTTCGCGTAGTTGCGAGTCCGCTGTAATCCGCAACACCACCGGCGTCTTGGTCGCCAGGTCCATCACGTTGATTTCCTGTTTGGATGCATCTGTCGAAATCACCGTCCCCGCCACGTTGCGGAATGTTCCCGACACAATCTCTTCCGCTGCCAATTCGCTGCCATCTGCGTTCTTGGTTCCGCGCGCACGCAGTTGATCGCCCGCCTTGACTTGATCCAGCGTACCCGGCTTGGCATCATCGAACTTCACCGAATCGGGAGCATAGCGGCGAATCACGGTTTCCTTCGCAACATGGACCGCCGCCGTCTTAGTACCCGCCAAGGTCGAAATAGAAATTGTGACGTTTCCAGTACCAGCGTCAACCGCCTTTACCACTCCGCCAATCCCGCGCTTCTGCCAGTCATCGCGCTCCTGCTGCTGTTTGGCGGAAATGTCGCCCGCCTTCATTATTATGATTGAACCCGCTACCACCGAGCCGCCGTCGCTCGACGCAGTTCCCCGCGCCAGCACACGGTCGCCAATTTGCACATCTTGCAACTTGGCCGGAACTGCGTCTTTCAAATCCTTTTGTCCCGGGGCCGTGCGGACCATCCGCGTGGAATCTCCGACCACCACGTTCACCGTAGCTCCGGCGTCGGTAGTCAGCGTGATGGAATTTCCCGCGATAGCTTTCACCGTCCCCACCGGCTTTACGATCGCGGCCGCCGGCGCCTGGGCAAACCCGTTCCCAGCCCAGGCCAACAACCCCAGGCAAACCATCAGCACACGCTTCGGCATCGATACCACACGTCTCCTCAATATGAGCACAGGATTCCCCCGCTCCTCTTCAAATCGACATTAAGCTGGAACCCTACTAGGATATTCGACCACGAGCCGATACGGGTAGGAGTAAAGAAACGTCAACCAACTGTAAAGTTTGGTGCAGGACAAGAGCGACAACTGGTGGCGCGTCAGTGGGTACGCAACGATTGAGAAAGGCTCACTAAGTTCTGGGGATCCACGCGAATAATGCCGCCACGCGGGCTGTCAATATCCGCGATGAACAGGAATGAGATCGACACCAGCAACGGTAGAACCAGAAACAAACCGGCTTGTGCTTCTGGGCGGCGTGCGCCATAGCCGACCATCAAATTACAGCAGATGGCTATCAACTCCAACAAAAGCCATGCTGCAACCGGAATTCGGTTTCCCCAGGCGAACTGCGTGTATCCTTGCGAGTTCAACACATCGTTCATACCAGAAACAGCGAGGGCCATCAGCGGCGTCGGCTGGGTCGCAGCTGGAGCCTGCACTCCGGTCCACAAATCGTTCTGCAATTGGACGGTCGTGGCATCGATCTGCCGAAGCCGATCTTCATCGCGGGCACCATAAAACAAAATCCGTTGATCGAGATAGTTCCTCAGCAATCCACGTACTTTTGTGGCATCGACCGGAGGCAGCAGGTCTGCCCGCACATATTCCGTGCCAATTGCGTTGGCCTCCGCTTCTTCGTAGTTCTTGCGCTGATCATACCGGCTGATGGCCATCGAAAAGGTAAATCCAATGATGAGTCCGAGCAGCGTAAGTGTAGCGGCCAGGACAACTCCGAAATCCTCCCGCACGCTTTCTTCCATCGGCCGCTTGCGGTGAAAGTAAACGCCAACCCGCTCCGAGACCCACAGAACGATGCAAGACAATGCAAAAACCAGGAATGGGGAGTTCACTAGGTTGTCCATAGGCCAGAGTCCTGTTCTGTTCTGCACCAATTTACAGCATCGCGCATCACATCGTCCTAGGGACTTGCGTCTCTATCTTGTGTTGACTCATCCGGTGCTATGCTTTCTCCGCTCTTCGGAGGCGTTATGAAGAACACGTTTCAGTGCGCCGCGTTGGTGTTCCTGACTTGCGGGTTTGCGCTCGGGCAGGCGCAGTACCAAGTGCTATGGAGTTTTGGGACAAACCAAGGGCTTGCTGACGGGGCTTACCCGAACGCGGGGCTTGTAATTGACGGTGCCGCAACCTCTATGGCACAAGCGAAGAAGGCGGTGCGGTAGGAGGATCGGGTTATGGTGCCTGCTACTCGGGATGCGGCACCGTATTTGAGCTGAGCCCTTCAGGCGGATTTTGGACCGAGACCGTGCTGTATGATTTCTGCACCTCAACACTAAACTCGCAAACCTGTCCTGAGGGTGCATATCCTTCGTCGGGACTCATTTTCGATAAAACGGGAAACCTGTACGGTACAGCCAACGTAGGGCCTAACAGCGGCAACGTCTTCGAACTATCACCGTCTTCTAAACAGGGCGGCAATTGGACTCAGACTGTCCTTTGGAGCGCAGAGGGCCTTAACGGTCAACTGACCTTCGACAACTCGGGAAACCTATATGGCACGACGGACTTGGCGGGTGCATACGGCTCTGGATCGGTATTCGAGTTGTCCCCTGCGAGTTCGCCCGGCGGCAGTTGGACCCCAACCACCTTGTACAGCTTTTGCCCAGGCGGATTCCCCGATTGCCCAGACGGCTGGGGAGGCTACGCGGGTGTGACCTTCGATAAGACTGGCAACCTGTACGGGATGGCCGGAGGGTCTGGAAATTACTCTGGTCTGGTTTACATGCTTTCACCTACTCAGACGGGCGATTGGTCTGAGACGGTACTTTACGGTTTTACCGATCTATCTTTCTATGATGTCCCTGATGCTCAGTTGGCGCTCGATCCTGCAGGGAATGTGTACGGAACTGCCCCCGTTGGGGGCCGAAGAGCTAAGTTTTGCAAGCTAGGCTATTATCAGGAGGGGTGTGGCGGAGCGTTTGAGCTGGTCAAGAACTCCGGCTGGCGGCTGCGGGAGTTCGTCTTCGACGGTGCCGATGGAGGTGTCCCCGTGACCAGCCTTTATTTAGATTACCACCGGAAAGCCGCCTTCGGAACTACGGAGCTAGGTGGCACCCAGGCTCTAGGAACGATCTATCAGATCGTCGAGGGCAAAGGGGAATCAGTCCTTTACAATTTCTGTTCGCAGCCCAACTGCACCGACGGGTCGACCCCCGGAGGGGGAGGAGCGCTACTCTCCGAGAGCGGCAGACTCTATGGTACAGCCTTCTTCGGCGGCACATATAATCAGGGGGTGTGTTCGAGATCAGTCCCTAAGCGCGGCTCGGGCTACCGAGAATTATTGGAGCGGGAGACGGGGATCGAACCCGTGACATCCAGCTTGGGAAGCTGGCGTTCTACCGCTGAACTACTCCCGCTCGTTCACGCGTAGACCCATATTACCTCACAGCCGCACGCCATTGCCAAGTTACGTCCATCTAAACCACTTCACTGCCAGCACAAACGAAATCCCTCCCCACAACGCCAGAATCAGCAACCGTCCCGACTGCGCTCCCAGCGTCGCTCCTTCCAGGATCGTCGCCCGCAGGGCATCATTCAGCGCTGTCAGAGGCAGCGCCTTGATGAACGGCTGAATCGCCGCCGGAAAGCGTTCGTAGGAAAAGAACACGCCGGAAAATATCCACATCGGCATCATTACTAAATTGATCAGCCCGCTGACGCTTTCAATCTTTTGTGACCGGCTGGCCGTCAGCAACCCCAACCCAGCGAACCCCAGCGCTCCGATTGCGCCAATCAGCAGAATCGTCGCAATCGATCCCAGCACTCTCAAATGAAACACCAGCGCACCAAACCCCAACAGCATCCCCACTTCCACCGTCATCAGGATCAGCCGGCTGCTGGCCAGTGCCAGCAGAAAATCGCTTCGCCTCATCGGTGTTGCCACAAACCGTTTGAGCAGCTTACGCTGCCGCATATCCACAATCGCAAATCCGATGCCCCACATGGCCGCATTCATCACGTTCATGCCAATCAGCCCAGGAATCAGAAAATCAATATATCTCGACCCTGGCTCACTCGAAGTCACACTGACCGTCGGCAAAGCATCGTGCCGTCCCGCCGCCGTTTGCAGGGCATGGTCCACCTCGGCGCGTGACAAAACACTCTCCGGCCTCGCCGGATCGTAAACATACTTGAACCCAGCCTTGCCATCGCTTTCAATTACCAGATCGTATTTCCCTACGCGAAAGCCCTTGAGAGCAGCGGCCTCGCCCAATACTTCCACTTTGATAAACGCTTTCTGTGGCGAGTGCTCAATCAAATTCAACACCTGCCGCGCCGCGGGACCGACAACTGCAATCGAACTCACATCAGCCGGCTTGTTGCGGAAAGCAATACCCAACCCTAACGCCAACAGCAGTGGAAATCCGAACACCCAAAAAACCACTTCCGGCTCGCGCTTCAATTCCTTCATGCGCGAAGCCAGCAGATGCCGGTAACCAGCCCAGCGACCGTTGCGCCGCACGGCTTGTGATTTTGCTTCATTAATTGGGGTTTGTTGAGCAACAGTCATGTCAGTTCACTGGGTACTAAGGCGCCTTCGGCTTCCATTTGTTCAGGAATTCGAGCAACGCCTCTGGTGTAAGATTACGTGCATTCTCGAATTCGCCATTTTGCTGACTGTAAACCACCTTCCCGTCGCTCCCTAACACCGCCAGGCCGGGGATGCCGCGCTTCATGGGCACCTGGTACTCCTGCATCAGATCCTGATTTTTTTCTCCCTGCCCCACGTCTACGTGCACCACCTCATAGTTCGCACTCAATACGGGAGCAAGATCCGCACGCTCGAATGCGAGATCGAGCACATGGCAGTCGTAGCACCAATTCGCGCCGAACACGAGCAAGACACGCTTGTGCAGTGTTGCAGCTTTTACTTTTGCTTCCTTGATCTCCGCTCGCGCGTCCGCTTCCGGCGGATAGATATTCTTCGATGTAGAAACCGGCTGTTTCAAATGTGCAGGCCCCGTCCGCTTGATCGCGATCAATCGCCACTGCTCACCCTGCTGTTGCCAGACTTGACCAGCTGTCACGTAGACGGTTTCGACGCCAGAGCTTGTACCGGAGCGAATTTCCGCCTGCACCACAAACTTGTTCGTTCCAGGGTCCGACGGGAGAGTTTGGACCAACTCAAGCTTCATACTTCGCGGCTTTAGACCTATCCAGAATTTCACATCTGCTTCGGCGTCCACCTGGCCCGCTTTGGTAGCAACGATCGCCGCAGGACTGGTGCTGTACAACTGTTTCAGCGCGGCAGTATCGCCGGCGATAATCGCGCTCTTCCATTGCTCCAAGGCAGGAAAAGTTGCCGTCTCGGGGCGGGAGACCGACTGCGCCCATCCCTGCTCAACACCGAACATGCCGGATATGGCCAGAATGGCCACCAAGCCGTACACATAACGAGTCACGCACCTACCTCTCATCACCCTTCCCTCAAATGCCGTCCCGTCAACCGTACAAAAACATCTTCTAAACTCGCCTGCCGTGTGGTCAGGTGTTGCAATTGAGAACCACGCGCTTGCACCGCCTCCAGCAGCGCCGGAATCGTCAGGTGCGGCTCGCGCACATTCAGACACACCAACCCATCATCGGGCCGCACCGACTCAACGCCAGGCAGATGCTGCCATTGGTCAAGCGCTTTCGCATCGCTCGAATTTCCGCTGGCCTCAAATTCCACCACATGATGTCCACCCAGACGCTCAATCAAGTCCGGCGGCGTACCTTCAGCAATCACCTGTCCGTGGTCAATGATGGCCAGCCGATCGCACAACCGCTCGGCCTCATCCATATAGTGTGTAGTCAGCAAGACTGTGCCGCCATTCCGCTGAAACGCGCGAACAATATCCCAAAGTTGCCGCCGGCTTTGCGGATCAAGCCCCGTAGTCGGCTCATCCAGAAACAGCACCTTCGGATTTCCCACCAGAGCCGTCGCGACTGCCAGCCGTTGTCGTTGCCCGCCGGAAAGCTTGCCCACCCAGGCGTCCGCTTTCTCTCCCAGCTGCAATTCCTCCAACACTTCATCCGATGATCGCGGCTCGCTGTAAAAACTGGCAAACAGCTCGATCGTCTCCCGCACCGACAATTTCTCCGAGAGCCGTGTTTCCTGGAGCGAAATCCCCAACCACTCGCGAAGTTCGCGGGAATCCTTCTGCCAAGTTCTGCCTAGAATCGTGACCTCGCCTGAGGTCGGAGCCAGCAGTCCTTCAAGAATCTCTATGGTTGTCGTCTTCCCTGCCCCATTCGGTCCGAGCAGACCGAAGCATTCCCCCGCCTGGATTTCAAGGCTCAGCCCGCGCACAGCTTCAACTTTTCCGTCGTATGTCTTGCGCAGATCGCGGCATTGAATGGCAGCGGGCATCGGAAAATTCTATCCTAGCCACGTGAATTGTTTGTGAATGTTTAAGTCGAGATCAACGAACAACACCGCTCAGTGCACTCCAGACACAAGAAAGAGATCGGATAACTCCCGCGTCGCCGAGTAGGCGTAGGTCTTGCCATCGGCCGTCATGCGAACGTTTACGATTGATGTAATGCCGCTAGGATCTCCCGGACCCAGCGTGAGGACCTGTTCTCTCTTTCCTGTGGAGAGATCAAGCCGATACACGGTGGCATAGGTCTTTTGATCGTCAAATAGGTACGCCATGCGTCCCTCGGAAGACCACGTGATCCAGATGTCCGGCAGTTGCCATCCCGGAACCGGTCGTCCCTCGCCGCCGGCAATGGGATAAAGCATGCCTTTGCGCTTCAGATCGCGAGCAAAGATCAGCTTGGAATCGGGCGAGACAACGTGCGACTCGAAATAATGCGTGAGCATAGAAATCACTGGCGTGACCGGGCGCACTGCACTGCTGGTCAAATCCTCTATGTACATGCGCCAACCGTTTCCATCGTTATTGCCAAAATATATCGCTTGGTCACCGGGCATAAAACCCAGGGCATTCGACTGCAACGTGAAATTCGCAGTCAGCGGGCGAGTCTCGCCTGGACCGATGGGAATCAGCGACATGCGCGAATTTCCCACTGCTGCCGCTGCAAAGGCCACCACTTGCGTCCCATCGCTCGACATTACAGCGTAGGACCACTCTCCCAGTTTGATGGCAGGTGAGCCATCCGTTTTCCGGGCGTAGGCCAGCCCGGATGCTCCCGCCGCCTCACCCCAGTCATCAAAAACAATCTGGGTGCCATCCGCCGACATATCTCGCAATTCCGAATAGTCAAGCCAGGAAAGATCACGTTCCTTCGAATCGTTCGGTGCTCGATACTGGATTCCGCATCTCCATGACTCCTTGGAAAGCAAAATGTGGCCGTCTCGTGAAACATCGTGAAGTCGTAGCATGCCCGGCAACCGGAGCACGATGCGGTCTTTTCCGCCTGCGCTGACACCGTGGATCGCATCCGCCCAGCCCTGATCTGTACTGCTGCCGACCCAAACTTCTTTTCCAGAGGGCGCCCATGCCAGGCCCTCTACGCTTACGTATATCTGCGAACGGATTTTTTCCTTTCCCTTTCGGTCTAAGGCAAGCGCCCATCCCGCATCGCCATCAACTCCTACCAACTCTGCAAAGGCAACCGCGTCTCCGCCCGGAGAAATTCGCAGGTACCGGAGCGGGTGGTCGCTCTCATAGATCTTCTGGCCGCGTGGAAATTCAACCCGGTACTTCCCTTCCACTTGACGAACAACCGCCATCTCGCTGGCGTCCTCATTCCAATCGGCGGCAAGCACATCACGCTCAATCTCACGCGGTGTGCCGCCCGCAACCGGCACTTGGCCAAGCGTCCCCTGGCAGTTACCGATATATCTGTCTTCGCAGCCAAGCGAAACCGCCAGGTCGGTTGATGAGACCGCAAATAGTGTGGAGTTCGCCATCCCCAATGATTGCGACTCAGGGCTGGCCGCCACGGTTGAATAAATTTGCAGCGGCTGCCCGTTCCAGTTTGCACTGTAGTAAATCAGACGGCCATCGCGCGCGAAGCGAGCGGAGTAAACCAGTCCGCGTTCGAACGTGAGTTGGTGATAGGTTGGAATCGCGGCGGTCGAGCCCCGAGCTAAAAACCAACCAGCAAGCACGCCGACGGCCAGCGAAAGGCCGACCAGCGCAGGCTTCAGCCAATTCTGCGAGACTTTCCGCGCGGAAATAGAAGCAGCACCGCTCGCCGACGAAACCCCAGAAAGCTCTTCCAGATTAAAGGCCAGGTCGCGCGCCGACTGAAACCGCTGTAGCGGCTTTTTCTCCAGACACCGCCGGACAATCCGCTCCATCGCAGGCGAGACGGGCCTTCCCGACCCACTCAACTCTCCCGGCTCCTCCTTGAGAATCGCCGTCATGGTCTCGGCTGAAGTATCCCGGCGAAACGCACGCTGACCGGAAAGCATTTCGTACAACACCGTTCCCAAGGCAAAAATATCAGAGCGCGCGTCGGCAGCCTCGCCTCGTACCTGCTCCGGGGACATATACCCAACCGTCCCCAGGACCGCCCCGGCCGAAGTTGGCACAGCTTCGACCGTCGCCCCTTCAGTTGAGGTCGCTTCCGGCGCCGCCAGCTTGGCTAGGCCGAAATCCAGAATCTTTACCCGCCCGTCTTGCGTTACAAAAATGTTTTCTGGTTTGAGGTCCCGATGAACGATTCCTTTATCGTGTGCTGCAGCCAACCCCTGCGCGATTTCTCTTGCGAACTCCACCCCGCGCCGCAACGGCAGAGCGCCGTTGCTCAATTCCTGGCGCAGAGAGTGGCCCTCCAGACACTCCGACACCAGATAGGGGGCTCCGTCATGTGTCCCAATGTCGTGAATGGAAAGAATGTTGGGATGATTCAGCGCAGCCACCGCGCGCGCTTCCGTCTCAAACCGCCGCAGGCGCTCTGCGTCCTTAGCCAAAGCCTCCGGCAGGACCTTGATCGCCACATCCCGCCCCAGCCGTGTATCACGCGCGCGATACACTTCGCCCATACCGCCTGCGCCCAGGGGAGATTGAATATCGTAAGGACCGATCTTGGTGCCAGAGGTAAGCGTCATGCTAGCGCCGCCATTATAGCGCGGCAAAGAACAGCGGAGTTCTCGTTTACAATAATGTCGATACATCAGGGCAGCGATCCATGGCATCCACGTACCGCGGCTTCACTTGAGCACGCCCCGTCTAAACGCCCGTGTGTCGTTCACACTCTCGCGTTGCCGCTAACCCAAAAAGGAGCTAAATCATGCGTCGCCTTTCATCTATCGCACTGTTGATGCTTGCTCTGTCGTCTCTCGTTTTTGCCCAGGAAACTCGCCACTTCACTTTCCACTATGCCTTCACCGTCAAGAACGTTCCCGCCGGAGAAAAGTTACGCGTCTGGATTCCCGCCGCCCACTCCGACAATTCCCAGGAAGTAAAAGTTATCTCCGCCACCGGCGACCTGCCGCTCAAGGAGACTCACGAATCAAGATATGGCAATGAGATGTACTATGCCGAGGCTTCAAAGGCCAAGCAGCCGGAATTTCATTTTGAAGTTGTGTATGACGTCGTCCGCCACGAACGCCTGACCTTGGGCACGTATTCACCACATCTCGCCGATGTGTCGCTTCCGGATAAACAGCGCAAGCTGGACCTCGCGCCCGACGTTCTTGTCCCCATTACTGGACTACCCGCGGACCTAGCTGTGAAGGTCACCGAAGGCAAGACCGAGCCGCTCGACAAGGCCCGCGCCATCTACGATTATGTCTTCACCACCATGCGCTACGACAAAACCGGTACGGGCTGGGGCCGCGGTGACGTGCTCTACGCCTGCGACGCCAAGAAGGGCAACTGCACCGACTTCCATTCCCTGTTCATCGCCATGGCCCGGTCGCAAGGCATTCCCGCGCGTTTCGAAATTGGTTTCCCGCTGCCTCCCGACAAACATGCTTCCGACATCGCCGGCTACCACTGCTGGGCGGATTTCTTCGACCCCGCTCATGGATGGGTACCCGTCGACATTTCCGAAGCCTGGAAGCACCAGGACAAGCGCGACTACTTCTTCGGCGCTCACGACGCCAACCGCATGCAATTCACCATGGGACGTGATCTGATCCTGAACCCCAAGCAGGAAGGCAGGCCGCTGAACTATTTTGTCTATCCTTATGTAGAGCTGGCGGGAAAAGAGTACGCCAACGTATCAACGGCGTTCTCCTTTGCGGATGTGGAGGCCGGCGCTACCGCCATGCGCTAATCTTTGTCGGGCCTGCCGCTTTTCAACTCTTGCCGGATCACCTCATGCTTCGCCACCGGCACCGCCGTATCCCCCATCCGGTCCCGCCACAAAATCGCATTCAGCACCGCCGGATTCGCCGCATCCGGCCGCGTGAAATCCATCTTCGCCGATTGTTTCGCTCCCTGCCCTCGGACCGGGTTCGTCTGATAGATCAACCCGTTATCGCGATTGCTCCAATCCGCAACAAACGGCGGCTGATCTCCCTTGCCCGTAAACAGCGGAGCCATCACCGGCGCATAAGCATCGTTCTGGTTCATGGACGGGAGCCCTAGCAGCGACTCCAACGTGTGGATCATATTCACCGTGGTGTAGAACTCGTGCGCAACATATGGATGCTCCACCGATCCCGGCGAATACTTGCTGATCACAAACGCAATCGAGCGGTGCGCATCCACATGATCGGCACCATCCTGAGCATCATCCTCGAGCATCAAGATAGCCGTGTCATCCCAGTACGGGCTATGCGAGACCGCCTCCACCACTCGCCCCACCGCCAGATCATTGTCCGCCACCGACGCCGCCGGCCGCGGCTTGCCTGAAGTCGTTCCGTGCGTGTGATCATCCGGGAGATAGAGCAGCACAAACGCAGGCAGTTCCGCCCTTGTTCCCCGCGCCTGTGCGAATCCCTTGAACTCATTCAGGAATTCATCCGCCCGCAACTGGTCGGGATACTCAGTATTGAAATCCGGAAAGTTGGGATCGAAATGCCCACGCAAAACCGCCTTGGTCGGCTTGTCGAGTTTCAGCAATGGCACCGCCCACCGCCACGGACTCTTCGCCCCGTGCGGTTCCCCGACGTTCGCCGGTAGCCGTTCCCCCTTGTTCACCGCGCCTCGCTCGCATGCTGCTGAAAATGGCGACGGAGTGCCCTGCTTAGGCGATTCCACACGCTGCGGCTTACACCAGACGGTTGTTACAAACTCCCCGTAATCGCGATAACTCAATCCATGCCTGGCCACGTTGTCCCAGATGTAGCCCGTCCCAGGAGCATCCACATCGGCCTCATCATGCTCCAGAGGAAACTCGTCTGCGACCGTCCCTCCAAAATCGTAGGTACGCTCCTTGCTGCGATAGCCGATCTGCCAGGTGTTCTCGTTATAGTCGCTGGCAATCGCCGCCATTGACCAGTCGTGTCCATCTCCCGAAACTTCGCCGCTGTCGTAAAAATTGTCCAGCACCCCGTATTGCAAGGCCAGCTTGTGCTCGTTGGGAGTCACGTCGGCGCCATACATCGTCAACGACGCATCGCCATTCCCCACTTTGAGATCACCCAGCACCTGATCGTACGTTCGGTTTTCCTTCAGGATATAAATCACATGACGAATCGGGTTCGAGCCTTGCGCAAACTGAATCTCGCCAGGATCCGCCTTCAGCAAACTATTCTGCTCTACCCGCACAGTGAACTCCGGCAAGCGCGCGTCCAATTCCTGAATGTGCAATCGCGCGACCGAACCGTAGAGCAAGGTGGGTATATAAGGATGCTCCTTATGACGCCGCTCCCACGAAGTCCCACCCGGCCCCTTGTTCGGCGAAGTTCCCTGCCCTTTGGAAGTCGCAATCAGTAAGTCATCTCCCACCGTGGCCAACGCTGTGGGATACCAGTCAGTGGGAATGAAGCCGAGGGGCTCGTCGAGCGGTAGAACCGTCAATGGACGACGGCCCATTTGCGAAACATCAAACACCGCAACTGCGTCGAGCGACGCATCCGCCACAAACAAACGCCGCCCATCACCTGACAGGGCCAGGGCGCTCGGATAAGCCCCTCCAAACTTCTGCCCTGCCGCTCGTGTATCCAGGACCCCCATGCGACTGCCATCAGCCGTAGCAATCACAATCACGCGGTCCGCATTTGCCAGCGCCACATACAGCAAAGACTCATCCGGACTCAGCAACAACGCCGTCGGATGCGAACCCGGAGCCAGCGGATCAGGCGGTGGCATCACCGCAATCGCTCCCTTTACCTCACCCGCGGAAAGGTCCAACTCCACCACCTGCGACGCATTCCACAAACTCACCCAGGCGCGGGAACCATCACGCGTCGCCACCACTGTATACGGAAACTCCGACGGAACCAGATCATGCGCGCTCAAGTCGAACGTCTTGACGATCTTCCCATCCGCCGAATCCACCAATACCACGTTGTCAGCGTAGTTGTCAGCCACCAGCAACCGGTCTTGCTTACCCTCTGCCGCAATCACCGCTAGTCCAGCGGGATAAGGCAACACCGTCCCCGCCGCAGTCTTTCGAACGCCATACGCCACCTTCTTCCCGGCAGCCACGCGTTGCAATGGAATCTTGAGAAACTTTTCCCACGCAACTTTCCCCTGCTGAAAGCTATACACGGCAATGCCATTTCCCATGTTCCCAGCCTTTTCACCCGTAGGGTCAGTAATCGATCCCATCGACGCGTAAAGATGGCCGCCGTCCGAACTGAAAGCCAACCCGATGAAGTAACTCTGGTTGGTTTCTTCCGACAGCCGCGCTTCGGGGAAATCGCTAAGCTGGTTGGCGCTCAGATCGAGAATCGCGATCGACTGGTGAGCATGATTGCGCTGCGTGCCATAACCATCATTCAGCAACGCTGCATAACGCTTATCCGGGCTCAAAGCAATGGTAGGAGTAAAACCGTTGAGCTGGCCCATCACCCCCGGAGAAATCCCGATCAGCCGCTTACTCGTGGGCAAAGGAATCTGTCGCGGTAGGACTTGATCCTCCTGCGCTGGGAGCACGCTCACAATGGTAAACAAAAGAAATATGAAGATGAGCTTGCGCAAGGGGATGCCTCACCAGAGATGATTCTAAGGCTATCAGACTTCAGGAAAGTAGCGCCGCCGAACCCACCCTAATGCGTATCGGTCGCCGCCTGTTGCACCGGCGCCTCAGGTGCAATATTGTGCCGCACATCTGCTCCTCGCACCCAGAAGATCACATCCTCTGCAATGTTGGTCGCATGATCGGCAACTCGCTCCAGATTGCGCGCGATCAGCAACGCGTCCAGCGCTTGTCGAGTCGTCTCCGGACGCTCATTCATCGCCTTCACCAGAGTAATGAAGGCTTCGTCTTTCATACGATCAACCACGTTATCCATCTCGAGCACTGCCTGCGCCAACTCCGCCTTGCCCTCGACAAACGACTCCAGCGACCGCCGCACCATGGCAGATGCCGCAGCTGCCATGCGCGCGATGTCAACCGGAAGCTCGACCGTGGGCAGCTCCACCATATCCATAACTCGCTCGGCGATGTTAACCGCCTGATCGCCTACTCGTTCCAGGTCAGAGTTGATCTTGGTCACTGCTAGAATGAACCGCAGATCCACCGCCATCGGTTGCTGCATAGCCAGCAAGTCAAATGCCAGCTCGTCGATTTCCCGCTCGATCAGGTTGATCTGCGTCTCGCCCTCCAGCACCATGTGACAGCGCGTCAAATCGCGGTCGATATAGGCCTGGCAGGCGCGATCCACCGCCTGCTCCGCCAGCCCACCCATGCGAAGCAATCGTGTTCTCAGATCATCCAGTCCCTGCTGAAAGCGGCTACGCATTATCCAAACCTGCCTGTGATGTAGTCTTCCGTTCGTTTGTCGGACGGGGTAGTGAAAATCTTCTCGGTCTTGTCGAACTCAATCAGCTTGCCCAAAAGAAAGAAGCCGGTAAATTCCGCCACCCGCGAAGCCTGCTGCATATTGTGGGTCACGATTACAATAGTAAAATTTTCCTTCAATTGAAAGATCAATTCCTCGATCTTCCCCGTCGAAATCGGATCCAGCGCCGAGCACGGTTCGTCCATCAACAGGACCTCTGGCGAAACTGCCAGCGCACGTGCAATGCATAACCGCTGCTGCTGTCCTCCCGAAAGGCTGGCGCCAGACTTCTTGCGTAGCGTGTCTTTTACTTCGTCCCACAGCGCCGAGAGCTTCAGTGAACGTTCCACAATCTCATCTAGCCGCTTGCGGTCATGGAAGCCATTCAACTTTAATCCCGCCGCCACGTTGTCGTAAATCGACATGGTCGGAAACGGGTTCGCTTTCTGAAAAACCATCCCAATCCGCCGCCGAATCTGCACCGCTGCCGTCCCGTTATAAACGTCCAGTTCGCCCATGCGCACTTTCCCGGTGGCGCGAGCGTCAGGAACAGTCTCATGCATGCGATTGAGACAGCGCACAAACGTCGACTTACCGCATCCCGACGGCCCAATCACGGCTGTCGCATGGTTGGCGGGAACATCAATGCTGATGTCATGGAGCGCCTGCGTCTTGCCAAACCAGGCATTCAGATGCTCGACCTTGATGCCGACTCCCATAGTAGGGTCAGTTCGCTCCCTTGAGCATACCGCGATCGGCGGCAATCCGCACTGCGCTAACCGAAGCCACAATCAGCACAATCAGGATCAGCGCCCCCGCCCAGGCCTGGCGATGCCATTCGTCGAACGGCGAAATCGCGTAAGTGTAGACCTGGAGTGACAATGCCGCCGTCGGCTGGTTCATCTTCCAATTCCAATACTGATTTCCGAAGGCCGTAAACAGCAGCGGCGCCGTCTCTCCGGCAACCCTTGCGAAAGCCAGCATCACGCCCGTGATCACTCCCGAAGTCGCCGTGCGCAGCGTAATCGAAAGCGACGTCCGCCAGCGTGAAACTCCCAGGCCATAGGCCGCTTCCCGCACGGCATTAGGAACCAGCAGCAGCATCTCTTCCGTGGTGCGCGTAATCGTCGGAATCATCATGATAGCCAGAGCCACACCGCCCGCCAGCGCCGAGAAATGTCCTTGCCCGAGCACTACGATTCCGTAGGCCACAATGCCCACCACGATCGATGGCACTCCGTTCAACACGTCGGCCGTGAAGCGGATCAGATCGCCGAAACGGTTGCGCCCATACTCCGCCAGATAGATTCCAGCGCCGATCCCAATCGGCACACCCATGACGCTGGCAATCATTAAAATATAGACCGATCCGGCAATCGCATTGGCCATTCCGCCGCCCGCCTCGCCCACCGGCTTCGGTGTCTGCGTTAAAAACGCCCAGTTGATCGAACCCAGGCCTTTATAAATCAAGTAAGCGAAGATCGCTCCTAACGGCAACAAAACCAGAACCACTGCCGCTCCAGCCGCCAGGGTTACAAAACCATTCACCCCACGCCGCCACAAACTAACCGGCGCAATCGCAAACTGGCTGGATTGTGCCGCAGAGTCAGGCATTGCTTCTCCTGGGCATTCCGCGCGTTACTGACCATACCAGCAACTGCGCCATGATATTTACGATGATGGTCACCAGAAACAATGCCAGACCCACTTCCACCAAAGCGCTGAGATACGTATCGCTGGTGGCTTCGCTGAATTCATTGGCGATCACGCTGGCCATGGTGTATCCCGGTGCAAACAACGATCGCGCAATCTCCGGACGATTGCCGATCACCATCGTCACCGCCATGGTCTCGCCCAGCGCGCGTCCCAGTCCTAAAATCACTCCTCCCAGGATCCCCGCGCGCGCATTCCGCAAAACGCCGGTGCGGATCATTTCCCAACGCGTCGCCCCCAGCGCCAGCACGGCTTCCCGCTGCTGCTGCGGCACGGCCGTCATCACTTCGCGAGTGATCGAAGAAATGATCGGCACCACCATGATCGCAAGAATGATTCCTGCTGCGAGCATCCCAATGCCGTATGGCGTCCCTTCAAACAACCCGGTCCAGCCAAGGGATCTCGCTAGCAGCGGCTCTACATACTCGCGCAGCAGCGGCACCATCACAAAAATCGCCCACAGTCCGTAAATCACACTGGGAATCGCCGCCAGCAATTCGGTAGTAAACGCCAGCGCCCCTTTAAGCCACCGGGGACACATCTCAGTGATGAAGACCGCCACACCAACCGCAAGAGGAACCGCCAGCACCAACGCCAGCAAGGAGGAAACCAGCGTGCCGTAGACGAATGGCCACGCTCCAAACTGTTCGTTCACCGGGTCCCACTCGCTGCGGAAGAAGAATTTCCAGCCGAAAGCGTGCCAGGAAAGAGTGGACTTTGTAACTAGCTGGTAAACAATTACACCCACCAGCCCCAGCACGCAAAGCCCGCAACTCAATACCGCCACATAGAAGATTCGATCTGGAATCAGGCTGTCTCCTGCCTTCATCAAGGGCGCAGTTCCACCTCCCGTACTGGAGACAACCTCCAATTTTTCAACGGGTTGCGGTCCAGTCAAGCGCGGCGCTCCGAATGCCCGATTCGCCATCTTCGCGAGCCTAGCAGACTCTTGTTACAGGAGTGTTAAAATACCCGTTCGTTTCGACTTGGGGCGTTGGCGGCTTGCTCAACTCCCTCAACCAACATCTGTGGTTGCATTTTCCCGGTTTCCCTTGTAATTTTTCGTACTCTCAGCCTTAGCAATATGCCGATTGATCTAAAACGCAGCCGCCTCACTTTTCAGAAATTGTCGCGTGAGATGACTCGACTGGTGAAGAAGCCGGCGCCGGAAAGCGTCCACAAGTTCCGTACCAACAGCCGCCGCGTCGAGGCCTTGTTAAGCGAACTTGTCGTCGAATCCCGCCGTAACGATGACAAGCTGCTGCGGCTACTGGCACGCCTGCGCAAGAAAGCCGGACGAGTCCGCGATCTCGACGTGCAAATCGCTGCCCTGCGCAGCTTGAAAATCCCCGGCGGCAATGGTCACAAGGCGCAGTTTATGGAAGCCCTGGTCGAAGAACGCGCCCAGCGCGAAAAGAAACTCGCCAACGCCTTTGATCGCGAAACCGCCAACGAAATACGCCGTCGTTTGAAACGCGCCGCCACTCGCATGGCGATTTCCGCCGACACCGAGCCCCTGATCTTGACCCTGGCCAAACTCGCCCAGCTCGGACGCGACTACGTTCCCCTTACCGAAAAGACGCTGCATCAATACCGCATCATCGGTAAACGCGCGCGTTACATCGCCGAACTCAGCGACAACGAACCAGAAGCCCGTCGCGTGGTTGAACGGCTCAAGCATATGCAGGACGTCATCGGCGACTGGCACGACTGGCTCAAACTCACCCAGAAGGCCGAAGATCTGATCGGCGACGTTCGCGACTCAGCCCTGGTTGCAATGCTCCGCAACGTAACTCAGGCCAAGTTCCGTCAAAGCCTCGACGCCGTCGCCGCCATCCGCTCCGAACTCGCAGGCAAAACCCTGCGCCCAACTGCAACCCAGACTCGCAAGCCCTCGCGTGACGAAACCGCGCGCACCGCAGCAGTTGCTTGATTCTAGACATCCTCAATCGCGACTGAGAACTGAGTACCCCGTGCACTGTCTACTCAGCTTCAGGAAATCGGCAAGTGCATCGGTAGCGATATGTTTGTACTATCGAAGAGCTTGTCGGGCTGGTGCAAGCGTGAGAGCATGACTGCATGGGACCGATTTCGAGGGCCATAAATAAACTCCCGACATGGGCAAAGTTCACACTTATGGTCTTCGCAGTCTTTGGGAGCGGGTACTGCATCGCCCGTTACGGTTTCTGGTCCTTCCTACTACATAATTTTCAGTCCCTAAAATTCAAACTGTGACGCCACCAAAATTCGCTCTCGGTTGACTAGTCATCTGACTAGTCATATAATGTGGTTATGGCAAGCTGGCAGGTCCAGGATGCGAAAGCCCGCTTCAGCGAATTACTCGACGCAGCTCTCGAAAAGGGACCCCAAATCGTGACCCGTCGCGGCGCCGAAGCCGCCGTCCTCGTCCCGATTGAACAGTGGCGTCGATTGCAAACCCAGGCCCGTCGCAGCGCGAAAGAAGTGCTACTTGGGCCGGGACCCCGTTTTGAAAACATTGTGCCTACACGGGGTCGCTTTCGACGTCGCCCTGTCATAACCTTCAAATGAGTGGCTACCTGCTCGACACAAATGTAATCTCGGAAACCCGAAAACTCAGGCCGCACGGAGCAGTCATGGCGTGGATACAAGCCCTTCCTATCGACCAGGTCTATCTATCAGCCGTTAGCGTCGGCGAGTTGCAAGCTGGAGTGGAGGCTACTCGGCCCAATAATCCAGCCAAGGCCCGCGAGATTGAGTCATGGATTGAGGACCTTGCTCTCTCCTACACAGTTCTTCCTATGGATACCCTCTGCTTCCGCGAATGGGCGCGCATGATGCCGGGACGCTCCGGCGATGTCCTGGAAGACATGATGATTGCCGCCACCGCCCGTGTTCACAGGTTGACGTTGGCAACCCGCAACCTGCGGGACTTCGAGAATATCGACCTCGAGCTTTTCAATCCCTTCAGCCCAACAAAGTAGCCCTTCCGCGACTCCCTCGCGGTAAACTATTCCCCTCGCCATGCCGACGCTCGCTGCGGTTGATATCGGATCGAACTCCGT
The DNA here is from genome assembly GCA_963803775.1 of uncultured Acidobacteriota bacterium. Lineage (GTDB taxonomy): Bacteria > Acidobacteriota > Terriglobia > Terriglobales > Acidobacteriaceae > JABCZH01. Next base: position 846,429 of record CAWDNS010000006.1, read on the forward strand.
CCGCCTCAAGATCTCGCGCCTCGCCCGCCATCGCCTCACCGAGATTCATGAAGACCGCGAAGTCACGCGCCTCGGCGAATCCGTCTTCCGCAGCGGATTCCTTTCCCCCGAAGCCATCGCCAGCACGGTAAAAGTGCTTCGCCGCTTTCACCGTACTGTGCAGAATGTCGGCGCCGACTCCGTCCGGGTCGTTGCCACCAGTGCGCTGCGTGACGCTCGCAATTCCCAGGCTTTCCTCGAGTGGGTCCGCTCCGCCACTGGCTGGAAAGTGGAAATCATCTCCGGCCTCGAAGAAGCTCGCCTTATCCATCTCGGCCTCGTATCCAGTTTGCGAATGAACGCCTCTTCAATGCTTATGATCGACCTCGGCGGTGGAAGCTGCGAGTTAACCATTTCCGGCGCCGGCCACATCCGCAGCACCATCAGCCTGCCGCTGGGCGCGGTCCGGCTGACCAATGAATTTCTTCAACATGATCCTCCCCGCAAACCCGAGATTCGCCAGATGCGCAGCTTCATTGCCCGCGAGATTCAGCGCACAGCCGACCGCATTCGCCGCGCCCGCCCTAAAGTGGTGATCGCGACTTCCGGCACCGCCGAGTCTCTCGCCGCCGTCTGTCACGGTCTCTACAAAACTCGCGGCCCACGCGCCGCCGCCGTATCTCGCGCCCAGATGAGGCGCATCGCCAAGCTGCTTACTCGCCTGCCTTTGGAGGCTCGCCGCGAACTGTCGGGAGTGGGGCCGCGCCGCGCGGAAATTATCGTAGCCGGAGCCGAAGTTTACAGCGGATTACTCGACCGCTGTCAACTCCCCGGGTTTCGCGCTTCCCCGCTCGGCCTGCGCGACGGCCTGCTCGCCCAAATGGCAGCTGAATACGATCGCAGCACCCGCTCGGGTAAACAGATCGAGTCCGAACGCTGGGATTCGATTCGTGCTGCCGTTGCTCATTATCGTGTTGACATGGACCACGCCCTGCATGTGCGTGGCTCTGCCATGCTTCTGTTTTCCGCGCTCAAGTCAGTTCACGGGTTGCCCCCCGAATACGCGGAATGGCTTTCCGCCGCCGCCATGCTCTACGAGGTCGGCGACTACGTGAACCGCAACGGTCGCCACCGCCATACCTACTACATCATTTCTCACTCCGAAATCCTTGGCTACACACCGGGGCAGCGCCGAATCATCGCTGCCATCGCCCGCTACCTGGGAAAGTCTCGTCCCGCGCCCGGCGATGGCGCCGTCAAAGTCCTGCTCCAACGCTGATCGCGATTGCATTCCTAAAGCATCGTGCTGTTGCGCCTGGCTCGAGCTCTCAATCTCAGCCGCAGTCATGCGCTCCGCAACCTGCGGGTTCAGACCCAGGACGGTAAAGTCCGGCTCACGCTGGTCACCAAACCGCGCAGCACGGTAGACCTGGAATTGTGGGCGGTAGAAAAAGAAAAGAACTACTTCCGGGAAGTCTTCGGTCGCGAGCTCTCGGTGGCTGCGGCATAGAGCCCGCGCAATACCCGGGGAGTAAGGCACCATTGCAGGACCGCCGCATTACGCCCCATCTCTACCTTGGCCACTGCGCCCTTTTTTCAGTTCTACGCCGGCCTCGCATCCGATTTCGGAAATAGCGCGCCCCGAAAATTCGCTCAGGTTAGGATTGTGCCCAACCACCATGATGGATTCCTGCTTGGCATATTTCTCCAGCAGTCGGCGAAAATCTGCATACGTCGCTCCCGGCCGTAGGGCGTCCTCCAGTTGCAATTTGCCTTCATAGCTGAGTTCGTTTCCCACCAGCGACGCCGTCTGCGTCGAGCGCTTCAACGGGCTTGAGATGATTGTATCCACCTGCACGTCCATCGCCGCCAGCGTCCGGCCCACCATGCCGCACTGTTCGATCCCTTCTTTATCCAGGGCCCGCTTTTCGTCGCGCTTGAGGTTGCTCATGCTCACCCCGGCATTGGCATGACGCAGAAAGTAAATGATCATCGCAGGTTAGCGTTCCTTTCCCACTAGTGTTCTTCTCTGCAGCACAGGTGCAGCCGGGATGGCATCGAGCGCCTGTTTTCCCTCTGCCAAACGCAGGAAGAAATCCTGAGCGTTGAAAGCTGCCGCTGCCATCGGCGGCTTGCGCTTGCCCTGCGCCTGCCAGGTCCTCACATAAGACCCGTCCTTTTGCAGAATACGCGCCTTCACGTTGTCCGCCAGATAGGCCTCCAGAATCTCCTGGTCGGATCCGCTCGCGCAGCAGCTCATCCTTCACCGGAAAAATTACTTCCACCCGCTCATAAAGATTGCGTGGCATCCAGTCCGCGCTGCCTACATAGATCTCTTCCTGGCCGCCATTCGCAAAGTAGTAAATACGGCTGTGCTCCAGGAACCGTCCCACGATGCTGCGTACTCGAATATGGTCGCTCACCCCCCGCACTCCCGGCCGCAATGCGCAAGTCCCGCGCACCACCAAATCAATCTTTACCCCCGCCTGCGACGCCTGATACAGCGCCGTAATGATGTTCTTATCCAGCAGCGCATTCATCTTGGCAATGATGCGCGCCGGCCGCCCCTGTCGCGCGTGTTCCGCCTCCCGGGCAATCAGCGCCAGGCAGTGCTCCGCCAGATTCAGCGGCGCCACCAGCAGAGGATCGTAGTTGGGATGCTCGGCGTACGCGGTCAAAAAATTGAACACATCGTGCACCGCCCCCGTGATCTGCCGATCAGCCGTCAGCAGGCTCAAATCAGTGTACATTCGCGCCGTCGAAGTGATTGTAGTTCCCCGTACCCCAAATGCGCATAACGCCGCGTCACCCCATCCGGATCGTGGCGCACCAGCAGCGACAATTTGCAGTGCGTCTTCAGGCCCACCAAACCGTGAAATACCTGCACTCCAGCGTCTTCCAGGTCCCGCGCCCAGCGGATATTCGAAGCCTCATCGAAGCGCGCCTTCAATTCCACGACCGCCGTGACTTCCTTGCTTGCCGCCGCCGAAATCAGTGCCGACACAATCGGCGAGTGCTCGCTGGTGCGGTAAAGCGTCTGCTTGATGGAGAGCTACCCGCGGATCTTCAGCCGCCGCTTCAATAAACGACACCACCGCGTCGTAGGAATCAAAAGGATGGTGCAGCAGGACGTCGTGCCGCCGCAACTCTTCAAAAAGATCCTGCGACTTACCCGTGAGCCGCAGTTCGCGGGAATTAAACGGCTTGAATTTCAGCTCCGCATGCTCCGTCTGCTCATAGATATTGAACAGCCTCGACAAATTCACTGGCCCATTCACCGAAAAAACCTGCCATGGTTCCAGCTCGAAATTAGTGCGCAGACGCTCAATGATCTCCGGATCAGCGTCTGCCTCAATCTCCAGCCGCACTGCGTCTCCCTTGCGCCGGTTGTGCAACTCGGTCCGCACCGACTCCAGCAGATTGCGCGATTCTTCCTCCGCCAGATAAAGGTTGCTGTTGCGCGTGACCCGGAACGCGGCCGCCGACACGATGTCGTAACCGTGGTACATCCGCGAAGCATGGTGCGCCACCAGGTCTGCCAGGAAGATGAAATCCACGGTACCTTCCGAAGGCAGCCGGACCAGCCGCGGTAATGCCCGCGGCACCGTCACCACGCCGGTGTACGTCATCGACGCCCGCCGCCGCCGCCGCAACAGGAACGCTACACACAGCGCCTTGTTGATCACCCGCGGAAAAGGATGCGCCGGGTCCACCGTCACCGGTGTCAGCAAAAGGTCCAGTTCCCGTTCGCAGTATTGGTCGACGAATTCTCGCGCGCGGGTATCCAGTTCGTGCAGGCCCAAAACCCGAATTCCGTTCTCCGTCAGCAACGGACGCAACTGCTCGTTCCAGCAGTGGTACTGATCGTCTACCAATTCGTGGCTTTCGCGCGAAACTACCTCGCGTTCCTCAAGCAACGTCAGCCCGTCCGGCCCGGCCTCGGTGTAACCATCCTCGATCTGCTGCACCAACCCGGCCACACGCACCTCAAAAAACTCATCCAGATTGCTGGCCGTGATGGCAAGGAATTTCACTCGCTCCAGAACCGGATTGCCGGCGTCCTCCGCCTCTTCCAGCACTCGGCGGTTAAATGCCAGCCAGGACGCTTCCCGGTTTATATAGTTGGCCGAATTGTCAAGCGAAGGACGAACCATATTTCTGGGCAAATCAATCAGGACTTCTAGCGGTCAATCTCTTACTTACTTGCCGGCGCAGCTGCAGAACTGCTCGGCACAGGTTTTACCACCGGCTGCTTGGTGAATGCAAAACTCATCTCCGATCCAGTCGGCTTTTTCAATACCAAATGGCGCCCGTCAATTCTGACCTGAACTGCCGAACCCGCACTCCAATCCTCGGGCAAGGTATCACTGGAGTGCATCGGAATGTGGCGCCCAAAATAAACTTTGTCTTTGATCTGTACTGAGATTTCGTAATAGGGATCATCCCGCGTGATCGGAGTGTCTACTTGATAATACAAGACCCGTGTCGTGGTTTTCTGCTGCACCTCGATAATGGTGCCGTCGACATACTGCTTCCGTGCCGTTGCACCAAGAAAAACGGTCATCATCAGAACCCAACATGTGGCCTTTAGTAGTTTCATCCTGCACTCATTCTATCGCCTAACAAAAAAGAGCGCCAACCACCCGGTTGGCGCTCATGTCGGACTCTTTCCAAGCCACTGGAACCACCCTTAAGGCAGGTAGTACCGGAACGATGTGAAGAACATGTTCTCCGTCGCGTTTGGACCTCCGCCCGTGCCTGCCCAAATGTTGCGATCAATGTAGGAATACTGCGGACCCCACTGCAGCGTGCCCTTCGGTCCTTTGTAGAAGCGATACCAGAACCCGATCGTGCCCTCCATGATGACTCGGGTATCGCCATTGCAATTCTTCAGACCGCCCGGATTATATCCTCCAGTAAGCGGAGTTCCCAGCGAGCCCGGATTCGGAACCGTACCCGTGCCCACTGTTCCTCCAGGGGACGTAGGTGGCGTAGCAACGCTGATTGAGGTCGATGCCGGTACTGTCTCTGAGTCGCAACCGGAGTTGTTGAACAGGTTTGACCCGTAGCCAACCGGTTTCCCAGCGGCGTTCAGATATGCAACTCTGTCCTCGTACTCAGCGCCGTAGTTGGCGTACACATCCAGCTTCTTTCCGTGGTATTCCAGCGTTCCTAAGGCCTGATAATTTGTGACCGGAGTCAGCAGGCCACTGGGGCTTGCGACCAGGTCAGGAAGCTGGGAACTCCCGTAGCGGCCTATTCCTGAACCGCCCAGAAAGTGGAGTCCAAAATCGTAATGCTTGGCGATCGTCCAGCGCGCATTGGCGCCTGCTCCGCCTCCGAGTGCGTTGTTGTTAAAGGCGCCATCCGCGGTGGGCTTCGCCAGAGTTGCTCCCGGATAAATTCGGTCACGGAAGTCCGAGATGATCCCGAACACTTCGTAATGTCCGAATCCCGGCTCATACACGATCTTGCCAAGGAAATCAGGAGTGGCATTGTAAGAGTAGTTTGTGGTGCCGTTGTAGAGTCCCCCGCCAGTGCCCTGCGCTCCAATTATAAAGTTGTTGTTGGCGCCGTGGCCGCCGAGGATGACCTGTGAATCTTCCACTGAACCGCCCACCCAGAGCTTATCGCCAAGTTTCTTGGTGACCCGGAACCCATATTGCCGGGCCCAGGTGAAGCCCACGTTATACTGTGGATCAATGGTCATCGGCAACGCTTCCGTGCGGTTGTCCATACCTTTCTTGGTCTCAGTCGCCAGACTCCACATCTGGCCGCCAGTAAAGGTCCATCCGCTGTTCAAAGCAGCCTGACCCCATGCTTGCCGTTGGCGTAGCACGTAGCTGTTGCTCTGGTTGTTATTCGAGGTAACGCCGGCGCCGAGGAAGTCTGCCTCTACGTAGCCCCGCATGGTGAAGTTGCCCAAAGCTCCTTCTGCAAGGAACCCGATTCGTGACTGCCGTCCCGAACCGAAGAATTCGCTCATGTGGCTCTGCGCCGCCCCATCGAACGGAATTGAGTTGAATGGCGTGTTGATGTCCGAAGCCAGCGCGTGTTCGCGCCATACCGTTTCTGCCGCCAGGAAACCGACCGGAGTGATCGTGATGCCTTTGTAATGCAGCGCCACCGGATTCTCTAGGCTCGATTGAATGTTCTTCTGCGTCTCTTGCAGACTCAGCGCCGCATTGGTGGCGTTTTGCTTCATGTCTGACACGTCGGTTTTCAAGTCAGACACCGCCTGCTGTTGTTGACTGGCCTGCTGCACCGCCTGGTCCGCTTTGGCCTGCGCCGCAACCGCTGCCGCTTGCGCATCCTGCATTTGCTGCTGCGCCTGTTGCAGTGCCGCATCGCGCCTCTGCATTTCAGATTTCAACTGCTGAATCTGTTGTTGTTGTGCAGCCAGCGCATTCTTCAATTCCTGTACGTCGGCCGCTGAAACCGTTCCCGTCGCCGCCTTTTTGGTTGTTGTTTTCTTCGCCGGGGCAGTCTGCGCCAGCGAGCTTGCTGCCATAAGCAGAACTACGCACCACCTGAGAACGCACTTCATCTTCTCTCCTTTTCGGCCTCGAGACGGAGGCGAACCTGCATTTACGCGGATTTAACTCTGACTATCGGACCTGCTTGATCTCCACCCTCACCTTAGCCGCCACCGATTCCGGCAGCGGGGCGTAGGCCAACTGCGCCGTCATCTTCTGCCCGTCGTCCACCATCCATGCCAGAAAATCGGCCAGAATCTTCCCCTTCGCGGCGTCCTTGGATTGCGCTGGAATCAGCAGCCAGGTGAAGCTCGAAATGGGATACGCGTCCTTGCCCGGCGCGTTGGTAATCGAGACACGGAAGTCCGCCGGCATGCTCTTGACCGAAGCTGCCGCGGCCGTCACGCTTTCCAGTCTGGCCTTCACGAAATCTCCCGCAGCGTTCTTGACGATTCCATAGGAAATCTTGTTCTCAATGGCATAAATCAATTCGATATAGCCGATGGAACCCTGCATCTGCCGGATCATGCCAGCGACGCCTTCATTACCTTTGCCCCCGAGACCGACCGGCCACTTCACCGAAGTCCCCTTACCCACCTGACTCTGCCAATCTGAACTCACCTTCGACAAGTAATCCGTCCAGATGTAGGTAGTGCCGCTGCCATCCGAGCGATGGATCACAATGATGGGTTGGTTCGGCAAGTTCACACCGGGATTCGTCTTCGCGATTGCGGGATCGTTCCAGGAACTGATCTTGCCCATGAAAATGCCGGCCAGGGTTTCCGGCGTGAATTTCAACTCCGCTGTAACTCCCGGGATGTTATAAGCGGGAACATCCGCACCCAGCACGGTAGGAACGTGCAGGATCTTCGTCTTCGCTTGCGAGAGTTGCTCGTCGCTCATGGGGCCGTCACTGGCGCCGAAATCCACCGTTCCCGCGAGCACCTGACGAATGCCTCCGCCGCTTCCTATTGACTGATAATTGATCTGAATATCTGGATGAGCTTTGTGATACTCACTGAACCACTTCGAGTACATCGGATAAGGGAAAGTTGCGCCCGCCCCATTCAACGTGGTCTGCGCACCAGCGGGTATTGCTAGAGCCAGACACAACAGCGCAATTCGTCGTAGCACGCGGCGATTCCTCCAGGGTGAATTGTTTAGTACGCTCGTTTCTACGGCGGGAATGTTACAGGACTGTTACAAACCGATGAATTTCTGATAAATCACCCTAGACGCACAATCTGATATTGAGAACTCCGAAAAACTAGAACTGTGACCGAAGGTTTTCGATCAGCGAAGATCAGCATTAATCTGCGGCGTAAGGTTCAGTGCTGCCCATCCAGCCGGCTGATCTGGCGCGCAAATATGGGATTCTGCGGAAAATCATTTTGCAAAGCCACCAGCAATTGGCGAGCCCGCGGCTTGTCTTTCTCACGCACATACGCGATCGCCAGCAGAATCCGCGCAAACGGAGCCAAATATTGTCCGCGATCCGCCGTCACTTGCAACTCCCGGATTCCTGCTTCCTTGTCTCCCGAAACTCCGCCCAGCCGCACCAGCCAGCGCACCGGAGCCGACATACTGCCAACAATATACTGGCTGACGCCCGTTGCCAAATGCGCGTCATAGCAACCCGGATCCACCACCAGCAACTGCTGTGCCCAGGCCGTCGCCTGCTTGGTGAAATGCAGCGACGCCAAATTACGCTTCTCAATCAGCCCCGCATAGTCCGCCCGCAGCCCCGAAGCCATCGTCATCGCAAACAATGCATCCCGATTCTTACTATCTTTGGCCAGCCGCGCCTGCGCCCACTTCTCAGCCTGATCGAGTACCGCGTCGAAGCGCGTCCGCAGCGTCGGATCCGGCGCAAATTGCCGGCGTGCCTCAAAAGCTTTGTCATCCTGATAGAACTGGGACTCCAGCACTCCCAGACGATTGAATTCGGAAAACAGCAGCGCCGCCGCTTCGCACGCTGGTCCTAGCGGATTGTCCGGGTATTGCTGCTGCCATGCGGCAAACGCTTGGTGGGCATGATCGAAGTCCAGGTCATAGAGAAAGTGGAAACCGCTATCTAGCGTGACTATATCCGCCGGCGGCTCCGCAGCCATCGCGGCCCCATACCAGCAAACCAGTAATCCCGCCAGCAGTGTCACTCTCCGCACTCGCCATCTCCTAGAGAGCTTAGATGCCCCACCTTACCCCTCCACCCACCGATTTTGCAAAAGGATTGTAAAAATGATCGAACCCGGAGGTCTGCAAAATGAAGTATTGAAAGCAGATTTTGCTACGGCCCCAATACCGTCTTGGGGCCGTAGGTTGAAACCAAACGACATGGTACGGCGCTATTTCCTCTCGTCCGCGACAGTCATCGCTTACGCAGCCCCGCAAGCGAAGCTGGCGCGACTGGACGGACCGGTTCCGCCCTGTGAACCGGTTGGTTAGTTCGCTTGATGACCGGCACTTTCGCGATTTCCGTCGCATCCGCCAGGCGCAAGGTTTCATATCCCTTACGGTGAGCGACGATACGATAATCGAAAGCCACGTTCGATCGACCGCTTCCCATCTCGCGCACCTCGAAGCCTGCAGCGGTTTCGTTGGTCACGTACAGACCCTTGCAGTCCCCCTTCGGAGTCACGAAAATGTGATAATCGGTGCTGTTCACAATTTGCCCGAAGGTCGTTTCCAGTTGAACCCGTGACACCCCGCCCGCCAGCTGACCCGACCCAAAATCCTCGAACCAGTTTTCCGGAGATTGCATCGAATACACCTGCACCTTCTTAGTACTCTCTGCCGGAACTGAACTGGTCAGCGCGCCGCTACAGGTAAGCGTGCCGTTTGCCAGGAAATGACAATCGCCCCCGTAGAACGAGGAAATGTCTAGAACAAAGGCGTTGCCATTAGAGTCCTGAAAGTTAGAAATAAACATGGTTGTAGCGCTCGTACTGTTGTTGAACACCGCCATAGCATTGCCGCCATCTGCGGTGGCGAGCATTCCCAGTGCGTTATCGTCGCCGGTATCTCCCCACACCCCTGAACCGTACGGAACGGTGGGGGCCAGCGCACTGCCAAACTGATGCTCGCCATGCACTCCGGAAGCAATGACCCCGGCACTATCGCCTCGTTCCTCAAACCCAAAGACGCCGAATCCACCCGAGGTTCCGAACGACGCGCCTTCCACCGCGACGGCACTAGAACTGAACGATTGCCCCAGTACGCCGATGTTGTTGCCCGTCGAGGCTTCCGCATCCCCGAACATTGCCAGCCCGCCAACCGCGTCGTCATCACCTTCCACTGCGCGCGCGGTGTTCGTCACGCCCAAAACTCCTACTTCGCCGGTCGTTTCCCCATACACCGCCTCATTGCCGCTCCCGCTGAAAATCGCCTCTGCCCCAGTCACTGTCAAAGTAGCATTCACATTTCCGGTCAAGTCCAGATCGCCCGTAATGTGCTGGGTTGCAGCGAAGGTGTTCGAGGTAGCTAGTTGCGGAACCTTGGTCGTGTCCAGGTTCAGGGTCACACTTCCGCTGGCGCCGCCTCCGGTTAAGTCAGTGCCAGCGTTGACCGCGGTAATATCACCGGTTCCGGGAAAAGTTTGACCGGCTGCAAACGTAAATACACCCTTGGAGCTGAGCTTCAGGCCTGTTTCAGCAGGGTTGGCCGGATCGGTTCCATAAAGCAAATTCAAAGTCGCAGATGGATTGTTGGTGTTGTTGCCGGCTGGTTCGGCCTGCCACTGGAAGTGATTCAGAGTGTAAGCGTGGGTACTGCTGTTGTACGCCGATGATTCGAAATTGAACGGTTGCGAGTTGTACCCCTTGGTTGGCGATGCGAAATTGATCGTTGGCAACTCCAATATTCCGCGCACCAGCGTACTGCCTTTTACGTCAAGCGTGAACAACGGGCTGGTAATCCCGATACCGATGCGCGCAGACGCGCCCGTGCCTGACTGAAACATCACGGAATTGCCTAGCGTGTTGCCGTTCGGAGTCCACAAAGGCACAAAATCCGTGGTCCCGCTTCCGCCGATGGCATCGCTGCCAGGCTCGGCTGTATTGTTCGCCGTTGTTGTTGCAACGCCGGCAGTGGAAGGCGCCGCCAGCACAAAAGCCGATGGCGGAAGCCCACCCACCGTTTGCGCATCCCCAGCTTTCAGCGCATAAGGCACGCTAAGCAGCAGCACCCGTGGCTGTTCCGTTTGTCCCTGCACTTGCACGCCCAGCCAGCGCGCTTCGCCCGAAACAAAAAGCGCACTCGGCAATCCTTGGCTGCTGGTTGATCCGAGCATCACCTTATAGTGGCCAGTGCTGTCCATCTGCACATTTTGCGTTTCCAGCCACAGCGGCGATCCGCCCTGGGCCTCGTTATAGAGGTAGAAAGTCACGCCTTGTATCCCAGTCAGCGGCTTTCCATTCACATCCGTCAAAACGCCGCTGAAGTTCACCATGGCAGGTACTACTCCGTTAGCCGATGTTGCCGCCTGCTGTGCAATCGTGGGGAGGGCACAGGAGAGTAAAACCAGACCTACACAGATCCGAGCTATACAGCGCACCATAAACTCCTCCTTGAATTTTCTCTTTCGGTTGGGGGTTCAGAGCTCAGGGATTCGAAGGAATGATGTTGAGGGGAAAGGATCTTACCGACTCCGATCACGCCGCCGTTGCCCCAGTTTGAGACTGGCAACGAAGGCCGGAGTCAGGCCAGCACTAAGCCGCTTGCACAGGATAGCTTCAGTGATTCGCCAACTCCGATTGCCAGTATGGTCGCTTATTCTGGACCGGGTTCGCAAGAGTGTCAATCGCAATCTGCGTCGGTGGGGGTGACGCGTTTGAGGCATCCAGCTAGTCAAAGTGATAGGCTCCTTCCTCAATAGTGCGTATTCGGGATGGCACGGCCTCGGCCGTGCCGCCCGGACCTCCAGACAACGAGGGCTTTAGCCCCTGAGGCACACAAGCTTACCCCGCCGAAAGCCGCCATTGACTTGCGGTCTAGGGCGAGAGAGACTTGAACCCGCTATTGAGTGCGGAGGCCGAAGTGCGCACCAGCAAACATCACAATACGGTTCTTGGATCACTGGTTTTATTGATTGTATGTACTGCTGCTATGGCGCAGCCTGCCAAAGAGAATGTGCTCTACGCTTTCGGAACCAACGGTGGAATGAGTGACGGCATCGGACCAAACGGCGGACTTGTATTCGATAGCTCAGGGAACATTTATGGCACCACGGGGTCAGGAGGCGCCAATTGCACCCAGACAAATCTAAGATGTGGCACCCTTTTTGAACTGAGTCCGGTGTCTGGAGGCGGCTGGAGCGAAACCGTGCTCTATAACTTTTGTCAGTCAGGCTTCCCCAATTGTGCCGATGGTGCGATTCCGGAGTCCGGCTTGCTAATGGATGCCTCGGGAAATATTTACGGTACGACATCTCAGGGCGGTACAGGACCGTGCGTCCGTAGCGGTGGCGTGAATGGATGTGGCACAGTTTTCGAATTCTCATATTCCGGCGGAGCGTGGAGCTATAGCGTTCTATACAGCTTCCAAGGCGGTGCGTCAGGGGATGGGTTGGAGCCCGCCTATGCAACATTGATTTTGGATGAGTTGGGCAATCTATACGGAACAACCCCAGGCGGCGGCACCAACGGCGACGGTATAGTTTACGAATTGATGCCGCCGTCGGCTCCGGGCGGCGCGTGGACGGAGACTGTGCTCCATGACTTTTGCCAAGACAACTGCTCGGTCGATGGAGGTTCACCGTGGGGGGGCGTGACCTTGGATAGCGCGGGCAACCTTTACGGCACAACGCAAGAGGGCGCAATCGACGGTCTATGGGGAGTGCTTTACGAGCTATCGCCGAATCCCGATGGTAGCTGGATCGAGACAGTGCTTTACAAGTTCACACAAAAGCATGCTGGTATGTCTGAGTCAGGCGTGAGCATCGATGCTGCCGGTAACCTGTATGGCACGCTCAGCTACGGTGGTCTGCAAGATTGTGGCTCTTATTATTGCGGTGGAGTTTTTAAGTACACGCCCTCGACCAGAAAAGAGGTATCTTTCCTTTTTAATGGTCAAGACGGAGGGAATCCTATCGCTGGCGTGCTTCTAAACGGGGATGCAGCCTATGGCACAACCACCTACGGAACCGGAACCGTCTTCCGGATTCAAGGGAGAACGGAAACCGTCCTCTACACCTTTTGCGCTCGCCCGCACTGCGCTGACGGTGGAATACCATCCCCTGGGGCATTGACGCAAAACTCAGGACGACTCTACGGTACGACTAGCAACGGCGGTCGTTATAACGGGGGAGTTGTGTTTGATATTGCGCCTTAAGACGCCTTGCATTTCCTGCTCTGTGCCCTCTGTGGTAAAGCCTTTAGCATTCGCCTCTCCCGTTTGACCTCTCCGCAACCCTTTGTTAGCGTGGTAAGTTCCTTCTTCCTAATAATTTCGTCAGTATTCGCAAGCAGAAAAGAGAAACCCATGTCCCTAAAATTCCGCGGCGTTGACTTCATCGGCTTCGACGCTCTCCTCACCGACGACGAACTCCTGGTCCGCGATACCTCCCGTAAATTCATTGAAGACAACCTCATTCCCATCATCGAGGAGTGCAACCGCGCCGGCCGCTTCCCCCGCGAACTGGTCAAGCCCATGGCCGACCTCGGATTCTTCGGCGCCAGCCTCAAAGGCTACGGCTGTGCCGGAATGTCGAACGTCGAATACGGCTTGGTCATGCAGGAAATGGAGCGCGGCGACTCCGGCGTTCGTTCCTTCGTCAGCGTCCAGTCCGCCTTGGTCATGTACCCCATCTACGCCTTCGGCAGCGACGAGCAAAAGCAAACTTGGCTCCCCGCCCTGCAAAGCGGTGAAAAGCTAGGCTGCTTCGGCCTCACCGAGCCCGACTTCGGCTCCAACCCCGGAGGCATGCGCACTCGCGCCCGCAAAGTGGGCAAAGAATACATCCTCAACGGCGAAAAAATGTGGATCACCTCCGGCTCCATCGCCAACATCGCCGTCATCTGGGCCAAGGTCGAAGACGAAGACAACAAAATTCGCGGCTTCTTGGTAGAAACCGATCGCCCCGGTTTCAAAGCCGAAGACATCCACGGCAAATGGTCGCTACGCGCCTCGGTGACGTCGGGCTTGTCGATGCAAGACGTCCACATTCCCGAGTCAAATCTGCTTCCGAAAACCGGCGGCCTGAAATCCCCGCTAATGTGTCTGAACCAGGCCCGCTACGGAATCGCCTGGGGAGCCTTAGGCGCAGCCATGTCCTGCTACGATTGCGCCTTGCAGTATTCCATCCTGCGCAAACAGTTCCACGACAAGCCCATTGCATCTCATCAACTTGTACAGGAAAAGTTAACCTGGATGATTAACGAAATAACCAAGGCCCAATTACTCGTGCTTCAGGTGGGAAGACTGAAAGATAAAGACAAAGCCGGCGCCCAGCACATCTCCATGGCCAAGCGAAACAACGTCTGGATGGCCCTCGAATGCGCCCGCATGTCCCGCGACATCCTTGGCGCCAACGGCGTTGCCGACGAATACCCGCTCATGCGCCACATGATGAACCTGGAATCCGTAAAGACCTACGAAGGCACCCACGACATCCACACTCTGATCATCGGCCAAAGCGTCACGGGGATAGATGCATTCTGAAAGGTTTTAATCAGCGAGATCAGCGTTAATCTGCGGCGTAAAGAGATGTGTCTCTATCGTTTATAAATTTGTTGACAACTTCGCATATTGCGAACTACAATTAAGTTCGCAATATGCGAACCAATTTGGAGCATGCTTGCACGTCATCAGCCGAAAGAAGCTCAAAGAAGCGGCAAATCGGCATAACGATCTGGAAGCCCCGCTGGACGTTTGGTTTCGCATCGCGAAACGAGCTTCATGGCAAACCTTGGCCGACGTTAGGAAGATATTTTCCCGTGCCGACGTGGTAGAGAAATGGACGGTTTTCAACATTAAAGGCAACAAATACCGTTTAATTGCCGAGATCAATTACCGATTTCAGCGTATCTACATCCGGCATGTATTGACGCACGCGGACTACGATCAGGAAAGATGGAAGCAATGAGTGTAGCCACTAGCAGACCAGAGTACGCAACCCTCCTCGCCAAGACGCTGCCCGCAGTTATCCGCAGCGAGAAAGAGAACGAACACTACACTGCCCTGCTCGAGGAACTTGACCGCAAGGGATCAAAGCTGACCGCTGCCGAGCAACGCTTGGCTGAGCTTCTAACCCTGCTGATTGAAGATTTCGAAGAGCGTCACTATACCCTGAAACCGGCCACTCCCATCGCCGCCCTAGAAGAACTCATGGCCGCCAATGAACTGCAGCAAAAAGACCTGCTCGACATCTTCAGCACCCCCAGCATCGTCTCCGAGGTCCTAAGCGGCAAACGCAAGTTCACGACCGAACACATTCGCAAGCTCAGCCGCCGTTTCCACGTCTCCCCCGAACTTTTCTTCTAACATTTTGATCAGCGTTTATCTGCGGAAATCTGCGGCGTAGGTTAGGTTTAATCCGTGCAAATCCGTGGCTGGCTGTTGCGGGTAAGACTACAGCGTCCCCGCCGTAGGCCTGATCACCAATTCTTCCAGCGTGCTATTGTCCGGCAGTCGCAGCGCATCCACCACCGCCCGCGCCACCGTCTCCGCCGAAATCATCTTTTTCCGGGGAGCATCCGCCCAAAATGAATCCCAGATGTCGGTATCGACGGCTCCCAACATCAGGGCAATCACCCTGATTCCCTTCGGCCGGAGTTCCTCACGCAAAGTCTTGGTCAATCCCAGGGCTCCGTGCTTCGCAGCCACGTACCCGGCCATGTTGGGGAATGCCGTCTTCGCAGCGACGGAAAGATTGTTCACAATCGTCCCGCCGCGTTTCATCAGCGGCAACGCCGCCTTGGTCACCAGAAATGTCCCAGTCAGGTTGGTATCAATCGCCTGCCGCCAAGCCTCTACCGGCAGCTTCGCAACCGGAAGGCTCTCATTCGCCACCCCGGCATTGTTGATCAGGATGTCCAGCCGCCGAAACTTCTTCCTGCTTGCCGCAACCATGCCCGCCACTGCATCTTCATCCCGCACATCGCAGACCACCGGCAACACCTGCACACGAAACTTCGCCAGCTGCTTTGCGGCTCGATCGAGGGTAGATTGTTTCCTGCCAGCGATGACCAGGTCACATCCCTCCGCCGCCAGCGCACGCGCGATAGCCAGCCCAATCCCCTGGCCAGCGCCAGTGATCAGGGCAACTTTCCCTCGAAAGTGATGTTTATTTTCAGCCAATGATCTGATGGATATTGCCAGCTAATTCTTGCGCAGCGAATTCGGACCGAAAATTCGGGAGGGCACGGGTTCACTCGTGCCATAAAGCCAAAACTATGTCGGTGCTTTAGCCCCTGAGGCCCTAGACCCCGTTCGCCCGGTTGCGGATCAGCGAAAAAAATTCCGTCCGCGTCTCCTGCTCGTCGCGGAAGCAGCCTATCATGGAAGAGGTCACTGCGGCCGAATGTTGCTTCTCCACTCCCCGCATCATCATGCAAAGGTGCCGCGCTTCAATCACTACGCCCACCCCCTGCGGCTCAATGGCTTTCTGGATCGTCTCCGCGATCTGCGTGGTCAGCCGCTCCTGAATCTGCAGCCGCCGCGAAAAAATCTCGATAAGACGCGGGATCTTGCTCAGGCCAATCACTTTGCCATTTGGAATATAAGCCACATGCACTTTGCCAAAAAACGGCAGCATGTGATGCTCGCACAGGCTGAACATCTCAATGTCTTTCACAATCACCATCTCATCGTAGGTGACAGTGAACAACGCTTTTTTCAGCAGCGCTTCCGGATCCTGTTTGTACCCCTTGGTCAGGAATTCATAGGTACGCCGCATGACGGTCCGGCGTCCGCGCCAAACCCTCACGAGTAGGATCTTCACCCAGCCGAACAATCAACTCCCGCGCCAGTTCTTCAAAGCTGGCGCTGGTCAGCGTCGCGGACTCAACCGACTGCACTCATGCTTTCCTATCTTTACTTTCGAGATGCCTTCTCTATGTTTGCCCATAACGTGACCGCCCGCAACTGCGTTCAATCTACCGGACAAGCTCTTCCCACCCGCATACTCAAACGAATTCATCATAGTCTCTTCTAAACGTATCTTATGGAGATGTGCCAAATGGAAGCCACGCTGCAAAATATCGTAAATCGCGGTCGCACAAATTTTCAGTAGTGGGCACGTCAATTGCCAAATTCTGCCACATATTCAGGTTTTGCACATCGAAACGATCCAAAATTGCCGCTCCACAAACCCATCAAGATCAGCGAGATTGCAAACCATTCCGTATCTCGGCGACTTGCCCGCTCATCGTGACTTCAAGCAGCATAGTTATGCCCATGACCATGCGGATTATTGCACTTGCCGTAAGTCGTCGCATTTTCCTCGCCGACATCTCCGCGCTGTGCAGCCGATGCGACGCGGAAAACATGTACCGCCGAGTCAGATAGCGCCTTCATGCTTCCCCGTAAAAATCCACAAAAAGTCCGCCGTCTCATACACCCTCACCCGGTGCAAGTTGGGCCGCCTTCAACTTCGGCGCCAGCCGCTGCCAGATCGCAATCGCCAGATTCTCCGTGGTCGGAATTTGCGAGTAGCAAATTCCGGCACTTCTTTATTCAGAAAACGATGATCCATGGCATCCAGTACTTCGCGATTCATTACTTCTTTGAGCTGTTTCAAATCCACCACAAATCCCGATCGCTTATCTACCTCGCCCTTCACCGTAACTTCGAACGTGTAGTTATGCCCATGTCCGTTGGGATTGTTGCATTTCCCGAACAGGCGCTGGTTTTCCTCCGGAGTGAAGTCCGGATTGTGATAGTAGTGCGATGCCGCAAATTCCGCCTTGCGCGTCAAATAGACCAAGTTCCCCTTAAAGTTGATTTTCCTTCGTGAACTCGAACGTATTCGATCCCGTAGACAGCTTTCCCTATGGTTAAAGCGCCCGCTTCTCTCCACCGCCCGACCAGTTAAGCCGGCATGGCCCGCCCTTTCTGCCCCTGCCAGGACTCTGCCCGCTGTGGCTCATAACCGCGCCCTTTCCAGATGACCTTTCCCTCCCGGTGAAAATGATTCGAACGCAGCAGTAAATAGGAAAACAGCGGCAACCCCAGGTAAGCCCAGAGGGGCGCGAAATCCACGAGAAAATGCGCCCTGCGGATTCGCCGCACGAACAGCGCACACAAAACGAAAAAGACGCTACCGGCTAAAGCCGCGAGTCGACTCGATCCATGCAGCCCAACAATCGGCCACCACCAAGCTTGCACCAATCACGCGAAATTCCACCAGCCGCAAAGCCGCCAGCCAGCCGGCGACCCAAACAAGCAACGCCAGATTCTTCGTCCAACCTTCGCGTAGCTGCCAAAGCTGCGATACATTCGCGTCCGCACCGCGTCCCCGCCATAGCGAAAAAAATCTTCCGTCCTGATGTTTTACGGCCCGCGCCAGCGCCACATCTTCAATAATCCCCCGCAATCGCCGCATGGCCACCTACCGCCTCATAGGCCTCCCGAGAAATCAACAGGTACTGCCCATTCGCGGCCGCTGACTGGCGAAGCAGGATCGGCCACCTCCGCCATGCTGTAAGTCGTGGCCAGCTCCGCAAAAATCACCGGCATGACCGCCTTCTCCCAGAATGCCTATCACTTCTTGCTGCGGAGAGTACGACAGCAGCGCAACTCCGCGCGCCGCGCTTCCCGACATGCTTCGCGCCAGCGATCCTGGCGCATGCACGGTATCTGCATCGGTAAAGAGGAGCCACGCCCGCGCGCCTCCCGAACCCCCGCCGCCATCGCATGATTCTTGCCGGTCCAGCCCTCCGGCAGTGGTCCCGCCTCAACCACGCGTATCAGCGGAAACGAAAGCGCAATCTCCCGCGTGCGATCGCTGGAACCGTCATCCACCACAATCATCTCGAAGTCACGCCAACTTGCGTCACCAGCGATTGCAGACATGCTCCGAGACAAACTTCTTCATTCCGTGCCGGCACGATTATTGAAACTACTGGCACCGCCACTCTGGTCACCCCGCCACTGCGTCAGACGCCGTCATACTCCGAATTCGTTATTATAGCTGTGTGCGACGCATCCCTTTTTTTCTGGTCTTACTCTTCCTAACCGGCTGCTACGGTGGCTCCCGTCCCACTCATATCGGATCCCCTGCTCCCCAATTCACCGTGCAGGACGCAGACCGTAAAGTTGACCTCCATGACTTTCAAGGCAAAATTCTAGTCTTGAACTTCTGGGCAACCTGGTGCGCCCCTTGCGTCGAAGAAATGCCTTCGCTAGTCGATCTCCAGCATCGCCTCGGGCCCAAGGGCGTTACCGTCGTCGGAGTCAGTGTCGACGTCAGCGGCGACGCCTATCAGCGCTTCCTCAAAGATCACCAGATCGACTTCCTCACCATTCGCGACCCCGATCACAAGAGCAGCGATCTCTACGGCAGTTTCAAATTCCCCGAAACCTACATTATTGATCGCAACGGAATCGTTCGCCGCAAGTTCATCGGCGCCGTCGACTGGAGCCAGCCCGAAATCGTCGACTTCCTCACCAAACTGTGACCGCTCAACTTCCCACTACAGTTCGTACCTTAGCGATCTACTAAGAACCATCGACTCCGCTCGCGATTCCGGCCTGCCGTACAACATCGCGCCCCAAACTGCCGTCAAAGAAGTGCGCAACCTTCGCCGGAGTTTTTGCTTGGTCATTGCACACAAAACGTTACGACAGAACCGATGCCAAATCCCCACTTGGAGATATACATCATGAAAAAGACAGTCTTGCTCGCACTGCTAGCTTTCTCGGCCACCTGGACCGTAGCCCAAACCCGCGCCCCAGGTAGCACAGCTCAGAACCCAACTCCTCAAACCGCAGCCCCCGCTCCTCAAACTGCCGCTCCACCGGCGCAATCGGTCCCGCCGGCACAGACTCCGGCTCCGGACACAACCAGTCCCCAGAACCAGACACCTGAAACCCAGGCTCCGCAAAACGGAACCAACCCGAACACGACGAATCCGAGCGAAACTACTCCGCCATCTGACACGAGTCCGAACTCCAACACGCCCGGTACGAGCAACAATCCCGGGACCAACCCGCCCTCCGGCACCCAACCTCAAACCCAGCCTCCAAACCAGTAACCGGAGCGAATAAGCCCGTGCGTCCGGACGACCTCAAGATCGAGTCATGATTTGAGGCCTGTCCGGTCGCAGCTTCATGTCGCGGCAGACAACTCTGGTGTGACAACTACGTCGCGAACGCGATCAATTCTGCACAGTATTCCAGACTGGAAAGTCTTATACTGTACGCAGCGAAAGAGCTTATCCACTAAGGAGGAAAAACCATGACGGCCAATGATCAGACTAAATGCGCGCACGTTCCCTGCCGATGCACGACCAAACCTGGGGAAAAATACTGCGGTCAATCCTGCAAGGAAGCCGGCTCCAAAGAAGTAGAAATTGCCTGCCAGTGCGGCCACAGCCCTTGCCCGCTCACCGCGTGAAAACCATCATTTCTGCCATACTTCCATCAACCTAGCGTATGATACTTGAGCGTTCGACAACCTCCTGGCGGCGAAGAAGGATCTCAACATGAAGATGCGCGGACTTATGCTGTTGCTGGCAATTGCAGGCCTGACCGTTCTGACACCGTTATCTGTTGCGCAATCATCTGGCTCAACCAACTCCTCCAACACTGCGCTCCCAGCTAATCCCCAGCCCGCTCTCACCTACTCTCCGCCGTCGGCGAAAACCAAGTTCACCAACTATCTTTTCGATGCCTTCGGCCCTTACCCCATCATTGGCGCTGCCATCGCTGCCGGCATCAACCAGGCCGACAACGCTCCCCCAGAATGGGGACAAGGCGCAGAAGCTTATGGCAAACGCTTCGGCTCCAACTTCGGCATTTTGGCCATCAGCACCTCAACCCGTTACGGTTTAGCGGCAGCCTTCCGCGAAGACACGCTCTACTACCGCTGTGAGTGCAAGGGATTTTTCCCCCGCCTTGAACATGCCTTGATTTCCACCCTCAGCGCGCGCCGCGGCGAAGATGGCCATCGCGTCTTTTCTTTCCCTGATCTCGTCGCTCCCTACGCCGGCACCTTGGTCGGCGTCTATGCCTGGTACCCCGACCGCTACAATGGCATGGACGCTTTCCGCCTCGGCAACTACAGCTTGATCGGATACGCCGCCGAAAACGTCGGCCTCGAATTCATCTATCAAGGCCCACATTCCTTGATGTCTAAAATGCACATGAACAACACCCACGCCGCGCCGACCGCCGATCAAACCCACTGATCGCGCGAGGCAACCGAGCGACAATGTAATTTGTTCGAAAGTACCGTGGAAGGGCACAGCTTCTAGCCTGCCCTGAGCGAAGTCGAAGGGTGCCAATCACCCACACAAAAGACCGGGCTTTAGCCCCTGAGGCACCGGATCCAACTCCGCAGCCATCATCACCACCCATTGACTCGCAGCCCGCCGCAAAGCATAATCCCCTTGCCCGGCCGCCAGTAACATCCCCCAATCGCAGCCAGGCTCGATCCTGTTTCTCGCGTGAGTAGTGCCGCGACTCGCGAATTTCGCACCACGGAGGATCTTCGATGGCAAGACTTAGCCCCTGGAAAATGGTCGGTGCCCTTTTTATGCTGTGCACCGTGATGGCGATTGCTTCGCCCGCACAGACCTTCAACACTTTGGCAATTTTTAACGGCTCGAATGGTAGTTTGCCAAGCGGGTCTCTCGCTCAGGGTGTCGACGGACATCTCTACGGGACGACGTACGAAGGCGGCACGGGCACATTTAACGATTTTGGAGACGGTACGATTTTCGAAGTCGCCCCCGGTGGTAAATTGACGCCGCGTTATAACTTTTGCTCCGGTGAGAACTGCGTTGATGGCGGTGAACCTCTTGCGGGAATAATTCTCGCAACCGACGGAAATTTCTACGGAACGGCGCGCTATGAAGGAGCTTATGGAGGCGGCACGGTCTTCCAAATCACACGAGGAGGGAACCTGACCACGCTCTACAGTTTTTGCGCTCAAACGAACTGCACTGACGGGTCAGATCCTTCCGCAGCGCTCGTTCAAGCCACCGACGGAAATTTCTACGGAACAACGTTTTCTGGAGGGCTAAACGCCTTGTGCGGCGAACCACCCTCCGGTTGTGGCACTGCATTCAAGATTACTGCAGAGGGCAAGCTGACCACCCTGCACAACTTTGGTTCCTCCGGCAGTGATGGTGCCTACCCTCTAGGCACGCTAATTCAAGCTACTGATGGCAATTTCTACGGAACAACTTCCGCGGGCGGCACCTATGGCGGTGGCACAGTATTCAAGCTCACTGCCGAGGGCGAGTTGTCAACGCTCTACAGCTTCTGCACCCAGCTTGGGTGCACCGACGGTGCCGCCCCCTACGGAGGTCTAGTACAAGCCACTGATGGAAACTTCTACGGGACAACAACCACAGGCGGAGATATCCCTTGTGATCCCCCTACTGGTTGCGGCACGGTCTTTAAACTCACCGGAGCGGGAACCCTGGTCACTCTGCACTCGTTCGGCTCCGTCGTTGGAGACGGCATGTTTCCCTACGGAGGGCTGAATCAAGCTACTGACGGTAATCTCTACGGAACAACTTATCAAGGTGGGACTCACGACGACGGTACAATCTTTGAAATCACCGCGGGAGGGACGCTAACCACGCTGCACAACTTTTGCTCTCGAGGTTTTCAATACTGCAATGACGGCCAATGGCTCGTGGCCGGGCTGGTTCAGGCTACAAACGGGACGTTATACGGGACGGCGGAGGTAGGTGGCCGCCTCAACGATGGCGTGGTCTTCAGCCTCGACATGGGCCTTGGCCCCTTCGTCACCTTCGTTCGTCCTGCCGGCAAAATCGGCCAAACCGGCGGCATCCTCGGCCAAGGCCTAATCGGAACCACCAGCGTCTCCCTCAACGGAATCCCAGCGAGCTTCACAGTGGTTTCCGATACATTTCTGAAAGCCACAGTTCCCGCAGGAGCCATTACCGGCTACGTCACCGTAACTACACCCATTGGGATCCTAACCAGCAACGTGCCCTTCCATGTGATTCCATGACGACGAGGCCACAACCGAGGACTGCCGCGCCTCACATCAACTGACGCGACCGCTCCGGCACATCATTCGAGATTGCTCGCTTGGTCACGAACATTGCTGGCTCTTCCAGATCAGCATGGAAAGCCTTGACTAATCTCGCGACCAGACACGGTGCGCACGGCATCAGCGACCCGAATTTGTCGAGTCCCTGGGTTTCCTCGCTGTGGCAGTCAGGACACAAATGACGTTCGATGGGAGACGCGGAGCGATTCATTGAGCCTAAATCCAATAAAGTCTACTAAGCCGATTGAGATAGGCATAATACACCTTATTCCTTATCCCCGCAAGAAGTCGAAAGTCTCTACCTGAGCGCCTCTACTCAGAACTTCACTGGACTTGGAAACATTACCGGCAAACTACTCCTCGTTATCCTCGCCATCGTCGTCGCTCGACTCTTCCTCGTCCTCACCAATGCGGAATAGCGCCGCTTGGGCAGCGGCATGCTCTTGTAGCTCACGCATTTCGTCCACACTATCGACCACCCCGCCTTCCGGCTTCTCTTGTTTGCGTTGCACTCGGCGCTCCACTTTCTCGCGTTGCTTCTGTTGCCGCGCCTGCTCTTTCTTCCGCTTGGTAAACGTGGATCGGCCTCTAGGCATAATTCCATCCTATCTCTTTCTTATGATTGCTGCCCGCCATCAAGATCTCGCGGCGGTCTTGGCTGCCCCCCAGGGATTCGAACCCCGATAACCTGCTCCAGAGGCAGGTGTCCTACCATTGAACGAGGGGGCAACGCACACGCGGCAGAACCTCACCCGCCATTCTAGATTTTATGGTCTGTATCCGCCGGGGTCAACCGTCGCTGTTGTCATCCTGAGAGAGGCGCTTTTTGCCGAGCGAAGGATCTGAGCGAGCCGCGCGATGGGGCGCGTTCTTTGCGACCCAATAACGCGCGTTTGGCTCGCCTCCATTGTGCCTAGCCACTACCCTTCGCGCCCTTTGCGGTTTAAGATTTACCCATGGTCACCACCCTCGGCAGTGTAACCACCCTCAACAACGACTACGCCGAAATCGCCCGCCGCCCGCTCGAAGCCGAGCGTTGCGCCCTAATTGTCGTCGACATCCAGGAAAAACTCCTCCCCCCGATATTTGAAAACACCCGATTGTTGAAAAACTCGCAACTGCTAATCCGTCTTGCCGGTATCCTGAAGATTCCCGCGCTAGTGACCACCCAATACGCCAAAGGCCTCGGCAACACCACACCCGAGATCGCTTCCCTGCTCCCCGACGCTCAGCCCATCGACAAGCTGATGTTCTCCTGCTTCGGCAGCGACCAGTTCTGCTCCATGCTTAAACGCCTGCCGGGGAATCGCAACACCGTTTTGCTCTGCGGAATGGAAAGCCACATCTGCGTGATGCAAACCGCGCTGGGAGCGCTCCGCGAAGGCTACATCGTTCACGTCGCCTCCGATGCCATCAGTTCCCGCACCGAATGGAATTGGAAGATTGGCCTGGATCGTATGCGCGCCGCCGGTGCCGTCATCTCCTCCACCGAGATGATCCTCTACGAACTATTGCGCTCCTCCGGCTCACCCGCCTTCAAAGAACTCCTGCCCTACTTGAAGGAATAAAAAACTCGGGGTGCCCCGCTTCTTGCGCGCTCTTTGCGCAA
This sequence comes from uncultured Acidobacteriota bacterium, assembly GCA_963803775.1. Classification (GTDB taxonomy): domain Bacteria; phylum Acidobacteriota; class Terriglobia; order Terriglobales; family Acidobacteriaceae; genus JABCZH01. The sequence goes on from CAWDNS010000006.1 coordinate 870,679, forward strand.
GAGGCGGGCGGATTCTCGCGCGGCCACAACTCTCGGGAGCGCAGAATTTCGGGAGGGCACGACTCTTCAGTTGTGCCATTCAGTTCTGAAAAAACGACGGCTTTAACCGCTGGGCCCCTACTCCTTCTGCTTCACCCTAACCACCGTAATCTTCGAAAACCCTTCCTCAAACGACGGAGGCTTCAACTTCCCAGCCATGCGCCGCATCGCTTCCTCGGGAACTACCCGGTCCCGGCGCTGGTTGCGCGCCAGGCAAACCTCGAGCGGAACATCGAACAACACCGCTTGCACCTCATACCCATAATCTTTAGCCAGCTTGATCCAACCCTGCCGCTCTTGCGGCGTCAGATTCGTCGCATCCACATAATTCAAAGGACGCCGCGCAATCAGCCGTGCTTTCAGCATCGATCGCAAGTTGGAAAAAATCAGGTCCTGAAAACGCTGCTCTGTCGGATCGTCGAACAACAGCGCCCGCAGAAGGTCGCTCGAAAGCGGTGTGATCTTATTTCGTTTAAACCAGGAGCTTTTTCCCGACCCGGGCAGTCCAATCGCCAGAACCACCGTACCTTTGGACGGCCGCGCAGATGCCATCGGCACCACGCTCCCGCCCGCGCTGGCTATTGGAACCGCCGCCGCTGGGACGCCACCTTCTACAACCCTGGCCGGCTGACTCACTCTCCCACTGCGGCCGCGTCCACCTCTTCCCCGCCGCCGCCGGCGTCGAGCCGCATCGGCAGCATTCCCCGCACTGGGTTGAGCCAGATGCGTGTCCGCCGCATTGCCCGGTTCCGGGGACAGCGGCTCAAAAGCCTCCGACTCACCGCGTTCTTCGCCCTGATCTTCAACCGTCCGCGCAGGCTGACTGACCGCTTCAGTGTCATAAAACGCGGGCTGTAACGGCGCTGGGGCGGTCTCTCCCGCAGCTTTTTCCGGCCCCTTTTTGCGGCGCGTTAAGCGCTCGCGCATCCATTTACGCATGTTTGGCTTTTAACACACCTTGAGGCCCCTGGGCAACGTCTCTGCTCGCCAAGGAACCAACCCCGCTATGTAGCCACGAGCATCCTGACGCGTACCAATTTGAAACTCGATGGCGTTCTCCGTGTTCTCTGTGCCCTCTGTGGTTATTTCTTGGTGTCGCCCTTGTTTGATCGATCAGCGTTAATCCGCGTTGATCTGCGGCGTAGTCTAGCCTTTTCTGCGTCCCGCCATTTGCCGCCCCTACCGTTCCCTGCTAACATTTTCATGTTCCCAGCCCGAGACTCTTTTCTGTTGTGACTTCATCATCATTTCGGAGGCGAGATGGCAATTAAAGTCGGCATCAACGGTTTTGGACGCATCGGCCGCAACGTGATGCGTGCTTCGCTCAACGATCCCAACATCGAGTTCGTTGCCGTCAACGATCTCACCGATCCCAAAACCCTTGCCCACTTGCTCAAGTACGACTCTGTCCTCGGCAATCTGCACAACAACGTCTCCGCCGGCCCCGACAGCATCACCGTCGATAACAAAACTTTCAAAGTCTTCGCAGAAAAAGACCCCACTAAGCTACCCTGGGAATCCGTCGGCGCCCAGGTCATCCTCGAATCCACCGGCCGTTTCACCGACGCCAATGACGCCAAAAAGCACATGCGCGGCCCGGTCAAGAAAGTCATCATCTCCGCTCCCGCCAAAAACGAAGATGTTACTCTAGTCCTGGGCGTGAACGAACAAGTTTATGATCCCGCCAAACACCACATTATTTCGAACGCCTCCTGCACCACCAATTGCTTGGCTCCGATCGCCAAGGTAGTCAACGACAATTTCAAAATCCAGTGCGGCACCATGACCACCATCCATTCCTACACCAACGATCAAGTCATCCTCGACTTCCCTCACAAAGATCTACGCCGCGCCCGTGCCGCCGCCATTAACATGATCCCGACTTCCACCGGCGCGGCCAAAGCCCTCAAACTGGTAGTCCCTGAGCTTGCCGGCAAACTCGACGGCTTCTCCATGCGTGTGCCCACGCCCAACGTCTCCGTCGTCGACCTGGTCGCATTCGTAGAAAAGAAGACCACCAAAGAAGAAGTAAACGCCGCGCTGAAGAAAGCCAGTGAAGTCGGCCCGCTGAAAGGCTATCTCGGATACGAAGAGAACGAGCTAGTCTCCGCCGACTTCCGCGGCGACTCCCGCTCGTCCATCGTCGACGCACCCATGACCCTGGTCGTAGCCGGCAACTGTGTAAAAGTGATTTCCTGGTACGACAACGAATGGGGCTATTCGTGCCGCGTCCGCGACCTGATCAACTACCTGGGCAAGAAAGGCCTATGAAATTACTCTCTCTTTGTCATCCTGAGAGAGGCGCTTTTTGCCGAACGAAGGATCTGAGCGAGCCACCGCGCGCAATCGCGCGGAGGCGCGATTGCAATAAGCGCGAGGCGACCTTCCGTATACTTGCAGGGACATAACTAATGCCGAAGCTTTCCATCCGCGATCTCCCCATCAACGACCACCGCATCTTCATGCGTGTCGACTTCAACGTTCCCCTCGAAGATGGCCGTGTAATGGACGACACTCGCATCCGCGAAACCCTCCCCACCATCGAATACGCGCTGCGCCACGGCGCCCGCCTCATTCTCGCTTCCCATCTCGGACGCCCCCAGGGCAAACCCGCCCCCCTGCTGAGTCTGAAGCCGGTCGCCGAACGCCTAAGAATGTTGCTCGACAAAGAATTGGCTCGCGGCGAAAACGTAGGATTCTGCCCCGAGTGCGTAGGCCCTGAAGCCGAAGAGGTCGCCGGTAAACTTGAAAAAGGTCAAACTCTCCTGCTCGAGAATCTCCGCTTCCACCCGCAAGAAGAAGCCAACGACGAAAAGTTCTCCAAGCAACTAAGCACTCTAGCCGAGTTCTACGTAAATGACGCTTTCGGCGCCGCTCACCGCGCCCACGCCTCCACCGTCGGCATCACCAAATTCCTCCCAAAAGCAGCCGCCGGTCTTCTAATGGAAAAGGAGCTCGAATATCTTGGCAAGACCATGCACCATCCCGAGAAGCCGTTCGTCGCCATTCTCGGAGGCGCAAAGGTCAGCGACAAAATCGCCGTCATCGAACATCTGCTGACCAAAGTCGACGTCCTTATTATTGGCGGCGCCATGGCCTACACCTTCCTGAAAGCTCAAGGCTCCGACGTAGGCAAATCGCGCGTCGAAGACGACAAACTCGGCCTGGCCCGCCAAATCATTCAAGACGCCAGGAAGCGCAATGTGAAACTCCTGCTACCTCTCGATCACGTCGTCGCGGACCGCATCGATCTCAACGCCGTAACTCGCATCATCGACGCAAGTCAGCCCATCCCGCCGACCATGATGGGCCTGGACATTGGCCCCAAATCAGTAGAAGAATTCTCCGAAGCCATCTCTACCGCCCGCACCATCGTCTGGAACGGCCCCATGGGTGTCTTCGAAGTCTCGCCCTTCGCCAAAGGCACTTTCAAGATCGCGCAGGCCGTAGCCGACAACGGCGGTGCCACTTCCATCGTCGGCGGAGGCGATTCCGTAGCCGCCGTCCACGCTGCCGGAGTAGCCGACAAAATCACCCACATCTCCACCGGCGGCGGCGCTTCCCTCGAATTCCTCGAAGGCAAAAAACTCCCCGGCGTCGAAGCTCTCACCGATAAGAAATAAAAGTAAAAATGGGATCTCCGTTCTTCGCCTCCGACTTCCGGCCGACTTGCGGACCGATTTCCGGACGAAGAATCTGAAGATCCCATCCACTCTCACACGGCTTTAACTAGTTCGCCGCCCCATTCTTGCACTGTTTCGAAAGCGTGCTGATATGGCCCACGCGCAGGGTCGTACCGGTTGACCCGTTCGCCGGAGCCTGCGTCTCGTCCGAAGTCATAGCCGCCCCCGACGATCCCGGATCGCTCCTCATCTTCCCCGTGATCGAAACTTCCTGGCCAACATGCTTCTGCAGCTTGTTCTCATCGCCGGCCAATTTGATGGGTGTGTTCGTGTCGCTCGTAGTCAACACATAGTTTCCCGGCGACCCGCCCAAACAACCCCGCACCGCATTCGCCCCGGCCGAGCCGCCATCGTTAGGGTTCGTCATCTGTCCGCCCGGCGAGTCTTGCGCCAATGCGAGTGACCCGTACAACAATCCCAGCGTTAACAGCAGATACACCTTCTTCATATCTACCTCCTATTAAATTAAAGATGTGGCCTTCCTAGTTATGCTAAGTTGTGCCGGCAACATTTGGAATCCACTCGAAACCGTAACCCGCCTACGGGAAACACTGTATGAACTCCCGACCGCGAGTTTCCACGAATCGCGTTCTTTCACTGCTGAGCCTCCTCCACCAACCCAGACGTGTAAGCCGCCATCGAAAACGACATGATTCGCAAATTACAATCCGGAGAGTTCCGCCTCTACTCCCGTAAAAAGAATCCCAAGACCAACAAGCGCCGCAATCTCGGAACCTTCAAATCTCTCCAGGCAGCCAAAGCCCACGAACGAGCCGTGCAGTATTTCAAACGCCAAGGTTAAAGCCGGGCATTCCTTTTCTGACAAACTGAAAGTTCGAGGGTGCCCACTCTCCTTGTGGTTTGTTGTGAAGGGCGGATGTGTGGACCAGCACAACTCACGTGGGGCAAGATCATCCATCAGCTGGTACCCATCCCGAGCTATTATTCTGAAACGTGACTGCAATCCCGAACCCACAACCCAAAACACCGCGTCGAGCAGGCTTCCTCCGCTCCTTGATTCGATGGCTTGTCATCGGCGTGGTGCTTCTTTGGTCGCTTGCCGCGCTGATCCTCGTGGTCGCCCGCTGGATCGACCCACCGACAACAGCTGTCCACATCCAGCGCCGCTTGCAGGCCTGGATTCGCCACACGCCATATCGCGAACGCTACAAATTCATTCCGCTCAGCCAAATCTCCCCCGATCTCCAGCACGCTGTAATTGCCGCCGAGGACGCAAACTTCTACCAGCACCATGGATTCGATTGGCACCAGATCCAAATCGCTGCCGCAGACGACTTGGAAGGCGAGCGCACCCGCGGAGCCTCCACCATTACCCAGCAACTCGTAAAAAACCTGTTCTTCGGAACCGGCCGCTCGTTCCTCCGCAAGGGCGCAGAAGCCACACTGGTGCCGGTAGCCGAACTCATCCTCGGCAAACGGCGCATTCTGGAGATTTACCTCAACGTAGTCGAATGGGGCCCTGGTATCTATGGTGCAGAGTCGGCGTGTCCTTACTACTATGGAACCGCGGCCCGGAATATCGGCCTGGAACAGGCAACACGGCTCGCTGCCATTCTCCCCGCTCCCCTCAAGCGACGACCTGAGCGCATGAATAGTTACAGCGCGATCATCCTTAACCGCATGCGCCAAATGGGTTGGTAAACGCGGCTACTATTTTTACGAGTTCATCGAAGGATGTGTAGTCTTACGCCCCGCCCGTAACGGCAATTGCGAGGGGTTACAAAGGATTCTCTTCTACAGATTTCACCTCATAGACGTTCAGCCTTTCTCTTTTGTAGTTTTCAAAAGGACTTTGTTGCGTATGTCTACGCCACTTCCTCTAGGCTGACGTCCTCACTTTGTCCAGGGAAACCAATTCTCAGTAGGTGATAAAGAGGCTCCGGAATGCTAACTCATGGGGTAGGCGCGTCGGCTGTTTTTGGCAGTTGCTCGGTTGGGTACAGGAAGTCGCCTGTAAAGTTCTTGGCCTTGGCTTTTGCCACGTTTGTCGCCGCAACAACCGCAACCGCCCAAACCCCCTCGCTGGTGTACTCATTCAGTGGATCGCAAAGCGGCATTGGTCCCGTTGGATCTATAACTCTTGGGAAGGGCGTGGGTTATGGCACGACAATTGATGGCGGTAACATGGGTTACGGCACCGTCTACCGGATTACAGCCAACAGAGCCGAGGCCGTCGGAACCGAGTCCGTAATTTACAGTTTTCAGGGAGGCACCTTCGACGGCGCGGATCCGTCAGGCAACCTGGCTCGCGATAAGGCCGGGAACCTCTACGGTACAACCCAGAGCGGCGGCTCTTGTCAGCAGTATAGCGGCAACTGCGGAACAGTCTTTAAAATCGACGCCAACGGTCGCGAATCGATCCTCTATAGTTTCCAGCCCGAAACAGGCGACGACGGTGAGAATCCTGACTCCGGCGTTGTTCTCGACTCAGCCGGAAATCTTTACGGCCCCGCTCAGGGCGGACAATTTCACCAAGGAGTGATTTTCAAGATCAACACAACCACCGGACAGGAGTCTATCTTTTACAGCTTTGGCACAATTTCTGGAGATGGAATCAACCCCTTCGGTTCACTCGTATTCGACTCAGAAGGAAATATCTATGGCGTCGCCCAGTACGGAGGTTCCTGCAGCTCAAGCGGCGGTACGCTGTTCAAAATCACACCGAGCGGAGTTGAGAGCACACTTCACTCTTTCTGCGTCGGCGACGCGAACGGGGCCACTCCAAACGGTCCTGTCGCCCTTGATGCAGCCGGTAATATTTATGGAGTTACGCAGCAGGGTGGAGATTTGACCTGCCCTGACAGCTTCGGCCCCGGGGTTGGTTGCGGAACTGTATTCGAAGAGACTGCTGCCAGGCAATTTTCCGTTGTGCACGCCTTCGCAGGATCGCCTTCTGACGGGGCTGGCGACCCCGGGGTTGGCGCAGGCGGAGGCTTGGGAGTGATTTCCGATCCCGCGGGAAATATTTATGGCATTACTCAGTACGGGGGCGGGGGGACTGGTTTGGGCGACGGGGTAGTCTTTGAAGTCGCCAACGAAACAGACTATAAAGTGCTCCACACCTTCCAGGGTGGAACAACCGACGGCAGCCAACCACAAGCCCCGCTACTTTTCTTTTCTGGCAATCTGTTCGGGACGACCATCCAGGGCGGAGCGTCAAACTACGGGGCGATTTTCCGCGTCAATTTGAAATAGCCATCGGCGGCTGCCCCGCTCCTGGCGTTCTGTGCAAGGGCGGATGCACCATACCACCTGCCGGGTGCATCATCCCTTCGCGTTCTTCGCCGGGAGCGCCGTGGAGAAGCACGGCTCGAACCGTGCCGAAAGAAAAAGAGAGATGCATGTACAATCAATGCTGTTTTTTGTAGTCCGAAAAGGAGATTCCAGGTGAAACTCGCCCTAAGCATACTCGCACTAACTTTGCTTGTTACCGCCGCTTCTGCCCAGACTTTCAGCGTCTTCTACACCTTCAATTTTACGGACGGCAGCGCTCCCAACGGAGGTCTCATCCTCGACTCCGCAGGCAACTTCTACGGCACGACCCAATTTGGAGGATCCTCCAACCGTGGGATCATTTTCAAACTGAACCCCGCGGGGCAGGAGACTGTTCTCTACACCTTTACCGGCTCAAGCGACGGAGGAATCCCGATTGGCAGGTTAATTCGGGATGGCGCGGGCAACCTCTACGGAATCACTTCTTCGGGCGGTGATGCCACATGCAGTTGTGGCACCGTCTTCGAACTGACGACGACTGGAACGTTGCAGGTATTGCACGCCTTCCTGGGCGGCACGGACGGTTCTCAGAATCAGGGCCAGGCTGAGCTTGGATTGGTCATGATCAAGGGCAATCTCTATGGCAGCGCCAGCTTTGGCGGCGTCTCCGGCTGCGATGGCAGCCTGGGCTGCGGCGTTCTTTTTAAGGTCACGCTAGCTGGCGTAGAGACGGTGTTGTACAAATTTACCGGACAGGCCGACGGAGCATTTCCTCAAGATCTAATCAGCGATGAGGCGGGCAACATCTACGGCGCGACTGGCGGCAGCTACATGCAGGGCAACGGGGGAACTCTGTTCAAACTGGACACTTCCGGCACCCTGACGACACTTTACACATTTCCTGAAGGTGCGAAGGGTACTTCTCCGCGCTGGCGCCTGATACGGACTGGAAAAGGCGTCTTTTATGGCGTCACTCAGTTCGGGGGTAACACCACCACCTGCGCGCTTGGGACCTCCGGCTGTGGCGTTGCCTTCTCGGTGAACGCCCAAGGTACGGAGCGAAGTCTTACACACTTTTGGCGAGCAGGCGGGCGATGGAGAAGAGCCTTCCGCCGGCCTCTTCGATGCTGCCGGCAACGGATACGCCACAACCTTCTACGGCGGAACCGTGAACTCAACTTGCACCTTTGGTTGCGGTGTCGTGGCTCGAGAAACCGCCAACGGCAAATATTCCGTGATCTACAGCTTTACCGGCGCAGCCGACGGATTCAATCCAGCCGGAGGCTTGGCCAAGGACAGCTCGGGCAACATCTACGGCGCCACCCTCAACGGCGGCAGCAGCGGAAACGGCGTAATTTACAAGATCACTCCCTGATTCGGTTGACCACGTCGGCGCGTGGCCAGGCTTTTGACTCATCATCTAAGCCATCCGCAAGCGCAATAGCGACGGCTTCCCAAACAGCCGTCGCTGTTCGCGACGCGTGAAGAAAATCCGCCACGGCGCGAGGCCATGCCGCATAGTTGACGAAGCTAGGCGTTTACACGTTTTGAGAATCGGCCCGCCCGGGTTCAATGAGTGTAATCGCGATTTATCAGTACACCCGATTCTGGTCGGCTACCGTCGACTCCTCCCGTAAAGCTGCACAACACGGTTTCAACACTGTGATCGCAGACGTTAGAACGGCCGCTGTGGGTAAGCCGCCACCGAAAGCAGGGCCGAGCTTGTTCCGTTATTGTAAGGAGAGCCCGACACTTCGGTGGTGCTGCCGTCGGAGTTGATTTGCAGCAGCCCCACCAGCCCGTTGGGGGAACTAAACTCGGCAACGTAAATTCCGCCGCCAGTGCCGGAATTGGTTGCCGTCGTAAGCCCGCCGATGGAGATAATCTCGCTGGAATCATTCAGCGTGGTGATGCCCACATAGGAAAGTCCCAGCGGACTCTCGCTGAATCCGAGCGATGTCACCTGCTTGGAAAGATTATTGCTCACATAAAGAAACTTCCCGTTCGGACTGATCCACGGATCGCTGGAATCCTGTCCCGCGCCCAGGCTGCCGTCTCCGCCCAAGCTCGTTTCCGTGCCCAGCGTCCCGTTGGAATTGATGGGATAAATTTCAATCTGCGTTGTCCCGCCCGTGGCGTCCCCGAAGACGGCGTACTTGCCGTCACTGGTAATGTCCACGCCGGCCGGCCCATTCAACCCGGTATAGGGGCCGTTCTCCGTTAGGACTCCCATTGAGCTGATTGAAAACGAATCCACTAGATTCGCCCCATAGCCGTAACCCACCACGAGTGTCTTCCCGTCCGGGGTGACCCTCATGCCCGACACCGACTGCCCGGGAGCATTATCGTAGGTGCCCAGTAGTTTCAGTTTGCAGCCCGCTTGAATTTCAAACACCCCGATATTTGCCGAGACGCCGTAGGCCGCGAAAAGCGCTTTGCCGCGCACCGCCAGCCCCATGCTGTAGCCGAAGCCGTTGCTGTCCCCTTCCGGGTCCGTATAATTTCCGACTTTCGCCAGCGCCGGAATGGTGAATGCCGCGATATCGCTGGTGCCGGCGTCGCCCACGAAAAGGCACTGATTCGCTCCGCTCCCCGCTAGGACAATGCGGACCAGCGCGAAATCACCGCCGCCGCCGCCATTTCCCCCGGTCTGCAAGACCTTTACCGCGTCGAGGCTCATGCCTTCCAGCTTGAAAATTGTCGCCGAATTCGCAACGGATGATGGATCGTTATTTGTGACTACATAGTGCCCGCCCTGCGCCAGCGCCGGTGCGGGTGAAAGAATGACGATTGCTGCCAGCAGGGTTATCGCAGCCGTCAGTGAAAGAATGTTTCTCATGTTCATCTCCTTGGGGTGAATTCCCCTCTTGGGTCCCTACAGCCTCGCATAATACACCCACTGGGGGTGATTGCAGGGTTGAGCAAGAGGTTGGACTTGACGTGCAAAGAAAATCCATTTCAACGGGACGGCCGGGGGCAGGGTCGTCTCAGTGACTGCGGAAACGTGAAATCTGGGGACAGACGACGGGTGGCCCAACTTTGCGCTTTTTGCAAAAGGGGGACCGACGCCTCACTGCTCAAACGCCTACAAACCTGCCTACATTTCCTAACCCGCAAAACCTGTATATTGAATATCTCGAAACAGCGCGGAGGCCCTCCATGGCAAACAGTTTCGGCACCGACATTCTGATTCAAGCTCCAGATCCAAAAAGCGCCGCAGCCTTCTACGTCAAGCATCTCGGATTCAAAATCACCGCCGAAACCCCGATGCTCAGCCTCCACGGCCAGCACATCAATTTCTTCATTGAGAAAGGTCCAGCCCTGGGCCCGGTCCTGGAGGTTACAGTAGAAAATGTAGAAAAAGCCAAACGGCACCTGGTGGAGCAAGGCTGCAAAATAGTAAAAGACGAGCCCAATGTTCCCAGGGTCTACATCCAAGACCCCTACGGCTTGATTTACAACCTGAGCACCTAACCCACTGTCATCCTGAGCGAAGCATCTCGATTCGCCTCGCGAATCGAGATGCGAAGTCGAAGAGCCTGCCCTGAGCGGAGCCGAAGGGACCCCTGCACTCCCAAACCTCTGCACCACCGCCGCAAGGGCATTCTCACTGTGCCCTATACCGAGGAAGCATCAAGTCTGAAAAAAGACCACGGGACTCCCAATCCCGAGCGCCGTTTCAATCCATTGTTGGGTCAGCGACTTTAGAGGCATGATGCTAAGTTATGGCTGATTCCTTTCTGAGCCGGGAATTCTCAGTGAGTGTAATCGCTGTTTGCAACCATTGAGCTATTGCAGCTTCGCGAACTCCCCTTTGGCTTCTTTCAGGATCGGGATATCTGGGTCGGCGTCATTCCAGAGAGCTAAGAAATCCCGATAGGCGGCTTTTGCTTTTACCGCGTCTCCCGCGAGCGCGTAGGCCCGGCCGATTTCTAAGCGGGCAAGTGCACCGATTGGTTCGTTCTGGACAAGTCCGGGATGGTCAAGAATTTTCTGAAACTCGGTTGCAGCAGCCGCGCCTTCCCGGGCTGCTAAGTACGCCTCACCACGAAGATAGACTGGATAAAGCACGAAGCTGACCTTCTGCGCCGTTTGTCCCATCTCGTAAGTCGCCGATGCAGCAAGCGCCGCAATGGCTTCTTCGGAATCGCCATGGCGCAGCGCAATGGCTGCACGAATTGCCGGCAGCGAGTTGTACTCCACAACCGTATCTTCCGGGAAGCGCTTACTCAAATCGTCGGCCATGCGTTTGCTATTCGTGAAATCGCCCGCCAGTGCCGAGGCCGTAGCGGATATGGCGACAACGTCCCTTCCATTCGACAGTGTCAGTGCGTCTTCGGCCTGGTGCCTTGCCAAAGCTCGATTGCCGACCAACGCGTCCCGCACGGCGGCCTCGGCTTCGTACGCTGCCATGGTTTCTTTCTGCCCGGCTCGTGATGCCGACTCTGCAGCTCGTCTGGTCAGTTCTCTTGCTTTCACAAAATGTCCACTATAGGAGGCGGAGTCCGATTCGTAATAGAGGACGAGATCTTCCGATCCAGCATTGTCCATGGCCTCGGTCGCCTCTTGCTCCATGGCGGTAGCATCGTGCTTCAGAAACCCAACCAGGTAGAGGCTGGCGTGAACGGAGGGAGAATCAAGATTGTGGCTCTTGGCCTGTTGTGCGACGGCCTGGGCTTCATCCAGATGGTTAACGTGCAAATAGTCGATGAGAAGGTCGGAGTAGTTTTGTGCTGCTCCAGAATTAAATTTCAGAGCTTGTTGGCTGGCGGCGAGAGATTTCTCGTAGTCGCCTAGGTACGCATAAAAAATCGCCAGATTCCCAAGCACTCTGGCATCGCGCGGGTAGATTTGTGTACACATCAAATCGGATTTGAGGGCCGCTTCGAAGTTTCCTGTGACCACCGCTTCGTAAATCAATTCGATGCCGAGTTTCTCGCGCTCACTCACGCGCTCGCGCAGTTCATAAGCTTTCTGAACATTTTCCGCCGCGTGTGAGGTCTCGCCCAGGTTGAAGTCGGTTATCCCCAGCCCCAGATAGGCCATGGCGAAGTTAGGATCAAGATTGATCGCCCGCTCATACAACGGAACTGATTCAGCTGCCTGGTTTGAGACTTGGGACTGATGGGCAAGATTGTAGGCTTTCAGAGCGTCGAGTGATGGGGTGGTCACGTTTTCCGGCGCAACGTCGTACTTCTGCACCGAGGCCAGCGACTCGCCCAGCTTGCCGCGGGTATCGGAAGCTATTTTCCCCAGGGCATCGAGCACATGGTTCTTGTCGCCAGCCTCGGCCGCGGTGCTGGCCAACGATTCGCCGGTAGAGCAGTTGATGGCTTTCAAGGTAAGAAGATAGTGTGCGCCAATTTGCGCAATCGATCCGCCGAGGACCGCGGTGCTGGCGGTGCGCTGGCACACTTCACGGGCGAGTTCATGGGTCAGGCGGGCGTCCGTCGGCTTTGCCATAAGAGCGAGCGTTTGCCGTGTGCGCTGGTCCGAGAGCAGATTCAGAAACGGCGATTGTTCCAATTGTGCGGAAAGACCCTGACGCAACGTGCCGTCAAAAACTGGATCTCCCGTTTTGTTGTCGAAGTCTGCCAGGACCACGGTGTCTCTCTCGGTCAGTTTTGCTGTTCGCTGCAATTGCCAGTACACTCCAACGGCAACCAGAATTGCCGTTAACACCGCCCAAACACCCAGCCAGAGCCGGCGATCCTTTTTCCCCTGCCGCTCGATAACTACCCTCGCCAGGGAGCGGCTGGCCACCACGATCTGATCTGCTCCCTTGTCCTCCGCCACCGCTCGCACCTGGGGGACGAAACGATAGCCCCGTCCCGGCACGGTAATAATGTAGCTGTGATCTTGCGGCCGTTCTCCCAATGCCTTCCGTAGCTGAAACACATGCTGCCCGAGATTGGATTCCTCCACAAACGTATCCGGCCACAGCATTTTCATCAGGTCGTCCTTGAGAACCACCTGCCCACCGTGTTCGGTCAACGCCAGAAGCAGATCAAAGGCCTTGGGAGAGAGTGGAACCGGCCGCCGATCGCGCAGCAGGAGGCGCTGCTCGGAATCGATCTGGAACGGCCCGAACTCCAGTAACTGCTTGACTGGCTTCGTCATACCTGTCCTTAAAAACTCTTCAAACTTATTAATTGCCTTCTTAAGGACTTTTCCTTGGCGTTCGAGGCAGCATGCGTTCAGTTCCCAACACGGGGACCACGGACATCGAGCAAAACGTGGCAAGCACCCTATCACGATTTCGCTGCTGGGTAAAGAAAGTGGTGGAGGCGGGGTTCGGTGCTCAGAGGACGGAAATGACCATACAGACCGACCAACTCTTGATTATCCGAGGTCATGCATCGACACGGGGTTGGTGTCCGGAGTGTGGCAGGGAGGTCGACATGCTGGGTCTGAAAGAGGCTGAAGCTCTGGGAGGAGCGCCTCATCCTCTGACGATCCAACCACTGCTTCCCGGCTGGGCGGTCTCCCGAGGGTGGCATTGGTCGCAAGCACCGGATGGGTCGCCACAGGTCTGCCTCGAGTCGGTGCTCAAGTCTGGCAACTAAACCTGCCCGCAGTTGTCTGCGGACAAAAAAACAACCAATTCAACCATCGGCACCTGGTTGCCGAACAAAAGGAGAAAAGCATGAACTTAAAAGTAACCTCACTCATCCTGGGAATCTGCCTGGTCGCTTTGGCCAGCGTAGCCAGCCCCGCTCATGCAGCCACCGAACTTACTCAATCGGGGTTTAGCGCGTTCCGAGTTCAATATGGCTCCGTCAACGGTTACTCAATCGATCCGAATACTTGCCTGGTTGAGGCTTACGGCGCCGTGATCAATTACTGCACTTCGGAAGGAGTCGCGTTGATTTTCGACACCCCGATCCTCAAGTCCGGAAGCCATTCGGTGACGATCACCGATTTGTGGTTCGGTCAGACCGTATCGTTTCCGTGCAACGTGTACGCGTATACAGGCACAGAATCGAGCTTCACCGATCATACGTCGGTGACCTTCACAAAGCTGAGCCAAACGCTGTCCACCACGATTACCGTGCCCGCGGGCGGCTATATGCAGGCGATCTGCGTATTGCCGCAGGCTACCTCGGACAGTGGGAACGGCGGCACTGGCATTGCCAAAATCACCTGGACTCCGTAACCAACATAAGCGATGTTCGCAGCACAGCCTGCGGATACACTGGCTCCGCAGGGATCCGGGCATCGCCCAAGTCCCTGCGGAATTGCTCGCGTGGTTCTTACTTAGCGGCGTGACAGAGTGTCGACGCTTTGCGCATTTACCACGGGGCTCGATTGGCCGTAGGGCGGGCAGTGAGGGCACCGCTTACAGCTCCGATCATTTAAACTTCTCTCACCCCCATGCGCCTCCTCCTCACCTCCAACAAAACCATCTCCTTCCACGGCCCTGCCGACATCACCAAAGAAACAACCGATGCCATCGTCAACGCCGCCAACTCCTCCCTCCTCGGCGGCGGCGGCGTGGACGGCGCCATCCACCGCGCTGGCGGCCCATCCATCCTCGCCGAATGTAAAACTATCGTCGCAAAAATCGGCCATCTCGCTCCCGGCAAAGCCGTTATCACCAACAGCGGACGCCTTCCCGCCAAATTCATCATCCACACCGTCGGGCCCATCTATCGCAACGGCAAAAGCGGCGAACCCGAAACCCTCGCCAGCAGTCATCGCGAATCTATCCTCCTAGCCGACGATCACGCTCTCCAATCCCTCTCTTTCCCAGCCATTTCAACTGGAGCCTACGGCTACCCCATCGCCGAAGCCGCCCAAATCGCAGTCTCGACCGCAGCCGAGTTCCTGGTCGCAACCACCCACCTGCAAGCCATCCGCTTCGTCCTCTTCGACGGCGCAACCCTCCGTGCCTACGAAAACGCCGCCCAAAAGCTGCACAATTCCGGTTTTCCATGCACAATAGGAGAAGGCTAGCAGCGTCCACCCTTTCGCAAGAATCGCGAAAGCACGCGGCGACAAACATCGAAGCCATGACTTTGCTCTCATCTGCGTTTTCTGCGAAATCTGCGGCTAAACATTAAAAGGACCCCATGCCCCGCACCAAACTAATCGCCGGCAACTGGAAGATGTACAAAACTCCCGACCAAACTCGCGACTTCTTCCACGCCTTTCTCCCCCTCGTCGCCAACCACGACCGCGACGAAATCGTCATCTGTCCTCCTTTCGTCGATCTGCAAGCCGCCATCGAATCCGCCAAAGGCTCCAACGTCGCCATCGGATCCCAAAACATTCACTGGGCCGACGAAGGCGCATTCACCGGCGAAACCTCGCCTCTCGTGTTGCAGGCCATCGGCGTTACTCACGCCATCATCGGACACTCCGAGCGCCGCCAATACTTCGGCGAAACCGACGACACTGTCAACATGCGCCTGAAGAGCGCTCTTGAAGCCGGCTTCACCCCTATCGTCTGTGTCGGAGAAGTCCTCGAAGAACGCGAAGCCAATCTCACCGAAGATGTTCTCCGCCGCCAATGCACTCGCGCCTTTCACAAAGTTTCGACGAAGAAAGCCGACAAACTGGTAGTAGCCTACGAACCCGTCTGGGCCATCGGAACCGGGAAAACTGCTACGCCGCAAATGGCCGCCGACGCTCATGCCGTCATTCGCGATGAAGCCTCCGAAACCTTCGGCCACGAATTCGCCAACCAACTCCGCATCCTCTACGGAGGCTCCGTCAAACCCGAAAACGCCAAAGCCTTGATGTCCGAACCAGAAATCGACGGAGCCCTGGTAGGCGGAGCCAGCCTCGACCCCAAATCCTTCGCCGCCATAGTCAAATACTGAGAAAGTACGATTACTGAGAAAGTACGCCCGTCCGCGTTTGTTATAATCATAAAGTTTTCGCGATTGCGGAAATGTGGCTTCCCACCCGCGCGAAAGTAGCTCCAAGCGCGGAAATGTTCCTAATACGGAAGAAATGTTCTTAACGCGGAAGTGGTGGAATTGGCAGACACACCATCTTGAGGGGGTGGCGCCGTGAGGCATGGGGGTTCAAATCCCCCCTTCCGCACCATAAATCATCTGTAAAACAGTTTTTTGGGGGGCACCGGCGAGGGTCATGTGTGGACCTATGTCCAGAAGACTGGGGAATTGTTGCGGGACGGATTGCACATCGCGCTGGGATATTCGGGATTCGACGATCCGGAGACCGGGCAGCGGGGTAAGAACAATCCGGAGTGGGAAAGAGTTGAAGAGGTTGGGCCGATTCCGGTGGGAAGATATCTTATCGGGAATCCGCATGACACGCTGACCCATGGACCGTTTGTGTTGCCTTTGACGCCTGATCCGGCGAATGAAATGTTTGGACGGTCGGCGTTCTTGATGCATGGAGATTCGGTGGTTGATCCGGGGACGGCTTCGCGAGGGTGCATCATCATGAGCCGTGCGGTGCGGAAGGAAGTGGCAGCTTCTGGGGACAAAGTACTGCAAGTTATTTCTGGCGTGGCTGAGGATGCGCGAGTGGCGTGAAAGACCTTGACCACAGGGGGCACAGAGGTTCACAGAGGAAGAGCAGGCCACGGATTTGCACGGATCTTGCGGATCTGAAAAAAGTCGTTAATCGCAGAGGTCGTGGAGAAAAGTCCCGGCCCTTGACGCTAATTGGCTGTGCCCATAGCATGGTAACTGACGGTATTTTTGGAAATTACTCATGATTATCTTAATTACTATCATTCACGTCATTGTTTGCTTGTTTCTTATCATTGTTGTGCTCTTGCAGAGTGGCAAGAGCGGCGACATCACGGCGGCCTTTGGCGGCATGGGCAGCCAGACGGCGTTTGGGCCGCGGGGCGCGGCTACGGCTTTGTCCCGGGCGACGACCTGGTCGGCCGTCATTTTTATGGTGACCTCGATCACGCTTTCGGTGTACGCATCGCGCCGTGCCAACATTTCGAAGTCGGTGCTGCAGGGTATTCCGGCGCAGACGCAACCGGTGGCGCCAGCGCCGCCGAAGAAATAGCATTCAGCATTCAGCACTCAGCATTCAGCCCTGATTACGACAGATAAGCTCTTCGGGGAACCAAGTCACGCGAGGACTGAATGCTGACGGCTGAGTGCTGACTGCTTCTTTATGATCCACGAAATCCTTCCTGTCGGACCGCTTCAGTGCAACTGCTCTGTCATTGGGGACGAGACTACGCACGAGGCGATGGTCATCGATCCGGGGGACGACATTGAGGACGTTCTCGCTGTCATTCGCAAGCACCAGCTCCAGGTAAAACAGATTGTCATCACTCATGCGCACATTGATCACGTGGGCGGAGCCGCCAAGCTGCGGGCTGCCACCGGCGCGCCCATTCTGCTCAATCAAAATGACCAGGCTTTGCTTAAGATGCTCGACATGCAGGCGACGTGGTGCGGCATGGCGCCTCCGGGCGAGGTGAAGATTGACCAGAGCATTGGGGCGGCGGACACGGTGATGGCGGGGTCGCTCACGGCTGACGTGATTCACACTCCCGGCCACACCGAGGGCAGCGTCTGTCTTTATTTTCCCGCAGAGAAGAAGTTGATTGCCGGCGACACCCTGTTTGCCGGCAGCATTGGCCGCACCGATCTGCCCGGGGGATCGATGGCGAAAATCATCTCGTCGTTACATGAGAAGGTGCTGGCGCTCCCGGATGAGACCGTCGTGGTTCCCGGCCACGGACCGCTGACGACTATTGGCGAGGAGCGGGGAAGTAATCCGTTCTTACAGAAGTAGAGAGTGGCTTAGCCGCAGATTAACGCTGATCACGCTGATCGGAAATCAACCCCGATGCAGCCACGGATTTGCACGGATCAATGCGGATCCGAACCGCCCACCCAAGCCAAGGTCGGGCGTGGCGTAAGGAAATCGGGGTACGTCCCGTGAACTGCACCCCTCGCGTGAGACAAGAAAACTGGGGACAGCATTTTGCTGGGAAAGATGTTTGTCCCCTCATTCCCAACATTCCCGGACAGCATCAGTGATAACTACACTACGGCTTGCAGCGGCTCACTATCTGGTGAACAGGTTTCCTGTGGCATCGGGATGCTTACGATCACAGAGGTACCCGAACCCTTCGATTCGATTTTCATTTCTCCGTGGAATTGACGTATACGCTCTCGAATTCCCCTGATTCCAACGCCGGAGCCGTGGGACTGAATTTCCAACAAGCGCTCTGGCGATATGCCCTTTCCGTGATCCTGCACCTCTGCTCGGACACTTTCTCCTTCGCGAGCTACTCGGATAAAAGCGGTTTTGCTGCCAGAGTGTCGGTGGACATTTATTAAGCACTCCTGCACCAGTCGGAAGATCGCAAGCTCCATATCGCTTGGCAGTCTTCCTACATTCTCGGCTACATCCAGCGTGATGGCTACGTCGCTGCGCTCTGCCAACCCTTCTATGTACCACTTGAGGGCGGACGCAAGACCGCTTTCGTCCAGGAGCGGTGGGTGTAAGAGGTAAGACGTAGTGCGTATCTCGCGATGTAATTGCCGAACCACCGCCTCGATTTCTTTTACTTCTTTTGCCAGCTCCGGTGCAATACCATCTGCCCGGTGAACCAATTGCGCGAGACTCATGCTGAGTACCACCAATGTTTGCCCAGCACTGTCATGCAGTTCGCGGGCAATACGCCGTCGTTCTTCATCCTGCGCCTTCATCAGGCGCGACATGTCATCGGCGATCCGGACCTTTTCTGCCGCTTCTTTCTGGTCATGGATGTCGAGGCAACCGCCTACATATCCTTCAAACGTTCCATCCGCCGCGTAGCGCGGCACTCCTCGATCCAGTATCCAGCGGTATTGCCCGGTGTGATGCCGTATCCGGTACTCGGTCTCAAATGGACGACGAGCATCGAAGTTGGCAAAGTAGATTTCCAGGCAGCGGTCGTAGTCCGCTGGATGCAGGTTCTCCGTCCAGCCATTGCCTGACTCTTGTTCGAGAGTGCGCCCGACGAAATCCAACCATCCCTTATTGAAGTAATAGCAAAGCTTGTCCGTCCCCGACATCCAGACCATGATGGGCGAAGCATCCGTAATTACGCGAAAGCGTTGTTCGCTTTCCCGCAATGCTCGCTCGGCCTGCTTTTGCGCTGTAATGTCCCGCGCCACTTTCGAGGCTCCAATTACACGACCCGATGCATCTCTCACGGGAGAGATGGTCAGCGAGACATCGAGGAAGCTGCCATCCTTCCGCCTGCGCACGGTGTGGAAGTGGTCAACGCGCTCTCCCCGTCGGAGACGGTCGAGAATGACTGACTCTTCAGCGTGGCGTTCTGGGGGAATGATGAGGGTAATATGTTGCCCGATGGCCTCTTCGGGAGTGTAACCAAATATTCGTTCCGCACTCTTGTTCCAACTGGTGATGATGCCGTCAAGGTTCTTGCTGATAATGGCATCATCAGAGGAGGCTACAATGGCAGCCAACAGACCTGTTATTTCCTCTGCTTGCTTGGGTTCGCTCATATGCTGTGGCGACGACCTAAACACCTAAGGTTTTAGTCGAATACTGGGTAAAGTGCTCGATCAGAGCCAATCTGATGAACAGAAGAACCATCCCCCGCTATGTGTCGCCGATGACTCTCGTCGAGAACTGCCACTCCATGCTAGCCATTCTGCCCACAGAGGCCAAATACAGTAAATACTGTAGGCGAGTATCTCCCTGCTCGGAACGCGAAAGCTGCCCGGGCAGTCGGATGGCCCGATTTGGGGTGCTCCGCTCCCTTCGACTAGGTTCAGGACAGGCCCTTGCGTTCTGTGCAAGAGGGCGCATGGATCGCGTCGGATGCTAGGGATGGAAGAGTTGCAGGTTTATGTTCCGCTAGGCACGCTGTCCGCAGGCTTGCCTCCCATCTTGCGAAAAATGTCCAAGGCTGGTGCACCCGATACAGTCCTAGCCCAGGGGGATCCGAGGCAGTGTGGAGGCTTGTGCCGGAACCTTGATCAGAGTGGGGAGTTTTGCGGCACGGCTGAAGCCGTGCCCTTCCACGGTGCTCTTTGGCGTCCGGTTTCTAGTTTCGGGTTTCTAGCAAACTCCTTGGTGTCGGCAGTGGGGAATCCCACGTCTCGCAAAAACAGCGAGACGTGGCGCACCCGTCGGTTCGGGTGGTGGCGATGTCCAGACCAACATCAGCCGCAACGGCGGCGGACAAGAGTGCCCGCCCCACACGAACTGGGCAGACTGCGAGAAACAGCAGATTCCTCGGCGCTTCGCTTCTCGGAATGACAAGTGGGAGGGAGTATGGAGTGGTATGCACGGGCGAGGACGCCCGCGCCTACATTTTCACCACAGAGACACAGAGGCACAGAGAAAGCTGTGGCATGTCACGACCTTACGCGGGCGGGGGCGCCCGCGCCACATAGTCAATGCAAGAGATCCCAGGCTTCGCGGTAGGGTTCGAAGCGGCCTTGGCTGTTTTTGTTTTGAGGATAGAACGACAGCCATTGTTGCGGGGTGAAGTGATCGATGGGGATTATGTACCAGGCTTTTTCGGGGACTATGTAGGCGGCCAGGATGTCGATTTCATCGGCGGTGTAGGCTTGCTTGGTGTTGTGAGTGTTGAAGTGGCAGGCTCCGATCAGGTATCCGCCTTTGCGGAAGCGGTCGGTGGATTTGACTTGGACGCGCCGGAGGCGGCGACCGGAGTCGAGGATGAAGTCGTAGGACTCGTCACAGACGGGTTTGGAGACTTGGAAGCCCAGGGACGTTGCTTTCTGGAGAAAGAGGAGTTCGATGAGTTCGCCGCGGCGGCGGGGAGTTTGGTTCTTCATAGATGGACGTACCTCCGGAGTCTGAGTTCGTGATATCCCACGTCTCGCAACTGCGGCGAGACGCGGGGCACCCTTCAGTTGTTTTCTTCAGTTGTTTTAGGGATTCGTTTCTTGGGAAAATAAAAAAGGCGCGGGCTTTTTGGGCCTGCGCCTTCGATTTCTCTACTTACTTTTAGGATAGCAGTTTGAAGAGGTAAGTGAGACACGGTTTTGAACTTTATATTTGTCGTGGGATTAGTGGGTTAGAAGGAATTGCACGACAAACGGGCCTTGACAAGGTTTTGGCGGAGGCTGGGCCGAATTGGGAATCGTGGGTGAAAGTTCCGATTCGGGAAGAAAAAACCTTTACCACAGAGGACACAGAGAGCACGGAGGAGATCAAGAACTTAGCCACGGATTTTCACGGATCGCACCGACGTAGCAAACCCTCGGCGTATAGGCACACAGAAGGTCAAAGGTGGCAGTACAAGACTGTCCTCACACGGGTTCTGGGTCCTCTCGCATGGGCCTAACGTCTCTATTGACACTCGCCCCCTGATTGTTAGACTTTCGCACATTGGTGTTGCGCGTCCTTCGGCCCCCCCGCGGTTGCGGACGTAGTGACATTCGGAGTCGATTCGATGCCAACGAAGCAGCCCCTCACTGTCATTGGCTTTCTAGCCGTTACTTGCCTGTTTTCCATCGCGAACGATGGTTCGCGCGGCGAGCATAACCATGCCGGGCATCGCGCAGAATAGAGAGACACACTCCGCTGCGGTCCTGGAACAAATCATTCGACAGGCCGAGTTGCTGGCGGGCGATGGACAACCATACAGCTTTTTCGGAGCTTCGGTGGCTGTGAGTGGGAACACGGCGGTGGTTGGCGCGCCCGGGTATAACGATGACTTCGGCAACTATGTTCCGGGATATGCGTATGTGTTTGTGAAACCGGCGAGTGGCTGGGTAAATATGGTACAGACGGCTGAGCTGAAAGCGTCCGATTCTGGAAATGCGGCGGGAAATTCCTTTGGACAATCGGTGGCGATTGCGGGAGATACGATCGTGGTCGGTTGCGAAGGGCTTTCGCAGGCTTACGTTTACATGAAGCCTGCCGGGGGTTGGGTGAATATGACGGAGACCGCGATCCTGAGCCCTGGATCGCCAACATTTTCGGGTTTCGGATACGCGATCGCCATGGACGCCGCAGCCGACACCATCGTGGTAGGAGCGTATGGCGCGTACATAAATGGAGTGCCGCAAGGAGCGGCATATGTTTACTTGAAACCTCCCGGAGGATGGCAGACGACCTCGGTCGTAAATGCGCTGCTGACGGCTTCCGATGGCCAACAAAATGATCTTCTCGGCGTCTCGGTGGCCATGGATAGGAACACCATTGTGCTTGGGGCCAGTGGAAAACCATATCCCTTCGCGCCAGGGGCTGTGTATGTGTACGTGAAACTCGAGACCGGATGGGCCAGTACGACGCAAAATGCCGAGCTCACAGCATCCGTAAAAGTGTCGGGCGCAAACCTTGGCTCGTCGGTAGGGATTGTTGGGAACACGATCGCCGCCGGGGCGCCTGGGGGCTCGGAATCACAACCCGCGGGAAACGTTTTTGTGTACGTCGAACCGGCGGGTGGGTGGACCAACATGACGGAGACAGCGCGAATCACGGATGGAAATACGGTCGTGGATGGGCTAGGTTGGTCGGTCGGGATCACCGGCGCTGGGTTGGTTGCCGGGGCTCCATTTGACACGGTTGACGGAAATCAGCAAGCGGGATCAGTCTATGTTTTTGCGAAACCGAAAGCCGGGTGGAAATCGACTTCGAAGTACGCCACGCGTCTTACCGCCACTTACGGAGAAGACTACGACATTCTGGGCATTTCCGTGGCCGTGGCAAGTGAGATGGTCGTGGCTGGGGCTCCGCAAGCGTATGACCAGGACGACGTTGGATTGGGTTATGTATTCTTCATCGATCAGAAATGACGGTGCGCGATGGATAGCGCACAAACGGAGCGTGAAGCAATGAAGCACAGGCTATTTCCCGAAACTATCTGGAGTTATTCAGCAGCTCTTATTTTGATCTGGGCCGCCGCAACTATGCCTGCCTTCGCACAAAAGAGAACTACTCTCTACAATTTCACCAATGGTGCGGACGGCGCGTGGCCTTTTGCCGGTGTGACTCTCAGCAACGGATCGCTTTATGGCACCGCTTCCTATGGTGGCGATGAGGGCTGCTTGGGTGACGGGGTCTACTGTGGCACAGTTTTCGAGCTGACACCGCCAGTTCATAAGGGTGGGACATGGACCGAGAGTACCATTTACACCTTCGGCCAAAATCCTCAGGACGGCTCCGGCCCTGACTCGGAATTGGTGTTCGACGGCAAGGGGAATCTTTATGGCACCACCTCTGTCCCTAACTCTCTTTATCAGCTAGTGCCAACTGCTGGAGGCGGTTGGACCTCCAACTGGCCCGACGCCGATACCACTCCTTTGCCGCCGGTTGTGGATAAAGCGAACAATCTGTATGAGTCCGAGGCCGATCCCGGGGGAGATGGTGCGGTGTTCGAACTGACTCCCAATACAGACGGCACGTTCACCAAGACTGTTCTTTATGCTTTTGGCGGCGGGTCCGACGGACAGTTTCCTGGAGGGCTGGTGATGGACGGCGCGGGTCGAATTTGGGGCACGACCAATGAGGGCGGTGACACGTCCTGCCAGCCACCCTTAGGCTGCGGCACGATCTTCGTGCTGCTTCCGCCTTCGCCACCCGGAAACGCGTGGACCCATAAAATTTTGTATGACTTCGCTGGAGGCAGCCAAGGTGCTGGCGGTTTTTACCCGTTGGCGCGGGATGCCAAAGGGAATCTCTACGGCATAACGAGCGGCGCGGATACGCAATCTTGCTCTGGCATTGTGTGTGCAATCATCTACAAATTATCTCCACCGGCCCAAAGAGGTGGCGCGTGGATTTACACTCTGGTACATACCTTCCAAGATGGAAACGATGGCGCCTACCCACAGGGATCCTTGGTTCTGGACAGCCACGGTGCGCTTTATGGAACGACTACCTGGGTGGGAACGGTCCATGCGTTCAGGAGGGCGCATTAGTTGGTTGTGGTACCGTATTCCGATTCACTCCGCCATCCAAACCAGGAGGTGCTTGGACTGAAGCTTTTCTGCATCGCTTTCAGGGTGGCAGTGATGGGTCCTACCCCCTCGGCAGCGTTGCGCTCGACGAAAAAAACGTGGTGTTGTTCGGCACGACCTCGTTTGGCGGTACCATGAATTCAGGCACAGTTTTCGCAATCACTCGATAAGTTAACCGCTGAACTTGGCGAGAACATTACGCGGGCGAGGGCTCCCGCGCCACACGTTTATGCTCAGCAGTTAGCGAAGGAGTGCGTATGCCAACGCAAAAGGATACTCTCACCGCCCGTCTTGCGCGATCTCAAGAAATCAAGATCAGTGTGATGGGCAGAAAGTCGGGACGCACCATCTCAAACCCGATCTGGTTCGCATTGGACGACGACAAGCTTTACCTGCTGCCGGTGCAGGGGTCGGATACGCAGTGGTACAAGAATGTGCTAAAGAATCCGTCGATTCAGATCGAGGCCGGAGGCGCAAAGGCTAAGTTTAAGGCCATAGCTATCACTGATGCTAAACGGGTGGCGTCGGTGGTCGAGAAATTCCGCGACAAGTATGGTGCCAGCGACGTTAAGAAATACTATTCAAAGTTCGACGTTGCTGTTTTCGCCGAAAT
The DNA here is from genome assembly GCA_963803775.1 of uncultured Acidobacteriota bacterium. Classification (GTDB taxonomy): domain Bacteria; phylum Acidobacteriota; class Terriglobia; order Terriglobales; family Acidobacteriaceae; genus JABCZH01. The sequence continues at coordinate 895,152 of CAWDNS010000006.1, forward strand.
GCGGTGATCGCCGCAGATTCTCGCAGATAAACGCAGGTTGGAAACCCTTCACCACAGAGACACAGAGTCACAGAGAAGACCCCTACTTCTTCTTTAATCGGTCGACTAATGCTTTCAGCGTGGCTTGGGTTGCGGGGTGCCACCAACTGGCGACTACTTTTTTTACTTCGGGTTCGAGGTCGCTGGCGGAAGATGGCGATCAGGTCGGCGCGGGCTTCGTGGCGGGTGGCGGTCATGGCTTCGGACGGCAGCGCGAGCAGGGTCTTGCACCATGCGATGGCGCGTTCGACGACGTGTTCGGTGGGAACTAGTTCGTCGACCAGACCGATTTCCAGGGCTTGGGCGGGTGACATGAGCAGGCCGGAGGAGGCCAGGCGTTCGGCTTGGCGGGGGCCGACCTGGCGGCGCAGGGCGGCGAGAATCACGGCGGGTAGAGGAATGCCTACCTGGACTTCGCTGAGGCCGATTTTGAATTCGCCGTCGGCCATGATTCGCCAATCGCAGAATAACGGGAGGACGGTGCCACCGGCGGGGGCGTGTCCGATGATGGCGGCGGCGATGGGGATGGGCGAGCAGGCGAGAGCTTTCATCAGGGCATAGAGTTCGCGCCATAGAGTGGTGATGGCTTTGCGGTCGAGTCCCATGAGGAGCGGGACGTCGAGACCGGCGCAGAAGCGGCCGGGGGTTCCGGAGAGGACAAGGGCGCGGACGCCGTTTTTGGGGGCGGATTCGACGGCTTGGCGGAGGGCGACGATGAGGTCTCCGGTTAGAGCGTTGACGGGCGGGCGGTTGAGGCGGAGTTCGCGGATGGGGCCGTGGTTAATGGAGTGAATCATGGGTAGATTCGAGTATACGCGGGAGCCTGGGGTGGGCAGGAAAGAGCCTAACCACAGAGGACACAGAGGTTCACAGAGGAAAGGCTTGGCTACGGATTTGCTCGAGATAAGTAGATCAAAAGCTTTTAAACACAGAGTTCGCTGAGAATGGACGCGAAGAGCGCGGAGAAAAGCTGGTTTTTGGAGACTGAGGATAGGGAGACATTCGTCTCTGCTGGCGCTATGCGGACGGTAGCTTGATAGGGGGGGCGGCGTATGGTATTTTGATGCGCGGTATAAATGGGGGAAGCTTTGACTCTTGATATCAATGGTTATGTAGAGGCAGTGAGGAAGTTCAACGATCTGGTGGGCGAACTGGCGGCCAAGCTCCAGCAAATCAGCGACGCTCGTGATAGGCGTTGAAGGCGAGCGCGGACCTGAAGCGAGAGCTGGAAAGCACGGACCAGCGAATGATGGATATTTCGAGCGCGGTGCGGCAGCAGATTACGCTGGAGTTTGCCAAGAAGAACGTTGCGCGCTCCGAGGAACTGGCCGAATACACGGTTCCCAGCCGGCGGGCAGTCTAGCGTCTTTAGCCGCTGATGGGACCACTACTTCCGCATGGACTCGAAGATGGCGAAGGTGGCGCCCTGGGGGTCGGAAAGGACTCCGAAGCGGCCAACGTTTTCCATGGTCGTCGGCTCCATGCAGAACTTGGCTCCCAGCTGTTTGGCCTTGGCCGAGGCGGCATCACAACTTGAAGTGTAGAAATAAGGCAGCCAGTGCGCGGGCGTTCCGGGCTGGCGGTATTTCGCGGGCGGTATCCCTCCGATGAATTCTTCGCCGTTCTGAATATGAACGTAGCCCGAGGGATCGTCGGTGTCGACGCCGAACTTCCATCCAAACATATCCGAATAGAACTGGCGGGCGCGGTCGGGATCAGGGCTGCTCAAATCTGCCCAGCAGAGAGTGCCATCGACTCCGGTGATGCCGATGCCGTTGTTCTTCCCGGCTTGCCAGACACAGAAAGTTGCGCCGGTGGAATCGGCGATGACGGCCATGCGGCCAGCGTCCATCACGTCGAATGCGGGAGCGAAGACTTTGCCTCCGGCTTTGGTGGCGCGTGCAACGGCGGCGTCGGCATTTTCTACGGCGATGTAGAGCATCCAGTAGGGTGGAACGCCTTTTTGGTCGGGACGTAAGGTGCATCCGGCGGCGGCGGCGCGGCCATCGAGACGGAAGATGGTGTAGACATCGGTCGGGCCCATGGGCATGTCATTGACTTGCCATCCGAAGAGTCCACTATAGAATTTCTTGGCGGCGGGTTGGTCGCTGGTAGCAAGTTCGATCCAACAAAAAGAGCCGGGCTGGTGTTTGTCGATATTGGGCATGCGGTGAAGTATAAAGTATCAAGTCAGAAGTGAGAAGTCTGTCATCAGCTATCCTTACGGTATAGAAGGTCACGCATGGCCTGTCTTCGAGCAGCGTTCACTTCACGAGAGGATTTGCGCTCGTCGGCGTCCATGCTGTGCGGGGTCGCGGGGGTGGTTTTTTCGGGGTGACTGCAGTCGGGGCAGCGGTTGGCAAAACCGGGCTTGTCCGGCTTCAGCTCGAACTCTTCTCCGCAAACGGCGCAGGTTTTGATTGGGAAAGCCATTTACACTCTATGATACGACGGGTGATGACACCTAGTTGTCCATCATAGGGACGGGAGCATGACGCCATGAGTGACGAACTGACTGAATTGCACGAGCACGCCGAACATGCCAGGGAACGTCCCGATCTTGCTCCCATTACGCTCACCATGGCAGTGCTGGCGGTGCTGGTGGCGGTGGTATCACTGCTCGGTCATCGCACTCATACCGAAGAAATCATTTTGCAGAACAAGGTCACCGACCAATGGGCTTTCTACCAGGCCAAGAATATCCGCCGCCACACCGACGAATTGTTCGCCGATCTGACCACCGTGGTTGCCAGCAAAGATGCGGAGGCGGTTGCCAAGCTGCAGGAGAAATACCGGGCCGAAGCGGACCGCTATAAAGATGAACAGAAGGAACTCGATAAACAGGCGCGCGACACGGAAAACGAAACCGAACTCGTCCGCCGCAAGGCCGACCGCTTCGATCTGGGTGAAGTCTTTCTGGAGATTGCGCTGGTGATCGCTTCGATTGCGTTGCTCTCCGGCCGGCGAATATTCTGGCAGGTTGGCTTGTTGCTGGCTACTGCCGGCGTTTTCATTGCCACCTCGGCATGGATGGTGCGCTAGTCAGACTCTGATTGACCAGTATGGACGGTTCTCAGGCGAACTTCGCAGTCCTCATTGACTCATCAGCTCTACAAATTAGGGATACAAGAGTCAAGATGCCGCGGCGGAACAACCCAACCCCCCAAATATCAATCAAATATCCTTCGCTAGAGAATAGGAGTTGGGGTTCCGCCTCGTGGACACAACGAAGATCAGTGGCTTGGACTAGGAATTGGCCGGAGTCTATATATGTTTCGACATAAGAAATCGTTCGTCGGCAGTTTAATGTGGGTGGCTGGCCTATTAGCCGGGCTCAGCGGTTGCGGGGGTAACGGGCCGACGGCTCCCACAGCTCCTTCGTCTGGCTACACACTCACTGCCTCCGCCCTGAACCCAAGTTCAGTGCCTGCGGGAGGATCGTCCACTTCGACCATCACTGTGACTCCGGCAAATGGGTATACCGGGAGCGTAAACCTCTCGTGCAGCAATGTCAGCGGAGGAACGCCGGCACCCACCTGTTCATTTAGTGTGTCTCCAGTGAAAATCAGCGGCACAGGCCCAGGCACTTCGACTTTGACGGTCGCTACTACGAGCGGCACGCCTGTCGCGAACTACTCGATTACTGTTGCCGGGAGCGATACCAATAAGTTAGCTCCGAGCGATGCTGGTCCCGTGCTGGCTCTGACAACTACGTCCGTCATACAGCATGTTGTGATCATCTTCCAGGAGAACCGCACACCCGACAATCTGTTCCACGATCCGGTGCTTATTGCCCGCGGCGCCGATATCGCCTCTAGCGGCAAGAATACGAATTCTCCCACTGGAATGACCACGCTGACTCCGACCGCGCTGGTGACTAACTACGATCTCAATCATGCGCACATTGCATTTTTGCAAACCTACGACAACGGGAACATGGACGGAGCCAACACGATCAACGTAAGTTGCCCGGCTCCCTGCACGCCCGGCATACCTCCCGACGTCGAATATCAATATGTGCAGGCTTCTGATGTGCAACCCTATTTCACGCTGGCTGAGACCTACACTTTTGGCGATCGCATGTTCCAGACCAATCAGGGGCCGAGCTTTCCCGCCCACCAGTACATCCTATCTGGGACTTCCATGGCGTCCACAGAGCTGACGGTACCGAGCAAGTTTTTTCTCGCGGAGAACCCGCCTTTAGATTTAACCATGGACACCGGATGCACGGCCCCGTCGACCGAACTAGTTTCGTTGATTGATACCACCAACATGGATTCGTTGACGAATCAAACGACCACCGCGTATCCCTGTTTTGACCACCCGACCCTGAGCGATTTGCTCGACCAGAACAATATCAGCTGGAAGTATTACGCTCCATCGGCCGGTTCGATTTGGACTGCACCGAATGCTATCAGCCATATGTGCGTTCCCAATGCGCCTCCACCCAACGGAACTGCATGTACCGGTGCGGATTGGACTAACCATGTGGTTCTGAATCAGACGCAGATTCTGACGGATATAACGAATGGCCAATTATCGGCGGTGAGCTGGGTAATCCCTGACGCAGATGAGTCCGACCATGCCTTCTTCACTGATGGTTCTGGGCCGTCCTGGGTAGCGTCCATCGTCAATGCCATTGGAGGGAGCAAGTACTGGGTAAATACCGCGATCATCATCTCGTGGGATGACTGGGGTGGATGGTACGACCATGTGGTTCCACCAATCAGCGCCACGAATTCATACCAGATGGGATTTCGCGTGCCTCTGATTGTAGTTTCCCCGTATGCAAAGCCGGCTTATATCTCGCATCAGCAGCATGATTTCGGCAGCGTTCTGAAATTCATTGAAACCGTTTTTGAGCTGCCGACAGTCGATCCTACGAGTCCCTATCCATATGCGGATGCCTCGGCTGACGATCTTTCCGATTGTTTTGATTTCACTCAAACCCCGATCACATTTAAGGCGATTCCGGCGGCATTAGATGCTGGCCATTTCCTAAATGATAAGAGGCCTCGTAATGGGCCTGACGATGATTAAGATGACCGGCTTCGTTTTATTCAGCGGCCCACGTTAAGGTTAAAGGTGGCAGGGACAGTCCTTCGACGTTGACTTTCCAGAAATCGCCTTTGCCGATGAGGTGCCCGGCGGTGAGGGTGCCGGAGCTGACGATTTCCCCGGCACTTAAAGGGTGGGACGGGAAGCGCCGCAGGACGGCGGTGCTGAGTTCCACAAGACACGACGCTGGGCTGCGCAATGAGTTTCTGCCGGAGCCTTCTTCTACAAACTCGCCGTTCTTCGACATTCGTACCTTAAACTTGGGCAACTCGTCCACGAGCTTGGCGATCATCTCCGGCTTTACTAGTATTTTCTCTCCAATTATTAGTGCGGCATGAAGTCCGAAGGAGGCGACGAAATCACTGGGTTGAAACTGCCAGTTGGGAAATGGGCAATCGATGATTTCGAAGCCCATGGCTAACCATTCAGTCGATTCGAGAGCGGCGGTGGCGTCGAGGCCTTCGGCGGTAATTGGCCGTTTCAAGCCGAAAACAATCTCAGGCTCGATCTTGAGCGAACGATAATGTGGGAGCGTTAGCGTGGCGGAGTTGCTGTCGCTGTGGTGGACGGTGTCGTCATACATGTGAGCCCAGACGAGAGTTTCAAGTTTGAGAACTCGCCACATGGCCTTGTTGGCATAACCTACTTTGCGGCCGACGGATTTGTGTCCGGCAGCTTCGCGAAGTTGCTTGAGGCTTGCTTCAACCTCGTAGGCGGTGTTGAGATTGAAACCGGGGCGCGTGGAGGGAAGGACTGGGACCATCTGCCCCGTCTCATGCGCGGACAGGAGCTCGCGGGCCAGAGATTCGGTGTTTGCTTGCGACATGGGTGGTTCGGTGCCCACGGCGTTCTCGGCATATTGTAGCTTGCTCTATAACTTGGCTCGCTACGGGATCACGTGAAACTGGACGTTGCTGGTCAGCGTGCCGCTGGGCGTGGTCACGGTTACGTATCCTGTAGTCGCGCCGGCTGGAATTGTGGCCACAATCAAAGTATCGGATTTGATAGTGAAACTTGCCGAAGTTCCATTGAGTGAGACGCTGGTGGTTCCGGTGAATCCTTGGCCGAGGAGGCCGAAGCGCTGGCCGACGCTGCCTGCGCCGCGCACGAAGGCAACGAAGGGGTTGAGGCCGACATCCTCGCTGAAGATCGTACCGCAGCCGGGGACGTAGTAGTTGCAGGGGGAACTGCCTCCGGAGAAAGTGGTGCCATAGAAAGTTCCATTGGTGGCCTGGACGAGATCGGCAAATGGGTAAGATCCGTCCGTCGGAAATCCGATAAAGCTATAGAGCGTTGAAGGATTACCGGCCGGAGGCATTTCGAAAATGTTTCCCATCCGATTTCCGCCCTCCTCTGTGATCCCGTAGAAATTTCCATCGTTGCCTTGAATCGGAAGAAGCGGTACATTCCCGGGGTTCGGCAACGCCGTATAAATCCCTTTCCGGGTAATCTGATAAAGCCCCTGGCTACTTACTCCGTAGAAGTTGCCATCGGTCGCGAGCATCAGCCCTGGGTATAGGTCGGTGTAGGGTGTGTCATACGTATATAGCAGTGTAAAGACACCGTTTGGAGTTATTTTGAAGATCGTCCCCGCTTTGTACAAACCGCCGCCAACCGCTGTTCCATAGAAGATCCCGTCGGTTCCTTCGGCCAGTGTGCCCTGCGGAGCCTCGCCGTCGGGACAATAGTTTTGCGGGCAAAAGCTGTAGAGCGTTGTCACTGCCCCCGCAGGTGTCATCTTGTAGACGGTGCCGCAGCCGGACGGGCAGAATTGGGAGGGTGCGCCTCCGCCTGTTGTTGTTCCGTAAAAGTTTCCGTCCGTGCCTAGAGTCAGCCCACCGTATAGACCAGCACCGCCAGGACCGCTTGTGAATATGTGCAGTATCGTGAGACTACCAGCGGGCGTGATTTTGAAAATAGTGTCGTAGCGTTGATTGGTCCCGTATAAATTGCCGTCTTCACCAAGAACTAGATCGTTATCGGGATAAATAACGCTATCGCTGGATTGAATTCGCCGTTACGTGTGATCTTAAACACAACGCCACAGCCTATGCCTTTGCCGTCGAAGCAGGTTCCGGTGCCTCCGTAATAGGTCGTTCCGTAAAGACTTCCGTCGAAGCCCTGAGTCAGAGGAGTCTCGGGACCGGCAGCATTGTTCCCGTTGAAGCTCAAGAGTTCGGTGTAGGTTTGCGCTGAGGCGGAAATTGACATTGCTACCGCGAGCAGGCATAGGCCGAGTAGCCGCATCCGCTGGTCAAATCTTGTCATGACAGTCCTCCACGGCGATGTCGCCAATCGAATTGCGAAACTGGATAAACTGGAAACCTGCTTGACTCCATGCCGCAGGGGGATTGCGGCAGGCTGAGTAGCGAGGATTATCCTCTGCGGGGAGCGAGCGGTCAAGCGGGGTGGCGTAGTTGACAGTAAACGTCAAAGACGGCGGACAGGAGAGTCCGTCCCACACGGTGTGTCAAAGTCTGCGACTACACGGTTCGATTCTGCGAAGAAGGCGACCGAAGGAACCGCAGTATCTGATGAACCAGTATCCACGCTACCGCAGGAAGAACCAGCCAGGCTGTGGAAACGCCTAGAAGCATTTTCCAGAACATTGATCCTCTCTTGACGGAGTAGCAAGAGGAATAGTGCCGGAGTCAGGCCAGGGGACTTGGTTCATGGAACCGGCAAACCCTTGAGAGGGCTGCCCAGCACGAGGTGCATATTACGACGAGAGGCGGGGATTAGGCAAGGGGAAAATATGCCGGATTTATGGCCGCAGATCCCGCAGATGAGCGCAGATTAAGCGCCGCTGGTCTTATACGGGCAGTGTTTTCAGTACTCTCGCCATACCTTCGCGGAATTCGTTCGGTTGGGTGATCAGGCTCAGGACCAGATAGCCGTCGCGGGGGAAGTCGTAGAAGTGGCCGGGGTGGACCAGGACGCTGGCTTTGTGCAGGAGATCGATGGCTAGATCTTCGTCGGATTGGGTGGCAGGGACACGGAGTATGGCGTACCATCCGCCTTCGATTGCAAGGCGCTGGCAGGCTTTTTGCAGGGCGAGTTGACGGTCGAGTTCGGCTAGGTTGGCGCGGACACGGTCGAGCAGCTGTGGCTGGATTTGCTTTCGTTGATCCAGGAGCGTCGGTGCGGCGAGCTGAATGGGAGCGTTCAGCGAAAGATAGGTGTCGGCGATGATTTCCAGGCGCGAGAGGGCGGGTTGCAGTTGATCGGCGGGGCCGCTGGCGGCGATCCAGGCAAGTTTCATTTGCGGCAGGGCGGAGATTTTCGAGATGCCGCTTAGGGTGAAAGTCAGGACTTCTTTATTGTTGGTGAATGAAGGGCGCGGAGTGCCGTCGTGGGCGTAGTCGAGAAAGACTTCGTCGACGATGATGGCTAGGTTGTGCTCGCGGCAGAAAGTATTGAGCTGGGCACGCTCTTCATCTTTTACGTAGGAACCGGTGGGATTGTTGGGATGCACCAGCACGATGGCGCGGGTGCGGGCGGTCACGGCTTTTTCTAGCGTGGCCAAATCGATCTGCCAGCCGTGATCGTAGAGCAGGGGGTAGGGGACGAGTTTGACATCCTGCAGGTCGGCTAGAAATTCGAATAGCGGGTAGCTGGGTTTCGGGACCAGGACTTCGTCCTCAGGATTGCAGAGCAGGCGAAAGACGAACGAGTAGCCTTCGCTGGTGCTGGTGGTGAGCACGAGAGATTCGGGATTGACCTTGCCACGGTGGCGATAATATTCGGCGACCGCCTGGCGGGCGCTGAGCAGGCCTTTGGGTTGGGGATCGTAGTCGAGCGCGGCGGGGTTGCTGAAGGCGCGCAGTATGGCTTGGCGATCGTAGTCGAAGCCGGCGCGCGTGGGATTGGAAATGCTGAGGTCGAGCAGTTCCCTGCCGGCAGCGTGTAACTCGTGTTGCGCCTGAGTGAAGCGGTTGGGCGTGAGTTTCCAGTCGGTGCGGCGGGAAAACATGTGGGACAATGATACGCGAGAGTGGACGGTTCGCCGCGAGGATTGGTTTTGTAAACCCCAACAAAGCTTGAACCACAGAGAGCACGGAGGTTCACAGAGGAAATCCTTCGTGGGCGAGGCTGACGCGCCACTTGGACCATCGGAGGATATAATATGTCGCTTACGACCATGGAAACCTCTACGCAATATGAACTCAAACTGGCCCAGCGGATGTCGCGCCTGGGCACGGAAACTGCATTTGAAGTTTTGAACAAGGCCCGGGCTCTTGAGCGCCAGGGGAAGGATATTGTCCACCTGGAAATTGGCGAGCCGGATTTTGATACGCCGAAGAATGTGGTTGACGCCGGCGTCGATGCGCTACGCAAGGGCTGGACGCACTACGGGCCGTCGGCCGGACTGCCGGAGTTGCGGCAGGCGATTGCGGAGGATGTTTCGCGGTCGCGCGGAGTGAAGGTCACGGCTGACGAGGTTGTCGTTGTCCCCGGTGGCAAGCCTATTATTTTCTTTGCCTTGCTTGCGCTAGCTGATGTGGGAGATGAGGTCATTTATCCCAACCCTGGATTTCCGATTTATGAGTCGATGATCAATTACGCCGGGGCCAAGGCGGTGCCGATTCGTCTGCATGAAGAGCGGGATTTCGGTTTGGATGTGAAGGAACTGAAAGCGCTGATCACGGACCGCACTCGATTGATCATTATTAATTCGCCGCAAAATCCTACGGGCGGCGTGATGAGTAAGCAGGATGTCGAGGGGATCGCGGAGGCGATTGGCGACCGCAACATCATGGTGCTTTCGGATGAGATTTACAGCCGCCTGATTTTCGAGGGCGAGCACCATTCGATTATGTCGGTTCCGGGATTCAAGGAGCGGACGATTCTGCTGGATGGATTTTCGAAGACCTGGGCGATGACGGGATGGCGCATGGGGTACGGCGTGATGCGGGCCGATCTGGCGGGGCAGATCGCGCGGCTGAACACGAATTCGAATTCATGCACGGCCAGCTTTACGCAGATTGCGGGAATCGAGGCGATTCAGGGAGATCAGACGTCGGTGGAAAAGATGCGGGTCGAGTTTCAGCGGCGGCGGGATGCGTTTGTGGCGGGATTGAATAAGATCAAGGGATTTTCTTGCCGGCTGCCGAAAGGTGCGTTCTACGTGTTCCCCAATATCACAAAGACGGGATGGAAGTCGAAAAAGCTGGCGGATGCGCTGCTGGAGCAGGCGGGCGTGGCTTGCCTTTCGGGAACGGCGTTTGGGGATTATGGCGAGGGGTACCTGCGCTTCAGCGTGGCGAATTCTTTAGAGAATTTGAATAAAGCGCTGGCGCGGGTGGATGAGTGGACGAAGAAGAATCTATAAAATCTTTCGCCGCGGATTTACGCGGATGAACGCGGATCAGACCAACCTAAGAAAACCATGAGCAAGAAATTTCGGGTTTTTGCCACTTGTGATATTGGGGAGTCGATTGAGCTGCTGCGCAAGCGCGGGTATGAAGTTGAGGTGTATCCGAAGCCCGAGCCGCCACCGAAGAGCTTGATCGTCGAGAAGGTGAAGTCTGGGATAGAAGGGCTGATTACTACCTTGCGCGATCCGATTGATGCGGAGATTTTCGAAGCGGGCAAGGGCACGCTGAAAGTGGTGGCGCAGTATGCGGTGGGTTTTGACAATATCAACCGGGCCGACGCCAATCGCTGCAAAGTTCCGTTCACGAATACGGCTGACGTGCTGACCGAGGCTACGGCTGAATTTGCGTTCTTCCTGCTGGCATCGTTAGCCAGAAAGATGTGGCCGGCGGAGCATCTCACCCGCGAGAACAAGTGGGGATATTGGCATCCTTATCTTCCCTTCCTGGGCGATGAGGTTACCGGCAAGACCGTCGCGGTAATTGGCACGGGGCGGATTGGGCTGGCGTTCATCAAGAAATGCTCCGGGTTCGACATGAATATCCTGTGTTATGACCCGGCCTATCAGAACCATGAATATGTGAAAGGGATTCAGGAAGTGATGGACCTGCGGCAGGCGCGGGGCATCCAGAAAGAGAAGACGTGGATCAAGTATGTTTCGCTGGATGCAGCGTTGGCCCAGGCGGATTTTATTAGTGTGCATGTGCCGCTGCTGCGGGAAGGCGAGAGCGCCACGCCTACTTATCATCTATTCAACGAAAAGACTTTGCGGACGATGAAGCCGACGGCTTATCTGGTTAACACGTCGAGGGGGCCGGTGGTGGATGAAGCGGCGCTGGCGAAAGCGTTGCGGGAGAAATGGATTGCTGGGGCGGCGCTGGATGTTTATGAGAAGGAGCCTTTGCCGGCGGATTCGCCGTTGCGTGATCCGGCGATTGAGGACCGCTGCCGGTTGTTGCCGCATTTTGCCAGCGCGGCGCGGATTACGCGGTTGTCGACTGATCCGGATAAAGGGATGGCGGGACGGGCGGTGCAGGGGTTGATGGATGTGCTTGAAGGGAATTATGGCGGGGATTTGACCAAGATGCCTTATGTGGTGAATAAGGAGGCGTTTGGGAAGTGACCGCCTCAGGTTAGCGCCCCGAAACCGAGACCGCAAAAAGGGGTACGGACCGAGAACAGAGGGCGCGAACTTAGGGCACCAATACATAATGATGACCTACCTGGGCGACCTGCCTTTTGTCAGTTAGAGAATGCCGGGATTCGGATGCCCAAATCTCCGTCCTCACCGCCTACCCAATGCAGGTGCAGATCCTCTGAACTGCTTAAAGCTCTAAGCTTGGCCTCCGCATACCCAAGCGCCAGTTGGAGTGCCTGAAGTTCGTCGATTCCATAGACAGTTTCGGTTCGCTCCGATCCGGGAGCATTGAGACGGAAGGAACACATGTACTCATCGTCGGCGTGCGGAGACTTGGCAGGCATACCTATTTCCAACTTTACGACAGGGGTCGCGCTTTCATTTCGCGCCGAAAAGTAATCTCGACGGGCTATTACGGTTCCTAGTTCACGTTTCATATCATTCACCAGGTTATCAGTGGCGGCAAGGGCTCATCTCCCACGCGCACAGTTATTCGGAGACGGTTTGTTCTTCGCTGCTTTGGGCGCGGAGGACGCGATCCACAAAATAGGGGGCGCGGCGGGTGGGTTCGTGGTAGTGGCGGACTTGCATTTCGCCGAGGAGACCGACGGCCAACATGTTCAGGCCGGCCAATAAAAGCACGGCAGCGAAAATCATTAGCGGGCCGTGTTGGGCCATGGTGTCGGAGTGATTGAAGAGCTTGTCGAGCATCAGCCAGATGGCGATGCCGCCTCCGGAGAAGATGCTCATCATTCCCACGGTGCCGAAGAAGTGCAGCGGGCGTGAAAGATATTTCAGCAAGAACCGGATAGTGATGAGATCGAAGAATACGCGGAAAGTGCGCGAAATGCCGTAGTGCGATACACCCTTTTCCCGCATTACGTTGCGGATGGGAACCTCGCAGATGGACGCCCCGTAGGCGGAAGCCAGCGCGGGAATGAAGCGATGTAGTTCGCCGTAGAGCGGGACTTGCTCGAGAATGCTGCGGCGATAGGCCTTGAAAGTGGTGCCGAAGTCGTGAATGTCGACGCCACTCAGTTTGGCCATGAGCCAGTTGGCGCAGCGCGAGGGGATGCGGCGCATCCAGAGATTGTCGATGCGGACTTTGCGCCAGCCGCTGACGATGTCGTAGCCTTCGGCGATCTTTTCGAGGAACAGCGGGATGTCGGCGGGGTCGTGCTGAAGATCGCCATCCATGGCGATGATGTATTCGCCGCGAGTGTGGTCGAAACCGGCAGCCAGGGCCGACGTCTGGCCGAAGTTGCGGCGCAGCCGAACCACGGTCACCCGGCTGTCGATGGCGGCAATCTCACGCAGTAAGTTGAAAGTGCGGTCGCGGGAACCGTCGTCGACGAAGACGAGCTCGAAAGTCTCGCCGCTGATCTCCATGACGGCCTTGAGACGGTCGTAGAGATCGGTTACGTTCTCCTGCTCATCGTGCAGGGGAACTACTATGGAATACTTGGGCATGAATGTGTTTATTATACCCGCAGGATATCTATTCTGAAGCATAACCTGCGTGGTACGTTGCATGGGTGTCGAGAAAGCTTTCATCGCAGAGTTCGCAGAGAACGGCTGCGGAGGACGCGGAGAAGACCGCAGTCCTAGATTGGTTCCGTAACTAGAACGCCAACAGTGCGGGGGCGGGTTTAGGTTATATTTTGCTTGAGAAGTTTCCCTAGGGTGAATGCCTGCGGGGGAGGAGCCCGCTTCAATGGACAGCATTGTGATGATCATGTTTGGCAGCGTGCTTTGCACGATGACCGCCCTGAATTTCATCGAACTGCGCCGGATTCGGAAGAAGCTGGAAACGAAGCAGTCCTGACCGCGACAAGTCGAATTAGCAGCGTTCAACGCCACTGGCCGGGCGATGGTTGGTCGTCCCGCTGTGCCACGCTTGCCTTTCTTCGCACGGCTGAAGAAATCAACCAAGAAGGACATGGAAGTTTCACGAAGGCTAGATTCAAAGGCGTAACCACAGAGAACACAGAGGCACACAGAAAACTCCCGCCGATAACTACGCAACTTAACATCCGAGTTAACACCCGACTTAACATCCGGTTTGCGTGAATCGCCTATAATGCCGTTTCTTGCAGAAGCGGTCATTCCCATCAGGAGAAATTCGTTTGAACAACCCTCTGTCGCCCGAACGTCGACGTTTTTTGCAAACAAGCCTACTCAGTGGTGTGACTGCGGCCGCGTTGCCTGCACTGGCGGGAGCGCGGGAGATGGTGGCGCCGCCGGAGCCCACGCCTCGGCCGCAATCGTTCGAGCTTGATGAGGCCACAATCGCCGATTTGCAGGAGGGAATGGCTTCGGGAAAATACACGGCGAGTTCGATCACGCAAAAGTATCTCGAGCGCATCGACGAGATCGATAAGCGTGGGCCGGCGCTGGCGAGCGTGATTGAGGTGAACCCGGATGCGCTTGCGATCGCCGATGGGCTCGACAGAGAGCGTGCGCAGAAGGGTGTGCGTGGACCGATGCATGGCATTCCGGTGCTGATCAAAGACAACATCGATACGGCGGACCGCATGCAAACGACGGCGGGGTCACTGGCGCTATTGGGATCGAAGCCGGCGCGATGCGTTTGTCGCGCAGCGATTGCGGGAAGCAGGAGCAGTGATTCTGGGGAAGACGAATTTGAGCGAGTGGGCGAACATTCGATCTTCGCATTCGAGCAGCGGCTGGAGCGGACGCGGCGGGCAGACGAAGAATCCTTATGCTCTCGACCGCAATCCCTGCGGATCGAGTTCGGGGTCGGGTGCAGGGACCGCGGCGAATCTTTGCGCGGTGGCAGTGGGCACGGAGACGGACGGCTCGGTAGTGTGTCCCGCGTCGGCCAATGGACTGGTGGGAATCAAGCCGACAGTGGGGCTGGTGAGCCGAGCGGGGATCATTCCTATTTCGCATAGCCAGGACACGGCAGGACCGATGGCGCGGACGGTGCGGGATGCGGCGATTCTGCTGGGGGCTATGGCGGGAGTGGATGCTCGGGACAGCGCCACTGCGGCGAGCACTGGAAAGTCAGCTACGGATTACACGAGCTTTCTTGATCCCAACGGATTGAAGGGGGCGCGAATTGGCGTGGCGCGGAAATATTTTGGATTTAGTGATCCGGTGGATGCGTTGATGAATGAGTTGGTCGCGGAGATTAAGCGGGCAGGCGCGGAGGTGGTGGATCCAGCGGATCTGCCGTCGCATGGGAAGTTTGGTGAGTCGGAGTTTATGGTCTTGCTGTACGAGTTGAAGGCTGATCTAAATGCTTATCTGGCGGCGCGGCCGGGAGCACCGGGATCGTTGAAGGAGATTATTGATTTCAACGAGCGCAATAGGAGCAAAGAGATGCCCTATTTCGATCAGGACATTTTTATCAAGGCGGAAGCCAAGGGGCCGCTTACGAGCAAGGAGTACACCGACGCCCTGGAGAAAGATGTGAGTCTTTCGCGCAAAGAAGGCATTGACGCGGTGATGGACCAGTTCAAACTCGACGCGATTATGGCGCCGACGGCGGGGCCGGCTTGGTTTACGGATTGGGTGAATGGAGACTGCTCGAATGGCGGCAGCTCGAATGCGGCGGCAGTGGCGGGGTATCCGGATATTACGGTGCCGGCAGGGTTCATCTTTGGATTGCCGGTGGGAGTTTCGTTTTTTGGGCGGGCTTGGAGCGAGGGGACTTTGTTGAAGATTGCTTATGGGTTTGAGCGGTTGACGAAGGTGCGGAGGGGGCCGGAGTTTTTGGGGAGTGTGAAGATGTAGGGCTTACTCGTACCGTAGGGCCTCTATGGGATCCAGGTTGGCGGCGCGCATAGCTGGGAACATGCCGCTGGCGATGCCGACAATGGCTAGAATTGCGGTGGCGATGACCAGGGTTTTGGGGGCGACTAATATCGTAATATCTCCTGCTGAGGCGTGTTGAGCGAGCGCGCTGTAGAGAGTCAGAGTTCCCACCGACAAGGAAATCGCATACGAAAGCAGGATGCCGAAGACTCCACCCACGGCGGTTATGACCAGCGCTTCCGCCAGGAATTGAAACATAATGTCGCGCTTGCGGGCGCCGAGGGCTTTTTCTACGCCTATTTCGCGGGTGCGTTGGGTGACTGAAACCAGCATGATATTCATTAAGCCGATGCCGCCGATGCCCAGGGTGATGGTGCCAATGAATCCCAGAAGAATTTTCAGTCCGGTGCTGATGATGTTGAACTGATCGAGTTGCTTGGCGGCATCGAAGAGGAAGATGGCGCGCTCGTCGGTAGGTTTGTAGTTGTGGGCGAGTGCGAGTGATTCACGGATGGTCTTGGTCAACTTGTCGTGATCGACGCCCTCGGACGACAGCCAGATTCCGCCGAGGAAGTGATTGTCCTGCAACACGTCCATGGAACTGTAGGGGATGTAAATCATGCGGTTGTCATCGTCGTCGGCCTCCTGCATGCGGGCCTGCAAAACACCGATCACCTGGAAGGTGACGCCATCGACACGGATGGATTCCCCCACGGCGGGCAAGCCAGAAAATAGTTTGTCTTTGGCTTCCGAACCGATTACGGCGTAGAGGCCGTGGCTCAGATTGTCCTGATCGTTGAGGAAGCGGCCGTCAGCTACGTGCAGGTTCCAAATATCGAAAATGTTGGGATCGGTGCCCATGACCGGAAAGCTGAAGGTACGTGCGCCGTATTGGACCTTGCCTTGTTTGTCGGACTCGCGGGAGATTTGCCGAACTAGCGGCACGACATTGCGCAGGAGTTCGACATCATCGTTGGTGAAGCGGACTTCTACACCGGCTTTATTGCCTCCGGCCTGTTCGGAAGTTCGGTTGGGAAACACGCCGACCGCGGTCGCGCCGAAACTATGGAAGATGTTCTCGATAGCGCGGCCAAAACCGTCGCCGTAAGCCAGCAACAAGACGACGGTGGCAATTCCCCAAGCCATGCCCAGCATGGTGAGCACGGTCTTGCGGAGGTCGTGACGCATGGCGCTATAGGCTTGTTCCAGCAGATCGCGCTTCACTTATTCCCTCCTCAAGGCGTCGACGGGTTGCAACATGGCGGCTTTGCGCGCAGGATAGAGGCCGGCGACGACGCCGGCAAAGGCGAGCGAGCCAATCGCCAGAGCTGCGGTTACCGGGACGATCTTGGGCGTGTCCCAGCCCGGAGGCGAAGGCAAGGTGGAGAGCGCGGCCATCAGAGCCGCAGCGCCACCCATGCCTATGCCTCCACTCAACAGGGTGAGAAAAGCACCTTCCACGAAGAATTGAAACATGATGCTGCGATTGGTGGCGCCCAGGGCTTTGCGCAGACCGATTTCGCGCGTGCGATCGGCGACCGCGACCAGCATGATGTTGATGATGCCGATGGCGCCCAATGCCAGGGTGACAAGGCCGACGCTGCCGAGAAACATGTTCATGGCATCGAAAATCTTGCCGACTTGGTCGGAGGTGCGGACGGTGTCCCATTCGTCGAAGGAATCGGTGTTGCGATAGTCGAAGCCGTGGTTGCGAGCGATGACCTTGTGGACTTCGAGCTTGGCGACTTCGTTCAGTTCCCTCACCTTGGGCTGGTAGTTCAAAAAAGAGATGGCATTATCGATTTCGCCCACGTTGAGGGGACGGAAGTTGCTTTGCATGGTGTGAAACGGGACGAAGATGCGCAGGTTCATGGTGTTGTTGTCACCGTGACCGATGCGCTTGGCGGTTCCGATCACTTGAAAACGGATGCCACCGAGCAGAATGGTGTTGCCAAGAGCGGGGCGGCCGGGAAACAGATTCTTGCGAGCTTCGTCGCCCAGCACTACAACCAGGCGCTGTTGAGAGTCATCGAGCTCGTTGATCCAGCGGCCTTCGTTTATGGGCATGTAGCGGACTTTACTAAACTCGGTCGGCACGCCCATGAGGCGGCCGCTGCTCTGGTAGAAATCGCTTACGGCGCGAATGTCGTCACGGGCAATGATGGGGACGACCAAGCCAACGTCGGGACATTCGTCGCGAACGTCCTGGTAGTCCTTGTAGGTGAGGTAATACTGGCGCAGGCTGGTGAAGCTGCCGTTCATGGCGGGAGCGCGGCCGCCGAAGATGAACAATACGTTCTCGCCGATTTCGTTGAATTGCTTGCGGTTGCCGGAGCGGAAACCTTCGCCTAATCCCACCAGCAAGAGCAGCGAGCCAACTCCCCAGGCGATCCCGAACATGGTAAGGAAGGAGCGTAACTTGTGGGCCCACAAGGTGCGGAGGGTCTGAGCGAAGATTTCGAAAAGCACCCGCATGGTTCTAACTCATGCTTCTAACTCTATGATACGTGAGGAGAACGAGTTCAGTTCCGGCGCTTGCGCGGGGAAGTTCCCCGGTTCCTTCGCATCTGATCAGGCAAGTGCTTTTGACCGCAAAGGGCGCCAAGGCTCCGCAAAGTTCGCTAAGAAGAGCTGTCACCCGCGCCTCACTTTCAAAAAAACGTCGCGTGCAATGAGAATAGACGCCGCCATCCCCAGAAAGGATAGGCGGAGGGTTCCTGTACTTGCAATTTATAGGAAAACATTTGCATGGTTCCAATAATGGAGCATTTGCCCTATAATCTGCGCCGGACGCTTGTTTCAAAGACCCTGGGGGATTCATGCATTGGCTTAAATTGTTAATGGAAGGATGGGTAGTATTCGGAATTGTTACGGTGGTAGCAGGACTGATTTGGACCGCGCGGCTGAGTCGCGAAATGGATCCTGAAATCAGCGAAGGCCGGTCGCAGTCTGAACCGCAATTCGGAACGGCGCCTTTATCCAAGCTTTCCGCATAGTTCTGACATCCCCAACCCGTTATACATTTCCAATCGGGGATGACCTCGGTAACATTCCTGACGCCGAGGGTAGGCCTAGAATCACCGTGTGGATGTTGTTTCCATGCCGCGGGATAAGTGTTGGTGGCTGATTTGCGCTCTTGTCTTCTTTGATGCGGTTCTATGTTTCGTTATCCCGCGCGGCTACCTGCTCACTGTCATCGGTAACATCTCCCAATGTGTGCTGCTGGCGGTGGTGCTGGGCTGCTTCCTTGCTAATACTCGTGCAGCAGACACGCGCAGCCGGCTATTCTGGCGGCTGATGTCCCTGGGATGCGCGCTGTGGTTCGTAGCGCAGGGGCTATGGACCTACTTTGAAGTAGTGCTGCGTCAAGAAGTCCCCAATCCTTTCATTGGAGATGTAATTCTCATCCTGCACCTGGTGCCTTTCATGAGCGCACTGGCGCTGCAACCCCATGTTGAGCGCGACGAACAAACCAGCAACCTGGGTGGACTGGACTTTGCGTTGTTGGTGACGTGGTGGCTGTATCTCTATCTGTTCGTGGTGATCCCCTGGCAGTTCGTGTGGCCAGATGAGGCGGCTTACGGCCGCAGCTTCGATGTGGTGTTTTTTCTGGAACATTTCGTTTTTCTGGTGTGTGCGGGGACGATCTGGCTGCGCAGTACAGGCGGGTGGAGAGTGGTTTACGGAACTCTGTTCGCGGCAGGATTAGTGTATGCCGCAGCTTCGGTGGCTTCCAGTCTCGCCATCGATTTCGGGAAGTATTACACCGGCAGCGTATACGATCCGCCGCTGCTGGTGGCCATGGCGTGGTTCGCACGCGTGGGACTGGTAGCGCGGGGACAAACGCTGCGCGCCGAACCCGCGAAGACCGACCAGGGTAAGCGAGATCTTTGGATGTCAGGACTGGCTGTAGTGACGATTCTCTCCTTGCCGGCAATGGCGGGCTGGGCTCTTTACTACAGTCCGGCGCCGGGGCCAGTGCGCAGCTTTCGGCTGCTGCTGACGCTGATCACGATGATGATTTTGGGTACTATGGCGTGGATCAAGCAGCATCGCCTGGACAAAGAACTGGCGCGGGCCAACCGGGAGCTGCGGGAAGATTCGCTTACGGATGTGCTGACCGGGGCGAGAAACCGCCGTTTTCTGAATGCCACGATTGACGGCGACGTGCGGCAGGTGGTGCGCTCGTACTCAGTAGCGGCCGCATATCCTTCGGCGGTCCCATCGGGGAAACGGAATCGCGACCTGGTTTTCTATATTGTGGACACCGATTCCTTCAAGCAAGTGAACGACCGTTACGGACATGACGTTGGCGACAAGATGCTGGTGGAGATGGCGCGCCGCCTCAGTTCTGCGATTCGCCACTCGGATGCGCTCATCCGTTGGGGCGGAGATGAATTTCTTGTGGTTTCACGCTATACCGACCGCGAAGACTCGGCGACGCTGGCCAAGAGAGTGTTGAATTTTGTGGGACAGGAACCGTTTGAGTTGGAGGGGTGCGTGAGCGTTCCTTGTACGTGCTCGATCGGTTGGGCGGTGTTCCCGTGGTATGAAAACGAGGCCGAGACGATTGCCTACCCTGAGGTGCTGCGTTTGGCCGATGAAGCTCTCTACCAGGCCAAAAAGGCGGGAAGAAACCAGGCGGTGGGCCTATTGCCGACAGTCAAAGACCCAGTAGGCGGTACGAAGGTGGGTAAAAGTAAACACGACTGTCTGGCGGAGCAACTCGCGGCCCGCACGGTGACCACGCCCGGTCCGGTGCGGCCAGTTGATCCAGCGAAGGATCAGAGCCATCTCCACGTGATTCCCGCGAGCCAGGAAATCTGATTTCATCGCCTTCTGGCATCCGGTGCATAAGCAGTATCCTGGGACTTCGCGAACACTTTGCGTCCGGTGCGTTCAAAAAGCTATCAACTGAGTATGGACAAATGGACTTCTGGAGCAGCTTACGACCAGTGGATGGGACGCTGGAGCAAGTTGATTGCGGATGAATTCCTCAGCTGGTTGGGTCTACCCTCGAAGTTGCGCTGGCTGGACGTTTGCTGCGGGAGCGGTGTGCTCACCGAAGCCATTGTTGATGGCTGCGCACCAGTTCGAGTCGCCGGTATGGATGCGTCTGTTCAGCAGGTTGAGTTTGCCCGCGCGCATCGCTCACGACCTGGGGTTAGCTTCGAATCCGGCGATGCGCGGGCCCTGCCTTTTGCCGAAGCCAGTTTCGATGTTTCGGTCTGTGGGCTGGGATTGAATTACGTTCCGGAACCAGAACTGGCAGTACAGGAAATGCGCCGGGTTACGGTGCCAGGGGGCGTAATCGCCATTTACGTCTGGGACTATGCTGAAGGGGCACGTTTCCTGCGGGAGTTCTGGGACGCCGCGACAGATGTCGATTCCGAGGCGACAACGTACGATCAGGGACGCCGCTTCCCTCTTTGCAATCCAGAAGCGTTGCGAAAGTTGTTTGAGGGGGCCGGCGTTGTGCAAGTCAGGACTCGCGCGCTCGATGTTACCACGCGCTTTGTGGATTTTGATGACTACTGGCAACCCTTTCTGACGGGACAAGGTTCCGCTCCCAACTATCTGGCGGGCCGCGACGAGCGTGTCCAGAACGCGATTCGCGAGCGGCTGCGTAAGTCCTTGCCTATCGGCTTAGACGGCATCATTGAGTTGCCCGCCCGAGCGTGGGCGGTTCGTGGAAGACGCTGAACCCAAACTCAGGCGATCCCAGAGATTTCCAGATAGACGTTTTTCTTTCTCGCGATAGAAAGCCGGGCCATCCAGTATTTCCGGTTGACGATTTGGCGGGCGCGGGGCCAGTCTGCGGCGGGCAGGACACGGGCGGAGGCGGGAGACTCGGGTCCGGTAACTTTGCCGCGGAAGGTGCAGGGGGCGATGCGAACCTGAGAGTTGTTGCGGATACGCTTGGTTTTTCCCGAGTCGGCGCGGGTCACCACATAGAGTTTGTCATCTTCTTCGCCGAACCAGACGGGAGTGGGAACGGCGGTGCCGTCCTTGCGGAAAGTGGTGAGGAGGATGTATTTGTGTTTGCGGATGTCGGTCGGGATCGGCATGAAGTTATTCTAGCGAAATGCCGCGTTGCGGAGGTTGCAAAGGAATCGGGTTAAAGACTGTTTTTCCAGGCACGTTCTGATTTCACAGACTGTCCTCATGGTAGGACACAATCATCCACAGGTTAAGGTGATGCTTCCGTTGGCGTGTTCGGGTTCCGTAACGTAACGCCGACAACATCAGGTCTGGCTCAACGGCCTACAATGCAACTTAGTGATGAAGGAGTAGGTATGCATCGGTTCCTGAGACTATCTTTGTACTTACAGACCGCTTTGCTGCTACTGTCTGGGTTGTCGCGTGCCCAGACGAAAGAGACCACATCCGTAATCAGTCCCCGCCCCGTGCGAGACGTGATTCTCCAGTGGGAGAAACGATATGGCTGGGTTATTTCTTACGAAGACCCACGCTTGGTGTACGACGGTGATTTGGAAGATGTAACCGAAAAAGTCCGCCGAGACCTCAAACCAGGGGAACCTATCCCCCCAAGCAAACGAATCATCGGCGCACGGGAGCGTCAGCTATCGGTAACGTACAGTGTGCCCAAGGCTACAAACGATGAGGAAGCGAAGCTGGAAGCCGTCAAGCAGCTTGTCAATGCGTTTTCACAGAATGCCGGGACTACTTTTCTCATGTCGCAATCTGAGGCTCGTGTGCATGTCTCACCGGGCATGGTTAGGGACATTAGCGGGACATTGCAACCGAGCCGCCCAATGCTCGACACCATCATCAGCGTTCCCGCGAAGGATCGGAACGGTGGCGAATTTCTACATGCGCTGTGCGATGCCCTGACTGAGGCAACCGGCTACACCGTATTTGTCGGCTTGATTCCTGGAAATGACATGCATCAGTTCCACACTAACGTAGGGTACGAGAACGTCCCAGCCGGGCAAGCCCTAGAGAATTTTCTCGATAGTATGCCAAACGGCAACCGTTACACTTGGGCGCTTTTGTTTCAGAAAGACTACGCGCTGAATATAGAGTGGGTTAAGGACCCAAACCAGCCCATGAAAACGCCCTCGAAGACAGCGAATACACCCGATAGAAAACCCGAGGTAAAGCAGCCGGCGGATGGAACCAAGCCGGTCTACATAGCGAGATAGTGGTTCTGAAGGATTAGGGGCTGAAGGCGGCAGGAGCAACCTCCGGACGGGCGGCACCACGGATTTACACACTTGTCCGGTATAATTCGCGCTGCATGGCGCTAACCGCAGGGACTAAACTTGGACCGTATGAGATTCAATCGCCTTTAGGGGCGGGTGGCATGGGTGAAGTCTACCGTGCACACGACTCGCGGCTGGGCCGTGATGTCGCAATCAAAGTTCTTCCTCCGCAATTGCAAGCTGACCCGGATTTGAAAGCTCGATTCGAGCGCGAGGCCCGCGCCATTTCGTCACTTCAGCATGCGCATATCTGCACGCTGTTCGACGTTGGCCATCAGGACGGAATTGATTATCTGGTGATGGAGTATCTGGAGGGCGAGACGCTTGCCTTCCGTTTGCTGAAAGGGCCGCTGCCGATCGATCAGGTACTGACGATCGCGATCCAGACGGCGGATGCTCTAGAGCGCGCACACCGGCACGGCATCATTCATCGTGACCTGAAGCCGGGAAACATCATGCTGACCAAATCAGGGGCCAAGCTCATGGACTTTGGTCTGGCCAAGGGGAAAGCCGTGGGGGCGACGTCCGGAGGCAGCGTTGGTTTGCTGACGCCGTCAACGCCGACCATGAACGTGGCTCAGATGACTTCTCCGCTGACGCCACTTACTCAAAAGGGTTTGATCGTGGGCACGTTTCAGTACATGGCGCCGGAAGTTTTGCAAGGCGCCGAGGCGGATGCACGGTCGGACATTTTTAGCTTCGGCTGCGCACTTTATGAGATGACGGCTGGCAAGCGGCCGTTCGACGGCAAGTCGCAGGTAGGAGTGTTGGCGGCGATTTTGGAGAAAGAGCCGGAGCCGATCAGCATAGTGCAGCCCATGACGCCGCCGGCATTGGACAAGTTGATTCGCACATGTCTGGCGAAAGATCCAGACCAGCGCTGGCAATCGGCGCACGACCTGAAACTACAGCTGGAATCTATTTCTGAAATGGGGAGTAAGGCCGGAGTGCCAGCCGTGGTGGCCGGGGCTCGGCGTGAGCGCAAGCGTCTGGGAACAATTTTCGCAGTAGCGGGCTGGGTGCTGGCGGTGGCGGGCCTGGTTGCGGCGCTGCTCTATTCGCGCCGCCTCGCTGAAGAGGAGCAACCGATTCGGGCAGAGATCGAATTGCCCAGCGGACTGGATATGAATATGAACGCATTCGGCGGCGCGGTCATCTCGCCGGATGGCAAAAGGCTGGCAATCCCGGCCGCGACCCCAAACGGCAGCGAACTCTGGGTTCGCGACCTGACCAGCGGCAAGGCGTCGTTGATCCCCGGAACGCAGGGCGCGACGTTTCCCTTCTGGTCGCCGGATGGGAACATGATCGGCTTTTTTTCCAACGGCAAAATGCGCACGGTGGCCGCAGCGGGAGGTCCGGTGCAAATCATTTGCGACGCGCCAGCCGGCCGCGGAGGCGCCTGGAGCCAGGCGGGAATGATCGTGTTCACGCCGAACATTGAAGAGCCTCTCTACAAAGTCGGGGAGAGCGGGGGCACGCCGGCAGCAGTAACCAAGCTGGGGGGCACAGGCCACACTCATCGCAACCCGATATTCCTGCCTGACGGAAAACACTTTCTGTTTACACAGCGTCTGGTCGCGGCGCCGGTGGGAGATCTCTATGCCGGATCACTGGACGGGAGCGAACCGAAGCTGGTGGTGCAACAAGCTTCCAATGGGGTTTACGCGCAAGGGTATTTGCTTTACCTGCACGACCGGAACCTGATGGCGCAGCACTTCGATCCCAAGGCGATTGCGGTCAGCGGCAACCCGGTTCCGGTGGCACAGAACGTAGAATATTGGGGCCCGAAGGATCTGGGTAATTTTTCGGTTTCATCCACCGGGACGCTGATGTACCGGACGGAAGAGGCCGCCGAGTCGCGATTTGCATGGATGAAGCTGCCGGGAAAAGAGAGCGAAGAATTCGGAGACACCATTGGCGGCATCAACGGGCAGATCAGTGTTTCGGCAGACGCCAAGAAAATTGCCTTTGCCAAACGGGAAGCCGACGCACCTGACACTGATCTCTGGCTTTACGATGTGGATCGCAAGATCTTAGCGCGGCAGACGTTCAACGTTCGCGGGTTTATCTATTCGGCATTTTCACCCGATGCGGCAAAGCTCGCAATAACCAGCAGCATTGGCACCCAGGGCAGCATGAGAATCAAGACCCTGGCCACCGGGGAAGAGCAGCCGATTACTTCGCGGATTCAAGACATTGCCTATGTCCACTCGTGGAGCCCGGATGGCAAGTACCTGATCGTAAGTATTCAAGATCCTAAGACGTTATTTGACGTCTATGCTCAGCCGGTGGACGGTGGCAAACCCATTCCTCTTCTGAATCAGAGCTACGACGAGAGGGATGGAGAGGTTTCACCCAACGGGAGATGGATGGCATACGTCTCGAACGAGTCGGGGCGCTTTGAAGTCTACATCACCGACTTTCCCGGAGCCCACTCCAAGATGCAAGTTTCTTCCGAGGGAGCTCTCTGGCATGGCTGGAGTCACGACGGAAAGAGCCTGTACTTTACCAACGGCAAGAAATTGATGGTGACGGAAATCCGGAACCCTGAAACCATGGAACTGGGCGGCACCGCTCTGGTCACCACCCTCGACGCTCGGCCATTGGGCTTTGGCAGCGATGGCCGTTTGCTGGTGCTGAAATCCACCAACGGCCAGCAGGCGGAGCCGTTGCGGATGGTGCTGCACTTCCCGGAGTCGCTGGGAAAGTAGGAGTGAGAACTAAGGAGGTTCTTTGGCGCCAAGGAAGTTCTCCGACATGAAAAAACTCAGGCTCTTGCTTCTTCCCCTGTTGTTGTTTATTCCGCAAGCTCTCAGCGCGCAAGATACAGCCGACAGTAAAGCTCAGCCTTCGGAGCGTCATGAGTTCGTCATTTCAAACTTTAGGACTGAAGGCGGAGTGGTCCTGCCGCAGGCGCGTGTCGTGTATGGAACTTATGGCCATCTGAATGCCGCCAAGGACAACGTGGTGCTGCTGCCATCGCATTACATGTCCGACTTCCACGGATATGAGTGGGTGAGCGGGGCGGGACACGCTCTGGATACTTCGCAACTTTTTCTGGTGGCGACCGAGCTGTTTGGCAACGGACATTCGTCTTCTCCTAGCAACACTCCGGAGCCATTCCATGGTCCTCGCTTTCCGCTCATGACCATCCGCGACAATGTGGAGGCGGTACATCGGCTGCTGACGGAAGAACTCAAGATTACTCACGTACGCGCCATCATTGGTTTTTCCATGGGTGCGCAGCAGGCTTTCCAGTGGGCAGTCAGCTATCCGGACTTCGCCGACCGCATTGTTGCCACTTGCGGCACGGCGAAAACCTATCCACACGGAGTGGTGCGGCTGGAAGGGCAGATTGCCGCGCTCACTGCGGACGCCGCATTTCAGAATGGTGATTACAAGACTCCTCCCACCAAAGGTCTGGAGGCGTTCGCCGTGGTATGGACGGCGTGGTTGTTCTCGCAAGAATGGTGGCGCCGCGAATTATGGCGTGAAACCGAGAAACCGGGAACAACTTTTGAGCAGGTGTTGAACAACTTTCGCACGAACTTTATTCCCGGCGCCGATGCCAATGACCTGATCCTGCAAATGCGCACCTGGGAGCGGCACGATGTTGGAGCAACCCCTGGTTTTGGCGGAGATGTGGAGCGAGCGCTACGTTCGATCAAGGTTCCGTTTCTCTACATGCCGTCGGAGACGGACCTTTACTTTCCAGTCGGAGATGCGCGCTACGAAGCCGCATTCATGCCGAAGGTCTCGCTGGTGCCAATTCCATCGCTATGGGGCCACACCGCGGGGGCGGGCGGTAGCCCGGCGGATGAAAAGTTTTTGAATGAGACGATTGGGCGCTTCCTGGCTGCGGGAAAGTAACGTCAACCGTCGATTGCAGGCTCCCCCGTCCGCAACCTAACCCAACCACGGCAACCACAGAGGCATAATAACGCTTGACGTTAATAACGTATAACGTTATTATGGGTCGATGTGATCCGAACTTTTGCGAACCGAGCGACCGAGGAGATTTGGCGCACAGGCAAGACTCGAGGATCGCCTCCCTCGAGTGTAACGAAACGAAAACTGGCGATGCTAGACGCCGCCACTGAATTGCTTGATCTTCAAGACCCTCCCGGCAATCGGCTTGAGAAACTGCGTAGGAACCGGCGGGAACAGCACAGTATCCGTATTAACGACCAGTATAGGATTTGTTTTGTGTGGCGCGATCACGATGCGTACGAAGTGGAAGTAACGGATTATCACTGAAAACGGAGTTTGATTGCAGCTTGGGAGGAAATGGTGAGCATAGCAAGGAAGGGTACGCCGAGCTGGAGCGTCCATCCCGGCGAGATTTTGCGCGAGGAATTTCTAAAACCCATGGGCATGTCTGCGTACGAAGTGGCGAAACGCATCCATGTACCAGCGCCTCGTATTAACGACATCGTTCTGGAGAAGCGTGGAATCACGGTCGACACTGCGCTTCGCCTATCGCGGCTGTTTAGAACCACTGAGCAATTCTGGCTGAACCTTCAGGACGCATATGCGATCAGTCGAGTCAAAGCCCAGCGAACCGCTGAGTTGGAGAAGATTGAACCCCTGAGCCTAATTGCAGGACGCTCCTTGCGGCAGTAGCCTTAGCTACTTTCTTCGTTTCGGCCGCGGCCACCGTGCCACCACTACCGTTGAAATCCCTCCGCGCGGCCGGAAATCGCCTTTGACTTCGGCCCATACCGGCTTGGCCCAGCGCACCACATCGTCCAACACACGGTTCACGATGTTTTCCTGGAAAATCCCAAGGTTGCGATAGGACTGCAAGTATTCCTTCAACGACTTCAGTTCCAGACAGTGTTTATCGGGCATGTAACGGATCGTGAGCGTGCCGAAGTCAGGCAAACCCGTTTTCGGGCACACCGAAGTGAACTCAGGGTCATCGACCACGATTTCGTAACCCGGAAACTGGTTGGGCCAAGTCTCGATTTCCGGAAAGCGGGCGTTGAGGCCGGCTTCAGCATGTTCCCGGGTGTAGCGGAGCGATTTGGGCATATCCTGATTGTAACCAACCCGATTGTACTAACTTGGGTACTGCGAGACCTGGGGTTATTTTGCGGTTCCTCGAGACTGTTTCTGCATCTAACCGATGAGGTTCCTGCGTACAATCTATTGAGCACCCAGTGGTACAGTAGCTTTAATCAGCCCATGTCATGGACCGGTAACAGTAGCGGCTTTTGGAACCGCCATCGGTGGCTGCTTTGGACGGCGGGCATTGTGGTGGGAGTAGTGTTGCTTGCGTCGTTCATGTCACGCGGCGAAGTAGTGCCGGTGCGGACCGCGGTGGCGCAGCGGACCGCGATCCGCAGTGTGGTCTCGACGAATGGAAAAGTAGAGCCGGTTGAGAATTTCGAAGCGCATGCTCCGGTGGGAACGACGGTGAAGACGCTGTTGGTCAAGGAAGGCGACCACGTCCAGAAAGGGCAACTCCTGCTGGAGATGAATGACGTGGAAGCGCGCAGCGCGGCTGCCCGTGCGTTGGCGCAAATGCGTTCGGCTCAGGCCGATTTGGGCGCGGTGCAGAGCGGCGGAAGTCAAGAAGAGTTATTGACGCTGGATGCCAATCTGGCCAAGGCGCGGACCGCGAGAAATACAGCGCAGCGTAACCTGGAAGCGCTGCAGCGGTTGCTCAAGGATGGCGCCGCCTCTCCCGGCGAGGTACGGGCAGCCGAGGACCAACTGCAACGGGCCACGGCCGATGCAACGCTATTGGAGCAAAAGCAGAAGGGCCGATACTCCTCGCCCGAGATTGCGCGCGTCGAAGCGCAGAAATCCGAAGCCCAGGCGGCATACGAAGCTGCCGAGGATGCCCTGGTCCAGTTGAACGTTCGCGCACCATTTAGCGGCGTCGTTTACTCACTGCCGGTTCGGCAAGGGGCGTATGTAAACGCCGGTGATCTGGTGTTGCAGGAAGCAGACTTATCGAAAGTTCGCGTGAGAGCTTTCGTGGATGAACCCGACGTGGGACGACTGGTGGGAGGAGATCCGATTGAAGTTACCTGGGATGCGTTGCCGGGCCGCATTTGGCATAGCAGTGTGACCATGATCCCCTCGCTGATCAAACTGCATGGCACGCGCAACGTAGGGGAAACTACTTGTGTGGTGGACAACCCTGATCTCAAGCTGCTTCCTAATGTCAACGTAGGAGTCACGATCATTACGGCTGAGCATCGCGATGTGCTGACGGTGCCACGCGAAGCAGTGCATCAGGAAGACAGCCGGAATTATGTCTACCAAATCCTGAACGATGAATTGAGCCGGCGGGATGTGCAGACTTCGATTTCGAACCTGACCCAGGTGGAGGTAACCGGCGGACTTCCGGACAACGCCTTAGTGGCGGTGGCTCCTCTGAATTCCAAATCCTTGCGCAACGGCCTGGCGGTGAGGGTGGTCCATTAGACCGATGTCTTGCCCAATAATCCGGAAGTTGACCTTTCTTGGAACGCTGATATTGGCGCCTGCCCTCCTGGTAGCGGAGATTTCTCCCGCCAAGTTATTAGCGGCGGGACGCGTGGATGACGCCATAGTGACCCTCCAGAACAGGATTACCGCTGCGCCTAATGATGCCGAGTCTCAGAACCTGCTATGCCGTGCTTATTATTCGCTCACCAACTGGGACGCCAGTATTGCGGCCTGCCAAAAAGCGGTTGCGCTCGAACCAGGCAACAGTCAATACCATTTGTGGCTGGGACGGGCTTACGGGGAGAAGGCGGATCACTCCAGCTTTTTCTTTGCAACTGGGCTGGCCAAAAAGGTGCGGAGTGAATTCGAGACCGCAGTCCGGCTGAATCCGAACAATGTGGAAGCTCGTGCCGACCTGGCCGATTTCTATGTGCAGGCTCCAAGCATATTGGGTGGAGGTACGGATAAAGCCGCAACGCAGGCGCAACAATTATCGTTGCTGGATCCCGCAGAAACCCACCTGGTGCGGGCCCAGATCGCAGAGAAGGACAACGATCTGGCGGCGGCCGAACGCGAGTTTCGTGCTGCCATCCAGGCCAGTGGTGGCAAGGCCGGAACATGGATGGAACTGGCCAGGTTCTATCGGCGAACCAACCGGCTCGACCCAATGCAGGTTGCCATTCAGCAGACTTCGTCGGCGCCAGAGAGTCAGCACGTATTACTGGCA
Organism: uncultured Acidobacteriota bacterium; assembly: GCA_963803775.1. Taxonomy (GTDB): domain Bacteria; phylum Acidobacteriota; class Terriglobia; order Terriglobales; family Acidobacteriaceae; genus JABCZH01. Next base: position 924,937 of record CAWDNS010000006.1, read on the forward strand.
GCGGCGGAGATTTTGATCCAAACGCAACGCAATCTGACCGCGGCCGCTGAGATGCTTCACCGCTATCTCGCCAGTGAGATGGTGGAGGATGCTCCCGCTTTTAAGGCGCACTACCTGCTGGGAAATCTGCTGGAACAGCAGGGCGACACTCAGGCGGCGGTACAGGAGTATCGGAATGCGCTTTCTCTGGCCAGAGATTTCACGCTCGCACAGAGCGCCCTGAAGCGATTGGATCGCCGTGCAGACGCTCGCGGCTCGCGCTGATCTCCAAGCGCTTGCGACTTGATGCCGCGGGACCGCGGATTGCGAGTTGAGTTTCTGAATTCATCTTGGTTGAGGTGAGCCCATGAGCATTGCTACGTCAGTTCCGCGCTTTTGCATTCTGTTTCTGGCCGGCTTTTGCTGTGTCCTAATCAGCGGCCCGTTGACAGCCGAATCAGTGCCGTTGCGGCGAGTGGTGGAACTCGCCCTGGTTCACAGCACCACCACCGCCATGTCGGTAGCGCAAGAACAGCGGGCATTCGCGTCCTACAACGAGGCGCGTGCCCATTATTTGCCCTCCATGACAGTCGGCTCCGGTCTGGGAGCGACCTGGGGGTACCCGCTTAGTTTGGAAGGCTCCGCGCCTTCGATCGTAAATACCACCGCACAAGCTTCCTTAATCAACCCTGCATTGCGGGAGTTTGTGCGGGAAGCCAGAACTGAATGGCAGGCGAGCACGATTCATAGCAAGGACCAGCGCGATCAGATCATCATGGAGACGGTCCTGAACTACGTTGAGCTTAGCAAGTGGCAGGCACTGGCGGCCCACTTGACCGAGGACTACGCGGCTGCTTTGAAAATGGAAGAAGTAGTCAATCAACGAATCAAAGAGGGAGTGGATACTCCCCAGGCACGTGACCAGGTTCATCTCAATGCCGCCCGCGTTTATCTGCATATTTCCCAGGCACAGGGGGCCATTGACGTTCTACGCAGCCGCCTTGCCCATGTGACCGGGCTGCCTGCGTCTTCGATTGAAACGATTCCCGACTCGATTCCGGCTCTGCCGGAAATTCAGCAGGATGACAACCTCGCCGCCCGAGCAGTAGGAATAAATCCAGCCATTCAAGTGGCTTCGCTGCACTCTGATGCATTAGGTTTCCACGCTCGCGGCGAACATCGCACAATGTGGCCCTCGGCGGATTTCGCGGCCCAGTATGCGCTGCTTGCCACTTACAATCACTACCAGGATTTCTTCCGGATGGGCAGTTTCCAGAAAGAAAACGCGACTATCGGGGTTGTGATCCGATTTCCTTTCTTCGACCTATCCCAGCGGTCGCGGGCACGGGCCGCAGACGCCGATGCATTGCTCGCACAAAAACAGGCCGAGGATGCCAAGAACCAGGTTTCGGAGCGAACCCTGAAATTGCAACGATCGGTGCAGCAACTGGCAGCCGCGCAGGAAGTGGTTGGTCTGGAGTATCAGATCGCGAAGTCGAATCTGGATGCGACCCGTATCCGGATCGATGCCGGAAGCGCAACCTTGCACGACGAGGACGACGCTCGCAGCCAGGCCAGTGAGCATTATGCGGTCTTGCAGGATGCAAAGTTCGAACTCGAACAGGCCCGGATTGCGCTGCTACGGGAAACCGGCGATTTGGGGGCCTGGGTGGGAGTTGGAAAGTAGTCCTCATGTATCGGTTTAAGCCTGAGATGTACTCAAAATGTACCTCCGGGCAGAGGAATTCCGCCAGAAATGTTAATATAAGTTACTCACACATATGCCTTTAAAAACTTTGTTTCTGAATCCGCCCTCGTTTGAGAATTTCGATGGGGGAGCGGGTTCGCGCTGGCCCGCCACCCGCGAGATTGAGTCTTACTGGTACCCGGTTTGGCTGGCGTATCCCGCTGGAATGCTGGAAGGAGCGCGGCTGCTGGATGCTCCGCCGCATCATGTCTCGGCCGAGGAAACCATCGACATCGCCCGTGACTACGAGTTCCTGGTGCTGTTCACCAGCACGCCGGGATTTCCGGGGGACATCCGCCTGGTAACGAAGATCAAAGAGGCCAACCCCAATATCAAGATTGCCTTCGTGGGCCCGCACGTCACGGTGTTGCCGGAAAAATCCCTGAAAGATTGCCCGGCGATTGATTTCGTTTGCCGCAAAGAATTTGATCACACGGTGGTGGAGTTCGCGCAAGGCAAGCCGTTGGAAGAGATTGCGGGCATTTCGTATCGCAAGAATGGCACTGTCGTGCATACTCCCGACCGGCCGGAAATTCAGGACCTCGATTCCCTGCCCCACGTCACCGACGTATATAAGCGGGATCTCGACGTAACCCGCTACAACGTGCCGTTCCTGTTGTATCCGTTCGTCTCGCTATACAGCACTCGCGGATGCCCGGCGCAATGTACGTTTTGCCTGTGGCCACAAACGTTGAGTGGGCATCCGTGGCGTAAGCGTTCTACGGACGACGTTGCCAAAGAGATGGCCAAGGCGAAGCAGCTATGGCCGGACGTGCGTGAGTTTTTCTTCGACGACGATACCTTTAATATCCAGAAAGCTCGGACCATCGAACTTTGTGCGAAGCTGAAACCGCTGGGTCTGACCTGGTCTTGCACCTCGCGCGTGACCACCGATTACGAGACGCTCAAGGCAATGAAGGAAGCCGGATGCCGATTGCTGATCGTGGGATATGAGTCCGGCGACCAACAGATATTGAAGAACATCAAGAAGGGCGCGACCGTCGAACGGGCACGGCAGTTTACCAAGGATTGCCACAAACTGGGCTTAGTGGTTCATGGTGACTTCATTCTTGGATTGCCGGGGGAAACTCACGACACCATTCGCAACACCATCCAGTTCGCAAAAGAATTGGACGTGGAAACCATCCAGGTATCAGTCGCCCATGCGTATCCGGGAACTGAGCTCTACGACTACGCGGTGAAGAATGGCTTTATGGTCGCCGACACCAAGATGGTGGATGATGGCGGTCATCAGATGGCCCAAATCCAATACCCCGGCCTTCCTGCGGATGACTTAATGGAAGCGGTACATCATTTTTACGATGAATATTACTTCCGTCCCAAAGCAGTGTTCCGCATCTTGAGGAAGGCAATGTTCAACAGCGTGGACAGGAAGCGGTTGTACAAAGAGGCAAAGTCCTTCATGAAGTTGCGCGCCGCCCGCAATAAGTGGGTATTGTCAAAGCGCGAGAAGGACGATTCGACCGCCGCCATCCAACCGGCCAAAGCGTAGGAAATCCGTGACGTTCCGCAAGTATCTGGTGCTGGCCGGAGTGGCCTTTTTTGCCGCCACCGGCGATGGCTTTATCGCACGCGGCATGAAGCAGGTGGGCAACGTTTCTCTGCATCACCTGGCCGGTATTTTCCTGGTGGTTCTGAATCCTATCATTGCACTGGGTGTGGTGTTTTTGCTGATCTTCTTTTCTTGTTATATGACGGCTCTGTCCTGGGCCGATCTGACCTACGTTCTGCCCGCCACTTCGGTGAGATACGTTGTGCTCACGCTGATTGCCAAGTTTGTTCTGCATGAGAATGTCAGTCTCACCCGCTGGCTGGGAATATTGCTCATATCCGCAGGAGTGGGGTTCGTAACACAAGGGCCGGCTTTCACACCTCCCAAAGAGAAATCTGGCGAACTGGTGGGCGCTGCGGTTTCCGCAAGGATGGAGCCATGAAATCGATGTACGCCTGGGGCGCGATCGCAGTGATTGTGCTGACCTCCACCGCTGGAGATGTACTGCTCTCGCGGGGCATGAAGCAAGTCGGCGATGTAGGAGAGCTGAGGCGGCGGATCGGCCTGCTGGCGGTTCTAGCGCGGGTTCTGAAGAATCCTAATTTCCTGCTTGGCGTTTTGTGTATGGCGACGGCATTCTACAGTTTGCTATTTGGCCTGTCCTGGGGAGATCTCAGCCTGGTGGTGCCAGCTTCGACATCGCTTACATTCATCACTAATGCAGTCGCGGCCAAGATATTCCTGCACGAGCGCGTAGATCAGCGGCGATGGGTGGCGGCGTTGTTGGTGGCCGGGGGAGTGGTTCTGCTAGCGGTGTAGGGGTAGATCACTTGAACAACCGCATGAACCCAGAGGCGGGTAAGTCTGGCTGGAGAAACACAGCTTCTCTTAAACCCGAAACCCTCGCGATACACTCTGCGGCCCGGTAGCCGCTGCGCACCGCGCCTTCCATAGTGGCAGGCCAGCCGGTTGCGGTCCAATCCCCCGCCAGAAAAACCCTGGGCCATACGGTTTCGTTTAGTGGACGATACGCGTCTACGTTGGGCTGCGGCGAATAGGTTGCATGCACTTCTTTGATCACGGTCGACTTCAGGAGATTCGCATTACGCGCGCCGGGGAAGAACTCGCGTAGCTCCTTGAGCGCCAGGTCGATGATCTCCTGCCGCGATTTATCCACTAAGGCCTTGGATGCACTGACCACCAGCTCTACATAGCTTCCGCTGGACTCAGCCGTGCTCTTCGCTCCAGCCAGCAACTTTGACTTGTGAAACATCCATTGAATGGTGCGGTCGAGAAGGACGGCGTGATCGAGATCGCTGATTTGGCGGTCGAACCAAAGATGGATGCCGGTAATGGGTGAGGATTCTAAATGCGACAGACTCGCTAACAAAGGTTCAGCGGCGGAAGTTTGGGGCAACAAGCGCGGCAGAACATCAAATGAGGCCGCCAGCACAGCGAAGTCGAAGCTGGCTTCTTCTTTCGCAATTGACAGGGTTACGCCCCCTGGCTCAGCGCGGAAGCCGTCGACTCCGCTCCGAAGGCGCACTTCCCCGCCGCGCGCACTGATGTAGGCCTGGGCCGTGCCGTAGAGATCGGTGAGAGGAACGGTGGGCACTCCCATGCGACCTGCGGCCGCGGACTTCAGAAACGACTCACGCACCACCTGAGCCGCGTATGAAACGGACATTCGATCAAGGTCTTCGTTCAAGGCACTGATCAAGATAGTCTTCCAAAAACGTTCGATGGCCAGCGGGGTTTGGCCATGACGCTGTAACCAGCTTAAGAACGCTTCGCCATTATCGGCAGGGATGCTCTGAGCCAAAGAAGCCATCGCAGCTCCAATGGCGAACTTATCCTTGAGGCCCAAACACGGCGCACGCAAGAATGCAGGAGCGGTGTGAAACGGCGCTGGCAGGGCGGACGAGCCGATGACCGAGGTCCGTCCTCCAGGCTCAAGAAAAGTCAGGGCATCGTACCAGCGGATCTTGTCTTCTACTCCAAGACGCGCATAGAAGTCGATGAGATTAGTGCAGCATCCGAGCAAAACGTGCTGGCAATTATCTACCACTTCGCCGGTGCCGGGATGCTGGTAGGAAGAAGCGCGTCCACCAAGAAAGGGACGGCGCTCAAACACGGTTACCTGAAAGCCACTGTCGGCGAGAGCACAACCGGCGGCTAATCCAGCCAGTCCACCTCCGACAACAGCGACCTTGGCATTCCGGGGTGCGGGTGAGGTCATCACGCCATACGCTTCATGAAGCCCTTGGCCAGGACGGTAAGTTTCTCTCTGACGGTGAGGGTGATTTTGCCGCTGAAGACGTCATAATTGGCGTGTGCGATCTCTTCCAGCAGACGCCGATAGATGGTAATCAGGACCCACAGCGCGGGCTGGCTGTCTTCGTCAATCAAGGGAATGAGATCGTCCCCGGCGCGGTAATACTGCCGCGCACGATCCGCTTCCATGGCGAGCAAAGGACGAAGCCTGGCCGGATCGACGGCAGCGCTAAGCTCCGCGGGCGAGATGCCGAACTTGGCCAAGTCTTCTTCCGGCAGATAGACGCGACCCATGGCAGCGTCTTCTTTTACATCGCGAATGATGTTGGTGAGTTGGAAGGCCAGACCGCATTTCTCAGCCAATGGCTCCGCAGCGGGATCGCGATAACCGAAAATGCGAATGCACACCAACCCGACCACCGAAGCCACGCGGTGACAGTAAACGCGCAGATCTTCGAATGTCCGGTAGCGAACCACACCAGGCTCCGCGGTCTCGCACAGCAACAGGTCTTCGCCTTCAACGTCCATTTCCGTGCCGAAGGCTAACTGATCGAGCAGATCGACCGGAATGTTGTAGCGTCGTTGAGCGTCGGTCAAGGCGAGCAAGACGGGCTCGTCGGTGGCATGGCCAGCCAGCGCCCGGTGGGCGGCGTCCAACCAGGAGGCCAGCTTCTGCCGCCGCTCGTGAGCGGGCAGCGCTGGATCGTCTGCAATGTCGTCACAGCGCCGCATGAATGCGTACACCGCGCACAAGGCCTGACGCTTGGGCCGGGGCAACACGATAAAAGCGTAGTAAAAATTCCTGGCGGCTGAGCGCGTGATGCTGCGGCAGACGGAATACGCAACTGCGAGTTGCGACTCGGTGGCCACGAAAGGTGTAGGAGCTGGTTGCACGGCGGCGCTCATACCGGTTCGCCCACCTAGTTTGCTCCACCGAGCTTGCTCCAGGCGGCGCGGGCCACCAACGCAAGCTTGCGGGATTTGGAAATTGACGGCCTGCGGCCCAACACACCGTATCCCTGACGCTCGATAGCGCGGAGAATCTCCTGGCCACCGCGGCTGAATAGCTCGATGTCGAGGGCCAGTTCACGATCTACCTGCGCGGCCAGTGGCCAGCCCTGCTGGAACCATTCGCGTGCACGCTCGACTTCGAAGCGCATCAGATGGCAGAACGCCGCAGTATTTCTCTGCGCCGCAAGATCGTCCTCACTGACTCCAAAACGCCGCATGTCATCGAGTGGCAGATAAATGCGGCCTTTGGCGTAGTCGACGCTCACGTCCTGCCAGAAGTTGGCGAGTTGCAACGCGGTGCAGGTGAAATCAGAAAGCTGTTGATGCTCGGGGTCGCGATAGCCGCAAAGGTATAGCACGAGCCTGCCCACGGGATTCGCGGAATTGTGGCAGTAGCCGAGCAAGTCGTCGAAAGTCGGATAGCGGGTAACGGTTTGGTCCTGTCGAAACGCAGTCAGCAGGTCAGCAAAAGTCTGCTTAGGAATGTCGAACTTGCGGACGGTACCGGCCAGGGCTACGAACACCGGGTGCCGGGGATTGCCCGAATAACACGCATCCAGTTCGGCCTGCCATTGATCGAGCAATTGCAGTGACGCGGCCGGATCTCCGACTTCGTCACCCAGATCGTCTGATATACGGCAGTAGGCGTAGACGTTGAAAAAGTGCTGACGCAAGCGCTCCGGCAGAAACCAACTCGCCACCGAAAAGTTCTCGTAATGGCTGCGCGCCAGACGACGGCAATATTCTTGTGCTTCCACCTCTGTAGGAGCATTTTGGGGGATGGCATAGCCCGGCGGAAGCCGGCTCCAGCCCGCCAGGCTGGCCGGAACGGCGATCCTGAGAGTCGTTGCTTGCGATGGCTGCCATGGTCAGTTTCGTCCCCAGGCTGATTCAAAAGCCAATCGGAAACCCGCCTTAATGACCGGGGATAATGGCGGTCTTGATGTCGCCATTGCGGTTCAGCATGTGGCGAAGTACCTGCTGCAACCGGGAGAGTGGCGCCTCGCCGGTGATGTAATCAGTGGAACGAATCTTTTTCTCCGCAATCAACGCAAATGCCTTGCGCACGGTTTCCGGTGTGTGATGGAACGTAGCTTTCAGCGTAACTTCGGAATAGTGCAACCGGTTGGTATCAAGCTGGACCTTGGTACCGCTGGCGCATCCTCCGAAAAAGTTCACGGTGCCGCCCTTGCGTACCATGTCGATGGCCCATTCCCACGCCTCGGGACGGCCAACCGCCTCAATCACGACGTCTCCGCCACGCTTTTCCGGGGACAACATGCGCACCGCGTCCACCGGGTCTTTGACCTTGGTGATTTGCACCACTTCCTTGGCGCCCATTTGCTTGGCTGCGGTCACCTGAGAATCGCGCTTCACCACGGAAATGACCTTGCAGCCCACAGCGGTTGCGACCTGCACGAACATCAACCCAATGGGCCCACCGCCGATGATGGCCACGGTATCGCCGATCTCTACTCCGGTTTCGTGCAAACCACGCAACACGCAGGCCAGCGGCTCGACCATGGCGGCGTCTTCAAAGGTCACGCCCGCGGGCATCGCCAGCATATTGGTCTCGACGATCCGCCGCGGTATGCGGATGTATTCGGCATAGGCCCCGTTGTTGAAGAGCAAGTCCTCGCAAAGATTTTCCTGATGGCGGGAACAGTAGAAACACATCTGACAAGGAGCCGAGTTGAGCGCCACCACTCGCATTCCCTTACGGAAGCTACGCACGCCGGGACCGACTTCTTCGATGACTCCTGCCAGTTCGTGTCCGAACAGAGCCGGGGGAACGATCATGCGGGCGTGGTAGCCGCGCTGATAGACCTTGAGATCAGTACCGCAGGTCAGAGCAACTTCGACCTTGACCAGTACTTCGCCTTCGCCCAGGCGAGGGATAGGCACTCTTTCAATCTTTACGTCCTCTTTACCGTAGAGGACAGCTGCCGTCATCTTACCGTTCACTCTGTACTTCCTCCCCAGCCGCTGCCCGTTTGGATCACAATCTTCATCGAATCCGATTGGGGATGAGCGGCCAAGTTCAAGGCTTCCACACTGCGGGACAAAGGAAAGCGGTGGCTGATCAATCGTTCCAAGTCCATTTCACGGTTCATCACGAATTGCACCGACTCCTCTTGGAGATCGACAGAAGCGCTATAAGATCCCAACAAAGTCTTCTCATCCACGCAGACGGCAGCCGGATCAATCGTTGCCTCACCGCGCGTGGTTTGCGCAAACAACAGCACCCGGCCGCCCGGACGCACGGCATCCATCGCAGTCCGGATCAAGGCATTCCCCCCGACCGCGAGAATGGCTACGTCAGCGCCCCGGCCTGCGGTAAGTTCTCGTACCGCTTGCACGGTATCGGCACGCGAAGCATCAATCATGTGCTGTAAACCGAGTGATGTAGATATTGTAAGCCTCTGGGGATGCAAATCGGAAGTAATTACCCTAGCTCCCGCCCGTTTGGCCAATACGCTCAATATGATACCGATAGGTCCCTGCCCAATCACCAGAACACTCTCGTCGGGCGAAAGTTGCAAAGAATCAATCCCCTTCATACAGGTGTTCACCGGCTCCACGAAACAGGCCTGCTCAAAGGAGACGCCGTCCGGGATGGCGACAGTTCCCGCGCGGACTATCCAGTCCATTACACGCACGTATTCCGCGAATCCTCCACCCGCAGGCTCGAATCCGGCGGTACAACCGACTTTCTTGTAAGTTTCGCACTGGGCAAAGGTCCTATGCTGGCAGTAGAAACATTCCCGGCACGGGATGTGGTGAAAGACCACCACTGGATCTCCGGGCTTGAACTGGGTCACATCAGCGCCAACCGCAGCCACCACACCCGAGGTTTCATGACCAAAGATGCGGGGCGCGGAGTGCGATCCCGTGGCAATCTTCTTGAGATCTGTCCCGCAGATGCCGCAGGTGTGCACTCTGAGAAGAAGCTCCCCTGCACCGATCCGAGGAACTGGGACGGTCTCAACGCGGACGTCACCGACGCCGTGATACACCGCCGCCTGCATGGTGGCAGGAATCGCTTTGGTCTGGTTCGGAGTTAATAGTCCCGCAGCCATAATCATGTGCTCAATCTTATTGTGTACTCAGCGCCAGTCTTTCGCAAAGCGACCGCGCAGCGATGGAACTATTCCTCGCCAACTGTCCCACTCCGGCCCACAACCAGGGACGCACAGCCACATGCGCCAGGAAGCGGAACGACTGAAATGTCCCGTCCGAAGCCACAAAGCGGGCAACCGGAGGCAGCCGCTGATCGCGCGAATCGGAAACCACCTTGCAGGCTGTGAACTGAATCCCATGCGCCTGAGCGCAACGAGAAACCGCCGCCGCTTCCATGTCCACTACATCGGCCCCGTAAGCCCGGGCCAGACTCGTCTTTTGCTCAGAATCAGCAACTGCGGCAAAGCTCACCAATACGCCTTCGCCGGCGCCCGAGTCGGTACGGCTGCCGTCGCCGGCATCAATCACCAGGCGCGGAGTCAGCGCGTGGCCGGCCTTGAGAGCCGGATCAAGGCCGCCAGCAAACCCCGCCGAAATAACCAGAGCAGGTTTATATAGCACGATGATCGCCTCGGCTGCACGACGCGCGGCCTCGGCTCCGATTCCCCCGCACACCAGTACCGCGTTCTCGTGCTCGAAGAATTTGAAATTGCGGCCGTCGTGTCGCTGGTTGGCCACCGACCAATCTTTCACCAGCGGCCAGACTTCGCGTTCGAGCGCGGCTACGATTCCGACTTTGCACGGTTCTGACAAGCCTGCGTCCTTTATGCGTACTTATGAGTTTGGAACCAATCCACGGCGCGACGGAGCGCGCCGTCTACGGGCGATGGTTTCCATCCAAATTCGCGTTCCGCTTTGGCCGAGGAAACAAACATTTTCTTGCGTCCCATGCGCACCGCGTCGATAGTCGCACGGGGTTCCCGGCCCAGGATCCGTCCGGTGACCATTTCATCGACTACTCCGGTGGCTAAGGCCATCACGTAAGGAACTTTGATCCTGGGCGATGGCAGACCGGTAATCGCAGCCAGCTTGTCGAGAATCTGCTTTAGAGTGAGATTCTCGCCACCCAGAATATATCTTTCCCCGGCCCTTCCCTTCTCTAAAGCTATTAGATGCCCGCGGGCACATTCCCGCACGTCCACCAGATTCAAGCCTGTATCTACGTAGGCGGGAAACTTCTTCTTAAGGAAATCGACTACGATTCGACCTGTGGGCGTGGGCCGAATGTCCTGTTCACCCACCGGCGTGGTTGGATTCACCACGACTACGTCCATACCACTTTTGCCCGCCTTCAGGGCCAAATCTTCCGACATGAATTTCGATCGCTTATAGGGGCCGATCATGCTTTCCAATTTGACCGGAGAATCCTCATCCGCAAGATGACCGTTCGAGGTGAATCCCATGGTAGCTACGCTCGAAGTATGCACCACCCGCCGCACTCCGTTCTTGCGGGCAGCTTGTAGAATCGTTCTTGTGCCTTCGACGTTAGCCTCGTACATCTGCTCGGGATCGCGCACCCAGAGACGATAGTCGGCAGCGACGTGAAACACGGTGTCACAGCCTGACATCGCCCGTTCAATCGAGGCCGGATCACGCAGATCACCGACTACTCTTTCCGCATTCAGGCCATCAATGTTTTGGGTATCGCTGCCGACCCGAACCAGCAACCGAAGATCGGCACCTTGCTGGGCGAGAACGCGGGCCACGTGACTGCCAACGAATCCGGTCGCGCCAGTGACGAAAGCAAGCATTTAGCAATTGGCACTTGGCATTTAGCCATCACACTTTTCAAAGACCAAATGCCAAGTGCTAATTGCTAAGTACTGAATGCTGAGTGCTACTCCAAATTCTCCGGCTGTAACGAAATATCGCTCTCGCCAGCCGACTTCTTGGTCCAGTATTGGCGGACCCACGATTCCCAACTGTTGCCCGCAGCCATATCGCGTCCGGTAAAGGCGAGCGCCGCAATGTCGGCGTAGCGGACTGAAACTTTTCCGCCTCCGTCTTTCGGCAACAGCCGCACCACGGAATCCTCCAGCGTTTTGCCGTCACGGCGGTCGAAGACGTAGCCTTCAATGCTCGCGCCGTCCTTACGCGTGATGAGCACGTCTCCACGGTAGTCGAAGGCTTGCTCTAGTGCCGCGCGCAGATCGTCTGGAGTCGCAAGTTGGGGAACAGAGCCTTGGAGCTTCTCTCGTGACGCTCCCGGTGCAACTTCCAGCACATCGGGATCGGCCATGACGGCATGTGGGGCAGCTGGAGTTCGGCCTGATTCGCGCCCACTCACACCCGTGTCTCCTCTGCGGCGGGTGACTCTATCTGCACCAGTGGATTGAAAGCGTGCACGGGACGAACCGGTTCGTCGAGCAAACTGAGCGCCGACGGGTCGTCGTACTTCCCGAACAGCGTCGCCTTCGCGGTATGCCACAAACCCTGTAGCGATCCGAAAGTTTCATTTACCGCCGAGGCTTCATAGCCGCTATGCACCATGCAATTCGCGCACTTGGGATTTCCCGACTCGGTGCCGTACTTTTTCCACTCGGTGGTGGCGAGAAGCTCGGCGAAGGTGTCAGCGTACCCGTCCTGCAAAAGGTAACAAGGCTTCTGCCATCCGAAAACGTTGAACGTCGGCATACCCCAGGGGGTGCAGGGGTAGTCGCGCTTGCCCATCAGGAATTCGAGAAACAGGGGCGACATATTGAACTGCCAACTGGCTTTGCGGTTCGACAAGATGCCACGAAATAACCGGCGGGTGCGGGCGCGTCCCAAAAAATGGCTTTGATCGGGCGCTTTCTCGTAGGAGTAGCCGGGTGAGAGCATCATGCCTTCGACGCCGAGATCCATCATTTCGTCGAAGAATGCACGCACGCTCTTGGGATCAGCGCCGTCAAACAACGTGGTGTTAGTGGTGACGCGGAAGCCACGGTCCAGCGCCTCTTTCATACCTTCACGCGCCTTCTCGTAGCCGCCCTCCAGGCAGACCGAAAAGTCATGGTGCTCACGTTGGCCGTCCATGTGGACGGAGAAGGTCAGATATTTGCTGGGCTTGAACAGGTCGATTTTCTGCTTCAGAAGCAGCGCGTTGGTGCAGAGATAGATGTACTTCTTGCGTGCGACCAGGCCTTCGACGATTTCACCGATTTGCGGGTGCAGCAGCGGCTCTCCACCCGGAATGGAAACTGCCGGCGCTCCGCACTCATCCACAGCGCGGAAACATTCCTCGGGCGTGAGCTGCATCTTCAGAACGTGGGCGGGATACTGGATCTTGCCGCATCCGGCGCAGGCCAGATTGCAACGGAACAGCGGCTCCAGCATCAGCACCAGCGGGTATTGCTTACGTCCCTTGAGCTTTTGCCGGATGACGTACGTCGCCACCGTCCACATCTGTGAAATAGGTACTGCCATAGTTGTTTATCCGATCCAGACTTCCGATCAACCACAAGCATTCAGCCGTCAGCATTCAGCCACCTATGTTCGCGTTCTCAGCGGTTCCGTTTTGGCTAAGCGCTGAATGCTGAGTGCTGATTGCTAGACCTCCGCCTTCTGTCCCGCCATCACCTTGCCATACGTAGTCAGCGCGATCAACGGGAAATACTGCCGATACATGTGATACAGCAAATAGAACACGCGTGGGAAACCGGTACCAGTGAACTGAGGCTCATCCCAGGAGCCATCTTTGTTCTGCGTACGCAGCAGATAAGCAATCCCGCGGGCCACGCTGTCGCTGCGCGTATCATTGGCGGCGAGCAAGCCCATCACGGCCCATGCAGTCTGCGACGGCGTGCTCGGACCGACTCCCTTGGTGGTGGGGTCATCGTAGGAACCGCACGTCTCTCCCCAACCGCCGTCGGAATTCTGCAACATGCGCAGCCACTCCGCCCCCTGCTGAACATAAGGCTCATGGTGATCTACGCCCATGGCTTCGAGGCCGCGCAGAACCTGCATGGTGCCGTAGATATAGTTCACACCCCAACGGCCGAACCAGGAACCGTCCGGTTCCTGCTCGGCGCGAATAAACTTGAGCGCCTTCGTCACCCGGGGATGGTTCCGGTCGTATCCGTATGTAGCTAGCATTTCTAGGATGCGGCCAGTGATGTCGACCGTCGGCGGATCCAGCATGGCGTTGTGGTCGGCGAACGGAATGTGCTGGAACACCATCTTGTCGTTGTCTTTGTCGAACGAACCCCAGCCACCATTCTTACATTGCATGGAGAAAATCCAGTCGATCGCGCGCTGCACCGATTCGCGCTGATAGCGTCCGTTGGGATGCTCCACCCGGCTCAACCCCAGACAGACCATGGCGCTGTCATCCACATCGGGATAGAACTCGTTGTTGAACTCGAAGTACCACCCGCCCGGCTGTCCCTTTGGATTTTTCACTTTCCAGTCGCCAACGTTGCGAACTTGCTTCTGCAGCACCCAGTCCGCGCACTTGACCATTCGCGGATCGCTGGGGGGAACTCCGGCTTCACCCAGGGCAAAAAGAGCGTAGGCCGTGTCCCATATCGGGGGCTTGCAGGGCTGCATGCGGAAAGTATCGCCTTCTTCGATACCCAGCTTTTCGAGTTCATCGACAGCGCGGATCACCTGGGGATCGTCCAGAGAATAACCCAGACAGCGCAGCGCGATGATGGCGTTCAGCATGGAGGGAAAAATCGCCCCCAAACCATCGCTCATCTCGAAACGTTCGAGCATCCACTGCTCCGCCCGTTTGAGCGCCAGCCAGCGCAGCGGACGAATATGGACTGCCTCAAACCAATGAGTGATCCGATCTAGAACCAGAAAGAAGTTGCGCCAGGAAACCAGTTTCTGGCTCCAACGCAGCCGCATGCGCGACTTGTCGCGACCCCCGACGAACAATTCATCCACGCCCTGTTCCGCGGAAATCTTCTTCAGCGGCTTCTTGGCGTAGCAGATGGAAAGCGGTACCAGGATGGCGCGGGACCACGACGAAATCTCGTAGATGTTGAACCAGAACCAATTGGGAAACAGCACGATTTCCGGCGGGATGGCGGGCACAGCGTCATAATCGTACTGCCCGAGGAAACACAAATAAATTTTGGTAAAAGTATTGGCCTCGGTGACTCCACCCATTTCGAGGATCTTTTTGCGGGCGCGAACCAGCGCGGGATGATCAGGCGTGTATCCAGATAGCTTCAAGCCGAAATATGCTTTCACGGAAGCACTGATGTTTGAGGGAGCATCGGTGTAGATTCCCCAGCCGCCGTCCTCATTCTGGTGTTGGAGGATCCAATTGCAGCATTTCTGAAAACGCCCGGGATTCCCCGTCCCCAGCAAAGTTTGCAGCAGGATGTAATCCGATTCCAGTGTGGTGTCAGCTTCCAGTTCGCCGCACCAGTAGCCTTCCTCGTGTTGCTGAGAGAAGAGGAATTTGCGGGCACCGTCGACGGCCGCCGCGACCCGGCTGGCCAGATCGTCGATCTTTCCGAAACGCAGTTGCGGGACCGCTGAGGCCGGCACTAATGGCGAAGAGGGGGTTTCGTCCATGAAGATTGCTTACTCCGCAGTTACTCCCGCAGGGGCGCTGGCTATGGCCTCCACAATCTCGGGAGGCAAGCCAAAACGCACGTTTTCCGGCATTACTTCCACTTCATTCACGTTATTGAATCCTTTGGTCGCCAGGAACTTCACAACCTCTTCCACCAGGCACTCCGGCGCCGAGGCGCCGGCGGTCAGAGCAATGGTCTTCACGCCTTCCAACCACTCTGGCCGAATATTTCGGTAGCTATCGATGAGATGCGAACCCGTGCCCAAGTTGCGCGCGACTTCCACGAGACGATTGGAATTGGAACTATTATCGGAGCCGACGACTAACAGCAGGTCAGCATCGGACGCCACATGTTTCACCGCTACCTGGCGGTTTTCCGTGGCATAACAGATGTCCTGTGCGTGCGGACCCTGAATGTGCGGGAATTTGCGGCGCAGCGCGGCAATGATGTCTTTGGTCTCGTCGAGACTCAGCGTGGTTTGGGTGAGATAAGCCACCCGATTGGGATCAGGCAGTGTTAGCGACTCTACCTGCTCCGGCGATCCCACGACTTGGGTGACGAGAGGAGCTTCGCCCAGGGTGCCAATTACTTCGTCGTGATCGCGGTGGCCGATCAGGATGAGGGAATATCCCTCCTTGGCGAACTTCACCGCTTCCACGTGGACCTTGGTTACCAGAGGGCAAGTCGCGTCGATCACGCGTAATCCGCGGGTCTCGCTGGCTTCGCGCACTTCAGGCGAAACTCCATGGGCGCTATAAATCACGCGCTCGCCGTTCGGGACTTCGTCCACGCTGTCCACAAAGATGGCACCCTTGGCCTGGAGCTCTTCCACCACGAAGCGGTTGTGGACGATCTCTTTGCGCACGTAAATCGGCGGTCCAAAGGCTTCCAAGGCAATGCGGACGATATCGATGGCTCGAACCACCCCGGCGCAGAACCCCCGGGGCTTCAATAAAAGCAGCGTTTTGCCGTCTTGATTAGGCACGATTAAGTTCCTGTAAGGGTACACTTTCCCACTATGTTTGTATTGTTAAAGCTTACCCGAAAGAACCATCTTGGTCAACGTAAGCCGTAGAAAGGCTTAGGATTAGCAGCGGGTGGAGAGATTTGAAGAGCGAACGGTTGGCCTACCACAGCCGCCGCACACCGTACCCATCAAGCGCAGTGTCGTTGCTAACGATGGGGAGGTTCTCCGCCTGTGCCTGAGCGATCAGCATACGGTCAAAGGGATTCTTGTGTGGCCCGGGCAACAGGCCAGCCCGTACACCGTGCTCCACCGACACCGCCAATTGTCCGAAACGCGCGCGGATTAGGTGCCCAGTGAAGTCTCGGGCAAGGTCAGCACCGCTTTCCAGCCGCCCCAGGCGAACCTTCGTCGCAATCTCCCAAGCAGACGCTGCACTCACCAACACTTCATTACCATCCCTTCCAATGACCTCCCGGGCAGTCTGCGGCAGCAAATCATTGTCGTTCAACCACCAAAGCAGCGCGTGTGTATCCAGCAGAAGGCGCAAACCTCACTCCCAAAACTTCAGTTCGTCGGGCGGTAGTGGTTCAAAGAACTCTGGGCCGACTTTGAGCTTCCCCTTTAGAGCGCCCGGCTTGCGGTTACCCTTTGGGTCGGCGATAGGGACCAAACGCACAACCGGTTCCGAACCCCGGGCTATGACAATTTCCTCTCCCCGGCAAGCTTGCTTGATGAGTCTTGAAAGGTTGGTCTTCGCCTTATGAATGGTGATCGTGGTCATATTAGCTAACTAATGTTAGCTAATATGCCAAAGATTTGCAACACCCTTGACCGCCGGGCTCAACTCGCCACCATTTTGCGGTCAAATTAAACTGTCGGCTAAATGATGGACACTAGGCGGAATGAGGGAAAGCACCGAGATGTAGCGTTCACCCGTTCGCCTTCAGCATTTGCTCAGCATGCTTGCGCGACGTCTCTGTCAGCTTGGCTCCGCTCAGCATGCGCGCTACTTCCTCAGTACGTTCATCTCCGGTAATCAGACGGACGGTGGTTTTGGTCCGTTCACCGGATACGCGCTTCTCAATCACATAATGCTGATCCGCGAAGGTCGCAATCTGCGGCAGGTGAGTCACGCATAGAACCTGATTCGCCCTCGACAAAGCCTTCAGCTTCTTGCCGACGGCTTCCGCGGCGCGACCGCCAATGCCCGTATCGACCTCGTCGAAAACCATTGTTCTCTGGGCAGCCGGCCTCGCCTTTTTACCAGCCGACCCAGCTTCCACACTTGCCTTCAACGCCAGCATCACCCGTGACAACTCGCCGCCGGAGGCAATCTGCTCCAGCGGTCGCATCGGCTCGCCGGGATTGGTCGTGATCAAATATACGACTTGATCGAAACCTGAAGCCGTCCAGTTCCCTTCCTCATCTGTTCCACTGACTTCGACTTGAAAGTTCGACTTCATCGCCAGGTCGTTGATCTCGACCTCAACCAGCTTCTCCAGCTTGCGGGCTGCATCATAGCGTTTCTTGGAAATCACCCGCGCCGCCGTAAGATAGTCCTCGGCAGCCTGCACCAGCTCATGACGGAGTTGGCTCAGGATTTCATCTTTGTTCTCCATCTCGGAGAGCTTGCGGCTCACTTCGTCGCTGTTTCGAATCACGTCGTCGAGCGCTGGCCCGTACTTCCGCTTGAGCCGGTCCAACAGCGCCAGCCGGTCCTCGATCTCAGCCAGGCGTTCGGGCGAAGCCTGAATGCCACCGGCGTAATCGCGCAGCGTCGCGCCAACATCTTCCACGCTGATGCGTGCAGTCTCAATGGCCGCCAAGGCTTCGCGGAATTTCGGCTCGTAGCGAGACAATTCCTCGATGTGCTTCTGCGCTGTGCGCAGAGAAGACGACGTGGACGCCGGCCCTTCGTAAAGCAAGTCGAAGGCGTTCATGGCCGCGCTATAGATCTTTTCCGCGTTGGCCAGCACACGTTTTTCACCTTCCAGCCGTTCGTCTTCGCCGGGCTGTAACTTGGATTCGTCGATCTCGCGTTTCTGGAACGTCCAGATATCCAGCAGGCGCAGGCGGTCTTGCTCGCCGTGTTCGAGTTCGTCAATTCGATTGACGATGCCCTTCCAGCGAGCAAATGCTTCCGCCGTCGATGACAACTGAGTCCCGGCATAGGCGTCCAGCAATTCCAAACGCGCATTGGAGTCGAAGGAATGTATCGATTCGTTCTGGGCGTGGATGGTCGCCAGAAATGGCGACAGTTGTCGCAGCACTCCCACCGTAGCGGGTTGATTATTGACGAAGACGCGGCCCTTACCACCTAAGGCGATTTCCCGACGCAAGATGACCGGGCCTTCATTGGCGTCGATCCCATTGGTTTCCAGAATGCGGGCGACGGTCTTCTCAGTTGCGCCATCGATTTCAAATACTGCCGAGATCACGGCGCGCTCGGCTCCCGTGCGAATTACGTCGGTGGAAGCCTTATCGCCCAAAAGAAGCGCGAGAGCGTCAATCAGGATGGATTTTCCTGCTCCGGTTTCACCAGTCAGCAGGTTGAGGCCGGCGGCGAACTCCACCACCACATTGTCGATCACGGCGTAATTTTCGAGCCGCAGTTCGGCGAGCACGATTGGTCCTACGATGCAGGAGTTCAGCGCAGCATAGCATGAAACGCTTTCCTCAAGACTGTACTGGGCCGGTGAACCGGAAAGCGCCAGCGATCTATTCGACAGCACATACAGGAAAAACCCGTTAATGCATGAGATACACTTCTGCGAAGCAACCGGAAAACCAAGAATGATCGTCTATAATTAGCGGGCGTCCTATCTCATAAGAAAAATGCATTTCTCTTTATTGCTGGCAGCGTTGATCGGTGGCGACATCGTTGACCTTCTAGGGCAAACCGGTCCGGTCGCTAAAGTGGTAATTCTCCTTCTCTTGCTGTTTAGCGTGATTTCCTGGGCCATCATCCTTTCCAAGTGGAATCTCCTGCGGCGGGCACGCGTACAGAGCGGGCGCTTTGTGCGGGCGTTTCGTAAAGCCCAGCGGCTGCAAGATGTCGCCACGGTAGCCGAGCAGTTCAAACCCAGCCCACTGGTGGCCGTGTTTGCCGGCGGGTTCGAGGAATACCGGCGGCAGGGGGGGACCTCCAGCGGCGATGTCAGGAATCCCGTGGCCGTTCAGCGCGCCATGCAAATCGCAGCTTCGGAAGAGCTCACACGCTTCGAACGCAACCTGCCGTGGCTTGCGATCACCGGTGCGGTAACGCCTTTTATCGGCTTGTTCGGCACCGTCTGGGGGATTATTGATGCATTCCACGGTTTGGGCACAGCCGGAGCCGCAACTTTGCGCGCGGTCGCGCCAGGAATCTCCGAGGCCCTGATCACTACGGCGGCTGGCCTGGTTGCGGCCATTCCCGCGGTGATTGCTTACAACTTAATCGGCAGCTCGATTCGCGAATTCGCCGCGCGCGGAGACGATTTCACGCTCGAAATGCTGAATGCCATCGAGCGCCCCCAGCAATCCGTCGAGGTACGCCGGTAATGGCTTTCACCGCCGCCAACGGACGCACTCAGACTTCGCTCTCTGAAATCAACATTACGCCGCTGGTGGACGTGGTACTGGTGCTGCTGATCATTTTCATGGTTACAGCGCCGGTTCTGCAATCGGGAATTGAGGTCAATGTCCCCAAGACCCGCACGGTGAAAGAAATTACCGAGGAACGGCTTGTCCTCAGCATTGACAAGCAGCAGCGCGTCTTCCTGGGCAACAGCCCGATTAACATCAATGAAATTGCATCCCAACTTCGGGCAAAGATTCGCGATCCGCAACATCAACCGATTTTTATCCGCGCCGATGAAAACGTGCCGTTTGGCGTCTTCGCCACGGTGATGGATGCAGTAAAGCAATCAGGAATCACGAACGTCAGCATCGTGACCCAGCCGCTGGCAAGCCATGGAACCCAACACTGAGATTTTCTTTGAACACGACCGCTGGAGCCACAACGTTGCCTGGTCGGTGGGGCTGCATCTCGCAGTGGCCGGCTGCATCGTGCTATATGCCGCTGTAGTTACCGGCGGGCGGCGCGAAACCTGGGGAATCGGCGGGACTGGGGAAGCAATGGGCGTGACGCTGGTCAACACAGTTCCGCTGCCCGCCAATCCGACGGAAACGCAAAATGTTCTAGCGAATGACTCGAAGGGAATCACGCAGTCGCTGCCAAAGGCCGAGGAAAAAGAGCCAGAGGCAATTCCAATTCCGGACAAGACGACCAAGATAAAGCCTAAGACGAGTTCGACCCGCCGCAAGCCACAACCGGAACCAGAGGAAGAAGCGAGTAATGTCGTCCCTTTTGGGGAAGGCGGACCGGTCAGCGGACCCTACGGAATCTTCAGCGCGGGTGGGGCGAAGGGCGGATTCGGCTTCACCGGCGGCGGAGGGGATTTCGGCACTCGTTTCGCCTGGTATGTGCGGGTAGTCCAACAAAAAGTGTCGGAGAATTGGCTGAAGTACGAAGTGGATCCTGGAGTCACGGAAGCGCGCCGAGTCTATCTCACGTTTGATATCACTCGCGACGGCCGGCCCAGTAACGAAGTCGTAGAGCAGTCGAGTGGTGTGCCGTCACTCGATCAATCGGCGGTGCGGGCGTTGCAACGCATTGATACGTTCGGCCCTTTGCCCTCGGATTATCCCGGCAACAAGGTTTCGGTAGAATTCTGGTTTGATTACAAAAGGTAGCTATTGGCTCCTGGCTATTAGCTCTTGGCTTAACACATGAGAATCATGCAATCAGGTAGATCAAAGACCTCGTACTTACTTCTTGCGGTTTTGTTGTCGCTGGCAATTCCAGCTTTCGCGCAGGACTGGATCCGCACCGGCACCGGCTTGGGCATGGAGAAAGTCCGCCTTGCGGCGCCCGATTTCGCCGCTTCTACGCAAGATCCACAAAACCCTCAACTCCTCAAGGTCTTCAACGATACTTTATGGAATGACCTGGACAGCGCGGGAATCTTCGATATGGTATCGAAGAGTTTCTATCCGTTAGCTGCACCGGGGAATCCGCCCGACGTACGCTTCGATGCCTGGAATTCGCCTCCGCCGAACGCCTCCATGCTGGCATTCGGGAATCTGGGTGCTTCTGGCAACAATTTGAAGGTGCAGGGCTGGCTGTATGACGTGAAGAACATTACGTCGCCTCAAGTCCTCGGCAAACAATACACCGATGCGGCTACGGTGGACGCCGCTCGCCGCACAGCCCATAAGTTTGCCGACGAAATCATTTTCCGTTTGGGCGGTGGCATCGCAGGAATCGCCGAGAGCCAGCTGTTCTTCGTCAGAAGCGGCGGAAGAGGCAACAAAGAAATTTGGGCGATGGACTACGATGGCGCCAATCAGCATCAGATTACGCATCTCGGGACCATTTCATTGTCGCCCCGGATTTCCCCCGATGGCACGCGCCTGGCTTTCAGTTCGCTGACCAAATCCGGCTGGGACATCCTCATGTATTCGATGGACCTGAACCGCCTGCTGTCATTTCCTAGATTCGGCGGCACCAATCTTTCCCCGGCATGGTCTCCGGACGGAGCCAAATTGGCGTTCTCTTCGTCTCGCGGTGGTGATCCGGAAATCTACGTGGTAGATCAATCGGGAGCGAATCTGAAACGTTTGACCGTCTCCAAGATGCCCGATGTTTCGCCGGTGTGGAATCGCAAGACGGGAGCGCAGATTGCCTGGGTCAGCGGCCGCACTGATCTACCGCAGATCTACACCATGGAAAGCGATGGCACCAACGTCCAGAAAATGACGGACCAGGGATACGCCGTCTCTCCGGCGTGGTCGCCCAACGGACAGTTTCTGGTGTTCGCCTGGATTCGCCACTATGGCCCGGGCGCGCCCGGAGCGCAGGACATTTACATCATGGATATCGCCAGCAAGCAGTGGGTCCAGTTGACCCACGACGGTGGCCGCAATGACTTTCCGTCATGGTCACCGGACGGGCGGCATATAGTTTTCCAGTCGAGCCGTTCCGGCGGCGAGCAAATTTGGAGCATGCTGGCGGACGGAAGTAATCAAAAGCAGTTAACGACCACCGGCAGCAATACGCAACCGAATTGGAGCTGGAAGTAGTAGATTAGTAGCATAGGATTCTTAGTCTTAGAGCTGTTTTCTGTAATGGGAACCAAAGGGGAGGCGGCATCGTCCGCCAGCTCGGATTTCAATGCGCGCCACACGCGCGACAATGCAGGGAGGAAAAGTGAAGCAGCAACGATTGAAGTGGATCACACTCATATTCACGTTGGGTGCCGTGCTGTTCCTGGGCGCCTGCCACAAGAAGACACCACCGCCGCCGCCACCGCCGCCACCACCACCGGCAGCGCCAACGGCTTCGTTGTCCGCCAATCCAAATACTGTTGAGAAGGGTCAGTCCACGACTCTCTCCTGGGAGACCAGCAACGCCACCGACGTAAGCATTGGTGGCATTGGCGCTGTGCAGCCCAGTGGCTCTCAGCAAGTAACTCCGGCCGACTCCACCACCTACACATTGACGGCGAAAGGCGCGGGCGGGAGTCAATCCGCTACGGCCCGGGTCACCGTGACGATGCCGCCTCCACCTCCAGCACCAGTGGCTGGGCCCACGGAAGAAGAACTGTTCGCACAAAATGTGCAGGACGTTTACTTCGACTATGACAAAGCCGACATTCGTGCCGATCAGCAAACTGCGCTCCAGGGAGATATTGATTTCCTGAAGCAGCATCCCGATATCCACTTCACTGTGGAGGGACACTGCGACGAACGCGGTTCGACTGAATACAACCTGGGTCTGGGCGACAATCGCGCCAATGCTGTGAAGAACGCCTTGACACAGGGCGGCGTTAGCGCCGGCAGTATCAAGACGATCAGCTACGGCAAGGAAAAACCGTTCTGCACCGAATCCAACGAAGCTTGCTGGCAGCAGAACCGGCGTGGTCATTTCGTCTACCAGAAGTAATTCTGCCAAGTGCGGGGCGGGAAACTGCCCCGCACTCCACTTGTTCTGGTCACGCAGCAACGACTGTCGGACCCGATAAGACAACTATGTCCGGAACGCGCTATCCTGCACAATAGTGTTCACGTGATCTGGTTTTCAAACCGGACATGGGATTCGAACTTCGTGGCAAATGGAACCAACCATGAAAAAAGAGCAGTTTTCGGTGTTTCTCGTTCTTTTGATCGTTCTCTCGCTTGGCGTCCTGCCGGTGGGCGGGGCCAGCAAGGAAATGATTCAATTGCAGACCCAGGTGCAGGCGTTGCAAGACCAGATGACGCAAATGCAGCAGTCATTCAATGAGCGCATGGGCGTCATGAAAAACCTGATGGACCAGAACACTGACAGCATGAATAAAGTGACTGCGGCCATCACTGCATTGCAAGTCAGCCTGGAAAAGGTGCAGACCGATGGGAGCGGTAGGACCGAACAACTGTCCGGCCAGATCCAGTCGCTCAATGACTCGGTCGACGAACTGAAAGCGCGGCTGGCAAAAGTCGGCAAGCAACTGGATGACCTCCAGGCAGGTCAGCAGAACCAGGCAGCGGCGCAAGCCGCGCAGCAGGCCCAACAGCAGGCTCTGGCACAGGCTCCGCCGCCCGACGTTCTGTACAACAACGCGTTGCGCGACTACAACGCCGGGAAAAACGATTTGGCGTCACAGGAATTTTCCGACTACCTCAAGTTCTATCCCTCGACCGATCTGGCTGGCAATGCATACTTCTATCTGGCGGAGATCAACTACAAGCAGGGCAATTTCCAGAACGCGGTCAAGAACTACGATCAGGTGCTGCAGAACTTTCCTACCGGCAACAAAGCGCCTTCCGCCGATCTAAAGAAAGGCTTGTCACTGATCGAACTTGGGCAGAAGGAAGATGGCATCGCCGAGCTGAAACATGTGACGCAGCGCTACCCTCACTCGAATGAGGCTCTGCAGGCACGGGAAAGGCTGCGCAAGCTGGCGTTTCCCGCCAAAGAAGGCGCACGCCAGTAGCGGCTTCATGGGCAGTGGGTCGAACGGTTTCGTTAGAGGTAGCTGTACGGGCGGAAATTAGGTTCCGGTCCGATGAGCATGATGGCGTTTCACATGTCGCGCCTTATGGTGCTGCACGTGGTGTTTGTTCTTTGCCGGCCTCGCCCATGCAGCCTGCGGCACCAACGTCGCCCCGAACACCAGAACCCCTAACACCAGCCGAAAAAGCCGCTGCATAAATGCGCTCCCCCTTAACGGTCAATATAGGATTTTCCCTTGCTCTATACAATACAAAAGCGGTTGCATTAGACAGATTTCACGGTAGGCTATAGCAGGAACTCTCATCTATGACCCATCTCGATAGCGAAGACCAGGATCGTCTCAAAGGTGCGCTGGAGCAGGAAGAAAAAGATCAACACGGTAACACTTCGATGCAGGGACAATTGGGGCATCGCGATCAGGACCCCATGCTGAAAGCGGCGGATACTGATTTCCCGGAACCGGGTGAAAATCCCGAGCATAGCGGCGAACCGCAGGAATCGGCTGAGCCCGCCAGACCCAGGAAATCGGCCTAAGGAAGGCTACCAGGGCCAATCGGGACACAGAAGATAGGCTCTACCTCTTGACCGATCTATTTGATATGATTTCCTTCCGTTTATGCGCAACACGCGTATTTCGGCAGGCTTTCTTTTCTTCTTTCTCGGCGCTGCCCTGACGCTGAGAGCAGCGGAGTCGCCGGGCCCTACTACTGGCACGACAACGATCCCGGTCCTTCCGGCAACCGTGATTGGCTTCGTGGGCGGCTTCGTGAAACCTGACGCTCATGTCCACAGCACTGTGCAGTTAGCAGAACGTCTACGCAATTTATATCCCGCAGGCGTGTATATAAAAGTCTTTGAGAACCATCACGGAGATCAGGCCTATCGGGAACTTTTGCGACACTTGGATTCGGACCATGACGGGACATTGTCGCTGGACGAAAAGCGGCAGGCACGAATTATCATCTTCGGCCACAGTTGGGGCGCGTCAGAGACAGTGACGCTTGCCCGCAAACTGGGAAAGGCTGGGATTCCGGTTCTGCTTACTATTCAAGTGGACAGTGTTTCAAAGAGTGGCGAGAACGACGCCCTCATCCCCGCCAATGTGTCTCAGGCGGTTAATTTTTATCAGCCTCACGGGTTGGTCCATGGCCGGCCCAAAATCCGCGCGGCGGATCCGGAACAGACCGAAATCGTAGGGAATTTTCGTTTCGACTACAGCGAGAAGCCGATCAGTTGCGACGGATATCCCTGGTTCAACCGGCTATTGATCAGGCCCCATACTGAAATTGAGTGTGATCCGAAGGTGTGGAACCAGATAGAAACGCTCATCCAGTCGAAGTTGTCACCAGCGGTTCAGGCCTCAGCTATTGCCGGCCCAACTCGTGCACATTGATGGTGGAGGCTGCGAGAGATACGGATTGATGCACCACTCGGGCTAGTTCATCTCCCCGCAGCACGTCGCGAACCGCTACGACCACCACGCCTTCAGCGAATTTCTCCGGATTCCAGGATTTCAGTTGAACCTCAGTTACGCCGCCTTCGTTCACGAATTGGTCGCTCTCCGCGCCCAGTACCAGACGGAATTTAGGTCGCAGAACCGGAGGTTTCTCCGGACGAATGGTGCGGGCCAGAAGATCGCAGGCAGAATCGTAAATGCGCGCGGCTTCCGCTGGAGACCACTTCTTCTTGGCGGGGTTAGAAACTTCGAAGGGCAAGCTATTCTGAGCGCAGCCGGAAACGGCCGTAATGAGCACGAGCAGGGCACACAGTAAAATACTTGGGCGCAACGAACGCAGCAACTTCGATTTGGGGCTCATGTGGTGAGGATTACGCGAGGCGAGCGGACACACAAGATATCTTAGGTAATGGGCCGATGAATCGAGACATGAAAACCCTCTACGTTAAAGACCGCAAACAGTGGCGCGCATGGCTGGCGAAACATGGCCAGTAGTCCGGGGAAATATGGCTCATCTATCCCAAAAAGCATTCGGGCAAAGCGCGCATCCCCTATGATGACGCGGTCGAAGAGGCTCTGTGCTTTGGCTGGTCGACGGACGGACTGGAAAGCTCGACGCCGACCGTTATGTGCAGAGATTTACGCCACGTCTACCGGCCAGCCGCTGGTCGGAAATCAACATAAGGAGAGCACGAAAGCTGATCGCAGAGGGAAAGATGACTGTAACCGGCATGCAGGCTTTTCGGCCAGAGCGAAAAACCGAAACCCATCCCACAGAACTTCCAGAACGCTTGAAGAAAGCGTTTCAGAAGCGCGCGACCGCCTGGGACAACTTTCAGGCCTTCCCACCGTTCTACCGTCGGATGACCGTGGCATGGGTTGCCAGCGCAAAAGAAGGAAGATACGCAACTGAAGCGGCTGGAAAAGTTGATGGATTTTGCTTCGCAGAACAAGAGAATCAAATTCATGTGAGTCGGAATGTACATGTCAGCTCATCGGATCCGATGTCCGCACAAACCGCTCATAATCCTACCTATATATTTACAAGTGCAACCATTTGACGAGTGCCGCATCCATTTCACTTGAGGTGTTTGTGAGTGAAGTAAAGGGCAGACCCGGAATTCGGCTTTTGGAATTGTTGTCGGCCTGGAAGTCGATCCTCGGTGGTAGCGCGCCCATGATGTCGATTGAGATCACGCGGGAATGTCCGTTGAGCTGTCCTGGCTGTTACGCCTACGGAGAAAATCACCTGGGAGGGGCGGCCACGCTGCGCAGCCTAAGCGATTATCGTGGCGATGCGCTGGTTGAGGGCATTCTCGGTCTAGTGCGGGAATACCGGCCACTGCATGTTTCTCTGGTGGGTGGCGAGCCCCTGGTCCGTCATCGCGAACTCAGCCGTGTGCTGCCGCTGCTGAGCCAGATGGGAGTGCACACCATGGTCGTAACCAGCGCGGTAATTCCCATTCCGCCGGAGTGGACGAGGATTCGCCGGGCGTGCGTCGCGGTTTCGGTGGACGGGCTCCCCGAGCATCACGACGTACGGCGCAAACCAGCCACCTACGAACGCATCTTGAAAAACATCGCAGGCTGTACCGTCAACATCCACGGCACCATTACGCGGCCCATGCTGGAACGGGCGGGATATATCGAGGAATATATCGCTTATTGGAGCGCACGGCCGGAGGTGGCCAGGATTTGGGTGAGCCTGTACACTCCACAAAAGGGCGAGAATAGCGCGGAAATGTTGTCAGTGCGGGACCGCCATGTCGTCGTGCAAGAGTTGCTGAAAGCGAGAGTACGGCATCCCAAGCTGCTGATGACTCCGGGGCTTGCCGAAGCCATTCTCACTCCTCCACGAGATCCGGACGACTGCATGTTCGCGCGAATGTCCACCAACTTTTCGGCCGACTTGAAAACCCGGGTGGAACCCTGCATTTTTGGCGGAAATCCCGACTGCTCACAGTGCGGGTGTGCGATCAGCAGCGGTTTGCATTTGGTGAAGACGATGCGGTTGGGAGTGGTAAAGATCGAGCATGTGGCGCGGGGTAGCGCCGCCATCGGGTCGGTGGTCGGAAAACTGCGACGGGGTTATCGCGAGCATCCCCGCTGGACACGCCAGCTGCCGATTGAAGAATCGACCGAGACGACGCAAACGACGGCGAAGATTGGTTGATGTCTGCGGAGCGTTATTGCTGTACCGCGATCTGATACTGCTCGAGCTTGCCGTCTGGCATTTCGAAAGTCCACGCTCGCAGGGTTATCTGAGCAAACTTCACGCGATATCTGCGCAAGATCATTCCGCCACGAAGCTCCTGACTAGTCTGGCTGAATTCCTGAGGCGATCCCAGAGGGGCTAGCCCGGTGGCAAAGTCTTTCAGTGCCATGTCACTGAAATAGAAGTTGGCGTTGGATGTGAATAGTGAACGATCAATCATGCCACGCTGCAGACCGTCAAATATCTTCTGTGCCTGAGCGAGCTTTTGCGGGGTCGCAGCATCAGCCGTGGCGAAGAGCAGAGGCGCAATGCCGCGCGCGATCTCCCCGGAGGCGTTTACTGCGTCCTGATTGGTAAGTACAACGATGGCGGAATGATCGTCCGGAAAGATCACATTCTGTGCTGTGAATCCTGAGACTTCGCCGGAATGCGCGAGGGAACGACGGCCGTTTTCAGACGCAATGTCCATCCCCAATCCGTACTTCGTTCCTACTCCGTTGCTCAGTACGACTTCAGTTTCCATCTGGCGATAGGAGGACGGCCTCAACAACGTTTGGTTCATTACGGAAATATCCCAGCGCGCGAGGTCTTCGGCTGGCATAGCCAATTCTCCAGCAGCGAATAGCCAACCCTTCCCTTCTTTGGGCGCGGGTCGCAGCGGTCCCAGCGCATAGCGCATGTATCCCACGGGGTCGGTGATGGCGAGATTGTCTTGATCGATGTTGGCGACACTCTTCATGCCGAGCGGAGTGAAAACCCTCTCCCGCAGAAATTGCAGCAGAGGCATGCCGCTGGCCTTTTCGACAATCACACCCGCGATCACGTAATTGGTGTTGCTGTATTGCCATTCGGTGCCAGGATCGAAGTCGAGCGGCTTGCGCGCCCAGCCATCCATGATCTTCTCTGCCGTGACCGGCTGCAGCATCATAGGCATCACATAATCCTGCGGCCAATAGTCCTGATATCCGGAAGTATGGGAAAGCAGTTGGCGAATACTGACTTCGTTGGCGCGAGTGAGGTTAGGGATAAATTTACCAACTCTGTCGTCGAGCGAGAGCTTGCCTTGCTCCTGCAAAAGCAGAATCGCGGCAGTAGTGAACTGCTTGCTGACGGAACCAATGCTATAGCGCATCTCAGGCCGGGCTGGAGTGCGGGGGTCGAGGCGCGCGTCTCCGTAGGCCTGCACGTAGGCGATCTTGCCGTCTTTCACGATGGCGATGGAAGCGCTAGGGACACCGGTTTTGGCCAGGGCGTCGGTGGCGACGGCGTCGATTTTCTGGCGCAGGTCAGGGGAAGGAGTTTGGGCCCCAGCGGCGGAGCATAAAACCAGAACGAGGAACGGAGTGAGCAGTTTTC
Source organism: uncultured Acidobacteriota bacterium (assembly GCA_963803775.1). Lineage (GTDB taxonomy): Bacteria > Acidobacteriota > Terriglobia > Terriglobales > Acidobacteriaceae > JABCZH01. The sequence goes on from CAWDNS010000006.1 coordinate 954,021, forward strand.
GCATGATGCCCCCAGGGGAAGCGACAGTGTAGCAGACCAAGATTAGACGAACGGAGGTAGAGGAAGTCTGGAAAGTCTACTTGCGACTATTCTGGACAACGACCGAAGCCAATCGTCAATGCCACCGTTCCCGCTTGTTCGTTCATGCGTTTCTCGGTAAACGGAATCGAACTCGTCGGAGAAAGACGCTGAATCGAGACGTCAAAGAGGGTCTGGCTGTAAATGTTCCCGGGCTTGAGCAGGAAATCCTGCAACATCTGGTGCTCTGCCTGCTCATCTACGCCGAGAATATCGATTTTGCTAACTACAAATACCTTGCCTTCATCCAAGTCGAGATCAAGCCAAACTGAGTTCTCGCCTTCGTTGATCCTCGCCTCGGGGACAACCGTAAAATTAATATATCCTTGCTGCCAGTAGGCATTTTTCAGCTTTTCGAGACCCTCCTCAAGGTGAGTACGATTGTATAGTTCCCCGTCTTTTACAGGAATTAGGTCGCGCAAAGCCTCGGCGTCGCTGACGGCGTGGTTGTTCCTGATTTTGATTCCAGCCAAATGATATTGCTTTCCTTCGTCCACATGGAAGGCGACGGCCACTCGTGTTTCAATGGGACTGCTTGTAAGAACTCGCGTGTTGCCTGAAACTTGCGGCTTGAAAAATCCTCGCTCTTGCAATGCGCGCCTGACTCGTTCCTCCAGTTCGCTCGTGATCCCTTCAACCGAACTGGTATACGTTTGTGCCTTAAGCGAGTCGGCAATCTGATCTAGAGAAGAAGGCTGTGATCCATCGAACATCACGTCAACAATGCGGATGTGGGCGTTGCCCTCACGGGATACAGTCGGCGGGGGACATTGCAAGGTCGCGAGTGCAATCGGAAGTTGAGCGGCCGCCAGAGGAACCTGAGATAGGCACGCGAGAAGCAAGCTGAGCGGCCCTGCACGGCGATGTTTCACACTAAGAGTATATCCGGCCCTGCAAGCCGGCTTACCAGTGTAGTGCACCCCGCTAGAACTGGACAGAGAAGTTAGTTAGGCTTGGGGCCTCCGCCAGGAGGCGAGAATGCCAAGGAAGCCGAAAGTTCAGAGAACCCCGGAAGAGAAGTGGCAGATTGTGTTGGAAGGACTGAAGAGCGGCAACGTCGCCGAGACCTGCCGCAAGTACGAGATCGCCCCTACGCTTTACTATCGTTGGAAAGATGAAGTGGAACAAGGAGCCAAGGCTGCGCTTGGGGGAGAAGCGCAGCCGCGCGGCCCGATGTGGAGCAGGAGAAGCGGATCAAGCAACTGGAGCGGGCTTTGGGCCGATCGCACCTGCAGATCGAGATCTTAAAAAACGTGCTGGGCGAGTGAGCTGCGGGCAAGCGCATTCGTCGGCACGAGAACTGGTGGCCCAAGGGAAAGAAGCGAAGCTGGTGGCCGAGACGATTCAGGTCAGCCGGTCAAGTCTCTACTATCAGCCGCGACGGCGCGGCAGCCGTGCGGATCGTTCGCAGGATCAGGAAATCGTCCTGGCCTGCGGCGAGAAACCAGCTTACGGGTATCGTCGCGTGGTCTGGTGGCTGGGGCGGCATCACGGGCTGGTGGTCAATGGCAAGCGGGCCCTGCGCGTGATGCGGGAACGCGGACTGCTGGTGCGGCAGCGCCGCTTCCAGATCTCGCGCAGAAAGGACTGGGGCAAGGTGGAAGCGCCGCATCCCAATCACGTCTGGCAGTCGGACATGACCAAGGTCTGGGCCGGACCGAGTGTGGGCTGGGCGTATCTGGTTTCGGTGATCGATTGCTGCACGCGCGAGATCGTGGGCTGGGACTTGAGTCTGCGCTGTCGCACCGAGGAAGCTCTGGCGGCGCTCAACCGCGCCGTGCTGGAGGTTTTGCCTTTCGGTCCTCGTGGAACGGGTTTGACTTTGACCACCGACAACGGCACCCAGTTCACTTCGGCGCGGTATGTCGAAACCCTGAATCAGTTAGGCATCACGCACCGGCGCACGGCCTACAACCATCCTGAGGGCAACAGCTACATCGAACGGTTTCATCGCAGCTTAAAAGAAGAGGAGGTGTGGCTCAACGAGTATCAGAACTTCGCCCAGGCGAAGTTGAGCATCGCGCGCTGGATCGAGGAGTACAATCACGACCGTCCGCATCGCGGACTCCACGGACGAACCCCGCACGACGCTCGTGCGGTCTTCGCTCAAACCATCACTTCAAACACGGCCCCATGTGTCTAGTTTGACGGGGTGCACTACACCAGTGTCACGCTATTTTCCCCTACGAACGAAGAAATCCGCCTTATTCATAGCCGCGGGCACAGCCACGTCGAAGAATCCCACCATCATTTCGTTGTAAGTTTGATCGCCCCAGGTGACCGCGCTGTCGGGATCAGGATTGTGGCGATTGTTTCGCGAGTTGTCATACCAAGCCACAGCCTGTAGTTCGGTTCCGGCCTTAAGAAAACGGGGTTTCGCTAGACGATAACTTAGTTGCCAGTAGAAATCGTAGTTCACGCGGAGAAGGGTTTCTACGTTTTTGCCGAGGCTATCTCTGTCGGGGTGAACGAGATTGTATTCGAAGCGCTTGCCACGCAGGTGCATGTGGGGAAAGAAGCTCAGCAGCATACAGTCGTTGGGTAATGTTCCGTGAACCTCGACGCGGTAGTTGTCGGCGTTCGGCGGAATCGGGATGGTGTCGTGATCGTTGGCGAGTTGCAGAGTGATGACACGCTGTTTAGGCGGCTGTTTCGCAAAGACGAGACCGAGGCTGGTGGCATCTGTGTCGGCCTCGCCGTTGGTGGTGTAGTGCATCTGGAAAACCAGATCGGAGTGCGCAGGGATGAATTTTGCCATGCCATCCGGCCAGCGGTCGGGTGAACTGCCGGGAGCGTAGACGAGCAGCAAATCGCTGGTGGTTTCGTGAGCCTGGTGGCGGAGATGCTCGTCATGCAGGCTGGATGCGGTGAACGGCTGGTTCAGCGGTGCAGCGCGCAGCCAGTCTGAGTCTGGCGGGCGAACATAAACGACAGCGTGATGAACGTGAGCGCGGCTCGATGGACGGATCTCCGACATCTGCACCCATTTGCCTTCGGCGAAGTTCGTCGGAACGATTTCGTAGGTGTATTCGACGTCGCCGTGAGCAGGAACGGTTACGTCTTTCGGCATGCTCACGACAGCATCGGGCTCGGGAATATTCCAGCCTGGCGTCCAGTGCGGTGGTAAAGCGTCGTGGGGATTGCCAGCGAGAGCGTGAGTGTCGGCCCAAGCGGAAAGTGTGGCAATCTCGTCGGCGGTGAGTGAGGGATCGTCGGCGAAGTGGCCGCAGCAAGGATCGGCAAACCACGGCGGCATGGATCTGGAGCGAACGGTGTCGCGAATCTGCGTGGCCCAGGCGCGGGCTTGGGGGTAAGTCATCAGCAGCATGGGGCCGATTTCACCGGGGCGATGACAGCTCTGGCAGTGCTGCTGCAGTATGGGACGAACATCATGGTAGAAAGTAGGAATGCGCCGAGGCTCGCTGGTTTGCGGCAGCGGAACCGCCAGTAGGGTGAACACCACGAACTTCAGGAAATCAGCCACAGTTTATTATGCTGGATGCGCGGCGCAAGTGCGACCATCCCATGATGAATATTCAAACCATTCTAGAAGGAAACGCGGTGCGGCTGGAGCCGATCCGGCGAGAGCAGTGGAAGCCATTGTGGGAGGTGGCAAAAGAATCGGCGGAAGACATCTTTCGCTGGATTCCCTAAGAAGCTTGTCCACGCGTCAAGCCGCTCAGATAATGTTTGAATCGATGCCGGCGATGAATTGAATTCCTGGAATCACTTTACCGACGAGTGCGCTGTCATTAGTCAGGAACAGATCAATGTGCGCCTGCGCGGCGCAGGCGAGATGGATCGCATCAACCGGCGAAACTTTTTCTTTAGCACGAATCCGCGCAAAAAAGTCTGCTGTCTCAAAGGTGTAAGGTATCACTTCCACAACCGGCGACCGGAAGATCTCTCGAACCTCCCTGGCGGCTTCGTCAGAACCCGTTTTGTAGAAACCTACCAAGGTTTCCCCGACAGTAAAGGAACTTGTGTAAAGCTGGTCCTGCCGCTGCCTCATTTTCTCAAGCAGTTGGCGCATCCGCTTGGCGTAACGCGGATGATCTTCCAGCCAGTAGACAAATAACATCGTGTCCCAATAGATCCGGCTCATGTTTCAACGCCTCTTGCCGGACTCATCACTGCCGGAGCCGTAGAAGTTTGCTCGTTCTTCACGGATGAAGGCTTCCCCGCCACCCAGCGCCGCGAACACGTCCTTAGCAATGCCGCGAAGCTTTAGCCAGGGGTCGGCGAGAGTCGAGTCTTGTTCGTCGCGGGCAAGGAACTCGTAGGTGTAAGTGACGGTCGTGCTCTGCCCGGATGGCGGTCCGGTTTGCGAAATCAGCTTGAGTCCATTCTGGACCAGAAATTTCTTGGAAGTTAGAGCGGCACACACCAATGGGACGCGGTTGTTCAATCCCAAAGCTTTGTGAACAGCACCGACATTCACCGAAAAGGTCCGGTCGCCGTGACGTCGGGCGGTGCGAAGATAAAGCTCGGCAGCATGTTGGCGGACGAGATCCGAATCGGAACGCGTGATTGCAACACTCATAGTCCCACCTTGCATGCTATTCTTGCATATTATGCATTTTGTGTCTAACAGTTTAGTTTTGCTTTTTGTTCGCCTACTTGCTATCTTGTTTCCGTGTCAATGAATGCTTCTTTACCAGCCTACGCCGAAAGAGAACATCCGCGCGTGGGCTGGCTTTTTTTAGACCTGAATTCTTATTTCGCTTCGGTGGAGCAACAAGATCGTCCGGAATTGCGCGGCAGGCCGATCGGCGTGGTGGCGGTTGATACTAATTCCACCTGTTGCCTGGCAGCGAGTTATGAGGCCAAAGCCTACAGCGTCAAAACCGGCACCTCCGTGAAAGACGCTAAAATTCTGTGTCCCCATATAAACCTTGTGGTCGCCCGCCCCAAACTGTATGTGGAATATCAAAAGAAAATTATCGGGGCCATGGAAGAAAACCTGCCGGTTTATAAGGCTTTTTCGGTGGATGAGATGGCCTGTCAACTCATGGGCCGCGAACAGTTCCTACCCAATGCCACAACCCTGGGGTACAGAATCAAACAATCGATTCGTAATCTTGGGGTGGCCTTGCGATGTTCCATTGGTCTGGCACCCAACTGCTACCTCGCCAAAACTGCCGCTGACCTGTGTAAGCCCGATGGCTTGACCATCCTGCTAAAGTCGGACCTTCCCCGGGCTCTGCATTGCATGAAATTGCGCGATATCGTGGGCATCAGCCATGCCATGGAGCAGCGGCTGCATAAACACGGCATTACCACGGTCGAACAACTTTGCCTATTGTCGTCGCAAAAAATGCGGGAGATCTGGGGCAGCGTACTGGGAGAAACCATGTGGTACTGGCTTCGTGGCGAGGACTGGAAAGAAAAACCCGACTCCCCGCGTAGAAGCATCGGCAAGCAACATGTGCTGGCGCCAAAGTACCGGACCCGGGAACAGGCCTACAATGTGGCGCTTAAACTATTGAGCAATGCCGCCATCAAACTACGGCGGTTGAATCTGTGGGCACGTGGTATCGGCATTACAATCGCATTTACCCACTGGGGGAAAGAAATTAAAAATAGCGATATTCCTTCCGGATGGAATGCTCACAGAAATGTTTCCGCCTGCCGCGATACCATGACCCTGCAAGATCATTTTCGCGCGCTTTGGAAAGACTGCCCGTCTCACACTCCGGTGCATGTCGGCGTGTGGCTGTTCGATTTGATCCCCGATGAGTTGCACACTCTGGGCTTTTTCGATGATCCAAAACGTGAAATCGTAAGCAGCACCATGGATGAGATCAATAAACGTTACGGACAACACATGGTGTACTTAGGCGGGCTGCATGGCCTGGGAGATGCTGCTCCGACCCGTATCCCGTTTTTCAGCGTGCCGGAATTGGCGGATTTTTAGAATTGCCGCTTCGCTTGCACTGATGTACCTAAACCATCGGTTTAGGCATCTAACCAGATGTCTAACTTCCCTTCTTGTAGAATGGAAGCAGTTCTTTACAGGCCAATTTCCCACCAGTGGGGGCGTCACGGCTTCGACGGAGATGCTTGCGGCCAAGAGGCATGCCGGGGTGCACACACCCGTAATCGAGTGCAAAATGATAATTGCCAATCAACAGATGGCATACGCAGCTTAATTAATTAAGTTGCCGTCTTCCGCAGCTTCGCCCGTGGGCTGAGAGCGGACGTCACACAGTGGGCTGTCTTCCCTGCCACGTCTGAGTAGGGCGGATGAGATCATCAGGCTGGCGGCAACCGTTTCTTGTCCGTTCTGAGCGGGGCGGCGAAAGTCCCGGGTAATGCCTGGCGCATGAACTGGAATAAGCATGTAGGCTCTTGACCAGTAACATTTTCGGACGCGGGTTCG
>CAWDNS010000007.1:0-1335000 GCA_963803775.1 uncultured Acidobacteriota bacterium
CACCGCCATCGGCGCCGGAGTCGCCAGCGCCACTGCCAGCCAGATCAGCGCCGACAAAGCGAACCCTGCCAGAGCCGCGATTTCCAGCCAAAAAGCATTGCGTGGCCCCAGGTGACGAATGACCCCGAATGCCAACAGGAAAACTGCTGCCGAAGCTGATGCCAAAGCAATAAGCGAAACATCAATGGTGCGGTGCAGGCGCTGGCGCTTGTGGCACCGCTCGCAGGCGGTGAAGTGGTCCTCGTAGGCGCCACGCATCTCCGGCGCAATGCCCGAGATGTCATACCGCCAGCCCGCCAGGATTTTGCCCACGACGGGATCTACGCACTGGTTCATAAAGGATACTGATGACCTACAACCGGATTGGTTGCATGGCCTGAGCCTGCGTCGCCAGCTCTACCCGGTTGTGCCACAACGAGCGGCGCGCTTCCAACGCAGTTTCGGCTTCCCGCTTCGCCACTTCCGGATGGTTGTTCTGCTCCGAAAGGTGCGCCAATACGATGTAGGATGCGTTCCCATCATAGTCGCCGGCAAAGAATTCCGCGAGCGCCTTATTCGACAAATGTCCGGTGCGGCTTCCCACCCGCTGCTTTACCGACCAGGGATACGGCCCCACCCGCAGCATCTCCAAATCATGGTTCGATTCCAGCACTAAAACGTCGCAGCCGCGCAAGTGGTCCCGCACGCTGGCCGGCATGTATCCCAAATCCGTTGCCATGCCAATTTTGATGCCCTCGCTGCGAAAGGTGAAGCCCACAGGATCAGCCGCATCATGCGGAATAGTGAAGGGTGTGACCGCAATGTCGCCGATCTGGAAACTCCGCCCCGAAGAGAAAAATTCGACCTGCTCTGTGTCCGGCGGCTCTCCGGTCGCGTCCCGCACCGCTCTCGACCACGCCTGATGCGTGGCCCCCGTCATAAACACGGAAACGCCGAGCTTGCGCGCCAACACCAGCAAACCCGCAACGTGGTCGGAATGCTCATGAGTAATGACGATGGCAGACAGCGCATCCGGGTCTTCTCCTACTTGCTTTATGCGCTTGAAAGTCTCGCGGCAGGAAATTCCCGCGTCCACCAGGATGCGCGTCGACGAACTTTGTACGATCGCGCTGTTTCCCCGGCTGCCGCTGGCCAATACCGTTACCGACACACCCATGCCCGCAGCATACTCGCCCCCACTGTGGATGCGCGATAACTTTCTAGATAGCCCACCACCTTTGAGCAAAAGCTCGTGATTCATCCCGAGATCAGGCTTTCGACATACCCCTCATTTGCGCTATTACGTTCATTCCGTATTATCCAGTTGACACAAACCAGATTCTGGCTAAATCTTTAAGACATGACCAATGAAGACAAGTGGATTTTTGTGGCCGCAGGCGTATTGGTGGTTCTCGTTGTTTTGCTCCTGACCGGTCACCTTCACGTTTTTCGCCATGCTCATGCATTCTGGCGCCGGTAGTGAAGCTGGCCATGCGGTTTCGCCAGCATTCAGGAAAGCCAGTCAGTTCTTGGGCTTGGCTGGATGGCCGCGCTCACTTGCGATGCAGTTCATTCCATCCCTTCCGGGCCACAGACCCGCCGTATGCGCCGGCAACACCAGTAAGGAATCCCAGGAATGACTCGTAGATCTGCGCCCGGTAGGGCTTTTCAGTCAGGAAGATGTAAGCCAGCAACTGCACCACGGGAACAAACACCCCTACCATGAGAATCCATCGCCAGGGCCGCTCGGGGCGAAGCAGCGCCAGCAGCATGGTCGATGCCAGCACAAAAAGCGCCGTAACCAGCAGATCACCGGCCTCGACATCCAGCACCCCGGCACAAATACCCAGCGCCACGCCAAGCATGTAAACCCAACCGTCGGACTGCGCCACCCGTCTGAACTCCTCTGTGAACCTCTGTGACCTCTGTGGTAAAGCTCTTCTCTGCGATCTACCGAAGGTCCCCTGCGACCTCTGCGTCCCTTTAGATGCCGCCAGTCAGCCCTCAGAGCCGAATGCTGAGTGCTGAATGCTGAGTGCTGAATGCTGAGTGCTAGCTCCCTGCCATCTCGTAAAGCTTGCTGACTGTATTCCAATTTCGCATGGTAGCCTTCACCGCCAATACTTTTTCCAGAACACCATGGGTCAGCAGCTTCGCCCGCCCCATCCCTTCCACGTAATAAACGTAAATCTCCTTGCCGCAACAATGGGCTTGCTCCGCTTTCGCAGTTCGCTCCTGCAACTTCTCCACCGCATCCGCCTTCGGAGCCTGCTCTAGGAAACCGATGAAGACGTAGGCCGGATCGCTCCGGCTTTCCTTCACAAAGGGATTCCCCTTGATCGCCCGGCCCAATTCTGCCGCCGTTCGCGTAATCACCGCCGCGCCAAACCCAAACTCCGCCACCATCCGCTCTTCGATCTTTTTCGACAGCGCTGCCGGCGCGGTCCTGCCGGTTTTGAACACCACATTTCCGCTATTGATGTACGTCCGCACCTGCTCGAATCCCATCCCCTCGAACATCCCGCGCAGCCGCGCCATCTCGACCCGCTTGTGACCAGCCAGATTGATTCCCCGCAGCATGGAGATGTATGTCGGCATGAATTTCTCTCCGTAATGAAAGGGCGCGGCAGCCCCACCTCATGGCCAAATGTCTAAGTGCCAAATGCCAAGTGCCAAGTGCTGAGTGCTGACGGCTAGTATTTGTAAAACCCTCTCCCGCTCTTCCTCCCCAGCCACCCCGCATCCACCATCTTGATCAACAACGGACACGGCCGGTACTTCGGATCGCCCAGCCCATCCTGCAAGACCCCCATAATGTCGAGGCAAACATCGAGTCCAATAAAATCCGCCAAAGTCAGCGGCCCCATGGGATGCGCCATCCCCAGCTTGAACACTTCATCCACTGCCTCCGGCGTAGCCACGCCTTCCATCACCGCAAACATGGCTTCGTTGAGCAGCGGCATCAGCACCCGGTTCGAGACAAACCCGGGCGCATCGTTCACCTCCACCGGAGTCTTTTCCAGTTTCACCGCCAGATCACGCACCGTCTGAAAGCTTTCATCCGTCGTTGCCAGGCCGCGAATCACTTCCACCAATTTCATCACTGGCACCGGATTAAAAAAGTGCATGCCGATGACCTTGTCCGCCCGCTTGGTCAACGCTCCCAGCTTGGTAATCGAAATCGAAGACGTATTCGATGCCAGAATCACTTCCGGCCGGCAGACTTTATCCAAATCGCGAAAGATCTGTGACTTGATCTCGAACTTCTCCGTCGCTGCCTCAATCACAAAGTCGCAAACTCCCAGCTTCGCCCGCTCAACCACTGGCTCAATCCGCCCCAGTACAGCCGCCTTCTCGGCGGCAGCGATCTTGTTCTTCGCCACTTCCCGCTCCAGATTCTTGCCAATCGTCTCCATCCCCCGGTCCAGAAAGCGCTGCTCCACATCGCAAAGAATCACGCGATAACCGCTGCGGGCAAACACATGCGCAATACCGTTGCCCATCGTGCCCGCTCCAATCACTCCCACCCGCTCGATCGTCATGAAAACTTCCTCCACCCGGAAAACTCCAAAGTTTATCACCCGACTGCAGTCCAGGTTTTCTTTGCGCTCTTTGCGAGCCCTTTGCGCCCTTCGCGGTAAAGGGTTTGACCGCGGACGACCGGCTTCAGAACCTCAAACAAAAAAGCCCGCTCCTCTCGAAGCGGGCCGATGCGGGAAACGAAACTCTTTTATTCCCGATCCAAACTCTCGTCAATCACCACTTTGCCGCTCTTCTCGACCGAAATTACTTTGTGCAGACTCTTGAATCCGGTCAGGGTGATGTCAATCACGTAGTTGCCGGGATTTAAATAGAAATCCGCCGGTGACGCCCGGTCCACAATGCGATTGTTGACCGCAATTTGCGCCCCTTTAGGCTGGGTTTTGATGCTCACCGTGCCCATTCCCGCCGAGTCCGAGCCGCCAAACACTTTCTTGAATTTCCCTCCGAACTTGATCTCGTCGGTATTCCCCAGCGCCCGCAATGTCGGCGACAATTGGAAGGTCTGCCCAATTTGCAGGTTCGCGCTGGTAGTTTCGTCCAGGTATCCCTGCTTCTTAAATACAAACGCGTGAGTGCCCGGCCGATCCACTGAAATCTGCGCCGGCGTCACTTTGCCCGTGTCCTTGCCGTCCATCCACACCGCCGCGCCCGCCGGGTCGCTGTGCGCCGAAACGCTGGCCGACATCACTGCCAGTTGCACATTCATCACCGACTTGCTGCCGGAACTCACATCAACCGTTCGCGTGTCCGTGACAAAACCGGGTTTGCTGACCGTCACCGAATGCTGCCCTGGCATCAGGCTCGCCAGACTGAAGGGCGTCACTCCTGCTGCTTGCCCATCTACCTGAACCTGCGCACCCTGCGGATTCGAGTCAACACTCAACTGCCCAGCGACAATGGCTGGCGCCGCAGCTACAGGCTTTCCCTTTTTCTTGTTGCTGACCCTGGGGTTGAACTTCGGAGTAATCGAAACTGCCGGCGCCGCTTCCACCGGGGGAGCTTCCGGCGCCACTTGCGCTGGGACCGCCGCGCTTACCGCAGGCGTCACCGGACTCGCATTCGCTGGCACTGGAGTTTGCTTTGCCACCTCGTTGGCCGCCGGTGCCGGTGCGCTGTCATCATCCGAATCTCCGGAGTGAATGTGATACCAAATTCCGACAATCGACAGGAGAATCAGTGCGGCCGCTCCCGCGATCGAATAAACGAACATTTGTGGCGGAGTCTTCTTGATCTCGTTGACGGCCTGTTTCGCTATCTCTCGCGGCGGGGTTCGTGGTTTCTCGGGCTCAACATGATTGCGGAAAACTGCCGCTTTCACCGGATCCGCGGGCTCGACCTCTTCTACCTCAACCGCTGGCGTGGGATCGATATAAACTTCTTTCAGCGGCGGCAATTCGCTGATTTCGGAAAAGCTCAGACGATTGCCACTCGCCTGCCGGTCGGGGTCCATCATCGGATCTACGTGGATCTTTGGCGCTTTCACTTGTGGAGCTTCCGGTTCCATCACCCCGGCTGACATTCTGGCTTCTTCGAGCGCGGCCGCTTCCACTGTGGCCTTGACGCAGGAAGTAACAAACTGCGAACTCGGATCCAGGTGCGGAGTGGTTGGCGTGTTGCCTGCCGGTCCGGCCCAACCCGCGCTGGCGGCAGCGGCCATGGCGGCTTCCGCTGGAGCTTCTTTTTTCTGGACTGCTGGCGGCTTGGGCTGCGGAGCCACCGGCCTGGCCGCGACTGGCATTTTCGCCCTGATCGCTGGATCAGCTTTCGGCGCCACTGCCGCAAGAGGCGTTGCTCCAATCTGCACTTTCGCCGGACTCGCCTTACACTTCTCCAAATCGTTGACCAGATCCTGTCCCGACTGATACCGCTCCTCCGGCGACTTCGCCAAAGCCTTCATGATTACCAGGCTTAGCGCGGGGTGTGTCTTCTTATTCACCTGATCCACCGCCACCGGCATCATTTCTAGAATTGAAGTTCTTACCTGATCGGCATCTTCGCCGTCGAATGCTTTTCGTTCGGTGACCATTTCGTAGAGGATCGCGCCCAGTGAGAACACATTCGAGCGCGCATCAATGGGATCTCCACTCAACTGCTCCGGTGACATGTAATGCAGAATCTCCGGAGCTGATCCTGCTGCCTGCGCCGCCGGCATTCCTGATCTCGACATGCCAAAGCCCAGCAACTTTACGATGCCGTCCCACTGGACCATGATTTTTGCCGGCTCCAGGCTGCAATGCATCACTTTGCGCACGTGGGCGTGGTCCAGGCCCTGACACGCCTGGCGCGCGATGTCCTGCAAATCCCAAATCGAAAAACCTTCTTTGCGGGCGAGCATGGTAGCGACGCTGTTGCCCTGCACGTATTCCATCGAGGCGCAAAGCTGGCCCTCAATTTCCTCGACGCTGTTGAGCAAGGCAATGTTGTGACTGGCGAGCACCTGGCTGGCCGCGGCTTCTTCCCGCACGCTCTCGACCACGGCCGCCGCCTGCTCTCCTAATGCTTCGAGAGCAATGGCCTTCAACGCCACTGTCTTATCGCCTTCCGTGTCCGTGGCTTTGTAGACCGAACTACGGTCGGACTTCGCGAGTTCGCTAAGTATTTCGAAACGCCCGAGTTTGTTCGACATTTCTTCTGACCCTCGACACAGCAAGACGCCTCCTCTCAACTCGATAGATGAGAGGTCCAGCGTCATTTCTTGAGGGAGGACGAGTTAAGGATAATCCGGCGGAAACCGAACCTGGGAGTTACGAAAGTGTTTGCGACGGAAGTGTGGGGTTTCCCCGATACTGACTAACGAATGCAATTAGTGCGGCGTTTTGTGTCTACGCCGTTCGGCCTTGTAATCGTAGGTCGGATCGAACTCGAAGGTGCCAAACGCATCCAGCAGGCGGAGCTGTTTTCGCCGTCGGATGTACTCGACAAGCGCCGCCGTAACCGCTTCTTTCTTAGTCTTGTGATCGCCCGCTCGCATCGCTTCTTTGACCAATTTGCCATCCAATGACAGGTTGGTCGCCATTTTTGGATCATTACACATATTGCCGTGTGAAATGGAAAACGGAAGGCACTACCCTTTCAGCAGGTCCCACGCTTCGCGATATTTCGCATGTTTTTCCCGCTCTGATCCAGGAGTGAAATGCAGGCTTACGCTCTTTCCTGTCACTTCGAATGGCACGATGTACCAGATGTCGGGTGGGACAAGATAGATGGCAAAGAAATCCACGGTGCCTTTCGCGTATTGTCGTTTGTTGTGGCCAACCAGATGTAAAGAATAGGATTGGCCGCCGGGCCGCAGGTAGACGGTCGACTTCACTTGCACCCGCAAGATTCCGTTAGCGTGCTCCACGCCTACGTCGTAGCTGGACGAATCGCCAAACGGCCTGACAACTCTCAAACCCATGCCGGCGGCCTTGGTCATAAAACATAACTCCGCCCATTCGCCCTGCTCTTTGCAGGTCTTGAATACGCTTCCTTGAGTCTCCATTGTTTCTCCAATAAAAAACGCAGCCTCTTGGGCCGCGCGCTTTTGTTTCATTTGTCGTTTCCGGGAGCTGAAGGCTCGAGGAATTTGCTTTTCTAAGTGATCGGAACCGAATTATGTCCCTATTTCTAGATTAGCAAATTGCGAGGGTAAGTGAGACACGATTTCGAAATTTATATTTGGGGTTGAATGAGCGACTTAGAAAGAAAGTGATGCAAAAGGGGGCTTGACAAGCTTTTTCGGGGCTCGTCCCAAAGCAGGAATAAGGCTCTTTTTTGTCTAGAAATGTTCCATTTTGAAACTGGAGAGCTTACTGATTCCCTGCCAGGGTGGCAGGGTTTCGGGGGATCGGAAACGCGCTGTATGCGAGGCTCGGAATTTTGGATTCGGGCAAAGACTAGGGTACGTCCCGTTCGCTGATCTCACTGTTTCTTGTCAGGTGGATTTAGCGTCGGCGACTGAATCTCTTTGCCGAGGCCTCGGACCCAGGTGGTTCACGGAAGGGTTCCACCGCAATGCGCTCGTAACCCACTTCCAGCACGGTCAATGATTCCGTCCCGACCGGCAATTGCAGGACTACGCTGTCACCCGCTGCCGACTTCATCAACGCGCGCCCCAGAGGTGACACCCAACTGATGTGGTTGCGGTTGAGGTCGATCTCGTCGGTGCCCACGATGCTCACCACTCGCGATACTCCCGCGGCATTGGCATAGCGCACGGTCGCTCCGAAGAATGTCCTGGTTGCCGCCTGCCCCGCTCGCGGAGCTTCCGGGTCCACCACTTCCGCGGCTTCGATTCGCTTGGTGAGAAAGCGAATCCGTCCATCTATCTGCCGCAGCCGCCGCTTGCCGTACTGATAATCGGCGTTTTCACTGCGATCGCCGTTGCCGGCAGCCCATGCCACCACCTCCGTCACCGCCGGGCGTTCCCTGGTGAGCAGAAACCGGTGCTCATCTTTCAGGCGCTCGAGGCCGCTCGGCGTGATGTAGTTCTTGACCGGCGTCGTGGGAGCGTCGGGTTGTGGGTTTCTCGTAAACCCTTTTCGCATTTCGTAGTCCTTCAAGAGCGAATTCAGCGGGGCCCCAATGAACGCCGATGAACAACACTGTGATCGTGCGGATGCGTCAGCGTCCGCTGCGCAAGAAGTACACTTGGTTGGTCCAGTCCATTGCCCCGGCCTCGCCCACGAGCGAAATTAGAGCACGGACTAGCCCTCCAATGTCTGCCGGCGAGATTGTCTTTTCATCGACGAATATCACACCACCATGGGATCGCTCTTCCTCTGCCCAGACCTTTAACAACGGAGGAATCGTCCTGCGGTCATACGTAACCAGGGTCAAGCGTTGCTTCGCTGCTGCCAACAGGCAAGCGGAATCCTCCTTCCCAAGAAAGTTTCCGCTCTCCCACTGCACCATTGATTGGATGACTACCGATCGATTCCGGCGCTGGACGCCATTCGTCACATCCGGAGAGATGTGCTCATCCAGAAGAAGCTTGAGCATGTCAGCCCCGCTTGGTCGGTCTGGCGGCAAAGTCGACCGCTTGGGGAAGCATGCGCTTTAGGCTGTCGAAATCGGTTGAATCGTTCTCTGCTATCGCGTCGTTCACCTCTCCGGGGAATGCCTCCGAATAGTGAAGGGCAGCTCGAACCCTCGCTTCAGGCCATTTCAGATGCTTGGCCACGTCCTTGACATTTCCTTTGTAACTCCGAACAAGCAACATGACTTCCCATATCGCCAGGGAGCTGCCTTGGATATAGGCCTGCCTGCCTGCCGGTGAATCACGAAAATCCAGGAAGGCGAATTCCGACCGCCTCAATCCCTCTTCCACCAGCCGCGCGCTGGCATCGCTCGGCGTCCAGCCGTGCCGTTTCGCGATGCGCTTCAGGCGTTTTCCGCTCTCCACTGGCAGGCGCATACTGAGCACCATCGTACGCAATTGCTTCATCGACTCTCCGAGTGTAACTGTTGTAAGCATTGTAGCATTTCATGGGGGAAGAATGGTGGGCGATTCAAATCCGGCCCATCGATCTGCCGCAGCCGCCGCTTGCCGTACTGATAGTCGGCGTTTTCACTGCGATCGCCATTGCCGGCATCCCACGCCACCACCTCCGTCACCGCCGGACGTTCCCTGGTGAGCAGAAACCGGTGCTCATCTTTGAGGCGCTCGAGGCCGCTCGGCGTGATGTAGTTCTTGAGCGGCGTCGCGGGGGCGTCCGGTTGTGGTTTTCTTGTGAAGCCTTTTCGCATCTCGGAGTCCTTCCAGGGCGAATCCAGTGGTGCGCTCAGTTGTTCATGGTCAAAACACGCTCAATGGCTTCGCTATTTTGATTAACCCACTTAGGGTGGATGAACCGCGTCTCGCCAAAAACTCGATTAATCCTAATCGCAACCCAAGCAGCACGGTCCGTCAGACGCCTGCGGGTACCCCACTCCTGCCAGGCTTGTGCCGCAACCTGAAGCATCTCCCGCTTCGCTCGTTCGCGGCTTAACCGGGTCCTCTCTGCTCCGCCGATCAGTTTGCAACTGCCGCAGTAGCTGCCGCGCTTGATTGCCGTCTTCCTTTGGCGTTTGAAGGAAGTATCGTTTGCAATCTGAATTAACGCACTTACCGATGCGGCTCCAAAACGGCGAGGAGAGCAGTTCTTGGAAGTAGTAGGTCGCCATGTCGCGCGCATACAGCTCTGGGTCTTGGTTCTCCCACCGGGGCCGGTTCACGCCTATCGCCATCGTACCGTCACCGTTCAACAATGGCCGTGGCCTGGTGCCCCAGGTTCGCGCCCCATCATATAACGGCAGCGGTGTTCACCTCTCTGGTTTTGGGGCGCTAACCTGGGCGGAGGATTCCGTAAGCCATCCGGCAATACTGAATTACTCGGCAATCCCAGGTTAGCTCGCCTTCGGCTACGCGGAACCTGGGGCACCAGGCCTGAGCACGGACTATACTGGAGCGGTGCAACGCACGGAAAGCGTACTTATGGGGCCGTTCGGCGACGATTTCACCGAGACTCTCAGCACCCTGGACTTTACGGGATTTGCCGGTGGCTTCTGGGATTCTGAGAACAACGGCGACCACTTTGGGGCCAGAGAGTATCAGAAGACACATGGTAGCTGGCTATCCCCCGACCCGGCGGGGATGGCGGCGGTGAATCCCTGGAACCCTCAGACCTGGAACCGTTATGCCTATGTCACCAACAACCCAGTGAGTTACCGTGACCCGAGCGGATTAGATGATTGCATGGATGCTGATTCAAACGTTATCCCTGATGACCAAGGGGGAAGCGACAGCTACAACTGTGCGATAGTCGGCGGCACATGGGTAGAAGCGGCTGTTGATGTCGGCACGACCAACGACACTCTGCCGTCAGACATAGACACAACCGATAGCGACCTACCCGATTCCATCGATGAGGTCGATCCTTCCGCTGGTCTTGGCCCACAAGGTGGCTCGACAAACTGCATCGCTGGTCCCTTGAATCTGAGTCAGAACATGCTGACAGCAAAGGGATTGGCGGGTAAGATGTGGTCGGGTCTGCTTTCGCCCGGTAACCCAGGGGGTTACGCATCGGCTATTGCCGCAGCCAGCGCGTACGTCGGTCTTGTTCAGACCGGGGGACCCTGGGACCCAAAGAATTGGCCCGGAATACCGGGATCGTCGCTCTACCAAAATTATGTGGCAGCAGGGAACATAAACTTTGGAGCCACCTGTTCTCAGTTCGGTGCCAACACTTGGCTGGGAGGACAAGTGTGCCAGTTTGGGGCAGGACTTTATGGAAAGGCCTCGGGAGTCTATGGATCACCTGTTTTGTCCAGATCGCATGGCGACATCCCGTCTGATAACCAGCAGATTCGTCAGGGTCTAGCAATTGCCAAGAAAGGGGGATGCTAAGTTGCGGATTTCCCAAGAAAGAAAGGACCGGTTCTACCACAGCCATCGGTTAAAGCTAATGGCTGTTGTTTGTTGGTGCCTGGCCCTCTTGGGAAGTATGATCGGTTGCAAGACTTCTGAGATGACTAATACAGTAGTAGGCAGGGTTCAAAGCCCGGATGGAAAATCGTCTGCGCTGCTCGTTGACCGTTACTACCATGCAGCGCGAGTTTCGGACGAATTTTTCTTAATCATCATTCCTAGTACTGAGAATGAAGAAAAAGCGATAAGTGCCAGGAATATCGGTGATTCAGCCGCCCTTGTGGCTACCTGGGTGCGTAAAGTGCAACTTCGCTGGCAGAACAACGATGTGCTTCTTGTGATCTGCGACTCTTGTGGTCTTGAAGCCATTAACATAGAAAAGAAGCTGGACCATGTAGGATCTACCAAGATCGTTTACCAAGGTTTCCCCGAACGCATTTCAAATTCGCTGGTCGGGCCGCTCAAATCCGGTTTTGGCTCGGGCAATACCTGGGGACAGACGGGTCAACGTTCCCCAATTATTCGGCCCGCTTCCGAAGTGTGACCAAACCCTGTTTTCTGGCGCGATGCAGCCATAGGCGAAATGCCTCCGGGTCGCGGGGAAGTTCCGCTCCGGCTACCTGGAGCGCGGCGTAAAGCTCGACCTGAGTGAGCGGTTTTTTCTGGTAGGCGAGGATGGCGTTGGCCAGACTCGCGAGTTCGACGTTCAACCTGCCTGGCGGTTTCCCCAAGTCTCCCCGCAACCCGCCTGCGATCCATTCGAGGTTTTGCGCCAGCGCCGCCAGCAGTTCTTTCCGCCGGGGAACCTTGGTGCCGAACTGCTTCTTGAGCACACCTGAGAACAGCCGCCGGAGCAGAAGAATCCCCTCTGCGATGGCGACGTAAACCTCGATTCTCAGATTCGGGTCGGCTTCTAAGGCCAAGGCGATCCGTCGTTCAATGCGAAACGGCGGGATTCCAAATCGGCGGTCTGGATGGGGGCTGGCCCAGCTTTGCCGTCACCATACTAACTGAGGCTGCCCCAGCTTTCCTTCCGTTGGAAAGCTGGGCACCACTGGCGTTCGCGCCACCGATTTTCTCTCTCCCACCCGAGCCGTGATGCGGCGGAAAACATCCCCGGAGGGATAGGTTAGTGGTGCCCAGCTTTCGAAAAGAACGAAAGCTGGGGCAGCCAATATCGTGCCTGGTGCCCCAGGCACGGCCTTTTCGTCTTCACCAGTCCGCTACAATTCCAGCGTAGCCGCTTTATGCGCCATTTGATGCCGATTGTTACGCCGCGCCTGATCTTGCGCCCGCCAAGGCTTGGCGATTTGGATTCGATCCAGACCGCCAAGGAAGAAGCGTGGCCCGATTTGCAGCGTTGGATGAGTTGGGCTTTCGACGACCAACGGTCACGGCAAGCGATGGAAGATTCTATCCGGCGGACGATGGATTACCAGAATCAAGCAGGAATCGCATTGGCCGGATTCCATCGCATTAACGGGGATTTCGTCGTCCGAACCGCATTGGATCTTACCGACGAGCAAGACGTGTATGAGACAGGATACTGGGTGGCACCTAAATACGGCGGACAAGGCATGGCGACGGAGGCGGCAAACGCAGCTATTCGGTACGCGTTCGGCCACCTTGGCGCGAAGGCAATCAGTATTGGATACATCGACAAAAACGAGCCTAGCCGGCGCATCGTGGAGAAATTGGGATTCCAGAAGCTACGAGTTGCCCATAACGCCGCGACCCGTTGCCTCGACGGCACAAAACTCGATCGGCATGAATATATCCTGACGAGCCCGGATGCACTACCTGAACTTGATGTTTCGTGGAACTCGGGGACAGACGGGGCGTTTCCCTCGGTTTGTCGAGGGCAGGGCGGAGTCAGCCCTGCATAATCCGAGGTGGTGTGAGGATTGTGCCGGGGGCTTGATCGGAGTGGGGAGTTTTGCGGCACGGCTGAAGCCGTGCCCTCCCCACGATGCCGTTCTGGCTTGTGATATAGTGCGGGGCCATGTTGGGGCGGAGTTACCTGATCGTAGGCGTAATATTGACCGCGATGACTGCCGTCGGCGGGTCGGATGACGGTGAGCCCGCACCTCGCTTTCACGCCAAGACGACTTCCGGTGAGAGCTACACAAACGAGTCCATCAAAGGGAAAGTCGTCTTACTGGAATTCTGGACGACCTGGTGCCCGTACTGTAAGAACGAAGAAGCGTTGGTGGACGGCATCGATCATGAGTTTGCCGATAAAGGGCTGGTGGTGCTCGCGGTGGATGTGGCGGAATCGAAGAAGAAGGTCAGGCAATATCTGCAACAGAATCCCCGCTCCTGTCGCATCGTGCTTACCGAAGACACGAACCTCGCCGCCATGTATCAGGCCAACAGCTATCCTATCTATGTGGTGATTGACCGCGAGGGGAACATTGCCGGCGAACAGCGTGGCGCCGCCGGAGAGCGGGCGTTGCGCGGGCTGCTGCGGCGGGCGGGCGTGGGCGCGCAGGAGTAATGGAAGAGTCGCCGGTTTATGTTCCTCTGGAGTCGCTGTCCGCAGTCTGAATATCCCACCCCTTCGACTGCGCTCAGGGCAGGCTCTTTCGCAAAGAACGCGAAAGGATGGGCACCCGCAGTTCAACAACCGGACAGAGTCTCCCTGATGGGGGCTGGCCCAGCTTTGTTTTTTGTGTGGGGCAGCCTGCACTTTGTAGTGCCAGCACAGATCGGCCAGAGCCCGACAGAAACAGGAAATCCCGATAACCTCATTAAACATTTTGAGTTGTACAACGTCTAATGTCCGCATGTCGTCTAGCGAAACTGGTGAATTCAGCGATGAATTTGTGACACAGGAACTGGACCAAGTGCATCCGCAGGATGCGCGTATTACTATCTGGTTACGAAAAAGGAGTCAAACGTGCAAATAGATAAGTGCCTGGCGGTAACGGTATGGCTGATTCTGGGCCTAATGGCGTCCGGGCTATCTGTGGCTCAGTCCTCCCCGGGTTCGGGAGCAGAGATAGGTCATGCAGAAAGTGCGGTGCCGGGACTGCATGACTTCGATTTTTTATTCGGACACTGGCAAGTCCATCATCGAAAGCTGAAGCATCGCCTCGTCAACAGTCACGAGTGGATCGAATTCGAAGGGACATTATTCTGCCAGCCACTGATGGGTGGCTACGCTAATGTTGACGACACCGTGTTCGAAGTTCCGGGCGGCACATACCGCGGCGTAGCTCCCCGATCGTTCGACGCCAAGACGGGGCAGTGGTCGATTTGGTGGATGGACAGCAGGACGCCACTGAAGCCCATGGATCCGCCGGTGAGGGGCAGCTTCCACAATGGCGTAGGAACGTTCTATGCGAACGACGATACCGAAGACGGGAAACCAGTCCGCACACGGTTCATATGGTCCGAGATCACACCCACCTCAGGTCACTGGGAGCAGGCTGAATCAACCGATGGTGGTAAGACGTGGGAAACGGATTGGATCCAAGACCTTAAACGAGTGCAATAGGTGGCTCTTCAGAGTCTTGGCGGCGATCTCACCCCGCGTGGAAAGATAAAGCGATGGCGGGAGCCCCAAAGCGGAGATGAGGGTTCGGGAGATGGCCTGACGTGAAGCCGTTGGGGTCCGTGGCGCCCAGCTTTCCAAAGGGAGGAAAGCTGGGGCAGCCTGCAGTCTGTAGTGCCAGCAAAGATCGGCCAGCCACCTAGTGGCTGCATCGTTTCCCACCCTAGCGCAAAGAACGCGCTAGGATGGGGCACCCACTTAACGTTCCGCTTGGCTCAGGCAGACGCGTGCTTTAGAACTTCTGCCAGTGCATGCATACGCATAGAGTCGGCTGGGGTCTTGGCGGTGGTTGCGCTCTTTTCGAGCGAAGGCGCCATACCCTTCAATCTCGCCATGCTGCGTTTGCTGCTGTGCGACGACTCTGAGTTCTGAATCGCTCTCTGGAGCTGTGCGATTCGGTTTGCGGACAGAGCCTGCGACCTTGCCAACTGGTCAACATAGGCTTTCGCCACGACCAGCTTTGCCGGCCACTCGATCTTCTGCTGGTCCTGTACGTTCAGATCAGCCAGCTGAACGGTCCTGGCTGCGTCGATTTCGTTCTGCGACAGGAACTTGGTCGGAGTCAGTTGAAACACATCTAATCCGCGAGCAATCTCCGAACCGTAAATGTAACCGTTGTACCAATACGCGGACCATTCGCCGCCGAGCTCCAGGATTTTCGGATCAAGCGGACCACGATCGAAATATGCAATCTCGAAAGGGTTCGCGGGATCGGTAAAGTCCATCACCGAGACGCCGCCCTGGTACCAGGCCTGGACTTCAATATCCCGGCCAGGAACCGGAATCAGAGAGCCGTTGTGCGCCACGCAGTTCTCGGTGTCGCCCTGGGCGGCGGGCAGCTTGTAGTAGTTGGTGAAACTCAGTTTGTCGTCATGCAGACGGAAGATGGCATCGGCACCCCAGTGGTTGGGGTCGTTGGCACGGCAACGCGCTCCCAGACCGCCGCCCCACTCGTCGGTGAATACGACTTTGCTGCCATCGTTCGAAAACGAAGCGGAATGCCAGTAGGAGTAGTTGGGATCGTTTACGGCATCGACTCGCCTGGGATGAACCGGATCTTTTATATCGAGCAGAATTCCGTTGCCGGAGCAGGCGCCGGCGGCCAAGCCGATCGCCGGGTAAACGGTGATGTCGTGGCACTGGTCGCTGTCCGAAGACTTCTCCGGGCCCTTCTTGCCGTGGGTGCCACCGTTATTCAGGCCGTTGATCACTCCGGTGCGAGCATCGAGGAACACGCGCGGACTGGACACGATTTTCGCGTCTTGCGGCGAAGCTAGTGGAACTTTAATTACATCGATGCGAAACAGCGCCGTGTTCGGATCTTTGTCCGCTTTTTCTCCGGAGCAGCCGGCCAATTCTTCCGGCTGACGCACGAACGAGGTTTCCGACACATAGAGGTAGACATTCTCTTTGTCGTTCGGATCGGTTACCAGAGTATGGGTGTGGGATCCGCGGCAGGTCTGCACGGCGGCTACCTGCTTTGGGTTCCGGATGTCGGAAATGTCGAAGATTCTTACGCCGCGGAAACGGTCCTTTTGCGCGACTGGAATGGGGTGCTTTTTCGCCTTGTCTTTATCTTTATCTTTGTCGACATCTTTGTCTGCGACTTTGTCTTTATTTTTGTCGTCGTTATTCTTGTCTTTGTCTTGATCTTTGACTGCGTCTTTGTCTTTGGTCGCGTCTTTGTCTTTGTCTTTATCTTTGGCCGCATCTGCGGGGAGAGGAGGTTCCGGAGGAAATCCTTCAACGCCGCAATCGAGACGTCCATTGGGCATTTCGACCGACATGAACAGCAGATTCTTGTAGACCGAGACATCCCCCTGTCCGCCAGGGCAGACCATTGAGGTCAGCAATTTCGTGTTTGCCGGATTAGAGATGTCGTAGATACTCACGCCATAGAAGTTCCCCTGAAACAGGTGATCGCCCTGGAAGGCAAGGTCGGAGTTGCCAAAAGCAAGTTGCGCGATCAGCAAGTAGGCCGGTTTGGGAATTTTCTTGTTACTTCGCGGAATCAACTGCGCCACCATCTTCTCTACTTTGGGATCATCGGGATCGGTGGTGCCGAGTTGGAATGCGTCCGGCTTCTTGAGCAGCAGCAGGTGCTGGATGCCCATCGCAGCTTCGCCTGCGTCGTAGAGTCCGGGTGAAAGCTTGGCGCGGGGATCATTCGCGTCCGCCCCCTTCATACCCGGCGGCAAGGTCGGGGAGGGCTCGGGCGTGAAAATATCCGCATCATCGTCGTCGGCGTCTTTGGCGTTCTTGTCGGACGGCTGGGCGGCGGGCTTCTGCGCCTGGTCCTGGGTCGGAGCTGCGGGCGGCGCTGCTTGCGCCTGCACTCGGTTTACAGCGAAACAAGAAATAAGCACGACCCACACCAAACATAGGGCAAGACTGGGCAATCGGTTCATCGTTTCTCCTCTAGGGTCTGTTTCTTCAACATGGTTTCCATAATACGCATCTCGGCTCGTTGCGTATTGTCCGCATCGGTCGCGAAGTTAAACAACTCAGCGTCTTGTCCAGCACCTGCGGTGTCGAATAGATCTTTTACCATGATCAATGCGCCGTTGTGATGCTGAATCATTCCTATCAAAAATAAGCGGTCAAACTCGCTGCCCCGCGCATTGCGCAGCGCCTCCATCTGTTCGGGAGTAAGCATGCCGGGCATGCGCGGCATCTTTTTGCCGGGCATCGCCATGCCCGGCATGTCAGGTGTTGTCTTTGGTACGGATTCGCCCCGCGCCGCCAACCAGCGCTTCATAAACTTGATCTCATCCGACTGGGAACTGCTGATGCGCGCACCCAAGGTACGCAGATTTTTGTTCTGGGTATGCGATGGAATCATGGCGGTCATCTCCACTGCTTGTGCATGATGGATGATCATGTTCTGCATGAACCCTACATCTGCCGAGGACCGTGGCGGTAGAACGGCTCGGGTGGACGACGGCAGCGTTTTGCTGGGTGCGCCGGGCGCCCCCGGTTGCACCACCACGGGCTTCGCCGGATCAGTCTGCTGTGCACAAGTAGCTGGGGAGATGAAGACCATGGAAACGCCGGCGGCAAGCAATGTACGCATGAAGGCTACTTGCGTGGAGCCGGTGGGCGATTGGATTTTGTGTGATCCGAGCTTTGTAGCCGAGGTCAGTGACACCGTGGGTAATTATAGCCGCTAAAACCCGGTTAGGAGCCCGCTGTGGTTGCTCAGCGGCCCACCAACTTCTGTAGTTCTTCAGGGTAACGAGCACCTTGCACCGAGATCTTTGAGGTTGCGGCTTCCAGTTGCCGAAGATCTTCGCGCGTAAGTTCGACGGCAGCGGCTCCGATGTTCTCTTCAAGTCGATGCAGTTTGGTGGTGCCTGGGATGGGAACGATCCACGGCTTTTGTGCCAGCAGCCAGGCCAGCGCGATCTGCGCCGGCGTCGCTTTTTTCTGTTGCGCGAACTTGCCAATCAGATCAACTAACGCCTGGTTCGCTTTACGGTTTTCCGGCGTGAAGCGAGGAACAATGTTGCGGAAGTCGGCCTTGTCGAACTGCGTGTCTGGACTGATCTTGCCGGTGAGGAAGCCCCTGCCCAACGGGCTGAAAGGAACGAACCCGATGCCGAGCTCCTCGAGTGCCGGCATGACTTCGGCCTCAGGTTCTCTCGACCAAAATGAGTATTCGTTCTGGAGCGCCGTGACGGGGTGAATTTTGTGGGCGCGACGGATGGTTTTCACTCCGGCTTCGGAAAGGCCGAAGTACTTGATCTTGCCTTGCTGAATCAGGTCTTTTACGGCGCCAGCGACATCTTCGATGGGCACATCGGGATCGACGCGGTGCTGATAGAACAAGTCGATGACATCGGTTTTGAGGCGCTTGAGCGAGGCCTCGGCAACCTGCTTGATATGTTCGGGACGACTGTCGAGCCCGCTCCAGCGCGTTCCACCATTGGGATCAGGTTTGAACCCGAATTTGGTCGCGATTACCACCTGGTCACGAAGTGGAGCCAGCGCTTCACCCACGAGCTCTTCGTTGATGAAGGGACCATACACTTCGGCGGTGTCGAAGAAGGTTACGCCACGCTCGACGGCAGACCGAATCAGCGTGACCATCTCCTTTTTGTCGGCAGGTGGACCATAACTGACGCTCATGCCCATGCAGCCGAGGCCGATGGCCGAGACTTCAAGATTGCTTTTTCCAAGTTTGCGGGTTTGCATGGTTACTCCTTAGAAATACGGAGTCTTTTCCGAACTCAAGTTGGCATGACCTAGCAATTATTGCCTAGTTACAGTCCAACCGTTGGCGCAATCTTTGGAAGGGGTCAATGAGTGCTATGGCGATTTTTCGCCAACTATCAACCCCACGCCTGCCAAGTCGTTCGTTCTCATTGACTTGCCCAGTAGTCACGCTTAACATTGCGTTGCATCACCATCTCGTAATAGATGTGCAGACACCTTTCGCTGTTATCGCGGGGCTATGAAGCCACCTTCGGACCTGGCCACGAGTTCAGTTCGCGCGCTCCAGATCGCTCACGTACTGTTCATGGACATCGTGGCCTATTCACAGTTGCCGATGGACGAACAAACTCGTCTGATCGAGTTGCTGCAACAGATCGTCCGCAGTACAACTGAGTTCAGTCAGGCGCAAAAGCACCGACAATTACTTCGCCTGCCCACAGGCGATGGTATGGCGTTGGTTTTCTTTGGCGACGCCATAGCACCGGTTCGTTGCGCGCTTGAGGTTAGCCGGGCCTTGAGTGAACAAGCCGCCATGAGGGTGCGAATGGGAATCCATTCCGGGCCGGTGCAGCGTGTCGAGGATATCAACACCAACCGGAACGTGGCAGGTGGCGGGATTAATCTCGCACAGCGGGTGATGGACTGTGGGGATGAAGGTCACATCCTGGTCTCCAAGTCTGTGGCCGACGTGCTGAGCCAAATGAGTAATTGGAAGGCAGCCCTGCACGATCTAGGAGAAGTGCAGGTCAAGCACGGTGTCACGATACATATCTATAACCTGTACACCGACGATGCAGGAAAAAGGGAACTGCCACAGAAGCTAGTCTTGGCGGAACAGGCTGCGTTACGAGCAAAGCGAAAGAAAGTCACGCTCATGATGGTTGCGGGAGGAGTGCTCGTTTTGCTTGTAGCTGGATATTTCTCTTACTTTCGTGAGCACCATACCTCTAAGCTCACTGAGAAAGACAGCATCGTTCTAGCTAAGTTCACGAACACCACTGGAGATCCCGTTTTCGACGACACTTTGCAGCGGGCCCTTGCGGTGGACTTGGCGCAGTCACCGTTCCTGAACATCCTTTCTGAGGCACAAGTCCGCCAGACTCTACGACAGATGACCAGGTCACCGGACGAACCTTTGACGAACGATCTGGCGACCGAGGTCTGCCAGCGCGCGGGCGGGAAGGTCTACTTGGCGGGTTCGGTTGCTACGCTGGGGACGCAGTACGTGATTAGCTTGGAGGCAGTGAGTTGCGAGAGTGGGGATGTGCTCGCACGCGAGCAGATCACCGCCGCCGGAAAGGAGAGAGTTCTAGCCGCGCTTGGCGAGGCTGCGGCGAAGCTTCGCAACGAGGTCGGCGAGTCACTCAGTTCGGTGCAGAGGTTCGACGTTCCCCTTGCCCAAGCGACCACAGATTCCCTCGAAGCGCTCAAGGCCCACAGTGTGGCCCTGAGAATCTTCCATGAGAAGGGGAACGCTGAAGCCATTCCGTTCGAGAAGCATGCCATCGAACTCGATCCGAAATTCTCTGAGGCTTACAGTGCTCTCGGGATCGATTACTACAATCTTAATCAGCCCAGTCTGGCCGCCGATTGCTTTAGGAAAGCCTTCGAACTGCGTGACCGCGCCACCGAACGTGAGAGGTTTCACATCGCCGCGCTGTATTACGAATCCGCCACTGGCGAGTTGGAAAAAGCAAATCAGAATTATGAAATGTGGATACAAACCTATCCACGCGATTCCTGGCCCCACGCCGAACTTGGAAGCGACTACATGGCTCTCGGGCAATACGATAAAGCCGAATTCGAGGTGCGCGAAGGGCTTCGTCTGGAGAGCTCTTGGACGCAATATGCAAATCTTGCACTTATCTATCTGGCTCTAAATCGACTTGATGATTCAAGGGCTGAGGTCGAGCAGGCGATGAGCCGCAAGTTCGATGGTGTAGGGCTGCATTTAGATCTGTATGCCTTGGCTTTTCTTCAAGGCGACGCGGCAGCCATGAAATCGCAATCAGATTGGGCTTTGAGTAACCCCGGCGCACAAGACCAAGCTCTTTCACTCGAATCTGATACTGAGGCATGGTTCGGAAAGCTCAGGAAAGCTCGCGAGCTGTCCCGGCAAGCTGTCGAGAACGCGCGTAGTAGTGATGAGAAAGAGCCAGCGGCCCTATGGCAGGCAAACGCGGCAATTCGTGAGGCCTTATTCGGGAATACCCGCGTGGGTCGCGAGAATGCTGCCGGCGTGACACCTTTAGCTCCCGGAAGTCGAGATGCGGAAGCGCAGGCCACCCTGGCTTATGCCCTCTTAGGTGATACGGCGCACGCTCAGGCGCTGGCCGGTGACCTCTCCATGCGCTTCCCGCAGGACACAATTATGCAACGTGTCTGGCTCCCGACCATCCGGTCCCAGATAGAACTAACACGGAATAACCCTGCAAGCAGCATAGAGCTTCTTCGGTCTGCAGCTCCATTTGAGCTGGGGATGTTAACCGGTAGTGGGATCAATTCCTGTTTGTATCCCGTCTATGTGCGCGCCGAGGCTTATCTGAAATCGCGACAGGCGGCCTACGCCCGCGAAGAGTTCCAGAAACTTCTTGGCCATCGCGGCTTGATGTGGAATTGTGTAACTGGTCCACTCTCCAAACTAGGCCTTGCCCGCGCATACGCTTTAGAAGGCAATACCGCCGAGGCCCGTGCCGTATATCAGGAATTCCTCACCCTTTGGAAAGACGCCGACCCGGACATTCCAGTGCTGAAGCAAGCCAAAGCTGAGTTCGCCAGGTTGCTGTAGCCGAGATTTCTCAAGTGTGGTTGACAGGCGTTAGCACCCATTGAGAATTGCCCGATCTGGTCAATGAGTGCTATGGGGATTTTTCGTCAACAACCCTTTTGAGATACAGCCAACTCCGCGGCTTTCATTGACTTGTCCTGTTTCACCGACGTAAGATTCGCGCCAGTGATCGGCCGGGCCATCTCGCACTACCGCATCGTCGAGAAGCTGGGGGGCGGGGGCATGGGCGTTGTCTACAAGGCTGAGGACAAGAAGCTCAGCCGCTTTGTCGCCCTGAAATTCCTTCCCGACGAGTTTGCCCACGACGCGCATGCCCTCAACCGTTTTCAGCGCGAGGCCAGAGCCGCATCGGCGCTGAACCACCCGAACATCTGCACCATTTACGAGATTGACGAGGCCGATGGACGAAGCTTTATTGCCATGGAACTGCTGGAGGGTCAGTCGCTCAAGTACGAGATTGGCGGCAAGCCAATGGAGATCGAAACTGTGCTCGATCTGGGCATCCAGATCGCCGATGCACTCGATGCCGCTCATTCGAAAGGTATCGTCCACCGCGACATCAAGCCGGCAAACATCTTCGTGACCAATCGCGGTCAGGCAAAGATTCTCGATTTCGGGATTGCCAAAGTTACCTCGAAGCCTGAAGGCCTTGGCGCGGACGGCGCCCCCATCGAGTCCGACGAAGATCTCACCAGCCCAGGGATAACTGTTGGAACCGTGACCTATATGTCCCCGGAGCAAGCACGGGCCAAGGAATTGGACAGCCGCACGGATTTGTTCTCTTTCGGCGTCGTTCTCTATCAGATGTCGACGGGAAAGTTGCCCTTTCAAGGCGCCAGTTCGGCCCTCATCACGGAAGCCATCCTCAACCGCGATCCGGTGGATCCCATACAAATCAACCCCAACATCCCAGCGTTGCTCCAGGAGGTGATCCGTCGGGCCTTGGAGAAGGACAGAAACCTGCGTTATCAGCGCGCGAGCGACATCCGGGTTGAGTTGCAGACGACTGAAGCGAGACACCGAGTCAGGCCGGACTTCCACCGTGCGCACTGGCGGTGTCCGGGCGCCACGCGTCTCCAAGATCATTGACTCGATCGCGGTCTTGCCATTCGAAAATACTGCCGGCGACCCGGAGCACGAATACCTGAGTGACGGCATCACGGGCAGCCTGATCAATATCCTGGCGACGATACCGAAACTGCGAGTGATGGCGCAGAGCACGGTATTTCGGTATAAGGGCCGTAACCTCGACGCGCAAGCCATTGGTCGCGAGCTTAACGTGCGTGCGGTGCTCACAGGAAGAGTGATGCAGAGCGGTGGCTCTTTGCGCATTGGAGCCGAATTGGTCGATGTAGCCACGGGCACTCAACTATGGGGCGCGCAATACAATCGCAAGCCGGGCGACATCTTTGTGGTCCAAGACGAAATTTCCAATGAGATTTCGGAAAAACTGCGGCTACAGCTGACACGTAAAGAAAAGAAGCGACTCACCAGACACCATACGGAGAATACTGAAGCGTACCAGCTTTACTTGAAAGGCCGTCATCACTGGAACAAGTGGACGGAAGAAGGATTCTACAAGGCGATCGAGTATTTTCAGCAGGCAGTCGAGAAAGACCCGAGTTACGCCCTCGCCCACACTGGCGTGGCCGACTCTTATGTGCTGCTGGGATGGAACAGTTATCTGCCGCCGCGGGAAGCGTTTCCTAAAGGCAAAGCGGCGGCAATGGCCGCCCTGCAGCTCGACCCGGATCTCGCCGAGGCACACGCGCCCCTGGCAGCCGTGTTGTGGCTCCACGATTGGCAGTGGGAAGAGGCGCAGACGGAATTCAAGCGCAGCCTGGAACTGTGTCCCACGTATGCGACTGCCAACCACTGGTATGCCGAGTATGTGATGACGATGGGGTGCCACGACGAAGCTATGGCCAGAATGAAGAAGAGCCACGATCTCGATCCGTTGTCGCTCATTATTAATGTCGCAGTGGGATGGGCCTTCTACTTTGCCCGCCGCTACGACGAAGCCATCGAACAACTCCGCCGAACCATCGAGTTGGAGCCGAACTATCCGGTCACGTGCTGGATTCTAGGCCTTCTCCTTAGGAAAACGGGCCGCTACGAGATGGCCATTGCCGAGGGTGAGAAGGGAGTCAAACTGTCAGGAGGCAGTCCTCTGATGCGGGCGGCACTGGCGCAAACTTTCGGCACGGCTGGCAAGACAACGGAAGCCCTTCAGATACTCGAGGATCTGACAAAACTAGCAAAGCAAAGGTATGTCGCGCCCTACTTTTTCGCGGGAATTCACATCGGTTTGGGAGAAAACGAGCGTGCGATTGATTATTTGGAGAAATCCTACGAAGAGCATTCCCATTGGCTTATCTATCTTCATATTGATCCGAGCCTGGACGGCTTGCGGGACCACCCGCGTTTCCAGGAACTGTTGGGGTGTATCGGCCTTCCATCTCTGACCATTCCGATGTCCACATCTTAGCGAAGCCCAGGGCGGAGTACGAGACGTTGCATAAGTAGCTTCGACGCCAACTGTCGCAATACGGGTAGCTGTAGTGCCAGGTGATTTCACACATCGGGGATAGACCGATCCAGGTCAATGAGTGCTATGGCGATGTTTCGCCAATTGACTTCCACTAAGAGATCAACCCATTCGGTAGTGGGTCAGTTTGAAAGTTGACCCACTACCACCCATTCGCTTTCATTGACTTCCCTAGGATCCACGCATACCATGACTTTCGCGCCATGATCGGCCAAACCATCTCGCACTATCGCATTGTAGAGAAGCTCGGCGGTGGCGGAATGGGCGTGGTTTACAAGGCCGAAGACCTCAATCTCGAACGCTTCGTCGCCCTGAAGTTCCTACCCGATGATGTCGCCAAAGACGCCCAGGCCCTAGCTCGGTTTCGCCGTGAGGCCAAGGCCGCCTCGGCTCTGAATCATCCCAACATCTGCACCATTCACGAAATCGCAGAGCAGGATGGGCAAACGTTCATCGTGATGGAATTCCTCGATGGAGCGACCTTAAAGCATCACGTCGCGGGTCGCGCGATGGACACTGAGACTCTTCTGTCGCTCGCGATCGAAGTGGCCGACGCCCTGGATGCCGCGCACACAGGAGGCATCGTTCACCGCGACATTAAGCCGGCCAACATTTTTGTCACCAAGCGCGGCCACGCGAAAATTCTCGATTTCGGCTTAGCCAAGGTCGCGGCACAGACAAAAGACCTTGCCGCCGGACCAACCGCAGCCACCGCACTGGAGTATCTGACCAGCCCTGGCACCGCAATGGGAACCGTCGCCTACATGTCTCCTGAGCAGGCGAAGGGCAAGGAGCTCGATTCCCGTACGGATCTATTCTCCTTCGGCACCGTGCTCTACGAAATGGCGACCGGTGTTCTGCCTTTTCAGGGCGACACATCCGCCGTCATCTTCGACGGCATCCTGAATCGAACCCCGGTCCCGCCCCTGCGCCTCAACCCCTCACTCCATTCGAAGCTCGACGACATGGTCAGCAAGTTGATGGAGAAGGATCGCGACCTGCGCTATCAATCTGCCGCGGAGCTGCGAAGCGATCTGAAGCGCCTCAAACGTGATACCGAATCCGGTCGCGCACGAGCGCAAGAGTCTGGCCCAACCCCCGCTTCAAGCCCCAGCGTACCTGGGGCATCGCTCGAGTACGCCTCAAGCGGCTCGGTTCTGGCGACCGCGGCCCGCCAGCATAAGACCGGCGTCGGAGTCATCGTCACCGTGGTCGTGCTTTTGTTAGCCGCCGCTGCTTTCGGGGTGTACAGCCTCTTTTTTGCCACGCGGCATCGGCCCTTCGAGAGCATAAAGATCACCAAAGTCAGCGGCACGCACAACGCGCAGATCGGCGCCATGTCTCCCGATGGCCAGTATCTCGCCTACGTGCTCATCGCCGAAGGCAATGAATCGTTGTGGCTGCGGCATCTCGCCAGCGAAAGCAATGTGCAGATCAATCCGCCCCAGCACGTGCAATATCTCGCACTGCGATTCGAGCCTGACGGCAGCCACATCTACTACTCTCATACTCTGCCCATTAGCGGCCCTGCTTCTCAGGAGTTCGATCTCTATCGCATTCCGGTCCTCGGCGGAACGCCACAATTGCTGGTCAAAGACATTGACACCAATCCCGGGTTTTCTCCCGATGGACAGCGTTTGGTTTTTGCGCGTGCTAACGACCCCGAACCGGGCAAATTCCATGTCCTGATCGCCAACGCGGATGGCGGCAACGAAAAGAGCATCGCCAGCGGGCCTATGAGTGCCCCGATCATGTCTACATCGTGGGCGCCAGATGGAAAATCCATCGCCGGAATTGCCTTTCAGTTGAGCAACGGCAGCAGAATAGCGGCAATTGTCTCCATCGATCCGAATACCGGAGAGCAGAAGAACATTTCGACTCCTCCTTCCACAGCGATCGACAACGTGGCGTGGATGCCCGACGGAAAGTCGCTGGCAGTGACGTATGCGACCATGGAAACGCGCTTCAGCCGCGATCAGATTGGGCTGATCAACTCGTCTGACGGCACGTTGCAGCCTGTCACCGCTGACGCCAACGACTACAGCGCGTTGAGTGTCTCATCTGATGGCAAGACCATCGCCAGCGTCATGCGCCAGTCCATTCGCGACCTGTATGTGAGCGCCGGCGAAAAGCCCGACTACTCCGACCTGAAACAGATAAGTTCGGGCGATCCCATCACCTTTGTTTCCTGGACGAACGACGGCAAGCTCCTGACCGAGCAATCGGGCGCTGTACGCGTCATCGATACCGACGGCGGAGTCAAATCCGAACTGGCTCCCGGAGCCGATGCGGGCGCTCTTCAGCCACGTGATTGCGGTGACAGAAGCGTGGTGTTTACGCGCGCAGTAGCCAAGACGATGATCATCAACATCTGGCGCAGCAACCCTGACGGCACCGGTCTGACCCAGGTCAGCGATGGCAAGAACGATGAGTTCCCAGTCTGCTCTCCCGATGGAAAAACTGTTTTCTATATCGACTTCGGCAATCGCGTCTTCATGAAAGTTCCTCCCGGCGGCAAACCCGAGGCAGTTTTAAAAAATGTTAAGGAGCCTGTCGAAGTCCAGGCTGGTTTTGCAATCGCGCGCGATGGGAATACCGCCGTCCTCGGTACCTACGACTTCAAAGCACAGAAGCCGAACATTTCACTCATTTCGCTCACGTCGGATCAGATCACCCGCACATTCGAATATGATTCGCGGCACAATGGCAACATGCAGTTCAGCCCTGACGGCAAAGGAATCATCTATCCCATCCGCGACAAGGGCGTGGACAATCTCTGGCTGCAACCGCTGGATGGCGGAGCCGGACACCAGATCACGGATTACACGTCGCTGCGGATTTACTCCTACCAGTGGTCGTCCGATGGAAAACGTCTGGCGCTCGTGCGCGGCGATACGCCATCAGACCTGGTTCTGATCCAGGACGTCAACAAGAAGTAGCGTTACCTCACGTACCCCAAATCAGGCCACTTGAGACGATCCCGTGCCAGTTGAGAGCTCCCCAGACTGTCGCTTTTTACCGAATATTCATTTGACAGGCGGGGTCAGCCGCTCTAGCCTTCCGGCTGCTGCCGGTTCTGGCAAAAGGGACAACTTTATGAAGCATCTCGGCACTGCAATGATCCTTTTCATGGCACTGGTGTTGCTCGGCTGTGGGTTAAGTTCCGCCACCAACGACGACCCGCTCAAGGGAAACTGGGAGGGGGGTCTGCTTAATCCGGACAACACGACGGCGTTTGGCTTCACGGCGACGCTAGCCCAGAGCGGCAGCACAGTCAGCGTAACGAATTTTAGTTTGGTAACTCCGTCAACGTGCTTTGCCACGGGAACGACCGCGACGGGCGTGTTCAACCTGACTGATACGACGCACGGGGTTACGAGTGGCACGTTCGACCTGACAATCCAGTCAGGCCCTTCAAACACCAATGGCATGAACACTCTTGCGCTTCAGGGAACCTTCGTGAGAAACGCCATCGGGGGCTCCTGGACACTGACAGGAACCGGATTGGACTGCAGCAAGGAAGCAACCGTCACGTCGGGAAATTTTTCCATGATACCGATGTCACAACCCAGTCAATAAGTGTAGTGGCGAATGTTCCGCCAGGTCCCCGCGTAACCTTTTTCCCTTCCACTCGTTATAGATAGAAGACTCGCTGGGTGACATTTGTCACTGCGGTGCGGTGACGATCTCCACTGGCGGGGGGAATGGTTGGGAGCGATGATTCGGATTGTAAAAGGTTGTTAAAGACCGTTGTCCGGGTTCAGGGGCATCGGCTATGCTGGAGAGAATTGTGAGTCCCGTAGCGGGGCGTTGGACGGTTCTCTTTCCTGTAGGTGTCACTTTTTAGAGGTTCGGGAGTTCAATCATGACCCTGGTCAGTTTTGTCAGAAAGAATGCCTTTCGCAACAAGCGCCGCAGCATTCTGACGCTGCTGAGCATCGGCTTTTCCCTATTGCTGCTGACAGTAATGATGACCATTTGGCGGGCATTTTATTTGTCCGATGGCAGCGCGGAGTCGGCGCAGCGGTTGATTGTGCGCCACAAGGTTTCGCTCGCCCAGTTCCTGCCCATCTCCGACCGCGAGAGAATCCGGTCGATACCGGGAGTGAAGCAGGTGGTCAACGAAAGCTGGTTTGGCGGGCAATATAAAGATGACAAGCCGGAGAACTTCTTCGCGCAGTTCGGGACTGATCCGAAGGAACTGTTTCTGGTGATGACCGACTTCCACATTCCTCCCGACCAGTTGGAGGCGTGGCAGAAGGACCGCGCTGGGTGTGTGGCGGACGCCGAGCTGGCAGCGAAGCATGGCTGGAAGATTGGCGACCGCATTCCCATCAAAGGCACCATCTTCCCGTTGAATCTGGAGCTCACGCTGCGGGGGATTTATACCGCGCCCCAGGACACGCAAACTCTGTATTTCAACAACACATACATGGACGAAGGCTATGCGCGAATCAAAGGTTCGGTCGGGTTCTTTGGGGTGCTGGCGGATTCTCCGACAGGCAGTGCCGCAGGTGGCGAAGGACATTGACGCGGTCTTCCGGAATACCGACCGGCCGACCAAGTCGGAGAGCGAGAAGGCTTTTAACCTCGACTGGATTGCCATGCTGGGCAATGTGAAGGCATTCATTTTGAGCATCTGCGCAGCAGTGGTGTTTGCGACGCTGCTGGTTTCGGCGAACACTATGGCGATGTCGATCCGCGAGCGGACGCGCGAGGTCGCATTGCTGAAGACGCTGGGCTTTACTCGCGGCACGGTGCTGGGACTGTTTATGAGTGAAGCGGTGACGCTGGCTGCGCTGGGCGGGTTGCTGGGAGCGGTAGGAGCTTCGGGAATTATTTTCCTGATGTCGCATGCGCCGGGGATTGGGCTGATGATGGGCGGAGTGAAGCCGAATGTGGCGACGGTGGTGGTGGCGGTACTGGTGGGAGCGACAGTGGGCGCGCTCAGTTCGTTCGTACCGGCTTATAACGCTTCACGCGGGAACATTGTGGATGGTTTGCGGCATATTGGTTAGAGCGGAGTTAGGCGGAGAAAATTATGGCAGTGCCCATCCAATACAACATTCGGAACCTGACGCTGCGTAAGAGTGCCACGGTGATGACCTCCCTGGGGATTGCGCTGACGGTCACCACGGCGATCTTTATTATGGCGTTGCTGGCGGGACTGAATGCGGCTTTCAAGGGCAGCGGCGATCCACTGAATGTACTGGTACTGCGCAAGGGAGCGACTGCGGAGTTATCGGCGGGCGGCGTGGATCGAGATTCGCTTCCGATTATGAAAGAGCTGCCGGGAGTTGCCCGCGACGCGCAAGGACAGCCGCTGGTTTCGGGCGAAGATTTGCTGGTGGTCGTGCTTCCGAGAAACGACGGCACGGGAGAGACCAATGTTACGGTGCGATTTCTGACGCCTACCGGGATTGCGATGCGTCCGGAGGTAAAGCTGGTGGCGGGACGATGGTTCACGCCGGGGCAGCGCGAGATTGTGGTGAGCAAGTCGATTCACAGCCGGTTTGCGCAGGCGAACATTGGCGACAGCATGTGGATTGGCAAAGGCCCGTGGAACGTGGTGGGCATTTTCGATACCGGCGGCTCGGCACATGATTCGGAAATCTGGGGAGACATCAATCAGTTGTCGTCGGACTTCGACCGGCCGACGTATAACTCGGCGCTGATTCGGGCGACGGATCCGGTTTCCGCGGATGCGCTGAAGAACCGGGTCAGCGATGATCAGCGGCTGAAGCTGAACGGAATGCTCGAGACCGAGTATTGGGCGAAACAGACCAGCAGTGGCAGTCCGATCAAGTTTGTGGGCACGCTGGTAGCGATCATTATGGCGATTGGTTCTTGCTTTGCGGCGATGAATACGATGTATGCGGCGGTGGCTTATCGGTCGCGTGAGATTGCGACCTTGCGAGTGATTGGTTTCTCGCGGTCCAGCATTCTGACTTCGTTTGTCTTCGAATCGGTGCTGTTGTCGATGCTGGGGGCGGCGGTGGGCATTGTTTTAATGCTGCCATTCAATGGAATGACGACGGGGACGAATAATCCGGTGACATTTAGCGAAGCTGTGTTCAGTTTGCGGATGACACCTGAGGTGGTAATTTCGGCGGTGGTGTTTGCGATCGTCATGGGATTGTTTGGCGGGATTGCTCCGGCTTGGCATGCGGCGCGGCGAGAGATTCTGGTTGCGTTGAGGGATTAATAACGTTCGCCTGCCCGACGAGGGGGTCTGGGCCTACGGGAGTAGTGGTTGCTCCGGGTAGTTGAAGAGCGATAACCACAAAGGACACTAAGGTTCACAAAGGTAAGAACGGCGATTCTTATATCTATGCCATTGGATACCAAACACGCGGACTTGCAGGGTTTGCGCATCGACCGATCGGCGGCGCCGACGGGAGAGCCTTCCGGCTGGGCACGCCGCTACATCATTATTGGGATCGCGCTGGTGGCCGTGCTGAGTCTGGGCACGTTCACGTATCGGCTGTTGTCGCCGGATGCTCCCGAGGTGGAAGTAGTTCGTGCGGCGGCGGAGAACAGCGGCGATGTGGGCGGTTCGGTGCTCACCGCCAGCGGCTACATTGTGGCTCACCACAAGATCAATGTGAACTCGAAGGTGACCGGGCGCGTGGCCTGGATCGGGGTGGAAAAAGGCGATCACGTGAAAGAGGGCCAGGTACTGGTGCGGCTGGAAGATGATGAATTCCGCGCCCAGTATCAGCAAGCCGAAGGCGCGGCCGACAGCGCGCGCGCTTATCTGCAAGAACTGCATAATGGCTCACGGACGGAGGAGATTGCGCAAGCGCAACACAACCTCGACGAGGCCCGAGCCACTTTGGTAAATGACAAGATTACGCTCGACCGTAATCGCGAGTTGTGGGCGCAGGGAGTCTTATCCAAACAGGTGTTTGACGACGCGACCGCCAAGTTCGATTCCGATCAGCAGCGGGTGAATTCGCTCCAGAAAAGTTTCGAGTTGATGAAGATTGGCCCACGGCAGGAGGAAATCAGCCGGGCCAAGGGAGCATTGCTGCAGGCCGAAGGGCAGGCAGCTTATGCGAAGTCAATGCTGGATGCGACGTTGATCCGCGCGCCAGTAACGGGAACGATTCTGGAACGCACCGCAGAGAAGGGTGAATTGGTAACGGCGCAATTCGCGAGCGGGGCTGAAGGCGGGCCTCAAGGCCAGGTGGTCGCGCTCGCGGATCTCAACGACCTTCAGGTGGAGCTTGATATCGCGCAGGACGATTTCGCCAAGTTGTCAGCCAAGCAAAAGGCCGTGCTATCGGTCGACGCCTACCCCGATCGCAAGTACGATGGCGAGATCCACGAGATTTCTCCCGAGGCCAATCGTCAGAAGGCAACGGTGCAGGTCAAGGTACAGATTCTCAATCCTGACCAGTATTTGCGTCCGGAGATGAATGCGACGGTGAAGTTTCTGGCGGATGACACGAAGAAGACGGTTGGAACGCAGTCATCGGGGGTGCTGGTGCCCACCGGAGCAATCCGCGACCGCGATGGCAAGAAGATGGTTCTACTGGCGTTCAACGGGAAGGCGCTCCGGCGCGAAGTTCAAGTCATTTCTCAGCGCAGCGGCGGCTTTCTGGTGCAGGGGTTGGTAGGCGGCGAAAGCGTCATCACTAACGCTCCAGCGAATTTGAAGGATGGCGACAAAATCAAGATTAAGGGACAGTCATGAGCAAGCGACAATGACCAATACCGCGACGCAAACGAAAGTAGTCCAGGTTCGTAATGTCAGCAAGATTTTCAAACGGGATGCGTTTGAGGTGAGGGCGCTAGACGATGTTTCCATCGAGATCGGCGGCGGAGAATTTATGGCGCTCATGGGCCCCTCCGGCTCAGGCAAGACGACGTTGCTGAACATGATTGCGGCCATCGACCGTCCGACATCCGGTGAGTTGTTGGTGTTGGGCGAAAACGTATTCCGCTTCAACGACGGGCAGGCAGCGCGCTGGCGCAACGAGCATATTGGCTATGTGTTCCAGACTTTTAATCTGATTCCCGTACTCACCGCGTTCGAGAACGTTGAGTTGCCGCTTCTACTCACCAAACTGAACTCGCAGCAGCGCCGCGATCACGTGATGACGGCGCTGAAGCTGGTGGGTCTGGAGGAGCGAGTTCATCACCTTCCGAAACAACTCTCGGGCGGACAAGAGCAAAGAGTTGCGATCGCGCGCGCGATTGTGAGCGACCCAACTCTGCTGCTGGCGGATGAACCGACCGGCGACCTTGACAGTCATTCGGCCACGGAGATACTCGAAATCTTGAAGCGATTGAACGAAGATTTCCACAAGACGGTTGTGATGGTGACCCACGATCCCCATGCAGCGTCCTATGCCCACGTCACCCGGCACCTGGAAAAAGGTATGCTTTTGCCTCCTGAGTAACGGGGCTTGAACTGCCACGGTGGTTAGTAAGTGGCTTGACAACAATATCTTAGCGAGATTTTAAATGTTGTTGCCCCAGCTCCATTGGCATAATTTTGGCAGGTACCTTGCAGGCTTCGCCGAGGCTGGCCCGGAGTACGCAAATTCCCCCCTGCGAAACAAATTTGTGATTCCCCGCCGTAAATCCCTCCAACGCGCTATCCTTTTGTGCCAATAAGGACTCCCCCAGTCGGAGTTGCACTCCGGGGAAGGCCAAACTGACAAAAGGAGAGCAATATGAAACGCACGATACAAGCAATTACGCTGGCAGCGGTACTCTCGCTGGCCACCTGCGCAATCCCTGCCCTGGGTGAAGGCCCGGGACCACCGCCCGAAGGCCCAGGACCGCCGCCCGTTCATGTGACGGCGCCAGTGGCGTGGTCGATGTTCTTTTCACTGATTCATTTGCTGTAGTGGAACGGCTGGTTACCCCAAAGAAAGTATCTTGGTGGCTTGTGAGCGGCTGGTTTAAGCTGCTCACAGGCCATGACTTTGCTGAATTTCGTCCTGTGGTGGGGAGAGCTGCCGCTGCAGGCGGTGTTGTTGTGCGTGCTGGTCCGCAAGCAAAGCTTTCGGATCTTTCCGTGGTTTTTTGCTTACACGGTATTTGCCGTCGCCGCAGGCATCAGCCGGTTCCTGGTTCAGAATCACCACTCCATCTATTTGAGGGTTTACTGGACTACCGAAGCTGCGTATGCCCTGTTGGGGATCGCGGTGATGTATGAGGTCTTTCGCAACGTTTTCCGGAACTTCAATCGCTTGTGGTGGTTCCCTCCCATATTTCCTCTCACTGTGCTTTTGTGCCTGGGGTTGACTATCTGGCGGAATCTTTCCGTACCCGAGGGGCTTCAGGGCGGAGTGGTTGCCTGGATTATAGGAGCTGAACTTGGAGTGAGGCTGCTGCAAGTGGCCATGTTTGCACTTTTGGTGACCATGGTCCTGCTTTTTGGATTGCGCTGGCGGCAGCAAGCCTTCGGCATTTGTGCGGGTTACGGGTTGTTTGCGACCGTGGCCCTATTCACCACCACCAAGTTTTACGAATTCGGAACAAAATTCAAATTCTTGTGGGGATTGGTGTCGGTTATCACGTACAGTGTTGCAGTCTTGATTTGGCTCTGGTATTTTGTCGTTCCGGTTAAGACAGAACCTCCCCGCGCCGAGCAGCCTCCTGTCTCGGCGCACGAACTGGGCCGCTATAAAGAAATTGTACGGAGGGTACGGCGACCATGATAGTTACAATTTTGTGGAACATGATGATTACCGCAGGCTTCATAAGCTGCGCGGTGATCGCAGCCTGGATTTGGTTTCATTTCCCCGATCGCACGGCTGAAGATGTGGTCGACTTCCTGCTCCCCGTGGATTTGGAAAAGGCCGAGAGTCTGCTCGATGCCAATATCGAAGCCCACTTGCGCTGCGACCTCAGCCGTAAGGACTTCCGCAGAATGCAGCGCAAGCGCATTCATCTTTATGTAGCTTTCGTACAGCGCATGGCACATAACGCAGCGGTTTTGATCGACTGGGCCAACCGCGAGGCGGAAAGCGGCGATGAACAGGCAGCTCGGCTGGCTCGCGACCTGCAGCAGCTAGCGGTGGAAGTGCGTCTTTACTCTTTGCTGACTACGATCAAGCTGCGTTTGTGGTTGTTGATCCGGCTGGATTCCTGGCAAGTGCTTCCCGCGCCCAGCCTCTACGAGTTGCGTGAGGTGGGTGGCATTTTCGGGTTGGAAAGCTACGACCGGTTGAAGACCGCTGCGAGTTTTCTTTTTCTCGAGATGGGACAACGGAACTTCGACGAGCTCCTGCAAAACCTCTGATATCCGTCTTGCTCCGGCGGGGGAAAACTCTGCGGTGCCACGTCAGATTCTCAACCGAGATCAGCATTCAAGCCAAACTTACAATTCAGAAATGGAGTGTGCCTGGACGGGCACCGATCCGAAGCTGCTGGGGGTGGGTTCCGACACCCACTGCCAGGCCCGTCGTCCGTTTTCCCGAACTTCACTCTGCGCCTCTCCGTAATCGATCAGCCGGTTGAGGACCGTGGTAACGGAGGCAAGCGGATCTTTGTGACGCAACAGTACCGCCGGCATACGGTCTTGAATCTGCTGGCAGACTTCGCGCACACTGAGGGCACGCCCAGCTTCCATCAACACCATGCGACAGGCTTTGGTGAACCCTGGTTGACGACCTCCGGTTTTGCGGTCGACCAGCTCGAGCAGGTCTTCGCCCAGGATTTCGTCTCCAAACAAGTTTGCCAATCCAGCGAGGGTCTGCTTCAGAGTACCGATGCGTTTCATGATGTCGGCACGTTGTTTCATGAGCTGACGTAATTCTTCATGCGCAGTCTTGACCACTTCCTGAACGTGGGAATCTCCGTTCATTAGACTGGCACCATTTGCTCCGTTACTGCCATTCTTGCCGTCCTGCATAACTGCCTCCAGACTGCACCTTAGTGTGCGAGCGGCCGTTTTTGGCTGTCGCACACAACCCCGTGTTCGGGGGTACGCAAACCAGAGCCAGATCGTTCCCAAGACAATTTCGGTGTGCAAAACCGCACATTCCTTGTCCACTTCCGGGACGAAATAGGCGTCGGGCGCGTGTCCCAACCTATTGATAACTTAGACGCCAAGATTCGGAAAAGGTTAATTGGCAAGGTTGAATTGGATGGGACGAGTTGCAAGGCCGGAGTCAGGGTTCGGGAATGGCTGACGATGGGGGAGGCGACAAGGCACGGACGAAGGCGAGCGCCGCGGACCACCACTCTTCGGTGGGTGCCTGATAAAGCGCGTTGTGGTTGTATCCGTGGAGAAGCGCCAGGGTTTTGGGCTGTTTGGCAGCGGCAAAGATTCGCAGGCCACCCTCGGCCGGGTTGACCCGGTCGACATCGCTATGAACGATCAGGATAGGAACGTGAATGACGGCAACCGCTTTCACGTTGTTCCACCAATCCGGAATGGTGTAGGCCAGAACCCTGTAAAAAGGATTCCTTGTGGTGTGGGTGAGGGATCGAAGTGAGGCGAAGGCGCTGGCCACGATGACCCCCGCGGGTTGAGGAGACAGGTGCGGTACGGTTTCCAACATGGGCCCATTGCCCATGGAGTGGCCGAGGAGATAAAGACGCCTGCCGGGAAAGTGATGGGTGGTGAAGTCATAGGCGGCAATGGAATCTTCGGCTTCGTATTCAAATCGGGCTGGACGCGAACTATTGCCACTTCCAGTGGGGTCGTAGACTACGGAAGAAACACAGTGGTCATAGAGAAAGCGTTGCGCCTTGACCCATTCTGAGATGGTTTCGCCGACTCCGTGATAGATCAGCATGACGGGAGGATCGACGCAGCCGCTTGCAGCGGTCACGATATAGCTATCGAGGTGGCGCGAACTGCTGGGAATCGCGGGGCGCTCGAAGGGCAGCCCCTGGCTCGCGGGAGTGTCGAGCCCATTGGGGCCGGTAGTGAGCGCAAGAGTATTCATTAGATAGC
The DNA here is from genome assembly GCA_963803775.1 of uncultured Acidobacteriota bacterium. Classification (GTDB taxonomy): domain Bacteria; phylum Acidobacteriota; class Terriglobia; order Terriglobales; family Acidobacteriaceae; genus JABCZH01. Next base: position 35,940 of record CAWDNS010000007.1, read on the forward strand.
GAGCGATGATTCGGCCGGCTGCGAACAGCAGACACAGGACGATAGCGAGCACGAGCAGGATTCTCTTCCATCGTGAAGTGGCGCTGCCGGGACGAACTGATGGTTCCATGGCGCGCCAATGTTACACCGTTTTCGGTTCAGCATTGACCTGGGTCGGCAGCAGGGTCGTGGTCACGAAGGCAGGAATCTCGGTAGTGGGTCAGTTTGAATCTGCAGCTATGGGATTGGCAATCTAGTTGCCCAAGTGATACGAAGAAATGATTTCAATGTACGCTACCGTGCAGACGGCCATTGATGACTGTCGCTAGAACTTTCCCGCCATGCAAGGAAAGACCAAGGAACGCTGGGAAGAACTCTGCGAGCAAGCTGCCATCGAACAAGACCCCAAGAAACTGTTGGTTCTCATCCGGGAAATCAACGATCTGCTGATCAACAAAGAAGAACGCCTTCTCACCCAACGAAACGGGGAAAACACACCCGATTCAAACTGACCCACTACCGAATATCTTCGGGCCTTGACAATCCTGCGATACCTGTTAAAGTGCGGCCAATATCCTCAGAACACGTTGGCAAAAGGTGCTTACGTATGAAAAATGTTTATGAGGTTCTTCGCCAGAAGGAACTGGAGCTGGCGAGACTTGAAAAAGAAGTCGAAGCGCTTCGAGTAGCGGCGCCGCTGCTGTCCGAAGACAAAGAAATGCTGGCTGAGGCCACGAACAATAAACCGGCCATCACAACGCAGCAACAACCCATCCGTATGACGCAACCCGCGGTCAACACCAATCCCCAGCCAGCGACGCGCGCGGTGGGATGGGAAGACACCGCCAAGCGCTGGCCGTAGCGACGAGCCAACGAATTAGACCTGTCCCCGCCTCGCCGTTGGTTGGCGACCCGCAGTACTTGTGGCCTATTTGCTACGGTTCTTCCTGTGGTCAGCTGGCCACGGTGTGTTTGATCCCACACGCTCTTTCCCCGGCTTGCGCTTGCGAACTCCCTACCAGTCAACTACTTAGGCTCCGGTCTTTGGCGTGCCACTGAATTGGAGGCAAGCGCAAAGGAGCATGCAGATGCAATTTCTCATGACAGCAATCAGCGTCATAGCCGGAATGGCGTTCTCGCTGGGGTTCGCGATCTTGGTAGAGGAGTTCATCTTCGGCAAGGTGCTGAGCATGCTCTTTGTCCCGCAAACGGTGCGAGTTGAACGCCCGCGCCAGGCCCGTTGAGGAGACCCTATGTTGTTCCTGAAATATTTGCTCACTTGGGGCGGCATCGCGATGATGGCGACGGCCGCAGGAGTTCTTACCTATGATTTATGGCTCGGGTTCCGTTATCGGCTGCGAGCGGCTGAGGGTGGAACTGAGCCTCTGGCGGCGGCTCCTCATGTCCGCTGGCGGGGTGCGCTGGGGCTGGCATTGCTGGCATGGGGACCAATCTTGCTGGCGCTGGGCATTATCGTGGTTCCCAGCGGCATGGCCGGCGTTCGGGTGAGCCAGACCAGCGGCACGCTGGCGGGAACTCTGTATCCGGGAGCGCATTTTATTACGCCGCTGGCGGAGAGTGTGGCGCTGTTCGATACTCGCGATCAGCTATTTACCACTGGCTCCGTGGAAGCGGCGGCTGCCGGCAAGAAGCCGGAGCCGCTGAATGTGCAGGCCAAGGAAGGGCTCACGCTCGGCCTCGCCATCACGGTGCGGTACCGGCTTGATCCCAAGCATCTGGATTACATTCAGGCCAACCTGCCACAGCCGGTGGAAAGGGAAATTGTGCCCGCGGTAGTTGCGAGCGCGTGGCGGGAGCTGGCGCCCAACTACACGGTCCGAGATGTGTTCGCCGCCAAGCGGGAGGAAGTTCGCAAACGCGCAGCTGATGTCATCACACAGAAGCTTGCAACCGATGGAATCGTGGTGAAGGAAGTAATGCTGCGCGATATCCAACTGCCGCCGGAATATTCCCAGGGCCTGGAGAGCTTGCTGCTCAAGGAACAGGAAAATGACCGTATGGGGGTCGAGACTGAGCTGCAGGAAAAGCAAGTGCGGATCGCTGAACTGCAAGCCGAAGCGACGAAAGCCCAGCAAGTGAAGCAGGCGGAGGGAGAAGCTCAGGTGCGGGTACTGCAGGCTAAAGGCGAAGCTGACGCCATGCAGTACACGCTTCCGCTGAAGCAGAAACAGATTGAGCAATCGAAGCTGGAAGCCGAGGCACGAAAGGAAACCACGGTCAAGAACGCGGAGGCCCAGGCTGAGGCAAAGGTGATCGACAGCAAAGCAGAAATGGAGCGGCGCAAGCTGCTGGCGGAGGCGGAAGCGGATCGCATTCGGGTTACGGCAGTGGCGGATGCGGAACGCATGCGGGGTGAAGGCGCGATTTTGAAACAGAATCCGCTGCTGATCAATAAGATTGTTGCGGAGCGGTTGTCGGACAAGTTGCAAATTATGATGGTGCCGGCGGATGGAAAGTTTTTCTTCGCCAATGACGTGCTGCGCAGCATGAACGTGAGTAATCATGCAACGCAGGCCGAAGAGCCGGAAGATCAGCAGCCAAAATAAGCGGTCCCTGACTCTAATCAGTACCGGGACACATGTCAGAACGCCATCCCAAGCCGGTTTATAATGCGCGCATTCAGGAGATGCCCCTGCTGCGCGCATACTTTTTTCGGGGTTTGTGCGGCTTGCTGTTGATGGTTGCCGCGACAATAGTTTCCGCCGCCGACTGGCGCGCTCCCGAGGCGGAGTTTGCTCGCAGGATGGCAGCCGCGACCGGGCCGGGCGCGGTCGCAGTTGAGGTCACCAACCGGTCGTCCTTAGGCCAGTCAGAGGTGGATGAGATTCGCCGCGGATTGGTCGCGGAGTTGGCGGCTTTCGGGGTTCACGTTGCCGCTGCCGATCAAGCCGCGGCTACGGTGGAAGTGTCTCTGTCGGAAAACCTGCAAAGCTATGTTTGGATCGCAGAAATTCACGTAGGCAACAACGAGCCGTCGGTTGTGATGGTGACCACGCCTCGCACTCCACCTGCCTTGGAGGACCGATCGACCGCACCGCTGACCATTCACAAGGCTCTGCTGTGGACAAGCGAAGACCGTATTCTGGATGTTGCCCTGCCAACCAGCAGCCCACAGATCATGATTGTTCTGGCGCCGGAAAGGATTGCGCTATACGCAGTGCAGAACGGGCGTTGGCTGGCGCAGCAGACGTTGGTTATTTCGCACTCGCGTCCATGGCCGCGCGATCTGCGGGGACGATTGGCTCTGAGAAAGGACCACCTGTTCGATGCGTATTTGCCGGGCGTGCTATGCCAGAGCACGACGGTTGCTCCGCTGGCCCTGAAGTGCCGCGAAAGCGACGACCCCTGGCCGCTGGCGACAGAACCTTCTGCGATGAACGCTTTTTTCTCTCCTATGCGAAACTTCTTCACCGGGGTGCTCTCGCCCGGGGTCCAGAAACAAACTGCAACAGCACCGTTCTATTCCGCAGCAGCGTTGCCCAGAGAACAGTACACGCTGTGGATATTCAGCGCGGTTGATGGGCAAGTTCATTTGCTGGATGGCATGACCGATCAGACAGCGACGAGGTGGGCTTGGGGCAGCGACATTGCCAGCATGCGAAGTGGGTGCGGACTGGGCTGGCAGGTGCTGGCCACCTCGCGGGACGACAGCGCCGGTGACACGGTACAAGCCTTCGAGATTGCAGACCGCGAACCGGTGGCAGCGAGTGCGCCGGTAGAATTCGGCGGCGGCGTTACGGCGCTTTGGACGGATTCCGACAGCGCCAGCGTGATTGCCGTCACACAAGATCGAGAAACAGGCCGATATGAAGCATCGAGGCTATCGATTACTTGCAGCCGCTAGTCTGCTGGTTGCCGCCATTGCCCCGGCGGCGACGCGTCCGCACTATGGTGGAACGTTGCACGTATACCTGCATGCTGCGCCGACCTCCATGGATCCTAACCAAGCGGAGTGGGCCGGATCCGGAAATCTCTTTCGCCTGGTCTTCGACACGCTGGTCACACTTGACGATCAGGGCCGGCCGCAACCGGCTTTAGCCATTTCCTGGCAGGCCGAATCTGGCAACCAACGTTGGCAATTCTCTTTACGTCGGGGAGTGACTTTCCCCGATGGGACGGCGTTGACTCCCGAGATCGTTGCCACATCGCTACGGGCGACGAATCCCACATGGAAGGTATTTTCGACGGACGATGCTGTCACCATTGAGCGAGATTCTGCTGATCCGGATCTGCCGGCGGAACTGGCGCTGCCTCACAACGGCATTCTGAAGCGTGAGAGCGGGAAAATTGCCGGCACAGGGCCGTTTGTGATTGCGCAATGGGATCCCGGGAAAAAGCTGGTGGTAACGGCCCGCGATGACTACTGGGGCGGACGCCCGTTTCTGGACTCGATTGAAATTGAGATGGGCAAGAACTTCCGCGAGCAAATGGTTGCCTTCGATCTCGGCAAGGCCCAGGTTGTCGAAGTTGCTCCCGAGCAGTTGCGGTGGGCAGCGACCGAGGGCCACCGGATTGAAACCTCGGCTCCCGATGAATTAGTGGCACTGGTGTTCAATCGCGATTCCCAGTCGGCCGCGGATTCGAAAGAGCGTGATGCGCTTTCGCTCAGCATTGATCGACGATTGCTGAATTCGGTGGTGTTGCAAAACGGAGGCGAGCCCGCGGGCAGTCTACTGCCGAACTGGATGACAGGATACAGCTTTCTGTTTCCGGTTGAAGTCAACCTGACCCGGGCGCAGCAAGAGCGTGCTGAGGTCCCGGAAACCAATGTCTGGAACCTCGGATTCGATGTCAATGATCCCATCGCGCGTGTATTGGCAGAACGCATTGTGTTGAATGCTCGTGACGCTGGACTTCGGCTCCAGCTTGCGTCCGGGGCTCCCGATGTAAGACTGGTTCGAGTGCCTCTGGCTTCGCTCGACGCGCAAGTGGCTTTAACCGAACTCACCGCTTCGCTCGGCGTTCCGCAGGTGAAGATCAATGGCGAAAGCGTGGACAACCTATATGCTGCCGAGAACACGCTTTTGAAATCACAGCGTGTGATTCCTCTGCTGCATCTGCGAACGGCCTGCGCGGTGTCTAAGACTGTGAGGAATTGGGTCCAGACACGCGACGGAAACTGGCGGCTGCCAGAGGTCTGGCTGGCCGTGGAACGGCCATGAATCTTCGGCGCAAGCTACTGGTGACACTGGCAGTGACCGCGTTTCTGTCGGTAGCGGCGGTGGCGTGGATCATATCCGCTTTGGTTCGGCGTTCGTTTGAACACAATAATGAAGAGCGCACGGTTGCCTTAGTCGAGCAATTCCGCCGTGACTTCGCCCGCCAGGGCGAGGAAGTGGCGCGACGGGTGGGCACGGTTGCCACAGGAGACGCCGCATCGCGCATAGGGCTCGCGCTGGGCAATGATGCTCCGGATTATGGCAGTTATTTGAATGAGGCCAAGGCAGTCGCAGAGAATCAACAACTGGATTTTCTGGAGTTTGTGGATGGCCAGGGAACGATTCTTTCCTCGGCACAGTGGCCGGCGAAATTTGGCTATAAGGATCCTGTGCCCAGTTCCGTCCCCAAAGAAGCGTTCCTCAAGCGGGAAGAGCTACCCGATGGCGCGGCTCTGGGAGTATTTGCGATCCGCGAAGTGCAGGTCGGGGACAAACCGCTTTTTGTTGTCGGAGGGCGACGGCTGGACCGGAATTTTCTCGCTCGTCTCGAACCTCCGCTGGGCATGCGAGCCATGCTGTATCAGAACCTGGAAAGTGAATTCTCTCCCAAACTTCTAATCGATAGTTCCGGGCCGGTGCAATCAGCCGATCCTGTGGTCCCACTCATCCGGGAAGTTCAGCAGCATATGCAAGATGTTAGCGCGCTCGTGCATTGGTCTGTGAATGCGTCCGACGATGAAATCGTGAACGCGATTCCGCTCACTGGCCTGGATCACCAACTTCTAGGCGCCCTATTGGTGGCGGATTCGCGGCGCCCTTATGTCGAAGTTCGCCAACAGATCCGCACGGCTGCATGGCTGGGCAGTGCAGTGGGCGTGGTGCTTGCGATTCTGCTGAGCGGCTGGGCGGCAGCGCGGGTTACGCGTCCGGTTGAACAGCTTGCGCAGGCCGCGCGTCAGGTTGCGGCAGGCGACTGGCACACTCAGGTCGCGGTCACTTCGGAGGACGAACTGGGAGAATTGGCTGAGTCTTTCAATCGCATGACTGATGAACTCTTGCAACAGAAAGAGCAGTTGGTACAGTCCGAGCGCGTGGCGGCATGGCGTGAGCTGGCTCGCCGTTTGGCGCACGAGCTGAAGAACCCTCTTTTTCCGCTTCAGCTCACGGTCGAGAATTTGTTGCGGGCGAGAGAGCAGAGCCGGGAGCAGTTCGAGGAGATTTTCCCGGAGAGTGCGTCCACACTGCTGGCCGAGATCGCAAACCTGAAGACGATCGTCTCGCGGTTCAGCGAGTTTTCCAGAATGCCGCAACCACAGTTTCAGCGGGTCCAGTTGAATGAAGTGGTGGAGAGCGTCTCCCGCCTGTTTCAGGCGCAGCTACGCGCCCCGGAACGTGCTGCGATTGAATGTAGACTGGAACTCGCGGGCGACATGCCGACAATCGCCGCCGACCCCGAGCTCTTGCATCGAGCGGTTTCGAATCTAGTACTGAACGCGATGGACGCCATGGCGCAGGGTGGCAGATTGACACTACGCACCCGACGAGAGGGCGAGTGGACTGTCCTCGAAGTGGCTGACACCGGAGCCGGTCTCACGCCTGAGGAGTGTGATCGGCTGTTCACGCCCTATTACACCATCAAGGCGCATGGCACTGGGCTTGGGCTGGCGATTGTGCAGTCGATCGTCAGCGATCACGGAGGCCGAATCAGTGTACGCAGTGATGCCGGGCGCGGAACCACTTTCGTGATTGAGTTGCCTGGGAATGTAGACAAACTGGCGGCGGATCAAGCTGCCAGCGCAACATCCTGAGGAGAGATTCGTGGCGCAGCAAGCCAACCTGTTGATTGTCGATGACGAGGCTAACACTCTGGCGTCGCTCGCACGAGCGTTCCGCCTGGCCGGTCACGACGCTTCGGTGTGTGACAATGCGGCCAGAGCGCTGGAGCTTGCGAAGGCACAACCGTTTGATTTGATCTTCTGTGATGTAGTGATGCCGGGTAAAGACGGGCTTTTCTTCTTGGAAAATCTGCGCGCTCAAGGAAACGACACTCCGGTGGTCATGATGTCGGGGCAGGCGCACATCGAAATGGCAGTGCGAGCCACACGGCTGGGAGCATTCGATTTCCTGGAGAAGCCCATCTCCACGGACCGGCTGCTGCTCACGGTCGAGAACGTCCTCAAGCTAAAGCAACTGGAAGCCGAGAACCGGCAGTTGCGACAACGGCTGGTGAAACACGAGATGGTGTGGTCCGGCGAGTTGATGCGCAAGCTCATGGCCCAAGTGGAACGAGTGGCGGCCAGCGAAACTCGGGTTTGCATCCTGGGAGAAACTGGGACTGGAAAAGAGTTGGTTGCCCGCACATTACACGAACATAGTCCGCGGGCCAAAGAGCCATTCGTTACGCTGAACTGTGCCGCAGTGCCCGCGGAGCTGATCGAGTCCGAGCTGTTCGGTCACGAAAAAGGCTCATTTACCGGCGCTGCCGGTCGTCATATTGGAAAGTTCGAGCAGGCAGAGCACGGAACAATCTTTCTTGATGAAATCGGCGACATGCCGCTTGCGATGCAAGCAAAGCTATTGCGGGTACTGGAAGAAGGCGAAATTGAGCGAGTGGGTGGTGACAAGCCGATTGGGGTTGACGTGCGCGTGTTAGTCGCTACCCATCGCAATCTGGAAGGACTCGTACGCGAGGGGAAATTCCGCCAGGACCTTTTTCATCGGGTGTTTGTGTTTCCTCTGGTGCTGCCTTCGCTGCGCGAGCGCAGAGATGATATTCCAGTGTTGGTGACCCATTTTGCCGCGCAGGTTTGCGCGCAGAACAGTTGGAAGCCAATTGCCTTTACTCCCGAGGCGATTGAGAAGCTGTCCCGGCATTCCTGGCCGGGAAACGTGCGCGAATTGCGGAATGTAGTGGAGCGACTGATGCTGCTGGCTACCGACGCAGGAGTCACGGCGGAAACGGTTGATTTGGTGCTGCCTGCTGAAGGGGTTGCTCTCCCATCGGTGGTCGGCTCTGGGCCTCTGGCAGAGCGAGTGCAAGGCTTCGAGCGTGAGACAATTCTTGCCGAACTTAAACGCTCGGGATATCAGATCACGAAAACCGCGAAAGCGCTGGGGCTGGAGCGCAGCCATCTGTACAAAAAAGCGGAGCAACTTGGAATTGATATTCCGAAGCAGCGACGCGAGGAATCCTAATGTTTCCGCTCGACGAGCCTGCGCCTGACAGGAGCCTGACGCTTTGCAGGTTCGGGATGGCGGACGAGCGGCACAACGGTTGGCGCCTTCTCCGGAGTAATCTGGATGAGGGACCGATTTCCCACGTGCACAAAACTCAACTCACGGGCGGCCAGTAGAGTGTTTATGGCTTCCTTGATCCGCGAACGGGGAACGAAATTACCGAAAAAGGCTTCCAGTTCCTGCTGATCGGCCGCGACCACGCAATCGAGGTATTTCGAAATCAACGCAGAAAGCGCTTCCGCCACAGAAAGAGAGATGCCTTCGCGTACGGCGTCCGGCGACCAGCGGTAGAGAACATCCCAGACGGCGCCTTCTCCCGGCTTGTAGTCCACTCGCGTGATGCGCAGCCGCGACCAGAGTTCGGCCAGCGATTTGTCGAGCGCCGGGGCGGAGGTACCACCTCCCACAGCTTCGAGCAATTTATGCTTTGAGATAGGACCATCGCGGCGAATGATCTCGAATGCGTCGCAAACCAGTTGTGAATATTCGGAGCGCGCTCCTGCCAGGAGAGTTTGTTTCGGGTTGCGATCCCCGACCAGCGCATAGAAATAGGGGAAAACTGAAGCCGCGACCAGCAATCCGCTGTTGTCATCGAACAGATTGGCTTCGTAGGCGGCACGCTCGCGCAGAAGACGCACCATCAACTCGGTAGCTTGCTGCGCGCGTGGATCGGAATAGGCGTGCTGCCAGGTGGGCAACCGTTCGTCCGAACCAACCCAGGCTCCGATAAAAGTCGGCGCGAGCACCGGGGTCTTCAGCGGATACATCTGACAGAATCCGACCGACTCAATGAATTCGCGAGCTTCATCGAGGGTGCGGACGGGCCGCCCGTCGAGATGCCACTTGGAGCGCCGGAGTTGGTCGAGATCGAACATAGCATTCAGCAATCAGCATTCAGCATTCAGCATTCAGCACTCTGCACTCAGCAATCAGCATTCAGTCCCCCACCGATCGGCAATGCCCCCTTTTGGCTGAATGCTGAATGCTGATTGCTGAATGCTTCTTTCAAATTCTCTTAAACGCCTTTTGAATGTCCTTCATTGAGTATCGCAGAACTACTGGGCGGCCGTGTGGACAAGACATAGGACACTCGGTTTTCGCCAGTTCCGCGAGTAACCACTCCATCTTGTTTTGCTCGAGTGGCATATTCACCTTGATAGCCGCGTGGCAGGCGATGGAAGCGGCCACGCGGGTGCGGACTTTCTCCATATTCAGCGCCTGATCTTCCCGGGCAAACTGGTCGAGCAACTCGTGCAGCATGTGTTCGACCTGGGCAGCATCGACTCCCGCAGGAGCCACTTTCACCGCAAAGCTGCGCGTGCCAAAGGGTTCGGCCTCGAAACCATTCAGGTTGAGCTCTTCACAAATCTCGGTAAACACCGCTTGCTGCGTGGGAGTAAGCTCAAGCACCAGCGGCATCAACAGACGCTGGCTTTCGACTTTCAACGCCGCCCGTTGCTTCAAGATCTTTTCAAACAGGACGCGCTCGTGAGCAACGTGCTGATCCACGATCCACAAGCCTTCGTGATTCACCGCCAGGATGAACGACTCGCGAATCTGGCCGAGCGGCTTGAGTGAAGCCAATGCAGGAGCTAGATCGCTGAGCGCTTCGGGTTCATCCGCAATCGGCGGGGTGCAGCCGTCGTTTTTGCTGGCCTCGGGAACGATTTGTGGTCCGCGAGCCAGCGAGAGCGCAGCGTTGCCGTCGATGGCGAGGCCATCCATGCCGAACGCGAATCGCCCACTCACCGGCGGCAAGGTAGGAGGTTGTAGGCTGAAGCCCGGCGCATCGGTGGGCGCATAAGAAGCGGGCCATGCGGTTGAGCCTCCGCTTGGAGGATGAGCTCCGGGCGTTAACGCCTGTGGCGCTGTAGGGTGCGCGCTAATTTCGGTGACAAACTGGGGTACGGGACGGGCCTTCATCAAGGCCACGCGTACCGAGTCGCGAACGAAATCATGGGTGACGCTCTGCTGACGGAAGCGGACTTCAGTCTTCGAAGGATGAACGTTGACATCCACTTCGCCACTGGGCATTTCCAGAAACAGAAGTACGACTGGATACACCGTCGGAGGCAGGATGTTGCGGTAAGCCTCGGTGATGGCGTGCTGGATGAGGCGGTCTCTGATGAGGCGGCCGTTCACGAAGATGTAGATCGAATTGCGGTTGAGCTTCTGGATTTCAGGCTTGGAAACGAAGCCGTGTACTCGCAACTCGCCCGGTTCTGCCGGAGCATGATTTTCGTCGTCTTCGGTTCTTCTCCAGGGTAGTGGCTGGGGCAGTCCGATTCGCTCTAGCGGCTGCATTGCCGCCACCGGAATCAGTTGGTCCAGCACCTCGCGTCCGAACACCTGATATACACGTTCGCTATGGTCCGCGACTGGAGATGCCACCAACACAGCATTGGTCGCAGAGTGCAGTTCGAAATGCTTGTCGGGATGGGCCAGCGCATAGTGCGTGACCAGCGATGCGATATGCGAAAGCTCGGTGGATTCCGCTTTCAGAAACTTCTTGCGCGCCGGAGTATTGAAGAAGAGATCACGGATTGTGATTGACGTGCCCGCCGGCAGCCCGGCTTCCTCGACTCTGAAAATCTTTCCCCCGTTGATTTCGATGACGGTTCCCGAGTCCTCGTCGGCAGCGCGAGTTTCCAGGCGCAGCCTGCATACCGAGGCAATTGAGGGCAATGCCTCGCCGCGAAAACCCAGGGTTGCGACGCTGAGCAGGTCTTCGGCGTCTTTGATCTTCGAGGTGGCGTGGCGTTCGAAGGCGAGCAGAGCATCGTCGCGGACCATGCCGCAACCGTTGTCGGTGATTTGGATCAGCTTCTTGCCACCGGCTTCGACTTGAATCTTGATGCGAGTGGAACCGGCGTCCAGCGCATTCTCCAGCAGTTCCTTGACCACCGAGGCAGGACGCTCCACGACCTCGCCGGCGGCGATCTTGTTGGCTACGGCTTCGGAAAGAATGTGGATGCGCCCCATTGCGTATGGGTCAGTTTGGCAGATGGCGAGAGAAAAGCAAAGCGGGGTTAGTGGGACCGTTTTGGGAAGCGGATCGATTCCCTGAGAGGTATTGGACGCAGCCGCACGGGCGAGGACGCCCGCGCCTACATAGATCTGGCTAGGCCCAGAACGTTCGATCCAGCGTTCTGTACTGAATCGCTTCGGCGATGTGTTTGGGTTCGAGGCCGGTGGCGCCTTCGAGGTCGGCGATGGTGCGGGCGACCTTCAGGATGCGGTCATGGGCACGGGCAGTAAGGCTTTGCTGCAACATGGCGCGCTCTAGCAGGCGCTCGCAGTCAGCTGAGAGTTCACAGAAGATGCGGATATGGCGGGGCGCCATTTGGGCGTTGCTGTAGATCTTGTCGCGAGGGGTGACAGAGAATCTTCGCAGCTGGGTTTCCCTCGCCCGCACCACGCGCTCACGGACGGCGGCTGAGTTCTCCGGTTCGGATTTCGAGCGGATTTCTTTGTAGTTCACCGCCGGCACGTCGATATGAATGTCGATACGGTCGAGCAACGGGCCGGAGATTTTCGACATGTAGCGCTGAATGATGGGTTGGGTGCAGCGGCAATCGCGTGTGCGGTCATTGAAGTAGCCGCAAGGACACGGATTCATGGCCGCGACCAGCATAAAGCGCGCGGGAAAGGTCAGAGACATGGCGGCGCGCGCGATGCAGACATTGCCGTCCTCGAGCGGCTGCCGCATTACTTCTAGCACGTTGCGGGGAAACTCCGGCAGTTCGTCCAGAAACAGCACGCCATTGTGAGACAAAGAAACCTCACCGGGACGGGGCACGGCACCGCCGCCGATCAGTCCGGCATCTGAAATCGTATGGTGGGGCGAGCGGAAAGGACGCACGCCGACTAGGCCGGCGCCGGCATCGAGCACTCCCGCAACGCTGTGAATCTTGGTCGTCTCCAGCGCTTCTTCAAATGTAAATGGGGGCAGAATCGTGGGCATGCGTTTGGCGAGCATGGTCTTGCCTGATCCGGGTGGGCCGATCATCAAAAGGTTGTGGCCGCCGGCACAAGCCACTTCAAGCGCCCTTTTGGCGGTTTGCTGGCCACGCACGTCTTTAAAATCGACAGAGTAGTGGGCGGCTTCGCTCAGCATGGTTTGGCCATCCACTTTGAGCGGTACAATTCCGTTGCCAGTGTTGACGAAGCGGATCACGTCCAGCAATGACTTCACCGGATAAACGTCGACTCCACCGACCATGGCGGCTTCACGGGCGTTAAGCTCGGGGACGACGAGACGCGGAATCTTGCGCCCACGGGCCTCTATGGCAATGGGCAACGCGCCGCGAACTCCGTGAACCCCGCCATCGAGCGACAACTCGCCCACGAACAGGCAGTCCGGGACTTCCTTCTTATTCAGCCCCCCATAAGCACCGACGATGCCGAGAGCCATTGGCAGATCGAAGCCTGAGCCTTCCTTTTTGATGTCAGCAGGAGCGAGATTAACCGTGATATGGGTGGAGGGAATGTCGTAACCGCAGTTTCGGAGCGCCGATCGCACCCGGTCGCGACTCTCACGGACGGCGGCATCGGGCAGACCGACGGTGTGGAAATGGTCCTCCATCGTCTTGATCCCCGAGATATCGACTTCAACCTCAATGATGTTGGCGTCGATGCCATACACCGCGGCGCTCATGGTCTTATAAAGCATGGGTTATGTTGAGGAAACCTCGGCGGCAAGATGCCAGACTGCGACCGGACACACTGAAACTCTGAACTTAACTCTTTCTGACAGGAACTCTTGGTGACGGCGATCACTACGAATCAGTGACCGCTGACCAATGGTTATGTATGAACCAAACTTTCCACTCCCCCTCCATTGTTTGTGCCTCTGGTGTGAACTAGGATTCGGCTAACGACTCAAGTTCCCAGGTGCGGCTCACCCAAAGCAGAGCGTTCGCAAATTATGTCAGAGGAAGAGAAACAACCGGGACCGGCCCGCACCCCCAGTCGCCTGGAAAAAGAAGAAAACTGGCTGTGGCGGACCGCATTGCTGTTTCTGGTGCTGATGGCCACGGCGCTGGCAGCCGAGTCATGGGAACGTCTGCAGAATCTCCCCTATCATCTGGGTTTGCTCTCGGTGGGTGTGTTGTGCGTCGCCATCGCGTTCGCAGGTTTTGCCTACGGCCGGCGCAAGCGGGTCACGGAACTCAAGGCGCTGGTCCGGGATTTACAGGAGCGCGTCAGCACTCCCAGCGAACAGCAACTCGATCAACTGGGACAGCTGATTGCGCGCTCACAACGTAGTTTCAAAGAGCTCATCGACTCCATCGACGATGTGGCTTTTGCGGTCTCTCTGGATGGCAAGCTACGCACCGTTAACCGCCGCATGGCGGAACTGCTGGGCATCCCTTATACCGAGGTCGTGGGCCACAAGCTGGAAGAGTTTCTGGATGAACCCAAACGCGAGGATGTGGAGCGCGAGTTGGGGCGTTTTCTTGAAACGAAGCGCTGGTCGGGGGCGGTGGAGGTGCGGCTGAAGTCGAGCCGCAGGACACTCTATTTTGATTGCGTAGTCAATGCCATCGTGAAAGGTGGCGAGGTGGTGGGCGTCAGCACGCTGGCTCGTGATGTGACCGAGGAGCACGAAAAGGAACGCCGATTCACCGCGCTATTCGAGACTCTACAGGAAGGCATTTACTTCAGCACCCCGGAAGGAAAGCTTCTCGACGGCAATACAGCTCTGGTGCGGGTGCTGGGGTATGAGAGTAAGGCGGAGTTGGTGGCTCTCGACCCCAAGGCATTGAACTCTGAGCCTAATCAAAATCCGGTACTGGGACGGGGCGCAGACGATCAGGGCGGGGTACGCACTCGCGAAATCACTCTCCGGCGCAAGGATGGACGACTCGGGACATTTCTGGATACTTCTCGCGCGGTGTGGGACACGTCAGGCAAAATCGTCCGCTATCAGGGAACACTGGTGGACGTTACCGAGCGGCGCGAAATGGAGAGGGCTCTGCGGCGTCAGGAGAAGTTTCAGCGCGACTTGCTCGAGAGCTTCCCCGACTTGATTCTGGTGATCGATCTCGAGGAACGCTACAGCTTTGTGAGTTCGCGTGTATACGATCTGCTGGGCTTTACCCCGGAAGAACTGTTGAAGAAGAAGATCGAGGCGGGACAGGACTACTCGGCTGACTTGCTGGTGCTGGTCCGCAATCTGATCGCGGGCCGGCGGCAGTTCGGCACCTGCGAGTGTGGCGCTCGCCACCACGATGGAAGTTGGCGGACCATGCGCGCTTCGGCCAGCCCGTTCTTTGATACAGAAAGTAAAGTGAGCGGTGTGATCGTTTCGGTGCGCGACATCACGATGGAAAAGAAGCTGGAGCAGCAGATCATTCAGAGCGAACGTTTGGCGGCCATGGGTCAGATGATCGGGGGATTTGCTCATGAGCTGAATAATCCGCTTACCGGCATTTTGGGGATGAGCGAACTGTTACAGGACTCGGCGGGGGCAGAAAATTCCCGCAAGCAGTTGCAAATGTTGCAACAGCAGGCGAGACGCGCAGTGGAAATTGTGCAGAACCTCATGTACTTTGCGCGGCCTCCCGCACCTGGCAAAGGTCCAATTGACCTTGGTGAACTGGTGCAACGGACATTGCATCTGCATGCGTATTCGCTGCGCAAGAGCAATATCACTGTGGACTTTCTGCACGAGGCTTCCATCCCCCCGATCACCGGGGACGCGCACCAACTCATGCAGGTGTTTTTGAACCTGATCTTGAATTCAGAGCAGGCGATGCGCGAGGTGCGTGACCGGGGCACGCTTCGGATCCGGATGGAGAAGCACGACCATTCAGTGGCGGTGATCTTTCAGGACGATGGGCCGGGAATTCCGCCGGACATACTGCCCAACATCTTCGATCCTTTCTACACCACCAAACGTCCGGGACGAGGGACGGGCCTGGGCCTGAGCATCTGCAAGGCAATACTGCGCGAGCACAACGGAAATGTGGAAGCCACGTCGGGTCCGGGTGGGGGCGCCGTATTTACGGTAATACTGCCCCTAGCAGACAAGACGGCGGTGATGGGATCCTAGGGTACGGGAAGCACCGAGATGTGCATCTACTCTAGAAATTCGTAGTGAGGCGCATAGCATAGCTTCGAGATGGGCCAATAGCGTTGCCAGAGAAGAGACCCCCGAAGTCGATGACGTTAAGGACGTTATTCAGGTTCTGCCCGTCAATTTGAAACCGCACCTTCATGCGGTCTGAGCTATAAACATCCACGCCGGCTGAGGCATTGACCTGAAAAGCAGGATAAATGCGGCCACGGGCAAAGTTAATGCGATTCAATACCTGCTGGCCGTATTGGGCGAGTACGGTGGCCGGGTCGCCATCGAACTCGAAGGGAAGTCCGGTATCGTATTGAATTCCACCGGCGACCCAGAAGCGTGACGTCACTTGATAGCGAAGGCGTCCGCGAACGGTGTTGCGCTGGTCCTGCGAGTCTGGGAAATGGCCGGCGAGTTGGGATTCCGCTTGAGTGGCGTCGTCACCCAAAAAGAGGCCGCCGGTCACAGGAAGCCAAGCATTGCCGACGATATAGGAGTAGCTCGCAAAACCAGAAAAATGGTGCCAATCGGGGAGATCAAGTTTGGCCTCGGCACCATAGATAACGGCTTTGCGGAATGCGATCGGGTAACTGATGGAAGTGTTGTCGATCTGATCGTCATCTGCATAGTTGGCCACGAGCCGCCGAAAATAGTTGGTGTCCAGCCTGATCTTGCCTGCGAACTCCTTGGTTAGACCCGCTTCGTAGTAGTTCCCTTCTGAGGGTTCAACTGGCAACCGGAGGAAACTCGAGTTGAGGGCTTCAACCGCAGTCGAACTCGAAAGCAGGATGTTTTCGAAGGATGGGGTCTGAAAAACCCGGTCATAGGAAAAGTGCACCAGTAGGCCGGCGGACGGGAAGTAGCGAGAAATCGCAAAACGCGGGTCGACGGCTTGCCGGTTCAATAAGAGTTGGTAGTGGTCCCAGCGCAGTCCGGCATTGATGGTCCAGTTGTTCAGGTGAATCTGGTCCTGCACGAATACGGATTGTTCGAGGTCTGGCCGGTTTCCCAGGAAGGCGAAGGTGAGTGGGGTGCTGCTGTCAAACTGGGTGGGATCGGTGATGATGTAGTTGAAATTCTCGTGCAGGAATGTATTGTCCGACTCTATGCCGAACTTCCATTCATGCCGGCCGTGATTGATGGTTGCGGTCCCCTTAAAATATGCCTCACGAAACCAATTGTGCTGAAAGACCTCAATGGGAGTCGATTGCGGGTTGGAGTTGAAATTATTCGAGTTGTCACGGAACATCGAGCGAAAGTCAGCCACCGCATTGGACGAAAAAGTATGCTCGTAGGATGCGATTCCCATGGTCTCAAAGTTGTCGGCGGTTTGGCGCTGGCCCGCGGCTTGCTGCACCTGTTCGTTCGGGATGTCGTAGCGCGAAATCTCATGAGAAACGATGAATCGTAGGCGGTCTTTCGACGTCAAGTCGCGCTCGTAGTTGACAGAAAAAACGCCCAGGGTGCCCGTATTCGAAAAGTTTTGGGGTACCACGGGATTCAGATAGTGGTCGGTCATGGATCCACTGGCACTGGCGCCGAAGGTGTTCTTGCCCCAGGAGTACTGCCCTTTCGCTGAAGCACCGCCAGAATCGAAGCTGCCTCCAGAAAGCACCAACTGACCGTGGAAACCCGGTTGGGGATCTTGCAGGGTGTTCACTTCTACAATACCACCCATTTTGCGGCCATATTCAGCTGGGATCCCGGCGGTATAGATGCTCAACGATTGCAGGTCGTCTGCGTCCATCGGGGGCCCGAAGCTGGGCGAGCGATTGTCCGTCAGCGGGATGCCGTCGACCACAAACTGGGTCTGATATTCCGAGCCGCGAGGGTGCAGGACGGCATTGCCTTCGTACAACCATCCCGGCTGAGAATTCACCAAGTCCTGCAAGGAACGGCCGGGAACCGAGCTGAGGCGATCTTGGATGAGGTCGGAGCCAATCTGACTGACTGAGCCTGCCTGATCGGGGTCGATGAGTGTGTTGGTCGCATTCACGGTGACGGATTCGTTCACTGTAGGCAGCTTGAGTTGGATTCGGTATTCCCGGGGAAGTGAGGAATGAATATCGACTGACTCTGCGACCCCCGCGAACCCAGGCTGCTTAATTTCGATCTGATAGATTCCGTAAGGCAGACGCTGCACGTCGAGGTTGCCCTGGTCGCT
Organism: uncultured Acidobacteriota bacterium; assembly: GCA_963803775.1. Classification (GTDB taxonomy): domain Bacteria; phylum Acidobacteriota; class Terriglobia; order Terriglobales; family Acidobacteriaceae; genus JABCZH01. The sequence continues at coordinate 53,572 of CAWDNS010000007.1, forward strand.
GGTCGCCAGACTATTTCGGTACTGATTCGCAACGCTGGAGAGCTGAACGGTGGTTTTGACGCCAAGCCCGGACGGATCGGTCACTTTCAGACGCAATTCGCCGCTATTGCTCTGGCAATAGAGCGACAGGGCACAAAAAAAGAAAAAGAGAGCGGCAAATCTCTTCATCAAGAAGTTGGCCGTGGTTCGGCCGTTGATCTCCAGCCACAGGTTATCAGACCGTCTCCGGCCCGGATGGTCAGCATCATCTCCATTGTTAACACCGGCGAGCGGGAATCGAAGATTCCACTCCAGATTCGGAAGCGACCGACTCCAAGGGTATAATCGCCTGTCGATGGCACTTGTCCCGGGTACGAAACTCGGTCCTTACGAAATCGTCGCGCTCGTTGGCGCAGGCGGTATGGGAGAGGTGTATCGCGCCCGCGACACCAGGCTCCAACGCACTGTAGCGATCAAGATCCTGCCGGCTCATCTGTCTTCCAATCCCGAACTGCATGCGCGCTTTGAGCAGGAAGCAAAGGCCATTTCCGGGCTGCAGCATCCCAACATCTGCGTGGTGCATGACGTCGGCTCACAGGGTGGCATTGACTTCATGGTCATGGAGTATGTGACCGGGAAAACTCTGGATAAATTGATCCCTCCAGGTGGCCTGGAAACTGACCTTGCGACAAAGTACGCCGTACAAATCGCAGAGGCTCTGGCGCGCGCACATGCCGCCGGCATCGTGCACCGCGACCTGAAACCCGCAAACATCATGGTGGATGAGACCGGGCTGGTCAAAGTGCTGGACTTCGGCCTGGCCAAACTTGCCGACCCCGGCTCGGCGATGGACAACGCAGCGACCATGGCGACTACACCTGGAATGATCGTAGGCACGGTCGCGTACATGTCGCCGGAGCAAGCGGAAGGCAAAGCGATCGACGCGCGTAGCGACGTCTTCTCCTTCGGTTCGGTGCTCTACGAGATGCTGACTGGCCGGAGAGCCTTCGAGGGCCAATCCAGTGCTGCTTTGCTTTCGGCGATCACGCGGGACGATCCCAAGCCGCTGAACGAGGTCAAGCGAGATATCCCGCCGGAGGTTCGCCGGATCGTTAATCGCTGCCTCGAGAAAGACCCCGCGTCGAGATACGCTTCTGGCGCCGAACTCGCGCACGAACTCAAGGCAATGCCGCGACCTGCTATTTCCCAATCCGGTGCCGTGCTAAGTCCGGCTCGGATTGCCCGAGAGGTGCAGCGTCCACGAGTGCTGGTTCCACTTCTGCTGACTGTCATCATTCTTGGCTCGGCGGTCACATGGCTTGTAAAGCGCTCTCGAGATGCCCGCTGGGCACGCGAAGTGGCTTTGCCAGAGATATCCCAACTGGCCGATCAGGGGAAATTTGGCGAGGCTTACGCGCTTGCCGTGAAGGCTGAGAAGGTTATCCCGGGCGATCCCGCACTCGCGAAACAGTGGCCAATCGTTACTTACCAGCTCTCGGCGGATACCATACCCTCTGGCGCGGACATTTACCGCAGGGACTACGCCGACGCCGGCGCACCCTGGGAACCGGTCGGTAGAACTCCTTTTAAGAATGTGCCGCAGCCACGCGGAATGTTCGTGTGGAAGATCGAGAAACCTGGGTTTGGCACCGTGCTTCGGACAACGATTTCGCTGGTGGGACGCGCGTTCAGTATGGGTGATTCGGTTGAGGCTAATATCACATTGGATGAGGTCGCGAAGATTCCGGCGGGAATGGTCCGAGTTGCTCCGGATAAATATCCCAAGGCGCTTTACATCCCTGGCTATGAGGGCATGCCCGAGTTGGCATTGAACGATTATTGGATCGACAAATACGAAGTGACGAATCGCCAGTTCAAGGCTTTTGTCGATCAGGGCGGCTATCAGAAGCGTGAATATTGGAAAGTAGATTTCCAGCGTGATGGCAAGCACTTCTCGTGGGAAGACGCGATGCAGGAATTCCGCGATGGGGCGGGGCGGCCGGGACCGAAGGACTGGATCCAGGGTGAATATCCGAAGGGGCAAGACGACTTCCCTGTCACCGGTATCAGTTGGTATGAGGCCGCGGCCTATACGGAGTTTGTGGGCAAGAGTTTGCCGACCATTTATCACTGGAACCGGGCGGCGGGGCCATTCTCCGCTGCCTATAGCGTGCCGCTCAGCAATTTCGGTGGCTCGGGTGTGCTGCCCGTCGGCAGTAAGCCCGGCATGAGCCCGTGGGGCGGCTACGACATGGCGGGTAATGTGAAAGAGTGGATCTCGACCGAGGCAGATTCCGGTAAGCGTTACGTACTGGGCGGCGCCTGGGACGAGCCGAATTACATGTTCGTCGATCCCGACGCGCAAACGCCGTTTCTGCGTGCGTCGAATATTGGGTTTCGCTGTGTGAAGTACATCGATACGGAGGCCATTCCCAAGATCGCATTCGATGTGATGAGCATGCCCCGGCGGGATTTGTCGAAAGAGAAGCCTGCGTCTGACGAATTATTCAAGGCCTATAGCGGCCAATACACCTATGACAAGAAGCCGTTGAATGCTTCGGTCGCACCGTTCGGCGAAGAACAAGACGATTGGAAAGTGGAACGAATCTCTTACACGGCAGGCTATGGCGATGAGCAGGCGGCTGCCTACCTTTTCCTTCCAAAGAAAGCCAAGCCCCCATTTCAGACTGTGATCTTTTTCCCGGGATCGAATGCATTGCAACTGAGAAAGTTCACCCTCTATAACGCTGCTGCATTGGATGCTATTCTCCGGAGCGGCCGGGCCGTGCTGTATCCCGTGTACAAGAGCACCTATGAACGCGGCGACGGCATGGAGTCGGACGTGCCGGACATGACCAGCACCTGGCGCGATCACGTGATCATGTGGGTGAAGGATGTCTCGCGGGCCATCGATTACGCAGAGACGCGTCCAGAACTTGACCACAATAAGGTCGCTTATTACGGCTACAGCTGGGGTTCAGCCATGGGTGGGATCGTGCCGGCTATAGAACCGCGCATCAAGGTAAACGTTTTCGCGCTCGGCGGGCTCGAATTTCAGCGTTCGCTGCCTGAGGCCGACCCGATCAACTTTATCACGCGCGTAAAGCAGCCCACATTGATGTTGAACGGCCGCTACGATTTCTTCTTCCCGATAGAGTCGAACCAGGAACCGTTCTACCGGATGCTGGGATCGAAGAAAGACGAGAAGAAACACATACTCTACGACACCGGCCACAACATCCCGCGCAACGAACTCATCAAGGAAACGTTGAACTGGCTGGACCAGTATTTGGGGCCGGTGAATTAGGTTCGTCTCTACCGCTCTACTGCCATTGCCACCGCGTTCCCTCCGCCGAGACACAAGGCGGCAATCCCCCGATGGACATCGCGGCGAATCATTTCGTAGATCAGCGTCACCAGCACGCGCGCACCGCTGGCGCCGATGGGGTGTCCGATGGCGACCGCGCCGCCGTTTACGTTGACCTTGTTGGGATCGAGGCCGAGCTCGCGCATGACGCCGAGCGCCTGCACTGAAAAAGCTTCGTTCAGTTCGTACAGATCGACGTCTTCGTTCTTCCAGCCAGTCTTCTCCCAGATCGTGCGCACAGCACCAACGGGGGCCATCATCACCCATTTGGGTTCGACGCCACTGGTGGCCTGGGCCACGATGCGGACCATCGGCTTCGCGCCGAGTTCTTTGGCACGAGTCGCGCTGGTGACAACCACCGCGGCAGCGCCATCGTTCACTCCGGGGGCGTTGCCGGCGGTCACGGTGCCATCTTTCTTGAACGCGGGTTTGAGGGAACGGAGAATTTCGATAGTGGTGTCTTCGCGCGGGGATTCGTCCTTGTCGAAGATCACTGGAGCTTCGCCTTTCTTCTTCGCAGGCAATTCCACGGGAACGATCTGCGATTTGAAACGGCACTCTTTAATCGCAGACACCGCTTTCCGGTGTGAGTTCACTGCGTATTGGTCCTGCTCTTCGCGAGTGATACCGTATTTCTCGGCCACGTTCTCGCCGGTGATGCCCATGTGATAGTTGTTGTAGATATCCCAGAGGCCGTCGTTGACCATGGAGTCGATGACTTGCGCGTTGCCGAGGCGATATCCTTTGCGCGCTTGCGGAAGTAGATAGGGCGCGTTGGTCATGGATTCCATGCCGCCGGCAACCACGATGGAACTGTTTCCGGTTTGGATGGCTTGCGCTGCTAGAGCGACTGCTTTCAGTCCCGAGCCACAAACTTTGTTTATAGTCATGGCACCCACTTCGGGGGCGAGGCCTCCGAAGATAGCGGCCTGCCGCGCGGGATTTTGCCCGAGCCCGGCGGAGATCACGTTGCCCATGATGCATTCGTCGACTTGTTTGGGATCGAGGTTAGCGCGCTTGACTGCTTCGCGTACTGCAACGGCGCCAATTTGAGGAGCGGTCAGATCCGAGAGACTTCCTTGAAACTTCCCTACTGGAGTGCGACAGCCAGAAATGATGACAACATCGTCGAAAGCAGCCATATGAGTGCTCCTGCGAGTATTTGACCTGTCAAATTATAGATGCGCAGCGTGAGAAAAAGTTGAATTTATACGGAGACGAGGCGCGTCTATTCGAAATCGTTGCTATGAAACCGAGGAGAGAGGAAATCCTGCGGCGTGCGATGTTGTGTGGTTGTACGCAACGAAATTTTGCTCCGCACGGCATTCACGACGATGCACACGCGCGAAATTTTCTTCTTCGATGCCCTCGAGTGACTTTGGTGTAGTGGTCGAATGCGAAAATGATGTCATTTTTTTCTTGACATCACTTTTCAATGACTCTAGATTTCAATCAGTCGCAACAAACGATCGTTGCGAATCCATGAACAATGGAAAGGGAGAATAGATCAATGGCAGCTAAGAAGAAAGCAAAGAAGGCCGCAAAGAAGAAACACTAAGCCTTCACTCAAGGCAAAAGGCAAAGGGGACGCTTTCCGCGTCCCCTAAGTTTTTGTGGCAGAAAACGATCTGCAAGAGTCAAATTCTAGTTGCTGGATTTCTGTGAGCTTCCTGAAAGCCGCTTTTCAGTCGCAGGACATAAAACTCGATAGGCGCAAAAGCGGCAACTGAAGCTGGGTTTGGCGTCAAACTTCCCTTCCGCAATGTTTTTGGCAACGTCCTCCACCTTAGCTTTGGCTGCCTGAAGCTGAGTTTCGCTGCGGTGGGTCAGGACCGAGGTGTTTTCACTCAGGTTGTAAAAAGCCAGATGGTCGGCTCGGTATCCCCACTTTTCGCGGGCGGCCATGGCATAGATCGAGAGCTGCAAGCTCGCATCTGCGTCCTCCTGCGAGAGCGGCTTGCCGGTCTTGTAGTCGGTGATGACCACGCGGCCGTCGGGGAGCTTGTCGACGCGATCGATTCTTCCGACTACCGTAGTCTCGCCTACTTTGACGTCGAAGAATTCCTCTGTATGCAGGACTTCCGGCATATCGCCACGGCGGCACACGGCCAGAAACTCGTTGAGTTGTTCGATTCCCTGCTGGAGATAAAGATCGTGCTGATAGGCGTCTTGAATCTTGGCGTCAGACAGGTCGGTGCGAAACAGGTCGAGCAGGGCTTGCTCAGTCATGGGGCGGCCCTGCCGGACGGCATCGTAGTATGCGCGCAATACGCGGTGCATAGTGCCGCCGTATTGCATGGCTGCGGGGGCGTCTCCCGGGATTCTCCACTCACGATCAAGCTTGAACTGTAGCGGACAGGTTTCGTACGTCTGCACGGCGCTGGCGCTCAGGCGCGCGCTTAGGTCAGAGGCAGGTGACAAACCGACCCAAACGGCCACGCCCACGGGCGACGGGCTGGTGTGCGCGAAGATGTCGGTCTGGAAGCCGCGGGGCGGTCGTTGGCGCAGATAGCGGTGGAGCGTGGGATCCTTGAGCAGGCCGCGAAGATAGCCGGCGGGTGTTGGGTCGGTTTTGCCAGTGCCACCTTTGGCGTAAATGGTGAGCGAGTCGCGAGCGCGAGTCATGGCAACATAAAATAGACGCCGCTCTTCTTGTTCATAAAGGGTCTTGTCGTCTTCGGGTACGACTGACTCGGGATCGCGGAGCTCACGGGGAAATTCAACCAGAGACTCCTTGTACGACGCAGGGAACGATCCAGAATTGGCTCGAAGAATGGCAACGTGGTCGAATTCGAGTCCTTTGGCGACGTGGGCAGTCATCAGGCGAACAGCATCAACCTCGGGCGACGACATTGGAATAGCGCCACCGGCCTCGCGAAAATAGTCCAGGTATTCGAGCAGCTCAGAAATCTGGCCGGAGCCGGTCATGGGCTTTTCTTCCCATTTGCGAATGAACTCGAGAATGGCAGACACCGCGGGTGAGGCACGATCAAAGTCAAATCTGCGGATGATGATCTCGACGGCGGCTCGGCTCTTCGCTTTAGTCTTGGCGATTTCATCCCGCGTTTGCTGGAGCGCGTTGAGCACGGCTTGCCCTCCAGGAATCTGCTCAAGAACTGTGACGACACCGCCAGCCTCCTGATCGTGCGGCAGCGCGCGGAGCCCTGCGCGTAGTCTTTCGGGGTCGACGGTGAACTGTGGCAACGCGGCAACGCGGAACAGGCTGGCATCGTCTCTGACAGAAACGACTGCGCCCAGGCAGGCGAACAAATCACGCGCGTCAGAAGTGTCCATCACATCCATGTTCTCGATGGAAAACGGGATGTTCTGCTCGGCCAGCTCAGCCACCAATTCGTCGCGATGAAGGTGCTGGCGGTAAAGGACCGCGAGGTCTTTCCAGTCACACCGGGATTCGCGGCGCCGCAGGCGGAGCAACGTGGCCACGTCGGAACATTCGAGGTCGCGGTCTTTGGGGCCGAGGACGACCACTTCGACGGGAAGGCTGGGCAAGGCTTTGCCCGCACGGGCAGCGTCTTCCTCGCGGCCCGAAGTCAGTGGCACACGTTGGAAGCGAGTTCCGCCCGGGCCGCCTGGTGGGAAATCGGGGTTCCTGGAAATGAGGGCATGGGCAGTTTTCAAGATTGGTGAGATGGAGCGGCGGTTCTTCTCGAGAGCGACGATTCTGGCTCTGGGAAAGTTATGCTGAAAAAGAGAAAAGGCCGCACTGGAAGCGCCGCGAAAACGATAGATGGCTTGATCAGGATCGCCGACGGCGAACACATTCTGTTCGTCGCCCGCCAGGTTCTGGAGGATTTTGACCTGGGCGAAGTTGGCGTCCTGAAATTCGTCGACCAGGATGAATCGAGCATGTTCCCGTTCTCGAGCGAGCAGCGCGATATCGTCGCGCAGCAAGCCGTGAGCGTGGGTGATCATGTGGCCGAAAGTGCCGAGGTTTTTTTCGCGAAGCATGCCCTCCACCTGGATAAACACACGGGAGATTTCGCGGCAACGGCCGAGGACTTCTTCGTCAGTCAGAGCAAGAGCCTCTTTGGATTTCGCGACTCGGGGGATGGGTAATTCGCCACGCTCCACCTGCTGAACATACTGGGCGTACTTTTCCGGACCTACCAGTTCGTCCTGGCAACGGCGCATGAAATCGAGAAGATCGTGCAGGAACTTGCCGACATTGGCCGGAATGATGAAGTGCTTAAGGTTTAATTCGCGAAGCCGTTTGCGCAAGAAAATCCAAAGATCGTAGTCTTCGAGCACGCCGAACTGTTTGCCATTGCGAATCAGCAGATTGTTGCAGTAGGCATGAAAGGTAGCGACCTGAAGGTCTTTGGCTTGGCTTCCGAGTTCGGCACGCATTCGCTCCCGCATTTCCGCGGCGGCGTTATCGGTATAAGTGAGGGCCAGGATTTCGTCAGGCCGGGCGTGGCCCTCGCGGACCAGTTGAGCGATGCGGCGGGTGAGGACGGTAGTTTTGCCGGTGCCAGCGCCGGCAATGACCAAAAGTGGCCCGAGTAGATGGTCAATCGCCTCGCGCTGGCGGTCGTCAGGCTCGAAGCGGGGGACGGCAGGAATAGGTTTCGACATCGCCACTGGGCAGGAGGATATCAGAGAACCAGCCCGGCATCTTACAGGTGGCTTGATTTTTCTTTAACCACAGAGGTCACAGAGAACACAGAGGAAAAACCGTTGGTGAGACCGGTTCTCGATGTTTGCTTATTGTCGGAGCTCAACCAGCAAAACTGCCATGGCTGCAATCGCTGCCGTTTCGGCGCGAAGGATGGTGTCGCCAAGAGAAGCTGCCGACCATCCGGCTTCGTGGAATTGATCCAGCTCTGATGTTGTCCAGCCTCCCTCCGGGCCGAGCGCAAGCACAACGTCGGAAGCCGTCGATGGCAGAGAATCTTTCAGCATGACGTCTTTTTCTGATTCGGACAGCAGAATCCGGATGCTCCCCGGCAAGCCAAGGGCTTCCTTGAACTTGATCGGCGGGGATACTTCTGGAGGCGAGGCCCGGCGGGACTGCTCGGCTGCCTGGCGCACGATTCGCTGCCAGCGTTCCACACGTTTGGCTGCGGCCGCGGCTAAATGAGATTCGGTGCGGCTGGCGATTACGGGAACGATGCGGGCAACGCCCAGCTCCGTACACTTCTCGATCGCCCATTCCATGCGGTCGAACTTAAAGACGGAAAGCGCCAGCGTGACTTGTGGAGGACTCGATACCGGAACGATTTCACCCAGCTCGAATTCGACACGGTCCGGCTGGATACGGGTAATGCGTCCGCGGCGTACTTCGTCGCCGGCAGCGATGTCGAACTGTTGTCCTACCCGGGCCCGGAGAACACGGGAAAGGTGTTCGGCGTGAGAGCCGACGAGGGTGGCCTGTTTTCCGGAGACTTCGTCGGCGATCCAGCGGCGGCGGGTCATATTCCAGGACTTAACCACAGAGGGCACAGAGTACACAGGGGAAAACCGCCGCGCAAGTTGCTTTATCCGAAGATGTCTTTCACTTTACCCATCAGGGTGCGGCGCTGTGGCTTGTTCTCGACGCGCGTCGAGCCTTCCAATTCTTGCAGCAACTCGCGTTGCCGCTTGTTCAATTTGCCGGGAGTCTGGACACGAATCTCGACGAACAAGTCGCCTTTGCCGTGGCCATTCAGCACTGGCACGCCTTTACCACGGATTCGCATCGTGGTACCCGACTGCACTCCCTCGGGAACTTTCAGGGTGTGCTCACCTTCGAGAGTGGGAACACGGATCTCGGTTCCGAGTGCGGCCTGGCTGAATGACACCGGAATCACGCAGTGCAAGTCGGTGCCTTCGCGCTCAAAGAACGGATGCTCTTTGACATGCAAAATGACAAAGAGATCGCCCGCCGGGCCGCCGAACCCTCCAGCTTCGCCGAGGCTGGTGAAGCGAATGCGGGTACCGTCTTCGACGCCCGCGGGAATTTTGGCCTCAACCGTTCTGTGACGTAACACACGCCCTTGTCCCTTGCACTTGGAGCACGGGTCGGTGATGACGCTGCCGGCGCCCTGACAGGTGGGACACGTGCGGGCCATGCTGAAGAATCCCTGCTGGTAGCGCACTTGTCCACGGCCGGCGCAGGAGCGGCAGGTGACCGGCGCTTTGCCCTGGGCGGCGCCTGAACCACGGCAATCTTCACAGGTCTCGTGGCGGCGGACCGAGACTTGCGTCTCCTTGCCGAACACTGCCTCTTCGAACTCCAGCGTGATATCTTCTCGCAGGTCAGGACCGCGCTGGGCCCGAGTGCGCCCACGCCCGCCCGCGCCGAAGAGATCGCCGAAGCCGAAAAAGTCGCCGAAAATCTCACTGAAGTCGTTGAATACCGTGGGATCGATGCCCGCCGATCCAACTCCGCTTACACCGGCGTGCCCAAAGCGGTCGTAGGCGGTGCGTTTGTCGGTATCCGCCAAAATGGCGTAGGCTTCGCTGCACTCTTTGAACTTCTCTTCCGCGTCGGGATTGTTGGGATTGCGGTCGGGATGGAATTGCAACGCCAGTTTGCGGTAGGCGCTTTTGATTTCCTGTTCGCTGGATCCACGGGCGACCCCCAGGACCTCGTAGTAATCGCGTTTTACGTTGCTAGCTGGAATGGGATTGTCCCTTTCGCCGAGAATGCCAATCTCAATGTTTGGGGTTGCGTGCCACTCGAACCATTGCCGGTCGCAGCAACCGGTCCTTCAACTTGTAGCCTTGTTGCAACTCATCGATGATTTGATGATCTGGCGCCGCAGTCGTGTCCACCATTTCGATGGCCTCATGCCAACGGGGATCGAATGGTTCGCCCTTGGCAGGAATGGCGCGCAGGCCAAGTTTCCCTAGCGCGTCCTGTAATTGTTTGTAGATGAGTTCGACCCCGTTGCGCAGTTCCGATTTCTCCCCGGAGCTAACCTGCAAAGCGCGCTCGAAACTGTCGAGCACCGGTAACAGGCCCTTAAGTGAATCCGCCAGGGCAAACTCTCGAAACTCCTGCTGATCGCGCGCCGCACGTTTGCGGGCGTTCTCGAAATCAGCTTGCATGCGCGCCAGCCGGTCGAGCAGCGTATCCCGCTCCGCTTTCAGTTTCTGCAGTTCGCTGCCCTCGCCGGAGGCGGAAACTGCCCCCTGCGGCGAGTCTTCCGACCTGTCGGCTGGCGGAAGTTCGTGCTCAGCATCCAGTTGCGGATCCACTTCGGTCTTTCCGTTGCCTCTAACCATAAAATGCTACTCGTATTCGTTCAAGACTTTGTCAAACAACCGCGCAATGTAAGAAACTGCGGTCATGGTGTGCTGATAGTCAATCCGGGTGGGACCGATCACCGCCAGCGAGCCCATGACTTCGCCACCGACGCGCGCTGGAGCCCCAATCAACACAAAGTTGCGCATGGAGGGCAGAGTCTGGTCAAGGCCAATCACCACCCGCACCGCTTCTTGCTTGGCATCGAGGTACGCGCCCAGTAGCTCCACGATGCGCTGCTTCTCCTCAAGCGTGCGCAGCATGTCTTGCAAGCGCTGGCGGTCATCGTCTCCGGTGAGCAGATTGGCCGCACCTTCCACGTAGACCATTTGTGGCCCGTCATCCGCGACCAGCGCACCTTGGCGATACAGTTGCTCGACCGACGACATCAGCCGGTCGTATTCGCTGCGCTCTTTTTCCAGTCGGTGGTCCAGCTCCGCGCGCATGGCGTCGATGGTCCAGCCGCGAAAATTATCGTTGATGTAGTGTGCGGCAACATCCAAGTCTGCTTGTGGGAGATCCAGGCGCAGCACGCGGTCGCGCACCACCCCCGAGCGAGTCACAACCACTGCCAAGACCTTCTGATCTCCCAGCCGCGAGAAGTAAACATGTTCGAGAGCGTTCTTGGGGCCGCCGATGGCGACCGCGACTCCCACATTCTTCGAGATCAGCGAAAGCACATGCGAAGTACGTTCCAGAAATTCCTGGACATCGGTGATTCCGTGGAGGGAGCCTGCGATCAGGGTCTGATCTTCATGGCTCAGCCGAGCTTCGCCAGTAAGCTGTTCGACGTAATAACGATAGCCTTCCGGGCTAGGCACGCGGCCAGCGGAAGTATGCGGCTGCTCCAAGAACCCCGCCTCCGCCAAGTCAGACATAACATTGCGAATGGTGGCCGGACTGAGACCTTCGCGATTGGAACGAGCCAAAGTTCGTGAGCCCACGGGTTCACCAGTCGCGATAAAGGTCTCGACGATAGCGGTCAGAATTTCGCGTTCACGACCGCCGCTGGGAGTTCCTGAAGGCATATCTTCTTTTGTTCTTGTATCACATTGAGTCGCTGAGACTCGGGGAGTCGCGCGACATTACACTTAAGTTGTTTAGATGCAGTAGTTAAGCTGGAGGATGCAACTCGGGACTGTGTCGATTTTAGGAACCTCACCCCTCCCTTGTCAATACTTAGCACTCTTGATGCCAGAATGCCAATTGCCGTTGTTAGACATGAGAGCATACTGTCCAAGAACCGGACAAACTATGGAGATCGCAAAGAATACGGTGGGCCAACACATCGTTCAAGCCATCAAAATCGGGGTCGCTGGAATTGTGTCCGTTCTAGTGGCCAAAGTGCTCAAGTTGCCGCAAGGTTACTGGGCCGCCATCAGCGCTTTCGTGGTTATGGGATCGGATGTTGGCGCAACCATTGTGGCGTCGCGTGACCGATTAATCGGGACCGCCATCGGTGCAGCCTTGGCAGCAGTCTTTGTTGCATTACTGGGATCCAACCTGATGTGGTTCGGCATCGCGGTAGCAGTGACAGCCTTGATCTGCGAAAGCGTTGGCCTCGGGCAGAGCTATCGCCTGGCTTGCGTTACGGTTGCGATCGTTATGCTGATCAACACCGCCGGCTCTCCGTGGAGAAGTGCCGCCTATCGCTTCATCGAAGTAGCTTTGGGGATTGTGATCGCGTTGTTAATCTCAGTATTGCCGCCGAAATCGGTGGTTGAACCTTAGCACCCTATGCCATCAAAGCCTCACATCGTAGTTGTCGGCGCAGGCGCGTTCGGGGGATGGACCGCGCTCTATCTGTTGCGGCGAGGCGCGCAGGTCACACTACTCGACGCCTGGGGACCGGGCAACGCGCGTTCGTCTTCGGGAGGAGACACGCGGATCATGCGCCGCACCTACGGACCCGATCAGCCGTACACGAGGATGGCATCTCGTGCAATGCAATTGTGGAAGGAGCACGAAAAGCTCTGGAACTGCCGGCTGTTTCATCAGACTGGCGTGTTGTGGATGGCCACCGCGGGAGACGATCAGTACGAACGCGCATCTTTGCCTTCGCTCCACGAGGCCGGTATTAGGTTCAAAGAACTCTCGTCGTCTGAAATGGCGAAGCGATGGCCGCAAATCAATTTTCAAGACGTGCGCTGGGCAATTTATGAACCGGACGGCGGCTTTCTTTGCGCCAGGAATGCGTGTCAGACAGTAGTGAAGGGGTTCGTTACCGAGGGCGGAGAGTTCCGGCAGGCAGCAGTGGTGCCCGGCAAATCAGAGTCTGCGTATCAAGATGGATTGACACACTCAGACGGTTCGAAGCTGGTCGCCGACCAATATGTTTTTGCTTGTGGGCCATGGCTCGGGAAACTGTTTCCGGAAACCATTGGGGAACTTATTCGGCCCACCAAGCAGGATGTGTTCTTCTTTGGAGCGCCAGCGGGAGATGATCGCTTCTCGGAAGCCAAGTTGCCGGTGTGGGCGGATCACCGCGACCGCTTCATTTATGGCATTCCGGCGAACGACGGGCGGGGTTTCAAGATTGCTGACGACACACGCGGACCGGCTTTTGATCCCACAGCAGGCGAGCGTACGGCGAGTGCGGAAACGCTGGAAATGGTTCGTGAGTACCTCGGTTTTCGCTTCCCGGCGATGAAAGGTGCGCCGTTGGTGGAAACCCAGGTCTGCCAGTACGAGAACACGCCAGACGATAACTTCATCATTGACCAGCATCCGCGGGCTGAGAATGTCTGGATCGTCGGAGGAGGGTCGGGACACGGGTTCAAGCATGGGCCGGCGATTGGCGAGATGGTGGCGGATCTGGTGATGGATGGGAAAAACGTGGAGGAGATGTTCCGGTTGGGAAGATTCAGGAAATAGCCCAGGGATTGATCAGTGGAACCGAGATGTCGTCAAAATGCACGGTATTGCGGGTCGCCAGCGTAGCGTGTTGCGTCAGCGCGATGGCTGCAATCATCGTATCTCGCAGATCACGAGGCCGGCCCTGTTTGTGCCGGGATGCCATCAGATCACCGGCCTGTTCTGCGGCAGAAACGTCGAAAGAAAGGACCCGCTGGCCAAGTTTGTCGAGAACGCCTTCGAATGCCTCGACCACTTCGGAGCGACGTTTTCCGGCCGTCAAGATTTGTACCCCGAAGCGGACTTCAAGAACCGTAATGGAAGTTGTCCAAATCGATGATCGAGCTTGCCGGTCGAGCCAAGTTACGACAATTTCGTCTGGAGTTTGACGCATCAGTGCAGAAAGCACGTTGGTGTCGAGAATGATCATTCCTCGAACGATGGAGCTTTAATCTCATGGCCGCGTAGTTCGGGAATGTCAGAATCGAGACCTACTTTTGCAAACAGCGCAGCGATTTCCGTACCTAGTCCGCCAGCTGGATATTCTTCCTGAACGACCGCGTTGCGCAGTATGTTGCGCACTTCTTCCTCCATGCTGTGACGATTGCGTTTGGCGCGACGTTGCAGCCGGTCTTTGACTTCGTTCTCAATGTTGCGGACGACAAATTGAGCCATAAGGTCTCTCTAAATTGATATCATGATATCAAATTTAAAATGGCGTGTAAAGCCATGTAACGCCTTGCAAAACAATACGTTAGCAGCATTCTTACGATGGGGGATGGAGGGATTATTACTGAATCTGGATTACGCTTTCCCCCGCGTTGGCTTTGATCTCGTCCACACGGGTGACAACCTTGCGGGCGAAATCGTATAGCGACTTGGCGTGAGGTGAGTTCTCGCCTTCGAGGACCGACGGTTTGCCGCTGTCCCCGGCTTTGCGAAGTTCAGGGTCGAGCTGGATGTTCCCTAGAAAGGCTACATCAAACTGCTTCGCTGTCTTTTCTGCTCCACCGCGGGAGAAAATGTCGATCTCATGCTGGCAATGCGGGCAGACGAAGTAGCTCATGTTCTCCACCATGCCTACGAGATCGACTTTCATCTGGCGGAACATTTCGATGGCTTTGCGTGCGTCCTGTAGAGAAACATCCGAAGGGGTCGAGACTACAATCGCGCCGGTGAGCGGCACGGTTTGAATGAGCGAGAGTGCCACATCGCCAGTTCCCGGCGGTAGGTCGACCACGAGATATTCCAGTTGTCCCCATACCACCGAACCCAGAAACTGCTTGATGATGGAATGCAACATCGGCCCACGCCATATTAGAGGCTTGTCGCCGGGATTGAGGAAACCGACGGAGATTACTTTGAGGCCATGTGCATCCAGCGGCTCGATGCGATTATCGGGCAACACTTTCGGCTGCGCGTTAATGCCGAGCATGAGCGGCACGTTGGGTCCGTAAACGTCGGCGTCGAGCAGACCAACTTTGTGACCAAGTTTCGCGAGCGCAAGGGCCAGGTTGACGGCCAGTGTGGTTTTGCCGACCCCGCCCTTGCCAGAACCCACGGCGATGATGTTATCCACGCCGGGGAGCGGCTGCGGTCCCGCTGCGGGCGCTTGTCCGGGATGAGGCATGTGTGCGTTCAAGGAATCACCTTTCGGATGGCCGCCTGCGGCCGACATCTTCAATTATACAGGTGATAGGGCAGTCAGCATTCAGCCGTCAGCGCTTAGCTAAAAACCCATTCTGGACAATAATCTTTCAAAACTAGGATCTGCTGAATGCTGATGGCTGAGTGCTTTGCCCTACGCCGCCAAATAGCCGCCATCCACCGGAAACACTCCGCCCGTAACCCAGGAAGATTCGTCGCTGGCTAGATAGACTGCGAGGCCAGCGATGTCATCCGGCTTGCCCAGGCGCCCGAGGGGATGAACCGCGATTCGCTCGCGACGTAGTGCCTGCGGATCAGGAGCCACGCTGAGGATGGCCGCGGTGAGGTCAGTTTCGACAAATGCCGGGCAGATCGCGTTCACGCGAATGTTTTCCTGTCCGTGATCGATGGC
Source organism: uncultured Acidobacteriota bacterium (assembly GCA_963803775.1). Lineage (GTDB taxonomy): Bacteria > Acidobacteriota > Terriglobia > Terriglobales > Acidobacteriaceae > JABCZH01. The sequence goes on from CAWDNS010000007.1 coordinate 69,079, forward strand.
CATACACTTGGTGAGCAGAACGACCGCGCCCTTCGAGGGGGCGTACGATGCGCGGTTGCGTGCGCCGTTAATCCCTAGCACCGAAGCCACATTGATGATGGCGCCACCGCCAGCTTTTCTCATTTGAGGAAGGACGGCCCTGGAAAGCATCCACAGGCCACGAACATTGACATTGAAAGTCTCATCCCATTGCTCTTCGGTAATTTGTTCGACGTTTCCGATGTGCAGCACGCCGGCATTGTTCAGCAAGACGTTGATGCTTCCAAAAAAGCTGGCAACTGTACGCGCGACTAAGTTCTCGATGTCAGCTTTCTTGGAGACGTCGGAGGCAATGGTAATGGTCTGGGCGGAATCGCCAATGTCGCGCGCTAACTCCTGAAGCTTTTCATGGCGTCGTCCGACCAGCGCCAGGCGTGCTCCCTCGCGGGCCATAGCCGACGCGCAGGCGCGGTCGATGCCGGTGCCGGCTCCAGTCACGATGGCGACTTTTCCCTGCAAACGTGGGCTCATAGCGATAACAGTTTAGACGAATGTCTGCGCGGGTGTGCTACTTTCAGAATGAAGCAACTTTAGCCGCCGCCGCTCAATCCAAGGTGGCCGACTGAGGCGTTTATTTCATCTCTTCTCGAAATTGCCGTCCGACTTGCGCCGCGTGCCAAGCCCCGTCCGGTCAGCTACGCCACCATGCTCCGCCACCTGGGCGGAGTCGGACTTTTCGCGGTTGCGGTGGTGGACAGCTCGCCGCTTCCAACATTTGGTGGTCCCGACATCCTGACGGCAATTTTTGCCGCGCGCCATGTTGAGCCCTGGTACTACTACGCGGCGGTTGCTACTTTGGGTTCGGTTCTAGGGGCCTACTTTACCTATCGCGCTGCACACATGGCCGGGGCTGACTATTTGCAGAAGAAGTTCGGGAAGCGCAGGGTCAAGAAGGGTCTGGCTTATTTTGAAAAATGGGGGACGGGTGGATTGGCAGTGTCCTGCGCCGTACCCTTCCCGTTTCCTACGAGCACCCTGTTTGCCGCGGCGGGGGTGCTGAAATATCCAGCTCGCAAGTTTCTGGTGGTCGTGACGCTTTGCAGAGGTGCGCGCTATGCCATAATCGCCTTCATTGCCTTCCACTATGGACGGCACTTCACCCGCGCGCTACGCAACCCAGCACAATACTACGGCTGGATCGTGGGCATCATGTTTGTATTGGCAGGACTGATTGCAACCGCAGTGTTAATGCGCAGACGACTGGCGGCCAGCTAGGCGCTCTTCAGCGCTTGCGGCGCTCAAAATGAGCGCGACGAATCTCGCGGCGCTTGCCGGCTTCGTCGAAGCGACGACGCTGTTCGTCGGTTTCCGGAATGACCGCTGGAACCGTGAGATGCCGGCCACCGGCATCGACCGCAACAAAGGTGAGATACGCAGAGCTTACGTGCTCACATTGATCCTGCAAATAGTTCTCCACCCACACTTTTACTCCGACTTCCATTGAGGTATTAAACACCCGGTTCACAGACGAACGGAGGATTACCAGGTCCCCCACATGTACGGGAACCAGAAAATCCATGTGATCGATGCCCGCAGTCAGCGCATAGTTTCGCGAATGGCGATGCGCCGCCATGGCACCGGCAAGATCGATCCAGTGCATGAGGCGTCCGCCCAGCAGAGCACCCAACGGGTTGGTGTCGTTGGGCAGAACAATCTCCGCCATTTCGGACTGGGAGTCGCGGACGGCACGGGGTAAGAGTTGCAAACCATCGAGCTGATTCATGAATTGGGCCTCAAATTAGGATCCGCGGGGGCGGAATGAATTCTTCGCAGCAAATACGATTCGAGATAACACTCTGCCATTCGCTGAATGCGAACGTCGGGATGAGAAGTGATCCAGCGCTCCAGCGAGACATCAAACTCCAGCATTCCATGTCCCGCCGGAAGATGGCCCGATTCGCAAACGAACCAAAGCAGCAACTGAGTTCCACGATCATGAGCCACAGAGAAGCGGACAGCGTCGCAGGAACGTTCCCGCGGCAACCACGAACAGGCTGACGCGTAACCCAGATTGCAGCCCTCGCGCAGCTCGCGCTCGACCGGTTGAGCGCTCTCGTGCCCCGGGGCGGAACAGTGTCCCTTCCAGCCACCACCTAAAGGCAGGCGCGCAGGATGCAGCCAGCCGGCATCGTCTAGTTTGTGGGTCGGCACAAAAAATGGGCAGGCCACGAAGTTTCCTTAGGAAAGGGCAATTGTATCAGGGAAGAAATGTGCCGCCCGTGATGTTTGAAGTTCCGAGCATACGAAAGGAGGTTGATTTTTCCGAATTGGGATTGGAAGTTGCTGTTATCTTCGAAAATGCGGTAGCACTGCATCGCCAAACAGCTTTGCCTGACCGGTACGGTCGTCGCCCCAGATTTCCAGCATGATGTGGGTGCAGCCAGCGGCGCGATATTGCTCGATGCGCCCGATGCATTCTTCGGGAGTCCCAGCGATCGCGCAGACTTTCTTCAGAATCTCATCGGTCACTGCCTTGGCAGCGGCTTTGCGGCCGCCTTTTTCCATGGCATCGGCGATGGGGCGCAATTCTTCGAATGTGAGATTGGCGCAGCGCAGCAATTCGTCAGCTGAGCCTTTGATGTTCTGGACCTTGTTTGCCAAGTACATGGCTGCCTGCTCGCGCGCGCCTTCTTTGCCTTTGATGGAATCGCGGTCGATGCTGCCGACGATGACCGATCCTAGCGCCAGTTGTGCTGAATCCTTGCCAACTTTGTGCGCGCCCTCTTCCATGTTCTTAAGCGAGTGGCGAACGAATTCAGGAGTGGTGATGCTGGCAGTCAAAAGGCCGTCGCTGATGGAGCCGGCCATTTTCTGCATCACCGGGCCAGTGCCTGCAACATAGATAGGTGGAGTATCACGTAGCGTGTGCGCATCTGATTTCAGCGGAGGCACGCTGGCGGAAAACACTTTGCCCTGGTATTCGAAAGCATTGCCCGAGAGCACGCCACGGATGACTTCGATGCTTTCCCGCATCACGGTGGCCGGACCGACCTTCTCGCCTTCGCCCTCGCCGATTTCTTTCATGAAAATCTTCGACGCGCCCAAGCCGAGTAGAAAGCGTTCGCCAGCGAGGTCCTGCATCACCCGGGCCTCCATGGCGATCTGCACAGGATGGCGGGTATAAGGGGAAATAATCCCCCAGCCGAGCTGGATACGCCGAGTCTGAGCAGCAATCACAGCCAGAACTGCGGTTGAGGAGCGCGCTTCGAACGAATGCTTACGCCACCAGGGATAGGCTTCGGCGATCCAGAAGGCGTCAAAGCCGGCATCCTCACAGGCTTTAGCCATGGCAACGGTGTCGCGTACCGGCTCCATGCTGAGTTGCAGAACTCCGATGTTGAATGGGATCATGAAATCGCTCTTGGCTCCTAGCTTCTGGCTAGTTCGGGTCCTTCCATGAGTGTTCCAGGCCTTTGACCAACGCCCACATGGTTCGGTTTAGAGGAGTGGGCACGCCAATTTTCTCACCCCACTGCACGATCGCGCCGTTCATGAAATCGACCTCAGTCTGACGCTTGGCGATGACATCTTGCAACATACTTGCCCGATGCTTTCCCGGGGCGTTGGCGCCTTTCTGGACCAGGGCTCGCGGGTCGCCGTGCAATTCTATCCCGAGCTTCCTGGCAACCGCTTCGCCTTCTGCGATCAGATCATCGAAGAGCTGGCCGGTTGGCGCGAATCTGGTGGCGGCACCGTGGTGGAGCAGCGTAAGCGCGCCTACGGGGTTGGTCGCGGCGTTAAAGATCAGTTTGGTCCACTGCGCTCCGCGTGCGTCTTGCAGAGCGATAGTGTTCATCCCGGCGCGGGTGATGAGGCCAGCCAGCTCTTCTACTTTGGCCATCGGAGTATTCGTCGGCTCAAACGGCCCGATCCAAGTGTCGCCTTTAATGTCGTAGCCAATGTGTCCGGGCGCGATAGGATGCCCGGCGGGAAACGTGGTACCGCGAATCACGAGCTTCACGTGCTCGGCCACGATCTCTTCGTTGCCGACTCCGTTCTGTACCGAGCAGATGGCGCTGTTGTCATCGAAAATGTGGGCGACTTGTGCGATTGCGGTTCCGGTGTGGATGGCCTTGGTGGCCACGATGCCGTAGTCGCAGCGGGGCAGGCTCTTAGGATCGCTGGTGGCGTTGAGCCGCGCGGTGAAATCGGCAGCGCCGGAGAGGCGCAATCCGTTGGTGCGAATGGCGTCGGTGTGTTCTTTCCAGACGTCGTATGCCCAGACTTCGACCTCTCCAGCCTTGGCCAAATGGGCAGCAAACAAGCTGCCCACCGCTCCGCAACCGATGACGCAGATTTTCATGCCTAGTTTCCGGTTCTCCGTTCTTCGCCGGTGAAGAATTTCCAGGGTACATCTGCTAGACACTCGCCTTCGGTCTTGCCGATGCGATAGGTGTCCTGGGTATAGAGACAAACTTTGCCGTCCTGGTCCACCACCTGTGGATGCAGCGAGAAAATCATGTTCTCCTGTAGCGGCACATCACTTTTGGCCCCGATGGCGGGATACTCCAGCATAGTTGCGCCGATGCTGTGGCCGGAGAGGTGACCGAGCGCGAATCCGTGTTTGGCGAAAGTATCGGCAACCGCACGGTGCACTGAGCTGGCCAGCTCGCCGGCGCGCATGAGCTTGCGAGCTGATTCGAGGGCTTGAGGATAGGCATCGGCCATGGCTTGGGTCCGCGCACTTAACTTGCCGCGAATGAGCGGACGCGAGAACTCGACCCAGTAGCCGCCGGTGCCGGTGATCTCCAGTGAATAGAGAAGAAGATCGTCGGTGGCGACAACGCGATGCCCTGGAATCTTGAATGATGCTTCGGCCTCGCCGTGAGAACCGGAGAGCAAAATATTCATCATGCGCGGGCCTGCGCCGCGGGCGAAGAATCTCTCCACTGCCGGGGCCATGATTTCAGCTTCGGTTTTGCCCGGCTTGTAAGCCGCGACCAGCGCCCAGAAGCCGTCTACGATGATGTCCATGGCATCGCGTATTTCGACGAGTTCTTCTTCGCTCTTGACGGCGCGGGCCATATCGAACTGATAATCGAAAGGCACCAATTCGCAAGAGCCATTCGCCATCTCGCGGTAATCTCGCACCGCCATGACGAAATTCATGCCGTAAACGCCGACTCGCTTCCAGCCGCGGTCGTGAGCACGATCGCGGATCCACTGGCCGGGAACATCCGGCCAGACGTGATCTTTCACCCAGGGCTTTTGTTTGTCGCCGATCCAACGGGCTTCGCGGGGAAACACTAACGTGGGTTCGCCTGATAGTGGTAATACAACATACACGTAGCGATGGACGATCTCGAATCCTGAGACATAAAGAACCGCGCCCTCGAACCCTGCGTACTGATTGCCGCACACAATGAGAGCGTCGAGATTCTCTCGCTCCATGGCAGTACGGAGGCTGTGGTAGCGGCGTTCGATTTCCTGCTGGCTTGGCAATGAGTCCTCGGACTATCTGTTCAGGCTTGCACGCCGCAGAGTTCGGCGGCAACCAGTGCGTAGATCTTCGTGATGTCCACCAGCGTCTTGATTTGGACCTTTTCGCCTTCTTTGTCGCGCGGTCCGCTGGAGGGACCGTAGTTCACCGTTTCGATGCCGTAACGGCTGAGCACGCTGGCATCGGAACACCAGGTGACCACTTCCCGGTCGGGGCGCTTGCCCATAATGTGCTCGTGGCTGGCGTCAATGGCTTTAATCATCTCGTGCTCTTCGCTGATGCGCGCGCCGGGGACGGAAACATAGGTCTCGAATTCAAGGCCCCAGTCGGGGTGCCTCTTCTCTAGCTCAAGAAACATCTGCTGCACATTTCTTCGGGCGTCGTTCATCGAGATGGTCGGTGGCACGCGGACGTCGAGAAACAGGTCAGTTTTCTCCGGGGTCCTGCTGGCCCGCCAGGCATGGCCGCCGCGGATCCCACCAAGATTCACCAGCGCCTTCTTACCGCCGTGGGCGGCATTCCTTTCCCAGTTGGCAATCCATTTCAGAATCGTATCCATCAGCTCGTGCATGCGGCGAATGGAGTTCATCTCTTCGCGGCCCTCGCAGAAGGCGGTGTGGACGTAAATTCCGCTACAGGAGATGCGCACCCACATGGAGCCAAAGTGCTCCAGCACGACACGCATGTCGGTAGGCTCGCCCAGGATGCACATGTCCGGCAGAACGCCGTGATTCACTAGATAGTGCGTGCCGAATCCGTAGCCACGATATTCTTTGCCTTTGAAATCGCCCCACTGAGTCTTTTCAATTTCACCGGCGACGGCAGCAATGATAACGTCGCCTTTCAGTCTGACTCCGGCGCGTTGCAGCGCTTTTACCGCATGGGCATAGCAGACCAGCGCACCCTTCATGTTGTAGATGCCGAGGCCGTAGATGAAGCCATTCTTGACGACGGCACTGGGTTTGTACCCGATGCCGGTGAGGAAGTCTTCGCGGCCGGTGTTGGAAGTGTCCATGTGTCCGTTGAACATCAGATTCTTTCCGCCACCGGAGCCGGTCCATCGTCCGACGACGTTGGCGCGGCCTTCTTCCACCTCTTGCCAGGTAACATTCAAGCCCAATTGCCGCAGGGCGGTTTGCATGTACTCCGCCATGTGCAACTCTTCTCCAGTTGGGCTGGGAATGTTGATCACATCGCAGGCCATGGCGACGATTTCTTCCTCACGCACTTCGGCAATGATCCGGGAGATCAGTTTAGGATCGAGTTTTGAAGTTGATTTGGACACCGTTGTTCAGCGTACCACCCGGAAATCATCAGGATAGCTGCATAGTTTCTCATTGCCCTGATCTGTGATTAAGAAATTATCTTCCAGGCGAAGGCCGCCGCCACCCTCCCAGTAAATGCCAGGCTCGATGGCCAGCACCATGTTCTTTTTTATGGTACCGCCTCCGGCCTGATGCGCATACGGCGGCTCATGTGCTCGCGCGCCGACACCGTGACAAATGGGATGAGAGGGCTGGCCGGCATACCCGCCCTCTGCAATGCGAGCGCGCACCAGGCGGTCGAGTTCGGGGAAACTGGCGCCGTCGCGGGCGTAGGTCACAGCTTGTTTAAAAACCTCCAACAGTAGATCCAGCAGCTTTTGATAGGGAGCCGTAAGTTCTCCCGGGCAGGCATTCTTGGTGAGGTCGGTCCAGTAGCCATCGACGCAGACCCAAATCTCAAATAGCGTTGGTTCGTTTTTCTGAATGGGACGGTCGCCGGTCGCGGTAAACGTGGCAATTCCCTTCCCCGACCAGACCAGCGTAAACGCGCGTGCCATTTCGACTTTGCCTTTGTAGCCTACGCCGAGTCCATGCACGAAGCTCTCATACATCCCACCGACTTCACTTTCTTTCATGCCGGGACGCATGTGTTCACGCGTATGTTCCATGGCGAGGGCGGCTAGCTCATTGGCCAGTCGCATGCGCTCGATCTCCTGTGGGGTTTTGATGGCGCGGGCTTCGTTGAGCAGCGGAGTTGCGTCAACCACCTGCCCGGCGATCTCACCGAAAGCATCGAAGAACAGCTGCGTCGGTGTCGTAGGCTCGCCCACCATGCGATCGGCCGATTGCGTTCCCATGTTAAGTTCGATTGCGACTTTGTCGGTGAGGCTGCGTTCTTTCAGGACGTCAAGCGCGAGATCCAATGCGCGATATTGTGGCGGACGGGGATCACTTGGGTGGTAGCCCTTGAACAGGCGAATGTCTTTCGTCCAAGAATTGCGTTGCGCGTCGGCGAGCTGCGGCTCCAGAGCAATCAGCGTGGGCTCGCCTTCGCGCGGGAAAACCGCAATGTCGTAGCCCTTCATGCACCAGTAATTCGTGAGATAAACAAGATTGTCCGGGGCGCGCACGACCAGCGCGGAGAGTTCCTGATCTTTCATCAGGGAGCGAACGCGATCTAATTTCGATTTGTCAATTGGCCACGGCATAGTTTGCTGAAGACGTTGTAAGCAACGTCTCTACCCTGCAATCGCATGGTTCTCATCTTTGAAATTCCACGACGCCTCTTTCCCTTTGATTAGTCGATACACCGCAGTGTGCAGCGGCGCCTTGACTCCATGGACTTGGGCTTCGCGGGCAATGGCGCCGCTGAGAAAATCCACCTCCGTCGGCAACCGGTGACGCACGTCGTACAGCATAGACGGAGGATGATTGGTCATGGCGCCAATTTTATTCATCTCCCAAGGGTCTTCTGTTAATTTAACCCCAACCGCATCCGCAACGCGCTTGCCTTCGCCGATTAGCTCATGCAGCAGGTGACCGAGACTGGAAAGCTGCGATTCATCGGCAAAATGTGGCGAGTGGGGGAGACCGGTGAGCGCCGACGCCCCATTTACCGAAGCGTTGAAAATCAGTTTCGACCACTGCGCAGGCCGCGCATCTTGCAGCGCCTCGGCCTTCAGACCTGCCGACTTGATCAGATCCGCAGCTTCCTTCACTACGGTGAACGGCGTGTTGCGAGGTTCAAATGGCCCGATCCAAGTGGCGGTATCGAGTTCCAACTGCACCTGAGTGTCGGTGTGTTTGGTCCCGCTCATAAAAGTTGTTCCCCGAATCACCTGGCCGTGAGTGTGATCGGCAATAATCTCTTCGCTGCCCAAGCCGTTCTGCGCGGACAATATCGCACCGCGATCGAAGCGAGAGCCAACCAGCGCGATCGAATCGGCAACCTGTGTCGCTTTGGTGGCGATAATAGCGAGATCACAATCCGGTAGCTCGTCCATCTTCGTCGTGGCCTTGAGCGAGGCATGGAATTCATGCTTGCCCGAGATCCGCAGCCCGTCGCGATTCAGTGCCCGGGCGTGGTCATCGCGCCGCACGAATGCCCACACCTCAGCTACCCGCGTCAGGTGCGCGGCGTAAAGACTGCCGATGGCCCCGCAGCCGACAATGCAAACTGTCTTCATGCGAGGTGGCGATCGGTGCTAGCCACGTTTCTCCACCTTCACCAGCTTCTCCATCTGACTGATTTCTTTCCCAACCAGAGCACGGAACAGGCTGTCGGCGTTGTTGAAGGAATCGTCGATGAAGACACCCTCAGTAAACAACGCATCCTGCAGCGCCGCCGAAATCGTGTGCACCGGGGCGGCTCCGCCCTCACCCATGCCCTTTGCCCCGCTGTAGCTGTGGGGCGAAGGCGTAGAAATGTGGCCATACTTAACGTTGGGCATATTCATCGCGGTAATCGGCGTGTAATCGCTAAAAGTGCTGGTGAGCATATTACCGACGGCATCGTAAACGCAATTTTCCATCAGGGCGGCGCCGATCCCGTGCGCGGTCGCACCATAGACCTGGCCTTCCACGATGGGCGGATTGATGACGGTGCCACAGTCGTCTATCGCAACATAATCAAGAATTCTGGGAATAAAAGTGTCGCGTTCCACTTCGATCACTGCGATGTGCAATTGCGACGCGTAGGTCATGGTGAGATTGCCATACTTCTTCTGCTTGTCGGGAACCTTGAAGGGCGCGCGCCAGATGTAGCGGCAGTTGAGGGTGACTTCATAAAGCTCTTCCGGTAACGCCGCGCTGTTGGCATTGACCAGGTTGGCGAGACCCCAATAGTTGATCGACTTACCGCTGCTCTTGGCAATTAGCTCCGGCCCTTGTCCGCCAGTGCCGAACTCAACGTCGTTTTCTTTGGTCTGCAACACAAATGCGCCCAAGCGTTTCATCTCGGCTTTTAATTTCTGAGCTGCGCCGTGGACAGCAGAGAGTCCGGAAACCGCGAATTGGCTGGCATAGGTGCCGGAAAATCCAGTGTGCACATTGCGCTCGGTGTCGAAGCCAGTACGCACCGTGACCATGTCAGGATGAATGTTTAGCACATCGGCGACCACTTGTGCGGCTGTGGTTTCGTGTCCCTGGCCTTGCGGGCAGGAACCGACCGCGACTACGACTTCGCCGTAGATATCGAGTTTGCAGTTCGCGCCCTGGGAGTTGCCGGAGTAAGGCAGGCCGGGATTGACGATCTGTGACTGTCCAAAATTGTTGGTGCCGGAATCGAGCGTGGTGCCAATGCCAATACCGATCAGGCGTCCCTCTTTACGCGCTGCGGCCTGTTTCTTCTTCCACTCGTCCCACCCGATTTTCTGTTTCGCAAGCTCAAGCATCTTGGGATAGTTCCCTGAGTCGTATATGCATCCATTGGGCGTGGTGTAGGGAAACTCTTCCGGACGAACGTAATTGCGCAGGCGCATTTCGTCGGGAGCAATTTCTAATTTGTGGGCGCAGATGTCCACCACACGCTCCAGAAACCATAAATGCTGCATCCGAGAGTAGCCGCGGTTGGGGCCAACCGGACATTTGTTGGTGACCGCCTGAGAGAAATCAATACGGGCGTTTTTGAAGCGATACACGCCGGGAAATACCTGTGACCAAATGACGCAGCCCAGCGGCTCGTAGCGAGGATAGGCGCCGCAATCGTCAATATGGCGAGAAGTGATGGCGGTGATCACGCCATCTTTGTCGAGGGCGATGCGAGAGTCGCGGAAGATTCGCTCGTTGCCATGGGCGCTCGATGTGAGGTGTTCGGAACGCGTTTCCACCCACTTTACCGGGCGTCCGCCGGCTTTCCTCGAGGCCAGGGCGCAGACGGCCATCTGAGGATAGCTGGTGATCTTGATACCGAAGCTGCCGCCGATATCGGAAGTCTCGACCCGGATGCGGTCGATGTGCACCTGCAAATGTGCCGCAAGAAACTGGATGGCAAACGATGGAAAAGAATTGTTGCACTGATAATAGATGCGCTCGTCTTTCGGGTCCCAACGGGCGATGATGACGTTGTTCTCGAGCGGCGTGCTGGAGAAACGATGGAAGTGCATGCGGTCAATTGTCACGACGTGGGCCGCCTCTTTGAAAGCCTTGGCGACGTCTCCGTATTCGAAGATTCCATTCCAGACCTGGTTGGTGCCAGCTTCGTCGTGAAGCAGATTTTTGTCTTCCAGGGCCTGTTCTGCGTCGATGACCGGGTCGAGTGCGTCATATTCGACTTGCACGAGTTCGGCGGCGTCATCGGCGAGGGCCGGAGATTCAGCGACCACCGCGGCTACAGGTTCGCCCTGGTAGCGGACTTTAGCCGCAGCTAGAGGATAGTCCTTGATCCTGGCAAACGGATCGGGGCCGATTTCGATGAAGGGCTGGGTCTGGGAAACGACCTCGGCGCCGGTCAATGCGCAGGCGACGCCAGGAAGTTTCTCGGCGGCAGAAACATCAACGCCCACGATTCTTGCGTGAGCGTAGGGGGAGCGAACGAAGCGGAGGTAGAGCATTTCCCGCAGCTTGATGTCGTCAGAAAACTTGCCGCGGCCGCGCAGCAGACGGTTCTCTTCCTTGCGCGGAAGCGCCTGGCCGACCCAGTTCTTCGCGTCTTTGCCGTTTGAACTACTCAAGCTTCGATCTCCACCGAAAGCCTTTGCGATCATTGCGGCTATACTTTGCGAACTTTGCGGTTAAGCTCTTGCCGCACAAGTCCTAAACCGCAAAGTCCGCGAAGATCTCGCAAAGAGCGCTACGAACATCTTTTCAGTTCAACGCCGCCTGCAATCCATCGATCAACTTCTGGACGTTCTTCTTTCCAAGCGGCTCCAGCAGTCCACCCGCCACCGAAGCCAGGCCTCCGAAAATTTGCGCCTCGCCTTGCCAGACAACTTTCGTGCCGCTGCCTACTGCCGACAAATCAAATCCCGCGGTGAACGATACATTACCTCCAGCGACGCTACCCTGGCCTTTGTATTGCGCGCGCCGGGGGCGGTCAGCCTGCTTCAGTTCGAGCTTAACGTCCGCCGCGCCTTTGATGTAGGAAATGCCGACATTCACTTTTACGGTGAAGTGCGTCGCGTCCTGCACTGACATACTCTGAAACTCAGGCAGCAACGGGGCGAACTTCTCGGGGTCAGTAAGAAAGTTGTAGACGTCTTCCGGCGTACGCTTGACCTCGAATTCGCCGCCCAGCTTAATCGCCACGACCTCAGGCTCCCTTCATGTTCTGCGCTGCGAATTGCATCGCCTTCAGCACATTCTGGTAGCCGGTACAGCGACAAGTGTTCCCAGCAATAGCTTTTCGCATGTCTTTCTCGTCAGGCTGCCGGTTCTTTGAAAGCAATTGTAGAGTCGAGAGCATCAGGCCAGGCGTGCAATATCCGCATTGCAGGCCGTATGCGTCGCCGAAGGCTTTTTGAATGGGATGCAGCTGGCCATCTTTTTCGAGGCCTTCGACGGTGGTAATCTCGGCACCGTCGCCTTGCACGGCAAACATTGTGCATGACTTTACTGCCGCACCGTTCATCAAGACAGTGCAGGCTCCGCAATAGGTTGTGTCACAGCCTACGTGGGTTCCGGTGAGATCAAGCTGTTCGCGCAGCATTTCCACCAACAGCGTCCGCGGTTCGACATCGATTGAATGGAGCTTGCCGTTTACCTTCACTTTCACCGGGACTTTCGCAATCGCATCAGGCATAGAGATGGCTCACCTCGACGTGTTCCCCGCGGGCTCGGCGGACAGCGATATCGATCGATCGCCTAACCAGCGCGCTAACCAGCGTGCGTTTGTAGTCGGCAGAGCCGCGCATGTCCGATTGCGGATCGGCGGCGGCGCGGGCAGCTTCGGCCGCCGCGGAAAGCGTTTTCTCGGAAATTGGCTGTCCGCGGAGCGCTGCTTCTGCCTCGTTTGCTTTGATGGCGATTAATCCGACGCAGCCTAGCGCAACGGCCGCATCCTTGCATATATTTCCATCCATCGTGAGCTGCACGGCCGCGCTGGCCGTGGGATACACGGGAGCGGCACGCTTGAATGCGAGGTATGCCCCGCCGCTTCCCTTTGGCGGAATCTTGACGGCAATTTCGCTGACTAGTTCGTCGTGAGCTAGCGAGGTGGTGTAGGCGTCTTGGACGAAATCTTTAAGATCAACGGTGCGTTCGCCATTTCTTCCCAGACATCGAACCTGCGTGGCAAGAGTGCTGAGAACCACCGCCCAGTCGCCGCTGGGATCAGCTTCGGCCAGCGAGCCTCCGATGGTGCCGCGATTGCGCACTTGCACGTCGGCAATACCAGCAGCGCAGTCGTGCAGGATGGGAACTTGGGCCGCGGTCGCCGAGTTCTCGATTTCCGCATGACGGGTCAGCGGCCCGAAACGCAATGCGCCAGCGTCCTCCTTGATATAGGAAGTTCCGAAGATAAAGTTCAGGTCCACCAGATGCGCGGGATTGGCGAAGCGCAGCTTCATCAGGGGGATAAGGCTTTGGCCGCCCGCCAACAGCTTGGCATCGTCTCCAAGCTCCGACAGCATGGTCGTAGCTTCCTTCAACGATGCAGCGCGGTGATAGTGAAAGGCTCGCGGATACATTCGAGTGACCGGAATCGCTCGTCGAGCGAAACCAGAGTAGCCCACAAGCTTAACAAAGGATTTGCGCGGCGACTACCAAATCGAGGGCAGCTTGCTTTTTGGTAGTGGAAACATCAAGATTCCAATTTGGCTCAGGGGAACGAACTTGCTAGAACACGAAATCGCCCGTATGGGCGAAGCCCCTTGCACGGCGCCGCAGAGTAATCCATTAGAATCGACCGAGGTCGGGAACTTGGCGGCTGGAATCACAAATCGGGTCGAGGCTTCGGGGAAGGACCTTGACGGGACCAGCTTGCCTCTGTCCCGGGAAGCAGCTTGCCGGCTGATTCGCTGTCCGGACCAGGAACTTACCGAACTCCTGGCGGCGGCGGTCGAAGCCAAAGAAAGGTTCAAGCCGCGAGTCATCACCTATTCGCGCAAAGTCTTCCTTCCGCTGACCAACCTGTGCCGCGACTATTGTGGCTACTGCATCTTCCGGCGTGACCCTGGCCAACAGGGTGCCCACACCATGACACCGGAAGAGGTGCTGGAAGTGGCGCGCGCCGGAGAGAAGATGGGATGCACGGAAGCCCTGTTCAGCCTGGGGGATAAACCCGAGCTCGCATTCCCGGAAATGCGTGAGACGTTGAGACGGTTGGGATACAACTCGACTCTGCATTACCTTGAGGCGATGTGCGAGCTTGTGCTACGGGAGACTACATTGCTGCCACATCCCAATCCCGGACTGTTGAGTGCGGAATGGATCGCACGCCTGGCGGCGGTTTCTCCCAGCATGGGTTTGATGCTTGAAACTACGAATGCCTCGTTGTTGGCAGCCGGAGCCGCTCATGACAATGCTCCCGACAAGTTACCTTCGAAGCGGCTGCGTACTATTGAAGAAGCGGGCAAACAAGGAGTTCCTTTTACCACCGGCCTGCTGATTGGAATCGGAGAGTCACCAGAAGACCGGGTCGACTCGTTGCTCGCGATTCGTGAGCTGCACCAACGCTACGGACATATTCAGGAAGTGATCATCCAGAACTTCCGTGTGAAACCTGAAATCCCCATGCGCGCTTGGCCGGAGCCGTCGCACGGGGAAATGCAGAGAACCATTGCAGTCGCGCGTTTGGTGATGCCGGAAGTCAATCTACAAGCTCCCCCGAATCTTTCCGCGCCCAATTACGAAGACTTGCTGGACGCGGGAATCAACGATTGGGGAGGAGTTTCGCCGCTTACGCCGGATTTCATCAATCCGGAAAGACCCTGGCCACATCTCGATGAACTGCAACGGCGAACCGAATCGAAAGGATTCATTCTGCGGCAGAGGCTTCCGGTTTATCCGGAATTTTTTTCGGCAGTGACGTCTCGTCCCGGCCTGCTCACGGACAAAGTGCGTGCAGCCTCCGATCCCCAGAGCTACGCGAGGAGAGCAGCATGATCGTAGTGCTCACCGGCGGTACGGGAGGCGCGAAATTCGTGGAAGGCTTGCGGCAAGTGGCTGCCGTCGAGGACCTCACGTTTGTGGTCAACACTGGAGATGACCTGCAATGGTGGGGTCTTTACGTATCTCCGGACCTGGACTCGATCACCTACGCCGTGTCAGGTTTGCTCAGCCGGGAACGGGGCTGGGGAGTGAAGGGCGACACTTTCTTCTGCCTCCAGGCGATGGGCGAATTGGCCGAGCCGACGTGGTTCCACGTTGGCGACCGCGACCTCGCGGTCCATCTGCTGCGCTCCAAGATGCTGGCTGAGGGGAAAACTCTGACCCAAGCGACCACGGAAATTTGCGCCAAGCTGGGCGTGCAGGGGCGCATCCTGCCCATGAGCGATTCGCGGGTCGAGACCAGAATTGACACGCCTTTAGGTGAACTCAGCTTTCAGGAATATTTTGTGCAGCGTTGGTATCAGGATCCGGTGAAGGCGGTGCGATTTGCGGGAGCGACCGAAGCCGAACCCGCGCCCGGTGTGGTGGAAGCGATCATGTCCGCTAGCGCGATAATTCTCGCGCCGAGTAATCCGAGCACGAGCATAGGTCCAATTCTTTCCGTGCCCGGCATTCGGGATGCACTCCGGAAAACGGAAGCGACCGTGGCCGCAATCAGTCCGATTGTGGGAGACGCAGCGGTCACCGGTCCGGCTGGAGTTCTGATGGCGGCGCAGGGTTTCCCAGTTTCGATCGCCGGAGTGGCGCAGGCTTACCGGGATTTCCTTGACATTCTGATCGCGGACCTGCGAGACGCTGAAGCGGCCAAACACCTCACACGTCCGGGACTGCGCGTGCACTGTACCAACACCATCATGCGAAATTCCGACGACAAAGCCAAGCTGGCGAGAACCGTGCTCGCCCTATTGACGACGGAAAGTGCGGCCAATGCGGGAGCGGAGCGTTCATGATTCTGGTTCCGGTGAAGAATTTGTCGAGTGCAAAGCAACGGCTGGCCTCACTGCTGGATCAGGCCACTCGTACGGAGCTTGCGCGGACTATGCTGCTCGACGCGCTTGAGACATTGGCTTCGTGGGCGGCCCGGCCCGAAGTCGCGATCGTCACGAGTGATCCTTTCGCCTGCGATTTGGCGCGGCGCTTCGGATTTGAAGTGATTCACGATTCTGCTAACCGCAGCGAAACGGACGCGATTGAAATGGCGACCCAGGTTTGCGAGGCGAGCGCAGTAGATTTCACATTCGTGATACCGGGCGATATTCCCTTGATTCAAGTCTGGGAGTTGGAAAAAATTCTGCAAGCTGCGCCAGATCAAGGATCGGTGCTGTCGCCAGCCGCCGACGGGCGCGGCACAAACGCAGCCTTTCGCCGCCCGGCCGGGCTCTTTCCACTGCGATTTGGCAATGACAGCTTCAAACCGCACGTGGCTGCGGCGCGCGCCACCGGGAAGCCGGTGGTGGTGCTTCCGCTTCCGGGCATCGCGCTGGACATTGACAGTCCCGCCGACCTACGCCGACTGGCGGATTCGCCCGGTGATACTCGATCGCAGCGCATGGTTCGAAACTTCAATTTGGCGGATTTGCCTCGAGCAGCGAACGAATAAATGACGCAGTCATCTCCGCTTCGAGGGTTGCAGATTGTGCCCGTTCGCTTCTCTGGAGAAATTCGCCCTGGCGACCCTCTCGTAGAGAAACTTCTAGGAGCTTTGAAAAGCACCAGGCTGTCGCTGAAAGCTGGCGACATTCTGATCGTAAAACATAAGATTGTGTCGAAGGCCGAAGGCCAATTGGTGGAACTGGACATGATCAAACCCTCCGCCAGATCGCGTGCTTGGGCAAAGGAATACAAAGTTGATGCCAGGGTAATCGAGTTGGCGCTTGCTCAGAGCCGGCGAGTGGTGCGGCGCAAGCGCGGTGTGCTCATCACGGAAACTCGGCACGGTCTGATCTGTGCGAACAGTGGAGTGGATGTTTCGAACGTCGATGGCGGCCGTCACGCGCTTTTGCTGCCTCAAGATCCCGACGCTTCGGCGGCACGGTTGCATCGCGAGCTCAAGCAACGATTGCGCCTGTCGATTCCCGTGATCATTACGGATTCTTTCGGGCGGCCGTGGCGCGAAGGGCTGACTGAGGTCGCGATTGGCGTTGCCGGAATGGAAGCAGCACACGATTACCGTGGCGATCGCGACCCCTCAAGCTATCCTTTGCGGGTTAGTATTGAAGCGGTAGCTGACGAACTGGCTTGCGCCGCGGGGTTGGTTTGCGGCAAGCTGGCTCGCACACCGGCATGCATCGTGCGCGGCTTCAAGTACCAGCCCGCGCGGGGACGGGCCGGTGATCTGATTCGCCCGGCGACGACCGACTTGTTTCGTTAAGCTTGTGAAGGAGAATTTGTGACTCGATTGTTAACGCAGTCTGAACTCGAAAGTTTCCCGGCGCTGGAGTGGTCCGATGTTACGTCGCATACGAGCCCCGGCGTACAGGCTGCCATCGAGCAAGTGATGGAAACTCTGGATGGCGGAACGCTTACCCGAGAACAGTGCCTCCTGCTGGCTAATTCTGATGGTGATGACTTACTCGGCCTGCTGGTGGCGGCAAACCATCTGCGTCGCGAACTCTCCGGTAATCTGGTGACCTACGTCGTAAATCGCAATATCAACTTCACCAACGTGTGCTTCGTGGGTTGCAAGTTTTGCGCGTTCAGCCGTGGCCCGCGCGAGTCGGACACGTATTTTCTAGCTCCGGAGCAGGTAGGACAGAAAGCGCTCCAGGCATGGGAAATCGGCGCCACCGAAGTTTGCATTCAAGGTGGTCTGCCCCATGGCCTCCCTCCGTTCTACTACCGTGACATTCTTCGCGCGGTGAAGAAGGTCACGCCGCGGATGCACATCCACGCCTTTTCGCCGATGGAGATCATGTACGGTATCGAACTGACTGGCATGCCGCTACGCGATTATCTCCTTATGCTGCGTGACAACGGGCTCGACACTTTGCCCGGTACGGCGGCTGAGATCCTTGACGATGAGGTGCGTTTCGTTCTTTCCCGCAATAAGCTCACGACTGAACAATGGAAGGACGTAATTCGTACGGCTCACGGCTGCGGCATTCGCAGCACATCGACGCTGATGTACGGACACGTGGAAACGCCTGAGCACTGGGTAAATCAACTGTGGTTGTTGCGGCAGATCCAGCAAGAAACCGGCGGTTTCACCGAGTTTGTGCCGCTGGGCTTCGTGCATCAGAACACGCTGCTGTTTCATCAGGGAATTGCCCGATCCGGGCCAACGCTGGCTGAACATCTGAAGATTCACGCATTGGCGCGATTGTTGCTGGCGGGCGCCATCAACAATATTCAAGTGTCGTGGGTGAAGCTGAACCGCAGCCTGTCACAACTCTGCCTGCACGCCGGAGCTAACGATTACGGCGGAACACTGATGGAAGAAAACATCTCCCGCGAAGCTGGGGCCACAGCCGGCCAGTACACCAGTCCGGAAGACTTTCAGTCCCTGATTCTCGAGGCTGGGCGAATTCCTGCCGAGCGCAACACGACCTACACTAAAATCAACATCAAGATGCCGCTGGAAGAGCTGGTGGCCGAGTCAGCCCTGGAAGCGGAGTTTGCATGAGCCGTACGATCGCGGTTCTCGGAGGGACCGGAGCGGAAGGCTTCGGTCTGGCTTTGCGCTGGGCGCAAGCTGGCGAAACTGTAATCATCGGATCACGCGATGCGAAGCGCGCGCAAGACGCCGCGGACAGGATGAAGCAGCAAGCTGGCGTAACTGCGAACGTATCCGGGATGGATAATGCCACCGCTTGTGCCGCCGCAGATCTGGTGGTGCTGACCGTTCCTTTCGAAGCACATGCTGCTCTGCTGAAACAGTTGAAACCCGTATTTCGACCGCGAACCATCGTGGTGGACGCCACGGTTCCTTTGGCCGCTAGCGTTGGCGGACGCGCCAGCCGCACGCTCGGCGTCTGGCAAGGCTCGGTCGCGCAACAGACCGCGGAACTTGTTCCTGGCGGCGTTTCCGTCGTAGCCGCGTTCCAGAATGTGGGCGCAGAAACACTAAACGCTGCGGGGCCCGTGGATTGCGATGTGATTGTCTGCAGTGACGACGCGGAAGCCAACGAGACAGCCCGTACACTGGCTGCCAAGATTCCTGGAGTTCGTGCTATTGACGGAGGGAAATTGGAAAATGCGCGCATTCTCGAGCAGATTACGGCGTTGCAGATCGGGTTGAATATCCGTCACAAAGGGCACTCTGGGATTCGCATCACCGGCCTTCCGCCCGGAGCTTACACCGAGCGCTAACTTCCTCTGCGCTTTCGGGTCCTTGTGGATACAATCCTCGCAGGTTCAATCGGCAATGGACAATTCCTCAAGCAGCCTCGCTATCGAACTCCGTAACGTTTCCTATGGACTGAACGGCGGCTCTGAAGTACTCCATAATCTGAATCTGGAGATTCGCCGTGGCGAAACTCTGGTGCTGTTGGGACGAAGCGGTTCCGGGAAAACCACCACGCTGAAGCTGATCAATCATTTGCTTTCAGCAACCGAGGGCGAAATTAGTGTGGATGGACGCCCCCTGCGCGAATGGAACGTGATCCGGCTCCGGCGCATGATCGGTTATGTTATCCAGGAAGCTGGGCTCTTTCCTCACTACACCGTGGAACGTAACATCGGCCTGGTTCCCAAGATCGAGGGCTGGCTACCGGACCGCATTCGCCAGCGGGTACAAGAACTGCTGCAACTTGTGGGACTGGAACCGCAGATGGCATCGCGTTATCCCCGCGAACTCTCCGGCGGACAGCGGCAGAGAGTAGGGGTGGCGCGGGCGCTGGCGGTTGATCCTCCCTTCCTGCTGATGGATGAACCCTTCGGCGCACTTGACCCTCTGACCCGCGCAGAATTGCAACACGAATTCCTGGCTCTGCAAGCGCGGCTACAAAAGACGGTAGTGTTTGTGACTCACGATCTGCGCGAGGCATTGCTGCTCGGTTCGCGGATCGCATTGATGGAAGCGGGCCGTTTGGTAACGATCCAAACCAAACACGAATTCCTGGCTTCCGAGAATCCGTTGGCGATGGCTTACAAGAAAGCGTTCGGCGGCCTCAATACTCAGGGAGAACCAATATGAACCTCTGGCAATTCATGTTGCAAAACCACGTGGAAGTTCTCGAACTCACACTAGAGCATTTATGGCTGGTCGCGATCTCAACTGGACTGGCGGTGCTGGCCGGAATCCCTCTGGGCATTTTGATCACTCGCCGGCCGTGGCTCAACAAACCAATCCTGGGAAGCGCAAACATCATCCAAACCATTCCGAGCCTGGCGCTGTTTGGCTTTCTGCTGCCCGCGCCATGGATTGGCGCACGGGCCGACCGCCTCGCCATCCTCGCGCTCATGCTGTATGCGCTGTTGCCATTGATTCGTAACACCTACGCCGGCATCAAGGGAGTGGATCCCGCAGTGGTCGAGGCCGGACGCGGCATGGGATTGACCGACTGGCAATTGCTTTTTCAAGTGCAACTGCCGCTGGCACTGGGAGTGATCATCGCGGGAGTTCGGGTTGCAACCGTGATTTCAGTGGGGCTCGCGACCATCGCCGCGGCTATCGGCGCCGGCGGATTGGGCGAATACATCTTTCGCGGCCTCGCTATGGTAAACAACTCCGTCATTCTCGCGGGCGCGATTCCGGCTGCCCTGATGGCCCTGACAGCTGACATAGGGCTGGGATGGCTGGAACGAAAGCTCGACCCTCATTGAGAACTGAGAACTGGGTGTTCAATCCTTTTTCATGTGAACAGGAATAGTGCTTCGGAAATTCTCAATTCTGCTTTGCACCGCGCTACTTGTCTCCTGCGGGCCCTCCCGCGAGGATCGCATTGTCGTCGGTTCCAAGAACTTTACTGAGCAATTGATCCTTGGTGAAATCATCGCGCAGCAAATCGAGAGCAAGACGCAGCTGCCGGTCGAACGACGGTTCTATCTCGCCGGAACCTATATCTGCCAGCAGGCGATTCTCGCGGGACGGATCGACGTTTATCCCGAATACACGGGCACGGCGTTAACGGCGGTCCTGAAGCAGAAGCCGGAAGGCGACCGTGAAAGCGTCTATCAACAGGTGAAGAATGAGTACGCCAAACAGTTTGCCCTTAGCGTAGGTTCAACTCTCGGTTTTGACGATACTTTCGCGATTGAGATTCGTGGCGAAGACGCGCGGCGGCTCGGGATAAAGACCATCTCACAAGCCGCTGCCTACACCCCGCAGTGGCGTGGGGGATTCGGTTATGAATTCATGGAGCGTCCTGATGGCTACAAAGGGCTGGCTGCAATTTATGGGCTGCGCTTTGCCGAGCCTCCGCGAATCATGGATCTTGGATTGATCGCGCGAGCTCTGAATAACAAACAGGTGGATTTGATTGCCGGCAACACGACCGATGGCCTGATCCCCGCACTTGATCTCTTTGTTCTCGAAGACGATCGTCACTACTTTCCTCCGTATGAGGCTGTCCCCATCGTTCGGCAAGATGCGCTTACTCGACATCCTGAAGTGGGGCAGGCGTTAGACGCGCTGGCAGGCAAAATCTCCGACGATGACATGCGGCGGCTGAACTATGCCGTGGATGGGGAGCATCGGGATGTGAAAGAAGTAGTGTGGGAGTTCCGGCGTCGCAAGGGACTGTAGGTTGACACACTAGCATCGACCGCGCCACTCTCACATCAGCCACAGCGCGTCCACATCCACAATGACTTGAGTGCGTGGGATTTTCTGCTGCGCGGCGTAGGCCAGCATCGTCCGCAGTAGTGCGTTGAGCTTCTCCCGGCTAGCAGATTTCAGGACGAAGTGGTAACGGTAGTCGCGTTTCAGGCGTACAATCGGCGCCGCGGCCGGGCCTAGCACACGGATGCCTTCGTGCCGCGTTTTATCGAACCACTTCCCCAGAACACCGGACCAGGTCAGCGCCTCGTCCAGTTTGTCGCTTCTTACTAGAACATTCGCCAGCGAGCTATATGGTGGATAGTGCATCCAACTGCGGAAGCGGAGTTCTTTTTCGTAGAAACCGGCGAAGTCGTGTTGCGCGGCGTATTGAACAGCGTAGTGGTCGGGAAAGAAAGTCTGCAAGACAACTTTGCCCGGAGTCTGGCCACGCCCGGCGCGCCCGGCAACTTGAGTTAGAAGCTGAAAAGTTCGTTCCGCAGCGCGGAAATCAGGAAATCCTAACGCTGCATCGGCGCCCACCACGCCGACCAGGGTCACGCCGTGAATGTCATGTCCTTTGGCGATCATCTGGGTCCCCACCAGCAAATCCAGTTCGCCCTGGTTCAGCGCGTTGAGTGCGCGCTCGAAATCATCGCGTCCGCGAACCGTGTCACGATCCAGGCGTCCAATGCGCGCTTGGGGAAACAAGCCATGCAACAATTCTTCCAGCTTTTCCGACCCGGTCCCGAGAAACTGTACATACTCGCTGCCACACTCACCGCAGGCCTTCGGCACCGGCGTCATGTACCCGCAGTAGTGGCAGACCATGCGATGCGAACGTTTATGGTGGGTCATGGCGACGGCGCAGTTTCTGCATTCCAGATGACTGCCACAAGCGCGGCAAAGCACCAGCGGTGAGTATCCCCTGCGATTGAGAAGCACCATCACCTGTTCTTTACGGTCAAGGCGCTGCCTGATCTCCTCAGTCAGCTTGCGGGAGATTACTTGCTCGTGTCCGGTATCCTGAAATTCCTGCCGCATGTCGATGATTTCAACTTCCGGCAGCGGCCGCTTCTCCACGCGGTCGGGCAATTCGAGCAATGTGTATTTGTGTTTCGTGGCATTGAAATAGGATTCGAGCGAAGGCGTTGCAGAACCCAGCACGACGGCGGCATTCGCCATCTTGGCCCGCATTACAGCCACATCCCGCGCATGGTAGCGCGGAGTTTCTTCCTGCTTATAAGAAGAGTCCTGTTCTTCATCTACGATTACCAGCGCCAAATCGGAGACCGGGGCAAACACGCCGGAACGTGTTGCCACCACGATCCGAGCATCGCCGCGCTTGATGCGATGCCACTGCTCGGCGCGTTCCTGATCCGAGAGCGCGGAGTGCAAGAGCGCGACTTCATCCCCAAAGACCTGATGTAGATTGGCAACCGCCGCAGGAGTGAGTCCGATCTCCGGAACCAGCATGATGGCCGAGCGCCCGGCTTCGAGCACCGACCGCATTGCAGCCTGATAGACAGCGGTCTTGCCGGATCCCGTGACCCCGTGCAGTAACATGCCGGAAAATTTTCCAGTGGCAAGCTCGCCGCGAATCCGCGCTAGCACTTTTTCCTGTGCAGCATTGAACTGAAAGTTCAGAGGCAGCGGAGTCGCCTTCACCGCTGATACCACGAACTCCGCTGGCTCGGTAACGATTTCCACCAGCTCTCGCTTCACCAGCGTCGCGAGCGTCGTATGAGGAACTTCCAGCGCGTGCAGCGTCTGTACTGCGACCCTACCGCCAGCGGCGGCGAGCGTATCCACCAACAGTCGCTGATTGGCATTGAGTTTGCCCTCAGCACTCTTAAGCAGTGCGACTTTGACGATGCGTTGTGCATCGCGGGCATCGGACAGGTCTTCGCGGGCAATCCATTTCTTGCGTACCATGCCACCTAAGACGGGTTTCGAGATGCGGGTGGCAGCGCGCAGGCTTTCTTCCCGCGCCACTTCGCGTTCGCCGAGGTAGTCGAGCACGCGAAACTCGGCCAACTGCTCCTGAGGTGTCCTGCGGGCACGGGCTGATGACCCGGACATTCCCGCCAGATGCAGCGCGGTGCGGCCTGCATCGGTGATGCGGTATCCAATCGTCCGTTTGAACTCCGCCCCCAGCGGAAGCATGCTGCGGAAGACCTCACCCAAGGGCGCGAGATAGTAGTCGGCAATCCATTTGCCAAGGCGCATGAGCTGATCATCGAGAACCGGTGCGGCGTCCAGCACACTAATGATGTTCTTTGCCTGGACCTTGGGCGCGCGTCCATGAAGCTCCGTGACCACGCCGGAGACGCGCTGTTGGCGGAACGGAACCAACACTCGCCCGCCCACCACCGGCTGCGTTCCCTCCGGGACGAGGTAGGTAAACGCCATATCAAAAGGACCGGATACGACGACGTCGCAGAATTCGGACATAGTATTGACTGGGAATGGTACCGCTTACTACGTAAAAGCCTGGGGATATCCCACGTGCTTGCCCCCAATCATGCTAACAGCAGCGGCCAGTCCCCTTGAGAAGACATAAATTTTACAAACCCGTGACGTTCTTCTGACAAGTTAGGCTGCCATCGGTCCTACGATTCCGCGTAGTAGCAGGGTGGCGCGTGTACGCTTACTCGCCAATGTAGTCCCCGGGCAACCAGGCCAATTCCTAACTTCTCGTCGATTTGTCGATTTTAAGGAGGCTCAACATGCAACGATGTTTCAATCGCAATCTCACTCTAGCCGTATCGCTCGGGCTTGTTCTTATTTTTTCCGGTACGGCCCTGGCGCAGTACACCAACACCGTGCTGGATTCAAACGTGCCCGGGCACGGGCAACTTGACCCCCTGCTGGTCAATGGCTGGGGATTGGCCTATCTCCCGGATCAAGCGTTCTGGGTCGCTGACGCCGGCAGTGGCTGGTCTACGCTTTACGACGGCAGTGGAAACCCGCAAACCCTGCAAGTGAAGATTCCCTCGGCGAACGGTACTTCGCCAGGCTCTCCCACCGGCATCGTAGCCAATTCTGCGAATGAGTTTCTGGTAAAAGGACAGCCTTCGATGTTTATCTTTGCGACTCTGGATGGAACGATCAGCGGCTGGTCCCCGATCGCAAACCTCGACAACGCTATCCTGGTTATCAACAATTCCAGCACGGGAGCCAGCTATACCGGCCTGGCGATCACGAATCGCCCTTCCGGAAACATGATTTACGCCGCCGATACTGCGAACCAAAAGGTTGATATTTACGATGCCAATTTCAACTTCGTGAAATCCTTTACGGATACCAGCCTGCCGAAGAATGCAACACCTTTCGGCATTCAGGACATTAAGGGCAATCTCCTGGTGGCTTACTGTGACGCCTCCGGTGGCCCGAATGGGGTCATTGACGTTTTCACGGAAGACGGTGTATTCGTGAAGCATTTTGCCCACGGCGCCCCGCTGAATCAGCCTTGGGGCATGGCGCTTGCTCCCAGCAATTTCGGCCCGCTCAGTAATACTTTGCTGGTATCCAACAATCTCAACAGCGTCGGCGACATTAATGGTTTTGACATCAAGACCGGGAAATTCGTTGGAACGGTGACCTCGTCCAATGGCAAACCCATCCATATCGACCAGATTTGGGGAATCGAGTTTGGGGGGGGAACATCATTGAACGGGCAGACCAACCAACTCTTCTGGGCGGCAGGTCCACTTAACAATGTGGACGGCGCTTTCGGTGTCATCGCGGTCCAGTAGTTCGGACTGGCTTAACGTTTGAATGTACAGCGAAGCCGGACATCCGACCGTACCTCGCGACGGTGTCCGGCTTCGCTTGTGCAGAACGACATCGCTCGGGACCATGCCGAACGTCCCCCACCTTGCACTAGCGATACGTGACATTCGCCTGCTAACATCCGTCTAGATGCCCGCTCGCAAACCCACTAGAAGAAGTAAAGCCCGGAAGGCCGTAAGCGCCCAAGTTCCGCACCAGAGACGTACGCCGGCTGAACTGGTAATCATCACTGGCATGAGCGGATCAGGGAAAGCCTCGGTGCTGAAGGCTTTCGAGGATCTGGGTTACTACTGCGTGGACAATCTACCGGTCGGGTTGATTCCGCGCTTTGCCGAGTTGGTAGGCCAGTCTTCGGAAATCAAGAGCACCGCCCTAGTGGTGGATGTTCGCGAGGGCGCTCAACTAGAGGACTTGCCGGAAATTGTGAAGTCGGTCAAGCGCATGCTACCGACCAAAATGATTTTCCTGGAAGCAGCGGATGCCATATTGGTACGCCGCTTCAGCGAGACTCGCCGCCCGCACCCCTTGGGGAGGGATTCCCCGGTCAAGACGTCTCTGGCCGCGGAACGCCGGCATTTGCGTGCTATTCGGGCGATGGCTGACTTGGTCATTGACACCTCCAAGTTTAACGTCCACGAACTTCGCGCTCACATCACGGAGCGTTTTCAGGAACGCGAGTCAGATAAGAACATTCTGGTTTCTTGCGTAAGTTTCGGTTTTCGGCATGGCGTACCGGAAGATGCGGATCTGGTGTTCGATGTACGTTTCCTGCCGAACCCGCATTTTGTACCGGAATTCCGGCCGCTAACCGGGCGCGATCCGAAGGTTGCGAAATACATTCGCTCGTTTCCCCAGACCCGGGAGTTCATCAAACGGATTTCCGGTCTGCTTGTCTATCTGCTGCCTCACTACATTCGGGAAGGCAAAAGTTATTTGACTATCTCCTTCGGCTGCACCGGCGGCCAACACCGGTCCGTGATGATCGCTGAAGATGTAAGCAAACGGCTGCGGAAGGCGGGGTATCGGGTGAAGGTCGTTCATCGGGATAGTCCCGGGTAGAGAACCCTTGTTGGTCAATGGCGTTAGCCAAAGACCAACGACGACCGGCCAACAACTCAAGTAGAATGAGATCTTGCTACGCATGCTGATTCCATTCGCTGCAGGCCGCGCCTGGCTGCGCATGGGGAGCCCCCGATGCGGCAACTGACACGTCTCGCCCGCTATGTGCTACCCTATCTGCTGCAGTTAGTGCCCGGCGTGCTCCTGTTGGCTGGGGTCGGTTTCCTGGAAGCATTCCGGCTGGTGCTGGTCAAGCCCATCCTGGATCGGGTGCTAAACCCATCGTCCGGCTCCGAGAATATTCAACTCTTTACCATCCCTCGCACCAATCACGTTGTCTATCTGCAGCAATTTGTTCCGTCTCACTTGCACAATGCATGGACGATCGTGGCTTATGCATTAGTGGCCTCAACCGTCCTGAAGGGAATTTTCGACTACGGTGGTACTTACCTGGTGAACCATGCGGGTTTCGGCATGATCACCGATTTGCGTAATGATCTTTACGATTCCGTGCTGCGGCGATCGGCGGCATTTTTTCAAAAGCACACCACCGGGACACTGATTTCGACCATCATCAACGACATTGAACGGGTGCAGTACGCCATGTCGAGTGTGCTGGCGGAATTCTTGCAGCAGATCTTCACTTTTCTGTTCACCGCCGTGGCCGTGGTTTTTTTGGGGCGCAATCTCGCGTGGGTGCTATTGTTATTTATCCCCTTCATCATCTTCTCGGCAGTCAAAATCGGCCGGCGCGTCCGTCACACCACGCGGCGGGGCCAGGATAAGCTGGCGGATATCCAGAATATTCTGCATGAGACCATCACTGGCAACCGCATCGTGAAGGCCTTCAGTATGGAATCCTGGGAGATCGCACGCTTCCGGAAAGCCGCCAGCCGCCTGTTTCGCGCCAATCTGCGCTCGGTTGCCGCCGCTGCAATCAGTTCGCCGTTGATGGACATCTTTGGAGCCATCGCGATTGCCTTGCTACTGCTGCTGGGCCGCCAAAAGATCATCCATAACGAATTCACCCTGGGGGCATTTGCTGCATTTATCGCCGTAGTGTTTAGCCTGTACAACCCAGTACGCAAGTTTGCGCTTTTCAACAATAACTTCCAGCAGGCCCTGGGCGCTTCGTCTGAAATCTTCAAGTTCATGGACTCTCAGGATGAAATCCGTGAAAGATCAGGCGCCAAACCGTTGCCCCCGTTCTCGCGCAGCATTCGTTTTGAAAATGTATGCTTCTCCTACGACGGGAATGGCGAGGAGAGTCGGGAGATTCTGCGCGACATCGATTTGGAAGTCAACGCCGGCGAGGTTCTCGCGGTTGTCGGATCGAGTGGCGCGGGCAAGACGACGCTGGTCCATCTGATTCCCCGCTTCTTCGACGTTAGCTCTGGCCGCCTACTGATTGACGGCCGCGACGTCCGCGACACCACTCTAGCTTCGTTGCGCTCGCAAATCGGGGTCGTCTCTCAGGACACCATGCTTTTCAACGACACGGTGCGCAACAACATTGCCTACGGACAGCCGGATATCCCCCAGAAGACGGTCGAGGCGGCGGCAAAGGCTGCCTTGGCGCATGATTTTATTCTGGGACTGCCGTCAGGGTATGACAGCATCATTGGAGAGCGCGGGGTGCGGCTTTCCGGCGGTGAGCGGCAGCGGCTTGCCATCGCTCGCGCCTTGCTGAAGAATGCTCCCATATTGATTCTTGACGAAGCCACTTCCGCGCTGGACAGCGAATCGGAGTCGCTGGTGCAATCCGCTCTGCACAACCTTATGGCCGGACGCACGGTGGTCGTGATCGCTCACCGCTTGTCCACAGTGCGGAAGGCAGACCGCATTGTGGTGCTGGAGAATGGCACCATCGCGGACATTGGCTCTCACGAGGATCTGATGAAAAAGCTCGGTACTTACCGGCGCTTGTACGATCTACAATTCCTGGACGTGGAGCCGGCAAGACAGAGTGCGGCTCCGGTGGGCAACGACTGATATGACCATCCGCTCCATGACCGGCTTTGCCCAAGTAAATGGACAAATCAACGGCCAACTCAGCTTCACACTGTCACTCAAGTCGGTGAATCACCGTTTTCTCGACTTGCACTTCCGTATGCCATCGGACAGCGACGACTTGGAAATGAAACTTCGCCGCCGCCTGAAGGAAAAACTGGCACGCGGCCATGTCGAGTTAACTCTGAGCCTGGAACGCGGCGCAAGCGAAAACTTCTCGCTCAATCGTGAACTGGTCGGCGGATACATTCAGGCGTTCCGTGCCGCAGCGGCTGAATTCGGGCTGGCGGCGGATCCGGACCTCAATGTTGTGCTGCGCATCCCAGGTGCGCTGGAGTCAGCGGCTCTGCCTGCCGATGGTGAAGTGGAGCCGGTCGTACTCGCGAAAATGGAGGATGCCCTTGCGCGCCTGAACCAGATGCGCGAAGAAGAAGGGCGGGGCACCGAGCGCGAACTGCGGCAGCGCATGGCAGGCGTGCAACGGGCCAGAGAAGAAGTCGAAAAACATCGCCACGCCACCTTGCGCACCTACGCCGACAAGCTGAAAACACGGTTGCAGGAACTGATTGGCTCGCAGATAGAGCCGGAACGAATTCTGCAGGAAGCAGCGCTGTTAGTGGACCGCAGCGATATCCAGGAGGAATTAGTCCGCCTGGATGCGCACGTTAAGCATTTCCTCGGCTTGCTCGATGAGGGTGGTGAGGTGGGCAAAAAACTTGATTTCCTTTTGCAGGAGATGAACCGCGAAGCCAACACGCTACTGTCGAAGACCTCAGGACTGGCGGGCGAAGCCTTGAAGGTCACCGAGTCTGGGTTGTCGATGAAGGCCGATATCGAAAAGGCCCGGGAACAGGTGCAGAACCTCGAATGACCAAGGTCTACATCATTTCTGCGCCCTCAGGTTCAGGCAAATCCACCCTCGTGGACAAGGTGCGACAGATCGTTCCCGGCTTGGATTTTTCCATTTCCTACACCACGCGGTCACCGCGTGGCAATGAGCAGAACGGGCGGGAGTATTTTTTCATCACGCGTGAGCAATTCGAGGAGATGATCGAAAAGGATGAGTTCCTAGAGTACGCCGAGGTCTTTGGCAATTACTACGGCACCGCCAGACAAGTTCTGGTCAATGCAACGAACAATAGGCATGACCTGCTCCTCGACATCGACGTGCAGGGAGCGGCACAGATCAAGGGCAAACTTCCGGCTGCGGTTAGCATCTTTATTCTGCCACCCGACCGCAAGACGCTGGAGTCACGCCTGCGCAATCGCAGTCTGGATGCGGAAAAGGTGATTCAACACCGATTGGCCACGGCCAGCCGTGAGATTGAGAATTACATGAAATACGACTATATTCTGGTTAATGACCGTCTGGAAGAATCGGTCGAGACTCTGCAAGCGATTCTTCTGGGAGAACGGTTAAAAGGTTCAGGAGCGCAGTTATCGGTTGCCGACAAAGAGTTGTTGGCCAAAGCTGAGCGGTGCCGTTTAAGCAACGTGCGGGAACGCCTGCAGCCGATCTTGGCCTCGTTTGTAGCAACCGCAACCCCCGGTGGACGTTAGCAACAAGGGAGAACACCATGAAGTTGATAGAAGGATTTGACAGTAACTATCGCTACATTTTGGTGGCGGCTCGCAGAGCCAGACAATTGCAGGGCGGAGCGCCGCCGGTGATTGACACCAGTTCCCGCAAACCCTGCCGCATTGCGCAGGATGAAATTCGCGCCGGCAAGGTGAAGTGGCTCATTCCGGAGACACCCAAGTCACCAGCGGAGATTGCCAACGAAACCCTGGAAAAGGTGTTGGGCCAGGAGTAGGCGTTATTTATGAAGGTCGCACTTGGCGTCAGCGGCGGAATTGCGGCGTACAAAGCAGCTGAGATCGTGCGGCTGTTGCAGGAACGCGGCATCCGGGTGCAAGTTATCATGACCCGAGCCGCTCAAGAGTTTGTTCGGCCTCTCACCTTCGCGGCTCTTTCCGGCGAAAAAGTTATCACTGACATGTTTGCCGCGGGGAACGAGCAGCCCAATATCGATTCCGCGGTGGAGCACATCGCAGTGGCCCAATCAATCGACGCGTTGCTGGTCGCACCGGCAACGGCCGACGTGCTGGCCCGCTTCGCACAGGGAATTTCTTCCGACTTTCTTTCCACGCTTTATCTAGCTACTACAGCACCTGTCGTTGTCGCGCCCGCTATGAATGTAAATATGTGGAACCATCCTGCGACCCAGGCGAATCTCGAGATCCTGAAAAAGCGCGGAGTGAAGATCGTCGAACCTGGTGAGGGATATCTGGCGTGCGGCATGACTGGGCCGGGACGGTTAGCCGAGAACGAACTGATTGTCACGGCGACACTCGAGGCTCTGGGTGCCTCGCAAGAGCTGGCGGGCGAAACGGTTCTGATTACCGCTGGGCCGACACGCGAGAAGATCGATCCGGTGCGCTATCTGACCAATCGCTCCAGCGGCCGCATGGGATATGCCCTGGCGGAAGCTGCGCTTCGCCGGGGAGCACGAGTGTTGCTGGTTAGCGGGCCTACCGCGCTGACACCACCGGGCGCGGCAGAGGTCACGCGCGTGGAATCTGCTGAAGATATGCGGCAGGCAGTGCTGAGGCTCTTGCCGGAAGCTAGCGTCGTGATTAAAACTGCCGCGGTTGCCGACTATCGTCCGAAATCAGCGGCTTCGCAGAAGATAAAGCGCACCGGACCGATGTCGCTCGAGCTTGAACCGACAGCCGATATACTCGGCGAAGTGGCGCGCCACAAACAGGCGCAGATCGTCGTCGGCTTTGCCGCCGAGACCCAGAATGCCCTGGAAAACGCTCGCAAGAAGATGGCCTCGAAATCGCTCGACGCGATTGTCGTCAACGACGTCTCTCGCGAAGGCGTGGGCTTCGACTCCGACCGCAATGCCGTGACCATCATCACTCAGCATGACGTGGTTGAAGTGCCCGAGACTACCAAGTGGGAAGTGGCGCAGCGGGTGCTTGATCAGGTGGTAAAGCTTCGTGAACGGAAACCGGCGTTGAAGAGCTAGCGAGTTCCCTGGCTGCCTTTCCACTCACTTTCCTGATAGTCTCGTTCTCGCATGACCCGGACACTTGATCCCCAACTCAAGCGCGATCTTACTGAACGTGTCCGCTACTACCGCGAGATGGGGATTTACGACCTCTATCGCAGGCCAATTGCTGAGCCGACATTAGGATCTTTCCAGGAACTCCATCCGGAATCACGAGACGAAATGACTCCCAAAAGCAAAGCTGCTGTAGCGGTCGCTGTATCCAGCACAGAAGATAATTTGTTTGTTGTGCCTAAACCCGAGGCAGGAACAACCGATCCGGCCGTGGCACTGCGACTGATCCGAGAAGACTTGGGAGACTGCACCCGCTGCCCTTTGCATAAGCAAGGACGAAAACAGATCGTCTTTGGCGTGGGCAATCCACGGGCTGAGTTGATGTTCATTGGAGAAGCGCCGGGCGCGGATGAAGATCAGCAGGGCGAACCATTCGTCGGGCGGGCCGGACAGTTGCTCAACAACATGATCAAGGCGATGGGAATCAGACGTGAAGATGTGTACATCGCCAACATCATCAAGTGCCGGCCGCCGGGAAACCGCACGCCGGAGCGCGATGAGTGCGAAACCTGTTCACCGTTTCTGATGCGGCAGATCGCCGCCATCAAGCCCAAGGCGATCGTGGCGCTAGGAGCGGTAGCGGCGAAGACGCTATTGGCCATCAATGCGCCGATGTCAGAGTTCCGTGGCCACTGGTATGACTTCCGTGGGACGAAGCTGGCAGTCACTTATCACCCGGCGTTTTTGTTGCGCGATCCACGCCAGAAAAAAGAGACCTGGAAAGATTTGCAGATGGTGATGAAGGAGTTGGGGCTGGCGGTGCCTGCCAAGGGTGTGGAGTAAACCGTTCGTGCGTACGACCGCACAACTTCGTACAATGTTGCACGGCTGCGACTGAGGCTGGTTCGTATGAAACGTCTCTTGAGCTTCGAACTTGTTGCCTGGTTGGTCTGTTGCGCCTCACTGTTGGCCGACGGGCGCGGTCCGTTGGTTGAGGGGAAGCAGGCGAATGGGACATCGTCGAGCGGTTCCGCAGTGCAGACCCCATTAACCAACACCACGCCAGCAGTGCCCACATCGAGCGCCGAAGAACCAATTCCGGCGGCTCAAGTGATGAAAGTCTGCAGCGTCAAGAACCCGCCGCCTTGCGCCACGCCTCCACATGCTGTCTTTGCACCGGACCCCGAATACTCCGAGGAAGCTCGTAAGGGGCATTACCAAGGAAAATGCTCGTTGCGAATGATCGTTGGGACGGATGGCAGAGTACACGACGTAAGACTATATCGGGCGATTGGTCACGGTTTGGATGAAAAGGCGATTGCAGCTGTCGAGCGATGGCAATTCGAACCTGCTACGATGGAAGGCAAACCCGTCGCAGTTCAGATCAGCGTAGAAATGTCCTTCCATTTGTATTCGGGCCCAGCGCTCGCTGTATCCCCAAACACAACTCGCATGGCGATTGGCACGAAGCAACAATTTTCGGTCTCCGCGTCGAGCGCCGCGAAGCGTGGAGTGAACTGGAGCGTCAGTGGAGCCGGTTGTGCCGCGTCGTCATGTGGCAGCATCTCTACGGATGGGCTATACACTGCTCCTCCTAGCGTCCCAAACCCAGCAACCATAATCGTTACGGCGATCTCAGCGAAGGACCCATCCAACAGGGGTTGGGCGTTCATAACGGTAGAATCAAGTCCGTCGAAGTAATTACACTCGGAACGGCGCGGTCAACAGCCTTGCGGGCAGCGTCACCATCGCCCACACTAGCTTCAAAGCTCCCTCGACGGCAATCCCGACCAGGCGGAAGGGCAGCAGGAACAGCCACACAAGCGGGTACAGAATCAGCGCGAGCAGGGCTAGCGGCCAGCAGATCAGGAACAGGATGCACCACAGGAAGAAAGCAGCCATGACGGACTTTGTCCTCTGAATTATTTTACGCAGAAAGTTGCGGAAAAGTTCCGCGCGCTAACCCTTTCACCACAGGGGCACAGAGATCACAGAGGAACATCACGCCGCCAGGTGCTGATTCAGGAATGCCAGGGTGCGCAGGCCGGAATCTCGCCAGATTTCTCCGCTGAAACCGTGACCTACGCCGGGATAGATTTTCATTTCGTACGGAATCTGTTTCTTCTCCAAAATTTGCTGTAGATGATAGGCCTCGGCGACCGGCACAGTTGCGTCCTGCTCGCCGTGCAGGATCAGAACCGGACAGAAGCGGCGCATGAATAGCTTCATTTCTTTGGGAAAGCCGCCGAAGTAGTCCACGACAATCTTGACGCGGGAATCGATGGCGGCGGCTGAAAGCGCGAGATAGGCTCCGAGGGAAAATCCCAACAGGCCGATGCGGTCGGGATCTACCGAAGGCTGCGTGGCTACGAAGCTGACCGCATCCCAGAGAGTTTTCATCCAGGCAGGAAAGTTGCGGGCAATCGTCGGCAGACCATCGATCTGCGTAGTGCCGGTGCGTTCGAAGTAGTGTAGGACGTAGACCGCATATCCCTGAGCGGCCAGAAGGCTGGCGGGCTCGGCCATGCTGGTGTGTCCGCCGCCGGAACCGTGCAGCCCGATGATCGCGGGGAAGCGCTGCTCATTCGCCGATGGCAGAAAGCAATCTAGGCGAATGCTTTTGCCACCGCTGTCGAAGGTGAGTTCGGATTGGTTGATGGAGTACATGAGAACGCTGGACGCGCGGGGACGCGCGCGCCTACACTATCGCGGCTGCTTGCCCCGCCAATCTCGCCAGCGTCTCGCCATAGGGCGCTCGCGCGATGCCGCGCTCGGTCACGATAGCGGTTACGAACTTGGCCGGGGTGACATCGAATGCGGGATTTTCCACCGATACTCCCTCCGGCACCATCTGCTTGCCGGCAATGTGAGTCACTTCTTTGATGTTGCGCTGCTCGATTGGAATCTTGCTGCCGTCGGGCGTTTCCATGTCGATGGTTGAGAAAGGAGCGGCCACATAGAACGGGATGTCGTGTTCCTTGGCGAGCACCGCAACGCTGTAGGTTCCAATCTTGTTGGCGACATCACCATTGGCGGCGATGCGGTCGGCGCCCACGACAATCGCCGCGATCTTTCCTTGCTTCATCGTGGCCCCGGCCATGTTGTCGGAGATGACCGTGGTGGGGATTCCGTCTTTCATCAGTTCCCACGCGGTCAGGCGGGAACCTTGCAGGAACGGCCGGGTCTCG
Source organism: uncultured Acidobacteriota bacterium (assembly GCA_963803775.1). Taxonomy (GTDB): domain Bacteria; phylum Acidobacteriota; class Terriglobia; order Terriglobales; family Acidobacteriaceae; genus JABCZH01. The sequence continues at coordinate 103,689 of CAWDNS010000007.1, forward strand.
TCCGCATAGACGTGGATTTTCTTGCCTTGCTCGACGGCGGCGCGAATCACGCCTAGCGCGGTTCCGTAACCACAAGTCGCCAGAGCGCCAGCATTGCAATGGGTGAGCACGCCGCCGCTGGCGGGCATGAGCATGGCGCCGAAGCGTCCCATGGCCTGGTTGGCGGCAATGTCTTCGGCGTGCATGCGCTGGGCCTCTTCGACGATGGCTTTCTTGATTTCCGGCAGCGGACGGACTCTGAGGGCTTCGAACTTCTCGCGCATGCGGCGTATGGCCCAGAAAAGATTGACTGCGGTGGGCCGGGTCTTACCGATTGCTTCACAACAACGCTCGAACTCGGGCTTCAATTCGCCTACTGTTTTTGCTTTCGAGTTCTTGACCCCCAACGCGATGCCCATGGCCGCAGCCACGCCGATCGCAGGCGCGCCGCGCACCACCATGTTGCGGATGACATCGGCGACCTGATCACACGTGCGGCAGGTGACGTAGGTTTCTTCCATCGGAAGCTTCGTCTGATCGATGAAGCGTACGCCGGATTCGGTCCATTCGAGAGTTTGAATCATGGTTGCTGTCGTAGGTCGTTAGTCACTACATCCTATGCGCGGCACAGCGGTTTCTTGGCATGTTGGTGACGGCTTGCCGGCCACACACTTCGCAGGTTGCGGACACGGCGAAAGTTGTAGAAAAGCGAGCGCCCTTAACCGACTTTTGCGCTTTAACCGGCCGATGCACTTTTCTCACGTCATTCGCCGTGAAGATCGCCACGAATGGCGCCGGAGACGCAGCCTGCTCCACGCTCGGGCGGCCATTGGCCTCTTCGCGTTCCACCAGACACATCACGCCGATGACTTTGAATCCGAACTCACGGGCGGCTTCAATTGCCTGAACCGTCGATGCTCCGGTAGTGCAAACGTCGTCGACGATCACGACACGCGCGCCAGTTTCGCGAAAGCCTTCAATCCGCTGGCCGGTTCCGTGCTGCTTCTCGCCCTTCCTGACCAAAAAGCCGTTGATCTTTCCGCTGGCGACGGCAACGGATACGACAATCGGATCGGCACCCATGGTCAGGCCGCCAATGGCCTTGGGCTTCCATTTCTGCTTCTTGATCTCTTGCAGAAAAACTTTGCCCGTCAGCTGTGCGCCGCGTGCATCGAGCGTCGTGGTGCGGCAATCCACGTAATAGTCGCTGACGCCGCCGGAGGACAGCTTGAATTCGCCCAACCGAAACGACTTCTTGGCCAGCAGACGCAGCAGTTCCTGGCGAGCAGAAGGCATGAATTTCTAAGATAACATGTGGAATCCCACCCTTTCGCAAAGAACGCGAAAGGATGGTTATGGGTCAGTTTGGTTTCCACAGCTATGCAATCATCGCAGCGTTAGCAGCGCATAGTCCGTGAGGGCCGTCAACAGCCAAATGAAGATTCCTATGCAGCGCATGAATATCGAATACCAAGGCTTCAGGAAGAAGTTGCACTGGTATTGGCTATGTGCCCGCCTGACCACTGTGCTTGTTCTAAAGATCAAGAGCCAGCCACCATAGCCCAATAACAGGCTGACAGCCACATGCCAGACGATGCTGAATGCCCTCATTTAACTCGCCTGTTCTCCGAGTGCTTTCAGGATAAGCCCCTGGACCGGGCACTCCGCTGCCCCACTATTGGCTCAACCGCTCCAGATGGCGAAAGCCGTCGGTGCCGACGAACAGCGCTACAGAAAGCGTGGTGTTGTAGGCGACGTGTATCAGAAACCCGGGAGCGACAGACTTTGTGGCCGCGCGGGTGATGGTCAGCGTCAATCCGACCAGAAAGACCACGAGCACTGGCCCCCACGCGTGTCCTAGTTGCGGCGCATGGATGAGGCCAAAACTGACGGAAGTGAGAACGATGGCGGTTACGGTTCCGAGGCGCCGTGCCAGCACCGGATAGAGAAAGCCCCGAAAGAACAATTCCTCCATCAGAGGAGCTATGGCCGAGCCAAAAAGCGATAGCGCCCAAGCCTCCTGCGCGGTACGGAAGAAACGATCCATGGGCAGTTCTTTAGGCATGGGCAACAGATGCGCGAAAGCTTGCAAGGCTACTGACAACACGAACCCAGCCACCAGGTACATCGGCCAATGTTGGGGCCATTGCCAGCGCAATTCGCGCCAGAACTCGCGGCCAGGAACACGCTTGACCATGGCGACCATGAAGGCCAGAACCAGCAGATAGGCGAGCAACTGGGCCGCGACTGTGACCAAGGGGAATTGCGCTACATCCATGAAGGCGGTTCGCGGATAAAGGATCCTTTGCGCGGCGACGGTAGAGAGCAACAGAAATATGACGATGGAAGCGACGGTCAGCAGGGCTATCTGGAGTACGTCCCAGCCGCTCCACACGGGGTCTTCAGAAGGTTCGGGTTTCAGCGGAAGGGGAGATTCCGGAAACGATGGAGTGCCCGGCGCGGGCCACGGATTTTGAAAAGAAGACACGGAGTTCGGATATCTCGAATTTACACGAAAAGAAGAGCTGATGCTGAGCAGGGAAAGCTTTACCGCAAAGATCGCGAAGCAGTGCCGCGAAGGGCGCAAAGAAAAACAGGGCTACGAACGCCGATCACGCAGTCGAAAGATTCTTTTCGGCGTTCCGGTCAAAATACTGCGCCAGCGCCTGCCCGGTGTATGACTTCTTGTTTCTTGCCACTTGCTCAGGCGGGCCTTGAGCCACAATTCGTCCGCCGTCTTCGCCGCCTTCGGGGCCGAGGTCGATGATCCAGTCGGCGTTTCGAATTACATCGAGATTGTGTTCGATGATGATGATGGTGTTGCCAAGATCCGTCAGCCGGTGCAGCACATCGAGCAATTTCTTGACGTCGTCGAAGTGCAGGCCGGTCGTAGGTTCGTCGAGCAAGTATAGAGTCTTACCGGTTTGGCGCTTGCTCAACTCCCGCGCCAGCTTGATGCGCTGGGCTTCGCCGCCGGAAAGCGTCACTGCCGACTGCCCGAGGTGAATATATCCCAATCCAACGTCTACCAGAGTTTGCAGTTTCTGCTTTACTTGGGGAATGTTTTCGAGAATCGGCAGAGCGTCAGCGACCGGACTTTCCAGTAGATCGGCGATCGAGTATCCCTTGTACTTCACTGCCAAAGTCTCATGGTTGTAACGCTTGCCGCCGCAGACTTCGCATAGCACGTAGACATCCGGCAGAAAATTCATTTCGATGCGCCGCTGACCTTCGCCCTGACAGGCTTCGCAGCGGCCACCAGAGACGTTGAATGAGAACCGTCCCGGCTTATAGCCTCGTTCGCGCGATTCGGGCAACATGGCGTAAAGATCCCGAATCTGCGCAAAGACTCCAGTGTAAGTCGCCGGGTTCGAGCGCGGCGTGCGTCCAATGGGCGACTGGTCGATGCGGATGACTTTGTCCACGTTCTCCGCCCCAGAAATGGCTTTATGCGCTCCGGGCTCTTCGCGGGAGCGGTAGAGAGCCTTGGCCAGCGCGCGATACAGAATGTCATTTACCAGCGTGGACTTGCCGGAACCGGAGACGCCGGTCACCACCGTCATCACGCCCAAGGGGAAAGTGACATCGAGATTCTTAAGATTATTTTGACGAGCTCCCAGAATGGTGACACCGGCACCGTTGGTACGGCGGCGTTGTGTCCGCATTTCGATTTGCGTCCGGCCCGAGATGTACGCTCCGGTGAGTGACGCGGGCGCATTCATGATTTCCTGAGGAGTGCCGTGGGCGACCAACTCGCCGCCATGCCGCCCGGCACCCGGGCCGAGGTCAATGACGTAATCGGCACGATTGATGGTTTCTTCGTCGTGCTCGACAACCAAGACCGTATTGCCGAGGTCGCGTAGTTCTTCCAGCGCGTGCAGGAGGCGGTCATTGTCACGATGATGAAGGCCGATCGAAGGCTCATCCAGTACATAAAGAACACCACGCAATTTTGATCCAATCTGTGTGGCCAGGCGAATGCGCTGGCCCTCGCCGCCGGAGAGGGTCGCCGCCGAACGGTCGAGAGAAATGTAGCCCAATCCGACGGCATCCAGGAATTGCAAACGTTCCACGATTTCGTGCACGATACGGCTGGCGATAAGCGCTTCCCTTCCGGTGAGCTTGATTTTTCTCGCCGCTTCCAGCGCACGCGCTACCGGCAGACCGGTGAATTCGGCGATCGACATGCCGTTAACGTTGACCGCCAGGCTTTCCGGACGCAACCGCTGGCCATGGCAAAATGGGCAGTCCGTGGCCGACATGTAGTCGAGAAGGAAATCGCGATAGCCGTCGGAGGTCGATTCCTCCAGAGCACGTTTGAGATAAGCAAGAATGCCTACGAATCCAGTCTTGCCGCTCTTGCCCGCCTCGCCGTTTAGTAGCAGGTTCTGGATCTTCTCGGGAAACTTATCGAAGGGCGTGCTCAGGTCGAAGCCATAAGCCGCAGCCGTGATTTGCAGCATGTGAACCAGATTGTGTGAGGCGGAACCAGGGCCCAGCCCGCCATCGAGCACAGGCTTGGACCAATCGGTAATGACTTTGCCGGGATCGAAATCGTAACGGCTGCCTAGACCGTGGCATTCGGGGCAAGCGCCATAGGCGCTATTGAACGAGAACGACCGCGGCTCAAGTTGGGGCACGCTGATGCCGCAATCCGGACAGGCTAGTTTTTCCGAGTAAAGTTGCTCCTCCCCACCGACCACCGCCACTTGCACTAATCCACCAGCCAGCTTCATGGCCAGCCCTACGGAAAGTTCCAGGCGATGCTCAATTCCTGGTTTCACCAGCAGACGGTCAACGACGACTTCGATGGTGTGGTTCTTGCGCTTGTCGAGCGGTATGTCATCATCCAGATTGACCAGCTCACCGTCAATGCGAGCGCGGGTGAAGCCGTGCTGCACCAGCTTCTCCATCTCCTTTTTGAACTCACCCTTGCGCCCCCGCACGATTGGCGCCAGTACCATGACTCGGTCCTCGGGGGTCAGGGCCATGACCCGCTGCACGATCTGCTCGGCCGATTGCCGGGCGATGGCGCGGCCGCATTTGGGGCAATGCGGCGACCCGATGGAGGCAAAAAGAAGGCGAAGGTAATCGTAGATTTCGGTGATGGTCCCGACGGTGGATCGCGGGCTACGGCTGGTGGTTTTCTGTTCGATAGAAATCGAGGGGCTCAACCCATCAATGGCGTCAACGTCAGGTCGCTCCATCTGGTCCAGGAATTGACGAGCATACGCAGAGAGTGTCTCCACATAACGTCGTTGGCCCTCGGCGTAGATGGTGTCAAAGGCCAGCGAAGACTTACCTGAACCGCTCAGACCAGTAATCACGGTAAGGGCATTGCGGGGGATGTCTACATCAATGTTCTTGAGATTATGCTGGCGTGCCCCGCGCACCGAAATCTTCGTGATTGCCATAAGTCCGAGAGTAATGCCCTTCCGTAACGTGGACGGGTCAGCAGAAATGTTGGAAAGTGAGGGTGCGCAACTCTACTCACGTATCTTATTTGCTAACAGCGGCCAGCGTCAACGCGGGTAGATTGAGAAGGCGCGCTACCGACGGAAAACCGGCTGGAGAGTCGGGAATTGCGGCTGCGGCAATTCATTCATAGGAAAGTGGGTTGAACTTGGGCGGCTTGTTAAGTGCTTTCGTACTCTTTTTCACAGTGCTGTTGGTGGTAGCGACTGGAATTATGGCGGCGTATGCCGCAGTCATTGGCATTCTGCACGCTCTTGCTCCGCGATCCTTCGCGCGCACTAGTGAGTCCTCGGCCGTGGCCACGGGACAGACCCGTGCAGCACACGCCGGCGGTGATTAAACGACACAATCCATGAGCCTTGCTCGAGGGGCGGCAACGATCTTACTGGGGCTGAGGCGCTGGGTTGCCAGGCACTGGCATGGGCAATCCGCGCGGACCCTGCATGCCCGGGGGAATGCCTAGCTGCTGCTGTCGCTGCTGGATTTGTTGCTGCACATCCTGTTGATGCTGCATGTCCTGCAACATCTGCTCCGGAGTCCGCGTGGGCGGCTGGCCGAAAGGATTCTGGGTCTGGTCATCAGCCGGCGTTGCTGAGTCGTCGGCGAATATATTGCCTTCTTCGGGAGCCTGATCCTCAGCAGCCTCGGGATTTTCCGTGGGGACGGGTGGTTTGGCGGACGCGGTTTCTGGCGCTGCGGCAGCCGGTTCGGTGCTTGATTTGACGATGAGGATCACATGCTCGAGCGCATCGGGATTGGTGGCTGACCCCAATAAAACATAATCGAAATGAGATCCGTTCAGCATGGAGGACAACACATCCCGTGCCGGCCCAGGGCCAAAATTGCCAACAACGCGCTCGGTGGCATTGCCGGGGACGTCCACGGTAGCGCCGGTCTGATTACGCACCGCACGCAGGATGTCCCCTAAAGTGGAATTTTGCGCGGTGATGGTCAACTGTCCGTCGCGGAAATTGACTTGCGGCGGTGTGGCCGGCATTTGCTCCGGCCTTAGCGGCATGGCAGGCGCTGCCGGTTGAGGCGTGGCGGCGACAGGCACCGGGGCACGACGGACCTTGGCCTTAGGTTGGTCCGCCCGGCATGGGCCTGCCAGAAGGCAAGTCATTACCGCGATCACCAGATATCGAAGCTGCATTCTGACCCCTGCCATTAAAGGAACGCTTGGATCGACCGACCTTGCGCCCTTCGTCCCCATAAAATTGTATCATCGACCCCCTAGTCCAGAACGCATGAAAAAGTAGCGGAAGTGGGCGTTGGGCATGGGCCTTCCGGCTATTGCCGAGGGGCGTAGTAGCCTTTGCGGGCCCGCACCTGCGTATCCTTTTTGAACGATGTGATCTCGATGGGGCGGTAGCGTCCGTCAGCCTCAAAGTCAGCCGGATGATAGGAGATGGCGTACTGGCTGCGCAGCTCATCCTCGATGGCGGCGAATGAGTTCTTGACGTCCTTGGTCTTAAAGGGGAAAAACGCCCGGCCCCCGGTCCAGTCCGCTAGCTGCTGTAAAGCCTTGTCGCCACGAAGAATCAGACCACTATCATCGGTCGAGATGGCATAAATAATGACCTCGGCCCGCTCCGCCATTTCAATGGCCTGCATGGCCGTGACTTCGCTCTGATTGTCTTCCCCATCGCTGACTACGATGATGGCCCGCCGCAGCGGATGGTTCTCCTGCTCCTTGGCCAGTTTGCTCTGGCAAGCGTGATAGATGGCATCGTAGAGCGCGGTGCCTCCGCCATTCTGCAAGCGCTGGACCCCCGCGGCCAGCAGTGTAGGATCATCGGTAAAATCCTGCGTGACTAGGCTATGCGTGTTGAAGCCCATCACAAAGGCCTCGTCAAAGTTGCGGCGCAGAGTTTGCTGCAAAAAGCTGACGGCCGCTTCCTGCTCGAAGGCAAAGCGGGTACGCACCGAGCCGCTGGTGTCAATCAAAAGCCCTAGCCGCAGGGGCAGGTCGGTCTCACGTCTGAAGTTCACGATCGACTGCGGCGGCTTGTGGTCGTCGAGAATGGAGAAATCATGCTCGTCCAGGTTGCGGACGAACTTGCCATGCTTATCCGTGGCGATGAAAAGCAAATTGACTTCGTTGACCCGCTTTTTGATGGTCAGAACAGATTGATCGGATGGAGCAGAACCCTCAGTGACAGCCGGGGGCGGCGAAAGCACAGAATGATTGGGCGCAAGGTAGCTCACCTGCGCCAGCGCCGCGAAAGCAGTGGCGGCCAGGGTGAACGCTACGAGAAAAAAATACAACTTCGTGTACTTCATTCCACGTCCAAATGGGCTTGAGCCAGCAAACCCCTGCCGCATAATAGCCCAGTAGCTAAGATGCACGTCAGGGGCCGAAAGTCTGTCCCCCTGACTGCTTTGACTCTAGGAGAGGCCTGGGTAAGTGCCAAGTTACAAAAGGAGCACCCGATTGGTCATGGAAAAACGCATGCTTAACAGACAGAGTAAAATGCCCCTACAACAAAACTTGTTCAAGGAGATTCCATGAAACTAATTCTGGCAGCGCTGCTTATGTGTGCCCTACTGACGCCGGCCTTCGCCGCGAACAGCGACACTGAGCAAGACCGGGTAGAGGATGCGGGCCATGTTCTCAAAGAAATTTTGAATATCCCGGAAGACATTCCCCAGGACTTGCTAGACAAGGCCGAGTGCGTGATTGTGTTGCCTTCGGTAAAGAAAGCTGCTTTCGGGGTTGGCGCAAGCTACGGCCGTGGAGTGATGATTTGCCGCAGTGGCATCAGTTACACCGGACCGTGGGGGGCGCCCGCGATGTATGCGTTGGAAGGTGCCAGCATCGGTTTCCAGATCGGCGGCCAAGCCACCGACTTCGTGTTTCTGGTGATGAACCCGGCGGGAGCGCGGTCTCTGCTGAGCAGCAAAGTCCGGCTGGGTGCGGACGCATCCGCCGCGGCAGGCCCCAAGGGCCGCACTGCGGAAGGCGCAACCGACGTGGTCATGACGGCCGAGATTCTTTCCTACTCGCGCAACAAGGGATTGTTTGCCGGCGTCTCGCTGGAAGGCTCGACTTTGCGTTCCGACGGCAGCGCCAACGAGAAACTCTATGGGCAGAAGCTGAGCGCCCGCGACATTATTCGCCGCGGCAAGGTGAAGACGCCCGAGTGCGCATCGGAGTTGGTGGCGCTATTGAACAGCAAGAGCCCGAAAAACCGCTCCGATCCAAAGTCGTTGAAGTAATTGGTCCAGGTATTTGGGGCGGGTATTCTTGCCCGCCTCGCTTCTTCTCATGTCAGACAAAACCAACAAAACCCTTATTCGATGTGCCTGGGCAAGCAATGAGCTCTCCGTCGCTTATCACGATGAAGAGTGGGGTGTCCCCACCCACGATGATCGCAAGCTCTTCGAGTTTCTCGTGCTCGAAGGTGCTCAAGCCGGGCTGAGCTGGGACACCATTCTCAAGAAACGTGAAAACTATCGAGCCGCTTTCGATAGCTTCCATCCTGCAAAGGTTGCCGCCTATGATCGCCGCAAGGTGCAGGCTCTGTTGCGTGATCCCCGCATCGTGCGTAATCGCTTGAAAGTCGCCTCAGCGGTGAAGAATGCACAGGCATTTCTCAAGCTGCAAGAAGAGTTCGGCAACTTCGACCGCTACGTGTGGCAATTCGTTGGAGGGAAGCCAAAACAGAATTCACGGCGCTCGTCCAGCCAGGTGCCCGCATTCACACCGGAATCGGACGCCATGAGCAAGGATCTGAAGAAACGCGGTTTCACCTTCGTCGGCACCACGATTTGTTATGCCTTCATGCAAGCCACGGGCATGGTCAATGATCACCTGACCAATTGCTTCCGCTGGCGAGAAGTTAGCCGCTAGTGATTCCGGCCAGTTCCGGTATACTGACCCTCCGTTTTCGCGAGATCCCGTACTCGGTCTAAATTAAAGAGGCGTCACACATGGCAACCCGCGGTGGACCCAGCACCGGGGCCGATGCGGTCGCGACCCACACCCGCCGCCTGATCGCGTTGCGGTTGCTTCCATTCCTGTTCGTTCTCTACGTCACCAATTACCTTGACCGCACCAATGTCGCATACGCGGCACTGGAGATGTCTCATGATCTGGGCTTCAGCGATCGCGTCTTCGGTCTCGGAGCCGGCATTTTCTTCGTAGGTTATGTTGCGTTGCAGATTCCCGGCGCACTGCTGGTGGAACGTTGGAGCGCCCGCCGGTGCATCACCATCATCATGGTCGCCTGGGGATCGCTGACTATCCTCACCGGGCTGGTCCACTCCGCGAGTCAGCTTTACATGGCGCGCCTGGTATTGGGCGCAGCCGAGGCCGGCTTCTTCCCCGGCGTGGTGGTGTATTTGAGCCACTGGTTCATTCGCGAGGACCGCGCCAAAGCTACCGGCAACTTCATGGCTGCAATCCCGCTGTCGTTCATCGTCGGATCTCCAGTGGCAGGATGGATTCTGGGCCATCACTGGCTGGACGTAGAAGGCTGGCGCTGGCTTTTTGTGATGGAAGGCTTGCCGGCTGTCTTGCTCGGCGTGGCTGCGTTTTTCTATCTGACCGATTGGCCCGCGGAGGCGGCATGGCTTCGTCCGCAACAGCGCGAATGGATTACGCGTACCCTCGAGCAGGAAAAGCCGGCGAAAGTCGGAAGAGTAAACATCTGGCCAGCGCTGGGCTCTCGTCCAGTCTTGATACTCGCGGCAGCTGCCTTCCTGGAATATTTCGTCTTCTACACCATGGCCTTCTGGTTCCCGACGATACTGAAACGCCTTTCTGGACTTTCCAACCAGCGCATCGGCGTGTTGGGCACACTTCCCTATCTGGCATGCCTCGTGGCGATGCTGATCAATGGATGGCACTCGGACAAACGCGGCGAACGGCGGGTACACTCTGCCGTTCCGCTGTTCATCGGGGCAGCCGGATTGCTCGGTCTCCTCACCCTGTCGCAATCCCTATGGCTTACCATGATGCTGTTCAGCATGCTGGGGGTGATTCATTCGTTTCTCGCTCCGTTCTGGGCTTTGCCCACGGAGATTCTCGGAGAATCGGCGGCTGCGACGGCGGTTGGTTTCATTAACGCAGTTGGCAGCGTGGCCGGATTTGCCGGCCCTTATGCCTTCGGATACCTGAACACGCGCACCGGCAGCTTCTCAGCCGGGCTGATGGTGATGCTGATCTGCTGCCTGGCGGGCGGATTGCTGCTCCTGCGGGCTCCGGAAGCCCCGAAACTGCCAGCTTAGTTTCTGGGTCAGTACGGCCTGGCTCGCCCGCTTCTCCCCTCAGTAACCTGGGTAACCTGCGGGTGATCGCAGCGGTGTGATATAAAACCAGCAGTACCAAGCCAAAAAAAACTTAAAGCGGCGGAACTGGCCAAAGCGTCGGCGTCTGCCGTGGGTCTTGAGGAAGGTCCTTGAGTTTCATCAACTTTGCAGCCCGGGAAATCAATTGCAAGATCGTCTACTACGGCGCCGGGCTGGGTGGAAAGACGACGAATCTCCAGTTCATCTACCAGAAAACTGCGGAACAGCAGAAGGGGAAGATGATCTCGCTGGCGACGGAGACCGACCGTACGCTGTTCTTCGACTTTCTGCCGCTTGACCTCGGCTCGGTGCGCGGCTTCAAGACTCGCATTCACCTCTACACCGTCCCCGGGCAGGTTTTCTACGATGCCAGCCGCAAACTGATTCTGCGCGGTGTCGACGGCATTGTGTTCGTAGCCGATTCCCAGCAGGAGCGCATGGACGCCAACCACGAAGCGCTCGACAACTTGATGGACAACCTCAAGGAACACGGCTACGATTTCAAGAAAATCCCCTACGTGCTGCAACTCAACAAGCGCGACCTGCCCAACATTCTCCCCGTGGACAAACTCTCGACCGAGCTAAAAAGGAAAGATGAGCCGGTGATCGAAGCCATTGCATTCAAAGGCAACGGCGTGTTCGAAACCCTGAAGGAGATTGCCCGCCAGGTGCTGGTAGAGTTGAAGGCGGGATCGTAGCCAGTTCTCACTGTCCCCACCGCGCAGAGATTGATAGAATTCCCCTTTGAAATCTGAATCTTGCAGGTCTGGAAGATGATGACCGAGGTGTGGGCTAAACTGATTCTCTGCGATGAAGATCGCGACCGAATCCGCAGATTCTTGATTTCTCGATGTGGATTTAAATCACGCTCCGTTGTGAAACACATGCATGTCACTGTCTACCACGCTCGACGTCCGATGCCCGGAGTACATCCAAGCTCAGAGCACATGCGCGTAACAGTTCCGACCAGCGAGACCCGCCTGATGGTGTTCGCACCTGGCGGGGAGAATCCAAGACCCGAACTTGATCCCGCGGGACGCAAAGTGGGGATCCGGGTGCAAAGGAAGAACGTTGCGCGATCGACAATCCTTATGCTTCGCGAAAGGCTATTGCGGCACGAGAATCAGTCGGTACTCGGTAAGCGGTGTCCCAGCACGCTAAGCCGGAGCGCATTCGGGGCACGGTATTTTCAGCCACACATGGCAATTCTGCGGGCCGGGAGCGGTGTCGACCGAGATTTGACGAAGCTTGGGATTCAGTTTCGAGAGTCAATTGACTTGCTTCACTTTGACCGATTCGAGATCGACGTAGTTTCGAAGCCCGACGCTGCGAGGGACCGGCTGACGGCCCCAGCGGCTTTCGGCAGAACGGATGTTGGCCGGCACCGCACCGAGCCGCCACAAGACTAGGACGGGCAAGCGCTCATGGCATGCCCTTCCAGTGTGTCAGTAGGGCAGACAAGGAAGGGCCGCCCATAAGCGACTTACGTCGGCGTCGTTGCGATTATCGTAAACCCGCCCTGTGCCGTCGGTGATCTCGGGAGCCACCCATGAGACGCCGTCGTCAAGACTAACGAAGGAAAAGTTGAAGACCGAGCCATCGAAAGCCCGATAGACCATCTTCCTACGCGGCAGTACGCCGAACCTCTCCGTCTTGACAGTTCCATTGGCATCCAAGGTTGGGGTGCCGCAATGCTCAAGCAGCTCTGATGGGTGAATAAAAGCCAACTTGGCTTCCTGCAATGATCTCCGCAGCTCTGGGCTGAGTTCGGTAGTGGGGTTATTCCTAGGCTGCGGAGTGTGTACGTTCCCGGTTGACCGCCCGCCCATCAAGAAGGCCTCTCCCGCGACAACAGCGATGGCGAGAAATAGTACCGTTCCTGTTGCGATACGGCTTCGCGGGTTTTTCTTGTGCCAATACCAAGCCAGGCCTGCCCACAAGGCTGCTTCAGCTAAATAGACAACTCCCCTCATGAACGAAGCAATCAGGCTCAGGCCCGAGAATGCTGCAAGAACGACCGTGCCTATGTTGTATGCGCCGTCGCGCCCCACTGCATTGGTTTCCTTGCTAGTCACTCCACCTGCTAGCTGCGGCAAACGCTGAGCGCGTGCGGCTCCAGCGGCCGCGTCAGTTGCATGGCTCGCTGCGCTGCCCGCGATAGCGCGGCCACACCTTGGACAGAAACTGAACCCGTCGGGGAATTCATTGCCGCAGATTCCGCAAAACATAACCGATAAACCGGAGACGGACTGGAGCTTCCCCGTCCATCACCCGGGCTCCTGCCCGCAAGTCTGCGCGTGTCGGAACCGAAAAGCAAGATGCAACCACTTGCACTCTATGCGCGCTGGCGCTACTGGACGTATCACGGCAGGCGCCATGCGTATCTGCTCATTACCGCCGCCGGCAGCCGAGAATCTATTCGCGCTCGGTCTCGGCAACTCGGTCGCCGAAGTGACCCCGTCAGGTGCCCGTGGAGCTGAAGGCGGGGTCGTAGCACCCGGCACGATTGTTGAATGTGTTGTTTAGTTTTGGCGACCTTTGGAACCCTCCTCGATTGAGTTCCTCCAAGCAAAACTCCCGGCTCTCGTCTAGAATGGTCATCCGCCAACACAATCTTTAATTTCATCCGGCATTCGGAGAAAAACATGCGTGTTCTTAGAACCTTGGCATTGATCTTGTGGTTTTCATCTCTCGTGTTCTCGCAATCTTCTTCACTCCACGGTATTGACGTCACCGATCTCGACCGCAAGATTGATCCCTGCACCGATTTCTACGAATTTGCCAACGGCTCCTGGCGGACCAATCATCCTATCCCCTCCACCATGCTGCGCTGGAGCAAGCGCTGGGAGTCGGGTGAAACCACAAAGGACAAGTTGAGGGATGTGTTGGAGAGCGCAGAACAGGACAGGACCGCGGCCAAGGGCAGCACCGATCAAATCATCGGCGACTATTACGGCGCCTGCATGGACGAGTCGCGAGTGAATGCCCGTGGCCTTGAACCGCTGAATAAGTGGTTCGCTGAAATCGATGCAGTGAAAAACACCGCCGGCCTGGAGCCCGTAATCGCCGATATGCACGACATCCTGGTGACGGTGCCTTTCAACCTGGGGGCTTCGACCGATCCCCACAAGCCTACCTGGGTGCTCGCGGATGTCGGCGCCAGTGGGTATTCCCTGCCGGATCGAGATTACTACCTGAAGCCGGACACACGCTTCAAAGAAGCCCGCGAGAAGTACGTTCTACACGTTGCCAAGATGTTCACACTAGTGGGTTGGGACGAGAAGTCTGCGGCGGCCGGCGCACAGACCGTGATGACCATGGAAACCAAGTTCGCGGAAGTGGCCCTGGACAACGTCACGCTTCGCGACCCAAGCGCCACCGACCACAACAGCACCTTCGCTCAGTTGCAGGCCATGACTCCTCATTTCGACTGGGCCGGATACTACAAGCACAAGCAACTCGCTCAAGATGTAGACATGAACATTGACCAACCGAAATACATGCAAGAGTTCGATCGCCAATTGCAACAGACTTCGCTGGCGGATTGGAAGATCTATCTCAAGTGGCAAGTTCTGAACTCCTCGGCGGAAGCTCTCTCAGCTCCCATCGTCGAAGAGGACTTTGCTTTCTTTGGCAAGTATTTGCGCGGGCAGGCAGAGATCAAGCCGCGTTGGAAGCGATGTGTGGAGCAGACTGATCAATATCTCGGCGAAGCTCTGGGGAAAAAATATACCGATAAGTATTTTCCGCCGGAGGCCAAGGCGCGCGCCCAGGAAATGGTCCGCAACCTGCTTTTGGCCATGCGCGACGACATTCTCACCCGGCCCTGGATGAGCGACGAAACCAAAGAGCGGGCGATGGCCAAGATCGCCACGTTTAATCCGAAGATCGGCTATCCCGACCATTGGAAGGATTACAGCAAGGTCGATATCCGGCGCGATGCCTTCTTTGAAGACTACGTGGCTGGTCGCCGCTTCGTGATGCACGACGACCTTGCGACCGTCGGCAAGCCGGTCGACCGCAGCCGCTGGGGAATGACGCCGCCGACGTCGAATGCTTACTACAATCCGCTGTGGAACGAGATTGTTTTCCCGGCTGGAATCCTGCAGCCTCCGGGGTTTGATAACAATGCGACGGATGCGGTGAACTACGGCTCCGTCGGAGTTGTCATAGGCCATGAAATTTCGCACGGCTTCGACGATCAAGGCGCGCAATACGACTACTTGGGCCGGCTCCGGAACTGGTGGACCGACGATGATCTGAAGCAATTCAAGGCGCGCGGCGCATGCGTAGTGGATCAGTTCGATAATTACTTCATTGAACCGGGCGTCCACCATAACGGCAAAATGGTACTGGGCGAGAGCATCGGCGATCTGGGCGGCGCGAAAGTCGCATTTCTGGCATTTGAGAAATCGCTTGAAGGCAAGCCGCGCCCGGCGGACATTGACGGCTTCAGCGCCGAACAACAGTTCTTCATCGCCTGGGGCCAGTGGCGAGGTGATGCCATCCGAATTGAGGAACAGCGGGTCATGATGCAATCAGACCCGCATCCCATTGGGAAATACCGCGTCAATGGCCCGCTTTCGAACCTGCGGGAGTTTCAGGAGGCATTCAGCTGCCAGGTGGATGCGGCAATGGTCAGGATTGCGGATAAAAAGTGTGACGTGTGGTAGGGAGAATGCAGAGATTCAGTCGCAGCAAATCGGGACGCGTTCTCGCACTTTTCTTCGTGGCTCTGATCGCTGCTGGTCAGGCGCAGACGACCCGTCGCCCTAAAGTGCGCGCCATCACTGCCTTTGTTCGCCTGGATACGAAAGACTACAAACAACAACTGGCGGCGACAGCTCACAGCCTGGGCGTCGCGAAAAAGAAATTCGAGAGCGCGGGCTGGGAAGTGCAAACGGTTCGCATCACCATGCAACCGTTTTTGGAATTCGTGCACGGGATCGCAAAAGACAAGGCTCTTGCTTTGCTGCTCGATCTGGACAGCTTGGCTTCCGGCAACTACGACTTCAACGTCGGCCCTGCGATGATGCAGGACTCGGATGATCCCACCATGATGGATCTGCTGGCCGAGTTTCTGGCACGCGCCAAGGTGACGAATGGCAGCGCCATCATCGCCGGTGACGACGGCATTCACTGGCAGGTGATCAGCCGCGCCGCGCATGTTGTGAAGTACGTGGAAGAGAACAGCCCACATGGTCAGGGCAACTTCAAATTTGCCGCCACGGCGATGATTGCTCCGTACGGGCCTTTTTTCCCGGGTTCGTATCACACGGGCAGCGGCGGGAAGTTTGCGGTGGGACTGGAATCTGCCAATGTGGTATTTGACGTCTTGAAGGAGACCAAGGGTCAACCCGAGGATGCCGCGCGAAGACTGAAGCAAGAGCTCTCGCGTTATGCCGCTGAGGCTGAAAGTATCTCTCAACAATTCGCCGCCCAAAGCGGATGGGAATATCTGGGAATCGACCCGACGCCCGCTTCGCTAGGTGAGATCTCCATCGGGGCCGCAATCGAAGCCTACTCGGGATATCCGTTCGGCAGCAGTGGGACCCTCAGCGCCGCGTTTCTGATCACGACCGCGGTACGGTCGGTTTCCGCCAAGCAGGTGGGATATTCCGGGCTGATGTTGCCGGTGCTCGAGGACCAACGACTGGCTCAGCGCTGGTCCGAGGGCGGGATCTCGCTGGACGCGCTTCTTTCCTATTCCTCGGTCTGCGCCACCGGTTTGGATACTGTGCCCTTGCCCGGCGATGTGAGCGAAGAACAGATTGCGAGAATCCTAGGCGACGTTGCTTCACTGGCTTTCAAATGGCACAAGCCGTTAGCCGCGCGCTTGCTTCCGGTTAAGGGCAAGCATGCCGGCGAACGCAGTGACTTCGACGATCCATATCTGACTAACGCCACCATCCAGCCGCTGCCGTAGCTCTATGAGGGACGAGTCTCAGGGCCAACAAAAAACGCCGGCTGGTTGGCCGGCGCTTTCCGTCTGCAGACTTACGTAAAACTATTTGTTTTCGCCGTTAGGACTGGCTCCGAACTCGCGACGCACAATGGGACGAGCGGCACGCGCGGCCGCTGGTAGCACTGCCGCAGCGGCACCATAGCGTTCCATCAGCAACGGAACCATGGCGTTTTCGGCTTCCTTTATGAAAGTCAGGGAGTTGTCGCCGTTGAGATCGACACGCACAAAATCTCCCAACTTGACCTGTCCGGTTGCCACCAGATTTGCCAGCGGAAACACCAGATGACGTTCGATTGCCCGCTTCAAGTGGCGTGCGCCGTACTTCGAGTCGGTGCCTTCTTGCAGCAGGAATCCCTTCACGCGATTGGTGCAGTTGAACACAAACTGATTGGCGGCGGACGCCATCAGGACGCGCTGTTGCACCATCCCCAATTCGATTTCCAGAATCTGTTCCAGATGCTGTGAGCGCAGGGTCTTGAACACAACGACTTTGTCGATACGGTTCATGAACTCGGGGGTGAATTTGCGGCGGGCGGCATCGACCGCGGTGCGGTCGATTTTGTCGTCCAGGCTCGAATCCACCTGCTTAGCCTTCTGGGCAAACCCCAATCCACCATCGACCAGATTGCTCATTTCGCTCGATCCGAGGTTGGAAGTCATGATGATGATGCATTGCGACAGATCCACCCGGCGGTTATCGCCGAGGGTAAGTGTGGCTTTGTCGAGAATGCCGAGCAGCAACTGCCAGAGGGCATCCGACGCCTTTTCAATTTCGTCGAACAACAGCACCGAAAGTTTGAGCCGGTCGGTGTGCCACTGATTCAGAGCTTCCTGCGTGAGCAAAGGATGGGTTTCACGGTGGCCGAGATATCCTGGCGGCGAACCAATCAGCTTGGCGATTTCATGCGAGTGCTGGAACTCAGCGCAATCGATCTTGATGCAGGCGCGCGCGTCACCAAATAAACCCTCAGACATAGCTTCGACTACTCGCGTCTTCCCCGAGCCGGTGGGTCCGAGAAAGAGCAGGTTGCCGACGGGACGCCCCGGAGGATTCAAACCCGCCAGGAACATCTGGTAGATTTCGACCACCTTTTCAACGGCAGCATCCTGGCCGACGATCTTGCGTCGCAACGCGGTTTCGAAATCCCGCGCATCGTTACTCCGTAGGGTGGGATCGAGTACTGTGTTCAGAGCGTTCTTCATAGGGTGACGGCCCTTGTTTTCCTTAGCTGGCCTAACCTGATTGGCTGACAAAATCTGTCACTCCCAGGCGGCCCGTGATAGGCTTAATGCCTATCGCTTTACCTCCACTGCAAATGATTCGCCATCGGGTGGAACTGCTTGTGGCTGAGGTTTTTGCCAGAATTGGGACGCCTTAGCCCCTCCCCCAAGCCGCCATCCCTAGTGGGACTCGACCCAGTAGAGGAAATACTTTGCGCATGCAGGGAGATTTCTGCTACCGGGGAGTGGCGCCACACATGGCTCTGACCCGACGTAACTATCTCTCAAATGCCTGCCCAATTAGCCTCGGGATTATGTTTCTGGGAGATCAACCGTGCGACGATTTGGCTTGATTCTGGCAGTAGTGGCTGCGGTTCTATGCTTGGTAATTTTCTTTCGCCATCTGCCCGTGGCAGCGGCGCAATCGGGGCAATCGGCGGCGTTGGTGCGAACGGTCGGCTCGCTTCCGGCTACACCCAAGCCACCGGTTACCAGCTCGTCGCTCGCGGCTCCGGTCGTTCCTCCCGGTAGCACACTGTACCTAGCCAAGCGTGGAGACACCGTCTCCTCGGTTGCGCATCACTTTTTGCCGCAGACTTCGTTTCTGACCTCGAGTGAAGTGGCCGAGGCAATTCGCAAAGCGAATGGTGATCTGGAGCAGAAAACCTTCCTTAAGGCGGGTGAGCAGGTAGTGGTCCCGGGAATTCTAGAGGCGCCGATCGTCGAAAAGACAGTTCCCGTGGCTCGAGATTTCGAAGTTCGCGCCATTTATCTGACCGGCCTCATGGCTGGCAGCGATCACGGAATTCGCATCATCCGCCACTGGCGCGAGGTGGGCGGAAATGCGGTTGTTTTCGACATCAAGGACAGCGACGGCAGCGTGAATATTCTTTTCGAACATCCGCTGCTCGGCAAGCACCACACTCCACTTCCGGATCTTCCCAAGTTTGTCAGATTTCTGCATTCGCAGAACATGCATGCCATTGCGCGCGTGGCAATATTTCGCGATCAGCGACTCGTGGTGGAACACCCGGAGCTAGCCGTGAAGTCTCATCGCACTGGCCAGCCGTGGCAAGAGAACGGGAAGCTGGTATGGACAGATCCCTCGCAGCCGAAAGTTCAGGCATACAACATTGCCCTGGCTATGAAGGCAGCACAATCTGGCGTGGATGAAGTGCAGTTTGACTACGTGCGCTTCCCTGCGGAAGGCGATCAGAAAGACGCGAGCTTCGTCTTTCAGACTGAGCACGCGGACTGGCATCGCACCGATGTGATTACAGACTTTCTAAAGCAGGCCTACTCAGAACTACATCCGACCGGCGTGCTGCTTTCGCTCGACGTATTTGGCGTGATGGCCTGGCAACGGCCGGTAGACCTGGCGCACACTGGCCAGGATATCGTTGGAATGGCTCAGCATTGTGACGTGCTCTCGCCGATGATTTATCCCTCACATTTCTTTGGCATGGACGGGATCGCCCATCCGGGAGACGCGCCGGAACACTTCATCGGCACCTCCATGGACCGCTTCATCCTGATCACCAAGAGCAGCGGGGTGGTGATTCGCCCCTGGCTGCAGGCTTTCCACTGGCGGACCAAGACTTACTCTCCACAGTACATTGAAGTGCAGGTGCAGACTGCGAAAGACAAAGGCGGGATCGGCTTCTTGTTCTGGAATGCCGCCAACGATTACAGCAAGCCTTATACGGCCATGCCGGAAATGCGGGCGGCCAAGGGAAAATACTTTCGCGGGGATGAAATACCAGCCACCGTGCAAGCTAGTCTGGGTGACGAAAGCGCGCCACCGCGGCGGCCTCCCGCAGTCCCCTAGCTGACCGACCATGACTCCAACCGCCAGATTGGCTGTGGCGCAAACTCCAGAAGAGGCGGCTTATATCCTCTTGGAGCAAGCCCGGCAACAAGTCGCCAGAGGCAAGGAAATTACTCCCTTGGCCGTAGTGGTCTGTGAAGAAAACCATCGCCCCGCTTATGATCTGGTGGGTCTGGCTTTCACCGACGAGACCAAACAGTCTGCCTTCCACCAAGTGGTCACGATGGCCAAGGAGAAAACGGCAAAGGCGATTATCACGGTCGCGGAGGCTGTTTATTACTGGCCAGATGAGGGCGAGGGTTCGAAGGATTGCATCTTCGTGACCGTGTCCGGTGGAGGAATTGAGACGGTGACCATGCGCTTGCCCTTCACGCGCGGCCGCTGGCGGAGCAAAACCAAATTTGGCGAACTGGAGCGAAAAACGCAGCCGGTGCCACTTGGCTTCCTACCCAACTGGCCCTAAAGCGTTTTACGATTCCGCCGGCTATAGACGAAAGACCCCTGTTTTGTGCCAGCCCACAAAGTGGACGAAAAATGCCCTGCATCTTTCTCAAGTCAGTTATAATCTGGTTCGTCCTTATATGCGCAGCGCCGCTTGCCTGCCAACAAGCGATCCGCTGCGGCAGATAAATTTGGCAAATAACGCATCCCTCAGCCGTACCAGTGAATCCTAAGTTCAGGAGTGCCCATGGCGATTCAGCAAACCGAGAAAATCTGGCACAACGGCAAGTTCATCCCCTGGAACGAGGCGCAGCTTCACGTCATGTCACACGTGGTGAACTACGGCTCCTCGGTGTTTGAGGGGATTCGCTGCTACTCACTGCCTTCGGGGCCTGCGATTTTTCGTGCCCAGGAACACATGCAGCGCCTGCTGGATTCGGCCAAGGTCTATCGCATCGATGTGGATTACACCCGCGAAGAATTGATCGGGGCCCTGGTAGAGCTAATCAAGAACAACGGCGTTTGGCCCTGTTATGTGCGCCCCATTGTGCTCCGTGGCTACGGCGAAGCTGGAGTCAACCCGTTCAATTCTCCAACCGAGGTTTACATCTGCAACTATCCTTGGGGAAAGTATTTGGGCTCCGACGCTGAACAGGGTGTCGACATCTGCGTTTCATCTTGGACGCGCATCGCTCCCAACACGCTGCCGGCGATGGCGAAATCCGGCGCGAATTACATGAACTCGCAGCTCATCAAGATGGAAGCCATTTTGAACGGCTACGTCGAGGGCATTGCGTTGGACGTGAACGGCTATGTCAGCGAAGGCTCGGGGGAGAACGTGTTCGTAGTGCGCCACGGCGTGCTGCAGACGGCGCCACTCGGGAACTCAGTTCTGCCGGGCATTACACGGGATTCAGTCCTGAAGATCGCGCAAGACCTCGGAATTCCGTTGGTGGAGCAGGGCATTCCGCGAGAACTGCTTTATCTCGCGGACGAAGCCTTCTTCACCGGAACCGCAGCCGAGATCACACCCATTCGTTCAGTGGACAAGATCAGCGTGGGTAAGGGCGTAACCGGACCGATTACGCGAGCTGTTCAAAAAGAGTTTTTCGGAATCATTCGCGGAGAGAAACCAGACCGCTTTGGATGGCTGACTCCCGTGCCGGTCAAGAGCAAGCAGCCGGTTAGCGTGTAATTGAATTTGCGTCAAGAAAGCCGCCCTGCGGGGCGGCTTTCCTATGTTTTTGTCCCGCCTCGCTGCGTGCCGCACCAAAGCACATCCACCGGATATTTCGCGAAAACGCGGTCGGAAGTCAGAATTACCATCCGTTCCAGGACCGCTTGCGCCATGAGCAGGTGGTCGAACGGGTCATGGTGGTATAGAGGCAGGCTAAACACCTTCAGGCTATGATCCAGCGTCACGGCCAGTGAGCGAATTCCCTGTTGACCAAGTTTTCGGGGAACGTATCGCTCTGGAGAGTCCGGCAACCTGTACTTGCCTAACCGAGTCTTGATAGCAATCTCCCAGGAACTGGCCACCGAAAGATAGATTTCCGAAGCGCTGTCTTCCAGGACCTGTCGGCCGGCAGCGCCGATTTTCTCTGCTGGACCGAGGCTCCACAGCCACACCATCGTATCCAGTAGATACTTCATTTGCGCTTGCGCCGGTTCGTCTTGGCGCGCTCCAGTTTGGGAAGCTCGCCACCGTAAAATGCCTTCAGTAGATCGTCCGGCAGCGGGGCGTCGAAGTCATCGGCGATCCAGATCTTGCCCTTGTCCATCCCCATGGGGCGACGGCCATTTGGCGGACCGATGGCGCTCACCTTGGCAATCGGCTTGCCGGCACGCGCAATCGTGACCTCCTCGCCTGCCTCAACCCGGCGAAGAAGGCGGGAAAAGTGGGTTTTCGCTTCGTGAATGTTCATTTCCATACATTTCTTTTATAGACTAAGTCCGTAGACTAAGTCAATCTCTCGTATTGAATCGGTGGGTCGATAAGTGTAAATCGGCTGTTATCAAACGTTTGCTGGTTCAAGACCATCGCGAGCGTGCCAGAAGGGGCAAAATAGACATCAGTATCTGGGAATATTTGCAAAGCAGGTGAAAAATGGTTTTTCGCGGTAGAACTTTATCTCATCGAACGACTCCGTTGAAACCCCATGGAGGCCCCGTTTCGCTGAATAAGCCATTCCGCTGTGAATCTTTGCGATGTCAGTGCACGAGTAGTTATCTGGGAGCTCAAAAAACTCCCAATGGAACCGCTTCCCATAGGAGTGGAGAGTCCCATCCAGCATCTCTACCACAAACGCCGTCCAACCCATGGTTGTCTCGCCATGTATTGTTTTCAAAATGCCCATCGGCCAGGCAAATGGCGATGTCTCCACAGCCTTGACTTCGTGATCCCACAGACGAGAACTGCCAGAGAC
Organism: uncultured Acidobacteriota bacterium; assembly: GCA_963803775.1. Taxonomy (GTDB): domain Bacteria; phylum Acidobacteriota; class Terriglobia; order Terriglobales; family Acidobacteriaceae; genus JABCZH01. The sequence continues at coordinate 126,316 of CAWDNS010000007.1, forward strand.
AAATGATGCCACGACGTCTTCGTACTGGGCAGGTTCGTGCCGTCCTTGTTCAAAGCGACGCAACGCGAGTTCCACCTGTGCGGCCCTGCTTTGGAACACCACACAGGGGAGGTAGGTGCCATCAACCATCCGAGCGGCCGCTCTGTACCGATTGCCATAAATGGGGTCTGACACAGGCTCGACGTTGTCCCGGAGGAATTGCATCATCTCGTCTTCTGCCATGCCCATAGCGACAGCAGTATAGCTGCCCCAGCGATCATTGGCGATAGACCGCCACTTGTCTCGTCGTCCTTCCCGCGAAGGTCTACCCGACCCTCGCTCGTTACTAAGGTCATCTTGGGGGAACACGCTTTTCGGTTCATGATACGAGAGGCCTCAAGGGACTCTCGCATGAACATTGATGACCTGCTTCGCATCGCCATGGAGCGGCGCGCCTCCGACTTGCATCTGAAAGTCGGCAACTATCCGCACCTGCGCATCGATGGCGAGTTGGTTCCACTGACCGATCAGCCTCGCATCAGCGCGGAAGATATGCTCACCATGGCTTTCAGTATGATGTCGGCGCGGCAGAAGCAGAAGTTCAAAGAGAGCACCGAAATCGACATGGCCTACGGCGTGGCCGGACTGGGCCGCTTCCGTGTGAACGTATTCCAGCAGCGCGGCAATGTGGGACTGGTGCTGCGCGTCATTCCTACCAAGATTCGGGCTTTGGACGAATTGTACCTGCCCAAGGTCGTCGAGCAGATCTGCGACTTGCCGCGTGGCCTAATTCTGGTCACTGGCGTCACCGGTTCCGGTAAATCTACAACTCTGGCCGCCATGGTTGACCGCATTAACTCCACGCGCGCCGAACACATTATCACCATTGAAGACCCCATCGAATTCCTGCACCGTGACAAGAAGGGTTACGTCAACCAGCGCGAGATTGAAGTGGATACGCCTTCGTTCGGTGCGGCGTTACGCGCATCGTTGCGTCAGGATCCCGACGTAATTCTGGTGGGCGAAATGCGCGACATTGAGACCATCGGCACGGCACTGCATGCTGCCGAAACCGGGCACATGGTGTTTTCTACCCTACACACTTTGGACGCGGTCGAAACCATCAACCGCATCATTGCCGTATTCCCCCCGCCCGAGCAGAAGCAGATTCGGCTGCAGCTTGCGGCAGTGTTGCGTGCAGTCGTCAGCCAGCGATTGGTGAAACGTTGCGACGGCGAAGGCCGCGTGCCGGCAGTCGAAATCATGATCAACACGGCGTATATCCGGGAATGTATTTTGGTGCCGGAAAAGACCCGTGCCATCCGCGATGCCATTTCCGCCGGAACTTCACAATATGGCATGCAGACTTTCGACCAATCGCTGTGGGACCTGTTCCAGGCTGGCCTCATCAACTACGAAACCGCGCTGGAGAATGCTTCCAACGCCGATGATTTCAAACTGCGCATGCAGGGCATCTCTTCCACCAGCGACATTTCGAAGAATGCCATGCAGACTTCAGGCTACGGCAACTAGCTTTCACTACAGAAACACAAAAGGCGCGCTCTTATGCGCGCCTTTCTAATTTGGAGGGAGGGCCAGAATATCCCGTGCAGACAAAATGGAAATAAATCTTCTGGCCCTTACCGAAGATCGTACATAAACCGATTCAACAAATGGCTGCCAACCGGGTGTGACAAGGCTGCGCCCCGCGTAACACGAACAAGGCGTGGTCGAGAGCTGAGATGTCGAACACATGGTCCAGCCGGGTGCGGGTCAGAACCTCGCGCACAAAGTGCGACGGATTCACCAGCTTGAGCTGCACGCCGCGGCTGCGCGCCCACTGATGCAGCGAAAGCAATGTAGTCAGGCCGCCGGCATCGAGCGACTCCACTTCCGACAAGTCCAGCACCACAATGCGGCTGTCTTTCTCTGACACCACTGCGCTCCGCAGGGTGCGAACTTCTTCGCCGCGCACGATTCGCCCGTTGCATCTTACGACCGCTACATCTCCGGTTTTTTCAACATCGATGGTCAGCATGACTGGCTACCTCTCAATCTCAATTGTTACTACGAGAATAGACGAGCAAAAGTTCCCACTGTCACCAAAAAGGATGTAAAAAGAAGTAAAAGCAGCGGAACTATTGTTCGACAGCTTTAGTGCACAATAAGGTGTGGCTGCTCTATGAGATGGGATCGAGTTTCGGAGTCTTTCTACTATGTCCTTTCCACGTCCCAAGAAGACTGACTCGGAAGATGAACTCTACGAGTATGCCGTAGGTGCGTTGGGGCGGCGCATGCGATCAGTGGCAGAGTTGAAACGCCTGCTACGGCCGCGCGTGGAAGCGGAGACCGAATACGGGCAGACGCTCGTCGAGTTGGTGATCCGGCGACTCAAGGATCAAGGTTATTTGAACGATGCCCGTTACGCCGCCGCCTACTCTTCGTTTCGCCGGGAGAATGAGAAGTTCGGGCGGCGTCGCGTGATCACAGATCTAAAGATCAAAGGGGTTCATGCAGAAGTCATCGAGAAAGCGGTTGAATCGGTTTACGGCGATGTGAACGATGAGCACCTGGCGCGAGAGTATTTGAAACGCAAACGGCTGGTGAAACCCCAGGACAAAAAGCAGAGCGCGCGAATCTTTCGTCAACTCATGCGCGCCGGGTTCGGAGCCAAGACGATCTTTGCGATCCTCAAACAATGGGATGTGGATGATGACACTCTGAGTGCGCTGGAGAGCGAAATCGAATAGGCCTGCCTGCATAGAAGTTGAAATCGCGGCTGAAATCGGCCATACTTGGTGTCCCAATCCAACCCACAGGAGAAACACTATGAGACTCATTCTTGGGAGAGCCTTAGCATTAGCATTGCTGGCCTCTTCAGCTTTCGTGTATGCGCAGGACGCGGCAACAGATACCAAGGACGCCGCAAAAGACACCGGTCATGCCACCAAAGTCGCAGCCAAAGACACCGCCCATGGCACCAAGGTCGGCGCCAAAGATACAGCGAAAGGCACCGACGATGTTGCCCATGACACCGCCCATGGCGTTAAGAAAGCCGGAAAAGCAGTTGGGCACGGCGTGAAGAAAGGCGCAACCAAGACCGCCGACGCAGTAAAGTAAGCGTCGCCAGTATCGAACAAAAAGAGGACACAGCAATCACGGAGAGCCGAAGGATTTGGCTTACTCTGTGATCTCTGTGTCCTCTGTGGTTTAGAATTGATTTTCCATGCTCACCGGCTCTGAAATTCGGCGGAAGTTTCTGGACTTCTTTGTCCAGAAGGGGCATCGCGAGGTGCATTCTTCGTCGCTCGTCCCCGACAATGACCCCACGTTGCTGTTTACCAACGCGGGCATGAACCAGTTCAAGGACGTCTTCCTTGGCCTGGAAAAGCGCGACTACAACAAGGCGACCACCTCGCAGAAATGCGTGCGCGCCGGCGGCAAGCATAACGATCTCGAAAACGTCGGCTTCACCAATCGCCATCACACGTTTTTTGAGATGCTGGGGAATTTCAGTTTCGGCGACTACTTCAAGAAGGACGCGATTGCGTACGCCTGGGAACTGATTACTTCGCCGCAGTGGTTCGGGATTCCGAAGGACAAGCTGTATGTGACGGTCTTCAACGGCGAAGGCGGTGTGCCCCGCGATGCCGAAGCTCACGAACTATGGGCGGCGCAGGGTATCGCCAAAGATCGCATCTTCGAGATGGGCCTGAAAGATAATTTCTGGCAGATGGGCGACACCGGGCCCTGCGGCCCGTGCAGCGAGATTCATTACGACATGGGTCCGGCTGCGTCAGAACATGGCCACACTGATTGCGCCTTCACCTGCGATTGCGGACGGTATGTCGAGATCTGGAACTTGGTCTTCATGCAGTTCGACCGCGATCCGAGCGGCAAACTGAATCCACTGCCCAAGCCGTCGATTGATACTGGGATGGGCTTGGAGCGGCTGGCGGCTGTGCTGCAAGGGGTGATTTCGAATTACGACACGGATTTGTTTACGCCGCTGATTAGAAGAGCGGCCGAGCTGACCGGAGCCCAAGAGCTCTATTCTTTCCTCTGCACGTTGGGCTCCGGCAAGGGCAGCATAGAGATCGAACGTGGCAGAGCATCTTTGAGAGTAATCGCAGACCATGCTCGGGCCGCGGACTTCTTGATTTCCGACGGAGTGTCCCCATCGAACGATGGCCGCGGCTACGTGTTGCGGAAAATCATTCGTCGAGCCATCACGCACGGACGTTTGCTCGGGCAGGAAAAGCCATTCTTGCATGAGATGATTCCTGCTGTTCAGAATGTGATGCACGACGCGTATCCAGAGATTGAGGAGTCGTCCAAACGCGTTTCCGAGTTGATTCTTCGCGAAGAAACACGCTTTGCTAAGACCCTCGGCGGCTTGGGACTCGCGAAGCTTGAGGAGCTGTTAGGAAAAACCGGCCAGGCGTGGGTTCAACAGGCCGCCGCCATTGGCACTCCTACAGCTTGGGACGAGCCCTTAGTCCTGGACGGAAATGCGGCTTTCAAGCTGTATGACACTTACGGCCTCCCGCTTGACTTTATTCAAGATGTAGCCCGGAGTCGCAATTTTCTCTTGGATCAAAAGGGCTTCGACATCGCCATGGACGAACAGCGTGCTCGCGCTCGCGCTTCGTGGAAAGGTGCGCCCAAGCAGACCGCCAATCCTGCCTACCACGCCGCGCTTGACGCTAACCTGACTTTGCGGTTCAGGTTCGAGGGCTACTCGCAGACGAGATCCGACGGATGTGAGGTTTTAGCCATATTCGTCAACGGTCGTGCGGTCCAATCGATCAGTCAAGGCGAGAAGGCCGAGATCGTGCTTCTAAGAACGCCTTTTTATGCAGAGTCGGGGGGGCAGGTCGGCGACCGTGGTTGGTTCTATTCCGATGACCACAACACCATCGTTGCTGAGGTAACAGGATGCTACTTCCCTGTGCAGTATGTGCGCGTACATCAGGTCGTCGCGAGGCGGACAATCCGCAAGGGCGACAAAGTCGATGCTGTGGTCAACACTGACATCCGCCTCGCCACCATGCGCAACCACACCGCCACGCACCTCTTGCAAGCCGGGCTGCGCGAAGTGCTGGGTAAGCATGTGAAGCAAGCGGGATCTCTAGTCGCGCCCAATCATCTGCGCTTTGACTTCTCGCATTTCACCGCGGTCGAAGACGAAGAGTTGCAGGACATCGAAGACATTATCAACAAAGAAGTGCTGCGCAACGAAAAAGTTGAAGTCATCGAGAACGTGCCCATCGATGTCGCGATCAACGAATATCACGCTATGGCGCTATTCGGTGAGAAGTATGGCGACCATGTCCGCGTTATCAAGATTGGCGACTTCTCGACCGAGCTGTGCGGCGGCACGCATACCCTCGCCACCGGCGAAATCGGCCTGATCAAGATTCTGAAAGAAGGGAGCGTGTCCTCGGGCGTGCGGCGTGTGGAAGCCATCACTGGCGAAACTTCGGTAAAGCATTTTCGCAAGGACCATGAACTCGAAGGTGTAGTGGCAAGCTTTGCAGCACCCACCCTTTCGCAAAAAACGCGAAAGGATGGGGCAGCCGAACTTGAGGATGTTCCGACATCGCCCGCAGAAGCGCTCAAGCTCGAACTCGATAAGAAAGACGCCGAGATCAAACGCCTGGCACGTGAGTTGGACCAGGCCCGCATGAAGTCGGCGTCGTCTTCTGTCGGCTCAGTCAACGACAAGATCAAAGACGTGCGCGGCGTCAAAGTCCTCGCTCATCGCGTGGACAACCTTGAGCGCGCGCAAATGCGTACTCTGGTCGATCAACTACGCGACAAGCTTGGATCGGGCGTCGTCGTGTTGGGTTCGACGACGAACGGCAACGTTTCGTTGATTGTCGGCGTCACCAAAGATTTGACCAGCCGCATTCAAGCTGGCAAAGTCATCGGCCCAGTGGCCGAGAAAGTCGGCGGCAAGGGCGGTGGCAGGCCTGATCTAGCAGAGGCAGGCGGCAAAGATCCCGCAGCTCTGGATGCGGCGTTGGGCGAAGTGTATGGTGTGGTGGAAGGACTGTTGGGAAGTTAACTCACTCCCACGTTCCAAGTTAGGAGCATCCGATGGAAGACCGTATCCAGTTCATCACCCATAAGGGCAAGCGTGTCCTCTTCGTTGATTGTTCGCACTGCACCGCCGACGAATTGGAGAAAATGTCCCACCTGGTACCCAGCTATGTAAGCGCTGAGCCCAAGGGTTCTCTACTCCTGCTGGCAGATTTCACCGGTGCACACTTCGACCGGAACGCTATAGAACGAATGAAGCAAGACACGGTTCTCGACCGTCCCTACGTGAAGCGTTCGGCTTGGTTCGGGACCGATACCCTGCCCCATGTGTTCTACGAACACCTCAAGAACTTCTCCCAGCGCGACCTGCCGACGTTCAAGACAAAAGAAGAGGCCTTGGACTGGCTGGTAAAAGAATAGCGAAAACGCAACCCGCGTCGACTACTTCAATGTTTCCTCGAACAACTGAGTGAGTTTTTCGAAGGCGCGTTCCGCCTGCGGGTGGTTGTAGACATGGCCGCCGGGTACGGTCCAGCCGTGCAGAGCGCCTTCGTAGGTTTCGCTCTCATACCTGCCTCCCCAGGCTTTCAGTGCTTCCTCGAATCTTGATATCTGCTCGGCGGGCATGCTCTTGTCATCGACCGCGTGACCGAAATAAAGGCGAGCCTTGATGCGCGGCAGTTCGCGATGTGGACTGGTGGGCTGGTCAGTGAAGAGTCGGCCTCCGTGGAACGAAGCAACGGCGGCAATGCGGTCGGGACGGGCAGCGGCGGCGCGCAGGGCCATACTTCCAGAGAAACAGAAGCCGACTACTCCCATCGCGCCCGCTCCCGCACCATTAGCCGAGAGAAAGTCCACGTAGGCGGATGCATCGCGCTCCATTGCGTCCGGAGTCAGCGGCGCGGATAGTTCGCCGAGACGTTTCGTGGTCCGTTCCTCCCCGAATTGGAGCGGAAAATCGAAGACTGGAAGTTTGCTGGTACGGTAAAACAGGTTCGGGACCAATACGGCGTATCCTTGCTCTGCCAGACGGCCAGCCATGCTGAGGTTTGCTGGGCGCACGCCGGCGATGTCAACGAAATACAAGACACCAGGGTAGCGCTTGCCGGAGTCAGGGATGAAAAGAGTGCTTTCGGCTGTTCCATCGGGCGTGGATATGATGACGGACTGTTCGATCACTGATCTCTCCAATTCCTAGATCAATTTAGCTTCGCCACTTTAGAGTGACCGGCCCAGCCATGGGATGCTTCATTTCTGTCCCTGTGCGCTTGGCCTCGAAATGCGCTGCCTTCAGCGCGAAATACCACTTCGCTGGACGGTCTGCATCGTCGATCAGCATCAAATGTGGATTGTGCTTCAATCCCTCCGACTGTTTCTCCATGGTCTGCCGGTCTTGTTCCACGAACTTTGCAAATACGAACTTGAGCAGTCCAGCACCGAACGGCACCCAGCGAAACAGGTTCCAGCAGGCGACTACGTCGATGCGGCAGTGATTGCGCGTAATGGGCGTGACCGTGGTCAAACTGGCGAACCAGTACTTCCCCGCCTGGATGGTTTCATAACGCTGGTTGGGAAGCACGAAGTCGATGGTGGTAGTGATGGCCTCGGCATCGGCATACATCCGTAGCAGTTTGTAGGGCGCGCTGTTGGAACTGGGCGTATGCGCGCTCATGCGGAAACCCATGGGGATTGGCTCGAAGTTCTTTTGCTTCTCGTGGATGCTGTGGCGGCTCCGCCACCACCACGCCTGGTGGACAAATGGCCCGTGGGCCGGATCCATGAGGCCGATGATGCCGTGGTCCACAGTACAGGGCAGTTCGGCAGTCAAGTGGGCGATCTTGTATTTGTGGCTGAAAGTCGGGACTCGCGGCGCAGGCATGGGTGGCGCAACAGCTTTGGCGAATCCGGCGCCCGGCGGAGGCGGCTCGGGAATAAACACCCAAACATAGTTGTCATGCTCTTCGCAGGCATACGCCCCCGCATAAATGCGGTCGAACTTGAGGTCCTGGTCGGCGGTCAGGGAGGGAATAAGTTGGCACTGGCCGCTATTGGGGTCAAACCTCCAGCCGTGGTAGCTGCATTCGAGCTGCAGGCCGTCGAAGTGACCGTGCGAAAGCGGCATGCCGCGGTGTGGACAGGCGTCGCGTAGCGCGAAGGGCTTGCCTTGGCGATCACGTCCGAGAACCAGGGGAGTTTCGAGCAGCATCGCCTTGTGCAGGCGGTTGCGTGTAAGTGCGCCGCTGGCCATTGCCCGATACCAGAAACCGAAGAGCATCTGGGAGTCGGGGGGTTGGCGCAGGTTCTCCAATTCCGTCATAGTTTAAGACGGCAGCGTAACACAATCGTCGGAGGGCGGTCGGCTCGCCCGCCAATGTCGAGCGTAGGGATCGGGTCGAATCGGAAATCCAGGTTACTAATCGTTTAAGGTGTTACCTTTCAATATCTTACCTAGATTACCACCGTGGTTCTATGCCCCTTCGATAGATTGCCCCGCCCCTCTCTACAGCCTATAATCGGCTTACTCTGGTATAGGGTTCTTCGTCAGGCTCTGGGCAGGTAGGCGCGAGGGATACTGGTGTGTCCACGCGCCAATGTCGATACCGACTATGCGAAAGCACCTGCAATTCGTCCTGATGGCGCCCGTAATCGCGGCCTTCCTTTCTCTCACGCCCGGGGTGCGGGCCGAGGCCGGTGCCGACAACGCCGTGATCACTTCCACCACCGATAACGACGGTCGGACGGTCTACGTGAATGAGTCTCTGCCTGTAGCCAGCAAGCGATCCCAGACCCCAATCCGGCAAAGTTCGCTGGTGTTTTGGAGCGCAACTGAGCACCGCTGGAAACCAGTTCCCTCCGCCAACGTACGGGCTGCCCGCTCGGCAGCGGAGGAAGTGAACCACCTGTCTGGCGTCGACCGAAGGGCTTGCTCCGGCTGTGCGCCCGATTCGAGGCCGGGCCTTCTCGCCGCAGGAGATCGACGCCGCCATTGACCAAGCTGCGTCGCTGCACAATGTGGATCCTAATTTGGTGCGGGCGGTGATCAAAGTGGAGTCGAATTTCAATCCCAATGCGGTCTCACGCAAGGGTGCGATGGGACTGATGCAGCTGATGCCACAAACCGCGCGCCAGCTGAACGTCTCGAATCCTTTCGATCCGCGAACAGAACGTGGACGCCGGCGTCCGTCAACTGAAGCAGTTGATGGAGAACTACGGCGGCGACGTGAAGCTCACGCTGGCGGCTTATAACGCCGGGCCGGGGGCGGTGGCTCGCAGCGCAGGGGTGCCGCATTACGCGGAGACTCGCCAATACGTGAAACGGATCACTCAGCTCTATTACGGGGGAACGGATTCAACCGAGGACCATGTTCTTGGCAGTGCGTTTCACGAACCGATCCAGGTGCAGCGAGACTCCCGGGGCGTATTGCACATCAGCAACACGGAATAAGAACGGACGCTTCTCACAGCAAGACCAGGTTCGGAACGACGATTACGGGCTGGTAGGTTGATAAACAAATCTTCAGGCAGATGTGGGCGGCTGAGTTTCGCGGCTGCACCGGTCGCAGTGTTGCTGCTGCTATTGCCCGCCTATGCGCGCACATACAGATCCGAGGCCTGGGCTCAATCTCAGTTTGCCGCGGCACAGCGTTTGCACCAATCGCTCGAAGCAAGACCTGCTCAGCAACTTACACGCGCCGACTACGAGCGCGTAATTAATTCCTATCACTTGGTCTACTTCGAAGCTCCTTCCTCGACCCGGGCCGATCCCAGCGTCGTCGCAGTCGCTCAACTGAAAGAGGAAATGGGCCGGCGGTTTGAAGACGATGACATCCTGCGCGCGGCCATCGAACAGTACCAGTTCCTGCGTCGCCAGTATCCCGGCAGCAAGGCTCGTTTCGGGGCATTGTTCCGCATCGGCGAAATTTACAAAGATGACTTGCACGACAACGCGCGCGCCAATGCGGTCTTCCGCGAGTTTCTACAGCACTATCCGCGCAACCAGTTCGCCGAACAAGCGCGCAAGGCGCTGGCGGAACCGGTGGAGAAAGCGAGCGTCAGAACCGTATTGAAAAAGCCTGCCGCACCCGAGCCCAAAGTCACAGACGATGCGGACGATGATCGAACGGCAGATGACAACGATGCTGCCCCGGACGCAGGCGCTACGGCTGAGCCCCAGACTGGAAAACCCGTCCGGGTCACCGGAATCCGGCACTGGTCAACGCCCGACTACAGCCGTATTGCCGTCGATTTGGACGGAGGGGTGAAGTTCGAATCGCAGCGTATTGACGGACCCGACCGCATCTTCTTCGATCTTTTGAACACGCGGCTCGATCCCCAAGTTCTCACCAAGACTTTCGATGTTGACGACAGCTTCCTGAAGAAGATCCGCATTTCGCAATTCCAACCTGGGCGCACTCGCGTAGTGCTGGAAGTGAACGATGTTTCCGACTTTCAGGCATCCTTGAAATCGGACCCGCCGCGACTGGTCATTGATGTGCACAACGGGGCGAAGACCGCGTCATCCAAAGAAGATGCACATTCCACATCTACTGACGATGGAGCCATCGCTCAAGCTACCGCACTTGTGAAGAGCTCAACCAAAGCGGGGCCGCAGGCAAACCCACCGAGTCCTTGCCGTAATGCTGATTCAGATTCGGAAAACTGCGCCGCGCGCGAAGACAAACCGGCTCAAAAGACGGTCGTGGTGAGCAGCACTGGCGTCAAGAAGACAATCGTGGATGCAGACGATGATGACGTGCCTCCCGCCAAGACCATGGCCAAGCTCGATACGCCGCCGGAGATCAAGCCGGCCCGCAAGACATCGCCCGCTGCCATGCCCACGGAATCGACCGAAAAGGAAGAGTAAGCAGCCGGTACCGTCGGATGACGTCGTGGCTCGTGAAGCCCAACCTACGGCAAGCGGCGATCGTTCACTCACTCGTGCGCTTGGCTTAAAAATTGGCAAGATCGTCATTGACCCTGGTCACGGTGGCCACGACACTGGCACCATCGGTCCCAAAGGCCTCGAAGAGAAGGACCTGGTACTTGACGTCAGCCGCCGCCTGGGCAAGCTGCTAACCACGCGCCTGGGAGCCGAAGTGGTCTACACCCGCAGCGACGACACTTTCATTCCCCTCGAAACCCGTACCGCTATCGCCAACCAGGAGGGCGCGGACCTGTTCGTTTCGGTCCATGCGAATTCCAGCCGTGATCCCGACGCTCGCGGCGTAGAAACCTACTATCTCAATTTCACCTCCTCACCGGACGCGCTTGACGTTGCTGCCCGCGAGAACGCGGTCTCGGAAAAGTCGATCCATGAGCTTCAAGATCTGGTGAAGAAGATCGCTTTGAAGGAAAAGATCGAAGAATCGCAGGAGTTCGCCGGTGATGTGGAGAGTTCACTCCACGAGCGGCCTGGCAGTCAAAAACCCAGGCCTGCGGGACCGTGGGGTCAAGAAGGCTCCATTCATCGTTTTGATTGGAGCCAACATGCCGTCGATTCTGGCGGAGATTTCCTTCGTCAGCAATCCCGGCGACGAGCGCAGGCTCCGCACCTCGGACTATCGCCAGCGCATCGCCGAATCGCTCTATCGCGGGATTGCCAAGTATTGCAGCGGTTTGAGTGGAGTGAAGGTCGCCAGCAAGATCGACAAGGGCGCGGAGCAATAAGAACAGCGCGGAGTACGGGTAGCGTGTAGAATCTCGCCTCTCTGGAAACTTTCCCCGTTCCCCGGTAGTCTAACCCCATAGGGCAAGTGCGCCTCCATGCGGCTTCTCAAGTTCCATTTCGTACTCTGGATCATTCTCTGTTCTGCGCTGTTTGCGGATAGCAAAGCCCCTGCCCCACCACTCCTGCCCCCGCAGTTTGGGGGATGGAAGATTTCCGGCGCAGCCAGCACCAGCAGCGATCCCGCGGTCGCCGACCCGGCGAATGCGGCTGTGCTCAAGGAATATGGCTTCAACGATTTTGAGTCGGCCACATACATTCGTGACGATGGCCGGAAACTGATGCTCAAGGCCGCTCGCTTTGCCGATACCAGCGGCGCCTATGGCGCATTCACCTTCTACAAGACGCCGCCGATGCTAGTGGAAAAGATCGGCGATCAAGCGGCTTCTCTGAACGAACGAGTGTTGTATTACCACGGCAACATCCTGATTGACGCCGTCTTCCAGCGGCTTTCTGCGATGTCAGCCGCCGAGTTACGCGAATTGGCCGACGGTCTGCCCATAGCCACCGGAAGCGCTCAGGGGATGCCGGGATTGCCGGCTTATCTGCCTTCTCAAGCCTTCGTACAGAATTCCGCCAAATATGTATTGGGGCCGTTGGCGCTCGATAAACTCGATGCGCCCATTTCGTCACAGTTGGCCGGCTTCGACACCGGCGCTGAAGTTGTGCTGGGCAAGTATTCGAGTTCGAGCGGCGAAGCGATTTTGATGTTGATCTCGTATCCCACGCCGCAAATCGCCGGCAATCAGTTGCGGAAAATCGAGGCCGCCCAGTCGCAGACCGGGGCGCCTGCCTCCATCTTCTCACGGCGGACCGGTCCAATCGTGGTTGTAGTCGGCGGCGCTTTATCGCAGAGCGAAGCGAAGTCGTTGCTGGCCTCGGTGAACTATGAAGCCAATGTTACCTGGAACCAGAACACCTACTTCGATAAAAGAAACAACATGGGCAACCTGGTGTGGAACGCACTGGTGCTCTGCGGCATCCTGATGGCTTTCGCGCTAGTCGTCGGTATCGCCTTCGGCGGGCTCAGAGTGCTGGTGCAACGCATCATTCCTGAAAAGGTGTTTCATCGTGAAGAACAGATGGATTTCATCTCGCTTCAGCTCTCGGAAAAGCCATCTGAGATCCTCGACAGCAGGTCTAAGTACATCAATTAAAGCGGTTTAGACTCCCAAATCCGCTTTTCGTCTCACAATGAGGCAGTGGAAATACCTGTTAACCTATTTTCTAAGTGATTGAAACTAAAGCCATTTATTTCGCAGAAATCGCTTGACACTCCCCTTTTTCGGCTCATAAGATTTCGCCAGAAAGTTTTGACGGTTTGATCTCCGTTTGAACTATTCTCCCTTGAAAGAAAAGGCCGCCTTTTGCCGGGTGGCCTTTTCGTTTTTGTTCGATCTTTTAAGACCGTGTTCGCGCTTTCGAGGGAACGTTCCTCGCTTGTAGTTCGTATCTCTTGGTAGTAGAAGTGTGTGCGGAAGGAGCAACTATGTTCTGCGACAAATGCGGCAGCGCGCTACAACCCGACCAGCGTTTCTGTGGCAAGTGCGGAAGAGAATTCGCAGGTGGAACTGGCGCCGGATTTCCACGGCCTAGCCGGGTTCGCGAACACATTCGTTTGCTGGGTATACTTTGGCTGGCGTTCTCCGCGTTTAATGCCATCGGCGCAGTCATCCTCTATGTGCTTGCCAACACTTTGTTCCGCCACATGGCTGACGTCGGTGGTCCCGAAGGAGCTGCAACCTGGTTGCGTCCCTTCATCGGCGTAATTGCGCTGATCGTCGCCGCGAAAGCAGCGCTTGGATTCGCCACCGGCTGGGGATTATTGCAGCGCGAACCTTGGGCTCGCATGCTTACCATCGTTCTTGCCTTCCTGGCGTTGTTCCACGTCCCATTCGGAACTGCTCTCGGCATCTACACTTTATGGGTGCTGTTGCCGGCGGAGTCCGATGCGGAGTATCACGAACAGGCACGCGAGATTCAAGTGGCATAAGCGTCTACGCGGTCGTTAGTGTCCGAAACGGACGAAAGAATTCTCGCAAATCCTGGGCCAACAGTTCCGGCTCTTCCCACGCGGCGAAGTGTCCACCTCGCGGCATCTCCGTCCAGCGTTGAATGTTGTAGACACGCTCCGCCCAGCATCGCGGCGGCATGGGGTCTTCTTTGGAAAACCGGGCGACGCCACATGGAACCTCAACTCTCTCCCCCTTCGCAAAGTGCAGCGGAGCTTTTGAACTCTCAACATAGAGCCGCATCGACGAGCCAATCGTCTCCATAAGCCAATACAACGAGACATGCGCCAGCAACTCGTCTTTGGTGAATCGGCGCTCGACATCACCATCGCAATCCGCCCAGTCACGATACTTGTCGATCAGCCACGCCGCCAGCCCCATGGGCGAATCATTGAGTGCGGCAGCAACGGTCTGCGGTTGAGTGCGCTGCACATGCCAGTAGGCACCTTTTTCTTCGACCCAACGCTCGGCGGACGCTAGAAACGCTTTTTCTTCCTCGTTCGTCGGCGACGACTCATCCACGAACGGAAAATACGATCCTGGTATGTAGTTCAAATGAAATGCGATCACCCGCTGTGGATATTTCCACGCTAGCACGGTGGAAACGTTAGCGCCGAAGTCCCCGCCTTGCGCCGCGAACTTCTCGTATCCCAGTTGCCGCATGAGTTCGGCCCAGACCTCGGCGATCTTGAAGGTGTTCCAGCCCGGCGTACTGGGTCGGCCGGAAAAGCCGAAGCCGGGTAGCGACGGCACAATCACATCGAATGCGTCGTCAGGATCGCCGCCAAACTGCTCGGGATTCGCCAGCATCGGAATGATCTTGGTTATCTCGAGAAATGATCCAGGCCAGCCGTGCGTGACGATAATCGGCAGCGGCCGCTTCCCCTCCCCGCGCACATGTATGAAGTGAATTTTCAGACCCTGGATTTCCGCCTGGAAGTGCGGCAAACCGCCCCAGTCTTGTTCTTCTTTTCGCCAGTCGAATCGTTTCAGCCAGTAGTCGCGGAGAGAATGCAGGTATTTGCTGTCGAAGCCGTAGGTCCATCCGGAATCGACGATGTCATCCGGGAATCGTGTGCGCGCCAAGCGGTCTTTCAAGTCAGTTAATTGAACCTCGGGGATGTTTATCCTGAACGGAATGATGGACACTGGAGGATTATAAGACGGTTTTCTCGTTGATTGTTTACCGCAGAAATGAGATCAGCGAAGCAAAGTCGACAGCGTGTGAAAGAACTCGGCAGGTGTTGCGATGCGCAGCGACGTCCGCTGCGCCACAGCTTTTGTGAAGTGCTTTGTATTGTGAGTGAGCAGCCAGTCGGGTTTGCTCGCCATGGCAGACAAGAGCACTGGAACGTCCGCAGCGTGCCGAATTAAGTGCCTATTCTCCACCACCAGGTTTTTGTCAGGGTACGAAACAATTTCCGGATTGGCTAGCTTGAGAAGGCGATGATAGTCCTCAATCAACCGATCGGCATCGACCGATGGTAGACGTTCTGCGTGGAGGAGCAGATTCTCCTCGACCTCGTCACGAACTGCCTCGGCCAGAACTAAGCTGCAGACCTTCGCTGCACACAGCGAAAGAGTGGCCTTGTCGAGCCCCCAGAGGGAAACGATTCCTCCGGTCAGGACATTCGAGTCCGGGAACAGGCGGATTCTGCGCGGACTGGTCACTTCCCGTGCTGGTTGCGAGCCGGGCGCCGGGGATTACCGGAAGACGGCTTTTTCCCGTAGCGACGTGCGTAGACCCGATTGCGGGCCGCCGGCAGAGTCGCGAGCAGGTCCTCTGACGTCAGACCTGCATCCGTGAGACGCTCGCGAACCTGTTCGCAAAGCTGCTGGAAGCGTTGCTGTTCCGGCAGGAGAATGAGGCCATCTCCCAGGCGGAGAACGGCGAAGGGTGCTCCAGTCCCCAGCCCGAGATCTTGGCGAAACTGTTTAGGAACAGTAAGCTGACCCTTCTCGCCGATCTTGGTTGTCGTCAGGTATTCGAGAGCGGTATGGTGATTGGTCATGGTGGTAGGAAAATCCTACCACAGAAGTACTACTGCGCCAAGACCTAAAAGGGCAACGTATCCCCATGGCACCCGCAACCATCTGAGACGGTCGGCTTAGAGGCCTCCGCCCTTTACGCCTCTTCCCCGCGCATTTAGAATCGATGACAGGCCGACGTAGCTCAGTTGGTAGAGCAGCCGATTCGTAATCGGCAGGTCAGCGGTTCAACTCCGCTCGTCGGCTCCATTTTTCGCTGAGTCTTTCGAGAATCACTCAGTCGGGGCATTTCCCGCTAGCTGTCCTGTCGGATGTAGCGCGCGTCCAAACATGATTCCGGTCTCCACTTCGACTGGCTGCCCGTTCCGCAGGTACGGTTTGAATTTCCATCGCTTCAGGGCGTCGGTAATGATTCTCGCCTGATCGGAAAATGCGCTGAGAAAGTGAATGTGTTTTATCTTGCCATTCTTATCGATAATAATTCGCACCGGAACGGGATTGAATGTCCGTTCGGTGAATACCGGATCAACCCGCGCAATGACGTTCTCGTCCCTCGCGTAATCCTTGATGCAAACAGGGACAGTGCCCCCGCCTGTCCCCGCTGTGGGGCTAGCTTCAGCAGGTAGTTCCATCTTGTTTAGATCAAGCACCAGCGTCTCAAGTAGCTTCGTGTCGCGGCTGGTCAGCACCAGTTCCACCGTGTGGCAGCGGATTTCGGTAGCCAGAACATACCAATGCAGCTCCGCCACCGGAGACCAATACGCAAAGAATATGAAAGGACGGCCTGCGATCTTAGTCGGGGTTGGCGCCATTTCCACTCTGTAATCAGCCTGTAGATTGTTCTTCGCATAATCGACGAACTGGAGCGCGTTGGTCGCAGGCAGCGGATTGAAGAACATGTCCTGAGCGGTGATTAAGACCGTTCCTCGAATTGATCCTTGGTATGTGTCCGCGGGCCGGAGCTGTGCAAGCACGTAGCGGCCGCTATCCGATGGCGGCGGCCCTTCGTATTTCTGGATCCAATCCTTAGGCAGAGCGTAGGTCCATCCGAAATACTGATTGCGGAAGACATTGTTGCTCACGCTCCCACCTTCCGGCAGGGGAGTCGCAGAGTCACTTGCGCTCGGCCACGCGCCCTTCACCAGGATCACTCCCGCCGGCACCTTCGCATTCGGATCGACTTGCGTGTTGTTGGAAAAGTCGCCGCCACTCCTGGTTGCGCTTTGCCCCCAGGCGAGCAACTGTATGGACAGGGTGACAACGATCAGGACACGCGAGCATCCAGGGTACATATTTTCTCCTTCGAATCTCGGCAGTTCCAGGGCCGCGCACACGGCAGGTCAGCGGCGCGTCGTTTCTTGCAAAAAACTGGTCTTGCAAAAAGCTGGCGAGACAACTCGCGTCTCGCCAGGAGGAGTGTCGTGAATGCGATTTACAACGAACGCAGGAAGTCGAGCACCTCTTGCTTCTGTTGGGTACTGAGGACACTGAAGTTCCCCTCGACCGTGGTGGCTTCGCTGCCATGGCTCGCGTGGGCTTGAATCGCCGCGTTCAGATTGGTAGTGCGGCCATCATGCAAAAGGAAGATGCGCTGACCCAGACCCCACAAGGGAGCCGTGCGGAACTGGTCGCCGCCAGCGCTGCCCTGGGAGACGTTGTCCGCCAGGCCGTTGCCCATGTGGTGAATTTCAATATCCGAGTATGCGCTCACTGCCGCATTGCTCAAAGAGCCCGTGATAGTCGACTTCTGCGTGTTGCCTACGGTCGGATTGTGGCAGGCAGTGCACCCGATAGAGCTAAATAAGGCCGCGCCCGCAGCAATGTTCTGAGAGCTGACCTGTTGCCCATTGAGCACGACGCCACCGGGTGGAGGCGGGGCCAGCGTCCGCATGAAGTTGGCAAATGCGGAGACATCGTCAAGCACCGCGGCATTCGGCGAGGCGGCCGGATTGGATGCGTCTTCCGGGTAGCCGCTCCCGCTGAGGTTTAAACAGTTCGCCGACAGTCCAGTTCCTTGCTGGTCTTCCCCAGGTAGCGGACGGTCTTGCGTGAACAGCAGATTGGAGATTCCCATCTCGACGTTGTAGGCCTCGCCGGCAAATATGTGCAGCGATTTGTTCTGGGCCTTCCAGCCAAAACGGCTGATGGTGCCATCATTGCCATTGTGGTTGAAGGTGCCGGAAACACCGAAGCTGTTATTAAGGTTCTTGGCCAGGTTGTTCAACAGGGTTGAGTCGTCGAGATTCTCGATCAAGCCGGCTCCGAAGGTCGGCGTTGGAATCCGGAAGATGATGTTGTTGTACTGCCCCGCGGTAGAGAAACTTGGCTGCGGCAAGCTGCAGCTGCCGGCATCGGAGCGGCCGGTAACAGTAAACAAATCTTCCACTCCTCCGTTTGGCGCATTGTAGTTGGGTGAACCATTCGAGTTGAAGAAAAACGGGAACCGGGCTTCAACAGTGGGGCCATTGGCTGAGAGGAAGTACGGAGTCGTGCTGCCCGGCGCGACCCCATTGCTGGTGAACAAGAATTGGGGATTGACGGCAGCGCCCGTTCCGCCAATGGCCGGTTGTGCGTGACATGAACTACACTGATTTGAATTAAACCGCGGCCCCAGACCATTGTTCGCGCCACCAGAAACGGACTCTACCTCCTGGAAGCGCGCGAGACCGTCATTGAAGAAGGCCAGGATCCCGGGGTTGTCGTTCTCCAATACTGAAGGGAGCGCCACGCCTGTTCCGCGGTTGCCACTCTGAACTCCAGGATCAGTTTGTGCAAATGCCAGCCCGGCGAGAAAAACCGCCAACGTTGAAACTAAGGTGAGTTTGCCTATCTTGGTCACGATTCCTCCTTGAAACGTTCCTTCGAAACGTTTCTGCCGCCGCTATGGACTCAGCTTCGAGCCCTGGTGGAAACGATTTGAGGCCGACATTCACGGGGACACTACTCCGACCGCCGCTGTCCCGCGGCATTGCGACCCGCTCGCTGCTTGTTCCTTAGTGTGACCGCCGCATGCGCATGCGGGAAGATTCGTTGCTCGAACCTAAAAGAGTAGGTCCGCTAAAGCACACCGAATCAAGGCCCATTAAATGGACGACTTCCCGTGCTCAACTTGTGATCATTGAACACGCTCCGGCTAGGTTTTTGGCTGTTCCCGACTAAGTGTGCGCGGATCATTTCGCGTGGCGGAGTCGTTTACGCCTGGATAGGCAGGCATACCCTAACGCTCAACTTGGCGAAACCAGAACAAAGGGCGCGGAATCCGATCGCTGCTGTAGAGACCGGCGAAAATTGCACGAAGCGTAGTACCGCTGAGAAAAATTGTCAAGCGCAAAGTCTTATGCAATGTACTTCCGACTTACCCGCTGCTGCGGGAGATCTTAGGACGCTTGGGTTCGTGTCGCAGGCTGCGCCCTTCCACTAGATGGAACAACTCTTCGCCCAGGTTCTTGGCGTGGTCGCCGGCGCGCTCGAAGGCCTGCGCCATGAATAGCAGGTTGGTGCTGTAGTCACGACGTCGGTCCTTACTCTCCAAGTGGCGGCGAAACACAGCGTGGCAGACGTGGTCAATCTGCGAGTCGGTTTTCATCACCCAGTTGGCCGAATCAAGGTTTCGTTTTACGAACCCCTGATAGACGTTCTCCAGCATTTTCTCCAGCACATCGGCCATTGCGATCAGGTCGCGACGGTCGTCCTTCTGCAACCGCGACGACAAATGCTGCAAGCGCATGGCAATCGACCAGGTAAGGTCGCCGATGCGTTCCAGGTCAATGATGAATTTCAGGCAGGCAAGCAGTTCGCGCGCTTCGGGTTCGGTGACCTGCGTGATCGCGCTGGTGATGCGTTCGTCGATGGTGCGCTCCATGCGATCCAGTTCTTTTTCGCAGTCCTTAACTGCGATGGAGGCCATATTGGACGAGTTCTCCAGAAAGTCGCGCAGGTTAAAAGCGGCGTCCTTGGCCACTAGGCAGGACTGTTCGATGAGTGCCGTCATTTCCTTGGTGGAATCGTGGTCGCGGACAGCCTTGCGCCGGGCTGCGGTCATCATGAGCAAATGATAGTCCCCGGGACGGTGTTTTTCAGCGACAAGGATTATTAAAAGTTGGTGAATGCCAGACTCCGCCCGGCTCCCTTCTAACTGCAAAAACTTGCACCAGCCCCTATGCAAGTTGCCGTTTCAGGTTCTTGAAGCCGGGATTTGCACTTGCATACCCGATTCAAGGTTAGGGATAATGCATGGAGTAATTCTTTAATCGTGAGATACAGTCGAGCAGATCTGCTCCGGATTTTAAGGCTCACGGCGCGGCAGTTGGCAGCATGGGAAAAGGCTGAACTGGTCGCCGCCGCCGAGAGCTATTCTTTCTTCGATCTTCTGCAAATCAAGAAAGTGCGGGATCTGTGTGCTCACAAGGTGCGCCCCGCGGTCATCCGGGAATCGCTGGCGGCCATGCAGAAACAAGCGGCAGGAATGGAGAATCCACTACTCGAGGCCGGGTCGTTCGATGCCGGGCGCCGCGTAGCGTTTCGTCATGAAGGCAAGGTTTTCGAGCCCATCTCCCGGCAGTTCATGTTTGATTTTGCTTCGCGCGACAACCTGGTCACACGGAACTCGATTGCCGTGGTCAAACCGTCCGTCGAACCTAAGGATGTGACCGAGCTGTTCGCCCGCGGAATCGCCCTGGAAGAGGACCCAACCACGCAGACTCAGGCGATTGCGGTTTATCAGGCGGTGCTGGATCAGGATCCCGAGCACGCCGCCGCCAATATTAATCTCGGCACGCTCTACTACAACCGCCAGGACTATGCTCTTGCGGAGAAGCATTATCGCGTCGCTATTGGGATTGATCCCCGCTATGCCCTCGCCTACTTCGACTTGGGCAATGTGCTGGACGAAACCGGGCGGGTGATGGACGCAATCCAAGCCTACAATACCGCGTTACAGCTTGCGCCGACTTACGGCGATGCGCATTACAACGTGGCCCTGGCTTACGAGAAAATCAAACAACCTCGCAAGGCGCTGCAGCATTGGCGCGCCTATGTGAGGCTCGATACGGTTGGCCCCTGGGCCGTCCATGCACGCAACCAGATCAAGCGCATCCTGCAAGCCGATGGGCTGAAACTGGTGCGCCCCAACTAACTTTTCGCTTCCCACTGCCAATTTTCAGGGAACCAGGTTACGGTTGTTTGCGTACTATTTGCCATGATGACGTTATCGCGTCCAAAATCGGCTGTTCTGCTGTACTGCCTCATGGCGACCGGCCTTCTGCTCACTAAAAGCGCATTCGCAGACAACGATTCGATGAACTGCCCAGGTACGCTTTCAGCCAATCATGTGACCCTGGCAGCAGGCGATCAAAACGGCGCTAGCCATCTGCAACTCATCCGCAAGATCGAGGCCGGTGCAGAATTCGATCTCGACATCTGCGCCGCCGACGTCACCCTCACCGGAAGTGACGACAACCTGCTTCGGGTTACCGTGGACCTGGAGAGTCCGTCGCAACAGCACACCGCCGCCGATTATCTGCAGAAACTCGACATCACGGCCAGTCACGTCAAACTGCAGTTGCACCTGATGCACGCGCTCCATGCGAAAGTAACGATAGAGCTTCCCGCCGCGACGCCGGAGCTTACTCTCAACTTGGGCCGCGGTGACCTGACCCTGGCAGCCGACACAATCGGTGGCGGGCGGGAAATCAATGTCGGCTACGGCCACGTGAATTTCCAGGGGAATGCTGACGCCTACGAGTCCATGCACGTGAACATTGGACTGGGAAGCCTGCACGACAATCGCAAGGATGGACAGAACCACCACTTCATCGTCGCCCGGTCGTTCGAGGGTACGGGCAAGGGATCGATCGAGATGAATGTCGGCATGGGTGGAGTGGACTTGAATCCCGGACAAAACAAGCCCATCTAAGCCCCCTCCTGCCGATCTTTCCGCCCGCCTTTAGACAGATCCAGCCCCCCGAGGTGCTAAAATCCTAGGTTGCCACTTCCCTCGAAGGTGTTTTGTATATGCCGGAAACCATGCTGCAAACCGCCGCTTCCTCGCCCCTGACCACGTTTACTGAAGACGAAATTCTCTTCCGCGATAACATTCGCCAGTTTGCCGAAGACAAGGTTCGTCCCCTGGTGAAGGAAATGGATGAAAAGGGTGTGTTTGAGAAAGACCTCATCCATCAATTTTTCCAGTTGGGACTGATGGGTATCGAGATTCCCGAGCAATACGGCGGCAGCGGAGCGAAATTCTTCGAGGCGATTCTTGCGGTTGAGGAGCTTTCGCGAGTGGACGCTTCGGCTGGTGTCGTTGTCGACGTTCAGAATACGCTGGTCAATAATGCGCTGATGCGTTGGACCACAGAGGACCAGAAAAAGCGCTATCTGCCGCGCATGGCAGCCGATACCTGTGGGGCCTACGCGCTCAGCGAAGCCGGCTCAGGATCCGACGCGTTTGGACTGCAAACCAAGGCAGAACTCAAAGGCAGCGACTACGTCCTGAACGGGCGCAAGCTCTGGATCACCAACGGCAAGGAAGCCGGTGTCTTCATACTTTTTGCGACCGTCGATCCCGCCGCCGGGTATAAGGGCATCACCGCTTTCATCATTGAAAAAGAATTCCCCGGATTTACCGTCGGCAAGAAAGAAGACAAGCTCGGCATTCGCGCTTCTTCGACTTGCGAACTGATCCTCGAAGACTGCCGCGTGCCCAAGTCGAACGTGCTTGGAGAAGTGGGCAAGGGTTACAAGATTGCGATTGAAACCTTGAACGAAGGCCGTATCGGAATCGGCGCCCAGATGGCGGGTGTGGCCCGGGGTGCCTGGGAATTCGCCGCGAAGTACGCGCAAGAGCGCAAGCAATTTGGCAAACCAATCGCCGATTTTCAGGGCATCCAGTTTCAAATTGCGCAGATGGCCACCGAGATCGAAGCTGCGCGTCTGATGGTTTACAACGCCGCCCGAATGAAGGACGCCGGTGTTCCGTTCGTAAGAGAGGCGGCTATGACCAAGCTGTTCTGCTCACAAGTAGCCGAGCGCGTGACGTCCTTAGCGGTTGAGATCTACGGCGGATACGGCTTCACCAAGGATTATCCCGTCGAAAAGTACTGGCGCGATGCCAAGATCGGCAAGATCTACGAAGGCACATCGAACATGCAATTGGCAACCATTGCGAAGCTGGTGATGGGAGGAAAGTAGCTCCGCCGCAGCTTCCTTCGCCCGCATGTCACCTTCGTAACGCATGCTGGTTACCTTTATTGTGCAGCCGCTTGCACCTCAGCCCTCTACAAAGGCCTGTCAAACCTGGCCTAAGTCATGTAGCTGCAACCACTTAAAAACTTCCCATTCAATGGCGTCTTAGCTGCACTTGCGGATGCGCCTTCTTGCTTCGAGAGGGGGCGCAGATCGGGGTGGCAATTGTTGAGCTGGACGTCAGATAACGCGCTTCTGGTACCTACCCAAAAGCCCAAAGCCAAGCATTCCATGCTTCCGGTGTTCGTCGTGTTGTTCCTGGTCTCCTATGGCCTGATGACCCTGCTGGTCGTGGAGCAGGGCCGCACGATTGACAATCAACGTTCTTTGATCCAGTCGCTCTTCGATGACAGCTCGAAACTAGCCCAGTTGCGGGTTAGGAACCAACAAGCCCAAGCCCAGGCCCAGGCTGCGGCAAAAGCCCACTCCCAGGCGCAGAATCCGTCGACCCAGGACAAAGCGCGAGCTCATGCCAAGGATGACCTTAACGCCGGCAAGCTCCCGAAACTTCCAAAGCCACCCACGGACACTGCCACCATGGAAGATGGGCGCAGAAGCGTAATGCTCATCTGAATTTCGGGCCAGGAAGTAGTCCCATGAAAATCCTGGCGACGTTGCTGTTTGCGTTGACTCTCCCCGGTACCCGCCTGGCGCCGCCCTTGCGCCCTTCCGTCGATTCTCTCACTTCCCGCCAATCCGCCAACCACGGCCAATGGTATCTTGCAGACACTGGCCATGCCGTCTTCTGCTACGGCCCAGTCAAGCTCATGAAGCAGCCTATGGGTGGCCTACGGCGCGTGGCTACCTTCTGCCGAGGGGACCGAACCATGGTTCCGCTAAAAGACTAAGCACCCTCCTCGGTCACCAGAACGTCGAAATCCTGTACATTCTTTTTATGCCCAAGTTTGAGAAGCACATTTTTGTCTGTGGGAACCAGCGGCCGGAGGGACATCCCCGCGGCTGTTGCGATCCTGCCGGACAAGCGCAGCTACAAAAGCTCTTCAAGCAGAAGCTGGCGGAACGGGGTCTGAAAGGCAAAGTCCGAGCTAACCAGGCGGGCTGCCTCGACCAATGCGAGCATGGTCCGAATCTGGTGGTGTATCCCGATGCTATCTGGTATGGCGGGGTGAAGGCTGAAGATGTGGATGAGATTATCGATGCTCACATCGTCGGCGGCAAACCCGTCGAGCGGCTGATGATGAAGGACTCCTGCATCAACGCCCAGAGTTGCGAGCACAAACCGCGAAAGCTCTAGCGGCCCGGTCAATGGAGCCGCCGCCGGTGCGGCGGCGGCTCTGACCGATTATTTTTGTACATCCGGAGTGTACATATCGTGCATCTGGAAGGAACGATAGGTAGCGACCGAGCTTGTCATCACCAGCGTCCCACTCGGGTAGAACGACGACGTCTGACTCGTACTAGCGTTGACAAAACCGGCCTCATAGTGAAGACCGTTCACCTGCCCGCTCTTGTTGACTAACATTTGCCCCGTGCCCAGAGCGAGGGATTGAACTCCTTGATCGATGTTTTCCACCAGCGTCGCGGTCATGGTATTTTGATCGATTTTCAACACCTGGCCCCGGCTATCTCCGCCGCCGTTCTGTTTGATGCGTGTGTTTCCATTATCAAAGAGAGCCAGATAGTTGGTGTCCAACTGCCATTCCGGATCATGCTGATGGGAAAACCACGGATAGTTGTCGTTGGGATCGCCGACGATGGTGAAGTCTCCATCCAGCCCCAATCGCCATAGAATGTTCCCCGTCCCCGAACCGTTGCCATAATCGATCTTGAGGACCCAGTCCTGGTGACGGAGTGACATCAAAATACTGCCGTCAGTCGCAAGCTGCGCACAGTTGCCATGCAACCAGTCATTGGCGATAGTGTTGGGAGGGGTCAGGGGTGGACACCCGCCCTGACCAACCGTGCAAGTCTCGCCGAGGATCGCTTCACGGGAGGTGGGCAACATAGTGGCACAATTCCCACAGGTAACCGAGTTCCAGGACCATACCACCTGAAGCCCCGGGTTCAAGACTACCAACTCATTGAAGATGATGTCGGCGCCGCCTTGAATGCCCTGACCCAGGACCCTGTCCAGCGAACCGATCATCAGGATGTTGCCATTGGGGAGAGCCCGCACCTCGTGGTCGATATCGGTGAGTGGCATCTGACCCATGGCAACCAGTTGCTCATTGATGCGACCGATATTGGTCTCGACAACGGTGTTGCCCGCCACATCAATCTTGCGAAACGGCTGCAAGTAGGGGTCGTTGTTTCCATTGCCGTAGAACCAGAAGTATCCGCCCGCCAGCGGCCGCGTCATCAGCCCCAGTTGACCATCGTACGGATCGTAGTACCATACTACGTTACCGCTCAGATCGGTTGCGACCGGAAATGGTGCGATGTAAGAGTGAACCAGGATAGGCTCATTCGCCGCCTCAGGCGGGGCAGGGCTGACGACGCTTATTGTCGGTAGGGTTACGTTGACCGCGCCGGTTGTAAAATTCACGGTCTGCGTCTGTCCCACTTGATGACCGGAATTCACTAGCACCCCAGCCATTGAATACTTGGTCTTGGCAAGCATGCCGGCAACATAGAAATTCAAACTCCCTTTGTTGCAGGGCTTCAAGGGAGTGTATTGAATAACGCCGGTCGAACTCTTGAACCCCACCTGCATGCTGTCTGGAGGTGAGCACGGTGCCGCGCTGAACAACGCCACCAGCGGATTGGCAGTGGGGGAAACTACCACCGGATTAGTGCTGTTCGCAATGGCGGTCGCGACAAACGACTGGGTTGCAGTCCCCGTCTTCCCCGTGCTGTCGTTTCTGGCAATAACCTCGACCACATAGGTCCCTTCCTGCAGCGGAGGGTTTGAAGGAAAGCTGTTGAGGTAGCCGAAATCGCGGGCCAGTTCCAACCCTCGTCCCTGTACTCCTACGCTGAACGAATACGTCAGGGTTCCTGGATCATTGTCGGATGCATTCGCCGTCCACGTAATCACGGTGCCTACCGGTTGCGGCGAGGGTAGTGAGGGAGAAAGCGTAACGGTGGGCGTGGCGAAACTCGTCCCCGTCAAAGCAAGTGCGATGGCCACTCCGAGAATGAGCAGCACGTAGTTTCGGTGCATGATTGAATAGTTCAAAGTAGCCTCCTGGGATCGACTGCCCGGCAAGAACGCAAACCGTTAATGGTTCGTTAGTAGGCTGCGCCAGCGGTCACAATCGCAAGTACGAACCCAAATGGACACGCTGTCCGCCGCAAAACGCCCGAACCGTCGGGATTCTAGCGGGGGTGGAGCAATTGCGCTAGAGTCTTTTGTTAGGTCTTGAAAGAGATTTGGATCGGCACTACACAGTGCGCAGCAGCATTCATCAAGTATGCAAGTTATTGCATGGCATTGACTTCCGGGAAATTGGGGCCACAGCGGAGTTACCGCCGGTCAGTCGCGTGTTAGTTCGCTTTCTTTGACGCCGGTTATGGTGACGAAACGAATGGTGCCCGCACTGTCTTCGAACACCAGTGCTGTGCCTTCAGGGTTCACCACTGCGGTGACTAAGTGACCATACGACTTGGGAATTCCGCCGTGGGTTGGAGTCTTGTCGTAGCGAGCAAGTTCGCCCTCTTTCATGCCGTTCACGCTGACGAAGCGGATCACGCCCTCGGCATCCTCGAAAACCAGTCCGGTGCCGATTTGGTCGGCAATTCCGGCCACAAGACGGCCATACGATCGCGGAACCACGCCCTTAGTCGGCTCGGCGGCGGACGATACCTGGGCTGGCTGGGCCGCGTACGCGACCGTCGATTTTCGGCTTCCCGCTACGTATCCGGCAACTAGCAATAGCAAACTAACTAAGACGAGTAAAACTCGCTTACGCATCTCTGTTGCACCTTTCGTTGTGGTTAGTGACAGCTCCTCCCGCTACTTCTCGACCAAGATCTTATGCATCATGCCGAGATCCTCATGCAGCAGAATGTGGCAATGAAACACAAAGGTGCCAGAAGTCGTTGGGTCGCGGAAATCCATGCGCCCCTTGATGCTGTGATAAGGATGTCCCGGCCCCTCCCAATAAGGAATCTCGATAGTGTCGCGGTACTCATTGGTCACCGGCTTGCCATCCACTTCCAGCAGAAGGAAGTGAATCTGGTGAATGTGGAAATCGTGAGTTTCCAGTGCGCGGTTTTCAATGGTCCAGTCTTCCACCGCGCCCACCTTGGTCGTAATCGCCGGCTTCTCGTTCGGTTCGAAAACTCTCTGCTCTTCGCCATCCACGGTTATGTAGAACTGGATCGGCCCGTTAGTCCCGCCAAACTCCTCCGAAAAATATATCTTCCGCTGCGTGGTCGGGATCTGCTTAGCCAAATCCGCAAACTTAAGGTCCTGCAAGTGCATCGTCGGTCCGGTGGCCTTCGCCGGGGGCGCTTGACTGGCGCTGTTGCTAAGCTGAACAGTGGCGATCGTCTGCGGGAGATCAGTGTTACCGGTGGGGCCAGTGGAATAATTCAATGTCACGAAATTCGTAACTGTATCCGCAGGGGGAGCTTCCACAATAAACTCTGCTCGTCCCGCCGGAGGCACCAAAATCGTTGTCTCGACTCGGGGCTTGGCCAGGGGATAACCGTCGAGAGCGATTAACTCCATTTTCTGAGCTACTCCGTTGACCTGAACTTGCAACGGCATGAAATCCTGGAGAGTGGCATTGAGTACGCGCCAGAACTGCTTTTCACCAGGCTGCATTTGGATGATGGGGTGGGGCAAGGGGAAAGCGGAAACCTGGAAGTTGATGGACAACTGATACGGTCCGGGGATCCAGGGAACCAAGTACTGTTGCCGAATGGTAAACACTCGCTCGGTCAGCCCATCCACTTCAGGCCGGACCTTATTCATTCCTTCTACAACCAGCGCTCCAGCAGCCCCACCGTTCACTTGAAACTCAGTGAAGCCGTGTACGTGCGGGTGGTACCAGTACAGACCCGGAGGTTCGTCCGCTGGAATTGGGATCTTAAAGTCGAATCCCGGCGAACCTGGCTGAATCAGGGTGGTGATTACATCATCTTCATGGCAATTGGGCGAAACATTCATGCCGTGAAAGTGAACGTTAGTCGATTGCAGAGTCGCCGGGCCGCTATCACCGCAAGTCTTGCCCGCGGGAGCGGACATTTTCATTCCCGCATCATCGCCTGCGATGCGATCTAAGACTTCCAGTTCCAGGGTGTCGCCTTGATTGACGCGTAGCGTCGGAGCTTCTATGTCCCCGGTAGCGGACTTGTAGTTGTAGCAATAGTGGGTGTAACCGTACTGATCCACCGAGTGCCCCATGACGAATTTCGCCGCCAATACCCCGTTCGTCGAGGTAAGACTCGGAGTGTCCAGTACTATCGAGCCCGGGGCCGGCCGAGCGGGACATGAAACCTGAGCCCAAGTCGGTTGAACGGAAAAACCGCAAACCACAATTGCCAGCAAGCACCTGAACACAGGACGCATATCCAACTCTCCTTAAATATCTCTCCTGGAATGACTCCTACTCGGACTTACGTTTCCACGAACTCGCTAAAACGCTAGGGCATAAAATTCCCAATCGATATCAACCCCACACCATTGGGGTCAGTGATCGGAGAACCAGGCGCTTCTTTCATCGTACATTTTCCGTTCTTCACAGTAACCTCAATCATCGCGATTGCGGGCGCCCCATACTCGCCTACGTACAGGCCTCCGCCCGTGCCAGTTCCGCTAGCCACCGCCAGTCCTCCCAAATAAGAAAAACTCGAGGAGTACCCCTTGAGCAGGTTCGAATCGCAGGCAGGAATAATCTTCCCAGTTGTCTTATCAAAAAAAGCGGCACTAACCCGGTCGCCTTGGGTGTCGCTGATGTAAAGAATGCTTTCATCGGGGCTGAACAAAATATTGCTGGAACTGACGGTGGCCCCGGAACGATACGGAACCGTCGCTGTCAACTTTCCCGAGGAAACATCGGACACTTCCACATATGCCGCGGTAGCGGTGTCCCCGAAGATCGCATAGTGTCCATCTTGCGTGAGCAACACAGCACTTGGATATGTGGCGCCAAGCGAACTGAGAGCTTGGGTGGAGTTCTGCTTATCGCCATTCGATACCGGTGTGACTCCCGAGATGTTGAAAGACTCGATGGAACCATCGCCGTAGGTCACGACTAGCATGTTACCCTGCACCGCCATAGCGTCGACGAAGCCGCCCTGCAGCCCCGTCACGGTGATATCCCCAATAAAGGTGAGATTGCAATTCGGTTGAATTTGGAAGGTTCCGATGTTGCTCGAGTCGGTGAAGCTCGCATACAGATATTGCCCGTTCGTGGCTAACCCAATGCCGTTGGAGGCGCCGGTGTCGTTCGCGGAACCCATCGCGGAACCGCCCAGAGAGAAGGTGTTGACGATGATTCCTGCGATGTCCGCGGTCGCAGCGTCAGAAGCAAAGACACACTCCTGGCCACCGCCGTTGAGCACAGCAAGGCGGTTCGCGCCGAAGTAGCCCCCTCCAATACCATAGCCACCCGTCTGTACCGATTGCTGCAAGGTAAGCAAACCATTCGCTCCGATTGAATAAAAAGAAACGGTGTTGGTAATGAATTGCAGGTTCCCCTGTGGCGAGTCGTCATTCGTGATCACGTAACCGCCGTTTGCCGCAGCAGCCATGCCACTCAAGACACAAACTCCAACCAACACTACCGCGACCCGCGATAACCAGGATTTGCCCGTAGCACTCATCATGATTCTTTCCTCGGACTGAGAGAGTGTCTTTCCGTAAAGCCACCAATGGGTGAGGTGCGAATCACTTCAACCGCCGCACTCAGAACGCTGGGAGCGAACGTCTTGCGGAAGATGGCGCCAGTGGTGGTACCGCCTCCGCCGCCAAACCCGGACAGCAGATAATTTCCGGCATCCACAACCGCGAACAATATACATCAACCGACGGCCTACTACTTGTGTCATTTTTACTTCTCTGATCCCAGCCCTTTTTCTGTGGGTAGAAAGACTCTAGGGGATTGCGGTTCCTGCTATCCTAGAAACCTTCACACTGTGGATCGATTATGAAAATCAAGTCATTCGCTTTACTGCTCGGTTTGGTATTTGCGATCTCGGCCGCAGCTCAGACCACTCCTCATTTCGACGGTCAGACCTGGTGGGATCACATCAAAGTCCTGGCCGATGACAAACTCGAGGGCCGCGATACTGGCAGTAGTGGTGAGCACGCAGCCCAAGCCTACGCGGTCGAGCAGCTCAAAAGTACGGGCGCAGAACCTGCAGGCACCAATGGTTTCTATCAGCCCGTCAAGTTTGTCTCCCGCCAGATCGTCGAGAAGGATTGCAGTCTTACGCTCATTCGCGACCGCAAACGCGAACCGCTCGCGCTCGGTGAAGATGCCATCATCGGCACCCGCGTGATGCCCGCCCGCAAGGTGGAGGCAGAGCTGGTTTTCGTCGGCTATGGTCTCAAAGTTCCGGAGAAGAATTACGATGACTTTGCAGGCCTCGATGTTCGCGGCAAGATTGTTGTTATTTTCTCCGGATCGCCGTCCGAGATTCCGGCTGCGCTGGCTGCGCATTACCAGACCGCGGCCGAGCGTTGGAAAGTGCTGCGCGCCGCAGGCGCCATCGGAACGGTTTCCTTGATCAATCCCGCTTCCATGGACATCCCGTGGTCCCGCATCGCGCTTAACCGCGCCCATCCCAGCATGGATCTCGACTATCCTGAGTTTCACGAAACCGAAGGCGCCAGGTTCACGGCTACTGTCAATCCCGCCAGCGCCGAGAAACTCTTTGCTGGTTCCCGCCACAGCTTCGCAGAAATCGCCGCGCTGGGTAAAGAGCGCAAGCCGCTGCCCCGCTTTCCGCTCGCGGTTTCGCTCGAAGCGAAAACAAAAGTGGAGGTCACCAAGCTAAGATCGGCCAACCTGGTTGCCAAAATCCCGGGCAGCGATCCCACTTTGAAAGACGAATATGTCGTGCTCTCGGCCCATCTCGATCACATTGGAATCGGCGAACCCATCAATGGCGACCGCATCTACAACGGAGCCATGGACAACGGATCCGGCAGCGCCTTGCTCCTCGACATGGCCGCCAGCTTCAAGAAGAATCCCGAAACCTTACGCCGCTCCATCCTGCTGATCCTGGTTACTGGCGAAGAAAAAGGCCTGCTCGGATCAAAGTACTTCAGCGCGCATCCCACGGTCCCGCCGAAATCCATGGTTGCCGATGTCAACGTCGATATGTTTCTGCCCATCGTGCCGCTGAAGCTTCTGACGGTGGAGGGTCTCAACGAATCGGACCTGGGGAATCGCGCACGCGAGATTGCAGAATCGCTCGATGTGAAAGTTCAGCCCGACCCCGAACCGCTGCGTAATCTTTTCGTTCGCAGCGATCAATACAATTTCATCCGCCATGGCGTGCCCGCGCTGGCCATGAGCGTCGCTCCAGATCCCGACTCGCCCGAGCAGAAGAAACTATTCAAAGACTGGCTGACCTATCGCTATCACGCGCCCTCGGACGACGTGAACCAACCGGTGGACCTGGCCGCGGCTGCGAAATACGAGGAGATCGTCAGAGCTTTGCTCATCAGCATCGCCAATGACGAGCACCACCCGCAGTGGGAGCCAGACAGCTTCTTCCGCCGTTATGCGAATTAGAATTCCGCTTATTTTGCAGTGCAAAGATTGTTTAGCAGGCCGGTTAGTGCGCGCCTAGGTCTGCATATCGATTGAAGCTGGACAGGGCTACCTGGTCACTACCCGGAATGTAGAAACCAAACTTCCCGCCAGAGAGATTCGTTCCGCTCCACTTGTCCAGAGCCACCCAGCTTTCGCCATTTTTTATCTGATGATCAATTTCCGTGGATGAAATGCGGACCTGAATGGTGTGGAAACTCTTTTTGTCGCTCTTGAATGGGAACTTGGCTTCATCCGTCTTCTGACCATTGCGGAGCACGCTGCGGTAGAAATTGTTTTCGTCCATCTGGAAGAGAATGTAATTCTGGGCGTCAATGTAATTCACTACCCATTGCAGGCGGTGGCCTTTCCGCAGCATGGCGGAAAAAACAAATGTCCCAGAGGTGGGAGATGCGCTGTAAAGCACAAAATCCCCGCCCTTATGCACGAAGCTTCCCTGGTCCTGCTTCCATCCGGCGGGGTCGTCCCACAGGGACATTCCGCTTGGCCCCAAAGGCAGGTCCACCACCTTGGACTGACCCACAACGACTTCAACCGTGGAGGTGCGAGTCAAATTGTCCGCCGTGCGCGCACTCAACGTGTAGGTCCCCGGGGGCAGGTTGAGTGCACTGCCCGAGGTCACCTTGATGGGAGCTTCTCCTGTCTTGGTCAAAGTTACGCTAGCATCCGCAGGCGTGAATGTGATCTTTACCGCACCAGTTGCAGCTTCCAGCACAGCCTCTGCCGGCGTGAGGGCCACATTCGTTCCCGCTACGAATCGCTTCTGCAATCGCCTAGGTTTGAAACGGTCCTTGCGCAGTTCCACCACGTGGTCGCCGGGAGTGATGTTCGCCGCAGTAAAACTGCCATCCGGTTGCACGATTCCCGCGGGCACCTGGTCGATCACAACCTGCGCTCCGGGCGGCCCTCCTTGGATTGACAACGTCCCAAAATGCGGAAGCGGCTGCAGATTGAAAGCCAGCCTGCGCTCTTCACCCTTGCGAATTCGAACCTTCTGCTCGGGAAGATCCAGAAATCCATTCTTGGTGACTTTGACGGTGTAATCTTTCGGACCCAGGTCAGAAATTCGCAACTCGCCCCCGTGGGTTGTGTCTTTTTGGGGCTGGCCGTCGAGGAAAACGCGGGCCTTGTCTTCGTTCGTCACCACCACCAAGGTGCCAACATTCCGGCCCGACTCCAGAAAAGTGGTGAGAGACGGCGTAGGGCCGGCATCAACATTAAGCTTGTACTGGCTGCTGCCCTGGGTCAGCGTAAGCTCATGCGTGCCCGGCGTCACTTGCGTAAGCTGCCAGCCATCCTTACCGCTGTCAGAGGGAGATTGTCCGTCCAGGCTAAGTTTGACCGCGGGATCACTGGTAACTACCTGCAAGCGGCCGCCCAGGTTGTTGACCACTACCGCCAGCACGCCGTTAGCCGTGATAGATCCTTTGATCACCGGCACTGCGCCCGCCTCGGTCGCGAACGTGAACGATGCACTGCCCTGCGGACCATCAAACTTGAGCTTGTGGTCTCCGGGCGCAACTTTATCCAGCGTCCATTGCGCGCCTTCAAGATCGCTGGGCGGTAGATCATCGAAGAAAATCTTCCCGGCCCCGGTGTCCGACGATAGCTTCACTACCGGCAGCGCCGGCTCCAAGGTAAGTTCAAGCGAGTTTGCTGCACCAGTCTTGGCATCGAAGGTTATGGTCTTGGGCTGGTAACCATCCAAATCCGCTTCAATCTCATAAGCTCCCGCCGGCAAGTCGAGTTGTAGATCCGACACTCCGCGGGCTTCCTTGTTGACGCGTATCGTTGCCCCGGCTGGTGTGGTGTGCACCTTCACGCTGAACGCTGTGACCGGTTGCGTCCCGCTCGTATGTTTACGATTTCCCGACAGCAGTGCGAACATCAGCACGAGGGCCACAACCGCGGCCCCGGCGGCCATCATCTGGCCGCGAGAAAGTTTCAGCTTTAGTCGCGTTGGACCCGCTGTCACGGACTGCGGCTTGACAGGCACAGGTTTGGCCGCAGGCTTTGCCGGGACCGGTGGCACCGGCTTAGCCGCCTTAGGCGTTGGAGTGTCCGGACTCTTGGCCGCCGGTTTCACATCCATGGTTGGCGGAATGTAAACCGACATGGTGTTTTGGCCGGCATCCGGCGGTGGCGAACTGACAACCTTCTTCGGTTGATCCGACTTGGCTTTTTCCCCGTCCTGACTCGGCTTCTTTCCGCTCACGGTGGGTACGTCTAAGCGTTTCAGAAGACCATTTGCCGAGGACAAAACTTCCTCGTCTTCCACGTGGCGATTGGCCAATGCCCGCACGCGCTCGCCTAAATTCTGCTTGGTCTTGGCATCGGCGAGTGTTTCAGCTTCCTGTTCCATGCGCCGCAACTCTTCGAGATCGCGGCGTCTGGCCTGACGCCGCTGCGTCTGGAGTTCCCGTCGCAAAGTGTCTTGAATCTGAATCAGCCGGGGCTCGCGGGGATAAGTCGCCAGCACTTCTTCGATCCGCGTCACTGCCCCTGCTAAATCCCCCGCGGATTGCAATTTGCGGGCCTGGGAAACGCATTCACTCACCAACTGTTCCCGCTTCTGGTCGGAAATCAGCGTGCGCACCGTCTTGGCCAGCGGATGACCAGGATTCAAATCATCCGCCTGCCGCGCCAGGCGGTCGGCTTCCTGCCAATTACTCTGCGCGATCAGCCGAGCCTGCTCAACCAACGCATTGGAAAGCACGGCGCGGGTCAGCGCATTATGCTCATCCAGTTCATAAGCGTCACGCAGCAGCTTAATTCCTTCCGCGGCTTTGTTTTGCCCGCACAGATCCTGGCCTTCGGCCATCAGGCGATGCGCCTCCGTCGAACGCTGGATTCCGTCGTTGGCCAGCTTCTCCAGTTCCGCCAGTTCAGCCTCGTTGGGGAATTCCGCCTTCGCTTGCTGCAGCAAGTCCAGAGCGCGCCCATAGTCACTGGAATGCAGGCAGGCATCGATCTGCTCCACCACCCGCGTCTTTGACTCGATGCGGCTTTGCTGCTCGCGGCGTTTCTGCAGCCGCTCCACTTCAAACTTCAAGCCAGGATATTGGCTGTAGATGGTTCGAAGGATCTCCCAGTCATTGACAGCGTCTACGTACGCGCCTTCCTCCTCGTGATGATGGGCGCGCGCGACGATCGAATTCACCAGGTCACGCTTGTCTTTCACCAGCCGTAGCGCGCGTTCGAAGTGCGTTTCCCCGGGATTCTGCTCCAGGGCCTCCTTCAGGATGTTCACCTTTTTGTCGAGATCAGCTTCGGCTTCCACTTGCCGGTCGATGGCAGCTATGAATGCCGAGAGTTGCTGTCGTTGCTGTTCTTCGATGTCATACTTGAGCGCCTGAAACAGCGCGTGGTTGGGATACTTTGCCAGGTAGCCTTCACAGATGGCGAGGGCTTTGCCGAAGTTTCGCTCTCCGAGGTGCTTCTTGGCCTCGACATATGCGGTGTTCATCGCGTCATGTTCGGAACGAACTTCGTTGTAAAAGCTCTGGTAAGTGGCGCCACGCTCCGGAGCCGAAGCATCGGGCGCCCGCCGGTCCAGTTCCAGGACCACCGCCAGCTTACTGAGCGCGCTGCTGACATCTCCCTTCTGCCACGCGTCCATTGCCGCGCGGTGAATTTGTACTTTTTCCTGACGCAGCTTGTTGTATTCGTGCTCTTCGCGATCCACTTCAGCGATAAGTTGCAACGCCCGGCCTTCCTTGGGCCGAAGCTGCAACACATTTTGCAGGGCTTCACGCGCGTGCGGGTAAGCGTGATTGTCCATGTGCTGGCGTGCCAGGCGGTACCAGTTTTCGATCTGCTTTTCGCTACGCCGGTTTTCGATTTGGCTCTTCAGCGACAAAGCCTGCGCATTGTCAGGTTCCATCTCCAGGATGTCCTGGAGTTTCTGCAGAGCCAGCGGATCTTCCGCCTCTTCAAAGCGGGCCTTGGCTGCTTCCATGAGCTGCGCAATCGTCTTGCGCCTTACGGTGCTGTCAAGCTGAGTACGCAACCCACTGATCGAACTGTCGATATGGCCTTCCGCTTCCAGTTCCCCCAGAATCTCTCCGGCAAACTGGTAGTCCCCGGTTTCGAGCGCCTTGGTGGCGCGCTCCAGACGTGGCCGCGTGCGTACGGGGTCGAAGAATTCGATCGGCTCGTTGCGCAGCGCTTTGTTCAGGACGTCACCGAACTCGCGCGCACTCGAGAAACGGTGCCACGGCTGCTTGGCCATGCCCTTGTGCACGACGCGGCCAATGGATTGGCTTACCGCTGAATTGATTTCCGAAGCCGGCGGTGGAATCTGTTTGCGGATAGCTTCAACAATCTCGTCTGCCCGGGCTCGCTGGAAGGGTTGCCGGCCAGTAAGCGCTTCGTAGCACACCACACTCAGTGAAAAGATGTCGGACGCAGCCGATAGCGGCTTCATCTCGATCTGCTCCGGGGACATGTAGACCAGCGTCCCTTTTTGTCCTCGAGTGTGAGTGTCGGTCATGTGTGCCACACCGAAATCGATGATCTTCACTGAGTCATCTTCCATGACAAAGATGTTGCTCGGTTTCAGATCGCGGTGCACCAGGCCGCGCTCGTGCGCCGCCTGCAAGCCGCGGCATGTCTGGGAAATGATTTCGACCGTACGTTCCACCGTCAGCCGGTGGCTCGACTTGCGGATGAATGTATCCAGGGTCGTTCCCGGCAGCAGCGGCATCACGAAGTAGGGTTTGTTCTTGCCGTCTTCTTCAAACTCGCCAATGTCGAATATCTCGACAATGTTGGGATGGCTCATGGAGGCGAGCACATCACATTCTTTGTAGAAGAGCTGCAGTGACGCAGGATCGGGGAGATCGAGGATGGTCTTAACCGCCACTTCGCGGCGAACCACGGTATCGTAGGCGCGGTACACCAGTCCCATGCCGCCTTGGCCCAACACTTGTCTTACTTCGTAGCGGCCGGCCAATTTTCGCGGGACTGTGGGATCCTCCATGGCCCTCCCCCCGGAGAGATCAATGATCTTAGCAGGCATCTGCGCCGGCTCCAAGCGCAGTAAGTTAGAGGTGCGTAGGTGACTGGCAAACTCTTGGTATACAAATCTTTACCATTGCGGCCTCCACAAACTGGCATCTTTTCAACTACACTGGTACATCGAAACATAACAACGGATTCGGGGTTGGTTTTGCGTTTTTCTTGGGCAGTCGATACTGGGCTAGCATCGCTGATGGTTAGAGACCCAATCCGTAAAAACACAAAATAAACCACTTACAGGGCAGGACCGGTAAAACTGTCGGTACCGTGACTTGGAAGTGGTGTCGTAATTCATGCCAAAAAGGAACTCGTGTTCGATTCTTTCATCCCGCGTCGAACTCTGATCGGAACTTCCGGATGCCGCCGGTGTTCCACGATTGGGAAGCTGGGATCGTCGAGACTACGAACCGGGATCCTAACTCTCACTTCGTGGAGGATTCTATGAAGCACTTTGGTATTGCGATCATACTTTCTGTGGCGCTGGCGTTGTCCGGCTGCGGCAATTCCAGCGGCAGTAATAGCATTAACGGGGACTGGACAGCGACGCTAACCAATCCGGACGGATCCGCAGCTCTCGCGTTCACCGTAACGCTGGCAGGGAATGGCAGCGCATTGAATATCACCAACCTTAGTTTCACAACCTCGTCCTCCTGCTTTGCTTTGGGAACGACCGCGACCGGCGCATTCACTGTTACTGGCACTTCGGGCGGCGTAACCACTGGCAATTTTCAAATGACGATAACGTCAGGAGCGTCGAACACCAACGGGACAAACGAGCTCACGCTGGTGGGAACACTAACTGGTAGCTCCATTACAGGTAACTGGACGCTGACCGGAACTGGGGCCGGCTGCAGTGGATCGGGATCATTCACCATGACCGATTGATGAACCGAGACTAGGGATAGCGCTACTACTTTCTACAAACGCAAGCGCAGGTTATATGGCGTCGGGCGGGCAGTCAGCCCGCCCAACGCTTGTTTCCGGGACAAATAGAATCTCATAAGTGTGCATAATTTTGCACTTCATGGCGACGCTGCGGTTGAAAACTTTTCATTTTTCCCGCACTAATCGATGTATCTAGGGGTCGAACGCGACGCACCGAAATTTATTTGTCAATTTTTTCTAGAATCCTTAAATTTGTCACCAATTCGAAGTATAATGCGACCCCGACGGAGCTTTGGGCTTGCCACAGCTTTTCCCTCCCAATTCTGTGGTCGATGAATCAACGACTCCGCGTGTAAAACCCACATCCTCCAAAGGAGATCGCAGAATGCAGAACCAAGGCGTCAAAATGTTGCGATTGCTCGCAATCGCATCGATGGTATTAATCGCGTCAGGTATTGCCAGCTCTCAGGAACCGGCAACCGGAACCTGGGCGAAGCTCAAGAATCAACCAAGCTTTCAAACTGATACGGCACTTGTTCTTACCGACGGCACCATCATGATGCACCAGTACAACAGCGGAACCTGGTGGAAGCTCACCGCCACCCTTCCCGGCAGCTATGTGAACGGTACTTGGACGAAGTTGGCCTCGATGCAGTCGGGCTACGCGCCTCTCTACTTTGCCTCTGCCGTGCTACCGGACGGCCGGGTCCTTGTCGAAGGAGGAGAGTACAACAATCTGCAAGGCGACGAAACCAACCTGGGTGACATTTACGACCCGGTAGCCAACGTTTGGACCACCGTGAACCCGCCCAGCGGATGGACTACGATCGGCGACTCTCCGGCCGTCGTCCTGCCCAACGGAATATTCATGATGGGCCAGGGAGGAGAACCGTCCAAGCGGCAGGTGGTGTTCAATGCCACCAATTTGACGTGGACCTCCACCGGCACGGGGAAAGCAGACGGATTCTCCGAAGAGGGCTTTGCCCTGGTGCCCAATGGCGACGTGCTAACTGTGGATACAGAAGACGGAACCAATTCTGAACTCTACAACCCCACCAGCAGCGCATGGAGCAGCGCCGGAAGCACGATTGTTACCCTACCGAACAGCGGTGGACTGGGAATCGTCCCGGAAATGGGGCCGCTCGTCCAGCGTCCCGACGGAACGGTTGTCGCTTTTGGTGCGACTACTAACACTTCCATCTACAACCCCACGAGCGGTACGTGGACCGCAGGTCCTCAGTTCCCCAACGGAGATGACATAGCTGACGGCCCAGGGGCTGCGCTACCCAACGGCAACATCCTGGTTTATACCAGCCCAGGCGTGTTCAACGGAACCGGAACGTTTTATGAGTTCTCCACCACCGATGTTTTCACCGAGGCTCCGAACACGGCGAGCGGTGGTTCCTTGGAATCCTGGGAAGCCCGGCTGCTGACCCTACCGACCGGCCAAGTGATGTACATTCCGGCGGATGGTCAGACCATCGATGTTGAACTTTACACGACCAAGGGTGGACCGAAGAGTGCTTGGAGACCAGCCATCACTTCGGTTCCCAGCACGGTTACACACGGCAACTCTTATACCATCTCGGGTACGCAATTGAATGGTCTCACTGCCGGCGCCGCCTATGGTGACGACGCACAGATGGCCAGCAATTTCCCTCTGGTGGTGATTCGAAACAAGGCGACGAAGCACTTCTTCTTCGCCCGCACGACTAACTTCAGCACCATGGGCATCGCGACCGGTAACACCGTCGTTTCTTGCACATTTGCTGTTCCCTCAGGCATCGAAACCGGTGCCAGCACCGTGTACGTTGTGGCCAACGGTATTCCGTCGGCTGGAAAACCCATCACAGTAAACTAGCATTTTGTGATCGCCCCGTTCTTCCGGGAGAATGCGGAAGGACGGGGCGTTGTTATTTCTACCCAACCACTCGATCCCTGACCTTCGAACCCCGGGGCGTCTCGGCGAATGTCACTCCGACCGGAAAACCCTCATGCAGCGGAAATCTGGGCTCCTCTTGTCTCGACAACCTTATGCGCTGACGCTGTCGATGAGAACAGAGCTATGAGACCTTCGACCAGTGTTGGGTGAGTCAGGACTGCATCGCGCAGCGCGGTGTAGGGCAGCCCGGCGATCATCGCAATCTGGACGGCGGCCAGGGTCTCCCCCGCACCGACACCGAAGGCCGTGAACCCGAGAATGTGATCGCCATCAGCTTCCACGAGGACTTTCACAAACCCGCGGGTCTCCGAGAGCGTGTGTGCACGTAGGTTGGTTTCCATTGGGACCTTAAACAGGCGATACGCTATCCCTTGAGCCTTCGCTTCTGTTTCGCTCAGACCGATACGAGCAAGTTCGGGGTCGGTAAACAGACAATATGGGACTTGCCTGCCCGTGGTCACACGCTTGCCACCGGTTAAATTGGCATGGACTACGCGGAAATCGTCGATGCTGATGTGAGTGAACTGCGGGCTACCTGCGACCTCGCCGATCGCCCAGACGCCGGGCGCGGTGGTCTGCAGCCGCTCGTTGACCTTGATGTATCCCCGGTCGGTGAGCTCCACGCCGGTCAGTTCCAGGCCGAGTCCTTCCGTATTCGGATTGCGGCCTGTGGCGACCAATACATGACTGCCCTTTAGGACTTTCTCAATTCCATTCTGCTCGACGACGACACTTACCGAGTCGCCACATTTGCCTGACACTCGCTTGATTCGTGCATTCAGGAGAGTGTCGATGCCTTCATCGGTGAGCAGGCTGCGAAGAGCGTCGCATACGTCCGGGTCTTCTTTGGACATCAATCTCGCATTGCGATCAACCATCGTCACCTTGCTGCCGAATCGCCGCATGGCCTGCGAAAGCTCCACTCCGACGTAGCCCCCACCGACAACCAGCAAGTGTTCGGGAATTTCATCGAGTTCAAGAGCCTCGACGTGCGTAAGCGGCTGCGCTTCCGCAAGGCCAGGAATTGGCTCCAGCGCGGCACGCGTGCCCGTACTAACGATCACATTCGCGCCACGCAGCCGACGGATCTTCCCATTGGCCAGTGTGACTTCCACTGTTTTCGGGGCCAGGAAGCGGCCCGTTCCCAAGATGAACTCGGCTCCCGTGTTCCTGTAATTTTCCATATACATGTCGTTCAGACCACGCACCATCTTGCGCTTGCGTTCGCGCACGTCGGCCATGTCGATCTTGAAGCCATCGCATGTGATGCCGAATTCTTTGCTTCGGCGAACGTAATCCACAACTTTCGCAGTATGGATAATGTTCTTGCTCGGAAGGCACGCAATATTAGGGCACGATCCGCCAATGTATTTGCGATCGACGACTGCGACACGTTCGCCTTCGCCAGCAAAAGTCCACGCAGCAACGGTCGACCCGGTCCCGCCACCGAGAATCACCAAATCAAATTCTTCCGGCTTGACATTGTTACGTACCTGGGACAATGAAGGATTGAGGCTGTTCATACGGACTCCTTCTTTGAGCAAGCGAATCGAATTATCGCCACCAGTTAATCCTATTCGGTGGCTCAGACTACCCCGCGGAAATCCCGCGTAGCTTTAGGCCGCTCGGCCGGTCTTGCTGCTCTGGCCTGAGTCTTCAGCTGCAATTCGCGAAATCGCTGACCAGTCGAGCGAGTCGCCGCCTCGGGCAAGCAAAGCCAAAAAGCGGTCGCGAATCAGGCTGGCAAGCGGAAGCGGAACGCGGAATTGCTCGCCGGCCTCAAGAGTGAGGCGAACATCTTTAAGGCCGAGCGGTGCGGCGAAGCCGGCAGGCTTGAATTTTTTGTCAGCAATAAGTCCGCCATAGGTTTTATAGACCGGCGCGGGGAAAAGAGTCGACGTGAGAAAATCCAGATACTCATGCTGATCGATCCCAGCTTTGCCGACTAGCGCCATGGCTTCGCTGAGAGACTCAATTACCGATGCGATCAGGAAATTCCCGCTGAGCTTGACCAGATTGGCGACCGAAGGTTGCTCTCCAAAGCGGAAAGTGCGCTGGCTGATGGCATCTAATAGAGGCGCGCAGCGCTCGACGGCATCGTTAGGGCCGGCAACAACAACGAACAACTTGCCCGCTTCGGCCGCTTCCGGGCGTCCGAAAACAGGAGCTGAAATAAACCGCTGATTGTGCTTTTGGTGCGCAGCCGTAAGTTTCTGCGAGAGTGCGACGCTGATTGTGCTGGAAGAGATATGGACCGATCCTGGTCGGAGGTTCGCCAGGATTCCCGATTCGCCGAATGCCACGCTTTCAACGGCATGATCGTCGGCGAGCATGGTGAATACGAAGTCGGCACCGGAGGTTTCGGCCGGGTTGGGGGCAGCGCGAGCACCCTGCTTGAGCAGCGGCTTGGCTTTTTCGGGGGTGCGATTATATACGGTAAGGTCGTGTCCGGCCTTGAGCAGGTTCATCGCCATTGCTGAACCCATGTTCCCAAGACCAATGAATCCGACTTTCATGATGTCTCTCCCTGTTTAGCCTTCAATAATGGATGCGGGCGGACTGACAGGCGATTCGGGAAGTGAATACCGAAAATCCCCGTCCCCTGATTCTGCACGCCAGCTCCTCGCCTCTCGCCCAAGATAGCGGTATGGGCCCGCTAGGATGAATCAGGTCGAGAACCTTCATGCGATTTTTCCTTTCTGAGCGACAGCTCTCATTGA
This sequence comes from uncultured Acidobacteriota bacterium, assembly GCA_963803775.1. Classification (GTDB taxonomy): domain Bacteria; phylum Acidobacteriota; class Terriglobia; order Terriglobales; family Acidobacteriaceae; genus JABCZH01. The sequence goes on from CAWDNS010000007.1 coordinate 168,570, forward strand.
TTTCACCAAGTCAGCTGCCGACGCTCCCTCAAGCGACAGTCCATAGCCGACTTCCCGAACAATGCGCTCTTTCAACGGTTGAATGAAATGTACCCGCGTATTGCGGCGCGTCACTTCGGGAGCCTTCAAGTACAACTGGGCCAATTCCCGTGCCCGGCTGAGCGCCTTCCCGTTCGGTACAACCTCGGCAACCACTCCCCATTCGTGCGCCATACGCGCCGATAGTGGCTGTGGATTGAGCAGGAACGCCTCAGCTCGTCCTGCGCCCGCGCGATAACTCCAGGTGGTGAAAATTCCGTCGCCGGGCGCAACGCCCTGGGAGAAGTGGGCCACGTCCTGGAAGGTCGCACCCTCCCCTGCCACAATTACGCTCGCAAGTAGCGCGTAGTCGGAGTGCACATGGGCTCGTCCTTCGATTGCCGCGATCACCGGCACGCGTATGTTAGCTATGTTTTCCAAAACCTGAACGCCTTCATCGTGAACCTGGCTCCAAACGCCGGGATCCGCAGCATCGCCAAAAGATGACCAATCGACATCAGTGATGAACTCCCCGCCTGCGCCGGTAAGGATTACGATCTTGTTTGCTCGATCTTGCGCAATTCTGTAGAAGGCGTCGACAAATTCCGTGTGAGCTTGCGCGCTCATAATCAACGGGCCGCCATTGTTGTGGAATTCAGCAACCAGCACGCCTTTGTCATCTCGTGTCAGCTTTAGGTTGTGATAAGCGGCAAAGTAGTTATCTTGAAGTTGCATCGTATTCTCCTCTCTGTTTTGCCCTGACTGCGTTGTTATGGTTAGCACTACGTCATCAGGTAGCCACAACGAGACCGCCTGCGGCACGAATGACCTCCCCGGTGATCCAGGCTGATTCGTCTGACGCCAGGAACACTGCCAACGGGGCGATATCCGTGACGCGACCGAGTCGGCCGAGCGGCGTCTTCGCAGCCAAAGCCGCGCCGGCACCACCCTCAAACGTCCCTGCGGCTACGTTGCCTTCGGTTTCGGTATAACCGGGAGCGATGGCGTTGACGCGTATCTTGCGCGGTGCCAGTTCGAACGCCAATCCCCTGGTCAGCGTTTCGATGGCGCCTTTCGTGGAAGCGTACAGCAGCGCCCCCGGCACCGGATGCGAGCCGACGATAGAGCTCAGGTTGATGATGCTCCCACCGTCGGCCCCGAACCGCTTGATCGCCTCCTGCACGGTGAGAATCGCTCCGAGAACATTGATGTCGTAGTGGAGGCGAAAGCTCTCTTCGGTAATCTCCGCGATCGCGCCGAAGCGGAAGACCCCGGCGTTGTTGACCAAAACGTCCAGTCTTCCGAACGCAGAATCCACTTCTTTGAATAACCGCGCCACATCTGCGGCCTTGGATACGTCGGCCCCGACCGCGATTGCCTCGCCTCCGTTGTCGGTGATCGCCCGAGCGACGCGCTCGGCGCCTTCCCGGTCGGAGGAATAGTTCACGGCAACACGCGCGCCCGCAGCTCCCAAGCCCGTTGCAATCCCAGCGCCTATGCCTTTGGACGCGCCCGTCACGATTGCCACTTTATTAGACAGTCTGCTCATATTCACCATTGGTTCTTGATGCGAAGTGGTTTAGTCGCTCACTTCGCGATCGAGGCTTATCGCAGACTTGGCGTCAAAATCGTGAGTTCGCCGACTTGTTCCTTCTTCGCGCTGCCACCCAGGTGGGCGTGATCCATCATCCAAATCTCGGGAATGATTTCACCGACCAGTTGGCCATGACAAAAAAGTCGCACCACCGAACTCTCAGAAACCACAATACCCACCGCCTTCGTAACAGCGCTCATATTGGCAGCGGCAATGTGCCGGCTGCCAAGTCCCAGCGGCACGTCCACTTGTGCGGCCACGGCATCAAGGTAGCGGCACGCAGAAAGCACAATGCCTTCGCGACTAACCACAAACGCACCGTCCAGCTGTGCCAATTCCTTGATGGTTCCGCGAAGATTGAGATTGGTGACGTGCAGTGAAGACTCGGAATGCCCCGATAACGGATCCAAAATCAACGGTCTGGATCTCGCAAGTACGGCATTTTCATCCCCGAGTGTAAATACCGTGCCAACGCGTCTTCCCTCCCGGCCCTCGCGAGCAATTTCGACTGCGAGCCCAATCAGGGACTCAAGGACATCAGGATCATATTCCGTTACCTGGCAGAGAATACTCTCAAACATCCATCAACTCCTCGCCTGGCTAGCTGACACCGACTATAAGGTAAATGCACTCTGTTTTGGATGAAAGCCACACCAAGAAGATGCAGGCGTTTCCAGCTGACGAAGAAATCGGATCCTGCCGTAGGGTCGGCAAGAAATCGCCGACATTGTCATGGAATCATTCACTAATTGACCGCGATCCGGCAATTCTCAATGAGTGTAAACGCCTGATAGCGTCAATTGACTATTGCAGCTTCTGCGGCTTCGCGTACTCGGCCTTGGCTTGCTTCAGAATGGGGAGGTCCTGGTCGGCATTTTTCCACTCCGCGAAAAAGGCCTCGTAGGCAGCACGGCTTTTGGCAACGTCTTTCTGCATTGCGTAGGAACGGGCCAGGCCCAGTTGCGACACAACCAAGATGGGGCTCAAAGGGGACACACCGCGATGCGCCAGAATCGCGCTGAATTCCCCAGTGGCATCTTCGGCGCGCCGGAGGCGAAGGTAAGTTAACGCACGGATGTAGTTTGGAAGGAACTCGGCGACCGTACCAAACTCGAAAGGCTGCACCCGATCAAGGGTACGCAAGGCCGCGTCGGCTTGACCAAATCTTAACTGAGAAGCGGCGAGCACAAGCGGTGCATCCAATTCGTTCAGAAACGTATCAACGGGATACTCGTGCAGCAGGTCATTGATGATCTTCTGGGCTTCGCGTTCCTGGCCGCTGAGGACCATGACTCTGGCTGCGCTTTGTTTGATTTCCTTTGAATCGGTCAACCGGAGCGCCTGGCTAATGGCTTGCGTAGCGGCGGAACCTCGACCGTATAGAGCTTCGCCGCGTGCGAGACTGAGGAGCATATCGGCCGCGATCTCCGACAAGCCAGATCCGACCGAGACATCCACCCCGTGGCGTGTCCGTTGACTTGCGTTCTCGAGACGTCCGTCGTGGAGGTCGGTGATCACCAACAAAGCGATTACGGATGGCTCGTCGGCGTTTTGCTCCATCCAGTTCCGTTCTCTTTCGAGCGTGGCTTGATCGGACCGCAGCATTGCCAACTGGTAGCGCTCTGCGTGGTCATGTGGACTGATTACCTGATCGAGAGGAATAGTCCGGAGGACGGCTTCTGCCTGGTCGTAACGGCCCTGTGCACGCAAAACGAACCCCAAGTTGAAGACCGCGCGTGGCACAGTCGGAAAGAGGTCTTTGTTCTTCTGAAACTCAACCCTCGCTTTTTCGTATACACCGAGGTGTTGGTAGGATAACCCTACCAAATTATGGGGTCGAAAGTCGTTCGGCTGCAGGGTTTCCCAGGTTTGCAAAATCTCAATCGCCTTATAGAGCTCTCCGGTAACATCCAAGTAGTAACGCCCTTCGACGTTTGCCTTTTCGTTTTCGGGGAGTTTTTCGCGTAAGGCGAAGGCGTGCCTGAGTGTCGTCCGTTGCTCGCTTTGTTTCGTTCAACTTGTAATCCTCGAGCCCCAGGATCTCCCAGGCTTCGGCAAAATTGGGATCGAGCTCGGTCGCTTGGCGGAGCATCGCGGCGCCCTGCTTATCCTCAACTCCCTCGAGCTTGTCGCCCGCCAGGAAAGCCTTGTAGGCTGGCAAGGAAGCCGTAGGCAAGGGCGCCGGCGTGTTGCCGAGAGGAGTTGCCGGAGAGCTGGAGACGGGATGCTGCTGCAAGCTGACTCACCGCAAGCATCACGTCGTCTTTGCTTTTAGCCTCGCCGTTCTGTTGGGCCACAATCCGGCCTGAGCCGCATTCCCGCACCGAGAGAGCCAGCACGTAACCTCCGCCCTGCGGCTTAATTTCTCCATCCGTGAAGAAACTGCCTTTATTGCGTTCACACAGCTCCTGGGCGAGTTCCGGAGTGAAGCGTTCATCCAGACTCTTTCCTGCGCTCTGCAACATATGCACAAGATCGTCTGGGTCAGCATCCACAACTCGAACAGCTGGGGAACGATTCAATTCACTGGCCACGATGACGCGCAGTACGTCGTCAAAAACACCGTCATCGGTGGAGTTGCTGAACTCCGCGACGTACAGCGGCGCGCGGCCATTTGTGGGCAGAACTGAGCGGGAGCGGTATTTGTAAATGCCGACGCTGATTGCGGCAAAGACCACAAAGGCAGCCGTGAAAACCATCCATCTGCGGATGCCCAGACGAGGATGCAAACTGGTTTTCGCTCCGCTCAGGTTCTGCGCCGTTGTTACTCTTCCCGACTCAGTGTCGCGCTTTACTCGTTGCAGATCTGCACGTATGTCGGCAGCGTGCTGGTAGCGCAGACTGCAGTCCTTCTCCAGTGCCTTGAGGATCATTGCTTCCAGAGCCGGTGGCAACCTTTGCATCGACCTGCGAAGGCGGAACTGGTTCCTGGTGAAGAATCGCGCCGCAAATCTCTCCGGCACTTGCGCCATCAAACGGCAGGTTGCCGGTTGCCATCTCGTATAGCACCACCCCGTAAGAGAACAAGTCGGTTCGGGCATCCAGTTCCTTCGCCCGCACCTGCTCCGGCGACATATAAGCCACCGTGCCCAACAAGTGCACCCTCGCTCGTCAGTTGTGCGGCATCGGAATCGAGCGAAACCGTTACCGAATCGCTTCCAGCCGAGGCGGGTTTAGCAATCATCTTCGCCAGCCCGAAGTCGAGGATCTTGGCGTGGCCGGCCTGAGTGACAAAGATGTTCGCTGGCTTGATGTCGCGGTGGATAATTCCGGCCGCGTGAGCGGCATCGAGTCCATCGGCGATTTCGATGGCCAGCGGAAGCAAAACCTCCATCTCCAGCGGGCGTCCGGCAATGCGATGCTTTCAGGGTTACGCCCTGCAAAAACTCCATGGCGATGAACTGGCGGTCCTCGTGATGGCCAATTTCATAGATCGTGCAGATGTTGGGGTGGTTCAGCGCGGAAGCGGCACGGGCTTCCCGGCGGAAGCGTTCCAGGGCCTGCGGGTCTTGGGCAACGTTGTCAGGAAGGAATTTCAGAGCGACGAAGCGTCCAAGATCGATGTCTTCGGCTTTATAGACCACACCCATCCCCCCGCCGCCGAGTTTCTCGACGATGCGGTAATGCGAGATGGTCTGGCCAATCATTGGCGCTGAAATCTTAGGTCTGGGAAGCCGGGCAAGTCAATGAAAGTGGGGGAGATGGTGGTGGCTCAAGAGGACAGTTGACGAAAAAGCTCTATTACACTCATTGAGTCAAGCCCCGTCCGCGCTCCGCAGTCGAACACGATCCGTGGGAAAGTATTGCGCCTATTGGTAAAAGGTGGCATGGGGAGCGCGATGCGCCCCCACGAGCCAGAAAAAGCGACGACTTCGGTTTAGCCGATCCAAACAATAGCCACGGCCCGAGTTGCCAGCTTGCCTTTTTCCAGATCTCAGGCAAGATCGTAGCGATCAAGGTTCATTACCTTGTTCCACGCCGCCACGAAGTCCTTCACGAACGCCGCCTTCGAGTCATCCGCCGCGTAGACTTCTGCGAGCGCCCGGAGTTGGGAGTGCGAACCGAAGAGGAGATCGACGCGGGTGCCGGTCCACTTCAGTTTGTCCGTCTCCCGATCGCGCCCCTCATACACGCCTTCGGATGCAGCGGATGCCTGCCACTTCGTATTCATGTCGAGCAGGTTGACGAAGAAATCATTCGTCAACGTCTCAGGTTGCTTGGTGAAGACGCCGTGCTTGGCCTGTCCAACGTTCGCATTCAGCACGCGCAGGCCGCCGATCAGGACCGTCATCTCGGGTGCAGTCAGGGTCAGCAACTGTGCCCGATCCACCAGCAAATCCTCGGCCGGCAGTTTCCGTCCGTTGCGGACATAGTTGCGGAACCCGTCCGCAACCGGCTCCATTACGGCGAATGAGTGCACGTCAGTCTGCTTCTGCGAAGCATCTGTGCGCCCCGGCGAAAACGGAACCTTCACTTTGTGCCCGGCCTTTTTCGCAGCTTCCTCAACGGCTGCGCAGCCGCCCAGAACGATCAGGTCCGCGAACGAAACCTTCTTGCCTTTGTTCCCGTTGGACTGCGAGCCGTTGAATTCCTTTTGGACCGCCTCCAGCTTCTTGAGAACCTTCGCCAGTGCGACTGGTTGGTTCACTTCCCAATCCTTTTGTGGCGCCAGGCGAATGCGCGCCCCGTTCGCCCCACCGCGCTTGTCGGAGCCGCGGAACGACGACGCCGATGCCCAGGCAGTCGTGACCAGCTGGGAGATCGACAGTCCGGATGCAAGGATCTTCGCTTTCAGAGCAGCAACGTCCTTTTCCCCAATCAATTTATGATCCACGGCGGGAACCGGGTCTTGCCACACCAGAGACTCTTTCGGGACCAGCGGGCCAAGGTATCGCGAGATCGGCCCCATGTCGCGGTGCGTCAGCTTGAACCACGCCCGCGCAAACGCGTCGGCGAGTTCGTCCGGATGCTCGTAGAAACGCCGGGAAATCTTTTCGTAAGCAGGGTCGAACCGCAAGGCGAGGTCAGTGGTCAGCATGGATGGCGCGTGACGCTTCGAGGGGTCGTGCGCATCCGGCACCTTACCGTTGCCTGCGCCATTCTTTGGAGTCCACTGATGAGCACCGGCCGGACTCTTCGTCAGTTCCCATTCATAGCTGAACAGGTTGGTGAAGAAGTTGTTGCTCCACTTCGTAGGCGTCGTGGTCCAAATGACTTCTAAACCGCTACCGATGGTGTCACCACCATGACCTTTGCCAAGTTTATTCTTCCATCCGAAGCCTTGATCCTCAATGTTGGCAGCTTCTGGGTCGGCGCCTACATATTGAGCGGGAATGCCAGCGCCGTGGGTCTTACCGAAAGTGTGACCGCCGGCGATGAGCGCAACCGTCTCCTCGTCATTCATCGCCATGCGGGCAAAAGTCTCTCGTATATCGCGTGCCGCGGCCAGCGGATCCGGCTTACCATTCGGCCCTTCCGGATTCACGTAGATCAGCCCCATCTGCACCGCGCCGAGAGGGTTCTGAAGGTCACGATCGCCGCTGTAACGCTTGTCGGCTAACCATGTACCCTCAGGACCCCAGTTCACCTCTTCGGGCTCCCACACGTCCTCGCGTCCGCCGCCAAAACCGAAGGTCTTGAATCCCATCGAGTCCAAGGCGACATTACCGGCGAGAATCATGAGGTCGGCCCACGAGATTTTTCGCCCATACTTCTGCTTGATCGGCCAGAGCAGCCGGCGTGCCTTGTCCAGGTTCACGTTGTCCGGCCAGCTATTGAGCGGCGCGAAGCGTTGCTGACCAGCTCCTGCGCCGCCACGGCCGTCGCCGATGCGGTACGTGCCCGCGCTGTGCCACGCCATACGAATAAAAAGTGGCCCATAGTGGCCAAAGTCGGCCGGCCACCAATCCTGCGAATCCGTCATCAACGCATGCAGGTCCTTGATCATGGCATTGAGGTCGAGCGTCTTGAACTCTTCCGCGTAATTGAACTCCTTACCCATCGGATCAGACAGTGGGGAATGCTGGTGCAGAACGTTCACATTTACCTGATTCGGCCACCAATCGCGGTTCGTGGGCACGGAAGCGCCGTGGTTAAACGGGCACTTGGCTTCGGGTAAGGTACTCTTATTTTTAGCTTCGGGAGAAACACTTCCCGATGAACTCGCGAGCGTATTTTCCATATAGTTTCCGTCCTTCAAATCGTGACTATGTACTGCGTGAAAAAAACTACTTTTTGGCGCTGCAGCGGCGGCAGAGGCCAAAGACCTCGACCAACGGCTGCGTCAGATCAAAGCCATCCGGCAGATGCCGGGATAGCCGTTTAAAATCGATGAACTCTCCTTCAATGTCCTGCACCGACTTGCATCGCGAGCAAACCAGGTGGTGATGCGGTTCGAGATTGCCGTCCACGCGCAACGTGGTCGCATGAGGAGTGACCTCTCGCAGCAATCCACACTCGATAAAAAGCCGCAGGTTGTTGTAGACCGTAGCGACAGAAATGGACGGAATACGACGTCGGACCGCGGCATAAATATTTTCTGGAGAATGGTGCCCGTGGGAGGCGATGACGGCCTCATAGACCACCTGACGCTGGTGCGTGACCGCTAAACCGTGCTTCGCGGCCAGCTCGCGGAAATGTTTATGGGTGAGGCGCATGATTATTGAATAATAACTATTATAAAACGACGGAGAGCAGTGTCAACCGAAATCTTTCCCTGTGAGCAATGCGATCGCGGCGTAGTGCTGGTAGCCGCGGTAGGAATTGAACCTACACTCCGCGGATTAGAAATCAGTTGCTAAGCAGGTGGGCTGCGATAGTTTCAACGGTGGCGGATGTTAAGCTCGGCCAGCCTATTTGTGGCAATGCTGGTCCAAAAAACCGTTTTTGGTGTCCCGATTCTATACCCAAATGACTTAGTCCGCCGCCATGCTCTCTGCTTCTGGTTCGAGTTGTGGTGGCTCGAACTCAGCTGTTTCGGGCACGGTTTGCCCGCGCATCTCCGCTTCCAGCGCAGCCAGCTGGGCTTCGATTTCTTGGTTGGCCTTGCGCTTGCGGATGACCTCTTCGCGGTAGCGGCGCAAGAAATAATCGATGGTCTCGACGCGAATTCTGATGGAGCCGGTGGGCTTGTTCTCGTCCAGATCCTTGAAGCAGAAGTACGGCGTGCCCGATTGCTCGATGATCCCCTCAACTACGCCATAGATAGGAGCATCGTGGCCGCACTTGAAGCTGGAGATTTCAAGGGCCACCAGGTTGGGATGCCGCGCCGTAAACTTCGCCGCCCAGACTTTGTGGTTGGTGCTGCAAGAGTAGGAATTTTTCCAGGCATCGGTGATGTCGAGCGGGTGAGTAATAACTCCGGCCCGAACTTCGTCCCCGAACAGACGCTCCAGCAGATCTTCATCGAGAGGTAACGTGTTCTGCGAGAAGATGGGGTAGCCCAGTTTCTGGAACTCTTCCATGATCTCGTGGTTTAGACCGGGATCGTGGTGATATGGCCGGCCCAGCATGACGATGCCGATGCGGTCTTCGCGCTCGAGCTGGTCCATCACTTGCCGAGCGCGTTTGCGGATGCTGGCTTCATAATCGGCCAGCGCCTTGTAGCCGATTTCAACCGCGCGGTCGTTTTCTTCCTGCGATAAACCCATAATAGGTTGCCACGCTTGCAGCATCTGGTGCGCAAACAGCTTGCGGTCGGCAAAGTTCAGCACCGGATCCACATACTTAACGTTGTGTTCGGCAAAAACGTCGTTCTCCTTTGTAAATGCCGCCTTCACCGTTTCCGGCGTCGCGGTCACGGTTGGGCACGCATTGGCGCCAACGATCTTCACCAGCGGCGACGTGAGCACGTCATACATGGGGAAGAAGATCACGTCGAGCGGTTTCTTGCGGTGTTTCTCCTGAATCAAGTTGTAAACGTGCGAAATGCCGATTTTCGCCGGGAAGCATGGATCGATTGCCCCGCGGCTGGCGCCAGCGCGGTACAAATCCGAACTGGTGTAATCCGAGTAGATGATGTTCTCCGGCTGCACGCCGAGGCTCTCGAGGTAACCATTGAAGAGCGGTGCGTAGGTGTAGATGTTCAGCACGCGCGGAATGCCAACGCGTAGCTTCTTGCGTTTGTCCATCAGTGGAACGCGGGCCTTGGCTTCCTTGTTCCAGAACTTCGTCACTGGCACGGGGTCGGCCACACTCTCGGGGCTTACTGAACGGAAAACTTCGTGGGCTGCAATGTCCACGAAATTAAGATATTTCTCTTTAATCTCGTCGAGGCCGGCCTTGATGTCCTTCATGTCGTTGACATCTTCCACCAGGCCTTTTTCGCAGGTGGCGATAATCAGCCGCTGTTCGCCGTGCATCAGGGGGACTTTGGTGACCTTCTCAATCGCTATGAAACTCTTCTCATCCTTGGGGACAGTGCGGATGTCGATGAACGTGCGCAGGCAATTGTTCTTGCAGAAATTGCAACGCGTAGATTCGTTGCGGGTGGTGCGATATTCGATCTTGCGGACGGCGTCGAGACCGACGAAAGTCGTCTGCTGGCCGTTCTTCCAAAGGCGGACCGACTCAACCGCCGCACCGATGGCTCCCGACTCGCCGCAGAATTCGTGGACGATGATTTCCGGCTTCTTGCCAGCCGCGCGGAAGCTGCTATTGATGAAGTCCACTTCAGCCTTCACCACTGCCATATTGTTCTGCGTACCCCCTTGCAGAACGAAGCGTGTGCCCAAGGCCGCGAGGTTAGGAATGCTGGCCACGTATAGGAAAACGTTCTTGGGAAGCACGGCCGCCAGACCCGCGAGGATTTCCTCCGCTCGCCAGCCCTGGCGCTGGAAGTTCACAATATCCGATTGCATGAAGACCGCGCAGCCGTAACCAAACACCGGCATCGATCGCGCCGAAAACGCCAGATCGGCATATTGCTCGACGCCCAATCCAAAACCTTCCGCCGTGGATTGTAAGAAGTAGCCGTTGCCCGCCGAGCACTGGGTATTCAGCTTGAAATCTTTCACTCGACCGTTGTGCAGAATGATGATCTTGATGTCCTGCCCGCCCACATCGACAATGACGTGCGGATCTTCATAAAATTTGAGTGCCGACTCAGTGTGCGCTACGGTCTCCACTAGCGCCACGTCGGCGTGCAGCACATCTTTCAAGATGTCTTTCGCATAGCCGGTCGTCGCAACTCCCAAAACTTCGAGCTTTGCCTTCGGCGCTTCTACCTGGCCGCGCAAGTTCTCGAACATCTCGATGGTGTCCTGAATCGGATTCCCGTTCGAGAGCTGGTAAGACTTGCAGAGGATGTCACCGTTTTCGTTGAGTAGGACAGCCTTGGTGGAAGTCGAGCCGCCATCGATCCCGATAAAGCCGCCGACCGTCTGGTTGATGCTGAAGGTCGCCGGAATAAACTTCTTGCGGCGGTAGCTCTCTTTGAATCCGTCCAGCTCGTGGTCGCTGGCGGTCAGGCCTTTAGCGCCTGACTTGGCCTTCTCCTCTTGACGTCCGTACTCGATGTAGTGCACCAGCTTCTCATAACCGTGGTAGCAGCCGACGCAGTCTTCTTCAGTCTTGCCGAATTCAATCGCACCTAGGGCGGCAAAGTATTGGGCGTTTTGCGGGACCTTAATCAGATCCTCGGGCTTCGCACCATCCGGTATCTGAACCTTGCGCTCCTGCCACATCCGAGGAATGTTCGCCTGCCATGCTTCGCGCATGCCTTTGATGAAGCTGTTCGGACCACCGAGCAGTAGCACATGTGGACGCAGCGTGTGGCCGCGAGTTAACACGCTGAGATTCTGTAGAACGATAGCTTCGAAAAGCGAAGCCATCAGTTCGTCACCCGGCGTGCCCACCTTTTGCAGGCTGTTGATGTCGGTCTCGGCGAACACGCCGCATTTGCCGGCTACTTTGTGCAGCTTGATCCCGTTGTATCCTTGAAGCGCAAGCTCGGCGGTTGGAATTTTCAGCTTGGCGTTGATTTTATCAATGACTGCGCCGGTACCACCGGCGCACTTGTCGTTCATCGAAGGGATTTTCTTCTTGCGGCCGGTCTCATCGTCATCCTTGAAGACGATGATCTTGGCATCCTGGCCGCCGAGTTCGATAACTGAATACACCTCAGGATGCATCTTCTCGACAGCCAGTGAAACAGCGGTCACTTCCTGCACAAACTTGGCGCCGATCTGGTCGGCAATGCCGCCGCCGCCCGAGCCAGTCATGAACATGCGGGTGTTGTGGCCGTTGATGCCGACTTCTTTCTCCATGCGGCGCAGAAATTCCAGCGTCTTCTCCGGCTGCTTGGTTTCGTGGCGCTGGTAGTCCTGCCACAAGACCTTGTCAGTCGTGGCATCCACCACTGTCGCTTTGACCGTGGTCGAGCCAACGTCGAGTCCAACCAGAAACTCGGTGTGGTGATCGTGCGCCCTTTGTACAGGCGCGGGTGCTATCTGAAGCAGTGGTGCCTTAGCCGCTTGTCCCGAATGATCGTGCATTCCGTTCCCTTTTCACCCATCGCTGGGAGTTCTGATGCCAGCCTGAACTGAGAACCAGCAGACAGTTCTCAGTCCCTAGTTCTCAGTCGCCGCTTGCGGCCGCCGGCACTGCCATGGCCGGCACGCGCGAACGCTTCCAAAGATGCGTATCTTTCTTGATGCGATCGTTCACGTGCAAAATGAACTGCGCAGCGGTCCCAGCAACGCCTTCGCGGTGGGGCACGTGATAGAACGGCCGTCGCAGCTCGGGATGCTCCGCGATGTATTCGCGGATCTGCTCCATGCTCCTGCCGGTTGATTGCAGGCACTGTTCGAACTCGGTCTTAGCCTTCACTTTGGCTTCGCCCAGCGCCATTTGCACGCGGCTGTGAGCGTTCACTTCGCCTTCGCCGGAAGTTTCAATCGGCAGGAAGATCATGTCCTTGAATTTGTTGATCACTGCCGATTGCACTCCATCCGACTGTGACGACGGCATGCAGCCAAACGGTTTCAGTGCCAGCACCATGTGGCACAGCTTGTGGATGGTGTAGTAAACGTTCTTGCCGACTTCGAGGTGACCCTCGCCACCGCGCGCGAACTGGTTGTAGAAGGGGTTTGCCAGATCCGCAAGGTCCTTCTGCGGAACCAATTCGTGAGTGATCCCGCCCAGGTGCTTGATGGTGCGGTGATAGAAGAACCGCCACGCCTTCTCACCAAAGCCAATACCCCACAGCTTCTTGTGCAAACCGATGTAATTGGCAAAGTTCTTCTTCACCTCATACCACTCGGTATTGCGGTGCGGTCGATTCACCGGCCACTTGGCGATAGCATGGGCCTTCGCCTGGTACATCAAATACGCAACCCAGGTGGCGATCGGCTCGACGATGACCTGCGCGCCTTCGCGCTCCAAGAAATCGAACATGTGGAAGTTGCCGTCGCCCTCGGTGATCTGCGCCCAGAACTCGCCGGTGATTTTCACCATCGGCTTCACCTTGGTGCGGTCCACTTCGATCGAGTCCATGCGCTTGCGCGCGGTGTCGAGTGCGCTCAGGTAATCCTTACCCCACATGTTCTCGTGCCATTTTCCGAGCACGTTGGCAGTGTTGCGAAGAATCTTGTTGCTCTTGAACTTGGGCTTGGCCCAGTTCGGCGCCCGTTCTTCGATCTCGAAGCTCTTGCGATTGCGCAGGTCCTCGCATAAGCCGTCCACCACTTCATGGAAGACGCGATCAGTCTCGCCTTTGTTCACTTCATAGGGACGGATCTGATAAATCATGTCGTTGAACACGTCGCCCAGATGCATGGCGTTCAACATGCCAAACCCGAAATCGATTGTGAACTTCAACCCAGGCTCGCCCGAGGCAGCCTTGATACCGTCGCTATCTTTGAACAGCAACACGCGGAAGCCATCGAAGCCGGCGTTCTTTAGCGCGAAACGATACTCGGCTTCATACATGCCGAAGCGGCAGGGACCGCACGAACCCGCCGTGAAGAAAACGTAGTTGTCTAGAATCTTTTGGCGCGGAATGCCTTCCTTCTCCAGAAATTGCAGATACTGCACCAGGTTGCCCACGGTGAAGTAGGTCGGATTGCACTGGCCGTTGTTCCCGTACTCTTTGCCGATCTGGAAGGCAGGCACATCCGGCACCGGCAGCTTCTCGCAGCGATAGCCACAGCCTTGGAAGACGGCCCGAATCAGGTCCTCATGCTTCCAGGTAAAACCGCCAAAAAGAATTGTGACCTTGCTGCGTTCTTCGGCAGTAAAGGCCCGCTCCACCGGTCGGTGAAAATGGTCGGGCGCGTCCAGGCCCGCGATCTTGCGCAAGCGAGCGCGCTCTGCCGCGAGTCGCTGCTTGATTTCTACGTCGTCTTCAATTTGAACGAGGTGAGTAGCCATAATCTTCCTCCGGCACATGGGTTGTTGTTAAGACTTTGATGTGAGAAACAGAAGGTCGGACGACCCTCTGCAAGAACTTCCTGTTGAAAAACTCGCAGGGATATCGCGGCTGCACCCTCGAACGGGATTCGAGGCCATTCATCCGGCGATTAGTGCCCATCAAAAACTCCTACCACTCGTTCTAAGGAGGTTCGATGTTTTACGCCATCAAGAATCGCTCGGATACGAATCCTGAGGCGCCGTATTTAGCCGACAGCAAAACTAATAATTTCCCGGTATTCTAACCCGAAAGCCCTTCGGATTTAAATACCCCATTACAAAATTCTTTACTTCGTAGTTGTCGTCCTGCGCCAGCAGATCGGGGTGTTGGGGAAAAGCCGGCTCGGGAAACTTATCCTCGCCAGTGTTGGGTAGAAGCTGCGGCCTGGGAGCCGGAGTTTTTGTCAGTAGGTCGTGAAGTTGAACATCCAGCCGGAAGGTGGAAGGCGCTTCTCTCTCGTACTGCTCCTGAAGGGTAGGCATGGGGTCTCCTCGTTATTCAGGACAACACCGTCGCTAAAGAAAAAAATTCTGCCACGTTGCTTCTTATAGTGTCAATGCGCTGGCGTACTCAACGAGCATCGTTTTGCAGCTCGGAACGGCCTTCGCTTTTCGTCGAGGCGATTGATCCCGGACCAAGACAAGCGTGGCGATTACATCCCGCAAGAACCGAATGGACTTTGAGCCGGTGATTGAGACGCCGTTCGGCGGCACCAAGGCGGAGATTCGCATCATGTACATCTGGGTCGAAAATCTGCTGCCAGTCTGACCATCGCCAAAAACTGCCATGTCGGCAATACAGTTTTTCCTGTATTGTTGTTTGCGCTTGAGTCCGCCTTGGCTAGGCATCGACATTAGCTTGAAGCCGAAATAGTTAGGACCGCTGATTTCTGTTTACCTAGGCTATGGCATGGAGGAACCCTATGAGACGCTTCACATTCTTCTTGGTTGCAGTTGCAACAATGGCTGGCCTTGTCACCCTCATTGCCCCTGCTCCAGGCCACGCGGATGGGCAACCCGGCGCGCCCTTCGTTACCGAAATCCCTCAGGGGTACCGCGACTGGAAGTGGATCTCCTCGGCCCATGAAGCAGGCAACCTCAACAGTTTGGGTGCCGTTCTCGGCAATGATGTAGCGTTCAATGCCTTTCGGGATGGGAAGCTTCCGTATCCGGATGGCACGATTATTGCTGCTTTGCATTACCGTAACGTCCCGTCGGAAGAAAACAACAAAGTCTTTGGCCAGGCCCAATCTTTCGTTCCCGGGCCTCCCACGAACATTCAGTTTATGGTCAAGGACTCCAAAAAGTACGCCGCAACCGGCGGCTGGGGGTTCGCTCACTTCGCGAACGGCAAACCTGGCGACGCGGCGTTTATGAAAAGCTGCTTCCCCTGCCACGCGAAGGCCGAAGCGAGTGACCTTGTCTTTACTCATTATGCTCCTTGATGCTGAAAATTTGGGCAGAATGGTAGGCGCGGCAGGAATTGAACCTGCAACCCTCGGATTAGAAATCAGTTGCTAAGCAGGTGGGCTCGATAGTTTTCAACAGTATAGGATCACGCTCGAGGCCCTGAAGTGGGTAGAAGCGCTCTCAAGTGGGTCCGAACTTGCAATGAAACTTGCAATAGATCTAAGGAAGGTCCTCGGAGAACGCTTTCGAGCCGAGATCTGGGATTACTTCCGGTTTGCCGACAAGCCGGGAGTTGATCGGATTGGTCAACAGAAGCGCGTTTCTCGGGACTTATCTGTGAGGTACTCCCCAAAGTCAGCCGGACGATTCGATGAACGGCCAATGCCTACTTTTGTAGGCGTCAATCGTCACCCTTGCATGGGCATTTTCAGAATTGCCGACGCAATGTCCTCAACGTCGGTTTCCAGGGCAAAGTGTCCAGTGTTCAGGAATTTCACGGCTGCGTTGGGCGCCGTCTCGGGCGCTCCGAAGAGTTCGGGATATAAGTAGCGGGCCACGATCGCGCCCGTGACATACGGGAAATAATGAATACTGTGTCCGGTATCGTGTCGGACACAGCTCATTGCTCTCCAGCCAATTCAGGTAAACCATCAGTTTTCGCGCCCTGAGGTGCGACTTCGAGTTCTGCCGCAAGCTGAGACTTCATGCCGCGCGCCGCATTCTCGAGTTCAGCTTTGGCCCGCGCCATGTGTCCCAGCATTGCGTGCATCCGCTTCGGTCCCAGTACTACAAGACCGAGCGCAATCATGAACAGGACTTCAGTGCCGAAACCCACAATTCACCCCTTCGTTATGCTTTGGTCGTTGGAAACGGCGGTGATTGTGCTGGCCGGCGTTTCTTCCTCAGCCTTCATCGCGGACTTGAATCCGCGGATACCTTCCCCGATTCCCTTGCCCAGCTCGGGGAGCTTCTTGGGCCCGAACACGAGCAGTGCGATCCCGAAAATCACCAGCAGATGCATCGGTTGAAACAGTCCTTCAAACATATATGCTCCTTAATCTCCGTCGGAGACAGCCAAAACAACGTGGTTGGTGAAAAGCAGGCGCCGCGATCCGTTGTTTCGGATGCGGCGCCCCCACTAGACAACAATTGATCCGCCAGAAGCGGACAAGCACGACTCACGGTTACAGTGCTAACCGCGGGTTGCGGCATCCGCCGCCTCGGCCATAGTTTGCAGCAGTTTGAGGAACTGCTGGCTTTGGCCGATGAAGAGTCCATCCGCAGTGAAGCTGTTGATCGTCGCCACCGCGCCCGCAAATTTATCGGTCAGCGGACGAATGATTGAGACATGGGGAAGATTGGGTATGAATTCAACCGGAACCGGGAAAATGAGGCTGGGCTGAACCTTCGGGTTGAGCGGGTGGAAAAAATTGCGGAAGGTCAGACCGGATATGGCGTCGGTAAATGGCGCGATTGGCGGTTGCACTCCGTTGCCCGAAAAATCAACCCACTCCAGAAAGTGAGCGATTTCGTCTCCCCCGATGCCCAGGGTGATCTCAAGCACTTCCGGATCAGTCACTTTTTGACTCATGGCTGCATACAGACTCGAACCACCTTGCTCAATGTATCCGAAGTGAAAAGCCGCCACATTCGCGATCGCCTGAATATGGTCATTACCTTTGAAGTTGGGATTGGAAGCGCCCTTGTAATCTTCATCCGTTCTAGGAATAGCGGTAACCCCTTTGAGAGTGATCGCCTGGGGGAATGTAGCGCCGAGGTCAGGATTGGTTGCGCTGCGGTAGCGAATGTACCAACTGGTGTCGACAGTCAGATTCATGAGGTTCGTGAGCCGGGGAATGCCCGTTGATCCCGTAGCCTTGCTTCCCTGCAAAGTCCTGAACTCGTCGAAGTTGACTGGTTCGGCTCCTCTGGACTGGAGGTAGGCATTGAGGAAGGTTGCGTGGCTCACTTCATCCGCAGTGTTGCTGGTTATGTATTGCGGGCCATCTCCATCGAGGTTCGACAAGGCGACCTGATAGGGGTTCAAGGTTTCGTTCGGGTCAATCTCAATGGGTGGAAGGGTGCCGATACCACCCAATTCCGCATACTGCGTCCAGAGGTCCGACTCGATCAGTTCTGCTGCCGCCAGAAACTGGAGGATGGCGACATCGCCTGCGCTAAGGGATTGGCCGGATTGCGCGCGGGCAAAAGTTGCATTTGCTAACAAACCGGCGCCCACTGCTGCGCCTCCTGCCAGAAGACTGCTTTTCATAAAAGAACGGCGGTCAACTGAACGCTTGATGGATGAGGTTATTTCTTCTTTCTTCATCATTACTCTCCAAATTCCTTTTATTTTCGATTTTGTTGTTCTAGTGCTATGTACAACTCCGCCGCTCGCTAGCTATTCCCCAATTCCAGAGAATATTTCTCCGGACGAGACAGTCGTTCTACACCGCTGCGTTGAACAGTTGTATCTTGGGGAATTTTAGAATTGGATTCAGGAATAGAACTCTGGACTTGCCTGAGTTGTAATTTAATTGTCAATTCGCCAGGAGCTGAATCTCACCGGAATGCCGATGCGCGAAATACTGGCGTTCTTGCCAGACACGGTGATCGCACCGCAGCTAGCCCACAGCCGTTCTGCGCCGGCGTGCCGAACCCACCAGCCAGGCGACCCCGATACTGAGACCGTAAAGCCCGATCATCGGGGCAGCGAAAAGACACATATTCAAGATGTCGGTGGTCGGTGTGATCATTGCCGCAACCACAAAAATCGCGAGTACCGAATAACGGAAATTTCGCCACATCCAGCGCGCCGTGATCACTCGCATCAAGGCGAGAAAGAACACCAGAACCGGCATTTCGAAAACCAGGCCGAGGCCGACGATGATGGTTACAAACAGCTTCGTATATTCTCCAATCGTAATCATGGGTTGAAAGCGGTCGCCATAACCGATTAAGAAGTCGAGGGACGCGGGATAAACCATCTTGTAGCCGAAAAGTCCTCCAGCTGCGAACAGGCCGACGGTACTGATTACGAAGGGTAGAACGTAGCGCTTTTCATGCCGATACAGCGCGGGAGCGATGAACAACCACAATTGATAGAACACAAATGGAGAGGCCGCAAATAGGCCGGCGACGAAGCCGACCTCCAGATAGAGGTTGAAAGGCTCAGTGGGGTTCAAATACACCAATCCGCCGGCCAACCCGTGGTGACGCAGCGCCTGAATGAGAGGCTGCTGCACCAAGCCGAAAATACGATCCGCGTACGACCAGCAGGCGAAGAACCCAACCAGTACTCCTACGACGGAAAAGATGATTCGTTTTCTCAACTCCTCTAAATGGGCCATGAGCGGCATGGAGCGAGTTTGTTCTGTCAACAGAAAAGGAATCGCATCAGCCACGGAAAGCCTCCACTTGCCCGCCATCTCTATGGACGTCTCGGACCGGCGGTAATTCATCGCAGCATGCAAAATAGAACGCAATAACCAGCATTGCAGCCAGCCCTATAAGTCCGTACATCGTTAGTTCCAGCATTCTTACCCTCCGTTGTACCGGTCCGCCACACTACTGCCGGAACGGCGCCACATACCATGCGCAGTACGTCCCCACGCCACTGAGCAGAACAATCAACCAAAGCGCGAGTTCCGCGCGCATCCACCACTTCCAGTTCCTGAACCGCATCCACTGCGGGAGAACGTCCGTTCCAGCCACGGTGACGATATAGAGTCCCAGAACCTCAGCCGTTATTCCTAGAACCGCGTGTATTGCCGCGACCTCGTAATACCACTTGTGAAAAACCTTCGACAGAGCTGGCCTCACCTGTTGTTGGAACGACGGTCCCATCACCAGTCCGATCATCAGCAGATTCAAGAGAAGCACCGTCGTCTGGCAAATGCCATGCGCTCCATAGCGTTTCTGCTTCGCAAGAAGAGCGCCGGCGATCAAGGCTGCTCCCATGATCAACTGGACCACGAGGTTGAGATCTGCCCCGAAAGTAGCGCCGGTACCAAGAAAGCCCTTCACTGGAAGACAAGACAAGTTGATCACCCATGCCGCGCACTCTCCCGATTCTCAATAGCCGGGAAACTCTTCCGTTCGAATATCGTCTTCATCGACCCCCACCTCAATAAGCGTGAGGCGCGTTGCCGCGACCATGGTTGGCGGCCCAGCGACGTAATAGATCGGGCCTCGCAAGATTCCCACCTTAGTCGACAGCATTTCCGAACTGATGTGTCCAGTCTCGCGATTCCAACCCGGGTAACTTTTATCCGTGCGCGTGAGCGTCGGAACAAACCGGAACCGGGGATTCTCAGTTTCTAACTTCCAGAGCGTATCGATAAACGCGGCATCCTCCAGGTAGCGATTCGCGTAGAACAGAACAATGGGGTGGCGTAGCCTTTCTTGATTCGCGTGAGAGAGCATGCTGAGGAACGGTGCGATCCCAATCCCGCCCGCGAGGAAAACAGCCGGCCTGGCCGTGTTGTTATGCAGGGTGAAAGACCCCATTGGTCCTTCAATTCTTGCTTCACTCCCGATCGGCAGGACGGATAACGCCCGCTTGAAGGCCGTATTTCGCATTCGGGTCGTGACTACAAGCTCATCGTCGAGCGGGGAGCTTGCGATGGAGAAAGTATGAGTTAATCCGCTTGACCCCGGTTCTGAGCCCGATAGAGTCAAGTCGATATACTGCCCGGCCTTGAATACGAAGTTGTGGGGCTTTTCGAACCGAAACGCCAGTGTGCCTTCGGCAACTTCCGTGCGGCCTAGCAGCGTCGTTGAGTAGCCAATCATTGCGAGCTTCCTCTTGTCTATTGCTTGTTGCTCCGGAGATAAGTGAGTCATCTCCCTCGTTACATCTGATAACGATCAGGGGCGCCTTTTATTCCACGCATCTCACCAATTGGGTACTCACTCTGCCGCTGTGTTGGCACCCAAGGTTTCCGTTTTCCCCCGTGCATCCTCGCCGCTCTGCTGCATTAATTTGGTGACCAAACCTGTCCAGCCAGTCTGGTGGCTAGCTCCCATTCCAGTTCCCGAGTCACCGTGGAAGTATTCGTGAAAGAGAAGCAGGTCACGCCAGTGTGGATCGGTCTGAAACTCTTTCAGGCTGCCGAACACCGGCCGTCGGCCTTTCCGGTCACGAAGGAAAATGTTGGTCATCCGGTGCGAAAGCTCACCCGCTACCTCACACAGTGTCGCCATTTGTCCCGACCTAGTCGGAAACTCGACCTTGAAATCATTGCCTAGATAGTGGTGGAACTTTTGCAAGGACTCGATGAGGAGAAAATTCATCGGGAACCAGATCGGGCCACGCCAATTCGAATTGCCTCCGAATAACCCGCTCGACGATTCGCCCGCCCCATAGTCGACTCGATGCTCGGTTCCGTTGACGTGAAGCGTGTAGGGATTTCCCCGATGGAACTGAGACAGCGCCCGGACGCCATACGGCGATAGGAATTCACGCTCATCTAACAGGTACTTGAGGATGGAGCGGAGTTGATCCTGGTCCGCAATCGACAACAAGCGGCGCTCGCCCATCCCCTCGCTGCGCATGGAGGCGAGATTCTTCGTCAGGTCAGGACGGTTATCAATGAACCATTCCAGTCGCCGCTTGAAGTCGGGCAGGCGATCCAGCACTTCTGGCTCCAGGGTTTCCACCGCAAACAGCGGAATCAATCCGACCATGGAGCGGACCTTCATTGGAAAGTGTGAGCCGTCGGGAAATTTCAGCACGTCGTAGAAGAAGCCGTCTTCTTCGTTCCAGAGTCCTATGCCGTCCTGGCCACGATGGTTCATGGCGTGGGCGATGTAGACAAAGTGCTCCCAGAACTTGCTGGCCATATCTTCGTAGCACGGTTCCTCCTTCGCCAATTCCAGTGCGATGGCGAGTAGGTTAAGCGTATACATAGCCATCCAACTGCTTCCGTCGGATTGCTCTATGTAGCCCCCGGTGGGTAACGGCTCGCTGCGGTTGAACACACCGATATTGTCCAAGCCAAGGAAGCCGCCTTGGAAGATGTTCATGCCCTCCGCATCCTTGCGATTCACACACCACGTGAAATTGAGCATGAGTTTATGGAAAACCCGCTGCAGAAATAAGCGGTCACCTTTTCCCTTGCGTTTTCTGTCAATTTTGTACACGCGCCATGCGGCCCAGGCATGAACCGGTGGATTCACGTCACCCAGAGCCCATTCATAGGCGGGAATCTGCCCATTGGGGTGCATGTACCACTCACGCAGCATCAAAAGCAGTTGTTCTTTGGGGAAGTCCGGATCAACCAGCGCCAAAGGTATGCAGTGAAACGCCAGGTCCCATGCGGCATACCACGGGTATTCCCACTTGTCTGGCATGGAGATGACATCCGCGTTGTATAAGTGAATCCACTCGTGGTTGCGGCCTGTGCGGCGCTCTTCGGCCGGCGGATTCCCCGGGTCGCCTTGCAGCCAATCTTTAACTACATAGTGATAGAACCCCTTCGACCACAACATGCCGGCGAAACCCTGGCGCATGACGTTCTGCGCGTCCGCGGACAGACCCTGCGGAATGATCGTCGCGTAGAACTCGTCGGCCTCGCGTTGGCGAAGAGCAAACGTCTTGTCGAAGTTGGCAAAAGCGTTTTGACCTTTGAATTCGGAGTCGGCAAGTCGCAGGCGGACAACGATGCTCTCACCCGCTGCGACCATGAGCTGATAGTGAGCTGCTGCTTTTGTGCCAATGTGTTTCGGATTTACCGCCTCAGCGGCGCCGTGGACCACATAGTCGTTGATCCCGTCCTTGACGTGTGGTGTGCGGTTCTCAACAACAAATAGCCGGCGAGCGTTAGTCTCATTTTCCGTGAAGAGAAGTTCTGGAGATCCTTCACAGTGCAACCAACGGCTACCGAACTGGCGGTGATTCAACTCGATCGCCGGATCCGGCGCCGGCCGTGACCGGTGCAGCCCGGGCGGGGGGATCGAGTCTCCCCACGACCACGTGTTGCGAAACCATACCGTGGGCAGGAGCCGAAGAGGGGCTGATTCAGCTCCCCGGTTCGCGGCCGTGATCTTGATCAGGATGTCCTCGGTGTCGGCCTTGGCATATTCCACGAACACGTCGAAGTAGCGGTCTTGGTCAAATGCACCGGTATCGATTAATTCGAACTCCGGTTGGTCCCTGTTGCGGCGGCGGTTCTCCTCCACCAACCTCGCGTAAGGAAACTCCGCCTGCGGGTACTTATAGAGGTATTTCAGGTAAGAATGCGTAGGTGTACTGTCGAGGTAGAAGTAGCATTCCTTCACGTCCTCGCCATGGTTGCCTTCGTTGTTCGTTAGACCGAAGAGCCGTTCTTTCAGAATCGGGTCACGTTCGTTCCACAGCGCCAGGGCAAAGCAAATTATCTGTCGGCGATCGCTGATACCGGCCAGTCCGTCTTCATTCCAGCGATAGGCTCGCGAACGGGCATGATCGCGCGGCAAGTATTCCCAGGCTTTTCCGTCCGGGCTGTAGTCTTCACGAACGGTACCCCATGCACGCTCGCTGAGATAGGGTCCCCAGCGCTTCCAGTGCTTCTTACGCATTTCCGATTCTGACAGTCGTATCTCTTCTTGCGTCACAGGAGCGCCGGCCTTTCCTTAAATCGCACTCAGTAAACAAGCAAACTCGTCCGGAATCGGCTGTCTTGAGTTCGGAGGTTCGAGCCTGGCCCGAATTTCCAGTTCCGCCGTGTCGTCATCCTCTTCAAGAAGCATGAGGGGCGCACGGTATGTCAGCTCCAAGCGCAGAGTCTTGTTAGTTAAAGCCGCCTCGATGATGCTGTGGCTCATAAGCCCTCCATAATGAATCTCAAATGAATCTCACTGGCCAACAATGGCCTGATCACTGACTGGCTGGCTTTTCCCAAGGCCCTTCCTTTGAACTCCAGGAATAATATCCCGACCGTCTTCGTCTCCGGAGAACCAGACCTGGGCGAGGAAAAACTTGTCACTGTCACGGTGAAATACCAACCGTTCGTGATTTCCAATCTTATTGCTCTCGACTGGCACGGTAAAAGCTATCTGTTGAACCTCTCCGCCCTCACTGCGAAATCTCAGAGCCTTGTGGTCGAGCAAGGACTCAATGACGTAATTCCCAGCCTTGAGTTGTTTATTTCCGACGACAAAATCGAAAGGTATTACTACGGTGACTCTCGCCGAATCTTGCGCATGGACCGGCATTGCCGAAAAAGCTAGATTTAGTCCAATACAAAGTCCGAGCAGATATTTCGTGAAACGCTCCATGTGTTTTTCCTTTCCAAAGTAAAACTCACCGCTGCTGCATTGCTTTAGTGTTATGAGCGTCGTGTAAACCGGTTGACCCCGGACCCTGAGCAAGGACGCACCGGAATGCGTCCTTGCAGGGGCTGTTGGTGGGTTCTAGTTGATGGTGATGGTTACAGGCGTAGTATGGCTTATTGAGCCAGAAGTGCCCGTCACCATCATCGTGACCTGAGAGTTCGACGGAGTTTGCGTTGCACTGTTGCCACCGCCGCATCCTAGGGCGAACAATGAGACGACAAGCAGCAGACCCAGTACGCTGGTCCACAGAATGCTCTTGTTTGAAAGCGGTTTACGCTTGCGAGTTGTGAGGACGGTCCCGAAGATCCCCAAACCGGGCAGTAACGCCATCGCCATGCCAGACAAACTGTAGCCGTTAATCGGCGCGGCCATGGCGGCAGAGACGGTCAAGGTTGAGGATGTCGCGCTCGATCCGGGAGAGATCGTTGTCGGACTGAAAGCACAGCTCAGGCCGGCGGGCGCAGTACAAGAAAGCGTAATGTCACCAGTGAATCCTCCGACCGCGCTGGCGCTGACCATGAGATCAGTCATGCCACCCATCGCGACCGTCGCTTTCTGAGCCGAAAGGCTCAAAGTAAAGTTCTCGCCGGTGGCGACCGCCGGGACAAGGCTGGCGAAGACAGCGATTGAGCTTCCTCCAGTCGCCGGGAAATTGGGTTGGCCGGCACTGCCTCCGGCGGTCAGGTAAAGAGTGCCAGTAGCACCTGGATCATTGCTGGCGCCGCCACCTCCACCAAACACCAGATCCCAAAGGCCGGGATTCACCAACGCCTTGTTTGAGGAGTCGGTCAGTTGGCCGAGAAACTTCCCGGTTGTGTCGAACGCACTAATAGTGCCGTCGCCAAAATTTCCCACCAGGATCGCGCTCGGGAACGCCCCGAAAGTAGCGGGAGTCGCCACCACGCCCCACGGCGCATTGAGATTGTTTTTGGCGCCGAAGGCGATCAAAGTGCTTACGAAATTGCCATTCTCGTCGAAGATATCCACCTGCCCCAGGCCGGCGCCGGGAACGGCATCGTGCTTGGGTGTATCCTGCATCGCGTAGGCGACATAGACCTGGTTACCGATGACGTGGATACCGTGAGGAGCCAGACCCGCGGGAAGTTTTGGATCGGTGAACGAACCAGCCAACGAAGTGAGGTTGAAGTTCGAATCATAGACATCGACCTTGCCGCTATTGAAGTTGGCCGCCAAAAGGTTGGTGCCCAGCAACGCCAAGCCTTTGTAAACCGCGCCGCTGGCGGAATTGTCTTTACCGACAATTGCGGTGTTGCTGGAGCCGTTCCAGTAGGCGATGAGGCCGTCTTCGGTATCGAAAATGAACTGTCCGCCGTTAAAGTTGGAGACGTTTGCATTCCCCACAGTTCCCGTAGGGCAGCCCGGGTTGCAATTACCGTTTGGATTGTGTGCCGCCCCCGGTATGGTCACCACCAGGCCGGTATCTTTGTTGCCATTCTGGTCATAGAGCGTGGAAAATCCGCTGTTGTTGTCGGCGATCCAGAAGTCTTGGCCGGGAAGAACGGAAATCCCCCACGGGTTCAACAGTTGAGGGTCGGTGGTGGTAGCGACGCCGGCAGTATTGGAGACCAGGTTGGTCTGGAAATAGCCGGCCTGCTGGGCCCACAGCCCTGACGGAATCGCTAACGTCAAGAGTAGTCCGAATGACAAGAGTAGTTTTCTAAAGTTGTTTTGCATAAACCATCCTTCTCCAATGATGTTTGCTACTGAATTTGTGTTAGTCGTTACTTGTTGATAATTACAATCGCGAGGCTTTATTCCACAAAGGGCTCGCGGGGCCTCAGTTGCCAAATAGTTCTCACAACGTTATGTGGTTAGACGTGGCGCCGAACGGCGAGATGCAGAGGGGATGTCATTTGATTGTCAAATCCGTGTCTTGCAGAAAAGACAGACATCGCAGTTCTGACGGCCTTCGTGGACTATGTAGCGCTTGGTTGATTCACGAGCAGATGGCGAGAATGTAGAGTGGCCTGGGTGATGGGTTTGTACGAAGCGAACTCCACTGGCGTAGATTTCGCTGACTTATTGAAGTATTTGTTCAACCGCTCCCGGAGCTGCAACCGCGCTCGCCATAGCCGCGCCTTCACCGTTGTGCGACTGACGTTCAGCACTTCTGCAGTCTGCTCGATCGAGAGCCCCTCAATGTCTCGCAGCACGAAGACCGGTCGCAAGCTCGGCCGCAGTTCGTGCAGAGCCTTGACTAGTATGTCTCGCAATTCAGACGACCCGTAAAGTTGTTCGGGATTGGGAGCCCAGTCCACGACTTCCATTGGAGGCATGTCCACATCTGATTCGAAGTTGTTGTCCAGGGACGTCTCTTTAGCTGTGCGCCGCTTTCGCAGCTTCATAAACGACTGGTTCAGGGCGATGCGAATCAACCAGGTTGAGAATTGAGACTCTTCTCGGAATTGTGCCAAGTGCTGGAAGGCTTTCAAAAATGACTCCTGAACCACATCTTGGGAATCTTCCTGATTATGCGTGACGTGTTGGGCGATTCGAAGGAGTTTGCGGTCGTAGCGCTTTACAAGTTGCTCGAAGGCGGATAGGTCTCCATTCTGGGTGGCATGGACGAGGTCCAGATCATCGCTTGCCCCAGTGTGCCCGGCGAATTGTGCCAAGGTTGTCGTCATATCCGTTCGAACCGCCTTTCGTGGAGGCATGGATGCAGAAACTGAAAAGCGTTGCCGTACCCATGCCATCCACAAGAATCGCGTCTTACTGCACCACGACCGTGCCGGTCATCTTCGGGTGGATCGTGCAATAGTAGGGATACGTTCCCGCCTTGGTGAAGGTGTAGGAGAACTTTTCGTCCGTATCCAGCACCTTGGACTTGAACACACCCTCGGTGCTAACGGAGGTATGCGGAATGTCATCACTGTTCGTCCAAGTGACTGTCGTTCCGACGGGTACGGTGAGCGTCTGTGGCCCAAAAACGAAATTGTCGATTTTCACTGCCGCGCTTGAGGGCTGGTTATTTGCCGTGACGCTCGGTGATCCTGCAAACAGCAGCAGCGTCGCAATTACTACTGGCGCCGCTAAACTTGCAATCCATGCATTCTTTTTCGTCATTTTTCTGTTTCCTTTTCTAATGTTTGGTTCTCTTGCTTAATTTGCTGCGGTTTAGGCCGCGTTTCCAGCGGCCTGCCCCAAGGGAGAGTTAAATACCGCCAGGTCCCATCCCGTTCCCCGAGGCCCCGAGTGGCGAATCGACAATTGCCAGGCTGCGCCCGCTGACCACATAGTTCACATCGGTGATGCCCAGTACGTTTTGCAGTTGGTCGGCTGGCACCTTCATCGGTCCGGCCGAGGGAGCCGTTCCCGGCGCAGGTTGAGGGAAAGCAGTCGACATCGCGGTGTGGAACGAAACCTTGCCCTCGATCTTCTGCATGATCTGGTGAATATGGCCGTTTAACACCGTCACAGAACCGAAACGCTTGACGTAAGACAAGGCTTGTTCACTGTCGTCGGTGCCCCAGCCCCAATCCGGATAGATGGTCCACAGCGGAATGTGTGCAAAAAGCACAATCGGAGTGCTGGCCGAACGGCCCTTGAGATCGTCCTCAAACCACTCCAGCTGTTCGTGACCGAGCGATCCCATGCCTCCAGCTTTCAAATTGGCCACATTTACCAGACCTACGAAATGCACGCCTTTGTGATCGAAGCTGTACCATCCAGTACCTTTTGTACCTTTGCCATAACGCTCAAGAAATTGCTCGCCGTTGTCGGAGAGCATGTCGTGCTCACCCGGCACAAAGTAAATCTGCTTTGCGGACGCTCCTTTTAATACCTGGTCCAAGCGTATCGAACTCACTCGGCTTCGAGAGCTGACTCAGATCACCGGTGTGAATGATGAAATCCGGGGTGTGGGGCATGGCATTGATCTTGTTGATTGCCGTTTGCAGAGTAGCGGTGACATCCGGATTCGCCGGCTTGTTGAAGCCGATGTGGCTGTCGCTGATCTGCACAAAGCTGAAGTCCGCGCCTTTGCCGGCACCTTTGCCGTAGTCTTTGGCGAAGGCCCGAGACACCGGAATGCCGCCGCTCATGGTCCAGACCAGGCCCGTGCCCGCCCATGCCATGCACTTCAGGAACCCGCGACGGTCGACGCCATCATTGTTAAGGTCTTGCAACTTCTGATCGATAAGATCTTGCTTCTTGTCCGACATTTGCCCTCCGTGGTTTTGTATCGTTCAGAGTTGATAACTGGCATCGCCCGCTTTTATTCCCCGCAAGAAACGCAGGACGATCAGAAGCCCTGGCGTGCCTGGTGAACGGTTCCCGACCTTCCCGAAAGAGCCTGAATCCCCTGAGTTGATAACCGGCCACAAAGTGAGTCGCGAACTGCTTTCCGGGCTCTCGACAGACGTGACATCACGGTTCCTGTTGGGATCGACAGTATTTCTGCGATCTCCCGGTACGACATTTCCTCAACTTCACAAAGAAGAAGAGTCTCCCGGTAATGCACCGGCAGGTTGTCGATGGCGTTTTGCACCAGGTTGGAATCAGAGCGTTTCAGTAAAAACGTTTCGGGGGTCTCGTTCTCGATGGCCAATGCAGGTCCTTCCCCTTCCGAGTCCATCGCAACCGTCATGCGCCGCTCGAGCTTTGAACACGAGCTCCAGAAGGTGTTTCTCAGGATTTGAAACATCCACGCTCTGAAATTGCTGCCCGGCTGAAACGAGGCAAAACCGCGCAAGATAGTCGCCGTTCGACTCGAAAATGGTCGGGAAGGGTTCGAGCCCTGCCAACGGGCTGCTCGCCGTCAAGGTTCCCGCAATCACCCCGGATAACAGCTCTCCTGTAGAGCTGAGCTCCACCACTGTGCCGACATGTCGCATCTCGACTCTCACCGACAGCCAGGTAGTCGCCATTGGAGAGAAGGGCCAGCGCCTGCGGCCCTAATATATGGGCGGGCGTAACCAGCGCAATCCCGGCCGTGCCAAACGTCGGGTCCAGCGCGCCGTTGGAGTTGAAGCGCACCAGCGACAGCGACCCCGGGCTCTTCTTGCCGCCATCTTTAAAGCCGCCCATCAGAATTTGTCCGTTGGGTTGCAGCAGAAATGCGCTCGGAAAGTCTGCACCGGTGACGGCTGCCGCCACGCCGTCGGTGCCAAAGGTTGTGTCCAGCACGCCGTTGGCCGTGAACTGCGCCAGGCCGAAGTTAGCTCCGCCTGATACAAACCCTGCGACAAGGATTTTGCCATTCGGCTCCAACGCAAATGCAAACGGGTCAAAAGTGAAGGAAGAGAAGTTGGTGATTGTGCTCCCCTGAGTCCCAAAGGTTGTATCCAGATGCCCGGCCGCGGTGTAGCGCGTCAAACCAATCTGAGTGCCCTCGTCCTCCACGAAATCGAACTCGGAGAGCACCACGATGTCGCCGCTGGCCTGCTGGGCCGCGCCGATCGGCAGCAAGGGGGAGTACGCTGCGGAAACGCCGAGCAGTGAAGGATTATCGTCCGCTGCCTGACGAGGCGTCAAGCGGCAAGATTCGCGGGTAGCGGCTCGATTTGAAAGTCACAGTGGCTAGCTATTAAACTTGCCCTTGTGCAACACTTGGAGCTGTGAGAAAGCCTGAGCTACGGATCACTGAGAACACGGACGGTATTCCCACTCAAGGCACCTGTAGCGCCTGTCCGACCATCACGTTCAGCACTAGCCCCTTCCTTGGATCTAAGGCGGACAACCAAGCCGCCCTAGAGCTTTTGTTCTCAGCCCACTTCACGAAGACACATCTTAACGACGACGTGAAGGAATAGCCCAAGGAGCCACTACCAATTCGCGTCGTGCTAATGCTTCTTGCCTGCTCTGAGCTTCGCCCATCGCGCTCTCTGTGCCGCGGCGATTCTCTTCCGTCCTGCAGCCGACATCGTTCGCTTCTTGCGGATCGGCTCCGGTTTGCTTCCGCTGGCGTATACCTTCCCGAATGCAGTCAGCGCCGCCGTTACGGCGTGCAGTTCATTCGCAATTCGCATTCGTTCCTTCTGAAGTTGGCTGACCACGGACTGCATTAGGTTTTTGGGCATGAGGGAATGGTATCACCTGGAATTTGGATGCCAATTCTCAATGAGTTCTATAAAAAGGGATGTCAAGAAAAAAGTTCTCCCTCGACCGGAGGGCGAGGTTTTGGTCTCGATCTCCAGCCCACGGTAGTTTCGCTTGCCTGAGAGGCTTGGTCTGTTGTCCATGCTCGTAAGTTTCCTCCGCGCCGAGGGTGGCGATGCCATCGAGTTCGAAAGAGCGGCAAGCCGGACTGGCGCTCAAAAGGCAACCATGGTTCTATCCGAGGCTCGTGGCCTATGGCTATTTCTGGTTATCCGAGGGGGCATAGCGTGTAATGGGTGACTCGGTGCCGAAGCACACGGGGCCCGATCTCATTGACTGATACTCCCCTCGAACCGAGCTCTCTGGAAACCCGAGCGACCCCACCCGGGAAAATCTACGAGATGGGAAGCCCCTCTCCAGAGAGGCTCAAGCTGCTTGCTGATCTAATTGTTTGGCGTCGAAGTCCACCCCTTTCTTCCAGATCGTTAACGTGATCGTGGCCATCTTTCGTGCCAGGGTGAGACGGGCCATGGTGGGCCGCATCCCTTTGGCAATCAGAGCTGCATAGAAGTCGCGCAGCGGACCGGGACGGGTGCTGGCCGAGATGGCAGCACCTTTGAAAAGATTCTTCAGATCCTTGTTGTAGTTGGCACTCAGCCCGCGCACCGTGATGCGCTCGCGGTTGCGTTGCAGTTTGCCTCGTACGTAGCGGTACTCGCCGCTGTCGTGAGTCTCGACGGCGAAACCACTGTAGGCCCACAGCTGTCGCTTGGTTCGGAACCGGTGTGGGGTCTGCAGCAAGGCCACGAGCAGAGCGGCGCGAATCGGACCAATCGAAGGAATCTGGCGCAACCGCTTCACGGCAGCATGTTTGCGACTCTCCACCATGAGTTCGTGTCGTGCTTCCAGACGCACCGGTTGCAACCCGTCCAGTTGCTGATAGAGCCGTTCCGCGCGAACTCGAACTCCTGGTTCAGTGATCTTAGCCAACCACTCGGCGCGATGACGGGGAGCGTAGACGGTTGTGCCGGCGCACGGAATCGCCCAGCTGCGGTACAGCGCTTTGATGCGATTCATGACGCGGGTGACATCTTGGGTGATGGTGAGATAGCTGCGCCCCAGTTCTTTCAACGTGCGCACCCCGTGCTCTCCGTGGTAGACCGGCTTCAGTTGGTTGGTGCGCAACAACTCGGCCAGTTTTCGCGCATCCACACGATCACTCTTATTGCCATCCTTTAATAGAGCGTTCTTGCGTGGATCGCAGACCACCAGCCTGCTGACGTGCGGCTTCAGAAGATCGTGTAACCAGGCTGCCGAGGTTCCTTCTTCGAAGGTTAGCGACAGAGTTCCCTGCAATCCTCGGATGAATTCGACCATCGTGGCCGCCTTGGTCTCCAGCAAGCATTCCATGATCAGTTTGCCCTGAGCATCCATCACGGCAACCGAGATTGTGGCTTGGTGCACGTCCATGCCGATATACTTTTCCTGACTCATAAAAGGCGCTCCTTTTCGCTAGGTTGACGATACGAACAATCACAACCTACCGCAAAAGTGGGCGCCTTTTTATATTGCGTGTAATCGCGATTTATCGCCAGTTGCCCTAGGACACCTACTTCACGAACCTGAATGAGTTCAGGGCCTGTTTCAGGCGGCGCTGCACTTGGTCATCGTCTTCCTTCGTAAATTCCTTGATTGTTCCAGGATCGTAGCCCCCTCGCGAAATGGTGGTTTGGGTGCCCAACTCATAACACGTCTTGCCATAAAATGTTCGGTACACAGGCCCCGCTTGGCCACCACCTACCCAATTGTCTTCGATTTCAAAACCCCTGAAAGCGACGCCGTTGATCTTGGTGATTTTGGCCCTTTCGACGCTCTCGATATTCCAGTACCGCGAGCCTTCCAAGCAAGCCTTCTCGGTTGTCGCTGCCCGAACCTCAGCTACGAAAAACGCGGCGGCAGGAAAGGTGGGCTTGTCCTTGAAATTGTCCCTCGGATAGGCAAAGCAAGCGATCGTCGTGGCGAAGCCTCCTGCGTCGGGGTCGCAAAGCCCGGCCTGGCTTGAGCACGCGTCAGCAGGAACCCACGAACCAGGATAGCCGTCCTCCGTTCGTTCTGGCGTGCAACGAACAAGCACAGGAGAATACTTGAACTCGAAGACTCCATCTTGGCTAGTGAAAGTGTGCAGGGTCGTTTGGGCAGACAGTGCCACCGACAGTCCAAAAAAGCAGAGTGCAATAAGTATTTTCATCTGACCGGCACCTGACAATGGATGCCGAGCACATGAGATGCCAGACGCCTTCGATGCGGAATGAGGGCTTTCGGCATAAATTCGGATCTTTCGGTGTGGGCTCATGGACACAGTCTACTCACGACCGGTCGATGAGTGTAACAGAGATATTTGAATAGTTATCCGCTCCACTCTTGGCTCGATTCGATATACGAGCAACCCGTCTTGGGGGGTGCCACAATCCCGCGCATGAATCCATCAGTTGAGTGGTCACAGAGCGTCGAAAGGGGAAACGTTGGCCACCCGCTCAATAACTTATTGGCATCCATAATGCCATGCTAATCAATCACTTGGCCTGTGATGTGAATTGTGAGACGCATGTGAGTTGCGAAACTCAGCCACATACTGTTCAAATGTGCCCGAAGGGCAGGAGGGGGATCATGAAAGCAACGTTCACTATCTTTATGTTTGCGCTTGCGGTGATGGCACCTATCGTACCGGCGGCGAATGCGCAAGCCAACTACACGGTTCTGCATACATTCGCGGGCTCGCCAGATGGTACGAATCCTAGCCCGCTGATCCGCGACGCAGAAGGCAACTTATACGGCACCGGCGAAGCTGGGGCGGCGGCACCAACAACTGCGCCTTCGGCTGTGGAATGGTGTACAAGATCGACGCTGCCGGCAACCTGACCCAGCTCTACGACTTCGCTGGGGGAAACAATGGCGCGTATCCGATTGCAGCCCTGACGCGGGACGCTAGTGGCAACCTCTATGGGACGACCCAGGGCCTCGGCACTTTTAATCTATCGGTGGTATTCAAGCTTACTCCGGAGGGAAAGGAAACCTCTTACACTGCCCCAGAGGGCTCCCTGAATGCTCCGGTTGTTGTGGATGCGAAAGGCAACCTCTACGGCATGACTCCCTATGGGGGCACGCCTAATTGCGGCTGGGACCGTGAAGAGTTGGGCTGCGGGACCCTCTTTGTGATGACGCCGGACGGCAAGTTCACGATAATCCACAACTTTACCGGAACGGACGGAATGTTCCCTGCGAGCGGCCTGGTGCGCGACTCGAAAGGCAACTTCTACGGTGCTGCTGTCTTTGGCGGCATCCGCTCCTGCCGGAGTGTGGGCAACGGTCGTGATAATAGTGCCGCGGGCTGCGGAACCATCTTCAAAGTAGATGTCCAGGGCAACTTCAGCGTGCTGTATACCTTCACCGGACAGTCAGATGGCTCCGGCCCTCTCGGTGTAATTATCGATTCCGAAGATAACCTTTATGGCATTGCAGCAGGAGGCGGAGATCTCCAGGGCAACTGTTGCGGTTACGGGACTATTTTCAAGTTGAACACCCGCACCGATGTTTACAGCGTGCTGTTCACCTTCACTCCCGAGATTGGTTCTAACCCATTCGTTACCAACCTCCTGGCGAGAGACCCGAAAGGCAACCTGTATGGAGGCCAATGGATGCTCGGAGCCCACGGCACTGGGTTCTTGTTTAGACTCGATACCAAAGGAAACTATACCGACCTTTTCGATTTTCAGGAGCAATCCAACGGCTTCAACCAAGACGGGTTCTTCCCGAATGGCGTAGTTTTAGGCTCGGCTGACGATATTTACGGCAGTATGTCCGCTGGCGGCTTCGACGGCTTCGGTACTCTGTTTCACATTACACCTTAAGACTCGCCACCGAATTTGTTTCTCGCAGCAGAGCTTGGCGACACCCAAACGCTAAGGCCAGCCAGCAACGGTAGCGGGACTGGCCTGTTTTTCTCCACCGTTGAAGAAATGTGGGCGGCGTCAGGATCGGACTACCCTTACCGCAGAGTTTCATAACTGGCGAAACCAAGGCGATTACACTCATAACGCTCTGCTTGTGGAGAAACATAGTCAAATCCACTCTCGTTGCCGTAGCCGATGCTCTGCGGTTCGTCGCGACGCTGCAAATGCCCCTTCAAGGCGAACTCTTCTAGGATGCCTGTGACCCGCGTGAGCACCATCTTCGTTCTTCGTAGTCGAGTTCCTCGACTTGTTTCCAGAGAGCTGCTTCCTTCAATACCCTCCCGGCCGTCCACACGATCTTTCTGTGATTCTCAGCGGCAACGATGAGGTCGAAAATTTGGTCTGGTGGTGGAACTACGGCGTCGATGAGGTTCTGCCGGATCATCGGCTAAGTTTAGCGGGATTTGTCAGTTGTTGAAATCAGGCGATTACACGCAATATAAAAAGGCGCCCACTTTTGCGGTAGGTTGTGATTGTTCGTATCGTCAACCTAGCGAAAAGGAGCGCCTTTTATGAGTCAGGAAAAGTATATCGGCATGGACGTGCACCAAGCCACAATCTCGGTTGCCGTGATGGATGCTCAGGGCAAACTGATCATGGAATGCTTGCTGGAGACCAAGGCGGCCACGATGGTCGAATTCATCCGAGGATTGCAGGGAACTCTGTCGCTAACCTTCGAAGAAGGAACCTCGGCAGCCTGGTTACACGATCTTCTGAAGCCGCACGTCAGCAGGCTGGTGGTCTGCGATCCACGCAAGAACGCTCTATTAAAGGATGGCAATAAGAGTGATCGTGTGGATGCGCGAAAACTGGCCGAGTTGTTGCGCACCAACCAACTGAAGCCGGTCTACCACGGAGAGCACGGGGTGCGCACGTTGAAAGAACTGGGGCGCAGCTATCTCACCATCACCCAAGATGTCACCCGCGTCATGAATCGCATCAAAGCGCTGTACCGCAGCTGGGCGATTCCGTGCGCCGGCACAACCGTCTACGCTCCCCGTCATCGCGCCGAGTGGTTGGCTAAGATCACTGAACCAGGAGTTCGAGTTCGCGCGGAACGGCTCTATCAGCAACTGGACGGGTTGCAACCGGTGCGTCTGGAAGCACGACACGAACTCATGGTGGAGAGTCGCAAACATGCTGCCGTGAAGCGGTTGCGCCAGATTCCTTCGATTGGTCCGATTCGCGCCGCTCTGCTCGTGGCCTTGCTGCAGACCCCACACCGGTTCCGAACCAAGCGACAGCTGTGGGCCTACAGTGGTTTCGCCGTCGAGACTCACGACAGCGGCGAGTACCGCTACGTACGAGGCAAACTGCAACGCAACCGCGAGCGCATCACGGTGCGCGGGCTGAGTGCCAACTACAACAAGGATCTGAAGAATCTTTTCAAAGGTGCTGCCATCTCGGCCAGCACCCGTCCCGGTCCGCTGCGCGACTTCTATGCAGCTCTGATTGCCAAAGGGATGCGGCCCACCATGGCCCGTCTCACCCTGGCACGAAAGATGGCCACGATCACGTTAACGATCTGGAAGAAAGGGGTGGACTTCGACGCCAAACAATTAGATCAGCAAGCAGCTTGAGCCTCTCTGGAGAGGGGCTTCCCATCTCGTAGATTTTCCCGGGTGGGGTCGCTCGGGTTTCCAGAGAGCTCGGTTCGAGGGGAGTATCAGTCAATGAGATCGGGCCCCGTGTGCTTCGGCACCGAGTCACCCATTACACGCTATGCCCCCTCGGATAACCAGAAATAGCCATAGGCCACGAGCCTCGGATAGAACCATGGTTGCCTTTTGAGCGCCAGTCCGGCTTGCCGCTCTTTCGAACTCGATGGCATCGCCACCCTCGGCGCGGAGGAAACTTACGAGCATGGACAACAGACCAAGCCTCTCAGGCAAGCGAAACTACCGTGGGCTGGAGATCGAGACCAAAACCTCGCCCTCCGGTCGAGGGAGAACTTTTTTCTTGACATCCCTTTTTATAGAACTCATTGACCCGATAGCCCTTCTTCACCTCGGAACTCTGCGGAATGCATTCACGGCCAACACTTCGCTGGTGTGACCTGGATGTTCTCGTTTAAGCCGTTCTTGGAGAGTCGTTATGTCACGGTCGCGACTTGAGGTCTGGAGACCATACATTTCATAGCTACATTCACAACCACCAACCGGACACTGCACGCGCTCGGATCTACGAGCGTTCTTCGACTTTCCAAGTTCGGCCTGAAACTTCACATGGGAGATTACGTCAGTTCTGAAGGCTTTCGGCATCCGTCTACATTGACACAATAATCTGGGATCGAAAAAGCACTTCTCTCGCGTTGACAATCAGGTACACGAGAGGCACCAATTTTGAATCGAGTTCCTCCCAGCTTGCAGTAAACTTGCAATAACTTTTGGTAGGGATCACCCGCAAGCTGCACAAAAGAATGGTAGGCGCGGCAGGAATTGAACCTGCAACCCTCGGATTAGAAATCCGATGCTCTATCCGTTTGAGCTACGCGCCCGCGGTTAATGATGTCCTCACGATTTTACATCGCTCCGCCTCTCGATGTTACCCGGATAATGCCGCTTAGTCCGCTCGTTGTCCGTTGTCAACCACCCAAATTGGCCGATCGGATTTTCCATTTTTAGTCGTAGGCAAGCGCCCGAAGCGCTTGTACAATAAGTTTCTCCCCCTCCCAGGGCCAGCCCGCGGGTATATACTTTCAGCTTTATAAGCACGAGCTTGGCTGGTGAAGTACCTTGATTTGCGCAGTATGCACGCCTGATGGGTTAACCACATGGATGGGCCGAAAACCCCGCGCCACGATGCTCCCGACGCAAATTCGCGAGGCCTGCGCGCACCGGTCAAGGGCGAAAGTTCCTCCAGCGGTACCCCGCTAAACCCCGATCCTCGAAGCCCCCTTCCATTCGATCCTAATGCCACCATGGTAGATCTCGACGCCACCTTGATCGACGTGGTTCGGACGCCACCTCCGGCCCCTCGCAGTCTGTCGAACCTTTTTGTCAGTGCAGCGATACTCCAGTTGGGCGATGTGCTGGGGGGACGTTATGAGGTCTTGCAGCTTCTAGGCGAAGGCGGAATGGGCGCTGTGTACAAAGCGAAAGACCGCGAGCTCGACCGCTTTGTCGCGCTGAAAGTGATTCGCCGCGACCTGGCCTCCAATGCAGCGATTGTCGCCCGCTTCAAGCAGGAGCTTCTGCTGTCCCACCAGGTGACTCACAAGAACGTGATCCGCATCTACGATCTGGCTGATGCCGATGGGGTCAAGTTCATCACCATGGAGTTCATCGAAGGAGCCGACTTGCGGCGGCTGCTCATGGAGCGCGGCAAGTACACTCCGGAAGAAGCGGTAGAGACAATTCGCGAAACTTGTTTTGCGCTCTATGCAGCCCACAGTGTAGGCGTGATTCACCGCGATCTGAAGCCGCAGAACATCATGCGGGACATGCAAGGACGCACCCTGGTGATGGACTTCGGCCTGGCACGTTCGGTGGACTCGGACGGCATGACTAATACCGGCGCCCTCGTCGGAACCATGGAGTACATGTCCCCCGAGCAGGCCGTCGGCAAGGAACTGGATCAGCGGTCTGACATTTTCGCGCTGGGGCTCGTGTTCTTCGAATTGCTCACCGGCAATACTCCGTATAAGGCGGACACTGCGATCGCCAGCCTGCTCAAGCGCAACCAGGAACGGGCCATCCCCGCGGTGGATATGGATCCCTCGATTCCCAAGGGATTGAGCGACATCGTGGCCAAATGTCTGGAGCGTGAAGTGGATCAGCGCTACCAGACGGTGCAGGAGATCCTTAATGATCTCGATGCCTTTCAGGGGAAGCGCCCGGTTTCGGCGTCGTTCATCTCTGCGCCCCTTCCAACTTCAAAAAAAGCTCCTCCCATCTGGATGTGGGCAACGGCGGTGCTTGCAATCGTCGTCGCGGTTGCGGGGTGGATGTTGCGCGGCCGGCTTATCCCTGCTGCCGGCAAAAGCGCTCACGGGCCCGTGGCATCGCTCGCGATTCTGCCTTTCCGCAATGCTTCCGGAGACGCCAGCCTCGACTGGCTCGGCTCCAGTCTCGCCGAAATGTTGAGCACGGATGTGGGGCAATCGGCCAGCCTGCGCACCGTCTCTTCCGACCGCCTGCACCAGGTGCTGAGAGACCTGCATCTCAATCCGAGTTCACAGCTTGACCCGCAAACCCTGCGGCAGTTGGGGGAATTCAGTAACGCGCAAACGCTGGTGTGGGGGCAGTACGTCAAAGTTGGCGATCAGATTCGCATTGATGCGACTTTGCAGGACTTGAAGCACGAACGCACTTCCAGTCTCAAGGCGGAAGCGCAGTCAGAAAAAGACTTGCTGGCCGCAGTAGACCGTTTGGCCCAGTCCATCCGTGAGAACCTCGCGCTGTCCCCGGAAATTGTGAAGGAGCTCCAGGCGCAGGCTTTCCGGCCGTCATCGAAGTCCACCGAAGCGCTGCGAGACTACAACCAGGGAATTGAGCTGGTACGGCAAGGGAATAATCTCGAGGCACAAAAGAAGTTCGACTCTGCAACTCAGGAAGATTCCGACTTTGCTCTGGCGTTTTCCCGGCTGGCGCAAACCTATTCAAACCTGGGCTATGACAACGAAGCAGAGCGCTATTCGCGCCGCGCGGTGGAACTGAGCGCATCCTTGCCGACGTCGGAGAGATATCTGATCGAAGCCAGCAACGCCCGCATTCAGAACGACACGCAGAAAGCCATCGCTGCCTATCAGAACATTGTGAAGGTCGCGCCGGAAGATCCTGACATTCAATTTACCCTGGCATCGCTCTACGAAGATGCCAACGACTTCGACAATGCCCGTCTTCATTTGGCCACAGTACTGGAGCAAGATCCCAAGTATGTGGATGCGCTCCTGGCCAGCGGCCGGGTCGAGATCAAGAGCGGCAATCCGCAAAATGGTCTGGACTTTCTCAACCGCGCCCTGACTCTGGCCATTCAACTCGACAACCAGGAAGAAAAGGCGGCCATCCTGCAAGCCATTGGCGTCGCCTATCGGCTTACCGACAAACCTCAGGAAGCGTTGCGAAATTATCAAGAGTCGATGGCGATCAAGAAACAGATTGGTGACAAACGGGGCATCGCCGTCAGTCTGAATGAGAGTGCGCAGGCGCAGGTGATGCTCGGCCAGCGCGATGCGGCCCTCGCCAGTTACAAAGAGGCGCTCCAGATCCGGCGCGAGATTGGCGACAAACGCGGCGTGGCTGACACGCTGAACGATCTCGCCAACTTTTACCAGGATGCGGCGCAGCCCGATGAGGCGCTCAAGTTATATAAGGAAGCCCTACAGTCCAATCGCGATCTGGCGGATGAATCCGGCCAGGCCATGATCCTCAACAATATCGGCACGTCTTATCTTTCCAAGGGACAATATCAGGATGCGCTGACTTACTATCAGCAGGCGCTGCAACTTCGCGAGAAATTGAAGGTCCCGGACGACATCGCGGAAACCATTCGCAACCTGGCCGCGACTGACACCAAGCTGGGCCAGTACGACGAAGCCTTGTCGCAATATCTGAAGGCTCTGGACTTGCGCCGCAGCACTGGAGACAAACGTGGAGCTGCTGTCACCTCTTACGACATGGGAAGTGTATTCGCCTATCAGGGCCGCTACGGCGCCGCCTTAAACGCGCGTCAAGAGGCACTGAAGACGTTTCGCGATTTACAGGATCGTAGTTATTGGATGGGCGAAATCCTGAGCGGCTACGGAGAGTCGTTGGTGCAAGCCGGCCGGGGGGATGAAGCGAAAGCAAGTCTCGACGAGGGCCTGGCGCTGGCTCGCGAACTGAAAAACGAGAGTTTGGCTTCTCAACTCTTGCGCTTCCAGGGAGATAGCGCCTCGTACGGCGGCGACTACAAAGGTGCGCGTGAGCTTTATGAACAGTCACTTCAGTCAGCGACTCGCGCCAAAGATGCTGAGAATACTCTCCTGAGCAAACTGGCGTTGGCCCGCAACGATCTCCAGCAGGGACGATCGGCAGCGACGATCTCCACGTTAAAGGAACTGGCGCAGCAAGCCGAAAGTCAGGGACTTAAGTACGAAGCGGTGCAGTGTTCTTTGGATCTGGGCGAAGCTCTCATCAACACAAAAGCCGTGCCCCAGGCACGGGTAGAGCTGGAGCGGGCACTGACCCGGAGCGAAAAGCTGGGGCTGCGCTCATTGCAGGCCCGGGCGGAATATCTGCTGGCAACGGTGTCACGTCTTAGTGGAAGCAATTCGCTGGCATTGGACCACTATCATCAATCGCTGCACCTGCTGGACGATATCCGCAAGGAAGCCGGCAACGACAAGATCATGAACCGCGCCGACTTTGCCGCCATATCAAACGATACCAAACGCTGGGCCGCATCATCCAAGACATAAGGAACGTGCCTCGCAGGTGCAGCTCATTCCGATCAACAGATAGAGCATGATCGGCGCCGGCGATGGTGGAAGGTCTTCCGTGGACAAAAATACATTCGCGATTGTTGGCGCTGGAGGCGTTGGCGGGTACTTCGCGGCCGTCCTGGCGCGGGCTGGCTATCCGGTTTCGGTAGTTGCTCGCGGAGCACAGCTTGAGGCCATCCGCCGGGACGGCCTGCGGATCCTAAGCCCCAAGGGCGATTTCACGACTAAGGTCGAGAATGCCAGTGACAAGCCAGAAGATATTGGCCCGGTGGACGCCGTCGTTCTTGCGGTCAAGGCATGGCAGGTCACCGAAGCCGCGAGTACGATGCGGCCTCTCCTGACACCGACGACCAGGGTGCTCCCGCTCGAAAATGGTGTGGAAGCGACCGCGCAGTTGCAGCAGATCCTCGGGCCCAAGTATCCACTAGTGGGCCTTTGCCGGATCATCGCTTCGGTCGAGTCGCCAGGCTGCATTCGCCACGGCGGACTGGATCCGACGGTTGCGCTCGGGGAGCCGGATGGCTCCGCTTTATCGGAGAATGCGCTTGCGTTGGCGGAAGCCCTCAAAGCCGCAGGCGTCACCGTTCAGACGCCCCCAGACATTGACGCCGCTTTGTGGGAAAAGCTGATATTCATCTCCGCGCTAAGCGGCACTGGCGCGGTGTCGCGTTCGACCATCGGCGAAGTTCGTACCTGCCCGCCGACTCGCGAACTTCTGCGGCAGTTGATAGAGGAGGTAGCTGCCGTCGCCCGCAACCGCGGCATTCGTCTCTCGGAAGACGTCGTCACGCGCACGCTAGCCTTTGTAGACGCCAGCCCCGCCGACGGCACAGCGTCGATGCAGCGAGACATGGCAGCAGGACGACCATCTGAATTAGAAGCCATCATCGGCGCCGTAGTTCGCTTTGGCAACCAAGCCGGGCTCCCGACGACGGCCATGGACTATGTTTATGCCAGTTTGTTGCCGCAGGAAAATCGGGCGCGGAGTCGCCGTTGACTTATCGATTATGAATTCTCGGCAGGGTAGGCATGCCACGTGACCCCAAGCATTTTCAGTTGCATGATTCCATGCCACGGTATGTGAGTGCACTTCATTAGTGAGTCATAGACACCTTAGCGGACATTATCAGGGGGCCTTCACGATAAATCGCGTGCGGCCTCCAATCGCGCCTTGTTCGGTGAAGTCGATCACCGATGCATACAACCTGCCCGACAAGCTCCCATACACAAGATGGATACCCTTCTGCGGGCCGAGTTCTCGTGGACCAAGATCAAAAATGTAATCGGGTGACTTGCCGCCCGCCGGGACGAAAGCATGCGTTAAGTTTGTACTACCTTCAGCATCCCAATTCACCGCGGAGCCTTGCGGCGTGAATGACACGCGGAGATCCAGTGCCGGGCCAG
Source organism: uncultured Acidobacteriota bacterium (assembly GCA_963803775.1). Lineage (GTDB taxonomy): Bacteria > Acidobacteriota > Terriglobia > Terriglobales > Acidobacteriaceae > JABCZH01. The sequence continues at coordinate 210,214 of CAWDNS010000007.1, forward strand.
TGCCCAAGTTCTGAAGCCACAGTCTGCCTTCTACTCCTAGTAATTCCAAGGCTGGCCTGAACTGCGCCTCCGCCTGCTGCTGTGCTGCTATCCGGAGCTTCCTAGTCTCGATAAGATACCACCCGATCAGAAAGGCGCTCAGAAGAAGTAACTCAGCCTGCAACGCGGTCCAAAGCACTGCACGCGCCGGATCGTTCATCATGGCCCAGAGAGTTGAGAACGGATGGCACACGGCCCGTAAGTTTAAGCCCACAACCTCGTGCTGTCCAGTAAAGACGACAAACTGGCACAAACCCGTGGACACCGCTACAATTCTGGGCATTATGGACATCTTCATCACTTGGTCGGGCCTGCGGAGCCTCGCTGTTGCTGAAGCACTCAAGGAGTATCTCCCGATGATCGTCAACGACTTCAACCCGTGGTTGTCAAAAACCAGCATCGCCAAGGGTGCTAACTGGGGCGCCGAACTTACTGCCTCACTTGCCAACGCTAGGGCGGGCATCATTTGCCTCACGCCCAGCAACCTCAGGGAGCCTTGGATATTGTTCGAAGCCGGAGCTATCGCAAAGACCGTGGCCCAAAAACCCCTCGCCTGTACCTTGTTGATCGGGCTGAAGTCGAGCGATCTGGCCGCGGGGCCTCTCACGTTATTCCAGGACACAAAGCTGACACGAGATGACCTGCTGCAACTTGTTAAGACCCTGAACGACGCGTTAGAAAAAGACGCTCTGAAGGAGGCACAGGTCGAAAAGGCGTTCGATCTTGTCTGGCCCAAACTGGAAGAAAGACTCGCAAAGCTTCCGGCTGACGAGCCAACCGACAGGCCCGAAAGGTCGCAGGGCGAAATGATCGAAGAAATCCTGGACACCGTGCGAAGCGCAAGTCAAGACGATGCCGTCCTTCTGAACTGGATAGCACGGGGAATACAGGACATCTCAGCCAAGCTTCCGAACGTCGTAATCGGCAACACCTTCCCTCAGTTTGGCCTAGGGGGCATAGCACCCCTTTCGTCATTGGTTAACCCCCAACCGAGCCCCCTTGGCACAGGAGTCGGGTACATACTGTCGACTCAAGGGAATGTCCCGGCTGGCGTCCAGCCCCAAATCAAGCGCCGCCGTCGCCGTCGCCGCTCCGTTTCTCGACCACCGAAACTATCAAAGTGAAAATGCCCGCCGGAGCTGGCCTGCTCCCGCTTTTCCCCCTTGCGCCACAGCCCCACACTCAGCGAAGATGCTTCCATCTCCCTAACGCCGCTGTGGCTCCCAAACTCAAACTCGCTCGCGAGCAGAATCTTTCACCCGCTGCGGCCAAGCTGCGCCTGCTAAAGCGTCTGCGGTGTACATTGAAGTTCGAAAAGCGAGCATGGGACGGCGGCGCGCAGCTAGTGGCCGGCGTGGACGAAGTCGGCCGCGGATCGCTGTTCGGGCCAGTGGTTGCCGCTGCCGTTATTCTTGATCCGGCCTATCGCATTCGCGGTCTGCGCGATTCAAAGCTGCTGCCCGCGGAACGCCGCGAAGTTCTGGCGGAACGCATTCGCGAACATGCCGTCGCCTGGGCAATCGCCGCCGTGGACGCAGCCCGTATCGATCAAATCAATATCTATCAGGCTTCGCGCGTCGCCATGCGCGAAGCTGTCATCAATCTGCGGCCTGGCCCAAATCATTTGCTGATCGACGCCATGCGCCTGGATTGCGATTTGCCGCAGCAAGCCATCATCCACGGCGACGCGCTGTCAGCCTCCATCGCCGCCGCGTCGATATTGGCCAAAGTCGAGCGCGACCGCATGATTTGCCAGTGGGACCCGGTATTCCCCGCGTACCGCCTAGCGTCGAATAAAGGCTACAGCACTCCTCATCATCTGGCGGCACTGCGTGAGCACGGGCCGTCGCCCTTACACCGCCAATCGTTTGCACCGGTGTGGAGCAATCCTGTGCCGCAAGAAGTATTGGCCTTCATGCTCAACGAAAAGCCGGAAGAGATACTGAGCGAGATGCTGGAAGTCTAAGCCGCAGTCTGAGGAAAATCTAAACCGCTCTTCCCAGCTTGGCGCTCACCTCCTTTACTAAAGCTTCTACCGTCTGCATCTTGGTTTCCGCCTGTGCTGGAAGCTCCGGAACTTGCAATGCCATCTCGCAAGTAAGCAGCAGCGCGGTCAGAGTATCGTTCAATTCGTGGCGTATGCCCTGCTCAGCTTCGTTCCTCGCTGCCAGCACTTCGCGCTTGCGCCGGAGCAAGGCCCAGCGCACCTCCCGCGCCGCACGGGCAATTCCCGTGATGGCGAAGTTAAGATAAACTGGCGCCGCGGATCCAAGGTACTTGAGCACGGTTTCGTGTTCGTCAGGTTGCGCATCCAGCAAAAGCAGATCCAGGACCACCGCCGAGAACTCTTTTTCCTTCAACTGGAGGATCGCTTCCTGCAGGCCAGCGCACACCATCACCGGCTCAGCAGTCGCGGTTTGCAGTGCCTGAGCGCATTCCTGAGCTTTGGCAACAGAGGTAATCAGCAAGATCATGGCAGAACAGATAGCACGTAATCGGCCACAGAAATGCCATTGAAAATGCAAGGTTTCGCTCGGAGACTAGACCACGCTCGTCCCGCTGCGGGAAATATGCGGCCCGAGCTAACACTCCAGGGAACCATATTCTTTTAACTTACGGTAGAGAGTAGTCTTGCCGATCCCCAGCAGGCGCGCCGCCAGCAGTTTATCGCCGTTGAGTTGCAGGATGGTGCCCAGGATGGTCTGCTTTTCCAGTTCCGACATCGGAATAATCTTAGCCGAGCCGTTCTGGTCGATGGTCACATGCCCGTTACCTCCGCTCATTCCACTAGGAAGATCGGTCAACTGGATTTCCGGGCCGCTATTCAGGGCACAGGCCCGTTCCAGGCAGTTCTCCAACTCGCGCACATTCCCCGGCCAGTCGTGGGCCAACAGGGCTTTCATGGCGTCGTCGCTCAGAGTACATTTCCGTCCGGCATCGTGGGCCACACGGTCGAGGAAGCGTCCCGCCAGCAGAGGGATGTCCTGCCGCCGCTCCCGCAAGGCAGGGATCTTCAGGCTCAGCACATTCAGCCGGAAATACAAATCACGGCGGAATGTGCCCTGGGCGACGGCTTGCTCCAGATCACGGTTGGTGGCCGCCAGAATTCTTACATTGATGGCGATGCGTTTGGTGCTGCCCACCGGCCGGATTTCTTTTTCCTGAATCGCGCGCAACAGCTTGGCCTGAAGGTCGACTGGCATCTCGCCGATTTCATCGAAGAACACGGTGCCGCCTTCGGCCATGCTTAACAATCCGTCCTTGGCTTGCACCGCCCCGGTAAAAGCGCCTTTCGCGTAACCGAACAATTCGCTTTCAATCAGCGTGGGCACCAACGAGCCACAGTCCACAGGAAGAAAAGGCTTGTCGCGAAAAGGGCCAGAGTAGTGAATGGACCGAGCCACCAGTTCTTTGCCAGTGCCGCTTTCGCCCAGAATCAATACCGGATGATGGCTCTGCGCGGCCTTGGCGATCATGCGGTACAGCCGTTCCATATCTGGCGCCGTGCCCACGATGCCGCAAAATCCCTGCTTCGATTTGATTCTCTCGCGCAGGATCCGGTTTTCGCTCTTGAGTTTCAGGTGGCTCGACACTCGTTCCAGCAGACCACGCAATTCGTCCATACTGAATGGTTTAGTCACGTAGTCATAAGCGCCGTTCTTCATGGCCTGCACCGCTGACTGCACGGTGCCGAAACCAGTCACCACAATGACCTCAGTGTCCGGCCGCTGCTGCTTGATTTTGTGCAGAGCCTCCAGCCCTCCCGTTCCCGTAAGCTTCAGGTCGAGCAACACCACGTCGATGGCGTGCGACTCCAGCAGGCGGTAGATATGCTCAGCCGAATCGGCCGCCAGGGCGTTGTAGCCCAGGTTGCGAGCCACTTCGCGGCAAGCTTCGCGTACTGTGCGATCGTCGTCAACGATCACCAAGTTCAGAAAATTCGCAGTTTCGGACTTTTGCGGATAGATGGCAGGCGCGGTGGCAGTGCTCATACTTGTTTTCCTTGTCTTTGAGTCTGAGGATCTGGTGCTGGAGCCGGACCGAACTTGCCGCCTACTTCCTTGAGGGTTGGTGGTATGAATTGCTCCGGCAGGCGGACGATTACCCGCGTCCCTTTACCAGGTTCGCTCTGCACTACGACAGTTCCTCCGCATTGTTGGACGATGCTGGCGACCGTGGCCAGTCCCAGCCCGCAGCCGGCCCCGGGTTTCTTGGTGGTAAAGAAAGGCTCGAAAGCGTGGGTGCGGGTTTCCTCATCCATACCGCAACCGCTATCACTAACTTCGAATTCCACGTACGTAAGTGAAGTCGATTCGGCCGGTCCTAAACCCATGACGGCCGGACGATAGTTGCGAGTAATAAGAGTGATGCGTCCACCATCGGGCATGGCATCGCGAGCATTCAACAACAGGTTCATAATGATTTGCTGCGCGTGCGCCGGATCTATCTTCACCATGCCCAAGTCATCGGCCAGATTCGTAACCAACTCGATGTCCTCGCCAATCAGACGCTCCAGCAAGTAACGCAGACCAGCAATGGCCTCATTGAACGAAAGTGAACTCGCCGTCACTGCGCCTTGGCTGGCCACGGCCAGCAGCTGCTGGATCAACTTCGTACCCTGCCCCGCAGCCATGCGGATCTCCTGGGCGTAACGCCGCAACCGGCTACGTTTCTCCAGACCTGCCAGCAGCAAGTCGGAGCACAACACAACTCCCGTGAGCAGGTTGTTGAAGTCATGCGCCACCCCGCTCACCAGACGGCCGATGGCCTCCATCTTTTGTGCATTTGCCAACTGTTCAGCGATTGTTTCCGCTGATTCCAGTTTGGGCTGAATTTGGGCCAGTGCATTCATGGGACACTAGAAATTTTCGAGTGGAGCGTGCAAGAACAGAACGGTTCCCGAACTGGTCGCACACCATGGCTAGCTGTTTGAGCAAGCTCCCTATTCGGGAAGTCTAGCCCGTTGCGGTCGCGAGCGATTAGGACTGTTGTCACAGGTCAGAAGTGACGACCAAACTGGGACTTTCCGCGCCGGTGGATATCGCGATGGCGATCTATCTCTAGCTTTTTCAATGGAAAGGCGAAAGCGCGAAGCCGCTTTATCCCTGGAGGGACAATGCTTGGATCAGACGAAAGCTCAGTCGCCGACCAGTGGAAAACTGGACATCGTTCACGGGGCGCGATCCTGACTTGGAATTTTCCCGAAGCCCACCCTTGTAAAAGAGGCTGGAAGTATGCACGTCAAGACTTTTGCCGTTTAAAAGCATTGAAGAGAGTGTCAAACGCAGAAAACCTGGTGAGTGCTTCTCGGAGGCTTTAGCCGCCAGGACTTTACCCGTAATCGCGGTCCCTCTCGGGGCCAGCGTTTGTCCCTGAACTACAATCGGCTCCTCCAAAATGGCCTGAAACTGGTCCCCTGAATGGGACTCGGCGCTGGACAAGGAAGCCTGCAACTGGATCACAATGGCAGTTCCGGCGGGAGTAGGAGCGGAAGCAAAAGCCTGTGTGGGCGAGATTCCGTCACTTTGGGAAGAATTGCCGAACGGCACGCTCTGGGTGTTCTCCTTCGGCGGCACCGAGATCGGTTGACGGGAGCACGCCGGGAAGAGGAGCCACGCCAACCCCACTAAAACCCATATTGATCTCCCCACCCGCTTCATGACTTGATCCTGCCTGCCAACCGGCGCGGGAACAAGTCGCACGGCAGATGCCATCGTGCGGACCCGATTTATCAATGAGTTACTGAGGGCAGAACAGCGGGAGCGAGAAGTTTATTCCTGGCAGTCGGAACAGCAATAGTAAAAACGGAGAGGGCGGCTCGCGCCGCCCCCGTTGTCTGTTCTAAAACAAACGCCAAAGCTAGTTAGTCGAGCTTCCCACATCGACTGACGCGCTGCGGTCGCCATCGGGCTGAACCACGACGCCATCGAACGGAGTCGCGGCTACGAAATGTCCGTGCACCACGCTGATGCGGCGCAGCGGATATCCCGTGTCCGGCCCACGCTGCCAGCTTTGGCCATTGTCCTGGCTTTCGAAGACAACGCCGGTTTCGCTGCTGGTAGCCAGGAGCTGATTGCTGCTCTGGTCATAAGTAATCGAGCTGATGTTCTTGTCCGGCAAGCCGTTCTGCATGTGCTCCCAGCCACCGCCCGCATTCGGACTGCGGAAGGCGCCTTCGCGGGAGGCAATCATGATCTGCTTGTCGGGAGTAATGGTCAGGCTGCGAATGCTGCTGACGAACGGAGCCAACGTATCCGACTCCTTCCAGCTTGCACCACCGTTGACCGAAGTCAGCACTGTGCTGCGAGTGGCAACGGCAATCAGTTCGCCATCGGCCCGCACCGAGACAAAGTCCTTTTGCCCTTTGACCGGCCCGCCATTCCAGCTCTGACCATCATTCGAGCTGACATACAGTCCGGCTGCAGTCGCCGCCAGCCAGTGTTTGGGAGTGATCTCGATGTCGCTGACTTTGGCAGTCAGCACCGAGCGCACCGCAATCTTGGTCTTTCTGGATCCCTTCTCTTCAACAACGTTATTAATCGGGGTCCAGGTGGAAGCGTTGCGGTGCAATTCGAACATACCGCGATTGGTGCCCGCGATGATGTCTCCGTCGCTGGCTTGCTTCAGAACAAATACGTCTCTGCCATCCAGGCCCGCGCTCTTCTGCGTCCAGTGCTGCCCGCCATCGCGTGAAGTAAAGACGCCACCCTGTTCGCGGTCATTGACCACGCCCACATAGATGGTGTCAGGATTCTTCGCATCCGCGAGAATGGTGGTGACGTAGCGATGGGTATAACCGTGATTGGAAGCCGTAAAGCTCTGGGCGCCGTTGTCGCTGGCCAATACCCCAGCACGATCGGTCGCCAACAGAACGCGTTGCGAGTTGCGAGGATCAACCATGACGTCGTTAACGACGATGGCAGGATTGGTCACTTGCTTCCAGGTCTTGCCTGAATCGGCAGTCTTCCACAGACCTTCGGTCGTTCCTGCGTAAACCACAGCGGGATTGCTGGGGTCCTGTTTCAGCACGCGGGTGCGGCGCGCCGAAAACGGAATGCCTTGGATCTTCTGGAACTGATCCCCTGCGGTCTGGCTCTTGTAAATGCCCGAGCAAGCACTGGCGAACACAACCGAAGTATTCGACGCGTCGACGATGATGGAGAACACGTCGGAGTCGTCGATCATGCCTTTGTTGATGTGCTGCCAATTGGCTCCGCCATCTGAGGTTTTCCAGGCCAGGTGCCAGGTACCGGCATACACCACGCTCGGATCCTTCGGATCAACTGCGATGGATTCAATGTTCTTGATTTCGGAATTGGAGGAAATCTTTTCCCAGTTCTTGCCCGCGTCGCTGCTGCGAAATACACCTTCCAGCGTGCCCACGGTCAGAACTTTGGAGTCGGAGGCTGCTACGGACATGGCGCGGATCGATTTGCCGTGCATGGCAGGGACGGTTTCCCAAGTCTTGCCGCCATTGTGCGAATGAAAAAGATCGCCGGCTTGCTGATTCTCCACACTCCACACGGCCGCATACATGGTGTCGGAGTTCTGCGGATCGAGCGCAATATGGTCGATCACATAGTCATCGCCACTACCTAGATGGGCGACGCGCGACCAGTCCTGGCCGCCGTTGGTGGACTGGAAAATCGTTCCCGTGCTGGTTCCCAAAAAGATGTGATCAGGATTGTGCGGATCATAAGCCAGACTACGGACATCACCGCCGTCCGGGCCCAGAGCCGTCCATTGACCTGCCCAGGCGCTGGCACAGAGCAGGATAAGTGATATAGCAATCAATAACTTACGATTGACGAAGCTGCTTGTTTCCAAAGTCATAGACTCATCGCCCCTAAGGATGGAATTCCCACAGAGGCACAGCGTGACAGGGTAACACGGCCCGGGCAAGTTACCGAAGGGAAACGACACTATGGCAGGCTGGTCTGGCCTACTGTGCACCTGCAAAACTAAGGCTAAGCCATATCTCTGCCCGTGGCTATCCCAATCTTCCGGGGGCGTCTCCACGAATAAAAAACCGGTCGAGCCCTACGGCCCGACCGGTTAGCGTAACTAGCTCAGCAGCAAGCCGCAACTACTGCGGCTGCGCTTGCATCTTCGCTTTTGCCTTCTTCTTCGCGGGATGATCCGGCACTGCCTTTACTTGCGATTCATCCACGGCTTGTGTGCCTTCACCGGAGTAGGTTCCACCAGCCGGAACGATCCAGTATTCGGCCGTCATGGTGCCAGCGCTACCGGTACGCGTCTCGACGCGGCTGGGATCAATTCCCAACTGCGACTCGCCGCTGGTGAGATAGGCCTTTGAATTGACGGCACGTTCTGCTGCCAGATTCGGGCGTTTCTCTCCCGCATCAGCGTTCCCGACGATGACGACCCGGGCATCTGCGTTCTGCTGCAGGTTCTTGGCCACATCATCCAGGATGGCCTTGCAGGTGTTGTCTACGCGCCACGGCTTCACCTTGTTGGGGAAGTCGCACTGGCTCAACTTCTGAGCTTGTGGCGGCGCTGGCGCTGGAGCGTTCTCCACATTCGCCTGTGTCGAAGCCTGGGTATTGAGGCCGCGCGAATCCGTGCAAGTAGCCGTCACGGTAATCGAGCCTGCCGATGCGCCTGCGGTGTTGAGCGATGCAGTTGATCCGCTGCCGGAAATGCTGCCTCCGCTCGCGGTCCAGTTGCTCACGCTGACCGGAACATTATCCGGGCTGGTGCAACTGCAAGTGATGGTCGAGGTCCCGCCCGCCTGCAAGGTTGATGGACTCGCCGAGCACGACATCGTGGGCGGGTTCTTTGGCGGTTCTTTAACGGTGTAGTTTGCCGAGCAACTTACGGTTCCACCCTTTTTCATCTTGGGATCGGAAATGTGGGCAGTGACAACGTAGCTGCCCCCCGCAACCCCGTTGGTGTCGATGCTGGCGGTGTTACCCTTCCCCGCGGCTTTTCCGCCGTTGCTATCCCAGGTGTACGTCAGGGTGTGCTTGGGATTGAAATTACCACCAGTTGCGGTCGCTGTAACCGGCTCTCCCACCATCACTTCACTCGGCTGCACCGAGCAATTAGCTGTGGGGGCCACAGGGGCGGCACCTCCCCAGCCGATGACGATTCCGCTCTCCAGCCGAAGGTTGTTCTGGTAGTTGTTGGTGTTGGTGCAAGTGGCGACCGGACAGTCACCATTAAAGCGGGTGTACAGATAATCCGCCTGGATTGCACGCAGTGAAAATCTCTTGGTCAGTTTGATGTCAAAACCGCCACCCGCTGTCAAAGCAAAAGCGGTCTTCGTAAACGAGCTGTCAGTGGTGTTATTGTCGAGCGAGAGCCGTGCCCCGCCGAAGTTGACGTCTAAGAAGGGCGTGAAACGGGTGTGGTTTCGGAAGGTAAATCGCGGCCCGAACAAAAAGGTAAACACATTTCCGTTAATCTTGTTGCCGGCGACCGTGTTATTGAGATAATCGCAACCACCCAAATCGGCCGCAATGCCGATCTTGGAAGTAAAGTTATAGGCAAGCGCACCCGAGCCGCCAACACAGTTGAAGTCCTGACCTGCGATAGGGGTATGGACGTACATAAACGTCGGCGCCAATTCGACCTTTGGAAAAGTCCCGTCCTGCGCCAGGGCGGCACCGCCAATAAGTAAAAACAATCCCGCTAAAACAAGGGGAGTACGCATTCTCGTCATCCTTTTCAATTGAGATTTAAGCACGAAATTTCCGTTGATCAGTGTCCGCCGAGCCCTCAAACTCCCTCCGGCCGACAAGTTCGTCTTCCGCGTGCATACATTACGAAGTGATAATTTGGGGCTCCGCACGTGGAACTCTTAAGATGCCAGATCGCCGGGAACGATCCCGGAGATTACAGAACATTCAAATAAATATGGAGACGACATCATAACTCGACACTACGATTTCGTCCACTTGAAATCGCGTTATAGTCTCATATTGATACCTTCGCAAGCTTCGCATTCAGCTCACCGACACAAGGACGCTTGCAGGACATGACACCCAGCCCCAATAATGAATGTGCGCATATGAACGCTGAAAAAGTACTAATTGTCGAAGACGAGGAAAACGAGCGCACCGGCTTGGCCGAGGTGGTCTCGGATTGGGGATACAGCGCCGAGACCGCACGCGACGGAGTGGAGGGTCTGGAGAAAGTCACCCGTTGGTCGCCTGCCATCGTGGTAACCGACCTTAAGATGCCTCGCATGGGCGGGTTGGAACTGGTGGAGCGCATCGCAGAACTCTCCCAGAACATCGCTGTGGTGGTAGTCACAGCGCAGAAGACGATCGATAGCGCCTTTCACGCCGGGCGCTTGGGTGTTTACGACTATATCGAGAAGCCTATCGATACCGCCCGCCTCCGCTCCATCTTGGAGAACGCGACCAGGCTGCTTGGCACCCGCAACGAACTGGAGATAACCAGACGGGCGTTACGCGACAAAGGAGCTCTCGGCCAACTCGTTGGATCATCCAAGAAAATGCAGGAAATCTTCCGCTTGACGGAACTGGTCGCCCCCAGCACCGCATCGGTGCTGATCACTGGAGCCAGCGGCACCGGCAAGGAACTGGTGGCGCGCACCATCCACGACCTGAGCCCTCGCCGCACCAAAGCCTTCGTCGCCATCAACTGTGCCGCCATTCCCGAGACTCTGATTGAGAGCGAAATCTTCGGGCATGAAAAGGGTGCGTTCACCGGCGCACTGGAGCGCCGCACCGGTTGCTTCGAACTGGCAGAGGGTGGGACCTTACTGCTCGACGAAATCGGCGAAATGCCAGTCGCTACCCAGGCCAAACTCCTGCGAGTGCTGGAAGACCATAAGCTGCGGCGTTTGGGCAGCAAGGTGGAGACTACGGTTGATGTTCGCGTCCTGGCTGCCACTAACAAGGTGCCGGAAGAAGCGGTTGCTCGCGGGGAACTGCGCAACGACCTTTACTATCGGCTGAATGTGTTCAACCTACATATGCCGGCGTTGCGTGACCACAAGGATGACCTTCCCGCGCTAGTGGAAAGTCTGTTGAAAGATATGAACGCCAAGCACGGACGCGCGGTGAAAGCTGTCAGTGACGCGGTTTTGACCTCGTTCCAGCATTACTCCTGGCCTGGAAATGTGCGCGAGTTGCGGAACGCCCTGGAGCGCGCCGTGATCGTCTGCGACGGTGCTGTGATTGAGACCAAACACCTGCCACCTGGCTTCGGTCAGACCACACTTCGTAACTCCGCGGATGATTCAGATGCTGTGCGTCTGGTCGTCGGCACGACCGTGGAAGAAGCTGAGAAGTTGCTGATCCTGAAGACCCTGGAGTCCACCAGCAACAATAAGACCCGGGCCGCAGAGATTCTCGGCATTAGCCTGAAAACCTTGCATAATAAGCTAAAGGAGTATGGCAGCGCGGTGGCCGATAAGGACGACTTGCCGGTCTAGAGGGCCAGACCACAATCCGTGTGATGTATGCGTCGAAAAACCCAGCTCGTGGTGGCTGTCACCTTTATGGTGACCGTGGTAGTGGCTTGCTCCTCCTACATCTACATCTCACAGATCCTGCATCAGGAAATTCTTAATACTCGCGACACCGCCGACCACCTGGCCTCGCAAATAGCATTCCTGGCCAACTACGCAATCCCGGACCTGACAAGCACGAAAGTCGATACCAACAACCCAAAAGCGGTAAGCGGCGCCATCGCTGAATATCTTTCCGAGGACCGCGACCTCAATACATTGCTGGAATCCATAGAAGGCAATTGGCCGACAATCAACGACGCTGCCATAGTGGACGCTAACGACAATGCCATTTTGCACTCCGATCCCAAATTGATCGATAAACCAGTTAACCAGCGGCCCTATTTTCAACTCTTGCAGGAGGCTCGCTTCCAGGATCAATTCCGGAGGCTGTACCATCCCCTTCGTAGCCGCTACCATCTCCCCACGGTTTACGAAGTGCAATTGCCTTTGCTGCTAAATGGTGCTCCGTTCGGCAGTGTGCGGGTGGGCGTCTCCACGGTATACCTGGAAGGCGAATTAACATCGCGGGTGGGCCATGCGCTCCTTCTTTCTGCAATCGCCATCCTCTCGTCGCTAATACTAGCGGCTGGCCTCTCCAACCTTGCCCTCGGCCCCTTGGAGAAGATCAGCCGCAGCCTCGACAGCGTTACCGAGGGCAACGAAGAGCCCATTCCTGATGAGGAGCCGGGCAGTGACGAATATGGTCTGGTCACGCTGAAGATCGCCCACCTCGGACGACAAATGCGCGACGCCAAGGAAATCTTCTCCGCTCTGAAAGACAACGTTGACCAGATTATGGCCAACCTGCAGGACGGCTTGATGCTGTTCACCCGGGATTCGCGGGTGGTGCTGGTCAGCGCCTCCGTTGAACGATTTCTGGGACGGCCACGGCGAGAGCTGTTGGGCCGCACGGCTCCGGAGATTTTCACTCCCGGCTCAGGACTAAGCGGACTAATATTGGACGGGTTTCGACTACAGCGCCCGATCGCCCAAGAAGAACTGGAATCACCCAACGGGAAGCGGGTTCAGATCTCGCTCGACTTCATCCACGAACGCGGCACCCCGATCGGTGCGCTGCTGACCCTGCGTGACGCCGAGTCGGTCCGGCAAATCGGAGATGAAATCGAAATGTCGCGCCGCATGTCAGCCAGTGGCCGGCTTACTCGCGGGGTGGCCCATGAAGTAAAGAATCCCATCAACGCCATCGTACTGCACCTGCAACTTTTGCAGAACAAACTTCAACAGGTTGATCCTGACACCCGCCGCCACATGGACGTCATCGGAAACGAAATTCACCGCCTTGACCGGGTAGTGCAGATTTTGGTGGACTTCACCCGGCCACGGGACCTGCGTATCGAAGAGATTGATCTGAAGCGAGTGTTGGAGGACGTACTGATGCTGGCTACTCCCGACGCCGAACAGCACGGCGTCACCATCGTCCGCGATCTGGCCCCCGCTCCGTTGGGCGTCAACGTGGACTTGGATTTCATGAAGCAGGCAATCCTTAACGTTGTACTCAACGGGGTGCAAGCCATGCCCCAGGGCGGCACTCTAACCATCTCGGCCCGCCGCGAGGAAGATCAGGTGGTCACTGAGATACGAGACGAGGGCAGCGGCATTCCTCCGGAAATTCAGGAAAAGATTTTCGAGCTGTATTTCACCACCAAACAAGGTGGCAGCGGGATCGGTCTGGCGCAGACCTACCAGGTCATGCAGTGGCACTATGGCTCGGTGGACTTCGTATCCGTTGAGGGACACGGAACAACGTTCCGCCTGACCCTGCCGCTGAACGAAACACACACTGAGATCAACGGCGAGGCGCAAGCGGTGGCCGGAGATAAACTTCGTCCACGTGCCGTTTCGTGATGACATTGGATAGCGAAATGGGTTCGGCAAAAGTCGTCTTAATGATCGCATGGTTGCTAACATCTAGAGCCGCGGGCCTGGTGTCGAATGTCGCATTCGCACAAACTGTTCCAGCCGAGCAAGCGTCGCAGCCGAACGCGACACCAGCGCCTGCCGCCCCAATATCCCCGGCGCCCGCCGCTTCGAATCCCTGCCCTGCCCTTTCGCCTGGGCAGTCAGCTCCCCAACCAGACTGCAAACCAGCCAGCAAGAGCAAGAAGGGTAAAGGAAGCCAAACCGCGCCTGCGGTTCCGGCATCTGGACCAACCAGGAAGGTTGTACGCGATGGCGGGGCTAGTGATACCTCGTCGGCCATTTCTCCCGACATGAGCCCACAGCAAGCCCAGCAGCAACGCGGCAGAACGACCTGGCTACTCGGAAAGACGGACGAAAATCTAAAGATCCTCGCCAGCCGCCCGCTCAATGCCGCTCAACAAGACACGGTGCATCAGGTCAAGAGGTATGTGGAGGACTCTGAGGATGCAACCAAGAACGGAGACCTGCAACGGGCGTACACGCTCGCGAACAAAGCCCGAATGCTCTCAGCAGATTTGGTGAAACACTGAGAGATCTAGCAAATGAAGCTGAACCTAAAGGGGTCGTGGATGATCGACGAGGGATAATCATGGATAGGCTGCATCACGTTCTATAGGCTTCGGCATCCACACGGACTCAGCGAATCCCTTTAGCGATGGGGTATTGCACTATCGTCGATCTCAGTAATGTGTTTTCGGATAGCCCAACATAAGTGGGAGGAACACCCTGATGACGTTGCGAAGATATGTCCTCCGGGTGTTCGCAACCTCGCTGTGCATGACTCTACTTAACCCCTCATTGTCAGCTCAGACTCGACGGGAGGCCAACATACCACAATGGAGCTTCGATCTTGCCCCCACGGGATATCGAAGCGCCAAGTCGTGGCGAGACACGCATTTCACCCTGAAGTCATCAAGCGAGGGCGTCTCGTTCATTGACGGCAGGACAGTTGTTGCTTACTTCGTTGCAAAGGATGACATTACGGAATTTTCCAATCGGAAGGATGCGAAGCAGGGAAGCCCCTTTCGGCTTCGCGCTGTTTTCGGGGACCTGTCTGGCCGGAAGGTCGCTTCTACGAAGGATTGGCCCACACGGGAGTTTCAGTCTTGGCTAATGCCAACTTCCGAGGGAAAATTCGTTGTCCGTGCGGCAGAGTCCTTGCAACTATATTCCCCAGATTTCTCGCTTGTTAAAGAGCTTTCACTCGAAGCGACCGGTCGGCGCTTCGAAAGTTGGCATGTGGCGGCTTCACCCAGTGGCAAGGTCCTCTGGCTCGACGATGAGGGCGATGGAAAGAGCCGCATTCAGGTTTTGGACATGAATACCTTCAACCAACTTGCTGCCTGGGATGAGCAGCTACTTGGTGGATGGTTCTCCGTTTCAAATCAGGCCATCGCCAAGAGGCCCGTGCAATATCCTCAGCGGGTCGTCATCAAGAGTGTTGGGGGGCCTTGGCACATTCTCTATGATGAGTCCGGAAGCTGTGTAACTGAACCAACCTTCGTCAATGACGAGACGCTGATTACGGGGCCTTGCGGCACGTTGGGCTTGATTTCAACGAGCGGCCAAATTCTGATGACGGAGAAAATACCCAAAGGGGAACACCTGGAAAGCGAGATCGCCGCATCCCGAAATGGCAGGATGGCCGCCGTGTCTCTAATGCGGACCAAGGGTGGGGCCTTCGATACTGCCATTCGTCGTTCAGCCACTGCGGTGGTCGTCTATGACCTTGAGCAACGGCGTAGTGTTTTGAGGGTGAACGTTGATCCCATTCCGAAATCGAGCTACCACTTTGCTCTGTCGCCAGATGGGGCGTCGCTAGCTGTGATGACGGATTCGATTGTTAAGATCTACGACGTAAAGAATAATCGGACGGAGCTAACCAACGCGAGAGATGCCTCGGCGAAATAACTCCACCTCCGAGGACGCATGACCACTCGCGCTGAGGCGTAACCTCCAGATGCGATCCTAATTGCCCTTGGCCCGCGCAACATTCACCTTCAGCAGGAGATCTTTCGCCGGTTGTTGTACGGGGCCGGCAATCTTGACGACTTCCGTTAACACCTCTCGTGCCTCGCTGACCTTGCTTAGTTTTGCATACGCATATCCCAGCCGGTAGCCCGCCACCGCATACGACTGTTCGTCCTGGCCCTTCAGCAGAGAAACCGCAGACTTCAGAGCTGGAATTGACGCGGCCGTCTTGTCCTGCTTCATGAGGGCATAGCCCAGCGTGGAATAGGCCACGCCGGCCGATACCTTGCGAGAACGGTCAGCGTCCGGGGCGTCGGCTTTGGCCACGTCGATTGCCTTCTGGGCGTAAGTAGCTGCCTTGGCGACACTGCCCGGCCTGGGATCCTCGGAATAGGTGTTGGCCAGGAGCAATAGAGTCGACAAACTGTTGGGATTCGTCGTCAGGATTTTCTCACCGTAAGCAATCGCCCGCGCCGTGTCTTTCAATTCAGACAACGACATCATCGCGTAGGTGTCAATCGATTCCTGAAAACGAGAGTTCGGAAACGCCGGTGTAAAGCGCTCGATGTCGGCCATGCGATTCTTGGCGTTGCTTTCCTCAGCAATCGAATTGAAAGCCGTGGCTTCCAGAAATTCGTAGGAACTTTGGGACGCTTTTTTCTCTTCGTCGATTTGGGTGGCGAACTCCTGGTCGGTCACGCCCTCGGGCTTGGGCTGCTTGGCAATCGAGTTGAAGACCTCGCCTCCCAGAACGGCGTATTGCATTACCTTGGCGTTATTTTTCATTTGCTGCGCGATGCTGGCCTGCAAGACGATGATGTCAAGGTTATGCGGCGAGCCCGCCAGCGCCTTTTCTCCGAAATCCATCGCCTTCTGCAAATCCCCAGTCGCTTGATAGGCCTGCGAAATCTGCCAGTCGCCATAAGCCACAGCTGCGGGGTTCGCCGCGAACTTCTGCACGAAATCCTGGTACATCGCGAGCCGCTTCTGCGCGTCCTGCTCATTGGTGATCGCCGTCAACGCCTGATCCTCCGGCGTTCCTGCCGGGATCACGATCTTGTCGACCTGCGCGGATCCGAAAAGACAGAATGCTTGTAAGAAAACTACTTCCAATGCGCACCATTTAGCGCGTTTCATAGCCACCTCCAAGCTTCGCGCCGGAATCGTAGCTCCGATTGCAAACGCTTGCAAGCATCGTTTTGTACGAACCGCCTCTGGCCCACTTTCCGGCAATCATTTAAATTAAACTGTGTGGTCTATTTTCCAGAAGAAGGCGCTGCGTTTCGTCTTCGGCGCCAACGTTATTTCCATGCTGGGCAGCGGCATGAACGCCGCTGCCGTGGCTTGGTACATCCTGCAAGCTACACATTCTGAAGTCGCGCTGGGAACCTTCGCTGTCCTACAGACGATTCCCGCCATGTTGATGCTGCCCTTCACCGGCGTCCTCATCGACCGGGAAGACCGGCGGCGACTGGTAATGTGGCTCGATGCCCTCCGTGGGTTGATCATTCTCATGGTTGCGATTCTCGCATTCCAGCATCGCGTGCATTTGTGGCAGCTCTATCTGATGAACACACTTGTGGCCGCTGGTTTCTGGATGTTTTGGCCCACGATCACGGCGCTGATTCAAGAACTGACCCCCGGCGAAGAGTTTGTGCACGCCAATACTTTCCTGTTGGCGGGAATTCAGGGAGGCTGGCTGATCGCCGGCGCCATCGTCGGATTCGTTTACAACCACATCGGGCTGGGCGGAGTCTTGCTGATCGATTGCTCCACTTACGTCGTCTCGTTTCTCTGCTACTTCGGTGTGCGCAAGGGACGCCACGTGGTCCCGCGCCCAGCTGAGTTGCACGCCGATTTGGTGGCTGTCGAATCCGCGCTCGATCGCTTTATACGCGAGCTTCGCGAAGGCTTGCAGTTTCTTCGCGTCCGGCCCAACCTGACGTTGCTGGGACTCACTTGGGCGCTCTTCCTGGGCGCAATGATGACTGCCGTGGTAGTCACAGCTCCGCTCAGTGACCAGGTCTTTCACGCCGGCGCGGTCGGCTATGGCTGGTTCAATGGCGGGTGGGGTACAGGAGCATTTCTGAGCGCGTTGATCGCTCCGCAGATCATCGCCGCACTGGGATCACGGCGGTCAGTCGCGGTTTCCATGGGGCTACTTGCGATATGCATGACATGTGCTCCGTTCGCCCCAGTGCTGGCCTTGGCGGTCCTCGTCTATGGAGTCATGGGGTGGGCCCGCGGCATCAACAGCATTGCCATGAACACCAGCCTCATGGAGCAAGTGCCGCCACACTTCATGGGACGAGTACAGAACACTTTTTACTTCGTCGGTACGTCATTGCAGATCGTGCTGGCTCTGCTGGTCGGAGCAGTCGCGCAAGCGAACCTCTTTGCCGGGTTTTCCATCATCGGGATGGTCTATGCCGTCGGGATGGTCAGCGCCATCTGGCCAGTGAAAGCTACGGTACCGGCTGGTGATGTCACCGCGTTGGAAGGCGAAAACCCACCACAGAGCCGCCGAGACACAGAGCACATCAATACCTTGAAGTAAGGACCTACGGCCTTCCTCTGTGACTCTGTGGTAAAGCCTTACTGGGGACTGCTATTCTTACAGTTTCTATTTTCGGGAGATCCCAATGTCATTCGATCTTGCAGGCCGCAACGCCGTCGTCTTCGGAGTCGCAAACAAGCGCAGCATTGCCTGGTCGATCGCTCAGGGCCTGCACGCCGCCGGCGCCAAGCTGGCCATCACTTACCAGAACGAACGGCTGGAGCTGGAAGCGAAAGACCTGATTATGTCCCTGCCCGGCGCCGAAGCCTTCATGTGTGATGTCTCCGACGACGCCGCGATCGAGCGCCTGTTCGCGAAGCTCAAAGAGCGCTACGGTAAACTGCACACGCTAGTCCACAGTGTCGCGTTCGCTCCGGCTGACGAACTCAAGGGAGACTTCGTCAACACTACTCGCGAGGGTTTCCGCGTAGCGCTCGATGTCAGCGTCTATTCGCTCATCGCAGTCTCCCGCGCCGCCGCGCCGCTCATGGCCGATGGCGGATCGATCATGACTATGACCTACTACGCCTCGGAAAAAGTCGTGCCCCGTTACAACGTGATGGCCGTAGCCAAAGCTGGCTTGGAATGCACCGTACGCTATTTAGCCTTTGAACTCGGTAAGAAGAACATCCGCGTGAATGCCATCTCCGCCGGCCCAATCAAGACTTTGGCCGCGCGCGGTATCGCCGGCTTCAGCGATATGCAGAAATCTCACGCCGAGCGCGCGCCCTTAGGTCGCAATGTGGATGTGAATGAAGTCGGCGCTACCGGAGTGTTTCTGGCTTCCGACGCCAGTTCCGGAATCACCGGCGAGGTGATTTATGTGGACTGCGGTTATAACATCATGGGGTTCTAGTGACCAAGCAATCGCAGACTCGGAGGAAGGCCAGGATTTGGGATCAGTCGCAATCACTCATTCAGGCCGATGATGCCACCGCGGTTCCAAGGCTCATCCGCGACTTGCGTAGTTCGAGGGATTGTGAAAAGCGTGTCGCTGCCGCATATACATTGGGCTTCTTTCATGATCGTAGGGCGGTGAAACCGCTGATTCACGTCGTCAGGAACCGAAGAGCATCTCCGAGGTTGCGAGGGCAGGCCGCCGAGGCGCTAGGCTATCTTTTCATGTTCCAAACAGGTCGATTGGCCCTCTCCACTTTGCTGAAGGAGCTCGAAGATCCCTCCCCTGAGGTTCGATTCTGGTCCGTCTTCGCCTTAGGGCAAATGGGAAATCGCAAGGCGATCCCAGCCCTGACCGAGATCTTGCAGGAGGACAAGGCCATTCTCCCAGGCTGGTGGTCGATTGCGAAGGAAGCGAAGGCTGCGATTCGGCAAATCAGGAAGCGAAATCCAGCCGCTCGCCGGAGCGGCTAAGAACAAACTGTCCTATGCCCGCTAGACTCACAAAAATGGGGGCCAGTGGCGGACAATGAACGCCCTTCCATCAAAGCAAAAGGCCCCGCTACGCGGAGCCTTTGCAAAAATCGAACACGCTTGAGGCGCACTTTAGACTACTGCGGCTTCCCTCCTGCGTCAAAGTCTCTTCGGTAACCGCGTTGGACGAGCCGACCGTGATCACGACGGTCCGAGGGCTTGCTTTTCTTTGCGATCTTCGCGCTTACTTTGCGATCTTGGCGGTTAAAAGCTCTTGAACGCAAAGCACGCAAAGGCTTCGCTAAGTTCGCAGAGGAACGCCTGGCTAGGAACTCACTGTGATTTTTCTTGCGTTCTCGCCGACTCGCTCCAACGCAACCTCTACATCCCGCTCCCGAACAAATCGCGGGAATTTTTCTCCCCACTCGATCAGCAGAACGCTGTTTTCCGAGATCAAGTCATCCAACCCCAAAGTCTCAAGCTGGCGCGGTGTATCCACGCGATACAAATCAATGTGATAAAGATTCGCGTCCTGCCCGCGATATTCGTGCACCAGAGTAAACGTCGGACTGGTAACGTCATCTTCTGATGCCGCCCTGAACCCGGCCGCAATTCCCTTCACCAGCGTGGTCTTGCCGGCACCCAGGTCACCGCGCAGCAACACAATCTTGGGAGGCGTAAGCAGTGTCACGAGCGTACGCCCCAATGCAATCGTCTCTTCCGGCGAATGCGTGATGAACTCCCGCTGATCCATCGCGAGATCAGTATAGCGAGAGTTCATCAACACTCACGGGGAGGGGCTACACTTTTCGACTTGAGAACCGATTGGGGCCAAGCAGGAAATTCCGTTCTGTGGTCGAGGTTACAGCAAAGCTTAATGTCTTGTGGTCATCGTCGTCGAGCGCGACAAAGCGGAATGGTTGCAGGATTCCGTCGGCTGAGATCCGCCGGGGATGCAGCATTTCCGCCATCCCGTGAACCGGGCCCGATTGCGTCTGGAAAGCGACTTCCACAAAATCGCCCTCCTCCAAGGCTCGTGCCAAGCGGAGCAGTCCACCGGTCACGGAAACGGTCTGAATTCTGGCCTTGGCGCGCTGTCCGTCTTCCAGCTTCACCAGGGCAGAGGCAGTGGCCTCCATTTTGACTCGAGTTGCACGCTGCTGCGGATGCGGTTGGGGAAAATGGGTCATAGCGATTCCAATATGACACGCAGCCCTAACCTCCGCGAGATTACATAAGGCCTGTCGGACTGAACGCCCAAAAACAAAGACGCAGCACCATCCGCCGACCGGGAAATGTCCGAAGGTACAGGGGGTTAACTAACCAATAAACTCCACGGACCCATTCTCCGTGGCCTGCTGCACACGCCGAAAAGCCTCAGGCAGCGCTTGCAGCAGATCCGTGGCAACCAGCGAATGCTCTCCCATTTGTTCCCGCGCCACATCGCCCGCCAGCCCATGGAGATAGACGGCGGCGATCACGGCCTCCAGTATGCGCTTGGGATTTTGTGCCACCATTCCCGCTGTCATCCCAGTCAGGATGTCCCCCGTTCCGCCGGTCGCCATGCCCGGATTTCCCGTTGTATTCACCCAGACGTTTCCGCTAGGGTCGGCGATCAGAGTTCGATGACCCTTCAACACCACAATAACCTGATGGTCTTTCGCGAATTTGCGAGCTACGTTGATACGATCGCGTTGTACTGCAGCGACCGTCGAACCCAGCAGCCGTGCCATCTCACCGGGGTGGGGCGTGATCACCAGTGATCTGCCTTTTCCATTTAACTCCGTGGGATGGCCTGCGAAAGCGTTCAGGCCGTCGGCATCGAGAATGACAGGAAGGTTCTGCTTCTTGACCAAGGCACGCACCAGCTTTGACGTCTCCAGAACGCGAGAGATTCCCGGACCGACGGCCAGCACAGTTTTACCTTCTGCCAACTTATCAAAACTACGAAGCGCGCGCAGAGAAATGCTTCCAGCTTTGGTCTCTGCCAACGGCTCAGTCATCAGCTCAGGGTGAAATCCCGCGACCGTCGACAGAATCGACTTCGGAACCGCCACCGTCGAAAGTCCCGCTCCGCTGCGCAATATCGCCATGCCCGCCATTGCGGCAGCCCCAGCTTTTCCCAATGAGCCACCGACAACCAGCACGTGGCCGAAATTACCCTTGTTTGAAGCCGCCGGTCGCGGGCCAATCAGAGGCGCAATTTCACCGGGCGTAACCAGATTCAATCGCAAAGAAGAAATAACAGCGTCCTCGGGCGAACCGATCGGCGAAATCGAAGTCGTTCCTTGCGTCAAACCACCGAAAACATGAGCCGGACGCGGCGCGGTGAAAGTAACGATGGCGTCGGCACGTGCCACGCTGCCAACCTGCCCGCCCATTACGTCGGCGTCGGCGCCGGAAGGAATATCGACTGCAACCACAATGGCCGGGCTGGCATTTAACGCGGCAATGGCTTCCGCGTAAAGTCCGCTTACTGGGGGACGAAACCCGGTTCCCAGGATGGCCTCGATCAGAAGATCGGAATCGAAGACGGTGTGTGCGGCTTCTTGCTTCAGCTCAGCAGACGACCTTGCCAGAACTGCGGTAAGTGGGAGTTTGGCAAACATCTGGGCGGCATCGCCGCGCAACTCCTTGGCCTCTGCAAGCAACACAACTCGCACTGCCTTGCCAGCCTCATGCAGTTTGCGTGCGGTTACAAATCCATCGCCGCCATTGTTGCCTTTGCCGCAGATCACACCGATGCGATTAGCCAAGGGATATCGCGACAGCACAAAGTCAGCGACCGCAGTTCCGGCCTTTTCCATCAAGTCGTGCGAAGCTACCCCGAAGCGCTCACTGGTCAAGCGATCGGTTTCATGCATCTCGGCGGCAGTTACGATTTTCATGAGGCAGTCTACGACCGACTATAAAACAAAACGGCCCTCCGCGTATGCGGAAGGCCTTGTTGAAATCACCTGCCCGAACTATTCCTTCATTCTCAATTCCCCCGGCCACTTTTGGCGGCCTCGAGAGCTTGCACGTTGCTGTGTTTCACGCTGTAAGTGAAGTACACCACCAGGCCGATCGCCAACCAGCCGATCAGCCGAATCCAGTTCCACTCTCCCAACTTGATCATCATGTAGCCGTTCGCGATCACTCCGAGGATTGGAATCAAGGGCACCCAAGGAGTGCGGAACGGCCGCGGCTGGTCGGGATTCGTATGCCGCAACACCACCACGGCAATCGACACAATCACAAAAGCCAGCAAGGTCCCAATGTTCACCATTTTTCCCAGTTGGTCGATGGGAGTCACGCTGCCTACAATCGCCGCTAACAGGCCCACCAGTATCGTGTTCTTCCAGGGAGTACGGAACTTGGGATGCACGTCGGCAAAGAATTTCTTCGGCAGCAACCCATCGTTGGCCATGGCATAGAGCACGCGCGTCTGACCCAGGAGCATCACCAGCATCACGCTCGTCAGCCCGGCCAAGGCGCCCAAAGTGATGATGTGGGATGCAGTGGTCAGACCCCGATCTAGAAACGCGCGTGCGACTGGCGCCTCGATGTTGATCTGCTGCCAATGCACCATCCCGGTCAGCACGCCCGCCACGGCAATGTATAAGACTGTGCAGATGGCCAGAGAAGCGATCATGCCAATGGGCAAATCCCGTTGCGGATTTTTGGCTTCCTGGGCCGTGGTTGAGACTGCATCGAAGCCGATGTAGGCGAAGAATATGTAGGCTGCGCCGGCGCCGATTCCCGCGAAACCATGCGGTGCAAATGAACTCCAGTCCATACCCCAATTGCTGCTATTGACGTAGCGAGCACCCAACGCAATCACAAAAAGCACGACCGAAACCTTAATGACCACGATCCCAGTATTGAACTCAGCGCTCTCTTTGATTCCGACCACCAGAACGGCGGTGATCACCAGGGCGATGATAAAAGCAGGCAGGTTAAATCCTATTTCCCAGCCGAACAAATGCGGTGCGCCCATGAAATCATGTGCCCGCTGCAACAACTCGGGAGATTGCGCGCTTATGATCGCCGATACTTTATCGAGGTACGACTGCGTGCCTGGAACCAGGGCGGAGTCCGAGGCCGACGCCATCTGCCGCGCGATAACTGTCTCCGCGGTCTTTAGGGCCGTCCAGTGATCATAAGCCAGCCATAAGGGCATCTTGACGTGGAAGATATTCAGCAACTCGATGAAGTGATTTGACCAACCCGAAGACACAGTGCTGGCGCCCATCGCGTATTCGAGCGTCAGGTCCCACCCAATGATCCACGCCAGTAATTCACCGAGCGTGGCATAGGCATAAGTGTAAGCGCTGCCCGCCAGCGGAATCATCGCCGCAAACTCGGCGTAACACAGGCCCGCAAAGGCGCATCCTAGCCCGGACAAAACGAACGAAAGAGTGAGTCCCGGACCGGCGTAGTGCGCTCCCAACCCGACCATCACGAAGATTCCCGCGCCGATAATGGCGCCCACTCCCAGCGCGGTCAGTTGAAATACGCCCAGAGTGCGCTTCAGACTGTGATCGCCCGTTTCCCGGGTCTCCTCCATCAGCAAGTGCAGCGGCTTTGTAGCCAGCAGGTTTGCCATCCCTTTGGTTTCTCCTCAGCTTAAGTTGACACGCTTGCGCTTGCCTGACGCGAAGCCCGTGACCACGCAAAGTACACCGGGATTCCCAGCAATACGATAATCAACCCCGGCCACGTGAACTGCGGTTTGTAGCGTAATAGTACGACATCAATGAACAATGCCATCACAATATAAATCGCGGGCAGTACAGGATACCCAATCGCGCGATACGGCCGCTCTGCGTCGGGATGAGTGCGGCGCAGCACGAATAGCCCGATGATGGTCAGTATGTAAAACACCAGCACGGCAAAGATGATGTAGTCGAGCAGTTGTCCGTAGCTTCCCGAAACGCACAGTACACAGGTCCAGACCATTTGCACCATCAATGAAACCGCCGGCGTCTTGTAGGTCGGATTCAGCTTGGCCACACTGCGAAAGAAGAGTCCGTCCTTGGCCATGGCGTAATAAACCCGCGCCCCCGCCAGAATCAGGCCGTTATTGCACCCGAAGCCCGAAAGCATAATGGCAACTGCCATCAACAGACCGCCCACGCTTCCGAACATCTGGGTCATGACCGCAGTGGCCACACGATCCTCGGTAGCGTACTTGATGCCGCGCTCCAAAATTGTTGCACCGTTGCGGATCCCATCCATCGGCAGCACGTTGAGATAAATGAAGTTGCAGCCGATGTAGAGTGCGATCACCACTCCCGTGCCCATGGCCAGCGAAAGCGGCAGATTGCGGCTTGGGTTCTTCACTTCCGCTGCCGTGAAAGTCACGTTATTCCAGGCGTCGGCCGAAAATAGAGAACCCACTTGGGCGACGGCCAACACGGTCAGCGTGCTGACCAGCACTCCGCCGCCAATGTCATGCATCGCGCCCAGGCTGGCGTTCTTCCAGAAGTTTCCCTGAAAATTCGCTGCCAGGGCTTGCGCATTCCGCCCCAGGAAAATCCCGAGCAGCACCAAGCCAAACAGCGCGGAGACCTTGGCCGCGGTAAATATGTTCTGGATGATGGCGCCGGTCTTGATGCCGAAGATGTTGATCACCGAGAGCACGATGACCAAAAGGATCGCGGTCAAATTCTGCGTGCTCAGCCCCACGTCCATATTGCCCAAGGTCATGGGACCGATGTGAATGGGAGGGACTTTCCAGAAATGCACAAGCCAATTCGAGGAAGATATCGAGGGGAAGAAGACGCCAAGAAATTTGCCGAATGCCACGCCAACAGCCGCGATCGTTCCGGTCTGAATCACCAGGAACAGAGTCCATCCGTAAAGGAACCCCCACAGTGGACCCAGTGCCTCTCGCAGGTAAACGTATTGCCCACCTGCTCTCGGCATCATGGCGGCTAGTTCGCCATAGCTCAGAGCGCCGACTATGGTCAGGAATCCTGTAACCAGCCAGGCGCCGATCAGTAGCGCCGGAGAGTTTACTTCGCGTGCGATATCGGCCGACACAATAAATATGCCGGAGCCGATCATCGACCCCATGACCAGCATCGTCGAACTGGTGAGGCCGAGACCCTTGACCAGTTCTTTATCCTGACGAGTGTGGAGGTCCCAATCGCTGCTGACGCTGTTAGCCGACGGAATTTTGATTTCGGTGCCCAAGTTGGTTTCGACTGTAGCGCCAGCGTCTCGCCGGCTGTCAGGCGGACACCCGCGTCCGCCTCCCGGCGGCTACTTTATCCTAAGATGCGCAAGAATGCCTCTGCTGATTTTCCCGGCTCCCGTATCAAGTCAGATATCACCGCCACCGAGTCGGCCCCAGCGTCGATTACAGAGCGGCAGTTGGCTCGGGTGATTCCACCAATAGCTACCAGAGATTTTCGGGTCAACTCGCGCGCCCTGTGCACTCCTTCCAGTCCGATGACCGGGTCAGGATTGGCCTTGCTCCCAGTGGCAAATACCGGCCCTACGGCGATGTAGTCGGCGGAAGTCTGGTCAGCTTGTTTCACCTGCTCGACGTTGTGGGTCGAGACTCCCAACCAGAGCTTGGCACCGATGATCTGCCTCGCGCCTGCTGGCGATAAATCATCCTGCCCCACATGCACGCCGTCAAAACTCGCTACCAGAGCCAAGTCTGCGCGGTCATTCATGATGAGTTTGACGGAATTCCCCAGCCGAAGTTTCAGTTCGCGGGCGTGCTCCAGCATCTGGCGGGCATCACCTGTCTTGTCGCGGTATTGGATCAAGCTCACGCCGGCAGCCGCCAGCTCCTCCGCTGCCCGAAATATAGTTTGGTTTTCCCGGAAACTCGATGGGTCGAGGATCGCGTAGAGGCGGGGTAATTGGGTCATGGCTAGAGGAAAGAAAGGTCATGGCTTACGACGTACTTCGTGTAACAAGCCTCGCAAACCCAGTGTTCGGCTAGATCGACGTATCCGTACTTCTCCGCGTCGACATGCTCGTTGCACAATTCGCAGTGTGCATGGTCCCATCCGCCCTTGATCAGACCTTCTGCCTCGATCGCCGGCAGCTTGGTTTTCCCACTTGGAAACACGGGATAAAATCTCGACAGGCCAGAAGCCTTCTCTTTCCTCCTTACCTCGATCCATTCCTTTATCTCCTCGCCCTCAACGACGGAGACGCCGTTTCCCTCCACTACTCTGGAGATCGCATCGGCTGCGTGAAACAACGTTTTGCTCCATTTCCACCTAGGCTCGGCAACCATCCAAACATGGTAAGGTTCCCACTTTGCGCCCAGGTACGCCAACTCCAAACCGACAACCTCGGGTATAGATTCATCGGAAGTTTGGAAAAGGCCGGTTCCTGCCGTTGAATCCAGGAATCTAAAGTCTCCGTTCAAGGCAATCAGGACGTCTTTCCCGGGCAGGAGCAGCGAACATCGCCCTTCACTCACATCGGCGGTCCGGTCAAATGCACCTGAGAGCTCGAAATCGGCCTTGTGAGTTTCGCTCTGCTTGATTGCCGACACATGGAAATGCGGCAGATCGTCAATCGTTTTGGGGACTACAGTCATGGTCTACTGATGCCCAGGCTTCACGCCCTTCGCCAGGAACCGCTCAATAAATGTAGTATCGAACTTCCCCGCTTTGAAATCAGGGTCCGCCAGAATCCGGCGATGCAGAGGGATCGTCGTAAAAATTCCCTCGACGATAAACATTTCCAACGCCCTCGCCATCCGCGAGCAAGCTTCGTCGCGGTCTTTTCCGCGCACCACAAGCTTGGCAATCAGCGAATCGTAATACGGCGGAATCACCCCTTCCGCATACGCCGCCGTATCGATCCGCACACCCGTTCCCCCTGGCGGATTGAACGCCGTAATCTTGCCCGCCGATGGCGTGAACTTCTCCGGATGTTCAGCATTAATGCGGCACTCGATCGCGTGTCCGCGATGCACGATGGGCCCGTTCAACACAGCTTCCAGGCGCTCTCCCGCGGCCAGCCGAATCTGGCTTTTTACCAAATCGACGTCCGTCACCATCTCCGTGACCGGGTGTTCGACCTGGATGCGGGTGTTCATCTCGATGAAATGCAGTGTGTGGTCCTCATCCATCAAGAACTCGATGGTGCCGGCATTCACATAGCCGATGGCGGAAAGCGTTTTCTCGATTATGTCCCCGATCTTCTTCCGCAGTTCCGGCGTCACCTGGGTCGAGGGCGACTCTTCCAACAGTTTCTGGTGTCGCCGCTGGATCGAGCACTCCCGTTCGCCCAGGCTGACGACGTTGCCATACTGGTCCGCGAGAATCTGGAACTCAATGTGCCGCGGCCGCTCGATGAACTTCTCCATGTAGAGATCGCCGTTGCCGAAGGCCGCGGCCGCCTCCGATTGCGCCGCTTTGAACAGCGCCGGCAGTTCCGCTTCGCTGCGCACGATGCGCATACCGCGCCCGCCGCCGCCCGCCGAAGCTTTGATGATGACCGGAAATCCGACCTGCCGCGCCCATTCCAAAGCCTCACCATCGCTGGCCAGGATGCCTTCCGAACCCGGCAGAATCGGCACGCCATGCCTCTTCATCTCAGCCCGGGCCTTTTCCTTTTCGCCCATCAGGCGCGTAACGTCCGGAGGCGGCCCGATGAACTTGATGTTGCTGGTCTCCGCAACCTCGGCGAAATTCGCATTCTCGGCCAGCAACCCATAGCCGGGATGGATGGCGTCCACATTGCTGATTTCTGCCGCGCTGATCACCGAAGGAATGTTCAGGTAACTCTGCGCGAGTTGCGGAGGCCCGATGCAAATGGCTTCATCGGCAAAACGCACATGCAGAGAATGGCGATCGGCTTCGCTGTAGATGGCAACCGTGCGGATGCCCAACTCCTTGCAGGCACAGATCACCCGCAGGGCGATTTCTCCGCGATTGGCAATCAGAATCTTATTGAACATTCAGAAATCTTGTGGAGGACCCTCGAACTGATTACTTTCGCCGAACCACGAACAGTTCCTGCCCATACTCGATGGGCTGGCCATTAGCGACCAGTTTCTTCACAATTTCGCCGGCCACGTCTGATTCAATCTCGTTCATCAACTTCATGGCTTCCACAATGCACAACACCTGGCCCGCCTCGACAGTATCGCCGGCCTTCACAAATGGCGGTGAGCCAGGCGACGGCGACTCATAGAATGTCCCCACAATCGGTGACCGCACCGAGTGCAATCCCTCTTCTACTGGAGGCGCGATCTCCTTCGTAGGGGCTTGCGTTGCTGGGATCGGGGCAGTGCCGATGGCAGGCGCGGAAGCCGGCGCCGGATGCACCGCGAAATGAGGCGCCGCAATCGAGACCATGTGCTCGCCGGCTCGCTTGATGCGCACTTTGACATCTCCGCGTTCCAACTCGAACTCGGCAATGTCCTTTTCGATTAAGAACTCGATGAGTTCCTTCAGCTCTTTTTGATTCATTGTTGACGGTGGGACTGCGCCTGCTTCCCCCGGGCAGCCAGTGGCACAGGAGATTGTTATAACTTCAAATGGTTATCAGTTCTTTTCCAGTGGGCGTCAGAATCTGGCACCCGTTGTCCGTAACTACTACCATGTCTTCGATGCGAACGCCCCCGACTCCGGGAATGTACGCTCCGGGCTCAATCGTAATAACCATTCCCGCTTGCAGGACGTCTTTCTGTCCAGCCGCCAAGCGCGGAGCTTCGTGGATTTCCAAACCCACTCCATGCCCCGTCGAGTGCGTGAAATACTTCGCTAAACCTTTATTTCGCAGCACTTTACGGGCTGATTGATCAACCTCGCTAGTGCTTACACCCGCCCTGACCGTATCCATCGCGGCCTGCTGCGCATCGCGTACAGCCGCGTAAACGCGCCGCATATCCGCATTGGGCTGCCCGACGTGGACGGTTCGCGTCATGTCAGAACAGTAGCCCGCGAGTATAACACCAAAGTCGCAGACCACGAACCCATTAGCTGGAATCGGGGCCTCTGAGGCCCGGCCATGTGGAAGCGCCGAGCGGGGTCCGGACGCGATGATAGTGTCAAACGACATTCCGTCCGCACCGGCACGACGCGCCGCGTATTCAAGTTCGGCGGCGACTTCGGTCTCCTTTACTCCCGGACGAATGGCTTTCAGAATCACATCGAACAAGCTGGCGCCCAAGAGCACAGCCGCGCGCAGTCGTTCGATTTCTTCCCCGTCTTTGATCACGCGGGCTTGCTCAACCAGCGGTGGCGCTTCGCGCAATCGCAGACCAGGAGGCAAGGCCTTTGCCAACCGGGAACGCTCAGCTACACTCAGGTGCTCCGCCTCAATGCCCAAAGTCTTCACGCCCAGGTTCTTCGCGTTCCTCACCAACCATTCGGCGGCGGCCGTGAGCGGCGACTTGCGGGTTACTACGATCCGCGAGCCTTGAACCTCGAGACTAGCTTGCTCCTTGTAACGACCATCTGTAAAAAAGACGCTCTTGCTTTCGCTGATGACGACCGCACCCGCACTTCCAGTAAACCCGCAGAGATACCGCACGTTGGCGGGATGTGTGAGGAGAAGAGCATCGAGGCAGTGTGTCGCCAGCAGGCTCTGTAGCCTGCGTTGTCGTCCTTTGTGATCCATTGCGGAAGTTTAGCAGGAGAATCCCAAGTAGCCGCTCGCAGGATTCACATCAGACAAAACCGCCGGTGCCTTGTGCGGGCGCCGGCGGCTGTCTTTGCTTCTAACTGGTTGGCTAGGTCTGGATGATCCGCGGAGTGATGAAGAAAATCAGCTCCTGGTTCGAAGTGCTGACCTGCGTATGTTTGAACAAGTTGCCCAGGTACGGGATGTTGCCCAGCAGCGGCACCTGGCTAACCTGCACTGAGTTGTTGGTCTGGATGACGCCGCCGATCACGACCGTGCCGCCGTCGGTGACCAGTACCTGCGTAGTGGCCTGTTGCGTAATCAACGTCGGGTTGCCTTGAATGGACTGGCCGAAGTCGGGCGTGGTGTTTTCCACGTCCACGTTCAGGAAGATGGTACCTTCCGAAGTGATCTGCGGAACCACGGTCAACCGCAGGAACGCATCCACGTAGGTCACGGTGGGCGGACCGCCTAACTGGGCCTGGGTCACGATGGGCACGCGTACGCCCTGCCGGACCAGTGCCTGAATGTTGTTCTGGGTCACCACACGCGGACGAGACAGAATCTTTACCAGGCCGCGTGACTCAGCCATGGTGAGTACCGCATCGAGACGCACGTTGGCGGTGGCACTCGTGATATTGATACCGCTAGTCGGGCTGGTTGAACCTAAGTTAGAGAACAACGGGATCTGGACGCCGGTGGTTGAAGTCGGCGTTGAGGTTCCAATGATGGGATACAACGGGGTAATTCCGAAGGTCGCCGTAGGCGTGGTACCAACCGCACTGGCGCCGCCTATTCCGGTAGTGCTGTTGCCCCATCCGAAACCGAGTTGTGTGCCCAGGTCGCGGGCGAAACTTCGGGTCGCGGCTACGACGCGGGCTTCGATTTCCACCTGCTGGGTCTTGCGATCCAGCTGGGTGAGCAGTTTGTCGATCGCAGGAACTACGGAAGGAACGTCGGTCACGATGACGGCATTAGTCCGTTCATCGGCAATCACATCGCCACGCGAAGAAATAAACTTTTTGCAGGTAATCACCAGATCTTTGGCATGGGCATAGCTGAGGAATCGGGTAAAGGTGATTTTGTCGACTGCCAGCGCCTCTGCATCATGTTGGGCGCGACGGGATTCGGCCTCATGACGCAACGTGTCCACGGTGGCAATCCTCAATACGTTGCCATCCAGTTGGCGCGCCAAATCGTTGTTCTTAAGAACGATGTCGAGAGCCTGGTCCCACGGCACATCGTCCAGCACGATGGTCAAGGATCCCTTCACATTGGGATCCAACACCACGTTCAGACCGCTGATCTCGTGGATCAGGCGGAAGAAATCTTTCAGGTCTACATCCTTGAGGTTGACCGAAATCGGTTCACCCGTATACTTCGGCTCCGGTGCCGACACGATTTGCGTCGACTGGATCTTCTGCTCCGCCGCCAGATTCACCGCAGGTTGCATGGTGGTGGCATTCACCGCCTGCGAAGTCTGCTGCATGGCTGCGCTGGGCGTGGGCAGTAAGCTGCCTTCCGGCTTGTCTACAAACTTTGCCGCCGCTTCTACCACCTTGACTGGGGGCGCTGCCACTGCAGACTCGCTGCCTTGGACGGCCGGCTTAGCCTGATAAGAAGGCTCCACAAACACAAAGTCCTGGGCAGAAGCAGCCTGCGGGGCTGGCTTCTGGTCGAGGGCGGGTGCCGGTGTGCTGACCGCAACTGGTGCGGCGGCGGCTGGCGTGGTCAAGGCCGTGCGATGCATCGACACTGGCGCGATCACCGCATGCGGCGCCGTGACCGGCTTGTCCGTCTTGGCTGAACTCGCCGCTGGGTGCAACTTGACGATGACCTTGCCGTCACTGCCCGCCAACAATTCATAGCTGCAGGCGTTGAGCAAGTCGATTACGACGCTGGTGGTCGGAGGCGTACGGCCATCCGTTCCAATGCGCACGCCTTTAACGCCATTGCTGTCCACGATCAGATGGTTCTGCGCCGTGGCCGCCACGGTGTTAGGCAGACTCACCACAACGCGAGTCGGCGATTCCAGCGTGCTGACCGTGGGCGTGATTTGCCCGCGGGAGGTTATCTCCACACTGATCCCGTCGTTCCCGCGGATCACGTCCACCTTTTGCAGGGTGGCGCGCTTCGTGGTGTCGGTAGCCGCGCTTGGGGTTTCCCCGATCGCGCTCAAGACCAGCAGTGGTAACAGAACAACCAGCAGTTGCTTTCGCATTTCCCTATCTCCCCACAGGCTCGCCGTCTGGCTCGCCTCGTGATCTCTTCCTGAAATTCTCTTGCGTGCCCGTTTCCGCGGGCGTCCCCGCCGTAACTACACTGCCGGGGTCGAAATCCTCTTAGTAACTTCCCGTTCGAACGGCTTGCCCATCTTGTCCTGGATGGTCTCTTTGAAGATGATCGAGTCGCCCGTAATCTTCACCACGTACCCGTTGAACACCGGATCATTTTCGCGCAGGAAATATGCCTTGTTCAGCGCATTGACCACCACCGCGATCATGCCCGCGTCCGACTTCACGATTCCCTGCAGGTTGATCTGGTCGACCGCCAGGCAGCGTTTGCCGGTGCTGCACCCCGAGCCCGTCATGGTTCGGCTGATCACCGGGCTGACAAAGGGATCGCGCCGTCCATTCGCACTGTAGGTCTTGGGCTCTTCTTCCTTCTTGGGCTCGACCGGATTCTTCTTGTCCTCCACCGCAACGGTTTGCTTGGTCTGCACCGGCGCCGTCACTGCGATGGCAGTTGATTTCTTCTTGCCTTTGGTAACCGCAGTTTTTGGGCTGTTGGCTGGAACTACGACTACGACGGCGGCCTT
The DNA here is from genome assembly GCA_963803775.1 of uncultured Acidobacteriota bacterium. Lineage (GTDB taxonomy): Bacteria > Acidobacteriota > Terriglobia > Terriglobales > Acidobacteriaceae > JABCZH01. The sequence goes on from CAWDNS010000007.1 coordinate 243,007, forward strand.
GTTCTGGGCCGACTTCGCCGGCGCCGTCACCGCGGCGGACGACTTAGCGGGTGCGCTGCTTTGTCCCTGACCCGACGCCGTCAAGGCGGCATTCTGGTCAATCATCTGCTTCTTCTGCACGTTTTGCAGGGTGTTGCGGGTGTTGTCGATTACGTCTGGGTTCTGGGCCCAGGCAGCGCCCAGACTCAGCCCCAACATCAGAATTGCAGTGGTCAGTTTCATAAAGCTCCCTTGGCCCTGGCCGGCATACTCGTGGGCGGCGTTATGTCATGACTGAAAAATGTTGACGCCTGACAGGTAGCTACGATGCTCTCATTCGGAGCGTACTGATACGTGTGCTTCGTCTTGGCCTCGTTGGGCTTCTTCACACTCGCAATCAGCACATTGGAGATGTTGACGATGCGCTCCAGCTTGCCCACCTTGTCAAAAAAGTTGAGTACCGAGTAATACGGCCCGTCGATTTCCAGATCAAAAGGCACCTCGGTGTAGAACTCGCGGCTGGCCACCGGCCGGGCCGTGTAGCGCCGGATTTCGATGCCCGTCTTCAGCGCCTCGGCATCCAGCGCCTTGATGAAGTTGTCGACTTCTTTGTCATCTGGCACGATGCGACGCTCAATCTCCAGCTGTTGTTTGAGATTGGCGACTTGCCGGTCCATGTCCTTGAGCTTGGGCCGGTAGGATTCCAGTTCCGCGTTCTCCCGCAGCTTGGTCTGCAGGCTCTGTTGCGCCTGGTCGTTGGCTTCGCGTTTGGACTTAAACAGCGTGTAATGCAGTCCGACGCTCAGTAGAGCCGCCACCAGCATCAGGGCTGCCCACTGCTTGATCCCCGATAATTCGCCGAAGTTCCCCATAGTCTCCCGCCCTCTTAGGACTTTGCCTTTTCGCAGGTCAGCGTGAACTGAAACGCCTGCATTTCTTTGTAGGTGTCGTCCTGATAGGTCTCTTTAATCTCGATGTTCTTGAAGTGACCGGTCTTCTGCAGGTTCTCAATCAGTGAAGCCACAGCATCCGTGCTGAGGGCCATGCCTTCGATGTCTACGCTGTTGCCCTGGTCCTTCATGGTGCTGAGCCAGACCGCTTCCGTGTTGTTAATGGTGTCACCGATCGTGTTCAACAATTCAACCGGCCCGGACTGATTGGCGCGCAGCTGGTCAATCACATCGACCCGGCGTTTGTAGTTGTCCGCCTGGCGCTGCCGCTCCAGATACTTGGCCTTGACCTCTGCCAATTCACGGTTCTTCTGCTCAGCCACTTGCATGTTCTTGGCGATGGTGGTCGCATCTTTGTCCAGATGGTGCCAGGTCCAGCCGTTCAAGCCCACGGCCAGCACCAGTGCAATGGCGACCTTGAGCATCGGTGAACCGCTATCGCCGGATTCCAGCACCGCCACAGCCGATGCTGCCGCCCGCTTACCCTTCGCTTTCGGTGTTCCCAGCAGGTTGATTCGGATCATAGGTTTTCAAAACTCCTTAACGCCAAACCCACTGCAACCGCCAACTGGCCGGCGTTCTTCTCAATCAGATCCACTCCCGGCCCCTCCGCCGGCGGCGCAATCTTCTGAAAGGGATTGAATATCTCGACCGGCAAAGAGAACTCCTGGCGCAGGGCCTCGATCAGACCCGGAACCCGCGAAGAACCGCCCGCCAGAAAAATCTTCTCGATATGCTCACCCGACGCGCTGGCGCGGAAGAAGTCGAAGGTCTTCTGAATTTCCAGCACGATGATCTCGGTCACCTGTTGCAGGATCGGCGTCTTCGCATCTTCGCTGACCGTCCCCACCTTGTTACCCAGTTTCAGGCTCTCGGCATCGTCGAAGCTCAGATCGAGTTCCTTTTGCAATGAGTCCGTGTACTGGTGCCCGCCCACGCTGACGTCGCGTGGGAACAGCGGGGTGGTGCCCTTCACGATGTTGATATTCATGACGCTCGCGCCCAGGTTCAAGAGTGCCACCACCTGGCCCGGCGCGGGTTCATAGTTGTACTCGTAACAGTTCTGCAGGGCGAGGGCATCGATGTCCACAATAGCCGGAGTCTTGCCCGCCATCGAGAGTACGTTGGTGTAGTTGAGAATCTTGTCCTTCTTGACCGCCACTAACAGCACATCCATCTGCGGGCTGCCGGCGTCTTCGGAAAGAATCTGGTAATCGAGGTTCACGTCCGCCAGGTCGAAGGGAATATGCTGCGCCGCTTCTTTCTGGATGGTCTCCGCCAGTTCCTGGTCGCTCATCGAGGGCAGCGAGATCTTCTTCACGATTACCGAGTGTCCGCTGACCGCAGTGGCCACGGCCTTGGTCTTGATCTGGTTCTCGGTAAACAACTTCGAGATCGCGCTAGAAACCGTGCCCGAGTCCACTATCATGGAATCCACCACGATATCTGGCCCCAGCGGTTCTACTCCCAGGTGCACAACTTCCAGACCGTTGCGCCCCTTGCGAAGCTCGACCGCCTTGATGCTCGAAGAGCCCACATCCAGACCAACTATCGCTTTCGATCCGAATCCAAACATGTTCCCGCCTTTATGTTTGTCCGGCGGCTTTGGCAGCCACCTTCGTTTTCTTCTTGCCTCTGACCTCCATTTGGGTGGACTTCTCTTCCATCCACTGGTCCAGCCTCGACTTCTTGAAGCGCCAGCGGTTTCCCAATTTGAAGGCGGGGATCTTTTGTTCCCCGACGTACTTGTACAGCGTGTCCGGACTCACTCCCAGGTATTGCGACGCCTGGCGAACATTCATGACTTCGCGCGAGTCGGCCATAGTTTCGTTCCCTTGTCCACAGACCTGAAGCCCGTTTACGGCTTGTCCTACGTGCCTACGAGCAGAATTGGGAGAGAGAATTCCTCGAATAAAATGCTTACGAGTGAATTCAGGTGTGTTGAGCATATCTCAGCGGGGAATTTCCTCGGGTCTCCGGGCTTTGTTGGGTTTTATGCCCGTTTTCTGGAAAGTAACCAAAATGCAGTTGCAGAATGTGTCTATAAGCTGTAGTCGCTCGTCGTTAAACCCCTACAGCTAGTGCCGTTAGACTGCCGGATCGGGGTCGCACGCCGGAATCGTAACTAAAGTACTACAGACGGTACGAAGGTCGCGGGACGTGCGGAAAGGCCTTTGATTTCATGGCAAATCCGCCAAACCTGCCCGGATACTCGCTACCTACTTCTGTGCTCACCCCCGGTTGCGGTAATCTATTCTTCTTCCAGGAGGAATCCTTGCGCGTTCTCGATCGTTTGCAACCGCTGGCGCTCTTAGCTCTGCGACTGATTCTAGGGGTCATCATGATCGACCACGGCTACGGCAAAGTCTTCCATGGCGGCCTCTGGCCATTTGTGCAGCACGTCGGCAGCATGGGACTACCGTCGTGGCTGGGCTATTGCTCCGCGTTTACCGAGTTCTTCGGCGGAATACTGCTCGTCGCGGGTTTCCTGACTCGCTTTGTCTCCATTGCTGTCGTGATCGATATGGCGGTTGCCATCTGGAAGATTCACTGGAAGAATGGCATGTTCGGTAAGGGCGGATACGAATTCCCTCTGACCCTGGCCACCGTAGCGTTCGCCCTGATTCTTTTTGGTGCGGGTCCCATCGCAATCGACGCCATCCGCGGCGGTGGAGCCGGCGGCAGAAAGACCAAGGCTACGTGAAAACGCCTTGTCACGAACGAATTCTTGCCCCCGAAACAAACTGCCCCAGCGTTAACCTGCGTTTGATCGTCGCATGCGACTGAGCGACCCTACGGCACGAGTTCAAACAGCGTTCCGACTCCGCCCGGGCCACCAAAGTCGAGAGTGCCATACAATGCGGCATGTTTGCCATCTATTGCCAGTCCAGCCAGCGGCCCACCTCCAGCGCTGCCATTGCCGGCCGAACCAGGATGGTCTCCGTATAGTTGCCGCCAGCGGCAGGTGTCAGCTTGTAGACAGTTCCGCAACCGTTTGAGCACGCCGTGTTGGTGCCCCCGCCGCCGAAATCGGTGGTTCCGTAAAGATTGCCCGCGCTGTCCAGTATGGGATTGCCATAGGCATACCTGCCATCGTTTCCCCCGCCAAAGGTATGGATCACACTCTGGGTGTACTCCCGTTCGAGCCGGGTGTTAGTTTGAAAACCACCCCGAACCCCTCCGCCGCGCCACCACCGACGGTGGCACCATATAGATTGCCGGCACGGTCGAGGGCCAGGCTGGAATATGGACTGCACCCATCGGCTTGGCAGGCAAAGCTGTAGAGCACACTTTCCTGCCAACCGTCGGATGTCGAGGTCAGCTTGAAGACCGTGCCTCCGCCCATGGGCTCGGACCCGCCATAGTAGGTCGTGCTATAGAGATTGCCTGCGCCGTCAGAAATTAGACCGGCCTCCGGATTCCATCCGTCACTATGGTTGTTGGTAAAGTCATGGAGGACAGTTTCTTCCCAACCGCCGGCGGTCGGAGTCAACTCAAACACCAAGCCACAGCCGAGGATTCCGCCAGCGCACCCAATGCCGGTCCCCCCACCAGCCGCCGTGCCGTAAAGATTGCCCTTCTTGTCGAGGATCAGACCGCCCTGAGGATTGCCGCCATCCTGGCTGCCGGTGAAGCTGTAGAGGACGGTTTCCGTCCAAGTGCCATTCGCGCCGGGCGACAGTTTGAAAACAGTGCCGGATCCGGCGAAACCAATTCCGCCACTGACCGTCGTGCCATACAGATTGCCGCCGGAGTCGAAAATCAGGGGTGCTTGCGGGTTTTGCCCGTCGACGGGTGAACCTTGAAAGCTATAAATCACGCGCTCTGTATAGCTACCACCTGCATCGGGCCTAAGCTCAAAAACCGTGCCACACCCCCCCAAGCAACCTCCGCCTGTTCCTCCCGAATAAGTTGTACCGAAGATGTTCCCCTGGCTGTCGAAGATCAGGTCGGACTGAGGATAGCCACCGTCCGGGGCCCCGGCAAAGTCGTGTAGCAATTTGCCAGCGTTGGCGGACCACGCACTGCCAGCCAGCACGAGCAGAACCGTCGACAGCAGCAAAATACTTACGTCCACACGAGAATCTTTTCTCAACATAGATAGTCCCCCATAGCTCTTAGACTGGCGACTCTCTTTCCACAAATCGCGGCAGCATCATATCCGCCTCTACGGGCTTTCGTGTCACGAATTTGTAAATATCGTGTCATTCCTCGTTTCTCCTGCCTGTCCGGCAATCGGCTACAGGAGCGGAGTCCGTATTGGGATGAACTGACACCCACGCCAGATCGGGCCCTCCCTGGTTAACGTTCTTCTGGCCGCCTTCGACTAAACTGAGTTTATAAATGGGCAAACCGACCAACGCATTCACCCCGGCCGAACTCCGCAAACTTCGCAGCCTGAAAGATCCCTACGGTATCCAGCGCTTGCTCGATGACATGCCTTATCACCTGGCAGACAGCGCCTGGTCGCCTCGCCGGGTGCTGCGGGAAAATACTTCCCACTGCTTCGAGGGCGCGCTGTTCGCGGCGGCAGCGCTGCGCGCTAATGGCTATCCCCCGCTCATCCTCGATCTCGAAGCCGACCACGATACCGACCATGTCATCGCCATTTACCGTATCAGCGGCCATTGGGGAGCGCTGGCCAAGTCGAACTACACTGGATGCCGCTATCGCGAACCCGTGTACCGGTCCTTGCGGGAATTGGCCCTGAGTTATTTTGATGTCTACTTCAACCTGCGCGGCGAACGTACGCTGCGAACCTTTTCCCGGCCAGTAAATATGGCCCGTTTCGATCCGCGCGGCTGGATGACCTCGGAAGACGATCTGTGGTACGTGGCCGAGTATCTGTTTACTATCCATCATTACCGCCTGCTCACTCCGGCCATGATCAAGAAGCTGCATCGCCTCGACAACCGTTCGTTTCGGGCGGGGTGTCTGGGACGAGCCGAAAAGCCAAAGCCCTAGCGGAGATTCCAAGCAACTCCGTGGAACCTGGCGTGTTCTATGAACGTAATGAAGCCCATGCGTTTGCTCTGCTTCGCGCTCGGCCTTGCACTGTCTGTCGTCGCGGTTGGTCAAGAGCCGGCTCCGCCGCGCCCGATTCCGGCAGAGTCCAAGAAGCCTTTGCCGGTCACCCTTTCCGAAGACCAGATCCGCGACCTGATTCGCCAGTCCGCCGACAACGATCTCGAAAACGACAAGAAGCAACGCAATTACACTTACGTGGAGCGCGTCGAGGAGCGGCGACTCGACGGCAAAGGACAAGTGAAGTCCACCGAAGTAAAGACCTACGACGTAATGGAAATCTATGGCGAGCAGGTGCAGAAACTGACCGCCAAAGACGACAAACCGCTGTCTGAAAAAGATGCCCGGAAAGAAGATGAGAAGATCCAGAAACTGATCGACAAACGAAAAAACGAATCAGACGACGACCGCAGAAAGCGTCTTGAAAAAGAAGAAAAGGAACGGGAGGAAAGCCGCAAGTTCGTAAAGGAGATTGCCGACGCCTATATCTTCAAGTTCGCGGGCATCGAGTCGCTCGACGGGCGCGACAACTATGTGATCGACTGCGATCCCAGGCCGGGATACGAACCCCGCATGAAGGAAGCCAAGTTTCTGTCCAAAGCCCGCGGCCGGGTATGGATTGACAAAGACGACCGGCAAATGAAGAAGCTGGATGTGCTGTTCATTGATACGGTTTCATACGGCCTGTTCCTGGCCCGCATTCACAAAGGGTCACGCGTGGTCATCGAGACAGTCCGCGTAAACGACGAAGTCTGGTTGCAGAAGCATGTGGCCGTGAAGATCGATGTACGGGTGGCATTGCTGAAAAACCTTAATGTCGAGGTCGATGTGGCCGATAGCGACTACAAGAAGTTTCGCACGACCACCAAAATCATGACGCTAGGCGAAGTGCAGCAGCAGTAGCCGTCTTGCCTCGCTATGCGATCAAAAGAAAAGCTCCTCCCGATTGTGCAGGAGGAGCTTGGAAGACACTCCTTGCCAGTTAGAACGTGAACTTCGCTGCCAACTGAATACCGCGTGGCGCGCCGCCGCCCAGGAAGGGGTTACCGACGCCCACGTCACCGGTCGCCGCAATCTGGTAGCCGCCGTTGCCGACTTCCCGGTTATTGGGTCCCTGGACAAACCCGCAACCGCATGACTGGCTAATGTTCGCGGCGGGATCAGCGATAAATGCTGGTAGCACCGGGTTGGCAAAGTTGGGATGGTTGAGGATATTGAAGAAATCCGCGCGCAACTGCAGCGACACGCGCTCGGTGATGGGCGTGTTTTTGTAGATTGCCAGGTCCCACTGTTTGTAAGTCGGACCGACCAGCGCATTCCGGCCCAGATCTCCATAATGCCGCGTGCCCGGCACGCAATCGCCCGCGAATCCGCTGAACAAGCCAGGAGCTTCGGTACATGGCATGGCAAACGAGCTGAGTTGCAAGTAGTTCGCGGGATTATTCTTGTGATAGACGATCGGCCCCACTACGTCTGGCCGGTCGAAGCCGTCGCCGCCGCCGCTGTAGTCATCTTCGAAGTTGTAGTTCAGAGTGAATGGTTGGCCGCTCTGTAGAGTCGCCGTACTGTCGACGCCCCAGCCATTCCTGAGCCGTGACCACCCGCCGCTCATATTGGGAAGTGCGTAACCCGCCACCCAAACAAACCGGTTCGGAACGTTGAAGTTCGACGGTCCGTATTCCTTCTGGGGATTATTGCTGTCCTGAGGCTGAGCCGCGTTGACCACGAAGTCTTCGCCGTCGCTGGAATTATCCAGAGAGCGCGACCACACGTAATTCACGATCGACATGAAACCGTGATAGTTGTTGACCCGCAGGCTGGCTTGCAGCGAGTTGTAATTCGACTTGCCGGTGGAATTTTCTTGGAAGATATAAAACGCGCCCGAGGGACTTCCGTAGGGCCTGGGCACGCTGACGTCATTGATGCAGTTACAGCCAAGGTCAGACGCGGTAATCGTCGCCTGGGTCGGCTGATTGATATCGAAGAAACGGAACAACCGGTGCCCTTGCGATCCTACGTACCCAACCTGCAGGGCGACGTTACGTCCCATCTGCTGTTGGATATTGAGATTGTAGTTTTCGATGTAGGGCGTCTTTATGTGCTGGTCGAAGGAGAAGATGTCGCACTCGCCACAACCCCGTGCACCGTAAAGCGGGACTCCGGTCTGATAAGCTCCCACAGCGTTGACCGCCGCGGGGTTGAGCTCAGCCTGGAGAATTGGGTCGGGGCCGATATTGTTGTATGCAGGCCCAGGCGCATAAAAAGTTGGGTACGGCAAGTGGCCGAGAAGCATATCCTGGGAGAACGCATCGAAAAAGAGTCCGTAGCCAGTGCGGACTACGGTCTTCCCAGTTCCGAAAACATCCCAGGCCAACGCGACCCTGGGCGAGAAATTCCTGTAGTCGGGTTGGTATACATTCCCGAGGCCTCCCGGGCCGACCTGCTCCAGGCTGCCGGTTGTGGCCGAAGTGGGAATGAAATCGGAGAACAGGTTGTTCTTCTCCTTAACCGGGGCATAGTAGTCCCAGCGCAGGCCGTAGTTCAGAGTCAGCCGTTGCGTCATCCGGAACGCGTCCTGAGCGTAGAACCCGATACCGTTTTGGCTGGTGTGGCGGCGGCTGTCGCCGGAGTAGTTGAAGGCGTCATGCGGTACCATCTCGAGCAAATCCTCGACTGTACCGAATCGGACTCTGCCGCGTGAGTACTTGTCAAAACTCTGCTCAATACTAGTGCGGTGATACTCTGCTCCAAACTTGAAGTCGTGCTTGTTCATCTTCCAGGCAAAGTTCTCAATCAGCTGGTTATTGGTATCCACGCGTTGCCTTGGGTCGCCGGATGTAGCACCCAACTGGGAGAAGAAGCCTGCAGCACCGGTCGGATTCGGCGACAAAATAACAATGGGTAGCCCGGAAGAGTGGCAATCGGCGGCGTCGGTTGTGACGTTGCACAATCCGATACTGCTGGGATCAAAATTCTGGTCTTGCGGAAAAAATCCTTCAGCGAAACGATTCCAGCCATAGCGTATTTCGTTGACCTTGGTCGGCGAAATCACTTTGACGTAGGAAATCGACACTAACTGCACCCGTGTGGGCGTGACCGTGTCGTAGCCGGGAAGCTGGCCACCGGTGGCATTCAGGGCCAGCGGGAATTGCTGGGTGCTGTCGCCGAAAAAATAACGGCCGCTGATGTTGTTATTTTGGTTGAAACTGTGGTCGATCTTGGCGATGAAGCTGCTCAAGTTATTGAATGACGGCGCATCTGCCGGTGTAGTCCGGGGTACTCTGACCGGCCGCGTTGAAGCACCCGTTATCAGTAGATATGACTCCGGGAGTGTAGTTCGCGGCATTGTGCGGATAAAAGTTAATAAGAGCCTTACCGACAGGACTGACGGCAGCACCCAAAGCGGTTTCGGCCGCCGAAATTTGCGCCAGCGTCGGCACACAGGCCAGCGACACCACACCCACGTTCTCGCGCTGGCCTTCATAATCCACATAGAAGAAGGTTCGGTCCTTGATGATGGGTCCGCCGAGCGAGCCGCCAAACTGGTTGTTGTGGAAGGCCGCTTTGGGAGCCGAGTTGGGATCGAAATAGTTTCTCGCATCGAGTGCATCATTGCGGAAATATTCAAAGAAACCACCGTGCAGTGCGTTGGTTCCGCTCTTGGTCACGATATTGACGATGGCGCCGCCGTTGCGTCCATACTCGGGCATGAAGTTGGAGAGCACATTCATATCGGAGATGGCATCGATCGGCAAAATCGCTGATGGAGTTCCGAATACGCCGGCCTGGTTGATGGCCGGATCGTTGCGGTAGCCGTCGTTCATATCGGTTCCATCGAGCAAATAGTTATTAGACCGGCCTCGGGCGCCGTTCATGCTGAACTCGCCGAACGAACCTGGAGAGTCGGTGATCTGATCGGGAGAGCCGGTAACACCTGGAGTCAGGAAGATCAGCTTGGTGTAGTCACGCCCGTTGATGGCGAGGTCCTTCATGGTTTCCTGAGTGATTACCCCACCCAATGTGTTGGTGGTGGTTTCCACCATGGGCAACGTCTCAGCCGAAACTTCCACTTGTTGCGACACCTGGCCGGGCTTGAGTGCAACATCCACGCGGCGATCCTGGGCTACGTCAACCGCGACGGCAGTGATGGAGGACGTCTGAAATCCAGTCTGCGAAACGGTCACGCTATAGCTGCCAATGGGCAATTCGGGGACCGCGTAACTGCCATCCGCGCTGGTCTGCGTGGTTCGCTCCAAACCGGTGTTGGTGTTTTTCACCGACACCTTAGCGCCGGCGATCACGGCGCCACTTTGGTCGGTCACCGTACCTAGAACGGTTCCGCGGAACGTCTGGGCGAACACCGCACTTGCCGTTAGCAGCACCGCGACCAGCACCAGCGTTGATTTCATGATCGTTCTCCTCAGTCCCAGTTTCATAAAGATAAACTCCCTCACGCTTACGCTTGCGACCGTTTTTTCTCTTGCACGCGCATCATTTTTGTCGACGGAAACGTGACGCTTCCAATAGCGTTGATGAACTAACCGGAAATTGTAGCGCACGGCGGTCACAAAGCAAGTGCGAAGGCGGTTCCTCTTACTCAGGTAATGTTGCCGCCTTTGGTGCCAAATCAGTTGTCGATCCCCATCTGCGTCAGGATGTAGGCATAGTCGAACGCGGCATCGTGCAGGCGATCATAGCGTCCCGAGAGGCCGCCATGCCCGGCCGGACTCAAATTGGTCTTGAGCATAAGAATATTGTGGTCGGTGCGCAGAGCACGCATTTTTGCCACGTATTTGGTCGGCTCCCAGTACATCACCTGGCTGTCATTAAACGAAGTGCGAACCAGCATGTTGGGATACGCTTTGGCCGAGATATTGTCGTAGGGCGAATACGTGATCATGTAATCGAACTCCGCTTGCTTCTTGGGATTGCCCCACTCTTCGAACTCGGGAACGGTCAGCGGAATGGACTCGTCGAGCATGGTGTTGATCACATCAACGAAGGGAACACCGACGATCGCGGCATGAAACAGATCGGGCCGCATGTTGAGGACCGCGCCCATCAGCAAGCCACCGGCGCTGGCTCCTTCGATCACCAACCTATCCTTCGACCCATAGCCTTGCGCCGTCAAATACTCGGCACAGGCGATGAAATCGGTGAAGGTGTTCTTCTTGTGCAGCATGCGGCCATCGTCGTGCCACGCCTTACCCATTTCTCCGCCGCCACGAATGTGGGCAACGGCATACACTACCCCGCGCTCCACCAGACTGAAGATCTCAGAGTCGAAGTCGATATCCATCGACGCTCCATAGGATCCGTAGGCGTAAAGATACAGCGGCCCTTTGCCATCCAGCTTTGCTCCTTTCAAATGCACCACCGAAATCGGGACTTTCACGCCGTCTGAAGCAGTGGCCTGAATCTGCTCCACCTGGTAGCGAGTGCGGTCATAGCCGCCCGGGACTTCTTTCTGCTTCAGCAATGTCGAAGTCCCACTGTCCATGTCATATTCGAAAACGGAGTGCGGTGTGACGAAGGACTCGTATCCGTAGCGGAACTTGCTGGTGTCGTATTCCCGGTTGATGTCGTTCCCCGTATCGTAGGCCGGTTCAGGAAACTCGATTCCTCGTGATTGTCCGTTGCGCAGATCCGTGACGCGAATCTGTGGCAGGCCATTTTCGCGTTCATACAGCACGTAGTAATTCTTAAAGAAATCCGTGTCTTCCAGCATCACGCTGGCGCGCTGAGGCACGACTTCCTGCCAGTTCAGACTCCGCGGATCGCTCACCGGCGCTTTCACCAGGCGGAAATTTCGGCCGGTATCATTTACCCGGATGTAGAAGAAGTCCCCATTGTGATCGGGATAGTATTCAACGCCTTGTTTCCGCGGTTCCATGATTTTCCACGTCGCCGCCGGTTGGTCGGCCGGAATGTACTGCACCTCGCTGGTAGTGTGACTGGCGGAAATCAGGAAAATGTAAGCCTTGCTTCGAGACTTGCCAGCATACACATCGAATCGTGCGTCCTTTTCCTCATACACCAGTTCATCGTGCCCCGAGGTCCCAACGGTATGGCGGTACAGACGGTACTGGCGTTTGGCAGGATCTTCCACCGTGTAAAACAGAGTCTTGTTGTCATTCGCCCAAACTACCGAGCCCACTTTCTCGGCGTGGTCCACCAGCAGTTTCCCGGTGCGCAAATCTTTCACGGCCAGCACGTATTGTCGGAAGCCGGTATTGTCAGTGGAATAGGCCAGCAGGTTTCCGTCGTCGCTCACGTCGTACGCTGCCACCCGCATAAACGACTGGTCCCCGGCCAGTTCGTTGATGTCGAGCACGATTTCTTCCGGCGCATCCAGGCCGCCGCGTTTGCGGCAGCGGATCGAATACTGCTTGCCCGCCTCGGTACGCGAGTAGTAGAAGTAGGCTCCTTCTTTGTAAGGAACCTCGACATCAGTTTCTTTAATGCGGCTCAACATTTCGGTGTAAAGTTTCTTCTGCAGCGGCTCGGTGGGTTTCATCACCGCCTCGGTGTAGGCGTTTTCAGCTTCCAGGTACGCCCTCACCTCGGGGTTCTTCTTGTCGCGCAGCCAGAAATAGTTGTCCACCAGCTTATGGCCGTGGATTTCAGTGATTTTCGGTACTTTCTTGGCTGCCGGCGGAGCAGGCAGTGGAGAAGAAGTATCCGCCGCCGCTAGAATGACAACGGCGGCAAATAACGCCAAGCTGAGTTGGAGACGCGGGAGCTTAAGCTGGGTCATGGAAACACTCCGAAGATTGAAGTAGTCCTGGCCGGGTCAGTATAAACAGAGGAAAGGAGCCCGGGGAACATACTTTTGGTGGATGCCCGCCTCATTCGGCAGTCTTGTTAGCGGATTGAAAGGCCTCGCTCTACAGTGACAATGAGACACTCCATGCGGAAAGCACGCGTCTTGCTTCTCAGCGCTACCTTCTTGTGGGTTCTTGCCGGCCGCTGCCTCGCCACATCGCCGGTGGACGTAGAGCATTCCACGCTTACCATCCAGGTGTTTAAGAAGGGATTGTTCTCTGGCTTCGCTCACGACCACCAGATTGCCGCGCCGTTGTCCTCCGGAACTGTCGATCCTGCCGCGCCTTCCGTCGAAGTCCATTTCGATGCCCGAAAACTCAAGGTCCTGGATCCGGACGCTTCCGCCGGCGACCGCGCCAAGATCCAGGAGACCATGCTGAGCGAGAAGGTACTAGACGCCAGCCATTTCGAGGAAATTGTCTTCGTCTCGCGCAGCGTCAAAGTGGCGGGAGAAAATGCGTATGCAGTGAAGGGGGATTTGACCCTGCACGGCGTGACTCATCCGCTGGTGCTTCCAGTCTCGCTGCTGAATGGCCACTACACCGGATCGGTGAAATTGAAGCAGTCAGACTTCGGAATCGCTCCCATCAGCTTATTCGGCGGTAGTGTGAAAGTGAAAGACGTGGTCGAAATCAGCTTCGACATTGTGCTGCAGGCAAAATAGAAGGCTTACTCGTACCGCAGTGCCTCAATCGGATCCAGCCGCGAAGCACGGATTGCGGGCAACATTCCGCTGACCAGTCCCACCACGGCGAGGATCAAAGTCGAAACCAGCAGCGTTAACGGATCGAGTACCAGCCGGATGTCGCCGGCTTCGGCATGTTGGGCCATGGCGCTATACAATGTCAGCCGTCCCACAGTGAGTGATACAACGTAGGCCAGGATGATGCCCAGCAGGCCCCCCGCAAAGCTGATGGTCAGCGCCTCCGCCAGGAATTGCAGAAAGATGTCACGGCTGCGAGCGCCCAGAGATTTTTCCATTCCTATCTCGCGAGTGCGCTGCGTGACCGACACGAGCATGATGTTCATCAGACCTACGCCGCCGATCCCCAAAGTGAGCGTGCCAATGAAGCCCAGCAGAATCTTCAAACCCAGCGTAATGAGCTCGAACTGCTTCACCTGCTCCATCAGGTTGAAAACCACCAGCGCCCGCCGGTCGGCAGGATCGAACTGGTGCTGTGTGCTCAGCGCGGAGCGCACCGCCTGCTCCAGCCTCAGATACTCCGTGGTCTCGTAGTTGAACCACACTGAATCGAGATAGTGCGTGTCTTTCAGGTCACTCATGGTAGTGAAAGGCACGAAGCTCACCTTATTAATGTCGCTGTTCCCCGCTTGCATCTTGGGAGCCAGAACGCCGATCACTTCGAAACTCAATCCGTCGATGCGCACCCGCTCATGAAGCGCGTTCCTGCCCGAGAACAGCTTATCTTTGGCCTCGGACCCCAAAACCACGACGTGCGCCCGCTGTGTCTCGTCCTGCAAATTGTAGAAGCGCCCCTGGCCCACAGTAAGGGCTCGCACCGAAATCACATTCGGATAGTTGCCCGTCACATTGAAGGTGTAGGTGCGATTTTCGTATTGGAAGTTGGCGTCTTTGCCGACTTCCGGGGTAATGTGCATGATCTGCGGAATGTCCGCGACCAGCAGGTCCACATCTTCGAGGGTAAGACGCAACTCGGCGCCGGCCTTCTGTCCTCCGACTTGCATGGAGGAGCGTCCGGGGACGAGGATCATCAGCTTGGTACCGAAGTTAGCAAAGATGTTGGCGCAAGCTTCTCCGAAACCGTTGCCGTAGGAAAGCAGCATGACTACGGTCGCGATGCCCCATGCCATGCCCAGCATGGTCAAGCCCGTGCGGCGGCGATTATGCTGCATGGCACCATAGGCTTCTTGAAGCAAGTCCCGTAACATCGCTTATTCCTGCCGCAGCGCTTCCACAGGCTGCAAGCGGGCGGCTTTACGCGCGGGATACAGTCCGGCCACCACCCCAGCGAGAGTAAGACAGCAAATCGCCAGCATCGCGGTGGAAGGCACCAATCGAGGAGGATCGAATCCGGCTGGCCCTTGCACTGTACCCAGAACCGCCATGAATCCTCCTGCGCCCACCAAGCCGATCAACCCACTCAGCAAAGTAAGCAGGACTCCTTCCAGAAAGAACTGGAACAGGATGCTGCGGTTGGTGGCGCCTAATGCTTTGCGCAGTCCAATCTCCCGCGTGCGTTCTGAGACCGAAACCAGCATGATATTGATGACTCCGATCGCGCCCAGTGCCAGTGTCACCATTCCGACGGTTCCTAGAAACATGTTCATAGCGTCGAAAATCGTGCCCATCATTTCGGCCTGTTTTACCGTGTCCCAGCCTTCAAAGGCGTCTTCGTCGCGGTAGTCGAAACCGTGATTGCGGGCAACAACCTTATGCGTCTCTTCAACCGCCAACAAGTGATCTGCCGCGCTGAGCGGTTGAAAGTTGATAAAAGAAATAGCGTTTTGCTCGGATTCTCCCTTGAGACGGAAATACGTGCTCATGGTCTGGTAAGGAATGTAGCCGCGCATGTTGGTGGAGTTATCGTCGCCTCGCCCCACTCTTTCGATAGTGCCAACCACTTCGAAACTGATTCCGTTGAGCAACACCGTAGCCCCGACCGCAGGCCGCCCCGGGAAGAGGTTCTTGGTCATCTCATCACCGAGCACGATTACGTTCCGCCGCTGGGTCTCATCCAGCCAGTTGAGCCAGCGTCCCTGCTTCATCGGTAGATAGCGGATCCCCTTGTACTGGGGCTCTATGCCGGTGATTTCTCCGTTGGCGCTGGCAAACTCACTCACCGCGCGCACATCGCTGCTGGTAAGCACCGGGGTCACCGCCAGCACGTGGGGAGATTCGCGGCGAATGTCAGCGTAGTCCTGATAAGTGAGCCGGTAAAAGCGCGCCGAATTCATGCTTCCAGCTACGGCCGGCGCCCTTCCCGGAAAGAGAAAGATAATGTTCTCTCCATATTCGTTCATGCCGCGTTTGTTGCCGGATCGGAAACCCTCGCCCAAGCCAACCAGCAGCAGCAACGATCCCACTCCCCAGGCAATGCCAAACATGGTGAGAAACGAGCGCAGTTTGTGTGACCATAAGGTGCGGAAAATCTGCCCCAAAATGTCGAGTACCATGCGCATAGGACGCCAAGTATTAAGCACCCCGATTTTACATGGAACCAGCACCGCAGTCAGCGACATCGATCCGCTCCTCAGACAACGCAAATGAGCGCAACCCACGCCTGTTCAATAGCCTAGGTTGTTTCCTCTCATTGCCATAGACGGGCGGAGTAAATGCAAGTTAGCGAATTGTAAAAAACGACATCCCGCAGGGCATCGGAACAAATTGAAAATGATGCTAATATCTTTCGTAACTATCTCATCCGAAACGATGCAACTATTCTCTAGGGCGGGGGTTTAAGTCAGCATGCGAAACCAACTCACCAAGTCACTGTTAGTCCTGGCAGCCGGAGCGTTGTTTGTAGGAGCAGCGGCTGCTCAAACCGCAAACAGCACAACTTCAGGCGCCGGCCCGGGGGTAGATGATCCTAACCATCCGCGTGTGAATCAGGTAAACGGCCGCGAAGAGAATCAGCAGCAAAGAATTGCGAATGGCGTCAAGAACGGCTCGCTCAGTCCGAAGGAAACCGAGAACCTTGAAAAGCGAGAAAACCATATCCAGAACGAAGAAAAGAGGGATATGGCGAAAAACAATGGTCACCTGACCAAGGCGGAACAGAACAAGATCAACCGCCAGCAGAACCATGTCAGCAAGAGCATTTACAAAGACAAGCACAACTAGGTGGCATCGAGTTTCCCGGTCGTAGGCAAGCCGCAGCCCGCTGCGGCTTTTGCTTTTTGTGTTGAAGTACGAGCCAGGAACAAATAAAATGGTCACAGAAGTGACCACATGAAGATAACTACTGTTCGGGAATTTCGCGATAAGGCCACCGGGTTGTTGCGTTCGAAAGACCCCATTTTAGTGACACGCCGCGGACGTCTGGCGGGCGTGTTTTTTCCTTGGCAAAAGGGTGCCTTACCCATCGAGCTGAAACACGACCTGTTTGCCATGCTCACCACCGAGATCGCCCGACAGATGAAGCGCAAAGGGGTTTCGGAATCAGATGTGCTAGCGGACTTTGAACGTTGGCGAAAGGCACGCCATGCGAGTCGCAGCCGACGCTAACGTCCTGCTGTCGGCAATCCTCGGAGGGCGAGCCCGTCTAATCTTGGAAAGCTCGCGAATCGATGAAATCCTCACCACGGAAAGCATCCTTGCTGAAGTGCGGGAATACGCAGTCGTGCTCGCCAAGAAGAGAAATCTTTCCGCGGATATTCTGCTACTGGCGGTTGCCACTCTCCCCGTAACCATCGTGGAACCGGCATCCTATGAAAGCAGCCTAGCCGAGGCCAGGAGACGAATCGGGCGGCGTGACCCTGACGATGTTGAGATTTTGGCACTGGCGATTCAGAGGAGGATTCCTCTCTGGTCCAACGACAACGATTTTGAAGATGCCGGAATCCGGCGGTACACGACGACCGAGTTGTTGCGCGAGTTGGGACTGCTTCGAGAGGGGTGACTGCGCTAATAAGCCGACAACCGCAACTGGCGCAACAAGTAATACTCATTGACTGGTAGATCGTCACGCAAAGCGGGGACGCCCGGAGCTTTTGCGATGATCTCGTCCAGCAAAACTTCCTGCTTCAGAACTTCAGCAAATTGTTGTTCAGCGTTCGAGTTAGGCCCCCACTCCACCAGATCGGCAGCCGCAGCCGCGGGCAGACGCCGGGCCAACTCGGCGGCACTGCGATTGGGGATCGGGTGGTCGCTGGCAATAAGGTGGTAGCCGTATTTCGGAACCGAACCGAAGGCTCGAACGTAGAGAAAAGACTCTTTCAGAGACCGTGCCATTGCAGCCTGAGCGGCAATGTCGCCATCGTCGGCAACCCATTGTTGAAAAATTCCATGGGCCCGCAGCCGCTGCTTAACAACAGAGTAGAATTCCCGCGAATACAGCAGGCTGGCAAGCCGCCGCCTGAGTCGGCGGCGGAGGGTCGATGGCAATCACGTCATACTGCGCGGCGGTTCGCTCCAGAAAACGACGGCCATCATCAATCACAACGTGCGATCGCGGTGAACGCAGCAGTTCATTCCCATCGGCATGGAAAAACCAGAAGAGCGAGGGTACGCTGGGATCCAGCTCTACGGCGGTCGAATCGATGCCCCATGAAAGCATGGAGCGATGGGTGGTCCCCATACCGAAGCACACCACCAAAGCGTTCTGGGGAGAATGATCGAGCAAGGCCAACGGCAGCGCCGACATCATCTTTGTGGCCGGTGTCAGGAAAGTGATGCTGACACCATTTACAAAAAGTCGTTTGTCCATTCCTTCTCCATCGGCCAATACGGTTGCGGTACTGTCTCGCAGCACATGTCCCCGCGGATATTGCTGTTCGAAGCTGTGAGTGTCGAAGATCACGACCACGGCCGCGAGACAGAGGAGGTAGCATGCGATTCGCCACTTCAGGGACTCACGGACTCTCGATGATCCAGCGCGTGACATCGAAATAAGTCCCACCACCAGCCAGGGAGCCGCCAGCACTTGCAAGCCTCGGTGCTCTCCCATCAGCGGTAGCAGCACGAAACCCGCCACGAGAGGGCCCACAATGCACCCGGCGATGTTGACGGCATAACCGCTGCCGGCCTGGTCCGGGTCGCCCTCCGACCATCGGTCAACCAGCATTGGAGTCACAAAACCCATCAGACCGCTGAAAGGCACGATGGCGAGCACACGAACAAAGTTGGAGAGGCCGGTTTCGGGGTCCGCGGTAAATAAGGGAAACAGCGCAACCAGCCAGAGCGCGAACCACACCAGGCCGTCTTCCCGGCTATGTCGCCGGCTCCAAGCGCGATAAATGCTCGACCCTAGAAAAGTGGCGCCCAGATAGAGCGCAAGAATGAGAGCAAAGGAATAGACAAAGGTTCCGAGGTATGGCGTGAATTGCCGGGTCCATACCACTTCCATTCCCATACTGCTCATGCCGGTGACAAACAGCAACGCAAGACACTCAACCCGTGGGTTGCGCTTCTGACCGGTAAGGCTGGTCATTGGAATGTTGAGAACATTGTAGCCAGGCACTCTCGCCGGTTGGATACTCAGTGCAAGAGCACAGACGAATAGCGTCAGATTTACCAGCATTCCAGATTGCAATGTTGCTTTGAATCCCCAAATCTCGATCAGCAATAAAGGCAGCGTTGCTCCAGCGATGGCGCCGAGCACGTTCGCCAGATAGAGAAAACTAAATGAGCGCTGCGACTTCAGGCCATGATCATTACGGATTGCAGACATCGCAACCGGTATGGTAGCGCCCATACATGCGCACCAAGGTATGAGCGTGAATGCCAATCCGATCCCCGCGGCAAGATAATAGCTGGAGGACGACAGCGGCAGCCGGTTTCCCAGCTGTTCCAGCAGGCTTCGGCCCCAGCGTAACTCGAGCGGAACCGCTACAGCAGAGCCAGCAATGGACAGTTCAAGCAGGGCGTAGAGGCGCAAGGGAGAAAGCCGCGAGTGACCGCCCAGCTTGCGGATGAGTCGACCGGAAACCCAGGAACCAAGCCCCAGGCCGGCCATGAACATCGACAAAACCATTGAAACCAGCGCGGTGGTGACACCGAACTGCGCGATGGCGAGCCGCAGCCAAACCAGTTCGTAGAGAATACTGCAGAAACCGGAACCCACAAAGAGAACGAAGTACCACCCCATGCCGCGAGTCACGCGCGTTGGCGCCATCTCAAATGCAGTCGATGATGACACTGCCGCGACGGCGGGACTAGCCCCAACACTCACGAGTGCGGGTTCCTTTCTTAGACTCTGGCCCGGCCGAGGGCATAAGGCAGAATCACCAAATTGAATCAGCAGGCTTATTTCAGTTTCTCAGGACATCGCAGAATTCAGGGCAGCGTACTTCGCGCTGCAGTGACGAAGGTCACACGACCCCGAAGTATCGGCGGAGTGGATACGGAAGGGATGCGAAAAGCCAACAGAACCGGAGCAAGCTGAAATCTCTAGAAGGTGAAATTTAGTCCGCCGCGCACCGCCCGCGCCGACTGCACCAGATACACGGTGTGTCCGTCGGGTCCGATCACAGGTACGTAACCTTCTGCGAGAAGGTTGCGCAGATCGATCACGGCTTCTAAATGGCCGGGAAGTGAACTGGTTCCGGGTATAGGCTGGCGGAAGAAGAGATTCAGATAAGGATCGGCGCGTCCGGCCGAGGCATTGAACATATCCACCGGCGTGAGCGCCTGTTGGTCAATCCAACGGTAGGACGCAATCCAGCGGGTCTTGGTCTTGGGAACTACACCACTGATCTTTCCGGCAACACTTTGGCGGTCGCGAGTCCCGATCCATTGCTGGGCATCGTCGAGACGAACTCCCGGCTTCTCCAGGTCCAGAACGCCGCCGTATTCAAAGTCCACGGTTGCAGTGATGTCATCCGTCAATTTGCGCTGCACCACGAAGCGCACGCCTTCGGTCTTGAGATCACTACCCTGATAAGTGAAGGTTCCGGAATAGACATCCGGCAGTATCGAGCCATCGTCGGTGGCGAACTCGCCCACGCCGGTCAAAGCCGGATCCACTACGCGATCATAGAAAACTGCCGCCTGCAGGTTGGTCTTGCCCATGCGGTGAGAAAGCGAAAGTTCATGATGATGCGGATGTTCCAGCGCCGAAGCGTAGCCCACCATGCTCATGCGCGGTCCCGACTCACTCAGGTCGGCAGGCGCCGTATCGAAGCCCTTGTCCAGACGGTCATTGGGCTCGGAAGTGGCATAGCGATATTCCACGACCGTGTCAGGTGAAAGATGAACATCGACGGATCCGAAGGGCCGAAACGCGGTCACATGACCCAAGAACTGAATGGTCTGTAGTTCGCTGCCAAAGTGGAGTTCGACCACGTCGCCCAAGGCAAAACTGTCAGCAGTAGTCAGTGAAAATGCCTGAAACGAACTGCTGTGCAAACCGAGATCAGGTGCGGGCAGGTTCCGCATGGTCAAGGCAAACGACGGCTCGGTGCCGTTGTCCATCTTGTGGCTGAACGAGGCACGTAGAACCGAGGCGGGAGAATCGCCGCTGTATCCAATATTGCCCTGCAACCCAATCGTATCGGAAGAGAAAATCGAACGCTCCAGCGAAAAGCCGGTGCCGGAATCAGTTGCGCTGCCGAAACCTTCCGCCAAAGAACCTGCAACCAATGACAAGCTGCCTCTCAAGTCGTGGTCACTCTTTTGTTCTCCGGCTCCTAACTTGGCGGATTGGTCGTCAACCAGGCGCAGGATAGGACGGTTGGACACCGAACGCAGCACCCATTTCCAATCGTCCGCTTCTGCCGGACCTCTTACGGGCGCCATCTTGATGGCTTCAAACAGGGTGTTGAGCGTGAGGTTAACCAGAACTCGAGCTCCGGGCCGGAGACCTACACCTTCTTTAAGCGTGGGAAGAAAAGAGGCTGCCGATACTTTGATGTTGTAGACCCCGGGTACAAGACCAGCCGCGGAGAAGTATCCGTTTTCGTCTGAGAACACATCGACCGCCTGGGACGCCACGCCCAGCACTTCGATGACCGCACCCATCTGGGGCACACCACTGGCGCTGCGCACATAGCCGGAAATGGAACCTGGACGGTCCGCGGACCACAGCGGAAGCGCCATGCCACACGCGATCAACAGGAACCCGAACCTACGCAACATCACCTACCACCTCGCGGGTCGTCCAAGCGCTCCGCGGTCACTCTACGGCAAATGTGGCCGTGGGGTCGACCGTCTGCTTGGAAATGTTGTCATTCACCTTAATCTGGATTCTATAAACTCCTGGGTTAAGGTTTGCAGCCGACAAGCTCTTCTGTAGGGTCACTTGCTCGCCAATATTGCCCATCTGCTCCGTCGATTCGACGGTATGAACCACACTTGCGTTGGTCGCGGCGTTGGTCACGTTGTATTCCACCGTGGCCGAAGGCTTGTGCGTCTTCTCGTCCACCGACAGGTTATATACCTGCATCCAGAAGTTCATCTTTTGCCCGCGCTTGAAAGTCACGGGTTTGCCGTCGGATGGCGGCACGCGGGGACGGACCTTAGTGGCGCCGATCACGAAACTACCTGTACCCACATTCTTCGCTGCCACCGGCTCCATCAGATCCGCGACAATAAGCGACGACGCCACCAGCCGGTCGTCCGCGAAATCTGGCACCTGTATGCCCTTGCTCCAGCTACCCACGCGATCCCCGTTGACGTCCTTCACCACGATGTCGAAGCGGTAACGTCCAGGACGCAATGGAAGCGCCTTCCAGTAGACTTGCGAATTCTCCGCTGCCTTGGCCAGCAGTTCCGCAGGAATGTCCGCCTGCACAGTGTCCTCAAAAGTCTGCGCAACCCGTCCGGTCAGAGTAGAGACACGGCCAAAAATATTCACTGTCCCACGCTGCACTCCGTCCTTGTTGACGAAAGTGATGTCGCGGTTCTTAATCTGGATGGTCACCGGAACTAATACCGTATCGCTGGTGACCCTCACAAAGTCTGCCAGCACATCGAAGGGCATGAGGTTAACACTGATCTTGTGGCTGACCACTTCTTCCAGGTCCTTGAACTTAACCGGCGGCGGAGCCTGCAGTTTGGCGTATTGCGTCAGACGGTCAAACTCCTTCGCGTTCTGAGAGGCAGTCGAAGGTCCAACCCCAAGCGTTTCCAGACCTCCCTGATCCAGACGGCTGGTCTTCGAGGCCAAACCCATCCCTTCGTACAGCGTGAGACCGGCATTGGGGGTGTACAGCAACGCGTCTTTCTCGCCCCGGTCCAGGGTCATGTGGAATTCGCCACACTGGCACTTGTCCACGAACTCGATGATCACTTCTTGCCCGACACCCTCAATGTAACGGTACCGCCAGTCTTCAAACGGATAGGTCGAAGTTGAGCCGCCGCCCTCCTCGATCGGACGGTCGTAGGCTCCGCCTCCGGGATTGCCGGAAATTTCGTCGGGCGCTCCATACATGATGTAAATGCGGCCGCGATCGGTCCGCCAGCCGGCAATTCCAGCGGCGTAGTGTTCGTTGGCGTACTCTATGCGGCGATAGTGTTCCTCTTTGAATTCGTTTTCCTCGGTGTCAGGCGTGGGATCGCGACGCTGCCAGAAAGCCTCGATGAACTGGTCGCGCTCCTCGTCGTTCGAGAGCTGTTTGAAGGCCCGGCGCTCTTCATCGCTGATGATCCAGGCCACATCCTCGTCCAGCCATTTCTTGTAGGTTTTGCCCAATTCCACCTTGAGCGACTTGGCGTTCTCCTTCTTTTGCTTTTCGCTGATAGGCCGCTTTAAGGGATCGACCGAGGTACCGGTCTGCACGGAAGGAGTCCCAGCCGGAGCCTGATCCGGACTCCCCGGATTCGTGGTTTGGGCCAGGGCGGGAACACTGCTCAAAACCAGCAGCGACAGGAATATCGAGAAAAGATGCCGATGTAACCCTACCCGGAACATAGACGGGACACTCCTCGTCGTAGACACTCTGTGCAACTCATTTTATGTCCTTGGCAACCGGAAAGCAAGGTTAACCATCAGGTTCTAAACAAATTATAGGATGCGAGCAACCCCCGCAGAGGTGCCCAAGACTGAACCGGCCGATTGTCGGTAGCTGACGTGGCCGCTTTTGGATTTCGCTAGGCGACGGAGATGGCGTCCGGCCAAGCTTAACCGGAAAATTCGGCAGGCCGTAACGCCCTGCATATCAACTATCTAGACCAGTAGAAGGGTAGCGAGAATGCTTTTGCCTGGAACACGGTTTTTTGCTAAGATTGCGGCCCTGCCGGTTCTCCCCCGGGCAGAACTTGTTCTTCCGTAGCTCTCAGGAAAGGTGACCTATCTTGCGAAAACTCTCTCTCTTTGCGATTCCCTTATTTATGCTCGCACTCACCTGCGTTTCTCAGGCGCAGTCGCTTCAGACGCTCACTCACCAGGCCCCGGACGGCGCCCAGCTAACTTATCAGTTGACCGATGGGACGGTTATGGCTCAAGGCTACAACGATTCCGATTGGTGGAGGCTCACTCCCGACAAGACAGGAAGTTATGTGAACGGAACCTGGACGCAGCTTGCCAGCCTCGCGTCCAATTACTCGCCAGATGCCGAAGCCTCTGCCGTACTCGCCGATGGCCGGCTACTGATTGAAGGCGGGGAATATAATTTTGGCAACTTTACGCTAACCAACCTGGGCGCGGTTTACAATCCCAAAACCAACGTCTGGACTCCACTCACGCCACCACCACATTGGTCCTACATCGGGGATTCACCTTCGTTGGTTTTGCCCAACGGCACGTTTTTCATCGGAAACAAGCTGGTCAAGAATGTCGCCGCGCTCAATCCCAAGACCATGAAGTGGATACAGGGCGTTGCGCCCGGCAAGAGTGATTTCAACGCCGAAGAGGGATGGACGCTCATGCCGGATGGCACGGTCCTTACGGCCGATGTGAAGAACGCTCCCAACTCCGAGAGATTCTTCCCCACCCTGAGAAAATGGGAAACCGCTGGTAGTACCATCGTTGACTTGCACTCGGCATCCCCGTATGGCTGCTTGCAGTTCGGGCCGAACGGCAAATACTGTTATTACCCGCCTGGAGAAATCGGTCCGGCGATTCTGCGGCCCGATGGCACGGTTTTTGCAACCGGCTCCTACACCATCACCGGCGGTCCGGGACACACAGCGATCTATACGCCCGGTTCTCAGTTGATGGATCCCGGTACTTGGACCGTAGGTCCGGATTTTCCGAACGGTGATAACGCCGGCGATTCATTCGCTGCATTACTAACCAATGGAAATGTACTGGTAGAGGGCGATTCCGGGACCTTATACACCTGGGACGGAACTAACTTTACCGCCGGAGTGTCCGCTGGCGGCAACAGCCTAATGGTGCTGCCGACCGGCCAAATCCTTATTGGTGGTACAGCGGTCTACAATGCTCCCGGAACCTACAATCCGGCGTGGGCTCCGGCTATCACCAATTCTCCATCCAGCGTGACCCGGGGAAGCACTTACCAGATCTCCGGAACCCAGTTCAACGGTTTGTCGCAGGCCAATGCGTTCGGAGACGAGTATCAAACCGCAACTAACTACCCTCTGGTGCGCATCACGAACAACGCCACCGGGCATGTTTTCTATGCCACCACTCACGATCACAGCAGCATGGGTGTGGCCACTGGAAGCACTCCGGTGTCAACGAACTTCGACGTGCCTGCGGGAATGGAAACGGGAGCAAGTTCGCTGGTGGTAGTAGCGAACGGAATTCCATCGGTTGCCGTAAGCGTTACTGTCAACTAACTATCCACCACGCCCGTCCGGAAAAACCGGACGGGCGCGGTGCCTTCGTGCGGATTGAAAGATCTGCGGATCTGACCGTCAAACTCTCGGGGAAGAAGTGCCAATTTCATTTTCCAGACTGGTGTTCTGTGGCGCGATGCTGGTCGGACTTTGTTTGCTCTGCGCAGCAGCGACGGCGGCCAATCCTCCTCACTATCTGATAGCCAATGACGACGCTAGCGCCAATTTTTTCCCTAATAGCCTTACGTTTTACACCATCGAAGCCAACGGTCAGTTGACTCTGAAGCAGCAGGTAATGATCGGAGTCACGGGAGCGCAAGGCGGATATTTCCCAGCGAATCGTGTGGCGGTTCTTAACACCACCGGCAATCAATGCGTGTTCGCGTCCGACGGAGCGACCGGCGAAATCGATGGCGTCGATGTGAATACATTGAGCTTGCTCGGCCACGCTAACGGATCGTCGGGCGATACCGGGCTGTCGAATGGGGTAGGTATCGCGTTAAACGCGCAATACCTATATGCAAGCTTTACCGATTCCAGCACAATCGGCACGTTTCAGATTGAGCCGAGTTGCGGACTAAGCTTCGTGGGCGACGTCAAGGTTGGCGGACTGCAAGGCGGTATCATCGACGGAATGGCGGTGCACGGCGACACGCTCGTGGCCACCTACGGTGATGGTTCGATTGAATCGTTCAGTCTGGCATCCGTGATGCCGATTTCGAATGGTGACCAACAGAATTCGACCGGCTCCCGCGCCGGGAATAGCTATCCCAGCGCAGTGGACATCACCCAGGACGGACGCTTCGCGCTGTTCGGAGATACTTCGACTTCGACGATCGTAGAAGTGTCAGACATTTCTTCCGGCAAGCTGACCCAGACCGTGGTTTACCAATCACTCGCCAGCATAAATTCCAGCAACATCATGCTGAGTCCGGATGAGTCCCTTCTCTACATCAGTAACACCCAGGGAGACCGGATCACGGCGGCGTTTTTTGACAGCCAGAACGGAACCCTGACGAAGGGCTGCGTGTCGAATCTGCTGAAAGGGTACTCTTCTTCATGGTCGTATCTCGCAGGCCTGGCATTGGCTGGCCCCACGGGAAACGGCCACGGAGTCTATGTCGCGGAGTTTGGCACGCCTTCTTCAATCGCCGAGATCAGAGTCAACGCTTCCAATGGAAAGTGCTCCATGGCCGAAGCTCCGGGATCGCCTATAGTCGATCCGAATAGTAACTGGGTTTTGTCGATTGCTACCTTCCCGCCCCGCTCTTTCTGAAGAAACTCTAGCCAGAGCTGATAACGCATCGAATCCCTGCACCATTCTCCCTATTGCCGAACACGTTATAATTCAAGGCTTGGCGGGTAATTCCGTTGCATTTCTGGCAGTTCCAGCCGTTCCAACCATGGGAACTTTTAGGCGGGCATACCCGTATTTGAAGGTATGCACCCCGCCGTCCCCAGCGGACCGGAACCAGCTAGGTTTACGAGTCGACGCCAGGGTGGGCGCGGCTCAGGGACGCATGTGGGGAGGCAATGAGCACCTGGAAGAAAATTGCGATTGGTGTGGCTGCCGTCATACTGTTGTCCGCCATCGTCGGCTTTACCGTTTACCAGAGCCACAAGAATGTGGTCACGGTGCAGACCGGTAAAGCGCAGCGGCAAGATTTGGCGGCCGTAGTGAGCGCTTCAGGAGAGGTCAAGCCGAAGACTTACGTGAACATCGGCGCCAACGCCTTTGGCAAGATCATCAAGCTATATGTAAAGGAAGGCGAGCGGGTAAAGCGGGGAGAGATGCTGGCGCAACTGGAAAACGTTCAGGCCGGAGCGGACATGGATGCCATGCAGGCTTCGCTCGAAGCTGCCCGCACCGATGCTCTGGCCGCCGATGCGGCGAGCAATACTGCGCAAGCCGACCTCAACCGCGCCCATTCTGATGCCGAACGTTCCGAGCTCGATTGGACCCGCGCTCAGGGTCTATACAAGGCCGCGCTGATCGCGAAGTCCGAATATGACAGCCAGCGGGCGGCTCACCAGACCGCCGTTTCAGGGCTGGCACAAGCCGAAGCCCGGCTGGCGCAAGCTAAGGCACAGAAGGACTCGGCTGATCGACGGGTCACGCTAGCCGTCGCCAATCTCACCCACGCAAGCGACGTCTTAAAGAAAACCACCTATGAGGCCCCGTACGACGGAGTGATCACCAATTTGCCGGTGCGGGAAGGCGAGACCGTGGTCATGGGAATTCAGAACGCTCCCGGCAGCACTCTGATGACGCTCGCCGATATGTCGATCATCACCGCCGAGGTACAGGTGGATGAAACTGACATCGTGAATGTGCAACTGGGACAACCTGCCCAAGTGACGATTGACGCCATTCCCAAGAAGATTTTCAAAGCCGTGGTAACGCAGATTGGCGACAACGCCATCGTACGTTCCACTGGCGTTTCCACTTCCCAGCAAGCCGGCAGCAGTCAGGAAGCGAAAGACTTCAAGGTGGTGGTTACGCTCCAGGATCCGCCGGAAGACTTGCGGCCGGGACTTTCCGCGACCGCCAAGATCACCACGGCAACCCGAACTAACGCTCTCACCATTCCGATCCAGGCCCTCACCGTGCGGCGGCGGGAAGACCTGCTTCCGAAAAGCGAAAAAGGTTCAGTCGAGGCCGCCACGCCGGCGAAAACCGTGTCTAATGACAAAGACAAAGAAGAGATTCAGGGCGTCTTCGTCCTTCGAAACCATAAGGCGGAGTTCGTAGCGGTTGAATCGGGTATCGCAGGAACGACGGATATTGAAGTATTAAAAGGGCTTAACGATGGCGACGAGATCATCACCGGAAGTTACAAAGTCCTGCGGACGCTCCGCCCGGGCAGCAGCGTGAAGGTCGACAACTCAGCGCCTAAGAAGGAAGAAGAAGAGACATAACTTTCGCCGACATGGTTCGTCCAATGGAGAGCCAGGCCGGATATGAAACGAGATCGGAGAGCCGTTAGTGTCCCAAGAGGACCAGGAGAAAAGAATGGCAACCGCTGAAGTACTGAATTTTTCCCAACCCGTAGTGTCAGCTCCCCCCGAGACCTACATGATCAATGCCGTCGATCTATGGAAGACCTACGACATGGGATCGGAGCAGGTGCATGCCCTGCGCGGGGTCAATCTGACCATTCAGCGCAACGAATACGTTGCCATCATGGGGCCGTCGGGTTCGGGGAAATCGACTCTCATGAACCTGATCGGTTGCCTGGATACTCCCAGCAAAGGTCAGTATTGGCTGAATAGCCAACTGGTAAGCGAACTCGATGACGACGAACTGGCGCGCATCCGCAACAAAGAAATTGGATTCGTTTTCCAGACCTTCAACCTGCTGGCCCGGGCCACTGCGTTGCACAACGTAGAGTTGCCGCTGATCTACGCCGGCGTCCCCGCAGAGGAACGCTCGGAGCGTGCGAAAGCCGCGCTGACCTCGGTAGGCATGGCGGAACGCATGATGCACAAGCCCAACGAACTCTCCGGCGGACAGCGCCAAAGAGTAGCCATTGCCCGCGCCCTGGTGAACCGGCCGTCGATTATTCTTGCCGACGAACCTACCGGAAACCTCGATTCGCAAACCGGAAACGACATCATGGCATTGCTCGATCGTCTGCAAGCACAGGGAAACACGATTGTGCTGGTAACCCACGAACACGACATCGCCGAGTACGCCCACCGCGTGATTCACATCAAGGACGGTGTAGTGGAAAAAGATGTGGTGAAGGGCAAACGCTAGACTTGAGTGCGGGATCGTGTCGTAGCTTTGCTAAGACGACCCCGTCATCATGGCGCTGCAGTGACGCGCAATCTGTTTTTCTTCCTGGGCGGGTACAATCTTGATCTTCTCAGCAGTAAGGCCGAGAGATTCCAGTCCGTTCGCAGCCGCGGAACGAATCTGTTCGCCGTGCTCCCCGATGCCTCCGGTGAAGACCAGAAGGTCGATCCCACCGAGGAGTGCGATGTACGCCCCGATCGCCTTCCGTACAGAAACGGCAAAAACATTCAGAGCGAGAGCGGCAGGCGCATCGTTGGCACGGACACGTTCTTCCAGCGCCTTTACATCGCTTTCGCCGGAAGATAGTGCGAAAAGGCCACTCTCATGGTTGAGCAGGGATTCAAGCTCATCGGCACTCAGGTTTTCATTGCGCAAGAGATATAGGAAGACGCCGGGATCGAGATCGCCGGAGCGCGTACCCATAG
Source organism: uncultured Acidobacteriota bacterium (assembly GCA_963803775.1). GTDB lineage: Bacteria > Acidobacteriota > Terriglobia > Terriglobales > Acidobacteriaceae > JABCZH01. The sequence continues at coordinate 272,392 of CAWDNS010000007.1, forward strand.
GGATGCCTCCGGTGGGCGTGAGGCCCATGGTGGTGTCGATAGATACGCCATCTCGCAGAGCACACAGGCTGGCCCCGTTCCCGAGATGCGCGAATATGGCCCGCCTGGGAAGCTGCGCGCCGAAGTGATGCACCAGCGACTCATAAGACAGACCGTGGAAACCATAACGTCGAATCCCGGCGTCGAAGTAGCGCTGCGGGAGCGGCAAATGGGATGCAATCTCGGGCATGGTGCGATGAAAAGCATCGTCGAAACAAGCGTAGTGAGCGGCCGTGGGAAAGATCGACTGTGCGGAAGTAATAAGCGCCAGCGCCTGCGGGATATGCAGCGGCGCGAAATGTGTGGCCGCGCGAAGTTGGTCCACAAGCTGTGGAGTAATCAGCTGATGGTCGCGGAGATTGGGTCCTCCATGCACCACGCGATGACCCACAGCTACAGGCGCAGTGTGAACATGCTCTCGAATTGCTGTGGCAACAGCGGCGAGGGCGCCACTCTGCGACTCCAAAATACTGTCGCGCGTGAGCAGCGATTTTCCGTCCGCAGAACGAATGTGCAACGCGCCACTGCGTCGTCCAACCCCTTCCGCGCTTCCGGTCAGCAATGGTAGCTCGTCACTGTCGCTCACGCGGTAATACATGCCGAACTTGAGCGAAGAGGAACCGCTGTTGAGAACAAGAATCAGATCATCTCTTCCAGTCAGCGTTTCTCCCATGCCTACCCCGGCCATTTCCAATTGCGAATCTCTTCCTTATCGATGCCTTCGGCATGAGCGTAATTGATGCTGTCGATGATCTGGTCCTTCAGCCATTCCTTGACGTGCGCCCCGATTGAGCTCAGGCGCGGAACACGATCGATGACATCGATGGCCAGGTCAAAACGGTCAACCTGGTTAAGAATGGCAAGTTCCAGCGGCGTGTTGATGTTGCCCTTCTCCTTGTATCCGCGCACATGAAAGTTGTCATGATTGTTGCGGCGGTAGCTGAGCTTGTGGATCAGGGCGGCATAGGAATGAAAGTTGAAGATCACCGGTTTGTCAGTGGTGAAAAGCGAATCGAAGTCGCGGTCGGATAGCCCGTGCGAATGTTCGGTCCCTGGCATGAGGCGGAATAAATCGACAACATTGACGAAGCGGATTTTCAAATCGGCAAAGTGCTTCTTCAGAATCGCAACCGCAGCCAGCGACTCCATGGTTGCGATGTCACCCGCACATGCGAGGACGACGTCGGGCTCGGCGCCATCGTCGGTGGAAGCCCAGTCCCAGATCCCAATACCTTTGGTGCAGTGAGTCACGGCCTCTTCCATGGTCAGATATTGCAGGTGGTCCTGCTTGTCCGCGACGATGACATTGACGTAGTCGCGTGAGCGCAGGCAATGGTCGGCCACGCTGAGCAGGCAATTTGCATCAGGCGGTAAATAGATGCGGACCACGTCGGCGCTCTTGTTGGTCACCACGTCAAGGAATCCGGGGTCCTGATGAGTGAAGCCGTTATGGTCCTGCCGCCAGACCAGAGATGTAATGAGGATGTTGATGGACGGGATCGGAGCGCGCCAGTCGAGTTCCTTCTTCGACTTCTCCAGCCATTTGGCATGCTGGTTGAACATGGAATCGATAATGTGGACGAAGGCTTCATAGGTTGAGAAAAGACCGTGGCGGCCCGTAAGAACGTAGCCTTCGAACCAGCCCTCGAGCGTGTGCTCGCTCAGCATCTCCATAACTCGACCGGAGACGTCGAGTTCACCGCCGTCGGCGTCTTCCGGCTTGTACTCGGCGAGCCATGTCTTTTTCGACGCGGCATAGATGGCCGCGAGCCGGTTGGAGGCGGTTTCATCCGGGCCGAAAACACGGAAGGAATTCATGTTGCGGCGCATGACTTCGGCAAGAAAATGTCCAAGCACATCGGTCGGCGGGGCATAAACCGAACCTGGCGCCTTCATCTTGACGGCATAGTTGCGGAAGTCCGGCAGCTCGAGTTCCTTGCGCAATAGACCGCCATTGGCGTGCGGATTGGCGGAGATGCGGCGCGTGCCTGAAGGCGCAAGCTCCTGCAATTCGGGAATAAGGGTTCCGTTGGCGTCAAATAGCTCTTCAGGTTTGTAGCTGCGCATCCAGTCTTCAACGACTTTCAGATTACGCTTGTTCGTAACTGGGTCGAGCACTGGGACCTGGTGCGCCCGCCAAAAGTCTTCCACCTTGTGGCCATCTACTTCTTTCGGCCCCGTCCACCCCTTTGGGGAACGCAGTACGATCATGGGCCAGCACGGGCGCTTAGTGTCGCCCGTGGAGCGGGCATTCTGCTGAATCCAACGAATCTCGAGGATGCATTGCTCCAACGTTGACGCTATTTTCTGATGCATCGCCAACGGGTCGTTGCCTTCAACGAAGTACGGTTTGTGACCGTATCCGGTGAGCAGCGCTTCCAATTCTGCATGCGGGATGCGCGCCAGGATCGTGGGGTTTGCGATCTTGTAGCCGTTGAGATGCAGGATCGGTAGGACAGCCCCATCGCGGATGGGATTCAGAAACTTGTTCGAATGCCACGAGGTCGCGAGCGGCCCGGTCTCCGCCTCGCCGTCTCCCACCACGACGGTGACAATCAGATCAGGGTTATCGAACGCCGCGCCGTAGCCGTGCGAAAGCGAGTAGCCGAGTTCCCCGCCTTCATGAATCGAGCCGGGCGTCTCCGGCGTGCAGTGCGAGCCGATTCCCCCAGGAAACGAAAACTGCCGGAAAAACTTGAGAAGCCCGGCTTCGTCGCGGCTCTTATCCGGATAGATCTCCGAATAGTGGCCTTCGAGATAACAGTTGGCCAGCGTCGCCGGGGCGCCGTGGCCCGGACCGGAGATGTAAATCATATTCAAATCGTATTTCTTGATAAGGCGATTCAGGTGAACCCAGACCAGCGATTGCCCGGGATCCGAGCCCCAGTGCCCCAGCAGACGATTCTTGATGTGCTCCGGTTTGAGCGGTTCGCGAAGCAGAGGATTCGCGCGCAGATAGATCATTCCCGCCGACAGATAATTGCAGGCTCGCCAATATGAATCCACTTTCCGCAGCTCTTCGGAAGATAGAGGTGTCGCGGTATCGTTTCTGCCAGGCATGGAGGGTTCCTAAGACCAAGAATATGCTCATAAATTATGACATCGAACGAGTGTCGGCGTGTGACAACGCCTTCAGTTTTATCGATGGGGCACCAGGCATACAGCAAAAATCATCGCTCCTTACAGCGAATACCCCCATTTCCCCGGCGAGGGGCCGAGCAAGACTCGGTCGTCCTTCTAGAAAGGCGTCTCCATCTGACTGAGTTTAGTCGACGAGAATACAAAGACGTTCACCTAAATTTTGGTGGGCCAGCAGACCGACTACATTTGCATTCGTGTGCAAAGGTGGGAAGCATCTTTCCATTCCTGCACTCACCACTCAAAACTTCTTCGTATTTCCTTGACATCGCTTCCGGCTATGCAAGACGATTGAAGATATATCTCTAGAGTAATAAATGTCTTATCGGCGTTCTAACTCGTTTGTTTCTTATATTTTACCGCTAACTCTTTTCTCGGCAAAGATTTGGCGGGAATTTTCCGCTACGGCCGTGATTCCAAAAGACCGGATGGGAGGGGGGTGGGTCTGGAAAAAAGTAAACCGACGCCACAAAGCAGCGTGGACAGTCCAGCCTACTCAAGCATGAGCGATGAGCGAAGGGCAGTTCCTTATTTCTTCAGCGAAACCGCCTTCACGCTGCTGTTGCACGATGGATCTTCGTAGCACTTGCGAAATGGGAGCACCACCAGCGCCTGCTCCAGCGTGGGATCGTTCAAGTGAGCCAGGGTATCGCTGGTGCGCTTCGCGCCAGCGCTGTAGCGGATCTTTTGATAAGCCGACGCCAGCAGTTTCAGCGACAGTGGGTTATTCTTGTCCTCTTCCAGATGCGAGATGGCCTCGTCGTATTTGTGCTGAGAGAATAATGCCGCACCGGCCGCGCCATGATACGCGGTATCGATCAAGCGGTCGGTTGAGCTGGAGGACATTTGATCCAGACGAGCGAGAGCAGTGTTGACGGTCTGACGGTTTCCTGTTTTCACAGCGATCTCTACACGCACCCGCAAGATCTGCGCCTGTTCCTGATGAATCGAAGCCGGCATGGCGTTCTTGCCTTCTTTCAGAGCAGCTTCAGCTTTGCTGACCAACACGAGCGCCTGCTTGGGATCGGGCTGATACATCGCCATCTGACGATAGGTGTCGGCTTCCAGTTGGCTCATGTGTTTGGAGTGCGCATCGTCGGCGATGGCCTGGAAAGCATGATCGGCGCCTTTCAGATCGCCTTCACGAATAAAGGTCTCCGCTTCTCGGGTCTTCCATTGCACCTGATGCAGTTCGGGCATGGGAAACTTCTGAAACCCGATTTCGTACTCTTCGCGGGCACGGACCTGATCGCCCATCAGCGAGTAAGTATCAGCGATGCCGAATTGTGAGGAATAAAACTGAGGATCGATGGCCAGCGCGGCGCGATAATGATCGAGCGACTTATTGAAGCTGCCCGCCATGCGCAGTATCTCCGCGTAGGAATCTTGTGGATTGGCGTCCTTGGGCATGGACGCGACATATTTATCCATGAGCGTAAGAGCTTTGTCGAACTCGCGCATGTAGGCGTAGCAGTAGCCCATATTATTCAGCAGGCCCGGAGAATCGGTGATACCGGAGCGCTCATAGACAGCGATGGCCCGCTCGTACTGGGTCTGGTTGGTCAGCCAGTTGGTGACCATGAACACGACCCATTTATCGCGAGGATACTGGCTGAGGACGTCATTCATCTTCATAATGGCGGAAATCAGTTTATGGGCCATAGCGTCCTGCCACCACTCGATGATTAGCCGCTCGGGAGGCGAAGCGTGGCTCATGAGGGCGAGGGCCTTGGCGTTCTCGGCGACTTGCTCGGCGGGATCAAGGCTGTTCTGCGCGAGGAGTTCATGCGCCATGGTGAAATCGGGATCGAGCTTGATGGCCTGGCGAAACATCACGTCAGACTGCTCCTGCTCCACCAGATCGAGCCCCACGTGCATGGCCTCAACCACCAGACGCTGTGCCTCCGGCGACTTCGAAGTAAGCGGCAGGGTGGTCGAGGTAGACTGCGACGAATCGGATGTTTGGGCGGAGGCAACGCCGGCTACTATCAACAGGGCGAAGCCCAGCGAAAGAGTTGCATTGCGAACCGCTGGCTTCAAGATCGCGTGTGTACACCGCATGGCTAATTCCCCCTCAAGAGATACCCTTGTTCCACCGGCAATTTGCCGTCGATCTTCAAGACGTTCACATCTTTGGTCAGCGAATACAGGTCAATGACACCCACTGCACCACGATTGGACGAGACAAAGTGAAGCACCTCGTCGTCGGAATCCACGATTATGATCGAGCCTTTGTGGGTTTGTATGAAAGCGTGCGCCTGTTCCTGCGGCATGCCGAACAGCTTGCGCAGCACCAGTTGCATGTCAGCCGAGGACGGGTCCCGCAGCACAATCGTGATTGGTCTGCCATCCGGCCAACTGCGGGTATGAGCATTGAACATCTTCACCAGGTCGGACGTAGTGAGGTTGATCGTGGTATTGGCCGTGTCCGTGACAATCGCCAGTTGTTTTGCCTGGACGATGCACGGGACGCTCGCCAGCCACGCCAATGCGAGTAGGCGTAAAACCCTCATGGCTGATTATTGTTACTCAGGGTGGGGCGCGGGTGGTACGTCACTAACGTAACGCGCGTCAAAAAGGCGTCCGTGAAGAAGTGCGCCTTTTGCGAAATTGCGGCAACGATCTAGCGACTTTTGGGGTAGACGCTGATCGAGAGCAGACCCTGCCCATTGGGATCGGTGGTAACCGGTCCCAATGTGATTGCACCATCGGCATCGACCGTGGCGGTTTGGATTTGGTTCGGGTAAATGGCATAGACCAGCATCCCGCCGCCCGTCCCATTCCCACTGGCCCCAACCGAGCGAATCGCGCCCAAGGCCTCATCCGGAGTCGAAATGAACGTGCCACTCCCTTCTTCGGTGATGCTCAACGGGCTCTCAGTGAAGTTCATGGTTACTTCACCGCTCGGAATGCTATTAATGCTGTAACCAGACATTCCAACGTAAAGTTCGCCGTTGCCTTTTGCTCCGTTCTGGCTAAACCAGGGAACGTTGGGATTCCCGCACCCCGAGGGACAAGCGGTAATGGGCCAGTTCTGCGGATTGCTCAAACCTGCGGGGCCAATGTTGACGGACAAAACGCTGTTCTGACTGCCGCTGGCGTTGCCAAAGACCGCAACTTTGCTGTCATTCGTAATGTCCAGGCCGGTGGGGTAGCAACCAGCGGTCTGACAGTCCGTGAGGCTTGCCCAACTAACGCTGCCACCGTCGGTAAGCGTACCGTTGGCATTGACTTTGAAAATCTCCACGCCTTGGAAATCCACAGCTGGCACTATCAGACCCTTGCCATTTGGTTCAAAGGCCAGGGTAACAAAAGTGTCTGCGCCGATCGAAGGAGTGTAATCGGCAATGTGTGTTAGTGTGCACTTGGTTCCTACTGCCCAGGTGGAGACGTTGAGCGTACCGCTGTTCGCGCTGGCCAGTATCTTGCCGTCTGGGGACAGTGCAACACCGCCACCGGAAAGTTGGCCACTGAACATTCCGGTAAAGCCAGCATCACCGGTCTTGGCATAGCTGGGTGCGGCAAAGGAACTGATGGTGTCCGACGCAGTGTTAATGACGAACACGCAGTTGCCGCTCGATGCAATTGCACTCCCGGTATAAGCGAAGAATCCGTACCCCAAACCGGTCCCGCCAGTCTCCAGAACCTTGATTAACGTCATCGTGCCGGCGCTCGTATTGAGGTGAAACGCAGTCGCGCTATTGGCACCGGCATTAGGATTGTCATCGTTCGTCAAAACAACTGGGAGCGGCACTGCCGCGAAGCTGGTGGCACATAGAGCAAGCATTGCAACCAGCGCAAGCAATACCAAGAATTTCCTCATCTGTGTTCTCCTTACAAGTTTCTCAGAGGGGAGGAGCTTCCGAGAGGTTGTCCTGCCTAGGGCCCGCGAACCGGGGGAAATCTTATAATTCATGCGGTCCGGACGCAAGAGAGAAAGAAGACTCCATGCGGGAGTCCCACACGAGGCGCGCAGCCGGGTACCATGGGCCCGGGAACAACCTGAGTTCAGGGCTTGGACGCTGGCGCAGTTATTGGGGACGACTGCAAGGGCGACGTCGACTTGGTTGCTAGCTGCCAGCTTCCACCCATCTGCTGCCGCATCACCAACTCGTCATATTGCTCCCAGATTTCGGCAATCTTTCCGTCCTTGAGGCGGAAGAACAACATCTCCGCGGCGCGGATGGTGCGCGGGGGATCATTCGGGGCCGGTTGGGTGGTGAAGGGGAAAAGGACGTTCTTGTAGGTTGCCGTCAAAGTCAGACGCATCGCGACTTTGTCGCCCTGAATGACGGTATCCTCGACCTTGAAGGTAAGGTCGGGCATGGATTTACGCCAGGCGGTAATCACGTGCATCAGCATGGCTGCATTCACCATGACCCTGGGTCCATGAGAAGTCATGAAGAACGGGGAAAAGAACGGTTTGAACTGATCGAAATCACCGGTATTCCACAAATCAACATACCGGCGCGGTAAGGTGTCGATCGGCTGGTCTGCGGCGGCTGGCGTGGCCGATGGAGCATCAGTCCGCACGGCGACCTGTTGGCCGGAGGCAGGCCCGGTTGCCATCAGCAGGGCGAGAACTGCAAGGAGAAGAGTTGCATAGCGAATTTGCGCCTTTGGAATCGCGTGTGTCCAGAGCATGGTTAGTTCCCCCTAGAGATGACTTGGTTCGTCCCGGCAACTTGCCGGATCTTATAAGCGTTTTTAAATCTTTCCACAAAAAGTGGTTAAAGACCAAAAACTAATGCTAGCTCTGGCGGTCGAAAATGCGGCCCCCCGTCAAACTCCTTGCCAGGCAAGGGGCTATAACGAGAAGCTGGTTTCTCAGGCCGCGAGCACTGTGTTAACATTTTTGCTGATCGCTTTGAGATATTCTTTGTAAAGGAATCCTAAATTTATGCCCAAGTACCTACTTGTGTGTCTATTGTTTGCAGGGCTGGCAGGTGGCCAAGTCGCGCCACCGGCCGCACCGGCTCAGCCCTCAGGCACCCCTGCGAACTCCTCGCCAGCAGGCGCCTCGAAGCTCGCGCCGGATGCGCCTGTGATAACGATAAACGGAGTGTGCGACCATCCCTCTGCCGACAAGCCGGCGGCAAACTGCAAGAAGGTGATCACCCGCGCCGAATTCGAATCGATGGTACAAGAGGTGCAACCAACGCTCGCCCCTGATGGCCGCCGCGATTTCGCAACTCGCTATGCCGAGGCGCTGATCATGCAACACAGAGCCCACGAAATGGGCCTCGATCAGGGGGCGGACCCCAACGCCCGCATGAAGATCGCACGCGAACAACTCCTGAATCAAGAGCTGGGTCGGATGCTTGGGCAGACAAGCTTGGCACAAGTGACGGACCAGCAAATCGAAGAATATTACCACCAGATTCCCGCCCGCTTTGTGGAAGCGGACCTGGCCCGGATTTTCATTCCCGGCATTCAGCGGCTGCCGGAGCCCAAGGAAGAACTAAGTGAGGAAGCACTTGACAAGCGCGACCAGGAGTCGGAGGCCATCATGAAGGCAGAAGCCGACAAGGTGCGCGCGCGCGCCATGGCTGGAGAAGACTTCGCCAAGCTCCAGGCGGAGGCAACTCACCTGTCCCTAGTTGAGGATGCGCCCCCGAGTACGGTTATGGGAAAAGTCCGCGGCGATGATATGCCTACCAACCAGTTATCTGTGATGGATCTGAAGACCGGGGAGTTTTCGCAGCTGTTTGTCGATAAGAACGGATATTACCTTTACAAAGTTGGAGAAAAACGGGTCATCCCTCTAGCTGAAGTGCGGGAAGACATCCGCAAGAATCTGGCAGAGCAACAGCGGCAAGCTCAACTGGAAGCCATCCGTAAGTCCGCCACTCCCAGCTTCAACGAGACTTATTTTGGTAAATGACGATGGTCGCCTGGCTCCGTAGACAGAACTGATCGCAACCCAAGCTAAGACTCGGTTTGAGTCCGAGTCCGTGTTTTTGCCTTTCGCGCAGCGGCCGTAAAACCGAAGTTCTTGGTCACAAATAGTTGAAGTGGCAAACGGCTGGTTCGATGGCCTGCTCAGCCCGTTTGTGGACACAATCCCTCCGTAACCGCGACCGTTGGCTACAACAGTGACTATGGATTGCTTTGAGGAGCGCCAGGATTGGAGGCCGTGGTATCGCTCTTTTTCTCTTTTATCGGACCGAAGTAGTCGTCACTGTACGTGATAGTGGCAGAACGCAGGAGGGCATCCATGTCCTGCTTCGCGTGTTCCGTACGCAGAGTGTGACGAATCTCGCCGCTCGCTTTCTCGAACGGTCGTGTGATTTTGGATTTGACCCGGAAGATTGAATACCCGTTGTTGTCGGTGAGAACGGGTGAAATCTCCCCTACCTTCACGTCCATCACCGGACGCTGGCCTTCGGAGAACATACTGCGCCGAATCCCTCGCAAGGTAATCATCGCTGGGTCGGCATCTTTCTCGGTGAGGCCCGCGAAAATGCAGGCTTCGACTTGCAGTTTGAGGAAATTTTCTCCTGCGAGGGCTCGCACCCGCAACTTCTCCGCCTCCTTCCGCAGATCCTCGAACCACTCCTGGCGGCGTTTCTGCTGCTCGGCTTCGCTCAATTTCGGATCTGAATCCTGTGCGCGCGCCAGCTTGGGAACGAAAATACGATCCACGTCCACTTCCACGAAGTCATCCATGTGGCTTTGATAGTAACTCTCGATTTCTTTGTCCGTGACTTTTGTCTTCTCCTCGGTGTCGAATTTCTCTTCCAATACTCTCCGGCCGAGAGCCATTCGGTCGACTTGTATCTTGGCGTCATAAAACGGCTTCTTATCCAACCCCATTTCCTGGGCACGGTAGGCGGTGATGAGGTAATTCGCATACTTAATGGCAAAGACCTTGAGGGCCGGCTTGTGAGAACCAGGGTGGAGCAATTCCATCGCTTTCTCGAAGTCTGCCCTTGTGACCACGGTCGTGCAATTCGGCGGCGCCGGTTGGTCCGAGGGGTGGTCACACAGCCCCGGAATGGTAATGACCGGCGCATCTGGCGGAACTGCTGCTACGGGCGGTGAATTCTTAGCTCCATTTTCTGGAGCGGGCGCGGCGTTGGGTCCCGCCGGCGGCTGGCTGGGTTCCGGTTGCTGGGCTGACGCAGACCCTCCCCAGGCAAGAGAAGCCATCAACAGACATAGCAACCAATAGCGGGCCATCAGTAAAATTCCTCCGGGAAAGACAAGTTTCAAAGAAAAAGCATAGCACACGCCCAATAAGCCTGGGGTTGTGCCGGGTGCAAAAAACTAAGGAGAAGCCCGGTCGTACTGGCTTCTCCTTAGTTCAATTACATTCAACCTAACTCAATCGGTCCAACAGACTATCTGTTGCCCGCGAGAGCGTAAGACATGCCCTGGCACTCGGTCGTGTTGCCACTTCCGAGGTAATCGCACCAGTTTTCCCAATTGACGCCGAAGAAGGCGGAATCAAAGAAAGCCTGGTAGCTCACCTGGAACTTGCCATTCACGTTGTTCAAGCCATCGGTATTCGACTCGAAGTAGTAAATGTCTTCGTCGCAGTCGCTGGCCGTGCACTGTGGAAGGTAGTTGAACCAGTAAGTCGTTCCCGCGCTGACCGGAATCGGCGAGGTGAACAAAGATGCAACTGATTCTTCGACCAAACCAAAGGGATCGCGCCCCGTGGCTTCTTCGTACAGCTTGTTAGAACCGCCGCCCACATCGGTGCCGCCGCTGCCGGTGGTGACGCCGGTGCGCACATCATAGAGCCCGACAACTGGATCGTACTGCACGCCACCAGTGACCGTGGGATCGTTGTTGATCAACATCCCTGTGATCATGGCATTGACGGGCAACTTCAGAGCCGAGTAGGTGTAGGTCAGTGGAACCAAGGTGGTGTTGGCGTTGGCAAAGGCATTGGCGTTCGGATCGTTAAGATCGATGTCGCCGCCGTAGAACGGGCACTTGCCATGGCAAAGCGCAGGAGCGCCGGGGGTGTGGAAATTTGCGTGGTGGCCGATTGCTGCTTTACCGGTTGCACGCGCGTTCGACACCGGCGCAACCCCTTGCGCCAAGGCAAAGAAACTAAACAATGCGATGAACATCACTACACACAGAACTTTTTTCACGAATGTCCTCCTAGTGGATTTGACTGAAGTGTTGGTAGGTCTCATCAAGAAACCGGCGAACTTGCCGACCCTCTGGAAAAGCTTGCCAGTGGCCTGCGGATACGCATCTTAATTTGCTTATGGGCAATGTCAAGTGAAATCTGGCCGCTGCAGCGAAAGAATTGTAATGTGTCTAAATAAACTGCAAAGACTTGCATGTCTGGAAAAAACAACTGCGCAACTACGGATTCTGATGAAGGGAGAAAGTATGTAACGAGAGGGACTTTCTTCTCCATTGGCAGTCATTTCGTCGAGCATGGGACCTAAAAATTATCCCAATAGCGACGTACATCGTCGGGCAGACCGGTGACATTGTCATTACTTTTCGTTGAAAAGGAATCCGAAGCATTCTGTTAAATTTGCCAACTCAGAATACAAGCGGAATGCTTGCCAGCAAAACGCCGGGTTCAACCCTTTTCACCGCCGACCATGCTTCGATCCGAAGTCTGCGATAGACATGATATAATTTTTTCCTTACCTAGCTCTTAACGGTCGGAGGATTGTATCGACAAGCGTTTTATCCGCACTAATGAGCGCATTCGAGCGCGGGAAATCCGCGTGATCGGGAATGAAGGTGAGCAAATCGGCGTTATGCCGCCCTTCGAAGCGCTAAAGAAGGCCCGCGAACAGAACCTGGATCTGGTGGAGATTTCCCCCAGCGCCGTACCTCCCGTATGCCGCATCATGGACTATGGGAAATTCCTGTACCAGCAGGAGAAAAAAGAACGCGAAGCTAAGAAGCACCAGAAAGTCATCACGGTGAAGGAAGTGAAATTCCGGATCAATGTGGATGACCACGATTACGAGACCAAGAAGAACCACGTGCTGCGATTTTTGGACGAGGGAGACAAGGTCAAGGCGACCATTTTCTTTCGCGGACGTGAAATGACGCGCACTAATCTTGGCCGCCAAATTCTGGAACGGTTGATCAAGGACGTGGAAGACAAGAGTATTGTGGAATTTCGGCCGCGGCAGGAAGGCAACACGCTCCATGCCATCCTGGCTCCCAAGAAAGATGCGGGCCATAAGCCGCCAGTGGCTCCGCCCGCTGCGGAGCGCGTGAAGCAGGCGTAGGTTAAGCAGCACTCAGCCGTCAGCATTCAGCCCATTACCATCATGCTGAACCCGGTAATGATCTACCTGACTGAATGCTGAGTGCTGAATGCTAACTGCTGGTTTTTGAGGATTTATGCCTAAATTAAAAACACACAAGGGCGCTGCCAAGCGCTTCAAGAAGACTGCGACCGGGAAGGTGAAGCGTCATCATTCGCATTTGCGCCATATGCTGACCTCCAAGCCGCATAAACGCAAAAAGAAACTGGGCCAATCCGTTCTGGTGAGTCCCGCGGATACGCCCAAAGTCAAGCGGATGATTCCGTACTAAGATCGTTGTCGTGTTTTGAGCGACAACCAGCGGCGGCCAAGTGAAGGCTGCTGCCGGCGTGTGAAGAGGTCATGACGATGTTCGTCTCCTGCCTCCAGCCGCCGTAAATCGAAAGCAGAAAAAGGAGCCAATCATGCCTCGTGTAAAACGTGGGACAAAACGCCGCGCCAAACGCAAGAGAATTCTTGAACGCGCAAGCGGCTATTTCCTAACAAAGTCCAAACTCTACCGCGCCGCCAAAGAGGCGGTCGAACGCGGGCTGAAGTTCGCCTACTCCGGACGCAAGCAGCGCAAACGGCAGTTCCGCTCGCTATGGATTGTGCGCATCGGCGCGGCCGCCAAGCTGCACGGCCTGAGTTATAGCCAGTTCATCCACGGACTGAAAACCGCAGGCGTGGAGCTGGATCGCAAGATTCTCGCCGACCTGGCGGTGAATGATCCGGATGGGTTTAAGAGCCTCGCAGGGCAGGCTAAGGGCGCTTTGGGCGGCACGGCGTAGCTAGGGCAGTCCGCAGAGAGACCAGCAAGCTGCGTCGTTACCGGCCGTCGCTGTAGAGACGTTGCTTGCAACGTCGCGTGTCATGACACATAGGCGGACTTCAAAGCACCGTGGCATATACCGTTCCCAAATTAAAAGATTTCTCGGCTGCGGCGCTGGAGAAGGCCACAAAGAAACTCCTGGCTGCGCTGGACGAAGAAGCCGCGGAAGTCAAGACCGAGGCGGACCGGAAAGACTTCCGTGATCGTTGGATGGCGCGCAAGAACGGCGTACTCACCCAGGTAAACGACCTGTGGCTCAAAGCGGCGCCGAAAGATGCGAAACGCGAAGTCGGGCAACAAGTCAACGAACTTAAGAAGCGAGTCGAGCAAGCCATCGACGCGGTAGAGCAGGGATCAAAGAGTGCTGCGTCATCGACGCGGCTGGAGTCCGATCGCCTCGACATCACACTCCCGGGAATTCGCCGTTCCATCGGCGCCGAGCATCCTGTGATCAAGACGATGAACGAAATCGTCTCCGTGTTCCGCAACCTCGGCTACTCGGTGCAGGAAGGGCCGGTGATTGAGACCGACTATTACAACTTCGAAGCGCTGAACTTTCCACCCAACCATCCGGCGCGCGACACGCAAGACACTCTCTTCATCGCCAACCAGGAATCGCGACCGCAGCGTGAGCGATTGTTGCTGCGAACTCACACTTCTCCGGTACAGATTCGCACCATGGAGAAGATCAAGCCGCCGATCCGCATTGTGATTCCCGGCAAAGTGCATCGCAATGATCCACCGGACGCCAGTCACTCGCCCATGTTTCATCAGATCGAAGGCCTGGCGGTTGATACCAACATTACATTTGGCGATCTGAAAGGGCACTCTAGATCACGCCATGAAAGCGCTTTTCGGATCGAGTGTGAAGACCCACTTCCGGCCGTCGTTTTTTCCCTTCACCGAACCCAGCGCCGAGATGATGGTCAGTTGTTTCATCTGCGGCGGCAGCGGACAGCGAGGCTCCGAGCCTTGCCGTCCCTGCAAGCGGACTGGATGGATCGAGATTCTGGGCTGTGGCATGGTCGATCCCAATGTGTTCGAGTTCGTAAAAGACAACGGTTACGATCCTAGAAAAATATCTGGATTCGCCTTCGGCATGGGCGCCGACCGGGTTGCGCTGCTGAAGTATGGCGTGGATGACATTCAGTTGTTCTTTCAGGGGGATGTCAGGTTCTTGCGGCAGTTTGCGTGAAAGCTTCTAGCTGCTAGCTCCTATAGCTTATGGCGGGGCGGCTAGGAGCTAGAAGCCAGAACTAAAAATGAAACTTTCTCCACAATGGATTCGCGACTTCGTTGACTTGACGGTGGATGACCGCCACTTAGCCGATGACCTGACCAATGCCGGCATCGCGGTGGAAGGCATTAGTGGCGAGGGCAAGAATACGGTGTTCGAAATGGAGATCGGCACCAATCGCCCCGACGCCATGAATCATTACGGCGTTGCGCGTGAAGCCGCAGCGATCTACGGCCTGCCGCTAAGGCCGATTCAGGCGAAGCTGCCAGGATCTAAGTCCTCTGAGGCGAAGAGTTCACCTGCTCAGCATCCAGCCGTGCCCGCCTTCCCGGTCGAGATCAAAGATCCACAAGGCTGCGCGCGATTCACAGCACGTATCCTTCGCAATGTATCAATCAAGCCATCACCGGCGAAGATCATCGAGCGGCTGGCGCTGCTCGATCAGCGGGCCATCAACAATGCCGCCGACGCCACCAACTACACGCTATGGGAGATGGGCAAACCCACGCACGTTTTCGATCTAGATTTGCTCGAAGGCGGCAAGATCATAGTGCGACGAGCACGCGACGGCGAGAAACTCAAAACACTCGACGGCGTGGAACGCAAGCTCACAACAGAAGATCTGGTAGTCGCCGATGCGGTGAAACCGGTTGGCTTGGCGGGCACCATCGGCGGATGGGACACGATGATCACCGATAAGACCAGGAACATTCTGATCGAATCGGCGTGGTGGGACCCAGTGACGGTGCGCAAGATGGCGCGACGCCACGGGTTGCACACCGATGCATCGCATCGCTTCGAACGCGGCGCTGACTTCGAGTCCACATTGCTTTCCTGTGATCGCGTGGCTGAACTGATTCTGCAATCGGGCGGCGGCGAGCTCGACGGCGAACCGGTTGACGTGGTGGCGCGCTGGCTCGATCAAGCGCCGGTGGGCTTGCGCATGGCCGAGGTTCATCGCATTCTGGGCGACAGCCTGGACACCAATCGCGTGGTTAGCATTCTTCAACGGCTGGGATTCGAAGTGCTGCCAGAACCCGACCACGATCCCGAGTTCACGGTGCGCGTCCCGAGCTGGCGGCTCGACATTGAACGTGAGATCGACTTGATCGAAGAGATCGCGCGCCTTCATGGATACGACAAGTTTGAAAATACCTTGCCTGCGTTTTCCGGATTCGTGATTGAAACTCCGGACGCGGCCAAGGACCAGAAATTGCGCAATTCCCTGCTGGCGCTGGGTTATGACGAGGCCGTCTCGCTGACTTTTATTTCCCACCACGACGCGCAGGACTTTTGCGCGGTGCCGGTCATTGAAATCGCCAACCCACTGAGCGACGAAGCTTCGGTCATGCGCACGTCACTGGCGCCGGCAATGTTGAACATGCTGGCTTACAACCTCAACCGCGGCAATGACAATGTTCGTTTGTTCGAGGCAGGAAGCGTGTTTGAGGGTGAAAACGGGGCCGCCGTCGAGTTGAAACGGATCTGCATGGGCGCCAGTGGCAGCGCGGTTAGTCCCAATGTTCATCAGCCGCCGCGGCCGTTCTCGTTCTTCGATCTGAAGGGCGATGTTGAGACACTCCTGCAACTGTTCCAGCACGATGTTGTCGTGTTCGATACGCGTACCGCTGAGTATTACCATCCTGCGCGGTCCGCACGAGCAGTGATGGATGGCGCTACCGTGGCACAGTTTGGGCAGCTTCATCCGGAGACGGCAGCCAAGCGAAAGTTCAAGCAGGACGTGTTCATCGCCGAGCTTTATTTAGACCGGTTGTATAAACGCGGTCTTCGCGAGGTGCGTTTCGAGGCATTGCCCCGATTTCCCTCGGTGGAGCGGGATTTCTCGTTCGTCTTCGCGGACACAGTCGTCTTCGATCAAATTCGCAAAGCCGTGACCGGGTTGCATCTGGACGAAATGCGCAGTTTTGTTCCGGCAGAGATATTTCGCGGCGGATCGGTTCCGGCGGCCAAGTATTCTCTGCTGCTGCGCGCGACGTTTCAATCTAATGAACGAACATTGCGTGAGGATGAAATAGCCCGTTGGTCGGCACAGGTAGTCAACGCGCTCGAAAGATTGGGCGGAGTGCTGAGAACGTCCTAACACCCCTCGCGCCGAAGTCAGGTCTCTGCTAATATCATGCACCGAGGGGGATACACATGCCGAGTCTTACGGGAGTACTAAGTCAGCTGCAAGCAGAACGTCAAAAGATGTTGAAGGAAGTGGGTAAGTTAGATCACGCAATCGGGGTTATACGGGGCCTGAATAACAACACAGGCAGCCTTTCTGCGCGGCCGCGCAGCCGGATGTCCCTCGCTGCGCGAAGAAGAATCGCTGCCGCCCAAAGAGTACGCTGGGCGAAGTGGAAAGCAGCACAGAAAAAAGCGGCATAGATCGAGCCGCAATCTAAGCGTCACATCATCTCCGAACAGTAAGGTTTGCTAAGCCACATAGGCGGCGTGCGGCAGGGTTTTGGTTCCTTGGGGAACATTATGGCTCAGCCGCCGTCGTCGTGGTGACGTGGGCTGACGTGTGCTAGTCTGACCGGATTATGACCGATGCGGGCGTCCAATCCAAACACTTCCTAAGTGACAAAGTTGAGCATTTCACCGAGTCAGTGATTCGTGAAATGACGCGCCAGGCCCTGCTCCATGGCGCAGTCAATCTGGCACAGGGTTTTCCTGACTTCCCTGCCCCCGCGGAGATCAAACGCGCCGCCCAAGACGCGGTCGCGGCGGACGTAAACCAGTACGCCATCACCTGGGGTGCAAAGAACCTGCGCCAAGCCATCGCCCGGCAAATGAATGAGTGGCAAGGGATTTCCGTCGATCCGGAAACCCAGATCACAGTTTGCTGCGGCTCGACCGAGGCCATGATCTCGACCCTGCTGGCGGTATGCAATCGCGGCGATGAAGTCGTGGTCTTCGAACCGTTCTATGAGAATTACGGGCCGGATGCTGTGCTGTCCGGGGCGAAGCCGGTATTCGTAAAGCTGCGCCCGCCGCAAAGTGCCGACGGCGAGTGGACATTTGACGAGCATGAACTGCGCTCGGCTTTTCGTTCTCACACCAAAGCCATCATCCTTAATACTCCGAACAATCCCACCGGCAAAGTTTTCACTCGAACCGAACTGGAACTGATTCGTGACCTTTGCGTGGAGTTCAATGTGCTCGCGATCACTGATGAAATCTACGAACACATCATCTATGACGGAACTCAGCACATTTCTATTGCGAGTCTGGACGGTATGCAGGAACGCACCGTCACCATTAACGGCTTGTCGAAAAGCTACAGCGTGACCGGCTGGCGCGTGGGTTGGGCGGTAGGGCCGCCAGAGGTCACTAACGCGATCCGCAAAGTCCACGACTTTCTTACCGTGGGAGCGCCTGCTCCTTTGCAGGAAGCGGGTGCGGCCGCGCTGGCGCTGCCGGGCAACTACTATCAAGGATTAGCGAAGAATTACTGTGCGCGGAGAGATCGCCTCATGCCGGCCCTGTCAGAGGCCGGATTTCGCTGCTTCCGGCCGCGTGGCGCCTATTATGTGATGACCGATATCCGCAACTTCGGGTTTGCCAACGATGTGGAGTTCACGAAGTATCTGGTGAAGGAAATTGGCGTAGCTGCGGTTCCGGGATCAAGCTTCTACAATAATCCGCGTGACGGCGCGCAACAGGTGCGGTTTGCCTTCTGCAAACAAGACGAGACGCTCGATGAGGCTGCCCGCCGGCTGCAGCAATTGAGAAAGCCCTAGGCGCCGAATGCTCTTCTACATCAAACGGTTCTTGAGTCTTGAGATCGTGGTCACGCTTTTGCTCGGCGGGCTGGGGTATTGGGGAATTCGGCGCTATCACCTTCCCTTCGTGCTCGACATTACTCCGCGAGCGATCGGGCTGGGCATCGCTGGATCCCTGTGGCTGGCAGTTTGGACCCTGCTGGTGCAGTCCGGATATTCGATCGCCAAAGGACGAGCCTACGCGCAGGATCTGACCGCTTCTCTCGCCAGGGTATACGTTGGCGCGGGCGTAGCGCAGATCATTTTCGGTGGCGTGACCGCGGCTTGCGGTGAAGAGTTGTTCTTTCGTGGCTTTTTGCAACAACGCTTCGGCATCATTGCGGCATCGCTACTCTTTATGCTCGCGCATTTCGGCGGTAAGGAGATACGCGTCGTCAGCCTGTGGTCAATATTTCAAGCCTTATACCTGGGATTATTTTTCGCGTGGTCGAGGAATCTGCTGGTCCCCATGATCGCTCACGGACTCTTCGACATTGGCGGGATGATTTACTTCCGCGAGTTCATGGCCCGCCTCCGGAAGATGGCGTGAACATCCTCATTACTGGAGCGTCAGGCAACCTGGGTTCGCAGGTGGCGCGTCATTTGTTGTCGGGGCCGCACCGTCTTTATCTCGCGGTTCACAAAACTCCGCTGTCGTCCGACCTCGTCGATCATCCCAACGTTTCAATTCGCCACATTGACCTTGCGCGTCCTGAAACATTGCCACAAGCGTGCACCGGCGTTGACTGCATCGTGCATCTAGCCGGAGTTCTCTTCGCCCCTTTGCCGGAGCGATTTCTGCCCAAGACGAACGTTGGCTACGTTAGGGACCTGGTAGCGGCCGCTAAGGTGGCGGGGGTGCGGAAATTCATTCTCGTGAGCTTTCCTCATGTTGAGGGCGAAACGACTCCCGATCATCCCGCCATCGGTCGCCTGGATGCTGCTCCACGCGTGATTCATTTTCGGACGCGTCTGGAAGCTGAGCGCGTCCTCATCCAGGCCACAAGAAACGGATCCATGATCGCGGTCGTATTTCGCGCAGGAATCGTCTATGGCAAGGGAATTAAACTGATTGAGAGCGCACGCTGGATGCTACGCCATCATCTATTGGCCGTTTGGCCGAAGCCGACGTGGGCGCACCTGATCGCCTTGCCAGATTTCTTCCTTGCACTTCAAGCGGCCATTGAGCTAGAGAGTACCAGCGGAATCTATCAGATTTGCGACGACCGTCCGATCACGATTCAAGATTTTCTCGATCGACTGGCGGATCATTGGCAGCTTCCTAAGCCTTGGCGGCTGCCTGCGTGGATGTTCCGTTTCGCAGGCGTGAGCTGTGAGGCGGCATCTCTTCTGTTTCATATGCCGGCGCTGCTCAACCGCGATATAGTCCGTGCAGGCATGACTTCTTGCGTCGCCGATACCTCGCGGATGAAGCGCGAATTGTTGCCTGTCCTTGCTTATCCGAACCTCGAACAGGGCCTCATGTTGTTGTAGCGGACATCAAGCCGCGTCGCCTCGCCGTTCCGAAGACACCTCGTTAGGGGCGGCGTATGTGCCACCCCTTGAGGCGATGTGTCGGTCACTCGCTACTTTTCGAACGGCAAAAACCCCAATCCTTGCGTCTAAAAGTTGATAGCATCGAGACAGGCTGCGCCACTTATGCCCGACCGCGGTGTTCAACCCGAAGTAGTAGAACGTCCTTCCGGGTTGGGAACTCTCGTGAACGAGCTTTTTCAGAAGAGCAGAGGCGCAGAATTTGGACTGACGGTTGAGGCCTTTGAACAGGTTGTGCTAGAGGTGATCGCCAAATACCTGCCTGCTGACGCTACACGCACCGGCGTCCACGAGCTTTGCAGCAGCCTGCGCGTCGAAGAGTTAGCCTTGGCTCGCGCCTGCGCTGCCGGCCATGAACGCGCGTGGGAAGAGTTCTTGATTCGCTATCGCGAGAAGCTCTACAACATCGCCAGCTACATTGCCAAAGAAAGCTCCGCGGCGCGGGAACTGGCAGACTCGATTTACGCAGACCTGTACGGCACCACGACACGCGAAGGAAAACGCAACTCCAAACTGGCCTCTTATACCGGGCGAGGTTCTTTGGAGGGCTGGCTGCGTACGGTGATGGCGCAGGAATTTGTGAACCGCTATCGCCGCCAGCGCCGCACGGTCAGTCTGGACGAAGAAAGTGAAGAGGGGACGCAGTTCGCCGCTCCCAATCCGGAGCCGGCAATTGCCGTCGATTCCCGGGTGGAAACCGCAACTGATGAGGCCCTTGCTGAACTGTCCTCGGAAGACAAGTTCGTTCTGGCATCCTACTTTCTCGATTCACGCACCCTAGCAGAGATTGCCCGCGCCCTGAAAGTGCATGAATCGACCATCAGCCGTAAAGTGGACAAACTGGCCAAGTCATTGCGCAAGCGGATCTTGGCTGCTCTCGGTAAGCAGGGGATGAGCCGTCGCCAGGCCGAGGAGGCGATGGAAGTGGATGTTCGAGACCTTCGGGTGAATCTCCGCAACCGATTAGTGCAAGAAGCTGCGCCTCCGGCGTTCTCAGAAAAGAAGGCTGGAGGGTCGGGATAGAACTTTTGTTAGAAACGTAGCTTGCTAGATCTCGAGCGGTCAAAACAACAAATGCCAGACCTACCCAAAATCGCGATGCAGCGGCTGCATCAGAAAAGCGCAACGGCTGGGATCCACCCTGATCCCAACTTGATCAGCGCGTTCGCGGAGAACTCTCTGGCCGGTGACTCGCGGAATCAGGTCCTGTGGCACCTGGCACAGTGTGGCGATTGCCGTGAGGTAGTGTTTCTCTCAGCACCGGAGCAGGCGGTAACCCTTCCGGCAGCGGCCTCTGCGCCATCGAGATGGCTGGCGTGGCCGGTGTTGCGCTGGGGTGCGGCTGTGGCCGCGGTGGTGGTCGTGGTAGCTGCCGTCAGTCTGCATCACCAATCGGGCGGTGTCTCCACATCGCCTGGGGCGATTCAGATGACGGATGTCCCAATCGCGAAGGAAAAATCTGCATCAGTTTCGACCCCAGAAGAGAAGCGGGAAATGGCCCCAGAGACGAGCGTCGCTCCGATTCCGCCGGTTGTAACCAGCGTCACGACGACCGATGCCGAAGACAAGCGCCCGGATCAACTCGACAAGGATCAGCTCAAGAAGCAGAGTTCACGAGTAGCCGCTTCGCCGATGCTGGCACAGAAGTCAGATATAGCGAACGCCAAAAGTGCCAACGACCGCCGCGACGAACTCGATAAGACCGCAACAGTTGAAGTAAGAGCGGGATCTGTGCCGGTTAGCGTGGAAGCCGATCAGGTTGTGCCGGGCAGGGCCAAGGACGCCGCTGCCGAACCGGCCTCGAATATGAACGCGGCGCTGGGTTCAGCAACAGCGATGCCACCCCATCCACTGATGTTCATGCCCGTGGTCGAACCTCGCTGGACAGTTACATCCGAAGGCATGCTGCAGCGTTCACTCGATTTGGGCAGGTCATGGCAGACGGTGGAAGTAGCCAGTCAAGCCAGTTTCCGGGCTCTGGCTGCCAGCGGGAAAGACATCTGGGTCGGAGGCTCGAAGGGAGCGCTCTATCACTCGACCGACGCTGGCCAGCACTGGGCTCAAGTACAACCCGTTGCCGCAGGCCAGGCACTTAGTGATGACATCGTCGGAGTTGAATTCCTCGATCCACTTCACGGCAAGTTGACCACTGCCAGCAAGGAAATTTGGACGACTGAAGATGGCGGGCAAATCTGGCTCAAGCAGTAATT
Source organism: uncultured Acidobacteriota bacterium (assembly GCA_963803775.1). GTDB lineage: Bacteria > Acidobacteriota > Terriglobia > Terriglobales > Acidobacteriaceae > JABCZH01. Next base: position 294,411 of record CAWDNS010000007.1, read on the forward strand.
CCCATTCGTCTCTGATTCAACTTCTTATCCTGCCAACGCTTGAAAGCCCATTACTCGCTGGAAAATAGCGGATTACCAAAGTGACGTTTACACAAAAATAGGGCCACGCTACTATCCAGTCGTGGTTTGGCAGTTCTGGGGGAGGGCTGCCAGGCGTCCTGAACTGAAAAGTTTAGGGCGCTTTTTATTTGGACGACGATACCCGAAAGCCAGCCTTCGACCCCAAATCGCGATCCTAGTTGCCGCTCGCTACTGGCGCAGCCGCCGTCCTCGCACTCGACTTTTGTTGCGCAACCCACTCATGGATGCGGTCGCCTAATACATCCATCGGCAAAGCGCCAGCGCCTAGCACCTGATCGTGGAAGCCACGAATGTCAAACTTATCGCCCAACTGATCTTTCGCGTACTGCCGCAGTTTGAGGATCTCCAACTGTCCGATCTTATAGCCCAGGGCCTGCCCCGGCCAGGAGATGTAGCGGTCGGTTTCGCTCTGAACTTCGGGTTCATCCGAGGCTGAGTGCTCGTGGAAGTAATCCACCACCTGCTGTCGTGTCCAATGCTTGTAATGGATGCCGGTATCAACCACCAGGCGAATGGCTCGCAGCATGTCGTCCGAAAGGTGGCCGTAATAACTGTAGGGGTCCTGGTAGAAGCCAAGCTCCTTTCCCAACCGCTCGGAATATAGCGCCCAGCCTTCTGTATATGCGGTGTAATACTCTTGCTGACGGAACGGCGGCAACGCAGGCAATTCCTGGGCGATTGAGATTTGCATGTGGTGCCCGGGAACGCCCTCGTGGTACGCGGTGGTTTCAATGTTGAGCAAGCTGCGTTGAGCGAAGTCTCCGGTGTTCACCATCACGTGGCCGGGACGTGAGCCGTCAGGCGTGCCTTGCACGTATTGCGCGGCCGAAGCTTCCTTTTCGCGGAACTCCTCAACCGGCATGATCTCAAGTTTGGCTTTCGGCAGACGGCCGAAGAGCCCCGGCAGCTTGGGATACATCTGGTCGGTATACTTCCGGTAAAGATCAAGGATCTCCTGGCGGGAGTGCGCGTGCAGTTTGGGATCTTTAGCAATCGCGGCGTTGAAACTCTTCACATCCTTGTAGCCCAATTGATTTGCCACTGCCAGCATTCGGCCTTCAATCTCCTTTACCTGCGCCAACCCCAGCTGGTGAATTTCTTCCGGCGTGAGATCAGTAGTGGTGCTGTCTTTTACGCGGAAGGCATAACGTGCATCGCCGTCTGGAAGAGACCAGATTCCAACCTCAGTCCGTCCTTTGGGAGCGTATTCATCGCCCACAAACTTCGCGAACTTGATGTAGGCGGGCAAGACCGCCTCGTGAATCGCCGCCAGCCCTTGTTCGCGGAGCCGGTTCTGATCAGCTTCAGAAATAGCCTTGGGAAATTTCTCGAAGGGTTGAGCGAACGGTGATTTATCCGGCGGTTGCGTGCCGATGCCATTCGCCTGGACGACGACTTTTTCCAGCAGGAAACGTGGTGGCATCAGCCCTTCCGCCATCCCCTTGCGCATCTGCACCACGTTCTGATCGAAAAGCACGGGCAATTGCCGCAGCCGCGAGATGTAGTCTTCGTAGTCCTTCACACTCTCGAACGACAAGACGCTGACCAGTTGGGGGGCATCGAGATGGATTCCACGATTTTGCGCGACCGGCATTTCCCAGGGCTTGAAACGCGCTTCGTCCAGCTTCATTTTAAGGTCACGCACCATCAGCTTCTTGTTCAACACTTCCTGCTCCGGAAACCCGACGGTGTCGATGGCTTCAAAACGGTCCAGGAATTTCTGGCTCTGGCGCAAATCGTCGTCGATGGCCTGTTGTGAAAAATCATCCAGCTTGTCGTTCCAGCGCTTGTCTCCCAGAATCGAAGCGTACAGGGGGCTGGTACGCATGGTGTATTCCCACTGCTCCGCCAGTAGATCGTTGAGCGTCTTGCGGCGTGATTCGAGGTTGGGGGAGGAGTGTGCGTTCGCCAAAAGGGGACAAATCAGCGCGCATAGTAGAGTCAGGGTCAGGAATTTCGACATCGAGCCTCCTTGCTCATCGTGAGCCACCGGATGAATGCATCTTATAGCAAGAGCTGTATTTGACTTTGGGTCAGACGGATTGACTCCGGTTTTGGTAGCTGGACCCGCTCATGATGCTGCAATCTGCGTCCTCTGATGCCGCCGCGCATCTAATAAAAATGCTAGGATAATCAGTTCCTTGCTGAGTTGGTCTTGACACGGTTTGACCCGGAGAAAGGTTTCCGGGCGCGCCAAGGGAGGAAGTAATGGCAGCAAACGGCATCATGGAAGTAACCGATTCGAATTTTGATCAGGATGTGCTGAAGTCCGATACTCCGGTGTTAGTGGACTTTTGGGCCACCTGGTGCGGTCCTTGCCGCGCCCTCGCCCCGATCGTCGACGAACTGGCCAAGGACTTCCAGGGCAAGTTGAAGATCGGGAAAATGGACGTCGACCGCAATGGCGCCACACCCATGCGCTACAAAGTGACCGGCATTCCTACACTGCTGGTGTTCAAGGGCGGTCAGGTGGTGGAACAACTCGTAGGCTACAAGCCGAAAGAAGCCATCGCCGAGGCCCTCAAGAAGCACGTAGGGTAAGGCAGTCTTCAGCCGTCAGCCAGCATTCAGTCTTGAAGTGCCCGGGGTCGCCCCGGGCACTTCTGCTTTTGGGGAGATGCGAAGCGGTTTTGCCTAAGTGCTGAATGCTGAGTGCTGAATGCTGTTTTCAATACTTCCTCAGCACTCCGATCACTCGCCCTTGCAACTGAACTGCCGCGGCCGGCACGATGATCGGCTTCATGCACACATTCGAAGGCTGCAGGAGGATGCTGTCACCCTCGCGGTAAAAGCGCTTCAAAGTGGCATCCGTGCCATCGACTAGCGCGACTACGATTTCTCCGTTGTGCGCGGTCTTGGCTTTTTCGACCAGCACATAGTCGCCGCTGAGAATGTGTTCATCCTGCATAGAGTCGCCCCGCACCTCGAGAACGAACACTTCCTTCGAGCGCACGAAGTCGGCCAGGGAGATGGTCTCGGGATTCTCTACTGCCTCAATCGGCTGGCCGGCGGCGATCCTGCCCAGGAGCGGCAGCACCATCGTAGTGTTCACGCTCATGGCCTGCTTAAGACGGCCTTTCGGCGGCACCAAGTCGATGGAGCGGCTGCGGTTGTAGTCGCGCGTCAGCAGGCCTTTTTTCTCCAGATTGGTGACGTGCTTATGCACTGTGGCCAGGGAATTCAATCCCATGCCTTCGCGAATTTCGTCAAACGAAGGAGAATAACTGTGTTTTTGTACGAATTCAGAGATGAAGTCATAAAGCTCACGCTGTCGTCTGGTGATGGCCATGAGAGAATTGTAGGCGAATATAAAGCGAAGTCAAGAAACTTTTCGCGTTTGAGATAATCTCATACAGTGCTATGACAAAACTTAGCGAGCAAACCACACCTAAAATTAGCAAGACCGAAGAAGAATGGAAGCAGCAGCTATCCCCAGAGCAGTTCCACGTGGCCCGCAAGGCAGGGACAGAACCAGCGTTCACCGGAAAATATTGGGACACCAAGGACAAAGGCACCTACAACTGCGTCTGTTGTGGCGCGCCGTTATTCGAGTCCGATACGAAATTCAATTCAGGCACCGGTTGGCCGAGCTTTTTCAAGCCTGTTGATCCGGCGGCGGTCGCGGAGCACACCGACGTCAGCTATGGCATGAAGAGGACGGAAGCGCGCTGCGCTCAGTGCAACGCGCATCTGGGGCACGTCTTTCCCGATGGGCCTGCGCCCACCGGACTGCGCTATTGCATGAATTCGGCTTCGCTCGACCTCAAGCCCGAGAAGCCAGAGAAGAAGTAGTTACGCGTCCGCGCCGGCTGCGGCTGCCTTAGCTTTCTCTTGGGCGCGAACCTGCACTTTGCCGCTCATTACCGCGCCATCTTCCACGCTGATGCGCTGGGTCACGACGTCGCCAATCAGAGTGCCTTCGCCGCGGATGTCCAGGCGGTCACTGCATTCGACGTTGCCAGTGACTTTGCCCATAACGACAACTTCTTTGGCATTGATATTGGCAGTCACGATGCCGTTGCGCCCGATGGTGACGCGATTGTCGGTCAGTGTGATGGAGCCCTCAACCTGACCGTCGATGAAGAGCGGCTCGGCGCCACTGATTTCACCTTTAATGACAACGGAGCGTCCAATGGTGGCCTGCTCCAGGGGAGCGGTTGTGGTTTTTACTGGGTTGTAGGTTGGGATTGCGGTCGCTGGGAACTTCTGGGTATTGGACTGTGCTGGCTGCAACATCAGGATTCCTTATTCCGCGTGGCCTTGGAGGGAGGGTCAACGCCTGCGGGTCAGTGGATTTGTGAGTTGACTATTGCACGCGCAGGAAAATAAGAGGAGGTTACGGAAGCCGTAGCACGAGAGATCGCAGACTCCGCGACTGGTTTAGATATCGTTCAGTTTCTCTCTTAACACCGGCAGTTCCCATCCCGACTCGAGGGCCTCGGCTATCAGGTTCAACTCATTTCTCCCATTCTCGAGTTGCCAGCGATCTGGCTTCTTGGGGATCCAGAAAATGTTCCTTGCGTGAAAATTTCCCCAGTAGTGAATTGCCGACTCCCAAGCAACGTTGAGGACGGGCCCCTCGACCCGCTCGAACAGGGGCTTAACTTCCACCCAGAACTCGGTCTCAGGGATCGTTTGTGCAGCGGCGCGCCTTAGTAAATCCGCCAACTTGTTGCGATCGTCTAGTTCCATGGCCAATGTGTGATATTGATCAGGTTGCTACCCTCTCCTGCTAGCACCAGCCCAAGGGGATCCGCCAGTCTCCCGATCGGCTAATCTTGCAATGCCTCCGCCAACTTCTCCCATTCAGCCACGCTTACCTGTAATGCAGCGCGACGGGTCAGCAATTCCTGGCTGAGGCGCGCGGTTTCCTCGGCGCTGACAAAGCTTTGCAGCGCGGTCTCGTGATGTGCGATCGCAGTTTCGGTGCGATTAATTTCTTGTTCCAGTTCGCGGACTCTATTTTCTATCTGTTTGCGCTTAATGGGATTCAGGCGTTTGGCCTTCGCCTCTGCACCGTCCGCGCTGGCCGGCTTGTTTCCATTCGCAGGCACCGAGGTTACCGCCAGTTGCGTAGTCTCTTGCAACCGCACTGCGCCGCCCTCTTTGCGCCAGCGATAGTCTTCGTAATTGCCGGGATAGACTTCCACCCGCCCTTCTCCAATCTCAAACACACGTGTGGCCAGGTTATCGATGAAGTAGCGATCATGCGAAACGAACACCACCGTGCCGGTGTACTTCGAGATGGCTTCCAGCAGCACGTCTTTGGCCCGCATGTCCAAATGGTTGGTGGGTTCGTCGAGCAGCAGAAAGTTTGCCGGATGCAGCAACATGCGCAGCAGCGCATAACGATTGCGCTCGCCGCCCGAGAGCACGCCGATGCGCTTGAAAACGTCTTCGCCGGAAAACAAGAAGCACCCCAAGAGACTGCGCAGTTCAGTCTCCCGTGATTGCGGAGAAACTCTGCCCAGGTCATCCAGAATTCGCGAGTCTTGGTCCAGCTCCTTGTACTGGTCTTGCGCGAAGTAATCCGCCTGAACGTTGTGGCCCAGCTTATATTCCCCTTGCGTCAGATCCTCTGCATCTGCAAGCAGCTTGATCAGCGTGGATTTGCCCGCGCCATTCACTCCCACCAACGCGATGCGGTCACCGCGTTCGATCATGAAACTGACATCACGAAAAACTTCCTTCTCGCCGTATGACTTCGCGACGCCGGCGAACTCCGCCACGATCCGGCCACTTGCCTTCGGCTGCGGAAAGGAGAAATGAATGGTTTTCTCTTCCTCCGGCAGCTCAATTCGCTCTATCTTTTCTAATTCCTTAATGCGGCTTTGGACCTGTTTGGCCTTGGTCGCCTGATAGCGAAAGCGGTTGATGAACACCTCCAACTGCTCAATCCGCTCCCGCTGATTTCGATACGCGGCGTCGAGTTGTTCGCGGCGCTGTGTCTTCTGGGACAGAAACCTCTCGTAGTTGCCGGGATAGAAATAAATTCGTTTGTTCCAGATTTCGACGATCTTGTTGACGGTAACGTCGAGAAAGTAGCGGTCATGCGAAATCAGAATAAACGTGTAGGGATAGCTGGTCAGATACTCTTCCAGCCAGTTTCGGGCTTCGAGATCAAGATGGTTCGTGGGCTCATCAAGCAACAATAGATTTGGCTTTTGCAGCAGCAGTTTTGCCAACGCGATGCGCATCTGCCAGCCGCCGGAGAATTCTTCGGTCTGCCGCGGCCAATCGTTTTTCTGGAAACCTAATCCCATTAGAACGCTGCCGACCTGGGCTTCGATGGCATAGCCGTCACGAGCGCGGAACTCATGCTCAATCCGCTGATAGCGCTCGGCCACCTGCGAATATTCCGAAGACGCGTGGTCCAGTTCCGACATGCGGCCCGTGAGGTCTTCCATTTCCTGTTCCATGGCACGCAACTTAGAGAACACCGACATGCATTCGGCAAATACAGACCGGCCAGAGAGTGCCAGCCCATCCTGCGGCAAGTACCCAGCGCTGATGCCTTTGGCTGTGCTGAGGGAGCCGTAGTCGAGTGTCTCCATCTCGGCGAGGATCTTCAGCAGGGTGGATTTGCCGGTGCCGTTGGCTCCCACCAGACCGACGCGGTCGTGGTTGGTAATCAGCCAGTCCGCTCCCTCAAACAGGAGCTTGTGGCCATAGCGTTTTCCGGCGGCGGAGAGCTGAATCATGGGCTGCTTCAATCGTCTCATGGAAGGTCAGGTTTGCAGAAGGGGAGCGGAAAGGTGCGGGTCTTAATTCACGACGACGGTGACTGCGATGCAGCCGTGGCCAAACAACTGCAACGTATACGAGGGTCGTTGGTAGCTTGAGAGTTCGCCAAACTTCGGATCGATGTCAACAATAGCACTACCCCAGCCGCCAACGACAAGCCTATATCTACCAGATCGGAGCCCGCTGATCGTGAAGGCTCCGTCTCTGTCGGCAGCTCCCGCCCATACAAGTTTGTCGCTGAGATAGAGTCGAACCTTGGCGAATCTGATCGGCTTTCCCGGTGCTCGAAGGGCGGTAGCCTGAAGCAGATCGCCGCCGATTACGGCGCTTCTGAGTTGGGGATCATCGCAGGGGAACGCAAACGACACGTAAAGGAGGACAATGAATAAGGGGCGTTTCATTAGCGTACCTAGACACCAACTTTGGCGGCGTAGTTCCACACTAGGCGGCACGCAAAGCACGCCTGAGCTACGACACGAGGCTCTAATGGTCACAAAGGCATCTCTCCCGTGGTGCCAGCCAGCTTGACCGCCATGGATGCGATATCGCGAGCAGCGTTCGGATGCGAGAGCTTGCGAGCTGCTTCTCCCATTTCTTCCAGGCGCGACGGGTTGGATAGAAGGAATGTGACGGTTTCGACCAGAGTCTGGCGGCTGAGTTTCGATTCCTCGATCATGACCGCAGCCCCTGCGCGTTCGAGCGCCTCAGCATTGCGTTTCTGGTGATCGTCGGCGGCGCGAGGAAAAGGAATGAATATCGTAGGCTTCCCTGCCGCCGTCACCTCCGCAACCGTGCTGGCGCCGGAGCGGCAGATCAACAAACTCGCCCGCGCAAAAGCTCCGGGCATGTCGTCAATGAAACGATGAGCCTCGACCGCTCCGCCCAGCTTTGCATAGGCAGCTTGCACATCAGCGAAATCGCGTTCGCCGGTTTGGTGGATGATTCGCAGCCCAGGAGTCCGCGAGAGTAATTCTGCGGCAGATTCCATCACTATCAAGTTAATGGCGTGCGCTCCCTGACTCCCACCAAAGACAAGAACAGTAGGAGCAGCCGGCTCGCCTGCGATTTGAAAGAACGCTTCCCGCACGGGCACGCCAGTGACTTCGCAGCGGCGAAAATATCGTCCAGTTTCCTCAAAGTGGACGGCTGCCGCTGAAACGAATCGCGCCACCATTCGATTGGCGAAGCCAGGAACGAAATTCGGCTCGAACACTAGTGTTGGAATCCGCATGAGGACGGCAGCCAGCATTCCCGGCCCGGAGGCGTATCCGCCCACGCCGATTACGATGTCAGGACGAAACTCGTGAAAGATCCGCCGCGATTCCCAGACCGACCGCGGCAAATCAGAGAAAGTACGGAGACGGGTCATCAGGCTGACATTCTTGAGCGCGCCCACCTGCACCAATCGCAGCGGGAAACCGGCTGCCGGAACCAGGCGGTTCTCGATCCCGCGTGCGGTGCCAATGAACAGAATCTCAGCGTGGTACTGCTTTTGCAGTTGCTGGGCGATGGCAAGGGCGGGGATCACATGTCCACCCGTCCCGCCTCCCGCCAGAATCACCCGCATGCAGTGACTATAAACCGGATGCCAGGAGGTGTGGGCTGAGCCGGGTTGACACTTCAGGAGCGGGCGTCATTCCGCTTGCTTGGAGATATTCAGCAGCACGCCCACACTCGCCAACGCGAACAACAACGATGACCCGCCGTAGGAAACGAAGGGCAGCGGGATTCCCTTGGTCGGCATCAGTCCCAGAACCACGCTGATATTGATGAAGGCCTGGACGACAATCATGCTGGTGATGCCCACTGCCAGGAATCGTCCGAAGTTGTCTTTTGTACGTAGAGCGGTGCGGGTACCGCGCCATAAGAACACGGCAAACAGCATCACAATCACCAGTGAACCCACTAAGCCCAGTTCCTCTGCCGTCACCGCGAAGATGAAGTCAGTGTGCGGCTCCGGCAGATAAAAAAGCTTCTGTTTCCCTTCCATCAAGCCCACCCCGGTGATGCCGCCCGTACTCACCGCAATCAGTGACTGGATGATATGGAAGCCGCGTCCCTGCGGATCAGAATAAGGATTCAGAAACGCCAGGATGCGGTCGCGGCGCCAGGCCACGTGGAAGATCAGGAAATACAGCGGGAGCAATGACGCCAGAAAACCGTAGCCGAGATAACGCATTTCCATGCCGGCGACAAACAGTACGCAGCCGGTAATCGCGGCGCATGCAATGGCCGTGCCCAAGTCAGGCTGGGCGACAATCAGGCCGATGAAGATTAGAGTCGGCACCACCGCAGGCAGGATGGTATTACGCCAGTCGGTGATCGACTTGGTACGGTCTGCAAGAAAAAATGCCAGAAACAAGATGAGAGCGGGCTTGGCCATTTCGGAAGGTTGGAACGACAACGGGCCCCAGTGCATCCAGCGATGGGTGTGGTGGGCACGGTCGAGAAAAAAGACCGAAATCAACATCAGTGTGGTCACGCCCAACAGCGAAAAAACCACTGCCGGATGCTTGTAGCGGCGGTAGTCAATCTTCATTCCCAGAACCATAAGCAGAAGCCCGGCAGCTGCCCAACCGAGTTGCTTGAACAGAAACACGTAGGCTGAGCCATAGCGCTCCTTGGCCATGACTGCGGAGGCACTGAACACCATCACCAGACCCACAAAAATCAGGAACAGGGTCACGGCAAACAGCCAACCATCGACGCTGACGCGCTTTGCCATGAGATTTCATTCCACCACGAGGGACGGATGAAGTCTGTTGCCGGAGTTGGTTCGGGGCGGCTGTTGATTTCGAGGAAAGTGTGGAAAGACACCACGAACGGTCGCCGACGCGCCTGCGGACTAGACTTTGCCCCCCGCTGGCAACGCCTTCACCACCTCTTTGAACACTTTGCCCCGGTGCTCATAGCTGCGGAACTGATCAAAGCTGGCGCAGGCGGGAGCCAGCAGTACGATATCCCCTGGCTGGGCGGACTCCGAAGCCCGCTTGATGGCGTTCTCCAGAGTCTCGGCATGAACGATCTCTGCCGCTCCTTTGATCTGAGACTCAATTTTGCCCGCCGCCGCGCCAATGGTGTACACCCGTTTCACCCGCTGCCGCAGCAGATCGTTCAAGACGCTGTAGTCGCTGCCTTTGTCCTTGCCGCCGAGAATCAAATTAATATTTGACGGAAACGATTCCAGTGCCTTGATGGTGGCGTCGACGTTGGTGGCCTTGGAGTCGTTGTAATATTCCACGCCGCGAACAGTCGCCACGTACTCGAGACGGTGTTCTACAGCTTTAAAGTCGGCAACAGCTTTGCGAATCTGATCGGGCTCGATTTTGCTCAGAGCGCCCACACAAACCGCTGCCAGCACATTCTCGACATTATGTGCACCCTTCAGCGGAATTTCAGATAACAGCATGATTTCCCGCTGGCCCTTGCTGTCACGAAACAGAATCTGACCTTCGCGAACGTAGGCCCCCTGCTTCACTTCCTTCATCCGGCTGAACCAGAACACCCCTGCTTTGGTCCTCGTTGCCAGCCCGACGCAGGTGGGATCATCAGCGTTAAGCACTGCGAAATCGTCCGCACGCTGATTCTCAAAGATGCGGGCTTTGGCGTCGGTATAGGCGGCGAAGGTTCGATGCCGGTCGAGATGGTCCGGGGTCACATTGAGCACTACCGCAATCCGGGGCCGGAACGTCTGGATAGTCTCCAGCTGAAAGCTGGAGACTTCGAGGACCGCAATGGTCCCGGTCGACGCCCGCTCTACCAGGGAAATAGCGGGAGTACCGATGTTCCCGCCGACCACAGTCGAGAGTCCGCCAGCTACCAAGATTTCGCCCGCCAGAGTCGTCGTGGTAGTTTTTCCGTTCGACCCGGTGATGGCAACGATCTTCCCTGGCAAAAACTCTGCGGCCAGCTCGATTTCTCCAATGACCTTTTCGCCCAGCGCCCGTGCCTGGACCAGCGGCGGCGAATCCACCGGCACCCCCGGACTGACCACGATCAGGTCTTGTCCACGAAATGTGCGCTCCCCATGCCCGCCGGTCTCGACCGCAATTCCCTGGTCGAGCAGCACCGGTATCTCGTTCTTGAGTTCATCGGGCGGTTTCGTGTCGGAGACGGTAACGCTGGCGCCGTGAGCTTTCAGAAAGAGCGCCGCGGCCACGCCAGATTTGCCGAGTCCCACCACTAGCACGCGTTTGTTGGTCACATCCATAAGAACTTCATTTCACCACAGGGTCACAGAGACACAGAGAACGCCACTCCAAAAGCAATTTCTCTACGAAATTTCTCTGTGACTCTGTGTCTCTGTGGTGAAAAGATTATCGTAGTTTTAGCGTTGTCAGGGCAAACAAGGCAAACACGAGAGAAGCGATCCAGAAGCGCACGATGATCTTCGACTCCGACCAGCCCATCAACTCAAAATGATGATGAATGGGAGCCATCTTGAAGATGCGTTTCTTGCGCAGCTTATAAGATGCCACCTGCAAGATCACCGAGATCGCCTCGATCACGAAAACTCCGCCGATAAATGGCAGCAGCAACTCCTGCTTGATCATGACCGCAACTGTCCCAATGGCGCCCCCCAGCGCGAGCGAGCCTACATCACCCATGAAAACTTCCGCCGGATGCGCGTTATACCAAAGGAATCCGATCGATGCTCCGACCATCGCTCCGCAGAAAATCGTCAATTCACCCACTTGCGGCATGCGTTGCAGTTCAAGATACGACGCAAACGTAGCGTGCCCACTTACATAGGTCAGGACTGCCAGTGCCCCGGCGGCGATTACCGTGCAGCCAATCGCCAGACCGTCCAGGCCATCGGTGAGGTTCACGGCGTTGCTCGATCCCACAATCACCAGTGCCGTAAAGGCCACAAATGGCAGAAACGCCAGTGGCCACAGGTGAGGGCTATGCTCAAGCGAAGTAATCACCAGGTCGGGACGGAACTGTTTTATGAACGGAACTACGAGCTTGGTGGAATAGAGTCCGCGAGTCTGCATGGCGATCAGTGCCACCGCGATGAGAACGCTAGTTGCGATTTGCAGTCCTATCTTTGCCTTTCCTGTGAGGCCCAGATTACGGCGATGCACAACTTTTGTGTAATCGTCGGCGAAACCGATAGCGGCAAAGGCTGCCGTGGCCAGTATGGCGATCCAAACAAAGCGATTGCTCAGATCAGCCCACAGAAGAGTTGGAACTATGATGGAGATTGCAATCAGCAGCCCACCCATAGTGGGCGTGCCGGCTTTCTTCTGATGCTCCTTCGGTCCTTCCTCGCGAATGTACTGACCGATCTGAAATTCGCGTAAGCGATTGATGACCAGTGGGCCGACGATCAGTCCGGTAAACAGGGCTGTGAGACTCGCAAAGGCAGTACGGAACGTGAGGTAACGAAAAATGCGGAACGGCGGAAAGTAATGGAACAGCTTCAGGTACAGCAGCCAGTAGAGCAATCCGCCTCCATTTACTTCTTGGTGGCTGGCCGTCGGCCGGCCAACGTTCCAACGCCTTGGGACCACTTCTCCAGCGCTCGCTCCAGCTTCACGCCTCGCGACGCTTTCAGCAACACTACATCACCGTCACGCGTTTCCCGGATCAGCCATTCCCCTGCCTCTTCCGGCGTGGCCACGAACTCCGCCCGAATGCCCGCCTCGTGAGCGGCCTCGACCATCTGCCTCGCTTGACCTCGCACTCCGACCAGCCAATCAATCTTCTGCATGGCCATATGGCGGCCGGAACCGCGATGCAACTCTTCACCCACGTGGCCCAATTCCAACATCTCTCCTGCAACCACGATACGGCGTTTGGCTGGCATCGCAGCCAGAGTATCCACCATTGCGTCGAGGGCCTTTGGATTGGAATTGTAGCAATCGTTGATGACCGTGATGTTGCCGACTTGGACGACCTCTCCGCGCTTGTCTGCCGGGGCCAGAGTTGCCAGCGCGCTTACTGCTTCGGACGGCGTCAAGCCTCGCTCCAACCCCACGGCCACGGCTGCCAGTGCGTTGTAGATGTTGTGAGTGCCGACCAACGACAGCGTAGCGCACTCTCGGCAGCTTCCGGCCACAACCTCAAACACAGACCCTGCCGCACCGCGAAACTCGACATTTTCCGCGCGCACATCCGCCGACGCTCCCATCCCGTAAAGCACAACCCTGCCGTGAAAATCGCGTCCAAACTGCGAGACATATTCGTCATCAGCGTTCAATATGGCGGTACCACCCGCCGGTAGGGATACGATCAGTTCATACTTCGCCCGGGCTATGTCCCTGACCGAATTGAAAAACTCCAGATGTACAGGAGCGACGTTGGTCACGACGCCAATTTCAGGCTGCGCGATCTTCGCAAGCGCCGCAATCTCGCCGGCGTGAGACATCCCCATCTCGATCACGGCAATGTCGTGTGCGGGCTCCAGTTTGAGCAGCATCAGGGGCAGGCCGAAGTGATTATTGAAATTTCCCTGCGACTTCAGCACTCGAAAACGTTGCGACAGAACATGGGCGATGGCGTCCTTAGTAGTGGTTTTTCCAGTCGAGCCTGTAACTCCAACCAGCGGTTTTCCCCACAAACGCCTGACAGCGGTTCCCAACGTCTGCAGGGCCGTCAGAGTGTCGTCCACCGCCAGCAAATCGGTGATGGCCGAATAACGTGCGAGGTGGTCTCTACGCACCACTGCACCTACCGCGCTCCTGCCCAGCGCCTGAGCCACGAAGTCGTGGCCGTCCATGCGCTCACCCTTGACCGCGAAGAACAGTTCTCCGGTCTGGACGGTGCGCGAGTCGATCGAATATCCCTGTGCGATCGCCTTGTGATCAAACTCGCCGCTGGCGCTAAGAAATTCCGCGATTCTAGAGAGCGGCAGTTTCATGCATTCTTCCCAGCGGCGGCATTGGCCGCGTTGCAACTGTAACCTGCCGCGTGCAAAGCCTGCCGAGCGACCTCTACATCGTCGAAGGGACGTGAGCCCTCGCGCGTGACTTGCACCTTCTCATGGCCTTTGCCGGCGACGAGCACAATGTCCCCCGGCCCGGCTTCGGCAACGGCCATCGCGATGGCGGCGCGGCGATCCGGTTCCACGGTGTACTTGGCCCCAGCCCGCTGCAGGCCAACCATTGCATCATTAATGATGGCCAGCGGATCCTCACCACGGGGATTATCACAAGTTAGGACAACAAAGTCGCTGCCCCGGCCAGCGGCCTCGCCCATCAGCGGACGCTTGGCGCGGTCGCGGTCGCCACCGCATCCGAAAACTGTGATTACCCGGCTGCCGTGACCGGCTTGCCGCACAAACTCGCGCGCCAGAGCGGTCAGGTTGCGCAGCGCATCGTCGGTGTGGGCGTAGTCAATAACCACGGTGAAGGGCTGATTACAGTCCACACGCTCGAACCGGCCCGGGACACGGCGCAAGGTCTCAATGCCCCTAATAATCGCTCCCTGCTTGCAGCCCCGCGCGTAACCAGCTGCGGCCGCCGCGATCATGTTGAATACGTTTACGCGGCCAATCAAAGCAGCAAAAATGGGAATTGTCCCGTCTGGGGTCAGGAGATCGAAGCGGGTACCGCGGGAAGTGATCTCGGTTTTCTCCGCGTGGAAGTCGCCTTTATCCAGTCCATAAGTTAGAACTTCGGCACTGTGTTCCTGGCTGACTTGGACGAGCCTCTGCCCGTAATCATCCTCAATGTTGATGACCGCCGCGCGGGGAGCGTCGGTGCCACATCCTTCGAATAGGACCTGCTTGGCGGCAAAATACCCTTCCATGGTGTGGTGATAGTCGAGGTGATCTCGGGTGAGGTTGGTGAAAACCGCGACGTCGAAAGGAATTCCGTACACGCGCTGCTGGGCGAGAGCATGAGAGGAGACTTCCATCACCGCTTCGGTCGCGCCGCTACCCAGAGCGTCCGATAGGATGCGATTCAAGTCCAGCGCCTCAGGCGTGGTGTGCGGCGCGGGTAAGACTTTCCCCGCAACATGATATTCAATGGTCCCGACCAACGCGCTCTTGCGATGTGCGGCGGCGAGGATCGTTTCCATTAGAAATGCCACCGTGCTCTTACCGTTGGTCCCGGTGATTCCAGTAATTGCGAGGCGTTCCGCTGGCCGCTGGTAGAAGTTGGCGCTCAGACGCGCTAGGGCGCGCCGTCCATGCGCAACCTGCGCCCACGCCACACTGGCGCGCGGCTTCTCGGCGGCAGAGTCAGTAACGATCGCCACTGCGCCTGCGCCAATCGCCTTGTCAATGAATTGATTGCCATCGCTGGACTCACCGCGCATGGCGACGAATAAATCTCCCGGCTTCGCACGCCGGGAGTCATACTCAAGGCCACTCACCGGCGGATTCCCACTCCGGCTGAGCACCTCCGCCCCTTGCAGCAGCTCTTCAAACGTCATTGGAGTGAATTATACGGGCACGCCTAGAGTGCACCCGGCAAGAAGCTAAGGATCGGTCTTCTCTGTGTTCCTCTGTGCCCTCTGTGGTTGACCAACCTACCGTCCAAATCTCACCATCACCTTCGACCCACTAGTCACGTGCGATCCGGCAACCGGTGACTGCTCCCTCGCCAAACCGCTGCCGACAGCATTCAGATCTAATCCGTTCTCTTGCGCCATCTCGATGGCGGCGCGAACGCTCTTGCCCACGAATGAAGGCACCACTGTGGCATTCTGTTCAAGATCCAGAATCACTGTCCCGTTTACTGGCGGATGCTCTGTTGGCGCTGCTTCCTGCGGTTGGGAGTCCGAAACGGTTGCAATCGCTTTCGGATCCTCCGGCAGCAGGGTTTCAGGCTGCTTCAATGCGGCTGCAACTACTCCAGGCCCAGCTGTTTCGACGTTCTTGACCGGAACACTTGGCGCCGGAGGCGGAGGAGCTGCCGCCTCGGCGACCTCCAGCGGATCGCCCAAATGATCTGGCGAACCTTCCTCTACCTCACGATCCTTCACCTTACGCGAGGCCAACAGCAACTGCCGGTTCAGTGGCAACTCAACATCATGCGGAGTATGCAGATACTCCAGAACCTGCTGTGTTACTCGCTGGAATACTGGCGCCGAGATTTGACCGCCCTGGTGCAGTCCGACCGCCGAATCGAGAATCACTGCCACCGTAATGACCGGGTTATTGATGGGGGCAAAACCGGCAAAGGAGGCCACATACTTCGAATGCGAGTACGCATGAGTAGCGGGATCGACCTTCTGCGCCGTCCCGGTCTTGCCGGCAGACGTGTAGCCTTCGAGCAGTGCCTTTGTTCCCGTACCATGCAGCACCACACCCTGCATCATTTGCCGCATCTGGGCGGCGGTGAGAGCGGAAATAACGCGTCGTGGCTCGACGGGATGAAACGCAATCGTTTGCGGTGTGCTTTGCGGGGCATTGGTGGCTGCTACAATCCGGGGCGCGACCCAGACGCCATCGTTTGCCATGGTCGAGATCAGTCCAACGAGTTGCAGCGGCGTGATTCCAATTTCCTGACCCATGGAAATAGCAGCGAATGAAACTCTGGACCAACGATTCGGTGGTTTGCTCAAGCCGCGGGTCTCGCCCGGCAGCTCGATGCCCGTCTGCTGGCCGAAGCCGAAGCCGTGAATGTATTTGTAGAAGCGCTCATCGCCCAAGCGCATGCCAATCTTGATGGAGCCCACGTCGCTGGATTCGGCGAGAATATCCGAGACCGGCAGCAGACCGTGAGGCCGACTGTCGTGAATTCTCATGCCATTAATAACGATGGATCCCATCTGGCAGTCAAAGACTTCCTGCGGAGTGGTCAGCTTTTCTTCGAGTGCGGCTGAGATGGTGACCACTTTGAAAGTGGATCCGGGTTCGTAGACGTCACTGACAGCGTGGTTCTTGAGCTTCGCAGGTGTGATCTCCCGGGTTAGATTGGGATTGAATGTGGGCTGGTTAGCCAACGCTAGAATCTCACCGGTATGTGGATTCTCCACAATCACCGTGCCGGCATCGGCGTGGGTCTGTTGCATGGCGGTTTGCAGTTCACGCTCGGCGATGTATTGGATCTGCTGATCAATTGTGAGGACGACGTTCTGCCCCGGCTCGGGCTGCTTTTCCACACTACCGAACCATTTCCTCCGGGCATCGACGGAGACCAACATTTCTCCTGGCTTGCCGTGGAGCTGGTCGTCGAATTCGCGCTCAATGCCGCTTAGACCCTCATCGTCGGTTCCTACATAGCCGATCACCTGGGCCGCCAGTTCACGCTTGGGGTAAAACCTCTTGGACTCTTTTTGGAAGTAAATGCCGCGCAGATTAAGTGATCGGATGCGGTCCGCGGTTTCGGCATCCGCTTTACGAGCTATCCAGCAGAAGGTGCGACCAGCTTGGCACTTGGCCAGGAGTTCGCGCGGATCGGAATGAGTGATGCGCGAGATGAGGGAGACAGTCCCAGCCAGGTCTGGGATCTCCGTAGGCACGGCGAAGACTGAGTCCACCGCAATCGACATGGCCAGTTCATGACCGGCTCGGTCGTATATGATTCCGCGGCGCGCGGAAACTTCCGTGGTGTGCTGTTGCTGATGTTGCGCACGCAGCTCAAAACTTCCATAGCGAAAAATTTGCAGGTAAACCAGGCGCAGACAAATGGCCCCGCCCCACAAAAAGAGTATGGCGGCCAACAGGTAGAGCCTGACGTTGGTGGAATTGCGCGTAGAACCTGCTGCCATCAAATCGACCTTCCAGACAAAAAACGGGCCACGGATTTACGCGGATTGTCACGGATAACTCTCAGCTTTCCTGATCCGTGCTCATCCGTGCAGATCCGTGGCCTACGGTTTCATTAACCTGACTACGGCACCGAAATTACTGACACCGAAGCCACGCTGGCTATTACCGGCGTTCCGGCATCGGGCAATGCGGAGTCCATACGAACCACCTGCCCGGCTCGTGGCGGCAGCATGCCGTACTCGCGCGCCAGTTTATCAATGCGGTCGGGTGAGCGCAGCGAAGCTTCTTCCAGGCGCAGCGCGCGATTCATCTCCAGCAGGCCATCACGCTGGCTACGTAGCGACTCCACCTTGTAGCCATACTCAATCGCCTTGAAGTGCTGCCAGGTGTAAGTCATCACGAGGAGAAAAAGGCAGCTCAGCGCGATACCAAACTGGCGCATTTCGCGGCTGCGTTTGGGATCCTCAATCTTGACCAGGCGCGAGTTGTCGATCGCCTTGGGAAAATAGATCTCCGGAGTTCCAACCCAGCACGGTTTTCGCCGGCTGCCAATGGTTCCCGGATTTACCGCTGCCGCTGCTGCCATTTTATGCCACCCCGGCCAAAGGTGATTCGAACTGCGCGAGCTCAGTCTGGGAGATGGCGTGCCAGTATTCCATCTCTTCGGGTTGCGATGCTTCGGTGGTGGCGAGTCTTTCCGCTCGCTCCACGGTTTTGATCAGATCGTCGATGAATGTGCCGCTATACATGGTCTTCTCCTGCCTACCTAACCTTGGGTCTTCTTCCTAAACTCTTTCCGCTGCCCGCAACTTCGCGCTGCGCGCCCGCGGATTGCGATCAATCTCTTCATCGCCGGGCGTAACTGGCTTCTTCGTCAGTATTCCGTAATGACTCTGCTTCGCCCCTTCGCGGAAGGCATCTTTCACGATGCGGTCTTCCAGCGAATGAAAGCTGATGATCACCACTCGCCCGCCCGGTTTCAGCAGCTGCGGGGCCGCATTCAACAGTCCCCGCAGTTCGTCTAATTCACGGTTTACGAAGATTCGGAGAGCCTGAAAGGTCCGTGTCGCGGGATGAATGCGCTCATGTTTCATTGGCCGGGCCGCGGCTGATACGACGTCTGCAAGCTGCACAGTCGTACGGATCGGCCGCGACCGGACAATGGCTCTGGCGATTCTCCGCGACCTCCTTTCCTCACCGAATTCGTAAATCACATCGGCAAGCTCACGCTCGTCGCTGTGGTTTACCACTTGTTCGGCGGTCAGCTCGGCTTGCGGATTCATTCGCATGTCGAGCGGTCCTTCCGCCTGAAAACTAAAGCCTCGCGCCGGATTCCCAAACTCCAGGCTGCTAACCCCGAGATCAGCAAGAATCCCGTCGTAGGTCGTAGGTCGTTGGTCGTTCGCAAATTCCCCGAACGAATTGTGCAGCAACGTGATCTCCGGCCAATCGGCTGCCCCATGTAGCTTGGCTTGCGCGATTCCGAGCGCTGCAGGATCCTTATCGAGCCCAATCAAATGACCCGGTGCGCCGAGGCGTTTTGCGATTTCGTAACTGTGCCCGCCAAGGCCCACCGTGGCGTCGAGATAGGTCCCGCCACGCCGGACGGCTAAAAAGTCGATCGCTTCTTTTAAAAGAACCGGGACATGGCCCGCTTGCCCATGCCCACCCCGCTCGGGGGTGTCTGTGAAACCCTCCGCCACTAGATGCCCAGCTCGTCGAGCGTCTTCTCATCCTCAGGCGTGAACTTCTCCGTCTCCATCTCCAGCCGGTACGCTTCCAGGTTACGCACTTCCAAATACGTCAAGTTGCCGGTAACCGCGACCTCGCCCTTGATCTGCGCCGAATCGCGCAGCAGTTGCGGCATCAGCAGCCGTCCCTGGCCGTCCATCTCCACCGTCTGCCCCCAGTAATTCACTCGGGCTAGAAACTTCTTCTTCGTAGGGTTGTAGGTGGAGAGAGCCGCCAACTTCTGCTCGATCCGCTCCCATTCCTCGAAGGGATACAGTTGTGCAACCTTTCCATCCAGACTCGTGATGTAAAATTGGCTGCTGTACTTCTCGTCGATGACCCGCTTGAATTCCGCGGGAACCTTCAGCCGTCCCTTTTCGTCGACGCGAGTTGGGTGATTGCCGCGAAACATGTGTTCTGCCCCTTAACGGAGCGGAAAATCTTTTGGCTGCAACTGCCACAGCAAGGGAGGTAAAAGCGATAAAAATGTCAGTCGGCTGCGGTTCGTTCGGGCTGTTTATCGGGGTGTCAGCTTCAAAATCCACTGGCGCCTCTCGTTATTTCACTTTTGCCCACGACCTCTACTGATCCGGCCACTTCTTACCACTTTTGTCCACATCTTACGCCTAAGCTGTTTGTTGTCAATAACAAAGTTATGGGTATATGGAGGGATCGATCACCCCTTCGTGAAACTACGAGAAGTTGTGGCTAACTGATCAGGTGACCACAAGCAGTTGCGTTTACGAAAGAGATTCGCTGCGCGCGATTCAGTTGACTTCCTCGTAAGTAATTGCAGCGGCTTGCGGAAAAGTTGTGGAAATCTCGGCTGGCAGAAGAGCTCCGGTCGATGGAGACAAAAGTACCAGGTAGTAAAGACCGGCTGGATTTATTTCTCCCGGCGATTTACATTGAGCTCAGACTTGGCGAAGATTGTGTTAATCTAGCGCCGGTAATAATTCTTAGAGGTGAGAATCATGGAATGGACCACACCGCAGTTTGAAGAGATCGCGCTGAATTGCGAGATCAATTCCTACGCCAGCGCTGCAATGTAACTGTGCGCATCGAAATCCTGGGCTCGGCCGCAGGGGGCGGGTTTCCGCAGTGGAATTGCAACTGCCGTAACTGCCAGTGCTTGCGCGCCGGGACTTTCCAGGGCAAGGCTCGTACTCAAACCCAGGTCGCAGTTACCAACGACCACCAGCGTAACTTTCTCCTGAACGCGTCGCCTGATCTGCGCCTGCAGATTGAGGCCACGCCGCATCTTCATCCCCGCCTAGGCCAACGAGATTCCCCAATTACCGGTGTTGTGCTCACTAGCGGCGATGTTGATCAGGTTGCCGGCTTGTTGTCACTGCGGGAACTTCAGCCTTTCCCCATCTACTGCACTACCTCGATTCGTCGAATCCTGGGCGATGACAACTCCGTCTTCGCCATGCTCAACCGCGTGCCCAACCAGGTTTCATGGCGCGAGATTACACCTGGGCAAAGCTTCTCTCTGCTCGATTCGGCAGGAGCCGACTCGGGAATCCGTTGCGAAGGGTTCTCATTAGCGACCCACTATCCCGCGTACGTTTCGGCGCAGCGATCCGCCAGTCTAAGACCCGAAGAGGCCTTGCTCGGAGTTGTCCTGCAATCGTCTTCGGGGAAACGGCTGGCTTACATGCCAGCTGTGCCGGAGATCGAAGAGACGTTGCTGCTGCGCCTGGAATCGACCGACATACTGCTGTTCGACGGAACTTTCTGGAGCGACGATGAGTTGATTCGCGTCCAGGGAAACGGCGCGACAGCGCGTGAGATAGGACACATTCCCGTGTCCGGGGCCGACGGATCGTTGAAAAAACTGGCCGGTCTGCACCGCCCGCGCAAAGTGTTCATCCACATCAACAACACGAATCCCATGCTGGATGAATCTAGTCCGCAGTATCGCGAGGTTCGCGACGCAGGATGGGAGATCGCCGAAGACGGTAGGAGTTTCGACCTATAGGACTTGGGAGAAACGCGCGCAAAACGCGGCACCCGTTACTCCGACTCTTGAGAAGACTATTCCGGCTCAGTACTTCCGGCGAGAACGGCTGCCGATTTCATCTCGACTTGGCGCCGCTCCGCAGCCTCAATCATGGTACTCACACCGTCGTGCAAGGGGTTTGGGTTGGTATTGTCCTTGCAGCTGTTTAGCAGGGAATTGATACACGGCCGATTGCCGTTCTTGGGCAACTCCTTCTTGAAAACGTCCTCTCCCCCCGTCCGAAACACCACTTCAAGCCTGCGCAACTCCTCCAGTGTGCGTTTGCGGTCGTCCAGTGCCACACGCGCAAGTTCGGCATCGCCCCATGTTGATCCATCGACAAACTGAACGAACACAACTTGCGCGGTCGCAGTCGGAAGTGCACCGTCTTCTGCTGTATATTCAACGGGCTGCCCATCTACCATCGTGTCGCCAAATCTCGACGGAGAGGATCGAAGATTCTCGAGATTTCCCGACTCGATAACATCTGAGCCGAAGAAATGATCTTCCAGATAAATCTCACTAAGGCTTGGTCCATGCACGCCACTACTCTCAAAATGCACAATCATGAGCACCACGGCTTTGCCGGACAGGTTCTTAACTGAGCCCTCAACCCGATACGTGTAGCGAATCACCTCAGAGGCGTCATCCTCGAAAGTGACGACTCCCGACACCTGAAGCGGACTCCCCTTCGCGGAGATGTCCTGCAGTTGAATCCTGCTCTGACCATAGGAAGCAGTTGAACAGGTGATTTGCGCAGCTAGCGATAGCACTAACGCAATTCTCATAACGTCTGCCCGGTTGTCCCAAGCATTTCAGGGAAATAGTATACGCTGGGGCGAAGTACCCCACGAGGCGCAGCCCGCGAGGCATTCCTGATCGTGGATGTCAGGGTTAGAGAACGATCGGCCATAGAAATCGGCTTCTTGTCTCCGGATTGTCAAAACATTGTCAACATTTCGTCTCGGATGCCGTCTAAGTTGTTTCTTGGTAGTAATCTAGTACGGTATTTGCTTGAATTGCGAATCATCGAGGAGCAAGCATCATGCGAATGGAAATTAACCGGGAACCGGAATTTCAACGGCCACCTATTACACTGTCCAAGGACTCTACACGAACTCTGCAAGGAAACGCGACGGAGCGGATACTGGTGGTGGAAGATGACCATGCGGTGCAGAAGGCGCTCAAGCGCCTATTCGAGACCGAAGGATTCGAGATTGAGATAAGTTCTGACGGCAAATCCGCGCTGGAAGCTTTCCGCCGGACGACTCCCTCGGCCATCGTGCTTGATCTGCGCCTGCCCCAGATGTCGGGTCGCGATGTTTGCCGCGAGATCAAGCAACAATCGCCTGGCGTTCCGATCATTGTGTTGAGCGCGGCCAGCGACGTTTCCGACAAAGTATTGCTGCTGGAACTCGGCGCCGATGATTACGTTACCAAACCCTTCAGTCCGCGTGAACTGTTGGCGCGAGTGCGCGCAGCATTGCGCCGCACCGTTCGTAAGGACAGCGGCGAAATCATCGCCTTTGATGGAATTTCCGCCGACTTCACCAAGATGGAAGTGACTCGAGACGGAGAACCGATTTTCCTGACGGCCCAGGAGTTTAAAACTTTGAAGTTTCTGGCGCAGAACCCGGAGCGGGTCATCTCGCGCGACGAGTTGCTGAATGAGGTCTGGGGCTATCAGAACTATCCTTCAACACGCACCGTGGACAATCACATCTTGAAGTTGCGCCAGAAGTTGGAGAGGGATCCCTCGAACCCTACGCATTTCCGCACGGTTCACGGAGTGGGATACAAATTCGTAAAGTAGCTTTAATGATCGAGAAGCAGACAGCCGAGTGTACGGAGATGAGGAAGCGCGATGAAACTTAAGATGCGCACCAAGTTTCTCCTCTCCATGCTGGTGATTTCAGCAGGACTGACATGGACCAGTCTCTGGCTGGTCCGGCACAGCGTCCAGCAGCAGATCCGAAAAGGCATCTTCGCTGACCTTCATAACTCAGTCGGCACCTTCCAAAACTTCCAAAGGGAGCGGGAACTTACCCTCACTCACTCCGCCGAACTGCTGGCAGATCTGCCCAACCTGCGCGCCCTCATGACCACCAGCCATGAAGCTACCATCCAGGATGCCTCGACGGATTTGTGGCGGTTGGCAGGGAGCGATCTGTTTGTTCTGGCAGACCGCGAGGGCAAAGTCGCTGCCTTGCATACGACCTCGCCGGGCTTCACGCGCGAGATGGCGCAGCAGGCCCTGGGTTCGCCCCTGAACACCGAGGCGTCCGGGCAATGGTGGTTCGGAGCGCAGCACCTTTATCAGGTATTTCTCAAGCCCATCTATTTCGGGCCAGCCGCGGAAAACCGGCTGCTGGGCTTTCTAGTCATCGGTTACGAGATCGATGACGTCGTGGCCTCACAAGTCAGCCGGATTGCCGCCAGTCAAGTGGCGTTTTACTACGGGGACACCATCGTTAGAAGCACGCTCGATCCCGCACACGAGGCGGAACTTGCACAACATCCCGTGGTGCGCTCCAACCCAGCGACCGCCGAGCCCGAAGAAGTACGGCTAGGAGATGAACACTTCCTGGGTACTTCGCTGGAACTGGCTCCTGGCAGCAACGCCTCGGTTCGTTTGAGCGTGCTGAAATCCTACGATCAGGCTACGGCCTCCCTCGATAGCCTAAACCGCTTACTACTCGCGCTCGGCCTCGCGGCATTGGGCGCCGGCAGCGCTCTGGTGTTCTTCATCTCGGACACTTTTACCCGGCCTTTGAGAAATCTGGTCGCCGGAGTGCGTGCCCTGGAGGGAGGAGACTTCTATTACAAGCTCGACGCCCAGGGGGGCGATGAGGTCGCAGAGGTCACCGGAGCTTTCAACCGCATGCGGGCCAGCCTGCGCAAGACCCAACAGGAACTGTTGGAAGCCGAGCGCCTGGCCACCATTGGACGAATGGCCAGTTCCATTTCCCACGACCTGCGGCACTCCCTGGCCGCTATCGTCGCCAATGCTGAGTTCCTGCTGGAGAGCCGGCTCTCGAGTGACCAGCGGGAGGAGCTCTACCAGGAGGTCCGGATTGGCGTGAATCAGATGACCGAGCTCATAGACTCGTTGTTGGAGTTCTCGCGTACGCGAGAGTCTTTGCGCCTGACTTTCGGAAACGTGAAGGACTCGGTCGATCGCGTGGTGCAGATCATTCGTACTCATCCTCGTTTTCACCCAGTCTGGATCAGCGTTCTCCAGGACGGAAATTGCAAAGGGTGGTTCGATACCAAGAAACTGGAGCGGGCATTCTACAATCTATTGCTTAACGCCTGTGAGGCCACTCCAGGAGATGGTGGACGGATAACAGTTGAATTGACGCAGATTCCGGATGGGGTGCAGGTGCGGGTTGTGGACAATGGCCGCGGTATCCCGGAATCGGTTCGGGACAAGTTGTTTGAACCGTTTGTCAGCTCCGGCAAGGAGAATGGAACCGGCCTCGGGCTCACCGTGGTACAGAAAATTGTCCAGGATCATGGGGGCGATGTAATTGTGGAAAAGACCTCCATCGAGGGAACTGTTTTTCGGCTCACGCTCCCGCTCGGGTCGGAATCCGTGGGAGATGGAGACGGCGAAAGAAACCTGACGTTTTCATCACTGGCTTCGGCAAGAAAAGCGCCGGTGGAGTAGGATTCGAATCTGGGTTGCGCGCCATCGGACACGCTCACCGGACTGATTCCAGGCTCGCCATGCAGCGTCTGGTCGATGCATGTTTGCGGTTCATTCCAGTTTTAGCGACCGTCTCAGGTTGCCGCAATTCGTTCTGTTACTTCCACAGTCTTCTCCGGGAGGCGTTTGTGAAGCAGAGGAATGCTTTTCTTGATTGGGTCGGGAAGTTCAGTTGGGTCGGACTGCTTGCTCTGAGCGGCAGTGTCTCGGCGTGGGCACAGGGGCCGGTTGCATCTCCGCCTTCAGCCAATGACGGAGTTGCCACCGCCGTTCACGATCTGCAACAGCAGGTCAGCGAATTGCGCGCCGCCGTGGCAGAAATCCGGTCTGAAGCGGCGCAGTACCGGGCCGAAACCGCGGAGCTGCGTCGGGAATTGAAAGCCGTGCACGCTCAGCCTAGGCCGGGAGAGTCGCCTGCGTCCAATACCTACGCCCTGGCCAACACGGAGGCCGGCAATCCGTCCGAAGCTTCCCCGCGCCCGGCGGCGCCGTCGGAGCCTTTGCCCGATCGTGTAGCCGCGCTTGAGGAAACCACGCAGTTATTGAACAGCAAGCTGAACGACCAATACCAGTCGAAAATCGAGAGCGCCTCAAAGTATCGCGTCCGGCTTTCCGGTATCGTTTTGTTGAATCTGTTCAGCAACCGCGGACAAACGGATAACACCGACTTCCCTAGTTTTGTGACCGGCCCTAACCAGGGTGGAAGTTTCGGGGCCACTCTACGCCAGTCCGAGATCGGGTTGGAGGCATTCGGACCCACCCTCGCAGGCGCCAAGATCTCAGCCAGCCTGCAGGCCGACTTCGCCGGGGGCTTTGCCGACACTTGGAACGGAGTGAACTCGGGATTGTTCCGCCTGCGCATTGCCCGCATGCGCATGGATTGGCAAAAAACTTCTATTGTCGTGGGCCAGGACGATCTTTTTGTTTCCCCGCTCTCGCCCACTTCGTTCGCCTCTCTGGCCGTCCCGGCTCTGAACTATGCCGGCAATCTGTGGGCGTGGACGCCGCAGGTGCGGATCGAACATCGCCTGGACCTATCCGACGACAATCACATCACGGTGCAGGGCGGAATCATGGACAATCTCGCCGGGGAGTTCCCATCAGACTCCTATTTTCGATCTCCTGGCCCGGGCGAGAAAACAAGCCAGCCTGCTTTTGGGTTTCGCACCGCATGGACATCCAACATTCTTGGCCGTACCGTCACCCTCGGTGCTGCGGGCTACTACAGCCGCCAGGATTGGCCCTTCGACCACTATGCTGATGGCTGGTCCGGCATGACCGATTGGGAAATCCCCATTGTGTCTCGCTTGAGTTTGTCAGGCGAATTCTACCGCGGACGTTCCATCGGCGGCATCGGCGGTGGTATTAGTAACAGCGTCGTTTACGATGGCAACCCCAGCCTTCCATCCACTGCGATTCACGGATTAGACGACATCGGAGGCTGGACACAGTTGAAATTCAAAGCCAACAGCCGCTTGGAATTCAACGCTGCGTTTGGCTTGGATAACCCTACTGGGTCCGAGGTACGGGCAGCTTCCGGTAGTCAAGCCTATCTCGGCAGGCTGTTGGTTCAAAACCGCGGCGGGATGTTCAACTTTATTTTCCGTCCACGATCCAATTTGCTATTTTCCACCGAGTACCGGTACTTACAATCATTCCAGGTCTCGAGTTCCAACAACGCCGCCGATCAAATCAATATCATGATGGGGGTCCTGTTCTGAAGACACAAGCTTTCGGCATCGGCTGTCTATTGGTAGCGCTTTTCGCCGGCGGTCCGGCGCGCGCCCAGGAAACCACCATCACTGCCAGGGTGGCATTGGTTAGCGATGCCAAGAAGAATAGGACTCGCGATGCCAGCAATGTGGTGGTTTGGTTGACACCGTCCGACGGCGCTGTCGTCGCTACCGCACCAGTTCCACAGTCGTTCCCGCTGCCACGCCTGGTTCAGAGGAACAAAAGTTTCGAGCCTCACGTGCTGGTGGTACGAGTGGGATCGCTGGTGGAATTCCCCAACCGCGATCCTTTTTTTCACAACGTATTCTCGCTGTACGAAGGAAAACGTTTCGATCTCGGTCTTTATGAGGCTGGTACTACGCGGAACGTGCTTTTCGATAAGCCCGGCATTTCTTACATCTTCTGCAATATCCACCCCGAAATGAGCGCGGTGGTGCTGGCGTTGAACACTCCCTACTACGGAATTTCTGACCGTCAAGGCCAGGTCATAATACCCGCCGTCGCGCCGGGCCGTTATACCCTCAGGATTTGGTATGAAGCCACGCTGCCGGAACGATTGAACGGCATGGCCCGAGAGGTTACCGTCTCGGAAAGCACCTCCACGCTCGGCCTCTTTCAATTACCCACCACCAGCATGCCTGAGGAACACAAGAATATGTATGGCCATGACTACCCGCCACCCACCCCGGACAGTCCAGCTTATGGGCATCCCTGACGACCACTCTGTAACAAAAAAATTACAATTGTGTGAAGTTTTGGTGACAACTGCGGTATCCGCGGTGAGTAGGATCACAATAAACGTGGACGGGCGATCCGCTGCTGGCCCGTTCCCGGCGAGAAGTCCCGGGACTTCAATAATAAAACCACCGGAAGCGACGAGTTCTAGAACGCCGCCGCGCCTGCCTCAGCGACTCCATGGTCCTGATCGCCGGATCCGCCGCTCACACCAATGGCTCCTACTACTTTGCCGCCCCGCTTCAAGGGAATACCGCCGGCAAAGATCATGATCTTGCCGTCATTCGAAGCGTGAATTCCAAAAAACTGTCCGCCGGATTGCGAATGCGTCGCCAGGTCCTTGGTGGCAATGTCGAACGCACGAGACGTATATGCCTTATTGATGGAAACATCAATACTGCCAAGCCATGCTCCGTCCATGCGCACGTGCGCCACCAGATTCCCGCCTTCATCCGCCACCGCGATGTTCATCGGCTGACCAATTTCCGTCGACTTCTTCTCCGCCGCCGCAATCACACGTCTGGCATCCGCTAGCGTTACGCTCATATGATTCCTTTCATCCTAATGATTTATTTCGACTGTTGGCCAGATTATCATGGTCATAATATTCGTACGCTGACATCGGCTTCTCGCCGCCTTTTTTCCAAACCCGCTGTTCTTCCCCAAGTTTCCCCAACACCCGCGCCATTTCGCGGATGTGCATCGCTACCGTGCCGCAACAGGCGCCGATGTAGTTGATTCCCAGCTCGCGGGCGCAAAGTGCGTAGTCGGCCATCTCTTTGCGCGTAAGTTGCAACGGGTCGAGCGCAAGAGGAAATTCCGGCAAGCTGGAAAAATCCGGCTGCTGCCTGGGCGTGTGATACGCCACCGGCTGGCACGCTAGATAGCCATCCACAGCCTTGCGCATAGCTTCCATGGAACCAAGAATGTGCTCCGGGGGGCGCAGACAATTCATGCCTACAATATCGGCGCCGGCATCGAGCAAAGCCTTGGCGGATTCTGCGGCGTTTTTCCCGTCGGTGGTTTCGTCCTTGTTCTCAAAGCAGATGGTGACCATTACCGGCAAGCCTGTCTTCTTCGTTCGCTCGACCGCAAGCAACGCTTCACCGAGCCAGGAAAACGTTTCTCCGATAATGAAGTCCACACCTTCATCCACCTGCACTGCTAGCTGCTCGTCGAAAGTCTTGCGCACGCGATCCGCTGAGGAGGGGCTGTTGGGCTCGTACATCCAGGTAAGGCTGAGGTTACCCGCCACCAGGCATTTCTCGCCGGCAACATCGCGTGCAATCTTGACTGCGGCGCGGTTAAGTTCCTCCAGCCGGTTCTCCAGGCCGACCGTGGCCAGTTTGTCACGGCTGGCATAAAACGTAAGTGCCTGCAACACCTCGGCGCCGGCTTCTCGAAACTCAATGTGAAGTTCGCGCAGCGCGTCCGGATGCGTGAGCGCGACCTCAGGAGTAAACGGTCCTGCGCGCACCCACCCTCGCTTCTCTAGTTCCAGCAGATAACCGCCGTCGCCCAGGACCGGCCCCTCACGCAATCGCTCCAGTATGCCTTTCTTTTTCATACTTGATCCTCAGGTCATTTGTCGTGAATGCACATTGTTTCTCCTGTCATACCCTATTCGTCAAGATGTTTGTGGGATATCGATGAAGATCCACATAGATAGTAGTGACTGGAAGTCATGCCGTGGACGATTATTGGTTAAGGTGTCGCGACAATTTGGAGGAACGCATCCAACTCCGCCGGCAAGGGCCGCGAAAACTTCATCAACTTATCGGTTCTTGGATGCTGAAACTGCAACTCTGCCGAATGCAAGAAGTTTCTGGAAAGTGAAATTGTGGCGTCCTTCGCCCGAGCTTCCCGGGGAGCGCCGTACAACACATCCCCCACCACAGGATGCCGCAACGATGCCAAATGAACGCGAATCTGATGCGTGCGGCCGGTATCGATTCGCAACTCCAGTAGCGTGAACTTTCCGTACTTCGATTCAATCCGCTTCTGCACGAGATAATGCGTGATCGCCTCGCGTCCCCCAGAGCGCCGAGTCGTCATCCGCGTTCGCCGTACGCGGTCGCGGCTGATGCTGCTGCTGATGGTACCGCGGTCTGGCTTGACCAAACCATGAACCAATGCGAGATAAGTTTTCTTGACCTTTCGCCGCGCGAACTGTGCTGCCAGCTTGCGATGCGTTTCATCATTTTTCGCAACCACGATCAGTCCGCTGGTGGCTTTGTCCAGGCGATGCACAATTCCAGGGCGCAACTCGCCCCCCATGGTGGAAAGTTTGCCAAAATGATGCAACAACGCATTGACCAACGTTCCCCGATTGCGCTCGTCTTCGGTCGCGCCCGCTCCCGCATGGACCATCATGCCCGCAGCTTTGTTGACGACCGCTAAATCTTCATCCTCGTAAACAACGTCGAGCGGAATATCTTCGGCAATCGCCCGCAGCGGTGGAAGTGTGGGCGAACCCAGAACCTGAATGGTTTCCCCGCCGCGCAACCGTAACGAGGCTTTGGCTGCAGCGTCGTTGACCAGCACCTTTTCCTCGGCAATGAGCTGCTGCACTCGCGCCCGGCTGGTCTCGGCAAGCTGGCCAGCCAGAAACTGGTCCAGGCGTCTGCCCGCGTCGTCAGCCGAGGCAAGAAAGGTCTTGGGGAAGGCTTCCATTTTGGTTGTCGCAGGAAAAGAATATCGCGGATGAGCATCAAAAAAATGGGGAATGAGTGATCGGGCGAAGATCTCTTACGGCAGGCTGCAGCTTGACCAGTCCTCGTTGCGAAGCGAGAATCTCACTCTTTAGAATCCGGCGCCAGCAGGAGGATCTTCCCAATGCCGCCTTTCTCCCCTAGCACATGTGCTTCAGCTGCATTATGCAACGGCATCCGGCGACCAATAGGCAGAATGAACTTGCCATCGCGCACGTCATCGGCAAACTCGCGCACCTTGGATGGGTCAGGCTGCGCACGCACGCGCGTAATCTGCACTGTCGGATTTTTGGCTGCCGCACTTTCCGGCAACACAGCGGTGTAGCCAAAGGAGCCGCTCTGCTTTACCTTCCCGATCAGCTTCGCTGCGACGTCACCACCAACGGTGTCCGCAATTGCATCCACGAAGCGGAAGTTTTCAATCGCATTATCGTCATCAATCGCTAGCACGTCAGAGACCCCGAGGGAGCGGGCGTCATCCAGCTCTTTCCGGCGAACCCCTGCAATCACCTTCGCGCCTATCTTCTTCGCCGTATGCACTGCCGCGCGCCCAACACTGCCCAGTGCTCCCGTTATCAGAACAACCTGTCCCGTTTTCACGTTTGTCGCAAGGCGCACAAGCTGGTCTCCCGTGAGGGAAATCAACGGGATCGCGGCCGCGTTCGCCAGGTCCACGCCATCTGGCAGATGGGTCACGTCCGAATCGTCCACTGCCACCAATTCGGCATAGGTCGCGTTGGATAGCGCAAGAACGCGGTCGCCGTCCTTGAAGTGCTTCACATTTGCGCCCACAGCCCGTACGATGCCACTTACATCGCGGCCCAGAATTGCCGGAAACGACAACGGAGAATCCTTCTGGCGCATCCCTGAACGCAGTTTCCAGTCGATCGGATTAACGCTCGCAGCAGCTGCCGCGATCAATACCGTACTTCCGCTAATCTGCGGTTCGGGAACGTTGTCTTCAAATTTCAGCTTCTCGGGACCGCCGTACTCATGCAGCACCACTGCCCTCATCACGTATCTCCCATAGCTCGAAGTTTAGTTAGCCTCAAAATCAGATGCACGGGAGCCGACTCGCGCCTCACGGGACAACTTCCGGCTTGCCCGTCAACCGGGACCAGTCCCACAAGGCGACTCTTCAGAACCTATCCGCGAGTTCGGAGAGTCGAATGGCAGGTAGACTGTTAGCGAATCGGCTTTTCCGAACACTGGAGCATTGCCATGACTACTATTCAGTCTTCCGGTATCGAGCCCGGTCAACGCCGCCTCAACGGTCCACAGACGACTGGGCGCAACTATCGCAACCTGTCGCAGCCTGCATACGGTATGACGAGCGACAATGATGTCGCCGTGCTAATGCGAGATGGAGTTGCGCTATTGGCAGACGTGCACCGTCCAACTGAACCCGGCCGATACCCCGTACTGGTTGCCGCTTCTCCTTATCCGAGGCAGATTCAAAACCTTGGTGCGCCGGCGGGCTTCATTGAAGCTGGCGCCAGCGATTTCTTCGTCCCCCGTGGCTACGTCCACGTCATTGCTAACTGTAGAGGCACCAGCGGCTCGGGCGGCACCTTCGGTTTTTTTGATAGTCAGGAACGTCGTGACATGCACGACTTGGTCGAGTGGGCAGCGCAACAACCCTGGTCGGACGGCAACATCGGCATGATTGGGATCAGTTATTTCGCTGGGACGCAGATGGAAGCTGCGGTTGAACGGCCTCCGCATCTCAAAGCCATTATGCCTATCGCCGGTACATTCGACCTCTACGAATCGGCAACGCATCATGGACTGATGAGCAGCGGCTTTGTCACGCCGTTCCTCTTCATGATCGGCATGACGTCAGGGCACACCAACAAGCTTTGGCGCAGCAAGCTAATGGATGCTATGCGGGCTCTTCTGTTGATACCCGGCGTCCATAAGAAATTCGAGATGGCGAACGGGGAGGCGGCGATCGCTGGCCTCAAAGTCTTGCTCAAGCTGCACCACGATCCTCATCCCTGGGACGATCTCTGGCGCGCCATCGCTGCTGAACACCCGTTTCGCGACGCTTGGTGGGAGGACCGCAATTTACTTCCGTTACTCGATCGCGTCGAAGTGCCGGTCTATCTTGGGTGTGACTGGCAGAACGTGCCCCTCCATCTGCCACACACCTTTACGGCTTACGAGCGGCTCACCAACGCAGGGCACATACAAGTCGCAATGATGGGAGAGCATGGCCTCGCCTGGCCGTGGGAGAGCCTTCACATCGAGGCTCTGGCGTGGTTTGATCATTGGCTCAAGGGACAAGACACTGGAATTCTCGACGGCCCAAACGTCCGCTATGTTATACCCGAGGCCGAGGGATGGCGGACCAGCGATACCTGGCCGGTCCCCGTAGCAATGCATCAGTCGTATGCGTTAAGGTCAGACGGTGCTCTTGGTGAAGATGAAGGCAATTCTGGTTCAAGGACATATATGAACCTCGGTGGCGGTCTCAACCGCCCACGTGCAAGCGAAACCGACGCCCCATCGTTTTTGGAGTGGACGACTACGCCGTTAGCGCACGACGTTGACGTCATCGGTCCGATTGAGTTGCAGTTGGACGCAGCTTGCACCGCACCGGACACGGCATTCATTGCCTTCTTGCAGGATGTGTGCGACGACGGCAACGCGACCAACATCACTGCCGGTTACCTCCGTGCCGGATTGCGAAAAGTGGATGAAGAGCGAAGCAAACAAACTGCGCCAGTGCTTCCCTGCAATACCTTTGAAACAGTACCGATTGGCCAGAAAATCACATACCGTATTCCGTTAGTGCCCAATGCTAGACGCTTCAAGGCCGGTCACAAAATACGGCTGTATCTTACAACCGACGACCAAAACAAGGATGTACCGGCGCCACTCGAATTTCGGCATGCTTCAGTTGGCACCAGCTCACTCAATATGGTCTTTTCATCGTCACGGTTGTCGCTGCCCGTAGCGAAGTAAGCCGGTTCGCTGATTGCCCGTCAAACGCCCTTGTGTGATTCACAAAAGCAAGCCACTTCGTGAATTGTCGGCGAACAGGAAGCAACCTACGTCTTCCTTCACGCAGAACCGCAGGGACGCTAGTTGGCTCTTTCAGTCCTGGCTGAACCAAACCACAGCCGCGCGTTCGGGAACGATTTGCGGCACGCTCCGGACGGAAAAAACGCCGCTCTTGGCGCCGCTCGGCCATAAGCTCACGGACCCAAGTCGTCGGCTTCGCGTGAAATCAAAAGGTAGAGCAGCTCTTAATGAAATGGTAGAATCTCGTGCGAGTGCTTTCTTATGACTTGGCAATGGATCTTAGCCCGAGAATCGCCGGCAAAGCGCGTCACGAGCAAAATGACAACGAACTGTGGAAATCAACAGAAAGTGACACACTTTCTTACACAGTTGCACATTCGTTATTTTGGATGAAAAGGGAACAGAGCCATAAACGAGTCGTAAAATCAAGCATTTGCAAGTAGAGCCGGGATGGCGGAACTGGCAGACGCAGCGGACTCAAAATCCGCCGGGCTTCGGCCCTTGGGGGTTCAAGTCCCCCTCCCGGCACCACTTCTAATCTGATTGAAATCAAATGGCTATGCCGCCTTGACTATAGCTTCTTGCGCTGCTTCCGGATTTAGCAATTCGTGTGGTGTGCCCACTTTTGTGCCCACCGGCAGCGACGCCGCGAAAACGCGGCTGATCGCTTCCGCCTGCGGGTGTACGTAACGTTGCGTTACCGTAATCGAGCTGTGACCAGCAATCTTGGCAAGCACAAATACATCGCCACCCGCCGCCTCCCCGAGGCGTGTCAGTGCAGTGTGGCGCAACGTGTATGGCACGAAGGGTTCTACGCCGGAATCGGTCAGCGCCTTCTTGTGTTGGTCTTTGGCCGCGTCTCCATTAAAGTGCCCGCACTTGCTGGCGCTGGGGAAAATCCATCCGTCAGTTGGTCGCTCGGCCGCCTCGTAGCGGGCGCGCAGCAACGCATGCACTCGTGGTGTCATAGGCAGCATACGTCGAGCCGACTTTGATTTCCCCTCGACGATCTGAATAAGGCCAGTGCCATTCTCACTAAAGAATAAGTGCGACCAGCAGAGTGCAAACACCTCACCCGGGCGGAATCCCTCGTCCAAGACTGTGGTGGCGCAATCCCCCCAAGGCTGCGGGCAAGCCTTCAGATATTTATCGCTCTCCTCCACAGTAAGCACGCGGTCACGTTGTTTTTCGCCAGCCGCCAATGCGACCTTAACTGGCTTTTCCATCTTTCCCCATTCATACGCGAGATTCAGTGAGCGCCGCAGCGTTCGCAACCCTCGGTTGATACCGGAAGGCGATAGGGTTGCGTGCTGCCGCGCAAACTGCTGGGCATGTTGGTCGGTCAGTTCGTCCAACAGCAGCCTTGCCAGTTCGGATTTCAGGAGCATGGCGCAGCCCTGCATGTAGTAGCGAAGGGTGAGAGGCTTGCCCGCATGTTTCGTCTTGATATAGGGCTGAAACTCCCCCTTCAGAAACTCCTTTAGCCCGGGCGCGGCTTTCTTTTCACGGATACCCACTTCCCCTTTCGCCAGCGATGTGCGGTGAGCTGCTTCCATCTGGCGAGCGGTGTTTTGGCCGGTTTGACACGTCGATTCTCGAACCATTTCGCGGTTCCACATGAACTTGTACCAGTAGATCCGACCACGCTTATAGATCGACATTGCTTCCTCCGTTCGTCCGAGTCCTTCGATTCTTTCGCACCGATTCCAGATGGCCGCAGTACTGGCAGCAGTATTTTTTCTTGTGTTTTGATGTCACTTCAAACGATGCCCTGCAATCCTTGCGCGCACAGAACTTGAATTTCGCACCTCGAAGCAAGTCTGCCGTTACCGTCACGCAAATTGCATCCTGGCAAAGACATGTTCTAACTGCGAAAAACCGGTCTTTGGGGTCTCGTCTCCAAAAGTCCAGACGTGAAGGGTTGTGGCTAGTAAACCACCTGTCGCCTGAAGAAGGAGTCAGCGCTTCCCGAACTTGACTCTGCAACCGAAGGATGTCTGTCAGGTCGATCAAGTCCGTGAAGTGGCCACTTCCCCAGTGACCCCACTTGTTCAGGAATGCAATTGCGCCATCGTGGTCAGGCGCCATGCGCTCAAAGTCTTTTCTCATCTGCCAAGCGTTGGCAAGGCTAAGTTTCATGAATTCCGACCTTGTCCAGTGGTAATTGATCGGAACGGACGGAATCAGCAATTGGGGTTTCCATCCTGCAAATATGGCTTTGAGCAACTCATCGTCTTTGCCCCCAATTGGGCCACGCTGCTTCCATTTTGCGTTGCACTGCTGCAATTCTTTTCGTGGTAGATCTTCGACCCCGAAGTGGAGGACCTCGGTGGAGCAGTTGCGAGAGAACTCTACGTTCACGCCGCCTACGATTTCTCCCTCCTGCTCCCTCAACTTCCAGAAGCCTGTAACTTGGCCACTTGCTACGGACCACTCAACTCTGGCGATCCTGAACTCAAATTCGACGGGAATGTGGAATTTATGTGCCATGATATTGCCATTGACAGTGGCATTTTATGGTGCCATGTTTATGCTTGTCAAGCTTGGCATCAACTTGGTTTAGTTTGGGGGCCTGATGGAGAACCTGCTTTCCGTAGAAGAGACCGCTAAGCGTTTGGGTGGCATCAGTAAGTGGACCGTCCACGCCTGGCTCAGCCAGGGCAAATTGCAGCGCACTAAAGTCGGAGGGCGCACGATGATAAGGGAATCCGAACTGCAGAAAGTGATTCAGGATGGGGGGAAATCACACACGTCGCGTCGGAACACCAAATGAAGAACTTGCAAAAGGTCCGCTCGCCGGGCCGTACTTAGTTTATCTAGCCGACAAAAGCAGGATCGAGCGATCGAAGTTCTGGCTTCTTGAAAAAGGGGTAGCTCGGCAGTTCGCGTGGCATGAAGATCTCCAGAGCTCGGTAAGCTCATGAGCATACTGCCCGTTCACCTCTGAGATGAAAAATGTCCAGTGACAGGATACAACGCATCCTCACCTATACAGATGCAATGGTGCACTGCTATCGGAGCATTCTATCCGAGGACGAACGCCTAGCACTGCATCAATGGGAAGCCTCAGACAATTTCACCAGCACCGATGAATGGCCAGGGTGGGTGCAGCATCTAGGCCTCAGTCCCTGCATGACTCCACCAAAGCCTTGTCTCTTGCAGAGGCGTGCATGAGCTACGAAGGAACCGAGTGGGCCTGGAGCATTCGCGGCCTGAATGGTGGCGAGCGGGGAGTTCTTGACTATATCTGCCATCGTCAGGACCAGCGGACAAACATAGCCAGAGTGTCCGTGCCAGAGATTGCGCTCAAAGTGGGACGTACCGAGCGCCAGGTGACGAATATACTCCGGCGGCTGGAATCTGAACGTGCCAACTACCCAAGTGGCATTATCAAGCGAGTTCATGGTGGCAACGGCCGTGGGCGGGTTGCTCTTTATGCTCTAGTTGGGTTCGAGTGGCGCAGAAAGACTGAAATTCCTGCGGTGCAAAGGGTGAAATTCCCCGCTCAAAAGGGTGAAGTTTCCGCCGAAAAGGATGAAATTATCGACACGCTAATAAGGAACGAAGGAACATCAGAGGAATTACCAGAAGAAAAGCAACATCATCACAGCTCCACTGCGCTGAAACAAGCCATTAAAGACTGGCTCGTCATAAAGAAGCAACTACAAGCACGTCTGCCGGAAAATGAATACGACCTGTGGGCGAGGCCGATGTACCTCGCTGCCTGCTCAGACCATGGCACGGCAAGCAGCAAGAAGTGTATGCGTCTCGCGCTGCCACCAAACAACCGGATCATTCGGGCGGCGATTGCGCGGGAGCAACTGCTCGGGGATCTCGCAGAGAAGGCTGGCTACGAGGTCTCAGTTGGCAAATATCCCGACCAATACGAGCTCGAGCGGGTGCGGGGGATTATGGGCGACGAACATTTTGAACGGACGTTTCCACAGTCTGTGCTAAAGAAAAGGGCGCAGGGAACAGGCTCTCGCAATGGGTGAAGGAAGCATTTGGAACCGAACAGTCGACATTTGCGGCCACCTGTTTCCCGGTGCCAATGTGTGCTTAGTAGACCGGCTCGACGAGGTCTCGGAGAAGACGCAAACAACTCCGCAACGGTCCGTAGGTCCCGCCCAACCAGGCGAAATGGAGATTCCGCAGAAGTTCTTGCGTTTCCCCGATTTGATTGGTGGCGTCGGTTGGACTCGAACCAACGACCTACGGATTATGAGTTCTGCAACGCCTGCTGCAGGCAAAGAAGATAAAGCACATAGCGCGGCAGAATCAGGCAAAGCCCTGCAAAATCCGCAACCCCAGCGCAACAGAAAAGAGCGTCTATGAGCCACCCCGCGGCGATCACAGACTAGATGACTTCGGACCAAGACGGAAAAATCCGTGTGTCACCTCATGGGTGGCTTGTCGACCCCGAAAATTTGCAGTTCTCTGGCTATGCGTATTGAGGCGATCATGAGAAGTCCTAAAACCGCAGGAAATGCGTCATGCTGCCTCTCTCAGGCTGACGTGACGCATCGCATGAGTGGAAGTAGCTTGGACGATCTCCGCACCTGCAAAGGCTGCGGAAAACCGTTTCGACCGAAACGGCCTTGGCAGAAACAATGCAGCCCTCGTTGCCGACAGCGAGCCTATGTTCAGCGGCATCCCACGGTGACACCGTTTTACTACGGGGCTTAATCGCCTCGCTACCTCGGCGCAGTGAGGACAAAAGCCGGAAACGTGTCCGGCAATCGCCGGGAAAACTGTATGTAATTACTGACGTTGGGCATGAAGAACATTTACGACGGCGACGTCACGACGGACGGCTCCGGCCTGGCAACGGTCACTTGACCCGATTGGTTCGAGACGCTGAACAAGCCGGCAAGAACTTGGTGGAGCTAGTCGGGCTGGAACCGACGACCTCATCGTTGCGAACGATGGCGTCTGCCAATATATCACTTTTACCTGCCTGCACTTAGAAGCCGCGTACGGTCCAAAACGGTCCAATTGCCGGAAATTCTCTCCGGCAAGCTTATTCAAAATTCAGGTTTGCCGGGAAAGTTGCCTCACAGTTTTTCCGGCTCTGCATTCCGAGGATGGAGGACGCCAAGTGCGTCCCCACTCCCGGGATGTTCTAGAAAGTCGCCTCCAACCTGAACCGGTGCAAAAGCGGAGGAACCGGCAAAAGTGTGCCAGTGGCCGCAGCGCAGTCATTGAGATGCCCTTCGGGAGAGCGCAGCCCTGAAAAGGGCAAAGGACACGAGAAACAACAGGCTCCAGCTACTGCGGTTTTCAACTGAAAAGTTTCTGCATGTCCTGAAACAGCACGTGCAGAGTGCTCGCCGGCACGGGATGCGATACTTTGGACTGCTCGCACCCCGTTCCATCACTCGGATGTTGGCTGCTATTTGTGTGCTGCTGGGACAGAAGAGGCGTCCGAAACCAGGCCGATTGAATTGGGCAAGTTTGCGCCTCAAGTGCTTCGGGCAAGACCCGCTGATTGATGATCGCGGCGAACAGATGCGCAGGGTTGGTCAGCTGAGACCTCACGTAGGTTACGCCCCAAACCTCGCCCTGGGGCAGATGGCATAAAACGAGATTCGATCACAGAGGCCAACAGATGAAGAGGGTCCGTCGGCTGGTTCGGATGGATGGACCACAATGCGGGAACGTTAATAGCTAAGGATGCGTGATCAGCAGTCCAGATGGAGATCCGATCATCCAATGAGCGAAGCAATCGTCTATTTCGTCGTTTCCCCGGAACGCGGTCCAGAAGAGCGAATCTACGAAGCCGAAGATGTACAAGCCATGGGGGGAGTCCACGCTCTCGAGGTGTTTCTCGAGAGGCAAAGCTACTGGTTCGTTCAATTGGGTGAAGTTCGAGGAGAACTTGGCTCATACGGCGTTAGTTTTCCTGACTCCGAGTTCGCCAGGCTTCAAGAGCCTCCTGAGCATAAATGGAGGGTTGGACGGCGCAATCCGGCTTTCCGCGGGTCGGAATTGGAACGCCGT
This sequence comes from uncultured Acidobacteriota bacterium, assembly GCA_963803775.1. Lineage (GTDB taxonomy): Bacteria > Acidobacteriota > Terriglobia > Terriglobales > Acidobacteriaceae > JABCZH01. Next base: position 333,557 of record CAWDNS010000007.1, read on the forward strand.
GTTTTTGAAGCAGCTTTTGAGGCTGTTGAGCATACGCTTGATTCGTGGAAAAAGCTGGATCAGGACGGCGCGGTAGAGGCGTATGCGTTGAAGGAACTTAAAATCAACCGTAATCGTTTGCTGGCGCTGATTAGTGCTCTGCGAATTGTCCCGAAGGTCTATGAGATAGCAGAAATCGTCATGATCAAGTTTTGGTATGACCCTACTTGGCCGGAGCCACACCTTCCCGGCGATCTGGTCCTTGCGGAATATTCCATCAAAATGGCTCTCCAAATTGGATGGTCCGGTGGGGATGGGATTGTTCGCGTCGACGTCATGCTGATCGCTTCATGCTAGAGAGATGTTTTGCCGCTCCTTGCGAAGAGAGAGTCTCTCCGAACAACTCCTCCATTAGCTTGACGCCTCAGATCTCAGAAGTGCCTCGGCTACAGACAGCCTTCAAGTTGACCACTTCCCTTGCGGACCAATTCCTCTTTTCACAGGCCCGCTTGCCAGAATGGATTTTTGATTTTCCTATACATTCAAGAGTTAGAACTCGGATTTAAAGTGCAGGCCTTAGGCAAGCTATTGACTGTCGTGGGTCCGAACTTGCAATGTGCTGGGGCCGGAACACCTGGATACGGCTGAAACCACAATCTCGCCTGCGTTGCGGCGCGCTTGGCGTGCAAAGATGAAGCGTGGTCATTGTTGGGTGAGGCCGTGGACCATGGGCTCAACCCAGCAGGATTCTTGCGATGGAACAAGACACGGATCTCAACCTCCACGGCGACCTGCGCTTCACCGCCATCGTCGCCCAGGCCAAGAAAAAGCAACCGCGCAGTGCCCAGATTTGGCCAGCCGGAGCTCCACCTGGTAGATTGCCAGCGGCAGGCTGGGCGGTAGGCTGGGCGCTCCTGCGCTTAATCGGAAGTCTCTGATGCAAGCGAGTGAGCCTTGCGAGCTACTAACTCGAATCCTCTGGATCGTGCTTCCCCTTCAAGCGCCTTCCTGTGGAGGCTGGCCAATGCTGGATCGTCCGTGGCTTCAAGTTCGCATATAAGCAGGCGCACTTGTAACTCCACTCCAAAATAACCCCGCCTCTTGGCCTCGGAGAGAATGGAGGTGAGATGCCCCAGAGCATGACTTCGAACTGCGGGATTGGATACTGAACGACCCAGTGCCTGTGTGCGAGTTGCTGTGATTGCATTCTCCGCACGTAACTCAAACCTGCTACCCGCAGAGAGCAACACGGCCTGAGATGCGGCTTCCTTCGCTTCCTCGAATTTCTTTTGAGCGAACAGGGCACGGGCGACGAGCGCCCATGCCAATGCCTCGTCGTCCCACGCCTTTTCCTTCTTGAACTCTTCAATAAACTGCCGGGCAGCGATTTCCACGCCGGACGGGGCGCGACCTTCCTCTAGCGACAGTTCGGCAAGTTCCAGTTGAGTCTCTCCGAGAAGGACTTTGTCCTCCCCTTCTTCTCGCACGGCCAGGGACTGATCAAGCGCCTTGCGTGCGCCCGCGAAATCCCCCTCCGCCAATAGCAGTTCACCTAAGCTGAAAAGGACATATCCCGAATCGTATGAATCTTCATCCTTCAGCAATTCTTTAAGCGATTCCTCGAAGCCGGCCTTGGCGACAGGAAGATCTCCATGAAGTTCCTGAATGAGCGCTTTGCTATAGCCGACGTCCGCCGCGGCCCCGGCGTCGCCAACTTTGCGATCCAACGCCAGCGCTTCATCGTAGAACCGCATGGCGCCCGGCAGGTCACCCTGTAAGACCCGGTCGTCCCCTAGGTTCTCGGTGACCACGCCTTCGGTTGCAGTGTTGGCGAGCCGGCGGTAAACGGCGAGTGCTTCGCGGTGCATCTTTTCGGCGCCGGTCGGATCTCCTTGCATCGCATAGAGCAACCCCAAGCTGTTCATCGTGTCCGCCGCGCGACCTTCATTTCCGATGCTGCGGAAGGTATCGAGAGCCTGGCGATAAAGGTCAATGGTTTCAGGCGGAGCCTCACGAACCCGTGCCGGACCGGGCGAATCGTACTGCCTGATGGCGTCAGCCCAGAAGCGGAGCGTGGCGGCTTCGCCTTCGCGGTCGCCAGCAGCGGCGTAGGTATCGCGGGCTTCGCGGCAAGCGTCAATGGCATCCTTTATGTGTCCGAGAAAGAAGGAGCTTCGGCATTGCTGACGGAGCACTCGCGCCACCAAAAGGCGCGCGCCTTGCGTTCGGCCCTTTTGCAATGCGTGGGTCAGGGGTTCCTGCGCGCGCTGGGAGTTCGAAATCCAAATCCAGCTCGTCGCTTCCTGCAAGTCAATGCGGGGGTCGCCGGACACTGGGGAGGGCAGCTTTCGCAAGTCCGCAATCGTGGCGAGAGCATCGTTTGACTTGGACCCGAGTTGTTGCGCCTCCGCCAAACGTAAACCGTAATCGAGATTGTCGGGAAAGAGCGTGAAGAGCGTGCGGTATACGTCAATGGCTTTCTCGTACTCGTGATTGGCCCGCCGGTAATCTCCCTCGACGACCAACCGATCTTCGCGCGAGAGGTTGGGGGACAACTGAAACGCCAGAGTCGCTTCTTCCCTGGCTTTCTTGTCATAGCCGAGCGCTGACCATGCCGCCGCGAGGGCGGATCGGGACAGAGGATACTTGGGGTCTGCGGCCACAGACTGCTGGAGCAGGTCGCGGGCTGCCAGTGCGTCGAACAGCCTCAGCTTGGCCAGGCCTTCGGCGTACAAACGGGCGGCTTCAGGATTCGCTGGCAGAGAAGCCTTCACGCTCACTGCTTCTGCCATCGAAGCCGCACCCAAGCCAAGTTTCTCACGCAGTTGCGTTCCAGCTCGCGAGACCAGATCGAACAGGTCATCCTCGGTTCCCGTCGTCGCCACCTCCGCGATGGTGTCTCCGGCGACCGCGTCCTGGAGGCGCAAGTCCACTCGAATGCTGCCTTTTGATTTCCCCCCCAGGCTGGTGTACGAACCCAAGACCACGACATCGGTATCGAGACTCTTGCGCACGCGCGCCAACGTATCCTTGGACAGGCTCTCCGCGTCAGGCAGGCGCAGATCGAGTCGGGTGCGAGCAACATCTTCCCCGGGAACCAGACGAAGTTTTTCTCCCGCGGCTAGTTCGGTGTTCAACATCTCTGCCAGTGCGGTGGAGAGCCAGGCGTCTTCAGGACGTCCCGACAGGTCGCGGAACCCGAGCACCGCCACCGACCGCCGGGCCCGTATTGTTGCCTCCTGGGGCAGTGTCTGTGCGGATTTCCGAGCTTGCTGAGCCTGGTATGCACGATGACCCAGCACGGATCCGGTCGCCAGAACTAAAAGCAAAACTACTATGCGCAGAGCCAGGTGAGTCCGGGTTTCAACCACCACGTGCGCTCGCGAGTGCGTGCCCACCACTAGACTCTCTTCTCCCGGAAGCGTGCGCACTTCTGGGATAAAGCGGTAACCCCGCCCCGGCACGGTCAAGATATAGGAAGAATCCTGCGAGCGATCGCCCAAGGCCTTTCTGAGCTGAAAAACATGCTGGCCGAGGTTGGACTCCTCAACGAAGGTGTCGGGCCAGATCAGCTTCATCAAGTCGTCTTTGAGGACGACTTGCCCGCGATGCTGAACCAGCACGAGGAGCAGATCGAAAGCCTTTGGAGATAGCGAAATCGGCTGCTGATCGCGCAGCAGCAGACGTTGTTCGAGGTCCAAGCGGTAGGGACCGAACTCCAGCAACTGCTTGACTGCGTTGCCCATAACCACTCTTGAAAAACTATTCAAAACTTATTAATCGGTTCTTAAGGACTTTCAAGCTGCCCATGAGGCAGGATCGCGTCCGTTTAAGGGCGAGTGCGGTAACCGAACCAAACGTGGCCAATAATCTAGCACGATTCCGGCGTTGGTCAAAGAGGCTGGCGGAAGCCGTGGCTGGTCGAAAAAGGACTGAAATCACCATTGAAACCCAGGTCATCTTGACGATCCAGCGGACGGGACGGGCGCGCTTCTGGTGCCAGCAATGTGACTGCGAAGTGGATGTCGTCCCGGCCCAAGGTTTGGTAGGCATGGCACAACCGACTCTCGGCGAGGGCTCCGGGGTAAACAAATGGCACTGCTTGGAAGCTCCAGACGGGACCGTGTTGGTTTGTCTGGAGTCGCTGCGGAAGGCGATGTGAGCACGGCGCGGCAAGTTGAGTTGCGGCTGAGGCAGGCGGGATTCGAAGGATTGAGCGGAGGAGGATCTTTATGAAACAGCTTCGCGTGGTGATGCTCTCGACAACATTGACGCTGTTGCTGTGCAGTCTCGCTAGTCAGGCGCAGCAGAGCGTGGCAACCGCAACCAACGCAATTGTGCCACCGCTGGTGAATTTCAGCGGTGTGTTGAGCGATGGCAACGGCAAAGCACTGACCGGAATGGTCGGCGTCACGTTCTACCTTTATCAAGACCAACAGGGTGGATCACCGCTGTGGCTGGAAACGCAGAACGTCCAGCCCGACAAGGCCGGCCACTACACCGTTCTATTGGGTTCGACCACCAGCACAGGATTGCCGGGGAGCATCTTTGCCTCGGGCGAGGCCCACTGGCTGGGTGTGCAAGTACAAGGGCAAGAAGAACAGCCGCGGGTGTTGCTGGTCAGCGCGCCCTATGCGTTGAAGGCCGGTGATGCGGAGACCGTGGGCGGGTTGCCGCCGTCGGCCTTCGTACTCGCCGGGCCAATAAACGGAAGCGGCGGCATTCTGACCGCCGCCGGCGCCGGCAGCCCGGTCTCGCCGAGCGCTCCATTTGCGGGCATGGCGAATTACATTCCGGTTTGGACCGGTCCGAAAAACGCGGGCGATTCGATCATGTATCAGGCCAGCGGCAACAGCATCGGGGTAGGGACAACTACTCCCGCGGCCACGCTAGATGTGAACGGCGGCGTCATTTCACGGGGAGCGCTGCAACTGCCGAGTACCGGCACGGCGAATGCTTCGCAGGGATACAACTCACAGCCGTTTTCGCTACAGGGATCGTCATTCAACAGCAGCACGGGAACGGCGATCGGGCCGTTGTTCCAGTGGCAGACCGAGCCCAGCGGGAACAACACATCGAATCCGGCAGGAACTCTCAATCTTCTTTATGGCAGTGGCTCGGGATCGCCAACTGAAACCGGATTAAACATTGCGAGTAACGGCAAGATAACGTTCGCCTCCGGCCAAACCTTCCCTGGCACGGGAACGGTAACGAGTGTCGGCAGCGGAGCGGGACTGACCGGCGGGCCGATCACCGGCAGCGGAACGCTGAGCATCGCCACCGGCGGCGTGAGCAATGCCATGCTAGCCAATCCGTCGCTCACCGTGGCCGCGGGCACAGACCTGACTGGCGGCGGCACCGTCGCGCTTGGCGGCACGACGACGCTGAATGTGGACACCACCAAGATTCCGCAATTGGCCGCGGCCAACACTTTCACCGGCAATCAGACGGTGAACGGAAACCTGACCGCGACCGGCGTGGTATCGGGCGGCAGCTACCAGATTGGAAGTAACCTGTTCGCGTTCGGCTCCTATGCGAACGGGAACGCGTTCCTCGGCTTCGCGGGGAATATCAACAGCAACAACACAGGCCAAGGCAACACGGGCACCGGCGACTTCGGGCTCTCCTCCAATACCACGGGCTTCGGAAACACGGCCAGCGGCTACGCAGCCCTCTCCGACAACACTACCGGCAACAATAACACGGCCACTGGCTTCGAGGCGCTCGTGATCAATACCACGGGAAGCAACAACACCGCCAGTGGCTTCAACTCGCTCTACAACAACACCACGGGCAGCTACAACACGGTGAATGGCTACGCGGCGCTCATGTTCAATGCCACGGGCAGCTTCAACACGGCCATCGGCAACCAAGCCCTCTACCAATCCACAGGCAGGGCTAACACAGGGATAGGGAATACCGCCGGGGTGACGGCCGATTCCAGCAGCCTTACCGGGAACAATAACACCGCTCTGGGGACGGGTGCCGCGTTCAGCACGGGAACTCTTACGAATGCCACCGCGATCGGCGCTAACGCTGAGGTCGCCGAGAGCAATGCCATGGTGCTGGGCAGCATCAATGGCGTGAATGGACAAACGGCCAACACCAGCGTGGGCATCGGCACCACCACCCCACACGCAAAGTTGGATGTTGCGGGGAACAGTGTGGAAACGCTCATCGGCGATCCGGCTTGTGGGAGCGGTTTTGCCGGGCTTGGATTCGTGGTCAGCGGTGGATTCAATTCTTGTAAAAATTATGCCCTCATAGGAGACAGCCCCGGCAATCTCTACGTGAACAGCTCCCTGAGCGGCACCATCTATTTCCGCAACAAAAATGCCGACCTGATGACCATTGACACCTCGGGCGACGTCCACATCAAGGGCAATCTGAGCAAGGGCAGCGGCTCATTCCAGATCGACCACCCGCTCGATCCCGCCAACAAATATCTCTACCACTCCTTCGTCGAATCGCCCGACATGATGAATGTCTACAACGGCCTGGCGAGGCTTGACGCCCGCGGAGCCGTATGGATCACTTTGCCCACTTACTTTGAGGCTCTAAACCGCGACTTCCGTTATCAGTTGACTTCGATCGGGAGGCCTCAACCCAGCCTCTACATCGCACGCGAAATTTCCGGGAACCGCTTTCGCATTTCCGGGGGTAAACCGGGCGGAAAAGTTTCGTGGCAAGTGACCGGCATTCGTCACGATGCCTACGCCGACGCCCACCGCATCGAGGTTGAAGTAGAAAAGCCGCCGCAGGAGCAAGGGCACTACCTGCATCCGGAACTGTTCGGAGCGCCGCCAGAGGAGGCCGTTGGCTCAAACATGCTAGGGCAGACTGAGAGCGCTCCTGTGTCGTCGTTGCAAGCGCTACCGCTGACCAAGTGACGGGGATTCCTAAGAAACATCGGATTGAAGATTGGGGAGGCGTTTATGAAGCACGTGGGGAGACTGGTGTTGACGGTTCTCTTATGCGCCAGCTTGTTCGGTCAGGCGCAGCAGAGCGTGGCAACCGCAACCAACGCAATTGTGCCACCGCTGGTGAATTTCAGCGGTGTGTTGAGCGATGGCAACGGCAAAGCACTGACCGGAATGGTCGGCGTCACGTTCTACCTTTATCAAGACCAACAGGGTGGATCACCGCTGTGGCTGGAAACGCAGAACGTCCAGCCCGACAAGGCCGGCCACTACACCGTTCTATTGGGTTCGACCACCAGCACAGGATTGCCGGGGAGCATCTTTGCCTCGGGCGAGGCCCACTGGCTGGGTGTGCAAGTACAAGGGCAAGAAGAACAGCCGCGGGTGTTGCTGGTCAGCGCGCCCTATGCGTTGAAGGCCGGTGATGCGGAGACCGTGGGCGGGTTGCCGCCGTCGGCCTTCGTACTCGCCGGGCCAATAAACGGAAGCGGCGGCATTCTGACCGCCGCCGGCGCCGGCAGCCCGGTCTCGCCGAGCGCTCCATTTGCGGGCATGGCGAATTACATTCCGGTTTGGACCGGTCCGAAAAACGCGGGCGATTCGATCATGTATCAGGCCAGCGGCAACAGCATCGGGGTAGGGACAACTACTCCCGCGGCCACGCTGGATGTGAACGGCAATGCCATCACCCGTGGCAATCAGACGGTGAATGGCAACCTGACCGCGACCGGGGTCGTGAGCGGCACCACCTACCAGATTGGTAGTAACTTGTTCGCCTTCGGCGACCAACACAAGCAGAATTCGTACGTCGGATTCTCGGGGAACTACGGCAGTAACCCGGGCCAGTCCAACACCGCTGACGGTGTTTATGCGCTCGAATCCATCACCACGGGCGGCTACAACACCGCCATCGGCAATGCCGCGCTCGGCTCCCTCACCACGGGCAGCAACAACGCCGCCAGCGGCCAGGGCGCGCTCCTCTCCAACACTACCGGCGATTACAACACCGCCAGCGGTGCGACCGCGCTCGGTTCCAACACCACGGGCAGCAATAACACCGCCATCGGCCAGGGCGCGCTCTACTACAACACCACGAGCCGGGCCAACACAGGGATAGGTAATACCGCCGGATGGACGGCCGACTCCAGCAACCTTACCGGGAACAATAACACCGCTCTGGGAACTGGAACGATGTTTGGAACCGGCACTCTGACCAACGCCACAGCGCTTGGCGCCAACGCCGAAGTCGACGCCAGCAATGCCATGGTTCTAGGCAGCATCAATGGCGTAAATGGACAAACGGCCAACACCCAAGTGGGCATCGGCACCACCGCACCGCAGACCGCGTTGGATATTTACCGGCAGGATATCCACACCTACATCGGCGGGGCATGTAACACCGCCGGTTTCGGAGGCATCGCCTTCGGAAGTTTGGGCTTCCTGAATTGCACGACCTATTCCTTGATGGGCGACGGCACCAGCACCTACATCAATGCGCCCGGCGGCGACGTTTATTTCCGTAACAACAATGGTGCCAACCTGATGACCATCGACTCCGCGGGGGACGTCAACATCAAGGGTAACCTCAGCAAGGGCGGCGGCTCATTCAAGATTGACCACCCGCTCGATCCCGCCAACAAATATCTCTACCACTCCTTCGTGGAATCCCCCGACATGATGAATGTCTACAACGGAAACGTCGTCACCAACCGGCATGGTATGGCGACCATCACTTTGCCGGACTACTTTGAGGCCCTCAACCGCGACTTCCGCTATCAGCTCACGGTGATTGGCCAGTTCGCGCAAGCCATCGTGGCAAAGGAGATCAGCCGCAATCACTTCACGATTAAGACAAGCAAGCCGGGAGTGAAAGTCTCCTGGCAAGTTACGGGCATTCGCCACGACGCCTACGCCGACGCGCACCGCATTGAGGTTGAAGTCGATAAGCCGCCGCAGGAGCAAGGACATTACCTGCACCCGGAGCTGTTCGGAGCGCCGCCAGAACAGGCGGTTGGCTCAAACATGCCAGGGTCTTCGACGCAGGCCAAGGGCGCTCCCGTGTCGTCGTTGCAAGCGTTACCGCTGGCTGTTCAGTACAAGTAACGGGGATTCCTAAGAAAGATCGAATTGAAGATTGGGGAGGCTTTTATGAAGCAAGTTCACCTGGGGAGTCTGGTGTTGATGGTTCTCTTATGCGTCCGCTTGTTCACTCAGGCGCAGCAAACTGTTGCCACGGCAACTAACGCCGTCGTGCCGCCGCTCGTGAACTTCAGCGGCGTGCTGACCGACGTCAACGGCAAACCGTTGACGGGGATGCTCGGGGTGACATTCTACCTTTATAAGGACCAGCAAGGCGGATCGCCGCTGTGGCTGGAGACGCAAAACGTCCAGCCGGACAAGACTGGGCACTACAGCGTGCTGTTGGGTTCGACCAGCAGCCAGGGATTGCCGGCGAATCTGTTTGCCTCGGATGAAGCTCACTGGCTGGGAGTTCAAGTACAAGGGGAGGAAGAGCAGCCGCGTGTATTGCTGGTCAGCGCACCTTATGCGTTGAAAGCAGGAGATGCGGACACCGTCGGAGGACTGCCGGCCTCGGCCTTCGTGTTGGCTCGGGCCACCGGAGCCAATGGATCCGCTGGCGGCAACCCGCCGAGTATTGGCGGTTCGGGCGCGGGATCTTCGATTCATGATTCCAAACCGCCGATAGGCGGGAGCGGCATGCCAAACTATGTCGCACTTTGGACCAGCGCAACCAATTTGGGCGATTCCAACATCACTCAGGACTCTTTCGGCCAAATCCACATGCTCGCGCCTCTGTCTGTCACCGGAGCGGTGACAGGATCCTCCTTCAATATAGGAGTCACTCCGTTTGCCTTTGGTTCAGTACCGGACCACGACGCGTTTCTTGGTTTTGCTGGAAACTCGACGCTGACGGGCATCAACAACACCGCTAGCGGCTACCTGGCGCTCTCCAAACTCGCCACGGGCGGCGCCAACACCGCCAACGGCTTCCAGGCGCTCTACTCCACCACCACGGGCAGCAACAACACCGCCAGCGGCTACCAGGCGCTTTCCGCGAATACCGCCAGCGACAACACCGCGAGCGGCGAAAGGGCGCTCTCCGCCAACACTACCGGCAGCGAGAACACCGCCAGCGGCCGACACGCCCTCCAAAACAACACCACGGGCAGCAACAACACCGCCGACGGCTCTGGGGCTCTCGCCGCCAACACCACGGGTATCGACAACACCGCCAGCGGGAACCAGGCGCTCTACTCCAACGCTGGCAACGACAACACCGCCAGCGGAAACCAGGCGCTCTACTCCAACACCACCGGCATCAACAACACCGCCAGCGGAAACCAGACGCTCTACTCCAACACCAGTGGAAACGACAACACCGCCAGCGGCACGGGTGTGGCCGGGGCAGCGCTCTTCCACAACACCACGGGAGGCCTCAATGTCGCCGCCGGGGCTGCCGCGCTGTTCTACAATAACTCGGGTAGTTACAACGTCGCCGACGGTCCTGCGGCACTCTACACCAATACCACGGGCACGGCCAACACAGGGGTGGGGAACCTCGCCGGAAAAACGGCCGATTCCAGCTTCCTAACCGGGAAGAATAACACCGCTCTGGGCACCGGTGCAGCGTTCAGCACGGGAACCCTCACCAACGCTACAGCCATCGGCTCCAACGCCGAGGTAGCCGAAAGTAACGCCATGGTGTTAGGCAGCATCAATGGCGTGAATGGGCAAACCGCCAACACCAGTGTGGGCATCGGCACCACGACCCCACAGGCAAAATTGGATGTGGCCGGTAACAACCTGCAAACCCTCATCGGCGATCCGGGGTGCGGGCCGGCTTATGCCGGGCTGGGATTCGTGGCGAGCGGTGGGTTCAATTCTTGCGAGAATTATGCCCTCATAGGAGACAGCGGCGGCAACGTCTACATCAACAGCGGGTTAAGCGGCACCATCTATTTCCGCAATCAGAATGGCGCCAACCTGATGACCATCAACCCTTCAGGGGACGTCAGCATCAAGGGGAGCCTCAGCAAGGGCAGCGGCTCGTTCAAGATCGACCACCCGCTCGATCCCGCCAACAAGTATCTCTACCACTCGTTTGTCGAATCGCCCGACATGATGAATGTCTACAACGGAAATGTCGTTACCAACCGGCGTGGTGTGGCGACGGTTATTTTGCCGGACTACTTTGAAGCCCTCAATCGCGACTTCCGCTATCAGCTCACGGTGATTGGCCAGTTCGCGCAAGCCATCGTCGCCACGAAGATCGGGAATAACTGTTTCGTCATCCGCACCAGCAAGCCGCATGTGGAAGTCTCCTGGCAAGTGACAGGCATTCGCCACGACGCCTACGCCGAGGCCAACCGCATTCAGGTCGAAGTAGAAAAGCCGCCGCAGGAGCAAGGACATTACCTGCACCCGGAGCTGTTCGGCGCACTGGCGGAACAGGCGGTTGGCTCAAACATGCCAGGGTCCTCGACGCAGGCCAAGGGCGCTCCTGTGTCCTCGTTGCAAGCGCTACCGCTGACCGCTCAGTACAAGTGACGGGGATTCCTAAGAAAGATCGAATTGAAGATTGGGGAGGCTTTTATGAAGCAGGTTCACGTGGGGAGTCTGGTGTTGATGGTTCTCTTATGCGTCAGCTTGTTCGGGCAGGCGCAGCAGAGCGTGGCCGCGAATGGCAGCGCCGTCGTGCCGCCGCTCGTGAACTTCAGCGGCGTGCTGACCGACATCAATGGCAAACCGTTGACGGGAATGCTCGGGGTGACATTCTACCTTTATAAAGACCAGCAAGGCGGATCTCCGCTGTGGCTGGAGACGCAAAACGTCCAGCCGGACAAGACCGGGCACTATACCGTGCTGTTGGGTTCGACCACCAGCCAGGGATTACCGGCAAGCATCTTCACCTTAGGCGAGGCCCATTGGTTGGGCGTGCAGGCACAAGGACAGGAAGAACAGCCGCGAGTATTGCTGGTCAGCGCGCCCTATGCGTTGAAGGCCGGTGATGCGGAGACGGTGGGCGGATTTCCGCCCTCGGCCTTTGTGCTGGCTGCGCCGGGGTCCTCCGGGTCGGGTGACACCCCGAACGATGGAACTGCCATCGCGAACGAGACTGCGGTAGTGAGCGGTTCTGGAACCAGTGACTTCATTCCGCTGTGGACGAGCAGCACCGTTCTGAGCAACTCCATTCTGTTTCAATCATCGGGCAGCCCCGCCTCAATCGGGATTAACACCACGACTCCGGCAGCCACCCTGGATGTGAACGGGGGCGTGATCGCGCGTGGGGCACTGCAATTGCCCAGTACGGGTACGGCCAACTCGGGCAGCGGATTCAACTCGCAACCGTTCTCACTGCAAGGATCAGCGTTCAACAGCGGCACCGGGAAGGCAATCGGACCACTGTTTCAATGGCAGACGGAGCCGACCGGTAACAACTCGTCGAATCCAGCGGGAACGCTCAATCTTCTTTACGGTTCGGGGTCTGGCTCACCCAGCGAAACCGGGTTGAATATCGCCAGCAACGGCAAGATCACATTCGCTTCCGGCCAAACCTTTCCCGGCACCGGCACCGTCACCGGCGTCACCGCCGGCACGGATCTCACCGGCGGCGGCACCAACGGCAACGTGACATTAAATCTGGATACGACCAAAGTTCCTCAGTTGAACGTGGCTAACACTTTCGTTGGCAATCAGGCCATCACCGGCAATCTTACTGACACCGGCAACATCACGGCCACGGGATCCATAACGGGCCAGACGGAAAATCTCAGTGCCACCACGAACACCGGAGAAGTCCTGAATGTAACCCAGTCGGGCTCTGCGTATGGCATCAACGTGACGGCACCGAGCGGAGCCGCGGGCGTGCAGGCGGTTGCGCTGGACGTAGGCGTAAGCGGAACGGCGAACTTCACGGGCGGCGGCGGAGTCGGAGTACTCGGCACCGCGACCAACGGAAACGGAGTGTACGGGCAGGATTTCGCCACTAGCGGAACCTCGACCGGCGTCACCGGAGTTTCGTTTAGCTCCAAAGGAGTTGGTGTAATCGGGCAGGCTACTTCCAACCCTTCTTCTGCTACCAGCACTGGCGTCGAGGGTCTCGGGGCCAAGATCGGCGTCTACGGAAATGCAGGGGGCGGATCTTCCGTTCCCAATCAGGTCGGCGTGTACGGGACCACCAACGGCCCCATCAACCTTAACACCCTGGTTGCGGCAGTGGAGGGGGTAAACACCGGCGGGGGTGGCGCTGGCGGTGTTTTCTATGGCTCGCCTCCCAACCCTAGTTTTGTCGGCCCAACATTCTCCACTGGCGTATTCGGCGAAGGCGGCGACGATACCACGACTTCGGGAGCCATAGCTGGCATCGGCGGAGCTTTCTTCGGCGGCAACTCGCAAAACGGATTTCCGGGAGACGGTCTCGAGGCTCAGGCTGGGACGGGGCCAGCTTCCCCTGTTCCGATTGCAGGTGTGAGCGCTTATACAAATGGCGCCGGGCCGGGCGCCTTCGGCCACGATGCCACCCTCAGCAACACCGGTGGCGGATTTGTCGGCAACGACTACGGTGTCTGGGGCGACACCTCAACCGGTCAAGCCGGCATACTCGCCACCAGTGACAATGGGTTTGGCCTGTTTGCTTCGAATGATAGCGGCGGTACGGCAGCGGTCTATGCCCTGAATAACAGTTCGTCGGCTACGGCTCAGGCTTTCAAGGCTGCAACTGATAACACGTCCGGGTTCGCAATCATCGGAGGCGCCGGCTGCAGTCCCAACTCCGATTACATGGGTCTGCAACTCGGACTCACCGGCATGACCGGCTGCGGAAATTACACCTTGATGGGCGACCTCAACGGAGGAACCTACCTCAACGCCAGCGGCACAGTAGGGAAAATCCTTTTTCGTGTCAACAACGTCACTCCGACACCCATGATCCTGAACAACAACGGTTCGGTCACCATCACTACATTGGATGTAACCACGAGTCTGACCAAGCCGGCCGGTTCGTTCAAGATTGATCATCCCCTCGATCCAGCGAACGAATATCTTTACCACTCCTTTGTCGAATCTCCGGACATGAAAAATATTTATGACGGCGTAACTGCGCTGGATGTGAACGGCGAGGCGGTGGTGATGTTGCCCGACTGGTTTGGAGCGTTGAATCGCGACTTCCGCTATCAACTCACCACCATTGGCGGATTCGCGCCGGTTTACATTGCCGAGGAAGTGCAGAACAACCAGTTCAAGATTGCGGGCGGGAAACCCGGGATCAAGGTCTCGTGGCAAGTTACGGGAATACGGCAAGACGCGTTCGCCAATGCCCACCGCATTCAAGTTGAAGTGGAGAAATCGGCGGAGGATCGCGGGCACTACCTGCATCCGGAACTCTTCGGCGCGCCGCAGACTGCCCGCATTGGCTATGAATCGCCACTGTCGATGGCCCCGGCGACCGAGCGCAAATCGGCTTCGGCACCGCGCAGTCTGCGCCCGTTGATTCGGCCGCAGCCGCCGTTACCGGTCTTGCCCAAGCTGCCAGCATTGAAGACTCCGCCGAAGCCAACTGTCACGAGAGCGTCGAAATAGATCGGTTCTAAGTTTCACGTCTGAGATTTCGATTTGGAGGACATCATGAAAAACCTAGGAAGTCATGTGCGACTGGTTGCACTTCTGTCTCTGATCCTGCTGTTGGGGACGGCAACAGCCGCCTACGCCCAGATAACACCTCTCGCAGACACCTACACCAACACCGCCGATCCCACCACTAACTACGGAGCCAAGACCCTGCTCGATGTCGATGGGGCCACCCAGACCACCTACATTCAGTTCGATCTGTCGTCCATTCCGGCCACCGCCAGCATCAGCCAGGCCACACTGAAGCTCTACGTCGATGCCGTGGCCAAAGCCGGGAGCTTCAACGTGAATTACGTCAACGGCACCTGGGCGGAGAACACGATTGATGCCAGCAATGCTCCGGGGCTGGGTAAGATGATCGCTTCCAACGTCGCCATAACCACGGCGGACAAAAATCAATACATCCTGATCAACGTGACTTCGGCGGTGCAGGCATGGTTGAACGGCAGCGAAACCAACAATGGCATTGCCTTGGCTGCCAATGGTTCGTTCTATGCTGCCTTTGACAGCAAGGAGAACGCGACGACCAGTCACCCGCCGGAGCTGGACATTGCCTTTGCCGGGGGCGATGGCACCATCACCGGCATTACGACGGCTTCCGGCAGCGGGCTGACCGGCGGCGGTACCAGCGGCACGCTCAACTTATCGCTGACGAATGGTTGCGCGGCCAATCAGGTATTGCAGTGGAGTGGCACGGGCTGGGTGTGTTCTTCCGCGGGCACGGGGACCGTGACCAGCGTGGGCAGCGGAACCGGACTGACGGGCGGGCCGATCACGGGCAGCGGAACCTTGAGCATTGCCTCCCAGGCCTGCGCCTCAGGCGATGCGCTGAGTGCGCTTCCCTTCACCTGCTCGTCCTTCGCCACACTGGGGAACAACACCTTCACCGGCAAACAGACGATCAACAACACCACGGCTATCTCAGGAAGCGACAGTTCGGGGGTTTTGCAGGTGACCAACCTGCTTACGTCGGGGAGCGCTCCGGGCGTACTTGGCGTAACCAACAGCAACAATGCCTCCGGTGTTAAAGGGGTTGCGTCAGCCACTTCGGGACCGGTGAATGGCGTATTCGGCACCACTGCCAGCGCGAACGGCAACGGAGTGCTGGGAACAAGCCCCAATGTTGGCGTCTACGGGCAAACTGCCAGTATCAGCATGGAAGGGCAAACCTATGGCAGCTATGCCGGCGTGTGGGGCGACGGGGGTGGGGCTGACACAGGATCCTCTGGGGTACTTGGAACTGCCGACGAAAACACCGCCGGTGCGTTCTTCAATAACACAGCAGGACTGCCCACCCTGTCGGCGGAGAACGATACAACCGCAGCGAACAGCGGAGCCGCGGTTTTCGTTGGTTTCATGCCATTTCTCCTGGGTGACTATACATTCGCAACCATTGGAGACGCGGGATGCGGTTCCGGCTTCATGGCCCTCCAGCTCGGATATGCGCCTATGTACGACTGTAACAACTACACTCTCCTTGGGGACTCGAACGGCAACACGTATGTTAACGCCGGGCAAGGCGACACCATACACCTCCGCATCAATAACGGAGACCAGTTGACGGTTACAAAAGGACACGTGGACGTTATCGGCACCCTCTCCAAAGGTGGCGGTTCGTTCAAAATTGACCATCCGCTCGACCCCGCCAATAAGTATCTCTACCACTCCTTCGTCGAGTCGCCCGACATGAAGAACATCTATGACGGGAACATCACCACCGACGAAGCCGGGCTGGCTACGGTCACGCTGCCCGATTGGTTTGACGCTCTCAACCGGGATTTCCGCTATCAGTTGACTGTAATCGGCCAGTTCGCGCAGGCCGTCGTGGCTTCTGAGATCACCCAAAACCAGTTCAGCATCAAGACCGACAAACCCAATGTGGAAGTCTCCTGGCAGGTGACGGGCACTCGCCAGGATGCATTCGCCAACGCGAACCGGATTCCGATCGAGGTCGAAAAGGCTCCTGCCGATCGTGGCCACTATATATATCCCGAACTCTTCGGAGCGCCCGAGACGGAGCGGATTGGCTACATGGCAGTACCACCGGCCAGCGAGCGAGTCGTGCCGAAGCGCCCGAACCTTCGGAGGCCCAACAACCGCTCGCCATCGCAGCAGCAGGGAGCATTCGGCTTTACCGCCCCACTGAAGCTGGCTCCACTCAACGCGGCTGCGTCGACCCATCCGGCCACGCAAGTAGCCGCTCAACCGAAATGAAGTACGACGGACCGAGGCGGCGAAAGATGCAGGCTCTTGGCCGACCGTCGGCGGAACGAGAAATCAACCCCGGAGAAGACGGGGGAACGTGTGGAGACATCATGAAAAACCTAGGAAGTCATGTGCGACTGGTTGCACTTCTGTCTCTGATCCTGCTGTTGGGGACGGCAACAGCCGCCTACGCCCAGATAACACCTCTCGCAGACACCTACACCAACACCGCCGATCCCACCACTAACTACGGAGCCAAGACCCTGCTCGATGTCGATGGGGCCACCCAGACCACCTACATTCAGTTCGATCTGTCGTCCATTCCGGCCACCGCCAGCATCAGCCAGGCCACACTGAAGCTCTACGTCGATGCCGTGGCCAAAGCCGGGAGCTTCAACGTGAATTACGTCAACGGCACCTGGGCGGAGAACACGATTGATGCCAGCAATGCTCCGGGGCTGGGTAAGATGATCGCTTCCAACGTCGCCATAACCACGGCGGACAAAAATCAATACATCCTGATCAACGTGACTTCGGCGGTGCAGGCATGGTTGAACGGCAGCGAAACCAACAATGGCATTGCCTTGGCTGCCAATGGTTCGTTCTATGCTGCCTTTGACAGCAAGGAGAACGCGACGACCAGTCACCCGCCGGAGCTGGACATTGCCTTTGCCGGGGGCGATGGCACCATCACCGGCATTACGACGGCTTCCGGCAGCGGGCTGACCGGCGGCGGTACCAGCGGCACGCTCAACTTATCGCTGACGAATGGTTGCGCGGCCAATCAGGTATTGCAGTGGAGTGGCACGGGCTGGGTGTGTTCTTCCGCGGGCACGGGGACCGTGACCAGCGTGGGCAGCGGAACCGGACTGACGGGCGGGCCGATCACGGGCAGCGGAACCTTGAGCATTGCCTCCCAGGCCTGCGCCTCAGGCGATGCGCTGAGTGCGCTTCCCTTCACCTGCTCGTCCTTCGCCACACTGGGGAACAACACCTTCACCGGCAAACAGACGATCAACAACACCACGGCTATCTCAGGAAGCGACAGTTCGGGGGTTTTGCAGGTGACCAACCTGCTTACGTCGGGGAGCGCTCCGGGCGTACTTGGCGTAACCAACAGCAACAATGCCTCCGGTGTTAAAGGGGTTGCGTCAGCCACTTCGGGACCGGTGAATGGCGTATTCGGCACCACTGCCAGCGCGAACGGCAACGGAGTGCTGGGAACAAGCCCCAATGTTGGCGTCTACGGGCAGGCCGCCGGATCTAGCAAGAACGTGGGATTTGGCGTGGGCGCCGGCGTCTGGGGCGACACCGACGGAGGGAAGTTGAATCGATATTATGGCGTACTTGGAACTGCCGACCAAAACACCGCCGGTGCGTTCTACGACAACGCCGACGGCGTCTACACCACTGGTGCGCTCTACGCAGAGAATGATACAACCGCAGCGAACAGCGGAGCCGCGGTTTTCGTTGGTTTCATGCCACCTCTTTTGGGTAGAGCCGCCCCCCCATCGGCGGTCATTGGAGACGCGGGATGCGGTTCCGGCTTCATGGCCCTCCAGCTCGGACAGGTGCTGAATATGTCCGACTGTAACAACTACACCCTCCTCGGGGACTTGACCGGAAACGCCTTTGTTAACGCCGATTTCAACGTCGGGAGCGGCACCGTACACGTCCGCATCAACAACGGAGACCAATTGAGGGTTACCATCGAACACGTGGACGTTGTCGGCACGCTCTCCAAAGGCGGCGGTTCGTTCAAGATTGACCACCCGCTCGACCCCGCCAATAAATACCTCTACCACTCCTTCGTCGAGTCGCCCGACATGAAGAACATCTATGACGGCAACATCACCACCGACGACGCGGGGCTGGCTACGGTCACGCTCCCCGAATGGTTCGAGGCTCTCAACCGGGATTTCCGCTATCACTTGACCGTAATCGGCCAGTTCGCGCAGGCCATCGTAGCCAGCAAGATGGCGAACAACAGGTTCAGCATTCGCACCAACAAGCCCAACGTGAAAGTTTCCTGGCAAGTGACGGGCATTCGCCAGGATGCATTCGCCAACGCGAACCGGATTCCGGTCGAGGTCGAAAAGGCTCCTCGCGATCGTGGTCACTACCTGTATCCCGAACTCTTCGGTGCGCCTGAGACGGCGCGGATTGGCTACGGACCTGTCGTTCGCCAAAACTCTGTACGTGTTCCAATACGCGCCGGGTTGCACAAATGAGAGCTCGGCGGACCCACGATTGCGCCCACAAATTGAGTACGAAGGCCATCTAGACGACGAAGCCTGGGGCGGTGCCCAGCGCCATAGTGCGAGCATGGTTTGCGGTGATCGGAAAGCGACCACGCCGACGCTCTGCGGCTATTCCCGAATCTGTTGAGGCGTGTGGTTTGATTTGTAGGCTTTAAACGGATTCGAGTTGTGTTTGAACCTCACCAATGCGCGATCCGCTCCAGGCGCTTCAGCCTCTTAGTGGGTAAGAGAATTCAGCGTTGAGTTCACAGCTTCCCGAAGAGGTCAGAAACCCCGACTAATTTGCATCCTGCAGCTGCTCAAGCTGGGTCTTGACCGCTTCTGCGACGCGCTCCGGACTAGCGTTCTTGTGCAATCCCCCAGCAAGTCCCCAGCAAAAACATGCAGTCCTTTTGTCCCAGCTACAACTTGCTGGCGCACCCTGGAAAGACTACGGGATGGAAATTGAGCACATCGCGGCTTGTGCAAACCCCCAGCAAGTCCCCAGCAAATGCATACACCTTCGCGATGATCACCAGCCTCCGCAAAACCCTCTATTCCCCAGCAAGTCCCCAGCAAAAACATACAGTTTTTCGATGATCAAAACCCTCCGTAAAGGCCCCATTTAAAGCTGCCCAAAATCCCCCCGCGCCGCGGCGTCGGCGTCGGAATATTACGCCAAGATGAACTTGCGGAAATTCCTATAGCGGTAAAGACACCCTCGATCGTCTGCGCTGGCCAGATGCCGCGCTTCTAACCGCCGTCGACAATCGTTTCACCAGTGATGTGGTCTTGAGCGAGGACCCGCGCCGCTGGATTCCCCGTCTCGATCAGTATCGAGCTGGCCCACTCGACCGATTCAATAAACCACAAGGGAGAAAACATACAGCACTTTCGATGGTGGCGTACCCCATCTCAGGCGAGCGTCATTCTCCAACCGAGTCCCGGTTTGAAATTGCTACCGTAGTGCGCGGAGTGTGCCCAAAATTGTGCCCAGTGCCTGCTTGCTGCCGTTTGGTTCGGCATCGGGTCGATGCTTGGGAGCCTGCATAAATACAGGCGTAGCGCAATTCATGCAAACCGCGCTAAGTCATTCATTCTTCGTTTGCGTGGAACTCAAAATCCGCCGGGCTTCGGCCCTTGGGGGTTCAAGTCCCCCTCCCGGCACCACGATTTTAACTCTAGCCGTTCGATCACTTCACTGTGCCTTCACGTTAATTAATTTGATCGCGGCAACGGGACGTTTTCGGTGAAAGCGGCCGAATAGCGCATCTTTATTATTCTCTACAAGATTCATCAACGCACTCTTAGGACACTACCGGATTTCGGTTGTAGCAGATACGTGTTACCTTTTTAAGTAGAGGGCGCATTATGAATAGGCAAACCACCAGTCAGATTTTGATATTTGGCATGTTTCTTGTATCGATCATGATCGGGACGGATGTCACGGCACAGACGGTGGCACCCCCCAGAGGCGGGCAGAATCATGCCGCCGCTGAACAGAACCCGGCCTGCCAGAGAATAATCAGCGAATGTAAGGAACTGGGATTCATTCCGGGACAATGGAAAAAAGATAACGGTCTCTGGAAGGATTGCTTTGACCCGGTCGTAAAGGGTGGGGGCAATGCCACCCGGGATGGACAGCCTATAAATGTTCCGGTTAGCGCAAGCGACATTGAGGCCTGTCGCGCATCTGTAGTTCATCATAGGCAGGGACAATAAGCGCAATCTGGAATTTCACGCCGGTAGCGATGGAATGCGAACTTCCGGTTGTAGGCTACTTTGAAATTGGCTCCTGATTGATGCGTACCGTGTATTCATATTTAGGAGACTCTCAATGGCTCTACTCAAGACTTCTAATCCAGCATTGTCCGGCGACGCATTTCGCGTCGGCGGTGCAGTGCTTGGCGACACGATGACCGTCTCCGGTACGGTTAACAAGACTGGCATTTTATTGATCTGCGCGGTGGCTACCGCGGCCTGGAGTTGGAATCTGTTCACGCACTCTCCTGAGGCTGCGCTGCCGCTTCTCGTCGTCGGAGGCATTGGCGGTTTCATCGTCGCACTGCTAACCATATTTAAGAAGGCTTGGTCTCCGGTGACCGCGCCTATGTATGCGCTGCTGGAAGGATTGGTGCTGGGCAGCGCCTCGGCCATGTTGGAAGCGCGGTTTCCCGGGATCGCCATGCAGGCGGTTGGCTTGACGTTCGGCACGCTGGTGGCAATGCTACTTGCCTACCAGTCCGGGATCATACGCGCCACCGAGAAATTCAAAATAGGGGTGGTGGCGGCTACGGGCGGAATCGCTGTCTTCTATCTGATCCAGTTCGTGCTCGGGTTCTTCGGTGTTCATTTCGCGGCCATCAACGGCTCGGGCGCGATCGGGATCGGTTTCAGTGTGGTCGTGGTGATCGTTGCAGCCCTCAACTTGGTACTGGATTTCGATCTCATCGAGAGTGGAGCCCGGGCCGGCGCCCCGAAGTACATGGAATGGTACGGCGGCTTTGCGTTGATGGTCACTCTCATTTGGCTTTACTTTGAAATACTGCGACTGCTCTCCAAGCTCCGCAGCCGAAACTAGGTAGAAAACTTTGGGATAGTGGCCGATCTCCGATTCCACAATGCCTTCGTTGGATCATTGTCCTGATTCGCTCTGATCAAGGCTTTCCATGCCCTGCTTTTTCCTTCATGTTCCCGAGATTCGATCCCTTACGCACTTATGACGTTGCTTGTGGTTGCGCTGCTTTTGCCGGTGATAACATTGCGTCATGCCAAAAACAATGATGCAGTCTGTAGTCGGTCAACTCCAAAAAGAGCGCACCCGGCTGCAGGATGAATTGCACCGCGTAACCGCTGCGTTGACTGCCTTCGGGAAGGTCTACCTGCAGGGGAGCAAACCGGCACATGCAACCACCCGGAAGAAGCGAACCATTTCGGCTGCGGGACGCAAGAAGATCGCAGCGGCGCAGAGGGCGCGATGGGCGAAGGTTAGAGCGGCGGCTAAGAAGTCAGGTTCACGTCCCTCGTAGAAGACTCCTACACCCTTCCAGCGCGCGGCTGGTCCACGCTCCGTGACCACTCGGGGCTGCTGGAACGGTAGCGCTGGAGTAATACGTTGCCGAGGCCGAGCCCCTAAGCGCAGGTTTCGCGCTAAAATTTTCTTGCTTTATCGGCACCCAAATGGCGCTATAATTTGCTTATGTTCCGCTGGCTGGCAGTTGCGGCTCTGGGCGCGGCTTTG
This sequence comes from uncultured Acidobacteriota bacterium, assembly GCA_963803775.1. Lineage (GTDB taxonomy): Bacteria > Acidobacteriota > Terriglobia > Terriglobales > Acidobacteriaceae > JABCZH01. The sequence continues at coordinate 355,789 of CAWDNS010000007.1, forward strand.
GTGGCGATCCCAGTTTGGGGGCAACGGCGCGGCGGAGGCGGTGGAAGCTTCGGCGGCCATGCCGGTTTTGCTTCTCACGGTTCATTTGCAGGCGGCGGAATGACGGGCAGCCGCGGATTCGGGTTTTCAGGCTCCTCTCGAAGTCTTCACTTCGGTAGCGGATTTAATCGGCCATCCTTCAATCATCCTCACTTCGTCACGCGTCGATCCCATTTCGGGTACGGCGGATATTACGGATATCCCTACTATGGATATCCCTCCTATTATGACGATGGTGGCTATTATCCTTCCGATAATTATGCCGATGGTAGTACGTACGCTCCGGATCAGGAAGATCAGCAGCGGCAGCAGGCGGAAATTAACCGTCTCGAAGACGAAGTCGATCGGCTTCGTCAGGAACGCTCGTCCACAGCGGGATCTCAGTCGCCATCCGGGGCCGATCTGCGCTCATTGACCGAGCTTGTTTTCCGCGACAAACATACCCAGGAAGTACAGAACTACGCCATTGTGGGGCAGACATTTTGGATTTTCGATGGTCAGCAGCCCAAAAGAGTTTCGCTTTCTGAGCTGGATGTCCCGGCGACGATCAAAGCGAATGATGCTCGCGGCGTAGATTTTCAGTTGCCCCGGTAGTGTCTTGTTTCCTCAATCGCTCAAGGCGGAGCGGTAAATGCCCTGGAGAAATACGTTGCTGATTTCGCGCGCCACCGTGGCCGCATCGCCGTCCACCTGCGGGTTATACCATGTGTGCAACCAGTTAATACTGCCGAACAGACCCATGATGGCGATGCGATTATTGAACTTAAGGTGTTTGGCTTTCTTCAATTCTTCTACCAGCGTTGCACAATTGCGATAGTACTCGCGTTTTAGAGCGACAATCTCCGCGCCCATCTCATCCTGCAATACGTCGTCCCCGTGAGAGAGCACCTTGTAAGCTTTGAAGTTGGCCATGAAGTACTCCAGGTGGTTCGCGATAAAGGTACAAACGCGCTGCTCCGGGTCTGTTACCCCCTGCAAACGCTGCTGCAGAAGTACCATGACGGTGGTGAAGTAATACTTCTGAATCAGGTAGAGCAGCTCTTCTTTGGATTTGAAATAGTAGTAAAGTCCGGCCAACGAGATGCCGCTGGAGCGGGAAAGATCACGAAGCGTGGCTCGCTCGTAGCCTTTCTCGTAGAAGACGGCGGTAGCGTGGTCGAGAATCTCCGCTAGCCGGCGTTCAAAACGCGTGCCAGGAAGCCGTGTTGCCGGGTCGGAACCGATGGCGAGAGAACCCAAGGATTGGCACCAGGTACGGGAGGCTTGCGTTGCCGGGCACCGACCTCCCGAAACGCTATTCTAAACGAGAACTTCGCCGAAATCTGCAATTGTCGTAGGTTAAACATGGTCCTCGAAGGCGCGGAAAAGACGCTATGCTATACTCCCGCACCGTTGCAGTGGACGTGTGCCTTTTTCCGACCGGTCCGGAGAAAATCGAAGAACCTTGATCCCTCTTCCGACAGATTTTAACGCTGCTACATATTTTGTGGATCGCAATGTCCGCGAAGGCAGAGGCGTCAAAACTGCGTTGGAATGCGGCGCGGAGCGAGTGAGTTACCGGCAACTGCTGGAGCACACGAACCAATCCGGCAATATGTTGCGGCAACTCGAGGTGCGGCCGGGGGAACGAGTAGTGCTCATTCTGCCGGATGTGCCCGAATTCCTCTATTGCTTCTTTGGGGCCATCAAAATCGGCGCAGTCGCAGTTCCTATCAACACGCTTCTGAAACCGGCCGAGTACGAATACGTTCTCAACGATACTGAAGCGCGAGTGGTGCTAATCAGTGATGCCTTGCTTCCCCAACTAAAAGCGATTCCGCGAGAGCGTCTCCGGTATTTGAAGGAGATTGTCGTGTGCGGTGAGATGTATCAACCGCATCTCTCGTTTCACGAACTGGCGAGCACCGCGTCTCCGGATATGGAAGTACAACCTACCTGCAAGGATGATGCTGCCTTTTGGCTCTACTCTTCGGGCAGTACTGGGCCGCCGAAAGGCTGCATACATCGTCATCGGGACATGGTTGTCTGCTCGGAGTTGTACGCCAAGGAGATTCTACGGATGAACGTCCGCGACCGTTGCTACAGCGTGGCGCGACTGTTTTTTGCCTATGGGCTGGGGAATGCCGGCTACTTTCCTCTGTCTTGTGGTGCTACTTCGATTCTATCTCCGGAGCGGCCGACTCCAGCCGGCATCTATGCGGACATCGAACGCTACCGTCCGACTTTGCTTTTTTCGGTGCCCTCGAATTACGCTGCGCTGCTAGCTCATCAGCGGGGACCGGGAAGCGATTTCGATCTTTCCAGTGTGCGCCACGCCATTTCTGCCGGCGAAGCTCTTCCAGCGGCGCTGTTCGAGCGCTTCAAACAACGTTTTGGGGTCGAAATTCTCGACGCCTGGGGATCGACTGAAACCTTGCAAATGGCGCTCTCGAATCGTCCCGGAGAAGCGCGTCCAGGATCCAGCGGCAAAGTGATCCCTGGCTACGAGGCCAAGCTGGTCGACGAGCATGGCGAAGAAGTTCCATGCGGAGAAATCGGAAGTCTATTTATCAAAGGTGACTCCACCTGTGCTGGCTATTGGAACCAGCCGGAGAGAACTTCAGAGACTTTTCACGGAGACTGGTTTCGCACCGGCGACAAATATCAGCAGGATGAGGAAGGCTACTTCTGGTATGCCGGGCGGGCGGACGACATGTTCAAAGTGAATGGCCGCTGGCTAAGTCCCACCGAAGTGGAGAGTGCGCTGATCGCTCATCCAGCGGTGCGCGAGGCGGCTGTTGTCGCCCGTGAGGACGAACACGGCCTGACCAAACCCGCTGCCTGTGTAGTGGTGAATCCTGACGTCATGGCCGACGACGCACTGGCCAACGATCTGCAAAATTGGGTGACGCAGCGCATCGGCGCCTACAAACGACCGCGCTGGATCTGTTTCCTCTCCGACCTCCCCAAGACTGCCACGGGAAAAGTACAAAGGTTCAAACTACGTGAGTTGCAGGCGGAGCAAGCCCAGAGCCGTTTCCCGACGGAGCAGCTATAGGATTGTGCAGGTTAATCGCGCATCGTATTTCGCAATGTGGCCACCCTTGTTATTCTGCACCACCTCTCTCCCGCAGCAGCGTTACCGCCTTGTTTTCATTGCCGGGAAACAGCAATGCGTATCCCAGAGGCGTGCCCTCCACTACTTCGCCGGGCCGCCGATAGTGGCCGGGAAGTTTCGCGCGAAGCGATAAGTCTGCGCCGCGGTCCAACAATAATTGCGCAACGGGCAGGCCCCAGTCGCCATATTGTGTTACCGCGTGGAAAATGGGTGTCTGCCCACCCACTCCGGCTTCATCGACCATGGCGCGGGCGTTGACGTTGGCGCCGCGATCAAGAAGCAACGTCGCGGCCTCAGGGATTCCGTACTCGGCGGCGACGTGTAGCAATGTCGCTCCACGAAGCGAGAGCCGACGCGCGCCAGTAATGCCGATGTCAAGATCGGGGAATCGCGTGTTCACCAGCGTAGGATCGGCATCAAGATGCTTGGCTAAGAGATCGATTCGGCCACGGAGTAAGTCGAGCACCGGAGGCACGGCGTATTTAGTAACACCACCGGTGTCGAGCAGAATATCGATGCAGGCACCGAGTTGGGTTGAACGCCCGTAGCTGAGGATGACTTGATCGAGCGCCGTGCCAGGATACTTACGGTCGGGCTTTGCGCAGTTTGGATTGGCGCCATGGTTCAGCAGCCATTTGATGGGTGCTGGCTCAACGGTCTCGCATGGAGCGAAGAGGATCGGGAAATATCCATTCCATTCGGCGTTCACATCTGCGCCGCGTGAGACGAGGAGTTCCATCATCGGAATGCGATGACCAAACAATGCGGCTCGCATCAGCGGGCCATCGCCACCCTGGTGTACATCGGAACCGTTATCGATCATCCACTTTGCGATCGCGAGTCTTGCCGGACCAGGCGGCTCCCATGGCACGCGGCATTCGGCAACCCAGGTCAGCGCGCCGTTCTTGTTGTAGCCCAGCGGAGCGCCGTGCAGGGCGGGGTTACGAGTCATGAGAGTCTTGACGCGCTCGAAATCGTTGGTGTCGATAGCGTGCTTAAGTTCCCCGATCTCCTCGAGTGAATCGACGTGGATTTTGAGTTTAGGCCAACTGGCAAATCCATAGAAACGAGCAATCTTGAGCTGCGCGTCGGTAAGCGACTCAGCGCCTCCGGCTTTGAGCAGGTCTTTGGCCTGATCTTTTAAGTGGCGGAGATTAGGACGGTCGGGAAGGGGGCGAGGTGCTGCTGGAGAATCGGTCGACATGGCGACCTCCTTTCATTTTTAGCGCCCGTTGTCCGCAGGTCGGGCAGAAAGAAGGATCGCGAAAGCTTGGTACTGAGAGGTGGGCTTCTACCCTTTCCGCGGACCGGATGCGTCCTTTAACGCTGGAAGGATGGTAGCACGAAAGGATCGTCCGGTGGACCGATGCCCAGACTTAGTGTCGTGTACTGTTCGCGATTGGTGGCAGGAAGCGTTCGTCTTGCAGCGCTTTGGTCTCGCGAGTTTCTAACTCCGCCTGACGAAGCTGGGTGGCTTGGTCGGGACTGGTTCCAGGTTTGAGTTCGGTCTTTTCGCAGAAATATCGCCAGCCAGCCTGACGGTCTTCCATAGTCTGGCCGCTCTCGTATTGTTTTGCGGTGGTCTCCGCGTTCTGCTTGCCTTTGATCACGGCCGCAACGCCACCCGATTCATAGGTGCGAACGTTGTGGCGAATAATCGCGTAGGAAGTTTTGAGATCTTCGCTGGTCAAACAGACTCCCGTCTGCGCTAGATTTAGGGGAAGTACGATAACGCGTGCCGGCCCAGGTTCGGTCACCGGCACGCTCGCTGTGAAAGTTACCGCTTAGAGCGGTCGGACGTTTTCAGCTTGCCAGCCTTTTGGCCCCTTGGTTACATCGAACTCCACGGTCTGGCCTTCCTGCAGGCTCTTGAAACCGCCCGCCTGGATCGCCGAGAAATGGACAAACACATCTTCGCCAGTCTGACGGCTAATGAAGCCGTAGCCCTTGGCATCGTTAAACCACTTTACTGTTCCTTGTTCTGCCATATTGTTTTGTTACGGATGTTCCTTTCGATCAGTTTACGCTGAAATGATTCGGAAGTACGAAGGGCAGGTCCTAGCTGGTTGGCAAGAAGTTGCTCTACAACCGACTCTAATCAAACGCATACACAGGATAGCAGAGAAGCCTGGGAATTAGCAAAACGCCAGAGGTCGGTTTGCAGCCCCAATCTCCAATTTAGTGATCCTCCTGTACTTCGCGGTTACGAGCTTCTGACACCAAGGGTACGAAGTGTTTGCAGAGATCGCGAGGAAGGTCTGGAATCAGCACCTTGCGGCACGTCAGTAATCTCCCCTAGGTTACAGTCGTGAGAGGAAACCCTCGAAGGTGCCATTGCTGTAGGGCCTTGAAGGAGGCAATCTATGAGCTGGCGCGAAGCCCTAGTACGCGCCGGGGAGAGGGAAGATGCGAGAGTTTCTGGGCAGACTTTGGTCGCAAGAGGAGGGCCAGGACGTTGCCGAATATGCTGTTATGCTGGCCGTGATCCTGGTGATCGTTGTGGGCACGGTCAAGTTGATCGGCGCGAATTCCAACAACGTGTTTTCCAGTGTAGCGAGCTCGATTGGGAGTTAGGCGCAATTTGCTGTCTCCGCGCAATCAACCGCCGAGTGCGCGGAGAACCCGCAGCGAACAACTTAAACACCTGCACGCCTTGAGCCCAGTGTTCGGCAGTGCTGATGTATGCTGAGTCACGCAGTCACTCTTGACGGACGGCTCGGCATACATGCCCCAAAATTACTTCTGGCAGGTCTCTCCACTCGAAGAACAACAAGCGCAATCCGGTAAGGCGTATCTGGAATTTTTGCGTGTGCCGGCAATGAGTGCCGGCCTTTACGTTTTGCTTGCGGGCGGGAGCGATCCTCAATCTCCGCATCAGGAGGACGAGATGTATTACGTGGTCCGGGGAAAGGCGCAGATGAAAGTTGGGGCTGAGAGTCAGCCGGTGGGCGCTGGCAGCGTTATTTTTGTCGAAAAGCGAGTCGAGCACCGCTTTTACAATGTCACGGAAGAGTTGGTGGTATTAGTGTTCTTCGCGCCGGCGGAAACGACTTAGGGGTAACGTCTTTAAGCGACCATGAACTTCCACATCAACCCCATGGCAAACGAAGACTGGCCCGCAGTGCGGGACATCTACGCCGAGGGCATCGCTACGGGAAATGCCACATTTGAGACTGATGTTCCCGATTGGACAAAGTGGGACGGCGGGCATCATAAAGAATGCCGCCTTCTGGCGAAAAACGACGGAGGGATTCTCGGTTGGGCAGCTCTCAGTCCGGTGTCGACTCGCCAGGTGTATAGAGGTGTTGCCGAGGTATCAATCTACGTTGCACGATCAGCGCGCGCATGCGGAGTTGGCAAGGCACTTCTCATGGCGCTGATCGAAGCTTCCGAACGCTGCGGAATATGGACACTGCAAGCCGGCATCTTTCCGGAAAACGTTGCAAGCATTCAGTTACACAAGTTGTGCGGTTTCGGCGAAGTCGGCATGCGGCATCGGGTGGGCCAGTTGGCCGGGGTATGGCGAGACGTTTGCCTGCTGGAGCGCCGCAGCGGCATCGTGGGTGTGTGAGTCTGGGGGAGGTCTGAACGTACCGATCCTCCCGCTACTTTCCGTATACCAGCACCACAAAACTGTCCGGCAGGATTGTGCGCCGCGGGTGCGGGTTGTCCTCAGTGGGCGCAGGAGGTGGCCCGAACTTCGCGGTAACGAGGTAGACGTTGTGAGATTTCTCGTCGAGCGCCATGGTGCGCGCCCCCGACTGCGTCGTCACATTCCCCACAACGCTGAACTTCGCCGGTGAATCTTCGTGGACCACGGTGAGAACGCCCTCTCCGCAGGAAGCAAAGGCCAGCCCGGTCCCGTGATCAAAAGCATTGGCATCAACGCCCTCGCCGATTGGAGGCGTGGCAATCACCTTGCCTGTGTCGGCATCGACGACTGCCATCATTTTGTTATCACAACCGGCAAAGAGGCGGCGATTCTTGCGGTCAATGGCCAGACCACTAGGCTCCTCACAGGGCGCGAGCGCCCAGCTTGCCTTAACCTCTAGCTTCGCGGGATCGATGGCGTCAATCTGGCTTTTGTCTTCGATATTCACGAAGACCCCGCCCTTTCCGTCGCTGACCGCGAATTCCGGTTTTCCTTCCAGCTTGATCGTGCCCAACACTGTGCCACCCACGGCGTCGATAGCGGTGGCGTCGTGACTCCTGCCGTTAAAGGCAAAAACGCGTTTGCTCGCGGGATCGTAAAGAATGGCGTCGGGGTTTTCGCCGGCCTTCACCTTGGTGATCGCCTTCAGGGTTTTCAGCTCGAAGATGGTGACGGTATTCTCACGCCCGTTGCTGATGAAGCCGCGGCCCAGTTCCGGCGCCAGTGCAATACCATGAACGCCGGGCGTATCAGGAATATCACCGACCAGCTTGCCTGAATCGGCATCGATCACGATGACGTGGGTGGCGCGGGAGATGTACACACGCTGCGCAGAACTGTCGAGGGCAAGATAATCCCAGCCACCATCGCCGCCTAGCGGATAGGTGTTGATAAGGTGGTAGGCCGGTTCCGCCGCCATGGCCGATGTGGCCGCGAGCAGCACCCACAATGCAAAGCCAAAGAACTTACTTCTTGTGAGCATAATGTGTCTCGATGTCCGTGTTATTTGCTGATCACGCCGCAAGCAATGCGGTCGCCGGAGTTTCCGGACGGATCAGTCTTGTTGTCATCAGCTTTGGCGTGAATCACCAGCGCAGTTCCACCGTTCGAGAAGAGCGAATGGTTGTCAGCGCCGAAATTTACACCCGGAATGTCGGAGGTAAATGAGGCCTTGCCCTTCGCGTCCACGGTGAAGTTCTTCAGGTCGCCGGCATGATGGCCGTCTGGATTATCCCAGCCGTGTTTCTTGCCGTCAGGATTGAAGTGTGGGCCTGCTGATTTGAAGTCCGGCGGATCACATTTGGCATTCTGGTGAATGTGAATCGCATGCTCGCCCGGGGGCAGTCCGTGGAGGCTGGCCTTAATCTCCACGGTACCTTGCTTGTCCCAAAGAATAGCCGTGCCAACGCTGTTGCCCTGTGCGTCCTTCAGTTCAACGTGCGTCTTGGCGGTCGCAGGAAGTGAGAGGGCCAGTACTGCAAGTGAGAGCGCCGGGTAAAGGAGTATGCGTGGCATGGGGAAATTATAGCTCACCTTTTCCGGGCATGGATTCGTGGGTACCCAATGAACGCGCTTGTCCACAAGCTGGTGGAGTATACTGCGATGAAGTTTTCAATTTCTTCAGGGAAGAATTGCAATTATGTCCGTGAGAGTGGCTGAAGAGGTATCCCCGCAGGTTTCCGCCGACGATTTCCAGGCGCTGGAACAAAAGGTCTATCGCACCATTGAGCTCTATAAGGCAGCGCGCGAAGCCCGGACCGTGGCCGAACGCGACGTCAACCGATTGCGGGAGCAATTGGAAGAGCGCGAGGAGGAAGTCGAAACCTTGCGCCGCCAGATGGTGCAATTGCGCCGCGAACGCGAGGAAATTCGCGGCCGTGTGGAGAAAATGCTACAGCACATCGAAACGGTTGAAGAACAGCCGGCTGCGAGTTGATTGATTTTGCTTTCCCGCGGGCCGTTGGGAGGAGCAAAATAGGCTATGGCAATCGCGACCAAACCAGCGCCGGGCAAGGATGCTGCCAGCAGCGTGCGGGTAGAGATCTTCGACCAGGCCTATAATCTGCGCGGTTCCGATCCTGACTACATTTTAAAGTTGGCGGAATATGTGGATGGCAAAATGCGCGCCGTCGCCGAGCAAACTCACACCGTTGACACAGTTCGCCTAGCAGTGCTGGCCGCGCTGAATATTGCCGACGAATATCACCTGCTCAAACGAAACCAGGATAGCGGCACGATCGATTACTTGAAGCGGGCGAATAATCTGGCAAACGCGCTGGATGAAGTGCTCGAGGAAAAGCGTAAGGCTGGATAGCGTGCCGCCTGCCAAGTCTCTTGTTGCCTTTCTGTTTCTTGTTCTCGTCAATTCTGCGGTCGCGCAGGAAGCGACCATCCGTAGTCAATCCAGCGTGGTGCTCGTGCCCGTGCTGGTGAAAGATGCGCGTGGGCACGCAGTCTACGGATTACAGGCCCAGGACTTCATCGTAGAAGATACCGGCGTGGTCCAGGCCGTGCATCTGGATGAAGAAGCAGAAGCTGAGCCGATATCACTGGTCATTGCCATTCAGAATGGGCGCGAAGCTTACCGAGAATTTCCCCGGATCAGAGGTTTGAGTACCATGATCCAGCCGATTCTGGATCAAGAAGGAACGCTGGCGGCCGTGGTTTCATTCGACAGCAAAATCGAACTTTCGCAGGATTTCACCGACGACCAACGTCTGGTTGGCAACACGCTCAAGAACTTGCAGCCCGGCGACGGTGGAGCGGCGATTCTGGACGCGGTGAAGTACTCGCTCAACTTATTAGACAAGCAACCTGTGGGGCGGCAGCGCGTGCTTTTGTTGGTCAGTGAAACCCACGACCATGGAAGTCGCTTTGCCAAGATCGACGACGTGGTGACCGCGATTGGGGAGACTAATACGACGGTTTACACTCTGGCATTTCCGCCGGCGCGGTCGAACGTGCTTGATACCATACGCGGCAACAACAAAGACGAGATGAATGCGGGGCCTGATCTGCTTGCGCCGTTAAGGCTAATCCGAGAGGCTATGCGGAAGAACACGCCCAAGGCAATCTCGTCGATGACCGGCGGCGAGCACGCCTCGTTTGAATCCCAAAATGGCTTCGAGACGCGGTTGCTTGATTTCACCAATCATTTGCACAGCCGGTACCTGCTAAGTTTTCAGCCTCAAGATCCACATCCTGGCCTGCATGAGTTGCGGGTACGGTTGAGGGATACAGGGAAAGGCGAAGTTCTGGCCAGGGGCAGCTATTGGGCAAATGGCCCTGTGCAATGAGCCGGTTTGTCTGCTTACTAAAGTCGCTGGCAAACGGAGTGCCAACTTTTTGTGCCCGTCCCCTTGCTAATCTCTGCCGACTTGCCTAGGATGCAAAATTGAAAGCCGACCTGCAAGGTTGGTGATGGTGGTCACCGAATTTTTGAACCAATACTGAATGAACGGGGGCCTGACTCGCATTAAGATCCGGTGTGCGATGCTCCGCCACGCGGAGATGCCTAAAGGGTCTCGGCGGGCTCCCAGCGTCTACCGACGGGTTCATTCTCGGCCCACCACACGGCAGGTGCGGGTCGGCTTTTAATTCTGGTCATCGGTCGTTCGTCCTTGGTCGTTGGCCAACGCCCGGTTTGCAATTCTTTCGACAACGACCTTCTGCTAAACTTCAGGTAGCAATCACCGATTGGAACGCATCTAATTAACTGTGCTGCCCCGACTCTTTCATCTTGGCAATTTCAGCCTGCCCACCTACGGGCTTCTGGTTTCTATTGGAGTGTTGGTCGGGTTGTGGATCAGCGTGCGCAACTCCGAAAAGCAAGGCATCGATCCCGAGCTAGCCTGGAATCTCGGGATTCTGGTGGTGTTATGCGGAATCGTCGGCGCCAAGCTTCTCTACATCTTGAATGACTGGAGTTACTACACAGCTCACCCTGGGGAGATTTTCAGTTTTTCCACATTGCAGGCCGGTGGGGTTTTCTCGGGTGGGTTTATTGGGGCTGCCGTGGCCGCGGCGTGGTATATGCGCAAACATCACATGCCTGCTCTGGCCACATGGGATGCCTTCGTGCCCGGATTGGCTTTGGGCCACGCCATCGGACGGGTGGGTTGTTTCGCTGCAGGTTGCTGCTATGGCAAGCCGACAAGCCACTTCTGGGGAGTGACGTTCAAGAATCCTTTGGCACAGACTTGGGTAGGGACGCCGCTGGGAATCCCGCTGGAGCCGACACAACTTTTCGAATCAGCCGTCGAGCTGGCGAATTTCTTCATCTTGATGTGGCTGTTCAAGCGCAAGAAGTTTGACGGGCAAGTGCTTGGAGCTTATCTGTTTTTGTATGGCGTCGCGCGATTCTTTCTGGAGTTTCTCCGTGACGATCCAGGCCGGGGATCGGTGTTTGGCGGCATTATGACTGGCACGCAGCTGATCGCCGTTGGACTGGTTATCACAGGCGGCTTTATATGGTGGCTGCGGCCCGGGATGAAAGCTATGCCGGCGCACGCCACGCGGTAACGGCGCAGATTACGCTGAGAAACGAGATTAACCCCGGAATTGATGGGAAGCGGACCTGTCCTTCAGGCTTTTACCGCTGCCGGACGCATCCTTGACGAATTGCCCTACGAAGTGAGCAGTCTGCGGGCTTTCGTCCATATCGCCGCCGGACGAAGTTTTTCAAGAGTCGACAAGCGCCCGTCCGGCCGCTACTGCAAGAACTGACATTTACCCAAGGGAACGAGAGTTGGGGCTTAGCGTTTCGCAGAGGAGCTTTCCGGATCACTGCGGAAGACTTCAAGAGAATTGCGAAGGCCATGTCCATCAAACCTGAAGATCTCTCGTCAACATTCGCTCCGGAGAAGTGAGAACCCACCCGTTCGAGGCTGATTACAGCTTTGTGAGTTTCATCTGCTTTGCGAGTTCGGCGTCAAGCATCCTCGCAGGAACAAGTCTGGGCAGAATCCAGTTCTTCAAACGTTGCGGAATGACCGCGTAGCGTGCCTTCGGTTTCGCCGTGCTGAGTGCGACATGGACGGCTTGGCCCAAACGCTCAGGGGGTAAGCCATTGGTACGTGCTTCGGTGACGATGAACTTCTGGAAGTTCTGCACAGCATCCCAATACTCGGTCTGCTTGAACTCACTCAGATCTTCTTTTTCGCCCTTGTCATACATCGCCGTGTTCACGGTGCCCGGTTCAATGATCACGACGTCGATGCCAAACAACATCAGTTCTCGCCGCAGCGCGTCCGACATTCCTTCAAGACCAAATTTGGAAGCGCTATAGGCGCCGAGAAGCGGGATAGCAACTTTTGCAACGCTCGAGGTGATGTTCACAATGCGCCCGGAGGGCCCTTGCCTGTTCTTATCCGTTCCCAACAGAGGCGCGAAGGCTTGGATTACGACAAGCGGCGAGATCATGTTGACCTCCAACTGCCGCCTGTATTCGCTGGGCTTCAGATAAAGCAGTGGCCCGCTGACCACGATTCCTGCATTGTTCACCAGGCCAACAAGATTCCTGTCGCCTATCATGGAGCCGACCTTCTGGGCAGCTTGATGTACAGCTTCGGCGTCCGTAATGTCCATCATGAGAGGCACGAAGCCGTTCCCGAACTCTCTTTGCAAACGATCGGCGTCAGCTGGCTTGCGTACAGAACCGAACACGCGAAATCCCTTTGAAACAAGCACCTTTGTGGTTCCCCAACCGATTCCGGTGGAGACTCCCGTGACCACGACATCTTTGCTGTTCGCCATTGCATTTCTCCTAAGATGATCACTGTTCATCTTCAATATGTACAGCGTACAACTTGGCGCATGACCTGTCAAGGTGTACAGTGTTCTGTATGCCATATCCGTCGAAAACAGACCGCGAAACCATCCTTTCTGCTGCGGTTAAGGAACTCGTTCACGGGGGTATGCGCGACTTATCGCTACGGAATATCGCTGCTGCCCTCGACCTCGCGCCCAACGCAATCTACCGTTACTTTTCAGATCGCCGGGCACTCGAAGCTGCCCTGGCAAACGAAGCTGCCCGGCAACTAGAGCTGGCGCTGAGGAAGGCAGCCGACGGGCGCGAACCGATTACCGCAATTCGCAAGATGTCATCTGCTTACCTCAAGTTCGCAAGGGACAATCCTCACCTCTACGAGGCGATGATGAGTCTTCACGCGCCAGGGCCCGATGCGACCTCCCACCAAAACCTCTGGGCGTTCACTGTCGAGCAGGTGCAACGAATTGCCGGGTCCGACCGAGCTGCGCAGGCATCCGTCGCGCTTTGGGCGTTCCTACACGGAGCCGCGACGCTAGAAGCCGCTCAAGTGTTAGGCGAGATCAAACCGACAAGCGGGCTCGAATTTGGGTTTGAGGCGTGGTTGATGGCTGTTTCTACGCGTGGCGAGCCCATAGATGCACCCCGAATCGAGCCCACGAAAAAGAGTACAAACAAGAAGGTGTCTGCGCGTGAAAGGTCGGTGCGACGCGGCAAGTGAGGATTCAGGTTGGCCGCCCCAAGCGGTCGCACCCCAGACGATCTTCTTGGCTGCATCCGGAATATTTGCGGTCGCGTCAACGAAAGCCGGATTCTGCCCGCCTAGTTCGAGAAGAACGGGAGTCAGATTCTTTGCGGCCGCCTCCATGACGATCTTGCCAACCTTGACGCTGCCGGTGAAGAAGATGAAATCGAACGGCAGTTTGAGAAGCTCCGTCACCTCGTCTTTGCTGCCGGTGACAGCAGTGACGGCCCGAGGATCGAAATATTTTGGAATGAGATCCAGCAAGACCTTACTGGTGGCGGGCAAGCCCTCGGAGAGTTTGAGGATGCATGGATTGCCCGCTGCAAGAACTTGGCATGCCGGGTCGAAAAGCAGGGTCAATGGCCCATTGAATGGCCCGATAACCAAGGTGACGCCGTAAGGTTCTCGATAGACCTTGGCGGTATGTCCGCTCGCCCGAAGGGCTTTCGGCACGACGACATCTACAGGCTTCATCCACTCTTTCAGCTCTTGCTTCGCGAAGGCGGCGGTTCCAACTGGCGCCATGATCTCGAAGACTTTTTCCTGACTGGCGGTCTTGAAGTCGCTGCTCATCGCAGCTTCAAGAGCCTCGGCGTTCTCATTACACAAGTTTTGAAGGCTTGTCAGCTGATCAATGCGCCACTCGTAAGACTTGGTCGCGTCCGAATCGAAATATGTTTTCTGCTTGTCGAAGATTTTCTGGAACTGATTCATCTGAGTCTCCTTCTCACATCGGTTTTTCGATGCCGCTTTCAGCGGCGTCGTGATTCTTAGGCCATTGTGAGAACCATGCGGAATCGCGCATCACCAGACATCATTCGTCGATACGCTTCTTCGGCCCTTTCCAAAGGAAGCGTTTCGATCATGGGCCGAACGTCAGTGAGTACGCTGAAATCAAGAGTGTCCTGGGTCTCGATCGCTCTTCCGGTTAGGCTGCCGATGACCGAGCGGCCACCAAAGATGAGCGGAACACCGTTGACCGGAATTGGATCGCCCGACACACCAACTACAACGAGCTTTCCACGAACTGAGAGGCCGGGAAGCAGACTGGCGATTGCCGCTCCGTTGGGGGCGGTCGCCAAGATGACGTCGGCACCTCCCAGCTTCTGCAGTGCTGCTCCCACATCCTCGGCTTTGGCGTCGATGTAAATGTGCGCTCCCAGCTTGGTCGCGAGATGTTCTTTGTCTGGACCGAAGCCGATCGCAACGGTGTGAAAACCCATCTTCTTGGCGTACTGCACGCCAAGATGTCCTAACCCACCAATGCCCTGGATAGCGACGGTATCGCCTGCACGTCCGGCGTTGCGGAGCGCATTGAACGTCGTGATGCCGGCGCAAACCAAAGGGGCCGCATCTTCTGATTTGAGCTCTTCAGGTACCCGGATACGTACTTGTTCCTCACCTGGCCCGACGACAGGCTTCTCGACAAGGCGAAAAGTCCCGGGTTTGGTTATCTCGATCGCCTTATATGTTTTCCCCATTTTCGTCTCCTATCGATCTGGAAGAAGTCATGTGTCGTCGTTCACAAGAATTGCGGACAAGCGGCAGGTTGAAAATTCGCCGTTGCTCGCGATCCTGGCTCTAATGTCGCAGACAGAGCTGGGTCAGAGAACGCCTTTGTGACCAACTGCGCCTCTCCCATTGTTTTGGAAGTTTCAATCTTTGTCTTGATTGAAAGTGCCGCAGTTTGGCGTTTCTGTTGGGCTTTAGTGGGTGGGAAACGCGAGTGACGACCTTTACTTCTCTTCAGTCGCGCTAAGGTTGAACGCCTTCGGCATGGGTGCGTTTGCTCTTTGCCACCGTCCTGGCGAAGTTCCAACAATCTCGCGGAAGCTTCGATTGAAAGCTGGCTGGTCAGTGAATCCGACTTCCAACGCGACTGTTAGTAAAGAGTCGTTCGAGTGCAACAAGAGAGACTTTGCGGCTTCAACTCGCTTATGGAGCAAGTAGCGCCGGACCGGAACACCAAACGACCTTTTGAATGCGCGCATGAAACGACCCGTCGATAGCGCACACTCTTTTGCAAGATCGGCAAGCGCCAGATCGCCTCGCGCGAGAACACGAGGATCGGCCACCCCGAACTCGGAGTTGGCCTGCATCCCGGGGGCGGAGGCACAGAGCGCCTTCCGCACCTGGTGGGGCGCGGGCGGGCGCTCGAAATCGTTCTGAGTGCCAACGACTTCGATGGCGACACAGCGGAACGATACGGCTATGTGAACCGATCACTTCCGGACGCCGAACTGGACGGCTTCGTCGATGCCCTCGCACGCCGGATCGGCTCCTTCGATCGGCGCGCTCTGGTTGCGGCTAAACATCTCGTCAACCAAGTCTCTTTGCCGCCGTTCGATCGGCTCCTCGACGCCTTTACTTCGTTTGGAACAGCACTCGGGTGGCCCGAAGCCCAGAACCGTATAAGAACCGTGCTGGAGCGCGGACTGCAACGCGACGCCGCCTTCGAGAAGAATTGGCCAGAAATTCTCGGCTCGCTCGTTGAGGCCGGAAAGAAAGGCGGTCGGGATGATAGCCAAGGTTGAGGTCGAGCGATTCAACCTGATCTCGTCCCGGCCATTCGACAAGATATTAGCCGCGATTAAAGCCGCTATAGGACATCCGGACATGGTTGCGTTCGCGAAAAGGACAGCGGCTGCGCCGACATTCTCAGAGTTCGAAAGCATGGTTCGCGAAGGGTTGGGCAAGACGGGCCTGATGCTCTTCATGGAACTGGACCACGGCGCGATTATAAGGAAAGAGACGGGTCGCGATAAACTCCCAAATGATTCGCTTCATCATTGGCAATCCCCTTATCATGAAGGAAATGGTCAAGCATGTTCCGGATGCAGGTTCTTATGCGCCGGTTACCGTGCTTGTAGATGAGCGCGCCGATGGCGTCCATTTGTCATATGACAGGATGGCGAGCTTCTTAGCTTCATATAAGAATCGCGAGGCGCTAGAGGTTGCCCGGAATCTGGATAAGAAAATCGAAGATCTCTTACGGCAGGCTGCAACTTGAGTTCTAATGAGCCTGATTGTTCATCGCAGGACCAAAGAATCAATTCCTTGAAAGGTGTTGGATCGCGTCGGCAGTTATCCGCGCGTTTGGTTTGCGGCGTGATCCGCACGGATCTTTGAAGCAGATACACGACGAAGAATTGGAGGACAGCGATAAAGAGCGGCCCAGCGCATTTGCCAAGATCATGCTCAAACAGACCGATTCCGGCATCCAGCAATTGCATGGCGCCGGCGAGCGCACCCAGGAGCACCAACGCAGGCGCCGCCTGCTTGAAGATTGCCCACAATGCGAACAAAGCCAGAGGAATTGTGCGTGCCGCCGCGTACATCGCCAATATCAACGACGCCCGCGTTGGAACGGATTCGGCAGGGACCAGGTATTGCGGACGGATAACCCCCACGATGGAAAACCACTGGCGACTAGGACATCGATTGCCGTGACCACCGAAGCCAGCCGCATCGCCTTAATCGTTGTCATTGATTCCTCCAGAACCCTCGCCTGCAAACAGGCGCAACCGGTGCCACTCCGGGCTACGCGCTTTGAGCTTTCCCGTGATACGCAGGCGCAAAAACATCCTGCACAAATTGTTCAAACGAAGTAGGTGTGGTATTCTCCGGCGAACGCGGCTCGAGCGGAACGAGGACTCCTGCGTTGATGGCTTTGTACATCTCGATGTACATGGCAGCTCCCTTAGGCGGAACACCCAATTGCGTCAACGCCTGCTGCACTTGGTCATACGGGAATTGCTCGTAACGCAGATCCGGTTTGCCGATGCCGCGCGCAATCACTGCGGTAGCTTCCGTCATCGAGAGGTCGCGCTCCCCAAGCAGTTCGCGCGTTTGTTTGCCGGAAAAATCCAGGTGCAGGAGGCGCTGCGCGGCGTAGTCACCAACGTCGCGCGTCGCGGCCATGGGAATCTTCAGGTCGGGTCGCAGCGCATTTCCGAAGATTCCCATCCCATGAATCATGCCGATCGCCGCCAGATTGTTCTCCATGAAATACGCGGCGCGCAGGTGCAGAACGTTTAAACCGTCGATCGCGTTCAGTTTTTGTTCCGAAGAATGCAGTCCCGA
Source organism: uncultured Acidobacteriota bacterium (assembly GCA_963803775.1). Lineage (GTDB taxonomy): Bacteria > Acidobacteriota > Terriglobia > Terriglobales > Acidobacteriaceae > JABCZH01. The sequence goes on from CAWDNS010000007.1 coordinate 373,172, forward strand.
GACTGGACCGGCACCTTCCGCAACCTGCGCGCCGTAGCTGCTCAAATGCACCGCGTAGCGCAGGCCGGACTCTTTTACGGCTTTCGCGATCCCGTCGCTATCCCGCTCCTGCTCCTCCCGGGATTTCGCCGGCGGCAACATCAAATATGCGGCGCGCGCACCGCTGAAAGCTTTGGTGAGCGCAGCCGCATCGCTCAGATCAGCCGTGAACGCTTGCAGCGCCTTTGTCCACAAAGCGTTGTAGTCGCCCCGAGTCGCGTCCCACGACGCGTACCTTTTTGCCCGCTGACAGCAGAGAATTGGCGATGATCGAGCCGGTGTTCCCGCTCGCTCCTAAAATCACATACATTTCATTCGAAACAACGGATGACGTCATAGTTACTGCCTCCTTCGGCCTGTAAAAAGGGTGTCGAACGCCTTCACGGCGATTGCGTTGTCTTTGGCGCTCACTTCGGGAATGTGTCGCCGAACATGGGAAGGCCGCTCACAGAATCGGCCTTGGTCGCCTCGTCCTGCAAAACGTCCCAATGCTCTTTGAGAAGACCGTCTTCGAACCGGACAACGTCGGCTGCGATCCAGGCGGCGGGCCTTCCCATCCCCGTGAAGCGGCCATGCGCTATGACGTAATCGCCTTCTGCGATGATGAGCTGGTTCTCATAATGCAAAGTCTCCGGCACTGAGCGGACGAGATTGAACAGTCCTTCGCGACCTGGTGGTATGTGTGCGCTGTGCTGAATGTAGTTCGGTGACCAGAAGCGTTCCGCCGCCGCATAGTCACGCTTGTTAAACAGTGTCTCGAATGCTTCGAGCACGATTGCCTTATTTCGTTCTGGGGATGAGTTGCTCATTGCTTCTCCTGTGCTTGGAACAGGTTGATCTGCGCTTTCGCTACAGTAGAGTATGATCGTAATCCAGAAGTTGCAAAGTATTTTGTAAAATCTTTTCGGGACATTTCGGTGCTGCTTCATTTCTGACGCCGCTTCTATCGTTACTTTATGGAGGCAATGAGCTTCTTGCACCAAGGGTGAGACAGTTTGCATCCAATCGATGAAGAGTACGCTGATACTCTAGGGGTCTTTCCTGACTGGAGCGATCCATGCGGGCTCGGGAAGAGATGGTGATGACAGATGGGTTATTCGAAGAGTGACAAGGCGGAGACGCACACTCGGATCGTGAACGTTGCTGCCAAGAGGTTTCGCGAACTCGGTCTGGAAGGCATCGGCGTTGCCGATGTGATGAAGGAGGCAGGTGTTACTGTCGGCGGTTTCTACAAACATTTCGGTTCACGCGATGAACTGGTCGTGGAGGCGCTCGCGGCCGCATTCCAAGATCTTGACGTCTGGGAAGAGCATACGGCCGACATGGCGCACCTTCTCCAGAACTACCTGACGGAAGCACACCGCGATGCGCCGGGAACCGGCTGTGCGATGGGAGCGTTAGTAGGCGACATGGCCCGGGGGAGCAAATCCGCGCGGGCCCTGTACACGGCGCGGGTGAAGCGGAGCCGGGCATTCTTCAGCGCCCTTCTTCCATCGAACCGGCGCTCGGATAAGCGCAGGCGTGCCCTGCTCATCCTGAGCGCTCTGCTCGGAGCGATCAATCTATCCCGTGCTGTGTCCGATCCCAGCTTATCGCGAGAGATCCTACATGGGGTTCGCGAGGAGCTGATTGGTTTGGTGAAACCGGAATCTCAGACGGGTTAGGGTTCCATATGGCAAATACTAAGGCGTCACCCGACCCTGTATAACCACTTTCCGACTCGAGGAACTCCCGGCGGCGGTCTATCGGTCTGAGAACAGCGTGTCGAAGCCTTCCAGAACGAGCGCATTGTTTTTGGATTCAATGCCTCATTTGCCATTGCCATTCTTGTTTTTGCCATCTGCTGACCCTCTTCATTCATCCCAGCGATTGCAGTTGACGCCTGCAAGGCGTCGGTTCCTTCAGAGCTTCGACCCGCCATCGACCGGGATGCTGGCTCCCGTGATCCAGCGGGCTGCGTCTGACGCCAGGAAAGCGACGACGTTCGCAACATCTTCCGGTTTGCCGATCCGCTTCAATGCCTGCATCGCAAGCGCGGTGTCCCGGCCTGCCTCAGTCTTTGTGAAGTTCGACATATCAGTGTCGATCACACCGGGCGCGACTGCATTCACGCGAATGCCTCGGGGCCCAAGAATGGCGGCCCAGTTTTTGACTAAAGTCTCTAGTGCTCCTTTGGTCGAGGAGTAGGCAAGCAGCGAGGGGTTGTCCAGGCCGGGCTTGCCGACTACGGCGTGGGCCCCGATCGAAGAGATCACGATGATGTTCGAGCCGTCACCTAGAATGGGCAGCAGTTGTTGCACCAGGAAGAACGGACTTCGGACGTTCGTCGCAAAGAGGTTGTCAAAATCCTCTATCGTGTAATCCGCGAGACGCGCCGCCTTGCTGATACCGGCGTTGAGCACGAGTACGTCCAATCGCCCGCCGACGATCGTGCGAACCTCCTTCGCCAGCAGCGTTGCCCCTTCTGGAGTTCCCAAGTCGGCCCTGATGGCGTTAGCGCGTCCGCCTTGTGAACGGATAGCGGAGCGTCATCTGTATCGTTTTGGCCCATCAGTTCCTGCACCGTCCGAATGTCGACTCCCTTCATAACCAGTCTGCCGGCGAACGTGTGTCTCAAGTCGTGCCAGCGAAAGTTCTTGATCCCTGCCGCTGTCGTGCAATTCTCGAACCTTCGACGGTCGGCGCGGATCAGATTAACATTCCGGGCGGGGAGAGGCTTGGGCCGTGGCACTTGCCCACAAGCCCAAAAATTGAGTGCGCAGTGAAATCCGTGGTATACGTGTGTATCGAGACACACACGCGTACTTGCCAAGTTTATGAATTTGTTACATTCTTTCACGTATCTTTACCTGGGACCGGGTTTCCGCTGGTTGCCATAAAGTCGGAGTTCACAACGTGAATCGATTGGCATGGCTGGTCTGTGGAATTGTCCTCCTAACGAATCCCCACGTACTCCTTGCCCAGCGTCGAGGAGGGCAAGGCGCAAGCGCAGGCCCCCCTCCGGCAGGCGCATCCAATAGTGACGAAATAAACGGTTTCAAGCGGGCGATTGCAGTACAAGCCACTCCAGACCAGGTGATTCAGTTCCAGCGGTTGACCAAGAGCACACAAGCCGCCCGAAAGGAAGCTCAAGACCTCCGGCAGCTTGCTGAAAGCGCAAGCAACTCCGACCTGTTCCACGACGCTAATCCGGTGACCGGCGCGGTGGACGAAGCCCAAACTGACGCTGAGCGATTCTTGCAGAGCTTTTCCGAGATTCAGAAGTCCCAGTTGAAAGAAGTCACTAAGAAGTTAGCGAAAGCGAACTCCGAGGTCACGAAGCAGAGCAAGGCTCTAACTCGGGGGCTCGGACACCCGGGGGGCGACGGCAAGCAGATTGCCAGCGTCGTCGGACAACTTGATAAGGCGCTCAGCGATTTCCAGACTAGACAAATTGCGATTGGAAGCGAGATGGGCATTCAGGACGCGGGAAGCTCTCGATGACCAGAATGTTGATGGGGCAACCACACCTGTGCCTCTCTATCGCCGTCTTCCTGCTGCTGGCCAATCGACCGGCGCATGGTCAGGAGCAGCCCGCCGCGCCTACGATGTCTGTCAGCGTCAAGGTGGTCACGTTGTTGGCCACAGTACGGGACAAGCACGGCGAAATCGTCCGCAACTTGACCAAGGATGACTTCGTATTAGAAGAGGATGGCCGTCCACAGACCATTCGCTACTTTACGAACCAGCCTGAGCCAAAGGCGCGTTCTCGATCAGGAACGCAGTGCCAGCCACAGCTTCCTGGATCAAATGCTGCACCAAGACAAGGACATGGCGTTCGTGATTCATTTCGACCGGGAGGTGGAATTGTTGCAGGATTTCACCGCTTCCCGCGACAAGTTATATTCCGCGCTGGGGCTGCTACAAACGTCGCAGTTTAGCCCGAACAGCGGCAGTGATTCGCCGGATTCCGGCGGGCTGCAGCGGCACGGCGGTGGCACCTTGCTCTACGATGCCGTCTACCTCGCATCCAACGAACTGATGAAAAAGCAGCAAGGCCGTAAGTCGCTCATCGTGCTTTCTGACGGAGTCGACAGAGGCAGCAAAGAAAGCATCGTAACTGCCATCGAGTCCGCCCAGCGCGCCGACACACTCGTCTACTCGATCCTGTTCAAAGATGAGCAAGAACACAATAGCAGCGGAGGCTTCGGCATGCCCGGGATGGGTGGCGGGGGAATGGGGCGACACGGCGGCGGAGGACAAAGATTTCCTCAAGAAGAGCGGGCGGACGGAAAGAAGATTCTCGAACGGATTTCACGGGAAACGGGAGCTCGACTGTTTGAAGTCTCAAAGAAGCAGCCGATCGAGCAGATCTACAGCACGATTGAGGACGAGTTGCGCAATCAGTACAGCGCAGGCTACACGCCGGACAAGACAGATGCTGGAGCGGCGTATCGCAAGATCCTTCTTAAGACGACGCAGAAGGACTTAGTTGTTCAGACAAGAGATGGATATTATGCAGAGCAGTAACGGTGGAAGCGCCTCAGCTACTGTGGTTTTGCGCTGTTCCGTCGTGTTCGAACGTGGGAAAATTTAGCGTGGCGGAATTGGCATGAAGTCAACTCTCATAGTGATCTGCCTTTGTTGTTCAGCGTTCTGCGTTGGACAAACCAACCCAACGAATCCCACGCCTGAAGATCAAAGTCCGGTTGCATCTCAAAATGCTCCCCGTGATGGTCGTCGCCACCCAGGGGTAGCGGGAACCGTTACCGCAATCGGCGCCAACACACTCACCATCAAGACCCAGGATGGCCAGTCGGCGCAAGTGGCCCTGAACGGCAAAACGCAGTATCGCAAAGACCGGGAACCTGCGAAGCTCAGCGACCTTAAGGTGGGCGACATGGTGTTCGTGCGCGGCGAAAGAAGCGGCGACAACTCCTGGCAAGCAGAGATGGTGGGCGTCCGCACTGGCGGAGGATCTCCAGACAATTTCCGCGAAGGCCCGAGCAAGCGCTTCATCATGGGCGAGATTAAATCAATCAATGGAACGCAGTTGACTATTCAACGCCAGGATGGCGCCACCCAAATCATCTCTGTTGACGAAAATACTTCTTTCCGCAAAGCCGGTGAAAGCGTTACACTCGCCGACTTCAAGGCCGGCGACCACGTGTATGGCCGTGGCGAGCTTAAGAACGGCGTCTTCGTGCCTACCGTCCTGAATTTTGGGGAGCCCAATTCCGGAACGCGGCGCGAGAATGCACCCCCTGAACCACGGTGACGTTTGACGACCAATGTCGGCCAGGTCGGGAAGATGATCTCATGGGCACGTCGGAAATCGTTCATGAGCATGCAGTTCGGTCGCAGAGCTTGGCCTTGGCGAGGTCTTCAAACACTTTATCGGAGCTTGCCCATCGTGGTGGCTGTGTGTGCGGGGAGCTGGTCATCCGCTCAAGTGCAGGGTCGATCCATCCACGGGTTCGTGAAATCCGGGAACATGCCGGTTCCCGGCGTGACGGTCACTGCGGCGAATTCTCTGACCGGTCAAAAGGTAACGACCTCGACAGATGTCGATGGCAGCTACTCGATGCAACTCACTTCCAGCGGGCGCTACGTGGTTCGCGCCCTAATGGCAGCTTTTGCTCCAGTCACGAAGGAAGTAGTGGTCAACGCAACCTCGAATAACGTCGAGGCTAATCTCGAGCTCATCCTACTTTCCCGTGTACCCAAGACGACGACCGAACCGCTAAGTCAAACAGCGCCGTCGCAGGCTGCAACCACCGGTACGGGCCGGGGATTCCAGAGCCTTAGCCTGTCACAGAGCGCTGAAGGCCAGGAATCGAATGGCAATGCCGCAAGCGACATCGTGCCGCAGGGTATGCCAGTGCCGGGGATCGCACCCGACAGCGCCACCGAGTCTGTCGCTGTGTCCGGAAACAACTCCAGCCCGTTTGCCGGGATGAGCAGTACCGAAATGCAACAACGATTCAACGATGCCCGCCCGCAGGGAGGTGGATTTGGGGGTGGTGGAGGGTTTGGCGGCCCCGGCGGATTTGGCGGCGGAGGCGTCGGCGGTGGCGGCGGTTTCGGCAGACGAGGTTTTGACGTCAACCGTCCGCACGGTTCGATCTATTATGGGATTGGAGACTCCGCCCTCAATGCTGCTCCCTTCTCCCTAACCGGCCAACCGGTGATTAAGCCGGGCTACGAACAAAACAGTTTTGGTGGATCGATTGGCGGACCGCTGAATATTCCCAAGATCTATCATGGCGGCGACAAAACTTTCTTCTTCATAAACTACAACGGAAAACGCGGCGAGAATCCCTTCGATCAGTTCTCCACGGTGCCCACTATGCTTGAGCGCGAGGGCAACTTTTCTCGAACCAAATACACATCCGGTCCAGATGCCGGAAGGCTGGTGCAGATTTTCGATCCCGCTACGAACGCTCAATTCCAGAACAATACGATTACGCAGATTAATCCTGCCGCTGCCGGATTACTGCAATTCATTCCCCTGCCAAACTTGCCGGGGACCTCGCAGAACTTCCATTTCATTACCTCAGCTGAGAGCAGCAGCGACGATCTGAATATTCGCATAAACCACAGCTTCGGCGCGGCATTGCGTGGCCGGCGCCAAGGTGGGCGCAGAGGCCCGCAGAACAGTCTCAGCATCGGCTTCCATTACCATGGATCAAGCGCAGAGCTGACCAATCCTTTTCCCAGCGTCGGCGGACACACGGATGTCCGCAGTTTCGATGTGCCGGTTTCCTACACTCGCAGCTTTGGCAAGCTGACTAACGTTGCGCGCTTCGATTTCAACCGGAGCCGTACCCGTACACAGAACCTCTACGCATTCGTAAATGACATTACCGGAAATCTGGGAATCGGAGGTGTCTCGCAGAATCCTTTCGATTTCGGTTTGCCGACTCTTTCGTTCACTAATTTTGGGGGGTTGCAGGACACCAATCCGGCGCTGCTGCGCAATCAGACTTTCACTTACTCCGACAATATGATCTGGAACCATGGGAAACACACGTGGCGGTGGGGCGGAGATTTCCGGCGGATTCAACTCAACACGGAGACCGACAGCAACGCCCGCGGCAGCTTCATTTTTACCGGGCTGAATACATCGGAGCTCGTGGGTGGTCAAGCCGCGGCAGGGACGGGTTTTGATTTTGCCGACTTCTTACTCGGTTTGCCGCAGCAAACCGCGGCTCAGTTTGGCGAGAATAACTATCATTTCCGCGGAAACTCCTGGGACCTGTACGCGCAGGACGAATGGAAGTTGCGTGGTAATCTGACGCTCAATCTGGGCGTGCGTTACGAGTATGTCTCACCCTACACAGAAATCAACAACCGCATCGTGAATCTTGATCTGTCGCCCGGGGTGTTAAGCCTCACCGGCGGAACTCCAACCGTAGCGGTTGTATTATCCGGCCAGGCGGGCTTTCCCGCTACCCTGGTGCGCCCCGACCGCAACAACTTTGCGCCGCGCCTTGGTTTGGCCTGGAAACCGTTCTCCAAGACCGTGGTACGAGCCGGCTATGGCATCAACTACAACACTGGAGCTTATCAGGGCATCGTTCAGCAACTCGCGTTCCAGCCTCCGTTTTCGTTTACCGAGACCAATGTGCAAACCAACCCTGGACAACTCACGCTGCAGAATGGGTTCCCAGTTGCTCAATCCGCAGGAATTACCAACAACTACTCCGTGAATCCCAACTACCGCTTGGGCTATGTTCAAATCAGGAACCTGGATATTCAGCAGCAGATCAGGCCCACCGTGCTGCTTAATATCGACTACACGGGAACCAAGGGAACGGATCTCGATATCCTGGAAGCGCCGAATCGCACCGCGACCGGCATACGCATTCCGGGTGTGCAGGCATTCAATTTCGAAAACTCGGTAGGCGACTCGGAGGCCAACGCAGGATCAGTGCGACTACGCAAAAGACTGGCACACGGATTTGCGATCGGCGGCACTTATACATTTTCCAAGTCGATAGACGATGCATCGACCATTGGAGCAGGAGCGACTTCGGGATCGGGATCGAGTGGTCTCGGGGCTGGAGGCACCGCCGCCGGATCGGGATCCAGCAGCGGGTCTTCGAGCGCTGGGGCCAACAACGTCGCGCAGAACGCGTTCGATCTTTCCGCGGAACGCGGGCTCTCCAGCTTCAATCAGACGCATAAATTTACCGCGGACTATTTGTGGGAATTGCCTTTCGGCCACGACAAGCGCTGGCTGACCGGAAACAGCGTGCAGCGCGCTGTGTTGGGCGATTGGCAGTGGAGCGGCGACTGGACCATCGCCTCGGGACTCCCGTTTACGCCTCGGCTCCTCGGCGATTTTTCTGACGTACAGCGGGGTACGAATGGCACGTTGAGGCCGGATCTCGTCCCCGGAGAATCGATCAGCATTTCCAATCCTTCGATCGCGGAGTGGTTCAATACGGCCGCATACGTTGCGCCTCCGCCAGGGCAGTTCGGCAACGCGCGGCGCAACAGCATTATTGGTCCCCCGACTCGGGTTTTCGATATGGCATTCACCAAGCTCTTTCCCTTGAAGGAATCCCGTGTGTTGGAATTTCGTGCGCAGGCAACCAATGTCTTCAACACTCCACAGTTTGCGAGCATTGATACACAGGTGAATTCTCCAACTTTCGGTAGAGTTACCGCTGTAGGCACGATGCGGGCCATACAGATGACGGCAAGATTTCGCTTCTAATCGACACCATGAATCCGCCCAACCTAATTCGTCGAACAAAGACAGCCCGGCTCCAGGCCCTGCTACTGACAGTTGTGTTGCTATCTTCCTATCTGCCGTCGCAGACGGACTACACCTTCCACACCGAGAGCGAACTGGTGTTGGTGAATATCACGGTGCGTGACAAGTCTGGCAAGTTTGTTTCCGGCCTGAAGCCAGAGGACTTTCAGATTAAAGAGGACGGTAAGGTCCAGAAAGTCGTTTCATTTGATCTTGAGAATACCGACGCAGTTCCCGCACTCGTCGTGGCCCAAGCGAAGCCGCTAGAGGCTTCGCCATCGGGGCCACCGCCGAACTCCGCAGTGGCGCAGCCCGCGGCAGCCGTCGAGTTCAAGGATCGCCGCCTGATTGTTCTGTTTTTCGATCTCTCGGGGATGGAGCCCGACGAAATCGATCGCTCCGCTACCGCCGCCGAGAATTATGTCGACAAGCAGATGGCCCCCGCCGACCTGGTTTCGATTGTCTCGCTGGGAAGCTCTTTGCAGGTAAACCAGGACTTCACTTCCGACCGCTCCGCACTGAAAAAAGTTCTGCAGTCGTTTAACGCCGGCGCGGGGCAGGGTTTCGAGGAGGGATCGACCGGGACCACCGAGGGTACACCCGACACCGGGGGATCATTCACTGCCGACGATACTGAATACAACATCTTCAACACCGACCGCCGGCTGGAGGCGCTGCGATCGGTGGCGGAGAGGCTTTCCCACGTGCAGCAGAAGAAGTCGCTCATTTATTTTTCCAGCGGCATCGATCGGACCGGTATTGAGAATCAATCCGAACTGCGGGCCGCGACTAACGCCGCAGTCCGGGCCAATATCGCCTTTTACACTATGGACATTCGTGGCTTGCAGGCCCTGGTGGCCGGGGGAGAAGCGCAGAATGCCAGTCTGCGCGGAACGTCGCCGTACTCCGGACAGGCGACGCTGAACGCGTTGAACTCCAATTTCACCACGCAAGAGACTCTGGTAACGCTGGCGGCTGACACCGGTGGCCGTGCTTTCCTCGACTCCAATGACTTCAGTAAAGTGTTCAAAGGCGTGCAGGAGGACACGTCGACCTACTATGTTCTCGGGTACCACAGTACTAATCCAGCGCGCGATGGACGATACCGGCGCATCACCGTGAGCGTGAATCGGCCTAGTGTAAGAATTGATTACCGCCGTGGATATTATGCACCTGCCGATTACCAGCATTCCACCAAGGAAGATCGCGATCGCCAGCTCGAGGAAGAGCTGAATTCCGAGTTGCCAGCCACTGACCTGCCGCTTTATCTGGCCACGGGGTATTTTCGCATTGGCGAAAACAAATTCTTTGTCCCCATTTCGCTGGCGGTTCCGGGGTCTCAAATTCCTTTCAGCACGAGCAGCAATCAGGACAAAGCGACGCTAGACGTGATCGGTCTGGCGCTCGATAGCAATAAGCGGCAGGTTGGTGATATGCGCGATACAGTAAAGCTCACCGTGAACGCGGCGGCGGAAGTGCGACGGAAGAATGTTCAATACGACAGCGGATTCATCTTGATCGCCGGCAAGTACCATCTCAAATTTGTTGTGCGTGAAAACCAGACCGGGCGTATGGGGTCGTTCGAGACCGACATCGACATCCCCGACCTGAAGACGCAGCCCATGAAGATGAGTTCGGTGGTGCTGGCCAGTCAAATCCAAACCGCAAAGAAAAAGGGGAGCAGTAGCAATCCTTTGGTGCGTGACGGGTCGGAGATCATTCCCAGCGTGACTCATGTTTTCTCCGCCAGGCAGCATCTTTACCTTTACTACGAGGTGTACGATCCCGGACACGCCGGCAGCGGAGCTGGGCAGTCCAAGTCCGGAAACGACGCTGGTATTCGGCTTCTGACCAACATTGCCTTCTTTCAGGGCAAGGTGAAAGTATACGAAAGTCCACTGCAAGAGGTGAAAGAACTCAATGCACAAGATCGCAAGGCCGCATTATTCCAGTTGGATGTGCCGCTAACCCAGTTCAAACCCGGTTTCTATACTTGCCAAGTGAACCTGGTGGATGACGCAACTGGACGATTTATGTTTCCTCGGCTTGCGTTCCTGGTACGGCAGTAAATCCCGGGACTTGCAGAGGACTCTCAGGTAGCTAAGGCGAAGCCTCAAGAACTTGCCCAGATAGGACCTGCTTAACACCTCGTTCCCAAAGGCCGCGATGAGAATATCCTTCCCTGTCACGATGCAGGATCCCCATCACGATCACTACGAGAATGGGTACTTAGCCGATGCGGATTGGCAGCAGCGGCCAAACCTTGCAGCTTACTCTGAGTCCTTACGGAATTTTTTTCGGGCACGCTTTTGCGCCAGAGCTTGTTTCACTCGGCGCTTCTCGCCCGGCTTCAGATAGTAGGAGTGGCGTTTCACTTCCTTAATGATGTCTTCTGTCTGAACCTTGCGCTTGAAGCGACGAAGGGCATTTTCTATTGACTCGCCTTCTTGCAATCGAACTTCTGCCAAACTCATCACCCCCAAACCAGTTCCAATCGGACATCTTAGAGCTTACTCTAGATTGTGGTTAAGGCATACTCACTCAGAATAGCCTTCGTTGTTATCATCGTCACCTTCTTTGTCGTCGCCTTCGTCTTCGTCTTCCTCTTCTTCCTCAGACGGCTCTTGTCGAAGGAGGATCTCGGCAGCTAACGACTGATCAGAAGCGTCTGAGTCGAGGTATTCTGGACGTAGTCTCCTCATGCCCAAATGGTACGCCTCATGGTCTTGGCAAACAGACTTTCATAGTGCCAGCGGTCTCTCGTAATGCAAATGGTTATCGAGGTCGGGACACGGGGACTTGTTACGCGAGACCATGGCGTCGCTGGAACAGAGGCTCGATCCGGCAAAGTTTCTGCGCATCCATCGTTCCCGAATCGTGCGAACCAGCAGCATCCTGGAACTGCGCTCTATCGAGAATCGGGAGTTCACGGTTAAGCTTTCAGACGGCTCCGAGCCGTTCAGGACGAACATCGCCCATGAGCGTGGTCGAACACCCGGTGAAAGGCGGGGCGCATGGTCGTCGCAATTTGACGAATTGCCGCCATCACGTCTTTGGAGATGCACCTCCTGATTGACCTCTGCCCTGTTCTGTTAGATATTGGGACGGATGGACGCTGAACAGACCATTGCCGAAATCGAATCGCTAGAGCGCATCTTCGCCGCGCCGGACACCAGACCGCTGAGTGCGAGTGAGCTCTGGGCGGCGAATCGAAGGCACGACGAGATGCTCGCGCACAGCCCCTGGTTTCGGCTTTGGCAGAGGTACGGGGTTTGCTGCCGAACCGAGTCGCCGACACTCCGGCTAGGCGCAATCGAGGGCTAGGCTTGCTCGGATCACAACTATCTATTCTGCTTTCGGTGCTGCCTCTCCCCGCACTTGGAAACAATGATGGATCGTCTCAGCGTATTCTTAGTTACCCAAACTGGTCACCGTCTCCGTCGATGATATTCCCCACCACCAAGTCCGCCGAGGTCAATCACAACGGTGACAATCAGAATCAGCAGATTAACGCCTGCTATAGGCTGGCGTGTATTCGCCATCCACGCATACACTAACGTGGTTAAGGGTAAGAACAGAAATCCCAACAAGAGCAGTAAAAGGCCGTGGTACGCTCGTTCTAAATAATTCGAGTAAAAGAACAACAATGCGAGTGCGATTCGAGGAAATGCTAGAAAGATAACGAGGAAGAGGCAACCCACAAGAATTCTCCTCGCGCATCGTACTCTTTCCCTGCACTCGATTCAACGAAGTTGGCTGCGTGTGAAAGTGACGCAGGAGTGGACGACCTCACTACTTGCAAGCCATCGAATCCGACGAGCTAACCATGGCGAAGAAGAAACTTGCTAATGTCCTACCGAAACTCACTGAGGTCGAAGAAGACCTACTTTCGCACATCGACGATGGATACCAGCTTGAAACTGATTCACTCGGCGGCAATCCAGTCCTGCGGCGGTTGAAAGATAACGAAGAAATACGCCCTCTGTCTGCCGGTCGCAATACTATCAAGGCGATGGAACGGCGCGGACTCATTACACCGGGACCAGGTCGCGACCCGCTTACTATCTTGTGGCGTCTGAAAAAGAAGCAGGCTTAGTATCCACTGAACATGCTCACTCCGAATAGCCTTCGTCATCGTCGTCATCATCATCGTCATTGTCATTTTCTTTGTGATCACCATCATCTTCTGGAGTTGGGACATTCTGGAAGTATTCCGCTCATATGCAGATGCTACGCCTCGTAGCGATTTATAATCAGGCCATGAAACTGACCATCGGCGCGATTACCTCGGCGTTGCTTGTCATTCTCGGTTCTGTGAATCCGTTAATCGCACAAATGCCCGCCCAACCGCAACAACCTGAGTTCATCAAACAAGGCCAACAGTTGATGCGCGAGGGAAAGATGCAAGAGGCGTTGGCGCTATATCGCCAGACTCTCCAGACCTCGCCGAATTCGGTTCCCGCCGACATCGCCGCCGGGAGCGTACTTGACTTGATGGGGAACGGCGAGGAAGCTCGGAAGTATTTCACGAAGGCAATCAACGTGGCAGACTCGCCCGAGAACAAGGCGTCCGCTCAGAGAGCGATGGCGATCTCATATGCCTTCGAGGGGAATTGCAAGAAGACGGTTGAGTACCAACAACAGGTTTTCGATTTCCACGGCAGCGCGAAGAACTTCTTTCAGCAAGGAGAGACTGCGGACGAGACGGCACGCGCCTGCCTCGATTCCGGTGACTTGGATGCCGCTTACAAGTGGTATCAGATTGGCCACGACACAGGACTGAAGGAACCCGACATTAAACCCGCTCGACAAGACCTATGGAATTTCCGTTGGGAGCACGCGCAAGCTCGCATCGCTGCTCGACGCGGCGACCAAGCGGAGGCACAAAAGCACATTGCTGCGGCAAAGGCTATCCTCGACAAAGGCGCGATTCCTGAGCAAGCTCCGTTCTTTCCTTCCCTGAAAGGCTATGTCGCGTTTTATGCGGGAGACTACAAAGGGGCGCTTGAGGAACTGAATCAAGCGAACCAGAACGATCCGTTCATCCAGTGCATGATCGGCCAGACCTACGAAAAACTTGGCGAGAAGGACAAAGCGTTGGAGTATTATCGCAACGCTTCGACGGCAATTTCGCACAATCCTGCGGCCGCGTATGCAGTTCCTTTTGCCAAGAAGAAGTTGTCGTGACGATATCGGGCTGCTGCCTTGCTGCATACGTAATGGAGGGCGATCGGCAGAGGAGTCCGGCAGCTACATTTCCTTTTCGCAGGATCCAGGAGTAGCAAACGGGAACAACTCCCGAGTAGTCGGCAAGCCGGAGATCCCCCGAGCACGTCCTTATTCATTGCAAGTTTTCATTTGCAAGTTCCGACCACTTGAGAGCGCTTCTACCCACTTCAGGGCCTCTAGCATGATCCTATACTGTTGAAAACTATCGAGCGCACCTGCCTAGCAACCGATTTCTAATCCGAAGGTTGCAGGTTCAATTCCTGCCGCGCCTACCATTCTTTTGTGCAGCTTACGGACGAATCTCACCAGAAACTATTGCAAGTTTACTGCAAGTTGGGACAAACTCGATTCCAAAATTCGTGCCTCATGGGGCCTGTCGCAGTGATTTTGAAGGTGCGTCTTCATCGGCTGCGGGTGAAAGGCGGAACTTCAATGAGTGGAATGGCGATTTTAAGCGAACTACTCGTGTTTGGAGTTGTGAAACCCGAGTGCGACGAACCTTCCCTCGTTGCGGGGCTAATCATCCCGATTCGGTATATACTGCCACTCGATTATCTCGGCCAGGAGAGGCCCGCCAAATGTCTCCTCAAGACAACCTTCCGAAAGAGGGGACGCCCGCCGCCGCGGGGCTTTCGCCGACCTCAAGCTTGGACGCCACCGATACCACCGAGAGAGTCATCGGGCGATACCACCTGGTGAGAAGGCTCGGCGAGGGCGGAATGGGTGAAGTCTGGCTGGCCGAGCAAAAAGAGCCGGTTCGCCGCCGCGTTGCCCTCAAGCTGATTAAGGCCGGGCTCAACACGCGGGAAACCATTGCGCGCTTCAAGTCCGAGCGTCAGGCTCTCGCCTTGATGGACCATCCTGCCATCGCCAAGGTATTCGACGCTGACGCTACACATACCGGCGCGCCGTATTTCGTGATGGAATACGTTGCTGGCGCGCCCATCACCATCTACTGTGACAATCACCGGCTGAGCACACGCGAACGCCTGGAGCTGTTCGCCCAAGTTTGCGACGGAGTGCAGCACGCCCATCAGAAAGCCATCATCCACCGGGATCTGAAACCGTCGAACATTCTCGTCACGGAAGTGGACGGCAAAGCGGCACCGAAGATCATCGATTTCGGAGTGGCCAAGGCGCTCAGCCAGAGCCTAGGCCCAGAAACGATGTTCACGCGCGCGGGAGGGATGGTCGGAACCCCGGGATACATAAGCCCGGAGCAGGCCCGTTCATCGGGAGAAGACATCGACACCCGCACCGACGTTTATTCGCTCGGCGTAATCTTCTACGAGTTGCTGGCGGGCACACAACCGCTCGATCTCGGGAAACTGGGACTCGAGGAACTTCTGCGGAGGCTGCGGGAAGATGAACCGCCGAAGCCGAGCACAAGAATCAGCATTCAGGATCGTGCCACATGCACCGAGGTGGCCAGCCAACGCCAGACTGAACCGCTGGCGCTGGCCCGGCAACTGCGGGGAGAACTGGACGCGATTGCCTTGAAGGCTCTGGAAAAGGAGCGCTCGCGACGCTATGCCTCCGCTTCCGAATTCGCGGCCGACATCAGGCGTTATCTGAATAACGAGCCGGTGCTGGCCGTTCCACCTTCGCTGGCTTATCGCGCGCACAAGTTCGCGCGCCGCTACCGCGTTGCCTTGGCAACGGCGTTGGCATTCGCGCTGGTGCTGATTGCGGCCTCGGTCATCAGCGTCCGCCAGAGCATTCGCGCCAACCGCGAAGCGGCCGTAGCTCAGGCGGTCAACGACTTCCTGCAGAACGATGTGCTGGCACAAGCCAGCGCCGCTAAGCAATCGGGGCCGAAGACTAAGCCCGATCCGGACCTGAAGGTGCGCACGGCCCTGGACCGGGCGGCGCAGCGAATCAAGGGTAAGTTCGGAAAGGAACCGCAAGTCGAGGCAGCGATTCGGAACACCATGGGTATGGCGTACACAGGCCTGGGACTCTATCCAGAGGCAACGGAACAGCTCGAGGCGGCGCTGGATTTGCGACGGCGAGTGTTGGGCCCCGAGCATCCCGATACGCTGCGTTGCATGAACAATCTAGCCAACGTCTACTGGCGCGAGGGCAAGTACCCGCAGGCCGAGGCGCTCGACGACCAAACACTGCAGATCGAGCGCCGGGTATTGGGTCCCGAGCATCCCGATACGCTGGTTTCCATGAATAATCTGGCCTGGGTCTACTCGGATGAGGGCAAGTACCCACAGGCCGAGGCGCTCTATAGTCAGGCGCTTGAGATCCGGCGCCGGGTACTAGGTTCCGAGCATCCCGATACGTTGGTTTCCATGAACAATCTGGCCCATGTCTACTGGTACGAGGGCAAGTACCCGCAGGCCGAGGCGCTCGACGACCAAACGCTGCAGATCGAGCGCCGGGTATTGGGTCCCGAGCATCCCGATACGCTCTGGTCCATGGGCAATCTCGCCAACGCCTACTGGATCCAAGGGAAGTATGCGAAGGCTGAGGCGCTGGCGAGCCAAACTCTTGAGATCCGGCGGCGCGTGCTGGGTCCCGAGCATCCTGAGACGCTCTGGTCCACGAACAATCTGGCAAACGTCTATTTGGGAGAGGGCAAGTATGCGCAGGCTGAAGCGCTTTTCACCCAGGCGCTGGATTTGCGACGGCGCGTGCTGGGCCCCGAGCATCCCGATACGCTGCGCTCTATGTTCAATCTGGCAAACGTCTATTTGGGAGAAGGCAAATACGCGGAGGCCGAGGCGCTCCACAATCAGGTGCTTGAGATTCGGCGCAGGGTGCTGGGTCCTGAGCATCCCGATACGCTGATTTCGATGGAAAGTTTGGCAGACGCCTACTGGTACGAAGGCAAGCACACGGAGGCTGAGGCACTGCTTAGCCGAACCCTCGAAATCGAGCGTCGGGTTCTGCCTCCCGAGCATCCCGATACCCTGTTCGTACTAGCGGACCTGGGGCAAATGTATCAACGGCAGGGCAGATACGATCTGGCGGAAAATTACGCCAAGCAGGCTCTGGCCGCACGGCGGCGCGTCCTGGGCCCGGAAAGTCCGGACACGATGGCCTCCGAGGCCGATCTCGCCCTCGCGTATTTGTCGCGGGGCCAGTTCACCGAAAGCGAGCCCGTGGCGCGCGAGGCGCTGGAGGTGGAGAATAAAATCCAGCCGGATAGTTGGCAACGATTCCAAGATGCCAGCCTTTTGGGCGAGAGCTTCGCGGGAGAAAAGAAATACTCCGAAGCTGAGCCGCTGCTCCTCGAAGGCTACCAGGGGATGCTCGCCCGCAAAGACCGGATCGATGTGCCTGACCTCTATCACCTGGAACTGGCGCATCAATGGCTCGTCCAGCTCTATCGGGCGTGGGGCAAATCCGACAAGGCCGCGGAGTGGAAAAGAAAGGTGACGTAACAGAATCGTCTGACCCCGCCTGCCCTAGAGGCCAGAAGCCATTTGCACGGTTAGACAGTCAACTCTCGACCGTCGTCACAGTGATGGCCAGTGGGAAGTCAACTGCTGTAATGGGCGTTAGCACTCAAAACCCCTTTTTGAAGGGGTCAATGAGTGCAATGGCGATGTTACGTCAACTGACCGGTAACTTCGCGGTTGCCGACCAAACACCCAGAGTCGCCGCAGCCGGCATTCCTGGGAACCTCCTTAGGTTTGTCCCACGGGGCAAAATTCGTTGAAACACTCGGCTAAATCCTCTTCCGCGAGGTTTTCGAGTCCATGTGCCCAACCGCCCACTCGCCAGGTGCCAATCAGCACGCGGGCTCCCAGGGCACGGCTTTGGGCGACGACAACGGTGACCAGCAACAGTGAGCAGAGCGCCTGAATCATTTTCAATTCGGCCCGCCTCCAAGGAGCGGTGGGACAACGACTGAGGGATGCGAGATAGTTGGCGTAATCCTGATTGCATCAATCATCGGTAAGGTGCAAAGCCACGCATCTGGTTGCACCAGAAAGACACACGTAGAAAAGGCTGTTTCGTATTCTCGTGCTGGTCCTAACTCCCGCTGATTTAACGTGTGATCTTGAAAACTACCCCCGAGTTATGAGCACCGCCGCCATTCGTTGTCCCGTAAAGCTCCTTTGATGGCGAGAGGGTCAGCGCAGCCGAGGGCCAAAATCCGTCCGTGCCGTTGAAGCTATGCAGAACCTTGAACTGCCCCGACTTCGTCAGCGCAAACACCGTTCCACAACCGTTATTTCCAGGACAGTTGGTTCCTCCACCAAAAAAGGTCGTTCCATAGAACGTGCCAGTTGCATCTCGTATTAATGTCGCAGTCGGGCTTCCGCCCCCGGCACCTCCAGTGAAGGTGTGCAGCACAGTGAAATTGCCCAAAGGGTCGAGCTTGAACACCGTGCCCCAACCCCCAGTGCCTGCCTGGCTTGTCCCGTAGAGATTGCCCTCTTGGTCACGGATCAGGCCTCCATAAGGCCAGTTGCCGTCATCCAGACCCTGGAAGCGGTAAAGAACTGTTTCGCTCCCATTTGCACTCACTTCGTAGACTACGCCGCACCCGAATGCTCCGCCGCAGTTCGCATTGAATCCCCTCCGGCCAACGTCACGCCATAAAAGTTTCCAGCAGGATCTCGGGCTAACCCAGCCCAGGTATTGGCGCCGTCATCGCCGGCGAGAAAAGAGTAGATCACCGATTCGTCTCCTCTCCGGCTAATCGCGAACACTACTCCAGCTTGATTGATGCCGCCATTGTGTGTCGTGCTATACAACCTGCCATCCGCACCTACCGTGGAGCGCGCCTGTTGGGCCAGCAGCGCAGCACCGTTCGGAGTTCCTAGATCCGCCGAGATTGCATTTGCGAGTCCGCCTTCCGTCTGGATTTGGGAGACGAGAGATTCCGCTTCCCGCGCGGAGCGACCGTAGTGAACCAGGACGTGCGCACCAGCGCTTGCCAGCGTCCTCAGGATCTTGCAGGCGAGACATTTCGTCACCGTGCCGCACACGGCGCCGGTGCTGCGTGGGGTGATCGACAATTACCTGAAGCGGTCCGAAGTCAAAATCACGCCAGCTCACGTGGCGGACCATGTCACCATGGGGATGTCCTTAATCGCGTCGACGGGCGGCTTAGGGCTGTTACCTGCTTATGCACAGAATTTTCTTCCTTCGTCGATCACAAGTCGTCCTCTCAAGGGAGCCGCGCCGACAGTCGAGCTGGTCCTCGGCTACAAAAAGTCCAACCAGTCTCCCATCCTTAAGATTTTGCTTTCGAGATTGGACGTGTTGATCGCTCGTGCGTCGAATAAGCCCCGATAAGCCCCGAAATTCATTTCAGCAACGACTGCATGGCGCTTGTAGGATCAAGGTCGGACGCCGGGACAACTTTGTCACCCGGTGAATCCTGGTGTCAGTTCTGGTGTCAGTTGGGTTTGGTTTTGGGTGCGACTTGGTACGTCAATCTGCAATGCAGCAGACGACGAAGGCAGCGTTAATACTGGGTTCTGGCGACGTTGTGCGTCGTGGTGCAGAAACTTGCGTTTGGCTAAAAGGGATTTTGAGTCCGCTGCGTCTGCCAGTTCCGCCATCCCGGCTGCGGGACGTCAATCACAGGTTAGCATAGCCCCATTTCCCCTCGAAACCTTGTACCGGCATGCAACTTTTTGCAGCTTGACACCGGGCCAATCAACCGCCAAACTCGGTGCATCCCCCGCATCGTCCAGTTGTGTCCCAGACACGCTGATTCCCAAGGGGGTTCTGTGCCCAAGCTCGCAGCCTGCTCACTCGCCGTTTTGCTGCTCTTCCCATACCTCGCTCCGGCCCAGACTTCGTCGGTTCCGGCAATCCACACTGGCATTTGGCGCGGGCGTCCGATCACGTACTCCATCGTGAATGGAAAACCCGTCTACCAAGGCGACATAATTGTGGATCACGTTGCCCCGATCATGAGTCAAGCCGCAGTTTCGGCCGCGAAGACGGACAACGGACGGGGCCCTTCGATGACCATCGCCTATTCGCAATATCTATGGCCCAAAGTCAACGGGGTTGCCACGGTGTACTACATCATCGACGCAAACTCCGATCCTCAAGCCACGCCGACCATCAACGCCGCGATCGCACAGTTCAACTCCGACTTTCCGAATGTGATTCAGTGGGTGCAGTGGAATCCGCAGAACCCGCAAGGCCCGAATTATGTTGATATTGATCTAAGTGGCGACGACTTCAGCGGCAGTTGTGAGGCATCCGAAGGTTACGAGGGCATTCCCGCCCAGCCGATGACGGGATCGTTTCTTTGCGCCGAAGGCACCATCTTGCACGAGATGGGACACGTCATCGGCCTCTGGCACGAGCAGTCGCGCTCTGACCGCGATACGTATGTCACTTTGAACTATCAGAACATTATTAAGGGATCGCGTTTCAACTTCGACATTATTCAGGACGATGTTCAGAACCTCACGCTGTACGACTACGCGTCGCTGATGGAGTATCCAGCCTTTTCCTTCATTCGTAACGGCGGCCCCGGCATCGAAACCATTCCCGACGGAATGCCGCTGGGCAGCTTTGACGGAATCCCCGTGCCGCAAACCGTTGACTACTCTGCCGGAGACAAGGAAGGCATCCAACGTCTATACGGAGCTCCGCCCACGCAGATCACGGTGACTTCCAATCCGCCCGGCTTGCAGGTCATGGTTGACGGAAATCCGGCAACCACACCGCAGGCATTCACCTGGTCTTTGAATTCGACGCACACCCTTGCCGTTCAAACCAACGTCCAGACGTTGACCGGCCTTATCCAGAACAGCAACACTCCGGCGACTTTCTACTACACCTACGGGCGCTGGAACGACAGCACGGCCCAAAGCCACACCATTACCGTGACTCCCGGAAATGGCGATGTTCCCTTCCCAGCCAGTTCTCCGCAAGCTGCCACCTACACTGCGAACTTCATTCAGCTAGTTCCTTACACAGCAGCCGTTTATCCCACTGGCTCGGGAAGCGTCGGGGTTTCGCCCCAACCGCAAAGTTATCCTGGAGCTTCCGGTCTTTATTTCGTCGCCCGGCAGCAAGCCACACTCACCGCGACTCCTACCAGCGGCTGGAACTTTTATGAATTCAATAACGGGCCGTTCTGGCTGCCCGGCGGACTGGGTTCAAATCCCAAGACGTTCTACGTCCCTGACACCGGCAATCCGGTGAATACAACTGCGGAATTCTCCAACACGCCAATCTATACCGTCGACCTCACGCCGGAAACATTCAGCTCCAACGAGTACGCCTATGTCGATCCCACGCAGAACTTCAACGGCTTCACTTACACGCCCAGGAATTTCTCTTCGTTCTACGATCCCACCTGGACCGCAGGCAGCCAGCACCTGCTGAACATCGATGCTCTCGAATATCCTTTCAGCATTAATAGCCGTTATGCCTTCGACAGTTGGAGCGACGGTGGAGCGCAGTCGCACACCATCACGCTTCCCGCCAACAGCACCAGCTACATTGCGACCGTGACTCCGGAATTCGCGCCCGCGGACAATTGGCAGTTCGGCTTACCTTGCGGCGCCGCCTCCGCTTCAATCACTCCGAACTCACCTACCGGCGATGGCTTCTATCCCACCGGGCAAGTTCTGACCTTCGACCAGACTCCGGCCACAGGATGGACTTTCGCCGGGTGGTCCTACGACTTAACCGGCCTGAGCAGCCCGCAAAACCTCACTATGACTGACGAAGTGCTGGTGTTTGCGAACTACAACACCACCGACACACCGATCTCGATGATCAGTCTGTCTCCTCCATCAGCAGCGGCTGGCGGTAGTAATTTCACACTCACCATCACCGGCGCCGGCTTCACTTCCGGCACCCAAGTCTGGGTGAACAATACCTTCCGCAGTTCCACATTCGTGAATTCCACTACGCTGCAAGTCACGATTACCGCAAACGATATCGCTTCGCCGACGGCATTCCAGATTTTCGTACAGAACTTCCCAACTGGCTGGACCGGTTGTTCAGTATCTGCCGCATTGCCTTTCTTTGTTTATCAGTCCACAGTCGCGATCACGACCAATCCCGCGAGCCTGACGTTTGCAAACCAAGCTGCCGGAACGACCAGCGCCGTCAAGAGCGTGACCCTCACCAACACCGGCAGCTCGTCTGCCAGTCTCTCCATCTCGAGCAGCGGCGATTTTGCTCAAACCAACACTTGCAACGGTTCGCTCAGCGCAGGATCCAGTTGTACGGTCAGTGTAAAGTTCACTCCGACGAATGTCGGAACCATCAACGGCGCAGTCACGGTGATTGACAATGCCCCCAATTCGCCACAAATCGTCAGTCTAAGTGGTTCGGGAGTAGTTCCGCTCACCTTGTCCCCGACCAGCCTGGCATTCGGCAACATCGCCGTAGGCTCAACTTCTCCTGCGAAGACCGCCACCGTTACGAATAACGAAAAGACCGCTCTGAACTTCACGTTCGCTGCCAGCGGGAACTACGCAGCGGTTGGAAGCGGCACGGCCCCGTGTAGCTCCAGCCTTGCCGCCGGAGCAAGTTGTACCTTGTCAGTGACCTTTACTCCCACCGCAAACGGCAGCATCAACGGAGCAGTCACCGTCTCCGACAGCACCATAGTCCGCCAACAGGAAGTCGCGCTCTCAGGCACTGGCACCGGAGGGTCTACCGCACCGCTGAAGTTCAATCCGGCGTCGCTGACCTTTGCCAGCCAGGCATTCAACACGGCTAGTCCAGCCCAAACCGTTACCGTGACCAATACAAGCGCGAGTTCGGTGACGATTTCTGGGATAGCTGGTAGCGGCAACTACACCGCGGCGGGCACCGGAACCACTCCTTGTAAAGCCGGCACAGTGTTAGCCAAGAATGCCACCTGCACTATGAACGTAACTTTCACGCCGACTTATCTTGGCACCATCAAGGGAACGATTACCGTCTCCGACAACGCCAGCGTCAATCAACAGATTCTGAACGTCACCGGATCGGCCGTTCTGCCCGTGACGTTCTCGCCCGTAAGCCTGACATTTGCGGCGCAGAGTGTAGGCACAACCAGCGCGCCACAAACCATCACGCTGACTAATAACTTGAGCACGACTTTGAGCAAGATTGCCATCTCCGCCAGCGGAGACTTCGCTCTGGCAACCAATACCTGTGCGTCAACTCTTGCAACCCACGCACAATGCACGGTTAGCGTAGCCTTCACTCCCAGCCAGACCGGCAGCATCAAAGGCGCAGTCACGCTGACCGATAGCGCCGTGCCCAGCCCGCAGGTGGTGAATCTGGCAGGAACGGGACAGTAGCAGGGATCGTCTAGGCCATGAGGCCTAGACGGTCTGGGCGCCCAGCAGAACACGATATCTCTCAGGCTTACGCCACCACCGGCTTCTCGCGCTCAACAGGCAATCCGGCCAGACGCCAGGCGTCGAATCCGCCGACAACATTAGTGACGTTGCGGAATCCGGCACGTTGCAATAGGCTGCAGGCGATCATGCTGCGGTAGCCGCTCTTGCAGTGAACCGCAACCGGGGCATCGCGGTCGATCTCCGGCGCAGCAACTTTGAAATTGTCCAGCGGCCACCAGGACGCTTCCTCAATGTGTCCGCCCTGCCATTCCGGCTCTCTGCGAACATCGAGCACACGCGATTGATCAGCCTGCAACCGCCGCCGCAGATCCTGCGCCGAAATCTGCGGCGTATCAGCGAGCGGGAGGCCAGCCTGCTTCCAGCCGGCGATTCCGTCTTTCAAGTATCCACGCGCATCTTCGATTCCCACACGAGCCAGCCGCAAGTGAGCTTCGGATAACTGCTCTGGCGATTCCGCAATCAGCACCGGCCGGGCTGACAAACCCAGCACCGTGCCCGCCCAAGTAGCAAACTGGCCGGAGAGCGCGATATTGATCGATCCAGGCACATGCGCCGCGGCAAACTGATCGCCGGGACGTACATCAAGAGCGATTACTCCATCATCGAGAAGGGCTTTTAGCTCAATCGCCGTAATCGGCGCCAATGTTGGCAGCTCCGAGAGCGACGCAGCGCCCGCGCGATTGATCTCCGCATCCTGCAAGAAATACTCAGGACGCGTCGGCAGGTTCTCCGTCAACTGCCGGGCGAACTCTTCCCTGCTCTCGATCTGCAACGCATAGTTCGTCAGCCGCTCGGTGCCGATCGTCGAGGACCTCTCGGCGCGCATATTGCGTCCGCAGAGCGATCCCGCGCCATGTGCCGGATATACCAGCACGTCATCCGATAGCTTTAGCAGCTTGTTGTGCAGGCTGTCGTAGAGCAAGCCCGCGAGTTGCTTAGGCGTGTGCGTTTTCGAAAGATCAGGCCGCCCGACATCGCCCAGGAAGAGTGTATCTCCAGTCAGCACGGCCCATGGTTTGGAAGACTTCTCCTCATCTGTGATCACCAGACAAACGCTTTCCAGCGTATGCCCCGGAGTTTCCAGCACGGAGATGCGGGCTTTGCCCACCCGCAGATCAAAACCGTCACGCACGCCCACATGAGGAAATGCGGCGCCGGCACTGGCGCCGATATAGATGGTCGCCCCGGTTCGTGCCGCGAGCTCGTTGTGCCCGGAAACAAAGTCGGCGTGAAGATGGGTCTCGAAGATGTGGCGGATCTTCGCCCCATGTTCTTCAGCGGCTTTCAGGTAAATGTCCACATCGCGCTGAGGATCGACAACCACCGCCTCGCCCCCAGACGCCAGCATGTAAGATGCGTGGGCCAGACAACCCAGATAAAACTGTTCGAAGAACACGGTCTTTGCTCCCCCTGGCTTCGAATTCTAGACTAATGCCGCAAAGTCATAAACCCGTGCCGGAAATGTCATTGCGTCCCTGAGAGGGTGATGGTAGGTTTTCCGTCATGAGCGAGCCCCGTCCCCAAGCGACAAACTCTGGCCCCAGCTTGCCCGAAACTCCCAAACTCCAGCCTCTAACCGCTTCCAGCTTTTGTCCCAACTGTGCCGCGCAACTGAAAGAACACCGCTGCAAGCTGAGCTGCCCACGCTGCGGCTTTTACCTGAGTTGTTCGGATTTCTACTAGAAAACCAGCACTTGGCATTTAGCACTTAGCCCATCAGACTTTCTTGGCATTCTACGAACCTCGCCCGGCTAAATGCCAATTGCTAAGTGCTAAGTGCCGCTCTCCTGACACATTCGCCACTTCCATCTACAATAGGAAGTCATCAAACTTTGTACAACAGGAGATTCGAATGCAACGCAAGGCAAGTGCTATCTGGAAGGGCGGGCTTAAAGACGGCAAGGGATCGGTTTCCTCCGCCAGCGGCGTTTTGAACAATACCCCTTACTCGTTCACGACGCGCTTTGAAAACACTCCCGGGACCAATCCCGAGGAGTTGATTGCAGCTGCACATGCTGCATGCTTCTCGATGGCGCTTTCCGTCCAGTTGGGCACGGCAAACCTCACGCCTTCGAGCATTGAGACATCTGCCACTCTCACCTTTGAGAAACTCGACAGCGGCTGGACCATCACGGCCAGCCATCTCGATGTTGTCGGCCGCGTGCCGGGAGCGGATCAAGCGACATTTCAGAAGCTGGCTGAGAACGCCAAGGCCGGCTGCCCAGTGTCCAAGGTACTCAAGGCCAACATCACCATGACCGCGAAGCTCGAAGGCTAGACTTGGTAACAGCCTGCGGCAGCCTGTAGAATAGTAGTTCTTCCTGACGGATGGCCCGTGAGGGCCGTCGCCCAGTATTTTTGCCATCGTGGCGGAATTGGCAGACGCGCATGGTTCAGGTCCATGTACCCGCAAGGGTGTGGGGGTTCGAGTCCCTTCGATGGCACCACTCAATTAAAATGACCGCAGTTCGGGACCCACTATGCCCGCCAGCCTCGACCAGATTGTTACTGCTACCCGACGAAAGGTATCCGAAGCCTTGCGTTCGGCTGATGTGCGGGAGCTTGAGAGGCAAGCCGAGCAGCATGTCCCACGCGGTTTTCGGCGGGCGCTGGAGAAGCGAGGCCGCAGTGGGCCAGCCCTCATTGCAGAACTGAAGAAAGCATCCCCTTCTCGCGGCTTGATTCGCGCCGATTTCGATCCGGCAAGTCTCGCAGCAGAACTCGAAGCCGCCGGAGCGGCAGCGCTTTCGGTCCTTACCGACACCGAGTTTTTTCAAGGCTCATTACGGAACCTGCAACAGGCCTCCGCCGCCACAAAACTTCCCTGTCTGCGAAAGGACTTCATCGTGGATGAATTCCAACTGCTGGAAGCCCGCGCCAACCATGCTGACGCGATATTGCTAATTGTGGCGGCATTGTCACAAGCAGAACTGGAAGCCCTGGCCAAGAAGGCGAAGGGCCACAGCCTGGATGTGCTCTGCGAAGTCCACGACGAGAAGGAACTGGAACAAGCGCTCGGCGTGGGATTCGACCTGATCGGCGTGAACAGCCGGGATTTGAGGACCTTTACGGTCGATCTTCAAACCGCTTTTCGTCTGGCCAGTCTGATGCCCAAGAACGTGCTATCAGTCGCCGAAAGCGGCATCCAAAGTGGGAAAGACATCACGCGCCTAAGGACGGCAGGCTACCACGCGTTCCTGATCGGCGAATCGCTAATGAAAGTGGAATCCCCGGGAGATGCCCTTCGTACTCTGCTCACAAGCTGGAAGCTAGGAGCTAACAGCTAGAAGCTGTTTCTATGACTTGGGTCAAGATTTGCGGAATCACGAATGTGGAGGACGCGCTAACCGCTGTAGATGCGGGCGCTGACGCCCTGGGATTTGTATTTTACGAAAAGAGTCCGAGAAACGTCGCTCACGCAGCCGTACGAGACATCGTCCGCCAATTGCCGGCAAAGGTAGAAAAAGTTGGAGTCTTCGTAGACGAGAGCCTCGATGAAATGGACCGAGTGGCCGAAACAGTCGGCCTGACTGGGGTCCAGTTGCATGTGCGGTTCCCACATTCTCAATGCGCTACGCTGGACTCTAAGACGACGAAGTACATGGTTCTGCGAGCGAACGACATGTTGGGTGATCAGGGGCGTTTTACGAGTCTCCCGTGGTATCAGGATGTGAAGAAAAATGTCGGAGCGATTTTTCTGGATGCCGGCACCGAAACACAACCCGGTGGCACTGGTAAGACTTTTGATTGGAATAAGGCCCTACAAGCCGTCCGCATACTTCAGCAAGACTTCCGCGTGGTCGTTGCAGGCGGCCTCACGCCGACAAATGTTTCCGAAGCCATGGTTATACTGAAACCCTGGGGCGTGGACGTATCCACCGGAGTAGAAGCGCATCCGGGCAAGAAGGATCCGAAGAAAGTTCGTGACTTCATTGCTGCAGTGCGACACGCCGACCAGAAAGCGTAATGGCGACCGCGACTATCACAAGACGAAAGCAACCGGGCCGCTTCGGCGCCTATGGCGGCCGCTACGTTCCCGAGACCCTGATGGCCGCTCTCGATGAACTGGAGCGCGCATACGATAAAGTGAAGCGCGACCCCAAGTTCCAGCAGCGCCTCCAGGAGCTTCTGAAAACCTATGCCGGACGCCCCACGCCACTCTTCTTTGCCCGCCGTCTCACTGAAAAACTCCGCGGCGCGAAGATCTATCTTAAGCGCGAGGATCTGCTGCATACCGGCGCACACAAGATCAACAACTGCCTCGGACAAGCCCTCCTGGCCGAACGCATGGGCAAGAAAAGAATCATCGCCGAGACCGGCGCCGGCCAACATGGAGTAGCCACCGCCACCGTCTGCGCGCTGTTCGGCTTCGAATGTGTCGTGTACATGGGCACCGAAGACATGCGCCGGCAGGAACTCAACGTCTTCCGCATGCGCTTGCTGGGAGCGGAGGTCCGTGGCGTGGACTCAGGTTCGCGCACGCTGAAAGATGCCATCAACGAAGCCATGCGCGATTGGGTTACCAACGTCCGCACTACGCACTATCTTCTAGGCAGCGTCCTAGGCGCGCACCCATATCCGACTATGGTTCGCGATTTCCACCGGGTTATCGGCCGCGAAGCCCGAGCCCAGATTCTGAAAGCCGAGGGCAAACTGCCGGCGGCCATCATCGCCTGCGTCGGCGGCGGGTCCAACTCGATCGGGATCTTCTACGATTTCATCAAAGATAAGCGAGTGAAGTTGATCGGAGTAGAAGCCGGCGGGCGCGGTCGTGCTCTCGGCGATCACGCTGCCCGTTTTGCAGGAGGATCGCCCGGCGTGTTGCAAGGGACTTTTTCATACCTGTTGCAAGATCAGAACGGTCAGATTGCCAATACGCATTCCGTCTCCGCAGGACTCGACTATCCCTCCATCGGTCCGGAACACGCCTGGCTGAAGGATTCCGGCCGCGCCGAATATGTATCCGCATCGGACGAGCACGCTCTCGAAGCCTGCACGTTTCTAGCTCGTACCGAAGGTATTATTCCTGCGCTGGAGTCAGCCCACGCAGTGGCCGAGGTGATAAAACGCGCACCCAGAATGAAAAAGTCAGAACTGCTGATCGTGAACATTTCCGGCCGCGGTGACAAAGACATTGGCATTTTGAGGGAGAACCTGAAGTTGGATTGAAGATTCCGCCGCCTCCAAGATGCCGATTTCTTTCCAATCCCGCCCCGCTCTCGTCGCCTATATCACATGCGGCGATCCCGACCTTGCCACCAGCCGCGACATAGCGCTTGCAGTGATCGATGCCGGCGCCAGCGTAATCGAGCTCGGCGTACCCTTCAGCGACCCCTTGGCCGACGGTCCAGTCATTCAACGGGCCAGCCAGCGCGCTCTTCTGCACGGTACTTCGCTGACCCAGGTGATCGAGCTTGGCAAACAAATCCGCCGGCAATCGCAGGCGGGATTGATCATCTTTTCCTACCTGAACCCGATTCTGCGCATGGGTCTCGAGAAGTTCGCCGCCGCGGCGCGAGACGCGGGCATTGACGGCGCCCTCGTCACCGACTTGCCAGTAGAAGAAGCCGGCGATTACCTTCGTCAGATGTGTCGCCTCAACCTGGCCACGATTTTCCTGGCCGCTCCCACTAGCACCGACGAGCGTCTGAAGCAGATCGCCGATGTCTCTAGCGGATTCGTATACGCCGTTTCCAGGACCGGCGTGACCGGTGCCCGCCGCGAAATGGCACAAGACGCGCAAAAGCTGGTTCGTCGCTTGCGCAAGTACACAAAGCTGCCGGTTGCCCTGGGATTCGGCATCTCTACGGCAGCCCAGTTTGCCGCGGTGGGAGAGTACGCGGACGCAGTCGTGGTAGGAAGCGCCATTGTGCAGACAATTGAGCACAATCCCGGCAATGAGGCCAAGTCTGTGGCAGAATTCATAAGACAGCTGTTGGTCGATGGTCGTTAGTCATTGGCCGCAATAGACCAACGACCAACGGCGTAGGACCGATTTATGGACATCTCCGAGTGGCGCAAACAAATCGATGATCTCGACCGCAAGCTGGTCGAACTGCTGAGCCAGCGAGCGCAGGCTGCTCACGAGATCGGCAAATTGAAACGCGTCGCCGGTATGCCTATTTACGAACCGGACCGTGAACAGGCGGTGTTCGAGAACGTGCGCCGTACAAATCCGGGACCGCTGCCTGACCATGACCTGCTCAACATCTACGAACGCATTATGGACATCATGCGCCAGATTCAGCAGCAAGAAATTGCCCCCCAATCCCCGGTGGCCTCATCGTCAGGTGGGACCGAGTTGGATGCAGAAGTGAATGATTGAAGTTTATCCTTTGGCTCTTGGCTCTTAGCTCTTGGCTTTTGGCCTCAACACGGAGCGTCACGCTAAGAGCTAAGGGCTAAAAGCTAAAGGCCTCATCTTATGATCGTTGCCATGCAAGAATCCGCGGCGGAGGAGCAGATCCAGCAGGTCATCCAGTACCTGGTTGGCCTGGGCTTTTCCGTTCACCGCTCGACGGGTGCACGGCAGACCGTGGTGGCTGCGGTCGGTGACCGGATCGACTTCGACATTCGCAACCTCGAGGTTCTCGCCGGAGTCGAACACGTTCACCGCATCAGCGCTCCCTACAAACTGGCAGGAAAGAGTTTCCGCCCCCAAGGAACGGTAGTGGAGTTTCCCAACGGCGTGAAAATCGGTGGTCCAGACGTGGTAGTGATGGCCGGCCCCTGCTCGGTGGAATCGCGTGAGCAGCTATTTACCGTGGCTGAGCTAGTAGCCAAAGCCGGCGCGCGCGCGCTTCGCGGCGGTGCTTTCAAGCCCCGCAGCTCTCCTTATTCCTTTCAAGGCCTCGGACTCACCGCTTTGAAGCTGCTGCGGGAGGCCGGTGACCAGTTCGGCCTGCTGATCATCAGCGAAGTCATGGAAATTTCCCAGATCGCCCTCATGCTGCCCTACGTCGACATTTTTCAAGTCGGCGCGCGCAACATGCAAAACTTCAATCTCCTCCGCGAACTGGGCCTGGTCAAAAAGCCGGTGCTGCTCAAGCGTGGCATTGCGGCCACCTTGGAAGAATTGCTGCTCTCCGCGGAATACATCATGGCCGGAGGCAACTACAACGTGATCCTGTGCGAGCGCGGCATTCGCACTTTTGAAACCTACACTCGCAATACGCTGGATATTTCAGCAATCCCCGTCATCCACAAGCTCTCGCATCTGCCCATGGCATCCGACCCCTCCCACGGCATCGGAATCCGTGACAAAGTCGCTCCCATGGCGCGGGCCTCAGTCGCCGCCGGAGCTGACGCGCTGCTGATCGAAGTACACAATGACCCCGATCATGCGCGGTCCGACGGCGCGCAATCGCTATATCCCGCACAGTTCGCCGAGCTTATGGATCAGTTGCGAATCATCGCCCCAGCGGTGGGTCGCAGGATTGCCTGATGGCGATCCGTCAAATCACCATCGTCGGCGTCGGCCTGATCGGTGGATCGTTTTCTCTTGCGCTTCGAAAGCAGGGGTTCGCCGGACGCATCGTCGGCTGCGATCGGGCGGCAGTGCTGGACCGTGCGCTCATTCGAGGCGCAATCGACGAAGGCTTCTCACATCCTTTTGAGGCGACGCGGGGCAGCCAGGTGGTCGTGCTGGCCACGCCGGTGCTCGCAATCATCGACTTCATTCATCGCCTCGGTCCAGCCCTTCCACAGAAAACTCTGCTGACGGATGTCGGCAGCACCAAGGGCGAGGTGTTGAAGGAGGCCAAAGCGGTGTTCGGCAAGAACGCCGGCCTCCGTTTTCTTGCTGGACACCCCATGGCGGGGAAAGAACAATCTGGGATTGAGTTTGCCGATGCTGACCTGTTCCAGCAAGCCGCTTGGTTTGTGACTCCAGTCCGGGGTCAGAAAATCTACGAAGGTTTGAGCGGAGAATTTCTGTATTGGGTGGATAGAATCGGGGCCCGCATTGCCAGCCTCGACACCGATGAGCATGATCAGCTCTGCGCCTGGATCAGTCATCTGCCGCAAATGATCGCGACCGCGCTGGCGGCAACTCTGGTGGATGAATACGGCCAGGAGGCTCCGCTGCTCGAAGCCGGTGGGCGCGCTCTGCGGGAAATGACTCGCACTGCCAGCAGCCCATACTCGATGTGGCGTGACATTGCCCTCACCAACAAAAAGCACCTTTCGGGCGCGATCTCCAAGCTTGAGCAGCGGCTGGCCCACATCCGAGAGAATCTCGACACGCGAGAACTCGCGATGGAGTTCGAGCGCGCCCGCGAATTACGGAAAGCTCCGAAGACCTGAGGTACGATTGTCATCCTGAACAAGCGTTTACTGCGCAGTGAAAGCCTGCCCTGAGCGACTTCGAGCGCCAGCGAGGAGAAGTCGAATGGGGATCTGGGCGAGCCGCGCGATGGGTCGCGTTCTCTGCGACCCAACAAATGCGCGTTTGGCTCGCTTCCTTATTTCTGTGCGCCAGAGCTGACGTTACCCCGTGCGAACTTTTCGTTTAGAATCTTGCTCTGTGCACAAAGTCGTCGCCAATGCCGATGAAGCTGTCCGCGACGTGTTCGACGGCGCGGTGATCATGGTCGGCGGATTCGGCCTGTGCGGCATTCCGGAAAACCTGATTCGCGCCCTGGTGCGCAAAGGCGTGAAGAACCTCACCACCATCAGCAACAATGTAGGCGTCGACGGCTTCGGCATGGGTCTGCTGCTTTCCGCGGGACAGATTCGCCGGCATATCGGGACCTACGTCGGCGAAAACAAACTGCTTGAGCAGATGGTTCTGCAGGGCAAGATCGACCTGGACTTGGTGCCTCAAGGAACTTTCTCGGAGCGCATTCGTGCCGGCGGCGCAGGCATTCCGGCATTCTTCACTCCCACAGGCGTGGGCACGATCGTGGCCGAAAAAAAAGAAACGCGCGAGTTCGACGGCCGCACTTATGTGATGGAGCGTGCCCTGAAAGCCGATTTCGCATTGGTGAAAGCCTGGAAAGGCGACAAGTGGGGCAATCTGGTTTACCGCAAGACGGCGCGCAATTTCAATCCCATGATGGCGACCGCGGCCAAAGTCACGATTGCAGAGGTCGAACATCTGGTGGAACCCGGCGAACTCGAACCTGACCTCGTGCACACTCCCAGCGTCTACGTGAAACGTATTTTCAAGGGAGAACTGTTCGAGAAGCGGATTGAGAAGAGAACGGTGCGAACCGCCGCTGGTCGCTAACTCATGAACAAGTCCGGCAAAGATATCGACAAGCGCGAGCGCATCGTCAAGCGCATCGCCCGCGAACTGTGCGACGGATTCTACGTCAACCTGGGCATTGGAATGCCTACACTGGTGGCGAATCACGTCCCGCCGGGCATGGACGTCATCCTGCAAAGCGAAAACGGCATGCTCGGCATCGGACCGTATCCTCTCGAAGGCCAGGAAGACTCCGACCTCATCAACGCCGGCAAGGAAACCGTGAGCGAACTTCCCGGCACCGCTTATTTCTCCAGCGCCGATTCGTTCGCCATGATTCGCGGCGGCCATATCGACCTCAGCGTCCTCGGCGCCATGGAAGTGGATGAAGAAGGGTAATCTGGCCAACTGGATGATTCCCGGAAAAATGGTGAAAGGCATGGGCGGAGCCATGGATCTGGTCGCCGGGGCGCGCCGCGTGATTATCGCCATGGAGCACACCACGCGCGAAGGCGAGCCTAAGATTCTGAAAAAATGCACGCTGCCGCTGACTGGGGTCGGCGTAGTGAACACTATTGTCACCGATATGGCCGTGATTCAGGTGACGCCGAAGGGTTTGCTGCTCGAGGAAACCGCGCCCGGCCTGACGGCGGAAGATGTTCAGAAAGCAACTGAAGCTCGGTTGATCGTCAGTCCCGGTCTGAAAGTGATGGAAGGCTGATCATGACTGGCGATTCTCTCTCTGTGCGTCTCTGTGTCCTCTGTGGTTCAGGTTCTTTGTAGTTATTCCCCTACGCTCTTAACCCGCGCTGCCTCGAACTCATCACCCTTTTGCCAGCCGACTTCTTTTAACTGAGTCGCCGCCATCCATCCCAGCGCAAACCCGAAGCGTGCCATTACCGCGTCTCCAATGAAGTCCATGTCAGGACTATATTCGTCGCTCGGCTGGTGGTAGTGTTTCGCGGTGTATTCGTCGGCTTGCGCCTGGCCCCATGCGACATCATGACCTTTGTATTTCACTCCTTCATTGATCGAGAAGGCGGGTATTCCCACCCGCGCCAGGCTGAAATGGTCGGAACGATAGTAGTGTCCGGCTTCGGGTCGCGAATCGGGTCGGATCGCCAATCTAAACGTCTTCGCCATCACCGTGACAACGGGATAAAACGTCGTCCGCTCCGCGCCTGAAACCTCGACTTCCTCGGGCGCGCCCAGCGGAGGCACATCGTCGTAATTCATATCTATGCTGATTTTGCTCGCCGGAATCGGAGGATGTTTGCCCAGATATTCGGAGCCGAGCAATCCCTGCTCTTCCGCAGTGACCGACGCAAACAAGATCGAGCGGGCTGGCCGCTGCATGGCCTCCGCGTAGGCTCGCGCGACCTCTAGTAGAATGCTGCACCCCGTGGCATTGTCTTTCGCCCCGTTATAAATGTTGTCGCCCGGCATGTCAGGACGGATTCCCAAATGATCGTAATGCGCGGTGTACATGACCGCTTCGGTCTTGAGTTTGCGATCAGTCCCCGGCAGCATGGCAATCACGTTGTTCGATTCAAACGGACGCACCTTGCTCACCATATGTGCCTTCAGTTTCACGGAAAGCGGCACCGGATGAAAGTCTGGCGAGCGAGCATCGGCCAGCATTTGCGTCCAGATCCAAACCCGCCGCTCCGCCAGGATTCTCGCCGCATCGAAATGAATCCATGAAGCCACCTTCAATACCGGCGCGCCTTCGAGTTTCAGGAACGCCTTCTCGCCGGAATTCGAATTGCGCACCACTTCCCAGGGATAACTCGCCATCTCGGTTTGGTGGATGAGAATCGCGCCCACCGCGCCTCTACGAGCTGCCTCCTCATACTTGTAGGTCCAGCGCCCGTAGTAGGTCAGCGCTTTGCCCTTGAAGAATTTCAGGATCGTCGGAGGGCGGCTCGTTCACCAGCATCAGCAGCACCTTGCCGTCGCACGTCGACGCCTTTGTAGTCGTCCCATTTGTATTCCGGCGCTTCGATGCCATAACCGACATAGACGATTTGCGCATCGACGTCCGACTGCGGCTGCTGGGTCTGGTCGTAGGCGACATACTGATCGAGGGGCTTCAGGTTGATCGCCGCATCGTTGGCCGGAACCAGGGAAAAGTCGTTTGCGGATCGCGGTGTGATGCCCACCATCGGCACTTTCTGCATATAGGTGCCGTTGTCGCCGGCCGGCTTCAGCCCGTAAAGCGCGAACTGCGTGCCGATATATTCTGCGGCAATATCGCCGCCGCGCTGCTCCCGTGCCGCGGCCCTCGAGCAAGTCATGTGACAAATAACGAACATGCGCGCGGATACGTTCGGGATTGATCCGCTGCATCGCGGCAATCGCCGTGCCCGGCAAGCGCGTCGATACGCCATCGCCGGCCTGCGTTCTATGCGCCTGGGCTCCCATCAAGCTGGAACTCACCAGCACTGCGCATAAGACCAGCGACGTCAGATGCGGATTTCCTTTGTGCACCTTCGTGTCCTTTGTGGCTCAGAATGTGTTGCTGTTTATCAGCTGGTGGGGCTGCTCAACCCGCGACCGCGGGTCAATTCTTGGACCCTCAACCAGCGCGGAACTCGGGTACATTTTCATCCGGGAGGAATATAGCTGGCGGCTTTTTCCCCGAAGTTTCGCCCGCCTTGCGGTTGATCTCATCAATCTCTCTGCGATTCCAGCCGACGCTCGAAATCTCAATCCGTCCCTCAGGCGCAATCCAGAACAACGACGGCACGTTCGTCAAGCCGTAAGCGTTCGACGCCGGATAAGAGTCGGTATCATCCAGCAGCACTGGAAACAACACACCGTATTCCTTGATGAACGCCGCTGTGTCTTTTTTCCCGTTCTGCGAGATTCCAACCATGGTCACGTTCCGGTTGCCATGGGCCTTGAAAATCCGCTCAAGATAGGGAAACGCAAATTGACAGACCGGGCAGGAAATCTTAAAGAACGCCGCCAACACCGGCCCCCGGGCCAGCGCTTCCTTCAAAGAGAATTGCTTTCCATCCATGGTGGGCAGCGTAAAATCTGGTGCCTTATTCCCCACCGTCAATGCAGCCATACGGTTTCCTCCGAAAATGTCCCTGAGCCAGTTCTTCATTGTGCTGCCAGGAGAACTCTTTATTCTAGATGACTTTAGTGGCACGTAGGATTTTCCGGGCGAGCCCCGTCAAGGGTAACTTCGAGATCCCGGATTTCGCTACCCAGCGCCCAGCGGTCCCATCGGGCGCTGCGCTTTCCAGTACGCCCACGTGGTAATCGGTTACCGTGATCGAATGGCGCAGGGTCAAACTAGGCTGGGATTTCGCTTTCGTGCCGGTAATCTCGGGTAACTCCCACATGCCCGGCATCAAAGACGCCGTTGCTGAGCGCTTCACCAGAAATATCGAACCGTTGCGGCGATCAAGCGCGTAGTTGATTTCCTTTTTCTTCTGACGAGCTCCGCGCGAGTGAGCCGGCAATTCCCCCCGCGCAACACACATTCGTGAAACTGGACACGAAGAACATTTCGGTTGCCGGGGCAGGCACACGGTCGCGCCCAACTCCATCATCGCCTGATTGAAGTCGCCTGGCCGGTCGGGACTGAGCATCTCTTGTGCAGCAAGCCACAATGATTCGCCCACGATCCGCTTTCCCAACACTCGCTGCAAAACCCGCTCCACGTTTCCATCCACCACTGCAACCGGCTCATCAAACGCAATGCTGGCAATCGCAGCGGCGGTATAGCGGCCGACTCCTGGAAGCTCGCGCAGCTGCGCAGCCGTAGAGGGAAACCTGCCTGAATCCTCCACGACTCTCTTTGCCGCCGTATGCAGCATGCGCGCCCGGCGATAGTAGCCGAGCCCACTCCACGCGGCCAGCACGGAAGCTTCTCGTGCCCGGGCCAGCTTCTCTATGTTGGGAAATCGCCGCAGAAATCTCTCGTAGTGGCCCACCACCGCCGCCACACGAGTCTGCTGCAGCATGATTTCCGACAGCCAGATCCGATACGGATCGCGGTCCCGCCGCCAGGGCAAATCTCGCTTATGCCCGTCGAACCACCCGAGCAAGTTCTTCCGAAACCTGGCCCGATCGAAAGTCGCCCCTGTCGGCAAGCGATTTGACGCGTGACTCATAACCTTCCGGCATTGTACTGTGCGAACGGCCCGTCCCAATCCGCCCCGGCAGAGTGTATGCGAGGATGCTCCCCATTGACCCTCGGTCGGGAGCGCGAAATAATAGCCTAGCCTGGCGTCCGCAAATCAAGAGTGGCCGTTTTCGCCCTCACGAGGAATCGCTATGAACGACTTCAACCGCAAGGTGGAAGAGGCTTCAGCGCGCCTCAACCAGTCCATCAACGAGATGGCTACTACTCTGGAGAAAGAAACTGCGGAATTGGTAGACTACGTGAACCGGGAAGTGGTTCCGGCGGTCCGCCAGCACTCCACCAAGGCCCTGCGCATCGCAGCCGAAAAGCTGGCGCGGCTGGCCGATTACATGGAGACTCATCCGGAGACAAAGTGAGCCGGCCCTTCACCTCGTTCTGCGTGTGCGCCGTCCTCTGTGTTTCGTCTTCCCTGTTGACCGCTTGTGGCGGACCTAAGCAGGCCAAGATCGATGTGCCGCCTCCACCCACCATTGCTGCGAACGAACCTGCCATTGAATCGACCACTGACTCCCACGAAGCTTCACCTCCAACTTCCCGTGAAGAAGAAGTTCATGAAACCCCGGTGAGCAAGGACAAGCCTCTCTTCGTCGAGACCGGCTTCGCGAGTTGGTATGGCGCCCCTTATAACCACCGCCGCAGTTCGAACGGCGAAGTCTACAATATGCATGCCATGACCGCGGCCCATCTGACTTTGCCGCTGGGCTCGACCGTTCGCGTAACCAATCTGAAAACGGGACATTCCGCAGTTGTAGAGATTACCGATCGCGGGCCCTTCGTGTCCGGGCGCATCATCGATCTTTCGCAGGCTGCCGCAAAGAAGGTGGATGTCTGGGGAGCAGGAGTCGCAAGGGTGCGCATCGAGGTGTTGCACACTCCCACACCTCTTATCCATGGCGGGCGCTGGGCGGTACAGATAGGCGCCTTCGACAAAGAACACGCTGCCAATAAGCTTAAGGACCACTTATCCCACCGCTATCAAACTGCCAAAGTGCAATGCTTCGGCAGTCCAGTCGGGGATTGGTGGGTGCGCGTGCGCGTACAGGACGACGACCGCAAACGCGCCGAGGAAGTTGCCCACAATACCCACACCTCCGAAGGAGACATCTTCCTGGTCCGATTAGATTAGTCCGATTAGACTAGTCCGCTTGGATTAATCCGCCTCATCTCTCTTGATTGATGTGCGTTGTTCAGCGAAAATCTGCGGCCCAAATCCTCGATTCAGTGCTATGCTGTCTGCGTTCAGTTTGAAACGTGTCAGGTTATAGTTAGCCTTCCCCCAAGGCTGTTGGCTCCGAGTTACAGTTAGACTCCAAATTCAAAGCTTGGACGTGCTATGAACGATTGTTTGTTCTGCCGCATCATCAGCGGCGAAATTCCCTCCAAGAAGGTCTATGAAGACGAGCACACTTACGCGTTTGAAGACATCAACCCGCAGGCGCCTACGCATGTGTTGGTAGTCCCCAAGAAACACATTCGCGGATTGAAGGAAGCACGCGCCGAGGACAGCGAACTCATCGGTTACTGCCATCTCACTGCCGCCAACATTGCCCGCCAGCGCAATATCGAGGATGGCTACCGTACCGTGCTCAACGTAGGTCCGCGAGCCGGTCAGTCAGTCTTTCACTTGCATGTGCACTTGATTGGCGGCCGTGGGTTGCAATGGCCACCGGGATAGGCTGAAGTCCTTCACTTCAAGTGAAGCGGATCTTCTTCGCGGGTCTTCTTTGCGACCTTTGCGGATCTTCTTTGCGATCTTTGCGGTGAAAAGCCCTGCTTCCCCAAGCAACCCAGGGCTAACCGCACTATTGTCGCTGCCCCACTAGCTCGCAGCTTCCCCCTCGGGAGCACCATGCCGCCGCAATAACTGCGGCAGGTTCTGGGAGAACGCCGAACGCGGCAACACCATGTCGCAGCCGACCTCGTGAGCCTTCTGCTTCAAATCGCCCTGCACGTGAGAAAGAAAACCAATAATCGAAGTTCCCTTCTTAAGCTTGGCCTTCAGTTTTGGAATCAGGATTAAAGGCTTGGAGCTGACACTGTTCAGGTCGAAGATGATCAACGAGGGCTTCTCTTCCCCGTTCTGCTTCATCTTCTCCGCCAATTCCTTGTCGGTCTTGACGAATTCCATCTTGACGTTCAGCTTGCGCGCGGTCTCCTGAATCTTTGCCTGGAAGAACAGATCGTCCACAAATGCAAAAATGCGTGACGTGGCGTCTTCACTCGGAGGCAGCGGCTCCGGCTCCACCGGCGAATACGATGGTCCAAAGCCGGGGCGTCCGCGGCCTCTCGGCCCCTTATTATTATTATTGTTGTTGCTGCCCATGCCCGCTCTGTAACTATGATCCATCGGGGCAGTGTAGATGCCGCTGTGTTGCTGGCGGTCACGACCACCAAGGGGTGCGCTTTGATTTGAAGGGCGCCGTCCGCGCCGCCGTCTACCTCTCCCTCCGCCGCCGGAGGGACCTCCGGGTCCAGCATTCATAATCATTTTCTCTTTAAGTTTGTGTGCTGCGTTGTATTGTGCTGCCTTTATCCTAGGCGTCAGACTCGCATTTCCGGGGTAGTGATTGGCCTCGTGCGCTTGTGCACGGGACATGTGTAGAAACCCGCCACTGCAAACTTCTTTGGTTAATGATCTTTATCCGTTTCAGGCGCCTGGAGCTAAGTGGCGCAGGAGGCTCGCTAGGAAGCGTAGCCAACAGGGAACACCTAAATGGTATCCTTCGCACCCGTTTCTGCGCAAGGGCCAAAGCAACGATATTTTGCACAGAAGTAACTGGACGCCCACTCCGGGCCGACGGACAAGGCTCAACCTCATGGGGGTGCAAAGGTGAGGAGAAACGGTTCACCCTCCGCTCACCTGCCGCGCCCACTGCATCGCCTCCCAATGTTTCTCCGCCACTTCGCTTTCGTTGAGGTGCAACTGCCGCGCCAGTTCGCGTGCAGTTTCCCACTCCCCGGACTCTTGCGCCAGCATCAACTGATAAAACGGACGCAATCGGCTGGCTCCGCCCAGCAGCAACGCCTTGGTTTCCTGATCGACAGAGACGTTTTCCAGCACCCGTGCCATGGGAATTTCGAGAATTGCATCCATCAAGGACAGCAATCCCATCAGGAACAAATCCGAGTCCCCGGCCGCGACGCTGGGAGAGAGCAATTCACAGAAACGCCCCCGCACCAGAGCGGACAGCACCAAGTCGCTGGATTTATTTTGGCCCGCGCCCAGTGTGGCCACCAGCCGAATCCAGCGCCTCACTTCCCGCTCTCCCAGCAGAGAAAGCGCGTGCCGGACGGAGTGAATCTCGGTACCGAATCCAAATGCCGCGGAATTCAAGTACCGTAGCAGCCGATAACAGAGCGAAGCTTCACCTTTGATCACCTCTTCCACCTCACGAATATCCAACTCGGGCTTGGCCACGGCCTGCCACATGCGCAGGTAGTTGAGCTGGTTCGCCGGGATCTCATGCGTACTCAACATTTCCGGCCGGCGGAAGAAGTACCCCTGAAAATAGACGAAGCCGGCCTTCTTCGCCGCCAGGAATTCTTCCCGCGTTTCCACCTTCTCCGCCAGCATGCGGCAGCGCCAGGGCCCATGGCGTTTCACCAACTCCGCCGCATGCTCCAGGGGCATGGCTCTCAAATCGATCTTGATAATGTCCGCCAAATCAGTAAGCGATTCGCGGGGATCGTCAACCGTAAAGTCATCGAGCGCGATCAGATATCCAGCTTCTTTCAGCCGCTGACACGCTGCCCGGACCAGGTCATCCGCCGGAACGGTTTCAAGAATCTCGACCACGGCCTGGGGCGAAGGCAGGAGGGTGATGTAATCCTTGAGCAGCACGTCGCGGGTAACGTTAACGAATGCCCGGCGACCGTCGCACAGCACATCCAGGCCTATCAACATCGAGGTGCTCACGGTGCTGCGCGAGGCCGCGTCGGGATCGGAGTGGCGGAAGTAATCGTCTATGCCGTCGCGAAACAGCAGTTCGTAACCAAAGACTTTTTCATCACCGGTCAGGATCGGCTGGCGAGCCACAAACCGGGTGCCCGGTTTTGGAGCAGGGGAAGATGCGGGAGTAGCCACGCTCTAGATATCGGCAGCGCTGGCAGAAAGATTAGTCGGGTTGCCCGATTGCCTTAGTTCTCCGTCACCGACGGAGAACTCGGCTGCGCCGGCCGCGCCCGCGGCGCTTTGGGTGAAGCCGGCACCGGCGGAACTGCCGGAGCCTCCGCTACCGTCGATCCCTTGCGAATCTCGATGGTTCCGTGCTCATTGGTCACAACCATATGTGGCCCGCCACTGCCCACCGTTCCAGACGCCGTCGCCTGGTCCTCCCGGTTGTCTACTTTCAATCCATCGAAGTCGGTTTCCACGTCACCGCCACGAGACCGCGCATCCACCTGGAACCCCGCCTTGTCAGGAACATAAATCTGCACATCCCCTTTACGGTTTTCCACTTGCACGCTGCCCAGCTTGCTCATGTGCAGTTCGACCGAGCCGTTTTCATCCTGTAGGCGCACGTCGCCAGCGACGCCGGTCAAGCGAACGTCCTTGGCGCGAGTGCTCAATCGCACCGGACCAACCACATCCGAGGCCTGAAGATCGCCCGAATCCAGATCCAAATCGCCATTGAGGCGGAAGAATTGCAGGTCAGTACGCGAGGAGTGGAAGGTCACTCCTTGTGCGAGTCGCGATAGCTTCACGCTTTCCATAAACTCGCCATCCAGGTGCACCGCACCCTTGATGTCTTCCACGGACACATCGTTGGCCCGTCCTTCAATCGAAACGTCGGAAGAAATCTGCGATATCCGTGCCGAACTGCGCTCCAGCGTCAGACTGACTTTGCCGTTGATGTCAGTCGCGGTTACGTCATCATGCTGCGCTGAAATCTGCACATCACCGTCCCGGCCCACTACGCTGACATCGCCGTTGCGCGTGGAAATCGTCACTGGGGCTTTCCGCGGGATCGTAATATCGAGGTCAGTCGCGATGCCATGATCGCCCGCCGCTTGATTGTTGGCATTGAGCATAACCACTCCTCCGCTCACGCTGATCTGCGGCTTGGTTCCGGCATTCCACTTATCGGCCTCTGACGCGCTTTCCGCATTAATCCGCTTGTGCACTGAAACATGGATCTGGTCATCGTCGCCGGCGCTGACGCTAACTGCTCCACGGATATCGTTCACATGCAAAGCGCTGCCCACCGGGAACGCCTCCGCCAGCCGGTCCTCATAAGTGTATTTCTGCCCAAAGAACGTGAAGTCGTTGTCGTCAATATCAATGTTATCGCGCAACTTGTCCCAGTTGAAACGCGACGCCTGCGTCGCCAGCAGGCCAAAAAATACCACCATGATGATGAGAAAAACCCCGCCTGCGCCTATGCCCGAAGCCCGCGTGCCTTCTCTTTGCGCCGCCTGATACTCAATCAGCTTGATGATGCCGGCCACAATCAGGATCACCGGCCAGTAGTGTGCGAACCAGTGCGCCAGGTTTCCCCAGTTCAGCACGCCCATCGTGCCCAGGAGAAACACGCCGCCTATCGTGATCAGAATGATCGGCCCGGACAACGAACGCCGGTGGCGAATCGGAGGAACTTGAGTGGGGCTAGCCATTGTGCACCTCACTCACCGGAGGCTGAACTTCACTACCGCTTGTGGTGCCCATGGAGCCGGGCATCGCCGGTGGAGGTAGATTCGGTCCCTGCCGCTCCAGCAATTTGATGATGCCAATCGCCAACAGCAATATTGGCCAGGTCCGGTGCCAACGCGGCCCACCCA
This sequence comes from uncultured Acidobacteriota bacterium, assembly GCA_963803775.1. GTDB lineage: Bacteria > Acidobacteriota > Terriglobia > Terriglobales > Acidobacteriaceae > JABCZH01. The sequence continues at coordinate 415,615 of CAWDNS010000007.1, forward strand.
TATCCTCAATCAACGAAAGCAGCCCGAGAGTGATCAGCACTACCGGCCCCGTCAGTCCGCGCATACGCTCGGCGTGGGTGTAAATTCGGTTCGAAGGAATCCAGCCCCAGCGCTTGGCAAACAACCAAAGTCCCAACGCAATGCATAAAAACGGCGCAATCCGGCCTACGCTGAACTCAAACACACCCATGTTTTGCAACAGGAAGAGTATGCCCAGACCAATCAGCACCACTGCTCCAACCGGAATCTTGGAAGCGTCGACTTTCTCTCCCGCGCCAAACGCTTGGCCCAGGCCCAGCGGATCAGGCGCAGGTTGCCCGGCAGAGACAGCATGCGCCGTCCGCACCGAATCAATGATCTGCCATACGTAGAAGAACGCAATGCCAATGCCGAAAAGCCAATCCAGGCTGTCGGAATTGCTTGCCCCATAAATCAGCCCGAAGAAAATCAGTAGATGGGCCAGGCCCTTGGCGTACTGACCGCAATACACCGCACCCACTCCAAAGGGAAAGAATCCCGCAAGTATGCCGGCTACAGCTGGATTCGGCCCCGAACTTGGCACCACCGGCGCCGAGGAAACCACTCCCGGCAACACCGGCGTGACGGTCGGCTGCACTCCCGCCAGCCGATCAGCCAGGCAGTTCTCGCAATAGATCACACCTTTCACATCACGCGTGCAAGATGCGCACAATGGTTTTCCGCAAGTACGGCAATAAGCTACGGCGGCAATATCGGGGTGGTTGGCGCAGTTCATGAAATCCTCCTGAGTGTGGCCAGATTTGCGAACTCCACTACAGGCGGGTTATCAGAAAGACCCGCAAGCATCACTTGCGTCTCTCCCTGACTGTAGTTACGTTGCTGCTTTTCATCGGGTTGTCCACTGGTGTTGTCGTTCTTTTGGTTGTCCTTCTTCTGCGGAGCGGGTTCCGCAGGGGTGGTGGCGCGTTTGAATTCGCGCACACGCGATTCAATCTCATACACAAACCGGATGTTCTCGTAGTACTTCACCACCCGGCCACTGGTCTCGTAATAACTGTGTTTGATGGCGCTCGGTCGCAGGTCGGCGTGGCGCACATCACTCAACTTCACTCCAAACAGGCTGAGCGAAATCGACAGCGAGAAGAACGCCATGCCGAATGACATGGCAAAACGCGGCTGCCGGGCAACGGCGCGGATGGGGCTAACCACCATTCGTGCCCGCTCAATCATGCGCTCAAGCCACGACGCCCGACCCGGGACCGTTGCCGCCCCACGCATGCGCGCAGTATCGATGCCGACCGTGGCCGCCAGAATATTGTGCATCAGCATGGCCGGAGGCTCGACATCAACCAGTTGTTCCAGCCAGTGCTTTCCGATCTCGGCCTCTGCCAGTAGCGGTCCGCACACCGCACAAGTCTTGCTATGGGCCAGAAAGGCTTCCGCCTTGGGCCCGGTCAGCATCTTGTCGATGGCGTCGCTGAGCAGGGCATCAAACTCGTTGCACTGCATCCCGTTATGGGGTTCTGCTGCCATTACATCACCTGTTTATATGTACGTTGGAGCAGGCGCGCAAGTTCCGCTCGCCCGCGGTTAATTCTCGATTTGACGGTTCCCTCCGGTACCTTTAGTACCGTGGCAATGTCACGATAATCCATATCGTGTAAGTCCCTTAAAATCACTGCTTCCCGCAGATCCGGCGACAACTTCGTCAACGCCCGCTGCACCACTTCCCCCACCTGCTGGCTTTGCGCTCGCGTATCCGGCTTAGGAGCTTGATCCGGAATTCGCTCGCTTAACGGCATCGCGTCCTCATTTTCAGAAGAAGACCCGTCCAAAGATTCCGTCATTCGATCCTGCTTGGTCTTGCGAAAATGATCCACCAGCAGATTGCGCGTAATGGTCGTGACCCAAGTCATGAACGCGCCGCGTTCGACGTCATAAGTTTTCAACGTCCGGTACATTTTGATGAAGACTTCCTGCGTCAGATCCTGCGCGTCGTCCGCCGATCCCGCGAAACGATAACAGATGTTGTAAATGCGCCGGTTATAGCGCTGCACGATTTCCTCCCACGCCACCGCATCGCCGGCAACGCAGCGACGGACGAGCAGGGCGGCGACTTGAGCGTCTTCCAACCGGCACTCCTGACGAATCCTACGACGACCTCCCGGACATCGACTCGACAGCATCCGGGCTTAACACCACATAACCGATACGTTATGGTGGCCGCAGAAGTTCTCAGAATGCCGGGAAACAAGGCATTGTAACAGCAGGAAAAGCAGCAAGGAGGGAAGAAGGGCAAGGACGCCCGGGGTCGACCTCTCCAAGGGTAAAATTGGAACAATGAGTCCTTCTTGGAGACCGAGTGTTGAAACCTAAGAAAGTCAGATACATCCGCTCGGTAGTGTCGTATCTGGACATCCTCGGCTTCCGCGAACTGATCGAAACCAGGTCGGCAGGAGAAATCTCTCGGATATTGCGCATCCTAGCTGAGTCGGTTAGGCCGAATCCGATTTTCAAGGCTGACAAGATCCAGTTCACAAAGTTTTCCGATACCGTAATACGCAGCATTCCGGCAGGCGCAAATCTCCGCGTCCATTTCACTTTCGAACTGCGAAGTGTCCTGGGCGCACAAATCGCCCTGATTTCGAAGGGCATTCTGATTCGAGGCGCTGTAACAATCGATGATGTCGTTCAGAGCTGGGGCATTGCATTGTGTACGGCCCGGCGGTCGTGAAGGCCTATGGCCTCGAAAACCAGACAGGGGCACCTCCTAGAATCGTCATTGACCGAGAATCGCTCGCCACACTTCAGCCGGAAACTGCCGAAAGTGAAACTGACTCTATACTGCACAATTTGATTGGGACGGACGGGTCGACAACATACATCGACTATCTGCGAGCGTGTGAGAATGAATTTGACCTCCCAAAGCAAGAATATCCAGCGTTTCTGACTAAACACCGCGATCTCGTCCGTCGCGGCTTGGTTACGTACAGAAATCGACCCGGGATACTCCCGAAATATGAGTGGCTCAAGGCGTATCACGATCACTGCATAGAAGCTGTTGCGGAAACCTATGGCGGTAGAGCCACGCGACACTTGAAGATCTAGGAGATCTCACGCCTTGGGCGGATTTGTCCCGGTTCCAAACCTTCCTAGGAAGGATTTTGACCCTTAATTCGCTGCCAAAACTAGCTACTGCATTTCTGCATGATCCCGTCACCGCCGGCCCTCGCGCCCTCAAAAACAAACGCCCCACGAAGCCTTGACGCTTCACGGGGCGGTACGTTAATCAAGCCCGATTTAACGGGAACATTCTTAGACTAGTTCTTTTCCTTCCAGGCGTCAACCGGTTTCTGCTTTGACATCGACCTTCGGAACAGCCTTATTTATCAGCGCCATCCACCGACACGGTGGGCCGACCCAAAGCCTCCAACACTGCCAGTTGGATGCCTCTCAAGTCCGAAGGATTCAACGCCGGGGAGACGTACCTGCCCCCATCCAGTACGCGGTCCAGACGACCAAAAGAGACGTGCGAAAGAAGATCCGCTTTGGCCCACACGTCGGTGTTCTTCTTGAAGAAAGAATAAGCGCCAGCAGGAATTCTGTAGTGATAAGGTTCAACCGGATTTGGCGCTACTGTGCTAAACGGTACCACCAGACAACTGCCACTTGAGCGGCGGTGCCGTGGCGATACAACCACCACATGCCTTACCTTAGTCATTTCGGGTGGTATGAAGCCACTGTCGAAGTCGCACATCAATACCATCCCCGGACTCGGGATGAACTTGATCGACATTTTCGACTAAGTGTAGCACTCGAAACGAAAGCCTGATTGCCAAGTACGCCACCCCTAATTCACCGTCAAACTAACCACCGCATTCTGCGTAACCGTTGCGCCGCGCGCGGACACCGTCACTGCATACCGTCCCGCCTTGGCTTTGGTCGTAGCCGCCACCGCTAACACCGACGCGCCCGCCCCAGGCGCCGCAAAAGAGGCCGGAACCGCAGTCGCCGACACTCCCGACGGTAGGCCTGTAACTCCGAACGTCACCGGCGCATTAAAGCCACCATTCAAACCAACCTGCGCGCTCACCTTGGCGCTAGCTCCGCCCCGCACAACCGAGACTGCGCTCGACAACAAACTCAAATGAAATGTCGCCGCTCCCGCCGCATCTTTCCAGTGGTTGACCAGAACATCGGCATCCACCGAACCCAATCCCGTGGCTTGGTCGTACCCCGCCACCGCAGTGAAGCCGGTGACGCCCGGCACGGAGTTATTGCCAGTCTTAATATCGTGAAATACTGCCGCGCCTCCATATCTCTGATTATTGGCCAGCGAATAAAGCACGGGATTGGCATTGCCCTGCCGTGCTCCCCGGCTTTCGATCACCAGCGCCATCAGCCCGGCAAACGACGGCGAAGCGGCCGACGTGCCTCCCGAAACCCAATTGTTGCCATTCATAAAGATCAAGTAGCCATCGTGCACCGCCGCACTCAACGATACATCCGGCACATCCCGCTTGCCATCCGCCGGCACGCCGACGCCGTTCTGCCACGCAGGCTTGGCGTAAACAGCGCTGGCCCCGCCACCACCCGCCCACAGCCCCGACACCGCACTCGCATTCCAAACCGTCTCTGGAATGTAGCTCAACGCCGAGCCCATAGTCCCAGTATTCGACGGTGCCCAATACAAGCTGTAATTGCTGTCGCTGAATTGTGTGCCACCCACGCACGTGCTATACGGACTGGAGCACAACCCATTCACCGCGCGCCCGGCCACGGCGCGAGACGCCGAAGCAGCATCACACCCCGCCGCTCCGCTATCTCCCGAAGAAACAAACACGCTCATGCCCTGCGTCGCCGCCTGTTGCCACAAACTGTTGATGAAGCTGTTTCCCGAAGCTCCCAGCGCCGCTTCGCACAACCCGAAGCTCATGCTCATCACCGGCGCAAGGTTGTGATTCACGATGTATTGCGCTGACAGATAGGCGCCATCACTCGAATTGGTGGAAGCCGACACTACAAACCTGATCGTCGCATTCCTCGCCACTGCTCCCGACCACTCCACATCGAGATCAGCTTCCGATTCCTCTCCAGAACCGAGAACGCCCGGATTCGCGCCATTCACAATGATCTGCGGATCATTCGCCGGCAGCCCAAACGTACTGCGGAATTGCCGAACATCGGAGATCTTGATATTGGACCGCCCCACGATGGCGATGCTTTGCCCGGTGCCATTGATCCCTTGCTGATAGAGCGGCGCAACATCGTAAATAGTCGCAAAGTCCGCCGGCCCCATGTAGTGCGTGTTGCCGGCGGAAAACTCGGTCACCGGTGGTTGCAGTGCAGTGTGCATCGGCTCACTGCGGAAGTCATGCAGCGAAACGATCCCCGCCACCACGTCCGACAAAGCATAAGGGATTTCCGGGTCGCTGGCGTTGGCATGATGCAGTTCGCTACCCACCCGGTAAGCATGAATCTGTGTGTGAAACGCCTCTTCTACCTGCGCCGCTGCCCCGCTGAAAACAATCGAACTGCGGCTGGGCCCGATCTCCACCGAATCCAGGCCATGTCCGGCCAGCCAATTCACGATCTGCTCGACGTCGTTCTGTGATGCTCCATACCGCTGTCCATATTCTTCCGGCGTTAGCCACCGGTGATACGCGGACGACGCGGGATCGTTTTGCGCAGCCATCAACAATTCGAGGGCGGCGCGTTGGGCCGCATCCGGTTTGAGAGTTAGAATCATCCGCTCCATTCGGTAGTCGTCCGGGACCACGCCCGCATCGTTGGCTGCCGTCGCCAGCGGATGACGGTTGCCGCTCAGCACGATCCTGCGCTCGTCATCAATCGCACGAGTGATGCGGTCGTGTGGTTGCACCGGGAAGTCTCCCTGGTCATCCGCAGTTTGTGCGACAAGAAACGCGGGCCGAAACAGGCCGAGGGTAATCAGCATCGCCAGCAAAACCGCTCGGCGGAGCACAGATGACTTTGAGAAAGACAGGAACATCGCGAAAGCCTCCAGAACAGAGTAAGAATGGTTCCTAATGTTGATCGACAAGCCGCGAGGAACACTGACGCTTCGGGCGGAAGACCTCTGCCATTGTTGTCTCAGCGCAAAGCGGAGGAAAGATAACGAAAGAACTAGCCCATAAGCCTCGCGTTATTATTGAATTAGGCGGAACACAGCCTCGACCGACGGGTGCCCCACGTTTCGCGGTTTTCGAAACGTGGGATTCCACGGACTCATCCATCTTCACCGGATCGGGCATTTCCAGCCTGCGATTCCCAGGTTCATTGCGCCTTCACAATCACAATGTTGGTCGGGGCATTGCCTTCCGCCGAAAATGGCGACCCGGGAAACGGCGATAATGCACCCCCGGAATTCACCGTGAAAACGGAAATCGAGTTGTCGACCTTGTTGGCTACATACAAGAATTTGCCGCTGGGATCGAGCGCAACTCCAAAAGGATGTTGGCCGGTGGCAGACGGAGACGAGACCGGCGTCAAAACACCGTTGCTGACTCGAAAGGCCGCGACAGTGTTGTTCCCTACGTTGGTGACGTAGAGGAACTGGTCGGCGGGATCAATCGCCAGGCGCATGGGGTTGACGTGGCACGACACTGCACAAGATCCCGCACTCGAGGGCGCGGCCCCGACTGGACTCAAGGCTCCGCTGGCGTCATTGACGTTGTATGCCGTAATCGAGTTCCCCATGTGGTTTCCGGCATAGACGAACTTGCCGTTAGGATCGGCAATCAGCGGAATCGGAGTCTGCCCCGTGGGAAAGGGAGAAGCCCCCACTGGAGTCAGATCCCCGTTGTTGCTGTCGATCAGGAAAGCCGAAACCGTGCTGCTGTTGAGGTTGTCAACGTATAAGAACGTGCCTGACGGGCTGACCGCCGCCCCATAAGGGTTAGCTCCCGTTACGAACGGCGACCCCGGTACTGACGCCAGTGTGCCAGTCGCCATATTGAAGGCGAAAGCGGAGATCGTGTTGTCGGCTCCGTTTGCCACGAACACAAATTTTCCTGCCGGATCTACAGCCACGCCGTGAGGGGTCACACCCGTCGCGAAGGGAGACCCTGGAAGCGGACTCAAAACGCCACTCGTCGTGCTCACTGAAAAAGCGGATAGATTGTTGGAATTCGCATTGCCTGCAAAGAGGAAGTTGTGGACCGGATCAAAGGCCATAAATTCCGCACCCGCCCCCGCGGTAAAAGGGGAGCCAGATACCGAAGAAAGACTGCCCGAAGTACTGATGGCGAACGCAGTGATGGTGCCCGATCCCGAATTCGCGACGAAGGCAAAGCTGGTCGTCGAGTTGGTTGCCGACATCGCCACCGGAGCAGCGTTCATCCCCTTGCCGCACCCAACCAGCGCCGTCAGTCCAAGCATGAGCGCACCCAGCCTTAGCGGAATCTCCTGCCACTTGCGGGAGTTAGGATTACCTGTTTGCAGACGAAGAGGTTTCTTATAAGTCATTTCTATGTGTTCCTTAGTGGATAAGTTACTTCGGCGAACAGGAGGGGGTTGTCACTGCAGTGTCAACATTTTGTCCAATCACGTGTAACACGAACATTGTCCAAGGAGAGATCGGAAGAAACGTGCCTACTCGCTTGTAAAATAATTTACAGCTACTGGATTCTCGAACAATGAGTAGTCGCGCGTCACTACCGTGATGCCGCTTTCGGTTACGAAATAGCGTTGGCGGTCGGCTTCGGGATCGTATCCGATGGTTGTGCCTTCCGGGATGTGTACATCGCGGTCGATAATGGCTTTTCGCAGGCGGCAGTGGCGTCCTACATTTACGTGCGTGAATAAGATGCAGTCTTCGATCTCACTGTAGGAATTTACCCGCACATCTGGCGACAGCACGCTGTTCTTCACTGAACTCCCGGACACAATGCAGCCCATGGAGACAATGGAATCGAGTGCGGTCCCGGTGCGTCCGGCTTCCGCGAACACAAATTTGGCCGGAGGATACTGCCGCTGGTGGGTGCGGATCGGCCACTCCGAATCGTAAAGGTTGAACACGGGCGAAACCGACACAATGTCCATGTTGGCCTCGTAGTAGGCTTCGAGGGTTCCCACATCGCGCCAGTAGAGGGCTTCTTTCTTGTTCTCATCCACGAAGTCGAAGGAGTAGACGCGGTATTCGTCGACCATTTTGGGGAGAATGTCTTTGCCAAAATCGTGGCTGGAGTTGGGATCCTCGGCATCTTTCAGCAGGACCGGAATAAGCACATCGGTGTTGAAAATATAGATGCCCATCGATGCTGCAACTTTATCCGGGTTGTAAGGCGAGCGCAGCGTCGTTTCCTGCGGCTTTTCTTCGAAGCCGTTCACGCGATGATCGCTGTCCACTTCCACCACGCCGAAGCGATACACCTCGGTGGGATCGATCTGAATTGTGGCCAGGGTTACATCGGCGGCCGAGTCCTGATGCTGTTTCATCATGCGGCCATAGTTCATTTTGTAAATGTGGTCGCCGGACAAAATGAGAACGTGTCTCGGCTGCTCGGAGCCGATGGAATAAATGTTCTGGTAGACGGCGTCGGCCGTGCCCTGGTACCACTCTTCGCTGACCCGCTTCATGGGCGGCAGCACTTCGATGAACTCACCCAGCTCGCGGCCCACGATGTTTCCCCAGCCTTCGCGCACATGCCGATTGAGCGAGAGCGCCTTGTATTGAGTGAGAATGTAGACCCGGCGCAGGTCGGAGTTGACGCAATTCGAGAGGGTGACGTCGATGATGCGGTAGATGCCGCCGAAGGTGACGGCCGGCTTGGCCCGGTCGCGGGTCAGCGGATAGAGCCGTTCTCCGGCTCCTCCCGCCAACAAAACTCCGAGCGTGTCTTTCATGGGTTTTCCGCTTGGATGACGTTCGTGAACTTGCCGTTGTCAGGACAGAATTCTCAGCAAGCCCGCGAACCGCTCATACTAGCACAGAGAAAACGATGAGTTTTGGGGCGAGGATGGTTTGAGTGGGAGGGACACACGGGTGCCGTTTTGGGACAAGAGCCGGGACAACTGTCTCAAATCCGAACTCCGAGACCCCTTTTTCCCGGTTTGGCTCGACTCCTCAAAAACCTTGTCAAGGCCCGAAAACGATGCAATTCCTGCCATGCTGCTCGATCCATTCCAAATATAAAGTTGAAAACCGTGTCTCACTTACCTATGCAATTTGTTAATCTGAAAGTAGGGACATAATTCAAGATCAAAAGCAGATTCCTTGGGCCTTACGGCCCTCGGAATGACAAAAAAGTTAGAGAGAAAAGACGCGGCCTACGGGCCGCTTTTTTATTGGAGGATAGGAATGCCAAGCAGTCGTATGAACCTCAGGCACCCAAAGAAGCGCGGCGAGTGGGCGGAGATGCGTTTCATGGTGCGGGCGGCGGAGCACGGGATTACGGTCAGCAAACCCTGGGGTGATTCGTCATGTTACGACTTTGCCTCGGAGTATGACGGCAACTTCAATCGGGTGCAGGTCAAAAGCACCAGTCTAAAGATTTATGAAAGCTATTCCTGCCATGTTAATACGGGCAGCGGGGCGAGGTATGTGGAGAACCAGGTCGATTTCCTGGCGGCTTATATCGTCCCGCTGGACCTGTGGTACATCGTTCCCGCGCAGGTAGGGGTAAACAACCACTGCGTGATCATTCTCTCGCCACATCTCCCGGACTCCAAACATGCGCGCTACCGCGAGGCCTGGCACCTGCTGCGGGAGAAGCGGCAGACGTACCGCCAAGGACCTGCCACCTAGATCGGCGGCTCCGGCTGGTACAGATACTTTTGAAACCCCACAAACACCTTGCTGATATCTTCCGGTTTGCCGAGGTCGGCAACCGCGTCAGATATGGAATTGGCATATTTCAGGCGGAGCAACGGCGTTAGCTTTTCTTGATCCAGTTCGTCCACCCCGACACCGACGTAGTGGGCCAAAACAAATTCCAGAAAGGCTTGTTGTTTGCTATTGAACTGCTTGTTGATCGCAACCTTTGCCCTGGCGGCGCGTTCCTCGCGGGTGAGCGGGGGCAGGGCGTAGGCAACGTAGGCAAGCACGTCGAAGAGATCGCTCTTCTCTGCGTCAATGATGCGTTGCATTTCCGCAAGTTGGTCGTGGCCAAAGCCCTTTTCGGAGAGCCCCTGCAACAGCTTTTTTCTGGTGTCTGGGACGCTCCATAACGCTCGCAGTTCGGCTTCGTCTTTGAAGAACTCTGGCAGTTTGCCGAACAGCGACTCCATGAACTGCTGGGCGGACATGGGTGTGCCGTCGGGGTGCCAGAAGGCGGTGCTTACCATGTGCTGGATGGCGCGTTCTTTGCCGTTGGCCAGCTTCACTGTCGCTTTCTTCTTGCAAACGCAGGGGCGCTGACCGCACACCTCGCAAGGTTCTTTCGGACATTCGCATGGCCGCTGCCCACAGACGGCACATGGCTGGGGCGCGGCCTTCACACATTCACAGGGGGAGCAGCCACACTTTGAGCAGGGTTCGGGTTCCAGCGGCTCGCCATCCCATTCCGGATCGGTGAAGTGAACGTACGCCCTCACGAAGTCGTAGATGGTGAAGTAGTCCTTGCCATCGTAAAGCCGGGTGCCGCGGCCAATGATTTGCTTGAACTCAATCATGGTGTTGATGGCGCGCATCAGCACGATGTTGCGAATGTTGCGGGCATCCACGCCGGTTGAGAGTTTTTGCGAGGTGGTCAGGATCGTCGGAATGGTCTTTTCGTTGTCCTGAAAGTCGCGCAGGTGCTGGTTGCCGAGTTCGCCATCGTTGGCGGTGACACGCTGGCAGTAGTTCGGGTCGGTGCTGGTCTTCATCTGATTGATCAAATCGCGCACAGCCAGCGCGTGGGCCTGGGTGGCGCAGAAGACCAGAGTCTTTTCGTTCTGGTTGATCTGCTCCATGAAGACTTTGACGCGTTTGGCTTCGCGCTCTTTGATCTCTATGATCTTGTTGAAGTCGGCTTCCACGTAACGTTTTCCCTGCTCCACTTCGCCGTCAACAACGAGATCGTCGGGTGTGTAAACGTATTCGTCGAGCGTGGTGGCAATCTGCTTTACGCGGAAGGGCGTGAGGAAACCATCATTGATGCCTTCCCGGAGCGAGTAGATGTAAACCGGCTCGCCGAAATAGGCGCAGGTATCGACGTTCTCTTTGCGCCTTGGAGTTGCGGTTAGCCCGAGCTGGACTGCTGGTTGGAAGTAGTCCATGATGCCGCGCCAGTTGCTTTCATCGTTGGCCCCGCCGCGATGGCACTCGTCGATGACGATGAAGTCGAAAAAGTCGGGCGGGTACTCGCCAAAATACGGCGATGGCTCGCCGTCCTGTGGCGGGCCGCTCATGAAGGTCTGGAAGATGGTGAAGAACAAGCTGGCATTTGTCGGCACTCCACCGTGTCCGCGAATCTCGTCCGGGCGTATTCGCTTCATGGCGTCCTCGGGGAACGAGGAGAAATTGTTATAGGCCTGGTCGGCTAGGTTGTTGCGGTCGGCGAGAAATAAGATGCGCGGACGGCGCGAGGGCTCGCGACTTAAGTTCCAGCGGCTGTAGAACAGTTTCCAGGCGATCTGAAATGCGATGAAGGTCTTGCCGGTGCCGGTGGCGAGGGTGAGCAGGATGCGTTGCCGGCCATTTGCGATGGCTTCCATCACCCTTTCGACGGCGATGTCTTGATAGTAGCGGCTGGGATGGGAGCCGCCCTTGTCTTCGAAGGGCACAGCGGCGAAGCGGTCACGCCAGGCGTTGGCTTTGGCGAAGGTCAGGTTCCAGAGTTCCTCCGGCGCGGGATAGGCGGGAAGTTCGCCTTCCTTGCCGGTTTCGATGTCGATGCCGTAGATGGCTTGGCCATTCGTGCAGTAGGTGTAGCGGATGGCCATCTTGTCGGCATAGTTCTTGGCCTGAGCCAGGCCTTCGGTCAGAGCTTTGTCCCATGCTTTGGCTTCGACGACGGCGAGCTTGGTGTTGCGGTATTCGAGAACATAATCGGCACGGAGCGGATTGCCGTGCCTGCCTTGACCTTCGATGCGGCCGGGAGAAATCCAGTAGTCACGACGAACACGGCTGCCATCGACCACGCCCCAGCCTGCTCGCTTGAGTGCGGGATCGATGTGCTCGGCTCTGGTTTCGGCTTCGTTCATAGATTGCCGGTGAACGCCTCGCGCAGTAGGGCTTTTTTCAGTTTTTCTAGCGCGGCAAGTTTTTGCTCGTAGATGGATCCGAGGCGTCGCGTTTCTAATGAGAGCCTATTGAGTTCTTTGACGATGACCCGTTGTTCCGAAATTGGAGGAACGGGAATTGGGTAACCCTTCAGTTTCGTGCCATTTATATTCGCTTGATTGACGCTCGAGATCGTTACGGTTTTCCCATAACTGAGAGCAATCTCGCTATTGAGGAAATAATTTAGATAATCGGCGTCGAGTAAGTCTTCTTTTCTGTGGATTCGGATCAAATATCCAGCAAAAATAGCGGGCCGTTCGCTCTTGTAGATGGCGGCCTTTCCCACCAATGCAGGACTGTTCGTTCGATTAAAGAGGACGTCATTGTGCTCTAGCAGGTATTTCTCTATTTCCGCCTCGTCATCAGAGTAAGAGAGTTTCTCCCAGTCAAATTTCCCGTCTTGAATGTTGCCCATAGCCAACACCGGAACTTTTCCCACTTTCTTCGATTTTGCTGAAGACCCGTATTCGATCCTCTCAATAACGTCAGATAGGGTCCTCACCTTCCATTTCTTACTCGACAACACAGTCTGGAGGTGGCTTTGGAAGAGAGCGCGAGCGTTTTGGAAGTTCTTTTCGGCGTTGGCTTTGGCGGTGGCGATGCCCGCAAACGCTTCGTCAAGGATACCGACGATCCGCTGCTGTTCCGTAGGGCTAGTTAGCAGGACGGGTAACTGCTCGAAGTGCCGACGCCTCAGCGACTTCACCGTTGCACCGACAGCAACGCGGGGGAATAGTCACGTTCATGGTGCAGAAAATAGTAGAGAAACTTCACGTCAATTCGGTCGTAGAAATCAAACAATGCATAGGCCCGCTGGTGGAGGTCGAATTTACCAGTGAAGTGCTTCGGCAGAAATTCCTTGCCTTCGCCCGGAATGATGAGGGCTTCGCAGTCGTACAGATAACGAGAACTCCTCTTAATCGTGCGTGAACGATCGAAGAAGGCATAAGCACCGTTTTCGACGGCGTCCTGGGTGTCGGAGTCGCCGCTGCTAATGGAACACAGTTCGCCCATCGGAACGGTCTGCCATCCGTTGTTCATAACATTGCCTTGATACTCGCCAGCACCACCGCACTCTCGGCATCCAACACGGCAATCTCATCCATGATGGCCTCCGGGCTGCGGTGCGCGATCTCCTCGCCACCGTTCGGATTCTTCACGGAAAGATCGAAGGTCGTCTTATCGATGCTCTTAACGTCCACGCTCCAGGATTTGGGCGAGTCGGCGAAGGTCTTTTGTAGCTTCACAAACTCGGCAAGATCATCGTCGTTAAGCGGATTGGTTTTGCCAAGGTTGCGGCCGGGGTCGAGCTGGTAGTACCAGATTTTGCGTGTGGGCGCGCCTTTTTCGAAGAAGAGCACCACCGTCTTCACGCCCGCGCCCTGGAAGGTTCCGCCGGGACAGTCGAGCACGGTATGCAGGCTGCAACTTTCGAGCAGAAGTTGGCGCAGGCTTACCGAGGCGTTGTCGGTATTCGACAGGAAAGTATTCTTGATGACCACGCCGCCGCGTCCGCCGGCCTTGAGCATCTTGATGAAATGCTGGAGAAAGAGAAATGCTGTCTCGCCGGTGCGGATGGGGAAGTTTTGCTGAACTTCCGGGCGTTCCTTCCCACCAAAAGGCGGATTGGCCATCACCACTTCGACGCGGTCTTTCTCCTGAATGTCGGCGAGGTTTTCGGTGAGGGTGTTGGTGTGGATGATGTTGGGCGCCTCGATGCCATGCAGAATCATGTTCATGATGGCGATGACGTAGGCGAGCGACTTCTTCTCCTTGCCGATGAAGGTGCGCTCCTGCAGCGTCTTCACGTCTTTGGTGGTCAGGTTCCCCGGCTTGGTCAGGTATTCGAAAGACTCGCAGAGGAAGCCTGCCGATCCGACGGCGCCGTCGTAGATGCGCTCGCCGATGCGGGGCCTTACGACCTGGACGATGGCGCGAATGAGCGGGCGCGGGGTGTAATATTCGCCGCCGTTGCGCCCGGCGTTGCCCATGTTGCGGATTTTGGCTTCGTAGAGGTGGGAGAGTTCGTGCTTCTGAGTCTGGGAGCGGAACTTCAGCTCATCGATTTGGTCGAGGATCTCGCGCAGGTTGTAGCCGCTTTGAATCTTGTTCTTGATCTCGCCGAAGATTTCGCCGATTTTGTATTCGAGAGTGTTGGGGCCGGTTGCCTTTTGCTTGAATTTTTGCAGGTAGGGAAAGAGCTTAAGGTTCACGAAGTCGCGGAGGTCGTCGCCAGTGAGCGCCTTATTGTGGTCGAGCTTTCCGTCCTTGCCTTTGGGTGCGGCCCAGGTTTCCCATTGGTACGGCTTGTCGAGGATGTGCGTGTATTTCTTGCATTGGAGCCGGGCCTCGGTGGCCTTGTCCTCTTCGAGGTCTTCGAGATATTTCAGGAAGAGCAGCCAGGAGGTTTGCTCGGTGTAGTCGAGCTCGGTGGTGCAGCCGGCTTCTTTGCGAAGAACGTCGTCGATGTTTTTGAAGGCTTGTTCGAACATGGGTTTAGCGTGATGCCCCGGGGGAAGGAAAACATCTTACATCAAAGGTGCATTGCCTCCCACCCTAGCGCAGAGAACGCGCTAGGATGGGGCAGCCTTTGTCGTAATGGTGTCGGTTGACGAAGTACAGGGAGAATGCCTTGCGGCGTTCGTGCCGCTTTACGACGGGCATGGGGTCTTTCGCTTCGCTCAGGATGACAGATGTCGGGGTCATTTGACGGGCGGCGGAAATACTTTAGGGCTGGCGAGACCTTTGGTAAGTCGTGTGTCCTTAATGGGGTCGGGCTGATCGGCCTTGCACTTTGTGACCCTGGGTTCTCTTTGTTCGGAATTCGTAACAAAACCGAGGGCGATGTTGGGCTCGGGCGGAAACGTTGTAAAAGGGTGCTCCCCCAAGATGGGGCCTTTCATTCGAGCCACCCCCTCGTGCGAGATTGAAGGGCCCCAGTGGTTTTCTTCGCTGCCCAGATAATCGCCGCATTGATTCCATCCGTAAGCTTTTCCGTGGCGAATAGTTTATAAAGTTAGGAACAACGATGGTGGCGAGAGCACCCGCTTGGAAGCGATGAATCAGCAGACGTTAAAGAAGCCGGCGGTCGATCCCATCCCCAAGGGATACCAGACGGTGACGCCGTACCTGGTCGCGCAGGACGGCCCGGCGCTGGTGGAGTTTGCCAAGCAGGCATTCGGAGCGGAGGAGAAGTTTCGCGGAACTGGCGGAGCGGGCGGGCTGCACGCAGAGGTCAGGATCGGTGATTCGATGCTGATGATGGGCGGCGGCATCCCGGGACATGAGTTCCGCGCAACCGCGAACACCACCGCCCTGCATGTCTATGTGGAAGACACGGACGCGGTCTATCAGCGGGCTCTGGCCGCGGGCGCCACTTCCATTAGCGGACCCGCCGACCAGGAGTATGGCGAACGTTCGGCTGGAGTGAAAGATTTTGCGGGCAATTACTGGTATATCGCCACGCACAAAGGACCAACTTATATACCCGAGGGCTTGCACAATGTGAATGTGTACATGCATCCGTGGCGGGGCGAGCCGGTCATCAGCTTCTTGAAGCGGGCTTTCGGTGCGCAAGAGTTGGGGAAGTACGCCTCGCCTGACGGCATCATTCATCATGCCGAGATTCGCGTGGGCTCTTCGGTGGTGGAGCTGGGCGAAGCGCACGGCCCTTATCAGCCGCTGTCGTCGATGTTCTACCTTTATGTGCCGGATTGCGATGCCGTGTATCGGCGAGCAATCGAAGCTGGAGCAACTTCGATTTCCGAGCCAGTGGACCAACCGTACGGCGACCGTAGCGGCGGCGTAAAAGACGCATTCGGCAACCAGTGGTACATTGCGACCCACGTCAGGGATGTAAAGATGGGCTAGAGGGCGAGTGCGCCCTCGCCTGCGAAAAACGGTTAATCCGCTGCGAAAAGCGTTTCGGTCGCGGCGATTTCAACTGGAGCGCTCCTTGTCGTCAGCAGTGACGCCAACTCGGCAATCTGCTGGCGAATCTCGGGTACAGCCGTGGTCTCCCAGAGCCGGCCCTTGCGTGCCGGCCCCACAACATAAATGACGTTCGATGCAAAGCCATGCGCATCGATCAACGCTCCGTCTTCTGCGGCATCAAGCCCTAGAGACAACGCGTCGGGCCGCGCCAAACCTTGTTCTAACAAGTTCCGCACTAGAACATCGTTGAGCTTTCGGCAATCGGTCTCCGGGCCGGTGCAGTTGACCACACGGTCAACCATTAAATGCATGTAGTCTCCGGTTTTACGGTCGCGAAAAGTTATTTGGGTTTTATCCTCTTGTTCGCGACAATCCACAATCCGTCCGGCATGAGTTTCGATTTCACCAGACGCGATTTGCTGCTCGAGCAAGCAACCGATCTCGGGCGCGACGCGGTGGCGATGCACCTCCCAATAGGGCCGCACATGACGCAAGAAGCGCCGCTTTTCTTTTACCGGCAGGGATTGCCAAATGGCGGGAGTAGAAGCGCGCAGCGAATCGATCACGGCACGCCAGTCAGTCCCATCCCGTTCCGCAGCTTGGACTTGTTCGCGAACCAAACGCAACAGCCCGCGAATCGTGCGCGGAGCTGCCGGGGTCCAGAATGCCGGCCACGATTGCCTCGTTTTGTGTTTTTCCGGCAGCAACCCGTGGCGCGAAAGCAAATGAATAATACCTTTGAAGCCGCGAGCGCGGAGCGCAATCGCCATGTCGACGCCGGTAAGTCCGGCACCAACCAAGAGAACGCTGCTGTCGTTTTCGGGGCCATCCACCTCGGTGCCATCCAATGCGCCGGGCGCCCAGGGATTGCCAACGTAACCTGAGCTTTTCCGGATTGCGTCCGGCAAACTGGAGGAAGCTGGAGGAAAGTTTCCCTGCGCCAGCACCACTTTGTCGGCAGTGACTACCTTGCCGCTCCGTAATTGGATTCTGGCGACTTCGCCGGTCTGGCTTACCGACTCGACCTCATCATTCTTCCAGGTAATTGTTCCCGGATGCCGGCCCGCAGCGTAGGCCAAAACCCAGTCAATGTACTGCCCGTAAATGCGACGCGGAAGAAACCTGCCGGCAGTCACTGCCCGGTCGTAGTGGGCCTGCGCCCAGCGCAGGAAATGCTCGGGATCGTCGCAGAAAGCGCTCATGTTCCCCGCCGGAACGTTGAGCAGGTGGCCGCCACACTGAGTGCCATAGGCGACGCCTCGTCCGCGGGCCGGATTACGATCAAGGACCAGGACGGACAATGCGTCGTTTGCATGCTGCGCCAGATGGGCTGCCAGCACGGCGCCGCTGAATCCGCCGCCAACAATCAGGACGGAA
Source organism: uncultured Acidobacteriota bacterium (assembly GCA_963803775.1). Lineage (GTDB taxonomy): Bacteria > Acidobacteriota > Terriglobia > Terriglobales > Acidobacteriaceae > JABCZH01. The sequence continues at coordinate 433,130 of CAWDNS010000007.1, forward strand.
TAGTGGGATGCGGCGGGGTCGGGATGATAGGGATTGATCATGGCAAAAACTCCGCACGCTTGACAATTTCGATGTACATCATAATGTCCATCATATTAGTCGTGATTATAGAGCGAAATCTTCCCAGGGCGAAGTAGACGGAAGTTCTAGAGACGGACGTCTCTACGGAAGGGGCTCTGTATGCCGTTTTAGCGCGCAGCGTTCGGGCTTGCCTCACTTACAACCCGCGCCAGTAAGCGACGTTATAAGCATTTGATCTCTAATCCCAGGCTCTCACACTCCCTCCGCTGAGCCATGAATGCTAATGAGCGTAGACGCGGATTTCGACAGTTGGGAAGACCACGTGTTATAAAGGTTAAGATCCCCTGGCGTTATGACCTTGACTCGGGCGGACATTCAAAACGCGGGCGATGATGAGAAACTTTTCGAGCACCTTTCGTCGGCGCTCAATGAGGTTTTTCAACCAGCGTTATTGGAAAGTCGCAATTTATACAGTTGGGAATAGTACTTCAGCCTCGGGAGATGGTTGATCATGCCGGAAATGAAACCATTCTCTACAATTTTGCTGGAGTCGCATCGGGAGATGGAGGAAACCCCTATGCTGGAAACTTGATACTGGACTCCGCAGGCAATCTCTACGGCACAACGCAGGCCGGTGGAACAACCGATTTTGGAACAGTCTTTGTTCTGGACGCTACTGGCAAAGAAACGGTTCTATACAGCTTTCTGGGTGGGACCGATGGCTTTAATGTAGTTTCCGGCGTTGTGCGCGATGCTGGAGGCAATCTGTACGGCACCACATTTCAGGGTGGCGACGATCCGTGTGGGTGTGGGACCGTATTTATGTTGAATACGCTTGGGCAAAAGACAATTCTGTATTCATTCACGGGAGGGGTTGATGGAGGAAATCCTTTTGGCACGCTCGTCCGTGACGCAGCCGGCAACCTCTATGGCACCACGGAGTTTGGGGGAGATCCGAGCTGCAACTGCGGCATTGTATTCAAGGTGACACCCTAAAAACGCGTCGCCTAAGAACAGCGCCCGAGACTGTCGGCGTCGCGGCAAAATAAGAACAATTTGGACTGGTAGAGTTATCCTCGCTGCAAGCTCCCTGCTGTTGACAAATCGTGGCTACACTCATTGGCCCTTGGAGCAGAGTCGGCCCGTTCTCAAAACGTGTAACGCCTGGTTAAGCCAATTATCCTGAAACAATCGAGCTAAGTCCTTTTATCGGCCCATGTCCGCCCCTCCGCACTGCGGAGATACGAGTAGATTTCGTCCGAGGGCGGACCGTTTTCTTGGCGCCTGACTTCGGAAGATGCGTTTCGCGAAGTTCAGACATGAATTCCGCCCTCAGGCTCGGCCCTCCTTTTTCCAGGACCTGTGCGAGACCCCTGAGCCTGGAGGCCGGCAAGTACTTGTGCCCCCATGCAACCATCTCCATCAGAAGAGGGAGCAATCCGATGCCTCTTTCGGTGAGACTGTAAATGGCTTTCTGTTTATGGCTGGCGTCCTGAGACTTGATGACGATCCCTTGCTGGACAAGTCTTTGAAGACGATCGGCCAGAATATTCGACGCAATCCCTTCCACAGACTTGGTGAGGAGCTCGCGAAAATGCCTTCGGTTCATGAAAATGATGTCGCGGATGACGAGAAGACTCCACTGGTCGCCAAATATCTCGACCGTCAGGTTGATAACGCACTCTGACCTTTGATCCTTATGCACTCTGCCTGCACTCCGGTGAGCGTTGCCTGCCCGATGATTGTACAACTGGTTGCCTATGATAACCAGTTGTGTTGCAGGTGTGGGGGCGTAGTTTTCGCCGACTTCTTCCATTTTCAAAAGCCCTCGCAGCGAAAGGGCCTAGAGGCCATTAGCCTTCACGCCAGTACCCAATCGCCAGGAGCCGCAAGTAGTTGTCATATACAACCAGTTGCAAATCGCTAGCATCCGATTTGCTACTGAATGCGGCATGAATCGCAAAGATCGCGCATCTGCACGTGCGTGTACCTGCACAGCCTGCGGCCTTGAAGTTTCGTTGCACAGAAGAAGAAGAGGCGAATCTGATGTCAACAGCTCTGGGCTACGAGAAAACCTCCCCTGCGTGGCTGGAAGGCCAACGCGGGAGAGACTCAGCGGTGTCGCAAAAGTAAGCGGAGCGGGGGCAGCAATGTCTCCCGTCTCCGAGCCAATAACAACAGAAGAACCAAACACCAGACAGTGCTTCTAAGGGGTTCCACCATGACCACTCAACTCAAATCAACTCAGGAGGAGTTATGAATCGACTGCAGCTTTGGAGGGCCGTAAGCGTCGTACTTCTTGCATGTGGTTTCGCGGGCGCTCAAACCATCACCGTATTTGACGCTCCGGGCGCGGGCACTGGCGCGGGCCAGGGCACCGGCGGTTTTGGCATTAACCCACAGGGAACTATCGTGGGGTCCTACCTTGACAACGGCAATGTATTTCACGGCTACCAGTGCGTTTCGGGCTGTGGTTCGCTCAGTACCTTCACCACGTTCAATGCTCCGGGCGCGGGCACAGCCGCGAACCAAGGCACTATCACTTTCAGCATCAACCTGTTTGGTGCGACGGTAGGGTACTACGTTGACGCAAATAACGTGGCTCACGGCTTCCTAACGGCTGCTCCGTTCACGACCTTCACTACTTTGACCGATCCCGACGCTGGGGAAGGCGCCAGCCAGGGCACTTTCGCGGGCAACGTCAACCTGGGAGGAGAGATCGCCGGATACTACGTTGACGCAAATAACGTGGCTCACGGCTTCGTCACCGCTCCGCCTTACCGCACCTTCACCTCATTCGATCCCGAGGGCTCGGTAAACACGTTTGTCGCGGTGGCAAGCGCCCTCAGCCTGGAGGGGACGGTCGCGGGAACTTACTTTGACGCGAGCGGCGCGCTTCACGGCTTCGTGCGCGCTGCGAACGGCACCATCACCGAATATAACGTGACGGGCGCGGGCACGGGCTCCGGCCAGGGCACCGAAGGGTCAAGCATCAGCGACCTGGGGGCAACCACGGGAAACTACATCGACTCGGACGGCGTGAATCACGGCTTCGTACGCGGTCCGCACGGCGCCATCACTACCTTCGACGTTTCGGAGGCGGGCACAGGCTCCGGCCAAGGCACCGTACCTGAGGGCATCGACCTGCGGGGGGGGATTACAGGACAGTACGTCGACTCGAGCGGCGTGAATCACGGCTTCGTGCGCGGTCCACACGGAGCCATCACTACCTTCGACGTTCCGGGAGCGGGAACGGCCTCTGGCCAGGGCACCCTTCCGGCAACCCCCAACCTGTTTGGGGTGATCACCGGACAGGACATTGACACAAACAACGTGCATCACGGCTTCCTGCGGAAACCGTAAGGCCGCTGGGGGATAAACAGGCGTTACCAGTTGACGGCTCAGTCTGCAATAACGGGGCGCAGGAAACCCGGACGGTCGGTTGGAGGAGGGAGGGGTGTCGTATCACTGCCTCTCCCACCTCAACACGCTCGTGACGGTCGCAACGGCCATAATTCACCCCACATACAGCCCTCTTAATAGTAGCGATCGAAGCCAATTGACGAAAAATCGTCATTACACTCATTGAGCCGGGAAGTGCCGTCACAATTCAAGAAATCGTTCCCCACTTCTGCCCCACAGGAAGTTTCAGGACGGAACAGGACGTCACGGATTGAGTCGGTGCAAAAACGGAAGTAGTTAAAAAGTGGGTTGGATGGTCTTAAAATCCCTAGTTCGTCGGATAAGACGTATGTCCGAGCGGGTGTTAAACAGACCATCGCCCTCAGCTACCAGTTACCGCGCGGGCAGCGGGTAGTAGCCTTCCTTGGCGAACACTTCGACGCATGGACGGAGGTCGGATGACTTACAACCCGGCCGATTTACCCGGATGTCGATCTCGCGGCGAGTATCGCTGGGAGTGGCACGGGTCATGTAACCGAGCGTGTACTGGTTGCGGGCATCGCCGACCAGCCGGTGGTATACGTCTTCAATGGCGGTGCGTGAATATTCAGCCAGCACCTCACCGCCGGTGGCATTCGCGTACTTCGGCAGGATGTTGCTGTATCCCTGGCCGGGAATGCGCAGTTTCTCCAGCTTGTTGTACCCGGGAATAGCGGCACTTTCGACGGCGATGCCGTAGAGCAGGACTTCGTTCGAAAGCAGCACCTGCAAAACCGTGCTGTAGTTGGCGTCGCTGCGATACTCGCGGCCATCGCTGATCACAAAGATAATCTTGCGCCGGTCTTTGGGACGCTTCCCCAGGTCCCGGGCGGCCATCAGAATGGCGTCATTCAAAACGTGGGACTGCTTGGAGGGAGTACTCACCGGCGTGGTGGGCGAATCAATGGGCACGCCGTTGACCGACGGACCCTGCGGCCCCAAAGGCCCATCGGTGACAGGCACGCCGCTGACTTCTCCGTGTTTCGTTTTGAGTCCGTTTAACACTCCTTCCAGCTTGCGGCCGACGGCGCTAAAATCGGCCAGTTGCGACACACTGGTGCTGTAAGTGTAGATTGCGATTTCGTCGAACGCGGCGAACGAGCCGCTCAAGGTGGAGAAAGTCTCGTTGACTTTCTGCAAGGCAATATCCGGCATGCCGAAGTCGATGACCACGGCAACCGAAAGCCCAAAGGGATCGCTGGTAAAGAAATTCAAGTTTTGCTTCTTGCCATCTTCATACACCGAAAAGTCCGTGGACAATAACCCGCTGACCAAATGTCCTGACTCGTCAGTGACTCGCACCGGCACTACTACTTGATTGACATTGACCCGCAACTGGAAAAGTTGGTCCTGTGCCGCAGGAGCCGACTTGGGAACGCTGCCCGGCGGAACGGTATTGATCTTCATCGGAGGTGGCGGCCCGGGAGGAGCATCGCCTGAATCCGGCGGAGGCTGGTTCGGCGGATTCGCGGGATTTGTGCCAGGCGGGGCAGGCTTAAGCTCCGGGGCTGCGGGCAATGGTGGCTGGGAGGTTGAGGGCGCATCCGGAATGCTGGATTTCTGGTCCGGCTGCTGTTGCGCCATCACCGGCCCTAACGCCAGAAAAAACAACAGGATTGCCAGCCCACCAGCTATTCGTACTATAGGCATCAATCGCCCCACGGACACGCCTCCGCTTTTTGGCCTACTTTGAGTTGAGAATGCTGAATCCGGCAGTTTGTTGCATCTAACCATTCGGAATAGACTAACAAAATTGCTCTGAGTATACCTTGATGCCAAAAACCAATAAGCCTTTAGCTCGAAGCAGTGTGCTGTGGTTAGTTTTGGCCGCTGTGGCCGTCGCCTCGCACGCCCAACAGCCGCAATCTCCCGACCCGGCCCAGCATGCGGATCAATCCTCCGAGACCCTGAAGGTTAACGTCAACGTGGTGCAACTGTTCTTCAACGTCAAGGACAAGAAGGGCGGGCTGATCCCAAACCTGACCAAAGACCAGTTTCAGATTTCTGAGGATGGCAAACCGCAGACCATCAAGTATTTTGCCGCTGAATCGAATCTGCCGCTGACGCTGGGCATTCTATTTGACACCAGTCCCAGCCAAGCCCGTGTGCTCGACATGGAGAAGCTGGTGGGCGGCCAATTCCTGGATGAGATTCTGCGGGACAAAGACCTGGCTTTTGTCATGGGCTTTGATGCCGACGTGGATTTGTTGCAGGACTTCACCAATTCCACTCGTCTTCTGAAGAAGGCGATGAACAACGCGAAGATTGGCGGAGGAGGAGGGATGTCCGGCCCGGGCGGGGGCCCGGTTCCGACGCTGAGTCATGGCTGTTGCACCATGCTGTATGACGCCGTGTACCTGGCAGGCCACGATCAACTGGCGCAGCAGGTGGGAAGAAAAGCCATGATCCTGCTCACCGATGGGGAGGATGAAGGCAGCAAGGTCAAGATCCAAGATGCGATTGAGGCCGCGCAAAAGTCGGACGCCATATGTTATGTACTTTTGATCGCGGACCGTGGAGGGATGTGGGGCGGCTTCGGCGGCGGCGATATGAATAAACTCAGCAAGGAAACCGGAGGCCGAGTCATTGAGGTAGGGAACAAGTTCGACAAGCTGAAAGAGGCGTTTGACCAGATCGCCCACGAACTACGCAGTCAGTACAACCTGGGCTACACTCCGACCAATCCCAAACTCGATGGGACATTCCGTAAAATCGAGATTCACACCAACGACAAGGATTATAAGATTCAGTCGCGCGCCGGATATTACGCGGTAGCTAGGGCGGATTGAGGGCTCTTCGGTGCTTAAGCGCTTTCACCGCGAAGAGCGCAAAGGTTTCGCAAAGGTCGCGAAGAAAATCCGACCTCGAGATTAGACGCTGCGTTACGGTTTCGCAGACTTGACAACGCGTGACGGCCGGTCCTTCACTCGAATCACAAACTTCAGTCCTGACCAGACTTCATTCACCGCGCAGACTTTGACATCGACCAGCCCGGCCTGCAATCCGATGTTGCGGACGTCGTTTTCCGTAAGATCAGTCGCGACGCCGGAGGCCTTTTTCGGCCAGCTTACCCAGATCATTCCAGTGGGCGCCAATATCTTCGCAACCTGAGAGAACTTTTTCTCCAGGTCAGCGGCACTCTTGACGAAGATCATGGCGAAATCAAGCGGTTTGCGGCCGTCTTTCGCGAGCTGGCAAATTGCCAGAGCGTCTTTTAGTTCCGCTTTCACACCGGTTGGAATATCGAGCAGCACCACCTGAAACTTCTCTTTAATCCCAAGTTTCCTGGGCAGTGGTGTGCCGGAGTATCCTGCCATGAGATTTCCTATTGCACCGGGGCGTAATAGCCGCGACGGCTGCGAACGTGCAGACCCTTCTGCTTGGCGGAGATATCAATGGTGCGGAAGCGGCCGTCGGGCCTGAAGTCAGCCGGTTTGTAGGAGACGGCATATTGGCTGCGCAGCTCTTCTTGAATAGAGGCGAAGGCATTGGCCACTTCAGTAAGTTGGAAAGGAATGTAGGAGCGTCCGCCCGTGGCCTCGGCAATGCGTTCGAGAATTTTGTCACCGTGGCGGCCGCCGCTTCCCATGAGGTTGGTGCTGATGGTGTAAACCACGACTTCGGCCCGCTCCGCCATTTCGATGGCCTCCTCGCGGGTAACATGGCTCTGGTTGTCATCGCCATCGCTCAGCAGGATGATGGCGCGGCGCACAGCGCCATTGGGGGAACTCTTCAGCAGTTTGTCACGGCAGGCGAAGTACAGGGCGTCGAACAGGGCCGTGCCCCCACCCGGCCGCAGTGCTCGGATCCCGATGGAGAGTGCTTCGGTGCTGTCGGTGAAGTCCTGGGTAACTTCGGGAGTGGCATCGAAGCCGACCACGAAAGCCCGGTCATATTTTCGGCGCAGGGTTTGGTTGAGAAACTCGATGGCCGCTTCCTGTTCGAACTTGAAACGATCACGGATGGAATTGCTGGCGTCGATCAGAAGTCCGGCTTCAAGCGGCAGATCGGTTTCGGCACGAAAGCTGCGAATCTCAAGTGCAGGCTTGCCGTCGTCAATGATCTTGAAGTCGTTTTTCTTGAGGTCTCTCACGTAGCGGCCGTGCTTATCGGTCACGGTGAAAACCACGTTGACTTCGTTGACCCGGGTGACGATGGTGGGAGCGCTGTTGTCTTCTGGTTGTGGAGTGGGCGGGGCGGTCTGCGTAGCCGGCTGCTGCTCGGGTTTTGTCTGGGGCGGAGGCACTGCCGATCCAGACTGGGCCGGCTTCCGAGCCGCCGAGGGAGCAGACGGCAGATCGGCCGGGGCCGTGTCTTGACTATGGGCTGCCGTCATGACCACAAGCGAAAAGCCCAGGAAAAGTATGCCGGGAACTTTCATTGGAGTTCGTATTATAGCTGTCCTCTCTTCCAATCCCGCAAAACCTGATGTGCCGCATTGTGGCCGGGAGCGCCGGTGACGCCTCCGCCCGGATGGGCGCCCGCGCCGCACAGATAAAGACCGGCGATGGGGGTGCGGTATTGCGACCATCCCGGCACTGGACGCATAAAGAAAAGCTGCTTCAGCCTCAGATCACCGTGGAAGATGTTGCCCTCGGTCAAACCGTAGGTGCGCTCTAGATCGAGCGGCGTCAATACCTGGCGCGCGAGGATCGCCCCGGGAACGTTGGGAGCATACTCCGCAATTTTCCTTACCACGCGATCGCCGAGTAGTTCCCTTTTCTCGTCCCATGTGCCTTCGCGCAGACGATAGGGTACGTACTGCACGAAGCAAGTCAGGATATGCTTGCCCTTGGGGGCCAGTGAATCGTCGGCGTTCGAGGAGACCACGCAGTCCACCCAGAGTTCTTCCGGAATGTCTCCAAACTTAGCAATGTCGTAGCAGCGTTCAGCAAAATCAAGGGAAGGAACGAGAGTAAAGAAAGTCCGTTCCAGCGGGGTGGCGTTGACAGGAGTTCCGGTGAACCGCGGCTCCTCGGCGAGCACCATATTTACCTTGGCGCAGGGACCATCCATTTTGATGTTGCGCACGGATTGTATGAAGTCCTCTGGCAGCTCATTGGACGCGACCATTTTCAGGAAGGTGCGCTTCGGATCGGCATTCGAGAGAACGATGCGTGAGCGAACCTCGGTGCCATCTTCCAGGATCACTCCACGAGCACTGCCATTGCGAACGTCGATCTGGGCTACCGGTGCAGAGGTACGAATCTCCGCTCCTAGTTTTCGTCCCGAAGCCGCCAATGCCTGGGTAATCGATCCCATGCCGCCGATGACGTGTCCGTAGAACCCTTGCAGTTCGTGCTCGCCACCGCTCAGCAGATGGAAGAGCAGGCCGATGGCTGTCCCCGGCTGGTAAGGCCCACCATGCTTGCCATAGATGTTATTGGCGAGGAACATGGTCTTCATCTTTTCCGATTGGTAATGGTTGTCGAGAAATTCGCCCAGGCTGCCGGTGAGGAACGAAACGAGTTGCGAGATTTCGCTGCTGGAGATTCCGCGAAACCGCTTGCCTGCGCGGAAAAGATCCATCCATCCACTGAGACTGGTGGTGTCGATTTCCGGAGGAGGTTCGAGGAAAAATGGTTGCAAGTAACGCGCCAGCTTCTTGAGTTGATCGTCCACGCGGACGAAGGTTTCCGCATCTTTGGCTGAAAGCTTGCAGAACTCAGACTTCGCACGCTCACGATCCACCCACCAGGGCACGACTTGGCCATCAGGAAATGGGACTTGAATCGCGGGATCGCACGGGATCATGCGCAGCCCGTATTCGGCAAGCTTCAGATCCTGGATCACCTCGGGCCGAAGCATGCTGGCGATGTAGGAAGTAGTCGAGACGCGGCATCCCGGCGCGATCTCTTCGGTCACGCAGCAGCCGCCGACAATTTCGCGGCGCTCGAGCACCAGCGTCGAGAGTCCGGCACGCGCCAGATAGGCGGCGGCAGTGAGTCCGTTATGACCGGCACCGATTACGATGGCGTCATACGGCTTGGCAAATGCGGCAGGCATTGTAATCTGCCATGACCGGAAGTCAGAAGCGGCCTGGTCAGGGAGTAGGCTACATTACCTTGCAGTCTCAAAAAACAGAATTGAAATCGGAGAGCTTTTCCGGTACAGTTCCGTGACTTGAGGTCAAACTATGAGCGCTAGTGGTAGCGGTGTGGTTTCTTCCCCAAACTATCGTCAACTGCCTGCCCGGCCCCGTTCGGAAGGCAAACGGACTCGAATTGTTGACGCGGCCATGCGTCACTTCGCCGAACAGGGCTATGATGCCGCGCGCGTTGGCGACCTGGCTGCGACGTTGGGCATTGCCAAGGGATCCATCTTTCAACATTTCGGCAGCAAGGACGGCCTGTTTTTGGAGGTTTATAAGAAGGCTACGCGTTCGTTTCCGCGCTACCTGGATGCGCCGGCTGAGGTTTGTGATCGCGGATTCTTCGAAGTGCTGCGCTACTGGCTGGCGCGCACCGAGCACTTGGTGCATGAAGATTGGATTCCATACCGGGTTTCGCTGTTGGGAAACTACGGCACCAGCCTCGCCTTGAAACGCGAAATCAATCGCTTCATGCAGGCTGAGGACCCGTACGGCACGGTGGCTTTCGTACGTTTTGGCCTGCAACGCGGAGAAGTGCGCAGCGATCTTGATCAGGAGATGGCGGTTTCGATTCTCGACTGGACCATCGAACGGTTCCAGGATGCATTGTTGACCGAAGAACTCGATCCCGGACTTTTTCGCCGCCAGGGAGGCCCCGCCGAGAAAAAGGAAGCTCGCATCGCTCAGTTTCTGGATGTGTTGAAGCGAGCAATTGGCGCTGGCCCACTTAAGTAAGCCACCGGCATGTCCTCCGTGATAGACATCCTCGCGCTCTACAACGACCAGGCTCCGCTTGCCGAAGCTTTCACCATTCCTGCGCCCTGGTACGTAGACCCGCGCATCGCGTACTTGGAAGCGAAAACCGTGTTCAGCAATACATGGCAACTGGTGGGCCGAGCCGAGCAAGTGGAGAAGCCGGGCCAGTTCATCACCACCACCATCGCCGGAGAGCCGATTGTCGTGGTGCGCGGCAATGATCACATTTTGCGCGCGATGTACAACGTTTGCCGTCACCATGCGACGGCGGTAGTCACGGAACCTTGCGGGCAAGCTTCAATTCTGCATTGTCCCTATCATGGCTGGAATTACGGGCTGGACGGATCGCTGAAAGGCATGCCGGAGTTCGACGGAGTGCAAGACTTCGACCGGCAGAAGAATGGTTTGCTCCCGGCCCGCGCGGAAGCCTGGGAAAAGTTCGTGTTCGTGAATCTTGATTTGGCGGCGCCGTCGCTGCGGGATTTTCTCGGTGGGTTGGTCAAGCGTATAGCCCCACTGGGGGTCAGCAAGCTACATTACTTTGACACCCGCGTCTATGACATCGCCTGCAACTGGAAAGTCTTCGTGGATAACTACCTGGACGGCGGCTACCACGTTCCACACCTGCACAAAGGCTTGAATTCAGTGCTGGACTATAAGGAATACACCATCGAAAACGAAGATCGTTATTGCTTGCAGTCGAGTCCGATGGTGGCTTCTGACCAAGATAAGGCCACTGGCAGCACGCGCCAAGGTGACCGCGCCTGGTATTTCTGGCAGTATCCCAGCCTGATGATCAACTACTACGAAGGTTACATGGATACCAACCTGGTGGTGCCGATTGATGTGGACCACTGCCGCGTGATTTTCGATTTCTATTTCGCCGACGTGAGCGATAACGGCCGTGAATACAACCAACAGAGCGTGGCTGTGGGTGCTCGCATTCAGGAAGAAGATCTGGGAATTTGCGAAGCCGTGCAGCGCGGGCTGAAGTCGCGGGCGTATGGCGCGGGCCGGCTGTCCGTACGGCGGGAGGCAGGTGAGCATTTGTTCCATCGCCTGCTGGCCGCGGATTTGAAAGCGGGTTTAGGAGCGGCGGCCGCAGATTAATCCTATTGGTGATCCCTCGGGATCGTCTCTTGCCAGGTTTTGGTCTTGACCATCTGTCCGTCTTTCAACACTTCCCGCGTGTACTTGTAGTAGAAATTCGCGCGGTCAGTGGTCAGCGACAGATGTCCCTGCCAGGTCAGCACGCGTCCCTTTAGCTCGAAGACAGTTCTCGCCTCGCCTTGCACGGCGCAAGTTTCGGGGTGGTTGTCATCGGCTGTGTAGGTTAGGTTCTCGTAGTCGGTCTCTTTGCCCCAGGGATACCACTCTTCCGATTTACCGTTCCAATATGCCGTCGTCGTGCGCTCTTTCAGGACGTGGGTGACCGACCATTTTCCTGGCAATATTGCGCCCTGGCTGCGCATGTCGCTGCGCTGGTCGGAGAGTTGCGGTGATTGAAAAAGAGAAACGGGAGCCGAATGCAGCGGCACGACTGGAAGAATCAAATTCGAGCCGCGCTCGCCGCCGAGTTCGAGCGAGGTAGTCATTAAATAAGGGGTTGGCAAAATCATCGGCCACAGCGCGTTCGAGATGGCCACGCGGATGCGATGACCCTTGGGAAATATCCAGGAAGTTAGATGCATCGCAATATCGAGCGCATACGTCTTGCCGGGTTCGAGATCGCGGGGCTCGGTCATGGATTCTCGTTGGGCGCCGCTCATGCCGGCACCGGTGATCTGCGTGACGGTGCCGTCGGGAGCGACATCCGATAAACGCGCGAACCAATTCGCCAAAGGGGCAGTTGCGGATGCTTGCAGTAACGCGTGTGGCCGCCCGAGAATCGCCAAATCTTCTTCCAGCGGCGCGGAATCATAGACCAGGCTGAACGCGTCCATGGGACGCACATCCGGCAGCAACTCACCCCACCAGAAACCGGCTTCAACTCCCACCGAAGGAACATAAGCGAGCTGGTGCGTCCCAGTTTCGGCGGGCGATGCCGCGAGCGTGTGATTAGCTAGCAGAAACAATGTTGTATTCTTCACGTCCCGGGGCGGCCAGGCATCTTCGCGCCGCCATTCTCCGGGGATGGTCTCGAGATTCATGTCCGGCGGATACCAATGCCGCATGTAAACCAGCAGCTTCGGATCCTGTAGTACGCCGGTGTCGCGCCCCTTCAACCAGTAGTCCCACCAACGTACGGCTTCGGCGCGCCATTCGAATTGCGGACGGAAATCGCCCTCAGACGGATAGCTGTGGTTCCAGGGACCGACGATGGCCTTGATGGGAGCCTTGGTCTGTTCCAGCATGGCGGGGATGCTGTCGCGGTAGCCGTCCATCATTCCGCCGATCAGGAAACTGGGGATTCTGATTTCGCTCAGCGGCCGCACCGGACTGCGCCAGAACGGGCCGTCGTGCTGATGCTTGAGGTAGAGTAGCGACCAGGGCGGCGCATCGAAACGCGGGCCAAGGACTTTTTCGTCGAGCGTGTAATCGGGCGCGCCGGTCATGCCGGGAGCCATGTCCATGTTGAGTTCAAATTCGTCGATGTGCACCATACCATCGATGAAGTGAATGTCATCATGAAAGAGTTCGTCGGTGGCAGCGGCGGCAAGGATCGCTTTCAGCTCCGGCGGATGCAGCATGGCCATTTGCAACGAATTGAATCCGCTCCACGAAATGCCCATCATGCCAACGTTGCCGCTCGACCATGACTGGTGCGCCAACCAGGTGATAATTTGCAAACCGTCGGCTTGCTCCGGCGCGGAATATTCACGGTCGGTGGGAATACCTTCGCTGGTGCCGAAGCCACGAATATCCACACGAGCGCATACATAACCCCGGCGCGTGAAATATGAATACAGCCCGTAATCACCCTCCGCCGTGGCGTCGTCTTTGCGATAAGGATGGTATTCGAGAATGGCGGGAAACTTATCTCCCGGCTTGGCGCCGTCGGGCAGGTATAAAGTGACGGCGAGGCGGACGCCGTCTTTCATCGGGATCCATTGGTTCTCCATGCGAACGCCGTAGGTGGGTGGAGAAGGCGGATCGAGGGCGAAGCAATTGAGCGCACACACCAGCCATGCGATTGCGATGTGGCGGATCATGACGCTCCAAACGGGTCTTCGAGCGACGGACTCTGCGGCGTGAACAGCTCGGCGCCCGATTCCGTAACGTGCATGTCATCTTCGAGGCGAATGCCGAACTCGCCGGGAATGTAAATCCCTGGCTCATCGCTGAAGGTCATATTCGGCGCAAGTAGCGTAGTGTTGCCGCGCACCAGATAGGGCCATTCATGGCCATCCATACCCATGCCATGGCCGAGACGATGCGGGAAGAATTTGTAGTCCGGCCCGTAGCCGGCGTCGGTAATGACTTTTCGCGCGGCTGCATCCACCGCCTGACATTCGATGCCGGGCCGGGCTGTCTTCAGCGCCGCAGTTTGTGCACGATGAACGACGTCGAACACTGCTTTCATTTTGTCGGTAGCTTTGCCTAAGACAAATGTTCGCGTGATGTCGGAAACGTAGCCCTCGACGGTGCAGCCGTCATCAACAAGAATGATGAAGCCTTCTCGAATGATTTGGGGGTTTACTGATCCATGAGGAACGGCAGTGAACTGGCCCACCTGCGCGGTTGCCTCGCCGGGAAAGCCTATGCGATCGTAAGCGGTCGAGATCAATTCCTGGAGGTCGTCTCTGGTCATGCCTTCCTTTATCGCGCGGTATGCAGCTTCGTACACGGTGAGTGTTACCCGCGAAGCCAAACGCATTAAGGCAATTTCATGATCGCTCTTCACCCTGCGACAGCCGGCTGTGACCGGAGTCGCACTGCTCAGCTTCACTTGCGGCGCAGCTTTGGCGATTCCATCCTCGAAAACAAACCGGATAGTCTCGTCGAGACCGACATTTCCAGCGCTAATTCCACGATCTTTGAATCCCTCGGCCACACGTTGATAAGGGTTCTCATCTTCCTGCCAAACGCGTAGATCGGCATGCTCGCCGTCTGGCGCTTTCGCCATCTGCTCGCGGGCTCTGGCCTCTTCGAATGCTGGGCACACATAAAAAGCTGCGCCCTTCGCGGGCAGAACCATGGCGAAGAAGCGATCGCCGCCCCACCAGCGAATGCCGCTGAAATATTCGAGAGAGGTTCCTTCCATCAGTACGATGGCATCCAGGTGATTAGCCGCCATCAAGCGGCGTGCGTTCTCCTGACGCGTCAATCGTTCTTCTTTAGTGATGGGGATCGCCTGGTCTTTCCAGGATTTCAAGCCGGCGATGGAAGGCGGCAACGGTGGGCATGAATCATCAGTCGCACCCGGCGCAAGCTTGCCTGCGCCCATAGCGACCCCGGCGACTGCGCCGGCCTGCACAAAACGGCGTCTAGAGATCATTTGCTCTCCTGGCAATGCATTGCCCGGACATTATAGTGTTTGGTTCGGCAGGTAAGATGTTTTCATGGAATCCGGCTTCCAGTGCGCAGGCTGCGGGGAGTGGAACACCACCATGGTGGACGACTCCGCGGGCCGCACTCAGTCCTACGTAGAAGACTGCCAGGTCTGTTGCAAACCTAACTTGCTGCGCGTCGAGTTCGATCCGGAGCGGCAGGAATTTGTGATTATCGCTGAATTGGAATAGCTTATTGCGGAAGAAAATTAACCTGAGGAGAAAGCCATGAGCACCAACTATGTTGGTCCCGGTCGTATGGTCGCACACAACATGGTCACGACACAGTTCGAACTGGATGGCTTCCGCGTGACCCGTACCTTGGGAGTGGTTCGCGGAATCGTGGTGCGCTCGCGCTCGATCTTCGGCACCATCGGCGCCGGTTTGCAGACCATCCTCGGCGGCAATATCACGCTGCTGACCAATCTTTGTGAGAAGACGCGCTCCGAGGCCTTCGACTTAATGCTGCAACATGCCGCCGAATTGGGTGGAAATGCGGTGGTTGGCGCGCGTTATGATGCGACCGAAGTCATGCAAGGCGTGACCGAGGTCCTGGCCTACGGGACAGCCGTGTTCGTTGAGCCGGCGAGATAGGAGTTACACCAGACAATGACACGGCGTCTCTGGCCTCAAATCTTCCTCGTCAGTCTGGTTCTTGGCTCCGCACTTTCCCGGAGTTATGCCGCCTCCTACCAATACATCCGGCTCGGCCAGAAAGCCGACGCGAAGACTCACCCCTCGTCTGGAATCGCCATGATGGGCGGCGGCAGCGATCTGGATGAGGCATTCCGCTGGTTGTGCAAGAAGGCCGACGGCGGCGACTTTCTGGTTTTGCGGGCGCGCGGTGACGACGCCTACAACCCCTACATCAACGGTCTCTGCAAACTGAATTCGGTTGCGACCCTGATCATTCCCGATCGCGACGCCGCGCAGGATCCCGCTGCCGCAGAGATCATCCGCCACGCCGAAGCACTGTTCATTGCCGGCGGCGACCAGTCTCGCTATGTCAACTTCTGGCGAGGAACGCCGGTACAGGATGCGATCAATTCTGGGCTTGCTGCGGGCAAGCCTATCGGCGGAACCAGCGCCGGTCTGGCAGTGCTCGGCGAATTTGCTTACGGCGCGCTCGGCGATGCCCCGGACGACGACGATCTGACCTCCGCCGATGTTCTGCGCGATCCCTATTTCCGGAGGGTAACGCTAGTACGAGGCTTGCTCGCAAACCCAAGCTTGTCGGGCGTTTTGACTGACAGTCATTTCGCCCATCGCGATCGCATGGGCCGCAGCCTTGGCTTTCTGGCGCGAATCATGCAGGACGCCTGGTCCGCCACTCCACGCGAAATTGCCATCGACGAAGGGTCCGCCGTGCTGCTGGAAGCAGATGGCCGGGCAACCGTCGTTGGTCCCGGCCAAGGTGCTTACTTCCTGCGCCCCACCCAGGCTCCTGAGGTCTGCCAACCGAAAACTCCGCTCACATTTCGTAACATTACCGTCTATCGGGCCTCAGCCGGAGCGCATTTCGACATTTCCAAGTGGAGCGGCGAGGGTGGCGTCAGCTACTCGCTGTCGGTCGAACAGGGAGTGATTCACTCCACTCAACCGGGAGGAAGCAACTATTAACGCGTGTGGCCATTAGGCCATGACCACCCGAACCTGCCAAGCGTCTTGTGCTCAGGCGAAGCTTGGTTTTAACTAGACAGGACTTGCTTTCGTCGGGGGACGGTCGCGGGGGACTGAGCATTGGTCGAAGATCCAAAATGGGAGCTGGCCATCCTGGCCACAGTCCAGGGTTTCTACGAGAAATTGCTACAGGAACATCTGGGCGGCGAAGTACCTGTCCCCGCCGGCCTGGAAGCCATTTCGCTACAGAGCGATGGCGATATCCATGCCACTTTGTCGAGCATGCACCGCTGGCTGCGCTTGCTCGACCTGGCTATCACGCCCGCCATGTTGCGCCGGGCGTTTACGCCCGAGACCGACGCGGAAATCGCCGAAGCCATGCTCCGCTATTTCACCCGCAACAAAGACGCCAGCGAAGCCAACCGTGACAAAACTGATCTGGTAGCCACATTTCTCTATCGTCACCCGCGAGTTTCCGGCCAGTGGGAACGCCGTGGCTACGGCCTCGATGGCTCACTGCCGCTCGCTCCCTTCGAGATTGCGATGCTTGAGATTCTTGCGGATGCCGATGTTCCGTCTCTGTCAGAGGAGCAGATGCACCTGCTGCGTCAATTCGACCGGCTGCAAGAGGAAGCGGGAAAGTTTCGCGACCTGAATGCATTGCTCGATTCGGGAGTCATCGTGCGCGTCCGTGAAATCAAGCAACTGTTCGATGCGTCGTTTTACCACCCCAGCGTGCTGGCCACGATTGCGCCCTACAACACCGCTTTCGGACGGCGATTCGACGAGCTTTTCTTAAGGGCAACCATGGAGATCAAAAGTTTCGCCCGTGAACTCGAAGCGCAGGGTGGCAGCATCCTGGGCAACGTCGATGGCATGGACGTGACCGTGGAGCACGTGTCGGCATTGCAGGAAAGTGAACTGCTACGAATCGACTATGGCACGGCGTTGGAGAAATTCCGCCGGGTCTCGAGGTTGCGAAAGACCTTGCAAGAACATCCCCCGGTGCGGCGGGCACCGCCAATTCCCATAAGAGCAATTGCGAAGGCGGATACTCCACTCCGCTTGCCTAATCTGGAAACTATGCGAGCGGCCGTGACTCCGCAGCAAATTTCGAGCGAAGAGGGCAAGCTATCTAAGGTCGAGGAGTCCGTTCGCGCCTTCGTGCGCGTGGCCGACGCCAGATTCCGCCATGTGGTGCCCATGCGTTATTTCAACCTGATCCTTACGCCCGCGGAAGTAGCCGCGTTTTGTGCCGACACGCGTGACCAGAAGAACCTGAAAGCGCAGATGACGCACGCGTTGCTGCGCCTAGTCACGGTCGGCGCGCGTATGACTACGGAACTGGAAGAACTACAGCGGACACAGAATTCGCCGTCGTTGTGGAGACTGCACGCCGATGCGCTGGTGGTTTTGCTGGAAATTGAGCGTAGCGTGCGGGAGAACGTGAAACGCGTGCTGGTATCCGCTGAAACCGAAGGCGGCGTGCAATCCGAGGATCTCCAGGCATCTATCGAGAAACTCAACGATTGCACCGTCCGGGTGCAACAAGCGCTTTCGCCAGACGAAAAGGTTGCAGGCGCTACGGGCGGCCGTTAATCACCGCGACCTCTGGCCCCTCACAGGTAGCTAAGCCACCAATCCTTGCGCCTTTGCTTGAGGGCGGCGAACCAGCGGCATGGGAAATACAAAATCACGATGACGACCATCCACATCAAGTAGATGAAGGGCAGGCCATGCCCGTAGTCGTCAGGAGTACCACGGAAAAATGCCCCTTGAAACAGCCAAACCACGGGTTGGTGAAACAATGGCGCAACCGCGACCGCGAGCAGATGAATCAGGTAGAGATGCAGCACGTAGAAGAACAGCGGCACTCGTCCGAAAGTGACGAGCGGCGAAGTCCAGCGCGGCAAGTTTGATCTCTCTAGCCAAGCGAGCAGCAGGAGCGACGGGCCAAGCGTCATCAGCAGGAACTGCAACGAGGGCGGATATTTTTCGACATCCAGAAACAGGATGATTGTCTTCTCAACCGTAGGCTGAACATGCCAATCACCCTGCGAAACGCCGCCCAAGCCAACCGGCGGGTTGCCATAAAGATTCGTTGCTCGCAGAAGAATGAAGGCGATGGTCAGCGCCATACCCAACTGGACCAGGATCCGGTTGCGGCGACTGCTTTCGAACTCATAGAGCTTGCCAAACGCATAGCCCGCAGCCATCACCCCCACCCAAGGAATAATTTGAAAAAGAACGAATTTAGGTGTCCCGGACGGCAGCATGGCGATGCCGCGTACGTGGAGCAGCGTCCAAAGCCAGGCAAAGGAGCCAAATTGCCGCGGCCGAACTCGATCCAGCAGGTCGTGGGTCGCAATCATCACCGTAGAAAAAACCACAATCCAGCGAAACGGAAGCCTCACCACCAGCGCCATAAGGACCATTGAGGCTCCTAGCGCCCAGATGACGCCGAAGAATCCTCCATTGACCAGGAACGTCCAGGAGAATCCGACGACGGTGAATTCGAGAACGATCAGCCACAGCCCGCGCGTCCAAAGAAAGTGACTCAACGCCTGCGGAGTCCTGCGTCTACCATAGAAATACGCCCCGGTGCCAGCCAGGAAGAAAAATAACGGCGCGCAGAAGTGGGTGATCCAGCGGGTGAAGAACAGGCTGTAATAAGTAAATTTCAGGTTTTCGGGCGCAAACGGCACATTAGTAAAGAAGTCCCGAGTGTGGTCGATCGCCATGATGACCATCACCAACCCGCGCATGATGTCGAGCGAGGCCAGACGTCCAGCCCCCAGAGAAGTAGTGTTGGAAACACCAGCCGGCGAAGAAAGTGTGGAGGATGCCATCGCAATCACACCCTAAAACTGGAAGTATATACGGCGAAATAGCAGGCACTACCCTTTTTTGCTACAGCGGGTTAGACGTATGGCTGCGGAAAGTGACTCTAAAATCGACGGTCGGTTTAGTCGGCGACTTTGTAGTCGCAGGCTTCGCGGCAGGGCAGGCAGTAAAAGAGGCCATCCCGGCACAACCGAATATCCATCTGTGCCTGGCAAAGGCAGCAGTATCGCTCGCACGGGCAGCGGTCTTCGGTCATCTCGCACTGCATGCAGCGATATTTGTTCTTCGTGGTAGTAGTGGCCATGGGGGAACTGTAGCGCCGGCACGGTTGTGGCGAAAGTACCGTTGGTAACCGCACCTGAGGGTGAGGCTGGCGCTCGGTTGCCGCCTTCGCCACCAGCATGTTAGGGTAATGAGTCTCGCCATCCCAGCAGCCAAACCACTGCTTTTGACTGAGGAGAAATTGTCCGCCGCTGAAACCACCACGCCGGTTATCCGCAGGACCGCTCTGAACGCCGTCCACCGCAAAATGGGCGCCAAAATGGTGGAGTTTAATGGCTGGGACATGCCTGTGGAATACCCCTCGGCGGGCGGGATCATCGCCGAGCATAATGCGGTGCGTACAGGCGTGGGCATTTTCGATGTCAGCCACATGGGCGACATTCGCCTGCAAGGCCCCGACGCACTGGCGGCCGTCCAGCACATCTCGATGAACGATTCCTCGAAGCTGTCAGTCGGGCAGGCGCAATATTCTGCGCTCCTCTATCCCCAAGGGACTTTCGTCGATGATGTGATCGTGCATCGCCTGGGCGACGACGACTATCTGCTGGTGATTAACGCCGGCACTCGCGAGAAAGATTTCAACTGGGTGCGCGACAACACTCGCCAGTTCAATTGCAAGGTCGAGAATCTTTCGGATGACTTCACGCAAATTGCGATTCAGGGGCCGAAAGGCGTGGAGCTGTTGCAAAAGCTGACCGATGCGGATCTGTCGACCGTGAAGTTTTATTGGGTAACGCGCGGGACAGTATGCGGCCTGAAGAATATTCTGATCGCGCGCACCGGCTACACCGCCGAAGACGGTTTTGAGATCTACGTTCCGGCTGACGAAGCCACCAGCGCCATGGTCTGGAACGAGATTCTGGAGGCAGGCAAAGAGTTCGGCGCGATCCCGTGCGGCTTGGGTGCCCGCAACACTTTGCGGCTGGAAGGCAAGCTCCCGCTCTACGGGCACGAAATTTCCGATACGATAAATGTTTGGGAAGCCGGGCTCGAGCGCTTCTGCAAAATGGAGAAGCCTGAGTTCATCGGCCGGGCGGCGCTGGAGAAGGCGAAAGCGGCCGGCGTGAAACGTACGCTGGTCGGGCTGGAGATGGTTGAGCGCGGCATTGCGCGCGATGGGTACAAGGTTTTGGACGACGGAGGACGTGAGATTGGCTACGTCACCAGCGGGTCGCACTCGCCGTTTTTGAAGAAAAACATTGCGTTGGCATACGTGCCGCCAGAGTTCGGGAGCGTTGGATCTACGGTGAGAGTTGAGATTCGCGGCCAGGGGGTTAAGGCGCAGGTAGTGCCGACGCCGTTTTACAGGCGACCTAAGAAGGCTTAACCACAGGGGACACAGAGTTTTGTTGTGGCCAAGACTACGAGCTAAAGGCCAAGAGCTAGAAGCCAGGAGCTAGAAGCAATGTCTTATCCCGCAGACTTCAAATACACCAAAGAACATGAATGGATCAAATCCGACGGCAAGACTGCGACCATCGGCATTACGGATTACGCGCAGGGGTCGCTAGGCGACATCGTCTTCGTCGATCTGCCCAAGCCGGGCGCGGAGATCACCGCCGGTAAGACCTTTGGCTCGGTGGAATCGGTGAAGGCAGTCTCAGACCTTTATGCGCCGGCGTCGGGAACCGTGACCGAAGTGAATGGTGAGTTGGCGACGGCTCCGGAGAAGATCAACAAAGATGCTCACGGATCATGGATGATGAAAATGACCCTGAAGAATCCCGGCGAGGTGAACGGGCTGCTGTCCGCCGCCGATTACGAGAAATTTGTTGCGGAAGAGGGTGGACACTGAACTCCATGTTCCTCTGTGCTCTCTGTGGTGAGCGCTTTTTGGCCGCAATCGAATTGACGTCTGCGACATCTAAGTAAAGTCTTATGCGCTATTTACCCAAATCTCCTGCCGACCGCGAAGCCATCCTCAAGGCCATTGGCGCACGCTCGATTGACGATCTTTTTGCGCCTATTCCCGCCGAGTACCGGCTGAATCGCGACCTCAAAGTTCCGCGCCAGATGGCGGAGTCGGAGATTGTCGACTGGTTCCGCGAGCGCTCGCGTGAAAACGGCGACGGCTACGCGATGTTTCTCGGTGCCGGCGCTTACTACCACTATCGCCCGGTCATTATTGATTCGCTGATTTCGCGCGGCGAGTTTCTAACCGCGTACACACCTTATCAGGCTGAGATTTCACAGGGCACGCTGCAATCGATCTTCGAATTCCAAGCTATGATCTGCGAATTGACCGGCATGGAAGTAGCCAACGCTTCCATGTATGACGGGTCCACCGCAGCCACCGAAGCCGCAATGATGGCGGTCCGGCTCACCGGACGCCGTTCGGCGGTGGTGGCTCGCAGCGTGCATCCGGAATATCGGGAAGTTCTGGCGACCTACGCGTTTCATCAGGATTTGCCGGTGACAACCGTGGCATTTACCGACAGCGGCCGAGTCGATCTCAAAGAACTGGAAAAATCGGTCAATCAGGACACTGCCTGTGTGCTGATTCAATCGCCCAATTTCTTCGGGACTATTGAAGACGTGAACGCCGTCGCCGAGATCGCCCACAGGAACGGCGCCATGCTGGTGGTTTCGATCGCGGAGGCAGTGTCGCTCGGGATTGTGGAGCCGCCGCGGCAGGCCGATATCGTGGCCATGGAAGCACAATCGTTCGGCGTGCCGCTGGGATTTGGTGGCCCCTACTGCGGTGTGATTGCCACCCGCGAAAAATATGTTCGCCAAATGCCCGGTCGGCTCGTGGGCCAGACCACTGACAGCAACGGCAAGCGCGGATTCGTGCTTACGCTGGCGACCCGCGAACAACACATCCGCCGCGAGAAGGCGACTTCCAACATCTGCACCAACCAGGCTCTGGTCGCCCTGATGGCCAATATCTTCATGACGGTTTACGGCAAAGTTGGCTTGCGAGAACTGGCTAAACAGAATCTGGCGAAAACTGCATACGCCGCCCAGCAATTCGGCAAGCATGCCAAAGTGTCTGTTCTCCGCCGCTCCGCGCTTCAACGAGTTTGTGGTGCAAACCAGCGAGGATTCTTACGCCATCAATAGCCGGCTTCTGGGACACAAGATCATCGGCGGCCTTCCCCTGAAGAAGTTTTATCCGGAGCTGGGCAATGCCGCTCTGTGGTGTTGTACTGAGCTAACCACTCGCGCCGCGATTGACGCTGCCGCAAGCACGGTTGGCGAGAGCCAAGGTTCGGTAAAACCTTCGCGCGAAGTTGCGGAGGTGACACGATGAAGCCCGTCATCCGTAAAGCCACTCGCCACGTCAATCAGAATGAAGGGCTGATCTTCGAAAAGTCTTCGGCAGGCAAGGGCGCCTGGAGGCTTCCGCCGCTTGATGTTCCGGAAGTCGACACCGCCAAGCTTCTGGGTTCGTCCGAAAGAAAAGATCTGGGCCACATGCCGGAGGTGAGTGAGATTGAGATCATCCGCCACTTCACGCGCATGTCCACATGGAATTACGCCATCGATCTCGGGATGTATCCGTTGGGCTCCTGCACCATGAAATACAACCCGCGGGTAAATGAAGTGGTTTCGCGCCTCGACGGGCTGGCCAACGGTCATCCTTATCAGCCAGAGATAGTTTCGCAAGGCGCGTTGCGCATCATTAAGACGCTGAGCGACTGCCTGATTGAGATCACCGGCATGGATGCGATCACGCTGCAACCGGCGGCCGGCGCGCATGGCGAGTTCACTGGGTTGCTGTTGGTGCGTGCGTACCATCAGTCGAAGGGTCACGCACGCAAGAAAATCTTGATCCCGGACTCCGCGCACGGCACTAATCCAGCCACCGCGGCGACCGTCGGATATGCGGTCGAGAATCTGAAGTCGAACTCGCAAGGCATGGTCGATGTGGCCGCGCTGGCGGCGCAGATGAATGAAGATGTCGCCGCTCTCATGCTGACCAATCCCAATACGCTCGGAGTTTTTGAGCAGGAGATTCACAAGATTGCCGACATCATGCACGCCAAGGGCGGATTGCTCTACATGGACGGCGCCAACATGAACGCGCTGGTCGGCAAGGTTCGACCCGGCGATTTTGGCGTGGATGTGATGCACTTGAATCTGCACAAGACGTTCTCCACGCCGCATGGCGGCGGCGGGCCAGGATCCGGGCCGGTCGCGGTAAAGAAGATTCTCGAGCCGTTTCTGCCGACGCCAGTCGTGATCACCAGACCGGACGGCACGCTGGGCTTTGAATACGACCGGCCGCAATCGGTGGGACGAGTGCGCGCCTTCTACGGCAACTTTGGAATGTTCGTTCGTGCACTTGCGTACACGCTGGCTAATGGCCCCGATGGCCTGCGTCAAACCACGGAAGACGCCGTGCTCAACGCCAATTACATCCGCAAGGGCCTCGAAGGCGCATACGACCTGCCCTACTCGACGCCGTCGATGCACGAGGTCGTTTTCAGCGACAAGCTGCAGGCGAAAAAAGGCGTACGCACCATGGACATCGCCAAGCGGCTGATTGATTATGGCTTCCATCCTTACACCACGGCGTTTCCGCTGATTGTGCCGGGCGCGCTGATGATCGAGCCCACCGAGAGCGAGTCGAAAGAAGAGATGGATCTATTCATCGACGCCATGAAGTCGATCGCGGAAGAAGTGGAAGAAGATCCGCGAGATGGTGCTGGCCGCGCCGCACACCACGCGAGTGTCGCGGCTGGATGAAGTGGCTGCGGCGCGGAAGCCGGTGCTGCGGTGGAAACCGAGCTAAGCGGCCGTTGGTAGCGTCGGCGAAATCGCCTGATTTCGTGAGCAATTAACTACTGCAAGGGCGCCCCAGTCTGCGTTCTGACACTGGACAGCCAGAACGCTGCAAAGCTACATCGCTTTACCAGTTTGCTAGTAGAGTGACAATCGAATGCAAGAGTCGTGGTTCAGGCTCCATCCTTGGCGAACAGGCACGCTGGCAATTGCATGCTTGGCGGCGGGCTATTTCGTTTACCTATGCTTACCGCATGGATATCGTCAGCTAGAGCGTCTTGAATCGCGTCTGGAACAGTTAACGCCGGAGGGTGCCCGCATTGAGGAGGTCCGTGCCGGACTGTCGCATGAGGGAATCGAGTACCGCGCGTGGGTGCAGGAATCAGCGGGACCGTTGCTGTCGGATGGTTCCGGGGTCAAAATCGCCGCGAATCCAGGTGAATACGTCATATGGTCGCGCCATCCTACGGATGCTTGGCAGTTCGTGTGTGGCGAACAACTAAACATCATTCTCGTTTTCGACCGGCAGAATAGGCTGATTAGGCGATACATCGGCCGATTTCATGTGTGCCCCTAAACAGGAGTGCCAAGAGCCTGATCCAATTACCTTGGTTTCCATATCCCTCTGTGTCCTCCGTGCCCTCTGTGGTTAAATTCAACTGTTGGCATCTCCCGCGACAATGCGCGTCAGCCCAACGGGCAAACCCGAGACGCTTTTCTCTTCCCCCGAGAAGCGTAACCTCGTTCTCGGCCTGCTTCTGGTAGTCGCGACTCTGGCGCTCTACAACCCCGTCATTCATCATCCGTTTGTAAATTTCGACGACGACCGCTACGTCACCGACAACATCCACGTTCGTGCCGGGCTGCACTGGGACACCGTCAAATGGGCGTTCACCAGTTTCGATGAAGCTAACTGGCACCCGCTAACCTGGCTATCCCACGCCCTTGATTGCGAGTTATTCGGGCTGAATCCCGCCGGCCACCACTACATCAATGTGCTGCTGCATGCGCTGAATGCAGTCTTGCTGTTCTGGATGCTGCGGCGGGCGACGGGTTCGACTGCCCGCAGTTGGATGGTGGCCGCTCTATTTGCGCTTCATCCCATCAACGTTGAATCGGTGGCCTGGGTGGCGGAGCGCAAAACCGTTCTCAGCATGCTGTTCTTGTTGCTGGCACTCGGAACTTACGGATGGTATGCCAAAAAACCTTCCATCGCCCGCTATACAGCGGTCGCAGCGCTGTTCGCCTGTGGGCTGATGGCCAAGCCCATGGTCGTCACTTTTCCGTTTCTGCTTTTGCTCTGGGATTACTGGCCGCTCCAGCGCGCCCAGTCCTTTGCAAAGCTAGCCCTGGAAAAGGTCCCGCTGCTGGCGCTCTCCGCAGCAAGCGCGGTCATCACAGTAAAAGCCCAGCGAGCCGGAGAAGCCATTGGCAGCATGGTGCAGTATCCACTTTCCATGCGCATCGAGAATGCCGCCATCTCCTATGTGCGCTATCTGGGAAAAGCGTTGTGGCCGTCTGCATTGTCACCACAGTATCCCTACCCTGAAGGCGTACTGATATGGCCAGCGATCGGCGCCGCGATCTTATTGCTGGCCATAACCGTTCTCATTTGCGCCGCGGGAAAGCAACGCCGCTATCTGGCAGTGGGATGGTTGTGGTTTTTGGGCACGCTGGTGCCAATGATTGGGCTGGTCCAAGTGGGCAGCCAGGCCATGGCCGATCGCTATGCTTATCTCCCTTTCGTGGGACTTTTCATTCTGGTTTGCTGGGGTCTCGCTGACTTGGCTGGAGAGAAGCCGACTTTGAAAATTGCTTTGTCCGTGGCCAGCTGCATCGCGCTGGCCGCACTGTCGATTGCGGCGTTCCGCCAGATCGGTTATTGGAACAACAACCTGACCTTGTGGTCGCATGCAGTCTCGGTGACGCCCGGCAGCTTCATCGCCCAAAACAATCTCGGCGGAGCATTATTAAGTGAAGGGAAAGAGGAAGAAGCCATGCCGCACTTCCGCGCCGCCGCTGCCCTCAATCCCGCCGATCCCATGAGCCGGTTGAATCTCGCCGCCTACGCGCAACGCCAAGGCCATCCGCAGGAGGCCATCGACCAATACGCCAAAGTGTTGACCATAACGCGCGATCCCAGGCTTCGCGCTACGGCTTTCAGCGACATGGGTTATGCCCTGCGCGACCTCGGGGACTCAGAACATGCCAAAGCCAGCTTCCGGGCGGCTGTAAACTTGAGGCCTCGAACCCTGCGCGCATGGCTGGGCCTCGGTTTGGCAGAGCAAAAGACAGGCAACTATGCGGCGGCCATCAAGGACTACGCTCAGGTTTTGGCGATCCAACCCTGGGACCTGGGATATTTTCTGATGGCGCGCGCCTTGCAACAAAACGGGCAACCGGATGCAGCAAGAGCCGCCATGGACCAAGCCCGGCGGCTCTCGGAGAATTTCGACGAACTTCAGAAGACAGCAGAAAGCCTAATGGCCAAGTAAGACTTCCGCTATTTACTCTCGGCGATCTGCACCGACGCCTTGGTCGTTTCCCAGCTCATGCTTAGAGCGCAACCACGGTCGTTTGAGTCCAGAGCGATGGTGAAATCCTCCACGCCTGACATGGTCTGCGATACCGTCATGTCCACTCGTCCAAGCTCATCCGCTTCATACTTGTAGGGAATGCCCCACTCGCCGGTTTTCTTGTTGACGATCAATGTCCACTTGTCTTTATTAGGGACGGTGAAGATGGTATAGCTTCCCGCCGGGACGCTCTTGCCACCGACGTTGACATTCGCCGTCGTGACAAACGTAGTCGCTTCGTTGGCTCCGGTGCGCCAAACTTCGCCGTAAGGCACCAGATCACCGAAGATCTTGCGGCCTTTCATGCGTGGGCTGGAGTAGTCCACAGTGATAGTCTTGCCGTCCGAGAATTTACATTGCGCCTGCGCCGCCGGGCTGGGCTTCTGGGCACAAGCGACAGTGGCGAGACCGAGTACGGATAAACAGACAATAGCGACTTGCTTGAACATAAAAGTCTCCTTTGGGCAATCAGCAGTCAGCACTCAGTATTCAGCCAGCGGGACGCTAGCTCCACTACCTGGACATTGAGGGCAGGTTCTTAGACTATCGGAGCCCTTCGCTGGATAGCAAACCCGCCGGAGTCTGCCGAATGCTGACGGCTGAGTGCTGAATGCTTAGAAGGTACAATCCTTCCATGCCGGTATTCGACGAAAAGCACGAAGAATTGGAACACTACGAAACCATGATGGGTGTGCCGCGCGGACGCCTCGCCGTCACCATGGACATGATCACCGACGCCATGGCGTTGGTCGGTCAGCACGGGGTCTATTGCCAAAGCACACGCTGGCCGGGCAAGCCGGTGATGGACATCCAGATGGTGATGAAGAACCTGACGGATGCAAAGGAACTGGTGCAGAGCGTGATGGAGGAGATCAAGAAGAAGTCCTGATCAAGGAAAGCTCCGATCTGCGTCTTCTGCGTTTATCTGCGGCTCAAGCTACGCCAGCGAATACTTCCCCCGCTCAATCATCTTCTGCGCAATCTGCTGGCGCAACTCGATGGTGTTGAAGGGTTCATGCTTCGCCAGACGCCGCAGGATAGCAAGCTGGGTTCGGAGCATGTCACCCTCTGCAACAGCGGCAATGACTTTCTTGGCCGCGGCTTCAATCTTCTCCATCGCTTGCGATAGATATACCCGCGTCATGGCAATTGGCAAGGCAGCAGCAGCTTCCCCGCTATGTTCGACGATCTTTTGGGCCCGCAATACTGCTGATTCCATCGCGTAAGTTTCAATCACCATGTCCGCGATGGCACCCATAACCTCCTGCTGGTCCTGAATGGCCTGCATATACTTCTGCGTCGCAGCACCGGAAGCAAACAGTCCCAGCTTCTTGGCGCTTGCCACCAGCTTGCGTTCCTCAGCAAGCGGGCCTTCGAGGTCTTCGCCCATCGAAGGACCGGAAAGCACTTCGTCCATCAGCTTCTTGATCGCCGGCATTAGTGGCAACTGGCCACTCATCGCCCGCTTCAGCAGAAAACCAGTGATAATCAGCCGGTTGATTTCGTTAGTGCCTTCGAAGATGCGGTTGATGCGGGCATCGCGATAGGCGCGCTCCGCCGGGTACTCTTCGACGAAACCATACCCGCCGTAAATCTGGACTGTTTCGTCGACTACATAGTCGATCATCTCCGAACCCCAGACTTTGATGATCGAGCACTCCACCGCGTATTCCTCAATCGCCTTGCGGGTTTCTTTCATCGCCTCGGCGCCAGACTTGTCTACCTCGTTCAACGCAACGTCCATCATGCCCACAGTACGATAAACCAGTGATTCTCCCACGTAGAGCAGCGTCGCCATGTTGGCGATCTTTTCGCGTACCAAACCGAAATCGGCAATCACTTTTCCAAATGCCTTGCGCTGTTTGGCGTAGCCGATCGCATTTGCGATCGATATCCGCGCTCCGCCCACGCACATCGCACCCAGCTTGAAACGGCCGACGTTCAAAATATTGAACGCGATCACGTGCCCATTGCCGATTTCACCAAGCACATTTTCCGCCGGAACTTTACAATCATTCAAAATGACCGGGCAAGTGGACGATCCCCGAATGCCCATTTTGTGCTCTTCCGCGCCGATGGAAAATCCAGGGAAATTCTTCTCGACGAGAAACGCCGTGAATTTTTCGCCATCGACTTTGGCAAAGACTGTAAAAAGATCGGCAAACCCAGCGTTGGTGATCCACATTTTCTCGCCATTCAGGGTGTAGAACTTGCCGTCTTTGGATAGCTCGGCGCGGGCGCGGCAATTCAGCGCATCCGATCCCGACGACGCTTCCGACAGCGCATAAGCGCCTATGATTTCTCCTGCCCCAAGTCGCGGCAGATATTTCTTCTTCTGTTCCTCGGTTCCGAAATACACGATGGGCAACGTGCCGATGCCGGTGTGGCCGCCCCAGGTGGTCGCGAAACCGGCATATTTGGCGATGTGGTCGGCAATCACCGCGGCGGTGACTTTGTCCATTTCAAGGCCGCCATAGGCCTCGGGAATCTCCGCCGAACTCAGGCCGAGTTCTCCGGCTTTCTTGAGTAGATCGCGGGTGACGGAAAAGTCCTTGTGTTCGATCTTCTCGGCATTGGGAAGGATCTCATTGACGGCAAACTCCTCCGCCGTCTGGCCGATCAGTTGATGCTGCTCAGTGAAGTCTTCCGGTGTGAAGACTTCGTCCGGTCGCCGATCTTCGAGCAGAAAACTGCTACCGGAGATTTTGGTGCTCTGCATTGCCATCGTCGCCATGAAACCCCTTTTAACCACAAAGGACACGAAGGTACACAAAGGAAAACCTTTGTGGTCGATTGCCTTTCACTTCCAGCCGGTACCGCTTACGAATCGTCTGATGCCGTCTTTCAAGTGAACGACATTAAAGTTTATAAGCAGTCCGAGGGATTTGCCACTGAGCTTAAGGTACGAAAGTAGCTGGGCCTGATGTACCCGCGAGATGGCATCAACCGACTTGATTTCTACGATTACCAGGTCTTCGACCAGCAAATCCATGCGATAGCCGAGATCAAGCCTGACGCCTCGGTAAATCACTGGTAGGCCAACCTGTGCCAAGCACCGGCAGCCCGCGTCATTGAGTTCGTATTGCAAACAAGCGGAATAAGTGCTTTCGAGCAAACCGGGGCCAAGCTCCGTGTGAACTTGCATCGCGGCCGTGACAATGGCATGACTGACTGGATTGGCTGAAAGTCTTCTGAGGGGCACAGTGGCCATAGTGGTCTCCCGTGGGCATGGTTGCGGGAAGGCTGGGAGATTTTCAAGGTCAGATGTCACAAAGTGGATGGTAGAGCGACCAACCACAAAGGACACAAAGGTTCACCACTTTGGTGGACAGGCCTAGGGGCTTCCCTTTGTGTACCTTTGTGTCCTTTGTGGTTAAAGCCTTTGAGGTTTAAAGCCGCTCGAAGATCCCTGCCGCGCCCATGCCCCCGCCCACGCACATGGTCACCATGCCGTAGCGAGCCTTGCGGCGCTGGAGTTCGCGAACGACGGTCGCCGTCAGCTTGGCCCCAGTACAGCCCAGCGGATGTCCCAACGCAATCGCCCCGCCGTTGACATTCACCCGGGCAGGATCGAGCGCGGCTTCCTTGATTACGGCCAAAGACTGCGCTGCGAAGGCCTCATTCAGTTCGATCACGTCAATGTCGGAGAGTTTGAGTCCGGCCAGCTTCAGCGCCTTCGGGATTGCGAATACTGGGCCGAGGCCCATTTCTTCCGGCTTGTATCCAGCCGTCGCAAACGAAATGTAACGCGCCAGTGGTTCAATGCCCAGAGTCTTGGCGCGCTCGGCGGACATTACCACCGCTGCCGCCGCACCGTCTGACATCTGCGAAGAATTGCCGGCGGTCACCGTGCCCTTGACGTGAAACGCGGGCTTGAGCGCCAGCAGGGCTTGGAGCGAAGTATCGGCGCGCGGACCTTCGTCAACTGTAAAAGTGATTTCCTGGCGTTTCGGCTTCGAGCCGTTAGGAGTGGTAAAGCTCACCGGCACCGAAACCGTCTCGTCCGCAAACTTTCCCGCTTGAATTGCTGCCAGCGCCTTCTGATGGCTCTGATAAGAAAACTCGTCGGCTTGCTCGCGCGTGATCCCAAAGCGCTCCGCGACTCGCTCGGCCGTCAGACCCATCGAGAGATACGCGTCAGGATAATGGTCCACCAGCCAGGGGTTGGGCGAAATCTTGTGGCCGCCCATGGGGATCATGGACATCGATTCCGTCCCGCCCGCAATCATGACTTCGGCGCCGCCGCTCCCGATGCGCTCAGCCGCCAATGCGATCGCCTGTAATCCAGACGAGCAGAAACGATTGATGGTCAATGCCGAAACCTCAACTGGCAGCCCAGCCCTCAGTGAAGCAATTCGAGCCACGTTCATCCCTTGTTCGGCTTCAGGCATGGCGCAGCCCAGTATGACGTCTTCAATCTCTTTGAGGTCGAGTTGCGGCACTCGCTCCAGCGCGCCTTTGATGGCAACAGCGGCCAGTTCATCAGGACGTGTGGCACGCAGCGTACCCTTGAAAGCGCGGCCAACCGGCGTGCGAACCGAAGAAGCGATGACAACTTCACGCATAGCAACTCCCTTTTATCCCCGCAGTCAACTGATTGGATGCCAACCCGTGAGAACCGGCTTCACACCCGAAATCTGAGACACGGCATTCAGCGAGTCGGCGCAGGAGCGTAGAAGTAATAATCGGCAGTGTAACTGCTCTTCGTCTCGGCGCCAGAATGGGCCGCGTCGCAGCCGTCTGCCGGAGCCTTGCCTCCGTGAGTGTGAATGCGCTGAATCGTCGTCACATTGTCCAGTAGACCTTTTCCGGAATGGCTTATCACGGTCACCAACAGCCAAGCGACAGAGTCGGCATCGGGAGAATCTACATGTGCTGTGGCTTTCCCGGTAACTGTGCTGCCATCTTTGAGCTTCCAACTTGGCCCGGCAAAATGCTCGCCGATGACTTGGTCATTTCGATCGCGCAGCTCCGCGTCAGGAGCCTTGAGAGTCCAACTGAATTTGCCGTCCGCGCCAGCCTTACAAGTATAGATCTGCCATCCTGATGCGCGGGCTGACAGCGCAACTTTCACACCAGCTGGGGCCTGAATCGCCTCCGGCACTTGCGGCGATGGATCTTTGAGCTGGGCATTTGCCAGTGCGGTTCCAAAAATGAGCGAGGCCAGCGCGAGGAGAAAAAATAGAAGTCTTTGCATCAGGAAATTGTAGCAGGGACAAAGCTAGCCCAATTACTGAGGCCCGGAAGGAACCAGACGAAGCCCAATTTGGCTTCCCCCCGTGCTCTCTGTGTCCTCTGCGGTGAAAGATTTTGTTTTCTCTCCGCTTACGGCGTCCATTGCGGTATTCTCATGTCTTGGGAGCCGCCCATGCCCATCACTCAAACTCGCGAAATCGCCGCCGCCAGCCGCCTTGACAACGTTCGCTACGCCATCCGCGACCTGGCCTGCGTTGCCGACGAAGTCATCAAGCAGGGACACAAGGTTCTCCCGCTCAATGTCGGCGATCCCAATGTGTTTGGTTTTGAAACTCCCGCTCACCTGATCGAGGCCGTGTACAAGGCCATGCGCGACAACAAGAACGGCTACGCGCCCTCGCAGGGAATCAAGGAGGCGCTGGACTCGATTCGCGGCGAGGCCGTCCGCAAGGGAATTTCGAGCGTGCAGGATGTCTTCGTTACCACCGGCGTGAGCGAGACCGTCGATCTCTGCCTGACCGCGCTGCTCAATCCCGGGGAAGACCTGCTGACGCCTTGTCCGGATTATCCGATGTATTCCGCCGTGCTGGCCAAGCTCTGCATTCCGCTGAATGCGTATTACTTGAGCGAAGAGGACGCCTGGCAACCCGAACTGGCCGATATCAAGAAGAAGATCACGCCACACACACGCGGCATTGTACTCATCAATCCCAACAACCCCACTGGCGCGGTCTGTACGCGAAAGATGCTGGAAGAAGTCGCCGAACTGGCGCGGCGACACAACCTGGTCGTATTCGCCGACGAAATCTACGACAAGTTGATTCTGGATGACGACGAGCACATCGCTTTCGCCTCGGTTGCACCCGATGTCCCAACCGTGACTTTCGGAGGCTTGTCGAAAAACTATCTCGCTCCCGGCTGGCGCATCGGTTGGGGCATTGTGAGCGGAGATGCAGCCGCTGTGAAACCCTACTGCGAAGGCATTCATCGCTTGTTGCGCGCGCGCCTGTGCGCAAATCATCCCGAGCAATACGCGATCAAGCCCGCGCTCGAAGGCCCTCAGGACCATTTGCCCGTAGTCTGCCAGAAGCTGCGGAGCCGGCGTGATCTTACCGTGAAAACCTGCAACTCGATTCCGCGCATGAGCTGTGTTTCACCGCGCGGCGCATTCTACGCCTATCCGCGAATCGACATTCCCGAAGGCGACGATGTCTTTGTCAAAGAGCTGATCCTGCAAAAGCACGTAATGGTCGTCCACGGCTCCGGCTTTGGCCAGAAACCTGGGACCAAACATTTCCGCATCGTCTTCCTGCCAGATGAGAAGATTCTTTCGAAAGCCTACGCGGCCATCGCTGACTTTATGCGGGAGAGGTACTCCTAGGTGATCTGCGACGATCAAGACTCGATGGGAAATTTAACGGTGTGAGTAACTTAGTCCGCCGGCATCGTAACCGGGCTCGCCACCGGCGGTCGCCGGCGCTCAGGAACGTGCGGACGTTCGCGCTGTTCCATCCAGCGGCGAATTTCGGGCAGCGCAGCCCGGGTCACAATCTCTCCCGCGCGGATCAGGTCGGCGCTGTGCTCGAAAGCATCGTACTTGTAGCCGTTCACGTCAGGCTCAATCACCAGGTCGGCGGCTTCTTTCCACTGTGTGCTGTTCATCTCCTGGGCGATCGCGAAGCATTGGCCGATGACGTCAAATAAATGTCTGGGGCCGTCGCCGCCGATCCATCTCCCTTTCAGATGCACTGCCAGCACCCGCTCTGCCCCCATCTGCCGCAAAGGGATCGTCGGAACGGTGTAAGAGAGCATGCCATCGATCAGCAGGCGTCCGCGAATCTTTACTGGCAAAAACATGCCTGGATAAGCGCAACTGGCGCGCACCGGATCAACCAGCGGGCCGGAATGAAAAACTACCCCTTCCCCGGTGGAGAAATCGGTGGCGGTGACGGCTAGCGGAATACGCAATTCTTCAAATGTCTTGACCTTCAGCACGCTGTTGAGGAATCCGATCATGCGCTGGTTGCTGGCGAAGCCGTAACGCGACAGGGTCCAGCGAGCAAAGTGTTTGAAGCGGACATGAGCGGCCAGTTGCTCCAGTTCCGCGATGGAGAGTCCACTACAGTAGGCGGCGCCGATGAGCGCTCCCACACTTGTACCCGCAATGCAGCGGATCGGGATGTTCTCCTCTTCGAGAACCTTGAGCACACCGACGTGGGCCAATCCGCGGGCGAATCCACCGCCCAAAGCCAGACCGATGCCAACCTCGCCCTGAATGGATGCAGCCGGCGCGGTCTGGCCGGAGAGTTCGCGGCCAAACGCTTGTACTGACCGGATTATCTTGCCTAAGCTCTTCACGGGTGACCCCATGCCCAGCCGCGCTCGACCTAGTATTCCAGACATATATCTAGCAAATTAGATGCCAGTAGACATAAACAGGTAACTGCCTGGCATGGATCGAGTCACCTTCCCGAGATTACCTGGGGCACGTTCCCGCAGCGTGACTAACCCCCTTTGTTCCTGTTAACTTGGCGCATGGAGCGCGAGATCTCAGCGGGCGGCGTAGTCGTGCGACCCACGGCGACAGGCTGGGAACTAGCAGTGATTGAGCCGCAAAAAGAACCTTCCGCGGCAACCGACAGCGCAAAAAGATGGCAAAAATTGTTACTCGCGTTACCCAAGGGATTGGTAGACCCTGGCGAGAAGCCAGAGCGGACTGCAATCCGCGAAGTCGCCGAAGAAACCGGGTTGACTGCCGCGCCGGTGACGAAACTTGGCGATATCAAATATGTCTACGTGCGTTCCTGGGGAGATCAGCAGCGCGTGTTCAAGATTGTCAGTTTTTATCTGTTTCGCTATGAGTCGGGAACCATCGACCAGATCACAGACGACATGCGCATCGAGGTGAAGCGGGCGCTGTGGATTCCCGTCGTTGGAGCCGAAAGCAAACTCGCATACAAAGGTGAAAAGGACATGGTGCGGCGTGCTCAGAAATATTTGCAGGAGCATCCGGAGTTCTCGTAGTAGCCCAACCCGAGGTTCCCTGCTCGGCAGAGGTTCTAAGGTTTCCTTCGTGCACCTTTGTGGTTGATTGATTTCTCCAGCGGCCGCAGGACTGGCGAAGATCATCCCGCGCAGCTAAACTGCCTTATCAGACCCTTGAACTTTTCTTTGCTGTTGGCGTCCCCTGCAGTTGAAAACACCGGAGCTATGTCCTCATGAAAATGATCCACAAAGTCGCGGTGCTGGGTGCCGGAACCATGGGCGCCCGTATCGCCGCCCACTTCGCCAACGCCGGCGTGCCCAGCTACTTGCTCGATATCGTTCCGTCCGGCGCGCAGGGATCGGCTCGCAGCCAGATCGCGGCCGCCGGCCTCGAAGCCGCCAAGAAGGCAAAGCCCGCAGCTTTCATGGAAGCCGGCCTGGCGCGGCTAGTCACGGTCGGCAACTTCGAGGATGACCTGAAGAAACTGGCTGAGGTTGACTGGATCATCGAGGCCGTAATCGAGAATCTCGAGATCAAGCGCTCCTTGTTAAAGAAGGTCGAAGCCATTCGCAAGCCCGGGACGATCATCACCACCAACACCAGTGGCTTGCCCGTGGGCAAGATCGCCGAAGGATTTTCCGACGACTTTCGCCGGGCGTGGTTCGGCACCCACTTTTTCAATCCCCCGCGCTACATGCGACTGCTTGAGCTGATTCCGACTCCCGAAGCCGATCGTGCCCCCATCGACGCCATTGCCCACTTCTCGGATACGCGCCTCGGCAAAGGCGTGGTCTTCGCCAAAGACACACCGAATTTCATCGGCAACCGCATTGGGACCTTCTCCGTACTCAACGTAATACGCCTGATGCAGGAAATGGACCTCTCAATAGAAGACATCGACGCGCTGACCGGTCAAGCCGTCGGCTGGCCGAAGTCCGCAACCTTTCGCACCATTGATCTAGTCGGCCTCGACATTCTGGGCCACGTCGTCGCCAACATGACCCAGAACGTTCACGACGAGCGCAGCGATTTGAAAGTTCCTGACTTCGTCCGTCAGATGCTCGAGCGCAAACTGCTTGGCGACAAAACCAAAGGTGGCTTTTATAGGAAAGATAAAGACGACGAACGCCTGACACTCGACTGGAAGACGCTCGAATACCATCCCCGGCACAAGCCGAAATTCCCTGCCCTCGACATGGCCAAGAATGTTGAGCAGACAGGCCCACGTGTGAAGATGCTGCTTGGTTTGGACGGCAGCGCTCCGCAGAAAAACGACAAAGCTGGCGCGTTCCTGTGGTCGGCGCTGTCCGATCTCTGGACGTACTCAGCCAACCGGGTGCCGGAGATTTCGGATTCCATCGTCGAAATCGACCGCGCCATGCGCCTCGGCTTCAATTGGGAGCTCGGTCCCTTTGAGCTCTGGGACGCGGCCGGAGTCGAAGCCACCGTCGCCCGCATGAAGAAAGAAAACCGTCCGGTCGCAGCGAATGTAGAAAAGCTTCTTGGCTCGGGCAAAACATCCTGGTACGCGGACGATTCTGCGGCGGCTTCAGGGCGCGCGTATTTCGATCTCGCAAACGCAAGCAACAAACCGGTCAAAGTACCCGCCGGCGTTTGGTCGGTCGAAGTCGCCAAGAAGTCGAATGGCGTGGTGAAAAAGAATTCTGGCGCTTCGCTGGTCGATCTCGGCGACGGCGTGGGCTGCATCGAATTTCATTCCAAGATGAACTCGCTCGGCGCCGACATTATTTCGCTCATCAGTCAGTCCCTGAAACCCGGCGGCCCCGGCGACGCATTCGATGCTTTCGTCATAACCAACGACGCCACCAATTTTTCCGTGGGCGCAAACCTCATGCTGCTGCTGATGTCGATCCAGGAAGAGGAATGGGACGACATTGACCTGATCATCCGCCAATTCCAGGGCATGACCCAGGCCATCAAGTTCTCGCCCAAACCGGTGGTGGTAGCCCCATTTGGACTATGCCTCGGCGGCGGAACAGAAATTTCCATGCATGCGCCCGCTCTGCAACCCCACGCCGAACTGTACATCGGCCTGGTCGAAGTCGGCGTCGGCCTGCTACCCGGCGGTGGCGGCTGCAAAGAAATGTTGCTGCGCGCCGTGGACAGCGCGGCATCCATTCGCCCCGGAGGTCGCGGCGAGTCAGTCGAATTGATGGAGGAGATGAAGAAAGCTTTCGAGACCATTGCCACGGCTAAAGTCGCCACGTCCGCGCACGAGGCCCGTGCCTTGGGATTTGTGCGCGATTCCGACCGTATCACCATGAACCGCGAACGCGTGCTCACCGACGCCAAAGAGCGGGCTCTGGAATTAGTGCGTGCCGGATACGAGCCGCCACAACCGCGTACGGACATCCCCGCCCCTGGCGAAAACATCCTGGCGGCGCTGAGGCTGGGCGTTCATATCATGCGCCAGGGCGATTACATCACCGAATACGAAGTGAAACTGGCGACCAAGATCGCCGAAGTGCTCTGCGGCGGCAACGTCTCACCCGCCACCCCAGTGAGCGAACAATACATCCTCGACCTCGAGCGCGAAGGCTTCAAATCCCTCTGCGGAGAAAAGAAGACCCAGGAGCGTATTCAGTACACGCTCAAGACCGGGAAAACGCTGAGGAATTGAGGGTTTGAGGCCTTTAGGCAGGGGTTTGAACACGCTCGTTCCTCGCAACTCGACGAAATCGAGATCAGCCCGTCAGGATTCGGCATCCATTTTCCCAAACTCGATGCCGACCTCTACCTCCCTGCTCTGCTGGAAGGTTTCCTTGGTTCGAAACAATGGATGGCCGCAAGGCTAGGGCAATCCGGAGGCAAGGCCAAGAGCCCCGCCAAGCGAGCAGCTGCACGAGCGAACGGCAGACTGGGCGGGAGACCGAAGAGGGTGAGTTGACGCGGTCATTAATGGGTTTGAGATGACCTAACAGACTGAAATAACACCTACTCCCCGTGTGCGATCCATACGTCGACATATATGTATTGCAACAACGTAATGTTATCATGTATGATTTTCGTATGAGGAATAGCCTATGGCGTTCATAGAGCCAGCCACGGTAGTAGCTCCTAAAGCCTCCGTTCGATCGGTTGAGATTCTGCATAGCACAGGCAACGGAGGATGGTCCGTCGCCCGAGTTGGATGGGAAGGCTCGGAGCGGGTTGGTATCCGCTGGAACGGCTCAGAGGACGGCCCAGGCATTGGAAACCCTCAGTCTCGGGGAAATGCGACTTGGTTCATTTTGCCGGAAGAGTTGGAAGGAGCTATCTTAGAAAAGGTGGAAGAACTCAGTGTGAGCGGGCCGGGCGGACTGCTGGAGCGATACCGCGAGATGGCAAGCGATTCCCAGCATGAAGCCGAAGCAGAAGAGTGGAGCGAAGGATTGATTGGCGATGCATCCGCGGAGGGGTGAAGTCTGGTGGGTGGCTTTCGATCCGTCCGTGGGCGGAGAAATTCAGAAGACGCGCCCCGCGCTGATCATTAGTAACAACGCCGCAAATGCCGCTCTTAATCGCTTGATCGTAGTCCCCCTGACTAGCCAAACTGCCAAGGCGTATCCCGGCCAAGCGATGGTGACTCTCAACGGCGAAGTCCGTAAGGCGATGGCCGATCAACTCACGACTGCTTCCAAGAAGCGTTTGCGTTCCAAACTCGGCGAGTTGTCTTTCTCCGATGTCGCCGCCGTGGAAAGCGCGATTCTCCTGCACTTGAGTATTCGGCGGTAAGAATCACCGGCCGCCGCTCGGCAACTGACCAACGACAGTACCTACTCTCCCCGATCAATCTGCGCCCTCTGCAGCGTGTCCGAGTAATCCACGTAAATCGCCTTCCATTGACTGAAGAAGTCGATTGCCCCCACGCCGCCTTCGCGATGCCCGTTGCCCGTGGACTTCACTCCCCCAAACGGAAGATGCACTTCCGCCCCAATCGTCGGTGCATTGATGTAAGTAATGCCAGCCTCCAAATCGCGCATTGCTCTAAAAGCTTTATTCACGTCCTTGGTGTAGAGCGACGAGGACAATCCGTACTCAATCCCATTAGCGATCTCTACAGCGTCCGCCAGATCCTCGCAAGGGATGATCGAAACCACCGGCCCGAAGATTTCTTCCTGAGCGATCCGCATCTTGGGATCAACATCGGCAAACACGGTCGGCTCCATGAAATATCCATATTGATAATCGCCGCTGGTCAGCCGATTGCCGCCGCACTTCAGGCGCGCGCCCTCGGCCTTGCCAATATCCACATACTTTAAATCCGTATTCAGCTGGTTCTCATTGATCGCCGGCCCCATCTCGGTGGTTTCATCCATTCCATTGCCCACTTTCAGCCGTTTGGCGCGTTCCACATAGCGCTCGACGAACTCGCTGTAGACGCCCGTCTGAACAATAATTCGGCTGGTCGCGGTGCAGCGCTGGCCGGTGGTTCCGAATCCACCCCACAAGCCGCCTTCGATAGCGAGATCAAGGTTGGCGTCGTCGAGCACGATCATCGGATTCTTCCCGCCGAGCTCGAGCGAACAATGTTTGAAACGCTTGGCAGCAACCTGCCCTACGATTCGCCCCACTGCGCTTGATCCCGTCAGCGAAACTGCCTTCACATCAGGATGCTCAGCCAGCGGCCCACCGACTTCCGGACCGAACCCGGTAACAATGTTAATCACGCCCTTGGGCAGCCCGGCATCGACCAGCGTGCGCACCAGGTTGAAAGTGGAGAGCGGAGTGTCCTGCGCGGGCTTGATGACGCAAGTATTGCCGCAGACGATCGCTGGCAGCAGCTTCCACGACGGAATCGCCATAGGAAAATTCCACGGCGTAATCATGCCGCAAACACCTAACGGTTGGCGGACGGCCATGGCAAACTTGCTGGGAAGCTCCGAGGGTGTGGTCGGACCGAACATACGGCGTCCCTCACCGGCCATGTAATAGGCGGTGTCGACTGCCTCCTGTACGTCGCCGCGAGTTTCGTCCAGCACTTTTCCCATTTCGCGGGTCATGTCGCGGGCAAATTCCTCCTTGCTGCCCAGCAGGATCTCGGCGGCGCGATACACAATCTCGGCCCGCCGGGGAGCAGGCACCAGCCGCCACTTCTTGAAGGCATGTTTGGCGGCTTCGACGGCAGTCTCCACGTCAGCCGGGCCGGACTTCTGGAAAATGCCAACCACGTCACGAGTGTCGGCGGGATTGCGATTTTCAAAGGTTTCCCCGGTCGACGATTCGACCCATTCGCCATCAATAAAATTCTTGTAAACCCTGGAACGGGTTGCCGTCCCCAGAATAGTGGGGCCAGTCAGAACATCGGTTGCCATAAATAGCCTCCTATTGCGGAAAGAAGATAGCCGGGTAAAGACTGATGATATATCTATGCTACAGGCCAAAGGGGAACAGCGGCAAGGCAAGGGTCGGCACGCGGGAGTCCTCGGAGCCGGCAAGTAATCACTAATTTTGGCCAATTTTCGCAAGAAATGGCGTATGCTTTTGTGGTTTTCAGAGCTAGGCAAGGCTCGCCAGAAGACGTCAGCAGTGACCAGCAGAACGAGAACGATAATCGGCGTTGAGATTTTGGCAGGCAAGATCGCCACGGTTTGCCTGATCTGTTTGTGTGTCGCGCTTGCCCAGTCCGGCGTCAGCCCGGCGCCTTCCTCGCAGCCATCTTCTCCGTCTCAGCCTTCTTCTCCGCCGGCTTCCAACTCCGCCGCCGAAAAGAACCCAGACGAGATGGCTTCTCACGACGCTCCGGCTGAATTTAAGGTGAACGTCCGGCTGGTACTGGTACGCACTGTAGTTCGCGATGCTCAAGGTAAGGCCATAGGCACCCTAAATAAAGATGACTTTCAACTCTTCGACAATGGTAAGCCTCAAGTCATCAAACAATTTGCGGTGGAACAGCCCAGTCACCCGTCCCCGCCCATGCAAGAGTCCGGCACGCTCCCGCCAAATGGAGTTGCTCCGCCGCCGCAAGTTCCTGACCGCTTCGTCATCTATCTCTTCGACGATGTCCATTTGAAAAACCAGTATTTGATACCGGCACGGATCGCCGCCGAACATCATCTCGCAACCTTGCGGTCTACCGACCGCGCTGCAATTTTCACCACTTCCGGCCAGAATAATCTCGATTTCACCGACGATCGCGCCAAGCTGCATGACGCCTTAATGAAGCTGCAGCCCCGTTCCCTTCTCGACACCGGGGCCGCGGAGTGTCCTTATATGACCCACTACATCGCGGACCAAATCGTAAATATGCGTGATGAGGATGCG
Source organism: uncultured Acidobacteriota bacterium (assembly GCA_963803775.1). Taxonomy (GTDB): domain Bacteria; phylum Acidobacteriota; class Terriglobia; order Terriglobales; family Acidobacteriaceae; genus JABCZH01. The sequence continues at coordinate 474,425 of CAWDNS010000007.1, forward strand.
CTAAATCTGGTGGCACAGGATCTGGCGAGCTGCGAACTGGTGGGAAGTCAGACGGCCGCTCAGGCGCTGGCCGAATCTGCCGCGCGGCGCGCCCTGGACGTCGGGGACGCAGAAAGCCGCCTGGTGATGGGAGCGTTGAAAAACGCTGTACGAAGGATTGCAGCGGCTCCGGGCCAGCGCACTATCGTCTTCATCTCACCCGGATTCCTGACTCCGCAATTGGAAGACCAGGTCACCGAGATTATCGAACGGGCGGTTCGCGCCAATATCATCATCAGTTCGCTCGACGCGCGTGGCCTCTACACCATTGACCCCGCGGGTGACATCAGCCGTCCAGGTTCGCCCAACCCGGCTTTCATGCAACAGATGTTCTTGTATGAAAGCCAAAGTGAAACCTCCAACCAGATGGTACTAGGAGAATTCGCCGACGGCACCGGCGGCGCCTACTTCCACAACGACAACGATCTCGAAGAAGGCTTTCGCCGTATCGCCTCAGCTCCAGAGTTCTATTATGTCCTCGGTTTCTCCCCCCAGAACCTGAAACTCGATGGCCGATATCACAAGCTAAAGGTTACGCTCAAAGACCAGCAGAAATTTACCCTTCAGGCACGCCGCGGATACTATGCTCCCAAACATGTTGCCGATCCCGCCGAACAGGATAAGCAGGAAATCGAAGAAGCGCTCTTTTCCCAGGACGAATTGCACGATATTCCGATCGAATTGCATACCCAGTTTTTCAAGTCGAGCGGCGACAATGCCAAGCTCACGGTCGTCGCCCACATTGACGTGAAAGGCCTGCACTTCCGCAAAGTCGATGGCCGCAACCGCGACGATCTGACCATAGTCTCCGCGTTGTTCGACCGCAACGGGGACTTCATTCAGGGGAGTAAGAAGATTCTCGAAATGCGTTTGAAAGACGACACTTTGGAGCACAAGCTGGGATCGGGCATCACCATGCGAACCAGTTTTGATGTAAAACCGGGCGGCTACCTGGTGCGGCTGGTGGTGCGCGATGCCGAAGACCGGATGATGTCGGCACAAAGCGGCGCCGTCGAGATTCCGTAACGCATCGGGCGGCAAGGGAAGGCCCAGCCCGTAAGGGCTCTCGAAAGCACACGCCGTCCATTATTCTCGGCGAACTCCCCAAAAATGGAGTATGCTTCTACCGTCTCCAGCGCGAGGTAAGGCTCGCCTGGAGGCTTCAGCAGTGACCAGCCGAACGAAACCGAGACTCGGTATTACGCCGCTTGCGGGCAAGGCAGCCGCGATCTTTCTGGTATGCCTTTACGTAGCTTTCGCCCAGTCCGGTACCAACCCGGCTTCCTCGCCCCAACAATCTCCGCCGCCTCAGCAATCTCCTCCGCCGAATACTGCCTCCGTGGCCCCCACGGATAAGAACGCGGCCGAAGTGGCTTCCCATGATGCTCCGACCGCTTTCAAAGTGAGCGTCAGGCTGGTCTTGATGCGTGCAGTGGTTCGTGACGCTAATGGTCGGGCCATCGGCACTTTTGGAAAAGACGATTTCCAGCTTTACGACGATGGCAAACCTCAAGTCATCAAACATTTTGCCGTGGAGCAGTCTAGTACGCCAGCGAAACCACCGGAATCCCCCTCTCAGCCGGGTCAAACCGCAACCGCAACCGTAGTCCCGCCGCCGCAAGTCCCGGATCGTTTTGTCATCTACTTGTTTGACGACGTGCATTTGCAGCCCAAGGATTTGCTGCCGGCGCGGGCCGCCGCCGAGCGTCACCTGGCGACCTTGCGTCCTACCGACCGGGCCGCCGTTTTTGCGACCTCGGGGCAGGGCAATCTCGATTTCACCGATGATCGCGCCAAGCTCCATGAAGCTTTAATGCGTATCCAGCCCCGGCCCATTCTGAATCTTGGAACCGCGCAGTGCCCCTTCATGACTTATTACATGGCGGACCAGATCATCAATATGCATGATGACCAGGTACTGAACGTAGCGGCGCAAGATGCGATTAATTGCGGCGGATTGAATCTGCAGAGTCCGCTCGCGGGAGCTAATGCTGCCGCGTTTCAAGCCGCGATACAACAGGCGTCGTCAGCTGCCCAGCAGGCCTATAGCCTGGGAGACGCCGAAAGCCGATTGGTGCTGGAGGCTTTGAAGGATACCGTCAGAAGGATCTCGGTGACTCCAGGGCAGCGTACTCTCGTACTTGTCTCGCCCGGGTTCATAACCCCGACGTTAGAAGACAAGGTAAGCGACATCATCGAAAAGGCTGTTCGCAACAACGTTACCATCAGCGCGCTCGATGCTCGCGGGCTCTACACCCTTGACGCCATGGACAACATCAGCCAGCAGGGCGGCGCCAATCCCCAATTGCTTCAAGAGGAATTCATGTATGCCACCTCTAGTGACACGTCCAACCAGCTTGTATTGAACGAAATTGCAGACGCCACGGGCGGCGTCTATTTCCACAACAACAACGACCTGGACGAAGGCTTTCGCCGCGTTGCTTCCGCTCCTGAGTATTCTTACGTCATCGGTTTCTCGCCACAGAACCTCAAGTTGGATGGCCACTACCATAAGCTCAAGCTCGCGCTCAGAGATCCGCAAAACTTCACCATCCAGGCGCGCCGTGGATACTACGCTCCCAAGCACATTCTGGATCCCGCTGAGCAGGACAAGCAGGAGATCGAAGAGGCTCTCTTCTCGCACGACGAGTTGCACGATATCCCGATCGAACTTCACACCCAGTTCTTCAAATCCAGCAGCGACAACGCCAAGCTCACAGTCGTGGCCCACGTGGATGTGAAGGGCTTGCATTTCCGCAAAGTCGACGGACGCAACCGCGACGATTTGACTATTGTTTCGGGGTTATTCAACCGCAACGGAGATTTCATTCAGGGAAGCAAGAAAATCCTCGAAATGCGTTTGAAAGACGACACCCTGGAGCACAAACTGGGATCCGGAATCACCATGCGCACCAGTTTTGACGTAAAGCCGGGCGGCTACCTGGTCCGGCTGGTGGTGCGCGACGCCGAGGACAGGATGATGTCGGCACAAAGCGGCGCGGTCGAGATTCCGTGACCCGGTGAAGATTGGTAAGCAGATTTCGAACTACAAGATACATAGAGAGGTCCCGCATGCGATTTCACAGATTCAAGCTCTCGCTCGTAAATGTTCTGATCGCCGTCGGCTGCCTGGTTTCGGGATTGTCGTTCTCCCTAGGCTCATCCCAGGCTCAACAGCAAACCGCTGACGCCGCGCCTCCCAACGTTCCGACCATCAAGGTGGAAACGCGTGTGGTTCTGGTCGACACGGTCGTCACCGACAAGCAGGGCAACTACCTTCGCGACCTTACCATGAAAGATTTCAAAGTCTGGGAAGACAACAAGGAACAGACGATTACCAGCTTCTCATTTGAAGACGACGCTGCTTCGCCCACGCGGGCGCAAAAGCAATATCTGGTCCTGTTCTTCGACAACTCGACCATGGACGCCGGCGACCAGGCAAGGGCCCGGAAAGCGGCGGCGCAGTTCATCGATTCGAACGCGGGCCCGAACCGACTCATCGCAGTGATTGATTTCGGCGGCACCGTGCATGTTTCCCAGAACTTCACGGCGGACGTCGAGCGCTTGAAGCAAGTCGTGGCCACGGTCAAGGGTTCTTCGGTTGCGCCAAATTCTCCGCCTCCGGTTCAGATTGCATCTCTCGGGATGCCGACCAGCTTGCCGCCTGGCTCCCCCTCGCTGGGTAACTCCGAAGCCGATTTCGGCGCCCGCAGTGTGTTGTTGGCGTTGCGAAGTCTGGCCAAGAATCTCACTACGGTCCCGGGACGTAAGACGCTGGTGGTGCTGACCTCTGGTTTCGCGATGAACTTTGAACTGCAATCGGAGTTGACCGCCGCCATCGACGCCTGCAACAAGGCCAATGTCGCTATTTATCCCATCGACGTTCGCGGTTTGGAGGGGCCGGCACTGGGCGAACTGCGAATGCCTGCGAGCTCCGGAGTCAGGCAAGCTAGCAGAACGAATTCCGGTCACCTGGTCTTTGCTACTCTAAACACTAGCGCCGTTCCACAAACTCGTTTGCTTCTAGTCCAGCATGGCGGGGGTGGTGGAGGCGGCGGTGTAGGGGGCGGGGGTGGTCACGGGGGCGGGACGGGAGGTGGGACAGGCGGCGGAAGCGGCGGTGGCACCCACGGAGGCGCGCCAGGAGGCGGGGGCGTCGGCAGCACTGGCGGAAATCGGGGTGTTTCCAACACTGCGAACCCAAACGGAGCCGCCGCAATGTCCAATTTCTATAATCAGAACTATCAACCGCGCGAGATCGTTCCCCAGTTCCCTCCCAGCGCCACCACTAATCAGCAAGTGCTATATCAACTCGCTGACGGCACCGGAGGATTCGTCATTCTTAACAGCAATGACGTACTTGCAGGCCTGCAAAAGATCGCAAAAGATCAATCGCAATACTACGTTCTGGGTTATACCCCATCGAACGCAGCCGAGGGAAGCTGCCACACGTTAAAGGTCAAGGTGGAACGCAGCGGCACCACCGTCCGTTCCCGCAGCGGCTATTGCAGAGTCAAGCCACAAGACGCGCTGGCCGGAAGTCCCGTCGAAAAAGATCTGGAGAGCCGGGTGAGTGGAAACGCGGCTGGCAACATCAACGCTACCATGCAAGCTCCGTTCTTCTACACCTCCAGCAACACTGCCCGGGTCGACTTGGTAATCGACATTCCGACCAGCGCACTGAAGTTCGAGAAGGTAAAGGGTAAGCAGCATTCCTCCGTCAACGTGCTCGGCATCGCCTACAATCCCGATGCCACCGTAGCTGCGCGTTTCAGCGACACCGTGGACCTCGATTTTGAAGACAAGAAAGAATTGCAGGAGTTCCAGTCGCATCCCTTCCATTATGAAAATCAATTCGAGATGGCGTCCGGACAGTACAACCTAAAGGTGGTCTTCAGTTCGGGAAACGAAAGTTTCGGCAAGCTTCAGACCCCGCTCACCATCGGCCCCTACACCAACAAACAATTCAGCCTGAGCGCCATTGCGCTGAGCAACCAATTGCATCGCGTCTCGGAGATGGGCTCGGGCCTCGATGCCGAACTGCTCGAAGACAAGCGCCCGTTGGTGGCCCAGGGCATGCAAATTACTCCGTCTGCTTCCAATCACTTCAAGACCACCGACAGCGCGGCCATTTATGTGGAAGTGTATGAACCGCTTTTGACCAGCCCCAATCCTCCCAAACTCGGGCTGGAGTTGAAGGTTCTGGATCGCAAGAGCGGGGCGCAGAAGATCGACGCCGGCTTCACCAATACCGCATCCGCCATCAGCGCCGGCAATCCCGTTGTCCCGCTGGGGATGAAGCTCCCCGTAGGCTCATTGCCCGCAGGCTCGTATCGTGTCGAAGTCACAGCCCTCGATTCCGCCGGCAATTCGACCAAGCCCAGCTCGGCCGAATTCGAGGTGGAATAGGACGCGAAGCGCGATTCTTGGCATGGACTGAGCGAGCAATCGCTCAGTCCATTGCACCAACGTAACTTCCCCGTTTCATTCCATAGTTCTAGGCATATTGTGCCTGTGGTAGTCTCAAAACTACTCCGTATTCTTATGATTTGAGTGGGTCGAACTGTGGCCTTAGTGGCTCCGAACCGCAAGCCGGGAATCCACATCGCGTGGAAGACAGTCACGTATCGCAGCGTGGCGCTGCTGGTATTGCTGTGCCTCGTCGTATTTTTCCTCGGCATGCGCCTGACCTTCCCGCAACTCACTGACAACGGCATAAAGGTCGTCAACAATCTGGGTATGAAGGCTCTCGAAGCTGTAGCTGGGGCTGCACCGAAGCCAGGTTCGCTGAATTCCCAGCAGGCGCACTTCACTGCCCTCGATGGCACAGTGCGTGTCAAGAAAGCGAACGCCAGCAGTTGGGTCACAGCCGATTACAGTGTGCCGCTCGATAAAGGCGATGTGATCCAGACCAGTTCCGAGGGCATGGCCAAAATCGTCTTCGACGATGGCACCAACTACACCGTGAAACAAGATTCGCTGATCGTGATCGAAGAGAACTCCACAAACGACCAGCAGCAGACCAGCGTGGCGGTCGCCGTCAGCACCGGCACCGTCGATCTGGTCACCGCAACCTATGTACAAGGTTCGAAGTCGCAAGTCATCGTGGCCGGCGCAACCGCCTCTCTGGCGCCGGAGAGCGCGGCCATGGTGCACAACGATCCCAAAGCCGATCAGCACGAAATCTTGGTCAAAAAGGGTACCGGAGACATCGAACGCAACGGCCAGACCGTCCGCTTGGCGGATTGGGAAAAGGTCAATTTTCATGACCAGTCTGCCGCTATGGAAAAGGGAAAAGAAATTGGGCCCCCGACGCCCATCTCGCCCGCGAATATGATGCCGCTTTTCGTTTCGCAGGATCCCAAGCCGGTGGAATTCTCCTGGACACCCATGGCCAACGCCAAGGGATATCGGCTGCGCATCTCCAAGAATCCCTACTTCTCCTCGACCATTGTCGACCGCTCAGTCAAGACCGCGGATGTGATGGTCTCAGGCCTTGGTCAAGGCGCTTACTACTGGCTGGTGCTGTCTCAGGACGCTGCCGGAAAAGAATCCGTGGAAAGCGAGAAGAATCGGTTTACTATCATTCCCAAAGGTCAGGACTCGGAAGCTATCACTCTGGACATTGATCCCTTCATTCAGCACGGCCATGTCATCGAGATGACCGGCAAGACGGAAGTCGGTGCGCGGGTGATGGTTAATGGCCGTGAAGTGCCGGTCGTGGGCACGGATGGCGGCTTCCATTACTTCACGCCACCCCTGCCTACGGGAGAGAGTGCTATCACCATTACGGCGCAGAACGCCAAGGGTGGGGTAAATACGCTTCAGAAGAAAGTGGTGCTTCAGTAGATTGGTAGGACCTCGGGACAGCGACCCCCTGAGGGCAAGAACTTTCGTGTTAGGCAGAGAACGGGCAACCTCCCATAGAATAAGGATGGCGTCCCGGTTACGAAGGTCGCTTGTGCAAAGCTTGGGAAACATCTAGACAGAGAGAGAACACTCTCGCGTATGTCAGGCAACGGCTTTCATTCCGGTTCATCGCACATTCATAATCTACGGTCGCTGTTCAGTATTTTCTCCAGCGATCTCGCCATCGACCTCGGCACTGCCAACACGTTGGTCTATGCGCGCGGCAAAGGCATCGTGGTCAATGAGCCTTCCATCGTCGCCATCAACAAGAACACCGGTGAAGTGGAAGCCGTCGGCAAAGAAGCCAAGGAAATGCTGGGCCGGACGCCGGGCAATATTGTCGCGATCAAGCCCATGAAAGATGGCGTCATCGCCGATTTCAAAGTCACCGAGAAGATGCTGAACTATTTCATCCAGAAGGCGCACAACCGCAAAATGCTGGTGCATCCGCGCATCGTGATCGGCGTGCCTTCAGAAATCACTCAAGTAGAAAAACGCGCCGTCATGGATTCCGCCTACCGCGCCAAGGCCAGCGAAGTGCATCTCGTTGAACAGGCCATGGTAGCAGCCATCGGTGCCGGACTTCCCATCACCGAACCTAGCGGCAACATGGTGGTCGATATCGGCGGCGGCACTACCGACATCGCTGTCATTTCTCTGAGCGGCATCGTTTATTCGCGTTCCGTGCGCATGGCCGGTAACCAGATGGACGAGGCCATCATGAACTACCTCAAGCGGAAATATAACCTGCTGGTCGGCGAGCGCACCGCCGAGCAGATCAAGATGGAAATTGGCTCCGCTTACCCGCTCGATAAACCGCTGACCATGGAAATCAAGGGCCGCAACCTGATCGAAGGCGTGCCCAAGACCATCACCGTGGATGACAGCGAAATTCGTGAGGCCCTCAGCGAGTGCGTCTCCACCATTATGAATGCCATTCGTGTGGCCCTGGAACGCACACCGCCCGAGCTTTCCGCCGACATCAGCGATCGCGGTATCGTACTCACCGGCGGCGGCGCATTGCTTAAAAATCTGGACAAGCGCATCCGCGAAGAAACCGGCCTTCCGGTTTCCATCGCCGACGATCCGCTGTGCAGCGTCGTGCTGGGCACGGGAAAGATGCTGAGCGACTTCAAGCTGCTCCGCAAGATTTCGATCGAGTAATGCATTGTCATCCTGAGGCGACACGCTTTTCGTCGCCGAAGGATCTGGGCGAGCCCGCCTCGATTGTCATCCTGAGCAAGCGTTCTTTGCGCAGCGAAGAGCTTGCCCTGAGCGCACTCCGAGTGTTGACGAGGAGGAGTCGAATGGGATCTGGGCGAGCCGCGCGATGCATCGCGTTTTTTGCGACGCAATAATCGCGCGTTTGGCTCGCTTCCTTGTTTGCGTCCAGAAACTACAAACTGTTCTCATGGAATCGGTCCTCGGCCGCTATCGTAACCTCACCATCCTGGTAGGAATTCTCTTTCTCCAGGTCCTCGGCCTCGCCATCCAGGTCAAGCGCTCTTCCGAGAACGAATCCAGCCGGCTCATTCGAGTGTGGGCGGTCAATGCGGTCACTCCTTTCGAAAAAGGCATCGTGTGGGTGCAGCACGGCAGCAGCAATCTCTGGCACAATTACTTCTACCTGCGTGGGGTCCGCCAGGAAAACCGCGATCTCAAGCAGCAAATCCGGCAAATGGAAATCGACCGGGTGCGCCTCAGTGAAGATGCCAACCAGGCGCGCCGCCTCCAGGCTCTTCTGGATTTCAAAGAGCAGTTCATCGCCAAGACTGTGGCCGCGCAGGTGATCGGATCGAGCGGCAGCGAGCAATCCCGTTCCGTTTACATCGACAAGGGCGCAAACGCCGGACTGAAACCGGACATGGCCGTGATCACCGGCGACGGCGTCGTGGGCAAGATCTTGCGCGTGTTCCAGAGCACGTCACAAGTCCTGCTGGTCAACGACCAGACCAGCGGTGTCGGCGCAATTCTCGAAAAGTCACGGCTCCAGGGCATATTACGCGGTACCCCGGCGGGAGAGATCGTCCTCGAAAAAGTCATGTCCGATCAACCCGTCCAGCCAGGCGATAAGGTGCTGACCAGCGGCGGCGATCAGATTTTCCCCAAAGGCCTGCCCGTCGGAACGGTCACCAGGATTTCACCCGGCTCCGAACTTTTTCTGAACATTCGCGTGAAACCCGCCGCCGACCTCAACCGTCTCGAGGAAGTGCTGGTGATTACGCAACAGGAAGAAAGAGAGCCGGTCGCAGCGGAGACAACCGCTCCGTTGCGGGCTGCGGACATTCTCGCCGAACGCCTGCCGAAAGTTCCGCCGAAACCCGTCGTTGATCCCGGCAAACCATCCCCAACCGCGGGAACCTCAACCCCTGCTCCCAAACCTGCGACCGGAGCTTCAATCCAGCCCCAGGCGGCAAAGCCGGTCGGAGGGAATCCGGCCAAGGTTGTGAATACCTCCACTCCGAAACATAACCCTGTCATCGCTCCAGCTTCCGAGAACACTTCCAAGCCACCGGCCACTCAGCAACAAACTTCCCCGCAGACCGCGAACGACGCGGCAGCCAACCCTCCATCCACCACCGCTCCACCCCAGCCCGAACCGCCGGCCAATCCACCTCCGGCCACGCAGGATGCTCCTCACTAGCGTGCCCATTACTTACACATCGCGAGAGCAGGTTGAGGTCTACCGGTTTAACACTGCCGCCGCAATTCTCATTCCGCTGGTCGCACTCTTTCTGCAGGCATTCATTCCGCTGCGGCTGCACTTCTTTTCCATCTTCGATCTGCCACTGTTAGTCGTGATCTTCTTCTCGCTGGCGCGCCGCAGCCAGATTTCCGGTATGCTCACCGGCGCCGCCGTCGGCCTGCTACAGGATTCGCTGACTCACCAGCCCATCGGCATCTACGGCATCGCCATGACCGTAGTCGGCCACGGTGCCTCATCGCTCGGTGTGAAACTCGATGTCGAGAACGCAGGCTCAAGATTCTTAGTTACCCTCTTCTTCTATGTAGTCCATGAAGTCATCTATTTCGCCGTCGCCCGCGGCTTAGTAGGCCTAACCCTGCAATGGAGCTGGCCTCACGAACTAGGCTCCGCCCTGGCCAACGCCATCATAGCCGTGCCGCTATTCGCCCTCCTGGATAAGTTCAAACAAAGAGCCTAGAACCTTCAGTGCAGCCTAAAGTATTTGGGCAGATTTCCTTCGCGACCTTCGCGAAACCTTTGCGTCCTTTGCGGTCAAAGGCTTTTTACGACACGCTGACGTGCCCCACTTCCCGCCACCGAAGCCGCATTTACCCACTGGACAAGGTATAATTCCGGCGCGCCACTTTATAGAGCAAGCCACGGCGATGTTCCACCAAGGAGATTTCCATGAAAACTTTAGCCACACGTTTCTGCATCCTGCTGATCGCTGGCATCGCTCTAACATCGACCGCGTGGGCGCAATGGCCATCCGATCCCTCCCTCAACCTTGACCTCGCCGACGGCATCGGCGATCAGGTGCAGCCCAAGTTGCTGCCGCTGGCGAATAGCGGATGGTATCTGAGCTGGTTTGATAATCCGGCGCATGGCTACGGCGTATACGTCCAGGGCCTCGACCCCGGCGGTGTACCTTTGGCCCCGCACAATGGCCTGCGGGTGGCGAAACTTGGACTCAGTTCAACTGAGGATTACGGCCTCAGTGTCGACACTGCCGGCAACGAATTGGTCGCATTCCTCGACGACCGCGAAGGCTCCAACATCCAAGTCACCGCCGCCAAAATTAGCCCTACGGGCAAGATGGTCTGGGGGAAAATGGGCATACAGCTTACCAATGATCAGAACTCAAACAACGATCCGAAGATTGCCGGCACCAGCGATGGCGACGTAGTCGTGGGATGGACCAGCAACAGCAACGTGGTACTACAGAAACTAGATCCCAGCGGCGCGCCTCTCTGGGGGACGGGAGTAGTGCTTAGCGCTTCCGGCCAGAACTACGTGCTGGCCGACCTGCATGCCGCTGACAACGGTTCAGTGATCGTCTCCTGGGTAAGCGGCACCGGCTTCGGTTCGCCACAGATTCTGCTGGCGACTAAACTTTCGAACACCGGCGGATTCCTGTGGGGAACCGTGCACATATTTGACGGCGGATCGTTACAGTTTGGCGAGTTCCCCTATTTCATTCTCGACGGCAGCGGCGGTGCGGTATTTTCCTGGTACAGCAACTCGCCCACGCTGCAAGTCTACGCCCAGCATATTCTCGCCAACGGCACCGAAGCCTTTCCGCACAACGGTTCGGTGGGATCCAACAACATCAACAACGTTCACGTCTCGCCGACAGTCGCCTATCTCGCCAGCACCGGCGAAACTTTCTTGTTCTGGGAAGAAGAAGACTCGCTGCAAGATATGGCCGGCGTCTCCGGACAGAAATTTAACAGCACTGGCGCGCAAGAGTGGGGATCGGATGGCTTGACCATCGTTCCCCTGGGCAACGATCAGCAATTATTCGTACAGACAGTTCAAATCGGCACCGGAGCGCAAATCTTCTGGGTCGATGAGCCGAGTTTCGATTCCGACACCATGAATGCAGCACGTCTCGATGGATCCGGAAATCTCACCTGTCCGATCACGCCGATCTCGACCGTGGTTTCTGGAAAGTCACGCCTGGCGGCTGGCATCGGCCCCTCGGGCCTATCCGCGGTGGTCTGGGAGGATGATCGCATCACCGGAGACGGCAACATCTATTTGCAGAACGTGAACAACGACTGCTCCCTCGGCTATCTGCCGATTCAGTGCTCCGCGTTGCACAGTGCTTCAGCCAAGTGCGTGAATGGGAATCTCGACGTCGATATCACGCTCAACGGCTTGAGTAACGACGGCAATTCACTCACTCTGGAAGTCAACTCAATCGACCACACCCTGCCCATTGTAAGAAAGCATGCGATGCTTTCGGTTCAGGGACAAGGCTCGAATACTTTGCTGCTCACCAACCCCGCAGGCTGCGTGCAGCAGAAGACGGTGCAATGCCCTTAAAGCATACGTAGGCGCGGGCGTCCTCGCCTGTGCGAAAGGGGACCGCTTGGCGATGAACCCAGCCGACTTCCGCCGGATTGCTCTCAGCCTCGAAGGCGCAGAAGAAGGCTCGCACATGGGAGCGGCCGACTTTCGCGTGCGAGGCAGGATCTTTGCTACCCTCGCCTCCCTAGACGAGGGCTACGGTAACTTGATGCTCACACCGGAGCAGCAGGCCGACTTCGTACGCGAACTGCCAGATGTCTTTCTACCCATTCATGGCGGATGGGGAAGAATGGGTATGACCCACATTCGTCTCGCGAAAGCCACCGAAGACGTCCTAGCCGGTGCGCTCCGCACTGCATGGAAGCTCAGAGTAGAAAAGAATACTAAGAAGAAGAAAAAGAAGTCTGCTAACCGCCGTTAAATCCTCTCGCACTGGATGTTACGGGCGTCCCCGCCTGTGCTGGCAGAACCACGATTCGTGTGTGCCGGAATTTACTGAGTGCTGAGAGCTGACGGCTGAGTGCGAATTACCGTTACTTCAAGCCTTCGACGAGGTAGAGATCGGAGAGAGTCCGGATATAGCCGTACACATACGCCCTGGCATCGGGAGTTATCTCTACTCCGCGGATGGTGTCGATTCCCGCTGCATCGGCAGGCACCAATTCCTTCCATAGCTTTCTTTTTCCCGTGGACAACTCGATCTCAAATACTTTGGCTGGAATCTGTCCAAAACGGAAAACGTAAAGCGACCGGCCATCGGCGGACCAGCCGGTCGGCGCCTCATCCGGTTCCGTGCCCGCGACCGGCACCGGTTCACCACCGGCGGTGGGATAAAGGTAAATCTTGTGGTCGGGGCCGACACTGGCAGCAAAGTCACCCTTCGCCGAAAGCACAACCGCCGGGTTCACACCTTCCGGACTGATCGGGCGCGGCTTGGCTTCGCCCGGAGATTCCACATAGAGACGGAATCCGTGTCCGGCCTCGTTACCTGAGAACACCAAGTGTTTCCCGTCGGGAAGCCAACTCCCGTTAAGGTGGTTGATCGAGTCGTGGCTGAGGGGCGTAGCTTCGCCGACTCCAGTCGGAAGCAGAAACATCGGGGCGGGAGTGGTGGTGGATCTCGCGAGCGCCCACTTCCCATCGGGAGACAACGCCATCCCAGCTCCCTCGCTCAGGCGGATGGCCGGGGAACCGTCCATTTTGCGTAGGTAGACCGCATACTTGGGTCCGCCGCCTTCGCCTGACTCAGTGAACAGCACAGTTCTACCATCGACCGTCAGGTCGTTGGGCACCGACCAATCGAGCCACGACAAGTCATGCTCCTTGGCTTCGCCAGGCGCCAGGCCAATCATGCCGGCCCGGTCGTTGCCGCGAGTCAAAAGCACATTCCCATCCCGGCCAACATCGAGCAGCGTCAATTCCCCAGGAACCCGCGCCAGTAATCTTACTGTTCCCGAAAGGTCGGTCGCGTAAAGTGACCGGTCGCCACCGGTGCGGGTAGCGGTAAACCAAATCTCCTCCCCGCTGGGCGACCACGCCACCCCTTGAATGCTGTCCCAGCCATTCGAAAGAGTTGTCTTCTTGCCTGCCATATCAACCACCACAACCGCGCCGCCGTCATCCCCCAGTTGGGGATGGTCGATAAAAGCAATCATGTCTCCTTTTGGAGCAATGCGCAGATGACCGATCCATCCATCGGCCTGATAGAGCACCTTACCCAGAGGGAATTCCAGGCGGTGCCGACCCTGCTCTTGCCGCACAATCGCCAGAGTGCTTCCATCAGGAGACCAATCAGCCCATTCAACGCCTTCCAGAATCTCCCGTGGAGCGCCCCCCACCAAAGGCACGCGCGCCAACGTACCGGAATAGAGAAACCCGGCTTTGGGAAGGCTCGCCAGCGAGAGCGCCATTTCGCCCGACGATGAAACCGCCAGCACGTCAGCTCCTGCGGGCTCCAACTCATGCGACTCCGGGCTTTCCGGTCGCGTCGTGTATAGCTGTAAGGATTTCCCTTCCCACGCCGCACTGTAAATGATGGTCTTCCCGTCCGGTGCAAAACGTGCGGCATGAACCATCCCTCGCCGGAATGTTAGCGGATGATAGACCGGCAGCGAAGCCACTACCGGACGTTGCAACAGAAATCTTCCCACCGCAAGGCCGCCGATCAGCGCGATTGCAGCGGCCGCCAATGCCGTAACCAGCAGGCGTCTTCTCGGCTCCGCTGTTGCAGCGACCGGAGTCACCGCCGTTCGCGACGAAGCGGACGTGACCGCGCTTCCCGAGCGTGATGTATCCAGAGCCCGCTTGATTCGCTTCAAATCTCCGCGTAGTTCGGCTGCCGTCTGATAGCGGAACTCGCGCTCCTTCTCCAGCGCCTTGAAAATTACCTCTTCGAGCTTGGGGGGCAATGCCGGGTTCGCACTCGATGGCGCCGGCGGAGTGCGGTTCAGAATGGCCTCAGAAGTTACACCGCTGCTGCTGCCAGAAAACGCCAAACCCCCCGTAGCCATTTCGTAGAGCACCGATCCGAAAGCGAATAAGTCGGTGCGCACATCCAGATCTTCGGCACGCACCTGCTCCGGGGACATATAGGCAACCGTCCCTACGGTTGCGCCGGGAGTCGTCATCATGGCGCCTTCGGTGGCCGTGTTCAGCCCGGATTCCGAACCTCCCCGGTTTTCCGGAGCCAGCTTCGCCAGACCGAAGTCCAGTATTTTTGCCTGGCCGCGCTTAGTCACGAAAATGTTCGCCGGCTTGATATCGCGATGGATGATTCCTTTGGAATGCGCGGCATCCAGACCGTCGGCAATCTCAATCGCCAGTTGCAGCAGGGTTTCCGTGTCCAGCGGACGGCCAGCGATGCGGTGTTTCAGGGTCAGGCCTTCGAGGAACTCCATGACGATGAAAGCCTGGCCGTTTTCCTCGTCAATCTCATGGATCGTGCAAATGTTGGGATGGTTCAGCGCCGACGCGGCTCGCGCTTCCCGCTGAAAACGGTCTAGTGCTTGGCGATCTTTAGCGAGATCTTCGGGTAGAAACTTGAGCGCGACGAACCGGCCCAGTTTCGTATCTTCGGCCCGGTATACAACTCCCATACCGCCGCCGCCAAGTTTCTCGATAATGCGGTAGTGCGAAATGGTTTGCCCAATCATTCCAACCCACTCCAGCTTTCGGGTCGCTTCGTCTTACGGACGCAGCTTCCGCGAGTCAACGAACACCAATCTACTGCAATCAAGCGACGAATGCATCGTCCTCTTCCTACTTCTTCAATCCCTCGGTGAAATTCGTCACCACTGTGACCGACGGGCTGACCTGCTGCGCCACCCGCGCCACCAGAATCTTTTTGCCGTCGGGTGTAACACTAAAGAACGGGATGCTCAGAATCGTCAATCGGCTCACCAGAGTTTGAGGAGCGCCGAACTGCAATGCTCCTCCCGCCTGCTTTACCAGCACCGCCTGTATCGAAGAGGTCCCATCAAGGTAGTAAAGTTCCTTGCCGTCGCTGCTCCACTGCGGGAAGCTTCCTCCGTTCGGTGAAACCTGCCACTTGCCCGCTCCCCCGCCAAACGGCACCACATAAACTTCAGATGATCCCGATTCGACGGAATCGTAAGCCAGCCAATGGCCATCCGGCGAAAGCCGCCCGTTCCCGGCGTGCGCTAGCAGCATGCGTGGTTTGCGTTCCCCCTCGAGCGGCAACAGCCACATATCGTAGGGCCCGCCCAGCGGACCGCGCTGATAAATTAACGTCTTCCCGTCCCGCGACCAGTCGGTGGCAACCACACCACGCTCATCGGTCAGCAACAGTTCTTCCGCGCCGCTGCCATCGCTCGGCTTGCGATAAATCGTCGGTTTTCCTTCGCGCAGCGAAAAATAGGTAATCCACTTGCCATCTGCCGACCAGACTGGGAAATCGTTCGACACCGGCCCGAAAGTCAGTCGGGTGCGCACCCCACGCGCCGGGTCCAGCACCCAAATATCATTCGTTCCGCTATCAATCTGAAGCGCGATCCGGTCGCCTTGCGGCGATATCTGCGCGTATCGCAAACTGGTGAACTTGTCCGCCGCCACCCCTATCTGGTTCCCCTTGCGGTCAAGCCACGCCAACTGCACATCCCCGCTCCCTCCGCTGCCGAAAACCAGCAGGCCGTTATCCGCGGCGGAAGCGTCGGTATGCCACGTGGTCGCGTCGCTGATGACTCCCTTAGCCACGCTTTGCGCCTCGCCGCTCAAACTCCCATTCGCCGGATCGAAGACTTGCGCCATCAACTGGTCGCCGCGGGCAAAAAGAAGAAATCCACCCGCGTAAACCGCGCTCGATTGTGTGCGCAACAACACTCTGTTCTCCCGCCGCCCATCCAGCGATGCGTAGTAAATCGCGTCATTGCCGCTTTGCGCGCGATCGTGATTGAGCGCCAAATACAGAAAATGTTTTCCGTCAGGCAGAAAGAACGGCCAGCGATGCGATGAATGCTGCCGTGTATCAATTTTGGTGACCTCCACCGGATTGCCTCCGCTGGCATTGACCCGCATCAGGGGCCCGGTTGGCCCCGGAGAAAAAACAATCACTCCACTCGCAGCCCATGCGCCCCCGCGTCCCAGCAGTGCGTCGCAAACCACCACTCCAGATCCGCCATTCACATCAATGGTCTTCAACTTCCCGTCCACGAAGAATCCCAGAGAACGGCTGTCTGGCGACCAGAAAGGAAATATCGCGTCGTCCGTGCCCGCGAGTGCGCGCGCTTCCAACGAATTCATGGGCCGCACCCAAAGCCCGTTTTTCCCCTGTTGGTCGATGGCAGTGAATGCCAGAGTGCTGCCGTCGGGCGAAAGCACCGGTGGCCCTCCGGCGTCGTCCGTCAGGCGAAATGCGGCGCCCAGCGGAGGATCAATGACCGTGCGAATGCCCACCGCTAGCGAATTCGGCCGATGCAACACAAACCCAGCCACAGATCCCAGCAACAACGCCACGGCCACTGCCGCCGCCCATCCCAATGGGTTACGTGCAGGTGCTGGTTCCGCAGCAGCGGCCGCAGCCGCCGGCCGTTCCTTGGCAATCCATTGCAACTCCAGCTTGATGTCATGCGCCGTCTGATAGCGCTCTTCCGGATTCTTCTGCAAGCACGTGGTCACCACATGTTCAAAGGCAGCCGGCGTCTGAGGCTTGACCGCGCTGATCGGCTCCGGGTCTTTTTCCAGAATGGAAGATGCTAACGAAATCTGACTCTTACCCTCGAAAGGCCGCTTTCCGGCGGCCATTTCATAAAGCACTGCGCCAAACGCAAAAATATCCGACCGCGCGTCCGCTTCTTTTCCTTCAATCTGCTCCGGCGACATGTACTGAATCGTCCCCACAATGCTGCCCGCAGTCGTCAACGGCGTCATCGGACTCGGCCCGCTCATCGTCGGCAAAGCAGTAAACGAAGGCACCGTCCCCGAAGCGACAGTCTGCATCCCCAGCGGTTTTGCCAGCCCAAAGTCCATCAGCTTCGCGCCGCCTTGGGTCAGCATTATGTTCCCCGGCTTCAGATCACGATGCACAATACCTTGCCGGTGCGCGATCGCTAGCGCCTCCGCGATGGCAATTCCAATCTTGTAAACTTCGCCGAGCGGCATCGCCCCTTTGCGCAGCCGGTCGGCCAGAGTCTCTCCTTCCAGAAACTCCATCACCAGAAAGTCGGTGCCGTCCTGCGAACCGATGTCATACAAATGGCAGATGTGGGGATGGTTCAGCGAAGAAATCGCCCGCGCTTCACGCTCCATGCGCTGTTTCAGTTCCGGCGAAGAAGAAAGATGAGAAGCCAGCACCTTGATCGCGACGATGCGGTCCAAACGCATATCCCGGGCACGGTAAACCTCACCCATGCCACCCGCTCCCAGCGGAGACTGGATTTCATACGGACCAAGCTTTGTGCCAGAGCTAAGGGCCATCGGTGAGCGCAATTATAGCCTGTGACAGGTACCCCAACGCTCGCGTCTTTAACTATTCAGAGCCCCACGCGGTGAGATTGTGGGACCACCCCTCTGGGGCTCCTCTGTGTTCCCTGTGTCCTCTGTGGTGATGGGTTGCGGACGAAAGCGGCGTCCGCAAAACGCGCAAGTCAACAAAAGAACCCTCCACATAGACCCGGCGGAATTTGTGAAGCGCTGCGCTACCCAACCGCTGCGGTAACTGAGCCGCAAGGCGGCGTAAGAGCCGTTCTCACCCCGCGTCCAACGAAACTTTTCCCCCGCATCTATGCGCGTCAAACTGCATCTGAAGATTCTCCGTAGCATCCTTGACGCTGCGAAGTGAAAGCACAGGAGCCTGAAATTGCCGGCCGCAAGCCGTGCAAGCCGCCACGCACGGCACAGCTCCAATGTGCTTAACAATCCGAACCGCACGCTTTGGCGTAGCTGTCACTTCTCTCAGTCTAAGTTATGGCAGCACCCGGAACGGCACATTGCTAGTAAGCGTCCCGCTCGGAGTAGCAACCGTGACATACCCGGTAGTCGCTCCCGCAGGAACCGTAGCCTTGATGAACGTATCCGAAACAACCGTAAAGCTCGCCGCAATTCCATTGAGCGAGACGCCGGTGGTTCCGGTAAAGCCTTGACCGAGAATGCCGCCGGTTTGGCCGACTTTGCCATAACCGCGCACAAAGGCCACAAACGGGCCAAGACCCATATCGAGACTGTATAGCGTACCGCAACCGTCTCCACATGCATTCGAATCGCCCTGGAAAGTCGTCCCATAGAAGATCCCAGCGGTCGCCTGAAGAAGTCCGCTGAACGGGGAGTCTCCATCCGTGCCGGTGAAGTTGTGCAGGGTTGTTAGAGAGTCGCGAGCTGTGAGTCTGAAGATGGTTCCATCCCCGAAGGCGCCGCCGCTGCCTGTCGTGCCATACAGGGCCCCGTCGGTGCCCTGAAGCAGATCTCCAAAAGGAGAATCCCCATTCCCGCATCCGGGTAGGCAAGAAAAGCTATAAATCGTCGTGAACTCTCCGTTCGAGGTTATCTTGAAAATCGTGCCTCCATTTGCATTGCCGCTGCCTTGGGGGGTGACTCCATAGAAGTCACCATTGCTGGCGAGCAATAACCCTGCCCACGGTATAGCGCCATCGGAGCAGTCGGTCTCACAAAAGCTATGAAGCGTGGTCAGCTTACCCGTGGGGGTGATCTGAAAAACGGTACCACACCCGCCGCCACCAAGAGGGTTACAGCTGTTTCCTAGCCCCCCAAAACCGGTCGTTCCATAAAACTTTCCGTCTACACCCTGGACCAGAGCTCCAGTCGGTTGGTCTCCATCGCTACACATCGGCTGCGAGCAAAACGTATAAAGAGTCGTCAACGTCCCGTCGCGAGTAGTCTTGAAGAGAGTACCAGCCCCGCCACCATTGGCGCCGCCGGAGACTGTCGTACCGTAGAAGTTACCATCGGCGCCCTGAATCAAGCCTGCGACAGGGTTTGAACCGTCGGTGCCGTCAAATCGGTGAATCGTCGTCAGACTTCCCTCTGGCGTTATCTTGAAGAGCGTACCGCAGCCACACATACTGTTGCCGCCCTGAAGGGTTGTCCCGTAGAAATTCCCATCGGTGCCAAGGACCAATGTGCCTTCCGGGTAGCGACCGTCTACGCAGTCAGACTCGGCACAGAAATTGTAGAGTGTCATCGACGTGCCTTCTGGAGTTATTCTGAAGACCGTCCCACCACCATACGCTCCACTGCCAGTAGTTGCTCCGTACAAGCTGCCGTTGAATCCCTGAATAAGCGATGCAGTAGGGTTTCCGCCATTTGTCCCGTCGAAATTCACCAGGGTGTTGAACGTTTGTGCGGGCGCGGCAATCGCCGTTGCGGCACAGAGCAAGATTGCGACAGCGGTCATTTTCGCGGTGCTAAGGTTTGTCATCGAAATCCTCCGGTGGCACAAATTCAGCAAGTCGCGGCCCAACTCACGCGAGAAAAACGGGGCTCATCCCAGCCGAGCCGCAAGGGGGAGTACGCTGCGGCCTGCCGAGATGCCAGCCATTATACTCTCGCACGGTCTGAGGGTCAACCAACACCGCGCCCCGTAGCGCAGCCTGCCCTGCGCGAAGTCGAAGGGTCCGCGCCGGCTGTCGCGAGGGCGTCTCGCCCCCGCAAGCCAACTACCAACACCGTCTGCAAACCGCTAAGGCAGCACGTGGAACGGCACATTGCTGGTCAGCACGCCGCTCGGCGTGGTCACAGTGACGTAGCCCGTAGTCGCCCCCGCCGGAACCGTAGCTTTTATGAACGTGTCGGAAACAACCGTAAAGCTCGCCAGAGTCCCGTTGAGCAAGACGCTGGTAGCCCCCGTGAACCCTTGCCCAAGAATGCCGCCCGTCTTCCCGACTCTGCCGAACGGCTGAACAAACGTCACAAACGGGCCAAGCCCTATATCTATATTAAAGATTGTGCCGCATCCAAGCCCGTCGCAGTAGAAGCCACCGTTCAACGCCGTACCAAAGAACGTTCCGTTCGTGGCCTGAAGCAGCCCACTGGCTAGGTCGGTGCCGTCCGGGCAACCTTGTTGAAGGCAGAAAGTGTGGAGTGTGGTTAGTGTGCCCGCTGGGGTAATGCTGAAAGCCGTTCCCCATCCGTTTTCAGAACCGCCACCCCATGTTGTCCCATAAAAGTTCCCATCGGCAGCTTGAATCAGCGTGCCATATGGTTCCGTCCCGTCGGTGTATTCGTCGAAGCTGTGAAGGATTGTCAGTTCACCTGCGGGCGTAATCTCATAAACCGTACCCGCATCACCCGCTCCTCCACCAGACGCGGTGCCGTAGAAGTTTCCATCAATGCCCTGAACAACCCCTGCGACCGGACCACCGCCCTGACTCAAGCTGAAGTCGTATATCTGCGTTAACTTGCCCTCCAATGTGATTCTGAAGAGCGTGCCACAGCCGTCGTCGCAACCGCGCGTACCGCCCGAACTGGCAGTCCCGTAAAGGTCTCCGTCGATGCCCTGGACCAGCCCTGCGAGTGGCGTGGAGCCATCAGGGCAGCCAACGACGGTGCAAAAACTATAAAGCGTCGTTAATGTGCCCGACGGTGTCATCTTGAAAACTGTCCCACAATCAGGAGCACAAATGCCAGCTCCTCCAGAACTGGTAGTTCCATAGAAGTTACCATCCGTCGCTTGGAACAGCTTTGACCACGGACGGGTTCCGTCGGTGCAGTTAGGCTGGGAGCAAAAGCTGTAAAGCGTTGTCAGTTGACCCGACGGAGTGATTTTGAAAACCGTGCCGCCCGGCGCGTCTTGACTGGCGTGGGCTCCTCCGGTTGAGGTGGTTCCGTAGAAATTCCCATCAGTAGACAGAACCAACCCGGCCTCCGGCCCTGCACCGTCCGCACAATCGGGATCCTTCGAGCAGAAACTGTAAAGTGTCTTCAGTTCGCCCGTTGAGGTGACCTCGAAAACCGTCCCACCCCTTTTCGACCCGCCAGCCGACGTTGTTCCATAGAAATTCCCATCGGGCCCTTGGACTAGGGACGCATAAGCTGGGAAGGCGCCATCCTTACCATGGAAAGTACGACGCGCGAACGTCTGCGCGTACGTGGCAGTCGTCGCAAAGCATAGCAGTAGCACAAACTGAACTATTTTCTGTCCATGTGGTCTTGTCATCGAAGATCCTCCATGCTGCAAAATTCACGAATCGCGGCCCAACTCACGCGAGAGAAACGGGGCTCACCTCCGCCAAGCCGCAAGGGGGAGTGCGCTGCGGCCGACCGAGATGCCAGCCATTATCCTCTCGGACGCCCCGAGGGTCAACCAACACCGCACCAGTAGCGCAGCCTGCGCTGAGCGAAGTCGAAGGGGCCGCGCCGGCTGTCGCGGGACCGTCCCGCCCCCGCTTCCCGACCGCCATTGGCCCCAAAATATCACTTGCAAGTATGTCTATCGTTATAGTAGTTTTTAATCGAAGAGACGCACTGACCACCATGCGCCGCATGATCGCTCAACTCAACCAGGCTTCCATCAACCAGTTTCGCTGCAGCGACTGCGATTGGGTGTTTCACGTTCAGCAACCTGTCACACCCGAAGTCTCGGTGGCAGTTCAACAAAGCTACGCCCAGCGCTGGTTCGCCGCTCACCGTTGTGCGGCCGGGACCGGTGGAACCACCTCGGTTCGGCCGTCAAACTTTACAACCATCAACAGAATGCATTGGAGCCAGAACCTCGCCCCCTCTGGCAGAACCTGAGGACAAGAATATGCTGCAATTCATAGAAAGCACCTGGCCCCTGTGGTGGATACTCGCATTGGCGCTGATCTTTCGCTGGTTTCACGTCGTAGCCGGAACCTCCCGGCTGCCGGATGACGAAACCTCCGAATCACGGGCAAGCCAGTCTACCGCCATCGATTTTTCCTAGGGATGTAACCGATCCGTGTCGGTTACGGCTGCGCAGGATGCCGCAGGTAGATTCCTCGGCATCCTGCCATCTTCCCCGCGCGGATCCTTCGCCCTTACCCCACGAAAGCCAAATCATTCCTCTGTGAACCTCTGTGCCCCCCGTGGTTATCGCTTTCGGCATGAAGCGGTGTATGCCCTCTCAAGGTTCCATGCCCTTCCGTCACCTCTCTTTGCAACCCCCGTCCCCAAACCAGGCGTTACAATAAAGACAACTTCCCGAAAGGACAGCTTTCCGGCAGTGGGAATCAAGGCCTCCGTGTGTGGCCTCTAAATCCTTCCGCCTGAACCCAGATGTTCGGCCGCGACGAAAAAGTATCGCCCATGCGCTTGACCGCGGTGCAGTACATCGTGCTGGGCATTTTCTTGATCCTCGCCTACGGCCTGTGGCGCCTCCAGGTAGTGCAAAGCGATTTCTACGCCACCCTCGCCGAGAAAAACCGTATCCGCAATGTGCCTATCCTCGCGCCTCGCGGCCGCATTCTAGATCGCGAAGGCCGCACCATCGTCGACAACTATCCTTCTTTTACTGCGTTACTGCTGCGCGATTCCTCCCGCGACCTTACCGCCGACGCCGATCTGATTGCGCAAGGTCTGCATCTCGATCCCAAAGACGTCAAAGATCGCATCCGCCATTTCGCCGGATCGCCGCAATATCAACCCATCTATTTAAAAGACGACATCACGCCCGACGAGCTCGCCTTCATCGAGTCTCATCGCAATGAACTGCCGGAACTCGACACCATCATGGCCCACCGCCGCCTCTATCCGCGCAACGGATTCATGGCGCACCTCATCGGCTACGTCGGCGAAGTCAGCGAAGAAATGCTGAACCAGCCGCAATTCGAGCTCTACAATCCCGGCGATGTCGTAGGCAAATCCGGCGTCGAGCTCCAGTACAACACCATCTTGATGGGCAAGAACGGATCTCGCCGCGCCGTGGTCAACAGTCACGGCAAAGAAATGCAGCCGCTGGACGACACTCCCGCGCAGCCCGGCCACCCGCTCAAACTCACCGTCGATCTCGATCTCCAGATCGCCGCCGAACAGGCTCTCGAAGGCCACAACGGCGCCATCATCGCCATGGACCCGCGCAACGGAGAAATTCTCGCGCTGGTCAGCCGCCCCACCTTCAATCCCAACGATTTCGCGGTCCGCGTCTCACGCGATCAATGGTCGAAACTGGTCAATGACGACGACCATCCCCTGCTCGACAAAGCCATCCAGGCCCAACTCGCTCCCGGCTCCACTTTCAAAATCATCATGGCCACCGCCGGTCTCCAGGAAGGCATCGCGCAAGACATGCACGTCACCTGCAACGGCGGCGCTATTTTCTACGGACGCTATTTCAAGTGCTGGGTCGTAGCCGAGCACCGTACCCACGGCGTAGTGGGCATCGATAAAGCCATCTTCCAATCCTGTGACGTCTTCTTCTACACGCTCGCCGAGAAGCTCGGAATCGGCCGCATCGCAAAATACGCAACCATGTTCGGACTAGGACAGCGCACCGGCATCGATCTGCCGCAGGAAGTCTCCGGCATCATGCCCTCCGAAGAATGGAAGATTCGCAACTACAAACAGAAGTGGTACGCCGGTGAAACCATTTCCGTTGGCATCGGCCAGGGCGCAGTCACAGCCACCCCAATTCAAATGGCGCGCGCCATCGGCGCCATCGCCAGTGGCGGCTTGCTGGTGCGTCCCCACGTCACCAACCCGCAGGACCTTCCCCCAGGCGTGATTCCCGCCGCCAGTGGACCCGACGAAGTAAAAATCCCGCTGGATCCACAAAACTGGCAAATCATCACCGATGCCATGTCCAATGTTGTAAATCCCGGAGGCACAGCCCCCAGCGCCCACCTGCAAGGCATCGACTTCGCCGGAAAAACTGGCAGCGCCCAAACCATCAGCAACGCTCTTAAAGCCAAACTCGGTGCAGCCGGCAAGGCCAACTTCAAAGACAACGGCTGGTTCGTAGGCGTCGAACCCCGTCGCAACCCCGAAATCGTGGTCTGCGCGTTATTAGAAGAAGGAGAGCACGGATACCTCGCGGCCCGCACCGCTGCCCAGGTCATCAAAGCCTACGTCGAGAAAGAACGCCGTACGCCCAGCAAGGTGGCGCAAAAAGAAAAGCCAGTCGAGATCGGCGCAGTCTGGAACGCCCCCGACCCCGACGGCGATAACAACGATTCCCTGCGCGCCGGACGCATGATGATCGACCTAGCCAAAGATCACGCGCCGCTAGCCGCAGCCGCACCAGGTGTGAACTAAATGGCAAACAACCAACGACAAACGACCGACGACTAAAAGCAAGCAACAACCATGGCACGCTACATCTCATTCCGCGATTTCGACTGGATCCTCTTCATCTTCGTCCTCATGGTCTGCGCCTTGGGCGTCACCGAGATTCGCAGTGCCACTGTCCACACCAAATTCGCCGGCGCCCACATCCGCCAAATCTACTGGATCGCCGCCGGCATCGCCTCCATGTTCCTGGTCAGTATGGTCAACTACCAACTCCTCCTCGAACGCGTGCACTGGATGTACATTGCCGCCATCGCCTCCTTAATGATGGTTATAATCTTCGGCCACCGCTACCTCGGTGCCAAACGCTGGGTAAAAATGCCCGGTGGCTGGCACTTCCAGCCCTCCGAGTGGGTCAAACTCATCCTTATTCTTGCCGTCGCCAAATACTTCAACGACCTCCACCAAAGAGAGCTCACCTGGACCGACTTCATCAAAGCCGGCGCCATCGTCGGCGTCCCCATGCTGATGGTCCTAACCCAACCCGACCTCGGCACCGCCCTCACCTACATTCCTATCGCCGTCATGGGGTTGTTCCTGGGAGGCCTGCGCGCCAAGCAGGCGCTTACGGTAGTAATCTTGGCCGGACTCATGATGCCCGTGGCTTGGCACGTTCTTAAGCCCTATCAACGCGAGCGTTTGACCAGCTTCATGGAACCCGAAGCCGACAGCCAAGGCTCCGGATACCAAGTAATTCAATCACTTATAGCCGTAGGCTCCGGCGGAATCTGGGGAAGCAGCGCCGGATCACAAACTCATCTTTCGTTCCTTCCCGTGCCTCAAACCGACTTCATTTTTGCCGCTTTTGCCGAGGAACATGGATTCGTAGGCGCTCTCAGCGTCATGCTGTTATACTTTATTGTGTTGATGCGCCTGACCCAGAATGCGCAGACAGCGCCTGACCGCGCTGGTACATTTGTCGTAATGGGTGTGGTAGCTGTGCTTAGCTTTCACATTCTGGTCAACATCGGCATGGTGGTCGGCTTTATGCCGGTCACGGGAATCCCGCTACCTTTAATGAGTTATGGCGGATCTTCCGTTCTGTTTATGTTTCTGGCGCTGGGTATCGTGATGAATGTTCGCATGCGCCGCTTCGTAAACTAAGGAAGACGATAGAGCATTGCCGCATTCGTGCGGCGCAAAACAAGATTACGATCGCCCTCGCGTAAAGAGGGCACACCACCGGTCACGACGGGCAGTCACGACCGGGCAGGATTGAAGCAAAATTTACTGCCGGGCGGGTAACGGCCCCCTCAGATGTGAGAGAGCGGTCACAACCCCGGCGAGAGCAATGCGATAAGTGAGAAGACTTTCTAAGTTTGCACAGCTAATTCGGCCACCGGCAAAAGCCGGTAGTCAGCGCCGTGCTCTACCCGGGCCGGCCATCGCGATGCTCAATCCTCCCGTTCGTTTGCTGCCTAGTTTCCGGTGATTTCCTGACGCCCTGAAATGGCGCGGGACCGGAGTTAGCATGACAACTAGAGAATTGTACGTCTCATCCACTCCACATGAAACCCGAGTGGGGATGGTTGAAGACGATCTGCTCGCGGAAATCTACCTCGAGCGCGAAAACGAATACACCTTAGCAGGCTCCATCTACAAAGGCCGTGTCACCCGCGTGCTTCCCGGCATGCAGTCCGCATTCGTCGACATTGGACTCGAACGCGACGCCTTCCTGTATGTCTCCGATTTCATGGAGCTGCCCGAAGAGGACGACGTCGAGGAAATTCCAGCTGACCGGGCGACCCCGGCACAATCCTACCAACCGCACGCGGAGGTTCAGCCAGTAACTGAGAACGCAGCCGCAGCCGCAGAACTGCCTCCCGCTGATGTCGCCGAGCAGCAACCCTCAGACAATCGCGGAAGATTTAGCGGCGGAGAACATCGTGAAGGACGTGGCGAGTTCCGCCGAGGTCGTCGCGGTCGTGGTCGCCGCGGCGAACGCATGCCGGAAAGCCGATTCGCCCGCCCCGCGGCAGAGCCTGTCCGCAGCGAACCCATCGAAAGCAATGAACGTGCACCACGCAACGAGCGCCCAGAACGAAACGACCGCAACGATCGCCCCGCGCGCAATGAACGCCACGAACGTACCGACCGCTCCGACTACGGCCCGCCCCCCGGATACCAGCCCATCCTGCTTCCCGGCGAGTCGATCTCGAAGTATTCCCGCATGAACCAGGCGCAACCTCCCGCCCAGCCGCGTATCGAAGCGCTAGCGGCTCCTTTGCCTGGCACGCCCATCGCCTCTGCCTTTCCAGAAGATGAGCCCTTGTTCACTGCCGAGCGCGCCGAAGTCTCGCATGATGCCCCCCGCGCTCGCAGCGCCGCCGCCAACGCCGAGGTCGCATCTCCCGAGTGGGACCGCGATCAACTCCCGCCCCACCAGATCAATGTCGCATCTGTCTTTGGAAGCCCCGAAATAGCGGAATCCGAAGCCAACAGGCAAGCTTCGAACTACGGGAACGAAAATAAGCCAACGGTCGTGACCGAACCCTACGATCATGCTCCGCTATCCTCTGCCCCCGCCGGCACCGTCGAAGAACAAGAAATTGAAGACGAAGAGGCGGATCTGAATTCCTACATTCAGGACCTCGAGGACGACGACGCCTTTGAAGAAATGGAAGAGGAAACTCAGCACGCCGAGGACTACCACGATGTGCAGCCTGAAATCGCCGCATCCAGCGCGAATCCGGAAGAAATTGTGCCCAGCGAAACCGCTGCCGCCGGAGAAATCGTGAACGGTGCAGCCCTACAAGAAGAAGTCGAAGAATTGGATGAAGACGCAGAAGACGCGGAACTGGAAGAAGCTCAGGCCGAAGCCGAAGCCTTACTCGCATCCGAATCCGGCGGCGTGCCCATGGAAGCCCGCGCCGAGGTCCGTGCCCCATCTGAGACCGCAGCTCTCACCCAGCGCGCTCCGCGTCCCGGTTACGACCGGCGTCCCGGTCGCGGCGGCCGTCGCGGTGGAGGTGGCCGGCGCTTCAAACGCCGCGAGCCGCAGAACCTGCCGCTCATCAGCGACCTGCTCAAGGAAGGTCAGGAAATTCTTGTCCAGATTGCCAAGGAACCCATCGCCAAGAAAGGCGCCCGCATCACCAGCCACATCGCGCTTCCCGGCCGCTTTCTGGTTTACATGCCAACCGTGAACCACACTGGCGTCTCGCGCAAGATCGCTTCTGAAGAAGAACGCCAGCGCCTCAAGCGCATCATCATTAGTGAGCGCGAAAACGGCCACGGCGGCTTCATCGTTCGCACTGCCGCGCAAGGAGCCTCCGAAGACGAACTCCGCGCCGACATTCGCTTTCTCAAAGGCCTCTGGACAGAGATCAAGAACCGCGCCGAAAGCGACAAGTCTCCGGCCTTGATCTATCACGATCTGAACGTGGTCGAGCGCGTCCTACGCGATCAGGTCACTTCCGACTTCTCTGCCATCTGGGTCGACACGGAACAGGAATACGAACGCGTCCTGCGCTTCGCCAACCGCTTCCAGCCCGGCCTGGTGAAGCGCGTCAAACTCTACAGCAAAGAAACTCCGTTGTTCGACCAATTCGGCCTCAACGAAGAAATCAACAAAGCTCTTAAGTCGAAAGTCTGGCTCAAGAGCGGCGGCTACATCGTCATCAACCAGACCGAGGCTCTGGTCGCCATCGACGTGAACACTGGCAAGTACGTCGGCAAGACCGCTCGCCTCGAAGACACCATCGTCAAGACCAACGTCGACGCCATCAAAGAAATCGTCCGCCAGATCCGCCTGCGCGATCTCGGCGGCATCATCATCATCGACTTCATTGACATGGACGAGCGTCGCAACCGCCAGAAAGTCATGCAGGCTCTCGAAGAGGCTCTGCGCGCCGACCGCGCACCATCGAAGGTTCTCCAATTTAACGACTTCGGTCTCGTGGCCATCACTCGCAAGCGCGTCAAGCAGTCGTTAGAGCGCACCATCGGATCACCCTGTCCCTACTGCCAATCCACCGGCTACGTGAAATCGGTGACCACGGTCTGCAATGACATTTACGTCGAGATGCGCAAAATGGCCAGCCACTTAGACCACAGCGACGTAATGCTGCGCGTAAATCCCGAAGTAGCCAAAGCGCTAAAAGCCACCAGCGCCCGCCTGCTAACGGAAATGGAAGAGCTAACCAAGAAGACGGTGATCATCAAAAGCGATCCCGCCCTTCATCAAGAGCAGTTCGACATCAACTAACTGGCCGTCGCTTCACTCAAGCGGGTGCCCCACTCCTTGCGCGTTCTGTGCGCAAGGGGTGGGCTCTGCAATACGCTCGCCGGGGTGGAGCAGCACTTCTGTGCTGCACTAAACGCATTTCGGGAGGGCACGAGTTTCACTCGTGCCGAAAAGCCAAAACACCTCCGGGCTTTAGCCGCCGAGAGCAGGACTGCGCACTACCCGCTCCCCCAATCCTCCCACTTCAAACCCTTCACCCGCCCAAATTCCCGTGAGTTCGCTGTAACCAAAGTCAACTTGTGTCTCAACGCTTGTCCGGCGATCAACAGATCGTAAGCTCCAATCGGTTTTCCGGCAGCTTCTAGGCCCGCACGTACTGCGCCTGCGATCTCTGCATCCTGATCATCAAAAGCCAGCAAGCCGATGGGCCCGGCAAGAAAGGTTGTAAGCAGTTGTGCATTCGCGGCTGCCCGAGCGCTCTTGGCCACTCCATACCAAAGCTCAAAAGCAACCACGGCCGGCACAAACACTCTCGCCTGCGCTTCGAATTCCCGCTGCAATCTGGTTCGCACCGAACGCGGTTTGCCATTGATCACCGCGATGCAGGAGTTGGTATCAAGCAGATACATGCGGTATTGTCATCCTGAACAAGCGTTCTTTGAGCAGTGAAGAGCCTGTCCCGAGCGAAGTCGAGGGAATCCGGGCGAGCCGCGCGACGGGTCGCGTTCTTTGCGACCCCCAACAGCGCGTTAGGCTCGCTTCCTTTGCCAAACTGCACAAGTATGATCACTCAAAGACTTTGCGGCGTGGAGTCTTAGGCTGGTTGCGATTTTGGAGCTTGAATTCTTCGGAGCTTAGACGGTCCAGTTCAGCAAACCACTTGGCAGGATCAGAAATGAGAGGTTCCAACAAAACTCCCTCCGCTACCTGCCGCACCCGGACCTGACTCCCCTCAAAGCGGAACTCGCGCGGCAGCCGCACCGCCTGGCTGCGTCCATTGCGAAACAATTTGGCAATCCCAGTGCCTGCCATGGCAATACCTCTCAATTTGATATATACCATAAGTATATATCATTTGGCTAGTTGACGAGAGCGGTGTACCTATTGCCCACTGGATCTATGAAACCCGCACCCAACGAAATGAGGCGACGCCAACTGCTTCAGTTCTTGGAAAGCAAAGAGCCTGCCTGGAAGGACAGCGACCATCCCGAACTGGCTAAGGGCGCCGCTGCTTGGGTGCGAAAATTGCGGAAAGAGAGTGAGTTATCTCGGAGACTCAAGAAACACTGATCTGCCAATTCGCCAACGACCCGCGACCAACGACCGCCCTACACCACCACCGCTTCCTTATACTCTCCAAACACTTTCCGCATAGTATCGGAGATTTCTCCAACGGTCGCATAAGCCTCAACCGCGCCAACAATGCACGGCATCAAGTTCGCGCCAGAGCGCGCCGCATCCTCGACCTTCCTCAACGACTCTGACCAGGGCTTCGCATCCCGCCGTAAACGTAAAGCCTGCAACCGTTCCACCTGCTTCCGCTCCAACGACTCATCGATCTTCTGCAAAGGCACTGGCTTCTCATCTTCTTGCTTAAATCGGTTCACGCCCACCACCACAGCATCACCCCGATCCACTGCCTGCTGATACTCATAAGCAGCATTTTGTATTTCCTGCTGCACAAATCCCCGCTCGATCGCCTTCAACATTCCACCCAAAGCCGCAATCTTGTCCAGATATTCGTTAGCCCGCTTCTCCACTTCATTCGTCAACGCCTCAATGTAATAAGACCCCGCCAGCGGATCCACCGTCTGCGGCACTCCTGACTCATAAGCCACAATCTGCTGCGTCCGTAGCGCGATCCGCGCCGCCTGCTCGGTAGGCAGCGCCAGAGCTTCGTCAAAGGAATTCGTATGCAGCGACTGTGTCCCGCCCAGCACCGCCGCCATGGCCTGCAGCGCCGTGCGGACAATATTATTCTCCGGCTGCTGCGCCGTAAGCGTAGACCCGGCCGTCTGCGTATGAAAGCGCAGCATCCACGACTTCGGATTCTTCGCCTTGAAATGTTCCCGCATGATGCGCGCCCACATCCGCCGCGCCGCCCGAAATTTGGCAACTTCCTCCAGAAAATCGTTATGCGCATTAAAGAAGAACGACAGCCGGGGCGCAAACTTATCGACATCAAGCCCGGCATCGACGGCAGCCTGTACGTATGCAATTCCATTGCCCAACGTGAATGCAATCTCCTGCACCGCCGTCGATCCCGCTTCCCGCATGTGATATCCCGAGATCGAAATCGTGTTCCACTCCGGCACGTTGTCATTTGTCCACGCAAACATATCGGTAATGATCCGCATCGCCTGCGCCACCGGAAAAATATACGTTCCCCTCGCGATATATTCTTTTAGAACATCGTTTTGCACCGTGCCGGAAAGCTTGCGAATGTCGGCTCCCTGCCGCCGCGCCACCGCCACATAAAGCGCCAGCAGAATCGACGCCGTAGCATTGATCGTCATCGATGTCGAGATCTTCGTCAGATCAATGCCATCGAACAGCCGCTGCATGTCTTCAATCGAATCGATCGCCACCCCAACTTTTCCCACTTCCCCCATCGCCAGCGCGCAGTCCGAATCCATTCCAATCTGCGTCGGCAAATCGAACGCCACCGACAACCCCGTAGTCCCATTCGCCAAAAGATACTTGTAGCGCCGGTTCGACTCCTCAGCATCCCCGAACCCGGCATACTGGCGCATGGTCCAAAGTCTGCCTCTGAACATCGTGGGCTGCACCCCGCGCGTATACGGATATTCCCCCGGATACCCAACCTCGCCGTCGTAGTCCCAACCTTCAAGATCGGCGGGCCCGTAAACCTGCCGCACCGGAATATGCGACGCCGTCTGCGGATCGGGGCGCGCGTCTTTTTCTTTCGGTTTTGTGACCATCTTCCCTTCCTCACCAGAGTCCAAAGACTCAGTGCCGCTTCCGTATCCGCCAAAATGAGCTCACTCCAAACCAGCCAAATAAAACTGTAAAAGCTGCTGCCAAAAACATCCGCCCGGCGCCGCTGTGTCTCGCCCACTCCCGCCAGAATGCCAAACCGCCTACCGCGGCTAACGCCAAGAAAACAAATCCCGTGACCTCGAGCCACAACTGTCCCAGCGCCCCCGCCCATCGCGACGCCGTCATCCGTCCCGCGTGCATGACCGCGCCAAATGTCCGCGTTTTGCGCACTTGCCGCCCGGCAACCCGGGCTGCAATCCCCAATTTCCTGCCAGTAGAGAGAGGCGACATCGTCATCGATTTTATCAAGCTTCCGGGTTACAATAACGCGGCGCGGGTAGTTTTCGCTATGAGCCCGCGGCGGCGCGGCTGCATCTAAAGAAAGTGTAGTCAAGCCAGGCATTTCGGGAGGAGTCGTGGACCAGGAACTCAAGCAACTCATGAAGGAACTGGGGGAAGCCATCAACGAGTCGCTCGCCGACTCCGATCAGATTGCCGAAGTTGTCTCCCGCATCAAAGACGGCGGCTACGACATTTTTCTGGTGCTCGAAGCCACCATCGGCGTCAGCAAACCCGGCGACAAATCCCCCGACAAGACTTCGCTGGTCACCACTCTCAGCAGCAATCCCGAATTCAAAATCAGTGATCAGGACCTCAAGTTCCTGAAATCCCTGCGCATCAAGATCGAAGAAGACGCAGCATAGATTGCTACCTACGCTCTTTTATCGGTAGCCATCTGCCAGGAGTAGATGCCACGACTCGCGGTAGGGTTCATAGATGGACTTCCGGTACTCCGGTGATAGGTAAAGTTTTTGTTGTCCGGTCAGGGCCACCGCAGCTGGAACAATGTACCAGAGATCCCAAGGGATGACATAGGCCGCGATGAAATCGATGTCGTCCTTGGTGTAGTAAACGCGGTTGCCACGAAGCGAACATCCGTAGTGATTCCTTTTTCTGCTCATGGTGGACTTCACTTGCACACGGTGGAAACCGCCATTGCATTCTACGGCGAAATCGTAGTGGCTAGATTCACCCCAGGGTTTGGCGACAACGAGGCCGTGTTCGGTGGCGCGAATCATGAAAAGCAGCTCTGCCCATTCGCCGCGTTGTTTTGGTTGTTTGATGCTCATGCCCGGACTATCCATCTGGTAATCTCCAATAAAAAAGCGGCCCTTTGGGCCGCGCTCTTTTCGTTAACTTGTCATTCCGTGGGCCATCAGGCCCAAGGAATCTGCTTTTGATCTCGAACTAACTCCCTACTTCCAGACTAGCAAATTGCACAGCTAAGTGAGACACGATTCCAAACTTTATATTTGTATTGGATAGAGCAGTATGCGGGGAATCAGTTACTATCTCGCTATTGACAACCGTTTTCGACGATCAAGCCAAAACGGGAAAAAGTGTCGCCCAGTTCCGAAGTGGAACAGAAAGTTCCCGAACCGGAATTCTCTCAACCTATGCGCTCCCCCGCCGCCTTCCGTACCGCCTCCGGAAACGGACACGACTTCCTCGTACTCCTATCCAAATGCACCGCCGTAATTTCGCAAGTCGCGGCAATCTCCTGGGTTTCGGCGTTCGTCATCTCATGCAGAAAGCGAATCACCTTCTCGCGGATTTCCAGAATCCGCGATCTCACTTCAATCACGTCGCCCGCCATCAGCTCGCGCTTGTAAGTAATGTTCTGCTGCACCCCGGCCACGCCGAACTTTCCTTCCCGCAGGTACGACGGCGTGATTCCCACCGCAGCAAAGAGGTTCCAGTTCGCCTGGTCGAACTTGCTCACGTACCAGGTAATGTTCATGTGCCCGATCTGATCGCACTCCCACGGATACGTCGCCCCGCGGTAAGTCACCATGCTTGCGCTTGAATTGGATGTGTTCATAATGCCCTAACCCGAATGCCGAAATCTTACCCTGAACCAAATCCTTCGCCGCAGCATTCGCCAAGACGCACAGGTCTCTGAACACACGCGCGTTGAAAGGATGCGTTGCCCCCGCCTGGCGAAGCACCCTCTTAAAGTTGGATCGCAGTACACGATATACCTTTTTCATCTCCCCGAGCGTGGGCTGATTGCCTTGGAGGACAAAGAAGTTACCCAGCTCTCGCAACACTCCATGCACCGTGCCGTCGTGAATGTAAGGGTCTGTGCCATCCAGGTCGGTCAACGATTTCTTGAGGCGAAACCTCTCTGACTCACACACCACCCAGGCATGTCCTGGGATGGCAGTTCGTTCCAGTGCAACCGTCAAGCCGAGCTCAAATGGCATATTGAAGCGCGGGGTTCGCGGACGATCACGGTTAAGCTGCACCCGCGACAGGTCGTGAATCGAATACTTGCATTCTTGAATTAGTTCCAGGATGCGTTCCAGCCGCCGGCTGCTGGTCGTGATTTCGAGCACCGCCCTCGGTTGCAAGCCGAACGCAATGACCCCCGCGGAGTCGTAGGGAATATTCAGAAAAACTGATTCCGTACTACCGGTGCGCTTTGGTGGTGCGGGTGTGGGCTTTGTTTTTCGCCGCGTGGGCTTGTCTCCCGTTGCTCTTCTTTATTCCGACTGTGCTGGCCCGGGATCCCGTCTTCTTCTTGTGTGCAACAAAACTGCCGCTTTCCGTGTTGCGATCAATCATGCCCTGCGTAGACTTTCTTGCCATCTCAATCAACTGCCGGGTGCGCGCCGCAGAAACGCCAAGGGTCTCAGCGATGTCATACGGAGTTGCAAAGCGTCCTCGAAGTTTGATGGGCTGTCGCATCGTTCCTAAATTATACGCCGCGCTTTCTCTCGACTCCACCACGACAAGGGGTGCCCCATTTCTCGCGCGCCCTTTGCGCGAGAAGTGGGAGGCAATGCAGCCGACAGCGAAAATGTAGGCGCGGGCGTCCCCGCCCGTGCAGGCAGTGGCACACTGTCGAAAGCACTGTATAAGGGCACGGTTTCAACCGTGCAGGAGATCTACAGATGAACCGTCTCGATCCCACCCCACTTGCCATTCAGATATTCCGCGACAAGCCTCCGGTGACAGTGAACCGGCTTTTCCTCGCTGCAGAGCAGGCAGGCATTTTCTAAAAGATCTCTTGGAACTGTTCCCTCGACGCGCCGCTCGGCCATCAGAGCCAGAAATCGCTTCTCATACTGCACCCAATCGTGGCTGCGCTTCTTGTATTCGTCAAGCATGGACTGCGTAGGCGCCAGCTCGGCCAAGTGCACGTAGTCGATTCCACAGATCGCCTTCAGAAAATACTTCAGATCGTCACGTTTCGAAAAGCCCGCCAACTGCGAGACATTATTCAATCGAACATCTACAAGTCGCCGAACACCTGCATCGCATAGTTTGCCAAAAAAGGTCTCCGCCGACTTCTTCGTAAAGCCGATGGTAAAAACCTTCATTTAAGCAGACTCTCTTTTCGCAGCCTCAACCGGTTCCTCTTGTGAGAATGCAATCTTTGCTGCCTGCCTCTCGTAGGCCAACTCGACCAAGTCGTCCTGAGTGCCGAACAGGTGCATACTGTCCATCCGCAATTCCACAAGAAGCCGGGCGACGGAAGCCTCGTGGTCTTCGACCACGCCTGGATCGATTATGTGCTTGAGTTGGAAACCACGCCGCGCCAGATGCCGCGCAACGAGAATAAAACGATGACAGGCGAGAGGCTCCCTCTCAGCACACATCAGCGCCAACCGGTATCGGAGTGTTCCTTTTTCAACGCGATCTAGACCCTGTTCAAACAACTTCGTCTGAGCCAGGACGTCATATTGGACCTGGCCCTCCACATAGCAGGAAGGATCACGCGATCGCGCGCCGAGTTCCTCTCCAAGAAACGCATACGCTATTTGGTGCTTCGCCAAGAATTCAGCGAGTGATTCCCGATTGAACTGCGGGTTAACCCGGCTGTATGGCTGAGAACGGACATCTGCCACAGCTGTCAACTCGTTCTCAAGCAGGAGGGCCAGGAACTCATCTGACGTCCGATTTGAGTGTCCAATCGTGAAAACTGTTCTCTGCATGCTAGATGTCGGCCTCAATCACCCCAGCAATCAATTTGTAACACGCATTCTGCTTCTCGAAAACCTCACTAATGCTGATACATAGTACCGGGTTTCGCAATTCACGCGTGAATCCGTCCGGTTGCCCTAGCAAAACACTCTCAACCACAGGATCAGTGACCGCAAATACGTAATCGTACCCTCCCAATGAAAAGTGGCCACGAACCCTCTGGCGCGGTCGGTAGCCCTGACCCTCCGTACCGACAACCATCTTGAGCGCTGGCGGCCGTATCAACATTAGTGAGTTCGGTAACCCCGCCGCAACACCGGCAGGAATGTGATCGTTCTGCCCGTTCTGAGTCGAACCAGCGTTGATCCAAAGCGGTCCATTAACGCGTTGGACGGCGGCTAGAACCTGTACATTTGTAATGCTTCCCGGCACATCCAGTGTTGTGAAGCCTCTACCAAGTGGTTCTCAGTCTGGCAGCCCACCGGTTGATGTCCCAGCAGGGGCACCTCGACGATCTCCAATAGGTGCGGATCGTGGTTTCCAGAGCAAAGTCGCTCGCCATGCAGCTCACCCTTCTTAAGGGCGCTCACTGGTCGAACCCAATCGCCAAAGACTCGACCATCCCAAATCCGGCCAGCGACACAGCGACCGTTAATTTTTCTTGAATTGGCCAAACAAACGATAGTCTTCGTATAAGGCATCGCACACATCCATCCGCGAGCTACGCGTCAAAAGCGAAAGGGGCCATGGCTCGCGCCATGGCCCCCCTCAGAGTCGCTAACGTTTTACTCGCTTTTATCAGCGTTGCCTAGGCACTTTCGTGCCATTGAGAAGCGGCAAGAAAACGCTTGTCAGGTGCCGCGAGCGGCCGGCCCTTGCAAACCGCTATTAGGTCCGTCGCATACCCACGAACATCGCCAGGACAGAGTTGGTGGATGAACCTAAGCTGTGCGACCAACCCCCTTATGTACTTCTCCTCGTCTCGTTCCCCAACAAGACCATCCCGCAGCTTGTGTATGCCCGAACGAACCCGCGATAGTTTCTCCTTTGGCGCGCGTACCCCTGCCGCACCGAGCCTCGTGCCGGTGAGGAGCTTGATAGCCCTTGGTCCCATGATCTTGATCTTTTCACGCTTCAATCGAAGTCCGTGACTCCCAAGAACCGAAGCAGTGACCTGGATTAACTCCCGCGCCCGGCTACCAGAAAATGCAAGATCGTCTATCCAAGTCGAGTACACAACATCCAGCCCTTCACAAGCGATCCTAATCGGCTCAGAATGATGGGTTAACACACAACCCATCGCGGTGAAATACCCTACCCTCACCGCCTTATGTCCTTCGTCGACGACGAAGGACTCGACCATAGCAGCTGCCTGCTGCCTGAGAACGATTGTCAAAGAACCTGCCGAAGCGCCGTAAACGGCGATCCACCCACAGTGTAAAAATCAAATGTCACCTTGTCAAGAAAAATGACAAGTAGTCACTATTTGTTAGCTGCACCCGCTCGTACTCCCGCAACTCATGCACCGGTAGCAGCTTCCATTTCTGGTCATGATCGATCCGCAGAAGCTGCATGTCGGAGCATCGCCCAGGTCGACGAGGCTGGCGAGTTGATCAGCGGCGTGGACGCTGCCTGCGGCGGGCGAGGGCGCCCGCCCCACACCACCGGCACTGGCATCGACTTCTGAAGGCTGAGTGCTGAGTGCTGACGGCTTCAGTCGCAGATTCTCGAACAGCAACTGCTGCTGTCCGGTGAGGAAGCGCAACTGGAGCCAGCGGAAGATGTAGTCCATGATCGACTTGGCAAAGCCGATCTCGCCGTTGCCGCTCCAGCCGCTGGGCTCGAAGCGGGTGTGGGCGAATTTCTCGCACAACAGTTTCAGCGGCACCCCGTGTTGCAGCGCGATGGACACCGCGCAGGCGAAGCTGTCCATCAGGCCGCTGACCGTCGAGCCTTCCTTGGCCATGGTGATGAAAAGCTCTCCGGGCTCGCCGTCGGGATAAAGCCCGACAGTGATGTAGCCCTCGTGGTCGCCGACTTTGAATTTGTGGGTGATCGAGGCGCGCTCTTCCGGCAGGCGATTGCGGACTGCCCGCGGCGGCGCGTTCAAGTCTTCAACCACAGAGGGCACAGGGGTCACAGAGGTACCACTGCTTTGAGCGGTTTTGGTTCCCGCGGCGCTAAGCGGCTGCGACTTCTTGCAGCCATCGCGATAAATAGCGACAGCTTTAACACCCAGCTTCCACGACTGGATGTAAGCCTCCATGATGTCTTCGACAGAAGCATTCTCCGGCAGATTGACCGTCTTCGATATAGCCCCCGAGATGAAAGGCTGCGCAGCAGCCATCATCTTGATGTGGCCAAGATACGAAATCGAGCGAGTGCCTTTGGCCGGCTTGAACGAGCAGTCGAAGACGGCAAGATGCTCGTCTTTAATATGCGGGGCGCCTTCGATGGTGCCGGTAGCGTCAATGTAGCTGACGATCTTGTCAGCTTCATCGTGCGAGTAGCCAAGCTTGAAGAGCGCCGTGGGCACGGTGTTGTTGACGATCTTAATCATGCCCCCGCCGACCAGCTTTTTGTACTTAACAAGAGCCAGATCAGGCTCGACGCCGGTTGTGTCGCAGTCCATCATGAAGCCTATTGTGCCGGTGGGGGCCAGGACGGTTACCTGGGAGTTGCGGTAGCCGTGTTTTTCGCCGTTGGCGAGGGCTTCGTCCCAGCAGGACTTGGAGGCTTCGAAGAGCGGGGCGGGGACGTTAGTTTTGTTTATGTTGTTTACCGAGGCGCGGTGCATTCTTATTACGTCTAAGAAGGGTTCGCGGTTTATGTACCAGCCGGGGCAGGCGCCTCCGGGCATGGCGTTGGAGCCGAGGTTGGTTTCGGCCAGGCCTTTTTGGGTTGGTTCGGTGGCCGGGATTAGCGGCGGGCAGAGTTCGGCAATTCTTGACGACTGCAAGTAGGCTTGGCCGCACATGATTGCGGTTACGCAGGCGGCGTAGTCGCGGCCGGCGTCGGAGTCGTAGGGTAGGCCAGCTGCCATGAGCAACGCGCCGAGATTTGCGTAGCCCAGGCCTAGCGGACGGTAGTCGTGCGAATTGCGTCCGATCATTTCAGTGGGGTAGCCGGCATTGTCGACGATGATTTCCTGCGCGGTGATTAGAATGTCGACCGCGTGGCGATAGGCTTCCACGTCGAACGTGCCGTTGGGGGCGAACTTCAGCAGGTTCAGGCTGGCCAGGTTGCAGGCGGAATCGTCGAGGAACATGTATTCGGAACACGGGTTGCTGGCGTTGATGCGATTGGTGTTCTTCGAAGTGTGCCAGCGGTTTACCGTGGTATCGAATTGCATGCCGGGATCGCCGCAGCGCCAGGTGGCGTCGGAGAGGCGGAACATCAGGTCTTTGGCTTTGAAAGTTTGCATGGGCCGGCCGTCTTTTACGGCGCGAGTGGAGAAGTCGGCGTCGCGGAGAACGGCGTACATGAAGTCGTCATTTACGCGCACGGAGTTGTTGGCGTTCTGAAAGAAGATGGAGGAATAGGCGTCGGAGTCGGGATGGGAGCCGTCGTATCCCATGGTGACGAGAGCGTGGGCCTTGGCTTCTTCTTTCGATTTGCACTCGATGAAGTCGATGATGTCAGGATGGTCGATGTTGAGAATGACCATCTTGGCGGCGCGGCGAGTCTTGCCGCCGGACTTGATGACGCCGGCAAAGGCGTCGAAACCTTTCATGAAGCTGAGCGGGCCGCTGGCGGTGCCACCGCCGCTGAGACCTTCGGTGGAAGAGCGCAGCGTGGAAAGATTGGTGCCAGTGCCGGATCCCCATTTGAAGAGCATGCCTTCGGTCTTGGCCAAGGTGAGGATCGAGTCGAGCGAATCTTTCACCGAGTTGATGAAGCAGGCAGAGCACTGTGGCTTACTGTAGCCGGTGACACCGAATTCGATGCGGCCGAGAGCCGGGTTCCAGTGCCAGTTGGTGGCGTCGGAGTTGGGCTCGATGCGGTCGCATCCGACGTTGAACCAGACGGGCGAGTTGAAGGCCGCAAATTGACGAAGAAGGATGTGAGCCAGTTCGTCGTGGAAGGTGGCGCCGTCCTCGGGAGTTTTGAAGTAGCCCTGGGATAGTCCCCAGTCACGAATGGTCTCGGCGACGCGAGAGACGAGTTGGCGCACGCCGGTTTCGCGCTCGGGGGTGCCGACGGTGCCGTGCAGGTATTTCGAGGCCACGATGTTGGTGGCGGTCATGGACCAGTCTTTGGGAATCTCGACATCTTTCTGTTCAAAGAGGATGCCACCCTGGGCATCGGTGATGGCGGCGGTGCGGAGTTCCCATTCGATTTCGTCGTAGGGCGAGACGCCGAGCTTGGTGAAGAGCCGGCGGAAGGTTAGGCCGGGAGATTTCTTAGTGGCGGCGGTCGTCGGGTTCACAGATGCAGCAGTGGTCTCGGCGGCATTGGGGACTCTCTTCTCAGTAATTTCAGCCATCGGGGGCTCCGTTCTTCTTAAATTGTCTAGCTCAATTCTATC
Source organism: uncultured Acidobacteriota bacterium (assembly GCA_963803775.1). Taxonomy (GTDB): domain Bacteria; phylum Acidobacteriota; class Terriglobia; order Terriglobales; family Acidobacteriaceae; genus JABCZH01. Next base: position 514,787 of record CAWDNS010000007.1, read on the forward strand.
GATCTAACTGCGACCCGGGGACAAACTGGTCTTGCCGACGCCCGGCGCTTTTGCCCAATTTGGGGCGCTCGGGTCTTCGGTTGTTTCTGCGGTTTCTGCCAAGAGCCTGGACCCCAAGCTTGATTCGAGACGGACGTCTCGCCCAGTCTGCAGCAGCGATGCAAGACCGTGGCGGGCTAACGATTCATCCACCAACTGGATAAGTTCGACCATCGAATCCTCGAATTTCCTGCCTTGAAGCGAAAGGAATCCGTACCCTCCGGTCGAGGCATCTTCCACAGTTGCATTGTCAAAAGTTGTCGTTCCCCGAGGGGGAGACCGGGGAACGGCCACCGCACACCAAATTCACTCGTTTGGCGGGGCAGCACGGGTCACCTCGGCCATGCTCTCCGCCCCTATTTCCTACCCATCCATTACTGCCTATGGGAAGGACAAGGTACTCCCGCCGGTAGTGGCTGTCAAGAGTTAATCACTATATATTGTATCTCAAAGTAATTAACGGCGTAGATGCCCATTTCCGCCCCGGTTATCCACAAAGGGTGATTTCGCACCCAAATCAGAACTAATCAGAGGCCATTCTTCGACCGCCGCCGGGCCCATGATCACGTAGATGTCCTCGAAGATCTGGCGTGGAGCGATGCGGCGACTGCCGTCGGAGGACTGGACCAGGTAGTCACCCGCCTGGCCACTGTGTTCGCGACCGAGCGCGTCGACGAAGGCGAAGGGCTGGGTGAGTTGTTTTGCCTTGATTAAGAAGCGGGTGCGATAGATGTTCCATTCTGCAGACGGTTTCCTCACGTGAGTTCACCCTGGGGGGAGGGAGAATAGTTTTGTGGATGCAGGCTGGCCGAGATTTCATTTAACGGTGAAGAGAATCTACTCGCGGGATGGAGCCGGGTCAATTCCAAAAAATTGGTGCAGAATAAGCCGCAGATTTTCGCGGAAGACGCAGGTAGAAATTTATCTAAACCTCGGCCTGATGGGCTTTTCGGGACGCTGCAAGGGTTGGCATCTCGGGAAGCGAGAACACTTCACGCCACGATTTCCACATATCACGCACAGGAAATGCAAAAGCGAGAACCCGCCGCGGATCACGCGGATCACAACAGGACACAACCACAGAGGGCACAGAGAAACACGGAGGAACGATGCCAGCCGCAGACTTCGCTGAAAGCGCAGATAAAGAAACAAGGGCAGGTGAGGACACCACATCCCGCACAGGAAATGCAGAAGCAAGAACCCGCCGCGGATTTTGCGGATCACGCGGATCAAAGCAACACCCAACCACAGAGGGCACAGAGGAGCACGGAGGAACGATATAGCCGCAGATTTCGCTGAATACGCAGATAAAGAAATAGGGCAGGTTCGGACACCTGCCCCTACTTGGACCCGCGCGCTTCTTATCTTGATGCCATTGCGGGTTCGCGATGGGACTGGAAGGTCTCGAGGCGCTTGTTGATTTCTTCCCAGTTTGCCAGGTTCCACCAGGCCGCCAGATATTCGGGACGGCGGTTGTTGTATTTCAGGTAGTAGGCGTGTTCCCAAACGTCGTTGCCCAGAATCGGAAACAGGCCTTGAGAGATCGGATTGTCCTGGTTGGGCGTGGTCAGGATTTGAACGCTGCCATCGGGCTTGCCTGCCAGCCAGACCCAGCCGCTGCCGAATTGCTTGACACCGGCTTCGTTGAACTTGGTTTTGAAGTCATTGAAGTTGCCGAAAGTCTGTTGAATCAGCTTGGCGATGGGGCCGGTGGGTTCGCCGCCGGCATTGGCCTTCATGATTTTCCAAAACATGCTGTGGTTCATGTGACCACCGCCGTTGTTGCGAACGGCGGTGCGGATGTCATCGGGAACCGCATTCAGGTCGCGCAGCAGTTCTTCGACTTTCTTGGATTGCAGGTTGGGATATTTTTCGAGGGCGGCATTCAGGTTCTTCACATAGGCCGCGTGATGCATGTCATGGTGGAGCTTCATGGTTTGGGTATCAATGACAGGCTCTAGAGCCGAGTAGTCATAGGGCAATAATGGAAGTTCGTGGGGCATGATTTTCCTCCTGGGTTACAGATGATTGTACTGGCATCCAGGATGCTTTTGGGTGAAGAGCAAAGCCGCCGCGGATTTTCGCGGATCACGCGGATAAATCAAGACCTTACCACAGAGGGCACAGAGAACACAGAGGAATGCGTTGGCAGGTTTCGGCCGCAGATTTCGCTGAATACGCAGATCAGGCCGCCCCTGGCAACGCTGTTGCTTCTACTGGTACATCATCCTTCTGGTCATTGAGCCTGCGACCTGCATAGCGGAGAATCATCAGTCAGACGGGTTTGAGGAGGGTGGTTGCCGCGATCACGAATTTTTGCGTTGGTGGTGATATGCCTGGGCTGGACGGCGGTGGCTGCGGCCAGGGATTTCGCATTGGTATCCAGCAAGACGAATCACGTGGAAGCGGTCTCACTGGCAGAGTTGGTGAAGATATGCAAAGGCCAGATGGAGCGCTGGCCGGACGGCAAGGCGGTGAGTCTGGTGATGCGCGATCCGTCGTCGCCGGAGATGCGGATGGTGCTGGAAAAGATTTACGGGATCCCGAAAGAAGAAGTGCAGACGCTGATTACGGCTGCCAACCATGCGCGAGTGAACCATCCGGCGATTGTAGTGGTGGATTCTGACGAAGCGGTGGTGAAAAAGGTGGAATCGAGTCCGGGTGCGGTGGGCCTGGTGGATGTTTACGCCATCACCGGAGGGGTAACGGTAGTGAAGGTAGGCGGCAAGCTGCCATTGGAGCCGGGCTACGCACTACACGGAAACTAGCGGCATGGACGATTGCGCCCCCAACCCGAGTGCTGCTCCTGGTCCCCGGCGTTACCGGCGTTATCCCACGGATATTCGAGTTTCGGTGGAAGTGTTCCGGCCGGGCGGCTCGGCGGCGATGTGGGGACGATCGACGGAGTTGGGAGAAGACGGGATTGGGGCGACGTTAACGGGAGAGATAGAGCCGGGCGAAGTAGTGTCCCTGGAACTGTCGTTGCCAGTGGCGTCGGTTCCCTTGCGGTTGCGGGCGTTGGCGCGGTACCGCGACGGCTTGCGGCATGGTTTTGAATTTCTGGCCCTGAATGAGGAGCAGCGGGAGTTGCTGCATCGGGTATGTGGAATGCTGGAAAGTGAACGGTAAATTGCCTCGGTGAAATTACTTCTGTCGAATTACCTCGGTAACTTTTAGCAGTGCGGATAGCCATCTAACATCTTGATTTGGCACTGGTTTGCAATGGGGAGGAGTTAGATGGGTGACAAAATCACCCGGCCGACGGTGTCGGCCGACCACGTACGTGTGCGATTTTTACGGGAGGCGCTGCACCATAATGCGGCGGCACTTTCGGCGCCCGGATCTGGCGTAGTTTCTGAAAGTTCCCACCTCGTCCCTGAGAGTGCTGAGCTGCAAGGGGCCTATCTCGAACAATTAGTGGAGTGCGCGCCGGAAGCGATCAGCATTCTGGATACGGAGATGCGCATCACGCGGTTGAATGGAGAGTTCAGCAGGATTTTCGGATTTCGTCCGGAAGAGGCGCTGGGGCAGCGGCTAGAGGAGATGATCGTTCCACCAGATCGTAGTTCGGAAACGCGATGGATTCAGGAAGAGCTGGCGAAGGGTAAGAAGGTGGTGCTGGAGACCAAGCGGCAGCGAAAGGATGGCAGTCTGGTGGATGTTCTGATCTCGAGCGCGCCGGTGGTAGTTTCCGGGGAGCAGGTCGGAGTGTGCGCGCTGTATCGCGATATTTCGGAGCAGAAGCGAGCGGAGGCGTTGAGCGCGGCGCTGTTGCGGATCGCGGAGAAAGCGAGTTCGCCAGATGACTTACAGCAGTTCTACGGCGCGATGCACAGCATTGTGGCTGAGCTGATGTATGCACGCAATTTCTATGTGGCGCTGTATGACGCCGAAACGCAATCGTTGAGCTTTCCTTATTTTGTGGATGATGAGGATTCGCGGCCTTCGCGCAAGAAGCTGGGAAAAGGGCTTACGGAACATGTGTTGCGGACGGGGGAGCCGCTGCTATGCACTCCGGAGGTGTTTGAGAAGCTGGTGGAGCGTGGGGAGGTAGAGTTGATTGGAGCGCCGTCGCTTGACTGGTTGGGAGTTCCGCTGAAAGTTGGAGGGAATGCGTTCGGCGCGCTGGTGGTGCAGAGCTATAGCGGGAATGTGCGGTTTGGGGAAAAGGAGAAAGACATTTTGACGTTCGTGTCGCAGCAGGTGGCAAGCGCGGTTGAACATAAGCGGAATGAAGAGGCGCTGCGGCGGTCGGAGGCGAGATATCGATCGGTGGTGCAGAGCGCGGTTTATGGAATTTATCGATCGAGTCTGGAAGGCAAGTTTCTGGATGTGAATCCGGCGCTGATCTTGATGTTGGGATACGGGTCCGCGGCAGAGGTGCTGGGGCTGGATCCGAAGCGCGAAGTGTTCGTGGAGGCGGGAGAGTTATCGCGACTGATGCGCCAGTTCCGTGATGGCACGGGGCCGGGGAATATTGAAGTTCGCTGGAAGCGTCGGGACGGGAAAGTGATCACGGTAAGGCTTAGCGGGCAGATGGTGCGGCGTCCGGAGGAAAGCGCGGAAGTTCTGGAAATGATTGCCGAGGACGTGACCGAGCAACGAGTGCTGGAAAACCAGTTTCGTCAGGCGCAAAAGATGGAAGCAGTGGGGCGGCTGGCGGGTGGAGTGGCGCACGACTTTAACAATCTGCTGATGGTGATCGGCGGATATACCGAACAGTTGCTGGAACATACTGGCAAGAGCAACGCGTTGTATCCGAAGATTGAGGCGATTCATCACGCCACCGAACGTGCTGCTACGCTGACGCGGCAACTGCTGGCCTTCAGCCGCAAGCAATTGCTGGAACTGAAAGTGGTGGACTTGAACGTGATCGTGGCGGATATGGAACGGCTGTTGCGGCCGCTGATCGGGGAGAGAATTGAGCTGGAAACCGTGCCGGCGGCTGACCTCGGCCGCACACGCGCCGATGCCGGGCAGATTGAGCAAGTCATCATGAACCTGGTGGTGAACTCGAAAGACGCCATGCCCGAGGGCGGCAAGCTCAGCATTCAAACCTCGAACGCCAACCTTGAAGGGGACGATTTCAGGCGGGAGTATAGCTACATCCAACCCGGAGCTTACGTGATGCTTTCGGTCAGCGATAACGGGCATGGCATGGATAAGGAGACACAGGCCCGTATCTTCGAGCCGTTCTTTACCACGAAGGAAAAAGGGAAAGGTACGGGGCTGGGGCTTTCGACGGTTTACGGAATCATCAAGCAGAGTGGCGGGTATGTGTTGGTGCAGAGCGAACCGGGGCATGGAACGACATTTCGTATTTATTTGCCGCGAGTGGAAGAATCGGCGGATCCGGTGGGTATGGTGCGGATCAGCGAGCCGCAGCATGGGGGATCGGAAACGGTGTTGCTGGTGGAGGACGAAGAATCGGTACGGCAGTTGGTGCGTGAGACCCTGGAATTAAAGGGATATAACGTATTGGAAGCTGCGAACGGTGAAGCGGCGTTGCAGATTGTGACACATCATGCGGAGCCGATCCACATGCTGATCACCGATGTGGTGATGCCGGGCATGAGTGGGCGCGAGCTTTCGGCGCGGCTGTGCGCGACGCATCCTCAGACTAAGGTGCTGTATCTCTCTGGATATACCGAAGACGCCATTGTGCATGAAGGCGTGCTGGAGCCGGGGACGGCGTTTCTGCAAAAGCCGTTTACTTTGCAAATGCTGTCGCGGAAAGTTAGGGAAGTTTTGGGGGCGTGAAAGAAGGGTGTGAGCTGGGCTGCGTGCCGTTGGGGTGATGCCGTTCTCTGGCCTACGTGGATAGAGGTAATTCGGGCATTGGCGGACAGGAGTGTCCGCCCCACACGGGTATTGCACGTCGCGAACCGCGCGAGACGTTGGGCATTCTCGGAACATCCCCACCCTGCCGCGAGAGCGCGACCAGGGTGGGACACCGCATCTGTTAACGATTTACTGCTCTACCGGGTCCCGGGATTGCAGGACGAACTCGACGTTGCGCTCATGGTTCAAGCTCGTGGTGCGGTAGAGGTCTACTTGCTCCAGCGGTAGCTTCTGTTCAATGCCGCCGGAGATGTAGTGCATGGCTCCGCCTTGCAGCCAGTATTGGCTGGCGACAACGGCAGTGCCACTTTTCAACGCGATGATGGTCGTTGGCGGCTCAGGGTTCGGCTGCGAGGAGATCTGCGCGGCCGGTTGACTTTCAACGTAAGCAGCGGTTTTCAGAGTGGCAGGCTGAGTTCGCGAGGTGAACGAGGCAGGCCGCGTCGCGCTGTTGCGCGACCCGTCGTAGGAACCGCGATAGCGGCCGGGGCTGGCCCACGGCGGGGCGGGGACGATGTTCCCAGCGACCGGGAACGGCACTTCGACATCTTCCATTAGGCGGAGCGAGAGTCGAGTTTCTCCTTTCAGCGTGGGGTAGGGGCCGCGGAATGGGAGAGTAATGACCTTGATCGGCCAGAGGACGGGGATCATCCACTCAGCCACGTCGCGCTTGGCGTGTCCCTTGCCTTGAATGTCGCCCTGGCGATCAGCCTTCATTTGAGGAGTAGAGATTACCTTTGCTGATAAGGGCAAGATTTCCGCTCCGGGCAAGACCAGGCGATCGAATTCGAGCCCGAGAGATCCTTTGCCGACGAGGCGGCCGGGATCTTTGTACTCCTGTAAATGTCCGCCCAGCATGGCGCCGCGCGGGAAGACGGAGTGGCCGAAAGCACCGAGAGGTCCGAGGTGACAGAGGACCGGGTCGCCGACCATGGCGGTTTTCGATGAGAAGTTAGGCTCATTCAAGGTGCACGTCAGAATGGTGCCTGCGGGAATGATGTCGCGGATGACAGCATGGGCTGCGACCGAGACGGCCAGAAGCATGAACGTTAGTGCAAGGGATTTGCGGGGCATGGCGACTCCTAAGTGACTTCGTGAGGAGCACACCCCAAATCCAAAGGACCCGTAGATGGACGGGAAGTGTAGCACGAGAATCGAAAAATGGAAGTAGCAAATGCGAAAAAATATAAGCGAAACTATTGCGAGCGGCAGGGGTTGGACGGTGTTATGGCGAACTAGACCTTAGCTTTGTCATGACCATCAGTATCCATTGCCGAAGGTGCGCGAGGGTAGGGTCACTTCTTGTGCTGTGCGCAGTGGTTCCGCGTGCGTCGGCAACGCAACCAAACGCTGAAAGTTCGAGTGTAGCTCACACGACAGTTCGCGGACCTTCTGAGGCTAGTGCAGCCTGGCTGGTGAACTCAGACCAGGGTTTGGCGATCATTGGGGCCGCTCTGGAGTCTCGGCACACGGATGCCAATGCCGATTGCTCAAACTTGGTGCACGAAATCTACGTGCGGGCTGGCTTTGCTTACTCCTACGCGAATTCCTCCGAGCTTTACCAAGGGATCAAAGAGTTCCGGCGAGTGATGCATCCGCAACCGGGTGATTTGGTGGTGTGGCGCGGACATGTGGGAATCGTGATTAGTCCGGTCCAGCACTCTTTCTTCAGTGCGATGCGCTCGGGACGCGGAGTGGAATTTTATGATTCGCCTTATTGGCAGGGGCGAGGACAGCCGCGTTTCCTTCATTACGTGAAAGCGGCTTCGCGAAATCAGTGGTCTGCTTCGACGCGAAAGACAGACTCGCAGTCCAGCAACTCGAGGAACGCGGAAGCGCAGGATCTGGTTGCTGCTGGAGAAAAACCCGATGCGGCTGCCAGCGTTTCTACTCCTCAACCGGTTGCCGGGACAGGCATAGCCGCGAACGGCGGCGTTCGAGCAGAGGCGGTGGCGGCGGCGAAGGTCAGAGGAGTGAATCCGCCGGCAGCGTCACCTGCGGTTGAGGGGCGACAAGAAGCAGCGCTGCGTAAGCCAGAAAATCAGACGGTGCCTGATGCGCAGAGCGCGACGGATCCGAATAAGCCGGCGATCACGCGGCACAAGATACAGGGTCCGGGAGATGGTGTTTGGGAAAAGACGGTGACGAAGCCTTCTGCGGGGATACCTTTCGACTCGGTAGCCGCGCTCATGCCGCCCTCCGAGCCTCGACCTTCGCAAAGCTTCAGGACGTTAAACATGGCTGCGAAGGCTGGTCAAACCGGCGGGAGACTGCCTGCGGCGAGCGGAGCGCCAGTAAAGGAGTCGAGGCCCGAACCGGTGCAGTGGGCGATGAGCCGGTACGTGCCGCGTCCGCCGTGGAGTTTGCCCAAGGGAAGTAATTCAGCATCAGTTCTTCGTCCACCCGCGAGGCGAACTGCGCGCGTTCCGGCATTCTACGTGCCCACGGTGCCGGTTCGGTAAAAGCCCGAATGCTCTACATGAGTTCACTTATTTGTGATTGATAGCCATCCCTGTAGCTTGCCCAGCCATCTTAGAAAGGCCGTTTAGGACACCCTGGCTGAAATGGGTGTGAATTGCAGCAGGTTCGATTGGCGTGCAATAGGACCGTGCGATACATCTCAAGGAGGGCATTACCCATGAAGATATTCGGAGTGGTTGGAACAGCGCTGTTGTTTTTGCTTATGGGAACCGGTATTTCAGTCTACGCCCAGGATCAACGGGATGACGCCCGGCCGCAAGAGGAAGACAAGGCAAAGCAAGAAGATAAGGCCAAGCAGGAAGACAAGGCCGTAAAGCAGGACGAAAAGAAAGACCAGGAAGTACGGCGTGATGATAAAGAAGTGCGTCACGATGATAAGGTGGAGCAGAACGAACATCATGAGGCAGTCGACGAGCATCGGGCAGATGCTCACCGCATTCCGGATGACAAGTTCCGCGCTCACTTTGGGCAGAGCCACACGTTCCGCATTGGGCATCCGGTGATTGTGGCGGGGCGGCCGCAATTCTCGTATGGTGGCTATTCGTTTGTGATGGTCGATCCGTGGCCGGTGGGATGGGCTTACACCGACATGGTTTATGTTGACTTCATTGACGGCGCGTACTACCTGATTAATCCGGTGCATCCGGGAGTTCGGGTAGTGGTGAATGTGAACCTGTAAGACTCTGATCACGGGGCGATCGCCAGGACGAATATCTGGCGATCGTACCCGTTACGGCATACCTCAGCGGCTGAAGCCATGCCCTACCTACGTACTTATTCTTAGCGGACCAGGGCGAAGGCGATGATGGTTTCGCCGGTGGCGCCGGTGGTCTTTTCCAGTTCCTCGAGCAGGACTGGTTCCAGCTTGTGTGGATCGGGCTTCATTTCGCAGGCGGTGATTTCGGCTTCGGTGGCACCGTCGAAGCAGAGATCGCACACTCCCAATTCACCTTCCGACATCAGCGGTGGTCCGAAAGTTCGGCAGATCACGGGACGGAATTCGTAGAGTTCGCAGGTTCCAGTCGCAGGGTCGAGCACGGGACACGGCTCGTCGTTGGCAAACTCATCCCAACGTTTGCAGTCTTCATCGTCGTCGGCTTCATCGAGCAGGCCGGTGGCGGGATCGCCGGGGTATTCAGGCGAGAGGCGGGCGACGGTGTCGAGAGCGCGTTTGCGGATGCGGGCGGCGCGATCGGGATCGGTCTTTTCGGTTTCAGCCAGACCATTGCGCAGGCGGAGGGCGTCGAGCTGATTGATGGCGAATACTCCAACACAACAATGCGAACAGCCGGGACGGCAGGCGAGCCACTTGCCGCTGCGCTCGACAGTGTCGGCCAGGGCGGCGTTCACGATTTGGATCAGCTTCTGATCTCCAGCGGGCAGAGGGGAGTGCATATGAGGAGGATAACCCGAGAGCTTGATATCTCCGCAGCTAAAAAACTTTACCGCAAAGAGCGCTAAGGTTTCGCGAAGGCGCTAAGAAGACCGAGTTCCGGACAGGGCCCCTGCCTTTTACTTGTTGGCAGAGGTGAATTCGATTACCCCCCTCGTCTCCAGGAATGGAGTGCGCCCAGGGGTGGAAGGATGTTTGTCAATTTCGTATTCGGATCCGGGCCCAAGGTAGGTGAATTGATCGAAGATGAAAGGAACTCCTTCTGATTGCAGAACCGAGTTGCCATCCGTCACTTGAAAGTGCAAGTGCGCACCGGTTGCGTTGCCGGTGTTTCCGAGGCGCGCCAGGACGTCGCCTCGGCGCACATGATCATGGAGGCGAACTTTGATGCTTCCTGGTTGCAGGTGAGCATAGGTCGCGTGGCGATTGGAGGCGATGCGAAGGATCAGGTAGTTGCCGGAGATATTATCGAGAGTGACCGACTGAGGCAGGACGCGCGGAGTGTTTTCGGCTATTCCGTCGACGACCTGGGTGATTTCGCCGTCTGCCACGGCAAGAATCGGCTCGCCATAACCCCACCAATTTTCATTGCGAGCGATGTCGTCATGATGGGTATCCCCGTTGGGGCCAACTTTTACCCAGTCAATTGCAAACCGCTCCGGCTCATGAACATGTCCATCAATCGCCACGAGGCTGCGGCGATGACCCGAACCGTTCCCGAAATCCCCGGCAAGCCATACGCCGCCAGCGAACGGGGGACTGAGCAGTGGCACTGCATCGTGGCTTACTGAGACCGGGAAGTCTTCGAGAACAGATTCGGCTGTAGTATTCCCCGTACCGGCCACGAAGACTAACCGATGCCGCAAACTAAAAGGTGCTGGTTGATCCAGCCGCAGGCCGATCCAGAGAAAGACGACGGCGCGACTTCCGGGATCTATGGTGCGCGAGTCTTTCGCACCGCCCATTGAACCTGCCTGAACCATGGTGGCAGACAAAGCGTCGTCCGAGAACACCTTGAGGGGCTGGCTGTTGTCCTCGCCGGCGAAAATCTCCAGGCGTTTTAGAGTCATCGGGACCAGGTCGAAGTTGGTAATGTGTAGTTCGTAGACCAAAACCTGCTGTTCCCCCTGCCTGACCGGAATCGGCTGAGACGGGCAAACCACCTCGACGCGGGGGCCTCTTTCGCGTGCGAACCCGGGTTGCAGAGTTCCGAGGATGATGAGGAAGGCGGAAGCAAACCTCAAAGCGGTGGCGGGGGACGGACGTAAGATTTTGCCCGCGATGTTGGCAATCAAACCCATTCGTACGCTGTGGATTGGAATCATGAAGTATGCTCTCGTGGAGCAGTGACGAATAAGCACGAGTGCTGCCAAAATCCACAGCGCGCAACCTGTTGACTTGCGAAGGGCATGATGAGGCCAACATCCGATTGTTTGGTTCACCGCTGGGACTCGGTGTCCGAAACTGGTCATTCACGAGTTTGCTGGCAGACAATATGCGCCGTTACTCCCCACCTTTGCAAAAGCGCAAAGATGGGCCACCCCGGCGTGGAACGCGTGGGTAGTCGCGCGGCGGTCGTGGTATTCTAAATGAGGTAGGTAGCTGCGCTCCCGCCTTAGGGCAATTCCCCGCAGTCTCGTTGGAAAATCATGATCTCAGTTAGCAATGTGTCGATGCGCTTCGGCGCCAAGATTTTGTTTGACGAAGTATCCACCGGCTTTACGGAGGGCAAGCGCTATGGCCTGACGGGGCCGAACGGGGCGGGCAAATCTACGTTCATGGCGCTGTTGAGCGGAGAGATCGAGCCGCAAAAGGGGACGGTGGTGCGTCCCAAGAAGATTGGCGTGTTGAGCCAGGACCAGTTCGCCTTCGACAAATATCGTGTGCTCGACACGGTGATTATGGGGAATAAGCGGCTGTGGGCGGCCCTGGAAGAGCGCGATGCAATCTACGCCAAGGCGGAAATGTCCGACGCCGACGGCATGAAGCTGGGCGAACTCGAAGGCATCGTCGGTGAGGAAGACGGTTACACGGCCGAGAGCGACGCGGCGGTGTTGCTGCAAGGACTCGATATTCCCGAAGAGTTGCAGAGCAAGAAGATGGGCGAGTTGCAGGGCGGGCAGAAAGTGCGGGTGCTGTTGGCGCAGGCTTTGTTTGGGCATCCGCAGGCGCTGCTGCTGGACGAACCTACGAACAACCTGGACTTGGATTCGATCCACTGGCTGAAGACTTTCTTGAATCAGTATGACGGGGTGCTGATTGTGATCTCGCACGACCGGCATTTCCTGAACAGCATTTGCACACACATTGCCGACATCGATTACGAAACCATCATCACTTATACCGGCACTTACGACGATATGGTGGTAGCGAAGACACAGGTACGTTCGCAGATTGAGAGTCAGAATGCGCAGAAGAGCAAGAAGATCGCACAGTTGAATGAGTTTATTGCGCGATTCTCGGCGGGTACGCGGTCGAGCCAGGTGCAGTCGCGGCGCAAGGAAGTTGAGCGGTTGCAGGTAACGGAGCTGGCGAGGTCGAATATTCAGCGGCCGTACCTGAAGTTTGAGCAGAAGCGGCCTTCGGGGAAACACATTCTGGAATTAGAGGGTGTGACCAAGTCGTACGGGAAGAAGAAAGTGATCAACGAGTTTACGGCGAGCGTGCTGCGCGGAGAGAAGATTGCGTTGATGGGGCGGAACGGCGCGGGCAAGACGACGTTGGTAAATGCGTTGTTAGCGAATTCTCCGACTGTGCCTGAGGCCGAACTGCGTAAGACTAGCGGTTACGATGGGGCGTTCTTAAGTAAAGGAAAAGTGGTTTGGGGGCACGAGGCGGCGGTGGGATATTTCGCGCAGGACCATCGCGCGCTAATTCAGCCGGGAATGACAGCGTTTGAGTGGCTGCATCAGTGGAATCCGGCGGCGGCGCATGAAGAAATTCGTGGGTTGCTGGGACAGATGCTGTTTCCACGCGATGACGGCGACAAGAAAACCGATGTTCTTTCCGGCGGCGAAGCGGCGCGGTTGCTGTTCTGCAAGCTGATGCTGCTAAAACCGAATGTGCTGGTGCTCGATGAGCCTACGAACCACCTGGATCTCGAGTCGATCAATGCTTTGAATATTGCGCTGCAGCGTTATCAGGGGACGGTGTTGCTGGTGTCGCATGACGAGGATTTGGTCGACGAAGTGGCCACGCGAGTTTGGCACTTCGAGGGAGATCATAAGATTACTGATTTCAAGGGTGCTTATGAGGAGTATCAGGCGGTGTTGGTTTAGTTGAGCGTCTGCGGTGAGCTAATTGCGAAAATTCGACCCCCGTCGATCTTAAACCTGGCAAGCTCTGCACGGTTCTCAATACCGGATTCGTCCGTCCATACGACATTGCCAGTCGCTTCAAGCATGTGAGTACTTGCGTCGTATGTGACTTGATCTGCCTCAAGCGTGAAGAGATTGTAGGCGACGAATACTGGTATCAGACCTCGATGTCTTCCGTGATAGACATACCCTCCACCGGAAGGTTGACGGGCTGGGTAGAAAATGAGTACTTCGAACGGAGTCCCGTCGTTCGAGGGGACCGCAAAGCGGTCCCAGCCGCCGCAGACGTTTCGCGCGTCATCCTCAGTCAGAGTCGGCTTTTCAACCGAAACTGTAGGTTCACATGGTGGCGGCTGATGGATGACAACATTCAGGACGATGGTTGCTGACGACGATACACGGAAGAGAGGGCGCTGGTAGTCTGGCACGGCCCATCCGCTGTAGTCCACGGTCATTGTGTAGAAACCCCAAGGGAGGTCTGCACGGTAGCGACCTTCGCCGTCGGTGCGCACGGTTACTTTCTTCTTGCCTTGAAATGTCACGTCCGCTCCGGCCGCGAGCCCATTGGCAAAATGTCGTATCTCACCGTGTACGTGAAAGGTTCGCGATGCCACAACTGGGGTCGCGGATTGTCCGAACAAACTGACAGCCAGCGACAAAACTACGAGGAAAATCTTGGCCGAGTGGCTCATAAACCGACATCTCGATCTTACAATCACATTAGCTTACTCCACATCTTAGGCGCCCGCCCGACGAAGACTATAGGCAGGCCCTGTATTGAATCTGGCCTCAGCGGTTAAAGCCGGTCGTTCTTCAAATCGGTTCGGCACGGCTGAAGCCGTGCCCTTCCCAAAACACTTTACCCAGTCACTTCCGATTGCTCGCTGCTGGCTGACAGGCTAGGATGGCGGGATCATGAAAACTTCAATCTCTTTAATTGTTATTGGCCTGGCTGCGGTTTTTGCCGCTGGTCAGACGGATCACGTTTACCCCGTGCAGGATGGCTTCGTGGATGCAAACGGAGTGATGATTTATTACACGATGATGGGGCGCGGGGAGCCACTTTTGATTCTGCATGGCGGGCCGGGATCGTCGCACGATTATTTTCTGCCTTATTTGCTGCCGCTGGCGCGGCATCATAGAGTCATTTTTATTGATGAGCGTGGGTCGGGAAAATCGCAGAAGTTGGAGGATCGCTCGGCTTACACCATCGAAAATATGGTGGAGGATGTGGAAGCTGTGCGCCAGGGGCTGGGATTGGGCAAGATCGACCTGCTTGGTCATTCTTATGGTGGAGCGCTGGCGCAGGCTTATGCGCTCAAATATCAGGGCAATTTGCGGCACTTGATCCTGGCGAGCACGTGGTCGAGTTCGGCGGCGCTGAATCAGGTCTTCGTGCGGATGAAGCAGAATATGACGCCGGAGTTGCGGGAGCGGATCGACCGGTTGGAAGCGCAGGGGCTTTTTCACGGGAAAGATTACGAGAAGAACCGTTATAGCAATGAATACATGATTGCGGCGTGGGGTGAGGGATATTTTCCTTACGTATATCACAACCGGCCGGACCCGAATTATGATCCGACGGCGCTGGGCGAGGCGTGGGACTTGTATCGCGAGATGTGGGGCGAGCATGGGGAGTTCATCATTGACGGGAATTTGAAGTCGGTGGAATACACGGAGCGGCTGGCGGGCATCAAAGTGCCGACGCTGATGGTGGTGGGTGAGCACGACGAGTGCGAGCCGGCGTTGTCGCGGGCGATGCATGAGAAGATTGCGGGATCGAAGATGGTGGTGCTGCCGAATTCGGGGCACATGACGTTTGTGGACCAGACGGAGATGTTCATCAAGACGGTGGATGAGTTTTTGGCCAGCGGAGTAAGGTAGACATATGAAGCGACACTTTTGGATTGGCTTGCTGGGGCTGGCGCTCTGCGAGATATGCGCCGCGCAACAGGGTGGGGCGACGGGAACGCCGATAACGGTTCAAACCACGAGTGTGCCTAAGGGATATGTGGGACAGCCCTACGAGGCGCAAATGTTGGCGCAGGGTGGAATTACTCCGCTGAAGTGGGTGGTCAGCTCAGGATCGCTGCCGAGCGGAGTGAGTTTGCACCTAGAAGGTGTTCTCACGGGAGTTCCCCGCCAGGTGGGCGAATTCCCGTTCACAGTGACGGTCAGTGACAGTGGAAACCCAGCTTATCAACGACAACAACAGTTAACGCTGACGGTGGTGACACCGTTGTTCCTCGAGTGGGGGAAATATCCGGTGGTGAACGGGGGACGGATCGAGGGGTCGGTCCTGGTTTCCAATCAAACAGATGGGGAGTTTGATTTGACGGTGATTGTGGTGGCGGTGAATGAAGACGGGCGGGCGACGGCGCTGGGATATCAGCACATTCCGATAAAGAAGAACACGACTGCGCAGGAGATACCGTTTGGCGAAAATCTGCCTCCGGATAGTTATCAGGTGAATGTAGATGGGGTGGGGGAGTCGGCGCCAGCGACGATCTACCGGGCGCGATTGGTGCCGAAAGAAAGATTCGTGGTGGTGGGGGGACCGTAAGGCTGGATAAAAAAGTAGGGATCCTTCGACTGCGCGAAACGATTCGTGAAGCGAATCGTTTCCCTGCGCTCAGGATGACACCAAAAATTAAGAGTCCCGAGGTGGTGTTGGGATCATTCCTCTCAGCCAGTAGCTCGCTTTAGACCCTTGCCTGACCTGCTCTCACGGCATCCCTTGCGGGTTGCGATGCGCGATCATTAGCTCGGGCTCCGGGCTTACCGCCAACTGGACAAATCAACCCAACGCCTCGGGACTCTATCTTGCCTTCGACAGATCTTCCTGTTCTCCTCGACCAGCACTTTGCTATAGACCCTTGCCTGCCTTCTCTCCGTCACCTTGCGATGCAGAGAGTGACTTGGCTCGAGCCCCGGACGCCGCACCAACCGGAAAAACTTTAGAAGTTGTCAAAGAACGAGTTTGTTTTACTCCTTCTATTCTTGCAGTCAATAGAAAATGCGGCCTTGCATGTGCTTGGAATTCAGTGGAGTGCAGGCGGTTCACAGGGGGGTGCAGCGAAGTTGGTGCAGTGAGGGCTGGCAATACCTACGAAAGTAGACTTGACGGGGAAAGACTGAGAGTGAAGCGGGTTTGAGTGTGGATCAGCGTGAGGGCAGAGTTTGTTGAAATCTCAGGGAAACGGCTTCAGGCAAGGATTTCGGCGGAATGGATTACCTTGGATAGGGGGAAGGGTTACAATTCCGAATTCCTAGAATTAAGGAGGGATTCGTGGGGCGGACTGCTCACTGGATTGCGATTCTTGGATTGAGCCTTTCGCCGGCCATTGCGGGGGCGCAGTCCAAGGCTTTCCCCGAAGAGCGGACGGCGGCGTATCTGCAATCCGTCCGGGGCCAACCGTTGCTGGCGCTGGCATTTCTGCGGGAGATGCCCAAGGGCGGCGATCTGCACAATCATTTGAGCGGCAGCGTTTACGCCGAGAACTTCATCGATTTTGCGGTGGATGATGGGCTTTGCGTGGATCGCACCACGGCGGTGTTGATCGCGCCGCCTTGCGATGCGTCGTGCGAAAAGTTCACGAGTAAGCCGGCGGTGAGTTGCGCTTATGGCGATCATATTTTGTACAACACGATAATTGACGGCTGGTCGATGCGGAACTGGATCCAGGGCGAAGAGTCGGGGCACGACCACTTTTTTGCGACGTTCGATAAATTCAGCCTGGCCTCACAAAACCACACAGCCGACATGATCGCGGAAGCAGCGTCTCAGGCAGCGGCGGACCACTTACAGTTTCTGGAGTTGATGCATACGGCGGATGGAGCGCAGGCGGCACAACTGGGAGCAAAGATCGGATGGGACAATGATTTGGCGAAACTGCGGGACGAGTTGCTGGCCGGCGGATTGAAAGAAATTGCTGCGGCCACCAGCAGGAAGCTCACCGCGGACGAGGCTAAGATGCGTACCGAGCTTAAGTGCGGCACGCGGGAAGCAGAACCGGGATGCGGGGTCACGGTGCGCTATCTGTATCAGGTGCTGCGCGGGTTGCCACGAGAGCAGGTATTTGCGCAGGTCTTACTCGGATTTGAGCTGGCTTCCACGGACCCGCGGTTTGTGGGATTGAATCTGGTGATGCCGGAAGACTGGTACGTCCCGATGCACGATTTTGAGTTGCACATGAAGATGCTTAATTACCTGCACGAGATTTACCCCAAGGTACATATCAGCTTGCATGCCGGCGAATTGGCGATGGGTTTGGTGCCTCCGGAAGGGCTGACTTTTCATGTACGTGATTCGGTGGAGCGGGGACATGCGGAGAGGATTGGGCATGGCGTGGCCGTGATGAATGAGCACGATCCGTTGGGGTTGCTACGGGAGATGGCGGAGCGCAATGTGCTGGTGGAGATTTGTTTGACGTCGAATGATGTGATTCTGGGAGTGAAGGGCGATGAGCATCCTTTGCCGGCGTATATGAAGTATGGTGTTCCGGTGGCTCTGGCGACGGATGATGAAGGGGTTTCGCGATCGGATATGACACACGAATATTTGCGGGCGGTGGAGGATTACGCGATCTCGTATAAAGATTTGAAGCGTATGGCGCGGAATTCGCTTGAGCATAGTTTTTTGCCGGGAGCGAGTCTATGGAGTGATGCCAAGAGTTTTCGGGCGGTGAGCGCATGTGTGGGTTTGCCTGGCGGAAAGACTTCGACTACGTGTCAGAAGTTTCTTGATGGCAGCGAGCGGGCGAGGGTTCAATGGGCACTCGAGGGACGGTTTTTCAACTTTGAAATGAGATACTAGTTTCTCCTCTCCGGAGGCCAGCCCGAAAGGACGGGCGATCTATGCGCCTTATGGTTTCGGTCGCCGCTGCACTCACACTCGCGCTTAGCATACAGTCAGTCGCGGCACAGGATCAGTGTGCGGCGCGGTTGATCCTTCATCCAGGAGTTCCCACGTCGGCTCTGAGCAAGATAGAGATATCCGTCGGAACAGATACCAGCGTCCTACATTCCTGTGTCGCTCCAGAAGGGCCGGCTCGTACCTGGGTACTGTTGGACTCTCGCCCCAGCATGCATTACCCGCCAAGCAAATGGAACGTCGCCATGATTGTTCTCAACGATCTTGTGCGTTCGTCTGCGAGCGGCAGTCAATTGGGGCTCGTCATCTCCGCGGGCGCCATTTATGAAGCCATACCTTTGGTGGACGTTGCCACGTTTGTCCGTCGGATGGATTCTGTTGGTGGCGACATTATGAAGCTACTTGCTTCGACTACGAGCACCCATGCAGCAAATCCCACCCTCGACGAAGCGATCGAAGAAACCGCCGCAAGGTTTCCTTCACGACAGCCAGGGGACATTGTTTACGTGATTACCGACGCGACAGAGAGAGACCCTCGCCGCTCTAGCGTTCGCGCCACCGATTCTCTCCTTGCGAGCGGGACCCGTCTCTTTTCCTTCATTTTTGTAGAGGACTACTACCGTTTCAAAGAACGGGCTTTGCGACCCGAGTGGTTAATGGACATGACGAAAGCAACGGGAGGCAGTTGGCTGCAATATGAGGCGCTCACCGACCTCGACAAACAAAAAGCCAAGGAAACCTCAGACTCGTTACGGCGTCTCTATTCCGAGATGCATGATGTGTGCGAAGTTAAATTCGACATAGCAAAGTCAGCCGCGGGTGGAAAGGTGAGAGTGAACGCTTACGACAAGAACGGTGCGGCCATTGCCCTCAAGTACGCATCACGGCTGTCGGGCTGTTATCCATAGACGACCCGGGCACGCTTCCCGATTGGGGCGATGCGCCGATTCCTGTGGCGCAGCCAGCTGCTTCCGCCTTTCAGCGCCGCGTTGACTTGCGCTAGTTTGGCCCCTAAGATGATCGCGCACGGCGTAGGCCTTCTTCAATGATCAACCAAGGATGATCGGCGAAACCATATCGCACTACCGCATCACCGAGAAACTCGGCGGCGGTGGTATGGGTGTGGTTTATAAGGCCGAGGACGTGAAGCTGCACCGTTTTGTTGCCTTGAAGTTCCTTCCAGATGACATTTCCAAAGATGCACAGGCTTTGGCCCGCTTCCAACGCGAAGCGCAGGCTGCTTCGGCACTGAATCATCCCAATATTTGCACGATTTACGAAATCGATGACCAGCATGGGCAGACTTTCATCGCCATGGAGTTTCTGGATGGGGTAACGCTGAAGCACCGGATTGCGGGGCGTCCGCTGGAAACGGAATTGATTCTCTCGCTGGCAATGGAGATTGCCGATGCGCTGGACGCCGCGCATGCGAAGGGAATCCTCCATCGCGACATCAAACCGGCGAATATCTTTGTCACCGATCGGGGACACGCCAAGGTCCTGGATTTCGGATTGGCCAAGGTTTTGGTTGCCGCCAGTTCAAGCGATGCAAAAGCAATGGATGGGCAGACGCGGTCGGTTGATGAGCAGCACCTGACCAGTCCAGGAACGGCGCTGGGGACGGTGGCGTACATGTCGCCGGAGCAGGTGCGAGGCAAGGAACTGGATGCGCGCACCGATTTGTTTTCTTTCGGAATCGTGCTATACGAGATGGCTACGGGGACATTACCGTTCCGGGGCGAGACCTCGGCGATGGTCTCGCATGCCATTATCGAGCGTTCTCCGATTCCTGCGATTCGGTTGAACCCCGACCTTCCGCCGAAACTTGAAGACATTATCAACCGGGCGATGGAGAAAGACCGGGAGCTGCGTTATCAGCATGCGTCAGACATGAGGGCGGAACTACAGCGACTGAAGCGGGACACGGGGTCAGGGCGGTCGGGCACGGACCAGGTCGGGGCAGATGCACTCCTTAGGTCGGCGGAGCGAAGCTCAGAAGAGGAGGCGAGCAGCCACTCGCCCGCCCAGACGAGGGCGTCCGGGACTACACAAGCCGTGCCAGGTCGCAATTGGTTGGCGTGGATCGCGGGAGTTGCTCTGGTGGCCGCACTGGTTGCCGGTAGCCTTTACTGGCGCTCGCGGTCGGCGACATCAGCGACTGCTGCACCACTCACCGCGAAGGACACAATTGTGCTGGCCGACTTCACCAACACCACCAACGACCCGGTTTTTGATGGCACTCTCAAGCAGGCGCTGGCGGTCGATTTGGAGCAGTCGCCTTTTCTTAACATTCTGTCGGACCGCAAAGTAGGGGAGACGCTGCGGCTGATGGGCCGCCCACCCGGTGACCGCATCACGCAGGAGGTGGCCAAGGAACTTTGCGTGCGCACGGGAAGCAAGGCCATTTTGGCCGGGTCGGTGTCGAACCTTGGCAGCCAGTATGTGGTGGGCCTCGAGGCGGTGGCTTGCGGCACCGGGGACACGCTGGCCAAAGAGCAAGCGGAAGCATCGAGCAAAGAAGACGTGGTGAAGGCCCTGGGCAACGCGGCTTCCAGCCTGCGAACCAAGCTCGGCGAGTCGCTCGCCTCGGTACAGCAGTTCAACGTTCCAATCGAGGCAACGACGACGTCGCTGGAGGCGCTGAAGACCTTCAGCATGGGTGTAACCACCCTGCGCACGAAGGGCGACGCGGAGGCGATACCGTTTTTCAAACGGGCGATTGAGCTTGATCCTAACTTTGCCATGGCCTACGCAATCCTAGGACTATCGTACGCAAACATGAGTCAACCCAGCCTTTCGGCGGAAAATCTGAAGAAGGCGTATGAGATGAGAGAGCGGGTGAGTGAGAAGGAGCGACTCCGCATCTCTGCCGACTATTATGCTTTTGTCACCGGGGAATTAGAGAAGGAGGCGCAGACTTATGAGCTGTGGATTCAGAGCTACCCTCGTGACGCTATTCCCCACGGCAACTTAGGCGCTAACTTCGCTGCTCTGGGCCAGTACGAGAAGGCCGTGGCGGAAACCCAGGAAGCTCTGCATCTTGAACCCAACAACGTGGTCAGCTACGGCAACCTGGGACAGATTTTTATTGCGCTCAACCGGCCGGATGATGCCAAGGCCATGTTCGAGCAGGCACTGGCGCACAACCTGGATAGCGGATCCATGCGTTGGCAGATGTACTACCTGGCTTTCCTGCGCGGCGACTCCGCGCAAATGGCACAACAGTTGGCCTGGGGAGCGGGAAAGCCGGGAGCCGAAGACCCGTTGCTCTCTGCCCAGTCCGATACCGAAGCGTATTACGGCAGGCTGACAAAAGCGCGAGATTACTCGCGACGGGCAGTGGACTCGGCAACCCGCGCGGACTCGAAGGAGACGGCTGCACTGTGGCAGGCAAATGCCGCGGTACGCGAGGCGGAGTTCGGAAATGCGGGAGCAGCGAAGCAGGATGTCAGCGAAGCTTTGGCCCTGGTCCCGGGCCGCGATGTGAAAGTGCTGTCAGCGCTGGCGCTGGCGCGAGCGGGCGATGTTGCGCGGGCAAAGGCAATGGTCGAGCAGTTGGAGAAAAGCGATCCTTTGAATACGGTCCTCAAACTTTATTGGCTGCCCACCCTCAAGGCAGCCATTGAACTTCAGAGCGGAAATTCAGCCCAGGCGATTGTGTCGTTGGAAGCAGCTGCGCCTTATGAATTCGGTCAACCGCCACCGTTGCAGGAAGGGACAATGTATCCGGCTTATCTTCGCGGCGAGGCGTACCTCGCGGCGCACAACGGCAGCGCCGCCGCCGGCGAGTTTCAGAAGTTTCTCGATCACGGCGGCCTCGTGACTGACTTTCCCCTGGGTGCGTTGGCTCATCTGGGCTTGGCTCGCGCTTACGCCATGCAGGGGAACACGGTCAAAGCTCGTGCCGCGTACCAGGATTTTCTCACTTTGTGGAAAGATGCGGATCCCGACATTCCCATCCTGAAACAAGCCAAGGCAGAGTACGCGAAGCTGCAGTAAAAATGCTTCATGACTGACACATTTTCTCGTGCTGAATACGCGGCGGCATTCTTGCTGGAGCAGAGTTCGCTGCGCCCGAAGATTGGGGTAGTGCTGGGCTCCGGGCTGGGCGGCTTTGCGGACGAACTCGGCGAGGCGGTGCGAGTTCCCTACTCGCAGATTCCTTCGTTCCCGCGGTCGACCGCTATTGGTCATGCGGGGCAGATGGTGATTGGAAAAGCGGGAGACGTTCCGGTGGCGGTGATGCAGGGGCGAGTGCATCTTTATGAGGGATATTCGGCGGAGCAGGTGGCGTTTCCGGTGCGAGTGCTGGGAGGAATGGGAGTTCAAGCGTTGATCATCACCAATGCGGCAGGTGGAATTAATACGCAATACACGCGGGGTGCGCTGGTGGTGATTTCGGATCATATTAACTTGCAGGGGCAGAATCCGCTGGTGGGATTGAATGACGAGCGCTTTGGGCCGCGCTTTCCGGACATGACGCAGGCGTATTGGAAGCCATATCGGGAGATGGCGGTACAGGCTGCTCGGAAGTTGGGGAAGACGGTGCATGAAGGGGTGTATGCCGGATTGCTGGGGCCGAGCTATGAGACGCCAGCGGAGATTCGGTATTTGCGGGCGATTGGGGCGGATCTGGTGGGGATGTCAACGATTCCGGAAGCGATTACGGCCCGGCACATGGGGATGAAGGTACTGGGGATTTCCTGTGTGACCAACATGGCGGCGGGAATTTTAGACCAGCCGTTGAATCATCAGGAAGTGTTGGATACAGCGGAGCGGGTGAAGGGGGATTTTGTGGGGTTGTTGCGGGCGGTGCTAGGTGAAATGAATTCAGCGACGGATCTCCGCGGATAAATGCGAATCAAGCCCAAGACTGCGGAGCTCGCTCCTCAGGACAGCCGAGGGCGGCTGTCCCCACGTGATTCTTCTTAAAACGTAAATTTTGCCGCCAACTGAACTACTCTCGGGCCACCGCCGCCGAGGCCTGGGTTGCCCTGCGCCACGTCTGGGGTTTGCGAGATCAGGCCAGCCGGGGCGACGCCGGGGTTGATGCTTCCCGCAGGCAAAGCGAAGTTCGGGTGATTCAAGATGTTGAAGAACTCGGCGCGCAATTGCAGGTTGAGACGCTCGTAGAGCTTCGTGTTCTTGGTCACAGAGAAATCGAGGTTGGAATAGCCGGGACCATAAACCGAATCGCGGCCGAGATCGCCGAAGGTTCCGAATGCGGGTTGGGAGAAAGCGGCTGCGTTGAGGTATCCAGTGAACGGATTCCAGTGGGGGAGAATGGGATTCACTCCGGGCACGACGTTGGGCCGCTGGTTAAAGTAGAAGCGGCCGGTGGTGTCGTTCTCGGTAACGATGGGAATGGGGCGACCGCTCTGGAAACTGGCAATCCAGTTCAGGGCCCAGCCGGTGCCGAGGGGCTTGGGCAGGACGTGCCAGTAGGGCACGTCGTAGTTCGCTGCTCCGGTGAAGCGGTGGCGAGTATCGAAGGTCGAAGGGCCACGTTCGGCGGCGAGGTCGTTTGAATTCTGTGGAAAGGCTGCGCCGGGGGTGAAATCGATGCCGTCGGAGGCGTCGTCGATAGATTTCGAATAGTTGTAAGTGGCGAACCCCGACCAGCCATGCGAACCTTGGATGCGGAAAGTAGTCTGGAGCGCGTGATAGACAGAGGAACTGATGGGCGCCAAGACATCGATGCTGCCGAAGTTGGGATTGGGAAAGTTGAAATTTTCGTCGGGCTGATTGGCGTCAAACAATCGCACCAGGTGCGTTCCCTTGCTGCCGACGTAGCCGATTTCTAGCGAAGTGTTTTCCCAGAGCTTGTCCTGGATGTTGAAGTTCCAGTTCTGACTGTAGGGCGTGGGGAAATTGCGCGGGGTGGCGAAAATGGTGAACGGTCCGGTGGTAATGGGAGTCAAAATGGGGACGCCGGGAGTGGAGCCGTTGAATGCATTTTGATTGAAGGCCAACGGCAAGACCGGTTCGGGGCCGATGGGATTGGTGGCGACTCCGGCCGAAGTGGTGAAGTTGGCGATGAACAAGTCCTGCGGGACGTAGTCGTAGTAGATGCCGTAGCCCATGCGCACGACGGCGTTGGGTATCGGACTCCAGGCGAGGCCGAGACGAGGGCCAAAGTTCTTGAGATCGCGATTGTAGACTCCGTTGAGGCCGTGAGTGCCGACCATAGCCAGCGTGCCATCGGGCGCGAGGTTTGAGAGCAGATTGTTGGCTTCGCTGAGCGGGCCGAAATATTCCCAGCGCAGGCCGAGGTTGAGCGTAAGCGTGGAAGATGCGCGGAAGTCGTCCTGGCCGAAGAAACTCAGACCGTTGTTGTAAGTGGTGCGGTGAGTGTTGCCAGTGTCGGCGGACACAGAGCCGTCGCCGAGAAAGAAGTTGGCAAGCGAGAGTACCACGAGGTCGTTGCAGGGCGCAGGAAGCGGGCCGGTGACCAGGCAGGGCGTCAGAACGGTTGGGTCAGGGCTGAAGGAAAAAATCCCCCGTTCCAAGTTGTCGTTGAAATTCTTGACGTCGGCGCGGTGGAATTCGCCGCCGAATTTGAATGTGTGTTTGCCATGCAGCCAAGTGAAATTGTCGAGAATCTGATAGGTCTGGCTGGTACGGCCGCGAGGAACGCTGAAACCCTGGGCGCCGAGATTCTCCAGCTGGGGAATGGAAAAGTCGAATTCGGGCAGTCCCAGCTTGCCGGTGCCGAGGTCGAGGCCAATGCTGGCGGGGTCGAAGTTGGCATCGAGCGAACTGAATGAAGTGCGATAGCGGCTGTAACCGAAGCGGACTTCATTGATGCGGGTTGAACTCAAAGTGGAGAGCAGACTGAAGGAAACCACCTGCACGCGGGTAGGCGAAGTCTGGGCGAACTGCGGCAGACGGGAGCCCTTGCCGAAACCGCCATTGTTGCCCAGGGGAAAAACCTGATAGCTCTGGCCGAAGGCGTAGCGTCCGGTGAGCTGCTCGGTGTTGGTGAGATTCTCGTCGATTTTGGCGATGAAATTGTCGAGGTCGTTCTTGTCGTGGACCACCGAGGCAATTTGTCCGGTACTGCTCTGGGGATAGAAATCGAGGACTTTGGTCAGAGCAGGATTGATGGCGTTGATGCCGCTTTGCAATGCGTATTGTTGAGCCGTGGCAATCTCTGCGGCAGTGGGTACGAATAGCGTGAAGTCGGAGCCTACGTTCTCGCGCTGGCCTTCGTAGGCCAGGAAAAAGAAGGTTTTGTCCTTCACGATGGGACCGCCGAGCGATCCGCCAAACTGGTTGTTCTGGAACTCCGACTTGCGGGCTTCGGTGTTGAAGTAGTTGCGGGCATCGAGGGCGCTGTTGCGCAGAAACTCGAATGCAGAACCGTGAAACTTATTGGTGCCGGAACGAGTGATGATGTTGACCACAGAGCCGGAGTTGCGTCCGTATTCGGCGGCGAACTGGGATTGCAGATTGAATTCCTGGATGGCGTCGATCGGCAGCAGGGTTGCAGGCGCGCCGGTGATGCCGACCTGGTTGAGCGCGGAATTGTTGAAGTAAGGATCGTTGTTGTCGGTGCCATCGAGGGTGTAGTTGTTGGAGCGATCACGGTTGCCGTTGATGTTGAACTGGCCGAAACCGAACTCGGTTCCGGCAACACCGGCGGGTTCGACGGTTACGCCGGGAACCAGAGCGACAAGTTTGCCGAAGTCGCGACCGTTAAGGGGAAGCTCGTCGACTAGTTTGCGATCGACGGCCTGGCCGAGAACGTCACGGGTTTGTTCGATGACAGGGGCATTGCCGGCGACGGTCACCTGCTCGGTACGCTGGGCGAGGGTGGTGAGATCGAAATTGGCGGTGGTATCGAGGCCGACATTGACGACGATGTTCTGGGCAACGGGAGAAAACCCTCCGGATTCGGCGGTGACGGTGTAGAGGCCGACGGGAAGTTCCGCTAGGACATAGGCGCCTTCAGCGCCGGTGATGGTGTCACGCACCTGGCCGGTGGCCGGGCTCCTGGCAGAGATCTTGGCTCCGACGATCAACTTGCCGCTGGGATCGACGACCTGGCCGCGGATGGAGCCGCGAAAGCTCTGGGCAAAAAGAAGAGCGGGCATGAGCAGAATGGTCAGGATCACCACAAAAGACTTGCTCGAAGCGAATCGTTGGGTGCTCATGAAAATCCTCCTTGTGTCGCCTGCTACCTGGCCGCGCGAGGAATGGAGATTGGTTGCGGCGGCTTAATTCCGTAAATGGATGCGAAACTTCCTTGATTGACTGCAAATCCCACGTGCCCACGAGAATCGATATACAGCAATGGAGTGTTTAGGGGGACGTCGCTAAAGGTGCGGACAAAGGGCAGCTTCAATTGAGTCTGGCCGATGGTCACGGGTACGGTTTGACCGCGACTGTAACCGAGATTGAGGAAGTCTTCGCCGCTGATGGTGGTCACCAGGTTTCCGAAGGGACCGTCGGTGGCGATGACCTGGGCGGTGAGGCCGCGATCATCGAGTTTTGCGGGAGCGATGTCGAGGCGAACGAGTTTCGATACGTTGAGCTCAGGGCCGACCTGAGTCCAATCGTCACCACGGGCGAGGTGCGCGCCGGCAGGAGAGAAAATATCTCGGCCGTGGAAAGTGGAAGACATTGCGGAGCCGATCATCCAGGCAGGATTAGTGATTTCACGAGCGGATTCGAGGCCATCGCGATCCTGCACCAGGGTCATCAATCCGTTGTCGGGCAGAACGAAATACTGGCCGCGTTTGGACTTCACAACCACCGCTTTCCGAGTGCTGCCAACTGTGGGATCAATGACCACCACGAAGATTGTTCCCGAAGGAAAGTATGCTGTCGCGCCATAAAGGAAGCGAGCGCCGTCCAGGATGGAGAAAGGCGTGACCTGGTGAGTGAGATCGACGATGCGAACGTCGGGAGCGATGGAATACATGACGCCTTTGCAGAGGGCGACGGAATCGTCGACGACGCCAAAGTCGGTCATAAAGACGATGGTGGGACGGGACGAGCGGTTGCTGCCTAAGGCGACGGCCGTCAGCAAAATCAGGAGAGCGATCGGTTTGGCTACTCGAGTTCGCATTCGATAGTTTCCGTCTGGCGCTGGCGGCATGGGTCAGCGAAGAGTTTCACACTAGATTGCTAATGAGTAAAGCATTGTAAACGACCAAAATACATCCTCAAATTTCATAATGAGCTTCGTAATTAACGAGGAAGTGTCAGAGCGAAGGTTTGACGCTAAGGCGGCTGTCTAACTATAATGTTAGCTTCGCGCCCTGAAAATGAATTGTGCGGGGTGGTCGTCACGTTCGTGCATTCGACGTGAGCGGCTGGGAGTCGGCCTGCCTTATCGCCGGCAATGGCGAGGCGGGATAATCGGCGGTCGGCCCCGCAGTCGGAAAAGAATAAAATCTGAGCAAAATTCCCGGAAAGCTCCAAGGAGTTCAAAACTAACCCCATGAAAAGCAAGTTCACGTGTTTTCTTCTGGCCGCAGTGTTTGCCCTATCCGCTATCAGCCTGGCCCAGGCCAGCAAGCCGGACTCGACGCTGCCCGCGGCGCCGAGCTCTTCCACTCCACCCGCCGCAGCTGCAGCGGACCCTACGACGACTGGTGGCGGCCGGGTGGGTACCATCAACATTGAGCAGGCAATTTTTGCCAGTAACGAGGGCCAGCGCGACTTCGATGCTTTGAGCAAGAAGCTGGAGCCCAAACAGACTGAACTGAAGAATCTGAATGACGAAGTCGAGAGCCTGAAGAAGCAGCTCAGCGACGGGGGCAGCAAGCTCGGCGAAGACGCGCGCGGCAACCTGGTAAAACAGATTGAGCAGAAACAAAAATCTCTGGAACGGTCCGTGCAAGATGCCCGCGACGATGCCCAGGCCCAGCAGAATGAGATTGCCCAGCGCATCCTGCAGAAAATGGCTCCGGTGATTGTGAACTATGCCCAGACTGCCGGCTTTGGCATGATCGTGGATACATCGAATCCCTGGCCGCAAGGCCCCATACTCTGGGCTTTGCCTTCCATGGATATCACGCGATCGGTGGTCGAGGCCTACAACAGCAAGTCGGGTGTGCCGGCTCCAGCGAAGACGGTAGCACCACCGGCTAAGTCCGGAACTGGCGCGAGGCCCGCAGCACCTGCACAGCCTAAACCTCAAACCGCTACACCGCCGAAGTAGTCGGCGACACTTAAACCGTCAAGAAGGTTCCCAAAAGGCCGCGTGAGTTGCGGCCTTTTTCTTTCTTGAAGTTTCTTCCGCCGGCTGGTCTCCCGGTGTCTTTATAGAAAGACACGGATTGAGGAGGCCACCATGTTCGCTGACTACATCTCCGAGAACTCCTGGGCGAACCGCTCTCACCGCGGCTGGACTGCGCTGGCTTCGTTTGCGGCGCAGGGGCTTGCTATCGCGGGATTGCTGGTTCTTCCCTTCTTTTACACTCAAGCAATGCCGCGGTTGGCGTTGCTGGGATCGGTGGTTGCTCCCGCGCCGCCACCAGCACCCGGGGCCGCAAGAGCGGCGCGGAGCCATACCGTCAACGATGTAGTGGGACATGTCTTGCTGGCTCCGGATCGGATACCAAGCACGATTCCCGCCTCAGCCGATGGCGATGCCTCTGTTCCAGAGCTTCTCTCGGGACCGGGAGTGGTGGGCACCGTCGGCGATGATCCGGGCGGAAAAGAGGTACTGGAAGCGATCGGACGTGGCATGAGGCCGGCCATTCCGGTTGCTCCTTCGCTCCGTCCGCCTCGAGTTTCTCACATGATGGAGGGTAATCTGATTCGCCGCGTGCAGCCGGAGTATCCGGCATTGGCAAAGCAGGCCCGCATCCAGGGAATCGTCGTACTGCGAGCGGTGATCGACCGCGAAGGGACAATCCAGGATCTGCAAGTGGTCATCGGGCATCCGCTGCTGGTGCAGGCGGCGATCAATGCGGTGCGCCAATGGCGGTACCGGCCCTACTATTTGAACGACCAGGCGGTCGAGGTCGAGACCCTGGTGACGGTGAACTTCAGCTTGTCGGGCGGATAGGTAAACTGCGCGGGAGTAGCCCACCCGTAACTTCAGCCGTGCGTTTTTGCCCGCTATAATCGATCCAGTGGCCACCATCGAACTTGCCAAACGAGTTGCAACCCGTCCCACGTGGGCAGAGGTATCGCTGACTGCGCTGCGGCAGAATTTCCGTGCGGTGCAGAAGCACATTGGGGCCGGGGTCACAGTTTGCGCGATCGTGAAAGCTGACGCCTATGGCCACGGCGCTGTCGAATGCTCTCGCGCTCTGGAAGAAGAAGGCGCGCGCTGGTTTGGCGTCACTTCGCTTGATGAAGCGATTCCGCTTCGCGAAGCGGGCATTCGCGGCCGCATTCTGCTATTGACGGGTTTCTGGCGCGGCGAAGAAGAGGAGATTGTCCGCCTCAACTTGACGCCAACCGTGTGGGAGCCGGGACAGATCGAACTATTTGAAAAAGCAGCGGCGCGACTGTCTGCGAAACATTCAGTTCACCTCAAAGTCGATACTGGCATGGGACGACTCGGCGCTTCGCCACAGGATTTGCGGCACATCGTCGCCGCGCTCAAGGCGGCTCCGCATCTGGTGGTCGAAGGGCTCTCGACTCACTTGGCTTCTTCAGAAATTCTCGACGCGCCTTCGGTCGCCGAGCAGTTGCAGTCCTTCGAGCAAGTGCGGCAGTTCTTGCGCAATGAAGGCATCGATCCCCCACTGGTTCATGCCGCCAACACTGGAGCTGTCATCTCGCGGCGCGAGTCCTGGAACACCATGGTGCGGCCGGGCATCGCACTCTATGGTTACTTTTTGCCTTTCGAGCGTGCGGGAAGAGAAGTGAGCGGCAGCGGGTTGCGGCTTGGGGTCAAACCGGTGCTCACCTGGAAGACGCGCATTCTTTCTCTGCGCGACGTGGGCGCCAACCAGGCTCTCGGATATGGCGGCATTTACGTCACCAAGGCTCCGGCACGCATCGCGGTGCTCCCGGTGGGCTACGCTGACGGATTCAATCGCGCGCTTTCGTCTCGCGGACGAGTCATCGTCCGAGAGCACTATGCCCCCATCGTGGGACGTATTTCCATGGACCTCACTTTGGTTGACGTCACAGGCCTGCCAGGAATCGAAGTCGGAGACGAGGCTATTCTGCTGGGATCTTCGGAAGGCCTCAGCGTGGATGCACGCGAGCATGCAGCGCTGGCGAATACGGTTCTCTACGAGATTCTGTGCGGGATATCGAAGCGTGTGCCGCGAAGGCACGTCAGTTAGACGCTAAGCGAGTCACCAAACCTTGCGACTTCCGCCTCCGCCTCGGCAAGCGTGGGAAATATCATGCCCCAGCCGATGAGTTCGACCTGGCCTGCGGCAAAAACCAAAGTCTGGGCAACTGCTGGATCCAGCATTCGAGTCACGTAAACCTGCGATGGCCACTCCGTAACGGGAAAAAGAGTAAAACCGCTGTAGCGTGTCGAGATTATCAACTCCCCGATGTCTTGACTGCCGAGTCCGTACTTTTGTCCAATCACCGGAGGATCAACCTCGATGAGCATGTAATCGTCGCGAACGCCATCCCTTAGGCGTGCTTTCGAGCGACAGGCGCGGACGACAGCGAGATCCCCTCTCATCTCCGCTCCTGTCGTCAGAAAGAAATCAGGAGTTGCTCCCATTTAACCAGCCCGGCCTTTCTGGGCCTCTACGTATTTGCGCAAGACAGCATTGATCGTGGTTTGGTAGCCTCTGCCGTGCTTGCGAAAGAAGGCGAGAACGTCAGGGTCAATGCGCAAGGTGATCTGTTTCTTTGGTCCCGGCCAGAGGATGGCGTTGGCGAAAAAGTCTGCCCCCTGCTTGGGAATGTCGGAGAAGTCGATATCTTCATCTCGCATCGAGTCAATTCGTTTCCAGTCTGTCCTGGAGCGCTTTTTCGTATTGTTTCCGTTCTTCATGATCTGCCTTTCTCAGCGAGATGATTCGGATCGTATCTGGCGAAGGCTCTACGAACGCTGCAAAAGCAACGCGGCCCCGAATCAGTCCGATACCAAGCCATCGCTCCTCGTCGTAGTCCTCGTCCGTATCGGGCTGAACGAGTACAAAGCCGCGAAACATTTCCTCCGCGTCTGCGAAATCAAAGCCATGTTTCCGGATATTGCTCCGGTTCTTGGCCGGGTCCCACTCGAACTTCAAAACCGCACCGGGGTCGGCAAACATAGGGGTTCCTTTCAGGACATGGAGTACTTCGTACAGCTTCCCCACGATACCGACCATGTGTACTGCGGGCCGCGCCTCGTTTAACTCGTTAATAGTGTAGCTCCAAACGTAGTTACACGCAAGAGGAAATCTGGCACCAACTGGCAGCGCAGCCGGGTGTCCGAGCAGATGGAAAAGACTGCAAAGTAGCCAGAAATATCGTCCTCCCGCTGATCCTCATCCGCCTCTGCTCAATGCTCATCCACGCCGTTCGCTGGCTGTGCTCTATTCATGCCGCCGCTCTGTACGCTATCTTAAAGATTCATGCCCTCGCGCTACGCCCAATGGATGTATGACTGGGAAAACCGCCTCACTTCGGTGGACAACAACCGGGTGGTGCGTCCGCTGGAGTGGGGTATGGAGTGGGCACGCGACTGGCCCTGCCGCAATGGATTCGCTCCTAGCCATGTAGCGCAGGATGGCGAGCAGTTTCTTCGCGACTTCAACCGGCGGATCGTGGCTTCGAGCGACGACTTCTATGCTTACCAGAAACCCTTTGACTTTCGGCTGGAGCGGCGGGAAGTTCAGGTCTTCAGCACCCGTGAAGTTCCCGATCAGAAGTTGGAGAACAAAGTTCGCGGCACTTATGCCGACTTCCTGCGCTTTACTTCGCCAATACGCTCGCCG
This sequence comes from uncultured Acidobacteriota bacterium, assembly GCA_963803775.1. Taxonomy (GTDB): domain Bacteria; phylum Acidobacteriota; class Terriglobia; order Terriglobales; family Acidobacteriaceae; genus JABCZH01. Next base: position 546,593 of record CAWDNS010000007.1, read on the forward strand.
TTTCCAGAAAACAATCTGGTCAATGCGCGGTGGTTCCCGGCCCGAGGCAAACGCGCCGTCGTTCTCATGCCGCACTGGAATGCTGATGCCCTCGCCTACACCAGTTTGTGCCAGGCGCTCAATCTGATTGGGATTTCCGTGTTGCGGCTGACCATGCCATATCACGACATTCGCATGCCGGCTGAGACCAAGCGCGCCGACTATGCTGTCTCCGCCAACATCGGGCGCACGCTTGATGCCTGCCGGCAAGGCGTGATTGATGCCCGCTGCTGCTTCGATTGGCTTGAGTCACAGGGTTACAACCGTCTCGGCATTGTGGGTACGAGCCTGGGTTCCTGCTACGCCTTTCTCGCGGCCGCTCACGAGCCTCGCATACGGGTGGCCGCTTTCAATCACGCTTCGACGTATGTGGCGGATGTGGTCTGGCACGGTCAATCGACGCGTCACATCCGCGAGGGCATCGAATCGCAAATCGATCTCGCACGGTTGCGCCAACTGTGGAGCGCGGTCAGCCCCATGTCATATTTCGATCAGTTTGCGCGCTGGCCCAAGAAGTCGCTGGTTATTTATGCGGACTATGATTTGACGTTTTTGCCGGAGTTTTCGCGCGATGCTGTCCGACAATTCGAGGCGCATCGCCTGGATCACAAGGTTGTGGTTTTGCCCTGCGGGCATTACACAACTGGCGAAACGCCGTTCAAGTTTATGGATGGCTGGCAGATCGCGTCGTTTCTGCGGCGGTCGTTTGACAGCATCTGACAGATCCTGCTCAGGCCATCCTGCGGGTTACAATTAACCTGCGACTTATGTCCCACCAAGCGGGAAACACTCTCGAAGAACGCCGCGGCGAGTTTCTGCTGAGCACGGATCGCGATCTTCTGGATTTGAATGTGATCCACGGTTTCCTGACGGAGAGTTATTGGGCAAAGGGAATTCCGAGCGAGGTCGTAGCCCGTTCGATCGAGAATTCGTTGTGTTTCGGGGTCTACAAGGAAGCGCGCCAGGCCGGATTTGCGCGGGTCATCTCCGATTTCGCGACTTTTGCGTATGTCGCCGATGTGTTTGTGGTGGAATCGTTTCGTGGGCATGGTTTGGGAAAGTGGATGATGGAAGCAATCATGCGGCACCCGCAGTTACAGGGTTTGCGGCGCTGGACTCTGGCTACGCGCGACGCTCACCCGCTTTACGCGCAATTCGGATTCACTCCCCTGAAAAAGCCTGGGAACTTTATGGAATTGCATGATCCAAACGTATATCAAAAGCCAAGTTTGTCCGGAGAATTGAAATGAAGAACCCGAATCCAATGTCGCTTCCGCTGCTGGAAGTTGATCCCGAAATTGCCGCCGCGATTGACAACGAAGTTCGCCGTCAGCACGAAGGTCTGGAACTGATCGCCTCCGAGAACTTCGTCAGCGAAGCCGTGCTTGAGGCCATGGGATCGGTGTTCACTAATAAGTATGCCGAGGGATATCCCGGCAAGCGTTACTACGGTGGCTGTGAATATGCCGACGTTGTGGAGAACCTGGCTCGCGACCGCGCCAAGAAATTATTTGGCGCTGAGTATGCCAATGTCCAGCCGCACGCCGGATCGCAAGCCAACATGGAGGCGTACAGTGCAGTCATTCAGCCCGATGACACGATTCTCGGCCTCAACCTGGCCCACGGCGGACACCTCACTCACGGCCATCCCCTGAATTTCTCCGGCAAGACTTATCGGATCGTGCCTTACGGTGTGACTAAAGAGAGCGAAACTATCGACTACGACGATCTGGAAAAGCTGGCGGAGAAAGAGCACCCCAAGCTCATCATCGGCGGAGGCAGCGCGTATCCCCGCATTATTGATTTCGCGCGCATGCGCAAGATCGCCGATAAAGTCGGCGCACTCTTTCTGGTGGATATGGCCCACTTTGCCGGACTTGTTGCCGGGGGCGTGCACCCATCGCCGGTGCCTCACGCCCACATCGTTACTTCGACGACCCATAAAACATTGAGGGGACCGCGTGCCGGCATGATTCTTGCCAGACAGGAATTCGGTGCGGCCATCGACAAAGTGGTTTTTCCCGGGATGCAAGGAGGGCCGTTGGTGCACATTGTTGCAGCCAAAGCTGTCTGTTTCCTCGAGGCTATGCAACCATCGTTCCGCGACTATGCGCAGCAAGTCGTCGCCAACGCCAAAGTCCTGGCGGAGACCCTCGCCGCCGAGGGCTTCCGCATCATTTCCGGAGGCACCGACACTCACCTGATGTTGGTCGACGTCTTCGCTAAGGGCATGTTGGGCAGCGAGGCTGAGAAGGCTCTCGGAGACGCTGGTATCACGGTCAACAAGAATGCGATTCCATTCGACACCAATCCGCCGATGAAGCCCAGCGGCATCCGCATTGGCACACCGGCGTTGACTACGCGAGGCATGAAGGAAGCCGAAATGAAGCAAGTCGGCCGCTGGATATCGGAGGCTTTGCAGCATCGCACCGACGCTTCCGTGCTGGGGAAGATCCGTAAGCAAGTGCTGGGGATGGCTGACGCTTTCCCGCTCTATCCAGAGCGCCGAGCGAAGGCGCAGGCGGAAGCTCGGGTTTGAGCGCCTAGGCAGTCACGAAAGAGCTTATGGCAGAGATCGGAGAGGCCTCCCGGAGAGAACGCAGAGAACATCGCGCCTTTATCCACACCATCCTTAGATTACAAATACCAGAATTTCTCTGTGAACCCAGTGTCCTCTGTGGTTAAATCCTTTGGTGAAGGTCGCCATCGACATCCGGCGGATTACCGAGTTCGGGGTGGGCACCTATACTCGCAACGTGGTTCGCGCCCTCAGTCGCTTGGATCATACCAATCAATATTTTCTGATCGGCTCACCACAAAAGGTCAAGGAAATCGGCCCGCTGCCGGGGAATTTCCATGCCATTCCTTTGATGGATGACGGAACCAGCGCCAAGGGTTATTTCGAGTTTCGCGCCATTCTCAAGCGGCTGCAGTGCGATCTCGTCCATATTCCTCACCTTTACTGGATGCCTCGTACCTTACCCTGTCCTTATGTGATGACCGTACACGATTTGTTAGAGCACCTGTACCGCGCCCGCGCGCGCTCCAGCCTGCGGCGATCATTGCATCTGCATTTCACGCGGAGGGTGCTGAGCGGCGCGGGCAGGATTCTTGCCGTTTCGAATTTCACCAAGAGCGAAATCGAGAACATTTTTGACATTCCGGCTTCCCACATTGAAGTGGTTTACAACGCCATCGACGAGCGCTTCTTAAGCGGACATGCGACGGACGCCGACCGACAAGTCCTGGCCGAACGCTACCTGATCAAGTATCCGTTCCTGCTATATGCGGGCCGCATTAGTCCACACAAAAATGTGGTGAGGATTATCGAAGCTTTCTCGGCCCTGAAAGCGGAATTAGAAAAGGAAGGAAAATTTCCTGACCTGAAATTGATCATCATCGGCGATGAACTTTCGAAGCATCCCGACCTGCGGCGCACCGTGATCCGCAGCGGGGTGCAGAACGATGTGCGCTTCCTCGGCTTCATTCCTATCGAAATGCTACGGGTCTTTTACGATGCCGCCAAGATCTTCGTTTTCCCGTCACTGTACGAAGGTTTCGGCCTGCCGCCTTTGGAAGCCATGGCGCACGGCACTCCAGTCGTCACTTCCAATACCTCGTCGCTGCCTGAGGTGGTGGGTAACGCGGCTGTGCTGGTGAATCCGGAGAATGTCTTTGAGATCATGCGAGCGCTGCTTCATTTGCTGCTCGACCAACCGGTCCGCGATGAAATGAAGAAACGCTGCTATGAACAAGCCAAGAGGTTTTCCTGGGACGCCTCAGCCCGCCGCATTCTAGAAATCTATGCGGAAGTTGCGGCTGCGCCGCACAGCACTGCAGACCGGCGACAACCTGCCGAAACCATCGCCAGTTGAGCCAAGCTACGCCGAGCGTTCACGCACTCTTGATGAGCGGAGTTCCGGGTGAGACCAATCCCTGGCGATGCAGTTTTTGCTCAATGCGCTTGCGGTCGGGTTCCGCGGTGGCAGCAGCGAGACGTTTACGCAACTGGACGATCTTTTCCTTGCGAGTGCGGCGGCGGCGAATCTCCGGCCTTCGGCTGGGTGCTGACATAAGGATGACTCCTGATTAGATGGCTTGAATAACCTCATTCATCATAGACGCTGGGCGGGGATCGCGCAAAGGCGGGTGCAGTCATCCCAACCTAGGGCGAGGGGCGAGTAAGATCATCGGCGTACTGCTTTTTGCCCTGTCCTGAGGGCGGCTCTGCGCTCGAAGCAGGGCTCATAGATGGTTCACCAGGTTTTCCAGCGATTCTCTGCTGTTGGTCAAATAATTCGTCTTCGTTTCATTGGAGTATCCGGCGCGAGATGTGAGGACGTGATGATTCGGGAGACGAGATCCGTTTCATGGGAGCTTCCTGGCCAGGCGGAATCCCATGATGGCGTCCCGGTAGTCGGCGGGATTCCTTTCGCGCGTGGCCGGTCGCAGCAGCCACGCCGGAAACATCCACGAGCCGCCGCGATCAACTCGGAGGCAATTGCCTTGTCCGTCCTTCGCCTTGGGGTCTCTCGAAGGGGCCTGGTTCGCGCGCCCGTCGGCGGGAATGCCGGCGTAGCTGTTGTCGTAACAATCCTCGGTCCACTGCCAAACGTTCCCTGCCATGTCGTAAAGGCCGAACGCGCTCGGGGGCTTCGCGCCCACCGGGTGGGTCTGGCCATGGTCGCAAAAAAGACCTTCCACTTTTTCGCAGCCGGAGTTGGCATTGAACCAGGCGTGGACAGGAGCGGCAGCGTCGTCATCGCCCCAGGAGAACTTAGTTGTCGTTCCGGCGCGTGCAGCATATTCCCACTCCGCTTCGCTGGGCAGCCGATAAGGCCCGTTTGCTGAGGCCGCGCCGCCATGCGCCTTGTGGTTCAACCACGCGATATACGCACGCGCATCCAGCCAGCTCACGCACACCACTGGATCACGGTCAGTCTGCGCATGGCCGGGATTTTTCCAAGTCAACTTCGGATCCTTCTCCCATTTGAAGATAGCGCGGCCGCGGCCGCAACCATCGCCGGCCGGGTATCCCGTCTCCCGCGCAAATGCCGCGTATTCGCCACGAGTGACGTCATACTTGCCCAGGGCGAATGACGGCAATGAGACCTGATGTTGCGGAGCTTCATCAGCAACCGCGTACATACTGCCACCGTGACTCGCGGCCCAGGATTTTTCCTCGGCTGATGAGCCCATGGTGAAGCTGCCAGCCGGGACCACCACCATCTCGGGACAATCTGGGCAATCGCGAAACACAGTGCCCGGCGCGCGCTGCGAAGTCGGCGGCGGCGATTCTTGCGCCTGGTGCCGTCGCGTGTCCGGCGGTACCAGATTGTTAGCGCGATAGTAGACCACCAGCTGACCGTAATGCTCGCCGCTGTGTTCGATGGCGGCCGTCCAGATGGCGGAGTTGTGGGCGAGCCTATTCCCAAAGAATTTCGAGGTTTTGTCCAGCCCCGCGTCGCCCTGCTGTTGAATCACTTGCGCTCCGTCCGCGACGGCCTCCTGCACGAACTTCACCACGTCGGCCTTGGTCTTGAAAACGTCGCGCGAAGGATTGTCGCCCTCGCCGAAGTCAGGCCCGAGGTTTGATCCGGAAACCCTGCGTATCAGGACGAAATCCAGTGCGGCGGCGTGGAGAAGATTCTGGGCAAAGGTGCGCTCGTCTTTCTGCAGCTTGAAATCGTACTTGTCTTCGGGAAAATCCTGGGCCATGGCGACGAGTTTGTTTCCAATGTCGTTCCACGCGTCTAACACCTCGTCGGATCGGGAACGCGCAGGACTCGGAGGTTGATTCTGTGACTGTCCCTGACTGTAGAGACTCGTCGCTACGAGGGCAAGCAGAGCAACCGCAAGTATTGCTGCTTCAGGCCGTTTCGAGGACCGCTTCATCGGAAATTCCTCCAATACTGGGCGGCAGAGTAGGCCGGTTCAAGCCTCGCGAAGCGCAACCATTGGATCGACCTTGGTTGCGCGCCGGGCCGGAAAATAGCTGGCCACAATAGCAACGGCAAATAAAAGCAAAGGCACCATCAGAAACACAGCCGGATCATGCGGGCGCACACCGTAAAGCAAACCAGCCATCATTGACGCAACGGATGCGGATAGGACCACGCCCGCAATGACGCCGACGCCCGCAAGAACCATCCCTTTTTGCAGAATCATTCTGAGAATGTTGGCCCGCTGCGCGCCCAGAGCCATACGAACGCCGATCTCGCGCGATCTCTGGCTGACCATATAAGCCAGCAAGCCGTAGATTCCGAGGGATGCCAGAAGCAGCGCCAGTCCGGCAAATCCGCCCACCAGGTCAGCAGAAAAACGGCGTGAAGCCAGTGACCGATCAAGGATGTCGTCCATAGAAGAAACATTAAACACGGGCAAGCCGGGATCAATGCTCTGGATTTCATGCCGAATCTGTGGTTCGAGCAGGGTCGCGGGCAGAGATGTCCGCAACACCACGCTCACTTGCTTGCTGGGGTCTTGATAGGTCGAAACGTAGATGTGGGGAACGCCATCGATGTCGAGACCATCATTCTTGATATCCTTAATAATGCCCACCACGGTCGTCCATGGCTTGGTAGGGTTATTTCCGAACCGCACACGGCGGCCCAACGGATCGCGATCCGGCCAATACTTACGAGCGGTGCTTTCATCAATGATGGCCACCAGCTGTTTGCCGTCTTCATCGCCCTCGGTGAATGAGCGGCCGCGCAGGAGCGTCGCCTGCAACACCTTTAAATAATCGGGGCTTATCCGAATTCTCTCGGCGCGCGGATCCTGCGAGGACTCGACCGGTCTATCTTCAATCGCTAAGCCTTCCATCCTTAAGCCACCGACCGCGTTGGGGTTGCTATTGGTGGTCGGTAGAGATGAGGTGATTGCGGCGAGTTCTACTCCCGGCATTGCCTTCATGCGCCGCAGCAACTCACGATCAAAGGTGACCTTACCAGAAATACCGAGATACGGATCCGTCTTCGGATCGTTGGGAACTCCTAGCCACGTGTTTGCCGTGACAACTTGAGTTGGATGAAAGCCTGGATTTTCCTGCAACAGATCCCGCAGCGTACGCAGCAGCAAGCCGGCTCCCACCATCAGCATGACGGCAAATGCCAGTTCCGAGACGATTAGAACATCCCGCAATCGGCCGGTCTTAGTGCTGTAGCCGGACCCTCGACCGCCTTCACGAATGGCCGAGGAGAGAGTGACTTTTGCCGAATGAAGCGCTGGAGCAAGTCCAAACACTAAGCCGGTAAGAATGGAAATCAACAGAGCGAAGGCCAGCACCACCCAGTCGATTCGTACTTCGTTCAGCCGGGGAACGTTCGATGGCACAAAGCGCAGGATGAAACCCAAAGTACCAACCGCGGTTGCGATTCCCGCGGCACCGCCGATGAGCGACAGCAGCATGGACTCGGTCAGCATCTGGCGCACCACGCGGCCGCGGCTCGCCCCCAGCGCTAACCGCACCGCCACCTCTTGTTGTCGTCCCGAAGCGCGCGCCAACATAAGATTGGCAATGTTCAACGATACGATGAAAACGATCAGGATTACCGCACCCAGTAACACCAGCAGCATGGGCCGAACATTGCCCACCAAAGTTCCTTGCAATGGGTGAATCTCAATTGTCCATTGCGCCTGCGGCGGGTAATCGGTGGGAAAGTCGTGGCGCAATTCGTGGGCCATGGCAGTGAGCCGCGCCTGCGCTTGCGCCAGTGTCAGGCCCGGCTTAAGTCGTCCGACTCCAGATCCTAAAACCCGGTTACCACGTATTGGCGGGGGAAAGGGATCTCCGCTGAATCCGCCGGCGCCAAACACGTCCACGTCGCCGGAAACTGTCGGTCCAGGATGGCGAAATCCGCGTGGCAGGACCCCGATGATTGTAAAGGGATCGGTGTCGAGCAGGAGGGTGCGGCCGACAACATTCGGATCGGCGCCATAGGCACGGCGCCACAGTCCATCGCTGATCACGGCCACTGAAGCGAAACCGGGCACGAAGTCCTGCGGACCAAACAACCGTCCAATTTGCGGGGTCACACCCAGCATGGAAAAGTAGCTAAAACTGGCATTGACCGCCTCGAGACGCTCGGGCTGTTTGGCGCCGGTCAAATTCTCGCTACCCTCGAAGATCGGGGTCACATCTTCAAATACGCCGGCTCGCGTCTGCAAGTCATCCATTTCGGGCTTGGAAAACGCAACGTCCCGCAATCCTACGCCGGGCTCGTTAAAGTAGATTCTTACCAAACGATCGGGATCGCGGTAGGGCAGAGAACGCAGCAACACGGCATTCACGATGCTGAAAATGGCCGTGTTGGCTCCCACGCCCAAGGCCAGCGTCAAGACGGCCACGATGGTGAATGTTGGCTTCTTGCGCAGCACGCGGGAACCGTGGCGCAGGTCTTGCCAGAGGTGGTCCCACCAGAGCCAGCGGCCAGATTCGTAGAAGCGCTCCTGGGATAGCGTCGCATTGCCGAAGGCCCGGCAAGCTGCTGTTCGGGCATGTTCATAGCTGAGCCCCTCTTGCTGGAGGCGTTCTGTCTCGAGCTCTATGTGGGCATCGATTTCAGCGTTGAAATCGCTCGGCTTGCGCTTGCGTCGAAACATAACCTAAGTCTCCTCAGGCCCATCGACCGATCAACGGGCTGTAAACAGGGCGAAATCATCCTTCGCGAAGTGCAACCACAGGGTCCACCTTCGTCGCTCTCCGGGCGGGGAAATAGCTGGCCAGCACAGCAACCGCGAACAAAAGCAAAGGCACCGCCAAAAACACAGCCGGATCATGCGGTCGCACACCGTAAAGCAGACTGGCCATCATGGAGGCAGTCCATGCGGATAGGATCATCCCAGCCATGACTCCGACACCGGCCAGGACAATCCCCTTCCGCAGAATTAGTTTGAGAATGTTGGCTCGCTGCGCTCCTAAGGCCATGCGAAGGCCGATCTCGCGCGATCTCTGGCTGACCATGTAGGCCAGCAAACCATAAATTCCGATAGAGGCCAGAAGCAGCGCCAGTCCGGCAAATCCACCCACTAATTGGGCAGAGAAACGGCGCGACGCGAGGGATCGATCAAGCACGTCATTCATCGAAGCAACATTGAAAACAGGCAGGCCTGGATCAATGCTCTGGATTTCGTGTCGAATCTGCGGATCGAGAGCGGCTGCGGGCAAAGACGTCCGCAAAACAACGCTAAGCCCCCGGTTAGGGTTTTGATAGATCGAAACATAGATGTGAGGAACGCCGTCGATGTCGAGACCGTCACTCTTGATGTCCTTAACGATGCCCACGACAGTCATCCACGGCCGGGTGGGGTCCTGTCCGAACCGAACGCGGCGGCCCAGCGGATCACGAGTTGGCCAATACTTACGAGCCGTGGTTTCATCAATGATGGCAACGGGCTGTTTGCCGTCTTCATCGCCCTCGGCGAAAAAGCGGCCCCGCACCAGCGGCGACTGCATCACTTTGAAATAACCGGGGCTCACCCGAATTCTTTCGGCGCGCAGGTCCTGTGAGGACTTGAACGGACGATCTTCAATCACTAAGGTGTCGTTCCCCAGAGGATCGTTGAGGCTGTAATTGCTGGTAGGTAGATCTGAAGTGATGGCAGCGAGTTCGACTCCCGGGATCGCATTCATGCGCCGCAGCACCTCACGATCAAAAGTAGCTTTGGGAGCGATGCCCTGGTACGGATCCTCCTTCGGATCATCCGGAACCGGCAGCCAAGTGTTCGCGGCAATTACCTGGGTCGGATTGAACCCCGGGTTTTCCCGTAGCAGGTCGCGGAAAGTACGCAGCAGCAACCCGGCTCCCACCATCAGCACGACAGCGAATGCCAGTTCAGAGACGATGAGAACATCACGCAGGCGACCGGTCCTGGTGCTGTAGCCGGAACCACGACCGCCTTCGCGAATCGCCGAGGAGAGAGCGACTCTTGCTGAGTGCAGTGCCGGGGCGAGCCCAAAAAGCAAGCCGGTAAGAATCGAAATGAGCAGTGCAAACCCCAGCACCACCCAATCGATTCTTACCTCGCTGAGGCGGGGAATGTTCGATGGTACAAAACGTAGAACGAACCTGAGGGTCGCGACCGCGGTCATGACTCCTGCGACCCCACCGATCGCGGAAAGAAGCGTGGACTCGGTCAACATCTGGCGAATCATCCGGCCGTGGCTCGCCCCCAGCGCAGACCGCACGGCCATCTCTTGTTCCCGGCCCGAAGCGCGCGCCAATAGAAGATTGGCGATGTTCAACGACACAATGAAAACGACCAGGATGACTGCGCCCAGTAACACCAGCAGCATGGGTCGAACATTACCCACCAAAGTTTCCTGCAAGGGTTGAATCTCAATTGTCCATCGTGCCTGCGCGGAGTAGTCTGATGGAAAATCCTGCCGCAATTGCGTAGCCATGGTAGTGAGCCGAGCCTGAGCTTGCCCCAGCCTCAGGCCGGGTTTGAGGCGTCCGATTGTCCCGGCATTCAACTGACGGTTGCCACGAATTGGCTTGGGGAAAGGATCGGCGCTGAATCCGGCGGCAGACCAGAGATCCACGTCGCTGGAAATCGTCGGCCCAGGATGTCGAAATCCAGGAGGAAGAACACCGACAATCGTGCATGGATCGTTGTCCAGTCGGATGGTGCGGCCGAGAACATTGGGATCAGCGCCAAACTCGCGGCGCCACAGAGCATCGCTAATTACGATGGCGGGCGAGAAACCGGGCGCGAAGTCCTGCGGCCCATACAGCCGTCCAATTTGGGGGGTCGCACCCAGCATAGGAAAGTAGCTGAAACTGGTGAGGACGAACTCGAGACGCTCCGGCTGTTTGGCGCCAGTCAAGTTCACACTACCGCCGGCGATGGCGCTCACGTCTTCAAATACGCCGGCTCGATCGCTGAGGTCGTCCAGTTCTGGCTTGGAAAATGCAACGTCCCGCAATCCCAATCCTGGCTCGTTATAGAAGATTCGCACCAAACGGTCAGGCTCGCGGTACGGGAGAGAGCGCAGCAGGACGGCATTCACGATACTGAAAATCGCCGTGTTGGCTCCAACGCCCAGAGCCAGAGTCAGCACGGCCACGATCCCGAATGTGGGTTTTTTGCGCAACATACGCGAACCGTGGCGCAGGTCTTGCCAGAAGTGGTCCCACCAGAGCCAGCGACCGGATTCGTAAAAGTGCTCCTGAGCCCGCGTCACGTTGCCAAATGCCCGGCGGGCTGCGGTCCGGGCATCTTCATGACTGAGCCCCTGCTCCTGTAGGCGTTCTGTCTCCAGCTCGATGTGGGCTTCGATTTCAGCGCTGAAGTCGCCTGCTTTGCGCTTGCGTCGAAACATATCCTAAGTCTCCTCAGGCCCGAGAATGCGTCCGATCGCCGCCGCGGTTCGCTTCCACTTGGCGGTTTCCTTTCCCAGTTGTTTGCGACCGGCAGAGGTCAGCGAATAAAAGCGGGCCTTGCGGTTATTGGTGGAGATTCCCCATTTCGCAGAAATCCAGCCGCGCTCCTCAAGCCGTTGGAGCGCAGGATAGAGGGCTCCGTGTTCCACCAGGAGCTCTTCATCGGACGTCTGCTGGATGGCGCGCGCGATGCCTTGGCCATGCTGCGATCCAAAAATCAAGGTGCGCAAGATCAGCAGGTCCAAGGTGCCTTGCAGCAGTTCCAGCCTATCTTCTGTTCCTTGGGTAGACATATAACCCGAGCTTACAAATATCCGGGTAAGATGTCAACCCAAAAGAGAGGGGATCTTTGGAGTGACTCTCCTCAACTTGTTTGACTCGTGTCAGTCTGACTTTGCCCGGCTGGCGGGCGGTACGATGCCGTTCATTCGCAAATACTCCACCATCTGTCCATAGTGGTCGTAGGCATGTTCCACGCCAAATATGGCCAAGCGCAGGCGGGTCGATTTGCTGCCCTCGGGGGCCTGCAACATGTTTTCATAAGTCAATGTAGCCGCGGCCCTGTGGCCAGGGCAAAAGAATCCTTCAGAAATTGAATGATGTCGGCCTTGGTCTTCAGGGATTCAGGACCGTTCCCGCCCTTAAAGTCTTCCGGGAACTTTTCTCCGGTCAGCCGCCACCATATTGCATAGTTAGACGCGGCGACATGCTTGACCTGCATAGCAAACGTGCGCACACCCTTGTAGTCGTCGCCGGGAATCCTCAGATTCTCAGGCGAGAAGTTATATTTATCCTCCGGCATGGCTTCGGCAACATCCACAATTTGCTTTTCGACAGTGCTGATCTCGCGGTCGACGGTTGAAGCCATGGTTGGCGTAGGCAGCGACGGTTGCGCCTGCGGCGCGCTCGAGATGGTGCTCTTTGCTCCCTGCGTGAAAGCGACCGTAGAAAAAATGAGCACCGCCATCCGCAAGCAAATCCGTATTTGTTTCACGGGAGTTGACCTCCTGCCCTGTTTGCGATTTGGCTAAGACTGGACACTTAGACGATGTGACCAGAGGATTCGATAGCAGGCGGGCCGATAAGGGACTTAAGACTACGACTGGGCGTTTTTCTGGAACTTGTTGGCTACCGCCTCGGGCAACACTTCTTCCAAGCGGTGGGCCAGCCATCCCTGAAGTTCAGACTTTTGCGGCAACGGCAGATTCAAGAACTGGAGGCCAGTACGGCCAGTTCCGTCGCTCCAGCAAATCTTCGACTGGACCACGAACCGGGTTTGATTCTGGGGAAGGCGGAACCGCACCCCAACTTCCGTCCCGGAGTTCACATGGGCAGGAATACGAATGGCGATGCCACTTTCGCTGATATTAATGGTCTCGTATTGAGTTTCCCGGCCTTCTGGATTTCGCACCACTACCGGAATCGCCACCGGGCAACGAAAGTAGCGGCGGCGCTCGCGCATGATGATTCCATACGCCGCCCTTAAACTGCGGCTCAGGGATTCCTCCGAAACCGGTCTCTCCAAGACAAAATTCGCGCCCGCGCTGAACACCGACGCCGCTCCGGGTCCTTCGGTGATGGCAAAAGTTGTCGCCGTCTGGTTGGAAGGGGCAAGATGCACCCGCTCCATGATCTCTTTGGCTTGGTACATTTTCAGGTCAACCACCACGGCCTCGAAGTGCCGCCGTCCCAGCGACTGTAAGGCGATGCCAGCGTCCCGGCATACCTCGGCCGAAATCGCGAACTGACGCATACCCTCGGTCAGTTGCCGGACGGTGGCCTCATCGTCAGAAATGATAAGTGCGGTTGCCACGGCGGCTGGCTGCGCGGATGTCCCTGTGTTTGTCATGTTTGAGACTCTCTGCCACCTTGGCTGCATGCGCGTCCGGCACGGTCGAGAGAGTTACCGTTCATTTACTTAGAGTTATGGTGATTCTTGCGTCCCGTAACCCGCCCTGTCAAGGGAATAGGCGAGACGCAAGAATCTTTGGTTTTACGGTCTTTCAATGATTTAGCGGTGCTTGATGAAGCTGCCGCTCTGTAGCTCAGAAACAGCCTGGCGAAGCTGTTCCTGCGTGTTCATCACAATCGGCCCGTACCACGCCACCGGTTCCTCGATCGGCTTGCCCGAAACCAGTAAGAACCGGATGCCCTCATCGCCAGCCTGCACTACGATTTCATCGCCACGGTCGAACAGTACCAGCGAGTGATTGCTGACATCGTACTTGGCCGGCGCGTTAGAGTCAGCGGCTGATTCAGTCAAGACCGCACGGGGATCCGACGAATCGCGGAACGTCCCCGAGCCCGCGAAGACGTAGGCAAAGGCATTCCGTGTAGTCTCGACCTTGAGCCGCTTCTTCTGTGCGGGTGGAACGGAGATGTCGAGATAATTCGGATCAGCGGCTACGCCTTCTACTGGACCCTTCTTACCCCAGAATTCTCCGCAGACTACGCGGACGCGGGTACCGTCATCGTCGGTGACCTCCGGGATGGCGCTGGACGGAATATCCTGGTAGCGCGGATCGGTCATCTTTAACGCCGACGGCAGGTTCGCCCACAGCTGAAAGCCGTGCATATGGCCGAGCTTGTCACCTTTGGGCATTTCCTGGTGCATAATGCCGCTGCCGGCAGTCATCCATTGCACATCGCCCGCAGTCATCTTGCCCTTGTTGCCGAGGCTGTCGCCGTGCTCGACCGAGCCGGCAAGCACATACGTGATGGTCTCGATCCCGCGATGCGGATGCCAGGGAAATCCCGCGAGATAATCTTCCGGCTTGTCGTTACGGAAATCATCCAGCAACAAGAATGGATCGAATTCCTTGGTCTTGCCGAAACCAAAAGCGCGCTGTAGCTTTACGCCGGCGCCTTCGATCGTCGGCTTGGGTTGAATGATCTGTTTCACTGGTCGGAGTGACATAACTTCTTCCTCTTCTCTGCGCCACGCAGCGGTTTCGGGTTGGCTGCGTGGCATCTGATTTAGGCTTTTACGAACTCGACTTCCAAAGTGATGGCGATCTCTTCGCCGATGAGAATGCCACCGGTCTCGAGCGCCGCGTTGTAGGTCAGGCCAAAGTCTTTGCGGTTGATCTTCGTGGTCGCCGACAGTCCCATACGGGTGTTTCCCCAGGGATCTTTGGATGGCGGCGTCGGGCCTTCCACCGTGAATACCACGTTGCGGGTGACGCCATGAATCGTTAAGTCACCGGCCACCGCCAGTTCTCCATCACTAACGCGATCGATTTGCGTTGACTTGAAGGCCAGTGTGGGAAACTTCTCCACGTCGAAAAAGTCCGCGCTCTTGAGATGCGTGTCACGCTGAGGATCGCGAGTGTTGATGGAAGCCGCATCGATCGTGGCCTCCACGCGGGAGTTGGTTATGGCATTCGTATCCAGCGTCAGGACGCCTTTGACGGCTGTGAAGTGTCCCTTCACGTTGGAGACCATCATGTGCCTGACTTTGAACTCGGCCGCGGTGTGGACCGGGTCGATGTTCCAGGTTGAGACTGCAGTTTGCGGAGTTGCCAATGCGCTCATAGTAGCTTTCCTTTCCTCTTCAGGAGATTTGATGCGTTATACCGATAATCGTTGCAACGACTGTTAAAGTCAATAAATCAAATCACTTGGCTGCGCGCGACCTGCAAAAGGTCAGCCAAGGCGCGCAGGCGCTCGCGCCCCAGGTGGCCTAATTGTTTGCGATGGCCAGCCTGTACCGGCTCATCGAGGCTAGCCAGGACCTTAAGGCCCTCCGGTGTTATGCGGACCATCACCGTTCTCCGGTCTTTGGTCTCGCGGCAGCGCGCGATCAGCTTGCGCTTTTCGAGCCGGTCGAGCAGGCGAGTGACATCGGGATCTCTAGTAATCATTCGGCTGGCGATTTCTCCACAGGGCAGTCCCTCGAGTGCGCCACGCAGGATGCGGAGCACGTTGTACTGGGTTGGGGAGAGGGCTTCGCTCTTGAGAATGCCGACCATCCCCCGAGACAGCATGTCGGTCGTCCGCATGAGCTCCAGAAATGCCGCCTCCTCGGGACTACCGATGCGCCGCATAACTTTGCCTGACTCGTTATTGGTTTTCATTCTTCACAATAGTATTCGTTATAACGACTACTGTCAAGACGACTGCTGTCGCATGGAGTGTATACCGAGCCGCGAATGAACCTCTTGAAATAAGACCGGTTAACCTAAAGCCGCATCTGCATGCCTGCCCAACGCCAGTGCGATGTCGCGAATCTTAACCTCGTCCTGAAGTTGGCTCCGCCATCTTTCTGGGATTGCGGCGTATCCGTAATACGCGCCGGCAAGAGCGCCGGACACCGCTGCCACGGTGTCGGCATCGTCACCCAGGTTGGCAGCGCGGATTACCGCCTCTTCATACGATTCCGTCGTGAGGAAACTCCAGGCCGCTGCTTCCAAGGTATGGACGGTGTAACCCGAGCTCACGATGTGGTCTTCTTCGTAGTTCTCGATTCGTGCTAGCCGCTGCCAGATGGGACTCTCGACCTTGTTTAGTAATGCAAGCGCCTCCGCGCGGCCATCCCGTTCTCCGTCACATATAGCCGATCGGATCCATAAATTGAGAATCACGCATGAAGACTCCGCCTTTGGATCGTGGTGAGTCATGCGGGCACTGGAACGGGAAATCTCGACCAGTTGATCAGGAGCGTTCAAGTAAAACAGCGCCACCGGAGCGCACCGCATGAGTGCGCCATTGCCGGCGCTTGCATCGGGATGATTCGCACGGTAAAGCAGCGAACAATTCTCCGGGTAATCAACATAACCTGACATACGGATTACGTTTCGTGTCTGATTCCCAACATCTTTCGCGGTCCGCATCCATACCTCGAAGCGTTGCGCCAGATGGGATGCCACGAACCCGTTCTTCTCAAGGAGCGATTCGGCGATTAGCAGAGCCATTTGAGTATCGTCGGTGTACTCACCCCTTTTCCATAGGCTGGAGCCGATCATGTCTCGAAGGCCTTGAGGGTAAAGCTGGCGAATCTCGGGGCGCCGCAGAAATTCGAGAGGCGCGCCGAGTGCGTCACCCGCCGCGAGCCCCACCAGGCAACCAGCGATCCGGTCGCTTCGTCGGGAGCTGGCAGCAGAACTTGAAACAACACTCGACATTCATTCAGGATAGACGCAGATGTGAGGTAAATCCGAATTCTTTCTATGGGCAACAAAATAAAGACTTACTCCGGCTTGGACAAGCTAAAATAGGCGCGCCCGGTGGCCATACGTCACCGTAAGGGGGGCTTAATGCGACGCTGCCAAATCCTTGTACGTGTCGTGCTCTTGATTTCTGCACTTTCTGCTACGGGGCAGGACCAGAGCGGTCCGAAACTACCTTCGGGCCTGCGCATCCCTGCAACATTGAAGAGCAGTCTTTCGTCTGAGAAAGCGAAGCGCGGAGATACCATAAAACTGGACGTCTTCTCGGCGGTGCATGGCAAAGATGGCAAGGTAATCATTCCAGCGCACGCTACCTTAACCGGAACTGTCACCCAAGTGAGCGCGTTTCATGGAGCAGAGCATCCTGCGATATTGGCATTCGCGGTGCAACACGCGGAGTGGAAAGGCGGGCAGGGGGCGCTGGATGCGCCGGTGTTTGGAGTGCTGGCGCTGTCGGATTTCAAACAAACCGGCTTCGCCGCTATCGGTCCTAAAGATGAGTATGAGATGGCGCAATTCTTACGCGGTATCACGACTCAAGGTGAAGCGGTGGAGGACATTCGAGCCGCCACTCTGCGAAATAACCCTTCTCTTGATATTGGAGATCAACGAACCCTAAATTGGGTTCCGGGTACACCTTTATCTTCCACATCAACAGTCGCAATTATGAAGCTCCAGCTCTCAACGGACTCTGCGGTTCGCACATACTTCACTGCGGACAAGCGTGACGTAGAGTTGCCGAGAGAGTTCCTGGTGGTGTTGCTCAATGGGATGAAAGTGGTGCAGTAGGGTTGGCCAGCCAGGCAAGTGTACGAGGCAGCTAACGCCGCATCAACGGCGCAGAAAGTAGATTCGATTGGTCTAGTCCCAGCGGCTGGTTTCTTTTGACAACTGTTTACCGTAAACCCCGCAGACTCTCGACGGAAGGCACGAAATAATAGGAGCCCGTCAACGGTTGGGTAAAGTGGGTGAGCGCATCGCGCTTGCCGGTGATTAGACCCGCCATGCTATCGAGCATTTTGGAAAGCCGCTTCTGGTCAGCGCTGAATCCAACAAACATGGTGCCATGGTTGTCAACGCTTCCGTAGGGCATGTTGCGGCGAAAGATGTTCCCAAACTCGTCCTGATCCGTACGAGCGACATGCGAGTCCGGTGGCTTGTTCTCGAGTTCAATGCTGTCGGGCTTGGTGCGTCCCATGATGAGTTCCTGCTGATGGATCCGTAAAGCTTCCCACTCAGCCGTCTTGTGC
This sequence comes from uncultured Acidobacteriota bacterium, assembly GCA_963803775.1. Lineage (GTDB taxonomy): Bacteria > Acidobacteriota > Terriglobia > Terriglobales > Acidobacteriaceae > JABCZH01. The sequence continues at coordinate 564,437 of CAWDNS010000007.1, forward strand.
TTCCACTTTTGAAGCAACAAGACAGTGCCGGCAGCACCGGGAACTCCCTCGGGCAAGAGAGCTGCGATGGGAGCGTCGAGCAGCGTCGGATTCTCCGAGCCATCGATGAAGCCGGTAAGGTCGCGATCGTGCCGGTAAGACCAACTCGAGGTTTCTTCCCCGAGCGAGGCTTGGCCGGCGAGGTCCTGGATGACCGAGCGGGCCATATCGAAGACGACGTCATAAGCACTGCCGGACAGCCATACCACCGCATCATGTTGCGTGGCTGGCATAACGAATCCTTTGGTGCCTAGGATGTCTTTGTTAAATCCCTCGATGCCGGGCGGAGCGTCGTCGGGAGCAATATCGCGCCAGAGCTCAGGCCGAAAGCCGATGACGAAGTTCACTCCTCCCGTGGTGGTCCGTGGTTCACGAATAGCGGAGATTGTTGAGGCGAACTCTTTGCGTTTCTTCGCGTCCAGAATGTCGAACTCGAGGTACGTATGAGAGGACGTTCCAAGAGCAAAGATTCCAGCCTGAGGCGTGTACATGCTGGAATTATATCGGGCACTATATGGCCAATACAGCTAAGGTCGATCGCGCTGGCCTCGTGGCAGTTCACAGAATTTAGGAACGATAAACGCGCTTGTGAATCTTTGTGGCATCCGATAAGCCGAATTCGCCTAGCCGCATTGCAAACAGACAACTCATTTGAAAATCAATCGCCACGAAGCGTCAAGGATGTCACCCTTGTCACTGTTGGCAGTTTTTGCGTCACGCCGGCGTCACAAGTGTCGTGCCCCGTTCCGCAAGCCAAATTCCCAATCGCGATGCGGGACGGCAGCATCCCAAAAGCCACCGAAGATACTGACAGTTACGACCCAACTCTGGATATTCGTCGATCACCGCTGCGCCCATGTGTGATCAATCTTCGGTGGACGCTGCAAGGTTTGCATCACTACGCAATACTGTTCCGTTTTCGCCCGCAACGCACTTAGCTGCTCCTCCGTTGCCTGCGGAGCGCGGACGTCGAAAATGACTCGGATGCACTGAAATCCGACCGGCGCCTCTTTGGATATTCCCAGCGTCCCTTGCAGGTCAAGATCGCCCTCGACCGTGACATCAATGCCCTCGGTAGGTATTCCCATCGCAGCGGCCACCATTTGGCAAGTGATCTGAGCGCAGGCGGCCAGCGCACCCAACAGCAGGTCTCCGGAGCAGGCTCCGGTACCCGCTCCGCCAACGCCTTGGTGCGCTTGCGCATTGTAGATTGCCCTCCCCAAGTCGACCGAGCAGGCGATGGGCGCGTCGGTCTGACTGCCGCGCGCGGTCAGCGTGATTCGGGAACTCGTCGGATCTTGCCGGTACTGGTCTTTCAGCGGGCGCTGCAACGATCGAACATCCATCAATCATCTCCTGCGATCTGGGGTATTATAAACGCACTCAGGGGTGCTGCTCCGGCGGTGTTCGTGGCGGCGAGTCAAAATTCCAAGCAAATCACGCAGCGGCAGCAGTCATCTTTGGCACGGCGATAGCTGCGCAGAGCGAGGTCCATGAACCCGCCGGAAACTCCGTCATCAGTGCCGTCCGCCTTGTTGCCGGGTACGCGCTTCGGCAGCTACGAGATTCTCGAGCGATTGGGCGCCGGCGGCATGGGCGAGGTTTATCGCGCCAGGGACACTCGCCTCGAACGCGAAGTCGCCATCAAGACTCTTTCGCTCGAGCTGGTGTTCCCAACCGGAAGCTTTATCGCGCTTTGAGCAGGAAGCCCGCTCCGCCTGCGCGCTCAATCATCCCAACATCGTCACGATTTATGAACTTGGTCACGTGAACGGAACCCACTACATCGCCATGGAACTGGTTACTGGGGAGACGGTGCGGGAATTGTTGGCCTCTGGCCCAATTCCATTCCGCAAAGCTGTCGCCATCGCCGCGCAGGTTGCCGACGCTCTCGCCAAAGCGCACGCAATTGGAATCGTTCATCGCGATTTGAAGCCGGAGAATCTGATGGTCTCTGGTGACGGTACCGCCAAGATTCTGGATTTCGGCCTGGCGAAACTGCTCGCGGGTCAAACCTACCCCGGATTCGGATGCTTCGACCTCCATCACCAAGCACGGAACGGTGATGGGCACGGTCGGCTACATGTCACCGGAGCAAGCGACTGGCGGCGAAGTTGATTTTCGTTCTGACCAGTTTTCTTTCGGGTCGGTGCTCTACGAGATGGTCACTGGATTTCCTGCATTCCGGAAAAAGACTCATGCGGAGACCACGGCCGCGATCCTTCGCGATGAGCCGGAGCGTCTCGGTTCCAGGATGCTGCAAGCGCCTGCCTCCCTTCCTTTGGATTGTGGAGCGCTGCCTTGCCAAGGACCCCAGGAAGCGCTATGCCTCCACCCAGGACTTGGCTCGTGACCTCGCCGCCGTGCGCGACCGTCTCGCCGAGGCGTCCGCGCACGCTTCGCAGCAGTCTCGTCCCAACAACCTGCCGGTGCAACGCACCGCATTCATCGGACGCGAACACGAAGCGGCTGCTCTCCGCCAGCTCTTGAGCCGCGAGGACGTGCAACTCGTGACCCTCACCGGTCCGGGTGGCATCGGGAAGACGCGACTGGCCTTGCAGGTGGCGACCGATGCCTCAGCCGAGTTTCCAGGGGGCGTTTGCTTCGTTCCTCTGTCGGCAGTGAGCGATCCTGGTTTGATCCCTTCCACTATTGCGCAAGCCTTGGGGGTGCGCGAAACCGGGAATCAGTCGCCGCAGGAAAGCTTGAAAGAGTACGTGAGCGGTCTGGACCAGCCGATGCTTCTCTTGCTCGACAATTTCGAGCACCTGGTCTCCGCCGCGCCGGTGATAGCGCAGCTGCTCACCACCAGCCCGAAGCTCAAGGTCGTGGTCACAAGCCAGTCGCCGCTTCACGTCTATGGCGAACACGAATTCCCTGTGCCACCGCTTGCGCTGCCCGATCTCAAATCCATCCCGCCCCTGGAAGTGCTTTCGCGCCTTCCGGCGGTCGCGCTTTTTGTGGAACGCGCGCAGGCGGTAAAGCGCGAATTCGCGCTGACCCGGGAAAACGCACCCGCGGTGGCGGCCATCTGCGCTCGCCTTGACGGCCTGCCCTCTGGCCATCGAACTGGCGGCGGCGCGCATCAAGCTGCTTTCGCCGCTCCGCCATGCTGGCGCGCCTCGAAAGCCGACTGAACCTGTTGACCGGCGGCGCCCGCGATCTGCCCACCCGCCAACAAACTCTTCGCAGCACCGTCGACTGGAGTTACGGCTTGCTCAATGCCGCGGAACAAACTCTCTTCCGCAGGCTTTCCGTGTTTACCGGTGGCTGCACGCTCGAAGGCGGTGGAGGCCGTCTGCGATACCAAGGGCGATCTGGGCCTCGACATGCTCGACGGCATGGCTTCCATGGTGGACAAGAGTCTGGCGCAGCAGGTGGAACAAGTCGATGCGGAAACGCGATTCTTCATGCTCTCCACCATCCGCGAGTATGCGCTCGAACGCCTCGCCGAGAGCAACGATGAATCGGCTGCACGCCGCGCCCATGCCGCTTATTACCTCGTGCTGGCCGAAGAAGGTGCCGAAGACGTGGTCGCTCATCCCGAATGGCTCGACCGTTTTGAGATCGAGCACGATAACTTCCGCTTGGCGCTCGATTATCTGATCAAGACTGGGGATGCCGAATGGGGCCTCCGCCTCGGCGCCGCCCTGTTTCGCTTCTGGGAGACGCGGGAACATCTTACGGAGGGCCGTGACGCCATCGCCAGGCTGCTCGCCCTGGAAGGAGCCGCGGCGCGTCCGAAACTGCGCGCGCGCCTGCTTTCGCTGCCGCGGTTCTGGCGGGCGAGCAGGGCGATTATGCTTCCGCGCAACAACTGTTCGAAGAGAGCCTCGAGACCTGTCTCGAGCTCAACGATAACCGCGGCGTTGCGGTCGCGCTGAACGCGTTGGCCGTCAACGCCCGCGATCGTGGCGAACTTCGCCGATGCATCCTTGCTCTTCGAGCGATGTGTCGCGATATGGAAGAACATGGGCGATTCCAGCCGACATCGCCCGCGCCCTCAGCAACCTCGCCAACGTGACCAAGTTGCAAGGCGAATATGCGCGCGCATCCTCGCTTTACGACGAATGCCTGGCGATGTTCCGCAAGGCCGGAGATGGCGCCGGTGTCGCCTGGACACTGAATTACCAGGGCGACGTTGCGCGGGAAAAAGCGGACTTGGCCGCCGCGCGCTCATTTTGCGAACAGAGTCTGGCGGCATTCCGCGAACTGCGCGATGGCTGGGGAATTGCCAGCGCCCTCTCCGATTTAGCAGGTCTAAGCTGCGATCAGGGGAACAATGCCGAGGCGCGTCGTCTGTACGGGGAAAGCATCCAGATGTTCCAGGAATTGGGTCACAAACGCGGTATCGCGAGGGCGCTCGAATGTCTTGCCGTAAGTGCTGCGGCGCAATCGAACGCCGCAGCAATCGCTGCACCTGGCAGGAGCTGCCGCCGCGCTTCGCCAGCGATTGGGCGCGCCGCTCACGCTCGACCGAGCAACCAAGATTGGAGAAGGCCTTGGAATTCGCCCGCCGAACCCTTGGCAATGCCGCGGGTCTGGCGGCGTGGATGGAAGGCTGGGCGATGCCGGTCGAACAGGCGATCCATGAGGCGCTGAACGCCAGCGTGAGAGCCAGGTCTTCGGAGCCAGAAACTCCGCTTAGTCTACCCGTTGCCAATTAACCTGCCGGTCTCGGGATCAATCAGGCGTCGCACGGCCGAGACCCGATTCGCCGGAAAACCTCCGCGGCGGGCATGTTCGCGAACCGTTTCCTCGTCCGGCGCAAGGTACACACAATAAAATTTATCGCCCGCGACGTAGCTGTGCAGCCACTTGATCTCCGGCCCCATCTCCTTCAGCACGCCCACCGATTTCCTGGCGATTGCCTGCAGTTCCGCATCCGACAAATTGCTCGCGCCCGGGATTTCCCGCTCGATCACATATTGCGGCATGGCCACCTCATCGAATCGCCATGGTAGCAGAAGTTGGTTGGTAGTGCACCAGCAGTGCCATGCGGGTACTGTCCTAATTTCAAAACAGATTAGGACACTACCGCCATGCGGTAGCATCTAGAGTGTGCACTTTCCTGACACTCGCTGCCATGCATAGCGCCCAACGAATCCAGATAACAACCAGGGTGGATTTTCTCGTGGGGCTGAGTCCTGATAAACGCGGATTGCCCGTTGTGCCGCGCAAGGGCGTCGCAACGGGATCCGGTATTCTGCAGGTGGTTGAAAATAACAACTTGTGGCAGCCGGACCTGTAAGCCGAATTTTGTCTGCGGGATTGCTCCCGCAGGACGGTCATTCCTCTGGGCCGCGCATTACTGCGCGGCTCTAGCGACCTACCCGGAGGTTTGAACGCGCCGAGCCGGCACGTATCCCAGGCGAACCCGAGATTCCCTCCCTATTTGGTCTTGCTCCGTGTGGGGTTTGCCCTGCCCGCCGCATTACTGCGGCGGCGGTGCGCTCTTACCGCACCTTTTCACCCTTACCCCGCGCATCCGAAGATGCACCAGGCGGTATGTTTTCTGTGGCACTAGCCGTAAACCGGGGTTTGAACCCGGCCTCCCGGACGTTATCCGGCACACTGCTCTGCGGAGTTCGGACTTTCCTCTCGCGCCGCCCGAAAGCGGCGAAAGCGACCGTCCGGTCCAGCTGCCAACAGCATCATTATCGCAGATGCTCTATTGCAGGGCCACCAGTGTGTTTCCCGCCGGAACCACCAGCAGTCCTTCACCGGCGCTCATGCCGGCCAATGGATCCTCAAAGTATTCATTGCACAAGATCGGCTGTGCGAGATTCGTCGAATAGAGTTGTTTTCCGGTCTCACCGGAATAGGCTTCAAGGTTCCCGATGCTGGTTCCCACGTACACGACATCGTTGACAATAAGGGGCGCACAGGAAAAGTTCTCGCCACTCGCATTCACCGTCCAGCGCACCTTTCCGTTGTTGACCTTCACTGCAGTCAGAGAACCCGATTCAGTGAGCACGGCATAACCGTCCGCGAAAGCCGGAGAGTAGGCGCTGTTCGCGCCACCTAACAACGAACCGTTGGCCACGCTCAGCGCGATGCCGTCGGTCGGAAAGTCGTAGAGGTCGCGCACAAATACCAGGCCGTTGTAAACTGCCGCGCTGTCTCCGCCGCCGCCCTCGCACTGTCCGCTGTAGTGCCAGATCTGCTGCCCAGTCTTTGGATCAAAGCGATAAGTCTGGGGACAGGCGTAAGAGACATAGACACCGTTATCGGTAACCGCTGGAGCGGACGAATCTCCGTTTTCCACTTCGGCCGTCCAGACTACCTGTCCGTTGCTCTCCTTCACCCCATATAACGTGCCGCCGGTGCCAGCTCCGGCGGTGTATACCATTCCATTTCGAGCTGTGGAGGCTGAGCTGAAAAGATATTGTCCAGCCAGAGTGGTACTCCACAGCTGATGCCCGTCGCTGGCCGCGAATCCATACATGGCGCCCGATTGGAAGCCTGGAGTTTCCTCGGTCGCGCCGAACAGTCCCCCGTTCTCATAGGCGAAGCCCAGCCACCCTCCGGAACCGGAGGGCGCCGGTTGGCCCCACAGGGTTGCGCCGGTATTTGCGTCCAGGGCATACAGAGTAGAGGGAACCGTGCCATTTCCCGCGTCAATGGCGAAAACTTTTCCTCCGACAATGATTGGATACGACGCAGTACCTAGGAAGTTCACCGTCCACTTCACCTGCAACGGAGGTTTGAAGCCCGGCATGCTGATAAAACCGGCGTGGTCGGTGGTGATCTGAAAACCCAATGCTTGGCCGAAGATTGGCTTTGTCGCCAGTGGCAATACAAGAGCAAATAATAGTAGCGCGCTTTTCACGGAGCCTCCTTATTGGGGAAGCATTATAGCCGCTGATTTCACGTTCGCAATGAGCCTTTTGCACCTATTTGGATCGTTGGTCGGTTGGCCCTTGAAACTCTCCAACCGCCTGCTGCGTATCTTCTTTGTTAGACTCTAGGGGTCGCAAGGCCAACGACAAACGACGGACGACCAACGACGGTTTGATGACTACTCTCGAAGCCCTTCGTATCGCGTTGCAGTCGCTCTGGGCGAACAAGCTCCGCTCCGTGCTTACTCTGCTGGGCGTCGTAATTGGAGTGGCTGCGGTCATCGCTGTCGTAACTTTTGTCAACGGAATCAACGGCTACGTGGCCGAAAAGATATTCAACCTCGGGGCCGACGTTTTTGTTGTCAGCAAATCCAGCGCGGTCATTACCAATATTGACCAGTTCCTCGACAGCCAGAAACGTAAAGACCTCACCGTGGAAGATTTCGAAGCGGTGCGCGATTCTTGCCGGCAGTGTGCCCTGGTTGGCGCCTCCACCGTCAAGACCGACGGGCACGTGAAGCGCGGGGAGCAGTCGGTCAGCGACTGTTGGATTCGCGGCTTTACCCCGTCCATGGCGGCGATTCTCGATCTTGATCTAACCGCGGGCCGCATGGTGAACGACAACGACGACAACAACCGCTCGAACGTAGCCGTGATCGGCACTGACGTTGTCGACAATCTCTTCCCCGGGTCGGACCCGATCAACCAGGAGATCAGGGTCGAGGGCGAGATTTATACCGTGGTTGGGGTGGGCAAAAAGCAAGGCAAGACGCTCGGCCAGAGCCGCGATAACTACGTTGCTATTCCGCTCACCACCTATCTGAAGCAATTCGGTACGCACAGCAACATCCGCATTTTCGGAAAGGCGAACGGAGTCGGGTCCCAGCTCGAGGCGGCCATGGACGAGGCCCGCGTCATTGTGCGCGCACGCCGTCACGACCTTCCCGGCAAACCCGATAGCTTCGCGGCCGAAACAAACCAGGGATTTCTTAGCATCTGGTCGGGTCTCAGTAGCACGTTTTTCATAGCCATGGTCGCGATCGCGGCCATCTCGCTGGTGGTTGGCGGCATTGTCATCATGAACATCATGCTGGTTTCGGTTACCGAGCGCACGCGTGAGATTGGCATTCGCAAAGCCATGGGAGCGCGTAGTCAGGACGTGCTGCTGCAATTCCTGATCGAGTCGGGGACTATGGCGCTGGTGGGAGGAATGCTGGGCGTGATTTTTGGAATTGTGTTTGCCAAAGGCATTACCGCGCTGATTGGGATGCCGTCATCGATCGAGCTTTGGGCCGTGGCCGCGGGACTGCTGGTATCGACCAGTGTCGGCGTGTTCTTCGGCGTCTATCCCGCGAAGCGAGCGGCGCGGCTGGATCCGATTGCTGCGCTGAGGTTTGAACTATAGAAGATTGAGCAATTGCGTGGTTTGGTAATTGAATTCTTATGATGCGCAGAGGCGATTACGGCGAAATAGTCCGAATGGCGCTCGACACTATTCGCAGCAACAAACTGCGCTCTGCCCTGACGGTTCTCGGCATCGTCATCGGTGTGGCCGTGGTCATCGGAATTTCGTCCATTGTCCGCGGCATGAACAATCAGTTCGAGCAAGCTATCACCAGTTTCGGCTCGAACATTATTTTCGCATTTCACCAGCCCATTGCGTTCGGACGACCCACCGAAGAAATTCGCAAGCGCCGGGAGCTGACCTTCGACGATGCCATGGCCATGAAAGACCTGCCCCACGTCAAGGCCGTGGACGCTACCTTGCAATACATTCAGCTGGAATTTGGCCAAGGCACGTACGTGGTGAAATACGGCGACCGGCGGGCCAAGAACACCATTCTCGAAGGCGACTCCGGATCGTTGAAAGATGTCTACGATCTTGCGCTGTCCTCTGGCCGCTGGTTCAACGAAACCGATGACGAGCATCACTCCGCTGTCATTCTACTGGGATCTGAGACCGCGACAGCGCTGTTTCCGAAAAGCGAAGCGTTGGGCAAGGAAATCAACATCGAAGGTCAGATGTTTACTGTGATAGGAGTGGTGCAACCGCAGAAGAATGTGTTCAACAGCGGTAGCAATCCGAATGACAATATTGTTTATTTTCCGCTGCAAACCTTCCGCAAACTGCACCCGGAATTGAAGCAGTACTGGATCACCGTCAAGGCCACGACCCACGACGATATGCCGAAGGCCATTGACGAGATGCGGGAACTCTTGCGCCGCCGCCGCAAAGTGGCGCCCAACGCGCCTGACAACTTCAACATATTTACGCAAGACTCGCTTTCCGACGTCTGGAACCAGATTACTGGAGCGGTATTTATTTTCATGTTTGCCGTGTCGAGCGTGGGGCTCATTGTCGGCGGTGTAGGCGTCATGAACATCATGCTGGTTTCCGTTACCGAACGCACGCGTGAGATCGGCGTGCGCAAGGCAATTGGCGCTCGCAAACGGGATATCCTTTTACAGTTCACGCTCGAAGCCATTACGCTGACCGCGATGGGAGGAATTCTCGGCGTGCTGCTGGGCGCAATCATTACCTGGACGATCCCGGCGATATGGAGTTCGCTGCCCGCGCAGATGTCGCTCTTCTGGACGATCTTTGGTATCGGCTCCGCGGCAGTGGAGGGTCTCGTTTTCGGCATTTATCCCGCATGGAAGGCGGCGAATCTGGACCCCATCGAGTCGCTACGCTACGAATAGACTCCTGACCATCAGTGCTTTGAAGGGGCACGGCTTCAGCCCCGCCATAAGTCTGTCTCAATGATTCATCAAACTGTCCAGGTTTTAGAAGTTGTGACGGCTCTAGCCACGGTGGGGAGCCTTGCCTACTACGCTCTTTGCCTCTGGAGCGCAGCGGACTTTCTACGAAAGCCCGGCGCTGTCCCCCAACATTTTCCTCCCGTCTCCATCCTCAAGCCCCTCAAAGGCGCTGATCCGGAAATGTATGAAAATTTCCGCAGCCATTGTGTGCAGGATTATCCCGAGTACGAAATCATTTTCGGAGTTAGCGAGCCCGACGATCCGGCAATCAAGCTAGTGGAACAACTGAAATCCGAATTCCCGCAGCGAGCCATTCGGTTAATCGTTTGCCCCAAGCAACTTGGCACCAACATTAAAGTCAGCAATCTAGCGCAGATGCTGCCTCTGGCACGCTATGACCTCCTCATTGTGAATGACAGCGACATTCGAATCGAGTCAGACTACCTGCGGCGCGTGCTGGCTCCCTTGGCAGATTCACGAATTGGTCTCGTGACCTGTCCTTATCGCGGCATGGCCAATTCGACCCTCGGCTCTCGCCTGGAAGCGCTGGGAATTAGCACTGACTTTTGTCCCAGTGTGCTGGTCGCATGGCAACTGGAAGATATTAAGTTTGCTCTTGGTTCCACGATGGCGTTTCGCCGCAGTGATCTCACCGCCATCGGCGGCTTCGATGGTCTGGCCGATTACCTGGCTGACGATTATCATCTCGGCCAGCGCATCGCGGCTTTGGGATTGAAGATTGAACTCTCCGACGTAGTGGTCGAAACCTTTCTGCCTCGCTACGCTATGGGCGAATTTCTCACCCACCAATTACGCTGGGCGCGTGCCGTCCGCGATTCGCGCTTCTGGGGCTATCTCGGCCTGGGGATCAGCTTCGGCCTGGTGTGGGCGCTGCTGACGCTGATTGTCGCTGGCGGCGCTGGTTGGGCGTGGGAATTACTGGGCGTAACTGTGGTCCTGCGTTTCGCAATGGCCATCTATGTCGGCGGGCGAGTGCTGCGAGATCGGTACGTGATGCGTTGGCTCGCACTGATTCCTCTCCGCGATGCTATCGCCATGATGGTTTGGCTGATGAGTTTTGCGGGGCACACGGTTTCATGGCGAGGGGAAGTGTTTAAGCTGAATAATGGCAAATTGGTGAAGCAAGGATCGCTATGAGGAACCAGCAACGCAAATCAGACTTGCCGAGGCTTCCAGGACTTCCCGAATCTTGTTGGCCAGGGTACTCAAGCCGAATGGCTTCGAGAGGAAACACGCGGTGACGTCGATGTTGCCGTGCTGCAAAACCGTATTTTCTGCGTAACCCGAGACAAACAAGGTCTTCATGTCTGGCCGCTCAGCAGCTAGTTGCATGGCTACCTGTGGGCCGCTCATTTTCGGCATCACGACGTCAGTAATCATTAAGTGGATCAGCCCGATATAGTCCCGAGAGACACGTAACGCGTCCACACCGTTTTCAGCCGTGATCACAGTGTATCCACAGCGAACCAGGAATTCGCTGGTGGATGTCCGCACTGCGGCCTCGTCTTCCACCAGCAGCACGGTCTCCTGCCCATGGGGAGAGCTTTTGCCGGCCTGCGGATGAAGTTCCGCTTCGCTCACCCGGTGCACCCGCGGAAGGTAGATCTTGAATGTGGTGCCGAGTCCGGGTTCACTGTAGACCCAAATGAACCCCCCGCTTTGCTTCACGATTCCATACGCGGTCGCCAGCCCCAGTCCGGTGCCTTTTCCCGCTTCTTTGGTGGTGTAGAAGGGTTCAAAGATGTGATTTAAGTGTTCAGCCGGAATCCCCTCGCCGGAGTCGGAGACTGCCAGCAGCACATACTCTCCCGGCGGAACTATCCCGTGTTCTTGCACGTAAGCTTGGTCGAGGGTGACGTTCGAGGTCTCGATAGTCAATTTGCCGCCACGCGGCATTGCATCTCGTGCGTTGGTCGCCAGATTCATCACCACCTGCTCGATCTGTGAAGGATCTGCTTTCACCTTCACCAGGTTTTGTCCCGCAACAAATACAACTTGGATGTCTTCGCCGATCAAGCGTGGCAGCATGTACGTAATTTCTCCGAGCACTGTGTTCAAGTCGAGCACTCGCAGGGATTGCATCTGTTTACGTCCGAAGGCCAGCAGTTGGCGCGTCAGTTCCGCCGCGCGCCGCGTGGCGGTGATGATCTCGTCCATCTTCCTTCGAGATGGATCCTCTGCGTCGAGCGAATCCAGCACCAGCTCAGCGTAGGCGCTGATCACCAGCAGCAGATTGTTGAAGTCGTGGGCCACGCCGCCCGCCAGCAGGCCGATGGCATCCATCTTTTGTGACTGTTGAAGCTGCGATTCCAGCTTCCTCTGGTCGGTAATGTCCCGTCCCGTGGAGATGAAGTGCGTGATTTGCCCCGCCGGATTTCGCATTGGCGTGATTGCCTTCTCAATGATGAAGGTCTCACCATTTTTCTTCCGGTTCATCACCGTCCCGTGGAACACTTTTCCCGAAAGCAGCGTGTTCCACATTTCTTCGTAAAGCTCTCCGGCCTGTTGGTCGGATTTGAGAATTCCCAGGGTTTGCCCGATCACTTCGTCACTTGTGTATCCGGTTAACGTTTCAAAGGCCGGGTTTACGTATTCTAAAACCCCCGCACTGTTAGTGATCATCACCAGGTCAGGTGATTGTTCCACGCTGCGCCTTAGTTTTTGTAGTGTCTCTTCCGACGTGCGGTGTTGCCGCTCTTTCAGGTGGGTCTCAATCCCGCTCAAAATGTAGAGAGCCAGGCACGGAGCAGTGCGGCTACATCCCTGAGGCAGCTTACAAGTCGCAGCCTGAATCGCAGCTTCCATTCCGCCATGGTTGAAGTACTCTCCCAGAAAAACCGCCGGAATGCCGATCTCAGTTCTGTCCGTATCACGCAACCAGTGTCGCGCTCCTCCATCGTCTTCGGGGTAGTCCACTAACAACAGGTCATACTTCGACTGTTTCAACTGGGAACGAGTTTCTTCCCGGGTGTGGACACAATCGATCATGAGCTGCTCGGTTCCGGCGCGCAGCAGCAGATCGCGCAGGTCAGAGAGGTCCGCTTGCCCCTCCCCTGCCAGCAAAATATGCAGTCGCTTGGCGCCGTTTCCGTTGCCGCTAGTGGTCGTTCCGCTCATGCTCCCCCGCTCCCCCTACCTGCTACATCGGAGCGCAGTCGCTGGAGCATTAAAGGGAGAACAGACTCGCAGCGGAAAGTAATTTCCGGTGCCGTTTCAGGAAGGTTTTCTTTACGGAAGGAAGTGAAACCACAGTAACCGTGACCCTCTTGAGGGTCAGGGGCTGAATAAATGGAGTAAGACCGAGAACGCTAGCGCAGCTTGAGGGCCAGCAAGGCAATAGTAAGCGCTGCGATCACCAGCGTGCCGATGGTATAGCTGTGGGCCTGGAACCAGCTTTCTTCTTTCCCCCCGGTTAGAGAGAAGAGGGCGGGATTGCCTTCTGCGGACCGTCCTGCTTGTTCACAATCCACGCACAATGTTCTGCCCTGCGAAACCGGAAACCCGCAAGATTGGCAACTTCCGATCTGGGCAACTTCTGCCGAGACTGATGCCTGCGGTTCCTCGGTTGCGGGAGACAACTCTTGATCTTCCTCGATAGGCCTGGCTGGCTCGACTGGGGCAAGCTCTTCGGACAATGCTTGCTCGTGTTCTGCCTCTGAGACTTCCGGCAGTGCCCGCTGGGCGGCAGCGGCGTGCTCTATGGCAGTGAGGGCTATGTCGGCCAAGCGCGCCAACGCCGCCACATCGCCTTCGTCGAAGGCGGATCTCCGGTCGGTGACCAGCTCGAAAATTCCGATAACTTCTTGCTCACGAAGCAGCGGCATCACCATCGCCGACTCTACTCCCAGTTCCAGGCAGCTCTCGCGATTGACCCTGGGATCGCCTTCCGCGTGTTCACATCGCACCATCTGGCACGTGCGAATGCTCTCCGCCATCAATCCCGAGCCGGTCTCGATTTCCACTCCCGCTTCAGGCGCCGCCGGTCCGGCGCTGGCCCGGCATACCATTTCGCCGCCTTCGCGCAACGCGATCGCAGCCCCGGATGCACCCGTAACATACTGCGCGCGCTCCGCCAGCAACTGCAGCGCGGCTTCCAGATCACGCTGCGCCGCAACCACCAACGAGTTGCCGTCACGCGCAGGGGCTACGGCGGCGGCAGTACCTCCCTGGTCAAAAATAGTGTATTTGTCCATGAAAACGGGCTATGGCTGGAGTTTCGCTCCCCGCGTACCCGGAGTCAAGCAGAAGCCTGACCCTGGAACCAAGGCAGCAAAACTAAAGTGTTGGAATCCACCCTATTTCTTCCGGGGCGGCAAGTACTTCTTTTCGATGGAAGCTACGATGACATAGTTGGGATCAACCATCTCGTTCAAATGAATCTTTCCGACTTCAGACAGCAGTTCATAGGCGTCCAGTTCTGACAACCCGTAATCCTGATGAATCCATGACAGCAGTTCGGTGAAGGCGATACGCAGGCAATCGTCCAGCGGACGATACGCGCCCACAGTCATGATCGCATTGTCATTCTCGAACCTTGGCCAGTTGATCTTTTGGCCCTTGATCACGTCCACCTGCACCCGCGCATGTAACGGCACTTCGATCGCAGTACCCGCGATTTCGCCATCCCCCATGGCGGCATGTCCGTCGCCCAGGTAAAGCAACGCCCCGGCAACATTGACCGGGAAATACACGGTGTTGCCCACACTGGCCTCGGGAGAATCCATGTTGCCGCCAAACTCGGCCGGTACAATCGAACTGCGTGCCTCGCCCCCAGCCGGCGCAACTCCGATGCAACCGAAGAATGGATGCAGTGGGATCTTCGTGGAAAACTTGGAATCGAGCGCTTGAAATGTCGCGGTGTTGGCCGTGTGGTCGATGGGATAAAACCAGATCTTCTCCGGCAAGGGCGGAGCGAGCATCGGTGTGTAGTTGGTTGGGTTGATTGCGCCAAACCCTGGCGCGAAGCCTCCGACACCTTGATTGCTGTCCACCTGCAAGTCGAGAATCTTCACCACCAGCGTGTCACCCGGCTCTGCTCCTTCAATGTAAAACGGCCCGGTCAGCGGATTATCGCCTTTCGACATGCTGAGCGTGTCGCCCGGCTTTTGAATGGCATTGCCGAAGCAATCCAGCGTATTGGTGTCGAGGATGTCGCCTGCTTTCAATCGTGCGACTGGTGGCGCCGACCCGTAAACGTACTTCACATTGTTGATGGTGGCTTGATACTTGACGACGTTCTGCGCCCAGGCCATCGTACCCAGGAGAACTCCTGCTAACACTGCCGTTTGGAATCGCATGAAAGGAAATGTACCACGCAGGCAGAGAGGGGAGAACAACTTCGAACTACTGCTTTTCGTCGCGCCGCCGCAACCACTCGATAAACATCTGCTCCAGCGGCTTGTCGTAACCCATCATCACGTGGCGGATGGTATGACCGCTCACGAAATGGCAGACCTCTTCCGCCAGGTTCTTGGCGTGGTCTCCGGCGCGCTCCAGCGACTGGGTCATGAAAATGACTTGCAGGCTGGCCTGGCGTTGTAATCCTTCCGGGTTCTCGATATGCCGGAGGAACAGCAGATTGCGCACCCGGTCCATCTCGGTATCGGCGCGCAGCACTTCCACAGCTTTCTTCACGTCTCGAGTAGAAAACGCCAAACCCACGTCCGCCAGCATTTTCTCGAGCACGGTCGCCATGTGCGTCAAGTCGCGTGTGTCCTGGGGATCGACGCGTCCGCCTGCGGCCTGCGCGCTGCTGCCAAAACTCAACAGTAGGTCGCCAATACGTTCCAGCCCGATCATGAATTTCATACACGCCAGCAGCTCACGGGCTTGCGGTTCGGTCACCTGGGTGATGGCCAGGGTCACGCCATCGTCGATCTCCCGGTCCAGAGTGTCGAGTTGTTTTTCTTTCTCTCGAAGCGAGTTCAGCAAGGAAGAAGACCCGGTTGCAATGCCTTCCGCCGCGGTGGCGGCCGCGTCCTTCGCCACTTGGCACGCCTCAATCGTCCGCGTCACCAGATGCGAATATGCGTATTCCGGCAAGCGATTATTGGCGGGTGCGGCACTCATACGAGAATCCCTCTGAACTGGCAACGGCGGGGGCGCAAGTCCAGACTTTCTGGGCCGCCGGCTTGGAGTGGAGAGCACAAGCCAAGCATAGGATGTTCTTCCGCAGGAGTTGTTAACAACATGTGAATTTCACGGGGATTCGAGCCCAATCACGATGGCCGGGGCTCTTCCGCCCCCGCTAGCGGCAAGGTAAATAGGAACACCGATCCGTGGTTCAGTTCGCTCTCCGCCCGGATGGTACCCTCATGCGCCAGCACAATGTGCTTGGCAATGGCCAGTCCAAGTCCGGTCCCACCCGATTCCCGCGAGCGCGCCTTATCCACCCGGTAGAAACGCTCGAACAGCCGTGGCAGATGTTCCGAAGGAATGCCGCCCCCAAAGTCACGGACATAGAACTCCACCCCGTGCTCTGCCGGACGCGCTCCCAGTACCAGTTGCCCGCCGGAAGCCGAGTATTTCAGCGCATTGTCAATCAGGTTCGAGAACACCTGATGAATCGCCTCGCGGTCGGCGCTCACCGGCTGGGGCGCGGAGTCTTCCACTCGCAGCTCAACCCCGTTTGCGCGCGCCAGCTTTTCGAAGCTCTCGATGGCTTCATGCAACAGCTCTCCGGGCACGACAGGCTGCACGTCAAACCGCTGCTCGCCGGATTCCACCCGGGCCAGGGTCAGCAGGTCTTCGGTGAGCCGTGACATGCGGCTCGCATTCTTGCGGATGATGTCGAGAAACTCACGGGAATGATTGTTCTCCGGCGATCCGTCGAGCAGGGTCTCAGCATAGCCCTGAATGGAGGTGAGCGGGGTTCGTAGTTCGTGGGACACGTTGGCTATGAAGTCGCGGCGAGTCTTCTCTACCCGCTCGGTCTCGGTCAGGTCTCGCAGCACGGCCACCGCGCCGCCGCCCGGCAGGGGAGCCGCCGTCACTTCAAAGGTGCGACCGGGAAGAATCGATGTGGCCCGTGATGTAAGGACGCTATGGGCCGGGCCGGCTCCGCGGGCTGCACGCAGAAAATCCGGGTCGCGCACCGTTTCCACCACCGGCGCACCCAGCCGCGTACCCTGAGGGACCAAGGCGTCCATGCTGTGGTTCGCCCACTGCACCCGATCGTCCGCCCCAATGGCAATGACTGCATCCTCCATGCTATTCAACAAAGTCTCCAGTTCGTGCTGGCTGGTGCGGAGCGCAGAAAACTCTTTTTGCAGATGGCGCGCCGTCTTATCGAGACTAGCCGTCAGACGTCCGAGTTCGTCGCTTGAAGTTTCTTCGATCCGGGCTGACAGGTCGCCGGCGGCGATGCGTTCAGCAAACTGCACGATCTTTTGTAGCCGTCGCGACAAAGATTGTGCCACCACTCTCGAAATCAGAATCGCCACCACCAACGCTGCCACTGAACTCAGCAGGATTGGCCCGGCGGGTACCAGGGAAATATTCAGCGCGACTGCGGCGGCGGCAATCACCAGTACAAATCCGCCCAGCAGCTTAAAGAAAATCCGGTTCCTCACTTGGCGGCCTCAAAGCGATAACCGGCCCCCCGCACCGTCTTCAAATAGCGCGGATTTTCCGGGTCGGGCTCGATCTTCTCCCGAATGCGGCGCACGTACACATCCACCGAGCGCGGGGTGACGTACGCAGTGTCGCGCCACACCGAATCGAGAAGCTGGTCGCGCGTGAACACGCGTCCCAGGTGCCGCGCAAAGTAGTCCAACAGCCGGAACTCGGTTGCAGTCGTGGTCACCGGTTGGCCGCGCACGGTGAGCGTCATGGCACTGGGATCAATCTCGATCTCGCCGATGCGCAACGGTGATTGCGAAAGCGGCCGCTCAAAACGCCGCAGCACTGCTTTGACGCGGGCCACCAGTTCCCTGGGACTGAAAGGTTTAGGAATATAGTCATCCGCTCCCAGTTCGAGTCCCAGAATACGGTCGGCTTCGCCGCTCTTGGCGGTCAGGAAAATCACGGGTGTGGATGCCAGCGACGACGTCTGGCGAATCTGACGGCACAGTTCCAGGCCGTCCTTTCCCGGCACCATGATGTCGAGAATGAACAGTGTTGGCCGCTGCCGCTCCGACTCCGCCACCACCATGTTTCCAGTAGGAAACAGCTTTACGCTAAATCCCGCTCCCTCCAGATGATGCCGCACCAGCCGGGAAATATCGGGATCGTCTTCCACCACAAAGATGCTTGGCTTCACAAGCGTATTGTAGCCGGGCGAGCGCCAATTTCGTCGTTTTGTAACCTGATTGAAACAATTGGGTAGGGCACATCTACGACGATTTTGATACCCAAGACTTGACCTTGCACGCCGTGCGGCCCGACGGGGATACTACTGTCAGGTAAACCTTGGGGTGGGGCGAACAAACGGCGCACGCTTCTGCTAACGCCTGGTTACGTCATTTTCCCGCCGCAAGCAGCCCTCTTGGCTCAGCGATTGATCTTCGCCGAGTCGGCGACCAGAGCATTCAAGTTTGCTTCCAGTTCCTCTATGGGTGTGAGCCCAGCTATGCGAAAGCTGAAGTGCTGTTTCGGACGATAGAGAATCTGCCAGCTCCCTGAACGATCGATTGCCATCTCGGGTTGTACCCGGAGATGGCCAGTAACGTTCCCGTCATTCTCTACTGCCATAACAGAGCGTCGCCAGCTGCGCTTGCCCACAGCAACTTGACAATCAAAAGCCATGACTCTGGTTCCGCGTGGCTCCCCATCAATCACATTCCACGCTTTCGAATAATGATGAAACGGCGTTCCATCTAGCTCTAAAGACTTGGGCAGAGCGTTCCCCAGATAGTGCATCCCCAAACGAGTAGCTAAAGCTCGAATCGCATCTGCCCGGTATCGCTGAGACGCATGGAGTACGTAAAACACCACAACTCCGAGGACTACCATCACGATAAAAGGAATTGCGTTCACCGATACGGAGTTTACATCAGCTTGGTTGGCGTAATATCGCCATCACGCTCAAAATCCCCCGACTGCACAATCCCGCATGGACGGTGCCGACCTCAAATCTCGATCACCAAACTCTCCGCCCGATCAATCCAGAATCGTTTTCCCGGAGGCACGACCGTGGTCGCGCTGTATTCGGTGACGATGGCCGGTCCCCGGCGCTTCCGACCGGCGGCTAGCTCATCCCGCGAATAGACCGACGTCGCCACCTTCTTGCCATCGAAAATCACCGTCGCCTTCGTGAACGCTCGTGGGCCTGAGCTCGGCGTCGCAATACTCGCCGACACCGGATTCCGAGGCCTAATCCGCGCCCGCAGCCGCAACGTGACCAACTCCACCTCACGCCCCGCGTAGCTGTAGCCGTAGCGCCGTTCATGCTCGTGCTGAAAAGCTTGGATCGTTCCCCGCGTGTAAGGCACATTCAACTCGTAGCCCTGTCCACGGTAACGAACGTCGACGCTCAAATCGAAGCCGATCTTCCCTTTCCATCTCTCGCGTCGAAGATCCTGGTTCACCTTCCGCCGCAAGGCAGAAAACTCCCGATCCAACTGCTTGGCCGGCAACTTGTCCAAGGCCCGCCAGAGTACGGTGCGCGAATAATCTCTGACTACATCGCTGACCAGGATTCCGTACGCCGACAACGCTCCGGGCAACGCCGGAACAATTACTCGCGGAATGCTCAATCCTTCGGCCAATTCGCAGGCGTGCAGGCCTCCTGCCCCGCCGAAAGCCACCAGCGCAAACTCTCGCGGATCGTAACCACGTTCGATCGAAACCACGCGAATCGCCTTTTCCATGGTCGCATTGACTACGCGCACTACGCCTGCGGCAAATCGCTCTACGGAGAGTTTGGAACCTTGCTTCTTCAGCCATTCCGCGACCACACGGCGCGTGCGTTCCAAATCCAGTTCGAAATCTCCACCCAGAAAATGGCCGGCCTGTAAGCGTCCCAGGATCAAGTTGGCATCTGTCACCGTAGGCCGCATCCCTCGTCCATAGCAGATCGGCCCGGGATCGGCTCCCGCCGACTCCGGTCCCACCCGCAGAGCACCGGCCGGATCGAAGCGGGCAATCGAGCCTCCGCCGGCTCCCACAGTATGAATGTCGAGCATCGGCACTCCCACCGGAAACCCTGCGATCTCCGACTGCCCGCTGACTCGCGCTTCACCTTCCACCAACGCCACGTCGGTCGACGTGCCTCCCATGTCGAACGAGATGATTCGCTCAAACCCGCTGCGCCGCGCCATCGCAGCCGCTCCAACCACGCCGCCCGCCGGCCCTGAAAGCACCGTCCGCACCGGCTCACGGGCAGCAGCGCTCAGAGCTGTGATCCCGCCGTTCGACTGCATCACGAACACACGAGCCTTCCGCAATCGCTGCTCAAGCTTCCCCAAATATCGCTCCATCACCGGCTGCAGATACGCGTTCACCACGACCGTGCTCGCGCGCTCATACTCCCGAAACTCAGGTAATATCTGGTGCGAAATCGACAGCGGCACTCGCAACCGACTCAACCCAGCCGCCACATCTTTCTCATGCCTGGGATTCGCAAACGAAAACAGCAACGAAACCGCAACCGCTTCCGGCTTCTTCGCGGCGATCGTCTCTGCCAGCTCCCGCAAATCCGCGGCTGACGGCTCCTGTAGGACTTCGCCTTCGCTGCTCACGCGTTCATTGACTCCAAAACGTAAATCGCGGGGAACCAGCGGCTCCACGCGATCAAAGAAGAAGTCATACAGTTTCGGACGCGCCTGCCGCCCGATCTCGATGGCGTCCTCAAACCCAGCCGTGGTCACCAGCGCTACTCTCGCGCCTTTGCGCTGCAGTAAGGTATTCGTCCCGACCGTGGTGCCGTGCAGCAATGTGAGCGAACCTCGCGCTCCGATCTTCTCCAGTGCCTCCGCAATCGCGCGCGACGGATCATCCGGCGTCGAGAAGACCTTCAGCATGCGGATGCGCCCGCCTTCGATCCACACGCAGTCGGTGAACGTCCCACCGGTGTCAATAGCGATGCAAAGCGGTTGTGTACGTCGCGCCATGGGTTGAACTGGAAGGCTAGGTTAACATCGAATACTGTAGCGGGCGACGCGACGTTGCGAGGGGAGGTCTGGCCTGGTGGGTGAGAACTTACTCGCCGGTAGCGAATGCCAGCGACAGCAGCGTCTTCTGCTCCAACTCGTGAGCTTTCGCGGACCCCGTCGCGGGACTTGGGCTGGCCGATCGCTTCACTGAGAGCACCGACCGTTCTCCGGCCAGATTCCGCAGGCGCGGCAGCATGTAGAACAATGCGCCCATATTGGCAGGTTCTTCCTGCACCCAGACGATTTCACGCGCGCCGGTATGCCGCTCTAGTTCCGCCACTAGTTCGGCTTCCGGGAACGGATATAGCTGATCGACAAACACGATCGCCGTAGAAGTGTCTTTTCTTTTTCGGCGTTCCGCCCGCAATTCATGGCCGATCTTCCCGGTACACAGCAGAACCCGCTTGGCCTCGCTGATTTCATGGTCGGGAACAACTCCAAGAAAGTGTGGCCGAGTAAGATCCTCAATCGGCGAGGCCGCGTCCGGATGCCGCAACATGCTTTTCGGCGTGAACACCACCAGCGGCTTTCGCCACGATGACAACGCCTGCCGCCGCAACAAATGGAAGTACTGCGCCCCATTTGAAGGCTGGCAGATTTGGAAATTGTCCCGCGCCGCCAGTTGCAGAAAGCGTTCAATGCGCGCGCTGGAATGCTCCGGGCCCTGACCTTCATGTCCGTGAGGCAATAGCAGCACAAGTCCCGAGAGCAGTCCCCACTTGTCCTCCCCCGCGCTTACAAACTGGTCGATTACTGCCTGCGCCACGTTGGCGAAGTCGCCAAACTGCGCTTCCCACATCACCAGCGTTTCCGGATAATCGCGGCTGTAGCCATACTCGAAGCCCATCACGCCCGCTTCAGATAAAGTCGAGTTGTAAATCTCGCACCGCGCCTGGTCCGCGGCAATATTTTGCAGCGGTACATACTCCTGCTCGTTCTCGATGTCCACCAGCACCGAATGCCGCTGATTAAAAGTGCCCCGCCGGCTATCCTGTCCCGTCATCCGCACCGGCACTCCCGCTTTCACAAGGCTGCCAAAGGCCAACGCCTCGCCCATGCCGTAATCCACCGACCGGCTGCCATTCCCCATCTCCGCCCGCTGCTCCAGCAACTTCTTGATCTTGGGATGAATGTGAAACCCATCTGGGTAAGTCGTCAGTCGTTCCGTGATTGCGCTGAGTTCTTCCCGCGACAACCCGGTCTCGACTCCGTATTCCGGCTTGTAGCGTCCGCCTTTGTAGTCATCCCAGTATTTCGGTAACTCGCGCAAAGTCGGCTTCTTGCTGATCGATCCCGCCTGTTCCTGGGCCGTTTCGAGTTCTGTGCGGATTTGCTGGGCTCGGGCTTGAGCGTCTTCAATTCCCGTGTCCTCCGCGTAAATCTCCCACAGCGGCGGATGGTCCTTG
Source organism: uncultured Acidobacteriota bacterium (assembly GCA_963803775.1). GTDB lineage: Bacteria > Acidobacteriota > Terriglobia > Terriglobales > Acidobacteriaceae > JABCZH01. Next base: position 586,601 of record CAWDNS010000007.1, read on the forward strand.
ATCGCCTTATACAAAAGCGGCTGAGTGATGGTGGGATCGTCGATTTCGCTGTGGCCCTGGCGGCGGTAGCCAATAATATCTACGACTACGTCAGTTCCGAACTGATAGCGATACTCCAACGCAATTCTCCCCATACGAACTACCGCGTCTACGTCTTCTGCGTTCACATGGAAAATCGGAATCGATTGCCGCCGCGCGATCTGCGCCGAAAACACCGACGAGTGCGACTCCCGGCAAGACGTGGTGAAGCCAATCAGATTGTTGGCGATGATGTGGACGGTCCCACCCACGGTGTAGCCCGGCAGGTCGGAATAATTCAACGTTTCCGCCACGATGCCTTGACCAGCAAAAGCCGCATCCCCGTGGACCAGCAACGGCAGATACTTTTCTCTTCCGCCATCTCCTGCGCGGTCCTGCTTGGCGCGCGTCCGCCCGATGGTCACCGGATCGACAGCCTCCAAATGACTGGGATTCGAAACCAGATGGATGTGAACCGTGGCCCCGCTGCGGGTGACGTAATCGCCGGTCGCCCCCATGTGATACTTCACATCACCGCTGCCCAGGACGCTGCGCGGATCCACATCTTCAAAGCGGGCGAAAACATCTTCCAGCGAACGCTTTGCCACCTGCACAATCACCGTCAGGCGTCCGCGATGGCTCATCCCCATCACCAACTCGGTGGCTCCACGCTGCCCAGCTGCGTCCAGAATCTCGTCCAACAACGGGATCAGCGCGGTCACACCTTCGAGCGAAAACCTCTTGGTTCCAAGATAGCGTTGTTGCAACACCTGCTCGAACATGTCCGCCCGGGTGAGTTGATCGAGCACTCTTTGCTGATCGACTTCCGACGGCGGCGCTTCCATATGCTCCTGAATCCACCGCCGACGCTCGGGTTCCGGGATGTGCATGAACTCCACCCCCACCGTCCCGCAATACACCCGCCGCGCCTCACGCGCGAATTCGCTGTCGATTTGCAGTTCAGGCTGGGCCGGGGGATGAAAGAACCCGAGCGGATCGAGGTCCGCCTCCAGATATCCCCAGCGGCGAAAAACTTCAAACACACGCTCACGTTCGCCGTTCGGAGCATCGAGCACTGCCGTAGTCGTGCCGTTTGTAGCTGTCTTGGATCGCGCCATAGGTCTGCTAATAGGATAATGGATGCGTGGCCTTGCTGTCAGATTCAGGGGCAGAACGGGTAGGATTCTCCCTTATGCCCTTCGCGATTCCTTTGCGCACTTTGCGTTGAAGCCGTTGACCCCGAAGGCCGCAAAGTCTTCGCAAAGATCGCGAAAAAACCAGCTGCGATTCGGACACGCGCTAGCCGACCACCTTATACGGCCGCATCATCTCGTTGTCTTCATGTTCGAGGATGTGGCAATGCCACACGTAACGAAACTCCTGCCCAGGCGCAACCGGCGTTCCTGCGGGCAGATCGAACTTCTGTATGACCCGCGTGACATACCCCGGGTATGTCTTCACTGTGTCTTTCCACCCCGGACGCTCGTTCCTCTCTGGTGGCATTGGCCTGCCGGTTGTGACTAGCTTCCCGGTCTGCAAATATGCTCTCGTATCAAACGGCTGCCGATTGATCACCTGAAACTGCACCAGGTGCAGGTGAACGGGATGCACATCGCCAGTCGTATTCGCAAACGACCAGATTTCCGTCGAGCCAGCTTTGGGATCCTCGGTGATGGGATCGTCCCAATGCTTTTGCCCCAGCAATCCGATCATCGTGTAACCATCCGAGGGCCGGTCTATTTCGGTCAAAGCCAGCACGCGTTCCTGGGCCGCGTCCGCTGGATCCAGCACGGTCATCGGAACCAGCGTGTCGGGCAGCGAACTCGTGTCTTTACCTGACAGCGGTTTTGTTACCTTGAACAACATCACGTCCGAAGGAACCATCTCGCCGCCGCGCGTGTATGGAGCCGGCGCGTCATTAAGCATTGCGACACTGCCGCCTTTATGCTCCGAGAAATCGACAACTACATCGAAACGCTCCCCCGGAGCCGCGATCAGATAGTGAAGAGCGACTGGAGCCGGGAACAGGCCGCCGTCTGATCCGATCTGATGAAACGCCGGAGCATCAGCAGGCTTTCCCACAGGTTTGCCGGTTTCGTCGGCGGGAGCAAGGCTAAAATGATAGAACCGGGAGTTGGAAGCGTTCACCATACGGAAGCGATATTTCCGCGGCTCGACTTCGAGGAACGGCGTCGCTTTGCCGTTGACACAGATCGTGTTGCCAAAGAATTCCTGGATCCACACAGGATGCGTGCCATGCTGAGCGGCAGGATAAAGCAACGACCCATCCGCATAGAAACTGCGGTCCTGAATCATCAGCGGAATCTCGAATTCGCCGCTGGGTAGGTTCAACGCCTCTTCTTCTTCGTCGCGAATCAAGTAAAAGCCGGCCAAGCCGGCGTAAATGTTCAAGCGTGTCGCTCCGATTGCGTGGTCGTGATACCAGAGAGTCGTTGCCCGCTGATCATTCGGATAATGGATGATGGCCGCGGCTGCAACCGGGCCCGTCTTACCATTGGAAGTGACCCAAGCGTCAGGGTAGCCGTCGTGCTCTGGCAATACTCGCGCGCCGTGCACATGCACAACCGTACGAACCTGCGGAACCGCCTCTTCAGCGCCGTGAATGGTTGTGTCGATAGGTAGAAAATGCTTGGTTGGCAATGCGTTCGTCCACTTCACCGACAGCGGTTGGCCTTTGCGAACCTCGAACGTCGGTCCAGGCCAAGTACCGTTGTAGCCCCACAAGTTGGTGGGTGGGAGGTCGCGGTGAACCTTGTGCTGAAAAGGATGCATTTTGACGTGAACAGCTTCGGCGTGTTGCGACGAACGAATGACAGCGGGAACAGACAGGGGATCAACATAGCTCACCAGATTCACCGGCTTCTGATCGTTCTTAACGATGTTTGAAGGGCCAACCGCCGGTGAACTGCCGGCGACTGGATTCTTCGCTGAGTTCCACCCCAGCAGAGGCTTCCCTGAGGCGAATAGCCCAGCGCCCGCGTAAAGACTCATCCGCAGCAACTCGCGTCGGTTCATTCCCGATTGTCGCTCCTCAGTTGAGTCAGAAAGGGCTGGGCAAGGTTGGTTGAAGGTTCCACGAAGTTAGCGGCTGCCCGAAGTGTTCGTGGCGGCGCCCTGCGTTTCCGATTTTGCTGTCTGCGCGCCTTGGCCAGCGCTGCGCATCGCCTTCCAGGAATAGTCGGTCGGCCGCGCGTTTTCACCGTGAGAATCGTATCCGTCCTTCATATTTGCAACCGCGAATTTACCGTTCATCTTGTCGTCTTCCACCAGACCGGTGAACACCAGGCTGTAGAAATATTTCCCAGGGAATTCAAGAGTGAAGGAAACTTTCTTTCCGTCAACCGTGCCTGAAACCGTGGCTGAGCCGGCCGGGCCACTATAAACGCCCGTCAGTTTGGCCCCAGTTTGTTGGAAGCGAACTAGACCTTTTTCGGTGGCAATGCGAGCCTCCCATTGAATCTGCCAGTTGCCGGCCAGGTTCGCCGTTTGATCCGAACTCTCTTCTGCCGCAATCACCGAAGTCAATGAAACCAGAAAGCCTAAGAGTAAGAGAATTGAAAGCAAAGAATGTCGTTTCACACGCAGCCTCGCGATAGTTTTCTGAATTCTCGCATCGGGTGGACGACTGGAACGTGGCAGAACGATGAAAGTTTGATGAAAAAGCTTTCCGCTACAAAGCCGGTTTGTGCACGAGATGCCAAGAAACAGGGCGATCGGGTCGGCCCCGATCGCCCCTGTCTGGGTGCGGCCTACTACTTGTTGAAGTTGAACGCATCGAACAGATCGTCTAGAGCCGGGCTGTTCGTGGGCACATATGGATTGCCCTTGACCGTGATTGGGTTCGGGTCATTGTCGCGGCTGCGAGTTGTAATCGGTGAGAGCCCCCAGTTACGCTCAATGAACTTGACGATGGAAACATGGTCAGCGTAGCTATGGTTGATGTTGCCACCAGTGGAGTACGGCGACACAATCAGTAGCGGAATGCGGGTTCCGTCTCCGAAAAAGTCGACGGGCTGAATGTACCCGCCGTCATAGTAACCGCCGCCTTCATCGAAGGTGACGAAGATAGCGGTGCTGGCCCACAGCGTGGGATTCTTCTGGACCTGATTCACGATCCGGTAAACAAAAGCTTCAAACAGATCGAGCTTCGAAGACGACGGATGGCCGTCGAGGAATCCACTGGGCTTCACCACGGAGACTGCGGGCAGAGTGCCGAGATCGATGTCCTCATAGAGTGAATCCGTGTCCTGGATATGGGCTTCGATCTGGCTCTGGCTGGTCATGATGTCGCTGGCGTATTGGAAGGGATTGCAGATGTTGCAATAGCGATCGTACGGGTTCGTTCCGTTGGGATCGGACACGTAAAGATTCCAGCCCTCGCCGAAGTAGGTGTAAGAGACACCCGCCGCGGTGAGAGAATCGCCAATGTGCCGCACGCCAGTCGGCGGAATGGTGAAAGTGGAGGTATTCAGGTTCCCGTTGCCGAGATAGCCAGGGTTGTAATTGTTCAACAGATAGTAGGAGTTGGGAGCGCAGTTCGGGTTGATGGGGGTCGCCAGCGATTGCAGATAGTTAACCACGGCAGGCACGCCGGGCTGACTAATGTCATTGCAGTTGCTGTAGCTCCCGCCCGAGTAGCCATCCTGGTCGTACCAGTTGTTGGTCCCAGACTGCGGGTTGGGGTTTTCAATTTCGTTGGTCGGTGGCGTCAGTGGGTTTCCGTTGCCATCGCTATAAAAAATGTCGTCAGCATAGCCAAACAAAATGTGGTTGGCTCCGGTTCCACCCATGACTGATTGGTGCATGTTGTCGCTCAACGTGTAATGGTCCGCAAGGTATTTCATGTACGGAGCATCGCCCTTTTGAACGTTGTAGAAGGCCATCGACGTGGATCCCTCTCCAGTGTTGAGAGGATTTGGCGGCCCGTTGCCATTGCTTCCAGCTCCGATTGTGACTTCCACCCATGGAAAGAGATCGCTGATGCAGCCGCTGGGATTGGTCTTGTTTGCATTCGCCAGACTGCAGTCGGTCTGTTGCCACATCTGATAGAAGCGGTGTACCGGGCTGGCGGCGTAGTCATCGTACTTAACTCCAGGGGTTAACTGGAACACGCCCGATCCCAGGTTATTCACGTTCAGGATGCGGGTGTCGACGATGTCGTGACCCAGTCCGGTTGCACCAGTGAGCAGCAACTTGTTGTACTGGGGCGGCAAGTCTGGTTCCGCGAGTTCGGCGACTCCCAAGGTCTGGAATGGGGCCGGGTCGGTATCACTCGGAGCGGTCGGAGCGCCACCGGTTTCAGGTGCCGGGATGTTGGGATAAACACTCTTTCCCGACGGACTGATCTCAAACGTGGTGTTATCTACCGCGCTGTTTTGAAACGCCAGGGCAGCGTTAGCCCCGGGGGTTCCGTCAGCCTTGACGATGCCACGGGAGAGCAGATTCAGGACCGTCTGTCCTTTTTTCGGGACATAGGTGGCGTACACGTGATCAAAGCTCCGGTTCTCACCGATGATCACAATGACGTGTTGGATGGGGCTTGTGGTAGTGGGCTTTTTGTTTTCAGCTGCAAAAGCCGAGGGTGCCAACAGATTCACTATGCTTGAGGTGAGGGCCGCGCCTAGCCCGGTATAGCGGCAGGCAGCTCGACACAGATTTCCAAACTGCTTCATGGATCCTCCGAATTGATCTTGGTTTGGGGTTTTATTCCAAGACCCTTCCACCTTGCCTCTTGGTGGTGACGGAGTGATGACTCGCAGTTGAATGTTTGTTGAATAATTGGATACAGAACGGCTTTAACGTGGATTTTGTGAAAACGATTCGGCGATCACAAACCGCCCCGGTTAAAAATGGGGGATCAGATCGCTGACCACATGTGAGTTGGTTTTTGCTGGCGGCCATTGTCGTAAGCCTTCCTATCCAGGCACGCTTGAGATGGTGGGGCGCAGACGCATTGACGAGAGCTCTCAACCGGGCCTACCATCGAAGATTCCAACGGAGCCTCAGCCTTCATGATCGGCCAGACCATCTCGCACTATCGCTTATCATGAGCAACGATAACGAAAAAGAAGTTGCTGCCCGCGCCAGCTTGCAATTCGTGCACGACGGCAACATCGTCGGCCTGGGCACCGGCTCGACCGCCGCTCACGCGGTCCGTTTGCTCGGTGAGCGCGTCCATACCGGACTGAAGATTCGCGGCATCCCCACCTCTACGGGGACGAAGGCCCTCGCGCTCGCCGCCGGCATCGAACTCACCACGCTCGATGAATTCCAACAAATCGATGTCACCATCGACGGCACCGACGAATTCGACCCTCAACTGAATCTCATCAAAGGCGGTGGCGGCGCGCTGTTGCGCGAGAAGATCATCGCGTCTGCTTCAAAACAATTGGTGATTATTGCCGATTCCAGCAAGCAGGTTGCGACCCTGGGAAAGTTTCCGCTGCCGGTCGAAGTGATTCCTTTCGCTGAAGCGCTAGTCGCGAAGAAGATCGCGGCACTGGGAGCAAGGGTTCAACGCCGCCAATCTGCTGACGGCAAGCCTTACATCACCGACGAAGGCCATCACATCCTCGATTGCCACTTCGGCCAAATTCCCGATCCGCCCGTCCTCGCGCGAATCCTCGAAGCTATGCCCGGCATAGTCGAGCACGGCCTATTTATCGGGATGGCTAGTATTGTGCTAATCGCGAGAGGTAATCAGATCCAGGAATTCCGCAGGAAATAAATTATCCGACAATCTCCCGCAACGCCGCCAACAACCGCTCCACTTCCTCGAGCGTGTTGTAATGTGCCAGCCCGATGCGCAGGAATCCGCCGTCTTTCTCCACATCCAGCCGTTCCGTAAGATTCAACGCGTAGTAATTTCCATCCCAGGTGAAAAATCCGCGTTCCCCCAGCTTAGTCGCAAGCTCAAGAGGAGTATGTCCTTTGATCCGTACTGCCATCGTCGGACACCGCTTGTCGAACTGCTTAGGATCGCTAATACCGTATAACTTCAGCTCCGGAATCCCCATCAACCCGCGAATCATCCTCTCCATCAGTCCATGTTCATGCTTCTGAATCGCGTCAAAAGCCCCGAGCAACGCCGCGCGCCGTGACCGCGCCGCCGGATTTACGCTCCATCCCAAAGCCGCAAGGTATTCCACGCACGCCGTAATCCCGGCAATGCATTCGTGGTTCAGCGTGCCCCACTCCCAGCGGTTGGGAATCACATTGCTGTTCGCCCGCACCTTATAAGGATGAAGTCTTTCCAGATGCTCACGTTTACCGTAGAGCACGCCCATGTGCGGGCCGAAAAACTTGTAAGTCGAGCACACCAGGAAATCGCAATCGAGCGCGCGGACGTCGATGGCTCCATGTGGCGCATAATGGACAGCATCGATAAAAGCCATCGCGCCCTGCTGATGCGCCAACCGCACAATCTCTTTTACGTCATTAATCGTCCCCACCGCATTCGACGCATAACCCACGGCCACCAGCTTGGTTCGGCTGCCAATCTTCGCTGCAAGGTCGTCCATATCGAGTGTGCAGTCTGCTTCATGGATCTCCGCCATGCGAATGACGACCCCACGCTCCTCCAGTGCCCGCCAGGTCGAAACATTGGCATCGTGATCGAGATGCGTGAGTACAATCTCATCGCCGGTACGAAGTCCCTTACCGATCGCGCGGCTCAAAGCATAAGTCAGCGACGTCATGTTCGCGCCGAACACCACTTCATCGGCGTCGCATCCCAGAAAATCCGCCATCGCGGACCGCGCACCCGCAATCATCGCGTCGGTATTGCGGCTGGTCGCATAGGCCCCGCCGGTATTCGCATTGTTGCGCTTCAGGTAATCAGAGATTGCATCAATCACCCGCTGCGGAACCTGCGTCCCGCCCGGCCCGTCCAGAAAAACCGCTGGCTGCCCATTCACTTTCTGCGAAAGCGAAGGAAACTGCGCTCGAACCCATGCTAGGTCAAAAGAGGCTTTGACTTCAGTTTGCATCGTAGACAAAACGCTTTCTCCTCAAAACTTGGATTTTCCGCGCCACGACCAAGGACCCACGACTAACCACCGGCGACGTCCAATTCCACCACCTTCACAAAGTCCGCCAGCATCCCGTACGCTGTGGCTTCGAGGCCGGGATCGTTCTCCGTGAAAACCAGCCCCGAAAAAATGTCGGTCTCAAAATATATGATGGAAGACGTCCCCGCTACCCAAGCCATCGGATTGCTCAACGGCACCTGCTCGGGTCGAACACTCGCCTTTACCCGTGTGCCATCGCGCTGCGCCCTGCATACCAGCTTGTAGGGACTCCGAGCGGCCCTCGCCGCTCGCACTATTTCCCCACTCAACTTCCCAATTCCCTCACGCTCGATTTCTTCAAGCCGGACCGGCACCTTCATCAGCACCGTCACCAAAGCGGCGACTTTCACCGCCGCATCCCAGCCGTCAATGTCGTGACTGGGATCAGTCTCAGCCACTCCCATTTGTTGCGCTTTCTTCAGCGATTCCTCGAAACTCAACCCCTGTTCCATTCCACTGAGGATTACATTCGTTGTCGAGTTGAGAATGCCGCGAAAACCGCGCAACTCAACCGTCGGCAGGCTGTCGCGAAACAACGAAAAAATCGGCACGCCGTCCATCACCGTGGATTCAAAGAAGAATTTCTTCCCCTTCGTGGCTGCCAGTGAAATCAGCTCCCGGTAAGCATGCACCACCGGCCCTTTATTGACCGTAATGGCGTGAGCGCCGAATTCCAGCGCCGCCCGAATGTGGTCAATCGCTGGCTGCCCATCGGCCACGCTCAGAGAAGTCGCTTCAAACAGCACATCCGCCCGCGCCGCTTTCAGCCAATCCCTAACATTGTGTAGGGCCGAGCCGTGGCTGGACGAACTTGCCGCGGCAGACTTCGCGTGCGACAGCAATTCCACCCCATCCGCATCCGCAATCCATCCCATCCGCCGTGACGCAACTCCTGTAATTCGCCACCCGATCCCGCGCTCTCGCAGTTCCTTCTCTTTTTTCCGCAGCAGGCCAAGCAGCGCGCGATTGACGTTGCCAAACCCGAGCAGACACAGGTTATAGGTACGAATGGTGATCTCCAGAAGCAGCTCCGAAGGCAATGCCCTCGGCATAGCCGACCAGCTGCTGGCGGTACAGCGAGATCAGCCCATCATGGTTGTGTGCTCGGGCTGGATCTTGTAGATGACCCTGACTTCGCCAGGCTGCCGGTAGGGATACTTATCCACGTCCAAATACTTTTTCGCCATCTTGTCGATATGCTCGTCGGCGCCGCGCTCGGTGATTTCCACCACTTTGCCACGAATCTCCAGATACCGGTAAGGATTCTCGGGATCCACGATTGCCAGCGCAACTCGCGGATCGCGGCGAACGTTCTTGTCCTTCTGCCGCCCCTTGGCGGAATTGAAAATCACCAGATTGCCTTCCAGGTCGCACCAGACCGGGGTCACCTGCGGGCGTCCGTCCGGCATAAGCGTGCTCAAGTTGGCAAACGCGCGCTTGTTGAACAAATCACGATATTTCTCCGGGATAGCTCCGGACTTCTCCGGATTAGCTCCAGCCATATCCATACCTCCTTCGCTGTCGCACACTCATCAGCGATCCAAAAAGATTATAGCCGTCCTCCCCGTTCTTTGCGGCTATGCTCCGGCGGGCTACAGTTCAGAACGTAGTGGCCACAGTGAAGCGGAAGGTTTTCCGCGGCTCGCGCAACAGATACTGTGGAGCAAACGCATTCTTGGTGAGTTGGAAAGTGTAGTCACCAGCGGCGCCGGCGGGGAACATGCTGCGAGTGATCGGAATCGGTGAATTGGTGGTGGTATCGAGGCGCAGGGGATTGTAGGCCCAGTACACGCGGAAGGGAGCGTTGATCACCGGCAGGAAGACCTGGAACTCGAGTCCGGTGGACATCCGGGGAGTCCAATTGGTACTGCTCAAAGGAGTGAGGAACTGAGAAAAGGTAGTCTGGCTGCCGCCCGTGCAGTTCAGGGCGATATCAAGCTTTGGACAGCCAAATACAGTGCTGTTGAGGAGTTCCAGTTCCTGGCTGGAAATTTTCAATTGGGAATCGCGCAATATAGGTTCGACTCCAACGTCCATGAAGGGCGCAACACTCACTGGTCCGGCGATGGTGATGCGGTATTCCAGGTTGCCAATCAGGCTCAGGTCGCCACCAGGAAATACGATCTGCGATACGGGAACGGGAATGGTGTAAGCCCCTTGCAGTGGATTGGCGGGATTCTTTGGCACGATCGAGCCATCCGGGTTGCGCAGCTGCACCGTGGTGGTGGTGGGCAGAAACGCTACCGGCGAGACAGAACGGATATCGAAGCCGCGCAAGTCATTCTCGCCGCCGTCATAAAAGCGCTGGAATGGTGGCGGCACCAGTCCGCCGTAGCCGGTAAGGAACGATCCGGTCAAACGGAAGCCGACCGTGTTGCGCCCGTTTTGCACCGGCTTGAAGTGCTTGAACTCGGCGATTGGCCGGATGGTCCTGACGTTCCCGCCGATTCCGGCAAATTCCGTGGCGACGTAGAAGCTACTGCCTTTGTGTGGAAAGAGCGCACGATCCAAAGAGTTCTTGGATATGCTGGGAACGATCTTGCTGGTGATAATGCCGTCGAGCGAGTTAGGACCGCTGATTCCCCGGAAGGAAAGGAAGTCGAACAGGGTCTTGGAAGCGGTGGTTAGGGCAATGATGGAGGAGTCATCGAGCTGATAGCTGATACCGATCCGTTTGAACGAGTGATGGCGCAAGGGATAGGACAAATTAAGTGTGAAACCCTTGCTGGACTGAGTGTAGTTCTGCAGATTTTGCTCTAACGCCGTGGGTAGGTTCACTGCCTGGCCGGTCAAAATGGCGGCCTGGCGCGCCTGGTCGTAAATAAATCTGCGGCCGTAAACCGTGAACCCGAACTGCAGCGGGCGATCGAACAAATAAGGCTCCGTAAAGCCAAACATCAGGTCGCGCTCCAGGTTACCGAGGTTGGCTTGCACGGTCAGGGTTTCACCCTTACCCAGGAAATTGTTGGTACTGTAACTCAACCCGATAAAGGAGCCAGCCAGACCGCTCACGCCTCCGGTCAATCCGATACTGTTTTTTCCTTTCTCGTGCACTTTGAGCAGCAGGTCGACGGTGCCGGCTTTTTCGTCGAGATGGCGTTCAGTGGTGCTGGGGTCGTCGGCCTTCAGCACATCGAAGAAACCCAGCTGATTCAGGCGCTGGAGGCTGACTTCCCAGAGTTGCGAACTGTAAACCTGGCCCTCTTCCAGCAAGATTTCGCGGCGGATGACTTTGTCGCGGGTGGTGGTGTTACCCTGAAATTCGATGCGACGAACGACAAACGGCTTGCCCTCGTCCACGTCGATATCGATGAAAATCTGTTTCTTCTCCTCATCGAAGGTAGTGCCGGGAACCGAAGTGAAGTTGATATATCCCTGTTGACCATAGGCCTTCCCCAGATTGTCGAGGCCCTTGGCAATCTTGCTGCGGTCAAACACGTCACCATCCTTGATGGGGAATAAAGCTCGCAGGGCTTTGGTATTGGTCACTGCTTTGTTTCCCTTGAAGGTGATTTCACCCAGAGTGTATTTCTCACCTTCGTCGATGGCCATGGTAATGTCCACTTCTTTGCCCGCGCCTGGTTGCAGGAACGGAACGTGAAAACCCTTGTGGCCGCTGTCGTGGATGTTGGTTTTGGGCTCGTTGATCGTGGCCTTAAAGTAGCCGCGATTTTGAAATTCGGCACGAGCCCGTTCGATGTCCTCATCCAGCTTGGTGGCGTCATAGGTGCGGGCAAACAGGTTTTCGAGAAAGATGGAGTGAGGAATACCGATGGGCCTCAAGTTCTTCATGGCCCCGCGTAGGATGCGGTTACTCACATGCTGATTACCGGTAAAAATAATCTTGCCTACCTTGACCTTTGGACCCTCCTTGATCACAAAAGTAAGGCTCAAGGCAGCCGGAGGAATAGGCCGAATCTCGGTACGAATTGTGGAGAACTGCCGGCCATGCTCGGAGAGCAGTTCCTTGATCGCCACCTCCGCGTGTTTCACCTTGGTGGGATCGTACTGGCTTTCGACCGAAAGCCCTACTTTACGTTCCTTGAAACGGTCCAATACATCACTCTTGGTAACCGAGTTCAGGCCTTCGTAATTAATCTCGCGAATCGTAGGCCGTTCTTTGACGTAGATCTCGATGACCGGGCCTTTAGGACTATTCTCGCGCTCAAAGCGGAGATCCTCGAAATAACCTGTGTTCCAAAGCGAGTTGAAGTCGCGCTCCAAAGCGGCTTCGTCGTAAACGTCCCCCGGACGAGTGAAGATGCGGGCGCGGATAGTTTCAGCGGGAATACGCCGGTTACCGTGGACTTCGATCCCAGCCACCAGTTCCTGCTGCGCCGGAGCCAGCGAGCTCAGCAGGAAAACCACCAACAAGAAGCCCAGGAGCAAACCACGGCATCGACCCCAACACTTTGGAAATGAAGGAGATGGCTCGAGGCATGAAGCGAGACCCCGGGGTGCGCGGCTATGCTTGCCCTGGGTGATTACAGGGCCATCCTGATGAGAGCGCAGAATCTCCTCTACCTCAGCGACTGGGAGTATGGAAAACCGCAATTATACGGTAGTGCGATGGAGAGCGTCCAAGAACCCAGGCCTCAGTTTGCTCGCAGCCGCCGGCTTGAAAAGCTCCACCTCAACCAAGACGGAATAAAACGTGGCGGAGTTGCCCAAGTCCGTAAGTTTTTGTGATGTAAGCACGTTAATGTTCTGTCCGCCTGGAGAAAGCTTAGCCCAGGCAAGTTTCGCACACACTACGCCGCTTTGCACAGCGCCATTGATCTTCGCAGTCAGATGGATATCTCCACGATGGTTGAACACGCGCACAGTGTCACCTTCAGAAATGCCCCGGCTTCGGGCATCGGTTGCGCTTAGCTCGAGCAAGCCGGGTTCTTCCATCTCCTGGATCGAAGGCAGATTCGAAAAAGTGGAATTGAGAAAATTTTCGGCTTTCCGTGCCAGCAACTCCAGAGGAAAAGTCCGGGCTTGCTGACCATGACGTGATTCCTCCGGCGGCGTGAAGTGCGCTACGGGATTAAGGCCTTGGGACTTCAACGCCTCACTATAAAGCTCGGCTTTGCCCGTCGAGGTCCCGAAGTTTCCCTGAGCGAAGGGAAGGAAAGGCTCTCCCCCCAGGTCGGCATGAAAATTCAGCCGGATGTGTCCTTCAGCTTCCAATCGCTGACGGTCGATCCCCTCCAGCCAGGGATTCTTGGTGTCGAGCGCAACATCAATCATCTCATCGACCGACTCCTGAAAGCAGTCCTCGTCGAATCCCATGCGCTCGGCCAAAGCCCGGAATAGGTCCACATTCGACCGGCATTCGCCCAACGGCTCAATCGCCTGGTCCGACATTTGCAGAAAGTAATGGCCGTAGGCGCCTTGCAGGTCCTTGTGCTCAAAAAACGTTGTCGCGGGGAGAACAATGTCGGCGTAGTCAGTGGTGTCTGTAAAGAATTGTTCGTGGACCACCGTGAACAAGTCGGAACGCCGCAAGCCGCGGGTCACTTCATTCAGGTCAGGACAAACCGCCGCCGGATTGGAATTGTAGACCAGCAGCGCTTTGATGGGCGGATCGGTAAGCGTGTTCAAAGCCTTTCCCAGTTCGACCATGTTGACGACTCGAGCTGGCCGGCCCAACGCCTTGTCCATTAGGTCGGTGCGCGCCAAGGTGTCTTTATCGAGCGCCAGCGCGAATGCTCCGCTGGTAGCGTACTGCAAGCCGCCACCCACTTCCTTCCACGATCCCGTAATGCAGGGCAACATGGTGATCGCCCGCATGGCCATGCCGCCGCCTTCAGAACGCTGCACGCCATCATTCACGCGAATGACGGAAGGCCGCACCGTCGCATATTCCCTAGCCAACTTTGTGATGTCTGCGGCGGAAATACCGGTCCATTTCGCTACCCGCTCCGGGTCGTACTCTTGAACTTTCTCGCGAAGTTGCTCGAAACCAACCGTGTGGCGCTCAACGTAATCGGCGTCATACAGATTCGCATTGATGATGACGTTCATCAGGCTGAGCGCGAGAGCAGCATCAGTTCCGGGATTTATGGGCAAATACCAGTCGGCGCAGGCGGCGGTACGGGTGCGGTAGGGATCGATGACGACCAGCTTCGCGCCCTTGCGGCGGGCTTCGACGATAAATGGCCACAAGTGCACGTTGTTACCGAGAATGTTCGACGCCCACGCAATAATGTAACGGGAATGCACGAACTGCTCCGGTTCAGTGCCAAGTTTGACGCCCAGCACCGATTTCAACCCAGCTTCACCCGCCGCTGCACAGATCGTTCGATCGAGTTGCGAAGCCCCCAAGCGATGAAAGAACCGGCGATCCATCGAAGCCCCGTTCAAAACGGCGATCGTGCCGCCGTAGGAGTAAGGCAGAATAGCCTCGCTGCCAAACTCGCCGGAGATTTGCTTGAAGCGCGAAGCGATTTCGTCGAGAGCTTCATCCCAAGAAATGCGCTGAAAACCCTCGCCTACTCGTGTGGGGACGGCCGCCCCCGGCCGTCCAGGAGCGAAGCTCCGCGCAGGCCCCTTGGGTGCGACCCTGCGCATGGGATACAGCACGCGGTCAGGCGAGTACACGCGGTCAAGATACTTGGCGACTTTCGCGCACAGAAATCCGCGCGTTACGGGATGGGCGGGATCACCCTGGATCCGGGTGGCACGGCCGTCGTCGACGGTGATCAGGACGCCGCAGGCGTCGGGACAATCGTGGGGACAAGCCGCGTGGACGGTGCGTTTCACTGCTCCGATTATACGGGGACTAGCCCGGTAGAGACGCAGCTGGCTAAGTCTCTATACCAACTCGCTCAAACCGCGCGGCCGGCACAAACGCCTGACGCCCACGCCCACTGAAAGTTGAATCCGCCGAGGTGACCGGTGACATCCACGACTTCCCCAATGAAGAACAGGCCTGGGACACGGCGGCTTTCCATTGTCTTGGCGGAAAGTTCGTCGGTATCGACTCCTCCGGCCGTGACTTCGGCTTTTTCGTATCCCTCGGTGCCCGCGGGACGGATTTCCCAGTGATGAGCGCGGCGTTCCAAGTCGGCGAGCGCTTGGTTGGTGAACGATGATGTAGCGTTGAGTTCGAGCCAACGATCGGCCAGCCTGTGGGGCAGAAATTCGCCGAGAGCAGAATTCAAGGTTTTGAGGTTGCGGGGAGTCGTAGGGTTGCTGAATGCGGCAGTCACATCTCCGCCAGGCACCAGGTCGATGACAACCGATGACGGCTGTTTCCAGTAGGAAGAAATTTGCAGGATAGCTGGGCCGCTCAACCCGCGATGCGTGATCAGCATCTTTTCTTTGAATTGCGCACCTTCGCACGAGGCGACAACTTCTGTCGATACGCCGGCGAGATCGCAGTAGTGGCTTCGATCCTCCGCAGAGAGCAGTAGCGGAACCAGAGCCGGCCACGGTTCCCGAATCCTGAGCCCAAATTGCCGTGCCAGATCATAACCAAAACTGGTTGCGCCCATCTTGGGGATGGAGAGGCCGCCGGTCGCGACTACCAAAACTGGCGAACGAAATTCCGCACGCGCGGTTCGAATGACGAATTCGGTGGTCTTGGCGACTTCCAAGACTTGAGTGCTAACAAAGATTTCAGCGTTTGCCGCTTTACACTCTGTTTCCAGCATCTGCAGGATTTCGTGGGCAGAACCATCGCAGAAAAGCTGGCCGAGAGTCTTCTCGTGATAGCGAATACCATGCTTTTCGACCAAGGCAATGAAGTCTTCAGGGGTATAGCGGGCCAGCGCTGACTTGGCGAAATGTGGATTGGCCGAGATGAAGTCTTCCGGACGGCAATGCAGATTGGTGAAGTTGCAGCGTCCGCCGCCCGAAATCAGGATCTTCTTGCCGCAGCGGTCGGCATGTTCGAGCACGGCGACGCGGCGTCCGCGTTTGCCAGCTTCGATGGCGCACATCAGGCCAGCAGCCCCTCCACCGAGGATTATTACGTCGAAGCTCTGTTTCATTGCTGCCATAAATAGCAAAGGCATCCGGTGCCACCGGATGCCAAACTGCAGATCCCTCGCTTTGCTCGGGATGACGGCTGCGGACTCATCTTTTAGCTTGCCCTGAGCAACTGAGCCAAGCGAAGTGGTCGAACGGGCCCGCAAAACGCCGTCACTTGATCTCCATCACTTCCTTTTCTTTGCCTTTGCTCATCTCTTCCATCTTCTTGATTTCGTCATCGGTGAGCTTCTGGATCTCTTCTATCGCCCGCTTCTCGTCGTCTTCGGAGATTTTCTTGTCTTTCATTGCCTTCTTAATGCCTTCGTTGCCGTCGCGGCGAATGTTGCGGACGGCGGTGCGGTGCTCCTCGAGTACCTTGTGCAGGTGTTTAACCATGTCTTTGCGGCGTTCTTCGGTTAGCGCCGGCACCGGCACACGGACAATCTTGCCATCGTTCATGGGATTTAAACCCAGATCTGCGGACCGGATGGCCTTTTCAATCGCCGCCAGCGCCGTAGGATCGAAAGGCTGAATGGTAATCAGCTGCGGCTCCGGAGCATGTACCTGCGCGATCTGGTTCAGCGGCATCTGCGAGCCGTAGTAATCCACACTGACCGCGTCCACCATATGGACGTTGGCGCGTCCGGTACGAGTCGCCGCCATGGCCTTGCGGAAATCCTCGACCGCCTTGTCCATACGGGTTTTGAGTTGAATGTATGTATCTTTGAGGCCAGGAATTGCAGCCATGCCAGCTTGAGCCATTGGTCAGCTCCCCTTGATGAAAAGTTGAATTATAAACCTGCTAAACCAATTAACGCCGCAGATTAACGCGGATTAACGCAGATTTTTCTTGATTTGGTTTTTCAGATCTGCGCTTATCTGCGGCGAAAAAGTTTACGCGCACACCAACGAGCCCACCTTCTCGCCGGTCACAACCTTCTTGATGTTTCCGTGCTGATTGAGGTTGAAGATGATAATGGGCAGATTGTTGTCCTGGCAGAGCGAGATGGCGGTCGAGTCCATCACCTTCAGGCCTTTTTTCAGCACATCGAGATAGGTGATCTGGGTGAACTTCTTGGCGTTTTTGACCACCATGGGATCAGCGTCGTAAATACCATCTACTTTGGTCGCTTTCAGAATGGCTTCGGCTTTGATCTCCATGGCGCGCAGGGAGGCCGCGGTGTCAGTCGAGAAGTAAGGATTGCCGGTGCCGCCGGCAAAAATCACTACCCGGCCTTTTTCAAGGTGGCGAATGGCTCGGCGGCGGATGAAAGGCTCGGCCACCTGGTTCATCTCGATAGCCGACTGAACGCGAGTGTAGACTCCCTGCTTCTCCAGCGCGTCCTGCAAGGCCAGCGCGTTGATCACCGTGGCCAGCATTCCCATGTGATCGGCGGACACGCGGTCCATCTCTTTGGCTTGTTCTGCCACTCCGCGGAAGAAATTACCTCCGCCAACGACGATCGCGATCTGAATGCCCAGCGATTGAACGTCGGCTAGCTCGGCGGCGATTTCGTGAATGCGAGGAGAATCAACACCAAAACCCTGGTTGGCGGCAAGAGCTTCGCCGGAGAGCTTGAGCAGAATGCGCTTGAAAACGGGGGCTGGCATTACTCGATATTACCTTGTTTGGGTTGCTTCTCACCTGAATCCGGTCGCAAGTTGTTGCCGGTTCGACGGATCTCGCTGAACCGCCAGTTTTTTACCTTACCCTGGGATGCCAAAGAACCGCTGTCTACAAGACTCTCGATACGGTCGGAGATTACTTGCAACCGTTCGTCGCCGGACGGTAAGGCGCTGTTCATGGCCTTTTCAACTTTAGCAATCACCATGGCAACCTTGGTCCAACCTTCTCCAACGGCAGCCAGGATGGCATCGTCGATTCGCGGGACTGTCATAGCTATTGCAGAATTAAAGGGCGCCATCGGCGCCCTTTAGTTACTCAGCTTTTTGTTCTGGCCGGCTGATGGCGATGGTCTCGCCCGACTCGCCGACTTTGAAGCGGGCGAAGCGTCGGACCGAAATGTTCTCGCCCAGTTTGCCGATCTTGGTGGCTACCAGCTGCGAGATGCTGACCGTCTGGTCTTTGATGAACGGCTGCTCATAGAGGCAGACTTCCTCGTAGAACTTCTCCATTTTGCCGGCAACCATTTTTTCCGCGATATTTGCCGGCTTGCCACTGGCGATGGCGCGGGCAAGCGCGATGTCTTTCTCGCGGGCGAAATCATCCGCCGTGACGTCTTCCTTGCGGATGTACTTGGGATCGCTGGCCGCGATGTGCATGGCGATGTCATGCACCAGCTCCTTGAAGTCGTCCGTGCGGGCCACGAAGTCGCTTTCGCAATTGACTTCGAGCAACACTCCGATCTTGCCGCCGGCATGAATATAGCTGGTGACCGAGCCTTCGCTGGTGACCCGGGCAGATTTCTTGGCCGCCACGGAAACACCCTTCTTGCGCAGAACCACCACCGCCTGCTCCATGTCGCCCTTGGCTTCGGTCAGGGCTTGCTTGCAGTCCATCATGGGCGCGCCCGTCTTCTCGCGGAGTTCTTTTACCTGGGTTGCGGAAATATTCAAAGTAGATGTGCTCATGGGAGCTTAATACGACCTTCTTTCCAAAGAATTCTTGCTAACCGCCTCATTGCTCTCTGCCAGCGGGCTTTGTATGCGGAAGTCCAAGCCTCTTCTGCCACGTTTAGGCCACAAATTGCACAAACAGAGTACTTTTCCGTGCCGAACACTGCCGCAGCCACTGCATCGTCCTTGGCCTTCGTTGGATCATACGTCTGCCGACAGCAGGTGCAGACGTATGCCAACACCATTGTGGGGCGCATTTCGAGTCCAAGGCGATGCATCAGGCCTTCCTCTAACAAGACCCTTACAAATTTTGACCCGCGCCGGACAGTCCGCGCGGGTCTGGAATCCGAAACGAAGGACCAACCACGTCCTAGAAGGTCTGGTGTTCGATCTCGACCGGGTCGGCAGCGGCTTCTTTGGTTCCAGTGGGCTGCTTGCGGGCTGGGGCTCCGAGAACATCCTCCATACTGATGTCCTCGCCTTCGCCATCAGCCGCGGCGGAAATGTCCGCCATTCCTTCAACCGGAATCTCCGCGGCAGCGGCAGCTTGCTGGGCCGCATCCGCGGCGGCGGACAGGTCGGCAACCTGTTTGTCGGTCATGTATTGCGCGCCTTCGGCGACCGAATCGGCGATCTTGGAGGCAAACAGCCGGATCGCCCGCAAAGCATCGTCGTTGCCCGGAATTACATAATCCACTTCGCTGGGATCGCAGTTGGTGTCAACCACGGCCACCACCGGAATGCCCAGCTTGCGCGATTCGCGCACCGCAATCTGCTCTTTATTGGAGTCGATGACAAACACCGCATCGGGCAGCCGCGTCATGTTCTTGATGCCGGCCAGGTTGGCCTGCAAGTGCTTGCGTTCTCGCTCCAGTTTGATGACTTCCTTCTTGGGCAGTAACTCGTAACGGCCATCGGTGGCCATCTCGTCGAGTTCTTTCAGCCGCTTCACCGACTTCTGCACCGTCACCCAATTGGTAAGCAGGCCACCCAGCCAGCGCTGGTTCACATAGAACCCGCCGCAGCGCGTCGCTTCCTCGGCGATGGCATCCTGTGCCTGGCGTTTGGTCCCCACGAAGAGAATGATCTTCCCCTCGGCGGCCAGGTCCTGCACGAACTTCGACGCCTCTTTGAACATCTTCAGCGTCTTCTGCAAGTCGATAATGTAGATCCCGTTGCGCTCTCCAAAGATGAATTCCTTCATCTTGGGATTCCAGCGCTTGGTCTGGTGCCCGAAGTGGACGCCCGCTTCGAGCAACTCCTTCATGGTGATGTTAGCCAATCAACCTCCTCGTTTGGTCTGCATCAGCAGCTTTACTGCCGCCGATTGCCATTCCCGTCCCCGCGCTAAGCGGCACGGGAAGAATTGAACACATAAAACCAGCTTCTAGCTATTAGCTTCTGGCTCTTAGCTGAACCTTTAGCGCTTGCTGTACTGGAAGCGCTTCCTGGCGCCCTTTTGGCCATACTTCTTGCGTTCCTTGGAGCGCGAGTCGCGGCTGACCATGCCTTCCGCCTTGAGCTTCTTGCGCAGCTCAATGTTAAACACCATGAGCGCGCGGGCAATGCCGAGCTTCACGGCATCCGCCTGTCCATTCACGCCACCGCCGTCGACGCGGGCAATCACGTTAAACGCAGCCGAGGATTCGGTCGAAACCAGGGGCTGCTTGGCGCTTACCCGCTGTGATTCGGTGACGAAATACTGCTCAAAGGGACGCCCGTTGACCTTAAAATCCCCGCTGCCCGGACGCAGATAGACGCGCGCGACCGCCCGCTTGCGGCGTCCTGTACCGTAATATTGAACTAATTCTGCCATTTCTTGAACTCTCAGCACTCAGCCGTCAGCGTTCAGCCAACCCGGTGCACCTTTCCGGAATTTGAAAACTACGCTCTCACTTCCAGCACACGGGCTTGCGGCTTCTGGGCCTGGTGCGGATGCTTCTCGCCACGATATACGTTCAACTTGCTGATCATCTGTTTGCCGAGCTTCGACTTCGGCAGCATTCGCAACACCGCCTGCTCGATGATCAACTCGGGCTTGCGTGCCATGCGTTTGCGGAACTCTTCGGTGCGCAGGCCGCCGGGATAGCCGGTGTAATGCTGATACACCTTCTGTTCCGACTTCACACCCGTCGTCTTGATCTTGTCAGCATTGACCACAACGACGTGATCTCCCGTGTCGAGAAACGTGGTGTATCTCGGGTTTTCCTTGCCCATCAAAATGCGGGCAACTTGTGACGCCAGCCGTCCGAGCGTTTGCCCGGAAGCATCGACGACATACCACTTGCGCACAATTTCCCCCGCTTTGGGGAAATAAGTAGACATGAAAATCTCCCAGAAATATAAAAACTAAAATGAAAACCGCTCAGTACCCAAGCAAGCGCTGAACGCGCAGGGTCATCAGGCGGGCAACCGCAGGACTGCTAAAGACTTAAAGATAACGTAGGGCAGCGGTTATTGTCAACGAAAGCGTGATTACGGTTGGCCGTAACCCGTCTCGACCGAAAACCGGCGCCTGCTTCATTCATACGCCAGCGCGTCAATCGGGTCTTTCTGCGCGGCTTTATAGGCGGGATACAACGCCCCGAGAATGGCACCCACAATGGCAATCGCAGCGGCCTTCAGTATCCATCCCCCGGTCACAATCACCCGCAAAGTGGACCGGCGATCGATGCCCGCCCGTACCGTCAGGCTGAATATGATCCCCACAACGATGCCACAGAGCGCCAGCAGCACCGTCTCCCGCAGAATCACGTTCACAATGTAAAACTTCGACGCCCCCAGCGATTTCAAGATCCCGATCTCGCGAGTGCGTTCCATTACCGCCGTATACATGGCCTGGAAAATCACAATGAATCCGATGATCACCGAAATCCCGATCACAAAATCGATGAACTTCGAAACCCCCGGATAATTGCTGGTGGTCATCATCGAAAGATAGTAGGCCATGGAAGTCACCACATAGCGGTCCATGCCCGCTTGTTTGATCTCATCCACCACCTGATCGGCATTGCCGGCATTGTCGAGTTTCAAATAAAAGAGAGTGGCTTTGCCCTGTGCCCCGATCAAATCCTGCATGACGCCGATCTCGAGGAACTTGCGCGCACCTTTGCCTGGCTCAACGATTCCCACTACACGAAACTTGTTGTTAAGGATCTCAATCGTGTCACCCGCCTTCACATGGTGAGAGCGAGCAAAGATTTCATCCACCAGGCAGTCGTTGGGGCTCTGGAACGGCCCTCCCTGCAAGTAGCGGAATGGGCCGGACAGCTTTTGATAAGACTCGGGATCGATACCCGCGATTACTTCGATCGCGCCCTGCGTCGACACACTTTGAACCACGGGAGCCACAGTAATTACGTGCGGAATCTTCGCCAGCAGGGCGCCAACCTTGATCGACATGGGCGAACCAGTCAGCCCGACAATGAATGACGAGCCTGGTGGCATCACCACCACATCGGCCCCAATGCCAGCCTGCCGCTGGCGCGAGTCATTCAACAACCCCAGACACAAACCCACAATCAGCAGAATCAGCGTGACTTCAAGGGCGATGGCAACGATGCTAATGACCGACCGCATCGGCCGGTGCGCCAAATTGGCGACAATCATTTTATTCATCATGAGTCAGTCGTTGCGCGTTCGTCGTCGGCTGCTATCGGCTATTCGGCGGGCTCGCTGCCGCACCAGTACCCGTCTTATCCAAATGCACTACCTCGGCGCCGGGCGGCTGCTGCAACACGAACTTGTCATCCCCGAGGGGCGCATTGAGTTCCAGTTTTAACATGGTCAGCGTGATGTCGTACTCTTCCTTGGGACGCGAGATTTCGATCTGCCAAGGGAAGCTTACGCCATTCTGATCCCTATAGTCCTGATAGACCGCATCCGTGGCGATCTCCCCCTGGTCGTCATAGAAAATTTGACGATGCGGAAGCAGGTCACTGCGGTTGAATACGATCTTTCGGCCAAGCACCCACCCTTGGCCAACCTGATGAATCACATCGATGACATATTCGGGCTGCTCCCGTCGTCGTTTTCTCCCGACGGCCACGGTTTCAGTTTGAGTCTCCATGACAGCAATCTCATTGGCTGCGATTTCCCGGATCAGCAGCGCGTCGTAAATGTGTCTTGGGCGGAGGTTCTCCAGTGGCTGAGCGGGATTGGGGGTCTCAATGTCATTGCGGCCGACTATAAAGCGGTTCTTCGGGGGAATCGAGAGCTTGAAGTCCTTGCCATCGCTCACCATGTCGAAAGCAGTCGTACGAACAACGGGCGCCAAGCCTACCATGCGCAACATGGAGGGCTTGCGCACTATGACATATCCGCGAATCTGCTGGTAGTCGGTGATCTCGCCCTTTTTGATTCCACCCACAGAAGTATCGATATCAACCGTCGCTTGAATGGTATGGACGCCGGCGGCCTGGGTATTGATGAAGGCAATCAGTTCCTGCTGCGTCGCGCTCTTGACCGGGCCCGCAGCAATAGGAGGCTGGATTTTGCGCGAGCGGAATAAACAGCCCGTCAGCGGCAGTTCAATCAGCAAAACCAGTAAAAACAAAGCAGCGCGATGTCGGCAGGGAACAAACATTCGAGACGGTGATTGAAACTTCAATCAAATGAGTATAAGCGACGGCAAGCAATACGCCGATTCCGGTCTCCGGTCACACCCAGGTGCTAGCCCTGTGTCCTCTGTGGTTAAGGTCTCGTCGGATAGTGCTCCAGCCACTGCGTCAAGCCGGCACCCCTCACCGCCGGGCAACCGCTTTTCGATACTCTGCCACATTGTGGTTATGTTCTTCCAGGCTGCGGGCAAAGCGGTGGTGAGTGCTTCCATCACTCACAAAATAGAGATAGCGGCGTATCGGCAGGATGCATCGCGGCTTCAATCGATATCTTCCCCGGATTGCCAATCGGTCCCGGCGGCAGTCCGGCATGAACATAGGTATTGTAAGCGGAGGGAAATTGCATGTCCTGATGGTGTAACGCCCCGGTGTAAGCCCCTTGCAGCTGCTCGGCGTAAATAACGCTGGGATCGGCCTGGAGCGGAATGTTCTTCGCCAGCCGGTTGTCATAGACGCTGGCCACCATTGGCCTCTCTTCCGGCGCAGCTGTTTCTTTTTCGATGATGGAAGCCAGAATTACGGTTTTCTGAACGTCCGCCGTGAGGCCGATTTCACGCGCCACCTGGCGAAACTGCTTGACCATCGCCGCCGCCATATCTTCCATGCTCTGAGTGCGTGTGAATTCGTAGGTATTGGGGAACAAGTAGCCTTCGAGGGTGGTGGCATTCGGAGCAAGGTCAGTGATCAACGCGGCGTCGGAAGTCGCAACCTTCAGGAAATCCTGGCTCGATCCCAAGCCCGCATCCTGAATGGCTTGCGCAATCTCGAACATATTGAAGCCTTCCGGGATGACCACGGTGTGAACGTAAACATCACCACGCACCAGGCGCTCGTGGATGTCGACCGACGTGGCAGTCTTGTCGAACAAATACTCTCCGGCCTTCAGCGAACGTTTGTGATGCAATCGGTGCCACACCATAAAAGCAGTCGTGCTGCGAATAACGCCCGCAGTTCTCAGTTCAGCCGCAATACGGCGTGTCGAGTATCCCGGATGCAAAAGCACAAACGTCTGCGCCGCCGGAGTGACCGGCGAATACCAAGCCCAGGCTAGCCATCCGCCGGCGGCGAGGGCTGCAATTAGCAGAAGTGTAAAGAGGGCACGCACGCTGCCTAAAGTTTAGATGAATTCTGCATACCGGAATGTGTCGTTAGTCGTTGGACTTTGGGCAATATGTACCACCACGAAAAAGGGTGCCCCATCCTTTCGCGTCCTTTGCGAAAGGGTGGGAGGCAAATCGCAAGCGGCAAGGTATGTTAACCGAATGCTGAGTGCTGAATGCTAAATGCCCGTGGCATCCCTGCGAGGCGTCGCGCTGGCGAGCGCGAGAATCGCTCCCGCAAACAGCAGTGTGTCGAAGAAGTAGTTGATCCCCTCAACTTTGACGTCAGTGCTCGGGTCAGCCAGCGCCGCGATCAGGATTGGCCCATAGATGAACACAACTACCAACACAATCCAGGTACCGAGATAAGTTGCCGCCATCCGTGTCTTCTTGTCCAGCAGAATGCATACTCCCGCAGTCACCAGAATTGCACCTGTCAGCCAGCCGATGAGCAGGTGCGCCGGGATCCACACCGGCATCAGTTTTTCGAGTGGGACTCCGGGAACGTTGGCCGTGTGCAGAGAATTCTCAATGCCATAAAATATAGCGGCGATCCCGATTATCACGCGGCCCACGGTTATGAGCTTGCTTCCGCCTCGCCCACGGCCTTGCTCGCGTAGAGCATTTCCCGCAAGAATCCAGCCTCCGCCCCCGAACAACATTTCGCGGAGGGTCAATGTCCATCCAAACCGGTCTCTGGGGGTGGCGAGCGATCCCGGGATGTCCATCATCACCACAAAAAGAAACATCGCGATCCCGAACAGCAGGCCGGACCAGCGCACCTGAATTTTTGTGGCAATGCTCAGAGACGCGGCCAGCAGCGCAAAGCCGAAGAAATACGCCCAAAACAATCGCCACGGCATATACGAGGGCACCATGGCCATGAGGCTCCGGCGGCCGAGAGATGCAATGCGCCGAACACCGCCAAGGGGGCGGCGAAACACAAATTGCTCAAGGCTACGATCTTGTCGAGGCCGCGGGCCCGCTCGATATCGGACTTGGCAGCCCACAGCGCAATCAGGAAAAGCAGAATGCCGGCGCTGCACATCGAAACCGCCGTGCGAGAAAACTCAAAAAATATGGCGAGAATGGTTGTGTGCATGTGGATGCCAGGCGAAGCCCCCGTGCCCTATCTGGACACGTTTTCCCAGGGCTGATACAGCTTCAAATTCTACATATTGCTTTGACGGGTGCGCCTCACGCTGGATAGCGACCTATGCCGGGGTGCCCCGCTCCTTGCGCTTTTTGCAAGGGGCGGGAGGCAATACTGCGAGCAGTCAGGAACAACCAGAATTCCGGGCCTCTGCCGCTCAACCGGCGAACTGGGGTTGACGGTTGTTCCTTGTCCGGCCGCCGAGCAACAGAACTCCAAGCAAGCATCCCACGATCTCAAGCGCTAGAAGGGCGAAGACACTTGCGTCGAACCCCACCGTCCAATCACCGGATGCCACCATGAAAACATTATTGGCCGATGCATGCAGGAAGTGCTCATAAAGATCGGCGCTCATGGCAGCCAAAAAGAAAATCAACGACACCAGCCCAGCGGGTTTATCGCTGAGCTTCCATAACCCAATGGATACGGCCAAATGCCCGAACGTGATCAAAGTTACGGCCAGCCAACTAACGTTGTTGTTTGGAGCTCCAGCACCTTGGCTGCCAGGAACAGGTGCCCGACTGCGACCATCCAGTGTGCGGCAACAATTAGTAGAGTGAGCATGCGTCGTCTAGTCATAATCTGATGATTTTCCTCCTTGACGGGTCTCACCCCCTTGTGCGGCTGCCGGGTGGCCAGCCGTTTGGGTTTC
Source organism: uncultured Acidobacteriota bacterium (assembly GCA_963803775.1). Lineage (GTDB taxonomy): Bacteria > Acidobacteriota > Terriglobia > Terriglobales > Acidobacteriaceae > JABCZH01. The sequence continues at coordinate 612,772 of CAWDNS010000007.1, forward strand.
TCGCTATATGTATTACCACGAAATAGGTTGCCCCATCCTTTCGCGTCCTTTGCGAAAGGGTGGGAGGCAACGCCCGTGTGGGGCGGACACTCTTGTTCGCTGCCCTTGACTTACGGCAGCAATGTAGGCGCGGACGTCCTCGCCCGTACAGGAAGTGCCGATGGAATTTTGCTATGGGAACTGTCCTGGAAGCTCGCCGCAAGAGACTCCAGAACAAGGGTCACAAACCTGGGCCACCAGCCTATGGAATCAGCAGGAAGCCGTGCATCACAGAGTTAGAATCCTCGTAGTATCCGGTGATAACGTTCTTTGCATTGATGCTATAGCCCTCTGTGTATCCGGAGTTGAACACATCGCCGGTGATAATGGCGCCGCTCCCAGTCCGCAAGAAACCCTTCAATGTGACAGGGTCTTCGGTGCAAAAAATCCCATCTGCGTTTCGCGCAGCCAGCACAACTGCAGAGAAGTCACGTGCCAATCGAATCGCGGTAGATCGACCGATACCCCGGCTTGCTCCGGTAACGATCGCGACTGTGTTATTCATAATGCTCCTAAGCAGTGCGGTCAGCATCTAACCGGGCCGAGCGACCTAATTCTGCGAGACCGCCTGATCTGGCATCAATGGGACAGCGCCAAAATTGACGCTGAAGCGCTTGCACCACACCGATACCGCACGATATTTCGACAAGTCCACATCCGGACCGAGGGTATAGTTTTGGTCGCCGATGTTCCCCTTGATAGTCCCCAAATCGATGAAACCCGCACGCAGCACGCTAGCGCTGTCTTTGGCGTCGTCCGCCGCCACCATGTAGATGTGAACGTCCGGGCCGTTGGACGTCTTGAAGTTCGTGAAGCGAAGAACCCGAGCGCCATCCCCCATGCGATAGATGGTCGCGGTTCCCTCGGTAGGATGCATAACACCGTAAAAGCTTCCCGACTCAAGGGCTCGCGCGGGCGAAGCGGCTTGGGTAACGGGCATGGCTTCGTCCACCTGGCGATTGACGACCAGACGCTCCGGCCGAAATGCGTACCATGCAACCAACAAAGCAATGACGGCGATGGGAACAACAATTTTCCACTTTCTCATTTTCTTATCTCCTTTTACTTAAGACTCCGGGACGTGCACTTATTCGACCTCCGTGGCGGAATACGCGACGCTTGACCGCTTACAGCTCCTATCCCGATAGGATGGGATTTTACCGCTAAAGTTTCATGGATGGTGTGCGTTAGTTGGAAACTGTTTGTAACGGGCAGGTGGCCCAGGTTCGTGCCCCCGGTCGTATATTCCGCCGGGTGCCACCTCACGTTCTTCATCGCCTGTACCACCACGAAAAAGGATGCCCCACCCTTTCGCGTTCTTTGCGAAAGGGTGGGAGGCAGTGCTGCGAGTAAGCGGTCACTGGGTGAAGCGGGACAACCATCCCTTACGGGACCGCCCTTGGCTAATGTCGTGTACACGATAAGGAACAACGATGACCTTAACGCCGTGACACTCGCGTTCCTCTCCTTCCGTGAGTTGACCGGCGATAACGTGAAGATGTTCGATTTTTCTGCCGTCAACTCTTGGTGTGACAAACATCAGGCACAGTGTAAGTCAGTTCGCGGCTCTATGGATCATTACGCGTCCGGCTTCTCCAGCCTGGTTACCCTCGCATCTCATTGCATCCGCGCCGCGAGCGATGTTACCTGAAACCTTCTCTGACACTGTGATCGAATTCACCTCGACAACGCGCCGCGTCATCGGCGAAGATCGGCCAGTCAAACGGACTGGAACCCAGCTCCAGCCGAGGCTCCGGTCCGCTCCCAACGACTAACGACCGCCTCTCGCCTCCATCCAGCTCTGCAAAATCAAAACCGCCGCCATCTGATCCACCACTTCCCCTCTTCGCTTAATGGACATCTCTGTCTCGCGGAGCAGTCGGTTAGCTTGCGCCGAGGTCAGCCGTTCATCCCAAAGATGTACCGGCAACTTGAATCGCTTGCGGAGTTCATCGACAAAGACCCTCATCTTCTCCGCCTGGATTCCTTCAGCACCGCTCATCCGCAGCGGCAGCCCGACCACAATTTCAGACACGCCGTGTTCGAGGATGACTTTTTCGAGCGCCGCCAGATCGGTGCGCTTATTCCGGCGCTGAATAGTCTCAAGACCCTGCGCCGTAATCCCCAGCAGGTCCGATATGGCGACCCCGATTCGCCTGGAACCCACGTCCAAGCCCAGTACCCGCGATAGAGTCCGCCCTGCAGCGTCGGTTGGTAGGGATGGCACCTCGCGATTATATGTCGGGCAGAAAGCCGCGTTTTGGGCTACGATGTTTGCTTCTTGGCTCTGGTCTTCAGAGCGTGCATCCATGGCAGACGACGAAATACAATTCGAACCCGAGGAACTCATCCCGCCGACAGCGCCGGAACCGCGTGCGAAGGCGCGCCGCCTGCACTGGTCGTTGAATATCATCGGAATCGCCGGCATCCTGGCGCTCTGCTATTACGGCGAAGCCATCCTGGCAGTCATGCTGATTTCTGTGCTCTTGGCGTTTGTGCTCGCCCCGGTAGTGGATTTCCTTTCCTGGCTGCACCTGCCTCGCGGCTTGGGGGCGTTTGTCGCCATTGCGCTACTCCTGACCGGAATCATGACCATTGTCTACTACTCCTATAACAAGGCAGTGGTGCTCGTGCAGGATTTGCCCAAGTACACCACTCACCTGCGCGAGGACGTTCTGCGCTTTAGCAAGCAGGCCGAGAGTCTGGAAACTCTCGGAGAGGAGTCCGAGGAGAAAGACGTGATCAAAGTCCGCGCCGCGACCGGACCGAGCGACTTGCTCACCCGCGGTTTCGGATCCGCCGGCACCCTCCTCCTGGCTTGCTCTTTCGTTCCCTTCCTGACCTTCTTCATGCTGACTTGGCAGCAGCATGTGCGCTCGGCCACCGTCATGCTCTTTCCCTTGGAGAGCCGCAATACCGTCTACGTCACCCTGGGATTGATCTCAGCCATGATTCGCAGTTTCATGGTGGGCAATGTGCTGATCGGTTTGGCTCTGGGCGCCGTCAGCACTTTGATATTCGGACTTCTGCACCTGCCCTTTTTCTATTTCGTCGGCTTCATCAGTGGATTCCTGAGCTTGGTTCCTTATATGGGTCTGCTGCTCGCGATCGTGCCTCCGGTTTTTGTCGGCCTCGGACATGTCGAGGTCACCGACCTCTTAACCATCGTCGTCACCGTTTTAGGGCTACACATGATCGCCTTGAATGTCCTTTATCCCAAGTTTTTGGGTAACCGGCTCCAACTGAATCCATTAGCCGTAACTATGAGCTTGCTGGTTTGGGGCAGTTTGTGGGGAGCCATGGGACTGCTTCTGGCCATCCCCATTACCGGCGCCATGAAGATCGTCTTTGACCATGTGGAGTCTTTGAAACCCTACGGCGCCTGGCTGGGCGAGTAGGCGGCAAGCTACTCTGCGCTAGGGAGTTAGCTGCCGCGCCCCCAAAATGCCCGTGGTTCGGCCTTTCCCAAGGTTTGGAGCCTAACGGCTCAATTGCCTTTCCCCCCTGTTTTCGATAGCATAAGAAGGTGCTGTTCTTCAGGTTCTGTGCTTCCCAGGGTGGTTCCTCATGTTAAGCAGCGACGGCAGTTTCCACATAGGCGACAAAGTTGTTTATCCCAACCATGGGGTTGGGGTTATTGAGCAGATCAGTTCTCGGACTATTGGTGAGACCGTGGAACAGTTTTATCTGTTGAAGATCAAAGCCAGCAGCCTCAAGGTTATGGTTCCGTTCCACAACGTGAACATGGTCGGATTGAGGCGGGTGATTAAGAACGGGGACATCCAGAAAATCGTTGATTTTCTGCAGGATGGCTCGGCCGACAGCAACGCCGACTGGAAATATCGTTATAAAGAGAACTCCGAGCGCATGCGCACCGGGTCGTTGCTCGAAGTCGCGGTGGTGCTGAAAGGTCTGATCGCGCTCAACCAAGCCAAGGCACTTTCATTTCGGGAAAAGAAGATGCTGGAGCGCGCCCGCTACCTGCTGGTCAGCGAGCTGGCCATGGCCAAAAACTGCGAAGAGCCGATGGTCGAAGAGTTGCTCGGTAAGGCCCTGAGCAAAAATGGCCTGCGCTTCCCGGAAGCTTCCGAATTTCAAGCCTAAAGGCATCAACCACAAAGGACACGAAGGAAACCCTTGGCGATCACCTTTGTGAGCCTTTGTGTCCTTTGTGGTTAATTGGTTTCCGAGGTTTATAATTCTCCTCGCATGACTGAGTTGATCAAGAGAAAGCTCCAGGACGAGATGAACGCCCTGGAACACGAGTTGATTCACGATCTCCCCAAGGAGATCAAGAAGGCCGCTGCCCTCGGCGACCTCAGCGAAAACGCCGAATATCATATGGCCAAGCAGCGCCAGGAGTTCGTCAAGGCGCGGCTTCGCCAACTCGGCAAACGCATGGCCGACCTGTCGCTTATCAATATGGACAACATTCCTAAGGACAGAGTGGGACTCGGCTCGACCGTCAAGGTTTACGACAACACCAAGAATGAAGAAATGGAATACAAGCTGGTGACCAGCGAAGAATCGGACGTCGCTACGGGAAAGATCTCGACCAGTTCGCCTATTGGCCGCGCGCTTCTCAATAAGAAGGTTGGGGAAACGGCCAGCGTGGTTACGCCTAACGGCAAACGCGAGTTGGATATTCTGACTTTGATCACTATCCATGACGAGGCCAAAGTCTGATGACACGGGCTTTCTAACATGGCCATGGCTTACTAATATGACCTGGACCTCAGCTTTCGGACGGGCTTGCGGCAAGCTGCTGAATATCATTGTGCGCTGGCTGGCGCTGTCGCGGATCAATCCCAATGTGCTGACCTTCATGGGACTGGTGGTCAACACCATCGCCGCCATTCTTTTCGGATACGCCAACAGCGACAATCAAGTCCGCATGTTCCGCTTGGCCGGCCTGGTCATCATCGGCTCCGGCTTTTTCGATCTGGTGGACGGCGAGGTCGCCCGCGCCACTAACCGCGTCACCCGCTTCGGCGGCTTCTTCGATTCCGTCATCGACCGCTACAGTGACGCTTCCCAATTCCTCGGACTGCTGGTGTTCTACGCCCGCGGCGAGCGCTTTGTGTACGTAGTGCTGGCGGCGTTCGTCATGGTCAGCGCCATCATGGTCAGCTATACCCGGGCGCGCGCCGAGTCGCTGATCGGGTCCTGCCGCGTAGGATTTCTCGAGCGTCCCGAACGGCTGGTGCTGGTGATCATCGGGGCTTTATTCAATCGCATGGCACCGGTGCTGTGGCTGATCGCCGTGCTTTCGACGATTACCGTTATTCATCGCATGCGCTACACCTGGACTCGCACCCAAGATTCGCCGGTCGGGGCGAAGGAGCAGGCAGCGTAGTGAATGTAGGCGCGGGCGTCCTCGCCCGTGCAAGCAGAGCGAAGCTCCGCAGCCTAAGTACCCATTCCCGATTCGGAATCCACTCCCAATTTAATTTCTCCCATCCGCCAATTCTCGGCTTTCCAAGCAATACAATTTTCGTGTGGTAGGCAGCGTTGGAGGGTGTTACCAGTCGGTACTGGACGCTGTTCGCCAAACAGTCGAGTGGCCTTTCAGCCACTAGGGTTCAACTCCCTCGCCCTCCTCTGTCACTCGACTTCAACGAATGTGCTTGACATTGTCTTTCACGGAACTAACATAGAAGGTGTTTGGCGAACGGTGTCCAGTACCAATTTTGCAGCCCCGGTGATGAGCCGGGGCTCTGGTGTTTTTACGTCTCGCGTGCCTTGACAACACCGCCGACAGAGTTATTCTTGAATCTATAGACGGCGTCCAGTATCAGCCCCGGCTCGCTGCCGGGGCTTTCGTGTTTCCGGGAAACTTATCTTCTCAACTACATGATCCGCAACCCGCGCTTCTTCCCCGCCCGATAGGTGCCAATCCCGCTGGTCCAACCTAAGTAGCCCGGGCGCTGGGTGCCGTTTTCCGCACCCTCCCGCGTAACCGCTGGGCAACACTTGCCAAGTGCGGCGGAAAGAAGTCTAATACCGCAGCGAGACATGGCTGCCCAGAACACTCCGAGATAAGCCAACATGAAACAGTACGAGGCAGTAATCGAGGTCATGGAACGAAATGGTGGCTATGCAACGTTGAGCTACCTTTACAACCACGTTTTCGCGCTCACTAACTGCAACTGGAAAACGAAGACTCCGTTCGCTAGCATTCGTCGAATTGTTCAGGATGACCGCTTTTTCTACAAGATCAGGCCTGGCCTTTGGGCGTTGAGGAGTCATCAGGATGCCGTCACCAATAAGTTATTCGAGAGTGAGAGCCCTAGCGTCAAGAAACAAGAGGAATTCGATCATTCGTACTACCAGGGGCTACTGATCGAAATTGGCAACACCAAGTCCCTCACGACTTTTATCCCCAATCAGGATAAGAACAGAAAGTTCCTTTCGCGAAGGCTCGGGGACGTTGCCACGGCGAAAGAATTCCCAGCGTTTACCTACGACCGCCTACTTAGAAGGGGCAGGACGATCGACGTGACTTGGCTTAACAGGCGGGGCTTTCCTCACAGTTTCTTTGAAGTCGAACATTCCACGGACATAAATAATTCCCTCCTTAAATTCGTCGAGTTCCAAGATTTTAGTGTCAGCTTCAACATCGTGGCTCATGAGAGAAGAACCAGAGAGGTCGGTGCCAAGTTGGGGTACTCGGCTTTCGACGAAATTAGGTGGCGAGTCAAGGTTATTACGTATGATGAGCTGTCGGAGGCTCACACAAAATCTGCCGAAGCAGCGATAGCAATGGCGCGAGTCGGGTTGTGATAATTCCTAACGAGAAACGCCGACCTAGAAGGAAGTCAGACCGATCGCTAGTCAGGAAGCCCCGCCAGGTCACCGAATTTCCCGACGAGGGGAACGTTGCTCCCGAATGGCATGAGTTTCGATGTGAGACTTGCAGAGAGGAATATTCTGCCTTCGTCACGAAGCGGGAGCTTGTAAACCCCTTCATTCGCCTCTGCGTGTGTTGTGAGGCCATTGCGTTACAGGTTCTAAAGAAGGCGAGAATCGACTCTTACGACGCATGACGCGCTCACCTTGTGATGACGCCTACGTGCCTTGGCGCCCCTGTCCAGGCCCGTTTCCGGTTATCAATTCAAGGTCAAAGTCAAAGGCGACGGACAAGAGTGTCCGTCCCACACGGACAGCTCAAACATGCCCGGAGGCTCTATTTTCCGTCGATCAGTATTGGGCCAAACATCTTCGTGGACCGGGGGTGTCGCCGCCACGAGGTGTTCAGCCGTCACAGACAAGATTGCAGCCCAATGCGATGCTCGTGTGGGGCGGACACTCTTGTCCGCCGCTTTTGACGCTGGTTTCCCTGTGCCCAAACCGATTGCTCTCGATAGATTGTACGAATACCGCCGGAAGCTGTCTCATTATCAGAAAGCTGACCGACCGCTATTCGTGACGTTTCGCAAGGGCAGCCGAGCCCCTTTTCCGCCGGAGGCACGGGACGCTGTCCTCCATCACTGTTTGCATGATCACGGGAGGCGCTATCAACTTCATGCGGCGGTCGTGATGCCGGAGCACCTGCACTTGCTGCTGACGCCGTTGCGCGATGAGAAGGGCTGGCCTTTCGCTTTGCCCTTAATCCTGAAATTGCTCAAGGGAACGTCAGCTCGGAGTGTCAATAAGCTCTTCGGGTCGGGCGGGCCTGTCTGGCAGGAAGAGTCGCTCGACCACGTACTGAGGTCACGGGGGAGTTTCGAACAGAAACTGGAGTACATACGGCAGAACCCTGTACGACGTGGACTGGTGGCGAAACCTGAGGACTATCCGTGGCTCTGGGTCGAGCAAAGCTTGTGTAGGGCGGACACTCTTGTCCGCCGCAGTTGAGGTTGCTTTTGACGTTTGGTGGACAGTGGTCGACAACATCAACTTCACGATCAACCCGAACTGCAACGGGCGACGGACAAGAGTGTCCGTCCGACACGAAACCGGAATGGGAATTTGTCGTCCGATTCCCGCTTTGGACCTCGACTGTGGAAAATCTTGTCAATATGGCGAAATTACACGAAACGGTCTATCCACTTAGAAGCATGGACAATATAAAATTCGAAATCGTGTCTCACTTACCCTTTCGAATTGCTATAATTTAGATATAGGGTAATAACTCGAAGGCGCGGCCTGACGGCTGCGCCTTTTTCTTTTGGGGAGTTAGTCATGAGCGATGCGGTAAATCACATTAAGAATCCGAAGCGGCGGGGGGAGTGGGCTGAGTTGCGGTTTATGGCTGATGCGGCGCAGCACGGGCTGGTCGTCTCTAAGCCGTGGGGGGATTCGGAGCGCTATGACGTGGGAGTTGAGCATAACGGACAGTATCGGCGGGTGCAGGTGAAGTCGGTGATGTGCCACAAGGGGGCGTCGTATCGCTGCGGGATTGGTAGCCGCGGAACTTTTCGCGCTTACAAGAACGACGAGTTGGACTTTTTCGCGATCTTTATTGTTCCGGAGGAGCTGTGGTACATCGTGCCAGTGCGGGCGGCACTGGAGACGGGGAACCAGACGATTTGTCTGACTCCGTCGCGGAAGAGGAACCGGTATGAAGTTTACAGAGATGCCTGGAATTTGTTGCTTAATCGGCGTTGGGGGACGGGTGGGAGTGAGGTGGTGATCGATGGCGAAGTTTTTCAGGTGGGGTGAGAAGTCAACGTCAAGTTCAAGGTCAAAAGCGGCGGACAAGAGTGTCCGCCCCACACGAAGCAACGTCAAAAGCTGCGGGCGCGGGCGCCCGCACCACACATGCTGACCTGCTAGACTGTTCGGTCGTTTTCTTTGGGAGAAACGTCTGTGGCGATGGAACCGGTTTTGCTTGTGCATGGCGGGGCTTGGGCCATTCCTGATGACATGGTCGATGCGCATTTGAATGGAGTTCGCAATGCCATGGCGGCGGGATGGCGGGTGCTGGCGGCGGGCGGCGATGCGCTCGACGCCGTCGAGGAAGCCGTGGTGGTCATGGAAGACGACGAGACATTCGACGCCGGACGCGGCAGCTTTTTGAATCGCGATGGCAAGGTGCAGATGGACGCGCTGATCATGGATGGAGCGACGTTGCGGGCGGGCGGGGTGGGATGCGTGGAGCGGTTGCGGAATCCGGTGCGGGCGGCGAGAAAGATTTTGAGCGAGAGTCCGCATGTGTATTTTGTGGCGGAGGGTGCGGAACGGTTTGCGGCGGAGCATGGGATCACACTTTGTAAGAATGAAGACTTGATTATTCCGCGGGAAGTGAAACGCTTGCAGGAATTTCAGGCGCAGGGCGGGCAGAAGCCGGATTTATTTGCGGGGATGCTTTCGCATGACACGGTGGGAGCGGTGGCGCTGGATGGATCGGGGAACATTGCGGCGTCGACCTCGACGGGCGGGACGCTGAACAAAGCTCCGGGGCGATTGGGGGATTCGTCGTTGATAGGGTGTGGATGTTATGCGGATAACAAGACGGCGGCGGCGTCTACTACCGGGTGGGGCGAGCCGATTATGAAATTGGTTTTGGCGAAGTGGGCGGCGGACCGGGTGGCGGCGGGAAATTTGCCGGAGTGGGTAGCGGCGGAGGCGATCAATTATCTGGAATCGCGGCTGCAGGGGCATGGGGGGATGATTTTGCTGGATGCGCGGGGGAGATTTGGGATCGCGCATAACACGCCGCGCATGGCTTGGGCGGTGAAGACTGCGAAGCAGGAGAGTTCGGGGATTTCGCGGTAAGGTTTGCCGCGGATCTCCGCGGATGAACGGATACGGCAAAAGACTATGGCGGAGATCGCGTAGAAAAGCTTTACCACAGAGGTCACAGAGAACACAGAGGCAAACATTTGTAATGTACCCGCACGGGGGCGCGGAAGCCCGCGCATATAACGCACCTGCTGCTACACTCTGTGCGTTGTTATTCTTGGCGATTGCTGGAGTCCTGCTCTGTATGTCCGAAAATTACACACCTACTGCGCGCACGCGTTTGGTGCGCGAGGCTGACCGCGGGGTTTACGACCGCGCCGCTGCTTATAAAATTCTTGATGAAGGCTTCATCTGCCATGTGGGGTTTGTGGTGGATGGCCAGCCATTTGTGATTCCCACCGGGTACGGGCGGGTGGGCGATGATCTCTATATTCATGGCTCGGCGGCGAGCCGCATGTTGCGGAATCTGGATCAGGGAGTGGCCGTGTGCGTGACAGTGACGCTGCTGGACGGGCTGGTGCTGGCACGGTCGATATTCAATCACTCGATGAATTATCGTTCGGTGGTGGTGTTGGGAACGGCGGTGGCGGTGCAGGATCGGACGGAAAAGCTGGAGGCGTTGCGGCTATTGTCGGAGCATATTTTGCCGGGGCGGTGGGCGGAGTCGCGGCAGCCGAATGAGAAGGAAATCAAGGCGACGCTGGTGATGCGGCTGGCGATCACGGAGTTTTCGGCGAAGGTGCGGCAAGGGGCTCCGATAGATGATGAAGTTGATTATGGGTTTCCTACCTGGGCGGGGGTGATTCCGTTGAGCGTGGTGGCGGGTGAGCCGGTGGATGATCCTCGGCTGATGGCGGGGCAGGTGGCGCCGGAGTATGTCAGGAAGTATTCACGGAAGCGGTAGAGAAAACCGTTCACCACAGAGGCACGGAGACACAGAGAAACCTAACTGCTTTAACCACGGAGGACACTAAGGTACACGAAGGAAAACAAGAGCGATTACCACAGAGGACACTGAGGTTCACAGAGGAAGGCTTGCTCGGTTCAGGGCAGCAGCAGTAATTTTCCGGTGGTTTTGCGTGCTTCTAGGTCGCGGTGGGCTTGTTGGGCGTCGGCTAGTTTGTAGACGTGGGCGATGCGGAGTTCGAGTTTGCTGTCTTCGAGCATTTGAAAGACGGCGCTGGAGCGGGCGCGGAGTTCCTCGGTGCTGGCGATGTAGTTATTGAGCGTGGGGCGAGTGACAAAGAGGGAGCCTTTGGTTGAGAGCTGAATGAGATCGAAGGGTGGGACGGGACCGCTGGCGCCTCCGAAGAGGACCATGTAGCCGCGGGGGCGGAGGACGTTTAGACCTTTCTCGAAAGTGGTTTTGCCGACTCCGTCATAAACTACGTCGACGCCTTTGTTGTTGGTGAGGCGCTTGGTTTCAGTTTCGAAATCGGTGTGGGAATAGAGGATGACTTCGTCGGCCCCGGCGTGGCGAGCGAGTTTGGCCTTTTCTTCGGTGGAAACGGTGGCGATGACGCGTGCGCCGATGTTGTGGGCCATCTGAACCAGCAATGCTCCGACTCCACCGGCGGCGGCGTGAATGAGTGCGGTCTGGCCTCGGCGCAACGGGAAAGTATCGTGGATCAAATAGTGGGCGGTCATGCCTTGCAATAGAGCAGCGGCGGCTTGTTGATCGGTCACGCCATGGGGAATGTTCACCAGGCGATCCGCGGGAACGGCGGCGTATTCGGCGTAGGTACCGAGGATGCTGGTCCAGCCAACATGATCGCCGGGCTTCACCGAGGTGACTTCGGAACCGACGGAAGAAACCGTGCCAGCGGCTTCCTGGCCGAGGACGAAGGGCAACGGAACTTTGTAGCGTCCCTCGCGCTGATAGGTGTCGATGAAGTTGACGCCGCAGGCGGCGATCTTGACGACGGCCTCGTTGGGCTTGGGCTGTGGGACGGGCAGATCGACAAGTTGCAAGACTTCAGGGCCGCCGGTTTGGGATATCTGGATGGCTTTCATGATGCCTTAGACTATCGAAACCTAGCTCTCGGTTCTCGGTTGTCCTTCCCAGTTTTGGGGTCTCAGGGGGCTGTGGTAACCTTCCCGGCTGGTTCCAAAGGTAACTCGGGCCACCCCGAATGCGGATTGACCCGTCTAATCCATGATAGTAGCATTAGCTGATCCTGTGGAAACTGTGGGTGGGGCTGTAAGTAACAGATAAATATGAGCATAGGGAAGCGCTACCTACAGATGGCGGGAGGAATTGCCTTGATGCTGGGCAGTCTCGCCTGCCAAACCGGGACCCATTCGACGGCGCTGTTGCCTGCAAAACAGGCGAGCGCACCTGCAATGAGTGCGCCTCCTGTAGCTCAAGCCAAGGCCGAGACGAAGCCGGCAGCTCCGATAGCGCCGGCCCCGCCTGAAGTCAAAACTGACCCCGCAGCAGACTTAATTGCCCAGGTGGAAAAGGAATATCAAGCCGGGCAAGCGAACTACCAGGCCGGACACCTCGATGCAGCAAAAGAGAATTTTGACCGCGCTTTCAACCTACTTTTGGAGAGCCCCTTGGATGTGGGCTCAGATGAGCGGTTACAGCAAGAGTTCGACCGCTTATTGGACGGTGTGAATGGCCTGGAGATGCAGGCTTTGCAACAAGGGGATGGGTTCACGGAGCAAAAGTCGGAGCCGGCGCCGATCGATGAGGCGAATGAAGTCACCTACCCAGTAGATCCCAATATCAAGGCGAAGGCGGAAGCGGAGATCAAGGAGACACATTCCGATCTGCCGCTGATGATGACCGATCCGGTGGCGGGCTACATTAACTACTTTTCGACGCGAGGACGGGGGACGCTGGAACGGGCGCTGGCGCGAAGTGGACGTTACCAAGACATGATTCGGAGGGTTCTGAAGGAAGAGGGTGTGCCTCAGGACCTGATTTACCTGGCGCAAGCGGAATCGGGATTCCATCCGCTAGCAGTTTCCCGTGCAGGGGCGCGTGGAATGTGGCAGTTCATGGGAAGCCGGGCTAAAGGGTACGGCTTGGAGCGCAACTGGTGGGTGGATGACCGGCAAGACCCAGAGAAGTCCACGCGGGCGGCTGCACATCACTTGAAGGACTTGTACAACCAGTTTGGGGATTGGTATTTGGCGATGGCTGCTTACAACTCGGGGCCGGGAACGGTACAAAGCGCGGTGAAGCGGACTGGCTACGCGGATTTCTGGCAACTGTATAAGCGGAACGTGTTGCCCAAGGAAACGCGGAATTACGTGCCCATCATTATTGCCGTGACCATCATGGCCAAGAACCCCCAGCAGTATGGGTTGGAGGATGTTGAGGCGGAGAAGCCGGAACCCTACGACACGGTGGAAATCGATTATCCGGTGGATCTGAGGCTGGTGGCGGAATGTGTGGACGCTTCCGCGGGGACGTTGCAGGAGCTGAATCCCAGCTTGCTGCGGTTGACGACACCAAAGGACCAGGAGTTCGAGCTGCACTTGCCCGAAGGCAGCAAGGACCATTATTTAACCGCGATTCGGGCAATTCCGCCGGATATGCGAGTGTGGTGGCGCTACCACAATGTAGCTGCCGGGGACACGCTGGCCTCGGTGGCCAAGGTTTACCACAGCAGCCGCAAGACGATTGCGGAGGCAAACGGGCTGGGCGAAGAAGACAAGCTGACGCCGGAGAGCAAGCTGATAATCCCGGTAGCACCGGGCAAACACCCTGCCAACGAGGGTGAGGCGGCGTACGCACGACACGTCACGCGCTACAAGGTGAGAAAAGGCGACACGGTGGAGAGTGTGGCCGACAATTTCGGTGTCCCGCCCGCCATGGTGCGGCGATGGAACCACCTAAAGGGCGACAGCTTAGGGGGACGGCGAGTGTTGTATGTGCGGCTTCCTGTGACACCGAGCTTCGCTGAGAAACAGTCGGCGGACTCCGCTAAGTCGAAGCCCAAGAAGATGATACGTACGGCCGACAAGAAGAGCCCGGTGCGACATACAGTGGAACCCGGGGAGACTCTGTATTCGATTGCCAAATCCCACAACACTACAGTAGCCGCGCTCAAACAGCAGAATGGCAACCTAGCCACGCTGAAGCCGGGGATGATCCTGCTGATCCAAAGCGGGCGATAGGCTCCGATTTTTTCTTTCCAGGTAAGGCAATTTCAATCTGAGAATCGGTTAGCAACGGAAACTGCCGATTTTCGATTCGTCACCGCCCTAGAATCCGAGTTCGGTGTAATATGCAGGGGAGTTGGCAGGAGCCCGATATTTTTGTTACAGCCGGGCGAAAAACTGCTGTGCTATAATCGCGCCCCGTCGTCAAAATGAAGTGATGCAGTTTCCTTTTTCTTAGTGCGGGCAGTGGTAGCATCCGGGCATCGGGGCAGCCGGACAAATTCAGGAGGATGAAGATGACTTTTTACGAGACCCTCTATCTACGGGATGACGAGATGGACGAGTTCGGTGACAGCGGCGCGTACGGCGAGTCGCTGGAAGAAGACTACGAAGAAGAGGAAGAGGAGGAAGAAGCCGAAGTGCCGGCAATGAGGGAGCCGGAACCGATGGCGGAAGCTCCGGCACCAGCGATGCCGATTTCAGGCGGAGGCGGCGGAAGCGGTCCCCGGAAAGCAGCCCCCAAGAAAGCGGCGAAGAAGAAGAAGCCGGCTCCGAAAAAGAAGGCTGCCAAGAAAGCAGCGAAGAAGAAACCTGCCCGGAAGGCCGCTAAGAAAAAGACCGCCAAGAAGAAACCGGCGAAAAAAGCAGCAAAGAAGAAAGCCAAGAAGACCGCGCGCCGACGGCGTTGAGGAGAAATTCAACTGCAACAGACTGGCCGCAGCCAAGTGCTGCGGCCTTTGTTTTTGAACGTGACTCCGGCCAGTTTACTTCTTGGTCTGGACGGCGTTTAAACACTTTCCGTAAAGTTCCAGCAGGTGGTTGGCATATTCGTCCGGCTTGGTAGCTGCGCCAGTACCCTGAAAACCCACGCCGGATGCAGTGGTGCGGCCGTAGCCGGTGGTCATAGCGACAAATTTCATCAAGTCGAGAGCGATGTCTTCGTTACGGCGCGCGCCCGCAGTGGTGGAAGGTGCTTCGTCCATGAAAGCCTCCGTAGGTATGCGAATGCTGGGAATTTCGTCGTCCATCTGGGAAAGTCCGGCAGAAGATTGATGATAGCAGAAGGACAAGATTAAGTCGTACGGGGGACCTCGCTTATGAAGGCGAGCAAGTTCTGTTGGGAATCACGTCAGGTTTCGATGCCAACATAACAGACGCGGCCAATCAGGTAATCCGCCGGCTTCTTACCGTCGTTCACAGGCAGCACGTGCACCGGGTAGGCGTGGTTGTTCGGGCGCAGAACCAGTTGACGACCACTCACCTCGACATACTTGACGGTACAAGCGCCGTCTTTATTGACAGCGTACATATTGGACTCACTTTTCCGATAGGGCTGGAGCGAGTTGTAGTGACGGTCGATGAGCAGGGTGGCGCCGGGCAGGAGACGGGGGTACATGCTCATGCCTTCGTGGGCGTCGATCTTGATGAGGACAAAGCGTTCCCAGCGGTCACGGGCGGTCTCGCTTGCAGGATGAAGGCTGCGGAGGAACGCCTTTTTGAACTTCAATATGCCCCTTACGTTCATGCTCATGATGCGGGATTCGGTGGCGGCAACATCGCTATCAACTAACAGAACATCCTGAAATTCATCTTGGGCAGGAGGCAGGATGCTGGCGCGCTTGTTGATTTCGGCAGGATCGAGAAGGTCGAGGACGGAGAGATGCTGGAGCTTGAGAACTCTGTCCATACCATCGAGGCTGAGGCCCCGTTTGCAATTGAGGAAATTTGAGATATGAGCTTGTCTAAAACCGGTCTGCACAGCCAGCCCCAGGCCAGTTAGTTCTCCCGCGTCGATGCGCTGCCACAGGAGCTTGCGGAGGTTGTCCTGAAGAGCTTTGAATTTCATTTTCGGAGTCTAGCAGTTGTCTATAGCGCAATGCTATTGTGAATATTCAGACAACATCCTGAAGAATCGCACAAACACACAGCTTTCCACAGATATCCGCACAGACTATTGCGGCAAAACGACCTTGACCTAAAAAATTGACGGGCTATACGATGCAAAGTGACTTATAACTTCTCATGTAAGAAGCAGGACAAGAACATGGCATGGAACGGGCAGGGAGAAAATGACGAGAAGGCTTTTGTAGAGTTTCGCCGCAAGATTCGGTCGGCCGAGGTACTTTCGGCTGCAATCGAACAACTGCTGCGAACGCTGCAATTTAGCGGGAAGCTCAGCGTGGTGGTGCAGAACGGACGAGTATTGAAATCCGGATATGAGGAGGGCTACTTCCGGCAGCCGATGACTTAGCGGCAGGCAGACAAATAAATAGCAGAAGCAGGTTATCCGTAAGAGAAACGGGCCCTGTGACCGAGCATCGGTCCAGGGCCTTTTTCTTTGAGCTGCGGGTTCAGGGCACAGGCCTGAACCCGCAGCGGCAAAGGCAGAATAACGTTTAAACGAGATGGAGGCGAGCGATGGAAATCGAAGATTTGGAGATCACCCGGTTGGAACTCAAGTACTGTGAGCGCTGCGGCGCGTTGTGGCTGCGGCAACGAGGCACAGGAAGAGTGTATTGCGAAGCGTGCACATCGGAAATACCGAACTTTCCACTTTGCGGCCGGAGGCCGAGTCGGCCGCACTTACCGGTGAACGAGCAGATAGAAATTGAGAGCCAGGACGGCGAAGTGCGGTTCCTAATTTGCGGGGGAAGAGGAAGCGCATGATGGATGACGAAGAGGATGAACTGACGAACACAGAGACGTTTCCTACAGGTAAGGGCAGAACGGAACCGGAGTCAGGCGGGGAAGCGTGGTGTAACGACGAGTTGGCGCTGGACACGCCTCGGGAAGGGGTACCTGAGGACGAGACGCTCATAGTGGAGGAGAAGCAGGAGATAGTTCCACCTGCCGATCCAGATCTTTGGCTATACCGGGACCGGACGTCCGCAATTCTAAGGCGTTATCTGCGTCTGGCGGTGGAAGTCGGCCGTTTGCCGGCGCTGCTGGGCAGGGAGTTCTTCCGCACGCGGGTTACGTCATACCATACACAGACGTTTGAAGACACGGTAATTTTTGTGCATGATGTGGAGCGCTGTCTGGGTCTGTTGAACAATACCGAGATTGAGCTCATCGCGGTGATTGTGATGCATGAGCATGCTCACTATGAGGCGGCACGGATGTTCCGATGCACGCGTCGTACCATTGTGCGCAGTTATGGAGACGCATTGGACAAATTAAGTGAGATTTTCCTAGATAGGGAAATATTGTCGCGTATTCCCAAAAAAAAGCCGGTTGTCTCGGAAGCTTGTCAAGGGGGTGAAACGAGCGAAATCCGTGCAAGTGGCTGAGAGTAAGCCAAATATAAAGGTAAGTATATACTTGACGCACAAGTGTCTGGTATATTTCTTGCCGAGGGAGAGCCGCGCATGGCTGAAGCTCCTCAGATTACAGTGTCAATCCTCCGATCATGCGTAGCGTAAATGCGTTATGCCCAGTTGGTAAACGATGATGAAGCAACCAGAATACGTGGAAGGCCCGAAAGCACTTGAGAACTTTGAACGCGGCATGAAAGCTTTGTTCAAAGCTCCCAAGATTGAGCTACCCCAAAATAATCCGAAGCAGCGTAAAACTGCTACCTTCCGCAAAAATAAAGAGGCCGACAGTGGCAAGGTCTAGAAGGGCACTTGTTCTGGCCCCGCCCCTGTCGCTTCGTGGTGGAGCGAGTCAGTATCCTTGCCAATTAGCTGGCTATAGGTGAGACGTTTGCCAAACACGTTAGTCATTGCGAACTCGAATCGCTCAGAGTCGGTGATCTTGTGGTCTCCGTGTTTGCGAGTGTTGAAACGGAACGCTTGTTCGTCCACATACCGGAATAAATGAAAGGGCTCTACAGAAACGTAAGTACCACCGAGGCCGCGTTTCAACAGCGACCAAAAGTTCTCGATGCCCTGAGTATGCACATTGCCCATCACGTAACGCTCAAGATGGTTAATGACCAGATGAGTGTACTTGCCGGACAATCCGTCATAGTTTCCGAACTCATCCGTCATAATCCAAGTTCCGGGCATCACGCTATCTTCGATGATCTGGTGCATCTTTTTCTTGTCGCGCTTCCCGCCAAGGACAGCAGTCTTAACTTGTCCGCCGCGTTCCAACATCCCCATGACGGCAGTCTTCGCTTTCATCATTCCAATGTTGTGCATCTTCTCTCGACGCGACTTGTGCATGTTCCGCGCTTTGCCGCCGATGAAAGTCTCATCAATCTCTACCTTGCTATGAGGGCCACCGCCCAACTTGCCGCCGCTTTGTCTGTCCTGCAATGCCAGTCTCAGACGATGCAGCATAAACCATGCCGACTTTTGAGTAACACCAAGAGCGCGATGAATCTCCATGCTGCTAACGCCGTTCTTGCAGTTGCAGAGCATCCAGTAAGCGGCCATCCATTTGTCCATGCCGAGCGGAGAATCCTCAAAGATCGTACCGACCTTGATGGTGAATTGCTTCTGGCATTCGTAGCAGAACCAGATGCGGCGCGTCTTGATGAAAGAGTGCCGTTCCTTGTCGCAGCGCGGACAGGTAATCTTGCCTTTCGGCCAGCGGAGTTTCACCGCGTAGTCGAAACAGCGTTGCGGGTCGGAGAAATAAACGATTGCCTCTTGCAAGGTCTTTGGTTCTGGATATTTGCTGTCCATGATCGAAATATACGCTCTTTCTTCGTGTGTGTCAAGTATATATTTACCAATATAAAATTTGAAAATCGTGTCTCACTTACCCTTCGAATTTGCTATCCTAAATCTAGATAGAGAAAATCATCACGAGGCGCGCTTAGCAAAGCGCGCCTTTTGCTTTTGGGGGACAGTTTCTTTTGAAAAAGGGGAACATCCAGTATGAAGAAACCGAAGAAGCAGCCTCGCGCACGGAGATCTCGACCGATCGTGGCAAAGCTGGTGGTGCTGAAACCGATGGACATGGAAGGTTTGCGAGGCCACATCAGCAATCTGGTTTGCGCTGATGCGGTTGAAATGGTACGTACGACCGTCGGTCGCGTAAAAAAAGGGCAATACCAAGCGATGAAATACCTGTTTGAAATGATTGGGCTGTTCCCAGCTACGGCGGTGCCGGACGTGCCGCAAGAGGATTCGCTGGCTGGGATGCTATTAAGCCGGCTGGGAATTCAGGATGAGACGGCGGACGAAGAAGGACCGGCGAATCACGTAAAATGAAGCGGCGAAGGCTGGCAGTGAGATTCGCTGCGGGCCGCGGGTGGAGATCGAGCCGACGGATGGATATGACCTGGATCACCGACCGGATTGCGGTCGGGGGTGGTATTTGGACAGCAGAGCACATGGCGGAGGTGGCACGCGCGGGCGTGACCCACATCATCGATATGCAGATTGAGTTTGACGATACGGCGCTGGCGGCGCCGTATGGGATCCGGGTGCTGTGGAATCCGATCGACGATGACTTTCAGCCGAAACCGCCAGAAATTTTTGCGCGTGGGGTGGAGTTCGCGAGGGAAGCACTGGACGAGGATGGAAGCAAGCTTTTCATCCATTGCGCAGCGGGAGTTCATCGGGCACCGATGATGGCGTTGGCGATATTGTGCTCGACGGGTTGGCAGATGGGGAAGGCGCTGGAAGTGATGGAGAATCGCCGCCCGGTGGTGGATTTCGCGCCGGTGTATGTGGATAGCGTGAGGCGGTATTTGGGGAAGTAGCTTTTTAGCTCTTGGCTCAGCGGTTCCGACCGCAGTGTTGTAACTCAGATCTCAGTTGGTGAGGAGTGAAGTTTATGCGTGACGTGTGCCGCCCTTGGAGGCGGCTTTTTTTATTGGTGCTGCTGACGGCGTCGGTGGCTTGGGGACAGTCGCCGCCATTAACGACTATTAGTGATGTGGTATATCGCGCGGACGGGTCGCTGGCTGAAGGAACTCTGTTGATTTCGTGGCCGGAGTTCACGACGAGCAGCGGGCAAGCCGTAGCAGCTGGAACCGACAGTGTGACGCTGGGAGCGGGAGGAGCGCTATCGGTCGGTCTGGTTGCAAACGTCAATGCGACTCCCGCGAATAGCATTTATACGGTCGTTTATCCACTATGAGCGAAATGGATGAGCAGTCGCAGAGCAGGCGCGCGCAAAGCCTAGGAAAACAACCGCTGGTAATGCGAGTGACGGACAACGATTTCCAGTGCGAGGTACTGGAAAAGTTGGCTCGCCTGGAAGCCCGAATGGAAATGCTAATGGGGGCGGGGCAACCGGGAAGAATGACTTTGGTAGAGAACCGGGTCACGGCGTTAGAGCGCAATGATGTAAGGCACGGATTGTACGAACGCATCTTGAATGCAGTGATCGCAACCGGGATCAGCGCTGCAATCGCGTGGCATGACCATTTGAGAATCAAGTAGGCCGCGTTCCAAGCCTGCCACTTCACACTTCGCAACACAATTCACACATCGAGAGGAAAACACTATGAACTTCTTATCTAAGCTGATGCAGACGATCGCGTTTGTGCCAACGATTGTCAGTGGGATTGAAGGTTTATTCAAGAATCGGTCGGGGGCTGATAAACAGAATGCTGCCATGTCGTTCTTGCAGGCCGCGCTCTCCATGGCGGAAGCGGTGTCGAGCAAGCAGATCGCGGATGAGGCTGGCTTTAAAGCCGGGTTGGAGCAAATTATTGGCGGGACGGTGGCGTGCTTAAACGCTTCTGTTTGGGCAAAAGCCAAGTAACAGCTTGCGCGTATTACTCAAGACTTGCACACACACTTCAGAATCCCACGAGGACAGCTTACGTCTTCTTATAACCTACCCGACTTCCTCGCCCCAGTTCTCCAGCGTCTTCTTCACAAAGGCCATGAACTGATCGGCGACGGCACCGTCGATCAGACGGTGGTCGTATCCAAGAGTCAAATGAACGACGGAGCGGATGGCGATGGAGTCGTTGCCGTCGGCATCGGTGACCACGAGTGGAGCTTTGGTGATGCCGCCGACGCCCATAATGGCCGAGTTCGGCTGATTGATGATGGGCAGACCGAACACGGCGCCAAACTGGCCGGGGTTAGTCACGGTGAAAGTCGAGCCTTCGACTTCGTCAGGTTTGAGCTTCTTGTTGCGGGAGCGTTCACCGAGGTCGCTGATCCCACGTTGCAATCCCAGAAAGTTCAACTCGTCGGCGTTCTTAAGTACGGGAACGATCAATCCCCAATCTAGAGCGACGGCAATTCCGACGTTGACATGGCGATGGTAGCGGATGGTTTCCCCTTCAATCGAGGCGTTGACGATGGGGAACTGTTGCAGCGCGATGATTGCCGCTCGTACGAAAAACGGCATGAAAGTGAGTCGCGCACCGTGCCGCTGTTCGAAGGCTGACTTCGTTTTGTTGCGGAGCTGGACAATTTTCGTGATGTCCACTTCGAACATGGCGTGCACGTGAGCGCTGGTACGGCGAGATTCGATCATGCGCTGGGCAATGATCTGCCGCATCTTGCTCATAGGCACAGATTCGGCTGGAATCGCGGCTGGCGCGGGAGGCGCGGAGGGTCGAGCCGGCGCCGGAGCACTGGCTGCCGGTGCGGCTGAGGCAGCTTCCGGGCGCTCCAGGAATGCCATGATGTCCTGCTTGGTGATGCGTCCTCCCAGGCCGGTCCCGCTCACTTGCGACAAGTTGATGTTGTTCTCGCGCGCGATCTTGCGGACCAAGGGTGACGAGCGCGCGTGATCATCGTCGCCTTCTTCCTCTTGCTCTTGCGGAGGCGCAGCGGGTGCTGGAGCGGGGTTTTGTGCCTTGGGGGGAACGGCCAGCGGCTTAGCGGGGGCAGGCGCAGCTTGCTGCGGCGCGGCCTTAGCAGCTGCCGGGGCCGATGCAGTCGCAGCTTCGCCGTCACCGGCGATCGTTCCTACGACAGTATTCACCTGGACTGTATTCCCTTCCCCGACTTTGATGTCGCGCAGCACACCGGAAGCGGGAGCGGGGATCTCGGCGTCCACTTTGTCGGTGGAGATTTCAAACAGCGGCTCGTCGCGCTGCACTTTGTCGCCGGGCTTCTTCAGCCACTTGGTGATGGTCCCTTCAAAGATGGACTCGCCCATCTGCGGCATGACAATATCGGTCGGCATAGTTTCCTTTTACTGTGTTCTTGAATTCGGGCCGGGCTAACCTTTAATTATATCCAAGGCCAGGGCAGGTTTAGTCTTTGTGTTGGCCTTGGCCGTGTTCTGGCCCTTCCGCCGCCGGCGGACCCACGCCGTAAGCGTTCTTCCAGTAATCCTGCACCTTGGGCGGCAGTTTCTGGATCCTTGAAAGAAAGGCCGTGACCTCCCATATATCCTGATCGCTCAGCGCCTTATTCCAGGCCGGCATGCCCGTGTAGCGAACTCCGGTGCGTACAGCGTAATAGATGTGCCATTCGGGGTCATCAAGCGGGTCGAGGATGAGCTGCGGCGCCGGCGGATAGAGGGACTTTTCGAGGGCACTGGGCTTGTTGTCGAGTGTGCCATGGCAAACGGCACAATTCATGGTATAGACCTTCATGCCGTCGATCAGATTCTCATCCGTGGGAGGGACCGGGTTGTTCACACGCGGGGCGTGACGTTCCATGGAAGCGTCCAGGGCGCTGCTGGCGATGCGCGTCTCGAGATTGGGTGGAACCGCATCGGCATTGGTCGGGAACAACCCGAAAGTGGCCACCGCCAGCCCAGCCAGAGCGATCACCGCCAAAGTAGTAATGATTCCCAGAATAAAGCCGCGCATTGCGCCTCCCGATCGATTAAGTTCCGAGATCAGTTTACCTAGCAGAACAAGGCTCTAACAAGGGCATGCAAGATTGTGGCTAGTACGCTTTCAGGCGGCGCGCTTCTCTGACCACATCGCTGACTTTAGGCAAGAAATATTGCTCTTGCGGCGGCGAAAACGGCACCGGAGAATCCTGCGCGGTAATGCGGACGATTGGACCGTCGAGATCATCGAAGGCTTCTTCATTAATGATGGAGGCAATCTCGCCGGCAATGCCGCCGGTACGCACGTCTTCATGCAGCAGAATGACTTTATTTGTCTTGCGCACGGTTTCGGCGATGGCCTCGCGATCCAAGGGTGAAAGCGTGCGCAGATCAATGACTTCCAGGTCGATTCCTTCCTTCGCCAGAATCTCAGCCGCCTCCAGCGCCACATGCACCATGGCAGCATAAGTAATGATGCTGAGGTCGCGCCCCTCGCGCGCAGTTCGAGCTTTGCCCAGTGGAACGATGTAATCTTCCTCGGGAACCTCTTCTTTGATGCGGCGATAAAGATACTTGTGCTCGAAGAAGATGACCGGATTGTTGTCGCGAATAGAGGCTTTGATCAGCCCCTTGGCGTCGTAAGCGCTCGCCGGGCAAACAACTTTCAAACCGGGCGCGTGAACAAACCACATCTCGGGATTTTGCGAGTGAAAGGGCCCACCGTGAACGTTACCGCCACTCGGCCCGCGAATCACGAGCGGCGCGGGTGCTCCCCAGCGATAATGAGCTTTGGCGACCATATTGACGATCTGGTTGAAGGCGCAGCCGATGAAGTCCATAAACTGAAATTCGGCTACAGGGCGCATTCCGGTGAGCGAGGCCCCGAAGGCCGCGCCCACGATTGCAGACTCAGCAATGGGCGTGTCGATCACGCGCTCAGGGCCGAAGCGGTCGATGAAACCGTCAGTGACTTTGAACGCGCCACCGTAGATGCCGATGTCTTCACCGATGCAGAAGACCGTGGGGTCGCGTTCCATTTCCTCCCAGATTCCCTGGCGGATGGCTTCGAGATAGGTGAGTTGAGGCATATTATTCGCCGCGGATTTACGCGGATGAACGCAGATAAAACTATTTAAAATGCACCGCCGCTTCGGTTTGTTTGAAAGTGCCGGTTCCCCTTCTAACCTTTGGCACTTCATACTTCGGCCTGACCTGGTGGCAGCCGTCGTCGCAATACACGCCTCCGGCCGCCGATTCTGGCGTCGGCATTGGCGAATTCACCGCGAAATCGCGGTCTTGATCCAAAACCCGTTCAACATCCGAGATCAGTGCGGCATTCTGTTGACTTGTCAGCCATTTCTTGACGTTCACAAGATAGTTTTCGAAGCGCGTGATGCAATCGCGCTTGCGCCAGTACTCGAACAGCGGCTTGGGAACATAATCGGCCGCATCGTGGATGGCATGGCCCTTCATGCGCATCATTTTGGCTTCGATCAACGTTGGCCCTTCGCCGCGACGGGCGCGCTCGCAGGCTTCGTGAGCCGCGTCATAGATCTGGCAAGCGTCGGTTCCGTCTACGATCACTCCTGGAATACCGTAGGCAATCGCACGCTCGGCCAGGTCTTTCACGCGAAATTGCATGTCAGAGGGCGTGGAGTATCCCCAGAGGTTATTTTCGACGAACAGTACGAGGCCGAGGTTCTGTACAGCGGCGAAGTTCACGCCTTCATACGTAACGCCCGTCGACTGGCCGCCGTCGCCGATGTAGGTCATGACAGCAATGTCGCGGCCCTGAAGACGCGCGCCCAGAGCCACGCCGGCCAGCACTGGAATGAGATCACCCAGCGTTGAGATGGGCGCTACGACGTTGCGTTCTTGAATGTCGCCGAAGTGTGAAGAAGCATCGCGGCCCTTGGTCGGCGAGCCCGCCTTGGCCATGTACTGCATCATGATGTCGCGAGCGGAAAAGCCGCGGACCAGCAGCGATCCCTGGTTGCGGATCATGGGGCCGAGCCAGTCTTCTTTCTGAAGAGCATACGCAGAAGCGCAGGAGCAGGCTTCTTGGCCGAGCCCGAAATAAACACCGCCGACGACTTTCCCTTGCTTGTAGAGGTTTTCGAGCACCGTCTCCATCTTACGATTCAGCAGCATCCAGCGATAAATCTCAATGCACTGCTGCTTGCTGAGATATTTCGAGTCGCGAATCGGAGGAACCGGAGCGCTCAGGTCGCCTTGGACTTCGTAGCGGATCGTGTCGCCGACCCGGACTTGGCTGACGCTGAATTCGGGCTGTTCCAAACGATGGTCAGCGATGACGTAGGTCCGCTGATTGCGGTTCGCAGGCTGCGCCGAGTTTCGCTTGGCACTCGGTCGCACTGGCTTTTGGGGCTTCTTCTTTGCCATGCTGGTCAGACACGAATGTAACCTGCCAGAGGGGATTTGAACAAACCGCTTTGACAGACAAATCTCCCTGCTTCACGCCCAGGTTGTGTCTTCTTCTCCGTGAAGTTTGCGCAGTTCGCCGGGAGTTCGTAGCGGAACACCGACGGAAGGACCTATGAGATCGTCCAGGCTCTCCAGCCACAGCATTTGCGACTGGAACACTGCCCCGAAATTGCGCGACACCGAATGCGTGACTTCCTCCAATCCCAATTCCCGTCCCAATTTCTTCGCCATGGAAGTGACAGGTTTCGCGGCGATTCCGCAGGGGACGATGAGGTTGAAGTAATCGAGATTGGTATTCACGTTCAGGGCAATGCCGTGCGAGGTGACGGCGCGCGAGATGTGGACGCCTAGGGCGGCGATTTTGGCTTCTTCATCTTCGCTAGTCCACACGCCGGTGAGCCCGGACACACGCTTCGTGGGAATCTTGAAATCAGCGCAGGTACGAATCAGCACTTCTTCCAACCGCCGCACATACTCGATGGCGCCGAGAGTCTTGCGTTTGCCTTCGGTCGAAGTCATTCCTCGCAAGTCGAAGATGGGGTATGCAACCAACTGTCCCGGGCCGTGAAAGGTGACGTCGCCCCCGCGGTCACACTCGAAGATCTCGACGCCAAGTCGCGCGAGTTGCTCACGCGAGGCGATGATGTTGGCGGCTTTTGCATTCCGTCCCAGCGTAATGACTGGACTGTGTTCGAGAAGCAGGAGAGTATCGCCGATCTTGTCGCCCTTGCGAAGCTCGACCAGTCGTTGCTGCAAGCGCTGGCCGGTCGCGTAATCGACAGTGCCGAGTTGAAGGATGGAGATCAAAATCTGTTCGCCGCTCAGCGTGCAAAAAACCTACCGCGCCTGAGCAGGGACTTCCACATAGACGGAATAGGAGTGCGGCTCGGGGATTGGCTCGCCGCTACGGGCCATACCGTCGAGATGGAATGCGATGGCTTCTCGCATCTGGACTTCCACCTCCTCATGTGTCTTGCCCGTAGCCACACAGCCATCCAAATCTGGGGAATAGGCGGAAAAGCCAGTTCCGGTTTGCTCGATGACGATCAAGTATTTCTTCATTGCTTCAATCCTGCCTGTTTCAACACACTGTTGAGAGTACCCGTTGCCAGATCATCGCCCGGCTTTCCGGGGAGCGTAACCAGACCCGGCTTGGTCGAATGCTTGTATTGGCGATGACTCCCACGTGTGCGATCCAAATACCAGCCATCTCGCTCCAACATCTTGATGACATCCCGCACCTTCATTTTACGCCACTCACCATCTCATGCGTTGATCGCCATTCCGTACACACTGTTCGAGGCATCGAGCATCGCCTCGGCCAGGGTCGGATGCGCGTGGATCGTCCACATCAAATCTTCGACAGTGGCCTCGGCTTCCATGGCAGTCACCGCTTCGGCGATCAACTCGGTTGCCTGCGGACCGATGATGTGAACTCCAAGAATCTCGCCGTAATCGGCATCCGAGACAATCTTGATGAAGCCTTCATGCTGGCCCACGATCGACGCCCGCGAGTTGCCGGCAAAGGGGAACTTGCCGACTTTGAGGTTGTAGCCGGCTTCGCGGGCTTTGGTCTCGGTGAGGCCGACACTGCCGATTTCGGGATGGCAATAAGTCGCGTTGGGTATGTGTTCGGGATTGATTGGCTTTCCCTTCTTGCCGGCAATCTTGGTTACCGCGACAATGCCTTCCATTGCGCCCACGTGCGCCAGTTGCGGCGTCCCCAGAACAATATCGCCGATGGCGTAGACGCCGGGTTCGGCGGTTTGCATCCAGCTGTCGGTCTTGATGAATTCGCGGTCGGGCTTAATGCGGGTCTTTTCGAGGCCGATGTTATCGGTCCGTGGCCTGCGGCCTACTGCGATGAGAATCTTCTCGGCTTCGATCGTCTGCTGTTTGCCTTCTGCACTGAACGTGACCGCGACCCCAGACTTGGTTTGTTCAACTTTCTCCATCTTGGCGCCGGTATGAAAGTTGATGCCACGCTTGCGGTAGACGCGGGCGAGTTCTTTGGAGACTTCTTCGTCTTCAATCGGCACCAGGCGCGGGAGCATTTCCAGGATTGTGACTTCTGCATCAAACGACCGGTAGATTGATGCAAACTCCACGCCCACGGCACCTCCGCCTACCACCACCAGAGACTTCGGAAGCTCTTTCAGTCCAAGAATTTCGATGTTCGTAAGCACCTTGGGACCAGGTTCGAGGCCGGGAATCATCCGTGCCTCCGAACCAGTGGCCAGAATGACGTTCTTAGTTTTCAACTGGCTGGCCTTGCCGTCGTTGGTAACTTCGACGGTGAGAATGCCGTTTTGCGCCGGGCCGGTGAGTTTGCCATAGCCCTTGATGGTTTCCACTTTGTTCTTGCGCATCAGGAACTCGAGGCCTTTGGCATGCTTGGTAACGATCTTCGACTTCCGGTCCTGGATGGCTGCCCAGTTCAGCTTGCGCGCGTCCACGCCTTCGATGCCGAATTCCTTGGCTTCTTTCAAGTGGTCCCATAGCTCGGCGTTGAACAGCAGAGCTTTGGTCGGGATGCAGCCTACATGCAAGCATGTTCCGCCGAGAAACCCGTCTTTCTCGATGAGGGCGGTCTTGAGGCCATATTGGCCGGCGCGAATGGCCGCAGTGTATCCCGCCGGGCCACTGCCGATGATAGCAACGTCATAGATGATTTCAGGCAAAGGAGTGCTCCCTATAGGAATTAAGAATGAGTCTACAAATAGCTGATTCTACGCCATGCGATGAGGATTCAGGAACCGGGGCACTGCCGACAGTAGGTCGCTCCGCGCACTTGTGCGGTGCTAGACTATCCCTAGCTGGAGGCCATCTATGCACTTCTTGGCGCTTTTCTTCTTCCCTATCTTCGGCTTTGGGTTTGTGCTGTACTTCATCCCCTCAATTGTCGCATTCGCTCGCAGCAAGCGCGACGCAGTCTCCATATTGATTCTGAACTTCTTCCTGGGATGGACGGCGATTGGCTGGGTGATTGCGCTGGTATGGGCGCTGAAACAGGATGTGCCGCTCGCGGCGCGCTGACCCGCGAAACACGAACTCAAGCCAGCAGTCTGGCCGCTTCCTTGGCGTAGTAAGTAAGGATGATGCCCGCCCCGGCGCGGCGAATCGACTGTAGCGACTCCATCATCACACGGTCACGGTCGATCCAGTTATTGCGAGCCGCGGCTTCGATCATCGCATATTCGCCGGATACCTGGTAAGCGGCAAGTGGCAGGTCAAAGCGTTCGCGGGCCGCGGCAATCACATCGAGATAGGGCATCGCAGGCTTTACCATAATTATGTCGGCGCCTTCTTCGATGTCGAGCTCGATCTCGCGCATGGCCTCGCGCAGATTGGCGCCATCCATTTGATAAGAGCGGCGGTCACCGAATTGCGGGACGGAATCGGCAGCCTCACGGAATGGTCCGTAGAAGCCCGAGGCAAACTTAGCCGCATAAGAAAGAATCGGTGTGTTAATCATGCCTGCCTGATCGAGTGCTTTACGGATTGCACCCACTCGCCCATCCATCATGTCGGAAGGCGCAATCACATCCACGCCAGCGCGTACGAGCGAGACCGAGGTCCGCGCCAAAAGTTCGAGTGTCGCATCGTTTGCGATCTCGTACTCCGCAGAGATTGCCGGCGGCTTGGCGACGGCCGCACCCAGAGACTGCGCTAGTGACTGTGGACGTGCGGCGCGAACCACTCCGCAATGTCCGTGGGACATGTATTCGCACAGGCAGACATCCCCCATAACGATCAGATCGCGAACCTCGCGTTTGATGGCGCGAGCTGCTTGCTGCACGATTCCGTCTTCCGTCCAGGCGCCGGTGGCGACTTCGTCTTTCTTCTCCGGCAAACCAAAGAGAATGACCGCCGGCACACCCAGAGCATGGGACTGTCGCGCTTCCTTAACGGCTTCATCCACCGAAAGATTGAAGACTCCGGGCATGGAACCGACTTCTTTGCGCACGCCTTCTCCCGGACACACAAACATGGGATAGACCAAAGAAGCCGGCGAAAGCTGGGTTTCACGCACCAGAGCGCGCAAGGGCTCGCTTTGGCGGAGCCGACGGAGACGGGTTACAGGAAAAGCCATTGGGGCAACTTCCGACCAGCCAATCGCTAGTCGCGTACGGCACGATTCTAACAGAGCTGTTCGCGCGGGCTCTCAACGAGTGCGTAACGCACATTCACTACCCGGGAGACAAGATGCCAGTACCAACGTAACCGCGTGTACCGCCGGGGACTTCTGCGCGCAACGCCAGCCCCATAGAATGTTGCATAGCCATGACTTGGAAGAAACACGCGTGGACAGTGTTAACCGCCGGACTGATTTTGACCTGCACAGCGGCGGCGTTCAATTTCCCTCATGGCCATTTTCTGACTGCCTTTGGGGATGTGACTCAATTCCTCCTGGTGGCGTTTGCCGCGATATTGATGGTCTCGAACGCGGTGTGCAGCCAGGGCCAGACCCGTGGTTTCTGGCTTCTGATGGCTGCCGGATGTTGCTTGTGGGCGACCAGTCTGGGAGCGTGGACTTACTTCGAAGTACTTCGAAGGCGAGATGTGCCAGAGCCTTTTTTCGGAGACGTAATCCTGTTTATTCACATCGTCCCATTCATGGCGGCGGTCGCGCTGCGTCCGCATCGTCCACCGGAGGAAAAAAAGCTTTACTTCAGCACCTTGAATTTTTTGATGCTCTTAATCTGGTGGTTGTTCCTGTATGCCTTCGCGGTTTTCCCCAACCAGTACGTCATGCTAAATTCGACGACCTACAACCAGAGCTACGATCTGCTGTACCTTTTTGAAAACCTGGTTCTGCTGGTAGTGCTGGGGCTGCTCACTACGAACGTGCATGGGCCCTGGAAGAAGGTTTATTGGAACTTTTTTATCGCTGCCGGCTTGTATACCTGGAGTTCGGAGTCGATTAACGCAGCTATTACGCGCGGTCAGTACTACACCGGCAGCTGGTATGACATTCCTCTCGTCACTTCGATGTGCTGGCTGATCTTCGCCGGACTGATGGCGCGCGATTTGAAGCCGGTTCAGCAAACGTCTGCGTCACCCAGCAGCAAGTGGCTGGCACTATCACCACGCTTGGCTATGCTGGCCATCCTGTCTTTACCGGTGATGGGATTTTGGTCGCAGTTTCGAGATCCATCGGCGCCCTCCATTCGCCTTTTCCGTCTTCTGGTAACGTTGGCTGCCATGCTGGTTCTGGGAGGGTTCGTGTTCCTTCGGCAATACGTGCTGGATCGCGAATTGATGCGGCTACTGGAAGAATCACGTCTGAGTCTGGAGAGTCTGAAGCGGCTGCAAACCCAGTTGGTACAGAAAGAAAAGCTGGCATCACTGGGTCAACTTGTCTCGGGGGCAGCACACGAGATCAACAATCCGGTCGCCGCAATTCTGGGGTACTCCGAATTGCTGGCCTCAAACCAGGACCTGAATCCCGCGCAGGTGACCATGGCTCAGAAGATCGGGCAACAGGCCCGACGCACCCGTGACCTGCTCTCCGGCTTGTTGAGCTTTGCCCAGCAGGCGCCAGCCGAGAAGATGCTGGTCGAGGTTGGCCCGATGTTGCAACGAGCGTTGCAGATGAAGATGCTGCAAATGGAAACCAAAGGCATCCGCGTGCACAGCACGATTGCTCCCAACTTGCCGCGCATTTGGGGCAATCCCAACCAACTCATGCAATGTTGTCTGGAGATCATTGGCAATTCAATGGACGCGCAGCAACAAACCTTTGCCGGGACTTTGTGGGTAAGCGCCAAGTGCGAGGACAACAACGTGGTGCTGACATTCTCCGACTCTGGCCCTGGAATTCGGGAACCGGAACGCGTGTTTGACCCGTTCTATACCACCAAGCCGGTGGGCAAAGGCACTGGGCTCGGCTTGAGTGCCACATACGGCGTTGTGCAAGACCATGGTGGCCAGATTGGGTGTCACAATCGGCCCGAGGGTGGCGCTGTCTTCATTCTCCGTCTCCCAGCCGCCGGCTCCGAGATGCCTGTCAGCTAGACTAAGAGCACCCAGGCTCATTCTCAAACTCCCAATTGATACGGCGTTCAATCTTGCCTGCTTCCTGTAACATTATTTCTGATGCCGCCGCAGCCACTTCCCCACACCAGCGCCCGCGTGCTGGAGTTCGATGCTCTACTGGAGCTGTTGCGCGGCTACGTCTCGTCCCCGCTGGGACAAAGGGCGATCGCGGCATTGGTTCCATCGGGCGATCGCGATTGGATTGAGAACCAGCAACAGCTCACCACCGAGGTTCGCGAATTCCGCCGCATAGGAGGTGGTTTTGATTTCGCTGGCCTGC
Source organism: uncultured Acidobacteriota bacterium (assembly GCA_963803775.1). GTDB lineage: Bacteria > Acidobacteriota > Terriglobia > Terriglobales > Acidobacteriaceae > JABCZH01. The sequence goes on from CAWDNS010000007.1 coordinate 644,033, forward strand.
TTGAGATCAGCCCGCACCTGCAGAAATCGCGGATCATCGGCGCCGCGCTTGAGACCACTGACATTCGCGACGTGGTATTGGTGGTGGAACGCGCTTCGGAATGGCGAGAGATTTCCCTGAATCCGCCAGCCGCGATGAAGGTGGAATGGCGGACCGTAGCTCAGCTTTCCTTGCGAATTACGGATTTCACCGACTTTCTACGTGGCTTCCGCAACAAGATTCTTCCCGACGGCACGCTCGACGACAAAGCTTCTCCCGAGCTGGCGCGCATCCGCCGCGAGATGGAGAAACAACGGCGCGTGATTCAGGAATCGTTGCGCGGCTATTTACGGCGGCTCGCCGAAGGGGGAACGATTCAAGACGAACTGATTACCATCCGCGGCGAGCGTTTCGTTATCCCGGTGAAGGTCGAGCAGAAACGGCGCGTCCAGGGCGTGGTCCATGGCGCCAGTTCCAGCGGACAAACCGTCTTTGTCGAACCATTGGAGACCATCGAACAGAACAACGAGCTGGTCCGTCTGCTCGATGAAGAACAAGCCGAGATTCATCGCATCCTGCTGGAGATGACCCGCCGCATTGGCGAACATGCGGACGACATTCGGGCCGCGTCAGAAGTGCTCGCTGAGCTGGAGCTGCAGTTTGCCAAAGCCCGTTTTGCCGAGGACTACAACTGCGTCGCGGTGACATTGAACGCACGCCAAGGTATCCTGCTGCACAAAGCCCGTCATCCACTGCTCGAACGGAACCTTAGGGCCAAGGGTGGACGCTTGGTTCCTATCAGCCTCGAGCTAGACGATCAAAAACGTGAACTGGTGATCACCGGTCCCAACACCGGTGGCAAGACGGTTGCCCTGAAGACAGTAGGACTGCTGGCGCTGATGGCGCAATCCGGGATTCCGGTGCCCGCCGACCGCGCTGAGTTGCCGCGCTTTGACGCCGTGCTGGCCGATATCGGCGACTATCAATCCATCGAGCAGAATCTTTCGACGTTTTCCGCTCACGTCACCAATATTGATTTCATCTCGCACACTGCGACTGAGGATTCGCTGGTACTGCTGGACGAACTCGGCTCGGCCACCGACCCTGAGGAAGGCGCGGCCCTGGCCGTGGCGATTGCCGAGTATTTCCGCAGCACAGGATGTCTCGCCATCATTTCCACTCACCACACTTCGCTCAAAGTCTTCGGCGCAAACGCGGCGGGCGTGCTTAACGCATCGGTCGGATTCGACGAAGCCACGCTTCAGCCGACCTATGAATTGAAGATTGGAGTGCCGGGCGCTTCGGCGGGGATCAACATCGCTCAGCGCTTGGGATTAAACTCGTCAATCATCGAAGCGGCGCGAGCCAAGCTGGGTTCGCAGGCCCGTGACGTCGGTCAATTCCTGGACAAACTACATGCAGACTTGCGTGAAGCCGAGGCTGAACGTTTGCGCTTGCGGACTAGAGAAGAAGAGCTCGAACGCGAGATATCCCGTCTTGCCGCAGAGGGCAAGAAAGACCAGCAGGCCAAAATAAAAGAGATGGAACAGAAGCTAGCCACCTTGCTGCGTGACTTTGAGTATCACGCAAGGGAATCAGTCAACGCCATTCAGGACCGCGCCGCCGCGCAGAAAGTATCGAAAGAAGCCGAACGGCGAATCTCGAAGCTACGCCGCGAATTCCGTGAGCAATTCGACTCCACCATCGTTGCCCACACCAGTGGCGCCGACCGCGACGATCCCGACGCCACGCCGCAACTCGTCAAGCACGTCTCAGAAGGCGACACCGTCAAGCTGAAATCCATGGGTCGGTCGGCGGTCATTGCTCGCCGCATTGACGATAATCACTTTGAAGTCGAAGTTGGATCGATGAAGATGAAGATAGCCCGCGATGACATTGCCGAAGTACTGGCACGGGCGGCCGAGTCTCCGGTGAAAGCAGCGCGGGCCCGTGGCGTTTCGGTGTCTTTGGGAAATGAAGGCGAAAGTGTTCCGTCGGAAATCAACGTCATCGGTCACAACGTCGATGACGCGACCCGCGAAGTAGAGAAGTTCGTCGATCGCGCCTTCCTGGCAGGATTGCCGCGGGTGCGCGTAGTCCACGGCAGCGGCATGGGCATTCTGCGCAAGGCCTTGCGGCAGTATTTGCAGAAGCATCCGCATGTAGAGTCGGTAACCGAGCCTCCTCAGAACGAAGGTGGGGGTGGGGCTACGGTGGTGGAGTTGCGGGTGTGAAAACTAAGCCGGGATGCTGTATTTTCCTTTAGTTTCAATACTTTAATATGTCGTGTAAACTGTCGCCTTCTTTAGGTGATATACTGTCTCCCCAATAGGAGACAGATATGGCCTCGACGGCACGGCTTAATCGCCAGAAAATCTCGACCACGGTTGCGCCCGACACAATTGTCTATTTGAAGGGCTTGCTCGATTGCGGCGAGGCCACCACCCTTGCCGAGGCAATTGACATTGCAATCGGACGCCTCTGCACATTTGAAAATCGCGAGCGCTTGGCAAATGACACCACGGCCTACTTTGATGGAATGACCGAGGAAGAAGAGGCCGAAGAAAACCGTCTCGCATCTGCGCTGATGGCAAGCGCCCGGAAATTCGATGTCGACCGCGAACCCTAACCCGCGACGCGGCGAGATTTGGACAGCCCAGCTGGGCGATGCCGTTCAGCGGCACTGGGTGGTGGTAGTTTCACTCGACAGACGCAACCTCAGTGATCGCACGTCTTCCATCCTCGTCGTCCCGTTCGGCAGTTACGGTAGACCCGGCCCCACGGTGGCGGAGCTTCCACCCGGCGAAACCGGGCTACCTGGTGTTTCCTATTTAAAGGCCCATTTTATCCAGGTGCTGGAGAAAACAGCTTTGATGGAGCGCGAGCGCCGGGCCTTGTCGTCTTCTCGCATGAAGCAGCTTGTTGAGATGATTCGCCGAGCCGTTGATCCAGATGCGCCCTGGCCGGGACTGTAGGTACATGCGTAGCCACTCGTCCGCATCTTCTGGCAATAAACAGAATCCCGAGCTTTAGTAGGGCAAGAATATACTTGACACCTGCTGAAGTATCTATATCCAAGTTTTGATGACGAGCTTGGGAACTACCCCAACATCGAGGACTTCCTGAACCTCCTCGATATGGCGAAGACCTTCAACAGTGAAGAGTTCATCGAGAGCAGCCTGTGGTCGAAAGAAAGGTTGAACAAGGTAAGCGCAATCACGCTTAAAGCAGTAACGGATTATCTATGGAGTTGTATTCAGGCGAGTGACCGACTTGCTCCTATGCGGGAGTTTGCGACGAAGCATCTGAATCCAGCCGATGTCGTGATCACGTTTAACTGGGACGTGGCGCTCGAACGAGGGCTCTATGATCGAAACGAGCTTTAGATTCGCTATTCGTACATTCGGAGCAATCCGAACAACCAATTCACGATTCTGAAGCCACATGGCTCGATTGATTGGTTCAAAAAGGCCGACGTAAGCGAGAAGGCCCGCGGAGAAGCTCTTGACCCTACGACGTGTGTATACCCTCACTTTAACTTTGCTAGAAACCCTGAGATTGCCCGACTTCAGCCGGTAATTGTTCCGCCCGTAACGTCAAAAGAGTTCCAGTTCGAGTGCCTTAAGAAGTCGTGGAGATCGGCATATAGAGCCATCTCCGATGCGACAGAGATGATAGTGATCGGCTATTCATTGCCCAAAGAAGACCAGTTTGCACGGCTGGTATTTAGACGAGCGATTCGTTCTAACCAGCTTAGAGTCGAGCGCGGGGACAAACCACCGTTAAGAATATCGGTCATCGATCCCGACGACACCGTCGCTGTTACGTTCATGCGACTGGCCGGATCGGAACGGGGCGTCACGTATTTTCAGGCACGCTTCGAGGAGTACCTACGGTATTTGAGTGGTCCCGTAGAAGAAGGGCCCTAGACTGTCAGCCAGTGTCGGGAGATCGTTTTCCTCAGTCTTCAACCGAATAGCGACGGATTCCACAGCTTCCCCACAGACTGCTATATTCCCTTTAGCCGCTCTCTGGCTCACAATTCCTGCGGGACCGCCTCCACTCATGACTGAAGCCGCCGATTTCAAGGAAACCGTCAAGCTGCAAGCGGACATCGTCCGCATCGTCGGCGACTACGTCAAGCTGAAAAAGGCTGGGGCGCAAAACTATTCCGGGCTTTGTCCCTTTCATAACGAAAAGACGCCGTCGTTCTCCGTTCATGCGACGCGGCAGTTCTTTCATTGCTTCGGATGCGGAGTCTCGGGCGACGTCTTCAGCTTCGTGCAGAAGATCGAGAACGTGACGTTTCCGGAAGCTGTCCGGGCCGTGGCACAGAAGTTGGGGATCGCACTGCCGAAGATGGAATACAGCAGTCCGGCGGAGGCCCGAGACGCAAAGCTCCGCACCGTATTGCTCGATATCCACGAGCGCGCCTGCGGATTCTTCCAGGAGTGTTTGCGGCGGCCCGAAGGAGCGAGAGCACGCGAATACTTGACTGGGCGTGGCCTGAACGAAGAAATGATTCGTGAATTCCGCATCGGATACGCGCCCGATTCAGGGTTTCTGTTAAGGGATCGCCTCAAGAGTGAGTTTGATGAGCAAACGCTGCGTGAAAGCGGATTGTTTTCGTGGAAAGAAAGCTCTCCGTCTTCAGCCGTCAGCTCTCAGCCAAACAACCGGTCCCTGGACTCTACTGCGCAGGAGGACAATCCCGACGCGGAGCAACCCGACCTGGCAACGGTTGAGCTAGAAGCCAATAGCCAAAAGCCAAAAGCCGCTCTCGCTTCCATGTATTCCAAGTTCCGCAACCGGGTGATGTTCCCTATTGCCAACGAAAGCGGACGAGTCATCGCTTTCACCGGACGCACGCTCGCGACCGATGAAAAAGCCGGGCCGAAGTATTTGAACTCTCCGGAGACGGCCATTTACTCGAAGTCAAAGGTTCTGTTCAACCTCGACCACGCTAAAGAAGCCATGCGCAAACTGGATTACGCCATCCTGGTGGAAGGTCAGATGGACTGCATTTCGGTTTATGCGGCGGGGTTTCACAATGTGATCGCTAGCTCCGGCACGGCGTTCACCGATCTGCAAGCGCGGCTGCTGGGGCGTTTCAGCAAGAACGTAGTCGTCAATTTCGACCCTGACACCGCCGGCGCCAAGGCAACCGAGCGCACGCTTGGCCTGCTGGTGCAGGAGGAATTCCAGATCAAAGTTCTCACCCTCGAAACTGGTTTCGATCCGGATCTGTTCATCCGCCGCAAGGGCAAAGAGGCATACGCCGAGGTGCTGAGAAATTCTCAGCCCTACTTTACTTATCTCATCGACCGCGCCCGCGCGCAATTCCCGGTGCGCAGTGGCGAGGGCAAAGTCAAAGCAGTGAACTATCTGCTGCCGCACATCCAGCAGGTTCCCAGCCGGATTGTGCGCGACGAACTGACTCGCGAGATCGCGCAAAAGTTGAACATTGATTCTGCCGTCCTGCGGCAGGAATTGAGACACGCGGCCACCAACCGGTCGGCGGCCACGTTGAAATCGCCAGTTGAGTCCCAGGTGACAGACGCGGAGAAGATTCTGGTTCGTGCCCTGACTTCGGCCCGAGAAATGACTTCCAAGCAGCACATTTCCGCACGAGACGGCGTGGATGAAGAATTTGATCCGGCGCGGCAGGCGCAATTCGTGCTACGAAATGAGCCGCTCCATCACGGATTGGCTACGGAATCGCTGATCCAGGCCCTATTGTCAGCGCCAGATTCCGCCGATGTTATGGCATTGCCCCTTTCCGATGGCGAGCGCAATCTGCTGGCCTCCATCCTGATGAAGGAAGCCGAGGAACTGGCCGCGGACCGCTTGGAAGGGGCGGTGAAAGCACTACGGCGGATTCAGCTCCGGCGCAAGCTCGAAAGGGTTCAGCAGGAATTGGCTTCCAAACGCAGCCAGGAACCGGGCCGTATGCAAGCGCTGCTGGAGGAAAAGATGCGCCTCAAGCGGGCACTGATGGATGCCGGACTGGTGGAAGAAGGCGCAGTTCCTCCGGCAGCTTAACTGACGTCGGGTTTGAAACTTAAATGCAGGTTCCACCATCTAAGTTATTAGCGGCGAGGGAGATAGATCGGCGACATTGCCCGGGCACTGGGATTTTCTGCGAATCTCATGCTATACTCTGAAAGTTTGTGTCGGCGCTAGGTTCCGCCAACTCACGTTCCCACCGCTAAATTCGACTATTCGCGTCCTTCCTTTTGGGGCGACTTGAGGAAAATCCGTCTTGGCTCTTGATGACAAGTACGACGATATTAAAAAGCTGATCGATACCGGCAAAGAGAAGGGATATTTGACTTACGACCAGGTCAACGATCTCATACCTCATGATGTGCATTCTCCTGAGGACTTGGACGATCTGCTCACTACCATCGGTACGCAAGGCATCGATGTGCTCGAGGGGCCGAAGCTTCCCTCGGCAGCGCTCGACAAGAAATTCGACGAAGACGAAGCCGGCGAAGATGTAGAACTCGACCTCACCCCCGGCGCCCTGGAGAAAACCAACGACCCCGTCCGCATGTATTTGCGGGAGATGGGGACAGTTCCGCTGCTCACGCGTGAAGGCGAAGTAGAAATTGCCAAGAGGATCGAGCGTGGGCAAATCCGGGTTTTGAAGGCGCTTTCCCGCTCGCCCATCGTGATCAACGAATTGCTCGGGTTGGGCGAAGATCTCAAGAAGAGCGTCCGCTCCATCAAGGAAGTGGTCACCTTCGATGAAGAAGAAATCACCGATGAGATCCTGCAGAACCGGCTGAAAGAATTTACCGGGAAGATTGATGCCCTGGCCAAGGCCTACAAGAAGGCCAGCCTGCTCATTGAGAAGTTCGCGTCGGTCTCGCAAAAGAAGCGGCCTAAGGATTATCGACGCTACCGTGTGGCCCTGGCGCGGGCCATTGTCGCGGTGTCGCTATGCGTCCGCAAACTGGGATTCACCAATAACGAGCGCAAGCGACTGATCGACCGCGTCAACAAAACGGTCGATACCATGCGCTCGCTCGACCGCCAGTCGCAGAACCTGGAAAAAAAGGCGGACGCCACACGCAGCGAAGAACAGCGCAAAGAGTACCGGCGTCAGTCGCGAGCCATCCGGGCTGAACTCGAGAAGCTTGAAGTTGAAGCTGGGGTGTCGTTTCAAGAACTCAAGCGTACCCAGCGCGAAATCATCCAGGGAGACATGGATGCGGAACAGGCCAAGCGGGAATTGATTGAGGCCAACCTCCGCCTGGTGGTTTCGATTGCCAAGAAGTACACGAACCGTGGATTGCAATTCCTGGATTTGATTCAGGAAGGCAACATCGGATTGATGAAGGCCGTGGACAAATTCGAATACCGGCGAGGTTACAAGTTTTCCACGTACGCCACGTGGTGGATTCGGCAGGCGATTACTCGTGCAATTGCTGATCAAGCGCGTACGATTCGTATCCCGGTCCACATGATTGAGACCATCAACAAGCTGATCCGCACTTCTCGACAGCTTGTTCAAGAACTCGGCCGCGAACCTACCTCGGAAGAAATCGCCAAGCGGATGGACATTCCGGTGGCGAAGGTCCGCAAAGTGCTGAAGATTGCGCAGGAACCGATTTCGCTGGAGACTCCGATCGGCGAAGAAGAAGATTCGCACTTGGGCGACTTCATCGAAGATCGCGCGGTAGTTTCGCCGGCGGAAGCGGTCATCAACGTCAACCTGAAAGACCAGACCGGCCAAGTGCTGCGCACGTTGACCCCGCGCGAAGAGAAAGTCATCAAGATGCGCTTTGGCCTGGAAGATGGCAGTGAGCATACGCTGGAAGAAGTCGGCCAGTCGTTTGCGGTGACTCGCGAGCGCATCCGGCAGATCGAAGCAAAAGCTCTGCGGAAACTGCGGCATCCGTCGCGGTCGCGGAAGTTGCGGGCGTTTATGGATGGGGTTAGGGACTAAGAGCAAACCACAGGGATCACAGAGGACACAGGGCGCAAGCACATCGCGCCCCTTTTTTTGTTGCAGATTTCGCGGATGAACACGGGCTTTGACCTCTTGTGGTAGAATAATACCGTTATGAGGTAGACTTATACCATGAGCATGAACATCAAGAATGAAGCCGCCCACAAGCTGGCCCGCCAGATCTCCCGCCTGACCGGAGAGAGCATCACCGAAGCCGTGACCAAGTCTCTCCGCGAAAGGCTGGGCCGCGTCCAAACTAGGCAATCTCCAGCTCTCTCCACCCGCCTGCTGGAAATCGGACGCGACTGCGCCGGACGCCTGAAAGAACCGTTCCGCTCCGCCGACCACGGCGAGTTGCTCTACGACGAGAAAGGTCTGCCCAAGTGATCCTCGACACTTCGGCGCTGATCGCCATCCTGCGCCTTGAGCCGGAAGCGCCCGAGTTCGCCGCCATCATCGAACGCGCGCCGCATCGCCGCATGTCGGCGGTGAGCTATGTGGAGGCCGGAGCGGTCATCGATGGCAGCAAAGACCCCGTCGCCAGCCGCCGCCTGGATGAACTCATCGACGAAGCACAGATTTCGATCGAGCCGGTCACGGAAGCGCAGGCACGCATTGCGCGTCAGGCGTATCGCGACTTCGGCAAAACCAGCGGCCACCCCGCCAAACTGAATTTCGGAGACTGCTTTGCCTACGCGCTGGCAACGAGCAAAGCCGAGCCGCTGTTGTTTAGAGGACAGGATTTCTCCAGGACGGATGTGAAGGTCGGGCGGGGGTAAGGGTCAAAGACCTTTCGCCGCTGATTTACGCGGATCAACGCGGATTCTAACGGCGCGGCTTCGGCCGTGCCCTTTTTCTTGCGAATCCTAGTCTCGTTTTCCCGAAACGGAACTTTGGCAACTTTCAAGTTCGTTCGTCACATTCGTCGGCTCGACTCGGTACGTAGAATCACTACTCGGGCAATCGTTTGGAGGGTGGTGCCAGTGGGTACTGGACGGTGCCCGTCAAGCATTCGAGTGGCTTTTCAGCCACTAGGGTTCGATTCCCTCACCCTCTTAGGTCACTCGAATTTTTCAGATCCTTCTTGACATGCTTGTCGTGACTGATAGCATTCAAGTGACGGGCATCGTTCAGTACTACTGCGGGCTCCGAGTCAGTTTCGGGGCTTTTGCTTTTGGCGAGTGACAGGCGGTGTATTGGTGGTCGGAGGGACGGTGTCAAGTTACTTGAGGGGAGATTATCTCTGTATTTTCTCCCCAGAACAGCTCCTCCACAGAAACGGGAGTATGGACCCGGCGGGAGTCGAACTTGAGGCGCTCACGTGGCGTCTGAGCCGCGTGCCGAAATCCTAAGCGAGGCGAAGGACCTGTTTTGACAGAGAGCCGTGCTACCCGTTGCACCACGGGCCCTGAGAAGAGTGTCCGCGGTCGCCGCGACAATTACAAGAGCGTAGCCGTTTAATTTCCGCCGTGGTGCCGAATCGGGACGACGCGCGGATGGAAATTGGTGAACGTCCTGTCCCCGGTTTTCTCCAGTGATCTTTAATGTAGAGGCAGGGGCAGCTGCGGCATTCGGTATGGACGAATCATACCGTCTTCCATAGGCCTTGGAGTTACTTTCTCTTTCGCGATATTCGCTCGTCCTGGCGGGATCTCGTCGCCCCATTGCGACCAACCTCTGCGGTTGCTTCGAGCAAACAGCTCCAGAAAAGGGGCCGGGCTGCAATGCTCGATCATGTCGTAGAGTTCCTCGGGTTTTTGAGAATGGCGTTGCTTCATGGTCGCTATGACGTTCACCATTCTCCGCCCGGCCTGCGCTGTTCGCAGATGCCCGCGTGTGCCAAAAAGAACGAGTTCAGTGACATTACGATAGTAAAAGCCTACGCCGCGCCCGTCAGGTCCGCCGTCTTTCCTGACTTTTAACCAAACGATGTTCGTTTTGTATTCAAAGCCCCATGCCTTCGTCGTTTGAAGTCCCCATGCCAGAAGGGCGTTCGGGCACCAAAGGTAAGATGGGATTGCTCGGCAGCAATCTTTGGAGAGGAAAATGCAAGTTATTTCGGCGTGATATCCTTCGGCGGATCACATTTCACGCGGGGAGAACCTAGAATGAATAAGATATTCGTCACTGTGTCTGGCGGGTGCGCTTATGTAATCGAGAATACGGTTCCTCAAGGTTTTACGGTGGAGATCATCGACTTTGACAACATTGAGGCTGGTGACAATTTCCCGTCAGAGGAAGCCCGCGAGTATTGCGCTAAACACGATCTGTATGAGGCCCCACGAGCACTGCAGCAATGAATTTGCAATGCAGAGTCGATCTCGGCCACACCTACAAATCCGGTTCCCAGATTGCACGCGTGCTCAGTGAGGACTGGTGCGGTCGAGAGCTATATTGTGCGGCTTGCAATTCCGACCGATTGTCATCCTCAAAGGTAAACACTCCTGCCGTTGACTTTGTCTGTCCTGTGTGTGGTCAGCCCTTCCAACTGAAGAGCCTCAAAGCCTGGAACCAAAGGAAGATCGTCGATGCTGGCTATGACTCGATGCTTCGCGCGATCAGGTCAGATAAAGTCCCCAACTTGCTCGTTCTGCAGTACTCAACTGACTGGCTAGTTAAGAACCTTCTCTTGATCCCTAGCGTATTCTTCTCGGAGACCATTATCGAGAAACGAACTCCGCTAAGTTCAAAAGCGCGACGCGCTGGGTGGGTAGGGTGCAACATTCTTCTAGATCGAATCCCTCAGGACGGGAAGATCGCTGTTGTGTCGAATGGCTCGACCGTTGCGGAGCAGCAAGTTCGACAAGAATTCTCTCGCATTCGTAAACTAGCTGATGTGCCGCCGGCAGTACGGGGCTGGACGCTCGATGTCCTCACTACCGTACGCAAGTTAGGGAAAGCCCGCTTCTCGCTTCAAGAACTTTATCAGCTCGAGCCATACTTGCAACGCATTCATCCACGCAACCAGAATGTGCGGCCCAAAATACGCCAGCAACTCCAGGTGCTTCGAGACTTGGGACTGATTGAGTTCACGAGCCCCGGAAATTACGCAGTGTGTGACTGACCTCCGAGCGCGGATGCAATACAACAGCGGGAGGGCCGAACAGCAACTTCGGCGCTCTTGTAAGGCCCTCGGGGGGTCTTTCAATGCCGATCAAAGAGTTCTGACCGGGCGGAGTCGCGCCTCGGAGCGACTTCTGGGTCACGCTGGCGCAGTTCCTTAAACTCTGCCTGCAGTCGGTCTGGGGCTTGGGCGATCGCGGCAGCCGTGCGCTCCAGCAGTTCTTCTGGTGTGCTGCGCTGTGCGTCAATCAAAAATACGACGTAAGAAAAAATGAACGCCGCTATGAGTAGGGCAATGGAGTAGATGACCACTAGCTTTGCATTGACGGCATAAGGATTCGCGTTGACGGTGCCAATGTAACGCAAGAGCACATAAGCAACGATTGCCGGGAAGATCATCACGTGTGAGACGAGGTTGAAGCCTTGGCGACTTACAAAAGGTCCACGGCTGGGAATGTCTTTGGCAATGAGTCTAGTTGAGCCGGCGACAATGGTGATCGCGTAAATGAGGAACTCGCCATGGATCACTAGGTCAAGGAGTTTCACTGGTTGGTTCGCAAGTACATAACTGAACACAACCGCGAGCGTGGGAAACATCCAGTAAAAGAGCGTGTAGTAGAGCCACATTCTTGCAACCCGCCGAGTTTCAGGACTGCAAGCTGCGAGGACGGCCTTCACTCTTACTTCTTGCTTGTAGGTATCCACAGTCATTTCCAGTGCCACCGTACTTACACAATGGCGGCGGCGCGATTATAGACTGGAATCGCGAAAAAGACACAGCGAGAATCGTTTGGCCGGTGACCCATTCAAGTCGAGGGGTTGGCTTAACAAACACCGGTGGCGGAAAATCGGTGACCGACGGGCCCGTCCTCGGTTTTTAACGCCACGACCAATCATCTCAGCCAGTGGATTTTGATTTCCTGGTCAAGTGGCTTAAATTCCGGGTCGCCGGTGACGAGTTCGGCCTTCTTTTCTCTGGCCAGCGCGGCGGCGAAGGCATCGGCCAAACTCAGCTTGAAACGGGCTTTGAAATCGGCGGCGCTGTCGGCTAGGGCGCGGGTGGTGGAATGAAAATCGATCGGCAGGCCCTCCAGGACATTTGCGGCCTCTGCCCAGGCTGCGGCGCCGTCTTTTTTCACAATCGAGTACTTCACTTCGGCGTAGTTCACATCACTCATGTGGAGCGGACTATCTTTTGTCGCTCTACCCAAGTGCATAGGTCCTTCGTTGGGATCCTTCGCGTCGCGAAGGATCCGCTGCCTCAGGATGACAATGGGGTGGGATGACAAAGTGGTGGGAGTGTCGCCTTCCCACTTTGGGAATCGTTCCGACTTTTTCTGACGAATATTCTTGCCTTCGGCGTCGCAGGGCAGTTCCAATAGACGAATAAGGCGGCATTCGCGAATTTCTACGAATGGCCGCGTTTTTCTTTTGGGGTAGGTGAATGAGCAAAGGGAGTTCGCCGGGCACGGGTCCGACGCCGCGCAAGCCCGACATGATCGAGCACAAGAAACAGCGTGGCGAATGGGCGGAGTCGGTTTTCATGGCGCGGGCGCAGGAGCGTGGGTTGCCGGTGAGCAAGCCCTGGGGAGACAGTTGGCCGTATGACTTCGTTGTGGGCACGACCGGACGATTCGTCAGCGTGCAGGTTAAGTCGACACTGAACCGGCCGGTTTCGGGATACGTTTGCACGGTGCAGAGCCACCACGGGCCCTACGCCGCGGGATCGTTTGACTTTGTGGCGGCCTACATCATTCCGGCGGATACGTGGTACATCCTTCCGGCTGCGTTAATTCAGGGTATGAAATGGGTCACGGTTCAACCGGATTCGCCGAACTCGAAATACGAGCCCTACCGCGAGGCGTGGCACTTGCTGCGGGAGGCGATCGCAATGAAGGAAGAGACGAAAAACGATGCGAGCGATGCCGGGGAATCGACGGAACCGGAAAGATCACCTCGTAACGCGCTGGAGCGGATGGAAGCGTCGTTCAGATTCATGAAGACGCGGTTGGAAGTTGATCCGTGATCATCGGTGGCCGGTTTTTTCTTGCTTTTCCTAATGCTTTCCACAAAGATTTTGGGTCCTGCACAGTTTCTGCACAATGGAGTGCGATTTTTCTGTTGCCGCGAATCGGCGGCTCAAGCATTGTATGCGCCAGTGCTTATGTGAGACGTTTTCACGCTGCGGATTGCTGAAGAGTTGACGGTTTTCCGGTGGTTCTCGAGGGTGAACTGCTGGAGGGTACAGAGACGCGTCATGGCGCGTTTCCGCATCCAGGCGTTGCGGCCTCCTCAGAAGTCCTCCTCACCAGAGAAGGACTGAGTCGTCAACTTGGGCGATCGATGCGAGTCGTGGTCGCGGGATCAAACCTGTGATTCGCGATTCGCAGAGTACGTCGAGAAATGAGTGCTCCTTGTGGGCGCGGTTTCAACACGTGCGACTGGCCGCTTTGCGCGGCGAGAAAGCGGTGACGTTTCACAAGCAATGCGGCTCGAGATGGCTGGTCTCGGGCCGCATCTATTTTCAGCCGCAGATTTCGCAGGTCAACGCTGATAGATCAACACCTACCACGGAAACGCGAAGAAAACCCTCAACCTGCAAGCTCCCTATTGATTATTCGCTTTTTATTCCCCTACAATAATTTCAGCACGTATGCGGCCAAGAGAAATAATTATTAGTCCTCGTTTTCCGAAGCAAATGCGCGCCATCCACAAGCGATTTGTGAGTAGTATCGCGTTCGCACTTGGTCTGAACTTTCAAAGGCAGAAATAAAAACTTTGGCAACCGCTGAACACAGTCTCGCGCATACTCTCCCGGCCAACGTAGAAGCCGAGCGCTCGATTCTGGGCGCGATCCTGCTCGACAACTTCGCTTACAACCAGGCCGCCGAGCATCTGAAGCCGGAAGATTTCTCGCTCGATTCTCATCGCCGCATCTACAACCGCATGGTCGATCTGGCGGAATCGTCTCGTCCGATTGACATGATTACGCTGGTCGAAGAACTCGACCGGCGCAAGGAGTTGGAGGCGATTGGCGACGTTGGCTACGTCTCCGGGCTGCTGGACGGCGTTCCCGACCGGCCAAGCATTGAGCACTACATCAAGATCGTCCGCGACAAGGCGTTGTTGCGCGGACTGATCCATGCCGCCAACGCCGCCATTGCACGGGCTTCGGATCAGAGTGATCCGGCGGAAGATGTTCTTAACGATGCTGAAGCTGCCATGATGCAGCTTTCCGAAAAGCGCATTGGGCGCGGCTTCCTGGGCGTGCAGGAGATTGTCAAAGAATCGTTCGGTTCGGTGGATGCGCTGTTGCAGCGCGGCCAGCGCATCACGGGGCTCGCGACTCACTACACCGATCTCGATGAGATGACCAGCGGCTTTCAACGCGCCGACTTGATCATCATTGCCGGCCGCCCGTCGATGGGCAAGACGGCGTTCGCCATGAATATCGCAGAAAATGCAGCCATCGAAGATCAGAAGGTTGTCGGCATGTTTTCGCTCGAAATGTCGCGCGAAGCTTTGTTGCTGCGTCTGTTGTGTTCGCGGGCGCGCGTGGACTCGCACAAGATGCGCACCGGCTCGCTGTGGCGCGATGACATGACCAAGGTCGTGCGGGCGATGGACGAACTGGCCCACGCTCCCATCTTTATCGACGACACGGCGGGCATCGTCCTGAGCGAGATGCGAGCCAAGGCGCGGCGCTTGAAGCAATCGCAAGGCAAGCTTGATCTGCTGATTGTCGATTACTTGCAACTAATGTCGGGCGGCGGGCGGCGTTATGAAAATCGCACCCAGGAAGTTTCGGCGATCTCGCGTGGGTTAAAGGGGCTGGCCAAGGAGCTCAGCGTGCCGGTGATTGCGCTTTCTCAGTTGAGCCGCGCGCCGGAGAGCCGTGGCGGAGATCATCGTCCGCAACTCGCCGATCTGCGTGAGTCCGGTTCAATTGAGCAGGACGCCGACGTGGTGGCTTTCATTTTCCGCGAAGAGGTTTACAAGCAGGACGATCACGACTTGCAGGGCAAAGCCGAACTCATCATTGCCAAGCAGCGCAATGGGCCGACCGGAAAGGTCAAGCTGGCATTCATCAAGAACTCGACCCGCTTCGAGTCGCTGATGGAAGGCGGAATTGAGCAGGAAGGGTGAGGGTTGTGAGGTCCCGAATTGGCACTTAGCCTGTGGAAAACCTTGTGGAAGTAAAGTTGCTGGTTTGCAGGGAGTCATCGCGCTGACCATTCGGTCGTTTTAGTGATGTCGATAACCGTCCTCTAACCTCTACCAAGAACAGCCGTTACTGGTTTGTAAAGATCTGTTAGGTAGAGCGTTAACATAATCTTAACATTCGAGCAACTGGACGGATTTGCACATTCCCGGGGGCATGCCGGTTCGTCGATCGACTACGGTTTGGAGCGAAAAATCACTACTAGTTTAGCTAGTTGGGCGGGCTGACCGGGCTATCCTGTGGTCCGCCCCACATGGGCTCAATTACTGTCCTCGCCGACTTTCAGCACCGCCAAAAAAGCCTCCTGGGGAATATCTACACGGCCGATGCGTTTCATGCGGCGTTTGCCTTCTTTTTGCTTTTCCAGCAGTTTGCGTTTGCGGCTGATGTCGCCGCCGTAGCACTTGGCGATTACGTTCTTGCGGATGGCGTGGACGGTTTCGCGGGCTATGATCTTGGCTCCGATCGACGCCTGAATCGCCACTTCAAACATTTGCCGGGGAATTAGTTCCCGCATTTTTGATACAAGGGCCTTACCGCGTTCGTAGGCGAAGTCGCGATGCACGATGATGGAGAGCGCATCGACCGGCTCGCCGGCCACCAGGATATCCAGCTTGACCATGGGCGATTCCCAGTAGTCGGCGAGATGATAGTCGAGCGAGGCGTAGCCGCGTGAGACGGATTTCAGACGATCGTAAAAGTCAAGCACGATTTCATTCAGCGGCAGTTCGTAGTGCAGCATGACGCGATTCGACGTCACGTACTCGAAAGTCTTCTGGCGGCCGCGCTTCTCTTCCACCAGTGCCAGGATTCCCCCAACGTATTCCGGCTGGGTGAGTATGGTGGCCAGAATCACCGGCTCCTCGATCTTGGCAATCTCACTCGGATTCAGCCAGCGGGAAGGATTATCCACTTCGACCATTTCACCGTCGGTCTTATAGATCTTGTAACGGACACCGGGCGCGGTGGTAATCAACTCCAGATTGAACTCACGCTCCAGGCGCTCTTGAATAATCTCCATGTGGAGCAGACCGAGAAAGCCGCAGCGGAAGCCGAAACCCAGAGCGACGGAACTTTCCGGTTCAAAGAAGAATGAAGAATCGTTGAGGCGGAGTTTTTCTAAAGCTTCGCGTAGCTGGGTGTGCTCGTGGGCGTCGACCGTATAGAGCCCGGCGAAGACCATGGGCTTGATTTCTTCGAATCCGGGGAGAGGCTCGATGGCGGGATTGGTGTCATCGGTAACGGTGTCGCCGATTTTTGCGTCGGATACAGTCTTAATATTCGCTACGAGGAACCCGACCTCGCCGGCTTTCAGTTCATCAATCTCAACCGGCTTGGGACACTGGACGCCCAGCGCCTCCACATCCAGGACTTTTCCATTCCACATCAGACGGATCTTTTGTCCCTTGCGCAACGTGCCCTGGAAGACGCGGACCAGCACGATCACGCCGCGGTAAGGATCGAACCAGGAGTCGAAGATCAGCGCCTGGAGCCGCTTCTCGGGGTCGCCCTTCGGCGGCGGAATGCGTTTGACGATGGCTTCGAGGACGTCGGGCACACCCTGGCCGGTCTTAGCGCTGATCAACACAGCGTCCGAAGCATCAAGGCCGACGGCGCCTTCGATCATTTCCTTGGTGCGCGGAATGTCAGCGCTGGGCAGGTCGATCTTGTTGATGACGGGAATGATTTCGAGCCCATTGTTGATGGCGAGATAAGAATTCGCAAGCGTCTGGGCCTCGACACCCTGCGAAGCGTCGACGATCAGAAGAGCGCCTTCGCACGACGCCAGCGAGCGCGAGACTTCGTAGGAGAAATCAACGTGGCCGGGAGTATCGATCAGATTGAGCTGGTAGATTTGGCCATCCTGGGCGGTGTACATCATTCGGACGGCGTGGGCCTTGATGGTGATGCCGCGCTCGCGTTCCAGGTCCATGGAATCGAGCACCTGGGCTTGCATCTCGCGCGCGGTTACCGACCCGGTGAGTTCCAGCAGGCGGTCGGCCAGGGTGGATTTCCCGTGGTCGATGTGCGCGATGATGGCAAAATTGCGAAGAAAAGCGGCGTCCATGAGATGAGTGCTTAGATTTGATTTTAACAGGGTTAGAAGCGAGATCCCGTTTTCCGGCTCGCAGTTCTGAGTCCGGCTTTCCGGTACAATTCCCGGCTATGCACAAATATCTAATTGCAGGCTTGGTGTTATGCGGGTGCGTCTGGGGACAGGTGAAACCGTTTGTCAAAGTGGACGCGCCGGTGGTGGCGCTGACGCATGTGCGGGTAATTGATGGCACGGGAGCGCCTGCGCGCGATGATCAAATTGTGGTTCTGGCCAAGGGCAAAATTCAAGCGGTTGGATTGGTCGATGTACCCAAGGATGCACAGGTGCTTGATCTGCATGGCTACACGGTGATTCCCGGTCTAGTGGGAATGCACGACCACATGTTTTATCCCGTGGGGCCCGCGTGTTGCGCAGACATCCGCGAGTTCGGCGAAATGGCATATAGTTTTCCGCGGCTCTACCTGGCGGGCGGGGTGACGACGATCCGTACAACCGGTTCGCTGGAGCCGTATACCGACCTTGAAGTGAAGAAGAAGATTGACGCCGGTGCGATGCCGGGGCCGAAGATGCACGTCACTGGCCCTTACCTTGAGGGTGCAGGATCGTGGGCGGTACAGATGCACCAATTGAACGGGCCTGACGATGCTACGCGAACCGTCAACTTCTGGCTGGATGAAGGGGTGGACAACTTCAAGGCGTATATGTTCATTACGCCCGACGAGCTTTCCGCGGCAGTCACGGCCGCGCATAAGCGTGGCGCGAAAGTAACGGGTCATCTCTGCTCGATTGGCTTCCGCCAGGCTGCGGACCTGGGAATTGATGATCTGGAACACGGGCTGTTGGTGGATACGGAATTTTATCCGTGGAAGAAGCCGGGAGAATGTCCGGAAAAACAAGACTACCAGTTGATGGGCGGGCTGGATGTTGAGCACGGGGCGGTGCACGAGATGATTGCGTATTTGATCGAGCATCACGTTGCGGTGACGTCGACGCTGCCGGTATTTGAGATGTCAGTTCCGGGAAGACCGCCGATCCAACAACGGGTGCTGGATGCGCTGGCCCCAGACGCCCGCACCGCGGTACTGCAGTACAAGGTCAAATCCGACGATGCAGCGGCAATCCGTGAGCGTTACCACAGCGAGGAGTCTCCAATACCGGCGGCATTCAAGAAAGAAATGGAATTCGAGCATGAATTTGCGAAGGTTGGGGGCCTGCTGCTGGCTGGCCTCGACCCAACCGGCATAGGAGGAGTGATTGCGGGCTTCGGCGATCAGCGCGAAGTGGAATTGCTGGTAGAAGCTGGATTCAGTCCGCTTGAAGCCATCCACATCGCGACGTTCAACGGGGCAAAGTATTTGGGCGAGGATGATCAGATTGGAACGATTGTTGCCGGCAAGCAGGCCGATCTGGTGGTTATCAAAGGAGACCCGTCACAAAGAATCAGCGACATTGAAAATATTGAAATCGTCTTCAAGGACGGCGTCGGCTATGACTCGGCCAAATTGATTGAATCGACACGCGGATTGGTAGGAAGTAAGTAATGTTGGTTCTGGCCTCTGCTTCCCCCCGCCGGCAGGAATTGTTGCGTAATGCGGGCATTGAGTTTGTAGTGCATCCGGCCAACGTCCTAGAGATTCCTAAGAATGGAGAGCTGCCGCGTGCGTTTGCGGAGCGTATGGCGCGGGAGAAGGCTCTGGCAGTGTTCGCGCAGCGGCCGAATGATCAGGTTCTGGGCGCAGACACCGTGGTTGTGGTGGATGGTGAGATTCTCGGCAAACCTCGCGACGCTGCGGATGCGGCTCGCATGTTGCGACTGTTGTCGGGACGAAAGCATGAAGTGATCACCGGAGTTTGTCTGGTCAAATTTCAGGGGCTAAAGCCCTCGGCAAGGAAGCTGGATGGCACGGCTGAAGCCGTGCCCTTCCACGGTCGTTCGGATGACGCGGTGGCGGACGTCCGTTCCGAGAGTACGACGGTGACCATGGAAACGATTAGCTTGGACGACATCCTCGATTACGTCGCGAGCGGTGAGCCGATGGACAAAGCAGGAGCGTACGCGATCCAAGGAAGAGCTTCTCGGTGGATTTCCCGCATCGAGGGAGACTATTTCAACGTGGTGGGGTTACCGGTGGCGCTGGTGTGGAAGATGCTGAAAGAAGCACAGGGCGAGACGTAAAAAGTTACGATTCTACGGCTTCTTCTCTTCTTCGCCGTCTTTCATGGATGACTTGAAATTCTTGATGCCTTCGCCCAAACCTTTGCCCAGATCAGCTAGTTTGCTGGGGCCAAAGATCAGAAGCGCAATGGCCAGGATGACCAGAATCTCAGGCAAGCCTAGTTTTCCGCCCATGGGAGTCCTCCTTAGAAAAGTCTAGGCTTCGCCGTGCTTCGAGTCAAAGCGATAGCAAGCCAAACGCGCGGCTCTTCCAGATTCTTTAATTGGTAAATAGCGCTAGTTCAGGATGACAATTCTTAGGGCAGCGTTCCCTGCACCGAATAGATCACGCCATTGAATGAACTGTCGTACCCGGCGCACCAGACCTGCACGTGATTGCCTTTACGCTGGCTGTCACAGGAACCCATTTCAGCGCCGGTGCTGCTGTCGAGCGTCCAGGTCTGGCCGCCATCTTTACTGAAGTACATTCCGCCGACATTGGAAGAATAGTTTCCACCTGTAGCCCAGCCGATATTCGGAGTGAGGAAAAGGATTTCACGGATCGGCCATCCGATGTCTAACGTCCGGCCGCTCCAAGTTGTGCCACCGTCGGTGGTGCGATGTACCCAGCCTTCGAGATTGGGTGAAATCTCACCTCCACCTACCCAGCCAAAAGTGTCATTCGAGAAGAAGGTGGGGCCATCGAAAACCGAGTCAATAGAAGGACCACAACTCCAATCGGCACCGAGGTTAAGGCTAGTGCAATAGGTTATGCCGGAAGCACGAGCATGCAAGTTCGGCAACAAGCTGAACTCGTTCCCAAACCAGCCACCGTTCGGATCGGGCACCACACTGGTCCAATCGGACGCGTTTGCGCCCCCGTCGGTGGTATAGTGCGCCGCGTTGGGCGCATCTAGATTTAACTGATCCATCTCCAATCCGTCCTGGGAGTTAACGTAACGAATGCGATCGCCCCAGCCGGTGGTGCTGAGAACGATGTCCGAGGTCCAGGTTTGGCCACCATTCTGGCTATAACGGATAATGCTTTCAAAATTATTGTCGATGAATCCCGAGATGATAACGTCGTTCTTTCCGCCCGCGTGCACCCCGTACCAATAATAGGGGAAGCCCAGGTTCATGATCTCGGTCCAACTGGCACCGCCGTCGGTGGTTTTCCAAACCTGACCGAGTTCGGCGGCGGCATAGCCGATCTGGGGAGTGGCGAAGGAAATGTCGTGCACCACGGCCCCCGGTAATGTGGCCAGAAGCTTCCACGGATTCGCTTTAGAATCGATCGCGCCGTCTCCACGAGGAGAGGAAGAGTTCACGGGACGCTCGGCGGCCAGTTCGTGAGGTGAGCCGAGCACCGGCACACGGCTCGAAACATGACGCACGCTCTCAGGGGTTTGGGCAGTTGCGGCAGGCGCAACCAATATCAAAGTGATTGCGGCCACGATTACCAAGCGAGACACCTTGTAGATTGTCACGTAATCCTCCGGAGATCTGGAAACTACCGTGCGGCTGGTAATTTTAGCACGGAAGTGCTCATAAGCTCTAGATAAGACCCGCCAGGAGCGCCGTTCGGCGAGGCAGCTCGGAGATCAAGATGGACTCGTGGCTGGCATGCGCGCCATCGCCTACACCGCCTAGTCCGTCCAGCGTAGGAATTCCGAGGCCAGCGGTGAAGTTGCCGTCCGAACCGCCACCGACAGCGGCTTCTTCGAGCTTCCAACCCAACTGTTGTGCGATCTCGCGTGCCTTTTGGTATAACGCTGCCACAGATGGAGTGCGCTCCATGGGAGGACGGTTTACTCCACCAGTGATTTGCAGCTTGCACTTACGATTGAAGGGCTTCAGCGCGCGCAGCTTCTTATCTACGACGGCAGCATCTTTCATGCGGGCTACGCGCACGTCGAGCACGACACTGGCTTCGGCCGGAATCACGTTCGAACGCGTGCCACCTTGAATCGTTCCCGCATTGAGCGTAATGCCGCGCTTCAGGTCAACGAATTTTGAAACCTCGATGATTTGCCGGGCAAGTTCTACGATCGCGCTCTCGCCCTTCTCGAAATCCAGTCCCGAGTGTGCGGCTTTGCCGATGACTTTGAGAATGTACTCGCCGACTCCTTTTCTGGCGGTCTTGACGGCTCCTTTCGGGCCGTAAGACGGTTCGAGGACCAACACCGCTTGAGACTTCCTCGCGAGATTTTCGGTGATACGCCGTGAACTGTCGCTGCCCACCTCTTCGTCCGAGACCAGTAAGACGGTCACGGGGCGTGGTAGCTGGTCGCCATGCCAGCTGCGCAGCGCCTCAATGGCATGAAGCATGATTGCTATACCCGACTTCATATCGAAGCTACCCGGGCCGAAGAGTTTTTGGCCGGTAATCTGGCAGGGCATTGTAGCCAGCGTGCCCATGGGATACACGGTGTCCAGATGCCCCAGAAGTAGAACTGGTTTGGCGGAATTCTGGCCGGAGAAATCCACCTGCAAGTGATCGCCAAAGTTCTGGGTACGATGGAATTTGGCGTGGCCTCCCAGGGCTTCGAAGCGCCCAGCCAGCAGCGTTCCCAAGCGATCGACGGCCTGTTTGTTGTCACTCGGGGATTCCACCTCAACCAATTGCCGAACGGTTTCGGTAATCTGTTGTCCGCGCTCTTCGAGGTAGCGAAGGCGGCGAGTTGATTCGGCGTGGGTGGAGTCCGGCGCTTGCTTTTTGGCTTTCCCAGTCATGAATGATATTTTCGGCAAGCGGCTTCCGCAGGCCCGATAAAGTATAATCTTCGCTCTTGGCGAAACCAGTATGACAGACGCAGCACATTCGGCGGGTGAAACCCCAGGCGCAAACACCGGGCTCGACATCAATGCAATCATGCGCCTTTTGCCGCACCGGTTTCCGTTCCTGCTGATCGACCGGGTGCTGGAGCTTACGCGGAAAGAACGCATCGTGGCCATCAAGAATGTCACGATCAACGAGCCTTTTTTTGCCGGCCACTTTCCCGGCACGCCGGTCATGCCGGGCGTACTGATCGTGGAAGCCATGGCGCAGGCGGGGGGAGTGCTATTGCTGACCGAGATCGAAGACCGGCAGAACAAGCTGGTCTTGTTCACTGGGATTGAACGTGCCAAGTTCCGGCGGCCGGTGGTTCCGGGCGATCAATTGCGCCTCGAAGTGACGGTTACGGCCTGGCGCGGCAATGCGGGACGTATGGAAGGCACGGCCTACGTTGGAGACAAGCGCACGGCGGAAGCGACCATCAGTTGCCGAGTGGTGGACCTTGCGCGGGCTCGCGGCGGCAGTGCTGAAGTATCCGCCAACAACGAGTAGCCTGGGATCACCACCTTAACCGTCTAGAAGATGACCGTTCACCCCACAGCCATCGTCGATGCTCGCGCCAAGGTTCACCCCAGTTGCAAGATTGGCCCTTACTGCGTGATCGGGCCAGAGGTGGGACTGGGCGAGGGCTGCCATCTGGTATCGCATGTCGCCATCGAAGGACCCACGAAGATCGGGTCGCACAATAACTTCTTCCCTTTTTGCTCGATTGGGCTGGCGCCCCAGGATCTGACCTACGCGGGCGAGCCGACGCGCCTGGAAATCGGTGATCACAATACCATCCGGGAGTTTGTCACTATCAACCGCGGCACCGTTAAAGGCGGCGGACTGACGCGGGTGGGCAATCACACGCTGGTCATGGCATATACCCATATTGCGCACGACTGCCGGGTTGGCGACCACGTTATTCTGGCCAACGCGGCGACGTTGGGTGGGCATGTGACAGTCGGTGACTGGGCACAGGTCGGAGCGCTGTGCCCGGTGCATCACTTTGTGCGTATTGGGGAGTTTGCATTCATCGGCGGCGGCACCACGATCACCCGCGACGTGCTTCCGTTTTCCAAGACAGCTGCTGCGCGAGATACCCATGCGTATGGGATCAACGCCGTGGGGCTGGAGCGGCGTGGGTTCAGCAAAGAACGGATCGCCAAGATCCACCATGCTTACAAGGTGCTGCTGGCGTCGAAGCTCAATACTTCGCAGGCGTTGGAGAAATTGAAATCGGAAGCGGACCGGGGCGAGGATGTGGAACGGCTGATCAAGTTTATTGAGGAGTCGGAGCGGGGAGTGATTAAGTAGCCGTCAGCTTTTGGCTATTAGCTCTTGGCTCTTAGCTCAGTGCTAGACTTTCAACCGTGTCCCCTGCGAAACAGAAACTCGGCCTCATTGCTGGCAATGGGCGCTTTCCTTTTCTAGTGCTGGACGCGGCGCGGGCGCAGGGGTTCGAGGTGGTGGTTGCCGCCATCAAAGAAGAGACGTTTCCTGAAATCGACTCGCACGGAGCGGCTGCGGTTCACTGGCTTTCGTTGGGAGAGCTTTCCAAGCTCATCGAAACCTTCAAGCGCGAAGGTGTGACGAAAGCGGTTATGGCCGGCCAGGTTAAACATAAGCAGATTTTCTCCAGCATTCGGCCAGATTGGCGGCTGGCGAAGTTATTGTTGAACCTGCGCACGCGCAACACAGATGCGTTGCTGGGAGCCGTGGCCAAAGTGCTGGGGGATGAAGGAATCACCCTGGAGAACTCAACCAGCATGCTCGAACCGCTGCTGGCCAAGCCGGGCGTGCTTACCAGACGCTCGCCGAACGAACAGGAGCAAAAGAACGTCGAGTATGGACGGGGCGTCGCGAGGCAATTGGCGCAGTTCGATATCGGGCAAACGGTGGTGGTGGCGGAAGCCGCCTGCGTGGCCGTCGAAGCTATGGAAGGGACGGATGCAACCATAGAACGCGCCGGGCAGATCATGGACTCACTGGAAGCGGATGCCTCTACACTGAGCCGCGCTTTGACAGTGATCAAGGCAGCGAAGCCGAATCAGGACATGCGTTACGACGTCCCGGTTATCGGTGTGAAGACGATTGAGGTGATGCGCAAAGCAGGAGCGAGGTGCCTGGCGGTAGACGCCGGGAAGTGCCTACTGCTGGATGGAGCTGAGATTTTCAAGGCGGCGGATACGGCGGGAATTGCGATTCTCGCGACGGCATTTACAGATTTGGACTGACGGACGGGACGCCCGTCTGCATTTCGATAAAGCTTATAGAGGATGATTTATATGTCTGAAAGCGCGCGTCTGGCTGACCAGATACGCCGGGCTTTTGATGGTGAAGCCTGGCATGGAGATTCGATGCTCGAGTTGCTTGCTAACGTTGATGCCAAGACTGCGGCGACACATCCCATCAAGGGCGCTCACAGCATCTGGGAATTGCTGCTGCACGTTGCAGCCTGGGACGATGCGGTATTGCGCCGGGCTGAGGGGACGGCAGTCAAGCTCAGCGACGAAGAGAACTTTCCGCCGGTCAACGATACCAGCGAAACGGCCTGGCGAAAGGCGGTGGAACAGGTCAAGCAGAAGCACGAGGCACTCATCAAAGTGGTAGCGGCTTTTCCTGATTCGCGTTTGTTCGATCCGGTGCCCGGCAAGCCGGAAAAATACTACGACCATTTCTATATGTTCAGTGGGATTGTGCAGCACGAGCTTTATCACGCGGGGCAGATTGCGCTGCTGAAGAAGGCGCAGGCCAAGTAGTCCGTGAACCCTGGTCATCTCATTCACGTCGCGGTGGTCGGCGTCGGGGCTTTCGGACGCAACCATGCGCGTGTATACCAGCAACTCGCGAAAGAAGGAGTATCCGTACGGTTGGTCGGCGTGGTCGATTCCGACACCAGCCGGGCAGACGCGGTAGCGCGCGAATTTGGCTGCCGGGGATTTGGCTCGGTCGATCAGCTACTCACCACCCATAGTGAAGTTGAAGCGGCTTCGGTCGCCGTTCCTACGGTTCATCATCTCAGTACGGCGCGGCAGCTGATGGAAGCCGGAGTTGACGTTCTGATCGAAAAACCCCTGGCGGGCTCGCTGGCCGAGGCCGATGAACTGATTCGCATTGCACGCCAGGAGAACCGCATCGCGCAAGTGGGACATTTGGAGCGGTTCAATCCGGCGGTTCGCGCCACGCTGCCAGTAATCACACGGCCGATGTTTTTCGAGGTCCACCGGCTGAGCGTGTTCACGCCCCGGTCGCTCGATATCGATGTAGTGCTCGATCTGATGATTCACGATCTCGACATCGTGTTGTCATTTGTGAAATCCCCGGTGAAGGAAATTCGTGCGGTCGGCTTGCCTATTCTTTCGAGCAAGGTGGATATCGCCAACGTGCGGATTGAATTTGACTCCGGCTGCGTGGCCAACTTTACCGCCAGCCGGGTCTCGACCGAACTGGTGCGCAAGTTACGCTTCTTTCAGCCGAAACAATATGTCTCGCTGGATTACCGACGGCAGGATGCGATGGTTTTTTCTGTAGGTGGAGATGGCTCCGGAACGCCATCGGTAAATCCGGAGATCCAGGTGGCCAAGCTTCCCATGGTTCAGGAAGAGCCTTTGCATGCAGAACTGAAGTCTTTCTTAGATTCGGTGCAACAGCGCTCCCGGCCAATGGTTGACCTGGAAGATGGCCGCCGGGCGCTGGCCGTGGCCCAAGACATTGTGGCCGCGATTGGCGATCACGGCAGCAAGATCAGGCTGGAGCAACTGCACCGCTGACTGCCCGACCTTTCTGTAAAGTATTGTCAACTCTACGCCGAGTGATGTCTGAAGTACCTACCCTTCCAGGCCGTCGCGGATTACCGAAAAAGATGCGAAAATAGGTCATTGGGCCGTAGGCGCGACAAATGTAAGGGTGAGACCGATAGTCACGGTAACCCGGCGGGATTGTTGTTGCTACAACTAATATCCTGTGGCTCGTGTCTAACCAACGGGTAAGCCGTTCGATGTCAACCACGCAAATTCCGCCTACCACGCCGACCTCCGAGACACCTCCGTCGCGAAAACCTGACGGCGGGGATTTGTACGACGCACGATATTGGGAGTCGGCATATCGGGACATTGACGAGGCTCCCACCTTAATCATTCAACTTCAAGATGATCTTACGCACTCGCGGCGGCGGGAATCGTTCTGGATTTCAGTCGTGGTCCACCTGCTGGTGGTGCTGCTGATCGTGAACTCGGGAAGGATCGCCGGGCTGGTACCGCGACAAACGACAGTCCTGAGTCCGGACGCTCTGACGAAAGACAAAGACCTCACATATCTGGAGCTTCCGCCGGACCAGCAAACGCCGCCCACCAAGCGTCCAGATACGAACATCATTTCGGATAAAAACCGTATTGCAACGTCAAAAGCGCCGCAAATAGATCGCAAAGAGTTGAAAAAGATTCTGGACAGTAGCCGGCCCGGTCCGCCGGGCCCGAGCGGGGCACCGCAGCAAACTCCGGCACCGTCGCAGGCTCAAGCCGCACCTGCGCCGCAGCCGCAACAACAGGCACCGCCTCCGCCTCCTCCAGATCAGAATCTCAGCGCCAAACTGCAGACTCCAGCGTTGTCCGCGAAAGACGCGTTCGCCAGCGGCCCGAGGTATGTGGGATCGGCAACTGACCAGGCGGCAAGAGCAGTAGCTTCCGCTCGCGGTGGCGCTGGTGGCGGACAGAATGGCGATTTCGGTTTGGGCCTGGGCAAGCAAGGCGCTGCGTATGGCGCGCTGGATGTTCTCAGCGATACCATGGGTGTCGATTTTGGGCCTTACCTGGAGCGGGTCCTGCACGATGTGAAGATGAATTGGTATAACTTGATTCCCGAGTCGGCAAAGGCGCCGATCATGAAGAAGGGCAATGTCTCCATCGAATTCGCCATCCTCAAGGACGGCAGCGTGGCGGGAATGAAGCTCGTGTACACTTCGGGAGATACCGCCCTCGACCGCGGCGCCTGGGGCGGAATTACCGCGTCGAATCCGTTTCCGCCGTTGCCCGCCGAGTTCGGCGGCCAGTACCTCGCGCTGCGTTTTAAGTTCCTCTACAACCCAAGCAAGAACGAGATGCAGTAGCGCCTTTTCTCGACCTACGATTTCTCCAAGCGAATCGAACCGTCACCTGTATGGATGGTCAGCAAGTTTCCGCCACCGTTGATCTTCCCGTGTATGTTTTTGTCGCCGATTCGCCCGTCGACAGTGACCGGCATTTCGACGTTGATATGGCCGTCGTTGGTGTGGAGGTCTACGTCGGCGGCAAAGGCCTCGGGCAGTTCCACGGTGACGCCGCCATCTCCGGTGTGAACATTCCAACTTGAGGCCATGGTTGAGCCGGGCAGAATGCGGGCTTCGATGCGGCCATCGCCAGTGTTGAGGTCAAGGGCGTCAAAGCGGCCGGCGGCCCGAATGTGTCCATCTCCGGTGCGTGCCCGCAGATTGCCGTCCACCGATTCGATCTGTTCATGGCCGTCGCCGCTTTCGAGATCCATGTCACCTTTGAAATTCGCCAGTTCGATGGAGCCGTCGCCGGTTCGCAAGTTCACGCGGCCCTGGCGAGGCGTGTGGATTTCGATATCGACCTTGTTGTTGCCAAGTTGTACGGTGAATACATGATGCGGGAAGCGGAGCTCGATTTCCACGGCGTCGGCGTTCTGGTGTTCGATGACGCGCAGGCCGTTGTCGCCGAACTTGTAGCGGTTACTGGTGATGTGTACGTCGATCGTGTTCTTGTCCCAAGTGTCGACGCGGATGTTGGCGTCTGAGGTCTCCACACGCAGGTCAGGCTTGCCTGAGATGGTGTAAGTCTTCGACCAGTCGTCAGCCAGGGCCAAGGGGGTGACGGCCAGAACCAAGCCGAATAACACGAATATGAGCCGTTGCATAAGTTGCTCCTGTGCGAGGGGCACACGTACCGCCCCCGGCGGTTAGTCGATGTTACGCAACCTTGGTCAACCCGGTTCCCAGAAACTAGGGTCTTTCGAGTGACCGCCGGTTGCAAGGGCTACAATAGTCTCGTGCCCGCCGCTGGGACAAAACGGCAGCCGGAGCCATCACCGGCCGAACAACGTCGCAGGCCGCAAGTTTATACCCTGGAAGCTACTGGCCTGCTGGTTATCGCACTGTTAATTCTGGTTCTCACCCTGGCTCGTTACTGGCACCACATCCCCTGGAGTGCTCGCTAGCCGTGCCGGCGGAACTGCTGTTGGTGGTAGTGCTGGGTCCGACAGCCAGCGGAAAGACGGCGCTATCTTTGGCGCTGGCTGAGCGCTTCCATGGCGAGATTGTGAATTGCGACTCGGTCGCCATGTATCGCGAATTTGAGATCGGCACGGCAAAGCCAAGTGTGGCGGAACGTGCGCGGGTGCCACATCATCTGCTGGATTTTGTGGAGCCGACGGACCACATGACAGCGGGCGAGTACTCGCGGAGGGCGCGGCAAGTTCTGCAAGAGATCAAGGAGCGTGGGCGTTTGCCAGTTGTGGTGGGCGGAACGGGATTATATCTGCGGGCGTTGCTTGATGGTCTTTCGCCGGGACCACGGCGGTCGGAGGAGTTGCGGGAAAGACTGCGCGAGAAGGCGGAGATCAAGGGCACGAGCTATTTGCACGGAGTGTTACGAAGGATGGATTCCGATGCGTCGGCCAAGATCCATGCCAACGACCTGCCCAAACTGATTCGCGCCATCGAAGTTTGCCTGGGTTCGAGACGGAAGATGAGCGAGATGTGGAAGCAAGGGCGGGACCCGCTCCAGGGTTTCCGTATTTTGAGGATTGGCTTGAATCCCGAGCGGGAAGCGCTTTATGGCCGCATCAATGAACGCGCACGTCAAATGTTTGAGCTAGGACTGGTGGAAGAGACTCGCGGGCTAGTTGCGAAATACGGAGAGGCACCATGGCCGCTAGGTTCGCTCGGGTATAGGCAAGCGGTACAACTAATCCGTGGAGAGATTGGCGAGGCTGCGGCGTTGCAAGCGGCACAGCAGGCACATCGTAACTACGCCAAGCGGCAAATGACATGGTTCCGGCGGGAGCCGGAGGTTACGTGGCTGGCCGGATTTGGCGACGAGGGGAGGATCCAGGAATCGGCGATTGGACTGGTGCGGAATTCCCTTAGTATTGAAACGAAAGCGAGAACTTAGTGCCTCCGGTTTCTGGAGGGCAAAACAAAACGTCCCAGACTCATAAGTGAGTCGCGGGACGTTAGGTCGAACAGCCCTCCCCCGAAAACTGCTCAACCACAGAGTATCCACGGCGAGGGCTTCTGTGAATGGCCCAATCGGGCCAGTAGCCACGGAACAACAGGAAGACAAAACACGGTCGTGCTATCTTCTGACTCATGCCCCGGAAACTTGCCCTTGTTTTGCTGACAGCGTTTCTCGCCTGCCCGGCTTTGGCAAAGGCAAAATACCAGCCTGTTGGCCCCGTGCAACTCGACCGTGAGGGCGAGAAGTGGGCGGAAAAGACCTTGCGCAAACTTTCCCCCGAGGAAAAAGTCGGCCAGCTCTTCATGATCTGGGTACGGGCGGAGTTTCTGAACGTTGACAACCCCGAGTATCTGCAACTGCGCGACACCATGCGCAAATATCACGTGGGTTCATTCGCCATGACGGTGCCTTGGGACCCGCCGTTTCTGCATCGCAGCGAGCCCTACGAGGCAGCAGTGCTGCTCAATCGTTTGCAGCAGGATTCTAAGCTGCCCCTGCTGGTAGCGGCGGATTTCGAGCGCGGCTTATCCATGCGGCTTCATGGAGCGACCGAATTCCCTCATGCCATGGCGTTCGGTGCGGCGGGCAAGCAGGAGTATGCCGAGGCCTTTGGCCGGATCACGGCCGTTGAAGCACGGGCCATCGGCGTGCATTGGAATTTCTTTCCGGTTGCCGATGTGAACTCCAACCCTGCAAATCCGATCATCAATACGCGTTCCTTTGGCGAAGATCCGCGACAAGTCGGGGATTTGGTAACGGCCTACATTCGTGGCGCACGTGCTAACGGGATGATGACCACGGTCAAACACTTTCCCGGCCACGGAGATACAGCTACGGACTCTCACCTTGGGGTGGCGCAAGTCACAGGCGATATCGCGCGTCTGCAAGCGGTTGAGCTGCCGCCGTTTCGCCGGGCCATTGAGGCCGGGGTGGACTCGGTCATGGTGGCGCATGTCACGGTTCCGGCTCTGGATGCGCAGCTGGATCATGTGGCTTCGACCTCACCTGCAATTGTCACGGGCCTGCTAAAAGAACAGCTTGGATTTAAGGGAATTGTGGTGACTGACGCTCTGGATATGGCTGGCCTGACGCGGCTCTATGCAGGTCACATTGGGCGGGCGGCAGTCGATGCTTTTAAAGCGGGCAATGATGTGCTGCTCATTCCGGCGGACTTGGGGGCCTCGTATGAGGCGATGCTGGAGGCGGTTCGGAGCGGCGAGATTTCGTCGTCCCGACTCGACGCGTCAGTGCTTAAGATATTGAAAGCAAAGGCTTCATTGGGTCTAAACAAGGGGCGGTTGGTAAGCTTGGAGAGCCTTTCCGATCGGGTCGGACAGCCAGCCAATCTAGCGCTCGGCCAACACATTGCAGATGATGCCGTCACCCTGGTACGCGATAATGGCAGACTCCTGCCCTTCAAAGAAGTGGGAACCGCTCCGGCCGGGTTGCCGTATCAGAGAGTGGAAGAAGTGCACAACCGGCTGGTTGCGGTGATTCTGGTGGATGACGTGCGCACGGATACAGGAAGAACTCTCGAGCGACAGATTCGCGAACGTGTCGCGGATGCTAACGTGGTCTATGTCGATTCCAAGATTGTGGATGGAATGTCGGTTGGGGTGTTGAAGGCGGTGGATGAGGCTCAAAAGGTCATCGCCGCTGTGTATGCGGTTCCGGTGGCAGGACGCGCTGTACAGGGAGCAAACGGATTGACCAACTCTGTCGCACTTCCCGATGCGAACGCGGCCCTGCTTCAGAAGATCCTGGATACAGGAGCGGACAAGACCGTGGTTTTGGCGATGGGGAACCCGTACGTGGCGCAAAGTTTTCCGATGATTCAGAATTATGTTTGTACTTTTTCTAATGTGTCGATTGCCGAGGTGAGCGCGGTGAAGGCGTTGTTTGGGGAGATTGCCATCCACGGCCATCTACCGGTGACGATCCCAGGTATCGCCGAGCGCGGCGCTGGAATTGAACGCCCCGCAGTGACCGCGAAAGGAGATTCTCAACAAGTTTATGCCCAAAGTTCTGGACAATAAGGCCAAAGCCCTGATTGCGGTGGCGTTTGCAGGCTGGCTGACGGTGCTGGCTTGCACGGTCGACGTGAAAGACCGCGACGGCAACAACAGCAAAGTCGATATCCAGACTCCGGTGGGGGGTATTCACGTTGATGAAGACGCCAACGTGAAGGACACTGGGCTGGCGGTTTATCCGGGCGCGCGAAGAAAAGAGAAGACAGATAAAGACGGCAAGAGCGCCAACGTAAACATCTCCAGCAGCTTTTTTGGGGTGAAGGTGGTGGCACTCGAATATGAGTCGGATGATCCGCCCAGCAAAGTGCAGGCGTTTTATCAGGACCAGTTAAAGAAGTTCGGGCACATTATCG
The DNA here is from genome assembly GCA_963803775.1 of uncultured Acidobacteriota bacterium. GTDB lineage: Bacteria > Acidobacteriota > Terriglobia > Terriglobales > Acidobacteriaceae > JABCZH01. The sequence goes on from CAWDNS010000007.1 coordinate 675,901, forward strand.
TGTGCCACACCAACAGCCATGGCGGCGATCTCTCGGTGAAGGCCGGCGAGGCAAACAGCAAGCGGGAAGTTCGCTGCGAGGGAGACAACAGTGGAAACGTGGTCGAATTGAAAGTTGGGACGGAAGACAATCAGCATCTGGTGTCGGTTGAACCACAGGGCAACGGATCGGATTTTGCGTTGGTGTTCATTCAAACCAGAGGTAAAGAAGGCACAATCTAGCATGCACGCGAACAACATCTGGAGGGCGCATGATTTCGAACATTTTCAGTGGCAGAAAAAACAGTTTGGCCTCGGCTTTGTTCGGGTTGGGGTTGGCCGTCGGGCTCACATTCTCGGCTTCCATGGTTAGCGCGCAAACTACGGACGACAACGGGAAAGACAAGGACTTTGACCTCAAGAGCACGCTAGGCGACATGCATGTAGGATCTGATGTTGACCAACGCGAACTCGGATTGCCCACCTATCCCGGAGCGCGGCTACGTACGCATGACGAGGACCGGAGTAATGCCAATCTCGCTCTGTTCACATCGGCGTTCGGGGTGAAACTGGTGGTGGCGCATTATGACTCGGATGACGACGCCGGCAAGGTCGTCGACTTCTATCGCGGGAAGATGAAGAAGTACGGTAAGGTGCTGGAGTGCCACGGCAGTGCGCACGCTGGAAATGTCCATAGTGGGGTCAACATTGATGACGACGATAAGAGTTCGAACCGGTCGAAAGAGTTGAAGTGTGAGGGCGACAACACCGGCAGCGTGGTCGAGCTCAAGGTTGGCACGGAAGATAATCAGCACGTGGTAGCTATCGAACCGGCGGAAAAAGGAAAGGGATCTACCATCGAGATGGTTTACGTACACACGCGCGGCAAGGAAGGCGATATTTAGCAGGCAATCTGCACCGACGGCGGACCTCCTCTTCCTTGCGCGCTGCTCTGCCCTGCGGTACCTTGAAGGCCAGTGGAACATCCCTGTTATAAGTGTGGCTCGAACGTCGAAGATGGCGTTCCCTTCTGCCCCCAGTGCAATGCCCCGCAGATCCGGGTTGGAGGAGCAAACGCGGAGGCATTGTCTCCTGTAGAACTCGCCGGCGGCTCCCTACCTGACCACCAAGGCGGAACCGCAATTCAATGGTCGGAGGCACTGCCTTCGGCGGGTTTGGCCGGACTGATTGCGGCCTTTCTCATGTTCATTCCTCTGGGTGCGTTTGGGTTGGGCATGATTGCCGCGGGAGTTCTTTCCGTGCTTTTTTACCGTCGCCGCAACCCAATCAGCAACCTTACGCCCGCCATGGGAGCCCGATTGGGCGCCGTCAGCGGAACCATGGGTTTCGGGATCTTCGCGATCTTTAGCGCTGTGGGGACACTGGTTTTTCATAGTGGCGGGGAGTTGCGGGCTGCGCTGCTCGAGGCCATCGCGCAATCCGCCTCTCGCAGTGCCGATCCGCAGGTTCAGAAAGCCTTCGAATACCTGAAAACGCCGCCTGGACTGGCTTTGATGATGGGTCTCTCGCTGGTGTTCGTGCTGGTGGCGTTTCTGATTCTTTCCACTCTGGGAGGCGCGGTGGGAGCGGCCATGATGCGAAGGAAAGACCGGATGTAGGCGCTGTCCGTCTCCACCTTGCCCCGCAGTGCTTTTCCCGCGTATGATTCAGCGTTCATGACGCCACGACCTTCGACCCGTCCCGCCAACCTGAAAGAGAAGGCGCAGCTGATGTCAGCCTCGGAAATCGAGCGCACGCTGGTCCGGCTCGTCCACGAGATCATCGAGAAGAACAATGGCGCGGCGGACCTGGGGATCGTCGGCATCCGGCGTCGGGGCGTATTTCTGGCGCAGCGCCTGGGAGGAATGATCCAGCGCATTGAAAAGACCCCGGTCCCCGTGGGTACGCTCGACATCAGCCTGTACCGCGACGATCTTTCCACGGTGGGGTCGCAACCGGTGGTGCAGAAAGGCGAGATCGGATTCCCCATCGCTGGCAAAAACATCGTGCTGGCCGATGACGTTCTTTACACCGGACGTACGGTACGCGCTGCGCTGGACGCGCTATTTCGCCAGGGTCGCCCGCGGCAAGTGCAACTGTGCGTGCTGATCGATCGCGGACATCGCGAGTTGCCGATTGAAGCGACTTTTGTGGGACGCAAGGTTCAAACTACGCTGCAAGAGATCATCGAGGTCAAGTTGCAGGAGCTCGACGGCGAGGAAAAGGTTCTTCTCGTCGAGAAGCAGGGTTGAACCAAAGATGAAATAGAAGAGTCGGTAAAGATTTGAGCGGGCATCTCGCCTGCGTCGTTGGCTTGGGTATGGGATGAGCAAAACTGCACGCGGTTCTCTGCTGGATATCGAACATCTCGATGCTGAAGGAGATCACGGGCCTGTTGCAATTGGCACGGCGGATGAATCCGCTCAAGCCGCGCCCCCTCCTGCGCGGCAAGCGCGTACTGCTGCTCTTCTACGAAGCCTCCACACGGACCCGGAGTTCCTTCGAAATCGCGGCCAAGGAGATGGGCGCGATGACCACACTGGTGCTCTCCAGTGGTTCCAGCATTGAGAAAGGAGAGTCGCTGCTCGACACTGCCTACACGCTGCAAGCGGTGGGAGCGGATGTCATGGTGGTTCGCCACCCCGCGGCAGGAGCGCCGTTATTGATGGCACGACATCTGAAGATTCCTGTCATCAATGCTGGCGACGGGATGCATGAACACCCTTCGCAGGCTCTGCTGGACGCTTACACCATTCTGCGTCACAAGAAGAAGCTGAATGGCTTGCAGGTCGTCATCATGGGAGACATTTACCACAGCCGGGTGGCGCGCTCAGCCATCCATTTGCTGAGCAAGTTCGGAGCGCGTATCACCCTGTGTGGCCCGCCGGAGATGCTGCCTGAAATTGCGACCTGCCTCGCGCCGAATTTGCACATCACGCGCACGGCAGAAGAAGCGCTGCGCGGCGCGGATGTGGTCATGGTGTTGCGCGTGCAAAAGGAGCGTCTGGCGGGGATGAAGATCCGCTTACAGGACTACATTGCACGCTATCAGATGACCATGGCGCGGATGAAGCTGGCCAAGCGCGACGCTCTGGTAATGCATCCCGGCCCCATCATTCGCGGTCTCGAGATCACTTGGGAAGTTGCGGATTGTCCCCAGTCGGTCATCGTCGAAGAGGTCGCGAATGGGGTGCCGGTGCGCATGGCGATCCTGGCCCGGGCACTGGGAAAGGCGTGATGAAGACTGGTTGCGCCGGACTTGAAAGCAGATTGAACTGATGGCACAAGACAAGCTCAAATCGGGCAGGTTGCTGATCAAGGGCGGTCACGTGATCGACCCGGCAGCGCATATTGACGGACCGATGGACGTGTTGCTGCATGATGGCCGGGTAGCCGAGGTCGCGCTCCCCAACAAAGTTCGCGGCGGCGCCGATCAAACCTTGAACGCTCGCGGCTTGGTGGTTGCGCCTGGCTTCATCGATCTGCATGTGCATCTGCGCGAACCCGGCCAGAGCTATAAAGAAACGATTGCCACTGGCACGGCGGCAGCGGCGGCGGGAGGGTTCACTTCGGTTTGCTGCATGCCGAATACCTCGCCGGTGGTGGACTCGGTGGAATGGGTGACCTGGATTCAGCAGCCGCAGCGTGGGGCAGTTGTCAATGTGTTTCCCATTGCCGCAGCCACTCAAGCCAGCAAGGGTGCGGTGCTTACAGATTTTCGCGGCTTACAACGCGCCGGAGCGGTGGGCATCACCGATGACGGCAGACCTATCCTGAATGAAACCACCATGCGGGACACTCTGCGCCTGGCGGCTGAAATTAATCTGCCGGTGATTCAGCACGCTGAGGACACGCGCCTTACTGAAAACTGTTCCATGAATGAGAGCACCACTTCGTTCCGGCTGGGACTGCGCGGCATGACCGTCGCCACCGAGGCGTCAATCGTGGATCGCGACATACAACTGGCGCAGCAGTTCGCGGGGGCGCGCTTGCACGTGGCTCATCTCTCGACGGCAGACGCGCTCAAAGCAGTGCGCCGGGGCAAGCGTAGCAAGGCTCACGTCACTTGCGAGGTCACGCCGCACCATTTCACGCTTACCGACGCGGATGTTGGCGACTACAACACGTATTGCAAGATGAATCCGCCGTTGCGTTCAGTAGCTGACCGTGAGGCGCTCATCGTCGCTCTCGCTGACGGCACTGTGGATGCCATCGCCACCGACCATGCACCCCATGCTACGCACGAGAAGATCATCGAGTTTGAGAAAGCGGCATTCGGGATCACCGGCTTGGAAACGGCACTGGGGCTGGCCATTACCCGTTTGCATCGTGAGCACAGAATTCCACTGGCGAGAATTGTCGAACTGTTTACCGCGGGTCCGGCGCGGGTGGTGGAATTGCGTGGACGCGGCACGCTGACGCGCGGCAGCCACGCGGACGTCACTATCTTCGATCCCAAGAAACGCTGGACCTTTGAAGCCGCTAAATCTCGCTCGAAGTCGAACAATTCGCCTTTCGACGGCTGGCAACTGACCGGCAAAGTCGTGGCCACAATCGTCAGTGGGAAGATCGTATATCGGTCCAGCTAGGGCTGACCTCATGGCGGCCTCAGGGTTGGGCTAAGGCCCTATGTCATGGGGCGTCTAACGGCTCGATTGAAATCGTGCCCTCCCGGCCACGCGCCCTGCTATTCTGACGCTAACCTCCCATGAAGGTTATCTACCAAGACCTTCCCCCAGTGGAAGTCGAAGTGGCTCCGCGCAAGTTGGTGGGCCGGGTTTTGTTTGGGCTGCTGGTGCTGCTCTCGGCACTGATCGGAGCGACCGCCGGACTCCTGCTTGTCTATACCACCGATTTGCCTCAGGTGGAGCAACTGGAGCACTACCGGCCCAGCTCAATCACCGAACTCTACGACGATCAGGGGCGAATCATTGGATCATTTGCACTGCAACGGCGAGTGGTCGCCAACTACAACGATTTTCCGCCGGTGCTGCGCGAGGCGCTAATTTCGATTGAAGACAAGGATTTTTACGACCACTGGGGCGTCAACGTATGGCGCATCGCGGGAGCGGCTTATCGAGACATCGAGTCGGGCGGCAAGGTGCAAGGAGCTTCGACGCTCACCATGCAACTGGCGCGCAATCTGTTTCTCTCGCCCGACCGGTCGTTTCATCGCAAGATCGAAGAGGCATTGCTAGCCATCCAGATCGAACGCCGGTTTACCAAGGAACAGATTTTCACGCTATACGCCAACCAGATATTTCTGGGACACGGAGCCTACGGTTTCGAGGCTGCCTCGGAGTATTACTTCAGCAAGCCTGCTAAACAACTAACCTTGGACGAAGCGGCCCTGCTGGCGGGTTTGCCGAAAGCTCCGGGGCTGTATTCCCCCGTCAACCATCCCGACCGAGCTATTAAGAGGCGGAACCTGGTAATCAATGCGATGCTGGAAGATGGCAAGATTACCCACCAGCAGGCCAATGACGCCCGGAGCCAGCCGGTTCAGTTGAAATTGCAGCATGACCCTAACTCGTTGGCGCCGTATTTTGTGGAGGAGATTCGCCGTTACCTGGAAAACAAGTACGGCACTGACCAGGTCCATGAGGGCGGATTGCGTGTGTACACCTCGCTCGAGGTGGACTTGCAGCATGCCGCGAATCATGCAGTACTCGATGGTCTGGCCGTGTACGAACGCCGGCATGGCTGGAAGGATCATCTGGACAATGTTTTGGCGGCGAAGGTGACGCTGGCCAGCTACCAGCATCCCGATTGGGACGATGAGCCCGAAGTCAATGGATATGTTCATGCCCTGGTGTTGGGGGCTGGGCCGGGTGCAGCAGCGGTGAGGTTCGGCCGCTATATCGCGACCCTTTCGCAAGCTGACGCAGCCTGGACCCAGCACAAACTTCCAGACATTCTGAAACCCGGCGACATTGTTTATGTGAAAATTCTTTCGCTCGGCGCTGATGGCAAAGCGCATGTCAGCCTGGAGCAGGACTCCGGGACTCAAGGAGCGTTGTTAGCGATTGACAATGCCACGGGCGCGATCAAAGCGATGGTAGGCGGCCGCGACTTCGAGGAATCGAAGTTCAACCGTGCCACACAGGCCCTGCGACAGGTGGGTTCGTCTTTCAAGCCGTATGTCTACACCGCAGCGATCGACGAGGGTGCGAAACCCGACGATACTGTCCTGGACGCGCCAGTAACGTTTGAAACCGCATCCGGCCCCTATAGTCCGCACAACTACGATGAGAAGTTCGAAGGCACAATCACACTGCGGCGCGCGCTGGCCCAGTCACGAAACATTCCAGCTCTGAAGGTCGCTGATCGTATTGGGATCAAGACGGTCATCGACTATGCCCATCGTTTCGGGATTACGTCGAACCTGCCTCCGTATCTGCCAGTGGCGCTGGGCGCGGCTGAGGTGACCTTGTTCGAGCAGACGTCGGCGTTCAGCGTCTTTCCGAATGACGGAGTTCGAATTATCCCAAGGTACATCACCAAAGTGACCGATTACGAAGGCCGCGTGCTGGAAGAAGATTTCCCCGAAGTCAAGGATGTGATCAACGCCCGCACCGCGCGCATCATGACTTCGATGTTGCAGGAGGTGGTGCAGCACGGTACCGGGATTGCGGCGGCCAGCATGAAATACCCCCTGGGAGGAAAGACTGGAACTACCAACGACTTCACCGATGCCTGGTTTATAGGATTTTCCCCGGCGATGACTACTGGCGTTTGGATCGGCTATGACGAGAAGAAGTCTTTGGGGACAAAGGAGAGCGGAGCACGCGCAGCGCTGCCCATCTGGATGGATTTCATGAAGGTTGCGTTGGCGGGGAAAGACCCCGGTGAATTCGCACCAACTCCCGTGCTCCCGTCTGGTGTCGCGAAGGTGGACACGCCGGATGCTGCGCCAGCCGCGGAAGAATCACATTGAGGGCAGAGAGGCATCTGTATCAACCGGCCCGTTTCGTATTCTCGCTTGACGTCGGAGTGCATGCTCGGTTTCGCCGCAACCGGGCCACCACCAACCGTATCTCTTCAAAGGTAATCTCAGGCGGGAGCACATCTTTGAGTGGCTTGAGGCGTTCCGTACCCACCCGGGCGCAAGCAGCCTCGATGATCGCCTGCCTGTCCTTGTCTACCCATGCGGTCTGAAATTCCAACTTTCCCTTTTCCACCAGATCGGTCACCAGGCTAACGACACTGCCAAGCTGGCGACCGCGCATGGCTGCGATTTCATTGAGGGTGTGTCCCTCGGCGAGCAAGCGCATGGTCTCCTCCGCGGGTTTGGATTTCTTCGCGGCAACCGCGCTGGCGCGGCCCCCGTTGCGAAACCGCTCCAGCGCATCAAAAATCTGCTGGCCATATGTGGCAGCTTTGCGCTGACCGAAGCCGGGGACCTTCAGCAGTTCCGCGGTGGAGGCGGGAAGCATTCGGCACACTTCGTCGAGCGAAGTGTCGTGCATGACCACGAATGCCGCGACTCCTTGCTGTTTGGCTGCGGATCGCCGCCACTCACGAAGGTACTCACGCAGTTCGGAGTCCACATCTGCGGCCGAAGGTTTTCCTTCGGGCTCGCGACCGGGCTTGCCTGTCGCCACGCCAACAACCTTGTCCGCAGGGCCAAGTGGCTTCACTAACCACGCGGATTCGCAACCGCAAGCATCGCAAGATTCGCAGGATGTCCACTTCGGTATTTCTCCGAAATGCATACAAATCTGGCGGTGACGGCAGCTCTTGGAATCTGCAAAACCGCGAATGGCGTGATAGCGCTCCCAGGCACGTTCTTTCTCGACAGAGTCGGTGATCTGATCGATAAAGTACGCCAGCAGCGCCGTGTCTCGCTTCTGCCAGAGCAGTATGCAATCCGCAGGCTTTCCGTCGCGCCCGGCACGTCCGGCTTCCTGGTAATACTGCTCGATTGATTTGGGCAGTGAAAGATGAATCACCGCCCGCACCGAAGCCTTGTTGATCCCCAAACCAAAAGCGATGGTGCCCACCAGAACTCGCACTTCGTCTGTTGTCCAGCTTTCCTGGTTTCGTCTGCGAGCGTCCGCATCCATCTTCCCGTGGTAAGCGACCGCGGAGATACCCTGCTCACCCAGGTAGTCGACGGTTTCTTCCACACGCGCGATGGTCGGTGCATAAATAATGACGTTGCTGTTGGAGTAGTTTCGTAGAGCTCTCAAGAGAAGCCCCGACTGCTCGCGGGCTTCACACTCTCTTACGAGGTATCGCAGGTTGGAACGGTAAAAACTAGCGATGTATTTGTGGGGATCGCGCAGTTGTAACTGATGCAGAATGTCGTGACGAACCCGCCGGGTGGCGCTGGCGGTAAACGCCGCAATAGGCCGGTCGGGAAAGTGGACGCGCAAAGAACTTAACTGCCGGTATTCGGGACGGAACTCATGTCCCCATTCCGAGATACAATGCGCCTCATCAATCGCAAAGAACGCGACGGGGACCCGTTGTAGCCAGCCTATGGTATCCGTCCGCGCCAGACGTTCCGGGGAAAGGTACAACAGCCTGTACTCGCCCTCGCTGGCTTTGCGCATGACCCCAGATTGTTGGCTGGCAGGTTGCGAGCTATTCAGTACGGCCGCGGGAATGCCCATTTGTGCCAGTTGCGCCGCTTGGTCCTGCATCAACGAGATCAACGGCGAGACCACAACCGCAGTCTTTCCGGAAACCAGCGCCGGCAGTTGGTAGCAAAGCGACTTCCCGCCACCGGTGGGCATGACGACGCAGGTGTCGTGCCCTCCAAGCAAGCTCCCGACAATGTTTTGTTGCAAAGGGCGAAATGAACTGTAGCCCCAGTAGCGTTGCAGCCAATTCAGAAGCTCAGTTTCCGGGGGCATGACAACAGTATAGGGGTGGTTGCTGCTGACATTCTGCGGGATAACACAGGCGTCGGTCTATTCTCTCCAAAAAGGGAAAGCTATAATCACCCTGACAAGTGAAATCCTTTTTTCGGCACGCGCTGCAGGCACTGATTTTGTTAATGGTGGCGCTCGTCTCTGCGTTGCTGGCAATGCGGTTTGCCATTCACGGCCGCGAAGTGGCGGTGCCTGATCTGGTGGGCAAGACTCCAGTAGAGGCGCGACGTGTGGCCGATGCCAGTGGTTTTCAGTTTGAGGTCGAACGTCAGTATTACAGCCCGAAGATGCAGGAAGGGAGAATCTTGTCGCAGCTTCCGCCTGCGGGAACCAAAATTCGACGAGGCTGGCAGATTCGCGTGGCCCAGAGCATGGGGCCGCAGCGGATGGAGATTCCCAACGTGCTGGGACAGAGCCAGCGAGCCGCAGAGCTTAACATCCGTCGCCGCGGGTTGGATGTGGGAGCCGTCGCTATGATTCAGTTGTCCAGCGGACAGGCTGATCAGGTGATCGCTCAGGATCCAGCGCCGAGCGCCGGTAGCATCTCAGTTCCAAAGATCAGTTTACTGGCAGCGCAATCGCTTTCACCTCAAGCTTTCGTGATGCCGAGCTTCGTGGGCCAAACCTTGGGCAACGTGGACGCAGCTTTGAAAGACGCAGGGCTCAAAGTGGGGGTGGTCACTGAGACTGCTCCGCATACCGAATCGGCGAGCGCACTTTCTCCGGTCCCAGTTCCGGCGACGTCATCGTCGCCAGCCAGCATCATCGTTTCGCAGAGCCCTGGTCCTGGCACGAAGGTGGTTGCAGGTTCCGCAGTCAACTTTGAAGTCCGTTGAGGAAGCGGTTATATCTTTTGCAGGATGGCTGCGAAGAAACCGTCACAAGGATGCACGCCGGGAATGGTCCGCAAATACGAACCCCAAGTGAGCGATTCAATGTCGTTCACTGCCAGTTCTTCGTGGGAATGCAGTTGCCATAGTTCTTCGCGACTGTCTACCAGCCGAAAAGATGAATCCGCAGAAAGTGCAGATCCCACCACGCTGTGGTTTTCCTCCGGCTCTAAAGAGCACGTCGAATAGACGAGTCGTCCGCCCGGCGCTACGTGCAGCATGGCAGCCTGCAGAATTGCAAGCTGACGAGATCGGAGATCGAGAAGGTCTTCGGGTTTGAGTCGCCACTTGATCTCCGGATTACGAGCGAGAGTACCGGTGCCTGAGCAAGGCACGTCAACCAGGACGCGGTCGAATAACTCGACGGTGGGTAAAGCGCGGATATCAGCGGTGATGATTTGCACATTCCTGGCAGGGACGAGCTTGTGAAGCAGCCGCGCGCGGTGCGGATGGAGCTCTACCGCCACGATTGTCGCTTCCGGATTGCGCTCGGCCAACAATCGCGTCTTGCCTCCCGGGGCGGCACAGCAGTCGAGAATGCGCGAACCTTTCCCCACCAGCAGGGCTACGAGTTGCGAGGCCTCGTCTTGAATCGCGACCCGGCCTTCGCGAAATGCCTGGGTTCTGGTGAGGTCTCCTGCGACGACCCGGCGTGCCGAGGTCAGCAGATTGCCTGGCGTGAGTTTGACGCCCTGACTTTCAAGCTCGCTCACGACGTCTGAGTCACGGAGGCTGATCGAGGTTGTGGGAATTTGCTGATCGTAGTTACAGATTTGTTGCACCGTGGGCAAGCCGAAGGTTCGCGTCCACCGCTCCACCAGCCACTGCGGATGCGCCGAAGATGCGGCCAACTCCGCTTCTGTAGCAGCCTCGCCAACAGTGGGCGGCGGGCCAACTGTGCGACCGGCGAACTTTCGCAGCACGGCGTTGACGAAAGGCACGGCCGACCGCTTCTGGGCACGCTTCACCAGTTCCACGCTCTCGTGAACGGCCGCGCGTTGTGGAACTCGATCCAAATACAACAACTGATAAGCCGCCAAGCGCAAGCAAGTTAGTACTTCGGGATCAAGCTTGGATAATTTCAGCGAAGATCGCGCGGCGATTTGGTCGTCGAGCAACGACCGCCAGCGAAGCACACCCAGGACTAATTCAGTGGCGAGGCGATGATCCGCGGGGGACAGCTTTGTGCAGTCCGACGCATGCAGCAGCTCGGAGGCGTAGGCATCTTGCTGATCAACTCGAAGCAGAATGTCGAAGGCAACGATGCGGGCCGGAGAGATGGCCATAAGACGTTAGCCCAGTTTCTCGCCGGTTGCAGGGTGATAGCCATGAATAAAGTCGCGCGCCAGCATACGTTTCTTGCCTTCGGGCTGTACTTCGAGCAACTCCAGCGATGTGTTGTCGCCGCTTCCGGCAAGCAGACGGTCACCCTGGATCGCGAACTCTCCGGGTACAATTGCATTCTGAGCAGGCTTTGCAGCGCATACTTGCAAGTTCTTGCTTCGAAACGTCGTGAACGCGCCCGGCCAGGGCTGAAACCCGCGCAAGCGATTGCAGATTTCTTCTGCCGTGCGATGGAAATCTATTCGTCCGTCTTCTTTCTTAAGTATGGGCGCCAGAGTCGCCGTGGCATTGTGCTGCGGGCGCGGATGAACCTTTCCAGCTTGCAGACCGCGCAGAGTTTCGACCATCAGTTCAGCGCCGATAGCAGCCAAACGTGGCGACAGAGTTTCTGCATTGTCTTCAGGTGCGATTGCGGCTTCCTTTTGTAGCAGAATGTCGCCCGTGTCCAGGCCGGAGTCGATACGCATAGTAGTCACGCCCGTGACGACCTCGCCGCGAGCAATGGCCCACTGGATGGGTGCGGCTCCGCGATACTTCGGCAACAGCGAGGCATGCAGGTTGATGTTGCCATAGCGCGGGAGATCGAGCATCCACTGCGGAATCATGCGCCCATAACCGACCACGATGATGGCATCGGGATTTAAAGAAGAAAGCAGCGACTGAAACTCCGGATTGTTCTTGATCTTCTCCGGTTGCGCGGTAGGCAATCCCAATTCGACCGCGTGGGCCTTGACCGGCGATGGGGCAAGTTCCATGCCTCGTCCGCGTGGGCGGTCCGGCGGTGTGACCACCAAAGAGACGGCAAATCCGGACGCGACCAGTTTGTCGAGTGGGGGGACGGCGAAACGTGGAGTGCCGCAGAAAACAAGATTGAGAGACACACTCAATCCTTCACCCTACCATTCCCCGGCCTTGATTAGCTTGCGTATTTTGCGCTTCATCAAGTCCCGCTTCAGCCCGCTGATGTGGCTGATGTAGAGCTTGCCATTCAAGTGATCGGTTTCGTGAAGGAACGCCCGGGCCAGCAGGTCTTCGCCAGTCTTCTCGTACCACTTGCCATGCGCATCCTGGGCACGAATCGTGACTTTCTGGGCACGCTTTACTGGTTCACGAAACTCGGGAATGCTGAGACAACCTTCCGGTTGGGTGTGCTTCCCTTCCGCGTGGAGAATTTCCGGATTTGCCAGGACCAGCTTGGCGTCAGGCTCTTCCTTGAAAGTGATATCGATGACAGCGAGCCGCTTGGAGATACCGATCTGTGGCGCGGCCAGGCCGACGCCACGGGCTTCATACATGGACTCGAACATGTCGTCGATCAGTTTTCGCAGTTCGTCATCGAAAACTGTTACCGGCTCTGCGGGCCTTTCTAGGACCGGGTCGCCAAATTTTACGATGGGATAGATCATTCAGTAGTTCTTCAGTTGTTGGCAGTAGCCCTGAAAATTGCGCAACGTTTCCGTCATGGAGTCGCCACCAAACTTTTCGAGCGCACAGCCCGCAAGAGTCAGGGCCACCATGGCCTCAGCGGCAACGCCCGCGGCCGGAACGACACATACGTCGGAACGTTCGTAGGCTGCCTTCACCGGCTCGCGAGTAGCGAAATCCACCGACTGTAGCGGGCGGCGCAGCGTTGAGATCGGCTTCAGATAGCCGCTTACTCGAATGTCCTCTCCATTGGAAACGCCGCCCTCAATTCCACCAGCGTTGTTCCGGCTGCGAGTAAAACCTGAGAGCGTATCCGTGCCCCCATAGCCTATTTCATCATGCACAGCGGAGCCAGGGGAACCCGCGGCGGTGACTCCGGAGCCGATCTCAACCGCTTTGACCGCCTGCAACGACATTACCGCCGCAGCCAAGCGCGCGTCGAGGCGTTCATCCCATTGCGCGTAAGTGCCCAGTCCAGGCGGGACGTTGTGTGCAACCACTTCGAAGACGCCGCCAACGGAATCTCCGCTCCTTAGGACCGTATCGACTTCTTCTTTCATGCGCTGCTCAGTTTCGTGTTCGGCACAATTCAGCAGCACTTCCTCTCGTTGAACGAGCGCGGCGATTTGCTCCCACGAGATTTCGCCTTTGATCGCAGCAGGACCAACCGAAGTGACGTGGCTGAGAACATCCATTCCCAGCTCCCGCAGAAACAGTTTGGCCACGCCTCCGATAGCCACGCGCGCGGCTGACTCGCGAGCTGACGCCCGTTCCAGCACATAGCGCGCTTCGGGAAAGTTGTACTTCAAAGCTCCAGCCAGATCGGCGTGCCCAGGACGCGGCGACTTGACCGCTTTGTGCTTATCCGAATCACCCTCCTCCACCGGGAGCGATTCCTGCCAGTTCTTCCAATCTTTATTCTCCAGCAGAATTGCGATGGGGGAACCAATGGTTTTCCCCTGCCGTACGCCGGAAAGTATATGCGCGGTATCACGTTCGATCTTCATGCGGCCACCGCGCCCGTAACCCTGCTGCCGTCGCCAGAGCTCTCGATCGAGAAATGCCTGGTCCACTTTCAATCCGGCAGGCATGCCGCTAAGGAGCGCGACCAGCGCTTCGCCATGCGATTCTCCGGCGGTGAAGTAACGCAACATTGAATCAGGATTGTATCCGATCGGGCGGTAGGGAGCAGCGGTTACATGTTCCCGTTGGGAAACACCAGAATCTTGCTGGATTCGCCGGTTTTCAGGCGGTCCATCGCCTTGGAGAAATCCTTCATGGGGATGCGGTCGGTGATTACGGGATGAAGGTCAAGCTTGCCATGCTTGAGCAGAGCAGTCATTTGATACCAGGTCTGATACATGCGCCGGCCGCTGATGCCTTGGACGGTGATCCCCTTGAAGATGATGTCTTCGGAGAAGTTGAGGGAGATGGGTTTGGAAGTGAGGCCAAGTAGGGAGATGCGTCCGCCGCGGCGCACGATGTCGAATGCGGTTCGAATGGCGTTAGGATGGCCAGCCATTTCCAGCACCACATCCACGCCCAAGCCTCCGGTACGCTCCATGACGATGGCGTTCACGTCCTGTGTGGATGGGTCCAGCACGACATCGGCCTTCATTTCCTTGGCAATGCGCCGCCGATGTTCGTTGACCTCGATGGCGTACACCTCGGCAGCTCCCACGGCACGCGCCACTGCGATAGAGAAAAGTCCGATGGGGCCGCAGCCGGTTACGGCGACAGTCTTCGCGGCAATCTCGCCGGCCAAGACGGTGTGGACAGCGTTGCCTAAGGGGTCGAGGATAGACGCATATTCCGGCGGGATGGCGGGATCGAGTTTCCAGATATTCGATTCGGGGATGACCACGTATTCGGCAAAAGCGCCGTCAGCATCGACGCCGATGATTTTCACATTCTGGCAGATGTGGGCATCGCCAGTGCGGCATTGCAGACACTTGCCACAGGCTACGTGCATCTCGGCGGAGACAAAGTCGCCCTCCTTGACGCTGGTGACTTCGTCGCCGAAGGCCACAACCTCGCCGCAAAACTCGTGCCCAGGGATCAGCGGGGGATGAATACGGTTCTGCGCCCACTTGTCCCACTCATAAATATGGAGATCGGTGCCACAGATAGAGGCCACTTTGACCTTGACCAGGACGTCGTTGCGTCCGAAGGCAGGAACTTTGACTTCGCGAATTTCCGCGCCGGGCGCGGCTTCTGGCTTTACAACGGCGAGCATAGTCTTGGGCATAAGGGTCATGCGGTAGGCTTCAAGTTCGAAATCGTAAACTGGCTATTCTAGCACTCCGAGAGCGCAAGCTAGGATTGTCCCGCTCGAGGACCGGATGGACCCGGGCGCCGTTCCGCCGCGGGCTTGCGGTTGAACTCTTCCGACTGGCCGCGTGGAATACTCAGCGACTTCCAATCCCTCGACCGGAGATGCTTGGCAATAAATACGATCTGGCCGACGTGATAAGCATAGTGAGCGATCTGCCGGTTGATGGCTTGCAGCACGGTGTGCGGCTCGCCGCGAATGGTGACGGTGCGCTGCACCTCTTCAGAACGGAGCACTTCGATCGCAGAGAACACAGACGACCAGCCTGACTCCCACCAATGCATGACCTCGGCGCGGGTCGTTTTAGAAGACAGCTCGAATTCCTGGTCGCGGTGGCGGTCGGGCTTCTCACCGTCGCTGGTAAGAAAATCAACGAAGCGCGAACGCATGTTCCCGGCCACATGCTTCACGATGATTGCCACAGAATTCGACTCGGGGTCGAGGGTCACAAACAACTCTTCGTCTTTCAATTGGGCTAGCGCGCCCTCGCCGAGACGCTTGTATCCGCGAAACTGGCGGCGGGCTTCTTCGAGGTAGTGCTGGGCAAGGTCGGTCATAGTTAAATAGATGCTGCCGGTAGTTGTGGAGTAGCAGATCGGACTTGGACGTCAATTCACGGCCAAGATTCTAATCAACTTCCCCCCAACCGCCGCCACCGGGTGACTCAATCCGGATTCTCTCTCCTTTGCGTAGCCGCACGTTGAATTTGCTGGGCAGCGTTTGCGATGAGCCGTCAGTGCGAGTGATCGTAGCTTTCCCGGCCACTCCGTTTGCTCCACCGTTCAGCCCGTAAGGTACACGCGTTCGGCTGTCAGCCAATAGCGTAACTTGAGCATCGGTAAGAACTTCGATTTCGCGCACGATGCCGTCACCGCCGCGATATTTCCCCGAGCCTCCGCTATCTGGCCGCAACGAATAGGTGCGAACGCGCAAAGGGTAAGCATATTCCAGCGCCTCGGCCGGCGTGTTGAGAGAATTGGTCATGTGGGTGTGAACGCCGGAAACACCGGCTTTGCCCGGACGTCCCCCCATTCCACCGGCGATGGTTTCGTAGTAAGCGAACGGCTCGTGAGTACGGGGGTCGATTCCTCCGATGGTCAAGTTGTTCATTGTGCCCGAGGCTGCGGCAGGAATCCGGTTCGGCAAGGCTTGCGACAAAGCCTTCAGGAGCACATCGACAATACGCTGCGAGGTTTCGACATTGCCTCCGGCCACGGCCGCCGGCGGGCGCGCATTCACTACCGTTCCTTCTGGAGCGATAACCTTTATAGGACGCATCAGGCCCGCCGTCGCCGGAACGTCTTCGGTTAGCAAACAACGAAATGCATAGAAGCACGCAGAGTACGTAATAGCCTCGACCGCATTTATACTGCCTCCCACCTGCGGATCGCTGCCGGTGAAATCCACCGTGACACAATTGCGTGAACGCCCGCGCTCACGCGCGACTTTGACCTCGACGACAATCTTCACTGGTTTTTCGGTGATACCATCGTTGTCGAGAAAGTCCTCAGCACGATAGTTCCCACGAGGGACGTTTTCTAGAAACGCCCGCATCATTTGCCCGGAATAGTTGAGCAATTCCTGCGCCGCCCGCTTGGTCCGCGCCAAGCCATAACGCTTGCCGATTTCGCGCAGGCGTTCTGCCCCAATGTGACAGGCTGCAAGTTGTGCTCCCAGGTCGCCCTCACGTTCCTCAGGTGTGCGGACATTGTTCAGCAGAATCGCAAGCACGTCCGACTGCATTTTCCCGGAGCGCAGCAGCTTCACTGGAGGAATGCGGAGTCCCTCCTGGTAGATCTCGCGGCAAAGACCCATCGATCCCGGGTAAGTGCCGCCAACATCCGCGTGGTGAGCTCGCGAAGCTACATAGAAGTCGGGCCGACCCTTCGCTCCACGAGCCTGCACGTAGACCGGCGCTACCAATGTGATATCTGGCAGATGGGTACCACCGCGGAAAGGATCGTTCAGCATGGCGACATCGCCGGGGTCGAGTTCTAGGTTCTCCAACACGGCGCGCACCGACATGGGCATTGAGCCCAGATGCACCGGCATGTGGTCACCCATCGCCAAAACTTCTCCGTCAGAATCGAACACAGCGCAGGAATAGTCGCGGCGCTCCTTGATGTTCGGAGAGAACGCGGTGCGGCGCAGAGCCGCGCCCATTTCTTCCGCGATGGAGTGGAAAATGTTCTTGAAGATCTCGAGTTCGATAGGATCCCGGGCCATGGATGGAAGAAAGTTTACGATAACGGAGACGATGGGTCGCCTGAAAGTGAAACCTCACCACCAGAATTGTGTTGACATTCAAAACAATACTCCGCAATATCTTGGGGTGAGGATTTCGTTCGCACTAGAAGTGCAGGGCGACCTCGCGTAGCAAGTTTTTGTTTGGAAATTTCACAAGGGAAAATAGCTCACGGAGGATAACTTCATGGCAACCAAGAAAAAGGCTGCGAAGAAAAAAAAGAAGCACTAACAGCCGGCGAGATAGTTCTCGTACGGATCGGAAGTTCAGAAAGGCCTCGCGAGAGAAGCACCTCTCGCGAGGCTTTTCTCATGAGTATCTGCTGCTAGATTGTCCCGCTTCGATAAGCTTTTGATGATCATCGCCGCAATACCCACTCCACCTTTTGCAGCCAGACTCGAGGCCAGCGCCTGCATGCCAAGAGAATGGTAGTTGTCAGACACCGCGTCACTTTCTTTGCCGGGGAGAGAAGAGAAGGTTTTTTCCAGAGGCCCCATCAAGGTATTGAGTAAAACCGCTTCGAAATCGTGGGCTGCCTTGGCAATCTTGCGCGCATGTTGATCGAGGGCAGGAGTGGAGATCGCGGGAGCGGTAGTCACAACTGGCGCAACATTCATCAAATCACATCCAAATCGGCTTCTAGAGCTCCGACAGCTTTGATGGCCTGCAGGATAGCGATCACATCGGTTGCAGTGGCTCCGATTCTTTGCAGCCCATTGACCAGTTGTTCTACGCTGGCGCCTTCGGTCAGCTCGATGCGCCGGGCCGGGGTTTCTTCCGCCTTAATGGTCTGCTCCGGTACGACCTCAGTCTTGCCTCGGGAGAGCGGGTTGGGCTGTGAGACCGCAAGCTCGGTCGCGACTACGATCGAGAGACTGCCATGCAGGATCGAAACCGCCCCCAACCGGACATCCTTGCCCATGACTACCGTACCCGTGCGTTCGTTGACGACCACTCGTGCACGATGATGCACTTCTACGGTGAGGCTTTGCACCCGCGCGAGCAGTGCAGGAACGTTGCCCGAGCCAGCGGCTGTGTTGTCGATATCAACCCGGCGGCTGTCGACGACCGAAGCGATGGATTTGCCAAATTCTTTGTTGATGGTACCTGCCACTTCTCCCGCCGTGCTGAAATCCGGCTCGTTGAGAATCAGGGACAGCTTGGTCAAAGTGTGGAGATCGAGTGAGCTGTCTCGCTCCACAATTCCCCCACCTGGAATCCGTCCGACGGTGGGGTGATTGACCTGCTTGGTGTTGCCGCCACGCCCCGCGGTGTAACCGCCCAGGGTTAACGGGCCCTGGGCAGCAGCGTAAGTCTTGCCATCCGCGGCGTACAGGGGCGTAAGCAAGAGTAAACCTCCCTCCAGGCTTCTGGCATCGCCCACGGAGGCAACGGTGACATCGATACGGGTGCCAGGGGTGGCGAACGGCGGCAGGTTGGCGGTTACAAATACCGCGGCAACATTCTTGACGGTCACCGTGGCGGGTGGAATCTGCACCCCCATGTGCTGGAGAATGTTGGCCAGAGTCTGAACGCTGAAAATCGTTTGTTGACGGTCTCCCGTGCCTTTGAGTCCCACCACCATCCCATAGCCGAGGACATGGTTGTCGCGCACACCTTCGACAGAAGTAACATCGCGAATCAACGACTGCCGTGTTTCTTCCGTCCTCGCCGGCAATGGTCTTAGAAGCAGAAACAACAGCAACGAACTGAGAATAGGATTCATGTCAGATCTTCAGAAGCCAAGAATTCGCAACAGGGTACGGACCACAATATTTGGTGGCCGGGTACCGTCGCTGAGCACGCCTTTTCCCTTGAGTTCCAGTTCCAGATCGCCAATGGTATTGGACGCGACCGTGTTGTCTGGCCCGATATCCGCCCTGCGCACCAGGCCCCTCACCAGGACGGTTTGATTCTCGTTGTTCATGGTGAGCTGACGCTCGGCTTCGATGACCAGAAGGCCACTGGAAAGCACGGCCACTACCCGTCCGCTTAGAGTGGTTTGCAGGCTGGAGGTGGTAGAAGCTTGCGATTTCCCAGTCAACGCCTGCGAGGAGTTGGGCGAAAAGAGCTGGGCCACGCCGCCAGTTTTGAGTTCCCCGGCCAGGGCGGTAATGCCGGAACTAGCCGCCAGAGTTCGGGCGGTAGAGACGCTGTTGGCATTGTTGGCCGTAGTGTCATGGACTACAACGATGGTGATCAAGTCACCGACCCTTCCAGCTTTGAAGTCGCCGGTCAGGAACGCGAGACGGCCGTTGTCGGTCCAAAGACTGCCGGGACTACCCGAGGGCAACTCAGGCACCTGAGGCTGCATGCGCTCGATATAGGCGGCCAAGTCTTCGCGCTGAATCTTCTTTGTTTTTCCTAGCGCGAACGGTGCGACCGGAAGAAGAATGAGCATCCCTGCGAGCCAGAGGTTTCTCAACATGGGTTGGATCAAAGGTGTGCCCTCAGGATTCCCGCGCCAGTGACTTCTGCCTGGTACACGCGATGAGTGGAAGGATCCATGGCACGAACTTGCTTGCCCAAAGAAGCGTTCTGCATGCAGGTGACCAGCAACTGCATACGAAGGGGGGGATCTTCGAAAATCAACATCACACGCTGGCCCGATTTCACAAGCGTGTTGCTGTTGTCGCTCGTGGACGCGGTCGATGCAGTGGGAATCGCCGCAAACAAAAGATTCAGTTGTTGCGTTGCAGGGACGGCAACCCAGAAGCTGGGGCAAACTGCGCGCTCCACACAGCGCATGCGGATCTGCAACACTCGCCGGGTTGGATCGGGAAGCGCTTGCTCGACCCGCAAAGCAGGGTTTTCCTGCAATGCGTAAATCGTTTCCGGCCAGACTAAGTGGGAGTTCACCAAGTCTGCATCGTTGGTTTTTTGTCGCACGAATTCAGAAACCACTCGCTGCACCGCCTCACGGCGAATAGGGAAACATGTTCGCTGCACGGAGACTGGCCCCGAAAGCATGAACCCACGCAATCCTGTCGCCGAGGAAATCACCTTCTCAAGCTCAGCCCTCTCGAAGACGCGGACGGTGTGACACTGTGGCGTTCGTCCAAGTTCAATCTGTTCGCCGGCGCGACGCATCTGGTTTGGTGTGTCCTTCGGTAAGAGGTCGGAAAGCCGAATAGTGTCGCGTGACACACTGGCTGCGCGTAGCAGAGCTGCGGTTTGGCCCGCGCCAGCTTCGGCCGAAAACGCCAGAGCCGCCAGCAGCGTCCACTCCAGCCACGAGTTGTTA
Organism: uncultured Acidobacteriota bacterium; assembly: GCA_963803775.1. GTDB lineage: Bacteria > Acidobacteriota > Terriglobia > Terriglobales > Acidobacteriaceae > JABCZH01. The sequence goes on from CAWDNS010000007.1 coordinate 696,238, forward strand.
ATCGCGAACTTCATGAAGCATCCTTAGCGAGAGATGTTGTTGAGCTGTTGCAGCATTTCATCCGCTGATTGCACCACCCGTGAACTGGCTTCGTAGGAGCGTTGAGCGACAATCATATTGACGAATTCCTGCACCACATCCACGTTGGACTGTTCCAGGAAACCCTGCTGAATTGAGCCCAGACCATCGCTGCCTCCAGGAGTACCGGCAATGGGATCGCCCGAGGCGGTGGTGGCAAGGAAAAGGTTGCTGCCAACGCTGTTCAGTCCTCCAGCATTGGGGAAAAGAGCGAGCTGTATCGACCCCACTTGCTGCGCCGCTTGCTGGCCAGCCTGGGTGACGCTCACCGTGCCATCGGAACCGACCGTAATGGAGGTGACGCCGGGCGGAATGGTAATTCCCGGAGTAAGAGGATTGCCGTCGGCGGTCACCACGTTCCCCTGTGCGTCCATATGAAACTCTCCGCTTCGCGTATAAGCGGTGTCGCCGGTCGGCAGTGTTACTTGAAAGAATCCATTACCTTGAATCGCCAGATCCAGGGGATTACCAGTGGCGCTCAAGTCGCCCTGCATTTGTACTACCTCGGAGGCCGCAGTGCGGGTCCCCAAGCCGATCTGCAAGCCCGCAACCAGCGTTGTCTGCTCGGTGGCGGCGGCGCCTGGCATCACCAGGTTTTGGTAGATCAGATCCTGAAACTGCAAACGCCGCGCGCGAAACCCGGTGGTGTTCAGGTTGGCGACGTTGTTGGCGATGAGTTCCAGTGCTTGAGTCTGTGCACTGAGTCCCGCACAAGCTGCGTAGTATCCGCTGTCCACTTTGCTTCTCCGCAGAGGTTCAAGCACGCTATGCGCCAAGAACGGTTTGGTTCGCAAAAAACGCATAAGTGGTTTTGGGGCAACGCATTTCAACTTCTTGAAGACGGTTTAGTTTGGCGGTTGTGCGCGCAAGGGAAAGTTTTGCCGGGAAACATCGAGCACAAAGGCAAAGAGTGCCTGAACTCAGCACGAGACCTAGTCACCAGCGAATCGTCACGCGATCGTCATCGGCGCGCGTTCGAAAATGATAATGCGCGAGCTTTGCCCACGGTCTCGGCTCCCCCAAACGGATAGACTCACTGTCACTTAGGGAGTGTTGTTTCAGACTTCAGGGGATATATTTGGCTCAATCGGGGCCGCGCAAAAGACTTTACTTGGCAACGCTATCCGGTGATGGGCAAGGAATTGCCGGGAGCATCAAGACCCAGACCTGCCACATGTGAGGTTTCGGCGGCGCGGTGGAAGAGCAGATTGGCAACATCGGGCCCGGTGGACAAACGCGCCCAGATGAAGGCTCCGCAGTTCACTAGCCGAACCGCCTCCGCGCCTAGTTTGAGTACGTATCCACAGGTGATTCGGGCCATCTCGGAAGCATCTCGCCAGCCGTCGAACAGCAGTTCTCGTGGGTGGCGCTCATGCCCGATGCTCTCCAAAGCCTGAGCCACCGCACTGTGAGTGGTGAGACAGGCTTGGGTGTGGCAATCGAGCATCTGTTCAATCGCATAGAGCGCGCTGTAATCGAGGCCGTCACAGAACGCCAAGTGGAACATGCGCGTTGACGGCACAAATTGCACCGGCAATATCCGGAAAGTTTCCAGCAGGTGGTAGGGCAGCAAGCGGAGGCAGGCCGGATCGCAGCTTGCGTTGGAAGCTAGTACCGGGCAAGCCCACTGCTGCGCGAGCGCGGCTGTAACTTGATGTTCGGTGGCAAACCCCATTTGTTCCAGCCATTCCCCCAAACGCTGCCGCCCGCTCCCTCGCTGCGCTTCCAAGGCCGACCGCAACTGCTGGTTGGTCAACTGCCCGCGGGAAATCATCAGCAAACCCAATGGCACGCGGTGGCGCATCGCGGGCGCGGGAACGGCGACGGCACAAAGCCGCGTAAACAGCTCTCGAGCGGCAGATTCGAAACAGGCTGGGGCACAGTAAAGGGAATCGTGAAGACGGATGGTACCGTGACGCCAGCGGAATCGACGCCATAGCCTTCTGGTGGAACTACAGTCCATGTCTCCGCATGGCGGAACTGCGGTCTCGCAGGAGTTGCGGAAGAATGACATCCAGTTCATTGTGGTCGGCATTCTATGCTGCGCCTCGGAGCGCACTGATTGCCGGAGTGAGTACCTCGAGTACCCGCAGGCCGTACCTGCGACGAAAGGTCGATGACGGCTTTGCACTGCGCCTGATTCATACCATCCGCGGTGTTGGCTACGAACTGGGCGGGGCTCGGAAATAGGCAGAAAGCTGCGCTCTCTGCGGGAACCTGCTCCGCCACTCACTTGCGACTCCCGCGGTTGCGGATAATCTAATAATAATAATAAGGATCCGCCCGTGGAGCTTACGACCAGAAAAGCTTTTCAGCAATTGTGCGTACCCGGAGGCATACTCCTGCTTTTGGCCGCAGTGTTGCTGCAAGGCGGATTGTTGGCCATCCCGGCACCGGCCATCGATTTCTATTACTACACCGTTTTCATAGCTGCTCTCCTGTTGGCCTGGCGTTTTCATTCCAGCCGGGTGATGTTTGTACTGCTTACGCTGCTGCTGGCACACCGCTCTCTGGAGTTCTTTTCTAACGCTCGCATTGTTTCGGCCGGCCCCGGTCGCATCGCGTTTGAAGCCATTGCGCTATTGTTGCCGATCAACCTGGTTCTCTTTTCGCTCGCTCGTGAGCGCGGATGGGCCGTCCCCTCGATCACATCCCGGCTCGCGCTCCTGTTCTTCGAATCGGTTTTCATTGCGCTCATCTGCCGGCCGGGAGAAACCACCAGCCCGTGGTTTATCCACGCCGCCATCTTTAAACATAATTTGTTTTCATGGACGCCAATTCCGCAACTTGCTCTGTTGGCATTTGCTATCTGTCTCGTGGTCCTGATGGTCCGGTTTGTGATGCATCCCAAACCGGTGGAGAGTGGTCTGTTGTGGTCATTGGCGGCGGCCTTTACCGGCTTGCAAATGGGGGGAGTAGGATGGATCGGAAGCGCTTACTTTGCCACTTCCGCTCTGATTCTTCTCAGCTCGATCATCGAGAACTCCTACCTCCTCGCCTATCACGATGAATTGACCGTCCTGCCTTCGCGCCGCGCTTTCAATGACGCACTGCTCCGCCTCGAAGCGCCCTACGCCATTGCGGTGGTTGACATCGACCATTTCAAGAAATTCAACGACAGCTTTGGACATGACACTGGCGACCAGGTTCTGCGCATGGTGGGCACACGCTTGGCCGAGGTAACTGGAAACGGTCAGGCCTATCGCGTGGGCGGTGAAGAGTTCTGCATTCTTTTCCGGGACAAGTCGATGAAGAATGTCTTGCCTCATCTCGAGGCTCTTCGTGTGACGATTCAAGAATCTGCGTTCCATCTCCGCGGTCTGCCCGAGCGCCGCAGTGTCGCTCGCGGGACAGATCGCAGAAGCTCACGCAAACGGCGAGTTGCAGGCTCTCAACTACTTCGCCACGCGCTTGCTGACCCTTCTCCTCATGAATTCTCGGTTACAGTCAGCATAGGCGTTGCCGAGCCGAGTCCCGGCACCAAAGAGGTTGAACAAGTAGTGCAGGCAGCCGACAAATCGCTCTATCGCGCCAAGCGAGCCGGGCGTAACCGAGTCGAGATGGCCGCTCCACCCCGCAGCCGTGGCTCACGCTTCAAGCGCAGCATTGCCTGATTCTGCTACGAACTGCCGATCAGGACTCCGGTCACGAACACCAATGCCCCACCCAACGCCACTTGCATGGCAGCAGACACCGTAGGCGTGTCCATATAACGATGACGAATCCAAGTGATGATCCCGAGTTCGACAATTACCACGACTGACGCAATGATCAGAGCAATATGAAAGCCGGGAATCAGAAATGGCAGCGTGTGGCCGACTCCGCCCAAAGCCGTCATGGCGCCGCAGATCGCGCCACGCACCCAGGGATGTCCTCGACCCGTGAGACTGCCGTCATCGGAGAGTGCTTCGGCAAAACCCATGCTGATGCCGGCGCCAATGGAAGCCGCCATACCCACCAAAAAAGCGTCCCAGCTATTGCGGGTAGCCAGAGCGGCGGCGAATACCGGGGCCAGAGTTGACACCGATCCATCCATCAACCCGGCCAGGCCGGGCTGCACGATCTGCAGTACGAACAACCGCCGCCGCGCTCGTTCCTCATCTTGCCGGACGTCCGGACCCAGTTCTTCTGCCTTCAATTCCTGGGCCCGGTCTTCATGCGCCCGCTCCTCCTGAGCCAGGTCATCGAGCAGTTGGCGAATTCCGGCATCCCGGGTACGTGCAGACGCCTTCTCGTAAAACCTCCGGGTTTCCACCTCCATGGAGCCTGCAGTCTTGTGGACCATGTCTAGCCCCAGCGGTCGTACCAGCCAGACCGGCGTTCTCTGCACAAAGCCACGGACATCCTGCCGCCGGACCAGCGGGATGTGTTCTCCGAATTTCTGCCGGTGCAGCTCGATCAGCCGCCGCCGATGCCCGGACTCTTCTACTCGCATGCCGTCGAACACCGTGGCGGATGCGGGAAAGTCCTGTCGCAAGCCTTCGGCAAAATCCGCGTAGACCCGCTCGTGTTCTTCTTCCAGAGATATTGCCAGCGCCAGAATCTCCTGTTCGGAAAGAGCGTCAAAGTTCTTCATGGAGATAGTGTAATTAGGGCTGCGACACTACTCCAAACAGGAAAAACCCACGGCGTGAGCCGTGGGCAAAATTAGAAACGGTTAAATTGCGAAGTCTAGTACGCCCACCAAGGCGCCGCCGGAGTATTGGATGGAACCGCTTGTCCATCGATAGAGGTGAACACACTCCTACCAAAGAAGAATGGCAGGCCATAGTCGAATCCGCCTCCGGCGTTTGGTCCGCCCAGAGTACTGTATGCAGCGTCGGCGCCGCCGCCTTCGGCGAACAAATTGTCGGCATTATCAATGCTGAAGTTGACAGTGCCGGTTGCGCCGGTCACACTGACCGTCTCTGTGTTGACAGCGGAAAGGGTCAGCAGACTGGTCGGGCAATAGAACGAAGTGTTGTCTGTGCATACCGGTATGGTGGTGTCGGGAAAGAAGAGCCCGTTGGATCCGCTGTCGATGAAACTGTCGGTCAGGAGCTGACCTTTGTAGGTCGTAGAAAACGTATCACCATTCGCCTGGTCGAGCGCAAATATGAGTGCGCTGCTCGGAACCTGATTATTCGTTTCTGTACCGATTCCGAAAATCAGGGAGCCGCTCTCGCTGGCCGCGGCACCGGAAAGAGTCGGCAGTTGGACGATCGTTCCGTTGTTGTCGGTCGCAAACAACACCACGGGATCGACCACTTGCTGGCTGGTCACCACGGAGGTAGCCGCGCAAGTAGTTGTGCACAGATAGTAAGGTGAAGGAACGGGCGGAACGCCTCCGTTGAAGTTCGGATCGCATGCCTCCCCACAATCCACCGGTTCGGGCCCGATTCCGAGGATACCATTGGTTCCCAATGCTGCCTGATTGTCTTCGTCGATCCCGCCGTTTGAACATTCAGTAGGAATAGCGAAGCCCGTTGGGTCCGCGATTACCTGAATGGTCGCGGAGCTGGCCAGCTCGTTCGCCATTTGGACATCGGCAACTGTAGCCGTGCCCCAAAGGTAGGAACCGTCAGCAAAATTGATGCAATTGTAGAGAGTGCTGCTACCCGAAGTGAGCGTCTGCAAGCCGGTGAGTGTTATGGCGGATGACAGAATTCGCAAACCAAACGAGCCGGTATCAACCAGAATTCCGTCAATTGTCTGGCAAGTTGTGGTACCGGGGTTACAGATGGTCACGTCGATGAAGGCCCCATCAGGATAAATGACACCCGCCACTGGCCCACCGTCGACCGCGATGGGCTGAACGTTTGCCGTGCCACCCGTGGGAACGCCTTTCGGAGTTGAACCACCACTTCCGCTTCCGCATCCCGCCAGCAATCCAAGGCTCACAACTGAGATCAACAATAAGAACGTGCGCACGACTGCCTCCTTAAAGATCTGTAACCTATCGAAGTTGGTCCGGGGTGACGCCTTGCGGCAACATCGCGGGCACATAAGCCCTTCCGAAATATCCCCGTGGATGTCCGCTGCTCTGCACTACCAATCCCGCCTCTTGGATATTCAAGGGGCCGTGGCGCACCAGGCCCGCATGATGAGCTTGAACTCCGGCAGAAAACTGCTGGAAGTAGCTGCCCAGAAGCTGTTGCATCGGGGGCATGGAAGGACCGTGCCAGGCGACGGCGAACACCCTTCCGTCGGCGGATACAAACTCGTGCACGACGGTCCCCATTGGAGTCTTGATCTCGTGCAGAGTGTAGGCTTGGCCCGCAGTCGTTTTTATGCTGGCCTTCATGTATGCCTGGTCGGTCTGAACCGAACTCGCGTCGCCGCCCAAGGCCGCGAATGCAGGTAAACCAAGCCCAAATGCTATGAGGGCGATGCCTGCAACCTTCGCCCATGCCGACCCGCGAGCCATCTCATGCTGCTTAGAAGTTGTCATAAGACTCACCTTTGATTCGCGCCACTGACAGGGGTCACCCCCTGTGTTGTACCTAACCCGACCCGTTGCCTTTTGTTGCGTTCTTCAACTAGGATCTTCCTGACAATGCCTGGGTTGCTTGCCGTTACATGTTACTCGGGTAATTTCCTTGTAAAATAGTGTCTCTACTTTGCATTCTATGCTCCGCACCAGCCTTTTGAACAAGTGCAAGTGATTCAAAGGGAAGGCATTGTTCCGAGTTGGTAACCATTACTTCCGTGATCTGGAGAAAGCCGCTCTCTTGACCACGGCCCCGACTCCAACCAACAAACGATTGATCTATACTGGTGCGCGAACCACCCATATAGCTGTGGACATCAGCTCTATATATAAGGAGCATACTGCGATGCGACTCAATTGCTGGTTTTTGCTGATTGTGTTGGCGATTGCTTCCCTCTCTGTCTCCGCACAGGAGCGCGAGGTTTCCCAAAAGGCAGTGGAACGCATTCAAAAAGAAGTGCGCCACGAGCTAGTCATGCTGCCATATCTCGACGTATTCGACAACCTCGCTTATAAGGTCGACGGCTACAAAGTTGCTCTGTTCGGGCAAGTCACTAATCCCACAGTGAAGTCTGATGCCGAAAAAGCAGTCAAGAAGATCGAAGGTGTGGAAAGCGTTGACAATCGGATCGAAGTGTTGCCGGTTTCCCCCATGGACGACGGCCTGCGGCGCCAGCTTTTTCGCGCGATCTATGGCTACCCGCAGATGCAGAAATATGCCCTGCCGACCATTAAACCGATCCGCATCATCGTGAAAAACGGCCATGTGGCGCTCGAAGGAGTCGTGGATAGCGAGGCAGACAAAAACATCGCCAACATCCGTGCCAACGGAGTGCCCGGAGTGTTCTCCGTGACCAATAATCTCGTAGTCGTAAAGTGATCACGCGCGTGCCCGGTTGCGCAGTTTAGACTCTGCCGTGCTGATAGACTGTGCCTAGCGCGGAGGGATGCGTGAGCGGTTGAAACGGGTGGTCTTGAAAACCACTGTACCTGAAAGGGTACCGGGGGTTCGAATCCCTCTCCCTCCGCCATACAGTCTGGTTTGCAGAGAAACCGGGCTGCATTCCTCTGAAAATCGCTCCAAAACGCCGCAATTCTGCGATTCTCGCCCTCAAACCGGACCGGAGAGATTGTCCTATTGAACCCAGCAGGCGCGTTGCGGCCATTTTCTCTGGTGGGCACACGGGCAGTCCGGTTTCAACGAACCCACTTGGCGAATGCAATGCGATCACAAACCGATCATGCGGCGAAAGCGACTTTTCTAGTCCAGCCGTCCCGGCGACCGTCCTATAACGACTGCGTGAACGTTGACGTTTACGGTAAAGCGCCAGACTCCCGGAAGGACACAAAGGTTAGCCTATACTGCCGCATGGATTGGCCCCAGGACAAATCTACGTTTTCAGATAGATCCCCCGTGTCAACTCCGAAAACCAATCCCTGATTTGGCGATACCCAAGGTCCCTCCCCGCGGACTTCTTCCCGATGCGCTGACCGCTTTCCCGGATGAGCTCAATCTAACTCTTTTTTCACGATTTTGCCTCCAACCCTTCTCTCGAGAAAGATCGGGCGGGAATTTCTCGCTACGGTGATGATTTCACACGAGCGGAGGGGGATATCCTAGCTTCTTGCAGCCGCGTCCGCGTGCTCGTGCGCGTGGTAGCTGGAGCGCACCAGCGGGCCTGACTCGACGTGGCGGAAGCCGTATTCGAGCGCTGCTTCTTTCAGGGTGCGGAATTCGTCTGGAGTGTAGAAGCGGGCGATGGGCAAGTGATCGCGCGAGGGCCGCAGATATTGGCCTACGGTGAGAATGTCCACGCCGCGTGAACCCAGGTCGCTGAAGACTTCAATCAACTCGGTGGCCGTTTCTCCTAGTCCAACCATCACGCCGGATTTGGTGACCATGCCGGGCGCGAACTTCTTGGCGTTTTCGAGCAGGCGCAGAGTGCGCTCATAGCGAGCGCCGGAACGGACCACGCGATAGAGCCGCGGCACGGTTTCGGTATTGTGATTGAGAATGTCAGGCTGAGCGTCGAGCACGACTTGGAGAGGTTCGTCCAGCCCCTGGAAGTCAGGGATCAGGACTTCGACCCGGCAGCCGGGAGTCAGCTCGCGTATCTGGCGGATGGTTTCAGCAAAAACGCGCGCGCCGCCCAGGTTGTCGTCATCGCGATTGACGCTGGTTACGACCGCATGCTTCAGGCCGAGCGTGGCAACCGCTTCGGCAACGCGCGCCGGTTCTTCCCAGTCGATGGGGCCGGGCTTGCCTTTAGGGACGGCACAGAAACCGCAGCGGCGAGTGCAGATGTCGCCCAGCAGCATGAAAGTCGCGGTGTGGTTGTCCCAACACTCGCCAATGTTGGGGCATTGAGCGGATTCGCAAACTGTATGCAGATCGAGTCCGCGAGCCAGCTTCTTCAGATTATGGAAGTTGTCGCCGACCGGAGCTTTGGCGCGGAGCCAATCCGGCTTGGGTTGCCGGATGGGAGGACCGACATCAATTTGCACGAGTTGGGCAGCGCCCGCCATGTATTTGTGATTTTACACGTTGGATAGGGAAGCGAGCCAAACGCGCAATTGTAGGGTCGCACAGAACGCGACCCTTTGCGCGGCTCGCCCAGATCCTTCGCTACGCAAAGAACGCGTGCTCAGGATGACAAAATTGAACATTTGAACTACTGACCGTCGACGTAGGAGTCAATCCACTCTTTAATTTTTTGACGGCGTTCGTCCTGAGGGTCAAAGCGGATCCCGAAGGTTTTACCCGGCGCATTGCGCCAGCTGACTGAGCCGCGGACCCAGACCCGGGGCAGGGTGAGCAGGGCAAAAGAGATTTCGACCGATTGTCCGGCTGAAATGTCCTCGGCGGAGCGCAGGGACATGCCACCGGAACTGAGTTCCACGCTGGTAGCGGTAAGGCGGCGATTGTCGGCAGCCATAATTACGGTGATTTCGGTTATGACCGGAATGCGAACGTAGCGGCGCAGTTCGTGCAGCACCAGCATCTGGGTTGACCGCACCAGTTTCAACGCCGCATGGCGTTCCAGAGGCTCCTGAAAAACCGCGTTGATGCCGTACTTGGAAAAGCGCATGGCATCCTGGGCGCTGCCGCCAAGTCCGTAGATGACCATGCGGCTGTTGGATAGCGAGGTACGGGCAGCCTCCATCATGGGCTGAGCGATTGGCCCCAGCTTCAGCACACAGGCCTCGAACTTTTCCTTCTGCAGAGCGTTCGGCGGCGTTACCGGGTACTACCACGGTCTCAATCCCAAACTGCCGGAAACACTCGGCCAGCATGGCTCGGACCGGTTCCTGGAGATCCACCAGCGCGGCCCGGGCGGCGGCCTTCTTCCCGGCAGGCAGGGGGGCAACGGCCGTTCCAGTGGTTTTTTCCATAGGTGAATCTTCGTTCTTCATCTTGCCGGGTAAACCTATTGTGGCCTGCATGTCCAGGCTTGGCAAAGGGTTAGAAGGACAATCCTTGAGTACCAAGGTCTTATTACCAGCAATGTCCAGACGCACGGCATTCGGTACTTGCCAAACACATCGGCTTTTGGTGGGTTGGGCTTTACGGCACAGGTGGGACGCCTGGGAACGGAAGGGGCGTTATTCGGTCCAGCGGCGGAAGAGCAGAGCCCCGTTAGTCCCGCCAAATCCGAAGGAATTGGTCATGGCATATTCCAGGGCTGCTTTGCGGGCGTGGTTGGGGACGTAGTCCAGATCGCATTCCGGTTCAGGATGCTCCAGGTTGATGGTCGGGGGCAGATATCTGGTCGCGAAGAGCCAGCACCGTGATGCCCGCTTCCAGGCCGCCAGCGCCGCCCAGCAAGTGCCCAGTCATCGACTTGGTGGAACTTACGGCGAGCTTGTAGGCGTGGTCGCCGAAGGCACGCTTGATGGCGGTGGTTTCGATGCGGTCCCCGAGCGGCGTGGAGGTGCCGTGAGCATTGATGTAGCCCACTTGGTCGCGGTTGCACTTTCGCGTCCTGCATGGTGTTTTGCATCACGCGGCAGGCGCCGTCGCCGTCTTCCGCAGGCGCAGTTATATGGTGGGCATCGCCGCTCATGCCGTAACCGACAATTTCAGCCAGAATCTTTGCGCCGCGTCGGCGGGCGAATTCCAGTTCCTCCAGAATCAAAATTCCTGCGCCTTCGCCGATGACGAATCCATCGCGTGCCGAGTCCCAGGGACGGCTGGCCTTCTCGGGCTCATCGTTGCGAGTAGAGAGCGCGCGCATGGCCGCGAATCCGCCCACGGAGAGGGGCGTAATCGCGGCTTCAGTTCCGCCAGCAATCATCGCGTCGGCGTCGCAGCGGGCGATGATCTTGTAGGAGTCTCCGACGGAGTGCGCACTGCTGGTGCAAGCCGTACAGGTGGCTTCGTTGGGGCCTCTGGCGTTGTAGCGGATGCTGACTTGTCCCGCAGCCAGGTTGATGATGGTGGCGGGGATATAAAACGGTGAGATCTTTCGAGGGCCACCGCTCAGCAGGTTCGAATGTTCCCGTTCGGTGACGTCGATTCCGCCAATTCCCGATCCAATGTGCACTCCAACCCGAGTTGAAGTCTCGGGAGTCACCTGGAGGCCGGAGGACTTCATGGCGTCATCCGCGGCTGCCATGGCCAACTGGATGAAACGGCCCATCTTTTTGACGTCTTTCTTCTCGACAAACTGCAATGGGTCGAAGTTCTTGACCTCACCGGCGATCTGGCAGGCATGTTGCGAGGCATCGAAATGAGTGATGCGAGCGATGCCGCTCTTGCCGTCGAGTAGGTTTGACCAAGTCTCTGCGCTGGTATTGCCAACCGCTGAAACCAGACCCACCCCGGTGACTACGACGCGTCGCGCCAATTACTTCCCGCCCTTCGCATGCTTGCCAATGTAGTCCACCGCATCCTGCACGGTGCGGATCTTCTCCGCGTCCTCATCGGGAATTTCCAACTCGAAAGCTTCCTCAAAAGCCATCACCAGTTCCACGGTATCCAGCGAGTCAGCGCCCAAGTCGTCCACAAACGATGCGGTCGCGGTCACTTCGCCTTCTTCCACGCCTAGCTGTTCCACAATGATCTGTTTCACCTTCTCATCAACGGCTGCCATGAGTTCTCCTTGTGCTGAGTGATGCGGATTTGGTTCCAGATGTCCGGGACGAACCGGGTTCAGTATTATTTAGCCTTCCCGTGCTTGTCGACGTAGTCGATGGCGCTTTGGACGGTGAGCATTTTTTCTACGTCTTCGTCACCGACCTCCATATTGAATGCTTCCTCCAGAGCCATGACCAGCTCCACTTGATCGAGTGAATCGGCTCCCAGATCGTCTACAAAGGATGCGCTGGGAGTCACTTCCGCTTCATCGACCCCCAGTTGTTCGCTGACAATCTGCTTAACTTTCTCGACGACCTCTTTTTTCGCGGCCACGGCCATGTACGTCTCACCTTCCTGAAGGCAAAGAAAAGGGAATAAGTAGTGTAATGGCCAGCACGAATCGGTGTAAAGAAGGGTCCCGCTGCAAGCAAGTGGAAATGCGACGGCTCAACCCACTTGCATCCTAACTGTTGGCCGCTGAGGCGGTCAAACCACAGCTAGTTATTGTTCATTGGCCGGAGTACTGATCCCGCAAGCGTGTCTGGCGGCTGGTCATCGGGATCTCCTGTCCGGCGATGAAGACCTGCTTCACATCGGTCCGCATGTCCAAGGGATCTCCGTTGGCCACAACCACGTTGGCAGTCTTGCCGGCGTCGAGTGATCCCAACTGGTCGGCCACGCCCCAGGTTTCGGCAGCATTTAGGGTGATGGCCTTGAGAGCTTCCTCATAAGGCAGTCCGAAAGCGGTAGCAAAGCCTGCCTGATAAGGCAGGTTGCGCACATTGTGGGCGTCAAATGACGCGAAGACAATCTTGACTCCACGTTTGTACAACTGCGCCGGCAGACTATAGACAGTGTCATAGCGTTCGTAGGGTTTGGGATCCTCGTAGATGGGGCCGACGATTACGGGGACCTTGAGTCCTGCCACATAGTCGAGGACAGACTGCGAGTGACTGATGTGGCTCAACACAAATTTTAGATTGAATTCGTGAGCAAGAGATACGGCGGTTTGCAGGTCGTTGGCTTCCTCGGCGGCGAGAACGATTGGCTTCTTGCCCTGCAAGTAAGGCAGCAGCGCTTCGAGTTTCAGATCTCGCTTGGGCGGGGAGGGCGGTTTCTTGTCTTTTTCTTTGTCCTTGTCGTCGGGCTTCTTGTCTTTATCGTCCGTCTTTTGTGCTGCTTCGCTCTTCTTCTTCTCGTAGTCGGCCCAGTGCTGAGCATAGTCCTGAGCATCGAGGAAGGCCTGACGAAGCTGGGCAGCCATCCCCATGCGCGTCTGGGGAAATTTTCTTTTATCCCAGGATTCGTTGTGGCGCTGCTCGCCAGTGAAATTAAGCGGCATGGCGATATCACGAATCAGCAGCATTTCCTGAGAAGTCTTTCCCGCCAGTTGTACGAATGAGTCCTGGCCGGGCAGCGTGTCTTTGGTGTCGGGCGCGATGACGGCATTGGTCACACCATTCAAGCGGGTGACGGGAATCAACTCGGATTCGGCGTGGAAGGCGTCATAGACGTGCATATGCGGCATGATCTCGTCGCTCGATTCGATGAGATCGTTGGTGCTCTGTTCCGCGGAGATTTCGGTAAGACCGAGATTGTCTTCGGAGTCGATCAATCCGGGATAAATCGTCATGCCTCTGGCGTCGATGACGCGAGCATCTTTGGGAATCATGATGGAACCTTCGGCACCGACGGCGGTGATTTTGCCGTTTTGCATCACCAGTACGCCGTTTTCGATGGTGCCGTGCGAGACGGTGAGCAGTTTGCCGCCCTTCAACACCGTCGGCTTTTGCTGGGCTAAAGCGACTGCGGCTGAGAAAAGGACGAAAGATACGAGTAGACGATTCATTGTCCCTCCGAGTAATGCGTCATGCCGAAGCCGGGCAGCGAGCGGTCGAAATAAATATCGCCATCGATAAACACTTTGTTGGGAACTCCGTAGCTGGAGAGCGGATAACCATCCCAGATCACCAGGTCGGCGTCTTTGCCAACGTCAATCGATCCCACCTTGTCATCCACACCGATGATCCAGGCCGCGTTCAAGGTGATCATCTTCAACGCTTCTTCGTCGGTGGCGCCGCCGTAACGGATGCTCTTGGCAGCTTCCTGATTCAAGCGGCGAGCGAAGTCCTCGGAATCGCTCTTGATTGCCACGCGCACGCCTTTGCGCATCGACATCACTGCGTTCCACGGAATCGCGTCCCAAGCTTCTTGCTTGTAGCCCCACCAATCGGAAAAGGTAGCGATGGCGACATTGTTCGCCGCTAGTTGGTCGGCGACTTTGTAGGCTTCGAGCGCATGGTGAAAGGCTCGCACCTTGTATCCGAATTCTTTTGCAATGGCCATTTCGGTCAGTAATTCGTCGGCACGGTAGCAGTGGATCTGCACCAGCAGGTTCCCTCGCAGCACATCGGCCAGCGCTTCCATTTTCAGGTCGCGCTTGGGAGCGCTGGCGTCCTTGTCGCCCTTCTTGACTTTGGTGTTGTAGTCGTCCCATTCGCGCATGTAATCCTGGGCTTGAACTAGGGCTTCTCTTTGGACAGCGAAATTGCCCATGCGGGTGGAGGGCAGCTGATCTTTGCCGCCGTAGACACGTTTAGGATTCTCTCCGCTGGCGAACTTGATGGAACGCGGCGCGCCAGGAAACAGGAGGGCATCGCGATTCAATCCGTACTTGTGCTTGATGACCACGGCTTGTCCGCCGATCATGTTGGCCGAGCCGTGCAGTAGTAGAGAAGTGGTCACGCCACCGGCCAAGCCGCGGTAGATAGCTTTGTCCTGATAATCGAAAGCGTCGATCATCATCATTTGCGGAGTTACGGGGCTGGTGGCTTCGTTGACGTCGTCATCGAGCGCGATATGGGAGTGGGAGTCGACGATGCCCGGGGTCAGATATTTTCCGCGAGCGTCGATGACGGTCGCGCTGGACGGGGCGCTCACCTCTTTACCAACCGCCGCAATCTTTCCGTCTTTTATATAGACGCTGCCGTTCTGCACCATGCCGTGGGTGACGGTCATCACAACGGCATTCTTTATGACGACATCGTTATGTGCGGCTGGCGGTTGTTGCGCCTGGATCGCGGCAACGGACAATGCCAGAAGCAGGAGAGCGGAGCGGGTCGCGATGCGATTCATGCTTGCGTCCTTGCCTTAAAACGGAAGTGTGCGGAAAGCCGAAATTGTAGGGTGGAACGGCGACGGCGTCAATCAAAACACGATGTGAGAATATGGCCTGGCAGTTGTTATGTTGAGGAGGTCGTTCGGTGCGGGCAGTGGTGCAGCGTGTGAACCGAGCGCAGGTTACGGTGGGCAGTGACGTGGTGGGAAAGATCGAGCGCGGCCTGCTGGTTTTGCTCGGGGTGGCAGGGACAGATAAAGAGGCGGATGCCGAATATCTGGCAGAGAAGATCGCCGGCCTACGGGTGTTCGAGGATGACGCGGGCAAGATGAACCGCGCGGTGGGAGATGCCGGTGGCGCGGTGCTAGTAGTTTCTCAGTTTACCTTGTATGGAGACGTGCGCCGGGGCAAGCGGCCGTCATTCGACGCGGCGGCTCCGCCGGAACAAGCTCGGCGGTTGTATGAGTATTTCGTGGAGCGGATTCGAGCCGCCGGCTTGCCCTGCGAGACCGGGCGCTTTCAGGAAACGATGCAGGTGGAGTTGGTGAACCATGGCCCGGTGACGATATTGCTGGATTCGGGAAAAACGTCTTGACAGCGGAAGCGCAAACGAAAAATTATGGGTTTCCGTGAGATGCTGTGGTTTTGTCGACGAAGACAATCACATCAAAAGCGTCCGGCCATGCCGTACTGGCGATGGGATCAGGCGAGTCTCCTCCCTTGTCGCTGTAAACTCCGCCGATGTTTCGCATGTCGTGTGGCTTAGCGAACCACCGGGCAACTGGTCCATCCTTTGGCAGATCACGAAGGTCGAGCGCGAAGAGCGGAATCCCAGCCGCTGCCAGGGTTCGGTCCAGACTGCCTGTAGGGAGCGGCTTCACGGTAAACTCACGCGGTATTCTTCCGGTTTCGATCGCACGGAAGGAGCCTTGGTTGAAAGAAAATCCGAAACTGACCATCCCCTTCCCGCACTTCTGACGCAGGTACCACCCCATAGGATTGAAGTCTGGAAAAGGCGCGTAGCGAACGTGTCCATTCGCCGCCCACAACACCATCTTCGCCCCCGGGTTGTGGTCGGCGATCCACTCCACGTTTTCTGCCATGCTTTGGTCGCGGCTTTGTTCTCCGCTTCGTAGCAGCACATATTGCAAGACCATTCTCGCGTTCTGAACCGTCCAATCAACGCTTTCGGCCTGAAGGCCAATTTGCAGGAAAGTGGCGCGGTCTTGATTGAGATGCTCCATTACATTGCGGCATTTCGCGGCTAACAAGTCGTCGGATTGCTTCTGCCTCGGTGATTCCTCATCGGACCAGGATTGCTTTGTTCTTTGCGTGACTTCGTCATAGACAGGCTCAAGCGTCGTCTCGTAAGACTTGTCATTGCTGGCGACGAACGACTGGACGGTCTTCATCGCAAGTTTCGGGTTCTGCATGTCGAACCCGGTGAACTCGATCCGGCCTTTTCCCTGGCGATTGAACTCGCGCATCCACAAAACCATCTTAAGGAATTCGTCCGTGTCCCACGTCCAGAAATACATACCCTTGAGGAGTTGTTTCGGGTCGCCTTCGCCTTTTAGAACGAAATCGTTCAGGCGATAGGCCTCGGGCATATTCGCCTCGATGGAAAAAATTGTGAAGCCCTCCTGGCTGGCTAGGAACTCAACCATGCGGTGCTTGAGTTGGAAAAATTCGCGCGTACCGTGGGTGGCCTCACCGAGCGCAACGATCTTCGCATCGTCTACGACTCCCGCGAGCGGCTGCATGTCAGCAAAGCCATGTCCAGCCTCCACAGACTGCAAGCGAATGGCATGGAAGCGAATCCAGTCCTCGGGTCGTCGATCGCTGGCTGTGTGCGCGGTGGCGACTAACGCCAACAGCAGCCATATCGGGGCGAACTGTCGGAGCCTTGACATCCTGCTAACCATTAGATGAGTTGGCGAAGAACAGGAGAGCCCGTCCTCCGTCTGTCTCTTACGCCGTAACCGCCTGCGGCTTTCCCGCTAGCAACTGCCTCAGCACAAATTGCAAGATGCCGCCGTGGGCGTAGTATTGCGCTTCCTGGGGAGTATCGATTCGCAGCAAGGCCTCGAAGTCTTTGGTCTTGCCATTCGCAAACGCCCTAACTTTCACTAGTCGCCCGGCGGCAAAATGCTCGACTACATCGCGAACTCCTCCGATCTCGAATATCTCTTCGCCAGTTAAACCCAGGGATTGGGCCGTCTCACCCTCGCGGAATTGCAGCGGGAGAATGCCCATCCCGACCAGATTTGACCGATGAATGCGCTCATAGCTCTCGGCAATCACAGCCCGCACTCCCAGAAGCAGCGGACCCTTAGCGGCCCAATCACGCGAAGAGCCCGAACCATATTCTTTGCCGGCAAGAATCACCAGGGGCACGCCTTCCGCAATGTATTTTACCGACGCTTCATAAATCGTCGTCTCAGCGCCATCGGGGAGGTGGCGGGTGAACCCGCCTTCGAGATTGGGGACCATCTTGTTGCGCAGGCGTACATTCGCGAAAGTGCCGCGCACCATGACTTCGTGATTGCCGCGGCGCGAGCCGTAAGAGTTGAACTCAGCTGGTTTGACGCCATGCTCGATCAGATACTTTCCTGCCGGGCTGTCTTTCTTGATTGAACCCGCAGGAGAAATATGGTCAGTAGTCACGCTATCGCCGAGCACCGCCAGCACCCGGGCATTTTTTATGTCGGTAATCGTCCCCGGCTTCACACTCATACCGTCAAAGTACGGCGCTTGGCGAATGTAGGTGGAGTCGTTCTCCCAGGCATAAGTCTCACCCTTGGGAACGGCCAGCGCGCGCCAGCGGTCGTCACCGTGATAGACCTCGCCGTAACTGCGGCGGAACATGTCCGGTGTAATCGACTTGCTGATAGCCTCTTCCACTTCGCTGCGCGACGGCCAGAGATCAGCCAGGAAGACGGGCTTTCCGCCTTTGTCCTGGGCGATGGCGTCTTTTCGCAGATCGAGATCAATGCGTCCCGCCAGCGCGAAAGCCACCACCAACGGCGGCGACATCAGGTAGTTGGCACGCACTTCGCCGTTGATACGTCCCTCAAAGTTGCGATTGCCGGAGAGCACCGAGGCCACCACCAGATTCTTTTCGTCAATGGCGCGCGAAATCTCCTCTGGCAACGGACCGGAGTTTCCAATGCACGTCGTACAGCCGTAGCCGACGATGTGGAATTTTAGTTTCTCCAGATATCCGGTGAGGCCGGCGCGTTCGAGATAATCGCGAACCACTTTCGACCCCGGGGCTAGAGACGTTTTCACCCAGGCCGGAACTTGCAGGCCGCGTTCAACCGCCTTCTTGGCGACTAAGCCCGCAGCGATCATGACCGATGGGTTCGAAGTGTTGGTGCAGCTGGTAATGGCGGCGATGACTACGCTGCCATGATGAAGATATCCGTTGCGGTTAGCCGCCGCAGCGCCCTTTCCTGGCCTGATCAGCGAAGGCAGTGCTTTGTCGAACGATTCCTTGGCTTGCGAAAGTGGAACACGATCCTGCGGACGCTTAGGGCCGGCAAGGCTGGACTCCACGCTGGCGAGATCGAGCGCCAGCAGTTCGGAATATTGCGCATCCGGCGTCTTCTCGTCGTGGAAGAGGCCTTGCTCGCGGGAATAAGCTTCGACCAGCGCGATCTGTTCTTCGGTTCGCCCAGTCAGGCGTAAGTAGGCGAGAGTCTCTTTGTCCACCGGGAAAATTCCGCAAGTGGCGCCGTACTCAGGAGACATGTTGGCGATGGTGGCACGATCGGCGAGCGGCAACTCCTGCAAGCCGGGACCGAAATATTCGACGAATTTCCCGACTACACCGTGCTTGCGCAGCATCTCGGTGATGGTCAGCACAAGATCAGTGGCGGTGGCGCCTTCTTTCAGTTTGCCAGTAAGTTTCACGCCGACGACTTGCGGGATCAGCATGGAAACTGGCTGCCCAAGCATGGCCGCCTCAGCTTCGATTCCGCCCACGCCCCATCCCAAAACGCCCAGGCCGTTAATCATGGTGGTGTGCGAGTCGGTGCCGACGAGGGTATCGGGATATGCGATTTTCTTTCCGTTTGCGTCGTGAACGAAAACCACGCGAGCGAGGAATTCCAGATTCACTTGGTGGACGATGCCAGTATCCGGGGGAACGATGGCCAAATTGCGGAAGGCGGTTTGTCCCCAGCGCAGGAATCCGTAACGCTCCTTGTTGCGAATGAACTCCATCTCGGCATTGAACTGAAATGCGTTGGGGGTGCCGAACTGATCGACTTGCACCGAGTGATCGATGACCAACTCCACCGGTTGTAGCGGATTGATCAGGGTCGGATCGCCGCCTAATTGCTTCATGGCATCGCGCATGGCGGCCAGATCAACCACACAAGGGACGCCGGTGAAGTCTTGTAGCAACACTCGGCTTGGCGTGAATGCGATTTCTTTGTCTGGCTTCGATTTGCTGTTCCAGTTCGCCAGCGCGTGAACGTCATTTTTCGTAACGGTACGACCATCCTCGGTGCGTAACAGGTTCTCCAAAAGAATGCGAAGCGAAAAGGGCAGATGTTTGGTGGAAATGCCCTGTTTATCAAGGGCGTCGAGGCGGTAAATCTCATAATCGTGGCCGCCAACGCGGAGAGTAGAACGGCTGCCAAAGCTATTCATGAAATGGCCTTCCTGTTCTCTCTAGTTTAGTCGTTCAGGATGGGTTGCGCCAGAAACCAAAGGCACATGGCGAGCTAAGCTTGGAAAACGCGCGAAGTTCGGCCGATGAATTCTACGGAGCCGCCGGGAGGGTGTACTCGAAATCGTAGGAGTGTTTGCCGGCGTTGATGATGATATCCATCTTGCCGGTAAGGCCCACCAGTTGGCCAGTGCCGGAATCTGGGACCACGGTCACACTAAGTTGCGGTACGCCGCGCGTCATGGTGGCGCTGTGCTGCAAGACGAAGCTGCCGCTGCGACCACCAAGTGTTCCGGTCACGCGCTCCATGGCGACGTAACCAGCCGAGCCTTTGACATCGGTCATGGCGGACAGCATCTGGCCCTTGCTGGTAGCTTCAAGATCGCCGTGAAGCTGTTTGTCGATGGTCATGCGGCCCATGGTCGCGTCTTCGAATTTGCCGTCCGGAGTCTGCGGGGTTATCTTCACATCAAACGTTCCCTTTGCATGCATCGTCATGGCTGCGCCTTTCTGGGGTGGGTTGGGAGTCGCGGAGTTTGCTTGCGCATATGTCGCGCAGCTAAGAAAAAGATAGATCGCTGTGATGACAACTGCAATGCCGCGAGATCGCTTCTTCATGATTGCTCTATTATGCGCTGTTGCAAATTCGGCGTTCTCTAGAGAAGACAATGTGGTTAATGCGCCGCAATCCAGACCTGGTACACCACGACGGCCATCATGAATAGAAGGTAGATTCGGAGGGCCCAAAGGACGAGCAGTTCGGGGCCTTTGAGATACCGCCTTGGGATAAAGTGTTTCTTTGCCTGAACCAGCTGATCGGGTTCGAGCGACGATAAAGCCAGCTTTTGATCCGCGCTGGAGATCACAACGTGTGCCTCTTCTTTTTTCGTCATTAGGCTCCCCTACTTCCCACCCAACGTGGCAAAGATGTTGGGCGCAATGATGCTAATTCCGAAGAGCACACCTGCGGCCGTCAGAATAAATACAACCGCAGTGGACAGAACGTTCGCCCATACCGGACTGACTAGGTCACCCATAATTTCTTTGTCATTCACCAGCATGAATAGGAACACGAGCGCGGGT
This sequence comes from uncultured Acidobacteriota bacterium, assembly GCA_963803775.1. GTDB lineage: Bacteria > Acidobacteriota > Terriglobia > Terriglobales > Acidobacteriaceae > JABCZH01. The sequence goes on from CAWDNS010000007.1 coordinate 716,741, forward strand.
GGCATGGCCAGAACTGCGACCACGTTTACCACCAGAACCACGTACACGAGGGGCAATCCGGGAATCAAAACAATGGCCGCCGCTGCCACGGCGCACAGCGTTAATACAGAATAAAAAGCCTTGCCTTGTCCTATAGGGAGATTCAGGCTGTGGGGCTTGTGGGTTACTTCTCCGAAGGCATAGGCAGAAGCAGCTGAGATTGTGATCGATGCCACAATTCCGGCCTCAACCATGCCGAGCGCGAAGAGCGATGCACCGAATCGACCGATCAGCGGTTGCAAAGCTTGCGCGAACTCGGCAGCCTGGAAAGTGTCAGCCGTCATCTGATGGGCGAACAACGGCGCTGTCGCAAGAATCGTGGCCACCGCAGCGGCGGTGGCTAATGCAGCTCCCAGCACCGTGTCGATGCGGCCGAAGCGAATGTCTTTGGTAGTCATTCCTTTGTCAACCGTCGCACTCTGCTGAAAGAAAAGCATCCAGGGTGTCACCGTCGCTCCGATATCAGCGAGCACAATTAGGAGTGTGTCTTTGTTGAAGCCGGGAAGCGGCTGCCAGGTAATGAATGCATGGCCTACCGAGTGCCAACTCGGGTGAGTCATGAGCGCAACTGGAATAAAGATCAGATTGAATAGGGCGGCGGCCAGGGTGATCCGCTCCCAGGTCCAGTAGCGGTGACTCACCAGCGCCCCATAAAGGATGACGAGTGCAATCAGGATCGCTATCCAGGGAGGAACGCCGAAGAAGCCCAGACCCGCACGAATGGCAATGAACTCGGTGATGAGGGTGAGGAAGTTGCCAATGCCGAGGTCGATCATCGAGAACCATCCCCAGAAAGGTCCAAAGCGCTCGAAGATTAGTTCGGCGTGTCCGCGATGGGTTGCGGCGCCCAGGCGCACCGTCATCTCCTGAACGACAATTGCCATACCAAACGTCAGGGCAACGAAGGGAAGGAAGAATCCGATGCCAAACTTCGCGCCCGTGGCGGCATAGGACAGCATGCTGGGCCCGTCGTTTTCTCCCAGCATGACGAGAACACCCGGCCCGACCAGCAGCCACAACAGCTTCGCCCGAGAGGAAAATCCGCGCCGGGCGCGTGCGGCCGACACCCGCACGCGATCATGCGCACGATCTACGTCTTCGTGAGTGATGACGACGGCTTCGCCGCCGTCGGCAATACGGGCCGCGAGGGGCTTCGTGTATGGAGGTTGTGAACCTACGCTCATGATCGAAGTTAGCGCTAGTATACATCAATAAGTAAACCATGGTTAATTACTTTGGAAAAGGGCCGACGGGGCCAAGGAAGGCTACTTCGAGATATGTTTGGCGCTACGGGCATCATTGGTGACCCAGACCCGCTCCGCCGCCGAACGGCCGAGGGCAACGGTGCCGGCATCCGTGGCTAAGGTGAGGGTCTGATCGTAATTTCGTCCCGAGACGTGCAGTTTGGCGCCGGGACGCACCCCCCGAGCTTCGAGGAATTCAAGCAGACGACGGTCACGTTCGTAGATGCCGCTGACGACATAGTGCTTCCCTGCTTCGGCGTGGGCCAAAAGCAACAAGCCGCGGCGGCGGCGGCTGGCGGGACTCTCCATCTCACTGAGATTGCCGTGTGGACAAGCTCCGGCACGCCCCAACCGAGCCAGCAATTTAGCTTCAAAATCGGGGGAAACCGCGTGTTCCAGCCGCTCGGCTTCGTCGTGCACCTTGTACCACTCCATGCCGAACACCTCGGCCAGCATGCGTTCGATGAGGTGATGGCGCAAGGTGAGCTTGCGAGCGATCTTTCGTCCCGCGGGAGTCAATGCAACATGGCCACCAGCCTGTACTCGCACCAAGCCATCTTTCTTCAGGCGCCGTAGGGCCATGGTGACTGCCGGCGGGGAGACCGCCAGCCAGTGGGCGAGCGTGGCGGAGATGACAGTCTCGCCTTCGCTTTCAGCTTCCAGAATCGCCTTGAGATAATCTTCTTTGGAGCCGGTGATCATTGGCGACGATTATACGCTGGGGTTAAGCATGGTTAAACGAAGAACTCACCACAGAGTCACAGAGTCACGGAGAAAATCGTGGCTAACAAGTGCACCTCGTTAACGAGCGGTTGTCTTCTCTGTGACTCTGTGCCTCTGTGGTGGGGCTTTCCCTGGTTTGACATCACACTCGACGCACACCTAACCTTAGGGTCTCGCTATGAAGGTTCTGGTCATCGGAGGCGGCGGCCGTGAGCACGCGCTGGTGTGGAAGTTGCGCCAGTCGCCACGCGTTTCAGAGGTTTACTGCGCGCCCGGCAACGGCGGGATCGCCGCGCTGGCGGAGTGCGTTCCGGCCGACTTGAAGAGTGTGCCGTCACTACTGGACCTGGCTGGGCAGATCAAGCCTGATCTTACCGTGGTCGGTCCCGAGCTGCCTTTGACCCTCGGAGTGGTAGACGAATTTACCCGCCAGGGATGGAAGACGTTCGGGCCGACGAAGGCGGCCGGGCAGCTGGAGTCGAGCAAGAGTTTCGCTAAAGAATTCATGCAGCGCCACCACATTCCCACCGCACATTACGCGATTTGCGATTCGCCCGAACAGGTGCGCGACGCCTTGCCGCACTTTCACATGCCCATCGTGGTCAAAGCTGATGGTCTGGCCGCGGGCAAGGGGGTGGTGATTTGCAAAACAAAGGAAGAAGCAAGTGCGGTCGCCGCCGAGATGCTCAGTGGCAAAATGCTGGGTACGGCGGGTGCGCGAGTGGTGCTAGAAGAATGTCTGCAAGGGGAAGAACTATCTTTCCTGGTGCTGAGTGACGGCGAGCGCGTGGTGCCATTGGTGGCGGCTCAAGACCATAAGAGAGTGGGCGATGGCGACACTGGTCCTAATACGGGTGGCATGGGCGCTTACTCCACTTCGACCATGCTCGACAACAGATGCAGAACTGGCTGATCCAGCACGTTGCCCAGCCAGTGGTGGATGGAATGAAAGCCGAGGGCGCGGAGTACAAAGGCGTGTTGTACTGCGGCCTGATGATGACTGCGCGCGGGCCCATGGTGCTGGAGTTCAATTGCCGCTTTGGCGATCCCGAGACTCAGCCGATCCTGATGCGCCTGGAGAGCGATCTGGTGGAAGCCCTGGAAGCTTCGATTGAAGGGCGGGTTAGCGAGGGTGATTTTCGCTGGTCGCCGGACGCCTCGGTTTGCGTGGTAATGGCGTCTGGCGGTTATCCGGGGACATTCGAAGCCGGCCGGCGAATTACCGGGTTGGCAGAAGCGAGGAAAGTTGCGGGAGTGGAAGTTTTTCACGCGGGCACGACCAAGCATGACGAATGCATACTTCACTTCAGGCGGTCGTGTATTGGGAGTTACGGCGCGAGCCGCCGATCTCAAGATCGCAGTGGACCGTGCATATCAAGCAGTTGCCAAGATCGGATTCGAGGGAGCGCATTACCGCAAGGACATTGCCGCGCGGGCGTTGAAAAAGTAAAGCTAGAGCTTTTTGTCTATTCTGAAGCCGTTCGTAGCCGCGCTTGCGCGGTGAGGGCGTGTCGAGGAATCTGCTTTGGAACTGCAGATCCCTCGCGTTGCTCGGGATGACAAGGGTGATGGAATTCGTGCTGAAAATTGATTTCGTATGGCAGAAAGTGGCGAGGCACGATAGAAATCTTAAAATCATAAGGAGGAGAATTGAGCAAAACACAGGTTTCCATCGTGATGGGCAGTGATTCAGATCTTGACATCATGCGCGAGGCAGCCAAGGCGCTGGAGGAATTCGGCATCGCTTATGAGATTGATGTGACTTCCGCACATCGTTCTCCTGATCGAACGGCAGATTATGCGCGCAAGGCCGCAGGCCGTGGCATTCGGGTGATCATTGCCGGCGCAGGCGGCGCGGCGCACCTCGCCGGCGTGATTGCCGCCCATACCACACTGCCGGTGATCGGAGTCCCCATTCCTTCGACGGCGTTGAACGGTCTGGATTCACTGCTGGCGACGGTTCAGATGCCCGCAGGTATTCCGGTAGCGACGGTCGCAATCGGCAAGCCGGGAGCCACTAATGCGGGCATTCTGGCGGCGCAGATCTTGGGCCTATCCAGCGCGGCGGTGGAGAAGAAGCTGGATGCGCACAAGGAAAAGCTGGCCAACGGCGTGGAAGAGAAATCAAAGAAGTTGAGGATCACGCTGGGGACATGAGAGATCAGCGCTTCCCTACAGCTTCAACCCCTTCAGATATTCCCGCATCTGAGGGCCCAGATCATCGCGCTTCAGGGCGAACTCCACTGTGGCTTTGAGAAACCCCAGTTTGTCGCCGGTGTCGTGGCGCTTGCCTTCGAAGACGTAGGCATACATCTTTTCTTTCTTCAGCAGCGCTTTCATTCCGTCGGTAAGCTGGAGTTCGCCACCAACGCCGGCTTTGGTCTCGGCGAGCGTATCGAACAATCCCGGCGTCAGGACGTAGCGTCCGATTACGGCAAGATTTGAAGGCGCGTCTTGGAGTTTCGGTTTCTCGACCATGTCTTCGATTTCGTAGAGACGACCGCCGAACCTGCCGTCCGCAGGCTTAACCTTAAGCACGCCATAGGACGAGATGGCGGGGCCTTCAATCACCTGCGCGGCCAGGACGGAGCCGTTTACTTCGTCGAACACTTCGATCATCTGCTTCAAACATGGAACTTCCGCATCGATCACGTCATCGGCGAGCAGCACAGCAAACGGTTCGTTCCCAATCAACTCTTTCGCCATGAATACGGCATGGCCGAGGCCAAGAGCTTCCTTTTGCCGGACATAGAAGACGTGGATCATGTCCGAAATATGACGCACGATCTCGAGCAGGTCGGTCTTGTTACGGTCTGCGAGCATGCGCTCGAGTTCGTAGCTGACGTCAAAATGGTCTTCTATGGCTTGCTTGCCGCGGCCGGTGATGATGATGATCTGATCGCAGCCGGAAGCCATAGCCTCCTCGACGCCGTATTGAATGATGGGCTTATCCACCAGCGGCAGCATTTCCTTGGGTTGGGCTTTGGTGGCGGGGAGAAAGCGGGTACCCAGTCCGGCGGCGGGAAAAACGGCTTTGCGAACTCGCATGGTCATTTTGATTGTACCTTTTGCGATTGCAGGCTGACTAATGGGAACCAAATCAAAAACCAATAACCGCAGAGGGCACAGAGGATCACAGGGAAAAGCCCAAACGATGCATGTTAGAATTTCGGGGAGCAACCTCTTCTGGAGCCCATTTTGATTGAGCTGGCACCTTCGATTTTGTCGGCCGACTTCGCCCACCTGGCGGAGCAAGTCCGGGCGGCGGCCGAGGGCGGTGCCACCGTGATCCACGTGGATGTGATGGACGGGCATTTTGTCCCCAACATCACGATTGGACCGCCGGTGGTGCGATCTCTGCGCAAGGCCACGGACCTGCCTCTGGATTGCCACCTGATGATCGAAAATCCCGACCAGTACGTCGCCGACTTTGTAGACGCCGGAGCGGATTGGATTTCAGTCCACCAGGAGGCCTGCCGGCATCTCAACCGGACGCTGCATCTGATTCGCAGCCACGGCGCCCAGGCGGGTGTGGTGATCAATCCGGCGACTCCAGTCGAAACTTTGAGCGAAGTGCTGGACATTGTGGACTATGTGCTGGTCATGTCAGTGAATCCCGGCTTTGGCGGCCAGAAGTTTATTCCGGCGGCGGTGCATAAGATCCGCCGACTGGCGGACTTGCGGACAGATCGCCGGCTGCACTACCGGATCGAAGTTGATGGTGGAATTGCCCTGGATACAGTAGCCGAGGTTGTACGGGCCGGAGCCGAAATTCTGGTGGCAGGCAACGCCGTGTTCGGTGCAGGCGATCCAACTAGCAACGCCCGAAAGCTGCTAAAGGCAGCCAGTGAAGCTACACTGCTAAAAGTCTAATTTTGCGGCTGGTTTGACCAGAAACCAGAAACTGATCTCTCGAGGTCTCATGTCACGTCGTATTGTGGTAATCGCACTGCTGGCCGGGTTGGCCTTCACCGTCGCTTGCACCACCAACAAGAAGGCAACTAACCCGCTAGCGGATGTGAGTTCCAAGCAGCCTGACAAAGTTCTGTTCGACCGTGCCATGGACGCCCTCAAGCACAACCGCTACGACCTGGCCCGCCTGACCTTGCAGACTCTGATCAACACTTATCCGGATTCTGAATACATCGCTCGTGCCAAGCTGGCGGTGGCTGACTCCTGGTACGACGAAGGTGGGGCCACTGCACTGGCGCAGGCGGAGATTGAGTACAAGGATTTCATCACTTTCTTCCCCAACATGCCGGAAGCAGCAGAAGCCCAGTTGAAGATTGCCAATATCCACTATCAGGAGATGGAAAAACCCGATCGCGATTACACGCACGCCATGCGGGCCGAGGAAGAATACCGGCAACTCATCATGCAGTGGCCTGATAGCAAGTTGATCCCGGAGGCCAAGCAGCACCTGCGGGAAGTGCAGGAGGTCATCGCCGAGCGTGAGTTTGGCGTAGGGCGTTTCTACTATTTGCGGGAATCGTATCCCGCCGCCATCGCCCGACTGCAATCTCTGGTGGACAAATACCCGTTGTACAGCAAGGCCGATGAAGCCTTGTTCCTGCTCGGGCAGTCTTACGAGGATGAGATTGCGCTGCTGCGCACGCGCAAGCTGAATGAGGCTCAAAAGGCATATCTGGTTCAGATGTTCACTGCGCGTGCCGCTGAGGCTTACGGCCGCATCATCACTCGTTATCCAGTGATGGAGCGCGCTGACAGCGCCAAAGGACGGTTAGTGGCGCTACACCAGCCGGTGCCCAAACCCACCAAGGCAGAGGTGGCACAGAACAAGGCAGAAGAGGACAGCCGCAAAGAGGACACCGCGCTGTCGAAGGTCATGAGAGCTTTTGCTAAACATCCGAACGTCGCTGAGGCCACGAAGGTAGGTGAACCGACGCTCGTCGACCCAACTCCGATGAGCCCGAGTTCGGTGATCCAGCCAACCCCACGCACTGCGCCCGGTGGTTTGGGCGGTGACAAGTCAGTCACGATTGAGACGGTGAGCGGCGCACCCTCCCCTAATGAAAGTACTCCACGTTCCGACGCTCCCGCTCCCCCAACGGCAGACGCTGCCGTGACTCCGGACACCTCCGCTAACACGACTTCTCCTGCACCGGCAGATGCCAATGAACTCCAGCCCAACGCCGCGCCCGCGGATGCCAACGAATTGAAGCCCAACGTACCCGCCGAGGGAACTCTGGCCGCCCCTCCCCCCCAGCAGGTAAATGAAATACAGAGCGGAAGCCATCCGGCCGGTGCCGCCACGACTGCGGGGACGGGTACTGGTTCGGCGTCCTCGACTGCGGACGACACTGCTGACGACTCCACCGTCGCCTCCAGCAAGCATAAGAAAAAGAAGGGTATTCATAAGATTGTTCCCTTCTGAGCCGCCATCCTTGAACGGAATACCTAGGGCTTACTAACCCCTGTTTGGCGCGGTGGATACTGACCGCTCGTAACCTGCTTAATAGCTCTATTCTCATTGACTTAGGGTTTCGGACACGTTACCTTCGGCCTATCCTCCGATTGCTCAAAAGGACATCGCTTGGCGCGCAAAATCCTGCTTGCCGATGACAGTGTGACTGCTCAGAACATGGGCCGGAGAATCCTCAGCGATGCCGGCTACGAAGTCGTCACCGTCAACAACGGTTCGGCCGCGCTGAAGAAAATTGCAGAGTCCAAACCCGATCTGATTGTTCTCGACGTGTACATGCCGGGCTATGGCGGACTGGAAGTCTGCCAGCGCTTGCGCGAGTCCAAGGATACGGCGCGCATTCCCATCTTACTGACCGTCGGAAAGCTGGAGCCTTTCAAACCGGAGGAAGCGCGCCGGGTGCGGGCCGATGCCTTTATTGTCAAACCGTTTGAAGCCAGCGAATTGCTTACCGCCCTTACTAAGCTGGAAGACCGGATCGTACCTCAGCCCGCGCCCTACAAGCCGGGACGGTTTGCCAAAGCGATGTCGGCGCTTGAATCGGATGCTCCCTCCAATGAATACGGTGACCTGGATAGTGGGTGGAAGAGTCGGCTTAAGATTCCCGCACCTCAGAGCCGTGTTCCTGACGTCGAGCCAGAGGAGCAGGCAGAGCCGCGAAAAACGGAGACTCGCAAAGAGAAAGAGCAGCAACCGGTTGAAATACCCGCGGCCGTGCCACGAGACATCACGCCTGAGGAGATCGCGGCCATACATGCAGCGGCTGCGGCTTTCGGAACGCAAGCCGCTGAACCGGTGACAGAGCCGGAAGCGGTGATCGTGAATGATACAGTCGGCAAGACTGAAGAGGCAAGGCCGGAAGTAATCGCCGACACGGGAGATGAAGTTGCTGCAACCTTCGCTTCTGCCGCTCCGCCCCTCGATCCCCAAGCCGAGCTTGAAACTTTCGACGTTGAGCACAACAGTGAACCAGAGGTCGCGGTAGAAGCTGTGCCGGCGGATACTGCAGAGACGGCGGCAAGCGCATCGGAAACTGTTCCGAGTTTGCCGGCTCCTGTGGAAGAAATTGCGAGCGTCGCTCCACTTGAAGCTCCGCCGATTGAAGCTCTGCCGATGGCGGAGGAGCGAGATGACTTTGCGGCGGCCCTGGAGTCGCTAGGTCCCTCGAACGGACATGGAATTCCACAGCTATTCAACGGGCCGCGCTGGACGGCTGAGATAGTTGCGGTCGCAGACGATGAGTCTGCGTTAATCCTTGAGCAGGAGATGCAAAAAGCGGTCGCGGCGATGGCGGCCGTGCACGCCGAGGAAGCCGGGCATTCGATTGCTGCGGAAGCTGCGGCATCGATCAGCGTAGAGGATACGCATCCGTCGACGGTTGAGGCATCCATTGCCCCGGAAATTGAACATCATGCTCCAACATCGCTGGTGGCGGCCATGGCCGAGGAGACAGCTCATCAGACCGCCCTGCCAACCTTGGCGGAGCTGGTTGATTCAGTTTTGCCCCGCGCCTCGACTGAGGCTGAAACTGCGACATCAGAACTGCAAGGAGCGGCATTTGCAGCTGCGGCCGCGGGGAACGCAGATGCAATCTCGCAGTCGTCGGCTCCGCCGGAGGTCGCTCCTCCACCCAGCAACGCGGACGAGCGTCAGCGGGAATCTGAGTTGGCGGCAGCGTGGGAAAGCTGGAAACACATTCGCGAATCAGTCGTCGAACCGCAACTCAAGTCAGAGGTCGCCGATGCTGCTGCCGAGACGCACTCATCCCAAGCAGAACAGCATTCCAGTCCGCAACCTGAATCCGAGGATGAAACCGGCGCCCAGGAAGAAGCCGGCATTGCCAGTATTGTGGATAGCGTCCTGGCGGATCTCAAGCCCAGACTGATGGCAGAAATTTCCAAGAAGATGGGCAACGAGAAGAAGCGCAAATAAGCCTGCGACACTCCGCTACAGCATTCCGCCCGTCTTTACCGTCAGAATACTCAGCGCCGTCTCCAGTTTCGTAATGGCGTCGCCGAGCTCTGGGTGCTTTCCGATCTTTTCTTGCAGGGCCTTCAGAATCTGGTGAGCACTTGCAACGTGCGCTGTGGCCTGGGCTGGATCCTGCTTGGGATCGCGTTTGTTCTGGGTTTCCATGACCATTTGCCCCCTTGTGCTTCCCAGATTCTATAACGCATCTCCCGTCTAATAGTTCTCCCGTCGTTTGGCGGGTCTATGGGAGGCGGGATCAGGGGGGCGTGCGGTACGAATCGCGGCGATTGCTGCGCCGCAATTCATGCCTGCGTCGCAGCCTTCGCGCTGAAGATGCCCTTGAAGCTTCCGCGGTACTGAAAGAAGACCAGTACCCACAGCACAGAGGCCACCAGAGCCGGAGCAATGGTTGCCGGCGCCAGCGTCAGGTGAAACGCAAGAATGTTATAGAGCTCGGCCGCCAACACGGTCAGCGCAAGCGGCACGCAGTAGCCCAAGAGCAGCAGCAGTCCACCAAGAACCTGCGCAGCGAAAAAGAACGCGGCAAAGTGCGATGCACTGACGGCAACAAAGAACTGCATTGCCAGCGGATTCGCCGGGGGCGGCTGGTGGATGAAGTTGAGAAATCCGTTCAGCCCAAAGACCGTAAACATAAGGCCCAGTAGATAGCGAGCAACAATTGAAGTAGTTTTCATGAGTGTCCTCTCTAGAAGGTCTGCGCGTGCGTTTGCACGGCTTGAAGGTGTGGCGCAATAAACGTGTTCCGGTCATGCCCCTGGTTCAGCACACTGGTTCCACCTGCGGTGAGGAAGGTCGCGTCGGTCACGCCAAGAAAACCAAATACGGACCGCAGATACGGCTCCACGAAATTGAACGAGGCCATCTGCGTCTGGGCGTCGTAGATGCCGCCGGTTGCGATGATGAAGGTTGCCTTCTTGCCGATAATCAGGCCCTTCGGCCCTTTCTCACTGTAGGAAAAGGTCCTGCCCACGCGCGCGATCTGGTCAATCCAGAGCTTGAGAACCGAAGGCACGCCAAAGTTATGCATTGGCACTCCGATGACGTACTCATCGGCCTGCTCCAATTCGGCGAGCAGCGAGTCGGAGAGCGAAAGCAATTCCTTCTGCTGCGGAGTGCGGGCGGCTTCAGGCGTGTAGACGGCGCCGACCCATTCCGCATTGACTGGCGGCATTACTGTTGCGTTGAGGTCGCGGTCAATTACCCTTCCGTCCGGGTGCGTAGCCTTCCATTGCGTGACGAACGCAGCGGTTAGTTCGCGGGAGACTGACCGGCCGTAAAGTGGGCTGGAATCAATATGAAGCAGCGTCGACATTGAGATTTCCTCCTGCACGACATATGATTATTAGACGACATACGTCGATTCAAAGAAAATAAACAAGTGTCGCTTTGGTCTATAAACAGGTATGCTTTCATCAATATCGAAATGGCCCAGCTTCTCCAACCCGAGACCGAAACGACGGATCCGCGCATTCTGCGCAGCCGCCGCATGCTAATGGATTCACTAGTAAGGTTATTGAAAAAGAAGGAGTTCGAAGACATCTCCGTCCAGGAGATCGCCGATGACGCGACCCTAAACCGGGCCACCTTTTACCTGCACTATCCGGACAAGAACGCGCTGCTTCAAGCCATGACAGAGGTCCGCTTTCGCGACCTGATAAAGCGCCGCGCAATCACCTTTACTGACTGCCATGGAGCACTGCGCGCCATTGCACTCGGCGTCTGCGACTACCTTGCTGAGACCACAGGCTGTCCCAGTCAGTTGGCTCGGATGTCGCTCGAGGGCTCCATCATCCCCGTCGTCGAAGGGATGTTCAAGGAAGGCCTTGCCCTACATGGGATAGCGCCCGGTGTCGATCCGGCACTGCTGGCGACCACTGCGGCCTGGGCCGTTTTTGGAGCCGCGCGCAGCTGGTTTCAGACCACCAACCGTGTCCCCGCCGAGGAGATGGCAGCCCGGATTGAAACCATGGTAAGTCCGGTTCTTTTCGGCGCCTCTCAATAGCTGAAGAGTGCAACACTACCTCCTTCAGGTAACCCCAGGAGTAGCTCATCCAAGTCCTGATCGAGGGTCAGCGAGCAAAATGGCGAGGTCTCAACTGTTACAAGAACGCCTAGGGAAAATATCTATGCCGAAGAAAATCAATTCAGTTTTGATCGCCGGCGCCGTGTTTCTGACGGCACAGCTTGCAGTAGGTCGGCGGCAGATTGTTGTCAACGCGATGATGCACGGCCTTCAAGGTCTTCAGGTAGGCAAAGATATCGGATAGGTCGCCGTCGGTCATACCGCGAAACAAGGTGGTCGGCATCACCGGGCTGAGGGCTCTGGCTCCGACCATTCCCGTGCGCATGATCTGGATAAAGTGTTTTTCGTCGTAGTAAGAAATTCCCGATGCGTCTGGCGTGAGATTGACGCTAGCGATGCTGCCCCATGGCCCCACAAAAACATTTCCTCCTGAGAAATCCAATCCAGGGATTTCGCGGCCCTGATCGTCGCTGGGGGAGTGGCAGTCCGAACAAGTCGCCATTTGCACCAGGTAAGCGCCGCGCTTCTCCGGCGTGGATCGGTCAGGTTCGGGAACCGGCCCGGTCAGCGGCCCAGGCACCGTCTTGATTAAGTAGTTGACGGGAAACACAAGTTTCGTAGACGGCTGGCGACGCTTAACCGGCTTGACTGTCTTCAGATAAACGATCACCGCAGCTACATCTTCGTCAGACATGGAACGGAAGTGCTCATAAGGCATCATAGGAAATAGAGCTCGCCCATCGTGGCCAATGCCTTCGCGAATGGCACGAGACCATTGGTCGTCGCTCCAACCGCCGGCTCCTGTTTCTGGGTCGGGAGTCAGGTTGGCGCTGTAAACATCGCCCGGCAATCCCTCCTCTTCGATGTGCGCTCCGGCCAGCAGGGCACCTTCGATGACCGGGGCCCCTGGCGCTTTGAAGTTGTGTTCGGAGTGGCAGAGGATACAAAGTGTAACGTTCTGCACGAGATACTCCCCGCGCGCCAGCCGTTGCGGTGTGCTTTCGAATTTGCGCGCAGTCAGAGCGCGTTGCCGAGGCCCAATGATCGGGCGCCAGCCGATTGTCTTAGTAATGGCGATGGCGAGCACAACGATGAGAGCCAGAGCTATGTAGCCGAGAATCTTGCCGATTCCTGCTATACGAAACCTGGGCTTCATGTGATGTGTTCTGACTCGAATCGAGTGGTGAAGAAGTATAACCCCATCCGAGATTCAGGAATGCAATTTGAAGGCGTAGAGGCCGGGAAACAGCTATCAATGGCGATCAAAGAGCTTGGCATGGTTTGACGGGTTGGTGTACGGCGACGGCAAAAGTGACCCCCCTCCCGTTGTGCCGCCCCACGGTACAACCTCGTCATTGACCCTCAGCTCGCCCCGTAGGATAATTGTCGGGCGTTCGGCACTCCGCACGTTTCTCCCCCTTGCGGTCGTACGATGAATTTATCCGTTGGCTTCAGGGCTACAAATCAAGATTGGGCGAGAAATAAACGCAACTTGCTTTGCCCTTTTGAAATGCTGGGGAATCACATGAAACTGCACATTGCTGGTCAGCGTGCCGCTCATCTACTCCGCGATCCGATAAATGACGCCCCCATAAGTGGAGAGGCCGCCATAAGCCGTGGCACCGTAAAGCTGGCCATTTCTCAAGGTCAGTGGGCCGGTTGGATGGCTTCCGTCGGCACAATTCGCTTGCTGGCAGAAGTCGTACAAGGTCGTTTGCGTCACGTGGCTCCCCTTCGAGGTTATCTCGAACAGAATGCCCTGGCCTCTGCCGCCCTCGGTCGTTGTGCCAAACAGGGTTCCAGAGTGATAAAGCGGGGCAGAGTCCGGTGTACACCCGTCAGACAACTGAACAACTGCGAATGGTTTCACGCGAAAAACTGCGCCGCACGAGCCTCCCACGCCTTGAGACAGTGCCCCGTAGAGCTGGCCTGCCGGGCCGATAGTGATTCCGGCGCTGGTCCTGCCGCCCGAGGTAGCATTAAACACCTTGAGGACAGTTTCGGTCCAGCCACTCTTCGTCGGGGATAGCTCGTACGCTACACCCCAGCCAATCTTGTGTGGCTGCCCGCCAAACATAGTAGTTCCGTAAAGATTGCCAGCTTTGTCAAAAGTTACACCAGCCAATGGCTGGGCCCCATCCAAGCAGTTCGGGTAGTTGAGGCAAAAGTCGTACAGCACTGACTCCGTCCAACCGCTTTGGCCTGGGGATAATTCAAAGACCAGGCCAACACCTCCTCCACCGCCGTCGGAGGTCGTCCCATACAAATTGCCAGCGGCGTCAATCACCAGGCCACCGTTAGGCGTGCGCCCCTCATTGACCGCGCCGAAGCTCCACAAGACTTGCTCCGTCCAACTGCCCCCTGATTGTGAAGGTGGGGAGAGCTCAAAAACGGTACCTTCTCCACCGTCGGCAGCACCTCCGTACGTGGTCGTACCGTAGAGGTTGCCACTCGCATCAAAAACCAAGCCTCCGTTCGGAATGGCTCCGTCTGGGCAATCGCCGCCCGAGCCGGCCGAACAAAAGTTATAGACGATCACTTCTTGCCACGTTCCATCCTGAAGTGGTGACAACTCAAAGGCCGTTCCGTCGTTCGCCGAGCCTCCCCCTACCGTCGTACCGTACATATTCCCCGCCGCGTCGAACACTAGTCCGCCATTGGGAACGATTCCGTCATCCGGCCCCGCCGCTCCAAACTGATAGATCACCGTCTCTTGAGCGACGGCAAGAGAGCTAAGCACCAAGATGAGTCCGAGCCATGTAATTCTGGTGGTCATGCGAATAACCTCCGCCTCGTGGGCGCTGCCTACTCACGCGGGAACAAACGGAACCGGCTTTGAACCGCAAGGGGGAGAAACGTGCGGAGTGCCGAACGCCCGACAATTAACCGCGTCATCAGGACGATTCGCTGTTTCGTAGGCGATCCCGAGCGCCTCTAAGAAGGTGATTTTGAGATACGGTCGGGAGACAGCTCGGGCGTATTCATCAGGAAACTTGAAGAGTGGGTCCCCTCGTACTGAAAGTCCCTTCCGGGCAAGTTCTAGCGTTCTGATGCCTTCTTCTGTTTGGCCCTTGCGCACAGACCCTTGACCGAGAAACAAGGATGCTTGAATGAAGGTAAGGTAGTTCTCTTTTTTTATTGCCAAGTCTCGCGCGGACGCAGCAAACTCCATTGCTTTGTCAGGTTTCGATTCAGCTACGCTGACCCATGCCATACCGAGGAGATGACCAGCCTCCCAGTCATACCGATTGAAACGGTCAATCTGAAGTGCTTCCTCAATCGAGGCGCGTGCTTCTGCCGATTTGCCCGCGAGAAGCTGCAGACGGCTCAATTCACCTAAGACCCGCGATTCGATGTAGAGACTCCTGCTCTTTCGGGAAAGACCCAAGGCCTGGTTCGCTGTGGTCAGCGCCTGATCGAGGTGACCACTCACCTGTTGCAGAGCGGCCAAGGCTACCAATACGTCAGCCTGCAGCACCAAGTTGGAGACCGTCGTCCCGTCTGATAGAGAGTTCAGCCACTGGGACTTCGCCTCTTCCACTTTTCCTTGCGTGAAATAGTAGACCGCTAATTTGTCTTCAACGATTGCTCTATCACTGAGGGACTTTTGTTCAATGGCAAGATCGAGAGCTTTTTGAAGAGCTGATGAACACTCTCCGTAATTCCCCGATTTTGCAGACTTCTCAGCAGAATCCAGTAGCGATTTGACGTCAGGATTGACGACTTGCATTTCCAGAGGTACGTATGCCGGAGGAGGTGCGTCCGAAGTTTGAAGATTTGCTGTCGCACATGGTAAGAGCAAAAGAGATGCTAGAAATACTAAGGCCCAGAATCTGCAACGATGCCCATTCTTTTCTGAAGCATTAATGATTTGCTTCAACATGTTCTTACCGTAGCCCAATTTGCGTCAGCGAAGAAATTGCATTGTCATCCTGTTGCCGCGCTTGGCCGTGATCTGAGTTTTGACCTGCCATTGTCCTTCGTCGGAAGAATAGTGGGGACCCAACGCACCCAGGGGGAAGGCCGGAATTATCTCACAACAATCACATTGATTGCTATTAAAACTGAGACCTGTCATTTCCCAGGGTATCGAACCGGGGGAGGGAGCATTTTGCCGTCGGCATACATAGACCCTGGCATGGTTTGACCGCTTTTTGAAACCGCCTGTAAGATTAAGAGAGCACTCAGCATTCAGCCCTCAGCATTCAGCCCTGAGATTCCCAAGTGATCGAGGGAACCCGGCTGGCTGATCGCTGACGGCTGAGTGCTGAGTGCTTTTTTCATGCCCCACGACCTTCCCAAATCCTACGAGCCGGGTGCGATTGAAAAGCGCTGGGCCGAGTATTGGATCAGCGAGAAGCTGTTTTCGGTAAAGACACCTCCACCCGGCGAGACGCGGCCCGTGTTCACGCTTCTTTTGCCGCCGCCGAATGTCACCGGCCGCCTGCACATGGGCCACATGCTCAACCAGACGCAGATGGACATCATCGTGCGCTGGCACCGCATGCGCGGCTTCATCACGCTGTGGCGGCCCGGCACCGATCATGCGGGCATCGCCACGCAGATGATGGTCGAACGTCAACTGGCCAGCGAGGGCAAGAAGCGGCGCGGCCTGGGTCGCGAGAAGTTTATTGAGCGGGTGTGGGAATGGAAGCAGCTCTATGGCAGCGCGATCCTCGACCAGATGAAGCGCCTGGGCGCGTCGGTCGATTGGGACCGTGAATATTTCACCATGGACGAGAACCTCAATCGCGCGGTGCGCGAGGTATTCGTTCGCCTGCACGAAGAAGGTCTGATTTACCGCGGGAAATACATCGTGAACTGGTGCCCGCGCTGTGAGACGGCGATATCGGATCTGGAGGTCAAGCACGAGGAAGTGGCAGGCAAGCTGTACGAGATTCGCTACCCAGTTGTCGGGACGAATGAGTTCATCACCGTTGCGACCACGCGTCCGGAGACCATGCTGGGTGATACCGCGGTTGCAGTGAATGAAAAAGATGAGCGCTACACGCATCTGCACCGCAAGAGAATCTTGCTGCCACTGATGAATCGCGAGATTCCCATCATCACGGATGATCTGGCCAAGCCGGAGTTCGGGACCGGCGCGGTGAAAGTGACTCCAGCGCATGATCCGAACGATTTTCAGGCGGGCTTGCGGCACAACCTGCCGCAAATCGATGTAATGGATGAACACGCACACATGAACCAGAATGCAGGCCCCTATGCCGGGCTCGACCGCTTTGCGGCGCGAAAGCGCGTCCTGGAAGATTTACGCGAGCAAGGCTTCCTGGTGGCCGAAAAGGACTACACCATCGCTCTGGGCAAATGCGACCGCTGCGGAGTTGTAGTTGAGCCCCGGCTTTCGACGCAATGGTTCATCAAGATTGCTCCGCTAGCGAAACGTGCCACTGAAGCTGTCGAAAGCGGCGAGATCACCATCGTCCCGGAGAACTACAAGACTATTTATCTGAACTGGATGAACAACATCTACGACTGGTGCATCTCACGCCAGTTGTGGTGGGGGCACCGTATCCCGGCGTGGCATTGTGCATGTGGCGAAATCATTGTGGCCCGGGAAGCGCCCACCAAGTGTACGAAATGCGCGGGTAATAAGTTGACGCAAGATACCGACGTTCTCGACACCTGGTTTTCGTCGGGGTTATTGCCCTTCACCACGCTGGGATGGCCGGAGAAAACGCGCGACCAGCAGGTGTTTTATCCAACCACGCTGTTAATTACCGCCTACGAGATTCTGTTCTTTTGGGTGGCGCGCATGATCATGTTCGGCTGCCACTTCATGGACGGGCATCAGCAGGATCCGAAGATCAAAGCAGCCAGTGGCTGGGCCGACAAGAAAGATGACAGTGTTCCCTTCCGCCAGGTCTACATTCACGCGTTAGTGCGTGATGCTGACCGGCAGAAGATGTCGAAGACCAAGGGCAATGTAATTGATCCACTGGACATCATTGAGCGCTTCGGTACAGACGCGACCCGCTTCACACTGGCGGCGATGGCCGCTCCGGGGACCGACATTGCGTTTAACGAGAGCCGGACCGAAGGCTACCGGGCGTTTGCCAACAAGATTTGGAATGCCGCGCGCTTCATGTTCATGAATGTGGACCGGCTGGGCGTTGCCGGCATTACAACCTTCAAAGCTGTTTCTCTAGAAGACCGCTGGATTCTTTCACGCTTCAATCGTGTGACTAAAGAAGTGCATGACGCGCTTGCGACTTTCCGCTTTCATGAAGCCGCGAACCAGATTTACGATTTCTTCTGGGGAGAATTCTGCGATTGGTATTTGGAATTGATCAAACTGCGATTGATGGATGAGGCCGCGCGGGAATCGGCGCAGAGCGCTTGCCAGAACCTGGTCAGCTTGTTCGAGGCCGCACTGCGACTGTTGCATCCCGTCATGCCGTTCATTACGGAAGAAATCTGGCAGGCAATTTACGATGGCAAGGCGCCGCTGCAATCGATCGCACTGGCCGCGTTTCCGCAATCGGACGGAAAACTTATCGACCTCGCGGCCGAAACAGAAATGGCTGTCTTGCAGGATCTGATCGTCAGCGTGCGTAACCTGCGGGCGGAATTGAAAGTCGAGCAGAAAGCGAAAATCCCAATTGAGCTTTTTGTCCATGATTCGCTGACGAAAAGCTTGGTGGAACAGAATCGGGAAGCAATCGAGCGATTGGCGAATGTATCGACCATCACAGATGTGACGCAGTCGCAGGCGAGCCAAGCGCCGTCGCGTGCTACGGCGCGATTTGACGTACGTATAGTCTACGAAAAGAAGATCGACGTCGCGGCTGAGCGCGAGCGCCTGACGAAAGAATTGGAGAAAATGGAAAAGGAAATCGCCAACGGGCAGCGCCAGCTCAGTAACGAAGGTTTCCTGGCAAAAGCGCCGGTGAATGTGGTCGAAGGATTGAGAAAGCGTGCCGGGGAATTGGCCGGGTTGAGAGAAAAAGCGAAGAGCAAGCTGGAGGAACTAGGATAATCGAGCTTGCGCTCGACGGACAGCTGAGGGCGGCTGTCCCACGTGTCCTCAGCTAATGACCAAAGACTAACGACTGATTTATGGACTGGAATAGCCGACGCATCACCGCCGTCATCGAAAACGCGCTGCAGGAGGACCGGGCCACGCGCGATGCGACCAGCTATGCCTGCGTGGACGCGAATCAGCGCGCCACTGGAACCGTCCTTGCAAAGCAGGATTGCATACTGGCTGGGATCGGATGCGTCGCTCGCATTCTCGACGTGTATGCGGAACTGGACGGCGCGGTGACATCGCACTATGAGGTAACAACTCATCCGGAGATATTCGACGGTATTCGTCTGCACAAAGGCCAGTCGGTTGCAGTCATCCGGCATAACGCCCGCGTGGTGCTTTCCTGTGAGCGTGTGATCTTGAATTTCATGCAGCGGCTGAGTGGTATCGCCACGCTGACACGCAAATTCGTAGATGCAGTGACCGGTACTCACGCGAGAATCCTCGACACCCGAAAAACCGCACCCGGCCTGCGCATGTTGGATAAATACGCGGTGCGCTGCGGGGGTGGACACAACCACCGCCTGGATTTGTCGGATGGCGTACTGATTAAAAACAATCACATCGCGCTCGCGGGCGGAGTCGCGCCGGCACTTGAGCGTGCCCACCAGAACCGCCGTGGCGAACAAGTAATCGAGATCGAAGTGCGCTCATTAGGCGAATTGGACGACGCTCTGAAGCACGGAGCAGAAGCCATTCTTCTCGACAATATGTCGGTTGAGACCGTGAAACAAGCGGTAGAGCGATGCTCGCAGGCGAGCCGGCACATTCCTCTGGAAGTCTCGGGCGGCATCAACCTGGAAAATGTCCGCGGCTATGCGGAGACTGGAGTAAATTTCATTTCCGTGGGTGCGCTCACCCACTCAGCTCCGGCCGTGGATATGAGCCTGCGTGTAGGACCAGCATAAGCTCCCCAAGCAGCATTTGTCGTTTTGGCTTCCTACGCTCATAATTCGTCCATCAAGAAATCAGGGACAATCCGAAATGTGCGGACAAGGTCGTCCGTGTCCCCTAAACCCGTGCCGCAAACCGATGCCCGGCTGGGGCGCATCGTCCGACTGCTGGCGGATCACGCAACCGTCGTGGTCAGCGGGACCAAGATTGCAACGGAGATTGGTACCGGCCGCTCGGAAGTCTGGCGGTTGGTGCAACATCTCCGCGACCTAGGGGTCAACATCGGTGGACATCCTGCGACCGGCTACAGCCTGAATTCGATGCCCGATTTGCTGCTGCCGGACTTTCTCTCACCATTGCTGCATGGAACCATCTTTGGCAAAAACATCCATCACTATTACAAGACTGGCTCAACCAACAACCTTGCCATGGACGCCGCCAGCGCCGCAGCGCCCGAAGGCAGCGTATTTCTCGCCGAGCAGCAAACCTCAGGACGCGGACGCGGCGCCCATGAATGGCACTCGGCCCGCTCAGTAGGGATTTACTGTTCGGTTGTGCTGCGCCCGGCACTGCCGCCGTCGGAGGTGCTGGTTCTTTCCCTAGCCGCGGGATTAGCGGTTCAGGCGGCGGTTCAGGATGTCAATCTTGGCGTCGAGGTAGACTTGAAATGGCCCAATGATCTTCTGATTGAGGGCAAGAAATTCTGCGGCATTCTCACCGAGATGAATGCCGAGGTTACTCGCGTGCGGCATGTAGTGGTGGGAATCGGAATCAACGTCAATCAGTCGACTTTCCCTTCCGACTTGCAGGACGTGGCGACGTCTTTGCGGCTCGCAACGGGAAGCGAGTGGTCGCGGGTGGAACTGTGCGCGGCTTTGCTAAAATCACTCGACCGGGAATATCGTGAATTGACGGAGAATGCCGACGCGCGGGAGTCGATTCTGAGGCGCTTCACCGAACGGTCGTCTTCCGTGAACGGCGTCCGTGTCACGGTCGAGGAAAATGGTGGCTTCGAAGGCATAACAGAAGGCCTCGATACGCGCGGGTTTTTGCAGGTAAGAACCACCGCAGGCCTGCGCACCGTGTTGAGCGGGACGGTAAGAAAGCTGTAACACCTATGCTTCTGGTCCTTGATGTCGGCAATACCAATACGGTGCTGGGCGTGTTCACCAGAGCGGCGAGACCGGCTGCGAAGGGTGGCACCGCTGCTCGTTACGAGCGCCTGGTTGCCAACTGGCGAGTGACCACAATTGCCACGCAAACTGTCGACGAGTATGGCGTGCTCTTCCGTAACCTGTTTGCCATGGACAATCTTGAAGTGAAAGAAATCCACGGCATCGTGATTTCCTCCGTGGTGCCGCCGCTCGACTCCACGCTGCGTCAGATGTGTGAGAGCTATTTCAACACCAAGCCGCTTTTCATCGGGCCGGGTGTAAAAACCGGAATGCCGGTGCTTTACGAGAACCCGGCAGAGGTTGGCGCTGATCGCATCGTCAACTCGGTGGCAGCTTTCGAAAAGTATGGCGGGCCGGTGATTTCGGTCGACTTCGGCACGGCTACCACCTTCGATTGCGTGACGGTCAAGGGAGAATATCAAGGCGGCGTGATTTGCCCGGGAATTGGGATTTCCGCCGATGCGTTGTTCGGTCGCACCGCCCGTCTGCCGCGCGTGGACATCCGCAAGCCTGCGCGCATCATCGGCACCAACACCGTTGCCAGTCTGCAATCGGGACTGTATTACGGATATTTAGGGCTGGTGGACGGAATCCTGGAGCGGCTGCTGGCGGAGTTGGGCAAGGAAACCAAAGTAGTTGCGACCGGTGGACTGGCGTCGCTGATCGGCAAAGGATCAAAGTACATTGAGCAGGTCGATGACTTCCTCACTCTGGAGGGTTTGCGGATTATCTGGGAGCGCAATGTCACCTCCAAACCTGCGATTGAGAACTCGGCGAATCACCTGCCCCGGGCCTCGTCGGGGAGCAGGGCCCGCTAGGTTGTCGTGGAAAACTACTTCAACTATTTCACCGAAATTGAAGAACACTTTCAGCGGCGGCGTGGGAGCGGTCTGCTTCTGTCCACCCTTGACTGGGCGCTGATCGAGATCTGGAAAGATGCTGGAATTCCGCTCGAAGCGGCGTTGCGCGGTATTGATGTGGCCTTTGATAAATACGATCAGCGGCCTTCGAGATCTCAGAAGATCAACAGCTTGGCATATTGTGCGCAGGCCGTGCTCGTGGCGGCTGAGGACATAAAGGAAGCCGCAGTCGGAACCACGAAGTCAGAGCGGCAGACGGGCTTTGAGAACAGAGAAGTCGCTGGGTTTCTACGGAAAAGTGCCGAGTTGCTGGAAGAAGCAACGCTGCCGGAAAGCGCGGCAGTTTCCGGGCAAGTGGTGGCCAAAGAAACGGCGGCCACGCTGCGCGGAATGGCTGCGGAGATGGATTCCCTAGGGGGCAAGCTGCGCCTGGAAGATCTGGAGCGACGGCTTACTGTGGCTGAAGAAAAACTGTTTGCAGTGCTGTTGGCGGCGACGCCCGATAACCAGATTGTCTCGGTGCGAGCAGAGGCTGATCGCGAACTGGCTCCCTATCGCAGCAAAATGTCGGGCACACAGATCGAACAGTTACAGAAACAGTTTGTTCACAAACGGCTGCTGGAGAAATATGGCGTGCCCCGTTTGAGTTTGTTTTATATGTAACTAGGAGGTTCTCCTGCGGCTCACCATCGAAAAACTCGTGTATGGCGGAGATGGGCTGGCCCGCCTGCCCGCCGACGAAAACGGCCGAGGCAAGGCCGTATTCCTTCCGTTTGTCCTCGAAGCAGAAACCGTCGAAGCTTCCCTACTCGAACAAAAACGCGGTTTCGCCCGCGCCCGCGCCGACAAGATCGTTCAAGCTTCGTCACTGCGCATCGCACCAAAATGCCCTTACTTTGGCGAATGCGGAGGCTGCCACTACCAGCACACCAGCTATGCACATCAACTCGATATAAAAGTTGCCATCCTGAAGGAGAACCTTCGTCGCATCGCCAAGATCGAACTGGATACAGACCTCACCGTCCATCCTTCGCCGGAATGGAACTACCGGAACCACACCCGGCTGCAGATCAGAACCGAGCCGGAGTTTGGGCTCGGCTACTACAAATTCAATTCGCACCAAATGTTGCCGGTCGAGCAATGCCCTATCAGTTCACCTTTGATCAATCGCGCACTCGCAGCCATCTGGCAGCTGGGTCGAGTGGGCAAGATGATGCCGGGGGTGCAGGAGATCGAATTCTTTGTTAATGCCGAGGATTCTGAACTCCTGCTGCAATTGCACGCCTCAGATATCCGTCGGCAAGCGGCAAAACAAATCGTGGAAGACATGAAGTCAGTTCTGCCCGAGGTCGTTGGCATCTCGGTCCTTAGGAGACGCGCCGGACATGGTTCAGAATCCGAACAAATCGTGAGTGCGGGCGCGGGGGAATTCGTCTACAACACGCAGCGCGCCTCTTACCGCGTCAGCCACGGCGCATTTTTTCAGGTGAACCGTTATCTGGTGGACGGATTGGTAAAAACTGTTACAGACGGGCATTCCGGAGACATCGCGCTCGATCTCTATGCCGGAGTAGGACTCTTCTCCAAGATCCTGTCCCAGAGTTTTGCACAGGTAATCGCAGTTGAATCGTCACCGACATCACACCTCGACTTGGTGCACAATTCACCATCCGGCGTGAGAACTGTTCCCAAAACTACGGAGCAGTTTCTGGAGGGTGTGGCGGATAAGTTGCGGCCTAACTTCGTCGTAGTTGATCCCCCGCGCAGTGGGTTGGGGGAAACGGTGGTCCGCGGGCTGGCAGGTCTGGGAGCAGGTCGCATGGTCTATGTTTCCTGTGATCCGGCAACGCTGAGTCGCGACTTGGCGGGTCTGCTCGGCGCTGGATACCGTATCCAGCAAGCCCATGTGGTGGACCTTTTCCCCCAGACCTATCACGTGGAGAGTGTGTTTCACCTGGTTCGCTAGCTTCCCGCCCTGCGTCCCATGAGTTCATCTCCCAACACGAATCCTGTTCGTGTGCATATAGACCCGCCACGCGCCAACCCTTGCTGTGGGCGGCGGTTATTTATGCCGGAGGGATATTCGTGGGTCACTACGCCTGGCGGCCACCCTTGTGGTGGCTCATTGCCGGACTTGTATTCGGCTCCTCGGCAGTTTACTTTCTTCGCCGGCGTGCCTGCGTTGGGATCGCTCTGGCTTTGGCCTCACTCTTTGTTTTTGGAGCCCTCTCAATTCAAGTGCGTGGCCCCGTGAGCGATGAAATTACAGATGGGTCCCTAGGTGATGGGCAGGATGTCATAGTCACTGCCCATGTGATCCGCGAAGGAAGCCTGCGGCAGAGAGGTCTTAGTGACCTTCAACAGAAGTTGGACCTGGAAGCCGAGCAGGTCGACGCTGATGGGCATATTCTCATCACCCACCTCGGCATCCGTGCGAGCTTTTACGACAAGGGAGATTCGCCCGATGCCGTACACGATTTTCGCTACGGAGAGAGAATTCGCTTTCCCACCAAGCTCTATCAGCCACACAACTTCCGTAACCCTGGCGCTTTTGACTATGCGGGCTACCTCGGCGAAAACGGAATCGCAGTGCTGGCCTCGGCTAAGACAGTGGAGGTGGAGTTGCTCCCGGGTTTCGTCGGCAGCCGCTTCGAACTTTGGCGAACCCGAGTCCGCCGCAACGTCATTCAAAGAATTCATTTGCTCTGGCCGGAAGAGGAAGCAGCGCTCGCCGATGCAATGCTCATGGGCGAAAATACTTTTGTAGGGCGCGACCTGCTCACCGATTTTCAGCGGACCGGCACCTACCATGTGCTGGTAATTTCGGGCTTGAAGGTAAGCATCCTGGCGTTAGTCACATTCTGGCTGCTGAGACGGTTGCAAATAAGCGATTTAGCCTCCTCCGCAATCGCTGTTTTCTTTATCATCGCCTACGCTGTGTTGACCGGCGTGGGCGCGCCGGTCTGGCGGGCCACGCTGATGCTCGCCCTCTATCTGTGCACGCGGTTGCTGTACCGCAGGAAGTCGGTACTCAATGCCATCGGCGTCGCGGCTCTCACTCTCTTGTTGATTGATCCGGCATCGCTCTTTGGCGCCAGCTTCCAACTCAGTTTCTTGTGCGTGCTGATCATCACAGCAATCGGAACGCCCATTCTGGAGCGATCCACGCAGCCAGTCTCATCCGCAATCAAGAATCTAGATTCTCTGGGCTATGACCTCGCGCTTCCGCCTGCGCTGGTCCAATTGCGGCTCGATCTGCGGATGGTGGCTAGGCGGCTGCAATGCTTTCTGGGGTCTCGCTTCGCGTTGCCAGCGCTTGGCGTCGTTGCTCGCATGATGCTGCTGAGCACTGAGTTCCTGGCGATTTCGCTGGTGCTTCAATTGGGGTTCACGCTGCCCATGGCCTATGACTTTCATCGTGCAACCATCGTCTCTTTGCCTGCCAACATTCTGGCTGTGCCTTTGACCGAGATCGCGCTAGTGGCTTGCCTGGTGGCCATTGGGATCAGCTATGCATCACTGCCCATCGCCCGCCTTCCAGCGCTGATCGCAGGGTTGTCGTTGCAGGCGATGGCAGGATCGGTGCACTGGATCGGGCGACTCCGGATCGCTGACACTCGCGTAGCCACTCCAACACTGTGGCTGACCTTGGCGAGCGGGGCGGCATTGGTGCTGGCAATGGTTCTGGCACGCCGGCGCGGGCGGTTCGCCGCCGTAGGGCTCACCATCCTAACCGGTAGTGCTATTTGGATCTGCGTGATTCCGCCGCAATTCCGGATGCGCCCAGGTGCGCTTGAGGTAACCACCATCGATGTGGGGCAAGGGGATTCAATTCTGCTGGTTGCGCCCGATGGCCACACCTTGCTGGTAGATGCTGGTGGAATCCCGCACTGGATGCACTCGGAACTCGATATTGGCGAAGACGTAGTATCTCCATATCTGTGGTCGCGGGGAGTTAGCCATCTTGACGCGGTGGCCATCACCCATCCTCACGCCGATCACATTGGAGGGATGAAGGCGGTCCTGGCGAACTTTCGTCCGCGTGAACTTTGGCTGGGCTGCAATTCCGCCAAGTCCGGAATTGGCGGGTGCGCTGCAGGAAGCGAAGGAACTCAAGATTGCCGTCGTGTCTTTCAAGGCAGGAGATAGCTTTACCGCCGACGATCTTTTCTTCCGTATGCTGGCACCCGTGGGAGACAGCGAAAGCTCCGCGCGGAAACGAAACGACGATTCTTTAGTGATGAGTGTCAGGTACGGCCACACCGCCGCTTTATTGGAAGGAGACGCTGAGAAGGAAAGCGAAAGGCGAATTGCGCAACAGGAGCCGCAGGCGGATCTTCTCAAGGTGGCTCATCACGGCAGCGCGACTTCCACCATCCCGGAATTGCTGGCCGCAGTGCATCCCCGCTTTGCGGTGATTTCGGTGGGAGCGCGCAACGTATACGGGCATCCACGGCTGGAAGTGCTCAAAGGCTGGCTGAAGTCCCACGTCCGAACTTATCGCACTGATCTCGATGGTGCTGTAACCATCTACCTCGACGGAAAGACGGTTACTCCTCGTCCGATCAGATCGCTGACATCGATCTCGGCAGTTTCCAGCGTATCAGGCGCGCGGCGGTATTCCTCAATCATTTTCCGCGCCTTCTCCGCCTCTTCTTCACGCACCAGGATGACGGTACCACCTACTCCCGGCAGGATGTCCTGTGGGGCATCCAGCGAAGTAATGTCGGAGTCGATTCCAGCGGACTCGAGCAAGCCGCGAACCACGAGTGCCTCAGACTCCTGTTCGGTGTCGAACACTCGCACCAGTTTCTCATTCGGGTTTGGACGTTGTTCTTTATTTGCGGAACGAACTTCTGCCATCGCTTCTCCTCGAACCGGCGATCCGTGCAACCGGTCTTGCCCGTATCGTGATTCTACCCTACAGGTGACCGAAGTCCTACACCTTGGGGCCATTGCGCGAGGCCGGGATTGCCGGGAGAATGGGCTTGTAGGCTGGCACACCTACCTGAGCTGGAACACGGGAGAGGGTGAGCTATGGAAAGTGCAAAGCGGGCTGTTCAGACGGCGAAAGTCAGTGAACAGGAACAGGAAACTCGCAACATTCGGCGCCTCCAGCTCATGATCAGCATGGTGATGTCGGTGATCAGCCAGGATCCCAGCCTCACCGTGGAAGAAGCCTCAGCCATGGCCGCCAACGCTAAGCGTGCCGCCCTTGCTATGTTTCCCGACAAAGAACTCGCCTACGATCTGCTCTACAAACCCCGCCTGCAAAGCTTAATGAACGAACGCTATCGGCTCCAGTAGTGGCCGGCGTTTCTTAGCAATCTTTGCGAAACCTTTGCGATCGTTGCAGTAAAAGCTCTTGACCGCAAAGGTCGCCAAGAAGCCCGCGAAGTACGCAAAGAAAATGACCGGACCTGCCGCGCTGGAATTGACCCCGTCGCGATCTCCGCAATACACTCGACTCGAGGCTTCCCCATGAAACGTCTAGTTTTGATCGTCATTGCCTTCTGTTTATGTGCATGTGTCGCCACCGCCGACGATGACTCTCATCATCACGAGGACATGACTCCGGAACAACTGGGGACGGTGCATTTCCCGACTACATGTGTCATCCAGGTGCAAGCGCAGTTTGAACGCGGCGTGGCCTTGCTGCACTCGTTCTGGTATGAGGAAGCGGAGAAGCAGTTCAACCAGATCATCCAGGAGGACCCGCGTTGCGCCATGGCGCACTGGGGCGTGGCCATGAGTCTGTGGCATGAACTCTGGAACCATCCCGATCGCAAGACTATTAAGAAGGGCCTGGCCGAGGTAAATAAGGCGAAGAAGATGCACTCGACCGATGATCGCGAGCGTGGGTACATCTCTGCCATCGATGCCTTCTACGGTGGCTCCAGGCGCCGCGATTATCGTGACCGGGCCGTGGCCTATACCAAAGTTATGGAGACGAACTATCGGCGCCATCCTGAGGACCGCGAAGGAGCGGCTTTCTATGCGCTTGCCTTGCTGGCCTCAGCACCTGACCGGGACACGACTTTTGCCAATCAAAAGAAAGCGGGCGCGATCCTGGAAAAGCTTTTCGGGCAAGAGCCAAATCATCCGGGAATTGCACACTACATTATTCACAGTTATGACAGCCCACAGTTAGCGGAAATGGGTCTGGCTGCGGCCCGAGCCTACGCCAAGATCGCTCCGGCCTCTCCCCATGCACTGCACATGCCTTCGCATATCTTTGCCCGCCTGGGGCTTTGGCAGGACGATATCGATTCCAATCTGGCCTCGATCGCCGCAACGCGCAAGACAGCTGCTATGCACATGGGAGGCGAGAGTCATCAATTTCATGCTATGGATTTTCTGGAATATGCATACTTGCAATCTGGCCGCGAAGCTGACGCCCAGCGTTTAATCGACGAAGTCAAAGCTATGCCGGAAATGAAAGACAATATGTACGGATCAGATTTTGATCCCCGCACATATTCGCTGGTGGTGTTCTCCGCCCGCTACGCGCTCGAACTTCATCGCTGGCGGGACGCCGCGTCGTTGCCTCTCGTTCCGGGGGCCAGCATAGGTGACAATGCGATCACGTATTGGGCCCGTGCCATTGGTGCAGCCCGCAGCGGAAATCCCGCGGAGGCGCGCACGGATATCGCAGAAATCGTGAGCATCCGCAGAACTTTAGCGAAGCAAAAGAAAACCGAATTCGTCGACTATGTGGACACTGACCGGAAAGAGGCCGAAGCCTGGCTGGCCTACGCTGAAGGAAATCACGACCAAGGTCTAAAAACTCTTCGCACAGTTGCGGAAAAGCAGGAAGCCGAAGGGGATGAGCCGCTGGCGATTCCCGCCCGCGAAATGCTGGCCGATATGTTGACCGATATGAACCAGCCAGCGCAAGCGCTGGCAGAATATGAGAGCGACTTGAAGTTTAATCCCAATCGCTTTGACGGTCTATACGGAGCCGCGCACGCGGCCGAACTGGCCGGCAACAATACAGAGGCTAACACCGACTACGCTCAATTACTTAAGATCTGCAATGGAGCGGCTTCCGACCGGCCGGAGTTGAGTAAGGCGAAAGCTCTGCTAGCGAAAAATAACTGACGCAGTTGTGGTGTCTACTGCTTTTCGACTCGCAGCAACCGGAACAATAGCGTTCCCCACCCCAGCTTGGACCGCATCTGCACTGGCATGTGATTGCCATCCGCGGTGTACCAGGTCCAGACGGTACCCTTGCCTTTCAACGCTCCCGATGTTGGTTCGGCCCTTACGCGCAGAGTTTGAAACGTGCCCGCCGGGACTTTCACCTGCTCGCGAGTCTCCACCCGGAGGGCGACTTCGGTGGTCTTGCCGCCGTCGTTGACCGGGAAGACATAGCTATTGCCTTCCTGGAGCGGCAGGGACGACATGTAGTAAAAACCGCTGACCACATCCGTTACGCACGCGGGGACGTCGTTTTCAACATGCTTGGTCTCGCCGGTCTTCAAGTTCTTCTCGTCTTCTACACTCTTGCCGCGGGAATAGTCAAAACGTAGTTCAATCTGTCGCGCTCGCGCACCTTCTTCTGAGTGCTTCGATACTCGAAGAGAGCAGAACTTTCGAGGATCGAAAAATGCTTCGAAGTGGTCATTGACTTTGTACAGCGCATTCACAAATCCGGAAGAAACCGCAGTGGCCGTTACGTGTTGCTCAGCACCCTCCGTTTGCAGAGTGACCTTCGCGGTTCCAGCAGTGAACAGATGCCATTCCACTGCATATACGTAGGTTTGGCCATCCGGGAGGTGATAGTTACGTGGCGGCGGGAGAATTTGCGCTGATGGCGCAGCGCTCATGGTGGGAAGGCCGCTCTGAGTCGATTGCGACTGAGCTGGCCACCCCAAGAACAGCGCGAGGCAGAATACCGCACACATAATCAGTGCCGTTTTGACTGTCAGGAAACGCCCCATTCTCGATTCAACCGATTCAGTACCTGTTAAGACGCTCACTTCTGCTTGCGAGATGTCCCCGCAATCGTCATCGAAAAATCCATGCAAGCTTGATGACCAGGGCTGCCATTATCGCTACCGCGCCCATCGTGGCATTGTACTCGCGATGCTTACGATACAAATCCCAAGAAAACTCCCAGCGCTGCCTGACGGACGGAGTAAGGGTTGGCACTAATGGTGGAACTCGGCGGGCATATTCAGCAAACTCTGGAAAGTGCTGGGCGAGAAACACTTCCTCTGACCGGATCACGGGCAAATAGATTGCCACAAGCATTGCGCCAAATATTGCTACGATCCACCAGCTTCTGGCGGCGAAGGCAAAACCTAAAGCCATAACGAACGAACCGAGGTAGAGCGGGTTGCGGGTGTAAGCATAAGGCCCGGTCGTCGCCAGCCGCTCGTTCTTTTGCACGTGCCCCGAGGCCAGAGCGCGAATCAGCAAACCGGGGATGATAAAAAGAGCACCGATCAGCAGGGATATCGGTATCGGGTTAGCAAGCCAGAGGTAAAGCGCTGCAACGGCGAATCCCAACGGTACTCGACTGCGGCGCGCGATTCTAGACCAGCTAACCACGACGCCTCCTCCTTAGCAATTCTCGCGCCGCTGCAACTACCTGGTCAGCACTAATTTCAAGCAGGCCCGGATCTGGCAGTGCGCGACGTGTGTGCGTGGTCGGACTCAACGAGTTCCGCAGAATGATGCTCGCGGTTCCAAAAGGCCCGTTGCGTGCCGGGTCGGTTGGACCGAATAGGGCTACGACCGGAATCCCCAATGCGGCTGCCAGGTGCATGGGGCCAGTATCGCCGCCGATCAATAGCCGCGCGCGGCGGGTGAGAGAAATCAGTTCTGTGAGTGTGCACCCAACTGCTTCGGCCGCGCCTGCGCTGGCCGCTTCGACCGCCTGCGCCAGCTTCTCTTCACCGGGACCGAAATTGACCAAAGACTTCAATCCATCCTTGGCCAGTTGCGTGGCCACGAGTCCGTAACGCTCGGCAGGCCATTGCTTGGCGCCCCATCCGGCTCCGGGATTGAGTAGCACGAAATCAGAAATTCCTGCGCGTTGCAGCTGATCGTCGCATTGGTTCTCGGTGGACTGATCATAAGGAAGTTCAGCAGCAGAAATTTCCAGCGTCTGACCGGCCACAGTCTCAGCAAGTGACAAAGCCTGTTCAACGACATGAGTTCCTTGTGTTATCACTTGCCGTGTGTAAAACATGCTGGCCACGTTTTCGCGGGGCTGTCTTGCACCATATACGACGGGCGCCTTCGACAATCTCGCCAGTAATGCAGAACGCACGGCACCCTGGAAATCTACAGCAACTTCGTACGATGGGGCGTGAAGTTCGCTAAGGTTTGCACCGATTCGCTCCCATGTCTGAGGAGAAAACAGCGCCTCTCGCCATTTCTTGGTATCGACGGTGTGAACCTGGTCAACCAAGGGTCTCCGTGGCGATCGTGGGCCGGAGCGCGGCGCTGGCAGCGTGCACAGCAGCTCCGCCCAGCGCTCTTCCACCACCCATCCGATCGTGGCTTCCGGCAGCGAATTACGCAGAGCGGTAGCTGCAGGTAGTGCGTGCAGAATGTCCCCCATGGATCCGAGGCGCACGATCAGCAGCCGCCGGATTGCCAATGACGCACTCGAATTCTCGGAGGCAGGCGCGGATTGCATGCTCACAATCAAGACTTCCGCGGCCGAAGACGGCTGCGAATGATTTCGCTGGCGGAATGGTCCTTGGGATCGCCCACAATTTCTACCCGACCGCCGCATTCTGCAACCACGTCACGTTCGGGCACGCTGTCTGCGGTGTAATCCGTGCCTTTGGCCTGAATGTTCGGGCGAATGTCACGGATCAGCGACCGCACGTCTGGCTCGGGAAATATGACAACCGCGTCGACGTCTTCGAAGGCGGAAAGAATTTCAGCGCGTTCCCGTTCGGGCATCAGTGGACGCCCGTCTCCTTTCAACGCCCGCACGGAATCATCCGAATTGACGGCCACAATCAAACGACCGCCCAGCGCTTTGGCCGCGTGCAGATAACGCACATGCCCCACATGAAGCAGGTCGAAGCAGCCGTTGGCCAAGGTGATGGACTCGCCTCCGCCGCGCCACTCCACCGCACGCCGCTTGAGCATTTCCCGCGTCAGGATTTTGCTTGTCGCCATTAAGGATCAGTGGAGCCGCGTCGCAGGCCGCGCCTGTTCGATCGCTTGCAGCAACTCTCGTTGCGAAACCGTCGCGGTGCCCCGCTTCATCACTACTAGTCCCCCCGCGTAATTCGCCAGTTGGGCGGCTTCCTCGGTACTGGCGCCAGCAGCAAAAGCAGCGGTAAAGGTAGCGATCACGGTGTCCCCGGCGCCGGTCACATCGGCGACCTGGTCGGAACCGAAGATGGGGATATCGAGCGGCTTGTGCTTGCCCGAGAATGCGACCATGCCATCGCGACCGCGCGTGATGACTAGCGATTGCAGTTTCATGCGCGAGAGGATCTCCTCGCCAGCCACGCACAATCGCTGCCAATCGTTTCCGATTCTAGTGCCCAGAGCCACTTCCACTTCAGGCTCATTGGGCGTAGCAGCGGCAACGCCGGAATACTGCAACATGCGGTAACGCGAATCGAGAATTACCGGTATACGATCTAACCTGCCGCGTTCGCGGATCGCATTCAAGATCGCGGGGCTCGCGGCTCCGTATCCATAATCTGAGATCAGCATGGCATCGGAAACTCGGGCGTACTGGCGCGCGGCAAGAATCAGCTCGCGCTTCAAATGAGGCGTCGGCTCGGCCTCGGGCTCGCGATCGACACGCACCACTTGCTGCCGTGCAGTGTGGGTCATGCCCGCGAGAATGCGCGTTTTGGTTACAGTCGTGTAAGCCTTGTCCTTCAAGACGCCAGTGAGAGCGATGTGTTTGTGCCGGAACGCCTTGATCAGCAAGCGTCCAGGCTCGTCATCGCCCACCACTCCGACCGGCAAAACGTTGACTCCGAGATCGGCGAGATTACTGATCGCGTTGGCTCCGCCGCCCGGTACCACCATTCGCTCACGATGCTTCAGGATCAGCACCGGTGCTTCGCGCGACACACGAGAAATCTCTCCGTAGATGAATTCATCCGCCACCAGGTCACCGACCACGGTGACGGTGAGGTTGGGGAACGATTCGACGATCTTCTTCAGCCGATCGGATTCGTGGGGATGCTTAGCCATGTCTAACAAACCAACCGCCAAGACAACGACGTCACAGAATGAATTCTCTCACGACTGCTGTCTTCGTTCCGCGATCATGCGCAGCATGGTATCGACTGCGTTAGCCGCGTCCATCAGCTCCATCTTCACGGGAATTACCACCAGCGGATCAAGAGATGCCAACAAGCCACCCAGATTGATGGCGTCTTTCTCGGTGGTGACAAAGCCATCCGCTTCGCTCTTGGCGCGGAGGGCCAACAGGTCACGGATGTCACGCTCGTCATACGCATGATGATCCTGGTAGAAGGCCTCAGCCGCCGGCTCAACACCCGCCGTGCGCAGTTGCAACACAAAATTCTTAGGTCGGGCAATTCCGCAAAAGACCACGGGACGGCTGGGCGGGTTCTTTGGAAGGATGCCCCGGCGCACACGCCAAACCAAGGTTTCCTTCACTGGGAACGCCTCCGCCGAAGCGCCGCTAATGAGCACGACGGCATCGGCACGTCTCAGAGAAGCAAGCGGTTCGCGTAAGCGTCCGGCGGGAAGTAAGCGATCACGCGCGTCTTCGGGCGTAACCAGAACGATGTCAAAATCACGCGCCAGAGCGCGATGCTGAAAGCCATCATCTAGCAAGTGCAATTGAGGGCCAAACTTACTTTCAGCCACAACTCCCGCTTCGTACCGTTCTTCACCCACGATCACGGGAATGCCCAACCGGCGGGCAATCAGCAGTGGTTCATCGCCGAAATCGCGAGCTGAACCGCCAGCATCGACCACCGCCACACCACGAGACTGACGGCCGTAACCGCGCGACAGAACATCAAACTTTATTCCGCGAGCCTTCAACAATTCTCCGAGCAACAGCACAAAGGGAGTCTTGCCGGAGCCACCGACCGAGAGGTTGCCGACACTGACCACGGGCCCGGCCAGCCTTTTCTGCTTGAGCGTGCCTCGCTCGTAGAGTCCATTTCGCAGTCTGACGCCTGCACCGTAGATGGCAGCCAAGGGGTTCATGGTGTAACCCGGGCGCCTTTGCCCACTGGTGGCCGGCTCGACTCTGGCTTGAGCAGTGCCTCCAGCGCGTCCGCAGTCCTCTGGGTTGCGCCGGTTTGCGAACGCAGAGTCTCAGCTCCACGCCGGCCGAGATCGGCTCGGGCCGCCGGGTTGGAAATCAGTTCCATAAAAATCAGCGGAAGCTCGGCCGGGCCAACTACGCGCAGTGCATCGCGACTTTGAAACAGGCGCACCATGTCACGAAAATTCTCGGTGTGCCTCCCCACGACAGTGGCCACGCCGTGTTGTGCCGGCTCAATGATATTGTGTCCGCCGCGCGGAACCAGGCTTCCGCCGACGAAGGCAATATCAGCCAGAGAGTACAGCGCAGCCAGTTCGCCAATCGTATCCACCAGTAAAACTCCGCCGGCGAGCGCGTCCCCATCCCACAAAGATCGTTTCCAAAAACGGATTCCCAGCGATTCCAGCAACCGTCCCACTTCGGTAAATCGTTCCGGACGGCGCGGGGCCAGGATCATGACTGCTTGCGGATCACTGGCCAGGATATCCGCGAAAGCTCGCACCAGCAGCGGTTCCTCACCTTCCACTGTACTGCCGCAGACAATCACCGGTCCCGCAACGCCGAGCGCGGCACGCAAACTGGCGACGATAGGAGGCATCGCGGACAGAGGTAGGTCGAATTTCAGGTTGCCGCTTACGTGCACTCGCTCAGCCGGTGCTCCGATTGCCCGCAGACGGCGAGCATCCTCTTCGGTCTGCGCGAGGAACAGGTCAACCACTCGAAGGACTCTTGCCAACAACATGCGCCACCGCCGATAACGCGGGAAAGACCGGTCTGAGATGCGCGCATTTACGACGGCGATTCGCGTTCCAGTGGCGTGCGCCAGATGTAGGAAGTTCGGCCAGAATTCGGTTTCCGCAATCACGACCAATTCAGGATGCAGCAACCGCAAGTAAGGACGAATGGCGAAGCCAAAATCCATGGGGAAGTAGAAGACGTTGTCTTCGCCGAAATGTTTGACCGCCAGTTGCTGTCCAGTATCGGTTGTGGTCGAGATCAGCACCCGATGCTGAGGGAACCGCTGGCACAACTCTGCCACCAGTGCACTGACCGCCTGCACTTCACCGACTGAAACCGCGTGAACCCAGATCACTGGCTGGCCCGGCCATGACGTCAACCGCTCTGGAGTCCGTCCCAGTCGCTCAGCCAATCCTGCATGGTATTTGCCGTGACGTGACATCTGCCACAGCCAGTAAGGTAGGGTCACCAGCAGTCCGGCCGCCAGCAGCGCGCTGTAAAGCAGATACATGAAGGAAGGGACATTCTAACTGCACATCGACCAGGCTGGCACCGCTTCGTGCGCTGGTGGCATCCTATAATTCAAAATATGCTTAACCTCGGCTCCCATCTTTCACGGGTATGCTTGACGCTCACGGCTGCGTTACTGCTTACACCGATATGCATGGCCGGCAAGCATTTTGTTATGCCGACGCCGCAGGCGGCCAAGGCTTATCCCGCTCACGATGAGCATAGCGACGAGGGAATCACGGTAGGCCTTGATCCCTATGACATGGCCGACAAAGCCGCCATCTTCTCGGTTCGCTATAGCGACGTTGGTTTCATGCCAATTTTTGTGGTCATTACCAATGACAGCAACCAGCCTGTGTCCCTCACTGAGGCCTCATTCCAATTGGTTACGGTAGATCGAATCAAGATTCCGCCAGCTACCGAAGGAGATATTTTCCGGCGCATCACGCGCGCACCCCCCAGCGGACCTTCATCCAGCCCGCTGCCGTGGCCTAAAAAGAAGGGTGGCGTGGCCAAAGACGCGCAGGATGAAATTCTAAACTCGCGCTTCGCCGCGCAGGCCGTCGAACCTCACAGCACACAATGCGGATTCATGTTTTTCGACGTGTCAGATATTTCGACTCCCCTGGCGGGTGCGCATTTTTATTTGAACCGGGTGCTCGATGCGAAGGGTCACGAGTTGATATATTTCGACGTGCCTCTGGAGAAGTACCTGAGTGCCCCCACCAAGCCTTAGCTGCCGATCGAGCATCTATAATCTCTGGTAGATGGCCACCTCACCAGAGATCTCAGTCGCGACTCGGGCCGAGTACGAACCGGTCATTGGTCTCGAAGTCCACATTCAACTCCTGACGGTGACCAAGATCTTTTGCTCTTGCTCGGCTCGTTTCGGCGCGCCGCCGAACGCCAGCGTTTGCCCGGTATGTTTGGGGCTACCGGGCGCGCTTCCGGTGCTCAACAGGAAAGCTGTTGAGTTCGCGGTGCTGGCGGCGATGGCGCTGAATTGCCGCGTTAATCAGACTTCGATTTTTGCTCGCAAGAATTATTTCTATCCCGACCTTCCCAAGGGCTACCAGATTTCGCAATATGACAAGCCGCTGGCCGAGTTTGGTGCAATCGATATCACGACTGACGGCGGCTCCAAGAAAATCGGCATCACACGCTTGCACCTTGAGGAAGATGCCGGCAAGAGCTTGCATGAGGGCTTCCCGGATTCTGCTGAGAAAACGGCCATCGATCTCAACCGCAGCGGAGTGCCGCTGATCGAGATCGTCAGTGAGCCGGAAATCACCTCGCCTGACGAGGCCTACGAATACCTCACGCGGATGAAGGAAATCATTCTGTACACCGGGGTGAGCGATTGCAATATGGAAGAAGGCTCGCTGCGTTGCGATGCCAACGTCAGCGTGCGGCCACGGGGGCAGGCGCAGTTCGGCACCAAGACAGAAATCAAGAACGTCAATTCCTTTCGTTTTATCCGCGAGGCGCTGGAATATGAAATTGGCCGCCAGATCGGCGTTCTCGAGTCCGGCGGCAGGATCACGCAGGAGACGCGGCTCTACAACTCCGCGGAAGGCAAGACTTATAGCATGCGCTCCAAGGAAGAAGCGCACGACTACCGCTATTTCCCCGAGCCTGACTTGTTGCCGCTGGTTGTGAATGCGAAGTGGCAAGAGGAAATCCGTCGCAGCCTGCCCGAGTTGCCGGAGGCCCGGCGGAAGCGCATGGTCGCCGACTACGGAATCACCGAGTACGACGCCGAAGTGCTGACCGCCCGTAAGAGTTTGGCAGACGAATTCGAACTCGCCGCCAAGGCCGCGAAGAATCCCAAGCGCGTGGCTAACCTGGTACAAAGCGAATTGATGGGGCGGCTGAAAGCTAAGGGTCTGGAGATCGCGAGTTCGCCCATCTCGATGAAAGGCGTGGCGCTGTCGGCGGACTTGGTCGAGGACGGAACGATTTCGGGCAAGATGCTCAAAGACCTATATGACCTGTGTTTCGAGCGCAACCAGGATTTTCCGGCGATCTACGAAAAGGAAAAGCCGCAACAAATCAGCGACGCGACTGCCATCGAGAAGCTGATTGACGAAATCATCGCCGGCAATCCCAAACAGCTTGAACAGTACCGTGCCGGAAAGAAGACTATGATCGGCTTCTTTGTGGGGCAGGTGATGAAGGCTTCAAAGGGGCAGGCCAATCCCCAGATGGTGAATGAGCTACTGGCAAAAAAGCTAGAGGGTTGAAACGCGGGTAGTGGCTGAATCTGAATTATTGTTGATTGATTTGCACAGCCAGAAAATTCACAGATTCAATTTCAGCCACTACCGAAACGCGGAGGTGAGATTGAGCTAACTGGCTGGTGCTCTACAACCTCTGGATGCTCCGCCGGACAATGCCTTCCGTCACCTAAGAACGTCCTGCCCCGCCCGTTAACATTGGTTCTATGAAGAAGTGGAAATGGGACCGCATTATCAGCGTAACCACGCTGGCCAGTTCGCTGGTTGCCATCGTTCTGGTGCTGAAGAAGCCGCACCCAGTTGCGCCGCCGATGCCGGCCGCAGTCGCCGCTGCCAAAGCCCAGTCCTTCCAGGAAAAGGTCGAGCAGTTCGAACAGCCGAAACAGGCGGGTCAGGCTCCGTCTGAAGTGCACTTGAGTTCAGACGAGATCACTGCCGCTTTCGCTCAAGCCGCCGGAATGATTTCAGGCGCGCAGTCTCAGCCCCAACAGCCTGCAGCGCGGCTCGAACCTTCCCACCGCGGCGCCAACTTCGGCGGATGCTGTCTTTGGCCCAGGACAGCCCGAAGTAAAAGACTACCAGGTGAACTTTGACGGAGACGTCGCCCGCGGCCAGTTTGTGACTCAGTTCGGCGGCAAAGACGTCTACGTCACGCTGGCTGGGCACCTGGGATCAAAAGACGGTTATGCGACGTTTGATCCCACGGAGTTTAAGGTCGGCGATCTGAGCATTCCGGTCTCGCTGGTAAACGATGCCTTGCAGAAACGTCTCACCGAGCAGCGCGACCGCATGAAACTGCCTGACAACGTCGACGGAATCAAAGTGGAAAACGGCGAACTGGTGATGACTGGCAAGTAGAAGCCTGATTCACTCGGTCGGCGTGCCTTGAAACAGCGCGTAGAGCTGGTTCCCAATCACGCGATATACAACGAAAGCAGTGCCTGCATCGGAAACCTGGCGGAAGAGCAGTTCACCGCGCCCATCTCCATCGACATCGACAGCATCGATCAGCTCCATCTGGGGAATAACATCGAGGTGGCTGGTGTCAGTCACATTCGAAAACACTTTGTGAAAGTCGGCGTTGACATCTTGCCGTGCCACCAAGGTCACGATGTATTGCAAGGCCGGCCCAGCCTCTTTTTCCTTGGGACTTTGTGGAAGTCTCGCCTTGGCGTTTAATATCAGCACCGGCTCATTGCTACTGTTGAGATCGAAGGCGTGAAGCTGCACATCTTCGAAGTCGGACTGTGCAGGTTTAGAGGCGGTCGATTTCCGCGGTGCGGGGTTCTTCGCGGGCTCAGGTGCCTGAATGGTTTGCGTGGCCAACAGCTTCGCGCGGGCGCGGACTTCATCCGCAACCATCGCCAGCAACTTCTTGCGGTACTGTTGCTCCTCTTCCGGCTTCATAGAATAGCTATAAGGATGCGGTTCGGGGCCCTCCTCCGCGGAGATCGCTGGGAACATCTGCTGGGCCTGCAAGGAAGCAGTAGTTGGCTTCGCCGAACTCCCGTGCTTGGCCGCGACAGGCGTCACCGTCAATGGCTCCGCTGGCCTTGGCGCGGGAATCCCACGTTTCAGCGTGGGTGCATCTTTGTCCGGCGGGGCGGGGACCGACGGCGCGGTTGGCTTGGTCTCGTCTACTGGCGGTGGCGTCGCTGGTGCGGGTACTCGCGCGGCGCAGGCTGAGGCGCCGGTGGCGGACTCGGGGGCGTCGGGGTGGCGGAAGTAGCATCTGGCGCTTTGGGCTTGTTGGCTCCGGCGTGCCGCAGCACCGGCGGTCCCTCGTCGTCGTTCATTCCCCGTGGAATTGCCGAAGCCGATTTGCTGGACGATTTCGGATGAATTTCGCTGGCTGGCAGCCAGGTCCCTTCCCCCATCCACTGATGAGTGTCCGGCTTTTCGAGCACACTTTTGACCGTGAACAGTCCTTGTGAAACGCCCGTGCGCACGCCTTCGTAAACCGTGCCGCCCCACAGCGCCATGGGTACGGGAGAAGCTTTGTACGCGCTGGCATCAAAGTATTGGCCATCGATCAAAATCACAATGGGGATGAGATGGGCCTTGCCATTGGTCATCTCGATCAGGCCCAGCGCACGCGGTCCTTTGTTGGCCTTAGCGGCGTGGATAGCTTGAGCCGAAGCGGCCGGAACCATCATCAAAGGCAAAGTGGCCGAGATGACGAGCCACCCAGCCCTGCGGTATAACGTTGATCGAGAAGGAGAGACAGCCATGGATATCAATGATAAAGCCCCGGAGTTTACTTTGCCTGACCAGAATGGCGAGAGCGTCTCGCTGAAGAGTTTTCGGGGAAAGTATGTAGTGCTCTATTTCTACCCGCGGGCCGACACCCCAGGATGCACCATCGAGGCCTGCAGCTTCCGTGATTCCTACAAGAAAGTCGAGAAAACAGGAGCCGTGGTGCTGGGCGTGTCTCCTGACCAGCCCAAGGCGTTGAAGAAATTTGAAGACAAATTCGGCCTGCCCTTCACCTTGTTGGGCGATGCCGACAAGAAAGTCTGCAACGCGTACGGCGTGATTCAGGAGAAGAATATGTACGGAAAAAAGGTCATGGGTGTGGCGCGAACTACGTTCATCATCGGCCCGGATGGCAAGATCAAACACATCTTCCCCAAGGTGAAACCGGAAGGCCACGCTGACGAAGTACTGGCGTGGTTGAAGGAAGCAGCCAAAGGCGCCGCGTAGATTCGTGGGCGGCTATCAATGGCAGCTGTGACCATTCCGGCGGAACGCCTGCGCAGCGCCTTGCCACGCGAGTTTTACGACCGCGATCCACGGCGAGTGTGCCGCGAATTGCTGGGCAAAGTGCTGGTTCGCAATGAACCTCGCCAGTATCTGGCTGGCCGCATCGTCGAAGTCGAGGCGTATCTTGGCAAGAACGACGGTGCAGCTCATTCCTTTGCCGGGAAAACCGCACGCAATGCGGTGCTGTTCGGCCCTCCTGGCTACGCCTACGTTTATTTCATTTACGGCAATCACTATTGCTTGAATGTTTCCTGTTTGCCGGACGGCGTAGCGGGTGGGATCCTTTTTCGAGCCGTGGAACCGCTGGTGGGAATTGAAGCGATGTCCAAATCGCGTGGATTGGACCTGAACGGTATGCGCAACTTGCGCAACCTGACTAGCGGCCCCGGTCGCCTAGCTGAGGCTTTCGGCATCACTCGTGAGCGCGACAACGGGAAGGACCTGGCCTCGGCAAACTCCGATCTGTTCATTGCTGACGACGGCTTTCGCGTGAAGAAGGTTATCGCTACGCCGCGGATTGGTGTCACCAAAGCCGCCGAGCGTCCTTGGAGATATGTAATCGCGGGAAATCCGTTCGTCTCCGGACCGAAGAACTTGCGGTAACGCCCCAAGCTCTTTTGTTTGCCCGTGTTCAGGTGTAGAAATCCGTGGCTAAGTCTCCCTCTGTGTACCTCGGTGTCCTCTGTGGTTTATTGTTTATTCCGCATGACCCAGACTCCCACCAAACCCGACTACGGCATCGACGCTCCCAGAGTAGTGCGCAATCTGTTTGTGATTGGGGTGTTGTTACTTGTCCTGAGTTCCCTGTTTCCGGTATTGCGAATCGGGCCGGTCATAATCTTGTGGAAGTCAGGAGCAGTCGTAACTGGCGTTCTTTGTGTCGTCGAGGGCGTTCTGATGATCATCTACGCCAAGCATGGCAAGTTCCTTCACCGCGACCGCATGCTGGCCATGGTGGATTGGAAGGGTAACGAATCGGTGCTTGACGTCGGCACCGGACGCGGCCTGCTGATGATCGGTGCAGCCAGGAAGCTGACCACCGGCAAAGCGGTGGGCATCGATATCTGGAGCACCAAAGACCTATCTGGAAACGCAATGGAGAAGACGTTACAGAACGCGGAACTCGAGGGCGTTCGCGACAAAATCGACGTGCAGAATGGTGACGCTTCCGCAATGAAGTTCCCGGATGCCAGCTTTGATGTGGTGTTGTCGAATCTTTGCATTCACAACATTCCCACCAGAGCCGGACGCGATAAAGCCTGCCGCGAAATCGTCCGAGTGCTGAAGCCGGGTGGGATAGCGATCATTTCCGATTTCATCAAGACCAGAGACTACGTAAAGGCCTTCAAGGCCGCCGGAGCCATCACATCGCGCACTGGATTGGACTTTCTGCGAACTTTCCCGCCTTTGAGGATTGTTGAAGTACGGAAGCCGGGAGGCTGAAACCAAACGGGCCTGAGGCCGTCTAAACTTCCATCGTTTTCATCGGAGACAACCATGAACCTCGAAACCAAAACCGAAGCCAACGTCAAGCAAGCCGTGCCCTTTTTCAGAGTATCGAGCATGGAAGAGTCCGTCCGCTTCTACGTCGACGGTCTGGGTTTCGAGATAACCAGGAAATGGACCCCTGAAGGCAAGCTGCGTTGGTGCTGGCTTGAGCACGGCAACGCCGCCCTGATGCTGCAGGAGTTCCATAAGCCCCCCGAAGGGTAAAGTGGGCGTGGGCGTCTCGATCTGCTTCCAATGCGAAGATGCCCTTGC
Organism: uncultured Acidobacteriota bacterium; assembly: GCA_963803775.1. GTDB lineage: Bacteria > Acidobacteriota > Terriglobia > Terriglobales > Acidobacteriaceae > JABCZH01. Next base: position 758,432 of record CAWDNS010000007.1, read on the forward strand.
AATCTACCGCGAAGTCACCTCACACGGGATTCAAGCTTCGAGACCTATTGTCGGTAACGGCATGTGGGTCACGTCCGTATTGGACCCGGATGGCTACAGACTCGAGTTCGAGAGCTACACCGACGTACCGGAAGAAACGGTACTTTCAGAGTAACCGCTCCGCGATTGACTTCGCCATTGCAAAGCCTTACGCTTGTCGCCAGCGCGAAGGGCGCATCCAGTCCGCGGAAAGGGCCGTGCCCACCTTGGTTCACAATTCGAAGGATACGATCCTACTTTTGGCCTGACTCGGGCGGACTCCAGGCGCAGTCACGAAAGGAAGATCGTATGGATGCGAAAAATCTACCCGCTCGCCCCAGCCTCGAACAATACCGCAAACAAGCGAAAGAACTCCTCAAGGCCTGCAAGACAGGCGATCCCGACGCCATTGAACGAATCAAGCGATACCATCATCACTCAAGCAAACAGAACGATCCTGGGATTCTAAGCGGGAAGTTCACTCTAGCTGACGCTCAACTTGTCATGGCTCGCGAACACGCCTTCGTGAGTTGGCCGAAGTTCGTGAAACATATTGAAGCACTGACCCACGAAAAGTCTTCCGTCTTACAATTCGAACTAGCGGCAGATGCGATTGTCGCGGGCGACGCTCTCACACTTAAGCGGTTGCTTCGTGAAAACCCAGAATTGATTCGACAACGTTCGACACGGGTGCATCGGGCCACTCTGCTTCACTACGTTGGCGCGAACGGCTTCGAAGATTACCGCCAGAAGTCTCCCAAGAACGCTGTCGAGATTGCGACAATACTGTTAAGTGCCGGTGCTGAGGTCGACGCGGTTGCAGACACGTACGGCAAGGGAACCACACTGGGTCTGGTGGCTAGCAGCATCCATCCCAAGCAGGCCGGTGTACAAATCGCGTTGCTCGAGACCCTGCTTGACGCTGGTGCAGCAGTCGACGGCATCCCGGGTAGATCAAGCCCGGTAATTTCCGCACTGCACAACGGGCGCGGTGAAGCTGCGGAGTTTCTCGCCAACCGTGGCGCGCTATTGGACCTCGAGGGGGCGGCTGGAGTTGGACGACTCGATCAGGTCAAGAGTTTCTTCGACGAGGACCGCAGTCTGAAAGCTACCGCGACAAAGGCGCAGATGGAATCAGGCTTTCTGTGGGCATGTGAGTATGGCCGAAATGATGTCGTTGATTTCCTGCTACAGCGCGGTGCGGATGTGCGTGCGCAATCAAACACTGGACTGACTGGGTTGCACTGGGCCGTGGTCGGCGGAAAACTGGCGACGATCAAGTTGCTGCTGGAACGGGGAGTGCCGCTCGATGCCAAGAACGTTTATGGCGCGACAGCCTTCGGTCAAGCGCTTTGGTCTGCTTTCAACGGAGATTCGGGGACTGACTATGTTCCGGTGATCGAGATGTTTATCGACGCCGGCGCAAAGGTTGAGCCTGGATCGTTGGCTTGGCTGGCGCAGCAAACTGGCTCTGCCTCGACGAAGGCCCGCCTTGAAGCGTTGCTTCGGCATCACGGTGCCACGTCATGAGCATTACCTGGGTGAGAGCAGTATGTTGTCGATGAGTCTGGTCCTACCCACGAAGGCTGCGACGGCGACAAGTGTCTCTCTCCGAATCTCTGGAATCGGATCGAGCGTGTCTGGATCGACAACCTCAAGATAGTCCAGGCGCGCTCCTGGTTCTTGCGACAACACTTGCTTCCCGGCTTCGCCTAGTTTGGCAGCATTGCGTTCGCCCCGATCAAAACACTGCTTAACCTCGGAGAGTGCGCGGTAGAGTGCCAGCGCCGACCTACGTTCCGGCGGGTTGAGGTAGGCATTGCGCGAGCTCATTGCTAGGCCATCCGGCTCACGCACAATTGGTCCGACGACGATCTCGACTGGAAAATTCAAATCACGCACCATGCGGCGGATGATCGCGCATTGGGCGGCGTCTTTTTGCCCGAAGAATGCCAACTCCGGTTCGACAATATGAAAAAGTTTGGCAACCACCGTAGTGACTCCGCGAAAGTGTCCGGGGCGCGACCTGCCGCACAACTTCTCGCTCATACCTTCAACCGTCACGTAGGTGACGGCGCTCTTCGGATACATGTCGTCGACGGAGGGCGTGAACACAATGTCCACTTTCTCGCGCTCCAGTAGCTCACAATCCCGCTCCAGGGCACGGGGATACTTGGCCAGGTCTTCATTAGGTCCAAACTGCAAGGGGTTTACGAAAATGGAAACTATGACCGTCTCGCACCGTGCTCTGGCGGCACGCACCAACGACAAATGCCCCTCATGCAGCGCTCCCATGGTGGGCACAAAACCCACACGTTGATCCCGGTGCATGAGAACGCGTGCTTTCCGCATCTGCTCGATGCTTTCGCAAATCCTCATAGTCAATCGGTGATCACGCGGAAGGGATCCAATTGATGACCACGTGAAGGCTCTCCAGCGTTCCCGCAACCAAGGCGCGGTTTCGGCGCAACCGCGCTTTGTCCACTTCAGACGAGGCTGCCGCAGCGTTTTCCGCCACCGCCACCACTCGACCGTAAGGCCACGCGGAAGTTGGCAGTTCGCCGAGAGCAGCCAGCAATTGATCGGGCGCCAGGATCTTCTGCTCGTTGTTGGCGACATCAGCAGTCCTACCCCGTCGACTCGGACAATCAAATAGGGATTCTTCCAGTTCTTCATGTCCCGCACCGCGCTGATTTGTTGGGCGTCCGCGGGCGGGAGGGCTTCGATCCGAAGCAGAGGATTCACCTGCGAGGCAGAGCTTCTCGGGAGACCTACAGCCGGAACCGGTCGCCAGCGCAGTCAGGCTGATTGCCAGCGAAATCGAAAGGCGACATTTCATCTCGCTAATTCTATCTCTGCATCCCGCGTTTCCGCTCCAGCACCGTTTCCAGAGCCTGCTGGGTTTCCCTCGGCAGATGATACGACTCGCTGTCCGCGGGATACTGGCGCGACACCACATCGACACGAAAAGCCTGGCCGCATCGGTAATCAGAGCCGCGGCGTCGCCGTAACGACGGACGAATTTGGCCGGGGGAGCAAACGTCAGATTCAGAATGTCGTGAATCACCAGCACCTGACCATCGCAATCGAGGCCGGCGCCGATGCCAATGGTCGGAGTCGCGACCTCGGCCGTAATCATGGCCGCCACCTCGTGCGGAATACCTTCCAGATAAATGCAAGCGACCCCTGCCCGATCCAGCGCCACCGCGTCCCGCATGAGCTGCTCAATGGCGCTGAGTGACTTGCCCTGCACCTTGTATCCGCTCATGACGTTCACCGACTGCGGCGTCAGTCCGATGTGGCCGGCCACTGGGATCTCGGCGTCAATGATGCGGCGAATCAGGTCGGCGCGTTTCTCGCCGCCCTCAACCTTCACCGCCTCGGCGCCGCCTTCCTTGATGAAGCGGGTAGCATTCTTGACGGCTTCGTCGGTACCGACGTGGTACGAGCCGTAGGGCATGTCAGCGATTAGAAACGCATGTTTCACTCCCCGGTGCACAGCGCGGGTGTGATGCAGCATTTCATCGACAGTGACGGAAAGTGTGTTTTCGTAGCCGAGCATGGTCTGGGCGAGCGAATCGCCGACCAGGATAATGTCAATGGAGGCGTCATCCACCAAGCGCGCGGTCGCATAGTCATAGGCTGTCAGACAAGTAATGGGTTGATGTTGGAGTTTCTTTTCGCGAAGAGAAGCTACAGTGATTTTCTGGCGAGGTTCGCCAACCGGTGTGATACTCACAATGTCCTCCAGTGCCCCTCCGGCTTCGCCGGATAGAGCCTGTCTAATGCTCGAGCTATTGTAGTCGCGAGGACAAGGCGTTTGCTAGTAGCGAAAGAGTGGTCGCTCTGCAATCATCGTAAGTCATTGACCAAACTGTATTTCCGTGAGATTCCCTACGCACTGGCCGCCTCTTCTCTGCCCAGCGGCAGGAAATATTGCGTCCCCTTGATGGGCGCGGAGACTTTTCGCAGCAATTCCTGCAGATCCTGATTGCGCTCCACGAAGTCAATCTCAGAAGTATTGACGATCAGCAGGTCCGACGAGGTGTAATGAAAAAAGAAGTGTTCGTAGGCTTTGATCACTTCTTCCAGATATTCCTCATTGATCGCCTTTTCTCCCGGGGCATTCTTCTTCTTGAGGCGCTTTTTCAACACTTCGGGAGTGGCCTGCAAATAAATCACGAGATCCGGCGTGGGCAGCTGCTCGCGAAAGTGGTTGTAGTAGCGATTGTAGGTGTCGAGTTCCTGGTCAGTCAGGTTGAGACAGGCGAAGAGTTTGTCTTTCTCGAAGATGAAATCAGCGACCACCATCTTTTGCGAGCTCGCGCCCAGGTCAAGTCCCTGGAGCTGCTCAAAGCGGCGGATCAGAAATGCGAATTGCGCCTGGAATCCGGCCCCTCGATCACCTTCATAAAAAGGGCGCAAAAACGGGTTGTCCTCAATTTCTGTCACCCGCTGGGCGTTGAGGCGTTCGGCCAGAATCCGCGCCAGCGTGCTCTTTCCGACGCGTATCGGACCTTCTACTGCAATGTAGCGGGGAAGCTCGAAAAGCTTGGCCATGGGGTTTTAAGGACCGCTGCTTCGCATGGCAGCATAACGCGAGTACGGACAGCTTGCAATTGAGGAAAAGGTTAACCCCGCTGTTCGCTAGGGAGACACAGTACAATCGGCGCAACATGTTCGGGGTTCTTGCGAGTGCCGCAGGTCTGGCGGCGGCGACAGCCGCTGGCTATCAGTCGATGTCCCCAACGGGCCATTGGTATGGCCGGACTTTTACCGGGTTGCCATCTGGCTCGAAGAAACTTGCGCTAACTTACGACGACGGCCCTAATGATCCATATACCCTGCGTTTGTTGGAGGTTCTTGCTAAACACGATACCCAAGCCACATTTTTCCTGATCGGCCGCTACGTTACACAACGGCCTGACATCGTACGCGAGATTGCACAAGCCGGTCATGCAATTGGCAACCACACGTTTAGCCATCCCAATTTGATCTTCGCGTCGACCCAGCAGGCCCGCGCCGAACTGCAAAAATGCGAACTGGCGTTGTCCGATGCTGTGGGGGAGCATTCTCGGCTGTTTCGGCCTCCTTTTGGTGGGCGCCGCCCTGTAACTTTGCGCATCGCACGCAGTCTGGGGTTGGAGCCGGTAATGTGGAACGTCACCGGGTGGGACTGGAGCGGGAAACCGGCGCAACACGTCGAACGAAAGATCCGACAGCAAGCTCGTGGCGGCGATGTGATTCTGCTCCACGACGGCAGTCACGTGGAGTTCGGGGCCGATCGCTCCCAGACTGTACTGGCCACGGATCGCCTACTTGCCCGCTTCAAGGCTGAGTGCTACAACATCGTCACCATCCCTGAGATGCTGGGAATGGCAGATCTCAGAGTTTAGTTCTTAGTTCTACGCGCATGTGGCTTCGTGAATGCTTGTTTCGCTGCCGCCACTGTCTTCCGAATGTCTTCTTCGGTGTGTGCGGTGCTGAGAAACGCTGCTTCGAATTGCGAGGGCGGTAGATAGACTCCATCGTCCAGCATGGATCGGAAGAAGCGCGCAAAAGCCTCAGTGTCTGATTTCGCCGCCTCAGTCCAGTTCGTAACCGGACCGGGCTGGAAGAACCAGGTAAACATCGATCCAACGCGATTGTGGCAAAGCGGCACACCAGCGCTTTTGGCTGCGTCAGCAATCCCGGCCACGAGTTCTCCGCTCAGCTTCTCCAGACGCGGGTAGATGCTCTGCTTGTGTTCGCGCAGATGACGCAATGTCGCCAAGCCTGCGGACATGGTGACGGGATTGCCCGAGAGCGTCCCCGCCTGGTACATGGGACCAAGCGGAGCGACCAAATCCATGATCTCCGACGCTCCTCCGTAGGCTCCGACGGGCATTCCTCCGCCGATGATTTTTCCCAGTGTCGTCAGGTCAGACTGGATACCGTAAAGCTGCTGAGCGCCACCGAAGGCCACGCGAAATCCAGTCATGACTTCATCGAAAATCAGGACCGTCTTTTCTTGACGAGTCATCAACCGCAGGGCCGCCAGATACTCTCCTGAAGCCGGCACGCAACCCATGTTCCCCACCACCGGCTCGACAATCACGCAGGCAATCTGGTGCTTGAATTTCTTGAATGCCTGTTCCAGTGGATGAAGGTCGCCAAAAGGAAGTGCCAGCGTGAATTGCGCAAACTCCTCGGGAACGCCTGCTGAACCAGGGATACCGAGCGTAGCGACACCCGATCCGGCTTTCACTAGTAGAGCGTCGGCGTGACCGTGATAGCAACCTTCAAACTTAATCACATATTTACGCTTGGTATAGGCACGAGCCAGGCGGATGGCAGACATTGTCGCTTCGGTGCCGGAATTGACGAATCGTATCTTCTGAATATGAGGGAACGCTGAGATTACAGCTTCCGCCAGATCGGCTTCGCTGGGGATAGAAGTGCCGAAACTGGTGCCGTTGCGTGCCGCTGCGATTACCGCGTCGAGAATGTCGGGCGCGGAATGCCCAAGAATAAGTGGTCCCCAGGAAGCGACGTAATCTATATATTCGTTGCCGTCGGCGTCGAACAGACGGGAACCTTCGCCGCGCAGCATAAAGGGCGCATCTCCGCCCACCGCCCGGAAGGCGCGCACCGGAGAATTAACACCGCCGGGAATCAGCTTTTCGGCGCGCTTCTGCAGCGCTCGAGAAATCTCCGTTTTACGGGGCATAGGTCTCCTTGAATGGCTGGCAGATATGTTAACCGCTAAAAGCGATCGTCACACACGTGAAAGAGGTCCTGTGGCAAGGCACAGCCAGTGCCAAAGAGGTAACAAACATTAACCGGAATTTTACAATTCAGCAACAGTACTGAAACACATGGCCGGTAGGCTTAATCTCATTACACGCCCTTCTAACCGGGAGGGTCTTAAAGGACGGCCTCGGGGGGCTCCGGGCCGTCCTGACTTTTTTGAGCTGGCGGCAGCGTCCTCTGTGCTCCAGCGTCTTACCTGCGTGATCCACAGCGATGAACGTAAGGATGTTCCTGGATTCACTCAGGCTGTGCTTGGGCTACATTTGCGCCGCTTTCCCCAGTTCTTCTTCGCATCTCAATGGTTAACTATGGTTTACTACATGACATATGCTACTGTTAACTACCTAATTTAGTGAGGTTAGCGACCGCGTTGTTGATATTCTGTTAACTCAAGGCGCGTAAACTTGCGAGACGCTGTAAACCGGAATCGAAATTGAAATTCATCTTCAAAATCGCACGGCGAGGATGGTCCCAGGAGCCCGATGCTACTGCACTTCTCGATTGCTGGATTCGATACGGTTGCCTTCGGCTGGTTTTGGCGCTATGTATGTTCGCTCCGGTCCGGCATGCAACCGCCCAGACGCAAGCCCCAGATGCTTCCGCGACCACACAGTCCAGCAGCACGCCCCAGGATGCTGATCCCTCGCCCGCCGCTCCGGAGAGCATGTTTCCGCGCTTAAAGGATGACCGCTTCTGGTTGTCGGGACAGGCAAACTTCATTTTCCAGACGAATCCTTCGTTCTTTGCCAAATACAGCGGTCCGCACAGCCTGGGCCCCGACTATCAGAAGGCCACATCCCGCGTGTTGACGTTCTACACTGGCATCCGCTTGAACGGTTCCACCGAGATTCTGGTTGACATCGAGGAAACAGGGGGCGCAGCGCTCAGTAAGGGGTTTGGTCTGGCAGGCTTCACCAATCTGGATATCGTTCGCAATCCGCTTTTGAGCAAAACGCCATACGTGGCCCGCGCCATGTTCCATAAGGTGTTCGCGCTCAGCCAGGACAAGATCGAGAACCAGCGCAATCCCTTGTCGCTATTTGGTGAGCTACCCAAGCGACGCGTGGAGCTTCGGATCGGGAAGTTCAGCATGCCGGATTTCTTTGACCAGAACTCAGCCGGCTCGGACACTCACCTGCAATTCCTCAATTGGACCGTCGACAACAATGGCGCCTACGACTACGCCGCGGACACGCGTGGCTACACAGTTGGAGCGGTCGCCGATTATGAAGATCCGAAATTCAGCCTTAAGTTTGCCGAGGCTTTGATGCCCAAGGTTGCCAACGGCATCGACTTGGTGTGGAAGTTTTGGGAAGCGCACGCCGAAAATATCGAATTCGATTGGAACCATGGCATTCTTCCAAAGAAGCCCGGCGTGATTCGGCTGATCGGATACGCCAATCATGCCAATATGGGCATTTACCGGCAAGCCATAGCCCAGTTCGAAGCAGGCCAGGTACCGGTTCCAGAGATCACGAACCATCCCTGGCATATCACGATGAAATATGGTTTTGGAATTAACCTTGAGCAGAATCTCTCCCCGAACTTCGTGGCATTCGCACGGTGGGGATGGGACAACGGACGCACCGAGTCATTCGCTTACACCGAGGTTGACGAAACCTTTCTAGAAGGCCTAGGTGTGTATGGCGCAAAGTGGCATCGGAAGCAGGATCGCGCCGGAATCGCGTTCGTTTCCAACGGCATCGTCAAGGACCATCAAACCTACCTGGCGGATGGAGGACTTGGTTTCCTTCTTGGCGACGGCGCCTTGACCTACGGGCGGGAAAACATTTTGGAAGCCTACTACACGGCTCACGTCTGGCGCGGAATCTATGTCGCCCCGGGCGTGCAGCACATCAACAACCCCGGATACAACCGGGACCGCGGCCCGGTCACCGTGCCCAGTTTCCGCGCACATGTAGAATTCTAGGAGACTCTACTTTTCTACCTTCACACCTTTCCAAAATGCAACATAGCCCTTGATCTGTTTGGCCTCACGCTTAGGCTCGGGATAAAACCAAGCTGCGTCTTTATTCCGTTTCCCATTGACTTCCACATCGTAATAGCTGGCTGTCCCCTTCCACGGACACACCGTGTGGGTTGCGCTGGGTTTGAAGTACTCCTGTTGAATAGCGTCGGGCGGAAAATACTGATTATCCTCCACCTCCACGCAATGGTTCGATTCTGCCAACACCGCGCCTTCCCAAGTTGCTTTTGCCATGATGTCCATTTAGATTGCTGAACGGAGCCACAGTTGCAAACTTTGACCAAGCCAGCAACTTTCACCGCGAATTCCATGGTCGGGCCGCTGCGGCGAGTGATAGTGTGTTCCCCGCGCTCGGCCGGCTGGGACACGCCGGGACAGTCGAGCGAGTGGCAGAAACTGGGGTTTCTTCGCCGGCCGGATTTCGGCATGGCGCAATCTCAACATCATGAATTGTGTCGCCAATTGCAGGAAGTCGCGGAAATTATGCAGCTTCCGCCCGCCTCCGATCTTTCGCTCGACGCGGTTTACGCGCATGATTCTTCGCTTCCCACTGACTACGGCGTAATCGTCATGAACCCGGGCAAGGCGAATCGCCGGCCGGAAGCCCGTCGCCAAGCCGAGCTTTACCGGAAGCTTGGAACACCGGTATTGGGAGAGATTCGTGGTCCCGGCACGACCGAAGCAGGCGACATCGTATGGTTGAATTCGCGTACCCTGTTGGTCGGAAGCGGGTACCGGACCAATCCTGCTGGCATCGCGCAATTGCGCTCCCTGCTCACGCCTAAAGGTGTAGAGGTACTTACCGCGCCGCTGCCGTATGGTCCGGGACCGACGGCGTGCCTGCACTTAATGTCGCTCATCAGCTTGCTCGACGAGCAAACCGCATTGGTGGATTTACCCTGGCTCGCGGTAGAGACCGTGGAATTGCTCAAAGCCCGCAGCTACAAGTTTGTCGAGATTGATGCTTCCGAGCGCGACACGCTCGCGTGCAATGTGCTGTCTCTGGGGAACAAGCACTTGCTGGCGCTCGAAGAGAATCCCAAGACCAATGCCAAGATGCACGCCGCTGGATTCGATGTCCGCACCTTCCCCGGCTCAGAACTATGCATCAACGGCAGTGGCGGACCTACGTGCCTGACCCGGCCGTTACTAAGGGGATAATTTTCTAGCCCATGGGACGAGCTCCCTTGCCCCGAATCCTCTAAACTCCAGCGGTTTCGTTGGCTGACCCAACAAGCCTCAGTTTCCGGCATGCGATAAAGCCGGCTCCGCCGCGTCGGTCAATTCAAGCATCTGGGCCATGAAATGCACCAGCCGGAGTGTGTCAGCGAGAGTGGGGTTTCCTTTCATGTCAACGTGGCTGATTGCCGGGCTGATGAGCGCAGATGTCAAGAAGTTAGACGGCACATCCTGCGCTAGCCATAGCAGTTCCGTAGGCGGGATGACGCTGTCCGCCGCGCCATGCAGGAGCAATACCGGAACGTGCAACGAACCGAGGTGCCCGTGGGGAGAAACTGGAGACATCTCCGTGCGGTGGCGGGCAATGGACGCCTCCAGTTCATTGGCGAACGCTGCCACATGGTGCCCAAATAACAGTTCCATCTTTCGACGGGAATCGGGACTAAGCTGCTGCGCGCATTTTCGTGATTCTTCGACTCTTTCCCACAGCAGCAAGCGGAGTGTTTCGCGCGCTGCAGGCACGTCATCAGACGGAAAGAAATCTTCGACATGCGAATAGGTCAGAACCAGCGCTCCGTACTCGTGGGCGGGCATTTCCAGGGTCGTGCCATCAGGGCGCTGGATGCGATTCGTCACGAAGAATTGGGAAACACGTTCAAGGTCGTCGTGAGCCCCGACCGACACGACAAAACCGATGTCAGATCCAAATCTCGGATCTGCGGCTGCAAGCAACGCCAAACCTCCAGCGAAGCTTATCCCTAACACGCCAACTTTCCGGCCCACCGATGCAGAGAGTGTATGGGCCGCGTATCCAATGAGATCAATGGAGGATGGGTCGACCCGATAATCAGTCAGAGACGGTAGCTCGGGCGTCAAGACACGAATACCGCTTGAAGAGATAGCGCGGGCAAATGCGACCAGCCGGGGCTCGTCCATACCAAGATGATGCACGCCATGTACGATGACCATGCCCGGAGCGCGAGGTTTGTCCTTGGGGACGTACAAACGCGCGCGAATAGAACCCGACGGAGTCGGCACTTCCGTTGCCGATTCTTCGACGGAATCGGCTGTAATAGTCGCCAGCACTCCCGGGTTTTGCGGGTTCTGTACTCGCAGCAGAAGCGCCGCCGCGCGGAAATGGGCACCCACATGGAGTGCAGCCATCGCAGCTGCGATGAGCGCAGCCACGAACGCGAGGACTAGCACGATTCGATGCCGTCTTTGTTGGAACGGGATGATCATCCGGGTCGTAGTCGGCGAGAGTATATCCTCAAGTCGTCACCTCTGTATCCTCCTGCTAAAATCAAAGAACGATGGTTCTCCCCTTCGTTCGCGATCTGTTCGCGGACGTAGAAAAATTGCCCGCCTTTGCGCGTGTTGCCTCCCACCTCCGAGAGGGCACGGGGCGGCTAAGTGTCTCTGGGCTCACTCCCACCGCTAAGACCCTGTTTCTGGTTCTGTGGCAACGCGCCACCGGGCGTCCGCTTATCGTGGTTGTCTCTGACAATCGCACCGCTGAAGATATGGTACCGGTACTGCAAGCCTTCCACGACCTGACCGGCGGCAACGATCCTGACTCCATCGTCTCCCTGCCCACGCGCGACGTTCTGCCCTTTCAGAATCTTTCCCCGCACCCTGAAATTCAAGAAGAACGTGCTGTCGCTCTTTGGAAGATCGCCTCTGGAGCGGTCTCGATCCTGGTCGTACCGGTGGCTTCCGCGGCGCTTCGTCTGCGATCCGCTGAATACTATGCCGACCTGGCGCGCGTCATCCGCCGCAGCGAGACGCTAGACATTGATCCTCTGCTGGCTCATCTCAACACGGTCGGTTACAGCGCCACAGATGTGGTAGAAATGCCCGGCGAGTATGCCTCGCGGGGGGGCATTCTAGACGTCTATTCGCCCGAGGCCGACCGGCCACTGCGCATCGAATTCTTTGGTGATGAAGTCGAATCCATCCGCAAGTTCGATCCCGCGACCCAGCGTTCTTCCACGCCCGTCGACGAAGCGTTGCTGCTCCCGCTGAGCGAGACTCCGGTCACCGAGGAACTGTTGGGTGCAATTCATGCGCGCCTTTCCGGCAGGCGCATCACCGGCGCGGAGGAGGTTGTGGAACAAGCCGTACGCTCGGGTGGAGTCACGGTTTTTCCTGGATGGGAGTTCTATGCGCCGGTCGCCGGCGCCGATCGCACCGTATTCGAACTGATGCCCCGGGCTGCGGTGCTTGCCGACGAACCCGACAGCCTACGTAACGAATTCGATCAAGTTTGGACGCGAATCGAAGAAGCCCACGAACGCAGCGGAATAGGCAAGCTGGTGCAGCCAGCTGACCTGTACCTTCCCCCGGAAAATTGGTGGGAAAAACTCTCTGGTCTTCCCGGAGCCGACGTCGAGCATCTCGAAGTCACGCGGCCTGGACGTGCCGAATCAATTAGCTTTCACTCTCAGCCCGCGCCGCGTTTCCATGGCTCGGTCAATGCGATGCTGGAGGACGCCAAGAAGCAGGTCGCGGAGCAGAACCGCGTGCTCATTGCTGTCCCCAACATTGGAGAAGTTGAGCGCCTGGCCGACCTGTTCAGCGAGAACAGCGTTTCTTTCCGCCTGGGCAGCCGCACCCGTGGCGGTGAGAGCTACGCCGACGAGACCGCGTATTTTGCTGGTGAGATCTACACCTCAACTCTGGCCAAAGCCTATATACCGGACGGCGTCGTGCTTCCCGACGCGCATCTTGCCGTCTTCGGCGCTCGTGATCTGTTTGACGAATCTGACGCTGTGATCTCCCGGCCGCAGCGATCGAAATCCAAGACTTCGGCATTTCTTTCGGACTTCCGCGACCTCCAGGTCGGCGATTACGTGGTCCACGTCGAACATGGCATCGGGCAATATCAGGGATTGAAGGAAATCAATCAAGGCGACGGCAATGCTGAATTCATGCTGCTCGAGTATGCCGAAGGCGCGCGCTTGTATGTGCCGCTCACGCGACTTGATCTGATCCAGAAATATCGGTCGTCTGAAGGGGCCAAGCCGGCGCTGAACCACCTCGGCACTCCCGCCTGGGCCAAGACCAAAGCGCGGGTGAAAAAGGCCATGAAGGACATGGCCGACGAACTGCTCAAGCTCTACGCGGAGCGCAGAGCGGCCAAAGGCTACGCCTTCTCTACCGACGGCCAGTTCATGCGCGAGTTCGAAGACTCGTTCGAGTTCAGCGAAACCGAAGATCAGGACATGGCGATTGTCGACGTAAAACGCGACATGGAGTCTTCGCAGCCCATGGACCGGCTCTTGTGTGGTGATGTCGGCTATGGCAAGACAGAAATCGCCATGCGCGCGGCTTTCAAGGCGGTCAATGACAACAAACAGGTGGCTGTCCTCGCGCCGACCACCGTGCTCGCCTTCCAACATTTCGAAACTTTCAAGCAACGCTTCGCCGCTTTTCCCGTCAGCATCGAGATGATCAGCCGCTTCCGCAGTGCCAAACAGCAGAAAGATATTTTGCAAAGAGTTGAGGCGGGAAAGATCGACATCCTCATCGGCACGCACCGCCTGCTGTCCAAGGACATAAAGTTTCCCGACCTCGGACTGCTGGTGGTGGACGAAGAACAGCGCTTCGGAGTGCGCCACAAAGAGCGCCTGAAGCAGATGCGCAAGGAAGTTGACGTCCTCACCATGTCAGCCACGCCGATTCCGCGCACACTGCACATGTCGCTAGTCGGTCTGCGCGACATGAGTGTGATTGAGACACCGCCCAAAGATCGCATCGCCATCCAGACCGTTGTCGCCAGTTGGGACGAAAAGCTGATTCAGTCGTCGCTTGAGCAGGAACTCGCGCGCGGCGGCCAGGTGTATTTCGTCCACAACCGCGTGGAAAGCATCTGGGAGATCGCTGCCAAGCTGCAAGCCTTGGTGCCGAAGGCCCGCATCATCGTCGGACACGGCCAGATGTCGGAAGGTGAGCTCGAGAAAGTGATGCTGAAATTCATGCATCACGAGGCGGACATTCTGGTGGCGACGACCATCATCGAAAATGGCCTTGATATTCCACTCTGCAACACGATCGTCATCAACCGTGCCGACCGCTTTGGATTGTCTGAACTCTACCAGCTGCGCGGTCGTGTGGGACGCTCCAACCGGCGCGCTTACGCCTACTTGCTCATCCCGGCGGACGTTGAACTCACCCCCATTGCCCGGCGGCGCCTGGCGGCGCTAAAAGAATTCTCCGACTTGGGCGCCGGATTCAAGATTGCCGCTCTTGATCTCGAGCTTCGCGGCGCCGGTAATCTGTTGGGCGGCGAACAGAGCGGGCACATCGAAGCCATCGGATTCGAGCTTTACACCCAGATGCTGGATCGCGCCGTGCGTGAGATGAAAGGCGAGTCCGCAGTCGAAGAAGCTTCCATCCAGATCAACCTCGGTCTCAACATCCGCATTCCCTTCGAATATATTCCAGAAGAGAATCAGCGATTGCGGATGTACAAGCGCGTTGCCGGGGTGGAAACCGAATCGCAATTGGCGGATGTTGGGGCTGAGCTCCAGGACCGCTATGGGGAGCCGCCGCCAGCCGTGCGCAACTTGCTGGAATACGCGTCGCTCAAATTGCTCGCGGTTCGCGTTGGTGTAACCGCAATCGAGCGCAAACGAGATCTCATGACCATCAAGTTCCGCGAGAACGCGGGGATTGATCCCGAGAAGCTGGCGCGCTTCGTATCTTCTCAACGAGGCGCGCAGTTCAGTCCCGATGGCACACTCAAGTTTGTTTTGAAAGCCACGGCTCCCGCGGAAGTACTCTCTCTGTTGTACAAGCTTCTCGAAGAACTGGCTGCCGGAGTTCCCGAAACGGCCTCGGCATCCAGGTCCGCATCGTAGACGGAAGATTAACCACACCATTTGCCGTGTTAATCTCAAGTACTTCTCATGGTCCCGCCCCCACAAATCCTGCCCGTTGGTTTTAGTCTGGGGGCGGTTTTCGTATGGGGCACAAGTGATTTTCTCGGTGGATACGCTTCTCGCCGTTCAAACTCATTCGTATTCACCAGCATCGTTCACGCGACTGGACTGCTCCTGATGTTGGGAGTTGCTCTTGCCGGGAATTCTCCGTTTCCGTCGCGCGCCGGCATCTTCTGGGCTCTGGCCGCAGGATTGTCAGGCGGCGCAGGTCTGGCCATTTTCTATCGTGCGCTGGCGTCAGGAAGAATGGGCCTGACCGCGCCAGTGGCAGCAGTGCTCAGCGCCGCCATTCCCACTGTGTTCGGCTTATTCATCGAAGGCATTCCACACGTCGTACAGGTTGTGGGCTTTGGGCTTGCGGCGGCCGGAATCTGGCTGATTTCCCGGCCTGAAGACGGCAGCCGTCCCCAGGGAATCGGTACCGCTGTTTTCGCGGGCATCGCCTTCGCTGGCTTCTACCTTTTCATAAAACAGGCCGGAAACGACTCCGCAGTCTGGCTGGCCGCCGTATCCCGCATAGCCGCGGTTGCACTCACAGGAACAATCGTGGTCTTGGGACGCCACCGCCAAATCACTCCTCAAGGGTTTGGCTGGGCCTTGGTAGCTGGAGTTCTCGACATCTCCGGCAGCGTCCTATTCATTCGTGCCACTCAGACTGGGCGTCTCGACGTAGCCGTCGTCATCAGTTCGCTTTATCCCGCGATCACGGTGTTGCTCGCACGCCTGGTCCTCAAAGAGCACTTCACCCGCTGGAAGGTCGTAGGCATGTTCGCGGCATTGCTGGCAGTACCACTGATTGCGGCAAGGTAAGCGTATTCCATATTCTAGAATATGGAATAAAGGAAGCTGATGCGCCTGCTCGAAATTCGTAATCTGACGAAAGTCTTCCCGCTTGGAGAATCCGTTTTCGGCGGCAGCGCCAAGGGCGAGGTCCGAGCAGTTGACGATGTTTCCTTCGACATCGAGGCCGGAGAAACTTTGGGCTTGGTCGGCGAATCGGGATCGGGCAAGAGCACCCTCGGACGCTTGATTCTCCGCCTGATCGAGCCTACCTCGGGCAGCATCGCGTTCGAAGGTTGCGATCTTCTGGCCGCCAATTCCTCGGAAATGCGGCGCCTCCGCCGCGATATGCAGATCATCTTTCAAGATCCCTTCGGATCGCTCGATCCTCGGATGCGAGTGGAAGACGTGATTGTCGAGCCTTTACTCATCCACGAATCGATAAGCGCCCCAGTTCGCCGCCAGCGAGTCGAGGAACTGCTGCGAGTGGTCGGCCTCGACCAATCGGCCATGCACCGCTTTCCCCACGAATTCAGCGGCGGACAACGACAGAGAATCGGCATTGCCCGGGCGTTGGCCTTGCGCCCCAAATTCATCGTCGCCGACGAACCCGTCTCCGCCCTCGATGTCAGTGTCGGAGCCCAAATCGTAAATCTGATGGCTCAATTGCAACGCGAATTTGGCCTGACTTACCTGTTCGTCTCGCATTCCATGCCGGTGGTCCGCTACCTGGCCACACGGATTGCCGTGATGTATCGCGGCAAAATTGTGGAGATTGGGACAACCCAGCAGATCACCATGCAGCCGCAGGATTCCTACACGCGAAGCCTGCTTGAAGCCACTCCGGAGGTTGTTGTTTAGAGACGCACTGCCACTTAGGAGTAGTACAAGTCTTCCATCGCCTTCTTCACTCTCGCTGACAACTGTTCCATCTCGCGCGGTCCATAGCTGGCAGTTGAAATAGGCTCACCCACTCGCATCTCGAGCGGACGACTCTTGATGTGGTAGGTGTTCATGGGCAGCAACTCATAAGTTCCGACCAGCGCGATGGGCACAATGTCCACCTGTGCTTTGATCGCCAGGTAGAAGGCTCCCGGCAGAAACGGCTTTATCTCGCCATCTGGAGTGCGGCCACCCTCGGGGAAAATCACCAGCGGCATGCCTGCTTTCAGGCTCTTCACGGCAGAGCGAATATCGGCAATCGAACGCGTGGGGGTCTGCTGATTGATGCAGACCTGTCCCGATCGCTTCAGGTACCCACCGATCAGAGGATAGGACAGCAGTTCCTTTTTGAAGACGATGCGGAATTGAAATGGAAGATTAGCGAAGAGAACAGGAATATCCAGCGCTGAGGCATGGGTCACGGCGTAGACGTAGGTCTTTGAAGTGTCGATCTTGTCCAGCCCCGTCACTCTCACGGGAGAAGCGATCGTCGCCATGATGCACTTGGTCCATAAACGTGCAAAACTGTGCAGGATGCGTTCTCGGTTGCCGAACCAAGACGCGGGAACTGAAATAGGACCTAGGACGACCGTATAAGCCCAGATGAGTGGATCAAAAATTAGATACGAACGCAGGCGGCTCGCCCAACCGTATTTTCGTTCATCCGAGACCGTTGTAGCCCGCGCCCTGGAAGACAGCGATCTCCGATCACCGTTATCGGTGTTGGTTTCGCTATCCACGGAGGTGTTCAATTCCGGCACTCAGACCCTCACCCGTAGCAGCCGCATAGCCTCTCCCACAATGTATATGGAACCTGTAATAACCACCACCCCGCGCGTGCCCGCAAGAAAACTGGCTCGCTCCAAGGCTGAGGCAACATCTGGCGCTGCCTCAATTTCGGTCGAAGTGCGGGCGGCCGCGTGCCGAATATCTTCCGCCGTAGCCGATCGCGGGTTGTCCGCCGGGGTAACGATAACCCGCTCTGCCAATGGAAAAAGAATTTCAGTCATCTCGGCAATCGCTTTATCGCGCATCGCCCCAAACACAAACGTAAGCTGCCGGTCTTCGTAGCAAGTGGAGAGCGTAGAACGCAGTGCCCACGCCCCTGCCGGATTGTGTGCCACATCGAAAACATATTCCAGAGAGTTATCGCTGGCACATACAACCTGGAAACGTCCCGGCCAATGCGTCTCACGAATCCCGCGTTCGATCGACTCTGGCGTGATGGCGAAGCCATGTTTAGCCAGTTCCACCGCCGTCGCAATAGCGAGAGCGACATTTCTTAACTGATGCCGCCCGATCAGCGGCGTTTCTACCAGGATCTGCTTGTCCATGACCTGCAGCGGATAGCGGAGCTTATGTATCGCTGGGACCAGATATTCCACACTCCCCGGGCTCACCGGCGGCACATAGGGCACGGCGCTTACTCCCTGGGCCTCCAAATCTAGGATGGCGTTGCCAATTACATCGTTGGCTTGCGGCTGCTGCGGCAGCGTCACCACCACACCGCCACGCCGGATGATTCCCGCCTTTTCGCGCGCGATCTCCATCACCGTGTTCCCGAGGAAATTCTGGTGATCAAGCGAAATGTCGGTAATCACGCTGACCCGGGGCTCAACCACGTTGGTGGCGTCCAACCGACCGCCCATGCCTACTTCCAACACTGCGATGTCCACTTTGTTCTGCGCAAAGTACTCGAAGGCAATGCCGGTCAGCATCTCAAAGAAACTGGGATGCCACGGCAATTCGCCCTCTTCGACCAGGCGTTCCGCCGTGCGATCCACTAGGTCGTGGAGCAAGGCAAACTCGTCGTCGCGAATTTCGTTGCCGTCGATCCGAATTCGCTCATTGATCCGCACCAGGTGGGGCGAAGTGTACAGTCCGGTACGCAATCGCGATGCTCGAAGGATTGAAGCCAGCGTGGCCGCTGTCGATCCCTTGCCGTTCGTGCCTGCAATCAACACGCTGGGGAATCTCCGTTCCGGGTGATTCAACGCACCCAGCAGCGCGCGCATATGCGCCAGGTCGAACTTACGGGAGGGAGTCTGGGCTAGTTCGTGGCCCAACGCATACATGCGCGCAACTGCGGTTTCATAGGACATGGAACAGCTTCCAGCCATCAGCTTTCAGATTACCAGTTTCAGGTACCGGCTTCGGACTTTCCAGAAGGTTGAATTAGAAGCGGATCACGGGCCGCCGAACGGGGCAGAACTAGGGTTGGCTGAAAGCCGACGGCTGAGAGCTGATAGCTACGCTGCCATAAAGTCGAGGGCGCGCCCGATGTACGACTTCAGATCTTTGCGCGACACTACCGCATCGAGCATGCCGTGTTCCAGCAGAAATTCGCTGCGCTGGAAACCCGCTGGCAGCTTTTGCCGAATAGTTTGCTCAATCACGCGCGGACCCGCGAACCCGATGAGTGCCCCCGGTTCGGCAACGTTGAGGTCACCCAACATCGCGAACGACGCAGTCACGCCGCCGGTTGTGGGATCAGTCAGCACTGAGATATACGGCACCCGAGCCTCATCCAACCTGGCCAGAGCTGCGGAAATCTTTGCCAACTGCATCAGGCTGACCACGCCTTCCATCATGCGCGCCCCGCCGGAAGCCGAAACAATGATGAGCGGCGTTCTGGTCTTCTGCGCCTCTTCGACGGCCCGCGTGATCACCTCACCTACCACCGCCCCCATACTGCCGCCGATGAAAGCATATTCCATGGAGCTGACGATCACTGGCTTTCCGTTGAGCTTGCCGCGAGCATTAATGACGGCATCCGTGAGCCCGGTTTCCGTCTGCGCGACTTCCAGGCGCGAGGAGTAGGGCTTCAAGTCGGAGAATTGCAAAGGATCGGTTGAGCTCAGGTTGTCGGCAAAGGTGTCGTACTGATCGCCATCCAGGAGCAGCGCCAGCCGGGTGCGAGCGTCGATGCGGAAGTGCTTGTCACACTTGGGGCAAACCTGGAGGTTGTCTTCCAGATCCTTTTTCCAGATGATCTGCCGGCAGCCCTCACACTTCACCCACAACCCCTCGGTGCGAACTTTCTTCTCGCCCGAGGTGTCCAGCTCGCCGGCTTCTCGTTTGAACCAGGCCATGATTTAGTTGCTAGTATTCAGTAGCGAGTACCGAGTGAAATCGGAACTAGGTTCGCTACTCAGTACTCAATTCCCCTCTGCGCCATCACGCCCTTCTCGTAGGCGTGCTTTACCTGGCGCATTTCGGTCACGGTATCTGCCAGTTCGACAATTGTCGGATGGGCGTTCCTCCCCGTCAAGATCACATGCACCATTTCCGGCTTTTTCTTGAGGCTTTCGACTACCTTAGCCGGATCGAGCATGCCATAGCTGATGGCGTAATTGATCTCGTCGAGCACGACCAAATCCCATGTTCCCGACTGAATCGCCTGCTCGCTCTCGGCCCAGGCTTCCTCCACCATGCGAACGTCTTCCGGATCTGGCTTTTCCGTGCCCACCTTTACAAAGCCGCGGCCCAGTTGCTTCATAATGAACTTGTCGCCGAAGGCCTGCACCGCGTCGAGTTCGCCGTAATGCCATGAGCCTTTCAGAAACTGGAGCATCAGCACCCGCATGCCCTGGCCGACAGCTCTTAACGCAGTACCCATCGCAGCCGTGGTCTTGCCCTTGCCAGGACCGGTATTGACGATGATCAAACCACGGCGAACGTCCGTCATTGTAGGTGAATCTCGATTGTACCTGTTCGGGGCCATCAGTGCCCCAGGTGGTAGGGATGCCCCTTTAGGATGGTGAATGCGCGATACAACTGTTCTAACAAGACTATCCGCGCCAACTCATGTGCCAGGGTCATTTTACCCAGTGACAGCACCAGAGTTGCAGACCGCCGGGCTTCGTCGCTGAAACCATCCGCCGCGCCGATGGCGAACAACAACGGAGATGAATTGCGGTCTTGATATTCCCCAAGCCATTTGGCGAACTCTTCGGAGGAAAACCGCTTGCCACGGCTGTCCAGCAGCACCAGCGAATGCCTGACGGGACGCGCTCCCGGATTGCACAGCTTTAAAAGACTGGCTTCATCTTTTAAACCGACGCCTTCGACTTCGGCGTAGTGCTTCAGCCGTTTCAGGTATTCATCGGTCAATGACTGGATCGCGGTCGCCTTGGTCTTGCCGATCCATGCAATCTTGAGTTTCACGAAAAGGATTTAACCACAGCGGGCACAGAGGAACACAGAGTGATTTTGGTTTCCCTTGTGTTTCTTAGTGCCCTCTGTGGTTTAGGTTTTAGTCCCCGAAGCCAGCACGACCGTCGCGCCAAACTTTATGCTTCCGCCGTCAGCATATCGCGCCAACGACTCCAGCACCTCGCGATTCATTTGCTCCCATTTCTCCGCCGGAACCCGCTTGATCATGGGCAAGAAGGGCGTCGACATTACCTGCGCCTGTTCCCAAACTTCCTCCGCGGGACCGGGCCAGGTCCAGGGCAATGTCTTCGTGGCTTCTTCAATCTGCTGAAACCCAGCTTCGCGAAGCGCGGCCGAAAGGCTGCCCGGCTGTCCGTAGCGGCAAGGATATTGCCCCGGCGGCGTCCGCTCCCCACCCGCATATTTATGCGCCACACCCATCATGCTCAACCAAAAGGGCTGCTCGAACGGTCCCCAGGCCAAGAAACATGCGGGGGCCCCCTTTTTCAGCACGCGAAGCGCCTCTTGCAGTGCCTTCGTTTCAAAGAACATCACCCCGAATCGCGAGGTGACCAGATCAAAGCTATTGTCAGGAAAAGGAAGTTCGTGTGCGTCTGCTTGCTTGATTGTAAGATTCGTTAGCTTCCGCTCGCGCGCCCGCTCAGCGGCAATCTCCAGAAGCTCGGCGCTGAGATCTAAAGCCGTGACCTGTCCGCCCGGCTCAACCCGCGAAGCCAGGCTGATTGCAGGCTCGCCCGTGCCGCTGGCCAGGTCCAAGACCTTCATGCCCGCGCGGGGCTGTGCATAGTCCACCAGCGCTTGTGTGACGTCCCGCCCCATAGCGGCCGACTTGGCCTTCCATTTATCGGCGGCGATCAGCCGATAAGAAGAACCCCAGTCCGGTTTACTAGAGGAATTCATAGGAAAGATCGAAACCGTGTTAATCTAGGCTCCCTTGCGAGCCAAATTCCGCGCCGGCGCGCGTTTGCTTTTTGCCCGCCCCATCAACTCCGCCGGCTCCAACTTCTTTGCCGACTTCCACAGCCGTTCCAGATCATAGAACCGGCGCGCCTTCTCCGAGAATACATGCACCACGAAATCGAAGTAATCGATCAGCACCCATTCCGCCTGTTTGTAGCCTTCAATATTGTTGGGGTGCATTCCAGCTTTCTTTAGCCGGAGTTCCACTTCGTCGGCAATCGCCTGCACCTGGCGCGGGTTGCTGCCGTTGCACACGACGAAATAGTCGGTGAACGCTCCCGATCCCTTTTCCAGCTCCAAAATTGTGATTTCGTCCGCCTTCTTGTCCTGGCAGGCGGTAATTGCTTCGGCGACTTGGCTTTTCAGGCTGGATTTCTTCATGTAATGTTCGGGTGGGACATTTCGTTGTCTCCTCAACTATTGTACCTGCTGAGAGCCGCCGCGCGAGGGTTGCTTGGCAGGGCCTTACTGGGTGATCCTGAACACGACTCCGTCGTTGTTTCGCCCACCGGCGACGGTTGTGCCGTATACGTTATCGTCTGGATCGAGGGTCACGGGTGAGGCTGGCTCGTACCCGAGATCGCCGTTTTGGGGAAAGCGAAACAGGCTTTCCGTCCAGTGTCCTCCTGATCTCGCCAGTTTAAACACAGTTCCTAGACCAGGCGCAGCGCCACCTAACAGGGTTGTGCCGTAAAGGCTTCCTGCGGAATCGATGACTAAGCTGGATTCGGGCTCTGAACCGTCACTCCCGCCAGCAAAATTGTGAAGGATAGTCTCGACCCAGCTTCTTCCCCCGTTCGGTGTCAACTCGAAGGCCGTGCCTAAACCGAATTTTCCACCAGCGAAAGTCGTCCCGTACAGATTTCCGGCGGCATCAGATATCAAGCCTGCCACCGGGTCGCTTCCGTCTTTACTTCCACTCAATCCGTCAAATGCGTAAACCACGCTAAACATCCAGTTTCCACCGAACGGAGACAACTCGAAAACTGAGCCACCTTTTTGCGGGCCGGGAGGCTGAACGGTGCCGTAGAGATTCCCAACACCATCGAAAACAAGGTTACCCAAGGGCCAGGTTCCATCGCTGCTGGTGCCAGTAAAGGCGTAAAGTACGCTCTCCGTCCACCCCGATTGTGAAGACTCCAACTCAAAGACAGTCCCGCATCCGGGCCCCGCGTCTTGGCAACCAAGGTTACCGCCCGTCTTCGTGGTGCCGTAGAGATTCCCGGCGGAGTCGAAGATAACTCCCGCTTGAGGATTCGCGCCGTCAGCGCAATTCGCGGCAGAGCAAAAGTTATAAAGCACGGTTTCGGTCCATTGGTCGCCGTTTGAGGACGGCGACAGCTTGAAGACTACGCCGCATCCCGTGGTCGCACATGCTGACTGGCTCACTCCTCCATAAATAGTCGTGCCATATAAATTTCCAACCGAGTCGAGCACCAAGTTCCCTTGTGGGTACCACCCGGTCGCACCTTTGTGACTGAACCTGAAAAGGAGGTGATATCCGGTGGTCGGTGAAATCTCGTAAACGGTGCCCGAATTCGTGAGATCCCCGTTGTACGGGTAGGTCGTGCCGTAAGCATTTCCCCGCGAGTCGGTGACCAAGCCGGAAGTGGGGCTGAAGTTCCCGGAGTTGAAGCTATGTAACACCTTGTAACTCGCCGCCAACGCGTTATTTGGTGCTGGCACAGCCAATGCAGCAACAACGAACATTCGCGCAAACCGGAGAAATACTTTGGATCGCATTAACGACCTCCACCGGGGACGAACTATCGGGAACAAAGGGGGAGCGAGACTAGGGTGTTGCCGACGGTTGAGAAGTGTAGCATTTTAATGGCTGTCACCACGCCAAAGACTCGACGCTATCGCCCGCCGTATAACCCCATCTTCCTGATGTACTCCCCAACCGCTGGTTCCACAAACTTAGCCAGCGATTTCTTGCCGCTGACCGCCTCCCGGATTGCTGTCGCGGAAACGTTCTGCTGCACGCCGTCGAGCAGGTGCACCGTCACTCCCGGCAACATCAAGTCTCCCTTAGCCGGCTGTTTCGCGAATGGTTTGGTCACCGCCGCTTTCGGGCGCAGCCGCTCTGGCAAAGCGTTGGCTACATCGGCCAAGGAATATCCCGGACGACTGGCCACAATGAACGGACATTCTCGAAATAGCGCTTCTGCCTGGTGCCACTTCGCTATGTCGTTAAAAGCGTCGATGCCAATCAGGAAAAACAGTTGGTCGGCCTTCTTTAACACGGACTTCATCCGCTGGACCGTATCGATGCTGTAATTCACCTCTGGCACTGGCGCGCCCTTTTTTCCGGAAGCCGACAGCGCAGGCGCTTCGAGAAGCGACGGAACAAACATCTTCTCCCCCATGGTCGCCAGCACCACCATGGCATAGCGATCAGCAAACGCCGCCAGTGGCTGCTTTTTGTGTGGCGGATTCCCCGTCGGCACAAAGTAGATGCGTCCCAGGGAAAAACGTTCCTGCGCCGCTTGCGCCAGAGCCAGGTGGCCACGATGAATGGGGTCAAATGTTCCGCTGAAAAGGCCGATGTTCATATATGCTAACCATGTCCTCCTGGCCAATGTCTCTCTAGCGTCACATCGTCAAAACCATGTACTCCCGTAACTCGCACAGTTCCCATTGTGGAACTAGATTTGGACTGCATGCGATTGAAGCTCCCCCTTCTACGCGCGCGCTACATTCCCCCGGCTCGGGCGCCCATCCTCCGGTATGGCGTCGCCATCCTCAGCATTACCCTTGCTCTGATACCGGCCTGGATGCTTTCCGACGTGGTGGAAAGCCGCTTGGTAGTATTCGCGGTCGCCATCATGGTCAGCGCCTGGTATGGCGGCTGGAAGCCTGGCCTGGTTGCGACCTCGTTCGCCCTCACCGTAAGCGCCTATTTCTCACTGGCTGCGGGACGGTCGCCATCCGAATATCGCAACGCCATCATACATCTCATATTGTTTGTTTTCGTGGCGGTGCTGATTTGCTCCTTCAACGCCGCACTGCGTTCGGCCCAGGAAGGCCTGCGCCGCTCCGAGGTCAACTTCCGTTCGTTAGTGACCAACGCCCCTTATGGTATTTGCCGTTGTGACGCCGACGGGGTGCTACTTAGCGCCAATCCTGCCCTGGTCAGTCTCCTCGGCTATGCTTCAGAGGCAGAGTTGGTGGGGCACAACCTGGTGACTCTGCATGCTGATCCTCAACAGTGGTTCACCATCGCCGATCACTTTCGTGCCGAGCGTCAATTCCATGGGTTGTCTTCGGATTGGATCCGCAAGAACCGTGGCACGGTAACCGTACGTCTTTCCGGACGCACCATTCGTGACGAAGATAATGCTGTCTTTTTTGAGCTCTTCGCTGAGGACGTCAGCGAGCATCGCACCCTGGAGCAGCAGCTCCGGCAGGCGCAAAAGATGGAAGCCGTCGGCCGCCTTGCCGGGGGCATTGCCCACGACTTCAACAATCTGCTGATGGTCATCTCCGGCTACGCCGAGTTTCTGTTGGATCGCATTGGGTCCGAACCCACAGTACGCGGGCCGGCTCAGGAAATCGCCCGCGCCGCCAACCGGGCCACTGCCCTCACCCGTCAGCTCCTGGCCTTCAGCCGCAAGCAAATGCTCGCGCCCAAAGTTCTCGATTTGAATACCGTGGTCACGGAAAACCTGAAATTGCTTACCCGGCTGATTGGAGAAGACATCGAGCTGGTGATGATTCCGGGGACGGAGTTGGGTGCGGTGCGCGCCGATCCCAGCCAGATCGAACAAGTGATCATGAATCTTGCGGTCAACGCCCGCGATGCCATGCCGCAGGGCGGCAAACTCACCATTGAGACCACCAATGTTTCACTCGACGAAAGTTATGCCCGTCTGCACGCTCCCGCTGAACCGGGACAGTATGTAATGTTGGCCATCACCGATACCGGCATGGGCATGGATGTCGAAACTCAGAGCCATATCTTCGAGCCCTTCTTTACCACCAAGGGAATCAAAGGCACCGGCCTCGGTCTCTCGACCGTTTACGGCATCGTCAAACAGAGCGGCGGCTACATCTGGGTGTACAGTGAACCTCGGCGGGGTACTTCGTTCAAAGTCTATCTGCCGCAGGTGACGGCGGCTGGAGAATTCACTACTCCGCAACCGTCCGTCCCAAGCGTTGAGGTCTTTCCGGGTCACGAAACCATCCTGCTGGTGGAAGACGAGACCAACGTACGCCAGCTCACCCGCCACTACTTGCAGGGCCAGGGATATACCGTGCTCGAAGCCGCTGACCCTGCCACTGCGGTTCAGATTTCAAATTCTCACGCCGGTCCGATTCACCTGTTGTTCACCGATGTCGTCATGCCCGGCATGAATGGCCGCCAACTGGCCCAGGCCATTACTTCGGCGCGTCCGGAGACTCGAGTGCTTTACATGTCGGGCTATACCGAGAACGTCATCGGACACAATGGCACTCTCGACGTCAACGTCAACTTGTTGCAGAAACCCTTTACGCTCCCTGCGCTCAAAGCGAAAGTACGTGAAGTATTGGATACCTTAATTTCGGAGGATGCTATGTCCGCTCGTTCGAGTCAGAAGTCCGCCGCCAGCGGAAGGTTGTCTCCGTTCCGCGCTCAGCGTTTCAATCTTCATTTGCCCTTGAAGTATCGGCCGCTGGGAGAGCCCGATTGGCGCGCAGGAACCACGGAAAATATCAGCCGTTCCGGAATGCTGTTTCGAGGAGAGGAGCCGATTTCACCCAGCGTCCAGGTGGAGATTTACCTGGTATTGCCGGCTGAGATCGCCGGACTGGCGTCCGCCGAGGTGGTGTGCCGAGGCGAGGTGGTGCGTTCGGTCGCCGGGGAAACTCCCGCCATGAGTCCGGCACTCGCTGCAAAGATTCTGCAATATCACTTCCATCACGGCCCGCAGATGCCGCAGGCGTAGGCGGGCTATGCTGTGCCCCCGCGGTTAAATTTTGTTCTGAAGCCCGGAATCCGCAAACTGCAACCTTGCTTCATCCACTTTGTCCGCCATAGCGAACTTCAGTTCCTCAATGCCTTTTCCCGTAACCGCCGAGACGGGAAATAGCTCCAACTTTTTCTTCTTGCAGTAGGCTTTTAGCTTGGCCAGCTTGTCTTTGTTAGCAACGTCGATCTTCGACGCCACCATCAACATCGGCTTTTCCTCTAACTTGGCCCCGAAGCTCTTCAGTTCACGATTAATCACTTCCACATCCTTCACCGGATCAGGGCGGCCGCTGGCATCGGACACGTCCACCATATGCACCAGCAATCGCGTGCGCTCGATGTGCCTGAGAAACTGCGTGCCGAGCCCCGCTCCAGTGTGTGCGCCCTCGATCAGCCCAGGAATGTCTGCCACCACGAAACTGCGCTCTCCTGCGATGTCGCCCACAGCCACCACCCCCAAGTTCGGCTGTAGCGTAGTAAAGGGATAGTCGGCGATCTTTGGCCGCGCCGCCGAAATCCGCGATATCAGCGTAGATTTGCCCACGTTCGGAAATCCCACCAGGCCGACATCTGCCAGCAACTTCAACTCCAGGCGGAACGTTCGCTCTTCCCCAGGTCGTCCGTCCTCATGCTCGCGCGGCGCTTGGTGTGTAGAAGTTGCGAAACGCGCATTTCCTCGCCCGCCGCGTCCACCGCGGGCAATGATCACACGCTCATCCGCATGCGAGAAGTCATGGACTTTGTCGCCAGTGTCAGCGTCGTAAACAATCGTCCCCACCGGAACTTTCAGCAGCACATCTTCGCCTTCGCCGCCCGCTTTTGTTGGAACCCTCGCCATGCCGCCCACGCTGCGCTTTGTATTCAGGGTTGAAGCGAAAATGTACCAGCGTATTGTGCCGCTCGCTCGATTCCATGATGACGTCCCCGCCATTGCCGCCATCGCCGCCCGAAGGCCCTCCCCGCGGGACAAACTTCTCCCGCCGGAACGCCATGCAGCCATTGCCGCCGTCGCCCGCCTTTACCCGAATTGTGGCTTCATCGATAAACATGTGGTCTGCTAGCCTCTGTGAACCCCTGTGCCCTCTGTGGTAAAGATTTTAAAACCATAACCACTGGGGACACAGAGGTTCACAGAGAACCATAAAAAACAAAAGCCTCGCATCGCGAGGCTGTGTACGCGTCCGTGTGGGCGGACACTCTTGTCCGGCTTACTTCGCTTCCACCGGCTCGACCATCACAAATTTGCCCATCTGTCCCCGGTCCATAAACTTGATTCGCCCAGTGATCTTGGCAAACAAAGTGTCGTCTTTGCCGCGGCCGACATTCAGGCCCGGCTTCACCCGTGTGCCCCGTTGCCGCACGATGATTGTGCCGCCCGGAACCAGCTGCCCGCCGAAAGCTTTAAACCCCAGCCGCTGCGAATTCGAATCGCGGCCATTGCGTGATGTTCCTTGCCCTTTTTTATGTGCCATAAGTTCCTCGTTAATCTGTGGGCCGGCTCTCGTGAGCCTGCCCTGAGCGGAGTCGAAGGGTCCAAGCCGTGCGCAGCTCGGCAGTTTCTACTTCTTTTTCTTCGGCGCGGCCTTTTTGTGCGCCTTCTTGTGTACTGGCTTCTTCGCCGCAGCCTTCTTGTGCGCCGCCTTAGTTCTGCCAGTCTTCACTTCAGCCACTTCCACCGGAGCCGCCTTCTTCACTTTCGGCGTCTTTTTCTCCAGCTCGGGAGCCTTGAACTTATGTCCGTCGAACGCAATCTCGACGATCCGCACCGCGGTGTAGTTCTGCCGGTGTCCGCGCAGCTTCTTGTATTGTTTCTTGCGTTTGTAGTGGAAGACCAGGATCTTTTTCTCGCGGCCCTGCTCAACGATTTCGCCCGTCACCTGTGCGCCCGACTTGGGCACACCGATCTGGCCCGCCTCGGCTGAGACCGCCAGCACGTCGCTGAATTCAATTTTGCCGTCGGTGCCGGTGCCCTGGCTCTCCACTCGAATTACATCGCCGGGCGCCACCCGGTACTGTTTCCCACCGGCGCGGATGACCGCGTACATACCTATGCCTCCGTCAACAACGTGTCCTCGCACCTGGTGCAAGGCATGGAATCTGCTGGATTTCCTTGCTTGCTGCTTTCCGCGTCGGCGCTTCTCGCGAACCTTGCGGACGGCCCCAGAACGGAGCCGCAAGTACAGGCAAACTCAACCATTCTAGCCTGTTGCGTAGGAAAGGGTCAAACGGAAGCGCCCATTTTGCGCTTTCCCCATCTCTATGCGAGAATTCTCGCCGCCTTGGAGGCGCATCCATGATCAAACGCAGTCTTACGCTGTCCTGCTGCATCGTCGCTCTCGCTTTGTCCAGTTTCGCGCAGAAGACTTCGGCAAAAGCATCCTCTAGCCCCATTCCCGACAAGGCCCACATGCAGAGAATCTGGGACGCCTGGGCCACCCTCAACCCCGCCAATGCAGCCCAGTTCTATGCCAAGGGCGACCACGTTTTCTTCGATATCGCTCCGCTCAAATACGCCAGTTGGGACGAGTACCAGAAAGGCGCAGCGGGTGTGCTCTCTACTTATAAATCAGCCACATTTATCGTTAACGATGACGCCCAGATCCACAACGCCGGCCAAGTCGCCTGGGGAACGGCGACGGTGAAGTACGACATGGTACAGAAGTCAGGGAAACATGAAATGGGCGATTTCCGCTGGACCGTGATATGGCAGAAGGAAGATGGCAAGTGGCTGACCGTGCACGAACACGTATCCGCGCCGCTTCAGTGAAGAACAACGCGACGGATTTACACCGAATTCCTACGGATCAACCAAAGAAACGCTCTATCCGCTATGATCCGTGAAATCCGAGGCCACTTCGGTAAGGTCTAACTACTGCTGCTGCCTTAACTTCTTCAGCATATCGATCCCGTTCTGATTGTCGGGTTTCAGTTCGATCGACTTTTC
This sequence comes from uncultured Acidobacteriota bacterium, assembly GCA_963803775.1. Lineage (GTDB taxonomy): Bacteria > Acidobacteriota > Terriglobia > Terriglobales > Acidobacteriaceae > JABCZH01. The sequence continues at coordinate 788,104 of CAWDNS010000007.1, forward strand.
GTAATTCGTGATTGCCAGATCTTTTTGCCCAGCTTTCATGTAGGCTTCACCAATACTGTCATACGAGTTCCAGTATTTCGGATAGTCCTGTACTTGCAGCTTGAAGACCTGAATGGCGTCGTCGGTTTTCCCGGCGAACAAAATCTGATACGCGACCTGGAGCAGGGTGTTTTCATCCAGCCCTTTCGCAGAAGACTTCTTGAGATCCTCATACTTCTGGATTGCGGCCGCCGCGCCGCGGGCATTGGCCACCAGCCACAGAACGTCGACAGGACTCCGTTGCATGGCGTAATGCCAGCTATATTCTTTGGCAATACTTTCCTGCACAAAGTTGGCTACGGTCAGGCCGGCGTCCGAGTTGGCCATGATGGCAACTCCTTTGCCGGAGTCCGCAAAAATGATCAGGCGCGCCTGAAAGCCTTCGTCATCGCCGTCATGGCCGAACTCTGCCGGATTGCCGCCATCCCCGAGAAAGAATCCCAAACCAACATTCTCAATCTGCGGCTTGAGCCTCTCACGCGTCATGGCCTCGGAAAGCACATGGTTGGCTTTGCCCTGTTTCGAGAGTGCGGTCTCAATGGCGAATTTCGCCAGATCGGTGGGCGTAGTCCACAAACCGGCGGCCGCCATCTCCGGATAGATGTGCCACTTGCCGGGGACAATCATGCCGTCCGCGTGCGACGCCGTAGCCGCCATCGCCGCGCGAGCCGCCGGCAACGGTTGTTCGTAGGTGCTGTCACTCATACCGATTTTGTCGAATACCGTTTCACGCATGAATTGCGGAAACGGCTCCCCGGTCACATCGATAATGAGCTGCTGTTCAATGGTGACTCCGCCGCCCGAGTAAACCGCCTTGGTGCCCGGAACGAAATCCACCCGGACGGGCGCGGTGTTGGCCGGTTTCTCGCCGTTGAGTATCTGCACCAGAGTCGGGATCGGCTTGCCCACCTCGTAGCCAGGAAAACCGTGCACTGTGAGCCCGGCACTGTGACTCAGCAGGCGCCGCAGCGTGACTTTCTCGTCTTTGGTGAATTCATTGTCGGGTACTTGCCAGGTCTTCAGTTTGTCATTCACGTTCTCGTCGAGTGACAGCTTTCCGTGCTCGATCAGATACAGCGCCCCGGTTGCAGCCACGGGCTTACTGATCGAGCCCGCCTGAAAAAGAGTACGGACGGTGACGGGCGTGGCAGAGCCCGCTTCGGTCACGCCGTAAGCCTTGGCCCAGGCGATCTTGAAGTTGTCGATCACCGCCACACTCAAGCCCGGGACTTTGTATATCTTCATCAGCTCTGCCAGGTTGAACTGGAGCGGCGCTTCATTCGGCCCCAGAGAGATGGGAGGTATGCCGTTCTCGACTCGCCGGATGCGGGCGGCGAGCTGGGAATCGGTGGTCTTGGGGTTCGGCAAAGGGGAAGCCGAGGTGATCAGGGAAATAACGATGACGCAAATCAATACGGCGCTTCTGGATAACTTGGAGTTCACGGAATCCTCCGTCGAGATGTGTCGGGCGTGCCTGATTCTGGGAGACGGAGTATAGACGATAGGCGAAGCACGTTGTTAGCGGCCGTACGACGGAAAGACTCGGTTCCCAGAGAACCACAAGAGATAGGAATCACGCGAGTTACTCAGTGGGAGGTGAGCGCTCTGGAATTCTACGTACTTACGCTTTAGCAGCAATTCCGTGTGTGAAGTGGGAGAAAATTGCTCCCGGACGTACGCCCAGCTTTTGTCAGTCCCAGGATCCCATTCCCACGTGAACCTCGAACGCCAGGAATCACGAGAGTTATCAGTGGGACATTAGCTGACATCCAACTCCTTACTACTTACACGAAATCGGGGATTCTGGATGGTGAAGTGGGAGAAACGCTGGCCAGATCTTGACACCACTCCAGTTTGCTATATAGTTCCTGCGCTTCACTTTCCCAACGCCTACGAATCCGCTATCGAAGCCAGTTTTTGGCGTGGGCGGCGCGGGAAAGAATTCTTTCTTTGGAGGGAACTCATGAAAAACTGGTGCTCAGACATCGGACGGTTGTCTCTGTTAGTTGGGCTGCTTTCGGTGGTCGCGATGGCGGCAGGGCCGGCGTCACCTTTCAAGTTCCGCACTGAAAGCATTCCGGGAGCAATCGAGACAGATATTTTTGGAGTGAACAATTCCAATGTGGCAGTCGGATCGTACGTGGATGGCCGCGGAGTGCGGCATGGTTTCATGGCGGGCGGCCGGAAGCTCACTACCCTTGACGACCCTAATGGGTCGAATACCTATTGCTTCGGGATCAACAATCTGGGCGCGGTTGTTGGCTATTACGCGACTCCGAACTTCAGCGCACAGGCGTTCCTCTATCAGAACGGTACCTTCACCGACATTGGACCAGCGGGAGCGCTGGGATCGCAGGCGATTGGGATCAACGACAGTGGAGAAATCAACGGCAACTTCAGCGATGCGAACGGCGGCGGCCACGGATTTCTTTTTAGCAGCGGTACATACACGACGATCGATGTACCGGGGGCCGCGTTTACCCTCGGCGGCGGAATTAACAACGCGGGCATTCTGACCGAGGTGTGGATTGACTCGGAAGGGAACGCGGAATCCTCCGTTTATAACGGCACGAGCTTCACTACTATTAACGTACCGGGGGCAGAAAGCTCGTCCGCGGGTGCGATCAGCAATGACAATGACATTGTATTTTCCTGGGAGGATTCGAGCGACAATTACTATGGCGCATTGCTGCATGCAGGTAAGTTTTACAACTTCGAAGAGCCAAAGGGTAACAGAACGTGGGGCTACGGGATCAACGATCATCACGTGATTGTGGGTTCCTATCGACCGACGGACGGACAAGACAATACCGGGTTTGCGGCGACGTACTAGCTGGCGCTCAGTGAATTGTAGCAAACCGGACGATCAGCCCCTTGGGACCAACGGCGAAGATTTCTCCTGAGGGGCTGACGGCGTTGAGGTTAAGATCCCAGATTTTCTGCCACTGGGTTGCGGTTGTGCTGGCGCAGGCGGCGTGAGCGGTGCCGAGAGCAAAGACTTCTTTCCCCTCGTGGTTTGTGGTGAAGGCTACAACAGAGAAATACCACTGCGGTGAGACGGGGGAGAGAACCCAGGTACGGCCACCGTCGTTGGAAACGCCAAGGTTGGGGCCATCTGCTTCCGGATGCTGGTAGTCGCCGCCCGCTATCACGCCATGCTTCGAATCGCGGAAGGCGATGGAGAAGATGCCGGTGGAGTCGGCTCCGTGGACGATGGGAGTTTCGGCGACGGTCCAACTCTTACTCGCATCGCTGGAATGAAATACGCGAGCGGCTTTTCCTCCGGTAGCAAACCAGACATTTTTCTTCCCCTGAACTGCGATGCAGGTTCCGCTCGCGGCGAAGGCACCTTCGCCCGCAATGGCTGGTGGGAGGTTTTCGGGCGGGATCGGTTTCCAGTTCTTGCCACCGTCTTCGGTCGAGACCAGCTCAAACTTATTGTTTATGGGGTCGCCCACGGCGATGCCGTGCTTGGGATTCCAGAATGCCATGCAATCGAAAAATCCCTTGGGATCTTTATTAGTGAATTGGAGGGACCAGGTGTGGCCGGCGTCGGTGGTTTTGTAGATGCGGGATTGGTCGCCGGGCCCGGCTGCGAGCAGGTAAGCTAGATCGGCGCTAAATGCTTCTACATCGCGAAAGTCGAGAGATTCGGCGCCGGGAACTTGGGCTACGTTCCAAGTACTCCCGCCGTCGATAGTGCGCAGGTAGGTGCCATGAGTGCCGCTGGCCCAGGCAACGTTAGTCGCGGGAGTGCTGATACCGCGGAGATTTTCGGCGGTGTGGGAGGTCTGGATGGTTTGGGCACAGAGCGATGTAGCAAGAAAGATGAAGGCACATAGGCGCATGGTGGTTCGCTGACATGATAGCTTAACGTCGAATAGCGGGGAGGAGAGATGACCAGTGCGCGTTCAGTGCCGGGTGCTCGACAAACGCGGAAGTGGGTCAGAACGATACTAATAGCCAACTTGGTGTTGCTGGCCGCGCTGATCGGACCTGGCAGTAGCCACAAACTGTATCTGGCGGAGAGGAGATTGGGGGTAGCGTACGTCATAGATTACTCACTCCAATTCTGGTTCGTTGCGTCCACCGTTTTGGCGACGGTGCTTTTCGTTCGAATGCTTGTTTCGAAATCGGACATTTCTGAAACGCAGCGACCAACAACACTGGATTGGGTGCTCTTTCTGACTTGGTTCTGTATGGTTGCAATCGTGTGCTTGTTTGCGTTCATGATGGGAATGGGAGGTTGATTTTCAATGGCGAATATCTTGCTAGAGATTTGTTGCGGATCGATTGATGACGCGATCCAAGCCGAAAAGGGTGGGGCGGACCGGGTAGAATTGTGCTCGGCGCTGTTTTTGGGTGGGTTGACGCCGTCGATTGGGACCATTCAGGAAGCGAAGCGCCGACTCAAGATTCCGGTGATGGCCATGGTGCGTCCGCGGGGCGGCGGGTTCTGTTACACCGAGGCTGAGATGGCCACGATGGAGCGTGACGCGGAGGTGTCGATCGAGAGTGGAGCCGATGGCGTGGTGTTCGGGATATTGCGGGATGACGGGAAGATTGATGAGAAGCGGACGAAACGAATGCGGCAGTTGATTGGCAAGCGGCAGGCGGTTTTTCATCGGGCATTTGACGTAACGCCTGATCCTTTCGACGCTCTGGAACAACTGGTGGACCTTGGGATCACGCGAGTCTTGACCAGCGGACAGAAAGACACGGTGCCGGAGGGAGCGGAACTGATCGCGAAGCTGGTTGAGCGGGCAGGCAAACGGGTCGAGATCCTGCCTGGAGGGGGTGGGCTTCGTCCATTCAACATGCGCGAGATTGTTGAGCGGACTGGTTGTCGTCAAGTGCATCTGACGGCGTGGACCACGGCGAGGGATTCGTCGACGCACGCGCGTCCCGAGGTAACGTTTGGAGGGACGCTGCATCCGCCAGAGGATCAATATGAGGTGACGGATGCGAAGTTGGTGCGGGAGATTGGGAAGAGGTTGCGCGAGTGAGTAACTGAATCTAGGGTAGCGAAGGCTGCGGGGTTCGGCGCGCTCGTCACTGCAATCCTTCCACGACATACAAGGTCCCAAGAATCCGCACGGTGCTGTAGACATAAGTTTTGCTGTCATCGGCGTACGCCAGTCTCACGTTCTGACTTGAACCAGCTTTGTCAGTGGGTTCCACGGTTTGAAGTAGCGTCCGCTTACCGGTCGTTACTTCGACGCGGTAAATCCGGGCTTCCCTCGGTGTCGCTGATACCACCAACAGGCCGTTGCCATCGGCCGTCCATTTTTGAAATTGATCCTGGGGTTCGGCCCCTGGGATCACTTGCAGTTTCTGCGTCTCGCGATCAAATACCACGGTCTGCGCAGCAGCATTCCGCCCGGCGATCCGTTTTCCGTCGTTGGCCACGGTGCTGCCGATAAAATCGGGCGGCCCCAAGGGTTGAGGCTTCCCCCCTTCGAGATCCATCTCATAGGACCGCATCGGTTTCCCCTCAGTGGCACCGGTCAGCAGCAGATGCTTGCCATCGGGAAACCACATGACATTTCCCAGACTGGTGATGTCTCCCACTGGCAACCTCCGGCTTTCGCCGGTTCCAATCGGGTTCAGGCCGACTTCCGGTGGCCGGGTCACAATTCTGGACGCAACCATGGTTCCGTCGGGTGAGAATCTCGGTACTGCTCCGGACCCCAGCGCCACGGGCGCGGAACCATCCAGTTTCCGGTAAACCGTCAGGTACAACGGCCCTGCTGGTCCTCCCCACTCCAGGAATACGAAGGCTTTGCCATCGGGCAAAATATCTCCCACCATGGATCCATCGAACCATTCCAGCCCATGCCGCTCCTTCCCGGTGGCCGGGTCGATTCCGGTGATCTCCGAGCGGTGCTGCTCACTTGCGAGAAGCACGCGACCGTCGGCTGCAATGTCGAGGATCCGCGTCCCGAGTGGTGTGGTGAGGATCTCCCGCTGCTTCCCCGCCAGGCTCACTCCAAAGATCTGCCGATCCGTCGAATCGGAAGCGGTAAACCATATCTCCGAGCCGTTTCGCGACCACGCCAACCCCTGTAAGGTGGCGTATTCCCTGGTCAGCTGTTTGCGGTTGCCGGCTGCATCGAAAACGGATACCCAGCCCCGGTCATCGCCGTATACCGGATGTTCCGCGAATGCGACTTCCTGGCCGGAGGGAGACACGCGGACATAATCAAGGTAACCGGCGGTTGTATAGATTACTTTTCCCGCCGGATATTCCAGCTGCACTTTCCGGTTCGCGAGACGCACCAGCGCCAGAGTCTTGCCGTCAGGGGCGTAGTCCGCCGAAATCACGTCTTTCTCTTGGGAGCGAGGTGTACCACCGGCCATCTGCGCCTGCGCCATGGTGCCACTGGAAAAATAGGGATCGCTGACCGGGTCCACTGCAAGTTCCATGTCGCCGCTGGGGGAAAGAGCGAGCAGGGTCGCGCTGGGAAGGTCCACTTTTGTGGATTGTGGAAACTCCATACGCACGGTGTAGAGCTGCAACGGGTCGGTGTCCCACTGCGCGCTATAGACGACCGTTTGCCCATCCTTGGCAAAGCGCGCATTGGATAGATACCCCTGCCGATAGGTCAGCCGGGTGAACCTGGGCTGGGGTTTTGCGGCGGACCAGCGTCCTACCAACCACAACCCTGCACCCAGCGCCAAGACTCCGAGCGCTGCCGCTGTCCATGGCAGCCAAGCCCGGCTCGCCTTCGGCTGCGCTACAGTCCTGGTTGACGAGGTTCCGCCCAGTGATTCAATCGCAAACGCCAGATCGCTGGCAGACTGGAAGCGTCGCTCGACGCCCTTCTCCAGGCATCGGGTCAGGATGCGCTGCAATCCCAGCGGACCTTGCCAGCCGGTGTCGTTCAGTTCCGGTGGCTCCTCCCGCAAGACTGCGGTCATAGTTTCCGCAGAGGTCTCGCGTTTGAAAGCGCGCTTGCCGGTGAGCATCTCGAACAGCACAGCGCCAAAACTGAAAATATCGGAGCGCGCGTCGCTCGACTCACCCCGCACCTGCTCCGGTGACATGTAGCCAACTGTCCCCAACACCATACCCGGCAAGGTCGCCGGACTTGCCAGCGTCATTACAGTGTCGTGGGTTTCTTCGGGCTTCACTAGCTTCGCCAGGCCGAAGTCGAGAACTTTGACTCGTCCATCGCGCGTGATAAAAACGTTCTCCGGTTTGAGATCCCGGTGAACGATCCCCTTCTCGTGCGCGGCCGCGAGTCCCTGGGCGATGCCGAGGGCGTACTCGATGGCACGCCGCACCGGCATCGGCCCGGCTTCGAGCTTCTCGCGCAGAGTTTGCCCTTCGAGAAGTTCACTGACCAGAAACGGCGCACCATCGTGGATGCCGATGTCGTGGATGCCCAGAATGTTGGGGTGGCTCAGCGCCGCGATGGTTCGCGCTTCCTGTTCGAAACGGCGTAAGCGGTCGGCATCCTTTGCCAGGCCTGCGGGCAGCACCTTGACCGCAACCTCGCGCCCCAGCCGCGAATCAACCGCACGGTAGACTTCTCCCATGCCCCCTGCGCCCAGCGGGGCGACGATTTCGTAAGGGCCGAGTTTTGTACCGGAGGCGAGGGTCATGCGTTGCGGGCAATTATAGCCTGTGGGGCAGGTTGCCACGGATACGGCGACTCCGAACCGGTTGGCCGTTACGCGACCAGAATAGAGCGCACTGGAAGGATCTACGCGGGCGCCCACGCTGCCAGCAGACGGCGAACGTCAATCATCTGGGCTAAGTGATGCGAGTTGTGATCGGCTAAGAGCAGCGCCTGGCGCAGGACGGTTTGGCCGTTTCCCCAGGGGATTTTGGCTAAGAGATCGGTCTTCGGATTCTTCACCAGCGCCTGCATGGACTTCAGATCGGCGCGGAATTGCTTGATGCTGGCGTTCCAGCCTGCTGGAGTGGGAGGAGCCGCGGACTTCGGCCAATAGCCTTCAGGCCACGGGGGAGAGACGTGTTTTGAGTTGCGGCTGAATTCGAGGATGTCCCATTGCGCGATGCGCAAGTGTTCGAGGAGCGTCCAGGGGGAATGGGGGAAATTCGCGGGCTTCTCGCCGCGGATTTTTGCGGGGATGTTGGCGGTGATGGCGTCAAAGGTGGCATGGGCATTGCCGCCTTGTAGTAGCTCGATGAGATGTTGGCGTAGCGATTTGTCGCGGTCGGGCATGGGCGTCTAATCTTAACAAGGACATTGTAGCTGTGCAGGCCGACAAACTTCTAACTGGTGTTCAGGACGGCGCACGCATGGGCTCACACACAAAACCTTCTTCACGGCTGTCGTCCATCGACGCGCTTCGCGGAGCAGTGATGATCATCATGGCATTGGATCATGTCCGCGATTTCTTCCATATCGGGGCAATGTCGTTCTCCCCGACTGATCTGACTCGAACCTGGCCGATTCTCTTCTTTACCCGCTGGATCACCCACTCCTGCCTGCCAGTATTCATGTTCGCCGCGGGGATGGGTGCGTTTCTCCTTGGGCGGCGCAACCGCACGAAGCGCCAACTGTCACGCTTCCTTTGGACGCGCGGCGTCTGGTTCATCGTGCTGGAGCTGACGGTGATGCAGCTGGCTTATACCTTCAACTTCTCTTTCACCTTGATTTTTCTTTTGATCCTCTGGGTTTTCGGCATTTGCATGATCGCAATGGCCTGGTTGATCTATCTGCCCACTCGCTGGCTGGCGGCGCTGAGCGTGGTGGTCATCGTATTTCACAATTGCCTGGATGGAATCGACGCGGCACGATTCGGTTCTTTCGCCTGGCTGTGGAACCTGCTGCATCAGCCCGGCCCTATTTCTGTCGCCGGCAGGCAGGTTTTGGCGCCCTATACATTCCTGCCGTGGATCGCCGTCCTAGCAGCCGGTTTCTGCTTCGGTCAGGTACTCCTGCTGGAACCGGCGACACGGCGCAGAATCATGCTGAGCGTCGGACTTTCTTTGACGATTCTCTTCGTCGCAGTGCGGGCGATAAATCTTTACGGCGATCCCGCGCCGTGGAGCCACCAGATGTCGGGCATGTTTACAGTGCTCTCCTTTCTCAATTGCACGAAGTACCCGGGATCACTCGATTTCCTGCTGATGACACTGGGGCCGTCATTACTGGTACTGGCGTACCTCGATCCGCTTAAGTTCAAACCTGGTAATCCACTGATCGTCTTCGGTCGGGTCCCGATGTTTTATTTCGTCCTGCATTTCTATTTGATCCACGCTCTCGCAGTGCTGGCGGCGTGGATTCGCTATGGCAGCTCAGCCGCCGCATTCATGTTCCATACTCTGCCTTCGATGGGCGGGCCCCAGCAGCTATTTCCGGCGAATTTTGGCTATGGTTTATGGGCCGTGTATGGGGTGTGGTTGCTGACCGTGGGACTTCTCTATCCAGTCTGCCGGTGGTTTGCGAGAGTGAAAGCGACTCGGAGCGATTGGTGGCTGAGTTACCTGTAATCGTCCGTCGCTTGGCCGTTCAGACTCTTCCCCGAAACTGAATGATCCTCCGGCGATCGCGTTTTGATGGCCTGCCTGCGGGCAACTCTTCGAACTGTTTCATCGCCTTTCGCTCTGCTGCCACTTTCAGGCGAAGCTCACGGCTGGCCTCGGTTTCGCGGTAGAGGGTTTGCGCAACCGACGCCGGGCCGCGCACCTCGCTGAGCAGCAGGACTTCGACTTCGAAGTCGCCGCCGCCGTTGGTCACACGCAACATGTCTCCAATCCGGACGTCACGTGCAGGTTTGGCGGGCTGGTTATTGGATCGAATCCTGCCAAGGTCACAGGCTTTTGCCGCTAATGAACGGGTCTTGAAGAATCTGGCAGCCCAGAGCCACTTATCCATTCGCACGGCTGTCATAATCTATTTTCTCCCGGTCGAAGGGTTGCAGGTGGGATGGGCTCGGGTTCCAGTTTCTCACCGCGATAGACGCGAGAGATACCTCGGACGATGCGGCGAAATGGGAGTACACCTTTCTCGTCGGCGAAAAAGATCTCGCCGACGCGGTGGCTGCGGTAATACCAGCGCTTCAGCAAGGCGAGATGCTCCATGGTTTCGAGAGCGGTCTTTGTAGTTGTGGGTTGGTTGGCGGCCAAGGCTTCCTGCACCCGCGATTCAATCGACTGGGACTTGGTATGTTCACCAGATTGAATAGGAAAGACCACGGGTCCGTCGATCCAGGCGGACTGAACGCGAAAGAAATTGACGGACTGCGGACTGGCGCTGGGTTGCACCATCAGGGCCACAAGACGGTCGATACGGTGGACGATCTCTGGGAGTTGGCTTAGCGCGGGCTGGAGTTTCTCCAGACGGGCGTGAAGCGCAGCGGCAGTTTCAAAATCCAGGTTGGTTGAGGCCGCGTCGCGCTGAATGGAAATTTCGTGGAGCAACGACGTGCCGCCGGAGTCGAAATAGGACTGCACGCGGGAAACCTCGGATCGGTACTCTTCGTCGGTGCAGCCTTTGAAGCAGGGGGCTAGACACATTTTCATCTCGGAGTAGATGCAGCCGGGAAACAGGGGGTCGGGGTTGAGATCATCGACGCAGCGCCGCATCTTGAAGAAGTCGAGTGAATCGTTGGCATACTTCTCGGCGGCCGCTCGGGAAGGAAACGGACCGTAATAGATAGAGCGTCCGTGCAGGCGGCCCAGGCGGGTGGTGATCGAAGCGCGAGGATACTGATTTTCCAGATGCAGCTTGACCAGCGGGGCGAACCGCAGACGCAGGCGATCGGTGTAAGTTTTCGGCAGCGATGTTCGTAGGAGTTGGTAAAGCAAAAAGCCGGATTCGAAGTCGGAACCAGAGGATATAAATTCGATGTGATGAACCCGGTCGCGGAGGTTGAGTCGCTTGCTATGCTCCGTGGGTTGGCCGAGAAGCCGCTGCAAGCGCCGGCGGAGGTTGGCGGTCTGGGTTATGTAAGGCTCGGCGTGGGGATCGGCACCGCGCAACAGGAAGACGGCAGGGGCCGGAGGGACGGAAGCGAATATCTCGGCGTCGCGGGCTGGAACGAAGTCGAGGTCGGTGAGCACGAGGCTATTGTAGTGGCAAAACCTTTCACCACAGAGACACCGGCACAGAGAAACCAATTCCTCTAACCACTAAGGACACAAAGGTATGCGAAGAAAATCCTACCGGAAGCTGGCGCTTCGGAACTTCTGACGGAAGTCTTCGCCATCCAGCTTTACGATCCGGCACATTTCGTGGAGGCGGGAACGCATGCGCTCGGTGATGCGGTCCCCTAGAGTCTCGGCGCGCGCAGCTGCCCGCGCAGGCGAAATCGAACGAACGACTCCAGCCGCAGGCTCATCGTCAAAGTTGGTGGTAATTACCGTGGTGCGATTGTCATTGAAGCGAGAGTTGAGGATCAGGCTAACCGTGTCCCAAACCCACTCGGTGGGTTTCATCACACCGAGTTCATCGAGCACAAGGACGTCGGTTTCAAAAACCGGGCGAAGCAGCTCCAATTCTGTGACCTGGACCGAATCGTTGTAGGAATTCTGAATTTGCTTCAGCAGTTCGCGATAATCGACAAACAGGCACGGAATGCCTTTTTTTAGAATCAGGGCCTTGGCCACGCCAACCGCCAGATGAGTCTTTCCCACGCCGAGGCTTCCGACGAACATCAATCCCGTCTTCTCTAGCGGATATTCTTCGACGAACTTGTTAGCAGCCAGCAGGGCAGGTCCGAGCGAAGGATGAAAATGAGTGTCGAATTCTGAAAGCTCACAGTGTTCATAGCGCTTGGGAATGCGGGCGGCGCCGAGCAAGGTCTTGGCGCGCTCCTGCAGGCGGCAATCGCAGCGGGTGACACGACGGTCGGTCCCATTAGTGACCGGCCGCCAACCAGTGCCTTCACACTTTGGACAGACTTCCACTGCGACTTTCATAGTATTGACTTTGCCTCTTCGGGCAGGTCTTTCGCAAGTGTAAACGGCAGTGCGTCTGTGTAGATGTTGTGGAGGGTGGAGGAAAAAGCGGCTGCGAATTAAAAACCTTCACCACAGGGGCACAGAGGTACCCGGAGAAAAACCCTGACCATGTATCGGCTTAGACATGCGGGGGTGCTCGTCCCGACGCGATTCGATCATGGTTTGGGTTTGCGGCGTGGGTCGGATCCGAAGGGTACCTCGGCAGCCGCATCTTTGACCATTTGCAGAAAAACGCGAGCTTCGGATCGTAGCGGGCGACGGCGGGGATGAATTACGTCGAGGCTACGCTGTAGGGGTTCGGCGTCGACGAGTTTTACAGTAGTGAGTTTGCGGAGGTAGACTTCCCGTCCCACGGCAAGCTGCGGTAGAAACGACAGGCCGAGTCCGCGTTCGACCATGCGCTTGGCGGTTTCGATGGAATCGACTTCGAGCGCGACATTGGGCATGAGGCCCGCGCGGCGGAACAAACTGTGGGTGAGCGTCCAGTCGCTGGAGCCGTGATCGTAGAAGATCAGCGGCCAGCTCGCCACTTTTTCGAGAGTCGCCCGCCGCGCGTGAGCAGGGCCACGCCGGGGATGGGCGATCAACAGCAGCGGATCTTCCCGCAAGCTGATGGTTTCAACTGCGGGATGCTGCAAGGAGCGGGCGAGGCCGATCTCGGCCTCTTCATTAAGCACCATCTCCAGGACTTCTTTCGAATGTCCAGGACGAATACTGATGTTGACGGCCGGGTGAGCTTGTTGGAAGCGTTGCAGTACGTCGGGCAAGAAATACACGGAGATCGATAGCGCTGCCGCGATCTGCAACGGTGTTCCGCTGGCAGGCTGGGCCGCATGAACTGCCTGCCGGGCGAGAGCGGCGGTACGCAGGAGTTCCTCGGCATGTGGGCGAAAAGTGCGGCCAGCATCGGAGACCACCAGGCCGCCGCGGGAGCGAGTAAAAAGACTCACTCCTAAAGACTCCTCCAGCGCCTTGATGCGGGCACTGACTGCAGGCTGGCTAATGTGCAGAGCTTCGGCGGCCCGATGAAAGCCGCCGAAGGTCGCTACGGCCATAAACGTCTCAACCTGAGAGAGTTCCATACGTCATTTCCTGTAGGCGCGGCGAGCCACTTCTGTACGACCCCTACTAAAAACATTGTATTATCACACACGACCTTACTGATAATAATAATTTATCGATACGATAGAAACCTTCCGTTTGACGCGGCGCATCTAGTGCAGGAAACTCGTGACTGCTGGAGCGCGCCCCCGGACTGATAAGCCAGGCCAGCGGGAGGATGACAAGAAATGGCAGCGAACGGAAAAGCCGGACACACACAGAACGATTGGAATACGAATTCCCGTTGGTCGGGAATCACCCGGCCCTACACCCAAAAGGATGTCGAGCGGTTGCGAGGCTCCATCCATGTGGAACACACGCTAGCGAGGCTGGGGGCCGAACGGCTATGGAACCTGTTGCAGGGTGAATCCCACGTACCGGCTCTAGGCGCAATGACGGGCAACCAGGCGGTCCAGCAAGTGCAAGCTGGACTGCAGGCGATTTACGTCAGTGGCTGGCAGGTAGCGGCTGACGCCAACGATGCCGGCCAGATGTATCCCGACCAGAGTTTGTATCCGGCGGACAGCGTGCCCAACCTTTGCCGGCGCATCAACCAGGCGCTGACCCGGGCCGACCAGGTGCATCACGCCGAAGGACAAAGCGGGACTTATTGGTTTGCGCCGCTGGTGGCGGATGCCGAGGCCGGTTTCGGTGGAAATCTAAACGCCTTTGAACTGATGAAGGCGATGATTGAGGCGGGTGCGGCCTGCGTTCACTTTGAAGATCAGTTGTCTTCTGCGAAAAAGTGCGGACACCTTGGCGGCAAGGTACTGGTGCCGACGGTGGAAGCGATTCAGAAGTTGGTAGCGGCGCGACTCGCTGCCGACGTGATGAGTGTACCGACGCTGATCATGGCACGCACCGACGCCGACAGCGCTCACTTGCTGACTAGCGATATTGATCCGCGCGATCGGGAATTTCTGACCGGGGAACGGACGGCGGAAGGCTTTTTCGGCATTCGTGCCGGGCTGCATTCGGCCATAGCCCGGGCCATTGCCTATGCCCCCTATGTAGATATGATCTGGTGCGAAACCTCGCATCCGGACCTCGAGGAAGCGAGACTTTTTGCTGAGGGAGTACACGCCAAGTACCCCGGCAAAATGCTTGCCTACAATTGTTCGCCGTCATTCAACTGGAAGAAAAAGCTGGATGACGCCACCATCGCCAAGTTCCAGAAGGAACTGGCGGCCATGGGTTACAAGTTCCAGTTCATTACGCTGGCTGGCTTTCACGCCTTGAACCTCAGCATGTTCGAGCTGGCTCGGACCTACAAGCAGACTGGCATGAGCGCATATTCAAAGCTGCAAGAGAAAGAATTCAGCAGCGAGTCTCAACATGGTTACGAGGCGGCAAAGCACCAACGCTTTGTGGGAACCGGGTATTTTGACACGGTCACCCAGGTGATCGCTGGAGGTACATCATCGGTGACCGCGCTGGCTGGATCCACGGAAGCGGCACAGTTTGGAGGAGTTAAAGCGCAGCAAAGTCTAAAGCAAACTAGCCAGCCGATTACGGCAAGATCCGCTCCAGTAGCGGCATTTATGCCGGGGCCGGAGGAGAGTTTACAGCCCTCCGGCGACTAAGGCTGCTGAAGGGTTTTCTTGGGACTGATCTGCTAAGAGCCATTTTCCGCCGCTAACCGGCGCGGAAAATGGCTTTGTTTTTTGCTCGAAAAAAGAAGCCTGGAGCATTCGGGGGGCGTAGTTAACCCAAAGAACGCATCCGGCGCGGATTTCCAAGATTTCCACAGTTGACTTTCTTCTCTATGCGGAGCTAAATAATGCCGCCGGGTATCTAAACTCAGGGAGTGCTCTTCTCCTCCACACTTTTTGAGACAAAGAGGCCCGCTAGGAGAGACGATGAACAAAGCCGATCTCATTGACCGTATCGCAGCCGGCGCGGGCATCAGTAAAGCACAAGCCGGTACCACAATTGACACCGCTGTGGAGAGCATTACTGGTGCATTGAAGAAAGGTGATCGGGTAGCGTTGATTGGATTTGGCACCTTCTCGGTATCCCAGAGAAAGGCCCGCAACGGACGTAATCCTCAGACGGGCGCCACCATCAAAATTGCTGCCCGGAAGGTCGCGAAGTTTACTCCGGGAGCTGAACTGAGAAAGACTGTAAACCGATCCAAGTAGGGGCCAGATTCTACATCGAATACGGCAGGGAGTCGGCCCTGCCGTTTTTCATTTGTGGCAAGCCGCGTAGCAATCCGGCCACGGGTTGCTGAATCCTGAGGGCATCCTTTAGAATCAAATGGCTTCGGTAGAGGTCAGGAAACCATGAAAACAGCCATACATCCCGCTTACAACGAAATCCGCGTCATGTGCGCGTGCGGTAACAGTTTTGCCACACGCTCGACTCATCGCGGCGACATCCACGTGGAAATCTGCTCGAGTTGCCACCCGTTCTTTACCGGCAAGCAGAAGCTGCTGGATACGGCCGGCCGCGTGGAGCGCTTCCGCCGCAAGTATGCCAAGGTGGAGACGGCCAAGAAGTAAGGGACGAAGCATTCGGAGCCCAGAAACCTCCCTTCAGGGAGGTTTTCTTATTGACGCTGGCAAGGCGGTAAAATGTGGTGAATCCGGCCTAGGCCTGATTGATACTAGTGAAAAACGTCGACCCTATCACGACCCAGCAGTACGTCGATAAGTCAGGGCACTTTCTGCACGGCATGAAGCTGCTAAATGACAAGTTTGAGCTCTATCGTTCTGGTGTGGGTTTGCTCGCGATTCACAGCGCCATCTCCCTGAATGACGCCATTACGGTAGGTTTAACCGGCAAGCGGGGAAAGTACCAAGATCATGCGCAAGCGGCGCGCGAACTCGAACAGATTTGTTCCAAGAACAGAGTAGACAAAAGGGGGATAGATCATTTTAAGTGGTTGCTGACGCGGAAAAATGCAGTGGCCTACCAAAAGGTCCGATTCGATGACGATTCGGTGAAGATGGCAGTGGACAAGGCCGAGAGGTTTAGCGCCTGGCCTACAATTATTTTGAGGAGATTCTCGGTGCGAAAAGCGCTACTTAGTTCGGAACAGCAGGAAGCCAGGGCCAAGAATGCCGTGGCTGATTTCCTGTCTCGTCAACTGATCGTGCCCAAGGTGTTTTTCGATGCACAGTGGCCAAATCGAAGCAGCCGGGTCGACGTTTTAGCAGTGGACCGATCGGGCAGCGGGGAGATTCACATAGTTGAAATCAAGGTGGGAACAGCCCTGAAGGACATACGGAATGTCCTTGCGCACTTGGTAGAAATTCCCGCCCACTTCAAGTATTTGGCCCTGTTCGAAAATAGGACCTTTCGTCCGGACAATCGAGCCCTCTACGCTTCGGACGGAATGGGTAGGGTCGGAGTGATCCAGGTAAAGGAGGACAACGCAGGAAACCTTTCTGCGGAGTATTGTGTCCGCCCCGAACGGTTCAGATTAGACTCCTCCATCTTTAAGGCCATCGATCGATTTGCGGCCAGCCGACCACCAAATATTGAGATCAGGCCATAACATCAGTGCGTAAGTTCTGGGACAATGCGGGCGAGGCTTCGGGCGGCGGGCGTACGCGTGCGGCGGCGCCCGTCCCTTCGCTGCTAAGAATCGGCAAGGTTGAAATTCGTCCGGCTACCGTGCTGGCCCCTATGGCCGGTGTCACCGATACCGTGTTTCGCCGGTTTATTCGCAACCTGGGCGGATGCGGGCTGATCATGACCGAATTCACCTCGGCCGACGGCGTGCTCCGCGCCAAGGACCAGAAGGCCAAGCGCTACCTGCACTTCTACGAGGACGAGCACCCTATCTCGGCGCAGTTATTCGGCAGCGATCCTAAGGTGATGGCGGATGCGGCGCGGATCGTCGAAGGTCTGGGGTTCGATGTGGTGGATTTGAACCTGGGGTGTCCTGCGAAAAAGGTGGTGAAGTGCAATGGCGGCTCGGGTTTGCTGCGCGATCTGCCTGCAATTGGGCGAATCTTTGAAGCCGTTCGCGGAGCCGTGACGATTCCCTTCACGGTGAAGTTCCGTGCCGGGTGGAATGACGAAGAGATCGTCTGCGTCGAGTTGGCCAAGCTGGCTGAAGAGTGCGGGTTGTGTGCCGTGGCGCTGCATGCCCGAACGCGTGAACAAGGCTACAGCGGCCAGGCGCGCTGGGATTGGATCGCCGCGGTGAAGGATGCGGTGAAGATTCCGGTGATTGGGAATGGCGACATCCGCACGCCCGAAGATGCCTGCGCGATGGTTGGGCAAACGGGATGCGATGCGGTCATGATCGGGCGGACCGCGCCGTCGAATCCGTGGATCTTTCGGCAGATTGAGCAGTACGTGGCAGAGGCGAGATATGACGAGCCCAGCGAGGTGGACCGCTATCAGATGATCCGAACATACTTCAGCATGCTGATCGAGGAAGAGCTTCCAGATGCAGTCGGCAAGATGAAGCAGTTCGCCTCATGGTTCACGCACGGCGTGCCGGGCGGAGCGGGGCTGCGTAAGGCTATCTACGAGTCGAAGAGTGCACCGGAGATCCTGGGGCGGGTAGAAGAGTTTTTTGAGGCTAGGTTGCAGCCGTTTGGGGCGGTTACACTCGCCGGCGAAGTTTAGCTGGCTGGCGACATCTTCGCCATCACGGCAGCGGCGGTCCTTCCGGCACAGCCGCGCCATCGGCGCGGGGGTCAGAGGCCCCGTAGTTCACGTTGGTTTTCGCGTCGTGCAGAACGGCCTGGCCGCGACCCATTCTGGTGGAGTATCCCTGGCGCACATCGAGTTGATGTCCCATGGCAGAAAGCTTTTGCCGCACTTCGAGCGGCACTCGCGACTCGATCACGATGTCGCAGCCACGCTCCTCGCTGACCGTAAAACGGGCGGTCTCCAGTGCCTCCTGGATGTTCATGCCGTAGTCGACGACGTTGGAAACGAATTGCGCGTGGGCTAGCGGCTGATTGGCTCCTCCCATGATTCCGAAGCCAATGTGCTGATCACCGTGCTCCATGAAAGCTGGGATTATGGTGTGGAACGGCCGCTTGCGCGGGGCAAGAGCATTCGGAGAAGCAGGGTCGAGCGAGAACAGCGCGCCGCGATCTTGCAATACGAATCCCATGCCGCGCACCACGATGCCTGATCCGAACGCTTCATAATTGCTTTGAATCAACGAGACGATGTTGCCTTCGCGATCCACGACCGAGAGATAAGTGGTGTCACTGGTGGGCGGCGCGCCGGCCGAGACTTCGCAGTTGGCTTTGCCGGGGTTGATCAGTTCAGCGCGCTGGCGTGCGTATTCCTTCGACAAGATCCCCTTGACTGGTACCTTCGTGAATCTTGGATCGGCGTTGTAACGGGCGAGGTCGGCGTAAGCCAGTTTCATGGCTTCAATCTTCTTATGCAATTCCGCCACACTGAGCGGCCCGTCGGGCGACGCCGGAGAAGTCTCCATAATGTTCAGCATCTCAAGCGCGGCCATGCCTTGCCCGTTGGGAGGCAGTTCGTAGATGATCCAGTTGCGATAGGTGGTCGAAATCGGCTCGACCCATTCTGGTGAAAACTCGGCCAGATCGTCCGCTGCCATGGTTCCGCCCAAACTCTGCGATGTGCTCAGGATGGCGCGCGCAATTTCGCCTTTGTAAAAGGCAGCCGCTCCATTCTGAGCTACTAGCCGCAAGGCTTTCGCGAGATCGCGGTTCTGGAACACTTGTCCCACTGCTGGGGGCTTGCCGTTTGGCAAAAAGACGCGGCGGCCCTCAGGGTCGGTGGCGATCCATTCCGCCGAGTCGTCCCAATAAGACGCAATGATTTCAGGAACCGGATAGCCATCTTCGGCGTAGAGAATCGCGGATTGGAAAAGATCTTGCCACGCCAGGTGGCCGAAGCGCTCGTGGAGCGCATTCCAGCCCGCCACCGCGCCAGGAACGGTTACGGAGTCAATGCCTCCGAGCGGCATCACGGTCACGTCTTTCGCCTTCACATGTGCGATAGTTAGTCCGCGCGGCGCCCATCCGCTGCCGTTAAGACCGTACAGCTTGCCGGTCTTGGCCTCCCAGTAAATGGCAAACAGGTCACCGCCCATTCCGTTCATCATGGGTTCGGTCACGCCCAGTACGGCATTTGCAGCAATCGCTGCATCGACAGCAGAACCTCCCCGCTCGAGAATCTGCGCACCCGCTACCGAGGCTTGCACATGGCTGGTGGCCACAATGCCGTAGCGGGTGATGATCATGGAGCGGGCAGTGGAACGGTCTTGGGCTGGAAGGTCGGCAGACATGGATGTGAGCAGCAGAGCGACGGCAATCCGAATCGAAAGGTTCATGCTACACCTGGGCACATGAAATATCGCGGCTTGATCAGCAACCGCGAGTTGATCCTGCTCCCGCTTCCCTCGCCACCATCCTTTCCTTCTCATCCATCTCCACATAGGCCCACGGCATATTCGGATCGTGGGTGAAAAGCGTCAGCCATTTCTTGGGAATCGCCTGGGCGTAGTAGCGCTTCTTGTTGGCGATGGTTTCGAGCGGAAACAGATCGAAAGACATGCCCCAGGTAAGGTCGAGGTGCCAGCTAGTGGGGATCAAGTCGGAAATGTAGCACGCGGTTTTTCCCTCGCTATGGAGCACTACCGCCTGCATGTGGCGAGTGTGGCCGGGAAAAACGGCGACCGAGATGCCGGGAACAATCTCCTGATCGCCCTTCAGAAGCTGCATCTGGCCGCTCGAGACGAGTGGGTCATAGTTGGCGCTGATGTAGCTGATGGCGTCACGCTCGCTGGGCTTTTGCGCGTATTGCCATTCGCCTTCCGGCGCATAGTATTTTGCCCGAGGAAACGTCGGCACCGCACTCGATCCGCGAATGACCGTGTTCCAGCCGCAGTGGTCGAAGTGCAGGTGAGTGTTGATGACGATATCGATGTCGTCGGGCGAAATGCCGGCGGCGGCGAGATTGTCGAGGAGTTTGGCGGGCTGGCCGTAGATCTTGACCATCCTGTCGGTCAGCTTATTGCCGATGCCGGTTTCAATCAGGATTGTCTTGTCGCCGGTGCGGACGACGATGGAGTTCAATCCCGCAGGGACCAGGTTGCGTTCGTCGGGAGTGACCTTTCTTTGCCACAAGGATCTGGGAACGACGCCGAAGAAAGCACCGCCGTCGAGTCTGTACGTGCCGTCGGATACCGCAGTGAGTTCGAAGTTGCCAAGAGAGAGGCGGTTCATGAGTTTACTTTAGCTCACGCAAGAAGTGGCCTTCGATCAGATGAAATAAGTGGGTCTGATCGGTAGCTCCTGCGATGCTGTGGGTCTTGTTGGGATAAGCCATGAAGCGGAACTGCTTTCCGGCCTCGACCAGCGCTTCGACCATCTGAATGCTGTTCTGGAAATGGACATTGTCATCACTGGTGCCGTGCAGGAGCAGTAAAGATCCGTGCAACTTGTCGGCGACTTTGGCGAGATCGAGGTCAGCGTAGCTGGTGGTGGTTTTGTCGGAGGGCAAACCGTTATTGCGTTCGGTATAGATGGAATCGTAGTTGCGCCAACTGGTAACAGGAGAAACCGCAGCGCCAGCTTTGAAGACATCGCTGTGCGTCATGGCATAGAGGGTCATTGAGCCGCCGTTGCTCCATCCCCAAATCCCGACGCGGGTGCGGTCGAGCTGGGGATATTGCACGAAGAGCTGGTCGAGGGCGGCGAGCTGATCTTGCAATTCGATGGCGCCAAACTGATGGCGTATAGCAGTCTGGAACTTACGATTGCGCGCAGGCGTGCCGCGATTGTCCACAGTGAAAATGGCGAAGCCTTCGTGGGCGAGGATTTGGTGAAAGAGCCCGGATGATCCGGACCAGTCCTGAATCCACCTATTTGTAACCAGCTGGGCCGCCGGGCCGCCGTAGATGTTCACGATCAGCGGAATCTTGGTTGCGTCACTGCCCGGCGGAAGCAGCAATTCGCCGTAAAGAGTAGTTCCATCGTTGGCCCTGAAGTCGAGAAACTTGGGCGGAATGAGGCCGTAAGCGTCAATGTTGCGTGAAGCCCAAACCTGGTTACACGCGCCGGCAGAGTCGCATGCAGCAAGGCGCGGCGGCGTCATAAGTGAGGAGAATTCGTCGAAGTAGTGCTTGCCGTCGTCGGCGAAAGTGGGGGCGTGAGTGCCGTCTTCGCGCGAGATGCGCTGCAATCCTGAGCCATCGAGTTTCACCGAATATAGCTGACGCTGGCGAGGATCACCCTTGTTGCAGTTGAAGTAGATAAGACCTGCGCGCTCGTCGAGGCCGTCGACGCCGAGCATTTCGAAGTCTCCGCGGGTAAGCTGGCGTTCAAGGCGAGCTTCGGAGGCCATCGGCTTCTCCTTATCGAAGCTGTACAAATAGAGTTGCGTAGTACCATCGCGCCAGCTCGACCACAAGAAACGGTCTCCTGATTTCAGAACTCTAAAGTCGTCGTTCACGTAAACCCATGCGTCGGGAGCGGTTTCGGTCAAGATTTTGCGCGAATGGCCGGATGGTACGTCCACGAAATAGAGATCGAGGGTATCCTGGGCGCGGTTCAATACCTGTGCCCAGAGCAGCCCATCGCGAACCCAGCCAAAACGAGGGATGTAGATGTCGGAATCCTTGGTCAGTGAAATCCATCTCGGCTTGCCGCCGGAGGAACTGACAACGCCGAGTCGCACGCTTGGATTGGGATCACCAGCCTGCGGATATTTCTCCATGTCCACGGTCGGATGCGTTGGCATCCAGTTGACGATGGGGTAAGCAGGCACTTTGGATTCGTCCATCTGTAGGAAGACAATGTCGTGGCTGTCCGGCGACCAGAAATAGTTGCTGCGAACCGACAGTTCTTCGGCATAGACCCAGTCGACTTCCCCGTTCAGCAGGGTTTCATCTTTCTCTTCTTTCTCGCTGCTGTGAGTCAGCTGGACTTCAACATCGTTGGCGAGATCTTTCGGGAGTGAACGCACATGGAGGTTGTGCTTTCGCAAGTAAGCGAGTTTGTTGCCATTGGGTGAGAATTTGGGGTCACCAGAAGAGTCGGGCGAAGAGCTGAGCA
Source organism: uncultured Acidobacteriota bacterium (assembly GCA_963803775.1). GTDB lineage: Bacteria > Acidobacteriota > Terriglobia > Terriglobales > Acidobacteriaceae > JABCZH01. Next base: position 810,196 of record CAWDNS010000007.1, read on the forward strand.
GGATGGCAGTTCCGTTGTCAATGGTGTAAAGCCAGAGTTGTCCGAGAGCATTGAAAAGCAAATGCTTGGAATCAGGTGCCCATAGATAAGGTTCGACATGGTAGCGGGTGATGCGCTCGCGATCGCGATCATCTTTCAGCCGCCTGAGCGGAGGAGACAGTTTGGCGAGCTTGGCGTCGCTGACCAGGAGGTTCTTTTGGTCGGTAGCAACATTCTGCATCCATAGTTCGCCGTGTTCGCCGGAGTCGTCGCGCTGGATGAAGGACAGAGTGGTGCCGTCCGGAGTCCATTGAATGGATTCAGGCCCCCGGCCGGTGATCCCGCCCTCGGCGAACGCGGCCTCGATGGTAAGGGGCTTTTGCGGGGGAGCAGCAGACTGGGCAGTCGCAATAGGAACCAGCAGCAAGATGGAGAACGTCCAGAAGACAAAGGGTTTCACAAACAATCTCCCGAAGAGCAATATGGCCGGATGAGAAGTGTACAACGGCAGGGTGGTTGACTTGAAACCGGGTTCTCAGATCTCAGTTCCCGGCTCTCAGACGGCCAGGCAGGTGGGCCAAGCGTGCTAAAATTAGACCAGCCCTACTCTTAGAGATGCTTCCAGAAATACAAAACCTGATCGAGTTGCAGCGCGCTGACCGGGAGATTCTCCGTCTGAAAGAGGAGATTGCTACCCTTCCCAAACGGGTGGCTGCGATTGAGGAGAGGCTAGCGGGAACCAAGGCGGGGCTGGAGAAAGCCAAAACTGCAGTAAAAGCGGATGAAGCTGCCCGGCGCACCTTCGAGAGCGCCATCCAGGACCGGCAGCAGAAGATCACCAAGTACCGCGACCAGTCTCTCGAAGTAAAGACCAACGAGCAATACAAAGCATTGATGCACGAGATTCAGTTCGCAGAACAGGACATTCGTGCCAACGAAGACAAGATTCTCGAACTGATGGTGAACGCCGAAGCCCGGGAAAAAGCGGTAAAAGCAGTGGAGGCGGAATTGAAAGCCGAGACTGCCGAGATTGAAAAAGAGAAGATTCAAGCCCGGGAGCGCACTGCTGAAGATGAAAAGCAGATGCTGGAATGGAATGCCAAGCGCGAGAGCGCCCGGAATGGAGTGAACCCCGACGTGCTGCGTCAGTATGACCGCGTTGCCAAGTATCGCGGCACCGGCATTTCCGAAGTTAGAGACCAGAAATGCATGGCCTGCCAAGTGATGTTGCGACCGCAGACTTACAACGAAGTGCGGTCGGATAAGTCGGTTAGTTGCGAGTCCTGCCAGCGAATTCTTTATTACGATCCCAGCCACGACCACCCTGCCATAGAGACCCGGAAGCGCCGAGCGCACCCGAAGATCGAGGCCAGCCAGGCCTGGTATTACCGGGCGATGCACGGCGAAGAAGGCGAAGTGTTCCTGGTCTTCGTCAACCACGGTGCCGAATCGAGCCGCCGAATCTACGACGCCGCCAGCGGACGCAAGATCGGGGATACGCTGCTTCGTGAGGGCGCCTACCGCCTGGCATTTCCTGAGGAATTGATGGACACAACCCGCCTGAATGGACATTGGCCGGAACTGGAGATCGATGAGTGGGGTGTTGAGCTGCCCACGGCAACGCTGGACGCGCTGCATCGAGACTTGAATCTGGCGCGGGTGGAAGCGGCGGCACATCCCAAGCATTCAAAAGACGAAGCGGTTACCGCTGAACATCCCGTGTCGAGCTAACCCATCTCTGATTGTCCCTCCCAAGATTGCCGTTGCCAAGCCTGCGGTCGGTTAGTATCTGTTCATGCCATCCGTTCTGAAGTCCAGCGAATCGCCGGCAGTTTCCAAAGTCAAGGTTTCTGCTCGTGGCGCTAAACGGATCAAAGATGGCCATGTCTGGGTCTACCGGTCGGATGTTGCGGCCGCCGAGGGCATTGCTGCTGGGGCGGTGGTGCGAGTTTGCGACGAGCGTGGAAAGTTCCTGGGCACGGCTTTTTACAGCAGCGCTTCGCAGATCGCAATCCGGCTGATTTCCAAGGAAGCGATTGGAGATTTGAACGAAATGTTGCGGGAGCGCGTCCGGGCTGCCATCGTCTATCGCGAGCGGTTCGTGAGCAACACGGACGCTTACCGCATCGTGTTCAGCGAAGCCGACTTTCTGCCGGGCTTGATTGTGGATCGCTACAACGATTTGCTTTCGTTTCAAGTGCTGACGCAGACAACGGACTTGGAAGCGGTTCGAGAAACAGTTCTCTCCGAACTAACGGAGCGACTGCATCCCGCCGCGATCAACGAAAAGGTGGAACCCAAGATTCGCGAACTGGAACAGTTGGCGGAGCGCAGCTCCGGGCTGGTGCAAGGAGACAAAAGCAGCACTATCTTTTCCATGAATGGCATCCGGTTTCACTACGACGTCAAGGAAGGACAGAAGACCGGAGCTTTCCTGGATCAACGGGAAAATTATGCTGCCGCGGCGAAGTACGCCCAAGGTGAGGCGTTGGACGCTTTCTGCTACCACGGCGGATTCGCTCTACATCTAGTTCCGCACTGTTCGAAGGTCACGGGGTTAGACAGCTCACGGCCTGCACTCGAGGTCGCCGACCGCAACGCCGCACTTAACGGTAGGGAAATTGAGTGGATCGAAGGCAATGCATTTGATGTATTGCGAGACTATGCCAAGAGCGGGCAGCGATATGACACCGTCGTGCTCGATCCTCCGGCGTTTGCCAAGAGTAAGCGTGATCTGGATACCGCGCTTCGGGGATACAAGGAGTTAAATCTGCGGGCGCTGAAGATGCTTCGGCCAGGCGGGATTCTGGTGACCTGCTCCTGTTCCTACCATATAAGCGCGGTCAACTTTCTCGCCGTAGTGGCGGAGGCGGCCCGTGATGCCCACCGAGAGTTGCGAATTCTGGAGACTAGGACTCAGGCCAAAGACCATCCAATACTCGCAAACGTGCCAGAAACTGAGTACCTAAAGTGCATTGTTGCTTATTTAAGTAATTGATATAAAAAGCTATATTATATGTTGACAATAACACGCTCATATTTTATGATTCCATTGTAATAACCACAGCATCTACATCTTTGGAAGTAAGCCGTTGAGAATTCTTAGGAGGAATCGAGCAATGACCGTAATTACCCGTTGGGAGCCGTTCCGCGAGTTCAGCACTCTTCAGGACCGCTTGAACCGGTTGTTTCAGCAGTCGGTCAGCGAGGGCCGCGAGGAATCGTTGACCACTAGCAGCTTTGCACCGGCCGTTGATGTGTACGAAGACGATCACCAGGTCACCTTGAAGATTGAGGTTCCGGGAATCGACGACAAGGACATCGATGTTCGCCTCGAAAACAACACTCTGACCGTGCATGGCGAGCGCAAGTTGGAAAAGGAAGAGAAAGAAGAGAACTACCGGCGAGTGGAGCGGCAGTATGGCAGTTTCACCCGGTCTTTCACTCTGCCTCAGACAGTGGACAGCGAAGGCGTGTCTGCGCAGTACGACAAGGGCGTGTTGAAGATCAAGCTAGCAAAGAAAGCCGAGGCCAAGCCGAAGCAGATTAAAATCAGCGTCGGCAGCGAGAAGACCCTGGAAAGCAAAGGGCAGGCAGCGTAAGTTTTCTTGGGCCGAGGAGTTCTGACGGGAGGCGCTGGTTGCCTCCCGTTTGTTTTAGCATGGGACAAGTAGCTTTCAGCCGTCAGCACTCAGCATTCAGTCGGCAGCGCCGATGTCGAAATCGGCACGTGCCCTCGATGCCTGAATGCTAATTGCTGAGTACTGAATGCTCAGATCAGGAGTTTCATCATGGCAATTCGTTGGGACAAATTTACGGTAAAGGCGCAGGAGGCGCTGCAGAGGGCGAACGAGTTGGCTTCCGAGCACGGTAACGCCGAAGTGTTGCCGCTGCACCTGCTGGCGGCGCTGATCGAGGACAAAGAAGGCATTGTGCCGCCGGTGCTGGAGAAGATCGGGATTGGCCCGCAGGCGGTGCTGAGCGATCTTTATGGAGAGATCGACCGCTTGCCTAAGGTTTCGGGTGAGAGCGCACAACCAACGCTTTCGCCGGCGGTCAACCAACTGCTGGAGCGGGCTTTCAAGGAAGCCTCCAATTTCAAGGACGAGTATGTTTCGACCGAGCATTTGCTGCTGGCCGCCACTCAGACCAAGCGCAGCGCAGCGCAGGAGATCTTGGCTCGCCACGGCGCAACGTACGACGCCATTCTGAAGGCGTTAACCGCAGTGCGTGGGTCGCAGAAAGTTACAGATCAGAATCCGGAGGCCAAGTATCAGGCGCTGGAGCGCTATGCGCGTGATCTGACGGAGCAGGCGCGGCGGGGGAAGCTGGATCCCGTGATTGGGCGAGACGAGGAAATTCGCCGGGTGGTGCAGGTGCTTTCACGGCGGACGAAGAATAATCCGGTGCTGATTGGTGAGCCGGGTGTGGGCAAGACTGCGATTGTCGAAGGCCTGGCGCAGCGAATTATTTCCGGCGACGTGCCCGAGGGGCTAAAGAACAAGCGGGTGGTTGCTCTCGACTTGGGAGCGATGCTGGCGGGAGCTAAATATCGCGGCGAATTCGAAGACCGCCTGAAGGCGATATTGAAGGAGATTGAAGATTCGGCCGGACAGGTGATCCTGTTTATCGACGAGTTGCACACGCTGGTGGGCGCGGGCGCGGCTGAGGGGGCGATTGATGCTTCCAACATGCTGAAGCCGGCGCTGGCACGGGGTGAGTTGCGCGCCATCGGGGCGACCACGCTGAACGAATATCGCAAGTACATCGAGAAGGATGCAGCCCTGGAGCGCCGCTTCCAGATTGTGTTTGTGGGTGAACCCAACGTTGAGGACACGATTGCGATATTGCGTGGGTTGAAGGAGCGGTACGAGGTCCATCACGGGGTGAGGATCAAGGACTCGGCGATTGTGGCGGCGGCGACTTTGTCACATCGCTATATTTCTGACCGCTTTCTGCCGGACAAGGCCATCGACTTAGTGGATGAGGCAGCGGCTTCGCTGCGCATTCAGATTGATTCCTTGCCAACGGAGATTGACCAACTGGAGCGCCGGGCCACGCAGCTCGAGATCGAAAAGCAGGCGCTGAAGAAGGAAGATGATCCGAACTCAAAAGACCGGCTTAAGGTGATTGACAGAGAGTTGGCGGAAATTCGTGAGAAATCGACCGCGCTGAAAGCGAACTGGAAGAAAGAAAAGGACGTCATTGCGCACTCGCGGACACTCAAGGAAAAGATCGAGCAGTTGAAGATTGAAGAGCAGGCGGAAGAGCGCAAGGGAAATTTGCAGCGGGTGGCGGAAATTCGCTATGGCCTGCTGCGTCAGGCAGAGGAAGAGCTGGCAAAGCTCAGCGCGCAAATGGATGGCAAGGGCAAGTCGCGCATGCTGAAAGAAGAAGTCGACGAAGAGGACATTGCCCGCATTGTTTCGAAGTGGACCGGGATTCCGGTGTCGAAGATGCTCGAGGGCGAGGTCAAAAAGCTAGTCAGCATGGAAGACCGGCTGCGGCAGAGGGTGGTAGGGCAGGATGCGGCGCTGGAGCGGGTGGCGAATGCTATCAGACGCTCGCGGGCGGGATTGAGCGATCCAAAGAAGCCGATTGGGTCGTTCATATTTCTGGGCCCGACGGGGGTCGGCAAGACCGAGCTGGCGCGGGCACTAGCGGAGTTTCTGTTCGACGATGAACATGCTCTGATTCGCATCGACATGTCCGAGTACATGGAAAAGCACGCGGTCTCGCGGTTGATTGGAGCGCCTCCGGGATATGTCGGCTACGAAGAAGGCGGTCAACTCACCGAACAGATTCGGCGGCGGCCCTACGCGGTGGTGCTGTTCGATGAGATCGAGAAGGCGCATCCCGACGTGTTCAACGTGCTGTTGCAAATGATGGATGACGGTCGCCTGACGGATGGCAAAGGCCGAACCGTGGACTTCAAGAACACGGTCATCATTATGACTTCAAACCTGGGGTCGGCTTTCTTACAAGCGGAAGGCTTGCGCTCGGAAAAGGAGTTTGAAGAAGCTTCGAAGCAGGTGATGAATGCGCTGCATGCACATTTCAAGCCGGAGTTCCTGAACCGGGTAGATGACATCATAATCTTCCGGCCGCTAGGGAAAGAGCAGCTGGTGAAGATCATCGAGCTGCGGCTGGAGGATGTGCGTCGGTTACTCGCGGACCGGAAGATTTCGCTGGAGTTGACGGATGCGGCACGTGAGCTGCTGTTTACGGAGGGATTCGATCCGAACTTCGGGGCGCGGCCGCTGAAGCGTGCGATCCAGAAGTTAGTGCAGGATCCGCTCGCGCTGAAGATTCTGGATGGCGAGGTGTTGCACGGGGACCACGTGATCGTGGACGCCGACAAGCGTGTGGGGAAGATGGTGATTCAGGTCAGCCGGCATGCAGCTAAAGAGACCGCCAAAGCCCGCGGGTGAACCCTTTATCGCCGCAGATTAACGCAGATCAACGCTGATCTTCGGGGATGCCCGTGCCCACAAGCATTGCCAGAGTTTAGAATGGATTGGTAATGCAATTCACTGAACAACTCGATGTGGTGGTGGTCGGCGCGGGCCATGCCGGTTGCGAGGCGGCTATGGCCGCCGCGCGCATGGGGCTGAAGACTGCGTTGTACACGCTCAACGTTGATTTGATTGCGCAGATGTCGTGCAATCCCGCCATAGGCGGGATCGCCAAGGGACACCTGGTGCGTGAAGTCGACGCGCTGGGTGGGATCATGGGCGAGATCACGGATGCAGTCGGTATCCAATTCCGTCTGCTGAATACTTCGCGGGGGCCAGCCGTGTGGTCACCCAGGGCACAGTGCGACAAGCAGGCTTATCGGCTGAAGATGCGGGAAGTGCTGGAGTCGCAGCCGAATTTGAAGATCAAGCAGGCGGAAGTGGCTGAGTTGATTGTAGAAAGCACTCAGCCCGGCACCGGCTCAGAAGATTCCAGGATTTGCCGCGGTATCAAACTGCGGGACGGCCGCACCGTCGGCGCTTCGGCGATCATTGTCACTACCGGGACGTTTCTCAATGGATTGATCCATTGCGGCGAGCAACAGTATCCGGCGGGACGTTCAGGTGAGCCGGCGGCCGTACTGCTGGGCGAATCTTTGAAGCAACTGGGACTACGGGGCTGCCGGTTGAAGACGGGTACGCCGCCGCGGCTGGATGGGCGGACCATTGATTGGTCACGGTTTCAGATGCAGCCGGGCGATGTGGACCCTACGCCATTTAGTTTCCGTACCCGCCGCGTGGCCCACCACGACTCTCAAGTTCCCTGCTACATTGCCTGGACTACGCCCGAGACGCAGCGCATCATTCGTGAAAATGTGCATCGCTCGCCGATGTATAGCGGTCAGATTCAGTCGATTGGGCCGAGGTATTGTCCATCGATTGAAGACAAGATCGTCAAGTTTCCCGACAAGACCACGCACCAGCTTTTCCTCGAACCCGAGGGGCTGAACACACACGAAATTTACGTGAACGGCATGAGCACGTCCCTGCCGGTCGAAGTGCAACTACAAATCTTGAAGTCAATTCCGGGGTTGGAGACAGCGGAGATGCTGCGCCCAGGATATGCGATCGAGTATGACTCTATCGATCCGACAGAGCTGCAGCGGACGCTTGAAACCAAGAAGATCGCCGGGTTGTTCTTGGCCGGGCAAATCAATGGTACCAGTGGATACGAGGAAGCGGCTTGCCAGGGATTGATGGCAGGAATTAATGCGGCGCTGAAGGTACAGCAGGAGCTCCCCCTGATACTCGATCGCACAGAAGCTTATACAGCTATCCTGATTGACGACCTGATTTCGAAGGGAACGAACGAGCCGTATCGGATGTTTACTTCGCGGGCGGAGTTTCGTCTGCATCTGCGAATCGACAATGCCGATCGGCGGCTGACGCCGCACGGCCAGCGTGTGGGATTGATCTCGGATGCGGCGTGGGCCGATTTCGAGGCCAAGCAGGCGAGGCTCGAGGCAATGAAGAAGTTGTTGGAGGGAACCAAGCTGACGAGCGAGATGGGGAGGATGATCCCGTCAACTGCCAACGGCATGGTCGGTCAGACGCTAGCGCAACTACTCAAGCGGCCTGAGATTACGATCGAGCAACTGGCGCCGATTCTCAGTAAGCTGGATGCTACGTTCTTTTGTAGAGAAACCAGTTCGGGCCAACCTGGGGCTGCTCTTTCTTCCGAAGTCAGAAATGAACTGAAGTCCGTAGAGACAGAAATCAAGTACGAAGGCTATTTGCACCAGCAGCAGCGAGCCATTGACCGCCTGAAGAAAGCCGAGCAGCGTACCATCCCGGATTGGTTTGATTATCAATCGGTCAGCGGCCTGTCGCGCGAAATGCAGGAGACGCTGCTGAAGATCAGGCCGCGCACGATTGCCCACGCGTCTCGCATTCCTGGCGTCACACCGGCAGCAGTGTCGCTGGTGAATGTCTACATTGAGATTCAAGGGCGACGGCGCGAACAAGCCGCAGCGCTGTGAGACTCATCTAATCTGGCGGCTTATGTCGAGCATGGTCTACACCCAAATCGAGAGCCCTGTCGGGCCGTTGCTGCTGGTGGCGGATGATGCTGGCCTGCGGCAGATTCTCTTTGTGAACGGCAGGCATCACGCGCGGCCGGAACCTTCGTGGACGGAGGACGCCGCGCCGCTGGAGAAGACGGTGAGCCAGCTGCATTCTTATTTTGCAGGCGAACGGGAACAGTTCGATTTGCCGCTGGCACCGGAAGGGACGAAGTTCCAGCAGGAGGTGTGGAGACGCCTGTGTGACATCCCTTATGGAGAGACCATTTCGTACGGTGAGCTGGCGCGGCGGATCGGGAATCCGCAAGCTTCACGGGCGGTAGGTTTGGCCAACGGTTCGAATCCCATTCCAATTGTGATTCCCTGCCATCGTGTGATCGGAAGCAATGGCAAGCTGACCGGGTACGGCGGCGGCTTGCCTATCAAAGAGAAGCTCCTGGCGCTGGAGAAGAAGCAGTTGCGCTTGCTGTAAAATGAGATCGAGGGATGTCCTAACCTGATGCGGTTCTTCCTGGCTTTCATTGCACTTCTCGGCTTCATGGCCGCAGGTCTAGCACTTCGCGAGCACTATCGGACCGACCTGTCCCCTTGCAGTATTAACGAGCATTGGGATTGCGGGATCGTCAACCATAGTCCGTTTGCAGTACTGGCAGGTGTGCCAGTTGCGGTCATTGGCATGGCTGGGTATTTGCTGATGGGGGCACTTGCGGTTAAGCGCGCCTATCGACTGCTGTTGGCTGCGGCCGTGATTGGGCTGGCTTTTTCATTGTATTTGGCGCACGTGGAGAGGGACATCCTGGGAGTGTGGTGTATCTATTGCGTCGCATCTTTGGGAGCGATCTCCTTGCTAACCTTGTTGAGCTTTGGAACAATCATGGTGTCGGGCCGGAAGCGTTCCATAACGAGCTAAATATGATCAAGACTCTTTCCCAATTTGTATTCGCGATAGTTCTGCTTGCATCCCTTGTATCTGCGCAGGAGGCGGTCAATCCGGCGCTTCGTCCGCCCAAGGGCTCGCCACTTGCCATCGTGGTGTTCGAGGACTTGCAATGTCCGCAGTGCAGACGCCAGGCCCCGCTGGTGGCGCAGGCTGGGAAAACTTACAAGATTCCCGTGGTTCGCCACGACTTCCCCTTGCCCATGCACAACTGGTCCTACCAAGCTGCCGTGATTGCGCACTATTTCGACAGCCGTTCCAAGGAACTGGGTGTCGAGTTCCGCGACTATATTTTCGAGCACCAACCCGAGATCTTCCCTTCGAATCTGCAGCAGTTCGCGGAGAAGTTTGCTGCTGATCACAAGGTTGATTTGCCATTTGTGATCGATCCCCAAGGCAAGTTCGCGGCCGAGGTCAACGCCGAGCGTGATTTGGGAAAGGCCATACACCTTGAACACACTCCCACTATCTATATCGTCAGCAGCAATCCGAAGGGACGCCCGTTCGTCGAAGTGAAGGAACCGAGCAGCGAGCTGTTCCAGACTATCGACGCGATGAAACGGGGAGAGTGACGGGACACTAACCTCTTTCGAAGGCGTGCTTCTTTTCAAGTTCTTCCAGCGCCGTGCGCATGTCGGATTCGAACTGTTCGGCGCGATCCATTAGAGCGGGTTCGGCTACAGCAAAGTCACCTTCCAGCTTGATTAGCTTTTGGTCTTCCAGCTTGTGGGCGACTTCCAAAATGTGTGCAGGCGTGGTTTCGACGTATAGAGCTTCGGTTGGATCGCCTAGCCAAACGGTTCCTCCCACCAGGCGGGCATGCCAATACACCTTTCGCGCCAACAGCTTAGAAATATCTTCGTCACTGGCCCGGCCAAAAACCCACTTGCTGCGTTTGAAATCCCAGTGGCGGCTGGAGAAATTCACCGGCACCAGTTTGCCGGACTTCACGAACTCCAGCTGTCTAACGTCTACTTCTTTACGCAGGGAGTTGATCACCGGGCCTTCAGCATCTTGCGGCTCGAGCGATGGCATAACCTCGCGCACGGTGGCGGAAAGATTGACGGCAACAGGCGCGTGCAGCCCAGGCGAGTTCTCGAGGAAGACGTCGGCGTGCAAAAAGAAGAAGTCCGCACCGGAGGTGGATTTACGGAATGGCCATTCTAGGTGGAAGGATAGCGGCAGGCCAGCGAGTGTCACGTAGATAGTCTTATGTGGATTCGTCATGAAAGATTTTCGGGGCTATTCTACCGGAAAGCGGTGAGCCGGAGGTTGCGGAGGTCAAAAAAGAGGGGCTTTGTCCCACAGTTTAGGGTCTTGATTCGTGCCTGGGCAGATGCTCAAGATCGCGGCGTCGCGGCTTACTTGCCGGCGGAGGCGGCCTTGGCGTGCGTGCCTTCAGTCGCCCCGAAGGTCGATATCTTCGCCAACACTGCCTCGATGCTACAACCTGTGTCGAGGTTGGCATCGACGGCGGGGTGGCGCTCACCATCGGTGTGCATCACCAACACACGCGTGGTCTGCTTCGCCTTCTTCACCATGTACGCGAGATGGTGGCGGTCGTTCTTGCTAAGGGTTGGCCCGAGAATCACCAGATCAAACTTAGCTTGGTGCAGTGCTTGCAGGACCGACTTGCGGTCGGATGCGGTTTCCACCTGGTAACCAGCCTTTTGAATCGTGGCGGCCTGTGAGGCTAGGATCTCCGAATCGCCCTCGCTGTAGAGAAGTTTCAATTTAGAGACTGCCTTCGCCGCGCTCGTCATGTGGGTAGAACCAGCCCTTCCTCGTGCTTTGGCACGTCAGCGTTCTAACGTTAGCAACGGCGGGAGCGTAAGAGAACGTCACCGAAGACCAAGCACGATCGGGACTAGCGTCACTTAGCTGGAGGTCCAGGGCCTGGCAGTGGTCAGACTCCCTATAACATTCGCCAGCTTTTTCTCTCACATAGTCAAAACTCCGACGTACAATGAGTGGTCGAAAATGGGACGTACCCAGGGAGGCTTCTAGATGCGTGCAACAGCAATCTGTATTGCGATTCTCGTGCAGGTGCTCGTTGCCAACGCCGCTCTCGCTCAGAAGCCCGATGCAGATGCACACACCGCAACTGCCTTCTGCGATTTCGACGACAATCAAGAGATCAGCGTGCGTTACAACAATGCGCCATCCAAGGATGAGCCACGGAACGGCAAAGTGTGGCTGCCAGGGGGCAGTCCGCTGACGCTGTTTGTCGGAGCCCCAGTCAGCCTCAACAACATTCCAATCCCGGTGGGCGCGTACAGTGCTTACGTCATCCCCAACCGGAAGGATTGGACATTCATCGTGAACAAGAACGTCACCCCCGGCACGGCATACGATCAGGCGCAGGATGTAGCCCGAGGGCCGATGGAACTAGGCGAGGTGGATTCGCCCTCCGGGCAACTACAAGTTTCTTTTTCACACTCCGCTGCCAAGACCTGCAGCATTCGCCTGTACTATGGCAAGGTCGGGGCGTTCGCCGAGTTTCTGGAGAAGTAGCTGTCTGGGGATTTGTCATGCAGCGTGCTGGTGCACCGGATTCCTGGGTGGCCTTTTCCGGAACACGACTTTGACCCCCTGCCGCCATCTTTCATCAATTCCCAGCAACTCCCATTGGATCTGTGGCGAAAAGTAATGCAACAAGGTATCGGCCGCGGGATGCACGTGCAAGGCCGGAGCGACGAGAAGCAGAAGCGGTTCAGCCGGACTGAGTTCGCGTAGCGGAAAATATCCGAAGCGTTGGAACTCCCCGCGAGCATGGTGCCAAGCCACGCGCGACCAGTAATCCAAACCCTGCAAGGGCAGGTGAATATCTTCGTCAGCTTTCAGTTCGACCACGGTAAGCCGACCGGCCCGGGTGACGGCTAATACGTCAATCATGGCGCGGTCAGCGGCCGAAAAAGCGGGCACTTGGGAGTAGAAACAGGCCGGGTCAAGGATTTCATCAACGGCAGCCACATTTTGAATCACCAAGGATTCCAGCCAGCGTTCTGGATGCAGCCGCCACAGAGGGTGATCCCGCGGGCCCTCGGGATGACGGACTTCACCGATGCTGCACACCAACTGGGTGAAGCGGGCAAGATTGGCAGCGCAAAGAACGGTTTCCTGGGGGCCGGTTCCAAATAGGATTTCGGTGGTGCTGCGAAAGGACTCTAGTTCGTGGGTGAGCCTGGCGCGGGCAAACTCCAGCCCGTGGCGGCGAAAGGCAATTTCCACGGGCGACAGCACGGCGATTTCAGTCTCGGGCATTAGGTCATGGATTTGCGCAATGGGAGCGGCAAAGTCGATTGCGAGTGCTGGATTCGTCGGTGGAGTGGACTAGACGTGTTGCGACATTGCCATGATCGGACGCGTCCAACTCTTTCAGACTGCCGTCGCTCTCTTCGAGTTCATACAGATGCCATTTGGCGCCTTTGCGAATTCAGATGGGCCACACGCTCTCGAGTTAAAGCCCCGCTGCCGGTGGGCAAGAACAGCTTAAGTCCTTCGACCACGAACTTTCCTGCTTGACTCTGGCGGCATACGTCCAGCCACAAAATCGCGAAGGTCAGCGCCGCATCAATGGAAGCCTGCGTTTCCTGGGCATTCACACCCAGGACGGCGAATGCCGATTGCCCTTGCTGCAGCAATCCGCGGGAGTAGACCGGGCCGAAGGAGCGCTCCAGGTCCATCGATGTTCGTAGTGGAGTCGCATGGAATGAGGGGAACCAGTGTTGCAGGGTTCGTTGCAAGATGCGCTGATAAGCGAGGCGAGCCAGGCGTTTTATTGTGGGCGTGCGACGGTCACGCTCGCGGAAGATTTCGAGCTTGCTGGGCCGGGATTGCCCAAGGCGTTGTACGGCTAGTCGCAAAGTTTCATTCTTGACTTCGGCTTCGATAACCCGCCGAACCACATTGCGCTCCGGGGACCAAACGTGTAGCAAGCACTTATTGTGTTCTCCGGAGACGGAATACTTTGACTGGGCCAGGTCAAAGAGCACGGTGTTGTCCTCGAGAATGACGGCGTTTTGCGCGCTGGCAAGGAAATCTTCCAGAGTGTGGGTAAGCTGTTCTGGGGTCATGGAGCCGATTGTTGCAGAGGGATGATCTGGCGTCTGTGACAAGTGACCATCGATTGAGTCCCGAAGTGGTTTCGCGGCGGGCTATGGGATAATTGAGATATTCGGCGCGGAGCCGTTCCCGGCTCATGGGCATCTAATCGGTGAGTGTTTAAATCAATATGGACAAGAACCGGTTCTTCTTCGAGCATTACGGCCTCACGGAACACGATCTGGAGCGCTATTTGGCTGCAGCGTTGTCGGCGGGTGGCGATTACGCCGACCTTTACTTTGAGTATCTTTCCTCCACTTCGCTGATGGTGGATGAGTCGATGGTGAAGTCGGCTTCGCAGGGAATTTCCGCCGGATGCGGAGTGCGGGTCGTCTCTGGGGAACGCACCGGCTACGCTTATACTGACGATCTTTCCGCAGAACGGATTTTGCGCGCCGCGCGCACCGCTGCTCTGATTGCCAGCGGACCGGCCAAGACTGCCAGCATTGGCTTCCAGGAAAAAGTTGCCCGCAGCCTATATCCCGTTGCCTTGCCTTCGGTCGATGCTGAGATCACTGCCAAAGTTGAGTTGGTGATGCGGGCGGACCAGGCGGCGAGGGCATACGATCAAAGGATTAAAGAAGTACGTGCCAGCTACGGCGACGAATTGCGCAACATTCTGGTGGTCGGGTCGGACGGAACCTTTGCCGAAGACTCGCAGCCGCTGGCGCGCCTGAACGTGGCGTGTATCGCCAAGACTGGCGGCAACTCGGCGCGGGGAAGCGCGGGCGGGGGCGGACGCGTGGCACTGGACTTCTTCTTTGGAGAGAAAACTCCGGAGTACTTTGCCAAAGAAGCGTCGCGTCAGGCGATTTTGCAATTGGACGCACGTGAAGCTCCGGCGGGCGAAATGGAAGTGGTCCTCGGGCCGGGTTGGCCGGGCGTGCTGTTGCACGAGGCCGTCGGTCATGGGCTGGAGGCAGACTTCAATCGCAAGCAGACTTCGGCATTTGCAGGATTGATCGGCAAGCGTGTGGCCAGCGAAAAGTGCACGGTTGTGGACAACGGAACTATGCCGTGGCGCCGAGGCTCTCTGAATGTAGATGACGAAGGCAACGCCACGCAGGACACGATGCTGATCGAAAAAGGGATTTTGAAGGGTTATTTGAGCGACAAACTGTCGGCGAAGTTGATGGGAATGGCCAATACCGGCAATGGTCGCCGTGAAAGTTATGAGCACATTCCTATGCCGCGCATGACCAACACATACATGCTGGCGGGCCAGGATGATCCCCATGACATTGTGCGTTCGGTGAAGCACGGCGTCTACGCGGTGAACTTTGGCGGCGGGCAGGTGGACATTACCAACGGCAAGTTCGTGTTCTCGGCCTCGGAAGCCTACTTGATCGAAGATGGCAAAATCACTGCGCCGATCAAGGGAGCGACGCTGATCGGTAACGGACCGGATGTGCTGACCCGCGTGTCCATGGTTGGCAACGACCTGGAACTGGACGAAGGCGTAGGTACGTGCGGGAAAGACGGCCAGGCGGTGCCGGTGGGTGTGGGTATTCCGACCATAAAGATCGACCGGCTGACGGTGGGTGGAACCGCAAAGAAAGAGACTGGCGGGTTTATGCAGTAGGTCAAATGCTCGCCACGGATTTGCACGGATAATTCAAACGAAAATCACTCATGTCTTCTACTCAATTAGAAACTAGAAATCTGAAGCTGGAAACCGACCTCAGAGAACTGGCACAGGACATCGTCCGTCGGGCTATGACAGGTGGGGCGACAGCTGCCGAGTGTGTGGTTCGCGAAGGCGATGAATTTTCGACCCTCGTGCGTTTGGGGCAAGTGGAGACCCTGAAAGAGTCCGGGTCGAAGGCCATCGGGGTTCGCGTATTCAACGGCCAGCGCGCCGCCAGTACCTATTCGAGCGACTTCTCCCGCGAGGGGCTTGATCGCATGGTGAAGTCGGCGCTCGAGCTTTCGAAGATCACTTCCGAAGATCCGTTTGGCGGAATCCCCGAGGCGTCGCAACTGGGATCAATTACCGGTGATCTTGATCTTTACTCCGCCGATGTCTACTCTCTGCCGGGAGAAGAACGGATCAGCTACGCGCGGCGGGCGGAGAAAGCTGCGCTTGATTACGATCCCCGCATCAAGAATTCTGATGGCGGATCATTCGACGCCGCCACGGGTCACAAGGTGCTGGCCAATTCGCACGGATTCGTCGGTGAATACCGGCGGTCGTATTGTTCGGTGGCGGCAGTGCCGATCGCACAGAACGAAAACGGCACCATGCAGCGGGACTATTGGTTCTCAGTGGCGCGGAACCTGGGCCGGCTGGAACCCCCTGAGCATGTGGGCACCGTGGCCGCCCAGCGCACCTTACGACGCCTGGGAGCACGCAAGGGCAAGACCGCGCATGTGCCCGTAGTACTTGATCCGCTGGTGGCGGCCTCGATGCTTGACCATATTTTTGAGGGCGTAAATGGAGACTCGGTGTATCGCGGAGCTTCGTTTCTGGCAGGCAAGCTGGGCGAGAAGATCGCCGGCGACCGCGTGAACGTGATTGACGATGGCACCATGGTCGGTGGTTTCGGAACCAGCCCGTTTGATGGCGAAGGCATTCCCACGCGGCGAACAGTCGTGATCGAAAATGGAGTGTTGAAGTCTTACCTGCTGAATACCTACACTGCCAAGAAGCTTGGATTGCAAACTACCGCGAACGCATCGCGAGGCCTCGCGGGCACTCCGGGAATTGGACCGGGGAATTACTTCCTGCAGCCGGGGACGAAGACGCCACAACAGATTATCGGTGAGATCAAAGAAGGGCTGTATGTGACCGAGTTCCTTGGCCATGGCGCGAATCTTGTGACCGGCGATTATTCCCGTGGCGCCTCAGGAATGTGGATTTCGGGCGGAGAGCTGGCGTATCCGGTGGAAGAGATTACGGTGGCGGGCAATTTGAAAGAGATGTTCTTCAACATCTCCGAGATTGGCAACGATCTCGAATTTCGCGGGGCGATGGCGTGTCCGACGATCAGGATTGAGGGACTGACGGTCGGTGGCGAGTAGATGACGGCAACGCAAGCCGGCGCTGAGCGGTCGCGCGGATGGCGGAAGCGAGTTTTAGTTTGGGTCGCGAGCTTGGTTGCCGTGCTTTATCTCGGGGGCATTATCGCATGTCATTACTACCTTGAGCCGAAGCTCATTTTCCCTGCGCCAACGAACTATTCGCACAGTACACCTGCGGACCTGAATCTCCCCTTTGACGACCTGCACATCCCTGTGGACGCGTCCAGCCAGATACACGCCTGGTGGATCCCGGCCGAGAAACAATCCGCCAAGGTGATCCTCTACTTCCACGGGAATGGGTATGTTTTGGAATCCGAGGTGGTGCGGACTCCAGCCCACGAGGCCCTTCCGCTCCATCAAACCGGTGCGAACTTGCTGCTGGTTGACTATCGCGGCTATGGCGGCAGCAGCCCGGTTCAAACCAATGGCCCCCGCTCGGCCGAAGACGCGCGCGCCGCGATGCGCTACCTGATCGAGCAGCGTCACTTGGCTCCCTCGGATATCTACATCGCGGGGTGGTCGATCGGTTCGGGTGTCGCCACCCAGCTTGCCGTCGAGTCGCCGCACTCCGCTGGACTCATTCTGCTCAGCCCCATCTCAAGTGTCTACGATGTCGCTAACCAGGACTTGCTTTACAGCACGTTGCTGCGGCCGAGTCAATGGATCGATAACGCCAACAATTTCGAAAATAAAAACAAAATCGTAAGCGTGCACATCCCCGTTCTTATCGTTTCGGGCACCGCGGACACAATTGCGTATCCCTGGATGCCCAGACTGCTTTACGATCGTGCCAAACAGCCCAAAGCTCTTCACATGTTGGACGGCGTGGAGCACGACGATTTGTGGGATAAAGGAGGCGGCACTCTGGTTGGCTATATCAGAACATTTGTTTCTGAAAGGTCTAGCGCGACGGCTGCTCCATAGGCGACGGATTACGCTGATACAATCGCCTCATGGGCGGCCTGAGCGAGCCATCTCCGTTGGTGGAAGAAGCGCAACCTGACTCCAACGTTCGAGCCATTGTCATCGGAATTGTCGCAGTGCTCTGTGCAGTTGGGGTCATCGCCTTATTGTCCCGCACAAGTCCAAAAACTCCGGTCGCGCCCAACCCCTATGCTTCCAACCTGAAGTTATCCGACTTGAAAATGAGCGCAGCGGTGAATTTCGTTGGTGCTACGGTCACCTACATCGACGGCACAGTGGCCAACGTCGGTGACAAGACTGTGAGCCATGCCGTGGTACACGTGAATTTCAAGAACTCCATGGATCAGATTGCGCAGGCCGACGACGTTTCGCTGCATGTCTTGCAGACCAGTGGGCCCTATCCCGACGCGGTCGATCTCAGTGCGTCGCCCTTGCCGCCACACCAGAGCAAGCCGTTTCGCCTGATCTTTGAGCACGTGAGCGCGGACTGGAACCACGCTTATCCCGAACTGCAAGTCACCAACGTCAGCCTGAAATAACCCTTGAAGAAACATTTTCGCCGCTGATTCACGCGGATGAATCTCTTCGTTGTTCTTGATCCGCGTGCATCCGGGTAATTCCGCGGCGAAATGGTTTTGTATTTACAATGCCTCTATGCCTGATGCAAAACCGTTTCGACTGACGGAGTCGGTGAAAGCTGCGGGTTGAGCGTCCAAGCTGAGTCCGGCGGCGCTGGACGCGGTGCTTGGGAAATTAGCCCGGCAACATGACCCGAATGTGCTAGTCGGCTTCGACCACGCCGACGACGCCGGAGTGTATCGACTCGGGCCTGACACCGCGCTGGTGCAAACGGTCGACTTTTTCACTCCGATTGTCGACGATCCATACACCTTTGGGCAGATCGCAGCGACCAACGCACTTAGTGACGTGTATGCCATGGGAGGCCGGCCGCTGACTTCGCTGGCGATGGTGTGTTTCCCCGAGAAAGGGGATCTGGCGATCCTAGAACGCATTCTCGCGGGCGGACTTTCGAAGATGATGGAAGCGGGATGCACGGTGATTGGCGGGCACAGCATTCGCGACGACGAAACCAAGTTTGGCTACGCGGTCACGGGAGTGATTGATCCAAACAAGGTGTTGACGAACGGCGGCGCGCAGGTGGGCGATCGGTTGTTGTTCACCAAGTCGCTGGGGACGGGAGTGATTTCGACAGCGATCAAGAAAGGCGTGGCAAAGCAGGCGTGGATTGATGCGGCGGTGGCCTCGATGACCACGTTGAACAAGAAGGCGGCGGAGGTGATCATTGGGACCCCATTCGCCGTGCATGGCCTGACCGACGTCACCGGCTTCGGAATGATTGGGCACGCACGGGAAGTGGCACTGGCGTCGAGCGTTTCGCTGCGGTTGTATGCGGGAAGGATTCCACTGCTCGAAGGCGCACTGGACTGCGTCCGCGCTGGTCATATTCCAGGTGGGCTGAAAGCCAATCGTGAGTTTGCCGAGTGTGCGGTCGGGTACAAGGATGGCATCAGCGAAGAGATCAAGACGATGATGTTCGATCCGCAGACCGCGGGAGGGCTGCTGATTTCGGTTGCGTCCGAAGACAACTTGGAACTGACGCGGGCACTGAATGCGGCGGGAGTTCCTGCGGTAGAGATCGGAGAAGTTCTGCCATCGGGCAACCCATTGATCACGGTTGCTGCCTGATTCCGAGTCCGGCATCCCATTAACTAATGAAACGCCTCGCCCCTGGCCAGCCTTGCAAGAATGTTTTCCATGCGGCGCTGTCTCGTTTCCGGCTTCTTTGCCGTTTGCAACCGGTAGGCAATCGCATAGAGATTCGCTTTATTGAGCGATTCGAATAAGGTCTTCGCTTTGGAGTTCTTGCGCAATGCCGCAAGAAAATCCTCCGGTATGGTCGCCTTGCTAGGAGAATCGTAAGCAGTTGTCCAACGACCGTCCTTCTTCGCAGCGTCGATCGCCTCACGGCCCGCCGCCTTCATCCGGCGTTCCCTTATTAATCTCTCCGCATGTTGCGTGTTGATCTTGGACCAGCCGCTCTTGGGCCGTCGTGGGGTGAACCGTTGCCGCCAGGACAAGTCGTCATGGCGCTGTTTTTGGCCGTCGATCCATCCAAAACAGAGCGCCTCATCGAGCGCTTCGGCATAGGTGACAGACGGTTCTTGCGAGTCTTTCTTGAAAATACGCAGCCAAATCCCATCTGATTGGCGATGATTGGCGGCCAACCACTCGCGGAACTCGGAGGATGATCGAAAGCGAAGAATCTCGCTCATGATTCGCGTAAGAGCTCCCAGATCTTGGCCAAGTGATGGTCGTCGTGTTCCGCCACGAAGTAAAGATGGTCTACCAGCCGCATAGGCTGTTTCAGCCGTGGATGCAACATGGCGCGGGCAAACAGCGCAGGTTGAATTTCTTCCACGCGATCGACCAGACGTAGCCGCGCTTGACGAAACTCGCCAAGAATGTCGGCTAGTTGGCAAGTATTGTGATTGGCGTCGTGAGTTTGGCGATTGCTGAGGTCAGCGGCAGTAAGATCTGACCGCCCAGCCAGGTAATCTTCCACGCGCGCCATCCACAACGATTCGAGATCGAGCAGATGTCCGGCGTGCTCCTGCGCCGACCACTTGTTCTCCGGCTTCTTGACCAGACGCTCACGCGCGACTTGGTGCAGCATTCCTTCTAGCCGCGCCGGTGTTCCCCGCAGACGCATGCACAGGTTGGGATATTGCTCGACCGGAAAGGTAAAGTCGAATTTGCGCTCAAACCAGACTGGGACGTTGGTCATGGATTCTCTTGATCCGTACACCGTTGTGCAGGCATCTATTGTGTCATGTGATCCATCTGGGACCATTCAAGGTTCTTTTTTTCGCAAGGAGCAATCATGAAAATTCGCAAACTTGGACGCACCGGTCTTACGGTTTCCACCATCGGCCTGGGCTGTATGGGCATGTCCGACTTTTATAGCGGGAGAGATGACAACGAATCTATCGCGACCATTCATCGCGCATTGGAACTTGGTATCAATTTTCTTGACACCTCTGATGTCTACGGTCCCTACAAGAACGAAGAACTTGTGGGACGCGCCATCAAAGGCAAAAGGGACCAGGTTGTGCTGGCCACCAAGTTTGGCATTGTTCGTGATCCAAATCAGCCCGGTATTCGCGGACTGAATGGCAAGCCGGAGTATGTTCGACGATCCTGCGAAGGCAGTTTGCGGCGGCTGGGGGTCGACCACATTGATCTTTACTACCAGCACCGCATCGATCACGATACGCCGATCGAAGAAACCGTTGGAGCAATGGCGGAACTAGTAAAAGAGGGTAAAGTTCGCCATTTGGGATTGTCGGAGGCCAGCGCGAAAACACTGCGGCGGGCGGTGAAAGTGCATCCTATTGCCGCGCTGCAAAGCGAATATTCGCTGTGGACACGCGACCCCGAGAACGAAATCCTCGCCACCTGCCGTGAGCTGGGCATCGGGCTTGTGGCCTATAGTCCGCTGGGACGGGGCTTTCTCGCCGGTCGCTTCAAACGCTTCGAGGATTTCTCTCCGGGCGACAACCGCCGCAACTTTCCCCGCTTTCAGGGAGAGAACTTTCAGAAGAACCTGGATGTGGTGAGGCAAGTGGAAGAGATCGCCAAACAAAAGGGATGTAAAGCTTCGCAATTGGCGCTGGCCTGGGTGCTGGCGCAAGGCGATGACGTCGTTCCCATCCCGGGCACCAAGCAGCGCAAGTATTTGGAAGAGAATGTTGGCGCGCTCGAAGTGCAACTCACAGCGGACGACCTCCGCCGGATCAATGATGTCTTTCCTTCAGGAGTGGCGTCAGGGCTGCGCTATCCTGAGGCAATGATGGCAAGCGTGAACGGGTAGCTCTACTGCTGCGCATCGCGGATGAGGACGACGTCGGAATCAGTGTGGCCGCGAATCACGCCAAGCTGTTTGCCGTCGAACGACCAGCGAAATTCGAGGATGTGTTCGGCGGGAAAGTCGGTGATCTGCCTGGAAGGGGAACCATCCAGTGGTTGCGACCAGAGATTGTCCGTTCCCGCAACGCGCACGGGATAGACGATGGCTTTGCCGTCCGCCGAAAAACGAATATGTCCGCTGCGCGGCCGCTCGAAGTCAAAGCTTTTGAGCAGCTGTCCGGAATCCACGGCCACAATCGTGAGTTTCTCGATGTGCTCGGCGAGGTGACCGAAAGTGGCGATGGCGACAGTCTTCCCGTCGGGGGACACATCGAAATCCGCCGTCAGCTCGTCGGAAACTTTCGTGGCCTGCCCTCCGTCCACCGGCACCTTCATCAGGCGGTTGCCGCTGCCATTGTCTTGATAGAGCACCCATCCACTCGATGAACAAATCGGATACTGGTCCACTTTGCCGTCGGAAAGCTGTTTGAGGTTGCCGCCACCAGCGTCCATCCGCCAGGTATTCAACACTCGATTCCCTTTGCTGAAAATGCTGGTGAAAACGATGAAGCGGCCGTCGGGACAAGCGAAAGGCGTATTCGGAATTGTGTCTTCGGGCACGGGCAGGGGCGTGCTGTTACCGGACACAGGGTCTAGGATGGCCAGCCCCGAGCGTCCGTTCCGGATCAGGCGATCGTCACGCATCCAGGCAAACTGATAGACCGAAGCACCCGACGACACTTGATGAAGCTGGGTGGCAGGAGCGCCGGACGGCATCGTCGACAGGTTCCAGTGCCCTTCACTCATCACAGTTGCGACGCTGCGGCCGTCACCGGCAACGCTGGGGTCGGAGTAGTTATTGGTGTCGCGCGTGACCGGGTGCCACTTGCCCTCGGGATAAGAAACAAAAACGATCTGATTACTGTTGAACTGATTTAATGCAATCAACCCTCTGCCATCCGGCATCCAGACCGGGCGCTGAAGGATGCGATCGTCGGAGGTAAAGAAAAGTTTCTGCTTGCCGCTGGCCACGTCGAGCGCAACCAGGCCGCTGAAAGCAGTGCCGGGTTGAAGCACAGAGCAAACAATAGTTTTCCCGTCGGGCGACCAGGCAGGGTCGTACATGCGGTCGCTGGTGGATCCGCCGTGCAGAATCTTTTCCTCACCGCCGTCCACCGGCACAACCAACAGCCGATATTTGCCGGGTTCAGGATTGTTGTCACGGAAGAAAGCGAAGCGGCGTCCGTCGGGCGAAAAAGTGATGTTGGAATCGATGTCAGTGACAAGTTTTTCCGGCGTGCCGCCAAGCAGCGGAGCACGGTAAAGATATTCGAGTTCTTCGCTGCCGGGCTCGGTACGAATGAAATAGAGATAGTTGCCATCCGGCGAAAAACGCAGGTGCCGGTAGTAAACCTCTGCCGGCGCCACCACCTGAGTATTGCTGTTGGTCGGAAGATTACGCAGCCATAGGCTCTGCTTCCCGCCTTCGTCCATCACATTGAGAACGTACTTGCCATCCGGTGAGATGGCGACCAGCGCGGCTTTACCGTTGTCGGTGACCTTGTTGATGGAGATGTTCTGGAATGGTACCGGGCGGCTGCGGTTTAGAAACGCGTAGATACCGTATCCAGCTGCGGCCAGGACGACGACCGCAATCAGCGCCACCGCGCCTGCTCCGAATTTATGTTCACGCGCAGCCGCAACCGCGGCAGAGCCGGAGGATGCGGCGGCTGGAACACTCACTGAACTGGTGGGATGAACGACGACGCCGGATACCGATTCTGCCCGCGACGCTGCGCGGCCCGATTCGCTGTCGCGCTTCAAGCGTCTTAGATCGCCGCGGAGGTCAGCCGCGGACTGATAGCGCAGCTCGCGATCTTTTTCCAGCAACTTGTCAATGCTCTCCTGCAACTTGGGCGGGAGCGCAGGGTTGAGCTGGGTGGCTGGAGTGGGGTCGCGCTGCAGGATGGCGTGGAAGACCACGGCCGTAGTGTGGCCGGCGAAAGGCTGAGTGCCAGTCGCCATCTGGTAAATGACCGCGCCCAGCGAGAACAGGTCGGTGCGGGAGTCGAGCTCTTCTCCTCGAGCCTGCTCAGGTGACATGTAGGCGATGGTGCCGACGGTCGAACCCGGGCTGGTGAGGTTCGCCGCCGGAGCGTCCTGGGTGGGACCGACGGTTTCCATCTCGAGGGTGCGAGTGAGCTTGGCTAGCCCGAAGTCAAGAATCTTTGCCTGACCTCGCTGGGTGATGAAAATGTTCGCCGGTTTAATGTCGCGGTGGACAATGCCTTTGGCGTGGGCAGCGTCGAGCGCGTCGGCGAGCTGGATGGCGATGTCGAGCAAGCGATCCAGCAGTAGCGGACCGGTGTGCAACTTTTCACTAAGGCTCTGGCCCTCCAGCAGCTCCATCGAAATGAAGGATTGGCCGGCATCGTTTTCAACCGCGTAAATGGTACAGATGTTGGGATGATTCAGTGCCGAAGCGGCGCGCGCTTCCAGCAGAAACCGCTCCAGCGCCGTAGTGTCTCGGGCAAGGTCAGCTGGCAGAAACTTAAGGGCCACGCGGCGACCGAGAGTCAGGTCCTGGGCTTCATAAACGACACCCATCCCCCCGCTGCCCAGTTGGCCAGTGATCTTGTAGTGCGAGATGGTTTGGCCGATGGTGATTGGGGCAGTCATGGTTTGGCCGATCAGGAGGCTTCCAACGATGTTAGGTGGGAGCGCGGGGAGGAGTCAACCGACTGGTGGACTTCGTAAGCTTATCCGTCCTTACCGATTTGACAATAGTTTTACAAATCGATGATACGCACCCGCGAAAAATGGGTTACGGTTACGTCCCGGCGGAGGCTATCGCCGCGATAATGCCGGACTACCGGAGGAACTATGCCACTGACTACCAGGCAGCGTCTTTCCCTCTTTACTGTAGCCATCCTAATGTGCGCAGCCAATTACGCGGCTGCCCAGGCTGGGTCTCTTGATCCATCCTTTGGCACCAATGGCATCGTGGCTACTTCGCTGCGGGGAACGAACGCCGTCGCGCTGCAAAGCGACGGCAAGATCGTCCTCGCTGGCGTTGGAGTCTTTAACAATGGGCTTTCTGACACGCTGATCCGCCTGAACACCAACGGTTCGCTTGACACCAGCTTCGGCGTAGGCGGCGTTGCTAACTTCGCACCGACTGGCAATACAGCTGCCGCCAATGGGTTTTTCGCGATGGCGATCCAACCGAACGGCGAGATCGTCGCGGCTGAGGTCACGACAACGGAACAAGGCGGCTATGCAAACTTTGTGCAGGTGGCGCGCGTCGAAAGCAACGGCACCCTCGACACTTCTTTCGGCACTGGAGGGTTCACCACAACCAACGCCATTATTTTTACCCCTTACGATATTTCCGGCACACGGGCTTTGGCGCTGGCGCTCCAGAACAACGGGTCGATTCTGGTGGCCTCCAGCTACTCGAATCTGATGGCGCGGTTTACCAGCAACGGACAACTGGATGCAACCTTTGGCAGCGGAGGACTGGTAAACCTGGCGGATCAGGGGCCAAACACCTCCTTTGGCCCGACGCAAATTGTGGTGGAAGCCAACGGCAGGATACTGGTCGCCTCTGGCGGGGTTCCACCAACACCGCTGGTACAGGCCGGGACAATCAGCCTCTACAACTCGAACGGTTCACTGGATAGCGCGCTCGGGGCGGCAGGTACTGCGGCATCTGTAGCTTCTGCCTCGGCACTTTTGCAGCAGACTGACGCTAAGATTGTGGTCGCCGGATCGCTTACCAGCAAGCTCAATCTGCCTCCGGCAAGCAGTGCTGTCGGATTTGGTTTGGTGCGCTACACCTCGAGCGGTGTCATCGACAAGAGCTTCGGCAGAGGTGGAGTTGCGGTTGCGGATTTCGGGACAAATGCGCCGCTGTCAGGCGCCTTCGCCGTCGCCATTCAATCGAACGGTGAACTGGTGGCGGGCGGGGCTGCCGCGCAAGGCGCGTTTAACCTCAGCTTCGACTCGCCTTTCGCCCTCGCGCGGTTTACCAGTTCGGGTGCGTTGGACACTTCTTTCGGCTCGGGAGGATTGGTCACGACGACCCTGGTGAGTGGGAATTCAGGCGTGTATTCGTACGTGAACGGATTGGCCATCCAGAGCGATGGCAAGATCGTTGCGGCCGGCAACACGCTCGTGGATGAGGGATTCGGAGCCGGAACGGGCGCCTACGTGGCCCGATATCTGGCGCAATGATTCTTGGCAGCTTCTAACGATAGTTTTATTTGCCGCTACCGGGATGAGCGGCTGGCGTAGTAAGCGCGTTTCGGAGGAAAGTCTATGCCTGCAAGTCCCTTGCCTCGTTTGTTTTTTCTTTTTCTCTTCTTTTGATCGCGCGCTGTGCGTCCGAATCCATGCGAAAAACATGCGCCGTCGATTACGGAGTAATCTCGTAGACGGTGCCGCAGCCGTCGCAGCCCGGGGCTCGGTTGCCACCGCCGAACGTAGTGCCGTACAAATTGCCCGCGTGATCGAAAATCAGATTGCCAGTGGGCCCGGCGCCATCGTTTTCCGTCTGGAAGCTGTACCGCGTCTCTTTCCATTTGCCGCCCGCGCCTGGCGATAAGCGAAAGACAGTGCCGAGATTGTTTGCTCCGCCAATGTTGGTGCTACCGTACAGGTTTCCGGTACTGTCCATGATTAGCCCGCTTCCTAGATCAGCTCCGTCACTGCTGTCAAAGGCGTAGAGCACTTTCTCCGTCCATTGGACATTCGCACCAGGAGTTAGCTGAAAGACCGTACCGTATGCGAAACGTCCGCCCCCGTAAGTGGTTCCGTACAAGTTGCCAGCGGTGTCGAAAACCAGACCGAATAGCGGGCTAGTACCGTCTTTACCGTCGAAACTGTGAAGCACCTTTTCCGTCCACTCATCATTGGCGTTGGGGCTCAATTCAAACACCGTGCCGCAACCGTTGATGCACATCGAGAGACGACCGCCGAAGCTGGTAGTGCCATACAGATTGCCGGAAGCGTCGAAGATCAGATTCCCGAGCTCGGGGGTGGCCCCATCTTTACCTTTGAAGTTGTGCAATGCCTTATACACCCAATGGCCGTCGGCACCCGGCCGGAGCTGGAAGACCTTCCCGCAGCCCGGGCCGCCTGGATAACATCCAGTCCCACTGTTGATCGGAACGTCTGCAGTCGTGCCGTACAAGTTTCCTGCCGAATCAAAAATCAGACCGGCGTAGGGGTACGCGCCGTCGGTGCAATTGTCGGCGGAGCAGAAAGTGTGGAGGACAGTCTCAGTCCACTGGCCGTTGCTCCCAGGGGTAAGTTCAAAGACGGTGCCGCAGCCCTCACCGCCGTCGCTGAAACACACCCCGGTGCCTCCGGCGGCTGTCGTGCCGTAGAGGTTCCCAGCCGAATCAAAGATCAGGGCGTCATAGGGACTCGCTCCATCTGTGCAGCTAGAAAGAGAGCAAAAGCTGTACAGGACGGTCTCAGTCCATTGCCCGTCGGTGCCGGGCGCAAGTTTGAAGACCGTGCCGCAACCCAAATAGCAATATTGCCCGGAGCCTCCGGCGGCCGTCGTCCCATACAAATTCCCCGCTGAATCAAAGATCAGGCCTGCCCAACTGTTCTGCCCGTCCGCGCAGTTAGAGGCGGAGCAAAAGCTATACAGTACCCGCTCTGGTCCGGCTGCAAACGCGGAAGTTGTCGCGACGAGAACTCCGACAGTCAGGAACACCGCCGTTAATAGAGTGAATGATAGTCGGCGTTGCATCTGGAGACTCCTCCTAGGAGATACGGAAAGTGCCGAGGGTAGCGTTACATCGAGTCCGGCCGCAATTTTACACCTAATTCTGCTCATCCGAGCACCCCGACTTAAGCCAGGCGGGCCAGCCTCCAATGTGAAATGGGTATCCGAAGTTTGACATACTCTTTACATTTTCATGACATACCTGCACCTGCCGGCACTATGATTCTGGCGATTTGGGTTGCTCAACGAACCCGTGGGTGTTTCTTCACACGAGACCAGGGAGGTCAGTCATGCTTCGAAAACAATTTCCCATCAACGCTCTTGATATTGCTCTACTTACGCTTCTCTTAGCTGCGGCCTTTGCCGCCCAGCCGGCACAGGCACAGACTTACACGATCCTTCATTCGTTCACCGCTGGGACGGACGGTGCCATTCCCAGCCCCATCATTCGGGACACGGAAGGCAATCTCTACGGCACCACCAGGTTTGGTGGTAACCCCGACTGCGGCGAAGACACTTGCGGAACGGTCTACAAGATCGACAGCGCGGGCAACGAGACCGTGCTCTACAGCTTCGAGGGCGGAACTAACGGATCGGACCCCATTGCAGGCTTGGTGGAAGACGCCGCCGGCAACCTCTACGGCACGACCCAAGGCAATGGCTATATTGGCGGCGACTCCGTGATATTCAAGCTTGATGCAAATGGCCAGGAGACGAGCTTCCCCACTGACGGGCTGAACGCCTGCTGCTTAGATTCGCCGCTCGCCGTGGATGCGGAAGGTAATCTCTACGGCATGTCGCCATACGGAGGCGTGCCCAATTGCGGTTTGAATAGTTATGGGCTGGGCTGCGGAACGCTGTTCAAGGCCACACCGGCAGGGGAACTCACTGTACTTCATGTTTTCAACGGACACGACGGAATGCAGCCAGAAGGAGGCGTGGTGCTTGACGGCAAGGGCAACCTTTACGGCACTGCGTACTTTGGTGGCAAGCTTTCCTGCGAATACCCCGGAGAGTTTCAAGAGGCTCAAGCAGGATGCGGAACGATCTATAAGTTGGATAGCAGTGGCAAGTTCACCGTACTCCACACTTTTACCGGGCCGGGGGGCGGTTCCACACCTCTAGGCCTGACCATCGATTCTGCCGGTAACCTCTATGGCATTGCGGCAGGTGGCGGTGATGTCATCCCACATACAAATTTCGAGTATGGCGTCGGAACCATTTTCAAGGTGGATACGAGCGGCCAGTTCAGCGTGCTCTTCACCTTCGTCCCGTGCACCCAGCCCCCGTGCGCCCAGGGGCAGGTACGGAACTCGGTCTTCGCCTACCATCTGGTGAGAGACTCGAAAGGCAACCTATACGGCATCGAAGAGGTGAACAACTGCGCCCTGGGTGGGGGATGCTTGTTCAGACTAGACACGAAAGGGAACCTAACCGACCTCTACGACTTTTCACAGCAGCAAAGCGGGGCCCCATTCTACTCCTCCATGGGCCTGGTCTTGGGTTCGGACGGCGATGTCTATGGCAGCACGCCCATTGGAGGACCCCCTCAAACCGGATGCCAAGACAATGGCTTCACCCAGGGCTGCGGAAGCGTGTTTCATCTTACTGCGCATTAACGGCCCGTCAGAGGGCGTGGGACTATAGGTTCTCCCGTTAAAGATTGAGTTTTTCAACGGACACGCGCTAGACCAGGGGAGGTCATTTCATGCTTCGAAAACAATCTTTCGTCCAGGTTCGCAGCGCTCGTGCTATCGCTCTAGTCACGCTTCTTTTGGTGGGGGCAGTTGCGGTCCTGCCGGCAGAAGCACAGACCTACACCGTCCTCCATGACTTCACCGATTCGCCAGACGGCGCAATTCCTAACCCCATCATCCGGGACGCGCAAGGCAATCTCTATGGCACGACCAAGTACGGGGGCATCGCCACTTGCGGCGAAGGTACTTGTGGGACGGTATTCAAGGTCGATGCTGCTGGCAACGAGACTGTGCTTTACAGATTCGAGGGCGGATCCAACGGAACCAACCCCTACGCAGGGTTGGTTCGTGACCCAGCGGGCAACCTCTACGGCACGACCCAGGGCAACGGATTCATCGACGGGGCAGCTGTAGTATTCAAGCTCGCTGCCAACGGCCAGGAAACCACTTTCAATATTGCCGGGGCAAACGCCTGCTGCTTTGATTCGCCCCTAGCCCTGGATGCGCAGGGCAATCTTTATGGCATGTCGCCTTACGGGGGCACGCCGAATTGCGGTCTGGTGAAGGGTAAGGTGGGATGCGGAACGCTGTTCAAACTCACTCCCGAAGGCGGATTTACAGTGCTGCATACTTTTGCTGGCACGGACGGGATGCATCCTGAGGGAGGCCTGGTGCTTGACGGCAAAGGCAACCTTTACGGCACCGCTGGCAATGGCGGCGAACTCTCGTGCGTCTATCCCGGTGCCGGCGACCCACCTGAGAGCGGCTGCGGAACTATCTTTAAGCTGGATGGCAACGGCAAGTTCACCATACTCCACACTTTCACCGGGCCGGGTGACGGGTCTGATCCTCTGGGATTGATTATCGGCTCCGATGGCAACCTCTATGGCATCGCGCAATTTGGCGGAGATATCGTGGGCCCTTACCTGTATGGCCTGGGGACGATTTTCGAAGTCGACTCTAGCGGAAAGTTCAGCGTGCTGTTTACCTTCACCCCTGAAACCACGCTGAATCCGGCTTACGCCAGCCATTTGTTGAGAGACTCGAAAGGCAACCTATACGGTCTCCAACAATTCAATAACTGCGCCCTTCATGGAGGATGCTTGTTCAGAATAGACACGGCCGGGAACTATACCGACCTCTACGACTTTGAATACGAGGGCGAAGGCGCTGATGGATTCACCCCGATGGGGATCGTCTTCGGTCCGGCCGACGATGTCTACGGCAGCATGTTCACCGGGGGATCGAGCAATGGCGGAGGTGATTGCACGATTGGCTGCGGGACCGTGTTTCACCTCACTGCTCATTAGCCGAGCCTTCGTCTCGTCCGGCCTCCATAGTAAAAAAGGGACCTCAAGCCGGAGAGAGAGATCAGCCGAGGTCCCTGGTGGACACAATCAAAAACCTGGTTGTGGGTCGTCGGATTGATCGTTGTCGGCCGCGCCCGGGTTACTTGAATTGCCGGCTTGACGAGTTGCCGTCCAGGAATGGTTTTGCCGACCGCCACCGTGGTGGCCACCGCCGCCTTGCCCACCCTGTCCGCCTTGGGGCTGGGAAGTTCCCGTCATTTTGTCACCATCGATCGTGCCGCTGTAGACCATAGTAAAGGTGCGGCGTCCCTGGGACTGAGTGCTAAAGGAAATGTTGTTCCCATTGACCGTACCGGTGAGGGGAAACCGAGCCGCGCTCTCCATCCATGGTGCCCGTAAGCTTGGAGCCGTCCTGCTGCAGTTGGAGCGTGCCCTGTTTAGCGCCATCCCGGCCCTGCCATGACATCGTCCACTTGCCGGCGACGTTAGCGGGCTGGCTGTCGCCCTGGGCCGCATCCTGCGCCAGCAGGCAGGAAGTTAGCCCGAATACCAAAACAAAAACCAAAGAAAGGTGTCTTCTCACAACATGCCTCCTGAATTTCAGAGAATTCCAACTTTTATCTAAACACTGGGCGGCGCGGCCCGAAGGTAAAGAGTTTGTAAAAGAAGGTAAAGTCTTGTTAGTAGTGGAAGCGGTAGCGAAACTCGCCGTAGATCTGCCGCGGATCGTTCCAGTGAAATCCGCCGAAGGTCAGGCTGTTATCCAGCTGCACGCGGCGGTTGGCCACGTTCAGCGCAGTCACGGAAATGGTGTATTTCTCGGCGAAGGTTTTTCCCAGAGCAAGATCAAACGTGGTATGGCTGGGCAGATAGTTCCCGGGATATTGCACGCCCGGCAGTCCGTTGGTGAACCCCGAGCCGTAGTACACATTCGTCGAGGCATAACTCTGCCAGGGCAGACTGGTGTTGAAGCCCAGGTTCAAGGTGTTTCGCTGATCGTGATCGACGGGCGAATATCCCGGCGGAATATCCAGTCCGCAGGCTGAGGTCACAGGGAGTGGGGCAGATCAAGCCTCCGGTGATCGGCGAAGTGGCCTGCGCGATCTGATTGGCGTAGGCCAGATGAAACTGGCCGCGATGCCAGAGACGTGGCGGAGCGCAGGGTCAGTTCCCAACCCTGAATCAGGGCTCGGTCCCAGGTGATCGGCCAGAAGAGATTCGAGTCTCCAATATTGTTGTGGTCCAGCCAATTGCTCGGCGCTGAGTTGTGTAGTTATCGGCGTCAAGAGTCCAGCCGCGATACGGAATCGTGACGCCGAACTGCGATTCGATGTCGCGCTCGCCGTGCAGAGGAGCAAAAGTAAAATTCTGGCTGTTGGCCAAATCGAGGAGCGCACCGGTGGCGGTGGCCAGCGGCGGGGCCTGGTAGTAGTGGCCGTAGAAGGCGCGAAGCACCCAATTCATGCGCGGAACTCGCAGGGCGCACGCCAAAGCGAGGGTCGGTTGCATTCTCCGCGATCGAGGCCCGGAATTCGGTTTGGCGAAGTCCGGCGATGAAGGTCAGCCACGGAGTGACTTTGAATTTGTCATTGATGAACACGGCGGCCAGGCCTCCGTTTACGCCGATCGAAGAGGCGGGAAAGTTTGGGCTGCCATCGGTGAACTGGTTGTCGAAGTAGTTGTACTGGTGCTGGAAGAATCCGTAGACTCCGCCTTCAAGATCGTTTTTCCAGAAAGCTGGTGTTCAGGTTCGCCTGCGTCCTCCGTAATTGGCGTGTCTGATTGACATTTGAGATCACGGGAAAGTCGTCGGCGCCGCCCGTATAGTTGCGCGCATTGTAGTGATAAAAGGGCGAAACCGTAAGCAGCGTGTTCGGGTTGAAGGTGTGAACCCAGGAGAAGATGACATAGCCATCCGGCTCGCGTTCGCCATCGCGCAGGCCGTAACTGGGAAAGATCTGAATTTCCGGATCTGAGCCGGGATTGGGGTCAATGGGGATCTGGTAATAATCCTGCCGCAGGGAACCAACCAGGCGAAATTGATTCTTGGCATCGGGATTGAAGATGAAGGAAGCGAACCCTCCGTAGCCGTTCTCGGCGTCGTGGTACGACCTGTGGGATCGGGGTTTGCAAGTCCGTAATTGCTGCGATTTCCGTTCAAGCTGGCATAGTAGGCAAAGCGCTGGGTGTGTCCGCCGCAGCTGATTTGGTCGTTGGTCTGATAGAAATTTCCCAAGCTGATGACGAGATCGCATTCCCGATCGCGTTCAAAACCGGTGCGCGGCGCGATGTTGAAGATACCGTAGGTGCGGTCGCCGTAGATCGGCGTCGTAGCTGCCCTGCTGAATTTCGAGATAGTCGATGTCTTTGGGATCAATCTGCGGTCCCAGATTGGTGGCGATGTTGGTGTTGGGAATGTGGAACGCCGTCAATCAGCCACTCCACCTGATGGCCGCCGCGCATGTGCAGCATGTCGTGGGTCACATAGGTGGCCGGCACGTAATCGGTGATCATGGCCAGGCTGTTGGTGCGGTCGGCGCCGGGAGTGTGCTGGATGTCTCGCGGTTGATCATGCGTGGTGGGAGTGACGGTATCGGTGGGCACAGCGAACGGAGTTCCGGAGACGGTGACGCTCTCCTTGAGCGACGCGAGCGCCAATTGATAATGCAGGACCGGTTGCGGTGCCCGGACAGGACGGTCACAGTTTCTGCGGTTTGCGTAAACCCGCGGCTGGCCACGTTGACTGTATATTCGCCAAGGGACACGGCCATGAACTGGAATTCTCCGTTCGATCGGTGGTCGCGGTCTTGCTCCAGTCCGACGACTTCGCGTTCAACATCACCATGGCGCCTTGCACCGGACGATGCTGGGGATCATGGACGATGCCGCGAACCGATCCAAAAATGGTTGCGCAAAAGCGGCGGCGGCAAAGGCGAACACCACCAGCAGCGAAGCGATACGAATGAGAACGCATGAAAGTTCTCCTGACCCTGAGATCGACATGCTGGGCAGCCGACACGCGAAGCGGCCATGGTGCCATTCGCACGATGCAACAAGATAGGCTTGCAATTGGATCAGGCGATGGAGAGCTGAGGCGGAGCGCGGCCGGAATGCGAAGACTGGATAAGGTGGCAGCGATTGATGCGTTCCGTTCCGCCGTCAGTTGGGTCGAGAAAGTGGCGGTCTGCGTACCAGTTGACGGCAGAAGATGCGGAGACTGGGAAACCGTCAGGGCATGGCAGCAATCGTGATTGCAACCAGCAGGAATAGCGTGAAGTTCAGCACCATTCGAACCATGTTCATGCATCGGCTTGCGCATGCAGCAGGCATGCTGCGCAGGAGCAGTGATCGCCAGGGCTACGGGGGCAAAAACGCCCACGAGCATCAAGGTCAACAGCAGCCTGGCGGTCAGACGATGCATAGACGATCCGCGGAGAACTGACACAAAGGATAAGTTAGACGATGGCACGAGCGCAAGGATAGCCTTACTTCATCAGCACCCACTGGCCGCCGTCGGTGAACAGGATGACGAGGCTCATCACAATCATCATCAGGTCGTAATGCCAGCCGTAGGTTTTCTCGCCCCAGAACCCAACGTGCCAGACAAAAATCTGCTTCTGGATGGCGCCCAGCATAATGAGGATGAGGCCGATGGCGGCAAGTTGAGTCAGCACGCCGAAAGCCACGCCCAGGCCTCCGGCCAATTCAGCGATCCCCAGAAAGATGGTAAAACCCTGGCTCATGCCGATGCTTTTGCTGCGGGTTTCAGATTTGGTGGCGTGGCTCCAGCCGCTAGCGATGAAGATGGCGGCGACCATGAGCCGGAGCAGGAGTAGTCCAAGATCGGTGAACTGGGCGAGTTGAGGAAACATGCGATACCTCTTTCGCTGCAGCGGCTTTAGAGGTCACAGCTTACGTGCGAGGTTGTTCGAAAGCAAGCCCATCTTGCCCTCGGGTGGACCCAGTTGTTCGGCGAATTCGCGCGTGGTAGCATCCTAGGCTTTGGCAGCGGTTGGACGTTGGCCTGTAGACAGTGCTCTTCTTTCTAATTTTTTATGGGCCCGCCGTAGTGAAGATCCAACGATTGTGGAACGGTCGAGCTTGGTTCGACTGGACAGCCGAGGACGGCTGCCCCACGTCATCTTGATTATTAAGGAGTAACCCATGAAGGCTTACGAAGGCGCAAACATCAGGAATGTCGCGGTGGTCGGCCATGGCCACGCTGGAAAAACCTCGCTGGTTTCAGCCATGTTGTACACATCCGGCGCTACGCAGCGGCTAGGCCGCGTGGACGATGGTTCCGCGACAACCGATTACGACGACGAAGAGATCGCGCGCAAGATGTCGATCTCGGCCGGCATGGCGTATGTCGAGTGGGGCAAAACGAAAATCAACCTGATTGATACGCCTGGGTTCAGCATGTTCGTCCACGAAGCCAAGATGGTGCTGCCGGTGGTGGACGCGGCGATTGTGGTGGTGGACGGCGTGGCTGGAGTGGAAGTCGTCACCCAGCGAGTGTGGAACTATTGCGAAGAGTACAAAACCCCACGTTTGATTATCGCCAGCCGTATGGATCGCGAGCGCGCTGACGCCGAACGGGTGCTGGATTCACTGACCAAGGCGTTCGGCCGGACGGTGATTCCTCTGGAGTTGCCCATCGGGACTGAGAAAAATTTCACCGGTGTAGTCGATCTGGTCAACATGAAGGCTTACACCTACGAGTTAGGCGGGAACGGCAAAGGCAAGGAAGGCGAGATTCCCGCGAACCTGAAAGATCAGGCACAAGAGGCTCACGAAAGGCTGGTCGAGATGGTGGCCGAGGGTGACGACGCCTTGATGGAAGAGTTCTTCGAGAAAGGAACGATTCCCGAGGAACATTTGGTTAAGGCGCTGCATGAGGCCATTCGTGAAGACAAGATTTTTCCGGTGATTTTCGGCTCAGGCCTGGGCAACATCGGTGCCGACCGGGTGATGGATTTTATTGTGGACTACACGCCGGCACCGTCAGAGCACGAGTGGGTACAGGGCGAAGCGGCAGCTTCCGGCAATGGAGACGTGCCCAAGCGGCATGAAACCGACGCCGAGCCGGTGTCAGTCTATGTGTTCAAAACGGTCTCAGACGCCTTTGCCGGCAGAATCTCATATTTCAAAGTGTTCTCCGGAGTCTTGAAAAACGACGCTACGTTGCAGAACTATCCTAAGAATTCGGCGGAAAAGTTGGCACACATTTCGATCATCCAGGGCAAGACCGCAGTGCCCGTGACCGAGTTGCATGCCGGCGACATTGGAGCTGTGGCCAAATTGAAAGACACTTTGACCGGCGACACGCTGGGCGACAAGAATGCGCCGATTCAGTATCCCAAGGTGCATCTGCCGGAACCGGCGATCACGTTTGCGATTGAACCCAAGAGTCGCGCCGACGAAGACAAGCTGGGGCCGAGCATCCACAAGCTAATGGAGGAAGATGCCATGTTGCGTTTCTTCCGCGATGAGCAGACCAAGGAATTCCTGATTGCAGGAACCGGGCAGCAGCATATTGAAGTGGTAGTGGCGAAGATGAAGAAACGCTACCACGCGGAAGTGATCCTGAAAGCACCCAAGGTTCCATACCGCGAGACGATTCGCGGCAAGGCCGATGTTCAGGGGCGGCACAAGAAGCAAACCGGCGGCCACGGTCAATACGGCGATTGCAAAATCAGGATGGAGCCGCTTCCACGCGGTGGCGATTTTGAGTTCGTCAATGACATTTTCGGCGGCTCGATTCCGCGGAACTTCATTCCGGCGGTGGAAAAGGGAATCCGAACGGCGGCTGCCCGCGGCTATTTGGCAGGGTTTCCAGTAGTAGACTTCAGGGTAATCCTCTACGACGGCTCCTATCACGATGTCGATTCGAACGACCTGTCATTCCAGATGGCGGGGCGCATCGCCTTCAAGAAGGCGATGGAAGTTGCCAAGCCCACGTTGCTGGAACCGGTCATGCACGTGGAAATAACCGTCCCGGATGAGTTCGCGGGCTCGATCATGGGCGACTTGAACAGCCGGCGCGGACGTATCCAGGGCATGGACAACAAAGGCGGCAACACCGTTGTTAAGGCTGAAGTGCCCATGTCAGAAATGCTGACCTACGGCGTCGACCTCACCGCCATGACCCAGGGCCGCGGCAGCTTCAACATGGAAATGCATCACTATGACGCCGTGCCGGGGCAGCTACAAGAGAAGATTATCGAGAAGGCGAAAGCGGCGCGGGCAGATGTGAAGGAAGAGGAAGAGTAAAACAGCGGGCGGCCAACTTTGGGAATGGAATACTACTCGATCAAGCCCCACTATTTCGATGCCTCTGCGTTGGTGAAACTCGTCGCGGATGACGAAGACGAAAAACCTGGGAAAGACGTTCTCCGCGAATATCATCGCGAACACTGCCATCCGGGATACACAACCTCGTTCTGTATTGCGGAAGCATTTGGCGCGTTCAAGCTCAAATTTCTGCGCAAGAAGATTTCGGAAGAAAAATACATCAAGTACGTTAGGAGCTTCATTCTCACTATCGGGAATACATTCGAAGTGGACGAAGTACCGCCGTTGTGGCCTGTCGTGAGTAGCGAGGCGGAGCGGTTAATTACAAAATACAAAATCGATTTCATCGACTGTTTCCAAATCGTCACGATTATGAGGGGGCGGTTTCGGATATTTGTCGCCGGATCTCAGTCGGTACTTATAACGGCAGATCGCGAACTGGCAAGGATTGCTCGTGCCGAGGGTGCGCGAGTCTGGGAATGCACAACTGAACCGGCTCCCAGTTCGGCGTAGTGAACATAACAGCTATTAATCTTCTAGTTGGTCTTTAATCCTTCCGCTTTTGCCAGCTTGCCCTGGCGCTCGTCAAAGGTCCAGAATCGTTGAGCTTTGAGTTCAAGCGCGCAGGCCACGTGCAGGCTGTCGAGAGTACGGATCCCCGCTTCGGCCCATGGCGGCGGCCGAGTTCAGCGCAGAGTTCAAATGTGCGTTCCGGCATGTCGCAAGCAAGCCATGATCCGCTCTTGATATCCCCCTCAAAGGCGAGTGCGATCTTCTGCGCGTCGGAGGCCGACATTTGTCCGCGAAAGACCTGGCCCGCGAGCGCATGGGCCCATTCGGCAAGAATGAGAGGGGTCAGATAGACCTGAGGACGGGCGCGTAGCAGCGCATCGGCAGCCGACGAATGCTGGCCTGCAACATATACCGATACGACGAAGCTGGAGTCAGCGTAAACAATCAATAGCGACCCCGGTCGTTGATCAAGTCATCTACAATTGGCAGAGTACGATCACCAAAAATTTGTTGGCGACGCGCGGCAAAGTCCGGCCATTCCACCGACTGCTTCTGTGTCTCTTTTTCCGGAACAATGCGTGCAATAAGACGATCCCGCTCCCGTAACTCTACCGTCTTTCCTGCACGCAGCCAGGATTTAAGGCGCTTGGTGTCCCGTAGCTGACGCATGTTGACCGACGGCATGGCTATAATGTGACACATTGTCAAGCGCGCACTCCTCCCTTTGGCCAGAGCCGGGTTGTGATTGCGCCGCAAGCGTTTTCGCTTTACTATCGCCATAAGTGGCCACGCTCCGAAACATTCCCAAGCTTCCCGACGACCGTGAGCGCATCGTCTCGGCGGCGCCGGTGGAGGATGATTCTTCGTTTGAGCTGAAGCTGCGGCCGCAGCGACTGGCGGAATTCATCGGACAATCCAAAGTCAAAGAAATCCTCGCGGTGGCAATCGAGGCCACGCGCTCCCGCGGCGAAGCTCTGGACCACGTGCTGCTTTATGGGCCGCCAGGACTAGGGAAAACTACGCTGGCTACGATTATCGCCAACGAACTGGGCGCGGCGTTTCAGCAGACTTCAGGGCCGACGCTGCAAATCAAGGGCGATCTGACCGCAATTCTGACCAACGTCCGCGATAGGCAGGTTTTGTTCATTGATGAAGTCCACCGTTTGCAACCGGCGCTAGAGGAAATCCTTTACTCGGCCCTCGAAGATTACAAGCTCGACATCATGATCGGCCAGGGGCCGGCGGCGCGCACCCACACCATGGACGTGAAGCCGTTCACCTTCATTGGCGCGACCACGCGCGCGGGGCTGCTTTCGTCACCGCTGCGGTCAAGGTTTGGCATTGTCTTGCGGCTGGAGTTTTACAGCCACGACGACTTGCAGATTATTGTGGAGCGCTCGGCGGACATCCTGGGCGTTGAGATCGATAAAGCCGGAGCACAGGAGATTGCAAGCCGGTCACGAGGCACGCCGCGAATTGCCAACCGGCTACTGCGGCGCGTGCGAGATTACGCGCAGGTGCGCGGCGGCGGCAAGATTGATCTGCCTACCGCACAGGCGGCACTACAGATGCTGGAAGTCGATCGCTACGGATTCGATGAAGTCGATCGCAAGCTCCTGCTCACCATCATTGAAAAATATCAGGGTGGACCCGTTGGAGTGAACACTCTGGCCGCCGCCCTGGCAGAAGAAGCGGACGCGATTGAAGAAATCTACGAGCCCTTCCTCATCCAGATAGGCTTCCTAAACCGCACGCCGCGCGGCCGAGTGGCGACTCAATTGGCCTACGAGCACTTCGGCATCACACCGAATCGCCGGCAGAGTTCTTTGTTCTAGAATGTCCTTGGGGGATACATGAAGACTGTGCAGCAGCTTACGGCCATTATTGAGCGCGAAGGCAATGGTTATGTCGGGTTGTGTCCTGAGTTCGACATTGCCAGCCAAGGCGACACGATCGAGGCCGCCCGCAAGAACCTGCAGGAAGCGGTTGAGCTGTTCTTGGAGACCGCCGACGAGACTGAAATCCGGCGCCGACGACACGCAGAAGTTTTTGTCACGCGGCTAGAGGTAGAAGTTGGGTAAGCTGCGAGTTCTCTCGGGCCGAGAAATGTGCGCGATACTCACACGCCACGGGTTTTCGGAAGTGCGACGAAAGGGCAGCCATATCGTAATGCAGAAGAGAGCAGAAAACACCACTGTCACAGTCCCAGTTCCGGATCACTCCGAACTTCGGATCGGAACGCTTATGTCGATCATCCGGCAGTGTCAGCTGCCGCGAACTCTTTTCGAAAACTAGCTACTTAATGATTGCCCACCTCCGAGGAAAGCTGCTGGCCAAGCATCCCAACCAAGTCATTGTTGAGACCGGCGGCGTCGGTTACGACGTGACCATCAGCATCCCTACTTTTTCTGACTTGCCGGGAGTAGGCAGCGAAGTTACGCTGCACATCCATACTCATGTGCGCGAAGATGTGATTGCGCTCTACGGATTTCTGCGCGCAGGTGAGAAGCAGCTTTTCGAGAAGCTAATCACGGTGAGCGGAATTGGGCCTAAGCTGGCGATCACGATTCTGAGTGGCATGGCAGCCGACGAGATGATAGCCGCGATTCGCGGGAATGATCTGGCGCGGTTGACACGTATCCCTGGGATCGGAAAGAAGACCGCGGAGCGGATGGTGTTGGAACTGCGAGACAAGCTGCCCACGGTAGGAGAATCTCCTCTGGTCTCTAAGCTGAGCGCCGTGGAAGAAGATGTGCTATCCGCTTTGGTGAATCTCGGATATCAGCGGGCGGCCGCGGAGAAGGCAGTGACCACGGCCACCAAGAACGGGTCGTTTGAAGCGACGTTCCGCCACGCGTTGGGGGCACTGTCGAAGTAGAAGGAAAAATACATCACCAACCTCGTTCCCCTCTGGGCTGTACCGTTGCCAAAGCTGATTTGACAATCGCTGCCATACCGGTATAATTGTTGAACTCACGTGAAACTGTGAGCACTTCATTTATGTATTTACTGCAGAGATCCCGAATGTATATGGCCATGTGCACCCTGGGCGGTGCCTTGCCTGCGTCGGGAGTTCTGAGCCGAAACTAAAATCTCCCTTCACTGAGCGGCCGCCTGGGGAACACACCGGCGGCGATTCTGTTTTTAGCTCAATTTTCCATTCTGAAGGGAGAGTTTCATGTCATCCGATTTTGCTGTGCGCAATGCTACGGTAGCCATTCATGGCGGGCTTAGTCCTGATCCAACCACAGGCGCCATTCTCACCCCGATTTATCAA
Organism: uncultured Acidobacteriota bacterium; assembly: GCA_963803775.1. GTDB lineage: Bacteria > Acidobacteriota > Terriglobia > Terriglobales > Acidobacteriaceae > JABCZH01. Next base: position 850,455 of record CAWDNS010000007.1, read on the forward strand.
TCCACAACTTACGTGCAACAAGCAGTAGGAGTTCATAAGGGCTTCACCTACTCTCGCGCGGCGAATCCCACAGTCGACGCGCTCGAACGCGCCCTCGGGGCAGTCGAGAAAACTCCACCCGCGGTCTGCTTCGCCACTGGCATGGCGGCGATCACAACTCTGTTTTTGTCACTGCTCAAGACGGGTGACCACGCCGTGATTTCCGATGTCGTTTACGGCGGCACCGTGCGTCTGTTTCAACAATTGCTCGGCGGACTGGGCGTTGAGTGTAGCTTCGTCGATGCCTCGCGCGCCGAACTTGTGGAGCAAGCCATCACCTCCCGGACGAAAATCATTTTTGTTGAGACTCCGGGAAATCCCACATTGAAGCTATGTGATGTTGCTGCCATTGCCGAGATCGCCCACCGTCACGGAATCAAACTCGCAGTAGACAACACGTTCTTGACGCCGGTCCTGCAGCCCGTTCTGGAGCTGGGGGCTGACATCAGCGTGCTTTCCACCACCAAGTACATCGAAGGTCACAATTCGACGGTCGGCGGTTCGTTGGCCACGCAGGATGAAAGCCTGCTGGAACGCTTCCGCCTAATTCGAAAGACCACCGGCTGTATCCAATCGCCGCAGGAAGCCTGGTTAACATTGCGCGGATTGAAGACGCTCCCAGCGCGAATGAAGTTGCATTGCGAGAACGCGACGAACGTAGCGAAGTGGCTGGAGCAACATCCAGCAGTGGAGCGCGTGCACTATCCCGGACTTGCGTCGTTCCCGCAGCGCGCGCTGGCCGAGCGGCAACACGCGGCCCACGGAGGAATGCTGTCATTTGAGATCAAAGCCGGCAGCGAAGCCGCCATCACGCTGATGAACTCGGTAAGGCTTTGCTCGCTGGCAGAAAACCTGGGCGCAGTCGAAACCCTGATCACGCACCCCGTCTCAATGACCCATGGCGACGTGCCTCCAGAAAAGCGGCAGGAAATCGGAATCACCGACGGTCTTATCCGGCTTTCCGTCGGACTTGAAGCGCCGGAAGATATCATCGCCGACCTCGATCAGGCGCTGGCCGCAGCCAGTAAGTTCGCATTCGGGAGGACGCTATGCGAAGCTATCCTCTAACCGTGCTCAAGTTCGGCAGCTCGGTGTTGCGCTGCGAAGCTGATTTGCCCACGGCGGTTCACGAGATCTACCGCTGGGTTCGCAACGGCCACCGAGTGATCGCCGTCGTCTCAGCCATCGGAGATAGCACCGATGAACTGCTGGCGCGTGCCCACGCCTTCGGGCAAGGCACCAGTGACCACGCGGTTGCGATGCTGCTCGCGACCGGTGAAGCGACGTCGGCCGCATTACTCTCTCTGGCACTCGATCGCGCAGGCATTCCGGCGGCGATTCTTGATGAAGTCTGCCTCGGCCTCCGAACTCAGGGACCGATCCTGAATTCCGAGCCTTGCGGGGTCGACGTGTCGGCTGTCGAGCGGGCGCTTGAAAACTCTTCAGTCGTGGTCGTGCCGGGTTTTGTCGGCCGGCAAGACGATGGAACCCTTTCCTTGCTGGGGCGCGGAGGCACCGATCTCACCGCGGTCTTCCTTGCCCATCAGCTTGCGGCTGATCGTTGCCGCCTGATCAAAGACGTTGACGGAATCTTTGAATACGATCCCGCTTCGTCGGAGAGACTGCCTCGGCGATACCGCACCCTGACTTGGGCCGAGGCTGACCAGGTCAATGGAGGAATCGTGCAGGCCAAGGCCATTCACTTCGCCGAGCGCCACGGTTTCGCCTTCGAAGTCGCCGCGCTCAATTCCGATTCGCCATCGCTGATTTGCGCTCGGCCGCCCGCATTCTACGAGGGACAGCCAGATAGCAGGCCCTTGCGCGTCGGTCTGCTGGGCGCGGGAACCGTTGGCCTGGGCGTGTATCGGTATTTGGCTGGGCATCCGGACCAGTTTCACATCACGGGCATCGGCGTGCGTCACCTGGAGCGCGACGACGGCACGCCCAGCGAGCTGCTCACCCCGGACCCGTGGGAGGTCGTCGATTCCGAGTGCGAACTGGTAGTGGAGCTTATCGGCGGACTTTGGCCGGCGAAGGAGCTGATCGAAGCTTCGCTGAAAGCCGGAAAACATGTCATCACCGCGAATAAGCTGGTGATTTCACACTGGGGACACGAGCTTCGCGAACTGGCCGTCCAAAACGGAGTTCAGTTGCTGTACTCGGGTGCGGTCGGCGGGGCAGTGCCCATGCTCGAGCAGGTTCGGCAAATCGCGGAGTCGCACGGCGTCCGTGCTCTAAGCGGTGTGGTCAACGGCACTACGAACTTCATTCTCGATCGCCTGGCGGAAGGCGTGCCTCGCGACGAGGCCTTGGCCGAGGCGCAACGTCTGGGTTTCGCGGAACTTGATCCCACCACCGACCTCGACGGCAGCGATGCCGCCCACAAACTTGCGCTTCTGGCGCATGCGGCGTTCGGCAGCTGCCTGCATCCCAACCATATCGATCGCGCCGGCATTGAGCATTTCGATGCAGAGACGGTTCACAGTGCGGCCAAGTCGGGCTTGTCAGTTCGGCTGGTGGTGACCCTCGACGGCGGTGGCGATAGTGCGAAGGCTCGTGTCGAGCCGCAGTTTATTCATCGCGAGCACATCTTCGCGCAAACCCGCAATGAAGAAAACTGTTTGGAGATTCACACTCAGACCGGAGAGACATTTCTCGTCCGGGGAAAAGGTGCGGGGCGGTGGCCCACGGCGGAGGCCGTGATGGCCGACGTCTTTGATGTGTACCGGACCGTGCGCGCCGATGTCACTGAAAACTGTTTAGCAGCAGGGAGAGTGTTATGAAATTCGCCAGCCAACTTGTCAACTTTAACCCTTGTCCGTCCGATCCTTTCAAGCCGATCGCAACGCCGATTTACCAAACCGCAACCTTTGAGCAGGAGCACGCCGACCAGTTCGGCCGGTACGACTACTCGCGCAGTGGCAATCCCACGCGAACGGTTCTCGAAGAACAGTTGGCGCAACTGGAGAACGCACACCGAGCGTTCGCCTTTGCCAGCGGTCTGGCGGCCATCAGTTCCGTCACGCGCCTACTTTCCGCGGGAGACGAAATCCTGGCCTGCGATGACCTCTATGGTGGCACCTACCGGCTCTTCTCCAAGATCCTGAACCGAACCGGCGTGAAAGTGCGTTATGCCGACGCCTGCGATCTGCCACGATTCGCTGCGGCAATCACGCCGAAGACGCGACTGCTCTACACCGAAACTCCAACCAATCCCTTGCTGCGGATTTGCGATATTCGCGCCCTTGCCGATCTGGCGCACGATCACGGCGCATTGCTATGCGTGGACAACAGCGCAATGTCGCCATACTTGCAGAATCCCCTGGACCTCGGCGCCGATATCGTGGTCCACTCGGCCACCAAATTCCTTTGCGGCCACAGCGACATCACCGCCGGAGTCGTTGCAGTGCGGAGTCCGGAAATCGCAGAGCAAATCTATTTTCTCCAGAACGGTGAAGGCTCGGCGCTCGGCCCGTTTGATTCTTACTTGCTGTTACGCAGCATCAAAACCCTCAAGCTGCGTCTGGACTGCCAGCAAGCGAGCGCCCGGAAGATTGCCGGGCACTTGAACGCACACGTGGCAGTGCAGCGCGTTTACTACCCTGGACTGCCCGAGCACGCCGGATACGATCTGCACACCCAGCAGGCGCGCGGCGCGGGTGCGGTCATTAGTTTTGCCACCGGCTCTTTCGACATTTCGCGGCAGATCGCGGAAGCTACCCGAATCTTCCGCGTTAGCGTCAGTTTCGGAAGCGTGAATTCCTCCATCAGCTTGCCGGGATGCATGTCGCACGCCAGCATTCCGGCCGAAGTTCGAAGGGGCCGCGCCTTTGACGCCGACCTGGTCCGGTTATCGATTGGAATCGAAGACGTAGACGACTTAATCGACGATCTGGCCCAAGCCTTCGAGCAAGCAGGCGTAAAGGAAGGCGCCTTAGCAACCAGTAATGCCCGCACCGGGGGAATCATTCCTTCATCACTTCCCGATGCAAAATGTACTGAAGATTAGATTGAGGATGTCGTCGCTGGTGGTCGCGCCAGTGATTTCGTCGAGCGGCCTGAGAGCATTGTAGAGATCGAGCAGTAGCATTTCGTGAGGAATGCGATTGTTAACCGCGGATGTTGCCGCCGCCAGTCCGGCAAGTGAATCATGGACGAGGGTCTGATGACGGAGATTGGTTAGAAATCCGGCCTCCGCCTCAGCTCCAGCTTCGCCACCCACGTGGCGCAGGATTTCCTGGCGCAGTTCAGGAATGCCCGCCCCGGTGATGGCAGAGGTGCGGATGCCTGCCCCAACCCGATCTCGAACCAGATCGCATTTGTTCTCGACCACGATCGCGGGGCGGCCGGCTACTTGATTCAGCAGTTCTGCGTCTTCCGGCGCATTCGGTTGCGTAGAGTCAATCACCACCAAGACCAGGTCAGCGTCGGCGAGTGCCTCATGAGATTTGCGGATCCCGATGCTTTCAGCTTCGTCGAGTGCGCGGCGAATGCCGGCAGTATCCACCAATTTCACAGGAATTCCACCGATGGCGACGGTCTCACTCACCAGGTCCCGCGTGGTACCTGGGGTTGCCGTCACGATTGCGCGCTCGCGTTCTACCAGACAATTAAAGAGACTGGATTTGCCGACGTTGGGCCGTCCGACGATGGCGAGAGTCAGACCCTCGTGCACCAGCTTGCCATAGGCAAAGCTCGCGGCCAGTTGCTCAAGCGGAGGCTGAATGGCGGAGATACGCTGAAGAATCTGGGCGGCGGGCAGAACCGAAACGTCATCTTCGGCAAAATCAACTCCGGCCTCAAGAGTGGCAATCAGTTTGACCAAGTCTTGCTTGATGGGCTGCAAGCGGCGTGAGAGCGCGCCTTCCAACTGCTGGGCAGCAACTTTGGCCTGGTAGAGAGTTTGCGAGTCGATAAGGTCGCGGACGGCCTCGGCCTGAGTAAGATCGATGCGGCCATTAAGAAAGGCGCGCATGGTGAACTCACCAGGCTCGGCAAGGCGGGCGCCGCGGGCCAGCGCCAGCTCGACAAGGTGGCGCAAAACCACGGGTGAACCGTGGGCCGAGATTTCAACGATGTCGTCGGTGGTATAGGAATGAGGCTTGGCGAAATAAGTAACCACAACTTCGTCGATGCGCTGAACTGTTCCCTCTTGAGTATGGCCAGGTTCGATCAGCTCGCCAAAGACGGCGCTGCCGGGAGCGAGATCGCGCTTTAGGCGCAACAAGGGGAGGGCAATTTGACGGGCTTCGGAACCCGCAATACGTACGACGCCGACGCCGCCACGTCCGGGAGGGGTGGCGATGGCCACGATAGTGTCGTCCAGATTCACGGCAAGATTGTAGCGGCAGAGAACGGAAACTTACGGAATCGTCTTCCGCGTTGGCCTGCCCGCGGGCTTGTAGTCCTTAGGATAAACCACCAGGCAACGGCGGCCGCCTTCGCCCTGACTCTCCGTATGCAGGTCGGCGTGGTCGCGCAATGCCAGATGCACAATTCGACGCTCACGAGATGACATAGGCGCAAACTCGTAAGGCGCACCGGTTTGGCGAACACGCTCGGCGGCGACTCCGGCGGCCATGCGAAGTTCTTCAAGGCGCAGCTTCCGCTGATTCATGCAGTCGAAACAGATCTTCTCGTGCTCGTTGCCGGGGAGCCGAAGCATCTCGATGGCCAGCAACTCGATTGCACGCAGCAATTCGCCACCCCGCTCCAGCAATAGGGTCGAATCGGGGCCGGCAAATTCCACCAGAATCTCGGGACGCTCCCAGTCGCGTTCATCGGGAAGCGGCGGGTCCACCGTGATCCGGTACTTAAGATGAAGACCTCCCTGGGTGACGACGCCAGTAAGGAATTCGTTGATCTTATTAGCGGCTGCGATTTTGTCGGGAATTGGCATAAAACGGCTCTTGGCTTTTAGCCTTTAGCTTTTGGCTGAGAACTTCCGAACTTGAAGTTTCAAGCCCAGAGCCAAGAGCTAATGGCTAACAGCTATTTTTTCTCTTTCTTCCGAGCTCGCTTCAACGCGATCTCGCGCATTTCACGGCCCAGGCTGGTCCGGTTCATGATGCCCTGTTGCACGATGGCGATCAAGCTACCTTCACACCAGTAGAGACACAAGCCCGCTGCCAGTCTGTAGCTGATGAAGCCAAACATCACCGGCATCATCACGTTCAGCATTTTCTGTTGTGACGGATCCATGCCCGCCTGCGGCGTCATGCGCTGCGTGGCCAGCCCCGTAATGATAATCAAGATGGGAAGAATCAGATAAGGATCGGCAGACGACAGATCCTTAATCCAAAGCCACGGTGCCTGACGCAAATCGAGGGCGGAACCCAGCATGGCGTAATAGGCAAACAGGAATGGCATCTGAATCAGCATGGGCAGACAGCCGCCGACCGGGCTGACGCCCTGCTCCTTCATCAGCGCCCCAATTTCGGTATTCATCTCCTGGCGCCGCGGATCGCGCATGGTGTACTTCTTGTACTTCTCCTTGATGGCGTTCATCTGCGGCTGAATCTTCTGCATCTTCAGCGCCGATTTCATACTGGTAATGCGCAGCGGCAGCAGCGCCAGATTGATGATCAAGGTCTGGATGACGATCGCCCAACCCCAGTTGCCGACGTATTTGTAGGTCCACTGGAGCCAAAGGAACAGAGGCCGGGCAATCACCCCAAAGAATCCAAAGTTGACCAGACCGCGTAGATCTTGCGGGGCATCCACGATGCTGGGAACGACTACAGTTTCAAGTGTGTGCAGTTGCTTGGGGCCGACGTACAGCCGCGCCAGCGTCGGTCCCTTGGGGTTTCCCACTGCTGCGCCAAGCACATCGGCCTTGGTCGTCTCTTGGACATTGGCCTTTGCGTCCTTTGGAATATCAATGGAGTTGCGCAGGGTCACAGTGACTGCGTTTTGCGGATCATCAGGAACGAAAACAGCCGCGAAGTACTGATCGACTACACCAACCCAATTGAAAGGCCCGGGCAGCGTGGCCCCACCGCTTACAGACTTAATCGCGAGTCGTTTGATGTCCTTATTTAGCTGATAATCGAGGCGACTAGCAGCGTATCCCGCGGGCGTGATCTCGTCTCCGAACCCGGCAGGCCACGCAGGAAAAGCAGAGACGCTACCGCCTTTGGAAGTGACAGACGTTTCAACCTGAACTATATAGGTGTCATCAAAGTGGAAGGCTTTGCGCACCGAGATGTCAGCAGCGGCATACTCGAATGTGAGCTCCGCCGGGGCTGTCACCGTACCTGAAGATGAGGTTACATAAAGCACGGAGTTTAGTTGGTTGCGAAAGCTCTCGTCGTAGGTCCACAGGCTGAGTGGGAAACCGTATCTTTCCGCGGCGGCTTTGTTGACTAGCTCCAGCGGTGAACCCTTGTCATCTTTGAACTTCTTGAGGATCCACGATTTGACCTGCGCGCCCTTATTGGTGAAAGTGACCCGGTAGAGATCGTTCTCAATTGTGGTTTCGGATTCTGTAGACGCCTGCTTGCTGGCCGCCGTCGCAGCTCCCGCACTTTTTGGCCGTTCGACCTCAGCCGCGTTCGCGGCGGGCAAAACCGCCGGCATTTGCGCTTGAGTCTGCGGTTGCGTCTGCGTCGCCGGCGGCTGCGGATAATACTTCTTCAGCAGCGGCTGAAACAGCACAATCACCAGAAAAGTTAGCGCAAACACCAGGAGCAGACGCCGCTCCATGCCGGGTTCTTGCTGCGGATTCTGAAATTCTGCCAATGGCTTCTTTCTCAGTGACTACAGGAACTTTTCATCACGGGATCAACTCCGCCCCGGGTAAAGGGATGACACCGCAGCACTCGCCATACCGCCATCGCTGAACCTCGCAGCGCCCCGTAACGTTCGACTGCTTCCATTGCGTACTCGGAGCAGGTCGGTACATAGCGGCATGCCGGCGGTAGCAACGGCGAGATGGCCCAGCGATATGCGCGGAGCAAGCCCAGCAAAGCTTGTTGTGAAATGCTATTCACGCGGATCCTTTTGCGCATTCTGCTTCTCCGTAAACTTCCGGACCACCTCAAACACCTGGCCAATCTCCTTACCTAGTTCGGAAAAATCAACCGTAAGCAGAGATTTCTTCGGATTGATCACGATGTCGACAGGCGCTTGAAACTCCGGCCAATGCAAGCGAACCGCTTCTCGCAGCCGGCGTCGCGTCCGATTCCGCTGCACCGCTCCGCCAAACAACTTGTTGCTGACGGTAAAGCCGATGCGAAATCCATCCTCCGCCTCACGCCGCCGATAGAACGCCGTCAAGTGAGGGGAAAAATGGCGCCGTCCCTGTTTGTAAGCCCGCTCGAAGTCGGCGTGCCGAAGCAGGCGGACCTCGCGGGGAAACTTCTTGCGTTTGCCGGAACCAGACACGCTTGCGTGGCTCCTGGGAGCGCCACCGCTCACGCTTCGCGATCCAAACTCAAGTTGCAGAATTCCCGCCAATTCCGGAAAGGAAAAACGCTATTCACGGAAGCCGGGCTTTACCGACACCCGCTTGCGTCCCTTGGCGCGCCGGCGCGAAATCACCGCCTGCCCCGCCTTGGTCTTCATACGCGTGCGAAAACCGTGCGTCTTCGAGCGGTGACGGCGGTTGGGTTGGAACGTGCGCTTAGGCATGAAACTTGGCTGCTCCTGACTGGATTAGTAGATGCTATGAACGCTGAGTGAAACTAAGAGTATAAATGAGGCGTGGCGGGACGGGCAAACGGCGCGCTCCAGGGCAGACCCCCTTCTGCACCACTCGCGCGGCAGTTATAAACTCGGCACTTGACAGAAGTTTCGTTTAGCAGTTGGAATCCAGTGCTGACCAAAAAACTGCCACGAAGATTTCCGCAGAGCGGAAAAAATTGTGCTACTATGCCGCCTGTTCCTGCTCATGGATATTTTTCTGGCTCCAGCGAAACCGCCTACCGTCCGGCGGTCTGAGCGGGGGATTTCCAGCACTCATAATTGAATAGCGGGCGCTGATGACGGTCAGGTTCCCGGCCGAACTTGATATGTCAGTTCCGACTCCCAGTCTCGCTCCCAATCCGTGGTTGCGCATCCTTGAGGCGCTCGAAAAAGAAGATCAACCGGCACTCCTACGACACTTGGTTGAAACCCACCCGCTACAGCCACTCCAGCGGAGGAATTCTTTTCGTACGCGTCCCCACCGTGGAATTCCGCCACGTCGGCGACAAGTACAACGACCTCATCCAGGAAGCGCTCGACAATCTCGGCCTGGAATACCAGGACGTGCAGTTTGTCACCCCCGAAGACGATCCCGCATCCACGCCGGTTCGCCACGATGGCGGTCTAACCGCGCACACTGCGCCGGTGGCCCATCCTTCTCAGGCTCGCTTCGACTGGGACGGTGCTGCCCAACTCAATCCCCGCTACACCTTCGATGCCTTCGTGATCGGCAGCGGCAATCAGTTTGCCCACGCGGCTTGTCAGGCCGTGGCAGAGCGTCCTTCCAAGGCATACAACCCACTCTTCCTATACGGCGGCGTCGGCATGGGCAAGACCCATCTCATGCAGGCGATAGGCCATGAGATCGCCAAGCGCATGCCGCAGTGCGCCATCTGCTACGTATCCAGCGAGAAGTTCACCAACGAGATGATCAACTCGCTGCGCTACGATAAGATGACCAGCTTCCGCGATAAATTCCGTAACGTCGATGTGCTGCTGGTGGACGATATCCAGTTCCTCGCCCAGAAAGAGCGCACCCAGGAGGAATTCTTCCACACCTTCAATGCGCTGCATGAGTCAATGAAGCAGATCGTGATTGCCAGTGATCGTCCACCAAAAGAGCTAGCCGAGGTAGAAGATCGTTTGCGCAGCCGCTTCGAGTGGGGATTGATTGCCGACATTCAGCCACCGGATCTCGAGACCAAAGTCGCCATTCTCCAGAAGAAATCCGAGCAGGAAAAAGTCACGCTCCCAACAGACGTGGCCCTGTACATCGCCTCGAACATCCGTTCAAACGTACGCGAACTCGAGGGAGCGCTGATCCGCTTGGTGGCGCACTCTTCCTTGATCGGCGCCGAAATTACCCTCCCCTACACCCAGCAGGTGCTCAAGAACTTCATCGATTCGCAGGCCCGCAAGGTCACCATCGAGTCTATCCAGAAGGCAGTGGCGGAACAGTTTGGCCTGCGCCTGGTCGAGATCAAGGCCAAGAACAACTCGCGCGCCATTGTGTATCCGCGGCAGATCGCCATGTACGTGGCGAAGCACATGACGGAAGCGTCATTACCGGAGATCGGTAGGCAGTTCGGCGGCAAGCACCACACCACCGTTCTGCACTCGGTCGAAAAGATCGACCAGGCACGCAAGACCGACAAGGATTTGAACAGGCTGCTCAATAAGCTGACCGAGCAGTTGGGCGGATGAATTGCGGTTTCCGCATCGATTTCCACTTCTCGCAGGTGTCTTCTCCAGCCAACCTGTGAACTTGATGTGGAAGCTGTGTACGAAACCGGACTAGGTTTTTCCCAGTCCGGGATTTGGTCTCCGGTGCGTCCCATCCGGTCCTAAGGTTGGACATCACAGGAGCCGCCCGAAGCTGATAATGGGAAGGTAGTTGGACACGATTTCCACTTTTCCCTAGCGCCTACTGTTACTGCTGTTTTATAGTTTTTTAACTTGATGTTAGAGAAGTACTCAAAGTAGCGCCACTAACCGGGGGGTGCAGGTTATGCCGGTCGAAGCGATTGCGTCCGCTGTGGAGACCACCACCATGGAAATTACGGTCAGCAAGTTTGAATTGCTGCGCGAACTGACTGCAACTCAGGGAGTGGTGGAACGCAAGACCACGATTCCTATCCTGTCGAACTATCTTTTCGAGGCTGCTGGCGACAAGTTGTCGCTGACTGCGACTGATCTTGATCTGAGCCTGCGAACCTCCTGTGCTGTAAAAGTGAAAAAAGAAGGCTCGTGCACTATCCCCGCCCGCAAGCTGCATGACTACGTAAAACTGCTCCCCGACGCCGATATCACCATCAAACTGCTGGAAAATCATTGGGTCAGCATTCGTTGCGGACGATCCAACACAAAAATGGTCGGGATGGCGAAATCGAATTTCCCCAGCCTGCCCACGTTTCCAACCGCCGGAGTGGTAAAGATTCCAGCCCAGGTTCTGCGCAGCATGATAGCCAAGACCGGATTTGCCATCGCTAGTGAAGAATCGCGCTACACCCTGAACGGCGCGCTGATGGTGTTGAAGCCCGAATCGATCACCATGGTGGCCACCGACGGCCATCGGCTGTCGCACATCGAGCGTCCAGCGACGAAGTTCGAAGGCGTCTCGCGGTGAGATGAAAACTCTCGTCCCCAAGAAAGCCATGGACGAACTGAAGTCGCTGCTCGATTCAACCGACGCCGAAGAAATCGACTTTGCGAAGGATGAATCGACGCTGTACTTCCGCATCGGCAACCGCCTGCTGACTTCACGCCAGCTCACCGGCCAATTCCCCAACTTCGAAGCCGTGCTGCCGAAGGACAACACCAAGTCGATCGCCGTCCACGGAGACGAACTCGGCCAGGCCATCTCGCGCGTAGCCCAGTTCGCCGACGAACGTTCGCGTGCGGTGCGCATGCGCCTGGAAAAAGGCGAGCTGAAGCTTTCGGCGTCGTCCAGCGAAATGGGCGAGTCCGAAGACACCATCGAGATCGACTACCAGGGAGAGCTGCTGGCCATCGGCTTCAATGCCCAATATCTCCTCGACTTCCTTAAAGCCACCGGCGGCGGCGAGATCAAGCTAGAATTCAAGGACTCCCAGTCCGCCGGCCAAATGCGCCCCGCCGAAGGCGAAGAGTACAAGTATCGCTATATCGTGATGCCGATGAGAATATGAGGTAGCCTCCCGGGTTAACTGCGGGGCTAGGCGTCAGCCCTGCATTAGGTGCAGTTCCGCACTTCAGCGTTTATCTGCGGAATCAGCGGCTATAATCGGGGTACGAATGCTTTATTAAGGTTCTGTCGCCGACTCCGACAGTTTCCCGAAGCGTGAAAACCCTCCTTGACCTCCCGGCCCTCCCCGCCGTACATTGGCCTGCATCTCAGGAGGCTCTCCCATGCTCAGCGGATTCAAGCAATTCGTGCTTCGCGGCAATGTGGTGGATTTGGCGGTCGGCGTCGTGATCGGCGCTGCGTTCGGATCGGTGGTGACGGCGCTGACCAAAGACCTGCTGACGCCGCTGATTGCGGCCCTAGTGGGCAAGCCCGATTTCTCCGCCATTAAGTTCACCATTAACGGCTCGGTTTTTCCGGTCGGCGACTTCATCAACGCCGTGGTTTCGTTCGTACTGATTGCCGCAGCGGTATATTTCTTCGTCGTGACGCCGATCAATGCTCTCGTAGCCCGCATGCGAAAGGCCCCGGCGCCGGCCGATCCCACCACCAAGAAGTGTCCCGAATGCCTGAGCGAGATTCCCCTCGACGCCAAGCGCTGCGCCTTTTGCGCCCAGCCGGTGATGGGCAAGGCGGCATGACGATCGCACGCAGCCTCTTTCTCGCCCTGTGCATGATTTGCATATGCACAAGCATGTATGCCCAAGACCAGAAGGATGAACCCCCGCAGCCCGCCCCGGCCGCGACACCACAGCTTCCACCGGATCAGTCTTCGCCTCCCAAAATTCAATCACCGCAGCAGATACGCGTCGAGGAGGGAGTGACTCGAGGCAGCATAATCAAAAAAGTCCAGCCCAACTATCCGAAGGAAGCGCGCAAGAATCGCGTGCAGGGCACCGTAGTGCTCCAGGCTCTAATCAGCAAGACCGGAGACGTCGCGGATATGCGGGTCATCAGCGGCGATGAGATGCTGGTACCTGCCGCAATCAAAGCAGTCAAGCAATGGAAATACAGACCCTATCTGTTGAAGGGACAGCCGATTGAGGTTCAAACGCGAATTACGCTGAACTTTACGTTGCACTAGCTATGCGGCGGAGGCCCGTCTTGTAAGATGACCCAATGAACCGCCCAGCAATAATCGCCCTTGTCACCCTTTTAGCCTGCAGCCTCGCCGCCCAGACCGGGCAGCAGCATCCTCCCTCGAAAGCAGCGCCCGAACCCGGCGAGCTCTCCAACGGCATCTACCACAACCTCTCCTTCGGATTCACCTACAAACTTCCCTACGGCTGGGTAGACCGCACGCCCGAAATGCGCGAAGCCTCAACCGACCCGGCAAAAGAAACTGTGCTGCTGGGAGTCTTCGAGCGGCCACCCGAAGCGAATGGTGAAGGTGTGAATTCGGGAGTCGTGATCGCAGCCGAAAGTGCCGCATCCTACCCCGGATTGAAGAGCGCCGCCCAATATTTCGGCCCGCTCGAAGAAGTGACTAAGGCCAAAGGTCTGACCACCGTCAACCCACCCTACGAATTTCCCGTAGATGCAAAGCCCATCGTGCGCGGTGATTTCGTCAAGAAAGTCGGCAACGGAAGCCTGCACCAAAGCACTCTGGCCTGGCTGGCGAAAGGCTACGTGGTGTCATTCACATTCATCGGCGACAGCGACGACGAAGTGCTGCAGCTTTTGGATGGACTGACCTTCGGTAAGAAACCCGCACCAGCAACCCGTAAATAGCTGTCAGCTATCAGTTATTAGCCCTCAGCAAAGCTTAATCGGCCGAGAGCTGGTAGCCGACGGCTGACAGCTCTTCCACCCCTCCCTAAATGGCACCAAAATCAGGGTTTACCGCTCCGATTCCGGGCTGAAAAATCCCTCAAAATGTGCTAGAATAAGAGTCAATATTCAGAGCCGTAAGTGCTAGTTATTTCAGTAATTTGCCTCAATCCTGAGGCACTGGAAAAACGCCCCCGGCCTGAGCTCAAGTTCGGGCAATTCTCCAGGGAGCAAAATGGCGACAAAAGGCATCCCCGCAGCCGTCGAAGAAAAAGAAGTAAAAGAAAAAAAGCCCGCCACCAATGGAGGCAACGGCGATTACACCGCCGACTCCATCAAAGTGCTCGGCGGCATGGAAGCGGTGCGCAAACGTCCCGGCCATGTACATCGGCTCGACCGGCGAGATGGGACTGCATCACCTCGTCTACGAAGTCGTCGACAACTCGGTCGACGAAGCGCTCGCCGGCTTCGCCGACAAAATCGAAGTCACCATCCACCTCGACAACTCGATCACCGTGATCGACAACGGCCGCGGCATTCCGGTCGATGACATGGACATTGACGGCGAGAAGATTTCCGCCGCGCAAGTCGTGATGACCATGCTGCACGCCGGCGGAAAGTTCGATACCTCGACCTACAAAGTTTCCGGCGGACTGCACGGCGTCGGCGTCTCCTGCGTCAACGCGCTCAGCGATGAGCTCGAGCTCGAGATCTGGCGCGACGGCTCCGCCTGGGAGCAGACATATTCCAAGGGCGAGCCCACCAGCAAGCTGAAGAAAACCGGCGCGACCAAGAAGCGCGGAACCAAGGTCCACTTCGTTCCCGACAAAGAAATCTTCACCGCCACCGAATACAACTACGACACCCTGGCCCAGCGCCTGCGCGAGCTGGCATTTCTGAACAAAGGCCTGCTGATCACGCTGACCGACGAGCGCACCACCGACCCCAAGACCGGCGAGGCCAAGACACACCGAGTTCAAGTACAACGGCGGCATCGCCGAGTTCATCAAGCACCTGAATCGCGGCAAGCAGGTGCTGCACGACAAGCCCATCTACATGGAAGCCGAGCGCGACGGCGTGGCCATGGAGATCGCGCTGCAATACAACGACGGCTATTCCGAGACCGTCTTCAGCTTCGCCAACAACATCAACACCGTCGATGGCGGCTCGCATCTCTCCGGCTTCCGCACCTCGCTGACCCGCACCATCAACTACGCCGGCCAGCAGATGGGGCTGTTCAAAGACGTGAAGGAAAACCTCACCGGCGACGACGTTCGCGAAGGCCTGGTCGCGGTGATCAGCGTGAAGCTGTCGCAGCCGCAGTTCGAAGGCCAGACCAAGGGCAAGCTGAACTCCGACATCGCCGGCATGGTGCAGGCGTTCGTCAACGAGCGGCTGGGCGCGTTCTTCGAGCAGAATCCGCCGTCGCCAGGAAGATCATCAACAAGGCAATCGAAGCCGCCCGCGCCCGCGAAGCCGCCCGCAAGGCCCGCGATCTCACCCGCCGCAAAGGCGCGCTCGATGGCGGCGGCCTGCCGGGCAAGCTGGCCGACTGCTCCGAGCGCGCAGCCGGACCGCTGCGAAGTGTATCTGGTCGAGGGCGAGTCCGCCGGCGGCACCGCCAAACAGGGCCGCGACCGCCGCTTCCAGGCGATCCTGCCGCTGAAGGGCAAGATCCTCAACGTCGAAAAAGCGCGCTACGACAAGATGCTGGGCCACGAAGAAATTCGCGCCATGATCACGGCGCTGGGCACCGGCATCGGCAAAGAAGATTTCGACCCCACCAAGCTGCGCTACGGCAAGATCATCCTGATGACCGACGCCGACGTGGACGGCTCGCCACATCCGCACCCTGCTGCTCACGTTCTTCTTCCGCCACATGCAGGAGCTGATCAAGCGCGGCAACGTCTACATCGCGCAGCCGCCGCTCTATCGCATCAAGAAGGGCAAGTTTCAGCAGTACATCAAGAGACGACGCCGAGTTCGTAGAAGGTGATGGTGAAGCGCGCGGCCGACGGCATGGTCGTGCGTTACGGCGAGGGCGCGGCGACGCTGGAAGGCGCGACCGCTCACCAAGTTCATGACCGCGCTGAACGACTCATCTGAGCTTCTTCGACAAGGTCGACAAGCGCATGCGCGACGAAGCAAGTCACCGAGCTGCTGCCGAAGCTCGACCTGGTCGAAGCGCGCCGACTTCGAAGGCGACAAGAAGACTCCGCCGCAAGAAGATCGCAGCGCTGGAAAAGGCGCTGAAGGCAGATTGCAGAAAGAGCGCGAGCTATCAAGGAAGTGAGACCGCGGCTTCGACGAGGAGCACAGCCTGTGGGAGTTGCGTTACGTCAACTCGCAGGGCGCGGAGCACGTCATCAACTGGGAGCTGGCGTCGACGCCGGAGTATCGGCAGATGATGTCGAAGTACAAGCAGATCGAGCCGTACATGGAGCCGCCGTATCTTCATCGAAGCGCGTCGTGAAGAGAGCGCGCCGGCGGCAACGGCGAGGAAGAGCTGAGCGACGCCGAGCGAGCACGATCAGGAGAAGGCGGAGCAGAAGAAGCCCAAGGCGGCGAAGGCGCAAGGCCGAGGCGGCACGAGAACGGTGGAGAAAGACACGCCGCGCGAACTGTTCGACTACGTGCTCAACGAAGGCCGCAAAGACTACACCATCCAGCGCTACAAAGGCCTGGGCGAGATGAGCTCGCTCCGCAGCTCTGGGAGACGACCATGGACCCGGAGCGCCGCACGCTGCTCTCGGTGAAGCTGGAAGACATCGCCGAGACGCGAAACCATCTTCACCACGCTGATGGGCGAAGACGTGGAAGCGCGGCGCAAGTTCATCGAAGACAATGCGCTGGATGTGAAGAATCTGGATATCTAACGCTCGGCACTGATTTAGGTGGATCCGCGCGGGTTTAAGGGCGGCCTGATGGCCGCCCTTATCTGTAGGAGCAATACCACACAGGACACAGAATCCATAGAAGTGTTACTTCATGAAAACCATCCTCCTTGCCACCTCCGAATCCATCCCCAACCTGACCAAAGACGATCAGTCCCTAATCGCTCCCCTCGCCAAATGCGGCATCGAAGCCCGCCCGGCAATATGGAGCGATCCCAGCGTGAACTGGCGTCAAGCCGATGCTGTCCTAATCCGCTCCTGCTGGGACTATCACCTGCGCTTGAAAGAATTCCTCGCCTGGACCTCCGCCCTCGAACAAGCCAAAGTAAGAGTGTTGAACCCTCCGCCAATGCTGCGCTGGAACACAAACAAAATCTATCTGCGTGAGCTTGAGCAAAAAAGCGTCCCCATCGTCCCGACCCTCTGGCCTGAACCGGGATTTCAACTCAACAAGAACTCGAAGCACGAAAATGGAAACAAGCGGTGGTGAAACCGCGAGTTTCAGCCACCGCCTACCGCACTATCCTAACCAGCCCTGATACCATCGATGCCGCGCAAACGCTCATCAACGACCTTATGCGCGGCCCTGGCGCCATGGTGCAGGAGTTTCTCGAAGAAGTGCAGTCGCAAGGCGAGTGGTCGTTGATTTTCTTCTCCGGCCAATTCAGTCACGCCGTAACGAAGACCCCAAAGCCCGGCGATTTCCGTTCGCAGGAAGAGTTCGGCGGCGATATCAGAAATACGCGCTCCTTCCGAGTCCCTGATTCAGGTAGCCAGCCGTGCCCTCGCGGCGATCCACCCCACTCCCCTCTATGCCCGCGTGGATGGCGTAGAGAGCCGCGGCCAGTTTCGCCTCATGGAACTGGAGTTAATCGAACCCGCTCTCTACATGAAGCTGGCCGAAGGCGCCGCCGAAAAGTTCGCAGCCGCAATCGCCAATAACTGTCGGTAACCAGGTTACCCCGTGTTACCTCTGTGCCCCTCTGTGTCCTCTGTGGTGAAGCCTTCCCCGCAAGTTCCAGTGAATCCCGCGTTCAACCAACAAGGCCGGAAACTCCTCCTTCCGTCCCGAACGAAACGAGGAGACCTACATGAGAAAACTGATCCTGACTCTATGCTGCTTGTGCGGATTCGCCCTCGCCCAAGAAAACGCAGAAAGCAACGCCCCGGCACTCACCATCTACAACCAGAATTTCTTCGTCGCACGCGAGCGCCTGCCCATGGATCTGAAACCGGGCATCAACCATGTCGACTACACCGGCGTTGCCGCTCACCTCGAGCCCGATTCAGTGATCCTGCGCGATCCCAACGGCCGCGCGCTACAGATCCTCGAACAGAATTACCGCAACGACCCCATTTCGCAGGAACTGTTGCTCTCATTCTACGAAGGCAAAGCCATCGACTTCCTGGTACAGCGCGGTGAAAAACAGGAAACCGTGCGCGGCAAGATCATTCGCAGTGGCTACGTTCCCAGCGCAAGCTACAACAACGGCTACACCCAACCCGGTTTTGGCCAGCCGCTGATCGAAGTCGACGGCGTCTTACGCTTCGGCCTGCCGGGACAACCGCTGTTTCCTGCGTTGACCGGTGATTCCATCCTGAAGCCGACCTTGAGCTGGGAAATCCAGACTAACGATCCCGGTAAGTTCGACGCCGAGATTTCCTACGTCAGCAGCGGCATGAGCTGGCAGGCGGACTATAACCTGGTGGTCTCCGACAAGCCCGGCAACAAATTCGATCTGCTCGACATGGTGGGCTGGGTTACCATGCGCAATCAAAGCGGCAAGACCTTTGAGAACGCGACCATCAAGCTGCTGCCCGGAGACGTTAACAAGATTCAGGAACCGAACAATAGCGTGCGCGTCTATGCCGCCGCCAAAATGGCGGACGAAGCTGCCATGGCCCCAGTCGTCCGCGAGAAGTCATTTGACGAATTTCATCTTTACACCCTTCAGCGCCCTACTACGCTGCGCGATGAGCAAACCAAACAAGTCGAATTCGTGCGCGCCACCAGCATTCACGCGCAACGAATCTACGTGTACGACGGCGCCAAGACCGATCAGTACGCGTACTACAACCCCGAACAGGTCCGGAACGAACCCAACTATGGGACCCTGTCAAACCCCAAAGTCTGGGTGATGGAGGAGTTCAAGAACGCGGACGCAAATCACCTCGGCATTCCTTTGCCCAAGGGCAAACTGCGCTTCTACCGCCGCGACACTGACGGACATCTCGAGTTCGTCGGCGAAAACACCATTGACCACACACCCAAAGATGAAACTATCCGCGTCTATACCGGCAACGCCTTCGACGTGGTCGGCGAGCGCAAGCGCACTAACTTTCAGGTGGATTCGAGCCAGCGATGGATGGAGGAGTCGTTTGAGATCCGCGTGCGCAATCACAAGAAAGAGCCGGTCGAACGTCCGCGTGATCGAACACCTGTATCGCTGGACCAACTGGAAGCTGATCGAGCAGTCGCAACCCTCACGGAAAAGCGACGCGCAAACCGCAGAGTTCCCCATCACCGTCGCCCCCGACGGGGAAGAAGTGGTGACCTACACGGTCCATTATTCGTGGTAAGAATCGTGTGGGGCGGACGCCCCCGTCCGCCCAGACCGAACAAACGCATCAGAAAGGGCAAAGCGCCCCCGCCTGCCCGGCAGAGCGAGGCTCCACTGACCTTGTCGGCGGATACACGCGGTCAAACACCACCCACATCAACGCAATCACCACAAATACCAGCACGCTGCCCTCTGGGCCGACTGAGCCGCCGGTCAACCAGCGGGAACCATGGAATGAAGAATTGAGCAGATGGCCAGTGACCATCCCTCCGCTGTCCGGAACCGAATACAAATAACTTTCTCCCCAGTCCCAGGCCGCATGCATGCCGACCGCGAACCACAGACTGCCGGTGCGGCGCAGGGTGAAGCAGAAAAATAGGCCGATAAGCCCAGCGCAGAGTGCGCCTACCCAGGCTTCTCCAGGATTCTGTAAATGGACGCCCCCAAAAACCGACGACAGCATCAACGCCGCGGGCCAGAATCCTATTCCCCGAGCCAGCGTGAACTGGGTGTAGCCGCGAAAAGTGAATTCCTCAAAGAAGCCCACCAACAGAAAGTATGCTCCCCAAAATGCCGCGAACTTAAAGACACGCGCGCCATGCAGGGCGAGGTCGCCGAAGAAAAATACCCCGGAGCCGCGCATCAGAAACATCAGCACCGAAAGTGCGAGAATGCCCCATGCCAATCCGGCCCAAAACGGCTTGCCGAAAACTCCGCGCCCGGGTAGTCCGTAGGCGCCAAACGGCTTTCTTTCGATTGCCGCCATTCCACCGGCGGGCAGGAGCGAGGCAATCACCAGCACGATGTAAATGAAGAACGTCTGCCACAGTGCTCCTGCCACGCGCGCTGGAATGAAGCGGGCGAAACTCGCCAACAGGAAGAAAACAACCGTACCCATCCCGAGATACAGAAACAGGCTCCAGCCTGGGCGCAGACCCTCAGGGCCTACGAAGAGGTCGCGTAAGCCGCCGTTGGAAGGCGTTGTCAGAATCGGCGGTTCAGGCTGGGCCGTGGACGGTTCCTGCAATGGATCTCCGGCGCTTCGTTCGGGTTCACCCATGGCGGAAGTTTCCCTAACCGTCCCCGAACATGGTAAAACACTCGCCGTCGCCTCATGGGGAAGTTTTTCACTCGCGAACGCTTCGGACGCCCGCAAGTCCTTGCCGGATTTCTGCTCCTCGCATTCATGGGCCAGTGCTTCTGGCTGTTGCTTGGACACGAGCAACGAGAGGCAGTCGATTCCTCTCAACTCTTTCGCGTGCAGGAAGGCTTGCTGCAATGGCGGGGAGAATCAATCGCCGGAACGCCTTCAACCAATCGCCTTGAGGCGGGAACCTTTCCTCCCCCCGAAATCGACCAGAATGAAGGTTACGATCCCAACCATTCGCCGCTCTGGTACTTGCTGGCCTCGGCAGCCCTGCTGGGCTGGCACCCGCCCGACGTGAACACTCCACTCTACTGGGGATGGTTGGAGCGGCTGCCCTATATCGTGTTAGGCGTTTTGCTCGGAGCTTCGGTGTGGTATGTGGCGCGCAGGCTGTACGGAAACGCCGGCGGCTATATCGCGCTCACACTCTATTGCTTTTCCCCCGCCATCCTCCGCAGTAGCACGTTATGGGCTACAGAGCCGGAGATGGCGGCCGCTTGGGGAACTTTTGGCGCGATATTCACCGCCATCGCCGTAGCCCACACTTTGTACGCACCGCGCGAAGTTGTCGTCTGGAACTGGCGGCGCATTCTTCTTCTTGGATTGTCACTGGCACTCGCTGTGGGATGCCAATTTTCGCTGATCATTCTGCTGCCAATGGCGCTCGGATTCATGTTGTATGTCGCGCCCACCCGGCGGAAGGCCGCTATCGTTATCTGGTTTGCAGCCTGCGCGGTCGCGATGTTGCTACTGTTCGCCGCCTATGGCTTTCGCTTCGAATGGTTCATGCAGGGAGTTCGCCACGCCCGCTTTTTCCAAATAACCTGGCAGGCCTTCGCCATCAAATGGTCGTATCAACGGCTGCTCGGCCAGATCGGACAAGCCGGTCCAGCCCTGCTGGTCACATTTCCCGCGGCGTTGATCGTGTATTTCATGTGGCGGCGTTCGCGATACTTTGGCAACACTGCCCCGCTCATAGTCGCGATCTTATTTCTGGTCTTGGGACTCGGCATGCCCCACTATCCTGGGTCTGGGTTTCTACTGATGGCCGTGCCATTCCTGTTCGTATTCGTCGCTGGCATCGCAGCGGATCTCCTGGAAACTGGCCAGCGTGGTGCGGTCATGGCGAGTATTTGGGGACTGCTGCTGGCGAACGCCCTGTGGAATCTGATGGAACTGGCTCACGTCGGAAGATGCTGAGGCGGCCGACCCTGCTGAAAATCCGTGGCCGCTATTCCCCTGTGCAACTCTGTGCCCTCTGTGGTTAAGCTCTTAGGTTCCTGCGGAAAGCTCTAGCCCACGCTGACCCGCCCAATATTTCCCCGCAACCTTTGCTATCCCGGAAGGTTCTAACTACCCAGGGGAGATATGCCATGCCGCTGCGACGGGAGTATGATGTGGTTGTGGATCGCCTGAATCGAGCTACTGTGGCGGGACTTGGCCTGGCTCTTGTGGGATTACTGAGCGCTAGTGGTGCGTGGGCGCAAGTCCATGCCGCTCCTCCCTCCGTAACCTCAATGGGATTTGGCGGGCGTGCTATCAACGCCTCGCGACCCAGTGTTACCTCGCTCGGCCCGCGCGGATACACTCCCCGATCGAGTTCAGGGTCTGGCAACCATGGCCTTTATCACCGCCCGCGATATCCGCAGGGCAGCGTCGGCTATTACGGAGCGCCGTATTTCGGCTACTACGATAACGGCTATTCCGACGATGGTACCAACCCTCAGAACTATGCTGCTGAAGCTCAGTACGCTGGAGCTCAGTACGAAGACCAGTACAACGATGGATCAGCCCCGGGATATGTCTCCCGCCCGCCTGACGCCGACACGCAAGCAGAAATAAACTCCGCGCTTCCCGAAGCAACATCCGAGCCTGCAACTCCCACAGTGCTCGTTTTCAAGGATGGTCATCAGCTCGAAGTGGAAAATTACGCGATTGTCGGAGCCACGCTCTACGACCTGACTGAAGGCCATCGTCGCAAAGTAGCATTAGGCGACTTGGATTTGACCGCGACCTCGCAACAGAACGACGACCGAGGCATCGACTTCCACCTCCCAGCAGGCACTGTAGGCAACTAGAGATATGGCAAGGATTCTGATCATCGTCTTGCTGGCGGCGTCTCTCTCGCCGATATCCTCAGCGCAGATGCGGGGACGTGGCGGCGTTGCAATCGGCGGCACAGGATTCCGTCATTTTCGCAGCGGCGGTTTCGGGTCCCCATTGTTCTATTCGGACTACGGCCCAGAATCGGCAGCTTTTTTCCCCGCACCTCCCGTCGTCGAGGAAAAAAGGATCATGCAGCCGGAACGGCCAACCGAGCCGCTCTTGATCGAATGGAACGGCGACCGTTTCGTGCGTTACAGTGAAACCCAATCAGCCACAAAATCCCCGGATTATGTGGAAGCAACGTCCAGCAGGAACCTGCCGGCTTCGCCCCTCAACCACGATCTTCCGCCGGCGACTCTGGTATTTCGCGACGGCCATCGCGAACAGGTCAACGATTACGTAATCACTCGCGGAGTGCTCTACGCCCGTGGCAATGGCTACACCCAGAATTCGCGCAACATCCAACTATCCGTCCTCGATCTCTCAGCAACATTGAAAGCCAATCAGGAAAGCGATCTGAAGTTCATACTTCCAATGGGTCCAAATGACGTCGTAACCCGGCCCTGATTTCCTCGCCCTGCCGCAAAAACGGTGCCGCACTCGACATCCCCCAATCCTCGTTTTTCACGCCTCCGCTAGCTTCATTTCATGCTATAATTGCCTATACGCAAAGCGCACTTAACATCCTGTAAATGCAATCGTTTACGCTCATTTACCAGCAGCTAGAAGCCAACCGCTAATAGCTAGGAGCCAAAAGCTTTATGGCAGACGATCAGAACCCCGAACTTCCCCTAACTCCTCCGCCTGGCGGAGATGGCACCGGCATTCCCGGCGCCGCCAACATTCAGCCCGTCAACATTGAAGACGAGATGCGCCGTTCCTATCTCGACTACTCAATGTCGGTCATCATTGGCCGCGCCCTACCCGACGTTCGCGACGGATTGAAGCCCGTCCATCGCCGCATTCTCTACGCCATGTACGACATGAACTTGCTGCACAACCGCAAGCACAGCAAGTGCGCCGGTGTCGTCGGAGAATTGTTGAAGAAGTACCATCCTCATGGCGATAGCGCTGTATACGACGCGCTCGTCCGCCTCGCGCAGCCCTGGAGCTTGCGCTATCCGCTCATTGACGGCCAGGGAAATTTCGGCTCCGTCGACGGCGACCCGGCCGCAGCCTATCGATACACCGAGTGCCGCCTAACCCGCATCGCCGAAGAAATGCTCGCCGACATCGACAAAGATGCCGTCGATTTCGTCCCGAATTTCGACGAACAGACCAGCGAGCCCACGGTTCTTCCTACGCGCATTCCAAATCTTCTGATCAACGGATCGAATGGCATCGCGGTCGGCATGGCGACCAACATTCCGCCGCACAATCTCACCGAAATCGTCGACGCCACCATTACCCTGGTGAATAATCCCCATGCGACGCTCCCCGAGATTCTGAAATTCGTACAAGGCCCCGACTTCCCTACCGCCGGCATCATTCACGGCAAGAGCGGAATCCTCGAAGCCTACCGCACCGGCCGCGGCCGCTTCATGATGCGCGCCAAAGCAGCCATCGAGAACATCACCAAAGAACGCCAGGCCATCGTCATCACCGAAATTCCTTACCAGGTGAACAAGGCGCGCCTCATCGAACGCATCGCAGACCTCGTCAACAACAAAATTATTGACGACGTGGCCGACGTAAACGATTTCAGCGACCGCGACGGCATGCGCATCGTGGTCGAGCTAAAGCGCGGCGGTGAGCCTCAACTCGTCCTCAACCAGCTTTTCAAGCACACCTCCATGCAGGAAGGTTTCAGCATGATCTTCCTCGCCGTGGTCAACGGCCAACCCAAGGAAATGGGCCTGGTCCAGGCCATCCAGCACTTCATCGATCACCGTGTCGACGTCGTCCGCCGCCGCACCGCATACCTGCTGATGAAGGCCAAAGAGCGCGAACACATTCTCGAAGGCTACATCACCGCGCTCGATCATCTCGACAACGTAATCACCATCGTCCGTGCCAGCGCCAATCGCGGAGACGCACGCGAGAACTTAGTCGCCTATTTCGCCGGCAAGAAAATCGACATCAACGTAACCGGCCGCGCTCCCAAGCTGGATCCCGAAAAGCCCTTCACTTCCATCCAGGCCGAGGCCATCCTCGAATTGCAATTACACCGCCTCACTCGGCTCTCCATCGACGAAATCACCAAAGAACTCGGTCTGGCCCGTGACAACATCGCCGACTTCGAATCCATCCTTGGCTCCGAAAAGAAACTGCGCGGGGTAATCATCAAAGAACTCGAAGAAATCAGAAAGCTCTACGGCGACGAGCGCCGCACCCGCATCGAAGACGAAGCCGCCGAGATCATGCTCGAAGACCTGATCGCCGACGAGCAAGTCGCAGTCACAGTCAGCCACGGCGGCTACCTCAAGCGCACGCCTATTTCCACCTACCGCATGCAGCGCCGCGGCGGCACCGGTCGTACCGGTATGAAGACCCGCGACGAGGATTTCGTCGAGCATCTCTTCATCGCCTCCACTCACGCCTACATTCTGATTTTCACCAACACCGGCCGCGTCTACTGGCTCAAGGTCTACGAAATTCCTGACGTCAGCGCCGCCGGCAAGGGCAAACACGTCGGCAATCTGGTATCGCTGCAGCCCGGCGAAACCGTGCGTACCATGCTGGTAGTGCGTCATCTCGACGAAGAAGGCCGCCACATTTTCTTCGCCACCCGCAACGGCACCGTGAAGAAGACCGAGCTAAAAGATTTCTCGCACGTAATGTCGCGCGGCATTATCGCCATCGGCATCGAGAAAGAAGACGAACTGGTAGGCGTCACTCTCACCGACGGCAATCAAATCATCTTTCTCGCTTCCCACGATGGCCAGGCCATCCGCTTCGAAGAAGACGACGTCCGCTCCATGGGACGCCCCGCCTACGGCGTTCGCGGCATGAACCTCGACAAGGGCGATTACATCGTGGGCATGGCGGTTACGGCGAAGCCGGGCGTAGGAGAAGCGAGTCGTGCCGAAACGAAAGCCAAGAATGAGGTTTTGGCCGCTGAGGGCGCCGATCTGATCCCGGAAAAAGGTTCGCTGATTCTTTCCGTCACCGAAGGCGGTTACGGGAAACGCACGCCCGCCGACGAATACCGTCTCCAGGGACGCGGCGGCTCCGGCGTAATCAACGTCAAAACCACCGAACGCAACGGCAAAGTCGTAGGCATCGCGCAGGTCACCGAGAATTCCGAAGTGATGCTCATCAGCCACTACGGCAAAATCATCCGCATGGACTCCAGCACCATCCGCGAATCCGGCCGCGCCGCCCAAGGCGTACGCCTATTGCAGCTCGAACCCGGAGATCGCGTAGCAGCAGCAGTAGTGATCCCGCCAGATGAGGCACCGGCAAACGGCGGCACGCTGATTCAGTAGAGCCGCGGAGGCAGCTCCCAGACAGTTCCCGCTGGCCAGGACAGGAACGCCCTGAATCGTCAAATGAACCCAACACCTGTCATCCTGAGCGAAGCAGACGTCGCGCTTGCGCGAGGCCTGCGAGTCGAAGGACCCCATGCCTGTCGTAAGCGCCACGAACGCCTCAAGGCATTCTCACTGCGCTTTGTACAGCGAGAGAGTTTCCTCCCACTTCACCACTTCTGATCGCAGTCGAGGGCGCAAGGCCTGTGGATTCAGCTCGCCCTAGTCCCACCGATAACTCTTCTGATTCCTGTCTTTCCAGGTACTCGCTACTTACTCCCCTTCAACATCTCCACCACCCGGTCAAAATCCTCGAGCGTGGCATACTCGATCACAATCTTCCCTCTCCCCTTCCGATCACTGATCCGTACCTTACAACCCAGCGACCGCTCCATCTCCGTCTGTATCGCGCGCACGTTGGGATCCTGCTCCTTGTAAACCTGTGCCGGCGAAAAAGCTTCCTGCGGCAAGTTGGCGCGGTCCACTCGCTCAATCAACTGCGCCACCGACATTTTTCCGTCCACCGCTTCCTTGGCAATATAAGGAATTGAAGGCGCATCTGTAATCTGGAGAAGCACCCGTGCCTCGCTGAACCCCAATCTTCCTTCAGCCAAATACTCCTGAACCTCAGCTGGCAACCGCAGCAGCCGCATGTAATTCGCCACCGACGCGCGCGCGCACCCGGTGCGCTGCCCAATCTGCTCCTGCGTCAACCCAAAATCCCGGCTCAACCGGGCAAACGCATTCGCCTGCTCCAGGCAATTCAGGTCCTGCCGTTGCAGGTTCTCGACGACCGTCATCTCCGCCGCCTGCTGATTCGAAATCTGCCGCACGATCGCCGGAATAGTCAGTTCATCCGCGAGCTTGGCCGCCCGGAGACGCCGCTCACCCAGCACCAGTGTGAAGCGTCCAGTCGACGACAGCCGCACCACAATCGGCTGGATCACGCCACTCACCCGGATCGACTCCGCCAACTCCTCGAGCGCCGCCGCATCAAACGTCCGCCGTGTCTGGTAAGGGTTTTCATCAATCTGATCCAGCTTGATATGGACGACCGCGTCGCCCGGCTCCCGCTTCAGCCCCGCCGCACCATGCAACTCTGGCAACACCTCCGGCACAGGCTCAGCCGCAACCGGACCCATCGCGACCACCCGAGGCCCCACCGGCAGCAAAGAATCCAATCCCCGCCCCAAAGCCCGCCGCTTCTCCACCGGCTTCTCAACCACATTTTCCGCAGTAGTCGTCATTTCTCCTCCACAGCGTGCTGCCCCCACAACCAAGTCATCCCCAACACTCTTGTCATCCTGAGCGAAGCGAAGGATCTCCTTCTCCTCGGGTGCCGCCCAGATACATAGACACTCACAGATACATCGACCATCATCGATCTTTAAGATCGATGATCGTCAATCTATTCCGTTCCTTCATCCACCGCTTCCAGCGCGGCGC
Source organism: uncultured Acidobacteriota bacterium (assembly GCA_963803775.1). Taxonomy (GTDB): domain Bacteria; phylum Acidobacteriota; class Terriglobia; order Terriglobales; family Acidobacteriaceae; genus JABCZH01. Next base: position 877,736 of record CAWDNS010000007.1, read on the forward strand.
ATTCACCACTTCCTTCTCTTCGCCCGCTACCTCCGCCGGCATCTCCTGGACATTCATCGTGTGCCCAAGAATCTCCTTCGCCAGCTGGATATAGCTCTCCGCCCCCCGCGACCGCACATCATAAATAAGGACGGGCTTGCCATGGCTAGGCGCCTCCGCCAAACGAACGTTTCTAGGAATCACCGTCTTGCACAATTTATCGCCAAAATACCGGCTCAGCTCTGCCGTAACCTGTTGCGCCAGATTCGTCCGATCATCGAACATCGTAAGCACGACGCCTTCAACAGAAAGCCCAGGATTCAATCCCGATCGGATCCGTTCGACAGTGTCGAGCAGTTCAGAAATTCCCTCAAGAGCAAAATACTCAGCCTGCATGGGAATCAGAACCGCATCGGCAGCAACCAAAGCGTTGAGCGTGAGCAGATCCAGCGCCGGCGGGCAATCCATCACCACATAAGAGAAGCGATCGCGAATCGGCGCGAGCGCATCGCGCAAGCGAAATTCGCGGCGCTCGGCCTGGACCAACTCGAGATTTGCTCCGATCAGGTTCTTGTGCGATGGAATAAGCCAGAGCTGCTCAAGTTCAGTCTTCAGCAGCGCGTCTTCGGCGGACGAAGTCCCCATCAAAAGATCGTAAGTGCTGATGCGCTCTGGATCTTTGGAGAAGCCCAGGCCACTGGTAGCGTTTGCCTGGGGATCCGAATCAAGAAGTAAAGTGTTGACCTCGGCGGCGGCAATGGACGCCGCCAGATTGATGGCGGTCGTAGTTTTGCCGACGCCGCCTTTTTGATTGGCAATCGCGAGAACGCGTCCCATTCAGTTTTTTCGGAGAAGCTGAGAGCTACCTCGCAGAATAGTGCGAAGCGCCCTGGAATTGCAATGACGGATTTCGGTGCAGAAGAGTATCAAAGAGATTCTCGTGTAAAAGTAAGGAGTTGCCGAGTGCGTGAAACCATCTTTCCACACAGCAGTTTTTCTGTGTTTGCGCAAGTGATCTTTGCCAAGAATGTTCCACGTGGAACAATTCCTGCGTCCAACTTGTTAAGATCGTCGAATCATCGAGAGAGTCCAGGCTCCTGCGAAGATGTTCCACGTGGAACAATCTTGATTTGGTTTTTGAGATTTTCTCAAACCTCGCACTTGGCCTCGAAAATCGTCAATTGTTATTGGAAGCTCATCCCACTTTGCCCTTCACGTTCTACTATGGCTAACCTTTAAAAGCGAAATTCATCCCCGAAGTCGCGTAAAGAATACCACTTATTACCTTTTTTGATACGTACCTTTCTAGACGATTTTTTCTCGGGAGCGGCCGATGAGGAGAACTCGGTTTGCCGAGAGTGGGAGTCGGACGGGAGCGTCCCAAACAGCGCCGGGAAGTAGTTCGGTGGCCTGGGTGGTCTGGGCTTGGCCGATCAAGAGAGCGAGGCGGCCTCCGGGAGCGACGAGGCGGGCGGCAGCTGGGAGCGCTGACGAAAAGCGCTCGACGGCTCGGACGGTCACGACGTCGGCTAAAGGGCCGGCGTAAGCTTCGGCGCGGCCGGGGACTATATCGATGTCCGTCAATGTAAGGGTACGGGCCAGTTGGCGCAGAAACGCTACCTTTTTGTGGTTCGATTCGATCAGGGTGAGACGGAGTTGAGGCGCCCAGAGTTTGATGGGGACTCCGGGGAAGCCGGCGCCGGAGCCGACGTCGATGAGGGAAGTGGCCTGTCCAGGTTTGGGGAAGAGGTGCTGGGCAGCAAACAGAGATTCGCCGAAGTGGCGGGTGACGATGACTTCGGGCTGGCGGATGGAAGTGAGATTGATGCGGGCATTCCAGTGGAGTAATAGATCGATGTACATCGATATGTGATTGAGTTGCGCGGCGGAAAGTGTTCCCGGTGTGGCCAGAAACGGTTGCAACAGTTCGGCGATGCGGGAGGTCTCCACGGATGGAGAGATTGTAGAGGGCGCAGGGTGATTTTGCGAAGGCCACGCCCGCGCTTTCGAAATGCGAAGGGGTGTGCGCGGCAAAGCGTTGCTTGCGAGAAAGATGTCACGGTGCCTGCACCCGCCCCTTGCAGCAGAGGGGTTCTTGGGCTCACTGCACTACCGTGCCCATAATGCCGAACGAGATGAAGATGCATTCCTGGTCTGTGTATCCGTCGTCGTAGCAGTAAGAGAAAGGAGGATAATTGGGCCAGGCGAATACGATTGAGCCGGCTATCCCGGCAGATTGGTTGTGGCTGTTGACTCCCGAGCTGTTGGAGACGAAGTACTGGACAGTATGACAGGTTGGGTCGTTCTGATTGGTGCATTGAGGCTGGAGGTTAAACCAGTACTCTGTTCCTGGACGCCTGCTCCCCCCGATAAGTTGGACGGGCGGACTCACCCGCACTGCGATGGTGTATTCCAGGTTGCCATTGAACTGGCGCCCCGTCGGCTGCATGTACACTGGCCCCCCCCTCGGCTACAAGAGTCCCGCCGTCGTCGGTGATGTTTGTCCGAATTTGATAGAAGGCCTCTTTGGGGTCGAGCTTGTCGCCGGACTCGATCACGGTCTGAAAGAGCAGTCCCTCAACCAGGACGGCGCGGTTCTTGGGGACCAAAACGGCCCCGAAAGTGTCGGCAGCGGTGCTAATCGTTTCTTCATTTAGGAACACTGCCGCGCTGGGATCATTAGGACTTAGATCGCCTGAGTAAAAGAGGCAAGGCTTGCAGATCGCAGGCGGACCAGACTGGGCTTGCACCCACGTCGCTAATAGCAACAAGCCCACAAGCACCGCGAGAAAAGTGACTTTCATATTGTGCCCCCTTTTCGGCCGCAGTATAACACGGAGAAAGAAGGGTCTCAGGCGGGTGGCCCGGCGCTTATAGGACAGAGAGTCTGCGCCGGGCAAAGCCCCAACCGCTGTCAAAATTGGGTGCCCCGCTCCTTGCGTTTTTTGCAAGGGGCGGGTGCAGGGGATCACGCGGCTGCTTCTCTCACTCGCATGCGCATGATGGCGCGGTCGTTGACCCCGACCAGTCCGATCTCGCGGTACTTGTAGTAGCGAAAGCTGCTCCATAGCCACTGCTCCGGCTCTGTGACCAGTCCGCGCTTGACCGGGTTGCGGTGCATGTAGCGCAACTTCTCGATTCGCTTTCGTTCGGTCCAAACGTTGAAGTCGTAGAAGCGCGGCTGCCAGACGGGCATGGGCTGCGGCTGCCGAGTTGGGATGCGCCGCCTGCGCCTTGGCATCACGCGTTGGGCGAAGCGCTGTTTCACGCTTTGCATGGCGGTGGAAGGGTCTCCGAGTTGAGGCTCGCTCATGAGCAGGTGAAAATGCTCAGGCATGACGACGTATCCGAGCACGACGAAGCGATGTTGCTGGCGTACCTGTTCGAGGCACTTCAGAAACAGATCTCGCCGTTGCGCGGTGCCGAGCCAGGGTTTTCTTTGATGACAACTGCAAGTGATGAAGTGGAGATCTCCGGTGCCGTAATATCGCTTGAGACCTTTGGGCATGAAGAGGATGTTAGGTGCACTTCGCCGCGAAAGCTGTGACGGGTGACCACACCCGCCCCTTGCAAAAAGCGCAAGGAGCGGGGCACCCCCGTTTGAGAGAAGTTAGGCTGCGCTCGGCGTTATACTCTCTGCGTGTAAGGGGCGGGCCACCCGCCTGATCGGAATGTCACCCGATGTGATCGCGCTTACAGACTCCCGGAGGCCAAGCGAGAAAGAAAAGAGAACGTGATTGCAAACGGCGAAATACAGCCTAGTTTGCATTGAGTACCTTCGTAAACAACGAGGTTAGCATCACTAGCCGAACTTTCGGCTTTTCGACGGCTTCCTAACTGCATTTTCGTTAAGTGAGTTGCGCTTGGTCGGATTGTCGGCCAGATACTTTTCTAGTAATACCCGTCGTTCCTCATCGCTGATCTCCTCCATTGGAGGGCGTATCTTCTCCAGATCCAACGTTCGACCATGGTCGAACGTTGTGCCCCATTCACGAACGACGATTCCAAAGTGTAAGGAAATGTCCTGGGACGCTCTGTAAGAAATGTATATTGGGACTTAGACACAAACCGGGGTTGTGTGGGCCGCTCGCCCAAGTTTATTGGGCAACCCTACCCATTACGCCGAATGAAACGTAGCTGCACCCTGTAAAGCCCGCTCCACACAGAGTGTCCCAGTTGTAGTTGTACTCGCTGTTGTTGGCATATATGTAGCCCGCACCTCCTGCCTGAAGAGATCCGCGAACGCTGTTGGTCTGCTGTGTGGTGTTAGAGACGAAATACTGTTGCGTTTCCTGATTGCAGGCCGGATCATTGGAGTTCACACACGGTGGCTCTACATTGAACCAGTAAATCGTTCCCTTCCGCCCCCCGCGAAGCTGCACCGGAGGGTCGACGTTTACTGCGACGGTAAACTCGGGGTAATTCAGCTCGCGGCCAGTGGGCTCGACAGCGGCCCCGATTTGGCCTGAAGCAATCAGGGTGCCGCCATCATTCGACGTAAGGAGACCCGAGCGGATTTCCCAACTGGCTCCTTTAGGGTCGAGCTTCGGTGACCCCGCAATCTGAATCTGAAAAAGAATGCCCGTGACAAGTATGCTGTGCCCCGCTGGTAATAGGATGCCAGCGTAGGTCTTGGTATCCGGAAAGACGAACGTGTACATGTCCGGGAAGGCGTCGGCTTGAGGATCGTTTGGGTTCAAGTCCCCAGCGTAGAACAGACAAGGCCTACAGAGGGTAGGCGGGCCAGACTGGGCCAGTGCGGTTACTGCTAAGAAGCTCAGAAGGACAAGAATCAAAGCCTTCATCACTTTTACCTCCAGAACAGACCAAATGTAGTTAAGCACGAAGCCCAGCAACCTTTCTAGGAGTCCTTTCCACAACAGCCCTTTCCACTCTGACGCCCCGAAGGCGCGTCCCTCTTGTCGCCTTTTTGATCCAACCTGCGTACATAGTGCCATAACAGTCACTTGCAAACTCACGACTGAGGAGTTTGATCTAACTGGAGGCTCTATGATGTGTGAAAAGCTCTCCTGCGCTATCCAAGTCACCACCCTTCTAACGGCGGCTGCTCTTACGATTATCCTTCCGACATTTTCGCACGCACAGAGCACGGGGATCACTGCCATAAACAATGAGCGCTGTTTCACGCTTTGCATGGCGGTGGAAGGGTCTCCGAGTTGAGGCTCGCTCATGAGCAGGTGAAAATGCTCAGGCATGACGACGTATCCGAGCACGACGAAGCGATGTTGCTGGCGTACCTGTTCGAGGCACTTCAGAAACAGATCTCGCCGTTGCGCGGTGCCGAGCCAGGGTTTTCTTTGATGACAACTGCAAGTGATGAAGTGGAGATCTCCGGTGCCGTAATATCGCTTGAGACCTTTGGGCATGAAGAGGATGTTAGGTGCACTTCGCCGCGAAAGCTGTGACGGGTGACCACACCCGCCCCTTGCAAAAAGCGCAAGGAGCGGGGCACCCCCGTTTGAGAGAAGTTAGGCTGCGCTCGGCGTTATACTCTCTGCGTGTAAGGGGCGGGCCACCCGCCTTCTGGGTGCGGCCTGACGGTACTAGTAGAGGATGGGCCCTAGTATTCCACCGTCTCCTTGGTTGGCGTCACCTTTAGTCCATAATTGCATTGCGGCTGGACGCCCGGACCCGCGGGAGATCCGGTCCAACCCGGGTTGACGATAAGTTTCTGGTTCTGGTCATACAGGTGGACCAAGAATGTGACATGGGTGTTTGCGGGGAAATCGTCACAGGCCTGCACGTTGTAGTCTTCGGTCACAGCGCCGAATGCCCAATTCCAAGTCTGGCCCGCGGCGGGGGTTTTGGCAAGCGTGGTTCTCTGGCCGGTGTTTTTGTCCTCACTGACCACGTCCCAGGTGGCGCAGTAATTTCCTCCGGGTTTGCAGTTGGGGACGATTCCTCCCAGGACTGTGTCTCCAGGGCTTACATCAATCGGGGTGCTCTCCCACGTAGTGCCTTGCATGCAGCAATTCCAACTCGCCATGGCCCACGGCCCCGGCGCGTACCACTGCAACACAGGTTGAACGATGCTTTGCACGTCATCGATGTCCTCAAATCCTGGAAAGAAGAACAGGGTCTGCCCGATGTCGACTTTCGGCAGCGGGGGCACGATCCAGCCTGCCTTAATTGCGCCGTAGGACGTGCTTGTGGTTGTGTTCACATTTTCAAGCCAACCGTTGATGGTCGGCAACACGGTTTTGCTCACCTCTCTGCTGTCTGGGAAAACAACGGCGCCGCTTGCGGTGTAGTGCGCGTAGTTACAGACTGGCGCGGCCTCGACCGTACCGTCCGGATGCTGCACGGTTTTGTCGAGCAGCGTATTTCCTTCCGCCAACTCCATGACGCACGAGGGATGAAAGTAGCCAAAGGGCGTGATCACGTATCCTTGCGGAACGTCAACGGGCCGATCCGGCCCCGCCACGGTAACATTTTTGGCTGGAGCGAAGGCTGCTGACTGTGCATTTACGAGTGAACAAACAACGAGGATCACGGCCGCAACAGCGAGACCAGTTACATAACGGTAATCTCGTACAAACATTCGATTGTACATTTCTAATCTCCTTTTTCAGCGACAACGTCCTCGTGCCAGACTAAGGTACCAACAGCATATATCGACTACCAGAAAATAGTATCAAAGTATCGCTTGATCTCCGGGGATCGGCTACGAGAAGAGTTTTCGGGATCAATTGGCGGATGAAGAGCATATTAGGTGCTCTTCGCTGCGAAAGCTGTAATGGGTGACCACACCCGCCCCTTGCAAAAAGCGCAAGGAGCGGGGCACCCCGTTTTTAGAGAGAGTAGGCTTCGCCCGACGTGATACTCGCTGCGTGCAAGGCCCAATCCACCCGCCAGTTCTCAGTTAGGCTGGAGGGCGGTCGAAGCCGGGGAGCAGGAAGGTTACAGGGTGAGATACCAGCTTGACTCCCACCTCTTTGAGGAAGCGGCGGGCCTTGGCTTCGCCGATGTCGCGCGCGCGGACGGCCAGCAGGAAGCTGAGCACGAATGAAGTAAGAATGTTGCACAGTCCCACCAGCAGGATGCCCGTGAATGACAGGATCACGTCGGAGGCGTGGAGTTCGCCGGTGAGGCGGGCCGCGTCCAAAGCATAGGCGAGACCGGCCGCGGCCAGAGTTACGTGACGCACTTCGAGCGGGATACCGAAGAGCGTGAAGAGAATGGGAACGGAACCGAGCAGGAAGCCGAGAACGATGTATCCGGCGGAGCCGGCAGCGTGATGCTTGAGCCAGTGAGCGATGGCGTTGGCGCGGGCCATTCCGAGGCGGTTACGAATGCGCAGACTGTGGGCAATGGCCGATTCCATGCGGGTGAGCGCGAGGTAGTTTGCCGTCCAGCCGGTGGCCAGGGATGAAAGCCACAGAAGAACGCCGGTGACGATGGCGAAAGGTATGGTTAGCGAGGTCAGCGGGAAGAGCATGTGAATGCCGTGTTCGGCCTCTTCCGCAGTAAGGAAGGGCTGCCCGGTGACGGCGTTCCAGATTCTGTCGACTGCGATGGAAGCGAGGATGGCGCCGATCAGGTTTCCGATGGTGACCAGGGTTTGGGTTTGGGAAATGGCCTGCAAACTAGCCATGTGATCTTTTTCAGGATCTTCCATGGCGTCGACCAGAGTGGCAGCGGTGGCGGCGGGCATCTTCGAGGCCAGCAAGAAGCCGCCAGCCTGCATCAAGAGAAAGCTGACCGTGTAATTCAGCGAATGGCCGATGGCGACGAGAAAAGGCGCGTGGATCAGCGATGAAATCGAGTACTTGAAGAGAGCGGTGAAGCAGGTAATTACGCCAGCGAGAATTGCTCCCCAGCCCATGGTCTTCCACTGGGCGTCGTTCTTGGCGATGTAGTGGGTGCCGACGCGTCCGGTCTTTTCGACTATGCTGCGCGCCAGCCTGCGAGTGCTGGCGCTTATCACGCTGCCGATTTTTCGCTGGGAAGCGAAACCATGAACGATGGAGACGGCGAACTTTCGCGAGTCGGAATCTTTGCGCTCGAGGCTGAGCACTTGTTGAATTCGCCATAGTAGTGATCGCAGGAGGCGAATGCGGAAAACCATGTTGGCCGATGAACCTCGTTCTTCAATCAGCTGGGAGGTCTCGCGTAAGTAGGTTTCACAGGCTTCGCGGCGGGTCTCCCATTGGGGAAAGTCGTCGGGATTGCGAGCCACGTGTTCCACCAGAGCGGGAAGATTGAAGAAGCTGGATTTGGCGACACTTTCGTCGTCGGACAAGGCGAGGAAGTCCCGGGCCAAGGCGATATTGGCGGCGCGCAAGGCAAGGAGTTTGCTGGACACGAGGACGGAAGCGTGCGACGGAGTGAAGATAGCGGCCCACTCGGTGACCAGCGGCTCGGGAAGAGATGCGACCCACTGGGCATCGGCCTCGCACAGATTGAGGGAATCGAGCAAGACATAGAGATCGCCCTGCACTTCATCGACGGGGATCAGATGACGGAGTGCGCGCCCCAGCAATTCACGCAGAAGGAAGGCCTCGTTGGGGAGTCCGGCCTCGGAGATGACCCGTATATAAGAATGATGAGACCAGAAGTCGTAGAGGATGGCACGAATCTCATAGCAGCGGGCGTGCGCATCGACCTCGGCGGTGAATTGGACGAGGCGCTCGGTTCGAAGCGCAGGAGGCATATCGAGAAAGAACCGCAGAGCGCCATACATCCAGGTGGCTCGCTCTCGCGAAGGGCCAGGCGGGAATGCCAGTAAATCATCGAGCTGATAGGGAGTCGTCATCTGCCTGTGGAACTGTTGGTGGATTGTACGACCGGGATGCGGGAGATGGCTACTTCAGCGAGGAAGGTGCTGCCTGCCAATCATAGAGACCAATATCTCTATTGACACTGCCGTTGGCTGCGATAAAGTTACAGGCTTCGTCCGGCTGGGCCTACCCCCAAGGCCGAGTCTCAGTGTCGGACGTGTGCGCCCATAGGGAGTCACCGACAAGGAATCCATTTTAAGGAGATCGAAAAATGAAGTCCCGTACTTTGTTCCCCGTACTTTGTCTGCTGCTGTTTGCCAACCTGGCCAGCGCAGCGGTTCCAGCAGGTTTCCAGTTTCGTTTTATTGAGTATCCGGGTTCCACGACCACCTACCTTTACGCGGTAAGCAGTAACAATATTGGCGCTGGGGCGTACCTCGACAACAGTAATGTGCAACACGGATTCACGGTAACGAACGGCAAGTTTGAGACTGTGGACGACCCGAACGGTGTCGGTACCACATTTCTAACGGGCGTGAACGCCAGCGGGACGGCGGTCGGTTACTACATCGATAGCTCAGGGTTTTTTCATGGAATTTCTTACTCCAACGGAGTTTTTACGGAGGTTGGTCCCGCAGGCGCGGCGGACACTGCGGCGTATGGAATCAATGATGCCGGGATCATTGTGGGAGCCTTTGCGGATACGGATAGCACTGAGGAAGGCTTCGTGTTCGATGGAACGAGCTATCAGACGGCATACGTTTCCGGAAGCACCTATACGGTGCTGTGGGCCATCAATGCGAGCGGTATTTCCACGGCAATATGGGGCAATTCCTCCGGCAACACCGAGTCCTCGACTTACAACGGCTCGACGTTCACCACGATCAACGTGCCGGGGGCGGTGAGCAGCTATGCCCATGGCATCGATTCGTCTGGAAATGTTGATTACTCTTGGAGTGACAGTGCAGGTGTGATCCATGGTGCCGGGCGGATCAACGGAAAATTCACGAAGTTCAATGCGCCGGGATGTGTTGACACCTATGCTGATGGAATCAACGACCAACACGTGGCGGTGGGAGTCTGCCAGAAGACGAGCGGGTTCTCTGGGTTCTACGTGATTTATTGAGGGGTAACCTGGTAACCACCGCCTGGGGCATGGCTGAAAAGGTAGGGATCGGGTTGGCCTTCGGGCATCTGAGCGGGACTGACGGCGGCTGCTAGACTGCCGTCTATGCCCGGCTTTATCACGAAGGAGCAGGAAACCGAGACAGTCCATGCTTTAGTGCAGTTATTGCGGACGCGTTCCTATGAAGAAATCCGACAGCGGATGTATGACAATCCACCGGGGAGTGCGTGGTGGCTGGCGTGCAAGACCGAGTTGGATATCCGCAATGGGGAGCAGATGGCGGCGGCGCTCTCAGCGACGTCGCGGGTACTGGAACGGCTACGGGCTTCGACCGAGCATTTCGAGCAACTGGCGGATACGCTTTACCACGCTACCAGCGAGATCGCAGGACAGATGCGGAGCTCCAAAGATGCGTCGCGGCGGCTGGAGATTGCGGTGTATGTGACGATCGGGATTACGCTGGTGCAGTTGTTTAATCTGGTGTTTGAGGTTTTTCGGAAGAGATAAAAACCTTTACCACAGAGGGCACAGAGATACACAGAGGAATACCGGCCACGGATCTGCACGGATCGATTTTCAGGAAAACATACCGCAAAGATCAGCCGCGAAGGACGCGAAGAAAAGCAAACATGAGTCGAGCTTCGCTCGCCCGGACAGTCGAGGGCGGCTGTTCCCACGCGAGCAGAGCAGCTACAGTGTTTTTTCGATGGCAGCGCGGAGGTCTTCGTACGACATCACTCCGGGATGGTACAACGCGACCTTTCCTTTGCGGTCGATCAGAACCAGAGTCGGAGTGGTGCTGGCGCCGTAGCGGTCGAAGTTGGCTTTGCTGACGGGGACGGGGACAGTCTGTAGTCCGGGATAGAAGTGCTGCCAGACTTTTTCCGCGTAGGCCAATTCATCTTTTGGTTTCGCATCTTCCCCGCCCGCCGTGTATCCGTAGAGCTGGGTGGGAGCGAGCACCGTCAATCCCTTAGAGGCGAACTCAGAGCTTAATTGGGCGATGATGGGCCCTTCGTGTTTGCAATCGATGCACCAGTGCGCCCAGAAAAACAGGAGAACCGGAGATCCTTTCAGCAGCGGGGGAGATTTGGGGCTTGATCCAAGGTATTCGCCGAGACGAAGTGGGGGAGCGAACTGGCCGGCGAGACCGAGCAGGTTGAGGTTCTTTTGCAGACGGGCGCGAATGGAAGTGTTGCCGTAGGTGGTCAGGCTGCGGCGAAGCAGGGCGACGGCCTGTGTCTGCTGGCCTCGGGCGGTAAGAACCTGGGCTTGGACTTCAATGGCTGCACCGAGGGCAAGAGGTAGGCGCGGTTCGGCGTCGAGCCTACGACGCTGGAGTTGCTCCCGAGTCAGAGTTTCAGTTTGTTTGGCGTAGGCTGCCGCCTGGTCGAACTGGTTGGCGGAGAGTGAGGCCCGGGCCATCCAAGAGAGGGCTTCGAGATAATCGGGATCGACGCCGTGAGCGGTGCGGTAGTTTTCCAGTTCCGTGGTGGCGGCAGGAAAGTTGCCCTGGGCGAGGGCGGTGCGAACGTCGGTAGTGAGATCGGCGAAAGAGAAAGAAGAGAGCAAAAGCAGCGTTGTAAGAAGACGGAAGTTCATGGGGGATCCTAAAACTCAAGATAGCATGGACGACGCTGGCCAGGGCATGGAGGGCCAGCGATACCGCAGCGTATAAGAAGGCCGCCAAGTATAGTTCGACGTGGTCAAGGCCCGAGGGATAGCAGGCCGAGAATGCGGAGGCGGTGTAAATCACAGGAATTTTGCAGATACGGCGGCTCACCGGAGCCGCCGTTGATATTTGTCGTAGAATGTTCGAGTAACGGAGGCTGCGATGGCTTTGAAGGTAGGAGATGTAGCACCTGATTTTGAACTGCCCGCGGTGCAGGACGGGCAGCAACTGAATGTTCGGTTAAGTGATTTTCGCGGGAAGAAGCATGTGGTGGTGACATTTCACCCACTGGACTGGACGCCGACTTGCGGGGAACAACTGCCGGCACTTAACGCCGATCGAGAGAAGTTTGCTGCGTTCAACGCTCAGGTTTTGGACATCAGCGTGGATTCGGTTTACAGCCATAAAGCGTGGCAGAAATATGAGATTGGCAACATGCAGCTACCGATGTGCTCGGACTTTTATCCGCACGGGGAAGTGACGAAGGCATTTGGCATCATGCGCCAGGAACCGCCCCTGAATGGAATCAGCGAGCGAGCGGTGTTTATCGTTGACAAGAGTGGGAAGATTGTGTTCGCCAAGGTGTATCCGCTGGACCAAGCGCCGAAAAGCGAAGAGTTGCTACAGGCGCTGAAGGGAATGAAGAGCTAGGCTAAAGCGGGCCGCGGATTCGCACGGATAAGTCCAAGGGGTCTCCATCGACGAATCGTTTATCGCGCCATCACTTCGGAGTCTCATCAGATGAGGCAGAGAAAGCAGAGCGGTACTTCGGGTTCCCCTTTACTTCTGTCACCCAGGCATCCTTTCCGTTGGTGACCACATAGAAATGAAATCCGAGCTGCCACAATTCTTCACCGCTGATCGAATTCGCGTCGTTGGTAAATAGCCGGTTCGCCCACTCTTGGGTTGCCTGCTGGTTGTGGATCACCAGAGCAGGGCCACCTTTCCAGTTTTCTTCATCGGTCCCGAAGATATTCCCCTGTTTGAAGCGGCGCTGGACTTCAGGCAGCAGTGCTCTCCTTTGGTCCGGGCTGTCCAATTGCCGTATTTCTTCAACCGGCCCTTGGCTGGGCGGGCGAGAGAGGATCTGCAGAATGACGCAGTCCGGGTCACGGTAAATGATGGCGAACTGGCCAGCTGACATTATGTAGCGGAACCACTCGGGTGGGGGCGGCGTCGGATAATCGCCTATGAACAGGTAGCTAACGCCGGAGGGATCGACCGCAGCGAATTGGGTCGAGATTGCGGCTGCCGGATTCGGCTCGGAACCATGGGAGAGACGGTCGTCGAGCCGGGAAAGTTCCGGATGCTGGTCGAGAAGATAAATGGGATCGAGACCGGAGACGTAGCGATGGCTGGTGTCATAGAAGAACAGCTTAGGGAAATCCGACCAGTTGAAGTTGTAGATCAGGGCATCCGGTGGAATGTTGGCGCGCATCCAGTTGGTTGCAGCTTGATAGTGACCGGCAGGTTTCGTGGCTGCGATGATGGATGTCCGCGCCGAGCGAAGGTTATAGGCCAATACGGCACTTAACAACACCGCGACAAACCCCAATGTTTTCCAAGAGAGTGCTTCGGTTTGATTCAGCGATGCGACATCCTCTTCGGGATTCTTTTCGGCAACAGGCGAGGATACGACGGATTGGTTGGACCACACAGTTTCAAGGGTAAAAGCCGCGAACAGGATGGCAAAGGGTGGCCAGTATTCCAGGAAGCGGGTGAAGCGGAGAGAGATGAGCAAAAGGAAACTGGAAAACAACAGGAAAAGCAGGGGACGTTGCATCTTCCGCCGGTCGCTCCGGCTGCCGGCCAGCGCAGAGCCGAATGCGATGTAGCCAACCACCATGGCGGCGCACGCGACCATAGCATCGTTCAAGAACTGCCACGACGCAATGGAATACCATTCACGGCCTACGACGGTTTGGGCCGAGGTGGAACCCGACTTGGCAGCCAGATGTTCGAAGAAGAGCTTTGCGTTTCGCGGGAAGTAGGGATGAATCACGAAGCCGGCTATGGTGCCGAGGCAGGTCCAGAGGATGGGGCGCCATTCGATTCGCCGTTCACTCCAGTACGCCACCACGGCCCAGATCACCACCAGCACACCTAACATCACGAACAGGTTGTAGGTCCACACATACAGGAAGGCAACGGGTCCCAGCCAGGCATATTTTCTTTCGAACAGCAGGAATATGCCGGCCACGATGAAAAGAATCGAGACGGCTGAAGCACGGGTCATGCTCATCCGGTAATAAAACGCCCAGGAGCATGCGAGCAGCGCCAACAGCCACAGCAAGGGATAACGAATGCGATAGCGCAAAATGAGCCAATACAATGAGAAAACCGCGGCGCTGGCGAACAGCACCGTCCCCAGTTTGGCGCCCCAGCTGAGATCGGCGAACCAGGTGAAAGGGATTAATAGCAAATGGTAGAGAAAATGTTGATCGGCGTAGCGGGAAGCATTGAGGGCAGTAAGAGGTAGCCAGGTGAAAGCGGGCAAATGTCCGTGCCGCAAACCCTCCCATAACAAGCGGCTCCAGCGGATGTGGTAATAGCCGTCGAACTCCCCGCAACAGATGCTTTGTACAGAAAACTGCAGCCACGACAAAACCAAGACTATAGATGTGGCACCAATCGCCCAGAGTAACGCGCCAATTCCGCGAACCGAAGCGGAAGGTTCACTGCTTAACCTGGTTTTGCTGTTTTCTGTAGCCATCGCCGTCTTGGGTAAAGTAATGAAGTTCGTCAGCTAATGCAACTCAGAGAGCGTGGAGCCTGGGGACTTTGTACTGGTGGAAGGACTGGAGTGAGGCGAATGGGGTCCGAATCTGAGGAGTATGAAGACAGGAGCGCGGATTTTCAGCGGACGATTAGCCTCATGACTATTGCACGGTGATCGTGACTTTGGCCGTGCTCCGCCCATACAGGTTGGTCGAATACAAAGTGTAGGTAGTCGTTTGAGTTGGAGTCACGCTAACGCTGTCACCACGAATCGCACCGACCTGCGGAGATACCACAAAATACGATGCGCCGCTAACGGCCCAGGTCAGAGTGGATGATTGCCCAGGTGTTATGGTCGCCGGGCTTGCCGTGAAGCTGCTGATTACCGGTACCGGCCCAGTGGGCACGTTGTTGGGAGTGTAGATTGGGTTCATCAGGACAACTTCAAATTCCGACGCTGGCACCGACTTCAGGCTTGCCAGATCGTTATTGCTCCAGCGATTATCGGGATCCCCGGTAATGTACATCGAACTGCCGTTGTCGGCCATGATCATGCCGTACTGCTGTAGCGCGGCCAGAATTACTTTTGATTGGGGAGGAAACGATGAGATGTCGAAACTCGACTTCAAGCGCAAACGCATGCCCATGGGTGCGGCGTAGGGACTGGTAGAGTTGTCGGCCCAATGCGATGCCGGCGGCGTGAAGGCTTGTTGGCTGTATTGTAAAGTGAATCGCAGCGCATGTTGTATCTGCCCGCTGGCTACTTCGTCATAGCGGGCGAGGCCTGCAAAGACCGGCAACCCGGCGGCGTCAGCGGAAGTCCAGGTGTAGGGGCGCTGCTCATCGTTGAGCAAATCCCATACGGCGGCGGAGGCAGCTTTCCAGCTTCCGTTCTTTTGCGGATACGAGCCATACATCTCATAGAGCCAGCAATTGTCGCGGTCGAGCACCAGCACATGCCGGTCGCCATTGCCCGGCTTGGGATCGCCCTCAATTGGCGCCTTGGGAGGAATCGGCATGGGGCCGGGATCGCTTTCATTTCCGTAGGCGGTGAAATGTATATTCACGAACGGAATTCCGCTTACCACGACGTAGGGCATGCCGATGATCTGGCCATCGTATAGGCCGGCTCCAAAATCCGGGTGCAGAGGAGTGCTCGAACCTATGAAGCTGATGATGGCGTCTGAATTAGGGTCCACTGGAGAGTTGGAAATATTCTGGTTCCACAAGTTATCGGCAGGAAACGGAATGAACCCGTGGAGGCTAGTATCCCTCCCCAAGGTCATCTGGCTGCATGGACTCTGAGCGATAACTACACAAGACACTAAAAGCATAGGGAAAAGAACCATCAAATTGCGCCGCATAAAGGCCCTCCAGCACGACGATCAGGCAGCAAGTTAGCATGGAAATCGCGTCACACAAAACACAATGGTGCAGGTAGAGGGGTGGCTTATTCGCGAGCGGTTACTGAACAATTTCCAGTGTCTTTTTGTGTGGGGCCGGACTAGAGGACGTCAGAGTTTGACACAACAACCACAATTTTCCTATTGCTTTCCAATAGAAAGCCTGAGACGATTCGTATGGCGAAGCCATAGGAGACTTTCATGGGCGATAAAACCGATGTCTGGCAAGGCACCCTGGCCTTGATGATTTTGAAAACGATTGAAACGCTGGGGCCGCTGCATGGATATGGAATCGCGCGCCGCATTGAGCAGACCAGCGGAAATCTTATTTCCCTTAACTATGGGACTCTATATCCGGCGCTGCTGAAATTGGAGCAGGAGGGATCGATCGCGTCGGAATGGGGAGTGTCGGAAAACAATCGCAAGGCGAAGTTTTACCGGCTGACGCGCGCGGGCCGGAAACAACTCAACCAGGAAGCGCAGGACTGGGAGCAGACAACTGCGATCCTGGCGCGGTTTCTCTCGCCTACGGAGGACCCGGCATGAAACGGCTACGCGCATGGATCCTGCGGATGAGGGGAATAGTTCCCAGTCCACGGCGTCAGCGGGAGATGGCGGATGAGATTGAGAGTCACGTGCTGATGCATACCGAGGACAATGTCCGCGCGGGTATGAATCGAGAGCAGGCGCGGCGAGAGGCGATTCTTAAGCTGGGAGGAGTGGAGTCGGCGAAGCAGGCTTACCGCGAGCAAAATACGTTGCCTTTCGTCGAAACTTTCTTGCAGGATCTACGTTTCGCAATCCGGCAGCACGCGAAGAATCCGGGATTCACATGCACGGCGATTCTCATGCTGGCGCTTGGCGTGGGCGTGAGCGTGGCAATCTTTGAGTTCGTGGACGCAGCGCTGATCAAGCCATTGCCCTATACAGAGCCGTCCCGGCTTGTGAATGTGACGGAGAGAGTCGCTCTCATTCCGCGCGCCAGACTTTCTTACCTGGACTATCTCGACTGGAAGAAGCTCAATACCGTCTTCAGCTCAATGGATGTGTTTACCGGAGACGGTTTTGCCTTACGTACTCCCACAGGTTCTGAACTGGTCGCCGGTACGCGGGTGAGTGATGGATTCTTTCGCACGCTGGGAATTGTGCCGATGCTGGGCCGTGACTTTTATTCAGGTGAGGATTTGCCGGGTGCGCCTCCCGTTGTCATGTTGAGTTACGCGACCTGGCAGAAACGATTCGGTGGGAGAGCGGATGTGATTGGCCAAACGGTCATGCTCAGTGACGTGGCAAATACCATTGTCGGCGTGCTGCCGCAGAACTTCCAATTCGCTCCCAGCGGGCGGGCAGAGTTCTGGACGACGCTGCGGGCTAAGGGCTCTTGTGAAGGCAGACGTAGCTGCCACAATCTTGACGGCATAGGAAGGCTCAAGGATGGTGTCTCGGTACAGACCGCATTAGCCAATGCGACGGCGATAGCGCGACAGCTGGAACTGCAATATCCGGATACCAACCAGGGCCAAGGGGCGAGCGTGTTCCCGCTTTCTGAAGTGATTGTCGGAGATGTTCGCCCCATTCTGCTGGTGCTGCTGGGGGGAGCCGGTCTGCTGCTCTTGATCGCTTGCCTGAATGTTGCGAGTCTGCTGCTGGTCCGTTGCGAAAGTCGGAAACGCGAGATCGCAGTCCGCGGCGCGCTGGGAGCATCACGGGGACGGCTTATTCTTCAGTTTATTACCGAGGGGCTGGTGCTGATAGCGGGAGGGACCGCACTGGGACTGTTGCTTGCGTATGGGGCGATGCAAATCCTGATGCGGTTGATCCCGGTGGACATGATGTTCAGCATGCCGTATCTGCGCGGACTGGGATTGAATCTACATGCGGTTGTCTTCGCGCTCGGTATCGCGGTGCTGGCGGCAGTGCTGTTTTCCGTGACTCCCGCTCTGCGCCTAGTGACGTCGGAGATGCGGGAAGGCCTTGCGGAAGGCGGCCGCGGCTCGGCAGGAACTTTGTGGCGGCGTTTTGGCGCCAACCTTGTAGTGGTGGAACTGGCCATTGCTATGGTGTTGTTGGCTGGCGCTGGGCTGCTTGGGAAGAGTTTCTATCGTTTGCTGCATATCGATCTTGGGTTTGAGCAGGATCACCTGGCGACGTTGCAGATCGCAGCGCCGGACTCCAGCTACTCCAAGGACGAGCAAGCGGTTGCGCTGGCGCGGCAAGTGGTGACCCGCATGATGAGCTTGCCAGGCGTGAAATCGGCGGCGCTCGGCAGCGTGCTGCCGGTGAGTTTCAATGGCAACACGACCTGGATCAGGTTTCTCGATCGGCCTTACCACGGCGAGCACGATGAAGTGAACGAACGAGATGTAAGTTCCGAATATTTCACGACGCTGAAGGCAAGGCTGTTGCGCGGCCGTTACTTTACCGACGTGGAAGACGCATCGAAGCCGGGAGTGGTGGTCATTAACCAAGCGCTGGCCCGGCAATATTTCCCCGGGGAAGATCCCATTGGCAAGAAGATTATCCACTATGATCTGGATCCGAAAACGACTCGGGAGATTATCGGAATTGTGGACAACATTCGCGAGGGTCCACTCGATTCGGAGATATGGCCCGCCGTTTATTATCCGCTGAACCAGGCTGCCAATCCCTACTTCGCTTTGGTGGTTCGGACTTCGCAAGCTGAGGAGTCGGTGCTTCCCACCCTCGTCAGCACCATTCATCAGATTGATCCCAACATTGGTACTTATGACGAAGCGACCATGACGCAGCGGATCAATGATTCGCAGACCGCGTATCTGCATCGTTCTTCGGCATGGCTGGTGGGAGGGTTCGCAGCTCTGGCACTGTTGCTGGGCGCGGTCGGACTCTATGGAGTGATTGCGTATTCAGTCAGCCAGAGAACGCGTGAGATTGGTGTGCGCATGGCGTTGGGCGCACAGCGCGGTTCGGTGTACCGGCTGATTTTGACGGAGGCAGGATGGTTGACCGCCGGCGGAATTGCCATTGGATTGGGTTGTTCGGTGGGCGCGGCGACTTTGATGGGCAAGCTGTTGTTTGGGGTTCATGCGTGGGATGTGTCGACGCTGGCAGCGGTGGTTGCGGTGTTGGCGGCGTCGGCTTTGCTGGCTAGTTATGTGCCGGCGCATCGTGCGGCGTCGGTGAATCCACTGGAAGCGTTGCGGGCGGAGTAGGGGTCACCAACCCTTGCGGACGTCAATCGGGACGCCGCTACTTCGCGAGATTCTTTCCACGGGCGAGGACGCCAGCGTCTACAAAAAATCAGGGGCGGCTTACCGGCCGCCCCTGTTGAGAATCGTAAGCTGAAACTTATGCGCGGGCTGGGCTTTCGCCGCCTTTGGCGATGCCGGGACGTCCGGGTTCGGGTTTCAGCACCTGCTGCACGCCGTCGTCCTGACGGGGTGGCGGAATGATCTTGGGCAATTCTTTGCCTTCGATGATCAGCTTGATTTCGTTGGCATCGAGCACTTCGCGGTCGAGCAGCGCCAGGGCGATCCGGATCAGAGCTTCGCGGTTTCCGCTCAGAATACCTTTGGCGGTGTCGTAGCCCTGGCCGATCATGCGCCGCACTTCTTCGTCAATCTTGACGGCGGTGGCTTCACTGTAGTCGCGGTGCTGGGCAATCTCACGTCCGAGGAATATCTGCTCCTCTTTCTTGCCGAAGGTCAACGGGCCGAGAGCGCTCATGCCGAATTCGCAAACCATCTTGCGAGCCATTTCAGTGGCACGTTCGATGTCATTGCCGGCGCCAGTGCTCATCTGGTTGAGGAACATTTCTTCGGCGATGCGGCCACCCATCATGATAGCGATTTCAGTCTCGAGATAGTCTCGAGTGTAGTTGTGTTTATCGTCGATGGGCAGCTGCATGGTCACGCCCAGCGCCATGCCGCGAGGAATGATGGTGACTTTGTGCAGAGGATCGGAATTCGGCAGCTTGGCGGCGACCAAGGCGTGTCCGGCCTCGTGATAGGCGGTGACTTTCTTTTCGTCTTCTGAGAGCAGGAGCGACTTGCGTTCCACGCCCATCAAGACTTTATCTTTGGCGAGTTCAAAGTCGTACATGAGCACCGCTTTGCGGTTCTGGCGGGCAGCGGCCAAAGCGGCTTCGTTGACCATGTTGGCTAGATCGGCGCCTGAGAATCCAGGTGTACCGCGCGCCAGGACAGAAAGATCGACATCGTCAGCTAGCGGAATCTTGCGGGTGTGGACGCGGAGAATTTCTTCGCGTCCGCGCACATCGGGACGGCTCACCACTACGCGACGGTCGAAACGTCCGGGCCGCAGCAAGGCGGGGTCGAGCACGTCGGGCCGGTTGGTTGCGGCCATCAAGATGACGCCTTCGTTGGATTCGAATCCGTCCATTTCGACCAGCAACTGATTCAGAGTCTGCTCGCGCTCATCGTGGCCGCCGCCGAGGCCAGCGCCGCGGTGCCGTCCGACTGCGTCGATTTCATCGATGAAGATGATGCAGGGGGCATTTTTTTTGCCTTGCTCGAAAAGATCGCGAACCCGGCTGGCGCCGACGCCTACGAACATCTCGACAAAATCGGAGCCGGAGATGGAGAAGAATGGAACATTGGCTTCGCCGGCAACAGCTCGTGCCAGTAGGGTCTTACCGGTTCCCGGAGGGCCGACTAGCAGGACGCCTTTGGGAATTCGTCCACCAAGCTTCTGGAACTTTTGCGCTTCGCGCAAGAATTCGATAATTTCTTTCAGCTCTTCCTTGGCTTCCTCGACGCCAGCGACGTCTTTGAAGGTAACTTTCTTCTGCTGCATGGAGAGCAGACGGGCGCGGCTCTTGCCAAACGAAAGTGCTTTATTTCCACCAGTTTGCATCTGGCGAATCATGAAGAACCACAGAGCTGCAAGCAGGACCAGAGGCGCGAGATTCAACAGCCAACTAGGCCAGCTTCCGTTGCTGATGTCTTTGATGGTGATGTTGACGTTCTTGTCCCGGAGGGTCTTGATCATGTCCGGGTAGTTGGCGGGCACGGTAGTGTGGAAGAGCGAACCGTCAGTCTTGTACTTGCCCCGGACTTCCATGCCGATGACGGTGACCTCGTTGACGCTGCCCTGGTCAACATCGGACATGAATTGGGAGAAGTTGACTTCTTTGTCTTTTTGTCCAGAGCTGCCCTGCTTCACAACTGTCCACAGCAGGAACGCCGAGACCACGATCACCAACCAGAAAACTACTGTCTTGACTGTCGAGTTCACCTAAACAACTCCTGAGGAAGCAACATGTCGTTCCGAAGCAAACCACACCAACCGCACTATGTTAGATGCCCGTCGCCGCATTTCGATTAGAGAAATTCCGATATCTATCACATTTTACCGCGTATTGGGGAAAAAAGGAGGACGTTCTCGCCGTGACTTAAGTCACGCGGATGCCTCAGCTTGCAGAGGCCAGATAAGGCAGATTGCGGTGGGCTTGGCCGGCCGAGCCCAGGCCATAGCCGACCAGAAACGCCTCATCCACCAAAAAGCCGAAATAATCGGGCTGCAACTGGACGCGCCGAGCCGCCTGGCGGTCGAGCAGAGTGGCCACTTTGACCGAAGCCGCGCCCCGACTACGCAAATCGCTCATCAGGAACTCCGTGGTGACGCCGGAATGGATCAGCCCTTCCACCAGGAGAATGTTCTGATCGCGAATGTCGGCGTCGTGGCTGAAGAAGATTTCAAGGAAGCCCTCGGGCCGGCCCTCTTTTTCGCGGCGATATCGAGGCTTAATGAATTGACAAATGACCGGGGTTTCGAGGGCGCGTACCAGGTCAGACATGAACATGAAGCCATTCTCCAAGAGCGCCAGAGCATGAATGGTGCTGCCCTGGTAATCGTCGGAGATTTGCCGCGCGATTTCACGTACGCGCTTCTGAATCTGCTCGGCGGAGATCACGGTGCGAAGTTGCTCGGCTTTGGCGACGGGATTCATGAGTGACGTACTATCTTCTCAGATTTTGAGCGGAAGGTCTGGTTATTCCAGTGGAACCTCTTGAATCATAGCTACCTCATCGCCTTCCTGCGGCTGTAATTCTACCGGTGTCGGCAAACCGCGGACCCAGACCACTTTGTTTCCGTCCACGACTAGCGGCCAGAGCTTACGCTCGGAACTGGTCAGGTCGCGCCCCGGCAGCAACTCCTTAATCTTCTTCGGAGCCTTGGTATGAGCCGGCCAAAAACGATCTCCGGGACGCCAATTGCGTGCACGTAACTCTTTGCCCAAGCGCGCACGGTTTAGCAGGTGATCGGGATTATAGCTTTCGAGGCGGTTTCCTGGAATCAGGACCACTTCGAGGCGCGACTTGATCTCGGGAACCAGGGTCGAGCCGGGAATTGGTAAAGGATACTCGTAGTCGGATGGGACGGCCGCTGCGGCATGCTGTAAGCACAGGTCGTGCTTTTTTCGCGATACGATCCACCCCCCTGGCAACTCGGTTGACTTGGCGGGGGAAGAAGCCAGGGCCAGAATTTCCTCCACATGATGAAACTCGAGACGCAGGGCCAGGGATTCGCATGCGGTTTTTACAACGCGGCGTTGCAAGGCGAGAGGCAGAGCGATCAGTGATGTCGAGTTCAGCGAACTGGATCCCTCGGCCCAGACTTGCGGCAGCACGTGCGCGACTTCGCGCTGCCAGTAGTCTTCCTCGGCGCGGGCGATCTCGGCAGTTTCGGCCAATGTCTCGCGGACGGCGGGGTTCAAGAAGCGTTCCAGGCGGGGAAGGATGCCATGGCGCACCCGGTTGCGGGCGTGGCGGAGGTCACGATTGCTGGCATCTTCGCGCCAAGGTTGGCCGAGACTTTTCAGATAGATTTCCAGATCTTTTCGCCGGATCGCGAGGAGTGGGCGGATGATGGTCGCGCCGATCGCCGAATCTGGGATCGATAGTTCGGGATAAATTCCTGCCAGGCCCCGCGTACCAGCGCCTCGGGTGAGTTTGAGCAGAAGGGTTTCGGCTTGATCGTCCAAAGTGTGGGCGGTGGCAATTCGGTTGAGGCGGGCGGCGGCGAGCAAGCGACGGAAATATTGGTAACGCAACTCGCGGGCGGCGGTTTCGATGCTCAAGTGCTTTTGTGCGGCGCGGGCGGCAGCGTCGCCGCTTGCACAGTGCAGGTCCAATTTATGGTGCTGAGCAAGATCGGCGACGAATTGTGCGTCGGCGTCGGAGGCGGCTCCACGGAGTTGGTGATTGAAATGGACGACGGAGAGAACAATACCAATTTCGGAGCGCAGTTCGAGCAGCAGGCGAAGGAGTGCGACCGAATCAGCGCCTCCGGAAACGGCAATGCCCACGCGGTCTCCGGCTTTCAGCAGCGCGTGCTTGCGAATATAGGCGAGGACGGTGGTGGAGATGAGTTGCACAGAAACATGGTACATCTCTACCCCAGCATGTGGTTCACATCGCCGTGAGCAGGTGCACCTTCCAGAGCTTGATACGTCCCCGAAACCTTCAACTCGTCCGCCATCCTGCGCAAAAGACCAAGCGTGGCCCTCATGGGAGCCGAGCCCAGGCTTACCCGTGCCACGCCTAGCTTCTCGAGTTCCGTTATGGAGGGAGATCCTGGTCCGGCAAGAATGTTCAGCGGGCATTGAACATCTTTGACGAATTGCTTGATGGTTTCGGGATCACGAAGCCCGGGGAGGAAGACGCAGTCGGCTCCAACATCGCGATAGGCTCGCAAGCGACGCAGAGCATGGTCGTAGCGTGAGTCGGGCGATCCCACTTGAACTAGATAAACGTCGGTGCGGGCATTGAGCACGATAGGGACAGCGGATTTCTCCGCGACTTCACGAATGGCACGGATTCGCTCCAACTGCAAAGGCAAGTCGATCAGGGGGTGCTGCGGATCGTCGGTGCCATCCTCAAAGTTCATTCCGACAGCGCCGGCTGCAATCACCTCGCGTGCGGTTTCGGCGGCGTCTTCGGGGCGCTCGCCGTATCCGGCTTCGACGTCGGCGGTGACTGGGACCTTTACGGATCGGGCGATGCGAGCTACATGGGCCAGCATTTCGTGGCGCGAGATCTTTTGCCCGTCAGGATAGCCGAGCGAGAATGCGATTCCAGCACTGGTGGTGGCGATGGCGGGAAAGCCAGCTTCTTCGATGATGCGAGCGCTGGCTACGTCCCAGACGTTGGGGAGGAGCAGGACTTTGCCGGTGTGATGCAGGGCGCGCAGGGCGTTGGCTTTCTGGAGAAGAAGATCGGGCATGAATTTGATTCTAAGTGAAAGAAGACGGGCGAGGATGCCCATCCTCCATTAGCCTTTTTTAGCTTTCATCTTCTCCAGGAATTTGCCAACGCTGACGACGGCGCGGCCGACGGTGCCGCGTCCGATTTCCTGAATGTCGTCGCGTGCGGTGACGCGGACGGTGTAGAAGCGGCCATTGCAGGATTC
Source organism: uncultured Acidobacteriota bacterium (assembly GCA_963803775.1). Classification (GTDB taxonomy): domain Bacteria; phylum Acidobacteriota; class Terriglobia; order Terriglobales; family Acidobacteriaceae; genus JABCZH01. Next base: position 901,787 of record CAWDNS010000007.1, read on the forward strand.
GAGGGTGGCTTCGGCGCGAACTCTGGTCCCGATGCCGGTAGCGGCGCGGTGCTCGATATTGATGGCGGTGCCGACGGTGATCTCGTCGCCTTCGCAGTAGGGCTGGAGTGCGTGGAAGGCTGCGATCTCCATCAAGCGAATCATATTGGGGGTGGAGTAGACGGGCGGCAGGTTGGGATGCCGTGATTCCAGAGTGTGCTCGAAGGCTACGGTTTCTTCGGCTGTGCCGTGGGCGCCAATGGGGATGGGTTTGGGCATATTTGCTGAGACTCCTTGCGAAGAAAAAGCCAGCGATTCTATCGAATCACTGGCTCCGATCTAGACTTGCGGTTCGTTGTGTCTAGGCTGCTGTCTTTGCCACTCGCCGGGCCTCGATTCCATCCAGACCCTGCCACAAAGCTTTGGCGGCGTTTTCGGCGGCATCCAGTGCTTTCTCGGCGTTTCCCGTATGCGCTTCCAGTTGCTTGGCCAACTGCTGGCGCCAGACCTGGGAATGCTGAACGTCGGCGGTGGTGTGCAGGGTGAAATAGGCGGTCGTTCGCTGATCGGCGCCGTACATTTCTTGCAGACCGCGGGCCTTTTCTTTGGCTACGCGAGGCACTTGCGATTCGTAGGCATAGAAAGCCGCGAGAGCCTCTTCGGGTGTACCTTCGCTGGCTACGCGGTGGAAGAAGGCTGTGAGCTGCTTGATTTCGGGCAGAGGCGAGTGGCGGCGCAAGTTGCGGCGGGAGCCCATGCCTTCGGCGAAGTCGAGCCATAGCTCGGAGTGGGCGCGGGCGGGCTCGCCGAAAAGGTCTTCGCCGCCTTTTTCATCGGCGAGGTTGGCCAAAATGGCGCGGCGCAGTTCGCCCTCGTCCAGACGTACACCAAGCTCGGCGAGGTAGGTGGGGAAGGCTGCGACGTGATGGTAGTAGTCCTGGGCGTATTCGCGCAGGTCGTCGCGGGTAAGCTGGCCCGCGGTCCAGGCTTTGTAGAAAGGATGGCAAAGTAGGTCGTATTTGGCGATGCGCGTCTCAAGCTGCTGAAAGAATTCGGCGTGGTTCATGGCGGCCTCCGGAAAGAAACAATATACGAGGCGCGGGGCAGTGTGGCAACCGGGGGGTGAGGAATTCTTGTTTTGGGAATTGGTTCGGATATTTTGTGCGGGAAAGAGCGGCGGTGGGCGGATTGGGAGAATAATGGCGGGAGGGAAGGTCAAAGCAAAAGCTTAACGCAAAGGACGCGAAGAAAAATCGGCGCAAAGATCGCAGAGACAAGCTGGGCAGGGGGGAAGTTTGGGGCTTAACCACGGAGAGAGTTTAAAGACAACGACGGTTTCGGGATGACGACACATATGTGGCTGTTTTGTTTGCTGGCCTGCCGGTTATGTGTGGCTGGAGTTGGCGACACGCCGGAGATCACGCGAATCTCGCCGACCAGCGGTCCGGAGGGTACACGGGTTGAGATCACCGGCAGAAATTTGCGGGAAGTGAGCCGCGTTGTCATTGGCACGACCGGCGCGGATTTCAAGATTATTTCTGCGGAGGAGTTGATTGCGATTGTCCCGCATCGGACGGCGACGTCGGTTATTACTCTGATTGCGCCGCAGACGCGGGCGGCGAGTCCGTTTGCTTTTGTGGTAGAAAGCGATCCGCGAGTGCCTGACGAGGCGAGCTATAAGGCTGGATACGTGAATTCGACGCCGGCGCCTGAGGGATTCTCGTCTGTACTGCTGTGGGGCATTGCGATTGCCGACACGCGGGTTTCTGGGTATGCCTCGGCGACAATTGAAGTGGCGTGGACGCAGCTTTCGTGCCGGGCTGACGGTCACGAGGTTGTGCTCAACGACGATCGTGGGGCGGTGCGAGGTGGTCTGTACCGGCGCAATCCCTGGTTCGGAAGCAACGATCATGAGCCGTTGCCGATGGTGTTCGATCCTCTGAATAATGCGGTGATTCTTCGCGTAGGCCAGCGCCCTGACAAAGTCTGGCACTTTTGGCCGGCATCACTGAGGCCGTTGCTGCCGGAAGGAAGGCTGGAGGGTTGTACAGTCAGAGCGCGAGTGAAGATTTCTCCTGGAGCGTTGCTGCAAATGGGCATGGATTATTGGCGCAATCCGACGATTGTGTACGGCCCGGGTGACAGTCACGAGGCTGGGGCCAGCAACTGGTATTTTTCGTCGGAACGTTGGCAGGAAGCGGAGTTTACGGACATCGGCGGAGTGAAGTTCTAGCCGCTGATTTCGCAGAAAAGCGCAGATAAACCGCAGAATTGATCTTGACTTTGGGGCACGACCGGAGGAGAATGCCTGCGCTTGGGCGTGGCATCGTCCCCCAACTGTTGCCAGCGAAGCCCGCGTTTAGCTGTTAGCCAGGCGAAACCCTGGCAGTCTCTCAACTCCGGATCGGGAGGATTTCAATGCGAAGAACAGCAGTGATTCTGTTCATGGTGTTGGTAGGAATAGCCTCTGTCGCTTTCGCACAAAACTATACGGTGACTGACTTGGGCGTGCTTTCTGGCGACAGTGCAGTGAGGGCTTGGAGATTAATAATTCCGGGCTAGTGGTGGGATGTTCCGACACCTCAGAGATCACCACGTATCCTTGTTCGTCAAGTTTCCCTGGCCAGGCTTTCGTGTGGAGCCTCAATAGCGGCATGCAGGGTATTGGCGTGTTGAGCGGAGGGGTCTTCAGTGAAGCTTATAGCATTACCGACTCTGGCCTGGCGGTGGGCTACTCCCTGGACAGCCAGGGCGTCAGCACCCCATTTGTCTGGACGAAAGGTGCCGGCATGAGCGCGTTGCCCACGTTTTCGGGCGCTACCTATAGTTTTGCGGGTCAGGCCAACGCAAAAGGCGCAATCGCCGGCAGTTCCAACTCCGGTGCTAACCCCTCGGTAATCCTTCCTGTAGCCTGGATCAAGAGCGGGAACGCCTATAAATTACTGACGCTACCTACTCTCTCCGGGGCGGTGATCAGCTTGTGTTGCAGTATCAACAACAGCGACGAAGGAGCTGGTGTTGCCTTTCTCGATTACACGGGAACGAACTACCACGCTTTTCTGGTCAAGGCTACCGGGGTCAACGATCTCGGTACCCTTCCCGGCGGCACGATCAGCAACGGCATCTGGATTAACTCCTCCGGGGTGGTCGCAGGTTATTCCAACAGCTCCGCCAGCGGCTCGAACTGGATTGCGGTGGCATGGGACCCAAGCAAGAAAATACATAGCTTGGGGACGCTGCCGGACGGCACTAGCAGCGCCGGCAACGGTATCAATGACTCGAACCAGATTGTCGGGTTCTCCAGCACGGCGACGAGCACGAGTGACGCTATGATTTGGACTCAGAAAGGCGGCATGAAGGACCTGAACAATCTGATCCCTCCCAATTCCGGTTGGGTGCTGGTGCTGGCAAATTCGATTAACAATTTGGGACAGATTACCGGCTACGGCACCATCAATGGCGAGAACCATGCGTTCCTGTTGACGCCGCAATAGGGTTTCTAAGGCTGGGCGAGTTGGGAGTTCGGCGCGGAGGATATCGAGCGAAAACTTGGAGAGTGGGTCACGACCTAAAAAGCGAGTATCGACGCGCTTCCTCCGCTACTTCTTCTCGGCTTTCTTGCTGGATGATTCCGACTTTGAACTGGATTCCTTCTTGGATTCGGACTTCGGCTCGGACTTCGAACTGGAGTCGTTTTTCGAATCAGACTTCGAATCGGACTTCGAACTAGGGTCGGAGGATGATGCCGACCCGCCCGATGACTTCTTGGGATAGTCGGTGACGTACCATCCTGAGCCTTTGAATTGCACGGCGGGGGCGGAGATCATTTGTTCGATGGGACCGCCGCATTCTGGACATTTTTTGGTGTGGGGAGCAGCGAACGTTTGGATTCGCTCGAAGCGATGGTGGCACTTCTTACACTCGTATTCGTAAAGTGGCATGGACTCCTGGATCAACTTCGCGCGTCGATTCTATTTTGATTCTAGGGTGTGCGCTTCTCCGCCGTCAATTTGCTCGATGGTTGCGGGTCGGGGCTCACCACTTTTTGAAGATCACGGCCACCGCAGCCACGATCATGACAAAACCCACGGCGTAGTTCCATCGTAGTGGTTCCTTCAGATACAGAATCGAGAAGATTGAGAAGACGGTCAGTGTGATGACTTCCTGAATAGTTTTGAGCTGGGCGGCGGTGAATTCATAGGAGCCGATGCGGTTGGCCGGGACTTGAAAGCAGTATTCCGCGAAGGCGATGGTCCAACTGATCAGGATCACTTTGAACAGCGGTGCTTGGCGGTATTTCAAATGGCCGTACCAGGCGAAGGTCATGAAGATGTTGGAAATGGTAAGAAGGATGATGGTAGTCATGCGGACTATTTTCTATCAATTCGTTAGTTCTTAACCACAGAGGGCACAGAGGAACACAGGGACTGCAACTGCTTATGCAATCGGATGGTAGACTCGGCTCGATGGCGTTGGAAGAAAAAGTCGATCCCACGGGTTCCAGTCCTTTGGCCCCCGGACTGTATCTGGTGGCGACACCGATTGGGAATCTGGAGGATATCACGCTGCGGGCAGTGCGAGTGCTGAAGGAAGCCGACGTGATTGCCTGCGAAGACACTCGCCAGACACAGAAGCTGCTCAATCATTACGGAATTGCTACCCGGACCACGAGTTATCACGAACACAACGAGCTCACGCGTGCGCCGGAGCTGGTGCTCGACTTGGAACAGGGTGCGCGGATCGCGTTGGTGACCGATGCAGGCATGCCGGGAATTTCCGATCCGGGATTCCGGCTGATAGGGCTGGCGATCCGGCATCACGTGCCGGTGGTGCCAATCCCGGGGGCATCGGCGTTTCTGGCGGCGCTGGTAGCGAGCGGGCTGCCAACGGATTCGTTCCGTTTCAGCGGCTTTTTGCCGGCGAAACAGGGACAGCGACGGGCGCTGCTGGAGAGTGTGGGCGATTCGCCCCGAACGCAGGTGTTCTATGAAGCCCCGCATCGGGTGAAAGAGTCGCTCGAGGACGTTGTTCAAGTGCTGGGAGCCGGCCGGCACGTAGTTGTCGCGCGCGAAGTGACTAAGTTGCATGAGGAATTCTTGCGAGGGCACGCGGGTGATGTGCTCGAAACGCTGAAGACTCGTGGCGATGTTAAGGGCGAGATTACTTTGCTGATTGGCAAGGCGGAGGAGGCGGAGAAACGGGTTGCGCCGTCGCGTGCGAGTGTCCGGCAGCGGCTGGAGCAGGTGATGGCGGAAGAAAAGTTGGACGAGAAGACCGCGCTCAAGAAAGTGGCGAAGGAGATGGGCGTGTCGAAGAGCGAGGCGTATCGGGAGTTGCAAAGGAGCAAGTGAGGGGCGCCAGGCCGCTGCAAGTTTCGGGCATTTCGTAACGGTATTGGTTAAGGCAGAGCTGCGGGTCGCGTTCCGACTCGCTGTTTTCGCCCTTTCCCGCCGAGCGCTTCTGCGAGCCACGTTGGCATCTTCTGGCTGTCCTCCACCGTTTTGGCGCTATCGGCCTTGGCACGCTTCCTGTCACTGTGTCTCGTGCGAAGATCCACGACTCTAGCGAGCAGATGTATCAATGCCGCACGTTGTGCTGGGCTGAACAAACTCGAGATCGTGGCTGCATAGCCGCCGTATAGGTCTCGTTCCTTCGGGGGCAAAATCTCATGACTGATATCCGTCAAAAGTCTCTCGACCGTCATCGAACTATTGTCTGGGCCTCTGTCCTCCGCGATGAGCTCGCCCTCGGCTCTCGCAAAGTCTTCCTCCTGCCCGCGGTGTGGCAGTCGATCCGTAGCCCTAATTCGAGAGCTCGCCACCGCAGGCCTGCACCCATTTTTCCTCTCACTTTCTGGACGAGCCGCTTCTTTTCATTTCTGATTTCGTAGCAGTGGCGACAGAGATCAGCGCGATAAATTTCGTGGTAGGGACTGGAGCACCAATCGCACCGGTCCCCTCGCAGGGCTGCGAACGTGCTTGCCGCCTCGTCGTACGGCCACGAGGACGGTATCGAAGCTGACGTGCGGTTCATGGAAGGACCTCCCCTCGGTCTGGCAGAGTCTCGGGCCGACGGCCTTCATTGCACTTTGCCGCCACGCTCACGCAAAGTTGCGCTGATCGGCTGCCATTGGCTGAAGCAGCCCGCCGTGCAGCGATGGCCTGGGAATCGTGCTTGAAAACGAGCGTCAACTTTCTTGCAGCATTCCTCCCGTGTTCCCGCATGCTCGGCTGTTGGATCGACCAGGCCAATATTTCCTTCAAACTCGCCAGATGGGACGACAAACACGCTCAGGATCGTGTAGGGCAGCCCTTCACCCGCAAGAATGTGCCTTCGCTGCCAACCTTCTGCCATTGGATACGAGTGAAGCCGTTCGTACTCGTCAGGTCGGGGCATTCTTAGTCGCTGACTCCTTACTTTGGCGCTTGGAAGTATTGCAACATAGGCTAATGGGAAGCGCCAAGGGGCGAGAGTGGAATATTTCGTCGGTTCCCAGGAGCGGGGCGGCACGGAAAACCTCCACCCCCTCCTACTTCAGGTTTACGTCTGGCCGAGCTGTGTGGTGTAGGTGAATGCAGTCCAACGGTTGTCGGGCGTAATGGAAACGGCATTACTCGTAGGGCGCAGCAGACCTATGCCGAAGTTCCCGCCGGCAAGGCTCAAGATCTACTCCTATCTTGGCGTTAGTTCCCGCTTGACGGCCTCGCTGACCACTTTGCCGTCCACCCGGATGCCTTCGGCGGCGAAGCGGGCCATGACGTTTTTCATGACTGTTCCCATATCTTTCATGGTGGGCGAACCCATTTCGGCGATTACGGCCTTCACGCCGGCGGCAATGTGTTCTTCGGTGGCGGCTTTGGGGAGGTAGGCCTCGATCAGGACGATTTCGGCGGCCTCTTTGTCGGCCATTTCTTTGCGGCCGCCTTTGAGGAACTGCTCGACGGATTCTTTGCGCTGTTTGATCAGCGTGCTCAGCACTTGCTGGGATTCTTTGTCGTCGAGCGGTGCCATTTTTTCGATTTCACGATTCTTGAGGGCGGTTTTCACCATACGCAGAGTGGACAGACGCTGCTCTTCCCGGGCCTTCATGGCTGTGGTGATGTCTTTCTGAATCTGATCGATCAGGGGCATGATGGCAATTATACTTCGTTCATTTTCTAGACATTCGGCGGAACCGAATCGAGATATGGTGCATCTGAACAGTTGGAGGTAATGGAATCATGGGAAAGCTAGCCATTTGGGCTCAACTAGAAGCCAAGCCGGGCAAAGAGCAGGAAGTGGAAAAATTTCTGAAATCCGCGCAACCGCTTGCTGAACAAGAAGCAGGGACGATTAGCTGGTATGCCGTCAAGATGGGACCTACAAAATACGGCATTTTCGATACCTTCGCAGATGAAACGGGCCGGAACGCTCACCTGAATGGTGAGATCGCCAAGGCGCTTTTCGCCAAAGCGCAAGATCTGTTTTCGAAACCTCCGGAGATTGCCAAGCCCGAGATTCTCGCGTCAAAATCCGCTCGCTGAGTTCGTCGATAGTTAGGCCCTACCTTCAGCCCTCTGGCGATGATGGGCGAGCGTGTGCCACAATCGGGCCGGCTTCCGATAAACTAAACATTCTCGGAATCTTCCAGGACTCTATCGGCATGCTGCGCAAGAATCGCCTATTCACGCCGGGGCCAACGCCTCTTCTTCCCGCGGCCCAGACCGCCATGGCTTCGTTTGCGATGCACCATCGCACTGCCGATTTTCGGGCGCTGTATTCGCGGGTGCTGGCTGAGATGAAGGATTTCATCGGCACGAAGAATGATGTGCTGGTGCTGGCGTCTTCGGGAACAGGCGTGATGGAAGGCGCTGTGTCGAATCTGACTTCCCCAGGCGACAAAGTTCTGGTGCTCAGTGCAGGCAAGTTTGGCGAACGCTGGCGCGATCTGGCGAAGGCCTTCGGGTGCATCGTGGAGGTGGTGAATGCTCCCTATGGCGAAACATTTTCGCTGGATGAGATTCGAGGGAAGCTGACTGCGGATGTTCGCGCCGTTTACATGCAAGCCACCGAGAGTTCGACTGGAGCGCGGCATGATGTAGAAGCGGTTGCGCGGCTGGTGCGGGAAAGTGGCGGTGACGCGTTGCTGATGATCGATGGCATCACCGGCCTGGGCACGACGCGGTTTGATGTTGACGGATGGGGGATGGATGTAATTATCGGAGGTTCACAGAAGGCGCTGATGATCCCGCCGGGGCTGGCGTATTGCGCGGTCAGTGAGCGCGCCTGGAAGCGGATGGAGACAGCGAAGTCGCCGCGATATTACTTCGATTTCCGCAAAGAGAGAAAAGCTGCGGCCAAAGGCGAGTCTGCGTTTACTCCGGCGACGTCGCTATTTGCGGCGTTGGGGGCGGCGCTGGATTTCATACGGCAGATGGGAAATGGGCACGTAGCAGCGGGCCGGATCGCGCTGATTGAGAATGCAGAACTGGCGGCAGCGATGACGCGGGCTGGGGCAAAGGCGCTCGGGCTCGAGTTGTTTGCTCCGACGTGTCCGGCGGCAGCGCTCACGGCAATTCAATCGCCAGCTGGCGTGGACTCGGGCGCAATGGTCAAGCAATTCCGCGTAGATTTCGGGGCCGTGGTTGCGAATGGGCAGTCAGAGATGAAGGGCAAACTGTTCCGCATCGCGCACCTCGGCTATTACGACTATCTGGACACGATTGGGATTCTGGGCGCGCTGGAGCATGTGATGGCGGGTGTGGGGCAGGCTATCGAGTATGGTGCGGCGGTGCGAGCGGCTCAAGAGGTTTATGCGAAAACTGCGATGGGTGCAAGAAATTGAGTCCCAAAACCAGCTGCGGATTTTCACGGATCAACACAGATAAACATGAAGATTGTCATCGCTGAAAAAATATCCGCGTCCGCTGTGGACTTGCTGCGCGAGCCGCGCTGGGTGGTGGTCACGCCTGACAACATGGAGGGCGGGCTGGCGGCGCAACTGGAATCGGCGGATGCGCTGATTGTGCGTTCGGCGGTACAGGTGAATGCGGAGTTGTTGGCGAAGGCGCGCAAGCTGCGGGTGATTGGCCGCGCCGGAGTGGGTGTCGACAACATTGAACTCGATCCTGCCACTCGGCAGGGCATCGCGGTGATGAATACGCCCGGCGCCAACGCCGTGGCCGTGGCCGAACACACGTTGGCCATGATGCTGGCCATGGCGCGTCACCTGTGCCGGGCGAACGACCTGATGCACGCCGGCAAATGGGAAAAGAAATCTTTGCAAGGAACCGAGCTACGCGCGAAGACGCTGGGCGTCGTTGGGCTGGGGCGAGTCGGGATGGAAGTTGCACGCCGGGCGCGAGCATTTGGGATGGAGATCATCGGCCATGATCCCTTTGTCTCGGTGGTGGTTGCGAAAGAGCAGGGGATCCGGATGGCGACCCTGGAAGAACTGTATGCAGCCGCTGATTACCTGACCTTGCACGTCGGCCTCACGCCCCAAACCACAGGGATGATCAATGCCGCGACAATAAAGAAGATGAAACGTGGTATTCATCTGGTGAACTGCGCGCGCGGCGAACTGATGGATGAAGCTGCGCTGGCGCAGGGTTTGAAGCAGGGCCATGTAGCAGGAGCAGCGTTGGATGTTTTTGTTGAAGAGCCGTTGAAGAATTCGCCGCTGGCCACGTTTGATAACGTGATTCTAACTCCTCATATTGGTGGGGCCACTTTCGAGGCGCAGGAAGCGGTGGGCTATCAGATCGCGTTGCAGGTGAAGGAGTATTTGAAGAGCGGCGTGATCCAGAACGCGGTGAATGTTCCCTCGGTCTCGCACGATGAGTTTATCGAACTCCAGCCCTACATTGTGCTGGCGGAGAAGTTGGGTTCCTTCCTGGCACAGGTCAGCGAGGGTGCGCTGGAAGAAATCTCGTTACGCTACAGCGGGCATATTGCGGAGTGGAAGACAGACTTGATCCGCAATGCCGCGATCAAAGGCATTCTGAACGAGGCGCTGGAAGAAAAAGCCAACCTGGTGAATGCAGCGGCGATTGCCGCTTCGCGGGGGTTGCGAGTGCATGAGGCACGCAAGGCCAAAGGCTCGACCGGCGGGGCCGGCAGCGTGCTGTCCATCGTTATGAAGACTCAGACCGAGGAGCACATGGTAAAAGGCGCGGTATTGCATGGCCAGACACCGAGGTTGCTGCACGTAGATGGAATCGAAGTGGAAGCGCCGTTGGAACGGAACTTGATTTTCCTGAGCAACCGCGATGTACCGGGAGTGATTGGTAAAGTGGGGACGATTCTTGGCGATCACAAAATCAATATCGCGGATTTCTCGCTGGGACGGCGTGTGGGAAATGGGCCGGGGGGGATGCGCGAGGCTATCGCAGTGGTGCACGTGGATGGAGTTGTGCCGGACCGTGTGCTGGCGGCGCTCAGGAAAGTGCCGGCAATCGCGCGGGCCAAGGCGATCCAGCTGGCATAACCCCCGGCGCGCGTCCGGCCAACGAAACCGCGCCGGAATGATGTGGCACAATTCTGCATCAAACATGAAAGAGGAGAACGGGATGCTTAAGCGGGCAGCGATTGCGCTGGCAGTGATACTTCTTCTAACTTCAATTGCCCTCGGTCAAGACGGGCGTTTCGATGCCAGCATTAACGGCGGCGAGGTGTTTACCAATACGGCCAGCGGGAATGCGGTTGTACAAAGCGCCACGGCGGGGCCGGTCATTTTTGGCACTTTTCGCTATAAGTTCAGACCTAAGCATTCATTGATATTCAATTTCGGGCGAGCAAGAAATTCGCAGACCTACCTGGCTGGCGACAACTTTCACGTTGTGAACTCGATTTTGGAGGTCACAGGAGGGTATGTATTCAGTCCATACCCCAAGGCCAAGTTCGCGCCTTTCTTTTTAGCGGGCGGTGGAGCGCTGATTTTTAGTCCCAGCAGTACCTGGGTATTTTTTCCTGACCTTCCGAATAATGTACTGGACCGGGTGCAGGTGAACCTGGGGGCGTCAAGCCAAACCCAGCTGTCATTTCTCTACGGGCTAGGAGTGGATTATCGACTGCCATGGTATCCGAAAGTCTCATTTCGCATGCAATACCGCGGTTTTCTGTACAAGGCTCCCGACTTCAAAGTAGATGCGAATTCGGGCAGTATGGTGAACTTCTTTACTGGCGGCAGGGAACATATGGCTGAGCCGTCGGTTGGGTTTGTGTACAGTTTTTAGGAGTTCAACGCGGCTTTGCGGAGTTTGCGGCTCTCGGCCAGCAGGGCCATGGAGTGCATCAGGTTTTGCAAGGTTACGATGCCCACCAGACGCTGATCTTCAACTACTGGAATGATGCTCAGATTGCGGGCGGTCAGCTTGCGGAATGCCGACGCCAGCGATTCTTTCTTCTGTGCCACCTCGAAGATGCGGTTCATGACCGCCTGCACGTAACCGTTGCCTTCGGCGCGGAGGGCTTGGAGGATTCTCTGCTTGGAGATCACTCCCACCATATCGCTACCGCGGATCACGGGAAAATCGTCCTGCAAAGAGTGGACAGCTTTATCTAGTGCGTCTTCCAAAGTATCGGCTGGCGAGAGGGTGGCGAAGTCGGTCAGCATGATGTCCTCAAGGCGCACTGTTTCCAGAACCGACTGAAATACCGCTGAGCGCTCTTCCAGTTGCGCGGCGATAAACAGGAAAAAGCCGATCATGGTCAGCCAGATGTTCCACAGCATGCCAGTCAGCATGAATAGAGTGGCGAAGGCTTGGCCGATGGCAATGGCGCGGCGTGTGGCACGAGCGGAATCCATGCTGCGGCTGAAGATGGCGCGTAGAATCTTTCCACCATCCAGAGGATAGGCAGGCAACAGGTTGAACAAGCCCAGCCATAGGTTCGACCAAACCAAGGCCCGCGGCAGATTGCTGGATTGCAGATCCCAGGGCTTGGTCCAAAGATGGATCTCGGGAGCGACCGCCAACAGAATACTGGCGGCGGCAAATGCGATGGCGAGATTCACGACCGGGCCGGCGATGGCGATGCGAATATCGCGCTTCCAGGTCAAGACACCGGGCTCGACCGGTTGCTGGGTTTCATCGAGAAGAGTGATCCCGCCGATGGGGAGCAGGATGATGGCTTTGGCGGGAATTCCAGCGTGGGTCGAAACCAGCGCGTGGCCAAGTTCGTGCAATACGACGGAGGCGAAGATAATTCCCACCAGTGCCAGGCCGCGGCCCGCGCTGGCAGGCCCATGCGAAGCCGACTCGGTAAGCCACACAAATAGCAGCAAAAAGAAAAAGGTCAGATGGATGCGGAGTTCGACTCCGAAAATCCGGCCTGCCGGGATGGACCAATTTCTCATTCGCAAACGCCTGCCCTTCTATTCTATATAGTTTTAGACTCTGGACGAGCGGCAGGATGTGGTTTCGTCAGTCGGAAGTACCCAAGCGCAACCAAGACATGAGAGTGATCGCAGGACAATTTCGCAGCCGAAGGCTACAGTCACTGCCTGGGATGGAGTTGCGTCCCACCAGCGACCGGCTTCGGGAGACGCTCTTTGACATACTTACGGCGGGCAATCCTGCGGCGCTAGAGGGGACGGTTTGGATTGATCTTTATGCGGGTACGGGAGCGGTGGGGATCGAGGCACTGAGCCGAGGCGCGAGCATGGTCTACTTTGTGGAATCGGCGCCGGACGCGGCTGAGTTGATTCGGAAGAACTTGAGCACACTGGGGATAAGGAGCGCATTTCAGGTTCTGAGGCAGGATGCCGTCCGCGCGTTGCAGGCGTGGGATAAGAGTGGGATCCGGGCCAACTTTGTGTTCATGGATCCGCCGTATGGCATGGAAGCGGCGTACGCTCAGGCTCTTACGACTCTTTCAAGTTCGGCATTCCTGTTGCCCGAGACCATTGTGATGGTTGAGCATCAGAAGAAATTCGATCCCGGTGAGCAGATTGCGGGGTTGCAGCGGTACCGGCTGCTCAAGCAAGGAGATGCAGCGCTGAGTTTCTACCGCGTTGGTCGATGAACTTTCTGGCGAGCGATGCAAAAGAGTTGGCCAACCCATTCGCTGCGTATTTTTTCTCAGGACGCGCTAGCGCCGCTAGTAGAAGACGAAGTGTTGCCTAGGGTCCTTCGGCTCTTGCGGGTGTTTGAGAGTCGCGATATAGTGCCGGGCTTTAGCTGGAAACCTTCCGGGTAGACGTACCAGGAACGAGGTGTCCCATATCGTCCAAGCCAGTACGAAGTGTCGCGAAAGGTGAGAATCGACCGTTGCGACTGAATGGTAACTTGGAAAAGCATCTCTTGGCTTATGCAACCGCGGCGGGCGCGGCGTTGCTGTCGACAGTTCAGCCGGCCGATGCGCAGGTTGTTTATACGCCGTCCAACATACCTATTACCGAGGCCTTATTTGGCCAGCCGGCGTTCACACCACTTGATCTTAACAATGACGGTGTCGTCGATTTCAGCTTTGAAAATTTCTTCTCTGCAACCTCATCTCATTCGGTGTCGTTCTTAAGAATCGTTCCGGGCCAGACCGACAACGAAACGGCGGCGGTTCCCGCCAAAGAAGGCTTCACCGCGGCCGCTGTGCCGTCAGGGAAACAAATAGGACCGCAAGGCAACTTTCAAGCCGGCGGTTTGTACATGGCAATCCGGGCGATCTTTGACTCGATCCCTCGATCGTCGGGTAGTTGGCTGCAGGTTGAGACCTCTTTTGTTGGTCTGAAGTTCTTGATCAACGGGCAAGTTCACTACGGTTGGGCACGAGTAAAACTTCCGTCGCCTGGGACTTATTACCTCGGCAGTATTTATGGGTACGCCTATGAGAGCACACCCAACCAGCCCATAGTGGCGGGGCAAACCAGCGGCACGGCGGAAAAGCCGGTGATGGGGAATGAGCCGGCGGGTCTGGGCGTGCTTGCCGCTGGGTCATCCGGTTTGAGTTTCTGGCGAGGACAAAGAGCCGCCAATGGTGTGCGCTAGGGAGCCAAAGGGTAAATCTACGAGGAATGGCAGGGAGGTCAAGCCATGAGAAGCAAACCATTTGCATCGTTCGCATCAACCGCGGGGCAGCTTTTGGCCTTGGTATTAGCCATTTTGGTGACCGGCGCGGGGGCGGCGGGAGTTAAGGAGAGCGTGATTCATGCGTTCAGACAGACTGATGGCTCGCAACCCTTGGCGGGCTTTATAGCGGACGACAACGGAAATCTTTACGGGACGACCTCGCACGGAGGGAATTTTTTGCTCGGCACCGTGTTCGAACTTTCTCCCGGCCCGGGCGGGACATGGTCGGAGACAATTCTGTATGCGTTTCAAGGCCAGAGCGATGGCTCCTTGCCTTATGGGACTTTGGTTGTCGATAAGACCGGAAATCTTTACGGTATTGCCCAAGCCGGTGACGTAAACGCGAGGGGCGAGGTCTTCGAGCTAACCAAGGGAGCGAATGGAACGTGGACGGAAAGTGTGATTTATCGCTTTACCAGCAGCGACCAACCGCCCAATGGCGATCTGATATGGGACAGCAATGGCAGCCTGTATGGAACCACCCCTCACGGCGGCAAACCTCAGTCTGGCGAGGTCTTTGAACTGAGCCCGCAACAGGATGGCAGTTGGAAAGAGACCGTGCTTTATGTGTTTCCTGGGACCACCGGGCTTGGTGATCTGGTTGCGGGCGTAACTTTCGACGACAAAGGGAACCTCTATGGAGCGGCAGGTGGTAGCAATGGGGGTGAGGGTGGAGGGTACGAAATATCGCCTCAGCAAAACGGCCAATGGACTGCGACCGTGCTTCACAATTTTACCGGGGGAGCCGATGGCGGCTATCCGGATTCCAAGCTGGTCTTCGATGCGAACGGGAATCTCTATGGCACAACGAACGGTCCCAACTACGGTGAAGTTTTCGAACTGATCCCATCCCAAGGTGGTGGGTGGACGGAACAAACACTGCACAACTTCGTCAACGGTGGCAGCGACGGCTTAAAGCCCCAGGGAACGATTGTCTTCGATGCCAACGGCAATCTATACGGCACAACTCCAATCGGCGGCGTTGGATGCAACCAGGCCAGCTGCGGCACCGTATACCGGCTTAGCCCTCAAGCCGGCGGCGTCTGGAAAGAAGTGATATTGCATCATTTCGAAAGCGCCAGCGACGGCTCGCAACCGCAAGCCGGAGTGTTGCTCGATAACGCTGGACACTTATTTGGCACAACCAGATTTGGCGGCGGCCGTTATGGATACGGAACGGTGTTTGAGATCAGCAAGTAATCGCCCGTAGGGTCTGACTAAACCCTACATCACGATCTCATTAACTCGGCGCACGATGGGGTGCTGCATCTCCTGTAAGTCATTCTTCACCCGGTTGAGGCCGTAGACGCATTGCTCGAAGTGGCTGGAGAGGCTGGCGAAGAGCGGCGCGACCTTGGTGTATTCGAAGCAATCGAATTTCGAGACGATGTAATAGCTCTCCTTGCCGGCTTTCATCCAATCCACAAAATTCTCCAGCCGGTTGTGGCGCAGGCGAAATTGGTTGATACTCTCGGGGAACATGCCGGTAAAGAACAAGGTGTAGTCGCCGACGTGTTTCCGTACCTGGCGTTCGCGGTCGAATGAAGGCGCCGGACCGAACACGGGATCGGCTTCGAGCAGCATCTCGCCAACGTCGGTCAGTGGGCGCGCAGCGGTGGCGCTGCGAATCTTGAATAGCTGTTCGACCTCGCAAAACTCCGCGAGCAAGTGAGCGACATAGTTGACGATTTGCGGATCGCGGATGCCGATTTCCTCGGCATAGTGGCGTCCCACAAGTTCAACGAACAACTTCTGTAAAGGATGCGATTCGGGAATCATGCGGGGCTCACCTCCGTAAAACCCGCTGGCGACGGGGAGCCGCCGCTAACATTGAGTGATAAATAACTCACCTTCACCGCAAAGGCAAGTGACTTCTGTGTTCCGGCACCCCACGTTCGTGCCATGTGACTTAGAAGTGCGTTGATGCGCAAAGGTTTTACCGACTTTGTGTTGGCAGTCAGTGGCGTCGGCTGCCAATTTCAAGACGACCGTCCAGTACAATATCGGCCACGGAGGGACATGGCCTGTGGAACGAAGGAACATATCGAGCGGGACTACATGGGAACCGGTCGTGGGCTATTCGCGCGCGGTGAAGATCGGCAACGCCGTTTACGTGTCGGGGACGACTGCGACTGGCGCCGACGGGAAGATTGTGGGCGTGGGAGACAGCTATGCCCAGGCGATACAGACTTTGAAGAACATTGAGTCGGCCTTACAGAAAGCGGGGGCGAGCATGAAAGATGTGGTCCGAACGCGCATGTTCGTGACCAATATCGCGGATTGGGAGAAGATCGGAAAAGCGCACGGCGAGTTCTTCCGTGACATCCGGCCGGCGACTTCGATGGTGGAAGTGAGCAAGTTGATCTCACCAGAGATGCTGGTGGAGATTGAAGCTGATGCGGTGATCGGAGACTCGCAGCATTGATCGCTCACGCCACGGTTTCTCAATGACAACCGACACTCGCAGTTTGGCCAGGACTATTGCCGTGGTGCGTATGGCCACAGCCGTTTTCTTTATACTCTTCGGCGAGTACAAGTTGTTCGGGCCGGGATTCTCTCACGGCGGATTTCAGGAATACCTGCGCAGCTACATTGAGGGTTCGGCCGTCGGTTTCTATCGGCCAATTCTTGCGCAGGTGGTGCTGCCTCACGCGGTATTTCTTGGATATGTGGTGGGAGCTATCGAGATGTTTATTGGGCTGTCGCTATTGCTGGGGATATGGGTGCGGGCGGCGTCGGTGCTGGGAGTGCTGCATATGTTGAGCCTGACGCTGGCGACGTGGTGGGAAGTTGGCCACAACGTTCCGGTGTGGAGATACTTTGGCGCAGAGCTTGATCATCTGCCGCTGCTGTTTTTGTTTCTAATTTTCTACGCATCCGACGCAGGGAAAACGTGGGGGCTGGATGGGTGGGTCAGAACCTTGGATCGCAGGCCACGCTGAGAAGAACTTCGCCGCCGATTTCCGCTGATGAACGCAGATCAATCGGAAGAAAAAGCAAAAGGCCAGCACTGGGCTGGCCTTTGCACTTCATAAATCTGGCAACTACTTCTTGGGTGAAGGGGCGATTGCATCTTTGGTTGCTTTCGCCACGCGGAACTTCACTACGGTCTTGGCCTTGATCTGAATGGGTTCGCCGGTCTGCGGATTGCGTCCCATGCGGGCCTTGCGGTGGGCCTTTACCAGGCGGCCGAGTCCGGGCACGACGAACACGCCATTCTTCTTTGTCTCTTTTACAGCGGTGTCAACCAGATGCTCGATGAATGCGGCTGCGGTCTTGTTGTTGCTCTCGAGTTTCTCAGCCAAATGACGGACGAGTTGAGTCTTGGTCATACCTGAAGCCATGCTTCCTCCTGTACAGCGTTTAGATTTTCCTGCGGTAATTGTGATCTTATATCAGCGTTGCTGTGGAAAAACACTGATTTCTCCGCATTTTATGCGGTTTTTATCAAAAGGGAACCATAAAAGCCCACAAAAATCGCTATTTTTGCCCTTACGGACTTGGGAACCCCTGTTTTCAGTGGGGGTGTGGCCTCCTCGGGCGAGTCGGAAGAAGACATGGCTGCGTGGGATAATTAACTTACGGAGACCTACTTGTGAGCTGTGCCATTTGCGAAAAACGCAAAGAGAAACGCTTTTGCCCGGCGGTGCATGGGCGCATCTGCGCGCAATGTTGCGGCGAGCAGCGCGAGGTCACGCTGGATTGCCCGAGCGATTGCGTCTATCTACAGCAGGCGCGCGAGCACGAAAAGCCTCGCGATTTGCAGGATTTGGATCAAGCGGCGTTGTTTCCGCAGGTCGAGATCGGCGATCAGTTTCTCTATGAACATGAGCATCTGATTGTGGGATTGACTTTCGCGCTGGCCAAGTCGGCTCGCGCGGATCGCAGTATCAACGACGGCGATCTGATCGCCGGGCTTGGGACGATCACCAAAGCTCACGAGACTTTGGCGAATTCAGGGTTGCACTATGAGCCGCCGGCTACCAGCCTGAGTCAGCAGGCCATTGCCGCGGAAGTGCAGAAGATGTTGAAGGAATATCGCGAGGCGGAGGAGAAGCATTTGGGGTACTCGCGGCTGCGGGAGTCCGATGTGCTGAAAGCTCTGGTGTTTCTGCTGCGCATGGGATATGCGCGCACGTCGGGCAGGCCGAAGGCGCGGGCGTTTGTAGATTTCGTATTGGCACAGTTTCCCGAGCAGCCAGTCATTGCCGCGCCGGACGAGGCAGGCAGTCGGTTGATTGTGCCCTGATTTTCAGCCGCAGATTCCGCTGAAAAGCGCAGATTAATCAACTGAACTTGTGTACTGCCTGTCCCGGCGGCAGGGCATCTCTCAGTTCTCGAATGGTCCGCTTTAACGCTGGGTGACGAACACTGGAAGCGATTTCCGCCAGCGGCTCGAGCACGAAGCGCCGTTCTTGCATTCCAGGGTGCGGGATGCTCAAGCCCTTGGTGTCGATTATCGAATTTCCGAACAGCAGAATATCGATGTCGATGCTGCGTGGACCTTTTTTCTGGGTGCGCATTCTTCCCATTTGGCGTTCGATTTCAAGAATTGCTTCTATGAGTTGTTGCGCCGTCTGTTCGGTATCCAGTTCGACTGCGCAATTCAAGAACCAGGGCTGCGCCGTAAATTCTACCGGCTCGGTTTCGTACAGGGGCGAGACTTGCAGGACTTCTCCGAGAGTGCGAAGCCGGTTGATGGCGGCGTTCAAGTTGGCGGCGCGGTCGCCAACATTCGAGCCGAGCGAGAGATAGACAGTGTTGTGCAAGAGTAGTTCTTCGCCTTAGACCCCAGGTATCGAGTTTTGGACTTGCGGTGGAGCGGCCGCCGACGGAAGCTTTCATTCTATGCTTTCCATTCATACCAAAATCGACCGCACCCAGCGCCTGCTTCGAATGTTGGAAGAGGACGCGCCGCTGTTGGCGGTGCGGGTGGCTCCGCTTACTGAGGAACGGCAACGATCAGCGAAGGACTATGCTGCCGAATTGCGGGCGCGGACGCGGGCGGAGTTGGACAAACTGATCGAGCAGTGCGTGTTTTGGGATGCCAACGATCGGACTCCGCAAGCCGCGGATTGAGTTGCGCGCGGCTGCCTCAGCCGCTAATGCCTTGCAATCAAAAATCCCAGGTTTTGAGACATACTGAATCGCCTACTCGACGATGCGCGAAGTATAATTTCGTCGAAAATGGATTTGAGACAGGCAGGTGAATTAATGCGGCGCGTTCGATATTCGGTGGTGATGAGTTTGGACGCTTATATTGCGGGGCCGAAGGGCGAAGCAGATTGGATCACCGCCGACCCGGATTTCGATTTCGCTACGGTATTCAGCCAGTTTGACACCATCCTGGTCGGACGCCGGACGTTTGACACCATGGTCGCCGCTCGGCGGGTGACGATGCCGGGTATGAAGACCGTGGTTTTTTCGCGGACGTTGAAGCAAGAAGACTACCCCGAAGTCGCCATGATCACGAACGATCAAAGGGAAACCTTAGCCGCACTCAAAGCCAGCCCCGGTAAGGATATCTGGTTATTCGGGGGTGGATCGCTCTTCCGCAGTCTCGCCGAAGGCGGACTCGTCGATACAGTGGAAGTCCGCATTGTCCCGATTCTTCTTGGCGGGGGAGTTCCTTTGTCGCCAGACGCGCAGCAGCGGATCAAACTCACGCTCGTATCTCATAAGGTTAGCCGATCCGGAATTGTGTCGTTAGAGTATGCGATCAAGTAACGCTGCTCCACCCAAAGACAGCATCAGGCGGTTTGGCCGGCGGCGACGCGTAGGAGTGCTGGGACTGGTCTGACGTCTTCTTCCAAAGTAGTTTCTTCCCACAAAGAGCGATCACGCAGAAGGCGGGAAACCAGCGCGGTGTGCATGGCGTGGCCGGCGCGGTCGGCGACCACGTTGCCCAGGATTTGCTTGCCTAGCAGCGCCAGATCTCCGATCAGGTCGAGAACTTTGTGGCGGACGAATTCGTCCGCGAAGCGCAGCGGCGGATTCTCGATTCCGTTGCGAGAGAGAACGATGCAGTTATCGCGCGATGCGCCGCGGATCAAGCCCATGTCGCGCATGGCCTGTTCGTCTTCCCGCGAACCGAAGGTGCGGGCGGGCGCAATCTCGCGCAAATAGTTGCCGTCCTGTAGGTCCACGCGGAAGCTTTCCTTGCCGATCAGCGGATGCGGGAAATTGATGGTGTAGGAAACCGAATAGGTGTCGGCGGGATAGACGGCGATAAATTTATTGCCCTCGCGCAGCTCGAGCTCGCGACGGATGCGGAGATGGGTCCGCGCGCGGCGCTGCTTGCGAATGCCGGCCTGCTGAATGAGTTCCACGAACGGCCGGGCGCTGCCGTCGAGGATGGGAAGTTCCAGGTTGTCGAGTTCGACCAGGGCGTTGTCGATGCCGGTGCCGATAAAGGCGGAAAGCAGATGCTCGGTGGTGGAAATCAGCACGCCCTTTTTCATCAGGCTGGTGGCATAGCTGACGCGGGCGACGTTGCGGCCGATGGCCTCGACGTCGAAGCCGTCAAGATCGGTGCGGCGGAAGACTATGCCGGAGCCGGCCGGAGCGGGCAGGATCCGCAACTGAACCGGGGCGCCGCTATGCAAACCCACACCAGCGCACTCCACGGCGGCACGAATTGTTTGTTCGTGTTTCAGAGTTGGGGCTTCTCTATCTGTGGTGGTTTGAACAGATTACAGGGAGTGAGGAAAACTTGGCTGTGGCAAATTAGCCACAGTTCGTGGTGTGGCCATGAACTATAAGAAACTACGGACTTTTTGGGCAGGAAGGGGGTTTATTGGGCAGGCACTTATTGTGTGTCACGCTGGCCCTTGCCGTGACAGGGCTGCTAGTCAGCTATTTCTTGTATTCCGCAACTGTAGAGAGAGGTCGTGTCCTTTATCGCTCCCATCACACAGAAAGTAGTGTGATGAGTCGTGTGAGTCATATCAAACTGATCGCGGTAGGCGATACACGCCGCTATCAGGAATCTGTCGCGCTTTTCTATCCCTTCGACTCGGGACAGGACAATGGCGTCAAGCTTCTTGACGTTTTGAGGAAAAATGTAGTCACCGGAAACTACCACAGCCGTCTCAGCCCACCGACATGCTTTCTCTCGCGCCTCTTTAAACTCGCTCATATCGCCCTTAGTGCGGATGAATGGAACGGCGGAAGTACCAACGTCCAATGCTGGAGATGGCCCGTAGTTTCTTACTGGAATTATGAGATTCCCGCTGACCATGTCGGTATTCACTATCTCCATAGTGAGTTCTGGAGGGCCGTCTTTACCGAGCCATGGGCGCTGGCTGCGTACAAGGGATTCTCTAGCAGCATCGACGGACTTAAAAGAGTAGTAGGCAATGAGACCAGTGATCGCCGTATAGAACAAGAGAACTACAGCCGTGTATCGGGAGATTCGGAAGAGTTTCCATTCCAGCCTGTATCTACGATGATCGAGGGCAAACTTCTTTGCATCGTTGGCATATCCAGATTTTTGAAGGGACTTGATGGCGGCAAAGACATCCAAGTTTTTATTTTCGGGGCTGCTGTCATTGCCGGGACTGTACTCTTCATAACCGGGATCGCACGCTTGTAGTTCTATCAGTGCTTGGTTGATTTCGGAGCGTATTTGTTGTAACAGAATAGTGAACTGAAGCTTAATATCGTCCATATGAAGCAACCGGAATACACAGAAGGCCCAAAAGCACTTGAGAACTTTGAACGGGGGATGAAAGCTATGACAAGGTTCTCAATGCGAATTGTACCGCGACTTACTACTTCCGAGGGGCAGGTTTGTTGGGATCGTAGGTCACATTGACGTTGAACAGGGAATCATTCAGGCCGGTGTTGTAACGGATGGAGTTCAGGAAGCGCTGGCTGGCCATGTCTCCGTTGTAGAAGTGGGTGACGCTGAAGGGCGTCATCACGCCTTCGACGGGGCGGTAATTGTCGTAGATGTCTTCTTCGATGTTGCGTTCTTTGTCGGTGGGGTCGCGCCAGGAAAAACTCTTCTTCACGGGAAGATGAGAGCTGGTGTCGAAGTAGAGATCGACGGACTCGTTGCGGGAATTCACCAACGTGACCTGCTGAGTATCTTTCTGGGCAGCGACGGCGGGGCCATCGTAAAACAGGGCCATGCCGGGTTCATTCAACCACCGGCGCAGCACCCACTCCAGCGAATATTTGCGGCGGCGAATGAAGTCGGACACGGCTTTGGGTTCGTCATAGCGAACGCCTTTGTAGGTAATTTCGTAACCTTGGTCTCCGTTGTACACGTAGGCGACGTCGCGCTTTTTGGTGAGTTCAATCCGCTCTTTGTCGGGAAAGCGATACATGCGCCAGAAGAGGCCGCCGGCGCCGCTGGGTTCGCCGTGATGAAAGCTGTAGGAACGGCCTTCCTGGGTCAAGTCTTCGATGTTGAGATAAGCGTTGCCGCCGAGGGCCTCGATAGCTTGATCGATGAGGGCGCGAGCTTTGTTGGCGTTTTGCTGGTCGACGGGGATGGCGGGAGCGGTGGGATTGGCCTGAGCGGCTGCCACTGCGGCGAACAGCAAGATGGAAAACAAGAGCTTCATTCTTCTAGGTAAGACGCCCGAAAGAGTATTGTAGCTGCCTGGAGAGGTCTCAAGGGTGAGGCTATTTTGTTCATCTTTAGCCCACCAGCACTGCTCCGCCGTTGACGTTGAAAATCTCGCCGGTGATGAAGCCGGCTTGCGGCGTACATAGAAACAGAATGGGCGCGGCAATCTCCTCGGGCTTGGCTACTCGGCCAATGGGAATGGTGGCGAAGATCTTCGCACGGGTTTCGGGATCGCTCAGAGCGGGAGCGGACATGTCAGTCTCGACCCAGCCTGGAGTCACGCAGTTTACGTAAATCCCGTCTCGCGCCAGTTCCGTGGAAAGCCCTTTCACCATGCTGATCAGCGCGCCCTTGCTGGCGGCGTAGTCGCAGTGGAAGGCCTCGCCGCGTTGTCCGGCAGTAGAACTCACCAGCACGATGTGTCCGGATTTTCCCTGCTTCTTCATTTGGGCGACGGAGTGCTTGATCAGCTGAAACACGCTTTCCAGATTGATGGTAATCGTGCGCCGCCATTGCGCGTCGGACATCTGGTCAACCGGGACGTCGGCGGATTCCCAGACGCCGTGATTGGCTACCAGGATGTCGAGACGGCCGAAGGTTTCTATGGCCGCAGCCACCAGCTTCGAGGCGTTTTCCGGCACGGAAAGATCGGCTGCGAAAGCGGCGCAGTTCGCTTTGTCCAATTCTTTCACCAGTTGCTGGGCGGTTTCCTGGGCCTTCTGATAACTGAACATGACCTTGGCACCGGCGGCGACGAACATGCGAACTGCGGCTGCGCCAATACCGCGGGAGCCGCCGGTGATGAGGGCGACTTTGTTGTCGAGTGAAAGCGAAATCGGCATGAAGGACAGTGTGTCGTTTCCAGGGGCGAGTTGCAAGCGGCTTGCGTTCGGGACCGCCTCGGAAATTGGCAAAGAACTGAACCACAGAGGGCACAGAGTTTCACAGAGGATGGGTTTCGCAACTCTCCAATCGCCGGTAGCGGGCGGCGGTTCGCCGAAAAAGACAGGACGCAGATCCCAGTGGCGGCTAGGCTTGCATCAGGACGAACAGAAAGTGAGCAAGGAGACGGCAAATGGCAGAGCAGAATCAGCCCGAACGATGGGAATCGGCAATCGTTGCCGCCGCCATGGCAGTGGCAGGCACGCTGTTCATGTTTGATAGACTTGGCTCCCTTGTACGGAGCGGGATGCTGTCCTGGCCGACGACTTTACATACAGCGCCTGTGCTGCTGGTGGTGCTGGGAGTGGGCCTTTTGCTGGCGGAACAGGAGAGAATGACCCCATCGTCTGTGCTGTCAACGAATCGGCGATCAAAGGAAGGGCAATCATGAGTGAGAACCAGAAGGGCATAAATCCCGCAGTTCTCAATGGTGGCGCTCTGATCGTGGTGGGAGTGCTGCTGCTGCTCGACCAGATGAACATTATCAGCTTCGACTTCTGGGCGCTGATTTTCGCAGTAGCGGGTCTGCTGAAGATTTTCCAGTCGCAGAGCGAGACGGGGCGCGGGTGGGGCTTTTTATTGCTGGCGGCAGGCGTGGCCATCGAGCTTGAACATCTGGGCTACTACGGGTTACGTCTGGCGCATACCTGGCCGGTGTTTGTGATTGCCGCAGGTGTGATTCTGCTTTTGCGGGCATACTGCGGTTCGGCGACGGAAAGCAGTGGCATTTTGTCGCCACACCTGAATGTGTTTGCCGTGCTGGGCGGTGGCGAATACAGGATTCGCGCTAAGAACTTCCGCGGCGGGGACCTGGTCGCTTTCATGGGCGGGTTTGATGTGGATCTGCGGGATGCAGATATCGAAGGCAACGAGGCCGTTATCACTGTAAACGCATTGATGGGGGGCGGAGTTATCCGAGTACCGGAGACGTGGATGGTTTCCATGCGAGTTGCCGCCTTTATGGGTGGGCACAGCCTCAAAGCCAGGGAAGGCGTTCAGACCACCAAGACGCTGGTGGTAAAGGGCGTTGCCATTATGGGCGGCATCGAAGTCAGGAACTGAGCTGGCACAATGCATCCACTCCTCACGAGGCCTCGCCAATTGGGTTTGTACCTGCTGGCCTGGATTCCGCTGGCTGGGATTCTGGTGTTCTTGCTTACGGGGCCGGCCGGACTGAAATGGGGCGAAGCAACGGCGCTCATCGTCGCGCCGTGTCTTGCCTATGCGTTTGTCTGTCTGGCTGCGTGGTATCCCTGCCGGGCCACTCCGCTGGAAAAATCGGGGTTCGTCAAGCTATTGCTGACGCATCTGACGGCGGCGGTCCTGCTCAGCACGTTATGGGTCCACATGATCGAGCAGTTGGCCATCGGCTTTATGCGTTGGCCAAGCTTCGCCGGACTGGAACAGCGTTTAGAAAGATTCATTCCCCTGCTGTGGGTGACAGGAATCCTGTTGTATGTGCTTTCGGTGACATTTCACTATGTGCTGCTGGCCGAACAGGCTTCGCGGGAAGCTCAGGAGCGGGCGCTTCAGGCCCGGGTGCTGGCGCGGGATGCGGAACTCAAGGCGTTGCGGGCTCAGGTGAATCCACATTTTCTGTTCAACTGCCTGCATTCGGTGAGCGCTCTTACCAGTTCCGACGCGGGTAAGGCGCGCGAAATGTGCATCCTGCTAGCCGACTTTCTGCGCACTACATTGCGTCTGGGGGGAAAAGAGACAATCACACTCGAAGAGGAACTGGCACTGGTAAGAGGTTATTTGGCGATTGAAAAAGTGCGTTTCGGGGCGCGGCTTCATATGGAAGAAGAAGTTCAGAAGCAGACGATGGAAACCTTGATTCCTCCATTGCTGTTGCAGCCGCTGGTGGAGAATGCGATCCGGCACGGGATTGCCAATCTGCCGGAAGGTGGAGTCATTCGGCTTAGCGTCCAGGAGAAGGCCAGAGTGGTCTCGATTGTTGTGGAGAACAGCTTTGATCCTGAGTCTCCGGCGCCATTGAAAACCGGACTGGGACTGGACAACATCCGGCAAAGACTGGATACCCGCTATGGACCGGAAGCAAGCATCTCGGTGAAGACCGAAGGCAATCGTTTTCAAGTGAGCCTGCGCTTGCCGGCGCAACTAAACGGAGTCGTGGCATGAGTGGGGTGATGGACAAGAAAATCCGGGTGGTAATTGTGGATGACGAAGAGCTGGCGCGGCAAATGTTGCGCGAATTTCTCTCCGCTCATCAGGAGATTGAGATTGTCGTGGAGTGCGCCAATGGTTTCGAGGCGGTAAAGGCGGTCACGGAACTCAAGCCGGACCTGATTTTTCTCGACATACAGATGCCCAAGCTGGATGGCTTTGAAGTGCTGGAATTGATCGGCACTGACCGGGCGGTGGTCTTCGTAACGGCCTACGACGAATATGCCATTCGGGCGTTCGACATCCACGCGGTGGATTACCTGCTGAAACCCTTCGGCGCGGAGCGCTTTGAGACTGCACTGCAACGCGCCCGGCAGCGCCTGGGTGGGAAACTGCCGGCCCCGGCAGAGCTTTCGTCCAGCGCACGGCCGCCTTCGCAACCTCTGGACCGCATTGTGGTCAGGGATGGAACTCGCGTTTTTATTATCCCGATTGCCAAGCTGGATTATGCCGAAGCGCAGGACGATTACGTCGCTCTGGTCAGCGAGGGAAAGAAACATCTCAAGCAGCAGACGATATCGAGCCTGGAGGGCATTCTTGATCCATCGCGTTTCTTGCGGATTCACCGTTCGTACCTTGTGAATCTGGAGAAAGTGACCAAGGTCGAGCCTTACAGCAAGGACAATTACATGGTGGTGCTAAGCAACGGGACACAGCTTCCGGTGAGCCGGAGCGGATACGCACGATTGCGGGACTTTCTGGAGCAGACGCGCGCGAAGTAAAGTCAGTCTCGCAGGCTGGGGTGGGTGTGTTCGCTCTTCAGTTCGTGAAACAGCAGGCGCACGAGCAACCCGTCGTAGCGGATGCCACTCAGTTGCTCGAGCTCGGCGAGCGCCTGTTCGCTGCTCTTGGCGCCGGCAAAGGAACGCTCAGTCGTCATGTTGACGTAGGCGTCGGCGATGGCGAGGATGCGTCCCCAGAGGGGAATCTGTTCGCCGCGGAGCCCGTCGGGGTATCCGCTTCCATCGAAGGCCTCGTGATGATGCTCGATGGCATCTCGCAATTTTTCGCTACCGGGGATGGTGGCCACGATCTCCGCTCCCACGTGGGCATGCAATTTCACCATGTAAAATTCGTCTTCGGTTAGCGGGCCAGATTTGTTCAGAATGCGGTTGGGAACGAAGATCTTTCCTGCATCATGGATGCGGGCGGCGTAGACCAAGTCATCCAAGTCTTCGGGGGAGAAGCCGAGAGCGCGGGCGATCAATTGGGCGTACCGCGAGACCAGTTCTCCGTGCCCGGTGCCGTTCAGTTCCCGTAGTTCCGCCGCACGTGCCAGGGCCTCAATGGCTTCGCGCAAAACCTGTGTGTTGAAATCTTCCTCTCCATCTTCGCGGATGCACAGTTTCTTCAGGGTAGTGAGAAGCTCGTCCAGATGTTCGGGGCCATTGTGTTCCCGCTGCAAGAAGCCTTCAATGAAAGCCGAGATCTGCTGCCGCTGTAGCGCTCCGATCTCATCGGAAGCAAATTCATCAGAGATGGAAACGCGATCTCCGCCGTGGTGCTTGGAAACATACATCCCGGAATCGGCGACGCGAATGATGTCCTCGACCGAGAGGCCGTGGACGGGAAAACTGGCGACGCCGAAGCTGCCGGTGATGTGATGCTCCTGCAACATAGGGTCGGATGAGAGCCACTGCCGCAGACGTTCGGCCAGGCTGTGGGCCTGGTCCATTCCGGTTTCGGGCATGAGGATGACAAATTCATCTCCGCCGTAACGGGCGACCACGTTGGACTGGCGGCACTTCTGCTCCAAGAGTCGTCCCACGCGGGCCAGAACCAGATCGCCCTCCAAGTGACCCAGGCTATCGTTGACTTCTTTGAATTTATCCAGATCGATCAGCACAACGGAAAAAGGACGGCCGGAGCGTGATGCGCGCTTCCATTCGGAAGTAAGGGCTTCCCAGAAGAATCGGCGGGTTTTGATGCCGGTGAGTCCGTCAGTAATTGATTGTTGCTGCAACTTCTGGAAGACGAAGGAATTGTGCAGCGCGGTGGCCAGCAGGTCGGCCAGCGTGTTCATGATCAGGACGTCGTCGGGCGAAAATGCGTCTTCGTCGTGGCTCTCAATATTAAGAATGCCAAGCAGCGTCTCGCCATACGCGATGGGAATACACAGCACGGAGCGCGAATCCGGCAGTACGCCCTGCAGGTTTTCTTCGCCGGTGGTTTGCACCAATGCACTCTCGCCGCTGCGGGCGACCCGGCCCAGAATGCCGGCCCCGAGCGGAATCCGCTTACCAAGTGCCTTGGCCGTAGTGCCGGCTTCGGCTTTGATCTCAATGTCCTTGCTGATGTAGTCGAAGATTCCGATCCCGATGTGGTCGAAGCGGAAGGTTCTCTGGAGGTGGCCGACGATCTCGAGCAGCATCTGCTCGGCATCGCCGCTTGAAATGGCAGTTTTCGAAATGCTATTGAGGAAGGCCAACTGCCGGGATCGGCGCTGTTCTTCGGCGAACAAGCGGGCGTTCTCGACGGCGACCGAAACCTGACCGGCCGCGGTCTGCATGACTTCGAGGTCGCGTTGCTCGAAGACATGTTCACGATCCATGCTCATGGCAGCCATGACGCCGGCGGGTTTTCCTCCCAGCAAGATAGGAGCCCCACAGAAGCATTTGGACGGGCGCGGCGGAATGTAGGTGACACCCAGGCGTTCGCGGGTTTTCTCCAGATCAGAACGAATCAGCAGCGGCAGTCCGGTGCGCAGGATGTACTCGGTCAGGCCGTTGTCGACGCGGCGTGATCGTTTGGCCATGATCTGGCCGTTTTCCACGTCGAACTCGAAGCGAATCTCATCCCCCTCCTCGAAAGCGACGTAAAAGTTCCCGGTATCGAAGATCTGGCCGAGTTCTTTGTGGACAGTCTTCAGAATCTCGTCCTGGTCGAGGCGGGAACTGATGGCCTGGCCGATCTGAGTGAGGAGTTCGTACTCTTTGGTGCGGCGCTGAGCGTCGTGCATGACCACGTAGTTTTCCAGAGTCAGTCCAATCTGCAAGGCCAGGCCGATCAACAGACGCAGGTTGGACGAACCAAACATGTGCCGGGCAGCGTCCGGGAAAAAGATGACACCGAAATTGTGCTCGCGAGTCTGCAGGCTGACGGCGGTGAAGTTGCGTACATTCTCCAGCTTCATGACGTCGCGGAATTGCTCGAACTTGGCGCCGGGGAAGGCGGGGAGCGGCTCCGACATTTCGGCAACGTTGCGGAAGGTGACAAACCCGCCACGCCGGTAGGCCAGTTCGGCGATATACTCCCCGGCGCCAGTTCTCGTCATGTTATTGACGAGTTCAGGAGAGAAGCCGCGCTGAACCGAGGGGAGAACGGCGCGCCAGCGCTCGGAGACGTAGATCATCGCACGCGCTGTAGGCAGCGGGGCCACCAAACGGTCCAAAATGCTTTGCAGGCTGGGGGTCAGGTCTTCGGCGGACAGCAAGCGCGTGGGGTCAACGCCAAGGGTCGAGAAGGCGAGCGCGTTTTCCTGTACGGCATTGCGCTCGTTCTCGAAGAGCACCATCACCATGGCAATGCCGAGCAGCATCTGCGGGATGGGGCCGAGGAAATGGCCCGCGCTTCCGAAGATGACGATAAAGGGATCATGCAGCTCACCGAAGACCATCAGGACTGCCCACAGGGCCAGCGACACGGCCAGCAGAGTGAACGCCAGGGAGTTCTTGCGATGAGCGTGACGGTAGAAATAGGCAGAACAGTAGAGGAGCACCAGGCCAGTGCCCACGTTTAAGGGCAAGTGTGGAGTCAGGAAGCCTTCCGGGCGAAACACGCCATTTACCATTTGCGTCTGCAGAGTCCACCAGGCGAGGCCGATCCCGGCCAAGGCAAGAGCAATGTCATCCCAGCGCAGCCGGTACTTGTCCCGCATCAAGCGGGTGGAGACATAGATGCAAATTGTCATCGACACCAGAAGTAGAGACGCGAAAAATGATACTGGCGCTGAAGGATGGTTGATCGCTTCCCAGGCGTCGAGAGCATAGTGCAGGGTGTAGAATCCCCAGGCCAGCTGCCAGGCGCGGAAGTACTGCTGCCGGCTCTGCTCGTACAAATAAGTGAAGAGCAGTACCAGCAACAGGGCCACGACCCCGGGAACGATCACCATACTGAGGACAAAAGTGTTCATGATAGACGGAAATCGCCGATTCCTCCCCCTGCGACGGAAAGAATCGGATCCGATGAATGCTATGTTTTCATACGATCCGCGACAACACAACACTTTTGGATGATCCAGAAGGCCTGGATAGTCTCCTCCGGGTAACCTGGCGGCCATTACCAAGGATTAGCGGCTTGACGGTGCTTTTCACTGGCCCGTAACATCGCATGTGACCACCCATACATGAACCAACCTTCGTATCCGGCAGTCTCGGGAAGCGGTCCCCGTGTGCGTTTTGCGCCCTCGCCAACGGGCTTCTTGCATGTCGGCAGCGCTCGCACGTTCATCTTCAACTGGTTGTATGCTCGCCACAATGGCGGGACTATGATCCTGCGGCTGGACGACACGGACGTGGAACGCAACACGGATGCGTCCGTCAATTCAATTTTCGAAGGGCTGAAGTGGCTCGGCCTGAGTTGGGACGAGGAGTACAAGCAATCCGAGCGCCTGGAACTGCATCGGAAAATTGCCTGGGCGATATTCGAAAAGGGTCTCGCCTACCGCGACTTTACTCCGGCGCATGCGGGGGATGCCGACAGGTCAAGCGCGCAAGGTGCATGGCTGTTTAATGCCGGGATGCGGGAGCTTTCGCGAGCGGAAAGCGACCGGCGCGCGGCAGCCGGAGAAACATTTGCCCTGCGCTTTCGCGTGCCTCGCGAAGGCGGTCAGCCGGTCAGCTTCACAGATGCGGTATATGGTGAGCAGGCGAAGTCGGCGGCCGACATCGAAGACTTTGCTTTGCTGCGCAGTGACGGAATGCCGACCTATCATCTGGCATCGTGCGCCGATGACGCGGATTTGAGCATTAGCCACATCATTCGCGGCCAGGATCACCTGACCAACACTTTCAAACATGTTTTGATCTTCGAAGCTGCTGGCGTCAAGCCGCCGCAGTTCGCGCATCTGCCGCTGTTGGTTGCTCCAGATGGGACCAAGCTTTCAAAACGACGGCATGGTCCGGTGGTCAGCGTGACTACCTACCGCGATGCCGGATTCTTGCCGGAAGCATTCATCAACTTTCTATGCCTGCTTGGATGGTCACCGAAAAACGATCGCGAACAGATGAGCGTTTCGGAACTGACTCAGGTGTTCTCGCTAGAAGGCATAAATCGGGCGAATGCGGTAGTCAATTTCACGCAGGAAGATCCATTCGACGCCAAGGCAGTGTGGCTGAACGCCGAACACATTCGCGCGTCGACGGTCGAAGACCTGAGCGCGCGTTTATTGCCCATTGTGTGCCAGGCAGGCTTCAGCGTCGATTTTGCTAAGATGCTGCGAATCACGCCGCTTATCCGCGAGCGCATCAAGCTGCTGCGCGATGTTCTTGTGGTGGCCGATTTCTTCTTTGTCGATCAACTGCCGCCGTACGATCCGGCCGAGCTCGTTCCGCAAAAAGGCGATGCGGCCATGGCGCAGAAAGTTTTGCAGCGGGCTCGCGAGGTACTGGAGAAGACGGAGTTCAAGCACGATCCCTTGGACGCCGCGCTCAGGGCTGCGGCGCAGGAGTTGGGAGTCAAAGCCGGCCAGATGTTCCAGCCAATTCGGGTCGCAGTCTGTGGGCGCAAGAATGCCCCGCCGCTGTTTGAGACGCTGGAAGTATTGGGGAAAGAGACGACTCTGAGGAGAGTCGAGGAGGCGATTACGAAGCTTCAGTAGGGCGACAGTGTGAGCGACAGACCGGGCTCGCATTGGGGTTGCTGATTTCTGCATCTCTGCGCTACGCTCAACCATCTGTAGTGATGCTTCCTTCTGTATTTCCTGCGGACGCAAGAGTCTGCTCTTAACTCTAAAATTCTCTGCCGAGGAAAGAATCATGTCCAAAATGAAAGCGGTGCAAGTTGGCAAGCCGGGGGGCAATTTCGAAATCGTCGAACGACCCGTTCCTGAGCCTGGACGAGCGCAAGTGCGCATCAAGGTGGAAGCGTGCGGTATTTGTCACAGTGATGTCTTGGTGAAAGAAGGACTCTGGCCAGGACTGCAGTATCCGCGCGTGCCGGGTCACGAGATTGCTGGGCGGATTGATTCGGTCGGGGCCGATGTTACGCAGTGGAAGCCGGGCCAACGCGTCGGAGTGGGCTGGCATGGGGGGCATTGCTTTGTGTGTGATCCCTGCCGCCGTGGTGACTTCGTTCTCTGCAAAGTTGAGAAGATTACGGCCATCCACTTCGATGGCGGATATGCCGAGTACATCGTGGTCCCCGCCGAAGCGGTGGCGGCGATGCCCGATGAGTTGCCCGCGGACCAGGCTGCTCCGCTGATGTGCGCCGGGATTACCGTGTTCAACGCGATGCGTAACGCAGGTGCGAGATCGGGAGACTTGGTAGCCGTTCAGGGCATTGGAGGCTTGGGTCATTTGGGCATTCAGTACGCTCGGCAAATGGGTTTCCACACCGTGGCTATCGGCCGCGGGGGCGACAAGGAAGCTCTGGCAAAGAAGCTGGGTGCGCACGAGTACGTCGATACCGACACTGGAGAGCCGGTCGCCGCTCTGCAAAAGTTGGGAGGCGCGCGCGTGGTACTGGCTACCGCTCCCGATTCGAAATCCATGTCAGCTTTGGTGGAGGGTCTGGCGCCGGGTGGCAAGCTGCTGGTGGTGGGGGCAACCATGGATCCGCTGAACATCACTCCGTTGCAACTCATCATGTCACGGCGCGCGGTTCAGGGTTGGCCATCAGGGACGGCGAAAGACTCCGAAGAAACGTTGAACTTCAGCGCGCTGAGCGGGGTGCGTCCCATGATCGAGCGCTATCCTCTGGAGAAGGTTGCCGAAGGTTACCAGCAGATGATCAGCGGAAAGGCACGGTTCCGGGTAGTGCTCACGATGGGTGGATAGTTGGGGAGAGTGGCCTTATGGCCACCTGAATAAAGGTAACGTATATGTTACCATCGTATCCGACTGAGGTCGTTGAGTACATCGCTCCTGACGGTCCAGTCCTTATGGAGAATGGTTCAGCCAATTGAATGCGCCCGCTGCGGCTAAAGTGGTCATCGCTGTGACGCGGTTGTCGCAGGGAAATTTGTCGAACGTAAAAGGTGTTGGTTCGGGCGTTTCCGAGTACAGACTCGACTTTGGCCCCGGATACCGGGTCTATTTCGGAGAGACGGTGGGCACCTGGTTGTCTTGCTGGGCGGAGGAACGAAGCAGCGGCAGTACAGAGACATAGATCACGCGATCCAAAAATGGCAGGACTACAAGAAGAGGAAGAATTGGGCCAATCATGGCATTGACAAGGGATTTTAAGGAAAGGGTCCAAGCGCGAGCGAAGCGCGATCTCGCGTTCCGCAAGGAACTTCTGCGCGAAGGCGTCGAGTGTCTCTTATCAGGAGATGTGGAGACGGGCAAGGCTGTTTTGCGGGATTACATTAACGCCACTGTCGGCTTCAATCAACTGGGAAAGAGTACGCATCATTCGCCGAAGAGTCTGATGCGGATGCTGGGCCCGTCGGGCAACCCACACGCCCGCAATCTCTTCGAGATTGTCCGATATTTGCAGGAAAAGGAAGGGATTCGTTTCAAGCTGCGCGCTGCCACGGTGGGAGCCTAGAACCCGCGTTTACTTTCGCGTCACTTCTCTCACCGGGGCGCGATGGGTCGGAGACGCCTTGCTGATTTCCTGGGCCGGGCGCGCCCTTCGCAGTGGTTATAGAATGAAAATAGAGCATGAATCCAACCAACACTTCGACTCAAGCCGGCGTTCCGTCGCCCGAGCCGCCCGCTGTGCCCTCGAACTTCGTACGCGACATCATTCTGGATGATCTGAAGACCAACAAATTCCAGGGCCGGGTGCAGACCCGGTTTCCTCCGGAACCGAACGGCTACCTGCACATTGGCCATGCTAAGGCGATCTGCCTTGATTTTGGGTTGGCGGACGAATTTGGCGGACACACAAACCTGCGCTTCGACGATACCAATCCCTCGAAGGAAGAGACGGAGTACGTCGATTCGATCATGGAAGACGTCAAGTGGCTGGGCTTCCATTGGGACGGCCTGTTTTATGCGTCGGACTATTTTGACCAGCTCTATGCGTGGGCGGTGCAGCTTATCAAGGCAGGCAAGGCTTATGTGGACGACTTGTCGGCGGATGAGATCCGCAAATACCGCGGCACGCTGACCGAGCCGGGGAAAGACAGTCCGTTCCGCAATCGTTCGGCGAAAGAAAACCTGAGTTTGTTTGAGCGCATGAAAGCTGGAGAATTCCCCGATGGGTCACGAGTATTGCGGGCGAAGATCGATATGGCGTCACCAAATTTGAATATGCGCGATCCGGTGATGTACCGCCTTCTGCATACGGAGCATCATCGCACGGGTAAGAAGTGGTGCATTTACCCCATGTACGACTTCGCGCACGGGCAGTCGGACTCGCTGGAGCGAGTGACGCACTCGATGTGCACGCTGGAGTTTGAAGACCATCGGCCACTGTACAACTGGTTTATTCAGCAGCTGGGGATTTTTCCTTCGCAGCAGATCGAGTTCGACCGGCTGAACCTCACCTATACGCTGCTGAGCAAACGCAAGCTGCTGCAACTGGTTCAGGAAAAGCGGGTGAGCGGCTGGGATGATCCGCGTATGCCGACGATTAGCGGGATTCGACGGCGCGGCTATACACCGGAGGCGATCCGCAACTTCTGCGGCGCGATTGGAGTGTCAAAAACCAATGGCTCAATCGAGCTGGCGATGCTCGAACACTTCGTGCGTGAAGACCTGAACAAGCGGGCTCCGCGGGTGATGGCGGTGCTGCGGCCGTTGCGGGTAGTAATTGATAACTATCCGGAAAATCAGGTCGAGAAGATGGACGCAGTCAACAATCCGGAAGATGCGAACGCCGGTACGCGCAAGGTGCCGTTTTCCCGAGTGCTATACATCGAGCAAGACGATTTCCGCGAAGATCCGCCCAAGCAATATTTCCGGCTGTCGCCGGGGCGCGAGGTGCGGTTGCGCTACGGGTACTTCATCACTTGCAAGAGCTTGGTGAAAAACGACAAGGGCGAAGTGGTCGAAGTGCATTGCACGTATGATCCCGAAACCCGGGGCGGCAATTCTCCTCCGGATGGGCGCAAAGTGAAAGCGACCATTCATTGGGTATCGGCAGCACATGCCGTGGATGCTGAGGTGCGGCTGTACGAGAGTCTTTTCACCTGCGAGGATCCGAACCGGACTTCCGAGGGCGAGGACTTTACTGCGAACTTGAACCCGCTCTCACTCGAAGTGCTTCCCCAGTGCAAAGTCGAACCGTCGCTGGCTGAGGCGGCCCCCGGCAGCCGCTACCAGTTTGAGCGTTTGGGATATTTCTGCGTGGATCGCGAGTCGTTGCCGGGCAAGCTGGTGTTTAACCGAACGGTGGCGCTAAAAGATACGTGGGCGAAGATCGAGAAGAAAGGGAAGTAATGCCCGCCAGATGTAAGTTTTAACGGTCAACGATCCGCGATCAGCAGTTCCCCCAAATTCAATGGGTATCACCTGTGGTGCATCCCCCGCCAAAAAGCCCGTCCAAGGCCATATTTGGAGAGTGATTGTGCTTGACACACGCTGGAAGTGAGTTAGAATCCCGCCCATTCGTCCAACTGCTCGGCTGCGTCGCTAGCGGAGAGTTGTCCCCTGACGGATTTCAGTTGAGCGGAGGCGAAATTTTATCGACCGAAACACGGAGAACAAACATGGTTAGGAAACCCGCTGTTCGCATCGTGCTGGTTTTGTCTGTACTGGCGCTGGCTGGCATTGCCGCTTTGGCTGCGGCAGGTCACCACGGAATTGTTACAAGCCAAGACGGACGAATGATCATTGCCAAGCAAGGCCCATCCCACATTACCGCCTTCCACCAACCCGCCGGCTTAACCACGATCGCCGGCAACTTGAGCAAATATCCGAACGGTGTGTTCTTTTGTTGCTACGGATACACCATCTCCGGCCCCGACTCGTTTTTGAACTCGGCTTATTGGGACGCAATCCCGTTCACTCCCACTTCCAACATGACGGTCAAAGAAGTTGAAGTGTCCGTGGGTTGGGGCGGAAGCGGAACCAATGGAGTGACAGTTAGCGTGAACCTGGATGCCAATGGCCTTCCGGGAACGGCGCTGGCAACTCTCAATGCGACGGGCCTGTCAGATTACGGCGATTGCTGTCAGCTAGTAGTCGCGAGGAGTGGGACCGGATTGCCGGTCACCCAAGGCACGCAGTACTGGGTGGTGGTGAGCACCTCCACTTCCACGGAGAACACGTATGACGGCTGGGCCTTCAACAGCACCGACATGCGATCCTATCCGTTTGCTTCGTATAGCACCGCCAACGGATGGACGAAAAGTGATGGCCTCCTGCCCGGCTATGCAGTGTTGGGAGAGTAGTTTCTCGGCATCAACTGGTTTTGCTGCCTGCGTTTCGGAGCATCGGACGCAGGCAGTTTTTTGAGCCAAACAGGTGAGCGAATAGAGTCGGTTGTGATCCAACTCGCAGACTTTTGCAGAGAACGATGTTGGTCTTCGTATGAACTGGACAGGAGAGACGTATGACGCAACGACGAAGTCTGCTGATTTTCGTGGTCTGCTGGTGCCTTATTCCCAGCGCGCGGGCGCAGACGCTGCCGGTGATCAACGCAGAAGGCCACTCGACCGCAATAACTGCGGCTCAGATTGCGAACCCACCGCGCGTAACCGTGAGCGTGGTAGACCATGACAAAACGGTTCAGTTTGAAGGAGTGCCAGTGTCTACTGTGCTTTCAATGGCCGGCATTCAACTGGGCGATGCATTGCGTGGACCACGAATGGCCGAGGTGCTGCTAGTGACAGCGGCTGATGGCTACAAAGTGGCTTTCGGCCTCGCGGAAATTGATCCTGCTTTCGCTGTCCGCGAAATTATCCTCGCGGACAAGAAGGATGGAAAACCGCTTGACGCCAGAGAGGGACCGTTCCGGATCGTGGCGCCGGGGGATAAGAGGCCGGCACGATGGATCCGTCAAGTCACCGAACTAAAAGTTACAACTCTAAAATGATTACCCTTCGTGAAGTCGGGGACAAAGTCGCCTCGCGAGCAGAAGTGCCTGTCTGTCAGCTCAGTTATGGACGTGGGGACTCTGAGCAGGGTTTTTTACAGGCGGAGGCGCCGCCTTCACCACCTTTACTTCGAATTGCACCGGCAGTTTCTTGGGCGGGTAACAGGCGGCGTTGTCACAGGCTTGGTATTTGAGCTCCCCCCGGACGACATATTTGCCGGGCAGGACGCTGGCCATCGGCCTGACCATCACTGCAACATCGAATTCTCCGCTGTAGACACTGAGCTTCTCATCCGGTGCGAAGGCGAAACTCATCGGTTGGCCCTCGGGGTAGGTAATACGGCCCAGGACGATGTCGGTGGGCACGTCAAGTTTAAGCGCGGTTGGAATCAAGTACTCGGCCGTGGGTTTGTTGGAATTGACGTGAAACCCCGAGGACACATGAAATCGCAACTCTACGGTGCTGGCCTTGCCTCGAGTGATGGAAGCCACCGGCGTGGGCGATAGGGTGATCGATGGGATTTTCTTGCCCGGAGGTTCCTGAGCGCGCAGCAGAGCGGTCAGGAGACTAATGCTTAGAATCGTCCTGGTAAGAATGCTTGGCATTCGGTCGGTCTCCTCCCAATCTCTTGATCTCTTGCTTTTATTTCGGGGCTCCCTTGGAAGCAATGATGGTCTTGATCTCATCTTCAATCTCACTGCGGCTCTTGAGGCCAAAAGCTCTCGCGACCAATTTGCCATTGCGATCAATATAGAAGTTCTCGGGCAAGAACTGCACGCCACCGTAGGCATCGCCGACGGATTCTTTTCCGATCAACACGGGATAGTTCACGCCCATCTCTTTGGCAAAATCGGCGATGTCCTTGGTGCTGGCGTCGTCCATGGCGATACCGACAATCTGAAAGCCCTGGGGCCCATACTGTTTCTGGAGTTCGACGAACCAGGGCATTTCGATTTTGCAGGGTGCGCACCAGGTGGCCCAGAAGTTGAGCAACACGGCTTGGCCGCGGAAATCAGACAATCGTGTGTTCTTGCCATCGAGCGATGGCAGGGTGAAATCGGGAGCGGTGTCGCCTTTGGCTTGCGGGCCGGGGACGGAGTTGTCCTTGGTCTTGCGGGCCATATTGAATCCGAAGACCAGCATCAGAGAAACCACCATGGCCACAACGATGATGACAACCGGGTCACGTTTCACGTTTACTCCCGACTACAGTGCAAAGCGATTTAAGAAAGAAAGATAATTCGAGATGATGGT
This sequence comes from uncultured Acidobacteriota bacterium, assembly GCA_963803775.1. GTDB lineage: Bacteria > Acidobacteriota > Terriglobia > Terriglobales > Acidobacteriaceae > JABCZH01. The sequence continues at coordinate 939,918 of CAWDNS010000007.1, forward strand.
AAAACGTCCCAGAACCAGTAATACGCCCAATGCGATCAGCAGAGCGCCACTGAACACTTCGAGCCCGTGCATGAATCTCTTGAAGCGCCCGTAGAATTTCAGGAAACGCTCGATCAAAAATGAGGTCAGCAAGAACGGCACTGCCAATCCCAGGGAATAGATGGAGAGCAGCAAGATCCCCTTGGTCACGGAATCCTGAGCGGCGGCAAATCCCAGGATGACCGCTAGAATAGGCCCCACACAGGGAGTCCAGCCGAAGGCGAAGGCGAAGCCGATCAGGAACGCGCCGCCGGGGGTGCTGCCACCTTTTACATTGTGCAGGCGCTTATCAGCATAGAGGGCATTTATGCGAAAGATTCCTGTCAGGTGCAGGCCGAACAAGATAATGACGACGCCCGCGACTTGTGCCAGGCTGGACTTGTAGCGCGCCAGCAACTGGCCGACCTCGGTAGAAATGGCGCCGAGGGTGATAAATACAACGCTGAATCCGAGGATGAAGCTGACGGAGTTCAACATCATCTTGCGAAACAGTCGCGACTCCTGCGCTTTGAGCTCCTCGACGCCGGCCCCGGAGATCAGCGACACATAGCCCGGCACTAAAGGCAGAACGCATGGCGAGAGAAATGAGATCAGGCCCGCTACAAACGCGGCAATGGGAAGCGGAAGAGTAGCCATTGAGAGTTATTTTACCTTTCCTGCGCGTCAGCGAGGGTTAATAACGAGTCTGTGCGTGTTAACTGATTCGACGTTGGCGGAGCGAAAAAGTCGCATGGCGTGAATGTGCTCCGCGCGAACTGCAAGTTGAGAGGCCTTATTAGTGACGCTTGCTGGACTTCTTCTGCGCGGGCGGGGGCAGAGGGGCAGGGGGCGGTTGCAGCGCGGTTGGAGCCTCAGCTAGAGCTTTACGGATGAAGCCCACGGGCACGATAGCGGTCAGCAGCGCGCGGTCTTTTTGCTGCTCCACTTGCAGGCTGTCGAAGATGGCTTTGACGTCGGCATCGGTTGCTGAAGGTGCGGTGGTGTTGTCCACGGCATGAAACAGGTTGAGAAATGTGCTCAGTTGTTCGGTCAAATGCCGGGCCTCCTCGTCACTTTCGGTGAAAGCCACCGCACGCAGGTGCAGCGCACGAATGAAGCGTACGGATGCGACTACGACTGCCGGCTGAGCAAAGAGAAAAGACAAGTTGTTTGGAATTGACGTGGCTCGGTCAGTTCGAGGCTGGATCCTGAAGATTGTCCACGCCAAGCTGCCGAACGGAACCTGCGGGTAGAATTGCCGCAACAGTGCGGGGCCGCCGAAGGGCGATGCCAGTTTGCGCGAGCGATCGACGATGCCGCGGATCACGCCGGGGTCGGGGTAGTTAGACGCCGCGACGGTATCCACGCCCAGAATCGCGACCCGGACGGTACGGTCTTCAACCGGAATGGTGTAGATGTCGACGGCGCGGTAGGTCTCGACCGCACGGGAAAGATTGCTGAGATAAGCGCGCAGGCGTTCACCCTGGACTTTGCCTACGAACACTTCGGAAAAGCGGGCTTCGTTGGGTTGACCGGGGATAGCGGCAGCGATCGATTCGGGATAGTGAACTGCGATGGCAGCTTCATCCAGATCGCGCTCGAACTCAAAGCCGGTGGCGTTGATGAACCGTTCGTAGTCGGGATCGTGCGGCACGGGCGGCAGCTCGCCGGTGATATTAGCGCGACGCATCCATTGCAGATCGATGTAGGCGAAGCCGTCGGCGGAAGGAAGAAGACGGGCCGGCTCGGGCGGCGCATGTTTACGGAGGACGACCATCAGTGCGACGACGGCAACTACAACCGCAACGGCTAGAAGGATGGGGAGGCTGCGTCGAATTCGCATGTCAGGACGGCAGGCGGCGAAGGCGCCACTTACGGGAATTGCACGCAAGCCCGCCGGAGAAGCTCATCATAGCACCCAGGATGGGACTAGAAGTGAGCTGAGTAGTGATTCAGCAGAAAGGCCAAAAGGCCTCCTTGCACGTAAATTGCCGTTGTGATAACTTTTACAGTTGTCCCGGACAAGCGGAAGGGATCAAGGGGATTAATATGCTCCGAAAGGGCGTGTGTCCCTGATCGCTGGCGTAGCTCAGCTGGTAGAGCATCTGATTTGTAATCAGAGGGTCAGGGGTTCAAATCCCTTCGCCAGCTCCAGGATCGGTTTTTGCGGAAGGCAGGCGTTTTGCGCGGCGCGGCGGCGTAGACAGTTTTTCCCAACGGCACTCCATAAGGAAGCATTTCCAAATGTGTGTGCGTGCGAACAGAGATCTTGTGCGCACCTGAGTTTTCTATTCTTTTTTCCGCCGCAGTATTGTCTTCAGCGCAAGCGTGGCCGAAGGTGGGATCGTAGCTGGGCTACCGATTAATTTGCACAGGTGGGTGAGTGGTTAAAGCCAACAGACTGTAAATCTGTCCCTCCTAGCGAGGTACGAAGGTTCGAATCCTTCCCTGTGCACCAGGAATGATGTGAATCGCTTATACGCAGGGCTGGCGGCGTTTGTGGCTTTGGGAGTGTTGGCGTGGACGACGATCAGCGACCCGCGGATTCGGCTGGCGACACTGGCAATTTTGGCGATGTTTGCAATAAGGACGTGGTTGCATCGGAAAGAGTTGATGCACCCCAGCAAGGGCAGTGACGTCGAGCCATGAGCCTCAGGTTGGTGCGACAGAGTTTGCCGATGTAGCTCAGTTGGTAGAGCACTCCCTTGGTAAGGGAGAGGTCATCAGTTCAATCCTGATCATCGGCTCCAGGATTTGGGAGTGGGAAGGGCGGGAGTAACTCAGTGGTAGAGTCACAGCCTTCCAAGCTGTTGGTCGCGGGTTCGATTCCCGTCTCCCGCTCCAGAGATTCGAGGTTGGCTTGATGGGCTTTGAGCAGGCGACGATCAAGGTCGAGAAGGAAAAGGAATACGAGGAACTGAAGAGCGCAGTCAGTTATGCCTTCAGTTCTGACCAGATTGAGAAGTTTCTTAAGCGAGTGAATCGCGAGAGCGTGCGGGTGCGGGACTGGGATTCGGTTTTGTCGAAACGTATCCTGGAGCAGGTGGCTGAGGGCAAGGCGAGTGCGGCGCAGGGATTGTATGAAGCGCTTCCGGTTTCTGACCAGGCACAGATACGAGAGTTTTATCTGTCGCGTGTCGAAGAAATAGAACCGAAGCTGCGGACCAAGTTTCAGAAGTTGTTTCGGTATTACTAGCGGCATCTCTACGGAGAGAACAAGGAAATGGCGAAAGAAAAATTTGAACGGAATAAGCCGCACTGCAACGTAGGGACGATTGGTCACATTGACCACGGCAAGACCACGTTGACGGCGGCCATCACTAAGGTGTTGTCCAAGCACAACCCGAAGATTCAGTTCCGGTCGTTCGATTCAATCGACAATGCGCCGGAAGAAAAGGCGCGCGGGATCACGATTGCCACGGCGCACGTGGAATATGAGACGGCGAACCGTCATTACGCACACGTCGATTGCCCGGGCCACGCCGACTACATCAAGAACATGATTACGGGTGCGGCACAGATGGATGGCGCAATCTTGGTTGTGGCCGCGACTGACGGTCCGATGCCGCAAACGCGTGAGCACGTGCTGTTGGCGCGCCAGGTGGGCGTGCCTTACATCGTGGTCGCGTTGAACAAGTGCGACGCAGTGGACGATCCGGAGTTGCTGGATCTGGTGGAACTCGAAGTGCGCGAACTGTTGAAGACTTATCAATTCCCTGGCGACACAGTTCCGGTGGTGCGGCTTTCGGCGCTGGGTGCGTTGAACGGGGAAGCGAAGTGGGAAAAGCAGATTGACGAGTTGATGGAAGCGGTGGACAAGAGCATCCCGCAACCGGCGCGCGAACTGGACAAGCCGTTCCTGATGCCGATCGAAGATATCTTCTCGATTCAAGGCCGGGGCACGGTGGTGACGGGAAGAATCGAGCGCGGGAAAGTGAAGGTGGGCGAGGAAGTGGAAATTGTCGGCTTCCGCGACACGCGCAAGACGGTGGTGACGGGCGTGGAAATGTTCAAGAAGCAATTGGACGAAGGGTTGGCGGGGGACAATGCCGGGCTGTTGCTGCGCAGCATCGCGAAAGAAGATGTGGAGCGCGGGATGGTGTTGGCGAAAGGCGGATCGATTACGCCGCACACCAAGTTCAAGGCGGAAGTGTACATTCTGACCAAAGAAGAAGGTGGGAGGCATACGCCGTTCTTCAAGGGCTACCGGCCGCAGTTTTACCTGCGGACAACGGACGTAACGGGGGTGGCGGAGTTGCCGGAAGCGACCGAGATGGTGATGCCGGGAGACAATGTGAGCCTGGTGATTGAGCTGATCACGCCGGTGGCGATGGAAAAGGGATTACGGTTTGCGATTCGTGAAGGCGGACATACGGTAGGCGCCGGAACGATTGCCGAGATCGTGAAGTAGGGTTTGAGCTAAGAGCTAGAAGCCAAGAGCCAGGAGCTGTTTTCAAATGCCCCGAGAAATCATTACGTTGCAGTGCGGTGATTGCAAAGAGCGGAATTATTCGTCCACCAAGAACCGGAAAACGACTCCGGACCGGCTGGAGATGAAGAAGTTTTGCAAGCGGTGCCGGAAGCATACGCCGCATAAAGAAGTGAAATAAGGAAGCGAGCCAACCGCGCGATTATTCGGCGCGGCTCGCTCAGGATGACATGGAAAGTAGGGGCGTAAGCTCAACGGTTAAACTGTCGGTCTCCAAAACCGAACTTGGGGGTTCGAATCCCTCCGCCCCTGCCAGAATTTGGCAGGCGAGACCGGAAGCAGCAGCAAAGGGTAAGTGATCGAAATCGAGACGAAGAGAATGGCAAAGTCAATGACAGCGTCGATGGGCGATGAGGGTGTTGGCGGGAAGATGAAGGCTTGGCCGGAGCGGGTCAAGACTTTTTACGGCGACGTACGCTCGGAGATGAAGAAGGTGACAACGCCGTCGTTCAAAGACGTGCAAGCTACCACCGGCGTCGTCATCATTACAGTTTTTCTCTTCGGCGTATATTTCTGGATCGTGGACAACACCATCGGCAGTGGCATCAATTACCTGTTCAAGTATTTGACTCATCACTAAGTTCACGGAAGGAAGCTGCGATTCTGAAGCTATCTATGCAGGACGAAGAAAAACAAGAAACCGTGGAAGCCGCCGTCGATCCAGCCGTAGCTGAGGCCGGCGCGGTGACGGAGCCGCCTCGCAATCCCCGTATGAAGTGGTACATCATCCACTCGTATTCAGGATTCGAGCGCAAGGTGAAAGAGTCGCTGGAATCGCGGGTTCAGGCATTTGGGCTGCAAGAGAAGATCGGCAAAGTGCTGATACCCACAGAAGCGGTTACCGAGGTGCGAGGCGGCAAGAAGTACACCACGGAGCGGATGTTTTATCCCGGCTACGTTTTGGTGGAGATGGACATGGACGACCACGTGTGGCATGTGGTGAAGTCCACTCCGCGAGTGACCGGATTTGTAGGCACGGGCCAGCAGCCGACGCCGCTCTCCGAAGAAGAAGTGCAGCACATCGTGTATCGAGTGGGTGAGGCGAAAGACAAGCCCAAGCTCAAGGTCAAGTTTGAAAAGAACGAGTCGGTGCGCATCACTGAGGGGCCGTTCGCCAGCTTTACCGGAATTGTGGACGAGGTGAATGAAGACCGCGAAACGGTAAAGGTGATGGTGACGATCTTCGGGCGATCGACGCCGGTGGAGTTGGAGTTCAACCAGGTAGAGAAAGTGGCGTAACTCCGTGATCTCTGTGACCTCTGTGGTTGGGGAATCTTCACCACAGAGGTCACAGAGATCACAGAGGACAGAAGGAATTTTTCGATGGCAAAGAAGATTACAGGTGCGGTAAAGCTGCAGATTGCGGCGGGCAAGGCGACTCCGGCGCCGCCGGTGGGGCCGGCACTCGGTCAGGCACAGATCAACATCATGGAGTTCTGCAAGCAGTTCAACGCGCGAACCGGCGCGAAAGAGCTGGAAGGTTTGATCATTCCGGTAGTGATCTCGGTCTATAGCGACCGCACGTTCACCTTTATCACCAAGACTCCGCCAGCTTCCATTTTGCTGAAGCGGGCTGCGGGGATCGCCAAGGGATCGGGTGCGCCGAACAAAGATAAAGTTGGGAAGGTCACAGCCAAGCAGGTCGAGGACATCGCGAAACAAAAGATGCCGGACTTGAATGCGGCGTCGGTGGACACTGCGATCAAGAGCATTCGCGGAACGGCGCGATCGATGGGGATTGAAGTGGTTGGGTAATTTAGTCGAAAACACTACGGCTCATCAGGTCAGCGGTGAGCGGTGGGAGACGGAGAAACGTAATGAAAAAGTCAGGAAAGAACATCACCAAGGCTCGGGCTGCGATAGAGAAGCGTTCGTACACGATGCAGGAAGCGGTCCCGCTGCTGCAGAAAGTGAAGTTCGCCAAGTTCGACGAGACGGTAGAAATCACTATGCGTCTCGGAGTTGATCCCAAGCATGCCGATCAGATGGTGCGCGGAACGGTGGTTCTGCCGCATGGTTTGGGAAAATCGAAGAAAGTTTTGGTCATTGCCAGCGGCGACAAGATAAAGGAAGCCGAACAGGCGGGCGCCGACTTCTCCGGCGGCGAAGAGATGGTGGAGAAGATCAGCAAAGAGAACTGGACTGACTTTGACGCTCTGATCGCGACTCCGGATGTGATGAAGTCGGTGGGCCGGCTGGGTAAGGTGCTTGGCCCCAAGGGGCTGATGCCGAATCCGAAGACCGGAACTGTCACATTCGACATTGCCAAGGCGGTACAGGAAATCAAGGCCGGCAAGGTGGAATTCCGCACCGACAAGACAGCCCTGGTGCATGTGCCGGTGGGGAAGATCTCGTTTTCAGTGGATAAGCTGGTGGAAAACGCGAACGCGCTGATTAGCAGCGTGGTCAAGGCAAAGCCCACCGTAGCTAAAGGCAAGTATGTGAAGGGCTGCTATCTGAGTTCGAGCATGGGGCCGGGGATTGCGATTGATACCAGCTCGATCGAGGCAGCGGCAAAAGCTTAGTAAGGAAGCGCGGCGAATGCACGATTGTGGTGCCCTCGCAAAGAACGCTCGGGCACGAAGCGCGGTGCGCATAGGTCCTTCGGCGACGAAGATCATGTCGCCTCAGGATGACAATGGATTGAGATTCTCGAGGGATTAAGAACATGGCGGTTACCAGAGCGAAGAAGACGGAACAGGTTGAGAAGCTTGGCAAGGATCTGAAGAACGTTTCCAGTCTGATTGTCACCACTTATAACAAGCTGACCGTGGCCCAGGACTACGAACTGCGCAAGACGCTGCGCAGCTCAGGCGCAAAATACACGGTGGTGAAGAACACCCTGGCGGAGCTGGCGTCCAAGGGTACGAAAGCGGAAGAAGTTTTGAAAGACCTTTCGGGTGTGACCTCGATTGCGTATACATCGGGCGATCCCGTGGCCCTGGCGAAAGCGCTTTCCAAGTACGCCAAGGACAACCCTGAGTTCACGTTCAAGGCGGGTGTGGTTGAAGGGCGCGTGGTCTCAATCAATGAGATCAAAGCGCTGGCCACCATGCCTTCGAAGGAAGAGCTTCACGCCAAGCTGCTGTTCCTGATCAATGCTCCGGCGCAACGGCTGGTGACGGTAATGAATGCCGTGGGCCGCAACCTGGCAGTGGTGGTCGATCAAGGTGTACAGCAGAAGAAGTTTAAAAAAGCGTAGAGATTGGCAGTTGGTGAAAAAAGTTCGGTCGTCGGTGGTCGAGGGTTGCGCGGTTTCGGTTCTGCTGCGTTGTCTGGCGTAGTGGTTCCGAAGCCTTGTCGCACTGGAAACTTTGACTGCGGATGACGAAATAGAAAAGAGACGTAGCAAGCTACGTCTCTGCGATTGACGATCAAGACTAAAACCAATTGGAGAAACGGACATGGCGGATTTACAGCAGTTGGAAGAATCGATTGTAGGGTTGTCGTTGCTGGATGCGGCGGCACTGGTTAAGAAGCTCGAAGAGAGGCTTGGCGTGTCGGCGGCAGCGGCGGCTCCGGTAATGATGGCTGGCGGCGGCGGTGCCGCAGCCGCAGCTCCGGCGGAAGAGAAAACTGAGTTTACCGTGGTCTTGAAGGATGTTGGCGCCAACAAGATCAATGTAATCAAGGCAGTACGCGAAGTCACCAGCCTGGGCTTGAAAGAAGCCAAGGACCTGGTCGACGGCGCGCCGAAGACCATCAAAGACGGTGTTTCCAAGGACGAAGCGGAGAACATCAAGAAGAAGTTTACCGAGGCAGGAGCGGCAGTAGAGATCAAGTAGTCAGGACTGTGTGGAGCGCGGGTTGGTCCGCCTGGCCGGGACCAAGGCCCGGGTTCCCACAAGCACACCTGGTGAAGCTTTTGCAATAGTGTTAGCATCTATATTGATAACACTGCTTCGAGCTTCATGAGGTGACCGCGGCCATCCACTTCCAGGAAACCCAGGGAAGCGGAGAAATGGTTGCGGACACGGGTTGGCAACTGTTCCGCGGGCAGGGCGGAACGGGAACAGGCCTTAATACTGGCGCGGAAACGACACATTTCAACACAAGCTAAGCGCCCATCTTGGCGCCCCGGGGAAGCTATTTCCCTGCGGGCGCACGCGTGTCTGTTCTTGTTTTGTTGGGTTTGAGACTGCGGCGCAACTGCGCCCTTCATCCGCGGCACGTCACCACGGCGGCCGCGCAGGCAACATTGGGAGTCGCTGAATGTCTAAGACGAATGGATACCGCACCCGCTTTGATTTTTCCAAAATTCCGGCAACCATCCAGATCCCGAACCTGATCGAGGTTCAGAGGCGTTCCTATGAACGCTTTCTACAGATGGACCGTTTGCCCAGCGAGCGCGACGACGCGGGCTTGCAGGCAGTCTTTCAATCGGTGTTTCCGATCAGCGACTTCCGCAACGTGTCGCAGTTGGAGTTTGTGGATTACGCCATCGGCAACTGGGAGTGCAAGTGCGGCCACTTGAAAGGGCTGCATCACTTGCGTACCACTTGCAAGAACTGCGGATCAACGGTGATCACGGACCCGTTCCATCCCGGTGAGGTGCTCTGCAACAAATGCGGCACCTATAACGCGAATACGCCTGACTTCTGCAACAAGTGCGGCGATCCAGTGGGATTGCAATTGAAGTACGACGTGGCGGAGTGCGAAGAGCGCGGCATGACCTATTCGGCGCCGCTCAAAGTCACGATGCGTCTTACCATCTTCGACAAAGACGCGGAAACCGGAAATCGTTCCATTCGCGACATCAAAGAGCAGGAAGTGTTCTTCGGCGACGTGCCGTTGATGACGCAGAACGGGACGTTCATCATTAATGGCACGGAGCGCGTGATTGTCAGCCAGTTGCATCGTTCGCCCGGCGTGTTCTTCGAAACCGCGAACAACCGCACGTACTTCCTCGGCAAGATCATTCCGTATCGCGGGTCGTGGGTTGAATTCGAATACGACCAGAAGAACGTGCTCTATGTACGCATTGACCGCAAGCGCAAGTTTCTGGGAACCATCTTCCTGCGCGCCCTCGGCCTGCGCTCCGGAGAAGACATTCTGCGGACGTTTTATACCGTCGATCGGCTGGCGATTAAGGACAAGAAGCTCTTCTGGACGCTCGATCCTGGCAGCGAAAAGCCGACGAATTTGTTGGGCATGAAACTGGCCCGCAGCATCAAGAATCGCTCCGGCGAAGAGATCGCGCACTCGGGACGCAAGATCAATGCCGCCACTCTGAAGGACATACAGAAGGCAAAGATCAGCGAAATCGAAATCGACGCCTCTGACCTGGAAGGCGCGTGGGTAGCCGGCGATGTAGTCGACACCACCACTGGCGAGGTTCTGCTCGAAGCTAATTCGGAAATTACTCCGGACAAACTGGCAAAGATTCTCGACTCCGGCGTACTGGAAATGAACATTTTCTTCCCCGAGCGCGACGACGTGGGCGTGGTGATCTGCCAGACGTTAAAGCGCGATGCGGTGAAGACGCCTCAGGAAGCGCTGATCGAGATCTACCGCAAACTGCGTCCTGGCGATCCGCCGACTTTGGATACGGCCACGGCGCTGTTCCACGGCATGTTCTTCGATGCCCGCAAGTACGATTTCTCGCGTGTGGGCCGGCTGAAGTTCAACATCAAGCTGTTCGAGAAGAACGACGCCACCAGCCTCGACCATCGCACGCTTGAGCCCGACGATTTCTACGGAACCATCCGCTACCTGCTGAAGTTGCGCAAGAGTATCGGCACGGTCGATGACATCGATCACCTGGGCAACCGCCGCGTACGCGCGGTAGGCGAGTTGCTGGAGAACCAGTTCCGCATCGGCTTGGTCCGCATGGAACGCGCCATCAAGGAAAAGATGAGCGTGTACCAGGAAATGTCCACGGCTATGCCACACGACTTGGTGAATGCCAAGCCGGTGATGGCAGCGATTCGCGAGTTCTTCGGCTCGTCACAGCTCTCGCAGTTCATGGACCAGACGAACCCTTTGTCGGAGATCACTCACAAGCGGCGTTTGTCGGCGCTGGGGCCGGGCGGCTTGTCACGGGAACGCGCGGGATTCGAAGTGCGCGACGTTCATCCTACTCACTACGGGCGCATTTGCCCGATTGAGACGCCGGAAGGTCCGAATATCGGACTGATCTCTTCGTTGAGCTGCTATGCGCGGATCAACGACTACGGATTTATCGAGTCGCCCTACCGGCGAGTGAAGAACGGCCGCGTGGTGGACTACGTCAGCGTGGTCAACGCCGGGGACAGCGATTACAAAGTCGGCGACCACATTGAGAAGCATGAAGCTGAGAAGGTCAACGCTGAGTTGAAAGACCGCAAAAAGAAGCTGGCCGAAGTCGAGCCATTCTCCTTCTATCTTTCGGCATGGGAAGAAGACCGGCACGTGATCGCGCAGGCGAACGTCGAGCTGGATGACAAGCTGCGCATCGTGGGGGATCTGGTCAACGCCCGCAAGGCGGGGAACTTTGTGCTGGTCACCCGCGATGACGTTGATTACATCGACGTCAGCCCGAAGCAGTTGGTTTCGGTGGCCGCGTCGCTAGTTCCATTCCTGGAGCACGACGACGCCAACCGGGCGCTGATGGGGGCTAACATGCAGCGCCAGTCTGTGCCCTTGCTCCGCGCCGAAGCGCCGATTGTGGGAACCGGCATGGAAGGCGTGACTGCCCGTGATTCCGGAGCCGTTATTCTGGCGCGTCGCAACGGAGTGATCGACTCAGTGGACTCAGAACGCATCATCGTGAGGGTCGAGGGCGAACACCATCCGGGACAGCTGTCCCGCGAGGTGGGCAGCGACATTTATCAGCTCACCAAGTTCAAACGTTCCAACCAGAACACCTGCATTAACCAGAAGCCGATTGTGAGCCGCGGCCAGCGGGTGGAAAAGGGCCAGGTAATTGCCGACGGGCCGTGTACCGATCACGGCGAATTGGCTCTGGGACGCAACGTGCTGGTGGCGTTCATGCCCTGGCGCGGGTACAACTTCGAAGACGCGATCCTGGTCTCTGAAAAGCTGGTGAAAGAGGACTACTACACTTCCGTTCACATCGAGGAGTTTGAACTCGAGTCACGGGACACGAAACTCGGACCGGAGGAAGTGACACGCGACATCCCGAACGTAAGCGAATCCATGCTGCGCAATCTGGATGAAGCGGGAGTGATCCGCATCGGGGCCACGATTAAGCAAGGCGACATTCTAGTGGGCAAGGTCACGCCGAAAGGCGAAACCCAGCTTACGCCGGAAGAAAAACTGCTGCGCGCCATCTTCGGTGAAAAGGCCGGTGATGTGCGTGATGCTTCCCTCTACTGCCCGCCGGGCATTGAGGGCGTGATCGTGGATGTAAAAATCTTCTCCCGCAAGGGCCAGGACAAGGACGAGCGGGCGAAGTCGATTGAGGCAACGCAGATCGCAAAGTTGGAAAAGAATCTTTCCGACGAAATCCGGATCCTGACCGACGAGCGCCTGAAACGTCTGGAAAACATTCTGGGCAATAAAGAAGTGCAGGCCGACTTGCACGACGAGCGGACCAACAAGCGCCTGCTGACCAAGGATACGGTTCTTGATCGCGATGCGATTGAGCGCATCTCCACCCGCAATCTGAAGCGCATCAAGTACGCGGACAAGGATCCACGGGTGAATGAGCAGATCGACGAGATCGAAGAAATGACCTCGCGGCAGATCGACGTGCTCAAGAAGATCGTTAACGAACGGAAAGACAAGCTGACCAAGGGCGATGAACTGCCACCGGGCGTCATCAAGTTGGTGAAGGTTTACGTCGCTATGAAGCGCAAACTCAGCGTCGGCGACAAGATGGCGGGACGGCACGGCAACAAGGGTGTGATCGCGCGCATTCTGCCGGACGAAGACATGCCGTATCTGGATAACGGTACGCCGGTGGAGATCGTACTCAACCCGCTGGGCGTTCCTTCCCGTATGAATGTGGGCCAGATTCTGGAAACACATCTGGGCTGGGCGGGACACGAACTGGGCGGCAAGATCACGAAGATGCTGGCGGAAAACACGAAAGAAGAAGCCATCCGGCGCGAACTCAAGGCCCTGTTCAAGGACACGATTCTCGCCGACACCATTGCCGACCTCAGCGATGAGGAGTTAATGGCCGTGGCTCCCACGCTCAAACGGGGTGTATTTACTGGGTCGCCGGTATTTGACGGCTCCCGCGAGAGCGAGATCAAGGCACTGTTGAAGCAGTCCGGATTGCCGGAATCGGGCAAGACATATCTGCACGATGGCATGACCGGTGACCAGTTCGAACAGCCGGTTACGGTGGGCTACATCTACATGCTGAAACTTTCGCACTTGGTGGACGACAAGATTCACGCGCGTTCCATCGGGCCCTATTCTCTGATCACCCAACAACCTTTGGGCGGCAAGGCGCAGTTCGGAGGCCAGCGCTTCGGGGAAATGGAAGTTTGGGCGCTGGAAGCCTATGGAGCGGCGTTCATCTTACAGGAACTGTTGACGGCGAAGTCCGACGATGTTTATGGCCGCACCAAGATTTACGAGGCCATCGTCAAGGGCGAAGCCGCCATGGAGCCGGGAGTGCCGGAATCGTTCAACGTGCTGATTCGCGAGTTGCAGTCGCTGTGCCTGGATGTGGAACTGATCAAGGCCGGTGAGAAGAAGCCGGCGATGGCAGCGGCAGATTAGTTTAGGAATTAGACCCAAGAAGATTCGCAGAGTTTGCTCTTGAATCTGCGAATCAAGAGATCTCGCTAGCGATGAACGGCTAGCGGCCACAATCAAGAGCCGCGGGCGGCAGCGAACAGCCGCAGGAAGCGGAGGACCACCTTGTTTCGTTCGAGCCCCTTTGACCTGGCAAATCCGATTGCAGATTTCGATGCTATTCGCATCTCCCTGGCCTCTCCGGAGAAAATCCGGAGCTGGTCGCACGGCGAGGTAACGAAACCGGAAACCATCAACTACCGCACCTTTAAGCCGGAGCGGGACGGGCTGTTCTGCGCCCGCATCTTCGGTCCGGTGACGGATTGGGAGTGTCTCTGCGGCAAGTACAAGCGGATGAAGCACCGCGGAGTAATCTGCGACAAGTGCGGCGTGGAAGTCACGCTCTCGAAGGTGCGCCGCGAACGCCTGGGCCACATTGAGCTGGCTTCGCCGTGCTCGCATGTGTGGTTCTTCAAAGGCCTGCCCAGCCGCATCGGCCATTTGCTGGATATTTCCCTACGCGATCTGGAATCAGTCCTGTACTTCGAAGCCTACGTGGTGGTGGAACCAGGCGACGCACCGGTAAAAGACAAAGAAGTTATTAAGGACGAGACCAAATTCCGGGAACTTGACCAGCAGTACCGGCCTGCGGGCTTCAAGGCCATGATGGGCGCCGAGGCGATCAAAGAACTTCTCAAGCGCGTGGACATCGAAAACCTGTCCGGCGAATTGCGCGAGAAGATGAAGCACGAGAACTCGCTGCAGAAGCGGCTCAAATACACCAAGCGCCTGAAGGTGGTCGAGGCATTCCGTAAGAGCGGCAACAAGCCAAACTGGATGATTCTGGACGTCATTCCGGTGATTCCGCCGGAACTGCGCCCACTGGTTCCTCTGGATGGCGGTCGTTTTGCCACTTCAGATCTTAACGATCTCTATCGACGGGTGATCAACCGTAACAACCGATTGAAGAAGCTGATGGACCTGCATGCGCCAGAAGTGATCGTACGCAACGAAAAGCGCATGTTGCAGGAAGCTGTGGATGCCCTGTTCGACAACGGCCGCCGCGGCCGTGTGCTGCGTGGCGCCAACAATCGGCCGCTGAAGTCTCTGTCTGACACCTTGAAAGGCAAGCAAGGCCGCTTCCGCCAGAACCTGCTGGGCAAGCGCGTGGACTACTCCGGTCGTTCGGTCATCGTGGTCGGCCCCGAGCTCAAGCTGCATCAGTGCGGACTGCCCAAGAAGATGGCGCTGGAACTGTTCAAGCCATTCATCTATCACCGGCTGGAACAGACCGGGCACTGCACCACCATCAAACAGGCAAAGGAAATGGTGGAGCAGCAAGAACCCATTGTTTGGGACATTCTGGAAGAGGTCATCAAAGATCATCCGGTACTGCTGAACCGCGCGCCTACCCTTCATCGTCTGGGCATTCAGGCCTTTGAACCGGTGCTGGTGGAAGGCAAGGCCATAAAGATTCACCCGCTGGTCTGCACTGCGTTCAACGCCGATTTTGACGGCGATCAGATGGCAGTACACATTCCGCTGTCTCCGGAAGCGCAGGTGGAAGCCAGCGTGTTGATGCTGTCGTCGCACAACATTCTGTCGCCGGCTTCGGGTCATCCCATTACCGTTCCGACGCAGGACATGGTGCTGGGGCTTTATTACCTGACCAAGGGCAAGCCGGGCGCGAAGGGTGAAGGCCGGGCGTTCGCCAATATTGAGGAAGTGCTGCTGGCGCTGGAGGCGGGTGCAATCGAGACGCTGACGCCTATCCGTCTGCGTTACACCGGCGAAGCCATCGATTTGACGCAGGCGTACGACGATCAGGATATTACTCACACTGATCCGGTCACCTACGACCGGGCCTTTATGAACACCACGGTCGGGCGCGCTGTGCTGAACGATCATCTTCCCGAGGGCATGCCTTATATCAATGGACTGCTCAAGAAAAAAGGAATTGGCGCGCTGGTCAGCTATTGCTATCTGCGCTTCGGACTGGAAGTCACGGTCAAGATGCTCGACGAAGTCAAGGAACTCGGTTTCCGTTACGCGACCAAGGCCGGTCTTTCGATCGGGATCGACGACATGGTCATTCCAGACGATAAGAAGATGCTGGTAAAGGACGCCGAAAAGCAGGTGGTCGCGGTCCAGCAGCAGTATCTGGACGGAGCCATCACCAACGGTGAACGTTACAACAAGGTCATCGAAATCTGGTCGGGGATCACGGAAAGAGTTGCCGACGAGATGTTCGGCGAGATGCAGCGGCGGGACAAGGAGGGCGACCTCAATCCGATTTATGTCATGGCGGATTCAGGCGCCCGAGGATCCAAACAGCAGATTCGCCAGCTCTCCGGTATGCGCGGATTGATGGCCAAGCCTTCTGGCGAAATCATCGAAACGCCGATCACGGCGAACTTCCGTGAAGGGTTGAACGTGTTGCAGTACTTCATCTCCACTCACGGCGCCCGCAAAGGTCTGGCGGACACGGCACTCAAGACTGCTGACTCCGGTTATCTGACGCGGCGTCTGGTGGATGTGGCGCAAGACGTCATCATCAGCGAATACGATTGCGGGACGGTGGACGGCATCTACGTGGCGGGTATTGTGGAAGCCGGCGAAGTCATCGAACCGTTGCGCGACCGCATTGTGGGCCGCGTATCGCTAGAGAAAATCAAGGACTACGACGGGAATGTCGTCGTGGACATCAATCACGAGATCACCGAGGAACTAGCGGGATCGATTCAAGCCGCCGGCATCGAGCGGGTGAAAATCCGTTCCGTGCTGACCTGCGAATCCAAGCGCGGGGTTTGCGTGATGTGCTATGGACGCAACCTGGCTTCGGGCCGTCTGGTGGAACTGGGAGAAGCCACGGGAGTGATCGCGGCGCAGTCCATCGGCGAACCCGGAACGCAGCTCACCATGCGGACGTTCCACATCGGCGGTACCGCATCGCGGGTATCCGAGCAATCGCGTTTGGAAGCTAAGACTACCGGTACGGTGCGGTTTGCCGGCTTGCAGACGGTGAAGGCGAAGAGTGGCGACTTGGTGGTGATGAACCGTCAGGGCTCGATTGCAGTGGTGGACGACAAGGGCCGCGAGCGCGAGCGCTATTCCGTGGTTTATGGCGCCAAGGTGAAGGTCAACGAAGGCGATACGGTCCAACTCGGGCATATCATGGTCGAGTGGGATCCTTACACTTTCGCGATCCTGACCGAAATCGGCGGCACGGTGCAGTTCAAAGACCTGCAGGAAGGGGTCACGCTGCACGAAGAAGTGGACGAAGTGACGGGATTGTCGCGGCACGTAGTGGCGGATTCGCCCGACGAGAAGCGGCAACCGGCGATCGTAATCAAGGGCAAGGCCAGCAAGCGTTACCTGATGCCTTCGCGTTCGCACTTGATGATTCAGGATGGTGACACGGTGTTTCCGGGCGATGTGTTGGCTAAGATCCCGCGTGAAACCACCAAGACCAAGGACATCACGGGCGGTCTGCCGCGCGTGGTGGAATTGTTCGAAGCGCGCAAGCCGCATGATACCGCAGTCATCAGCGAAATCGATGGCACGGTGAAGTTCGGCGAAGTGGCGAAGGGTCAGCGCAAACTGTATGTAACCGCCGACAACGGGACCGAGAAGGAATACTCGGTCCCGCGCGGCGTGCATATCAATGTGCAGGAGGGCGAACGCGTCAAGGCGGGTGAACCGCTGATGGACGGACCGCTTGACCCGCACGACATTCTGGCCGTGCTCGGCGAAAAGGAACTCCAGGCTTACCTGGTGAACGAAATCCAGGAAGTTTACCGGTTGCAGGGCGTCAACATCAGCGACAAGCACATCGAGGTGATCGTTCGACAGATGATGCGGTGGCGCAAGATCGAAGACGTCGGCGACACCAAGTTCCTGCTGGAGGAGCAAGTGGATAAATTCCACTTTGCGGAAGAGAACGAGCGGGTGATCGCACAGGGCGGACGTCCGGCGACTGGCCGGCCGCTGCTGCTCGGCATCACCAAGGCTTCGCTCTCGACCGACTCGTTCATTTCGGCGGCGTCGTTCCAGGAAACCACGCGCGTGCTCACGGAGGCTTCCATCAACGGCAGGGTCGACCACCTGCGCGGT
Source organism: uncultured Acidobacteriota bacterium (assembly GCA_963803775.1). Taxonomy (GTDB): domain Bacteria; phylum Acidobacteriota; class Terriglobia; order Terriglobales; family Acidobacteriaceae; genus JABCZH01. The sequence continues at coordinate 957,229 of CAWDNS010000007.1, forward strand.
CTGAAGGAAAACGTGATCGTGGGACGGCTGATTCCCGCTGGAACCGGCATGGAATATTACCGCAACGTGCGCCTCTCGCCGGAGATGGAAGAAGCTGCGGCCAAGGTGCAGGAGGAAGTTTCGCAGGCGTACGAGGAAGCCGAGCGTGCGCTCGAGCTCATGCGTCACGAGGGCGAGACGGAAGAACTTACCGCGGAGTAAACTTAGAGGAAGCGAGAGGGGCGGGAAATCCGCCCCTCTGCTTTTTTACCCCCAATGTACGCCACCCCAGAACAAATGCGGGACCGGGAGCAGATGGAGATTTCCCTCTTGTATGACGTCGATGAGGGCTCCACGCTTTGGCCCGTGATCGTGCGTTTTCTGCGGTTGTTGCGGCTGGCGCTCTGGCGGGCGTTTCAGCATGACGCGTTCGCGGTGGCAAAAGCGTCCGCCTATTCGTTGATTCTCACGTTTTTCCCCGCTTTGCTGGTGGTGGGCTCGGTATTGGCAACGTCGCGTCAGACGGAGGCCTATTTGCTCGAGATTTCCGGCGCCGTGGACAAGATCCTGCCCGCCGGAAGTAGTTCCGCCATGGTGTATTTGAGGGGGACGACATTGCAGCGGCCCTTTAGCGTGCTGGTTACAGCTTCGCTGATTACCTTGTGGACCGGCTCCGGCGTCATGATCTCCTGGATGGAAGGTTTTCGTAACGCCTATCAGCTTCCCAAGATATGGGGACTGGTCAAGGAACGCATGATTGCTTTCACGCTGGTCATCATGGCGGGAATTCCGCTGACTTTCTCGACTGTGCTGGTGGCCTTTGGTAGCCGCATTGAGACCAGAATTCTGTTCCATCTTGGCCACGAGTTTGGGCCGCTGATTGTAGTGATGTGGACCATGATCCGCTGGCTGATTGCGACTTTGACCAGCATTGCGGTCATCGCTTTGATCTACCACAACGCCGTACCCCGCACCCAGCCCTGGCACAGCGTGTTGCCGGGCGCTACTCTGGCCACGGTGCTTTGGTTTCTCGCCACCGGGCTCTTTGGCTGGTACTTGCAGAGCTATGCCGACTACAGCCTCATCTACGGCTCGCTGGGCGTGGCGGTCGCGCTATTGGTGTGGATGTATATGGTCTCTCTGGTCATCCTGGTGGCGGCGGAATACAACGCCATGCTGTTCCCACGGAGAATGCTGGGTAAAGAACTGCACGGGATGGCAAAGCCCACCACAGAAGCGCAGTAGTCCCTGCTTGGATGGACTTGCCCACCCGCCTTTTGTCCATCACCGACAATCCCCTGAACTAATCCCGTCTTCTGCCGATAGGCCTGGTATGAGCGGAGCCATGCCCGAGCCGCGCAACGCGGTGAAGATTCTGGTAGAGGCATCGTGGCAAGACGAAGCCGGAGCACTGCAGGTTGCACCCGCGTGGATCGAGAACAAATCTGCCGGTGGGGCCTGCATACGCGTCAAGACACAGATCGGAGTGGGATCGAACCTGAGCATTCAGGGGCGATGGGAGCAGATCTCCGGCACCGCCAAGTATTGCCGCAGTGTGGGAAAGGCGTACCTGGTTGGCATTCAGCGAGATACAACGAAGATTCTGGTTCCGGCCCGGACGATTGGTGTGGATCTCCCGCCCAGGGAAGAGGTGCGAAGCAGCACCCCTCGAGTTTCAACGATTGCAATCCAAGGCCAGCCCGAGCCGCAGCAAGACAAACTTAAAGAAATTGCCTTATCCGATCCGGAGACGGAAGCAGTTCCAATCGAGCACATCGCGAGCTTCGCACCTCCGATGGCTCCGCAACGGGAGACGCATGAAACAGACTGGGACACACCTCGCATTTCGTGGCAAGACGGACCTGCCGTTCGGCGGTCTGAGCTCCAAATGAACCTGCGCCCAAGATCACGACAAGCTGGTAAGGAAAGGAAATCTATGCAACGCAAATGGTCAGAGCTGATGCACCGGCGCGAGAAACAGGATGAACCCTCCGGAAACAATAGTGGCAAGGGCGAGCGGGAGAATCGTGCGCCGCAGGCTGGTGCGGCGGTAGAGCCTCTTACGATTCCTATGCAGGATAGAGTCGCAAACTTCCCAGTGGAGTTGGCCCGTGTGGAGGATATTTACCGCACCGCCGGGATTATGAATCCGCGGAGTGGATACAGCATTGGCCAAGTGATCGAGATGCTGCATAGTGAACACACCTGCGAGTTGTCGAAGGAGGCCAAGCGGGCCGCCGTGCTGATGGCTCTCGATGCGGCCGGTGTCCCGATCGATGAAGTGCTGCAAGACGCCAAAGCCCGCCAGGATGCTCTGGATTCCTATGAAGCTGGGCAGAAAAGAGACCTCGAAGCAGAGTGGCAACGGAAGGCGGAGGAAAATGTCCAAATTCATGCTGAACTGGAGCGTGTAAAGGGGCAATACATGGCGCGCGTTGCCCGCAATCTGGATGGTGTGGCGCGGGAGAAAGCGGCATTTAACAGCTGGCTCACCATGAAACAGCAGGAATGCCGGAGCATCTCGGAAGCCGCGGAGCTATGTGTGAAAGCCACCGTCGCCGAACCGGCCACGCCGTCCGCTCTTAGCAAGGCAGCCGCCGGCGGCAAGCCGGTGTAATTGCGTGCATCATGGCGCGCCGCTTTACAGCGGGAATGAACCACTGCGATGCCTTGCCGAAGGGTGAAAGGCGGGAGTGAGTTAGTTGCCCTTTCAATCGGTCAAAGGTTATACGCCAGCGGATGCTTGGGCTCGTAAAGCATGATGTCGTCGGCGCCAGGTACGGCCATCATGACCACGAGTCCGTACCCGTGATCCTGAACTTCGCCATGGAACTCCGCTCCTTTGCCTTTCAGTTCAGCGACCGCGTGTGAGATGTCGTCGCACATCAGGGAGATCAGATGGTGCCGCGGCGATTCGTACGTCTTGCCATCGTAGACGCTGTGGGTCGGGTGCACGCCCATCTCACTCAGCCCGGTCTTGAAGATAAGCCAACCCGCGCCTCCGCCCAGCGCATCCTCGACGTAGGGCCAGCCGAGGACGTCGCGAAGGAATGCGCGCGTTGCGGGCGGATCGTCGGAATAAATCAGGGTGTGGATGCTGGTGATCATCAGACTGAACTACTGAAATCGCGTGAAATTGTACTATTTCGGTCTATTGCCAATCAAGAAGCTGTTCATCGCACTGGAGATCGAAATTAGGACACTACCCCCTCTCGCTTTTTATTGACTCGCCTTAGCCGCAAGATAGATAATCCTTGCCCGCGGCTCTGCTCGTGTTCCTCCCCACCTCAGAGTCCACGAGAATTTTCCATGCGAAGTCTCCGCTGGATCCCTTTCATGCCTGCTCTCGATACATCCAACTTTTCTTTCTGGTGGAGGAAATAAGTGGGCAAAGCTCTCGCCAAGAAAGTCCTGCTCATCGGTTGGGATGCTGCCGACTGGAAAGTTATCAATCCTCTGCTTGATCAAGGGTTAATGCCCACGCTTGACGACTTCATCAACCACGGAGTGATGGGGAATCTGGCAACCTTGCGCCCCATCCTCTCACCCATGCTGTGGAACTCCATCGCCACCGGCAAGCGGCCGGATAAGCATGGCATCCTCGGGTTCATGGAACCTGACACGCAAACCGGTGGAGTGCGGCCGGTGACCAGCACTTCTCGCAAGGTCAAAGCAATTTGGAACATTCTGACTCAGCGCGGATACAAGACTCATGTACTGGGCTGGTTCGCCGGGCACCCAGCTGAACCCATCAATGGCGTCTCGGTTTCCGATCTCTTCCCCTACGCAGTCGCGCCCCTCGACAAGGAGTGGCCGCTGCCGCCGGGCACGGTTCATCCCGAGAGCTTGGGTAAAACGTTTGCGGGCTTACGCATGCATCCCGCGGAGGTGACCGAAGCAGCGATTCTTCCCTGGATCCCGCGTGCCGCCGAGGTGGATCAGGAGAAAGACAAGAGGTTGCATTCTTTTTCCAAGATACTGGCGGAGAATTGCTCCATCCATAACGCGGCTACCTGGATCCTGCAAAACGAGCCGTGGGATTTCCTGGCCGTCTACTACAACGGCATCGATCACTTCTGTCACGGGTTCATGAATTTCCATCCGCCGCGCATGCAAGGAGTTCCGGAAGATAAGTTCGAAATCTATAAAGATGTCGTAAATGGAGCCTATCGTTTTCACGACATGATGTTGCAGACACTGTTGGATCTGGCTGGCCCAGATGCAACCGTGTTGCTGGTTTCTGATCATGGCTTTCATTCCGATCATTTACGGCCGATGGGTATTCCCAAAGAGCCTGCCGGTCCGGCGATACAGCATCGTCCGTTCGGCGTCGTTTGCATGAAAGGCGCGAACATCAAGCAGGACGAAAGAGTCTATGGAGCTACGCTGCTGGATGTGACGCCGACCATCCTGACACTTTTCGGATTGCCGGTTGGCGAAGACATGGACGGGCGGGTATTGGTGCAGGCCTTCGAAGAGCCGCCGGAGATCACGCGCATCGCAAGCTGGGAAGCTGAGCCGGGTGAATGCGGCATGCACCCCGCTGATCTGCGGATGGACCCGGCGGCCGCGCAAGCGGTGCTACAGCAGTTCGTGGCGCTCGGCTACATTCAGCCGCCAAGCGAGAACCAGGCCAAGGCGGTCGAGGCGGCGGTTCGCGAACAGCAGTACAACCTGGCACGGGCTCATCTCGACGGGCGCCGCTACCAGGATGCCCTTCCCATCCTTGAGGAATTGGCCCAGAAATGGCCGGAGCAGATTCGCTTCGCCCAGCATCTGGCGCAGTGCTATCTGTTACTACGCCGGCGTGAGGAAGCCAAAACGATTCTGCAACGCCTGATTGTGTATGAACCCCCGCCTCCTGCGACCTCTGAAGCTCCGGAGAAAGCGGAAGCGACAGGGGAAGAGTTGCCGTTGGCGGTTGTCGCCGCTGAGCCGGCAGACAAGTCTCCCAAGACGCGACCCTGGGCCGACTTGCTCATGGGAATCATCCATTTCGAGGAAGGCGACATGGATAACGCCCTGGCCTCGCTCCTCAAGGCGGAGCAGTCCGATCCCCGCCTTCCCGATCTGCACCTGCGCATTGGCCAGACATACCTGCGGCAGAAACGCACCGACGATGCCGAACGCGCCTTCCAGCGGGCGCTGGATATCGATGGCGACAGTCCCGAGGCGCATCTGGGTCTGTCTCTGGTTCGTTTGCGCCAGCGGCGAAATGAAGAAGCCGCGGAGCAGGCATTATTGGCGGTGGGTTTGCAGCATTTCTTGCCCTTGGGACACTTTTACCTTGGAGTTGCGTTGGCACGGTTGGGGCATCGCGAACGCGCGATCGTTGCCTTTGAAACCGCTGCCAGCATGTTGCCCGGCCTGCTTGCGGCACATCGTTACCTGGCGACGCTGTGTACACAGCCGGGCGGTGATCCGGAAAAAGCTGCGCGGCATCGGGGAATCTACTTACAGTTGAAACGTCGGCGGGAACAGCGGTCGCAAGCATCGTAAGAGGACTTTAAGTCCACATTGACAACCCGTGGAGTGGACAACTATGCTTCCGGCTACTGCAAATCCCAGATCTGCGGGCTCTTAGTACGTAACAAGTTAGTACGTAACAAGGAGGACAGGAATGATCAGTCTAGGGTCGCAAAGCGAAAAGCCCAAACGAACAGCCGCTTCGCTCAGCGCGAAACTGAATAAAGGCCTCGTGGCGTATGTGGCGGCGGCCAGCGCCGCTGGCGTGGGGGGCCTGGCTTGCGTGATACCCGCCGATGCCGAAGTGGTTTACACGCCAGCTAATCGGACGCTCACCGAAGATCATTCTCTCGGAATTGATTTCAATCATGACGGGATAATTGACCTGTATGTAACCATTTACGGTTCTGGCGTGAGTTCGGGAGGGTCAGGGGAGATTCTTGGCTCTGGGGCGACGAAACTAGACCTGGCGATGTTGGGATCTCAGCAATTTCTTTCTGCGGCGTTTGCAGGCAAGATCATCGGATCAGAAGACCAGTTCGCGACTTACGGGAAAATGGCGAGCTGCAGAGATGGCCGCTCTGACAGTCATCCCACATTTAGCAGCAGTAAGGGCCCATGGCGTAACGTGAGAGATCGCTATCTGGGCGTCAAGTTCGAGATCGACGGCCAGACACATTACGGGTGGGCGCGAATAAACACCATGGGCTTCCCCGAGCCGTCCACGAACGCAAGAGGGGGCACCTGTGTCCCATCAGCTACGTTGACTGGTTATGCGTATGAGTCGGTTCCTGACATGCCGATCGTCGCTGGAGTTGCGCCGATTCCGGTGCAGGCTATCAATGCGCCCGGTTCGAATCGTGAACCGTCGGGAATGACTCCAGCGGAGCTTAATACGACAACCGCTTCGCGGCCGGTCAGCCTGGGGAGTCTGGCTCTGGGCGCAACCGGAAAATCGATTCGTAAACAGTAAGAATCGACGACCGGGTAAAACGGGCACGGGACTTTTGGCCATATTGACACGCCTCAGCCGGGACGATATGCTACGCGGCCAACCCGAATTCCAAGCTCCCTGGAAAGCGAGGCTTCCGCATTTCTTGAAAGATGGAGGATGGAAATGATGCGTTCAGAGCCGCAAAGCGGAAATTCCACACGAACCCCCGCAACCCTCAGCACAAAACTAAACACGAGGTTGGTTTCCTATGTAGCTGCTGCCAGCGCCACCGGCGTGGGATTGCTGGCTGGAGCGCAGCCTGCCGATGCGGAGGTGGTTTATACGCCTGCGAACACGCCAATTCTGATAAACACTCCAGTGGCGTTGGATCTCAACAACGACGGTATTGTCGATTTCGAACTGAGCAATATCTATCGCGGCTTTGCTCGCAAGAGCTGCACTAATGATTGCAGCTTCGGCGCGGACGCCACTCTTAAGGTGACTCCGGAGGGGGCGGACAACGCCATTTGGTTCATCAACGTGGCCTCCCACCATTCAGGCGACTCACGCCGAAAAACGAAAAAAGACGTCCGGGCGGCTGCTGCCCCAGTGCCTTGGGGCGTGGTCGTTGGTCCTGAAAGAAAGCTTCAAGCCGCTCCCACAGTCATGCATTCGGACATATTTAGTGGCACGATTTTTGGGTTCGCCTCGTCCAAAACATTTGGTCCATGGGGCGAGAATCGAGAGTTCGCGGGTCCTTATCTGGGATTGAGATTCACCACCGGCGGCGAGGTTCACTACGGCTGGGCTCGCATCAAGGTCCAGGTGAATCAACTTACGATCACTGCCACGTTGACGGGCTATGCCTACGAGACCATAGCCAATCGTCCGATTATCACCGGCGTAACCCATGGCTCGTTTGACGCTGGCGAGGTGCAGGTGAATCCATCAGAACTGAAGTCACCCGAACCTCAGCCGGCCAGCTTAGGCCAGCTCGCCCTGGGCGCACTAGGAAGAGCGGCTTCGAAGATTCAATAGCGCAATCCGACCTGGCTTCTTCAGTACCTATGTTGAGAGAGGACAGAATGACACATCCAGAGTCGCAAAGCGGAAGTCCGACCAGAACACCCGCCTCACTCAACGCGAAGCTAAACAAGGGCCTCGTGGCCTATGTGGCGGCGGCCAGCGCTGCCGGTGTGGGAATGCTGGCCGGGGTGCGGCCGGCCGATGCCGAAGTGGTGTATACGCCTGCGAACACACCACTTCTGATTAACACTCCGGTGGCGTTGGATCTCAACAACGACGGCACGGTGGATTTCGAATTGAGCAATAACTATCTTGGCGGTGATGGTATAGGCAAATCCTGCACCGTATGTACGTTCTTCGAACATGCCTCGCTCAAGGTAAATCCTGCGCAAGCTGGAAACGCAATCTGGGAAATCACTGCGGCTTCGCATCATTCAAGCCGGCTGCGCCTCAAGAGAGAGAAAAAGAAAGAGAGAAAGAACCGGGTCGAGGAAGTGGCTGCCCCAGTACCCTGGGGCGTAGTCATGGGCCCTGAAAGAAAGCTCGAATCGGCACCCATGGTCATGGATTCCGCGAATTTTATGTACAGCTATAGTGACCACTTTTCCTACAACTCCATTGGCGATTGGGGCAAGGGGCGAGAGTTCGCAGGTCCTTATCTGGGATTGAAGTTCACGGCTGGCGGCGAGGTGCACTACGGCTGGGCCCGCATCACGGTCCATGCGGATCAGCTCGCGATTACTGCCACGTTGACGGGCTATGCCTACGAGACGGTTCCGAATCGTGGGATTATTACAGGTCTCGAACACGGAACGTTTGATGAACCCGCGGAAATGGATCCGGCAGCTCTGGGCGAGGCACCGGCTTCTAATCCTAGCTTGGGACAGCTGGCACAAGGTGCTACCGGTCTGGCAGCTTGGCGGGCAAGTCAGGTGGTCGCACAAAATTCTGCGCCTGCTCCCGGCAAGTGATTACGATTGTTTCGGGACTGCCGCGTTCCGGTACGTCCCTCATGATGCAGATGCTCGCCGCCGGGGGAATTCCTGTCCTAAGTGATGGCGAGCGCGTGGCCGATGCCGACAATCCTCGCGGATACCTAGAGTGGGAGCGTATCAAGTTGTTGCCGCAGCAACCCGCTTGCATCGCGGAAGCGGAAGACAAGGTGGTCAAGGTCATTTCGCAATTGCTTTTCGCGCTTCCTGCCGGCCACGAGTATCGAATCATCTTCATGGAGCGTCCGCTGGCCGAAGTAGTCGCGTCTCAGGCGGAGATGATTCGCCGTCGCGGAACTTCAGGTCCAAAGCTAGCAGACAGCGTGCTGTTCGCCGCGTTGCAAGCCCACTTGAACCAGGTCAACTCCTGGCTCAAGAGCAAAGGTGAGGCCAGGCTTCCAATGTGCCGGGTGCAATATCACAATGTGCTAGCCAATGCACGCCTTGTCTGCGAGACGATTCAGGACTTCTTGGAACGCTCCCTGAATCTTGAGGCGATGACGGAGCAGGTCGACTCTACGCTGTACCGTCAACGAACTGCGTCTTGAGACGTGCGACACCTTCGAGAATAGAAACCTCTATCTCCCGCCATATACAATAATGATGTCACCGAAAAACTGATAGGGGAGCACTTTGGGGAAAGGCAATCGCTCGGAGAGTGTCGGCGTGGGGGTGCGGGCCGAGAGCGTCCGCCGCGCCAAGATTATCTGTACGGTGGGGCCATCGTGTAGCTCAGAGTTGATTCTGCGCGACCTGATGCGCCTGGGCATGGACGTGGCCCGGCTGAACTTTTCTCACGGCACACACGAGGAACACGGGCGGGTGATCGAGCGCCTGCGACGCGCAGCGGAGAAGGAAGACCGTACCATCTGTATTTTGCAGGACCTGCAAGGCCCCAAGATTCGCACGGGAGAGCTCAAAGGGCACACTCACGTCACGCTCAAGGCAGGATCGAAAGTCACGATCACTCCTCGTGAGATCGAGGGCACGGCTACGATGATTTCGACTACGTTTCGCGGATTGGCGGGTGAAGTCGGATCCGGCGCGCGCATCCTGCTGTCCGATGGGCTGATTGAGTTGCGAGTCAGCCGCGTGCGCGGCAGCGATGTGGAATGCGAGGTCATCAATGGCGGCCCGCTAGGCGAACATAAAGGCATCAATTTGCCGGGGATTGCGCTTTCTATCCCTGCCTTGACGGAAAAAGACCGGGCCGATCTGGAGTTCGGTCTGAAACATGGTGTGGACATGATTGCGGTGTCATTTGTACGTTCCGGCGCAGATGTGGGCACCGCCAAACAGCTGATTGCGGCCCATGGCAGCGACGTGCCGGTGATCGCGAAACTTGAAAAGCCGCAGGCGCTAGAACACCTGGAAGAAATTCTGGAAGTAACCGATGGAGTGATGGTGGCGCGCGGAGACCTGGGCGTGGAGATGCCTCCGGAAAAGGTGCCGATCATTCAGAAGCACATCATCCGCCGGGCGTCGGACTGGCGGAAGCCGGTAATCACGGCGACCCAGATGCTGGAGTCGATGGTCGAAAACCCGCGTCCCACAAGGGCGGAAGCCAGCGACGTAGCCAATGCGATTTTTGATGGCACGGATGCGGTGATGCTTTCGGCGGAAACCGCCAGCGGACGCTATCCGCGCGAGGCGGTCACCATGATGGCGCGGATTGCGGTGGAAGCGGAGCAGAATGTGCGGGATTTCCCTCGCCGCCGCCGTGAGAAACATTCGCTCGGCGTGGCGGAAACCATTTGCGAAGCGGTAGCGCATGCTGCCGAGGACCTTCCCATGGGCGCGATCGCGGTCTTTACGGAGACCGGCAACACCGCGCGCATGATCTCGAAATATCGTCCCAGGGCCCCCATCTTCGCCCTCAGCTATGTTCCGGCGGTGTGCAATCGAATGAACCTGCTGTGGGGGGTTCATCCGCTGGTGCAACCACCCGCCCATAGCGGAGACGATATGCTAATGGCGGCCGAACAGGCACTGCTTCACCGCGGACGACTGCAGGCCGGAGACGTATTGGCAGTGGTGGCAGGCACGCAGATGGCGTCCGGATCGACCAACTTTTTGCGGCTGCACGTAGTAACAGCGGAGGAGGCGGGGACGATTCCCTCGCCTGGTTTGCCTAAGAAGAAGCATCGCGTCACGCGAAGGAAGCGTTGATCCGAAACCATGGCCGAAATATTATCCATTGCGATCTTTGAGCCACTTCCCGGGAGCACGGAGGCTGCTCTCGCCACCGTGCGTGAGTTGGGCGCAGCGCTCGCGAAAGCTGGATACAGCCGGGATTCGGTCTATCGGGACGTGAAGTCGGGTCAATACATCCTGCTGCGCTATTGGCGGTCAGAAGAAGCGCGGCGAGCGGCTCTCGAAGATTCCGACGTGCTACGCTGCTGGGCGAAGCTGGCGCAGGAAATCCGAACCGTGAGTGTGATGGAGACGTTGGAACAGGTAGGAGCTTAGCCGATGCCGCCTGCGGCCGCCGTGGAAACCTTCGCTGACACCTCGATTGATCCACCGGTGCGCGGGTTTCTACACCGCCCGGATTCACCGCAGAATGGATTTGTGCTGACCCACGGAGCGGGATCGAACTCGCGGGCGCCTCTGCTGGTGGCTTTAGCAGAGACATTGGCGAGCGCCAGTTTCGCAGTGCTGCGCTGTGATCTACCGTACCGCCAGGCGCGGCCGTACGGGCCGCCCCGTCCGGGCGACGCCGTCCGTGACCGCCATGGTTTGGCGAATGCTGTGAGCGCGTTGAAGAAGCTGGTTCCGGGGCAAGTTTTCTTGGGTGGCCATTCTTACGGTGGGCGCCAGGCCAGCATGCTGTGCGCAGAACAGACCGGGCTGGTGGAAGGCCTGTTGCTGTGCTCGTATCCTCTGCATCCGCCGGGTAAACCAGATCGGCTGCGCACCCAACACTTGCCTGCTCTGCGCGTGCCAGTTCTTTTTGTCCACGGAACACGTGATCCGTTCGGAACAATCGAGGAGCTGGACGTGGCCCGAAGGCTGATTCCAGCGAAAACGGCGCTGCTAACGGTGGAGGGCGCGGGTCACGATCTGGGATTTAAAGGGAAGGCGAGGCGCGAGGAATTGCCGGGACAGATCGTTGAAGCGTTTCAGAAACTCTTAGCATAAAACAGGTTAACCACAGAACGGCTCCGGAACGATAATTTTGTCATTGATCTGCGTTAACCTGCGAAATCTGCGGCTCTAATTTACCCAGCCGGATTTCGAGCCACCGTTCTTCTTATCCTCGTCCGGGGGAACGTAGTTGCCATGTTCGTCGAAGGTCACTTTGCGGTCATGCTTGCTCATGTAGACTTCGAATTTGCGCGCCGCGCGACGGCGCTTCCAGCGATAGTAGGAATTGCGAAGATTGAAATATTGCTCGGAGGCGCCGAACGTCAAGCCGCGTCGGGGCATGAACTTGATGTAGAGGAATCCGAAAAGCAGACCGCCGAGGTGGGCAAAATTAGCCACACCCTGCGAAGGCTGAAAAGTCGCGATCACGACCAGGAAGACCATGATGAGCACCATGTACTTGGCTTTCATCATGAAGGGAAGGGGGAACATGAAGATTTCGCGGTCGCCGTAAAGCAGGCCGAATGCAGCAAGGATGCCGTAGACGCCTCCAGAGGCTCCGATGGTGGGGATTCCAATGTGGGATACCGTGGTTGGCCAGTACGCCACGGCGATGGTGGTAAAAGCCGCACCCACCACGCAGAACAGGTAAAACTCCAAGAATTTCTTCGATCCCCAGTCCTGCTCCTGTTGCGCGCCGAACATCCATAACATCAGCATATTGATAAGGACATGACCTACACTGGCGTGCAGGAATGAGTAGGTGACGAGTTGCCAAATCCATCCATGGACGACAGCCGCCGGAATCAGCGCGCCGAAGGTAATGAGATAACTCGCGGTCTCAGGCGAGAAAGCCCCCAGCACCACTTGCAAAAAATAGATCCCTACGCAGGCAATGACGATTCTCTTCACCCAGGGAGTGAAGGGCGGGAAGCTTAACGAGAGGGTACGTCCAGAGGGCATAAAAACTGTTGTCAGATCTCAAGAGTCAATTCTCAGCCTAGTCTAGCACCTGCAAATCCACCAGGAAGTTTGAAGAGTCCCAAGGCCTAGATTCTGCATCATATCCGAGCTTGGGGGTCAAGACAGATTTTGAAAGCCAAGTACTTGACCTGCGCTGCAAGAGCATTAAATATTATCAGTGCGTCCTAATAGAACGGAGGGGAATTATGGTGTTGTGTCCCGAGTGCGAGCATAACCTGGATATCGATGAGGACGGAGTCGATGAAGGGGAAGTCGTGTCCTGTCCGGAATGTGGCACGGACTTTGAGGTGGTGACCGTCAGCCCCATCGCCCTGAAGTCGGTGGAAGAGGCAAAGTACGAGGAGGACGACGAAGAAGAGGAAACGGAAGACGGTGATTACTCTTAGTTCGCGCGAGCGGCACTTCCCAGCTTTTTCTCGGGGTTGGGCACGAATCGCGATATTATCCCTTCTGATTGCAGCCCTCAGTCTGTTTCTCGCGGAAGCTTCTGCCAGCGATCTCTTGGTGCAGAGAAACAGTGACGAGAAACCCTACGCGGTGATTGTCGGAACCGTATGGGGCCCTGACGACAAGCCGGTTTATGGAGTCAAGGTCAAGATTCGGCGCGAGAACGAGAAGAAAGCCCGCTGGGAGGTTTATTCAGACCACCATGGAGAGTTTGGCCAGCGGGTGCCAGCAGGCAAGGCAGACTATGTGGCTTGGGCGGATTTGAAGGGTTATAAATCTACGGTGACGATCCACGTGGATTACGATGAACGCGTGGATACCGGGTTACATCTAAAATGAGAGCAACGTATCTCGGCGGGTGGAGGAACTCGGCATGAAGAAGCGAGCTGCGATGCTGCTCGGGACATTACTTTTCACCGGAGCATTTGCCATTTCGGTTGCGGCAGCAAGTCCGAATCCTCCGAAAGACAAAGACCAGATCGTCGGCCGCATGCTTACCGGCAAGGTTCTGGACAAACGAGACAACCCGGTGGTCGATGCCGTGGTGTATCTTTCCAACACCCGCACGCGCGCAGTGAAGACTTACATTGTGGGTCCCGATGGCACCTACCGCTTCCCTGATCTTGCCACCAACGTCGATTTTGAGATATACGCGCAATACAAGGGGCAGAAGAGCGATACCAAGGCAGTGAGCCAGTTCGACGATCACAAACAAATCAATATCGTACTGAGAATTGATACCAAGTAGGTCGATTCCTCAAGGAGTACCAGTCTTGCATCCACCCTCAAATATCCCTGTCATAGCTTTCAGACGCGCGTATTGGCTGCAATACGGTCTGGCAGTTGCGGTCGTGGTGGCGATTTCGCCGGGTTGTCTCTGGCAAGTTGTGGAAGCAATCCACCGGAGCCATCGGAAGCAACCCCCGCCCCCACAACCGTCCTCGGGAACGACAGCGGCAAACGCCGTAGTCACTTACCACAATGACAATGCTCGTACCGGCCAGAATCTGAATGAAACCATCTGACTCCGGCCAATGTAAAGTCCTCCAGTTTCGGTAAGTTGTTCGTGATCCCAACCGATGGCAAGGTGGATGCCCAGCCGCTCTATCTGCCGAACGTGAATACTCCCAGCCATGGCAAGCACAACATCCTATACGTGGCGAGTGAGCATGGTACGGTTTACGGGTTGGACGCTGACACCGGTTCAGTCCTGTGGCAGATATCGACTTTGCTTTCAGGCGAGAAGCCCAGTGACGACCGCAGTTGTTCGCAGGTGATACCGGAGATTGGCGTGACCGCGACGCCGGTGATTGATCCTTCCGCCGGCCCGCATGGCACCATTTATGTAGTGGCTATGTCGAAGGACGGCGCAGGAAATTTCATCAGCGCCTTCATGCGCTGGACGTCACAACCGGCGCAGAACAGTTCGGCGGCCCGAAGGAAATTCAAGCGGTTTTTCCAGGGAATGGGGACAACAGCTCAGGAGGCAGCGTTGTCTTTGCTCCCGGGCAATACGAAGAGCGGGCGGGCTTGCTGCTTGTCAATGGAATCGTGTATACGGCATGGACGTCGCATTGCGACCATCGTCCGTACACCGGCTGGATGATCGGCTACGACCAGAAAACGTTGGCCCAGGTGAGCGTTTTAAACGTAACTCCGAACGGCAGTGAAGGTGCGATCTGGATGGCTGGGCCGGGGCCGGCGGCTGACAACAGCGGCAACATCTATCTGCTGGATGCCAACGGCGTCTTTGATACTGCACTCGATGCCCAGGGGTTTCCCAGCCAGGGCGATTACGGAAATGCATTTCTGAAGATCTCGACCAACAACAAGCAATTGGCGGTTGCGGATTATTTCGAGATGTTCAATCAGGCGCCCGAAAATCGTGCGGACCAGGACCTGGGATCGGGAGGGGCGCTGGTGTTGCCCGATTTAGAGACAGCGCGGGCAAAGTACGGCACCTCGCCGTCGGCGCCGGTAAAGACAGGAACATATACGTTGTCGACCGGGACGCGATGGGAGGATTCAATCCTACGTCGAACAACATCTACCAGCAGGTCTCAGCAGCTTTTCCGGCCGCTGTGTTTACTCCATGCCGGCATACTTCAACAACACGCTGTACTACGGAGCGGTAGCGGATCAGATCAAAGCCTTTGCCATCAGCCAGGCGCGGCTGGCGACATCTCCCAGTTCGAGCACTAGCCACAAGTTCCCGTATCCGGGGGCGACGCCGAGCATCTCCGCCAACGGCGCCAGCAACGCCATACTGTGGGCTGCGGAAAATGACGATCCCGCGTTGCTGCACGCCTACGATGCGACTAACCTTTCCAACGAGCTTTACAACAGCAGCCAGGCTGCCAATGATCGAGATGAATTGAGCGAGGGCAACAAATTCATTGTTCCGACCGTAGTGAATGGCAAGGTCTACGTGGGAACGATCAATGGAGTCGGAGTGTTTGGGTTATTGAAGTAAGAGAACACGACCACGGAACGGACCGCCATTTCTGGACGGCCTTGCATTTGCTTTTATCTGTGGCCGGGTTTGCCGGTGCCGCTATCTCGTCCTTAGTTGTTCTCGTTGCCGGCGCGCTTCCACGACATAAGCTCGCCGATGGTGGAACCACCCGTACTGGAAACGGGATGCTTGTAGGCTTCCACTTCCTTGTGCGTTGCTTCTTCGCCGACTGCCTTGATGCTGAGCCCGACTTTCTTCTCTTCCGGATGCATCTTGATGATCTTGAAGTCGTGCTCCTGGCCGGGTTCGAGTGTCAGCGGCTGACCATTGCCGTCCACCGCTTCCGAGTTATGGCAGAGACCCTTCAATGCCTTCGGCGATCTCCACAAACGCTCCAAAGCTGGCCACGCGCAGAACCTTGCCGTGCATCACGTCGCCTACGTGATGCTTCTCGAAGAAAGCTTCCCAAACGTCCGGCTGCAACTGTTTGACGCCGAGCGAGAGACGGCGTTTATCCGGCTCAATGGCCAGCACTACGGCTTTCACCCGGTCCCCCTTCTTGAGGACCTCTGAAGGATGTTTCACCCGCTTGGTCCAGCTCAGGTTGCTGACGTGGACCAGCCCGTCAATTCCATCCTCGATTTCAATGAAGGCGCCAAAATCGGTCAGGTTGCGCACCCGGCCTTCGACCTGCGCGCCCACCGGATACTTCTCATGCAGAGCATCCCAGGGGTTGGACGCCAGCTGCCGCATGCCCAAGAGAGATGCGACGCTCCGCCGGAGTCACACTCAGCACCACGCATTCCACGTGATCGCCCACATTGACCAGCTTCGAGGGATGCTTCATGCGCTTGGACCAGGTCATTTCGCTGACGTGGACCAGGCCTTCAATACCCTGCTCCAATTCCACAAACGCGCCGTAGTCGGTCACGCTGATGACGCGACCGCTGACGTGGGCGTCCACCGGATAGCGGTGCTCAGCATCCAGCCAGGGATCGGGCGTAAGCTGCTTGAATCCCAGCGAGACCCGCTGCTTCTCTTTGTCGTACTTCAGCACCTTCACGTGAATGGTGTCGCCGACGTTGACCAGATCGCGAGGATGGGTCAGCCGCCCCCAGGACATATCGGTAATGTGCAGCAGGCCGTCGATGCCGCCGAGGTCAACGAAAGCGCCGTAGTCGGTAAGGTTCTTGACCACGCCGGTCAGCGTGGTGCCCTCTTCGCAGGTGCTCCAAAGTCTTGGAGCGCTTCTCGCCCTGTTCTTCCTCCATCACCTGCTTGCGGGAAACCACAATATTGCCGCGCTTCTTGTTCAGCTTGATGATGGCAACTTCGAGTACCTGGCCCTTGGCCGCGTCCAGGTTGCGAGTGCGGCGCAGGTCGGCTTGTGAACCCGGCAGAAACGCGCGGGCGCCCATAATATCGACCGTAAGTCCGCCTTTGATGCGCTCGACCACGACCGCCTGGATCGGCTTCTTCTCGTTGTACGCCTTTTCAATTTCATCCCAGGAGCGAATCTTTCTGCGCCTTCTGGTGCGAGAGATTGATGTAGCCTTCCTCGGCCTCGCCCTTGTCCCGCATCACGGCAATTTCGTCACCCGGTTGGAACCGGGGCTTGCCCTCGTGATCCAGCACTTCGGAGAGCGGCAGCATACCCTCGGACTTGGCGCCGATATCCACCACCACGTGGGTGGGGGTGAGCTTGAGCACCGTGCCCTTGAGCACTTTGTCCTCGCCCTTGGCCTCTTCGGTCTCGGTGGTGAAGCTCTCCAGGGCAGAGGCAAAATCGTCACTGCCGGAAGCTGGCGGTTTGTCGTCCGAGCGCTGAGTTGTGGCATCCAGCGCGACTTCCGCCGTGGAGTCGTCGGCCGAAGTGGTAACGGGTTCAGTCATGGTTGAGGTTGAGGATTCCGGGTTGTGGGGGATGTTGTCGTCGAACAAAGTCATGGCCTCTCTGGTCAAATCGCACGCTTGAGTGCGAAGGATACGGGGCTTGCTTAGCAGACTGCTGGCGTGAGTCTTAGGTTGTGTTGAGCCCGTCCTGGCGAACGGACTGTTGACAATCCCAGCGGTCGGACGTTTCTAAAAAGCTAACCCGCGTCCTAAGGGAACTCTTCGACTATAGCAACCGCTTCCGAAGAGTGTCAAACCCCAAATATCGAGGAAATTTGGGGTGTGTTAAAGGAGGGTTAAAACCCGTTAAAATGGGCGTAAATCCCCGGTTTCCGAAACTTCGCGCCATCTGCTACTCTGCCCTGCGATGGACTATCTCTGGACTCCCTGGCGCTACGCCTACGTCTCCACGGCGGAAAAGACCTCTGGCTGCATCTTCTGCGACCTGCCAAAGCTAGGAGACGATGTGCGGGCCCGCATCGTTTACCGCGGCAAAGAACTGCTACATCGTGCTGAATACCTATCCCTACACTCCCGGACACGTGATGGTAATGCCATTTGCCCATCTAGACGAGCTGCAAAAGCTTCCCCTCGATGCTGCCCACGAAATGATGGAGCTTTCTCAGAGGATAGAGCAGGTGTTGCGCCAGCTCTACAAACCGGACGGAGTGAATCTGGGGATGAACATTGGCAAAGCGGCGGGAGCAGGAGTGGCGGGGCACATCCACATGCACGTGCTGCCGCGCTGGATGGCGGATTCGAACTTTATGTCGGTGGTGGGGGAGACGCGGATCCTGCCGGAAACGCTGGACATCACCTACGAGAGGATCAAGGGTGCGCTGCAATCAGCGGTGTCACCCTGAGCGGGGATTCGAAGGGCACAGGAACCCCACCCAGGATGAACGCCGCGACGTAGGCGCACAATCGAATGCCCAGTGATGAGCCGCGATGCTCCCAGTGCGCCAACTCTCATAAAAAGTCAGCGAATTGCCTCGGTGATCCCAGGGTCGGTCAATAAAGCCTGATTCGGCACGAGGCTTAGCCGGCGAGGGGAGTGGCCAGCAAAACACCTCACAAGGATAGTTGGATACAGGGCTGTGGATTGTCAGAAAAATGTCAAAAGAGAGTAAAGTTTTGTGGAGGCCGGCCCACCTGACATAACAACTAGCCTTGTAGTAGTTCTTCCATTTCTTTCTCGCTGATCACGCGAACGCCTAACTCGTTGGCTTTATCCAGTTTGGAGCCGGCATCGGCTCCGGCGACGACGTAATCGGTCTTTTTACTGACAGAACCAGCCACGCGTCCACCAGCGTCTTCGAGCGCTTTTTTTACCAGGTCGCGAGGTCGGGTAAGCGTACCAGTTAGAACAAAAGTCTTTCCGGCGAGTTTGGTGCCACGCTCTTTCTTCTTGCCGGTGAAAGTCAGTCCAGAGGCCCGGAGGCGGTCGATCAATTTGCGATTGCTGGGCTCACGGAAGAATTCGACGATGCTATTGGCGATGCGAGGACCGACCTCGTTGACGTTTTGCAATTCTTCTTCGCTCGCGTTGATAAGCGCGTCCATCGATCCGAAATGCTCGGCGAGAAATTGCGCGGTGCGTTCTCCGACCATGCGAATACCGAGACCGTAAATCACACGCTCCAGCGGCAGCTTCTTGGACGCTTCGATCTCGTCGAGCACGTTCTGCGCCGACTTATCGCCCATGCGTTCGAGCGAGAGCAGATTGTCCTTGGTGAGCTTGTAAATGTCGGCGACATTCTTGACCAGTCCGCGCTCGGTCAGCTGATTGACCAGCGCGTCGCCCATACCCTCGATGTTCATGACTCCGCGCGAGGCGAAGTGCAGGATGGTCTCACGAAGTTTGGCCGGACAGTTGGCATTCACGCAGCGATAGTCGACTTCGCCCTCAGTGCGCACGACATGCGTACCGCACACTGGACACTTCTCCGGCATGTGAAACAGCTTGTGGCCGCGTGGATGTTGCTTGTCCTTGATGACGCGCGTGACTTTGGGGATGACATCGCCGCCGCGCTCGACCTCAACGAAATCGCCAATCTTCACGCCCAAACGCTCGATCTCGTCCATGTTGTGCAGCGTGGCTCGGCTGACGGTGGTGCCGCCGATGGGGACCGGCTTCAAAGCCGCAACGGGCGTGAGTTTCCCGGTTCGGCCGACCTGGACCAGAATGTCTTCGATCTGCGTGATGCCGGAACGCGCGGCGTATTTGTAGGCGATGGCCCACCGCGGCGCTTTGCCGGTGTAGCCAAGTTCATCCTGGAATGAAGTGCGATCGACTTTTACCACGATGCCATCGATTTCATAGGGCAACTTCTCGCGGCGGGTCTCCTGCTGCTCGATGAATTTCCAGACTTCGTCGAAATCTTTGGCGAGTTTGCGGCTGGAGTTCACTTTGAAGCCGGCAGTGTCGAGGGCGTCGAGAGTCTTCCAATGACGGTCGAAATATGTGCGGCCGTCTTTGAGCAGCGCGTAGGAAAAGTAATCCAGGCGTCGTTGTGCAGTGATGCTGGCGTCGAGTTGACGGACGGTTCCGGCGGTCGCATTGCGCGGATTGGCGAACAGTGACAAACCTTTTTCTTCCCGTTCCTCGTTCATTCTTTTGAAGGCAGCGATGGGCATGAGCATCTCGCCACGAACCTCGAAGTCCCCGGGAATGCCGGAGGCTTTCAGCTTGTCTTTGGAAATAGAAAGCGGAACGGAACGGACGGTGCGCACATTCAAGGTGACGTCCTCGCCGATGGTGCCATCACCGCGCGTGATGCCGCGCACCAGCTTACCATTCTCATAGATCAGCGCCAGCGACATGCCGTCGAGCTTAAGTTCGCAGACGTAGTCAATGTCCTTGCGGCCGCTGAGCTCGTGGACGCGCCGCTCCCAGTCGCGCAAATCGTCCACGTTATAGGTGTTATCGAGTGACAACATGGGCGAGGAGTGGGGCGCCTTGACCACGCCTTCGCGCGGCTGGCCACCAACCCGCTGAGTGGGAGAATCCGGGGTGATGAGCGCAGGGTGTTCAGTTTCGAGCTTCTTCAGCTCGTTCATGATCTGATCGAATTCAGTGTCGGAGATTTCGGGGTCGTCAAGAGCGTAGTAACGGTATTCGTGATGCCGGATTTTGTCGCGGAGAGTTTCGATTTTCTTCTCAACATCTTTATTCTTGGCCGCAGGCATGGGAGAAATTATAGGCGAGATCTTCAAACGCTGAGGGCGCTGAGGGCTGCACAGAGAACGCGGAGAAACCCGCTTACGATAAGCTACAATCCTCAGTTCTGGAGACCTTCGATGGCTAAATCCGCCGCAGTCACCTTCACTCTTCCTGAATCTTTGCTCACCGCATTCGACACCAATGACCGCATTAATCAATACATGATTGAAAATCTCCCGGCGGAGGCCTGGAGAGCGGAGCCGCCCGAGGGGAAAGGCCGAACAGTCGCGGCGATCGTGGCCCACATCCACAACGTGCGGGTGATGTGGTTGAAGGCGGCCGCCAATGGGAGCAAGATTCCGGAACAGCTTGACCGAAGCAGCGTGACTCCGGTGCAGGCTTTGAAGGGGCTGGAGCAGAGCCGGGCAGCGCTGAGCGCGGTGCTCAAATCGGCGATGGAAGGCGACGGCCGAGTGAAGGGCTTCAAGCCGGACGTGGCGGGATTCTTTGGGTACCTCATCGCGCACGATGCTCATCATCGCGGTCAGATTTGCATGCTGGCGCGGCAAGTTGGGCATCCACTGCCGCAGAAGGCGATGTTTGGCATGTGGGAGTGGGGATCGAGAGGAAAGGCGTAGGATTTGTTCGCTTCTTGCACGGGCAAGGACGCCCGCGCCTACAACCATGCACAAGGCTTTGCTGCTCTACAACCCGCTTTCCGGCCGCCGTCGCGGGCGGCGTATCAACGACGTGGAGAGTGCGCAGGCGGTGCTGCGGGCAGGCGGAGTGGAGGCGGCGTCGGTCGCAACGGCAGGTCCGAGTGATGCTGCCGAGCAGGTGCGGCAGGCGATCCACGACGGTTGCGACACTATCTTTGCCTGTGGCGGGGATGGCACGGTGCACGACGTGTTGCAGGGGTTGGTCGGAAGCGACGCCGCCTTAGGGGTGATTCCGCTCGGGACGGCGAATTCGCTGGCGAACGATATCGGGTTATCGCTTTCTCCGATGGGCGCAGCGCAGGCCGCTCTAACTGCGAAGCCTCGCCGGATTGCCGTGGGCCGCGTTGGTTACCAGGACTTCCAAGGAGGAAAGAACGCGCGCTACTTCACGGTTACTGCCGGAGTCGGCGTGGACGCACATCTTTTTTATAAGTTGAATCCGATGGCGAAACGTCATCTGGGGATGGCGGCCTACTATGCCAAGGCCACCCGGTTGTGGCTTACGCACAAGATGGAAAAGTTCGTGATCGAGATGGAAGGAGAACCTTCACGGAGTGCGGAGGTTTCGCAACTATTGGCGGTGCGCATCAGGCATTTTGGAGGAGTGTTGCGGGAACTGGCGCCGGGCGCGTCGCTGGATCGCGATGATTTGCGGCTTGTGCTGTTTCACACGCACAGCCGGGCGGCGTACTTGGGTTATGTGTTGCGAGGGCTCTTGGGCGCGAAATGGCAGATCCCAGGGATCGAGCTGGCGCACGCATCGCGCGTGAATTGCCGCCCATTGGCACCGGAATCGTCCCGTGTTTTCGTGGAAGCTGATGGAGAATTACTGGGAATGCTTCCGGCAGAGATCAGCGTGGTCACGGACGCGCTGACAATACTGGTTCCGGCCGTCTAGTTTAGTGAAGAGTCTGCATCGGCAAAGCTGACGTTTACATCTATACTGCTTCGCAAACCTTGGAACCCATAACTCACTTCCTGACCGGCGCCTGTCTAGGACGAGCCGGATTTAATCGCAAGACTGCCCTGGCCACGGCTACAATGACCCTGGCCGCCGAAGCTCCAGACCTCGATATATTCGACAGCATAAAAGGGCCGGTGTTCGGCTTTGGCCATCATCGCGGATTCACGCATTCGTTTCTGGGGTTGGTGCTGGTTTCAGCGCTGGTGGTGGGCTTTGTCTATTTGATCTGGCGATTGCGGGGAAGAAAAATCAAAGATCCCAAGCTGCCGCCACGCTGGGGTCTGCTGTTCGGGTTCGCCTACCTGGCTGGCCTAACCCATATTCTTCTCGATTTCACCAACAACTATGGAGTGCGTCCGTTCTGGCCATTTTCCGAGAAGTGGTATTCCTGGGACATCGTCTTTATCGCGGACCCGGTGATCCTGGCCTTGCTGGTTGGCGGGCTGGTGCTGCCTGCATTCTTTGGCTTGATTGACAAGGAATTGGGAGTGCGCAGCCGGGGACCGCGCGGCCGCTGGGGCGCGACCGCGGCTCTGGTCGGATTAGTGGCGCTGTGGGGAGTGCGCGATTACGAGCATCGGCGAGCTGTGAATGCTCTTGAAGCACGTACTTATCAAGGTGAGAATCCCGCACGTGTTTCCGCTTATCCCGAATGGTGGAGTCCGTTTCATTGGAGTGGCGTGATTGAGGCGCAGAACTTCTTTGCCGTCATGATGGTTGAGTCTCTGACTCCGGAGGTCGATCCCAACGGCGAGATGCAGACTTACTACAAGCCAGAAGAGACGCCGGTGACAGTGGCGGCGAAGAGATCGTATCTGGGGCGGGTTTATCTGGATTGGGCACAGTATCCGCTGACGGAAACCGAGCAACTGCCAGCGGGATATTTAGTGCGCTTCCGTGATCTGCGCTACGCCTATCCTGGGAGCACGGGCCGGGGTGTTCTAGGAGCGAGCGTCGAACTGGATCGCAACCTGAATGTGGTAGCGGAGAGTGTTGGCAGACGAACTCAACGAATCCCAATCGGGGCTGCAAAGTAGGTGCTGCCTCAGCTTGACAGAGTAGGTTGGGCGAGCCACAATCAGAGACGGTGAGGAGGCTTCATGCTGGCCTATATTTTTGTGATACTTGGAGTGGCGGTGCGGTTCATTCCGCATCCCTGGATGTTTACTCCGGTGACGGGGTCGCTGCTGTTTTTCGGGGCTCGCGGATCCCGCCGCCAGCTTTGGATCCCCTTTCTGCTGCTGGTTGCCTCTGATGTCGTGCTCACCAAGGTTGTTTATTCCTATCCCTTTACCCTGGACCACTTTGCCAGCTTTGCTTGGTATGCGGGTGTGCTGTGGTTAGGGACCAAGCTCCGCGATAACGCCCGACCGCTGCCGATTGTGGGTGCGGCGCTTGCCAGTTCGGTTTCGTTCTTCCTGCTGACCAATCTGACAGCTTGGGCGTGGCTGGATATGTATCCCAAGAACCTGAGCGGCGTGATGATGTCATACGCGGCTGGGCTGCCGTTCTTCCGGCACGCGGTCGAAGGCGACCTGCTCTTTACCGCTGCCATGTTTGGCACGCCCGTGTTGTTGAAGGCGCTGAGCGGGATGTTTGATAAGGCGGGAGATCACACGGCGGCAGCGTAGTCTTTCGCTACTTCGTAGCTTGATTGTTATTGCGACCCACGGCTTTTTACGCCGTGGGTTTATTCTTGCGCCGATTCTTTCTGTGCAGAGCCAACCACACAATCATCCCCATCACGACCGCAGCCAGTATCCAGTAGTAGTGATGCCCGAAAAGCTCGCCGGTAAGGCGAACTACGTCGGGGCCGAATTTGATTGTCAGCACGGCCAGGATCAAGAAACGCACGATGCGTCCGCAGAAGACAGCCAGCAGAAAGCGGACAAAACTCATCTCGGAAATCGCTGCTGCCAGCACAAATAGTTTGAAAGGCGTGGGAGGCGGCAGCATAGCCGGGAACATGAGTGCCCAGAAGGGGTGGTGGTTGAATGCGGCATGAAGCTTTTCGAAACGCTCGGCTGACATTCGCTTGCGGAGAAATTCCTCCCCACCGGTATAGCCGATCACATAAATGACGATGCTGCCGAGGGCCGATCCCGTCGCGGCCATGAAGACGTAGAGCAGAAAACGGGCGCGGTCCTGGTAGACATAGCCTGCGACCACGGCGTCTACCGGAAGCCCGATGAAACCGCCATCGAGGGCCGCAGCAGCCAGCACGCCCCAAGCTCCCAGAGGCTTGAGCAGCGCCCATAGAAAGACGGTATAACGGGTAAGAATGTGTTTAATGGTCTTCAAAGTCTGAATCTAGCAGTGTACGTGAAGGTGGGCATCGCTGGCCCATTTGGTCGATCCGGTGACAAAGGCTTAACCACAGAGGACACGGAGGTCACAGGAAAAACGGATTACTCATGCTGCGTGTTTCCGCTGAGCAGTTGCAAAGCGTGCGGCAACAGCTCGACGACTGATTCAAGCGATTGGGCGGCGCCCGAAGGGCTTCCCGGCAGGTTCAGGATCACAGATTTTCCGCGAACTCCGCAGATGGCGCGGCTGAGCGCGGCCAACGGGGTTTTCTTCGCGCCTTCCGCACGCATGCGTTCGGCGACGCCTTCGAGCAGACGTTCGCAGACAGCGCGGGTGGCTTCAGGAGTCACATCGCGTGGGGCGATTCCGGTCCCACCCGTGGTTACAACCAGGCGGGCGCCATTCACCCATGCCAGGATTGTTTGCTCGATGGCAGGTTGCTCGTCAGGAACGATCGCCGTTCCGGCGATCACGAAATTGTGTCTCTTTAGAACGTCGGCGACAGCGGGGCCGGAGAGATCGATCCGTTCGCCGCGGGAGCAGGAATCACTGACGGTAACGACAGCTGCTGTCAGCATTTCAGGAGTCGAGGAGGACATCTTCTTCTTCCTCGCCAGCCGCGTTGCCGCCATCGCGTTGCGATTCGTCGAGCAGGCGCAGGCCCTCCATCAGCAAGCCTTGGGTATTTAGGGTGGTGGTCTGCTTGGTTGTCTTGCCTTCGAAATTTACCTGGAAGTTGCCATCGGTCCAGCGCAGCACTTTGAAGACAGCCTGATCGCCATTTAGGGAACCATAGGCGGCATGCGTGACCTGACCTTCCTTGAAGTACACTTCACATTTTTCATCTTTGGTGGTCAGGGTCAGCGCACAGCTTTTGCGGCCCATTTCCAGCGACTGAACCAGGTCAATCACATTCATCTGTAGCAGGCTACCGCGGAGAACGCCATCGGAAGGCGCTGTTTTCGCCATCTTTTCCAGGGCAATCTTGTCGATGAGCCGCTTGATGCGTTGAGTGGCCTCGCGCAGGAAAAACGGTTTCTCCACGAAGTCGTCGATGGGCAGATCGGGAGTAGTCAGTTTCTCGGCGATATCACTCTTCGCGGCGAGCAGGATGATGGCGGCTCCAGCAGTACGCGGGCGGCTGCGGAGCTTCTCCACCAGTTGGCGTCCGTCCATGCCGGGCATGCGGTAGTCGCACACCAGCAGGTCGGGAGGGTCGTCCACTGCCTTGAGCAGGGCGTCGGCTGCGTCGTTTGCGGTCGAAACCATGCCCAGCGGAGTGAGCGCACCCTGCAACATTCCCAGGATCATGGGATTGTCGTCTACCAGCAGGACTTTGACGTTGTTCGACATGGAGCTATTTCTTCTTACGGGAGCGGACGTAGTCGCCGCTCTTTCCGCCAGTCTTACGCTCAAGCACGATTTCGCGAATCTCGATTCCCTTGTCGAGAGCCTTGCACATATCGTACATGGTAAGCGCGGCGATGCTTACGGCGGTCAGGGCTTCCATCTCCACGCCGGTTGTGGCTGTAGTTGTAACTTGAGAAGCGATGGCGACGCCATTCTTGCACAGCCGCAGAGTCACATCAACGTGAGCCAGCGGCAAAGGATGGCACATGGGAATCAGTTCGGAAGTACGTTTTGCGGCCATGATTCCCGCCAAGCGGGCCACTTCGAACGCATCACCCTTGGGATTCTTAGGCAACGCGTCGAGTACCGAGGGCTTCATAGCGACGAAGGCGCTGGCGGCAGCTGTCCGCCGAGATTCGGCTTTGGCTGAAACGTCCACCATCTTCGCTCGTCCGGTGTGGTCGTAGTGGGACAGCTTCTTGGGCATCCGAAGGAACTATCCTACTAGAAGCGATCCAGCTGCTTCACAAATGGTGGACACAGTTTCTACATTCCGTTCTTTGACACCATGGTCTTTGCCCGGGCGAGTTCGGGACGATCGGAATTCCTTCCATCATTGCAGTTCTTAAGTAACTGAGCGTAGTAGGTATTCGCTTTTTCCGTTTGGTGCGCCAATTCGGCGGAGCGTGCTGCGCCCGCGAGTCCGTTAAAGCGATTGGGGTCGGTTTTTAGAGCACTCTGGTATTCGGTCAGGGCCTCCTGCGGCCGGTTGAGCGTGAGCAGCATGTCGGCCAGCATCTCGCGGGGGAATGTCGACCTCGCGTTTTCCCACCTTGTCCTGCAAATCGGCTACTTCGCGCATCTGGCGCAACGCGTCGTCGTTCTTTTTTTCGGCAAAAGCCAGCCAGGCGTGAACTTCTCCGCGAGGGAAGTCTGGGCCGTCGAGAACATAAGCGTCCTTTGACTTGCGCGTCGCTTCCTCCGCCGCATCGAACTTCTGGGCATTGTTGCGTGTGGCTTCAACGTCGTTCTGTTGCGCTGTGCCGATGGTTCGAGCCCAGTAGGTGATTCTCTGGAGATCGGGGGTCGCGCCGGCTGCGGGCTCAAGCGCGGCTAGGTCGGACCAGTGGCGCATCTCCAATGCGTAAATCGCTGGAAAATGGGCAGAGGCGAAGCCGAAGTATTCAAGCATTCCCGCGTCGTCGCCAGTCTTCGGAGCGCTGGCGATGATCCGCTTGGAATCGTCCAACTCGCGCTTGGCTGCGTCGTCTTGTCCGGTTTGCAGATAAGCGTAGATGAGGAAATGCATGGCATGCAGTTCATGCCCGTGCATGTACATCTCGCGCGATGGATCAGCCATCGCCACCGATTTCAGGTTCGCGTCGATGTCTTCCTGCCAGAGACCGAGCCGGGCAAAGATGTGGCTGGGCATATGAACGGCGTGCGCGGACGAGGAAGCGATGGCCGCATAGCGGCGTGCGGCATCGAGTCCCAAAGGAGCCATGTCAGGCGAGTCGCAGGCATGGATGATGTAATGCGCCAACCCAGGATGGTCGGGCTGCCGCAGGAAGAGTGGGTTGAGCACGGCGACGGCTTTCTTTCTTGCCTCGTGCGATTTGTCGTTCGGGGGTTCAGCGGCCAACAACGACAAGCCGTAAAACGCGCCCACCTCAAGGTCGTTGGGATACTGCTGGTAGAGCTTACCCATGGCCTCGGAATAGGCGGTTACCCGCTGCATGTGGTCGCGAGTTCCGTAGTCGCGGTAGAACTCGGAAAGCGCGAAAATAAAGCCTCGCTCGCGGCCGGTTTTGGTGTCGAGCTTCTGGGCCTGTTCCATCTCGTTCCAGCCGTGCTTCAATACCGGCTCGCCGGGGCGTTCCCATATCTGATGGAACAAGCTCAACGCGACGCCCCAGTGCGCCATGGCGCAAGTGGGATCCTTCTGCGTGATTTCGACGAACTGGGCCTCGGCCTCTTCGTAACCGAAAGAATGCATGAGCGCGACGCCGCGTTCGAAGGGCTTCTGCGAATCGGGCGCGCAGGAGATAGGGAATGAAATGTTGCCGAGCTTTTCGGTGGCATCATGATCATGCGCGGGCTCATCACTGAACGCCGGTTCCCCTGAAGAAAACAGGAAACACACGCAAGCTAGCAGGCAAGGAACAGCTGTCCGTCGGACCATCTTTATCCCCCTCCGAATGCGGTACCTATTTTACTCTGACCGCGCCGACGGAGTCTGGCGGAAGTCGGTCGTCGCGCCTCTGGCGACGACCGTTGCAGCGACGGTTCCTATACGTTCGGAGCGCAGCCTTCCGGCCCGAGCATCTGGCGAACTTCGGTCTCGCCTTCCCATTCCGGCCAATACTTCTTGTGAAGCTCCATGAAGCGCAGAGCCCCTTCGATCGCTTCCTCCTTCGATTTCAGCTCAAACTGGGCATAGCCACCGACAACCTCCTTGGCTTCGGCAAAAGGCCCATCGGTCACTGTTAGCTTGCCTTTCGAGAGCCGGATGCGGGCGCCCTGAGCAGTGGGGGCGAGCCCTCCGCTGCCGCGCATGGTACCGGCTTTGGCTGCCTCTTCACTCATCTTTGTAATCGCATCGATGAGTGCCTGGGGCGGCGGGCCCTGCTTTTCGGGGTGTTTGACTATCATCATGAATTGCATCGTAGTGTCTCCTTAGTAGTTTTCATTCTGCGATAACCTTCTACTTTAATGTCGAACGACGGATAGTAAAATCGACAATTCCACGATCTTTTTTTGCAGGGGTGTCAGCATCGCCGGGGTCGGTATCCCGCGACAATACCGTTCCCGCGAAGACGAGCAGCAGCGGCCACAGCGTTACCAACGCATGCTGAAACAAGCCCTGCACAAAGCGTTGGTGATCAGAGGCGTACGCCTGCAACACACGCAAAGCGGCCAGGATGACTGTGGGCACTATCCCGAATGTTCTCCCCGAAGGGCCAAATAGATAGCTCAACTGGCTAGCGGCTCGATCAAGATTCTCATACAAAACAAAGACGCCGAGCCCGATGAAGACCGCTCCTGCGATTGATTTCGCGCGTCCTAAGAATGTGTGTTTCATCGCCCTACCCTCGTCTTTCTTGCTTCTACTTGTTAGTCGAACGAGGGGGCGTGAGATCGACAGGGTGTCCCGTATTTTTTGGGGCGACTGGTTAAAACCAACCGCAGAAAACCTGCTCGGAAAAAGCTTTGCAATCAACTCGCTTTCGTTCGATCAATGAAAAGTAGGGTGTACCCGGCCCGTCAGATGTATCGTATTACCGAACAGTCGGCTAATCCGGAAGCAAATGCAGCCCATCATCGCGAAATCCGCAGCTTTCACTGCCGTGGTCCTCAGCGGAAGTTTCTTTGCCGCTGCCGCAACAACCTCGCCGAACCGTGTGGACGATTACGTCGAGTCAGCGATGGCGGAACAGCATATTCCTGGCCTCGCACTTGGTGTTTACGAAGATGGCCAGGTCGTCAAAGCGCAAGGATATGGGCTGGCGAATGTTGAACTGAACGTCGCAGTGAGACCCGAAACCGTTTTCCAATCCGGATCGATTGGCAAACAGTTCACTGCCGCGGCAGTAATGATGCTCGTGGAGGAAGGCAAAGTCGGTCTTGATGATAGTGTCACGAAATACTTTCCCAGTGCTCCCGCGAGTTGGCAAGGCATCAAGGTTCGGAATCTGCTTAGCCATACTTCCGGGCTCGCCGAGTACGAGTCCGAGAACACCAGGCCCGGTGGCCTCATCAACCTGCGTGCGGACTACAGCGAAGAGCAACTGGTCAAGATCGTCGAGTCGTTCCCCTTGGATTTCCCGCCGGGAGACAAATGGGATTATCGCAACACCAATTACCTGCTGCTGGGAATCATGATCCACAGGGTCACCGGCAAGTTTTACGGTGATTTCCTGCAGGAGAGAATCTTCAGGCCTCTTGGGATGGTGAACACTCGGGTCATTAGCGACGCCGATATTGTTCCCAATCGTGCTGCCGGTTACCAGTTGGTGAAAGGTGTGCTGAAAAACCAGGATTGGGTTTCGCCTACCTTTAACTCAACTGCCGACGGCACCCTCTACTTCAACGTCCTCAATTTAGCAAAGTGGGATAGCGCACTTTACTCGGAGCGGCTACTAAAGAAGTCGAGCCTCGATCAAATGTGGAGTGTGGCCAGGTTAAACGATGGCACCCCGAATAGTCGGAACTACGGTTTCGGATGGCAAGTTGATGACATCAATGGGCACAGAGTCATCGAACACAGCGGATCGTGGCAAGGCTTTACGGCCTTTATCGCGCGCTACATAGATGACAAACTCACGGTGGTCGTGCTGACGAATCTCGATTCGGGCCACTCTTCTCCCGCCAGAATTGCGCACGAAGTGGCGGGTTTGTACAACTCCAACTTGACCCCACTACAACCGATTGCTGACAAGGAACCAGAAGTTACGGCTTTTTTCCGGGCCATCATGCAGAAAGTCGCGGATGGAAAGGCTGACCCACTGGATTTTGCGCCAGAGGTTCGCTCGCGGTGGTTTCCTGACGGGGTGAAGGAATGGGAAGTGCACACAAAACACCTTGGCCCACTAAGGTCGGTTGAGTTGCTAGAGCGCAAAGAAGAAGGCGACCGGCGGGAGTACACCTACCGGGGAACGTTTGACAGCCTGAAGATCGTGTATTGCCTGACTCTCAATCGCAACAACCAGATTCTCGGTTTTAGGCCGTGTAAGAACTGATCCGCTAGGTGAAAACGGCTAACGCACCAGAACTGGCACCCATTCACCCCCCGCAATATCCCGACCATCAACCACGACATAACAATTGGCCCGGGCAGTGGCAGCGATGTCCCCCGAGCCTTGCCAGCGAACCAACGCAACTTCCGCTGCGTCGAACTCGCCGGAGAGAACTGCCGGCAGGAAGCGTTTCAAGCCGGGCTTAGCTTTGATCTCGGATTTCAGCTGGGCGCGCAGGAAGATCAGCTTTCGTGGCTGCATTCCTGCCAGGGCTTCGATCATCGGCCGGGCGAACAACTCAAATGTGACCATGGTCGAGACCGGATTCCCCGGAAGACCGAAGAAGTATTTGTGGGTAGATCCGTCCGGGATTCGGCCGAACACGATCGGCTTGCCGGGCTGAATCCGCGCCCCCGTAAAGAAGAACTCCGCCTTCAATTCCAGCAAGGCTTGTTCCACCAGATCGTACTTGCCCATGGAAACGCCTCCGGTGAGCAGGAGCAGGTCTGCCTCTAATCCTTCGGCAATCAATTCAAGCAGACGTTCCGGCTCATCGGGAGCAATTGGCAGCAGCACGGGTGCTCCACCTGCCGTATGAATTTGTACCGCCAAGGAGTAGCTGTTGGAATTGCGGATCTGGTTGTGCGCAGGCGGCACGTCGATGTCCACGATTTCATCGCCGGTGGACAATACGGCCACACGCGGCTTGGAGTAAACCAGCAAATGCGATTTGCCAGCCGAAGCGGCTACCGCGATGGCGGCATGATCGAGCCTCATTCCGGGGACAAGCAGGCGGTCACCGCGCTTGGCCTCAGCGCCGATGGGAACGATGTTGTCGCCGGCGGCGATTCCTCTCGTGATTTCCACCTGATCGCCGTTCCGGGATGTGTATTCGATCATGACCACGGCATCAGCGCCCGGAGGCGCGGGAGCGCCAGTCATGATCGCGGCAGCCTCGCCGGTCTTTGTTGTGAAAGGAGCATCTGCTGCCCCGGCTTTGATCTCGCCAATTACACGGAGCTTGACTGGAAGCCGTGCCAGATCGGCGGCGCGCACGGCGTATCCATCGCGAGTGGCGCGAGGGAATGGCGGGAAATTGCGGTCCGCCGAAACCACCTCGGCGAGCACCTGACTGGCGCTGTCGAGAAGTTCCACCAGTTCCTTGCCGTGGGGGCGAAGCTCGGCGGCGTGCTCCTCCACGGTGTGGCGGGCATCTTCAAAACTCAAGATTCGCTCGGGTGCAGACATTGAGATTCTTTCCCAGCAGGAAATGATACGGGGACGGGAAGGAAATTTCGAATGTTGATTTCTTAGCGCTGAGGCAGGCTTGATATCCCGGCTTCTGAACCAACGATCTCGCTTGCCAGGTCCTGCCGCAACTGCCCGGGATCGGTGGCGTGCAAGATGGCGGTTTCCAGATCCACGACCCCCGCAGTAACCAACTTCCCGATTTCGCAGTCGAAGTACAGCGTGTGTGTCGATGAGGGACTGCTGATTTCCAGGGACTCCAGGGTTCCGGGAAGGACTTTGAGAAGTTCGACCACAGGCACTCGCCCGCGGGCGTCGCGTCGCGGTATCAGTTTCTGGGAAACGATCTGGCGGATGCACCTCGCCAGGCGACTGCGGGTGGCTGTCTGCTCCCCGGCCGGGAACAAGCTCAGGAGGCGATCCACGGTCTTCGCAGCATCCACTGTATTCATGCTGGAAAGTACCAAGTGTCCGGTTTCGGCCGCTTCCAGTACCATTTCGACGGTCTCACGATCGCGTAGTTCGCTCACCAGTATCACACTGGGCGCCTGTCGCAGGGCCGCCCGCAGAGCCATGGGAATGCTGGGAATGTCACTGTGCAGCTCACGCTGATGGACCGTGGCTGACTTATGATTGTGCAGAAACTCTATGGGATCTTCGATGGTGATGATATGGCAGATCTGCTGCTGATTGATGAGGTCAAGCAGGGCGGCGAGAGTGGAGGACTTGCCTGATCCGCGAGGGCCAGTGACCAGAACCATGCCGTCACGAATGACAGCGATCTCCGCCAGTTGGGAGGGCAAGCCGAGCGTCGCCAGATCAGGAATTGTGGTAGGGATGACGCGCATGACCACAGCGCAACTACCCCGCTGGATGAAGGCGTTCACGCGAAAGCGTGCCAGTCCCGGCAAGCCGTAGGAAACGTCGCACGAACCTTGTTCCCGCAGAATGGTGATGGCCTGCTTGTTGTTGCCTATGAGGTCGGCGGCGATGCGGCGGGTGTCATCGGCGCTGAGGGTGCGAAAGCCCGGAACCTGCACCGCGACCAGGCGGCCGTAAACTTCCACCTGCGGCGGACGTCCTGGGGAGAAAATCAGATCACTGACGTGCTCGTGAGTATGAAGCATAGCGCCCAACAGCGCGGTCGTGGCCACCGTGCCCGAACTGGTGGAGGGCTCGAAAAAGGACGAAGAAGAAGCACTGCCTGGAGCGGCCATTTTGGTTGTGGGTGCACGGCGGAATTCGGCACGGGCCGCGATGGCACCGACAACTTAATCTAGCGAAAACCAGGGCAGGGTGCTACCAAGAACGTCAAGGCCATATACCTTGGTAACCACAAGAAAGGGCAGCGTTTAAGCTGCCCTTTTTTAGACTTCTGAACGGCATCGGCTATTTCTTGGGTTTCTTGTTGCCGTAGCTGGTTTCAACCTTGGCGCCGACGGCGGACAGCATGGCTTTAGCTTCTTCAGCATGAGGACCGGTGGGCGCTAATTCGAGATACTTCTGGAAGGCCTCGGCAGTGCCCGGAGGCGCGACCATCTTGTCATCTTTCAAGGTCGCCTGGCCGATGAGGATCGTCCCCTTCTGATAGTAGGCGTCGGCCCGGGTAGGATCGGCAGCAATCGCCTTATCAAAGGCGTCTAGAGCGGCTTTGGCCATTTGGGGATCGCCTTTGGTGTTGGCGTTGGTTAAGGTGGCGCCCAGATTGAAGTAGGAGACGGCAGCAGATGCAGGATCCAGCTGAATAGCCTGGTTGTAAGCTTTTACCGCCTCGTCGGTTTTTCCGTTACTGCCCACCGCTTTGCCGAGGTTGTTGTAGTAGGTAGCGAGCTGCTTGGTCGCGTCCGGGGTCTTTTTGCTGGGATCGGCGTCGATCGTTTTCTGTTTGATATCGATCGCCTTCTGGAGGTCGCTGGCCGCATCCTCATAACCCTTGCTCTTGCTGGCATTGTCCGTTTGTTTGTCGCTCGCGCTTATGGTGTAGAGTCCAAGGTTCGCCCACAACACATCGCGTGCCGGGTCCATTTGCGTGGCTTCGGTCAGGGTCTTGACCGCGGTATCGAAGTCCTTGGCGTCTGCGGCAGTTTTAGCGGCGGCCAGCTTCTCATTCAAAGTCTTGATGGTGAGGTTTTCCTTAGCAACTTTCTCATTCTGCGCCTGCTGCGCTTTCAGTTGCTCGGGGGTCATTCCGCCGGTCGCGGCGAGAGCTTTCTTTAAGTCGAAATCCTGAACCACTTCGTCGGCACCGACCTGGACCCCATTAACGTGAAACAGTTCCTTGCCGTCCTTCATCAAGGTAGCGTTGTACTTTCCGGCGGCGATTCCGAGGGAAAAATATTCACCCTTGTTGTTGGTCTTCAGATCATACTTACGGCCAGTGTCGACGTCGGCTAAATGCACGACAGCTCCGGTGATGGGCTTGCCATCAACGTCCGTGCATAAGCCCCGCACCGTGGCCTGGGCGAATGCCAACTGGGAGCATGCAGCGGCCATCAGTATTAAGAGCACGGGCACCAGGAATCGTTGCTTCATCGTTGCCTCCAGGGTACTGACAGCTGAAATGTTCGACTTTCAATCTACGATTCCAGGGTTCGGGAATCGGCAATCGGAAGGCGAAGAAAGCGTCGTTCACAGCCTACTTGTTACTCCCTCATACGCGATCGGATCAGCAGTTCCTGCCTCACGAAAAGCGCGCAACCGGAGCACGCAACTATCGCAGACTCCGCAGGCGCGATCCTCCTTAGTGTAACAAGACCACGTTAAATCGAAGGGCGCACCCAATTCAAGGCCAAGCCGGACAATCTCGAACTTGCGCATGCCGATCAGAGGCGTGACGATCTGGATCACACCATCTTTGGTGCCGGCTTTCACTACTTGGTTAAACGCCTGGTAATACTCCGGACGGCAGTCGGGGTATCCCGAACTGTCCTGTTCGACCGCTCCAATGTACACCTTCTCGGCTCCCAAAACCTCAGCCCAGCTCACAGCCACGGACAAGAAATGTGCATTGCGAAAGGGGACGTAGGTCACGGGAACTTCATGGCCGATGGAATGGGATTCTGGAACTGGAATCGTAGGATCGGTCAGCGCCGATCCGCCGATGGCATGTAGCGCCTCGTTACGGACGACCAGCCGGTTGCGGATTCCCAGGCGGTCGCAAATCACGGTAAACGCACGCCGCTCACGGTCTTCGGTTCGCTGTCCATAGCTTATGTGGACGGCCGCGGCGCAAAAGTCGCGAACTGCAAGAGCGGCGCAGACACAGGAATCCATGCCTCCGCTGAGCAGTACGACGGCGCGGGATGGGGATGACGTTGCCGGCATACTGTGGATAGTGGCGGCTAAACTCCCTTCAGCGCCGGGTCCCAGATGAACTTGTGAAGCTGGAGTCCCAGGCGGGCGGGGACGTTGTCGGCCAAAATCCACTCGGCCAGTTCGCGGGGATCGAGCAGGCAGTGCGAGGTGTCCCGCCCGCCGCGCGCGTCTTTGGCGAAGGCGGGTGAAAACAATACCGCGTTGACCCGGCGTGCCAAATCGTGGCGGGTCACGAAGTCTCGCGCGAACTCGTAGTCGGTGCGATCACTCAGCACGAACTTGATTTCGTCCGCTGAGGTGAGGGCTTCCACGTTCTCGATGTAGAAGGTGTCGGGCTCGCCGGAATTCGGGCATTTGACGTCGGCGATCTTGATCACAGCCTTAGGCACCGACTGCAAAGGCCGCTCGCCGCTGGTTTCGAGTAGAACCGTATACCCATCGTCGAGCAGACGCTGCATGAGCGGCACAACTTCTTTTTCCTGCAGCATCGGTTCACCGCCCGTGATCTCGACCAGGCCTCCGGGGCTGAGCTGTTCCACTTCTTCGAGGACTTCTTCTAACGTCATACGATTGCCGCCGGTGAAGGTGTATTCGCTGTCACACCAGGAGCAGCGCAGGTTGCATCCAGTCAGTCGGACGAAGACGCAAGGCAGTCCGGCGTGAGTGGATTCGCCCTGGATCGATTTGTAGATTTCGGTGATTTGCATGAGGCGAGCCGTTAGCTCTTGGCTTTTAGCTTTTGGCTAAAGCGCTACTCGGAATACATGGCCGTCGTGCTGTCAGTCTCGAACACGGTCACGTTCTTGATGTGCACGCGGCCGTTGGTTACGCGTTGAAGCTTTGCATTCGATTCGTCGTAAAAATATTTGGCCAGATTCTCGGCGGAAGGATTGAGTTCCGTAAATGGCGCCACATCGTTGATCATTTGGTGATCAAGCCGCTCGATGACGTGTTTCATCACCTCGCGCAGATCTTTGAAATCAAGCAGAAGTCCGGCTTTGTCCAGTTCCTTGCCAGCCAGTGTGACCCTGATTTTATAGTTGTGCCCATGCGGGTTCTCGCACTTCCCCTTGTAATTGCGGAGGTAGTGCCCCGCGGCAAACGAGTCTTCGACAGTGACTTCGAACATGGGCTATTCACTCCAGCAATGCTGATGCGTTCCATTGTATCGCGGCTACGTCCGGCAAAGCCCTAAACCACAGGAGGCACAAAGGATCACAGGGGCCTGGGTTTCTGCCGCTCGGGCCGTCCTGCGACGGTTGACGTGTGGCAATTCCTTACTATATAGTAAGGAATATTAAATTGTTAGAGGAGGTGCAAAATTGGCAACCGCGACGATGACGTCAAAAGGGCAGGTCACCATACCCAAGCCGGTCCGCGCCGCCCTGGGGATTGACTCCGGTGATCGCATTGAGTTTGTGGAAGTCGAGAAGGGTCAGTTTGCAATCGTCGCCGCCACTCGCTCGGTGCAGGAGCTGAATGGCCTGTTCCGAGGCAGGCGGAGCAAGCCGGTCACGATTGAAGAGATGAACGCGGCCATCGCGAGGCGGGCATCTGAGTCGCGATGATCGGGCTCGATACGAATGTTGTTGTCCGCTATCTTACTCACGATGATCCAGTCCAAACGGCTGCAGCAGAGAAGGTGATGGATTCGCTGTCCTCGGATTCGCCTGGATTCCTTTCTGTAGTCGTCATTGTGGAAGTAGTCTGGGTGTTGGAAGTTTCCTACGGCTTCAAGAAGCGGGAACTTGAGCAGGTCTTGGAGACGTTGCTGCGGAGCAAGGAACTTGTGGTTGAGCGCGCGGAAGTCGTCTGGCAGGCATTGCGGAAGTTCGGTGCTGGCAATGCCGATTTCGCAGATTGCCTGATCGAGCGCTCGTGCCACGCCGCGGAATGCGAGTACACCGTCACATTCGACCGGAAGGCTGGAGCGGCGGGGATGCGACTGCTGAAAGAGTGAGATAGGATGACGTGCCACGTCCAGGAGGACGCTAGGTGACTCCGGCGCAGTACATCGGCATATTCTTTGCCGCTTTTGTGATTGTCGTCTTCACATGGCAAGGATTGAACCTAGAAATGAATCCGAAGGAATGGCTTGAACGCCTTGGTCGATCCACCGCTGATCAACATATTCGGGCGAGTCGCCTTATCGGCTGGATGTTACTCACATTCGTTCTTCTGATGCTGTTGCAGTTGGTTCGCGGCTGGCTCCGCCTGCGACTCTGATAATTCGACTCCTGCAGGGAATTTCAACTCACCCCGAAGAACTCCTCCACCTGCCTCAAATCCGTCGTCTTCTTATAGTTCGGCAGGCTCTCCACAAACACCCGTCCATACTGCTTCTTTAGAATCCTATTATCGAGCAGCACCAGCAATCCGCGATCATGCAGCGAACGAATCAGTCGCCCAAAGCCCTGTTTCAAAGTAATAACCGCAGCCGGCACTTGATACTGAAAGAACGCATTCCCGCCCTCAGCGTCGATCGCCTTCACTCGCGCGGCCACGACTGGATCACTCGGCACCGCGAATGGCAGGCGGTCGATAATCACGCAACTGAGTTGTTCGCCCTGCACATCCACGCCCTGCCAGAAGGATGATGTCGCAAACAACACCGCATTGGGCGTGATGCGGAACTCTTCCAGCAGTGCGCTCTTGGGCGCATCGCCCTGGCGCAACATGGGGAACTCGATATCGCCCAGCAATCGCTGGTAGACGTCGTTCATTTGGGCATAGCTGGTAAACAAGACGAACGCCCGGCCGCGACTGATCTCGAGCAGGCGGCGGATGCAGTCGGCTGCTTTGGCAGCGAACTGCGGCGTGCGCGGATCGGGTAAATCCGGAGGAACGTAAAACAGCGCCTGATTCTCGTAGTCGAAATGCGAAGGCAAAACAATTTCTCTGGCGTGCTCCAACCCAAGCCGCTTTCGGATATAGTCAAAGCCCCCGCCCACAGCCAACGTAGCCGAGGTCAGTACCACGCACTCCAGTTGGTCGAAGAGACAAGTCTTCAGGATGGGAGCGACGTCGATGGGCGTGGCTTGAAGGAATACGTTCTGCCTTTCCCGTCCGCCACGCCGCCGCTCGATCCAGAAAACGGTGTTGCGGTCTTCCGACTCCATCAGGAAACCCAATTGCACTTGTAGTTCCTGGGCGCGCCGGACAAAGTTAAAGACCTCCTCCGGCTTCGAAGGCAGATTTTCCAGTTCCGAGCCCAACCGCATGAACGATTGCTGCAACGCGATGAATTCATCCCCGTTTTCTTCCAGGAATTCACGGCGGTTCTCGAAGGCAAAGCGGCCTTCGCCCTGAGGCAAGAGCGCGAAGAAAAACATCGCCCGCTCGCGCAGACTCTTTACAGCGCCAGAGAGCGACGCGGAAACTGCGTGGTTCCGCTGTAAAGAAGCTTCAACATCGCGGCATAATTCTTCAACTCGCGAATTGCTTATCGACACGCCGAAATAGCTTCCGGCGATGTCCTCCAATTCATGAGCTTCGTCGAAAATAACCGCACCGACTTCTGGCAAGATGCCGGCATCGGGGGCATACTCGGACTGCTGCTTGATCGCCAGATCAGCGAAGAAAAGATGATGATTCACGATGATGATGTCGCTCTCCGTCGCCCGGCGGTGCATTTCCGTGATAAAGCAGTTCTCAAACGCACTGCATTTCTGGCCGAGGCAAGTGTCGGAGCGCGCGTCCAGCTTGTGCCAGAGCATGCTGGCCTCGGGCAGTGCTGCCAGTTCGGCACGGTCGCCGGTGTGAGTGACTTTTTCCCAGGCGGCGACGGCGCGGTAGTGCTCAATCTCTTCCAAGCCGCTTAACACCGGCTGGTCGGTGAGGTCGTAGAGTTTCTTGCGGCACAAATAGTTGTTGCGTCCCTTCATGTAGCAGACATTCAGCTTGCCCTCGCCGTTGGGGAAAAGCGCCTGCTCCAGGAATGGAACGTCTTTGTTGAAGAGCTGCTCTTGCAGATTCTTGGTGCCGGTCGAGATGATGACGCGCTTTCCCGAACGAATGACTGGCAGCAGATAGGCGAGAGTCTTGCCGGTTCCCGTGCCAGCTTCGACGATCAAGTGACGTTTCTCCGCCAATGCCTCTTCGACGGCTTGGGCCATTTGCAGTTGTCCGCGACGAAATTCGTACGCCGGATGGGTTTGCGAGAGCACTCCGCCGGGCGCGAAGAAATTGTAGAGCGATGTGGACTGCTTCTTGGCGGGAACCACGGGCTGGGAGGCGGAAGCCACAGGAACCTCTATAATACGATCTGTACCGGCTACCGCACACGAACCGTTGGATTGACCCGAATCAACCCTAATTCGATGAGCCTACCGGCAACGGCAGGCGTCCCCACGCTTGCGATCGTGGGCCGCCCCAACGTGGGCAAATCCACGCTGTTTAACCGGATCGTTGGGTCGCGGCGCGCCATTGTCGGTGACGAGCCTGGGATCACTCGCGACCGGCTCTACGGAAGAGCCGAATGGCGGGGCCGCGAGCTGCGCATTGTAGATACCGGCGGCATCATTCCCGATGACCATGAATTCATTCCCTCCGAGATATTTCGCCAGGCGCGAGTCGCTTTTGAGGAAGCCTCAGCGATCATCATGGTGGTGGATGGACGCAGTGACCTTACCGCTCCCGACCTCGAACTCGCGCACTTGCTGTTGCGCCTGGGCAAGCCGCTGTTTCTTGCA
Organism: uncultured Acidobacteriota bacterium; assembly: GCA_963803775.1. Lineage (GTDB taxonomy): Bacteria > Acidobacteriota > Terriglobia > Terriglobales > Acidobacteriaceae > JABCZH01. The sequence goes on from CAWDNS010000007.1 coordinate 996,985, forward strand.
GTCAACAAAATTGACACCGACAAGCAGCAGGCTTGGGTAAACGAATTTCATCGGTTGGGGATTCGGCGAATGTTTCCCATATCTTCCGAACACGGCCGCGGGCTGGATGATCTGCTGGACGCGGTGTTTGAGGCGTTACCACCGGCAGCGGAGTCGGGGCCGGAAGATGCCGATGACACGGAGCAGCCCCGCGAGACCAAGGTTGCGATCATCGGCCATCCCAACGTGGGCAAATCAACTCTGCTGAATTGCCTGACGGGAGCGGCGCGGTCGATTGTTTCGCCTATTCCAGGCACGACGCGCGATGCCGTGGACGAAGTCGTGGAGCACGACGGCAGGCGTTTTCGCTTTATCGATACGGCCGGCATCCGTCGCAAGGGCAAGACTTATCTGATGGCGGAAAAACTTTCCGTGGTGATGGCGCGCAAGCACCTGGAAGCTGCCGACATCGCGTTGTTGATGATTGATGCGACCGAGGGCGTGAGCGCACTCGACGCCGCTATCGCCGGTTACGCGCATGAGAGTGGCAGGTCGGTGATCATCATTGTGAATAAGTGGGACCTGGTAATGAGCGGCCAGAAGAAGGCCGTGGGCCAGTCGAAGAACGCGCGTATGAAGGAGAGTAAAAAGCCCGCGGAACGCGTGGCCTACGAGCAAAATTTGCGGTTAGGACTTAAATTCCTCCAATACGCCCCCATATTGTTCATCTCGGCTTCGACCGGGAAAGGGACAGACAAAATTCTGCCGTTGCTGGAAAAAGTCGCTGCCGAGCGGCGCATGAGAATTCCTACCGCGGAAATGAATCGCTTCCTCAAGGATGTAGACTTCGACCGTGCATCGGTTCCGGCCAAGCTGCGGGTCAGAATCTATTACCTCACTCAAGCCACGGTAGCGCCGCCTACGTTCATTCTGTTTACGGATCGCAAAGTGAAACTGCATTTCTCCTACGAGCGATTCCTGGAAAACCAGATTCGCAAGGCGTTTGGATTTGTAGGGACGCCTATCTGGATCAAGACCAGAGCGAGCTAGACTGGCTCCCGCACCTTCTTCCGCAGTATCCCCGCTGAGACCGTAGTCACCACCAAGTAGACAGGGAAAACTTCCATGAAGGTATAGGCCATGTTGATCAAGGGATTGTCGTATGCCTGCTTGAACTCTCTGGCTTGCTGCTCAGCCTCGGCGATCTTTTGCTCGCTCGCGCCAGCGGTTTTGGCGCGCTCCACCATTTGCGCGGCGTACTTCACGGCAAAGTCCGGCATGAATTTGAAATAGACGATTTCCCAGGTGCCAACGTAGCAGGCGCTCGAAATCAGCGTAATCAGGATGCCGACCGCGAAGCCTCGCCCGAAGCTGAGGCGGCCACCCCCCACATTATCCCGATAAGACCTTATGCCGAAGAAAACCAGCAACGCCGAGAGCACGATGATGGTATAGCCGAGAATCTCAGCTTTGTCGTGGCTGATCTTATCCTCAAAGGGGAGCGCCGCCAGCATGGTTGCGATCGACACCGCGCCAGAAATCAGTCCAAAGATGAGCACTGTCTTTTTCATGGAATTAAGCCTCCGTTTTTTGGAGAATGTGCAATGTATTCCAGAGATACCGCCCGGACTGCGAATACGATTCTGTCCCCCTTCGTCAATCTTTTTGTTTTGGCGGCTCCCATAACTCGATGCGGTTGCCGTCCGGGTCGGTGATCCACGCGAAACGGCCGTACTCGGCTTCTTCGCGGTGGGGATCGATATCAACTCCAGATTTCTTCAAGTCTTCGAGCAGCGCGTCGAGATCGTCGACGCGGTAGTTGACCATGAAGCTGGCCTTGCCTGCGCCAAAGTGTTTCGTCGTCTGCGGGAAGATGCACCACGCAGTCTCGGCTTCGGGACCAGGCTCGGCGCCGTCCGCGGCCGGCAATTCACGCCAGTGGAACGATGCGCCCTGACCGTGCGGTTCGCGCTGGATACCGAGATGCTTCTCGTACCACTCGTAGAGCTTCTGTGGATTTTCTGATTTGAAGAAAACTCCTCCAATACCGGTTACGCGTTTCATGAGCCTCCTTGGTGTGCCTTCAGGTATCGAAATGTACCGGGGAACTCGAGTGCTGTCATCATACTTTTGGATGATTTTGGATTTGGAGGTGAAAAATCATGCTTTTAGGTGGGAGGCTGGTCACGGAATCAGCCGGGCGGTCTTGCCGAGCTGCACCGCTTGGGTGCGACGCTTCGCGCCGAGCTTATCAAACAGCCGGCTGGAATGTGTCTTAACCGTGTTTTCGCTGACGAAGAGCCGGTCGGCAATCTCGCGATTGCTCAACCCGGCGGCTATGAGGCCGAGAATTTCCAGTTCGCGCGGAGTAATACCGAGCTGGCTGACGCGGGCCTGGTCGACGACGAACGGGCCGGCGGAGGATACCGGGACTTCCTTGATGATTACTTCTGGCTTTTTTCGAGTAAGGGTCAGGCCTAGCCAGATTCCGAGTCCGGCAAACAGAGCGGCTACGAGCCCGCCGTAGATCTCCACCGAGTGCTCGACGACCAGGAAGCGGTACTCCGTCAGTTTCAGGACGACAATGAGCACGCCGCCGCATACGCCGTACAGCAGGATGTCGCGCACAGCTCGGCGGCGCGAACTTGCGGCGGATTCCCTCGGGGTGGTCACGGCAGGCCATGATATCCGAAGACCGCGACCTGGGGAGCGTCAGGGTTGCTTACACATGCGGAATCATGTTCATGATGGTGGCCTGCATGGTGGCTATCAGCTTTTCCTTTCCTTTATTCAGCGCGAAGCCGTCGGCGGTGCATACCGTCAAGGTTCTTCCCGCGCGCTTGACCTGGGCGCGGGCTGCGAAGAATTCTCCGACGGACGGAGCTAACAGGTTAACTTTGAATTCCACGCTGAGAACCTCGGCATTTTCCGGGGCCACGCTGAGCGCTGCGTATCCGCAGGCAGAGTCCAGGATGCTGGTGATGACGCCAGCATGCAGGAAGCCATCTTGCTGCGTGAGTTTCTGGTGGAAAGGCAGCTTGATCTCTACAGCTCCTAGCGTGACCGATACTAGCTCAGCGCCAATCGTGGCCATCAATGCCTGTCGGCCAAAACTCTCCCACACTTTCTGTTCGAATGCCACCACTGGTTTCCCCCGAAGTGATGCAAGCATTTTGGCGTTGTTTCGGGAGCATGCAAGCGACGCTGGCACTCCTCCCGATTCGCCGGGCGCACTTATCCAATCGGCTCTGCTTCCGGCGGCAAAAACGGGGGTGGTGGAACATAGGGGGGGATGGGTGGCGTCGGATGTAAAAAGGCTTCCAGCGCCGGATAGCGCGATGCGAAGAAATAGATGGAATAAGCCGGGAAGAATACAATCGCCGGTACCGAGATCAGAGACACCACATAGAGAAGTATCGCGAGCACAATGCATCCCACAATGACTGCCAACGAAATCGTGTAAAGGTTCCAAGTCAGTCCGGCAGCCTTCCCGCCTAGTACGGCGATAACACCGAAGCCGCCTACCGGGATCAACAAAATGATGACCACGATAACGGTAATGATCCCCACCACCACCGCAGTTCCCAGGGCCATTACGATCTTCATGCCGAGATAGCCGGCGTAGCTGCCCTTCTCCGATTTCAACATGGGCCACAGTCGCTGCCATCCTTTTATAGCGCCGATGTTTTCCAGGGCCATCGCGGGCACCACAAAGTCTTTGGTTAGAACGTGGACCACCAAGGCAAGCACAATGAAACTCATCACCACAAAGAATAAGAGCATGCCAACCAGGATGAGTGGAACCGCGTGCTGCCGGGGATCTTTGAGCCAACCCGCGGCCAAGGCGAACGCGGCAGGAATTCCCACGAGAATGGTTAAACCGGCCACCATCGCAAGAAGAAAAAGAAGTTGCCACACGAAATAGCGTAGCCCGGCTCCATGCCCAATAGAGCCGAATCTCGCAGCGTTTGGCGATCACGCTATCGAATAAGACGAAGCGCATTACGCTGCTCAGGTAAAGGAAGAGTATCCACAAGACGGTGCCGATGACGATCAGCATCCCAATCAAAGGGACCAACATCATGGGATCGAGGTTGGGCAAGCCGGGATTTACAAACTGCTGCCCGCTGCCGGAATGGGATGGCATATGGAAGTTGCCCCCATTGCATCCTCCCGAGCTGAGTTCGCCGGCCAGAAGCCCCACCAGCGCAAGCTTTGCCCACTGCGCAATGCGGAACGGCTGAAGAAGTTGTTGTTTGGTGTGTCGGAAGGCTGGACTGATGGCATCGATCGCGGAGATGGGCAAATAGCACCTCGCGGAGTCCCGTGAGAACTGGCAGCAAGGTACAGCCTACCTAGGGGGGCGGTCAAATGCTATTTGCGGTTTATTGGTTTGGGTTAACGACCGGAGAAACTGTGCCGTTCTTCTACTCGTAGCGCAAAGCTTCGACGGGATCGAGCTTCGAGGCGCGCAGGGCAGGTACGAGGCCGGTGATCACGCCCACGAACAGAAGCACGAGAGTCGACAGCGTTACGGTCATCAGCGAGATGCGGAGATGGATGTCACCTTTACCGGATTCGTCTTCAAACAGCGGGCCCATCAGCGGTAGCGTGCCCACAGCAGCAGCGATGACGTACGACAGCAGCACCCCGATGGCTCCGCCCATGAGCATGATAAGCAGAGTCTCGGCGAGGAATTGAAATTTGATATGGCGTTTACGAGCGCCCAGAGCGCGGCGCAGGCCGATTTCACGGATGCGCTCATCCACTGAGACCAGCATGATGTTCATCACGCCGACGCCACCAATGCCGAGTGTCAAAGTTCCGACGAATGCGAGCAGCACTTGCAGACCGATGGTTAGGGCATCGATGACCGGGCGGAACTCATCGCGCCCGAACATTTGAATGGCTTTAGGGTCGGTGGGCGAGAATCCCTGGCGCGTGGCCACTGCCGCGAGCACTTGCGCCATGGCTCGTTTTTCGAACTGAGGAGCGACCGGCTCGAAGATCATGACAGCGGCGTCTTTAGTGTTCCACAAATCGCCGGCGGCGGAATAGGGGATCCAGGTGGATTCATCGTCGCTGCTGAAGTAGTTGCTGAGTTGGATCTTGCGGGCCATCACGCCGATGACGGTGAAGCGCACGCCGCCGATCTGAATAGTCTCGCCCACCGCCGGCCGTCCGCTGAACAGTTGCTCACGAATGCGTCCACCGAGAAACGCCACGCGGCGGCGTTCAAGCTCATCGCTGTCATTGATCCAACGTCCCTCCGACGGCACTTCATTCCTCATCTCACCGTAAAATGGACAAACTCCGCGGACGGCGGCGGTGCCGACCATGCGATCTCCGTAGGCGATGCCGGGACGGCGAACGGTTTCGAGGCAGACGTGTTTCACCAGCGGAGCGGTTTCTTTGACCATGTCGAGATCGGCCTGCTCGAAGACAACTTTCTTGCCAGCACGCTGGCCTCCCGGTTGTTCGCTGGTTTGCTGCGGCCAGCAGATGACCGCGCCTTTGCCGAAAGCATCGAAGCCGCCTACCAACACATCGCGAAAGCTGCTGCCGTAGGCGATCAATAATGTCACGGTGGTGATTCCCCAGACGATGCCCAGCATGGTGAGCAGGCTGCGAGTGTAGTTGCGTCGCAGGGCGATCCAGGCTTCGCGAATGATTTCGATCAGCATAAGATCAAATGCTTAAACCACAAAGGACACGAAGTAACACAAAGGAAACATCACGCCGCTGATGATGCTCATCCCCCAGCCTCAAAACGCAACGCTTCGATAGGGTCAATCGACGCCGCTTTGCGTGCGGGATAGAGCGCCGCGAGCACCGCGATCGTGCCCAGCAAGCCGCAGGCCAAGAAACCCGACCCCCATGTGGGCAACAGACCGGCGAAGAATGCGGGCATGGGCAGCAAGTCCACCAGGAAACAAAGACCGAAGGCGATAGCCAGTCCGATGCCGCCGCTGAGGGAGGCTATCATCAGGGCTTCAAAGAAGAATTGCTTCAAGATGGTATGCGCCGGCGCACCCAGCGCTTTGCGAACACCAATTTCGCGAGTGCGCTCACGCACCGCGACCATCATTACGTTCATGACTCCGAGACCGCCAAGAAACAGGGTGACCACGCCCACCGCGCCGAGAAAATATTTCATGCCGTCGGTCATTTGGCGGAAAGCTTTGGCTTCCTGCACCGTGTCCCAGATGGGGCAGGCTTCTTTGTCGTTGGGATCGAAGTTGTGCATCTGGCCCAAGGCGACGCGCACTTCACGTTTGCAAGCTTCATGTTGCTCGTACGATTTGGGTGTGACCAGCAACTGGTCAAAAGTGGTTGAGGTGCCCGGAGGCTTATCGGGAAAGTCGCGGCGCATGGCGCCGAAAGGAATGAAAATCTTGTTCACGTCGAAGCCGTCGTAGCTGGAGTCTTGTTTCTTGTTTTCCATCACGCCGATCACGATGTAGGGAAAATCATTCAGATAGAGGTTTTCACCTACGGCATTGCGGCCGGGGAAGAGTTGCTTGGCCGCGTCACTGCCGAGAAAAGCGACGCGACGGCCTTCGCGCGTGTCATCCCAGTCATAGAAACGGCCCTGCCCGACCCCGAGGCTACGGATGTCTTGAAATGGCGGCTGAGACCCGGTCACGAGCAGCGCGGCATTGTTGTAGTTGCTGTGAGTGCGAACGTCTTCCTGCTCTAGCTCAGGGATAGTGTACTGGCAGTCGGGAGTCTGGGCCTGGATCGCGCCCATGTCGGCGTCTTCCCAGTGGACAGTGCGGCCAGCGCGGACTCCCCCCACCTGCAGGCTGGTGCGGCCGTGGAACACGATCATGACGTCTTTGCCCAGGGTTTGGGCTTGGACTTCCTGGCCCTTGCGCAGACCCTCGCCGGCGGCGGTCATGAGGACGATGGAAACAATTCCCCAGGCAATCCCGAACATGGTCAGGAATGTGCGTAGCTTATGCGACCAGAGGGTGCGGAGAACGTCGCCGATGAGGTCGCGCAGAATCATGGCCGAAGATTGGACGGTCGGGCCGCCCGAACGTAAGCCGGGTCGGGCTCCCGTTAGGGTGTGGTACGCAAACGAGGTTGGTTTTGTTTCAGAAAGTTAGGGCAGGGTGGGGGTTGGCTTGGCTTTATCCAGCCAGCCGTCGAAGTCTTTAAGCGCCAATTGGCATTGCTGGCGGTGTCTTTCCTGCCGGTCGCTGATTTTCTGGTCGAGCGGCGGCAGTAGGTCAAAGGTGATATTGGCTGGCTGAAACTTAGCCGGGTCGGCGTGAGTGATGTAGTGGGTGAGCGATCCGAAGGCGGTCGCACGAGGCGGCGAGACGGGTTCGGACCCGGTCGCCAGCGCGGCTGCGTGGAGGCCTGCCAACAGCCCGGTGGCGATTGATTCCGTGTAGCCTTCTACGCCGCAAATTTGTCCAGCAAACAGAACCTTGGGATGCTGTTTCATTTGCAGCGTCTCTTGCAGAAGCGTGGGAGCGTTGATGTAGGTGTTGCGATGGATTTGTCCGTAGCGGAGGAAGCGGGCGTTCTCGAGGCCAGGAATTAGTCGGAGGACGCGAGCTTGCTCGCCGAACTTCAGGTGGTTTTGGAATCCCACAAGATTGTAGGAATCCGCGCGCAGATTTTCTTGCCGGAGTTGAACGACTGCATAAGGCATTTGTCCGGTGCGCGGATTCTTTAGGCCTACGGGTTTCATGGGGCCGAAGCGAAGGGTGTCACGGCCACGGCGGGAGATTTCTTCTATCGGCAGGCAGCCTTCGAAGTAATTCAATTTTTCCCAATCGTGGGCTTCGACCGATTCAGCGGTGGTCAGCGCTTCATAGAAACGGTCGTAGTCGTCTCGGGACATGGGGCAGTTGATGTAGTCGGCGGTGCCTTTGTCGTACCGCGCCGCGAAGTAAACCTTTGCCATGTCGATGGAATCAGCTTCGACGATGGGACTGATGGAGTCGTAGAAATAGAGATGTGAAGATCCGCTCAGGCGGGCGACTTCCTGCGAGAGCGCGCCGGAAGTTAGCGGTCCGGTGGCGACGATGGTGAGCTGGTTTTCATTTATGTGCGTGACCTCCTCGCGGCGGATGGTGATGAGCGCCTCGCGAGAAATGGCTTCGGTTACTTTGGCAGCGAAGGTGGTGCGATCGACGGCGAGCGCATGGCCAGCCGGAACCGCGCACTGGCGGGCGATTTCGAGTAGGAGCGATCCGGCGCGCCGCATTTCTTCTTTCAGTAACCAGGGCGCGGTGTTTTCGCTGTCAGACTTAAGGGAGTTGGAACAGACGAGTTCAGCGAAATCGGCGGTCTGATGGGCGGGAGTGGAGCGGTTGGGCCGCATCTCGAACAACTCGACCGCGATGCCCTGGCGGGTGCATTGCCACGCGGCCTCTGATCCGGCAAGCCCGGCGCCGATGATGTGCACTGACGGCATTGTTCTATTGTACGTTCCAAGAACATCCGCCGCAGATTTACGCGGATAACGCAAACGCCTTACAGGATCATCCGTTCATCTCCTACGCGGCGGGTTACATGCTCGCGATCGAGGTATTCAAGCAGTGGGATGGCGTACTTGCGAGTCACTCCGGTCAAGTCCTTGAAGCGGGCTACATCGATTTTGGGAGATTGGGATTTTTGCAGGGCCATGCGCTTTCGTAGGTCGGCCAGCGAGTCACGATGAAAGACCAGATCCTCGGAAATCTTGATGAGGACTTTGTCTCGCAGCAGCAGAGTGACGATCTTCTGTGCCCGCGCTTTATCCACCTTCAGTCCGGCGAGCACGTCTTTCAGGGCAGGGACTTTAAGGCCCGCGGAAGCGAAGGCCGCTTCGATAATCTTCTGGGATTCCGCCTCTTCGTCTTTTAGGGCAACGCCGCGGCCGGAAAGACGGACGAAGTCGCCGGAGAGTTCGATTTTCTTTTCTCTTAGGGCGTCGTCTAAGACGCGAGCGAGGATTTCCGGCGAAGCTTCGGGAAACTGGCCTCGCAGTTCTTCGCGGCTGATGCCGGGTACCAGAGGATCCCGGCGGTGAAAGGAATCGAGCGCGGTAATGAGTTTTTTGTGGAGACCGACGAGGGCGGAATTGGAAATCAGGAAATCTTTGACACGCCTGATCTCAGGGATGCCTGACGCCGCGGTGGCGACTTGCTGCCCGGTCCAGCCGGTGCGGGCGACTGCTTCGGTGATGCTCAGACCGCGAGCGCCTGAGAACAAAACTCGCGCACGGAGCATCGTTGGTAGAGATTCGCCGGCGAGCGATGAAAGATATGCGGTATAAACCGAGACATCTCGTATTTTGGATGGGGGTGCATTCTCGACGACCACACCTCCGCCAATAGTGATTACGGGGGAAAACTTGCGGATGATGAAGCGATCGCCAGGCAGCAACAGAGTGGAATCGCCTAGGCGTAACTGCGCGAAGGCGGTATCTCCTGGGGAAACTTGCTTTTTGCCGTACAACACGACAGTCGCGATGGTTTCGGAAGTGTAGGAGTGAAAGTGCACGCGGGCACGATCTTTGAGGGGCTTGGCCGAAAGCAGCAACGAAAGTTGAACATCGATTCGAGAAGTCGCATTGAAAGTTGCGGGTGGGGCGAGGGTCATGCCGCGAGCTAGTTCCTCGGTGGCTGCACCGGCGAGATTCAGCGCGGTGCGCTGGCCAGCGACGGCTTGTTCGGATGGCGCGCCGTGAACCTGAATTCCGCGCACGCGAACGGGCTTGCCCTTGGGGAAAACTTCGAGTTCCGCTTCTTTCTGGATGCTCCCAGAAATCAGGGTGCCAGTGACGACTGTACCGAAGCCTTTCATGGAGAAAACTCGGTCGATAGGGAGGCGTGCGAGGCTGGTGGAATCGCGGGCTGGGACTTCAGGCGCGACTCGCACCAAGGCACGCTTCAGATCATCCATTCCGGCGCCGCTAACGGAACTGACCGCGACGATGGGGGCATGGGATGGGTCGAGGAACGTGCCCCGCAAGAAGTCTTCGACCTCTAGTCGGACTACATCGAGAGTTTCAGGTTCGACGAGATCGGACTTGGTGAGCACAGTGATGCCGCGGCGCACGGATAGCAGGCGGCAGATGTCGAAGTGTTCACGAGTTTGCGGCTTGATGGATTCGTCAGCGGCGATCACCAGCAGTACCAGGTCGATACCACCGATTCCGGCCAGCATGTTGCGAACGAAACGCTCGTGGCCGGGGACGTCGACGAAGCCGAGGCGAAGGATCTCGCCGCCGGGGGTGGGCAGTTCAAGGTGAGCGAAACCAATATCGATGGTAATTCCGCGGCGCTTCTCCTCCACCAGGCGGTCGGCGTCGATGCCGGTGAGGGCCTTGACCAGAGCGGTTTTTCCATGGTCGATGTGGCCAGCGGTGCCGACGATAACGGACTTCATCAGGAGGAAATGATACTAAAAGTTGATTCGATGACAGCTGTCTAAGATCACTTACCACAGAGGACACAGAGATCACAGGGCCCAATACACTTGCTTACGACTGCGGAACGCCTTTCATAAATTCGTCGAGCAAGCGATTGAATTTGTCCGCATCATCGACGAAAAGCGCGTGGCCGTCGCCGTCGAACTTTTCCAGCCGCAACTTGTCGCCCAGTTTCGACTTGAGGAAGTCCGCGCTCGTCTGATTATCGGGCTGGTAGGCGAACATCAGGGGTTTGTCCATCTTGGCGAACGCAGTTGACCAGCCGCTGACAGCCAGCATGTTGTAAATGAGGACGGCGGCGGTGTCGGCCGGGACCTGCATGGAAGCGGCGATGACGCGCTTCAGATAGTCTTCGGGCTGCGGCTTGGTGTACATGTGGCGGACGAACCCATCAGCCTGTTTTGCGCGGTCCTGCTGAAGCTGGTTCATCCAGCCGCCAAGGCCAGCATACATTTCAGGCGCGGGCTTGTCGGCGGCAAAGCCATCCACCAGCACCACGGCACCGACGTTACGAGTGCCGAACTGTTCGACATATTTCATCAATTCACCGCATCCCATGGACCAGCCGACCAGAGCTGGTTGCTTCAGGCCAAGATGATCCACGAGTTCCTTGTAGTCGCGAGCGCGATTTTCAGGCAGATGGCCGTATGGCGGCTTGTCGCTTTCACCCTGCGAACGGGGATCGACGGCGATGACGTGATATTTGCCAGAGAGCGCGTCGATTTGTTTCTGCCAGATCCATGCGGGCATGGTCCATCCCGGGATGAAGACGATGGCGCGGCCGCTGCCAGCTTCGAGGTAGTGAATGCGGGTGCCGTCGGAAGTCTGGAAGAAGTCGCTCTTGGCGGTTGGGGTCTGGGCGAGGATGGCCGGTGCGAGTGAGATGTAGAGAACAATCACTGCGAGTGTGCGTTTCATAAGTTGGTCCGTTTGGGTATTCGCTTTCCTCGGGAGTCGCCTAATGATAATCGACGGGGTCGCGAGAATGCATAAGTCCAATTTCACTCAGGATGACAAAGTTGGGGGCAGTGCGTACGTGTCGATTGAACATGCGTCAGGTCGCGGAAAATGCGACAATAGTATTTCCCCATGACCACTGCTGCCACTCCTGCCATCACTCCCGAACTGGTTCGGGAGCACGGGCTTACGCCCGAAGAATACGAGAAAGTTAAGCAACTGCTCGGCAGGCGGGAACCTACCATCACCGAGCTGGGCATTTTCAGCGTGATGTGGAGCGAGCACTGCTCCTACAAGTCGTCGCGGGTGCATCTGAGGCGGCTGCCGACGCGCAGCAAACGCGTGGTGCAGGGGCCGGGAGAGAACGCGGGCATCATCGATATCGGCGAGGGCTGGGCTTGCGCGTTCAAGATCGAGTCGCATAACCATCCGTCGTTTATTGAGCCGTTTCAGGGTGCGGCGACCGGTGTGGGCGGGATTTTGCGAGACATTTTTACCATGGGCGCGCGGCCGGTGGCGGTGATGGATTCACTGCGCTTTGGGCCGGTTGTGGAGTCAAAGGCCGCGGGCGAGGGCGCCCGCGCCACACCGGCTGAGATTCACAAGAATCAAGCCATCGTCGAAGGCGTTGTCAGCGGGGTTGCCTCCTACGGGAACTGTTTCGGGGTTCCGAACCTCGGCGGCGAGACCAAGTTTGAGCCTTGCTACTCGGGAAATCCGTTAGTGAACGCTTTCGCTTTGGGTTTAGTCCGGCGGGACCAGATTTTCTATGCCAAGGCCGCTGGCGAGGGCAATCCGGTCATTTATGTAGGATCCAAGACCGGGCGCGACGGCATTCACGGCGCGACGATGGCGAGCGAGGAATTCAGCGAAGCTTCCGAGGCCAAGCGTCCAAACGTCCAGGTCGGCGATCCTTTCTTGGAAAAGCTCTTGCTCGAAGCTTGTCTAGAAGCCATGCAGACCGGGGCCATCGTCGGCATTCAGGACATGGGTGCGGCAGGGTTGACCTGCTCTACTTGCGAAATGGGAGCGCGCGGCAAGGTCGGCACCGAAATTGAACTGGATCGCGTGCCGCAGCGCGAGACGGGCATGAGTCCTTACGAGATCATGCTGAGCGAATCGCAGGAACGCATGCTGTTGGTAGCGCAAAAGGGACGTGAAGACGAAGTGTTTCGAGTCTTCGAAAAGTGGGGGCTGGATGCGGTTGAGATCGGACGCGTGACCAATGACGGCAAGATGCGGGTGCTTCAGCATGGGAAAGTTGTGTCGGAGATTCCGAACGAAGCGCTGACTGATGATGCTCCGGTGTACAAGCGGCCGCTGGAGCGCTGGGAACCGCCGGTGCCACGGGAGATGCCAGAGGGGATTCGGTTAGCTGGGGCCGGAAATCTTACGGGCGAGTTGAAACAGCTGCTGGCCAGCCCCAACATTTGCGGCAAGCGCTGGGTGTGGCAGCAATACGATCACATGGTGCAGACCAATACGGTCGAGGGACCTGGAGCCGGCGATGCCGGCGTGATTCGCATTAAAGGTTCGCAGCGCGGGCTGGCGATGGCGCTTGATGGCAACGGGCGCTGGTGCTATCTCGACCCGAAACTAGGGGCCATGCACGCCGTCGCGGATGCGGCCCGCAACGTAGCCTGCTGCGGGGCTACGCCAGTGGGCGCAACCAACTGTTTGAACTTCGGCAATCCGGAGAAGCCGCAGATTATGTGGCAGTTTTCCCAGGTGGTGGATGGCATCACCAAAGCCTGCGAAGCGCTGGATGTGCCGATCACCGGTGGCAATGTCAGCTTTTACAATGAGACTCTTGGCGAAGGGATTTATCCCACACCGGTGCTGGGGATTGTGGGGACAATCGAAAACGTTCACAAAGCTGTGTTTCCGCATTTCCGTGAGCCGGGGCGGGCCGTTGTCCTGCTGCGCGGCTCGGAGCCGGGAGATCGGGTAGACGCGGAGTCGGAGTTCGGATCGTCGGAGTACGCGAAAGAGATCCTCGGCGCGGTTTGGGGATTCCCTCCCGCGCTGGAGTTGGAACGCGAGGCTGCCATGCAAAAGGGGTTGGTGGAGATGATCCGGGCCGGGCTGGTGGATTCCGCGCACGATTGTTCGGAGGGTGGGATTGCCGTGACGCTGGCGGAGTCGGCGTTCAGCGGGGGAGTGGGAGTGAAAGTGGATTTAAGTACGCGGGAGCTGCCGGCGGAGTTTGTGCTGTTTGGCGAAGACGCCAGCCGTGTGGTCATCTCATGCGACCGAAGTAACCTCTCGGGAATCCAACAAGTAGCGGTAAAATACGGCATCTCGGCGGATGTGATTGGGGAGACGACGCCGGAGCAAGTGGAGATCAGGCTGGATGGCAGAGTGGTAGTGTCAGCAAGTATCGGCGACCTTCGCCAGGGCTATGAGAACGCACTCGAGACAGCTTTGAAGACTGAGGCGGTTGCGGCGGATTGAAAAGCTCTTAACCGCAGAATTCGCGGAGAAAGACCCAAGAGGTCGCGAAGAAGAGCAAGCTTTTAACCGCAAAGGTCGCAAAGAAGGGCCGCGAAGATCGCAGAGAAAAGCTAGAAGCTGGAAGCCAAGAGCAAAAGGCTAAGAGCCAAATGCCAACATCCGACAAATTTCACGATGAGTGCGGGGTGGTTGCGATCTATTCGCATCCTGAGGCGGAGAAACTCGCCTACCTCGGTCTGCATGCTCTGCAACATCGCGGACAGGAGTCGGCGGGGATTGTTACTTCTGACGGAATGGCTCTGCACGTTCACAAAGCGATGGGGCTGGTGGCGGATATTTTTGTTGAAGAAGTTCTGGCCCAGTTGCGCGGAACCCTGGCCATTGGACATACACGTTATTCGACCGCGGGCGATTCCGCGCTGCTTAACGCCCAGCCCATCATGGTGCAATCGAACAAAGGCATGATGGCACTGGCGCATAACGGCAACTTAGTAAATGCGCAGGAGATTCGCGGCCGCCTGGAAGGTCAGGGATCGATCTTTCAGACTAATAGCGACACTGAAGTCATCGTTCATCTGATTGCGCTCTCCAAAGAACAGACGCTGCCCGAGGCCATGGCGGACGCGCTGCGAAAAGTGGAAGGCGCGTTTTCGCTGGTTATGATCAGCCCGGATCGGATTTTTGCGGCGCGCGATCCCCGCGGCTTCCGGCCGCTGGCCATGGGGCGGATTCCGGCGCTGCCCGGCGGCAAGCAAGACACGATTGTCTTTGCTTCCGAGACCAGTGCCTTCGATCTGATCGGCGCTACTTTTGAGCGTGACGTCAAGCCGGGAGAACTGATCGTGGTTGGCCCTGAGGGTGTGACATCGCGTTTCTATACGGCACCGCTGGCGCAGTCGAGCTGCATCTTTGAGCATGTGTATTTTTCGCGGCCGGACAGCCTGGTATTTGGCCGCGCGGTGCAGCAGAGCCGCGAGGAACTAGGCCGGCAACTGGCGCGCGAAGCACCTGCGGAAGCCGACATTGTTGTTCCGGTGCCCGATTCCGGAGTGACGGCCGCCATGGGCTACGCCGCTGAGAGCGGCATTCCCTTCCGCTTTGGATTGATCCGCAACCATTACGTGGGCCGCACGTTTATTGAACCTCGTCAAACGGTGCGTGATTTCGGAGTACGGCTCAAGTTGAACCCGGTGCGCAGTTTGCTTGAAGGCAAGCGCGTGGTGCTGATCGACGACTCCATCGTGCGCGGCACGACCAGCCGGAAGATCGTTCGCATGGTGCGCAGCGCGGGAGCGAAAGCCGTGCACATGCGGGTTTCCTGCCCGCCGACCATTTCCCCCTGCTTTTACGGTGTGGACACACCCTCCAAGAAAGAATTGATCGCCGCCAATAAGTCAGTCGAGGAGATTCGACAGTTCATTGGCGCCGATTCGCTGTCGTACCTCTCGCTTGAAGGATTGAAGAAAGCCTGCGGGGATGGCGAAAAGACGACTTACTGCACCGCCTGCTACACCGGTTCGTATCCCACCAACTTGGTGGATGTGGAAGAAATCCAGCCCGCAACGGTGAAGAGATAACCCCCCTTTTGTCCAAGAAAAAAGTGTCAAAGAAAAAGCCCGCTCTTTTCGGAGCGGGCTTTTCAGTAAAACGGAATTACTGGTTATGTTGCGGTCTGGCAAACGTTCAGGATCTCGTTCTGGAACGTAACAACGTTGGTGGTCTTGCCGTTCCATACGTCCAGCGAAGTGGTTGGCGGTGCGCCGAACCAGGTGATGAATACCAGGTCCTGCGGATGGAAGGTGAAGCCGTGATAGGGGTAGGGATAGTCGCCGAACTCAGGATTAGTCTGGGTTTCGAGCGGATCGCCTACTTCCAGAATACCGTTGCTCGGGCAAGGAGACGAATTCTCGGTGAACGGATCCATGATCCACTCGCCGACTTCGTGCGCCAGTGCGCCCACGTCCTGTGAAAATACCGGGACGCTGGCTTGCTGGATGCTGGTGCTGTAGCTGTAGGTCTGGCCGCTCGGGGGACCTGCGTTGGCGCTGTGATAGCCACCGATGCAGCAGCCACCCTCGGTCAGGTAAACGTTCTCAGTGATAAACAGAGGCAAAACTGCGGGAGTGATTTGCGTCTTGTACTTTTCCAAAACCGTTTGCAACTGTTCGTCAAACCAGTTGATATCGGCGGTGCCGGTAGGGATGCCGCTCCACGGGTTGGAGATTACGGTGCCCTCTGAGGCTGGAACGTTGAAAGTCTGCTCGGGACCGATGACGGTCTTGAGTAGAAGGTGGTAGTTGGTGTTGGTCTTTACGCTGCCCCAGAAGTCGCCGCGCTGGTAAGCATCTTCGTATTGGGTGGTGCCCAGGTCGGTGCCGCCCTGGACGTAATCGAATTCCGACTTGAAGATGGGCGAGTCATTTACCATTTGCGTGGTTGAGTACTTTCCGAAGTAGGTGGGCGAATTAGGATCGAAGGTTTTGTTTCCGTTGGTCGATCCGTAGACCATCTTGATGGGAATGATTCCCACGGTCACGGTGGTGGTGGTGTTGGTCTTCGACGGGTCGGTTCCAACGATTACCGTGCTGAAGTTCCGGTTGTCATAGGACGAAGTCCAGTTGAACGTCCACTGGGGCAATTGGACGGCAGGGTCAGTGTTTTTTGCGTTCGGGAAGTAGCTGTGCGGCGGCAGCGCCTTGTACATCGCGCGCGCCGACGGGTCATAAATAGGTCCTTGCGAGAATGCGGTACCGGCCAGGCTGATGCAGACAAGCGCGACGAGTACGGTGATCAAGCTGCCAGTAATCAAACTTCTCTTCATACAGGTTGTTCCTCAGGTGTAGGATTGTTCGATTTCCCGATCGACCGACCCGAGAGTTCTCTCACGTCTTTTTCCAAACAAGCCGCGTGGAGCGGAGATGAACCCGGGACTTCGAGCAGACTCGGACTGGGAACAAAGTGTAGCCGTGACAGCGGGGTTGGTCAACGGGGTCTTTCGACTAATCGAGGAGTCTTTCTTCCTACAAAGGACGAGATAGCCGGAAGTCGAAAAGCCCGCTCCTTTCGGAGCGGGCTGGCAAATCCGGTCGCGGACAACTAAGCGAAGAGTCCGCTTTCCAGGTTATTAAACGTCACTATTGGACATCGCCGACAATACTGTTTCCGGCCTTCGGACTGCCCCAGCCGGTGGCTAGATCGTAGCCTACGCCCGCCGAATAGCCGTTGCTGCCGCTGACGATGTCGTTGAAATAATTATCATACTGCTTGCTCAGGCCACCCGCGTAAATAGCCGGGTTGATGAAGCCAATGGACTTGAGGCCATGCGAGGCTCGCTTTTGATTGTACAGAGCCAGGTAGCCGGCCCACATGGGCGCCGCAAAACTGGTCCCGCCGTACTCATTCGCAGAGCAGGTAGTTTGATCGGCACAAACGTAGAAGGTGAAATTCGCGTTTGCCGAGACGTCCGGAGCATTGCGATAGGTCTGGGAACATTCAGAACAACCCGCTGCGGTCTTCTTCTGCCAGGCGGGAATTGGAATGTCGTCGGCAGCCCAGAAGCCGCCGCCGCCATCGCTCCAGGCGGTTTCTGATTTCCAGGCGCCGCCGGGGCCGGTGGTTTCCAGGTCGGTTCCACCGACACTGGTGACGTAGGCAGAGTCACAGGGCCAGGTGGGATAGCCGGAGTTGAACTTACCAGCATCGCCTGAAGCCTGGAAGTAGTTCTGCCCCTGCGCCGCCATCTTCATGAAGTAGGGATCGTCGGTGCTGGGGTCGGATGGCGACCAGATCCAGGAAGCGCTCAGTTGCGCGGGCAACGGAATATCCGAAGACATGGCGCCCAACAAAGCGGTGTCGCTGGAGCCGACGTACATGTACACCGTGGTTGTGCCCGGAGCCATACCCAGGGCTTGAGTGATGTCGATGGTCTGCTCGGTGTCATCGCAGCCTTGACTCGCGAGGCAGCTCAAAGGCGTTCCGTCGGTGGAAATGCCAGTGACCGCGGCGGTACGGGTTTGGCCGGCATTCTTGTAGTAGGTGTTCACGTCGGCAATGTCAAATCCGGCGTACTCGAGCAATCCAATGTTCTGGCCGGTGCCGTCGAGAGCGGTTCCGCCGTAGTATGCCGCCCGCATGTCGCTTCCACAAAAAGACTGCTGAGGGCAGGATCCGGTGGTGGCTTTGGAATTCTGGGCGATCTTATGCTCAAGGGCAGGACGCGGAATCGAATAGTTGTCCAAACCCGAAATGTGCCAGAGCTGGAAAGGCAGGTCCAGCGTGGGCTCACGATCCACTGCATAGAATGTGCGGTTTTCCGTGGGATGCTGATAAACACCCAGGGTCACGTGGAAGGCAGTCTCGATGCTCGCCACTGATCCCTTGAGCTGCACGTCCATGGCATCGCGCGTCCCGCCAACCACGGTAAAGCCGTTGGTGGTCGCGAAACGAATCACGGAGTCGTAATCGTCCTGCGTGGGGCCAAACTTCGCGGTGAACTCTTGCACCGTAAGGAACTGGCGGTAAGAGGGGCTGGAGGGATTGTAGAGCTCGTTCAAGAGGTTAGTTAAACCAGCCTGGTTGTGCATGGGCAGAACCACGTCAATGCGCAAGGACTGGGTTGCGGGCAAGTGCCCGACAAGACGCGCTTGCCCATTGCGAGTTGCTTCACGCACATGACGGGTCAACAGCGGCAGTGACTCCGCACGAGCAATACTCGCGACTGACAGTAACGCGATGATGGTCAATAAACATGTACTGAACTTTCGAATCATGATTTCTCCTTTTGGTATCCCTTATCCAGAACTTACGTTTTCCAGGTTGTGGGGGAAGTCACGGCAGGCGGCAAGAGTCTCTTGTAGCGAGCCACGGGCGCGAATCTTAGCACAGTAAAGGCTGCGACTCGGTGCGAAATTTGTAATGATTTGTAAGGACACCTGAGACTGCTGCGGGGAGTGAGGCAACTTCGATCTCAGAAAGAAGCGTAGCCTCAGCAGCGGCCTGGTTCAATGGAGTCTTTCTTCCTAAGTGTCGGTATAGGCAGGGACGTCAGAAGCTCACCCGTGCCCCGATTTGCGCGGCAAACGGGATACCGACAGTCGTGCCCGGACCAAAGAAGTCTCCCAAAGCGCCTGCTGGGATGGCCAATTGCTGCAGGCTGGTGACAGGTTTGGTAGTGGTGCAGGCGGCATTGGTGCAGATTGCGGTCACGTTGCCGGATTGCTGGTCTGCCAGCGGCACCGGAAGGGCCGCGATGTTGCCGATGTAGTTTGCTCCCGGATTATTGCGGTTGAAGAGATTGAAGAATTCGATAAAAGGAATCACCGACCAGCGATCATGGAAATTGAAAGGCCGGCTGACGCGCAGGTCGGCCTGGATGTAAGGGGTGCCACGGAACTCGTCTAGACTGGTTGGTACACCGTTTACCGAGATGCGTTGGCTGTTGTCCGCGGTGGTGATGGTGACAGGACGGGCGCTTTCCGCCTGGGTCAGGGTGGTCACTTCGAATCCGCCGGGAAGGTGGAGAGTGCCGGCGAGGACGAAGCGATGAGTGACATTTTCTCCCGACGGGCCGTAATCGCCGGGGCCAAACGGAGTGAGCGGATTGCAAACGCCGTTCACGTAATCAAATAGTTCGCCGAGGACGCAGCCCCAGGTCGAGGCCCGCGATAAGGTGTAGTTTGCGATCAGGCTGAAGCGGTGCGCCACATTGCCCTGCAAGTGGATCATGAGTCGCGTTGTAGCTGGAGCGATTGTCGGATTTGAATAAGATTGAGATTGGGCACGACGGCTGGCTTGATCGGCGAGCAAAGTTGGGATCGGAAGCAGGAATGAGCGGACTGAAAAGATTGACGCCACTGGTGTAGTTGTAACCGCGGTAGCCGTGATTGCCTTCCTCGTGGGTGTAGTCGGCGCTTAATGTTCCACTTCTGATTGAAGGCGTGCTGGACACCACCAGTGGCGTGAATGTTATAGGGGGTCTTGTAGTTGGAAGCGATGAGGTTGCCTCCGTGCCCGCCGGCGCCGCCCAGGATGCAGCCCGAGCCGGACAGGGAATAATCGCCAGGGACATGAGTGAACGTGCATGGGCCTGCAGGCTGATTCACCGCCTGGAAAGCGGTTGCCCATCCGTTCTGTGCGAGATCGTCGTAATAGAGACCGAAGCCGGCGCGGATCACGGTCTTTCCGTTGTGGCCGGGAGCATAGGCAATTCCGAGGCGCGGCCCGAATTGCTTGCGATAGTCATGTGGCGCGCCCTGCTGCAAGGGAATGCCAAGCGCCTGTAACGTCAGGTAGGCTGGATTATCGAGCTGACTGCGTCCCGAACCTTCGAACAGTCCAAAGCTGGTCTGGTAACGCAAGCCATAGTTGACCGTGAGCTGCCGCGTTACCCGCCATGAATCCTGCGCGTACAAACCGAGCCGCTGAACGTTTTGCGAGAAGTTGCCGCCCAGATTAGAAGTGGAGGCCCCGGCCTGCATGTCGGCCGTGAAGACCGACGGTGGTTGAGTCAGGTAAAACGCTGGGTTTTGTGGAAACGCAAATAGAGTTTCGTTGTTCCCCGGAAATGCGCCGCTGAGCACCGGCTCATGAATGAAGTTGATTCCGAACTTAGGCGCGTGACGTCCGGAAGCATGGCTCACGTCATAACGGAATTGATATTTTTCCTGGTTACGCAAGTCGGGGAACAAAGTAATCGGAGTCGCGAACTGATTGTCGCCGAAGGTCTCGAAGCCGGAGACCGTCAGTGAGGTCGAACTAAAAGGGAAGGCCAGGGCAAAACCCAAGTCTGAGTTTCGCGCCTGCGTGAGGTGCAGTTCGCTGGCGCCAAAGGTGAATGTGCCCACCCAGGTGGGGCTGAAAGAGTATGTATTGCCGATGACAGCATTCCAATAGTTGTTGTGGGTGGTTAGACCGGTGGAAGGCAGAGTAGCTTGCTGAACCAGCGCGTTGTGAGTGAGGTAGCTGTCTCCTGAGACTCGCATGAACCATTGCGACTTTGGCGACTGCGCGAAGTCAAAACGCAGCGAGCTGTTGTAGTCGCGGAACGGAATGGGAACGAAGTTTGGCACCGGAATCGAACTTACACCGGGGATCAACCCTTCGGCCGCGAGAGTCGATAAGGCATCGAACTGCGTCAGGCTGGCGTCGCTATACGCGATGCTGGCATTCTCGTGAACGTACTCGAAGGCGGCGAAGAACCACACCTTATCTTTCTTGATCGGTCCCCCGATGGTGGCTACGTAGTTTTGCCGGGAAAAAGGCTGTTTGGGATTGGGCGCCGGATTTTCGATGGGAAAACGCGCGTTAAGCGCAGCTTGGCGGTCGAAGAATGAAAAGCTGCCGTGCCAATCGTCGGTGCCGCGCCGGGTGGTAATGACAACAGAGCCGGCGGTGGTGCCTCCGGTGTCAGCGTCTTCCTGGGCGGTTTGCACCGCGAATTCCTGAACTGCATCGGGCGAGAAGTTTTGCAGAAACCCGCCGATCCAGTCATCGGAGTTATCTACACCATCGACCGAAAGCACGTTGTTGAGACCCGAACTTCCGCCGGTGGAAACCGCAGTGACGCGCGCCTTGGTGGGGTCGGAAGGCTCGACCGGCTCGGTCCCCGGAGCCAGGTATGCAATATTGGCAAAGCTGCGGGCGCTGAGTGGCAGTGTTTCCAGATCCTGAGACATGACTGCGGTCTGGTGTATGGCGCTGGCCAGATCAATCGACTGAGTAGTGATGGAAGCAGGCTGCGACTCAACCCGTACAGTTTCCGTTGCGCCAGCCGGCTTCAGGGTGATGGTGTAATCGCGAACTGAGCTGACGATCAGTTCCACATCGGCGTGAGCTTCGGCAAAACCGGGGGCGCTTATGGTTAAGCGATAGTCTCCGGGGAGGAGGTCGAGCAGCCGAAATTCTCCGCGATCGTCGGCGGTGACCTGACGTTCGAAGGCAGCTCCACGCGCGCGAGCAACGATTTTGGCATGAGCCAGGCGGGCGCCGCTGGAATCCTGTACTATGCCGCGCATCGATCCCGTCGGAGTCTGGGCCAGAGCTAGAATCGGCAGCATCACGAAGAAAGCCAACAAGCTGGCGCGAAACAGAAGAGGGAGAAATCTCTTGAGCTGCATTTGGACACGTAGGGTAGCTATGCCATGCTCGTACTACCAGCGCTAGTATGCTGATCGTGGTTCGGGACGCGGCGACACAGCCAATCTGTGTTGTGTCTTATCTTTTCTTATTCGAGTTCGCGCCTTTTTTGCTTGCCGCGGAAGTAGGCCTGTGGCGTACTGCCCAACATGGTGCGGAACATTTCGATGAAAGCGCTCACGCTGTCGTAGCCGACGGCGATCGCGACTTCGGTAACGGATTTGTGCTCTGTGAGCATTTCGAGCGCGGAGAATAGGCGTGCCTGTTGTCGCCAACGGCCAAACGGCATGCCAACCTCCGCGGAAAATGCACGCATGAAGGTACGGCGGGCCATTCCGGCAAAATGCGCCCAGTCGTCGAGGGTGTGGTGGTTGGCAACATCCTCGAGCAAAGCATGAGCTACCCTCGCCAGCCTTTTTTCTGTCGGCAGGGTCAAACGTAAAGGCTGCTGTTCCGGCCGCCGAACCTCATCACGAAGAGCAGCAAGCAAGCGCTTCTGTGTTGAGTTGAGCGGCCGCAAGGGATCCCAGGTGAGAAGCCGATGAACGACGGCAAACAATAACTCGGAGGAGCTAAACATGCACGGCTTCCTGGGTAGTCCTCGACAGAACCCTCCAGACAAATAAAGCATCGTGCCGGCGGCGCCTCCTACAGAACGAGCCGCATGTTTACAGTCAGGGGGGATCCACGCGCAACGCTGGGCAGGAAACATCCAACGTTCACTGCCCGCTTCCACGATCAGCAGTCCCCGAGTCAATGCAAAAAGTTGACCACGCGCGTGACTATGCTCTGGCGCCCAGTCTTCGGGGCCGCTTCTTTCGAAGGAGAATGCCAACGCGGGCACGTCGCTCTCGGCGAGACGGCGAAGATCCTCCACGTTCGCAGGCACCGAAAACCTGCGTGCGCGAGATTGACCCTTTTCCGACATAAATAGCCACTTTGCCGTTAGCGAGGCAATGTCAACGCAGCTAGAGTACGTAGGAGAGAAGGGAAAGGCAAATACTCATGAATGCTGCTGTATTACATGCTTTCGACCAACCACCTCGCTTCGAACAATTGCCCGAGCCAACCGCGGAGAAAGACGAAGTCATTGTGCAGGTACTGGCTGCTGCCTTGAAGCCGGTGGATAAGCAAATCGCCAGCGGGTCGCATTATGCGAGTCCTCGCAAATTACCCGTGGTCTGCGGCATCGATGGCGTGGGCCGGCTTGAGGAGGGTACACGGGTTTACTTCGGTGGCCCTCGGCCGCCGTTTGGCGCGATGGCGCAACGCACCGTCGTGTCACGACAACGGTGCTTCGCGATTCCTCAGGAGATCGATGACGCGACGGTCGCCGCGGTAATGAATCCGGGCGTGTCGGCATGGCTTACCTTGGCTCAGCGGGCAAAGCTGGTGCGAGGGGAGACCGTGCTTATCCTCGGCGCGACTGGCGTGACTGGAAAACTTGCAGTGCAGATTGCGAAGCTCCTCGGTGCCGCGCGGGTGGTTGCGGCTGGGCGTAACGAGCAGGTGCTGAGTACATTGCTTGATCTCGGTGCTGACGCGATCATCC
This sequence comes from uncultured Acidobacteriota bacterium, assembly GCA_963803775.1. Lineage (GTDB taxonomy): Bacteria > Acidobacteriota > Terriglobia > Terriglobales > Acidobacteriaceae > JABCZH01. The sequence goes on from CAWDNS010000007.1 coordinate 1,020,495, forward strand.
GTATCGATAAGCCTGGCCAGGATCTGAAGGACGCATTCGCCTCTGAGGCCGGGGGGACCGGTTTTGATGTCATCATCGACTATTTGTGGGGTCAGTCGACCGAGGCTCTGCTGGCGACCCTCACTCGCAAAGAATTCGCGGTTGTCAAATCCGAGATTCGCCTGGTGCAAGTTGGGGAAAGCGGCGGCGCGACCATCTCATTGCCCGCAGCCGTGCTACGCAGCACACCCCTGACCATTATGGGTACCGCCGGCATTCCATCTCCCGAAGTTCTGATGGACGCTTTCCAACAAGTCCTGACGCGCACAGCCCGTGGTGAACTCCGCATTGATGTGGAACAGATTTCACTCGCTGAAGTTGAAAATGCGTGGCAACGCGACGGACGCGGTCATAGGATCGTGCTTATTCCATAGGAGCGGGCGCAAGTTACAGGGCACGGGCAGCGACAGCGACTCGGGGGATGCCTTGCAGATCATTGATCACTCGAAGTTCTGACCAGCCTGCCAGCAGGTGTTTAATAGCTTCCGCAATTGTTCCGCTCATTTCCATCACCAGCCAGCCACCCGGTTTGAGAACCGCATGGGCCTGTGGGATGAGGCGCTCAATGACTTCCAACCCAGTGGGGCCGGCAAAGACTGCATTACGAGGCTCGTACTTCCTGACCTCGAGATGAACTTGGTCTTCTTCAGATTCGCCAACATAGGGTGGATTGGAAACGACCAGATCAAAAGTGCCAGGCTCGAATCCCAGCAGCAAATCGGTTTGGTGAAATTGAATACGGGCGTCGAGCCGGTGACGAGCAGCATTCGCGCGGGCGATCTCAAGAGCGGCGGGAGAGATGTCAGTCGCGTGGATCTCAGCCAGTGGGAGTTCTTTGGCCAGGGCGAGCGCGATGCAGCCTGAACCGGTGCCGACGTCAATGATACGGGGACTGGCTCCGAGCGATAGCGTCAGAACGGTTTCGACCACATGTTCAGTTTCAGGACGGGGGATCAGTACGGCCGGAGAAACGATAAGATCCATACCCCAGAATTCCTGATGTCCAGTGATGTACTGGGTCGGAATTCCCATGGCGCGTTGCGCGATTGCTTCCTGGTAATTGATTTTCTCCTGCGGGGTGAGTTCACGTTCGGGATGCGCAAAAAGATGAGCGCGGTCGCAACCGAGGGTGAACATGAGCAGCGTCTCGGCGTTTAGGCGCGGCGAACCGGCCTGGGCTGCGGTGAGTACGGAAATCGCCGAATTAAGAGCCTCTCTTAAGAGCACGAGACCATTTCAACACAAAAACCTAACCGCGAAGTTCGCAAAGCCAAGGCGCAAAGGACGCTAAAAGGTGCGTTGATATGATTCTTTGTGATCTTCGCGCCGGCCTTGGCGCTCTTTGCGGTTGAAGATTCTTGGCATCACAGCACTGCTGTCTCTTCGATCATCCGGCCTTCGGCGAAGCGTGACAGGCTGAGAAGTGACACATCCACCAGATCGGTCTTTCCCGTCAAAATCAGGTCAGAGAGGATCTTGCCGGTGGCCGGGGCGTGCATTACGCCATGCCCGCTGAATCCGTTCGCTAGAAAAAACCCGGGAATGCCCGGAGCCTCACCGAGAATGGGGTGGTGGTCGGGAGTCATCTCGTATAGTCCAGCCCATGCGCGTTTGGGATTGACGGCGAGATTCTCGAAGATGGGTACGCGGTCGGCGGCGCGTGTAAGCACCTTCTCTATAAATGCAGGTTCGAAGTCAGTTTTGTAGCCCGGCGCCTCCTCCGGATCATTCCATGCCAGCAGAAATCCCAGAGCTTCCGGGCGAAAGTGGAAGCCGTTCGACATGTCGATAATCATGGGCGCAGTGTGAGGAAACTGGTCGAATGGTTCGGTTGGGATCAGCATGCGGCGCAGTGGTTCGACGGGCAAATCGAGATTCACCATGCGGGCGATGCCGGCCGCCCAGGCGCCGGCAGCGTTAACCACTTTGCGTGTGGACACGGAGCCGCGTGTAGTTTCGAGGTTCGCGATGCCCAGACCATCGCGCCGAATGCCGGTGACCTGAGTGTTCTTCCAAAGTTTGGCTCCGTGGTCGGCGGCCCAGCTCATGAAGCCGTTCATGGCGCTGTAGGGATCGACGAAGCCGTCGGTCGAGCAGAAACTTCCGCCTACGATGTCATCGGAACGGAGCTGCGGGAACATGCTGCGAATCTCGTCGGCGGTGATCAAGCGGACATCCTTTAATCCCAGGGCGATTTGCTTTTCATAGTTGGTCCGCAGATAAGCGAGATGTTTTTCTTCCGTCGCGCAGAACAGATAGCCCTGGGGCCGGTATCCGGCCGGATATCCCAGGCGCTCGTCGAAGCTGGCATAGAAGGGGATGGAGTAGAGCGACATCTGAATGTTGACCGGGGTGGAGAACTGCGCGCGCACTCCGCCCATGCTCTTGCCGGTCGATCCCTTACCCTGGGCGGTTTCGCGCTCGATGACCAGAACGTCCTTACAGCCCGCGGCGGTCAGGTGATAGGCGATGCTCGAGCCAACGATTCCTCCGCCGATGATGACGACTTCCGCAGTTTGCATGTCAGAAGCGATTTTAACCAGAATGCTTTCTATTGCGTACTTGGCGAAATCCTCGCGCACTTTGCGGTCAAAAGCTCTTGACCGCAAAGGACGCAAAGGAATTCGCAAGGATCGCCAAGAAGCCAGTCTTGAGAACAGAGCAATGCAGGTTTCTTTGGTGCCTTGAACCTCGCCCTTCGCCGCCTTAAACTTAAGGTAGATGCACGTGCACGCCAGCCACGGCGGCGAACGGACCTCGAAGGTCCTGCGGATTTCACTGGTTGTAACTCTTGCCTACATTGTGCTGCTGGTCATCGCCGGCATTCGTGCCCATTCGCTGGCGCTGCTCTCCGAAGCCGGGCACAATCTGTCCGATCTGGTGGCTCTGCTGCTATCGCTGGTGGCTGTGTACTTGCAGTCCCGCCCGCCCAGCGCCACTAAAACTTATGGCTGGCATCGCGCCGGAGTACTGGCGGCGCTGGTAAATGCCGGCTCGCTGGTGGTGATCGCATTCTTCATTTTTTATGAGGCGATCAAGCGGCTGCGAAATCCCGGAGCCGGTGCACGCCGGATTGATGATGGGAGTGGCGGCGGTTGGGGTCGTGATGAATGGCGTCATCGCGCTGATGCTTTATAAGTCCCAGCCGCGATGTCAACATTCGCAGCGCTCTTCTGCATGAGATCGGCGACACGGTTTCAACTGCCGCGGTGATCGCCGGCGGCTGGGCCATTATGGCGACGGGGCAATACTGGATTGATCCAGCGTTGTCGTTTGGGATCGGCGCGCTGATTTTGTGGTCGGGTTTCGGGATCGTGCGCGAGACGCTGAACATTCTGCTCGAAGGCACTCCGCAGGGGATCAAACTGGAACGTGTGACAGCTGCGATTTGCGCGGTGGACGGAGTCAACGATGTGCACGACCTGCATGTGTGGAGTATCGGGTCGGAAACGGCGGCGCTTTCCTGCCATATCTCGATCGCTGACATACCGCCCTCAGTGAGCGAACGCATTCTGCGCGAGGTGAAGGAACGACTGCACGAAGAATTCCACATCGACCATACCACTATTCAATTTGAAAACGTGGTCTGCGAAGTCGCGCATGGGTGCGTGATTCCGGTGGGGGAGGCGGAACACCACGGACATAGCCATTGAGGGCAGCATTTGGCACTTGGCATTTAGCCACGAGAGATTTCCGCTGATCCCACTGCGCCTTTGGTGACGACTAAATGCTAAATGCTAAATGCCAAATGCCAAATGCTAATTGCTAGGTCTCTGCTTCTCGTAAATCTCCCTGACTCTTTCAATCGTGTCCGCATCCTCGGGTGACTTATCGGGTCTTAATCGTGCGATTCTCGGAAACCTCAACGCATAGCCGCTCTCGTGACGATCGGAGCGCATCATATTATTAAAGGCAACCTCAAGAACAATCCTTGGTTCCACCATCAAGCGGAAGCCTTGATCTTCTAGTTTGTGCTCCAGAAACCATTTAGTCATTTCCGCGATTTCGACGTCGGTGAGTCCGGAGTAGGCTTTGCCGATATTCACCAGCCGGTTTCCATCCCAGACAGCGAAGGTGTAGTCGCTCAGAACGCCGATGCGCTTGCCGTGTCCGTACTCGACCGCAGTCACGACTACGTCCAGGGTCGCCAACTCGCGTTTCAGCTTCAGCCAGGACTTGCCGCGGCGTCCGGGTGTGTAAACCGACGCGGGGTCCTTGATCATCAGGCCTTCGTTGCCGCGCGCCTGGGCGGCTTCGAAGAGTTGATCGAGTTCCGCGGCGGACGAAGCGTGAAATACTGGAGCGCGAATCACTTGAGCGTTCAGTCTCGGTTCTTCCGATCCGAACACCAACTTTCCTTGAAGGATGACGGTCGTTCTTGCCCGGGTGCAGTCGAACGCCTCGCCAACAACCGGTCCAGCAGTGAAGCCCGCTCTCTGAGCGGCCGGTCGATCAGCAACTCGCCGCTTGCATAGAGCACATCGAACACCAGATACGCGACCGGCACTTCGCGCATGAGTTGTTCGCTGACTTTCTTTCGTCCCAGGCGCTGCTGAAGGGTGCTGAATGGCAGCGCACGGCCTGCATCGCCCTCGAGAGAGTTCCAGGCCACGATTTCGCCGTCGAGGATGGCATCTTCTGGGAGCCCCGCCAGTGCGTCCGGCAGCTCCGGGAAAGATTCGGTAATTTCGTCTCTGGTGCGGGAAAAGATCCGGACTTGGTCGTCGGAAATGTGCGCCTGGGCGCGAATGCCGTCGTATTTGTCTTCAACCAGGGCGTTCTCAAAATAGCTGAGTGCTTCCTCCGACGAGGCTGCCGGGACTGGCCAACATGAAGCCAAGAGGATGAAACAGCCGCATGCGTGCTTCGGCTAGTCTTCCGTCGGCGGCGAGCCGCAGAGTTTCGCCGATATCCCCGAGGAGCATGTTGGCGCGTTGTACCTCGGGCAGGGTGACCCCGTAGGCTTTGGCGATGGCTTCTTCGACCAGACTTTCTTTCAGCCCGATCCGCAGATCGCCGGTCATGATTTTGATGATGTACTTGGCCTCGAGCGGCGTGACTTGGGAGAGTAACTCTCGGACTAGCGCACTCTTCGCAGCCGGGCCGCGAGCTGCGGCAATCGCGCGGAAGGTAGTTTGCGACTTCGATCAAGGTTGGGTGGTCGACATCAACCGACTTGCCGGCAGGCAGCACTTCTTCCGCTACTGCGCCCAAGTCGCCCAGCTTTCTATACGACGCGGTCAATTCGGTTTCACTCTTGCCAGATAGTTCCTGAACCAACCGCCAGAGCAGACGTTCCGCCGACTTGAAGAGTGGTTTCCTCCCACACCGGAAATGGTCTGCCGGAAAGAAAGACGGCGGCTACCGAAGCCTCGTCCGGTTGACCCCGACTTCAGGAACTCGGCCACAATGGCGATCTTCTCCAGTTTCTTGGTGGTAGCTGCGATCCGCTCACACGTTTCGGCGAGGGTCTTCATGTCTGCCTGTAAACTACGGTAGCATCGCGACTTGCATCTACCCTAGTTTCCGTGAACTGTGGCATACTCTAGTTGGTTCGAAGTTCCCTGAAGGATCATCCAATACCTATGCAGTTCTGGCGTACATTGTCGCAGTTTCTGGTCGCGGTACAACTTCTGCCGGCTCTTGAGAGCGGCGAAGAAACTCTGGTTGGCGGGCAGGCTGTGCTCGAAGGCGTAATGATGCGCTCTCCGCATGCCTGGGGCATTGCCTGCCGCAAGCCGCGGGTGAGGTCGTCTGTCCACAGTGAGCCACTGGAGCGGCTGTCGGAAAAGCACAAGTGGATGGGCTGGCCGGTGATGCGCGGCGTCATCACGCTGGGCCACGCGATGACACTGGGCTTTCGCGCCTTGAGGTTTTCCGCCAACGTCGCGCTGGATGAGTTGCAGCCTGCGCCAGAGCCGGAAGAGCCGGAGAAAAAGAAATTCGAGATCAGCGGCTGGATCGCGACCGTGAACATTGTTATTTTCGCTCGGCTTCTTCATCTTCATGTACAAGTTCTGCCGCTGCTGGCGGCGACGGAGCTCAAGCACGTTGATCCCGTCTTCGGCGGACAGATCGTGTTCAACCTGGTGGATGGCGTCATCCGCATGGCCCTGTTCCTGCTGTTCATCTGGGGCATCTCGCTGTGGCCGCGACATTCGGCGCGTCTATCAGTATCACGGCGCCGAGCACAAGACGGTTTCGCCTTTGAGAACGGCGATCCGCTGAACACCGCCGAGCGTGCAGAAGTACTCGACCTATCATCCCCGCTGCGGCACCAGCTTCCTGATGACGGTGATGATCATCTCGATCGCTGGTCTACATGCTGATTCCGGTGACCACGTTCTGGGCGCGTTTCGCCGTTGCGTATCGCGTTGCTGCCGGTGATCGCCGGCGTTTCCTATGAGATCATCCGCTTCGCCGCCAAGCATCGCGGCATCGCTGTTTGCCTGCTGACCAAGCCCGGCCTGTGGCTGCAGCGCATCACCACCCAGCCTCCCGCCGACGATCAGGTCGAATGCGCCATCGCCGCGCTGAATGAAGCCATGGAGCTCGAAAAAGCAGCGCGGCGGCGAATTGGTGATTGCCTAGCGGTGCCCCCGCCCGCAGAATCACATCCTGCGTATTCAGACTCAATTAACAGACTAGAATTAGCACGGCGACGTTAGCCTCGCTACGGCTGGCGATCCGTTACAACCGGAAATCCGCAGCTGCATCTGGAATTGACTCATGTTTGAACGATTGGACCAAATCGAAGCCCGCTACGAAGAACTGACGCACGCGCTGGCCTCGCCGGAAGTCATCCATGACTCGGCGAAATACCAGAAGACCGCCAAGGCGCACAGCGAAATCGCGCCCATGGTCGAAAAGTATCGCGAATACAAAGACCTGACCAGCGGCATCGCGGAAAGCAAGGCCATGCTGGCCGATGAGACAGATCCGGAGATGCGGGCCTACGCGCAGGAAGAGCTGCGACAAGCTGCAAGCGCGCGTCGGCGCCGTGGAAGAGGAGCTCAAAGTTCTGCTGCTGCCCAAGGATCCCAACGACGAAAAGGACGTAATCCTGGAAATCCGCGCCGGCACCGGCGGCGACGAGGCCACGCTGTTCGCGGCCGAAATGTTCCGCATGTACACGCGCTACGCCGAGACCCAGCGATGGAAGGTGGAAGTGCTTTCGACTTCGGAGTCTGGAGTGTCGGCGGCCTGAAGGAAGTCATCGCCATTATTGAGGGCCAGCGCGTGTATTCGCGGCTGAAGTACGAGAGCGGCGTGCACCGCGTGCAGCGCGTACCCGCAACCGAGCAGCAGGGACGCGTGCACACTTCGGCGGTGACGGTGGCGGTGCTGCCGGAAGCCGAAGACGTGGACGTCAAGATCGAAGCCAAGGACATGCGCATCGATACCTTCTGCTCCTCCGGCCCGGGCGGCCAGTCGGTAAACACGACTTATTCCGCCGTCCGCATCACCCACATCCCGACCAACACGGTGGTCAGTTGCCAGGACGAGAAGTCGCAGATCAAGAACCGCGAAAAAGGCATGCGCGTGCTGCGCTCCCGCCTTTACGAGATGGAGATGCAGAAACAGCAGGAGGCGCTGGCCAAGGAGCGCAAGAGCCATGGTGGGCAGCGGCGACCGCAGCGAAAAGATTCGCACCTACAACTTCCCGCAGAACCGCGTCACCGACCACCGCATCGGCCTGACCATGCACCAGTTGCAGCGAGGTGATGGACGGCAAGCTCCAGCCGATGATCGAAGCCCTGATGACCCACTACCAGGCGGAGAAGCTGAAGCATGAAACGACCAGCGTGGCCTAACCGCAGCCTGGTTTAGCCAAAGATACCACCGAAAAATAAAAAGCCCCTCCTGTCAGGAGGGGCTTTTTCTGGGGGGAGGGCCGTCCCGGGCCTTCGGCCCGTTGGCTCCAGAACTTACTGCTGAGGTGCGGCGCTGGCGTCGTCGAGTTCGCGAGAGCTGCTCCAGATCGTTCTTCAGCAAGCTGACCTCGACTCGGCCGCCACTGGTCGCGCTTTGCCCGGTCTTCGCTGGTCGTCATTGGCACTTTGCACCGGGGCATTGCCCATGCCAACCACATAGATCCGGTAGACCGGAATTTCGTGATTGAGCACGAGATACCTTACCACCGAATCCGCCATCTTTTGTGAAGGCGCGATGGCAGCCTGTCCCCGTCCGGAAGAGAAGCCCTGCACCTCGATGATGTACCCGCGCTGACTCTTCAGCGGTGTCGCCAGATCGTCCAGCGCCGACTTTAGCATTGCTGCTCAGCACGCTCTGGCCGGGGCGGAAGCGAATCTCGGTCTGGTTAGTGGCTTTGTACTGGTCGAGATTGCCTACCACTTGTTCCACATTGGATAGACGGGTGTTGGCTTGAGTTGCAGTTTGCTGCGCGGCCTGGGCCTTGTTACCGGCGTCAATAGCATGCTGGTCGGCTTCATTGGCCTTAGCGGAGGCGACTTGGATGCCTTGCTGGGAACGCGCGTCCACGTCTTTGATCATCTTACTGTTGGCGGCGGTCAGCTCGTCGAGTTCATTGTTGCGGTCGCGGATTGGCTCCGACTTGCCGCTGCACATACTTCTTACGGGCCAACGGATTCATATGGCCCCAGAAACCTTCGCGGGCAGGCGGTTGCAATGGTTTTCCAGTCGCGCTATCGGTACTGACGGTAGTGACTGCGGCCGGTTGACTGGATGTACTTTGGGCCTGGGCCTGGTTTTGGTTTTGGTCGGGGGACGGAGCAGAACTGGTTTGAGCTAACGCTGGCAGGGCTAGCACTGCAATCAGCAACGCGGTCAGAACACGATTCTTCATTTTACTTCCTCCGGGGTGGTAGGGAGCTTCCTGGGAGCTCCACTCCAGTACGCCATTAGCGGGCGTGGCGCGTTTTCGAAATCAGGGTCGCGCAAGCTGCCGATGCTGTATAGATCCACTGTCTCAACTCGCGACAACAGCTTAGATGCGCGCATCCGCCTTCTGGTAGAACAGGTTCGATGCCAAACTAAACTCAAGATAAGTCCTTAAATAACAATGATATTGTAGTCTCTGACCGGAGCAAATGGGAGTAATTTTGGCAAAGCTGGTATAAAAACTGCGTGCATCCTCGTAATCAATTACCTGGAGATCGAATGTTCCGAAGGAACCCCGCTGTCTGCTTTCTCGTGCCTTTCTTCGTCCTGATCGTGCTCATGGGCGCCCAACTTCACGCCCAGGAGAATAGCAAGACGACGCTCATGTCGGACCGGATCGCAGCGGATCGCATGAAGCAATATGCCGACCAGGCGGTGGACTGGGAACAACAGTACCTGCGCATCGATAGCACCAATCCGCCAGGAAACGAGATGCGGACGGCGGTCTTCTTCAAGAAGATCTTCGACGCGGAGGGCATCGAGAATCGTGTTTTTGAATATGCTCCGGGGCGCGCCGATCTGTGGGCCAGGATTCCGCATACGAGCGCCAACCCCAGGCGTCCCTTTGTTCTGCTAAACCACATGGATGTAGTAACCAGTGACCCCGCGCATTGGAAGGTACCGCCGTTCAGCGCGCAGATTGTGGATGGCGCCATCTGGGGCCGCGGCGCGCAGGACATGAAGAGCGAAGGTCTGGCGCATTTGATGGTCATGGTGATGTTACAACGCGAAAAAGTCGCGCTGGATCGCGATGTAATTTTCCTCGCGGTCAGCGACGAAGAGGCCGATGGAACCGGCACCGACTGGTTCATCGCGCATCAACGCGACTTGCTCGGCAACGCTGAGTTCATGATCAACGAAGGAGGAGAAAATATTCTGCGGGCTGATGGCCGCTTGAAGTATGTGGGCGTGGATGTAGGAGAGAAATCGCCGTTGTGGCTGCATGTGGTGGCGCATGGGCAGCCGGGTCACGGGTCGCGTCCCAACAACGATTCGGCGCCCAACCGTCTGGTACGGGCTTTACAGCGAATTCTGGCTTACAAAACGCCGCTTCGTGTGCTGCCGGTGGTGGAGGAGTTCTTGAAGACCGTGGCTCCTGACGAGCCGCCGGCGCGGGCCGCGATGCTTCGCAACATTCGCCGCAGTCTGGACAACCCGAAGCTTCGGCGGGAGATCGAAGCCGACGAGAACCTGAACTATCTGCTGCGTGACACCATTTCGCTGACTATGCTGGGCGGATCCGAGCAGACTAACGTCATCCCTTCCGAAGCCTGGGCCAACCTCGATGTGCGGCTGCTGCCGGGAGGGAATCCGAAGGCGTTCTTGGAAACTATTCGTCGGGTGGTGGGCGATCCGAATGTGACCGTCGAGCCGCAGACTTCGGATTTCCGTGAGGCCAACTATTCGCCGACTGACACGGCTTTGTATAAGGCTGTTCGCCAAGTGACTGCGCACTACTTTCCCGGTGCTCCGGTCGCTCCGTTGCTGACCAGTGGGTATGACGAGAACCAGCGTTATCGTCCTCTGGGGATTTATGCGTATGGGTTCAATCCTTATACAGCCACGCAGGAAGAGAACGACACCGAGCACGGCAACGATGAACGCATTCGGGTGGAAGAAGTGAGGCGTGGGTTTCGCGTGATGTTTGACGTGGTGACGAGAGTGGCGGCGAAACCGGAGTAAACCTTCAACCACAGAGGTCACAGAGATACACAGAGGACAGCACCCGGGTCGAGATCTCCGTGAACCTCTGTGACCTCTGTGGTTAACGGTTTCTACCGACGATACTTCTCGTACTGCTCGTAAATGTAGTTGTCGGTCATGCCGGCAATGTAGTCGCAGATTACTCGGGGCAGCGGCTGTGATCGGCTGATTCCTGATAGCTGCGCAGGAAGCTGGTCAGGCTTTGCCATCCAGAACTCGAATAGCTCGAGTGATGATCTGCGCCGCGTCTTCTTTTTCGGGATCGAGGGTTGGGCTGTAGTAGAGCGTGCGGTACAGAAATTCTTTGGCCTGGCGGCGTTCTTCCTCGACTTCCGGGCTTAACGCGACCAGCCGACTGGGGAAAGTCGCGCACGTCGTCGAGGCTGTGGACACTGGCTTCGGCGATTTGCGCTTCCGTATTTTGAATCAGGTCGCCCACCAAGCGGTCGAGCATGTGCTTGATGGCTTCATTGAATTTGAGCTTATCCACCACGTCCGGGATAGTGCGTTCGGCGTCCGCATAAAATCGCGCGAACACCGGCACGCCGCTGCGGATTGTATCCAGAGTCAGCAAGCGGGCTTCGTAGCCATCGTCGAGGTCGGCGGTGCTGTAGGCGATTTCGTCGGCCAAATCGATAAGCTGCGCTTCGAGCGGCGGACGGCGGTCGAGCAGATATTCGGCCAGCTCGGGGAACTGCGTCGGGACTGTAATCGTGCGAATGTTTGATGATGCCTTCGCGAACCTCGAAGGTCAGGTTCAGTCCGCGGAACGCCGCGTAGCGGAGCTCGAAATCCTCAACAATGCGCAGGGCATGCAGGTTGTGGTCGAAGAAGAAGCCATGCGGCTCGCATGATGGTGTCGAGGGCCTTTTCTCCGGCGTGGCCAAACGGGGGATGGCCGACATCGTGCACCAGGGCCAGGGCTTCGACCAGGTCGACGTTAAGGCCGAGTTGGCGGCGATGGTGCGGGCGATCTGCGCTACTTCGAGCGTGTGCGTGAGGCGATTGCGAAAGTGGTCGGAGTAGCGGCGGGTGAAGACCTGGGTCTTGGCTTCGAGGCGGCGAAAGGCACGGGAATGAATGACACGGTCGCGGTCGCGCTGGAAGTCGTTGCGGTAGGGATGCTGCGGCTCGGGGAAACGGCGTCCGCGGGACTGGTCCGCATGCACCGCGTAGTCGGCGAGCATAGGAAAGTTTAGCAGAAGGTCAGCAGTTAGCATTTAGCGCGGGGCATTTAGCCGTCGCGCACCGCGATTGATGCGGGTCGGCGGGGGAGGCATACCTTATGGCCCTATTGGTTGCTGTCTCGCCCAGGAGTATACTGCCGACGGCGCGAACGGAGGTAAGTATGCGTGACCTTAGCTGGTGGAAGAGAGCGTGTGTCGCATTGGTTCTTTGTTGGGTTGGGAGGATTAGCGCAGGGGCACAGATCTTAGCCACGCTCGTAACGTTCGACGGGACTAATGGCGGGGCATATCCCACGATGTCTCTTACCCAGGGCGTGGATGGGAACTTTTACGGGACGACCGCGGGCGGCGACTTCGACAACGGCGCAGTCTTCAAGCTCACGTCGTCTGGAACACTGACAATTCTTTATAGCTTCTGTGCGCAACCCTGCCCTAATGGCGAAAATCCTTACGGAGGCCTTGTACTAGCAACGGACGGCGACTTTTACGGCACGACCTATACAGGCGGAAGCAATACTTATTACGGTACCGTCTTCAAAATTACTCCTGAGGGTACACTGACGACCCTGTACAGCTTTGGTGGACCTGAAGGCAGTAATCCCATCACACCGCTCATTCAGGCAACCGACGGGAACCTATACGGAACCACGGGATCTGGCGGGAGCGGCTGCAGCCCTCCTGGATGCGGCACTGTCTTCAAAATAACACTAGCTGGGGAGCTGACGACCTTGCACAGTTTCGACTATGCAGACGGCCAGAATCCTGTGGGAGGTGTAGTCGAAGCTACCGACGGGAATTTCTACGGGACAACCTACAGTGGGGGAGCCGGTCAGCCGCTCGGCAGTGGTACAGTCTTCCAAATCACGCGGGCAGGCGAGCTGACGACTCTCTACAACTTTTGCGCCCAAGTCAATTGCACAGATGGCGCCTACCCCGGAGGAGGGTTGGTTCAGGACAGTAATGGGTATTTTTACGGCACAACTAGCGGAGGAGGAGCCGCCTGTGCGGATTCTGGATGCGGCACGGTCTTCAGAATCAACCGGGAAGGTAAGCTGACGACTATGCACCGCTTCGAGGGGCCGGACGGGGAAAACCCTCGAGGCTCCCTGGTTCAGGCCACAGACGGGAACCTCTACGGGACGACGCTGTATGGTGGTGTGAACGGGGATGGCACGATCTTCAAGATCACCGCTCGGGATGCCTTTACCACCCTCTATAGCTTTTGCGCACAACCTCAGTGCAGCGATGGTAACGCCCCGCTGGCAGGATTGTCTCAGGCCACGACCGGGAATTTATACGGCACAACGGCGGTGGGCGGGGGACCACAATGTCTTGGCGAAGGTTGCGGCACGGTTTACAACCTCGACATGGGCCTCGGCCCATTTGTGACCTTCGTCCGCGCCGCGGGCAAAGTCGGTCAGACTGGCCCCATTCTCGGCCAAGGTTTCACCGGAACCACCGGCGTCTCGCTGAACGGTATCCCGGCGAGCTTCACGGTCGTTTCCGACACGTACATACGCGCCACGGTTCCGGCAGGTGCGACGACGGGCTATGTCACCGTGACCACGCCCAGCGGCACGCTGACCAGCAATGTGCCGTTCCACGTGATCAAGTAGCTCTTATCACTGCTTCAGTGGAACGCTGTAGTGGGACGCAATCACTTGCCATTTGCCAGCTCTTTTCATCCAGACATCGGTCAGGCGATCATGGTATTCGTAGTGCTTGCCCTTGGATTCCCCATTCTCGTGATATGCGCCCGTTACAACAGCCGTGTCTCCGTGCAGGCGAACCTTTAGGTCTGATAGCTCGGCTCCGTCCACGCGGACCGACGAATCGGCGCTGTGGCTGATGTATCCGGCTTTTCCGTAGGTGCTACCATCCTCGATGGTAATGATGAAGTCCTCGGCCAGCAAGGACGAGAGAAGGCTTATGTCGCGGTGCTTATAACTCTCCGTCCATTTCTTTTCAAGAGCGAGAATCTTGTCCCCGTCGGAGGATATTTGCTGCGCCATCAACCGCATCGACAGGAAACACAGAACAACGATGGCGAGCTTTGGAAATAGTTGCACGCGCATAAACCTTTGTTGCACACACTGGAATCGATTGCCAAGTCGCTGGGGAGTGACCCTATTCAGGAAAGGGACCACGGTTTCCCGGAGTAGAGGGCTTAAGACCCACCCCACGGGTCGACTACCTCGATCCCACAGTCGAGGAAATCTGCAACATCGCGAGTCGCAAGCGTGGCGCCGTGTAATTGCGCGATGGCCGCAATCTGCGCATCTGGATTGCTGATAGGCTTGCCTTGCAGCCGGCGATGGCTGGCGATCTGGGAGAAGATTCGCGCCGCATCATTGTCAAAACCGATCACGCGATCTTTCAAGTCAATGTCGAACAGGGACTCGGCCGCCAGCAACAGCGTTTGCCTGCGAGTTCCAGGCTCGAGCAACTCAATTCCATAAAATATTTCCGCCTCTGTGATCGCTGTGGTGTAGAGATCGATCAACGGGCGTTCGCGAAACCAAGCAGTAACCTTGGGCGATGGACGGTTCCTCATCAACTCGGACAGAACATTGGTGTCGAGGATGATCATTCCGCGAAGTCAGGAGGTTTGCGAATAGGGTCTCGGGGCGGCAGCTCCAGTTCAACGCCGCCCAGAGGCGCAAATCGGCGGCGCACAATGTCGGCAAGGTTGTCCTTGAGGTTGGGCTGGCTGACCAGCGCGGAGCGGAGAATCTCTCTGGCTTCTTCCTCCATCGAGCGTCCGTGATTAGCGGCACGGATCCTCAGACGGGATTTGACCTTCTCGTCAAGCTGCCGGATAGTTAACGTCGCCATGCTATCAATGCTAGCATTGCTATCACAGGAATGCAATCGCGCTAAGGCCCCTGCCCTGCATTGACTTGCCACCACCTGACCCCTAAGATGGTCGCGCCGAGGACAGGCCCTCCCCACATGATCGGCCAGACCATTTCGCATTACCGCATCATCGAGAAGCTCGGTGGTGGCGGCATGGGCATCGTCTATAAAGCCGAGGATGTGAAACTCGGCCGCTTTGTCGCCCTCAAGTTCCTGCCGGACCAAGTGGCTAAAGACGAGCAGGCGCTCAGCCGTTTTGAACGCGAAGCCAAAGCTGCCTCGGCCCTGAACCATCCCAACATCTGCACCATCCACGAAATTGACGACCAGCATGGGCAGACTTTTATCGCCATGGAGTTTCTGGATGGCGTGACGCTGCGGCATAAGATCAGCGGGCGGCCGCTAGATATCGAGACGGTGCTGGCCATCGCGATTGAGATTGCCGACGCGCTCGATGCCGCGCATGCCGAGGGAATTGTCCATCGCGACATCAAGCCGGCAAACTTGTTCGTGACCAAGCGTGGTCATGCCAAGATTCTGGACTTCGGATTGGCCAAGCTGACGCTGCGTGGCAAGGCTGGCGAGGCGGGAGATACCGTGCCGGAGACACTGGTGGACGAGGCGTACCTGACCAGTCCGGGCGCAACGCTGGGTACGGTGGCCTACATGTCCCCCGAGCAGGTGCGAGGCAAGGAACTCGATGCACGCACAGACCTGTTCTCATTCGGGGCTGTTCTCTATGAGATGGTGACAGGCACGGTGCCGTTCCGCGGCGAAGGCTCGGGCGACATTTTTGACGCTATCCTGCACAAAGCGCCGACGGCTCCGGTGCGGCTGAATCCCGAAGTTCATCAAGAGCTGGAACGGATCATCAACAAGGCGCTGGAGAAAGACCGCGATTTGCGCTACCAGCACGCGTCCGAGATGCGGGCTGATCTGAAGCGGCTGAAGCGGGAGACGGAATCGGGGAAGGTGATTATGGAGTCTGCCAGCCCTTCTAATTCGAGTCAGCCGGCAGCATCGGCAGGCTCGGGACCTGCGACCGCTGCGGTCAGTTCTGGCCAAGCATCGTCCAGTTCCGTGCTGATGGCGGAAGCGCGGCGTCACAAGCGGCCGCTGATTGTCACTGCCGGGGTGGTTGTGGTGCTGGCGATTGCTTCGGCATTCGGCGTATACAAGCTTCTAAGCAAAAGCACCCCCACCATCAATACTCGCAACCTCAGCATTCGCCAGCTCACCGACCACGGACAAGCGGTTGGGTTCGCCGCAATATCGTCCGATGGCAAAATGCTCGCCTACGGTCGGCGTGAAGGCGAGCGCAGCCTGCGGGTGAAGCAAATTGTTACCGGCAGCGAGGTGACGGTTGTGCCGCCGCAGACCGGTTTCTTTGGCAACGGAGCTAGTTTCACACCCGATGGCAATTATCTGTACTATGCGCATGGTGACCCGGCAAACGGAAACACCCACAATCTCTATAGTGTGCCTGCCCTGGGAGGTACGCCGCGTCAGATCGTGAGTGACACAGCCAGCGCCGTCTCTTTCTCACCCGACGGCAAGCGTATGGTGTACCGGCGCACGATTCACGAGAAAGCTGAAGATCAGTTATTGATCGCGAATGCAGACGGCGGGGGCGAGCAAGTCATTTTCAAGCACGAATCCGGAGTCAATGGCTTTAGTACGGATCCTTCCTGGTCCAGCAGCGACCTCATCGCCGTAGCTACGTTGCAGCTGGGCAGCAAGAACACTTTTGCATCCATTCTGGTGCTCACCCCGGAGGGCCGGCTGATCAAGAGTCTTGCTCTGCCCATGATAGTGGGTGCTGTCGCATGGCTGCCGGATTCCTCCGGATTGTTGTTCATCGGCAGGGAAAAATCGACCGGCTTCCGTGGGCAAATTTGGTTTCAACCCTATCCTGCCGGCGATGCTTTCAAGATCAGTAATGACTTGAGTCAGTACGGCTCTCTGAGTGTTACAGCGGATGGCAAGTCGTTTGTCACGACGCAGGGGAGGCAAGCGGCGACAATCTACGTGGGCGATTCTCCGGCCGTGCTCAGCGACAAGATCGATTGGAAGCTGGCTCCAATCTCGACGGAACAAGCGACCGGGTATTCACTATCGTGGACGGCGGCGGGAAAACTGCTGCAAACGGATGCAGCGTATCACCTATACATGACTGCTTCCGATGGCGGTGGCCGGGCGCGCTTGCTGGAGAATGATGACTCGGATTTCGGTCCGATCGCCTGCGGCCCGAGGGATTGGGCGATCGTGAGCAGGGTTCTGGAGAGCAACACTGCCAGCCTCTGGCGGCTAAACATCGCAACCGGGGAGTTGAAGCAGCTTACCTTCGGCAAGGACGACGAGATCCCTTCCTGCACGCCGGACGGCAAATGGATGGTATACCGGGGCTACGCGGCGAGCGACGGTGTAGTGCACATTTTCAAGGTGCCCACTGAAGGTGGGGCACCGATAGAGTTGGCCAAAGGAAGCCTATCTTCGCCGGCAGTGTCGCCGGATGGCACATTGGTGGCGTATGGAAAGATCGAAGGACAGGGAGCCAGCGCTAAGTCCAAGTTCGTGGTGCAGAAGCTGGATGGGGACGCACCGGCGCAGGAGATCGAGGTGCCCTCGACCTACACCTGGTCGGGGCTCTGGTGGACACCTGATGGACACGCGCTTACTTACGTGCACAACACCACCGGCAATATTATTAACTTGTATATGCAGCCGCTGGCGGGCGGCGCGCCGGTGCAACTGACGCACTTCGATTCCGAGCCGTCGGTGGTCAGTGCTTATGCCTGGTCACGCGACGGGAAGAAGATCGCGATTACCCGCTCCCGCTACAACGATACAGATGTTGTCATGTTCAGCGGTTTCCGTTAAGCGCAGTTTTGCAGATCGGAAAGGAGCATCGCTTATGCTGGAGATCCAGACCAAGCAGTTGCCGCCGGACATTGTTGTCCTGGAGATAGCGGGAAAAATCACGATTGGCAGAGACTGCCAGCACCTGGAATGGACCATGGAGAGCCTGGTGCGGGAGAAGCGGAAGAAGATCATCTTTGACCTGACGAATGTGACTCACATTGATAGCACTGGAATTGGGATCATCGTGATGTCCGCCGGCCAGGTTAAGGAAGCGGGAGGACAGCTGCGGCTGGCAGGGGTCAACAGCC
Source organism: uncultured Acidobacteriota bacterium (assembly GCA_963803775.1). Classification (GTDB taxonomy): domain Bacteria; phylum Acidobacteriota; class Terriglobia; order Terriglobales; family Acidobacteriaceae; genus JABCZH01. The sequence continues at coordinate 1,038,373 of CAWDNS010000007.1, forward strand.
ATGTGGAACATATATTTAAGTTGACCAGTATCGATAAAGTTGTCGCATGGAATCCGACGGTGACAGAGGCCGCTGTAGGTTTTTAGGCCAGATTCGAACTCAATACCTTCCCACGCATTTGCTAGGCGGCTACTTCTGTTCTGAATTCTCTTTGGCTAGCTTGACCTTGGCAGACTCAAGGTCTTTCTGGGTCTTGGCCAACTCGTCGGTATCAACTTCCGCGGCAACCGTCTTATTCCATTCCTGGATGGCACGGTCCCAGTGCGCGACGGCCAGCTTCAGGCGTCCGGTTTTCTGATAGAGGTCGCCGAGGTGGGCCTGCACGGTGGGGTCTGCTCCCATGTGCTGCGAGGCGCGGGTAAGATTATCTTCCGCCAGTTCATATTTGCCGAGCTTGAAGTAGGCCCAGCCCAGTGAGTCGAGATAAGCGCCGTTGGCGGGATCGAGCTCAACCGCTTTCTTGATCATGATCAGAGCTTCATCCAGCTTGACCCCACGGTCAGCCAGCATGTAGCCGAGATAGTTGAGTACGGCGGCATTTTGCGGGTCAGTCACCAGGAGCTTGCGAAATACTTGCTCGGACTGGTCGTATTTCTTCTGACGCTCGTAATTGGAGGCACGAAGAAAGTCAACGTACTGTTTGTCTTCTTCCTTGGTGGAGAGCTGAGCCGCTTTGTCCAAAGCGTCCTCGGCATCCTGCCAGCGCTTCAGGCGGCTGTTGATCTGAGCCAGGCGCACGTAGACGTCACGATCTTCCGGTGTGCCCTTGAGCAATGACCTCACCTGCTTGAGGGCTTCGTCGGGCTGGCCCATGTCGCTGAGCTGTGCTGCGTAGACCATCTTCAGATCGCGGTCGTTAGGCAGCTTTTCGACGGCCTCCTTGGCAATGTCAGTGGCCTGTTGCCATTGTTTGGCCTCGCGGTAGCTGTCGATGATCTGCTGGTAGCCACGCTCAGCATTGTCATCGCCCAGGGTCAACATCTTGCGAAAGGTTTCAATCGCAAGCGTAGTATTGCCGTTGTCGCGATAAATGGTTCCCAGCCGTTCCAGAAACAGCGCGCGGTTGTTCTTCTCGCCCTGCGAATAATTGTTGTCGGTCTTGTCGGTCTTTTTCAGCAGGTCCTGCAGAATCTGTGCTGCCTCGTCATAGCGTCCCTGAGCCTGATACACCGCTGCCCGGTTGTAGGGTACTTCCATGGAGTCTTGCACCATGGACTCGGCTTTGGTCAGGTTCGTGAGGGCGAGGTCGAATTGTCCCTGGCGGCGGTAAATCTCGGCCATGCGCAGATAAGTCTGAGCATCGTCAGGGTTGGCATCGGCGATGATCTTGTATTGCTCGAGGGCGGCGTCGGTCTGCCCATCGTTCATCAGATTTTCCGCGAGACCGCGAATCGCATCAAGATTGTCGCGATCAAGTTCGGCAGCCTTGCGATAGGCGTCAATCGCCTTTTTGTATTCTTTCTGCTGCTCGTAGGCGTAGCCGAGGACGGAGTAGAGCTTGGCCGAGCGTGCCGCATCGGGGACGGAACTCAACACCTCGGCGGCGCGAGTCGAGTCACCTTCCTCGGTGTAGAACAGGGCCAACGTGGTGACGGCATCTTCGGAGTCGGGCTGCAGCTTGACGGCGATCTTGAATTGTTCTTCCGCCTTACGAAGATCATTGTTGACTTTGTAGAGACGGCCCAACAGCAGGCGATCGTCCACGCTATCGGGTTCCAACTTGACGATCTCATCCCACTGTTCGATGGCCAGCTTGAGCACGCTGTCCGAAGCGTTGCCGGCCTGGACATCGCCCAAGGACTTCAGATAAATGCGGCCCAGGAGTTTGTGAGCCTCTAGGTTGTTGGGGTCACGCTTGAGAATGTCTTGTGCTTCGAGCACGGCGTCGCGAATGCGGCCCGCGCGGGTATAAAGCTCAGCCAGAGCGGAGGTCAGGTACTCCGAGCTGGGATCGGCCTCAATGGCCTGGCGGTACTCCTCGATGGCCTTGGTGACCAGTTCACTGCGCCCATACATCGCCACCTGCTCTTCATAGAGGTGAGCCAGGGTGTAGTGATAATAGGCGGCGGCGCGATCGACTTTTCGCGGAGCAATTGGGGTGGCCGGTTTGGGCGCTGCCACAGGCTCGGAACTCGCGGGTTCGGAACCAGAAGAGGCCGGCGCTTGTTGCGCCCCTGCAGTCACCATCCATGCACTCATGGCGATGAATAAAACAAAAACAGCACAGTAAAAGCTTTTCATTAAAGACCTTCGGTCACCCTAGCTACAGCGTTTTGGATGCCGAATCGCTGCCAGCGGGTGCTCGAAATATTGTAAACCCTTGTCACCGAAGATTGGGTAAAACGGTGCCTGGAAAGGGTCAGAAACAGATTCAGAGGTACAAGGACCGTTAGCAGTTTGGCAATGGCTGGTTGCTGTGTCAATGACGGAAATGCCGCACTCCCGTAAAGATCATGGCCATGCCGTGGCGATCGGCGGCATCAATGACCTCCTGGTCACGAACCGAGCCCCCGGGCTGAATGATGGCAGTGGCGCCGGTTTTGGCAATTTCTTCGACTCCGTCAGGGAATGGGAAAAAGGCGTCTGAAGCTGCGACCGCGCCTTGCAACGGCAAAACGGCTTTCATAGCGCCCATTTTGCAGGAATCCACGCGACTCATTTGTCCGGCGCCCACACCCAGCGTTTGTCCATCCCTCGCGTAGAGGATGGCATTGGATTTAACGTGCTTGCAGACCTTCCAAGCAAACAGGAGCGCGGCTTTCTCTTTCTCGGTGGGCGGGCGTTTGGTCACCACTTTCAGGTCGCTTTCGTGGAGCGGACGGATATCGGTATCCTGCACTAGAATTCCGCCCGAGACATTCTTAAGCACCCATTTCTGCGGAGCATCAGTGATTTCGACCAGCCGAAGGTTCTTCTTCGCGCTGAGTATTGCTTTGGCAGAGTCGTCGAATTGCGGAGCTGCGATTACTTCCAGAAACAGCTTAGCCATTTCCTCGGCAGCCGCGCCATCGATGGGCCGATTCACCCCAATCACTCCGCCGAATGCCGATACGGGATCGCATTCGAGAGCTTTCTTATAAGCCTCGGCCAAAGTTTTGCCGGTAGCAGCGCCAGCGGGATTCGTATGTTTGATAATCGCGCATACTGGCTCGTCGAACTCCTGGGCCAGGTCCCAGGCGGCTTGCATGTCCACGATATTGTTGTAAGAAAGTTCCTTGCCTTGAATCTGGCGGCCGTTGGCCACACCTGCGCCCGAGCCATCGGTGTACATGGCGGCTTTCTGATGCGGATTTTCTCCATAGCGCAGGTCCGCTATTTTCTGGAAAGACAGCCGCAGATTTCGCGGGAAGGTTGATTGGCCGGGCGGTGCGATGTCACCGTTGGAACTGATGCGCTCTAGCGTTGATGCGATGGCCGAGTCATAGGCAGCTGTTGTTGTGAAGGCCTTTTGCGCCAGCCGCCATTTGGTTGCGTGGGACAGTTGCCCGCTGGACTGCGCCATCTCTTCCGCAAGCGCCGCATAATCAGCGGGTGAGGTCACGACGGCAACGTCCTGGAAGTTTTTGGCGGCGGAGCGGATCATCGAGGGCCCGCCAATATCGATGTTCTCGATCAGATCGTCGAAGGCTACGCCGGGCTTGGCGGCGGTCTTTTCGAAGGCGTAGAGGTTTACGACCACCATGTCGATCGGCTTGATGCCATGCTCGGCGACTGCTGCGCGGTGGGCGGGATCCTCGCGGCGATGCAGGATGCCACCATGTACTTTGGGATGAAGCGTCTTGACGCGCCCGTCTAGCATTTCTGGGAAACCGGTCAGTTCGGAGATGTCTTTCACCGGGATGCTGGAATCCCGAAGCAGTTTTGCCGTGCCCCCGGTTGAGATTAATTCCACCCCCAAGTCGGAAAGCTTGCGGGCAAAGTCGGCGAGTCCGGTCTTGTCAGTGACGCTGAGAATGGCCCGCTGAATTTTGGACATTGCTGAAATTCTATCAGCGGTGGGTGGTCAACGGAGCGACCGGGTGCAAACGATCTGTCAGCGTTTGGGTAGTAGAACTAGATTTTCGCCCGCGCCTTTAGTTTGACTTGGCCATCCTGCATTTCCACCGTGTATTCCACTGCCTGACAGCTGTTCTCCTGGCGGATCTGCGCGGTCTTCTTCTGTACGAAGGAAGCGAAACTGTCGAGGTTGCCGGCAACCGACTCCCCGCTCTTTTTCTTGGCCTCGGTCAAAGCCTGGTAGAGCTTCTCAACCTGATCACGTTCGGCGGCTGGGTCAGAGCATTGTATGGTGAGCGGTTGTTCCTGCGCTCGTGCTGGCGCAACTGCGGTTCCGGCAGCGGCGCCGGCATGACTCAGTCCGTACACCGGGTGGTGCTCTGGCTCAACTCCCTCGACGGGGCGAACTCCCTGCACCGAAAGCAGCGCATCCTGGGGACGCCGGTAGCCTTCCTCGCGAATGCGTCCCTTCTTGCGCCACAGGTCGCTATAGATGGCGTAACGCTGGGCCATTTCGTTGTAGCGATAACGTTGCTGAAAGGTCAGCCGTCCGCCGTCGCTGAACTTGCGCAGCAGGCTCAACACCTTCCACTCGATGTCGGTGGGAGGTTTCTTGGTGGGGTTGCTGAAATAGACTTCGTACTCAATCTTGAGCCGGCGCAACTGTGACTCGAGATGAGTCAGTTCTTCGTCAATGGTCACCGAGAGTTCTCCAACGAACAGTCTAGATTCTACCGGGGGTTGGGACGAGGTACCGGTGGGTCACGGCTAAAGATGGTACGAAGGTCACATCTCGCGGGAGCTATTTCGCGTTGGCGGCCATTTTCTTGACCATGGCCAGGACCAGCTTGCGATCACTGTCATTCAGGCTGACGGAGTAGCGGCGGATCTGGCTGAGGAAGCGGACTTCATCGTCGGAGAGTTGTGGCAGACCCTTGCCGCCGTTGGTGTGTCCAGCTTCGGAAAAGAACTGGGACAGCGGGAGCTCCATGGCACCGGCGATCTTGGAAAGGGTGTCGAGCGAAGGGATGGTGTGGCCGTTCTCGACCCGCGAGAGATAGCAACGCAGCAGCCCAGTGCGCTTCTCGATATCGCCTTGCGACATTCCCTTTTGCAGTCGGTAGTTCCGTATGGTCTCACCGATGTTCATTGAGAAGGAAGCCAAAGTTGGTTCTCCGCGATGCTGAATAGTAACCAGAGTAGTACGGTCTGGCAAGTGGAATTTCGTAGTTCCAAAAGCAGGCGGCTAAGCCTTGTAGCGACAATCAAACTCGGGCGTTGAGAAATCGATCGCTTCGAGTTTTTTCTACTTTAGCGTGGCGGCAAAGAACTTAACTGTACGCTTCCAGGCGTCGGCAGCATCATCGGGGCGGTAACCGTCCTTGTTGATGGGGTTTTCGAAACCGTGCCCTGCATCGGGATAAATCGTGATGTCCACCTGTTTGCCAAGTTGCTTCAAAGTTTTCTCGAACTTGTGAACATCGTCTGGCGTGATTCCCCGATCCTGAGCGCCGAAAAGGCCAAGCACGGGAGCGTTGATGGCTTTCAACGAGCTAGTATCGGTGGCTAGATGACCATAATTGATGACTACAGCGCGCAGCGTAGGCTCCTGCAAGGCGACATCGAGGGAATATCCGCCGCCCATGCACCAGCCGATGGATCCGATGCGGTCTTTCTTTACGTCGGGCCGCGAGGCCAGGAATTCGAAGGCAGCGTGCAGATCACGCTTAGCGCGGTCCTCAGGTACTCCGCGCATAATTTCGTGGGCCTCTTCGGGTGTGGTGGCTACTTTGCCGCGGTAGAGGTCAATTGCCAGCGTTACGTAACCCAGATCAGAAAGTTTCGTGGCCTGATCTTTGACCCAATCGTTCAAGCCCCACCATTCGTGAATCACGATGATGCCCGGGAACGGGCCTTTTCCCGCAGGCGTGTAGAGCACGGCCTGCACTGTTTCGTCACCGCTCTTGTAGGAGACAGGCTTGGATGTGGCTGCGGCGGCAGAAAAAGTGAGCGACAGCATCAGCAGACAAAGAATTAGATTTTTCATGGGTCTTCCTTGGCGGAACAACTAGAATACCATCGCAGGCACGATCAAAGCGTCATCTCGAAGTAGAGAGTGCCGGCCATGGGATTCGCGCGATACGGCGCAATCTCGCGAAAGCCCAGCTTGCGATACATGATGACGGCATCTTTCATCACCGGACCAACAGTGTCGAGGCGCATGCGAAGGTAGCCGATCTGCCGTGCTTCGGCAATGATTGTCTCGGCAAGAATCCGGCCCAGGCCCTTGCCACGAAAGTTGGGACGGAGGTAGAGCCGCTTCATCTCACAGATGTCGCCGTCAAATTTGTGCAGGGCTACGCAACCTGCCAGCTGGTTATCGAATTCGACAAGAAGAAGACGGCCGCCAGGAGGGGCATAGTCTCCGGGTAATCCCGCAAGTTCCTGATCGAAATTCTGGAAGCAGAGACTGAACCCCAGGGATTGGGCGTATTCGAGAAACAGCTCGCGAACCTGGGCAATCTGCGCCGGAGTCACCGCCCGCAAAACCGCAATACCTTTAACCACAGAGGGCACAGGGGTCACAGAGGATATTCGTTCGCCTGTTTTCGTCATGAATTGCCCTGTGTACTATGTGCTCTCTGTGTTTAAGGTTCACCCCATGAGCATGCCACCGTTCACGCTCAACACGTGCCCGGTAATGTAGGCAGCTTCCTCGGAAGCTAGAAACGCAACTGCACTGGCCACATCGTCGGGGGAACCCACGCGTCCCAGAGGAATGTTCTTCACTGCCATCTGCTTGAAGTCTTCACCCAGGGCTGAAGTCATAGCGGTTTCGATGAAGCCTGGCGCTACCGCGTTGCAGGTAATGTTGCGCGATCCCACTTCGCGTGCAATGGCCATGGTCAATCCAATAAGACCTGCCTTAGAAGCAGCGTAGTTAGCTTGCCCAGCCTGGCCCATCTGTCCGAAAACAGATGTTATGTTGACGATCCGTCCCCAGCGTTGCTTGAGCATGGAACTGATCGCTTGCTGGGTACAGAGATAAGCCGAAGTCAGGTTGGTATTAAGGACGGCGTCCCAGTCGACACGTTTCATACGCATGACCAGTTGATCGCGGGTAATGCCGGCGTTGTTGACCAGGATGTCGATCTTACCGAAGTGCGCGAGCGCAGCTTTGAATGCGGACTTGATCTGGTCTTCTTCGGCTACGTCCATGGAGAAAGCCGCCGCATTCCCGCCAGTAGAGGCAATTTGCTGCACCAGTTCGTTCAACTTCTCTTGATTGCGGGCGGCCACAGCTACGCTGGCCCCAGCGGCGGCGAGTTTGAGAGCGCAGGCACGTCCAATGCCCTGTGAAGCGCCGGTTACCAATGCGATCCGGCCTGAGAGCGTCATGAGTCTCTCCTTGGGTGGTTGAAGCGGGAATTATAGCTGGTGCGGGCGTCGTGCGCGTGGGAGAAGGCGAAGCTAATGGGAAGTCGCCAACTGCGCCGTCTGCGCGTCAGAAACCGGCTGGTAGTCGTAGTGGTAAATGTCGACGACCGCGCGTCCCACCAGGCGGGTCTGGGCCTCGGAGTGGATATGCACCGGGAAGGTGAAGGAACCTACTTCTTTGTAGTCCTGGATAAACTCAATTTTCTTGATGAACAGAGAGGGCGATTTCGCCACCCTACCCTCGGCTCGGACTATGCTGCCATCATGCGCGTCAAGAAAGATCTTCCCCTTGAACAGGCCCGGGCGATTGGATCGCGGTTTCAACTGGAACACGTGCACCAGTCGGTTCTGCAACTGGGTGCTGTTCTTGTAAGCGAATTTGTAATTGTCGTCGCTGAGCGCAGTTGCGGCTGGATCGTCTTTCCGGACGTGGTCCACTTCAGATTGCAACAAGCGAAGGATCACGTTGCTTTTAACGAAGCCATCTCCCACGAAGCGAACTGACTTGAATTCCAGCGTGTGCGGCGCGGAATAAAGGCGCTGCAAGTCACATTCCCCAAATTGCTGGGTGGCGGGAAGCTGAGCCAGGATTACCGAATTTGCGGAATAAGAAGACAAGTGCGCCGCTTGCCGTGCGACCCGGTCGCGATATGCCTGGAGGGTGAGTTCCGGCGACATGCGGGGCATGGACGCTGGCGCGATCAGGACTGCGGGAGTTTGGTCCTCCGTCTGCGCCGGTGGCGAAGCCGGAGAATCGTCTTCTAAGAGAAGGTAGGATGGAGGTAGACTGACCTCCACGAAAGGCGTGCCAGACTGGGCGGCCGCCCATCCTGCCAGGCATAACAGCAGACCAAAGACCGTGAGAACAAAGCGCCTCATGCAGGAATCAAGTCCATACACTATCTGATTCCTTCCCGAAAAGGAAAGATTCAGTCGGCTGAACCGTACGGGTTAAATCCTAGATTCTGCGCTCCAACCTGTTAAGATTCCAAAACCGAAAAGTTCTGAGGGTCAGCAATGCCTGAGGCCAGCGAGACGATCAACCCTGCCAACGGAAACCAGGGGCTGACGAGCGAGCCGTCTGTCGAAGTCTATGCCGTGTATGGCGCAGAGCCGGAAATCCAGGCCTATGCCATGGCCAAATATTCCCGCTCGTCGCTTTCCATGAAGGAATCGCTCAGGGAAATCAGCCAGCAGAAGGCCGAAAAATTCCTCAACACTTTCTACTTTCAGTACGGACACCGCTCAATCGCGGATCTGGCACATGTCGCGCTCGCAATCGAGAGGCTTTCCATTCTGGCAGCGATCGCGGTAGCCGACGAGCAGCGCTGGGACGGCCAGGAGCGCTCCACTCGCTACCAGGACTTCAACAAAAGCGGCTACTTCACACCCGACTTCGGCGACGATCAACTGGCGCGAACCTTATATAAGCAGACCATCCAGGATTTGTTCACGCAGTACGAATCGCTCTCCGACCGGATGGCGCTGTATCTCGCCAGCATCACTCCCAAGCCGGACGACATGAAGCAGGAAGCTTACGAGCGAACCCTGCGGGCCAGAGGCTTCGACATTTCGCGTTATCTACTGCCCCTGGCGACCAACACCTCGCTGGGAGAGATCGTCAACGCGAGAACACTTGAGTCCCAGGTCTCGCATCTGCTTTCGCACACTCATCGCGAAGTGCGGCGTCTGGGAGAGCTATTGAAGAATGCAGCCACTTCGCCCGCCTACAACGTGAATCAGGAAGCGATGCAGGAGTTGGTGGGCCAGATCCGGGCGGTTTCGCCTGAACTCGGCGCGCGCGCGGAACAGGAATTATTGCGCGAGGTTCGCGTAGCGCCCACGCTGGTGAAGTATGCCGATCCCAACCGCTATGAAACCGACACGCGGCGTGAACTGAGGCAGATCGCCAAGGAGTTTATGGGGAGCTTGCCGGTGGCGGCGGCCCCGATGGTCGATCTGCTGGATGACGAACCGCTCGAAGTCGAACTCGCGGCAACGCTGATTTATGAACACAGTCATTATCCTTACCGGCAGATTCGCATGGCGGTGGAAGCTGCGGGGGAACGGATTCGGCGGGAGATCATCGACGTGGGCCTGCGGCATCGTGGCAAACATGACGAGATGCAGCGCGCGTTCTGTGCCGGGCAGCAGTTCCGCTTCGACATTCTGATGGATGTGGGTGGCTTCCGCGATATGCATCGCCACCGGCGCTGCATCCAGATTGGGCAGGAGTTCACCACCCAACACGGTTACGACACGCCGCCGGAACTGGAAAGCGCTGGGACCCGCGATGCCTACGACGAGGTTATGCAGCGGACAGCAGAAGCTGTGGAACAGCTGTCCCGGCAACCAGGATCAGAGGCCAAAGAGAATGCTCAGTACGCCATTCCCCTGGGCTTCCGCAAACGGACGTTGTTCAAGATGGATTTCGCGGAGGTGGTGTACATCTCAGAACTGAGAACGACCCCAGCTGGACACGCCTCCTACCGCAACGTGGCCTACGCGATGTTTGAAGCAGTAACCAAGAAGCATCCCGCGCTGACGAAGTATTTCTGGGTGACGGATGTGCGGGAGCCAGTGGATTTGCTGAAAAGGTAGGCGGTCTTGTCCCAAAGCTGCGTTGCGCTGAACAGCAAGCGGTTGCAATCTTCTGCCGGATACATTCCAGTTTGCGGGTGAGACCGGGAATGGAAGCTGGTATTACTGACCAAATCTGGACTCTGCGGGAATTGCTTTCATGACCCTAGATAACCTGAAGCACATTGGAGCAATAGTTCTCGGTCTCATCGGGGTGGCGTTCTTCTTGATTCCCGATCCTATCGCTGTAATCGCTAAGGCATATCGTTATTTTAGAAAAAATTCAACAACGTTATAGCACAACGCCCCATAGTCCGACCTATTCGAACCTCCACTGGCTTCTGGTAAACTGAGACCATGGAACCTACGAAGTCAAAGCCAGATTACGATAACCGACGAGCCCGGGCGCTACGCCGGAAAGAGTTGCTGTCGCTTGCTGGCTCGCTTTCGGCCGAAGACGCGAGAACCCTGCGCGCCGCTATCAAAACCGTGCGCAAGACTTGGCGTTGATCTTTTCTCTGTGACCCTGTATCTCTGTGGTTGCAAGCTCTCAGGTGTACATCACCTTGCGGTCGCCCTTCACAATCCTGCCCACGGTGTAGGCTTTTTCGCCGATCTTATCGAGCACACTTTGCGCCTTCTTGAACTTGGCGGAGGGAACCACAACCAGCATGCCCAATCCCATGTTGAAAGTGCGCAACATCTCGTCGGGAGGAACATTGCCCAGCTTTTGCAGATGCTCGAAGATGGGCAACACTGGCCAGGATCCCATCTCAATTACCGCCGCTACGCCACGAGGCAGAACCCGAGGCAGATTTTCCGTAATGCCGCCGCCAGTGATGTGGGCCACCGCGGAGACGCAATCGGCGTTCACCAGTTTCTTGACCATCGGCCAGTAGCTGCGATGAGTGTGCATCAACTCGTTGCCGACCTTGCCTTTGAGTTCGTTCACGTAGGAGTCGGGAGTGTAGTGGGCGATTTCAAATAACAGCTTGCGAGCCAGTGAATAACCGTTGGTGTGCAGTCCATTGGAAGCCAATCCCAGGATCACATCGCCGGCTTGAACCGTTTTTCCGGTGATGATGCGCTCGCGCTCGACCACTCCGACAATAAAGCCGGCCAAGTCGTATTCGCCATCGGGATAAAAGCCGGGCATCTCGGCCGTTTCTCCGCCGATCAGGGCGCATCCATTCTGTTTGCATGCGTCGGCCAGTCCCTCGACGACTTTCTCCGCTATTTCAGGTTCCAATTTGCCAGTGGCCAGGTAGTCCATGAAGAAGAGCGGCGCCGCGCCCTGCACCGCGATGTCATTCACACAATGGTTTACCAGGTCGGCGCCAATGGTGTGGTGCATCTTCATTTCGAAGGCGATCTTCAGCTTGGTGCCGACGCCGTCCACGCTCGAAACCAGAACGGGATCGAGATACTTCTCGCGGTCGATGGAGAACAGGCCGCCGAATCCGCCGATTTCGCTCAGCACTCCGCGAGTGAAAGTCTTGTGGGCGAGGTACTTGATACGCTTCTTGGTGCGATTGGCGCGGTCGATGTCTACGCCTGCATCAGCGTAAGTTACGGTGGCGGTTGTCGAGGGAGTTTGGGCCACAGTCAATCCGTCTCTTAATCCGTTTCTGGGACTGTCAGGAAACCGTCAGGTCTTGTCGCGTCCGGAAGAAAACTCGAACGTTGAGCGGGCCAATTCTAGCACGTTTGCAGACAGACCTGCGCCCGCGTGCGGACAAGGGAATCACCGGCGCGAGAGGGCCGGTTTATCGCGTCACGTAGACGGAGAAGTAATAGATAAGAACGCCGAACAGGGCGAGTCCAGAAATGCCGTAAGCCGTCAATACCCAAGTCCCACGACCCTCGTGAGGCGGCGCTTGGGTAGTGACAGCCCCCGGTGCGTTGTTCTGGGAATTGCTTGCAATCCGTTGCTCCATCGAACCCTCCAGAATAAAGACGCCGCACATATTACTACAGAACGGGGCTGGGAGTGGCGGAGAATCGTCAAGCCGGACTGGTGTTCGATCCCCAACCGTACCTGGGTTGAGCGGCGCTGGCAGATGGCACTGCGTCTTTCACTTCCAAGCTCCAGACGATCCAAATAGTTAACGCCGATTCTCCGACCTGCGAACCGGTTCGAGCCAGGGTTGTCTGAGTTATAATACCGATGCTTCGGGCTTTGGGCGTGGGATCCAACATGGCAGTTTCCGTTACCGTTGATCGTCAAGCTTCCCTTTACACTCCAGACCAAACCGGTTTATTGACCTCCGTTCCCTGGCCAGTACTTGGGGTGGTGGGTGCGGCGACGTGCTTCACCGTGGGAATGTATTGGGATATCTCCTGGCATCAATCGATCGGCCGTGACAGCTTTTGGACTCCAGCGCACATGGTGATTTACATGTGCGGAATCCTGGCGGGGATTTCCTGCGGATACATGATCCTGCGGACGACGTTTCTCCCGGTTGCATCCGAGCGCGCAGCGTCGGTTAGTGTTTGGGGATTCCATGCTCCACTTGGAGCCTTCATTGCGGCTTGGGGCGGAATCGTGATGTTGAGTTCGGCCGGTTTCGACAATTGGTGGCATGCTGCCTACGGTCTGGATGCCAAGCTGAATAGTCCTCCGCACTGGTCTCTGGTGCTCGGAGTCACCGGGGTACAGTTGGGTGGCATCGTCTTGCTGGCGGGGACGATGAACCGCAGCTCGGAGGCGGCGAGGAAGAAGCTTGCATTTCTGTTCCTTTATTTGGGCGCGACCATCATCTTGTTGCATCTCATCCTCGCCAATCATCGTATTCTTGAGCACAGTGCCATCTGTTACGCCGCCGTGTGCGGAGCGGTTCCGGGAGTGATGATTGCGATGGCCGTCGCGTCTGGCCGTCGTTGGGCGTGTACCGCCATTGGAGCCATGTACACTCTCTTCGCGATGGGAAATGTATGGATCTTGCCCTTGTTTCCCGCCACACCAAAATTGGGACCGGTTTATCAGCACGTGACCCACCTTGTTCCGCTGGATTTTCCGCTGCTGATCATCGTTCCTGCATTCCTTTGGGATTGCGTCCGCGCCAAACTGCGGGATACAAACCGATGGGCGCTGGCCACAATCCTGGGAGCGGTGTTCCTCGCGGGCTTCATCGCGGTGCAGTGGCCCTTCGCAGATTTTCTGCTGTCGCCCTGGTCCCGCAACTGGTTTTTTGGCACCGGCTATATACCTTATTTCACGCAGCCGACATCCCATACAGCGATGAACGAGTTCTATCAGGCAGCGGCTAGCCGCACGCAGTTCTGGCTGGTGATGGCAGCGGCATTGGGCCTTGCCATTCTGACTACGCGAATCGGACTGGCTTGTGGAGGTTGGTTGCGGAAGGTCCGCCGCTAAGGAATTTTGAGAATCGAAGCGCAAAATCGAAGAGATCCCTTTCCCAGAGATCGCGCGACCCGATGGTCTTATGCGCGATATTTTCTGCCATTGGTTTTGCTGGCAGCTTTCCCGGTTGGCGCCCATGTTGGCAGCCCTGATGTCTACTATGAAGGTAACGCCGGTCCGTATCATCTTTTTGTTACGGTGAAAGTGCCACCGGTCGTCCCTGGGGTTGCGCAAGTCGAGATTCGAAGTCAGTTCAACGATGTCACTCAGGTAGGAATTCTGGCCCTCGGACTCACTGGGGCTGGAGCGAAATACCCGCCCTCGGCTGAGACCACTGAGCGCTCAAAACAAGACCCACAGTTTTTCACCGGCAATCTTTGGCTGATGGAGTTTGGCTCGCTCCAGGTGCGGGTACAGGTGGATGGCGCGAAGGGCAAAGCAGAACTCTCCGTGCCAGTCCCGGCCATCTCTCAGCGCACCATGCGTATGTCGAGAGGCTTGGGCGGTGTACTTCTTAGTTTGGCTTTGCTGCTGGCGTTTGGGGCCGTGGCGATCGCTACGTCTGGTGCACGGGAAGCTGAGTTGGTCCCCGGGGCCAAGCCGGTCGAGACTGACCGGCACCGCGCACGTGTGGTGTTGGCCGTGGCGGGTATTTGCGCCCTCGGGGTGCTTTACGGCGGCAAACGCTGGTGGGACTCCGAAGAAGTGGTGGCGAATGCGAATGTCTACCAGGTTCCGCAGGTGGCTGGCACTCTGGAATCTGGGGGACGAATGCTTTTGAGCTTGCTGCCGACGAAGCAACGGACTAGTGAGCTTCCGAGGGGATGGGTTCCTTCCGACTACTTGGCAGACCTTATTCTTGATCACAACCACCTGATGCACTTGTTTCTGATCCGGGTCCCGCAAATGGATCACTTCCTGCATCTGCATCCGGACAGAACCGACAGCGGCCAGTTTGTGATCCAGTTGCCCAACCTGCCTGCGGGTCGATATCAGATTTTCGCGGACGTAGTCCATCAAACCGGGTTCCCGACAACGATGGTTGGGGAAGTCGAGCTTCCAGATATTTCCAGCAGACCCGTAAGCGGCGACGATTCCGAATGGGCCGGATCGGCGCTTTTGGCGAATGCAAACTCGGGCACAAAATCCTTGCTTCCCGACGGGGGGCAGATGATTTGGGAACGATCGGCAACGCCGCTGAAAGCTGGGACGCTTATCGACTTCCGCTTTCGCGTGGAAGATGCCGAAGGAAAACCGGCCCAGAACTTGGAGCCCTACATGGGCATGGCGGCCCACGCTGAATTTGTGCGTTCTGACTTCAGTGTGTTTGCTCACGTGCATCCGGCCGGCTCGGCCCCCATGGCCGCGCTCGAGTTGGCCCAGGCAGGCTTGCCTGCATACGACGGGCAGGCGCAGAGCATGGCATCGGATATGGCCATGCCTCCGGCGACGTTGTCGCCAGAAGTTTCTTTCCCTTACGGCTTTCCCAAAGCCGGTGATTACCGTCTCTTCATCCAGGTCAAGCGTGCAGGTCGGGTAGAGACGGGTGTGTTCGACGCTCACGTGGAGTGAGAGGCAAGGGTAGAAGTTTAGTCCGACTTAGTTGTGAGTGACGGGAGTATTGGCACCCGACGATTTCTTGGACCGGGCGATCATGACGTTCGTCTCTTTCAGCAGCCGTTGTTGAACGGTTTCCATATACTTCATCATGATTGGGGTCATACTTTGCATCGATTCTGTCATGATGGATGGCATTTCTCGCAACATCTTCTCACCAGTGGGCGAGGAGTAAAACGCGATTAGGCTGTCGATGTCGCCGCTTGTGAAATGCTTTTGGTACACCGGAGCCATAGCCTGCATCATTTCATCCCAGGGCATATTCTCGAACATCTCATCCATCATCGCAGTCATCTTGGATTCGTAGTCTGCCGGGAGGCTGTCTTTGTGGTTTAGATACTGCTCGTGCATCATCTGATGCAGGCCCTGAGACATCGCCGCAGCCATCTTTTTCATGGTGTCGTGAGAGTGAACCACCTGGAGGTATCGTTCGACATCCTCCTTCGTAGCGGGAGAGTCCGCAACGCTTGTCTGAGCAATGCAAGTCCAGCTAAGCACGAAGACCATGCCCAATGCAGAGAGTAATCGTTTCATAACTACCTCCAGAAACTCGGGCCAGTATAACGTTTCAAAATTCCGTTAATCCAATGATTTTGAAATGGCAAATACACTTCCGTCACTTCATTGGTCAAGTGTGACGAGAAGAAGCTTGTCGGAGCCAGTTCTGCACCAATTTGGGAACGTTTTCCACCAATCTTCTCAAGATTCGCCTTTTCTTCGCTGCAATCCGAGTATATAATCCGGCCATAGATACATTCTGCAATTCTAAAAGGAGCTGTTCCCCATGGCGGATGAACGATCCAAAGCGATTGATCTGGCGTTTGCGCAAATCGAAAAGCAGTTTGGCAAGGGCTCGATCATGCGGCTGGGATCGAAGGAAGCCATCGTCCCCATTGCGGTGATCTCTACCGGCGCGATTTCGTTTGACGCGGCGCTCGGAGTGGGCGGCTTCCCGCGCGGCCGTGTAGTTGAGATCTTCGGGCCTGAGTCGTCAGGGAAAACTACGATCGCATTGCAAGTGATCGCCGAAGCGCAGAAGACCGGCGGCATGGCTGCGTTTGTGGATGCGGAACACGCGCTCGATCCGGGCTACGCCAAGAAGTTGGGCGTAGACGTGGACAATTTACTGGTCTCGCAACCTGACTATGGGGAGCAGGCGCTGGAGATTACTGAAGCGCTGGTGCGCTCCGGCGCGATCGATGTGCTGGTGGTGGATTCAGTGGCGGCGCTGGTGCCTAAAGCCGAGCTCGACGGCGAGATGGGCGACAGTCATATGGGCTTGCAGGCGCGGTTGATGTCGCAAGCTCTACGCAAGCTGACCGGAACGGTTTCCAAATCGCGCACCTGCCTGATCTTCATCAATCAGATCCGCGAGAAAATCGGAGTGATGTTCGGCAATCCCGAGACTACGACCGGCGGTCGCGCGCTGAAGTTCTATTCCTCAATGCGAATCGATATCCGCCGCATCGCGGCCATCAAAGATGGCGATGTGGTCACGGGTTCGCGCACTAAAGTCAAAGTTGTGAAGAACAAAGTTGCTGCTCCTTTCCGCGAGGCCGAATTCGACATTATGTATGGCGAAGGAATTTCGCGCGAAGGCGACCTGCTCGATCTGGCGGCGGCTAAGGAAATCGTGGAGAAGTCCGGCTCCTGGTTCAGCTACAAAGGGGAACGCATCGGTCAGGGCCGCGAAAATGCACGCCAGTTCCTCAAAGACAACAAAGACACGATGGTGAAACTCGAAGCCGAAGTTCGCAAGCAATTGGGGCTGATTCCGGTTGCGCCGGCAGCCACCGCGTCCTCGCCTGCGACTCCAGCTTCGGCTTCAGTTCCAGCGCGAGTCACCACCATGCCCAGTCCGGCACCAGAGCCGGCCAAGGTGCCAGCAGCACGAAGATAGGGCGAGCCCGGTTTTCGCTGCTATGGCGTCGTCATCCCAAGCCGCGTTCCACGACTGTCGGCTGGACGGACGGCGTGCGTGAGTAGAAAGTCTCCTAATTATTGAAACACCTTGACATCTGCCAGCGTGCATAGAAAACTGTTTCCGCGCTCGGTGCCTCGAAAGAGACGTCAGCAAGCCTATACGGCACTTTTCACTCAAATCTTAAGTCCGTTCTCAGGAGACCTATGAAGTCACGCGGCATCGCAGTCGCAGTTTTCGTGTTTGGTCTAGCGTTGCTACCCGCCTATGCACAAGTGAGCGTTACCACTGCGCGCAATGACAACATGCGCGACGGGCAGAACTTGAGTGAGACGATTCTCACCCCCAGCAACGTCAATGTGAATCAGTTCGGCAAGTTGTTTTCGCAGGCCGTGGATGGCTACGTCTATGCTCAGCCGTTGTACGTGCCCAACGTGACTATCGCCGGCTTGGGCACGCATAACGTACTGTACGTGGCGACTGAACACGACAGTGTTTACGCCTTCGATGCAGACAATAACACGGGGATGAACGCGTC
Source organism: uncultured Acidobacteriota bacterium (assembly GCA_963803775.1). Lineage (GTDB taxonomy): Bacteria > Acidobacteriota > Terriglobia > Terriglobales > Acidobacteriaceae > JABCZH01. The sequence goes on from CAWDNS010000007.1 coordinate 1,055,827, forward strand.
TCCGCTATGGTATACGAGCTTAATCGATCCCGCCCGCGGCATTACGACCGTGTCCAGCAACGATGTGAGCTGTGGCGACCTGATTCCGGAGATTGGAATCACCAGCACGCCAGTGATTGACACCACGGCCGGAACCATATTCGTGGTCACCAAGATAAAAGACAACGGCCAGTTCTACCACGTATTGCATGCGCTCAGCATTACGACCGGACTCGATCAACCGGGGTCACCCGTCGTTATCCATGCGCAAGTGAAGGGCAACAAGTTTGATGGTTTGAAGGAGGCGCAGCGTCCGGGTCTGTTACTGGTGAATGGGACGCTTTTTATCGCCTGGGCGTCGCATTGCGACAACCAGCCATATCACGGCTGGGTGATGTCCTACGACGAGTCCACCTTGAAACAGCTCGAAGTGTGGAATTCCACTCCCAATGGCGGGCTGGGAGGAGTTTGGCAGAGCGGCGGCGGTGTAGCCTCGGATGGCACCTATGTCTTTTTTGCCACCGGCAACGGTACCTATGATGGTCCGAAGGGCGGCCGGGATTTCGCAGACAGTGTGATAAAGGGTCCGGCCATCTCTAAACCGCCCCACCCGTTTGACTATTTCACTCCGTACAACCAGCAGAGTCTTTCAGACGGGGACACCGATGTGGGTTCGGGAGGCGTGCTGCTGTTTCCTGACCAAGGTGAGGGATCGCCTCACCAGCATTTGCTGGTCCAGGTGGGCAAGAGCGGATCGATCTACCTGATTGATCGTGATGGCATGGGAGGCTTCAACGCCAACAAGAACCACATCGTGCAGGACATGGAGAACGCGATTGGCGGCTTGTGGGCTAGTCCCGGCTGGTGGAACAACAATGTTTACTTTGGCGGAAGTAGCGACTACCTAAGGCAGTACACATTCGATCCGGCCACTGGTCTGTTGTCGACCACGGCGGTGGCGACAGGCACTTACTCCGGTTTCCCCGGGCCTACGCCTTCGATCTCGGCGAATGGAACTAGCGACGCCATCGTGTGGACGATACAGGTAGACAATTATGGAAGCAACGGCCAGGCGATCCTGCACGCCTACGATGCCAACAACATCGGCACCGAGCTTTATAACACCAACCAGGACAGTTCACGCGACCAGCCTGGCATTTCCGTGAAGTTCACGGTTCCGACTGTTGTCAATGGCAAAGTGTACGTGCCGACGGCGGCGCAGGTGTCGGTTTACGGATTACTGGGCAACCGGTAAACCGATCAACGCACCAGCCATTCCGTGAACTGGTGCAGGCCGATGAGCACGGAGCCGTAAGTTGCGACCACCAGGAATAAGGCTCCGCCTAAAGACGGCAGCGCGTACTGCCAGTACTTGCTGCCAGTGGTTGAGGCCGGCTTTTTCTGCCAGGAAAACAGCCGCTGCACCCGCGTTCCCAGCGCGGTTGAACTATGGAGCAATCCCGTAGACAGTGCCGCCTGCGGTTGGGGTGTGCTCAGTCGCGAGACTTTGATCAATGCGCCGGCAAGATCCAAGGCATCCTTTACGCACAAAACAGCAGCATCGTCCGCAGCCAATTCGGTCTGTTCGGACCACGCGCGCTCCAACCCGCCCATTCCAGGGAATGCAGAAAATCGGAAGAACAACTTCTTCAAGTTATCGCATGACTGGGCGTGGGCCATTTCGTGCTTTACGGCCGTCCGCAGTTCCGCCGAAGTCAACGCGGCAATGGCGGCGTCCGAAACCAGCACTTTCGGCTCACGCACACCTGCGACGGTCATGGATGGCGCATTCTTGCCGGTACGAAACACCGGAACTGCAGCCTCTGCATCCATTACTGTAGAGCCATCCAGCCACTTCATCAGCGCCTGGGAAGTTCTCATCTGGGCTAAGGCCGCCTGGACGATCCCCGCTGCCAGTAGCGCCATGCAGGACAGCCCCAGCATGAGCGGGGCCGTGCCAACGGCTTCGTCAGTGGAACGGGGTTCGAGCAGTAAGAAAGATGGCAGGGTGAACATAAACGTGAAGACAGAAGACAGTCCAAAGGGAAAGACACGTAGAGCGAACAGCAGGCTCGCCGTGCTGCGCGCCGATCGCGGCTTGAACAATCGCTGCATCACGCCCCACCCTCGCGAAACTGCGAGCGAGGCTGGAACATACAACAGAACGAACAAGGCCAGCGATATGCCGATGCAGCGGGCCGCAAACATCAGTTTTTCTCCTTGGCCAACTGGCGACGTTTCCGGTCCAGTAACCGTTGCAGTTCGTCCAGCAACCCCGCGTCATGTTCACTGACCGCTTCCACCAGGTAGGAAAGGGGAAGCGACGCGGCGGGACTGGAACTCAAGAACTGACGAATGGTCTCCCCGGCAGCGGCTTTTTTGAGCTCTTCTTGGGTATGGCGCGGTGAGTAACGGAACGCTCGTCCTTCAGCCACCCGGTCCAGCAGTTGCTTCTTATAGAGCCGGTCGAGGGTGGTCATGACGGTGGTGTATGCCAACTTAAGAGTGCCTTGATCAAGCAACTCGCGAACGGTTGCACTCTTGCACGTCCATAATTCCTCCAGCAGTTGCTGCTCAAGGGGCCCAAGGTTGGTCTTCGGAGATCGTCCCAAAAAACGGTAGATACTTTGCATGCCTGTTTCACCTGTGAGGAAGGCAAAAATACCTCAAAATGGCGGCAAAGGCAAGGAGAAGAAAGTCCAGGCGATGGCGATACGCCTGCGCCATGCCTGTTGCTCCCGAGGGGACAACGTCTTTGGTTTGGAATCCTGTCACGCCTGCTGACTCGTAATCGCGCTATGATTTATGCATCTATGCGCGCGTCTTGCCGGTTGAAATTGACCTCGAGTGGGATGCTGTTGCTGAGTGCGCTAGCATTCGGCCAAGCGGACCAGCCAACGGCTGCGCAGCCAACAACTAACCAGCAGCCTACTACCCAACAGCCAACGGCTCAGCCCCCAGCCAAGCCGCCGATCATGCGGCAATCCGTGGTGGGTGCGGCTCACGCTTCGCGGCAAGCGCAAGAATCAGCCCCACCGGCCAAAATTTACAGAAACAAGGACGTGAAAGACCCGTCCGACCCTGGTAGTCCTGCCCCTGCCAACTCAGCCGCTACAACAGCTCCGGCAACTGGTTCTGCTGTCCCTCAGAACGCTCCTATTTCGGCCGCCCACCCAGCCGCGATAGTCTCGGCTCATACCGCCCCTCAGACCGATGCCACACAGATCCAGAAAGACAGGGCTTTTGAAGCTCAGGCAAAGGTTTTCAAAAGCCAGATATTGGCGGAAAAGGGAAAGATCGTCGACATTCGGAACCACATCGCAGATTTGAAGTACCAGTTTGACATGTGGAGCACGGAGTACGCCCAAGACCCAACCGACGCCCAGACGTGCTGGACTTCAGGTTATTACACGCCATATTACAAGGACTGGTGCGACACAGGGCGGAACTTGAAAGCACAGTACGACGCATCGCAGCGTCAGCTCGACCAGGAAAAAGCCAGGCTCGAACAAATGCAGGAAAGCATCAGGCGCCAGGGATACGGGAATGGAGTCTATGATCCTGACTGAGGCCTTAACCCTTACCGCGAGCTCAGATCCCCTTTGGCAACAGTCGCGAACCCCGAAAGCATCTTAAGCTTAAGAATCATACGCTTTGCAAGCAAAGCCGAGTTTGGGTGGAGGGGTCTGTTTGGATGCATCCCCGGCTGCCTGACGAAACTTTCACGTCTTTTCAGGGTTTGATATTGTAGGAGTTGAAATGACAATGCCTCGTCCCAGCCTCGTAATCAAATTGCCGAAGTCAATCCTTAAGCCGCTGGCGGTATGCTTTCTTTTTTTATGCACCGCGGTGGTTACATTGTGCGCGCAAGACGGCAACATGCCTCCTGCTGGAGCGCAAGCCGGTAGCCCAGCTGGCGGAAAATGGAAGGAATTCCGGTCCGAAGACAAGATGACCGCAGCCCAGAAAGTTCGCTTTGAACTTGAGGCCGATAGTCTCCTGCCGGACAGCGAAGCTAAGGCAAGAGTCCTCCTTTTCTGCGTGAACGGGAAATTGGAACTCGGCGATTTCCGTCCCAACCTGAGAATCGGTCCTCCGAACTGGGCGAGTTTTTGGGGAAGGCCGCAAATGAGCGTGCGCGTCCGCGTGGACAGTTCCAGCAGCCGTCATCATTGGAACTGGATGAACGGCAGGTTTCTCGCCATGGACAAAGACACTGTCCGCCAATTGATTGGCGCCCAGATATTCAAAGTCGAATTCGAGACTCCGAACGGCCGGCAGATCGCAGAATTTTCTCCCGCGGGCCTCGACCTGGCCTTGGTTCGCAAAGACTGCAACCTGAAACCGCAGAAGCCCTAATCAAGCGTTCAAGCAGGGCGGGCGCTTGCAGCCCGCCCGCCGGTACGAGCCCTCGAATCCCCGGACTATCTGATTCAGTCTACGTGCTCGCCTTCTTCGATAAAGCCAAGCTCCGGTGGTGGGAGTTGGTCGCCGGGACGCGCCCAGAAGACGTAGAGTGTGGGTAGCATCACAATGCTGATGAAGAGTTCAACGATCAGCCCACCCACAATCACGATGGCAAAAGGCCGTTGCGAGTCGGAGCCGATGTCGTGCGACATGGCAGCCGGCAGCAACCCCAAAGTTGCCACCAGCATGGTCATCATGATGGGTCGAAGCCGTAGCAGCGCGCCTTCCTTGGCAGCCTCGCGGGGATTCATTCCCCGGGTGCGGAGCTGATTGATGTACTCGACCATAATGACGCCGATTTCGACTGAGACTCCGATCAAAGCCAGAAATCCCAAGCCGGACGACACCGAGAAGTGCGTATGAGTCAATAACAAGCTGAACAAACCTCCCAGTGGCGACAGTGCCACAACGGCCAGGATCAGGCCCACCCACTTCCAGGAATCAAAGGCCGAATACAGAATGAACGACATCAGCAGTAAAGTAAGTGGGACAATGAAGGCGAGACGACGATTGGCGCGCTGCTGACTCTCGTATTCGCCAGTCCAATCGAGATGATAGCCTTCCGGCAGCTGAACTTTCTGGTGTACTTCTTCGATAGCCTGTCGCACTGTGCTGCCCAGGTCGCGTCCTCGAACGCTGTACTTAATGGCAATGTAGCGGGAGTTCTCTTCCCGATAAATGGTGGACGCGCCATCTTCTAGCTTGATATCGCATAGCTGGCCGAGCGACACCCGTTCCCCCGAAGGTGCCAGGATGCGGATGTTGGAGATGTCTTCAACCGTCTTGCGAAACTGCGGTTGGTAGCGGACGGTCAGATCGTAGCGTTGTTCGCCAATCAGGATCTGGCTGACGGCCTTGCCACCGACTGCGGTTTCTACTGCATCCTGCACATCGCTGACATTGATTCCGAAACGATCCGCCGCTGCACGGTTCACGACCAGGTTCACATTGGGCTGGCCGCGTACCTGGAAGGTGCCGAGATCGGCGACCCCCGGAACTTTGCCCATGACGTCTTGCATCTCATCGGCTTTCTGCTCCAGCACCTTCAAATCTTTGCCGAACAGCTTCACCGCCAATTCGCCTTTGACCCCACTGACAGCTTCCTCCACATTGTCGGAAATCGGCTGAGAAAAGTTCCAGTCTACACCAGGAAATTTGCTCAGCTCTTTGTCCATCTCGGCGATCAACTCTTCTTTAGTATTGAACTGTGAGCGCCATTTCGCGCGCGGAAGGAGGTCGACAAAGAACTCAGTGTTGTAGAAGCCGCTGGCGTCGCTTCCGTCGTCGGGTCGCCCCACCTGGCTGACTACCTGCGTGACCTCGGGAAAATTGGCAAGTACACGACGAACCTGCTTGGGCGAGTGCGATGCTCGACGAAGGGCCGGTGCTGGGAGCCAAGGTGCCGCGTACCCAGATGGCGCCTTCATCTAGATGTGGCAAAAACTCCGATCCGACGACGCCACTGAAGAACAGGAAAAGCATCAAAGCCCCTGCCGCCGATGCCCATGCCGAGCGTAACTTTCAGGTGATCAAAGCACCAATCAAGCGTCTGTGCGTAGCGTTGCCTGTAGAAAATGAAGGACTGGGTTACGCCATTCCTTGATGTCGTCCTTGAATAACAGTGTGCACAATACCGGGGCAATCGAGTAGGGCAAACAGCAACGCTCCCAACAATGCAAACGCCACTGTCCAAGCCATGGGACGGAACAGGCGGCCTTCCACGCGTTGCAAGGTAAAAATCGGGAGATAGGAGACGATGATGATGATGCGCGCAAAGAATACTGGCTTCTGCACTTCGTGCGCGGCTGTCGCGATCATTTCCAGGAATGTTTTCTTGCCGCGGCCAAGCTCGCTATGACGCAGGATGTTCTCCACCATCACGACGGAACCGTCCACCACCATGCCGAAGTCGAGCGCTCCGAGCGAGAGCAAATTGGCTGGAATCTTGCTCAGGTCCAACAAGATCGCAGCAAACAGTAACGAGAAAGGAATGGTGATGGTGACAATGAGCGCGCTGCGCACGTTGCCCAGGAACAAGAAAGAGAATGAGGGTGACGAGCAGCACACCATCCGTCAGGTTGCGAAGCACGGTGTGGGTTGTGTAATGCACCAGGTCGCTGCGGTCAAGATGGGGGACGAGCTTTACGCCTGGGGGCAACAAGCCGCTATTCAGTTCTGCAACTTTCTTGTGCAGGGCTTCGAGTGTAGCGTCGGCCTCTGCGCCCTTGCGAAGTAGCACAATGCCTTCCACTACATCGTCATTGTTGATAACAGTTCCATCTTCGTGGCGGATGGTTCTTCCAAGCTGTCCCAGTCTGACTTTTGGCGCCTGCACGACGACGCCCAAATCACGCACCCGCACCGGTGTGCCATTCAGCACTTTCACGACTGTGGCGCCAATGTCGTCAGTGTTAGTCATCAGTCCGACGGCTCGCACGTTGAGCGCCTGTTCGCCACGCTCGATGAATCCTCCGCCGGCATTGAGATTGTTGTTGGCCAGCGCCTGCTCCACCTGACTCAGTGAAAGACCATACGAAACCAGCTTGCCGGGATCAAGCTGGACCTGATATTCACGCGTGGGTCCGCCGAAAATGTTCACATCAACGACGTTGGGAACCGACTTCAACTGGTTCAGCACATACCAATCCTGCAGCGTCTTCAACTCCATCACGTCATACTTGGGATTTGTGCTGGTCAGCGTGTAGAACATGATCTGCCCGGTGGGGCTGTAGTCGGGGCCGAGATCCGGGTTGACGTTGGGCGGCAGAGTGGCTTGCGCCAAACGATCGAGAACCTCCTGACGGGCGGTAAAAGTGGTGATGTCGTCGTCGTAAATGATGGTGACCACCGAAAGTCCCGCCAGCGACACGGACCGCAGATGGGTTTTGTGCGGCACACCATTCAGTTGCACTTCCAGCGGAACCGTAATCTGTTGCTCGACTTCTTCCGCGGCATGTCCTGGCCATTGGGTGATGATCTGGGTGTAGGTGTCGGCGACATCGGGGTATGCCTCGATGGGTAGATTATGAAAGGACCAAACGCCCCAGATAAACAGGACCAGTGTCACGCTCAACACCAGGATGCGGTTGCGAAGCGCGAAATCGATGAGGCCACGAATCATTACTTGCTCTCCGCCACCGCACTGGAAAATTCCAGAGCATTAGCCACTACTTGGTCACCAGCCTTCAGCGCACCATCCTGCAGTTCCTGAAATCCTTCGGCAGTTGCGGCAATGCCGTGCACTTCAATTTTCCGAAACTGGTTCTGACCCTCCCGCCGAAAGACCCAGTCCTTATCCTGCAGACGCATCATGGCGGTAGCAGGAATCACAAGATGCGCCTGCAACGTTCGCGAGCGAAACGTGGCGACGGCGTACATGTTCGGCCGCAGAGCACCATCTGAATTCTCCAGAACGATGCGTACTTTGGCCGAACGCAGATTCGGATCGAGCACTCGCGAAATGTCGGCAACCGTGCCTTTGTAAAGCTTGCCGGGATATGCGTTGAGGCTGATTTCGGCGGGATCCCCAAGACTCACCCCGGCCAGATCGTTTTCATATACGTCGCACACTACCCAGACTTGCGAAAGATCGGCGATGACAAACAAGTTCGGGCTGTTGTCGAGACTCTTGATGCCTTCGAATCCGGCGACGTTCTGTTCCACGATAGTCCCGGCAATCGGCGAGCGCAGTTCAATCACGGAGTCGGGATGAGCTGGATCTCCACCCAACAAGCGAATGCGATGCTCGCTGTTCTTTACATCCACCTTGGCCTTGTCCTCGGTATCTTGAGCGACTTCCAGATCCTTCTGGGAGAGCGCGCCGTGCGAGTAAAGCAGTTGCGCGCGATCCAGTCCCTTTGTAGCCAAGTGCTCGTCAGCCACTGCTTTTTGATAATCAGAAAATGCCCCAGCCAGATCGGAACTGTAGATCGAGAGCAGGGGCTGGCCTTTGGTTACGGCATCACCAAGTTTCACCCGCAGATCAACGACGCGCCCCGAACCTTGCGAGGTCACGTGGATGGTGCGATTCACGTCAGGAGTGACGCTGCCGTTGGCGCTCAGCACGGTTGGCAAATCACGAGCTTCAACCTTCGCCAGGTTGAATAGTTCCGGGTGCTCAACGTTGTAGAGGTCGGGGTCGACGGTGACTTCAGCCTTGGTGGGGACGGCTTTAGTGGTGTCCGAGCATGCAACCGCAAGCAAAAGCAGAAACAGCAAAGGAAGGAATGCGGCAAAACGGCGAGGAATCATCATGGGATCACCTCCCGGCCGACTGCCTCATTGAGCTGGGCAGCAGCCGTTAAGTACGAACCAAGCAGATTTACATAGCTGAGTTCCACGGTACGGTAGTCATTTTGCGCGTTCAAGAAGTCCAGCAACGATACTCCTCCATTCTGATAGGCAAAGCTGACAGTGTCGCGCACCCGTACCGCTTGTTGCAGATACTTCTGCCGGTAGGGCCGTAGCAGAATCACATCGCTGTTCAACGTAGCGTAAGCGGAGTCCACATCGTTGAAGACCTGCGCCTGGGCCGCATCCAGCAGTCGTTGATTGCGGTCGATGTCAAGTTGGGTGCGCAGCTTCTCCCCCTGATTGCGGTCGAAGATCCGCAGCGGAATGCTCACGCTGACACCGAGCGTATTTATGGCGAAAGGGTTATTGTTGGAAGAGTTGTGGGTATACCACGCGCTCAAGGTCGGATCGGTTGAGCCGTTCGAAACCGCAAGCTTGTGATCGGTTTGAGCTTTATCTACGGCTTCCACGGCTGCCTTCAGATCAGGCCGTGTATCCAGAGCATTTTTTCTAAATTCGTCGCGGGGAAGGAGTTGGTCATTGAAGTCGTATGGCCCGTTGACGTCGAATTCTTCAATCGGCGTGCGGTCGTTCAGCAGAGTGAGTAATTGAATTTTCGCCGTCTTCAGATTAACTTCCGCGGCTTGCGCATCGGATTCATATTGCACCCGTTGAAGTTCCAGCCGGTCGAGATCGAGTTGCGCGATATCGCCGGCACTGAACCGTGTCCTACTGATATCGAGCACATGATCGTAGTAAGCAAGGTTATCTTTTGCCAACCGAAGCGCCGCTTTGGCCTGTAGCGTCGAAATAAATGCGCTGCGCAAATTGAAGAGCAGGGTTCTCTCCAGGTCGGCATGGTTTGACTCCGCGATCAGTGTTGCTTTTATTGCGCTCTCCCGGCGTAACTGTCGCTTGTGCTGCCGTTCAAACAGGTAGCTGATGCTTGCCGACTCAAACGTGCCAGCCAATGGTCGCCAGACACCGTGATCAGGAGCGATTTGGGTGCCGTCTGCTGACAGATCGAGCGTCGGGTTCGGGCGTAGGAAAGCAGTGATCTCTTGCGCCTTCGATTCATCGACATTCAACGCGTCGGCCAGCAGCGTGGAATTGTACTGTTCAAAACGTTGGCGGACCTGTTCCCAGGTCAATGCCTGCTGTGCACTTGCGGCTGAAGACACGCAGAGCACAAAAAGTAGTGTGGAACAACGCCAAGTTATTTTTTGCATCACTTACTCCATCGTCGTGCGGACCTTGGGCTGTGATGGTGGCCGCACAGCGAGCCAAAACACGGGAGAACCTCCTGTTGTAGCAGAAGTTCCACCTGCCGATCCCGCGCGAAGCTGTACATCACCCATGAAGAGGAGAAGGCGGGGCGCGCGAGTCGCGTCGACCGAAAGTGAGCAGCTCAGGAAAGACGAACGAATTGAGTGAGATTAGCGCGCAGACTTCGTTACCGGGGCAGATGCGTGAGTCCGAAATAGAGCGAACGAAGAAACTATCGGGATTCGACAGCCAAGTGGTCGAGGAGTGATTGCTCGATTGCTTGACTACGCGCTTAAAGGGACTGCATTCCTCCATCTCCGCCCGCGCCGGGTGCAAATCATCCGTGGCGGAGATTACGGGGAAGAGCAACGTGAGAACGCAAATCAAGAGCAGAGAAGAACGCAGGCGGCTATAACCGCGGGAATGTGTCCCTTGGGCTGATTCGTGACGCCAGATCCAGATGGCCGGAAGCGCCAAGGTCAGCCAAACAATATTGAGCAACAGTTCCATATGAAGAAAAGTTGGAACTCCAACTATAGCAAGAAAGCCCGGTACGCAACACACACCGCCTCCCTTCGTCAAAAAAGGTAGCAAGTCTGTCCCGCGTAAGTCAATGAAATGAAAAGGGGGGTGGATTTACCCTTGGCGCCGCCGCTTGAGCCGCAGATCTCGGCCTCGGTGATCCAGCCTGATGTTGCTTATCTGATTCGGGGCACGCGTCGCCCAATGGTGCCACTTCCGCGCGGGAATTCGCTGTTTTGATTGGTGGCCGCGGTTGGACCCGAACCAACGACCTACGGATTATGAGATGCCCACCCTGTGGTATAACGACGTTCACCCGAGCTAACATCGGGAGTCAATTGTTGCATGGCAACAGCACCTCTGGTGACTCTCGGAGATTGCCACCTCTGCACCAGACTCATTGGGTGGTTGATGGGCAATGCGGAAAGCTCGGAACGCATTCTCAGTTTCTTGTTTGCCGATGGAGAGAACGTCCCCAGCGCTAGACCTCTTGGTCGCCGCCGGCCGCCTGCGCGACTTTGACAAAACACCCGATCAGCCGGAGTTTCTCCGAGTTCCCAGCGGCGTGTGTACGTTTTCTCGTGACAATACTTGAAAGGTGGTGTTGGATGCGCAAATTCACCCCACTTGAATTGGTCGATGATCCGGTGGAGGCGTCGGAGAACCTGTCCGTGACAATTCGCGGCGTTCTGGCGGTTCACCTCATCGCGCAGCCGGTCAACTGTTTCTCCGGGGCGAGTAACTCACTGCCGGTGTGGACCCATTCTTCCGGTCGCACAAGCCTGGGAACGAATCGATCCAAAAGTCCGCGAGCGACTTAAGGTTCTGCCTGTAGGTTCGCGTGACCGTCAACTCTCTTCCGTCTTTCAAACGTAATCCGTACACTCCCGTTTGGAGATGATAAATTTCCTCTACACACGAGCAATTTACCAGTACTGATTTGTGAATCCGTATGAAGCCGTAGGTCCGCAGTTTTTCTGCCAGGACTGAGATTGATTCTCGTAACAAGTGCGACTCTGAGTCACACTGCAGTAATACGTAATTGCCCTGCGCTTGAACCATGATCACGTCTTTCGGGTTGATCAAACGAATTCGACCCTTGCATTTGATCGCAATTCTTGTAGATTGTTGCAGAGATAGCCCTCCCGCCTGTGACAAAATTGCAAGCAATCTTGCGGATCTCTCATTCGTGGCACGTCGGGAAACTACATCCAGAGCTTTGTCGATTCGTTCTGTGCTAAAGGGTTTGAGCACAACGTCGTCAGCCTGCAGTTCGAACACCTTGAGCACGTGTGGTTGGTGCGCCGTGACAAACACGATCGCGGGAATCTGATGATGTGTAGCTCTTATGCGCTCTAAAAGCTCAAGGCCTGAGACCTCAGGCATGTTGACGTCAAGGAGTACGGCGTCGTATGAGTCTCTGCTCATTTTGTCGAGCGCCTCGGCCGCATCACTTGCCGACTCGAACCCCTCGACATCGCTCCTCATCGTCAGTACATTCGCCAACGCAGTACGTGCCGACGCCTCATCACCGACAATCAGCACCCGCATGATTCCTGACCTCCTCAAAGTGCGATTATTTCTTGAGTGTGCTTCGGCCCAGCCATGTTCCAATTCGGCACTGAGTGTTGCACCAACCCCAACTCTTACGATGCGGTCATTCCACCTGATTGTTGTATCGATAATACCAACTAGTATGTATGTTACAATTCCTGTCGTGATGAGAAGGATACTGCCGGCATTCATTACTGGCGAAGACTGTCAGTTTACCGCGACGGTAGCCTGATTTCCGGCCACAACAATGCCCCCAAGTCGGCCCGGTTTCGCGCGATCGTGGTAACTAGCGTGACAGGAAGGCTTTAGGGGCTTAACAAAAGCGCGGCTAGCAGTCTGCCACTCGCTTCCGGCCTCGTGCTGGCCGTAGCGACTCCAAGTGGTGAACCACGTTTTTTTGGCCTTCCCGCAGCATCCGTGGATCCTGCGCATTCTTCGCTAAAACGGCGTACCCCTCCCACGCCGCGAGCACGAACCTAGCCGTTTCATTCACGTTTATATCACTCCGCACCAACCGGCGTTTCTGTCCTTCGCGCAGTGCCTCCGCCATGGCGTCGTGCCAGTCCTTATAAATTCTTGCCGTCCTTCTGCGGAATCCCTCATCAAGCCCTGACATCTCTTGAGACAGGTTAAGCAAGTCGCAGCCACGCTGAACGTCTTCTCTTTTCAACGATTCGGACTGAATAAGGCGGATCAGAACGTCGATGGGATTCGTGGCGTTCCGTAAAGGCAGCACCCATTTCCGGTGAACCTTACTTGCGATGACCTCGTCCACGACCGCATAGCCGAGTGCCTCCTTGTTATCGAAGTGGTAATACAACGCGCCCTTGGTCACGCCCGCTTTGGCCAGAATGGCATCCAGGTCTGCACTTCGGAAGCCAGAGCGGTATATCTCTTCGTAGGCAGCCTGCAGCAGAAGCCTTCGAGTGCGTTCTGGATTCCGCGACGTCGCCCGCCTGCTTCGAGATCTGTTTCTAACAGCACACATACCAATCAGTATGCAAGATCACGCGGGGAGGTGTCGAGCCGAATAGCTTGTATACACTGTGCTGGGCCCAGCTAAACCGACTCAATGCCTACTTTCTTGCATAGACGGCGTTGGCTGTGGCAGGCATTTCTATGGCTTCGTGTAGTGTTCGAGTCAATTGCTACTCAATGTTGTAAGACGACACGATTGCAGTGTGTAGAGCACTGAATGAAGCCTAAGCGTCGTCGTTCTTGCCATCCGCGTGGACGTTACGCGACTCCGCAAATATGGTTCTTTGAATGTCCTGCCACACTTCCCGATGAATGAATGCCGGCAGACGTTGCGTTTCCTTGTCATTAAATACCAGACCGGAGCCATTTCATCACTCTTTCGGACATCCATACAACATAATTGCCATCCGCTTCCAGAGTGGCACCCTGCCTGCCTTCTCTCCTGTCAGTCGCGATGATCACTTGTCGGACTCGATTGATCGTAGCTGACCGTTTCCGATCTACAGATGATTGATTCTTACTCAACTCAGGAGGAAGGCAAATGTGTTTCAGGCGCTTGTTTCTTTGTCTGCTGGTCTTGTCCGCAGTTCTGCTGACTCGATCCTCGCTAGTCGCACAAACCACGGTTTCACAAGGAAGTATTCAGGGAACCGTAACTGATCCGTCTGGTGCCGTGGTACCGGGAGCCAGCATCACTGTCACTAATAAAGCGACCGGGCAGGTGATCAAAGTCACCAGCACCAACTCGGGCAGTTATAGTTCGGGAGCCTTGCTCCCCGCCGTTTACATGCTGCGAGTCGAAGCCAAGGGCTTCCACACGACTGAGATCCCAATCACAGTTCAGGTTGCCGTGACCTCGTCAGGCAACGTGAAGCTGGAAGTCGGCGAGTCAAGCCAGGTGGTCGAAGTGCAGGCTTCTTCGATCCAGGTCAACACGGAACAAGCGACGGTGCAGGGCGTCATTACTGGCGACCAGATTGACAAGCTGCCCATCGACGGCCGCAACTTCCTCGATCTCGCTCAGCTCGAACCCGGCGTGCAGATTGAGGACGGCCAGACATTCGACCCGACCAAGGCCGGTTACTCGTCCATTTCGATCAACGGCGTTCCCGGCCGAAATCCCCGTATCGAACTGGATGGTCTGGACATCAGCGACGAAACCGTGGGCACCACAACCCAGAATATCGCCTTGAGTTCGATTCAAGAGTTCAACATCAGCCGTTCGAGCCTGGATCTCTCCACCGAGTTGACCTCGGCGGGCGCGGTCAACGTGACTACCCGCTCTGGCACCAACGACATTCACGGCCAGGCGTTCTACGGCTTCCGTGGGCGCGATTCCGGTGTAGCAGCCTTTCCTGGCGGTCAGACCGACTACTATCAGCGCAACAACTTCGGCGGCCGCGTCGGTGGCCCCATCATTAAAGACAAGTTGTTTTTCTTCATCGACGGCGAGCGCATGAAACAGGACGGGTTCCTACCGGTCGTTGTGCCCGCTCCATTCAGCCAACTCACGGGCGGTTTCCTGTCACCCTTCCGCGACAGCGAAGTCACCGGCAAGTTGGACTGGCAGGCCACCAAGGACGTACACGTTTTCTACCGCTATACCTACAACTGGAACAAGTCGGAAGCGAACTTCGGGTATGGCTACCAGGTCTACTCGAACCGGGACAACACTCCTTCCGATGCGGCGGGTGTTGACTGGAGTCAAGGCTCCTGGTCGCACAGCTTCCGCTTTGGCTACCTGAAGTTCCACAACCTCATCGGCGACGCCACGCAGGGCGCCAGTTTCTACAATCCGCTGCCGACGTCCGAGATCCTGGTGGTTGACCAAGGTCTGCAACTGTCGGGACCCAACTTGCTGGCCCCGCAGCAGACCTTCCAGAGCAACAAGCAGATCAAGTACGACGGTAGCAAAGTGTATGGCGCGCACATCTTCCGCTATGGCATCGGCTACAACGATATCAACGGCGGCGGGTTCGCGAAGTTTTTCGGGATCGCACCTCTCGATTTCATTGAAGCAGCCACGGGTCCAGTGAGCGGCGCAGCCAACAACCCGGTCAACTACCCGCTGGTGGGCGCCGATCTGGGCAACGGCCAAGGCTTCTTCACCGAGAAATCAGCCTTCGGCCTCCCGGCGGGTGGCCAGCACGACAACCGTTTCCAGTGGTATGTGGGTGATTCCTGGAAGATTAAGCCCAACTTTACCTTCACCTACGGCCTGCGTTACAACCGTGACACCGGCCGCTCTGACAGCGACCTGGCATCCATTCCGTGCTCGGCTTCGGTTGCTCTGCTCGGCGCCGCCGCCCCTTGCACCGGCAGCACTCCCCTGCTGAACCAGTGGGGCGTGGACTCGCAGGGAACTCCGTTGGGCGATCCCGTCAGACAGCCCAACACGCAGTTTGGACCACAGATCGGCTTTGCCTGGGATCCGACCAAGAAAGGCAAAACGGTCATTCGGGCGGGCGCCGGAATCTATTACGAAAACTCGATCTTCAACAACACGCTGTTTGACCGGCCGGCCAAGTTGGCCCAGGGCCTGTTCTTCCAGAGCAACAGTTTGGGCTGCGGCTCCGGCGGAGTTGGATCGCTTTCCTTCGCGATTCCTGGGGCCCCTGGAGGCGCAGTCACCTCCATCGACGGCAAAGACCTGGCAACCCAGGTTTGCGGTCAGCCTCTCTCGGTCTCTGGTCCCCTGGTCTATGCTCTGGAACAAGAGTGGCAAGCTGCGGTGAAGGCGCAAGGACCTACGGCCAATCCGAGCTACGTGGCTCAAACTCTCGAGATCAGCCAACCGCAAGGCTTGTCGGCATACTCGCCGGACTTTCGCAACGCTCGTTCCTACCAGTTCAACGTGGGATTGCAACACGAAATCTGGAAGGGCGGAGTGCTTACTGCCGATTATATTCGCAACGTCAGCACGCGCTTCAATATAGCGATTGACGAAAATCACGTCGGCGACGCGCGCTTCCTGAGTGTGCCCGCGGCAGAGGCGGCCATCGCCAAGACCTTGGCCGCATGCGGCGTGACCACGATTGACGCAGCCATCAGTTCGGGGACTTGTCCCGGTCCGGGTGGCACGACGCACACCGCCGCTATCACGGACTTCGCCACCAACGGTCTGGACTCAGGCAATGCCCTCGGGTCCGGTCCCGCCAATCTCAGTGGTGCGGCTTTCGGTGGCATCAACCGCAATGTTGGCGCCGGCCTCTTCCAAGTACCGGAAGGCCGCTCGACCTACAATGCCTTACAGATGTCCTACAAACAGCAAGTGGCGAACCCGATGCCGGGCATCGCGTCAATGAATATGACGATTGCCTACACCCTGTCACGCTTCGTCGGCGACGGCGGCGGCGATCAGTTCTTCAGTCCCGTTGCGCAAGACTTCAACAACCCCAGTTACTTTACTGGGCCGACTGCGCTGGATCGTACGGACCAGTTCAAGTTCGGCATTACAGCCGACATTGCACATCACGGGCCACGGTTCAGCGTGATCGGCAACTTCGCCACGCCCTTCGCGAGCAACATCCAACTGCTACCGTCCGGGGGTGGAGGGGATGGAATCACGACGCCAGCGGCTATCTTCCAATCGGACCTCACGGGGGACGGGACAGTGGCTGACCTCTTCCCAACGGCTTCTGGTCAAGCAGCGGGCAAGCCCGGAGCATTCGGCCGGTCGGTCTCGCCGACGCAGCTAGCTAACCTGATTAACAGCTGGAACAGCACAGTCGCCGGAACTGCGCTCACCCCAGCCGGACAGTCTCTGGTTGCTGCGGGCTTGTTCACCACGTCACAGTTACAGCAATTGCAGGCGACCAAGCCGTTCGTTGCTTCTCCGCCGAGCGGCGCCGTGGGCAACGGCATCTTCCGCGAGGTCAGCACTACGCTGGCCTGGCCCATCAAGCTGACGGAGCGCTTCAATATCGAGCCCTCGGTCAGTGCCTTCAACGTGTTCAATCTGGCCAACTTCGGAACCGAGCTGGGATTTATCCCGTACTCCCAGACACCGTTCCCGGTGGGCGCCACTGGTAATGCTGGCAGTGTCAATGGAACTGCCTCGGGGCCGACTCGCGAATCGCTGCGAACCGGCACTGGTTCGGGAGTGTTCTCCCTTGGCGCGCCACGTCAGCTGGAGTTTAGTCTCAGACTGAACTTCTAGCTGTTTGGCACAGAACATTGGCCGCTGACTTTAATGGTCAGTGGCCAATGTCGTATTTTGCTGTTTCCCGGTTGCTGCTTCTTAGACCGTCGCATATCTGGGCGACCTGGCGGCCCTGAGAGACCGCTGTACAATGACCGACAAACCGCAGTCATGCAGCTCCAGGAGGAACTGATGAAGCGAACGATTTTCACCGCCCTTGCACCTTTGTTGTTGGTGTTGGCTTTTGTTTTCGGATCGGTCGGACTGATGCCGGCACAGGACGGCAAAACTCCGTATCCCACCATGCTCCCACTCGATCAATACCTGATGGACCGCGATGCGGAGATTGCGATGGCCCGCAGCGCGGCTCCGCCATCCATTGCCAAGGATGCCACGGTTATGGTCCTTGGACGGCATGGCTATGAAACGGCCGTGGAGGGGAAGAACGGTTTCGTGTGCGCGGTGGGACGATCATGGGATTTACCAAAAAACAATCCGGCTTTTTGGGATCCAAAGATACACGGTCCGATCTGCCTTAGCGCCCCGGGTGCGCGGTCTTTTCTTCCGATCTACTTCAAGAAGACCGAACTGGCGATTGCCGGACGTTCGAACACTCAAATAGAGGACGCCATAATAGACGGCATCGCGAAAGGTGAGTTGCCCACGCCCGAACCCGGTTCGGTGTCCTACATGCTGTCAAAGCAAGGGTATTTGAATGCCGGCGTCAAAGGTCCCTGGCTTCCCCACGTGATGTTTTTTGTCCCCGAAATCGACCCTAAAGCCTTGGGATCCGACTTGGGGGATGACGTCCCGTTGGACGCGCACGAAGAAAAAATAGGCCGCTATACCACAATTGACGTTCCGGTAAGCAAGTGGTCGGACGGAACGCCGGCGTCCATGGATGCTCACTGAGCCGGCTGCGCGAACTGTGCTGCCGATCACTTTGATGAGGACAAAATTGGTATTGGCTAGAAAATCAAAAGAAGAAGTCAAGGAGAGTGTCAAGGCCGCGATTGAGAAAGCCGCGATTGAGAAAAAGGAACTGCCGGATCTCGAAGCTGCGCGATGAGCTATATGGGAGGGTCGCCCTGCCCACCTGACGCAGAATGGTGCCCGTCTCACTCTCGATCACAGAGCTGAATGGCGTCGTCGATCACGAATGCATGCCGGAGGCCTTCGATACTATGGGCGGTTCCGCCGTGGAAGTGGGTTCGGTTATTTCGATGGCGGATGGTCCGGCCGCCTTGAGTATTGTCCCATATGATTCCGTAGACGAGGCCACCGACGAAGTGCAGCGGCTTCTCAACGAGGGCTTTTACGTCTGCCCAAGCGCGTTTCCCGCAGTGCCCGTGAATTGTCCTGGCGTGCGTTTTACGATCACCCTCCACAACGAGTTGGAGGACATCGACGCCCTCATCGCCGCGGCCAGTTCGGGAGTTCACATTGCGTTGCCTGCCTTAACGCCGGGGCTACAAAGTGCACCCTCTTCCCACACACTTTGCGAGGTGCGGGAGCCGCGCGGGGGACTGCTCTAAGAGCTTCGACTATACACCTGCCCACACGCTCTTGATTCGAGAAGTTATCGCGATTGCCCCCTACTCACGGACGAATTGGGAGCGAATCTACCGAGAGATCCGAATATCGCCACCGAGAAAGGTTCGATAACCGCCTTTTTTGGAGCATAGGTTGAGGGATTGGTCTGTGAGAGATTTTTTCGCACGTCAGACTGTGCGGTAAGCAAGCAGTCAGCTGCTAACCCTACAGGAGACTCGAACCGGATCGTCCACTCCGCCTTGTTGCCCGAGGATCGCAAGGGATTTTCGTCAAGGTCGTGCGCCTTTTGACCATTGCTGGATTACCTCTTCATAGAGGCGGATGGTCTGTTTGGCGATCGCGGTCCAACTGAAGGTCTCTTCTACGCGCTGCCGTCCAGCATCTCCGAAACGCTTGCACCTGTCCGGGTCCTTAAGGAGTCGATTGATCTGAAAGGCGAGATCCCGCGCAAACTTCTCGGGATCAACGGGAAAACTTGTGACAGGATCCTGATCGAAGGGAACTAAGTATCCTGTTTCTCCGTCAACGACGACCTCTTTAATGCCTCCTGTAGCGCTTGCAACTACGGGCGTGCGGCAAGCCATGGCTTCGAGGTTGATGATTCCAAACGGTTCGTAGATGGAGGGACAACAGAAAACACGCGCCTGGCTATACAGCTGGATTGCCTCCTGCTTGGTGACCATTTTCTCGATCCAGACAACACGCGGGTGGTCGCGGCGTACGTCCTCGACCTTCTGTCTCAGCTCCGTGGCTATCTCCGGAGTATCCGGTGCCCCAGCGCAAAGCACTATTTGCGTCTCCCTCGGCAAGTAGCGAATTGCGTCCACAAGATGGGTTACGCCCTTCTGTCGAGTGACACGGCCTACGAACAAAACATAGGGCACGGCCACCTCGACCTGATAGTCGGTCAGCGCGTTGTTGTCCGAGCTCTTCCTGTATTCGACAAGATCGATGCCGTTATAGATCACGCGAATGCGATCCTCCAGTACCTCCGGATAGGCACGAAGGATGTCCGCTTTGGTGCCTTGCGAAACAGCGATGATGGCGTCGGCATCGAGAATAGCCGTCCGTTCCATCCATGAACTCATGGCATATCCGCTGCCGAGCTGCTCAGCCTTCCAGGCGCGTAGGGGCTCGAGTGAGTGTGTAGTAAGAACAAGCGGAACGTTATACAGCTTCTTTGCCAAATAACCCGCCATCGACGCATACCAAGTATGAGTGTGGACGATGTCAAGTCCAGTGAGGGATTTCACTTGCGTCAAATTGAGGCTCAAAGCCTCAAGGGCGTTTTTGAACTTGCCTTCGGTTCCATTCGTAATTTCTTCCCACGGTACTGCACCGCGGACATGCAAATTGCCATCATCAGAGTTCTGCGATCCCCAGCAATGCAGTTCCACTGTGATTTCCTTCGCCAACTCGCGGCTCAGGTAATCAACATGGACTCCCGCGCCTCCGTATATTTCGGGAGGAAATTCTTTTGTGAATAAACCGACTCGCATGGTCTTAAGTCCCTCTGCAGAGGACTAATCGCTGCCTTGAAGAATCGAAATCTACTTTTCCCAGCCGCCAACAGGGCTGAGCTGGTCTTTTCGAACAGACTCGGCTACAAGTGACGCAGCGGGTCCTCCACGGCTTCGCTCGGCGCTTTCTTGACGTCGGCCGATTTCGCGATCAGGTCCTTCGAGTTAAGTCCAAGCGCCAGGGCCATCGTCAGGACAATTCCGCCAAAAAGTATCCCGAAAGCAAGCTCAACGATGCCCTGAGCAATTCTCAAATGGTCCAGAGCCATGGCGAAGGCCAGTACGATCACGATCCATTTCACGCCTACGCTGAGGAAGCGTGCGTACTGAAGGTTCAAATTAACGGCGCCAATGAGCACGCTTCGGCCCAGGAACCGGGCGAGCACGTTACCGACGAACAACACCAGTAAAGCAGCCAATACATCTGGAATGTAGGCGAACATCTTCTGCACGAAAAGACGGGTCCAGTCGAAATCGAAAGCGGCGATCCCTATAAGAAATCCGCTGACTATGACGAGCACGCCGATCGATCGAGAGATCAGACGTGTTGGACTTTTCATCGGGGACCACTCGGCCAATGAAGAAAGGCCCCAGCCTCCCACGTGCTCGTCAAAATGGAGGCTCGCAAGCACCCGCCGAACGATTGCTGCCACCATCCACGCCAAGACTGCAGATACGAGCAACGCGAGAATCAACGCAGCCAACCCAGGCAGGAAGTTTGCAAACCTGGTAAGAAAGTGGGTCGTTGAGTCCATCAGGGCTTGTTTAATTTGTTCCCACATAAACTCCTCCGATGCTGCTTACAGCTTCTAAGGATTGAACCGGTCGGGCCAGCGCCAGCGAGAAACCAGATACGACTTGCCGGCTTCGTAAGCGAGAGAAAGACTTTCCAACCTGCGCGCGGGAGACACCGCACCGCCAAACGTCAAGTCGTGTGCATACGAAGCGACCCAACCCAGATAGAGGGGAGTCATGGACCTAAGCAAGTGATCACGACTAATCGTGCGGAGGCGGTGCGCCAAAGCGAAATCGTAAACAATTCTCACCCACAATTCGTCCGGCAATCGAAACTGTTCCACCGGCAGACGCGAAAGCTTTCTCAGCTCGAACAAGCTGGATGGTGGTAGCACCAAGCTCCAGATCTCCTGAAGTTCCCTGTTGCCCAGTTGAAATGATTCGACCATGGCGCGGGTGTCCACTGCGGGCGAATCCTGATCCAGGCGGAATGGCTCGCCGACTACGGGCAGAGGCGCGGAAACGCGGGTCCGTTGCCAGAAAGCGGCATTTTGTTCCATGTCAATGAAGACCGGACTCAAGACATCGGCCAACACGGAACTCATGTTGCTCCAGTCCGCAGGCGGGTAAATGCGCGTGCTGAAATTCACCTCGATGATTTGCAGATTCTGGCAGAGAGCAGTGGGCGTAAGGGACGCCAATGAGTTAAGTCGATTGCCGGTCGCCTTTGCGGCCAACATTTGTTGAAACAGGCGTCGCGAAACGCCGAAATCCGGGCCCATTGGATTGTTGACTCGCTTTCCGTAGAGAGCGCGCATCATAGGCGCTAAGATGCTCGCGTTTAGCAGACCCTCGAATTTGCGGCGCGCGTAATGCGGCAGAACCAAATCAGCTTGACTCTCAAACAATGGCTGCGTTATCCGCCAGGCCCAGGGTGGTGTCGTCGCTTCCAGCTTGCTTGCGATGATGCAGCAACCTCGAGCTTGCAATTTCTCAGCCGCCGCAAAGATGGATTGATAGGTTTCGGACATTCTCAGTACGCCGGTAGCCAGGACGTCCGGCTTAGGCAAAAGCGAAGGAACAAAGAACACGAATGCGCGGCCTTGCGTGGTCTCAGAAGTGACCGGGGACGAGCTCTGCTGCTGATCATTATGTAATACTGCGATTCGCAACGGACCGGGCAACGTACGGAGTTCGTCACACATCTTCGCGATAGTGTTGGGGTCGGACTCGCTGAGAAGCCCCACGACTAAATCGGCGCTGTCCGCCTGTTCCCCCGTTGGGCCCATGGGCTCCGAGGTTCGGTCAGCTTCCACGCTTGCGCCTCTCGTTAGTTCCTCCATAGGGCAACGCACTCTCTCTTCGAACCGAAAGATGCACGACACAGCTCACAAATGAAGCGACAAGATGCCCATTAGCGGAATACGCACCCACTCGGGGCGCGCATTCAATTCGTAGAGAACTTCGTACAGCGCTTTGTCGACGAGAAAAATATCGAGCACCTTGCGAAAATTCTCGGTGTTTTCCGGCATGAACACGGCACCTTGTGCGGTTTGCCGATAAGCGCGCAAAAACTCTGCCGCCACACATCGCTCCCAAAGCCGGGCCCAGGGTTCCAGGCTGGCCCTGTCGCCAGCACGGCGAGTGCTGAAGTTGATTAGGCTTGAGTAAGCGGCATAGCTGAAGGAGCGAAGCATTCCGGCTACGTCCTTTAACGGGGAATGTTTGGCGCGCCGAGCAGACAACGGCCGTGCGGGTTCACCTTCAAAATCGAGGATGACAAAATCCGTTTTGACCTTCAGGACTTGTCCGAGGTGGTAGTCCCCATGCACTCGAGTCCGCCAGGTTCGAAAGGTTTCCGGTTGGAGCGCCTTGAAGTGATCGAGGATGCGCGTGCGCTGACTCAGCACCGCGGCGGCAATTTCAAGCACATCATCTGGCAAGTAAGGCACACGCTCTTTTAACGCGTCCAGGACGCTGGAGGCGTGTTCGTGAAGGTCCGCTAGCAGAGCCTGGAGGTCTGCTGCGGGCACAGCTTCCGGAGCGAATGCTGGATCGTCGGTCGCACTCGACAAAGCCAGGTGCAACTCGGCGGTCCGGCATCCGAGGGTAGTCGCCGAATCAAGATAGATGCCGACATGATCTCGGGCGCGCTCAAGGACGGGTTTCTCGGAGATCTCCACAAGATCGTCGCGGCCGTCCCGCAAGTCCTCCGGAAACGGGAGTGCGACACAAGTTTCAAAGTACCGCTCGAGTTCTTCGGTGGTCCATGTCCAACCGTCGCCTTCATTCGCCACTAGCCCTTGAAGCATAGCCAACGTCCACGGCTCGGCATCCTCGCGCGGTTGGTATTCCATCAGACCAGCAAAGGGAGGCACCCGATCGAAGTGCGCTTTATCCGTCAGATACTGTCCGATCTCGGCATCAGGGTTCAGGCCGGGTTCCTGCCGCCGCAGCAATTTGAGGATGAACCGATCGCCGTAGAGAATCGATGTGTTCGATTGCTCGGCGGACCCACGCCGGACTGGCAAAGCCGGACTGGCTGTACCGAGGATGTCTCGAAAAGACCTGCCGTGCGTGGCGCGAACGCGCCCATGACGGCCTTCCAGTACCGCGTCATTTTCGAAGAGCGAAAACAGTTCCAGACACGCCTTGTCATTGAAGACTGCATCGTGCAGCAGCCCAGATTCTCTACCAGAGATAACCGAGGAAACGACGGCGTTCGGGGAAGTCCGTTGCAACTTCTCAGCTGCGTCCGCAAAGGTCAAAGCGAGTGGAAGAAGGTAAACGTCGGATCGTCCGGTATCGAAGAGTACCTCGAGCAACACCAGAACGGATTGCGATGATCGAAGCGTTGCCCAGTCAACGATTCGCGTGGATTTGATGCGGCGAGATTTCCCAGCGAACCAGCGCTGCTTCGGAAGATAGTCAACGAAATTGACTGTCTCGAGCCGCTGGCCGGTTTCCCCGCTCAGCATGCCCTCCCAGCCGGCCGCCGCGTTGATGGGCACTTGTTCGCCGAGATCCATACTTACCTCAGTCGGCGCGGTCCTTTGCTGAAGTTCGAGCCAAAGAAAACTGTAAGGAGCCAAGGTGAGCCGATAGGGCCGGCGCTCGATCGGCGGAAATTCAACATATCCGAGCATCTCGACCGGAATAGCACCCTCAGCTTCCGACAAGTCGAGATCAACGGGTTGCGCGAAGCGGGAAAGGTTGGCAACACACAGAACCCGTTGGTCCTGATACTGTCGCATATAGGCGAGAACTTTGCGGTTGGCAGGATCGAAGAACTTCATGCTGCCGCGGCCGAACACGCTAAACAATTTCCGCAGCGCGATCATGTTGCGCATCCAGTTCAACAGCGATGATGGATCGCCTTGCTGAGCCTCCACATTGACTGCCTGATATCCCCATAGAGGATCCATGATCACAGGGCTGTACAGGCGGGCGGGCGTTGCCTTAGAAAAACCGGCATTGCGATCCGCGTTCCACTGCATTGGCGTGCGGACACCGTTGCGGTCGCCAAGATAAATGTTATCGCCCATTCCGATTTCATCGCCGTAGTAGAGAATCGGCGTTCCGGGGAAGGAAAGGAGCAAGCTGTTGAGTAGCTCGATACGTCTGCGATTGTTATCAACCAGAGGGGCGAGTCGTCGACGAATGCCCAGGTTAAGGCGCATCCGGGGATCCGCGCTGTAAGCGATGTACATATAATCACGCTCGTCACTTGTGACCATCTCGAGCGTCAACTCATCGTGATTCCTCAAGAAGAGTCCCCACTGGCATGTCTCAGGAATGTCTGGCGTCTGAGCAATGATGTCGGTAATGGGCAGCCGGTCTTCCTGTCGCAAAGCCATATAAATGCGCGGCATCAGTGGGAAATGGAAGGCCATATGGCATTCATCGCCGTCGCCAAAATATGGCCGCACGTCAGTAGGCCACTGGTTGGCTTCAGCCAGGATCACGCGATTCGAATAGTCAGCATCGATTTCGCGCCGAAGCGTTTTAATCACTGCGTGAGTTTCCGGAAGGTTCTCGCAGCTGCTTCCCTCCCGCTCGACCAGGTAAGGAATCGCGTCGACGCGTAGAGCGTCTACTCCCATATCCAGCCAATAGCGCATGACTTTCAGCACTTCTTCGACTACGGCTGGGTTATCGAAGTTCAAGTCGGGCTGATGGGAGAAGAAGCGATGCCAGTAATACTGCTTAGCTACCGGGTCCCAGGTCCAATTGGATCTCTCCGTGTCGGAGAAGATGATTCGCGCGTCCTTGTACCGGTCTTCGGTATCGCTCCAAACATAGAAGTTACGCTCGGGCGAGCCAGCCGGGGCAGTGCGGGCCGCTTGAAACCAGGGATGCTGATCGGAGGTGTGGTTCACCACGAGCTCAATCATCACTTGGAGGCTGCGATCGTGAGCGGCAGCCAGGAAATCGCGGAAATTGTCAATTGTGCCGTACATTGGATGGACATTCAGATAATCCGAGATGTCGTAGCCGTCATCCTTGAGCGGAGACGGAAAGAAGGGCAGGACCCAGAGACAAGTGACGCCAAGGTCCTGAAGATAGTCCATTTTTTGAATTAAACCGGGGAAATCACCGATTCCGTCCGCATTGCTGTCTTTGAATGCCCGGACGTGGAGCTCGTAGATGACGGCGTCCTTATACCAGAGGGGCTCCGTTGCGCTACCCATCCGCTTGGTCATCTGTTCGCCTGCCTCATGTTTGGAGTGTAGACCCAGGTTGGTAGATGAGTACTCCGAGAGGAGGAAGGGTCATATTCAGTGAAAAAGGATGCCCGTGAATAGGGAGAGGAACGGCCTCGCAGCCGCCGAAATTCCCCTGACCGCTGCCACCGTACATAGGCGCGTCACTATTCAGCAGTTCTTTCCAGAAGCCTTGTTGTGGCACGCCAACACGGTAGTTTTCTCTGACGACCGGAGTGAAATTACAAACGATGAGCAGCTCGTCAGCCGGATTTCGGCCCCGGCGCAGGAAGCTGATAACGCTCCGCTGAACATCGCTACAGTCGACCCAGGCGAAACCCCCAGCATCGAAGTCCAACTCGTGCATCGCAGGCTGGCCGCGATACAGGGTATTCAGGTCGCGCACCCAGCGTTGCAGTGCAGAATGAAACGGCGTACCGAGCAGATGCCAATCGAGGCTTGCATCGTGGTTCCACTCCGACCATTGGCCGAATTCACAACCCATGAATAACAGCTTCTTCCCGGGATGCCCGAACATGTACCCGTAGAGCAGCCTGAGGTTTGCGAATTTCTGCCACTCGTCGCCGGGCATTTTGCGCAGCATAGAGCCCTTCCCGTAGACGACCTCATCATGAGAAAACGGCAGAACGAAGTTCTCACTAAACGCATACAGCAGGCTAAAAGTAATCTGATTGTGGTGGTAACTTCGATGGATCGGATCCTCCGACATATAGCTGAGCATGTCGTGCATCCAGCCCATGTTCCACTTGAGACCGAATCCGAGGCCCCCAAGGTAAGCCGGCCGCGAGACTTGGGGCCAAGCGGTTGATTCCTCGGCAACCATCATGACGTCAGGAAATGCGCCGTAAACCTCCTCGTTGAGGGTCCTCAAGAATTCGACGGCCTCGATGTTTTCCCTTCCGCCATAGCGGTTCGGGATCCATTCGCCTTCGCGACGACCATAGTCGAGATACAGCATGGCCGCGACCGCGTCGACGCGCAGTCCGTCGAGATGATACTTGTCGATCCAGAACAGCGCGTTGCTGATGAGAAAGTTCCGCACCTCATTACGGCCGTAGTTGAAAACGAGAGTGTTCCAATCGGGGTGCTCACCTTTCCTTGGGTCCGCGTGCTCGTAAAGATGAGTTCCATCGAAATAGCCGAGACCGGCTTCATCTTTCGGGAAATGCGCCGGAACCCAGTCTAGAATCACGCCGATCTCGCGTTGATGAAGATAATCCACGAAATACATGAAGTCGGTGGGAGTTCCAAAGCGGCTGGTGACCGCGAAATAGCCCGTCGTTTCGTATCCCCAGGAACCATCAAACGGATGCTCCATCACAGGCAGCAATTCCACATGGGTGAAACCTGCGTTGTGGACATAGTCCGCCAGCAACGGGGCTATTTCACGGTAGCTGAGCCACCGGTTACCTTCCTCGGGTACGCGTCTCCACGATCCCAGGTGCACTTCGTAAATGGAGATGGGCGCATCGAGAGCGTTGTACTTGGCCCGGCTGGCCATCCAGGAACCGTCCTGCCAGGAATAGCTTTCCAGGTCCCAGATACGCGAGGCGGTATGTGGTCGAACCTCCGCGGCAAAACCATACGGATCAGCCCTGTCGGTCCGATACCCGTGATATTGCGATTCCAAGTGATACTTGTAGACCTCCCCTTGACCAATATGGGGTATGAAAGTCTCCCAGACTCCGGACGAACTCGGCTCCATTGCATTAGCCGATGTATTCCAATTGTTGAAATCACCGATGACCGAGACCTTCTTCGCATTGGGAGCCCAAACCGCAAATTGAACTCCTCGCTGCCCATCGTGCTCCGTAATGTGTGCGCCAAGTTTCTGGTACGCGCGGTGAAAGGTGCCTTCGGCAAGCAAATACCGATCGAACTCGCTTAGCAGTGATTGCGTCATACGCTTTCCGGTTCCAATGCTGGGGCTTTGTCAGCCAAGTAGCCCTATTCGATAGCGCGACTTAAAGATAGTAGTCGAAATCCCGCTCCGTCCTAACCCACCGCTTCAGCCGCAAAATATGTGCCGGCAGGCTCTCCGGCACGAGCTCCACATAATTCCGGGAACCCTGCCACAAAAACCGGCCTTCGCTGAGTAAGTCATAAACTTGAAACGAATGGCGCGCATCCAATCCAATCGAGCTCAGATCGATCTCGAGCCAGCCCTTCTGGACGTGGAGACAGTCAAGATTCACAACAACGATGATTACGCTGGAGAGATCATCGCTTGCCTTGCTGTAACAAAGAATCACCGGATTATCAGTTTCATGAAAGCGCAGGTTGTGATTGCTTTGTAGCGCTGGGTTCTCTTTGCGGATGCGGTTCAGCCTCGATATAAGGTTTTTTAGGCTGTGCTTGGAATTTAGGTCGCGGCGCTTCAGTTCATACTTTTCGGAATTCAAATACTCTTCTTTGCCCGGTTCTACAGGAGCATTCTCACACAACTCAAAGGCCGGACCGTATATCCCATAGCTGGCGCCTAAGGTTGCAGCCAAAATAAGGCGGACCATGAAGGACGGGTTTCCGCCGACCTGGAGAAATTCGGGGAGAATGTCAGGGGTATTCGGCCAGAGGTTTGGGCGGAAGTACTCAGACACTTGGGTGTTCGCGAGTTCATTGAAGTAAGCGGTGAGCTCCCGTTTCGTGTTGCGCCATGCGAAATAGGTGTACGACTGGGAAAACCCGAGCTCAGCCAACCGGTACATGACGTTGGGCCTGGTGAATGCTTCGGCAAGAAAGATCACATCGGGATGGTGAGTTTTAATTTCGCCAATCACCCATTCCCAAAAAGGAAAAGACTTGGTATGAGGATTGTCGACGCGAAAGATCCGCACGCCCTGTTCGATCCAGAAGAGGAAAACACTCTTCAGTTCCTGCCACAACTCTCGCCACTGCGAAGTCTCAAAATTGAACGGGTAAATGTCCTCGTACTTCTTGGGCGGATTCTCGGCATACTGAATCGAGCCGTCGGGACGAGTGCTGAACCATTCCGGATGCTGTCGCACATACGGGTGATCGGGGCTGCACTGCAGGGCGATATCGAGGGCCACTTCCAATCCGTGATCAGCCGCCTTGGAAAGGAATCTCCTGAAATCCTCCAGCGTGCCCAGTTCAGGGTGGACAGACTTGTGCCCGCCTTCCGCCGATCCGATAGCCCATGGACTCCCAACATCGTCTGGCTGAGCCGAAGCCGAGTTGTTCTTGCCCTTTCGAAAGGTTTTTCCGATCGGATGTATCGGCGGAAGATAGATTACGTCGAATCCCATTGAGGCCACATAAGGAAGCCATTCCTGGCAATCGCGAAGAGTTCCGTGATGCCCAGGCGTGGGAGAGCATGACCGCGGAAACAGTTCGTACCAGGTCGAAAAACGCGCCTTCTCCCGTTCGACAATAACGGGCAATTGCTTATCGTACCGGGTGGAGAAATCGCGCTCAGGATAGCGGTGGATCAGTTTGAGGAGCTCCGAATCGAGAGCAATAGCCACGCCCGACTCGTTGCCAGCGTTTTCTCGCAACCGTTGCGCCCAATTCTGGACGACCTTGGTATCCTCGTGTATGGTTGGCACGACGGCGCGCTCGATCAGATCGGCTCCAATCAGCAAATCGACAGAAACGTCTTGTCTTGCCGAGATTCGCTTTTCCAGATCTCTACGCCACGTTTCAAAGTGATCGATCCATGCTTCCACCGTATAGCAATACCGACCCAACTCTGTGACCGTAAACTCTCCGCGCCAGCGATCATTGCCAAGAGGCTTCATGGGCGAAGATTGCAATTCATGCCCGTCTTGCCTGTACAGGATTTGGCACGCGACCAGATCGTGCCCGTCGGCGAAGACGTCGGCTTCGACGATCACCGTTTCACCTACAACACGCTTAATGGCGAATCGCCCGCAGTCAATTTCGGGCGAAATTCGAGCAACGATGACACGTTGTCGTCCTTCGATCGGTAGTTCCGGCATCGGCGAATGGGTCTCCTGCTGTATCGCTGTGCAATATTGGATCATGTTTTCGAACGGTATGGCACCCAACCCATTCTACGATTCACCTCTGAGATGCAATCGGTGGGCGTGTAACATGTACGGAGAATCCCGTAGGGGGACGCGCCCGTTGGCGCCCGTCGCCATCTTCCCCCAAGGAGAAGAAAGGGGCTCCGAGTCCCCGGCTAGGTGGATCGCCGGACAGAATGCTTTTCCACTCGTGGGTCACTAGTCGCTTAGCGGCACACGGTCTGGGTTTGCCAGCGCTGTTATCGGTGGCAAGTCGCGCAAAACCTAAACCATCACTTAGGTTGGTGCGTTCCGCGCCACCGTTGGACCTACTGACGGGTCGATCTGCGCCAGAATCTAACAGGCGCGTAGGCGCTCCTTTAGTCTTGTTCTTAGGGTGGCGTGCAAAAGCACATAGGCTACGGACTACGGACGGCGCTCTTTTGGCGGACATGCATCAAGATTACGGTGAGAGTCAAATACTTTGAGTTTTGGGTAGTGGCGCAGTCATGGCTGAAGTGCAGGAGTCAATAACGTCTGACGCAGGGATTTCTTACGGAACGGGAGTCCGAGATCCCTGACTCATTTTCTTACCAATAGGTGAACGTGAAGTTGTCCAAATACGTGGAATACGCTGCTTGATCGTGGTTTCCGTCCATTTGGTAGTTCACTGTGATGCCCCACCAGTTGCCGGAGACCGAACCCGGCGCATAGTACCGGTTAATGGTACTGGTCACTCCGTTGAGAGTAATCGATTGGAAGAGGAGCCAATTATCGGACTCTCGCTGCACTTGGATCGTCACGTGGTTCCAGGCATTGTTCTTGGGATCACAAGCAACGCCTGTGGAGACCCATTGCGAATTCACGTTATCCCAAATATCCCAGACACTTCCATTTCCTACATTGCACTGGTGGCCCCAGATCAGACTCAGCCCATCGAAGTACATGTTGATGTCAAACTCCAAGGCTTGGGTCACGCCGAGGTTCGTGGGGTAAAAATAGGCATCATAGGTGAAGTTGTGCAGCGTCGGAAGCAGCGTGTGAGTAGAGTCGGGCAAGCCTTGCGTCGTATTCTGGCCGATCAAAGGATTGCTCCACAAAACGTCCGCATAAGATGTAGTGCCACCGATGTTGAACTGGGATGCATCTCCACTGAGTGAGGGGCTTTTGATTCCTTGCGTCATTGACCAAGTGACGCCGGGGCACGGATACCCACAAGTGGCGTAGCCGGGAGGCAACTCACCCCAACTTTGCCATCCGCCGCTGGCTTGCAGATGAGATAGAGAAGTCCCGTTGACCGTTACGGTTGTAGAAGTCTTGGCCGTGCCGACCGTTCCCTGCGCTGTTGCGGCATACGTTGTGGTAGTGCTCGGGGTGACTTGTGTCGATCCGTTAGCGGGGAAGCTACCTAATCCCGGAATGTTGACAGAGTTGGCGTCGGTCGTCGTCCAACTCAGAGTTACCGTCGCACCACTGTCGATCGTATTGGGTTGCGCGTTGAAGGAAATTGTGGGACTTTGAGATACCGTGACCGTGGTGGATGACGCAGCTGTTCCTTCCGGCCCCGTCGCGGTGGCAGTATAAGTGATCGTTGAATTCGGAGAGACTGTCACCGATCCACTTGCGCCGTAGTTTCCAACTCCGGCAATGCTAACTGCGGTCGCATTCGTCGTGGTCCAATTCAACACTGTCGATGCCCCGGACGCAATGCTGGCGGGCTGTGCGCTGAACGAAATCGTGGGCTTTTGGCCACTGCTTACGCTGACTGTCGCGGAGGACTGTGCTTTTCCACCCGAACCGATCGCGGTTGCTGTATACGTTGTGGTAGTTGTGGGCGTTACCTTCAGCGAGCCACTGACCGGAAATGTGCCCAGAGCGCTGATGCTGACGGAACTCGCATGGCTCGCACTCCAGCTGAGCATCGTCGACGCGCCGCTCGCAACCGTATCGGGCTGAGCCTTCAAGGTTATCGCGGGAGCTTGACCGGATGAATTGTTTTGCGTGGCCATTGAGCCTCCACCGCATCCAAAGGTTGGGATTAAAACTGCTAGTAAGAAAAAGAATGCTGATATGCGCAGGAAATATCGCATAGATACCCTTTCTTTATGGAATATGTCAGGCGAAGCGACAGGGTTTTCTTGGGTTAAGTCGATTTTAAGCAGCTGTTCCTCTCGCCCGCAAGCGAAAATGTCCAAGTAATTACTTAGAAGTTCATCGCAGGAGTCAGCGAAAATCGGCCTTTATGAGTGTGGGGAAGCCTTAAGGTAGGCCTCTCCCATTTGTCGGTCTCCGCGGGGCTCACGCCCGGCCTGGACATCCGCGAAAAGCACCTTTTCCCAATCAAGTTGCGCCTAATGCGCTGAATGAGGCCACTAGCTGGCAGCTTTTCGTGCGCTCGATGGCGCCAACAGATTGTGTGTTCTGTTTCACTTGGGGAAACCGGACGTTTTTGACTCAGCCCCACGAAATACTGTAAAGGCTGTACGCCCACTAAGGCGTTACCCTAGCAACCAACTGCAGTCCCTAAACCAATCATCTGAGGCCCAGACCGAGCGGAGTTCCGCCAATTCGGGCCGCCGTGTCTGACGGTTTCGTCCAAAGCTTAGGAGTGCGGGACAGATGCCCTTTCAATCTCGGCCGGTTGTGTGGCCTGGCCGTCCTTATCCATTGGGATCGACCTGGGACGGGGAGGGCGTCAACTTCGCCTTGTATTCAGAACATGCCGAGAAAGTTGAACTCTGTCTGTTTGACGACGCGGGCAGGCGGGAAACGCTTCGCATCCCGCTTCCCGAGCAAACGGATATGGTCTGGCACGGCTACCTGCCGGAAGTGCGCCCAGGCCAGTTGTATGGATACCGGGTGTATGGCCCTTACGCACCCGAGCAAGGACATCGTTTCAATCACCACAAGCTTCTACTCGACCCCTATGG
Organism: uncultured Acidobacteriota bacterium; assembly: GCA_963803775.1. Lineage (GTDB taxonomy): Bacteria > Acidobacteriota > Terriglobia > Terriglobales > Acidobacteriaceae > JABCZH01. The sequence goes on from CAWDNS010000007.1 coordinate 1,088,476, forward strand.
CAAGCAAATTCAGGGGATCTTTCCGCTGGAGCGATTCGCATTTTGGATACCGGGTGGGACACAAGCAGGAGGACTTGTCTTTCGATCGGCGTGACGATGCTGCGGGAATGCCGAAGAACCGGGTGATCGACTCGGCCTTTACCTGGGGAACTGACAAGGCGCCTCGTATCCCTTGGCATGAGACTCTGATTTATGAGCTGCACGTGAAGGGCTTCACCATGTGTCACCCGGACGTGCCGGCTCAATTGCGCGGCACCTATGCCGGTCTGGCGACCGCTCCGGTGATCGATTACCTCACGCGGCTGGGGGTGACCTCAATCGAACTCATGCCGGTTCACGCCTTCGTCGACGACCGCCAATTGGTGGAACGGGGCTTACGCAACTACTGGGGGTACAATTCGATCGGTTTTCTTGCCGTCGAGCCCCGGTACCTGGCGACAGACTCAATTCGCGAATTCAAGACCATGGTTAAGACCCTGCACTCGGCGGGGCTGGAAGTGATCCTTGACGTGGTTTACAACCACACGGCGGAGGGCAATCACCTCGGTCCCACGCTGTCGCTCAGGGGCATCGACAACCGCACCTACTACCGCCTGGTGCCTGAGAATCCTCGCTATTACAAGGACTACACCGGCACCGGCAACACACTGAACATGGTGCACCCGCGGGTATTGCAGCTGATTATGGATAGCCTCCGTTATTGGGTGTTAGAGATGCATGTAGACGGCTTCCGCTTCGATCTTGCCGCGACTCTCGCTCGCGAACTGCATGAAGTGAATCGTCTGGGCGCTTTTCTCGATATCATTCATCAGGATCCCGTACTCTCGCAGGTAAAGCTGATTGCGGAACCTTGGGACCTCGGCGAGGGTGGCTATCAGGTCGGAAACTTTCCCATCGGCTGGGCGGAATGGAATGATCGCTACCGCGATACGGTGCGGTCGTATTGGAAAGGCGACGGAGGGTTGGTCGGAGACTTGGCCTATCGCATTACCGGTTCTAGCGACCTGTACGCTCACAGCGGTCGGCGTCCCTATGCCAGCATCAATTTTGTCACGGCTCACGACGGCTTCACGCTGCAGGACCTGGTGAGCTACAACGACAAACACAACGAGGCCAATGGCGAAGATAATCGCGACGGCAATAACGATAACCGAAGCTGGAATTGCGGAGCAGAAGGTCCCACCGACAATCAAGATATTCAGGCATTGCGCGCCAAGCAGAAGCGCAACCTGCTGGCAACACTGTTGCTGTCTCAGGGCGTGCCCATGATTTATGCCGGCGATGCCATCGGGCATACGCAGATGGGGAACAACAACGCTTACTGCCAGGACAATCCGACCAGCTGGCTGAGTTGGAATCTGCAGCCCCAAGACCGCGACTTGCTGGCCTTTGTCCAACGCGTCATCAACCTGCGCAGGAGGCACCCGGTATTCCATCGTCGCCGCTTTTTTCAGGGCCGTCCCATTAAGGGTGCAAACGTGAAAGATGTTTTGTGGCTCAAGCCCGGGGGCGGCGAAATGAGCGAGGAGGAGTGGCGCGATCCTTCAGCTCGCTGCATGGGGATGTTTCTTTCGGGAGGGGGACTGGACGAAACCGACGAACGCGGACGAAAACTCAGAGACGAGAATTTCCTCGTGCTCCTAAACGCCAACCACGAAGACATGGGCTTTATGTTGCCGGCATTCAGCGGCGGAGCGCGCTGGAGTGCGTGGATGGATACCTCACGAGAAAGTGGTTTACGTCCGGCCGATTGCCATGACTGCGGCTCTACTTATCCGCTGCAAGCCCGCTCCATGGTTATTCTGATGGAACGCCGGACCAACGGCAAAAAGGAAGAGTCGAATGAAGCGGCATCATAGTATGCCCTTCGGTGCCGAATATAGGAGCGACGGAAGCGTCCGGTTTCGCCTGTGGGCGCCGGCCGCGCGTCAGGTTGAACTCAGCCTTGCGGGTGACAGTAAGAGGATTGGGTTGGATCGGCGGAACGACGGCTGGTTCGAGTTGAACACAATGGAAGCGAAGCCGGGGGCTCAATACTATTTTCGAATTGACGACGCACACGAAGTTCCCGACCCAGCCTCAAGGTTCCAACCCCAGGACGTGCACGGACCGAGCGAAGTTGTGGCCCCTCAGGTCTTCGAGTGGCGTGACCACGCTTGGCGCGGCCGTCCGTGGGAGGAGGCCGTTATTTATGAACTGCACGTTGGAGCCTTCACCGCATCCGGAACTTTTTCCACCGCCTGCGAACGTCTCGACTATCTGGCTAAGCTCGGAATCACCGCCATCGAACTGATGCCAGTTGCCGATTTTCCCGGCGAGCGCAATTGGGGATACGACGGCGTCCTCCCCTTCGCTCCTGACAGTGTGTACGGCCGGCCTGAAGATCTCAAAGAATTGGTACAAAGTGCGCATGAGAGGGGAATCATGGTGTTCCTCGATGTTGTGTACAACCATTTCGGCCCGGAGGGAAATTACCTTAACTCTTACGCACCGCAATTCTTCACCGACCGCCACAAGACTCCGTGGGGCAACGCGATTAATTTCGACGGGCCTGAAAGCCGTCCGGTTCGAAATTTCTTCATTCACAATGCACTGTATTGGCTGATCGAGTATCACTTCGATGGACTGCGGCTGGATGCGGTCCACGCTATCGTTGATCACTCCACACCCGACATCCTCACTGAATTGGCTGAGACAGTGCGATCAGCAATTGCGCCCGACCGCCATGTCCACCTTGTCCTGGAGAATGATCGCAATCAGTCGCATTATCTTCGACGTACCCATGACTGCCGGCCACGCGAATATAACGCACAATGGAACGATGACATCCACCATGCCCTGCACGTACTGATCGCCGGCGAACACGATGGTTATTACTCAGACTATGCAGATCGTCCTCTTGATCGGTTAGGCCGCTGTCTGGCTGAGGGATTCGCCTACCAGGGGGAGCGATCACCTTTTAGAAATGGGGAGTCACGTGGGGAGTCAACAGCCGGTTTGCCACCCAGCGCGTTCGTCTCCTTCCTCCAGAATCACGATCAGATTGGAAATCGCGCGTTTGGAGAGCGGATCGTCAAACTTGCGGAAAGCCCCGCCATACGCGCGGCGGCGGCGATACTGCTGCTCGCGGCGTCTCCTCCCATGCTTTTTATGGGAGAAGAATTCGGTGCCGAAACGCCGTTTCTCTTTTTCTGCGATTTCAAGAATGATCTGGCGGAGGCCGTTACCGCCGGACGACGAAATGAGTTTGTCCAGTTCCCCCACTTCAATGACCGAGAGAAACGCGAGAACATCCCTGATCCCAATGCCGCCGAAACCTTCATGGCCTCGCGATTGGATTGGGATCCGATTGCGCGGCCGAACCATCGAGAGTGGCTGAGTTTCTACCGCCGATTGCTGAAACTCCGCTGCCAGTACATTGTCCCTCGTGTTTCGGGAGGCTGCGTCCGTAAGGCAGGTTACAAAGTTCTTGGAGATCAAGGGCTCGGTGCATATTGGGAGTTCCCTGACTCATCAAGACTCACTCTGCTGGCCAATCTTGGCAATTGCTGCCTCTCTGGCCTGACTTTTCCTGATTCGCAAATGATCTACGCCAGCGAAGAAATAAATACCGATGCTCTCGAACGAGGAACGCTGCCACCTTGGTCAGTAGTGTGGTTTCTGGAATCATGAATTCGCATTCGGAAATCCCGCGCGCCACCTATCGCTTGCAGCTCAATCGCGATTTCACGTTTACCCAGGCTACGGCTATCGTTCCTTACCTTGCCGCGCTTGGCATCAGTCACTGCTATATCTCTCCGTGTCTGAAAGCTCGTCCCGGAAGTATGCACGGATACGATATCGTGGACCACAATTCGCTGAACCCGGAAATCGGCAGCCCGGAAGACTTCAACGGCTTTGTCGATGCCCTCCACCAGAGCAGCATGGGACTGATTCTCGACGTCGTGCCCAACCACATGGGTGTGATGGGTAGCGACAATGCCTGGTGGCTCGATGTGCTGGAAAATGGCGAATCTTCCATCTACGCCAGCTTTTTCGACATCGACTGGCATCCGCTGAAAGATGAGCTTGATGGAAAAGTGTTGATCCCGGTGCTCCACGACCATTACGGCGCGGTCCTCGAAAGCGGGGAACTGAAGCTGGTTTTCGATTCCACGCGTGGCGAATTCAATATTTCCTATCACGAACACCGGTTTCCCATCGATCCGAGGGAATATCCGCGGATTCTTCAGCGGTGTACTAATGCACTGACAGGAAAGCTAGGCGATCATAACGCGGATCTTTTGGAGTTTCAGAGCCTGATCACTGCCTTCAGCCACCTGCCGGGAAGGCAAGACGTCAGTAACGACCACATCGCGGAGCGCAATCGCGACAAGGAAATCCATAAGCATCGGCTGGCCGAACTCTGTGCCCGCTCTCCTGAGATCGCGGGCTGTATCACCCCGGTGGTCGAATCAATGAACGGTCAACCCACCGATCCTGCAAGTTTCGAAGAATTGCACGAGCTTATTAAGGCGCAGGCTTTTCGGCTCGCCAACTGGCGAGTCGCCTCCGATGACATTAACTACCGCCGGTTTTTCGATACCAACGATCTGGCTGGCATTCGCGTCGAGAATGAGGCAGTGTTTCAGGCAACTCACGGCTTCGTGCTAAAGCTGATGACGGATCGCAAAGTGGACGGCTTGCGCATTGACCATCCTGACGGCCTCTATGATCCCAGTCAATATTTCGAGCGCCTCAAAAGCGAGATCGCTAAAGCCACCAACGATTTCTCCAGCACTGAACGAAGTCCACGTTACGTCGTCATTGAGAAAATTCTTACTGGCTCCGAACGCCTGCCCGTGAAATGGCCTGTCTGCGGGACTACGGGTTATGACTTCGCGAGTTTGGTCAACGGCCTTTTCGTGAAACCGGAAACTGCCAAACGTCTTGAAAGCATCTACCGGAACTTTATTGACGACGACCTTAACGTTGACGACCTCGCCTATCGCTCTCGCAAACTGATCATTCGCGTTGCTCTGGCCAGCGAACTGAATGTGCTGGCCAATCAGCTTAGCCGTATCGCCCTTTCCAAACGGCGCACCTGCGACTTCACACTCAACAGTTTGCGCGACGCGCTGACGGAAGTTCTCTCGAGCTTTCCCGTGTACCGCACCTACCTCAGCTCTTGCGGTATTTCGGAGAAGGACGCACTTTACATACGCATTGCGGTCGCGTCCGCCAAACGGCGCAGCCCGGCCGGCGACAGCAGCATCTTCGATTTCGTCGGCGATGTGCTCTCAACTCGTATTGTGGAAAATCAAGACCCTGACTACCGAAATGCAGTGACCACTTTCGCCATGAGGTTCCAGCAATTTACGGCGCCAGTAATGGCCAAGGGGCTCGAAGACACAGCCTTTTATCGATATAACCGTCTGGTTTCCTTAAACGATGTGGGAAGCGATCTTTACCGCTTCGGGACCAGCGTCGCTGATTTTCACTGGGAGAACCAGAAGCGTTTCCGGGATTGGCCTCACACCATGCTGGCCACCAGTACTCATGACTCGAAGCGTTCAGAGGATGTGCGCGCGCGCATCAACGTTCTCTCAGAGATACCGGAGCTGTGGGGACTGCGAGTGCGAGAGTGGAGACGCTTCAATCGAAGTCATAAGAGCCGCGTCGATGACCGACCTGCACCTTCGCCGAATGACGAGTACCTGCTTTACCAAACCTTGGTGGGTGCATGGCCATACGAGCTCCTGAATGATGCCGATGAGTGGAAGACTTTCCGCGAGCGGATGGAGAACTATATGTTGAAAGCCATCCGTGAAGCCAAAAAAAATACCAGTTGGCTCAATCGGAATACGGAATATGAAGGCGCAGTTTCCTCGTTTGTGGGGGCGCTCCTGAAACCAGGCCGTCAAAACCGGTTCCTCAACGACTTTCTGCCGTTCCAACGCCGAGTCGCGCGCATTGGACTCTGGAATAGTCTGTCACAGACGCTGCTTAAATTGACATCCCCAGGCGTTCCTGACATTTACCAGGGCACTGAGCTGTGGGATTTCAGTCTGGTCGACCCGGACAACCGGCGACCCGTCGATTATTCCAGACGGCAAAGACTGTTCGGAACCACGCGCGAGTTGGGTGACGGCTGGCGCGCATTATCAATAGAGCGCTTGCTGGAGACTCCCGAGGACGGGCGGTTAAAGCTGTTCCTGACATGGAAAACATTGTGCTTGCGTAAACAGCAGGCGGATGTTTTTCAGCGGGGTGAATACCTGCCGTTGGAAGTACAAGGGGCGAAAGCAGATCACGTAGTGGCATTCATCAGAAAGTGTGAAAAGGCCAGCGTCCTAGTGGTTGCGCCACGTCTTGTGGCTGGCTTGCTCAACGACGTCGATATCCCACCAATCGGTTCGCGGGTTTGGGACGATACTCGCATCATGCTGCCGGACTACGGTGGCCGAAACAAGTGCCGGAACGTATTCACCGGAAAGCTCCTTAATTCGGCCACACAAATTAGCCTGGATGAAATTTTGGCGGAATTCCCAGTCGCGCTTTGCCTGCTGAGCTAGGCGTTGCCGTCGGTTTAAACAATCTTGATTCACGCGGATTCCCGCCCTTCAAAGGCGCGAAAACTAGTGAAGCCGGGAATTCGATGAAAGACGCGGATCAGGCTGCCAATTGGTCCATCGCTTGAACCTTCAGGCAGTTTTTAAGCGCATGCAACATATAGAGGGCGTCATCCAAAGCCTCAGTCTCCTCAAAGTGGTCGCCCGGCGCGCCAAACAACAGATGAGCGCGTTTCACGATTTCAGATTCAGCCTCCGAGATGAGCGCGGGAATTTTGCTTCTGTCATTCTCGAACAAGGCGGCGGTGTATAGGGTTCTCCAGCCAGATTCCATCGAACCTGTACGGATTTTCACGTAGCCTCCGGTCCCTGCCATAGGGATTCCTACCTAAATATGTTAGCGAATGCTTGTCATGAGAAAATACCGTTTTTCGCCGTATGCTTAATTGATTAACATGAAAACAATAAAAAGCCCAACGGCTCAGTTCGATTGTTCGTCAACGTCATGGCGATCGCTTCATGTTAGAGAGATGTTCTGCCCGGTCGGGAAGCCCGATAAAGCTGGGCGGCAAACGCTCCCAGTCCCAGGGCAGATGGAGGGGGTGGATTTGGAGGGCGTAATAGAGCGCGCACGGGGTCACGATGGTGATGCCCTGGCGGAGATCTATCGCCGCTATGTCCGGCGCGTAATCGGATTGTGCCGTTACATGCTGGACTCACGGGAGAGCGCAGAAGATGCCACCAGTGAAGTCTTCCTCAAGTTGCAACGCTCCATCGAGAGCTACGACCGTTCGATACCGTTCCCAAGGTGGCTGCTACGGGTGGCTGGCAATCAATGCATTGACGTTTTGTGGCGCCTGCAGCGTGGGCGGAAGGTCTTTATGCTTGGCATCCATAAAGCAGTACGCTGCAGATCGAAGGATGTTACACACATTTTAGGGGACGAGGGGAACCCAAGCCTGAACTCCTAGCCGGGTTGCGGGTAACTGTTGAGAACAGGCGGTTGCACTCATTGAGAATTGTGTGGTGGCGATTACCGTGATAGCTCCTCTGAAGTGATTTGATAGCGCCTTCCCGGGTACCGATCGATCCGTGCTGGCTAAGGCTGGCATTCGCAGGATTCGCCTGCACGATCTCTGTCATACCTTCGGACCGCTATCCTCCAAAACGGAGCTTCGATTCTTTACGTCAAAGAACAAATGGGACACAGCTCGATCCAGGTGACAGTCGATACTTACGGTCACTTGATTCCCGGCGCCAACGTTTGCTTCGTAGACAGGCTTGACGCGGTCCTGGCGGAAAAGGCAGAAAACAACTCCGCAACCATCCGCACGTCCCGCGCAACCAGGCGAAATGGAGGTTCCAATGGGTCTCTTGCAAGTTTCTGATTCAATTGGTGGCGGCGGTTGGACTCGAACCAACGACCTACGGATTATGAGACCGTCGCTCTAGCCACCTGAGCTACGCCGCCACGGCGCGCCGTCTGTGAGGTTTTCAGTGCGGAACAACAAGTATTATGCCACAAAGTGGCAGAAACTCTGTGGCTACGCTCTTGCATCTTCTGCACGGAAAATTGACACTGGACGGCATGAATGCGATTGCTGTGATTCCCGCACGGCTGGCGTCCACCCGGTTGCCGCGAAAAATGTTGCGCGAGATTGCGGGAGAGACTCTTCTGGCGCGGGTGTACCGGGGCGTTCGGGCATGTTCCCTGCTCGATGATGTCATCGTCGCCACCGACTCGGAGGAGATCATGCAGCTTTGCCGTCAGAACGGTTGGCACGCGCAGATGACCTCGCCCGCCCATCGCAGCGGCACTGAGCGCGTGCATGAGATTTCCAAGTCAGTCGTACGCCGACGTTTACCTCAACGTGCAAGGCGACGAGCCGATGACCCGAGCAGAGCATATCGCCGCAATGCTAGACCTGATGAAAGATCCAGAAATCCAAGTGGGTACACTGAAGACGCCAGCGACGGCCGAGGACATTCCTAATCCCAATGCCGTCAAAGTGGTGACCGACAGCGTTGGGCGAGCGTTATATTTTTCCCGGGCGACGGTCCCGTACGACCGCGATGGCTCATCGCCCCGCTACTTCAAGCATCTGGGGTTTTACGCGTATAGGAAACAGGCGCTCGACCGCTTCTGCGCGCTGCCAGAATCTTCGTTGGAACACAGTGAACGGTTGGAACAGTTACGTTTTCTGGAGAATGGGATCTCTATTCACGTGGCAGAAACCCCGCACGATACCATCGGTGTTGATACGGAAGAAGATCTGCAGAGGGTGGAAAAGATATTGCGCAGCCGTTGAGACTATTGCCCATCCTCGCTTAGTGGGCTCGCGCCGTCGCTGGCCGCTCCGACCACCGCTCCGCAGCTGCAACCCGCCTGGAAATCGCCGGATGGGAATGAAAGAACCACTCCACCCACTTCGACGGTGAGCGCTCGGCGAGATTCTGGTCCGCGAGCTTGTTCATTGATGAGATGAAAGGCCCCACACTGGCAATCGACTGGAACGCATAACGGTCGGCCTGACGTTCGTTATAGCGTGAGAAAGCATTGAGCGCCGGCATCAACAGCAATGACAGCACGGTCGAAACCAGCACCAGCAGCGGCAAGTTGGCGAAATCGGAAAGAGTTTCGAAGAAGTGCCAGCGCTCCATGGCGTAGTGCAGGATCCAGTTGGCAGCCCAAAACCCTGTTAGCGTGACGCATGCCTGCACCGCGATGCTCTTCAGAATATGTTTGTGCACGTGATGCCCGAGTTCGTGGGCGAGCACGGCCTCGATTTCGTCGGGCGAATAGTGTTCCAGGAGTGTGTCAGCAAGAATGATGCGGCGCGTGTTGCCAAGTCCGGTCAAGGCGGCATTCGCCTTTTTACTTTTTTCCGATAGATTCCATTTATAAACGCCCCGCACCCGGGTTCCCGCAGCTTCACTGAGTATCACCAGGCGCGCTTTCAGTTCTTCATTCTGCAACGGCTCAAATTTATAGAAGATGGGGAACAAAATAACAGGAGCGAGTTGCGCCAGCAGCACGAACAGCCCGAGAAAGGCTGCCCATGCGATCAACCACCAGTATTGCGGAGCCTGGCGGATGATGAAATAAAGCAGTTCAACCACAATCGTCGCCAACACTACCCCGACTAGAAATTCCTTGGTTTCATCCCAGACCCATGCCCGCAAATTTTGATTGGAGAGATTGAAGCGCTGTTCCAGACGGAAGCCATAGTAGTCCATGCCGAGGCCCACTGCCTTCCCGATCACCATGAGCATCAGCACGTAAAAAAAGACGGCGAGCGTGTAATGCTCGAATGCGCCGTGAAAGGCGAGATCGCGCAGAGCACCATTCCACCCTGTGAAGAGCAGCACCAGCAGGAACAACAGACCGAGGACAAAGTCGGCGATGCCCAGCCATCTCCGAATATGGTTATAACGCCGCGCCTCCGGCGAATCAACTGGAGGGCTGAGCATGGATGCGGGGGAACTCATCTATGGTTATTGTACTCAGCGCGAAGCGATCCGATCCTGAAAAAGTGACGTTGCGGCTCCAAGATGGTACGGTTCGTCGATGGCCCTTATGCGTGTGAATTCACGAACGATTCCGCGAAGGCGAGAATTCCATTCACCAGTACCGGAGAAGCCGCCTCCGCATAAATGCGCAAAAGTGGCTCTGTGCCAGATGCCCGGAGCAGAACCCAGGCTTCCGCTCCATGGTCAGGGGTCGGTGCATCGAGAAAGAACTTTATGCCGTCCAGAGACTCCTTTTTCAAAATCGTGTAGTGGCCGAGGCGCTTGGTTTCATCGGAACGAGCGCGCTGTATAGCGGCCTGTTTCAAGTTTTCCGGAATGTGCAGATCACGCCGGCCGTAGTAATGAGGCCCGTACTCGCGTTGCAGGTCGGCGACCAGTTGGCCCAACGGCTTGCCTTCCTCCGCCATCACATTGGCGAGAAGCAGAGCATTGAGGATGCCATCACGCTCAGGTAGGAACCGTGAATAGCCGATCCCGCCGGACTCTTCGCCGCCAATCAGAATGTCACGCTCCATCATCAGATCGGCGATGTATTTGAATCCGATGGCGCACTCGTACAGTTTGCGGCTGTAGCGCGCGGCGATGCGATCCAGCATGCGGGTGGTGTTGAAGGCTCGGACCACGTCGCCCGGCCATTTCTTTCGCGCCAGCAACCACTGCAACAGAACAGCAAAGATCTTGTGGGCATCGACGAAGCTGCCGTCTTCTGCCACGGCACCGATGCGGTCGGCGTCTCCATCGCTGGCAAACCCGGCATGGCAACCCTCCTTCACAACTGTCTGTTGCAGCATGGCGACGTGAGGTTCGATGGGTTCCGGGTTGATACCAGGGAATAGCGGGTTCAATTCCTGGCGAATGGCGATGTGCGCTATTCCGTGATCGGCGAATATCCCGGCCAGCACGCCGCGCCCTGAGCCATACATCGAATCCACCGCAAACTTAAATCGGGCTTTGGCAATGAGATCGAGGTCGGCGAACTGACAGATGGTATCGACGTAGGCGCGCTTGAGATCCACTTCTTCGATTGCCGCCTTATGGCGGTTCGAACTGGTGCCCGCTTGTAGTTCGACTTCGATGCCCTTGATGATTTGCGGCGTAGCAGAACCGCCGAATCTGCCCTTGAACTTCACTCCATTCCAATTCCAGGGATTGTGGCTCGAAGTGATGACGACTCCACCCGCCGCGCCACGCTGCTTAACCGCAAGGGAAATCGCTGGCGTAGGAGAATAGTCGTTGGCCAGCTTGATCGGAATGCCGGCAGCGGCGAGCACTTCAGCGGCGATCTGAGCGAAGCGTTCGGAGCCGAAACGAGTGTCGTAGCCGACAACCAGGCCGTGGCTTGGGTCTTCATGCTTCAGGGTGTACGCAGCGATGGCCGCTGAAACCTGGCGAACATTGTCGTAAGTGAAATCGTCGGCGATTACGCCGCGCCAGCCGTCAGTGCCGAATTTGATGGGAGTGGACACTGCTAGATCAGCTTGCGCAGTCTCTTCTCGTCCAGATGCTTTACCACTTTACCTACGTCTTGCGCGCGTTCGTGCGTGGTGATCAGCAGGGCGTCGTCGGTTTCGACGACCACGAGATTGTGGACTCCGATGGCGGCGACGAATTTCCCTGGCGCATGAATGTAGTTGCCTTCTGCATCCAGCGTAAGCGCGCCGTCGCTTAAGATCAGGTTGTCATCCGGCGGCTTCTGTTTGGCTACGCGGTGCTCATGCAACGCCGTCCATGATCCCAGATCGTTCCAGCCGAAGCGAGCCGGAAGGCAAAAAATGTTCGACTTCTGCTCGCCTTTCGCTGAGCGCGGCTCGAGAATTGCGTAGTCAACGCTGATGTTCTCGCATTTGGGATAGAGGCGGTGAAAGACCTGTCCGAACTTCTTGGTGCCAAAGGCAGCCGCAATCTCTTCCAGAATGGCCGCCGTCTTTGGCAGGTGCTCCCGCAGAGCGTCGGCGAGAGTGCGCGCGCTCCATAGGAACATCCCGCTATTCCAGTAGTAGTTGCCAGCTTGAAGAAATTCAGCAGCACGCATAGCGTCAGGTTTCTCGGTAAAGCGGCGCACGCGCAAGGCGTCTTCAGAGCTTGCTACCCCAGCTTCAATGTAGCCATAGCCAGTTTCAGCGCGCGTAGGAGCGATGCCAATCACCACGATGTTCTCGCCTGCGGCGGCGATGGCAATGCCTTCTGCCAGTAGTTCGCGATAGCGAGCCTGGTCGGCTACGACGTGGTCGGAGGGGAACATGCCGATCACCGCGGCCGGGTTGTGGCGCAAAAGAATAAAGGCCGCGAGACCGATAGCTGGTGCGGTGTTTCTGCCTACAGGCTCGGCGATGATCTGTGACGGACGCACCCGGGGAACCTGGCGAACGATCTCACGCCGCAAGTCTTCGTTGGTAATGATCCAGCAGTGGCTCGGCGGAGCCAGTGGCAACAGGCGCGCTACCGTCTGCTGGATCATGGTTTGCTTACCGTCGAGCGCCAGCAGTTGCTTGGATCGTCGCTTGCGGCTCAGCGGCCAAAAGCGAGTGCCACGTCCGCCGGCGAGAATCATAGGATAGAAATTGGAATTAGGTTTCGCCACAAAGTCAGTTGAGATGCTGGTATACGGTACAGCGTTACAGTCTAACTGCTGGTTCGGGCATCGCCTTGCCCGGCAAGCATGACTTCAACAATTCGATCGACCATTGAGGGCGAACGCTGAACCGTCCGGTGGACGCCGGCACTACAACCGCATCCCCTTTGGCGAGGGTCACGGGTTCGGTTCCCATTGCCTCGACCACTCCGCAACCCTCAACTGCGGTCAGAATCTGTACTGAACTCTTGCCGGAATCGTCGGTGGTCTGAAACTCCTGCAAATCCTTGAGCTCGAGCATGTCCACCACAAAATAGGAGGAAGTAACCAGCGGCGCCTCGCGATTTCTGGTTCCCGGAATTTCCTTGGGTGCGGGTCGAAGTACCTTTCCCGATCCCGTGTTTTCTTTCATTACATCGAGCCCTTGCTTCAGATGCAACTCGCGCGGACGGCCGTAGTCGTACAGGCGATAGGTTGTGTCCGACTGCTGCTGGGTTTCCAACATGATGGACCCGGGCCCCAGCGTGTGCACGGTGCCTGCCGCGACATAGATCATTTCGCCGGGGAAGATGTTGATCCAGTTCAGCAACTCCTCTGCGCGTTTCTGCTGAATCGCGTACTCAAACTCCTGCCGCGAGGTCCCGGCTTTCAGTCCCAGAGCGACTTGCGCACCTTGCCTGGCATGGACGACGTACCAACATTCGTTCTTGCCGCACGGCTCTCCTGCGCGATGGGCGGCAGCGTCATCGGGATGCACCTGCACCGACAGTTTTTCGTGCGGAAACAGAAACTTTGTGAGCAAGGGGAAACGATCGGGATCTCGAGCGGCCTCCCCCACCAGTTCCCGGCTGTATTGGGTGGTCAACTCGGCAAGTGACTTTCCTTTCAAATGCCCGTTCGCTACCTTACCATCGCCTCCGGTTAGCCACGATTCTCCGATCTTCTCGTCGAAGCGATGATTGGGATAAACCGGGGACAAGTCCAGCGCTCCCCAGGGACGGGGATCAAAGACCGGCGACATTAGCAGTGGGTAAAGATCATTCATACGGCAGAAGACGACAAGAGGTTTTCGGGTGAATTCCTGAGCCAGAGCCGCTGTTTCCTGAGTTCACAATGATGCCAGAAACTTACGCATGCGCTCCAGACCCCGGTCGAGTTCCTTCACCGAAGTGGCATACGAAACCCGGATGTGATCGCGAGTGCCGAAGCCTTCCCCGGGAACAGTGGCTACATGGGCTTCGCGCAGAAGCTTACCGGCGAGATCTGATGCTGATTTCACACCGCTCCGTCCAAAGTATGCGGAAACGTTGGGATAAGCGTAGAACGCACCCTCCGGCATGGTGCAGCGGACTTCGGGAATCGAGCGCAAACCGTTAACTACGTGATCGCGCAACTGAATGTACTCGGCGCGCATGTCGGCGACGCACTGTTGCGATCCGGTCAGTGCAGCTACCGCGGCTTTCTGAACAATAGAAGTCGGATTCGACGTGGATTGACTCTGCAGCTTTTGCATGGCGCTGACCACGGGAGCGGGAGCCAGCGCGTATCCCAACCGCCATCCGGTCATGGCGTAGGTCTTGGAAAGAGAGCCCACGATCACCATGTGCTCCCGGAAATCGCGTAGCGCCCCAACGGAAAACAGTTTGCCGGTGTAATTCAGATAGACATAGCATTCGTCGGAAATAACCCAGATGCCGCGCTCGTGCGCCAGTCGCATCAGGTCCGTCATATCTTCGGGAGACATAACCGCTCCCGACGGATTAGAAGGTGAATTCAGAATGATGAGCTTGGTGCGTGGGGTGACCAGCCGCTCGATCATTTCTGCGGTCACTCGGAAGCCTTGATTCTCGTCGGCTTCCAGCAATACGCACTTCCCCCCGGCATAGCGCACAATGTCCTTGAACGAGACCCAATAGGGCACCGGCAAAATAACTTCGTCGCCGTGATCGACCAGCACCTGAATGGCGTTGAACAATGCATGCTTGCCGCCGACCGAGGCAATTGATTCCTCGCGCTTGTAGTTCGAATCGAAATCCTGGGCATGGCGCTGCACGATGGCGTCGCGCAGTTCGGTGGTGCCTCCTACCGCTGTGTACTTGGTGAAATTGGCCTGAATGGCTGCGATAGCTGCGTCCTTGATGTGCTGCGGCGTGGCGAAATGGGGCTCACCCGCTCCGAAGTCAACTACATCGATCCCCTGTTGGCGGAGTTTGTCAGCTTCGGCCACCACTGCCATGGTCGCGGATGGCTCAATGCGATTGATGCGGTCGGTCAGTTTCAGGGCGGCGACGACTTCGGTCACTGGGGTCATGCTCGTTTCCTCTTCTTCGTTTTAGGATCTCTCGCGTGTTGCAGCTTGACGGCTGGATCGAGCTTGTCCTTGATGCGTTGCTCAACCATCTCCGGTACTAAGTCTTTGATCGATCCGCCCAGTTGTGCAATCTCGCGCACCAACCGGGAACTCAGATAAGAATACTGCTCGGCCGGCATCATGAACACTGTCTCCAACTCAGGATGTAGTTTGCGATTCATCAGCGCCATCTGTAGTTCGTATTCATAGTCGCTGATCGCGCGAATCCCGCGGAGCACCGCATCGGCCTTGACTTTGGCGGCGTATTCGACCATGAGTCCGTCGAAAGTCGCGACCTCCACATTCTTGAATTCGGCGGTCATGGACTCCAGCATGAGCACACGCTCCGGTAGGCCGAACAGCGGGGCCTTCTCGGCGTTGCGCAGGATGGCCACGATCAATTGGTCGAAAATCTTGCTGCCACGTGCGATCAGGTCGAGGTGTCCATTGGTCGGAGGGTCGAACGAACCCGGATAGATGGCGACAATTTTTTTCAATGATCCTCTTTATAACGATCCTCGGGCAAAAAGGAGAGATTGATAACAGAGGATTCTATCCGGCTGGCGAAGGCGATGGCAATTATTGTTTCAGACCTTCCAAGGGCCAGCAGTTTCATCACGATATCGCATCAAACCCGGTATCCCGAAAACCACCCAGTTCACAACTTTTTACGTCTTTTTACCCTGAATTGACACCTGACTTGGGAGGTTTGACTATGGTGTTTCAAGATAGAACGGACTCCAAGTCCCAATGAAACTGAAGAGACCAAGGAATGAGCGAACCCGGCTGATGCTCACTCTCGAGCTCGCGGTCGTATTGCCCGCAGCAGCGCTGGTGATTCTGAGCGCTGTTCATTTGGAGACAATCCAGCGCGACCGCGGAGTGCAGGCAGCGTTCCAGCGTGATTTCATCCAGGTCTTGGCCATCTCCGAGAAGCAGATCAATCAGAAAGCATATGAGTTGATCGACGATGTACGGGACCAGTTTCCGGCTTCCGGTCCCGCGTGCACTGAAACCATGGACCGGATTCTGGCCACTCATCCCTATGTGGCGCATCTGTTTGTCTACGATCCGGCAAGCGGGTTGGTGTTTCGTTCCCAGCCTGGTCTCAGCAATTCGCCCGCGTCTCGTTCCGAGCATGAATACCTCTCTTCTATGTTCTCCGGCTGGATTCAAACCGAGTACGGGGACATGGAGAAGAGTCTGGAGGAACTAGATAAGAAGGGCCGGCGATATCCCTTCTCGGACTGGGTCCCGCGGGGAGAAAAGCACGTCTACATCGCTGGACAGTTTTTCCTGACCAGCGGCGCGGGAGAGAAAAAGGCCATTGCCGGATTGGTGTTTGACGCCGACTACCTGCACGATCAGTTTTTTCCCGAGATGCTGAATGCGGTCTTGAGTCACCAGGAAGAAAAGGGAGAGAAGAACCGCGTGGCTATCATGCTGCGTCCCAAGTACGACTACACGCCCTTGGCGACTTCCTCCGGCTGGGATGGCGGTAATCCTGAAGTAGAGCGCAACCTCGAAGGGGCGTTTCAGCAACTGACTCTAGCCATCAAGCTACCCGGCACTACGCTGGCGGCGATGGAGCAGCACTTTGTGCGCACCAGTTTCTTGATTTTGGGGGTTATTTCGCTGCTCCTTACTGGAGGGCTCGTTCTAACTCACCGCAATATTTCGCGGGAAATGGCGCTGGCGAAGTTGAAATCTGATTTTGTTTCCAACGTTTCGCATGAATTGCGGACACCGCTTTCCTTGATCCGCCTTTATGCCGAGACGCTTGAAATGGGCCGGCTGAAGTCGGAAGAAAAATACCAGGAGTATTACTGCATTATTCGTAAAGAGAGCGAAAGGCTGACGGCGCTGATCAATAACATCCTCGATTTTTCGCGGATCGAGGCCGGCCGGAAAGAATATGACTTCCGCGAGACCGACATGCGGGAACTGGTGCACAACACTCTGGATTCCTACCGTTTCCAGATCGAGCAGAACGGCTTTGCCTTCGAGGAAAAAATCGCCGATGATGTGCCTCCGCTGCGGGTGGACCGCGAAGCTATGGCACGGTCTTTATTGAATTTGGTGAACAACGCACTCAAATATTCGCAGGACCAGAAGTATATCGGCGTAAATCTTTTCCGCTACAACGGTTCCGTGAAACTGGAAGTCGTGGACCATGGCATTGGCATCCCCAACGAAGAGCAGCACAAGATTTTCGAAAAGTTCTACCGGGTTGGAGACCCACTCGTTCACAACACCAAGGGCAGCGGGTTGGGACTTTCTCTGGTGCGCCACATCGTACAGGCGCACGGCGGAGAAGTGGCAGTCGACAGCAGTCCGGGGCGCGGCAGCAAGTTCACCATCACTTTGCCGCTGAACCCCAAGATCAACGGACACAGAGTGGCAACGGCGTGAAGTTCGGAGACGGGAGAGCATGGCCAAGATCCTGATTGTCGAAGACGAACCCAACATGGTGGCGGGGTTGCGGGACAACTTCGAATTCGAGGGATACCAGGTGCTGACCGCTCCCGACGGAGTGGCCGGCCTGGAGCGCGCACTCAGCGAGTCGCCCGATCTTGTGATTCTGGACGTCATGATGCCCCGCATGAGCGGCCTGGACGTCTGCAAACAACTCAAGGCCAAGAAGCCGTCGATGCCGATCATCATGCTCACCGCCCGCGGACAGGAAGTGGACAAGGTAGTCGGGTTGGAATTAGGGGCCGACGATTACGTCACTAAACCTTTTTCCATCCGCGAGTTGTTGGCGCGGGTTAAAGCCGTGCTGCGCCGGGCGGGCACACTTCCGAAACAGGGCGAAAAATTTGCCTTTGGCGAGGTGGAAGTGAATCTGCGCAACTGCCAGGTTTCCCGAAAGGGCAAGGCGCTTGAGTTTTCGTCGAAGGAGTTCGAGCTGTTGAAGTACTTCCTCAACCATCCGGGAGAGACGTTAAGTCGCGACCGCTTGCTCGAGGATGTGTGGGGTTACGACCGTTTCCCCACGACGCGAACCGTGGATGCGCACATTGTCCGGCTGCGGCAGAAGGTGGAACCGAAGCCGGAGGATCCGCGTTTCATATTGACGGTGCATGGGACGGGCTACAAGTTTGTTGGTTGAGATCGTAGGGCGATACCTCATGGAAAAGGCTCTTCAACTCGGTGGGCAAACGCGAGCCAAGGTTGGCCCAGCCCGCGCCGATGACGCACTCCTCATCCGCGAAGCTCAGATGGGCAATGCCGCCGCTTTCGAGGAATTGGTGCGCCAGTATGACCGCCCGGTGTTGCGTTTGGCTGTCCATCTTACGGGATCGCAGGAAGATGGTCAGGACATCTACCAGGAAGCTTTTCTCCGTGCTTACATTAATCTGGGCCGGTTCCGATTTGAGTGTTCGTTCTACACCTGGATTTACCGGATTGTGACCAACCTATGCCTGGATCATCTGCGCAAGAAGTCCTCTCGCGCTCGCGATCTGACGACGACGATCTCGGCTGATGGGGAAGAAGAACAGGTGCTGGATCGTCTGCCCGACCAACGGGCCGGAACCAGCCCGGAACGCAGCCTGATCAGCCGGGAACTTCGAAAATGCATCCTACATGCCATGGAAAGACTCTCGCCACGGGAGCGTGTGGTGTTCGAGCTGAAGCATTACCACGGACTGCGACTGCGCACCGTAGCAGGCATTCTGAACACCAGCGAAGGCACCATCAAGAACACTCTTTTCCGCGCCACCCACAAGCTACGGACGCAACTGGCTGAAGTTCGTTGAGCCTGGTGGGACTAGACCAATCGCCCCAGGTTCGATGATGGCGTAAGTACTTTCTTTCTAACGTTAAAACCCGGTTGTTGCCACGCGCAGGCTCGGAATTGTAATACTGGTTACCTGCGACGGATTCGGGCCAAACAGTCGTGCAGAAAAGCGCATCAAACGAGTTATAATAGGAGCAGTTCTGCAGAAAGTAATGCCTCTTTCCGGGAAGACAATCACGATGTCAAACAAAGTCAAGGTTGCAATTCTGATACCTTCGGCCGCGGTGTTGCTGTTCATGGTCGTAGGCGGCATGGACGGAGTACGGGCTTCGAGCAACGATGGCGCGTACCGCCAGCTCCAGGTGTACAGCGAAGTGCTTTCGCGAGTGCAGGACCAATATGTCGAAAACCCCAATCTTCCATCGGTGACCGACGGCGCCCTGCACGGGCTGCTGGAATCGCTGGATGCCAACTCCAGCTATCTAAGTCCGGCAGAGTATAAGAGCTACAAAACCCACCTGTCAGGATCTAAAGCCAATATCGGCGCTGCCGTCTCCAAGCGCTTGGGCTATGCCGCGGTTATCTCGGTGATGCCCGGCGGTCCCGCAGACAAGGCCGGACTGCAAGACGGGGACATTCTCGAAGCCATTGAAGGCAAGAGCACGCGCGAAATGTCGCTGGCTGAGATCCACAACCTGCTGGCGGGGCAGCCGGGTTCAAACGTGACCGTTTCCGTGGTACGTGCCCGCCGCGCCGAGCCTGAGAAGCTGGTGATCACGCGCGATGTCGTCGTTATTCCTCCGGTTACCGACAAGATGATGGGCGAAGGTATCGGGGAGATCCAAGTGGACGCATTTTCCAAAGGCAAGTCGCAGGAAATTTCCAGCAAGATCAAGGCGTTGCAAAAGGACGGAGTCAAGAAGCTGATACTCGACTTGCGCAACTGCGCCGAAGGCGAGGAGTCTGAGGGCATCGAAACGGCCAACCTCTTCCTGAATCATGGGGCCATTACTTATCTTCAGGGACAGAAGTACCCGCGCGAGGCATTTAATGCTGATCCTGCCAAGACTATAACCAACCTCCCGCTGGTGGTACTGGTGAACAAAGGCACGGCGGGGCCGGCGGAAATCGTGGCGGCTGCGATCCTGGAAAACGCCCGCGGAGATGTGGTGGGCGATAAGACGTTTGGCGACGGGTCGGTACAGAAGGTGATCGAGATGGGCGACGGATCAGCGCTGATCCTGTCAGTTGCCAAGTACTACACACCCAGTGGCAAAGCCATTCAGGATACTGCGGTGACGCCCAACGTTTTAGTTGCGGACGAGGATGATGATGCACCCTTGCCGGATGAGGACGAAAACGCCGTGCCGTCCGACCAGAGCACCAAGCCGCAACCTCCGCAGCAGGACGAACAATTGCAGAAAGCGATTGAAGTGTTGAAGGGCCACACCAGCTAAACAGAACTTGTCGGCTGTGGCGGCTGTTTGGCCAACCCCACCCAACGACCGCTCCACGCCCGGAGAACGGAAACCCCGAGTTTTGGTTCCCTCTTGCCTATCGGCCGGAACGACCACGTCATTCCCCAGGAATAGAACGCGATGATCAGCAGCACGTCAACCGGCATGCCGAAGACGATGTACAGTACCGGCATGAACAGTACAGTCTTCTGCAGCACCATGGCCTGCGCCAGGACCTGAAACGGCAGAAAAACTGTAAGGTGCACCATGGTCATGGCAGTGAGAGCAGCTTTTCTTAACATACCGAAGTCGAAAATGTAGTAGGTCAACGCGAGCAGCAGCGGGATCACCGAAATCAATCCAATTCCCGACGCGGCCAGAGCTTCCATGTAGCTGTCCGGTGTGTGAGGGAAGTGGGTGGGCCAAAGCGCGAAATAGATCAGCGACGAGGCCTGGATCAACAGAATGCCGCGCGCCAGATAGATTATCGGGACCAGTTTCTTCGAAAGAAAGAAAGTCGCGGTGAAGAGCAGCAGCGTGACCGCGCAGGCCAGGGACCAGGTTTGAAGATCGGGCAAGATCGGCTCCATGCGCAGGTAGGGAACCCGCAACTGCAGAAACCGGAAATGGTGTTCAGCCACATCCAGCCTGGCATGCACAGGCAAAAGGCGAAGACCCAGAGCCAAGGCAGCGTTCCAGATCTCGCACACCCACGGCAACGCAAGCAACCAAATGGAGGAAAAAAGGAAGAATAAGGAGATCGACGCGATTACGTTTATCGGTCCGAGACGGAAGTGAGTCAGCGCACGGTGCATGGAAATCACGCCGCCGCGATGACCACGGAACTGCACCGGATCGGGCAGCCTCGCCTGCGCCGGATTCTGCGCGAGAGACGCGCGCATTTCAGAACTCCTTGAAAAAGCCAAACGTGCTTCCGCCTCGCAAGTAGAATGGGCTGTGGTAATAGTCGCCCACAAAATTGAAACCCCAGTCCGGGCCCATCCATTTTCGCCAGGTGATGGTCAGGGTTTCGCTGTTGAACTGCGAAAGAGTGGCGGTTGGGCCAATCAGTTGGTATGCCTCTTCTCCGAAGCCGGCGCGAACTGTGACGTATTGTTGTTTATTGTGGCCCTGCGTTACCGCGACAAAGCCCGCCGGAGCGAAAACGGCCCCAGGATGGCTCAGGTTAAAGTAAATTCCTTCTTCCACAATCCAGGGCTTCTCGAAATAATAGGTGCTCCCGGTGTAGAAGGTATGGTCCCGATGAACATCTTTGGCCATGACATAGCTCAGACCTGCGGTAGTGATCCATTGCTTGCGGCCCAACCACTTTTTGTTGATGAATCCGTCGCTACGGAAACGAGGCCAGAAAAAACCACCGGCGCTGGAACCCACGGTGAGCGCCCCGTACCAGTCGGGATTGAAGTTGTAAGTGTCTCCGGCGGCGAAGTAAACGCCGGCGTCTCCGAACTCCTGCTGCCCGCTTATTTCGGCGTCCCAAATATTTTTACCCTGTTCATAGACCCCACGAGTGTAGCCGCCGCTCCAGGAACCGAAGCCGTTGGTCAGGGTCATGTAGTCCGCGCCCGTTTCCACGTAGTTGGTCAAGGGCTTAGTCTGGGCTTCCGGTTGCGCGGGGACCACCGCTGGTGGCGGTGCCGGGTCCGATTCCGGGGAAGACTGGCCTTTCGCTTGGAGCGTAAAGGCAACGGTCGCCAGAATAAGCAGAGCCTTGGATCGATAGTGTCTGAGGTTCGCAGTAATCATTTGGTTATTCTCGTGCTTTCAAATTGAAGTTCTTTTCCTTCCCGCGCGATCACCATCCAGGCGTCGTTATCGCGCACCACTTGCGCTGATCCCTGTACCACCACCGGCTCAGAGAAGCTGGCGGACGGAAGCCGCCAGGTGTCGTGTTCCAGGCTTACAGGGTGAGTCGCCGCGATGGTGACCCGCTCCCCCTCCTGTGAGGTGCTCCAGGTTACTTGTTTGCGGGAGTTCAAGAACGTCGCAAGTTGCGTCATCGTGTACCAGCGGAATTGTCCATCCGTGCGCAGCCGGCCAGTCCGTTCCATCCACTGATCGACGAGATCGTGGTATTGCATCATCCCGGGGGGATGGAAATACACCAGTCTCACGGAGTGGTGGTCTACGGCGAATTCGGTGACCGCTTCCAACCAATGCTCGATCTCCGCACTCGAGTATCCTTCTCTTGCCATCTCCTCAAAAGCGGCCGCCTGGTTCAGGTGAACGATGGGAAACGCCCAGATGTCACGCCCTTCGCGCACCCCGTCGCGATATCCCTGAGTCGGTGCCATGCCACTATTTCCCGTGAAGTAATAAGCGAGGAATCCGTGCGATGCCAGCCATGCGGTTACCCACTTGGGTTGATTCCCGTCGGGCGCGGAATACTCCACGACCGGCTTGCCGGTCGTCTTCTCCAGCGCCGTCTTGTTCAACGCCAGATATTTTTCCAGGTCTGCAGGATTATCCTTGTCCACATGGGCGGCAAAATAGTCGTGAATCCAGCCGCCATGACTCCCGATCTGATGACCCTGGTTCGAGAGGCGCCGAACCAACTGTTGGCTGACGGGATTGTGCTCGACGTTAAAGCCTTCCCCGTCTCCGACCCTCATTGCGTCGGGACCGGCTGTGATGTGAATCGAGTAAGGTCCTTGTTGCATAATCGACCAAGTACTCATCTCCTGTACGGGCTTGATGGCGGCATTGGAATCGATGTGCCAGTTCAGCACCAGGCCGCCCACGCCGTCGGGAACCGCCATCAGCGATGGCAAAGCCAGCGAATGCTCCGCAAAGTACCGAAGAAAAGCGTGCAGCAGTAAGCCGTCCGTGTTGGCCTTGAGATATCCCAGAGGCAGATTGACGAACAGTACCGAACCGCTGCCGTAGGTGTGTTCGTTGGCGACGACTCCGCCGCTGGAGTGGAAGAGTTCGTGGCCGGAGTTCTTACCGGAAGTCACAAAGCTGGGATACTTCAAATCCCCGAACTTGTAGCGGCGGAGCTGAACATCGAAGTCTGAGTCAGGCGCAATCGCGGAAGCGGCGATCGAGTTGGACTCGCCAGCTGTCGGCTCGAAGGGATAGTATTTTCCCGGAGGGATTTCCATCTGGCGTACCAGGGAGAGCTTCCCGGTTACATCCCCCCAGCGGATCGTGTCATCGTGAAGCCGGTCGTAAAGGGCGTAATCCACACCCGCCAGATCCGACAATCGGGACCAACCTCGCGCATACTTTCCTTCTGGCGACAGGGTGCCCGCGTCATAGACCAGCAACAGCTTGCCTCCTGCTGTCACAAAGCGTCGAATGGAAGCTATGAAGAAATCACTGGCTTGCTGGTGCACGGTATCGGGCAGAATTACTCCCGCACACTTGGGTTGTCCGAAGAACGGGCGGACAAAGTCGGCGTCGCGCATGGGGACAATGTGAAGTCCCTCTTCACTCGCTGCATCCAGCCAAACCGTAACTTTGTAGTCGGAGAGACTAACGCCATCGGGAAGTAGCAACAGCAAACGGTCGGCATCGGCGTCGGAGTTTCCTCTCGACGAGCACGCCCCTGCGATGAGGGCCAGCAGAAGACTGCCGGTTCCCAGGATGATCCATCCGTATTTCATAGTTTGGCCACTGCCTGTCCTTGGTCGCGAGCCCACAGAGTCCCGAAGACGACCACGCCCGGCTCGACTTGAATGTTTGGAGCACTGACCGTGGTTGGGTTTTGCATGGTGCCGCATCGGGTTCCTTCTTGCAAGAACACGGTGCGCTCGGCAATCACCGGGCCGCGAATCCTGCAATCAGGACCGATTTGCATGATACTGGCGCTGATCAGGCTTCCCTCAACCGAGGCGCCAGGTTCAAGAACCAGTTCTTTATCACTCTTTACGCTGCCGCAAACCCGCGCTCCGGCACCGATCCGAAGCCGGCCTCGAACTACCAGATTGCCGGGGAAGACTTCGTCCGCTCGAATCTCAAAGTCGCCATCGTGGAGCAAACGCTTTGTAGTCGTCTCAACTCCGGGAATCTGGGCGTGGTACTGCGTAGGGTCGGCGTCCGGACCAATTGCGATGTAAGGAGCATTCAAGCGCAAGAAACTGCATTCCTCCGACAAGCGGATGCCGGTGTCTGAGGAAACACGGCCGTATAGCCGGCAGCCGAGGTCGGCGCTGAACTCTCCGACCGCATGGACCCAGCGCATGACGCTGCTTTCACGGCCCAGCCGAATATCTTTTTCCGCGAGGATTGCACGGTATCGATTGTTGGTGCCACCGATCACACTACCGGCTGAATAAATGTCTTTGGAGAAATTGGTTTCCGAGGGCAGCAGCAGGTCGCTGCCGGAGGCGATGATCACCGGGTTGAACTCGTTTCGTTCCCGAAAAGGCAGGAACAAAGCCTCTTCTCCGCGTCCCAGAACAAGGTACTCAGATCCGTCCGGCATGGTGCCCGTGGTGTGCGTACCCGATCTGACACACTCCTGTAGAGCCGGTTGCAGGCTTGTCATGTAACTGCGAAAACCATCGGCAAAGAATCGTATTTCGCCAGTGTGTTGTTGAATCACGCTCAGGGGCAGGGCGTCTGACTTGCTATGCAATTCAACCAAGGCTGGCACCAGCGGCAAGACCATCAACGCACTGGTCAGCAAGATAAAACCCACGACGGCGAAGAAAGGATTCATGACGCCGCCTTTCGGAAGCGTTCCGTCTTATCCCAATGAAATTCAGCTCCGGTGAGCGCGTCTTTCACCTGCGACACGGCGGCCCAAGACACGGCGAAAATACTGACGGCAAAACCCAATATCAAGAAGGGCACGAGGCTGACTCGTTTCCGGGAGCCGTCCAGTCGCACCGCTGCGGCGATTTCGAAGAATGCAGCCAAATTTCCGATGGCTGCATACGCGGTCACGGAAAGAATGGCCACAATTCCATGCAGTGGAGCTACGCCCTGGTAGAACACGCCCAAGGCCAGCGCCCAACCGACCAGCGTGAACGGGGCCATGATATAAACGCCAAGCAGTAGAGTCCCATCAATCCGCTCACGCAAGCTGGCGCGATGTTTTCCCAGCAGAAGATGAAGGCCGTAGGTAACCATGGCCTGGTTGTGTCCCTTGGCCCAGCGCTTGATCTGCTTGATCCGCACCGGCCAGGTTTCGGGTACTTCCTCATAACACTCCGACCGGTTCTGATACACCGTCTTCCAGCCATGCAGAAGCAGACGATAAGTGAGGTCGGTGTCCTCGGTTAGAGAAGTGTCGTTCCATCCGCCAATTTCGCGCAGAGCACTCAACCGCACTCCGGCCACGGTTCCGCCGTGCTGGGGAACCAGGCGAAGATTCATGCGGGCTTGCTGGTCCACCTGATAGCCGCCGGACCGCTCCAGATCCAGCAGACGAGTGAGCAGATTGGTGCCACAATTCATCGGCACCACGCGTCCCATCACTCCACCCACTTCCGGATCAAAGAAAGGAGCGGTGAGCTGCTTCACCAAGCCCGCGCCGGGAATGTAATCGGCGTCGAAAATCAGGATGACTTCGGTGTCCACCAACTCCATGGCATCTTTCAGGGCAGCCGCCTTGCCGCCTTTCCCGTCTTTGCGGTGAAAGGGACGGATGCGGCCGGGAAAGCGTTCCACAAATTCGTCGATGATTTCGCGGGTGCGGTCGGTGGAACGATCGTTGACTGGGATCACCAGCATGTTGTCGGCGGGATACTTGACCGTCATCAGCGCACTGAGAATATTGGCGACGACTTTCTCCTCGTTGTGGGCAGCGACCAACACAGTCACCGGCGGCCAGTCCGCGGTGTCGATATCAATGTAGGGGTGCCGCTGGAAGCCGAACAGCCGGTTCAGCGTGAACCAGTAGTGGCGCGCGGTGTAAACACAGATAACGGAAACAATAACGTAGAGTGCATAGATCATGGCGCGCCATTGCGATCGCGATCCGGGGCTGTCACTCCTTGCCTGCGGCTGCGGCCTTTGCCGCAGCCACTTCGAGATCACTCTTCCGCCGCCGGGGTTGCGGTCGGGGCGGCAGCTTGAATTGCTTGTCAGCAGCTAACAACGGAGTTTTCTTCTGGTGCCAGCGAAACACCGCCTCCACGATTCGCTCCGAACTATGCCCGTCCCCGTAGGGGTTTTCACCCTCCGACATGTCCTGGTAAGCGTCGGTATCGGTGAGCAAATGGTCGGCCTCGTTGACGATCGCTTCTCGTGACATTCCGATAATCTTTGCCATGCCAAACTGGGAAGCTTCTGGCCGTTCGGTAACCTTGCGCAGAACCAGCACCGGCTTGCGAAACGTTGGTGCCTCTTCCTGAATGCCGCCGGAATCGGTCAAAACCAAAAAGCAGCTTCGTAGCAGACTCACGAAATCGATGTAGCCCAACGGCTCGGTCAGGTGGATGCGCTCCGTGCCTTCGAGCAAAGCATTCACCGTGCTGCGCACGTTCGGATTCATGTGCACGGGATAGACCACGCGAATGTCAGGATGTTTCTTGACCAAATCCTTCAGCGCCAGACACATGTTTTCCTGGTCTGATCCCCAGGATTCACGGCGATGAGAGGTCACCAGTACCAGGCGGCCATCATTACGCGGAATCCCGGCCAGCGGCGTCCCTTCCCAGGAATGAGGCAAGTCACCCAGCAAACGCAGTGTGTCCACGACAGTGTTGCCGGTTACAACGATTTTCTCCGCCGGAATTCCTTCGGCCAGCAGGTTGTCGCGTGACAATGCGGTAGGCGCGAAGTGGATCTCGGTCATCACCGAGGCCAGACGGCGGTTACCTTCTTCCGGAAACGGGTTGTAAAGGTCGCCGCTGCGTAGACCGGCTTCGATGTGGCCGACCGCAACCTTGCAGTAGTAGGCAGCCAGAGCCGACGCAAACGCCGTAGTGGTGTCGCCTTGGACCAGGACGATGTTGGGCTCGAATTGATGGCAGGCATTCTCAACCGTATCCAAAACGCGACCGGTCAACGAGCTCAGAGTTTGGTTGGGGCGCATCACGTCGAGCAGGAAGTCAGGCTTGATCTTGAAAAGCTTGAGGGCGTTGTCGAGCATGGTCCGATGCTGTCCGGTATGCACGACTGCGGTCTCGAATTCTTCGGAACGCTGGCGCAGTTGGTGGATCACCAACGCCAGTTTGATTGCCTCTGGGCGCGTGCCCAGCACTGCGATGACCCGACACTTCATCGGCTTTCCCATCTGTAGCCTCAGGTAGGTTTGAAGACGGGCCTTTGCCCTGATTCTGCAAACACTTAGTCGGCTTCTCAGCGTCTCTGAGTTGGGGCTGCGGTTGCCTGTTTTGGCGGTGAGAGCTAACTACTCCGATTCTAATGAGCAGGTAATTTCCGTAAAGATTACCAACGTTACCTTTGGATTCTGGGGATTGGCCGCTAAGGGTGCTGTTTTTCTGGGAAATGTCGAGAGTTTGGCGCAAAAAAGCCGGACCGGGGATGCACTCTCCCTGGTCCGGTTGCAGAAACTTCTACGAAGTGCTGGTCTGTTAAGGGGTCGCTTACTTGAATTTGATCGTCTGTTTGCACCCCGAACTTACTGCTTTCAAGACGTTATTCTTGCTTGCGATGCCGCAAGTGTAGAACTGGCCGAGGGAATCGGCAAACGTGTATTGCTGCGAACTGCCAGCTCCAGTGTTTACGCCTGTGTTGAAATTAAGTGAGTCCTTCGAACTGACCAGGTTGTCCACTGAAGAGGAATACGATGGGTTCGCGGTGATGTGTTTGAATTCCTGCTGCACGGTTGTCGTTTCGACTGTCTGTCCATTCGGGAAGGTGACAGTAATGCCCAGCGTTAGAGGATAAAGAAACGACTCGGTGCTGACAGATCCGCCGCTCCCACCCGTAGTGACGGTTGAGTTCACCGGAGTTTGCTGCGATATGTCCTGTACATAGACGGCCGGGGTGATCTTAAATCCCTGCTCGTTGCTGAAGTTCACACTCTGCTGGATGGTGGTCTTGACTTTGCCATGAGAGGTGTTAACGAATCCAGCAATCTGGAACGTTCGCCGCGAAGTCGTGGTTACTGTACCTTTAACGTTATTCCCATTCACATGCAAGTTCGTCTTGACCACGGGATTCGGACTTTGAATGGTGTTTGAAGTGACTTCTCCGGTCACTTGCTGGGATCCGTGGTCTTCGAACAACAGCAAAGTTCCGGTCACACTGAACTGACTGTTGACGTTGAGCACATTCATAGCGACCGTGTGTTGCTGCCCATTACTCAACAAGCCGGCAAATGGTGTCAGGTTGACGCGGTAGGGCATGAGGTCCAGCGTTTGCACGCCCGGAATTGGTACCCACAAGAAGGGATCGATTCCGCCCGTGAATATCCACGGATAGACTGGAGCCACGCCAGCTGGTTGCCCGTCGATGCTAATCTCCGCTTCGCGAAAAGCCGTACCGCCGCAACTCTGCAATTCGGTGGTCAGGTCATCCGGCACGCAGGTGTACCAGAACTCGTCGCTTTGCTGTCCTTGAGTGACGACGTCCAGGTATGCCTGCTCGATATTCGTCGGCAGCGTGAAGGTGGTCGTGAGTTGGTCGGTGGGCGTGTACACGAAGCCCGGCAGGTTCACTCCACCGTTGCCATTCGGCTGGACCAGGGGCAAAACCGCGTCGGGCCGCACCGGACCCGTACCCTGCAAGGGATAGAATTCCAGGTCAGCGCTCACCGTGAACACCCCGTTCAAGGTGTTGTAGGGTGGCGGGCAGTCCGTAGTGCAGTTCGGGAGCACCATCGTGCCGGGTTGGGGCGCCGTCAATAGCGCACTATAATCGGTAACATCGCGCTCCACATGCCAGGTATTGGTGTCCGTGAACAACGGCTCCGGGGTGGTTCCGAAGTACAGCTCGGTGTTGTTCACATAAAGGCTGGCCGTCCGGTCGAATTGGGATCCCGCGTTCTCGCTGAAATCCGCTTCGAGAACGACCGCCGCCCATGGCCCCGGACAATTGGCGGGCGGTGTGTATTGAAAGGTCTGATTGGATTCCGAGAAGAGCGCGAACTGATAGCCCGAGAACAGCTGGACTGTGCAGGGTTGTTCCGACGGCCGTGGAACCAGAGGATCAGCCGTTACCGTAAACTGCGTACCCACCTGCCGGTTCAAACTTTGCGCCAGGGATTGTCGACCCAACGCCAACAGGACCAAGAGGGTTGCTACTGCGAACTGCGTCCGCAACGAATGCATATGGAGTTCCTTTCAAGTACGGGAAATCGGTTTGTGAGAAACAGCGAGTGCAAAATCTTCTGGAAGCCACGTCCATCGCGCCGAAGCTTCATTGCTGAGGCCGCCAGCCACGCAAGGATATCGCCGTCCTCGTCAGTTTGTCATTGGAGAAGAAAGTCCCAAGACCTGGCAGTAAGGCCGTCGCTTTCAACTGAGTGGTAAAACCGCTTCCTGATCTCATCCTATGGGGGACAGAGGCTGGAGATGGCTGTTCCTAGTGTGGCAATAGCCATCACCTTATGTGGCCATGGATTTCGATCAAAACGATGGTACCCTGCAATCGTCATCCAATGCCGGTTGATGGCTTCGTATAATAGATGATGTGTCTGGAAGTGGAGGAAGTTATGAAAGCAACATCGCTTTCGACACCCAACATTCCGCCGCGACACTTCTGGCACCGTTTATGTTCGCACCTTTGCTTGGTATCAGCCATGGCTCTCGGGGTGTGCAGCGCCCTTGCGCAGGGTCAGGAAACGGTTGTCCTCGTGGGTTCGGGATCGAGTGTCCCTGCACCTCTTTACACCCGGTGGACGCAGGAGTATGGCAAACGCAATCCCCATATTCAGATGCGATACGTTCCCTTGGGTACGAGCGAAGGGATCAAACAAATCTCCCATGGCAGCGGGGATTTTGGCGCCGGAGAAGTTTTACTTACTGCCAAGGAGAGGGCGGACGAGGGCCTCATTGAACTACCGGTCGTGCTCATCGCCATCGTTCCCATCTACAACCTTCCCGGTGTGCGTTCAGAACTCCGGCTTTCCGGGGAAGTGTTAGCCGGCATCTTCCTGGGAGACGTGAAGACGTGGAATGCGCCAGCAATCCTCAAACTCAATCCTGACATAACCCTGCCGAACCTGCCGATACAGGTAGTCAATCGTCCCCCCGGCAAGGGCTCGAATTACGTGTTCACGGATTTTCTTTCCAAGACGAGTCCGAAATTTCGCGCTCAAATCGGGGTCACTCCATCGCCCAATTGGCCGGTCGGAGCGGCGGCGGAGCGAAGCTCCGATATGGCGGACAAAGTCAAGAGTCAGCCCGGCAGTATCGGCTTCGTAGAGCTTCAATATGCGACGAAGAATAATATTTCTCAAATCGCCGTTTTGAACCCTTCCGGTAAGTTTGTCAAAGCTTCCAATCAGACCATGGCTTCAGCATGCGAGGCATCAGAGGAACCGCGGTGGAATAACTTCTCGGCATCGTTGACCAATGCAACTGGTGCGAATTCCTTTCCCATCGCCAGTTTCACCTGGATTTACCTGCGAGCCAAAGGCTCGGATTCGGCCCGCGCAGCCGAGTTAGGCGACTTCCTGGTTTGGATATATGGGGACGGCCAGCAATTTGCCAACCAGGAAGGTTACACTGAATTGCCTTCACCTCTGCTTGCGGCCCTAAAAAAGAAGATCAACACTTTGCGCCAGTAACTTGGACGAATATGCAACCCCGATTCATCTGCTCCTGTTTTGTTTCTCTGGCGTCTGTTGCGTTGTCGCAGCAATCGGCAGTGCCGTCTCCTCATAGCGAGAGCAAATCATCCAGCAGCGCCTCCGCCGAGTCGAATCTAAAAGACATGTTCGAATCGAAGATCAAAGCGGAATGGGATGCACTGAAGAACAAAGACAAAGCGGCTTACGGAGCGCTGCTGGCGGATGACTACGAGGGCGTGGAAATCGATAACCGTGGTGAACGGAATAAGATCCAGGCGGTTAACGAAATGGCGGACACGAATGTTGTCAGCTATACGCTATGGGGATACAAACTGATTCCGTTGGGACCAGACGCCGCCTTTGTCATCTACGAGGTTACGATGCAATTCCCACCAAAATCGACGGTGCGCTATTCGCGGATATATGTCACAGAGTTATGGGTGAAGCGCGGGGGCGAGTGGAAGGAATTGCACTATCAGGAGACGCATGTTAAGTAGTCCGCTGACAATCAGCCAACCCGAATTACCCAGTTGCCATCAAAGTCCAGTGGTTCGTTTCCGGGGAGGAGCGCATATGAAACACTTCATTCCTGTTGGCCTCTTGATTTGCGCGAGTTTTGCGATCGCGCGGCAGGCAACCCAAGACCAGTCCGGCAGCGCGAGCCGAAGTTCTGCCGACCAGAATAATGGGCGGGTCACAATGCGAGGTTGTCTTGGAAAATTCGGTGAAGATTACACATTGACGCGTCGCAATGCGGAGGAGACTTACGAACTCCAAGGTAGTAAAGGGATCAAACTAAGCAAATATCTAGGGCAACAGGTGGAGGTAACCGGCACTAAAGGGCCGTCGATGGGAACTACAGCACCCAATGAAGCAGCGACTGGCTCCGCCAGTCCGATTACCATCACCGTGATTTCAGTAAAAACGATCGAGCAAAAGTGTCTTGGACCTCAATTCGACGCCAAGTAGCTCGCCCGTGTGAGACGCAATTATTGACAATCGACCATCGGAGAGAACACTGACTCCGAGTCGCATGGTGGCAGCGATCGTTTCTTGCTCTCCACATTAGGGTTGTGGCGCAGGATCCACAGCCCTTCGCCATTCGTGATGTAGATTAAATTGCGTACGTCGTCCGCCATGACCTTCGTGACCCCGTCGAACGTCTGCAAGGTTCGCGGGTTCTTGGGATCACTTAGGTCCAGTACCCTAATAGTCTCGGTGGGGGCGGCCGTCGCGCTGTTCCCGGCGTGGGATTTCTCCAGAGAAAGCGCATGTTGCGTGCCGCCAGCGGCAGAACTGTCCGGAGTTTCCGCCAGAGCTATGCCGCTTCCCAGCATCTCCAGTTTTTCGTCGCTGCCTTTCCCTGGCAAAGTCACGTCTTTGACCACATTCGGACGGTCTGGCTGGGTCACGTCGACAACCGTGAAACCGTTCGTTGCGGTCTGCTGAACATACAGGTACCGCTTGGAGCCTTGCTGGCGCAATAATAGCTGACTTACTGGAGTTCCCGGCAGAGGCAAGTGCGCGATGACGCTGGCCTTCTGAGTCGGAGGCTCGCTCCTGGTTTTAGCCAGGGCGTTCGGTGCAATTAGAGCTGACAGGATAAGAAGAGCAAGCGCGTGGTCAACGCGTATGTTCAAGAGTCTCTGCGAAATCTTCTTCATAACTACCCCCCCTTGGTGTTTGTGAATCGTGAGGTGCGAGGGTCACTACCAAACCGGCAACCCGAATGCAGGGAAAAATCATGCGTGGGGTGGAGGACGATTGTAAACGCAGCTGTCGGTTTTTGTGCCGGGCAGATCTTCTTCTGCGGAGGCAATCCTTGCGACAAATGCAGGCGGGAAGGGTAAGTGGACTGTCTCAACTGGCGCAGACCAGTGCTGCACAAGCCGGTCACGATGCTGGATCTTGGCTTGTTCTATATTGGACCGGGCGATGGGTACATTGCTACGCGATTGGTGAAAGATGCGGCCAGCCAGCGTGATCGAAACGGATGCGACCGCCAAACACACAATCAGCCTGCTCTTGGTGAACCGGCCAAGACCAGCTCCCCGGTATAGACAACGCGACTCCGAACAGTCCCTCATGGGTGGCTGTGTATAGTATAAAGCCAAGCGTTGAACGCGTGCAGTCCTCCAGCCACGCCATCCTCAATAAATCCGTGTTCTAAACGCTCTACCGCCGCAGCCATCCCTTACTGTTGCGCATAGACAACGATACAGCCATTAGCGCTTTGGGTCGTACATCCCGCGCCCGCCTGGAGAGGCACAAACGCGTGGTTGTTGCTCGGATCCACAGCCACGCTGTGCGAGTTGCTATTGGTTACGACGTTCTGCAGCCAAAGGTTGGTCGCGGCATCGATCACGCCCATAACTGGGCCAGTGGGCATATCTCGGGCCGCCAGATAATATCGGTTGTCGCCGGGGTTATACCAGATTTCGTCGACCCCGCCGACCTGTGTGATGGTGGCAATAATCTTGCCTGAAGTGCCATTCATCACATATTCATTGGGAGGGAAAGCCTCGCCATCGTGGTCCGCGCAACCGACCAGGAAGTTGTCGCCCGGCCCTTGCACGATGCTGGTAGGCATGCAATTGGGAGTTAGAAAACTGTTGATGACTACCGGACCGTTCGGATTCCCTGGTCTGGGATCAATCTCATCCACCGTGCCCACCGTCAGGTTGGCCGTGGCGTTTCCGTTAGTAAGCAGAAAATGGCCGGTGTTGGGATTCCAGGCGTGAGCGCCTAATCCCGCCAACGCGAGTGCTCCGTTGCAACCCGTACCGGGCGCTGTTTGGTTGCAGAACGCTCCCGCCGAAGTCAGGATCGGTCCATGGTGGCAAGGGATGGATTTGGTACCAGTAATGTAGGGTGGTGCTCCAGAGACGCCGGAGTTTACCTGGGGATTCGAAGGATCGGGACAGACAAAACCTGCCGGCCCGTTCAGGCCAACATTATCAACCGGAACGCCAATGTTGTTTTGCGGGGCGCCATCGTAGTAAATCTGGCCCAAGATGCATGAGGGTGGATTGATGGGGCCAAGGGCATTCGCAAACGGTGGCCCGTAGGGAGTGGTGGGCTCAACCGGCAGACAATTTGAGGCGCGGGAAACGACCCCGGAGACGTCGATAAACGTAATGTAGGGCAATCCAGGGTCACCATTGATCACAGCCAGGATCTGATCCTTGGGGTCATAAGATAGTTCGTCTGCTCGTAGATCCCCGCAAGTCGGATCAGAGAACGCGCGCCCGTTGGCGGAAGCGATGCAAGGTGCAATGCCACTCTGATTCCCTTGCGGATTTCCGGGGTAAGGATTATTGTTGCCAATCTGACCGTCGAAATCAGGCGATAGTCCCGTCGGGATCACCGCGATGACGGTGGGTGGAGTGGGCGGGTTTTTCGTCAGATCCATCGAAGTGAGGTCAAACACTACCACCGAACTGCTGGCGTTCCCGGTGAAAAGGGTCTTGCCGTCCGGGGTTACAACTTCTCCATCCGGGCCAGACAACGGGTTCACGCCGTTAGCGCGAGCGGCGCAGCATTGCGCTCCCGGAAAGCCTCCGAACAGGCCATTGGCGCCGAAGCCCGGAATATGAAACGCTCCATTTCGGCAGCCGAATCTTGTCCAGTTTCCCAACACCGAGACGATGGGAGGGATGGTGCCAACACACGGACTCGCGAAGTCTCCACCTCCGGCAACGCCGTTGGCGCCGGTGAGGATATTGACGGAGACATCATTAATCGTATCGATCACCGCGACGTCCAGGCCGATGCGATCGGACACGTAGTCCAGGTGATTGATGGGATCGACCCAGCTTATGTCGAATGAGTTAAAGGGTCCGCCGGGTTCGCCGGTGGGATTGTGCTCCGGCACCGGGATGATGTCGATGCTGACGTAACCGCCGTTGGACGTGGTGCCGCATACGGGACAGTTCTTTACGCTCCCGCAGCCGCTCGCCACAACAAACAGCCCGGTGAGAAGAACAGTAAGCAGAATTCTCGATCTCATCGAATCTCCTCCGCGATTTCCCTGTCAGCCGCTGTCTCGGTTTAGAGCGGCCTTAAATCACAAACTGGCAACTCAACAAAACCGTCTAGAACCTGAACTGAATGCGCTGCAGCAACACGGTAAAATTCTGGGGTTCTTGCCCAATAGTGCTGGGTTCTTTCAACCGATCGACAGCCACATTCACCTGATACTTCACCCAATAGTTGAGATACCAGTTGAGTCCAAACGTGAACTCGTCGGTATGGTCGGCGAAGGTGGTCACAAACCCCGGCGTTAGTGGATTGTTCAGTAGGTTAATGCCGGGCTCGTGCGCCTGAATACTGTCATAGCGGAACGCCAGTTCGAAAGCTCCCCATCCGCTGCCCCCTCCCGCGCCCGGACTTTCCGGTCCCATGAATGGATGTTTCACCCTGGGAGTACCGTTTTCCGGCCGGGTCTCTCCGGTCAGCAGGTAAGTAATCTGGCCATAACCAGCCTTGGCCACGACTCCAGGCAGGCTAATGAAACCCAGGTTATCCGATTGCTCGGATCCCACATTCCGCCGGTATTGGTTGAGCTGATCGTATTCCCCACGCACCGCCCAGGGACCGTGGACCCACGTGAACTCGCCGTTATAACGCTGGGTTGGGCCGTTGATCCGGAACTGGGGGAAGAAAGTGTAAGCCGCGTCAGGCAGGGTGCCACTGAAGCTCAATTCATTGGAAAGGCCAGCCGTACGACCGAAGCCCATGGATCCGCCAACCGCGAAGTTCTGGAACAGGTTGCCGGTCTTTTTCCTGAAGGGATAGAACCGCAGTCGGCCCACAAACTCTGGCTGATTGGTGGTGTTCGCAGCCAGGACGCCTTTGCCGTTGAAAGCTCCTGCCCACCACTGCATGACACCGCCCGAAATATCTCCGTGAAGAGTAACGCCAGGGCTGCGGTAGGAGGTTGCGGCAGACGGGTACAGCATGGAAGCCAGCGATCGTTCCACAAAATCCAGGTTGGTGGCGCCGGTCAGGGTTTCCTGAGCAAAAGGCTCTTTGAACTGTCCAACCTGAACCTGGAATTCAGGCTTGACACGCGCGTTCACGTAGAGATCGCGGAGAATCAGACCGTTGGTAGCGGCCGCATCCGCCAGAAAAGCGAAGTCGTAGCGCTTGCCATAGTTGCCTTGGAACCCGAAGCGGGCACGCCGGATCAGGAAGGTATCTGGCGGGTGACCGTCGCCGCTATAAGCCCGGTAGTCGCTCTGGAAATAACCATACGGCTGCAATACGAACTTACCGTCTGGGCTGCGGATGAAAAAGTGCTCCCCGTTCCACCCTGCTACTGACAAGTCCTTCTTGTCGGCGGGCGCAGGAGCCGCCTGCTCGACTAAATTGGCGTTCATCAACCGGGCGCCGTCGCCGGCCGGCAGATTGGTCTGGACCGAGTCTGTGTTGGCGACCTGAGTTTTGCTTTCGGCTAACTTCTGTACGATCGCCTTCAGTTCCTCGATCGTCTTGCGTTGCGCTGCCACCTCGCTACGCAGTTCGTTGACTTCCTGTTTACTCGCACTCGCCGATGCGCTGGTTTTATCGGCAGCTTCCTGAGTTTGAGCCAGTGACTGTGAGGTTGCGAAGAACATCAGCAAAACGATGTAGGTTGTCAGCCAGCGCATGTTGTCCTCTCCGATGATAATTTGCAAAGCGGGCCTGTCCTCAAAGCGCGCGGACACACAGGCTGCACGCTGCCTTGTTCGCTCAGGCCACGAACCGAAATAACTTGTCTAAAATTGCGTATGAGTTCTGTCCGGTATGAAAAGCGGACCAGTTGGGCGGTTTACCACATTAAAACGCATAGTGTCAAGAAATTTTTTGAATAGTCGCTGCGGAAGATTACTCTGACAATAACTATTCGTGCGTCGCGAAGTTTAGTGGGAAGTAAACCTCGGCAAGAGGACGACAAATTCCCAAAGGGCGGATCGCTTGTGTAACAAGTTGCGTGCGCCTGGAGATTATCCGTTCCCTGCCGTAGTATCTTCCTGTATCTTTGGCTGGAAATGAGGGCTATGAGTGCCGTCGAACAGGACGTTTCCGCAGTGAACATTTTTCCTCCCTTGCAACCGCCTCGTCGTTACCTGTTCGGACCCGGACCCAGCATGGTCCACCCGCGGGTTTATCAGGCGCTGGCAAAACCTATCGTCGGGCACCTGGATCCATATTTCATCCAGGTGATGGGAGACAACCAACAATTGTTGCGAATGGCTTTCGGCACACGCAACGGTTCTACCCTGGTGATTTCGGGTACGGGCAGCGCGGGCATGGAAGCTGCCGTTGCTAATTTCGTGGAACCCGAAGCGAAGTTTGCGGTGTTCGCCAATGGTTATTTTTCCGACCGCATCACGGAGATGGCGAAGCGCCATAGCGCCCAGGTCGTTCGCTTTGAAAAGCCCTGGGGCGAGATCTTCGGGGATGACGAGGCGGTAGAATTCATCCGTCGCGAAAAGCCCAAAATTGTGGCTTACGTTCATGCCGAGACATCGACTGGCGCCTTACAGCCGGGGGCAGCGATTTGTGCCGCCGCTCACGATATTGGTGCGCTGGTGATCGCGGATTGTGTTACGTCGCTGGGGGGAATACCGGTAGATTTCGACGAGACTGGCATCGACGTGGCGTACAGCTGTACGCAAAAAGGCCTGAGTTGTCCTCCAGGCTTGTCCCCAATGGCTATTTCGTCACGTGCCATGGACTGGTTGAGGGCTCGAACCACCCCGGTACGCAGTTGGTATCTGGATATCAAGCTAATTCATGACTACTCCACGGTGTCCCACCGATATCACCACACCGCGCCGATTTCAATGTTCTACGCGCTACGCGAAGCGCTGCTAGTGGTGGCTGAGGAAGGGATTGCGAACCGCTGGGAGCGGCATCGCCGGTGCCATCAGTCTTTTGTCAAAGGTGTCGAGGCAATGGGGCTAGGTCTTCACGTTAACGTCGGACACCGAATTGCGACCCTGAACACGGTCTGCGTTCCGAAAGATGTTAATGAGGCGAAAGTGCGGAAATGTCTTTTGGATGAGGCTGGCATCGAGATCGCCGGCGGTTTCGGTCCTCTGGCCGGCAAAGTCTTCCGCATTGGGGTTATGGGCCCGTTGGCCACCGAAGAAAATGTTCAGTTCTTTCTGAAGGAGTTTGGCAAGGCGCTGAACGCTGAAGGCTACTCGATTTGAGTTCGTTGAGATTTCTTGGTTAGTTGGGGATAACACGCATGGACAGTGCGATCGCAATGCTCTTGCTTTTCAAACAACAGGCAAGACCGGTTCGTCATCCAAGGACCCGCGCCAGAGGCGACCAAGAATGACTCTGAAGTCGGTTGAAACCTTGTTTGACGTTTTACATTTTGCAGACAGTCACACCGCAATCATCGTTCCTGAACTTGGAATCCGGGTCACCTACGATTCGCTCCGGCAGCAGGTCTTGGCCATGGCGAACGCCCTGGCCTCTGCTGGCATTCGCCGTGGCGATACGGTTGCAATCGCATTGCCCAATGGATTGCCTGCGATTGTGAGCTTTCTAGCCGCTTCTATCGCCGGCACGGCCGCCCCTTTGAACCCGGCCTATCCCTACGAGGAGTTTCTCTTCTTCCTCGGTGACACCAATGCCAAGGTTTTGCTTTGTCCGCCTGTGGGTGCGGAGTTCGCGCGCAGTGCAGCCGCGGACCGCAAGGTCCCAGTAGTCTCGGTGGAAATGAGCGTCCAGGGCAACGTTCGCCTCGCGAACGGCACCACCGGAGTTTCGGCAACCGAGCCCACGCCGGACGACATTGCCCTGGTCCTGCATACCAGCGGCAGCACGGGACGGCCAAAACGTGTGCCCTGCGGCATTTCAATCTGGCGGTCTCATCCGCGAATGTCGCTAACACCTATGCTCTTTCTCACGAAGATGTTTCGCTGTGCATCATGCCACTGTTCCACATTCATGGCCTGATTGGCTCGGTCATGTCAACGCTGCTTACTGGCGGGACGGTAGTTGTCCCCAGCAAGTTCAACGCGCTTTCTTTCTGGCGGACGGTTCGCGAACATCGCGTGACCTGGTATTCGGGAGTGCCGACCATGCATCAGCTTCTGCTGGCCCGGACTCACCAGAAGCCGGCAGAGTCTGAATCGCTGCGCTTCATACGTTCCTGCAGCGCACCCTTCTCGGCCGAACTCATTCACAAGATCGAAGATCTTTTTGGCGTGCCCTTCGTTGAAGCCTACGGCATGACTGAGGCTGCCCACCAAATGACCTCGAATCCCTTGCCTCCTCGGCATCGCAAGCCCGGTTCTGTCGGCGTGGGTGCTGGGCTGCGCATTAGCATCATGGATAAGCAAGGCAATCACCTGGGGACGAATCAGCGGGGCGAGGTCGCCATTCAGGGAGCGAATGTATTTCGCGGATATGAAAACAATCCCGAAGCCAACGCGCGCGCCTTTGTGGACGGATGGTTTCGTACGGGCGATGAAGGGTACCTGGATGCGGACTGCTATTTGTATTTGACGGGTCGAATGAAGGACATCATCATCCGCGGAGGAGAGAACATTGCGCCTCACGAAGTCGATGAGATATTGCTGCGGCATCCCGCGGTTGCTGCGGCGGTTACCTTCGGCTGTGCGCATCCCACGTTGGGTGAGGAAGTCGCGGTGGCTGTGGTTTTGCACGAGCCCCACGGTGCCACTGAAGCAGCACTCATCAAGCATTGCCGCGAGTCGCTGGCCGAGTACAAATGTCCGACTAAGATTTATTTGGTGGAAAGTATTCCCACCACTGCGACCGGAAAAATTCGGCGCCGGGCGGTCGCCGCCGCGCTCGGGGATGACCGGCCATGAGATTTCTGATCGCGGGCGCCGGGGCCATTGGAGCCTATATCGGGGCGCGCATGACCCAGGCCGGATTCGATGTCACCCTTTTCGCCCGCGGTCCACACCTTCACGCCATGCAGAAGCACGGAGTACAGGTGAAGAGTCGCGCGGGGAACTTTGTTGCGCGGCCCAAGATCGCAGGCTCCCTTGAAGAAGTGGGGCCGGTGGAGGTTGTTTTTCTTGGCGTAAAGGCGCACGGCTTGCCGCAGCTGGCGCCTCAGTTGCAGCCGGTGCTGGGGCCGGAGACTACCGTCGTCAGCACGCAGAACGGAATTCCCTGGTGGTATTTCCAGGGCTTTGGTGGCGAATGGGAGGGAATACGGATCGAGCGCGTCGATCCCGGTGGCGTGATTTCATCGGCCATCGAAGCCCATCACGTAATCGGATCGATTGTTTACTTCGCCACCGAGATTGCAGCCCCAGGAGTGATTCAGCACATCGAAGGAGACCGGATTACTCTCGGGGAACCGAACGGCATGCGCTCTGATCGCTGCCGCACAATTGCAGAGGCGATGATCGCTTCAGGCTTGCGCTGCCCGGTGACCATGCGGATCCGCCAAGAGATTTGGGTAAAGCTTCTGGGCAACGCTTCTCTGAATCCTCTCAGCGCGCTAACGCGCGCCACGTTGGGTGAGATGCTGCGCGATTCGGAAGTGCGCTCGCTGGTGCGAAACATAATGCAGGAAGTGGAAGCGGTCTCTCACAAATTAGGCATGGAGTTACCGGTTACCGTCGATCAACGGATTGCGGGCGCGGAAAAAGTAGGAGAGCATAAAACCTCGATGCTGCAGGACATTGAAGCCGGCCGGCCAACCGAACTGGAAGCTTTGGTAGGCGCCGTCGTGGAGCTGGGGGAGCGTCTGGGTCTACCCATGTCCTACACCCGAACCGTGTACAGTTGCACCAAACTGTTAGCGGAGCATGCAACTGGGCATTGAGAAAAATGCCTAACAAAAATACTTGCTAGGATCTTGCCAACGGGCATATACTCCCTTTTGTTGGCTGGTCCACTTATCAGACCAGTTGGAGTCTCAAATTGCCACCAGTGATCAAATCCGACTTTGAAGTAATCAGGCGGAACAAGGTCTACGAAGAGGTTGCCCAGCAGATCGAACGTTTGATTCTGAAAAAGCTGCGTCCGGGTGACAAGCTGCCGTCGGAGCGTGAATTAGCGGAGTTGCTCAAAGTCAGCCGCAGTTCGATTCGAGACGCCATTCGCGGCCTGGAACTGATGGGCATGGTCGAGCCACGTCAAGGGGCAGGAACAATCGTTCGCGAAATCTCGAGCGATTCAGTGATGAATCCCTTTTCCAATGCCCTGAAACGCCGGCGGGAATCGGTCAGTGAGCTTCTGGATTTTCGCAAGATGCTGGAACCGCCCCTGGCGGCGCGTGCCGCCACCCACGCTTCTGTTGACGAAATCTCCGAGATGGAAGAGATCCTCCAACGGCAAGAGGCAAAGCAGGCGCAGGGAGAGTCCACAGTCGCTGAGGATTCGGAATTCCATTACAGCGTTGCGCTGGCGTCCGGTAACAGCGTCGTGCTCAAGGTTCTAGACATTTTGATGGAACTGCTGCGCGACACGCGTGAGCGTTCCTTGCAGGTGGAAGGCCGTCCGCAAAAGTCGATTGCAGGCCACCGGCGTATATTGGCTGCGATCAAGCGCCACGATGCCGAGGCCGCAAAGTCGGCGATGCGGCGGCACATTGAGGACGTCGAAGAAATCGTGCTTGATGGGTTCTAACCCAACTTAGTTTTCCGCTGTGGGTATTGGAGACAGTTAAATTGCCTGACCTGGGAAATGGAGGGGGCCGAGTGGTCGGGTCGCGCGAACCGGACTACGCGGAAGAGCAGAAGAGAGTGAAACTCTTCGACGGAATCGCTCGTGCGGAGCCGGTTGCAACTCATTTGACGACCGAAGCCACCCCATCGCCTGCATTCCTTACCCTGCGCGTCGCGGAGGCGCGAGTTGAGGATGTCGGCCATGCCATCGCACGCTTGGCGCCCGCCGACCTGTTGCGTGTGGGTGCCCGCGCAGGCGATGTGTTGAAGATTACTGGCGGCACCGTCGCTGTCGCACGGGCTGAGCTTTCCGACGACGGGTACGCAGGCATGATTCAGATTGATGGCACCTGCCGCAGCAATTGCGGCGCAGGCTTGCAGGAGCAAGTTACGGTCACACCCATCGAGCGCGAGCAGGCCGTGGCTGTTCGCTTCACGCCCCTGTGGGTGGGCGCAGCGCCGGCGATCATCGCGCCCGAACGAATGCTCGAGGACCTCGAGGGTGTTCCGGTCATCACCGGCTGCGTGGTTCGTGTGCCGACGTTTGCCAAGGCGGTGAACTTCCAGGTTGTGCGGACCATTCCTTCCGGACCTGTCGTTATCGGTAAACGCACCGACATCCGGGTGGTGGAAGGCGAGCAGACAGCGGCCCGCGCTCCGGCGGTTTCCTACGAAGACATCGGCGGGTTGGAACGGGAAGTGGCGCGGGTGCGAGAAATTGTCGAGCTGCCGCTGAAGTATCCACGCATCTTCGAGCGGTTGGGAATTCTCGCGCCGAAGGGGGTGCTGTTATACGGTCCGCCAGGAACGGGCAAGACGCTGTTGGCACGCGCCGTCGCAGCCGAAAGCCGCGTGCACTTCATCCATCTCAACGGCCCTGAGATCATGCGGAAGTTCTACGGTGAGAGCGAAGCCAAGCTGCGCGAGGTCTTCGAGGAAGCAGCGCGGCACGCGCCGGCGATTCTCTTCATCGACGAGATCGATGCCGTGGCCCCCAAGCGCACCGAAGTGGTCGGCGAAGTGGAAAAGCGCGTCGTGGCTCAGCTTCTTAGCTTGATGGATGGCTTTGTCGCGCGCGGCCAGGTCGTCGTCATCGGCGCGACCAACATCCCCGAAGTACTTGACCCGGCGCTGCGCCGTCCCGGCCGCTTTGATCGAGAAATCGAAATCGGCGTTCCCAACACTCAGGCAAGGCTGCAAATCCTGAGGATCCATACCCGCGCCATGCCACTCGCGCCCGACGTCAACTTGCAGGAGATCGCTGAACATTCTCACGGCTTCGTTGGCGCCGATCTCGAAGCATTGGGGCAAGAAGTCGGCATGATTGCCTTGCGCGGCTTCCTCTCCGCTTTTCCGCTCGACAACGACAGCGCAGCCTCGACTGATTTGGAGGCCTTGCAAGTCACCCACGGCGATTTTCTCGCCGGGTTGAAGGAAGTCGAACCCAGTGCCACTCGCGAATTCCTGATTGAGAGAAGCCCGTCAACATTTGCGTCCCTCGGAGGCCTCAATGAGGTGAAAGGTTTGCTCGATGGTGTGATCGAACATTCGCACATGCGCGATGAGATCTATGAGCAGGTTGGACTCGCGCCGCCGCGAGGCATCCTGCTGGTGGGGCCTTCGGGCACTGGGAAGACCGCCATGGCGCGAGCGCTCTCCGGTGAAAAGCAAATTCCGCTCATCGCCGTGGATGGCCCGCAGCTGTATTCGAAGTGGTTGGGCGAATCAGAGCGAGCGCTGCGGGAAGTTTTCAAGAAGGCGCGTAGGGCAGCGCCGTGCATCCTGTTCTTCGACACCATTGACGCGGTCGCGCCAAAGTTTGGCGGCGACCAATTTGGCAGCGACGTCTATCAACGGATTCTCAGCCAGTTCCTGCGTGAGATCGACAACTTGCGCGACGTCAAAGGCGTGATTCTGCTGGCAGCCACGAATCGTCCTGAGCGAATCGATCCTGCATTGTTGCGCAGCGGGCGCTTCGACTATTTGTTGCGATTTGCCAAACCTGACGCTGCCGAGCGCGCGGCCATCATGCGGCTTTGTTGTCGCCGCGTGCCGCTGGCGTCCGATGTCGATATCGAGGAGTTTGCCGGGCAGACGGAAGGCCTTACCGGCGCCGATCTCGAGAGCCTGTGTAAGAAGGCAACGCTGTCAGCGATCGTTGAATTTCAGCAGGGAACG
The DNA here is from genome assembly GCA_963803775.1 of uncultured Acidobacteriota bacterium. Lineage (GTDB taxonomy): Bacteria > Acidobacteriota > Terriglobia > Terriglobales > Acidobacteriaceae > JABCZH01. The sequence goes on from CAWDNS010000007.1 coordinate 1,132,187, forward strand.
CGGGTCAAGCCTTTTGTGGTCCTGCGGAGCCATTTCCTCGCAGTGCTTAATTGCGATTGGAGTGGTTCCAGGCAATTGACATTCACGAAGAGCGAACATGCCGCCGGAGATTCGCCCCGACACATCTGCTCAACCATGAACGAGGATTGATCATGGTACACAGAACTCACAGTTTGGACACGCGGCATCATCATGGACAAAGAAGGGCGCGACATCGTCAATTCCATTTCCGCTTCCGCCCGCATCGAAGGCAAGTACGCGCAGGCGATGGAGAACTACGTCGACAATCCCGATCGCACTAACGCTCCCACGCGCAAGTATTGTCGCGTGAGTGACACTGTTCTCGAGAACGAGCTCACCTACGAAAACGAGAAGCCCAACATCGTCGTACTGGTCGAAGGGACGATGGTCAAGGGTTGGGATTACATGCGGGGGATGCCTCCGGGCGGAACGCTGGTGATCAACACTCACTACACGCCAGATTACATGATCCGGTTCGTCCCGGGAGCGGAACGGCTTGCTCAACTTGTTTGTGTTGATGCCGCCAAGATTGCCGATCACAAGTGGCTTTATTACCGGCTGGGTGAGTTGGGCCTCGACCGTCTGTCAACGGAGGGCGCGGCCGAGCGAAACAAATCCATCGCGCCTGATATCGCCGCTCCACTGATTGCCGCAGTGGTGAAGGCCACGGGCATCGTCAAGATGGCGACGATTGAGCCGATGATCGCCAACAAGCATGCGTTCCAGGTAGCACTGAATGATTTGCATATCATGCCGCTGAACCCAGTGGCAGTGTAGGGAAGGAATCATAAATGTCGACTAAAGGCACACGCATCCCCGATTGGCTTACGGTTCCATTCGCCGGCATCACTCCGGCGCCATCGCAGGAAAAAGGGCAGGACCTATTTCCCACGGGCAACTGGCGTTCCATTCGGCCCGTGTACCGTGACAAATTACCACCCTGCAACAACGCTTGCGGGACCAACGAAAAGATCCAGGGCTATCTCGATCTGGTGAAGCGCGGCAAGTATCTGGACGCCTACGCGCTGATCAAGGAAGACATGCCGTTCCCCTCGGTCACCGGCCGGGTGTGCTATCACCCGTGCGAGCAGGCGTGCAACCGGGGACAGTACGATGAAGCGATTTCCATTCGCGCGGTCGAGCGCTTTCTCGGCGACCTGGGACAGGCGCTGACTCACGATGTCGTCAAAGCCGGTAAACCCAACGGCAAGAAGGTCGCTGTCGTCGGATCAGGTCCCGCCGGACACAGCGCCGCGTATCAACTGGCGCGGCTTGGCTACCAAGTAACGATTCTGGAGAAGTCACCCAAAGCTGGCGGCCTCAATCGCGGTGGCATTCCAGACTGGGTACTTCCGCAGGACGTGCTTGACCGGGAGATCGAGCGACTTGTCGAACTCGGGATCACCATCAAGACCAATGTCGAAGTGGGCAAAGACGTCAGCTGGGACGACTTGAAAAAGAATTACGACGCCTGCGTGCTGGCCGTCGGACTCACCGAGCCCAACAGCGTGCGTGCAGAAGGCGAGAACAAAGCTGGCGTGCTCTATGGACTGCCGTTCCTTCGCGACATCGGCATGGGCACATCGAAAGTGAAAGTGGGTACCCGGGTTGCTGTCATTGGCGGTGGAAATACCGCGATCGATTGCGCCCGCGAAGCGTTGCGGCAAGGTGCAGTAGAAGTGACCATGATCACGGTGGAAGCGAATCCCAAAGAGATGCCGGCGGTGCCGGAAGATCTCCACGACATGGTCGAAGAAGGGGTTGATCTGATGCACGGCCGAGCCGTAACCGCGGTGCTGGGCAACGGCAAAGTGGAAGCCTTGCAGTTGCATCCCGCACGCTTCTCCGGCGCAATTAACGCGTCACCGATCACGGTTAACAAAGAAGCTCCGGCAGAGAAATTTGCGGTCGACAACGTGATCATCGCCGTGGGACAGCATTCCTCACTTGCCTGGTTGCCGGCGGAGTTCAAGAATGAACGTGGCACCATCAAAATTGATCGCTTCGGTCGTCTCGGCGACACCAACTTCTTTGCCGCAGGCGACATCGTGCAACTGGGTTCAGGGCAGCCGCTGATGGTGGTGAATGCTGTCGGCGACGGGAAACGGGTTGCATTCAATTTGGACAAGGTGCTGCGCGGGGAAGCGTTGCAGCCGCGGACGATTCCGATCGATGTGATCGTCGATCTGAATCGCATGAACATGACATACTTCCCGCACTTCCCGCGTGTCCAGCAAACGCTTCTGCCGCCGGTGAGCCGGCGCAGAACCCAGGATGAAGTAATCCAGGCATTGACGGAAGAGCAGGCGGTCGAGGAGGCCAGCCGCTGTTTCAGTTGTGGCACTTGCAACGCCTGCGATAACTGTTATCTGGTCTGCCCGGAACCCTGCATTGCGCGTCCGGAGCGGTCGAACGGCCTTTACAAGATTCTGGTCGATTACTGCAAAGGCTGCCGCGTGTGCATCGAGGAATGTCCGACCGGCTGTCTGGAAGGCGTGCCTGAGCTCGACTTTGACACTGGTGTGGTGCGAATGGATACGGCGTTCGCCATCTCGCCCGGTTTGCATGGACGGCAGGCGGAAGAGCTGCGGAAGCTGGGCGACCGGCCGGCAAAGAATATCTAGGATCGGAGTAAACATGGCAACAACTACTGCCCCAAGCAAGAAGAGGATGGTCCGCATAAATGGTTGTGTGGCATCGGCTCAAGCCGCCAAGTACGCCGATGTCGATGTAATTGCGGCGTACCCGATTCGGCCATACACCGCGACTATGATGGCGCTCGCGCAAATGGTTGCCAACGGAGAACTCGACGCCGAGTACATTGTGGCCGACAGCGAGCACTCGCAGTTGAGCATCGCGCACGGTGCTGCTTCCAGCGGCGCCCGCGTTTTCACGGGCAGCTCGGGTGTGGGCGTGCAGTTCGCATACGAACTCTATTCGCCGATCTCGGGCAGCCGTATGCCCGTGCAGATGATGATCGCTGACCGAACGCTCGATCCGCCCGGCGATTTCGGTTCCGAGCATACCGACGCGTTGTCTACTCGCGATATGGGATGGCTTATGGGTTGGTCGTGCGACGCCCAGGAAGCGTTCGACAATCATCTGATCGCCTATCGAATCGGCGAGGATCCGCGCGTCCTTCTGCCTCAGATGGTCTGCCAGGACGGTTTCTTCGTCTCCCACATCACCGGCGACGTCGAGTTGCCCGACCCCGGCCAGGTGAAGGAATTTCTGCCACCTTACAAGCATCCCTATCCACTCGATCCGCGGCATCCGGTGTCGCACGGTCCCCAGATCATGCCAGAGCAGGGTCCGCCTCTGCAGTTGGAACGGGCGCGCGCCATGGAAGAGTCGATGGCGGTCATCGAGCAGGTCCACCAGGAGTTTGAGAAAATCTTTGGGCGAAAATACGACCCCTGGCTTGAAGAGTTCATGACTGATGACGCCGAAGTCGTTTTCTTTCTGCAAGGCGCCCATGCAGTCACCGCCCGGTTCGCAATCAAGCACATGCGCGATAAGGGCCTGAAGGTCGGCATGGTGCGGTTGCGGACCATCCGGCCGTATCCGACTGATCGGGTGAACGAAGTTCTGAGTAAGTTCAAAGTGGTGGGCGTAATCGAAACTAACATGGGCCTCGGCAGCGTCAGCAGCGGCGGGTCGCTCTATGCTGAGGTCTGCGCGGCCCTCTACGAAAACCAAAAGCGCCCACTCGTCATGTCATTTATGGCCGGCATGGGCGGCGAGGCCATTGTGCTGAAGGAATTTTATTGGATGACCCAGAAAATGATTGATGCGCAGAAACGCGGCAAAATCGAAAAGCGCACGCATTGGGTCGGATTCGAAGAATAAACGTTTTTGTTTTGGAGGAATTTATATGGCAACCATCGAAGTGCAACGGCAGATTCTGCCGATTCTCGGCAGCCCGAACCAGGGCGCGCGTTTCTACAATCCTGAATTGCCGTCGAGCGAGCCGTTCGTACCAGGGCACCGCACCTGTGCCGGCTGCGGGCCGTCCATCCAGTACCGGATGACAAGCAAGGCGGCGGGTGACAATACTATTCTGGTTGGACCGACCGGCTGCATGTATGTGGCGAACAGTTCGTATCTCTGTACGCCCTATAATGTGCCGTGGGCGCACACCCAGATTGGCAGTGCGGGCAGCTTCACCGCGGGCGTCGCTGCGGCCTATGAAGCCATGATCCGCAAGGGCAAGTGGAAGGGCGAATTCCCAAATATTATCTGTGAGGCTGGCGACGGCAGCGCATCCGACATTGGCCTGGCGTCGATTTCAGGCGCGCTTTATCGCAATCACGACTGCCTGATCATCTGCTACGACAATGAGCAGTACGCGAACACCGGCATTCAGGCGTCATCGCGCACGCCTTACGGAGGCATGACCACATTCTCGCCCCCCGGCCCCTTGGTGCCTGAGGGCAAGAAACTGTTCCCCAAGGACCTCGCTCGCATGATGGCGGCTGGCCATCCCCACTGCTACGTGGCGACCGCGAGCGTAGGCTATCCCATCGACCTGATGAATAAAGTGCGCAAGGGACTCAACCACAAGGGTGCTGCGTATCTGATGGTCTACACGCCATGCCAAAAAGGTTTCGTGTATGAGACCCCGCGCTCCATCGATCTTGGCCGGTTGGTCGTCGAATGCGGACTCTATCCTATGTGGGAGTGGAATCCGGAAAAGCGCGAGTACGACTACAGCTTCCGCCCCGCCAGCATGCGGCCCGTATCCGAGTACCTGAAGTTGCAGGGACGCTTCGGCCACCTGCACGCCGAGCACATTGCCACCTTGCAGAAGTTTGCCAATGAGCAATGGCGAATGATGGGTGTCCAGTTGCCTGAGGCCCTGATTCAGGCAGCGGATGCGAAGAACCTGGTGAATATGGCCTCTGCGGCACAGGCCGAGGCGGTGGCGCAAACTTTATGAACACTAAAGCTAATGTCGAGCCAGAAGTCGAACCTGAAGGCCAGGAAAGTTATATTGTCACTGAAGGCAAGAAGCGCGGTTCCACCCGCGACGTGCGGCCGGAAGCGGCGTTCGACCGCTACTACACGGTTCTACGCGTGCACCCGGGTGATGCCATTCTCACCGACAACTGGCACACCAACGAAGTGCTGGACCACGCGCGTAACAACTTCGAGGGAGTCACCTTCGCCATGCGCACGCTGGAAGCGTGGGGCGCGATGATCGAGAACGACCGGCGGGCCTACTACACGGCCGGCGGCCGTGTATGGGTCATGGATCTGGAGCCCTCCGAGGGCAAGAAGAAGCGGCTGCCCGGCACCGGTCCCGGCAAGAAGTAGGATACGGTTGCGCCGCGTCCTGCTCATTGACGACACTCCGGAGATCGCCGAGCTTCTCACATTTGCGTTGCGTGACTGCGGCTACGAAGTCTTCGCGACGGGATATACCCCTACCGTCAATGATTTGATTCAGGAGCAGCACGCGGACGCGCTGGTGCTCGACTGTACCGCCTATGACATGAGCGAGGCGGTTTTCGACAGTGTGCGCCATCACCCGAATCACGCCGAGCTGCCCATTGTCATCATCAGCGATACGCCGGAGATCGCAGATGCGAGCCTGCGTTCGCGAAAAGCCCAAAAGGTTCTGCTGGTGCCGAAACCGTTTACCGGATCGCAGGTGGCAAACGCGATCGATCGGTTGCTCGGGTAAAGATAAATATGCCGTTGTGGAGCATGGACGAGTGGCAGTACGTCGAGCGCGAGGTCATCACCGACCCCAAAGGCAGACGCTGGACGGTGGCGCTGATGGATGTGCTGGGACAGGAAGGCGATCCCGACATGCCGAATAAGCTGCTCGAAATTCAATATTCTTCGGGGCGGTATTTCACCCTCATCTATTCGGACACCGGAGCCCTCCAGCGGGAGCGCGGCTACGCCACGCTGGACGAAGCCACGACCGCATATGGGCACCTCGTGGTTGCGGTGATCGACGGCAGCCTGGATCCGTCGCAACCGGTGTTCCGGCAGGATTTGGAAGATTGACGGCTGCCTTTACACATTGCATTCACTCACCCTCGCCTAAATTCGCAATGCTCCCCCAAATTCTCGACAGAACCGATCTACACGGGTACTCCTTAAGGTTTTGCCGCTTTCGTGCGTGGCAGGGTGAAAAGAATAATTAGGGCGACAAGAGCCAGCACGCCGACGATGAAGATGCTGCCTTCGGGACCGGTGGTACCTCCGCTGAGGATGGGTTTACCCACGGGGTGAGTAGCGAGGAGATGTTGTTGGGCAAGGAGTCCACTGTCGGGGACGCCGTAGAGAAATGATTGTGCCCAATCCCACGAGGTGTGGAAGCCGATGGCCCACCAGAGCGAGCCGGTGCACCAGAGGCTGAGGCAGAACACCATGCCGCCCAGGCCGGCGGACAGCAGTCCGATTGGGGACTCGCCTGGGTTGGTGCTGTGGCCGAGGCCAAAGAGTACGGAAAAGATTACGGCTGAAGTCCAGAAGCCCAGGGTTGCGCCGTGGCGGGTCTTGAAGGCCCACAGGTAAAAGCCAGCGAGTCCACGGGTGAGCGTGTACAGAAGGTAACCACGGGTGAGATTCTCCTCGAAAAGGCCGACCAGGAGCAATACGAGCAGCCAGACGGCGCCGTAGCGGAGAATGTCGCTGCCAAAAAGCACGCGGCCGTCAAAAACCATGAACCCGGTCTTCCAGAGGGTCAGAACGAGCAGAGATAAGCAGGTGATTCCCCAGCCGAATCCGGCAAAGAAGTGCGGGACCCTGCACTCATCGCCGAAGCCGTACACGGAGATAGGGCGACGCTCAATCTTCGACATGACCCAGGTGATGAAAAGGACGACAAGGAAGTTGAGACCCTGGACGAGAAGCGCTGTACGCGGGAATATGGGCAAGTTTGGCCCCCCGGCACCTGGATCGGGCAGCTGCAGCTTGTGAGTGACGATGTGTACGCAGTAGCCAACGGCCGCGAAGAAGGCGATGAAGATGAACAGCTCCCAGCCAGCGCGGAGACCATCTTTGCCAATGAAGATATTGCGGAAGGTGGGAGGCGTTGCTGGAACTGCCTGGTGGACAAGCGGAGGCTCTTCGCCGCTAAATCTTGATTGGCCTTCGGTTGGATTGCTCAAGCGAGTACCTAGATAAGTGCAACAGAAAACTATACGTAGGTTGTGGGGATATTGTTCCGCTTAGACGACGCCTAGCGCGGTTCTCTACCGCCCGGGATCGAGATCTCTCATCACGACATGCAGCACTTGACCCGCGCGGCGTGCGTCGTTCTCGGAGATTGTCGCCTCCGAACCATTCTCGACATGATCTCGATAGATCCACGCGATTGCCGGAAGACGAGCGCAGCCCCCGCGAATAAGCCCTACCTTCTCTGCAACGGCCAGGCGCGTCGCGAACGACCAATCGGCAATCTTCCCGGGGGGCACGCCCGCTGCCGCCAGCGCACTCAACCCCTTGTGTTCCAGAGCGTCGGTCACGGTGGCCTCCAGTATTCCGCACGAAGTCAGCAGCGCCGACTTGTAGTCTCCTTGATCGAGAGCGCGTCGACTATCAATGTAGGCTTGCTCGACTACCGGCCTGAGGTCAAGGTTATGTACGAAATCGAACCGGTGAGGAGGTGGCTGCGCCGATGATGCAGAAAAGACCGGGCCATCGTCCGTACCCGAGAGCGAGGCCACGGCTCGGTCGAGGACGGCAAGCAGTCGATTCACGATCTCAGCTGGCGCCGCCCCTTCGACAGCGTGGCCGGATTCTGAACGCATCAAAAAGGCTTGGCTAAACGCCCTCGCAAGCCAATGGGCCTTGCTGCCTCCGGACAATTGATTGATGGTTATCCCGCAGTCTTCTTGCCAGGCGCGGGTGGCTATGATCGCCGACCCCTCGGACGGATTGGCGGGCAAGTCGTCGCGGAGCTGACGCCCGCGGCGAATCAGGCTGTCGAGATGGGACAGGTAAGTCTCGGTCTGGGTTCGCGAGCTCTCGTTCATGGGTGCGAATCGAGTCCTTGACAGTCCGAGGTAAGGGTGTTAAATTTTCCGGCGCAAGTGGTTCGGTTACCAGACCAGTATATCAATGGTCCAGCGCGCCGTCACGGAGCTTATTCTATGGCTGCATCTTCCGCTTCATTGATTCACCCCTCGCGGATTGTCAACCGTTGGGCCCAGTTAGTTGCCGGGATCATCGCGATGATGGCGATCGCGAACCTCCAATATGCATGGACACTTTTCACCAAACCCATACAAGCGCATCTACATGTCACCCTTGAGGCAGTGCAGTGGACGATTTTTTTATTCGTTGCTCTGGAAACCTGGCTGGTGCCGTTTGAAGGATATTTGGTGGATCGAATCGGACCCCGGTTCATGCTCGGCATTGGCGCAATTCTGGTCGGACTGGGCTGGATCGGATCGGGCCGCGCCGAAACCATCCGGGCTCTCTACTTTTGGTATGCATTAGGCGGTGTGGGCGCGGGTGCGGTCTACGGAGGCACCATTGGCAATGCGCTCAAATGGTTCCCGGACTATCGCGGTTTATGTGTCGGACTCACTGCCGGGGCCTACGGTATCGGCACGGCGACCACAATAGCTCCCATTGCTTCCATGCTGAAGACCTCGGGCTACCAGCATACGTTCATCGTGTGGGGAATTGTTCAGGGGTTCGTAGTGTTAGCGTCGTCCCTATTCCTGGCGAGGCCGCCGGAGGGATGGACACCACCCAACTGGAAAGAGAAAGAAGCCAAGATCAAGGCTAAGGTGAGGACCTCAGCGGTTGATATGACACCATGGCAGATGTTGCGCCAACCTTCGTTCTATGTTCTTTATCTGATGCTGACCATGCTGGCCTTCGGAGGCATTGTGGTCACCGTACAACTCAATCCGATGGCTTCCTCCTACCACGTGGATAACGTCGTCGTCGCCTTCGGCATGACTGCATTGGTGTTGGCCATTACCGTGGACCGGATTCTGAACGGGTTGACCCGTCCTTTCTGGGGATGGGTATCCGACCACATCGGCCGAGAGAACGCCATCTTTATTTCCTTTATTCTGGAAGCAATCGCGGTGTTTGCTCTCCTCCAACTGATCAGCCATCCCGTCTGGTTCGTGGCGTTATCAGGCCTCTGTTTCTTCGCGTGGGGCAACATTTATTCGTTGTTTCCTTCGATCACCGGCGACCTGTACGGAAACAAATGGGCTACCACGAACTATGGAGTCCTATACACCGCGAAGGGAGTGGCCACTCTCTTTGCCGCGCCCGGCGCCGCTTGGCTGTTTGCCCGGACCGGCTCCTGGAACAAGGTTTTCTGGGCGATGATTGTTTGCGACGTGGTGGCCGCGTTCATGGCTTTGCTGTGGCTAAAGCCTCTGGCAAACCGCGTGGTCGAAGATTCCGAGCGCGCAGCATCGATAGGCAAGGTGGGTGCGCCGATAAAGGCGCGAGGTGTGGCGTAGTCAAGATTTGGTCCTTCCTAGTGGCTCCCTTTAAGGAGGGAGCCTATTTTTTGGTCGCGGAAAGCCTGCTGATCACGCCGGTAGAGGCTTGCCTCGGGTTTCAGCGGCAAATGGAATCAGGAACAGTCCCAAGGCGAAAGCAATCGACGTCATTGCCACCGGAGTTCCGAGCGAACCGAAGTGACGGATACCCGCTCCGACCAGGAAGGTGATTCCAGCCCCGGCGAATCGGGCGAACGAGGTGGAAAAGGCGAACGCGCTGGCCCGGCATTCCGTGGGGTATTGCTCGGGCAGCCAGAGGGTGTAGACAGAAAAGTTAGCGCCGCCCAATCCCAGAAAGAACAGACAAACAAAAAACCAGGGAAGCGCAGCCGCTCCGAGATAAAAAACTTTGCCAAATGTCAGTGCAATGAAGACCATCATGAGAGCAAAGAAGGCTGCCAGCGTACCGCGACGGCCCACTTGCTCGGCGAGCCACGGCATAGCCAGGCAGCCGAGGATGGTAGCGAACGAAACTAGCATGACGCCCCAGGAGGCGAGTTGCGCCACTTGTGGAGTGCTGTGGCCGCTTGCCTCGGCGACTGACGTGATTGCTGCGGGAACGTAAACCGTTCCCGCCCATAGGCCACAGATGGAAGCCAGCATAAGTAAGGAATTCAGAATGGTGCGGCGGCGCCAGGCGGGCGCAAACAGCGCCGTCAGAGGACGCCAAAGCGACCACGCGCGGACGACTTTCTCCTTCTTGGTCCAGGCAGCAGGCTCCGCAACTCCGTGCCGCGCCCAGGCCAGCAGCAATGCCGGCAGTCCTCCGACTATGAACATTGCACGCCAGCCAAGACGGCTGCCGATCCCGTAATTCACGAGTGCGGCGAGGAATATGCCGACGTAGTACCCGGTATGCATCAAACCCGCTCCCAACCGGCGCCGGTGCTCGGGCCATTCCTCAGCAACAAACGTTCCGCCCATGGCCCATTCTCCGCCAATGCCCACACCGGCAAGCAGGCGAAGAATAGCAAGTTGCCAAACGCCGGTGACGAATGCGCTCAAGAAGGTGAACACCGAATACCACACGATGGTCAGCATGAGCGTGCGCACGCGGCCAAACTTGTCTCCCATCGGTCCCCAGAGGAATGCCAGCCCCCAGCCAATTAGGAAAAGGGCGAATAACAATCCTCCGTAGAGTCCGATGTTGCCTTTGGTGGCCGGAATGCCTGAGCGCGGGAGTAGTTCGCGCAGGGAGGGTACAAGAACGAGCGCATAAACAAACGAATCCATGCCGTCCAGCGCCCATCCGCCCCACGAAGCCCAGAAGCCACGAATCTGATTTCGCGTGAGCGGTGGAGATGAAACCGAGGCAGGATGATTCGCTTCGTTCTTGGTCGAACGCGGCATGACGGGGAACTATACCAAAATGTTTCCCGGGTATCGGGAAAATCTATTTCGTTCTTCCGCCTTCGACCTTCAGCTTATCGCTGGCACCGGCCTGCGCGGCAGCCAACCGCGCGGTCAGCACGCGAAATGGCGAACAGGCTACATAATCCATGCCCACCTCGTGGCAGAACTGAACCGACGACGGGTCGCCGCCGTGCTCGCCGCAAATCCCCACTTCAAGGCCGGGACGGGTCTTGCGTCCACGTTCGATTCCGATGCGCACCAACTCACCCACACCGTCGCGATCAATCACTGCGAAGGGATCCTGCTTGATGATGCCTTCCTCGAGATAGGTCGGCAGGATCTTGTTCACGTCGTCACGTGAGAAGCCGAATGTGGTTTGCGTGAGATCATTGGTTCCGAAACTGAAGAACTCGGCTTCCTTGGCGATTTCGTCCGCGATCAATGCAGCCCGTGGCAACTCGATCATCGTTCCTACGAGGTAATGTACTTTCTTGCCTTTTTCCCGAAAGACTTCCTCAGCCACACGCCGCACAATCGCTGCCTGATTCCCCATTTCCTTCACAGTTGCGATGAGCGGAATCATCACTTCCGCGTGTGTCTTCACTCCTTTCTTCTCCACAGCCACCGCGGCCTCGAAGATGGCGCGAGATTGCATCTCGGTAATTTCAGGATATGTGATGCCTAGGCGGCAACCGCGATGTCCGAGCATGGGATTGAACTCATGCAGCTCCTCGACCCGGCGAAGCAGGGCCTGTAGCCCCTTCAACTTCGGGGAGCGCGACTTAGTTGCTCTCAGTACCTCAATCTCCACCATCAGATCTTCGCGCTTGGGCAGAAACTCGTGCAGTGGCGGATCCAGCAGGCGAATAGTCACCGGCAGGCCATCCATCACACGCAACAAACCGATGAAATCGGCACGCTGCATGGGTAGCAGTTTCTTCAGCGCCGTGCGACGGTCTTTCTCGTTGTCCGCCAGAATCATGGCGCGCATGTGCGGAATGCGGTCCTCGGCGAAGAACATGTGCTCGGTGCGGCACAGACCGATGCCTTCGGCTCCAAACGCACGCGCCTGTTTCGCATCACGGGGAATGTCCGCGTTCGCGCGCACGCCTATCTTGCGGAATGGCTCCGCCCAAGCCATGAACTCCATCAGTTCAGGTTCATCAGGCTTGGCGTCGAGAGTATTGAGCTTGCCCTTGATTACGCGGCCGGTGGTTCCATCGAGTGAGATCCAGTCGCCCTGCTTGAATACCTGGCCCTTTACTCTCATCTCGCCGGCTCTCTCGTTTACGGCGATGTCGCCCGCCCCTGCTACGCAACACTTGCCCATGCCGCGAGTGACGACCGCCGCATGACTGGTCATGCCGCCGCGAGAGGTCAGAATGCCGGCAGCCACCTCCATCCCATGAATATCTTCCGGAGTCGTTTCTGCCCTCACCAAAATGACAGGCTTCCTCTGGTTGCTGGGACCAGCCTTTTCGACAGCCTCATCCGCCGTGAATACAATCTGTCCGACCGCAGCGCCCGGGGATGCCGGCAGGCCGGTGGCCAGAACTTCAACTTTCACTCTCTTCTCGTCCAGGCGCGGAACCAGGAAGTCATACAACTGGTTGGGTTCGACGCGAAAGATGGCTTCTTCTTTTGTGATCAGCCCTTCTTCCACCATCTGGATGGCCACTCGCACGGCGGCAAGTCCGGTGCGTTTGCCATTCCGGGTTTGCAGCATATAGAGCTTGCCTTCCTGAATGGTGAACTCGAAATCCTGCATGTCGCGATAATGTTTCTCCAGACGAGTCGTGATTTCGCGAAGCTGCTGATAGACATCTGGCATGATCTTTTCCAGTTCAAGAATCGGAACTGGGGTGCGAATGCCGGCCACCACGTCTTCGCCCTGGGCGTTCATCAGAAACTCGCCATAAAACTCCTTCGAGCCGATCGCAGGGTTACGCGTGAAGCCAACGCCGGTGCCGCTGGTATCGCCGAGGTTGCCGAATACCATTGCCTGCACGTTTACCGCGGTGCCCAAATCATCAGAGATGGTATTGATGCGGCGATAGTGTTTGGCTCGATCGTTCTGCCAGGAGCGGAAGACGGCGTCACGCGCCATGATCAGTTGTTGGTGCGCTTCCTGCGGGAAGTCATGCTTGGTGTGCTTCTTGACCACTTTCTTGTACTCTTCGATCACTTCCTTCAGCGCTTTGGCGTCAAGGTCGGTATCGAGCTTGGCTTTTTTCTGGTGCTTCTTCTTATCGAACACTTCGTCGAAAGCGGACTTCGGAATTTCCAGCACCACGTTGCCGAACATCTGGATCAGGCGGCGATAGGAATCGTAGGCAAAGCGCGGGTTGCGGCTGCGTTTCGCGAGCGCTTCCACACTTTGATCGTTCAGGCCGAGATTGAGGATCGTATCCATCATGCCCGGCATGGAAAACTTGGCTCCCGACCGGACGCTGACCAGCAGTGGATTCTCGCCTTTTCCAAGCTTCTGGCCTTGCAGTTGTTCAAGCCGCGCCAACGCCACTTCCATTTCGCGGTCAACTTGTTTCGAAACGCCTCCGTGCCGCATATATTCACGGCAGGCCTCCGTCTGAATGGTAAAACCGGGAGGCACCGGCAGCCCGGCATTGGTCATTTCGGCAAGGCCCGCGCCCTTTCCGCCGAGATCGTCTTTCATCTTGCCATTGCCGTCGGCCTTGCCGCCGCCAAAGAAATAGACATACTGGACAGGGCCGGCGCCAGCCGGCGCGTCGTACGTTTCAGGAAGTGTGGAAGTGCTCACGGATTTGTCCTCTTGGGAAACTTTGAGTTATGAGTTCAAGCCTCATGTCTGATCTTCCACTATGTTGGGAGCTGTGAAAGCTCTCGAAAGACCATTGGGTAGAACAATTCAGTTTAACCGATTCTGGCCCCGACGATCATGACGGGCAAGCCCCGGATTCGTGCCCCAACTAGAATCAACAGAATAGTTGACTATGTGGCTCTCCCTTTCTTGTTGGGTGATCTGTTCGCGTGGCAGTTGATTGGGTCAGTGCCAGTCCTATAGGGTTATGTCGGAGCTAAGCTTTGGATATCTATCTGGTGGACGGAACGTACGAGCTGTTCCGGCATTACTACGCGCTGCCATCCGCCCGGGATACGGATGGGCGGGAGGTTGCCGCCGTCCGTGGCGTACTCGCATCGGTGCTGGGCATGATCAAAGGTGGCGCCACACATATCGCCGTAGCCACCGATCACGTCATCGAATCGTTTCGCAACGAACTGTGGCCAGATTACAAGACCGGTGAAGGCATCGAATCCGATCTACTGGCACAATTTCAGCTGCTCGAAGACGTCCTCTCGGCAGCGGGCATTGTCGTCTGGCCGATGGTGGAATTTGAGGCGGACGATGCTCTAGCTTCCGCAGCGGTCGCAGCGGCTCGAGATGCGCGTGTCCAACAAGTGATTATCTGCACGCCGGACAAGGACCTCGCCCAATGTGTGTGCGGCACGCGCGTTGTGCAGTTGAATCGAAGGACGCGCGTTACCCTGGACGAGGCTGGGGTAATCCAGAAGTTCGGAGTCTCACCGGAATCGATCCCTGATTATCTGGCACTGGTGGGCGATGCCGCGGACGGCTATCCGGGACTTCCAGGCTGGGGTGCTAAGTCGTCGGCTGCCGTCCTCGCCAAGTTTGTCCATCTCGAGTCCATTCCGTTGGACTGCCGCCAGTGGCGAGTGAACGCCGCCAATGCGAGTGCGCTGGCAGGAACACTTGCGCGTGAGCAGGAGCGTGCTTTACTATTTCGCACTCTCGCCACGCTGCGGACTGACATCGCGCTCTTGGACGACGTTGACCAGTTGCGCTGGAACGGACCGATGCCGGCATTTGCGGCGCTCGCGGCTCGATTGGACGCGGCCCGCTCTGAGACGAAGCCATCGAAAGTACTTCGTTCCCGCACAGCGCCGATCGGTAAGCCCGCAGTGAGACGATAATCTGAGCGTGTGCCGCCACGCAGCACACCACCTCAAACTGCTCTAAGATTAGAGACGATATCAATTATGACATCACCATCGACCAGAAGACATGGAGGCACCGGGCCCGCGAGCGACCAGCCCCCGGTCCCTGAGCCTTCGTACGCCGAGCGTGCGCGTACTCTAATGTATTTGGGCGGCGTGGGCAGCCTCTCGACCCTTTCGCGGAAGCAGCCAGGCTTCCCCTTCGGATCAGTGATGCCCTATGGGTTGGACATTCACGGGCGTCCCATTTTCCTTATTAGCACCATGGCCATGCATACGCAGAACTTGCAGGCTGACGCGCGCGCTAGTTTGCTGGTGACCCCGGCGGGCGCCGAGGGTGATCCGCTGGGAGCATCCAGGGTCACATTGGTAGGAAATGTTCTGCGGCTAACGGAATCGGAGGTGGCAGAGGCTCGCAAGCTCTACCTAGCGCGTCATGCTAACAGCAAGTATTGGGTTGATTTCGAAGACTTTTCTTTTTACCGCATGGATGTGCTGGATATTTACTACGTGGGCGGATTCGGAGTGATGGGCTGGGTATCCGCCTCCGAGTATGATCGCAGCCAACCCGACCCACTGGCTGATTCAATGGATGGAATCATTCAGCACATGAACGCCGATCACAAGGATGCGCTGGTCCTGCTCGCCAGAAAATTTGCTGGCATCGACTCACAGGAAGCGACGATGACTGCGGTCGATCGACTGGGGTTTCATGTGCGATTGAAGACCCAGGAAGGCTTGCGAGGAGTCCGCATCGCATTTCTGCGAGAGGTCGGTAATCCGGCAGAGACTCGAAAGGTCTTGGTCGAGATGGTGCAACAGGCGCGCTCGCAAGCTGAGTGAATTTCCATATCCGGGCCAACCGGCTTTATTGGAACTCAAGCATCACGATCTCAGGATTCGACCCCAGCCGCAGCGGTGGTCCCCAGGTTCCAGCACCGCTCGACGTGAAAACCTGCATCTTTCCGAGCCGGCTCAGGCCATACACAAACTGCCGGTAAATCCTCCGTGCCATCCAACTCCATGGTATGAACTGGCCAAGGTGGGTATGCCCCGATAGCTGCAAGGAAACACCCGCGGCCTCCGCGATCTCCGGATGGTCGGGCGCATGGGTCAATAGAATGCTCGCCCGGTCGCGATCCAGGCGGAGTCCGTGCAGCACCGATGCGAACTGCCCGTGCGGCGTCGCGTTCCGGTACGGCACGCCAATGATCTGCAAACCATCTACTTCCACCTTCTCGTTGCTGAGGACACGGACTCCGGCCGCAGCAATGGCGTGCAAATACTTGCTGTCGTCTCCAAATTGCTCGTGATTGCCGGCGACAAAATACACGCCGTGCGGCGCCGTTAGCTTGTTCAATGGCTCCGCGGCTCGTCCTGCGTCGATAGCCGTGCCATCATACAAATCGCCCGCGATAAAAATCGTGTCTGGCTTCTCTCGTAAAATCTTCGCGACCATACGCCGCAGAAAGTTACCGTTCCGTACGTGCCCCAGATGCACATCGCTGATCAAGGCCGCTCTTCGCCCCCGCCACGCCATTGGCAAGTTGGCAAGCCGCACCGTTGTTCGTGTGATTCGCGTCCAGCTAGCGTTGAAAACCCCGTAGAGTCCAGTCACGAGCGCAACCCCGAACAGCCATTCGACCATGAGGTGGAAATTCACGGGGAGTCCAGCCAGCCGCGCAACTCCGAAAATAATCCAGGAGGAAACCGCCCCGAAGAACAAGAAAGTCAGCAGACCCAGCCAAACCGCCGCCGCCTTGTAAAACGTGCGCACGGCAGCATTGGTATAGCGAAACGCCAGTAGGGACGCCGCAACAAAACTCACCGACAAAAGCCCGAAAGCCAGTTTGATCCACAAATCTCCAGGGGCATCGCCTCCGGAGGACGAAAATATCCACGTCTCATAGAGGAACAAATGCGTTAGGAACAGAACAGACTGAATCACTGCAATAAAGCCGATTAGACGTTTTAGCCTCATGGTTCATTAGATTCACCAACCTGCCATTCGGATTGTTGGGCCTAGATCACCAGTTGCGTTTCGGACTTACCGACGCGATCGCGACAATTCTCGAACCAGATGTAGGAAATCTGGGGGCAGTTCGCACTCAATCGAGACAGTCTCTCCCGAGCGGGGATGGATAAACTGAAGATGCGCAGCGTGAAGAGCTACGCGAGCAATCAGCGACTCCGAAGCCTCCTCTGGGCGGTACTTTCTATCCCCGATAACGGGGTGGCCGATCGCTGAAAATTGCGCTCGGATCTGATTCTGTAATCCTGTCACCAGCTCAACCCGGACGAGCGAAGCATCCGCAAAAAGGCGCTCGACGGAATATCGAAGTTCGGCTCGAGCCGCTTGAGGGTCTGTCGCTTTGCGCAACTGTTGAAACATTCCCTGGCGTCGAAAATAGTGCACCAGCGTCCCTGACTCAACTTCGAGACGGCCGCGCAATACGGCGAGGTACTGCCTCATGGGAGTATGTGCGAGAAACTGCCGCATCAGTGCATGCCGGTCAGAATCGGTCTTCGCAAACAGCAGGGCCCCGGAGGCAAAACGATCGATACGATGCACGATCAAGGCCCGTTGTTTGTCCAACTTGAGCTTAGCGGCGAGCACCGACAATGCAGATGGAACTTTCGAGCCCTTAATCGGCACAGCCAGAAGTCCAGGCGGTTTGTTGAGAACGACCACAGCATCGTCTTCGTAAAGTACGGCAACCTCCCGCGAGAAACGAGGTTGCCGGTCTTCTTCGGTTGAGCGCCGGCGCGCCGAGACTCGACCCGGCTTCGCCGTTCGTCTGCGTGGTTTTCGAGGAAGTTTCTTCATTGGTTGCCTCGTTTGCGGGGTGAAACATTCTGATTCAGCCGGAAGAAGTTATTTGGATCGTAGTGCGACTTGACCGCGACCATGCGATCCCAGCGTTCGTGATAGGCCTCGGGCACCCTATCCTGCTCGTCCCCGCTCATAAAGTTCACGTAAACACCCGGTTTCATCGCCGGCCGAAGTTTATTGAAGAGTCCGCGAATCCAGGAAATGTTGCCAGCATCAGCGGATGCGTCTGACCAGTTTGCCAATAAATTCATGATGAAAGGAGCGCTGCGATCACCGAAAGCAGTCTCGGTCGCGCCTATCCGCGCAGCCGCGCCGCCAAGATAGGCAAGTTCGATCTGAGTTTCAGGCGAAGGAATCGCGGCAACTGCCTCCACCATGCAATCGATTGTGCTGTCGTCGAGATAAGCAAAATAACCCGATTTGGTGTAATAGCGCCTCCCATGCGGAAAAGCAGCATCAGCCATGGTTTGCAAATCCAGGAACGACACAATCGTGCTGCTCACGGAATCCGGACTGCACATGGAGAGCGCATGCTCCAAATATGGCCGCCCAGCTTCGGGGTCTCCAGTCCAAACCAAGGAACTGCCGGCCACCGGCCGCCCCTGCATCTGTACGGGTACGTTCTTTGTATGCGGGGCAAGGCGCAGATCAATGTTCCACTTCAAGTCCAGTGGCGCTTCGGCCATGAAGTCTCGCCAGCGTTCAAGCAGCCGGCGAATATCGGCCGCGGGAGATAATCCTTCAGCCAGCACCACTGCGGTGAGGGGATGTAGTTTTATTTCGAATTGTGTCACCACTCCGAAGTTTCCGCCGCCTCCACGCAGAGCCCAAAATAAATCCGCATTCTCCTTTGAGTCGGCCCGGACGACGGAACCCTCCGCAGTCACCAGAGCGAACCCTTCTACGTTATCGCATGACAATCCGAAGCGCCGGGTGAGCCATCCCGTCCCGCCGCCCAAAATCAGCCCGGAGGCGCCGGTATGAGAAACCACGCCGGACGGAAATACCAGCCCTGCTTTTTGGGTTGCAGTATCAATCGATCCCAATAGACAGCCCCCTGCAATCTGCGCCCGTCGCGTATCGGGATCAACCGTGACCTGGCGCATTCTCGACAGGTCAATTACCATGCCGCCATCGCAGGTGCTAAAGCCTGCGAGGCTGTGTCCTCCGCAACGAACGGCAGTAAGAATCCCGGCTTCAGAGCCGGCTCGGACGGCGTTTTGGACATCGCTTACATCTGTGCAGCGTGCAATCAGACCCGGCATGCGAGCTGCCATGCCATTCCAAATGATGCGCGCGTCTTCGTAGCCCTTTTCACCGAGGCGCAATAAATTACCCTTAAATCGCGGGTGAAGCGAGGAGTAAACTTCTTCGACGGCCTGGACCATCTGGCGCTCTCCTCGCAGAATATCTTTCTCACTAAAACAACATCAGAGCGTTGTGAATCAACGGTTGTTTATTTCAGCTAAAGCACTTCCGAACCGGCGAACCTCTTCTACAGTGTTGTAGTGCACAAGCGATGCGCGGACTGCCCCACTCTCTCTAGCAAGTCCTAGCCGTTTCATCAGCCGCGGCGAATACATATGACCATCGCGCACCCCTATATTTCTCTTGGCGAGTTCTTCGGTAACTTTACCCGGCGAAATACCTGGAAGATTGAAGCACAACGTAGGCGTCCGCAGCGAGATCGCATCCTTCGCGGTAATGCCGTACACGGTTGCCTTCACATTCGCTAGCTCATCGAGCATAGCGCGCGAGAGGTGCGCCTCATAATCTCGTATGGCCTCGGTCGACGCTTCCAGCGCAGCACGCCGCGAGACCGCGGCGGGATTGATTCGCCGTCCCAGGTCTTCTAGGTAGTGAACGACGGCATCCATGCCGGCAACATTTTCGTAAATATACGTGCCAACCTCCAGCTTGGCGGGTGTGGTGTCGGGCACAAAATCCTCACGAAAGGTGGGCAGGGCGTTGAGTATTTCCAGACGGCCCCAAAGAAATCCCATGTGGGGAGAAAAGATTTTATAGCCGGAGCAAACCAGGTAATCACAATCAAATGCTTGAACGTCGATGGTCCCGTGCGGGCCATAGTGCACGGCATCTACGAAAACTTCGGCACCGGCAGCATGAGCTTGCCTGGAGACCGCAGCAATATCGAGAATGGACCCGATCGCGTTCGAGGCCAACGTGCAGGCCACGATCCGGGTTCGCGGCGAGAGTAGCTTCTCCAGGTCTTCGGGGTGAAGCCGGCCATCGTCTCTAAAATGCCACCAGAGAATCTTCGCGCCTTCGCGCTCCAGAGCCAGCCAGACGGCAATGTTGGCTTCGTGGTCAAGGTCCGTCACGATAATTTCACGGCGAGCGCTTTCGGGATGATCGCCCAACGATTGACCAATGGCGATGCTGATAAGCCGCATGAAAGAGGTTGCATTCATGCCAAATGAAATTTCGTCGGCGTACCGGGCATTGACCAGTAGAGCTACGCTCGCACGAGCTTGCGCGATGGCTTGATCCACCTCCTGCGATTGCCTGTATCGCCCGCCCCTTTGAACATTTCGATGAAGAAGATGGTCGCCAACGGCATTCAATACGGTCTGGGGTGACTGTGCGCCCGCCGCATTGTCGAAGAAAATGAACCCATCCTGTAAGGCGGGAAATGCAGCCCGTACCTCGTGTACAGGGAACTCTGCCATGGTCGAAATCATACCAGTCAAAGTTCACCTCTCGACGCCTGCTTCAAAAGCCGATCAGAATATTTTGACGTGGATGGTCAAATACTTCTTGGGATTCTCGCGAATGGCCTTGATCAGGCTCCGAGTTTCCACGAGCAGGTTGTTGGTGTTGTCGTACAGCGCGGGATCGTGGAGGAACTTACCGATTGAGCCTTCTGGGTTGTTAAGCTCCTGGGTCAGCTTGGCGACGTTGTCCATGGTGACCTTCAGCTTGTTGGCGAATTCCTGGTCGCGGGCCATGACGCCGATCGCGCCCTTGCCGGCGTTGATGTCGTCGGTCATCTGCTTCACGCTGGCCATGGTTTTGTTGGCGTTGTCGTAGAGCGCGGAATCGCTCAGGAACTTGCCGGCCGTGCCCTTGCCGGCCCTGAGATCGTCAATGATGTGATTCAACTTGTCGACGGTGTCATTGGCGCTCTTGTAAAGCTGGTCGTCCACCAACAGCTTGCCCAGGCTGCCCTTGCCGTTGGCCACGTTGGCGACCAGACTCTGAAATTGAGCCACGGTCGCGTTCAACTGGTTGTAAAGCGAGGCGTCGTAGATCACTTTGCCAATCGATCCCTGTCCGCTTTCCACATAGGCGATAATGCGGTCCACGCGCTTGAGCAGTGAATCCATGTTCTGCAGTGTGCTTTGGCTGGCGCGTACTACGTCTTCGATCTGCGGTGACTCGCGCGTGGTCATCACGTCGCCTTCCTTCGCTTCCAGTCCTTTGGCCTGGGAACTATCAATGTCGATATAGGTCTCGCCCAGCACTCCGGCGGTCGAGAGTGTGGTGACGGAATCCTTGCGGATGTTCTGGTGGTACTTGGGAATGACCTTCATCGTCACTTGGACGGGGGCCAGTTGGCGAGAAGGGTCGGATACGACCATGATCTTGGTGACATTGCCAATGTCCACGCCTTGCAGTCGGACGGGTGCGCCCTCGCGCAAACCGCCAGCGTTGTCAAAATAGGAGACCAAGGTCATCTTACGGGTGAAGATGCCGCCAGTGCCACTCATCAGCAGAATGAGAACGGTCAGCACGAGGCTGGCGATGAGCACCGTGATTCCGACTTTCAGTTCAGACCACTTCAACTGTTTCTGACTAGGCACTGGCTCTCCGTAAGAACGTCATTCCAACATTCTCCGTGTGGTCTGCTGCTCTGGACAATGCCCTGCATCATAGCAGAGGAGCGGGCCATCTTTCACGCCGCAGGCCGTAACGTTCTCGAAAATAGCAAGGCTGCGAGATAGGCCGCAGCCCCGCAGGCCAGAGTAACATTAAGTCCGAACTGTATAGCGATCACCATCGCCAGCACTGATCCCAGCACACTGGAACCCGCGTTCATGGCCCAGGCCCACTCCACCGTATTATCCCTGGCTTTTCCTGCCTGAGAGCTTGCCAGCACCCGCAAACCGCTGGGAAACGGCATGCCCATGGCGAATCCCAAGGGAGCCAGCAAGACTGCACTCACGGCCAGCTTGGCCACGAAAGGCATGCCAACCAGCGCATTCAGGACCCACGGCAATATAAATACGTACAGTAGAATGACCGCCGCTATCAGTGCCAGCGGGAGCAGGCTTCTTCCAGCTTTATCGAGCCAGCGGCGGGAAGCCAGACTGCCCACCCCGCTCGAGAGTAGCAGGAGAAACACCACCACGGTCAGGGCGTATGTAGGATGTCCGAGAAAGAGCACGAAGCGCTGGATGAAGGCAATCTCCACCAGAATGTAACCGAGGCCTATTGCCACAAAATAGAACAGAGGAAACAAGCCGAGGCGTTGGCGCCCGGCCCGTACCGCCAGCGGAACTATCAGAAACGCCAGCACCGCTGCCATGGAAATCACCAGCACCATCATTAATACCGCTACCCCGAGGTTCACTTTCCAGTCGATTCCGTGGTTCAGCCCCTGGTGCCGGCCAAGAATCTGTCCCAGCTTTAGGGTGAAGAAAAAGAATGGCGCGTTGTCGTTCACAGGAGCGACGTTGTAGGCGTACTGTCTTGCAAACGCGTAAGGATCGTTACTGGAGATGAGCGCGGAAAAAGGTGTGTCATCAAACTTTGAAGGCATGTAGATCTGCGTCAGCGCCCGGTAGGCGGCCATATGGTCGCGGACTGTTGATTCCTCCTCCGGAGTGAACGCGCTCTTTTTGGCCAGAACCGCGACCGGAATGCCGTCTTCGTTGAGCTCGCCTTGCGATACCACCATGAAGTTCCGCGCTGGGTCTCTCACGCCCAGTTCGTGCAAAGCCTGCATCGCGACAGAGACCACGCGCAACGCCTCGCGAGGCTGGTGGAACTCCCAACGCGTGATGGCGACCAGGCCATCCGGCTTCAAATGCTCGAAGTACTCGCGGAAGGCTTCCACCGTGTAAAGGCTGTTCTCGCTCAGAGCAAATGCGCCGGCGCCGGTTGAGGCCCAGGTATCCACCAGCGTCATCTGCACTACGTCGAAACTTTGCTTCGAATTCCGGATAAACGAACGGCCATCTCCCACATAGATGTGCACCTCGGGGCGTTCATATAAATGATAGGCGTAATCCGCGTAGCGGCCACGCATGATGGTGTTGGCGATGATGGAATTGATTTCAATACCGGTTACGCTCGGACTGCCATTGGCCACCGCGCGCAGCACGTCCACCCCGCCGCCAGGCCCAATGATTGCGTATTCCCCGTGCGGGCGGAGAACATTGGCGAGTGCCGGGGGCGCGGACATCAGGTTCCTTTGCCAATTCGTTCCCTCCCACTGACCGGGAGCTGCATTCATGATGTAGGTCGAGGCGTCGGCGTCGATGACGATGGCTTTGGCATTACTTTGGCGGTCCACTTCTACCCGCGAAATTGCGTTCCAGCGCGCAAACTCCACCCAGGCGGGATCACGAAACACGCCTTTGGCGTAGACGATGTCAATTAGCTTTGAAGAATGATTGCCCGCAATCAAAAGCAAAAGCGCCGCGGTCAGAGCCAGTGTAAGTTTTCTCGCACCCGGTGTGGCTGCCAAAACCGCGCCCGCACAAGCGGTGAGAGCACCTGCAAATAAAATAGTATTGGGTCCTCCCAGCCAGTTCAGCAGCGGGACCACCAGCAAGCAGGCCAGCGCGCCTCCCGCCAGGTCGGCACCGTAGAGCCGGGGAATGTGTTCCGCCTCCCGAGCGAACAGAACCGAAAATTCAATGCCCGTGATGAAAAATGGAACCGCCGAGAACAGGTAAATTGCCGTCAGCCGGGTGAAGTTGTTGCGCGAGAGCTCAAGCGAAACCCCGATGTGAAGGCAGAGTTCCAGCACCACCGGAACCGCCAGGGCGTTGGCAATGCAAAGCGCTGAGAGTAACGCTCGGGTCTCGAACACAGCCAGCCACGGTTTTCGCAAATATGCAAATACCCCGCCTGAACCCAATCCGAGCAAAGCAATCGAAATCGCAAGAAAGGCAAAATGGTAGAAAAGTACAACGGAAAACAATCGGGTTAGGGCCAGCTCCAGCAACAAAGCTCCGCAGCTGCTGGCCGCCACACCGACCAAAAAAACGCGCGGAAGTTGCCTTGCAGGTGGGTTGACCGCTGGAGGCGCAAGAGTTTCGCTGGTGGCAGACATTCGAGGCTTCGCCGGAGAATGCGACAGTCTAACAGAAGCTACTGTCATGCCGGGCGAGGAATATGATTTCGCGACAGTATACTTCTGGACACATGAACCTAGATCGCTCGCAGCAACTGCTCTATCTCTCTCACGCCGACGTACAAGCCATTGGCCCGAGCATGGCCAAGATCATTTCGGCGCTTGAGTCCATGTTTCGCGAAAAAGGCGAAGGCCGGGTGGAGATGCCGCCGAAGATCGGGGTCCATACCGTGCCCGACGCTTTCATCCACGCAATGCCTGCCTACATTGCGGCGCAGAAGGCGGTCGGGATGAAGTGGGTGAGCGGCTATCCCGAAAACGGCAAGCGCGGGCTGCCATATATTGCCGGGCTGCTTATTCTCAACGACGCCGAAACCGGGATGCCGCTCGCGGTCATGGACTGTACCTGGATCACGGCACAGCGCACTGGAGCTGCGACGGCGGTGGCCGCCAAGTACCTGGCACGCGAGGAATCAGAAACCGTCGGCATTCTGGGATGCGGCGTGCAGGGCCGCAGCAATCTGGAAGCGCTCAAGGTTTTGTTTCCCATTAAGCAGGCCCGAGCCTATGACGTGCATCCCGAGCGGGCCGAGAAATACGCACAGGAAATGAGTTCGGAACTCGGGATTGAGGTTGTTTCCGTCGCGACTTCACGCGAGGCGGTAGTAGGCTGCGATATGGTGGTGACCGCCGGGCCCATCCTGCGCAAGCCGCACGCTACGATTCAACCTGGATGGCTCGCGGAAGGAGCATTTGCGTCGCTGGTGGATTTCGATTCCTACTGGCATCCCGATGCGCTCCGCCAAGCCGATAAATTCTGTACTGACGACGTGCCCCAGCTCGAGCACTATCGCCAGATCGGATATTTCCAGAACCTGCCGCCTGTTCACGCCGACCTGGGTGAACTCGTCACCCAACGCAAACCCGGCCGGCAAACGGCCGCAGAACGTACCTTCGCATGCAATCTCGGCCTTGCGCTAGACGATATCGCGACTGCAACGTTGATCTACAAGCGCGCTTTGGAACAAAGTGTGGGAACCTGGCTGCCACTCTAATTGCGCGGGCCGCTTCAATCTTCCAGAATCACCTGCGCGATGGCGTGCTCGGCGGTGTGAGTCAGCGACAGCGCCACATGCTTTGCACCTAGCTTGGCGGCAAACTCCGCCGCTTTGCCGTGGAAAGTGATCGTCGGACGCCCACCCAGCATCCGGCTGACTTCAACATCCCTCCAGGTCACGCCGTGGTTCCATCCCGTGCCAATGGCTTTCATGGCCGCTTCTTTGGCGGCGAAGCGAGCTGCATATCGCTCTGCGCTATTCGCCTTCGCATCGCAATAGCGAATCTCACCCTCGGTAAAGATGCGGTGCAGGAAGCGCTCCCCGAAGCGCGCAATGGTAGCCGCGATGCGAGGTACTTCCGTGATGTCAATTCCGGTACCGATGATCATGGAGCGATCTGCCCGAGAGCGTGGATCACAGCTTCATCCTCAGCGGGAGATACCGTGCGCAGGTCCAGCAATACGCGGCCTTCTTCCACCCGGGCAATGATTGGTGGAGTTGAAAGCCGCAGGCGTGAAGCTATGTTGTCCGCGCTTAGGCCCTCGACACTTACCGCCAGCAGGCGAGTGGACAGGACCGCCGAAGGAGCGGCTCCCCCGCCAATCACTGATTCGCCGTCGATCACGTCAGCCGAGAGTTTCGAAGATCGAACTGTTCCGGCGATGGCCTCGGCGCGCTTCCCTACTTCTTCTTTTGACAAACGCATCATGCGAATCGTGGGAATGGCGTCGTGGTCGCCTTTCACATAAGCCATCAGGGTGGCTTCTAGAGCGGCGTATGTCAGCTTGTCGACACGCAGGGCGCGGAACAGAGAATTCGATCGCATACGCGCGATCAAGTCGCTGCAGCCGCTCAAGATCCCCGCTTGCGGGCCACCAAGCAGCTTGTCGCCACTGTAGGTAACCACGTCCACGCCGGCGCGCAGACTGTCGAGTACGCTGGGTTCGCCAGTGATGCCGAACGTATCCAAATTGATCAGCGCGCCGCTGCCCAGGTCCTCCAGCAGCGGGATCTTGCGCTGGCGGGAGAGATCTACCAGTTCGTCAAGCCGAGGCTGCTCGGTAAATCCGGTAATCTCGAAATTCGAGCGATGCACACGCAGCAGTAGCCGGGTTTTCTCGGTGATGGCTCGCTCGTAATCACTGAGGCGAGTCCGGTTAGTCGTCCCTACTTCCCGCAGGACCGCGTTCGACTTAGTCATGACGTCCGGGATGCGAAAAGACCCGCCGATCTCGATTAACTCCCCGCGCGAAACGATGACTTCGCCGCCTTCTCCTAGCGTGTTGAGCGCTAGCAGGACGGCAGCGGCGTTGTTGTTGACGACGATGGTGGAAGTTTCGGGCGACACACCGTCCAACAGCTTGCGGAACAGGCGGTCCGCGTGGACGTCGCGTTTGCCCCGTTCCCCGGCTTCGACATCGAACTCAAGATTAGAATAACTGTCCGCTGTCTCACGAATGTGTTCCAGCACAGAAGCTGCCAGCGGGGCGCGCCCCAGGTTGGTGTGCAGGATGACGCCGGTGGCGTTAATGACGGCGCGCAGAGAATAGCTCAACGCTTGCTGCACCCGGCGTTGTACCGCTTGGTCGAGGCCGGAAAGGGCCAAGTCGACGCCATTCTCGTCGAGCCGGCCGGCGCTGATTTCATCGCGCAAAGACGTCAGCACCGCCCGCGTTGCGTCGGTGACCGCAATCAATCCTTCCTGTGAAATCAGAGACTCCAAGCTAGGCCGGCGGACAACTTCATCCACTGCCGGAAGCTTGCGGTATAGGCCGGATTTGATTTCGGTTTTCACCCGCCAAGATTATGACACTCACAGAGCAGGTTGCCAAAAAACGTTATCCAACCTCGACCAGTCCGTAGCTCTTCTGCCAGCGGTTCCGCATGTGGCGTAATGCCTTCTTGATTTCGTCTTGTGAGATCTCGGGATTGGGACCCTCAAGTACCGTCGCGGCTTCGCGTTTGGCGATTTCGAGTAGCTGGCGGTCGCGAATCAGATTAGCCACATGGAAACTGGGCAGCCCGGCCTGGCGAGTGCCGAAGAATTCTCCCGGCCCGCGTAGCTCGAGATCCAGTTCGGCAATCTGAAATCCGTCACTGGTGCGGACCATGGCATCGAGACGGCGTTCACCGTCCTCAGAAACCTTGCCGCCGGTCATCAGCACGCAATACGACTTGGCAGCGCCCCGGCCGATGCGCCCGCGTAGCTGGTGCAACTGCGCCAAGCCGAAGCGCTCAGCGTGTTCGATGACCATCATCGTGGCATTGGACACATCCACGCCCACTTCAATCACCGTGGTCGAGACCAGGATATCCAGTCCCCCCTTTTGGAACATCCGCATCACCTGTTCTTTCAAGTCGGCGTCCATGCGGCCATGCAACAGGCCGACGCGCAGATCAGCGAACAAGCGGCTCAGTTCCTTGTACATTTTGGCGGCCGCCTTGATCTCGGTTTCTTCATTTTCTTCGATGACCGGATAGACCACATAAGTTTGATGTCCCGCTGCCGCTTGCTTGCGCACGAACTCCCAGACTTCGGGGGAGCGGTCGTCTGAGACTCTGCGCGTGACGATAGGCGTGCGCCCGGGCGGCATTTCGTCGATCACGCTGACGTCCAGATCGCCGTACAGCGTAAGCGCCAGAGTGCGCGGAATGGGGGTCGCGGTCATCACCAGGACGTCGGGTTCTGCATCGGCGCCTACTTCTCCTGATTTCTTCATCAACTTGAACCGTTGCAGCACTCCAAAGCGGTGTTGCTCGTCGACGATCACCAGTCCCAGCTTGGCGAATTCGACTTTCTGCTCGATCAGCGCATGAGTGCCGATTACCAGTTGCGCGCTTCCTTGCGCGATGTGGCGGCGTATCTCGCGTTTGCGGTCGTCCTCGAGAGAGCCGGTGAGCAGTACGATCCGGTAGCCAGCGGGCTCCAAGATGCGGCGCGCGGAGAAATAATGCTGCTGGGCCAGAATCTCGGTCGGCGCCATCAACCCCACCTGGTAGCCGTTTTCCATGGCAATAATGGCAGCCTCGAAGGCCACAATGGTCTTACCCGAGCCCACGTCGCCCTGCAGTAGCCGCCGCATGGGCGATGGCTTCTCCATGTCAGTAGCGATGTCCTTGAGCACCCGCTTCTGGGCGGCCGTGGGATGAAACGGAAGAACCTTCTTGATGGCGGAACGCACGCGATCATCCAACTGAAACCGGATGCCTGTTTGTGCTTTCTGCTCGCGGCGTTTCAGCTCAAGACCCAGCTCAATGAAAAACAGTTCTTCGAAAATCAACCGCACGTGGGCCGGCGTTCGAGACGACTGCAGATCCTCCACACTCTCGCCTTCGTCGGGCCAATGCACTCTGAGCAGTGCTTCCCGTGGCGAGATCAGGTTCAGGCGACGCTGCACTGCCGCTGGAATCGCATCCGGCATATCTGCGGGCAAGTTTTGCAGCGCGGTATGGATCGCACGACGGAACCAGCGCGAATTCAGCCGTCCGATGGCTTCATAGATGGGCACGATGCGGCCAATCTCGAGTGACTCCGCTAACTTCTTTTCGGCGGAGTCAGTCGAGCCGTTCTCCGAAGGTTCTTCGAGAACTTCAAATTGAGGCTGGACGATCTGTAGTTCGCCACTGCGATTGTCGGCTTCCACTTTTCCATAAAGGGCCACTACCTGTCCGGGCTTGAATTTGTCACGCAGGTACGTCGCATTGAACCAGATACACTTCAATCGTGTACGCCCTTGTCCGGCGGTCATTTGAAAAATAGGCATACGGCGGGTGCGAAACAAGCCGGAATTGCGGACTTCGGCAATGACGGTTGCCATCTCTCCAGCGCGCAGCTCAGGAATGGTGCGGGGGTTCAGCCGGTCTTCATAGCGAAATGGCAGATAATGCAGCAGGTCGTCGACGCTGTGGATGCCCTTGTCCGCGAGCACCTCAGCCAGACGCGGGCCGATGCCCTTCACATATTGCACGGAGGTGGAAGGATCCAGCATCTGAAAAGATGGTAGCAGGACGCGCTGCGTTCGCCATCTAAAGCCATTAGGGTCGAATAGGGACGGCAAGAGCCATGTCAAAATCAGTGACCAATTTTATGCATGCGTTGGCGGCGGTTCTGGTGGGCAACGCCGCGTATTTTCTCCTGGAAAAACACTTGCCGTTACCAGCCCAGCATATCGGCTTTAAGACCGACCTCGGCACCCTGGTCGATTTTTGTTTGTGCCTCGGAATCTTCGGAGTCATAAAGGTCTTCGCTGCACAGCGAGAGCGCTCCAAACCGCCCAGAAGCTGACCCAAGCCCTTACCTGAGGTTACTTTCGGAACCTCGGTTACTGCTTCCAAACCCGATAGAATCCCGCCAGGACTATGCAAAGGATCGCGATCCTCTACGACGCCAGCCAGGCGGTGCTCTCCACCTTTGACCTGGACGAAGTCTTGCAGCAAATTCTGACCATTGCGCGCGATTATTTCCACTTGGAGAATGTCGCTATCTTATTGCTGGACAATGAGAGTGCGGAGTTGTACGTGCGCCGTCAAGTGGGGTGGGATGAAGGCCAGGACAAGGTCCGGGTGAAGGTCGGGACGGGCATCACTGGCGCGGCGGCCCAGCAGAAACGCCCAGTCTATGCTCCCGACGTCAGTAAGGATCCGCGTTACCTGAAAACCTCCAGAACCACGCGGTCGGAATTGGCGGTCCCGCTCATGGTGCGAGATCAGGTAGTGGGCGTTCTGGACTGCCAAAGCGCCAACCTTAATCATTTTGATTCGGAAACCGCTGATATGCTCACGCTGTTTTCTACCCAGGCGTCGATGGCCCTGCAGAATGCGCGGCTGTACTCCCTGGAACGGCGGCGGGCGTCACAACTGGAAGCCATTAACGCCATCGCGCAGCAAACCACGGCGGTCCTCGATCTGAAAGAATTGCTTTCCAAAGTTTGCCTGTTGATCGAACAAGCTTTTCAGGTGTCCCATGTTTCCGTGCTTTTGAAGGACGAAGAAGATCTGGTGTTACGCGCGAGTCATGGCAGGCTGACTCCCCGGGTTCCAGAAGGCGGCCGCTTGCCTTCTGGGGCTGGGCCCTGGGGACGGGCGCTCGAGGCTAGCAAGACTCTGGTGGAAAATAGTGCCAAGAGCGCTCCTGAGGCTGGACTCTACGTCGAAACCGAGTCGCGCATGTCCATCCCGCTAGTCTCCTTCGGGCAAACCTTGGGTGTCTTGGTGCTGGACAGCGAACGCGCCGGCGCTTTTCACAGCAATGACACCCAGCCGCTCGAATCAGTGGCCGATATTTGCGCCAATGCCATCCAGAACGCTCACTATGTCGACCGCGTAAAGCAACTAGCCTATCTGGACGGATTGACCGGAATCTTTAACCGCAGGTTCTTCGAACTACGCATGACGGAGGAAATCGAGCGCGCCCGTCGTTACGATTCCGGCCTGGGCGTGATCATGATCGATATCGACCAGTTCAAGCGTCTGAACGACGAATTCGGACACCTGTTGGGTGATGAAGTGCTGCGTCAGGTGTCCTCCATTCTTCATCAGCAATTGCGCAAGATTGACGTGGTATGCCGCTACGGTGGAGAGGAATTCGCCATTCTCCTGTCGCAGACCAGCCCCCAGCACTCGCTGGCAGTGGCTGAGAAGTTGCGGCGCATGGTCGAAACCTGGCAATTTCCGGGCGTGCCTCGACCGGTTACTATCAGTGCCGGAACCGCAAATTATCCCGATCACGGCACTACGCGGGATGAGCTGGTAAAGGCGGCTGACGCTGGTCTATATGCGGCGAAACAGTCCGGACGAAACCGAGTTTGCCTGGCGCCCGATGCAGCCCGCGGATTGGCACAGGCTGGCGGGAAATAGCCAGAGCTGACTCAGGAAGCGGTTTTGTGGAAGGTTGGTTTTCTAGAAGAAGTCGTTGCGCTGGTTCTGGAATTCTATCTCGAACTCCCGCTGGTGATCACGGAATTTCCGCTGCATATCCTGCATCTGTCGCGTGAGTTCCTGCTTATGTCTGGCCATGTCCCGGGATCGCCGCTCTATCTCGGGCTGGACCTGCTCCATCGCCCGGCTTACTGCTTCTTCCATCTCCGGCCGGAGTTGAGCCATTTCAGATTCCAACTGGCTCATCTCTTCACTTGTCTGCGCGTCGATCTCCGGCGTCATCAAGCTCTCGCGCTCCAGGTCTGACTGTTTGCGCTCCGGCAGGGTGATGGTGATGTTGACTTCTTTCTTGTCGCGAATCACGCCAATGGTCGCGGTGTTGTCCTTCCGCGAACGCAGCGCATGACTGAAATCGCTGCTATCGTGAATTGCCTCTCCATTGATCTTCACCACCACGTCTCCGGCGCGGAATCCAGCTTTGTCGGCACGGCTCCCCTTTTCGACGGAGCGCACCAGCACTCCCTGACCGTTCTTAGTTCCGAAGAAGTCTCCGAGTTGCGGCGTCAGGTTCTCAACCATCAATCCACTGCGTGCCGAGGAATGCACCACCACGATCGACACGGGGATATCAATGTCCCCCATATCCGGGATTGGTGGAATGGGAGGCATGGGAGGCATTTCGAAATGGAAATCCTTGCCTTTTGGCCCGTAAGAATAGCCATAGGCATAGCTGTTCTTCCGTTCCGCCAACTGCACCTTGATGGTCATGGCCTGGCCATCACGGCTGAGACCAAGGGACACTACTCGTCCCGGCGGCGTCTCCCGGATCACGCGCCGTAGTTGTTCGACGCTTTCGACCTCAGCGCCGTTCACGGTAAGGATGACGTCGTGTTCTTTGAGGCCAGCCTTGCCCGCAGGCGCGTCCTGATCCACCATGGTAACTTCTACGCCGCGCTCTTCCTTTAGCTTGAGCGCGCCCAGACGGTCGGAAGTGATATCTTGCGTGTCCACTCCGAGATAGGAACTGCCACCAGCGTCTTCGCTCGAGATTCCGAAGATCTCACTCTTTGAATCAAGCGCGACACTCTCCGCCCGGGCCGCGATAGACGCCAGCGGGAAGATTAGCAATGTGATGAAAATGGCATTTCGCATTTGTGCCTCCCTGTTTCTCTGTTAATGACCACTGCGGCGAAATGAGATGTCGCCCGTGGTTGTCCGTACTTTGAGCACCGGGCCGCCGCCGTTCAAATCGCCTTCGGCAGTCACCGTCTTGGACCCATAGTCCCCACCTTCGGTGGTGACCCGAATTTCGGAGAACTCCGAATCAATGCGGTGTCCGTTGGCCACTTCAATAGACGCCCGAATGCTCAGCTTCACACTCGGGGCCACATAAACCGTTATGTCCCCGGCTGAGGTCTCCAGAACGGAATCGTTACGCTCTCCGCCCGAGGCAATGAACCTGGCTTCAATGCCGCCAGCCCCGGTCTCTGCATGGGCAGAAGGCACGCCCAACAACTCAATGCTGCCTCCGCCGGTTTCCGCTTTTACCGGACCCTTGGCAGAGGCCAGCCGAATACTTCCGCCGCCGGTTTCTATCTCCGCTGGGCCGCCGATATCGCCCAGGTCAATGCTGCCGCCGCCGGTCGAGGCCGTAACTTTTCCTGCGCACCGGTCCACGTGGATACTGCCGCCACCAGTTTCGAGCTCTGCGCCTTGCATACAGGAAGTCACAATCACGCTGCCACCACCGCTTTCAGCGACGATCTTTCCCTTGGCCGACATGATCTTGATGGTGCCGCCGCCGGTGTGCAGGCTGACATCAGAAGCCACATTACCGACATCGATGTTGCCGCCGCCGGTTTCGGCGTTGATGATCCCCGCAATGTCATCGAAGCGGATGTTGCCGCCACCGCTCTGCGCATCTACTCCCCCCGAGACTCCGGTCGTGGTCACATTGCCGCCGTCGGTCTCAACCTTAATTTCATCCATATCTCGGGGCACACTGATCGAGAAGTCGCTGGAGAATCTGTGCGGCCTGCCACCCTCCCAATCGCCCACAATCCACGCGGTGTCGCCGTGCACGTAGGCAGTGATCTTGTAAGAGTCGAATTCGCGCCGCGCCTTGCTTTCAGACGAAGTGTAAGAATGATTGCGAATGACGTAGCTAACGCCCTGCTGCGAACCGCCTTCCACCTTCACCGTTCCAACGTCCACCTTGACCCTGAGGTTGCGCACGCCGGTCAGAGATCCCGTGAGCTCCTGGGTCCAGTTGCCACCGTCGCCGAACACGCGGGTCTGTTGCGCCATGGCTGCCGGCAGGATCAGCAGCAGAACCACTACGAGTTTAGAGAGCCTTCTCACCAATTCCACCTTCACTCTTCATCGATATCAATCAAATTCCGGCATCTGGGCCAGCATATTGCGTGCTTGTGTCTTGATGTACTGGTTCTGGTCGTTCTCCGCCAGCTTTTGCAGAACGGCCCGCACACTGCCGTCGGCCCGCACCGGCTCCAGTAAATGCAGAGCTTCGGTCCGCACTCCGGGATTGGAGTCGTTCATTAGACCCTCAAGCACGGCATCCCGCACCCGCGGATCGCTCTTCACGTAGTTCCCTAAACCGCCCAGCGCTTTCAGCCGCACGCCCGGGTTCGAGTCATAGCGCAGAGCATAGATCAGCGCCTCTCGAACATGCGTGTCATTGGGCTGCTGGGTCAGCAGATCGACGGAATCCATGCGCACTCCGGAGTTGTAATTGTTGCGGGCTGCGAACAGCAGTAACTGCTGGATGCGCTGATCGTTCAGCGATCCTTGCGCCTGCTGGGTTGAAACCGTGTCGTATTTAATGTTGATCTGGTTCGAGCCGGGCTCTTGCGAGATTGAACGAATGCCGGCCACGGAAGACTCGGCCGGCGCGATAGGTGAGCTGACGGAAATCGTGCCAGCTCCGCTGCTGTTCACAATCTTGTAGGTGGCCCCAATGCCACTGGCAAAACCGATAATGAAGATCGCAGCCGAAAGAGCGGGAGAGAAACGCACCTGCCGCAGCCACATAGCGGGATCGAATACTAGCCGCTGCCAGAAGCCGCCCTGGCTGGTGGTTTCCAGTGCCTCCTGCAACCGCATGCGCGAGGACGCCACCAGGTTGGGGCTGGGTTCTTCCACCTGCAACTCGGAGAGCACGGCGTGAAACTTGCGCGTGCTCTTGAGTTCCGCGGCGCAGTCCGTGCAACGTGCCAGATGCTGCTCCAGTTCGTAGCGGGCATCGTCAGGCAGTTCGTTGTAAACGTACAACAGAACGTTTTCTTTGACCCAATCACATTTCATAATTGCACCCCCGCATTGGGGAATCTCCCCTGCTCAATTCTCATCTCATATCCGCCAGCGCTCCACGCAACTTCTGGGTCGCCCGGAACAATGTGTTCTTCGCGGTCTCTTCCGTGGTATTCAGCACCTCGCCCACCGTCCGCAATTTAAGCCCGTGGTAATGCTTTAACTCAAATACCATGCGCTCACGCGGCGTCAATCTGTCCAGCGCCCGGCTGATCCGTCCACCCAACTCGCGGCTCATCAGGTCGCGTTCGGGGTTGGCGCCAGCACGGACATCGGGAACCTGCTCCAGCACATCGTACTGCTCTCCCGATGCATCCGTCGCGACCGGCGCATCTTCTTTGCGGACTTGTCTTCGCCGCAAGTGATCGAGGCAGAGGTTGGTCACAATCCGGTAAATCCAGGTATAAAACGAACACTCGAACCGGAAGTTGCCAACGCTCTTGTAGGCCTTCAGGAATGCTTCCTGGTAAATGTCCTGGGCTTCGTGCTCGGACCCGGTGAGGTGAATCGCCAGCCTGAGCACCGCATGGTCGTAATGCCGCACCAGCTCCTCGAAGGCTGCGCGATTGCCACGCTGCGCCTCGCGGACCAGCACTGTGTCGTCAATGCGGCCTTGACTTTGCCCAGCCATTTGGCCCCGTCGCTTGGGGTCCTGGGTACTGCCAGCCTCGCCCCGTGAATCCCGTTCCCTTTGGGAACAACCGCCAACCGTAAATGGTACCGCCAGTGCCTCGGCCGGCATATTCTCTTTGTCCTCAAGTGCACCGGGCGCCTTTGCCGTCCCTTCCCGGTTGCATAGCTATGGACGTGTCAGGATGAGAACCGTGAGCAGGATTATAGGGGAGGGCCAGGATTCTTGCCGATGCACACTATTGTCAAGAAAGGTTTTAGCCCGTTTTGTGGTGTGAGGCATGCCAAAAGTAATGCGGTTCGCCCGATGGAACTCCGCAAGTGCACGGTGGTGGATGTAAGTCCGGAGCATTGACGTGATCGACGAAGCGGGTGTACAGTGCCCGCGTCTGGAGCATAAACCGAAGCCGCACATGAGAGC
This sequence comes from uncultured Acidobacteriota bacterium, assembly GCA_963803775.1. GTDB lineage: Bacteria > Acidobacteriota > Terriglobia > Terriglobales > Acidobacteriaceae > JABCZH01. The sequence goes on from CAWDNS010000007.1 coordinate 1,167,525, forward strand.
ACCTCTTTCATCGACGATTGTCGTCGCACTTGTATTTGCGCTATCACCCTCGGCCCTGGCGCAGCAACCGCCGACGTTTCTAGTTCCCGTGGAAATGAAAGACCAATGGCTCCGAGGTTCTACCGCCGTTGCCCAACACGAGAACGACGGCATGATTGGAATAACTGGAAAGGGGACGGAAGCCGGGTACAGAGTCGAAACGGTCACGCCGGGAGGTCCTGCCGCGAACGCAGGCATTTTGCCTGGAGACGTAATCGTGTCGATTGACGGTACTTCCATCAGGGGGCTGGATGCGGCGGAAACCACGAAACGAATCGCTCATAAGAAAGGTGGAGAAACCGTAAGCCTGACAGTCAATCGGAGCGGCGAGGTCAAGACGATGGCAGCCATAGTTGACCTGCGGAAGCGTGTGTTGGCGAATGATCCCCAATGGCAAAATGAGGGCAAGCTGCCGCCAGGCATTGCGCAGTCTATTTTCGGGGGAGGCGCCGTGATAACTGGCAGCCTAGGACAAACAGAACAGTACCCCAATCACGTGTTTCTTGCCGTCTATATTTACAACAAGGACGGACCTTCCTTTGCCGTCGATGATACAAAGTTCTTCGTCCTCGACGGAACGGGACAACAGCTCCGGCATGTTGCCCTCGATGAGATAAAGTATGGTATTCAACTTGCAGTAGCGCAGAATTGGAAGGGGGGCAACTACCCTCCTCCTCCCCCGCCCTCGCCGCCGCGCCAATACACAATATCAGGCGTGGAGAATGGGAACTACACGATAACGAACCTAGGCGGAGGAATCGGAACTGTCTCCGGTACCTCCAGCAGCGCGTACACCGTCACCCAACAACCGGACTACAGCCAACTGGGCTATTCGCTCGGATTGGCGATTCGAAAATATCGAGATGCGAAGTCGGACAAGAAGCTCCTTGAGCAAGCAAACCAAGCGATCGCCTCTTGGGAGGGGCCTTATTTTAAGTCGCAATCCCCTGTGGTGCCCGGGGAGAATCGGAACGGCGGAATTCTGTACTGGACGGGTTCGACGCGTAAGCCTGAACCGCCATTCCGCGTTGTCTTTTTCTTAACCGATCCGCGTAGCCAGCAGGAAGAGCATGTTACGTTCGCCTTCGGCCCCGGGGCTGAAAGAGTTAGGGAGGAAATGGCGAATCGGAGCGCGGCGGCTCAAGCTAAAGTTCAAGTCGCACTCACCAACAGCGACGTGGTAGGCCTGGTCAGAGCAGGAATAAGCGCGGAGATTATCATCGCGAAGATCAAGACTACCTCTTGCTCCTTCGAAACCAGTCCCTCGGCGCTCAAAGATCTGAAAGATGCGGGCGTTCCTGATGGCGTGATTCTAGCGATGGTCCAAGCTCCCGGAAATTGACTTTCCGTAGGTGTATCCCGGCAGCAGGGGCCCCCCGGAAGAACGCGCCCAAATTCACTCTCCTGCTTCTTTCTCGATCACAACTTTCAGGTGCGCGGTCACTTCTTTGTGTAGCTTGATGGGAATGGTGAACTCGCCCAGGGTTCGCAGCGGCTCGTGCAGCTGAATCTTGCGGCGATCCACGTTGAAACCTTTCTTTTCAAGCGCGTCCGCTACATCTCCAGAGGTGACGGAGCCAAACAACTGGTCGTTCTCCCCGGACTTGCGCTGGAAGGAAACCGAAAGCCCATCGAACTGCTTGGCCAATTCCTCGGCCTGGGTCTTTTCCTTGGCGGAACGGCGCACCGACGCAGCTTTCATTTGCTCGATGACCGCCTTGTTCCCCTTTGAGGCCTCAATGGCCAGTTTGCGCGGCAGCAGGTAGTTGCGCCCGTATCCCTCGGCGACTTTTACCACGTCCCCACGCGAACCTAGTGTGATCACATCTTCTTTCAGTATGACTTCCATAATTATGACTCCCGTTCTAGAAAATCTCTTCGCCGCGGATTCACGCGGATTTTCGCGGATCAATCAAAGACCAAGATCAGCGTTGATCTGCGTAATCAGCGGCGGATTTATGATGCACGGCCGGCAAACGGCAGCAGTGCAATATTGCGCGCCTGCTTGATGGCGGAGGAAAGACGCCGTTGATGCGGCGTGCACACGCCAGTCAACCGCCGGGGCGTGATTTTTCCGCTCTCCGCCACAAATTGCGCCAGCATTCGTACGTCCTTGTAATTGATGGCCTCGATCTTCTCCACGCAAAACTTGCAGACTTTCTTCCGCCGGAAAAACTTGCGGCCCCCGGGGCCACCTTCGCCACGTCCACCGGGACGAGGTGGACGGCGCTCGCCGCGATCAGACCGATCACCACCCGAGGGTCGATCGCCCCCGGAAGGCCGGTCACCAGAATGTGCGCTTGCTGTAGTTGGTCTAGTTTCTTCAGCCATGATGCTCCTTGAAATCTGTCGTTGGTCGTCGTCGTTAGCCTTCTATGAACGACGGAGTTCTTAGGCCGTAGCCACCGGCGCTTCTCCCGCCGGTTCCGCGGGCGTGGCTGCGGGTGCCGGCGTCGCCGAAACCTTTCGCCGAGAGTCTCGGATCGCCTTGATCTTATCCAACCGCTTCTGCTCCTCATCAATGCGCACGGTCAGGAACTTAATCACCGGCTCGGTCACACGCAGGCGGCGTTCCAGTTCATGAATCAGGCCGCCACTGCCTTCTAGCGTGAGCAGGATGTAAAGGCCGTCACGAAATCTGCGGACCGAATAGGCGAGATGGCGCTTGCCCATCTTTTCCACGTTCTTCATCTGACCACCCGACGTGGTCACTGCGGTTTCCAGAGTCGAAATCAGCTTGTCCTGTTCCTCTTCCGGCATGTCCGGACGGACGATAAACATGAGTTCATAAGTGCGATTCATTCAATTTCTCCAAATCTGGCCACCACAATCCGTGGCTACTCTTTATCTTCTTTTGCGGTTGTACCGGTTCATTGCCGCAGCCGGTCCATCTTTCAAAATCGCTTCCACTGCTTCGGCAGCGAGGTCGATCATCGGATCCACCAGCTTGAGCTGCGCCTTGCGGAAGGGCGAGAGCAGATATGTCATCCCGTCTTCCACCTTACGGTCCGGCGCGACTCCCATCCGGATACGTACAAAATCCTGTGTGCCCAAAGCGCCGATCACCGACTCAATCCCGTTGTGACCCGCCGAGCTGCGGTTCCGATGGATGCGAATCGTACCCAACGGAAAATCCAACTCGTCCTGAATAACCACCAAGTCGGTTTCCGGCTTGGCAGCATGCTCTGCGATCAGCTCTCGCACCGAGAGACCACTCAAATTCATGAAGGTCTCTGGCTTGGCCAGCAGAACCGTCTCCGAACCGATAACCGCTCTCGCGGTCAATGCCCGGCCCTGGCGATTCCTCACTTCTACCTTCGCCTGCTCGGCAATCCTGTCGACGACGAGAAAACCCAGGTTATGCGGCGTGAACTGATACTCGATGCCCGGATTGCCGAGACCAACGATCAGCTTCACGCATTCAGCTCTTGGCTTCTAGCTCTTGGCTTCTAGCTCACACCTAAAAACAATACCAAGGACCATTCGTGCTCGTCGGCCAAACAGCCAACGACAAATGTTGCTACTTCTTTTCTTTCTTCTCCGCCTTCTTCTCGGCTTTCTCGGGAGCGGCAGCTTCGCCTTCTGCTCCCTCGGTTTCCTGCTTGCCCTTCTTGATGACCTCGGGCTCGGCCGGGGCGGCAGCAGCTTCGGCCGCAACCGCTTCCGGAGTCGCCACCACCTCTTCCTTCACGGTGGTGATGTGCGCCACCGGCAAGTTGGAATCCGAGAGGAACTTTATCTTTTCGTTGTGCGGCAGGTCCGAGACCCGTAGCACCTTCCCGAAAACCAACTCGCTGACATCGGCCTCAATCGAGGTCGGAATATCGCCAGGCAAGCATTCGATTTCCACTTCGCGCGTTACCTGTTCCAAAATGCCGCCCTGCGTCTTCACGCCCTCGGGCTCGCCTTTCAGAACGATGGGGACACGGACCTGCAATACCTTGTCCATGGCGATGCGTTTCAGATCGATATGCAGCAACGATCCTTTGATGGGCTCGTACTGCCAGTCCACAATCATGGCCTGAGTGCGCTCGGAGCCATCCAGGCTTAGCTCGAAAATGGTGTTGTGGCCAGAAGCGGACCGCAGAATACGAGAAATCTGCCGCGGGTCGACGCTGACCGACAATGCCTGTTTTCCCGCGCCGTATAGAACTCCCGGGACTTTGCCTTCGCGGCGGACCCGGCGGGCGTCGTTCTTGCTGCCTGCGGTCCGCGGTTGTGCTTCCAGAACGGTACTTTCAGTTGCTGTCGCCATAGTATTGATTCCTGTCTACAAAAATAATTTGCTGACCGAAGTCTCTTCGTGAATCGACTGGATCGCGCGTCCGATCAGGCCCGCAACCGAACGTACCACTATTTTCGGTTCCTTTTTCGCCTCTTCCGTCAGCGGGATGGTATCGGTGACCACCACTTCCTTAATGCAAGACTGCCCGATAATTCTCCACCGCAGTGCCGGAAAGCACCGGGTGAGAGCAGCAGGCATAGACTGCGGTGGCGCCGTTCTCCATAAGCGCGCTCGCAGTCTTGACCAGCGTGCCGGCGGTGTCAATCAAGTCGTCGATCACCAGACAAGTGCGGCCTTGCACATCTCCGATCACGTGCATGACTTCCGCAACGTTGGCTCTCCACCCGGCGTTTATCGACGATGGCCAGCGCGCAGTCCATTTTCTTGGCGAAAAACCGGGCCCGCTCCACGCCGCCCGCATCTGGCGAAACCACCGTCAAATTCGGCAGATTCAGTTTCCTGAAATGATCCACCAGCACCGGCGAAGCGAACAGCGGGTCCACCGGGATATTAAAAAATCCCTGAATCTGCGCCGCATGCGGATCAATAATCAACGCCCGGTCGGCGCCCGCAGTGGTCAGCAAATCGGCAACGAGCTTGGCCGAGATCGGAGCCCGCGGCTTGTCCTTGCGGTCCTGCCGGGAATATCCGATAATACGGAACCACTGCGGTAATGCGCCGCGCCGAAGCCCGCTTCAGCGCGTCGATCATCAGCAGCAGCTCCATCAGGTGCTCATCCACCGGGCGCGAAGTCGGTTGAATCACGAACACATCCGCGCCCCGCACGTTCTCCTGAATCTGGACGTAAGCCTCGCCGTCTTTGAATCGTGTGACCAGGGCCTGATTACGTGTCAGTCCCAGAAACTCGCAGACATCATCCGCCAAGCGCTCATTGGCGGTGCCACTGAAAATCTTGAACTTGTCGTCTACGCGGCCGCGTTGCGGCGGCTTGCGCTCCGGCTTTTCCTCGGCGGTCATCTGCGGTTTCTTTTCCGTCGCTGTCGCAAGAGTGGCCATTTTTAAGCTCTTGGCTGTCAGCCATCAGCTTATTGCTTCCTGCTCTCGACGTATAAAGCTAAGAGCTAACAGCTGAAAGCTGCTTTTCTGGCTGGGCCGCTAGGATTCGAACCTAGACAAAGTGCTCCAAAGGCACTTGACCTACCATTAGTCGACGGCCCAGTAACTCAGTTTCGAGTGCGGAAAAATATACGTTCAACAGCATACTCGAAACTAGAAACTCGAAACCAGAAACTTCTTCCAATACTGCCGTCGCGTCAGGGTGGTGGTCGCCAGCGCCTTCACACCCATTTTCTGCAACTTGGCTGCGGCTGTTTGCGCCGCCGCACGAGTCGCAAACAAACCGTAAATGGCCGATCCGGAACCCGAAAGCGAGGCATAAAACGCGCCTGCACGCTCAAGCACACGCTTGACCTCGAGCAACTCGGGATATTGCGGAAAGACGACTCGTTCAAAGTCGTTTTCTATCCCGGTACGGACGAGGTCGAGAAGCGGGGTCTCGGCCCGGCCCCTGCCTCTGGCAGAGACACCGGATAAACCCTTCCCAGACTTGGCTTTGCTTTTGGTTCTCTCTGGGCGCTCAGCCACGCCGAAAGCACGCGACCGAACTCATTCATTCTATCGGACGGTTCGGCAGGCGTCAATTCGGCGGATTGCATCGCATCCCAATCCGCAAACGCCTTCGGAGTGGATACACCGACCTCTGGCGTCACCACTACGCATGCCACGGCGGGCAAATCTGGCAGCGGATAAACTTCCTCTCCACGCCCGACGCCAAGCACGGTCCCTCCGACCAAGAACAAAGGCAAGTCCGACCCGACTTCCGCTGCGACCCGCAGTTTCTCAGCGCCGGGCAATTCTTTTTTCAGCGCCTGCTCCAGCGCCAGCAGCCCCGCCACTGCATTCCCCGACGCGCCGCCCAACCCGCCTTGCACCGGCAAGCGTTTCTCAATCTCAATGATCACCCGCCCGCGCGCCTTCAGCGCGGTCATGGCTCTCTCTACGATCCGATAGCAGGTGTTCGATTCGTCTTTCGGGACACGCGGATCCTCCGAGCGAATCTCGATTCCCGAACCGCGTCCGACTTGCACCCGAATGATGTCATGCAAGCGATGGTCTGATAAACCGTCAGCAGTCATGGAATCCATCCGCACGCGGCGCACCAATGCGCAGCCCGAGATTAATCTTGGCGAAGGATCGGACGGTGACAGCCATGGAGAGTTGATTCTAACCACAGAGGGCACAGGGGAACACAGATGATTTTTATTAGAGAGGTTAAATCCGTGAGGATCCGTGCGAATCCGTGGCTAAGGTTTTGATCAGCGAAAATCCGCGTTAATCTCCGGCAACAGGTTTTAACTTCTCCGCTTGTAGTAAATCGCGAACTCGAACCCAGGATTTGCCGGAAACAGCTCCGCTACTTTCCTCAGCCGTTCCGCCATCGGCGACGGCGCCAACAAGGGATAATCCCGCTCCCGCAAGTCGTGATAGTCGACGTCAATGTATAGCGACAGCAGATAGATGGAAATCGCATCCGCGAACGCCGCCGCAAAGTACTCGTTTTTGTGTTTCTCTGCATCCGGCTCGTGCGACGTGGCCAGCTTCCGCGACTCCCAGGCATCGAGCGAAGTTTCGCCCTTCGCTCCGGCTTCCACCTGCTTCCACGCCAGTTCGGCGAAAGCCTGCGACACTCCTGCCCGCTCCACCACCGCGTGGCCCACATTGATATAGAACTCGAACGCCACGGAGAACTTATCATCCATTAGCCGGGTGGAGATGAACACACACTGCGAATCGCCCAGTTGGAGATTGCGGTGGCACACCGCATTGTCGCTGAGCGCGACGTCGTAGCGGTCCGCAATGACGGTTTCATCGCCCTGATTGACGGTGAGCGGAACGAAATAATAAGCCTTGTGATGAAGCGCGGCCGCCGCGGAATCAGGCACAGCAGCAACCATGCGCTCCAAATCAGAGGCGGCAACGGTAACTTCACCGGCCACGGCGTAGCAGATGCCGTTGGGTGCTTGTGCAACCGGAGTTTGGCGCACCACCTCGGCCGGAGAACGCGTAATGGCGGGTGCAGCTTGCGACATGAAATGTATTCTATCGCACCCGGCAATGTCGCCCGGCGCTACAATCGAATATGGCCCCGGCCCGCCTGCCACGCTGGTATGTCATCCCTTTGCGAGTACTGCTGGTGACTTTCCTGCTGACCCTGCTCGCCTTTGCCGTCAGCCTGCTTCTTGGCATTCTGGGGGTCGTCATCAGCGCGCGCCTGCGTGGATTCGAACCCAACATGACGCTGGCATATCGGCACATTGCGCTGCCGATTGCGCTGGTTGCGGGTGCGCTGTCGCTCATTGCGACCGCAATTCTCGAAATCCGCAACTACCGCCAGGAGCGCACTTTGACCCAGATCGCACGCGCCAGCCGCTAGCCCTATGCCGTCTTTGGTTAGAATTACGTTATGCGGCCTCGTATTGCCATCCCCGTGCCCCACTCCGGCGATCCGGAATACGCAAGCCGATCTTTGCCGCAATACGAGCACGCGGTTGAGAAGGCCGGCGGAGAGCCGGTTGCCATCCCGCTGGACAAAACTCCCGGTGAAGTGATGAAGCTGATCGAGCAATGTGACGCGGTTCTGCTGCCGGGAAGCCGCGCCGACGTCGATCCCGCCAAGTACGACGCTCCCCGCGATGTTCGTACCAACGCCGCTGATACCGCCCGCGATACCGTGGACGAACTCCTGCTCCAGGACGCTTACAACATGAGGAAGCCGGTGCTAGGGATTTGCTACGGCCTGCAGATGTTGAACGTATACCGCAGCGGAACGCTCATCCAGCACATTGAGTCGGCGATCAACCATGAAGCTGGAAGGAAGGTCGAAGTGGCACACACGGTTGAAGTGGAGCCGGCATCGAGGCTGGCCGAAATTTTGGGTGTGTCACACAACGTTGCCGTTAACTCAAGCCATCATCAGTCTGCCGATGTCATCGGAGATGGTCTCCGCGTGGTGGCCCGCTCACCCGAAGATGACGTTGTCGAAGCGGTCGAGGGCACGTCACCTGATCATTTTGTGTTGGCCGTGCAGTGGCACCCGGAAAGATCTGTGGATGAGGACGAGTCGTCACGGGCGATTTTTCGGGCACTCGTCGAGGCGGCCAAAACAAGATACAGGCTTTCCACAGGGAAGTCTGCGACGTCCTGAACCACGTGAGTTGTTACAGGGTCGGCGTCTTTTCTGCAATCAACTTCCTGATCTTCTCCACGAACTCCGCCGACGGCATGTCTTCCGTCTTTTCACTACCTCGCGTACGGACGTTCACCTTGCCGGCTTCGGCTTCTTTATCTCCCACCACCAGCAGGAACGGCACTTTCTGCATGCGCGTGCTCGCGGATTTTGGCATTCATCTTTTCATTGCGGCCGTCGACATGAACCCGCACTCCAGCTTCCTTGAGTTGCGCAGCAACTTTGTTGGCGTACTCGACGTGCCGCTCGGCAATGGGAATCATCACCGCCTGCACCGGAGAGAGCCACACCGGAAACGCCCCGGCGTAGTGCTCGATCAGCACGCCGAAGAATCGCTCAACCGACCCATACAGCGCGCGATGCACCATGACCGGCTGCTTGCGCGTTCCATCTTCCGCCACATACTCCAGGCCGAAACGCGCGGGCAGATTAAAGTCGAACTGGATGGTTGAAAGCTGCCACAGCCGGCCGATGGCATCCACCAGCTTGATGTCGATCTTCGGCCCGTAAAATGCGCCTTCTCCAGGAACGGTCTTGTACTCGATCTTCCGCCGCTTGAGTACATTCTCCAGCGAGGCCGTGGCGTGGTTCCATGGCTCCTCGTTGCCGACAAAATTCTGGCGGTCATTCGGGTTCCAGGTCGATAGCTCGGTCTGAAATTTGTCGAAGCCAAAATCTTTCAGCACATCCACAGCGAAATCTAGGCAGGCTTCGATTTCGCTTTCAACCTGCTCTGGCGTGCAGAAAATATGAGCATCGTCCTGCGTAAATCCGCGCACCCGCAGCAGTCCGTGCATCACGCCGGAACGCTCATAGCGATACACCGTGCCCAACTCACCCAGCCGCACTGGCAAATCGCGATAGGATTTCAGCGAATCTTTGTAAATGAGAATATGGCCCGGGCAATTCATGGGCTTGAGCCGGTATTCTGCGTCATCCAGTTCCATGACATCGAACATGTTTTGTGCGTAGTGGCCCTCGTGGCCCGAGGTTTGCCAAAGCTGGCGGCGCATCACGTGCGGCGTATACACCAGCGAATAGCCACGCTTGATGTACTTCGTTGCGCATCCAGTCTTCCATCTCTTTGCGGATGATTCCGCCCTTGGGATGCCAGAAGATCAGCCCCGGCCCGGCCAACTCCTGAATCGAAAACAAATCGAGCTGCTGGCCCAGCACGCGGTGATCGCGCTTTTTGGCTTCTTCTTGCTTGTGGATGAAGTCGTCGAGGTCCTTTTTCGAAAAGAATGAAGTCCCGTAAATGCGCTGCAGTTGCGGATTTTTCTCATCGCCCAGCCAATACGCCCCTGCAATATTCAGCAACTTGAATGCTTTGATCCGGCCGGTTGAAGGAATGTGCGGTCCGCGGCAGAAGTCGGTGAACTTGCCAGTCCGGTAAATGGAAATCTTTTCATCGGGCTTGGTGAATTGCTCGATGAAGTGGCACTTCATGAAGTCGCCTTCATTCTTGAACGCAGCCAGCCCCTGATCGCGCGGCAGAAACTCGCGGGCGTAGGGAATGTTCTGCTGCACCAGTTCCTGCATCTTCTTCTCGATCTTTTCGAGGTCCTCTGGAGTAAACGGCGTAGGCCGGTAGAAATCGTAGAAGAATCCGCTCTCGGTTGGCGGACCGTGGCCCAGCTTGGTCTCCGGGAACAACTCCAACACCGCTGCTGCCAGCAAGTGAGCGGACGAATGCCGGAAAACTTCCAGCGCCTCCGGATCTTTTTCCGTGAGGATACGTAGCATCAGTGTCTTTTTCCAGCGGCCGGGTCAGATCGATGAGATCGCCATTGGTCTTGGCCGCGAGGGCTGCATCGGCCAATCGCGGGCCGATTGATTTCGCGACATCGAGCGCAGTGCTGCCTTTGGGTAGTTCCTTCACGCTCCCGTCGGGGAGCTGGACATGAATGTTGTCTGCCATAGGATTAGCATTCAAGTATAAAACACCGGAGAGGCAGGAGTAGGCCTAGCCGGTGCTTCTCTTTGCGCTCTTTGCGGTTAGAGTTTTTACCGCAAAGAGCGCAAAGTATTTCGCGAAGATCGCAAAGAACACCTCATCTATGTGGTGCTGCATTCTGAGGTGCAAGACCAGCGTATTTTCATAGCGTCAGTCGTCTTCCACTCACCCTCCGCGCCATCGGCCCAGCTACCAGCCTGTTTTCTGTCCCTTATTCTGTTCGTCCAGCCACTTCTGCAATGGAGCGAAGTAGTCCAGCATGGCGCTGGCATCCATCTGGCGCTGGCCGGTGAGAGCTTCCAGAGCGTCAGGCCAAGGCTGGCTCTGGCCCATCGCCAGCATCTTGTTCAGCTTTTCTCCCGCCGCTTTGGAGTTATAGAACGTGCAGCGATGCAGCGGCCCCGTGTATCCGGCTTCCTTGCACATGGCGCGATAGAACTGGAATTGCAGAATGTCGCGCCAGGAAATACCGCATGTAGGGCACATTCGCGGCGACATGGTATTTCGCGCCCGGATCAAAATCCGCCTCACTGCGCGCCACCGGCGGCGCCACCCCCTGATACTTCAAGCCGCATGTCCCACCACGCCTTGTTGTAATCGGCGGGATTGATTTCGCCAGAGAATACTTTCCAGCGCCACTGATCAATCAGCAAGCCGAACGGCAGGAATGCTACTTTTTCGAGAGCCTGCTTCAGCAGCAGTGGAATGTCGCCATCGGCGGAAGGAAGTTGGTCGAGCAGGCCGATTTGCTGCAAGTATTCCGGCGTGACCGCCAAGCGCGATGGTATCGCCAATGGCTTCGTGGAATCCATCATTGGCGCCGCTCTCGAACAAGAACGGCTGGTTCTTGTAAGCCCGCTGATAAAAGTTGTGCCCGAGCTCGTGATGAATAGTGACGAAGTCCTCGTCGCGAATCTGAATGCACATCTTCACGCGCAGATCGTCCTGGTTGTCGATGTCCCAGGCGCTGGCGTGGCAAACCACGTCGCGGTCACGCGGCTTGGTAAACAAGCGAACGCTCCCAGAAAGTCGGCGGCAGTGGCGCAAAGCCCAGAGACTTATAGAAATTCTCGCCGTAGCGCACCATGCCCTTGGCGTCGAGATTTTTAGCCTTCAGCAATTCGGTAAGATCATAGCCGCGGCTGTTCTCCGGCAGGCCGAGCAGCGGGAAAAATTCCCCCACTGCTGTGCCCAGGGGTTGCCCAAGAGATCGGCGGGAATCGGGCCATCCGGCGGCACCAGGCTCGGTCCGTAGTGTCTGCGCCAGCTTTGCGCGCACATAGGTATGCAGTGACAAATACAGCGGTCGCACCTGCTGCCACAGCCGCTCCAGTTCGGCGCTGAATTGCTCGGGAGTCATGTCATAGCCCGCACGCCACATTGCTCCCACATCTTTGAAGCCCATCTCGCGCGCGCCCTGGTTCGAAAGTTCGACGAAGCGCGCGTAGCGCTGGCGCATGGGCGCTCCAATTTTGTGCCATCCCGTCCATACGTCCTTTAGCTCGTTGGGGTCGCGGCTTTCTGTCATGACCTTTTCGATCGCCGTGATGTCCAGGCAGTCATCCGGCTTGCGGCAATACTTGCCTTTGCCATAATCGCCGTCGAGAGAGGTGGCGATTTCGATCATCTCGCGCCGCAGCTTTGGATCCTTCGGCGCCGGCGCGGTCAAGCCCAATTTCAGCAGTAAGAACTTCCGGGCCAAAACCGGCGGGAGAGCCAGACCATCGAATTGCTTGGCTTGCTCCACCAGTTCCGTCACCGCGGCAGTACCTTGCTCATTGGCGTCGGCCGATATCGCCTCGGTGTCGTCGGTGATGAAGTTCTCCTGCACCCACTGGGCCCGCGCTGCTCTGGTATTCAACTCATTCAAGCGTGCTTCCGCCTGACTGATGAACTGTTCCGCCTCTGCCACCGTGTGTTTTGAGGCAGTCTGACCTTCCAGCAACAGGGGAAAACACAACACGACTAGCAGGCAGCGGAATTTCATGAAACCCTCCGGTCGAAGATTATGAACGAGATGACGGAAATTGTCGCGGGGGTCGCTCCCCGATCTTGATCAGGATCCCGCCGATCCGAATCGTAATTCACCGATATGCCCTTGTCTTGCGACCCCTTCCGCAATACAATCCGCATCGTCTTCTAGGAGGTGTTTTTATGGCCGCCGCACCCAACCTACCCGGGCCCGCTGCCGTTGCTGCTACTGAGCTCGTGCCGCTCTCCGAAGGAGCTCGCATCGTAGATACTTTTATCGCGCCGGGCGAGACCTTTACTGATCTTCGCCGCAGCGCAAGCTGGTGGGCGCCGTTTTTGCTGCTCTCGGTCGTCTCCATAGCCTTCTTCTATTTGGTAGGTCAGAAAATTGGCTACCGGAAGGTAGTCGAGAACCAGATTCAGGTGTCCCCAAAGGCTACGCGTCAAATGGAGCAGCTGCCGCCAGACCAGCGTAGCCAGGCCATCACCCGGCAAGCCACCGGTCTAAGCTATTTTCTATACGCATATCCGGTCGTGATTCTGCTCTGGAACCTGATCATCGCGGCCGTTCTGTTTGCTACATTTAAGTTCGCCGCGGGCGCTGCGGTGAAGTTCAAGACTTCGCTTGCCATTGTGATGTACGCCAGCCTGCCATTTCTGCTCAAGAGCGTTCTGGCGTCAGTTTCGATCATGGCTGGAGCCGACCCCGATTCCTTTGCTTTGCAGAATCCCGCCGCGACTAATCCGGGTTATTTTCTTTCTCCAGGGAATTCACCGTTTCTCTACAGCGTGGCCACTGCGCTCGACGTTTTCATGATCTGGACCCTGATTTTGACTGCGATTGCCTTCACCTGTGTGAGCAAGGTGAAGCGCTCGACGGCAATGACGATCGTCTTCAGCTGGTACGTTGTATTTACCCTAGGGGCTGCTGGATTTTCAGCGCTGCTGTCTTAAACGATTTAGGAACGTCAAAGGACTACATTGGAGGCATTATGAAACCAGTATTTTTCGGCTGTATCTTCCTCGTCTGGTCCGGAATGTTGTTCGCCCAGACCAAGAACCCTGTCACCGACGTGGTCAAAGGCATGCTGGCCGGTCGGCAAAAGAACATCACTGCGGCGATTGAAGAGATGCCGGCAGACAAGTTTGGATTCAAGCCCACGCCCGAGCAAGAGACCTTCGGGCATTTGACACTCCACATTATTGAATCGAACAATTACTTTTGTTCGACCGCTGCCGGGGTCCCGGAACCGAAATCAGAATTGAAGGATACCGACAGCAAAGACAAGCTACTGGCTGCGGTGAAGGATTCGTTCACCTTCTGCGGAACTGCTCTGGACAAGGTGGACGATTCGAAGCTCGCCGATCCCATCAAAGATTACAGCGGGAAAGATCAGCCCCGGGCGTGGGCGCTGATCGCTTTCGCAAGCTCTTGCGCCGACCACTACGGAGCTGCCGCGATGTACCTGCGGCTGAATGGCCTGCTGCCGCCTACCGCGAAGAAGAAATAGGGGTTTGTAGCGCCGGGCATCCCCGCGGTTGTCGCGAGTGCAGGTTGTCCCTGGGGTAGAGGCGGGACGCCTCCACGACAGCCGCGTCGGCGCTACTTGAGCTGTACCAACTCCGCGGATGTAACTCCTGCGTGCTGGGGCGCCCGCCAGGAATCGAAGATCGACACCTGGTGCACGCACGACACCGTGCAATGCGGTGCGCAGGATTTCTCCGTCAGGTACTCACGGCGCAAATCTTGCGCCGTGTATTTCTCCAACGGAATCGCGGGATAGCCGCGCTGCTGCGAGCAGTAGTGCACCAACCCGTCTTCGCAGATGTATAGGTAGCGCGACCCGGCCCGGCAGCGCCACTGGTTGGGACGCCCCTGCGCGATGTTGTCCTGGAAAGCATTGATGCGCGTGAAGCTGCTTTTCTCGAGCGACTTCATCTCGTGATACACCCGCCGCTCTTCGCCTCCCAGAGGCTGCAATTGACCGGTGCCATCATGAATGATTCCCACCGTCGAACTGAATCCCAGTTCCAGCGCGCGTTTGCCGATGGTCAGCGCGTCCTGCGGATTGCATACCCCGCCACCCACCACTGAGTTGATGTTCACGTGAAAATCAGCATACTCGGCGAGGTTTTCGAGCTTTTTGTCCAGAACCTTCAGGCTTTTCTTCGACACATCATCGGGAGTGACATTATCGATTGAAATCTGCAGCCACTCGAGGCCCGCCCGGTTCAGCCGTTGTATGCGCTCCGGAACCAGGAAATAGCCATTGGTGATCAGTCCGGCAATCATTCCGTTCTTGCGTATGCGTCGGATGATCTCGTCGAGCTCGGGATGCAGCAACGGTTCTCCGCCACTGATGGTGACCACGGCCGTGCCCAGTTCGCCCAACTTGTCTACCCGGCGGAACATTTCCTCGGTCTCCACCGGCTTAGAGAAATCGTCGAATTCGTTGCAATAAGTACAGGAAAGATTGCAGCGGCGAATGGGAATAATATGCGCCAGCAGCGGATGCTCGGTCGAAGCCAGCGCCTTAGCCATCATCTTCGCTCCCCGGACGTTCCGGTAGAGCGCCTTCACGCGGCGGCGCAGAATTGTGCTGGCAGAGGGCATGAGATTGCTGTTTTCATTAGAGCATACAGAGCGGGTAAGTGCATTGTTCTGGCAGCGTTCAGCGGGTTTGGTGGGGCGAACGGCTTGGCAAACAAAGTAAGCGGGTTGTCCCCTTGGAGCTATAATTGCGGCCACGGATGGCCCTTACCTCTTGCACCAAGCTCGGTCCCTATGAAGTACAATCGCCGCTAGGCGCTGGCGGCAGGGGTGAAGTTTATCGCGTGGGCACGCCGCAGCGGCTATTCCAGGCCAGCGTGTCCGGAATCGGAATGCCGTATGACGTTTCGCCAGACGGGCGACGCTTAATGGTGAACCTGGCCGAAGAGGAAGAGTCCGCGCCGCTCTGCGTCGTAGTCCACTGGCCAGCGGAGTTGAAGAAAATGAGAGTCAGATGCAGGCCTATGATCGCGCCGCCACAGAGTCGAACAGATTCAAGAATTGCAGCTTCTTTTCGGCCGGCAGAAACGACGCTTCAAACGAATTCCGCGCCAGTTCCCGCAGATGCTCGTCGGTGAAGCCGAAGGCATCCTGGGCCAGTTGATACTCGCCGGCCAATGTTGTCCCAAACATTGCAGGATCGTCGCTGTTCAGCGTGACCATAATTCCCTGATCGAAATAGCGTCGCACCGGATGCTCCGCAATCGCCGAACACACCCCCGTGCGCAGATTGCTGGTGATACAGATTTCCACTGGAATCTGTCGCCTCGATAATTCTTCTACGAGCTCTGCATCATGCGAGGCAGTCAGGCCGTGGCCGATGCGTTCCGCGCGAAGATTCATCGCGCCCCACACCGAATCCGGCCCTGCTGATTCTCCCGCATGGGCAGTCAGCCGCAGGCCATTGTCCGCCGCGTAAGCATAGACTTCACGGAACAGCTCCGGCCCGGCTTTAGCTTCGTCGCCGCCGATTCCGAATCCCACCACTCCGCGACCTTTGTACCTAACCGCTAGTTCCGCCACATTCTTCGCTTTCTCCGCTCCGAACTGGCGCACGGCATCAAAAATCCACAGCAACGAGACTCCGAAATCCCGTTCCCCGCGCTCGCGTCCCCGTTCGAGACCCTCGAAGATCGCAGCAAAATCCTGTTTGCGCCAGAGGTTCACGCCCACCGACACATAAACCTCAGCGTGCAACACATTTTCCGCTTTAAGCTTTTGCATTAGACCGTAAACGACGAGTTCGTAATCCGCGGGAGTTTGCAGGTCTTCGGTGACCGCTTTGAACGCCATCAGAAAGCCAGCGAAGTCTTTGTATTGGTAAAGCTGTTCTACTTCGGCGAGAGTGCTCTCTTTGCCGTGACCCTTTCGCAATTCGAGTAAAGTTGCCGGATCAATCGTCCCCTCGAGATGCAGATGCAGCTCAGCTTTGGGGAGAGATAAAATGAAAAGACTCGGGCGCGGAGATTCGAGTGGCAGCACGACTAACTCTTCCCAGCAAACTCGCTGTGATGCCGGCTATAGAGGTAATAGATGGTCAGGCCAATAATCAGCCACGCGAAGAAGCGTAGCCAAGTCAAAATCGGCAAGCCGGACATCAACAAGACACAAAACAAGACGCTCAGCACCGGGGCCGCAATCCCGCCGGGGGCACGGAAGCCGCGATGCCGGCCCGGATCGCGATACCGCAATATGATCACGCCCACCGACACCAATACAAAAGCAAAAAGCGTTCCGATGTTCGAAAGATCGGAGAGCGTGCCAATGTCCAGAAATCCAGCTGGCACGCCGACTAGAAATCCCGCAATCCAAGTTGCGGTCGCCGGCGTGCGATAACGGGGATGCACTCGCCCGAACAGCTTGGGGAGTAAGCCATCTCGTGACATTGAGAACCACACCCGCGCCTGCCCGAGCTGGAAAACCAGCAGTGACGAAATCATGCCCATCATGGCGCCGAAAAGAACACCCAATTCGATCCAGTTCAGGGTGTTTGATCCGGTCCTGGCCGCCAGCATCTTCATGCTGTTCACCACCGGAGCAGCGTCGTCTCGCACTGCCTGCCATGGCACCAGTCCGGTGAGAACGATAGCGACACCCACATAGAGGAGGGTGCAGACCACGAGCGTGGCAATGATTCCGATGGGAAGGTCGCGTTGTGGATTGCGTGCTTCCTCAGCCGCGGTCGAAACCGAGTCGAAGCCAATGTAGGTGAAAAAAATAATCGATCCGCCAGTCAGGATGCCGGACCAGCCCTCTGGTGCGAACGGATGCCAGAGTTTCGGATTGATGTACTGTGCTCCCACGATGACGAATGCCAGAATCGCGGCAATCTTCAGAATCACCATCACGTTGTTGGCTTCCGCAGATTCGCGGATACCGCGCACCAGCACAACCGTCAATAGCATCACGATGAGAAAGGCGGGAATATTGAACCCGAAGTGCAAACCTGGCGCATACAGCATATCGCCCTTCAGGTTGGTGAGCCCTCCTGGAAGATAAGCGGGCGATATCCAACGCAAAGCCGGGTGCCAGCCAAACCAGTCAAACATGCCCACCAGGTGGGCGGCAAATCCCACACTCACCGCCATGTTGCTGACTGCGTATTCCAAAATCAAGTCCCAGCCAATGATCCACGCCACCAATTCGCCCATGGTGGCGTAGGTGTAAGTGTAGGCGCTACCGGCGATGGGAATCATCGACGCCAGTTCTGCATAGCAGAGGCCAGTAAAGGCGCAGACGATCGCCACCAGGATGAGGGACAGCGCCAGTGCGGGCCCAGCGCCCGGCCTTCCTTGAGTGGCGTGATGTCTGACCAGATAGTCGAGCAGCGGGGCGTTAAGAATCGAGGAGGTATCAAACCTCTGGCCGCCAATGGCTGTTCCGATAACAGTAAAAATGCCGGAACCAATCACCGCACCGATGCCCAGGGCAGTCAGTGAAACCGGGCCCAGAGTTTTCTTTAATCGGCGCTCCGGCTCTTCCGAATCCGAGATCAGCTTGTCGATCGACTTGCAGCAGAAAAGCTGCACCTCCGACGTGCGGATGATCACAGTTGTTCGTTCGCTGAATGGTGGCTGTGCCAAAGAGCCTCTTGTTGTAACGCACATGCACCTGGCATCGCCAGGACGCTTAAACTGGCGGAATGCCAAGTGCTATGTGCCAATTGCTGCCTTACCGCTTCGCCTGACCGCGCACCAGTTTCTTCACTTTGCTCTTCTTGGAACCGCGTGCGTACTCCCGCGGTTTCAGCGGCTTTTCCGTCTTTTGCTTCTTGCGCGACGCGCGTTTGGACTTTTTGCGTTCTTCTTTGGTTAACTTTGATGTATTTGCCATGAGTGCTGTCTGTTTCTCCTATATTTGTGGTGGTTGTGGCCGTCAAGCTCGCTCTAACTGCGCGTACTTCTCCACCAGCTTCTTCAAACCGAAGCGAGGGAATTGTACCGTAATTTTAGCTTCCTCACCTTCTCCTTCTCGCTGATATACCGTACCTTCCCCATATTTCGGATGCCGTACCTTTTGTCCCGGCCGGAAACCTTTCCTGCCTTTGGGCTCTTCAACCGGGAGCTTGGCGACGCTGAACTTCTTGCCCCGCGATGCGAAAAATTCAGCAATGTTCTCGATCGAATTGTAGTTGCGTCCGGAATACGCGACCGGAGCGGACTTCCGCTGGCCGCCCGCAGTCCAGTTCGCGCTTTGATCTTCATCTTCGTAAGCGTAGTGGGGGGCATGGTCTGAATCGTGAACTGCGGGGTCTCGCCCCGTTGGACGGGCGAAGGCGCCCGTCCCCACGCGAGCTCTGCGCGATGCTCCCAACTCCTCTACCAATTGGGGAGGAATCTCCTCCAGAAATCGCGATGGCACGCTGGCTTCCGGCAGGTCCGTCCCATAACGCCGGCGATAGACCGCACGGCTCAATATCAAAGTATCCATCGCCCGAGTCATGCCGACGTAGCACAGCCGTCGCTCTTCCTCAATGTCGTCCGGCTGCAAGAAAGTCCGCGAGTGCGGAAACAACCCTTCTTCCAAT
Source organism: uncultured Acidobacteriota bacterium (assembly GCA_963803775.1). Classification (GTDB taxonomy): domain Bacteria; phylum Acidobacteriota; class Terriglobia; order Terriglobales; family Acidobacteriaceae; genus JABCZH01. The sequence continues at coordinate 1,186,622 of CAWDNS010000007.1, forward strand.
CCGCACAGAAACACCAGCGGAAACTCCAGCCCTTTGGCGGCATGAAGGGTCATCAACGTAATCTGCGCGCGTTCATCGTAGGCATCGGCATCGCTTACCAATGCGGCATGATCGAGGAACTGGTCAAGCGTCTCGCCTCGGTCGCGCGAATCCATCGCGGCATTCACCAGCTCGCGCAGGTTCTCGATGCGCGAATACGCCTCTGGCGTGTCTTCTTCCTCCAGTTGCTTGATGTAGCCGGTGCGGTCGATGAGGAATTTGAGAAGTTCAGCCGTGTTGGCTGCGCTGCCGGGAGCGCGAAAGGGTTCCGCAGAGATCGCCTCGACAGCCGGCGGGTCGCCGGCGCTACTGTCGGCAGCTGGGTGAAAATCGAAGCTGAAATTCTCCGGGTCGAAATCCGTTTCCTCGTCAATCTCCTCAGCCGGCGTGGGGACAGCCGCCTGAGCGTGCCCTGAGCGAAGCTCCGCCGCTTTCGCTGTCGCCTCCAACCCCTCCCCATAGCTCCCCGCCAGCATCGCCCGTCCATCTTCAATCAAACTGCGGAAGGTTTTGAGCGCAGCCACTGCCCGCTGCGGAAGAAGCTGACGCCGGATTGCTTCCCCAATCGCTCCCCACAAAGACACTCCGGTCTCGAGCGCGATCTGCTCCACCGTCTCCATGGTGGTTCTGCCGATCCCGCGCACTGGTGTGTTAATCACGCGCAGTAGCGCGATCGAATCGTCTACGTTGTGGACGAGCTTCAAGTAGGAGATCAGGTCCTTGATTTCGGCCCGGTCATAGAACGAAAACCCGCCCACCACGTGATACTTCAACTGATAACGGCGCATGGCCTCTTCAAACAGCCGCGACTGCGAGTTGGTGCGATATAGCACCGCCGCCCGCCCGTTTTCGCCGCGCTCGACTGTTTCACGCAAATATTTCGCAAGATAGTCGGCGGCGAACAGGGCTTCATTCTCGCCATCCGGAGCTTCGTAGTAGCCGATCTTGGTGCCGCCTTGGCGCGCAGTCCACAGGTTCTTGCCTTTGCGCCTGATGTTGTTCGCCACCACCGCCGACGCCGCCTGCAAGATGTTCTGCGTCGAGCGATAGTTTTCTTCCAGGCGAACGATCTTGGCCTCGGGAAAGTCGGCCTCAAACTCCAGAATGTTGCGAATGTCCGCGCCCCGCCAGGAATAGATCGACTGATCTTCATCGCCTACCGCACAAATGTTGTGCCGGTCCCCGGCCAGCAGCCGCATCAACTCGTACTGCGGACGGTTGGTGTCCTGGTATTCATCCACCATGATGTATTGAAAGCGCCGGTTGTAGTAGTCGCGAACCGTGGGCACGGCCTTCAGCAGCCGTACCGCTTCAAGCAGCAGATCGTCGAAGTCGAGGGCGTTGGCTTTGGCCAAGTCTTTCTTGTACTCAGCGTAAATATGCGCCACGCGCTCGGTCTTGGGGTCGGCTGATTGCAGATAAGCTTCCTGCGGATCCAGCATGTGATTCTTAGCCCAGGAGATGTGACCGAGCGCCGAGCGCGGCGTGGTCTGCTTGTCGTCGATGCCGAGGCGCTTCATGATGGACTTGACCAGCTGCTGCTGATCGCTTTCGTCGTAAATCACAAAGCTCTTAGTCAGGCCAATCGGCGGAGCGCCGGGTGTGGAGGAGGGAATCCGCAGCGCTTCGATGTCTCGCCGCAGCAAGCGCACGCAGAAAGAATGAAATGTCGAAATGACCGGCTTGGCGATCGAGAGACCGCCTACCAGTTTATCCACGCGCTCTACCATCTCGGAGGCAGCTTTATTGGTGAAAGTCATCGCCAGAATGGACTCCGGCATCGCGCCCATGTGCTCGATCAGATAGGCGATGCGGTAGGTGATGACACGCGTCTTGCCGCTCCCAGCGCCCGCCAGAATGAGCACCGGCCCTTCGGTAGTTTCCACCGCCTCGCGCTGCTGCGGGTTGAGTTGGGAGAGAAAAGTCATCCTGCTTTCACTGCCCTCGCCGCCTGGCACTCCTCGCACGGACACCAATCGCGCAAGAACTGCCAGGAATAAAGCCCCAACTCATGGCCGTCGTTCCAATGGAACTTAATAGCGTATTTGCCCACGGCGTCGGCGGACTCCGGTCTGGCCGCGGCCTTGAACATGGGCAGCGCCCCAGGTGCGGTTTTCGGAGGCTCTCCCGGCTCCCGGCCAGCTTTGCCGCGTTCCTCGTCACAAAGCGCGCAAGGGCAAGCATCTCGCAGATACGGGAACGCATAGTGCGAGAGGTGACCGTCTTTCCATTCAATGTCCACACCTGTGCCCGTCGTCAGGTTCACTTTTACGGATTTTGGGTCGGTGGAGGGCATCTCTTCAAGTATCGCATCTCCGAAGCGCCGTACCCAACTTGTAACCGCCGTTACCCCTCGTCGCGTGGTATTAACCCATAAGCCCCCCGCCTGAGTCATAATTACTTAATGTCCACTTCCGCCGACATCGCGGCGCAGATGCCGCCCCAAGTTCGCTCCACCGCAGACGGTTACCGTCTAGGCGATCCCATCGCCGACCAGCATGGCACACTCACTTCCGCCGACGGCACCTGTCTCTTTTACCGCTATTGGCCAGCCGAGGCGTGGAATGGCCGGGTGGTGATTGTGTTGCACGGCATTGGCTACCACAGCGGGCCTTACAAGGTGATCGCCGACGCCCTAAATCCGCGCGGCATCGCCGTTTACGGCCTCGATGCTCGCGGCCACGGTCTTTCCTGTGGCTCCCGCGGCTATACCGGCAGAGCCCTCGCAGTGGCGCAGGACGTTACCGCCATCGTGGACTTCGTCAAGCGGCAACAACCGCACGCCAAGGTCTTTCTCATGGGCGATAGCATGGGCTGCAACTACGCGCTCGATTTCGCCAAAGACAGCGCCCAACTCGCCGGCCTGGTTCTGTTGGCCCCGGCTTTTTACGTCGATAGCAGACAGCTCCTGAACCTCGAAAGCGCGCTACTCTTGCCGTACTTCCTGCTGGGGCACCGCAAGCCAGTAATTGACCTGGTAGGGAAGCGGCTCGACGAAAGCTCACGTGATGCAAAGTGGATTGCTGCCCGTCGCGCCGATCCGCTGGCCTACAAAAAAGCCAACTTCGGATATTTGCTCGACATACAGCGTCTCATTTTCGGATGGAAGCGCAAGATCGCGCCCGAGGTTCGGGTGCCGATTCTGATGATCAAAGGCGGAAAGGATCGCGTGGTGAGCCAGCGCGACTGCGAAATCTTCCAGAAACTGTCTGCCTCAACCGACAAACGCTTCGAAGTTTATTCCGATGTACCCCACACCACGCTGTGGGACCCGCAAACCCCGGAAATCTTGGGCTTGGTTGGAGAATGGACTTTAGCCCACTAGGTTCTCACCACAGAGGGCACAGGGGAACACAGGACAATGCTCTCCCCTGTGAAACTCTGTGCTCTCTGTGGTTTGGGTTGTACCCATTGCCGAAACCACCTCAACTCCGGTAAAATCTATACTTTGCACTCGGATTTCTGATCCTACCCGGAGCAGTCATGGCACAAGTTTGTGATATTTGCGGCAAGAAGCCGCTGTTTGGAAATGCAATCAGCCACGCCCACAACGTGTCGCGCAGGCGCTGGAACGTCAACCTGCGCCCCGTACACGCCAAAGTCGATGGCGCCACCAAGCGTATTCGCGCCTGCACTTCCTGCATTCGCAGCGGCAAAGTGGTCAAGGCTTAAAAAACTAACCACAGAGGGCACGGGTACCACAGAGAGGTCTATTTCCCTGTGTTCCTCCGTGCCCTCTGTGGTAAAGAACCTACTCCACACCCAGCAACTCAATATCGAAGATCAGCGTTGAGTTCGGCGGAATTACCGGCGGATGACCGTTCGGCCCATAGGCAAGGTCGGGCGGAATACGCAATTGCCGCTTACCGCCAATCTTCATCCCCGGAACGCCTTCACCCCAACCCTTGATGACCTGGTCCAAGCCGAATGAAATCGGCTGGCCGCGGTCGACGGAGCTGTCGAACTTCTTTCCGTTGGTCAGCCATCCCGTGTAGTGAACTTTGACCGTCTGGTGAGGCTGAGCGGCAGCCCCGGTGCCGACCTTGATGTCCCAATACTGCAAGCCATCGGGCAGTTTGGTGCCGTCGCCCGTCACTTTGGTGGGTGCGCTGGTATCCGGTTTCTTGGAGCTGCCCTGCGCCCAGGCGAAAGCGGCGGTCAGTGTGAGAATTGCCATGAGAAGAGTAAGTTTCAGCATCAATTATTCTCCCTATTTTCGATTCATCATGAACTGGAACTGAGCTTGAATTCTAAATTGCCGGAGGGAAATCGCCAATTGCCGATTCCTATGCCAGGGCGATCACATCAATTTCGACCAGCACATCTTTGGGAAGGCGTGCTACCTCAACTGTTGATCGCGCTGGCGGAGTCGAAGGGATATACCGCCCATACACTTCATTCATCGCGGTAAAATCCCCCATATTCTTGAGGAACACGGTCGAGCGGACGATTTTCTCAGGGCCCGTCCCTGCCGCCTTCAGAATGGCAGTCAGGTTCTTGAACACACGATCGGTTTGGGCCGCGGCATCTGTCCCGACCACTTGTTGAGTCGCCGGATCAATCGCCACCTGCCCCGATACAAACACAAATCCATTCGCCCGAATGGCCTGCGAATACGGCCCAATCGCCTGAGGAGCATCTTTCGTCGAGATTACATCACGCATGAATCCTCCAAAATCTTATCGCCACTGATCAACGCAGATTAACGCTGATGTCTTTTGTTTAGCGGCTTAGCCAACGACCGTCGACGAACGACCCTAGACCTTCTGCAACCTCTGCACGTCATGCACCCCTGGAATCTTGCGGACGCCGGTAATAATGTTTTCCAAGTGCTTGAGATCGATGATGTCGAGAATAACATCGATATTGCCCTGACCGTTGGAGGTGCGAGCTTCCACGTTGCGGATGTTGGTCTTGGTGTCACTAATGACGGACGTGATTTGCTTCAGCATTCCGAAGCGGTCATCACAAAAGACCGTGATTTTCACCGGATACGAACCCGCCGCTGCTTCGTCTCCCGCCCATTCCACGTCGATGCGGCGCTCCGGTTCGTACATCAGGTTAACCACGTTGGGGCAGCTTTGAGCGTGCACAGCCACGCCCTTGCCCCGGGTAACGTAACCGACGATGGCTTCGCCGCGAATCGGGTTACAACAGCGCGCGCGGTACACCAGCAGGTCACCCTGACCCTTCACGCGGATGGCGTTATTGTTGCTGTCTCCTCCGAAAACCCTTCGCACCACGCTGGCCAGGCCGCTGGATTTGTCGCCATCGGCGGTTTCCACGGGTTCTCCCGCCGCGGGAGCCAGCCGAGCCAGTATCTGCCGCGCTGAATACTTTCCGTAGCCAATTCCTGCCATCAGATCATCGGGCTGGCCCAAGCCATAGTCGGAGGCGATCTTCTGCAGTTCCACGTCTTTGATTTCCTTGAGTGGCACGCGATACTTGCGCGCCTCTTTTTCAATCAGCTTGCGACCGATCTCCACCGCGCGTTCCCGCTGATGAATATTCAGCCAGTGCTTAATCTTATGCCGCGCCCGCGAAGACTTGACCACTCCCAGCCAATCGCGGCTGGGTTTGTGCGCAGGCTGGGTGATGATCTCGACGATGTCCCCGCTGTGCAGCCGGTGCCGCAATGGCACCATCCGGCCGTTAACCTTGGCGCCTACGCAACTGTGTCCCACTTCAGTGTGGACGGAGTATGCAAAATCGATCGGTGTTGCCTCCCGTGGCAGCACCACGACCTTTCCTTTGGGCGTAAACGTATAGACCTCTTCGGGATACAGATCGATCTTCAGCGTGGAAAGAAATTCCGTCGGGTCGGATACGTCCCGCTGCCATTCCACCACCTGCCGCAGCCAAGCCAGGCGCTGCTCATCCTGGGCCGACACTGGACCGTCTTTGTACTTCCAATGAGCTGCGATTCCTTCTTCCGCCATGCGATGCATCTCTTCAGTGCGAATCTGAAGCTCGAATGGGGTACCGTCCTCGGTAATCACCGAAGTGTGCAGTGATTGGTAGAAGTTGGGCCGGGGCATCGCAATGAAATCCTTGATGCGCCCCGGCACCGGGCGCCACACGTTGTGCACGATGCCTAAAACGGCATAGCAATCCTGCACGGATTGCGTGATGACCCGCATGGCATACAGATCGTAAACCTGGTCCACATTGATCTTCTGCCGCACCAGCTTCTTGTGAATGCTGAATAACCGCTTGATGCGGCTTTCCACCTCAGCCGTGATACCCGCCTCTTTCAGTTTGTCCCGCAACACTTGTCCCACCCGGGACAGGAACTGCTCACCTTTTTTCCTGCGTGCTTCTACCGCATGCTGGACTTGTTCGTAGGTGATGGGATCCAAGTAGCGGAAACCCAGGTCTTCGAGTTCACCACGAATCTTGCCCATGCCCAGCCGGTGGGCGATAGGACCATAAATCTCCAGTGTTTCTTTGGCGATCTTTTGTTGCCGCTCCGGCTCCAGATGTTCGAGGGTGCGCATGTTGTGCAGGCGGTCGGCCAGCTTGATAAGCACCACGCGAATGTCGTCCACCATGGCCAGCATCATTTTGCGGAGATTTTCCGCCTGTTGCTCTTCGCGGGAGGCGAAGTCAATCTGACTGATCTTGGTGACGCCTTCGACGATGTGGGCGACTTGTTCGCCGAACTCTTTGCGGATATCGACGATCGTGACCGAGGTGTCTTCTACGGAATCGTGCAGTAAGCCGGCAGCGATCGCTACTGGATCCATCTTCATTTCCGCCAGCACCAACGCTACGCCCAGGGGATGCACCAGATAAGGCTCGCCCGAAGCGCGGGTCTGTCCGGAATGATGTTTTTGCGAATATTCGTAGGCCTTTTGCACCAACTCCAGGTCGTCGTTGGGGCGATTGGCGCGCAGGTTACGCATCAACTCGCGGAACTTGGTCACCGTGAGTGTGGTGGTCGCGATCTGTTCGCGCAGGGTCGCCATGTTGGACTGAGGCCGCCGAAAGGGATTGAAAGCGCGGTGCGAGCGGCCGTCCTTGCGTTGAATTATACCGTCAGCGGCCAGCGATGCAGCCCGTCGGCGGCTATTCCAAGGCGGCAAGTGATCTACAGTCAGGCAGTTAGATCCCAGTGGGTTTGTCTGTCAATTGACCTGATAGAGTTATCGGAGGCACACTCGATGTCTCTGAAGGTTCTTGTCAGTGGTTCGTCTGGGCTGGTCGGAAGTGCTCTGGTTCATGCCTTGCGTGCCGCCGGTCACGAAGTGAGGCGCCTGGTCCGCGGCCCGGTGAAGATACCAGATCAGATCTCGTGGAACCCTACTGAACCGTTGGCACCGGAATCCGTCTCCGGTTTCGACGACGTCGTTCACCTCGCGGGAGAATCCATCGTTGGCCGCTGGACCGAAGCGAAGAAGCGTCGCATCATCGACAGCCGCGTTCCTGTCACACGGCATTTGGCGAATGCTCTGACCAAGGCCCCGCAACGTCCGCGAGTTTTTATCTGCGCCTCGGCCATCGGATATTACGGGGATCGCGGCGAAGAGAGTTTGCGGGAAGATAGTCCGCCGGGAGAGGGATTCGTCGGAGAAGTTTGCCGCCAATGGGAAGCGGCCGCGCAATCTGTGAAGAATGCCGGAATCCGCGACGTGCAGATTCGTACTGGTATCGTCCTCAGCGCCGCTGGTGGAGCTTTAGCGAAAATGCTGCCACCGTTCCGCATGGGCGTTGGCGGGAATATAGGAAACGGTCGCCAATGGATGTCATGGATAGATTTGTGCGATGAGGTCGGTGCCATAGAGCACCTGCTAACTAATGATTCGATCCGCGGCCCAGTAAACATGGTTGCGCCCCATCCCGTCCGCAACGCGGAATTCACCAGGACCCTGGCTTCGGTGCTGCACCGTCCCGCAGTTCTTCCCATGCCGGCATTCGCCGCCCGCCTCGCCTTCGGTCAGATGGCGGATGAACTCTTGCTAGCCAGCCAAAGGGTACAACCGTCAAAGCTGGCGTCGAGCGGATATAAGTTCCAGCATCCGGATTTGCGAGGCGCCTTGGAAGGCATCCTACATAAAAACGGCTAAACTGAAAACTCAGGCGGCACCATGAACCCTAACGAATTTCGAGAAGTTGGACACCGGACGAAGCCCAATCGAAGGAGCTCCATGCGGAAGTAGCGCGCAGAGTCGAGCGGGGAGGACGATTTTGGATTTCGACCACAGACTGAAAGGGAAGACCTGGTTCCGCATCAACCCCGTAAACTTCCGTACCCGAACTGAGCACATGGACCAACTGCTTGCTTTGCTCAAGCAGGAGTGCGATTCGCTGCTTCAGGGCCGGCTTCAGTCAGGCAAGTAAGGCGATCCTGTGCCCATGTCCGCTTAGCACTCCGGCAGGTCGCGATGCATTTCATCCAGCAGCTTTGCCAACAGTTCGGCTCGCTGATCGGTGGTGAGTTCACGCTTCAATTCTTCCAGCGCTAACGCCACAATGTGGTAGTGATGCGCTCCGGCATACTTGGGGTCGGAAGTGATCTCGCGCCAAAGACTGTGCATCAGCTCCAGGTCTTGTGGGCGCATTCGCGGGGCGTGCGGTCCCAGCAGGTATTCATGGAGCTTTCCATTGGGCTCATGGACTTCGACTGTGAGACGCGGCCGCGGCTCGGGCAGCTTTTCCCATGCATCCCCGGTGAGTTTGGCCTGTTCATCAGTGGTTAGCTTGTTAGAAAGCCCGCAGACGATGCGACTCGAATCCAGCCGCTGCGCGGTCAGGATAATTGCCTCGAAGACGTCGGCCGCCGGTACCACCAGGAGTGAGACTGGCTTGCCTTCTTTTTCCGCAACCGCTACTGCCGCAGTAAATAGCTCCTGCTCATAATGATCGAAGACGCTGGACGCTTCCACCACGGCGCTGCCGCTGAACGTATGTTCACGATGATAGAGACGGGCCGTCATCACCACCACATCTTGCCGCAACGTATCGGTAGTCCGGAGAACGTCATTCAAGTAGTAGAGATTCCGCGGGTCGCGGACAGCCACCAAGACATTCCCCGGACGAACCCCTAGTGCCCCGCTGCCCAGTTCCTGGTTCCCGTACACCCGGAACTGATCCAGATTCTCCGGCTTGCCGTGCCGAGCCTGAGTTACCTTATGTTCGGAATAGGCGAATATAGCAAAAAATACCGCGCTGAAGCTGACACCAGCAATGGTGGCTTCAGTTTTGGTGAGCAAGTTTACGCAGGCGGTGGTGAGCAGCACGGCGGAGATCACGATCAATCCCGCCGGTACTTCCTTGCCGAATAGGTGGAAGTTCCCCGGCACCTTCCATTGACGGTTGAGCGGCTCGGTGTAACGCAGTACCAGCACCGCCAGCGACTTCAGGGCAAAGCTCCAGATAACGCCGAACGCATACAGACCGGCCAGTACGTAGACATTGCCCTTGCTGAGGATGATGGTTAGCAATTGCATGCCGACAATCATGTTGATGATGCGATAGCTGGTGCCATAGCGGGGTTGCGGTTTCTGAAACCAATCGGTGAGCACGCCGTCTTCTGCTACGCGATTTAGCACGCCATTCGCGCCGACGATGGAAGTATTCTGGGCGCCGGCCAGAATCAGAACTCCGACCACTACCACGAACCCGTGGAATAACAGCTTGAGCACGATCGGGCCCGCCAGATACATGGCAATTCCGCCGATCAGATTGGCGAAGTAATCGGGCCTGACCTTGTCCGGAATCATCATCACTGCGAAGAAGGAAACCAGAGACGTGAACAGCAGGCTGTAGATGAAAATCACCAGCCCGGTCTTCTCCAGATTCTTCAGCTTGGGATGCTCGATCTCGCGGTTGACCTGCGCCAGCGTCTCTTCGCCGCTCATGGCCAGCACAGAGTGTCCGAATCCCACAAACAGAATGATCCAGGTCAAATGGCTGATCCAGGTGCCATGCAGCCAGCCCATTGATTCCCGGGTGATCGGCACCACCCCCGGCTGAAGCGGGTTTGGCGGCAGGTGGATGGGGCCCCGGAGAATCGTGATGGTGCACCAAACGATCAGAATGACGACCATCACCGTAGTGATGATCATGATCTGCAACGCCTTTTGGCTCGACTCGTGGATGCCCTGGATGTTCTTCCACCAGAAGTAGCAAACCACGATGCAGGCGAAAGCGGCTGCGAAAGTATTGTCCGGAAACGACTGGAAGGGGTGGCCCAGATAGCGGGCAATATCTCCTATAAAGCCTGCTAGGTACTGTCCCGCGGAAACAGCGCTAATGGGACCAGTCAAAACGTAGTCGAAGAGCAGGGCAGAAACCGAGATCTTGGCCAAAGTGCCGCCCATGGCTTCCTTGACCACGCGGTACACGCCGCCGCGCACGAACATGCTGCTGGATTCGATATAGAGCGCCCGCACCGCATAGCTGAACAGCATGACCGCGAGAATGAACCAGGGTGCGCTCTTGCCAATGACTTTCTCGGCGTCGCCGCCGGCGTAGTAGGCCGAGGATGCCAGGTCGGCGAGCACGATGGCCGACGCCCGCCAGAAAGAGATAAACGTCAGCATCACCGTAGTGGCGACGAAGACCTTGACCGCAGGTCGTGCGACGTTTTGTGTGGGAGAAGACATGCCCGCGTAGGCGGAACGAACGCAAACTTAGAAATCTAACACATTGGGCTGGAGCTTATCAGTGACGGGGAGGGATTTCGCTGCCTTCGGGGCCATGTAGGTGTGTGTGATGCGGTCGTGCCAGCATAGTTCGTCCTCATCCAGAAAGCTCCAAGCATATCCCAGGCCCAGCGACAGCCCGGAAAGCACCGACGCCAGCACCCGCCAGCGGCGAAGACTTCGGGGAACTGGGCGGCCGTCGAACCGGCTCAATTCCAGATTGGCCAATTTCAGTCCTGGAGTGCTTCCCGCGCGCGTCAACAGAAGGTACTGGTACGCTGCCCAGAACCCCGCCAGCAGCGCCGCAGTCACCTCCATCCCCTGCCGCACTGGTGGGACGAAAGATGTGATCCGGAAGAATATGTAAGCGAAAGCGGCGAACGATGTGACGACGGCCAGCGCATCCGTCATGCCCGCCAGAATCCGCCGCGTCAGCCGTGCTGGCTTCAGTGGTAATTCGAAACCTGGCCTTCGTTCGTCCTTAAGCTCCTCCGATGGCTCAATTGAAATGCCACCGAGAGCAGGAGGCGGGGGTAAGACCTCGGGTACTTCCAGGATACGCGGGCGGTGGAACACCGGCTCCGCCAGTTCGTCCAAGACAACCGGCGGCATAAACGAAGAACGGGGAAACTCCAGAATCTTGGTGGCACTATCTGGCGCGGCACTTGGTTGCTCTGCTTGTATTTCAATCGCCGGAGCCGGCCCGGGATCCATGGTGATTGCCAGTTGTCCGCAAGTAGTGATTTCCCTCGTCCGGCTGCTGGCGGGCGGCGCAATCGTGGTAGGCTCAACGGATTCAAACCTCAATTGCAACGATGGATAGCGAGGAACCCGCGGACGCTTGCCCCGATAGTGATTGACCCGGGCCGCTACTTCCCGGCGCCACGAATCCGGTTCCGGCGGTTGACCAGGACTTTCCAGCACGATCGCTGGGACTTGTTGTCCCTCTTTGCTATCCATTCCTTCCGCCTCGGCTGGGTCCTTTTGATTCACCACTGGCGGCGCATCCGAGGTTTCCCGAAGGCTGTCTGGCGATTCTTCGTATTCCAAAATAAATCGCGGGGGCTGGATCGATTTTTCTTCCAGGCTGGCGGCAAATTGCTGCTCGCTGACATCGAATGCTTCAGGATCAGTCAGCGCCGGGTTTGGCCCGGGCGCGGAGTCCGCATCGAGTTGGAACCAGGATTTCATTGCAAGGTCGAAATCAGCAGCCAGCCGACCACATTTGCGGGGCTGGGAGAGCTTCCAAACTTTGCCTGTGAGGCCATCGCCGTGCTAACGTCACCGTACCCCAGACTGGAGTTGTTATTGGGGAAGTTCGTGCGCTTCCGATGAGTTCCCGCACACGATTTCTTATCACGGCGACGTTCGTCTGTCACCTGATACTCGCTGTTCCCCTAGTTACCAGCCAGTTGCTTTCCCCTAACACCGCTCAGGAATTGCCCAACACACACCCGCCCGTACATGAGGAGGACGTTACTATTACAGCGCTTCAGCAGGAGAAGCAGGGCACTCTCTACCAATTGCACGGAAACGCCGAAATTCACTACGGAACCTACATCCTGCGTGCCGACGAAGTCTCCTACAACTCCGCGACCGGCGACTCGAAGGCGGTAGGGCACGTCGTGCTCGAGGGTGGGCCCAACGACGAACACATCCAAGCCAGCCGCGGTACCTACAATCTGCGTTCCGAGATAGGCAGGTTCGAGAATGTGACGGGAAGCATTGGCATGCAACTCCACGGGCGGCGGCTCATGCTGACTTCCTCAAATCCGTTTGTCTTCACCGGGTCCGCAGTCGAGAAAAATGGGCCTGACCACTTCAAGGTCTATGACGGTGTCGTGACTACCTGCAACCTGCCACGCCCTAAGTGGGACTTTCATGCCCATGAGGTTGTGGTCGAGGTCGGTGGAACCGCGAAAATCTATCACAGCACGTTTGCCATCGAAGGCATCCCGATTCTTTATTTCCCATTTGCCACGCTGCCAGCGCAGACCCTGCCCCGGCAAACCGGCTTTCTCATCCCCAACCTTGGATATTCCTCCACGAAAGGCGTCATTTTCGGGGAATCGGTGTTCTGGGCGATCAATCGCAGCATGGACGCCCACATTGGGGCCGAATACTTTTCCAAGCGAGGTTGGGCGCCACAGGGTGAGTTTCGTGCCCGCCCGAGCGATACCTCGTTCTTGGATCTGAACTATTTCAGCGTGCTCGATCGTGGTTTTGGCGATCCCCATGTGGATCAGGGGGGTGAGGAATTACATTTGACAGCCGAGGGCCCGTTGGGCCACAACTTTCGCGCCGTCGCCGACATCGACTATCTGAGTTCCTTCGTCTTTCGCCTTGCTTTCAGCGACACCTTCACCCAGGCCGTTAACTCTGAAGTCAAATCCGACGCTTTTCTCTCCAACGCGACCGGCGGCTTTTTCTACAATTTCTCTGCGCACCGCTACCAGGATTTCGAGAGCTCGACTCCCGGAGATGTCATTACCATCCTGCATGCCCCCGGAGTAGAGTTGTCGAGTGTTGATCAGCCGCTGGGACGGTCTCCTTTCTACTGGTCGTATGACGCTGCGCTCGAAGGCCTCTCCCGTAGTGATCCCGCTTCTGACGCTACTCCCGCTTCCAGCGGAACTCCCGCTTTCAGTACGGCTCCCTTGGTCGGGCGTTTCGACTTCAGCCCGGATTTGTCTCTGCCGTTGCAGGCAGGCGGGTGGTCCTTTCGGCCTGAGATCTCTGTCCGCGACACCGACTACACGCAGTACCTTCGAACTTTTCACCTTCAGGGCATTTCGAACGACGAAAGGCTCGCGATTTCCGCCAACATCAACCGCAAGTCTTTGGATGCTTCGTTCGAAGTGCGTCCTCCAGCCCTCAGCCGGGCCTTTGGTCGTGAGTTCCTGGGGCGCAAGTGGAAGCACGTAATCGAACCCCGCGCCGTTTATACTTACGTGACCGGCGTCAGTAACTTCGCAAACATCCTTCGCTTCGATCAGCGCGACATTCTCAGCAACACGGATGAAGTGGGATACAGCGTAGTGCAACGCCTCTACGCCAAGCGCACTTCGGGTAAAACAGATTGTGGCCAGCCAGGAATCCCGTCCCTGTTCATCGGAGGCACACCTCCTCGCAACCCCGTGCCATGGGAGCGGCAACAAACTCCTGTCGATGTGCCATGCGAGGACGGAACCCAGGTGCGGGAGGTGGTCACTTGGGAACTGGCGCAAAAATACTTTCTCAATCCTACATTTGGAAGTGCGCTGTTCCCGGGACGCAGCAATGTTCTGGCCAGCACGGTTGATCTGACCGGCATTGCCTTCCTGAGCTCGGCGCGCCATTTGTCGCCGCTGATCTCACGCCTGCGGATTCAGACCAGCTCAAGGACCGATCTCGAGTGGGATATGGACTATGACTTCACGCTGGGTCACATGACCGCCAGCACAGTACTGGTCAATTACCGGCTAGGCCCATTTACGCTCGGTGGAGGCGATGCTTTCCTCCAAGTTCCCCCCGAAGCCGCAAATACCAGCGCGTCGCCTTTGCCACAGTCCTTCAACCAGTTCCGTCTGTTGCTGGGTTACGGCCATACCGGCAAACAGGGATTTAGCGCCGCCACCAACATCGGCTTCGACGCGGATTTGGGATTCTTGCAGTATGCAGCCGCGCAAGCCACCTACAACTGGGACTGTTGCGGATTTAATGTTGAATTCCGCCGTTTTGATCTGGGGTCGGTGCGTAATGAGAATCAATATCGATTTACTTTCGCGTTGGCCAACCTGGGATCGTTGGGGAATCTGAGACGGGCGGAAAGATTATTTTGAACCCTCCCACGTATTAAAGGCCTCGCTGTGGATCGAATGACCGCAAGCATCAATTCGGCTCCACCTCTTGCGCACAATACATTGACCAGCCCTGCGAATGCTGCTCCGTGTGAGATAATCTTGCTTTGCATCCAATATACAGGCGGTTTCTAACGATGTTCGTGCGCCGTTCTATTTTTGTCCTCGTGCTGGTTTGTCTGGGTTGCTCCGCGCAATCGGCGGCGCCTCCCGACCAGGTAATGCGGATCGAGCGTCAGGTGCGCAGCTACTATTCCATACCGGCTGCGGTGAAAATCACAGTGGGCCCGCTTCGCACCAGCGAGTTTGCCGGTTTTGACGCCCTTACGGTCCACATGGACAGTCCTGAAAAGAAAGCCGACTACGATTTCCTGCTCTCCAAGGACGGCAAAACGCTGTTGCGGATGACCAAACTGGACCTCACCAAGGATCCATATGCCGAGAACGTCAAGAAAATCAGCGTTGGCGATCGCCCCATCCGTGGTAAGAAGGACGCCAAGGTGGTCGTGGTAAATTACGACGACTTCCAGTGTCCGTTCTGCTCCCGCATGCACCAGACCCTGTTCCCGGAGATGCTTAAGGAATATGGCGATCGGGTGGAATTTGTCTACAAAGACTATCCTTTGGCCGAGATTCATCCCTGGGCTACGCACGCCGCGGTCGATGCCAACTGTTTGGCCGCCCAGAACGGCGACGCCTACTGGGAATTGGCCGATTACCTCCATAGCAATCAGCGGGAGATCAGCGCGGCTGGGCAAACGCGTGACCTGCAATTCGCGGCGCTAGACCGCTTGACCACGCTGCAGGGCCAGAAACACGAATTGGACCAGACTAAACTGCAATCCTGCATCAAGGCGCAGAACGAGGACGCCATCAAGGCTTCGCTGCGTGAGGGCGACACTCTGGGTGTGAACGCTACCCCCACGATCTTCGTCAACGGGCAGGAAATAGACGGAGTCGTTTCGGCGGCGGAATTCCGTACGGTGCTGGATGCGGCCCTGCAACAAGCGGGTGTCCCTGTGCCTGTTCAGCCCGCACAGGCAGTGCCTGGCGGGTCTCAACCGTCCAGCAAGTAGCTGGAGCGGGAACGGCTGCGGAACTGTAGCGCGGAGTACCACGTGCAGAAGAGTGTGGAGAAAAATCGAGTGAAGACTAACTGGCCATCTCATTACAAGCTGACCCCGTTCGTAATTGCTTTGTTGCTCGCCGCCGGCATTGGGTGCGGGTCCAAGCAGGTGGGCGACGATGTCGCTGCCTCAGTGGACGGCCGCAAGATTTATCGCTCGGATGTAGAGAAGTATTACCAGAACCAAACCGCGGGAACGCAACAGCAGCAGCCGGTCGGAGAGCAAGCCACCAGTTTGCGCCTCAGCATCCTGCGTGAACTGATTGACAACGAGATCCTCATGCGCCGCGCCGAAAAGCTCGGCTTGCTGGCCACCGACGATGAAGTGGAACGAAAACTCAACGAGATCAAGTCGCCCTATACGAAGGAAGAATTCGACGCCCGGCTCACCGAGAAGAAGATTACGGTGGATGACTTCAAGCGCGATCTCCGCCGTTCACTCACCGTCGACAAAGTCCTCAACAAGGAAGTGACTTCCAAGATCAACATTTCCGATCAGGACGTTACTGCCTACTACAACGCCCACAAAGCGGAATTCAATCTGATTGAACCGCAGTACCACCTGGCACACATCTTTGTGACCACTGCCCCCAATCCTCAGGTGCACAACCTAAAGAACGACAAGGCGCAGAACGAAGCCGATGCTCGCAAGAAGATTCAGATGATTCTGAACCGGCTCGACAGTGGCGACGACTTTGCCACGATTGCCATGAACTTGTCCGAGGATCCCGAGACTTCAGGCAACGGCGGCGATCTGGGCTTCGCTCCCGAGTCGTCCCTGAAGAATACCGATTCCGTGACTCGTGACACAGTGATGAAACTCAAGCCGGGTCAGTACAGCCCGATCATCACAGTCGTGAACCCCATGACCAAACAACTGGTCGGTTTCCGGGTGGTGAAGCTGATTGCCAAGGAACCCGCTGGACAACGCGAGCTGGCGGACCCAAGAGTGCAGGAAGCCGTCCGCTCTCAACTCCGCGACCGCCGGGAACAGCTTCTGAAATCGGCCTACTACGAGATCCTGCGCGATCAAGCCAAGGTCGAGAACTATTACGCCGAGAAAATTTTGCAGGGCAACGGCGTTCAATAGTCATCGCCTTCTTACTCCACAATCGCCAGCACATCGCCGGCAGACACATTGGCGCCTTCGGTCACTAGGATTTTCTGTATCGTGCCTTTCCGGGGCGACTTGATCTCGTTCTGCATTTTCATCGCTTCCATCACCACGATGCCCTGACCAGGCTCGACTTCAGCCTTCTCCGGAAGCAGAACACGGATCACCTTGCCTGGCATAGGTGCGATCAGCTTCCTGGGGCTTTTATCATCCGCGGTGCTTCTCTTGCGGCCGCGCAATGACCTTGGATCTTGCCATTCGGCCGCGTATGAGGTTTGACCGACCCACAAATGGGTCCCAGAAACACCGGCTTCGCGCTTGACCTCATAGGTCCGTCCGGCAATTCGCAGTGAGAGCACGTCAGGCCGTAGGAGCATGGCGTCGACCACAATCTCGCGCCCGTCGAGAACACAATTCCAGCCCCCAGCCGCCTGCTCCAGTTTTAGCCGGTATTCCTGGCCGTCGATTTGAACGATTGTCTTCACGTCTAATCCGTGCTTCGCAACGCCTCGGCCCTTGCCATCCTCTTCCAGCCAGACGCGGATGGTGCCGCGTGGCCGTTGACTATGCCCTCGGAGTCGAGCATCGCGAACACGCCTGCAGCAATCACCGCAATCTCAGCGTCAACCTTCTGAACTTCACTCGCACCTGACTTCAACAATCGGTCCAGATAGCCGGTGTCAATCTTGCCCGCTTCAAAGTCTTTGTCGTCCAGGATTCGCCGGAACAGTGAAAGATTGCTCTTGATCCCTCCTACAAAGTATTCATCGAGTGCGCGCCGCATCCGCTCAATTGCCTGCTGTCGGTCAGTTCCGTAGCTGATCAGCTTGGCCAGGAGAGGATCGTAGTCGATAGGCACGGTCCAACCCTCGTACATGCCACTGTCCTCGCGGATTCCCGGCCCCGACGGTACCGTCAGCAGCGTGATCTTTCCTGGGCTGGGGAAGAAATTCTGCTCGGGATCTTCGGCATAAATGCGGCACTCGATGGCATGGCCGCGAATGGCGATGTCCTCCTGCCGGAACGGCAAGCTTTCTCCCGCCGCGATGCGAATTTGCAAATGAACCAAATCGAGCCCCGTGATCAGTTCCGTCACCGGATGCTCCACCTGCAACCGCGTATTCATTTCAAGAAAATAGAAATTCTTCTCCTGATCCACCAGAAACTCGACGGTGCCGGCATTGGTATAGCCTGCAGCTTTTGCTACGCGCACAGCCACGTCGCCCATGCGCCGCCGCATGTCGGCATCAACCACAACGGAAGGCGACTCTTCCAGCACCTTCTGATGCCGCCGTTGGATGGAACACTCGCGTTCCCCGAGATAGACCGTGTGCCCATGCTCATCGGCGAGTATCTGCATTTCGATGTGGCGGGGATTCACGATGGCTTTCTCGATGTAAACTTCACCATCGCCAAATGCCCGCTGAGCTTCGCTGCGGGCGCCCTCCAGCGCAGCCGCTAGATCTTCCCGTTGATGCACCAACCGCATGCCCTTGCCACCACCACCGGCCGCTGCTTTTAGCATGACGGGATAGCCAATCTTATCTGCCACTTGCTCCGCCTGCTGCAATGAATCCAAGCCGCGTGAAGTTCCCGGTACAAACGGGATGCCAGCCTTCTCCATCGCCTGACGGGCGCGGGTTTTCGATCCCATCGCATCCATGGCGGCAGCGGTGGGTCCGATGAACTTCAGGTCCTGCATCGGAGCAAGCTTGGGCAAACTTCGCATTCTCTGAGAGAAATCCGTATCCGGGATGAATAGCGTCCGCGCCACTCAACCTCGCAACCTCTAAAATCTTGCTGAAGTTTAAATAGGATTCGGTTGCAGCCGCGGTTCCAACGGGATAGGCCTCATCGGCCTTTAGCACGTGCAGGGAAGCGCGATCGACGTCAGAGAACACTGCAACCGACGTGATACCCATCTCACGGCAGGCGCGAATGACCCGCACTGCAATTTCTCCACGGTTGGCGATTAGGATTCTCTTGAACATGGCTCAGACATCTGTGGGTCTTGTTGCTAAAAAGCAAAACCCCTCCCGGCTGGAAGGGGTCGTAATCCATCAGGAACGGACTACTTCGGCTGGTCCAGGGTGATGCCCTGCTTGTCCCGGCTGCCTTCTCGGCCTTGGCTTTCTTGGCCGCCATAGTCTTGTCCACCCATTCGTCGGCAGTCTTCAGATCGGCTGCACGCGCCGCCGGATCTTCGCACTCCAAGTCCGCCTTTTCGCGATACATCAGGTTCATGTAGGCCATGGCGTCATCGTACTCGTCACGCAATTGCATCGCCTTGCCCAGCGCATCGATGCCATCCATCACGTTCGCCCAATTCTTGTCTTTGAGCGCCGCGCACACCTTCTTGTCTTTTAATGGTTCTTCGGGCTTCAGCCCCAGTTTGGCGCGTTCTTCCATTCGTGGCACGTAGGTTTGTGTCCAGTCAATCACGCCGATCGAGTAATACGCTTCGGGATCGTTAGGATCCAGTTCCGCGACCTTGTGGTTGTACTCTTTCGCCAAGTCCAGCTTTTTCATGTTGAAGTAGAGCGAGGCGATGCCTTTCAGGCTGGTGATCTTCTGATCATGACCGGGATTCGTCTCCAGCACTTTCTTAAACTCGTCTACCGCCTGCTGGCCAACCCGGTTGTTATCGTCTGAATCCACGCCGGGGATGTATTGATTGGTCAGTGCGGTCGCCAGGTAAAGACGCGCATTCAGCAATTTTGGATCCAGGGTTACAGCTTGCTGGAAGTGGGCGATGGCCTCTTCATAGCGGGCGTTCTTATAGGATGACACGCCCTTGTTGAGTTGGTCGCGGGCCTTCAGCTTGTCGCAACCAACGCCAGAGAACAACACCAAGCCAACCGCCGCGAGCGCCAGCACTCGGATGCAGTTTTTCATTGCTTTATAAGTCTCCCTTGCCAGGAATCCTGAAGAAGTGCTTCTCAGCCCGGTTTCACGACTAGAAATGCATGAACAGACGTAAAACCAGACTGCGATTGCCGGTGCCCTCGCGTCTAAGCGGCGCCCGAAGTGCAGATGATCCTCCGGAGCAAGCCCTGTCTTTCGCTAGCCCCCGGCTTCAATCTTGGCCGTGATCAAGCCTACCTTGTCGACACCCGAAGCATGGGCGATATCAATCACATTGGCCACATCGGCAAAAGGTACATTGTCGTCGCCTTTGACGAACATCACTTTCTCGGCACGGGTCTTGAAAATATCCGTCAGGCGTGCTCCTAGACCGTCCCAAGTCGTATCTTCGTTGTTGATTTTGACTCCTGGTTCCTGCCCTGCGCCGCGATCAATCAGCTGGACCACGATGGTACGGTCGGGGGTGTTGTTCTTGGGCGCGTTCGGCGGCGGCGGTTGCGGTACGAGGGCGTCCAACCCCTTGGGTTGAGGTGGGTTAATGACCATGAAAATAATGATCAACACCAGAAGCACATCAATCAGCGGGGTGACGTTCATGTCTGCGTTCTGGCCCCCGCCGGAGCCAACTGCCATACTCATATAGATCTCCTCTGATGCTTGGTTTATTGCCCGCCAGTAGTCGCGCGCGGGGCTCCAAGACCAATCTTCTTCTGATCGGTCAACAAGCCCAAATCGTCCACGCCGGCAGGCCTGACGTTATCGACTACCGCAACCACGGCTCCGAACCTGGCGCGGGCATCCGCCTTTACGTACACTCGCTTGTCCTGTTGACTGACGAGGCGGTCCTTGACTTTCTGCGTAAGCTGATCCACGGGAATCTTATCGCTTCTGAAGTAAACCGTGCCATCGCGCATCACCGAGACCACCATGGCGTCTTCTTTTTCGGCGTCCGGCATCCGCTCTGGATTGTTCACCTGCGCCAAGTCCACGCTCACGCCGTTCTGCAACATAGGCGTGATCACCATGAAAATAATCAACAACACCAGCATCACGTCCACCATGGGCGTGACGTTAATGTTCGAGTTGACCTTGGCACCCTCGTTCCGTTTTGCAATCGCCATAAAGAATCCAATCTCCTCCGCCGACCTTCCCCGCAGTTCCAACCCTGCCGGGAGGTTTTCGACGGCAGCCAAAACGTCCGAACCGGATCAGCAACCATGGTTCACCAATCCCGATCCTACCTAATTAGGACGGTCGGCGAGCCACTCCGCGGCGCTTCAGGAAATAATCAATCAGTTCGCTCGATGAATTGTCCATCTCCACGTCGAACGCTTCCACGCGACCCGTCAGATAGTTGAACATCATGACGGCCGGGATGGCCACGAACAAACCGACAGCGGTGGTCACCAACGCTTCGGAAATACCGCCAGCGACAGCGCCTAGTCCGGTGGTCTTGCTGGAGGCGATTTCTCGGAACGCATTCAGAATACCGACGACCGTGCCAAACAGTCCCACGAATGGGGCGGTTGAGCCGATGGTGGCCAGTCCACCCAAGCCACGCTTCAACTCGGCATGGACAATGGCCTCAGTGCGTTCCAGTGCGCGCTTGGAGGCTTCAATGGTCTCGCCCGGGATGTCCGCACTGTCCTGGTGAGCGCGAAACTCCATCAGGCCGGCGGTCACTACCTTGGCCAAATGGCTCTTCTTGTTGCGCTCCGCTACTTTGATGGCCTCGTCAATCTTGCCATCGCGCAGCGCTCCCGCAACCGCCGGAGCAAACGCACGCGACTGCTTGCGTGCCGCGCTGAATGCCATCCAGCGGTCGATCATCACGCCGATGGACCACCCGGACATGATGAACAGGATTACGACCACGATTTTCGCCAGAATGCCCATCTGTTTCCATAGCGAAATCGGGTCAAAACCTACCGCCTGATCCTGGAAAAGCCAGATCGCCGTGGTAGAAATGCTGCTAAGAGTGTGGGTTGCTAAGTTGGCTACGAACATGAGTTACTTTCCTCCTGGAACTTGGTCTGGTCCTGGCTGCCGGACTAGCCTCCCGACAGCGTGAAATTAAACGTAATCGTGGTTTCTACCTCTACCGGCTCACCGTTCAAAATATAAGGCTTGTACTTCCACTGTTTAATGGCCTCGATCGCCGCCGGCGCCAGCATGGGGTGTCCGCTGATCAGCCGCAGATTCTGGATCGACCCATCCTTGCCAATTTCGGCTTGGAGCACCACAGGCCCTTGGATGCGCGCTTGCCGGGCCAGGGGTGGATAGGCCGGCTGGATCTTGCGAATAATCATGCCCTGGGTCACGCCTTGGGAGACGCGGATGCGCTGCGGATTCACCGCCTTGGGCACATTAACCGGGGTTGAACTGATAATTCCGCCGATTACACCGCCCATCTGCCCGCCCGGTACCCCCCCCGGGACGCCGCCGACTACCCCGCTAGCCGACATCACCGGCGGAGGCGCTTCGTCTTCCTTAATCATCTGTACTTTCTCTGGAATCTTGGTAGGGGTCCGCAATTGCCCGTTTATGATGTCGGTTTGGACCTGCTTCACAATTTTTATGGCTGCGGCCGGCGGCGGGGGCGGTGGAGGCGGCGGGGGTGGAGCGACCAGGAAAGTCATCAACTGGGTCTTAGGAAGGGCCTCGGTAAACAGCAGTGGAATCAATACCAGAATCCCCACCAGCACGATCTGAAAAACAAACGAAAGGGTGGTGGTCATTCCTCGCTTGGTCGTTAGCCTGCCACCCGATTCGATGAGGCTGTCTTCAAACATAAAATGGCCCTCCTGCCCCTAACTACCCTTTAGACACCGGCTGCTTCCTGTTTGCTCCCAGACTCACTTTCCAAACCCTTAATTGAAGGCCGCAGAATACTACCTCAAATGTCGGTCAATCACAAACCTGTGACGTCGTCGTTCCACAGGGTGCGCTCCCTATACCTTGGCTTTCACCCTCTCGCCGCGGTTACTTTCCTTGCGGGAAGCCGCTTCCATCGGTGGTTTTCCCCGATTACTGCGCCAGTCCTGGTAGGCCACCAGAATGGGGGCGGCAATGGCGATTGAGGAATAGGTTCCGATAAGGATACCGATCACCAGCGCAAACGAGAACCCGTGCAACACCTCGCCTCCGAAAAGAAACAATGCCAACACAGTTAGAAAAGTCAGCCCTGCCGTCAGAATGGTCCGGCTCAAAGTCTGGTTGATGCTGCGGTTCACAATGTCGGAAAGTTTCTCCCGCCGCATCAGCTTCAGGTTCTCGCGGATGCGGTCGAATACCACGATGGTGTCGTTGTTCGAATAACCGATCAGGGTCAGAATGGCGGCAATCACGGTCAGCGAGATTTCCTTGTTCATGAGCGAGAACGCGCCCACCGTGATCAGCGTGTCGTGAAACACAGTCACTACAGCCGCCACGCCGTAGATCCATTCAAAACGCACAGCCAGATAAATCAGCATCCCCGCCAAGGAATAGACCGTAGCCAGCAGCGCTTGACGGCGCAGCTGTCCACCTACTTGTGGTCCTACGATTTCCACGTTACGGACCGCGAAATCGGAAAGAAAAAAGCCATCCGATAGGGAAGCAACCACCGCCGGATCGGCCGCAGTCTTTAGCTCGTCAAGCGAAGTCAGAACGCCGCCCTTTGTCTTATCGCGGTAATCCACAATGGCCTGGGCCTGCGCGGTATAGCGCTGCTCCGCGTCAGTTCCCGCGCGCAGCGGGTCTTTCTGCAGAAAGTAGGTTTTGAGCGCCAGCACACTCGCGTTATTCAGGTCTTGCTTGTCCTGGGGAGCGTTGGTTTCAAGCGCGTTGATAATCAAAAGCTTGCTGCGGTCAAGCGCTTGCTCATTGGTCTCTTCTTCAGAGACGCCGATCAGGACTTCGTTGCCGCTGGGTTGCCCGTAGCGCTGAATTCGCACGTTGCGCAGCCCGGCGCGGTCCATAGCGGCGCGAATAGCATTGTCGTCCGGCGTCTGGGCAAACTTCACATACACCAGCGTTCCACCACGGAAATCTACTCCATACGGAATGCCGTGCCAGAACAACATGGAGAACAGGCCCGCCACGCTAAAGACCAGAGAAAACGCAAGGAAGTACCACTTCTTCCCGAGAAAGTCGATGTCTGCATTGCGAAAAAATTCCACCTAACAGAACCCCGTTTCTTGACGATTACGATTCACGTAGAGGCGAACGCCCTCGTCCACCCAGCTGAGCCTAATCCAGCGAAGCTCGGCAATTACCCAATGCTCAATGCTTCGCCGCGCTCTTTACGGTTCAGCACCCAGTCAAAGATCACGCGCGAGACAAACACGGCCGTGAACAGATTGGCAAACAATCCGAAGCTCAGCGTCACCGCAAAGCCGCGTACTGGGCCGGTGCCAAAGATAAACAAAATGATTGCCGACACGATCGTGGTCACGTGGGTATCCACGATGGTGATCCAGGCATGGCTGAATCCCTGCTCCACCGCCGAGGGCGGTGTCTTCCCGCTCCTCAGTTCTTCGCGGATGCGCTCAAAGATCAGCACATTCGAGTCTACGCCCATGCCAACCGTCAAAATCACTCCGGCGATCCCCGGCAGTGTAAGCGTCGCCCCGCTGAAGCCCAGGAATCCGAGCAGAATGATCAGGTTCAGAATCAGCGCGACGTCTGCGTTGATCCCCGCCGCGTGATAGTAAACCAGCATAAAGATGAGTACGGCGAGCATACCGATCACCGCTGCCGTAACCCCGGCGCGAATGGAATCGGTACCCAGGGATGGTCCCACCGTGCGCTCTTCCAGGTATTTGATCCCGGCCGGCAGTGCGCCCGACCGCAGAACCATGGCCAGATCTTTGGCTTCCTGCTCGCCAAAGCGGCCATTGATCACGCCGGTGTCGTGAATCTGCTCTTTGATGACTGCAACTTCCTGAACTTTATTGTCCAGCACCACTGCCAGATTATCGCCGACGTGCGAGCCCGTGAAAGCGCCGAACCGCCGTCCCCCTTCGCCGGTCAAAGTGAACGAAACGGAGGGCTGGCCATTCTCATCCCGCGAAGGCTCTGCCGAACGCAAATCGCGTCCGGTGACTGCCGAAGCCCGTGAAATCAAGTACCAAGACGGACCGCTGTCCCCGCTGGTGGCACCGATACTATGTCCGGGCATCAACATCGTATCCGGCGGCAACACTCCGTTGTTCTGTTGCAACGCCGCTTGCTCACTGGCGTAAGGCCCGCCCATGGACTGACGAATCTCCAGCATGGCGGTGGACTGCATAATGTCCTTCACGCGCGCCGGATCGTCCACTCCAGGCAGTTGCACCAGAATCTGATACTGTCCGAGTCCGTGCTCTTCGATGATGGGTTCGCTCACGCCCAACTGATCAATCCGGTTGCGAATGGTTTCGATCGCCTGGGTTACGGCACGCTTCTTCAAATCAGACAGGTTTTGCGGCTTCATGGCAACCGTCCAGCTATTTTCCGCCCCCGAGGTCAGGCTGTACTCCGGAAGCCGGTCCTGCACAATGGAAAGCAGATCGGAACGCGACTCCGGTGGCAAGCCCTTCAGTACGATCTTTTCCGGCGCATTGACCGGATCGGGTTTCGTGATCTCGGCGTAGCTAATCTTGTGCGCCCGCAAATCGGTTTTCAGCCGCTCGATGGCATTGTCCGAATCCACCGTGACCGCGTCGTTCACCTGCACTTGCAGGATGAGGTGGGTTCCGCCCTTGAGATCCAACCCGAGGTGAATGCGATTCCCTATTGCCGCCAGCAAGCCTTTGCCCGACCAGCTATCCGGTATGCCGATGATCCCAAATAGGAAGACCACCAGCGTGGCCACGATAACACCCATCTTCCAGCCCAAATTCTTATTCATAAGGATGACTTCACTAGTAGAGTCTGATGCGTTTCGACCTCTTAACCTCTTAACCCTTATCGCCTGACTTTCCGGTATCCTCGGCGGTCGTCACCGACGAAACCGAGGCTCGGCTCACTTCGATCTTCAAATTGTCGGGCGGAACCCGCAAGTGGACATAATCGTCCCTGAGGGCAATGATAGTACCCCGCAGCCCGCCGCTGGTCACGACTTTATCCCCGTTCTTCAACTCGCTCAGCATCTGCTGCCATTTCTTCTGCCGCCGCTGTTGCGGCATGATCAATAAGAAGTAAAAGATTGCAAAAATAAAGATCAGCGGCGCGAAGCCCAAGAGCCCCGCCGACCCGCCAAACTGTAACGCCAATAAGTGCTGTAAATTCATCAAGATCAGACTTCCGTCCCTGCCGGGAAGCTGGGAATCAAACCAACCGGGCGCACTTGCTTTGCAATTTACCGCTGGAGCTCTCGCGTACCTGGGCGGAGATTCCTTAACCTTCGGACACGAACAAGGGATGCAGGTCTATGGTATAGGCCGAGACCAGACCTCAGACAAAAAACGGGCCCCTCTCCCAAGTGCAATAGAATGACGCACCGCGCGCATCGTGTCAAGGTAGAAGCTGAGGTTGTGGACGGTGTTCAAAACCTGGGCCAAAACCTCGTTCGACGCATACAAATGCCGGAGATAGGCGCGTGAATACCGCGAACACACCCGGCAGCCGCATTTGGGGTCGAGCGGACCTTCATCTCCCGCGTACCGCGCCTGCTTGATTGATATCTTTCCTTGTGAGGTAAACAGCAGGCCGTGTCGCGCCGCCCGCGTGGGCAGCACGCAATCCATCATGTCGATTCCCAGCCCTGCGTACTCCACAATTTCTTCTGGAGTTCCCACCCCCATCAGATATCGAGGCTTGTCAGCGGGCAAATGCGCGATGGTGGACTCCACAACTTCTCTGGTCAAATCACGCGGCTCACCAACGCTCAGTCCGCCGATGGCGTAACCGGGGAATCCGATCCCAATCGTCCGCTCCGCAGATTCTTTTCTGAGCGCCACATCCATTCCGCCTTGAACGATCCCGAAGAGCGCCTGGGTCTGATCTGCCCATGTGGGGTGGGCACCCTTGTCCTCCTCGCGTGGGCCGCGGTGCTCGCGCCACGGCACTTGTTCTTTATGTTCCTCAAAATACTTCCTGCACCGCTCCGCCCAGCGCAATGTCAACTCCATCGACTGGCGCATTCGCGCCGAATCCGCCGGATACTCCGTACACTCGTCGAACGCCATAATGATGTCTGCGCCTAAGCCGATCTGAGCCGCCATCGCGCTTTCAGGACTAAAGAAATGCGAGGATCCATCCAGATGCGAACGAAACGTCACACCTTCTTCCGTGACCTTGCGCAGTTCGTTGAGGCTGAAGACCTGGAATCCACCTGAGTCGGTCAGAATCGCCCGTGGCCACGCCATAAAACGATGCAACCCGCCCAACTTTCTGACTTGCTCGACTCCCGGCCGGAGATATAGGTGGTAGGTATTTCCGAGAAGAATTTGGACCCCGAGTTCTTCCAGTACATCCTGAGAGACGCCCTTGACCGACGCCAGCGTCCCGACTGGCATAAACACCGGGGTTTCGATTTCGCCATGAGGGGTAATCAATCTTCCTGCGCGTGCGTCGCCACTGGTGGCTTCAATTTTGAAGGAAAATGACACTGCTGGGATTGTATCGAACCACGTGGGGGCGGACGCCCTCATCTGCCAGCGGAGCGAAGCTCCGCAGCGGTCACCCTCTGTCCCCTCTGTGGTTAGGTTTTTTTCTCTAGTAACACCACGGCATGCGCAATAGCAGCATTGTCGGTACCCATGCCTTCCGGAGTTTTGGCTTTAAGCCCGACGCAATCGGCTGGAATATTAAGAAGTCTTGCCACGCTTTCGCGAATAGACGCAGCGTGCGGCCCAATCTTCGGCGCTGCCAGAATCAAAGTGGAATCGACATTAACGATGCCATAACCTGCGACCTGCACCCGCTTCAGCGCTTCCCGCAGAAACACCGCCGAGTCCGCCCCCTTCCACTTCGCATCCGACGGCGGAAACAGCGTTCCGATGTCCGGACCAGCCACTGCACCTAGCAGAGCATCCGTCAAAGCATGCAGCAGTACATCGCCGTCTGAATGTCCGCCCAGACCATGAGTATGAGGTAACGTCACGCCGCCAATCCTCAGCGGAATGCCAGCCCTGAACTCATGCGAATCCCAACCATAACCAATTCTCAAGCAAACTCCTCATGCGCGTCCGGATCTGCGCTCATCAGCGTAAATCAGCGGCTCAAATAGAACTCTGCCAACTCCATATCCGCCGGAGTCGTAATCTTTATGTTCCTTGCCGATCCCATCACCACCGCCACTTCGTGTCCGGATCGTTCCACCAGAGAGGCCTCATCAGTTCCTACAAATCCATCCGCTGTCGCTTCATCGAACGCCTTCTTCAGCACATCGTAGCGAAAGCCTTGCGGCGTCTGTGCCATCACCACACGTTCGCGTGGAATCGTCGCCGTGATCACCGCGCCTTCCGCCATGCGCTGCACTTCCTTGATGGTGTCCACCGCAGGCACTGCCGCAATCGCAGCACCAAACTTCCGCGCGGCTTCGATCACATCGTGAATGATTTCCGCCGTCACAAAAGGCCGCACCGCATCATGCACCAGAACAATATCGTCGGGAGCCGCGGAAATCGCTGCCATAGCGTGAGCTACCGACTGCTGCCGGTGCTCGCCGCCTTCAACTAAAAGAACTTTTTTCTTAAGAATGTCCTTGACTTTCTTATCCAGACGCGCACGGAAGCCCTCGATTTCATTGGCACGCAGTGCGATGCAGATCTCACCAACTTCAGTGCTCACGACAAACTTCCGCAGGGTATGAATAAGAACCGGCGTTCCGGCGAGTTCAGTAAATTGCTTGGAAGCAGCAGGCTTCTTGCTCTTGGTGCTCGCAGCCGAGGCCATACGCGTGCCCAGGCCCGCAGCCGGAATAATGACAACTACCTTCATCGGGGCTGCAAGTATACGAGTGTCACTGGCAGGGTTTCAAATCGTGTGCGGCAGACTGTCTAGTCCATCTCCCTACTGTGTTTCCATAAGCTCTTTTTTCATCACACCCGGCAGTTTCTACATGATAAAACTGGCTGCCACTTCCTCTGACTGCGCTGCAAGCCGAAGACCGCCTTTAAGTTACGCCGCATTCTTGCAGCTGGCAACGTGGCACTCCAGTTGCGCAACCAAGAAGAGTTGTTAAGTCAAGCATGCCTGGAGAGGAAGCGTGAACCCGAATCGTGCTTGGTTTTCGTTACTGACTTTTTGCGCGAGCGCGTCGTTTGCGGCGGCGCTCGCTTTGGCGATCCTGTTCACTGGCGCTGCGGTGGTTTTCGCCGCCGCCACTCCCGCAAGCGCCGTAGCAGAAGAGCCGAACACGCCGGCACCGCAGCCAGTCTTTTCCGGCGTTATTACTGATGCTCAGTGCGGTGCCCGGCATGACGAACAGTCTGGAAAGAGTCCATCGGAATGCACTCTCGCCTGTCTGCGGAGCGGCGCAAAGTTCTCATTGGTCGATGGTGATAAAAAATACGCGCTGGAGGGAAATGCCAATGACCTCAGCAAATGGGCCGGGCAAAGAGCCACAATTGCCGGCACTCGTTCGGGCGACACCATCAAAGTGACTTCAGTCGGCAGTCCGCGTTAAGGCTGCGCCCACAGGAGCTACTCCGCTGGCCGGTCCACCATTACAGGCTGCGACTTTTTTGTTTCGCCATTAGGCACGGACGCTACCGTAGTAGAGACGACCACTGCCGGTCGGGATTCAGTTCGCGACCCTGCCCTCTCATCCCATTTCCCAAAGATCATTTTCCCTGCCGTCGTCTGCAGCACCGAGGTCACGGAAATATCGATGGTCTTGCCAATCATCTTGCGCGCATTGTCCACCACCACCATGGTTCCGTCGTCGAGATAGGCCACGCCCTGGTTATATTCCTTGCCTTCTTTTAGCACGAACACTTTCATGACCTCGCCGGGTAGCACGATGGGCTTGAGCGAATTGGCCAGTTCGTTGATGTTCAGAACGTCCACGCCTTGCAGTTGCGCCACCTTGTTGAGATTGAAATCGTTGGTAATAATCTTGCCTTCATATAGCTTGGCCAGTTCGATCAACTTGAGGTCCACCTCACGCACCGCAGGGAAATCGTCCTCCACAATCTGGATTTGAACGGAAGCGCCTTTCTGTAAGCGCTGAAGAATATCCAGACCACGCCGTCCGCGATTGCGCTTCAGGGAATCGGCCGAATCCGCCACCAGTTGCAACTCGCGGAGTACGAATTGCGGAATCACGATCAGTCCATCGAGAAAACCGGTTTCGGCGATGTCGGCGATGCGCCCATCGATGATGACGCTGGTGTCGAGGATCTTGTAACTCCTCTTCGATTGTTTTTCCCCGCCGAAAACTCCGCCCAGCGCCGCCAGGTTCAACAAGTCGCCCTTGTTTGCGCCGACGATCAGCCCGACATAGGCCATCAGCAACATCACCATGATTTGCAGGAAGCTTTGAGTGTGCCCCGCGGGAATGCTGCTGCGGATTACTAGGGCAAACAGGTAGGCGCCGAAGATTCCTAAGATGCTGCCAATCGCCGCCCCAATCAGCCGCGTCAGGCTCATCAGCCGCAGCCGCCATTCGAAGATCACGATCGCCAAACCGAGCAGAGCACCCACTGCCGCATCTACTCGGGGATCCAAACCGAACGGCTGAATCAGAAAGCAAGTAATCGCAACGAAAATAACAAATAAAAGACGAACTAATATTAAGTCCACGTGCACTTCCTCCCGGGACCGTAAGGCTAGTTGAACCCAGTCCCGCACTGGCCGCCACTTTCTGAAAGCCACTAGCGTGCCAGTCATCTATTCGCGGAGCATTTATGAGAGAACTTGCTATGAAACCGCGCTCCGCCCCGCCTCACATCTGGCAGGAAACTCACTACTATGCCCCTGAAGTATATACCCGAGCTGAAACGGTCACGATTACGCCGGTCACAAGCGCGGGTTGGACTAACCCGCATGGAAAGCTCAAGGCCGCGTAGCTGTTAGACTTTTCTCCATGAAAGCGATTGTCATCAGCCGCTTAGGTGGTCCGGAAGTGCTGGAGATTCGCAACATGCCTGAGCCCGAGGCCGAGGCTAGTCAAACCCTGGTACGCGTCGAGGCTGGCGGGCTCAACTTTGCCGATCTACTTATGTCGGCTGGCGGCTACCCGGGAACTCCGAAGCCTCCGCTGATCGCCGGACGTGAATTCTGTGGAACTAGAGAAAGCGATGGCCAGCGCCTCATGGGCTATACCCAATGGGCGGCTTTCGCCGATTTCGTCGCCGCCCCGTCGCAGTTGCTGTGGCCAGTCCCGCTGGGATGGAGTGTGGAAGAAGCCGCTGCTTTCCCGGTGAATTACTTTACGGCATATTTCGCTTACTGGAAGTCGGGTCTGCTGACTCCCGCAAAGAAGGCGCCTCGGGTTTTGATCCATGCAGCCGCCGGCGGGGTGGGGACCGCAGCCGTGCAGATCGGCAAACTGCTGGACGTGGAAATGTACGGGACCTCGTCTTCTGATGAGAAGCTCGCCCGCGCGACCGAGCTCGGACTGCAACATGGCATCAACTACAAAAAGAATGACTACGAAGAAACTGTTCGAGATCTCACCCATGGCGAAGGCGTCGACGCCGTTTTTGAAATGCTGGGCGGCGAGCACACCAACAAAAGCGCTCGCTGCTTGCGAGACTTTGGCCGCGTGATCGTCTACGGAAGCGCCACTGGAGAGAAATCGTTGCTTGACACTCGCCTGCTGTATGCCAAAGGTGGCAGTGTGCACGGACTGTGGCTTACATATCTGTCAGCAAATCGCGAGTTGATGAGCGAAGCCTGGAAGCAGCTTGCGGCGTGGACCGCCGAAGGACATTTGCGTCCCGTAATCGGCAGCGTCTTTCCCATGGAGAAAGCCGCTGATGCATACCGCTTGCTGAGCGAAGGAAAAAGTTTCGGCAAAGTCATTTTGAGAATCCCGTAATACGAACGCCGGTAACTGTCCGCTTGCGAACGCGCTAATCCGCAAGCGGTCACACTCGTCGATTCATGTCGGTACTTTCCCGCAAGGAATCAACAGCTGCGCGTTCCGTACTGTTGGCATTGTGCGTGCATTGTCACTCTCGTGTTAAGAGTGTGTGAAAACTTGTCACAATTTGTCACGATTGCAGTCTTCTCAAATAAACTAAACAAGTGGCTGCTGTATCCAGCCGCAAATTGCTAACGCTGCGCGGGGCAAGCCGTCCAACTGAGTGATTGCAATTTTAATCAGGAAGGAACTTTCGAGCATCTAGAAGCGTATTAGCTGATGAAGCAGGAAAGCCGGGCAGACCAACCAGCCCGCCCGGCTTAGGAAAAGTTTCAGGGGTTAAGGGACTGGCTCACACTCGGTTTGGCGGCCCAGGCGAGCGCAATCCCTGTAGCAGAGAGCAGCAGGTCCTTGCGGCCCGGTTGCTTTCTTCTTAACCCCGCTGCAGCATTCTAGGCCTTTGGCAGAGAAACGCAAGTTTTTTTGCAGGAGGCAGGTCCAAGCCGCCCAGAACCGGTTCCCGACGTTCGGGAAAGAAAAAGGAGATTGCATGAAATCCGCAAATATTTCCAAGGGCTTGCTGCTGGGCCTGAGTTTGCTGCTGGCAACGAGCGTGTTCGCAACCAACATCCACAGCTACAAAGGATCGCTTCAGTTGCAGAATTCCGTGACCGTGAGCGGAAAAACCCTCCCCGCTGGCGATTATTCCGTGAAGTGGGAAGGCACGGGTTCCAACGTGCAATTGAACATTCTTCAAGGCCGCAAAGTAATTGCCTCAACCTCGGCGCGGGTTGTCGACCTGGATCAGTCCAGCAATTCAGACTCGACCATACTCAAGGACAACGGTGACGGTAGCAAATCCCTGTCCGAGATTCGTTTCGAAGGCAAGAAGTATGCCCTGGCCATCGGTGACGAGTCAGCGAGTGCGGACATGAGCGGCAGCTCGAGATAAGAAAGTCTGCTGAAAAAATGGGGAGCGCAAGCTCCCCATTTTGTTTCGCTGCTGTCCCCGCCTCTTCAATTCGCCGACACCAACCGATTTTCGCCGCAAGGCCTCTAATACTTCGGCATCCGCGGATCCACCCGGTCAGCCCAGGCCAGAATCCCACCTGCCAGGTTGTGCACCTTCTTGAATCCGGCTTGTTGGAGGAAGTCTACCGCCTTGGCGCTACGCACTCCCGAACGGCAATGCGCCACTATTTCCCGGCTGGAATCGAGTTCGTTCACACGCCGGGGAAGATCACCCAGAGGGATCAGATGTCCCCCGATATTGCAGATCTGGTATTCGTGCGGCTCGCGGACGTCCAGCACAAATAAGTCCTCCTTCGCGTCGAGACGTCTTTTCAGTTCTTCCACCTGGATCTCAGAAATTCCGCCTGTCACAGGTCTCTCCTCACCCCGAATTCCACAAAACTCATCGTAGTCTATCAGCTTTGTGATGATGCGATGCCTGCCGCAAGCCGGGCAGTCGGGGTTCTTGCGAAGCTTGAGCTCTCGAAACTTCATCGCCAGAGCATCAACTAATAGCAGCCTGCCGATTAGCGAATCGCCTTTCCCGAGAATCAGTTTGATGACTTCCGTCGCCTGAATCACGCCCACCAGTCCGGGAAGAATCCCCAGTACGCCGCCCTCGGCACAGGAGGGAACCAGTCCCGGCGGTGGTGGCTCGGGATACAGGCAGCGGTAGCATGGCCCTTCTTCAGTTGCAAAAACGCTGGCTTGACCTTCAAAGCGGAAAATCGATCCGTAAACATTGGGTTTGCCGGTCAGCACACACGCGTCGTTGACCAGATAACGCGTGGGGAAGTTGTCGGTGCCGTCGGCGACAATGTCGAACTCGCGGAACAGATCGAGCGCATTCGCGCTGCTCAGCCGGGTCTCAAACTTCTGAATGTTCACAAACGGATTGATCGCCTTCAATGTTTCCGCTGCGGAATCCAGCTTCTTGCGGCCCACATCGGCGGTGGTGTGAATGATCTGCCGTTGCAGGTTGGTGTAGTCCACCACATCGAAGTCCACGATCCCCAGCGTACCCACGCCCGCAGCCGCCAGATACAACGCCAGCGGCGATCCCAGCCCGCCCGCTCCGATACACAATACCCGCGCGGCTTTAAGCTTCTGCTGCCCGTCCATGCCCACCTCGGGCATGATCAAGTGGCGCGAATAGCGCAGAATCTCGTCGTTATTTAGAACGGCGGCTTCGGGTTTCACTTCCGGGATGGTGGTAACCATAAGAACCTCTACTGTTGGATTTCGGGGATTTGCGAACTGCTGGAATTACCGACAACAGCAACAACAGCGGCGGGTTTGGCAGGTGGCATTCATTGGACGGCGATCCATCTAGCTGCGGCCTCCAGCGATCGAAGGCACTATGGAAATACTATCACCATCCTTGATCGCGGTCGCTTCTTTTTGCAGGTAGCGCACGTCGTCGTCATTGAGGTAGACATTCACAAAGGACCGCAATTTGCCTTCCTCGGTATAGAGGTGGCGGTGCAGGTCGGGATGTTTAGCAGTCAGGCCGGACAAAGCCTCGGCGACAGTGCCAGCCTTAACTTCCACCGTCGCCTGCTTACCGGTGTATTGACGTAGTGGGGTTGGAATGAGGATCTTAGTCATGTCCTTAGTTGATGCTGGCGCCAGCCCTAGGATTCAAGGGATTGGCATGAGCCTCATTGGGGGGAGCCAAGCTCGCATTCATGGTAATTCAATTGCCTCATCCACCAACCTCTTATCGCTCTCCTGACTGCCCACCAGTTCGAACGAGTTGGTCGTAACGGCTTTGCCTTTTTCAACACTAGTGATCACATACGAACAGCCAAACCAGTGTGCCTCAGCCAGATCGGTCGTCGACCAGCGTGCCGGATGATCCGGATGCGAGTGGTAGAACCCAACAATGTCCTCGCCGCGCTCCCGCCCTTCGCGTTGAATGCGAATCAGCTCTTTGGGATCGATGTTGTACCGGTTCTGTGGTGAGTCACTGCGCGTATTTCCACAACGGGCTACCGAAGTGACTACCCGCGCGTGACCATCCGTCTGTCCCAGCAGCACGCCGCAACACTCGTGCGGATAGGTCTCCTCGCCATGCTGGCGAAGCGAATCGTACTTTGACCGGCTGATCTTCAGCATGAGCCACTTCTTCACCACAGAGGACACAGATGTACACGGAAACCCACAAGTCCTCTGTGATCTCTGTGTCCTCTGTGGTAAAGACTTACCCCTCTTCCCAGAATCGCTCGCTCAAATATTTGTCCCCCGAATCCGGCAGGATGGCTACCATCACCGCGTGCTCTTCTTTCTTGAGCTGCCGTGCTACTTGCAGGCAGCCTACAATCGCCCCCGCCGACGAAACGCCTACCAGCAAGCCTTCTTCGCGAGCCAGGCGGCGGGCCATGGCATAAGCATCTTCGGTCGAGATACCGAGCTCTTCATCGGCCAGCGACATGTCATAAATCTTCGGCACAATCGCACTGGCCATGTGCTTGGTGCCTTCAATCCCATGGAAAGCGGAATCCGGTTGCAGCGAAATGCAACGGACTCGCGGGTTCAGTTCCTTCAGTCGCCGCGCCGTGCCCACGAATGTCCCGCTGGTGCCCAGCATGGCCACGAAGTGCGTGATACGTCCTTCCGTCTGTTGCCAGATTTCATTGGCCGTGCCATGGTAATGTGCCTGCCAGTTGGCGTCGTTGGAATACTGGTCGGCGTAGAAATACAAATCAGGACGTTCCGCGGCAAGTTCGCGGGCTTTACGGATAGCGCCATCCGAACCGTTGGCTGGGTCCGTATAAACAATATTGGCGCCGTAGGTGTGGAGGATGCGTTTTCGCTCCATCGAAACATTTTCCGGCATGCACAGCGTCACCGGAAAACCTTGAGCGGCGGCGATCATGGCATAAGCAATACCAGTGTTGCCGCTGGTCGAGTCCAGCAAGATTTTACCGGATGTTAACTTGCCAGCAGAGCGCGCTTGAGCCACGATGTTGGCAGCGGCCCGGTCTTTGACCGAACCGCCGGGATTGAGCCACTCCGCCTTTCCGAGAATTTCGACGGCGGGCAAGTCCCGGCCAATGCGTGCAAGACGCAGCAGGGGAGTGTTGCCGATCCGCTCCAAACTGCTTTGACCAAGAGCCGCAGGCTCGCGGGGGGCGGGCACTTGCGCTAACTTGGGGTTCACTTTTTGCATGAGATACGAACTTTGCCCCCGTGACCTACGTAACCTCAATTAGACGCGAAACCGCACACGAAGACTGCTGAATTAGATTATAAGGAAGGTGGGTTGGTTCCACAGAAGATGCGCTCTGACTCCCTTTACGAGGAATCCGCATCTAACCAAGGGAAGAACATAAGGAAGAAATGGCTACCACGACAGAACATCGGACATACGACGAAGCCTTGACCTGGCTGCGTGAGCATGGTTTTGACATGATCGAAGCTCCCGGCACGCAAGGACGCGTGTTTCTCAAAAAGTACAATTGTTCCGCGGCCATCCAGAAAGATGGTGTCGACGGCGTGAAGATATTCGCTTATCCCGGCTATATGATCGGCAGTGAAATCTCCAAGCTAGTGAACCGCGGATACCAGCAGTTTCTGAAAACCTCGAAGAACGAGATCGCCGCCACTGCTGACCACTTGAAAGCCTTGCAACAATTCACCGAAGAACTGAAGGAATGCCTCGGTCTGCCCAGCCTCTACAACGAATCCCTGGGTACGGTCAGCGAGTCTTACCATTACGACCGCATCAAAGATCGCGACAAGCCCGCTCCTGAGCGCCCCAAACGGCCCTGGGAAAAAGCGGGAGTACCACTCGCCGCCGTGGTTAAGAAAAGCCCGGCGTAGGCCTACTTAACGGTAAAAGCTATGTCGGCGTTAAAGGATACAGGGTGGCCATTCCTTAGATACGGCCCGAACTTCCACTGACGAATTGCCAGCATTACCGGGCCAAACATTTCGTTCGGCAATTCTCCTGGGCTCAGAGTACGAATCGTCCCATCCTCTCCAACCAGAATACGAATTGTGCCTGTCAAACCTCGTGGTGCTCCCTTCGCAAAATGCGGTTCCACCGACAGCGTAGCCAGTTTGCGCGCTTCGTCGTTACTGAGCACTGGATATGGATCGTCAATCGTGGTCTGATACGCGAAGGTGACAATGCCTTCGACCTGGGCGGCACTACCCTTGACAACCGTTTGCTCGAACTGCCAGGCTGCGATCTGCTGCCTGGCAGCGTCGGTCATATCGGGGTGATCTGAGTTGAGCCCATATGTCTCCTGAACGCGTCCCGCTGTGTCCAGGCAAAGGTAAATGCTAAGCGTCCCCGCGGTCTTACCTCCCCGCACCGGTGGCCACAGTATCTCGGGTGCGTTTACGGCAAGAGTACGTAAGGTCTCCTCGCTGACCTGAAGGGTCTGTATTGGAGGCGTCTGCTGGTGCACTTCAAACAGGGAATTATCCACCTCCTTGAGTTTTGACAGTTCAACGATCGTTGCGCCGAGTTCGGTCCCCGGCTCGATGTACTCGCGAATCT
Source organism: uncultured Acidobacteriota bacterium (assembly GCA_963803775.1). Taxonomy (GTDB): domain Bacteria; phylum Acidobacteriota; class Terriglobia; order Terriglobales; family Acidobacteriaceae; genus JABCZH01. The sequence continues at coordinate 1,223,770 of CAWDNS010000007.1, forward strand.
CGTTGGCGACCCGTTTGTTGCCGAATTTCTCATAGTGCTTATACTCTGCGTGATATCCGGGCTTGCCCACCGAATCCAAGAGCTTCTTTCGGAAACAGTAAGAAGCGAAGACAGTGTTGCTCGCTGACGCCAAGCCGACTCGATATCCAAAACGGCGGCAAAACAGGCCCTGGCTGCAGTCTGGGTTATCGCCGGACTTCGACATATCCACACCTTCAAGCGCCGCTCCGGGATCCAACGCGGCGGCAACCAGAGTCCGCATCCAGTTAGGGTAGTAGCTTCCCGTCAGCTGTTCTTCAGTCGCGCTGCCGTTGACAATGAGTGTCTGCGAGAAGGCGGCAGTCTTGACTATGCGCCGCCATTTGTCCGGCGCCGCCCAGTACTCCTCGATTTCACCATCGTATTCATCATTGTCCGGATTTGTTGCCTCCCGTACCCGCAGTTTGATGTGGAATGGATGGGATCCTGGCAAGGTAAGCTCGGAGCTCTCAAGAGCATGCTTCGGCAGATCCGCAGTGGAGTTTCTTTTCGCAGCAAGAGTTCCCGGAGTAGCGAGAACCATCACGCCAAGAAGTGAAAGATAGGCAGGTCGCATTGTCCGCCTCCTAGGACTTCGGACTTGTTATTGCATGGGGGCCCTGAACCTGATGGATATTATCACTTAGACAGACCCAGATCCTCCTGTCAGCCGTCATCCCCCGGCCAACGAATTCGAACCAGACACCCACTTCCCGGATTCGCTCCCAAGCCTTATTCTTGAGACGAAGGCCGTGGTTCTCGAATGACGGTTTCTTCCCGTAAGTCATGAATCCATTTCGTCTCTATGCGTTGGCGGTGGGGGGCTGCGGCGTGCTGTTCGCCGCGTACCTTCTTTTGCGCCGCAAGCCCAAGCGTCCGGAAGATCTGGAACGGGAACGACGCGAGTGGCTCGACCGCATTGGCCGCATCACTGACGGTACCGTCATCGATGTCCAGGAACTCGCTCGCGAAGATCAGAAGCAATCTGTTCTATTGATTTTCCATTACGACGTAGCGGGAGTCTCTTACGAAGCCTCGCAGGACGTCACCTATCTGCGTCAGTTCATCAACCTTCACTCCTGCCGTCTGGGATTGCCAACGTCCGTCCGCTACGATCCCCAAAATCCCGGCAACTCGATTGTGGTTTCGGAAAGATGGATGGGGTTGAGGCAGTAATGAGCCGTCAGCTTTCAGCCCTCAGCCGTCAGCTAAACCTTACTCAAGCGGACTCTGGGCGACCAAATGCCAAGTGCTAACTGCCAATTGCAGGTTTTTAGCTGATTGCTGACGGCTGAGTGCTGAAAGCTCCCTAGCTTCCCGCTGCGAATCCGCCGCTATGTGCGAAGGTCTGTCGAAGGTATTTGTGGGGATTGACTGGGGTATCGTTGATGCGAACTTCGTAATGCAAATGGGGTCCAGTGCTGCGGCCGCTCAAGCCGACGTATCCAATGGTATCGCCACGATGAACATACTGCCCAATGGCGACCGCGAAGTTGGCCAGGTGTCCGTAGCGGGTGGTGATTCCGTGGCCATGATCCAGCGCAATCGCCCGTCCGTAGCCGCCCAGGAAATCCGCGAACAGCACCACGCCGTCGGCGGGAGCGATAACTGGCTGTCCATACGAGGCTGAAATATCGACGCCGCTGTGAAACGCGCCCTCGCCGTTGAATGGGTCCGTGCGCTCGCCAAAGGATCCCGTCACCGGCCCTTCGACCGGCCACACGCTGGGCGCCGAGTTAGCTCGCAGCCAGTCCGCTGTGGTGGCATCGCGTGTGAGTCCGAGAGAAATACCGGTTGCCGCTGCTCCACTTAAAGCCGTGTCTTTCAGGGTGTAGAGGCGGTCAAGCGACGAACTGACCTGCGAGTCCTGCAAGGTATCCGTTGTTGGGGTAAGAATTGGATCGGTTTTCAAGCCGTAAAGCGAAGAAACCTCGTTAGCCAGCGACCCCAGGGACGCGACCTGAATGTCTCGCTCCTTGGCGACCTGTTCCAGTTGGGTATAGCGGTTCTTTAATTCCTCTTTTTGGGCGCGCAGTTCATTGAAGTGGGAAACCTTCAACAACATGCGCAGGTAGGAACTGGCAATCCCGGTCAGACTCAGACCGCCAATTGCGGCGCCCACCACCAGCACGTACAGGTAATGAACGGGGATGGGGATCTTGCGCAACTGCCCGTCTTCACCGCGTGCTACGAAAAGAATGTAGAAACGCTTGCGCAATAGGCTCCTTAATTGTTCGTCAGGGCCGGCAAAACTCCCGGCGTTTCGGGGTTATTGACAATCCCTGTGTCCTGATCCCAGCATGGCTCCCTCAACGGGAAGCAAGCTGATCGACCGCTTTCTCCTACCAGAACCAGACTCAGGTCCGAAAACGCCGTGCGTTGCAAGTAAGCATCCATGCAACGCTTAGGTTCGGCCAAAGATGTTTGGGAAACAGCAAGGCCACGGTAACAAAGCAGGTCCATGTCTGTCAATGACATAGGGCAAAATCCCGGGTTACGGAAGGCTGGGTAACAATCATCGTCCCAGGGGCGGGTAACCTGCCAAGCTGATTACCCGCCCGTTTGGGACTTGATTCCAATTCTGGGCCAGCCTGATCGTGCGCTCTCTTATATATTTGAATTCGCTTGCCTCTCCTTGAAAAATCGATTATCGCCGGCATCCGCACTCGCGCAAAGCGTCGCGCAACTATCGGTGTTGGCATCGGCGACGATTGTGCCGTCCTGCGAATTCCAACCGGACACGAAGCGCTCGTGACCACCGACTTCAGCCTGGAAGGCGTTCACTTTCGACGCGAGTGGCACGTTCCCGAGGTGATCGGCCATCGCTGTCTTACCCGCGGAATGAGTGACATTGCCGCCATGGGGGGCCAGCCCATTGCCGCATTTCTCTCCCTGGCCTTGCCGCGAAATCTGCCGCAACGCTGGGTCGACCGTTTTTTCGACGGCCTTTTGCACTTGGCCGACGCATTTCAGATGACCCTTGCAGGGGGCGACGTTGCACGATCTCCCGGAGGAATTATGGCCGATATCGTCGTCGTCGGCTCCGCACCCAAGGGCAAAGCCATCCGGCGCTCCGGCGCGAAACCCGGAGATCGTATCTATGTGACTGGCGACCTCGGCGGGTCAGCGGCGGCTCTAAAATTGCTTCTCGCTGGACACAGATCGGGACGCAAACTTCGTCCCGCCAACTTTCACCAGCACTTTCACCCCCAGCCTCGCATCGCCGTCGGGGCGTTCCTGCGCAAGACGCGCACGGCCTCAGCCATGATCGATCTCAGCGATGGTCTCTCCACCGACCTCGCCCATATTTGCGAGGAGAGTGGAGTAGGCGCGGAAATTCGGGCCGAAGCCATACCCCTCGCGTCTGTCGGCAAACCTGACCACCAAGTCGACCTTCAATCCGCCCTGCACGGTGGCGAAGACTACGAACTACTGTTTACGGTCCCAAGCAGCAGGCGGGTCCCGTCGCAAATCGGGGATGTCCCGATCACACAGATCGGCCACATCACAAGGGGAAAGCGTGCCATTCTGATGAATGAGCAAGGCGTCGGAATCGAACTTCGCGCGGCAGGCTGGGAGCATTTCAAGCCCCGCTAACTACCCACTACGAACGACCAACGACCGGCTCCAGCTAGTGACTTTAGTGCTGCCGGAACCTTGTCTTTCGCTATCGTCAAGCGGTTCCCGGGTCTAAATTAGAGGTATGTCATTCCCTCGATTTGTTTTCCTGCTCCTCGCCGTCGGTATGTGCCTCGGTGCCACCGCGCAAGCACAAAAGACTGCCGAACCCACCATTGACAACGCTTTCGTCGAACAGCAGTTTGGCTCGAATTGCAGGCTCGTCGGTATGCCTTCGGTGCGTGGAGACCTCGACGGCGATGGCGTGGAAGACATCGTTATCCCCGCCCGCTGCACTAGCCCTTTAATGGACCAGGCCGAGAACAACTACGTGGTCATCGATCCTTACGATGGCTTTTTCGGCTATGGCAATCCTAAGGTGACCACCGCATTCGTCGCAGATGATCCGCTACGCCGCGGCTTCTCTCTCTGGTGATCCACGGAGCTGGCCCCAACGCCTGGCATGCCGCCGTTCCCAAAGCGAAATTTATGCTGGTCAACATTCCCTATCGCGATATCAAGATCAGAAAGCTACAAGTGAAAAAGAGGGCTCGCATGGCCATCTACGTCGAGGAAACTGGCGGCGATGCCATGACTTCAATGGTCTACTTCGACGGCAAGAAATACCGCTACGATCCCATGGGTTCCAGCATGGAGTAACGATGTCACGTGGGGACAGGCCCCCTAGCCCGCCCTTAACGAAGCCGAAGGGGTATTCAAGCCGAACGAAGCTCGGCAGCTCTCTATCTGCACCCTCCACGCCCCGCCCCTTCCCACCCGCTATAATCTCCTCGCGATGAATCGCGAACAAAAGCTCGCAGAACTGCAGAAGCGCAACCAACTCGCCGAAGACGGCGGCGGCCCGCAACGCCGCGAACGCCAACACAAAGAGGGCAAGATGTCGGCCCGCGAGCGCATCGAGTTTCTGCTCGACGAAGGTACCTTCGAAGAAACCGACAAGCTGGTCACCCACCGTTCCAACGACTTCGGCATGGCGGAGCAAAAGACCTACGGCGACGGCTTCATCACCGGCCATGGCCGCATCGAGGGCCGCGTGGTCTTTGTTTTCGCCCAGGACTTCACCGTGTTCGGCGGATCACTCTCCGAATCGAACGCGGGAAAGATCGTCAAGATCATGGATCTGGCCGCCAAAATGGGCGCTCCCGTCATCGGTCTCAACGACTCCGGCGGCGCGCGCATTCAGGAAGGTGTCATGTCGCTCGCCGGATACGCCGATATTTTCCTGCGCAACACTCTCTACAGCGGCGTCGTCCCGCAGATTTCCGCCATCATGGGCCCCTGTGCCGGCGGCGCAGTGTATTCGCCCGCCATCACCGATTTCATTCTCATGGTGGACAAGACTTCCTACATGTTCATCACCGGGCCCGACGTGATCAAGACCGTCACTCATGAGGAAGTCACCAAAGACCAGCTTGGCGGCGCCATGACCCACAACGAAACATCCGGCGTAGCCCACTTCCTGGCCCATGATGATGCCGAATGTTTATCGATGGTGCGCGAACTGCTCAGCTTCTTGCCATCGAACAACGTGGACGACCCGCCGCGCAAGCCTTGCACCGATCCCATCGACCGTGCCGACGCCGCCCTCGACGCGCTGATCCCTGACCAGTCAAATCTGCCGTATGACATTAAAGATGTAATTCACGCGGTCGTCGACGACAGTTATTTCTTCGAGGTGCAGGAGCACTACGCCAAGAACATCGTCGTGGGATTTGCGCGCCTGAACGGACGCCCGGTGGGCATCGTCGCCAATCAACCGGCGTTTCTCGCCGGCACGCTCGATATCAACGCGTCGATCAAGGGCGCGCGCTTCGTGCGCTTCTGCGATTGCTTCAACATTCCGCTGGTGACTTTCGAAGATGTTCCAGGATTTCTGCCGGGCACGAATCAGGAGTACGGCGGCATCATCAAGCACGGCGCCAAGCTGCTGTTCGCCTTCGCCGAAGCGACAGTACCCAAAGTGACGGTCATCACCCGCAAAGCTTACGGCGGAGCGTATTGCGTGATGGCGTCGAAGCACATTCGTACTGACGTGAACTACGCCTGGCCGACTGCTGAAATCGCTGTAATGGGTCCCGAGGGCGCGGTGGACATTGTTTACAAGAGAGAATTAGACCGCGCAGAGAACCGCGAGGAAACGCGGCAGAAGAAAATAGTAGAGTTCCGCGACCGCTTTGCCAACCCTTACGTCGCCGCCGAGCGCGGCTACGTCGATGCCGTCATCCAGCCGCGAGAAACGCGCAAGAAGCTGATCCAGGCGCTGGAGATGCTGGAAACCAAGAGGGACAAAAACCCGCCTAAGAAGCATGGGAATATCCCGCTGTAGGTTTATGTAGTCGAGGCACTCCGTTCCCATTCCTCCCTCCCCGCAAAACTTCCGTAACCTAGCCTCGCTCTTTCCCTCATGCGACCCTACTCTATCCGCAATAACTGAACGAGGCAGTGATGTTGCAGTCGCATCAATATGTCAACGGGACTATCTTGGTCGCAGACGACCAAGCCGCGAACCGCGAATTGCTCGACGAACTCCTCAGCTCCGAAGGGTTCAATGTTCTCACCGCCGCCGACGGAGTCGCCGCCCTCGAGCACTTGAACCTGGTCAACATTGACTTAGTACTGCTCGACGTGATGATGCCGGAGCTCAACGGTTTTGAGGTGTGCACCAGAATCAAAGCGAACCCCGACACATACCTGATTCCAGTAGTTCTCGTAACCTCACTCTCCGACAAGCAAGACCGTATTGAAGGCATTCGCGCGGGCGCGGACGACTTCCTGAGCCGCCCTGTGGATCGCACTGAATTGCTCACTCGTGTGCGGTCATTGTTGAAGCTCAAACATCACACCGACGAGTTGGAGCGAGCCGAGTCGGTTCTATTCAGTCTGGCTCGCAGCATCGAGGGCAAGGATCCCTATACCCACGGTCACTGCGAACGACTCATGTCTTACTCCAGCAGTCTGGGTGAGCATCTGGGATTGCCCGAAGAGCAGATTGTTGCCCTGCGGCGCGCCGGCATCGTCCACGACATTGGCAAGGTTGCGGTACCTGACGCCATCCTTCTGAAACCCGGTAAGCTTACCCAGGAAGAGTGGAAACTCATGCAGGAACATCCCGTGGTGGGCGAGCGTATTTGTGCGCCACTAAAGTCTTTTCGCGCCGTGCTTCCCATCATCCGCCACCACCACGAAAAACTTGACGGTTCAGGGTACCCCGACGGGTTGCGTGGAGACGCTATCCCAGTCACCGCCAGAATCCTGCAAATCGTGGACGTTTATGACGCGCTGACTACCGAGCGCCCTTACAAGCCTGCGTTTTCGATGACTGAGGCTCTCGAAACTATGAAGCAGGAAGTGGCCAAGGGATGGTGGGACCCGCAAGTCTTCGACGAATTTGAGCGGCTGGTCAGAAGCGGCATGGCCGACCTTCTGTCCAAAAGCGCTGGAGCCGGCCACTGAGTTTGTCACGGATGGGGCCATCGCCAGGCTGAAACGCTAGAGGAAACATGCCACCGATAACGGAGCACGCGGTACCCCGGGGCAACATCATCGTGGTGGATGATAATCCCACGAACCTCGAGTTGCTGGAGGAGATGCTTCGGCACCGGGAGTATGCAGTGCGGTCGTTCACCGGGGGAAAAGCGGCGCTTGCAGCGGCGTTGCAGGAACCACCCGACATTTTTTTGCTGGACATCAATATGCCTGAAATGAACGGCTATGAAGTGTGCGAACGGCTGAAATCCATGCCATCACTTTCTGGCATTCCGGTGATTTTTATCAGCGCCCTGGACGCGACCGAGGACAAGGTGAAGGGTTTTCGTTCGGGAGGAGTCGATTACATCTCCAAGCCGATCCAGTTCGAAGAAGTGCAAGCCCGCGTGGAGACCCACCTCAAATTGCGGCGTGCGCAGCAAGCCGAGCACGACTTGCTAGAGAAGACGCTCAGCGGGGCGGTTGGCACTCTTTGGGAGTTGGTCGAGCTCACATCGCCAGCGTTGGCGGTACGATCTCGTGCCATTCGGAATCTCGTGCTTCGGATGACAAAACAAATGGCGGTTGCCGATCCCTGGCAGTACGAACTTGCCGCGAGGTTGTGCTTAGTGGGCTGTATGGCGCTGCCGGAAGAGGTTTTCGAAAAGGCCTACAGCGGCGGAGATTTAACGCCGGATGAGGATCGGATGTTTTGCGCTCATCCCGAGAGTGCCGCCCAGCTTCTATCGAACATCCCGCGGTTGGAAGTCGTAGCTGAAATGATCCGGAGACAACAGAAACCTGAGTCCGAATCGTCCGTACCGAGGCAGATAAGCCAGGGCGCTTCCATGCTTCACTTGGCGTTGGAATTGGATCAAAAGGTCTACAGGGGAATCGCTCTTCATTCGGCACTCGCGCAGCTCCGAATGTCGAACAGATTCGACCCTCGTTTGCTGGATGCCCTCAAGGACTATTATCCCGAACGAGCGGAGTTCGAAGTGCAAAGCCTGCCCATCCGGAAGCTTCACACCGGAATGGTCCTCAACGAGGACATCGTGAGCCAGGACGGGAAGCTCATAATTCTAAGAGAAGGAACCGTTCTCACGCGGACGTGGATTGAACGCTTGGAGAATTTTGAGAAGGTTCTCGGTGTACAGGAGACGGCAAGCGTCCGCATTCCTACGCTGATAGCAGTCGGCGAGGGAGCGGCGGTTGGCCACGGCGTTTTCGGAAGCCGAGCAATGCACATGAGGCACGAATGACAAAGTCAGCCAAGATCGAGGAATGGGTATCAAAGGGACGGTGACGCATCCACATTTTGCTCGTCCTGTTGATGCTTCTTCCCATAGCAATTTTCGCGTACTCAGTCGGTCGCTTGCTGCGCAATCAAAGTCAGACTCATGCCGTTACTGAGAGCGCCCAAATCGCGCACCTCTCCGCGACGCTGGTCGAAGAACACTTTCGGCTGGGGACCGCGTTCCTGCAGTCGATTGCTAGTCGATCCTCCTTCACTGCCGCGTGGATGGAGGGGGATCAGCGCATGGTGGAGCTCAATCTTGCAGAGGCGCATGCCTTGCGCCCGGACTTCGCTTTCCTGAGCGTGTTCGATTTGGATGGCAATCTGCGCACTATCTATCCACCTCAGTCCAACCTGCTGGGCAAGAACTTCGCATATCGCGACTGGTACAAGGGTGTCACTCGGCAGTGGAATCCCTACGTCTCCGAGGTATATCGAACTTCGATCTCCCCATACCAAATCGTCGTGGCGATTGCGGTGCCGTTGAGAGATGACGAAGGCGATCCGATCGCGATTCTCATGGCTACCAGTGCGATCGATACCATGAGCCGCCAGATGGTTGAGACCAAACTGGAAAACGGCTGGATCATTTCGCTGGTGGACCAGCACGGGCATCTGTCCGCGCGCCCCAACATCGATTCTCAGGCCGATGCCGTTGACCTGAACGGTTACGAACCGGTCAAACGCATGCAAACGGGCGGCTCCGGCTATGGCATGTTTGCCCGCGACGGCGACATATTCGCTGTACGTTACGAACCCGTGCAGCCCTACGGCTGGGGTGTCCTGGTGGAGCAGCCTGGGTCTGTCCAGCACCGGGGGGTAGAGGTGGTGGAGAAGCGCGTGTGGTTGCTGGGTTTTGCATTTCTTGTCGTGGGGCTGGGGGTGAGCGCATTCATGGGTTCGCTCTACAACCGGATGGAGACCGGCAATCGTTTTACACACTTGTCGATCGACATGTTCTGTACCGCGGGCTTCGACGGATTCTTCAAGAGCCTCAACCCGAGCTGGGAGAAGGCACTGGGCTTCACCACCCAAGAACTCATGGCCAAGCCCTACCTGGAGTTCATTCATCCCGACGACCACCCTAAGACAGTGGCTGAGGCCGACCGGTTGCAAAACCGGGAAGTTACTTTTGCCTTCGAAAACCGCTATCGGGGCAAGGACGGTTCTTATCGTTGGTTTTTGTGGAATGCTGTTTCTGTTCCGGAGCAACAATTGATCTATGCCGTCGCACGCGATATCACCCCACGCAAGCGGGTGGAGGACGCCTTGCGAAAAAGCGAGGAACAACTTCGTTTGCTGGTAAATGGTGTCAGGGACTATGCCATTTTCATCCTCGATTCCTCGGGACAGGTGACGACCTGGAATCCGGGAGCAGAACGCATCAAAGGTTATAAAGCCAATGAAATCGTAGGCCGCCATTTCTCCTGTTTCTACCCTTCGGAAGACATCCAGAGTGGCAAACCAGCGCGGGAGCTCAAGGAAGCCATTACCAAGGGCCATTATCAAGAGGAAGGGGTGAGGATACGTAAGGATGGCTCCCGGTTCTGGGCCGACGTGGTCATCACCGCTCTGTATGACGAATCCGGCAAACCATACGGATTTTCCAAGGTCACCCGCGACATCAGCGAGCGTAAACAGGCGCAACAGCAAATCGAACAACAGAACCGGGAACTCGAGCTCCGTAATCGCGAAGTCGAACGTGCCACCCAGCTGAAGAGCAAATTCCTGGCCAGCATGAGTCATGAATTGCGGACCCCATTGAATGCAATTGTGGGCTTTTCGGACCTCCTGGCCGAAGGTACGCCGGGCCAACTCAATGACAAACAGAAGCGTTTTGTGGATCACATCAAGCAAGGCTCAGCCCATCTGCTGCAGCTCATTAATGACATTCTGGATCTTTCCAAAATCGAGGCTGGCCAACTGGACCTGCACTGCGAAGACTTCAAGGTCGCAGATGCTTTGCCGGAAGTCCTGTCCACCATCCGCCCACTGGCTATGGCAAAGAACATCAAGGTTCAGCAGACATTGCAGAGCGAAGCATCCCTCTATGCGGATCGCATTCGCTTCAAGCAAATCCTCTATAACCTGCTGAGCAATGCGGTGAAGTTCACACCCAAAGACGGCTCAATCTCCATCGAATGTCAAGAAGCCGGAACCCAGGTCGAAATCTCGGTCACCGACAGCGGCATTGGAATTCGGCCGGAGGATCAGCGAATGATCTTCGAAGAATTCCGGCAGGTAGAGGGCGATTCGAAGGCGGCCCAACAAGGTACCGGCCTGGGGCTCGCAATCACCAAGCGGCTGGTCGAACAGCAAGGTGGAAAGATTTCTGTGGAGAGCGACCTCGGCAAGGGCAGCCGATTCACCTTCACCCTACCTGCCGGAGCCGGGACGAAGGTTGCCTCACCCCGTCCGGCCCTCCCGTCCGTGCCTTCAACCGCCGTCAGCAACCCTCTGATCCTGATCGTGGACGACGAAGTTTCAGCACGTGAGCTGATTTCCAGCTATCTGGATTCCGAATATCGCACGGCTGTGGCCACATCTGGCGCTGAAGCCATCAGGAAGGCCCAGGAACTGCGGCCGGATGCGATCACTTTGGATGTGCTGATGTCGGAGGGTAACGGTTTCGAAACCCTCATAGCCTTGAGAAAGAATCCTGAAACTAACAGCATCCCCGTCATCATCGTCTCCATCGTCGACCAGAAAGACGTTGGATTTGCTCTGGGTGCGGCGGGCTACCTGGTTAAGCCGATTCGCAAACCGTTGCTGCTGGAAACAATTCGCAAGCACGTGCCGCCACAAACCGACGATGACGCTTCCATTCTTCTCGTAGACGATGACCCACAAACCCTGGAATTGCTGGAGGAGACTCTGCGCTCTGCCGGATATGAGACACAAAGCGTGCGCAGCGGCGCGCGGGCGCTCGAAGTACTGTCCTCGAAGCTCGTGGGAGCGGTGATGCTGGACCTTCTGATGCCGGGGATGAACGGCTTCGAGGTCATTCGCCACATTCGGCAAGCACCTAACCTGAAAGAACTGCCGGTGTTCATTATGACCGCCAAGGCTCTGACACCGGATGAGCGCAGTCTTCTCAGCCGTGAAACCCAGGCCTTGTTTCACAAGAATGGATCCTGGCGCCAGCAACTCCTGGTCGAAGTGGACCGGTCGGTTCGCAAACGCGAACGCGGAAAGGCCGCCGGACAGTCATGAGCAACGTCCTCATTGTCGAAGACAACCCTGTTAACCGGGAACTGCTCCGTGAGCTGCTGGAAACCCGTGGTCATTCCGTGACCGAAGCTTGCAACGGTCAGGAGGCCTTGGATATGCTCGGGAAATCGCACCCCGACATTCTGCTGATCGATCTCGATATGCCGGTTCTGGACGGCTTCGCTACGGTGCGCCGAATCCGGGAAAATCCAGCTCTTGCTTCTATGCCGGTGCTCGCCGTGACTGCTTATGCGATGCAGGGTGACCGCGAGAAGGTGCTAGCCTCTGGGTTTGATGGTTATCTTTCCAAGCCCATCCAGTCGGGGGTGCTGTTTGAAGAGTTGAATCGCCTTCTTAGAAAACACGGCAATCAAGAGAATCTGGCAAGCAAACAAAAAGGTGCGGGGATAGTGTAGACGAATGCCGAGGGGCTGGGAGCTTCAAAAAACTAAGAGTCCCGAAGTAATGTTGAACTCATTCGTCTCGGCCAGTAGCTCGCTTTAGACCCTTGCCAACCTGCGTTTCATCGTTCACCTTGCGGCGTGCGATGCTGCGATTGTTGCTCGGGCTCCGGGCTAACCGCCAACCGGATAAACCAGTTCAACGCCTCGGGACTCTATCTTGCCTTTGACATGATGTTCACGTTCGCCTCGACCAGCACCTGGCTATAAGACCCTCGCTCACCCTCTCCACTTTTCATCTTGCGATGCCGCAGAGTGACTTCGCTTGAGCCCCGGACGCCGCACCAACCGGGAAAACTTTAGAACGTGTCAAAGAACGATTGCCTTTTTACGCTTTCTATTTTCAGAGTCAACGAAAAAGCGCGACTCGTAACCGCCGTGAATGCAGCCGGGTGCAGCCACTCCACAAGCTGGTGACCGGATTTAGTGCAATGCGGATTGTGTGTCACCGTTGCAACGCCGAAATCAGCCCAGAATTACCTCGCGAGTAGGTTCGCAACCCAGCCTAAGCGTAGGAATCGCAAATGTGGAAATCGGCTGCAAACCGTAACAGAGAAGCCTTTTCACGCCTCATCTTGCGACGGGTTAGGCTACAATGTTGCCCGCTGGCTAAGCGGCCAACCTGGCCGAAGCCGTATGGAAAAGCGGAGGAATATATGCAGAGTACCCTGCGACACCAACGTAGAGTTGCGAGAATGCCATTGCTATTCGCGCTGGCAGGTGCGGTCGTCCTGATGTCCGCCGCGGTCCCTTCCGCCCAGGCACAGACTTTCACCGTGCTCTACACCTTCACCAACACAGCGCAGGGATGGCAGCCCGATGCCGCACCCATCCTCGACGCCGCCGGCAATCTCTACGGTACCACCCAATTCGGCGGCACGGCAGGCGGCTTTGGCACGGTGTTTAAGCTCGATACCAAGAGCAACGAAGAAGTGCTTTACAGCTTCGCGGGCGAACCCGATGGAGAGGATCCGGTTGCCGGGCTGCTTCGTGATCGTTCGGGCAATTTGTATGGCACGACTCTTTATGGCGGTAACGCAGGCGGCTACGGCACCGCGTTCGAGCTCACTCCCTCCGGCAAATTGATCCTGTTGCACAGCTTCGCCTCCAATCCCGATGGCGCCGATCCGTACAGTACTTTGATCGGCGATCCCAACGGAAATGGCTATGGCACGACTCGCTATGGGGGCGGTGCAGGCGGCTACGGCACTGTGTTCGAAGTGAATGCGAAGGGTGAAGAAGTGCTATACAGCTTTGCCGGAACGCCGGACGGGGAAGATCCGCAGTCGAGTCTGGTCAGAGACGCAGCCGGCAATCTTTATGGAACCACTATCTACGGGGGCGCGGCGGGCGGCTATGGAACCGTTTTCAAGCTCGACAAAACTGGCAAGCTGACCTTGCTCCACAGCTTTTCGGGCACGCCGGACGGCGAAAATCCTTATGCAGGATTGGCCGCAGACTCCGCCGGCAACGGTTATGGCACGACTAAATACGGCGGCACGGCGGGCGGCTATGGAACCGTTTTCAAAATCGACAGGACAGGAAAATTCAGCCTGCTCCATAGCTTCGCCGGAACGCCGGACGGGGAAAACCCCTTAGCTGGTGTAGTTTTGGATCCCGCCGGGAATATCTACGGAACAACTTACTACGGTGGGACCATCGGCTATGGAACGGTCTTCGAAATCGATACCACCGGGAAGTTCACGGTGCTGCACAGCTTCAACAACGCATCGGATGGAGCGAATCCTATGGGTGGCTTGACCCGGGACGCAGCCGGCAACCTCTACGGCACCACCAGCGATGGCGGCGATCTCAGTTGCGGTTTCTCCGGTTGCGGAACCGTCTTTGAGGTGACGCCATAAACAGCGACTTTTCGAGGATCACGCCCGCACCAACCACCCAATCACAGCTGCCCCGCCTACGATCCATGCTGAATTGATACGAAACCGCAGGAGCAACCCTGCACTGACCACCGCAATCGCCAATGTGATCCAGTCCACGATGGCTGCTCGTCCCAGCTGCCACGCCACGACCGCCATCAGAGCTAAAGAACCGACGACCACGCCATCCAGTATTGCCGCCGCTAACGGAGATCGCCGAAGCTTTGGAATCATCCGCCCGCTCAAGGCAACGAATACGAATCCGGGCACGAAGACGCCCACTGTTGCGACCACCGCACCGGGCATTCCCGCAACCAGGTAGCCGATGAAGGTAGCAGTGGTGAAAACCGGCCCGGGAGTGAATTGCCCGACGGCTACCGCATCAATGAGCTGCTTTTCCGTGAGCCAATGCAGGTGACTTACGAATTCCGCCCGCAGAAACGCGAGCAGCACGTATCCGCTTCCGAACACGACTGCCCCGATTTTCAAGAAGGAGAGAAACAACCGAAGCAGGCTGACCGGAGCCGCCAGAGCGCCCACTGTTCCCGCAAACAGCGCCAATTTCCCAAACAGCGGCACCGCCGAAAGCGCGTCTCCTGGCCTCTTGAACAACAGCGCCGCGCCAGATGCGACCCCGGAAATCGCAAGAACCAGCAGCGGAGCAATTCCAAGCCCGCTAAGAACGATGGCCACCACTCCGATCAAAGCCAGCTGCAATGTTTTTGTTGCCGTGCGCGCAAGACTCCACAATGCCTGCACAATGACCCCAATCACGGCCGCTTTTATGGCGTACAAGATGCTTGTGAACTGCGGCAGGGATCCGAAGCGAACGTACAGGGTCGCGATCAACGTGACCATAACGGCCGCTGGGACAATGAAGCAACAGCCGGCCACCAGAAGTCCGACCCAGCCACGTTTCACATGCCCAATAAAGATCGCCACCTCGGTTGAGCTCGGGCCCGGAATCAAGTTCGCCGCACCCAGACGGTCGAGGAAATCTGCTTCCGTGATCCATTGCCGTTTGCGAACAAACTCCTCCTGCATCATTGCGATGTGGGCTGCCGGCCCGCCAAAAGCAATCGTACCCAGTTTCAAGAATACGAGTGCAAGGTCAGCCAGCGAAACCTGGGTCTGAGAGACCGGGGAATGCGGAACGTGGCTACCCAAGGGGGCGATCCGATTAGGGGGATCTCCGAGCATCGAACGACAGAGTACCGGAGCGGCAACCAGGAGGCGAGAAATTTCACGCGGGTGGTGATCAACGAAGAAAACGGCCATCACGATTGGTGACGGCCGTTCTTGGACTCTACAGAACCAGCAAACTACAGACTTTATTTTCGGCTGGCCTTCGTTGCCATTTTCTTGGGCGGGATCGGATACTCATTATCGTCGTCGTAGAACTTCCGCGGTCCTTTGTCGCCCTTCACCCCTGGGATCGGCTTGTCGGCGGCTGAACTGTACCTGGGTTCATTGTCCGCAACCAGCAGTGCCGTGGTCGTGCTGTACATAGCTTCGTTAAACTTTCCACCCGACATCGCCTTAGCCACGGCAAACACGCCGAAAGGCTCGCCATTCGCATACGAGACACTCAGATAGTCGGCCACCATTAATCCATTTTGCGAATTGGGCAGCCAGTCCAACTTCATGGGCCCCCCCAGGACTTTTGCAGCCGTCCAAGTCTTGCCGCCGTCGTTGGAGGTCGTGAACCCGACATAGAGCTGGCAGGTTGATGTGGTGCAGTTGGTGTTCGAGTAACCGTAGGTGATCACGGTCATATGCGCTGAAGTTCCGGAGGTGGTGTGATCCACGCCGATCCCTGGGATAAACAGGTCAACGGCGCTGTTCACGGGAACAACGGGCAGGCGCGCCGGAGACGTCCACGTTGTGCCGTTGCTGGAGGTGCTTAACACCAGGTCATTCGCGTTGCAGCTCTTCCGGAAGCGGCAATCCGACCAAACCAGGTAAATGTTTCCCGCGCCATCTACATCCGCCGTCGGCAGACCCGGACTCCGTATACCGCCCGCATCCTCATGCTCTTCCTCGCTGGCGATGTTGACCGTGCTGCTCCAACTGCTCCCGCCATTGCTGGAACCGAAAGCCGCCATGCCGCCCGTGAACAAGCTCACAATCGGCACCACCACGTTGCCATTGGGTTGGACTAGGGGTTGTCCCCCAATGCCAGAAAGACTGTCGGCCGTATTTTTGGGCGTCCCCCAAGTCTGGCCGCCATCCGTGGATGTGCTCATGAACACCAGGTCGCCGTCGGCCGGGCTATCGAACTCAACATAACAGTGGCCATAAAACTTGCTGGAACTCGTGTTGTCGCACACAATCCAGTTCTTGTCGGAATTGATGGTGTTGGTCACCATGATGGGCGCGCTCCAGGTGAGGCCATCCGCTGAGCGACTCACCGCCACCAAATCGTTGTTTCCTATGGGAAGTGTGCAGATCAGCCACACGCCGTGGGCGGCATCATACGCAACCGCCGCATCGCTTGCTGCGGAGAAGCTGCCCCCTTGATAGTTGACGGTTAAACCCGGAAGGTAGCCGGCAGTCCAGGTTTTTCCGCCGTCCGTTGACGTGGAAAAACCAACATCGGCACCTCCACCGTCAAAAATGCGGGCAACCTGGAACGCGCTCACGATGGTGGATCCGAAGGAAAATGTGTCCGGCTCGACTTCGGTCGCGTGCTGAGCATCGCTGTCCGTGAAGGTGTCGGTGCTGATTTTCGTCAACTTGAACTGCGCAGTGGCCGGAACCGCCATCGCGACAAAGACTGTCAGGACTAGAAAATAGGGAGTGAAGAATCCCACGAGTCGTCGATTCATTAGGATCATGTCCTTGGATAGGAGTTAGCGCTGCCGAGCCGCTGCTGGGCGAAATGGGGAGGGCATTCGCGGGTCGCAACGATGCACGGTAGTAGCAGGTGCGCAGCGAACATATAACGCTTTCCCCAACCTGTCAATGTGCAGATTTTTTCATCTGTTTTTGCCTGCGATCTGGCGCGGGGCCGGTGCCACAGTGTCCCCGCCAAGTCACTTCGCAGCCCTCCTCCGCTCTACTAGACTGCTCTTGGGGGTGTACCCATGCCAACTTTCAATGCCGGCGGACGGATCATCGACGTCAATCCAAACCCGTTTTTAAGGGTGATCGGGTTGGCAGTTGCGGCGTTCTTGTTGATCATCTTGCTCTTTGCGTCAGTGACCCGCGTCGAGTCCGGTCATGTCGGCGTGCTTACCCTGTTCGGCCGCGTGACCGGCGAAGTGCTGCCCGAGGGCATGCATCTGATCAGCCCGTTTAAGACCAACAACGAGCTAACCATCCGCACGCAGGAAATCAAGGAATCCGCCAGCGTCCCCTCCAGTGAAGGCCTGGTGATGAACCTCGACACTTCGTTGATCTACCATCTGGATCCGGAAAAGGCTTCGGATGTATTCCAGAAAATTGGCCCCGGCTACGAGACTGTGCTCATCGAGCCCAATCTGCGTGCCGCCATCCGTGAAGCGACCGCTTCCCATACTGCCAATGCGTTGTATACCGGCGAACGGGAAATGGTGGCCAAGCAAATTCACGATCAGATGGCGGGAATTCTGGGAGGCCGCGGAATTCTCGTGGAAAGCATTCTGCTGCGCGATATTCAGCTGCCTCTGACTTTGAAGTCCTCGATTGAAGCCAAGCAGCAGGCTGAACAAGACGCGTTGGCTATGAACTTCAAACTGCAAAAAGAAACCCAGGAGGCCCAGCGCAAACGCATTGAAGCTCAGGGCATCCGCGACTTCCAGCAGATCGTCGCCCAGGGGATCAGCCCGCAACTGCTGGAGTGGAAAGGCATTGAGGCCACTGAAAACCTTGCCAAGAGCCCGAATAGTAAGGTCGTCGTGATCGGCAACAGCAAGAACGGCCTTCCGCTGATTCTGGGGCAGTGACGGATCACACGTCCCTCCGCTGATACCATAGCCTCGTGCCACCGCTGCTCGACGTCCGCAATCTAAACATCTCGTTTCCCGGTCCGGACGAAACGTCCCTAACCGCCGTCCGCAACCTCAGCTTCACCCTCGCTCCCCGCGAGGTCCTCGGTCTCGTCGGAGAATCCGGCTCGGGCAAATCGCTCACCGCTCTAGCCCTTATGCGGCTGCTTCCGCCGGCAGCGCGAGTTACCGGCGAGATTCTGTTTTCAAACGGCAACTCTCGCGATTGGCTGCAACTTCCGGACGAACAAATACGCAGCCTGCGCGGCTCACATATTGCCATGATCTTCCAGGAGCCCATGACCGCGCTCAATCCGGTCATGCGGGTCGGCGACCAGATTGCCGAGGCTGTCCGGGCCCATGCTCCAACCACAAAGAGCGTCGCGTGGAACCGCGCGGTCGAGGCCATGAACGACGTTGCCATCCCCGACGCCGCCCGGCGTGCCCGTGACTATCCTCATCAACTCTCCGGCGGAATGCGTCAACGCATCATGATTGCCATGGCCATCGCGAATCGCCCGCAACTGCTAATCGCCGACGAGCCTACTACTGCCCTCGACGTTACCATTCAGGCGCAGATCCTCGAATTACTGTCCAACCTGCGAGAGAAATTCGGGCTCGCTATGCTTTTTATCTCACACGATCTCGCAGTCGTCTCCCAGGTGGCGGACCGTGTGGCCGTGATGTATGTCGGTAGCCTGATCGAGTTGGGATCCAAGCCGGATGTATTCCGCTCCGCCGCTCACCCTTATACTCGTGGCCTGCTAAACGCCGTGCCTATTCTGAAAACCGACCGCGCTCAACCCTTGCGAACCATCGACGGGGCGGTTCCACCCATGCATGCCGTCCCCGCAGGATGTCCTTTCGAGCCGCGTTGTGAGTTACGCATTCCACAGTGTGCGTACGCTCTGCCGCCACTGTTAGAAGTCGCTCCCGGACACTGGGCCCGGTGTCCGGTGCTGAATGAAGCCTGACGTTTTGTCGGTAGTGTCCTAGTTAATGGGGTTAGGACACTACCCGTTTGTCTTCCCGCGCTGTGCAAAATCCCACAGAGGTCTATAATCGCCAATTCGCCCGGTGACGAGTGCGCATTCTTCTAATAAGCGATATTCATAGCAATCTCGAAGCGCTGGAAGCGTGTCTGGCGGCAGCCCCCGCCCACGACGTGGTCGTGAATCTGGGGGATCTCGTCGGCTACGGCGCGAGTCCCAACGAAGTGATGGCGCGTTCCCGCGCTTTGGGCACAATCTTCGTCCGTGGCAACCACGATAAAGCCGTATGCGGCCTCATGGACCTCAAGGATTTCAATCCCGTCGCGGCGCTGGCTGCGGAGTGGACTCGTGACCAACTCGCTCCAGACAATCTCGCGTGGCTGCGTGGCATGCCGCATGGGCCGGTCGATCTCGAAGGCAATCCCGGCGTCCAGTTGGTGCATGGTTCGCCGATTGACGAAGATGACTATGTGGTCACGGTTCGTGACGCGGTCGAGCCTCTGCTGATGACCCCTGCTCGCATCACTTTCTTCGGACACACCCATCTGCAGGGATTGTTTGAAACCAATAACGTTCAACTCGAGGCTTTCCGTCCTGCCTACAAGACCGTCGGACAAAGCGAGATCAGCGAGTTCCCCCTCCGGAAGGAATTGCGCTATTTGGTGAATCCCGGGTCGGTAGGACAGCCGCGCGACGGCGACTGGCGCGCGGCCTTCGCGGTATTTGATTCCGACGCCAGCATTTTGACCTTTTGCCGGGTTCCCTACAGTCTCCAGTCGGCGCAGGACCGCATTCTCGCCGCCAACCTGCCACCGCGCCTGGCCACGCGCCTGGCCATGGGACGATGATTCGAACGCATTCGAGGACACCCTAATGCCCAAACGCCTTCTACATTCACGACTGCTGACCTGCCTTTTGATTCTTGCCGGCTTCGCTCATGCGGCCACACGCGTCCACTCCTTTCAGGAGGTCGCGATTTCGCCCGACGCAAGCCGCGTCGCCTGGGTCGCTCCTGCCGAGAACGCCGGCGGCGAACCGATCGGCGGTTCGGCAATCTATATCGGTGATCCGAACTCCCCCAACTCCAAACCAAGCCGTATTTCTGCCGTAGCCGGCGAAGACGCTGGCGGCGAAGATCACGTCGCCTGGTCGCCGGACAGCAAGCAAGTGGTTTTCATTTCCGACGCTGGAGGCGACGGACAAGCGCAGCTTTATCTGGCCCAGGTGGTCAATGGGGCCGCCCGCAAACTTACTACCCTAACCGGTGCTCTAGCTGATCCTGCCTGGTCGCCTGATGGGAAATCGATCGCCTTCCTGTTCACTGAAAACGCCCCTCACAGGGCAGACCCGCTGCTGGCAATGGTCCCAGAAACCGGCGTGATCGCCGACAAAGTGTACGAGCAACGTCTCGCCGTGGTGGACGTGGCCTCGGGCAAGGTGGCCCAGCTTTCGCCTGCGGATATGTACGTCTATGAGTTCGACTGGTCGCCGGACAGCCAAAGCTTTGCCCTTCTCGCCGCCTACGGCGCTGGCGATGCGAACTGGTATGTCGCTCAGCTTTACACCCTGACCATGGCTGCGCCAGAGTTGAAAATGATCTACAAACCGCATTTTCAGATCGCCTGTCCGCGCTGGTCGTCCGATGGCAAGAGTATTGCGTTCATCTCCGGACTGATGAGCGATGAGGGATTCATTGGCGGCGATATCTTCGTCGCACCCGCAAGCGGTGGCCAGGCACGCAACCTCACACCCGGGATCGCTGCGTCTGCTTCGAGCCTCTACTGGCGCACGTCCGGGGATATTCTGTTCACTGAAAACGTAGATGGCGAATCTGGAATTTCCACTCTCAATCTCGCTACCGGCAAAGTCTCTACGCTGTGGACCTGGGCGGGAATAATCACTACTGACGAATTTCGTTCCGCCATTTCAATCTCTCTCGCCTCCGATGGACAGACCTCCGCCGTGATTCGACACTCCTGGAAGCAGCCTCCAGAGATTTGGGCTGGCCCTGTAGGTCAGTGGAAGCAGTTGACCCACAGCAATCCCGCTCTCAATCCACCATGGGGTGAAATCAAAAGCCTGCATTGGTCAAGCGATGGCATGAAGATTCAAGGTTGGCTGGTTTATCCCAAGGACTACGATCCCAGCCGCCGCTATCCCATGGTAGTCGTCGCCCATGGCGGTCCCGCCGGTACCGTACACACCGGTTGGCCAGACACATTCTTCAACACGCTGGAACTTTCCGCGCACGGATACTTCATCTTGAATCCCAATCCGCGCGGTAGTTTCGGACAAGGTGAGAAGTTCACCGAAGCCAACATCAAAGATTTCGGATACGGCGACTTTCGCGACATACTCGCGGGCGTCGATGAAGTGGTGAAAACTCTCCCCGTCGACAATGACCGCATCGGCATCACTGGCTGGAGCTACGGTGGCTACATGACCATGTGGGCGGTCACTCAAACCAACCGTTTCCGCGCCGCAGTTTCCGGCGCTGGTTTGGCCAACTGGCAAAGCTACTACGGCCAAAACGACATCGACGAATGGATGATTCCCTATTTCGGCGCCTCGGTATACGACGACCCTGCCGTTTACGCCCGCACCGCCCCGATCACGTTTATCAAGAACGCAAAAACGCCGACGCTGCTCCTGGTCGGTCAGTACGACGGCGAGTGTCCGGCTCCGCAGTCCCGCGAATTCTGGCACGCCTTGAAAACGCTTGGTGTTCCAACCCAGTTAGTGATCTATGCCGGCGAAGGTCATGCGTTTGCGCAGCCGGACCATCAACGCGACGTTATGGATCGGCTGCTCGCGTGGTTCAATCATTATTTGAAACCTGCCACGAACTGAAAACTGCAATTGAGGTTCCCTGTCATCCCCTGTGTCCTCCGTGGTTAGGATTTGTTTCGAGGTAAACTCTCTCCATGCCCTTACAGCCCGGATCTGGCAACCTGTTCGCTCCCCGCGGAGGCGGACCTCCCGAGCATTACCTAACTGCCTATAGTGACGGCGGCGCCCGCGGCAATCCCGGGCCTGCTGGCTACGGTGTGGTTATCCAGGACCAGACCGGAAAGAAAATCGCCGCCCTCAGCGAGTACCTCGGCCACCAGACCAACAACTTCGCCGAGTATCAAGGATTGATCGCCGCGCTCGAGTATGCTGTCAAAAACGGCCACAAAGCGCTGAAGGTTATCAGCGATTCAGAACTGCTGGTTCGGCAGATCAAAGGCATCTACAAAGTGAAAAACGCGGCGCTAAAGGATCTCCATGCCCGCGCCAAAGAACTGATCGCTCAACTCGACTGGTTTTCCATCGGCCACGTCCTCCGCGGCCACAATCAGGAAGCCGACGAACTCGCCAACGCCGCCATGGACAAAGGCATGGGGCGGGCAAGTGCGGGCGTCCCCGTTCGTGCAACTCCCGCTCCCGAAAAACAAGAATTTAACGGCATCGTCCGCGACGGCAAAATCGAATTGCTCGATGGCCAACTTCCAGAAGGCACTAGGGTGCAAGTCCGAGTCAAAAAGTAGTTCCTCCCTGTACCTCTGTGCCCTCCGTTAAGAACCAACTTAGGGCGCGGCCTCGCTCGTCTCGCCTGACCGCGTGCTCTCATTGCCGCGTACATCCACCGCCGATACCGAATAAAAATACGTATGTCCCTGCCCGACATTCGTATCGCGAAACGCCGGAGCCGTCACCGGCTCTGAATTGATCTTTTGCATTTCACTCCTTGCTTCATGCCGATAAACATTGTACCCGGCTAAATCTGCGTCGGTATCCGGAGCCCAAATTAGATCGATGAATGGTTGCTGACCCACCCCCGAAAATACCGCCTGCAAACCCGTGGGTACCGCTGGAGGGAACACGTCGTGGGCAAAGACCTTCACCGCCGGAGTGTCCGCGCTCTCAAACTCGCTGTCAGATTTTTGTGCGATAGGAATGACTGTGACGACCGTCGCCCGGTAAGAGTAAGTTTTTTCCCACTCGAAATTGTGGTCTACAAGCTGCATGGCGCCCCACGGCGCATCGCCCGCTACCACGTCTGTGGTCGTCCCCTCGGCACGGCGATACACGCGGTAGAAGTGCTTTGCTCCTCCTGCTTGCGGCTCCTTCCAACTTAGTACCACACCATCCGTCGTAACCTGTGCCTGAAACTCCAAAGGTGGCGCCGGAGCCACCGTCGCCGGCACTGCCACAACATTTGACAGTCCGGCGCTACGTCCGTTTTCATTCAGGACGGAGATGGCATAGAAAACCTCTGCCGAGGGACTATCACTAAGCACTGTCGCGGGCAAAGTATCAGCATAACGCTGCTTGACAGCCGATTCGTCTTTCTTCCGGGTTTCGGCAGCGGCTACTTCTCCCACTGCGGCTCCGCAGTCGGTCATTCCTGCATTAACGCTGCGACACACCCGCGTAGGCCCAGAATGACGGACCTCCAGAGAATCTGTGGTCCTTGTCGGGGCAGTCCAGGACAGGTAAACCCGATCTCCCTTACGGATGGCCTGTAGATCCGTGACCGGTTGGGGCAAATTCAGTGACGGCGAACGCGGAATCCCGGGAACACCGCAGGCAGTTAAGCCTAAAACCGCCAGGATGCACAGCCAGCCGGAATGGCGCGCGAGTCTCAGCACTTGATTCTAGGCCGAACTAGGAGGTCTACAGGATGTACCGGCTCAAATCCTGGTCCTTCACAATATCCGCCAGCATGTGGCGCACATAATCCGCATCGATCTTGACGTGCTCGCCCTTCTTGTCGGGCGCGTCGAAGCTGATCTGGTCCAGCACCCGCTCCATAATTGTATGCAGGCGGCGAGCGCCGATGTTTTCCGTGCCTTCATTCACGCGGAAAGCAAAGCGCGCAATCTCTTCCAGCGAATCGGTGGTGAACTCCAGTTTCACGCCTTCGGTTTCGAGCAGCGCGGTGTATTGCTTTACCAGCGACGATTTAGGTTCCGTCAGGATACGAATGAAGTCAGCCATCGTAAGCGACTGGAGTTCCACTCGGATGGGGAACCGTCCTTGCAGTTCCGGAATCAGATCGCTCGGCTTCGAAACATGGAACGCACCTGCCGCAACAAACAAAATATGGTCGGTGCGCACCATGCCGTAGCGAGTGTTGACCGTCGTCCCCTCCACAATGGGGAGAATGTCGCGCTGCACGCCTTCACGCGAAACGTCCGGCCCATGCCCGCTTTCCCGGCCCGCAATCTTGTCGATCTCATCGAGAAAAATGATGCCTGAGTCTTCCACTCGGTCAATCGCTGTCCGCGTAACCTGGTCCATGTCAATCAGCCGCTGCTCTTCTTCTTGGATCAGATACTCCAGCGCTTCATTGACCTTCATCTTCCGCTTTTTGGTGCGCTGGCCGAAGATGTTGGGCAACATGTCCTTAATGTTGACGTCCATCTCCTCCACGCCCTGGTTGGAGATGATTTCGAACGAAGGGAAATTTCGCTCACGGACGTCAATCTCCACCATGCGTTCGTCCAACTTGCCCTCACGCAACTGCTGGCGCAGCTTCTCTCGCGTCCGCGACTGCGAGTCTCCCGCCGAAGTCGTTCCCTCTAGCACAAACCCAGCCGGCGAGGCTTCCTGCCGGGGCGGCGCAATCGGCGGCAGCAGGATGTCCAGCAACCGCTCCTCGGCATTGAGTTCCGCCTTGTCGGTTACGTCTTCCAGTTTCTCCTCGCGCACCATTTCGATCGCAATCTCCACCAGATCACGGATCATCGACTCCACATCGCGTCCCACATACCCAACTTCGGTGAACTTCGAGGCCTCAACTTTCAAAAATGGCGAATTCGCCAGCTTCGCCAGTCGGCGGGCAATCTCTGTCTTGCCCACGCCGGTCGGCCCGATCATGATGATGTTCTTCGGAATGACTTCTTCGGCCAGTTCGGGGGTCAGCTTCTGCCGCCGCATCCGATTGCGCAACGCGATCGCCACCGCGCGCTTGGCATCGTTCTGCCCGATTACGTGCTTGTCCAGCGCAGCCACGATTTCGCGCGGCGTGAGTTCGTCCAATGAGATCTGCTCTTCTTCGACAGTTCCAGGTAAATAAATTGCCATAAATGCTCGCGTGGGACGGGCCCTTCGCACATCCAGCCGAGCGGAGCTCGGCAGTTACAACTCTTCGACCGTTACCTTGTCATTGGTATAGATGCACATCTTGCCCGCAATCTTCAAAGCTTCTTCGGCAATCTGCCGGGCTGAAAGCTGGGTATGTTCGGCCAATGCCTGAGCCGCAGCCTGCGCATAAGGACCGCCACTGCCAATCGCCGCAATTCCGCCGTCGGGCTCTATCACGTCACCCTGACCGCTCAGCAGGAAAGTCTGCTCTTTATCGGACACTAACAATAGCGCCTCCAGATGCCGCAGGAACTTGTCCGTTCGCCAATCCTTGGCCAGTTCGACCGCCCCGCGACCCAAGTTCCCGTGATACTGCTCCAGCTTGGCTTCAAACCGGCTGAACAGCGTGAAGGCATCCGCCGTCGAGCCCGCAAATCCGGCAAGGATCTTATCCTGGTACAGCCGTCGGATTTTCTTCGCTGTGTGCTTAATGACCGCTTCACCCAAAGTCACCTGTCCATCTCCGGCCAAAACCACACTGCCGTTTCGGCGGACGCAAAGCACCGTAGTCGAACGAATCAGTCGCTTGCTTTTCATAAGCGTAATTCTTGATTATAGCAGCGGAGAAACCCGCTCCCTCGGGCCACATCCCGCAAATACTTTCATAGGAGGCGAAATGGCAGAAGTTACTCTCTACAAGCCGGATGCGACCGTCCGCTATCCCAACGCCACCGATGCAGTGGTGCAAAACGGTGTCCTCTCATTCTCCTTACAGAAGGATTCCATCCACCCCTTCGAGCAGAAAATCCAGACCAATGTTCCATTTCTGGTAGTGGAGGATCTCGGAAGCTAGCGCTCTAGCTCACCACAATATCCGCAATCCGCACTGCGTCGGTGCACGCCCGCACATCGTGAGTGCGAACGATGTGCGCGCCTTTCAAAATAACAGCGGTCTCGGTCGCGGCTGTCCCCAGCCGTCGTTCTTCCAAAGTTGCGTCTTTTCCATTCCTCGCCAACGCCCGCCCGATGAACGACTTTCGCGAAACTCCAACCAGCAAGGGATAGCGCAGCCCATGCAACTCATCCAAGCGTTTGAGTAGCGGATAATTTTGCTCAAAACTCTTGCCGAATCCGAACCCCGGGTCGAGCACGATCCGTTCTCGCTTCACTCCGGCCATCAGCGCCACGTCCACCCAGTCGCGTAATTCCCGCTTCACCAACATCACGATGTCTGAAACCGCCGGCAGATTGCGCCACTCTTCCGGCCGCCCGCGCATGTGCATCATTACCGTGCCGCATTTCAGCGCCGAAAGTGTTTTGACCATCTGCTTGTCCCAGCGGAACCCGCTCACGTCGTTGACAATCTCGGCTCCTGATTCCACCGCCGCCCGCGCCACCGCCGCCTTGTAGGTGTCTATCGAAATCACAGTCTCAGGACGCTTCTGCTTCAGCGCCGTGATCACCGGAATCACTCGCGCCAGCTCTTCTTTCTCGCTGATCGGCTGGTTTTCGGGGGATGAGGTTACAGGAGCCGGGTCGGTTGCGATTTGAACCATCGCGCCCGGCCGCGTGGACTCGCCGCCTACGTCAATGATGTCCGCGCCCTCATCCAATAATCGCAGCGCATGATCTACTGCGTGATCGCGGTCCAGGTATAGCCCTCCGTCGGAAAACGAATCCGCAGTTACATTGACCACGCCCATGATCAATGTGCGCTTGCCCAACTGAATTGAGCGGCTGCCGATGTTCCATTCGAAGACCGGACGCATGACGCCGATTCTACACTTGGCTGGTTTCTTGGGGTGGGGGCAGCACTACGATCTCGGCATCCTCTTGGCCTGCCGCACACTCGCCGTTCTTGCTCCCGCCGGGCCGGTGCCGGTCGGCGGCTTGCGCATTCCATTGATCAGGTCTTTAAGGACGACCGCGTTATTCCGCTCGGTGTCTCGGGAAGCGAACAGCAACGTCAACCTCTTCCGCCCATGTGCCAGCCGATAAAGCTCGATCAACGCCTCTACCGCTTCAGGCTGCGCCAACTCTTTGAGATACCTTTTACGAAAAATGCCCCATGCGCCCGGGCTGGCATGAAACCACTTGCGTAAAGCATCCGAAGGCGCCAAGTCGTGCAACCACGCATCCAGCGCAGCCTGGCGCTTGCTCAGCCCTCGTGGCCACAGACGATCCACCAGCACCCGCTTTCCATCTGCAAGCGCAGCCTTCTCGTAAACTCGTTTGGCCACAACTGACATAAGTTTTACTCTAGTATTGTACTTCCGCGCCGAGGTCGCTGCATTTCAAGACACCAGGCCACGGGGTCACATTCTGAAGTCCGAAATCTGCAATCTGAAATCGCTTCTGTTCGCTGTCATCTTCTTCGCGGTTCTCGCCGGCTGCGATGTCGAGCGCCGCAAGAGTGATGCTGAACTCGGCCTCAATCCGCAACAGGCCGCTGGCCGCCATGTCTATGACAACTACTGCGACCGCTGCCACGCCCCTTACTCCTCCCGCGGCCGACAGGGCCCCAGCATGAAAGGCATTTTCAAGCGCCAGTATCTGCCTGAAAGCGGCATGCCTGCCAATGATGATCGCGTATCGGACGTGGTCCGGTTCGGCCGCGACAAGATGCCTGCCTACGGCCAGGTGCTCAACCAGCAGCAGATCGCTGATCTGCTGGCCTATCTGCATACTCTATAAACTTCTTCTACTCAGCCAACGTACAATATCGATGGTGAGCGCAGCCGCCACAACTTCAGTGCTCGAAGACGCAGACTCCTTCCGGCAATTCACCCGCTGGCAACGATTTCTGCTGTGGCTGATCGAGTGGACTGGGTTTCTACTGATCTGCCTCATCGGATCCACAGTGAAGATCGCCATCTCCTGGGAAGAGGGCTCACCGGGCTCGCTCGAAGCCCGCCCGTTCGTGTACTCCTTCTGGCATACCTGCATGATTCCGGCAATGTATCTGTGGCGCAACCTCAAGATACGCGTAATGAGTAGCGACAGTTTTGACGGTGAATACACCGGCCGCATCATGCAGCGATTCGGGTTCGTCAAGGTTCGTGGCTCCAGCAGTCGCTTCGCAGTCCGGGCCTTGCTCGGCATGCGTCGTGCCCTCGAGCAAGGCTGGATCGCGGCGTTCACCCTGGATGGCCCACGTGGACCACGATTCGTGGTGAAGCCGGGTCCTGTTTCCTTGGCAGCCTCAACCTCCGTGCCCATGGTGGTCTTCCACATCGCTCTCACCGACGCCTGGGTACTCAACACATGGGACAAACTCATGATCCCCAAGCCTTTTTCTCGTGGACTGATGCGGGTGAGCCGCTGCATACCGGTACCGGCGAAGGCAGACGAGCACCAGAAACAGAGGTCGCTGGAGGAATTGCAGGCTGCGCTTGATCGGGTGAGGGAATTCGCCGAATCAAAAGTACACCAGGCCGGCACGGATGAGTTCCCGTTTTATCGCGAGCGTTCGTAATACAATTTTTTCGACGGTCATCAACTACCGGAATCCCATGGCTGCCACCATTCTCGACGGCAATAAAATCGCAAGCGCCATACGCGCTGAAGTCGCTTCCGAAGTGAAGAAGATGACAACCGCCGGAGTCCGCCCCGGCCTCGCCGTCGTTCTCGTTGGACACAACCCGGCGTCGGAAATCTATGTACGCGGCAAAGTCAAAAGTTCCCAAGAAGTTGGCATCTACAGCGAACAGCACACGCCCCCGGAAACGGCCTCTACTGCGCAACTCCTCAACCTGATCGCCGACTTGAACCGGCGCGATGAAATTGATGGCATTCTGGTGCAGCTCCCGCTGCCCTCGCAAGTGGACTCCAAGAAGATTCTGATGGCTGTAGATCCAGCCAAAGATGTTGACGGCTTCCACCCCATGAACGTCGGCTTTCTTTCCACTCAAAGACCCGGCCTGGTGCCGTGCACCCCTGCGGGCATAATCGAAATCCTGAATCGCAGCGACATTTTGATTGCGGGCAGGGAAGCAGTTGTTGTCGGACGCAGTGACATCGTGGGCAAGCCGGTGGCCATGCTTCTTATCAACGCCAATGCTACGGTCACTGTTTGCCACTCGAAAACTCACGACCTTCCCGCCGTCTGCCGTCGCGCCGACATTCTGGTCGCTGCCATTGGCCGCGCTGGAATGATTACCCGCGACTTCGTAAAACCGGGCGCCACCGTCATTGATGTCGGAATGAACAAAGTGACCGATCGCGGCGAGTTCGAGCATCTCTTCGCCGGCAATGCGAAGCGGGAAGAAACCTTTCGTGCCAAGGGCTCCGTTCTGGCCGGAGATGTTCATCCCGAAGTGATGGAAGTGGCGGGCTCTATCACTCCGGTTCCCGGTGGTGTGGGCCCACTGACCATCGCCATGCTCATGGCCAACACAGTACGCGCCGCCAAGCTGCGACGAGGCGTACTCGAGCCCTATGTACGCTAACCTTGTGTCCTTTGTAGTTACTTGATTTTCTCCGCGCACTCCGCGCATCCTTTGCGTACTCTGCGTTTCAAGCTTTCGAATTTGACGGAGCCCGAGTGTTGAAACTAGGCCTAACCGGCGGTATAGCAGCCGGCAAATCGGCAGTAGGCGAAATGCTGGTCGCGCTAGGCGCTCACCTAATCCAGGCCGACGCCGTCTCGCACCAGCTAATGCAACCCGGCAAACCCGTCTATCAGGAAGTAGTCAGCGCCTTTGGCCCCGGAATCCTGAATCCCGACAACACCGTCAACAGGGCCCGCTTGGCCGAGGCTGCCTTCGGTGGCGGAAACAAACCTTCGCGCATT
Organism: uncultured Acidobacteriota bacterium; assembly: GCA_963803775.1. Classification (GTDB taxonomy): domain Bacteria; phylum Acidobacteriota; class Terriglobia; order Terriglobales; family Acidobacteriaceae; genus JABCZH01. The sequence continues at coordinate 1,253,564 of CAWDNS010000007.1, forward strand.
CAGGAGTTGAACAAAATCGTTCATCCTGCCGTAGTTAAAAAGCAAGACGAATGGATGGAGTCCATCCGTCGCCGTGATCCCAAAGCTATCGCCATCGTGGAAGCTGCTCTGATCCTTGAGGCCGGTGCCGCCAATCACTTTGACCGCCTGCTGGTGGTGACGTGCCGTCCCGATCAACGCGTTGTACGCTGGGCCGCGCGTACAAACTTAAATTTGGAAACGGCGCGCCAGGAAGTAGCACGGCGTATGGCTGCCCAGTTCCCGGATGAAGAAAAGATCAAAGCCGCCGATTACGTCATAGACAACTCCGGCTCGCTCGATGAAACCAAAGCCAAAGTCAACGCGCTATACCCCAAGCTCCGGACCGAGGCCGAAGTCGAACCACGCGCCCACTGACTCGGAAAGAATTTACAATTAGTGGAGATCAGTGCAAATCCGTGGCTAAAGGTCCCTTAACTTTATGAGGTTGTTCCGCCCTGTCGTTCTAGCCTTATTTCTTGCGGGTGCGTTTTTCTATTTCACCACCTATCGCCCAGCGCGGGGAAGCTTGTCCAGTTGGATCAGCCGTCCTGCCAAGCTCGAAATCATTGAAGCCGCCAGCAATAGCTCCAACGACAATCCATTCGACGCCGAAGAACAAAACAACATCGAGGTCTATCGCAAGAACATTGCCTCGGTCGTAAACGTTAAATCCCGCGCCGTGACTTTTGATTTCTTCTACGGCCTGGTTCCGGAGGAAGGCCAGGGCTCCGGCTTCATCATCGACAAAGCCGGGCATGTGCTCACCAACTACCACGTGGTCGCTGAAGCTCGCCAGGTCGAAGTCGTTCTTCACAACCGCAAATCCTACAAGGCGACCATCGTGGGTACCGACCGCTCGCACGATCTCGCCGTGTTGCTGATCAAGGCGCCGGACTTGCAGCCGATGACCCTCGGTGACTCCACTCACCTGCAGGTCGGCCAGAAAGTGTATGCCATCGGCAACCCATTCGGTCTCGCTGGGACCTTGACCCGTGGAATCGTCAGCTCCATCCGTTCGGTGCAGGAACCTGATGGCACTGCCATCGACGAAGCCATTCAAACTGACGCCGCCATCAACCCCGGCAATTCTGGAGGCCCGCTGCTGAACCTGCGCGGCGAGGTCATCGGGATTAACACGCTCATCGCCTCCAACTCCGGCCAAAGCGCCGGTATCGGTTTTGCCATTCCGATCAACACTGCCAAGGCTGTTCTCAATGACCTGGTCACCTTGGGGCGGGTGCGGCGTCCCGCGCTGGGCGTGCGTACCATTCCGATTAATGCTGATCTCGCCGATCAATTGAGCCTTGCAGCCGATTACGGCTTATTGATCGTTCAGGTCGTTGCCGGAGGCGCCGCCGACCGCGCTGGCCTGCTTGGTGGCAACGAGCGCGCCTATCTTGGGAATGTGCCCATCATGATCGGCGGCGATCTCATTGTTGCCATCGATGGCGAGAAGGTTGAAGACCAGCAGAACCTCGCTCAGATGATGAACAAACACCGCGCCGGTGACGTAGTTCGCGTTACCATTTTCCGCGGCAAGAAAAAGACGGATGTCCAAGTAACGCTCGGCGAAGCCAAAGAGCAGGTTTAGGAAAACCTCTTCACCACCGAGGTCGAAGAGGAACTTCTGTGGCCCCTGTGCCCTCTGTGGTTTTAGAGCTTTGACTTTTGCGCTTCGCCAAGATAACTTTGAACTGCCGCCTATGACTGCCGTCCGCTAGTACATCGCTTCCTGGTTCGTAACCCGGCGCCGAAGTGTGCGCCCCTGTACCCACGCAACAACAAAATCAGAGAGGACATTCCCATGGACTTCGTGGACCAAGAGCTCGCCCGCCGGCTGGAGTCGGCGGAGGAGATGCCGCAAGTGCATTACGCTCGGCTGTATCAGAAACTCAAACCCGAGATCGGCGCCGCCGTCGAACCCATCTGCGGCGGTCACATGATTTTTGCCGGACTCAATTCCCCCATCGGCCGCACCGTGGGCATGGGTTTCGACGGGTCAGCCACAGCTGCCGAACTCGACCGCATGGAGCAGTTCTATCGCTTGCATGCGGCGCCTTCACAGATCGACGTCTGTCCGCTCACTGATCCGTCGCTGTTCGAAATGCTAAAGCAGCGCGGCTATGTAATGGCAGAACTAAACAACGTTCTTTTCCGGAGGCTGAACACAAATGATCGAACGGAAGCCCCCGAAACCCCTGTCGGCGCCACAATCCGTCAGGGGCATGCGAACGAAGCCGATGCCTTCTCGGTCATCGTGGTTCGCAGTTTCTTTCCGGACGGCGGCGAACCCGAAGGCTTTGCGGAAATGATCGCCCCTATCTACCAGGCGGAGGGAGCAGTTCTCTACGTTGCCGAGGTGGACGGTGCAACCGTTGCATGCGGCGCCGGCCTCATCATCCCGGAACGTCGCATCTTAGCCCTATTCGGGGCGGGAACTCTGCCCGAGTTCCGCCGTCGCGGCCTGCAAACTACCCTGCTACGCCGCCGCATGGAGGTAGCGCAAAAAGCCGGCTGCGAGTACGCGGTCATCATCACGCAAGGAGGCACCACCTCAATGCGCAACGCCGAACGCCTGGGTTTCCGCGTCGCTTACAGCAAAGCCACGCTAATGAAAAGCACATAAAGAAAGAATTACTCACCGCCGAGGTCGCAGGGTTCGCCGATAAAGACAAGAATTTCTCGACGTCCTCTGTGCCCTCTGTGGTTCAGCTCTTGACTTTGTTGACAAAGCTCATGCCGCGCTCTCTTCAATCCACTCCTCGATCTCATTTACCTCTTTATCGCTCAACCGCAGATCCCCAGCTCGCATGACACCCACAGCCTGACGGGCATTTCGCGCCCCTACGATCGCGCCCGTCACCGCTGGATTCCGCAACGTCCAGGCAATCGCCACTTCTCCCGGCGATCGTCCATGACGCTTTCCGATCTCCTTCAACCGTTCCACCAGCGCAAGATTACGCGAAAGTTTCGGCTCGTTGAACTCAGGATCACTTCTGCGCCAGTCATCTTTCGGCAATTTGGCTGCGCGTTCCGCCGTCATCGCCCCGGTCAGCAGGCCCGAGGCCATCGGAGAATAAACAATCACCCCAATGCCTTCCCGCAGACAGTAGGGCAGTATGTCCTCCTCCACTCCACGGTGAACCAGCGAGTAGGGCGGCTGCAGTGAAGTGACCGGCGCAATCGCCTTGGCACGGCGCAACTGTTTGACGTTGAAGTTCGAGACCCCAATCCAGCGCACCTTGCCTTCGCGCTTTAGATCGGCCAGCGTTGCCCAGCCTTCCTCCAGTTTCGGCGAGTCAGGCTCGGGTGGCCAGTGAATCTGATACAGATCAATCACGTCCACTCCCAGGCGCCGCAGGCTAGCTTCTACTTCGTGACGGATCGAGCCGCCATCCAGATTCTTAGTTACGTTTCCCTTCGCATCAGCGACCAGCCCACACTTGGTGAAAATATATGGCTTCGCACCCGGCCAGCTTTTCAATGCATGACCGACCACTTCTTCCGAATGGCCCACGCCATAAATAGCGGCCGTGTCAATCCAGTTGATGCCCATTTCCAGCGCCCGGTGAATTGCCGCAATCGAGTCTTCATCGTTCTGCGCTCCCCAGGCGAACTGCCACCCGGAGCCTCCTATGGCCCAGGCCCCATAACCCACCGTCGTAATCTGCAAATTGGAGTTGCCAAGCTGTTTGGTTTCCATTTCAATCTCCTTATAGCGGATTTGGATTCTTTCCAGCCTTCCTCGGATTCCGCGTTCTTATGAATCTTGATTCGATTCGCAAGTATTGTCTCTCTTTCCCTCAGGCCACGGAAAACCTGCAATGGGGCGAGGACCTGTGCTTTAAGGTGGCGGGGAAGATCTTTACTGTCGTGAGTCTGGGATCGGTGCCGCAGAGTCTGTGTTTCAAGTGCAGCCCGGAGAAGTTTGCCGAGTTATGCGAGCAGGAAGGCATTTGCCCAGCCCCGTATGTGGGACGATACAAGTGGGTGTTGATCGAGCGGTTAAATCTCCTGCCCGACTCTGAACTGCGAGAACTGATCCGCGATTCCTACGAAATGGTCGCCAGCAAAGCCAAAAGACAGAACAAACCCAATCCCCGCCTTAAAACAAAATAAGATTCACAATCTTGGACTGTCCCCAGTGCTCCTCTGTGCCATCTGTGGTTCATTCGTAGTAGCTTTCCACTGATTTGACTCCCTCTCGCCAGCTAGGCTAGCCTCAAGAGGCTTCACACAACCCTGACCTCCATGCGCCACTCTCGTAACCGATTGATTGTGCTGCTTTTGGCGGCGCTTCTGAGTTGTGCTCCAGGGCTGCAAGGTTCGTCCGTCCGTCCCGTACATGCACGGCACGCGATTGTAGCAAGCGTTCACGAACTAGCTTCAAGAGCCGGTGTAGACATCATGCAAGCGGGAGGAAACGCCGTAGACGCAGCGGTAGCTACCGGTTTCGCGCTCGCCGTGGTGCATCCTGAAGCAGGCAATCTGGGCGGCGGCGGGTTCATGTTAATCCGCATGGCCGATGGCGCCACCCACTTCATCGACTATCGTGAAAAAGCGCCTTCCGCGGCCACTGCCAACATGTATCTGGATGCACAGGGCAAAGTTATCGGAGACGCCAGCGTAGTGGGTTATAAAGCAATTGGTGTACCAGGGTCCGTCGCGGGCATGGTTTTCGCCGAAAAGAAATTCGGCAAGCTGACACTGAAACAAGTCATCGCTCCGGCCATCAAACTCGCTCGCGAAGGTTTCGCGCTCGCCTGGGAAGATGCGCGTGATCTGCGAGCAGAAGAGAGTTTGGCGACTTTTCCCGATTCCCGCCGCATCTTTCAGCGCGACGGCAAATACTACGAGCAGGGAGAGGTTTTTCGCCAACCAGAATTGGCCCGTACCTTGGAGCGAATCGCAGCCGATCCCGATGATTTCTATCGCGGAGCCATGGCGCGCGAACTGGCCACCTTCATACAAAATGGCGGAGGACTCATCACTGCCGAAGATCTCGCCAAGTATGAAGTGAAGGAACGCGAGCCCGTCCGCGGCAGTTATCGGGGATACGACATCATCAGTGCACCACCGCCGTCCGCCGGTGGAACCACGCTGCTCGAGATACTCAACATTCTTGAAGGTTACGATCTCGCGAGGCTGGGTAATCGCTCTTCACAATCCATCCAACTGACCGTCGAAGCTTTCCGCCGGGCATACTTCGACAAATCAGAGTTCATGGGAGACCCAGATTTTTCGCGCATTCCAGTGGCCCAGCTCATCGACAAAAAATACGGCGCTGCCTGGCGCGAATCCATTGACCCCGCGCACGCTACTCCCAGTAAGGACCTGAAGCGTCCGGCCATCTTCAGCGAACTCGAGCAGTACGCCCAGCAGAACCCTCTACCCATGGCAGTCCGCGAGCCTGACCACACCACTCATTACTCGGTCGTGGACTCTGAAGGCAATGCCGTTTCCGTGACTACAACCTTAAATGACAGTTTCGGATCGCGCGTTACGGCTGGAAATCTGGGCTTCCTGCTGAATGACGAAATGGATGATTTCGCCGCCAAGCCGGGAGTGCCGAATCTGTACGGGCTAGTCCAGGGCTCGGCTAATTCTATCGGTCCCGGCAAACGGCCATTGTCCTCGATGACTCCGACCATAGTGCTCAAGGATGGCAAACTATTTCTGGTGCTGGGCTCGCCCGGCGGAGCACGCATCCCCACTACCGTTGCGAATATCCTGATGGCAGTGGTGGATTATGGTATGAACATTCAGGAGGCGGTGAACGCGCCTCGCTTTCACAATCAGTGGTTGCCCGACCAGGTGAGCGTGGAGCAGTGGTTCTCTCCGGATGCGATAAAGTCACTGAAGCAGATGGGGCATAAAATCGAGATCGGCGAGACAGTAAAGGGAGAATGGACGCCCTATTGGAGTGATGGCGAGTGCATCGCGATTGATCTCGCGAGTGGCGAACGTTTAGGCGCTAGCGATGGCAGACATAACGGAATACCGGTTGGATATTAAATGTTGAGAGCAATTTCTACATTTATTCACGTCAAAGAACGGCTTCACCCCGGGCTGCTCGACAGCTTGGTGCGGGGCGGGGCGCAGTCGATCGAGATTTTTGCCGCGCGCCAGCACCTCGATTATGCCAATCGCAAGCAGCACGTGCGCGAAATCGCAGATTGGTTTCGCAGCACCACGATTCCGTTGAATTCTGTCCACGCGCCGCTTTATTCCGACTACGAGTGGGGACGCGCCGGATCACCGCCCCTCAACCTCGCTGCCATCGACCGCGCGGCCCGGGTCGAGGCCATGGACGAGATCAAGCGCGCTCTGGAACTCGCCGAGCAGATCCCCTTCCGTTTTCTGGTGCAGCACATCGGTATTGCCGGGGAATCGTTTGACGACCGCAAGTTCGACGCGGCCATGACCTCGGTCGAACATCTGCGCGCGTTCGCCAAACCGTTGGGAGTGAACATTCTTATCGAAAATATTCCCAACGAACTCAGCACGCCGGAGAGGCTGGTAGAGTTCATTCGTTCGGCGCACTTTGAAGACGTTGGCATATGCTTTGACTGCGGCCATGCTCATCTAATGAGCGATGTACCCCAGGCATTTGAAACTTTGAAGAATCACATTCGCTCAACCCACGTTCACGACAACGCTCGCGACCGCGACTCGCATCTGTGGCCGGGCGACGGGTCCATCGATTGGAAGCAGACCATGGAACTGCTGCGCGCCGCGCCGCACCAGCCGCCATTGCTGCTGGAGATCGAAGGCGAAGAGAAAATCAACCCAGTCGAAAGAATGGCCGGAGCGTTTAAGAAGCTGGAAGAGATTTAGCCGCATGGCAGGTTGAGAATATTTCTTTTCACTGCGCTCTCGGCGGTAAAAGAGTTTGATCCTATGTTATCACCCGTTACTACGATCGCTGAAATCGGCAAGCACGAAGGCCAGACAATCACCATCCGCGGCTGGCTCTATAATCTGCGTGAAAGCGGCAAGCTTCTTTTTCCGCAATTCCGCGACGGCTCCGGCGTCATTCAGGGGGTTGTTCCTAAGAACGCAGTTCCTCCAGAAGTATTCGATGCGGTGAAGGGCTTGACCCAGGAATCGAGCGTGATTGTCGAAGGTAAGCCTCGCGCCGACAAGCGCGCACCCGGCGGATTCGAGTTGGACGTCCTAAACGTCCAGGTAGTCCAGCGAGTATCGGAAACCGATCCCTATCCCATTTCGCTGAAAGAGCACGGTGTCGATTTTCTGATGGAGCATCGCCATCTCTGGGTGCGCACGCCGCGCCAGGCAGCCATCTTGCGCGTACGTGCCGAGATCATTAAAGCTGCACGCGACTTTTTCGACGATCAGGGCTTCACCCTTACCGATCCGCCGATTCTCACGCCCGCTGCTTGCGAAGGCACCAGTACCCTGTTCCCGGTCGATTATTTTGATGAAGAAGCTTTTCTCACTCAATCTGGCCAGCTTTATATCGAAGCGACCGCAGCGGCCCTGGGCAAGGTGTATTCCTTTGGACCCACGTTTCGCGCCGAGAAATCCAAAACTCGCCGACACCTAACTGAGTTTTGGATGGTCGAGCCCGAGGTCGCCTTCGCCGAGCTCAATGACATCATGGACCTAGCCGAGCGGCTGCTCAGTTTCCTCGTAAAGCGCTGCCTGGAGAAACGCCGCGCCGACCTGACCGTCATTGGCCGTGACATTTTGAAATTAGAGAAGATAGAAATCCCGTTCCCGCGCATCACCTACGATGAAGCGGTCAAAATGTTGCAAGAAGCCCATGCCAAGGGTGCTTTGGAAAACAAATTCGAGTGGGGCGGAGACCTCGGTTCACCCGATGAAACCTACATCTCTTCGCAATTCGATCAGCCGGTGATGGTTCATCGTTATCCGGCCAAAGTGAAGGCGTTCTACATGGAGCCTGACCCTCAGCGACCAGAGTTGGCCTTGTGCGTGGATGTGCTCGCCCCCGAAGGCTACGGCGAAATCATCGGCGGCTCTCAGCGTATGGCGTCCTACGATCTGCTGGTAAAACGCATTCACGAGCATGGCCTGCCGGAAGAAGCTTTCAAGTGGTATCTGGATTTACGCAAGTTTGGCAGCGTCCCGCACTCAGGATTCGGCATGGGAATCGAGCGTGCCGTGGCTTGGATATGTGGCCTGGAACACGTGCGAGAGACCATTCCGTTCCCAAGAATGTTGCACAGACTTTATCCGTAATCGCGAACCACAGGGGGCACAGAGGAACACAGAGCAATTGCCGTCAAACAAGCAGTGAACCTCTGTGTTCCCCCGTGTCCTCTGTGGTTAAGCCCTAAACTTATGACTACTAACGCATCCTCTTCCAATATCACTCCCAAAAAAATACGGGTAATCGGCGTCCCCCTAGACCTAGGCCAGTCCCGCCGTGGCGTTGATATGGGCCCATCTGCCGTCCGCGTGGCCGGCCTCGAAGCGCGACTCGAAGCTCTCGGCCACATCGTGGAAGACGGCGGTAACGTGGCCGTCGCCATCCCCGAGCAGAAAAAAGAAGGCGACCCTCACGCCAAATATCTGAAGGAAATCACCGCCACTTGCACCAAGCACGCTGAGCTCGTCCTGAAAACCCTCGAAGCCGGAAAGATCCCGCTCTCGCTTGGCGGCGATCATTCTATGGCTGTCGGCAGCGTTGCCGGTGTGGCGGAGTTCTATCGCAAACAAAACCAGAAAATCGGCCTCATCTGGATCGACGCCCACACCGACATCAACACTCCTGACAGCTCTCCCAGTGGCAACGTGCATGGCATGCCGCTCGCGGCGATCATGGGTCTGGGCCCGCCCGAACTGGCCAATATCCTGAACTTCTCGCCCAAAGTGAAGCCGGAGAACTGCGTTCTGGTGGGAGTCCGTGACATCGACGCCATCGAAAAGGAGAATGTCCGCCGCGCCGGCATCGGAGTATTCACCATGCGCGATATCGACGAGCGCGGCATGCGTACCGTGATTGAAGAAGCCTTGCGCATGGCCGGACGTGGCACCGCGGGCTACCACGTCTCACTCGACATGGACTGGATCGATCCCGAAGATGCGCCCGGCGTCGGTACCCCCGTCCGTGGCGGCGCTACCTACCGCGAGGCCCACCTGGCCATGGAGATCATCGCCGATCACGGCCGCATGCTGAGTTTCGAGATCGTGGAAGTGAATCCGGTGATCGACGAACACAACCGTACCGCCGACCTGGCAGTGGAGTTGGCACTCTCTGCCTTCGGCAAGAAGATCCTGTGATCGTGCGTGACGGACCGGCGGAGTTGTAGCTCCACCGCTTCTCCCCAAATGCGCTACCCTTTCTGGCATGCAGCTCCGCGCGCTGACCGACTACCCGTCTCACTTTCTCAGCCGAGCGCACGAGACTGCCTACGTTCAGCCCCACGGATACCGCAGTGAGCGTTGGTCCTATCGGCAGGTCGCGGAAGCCGCTTTTCGCTTTTCCCGCGAACTCGACGCGCGCGGCATCGGCAAGGGCGACCGCATTTTCCTCTGGGGACCGAATTCCGCCGAATGGGTCGCAGTTTTCTGGGGATGCGTACTTCGCGGGGTCGTCGTCGTCCCACTCGATGACATCGCCACGCCCGATTTCTTCCTCCGCGTGCACCAGCAGGTCAGCGCCAAACTTCTGGTTGCTTCGCATGCCCATCCACAGTACTCGATTCCCACGCTCGCACTCGAAGGTTTGTCGGAAGCCCTTACCCCGCAATCATCTTCTCCGTTCGCACCAGCCGAACTGGCTCCCACAGACATTCTGGAAATAGTCTTCACCTCCGGCACCACAGCCGAGCCCAAGGGCGTTGTCATCTCCCACGGCAATGTCCTGGCCAATCTCACGCCCCTTGAGGCTGAGATTCGCAATTACCTCAAGTACGAACGCCTCGTTCATCCTGTGCGTTTCCTGAACTTGCTGCCACTGAGCCACGTCTTCGGGCAATTTCTTGGAATGTTTCTTCCTCCATTATTAGCTGGCACGGTGGTATTTCAGGAAACCCTTAAGCCCTCCGACGTGATTCGCACCATCCGCCGCGAACGCGTTTCAGTTCTGGTAACGGTTCCCCGAGTGCTGCAGTCATTAAAAGAGAAGGTCGAGCGTGATCTCTCCGACGACCGTCTTCTCGAACAGTTTCAAACCGCATTTCACGAGTCCAGGACCAAACATTTCCTGCGCCGCTGGTGGATCTTTCGCCACATCCGCCGCCAATTCGGATGGAAATTCTGGGCTTTCATTTCCGGCGGCGCCACGCTTGACCGCCCCACCGAAGAATTCTGGGACCGCTTGGGCTACGCCGTGATTCAGGGCTATGGCTTGACCGAAACCACGTCACTCATCAGCGTCAATCACCCTTTCCGGCTGGGCAAAGGATCCATCGGAAAAGTGCTTAACGGACGTGAAGTCAAACTGGCGGAGGACGGCGAAATCCTGGTGCGAGGCGGCGGAGTCGCCTCCGGCTACTGGGACGTCAATGCCCTCCAACCCGTTAGTGACGAACAAGGCTGGTACCGCACCGGCGATGTCGGAGAACTCGACGCCACTGGCAATCTCTATTTCAAAGGCCGAAAAAAAGAAGTCATCGTCACCCCCGCCGGCATGAATGTTTATCCCGAAGACCTCGAAGCCGCATTGCGCCGCCAGCCCGGAGTTAAAGACGCCATGGTCGTTGCCATGCCTCGCGACGGAAACGCCGAACCCTGCGCTGTGCTCATTCTGAAGCTCGGAGACAACCGTCCCGAAACAATTGTTGCAGCCGCCAACCAATCCCTCGCCGGGTACCAGCACATGCGTACATGGTTCCTCTGGCCCGAAGACGATTTCCCACGCACCTCCACGCAAAAGCCTCGCAGGAACCTGGTTCAGCAAATCGTGCAAGCTCAACAATCAGGCCAGAAGACGTCCACCAACTCACTAGCAGAACTGATCAGCCACATTACCGGACGCACTCCCGCGGATCTTTCAGCCAATGCTGACCTCGAATCCGACCTGAACCTCAGTTCCCTGGATCGCGTGGAACTTTTGAGCGCCCTCGAAGATCGCTATCAGGCTGATCTCAGCGAGACTCGTTTTGCCGCGCTGAAAACCGTTGGTGATTTGCAACGCATGTTGCAAGGCGAAATCGCGCCTCGTGCGCAATTCCACTATCCCCGCTGGACGTTGCGCTGGCCCACGACCTGGATTCGTCTCATAGTGCATTATCTGCTGCTACGTCCCGCGATCTTCCTGCTGGGATGGCCGCACATCGAAGGCCGAGAAAGGCTGCGCGGAGTTCGCGGCCCGGTGCTGGTAATTTGCAATCACATCGGGGATGTTGACCCTGGCTTCGTGCTGACCGTGTTGCCCGCCCGCCTCCGTCACAGGCTCGCCATTGCCACCGGCGGTGAAGCTCTCGAAATCCTGCGGACCCCGTCTGCCGGCCGCAACTTCGCAGGCCGCGTTTACGATCGGGTGAAATGGGTCCTGGGAGTGTCCTTACTCAACTTGTTTCCACTGCCCCGCGAAGCCGGCTTCCGCGAGAGTTTCGCCTACGCAGGCGAGTGTGTTGACCGTGGGTACAGCATTTTGGTATTTCCCGAAGGCCGCCACACCATTGACGGCAAGTTGCGGCCATTCCGCTCGGGCGTCGGTCTGCTGGCAAACAACCTGCGTATCCCAATAATTCCCGTGCGCATTGATGGATTATTTGAGATCAAACAGGCGGGAAGAAGATTTGCCTGGCCACACCAGGTGCGAGTAAAGCTGGGTGCACCCGTTCAAATGAGAGCGACAGATCCCGAGGACATTGCGCGTGAACTCCAGGAAGTCATCGCGGCCTTGTGAGCCGATCAAGCTCCCGCGCTCGCAGCTTTTGTCACTTCGGGCCCCAATGTCGTGACTTGGGTTGCTCGCACCTGGTCAGGCGAAAACTTCTCGTTGCCGTCGCCGAGGTCGGCGTCTCGCGGCAGCATACCAACCGCGCGATTCCTACCTAACTGCTTGGCGGCGTAAAGAGCCTGGTCGGCGAGTTCTACCACTGCCTCGTATTCCACTGCGTCCGGCGCGGCACAGAACCACGGGAACGCAGCCCATCCGACGGAGCAGGTTCTCCGCACCGACACGCCCGCATGTTTCAAATGGAAAGGTTCGTTCCCCACCATATTAAGAATTCGTGACGCCAGTGTCGTAGCTTCGCTCCGCTCGGTATAACGCGAAACCACCAGAAATTCTTCGCCGCCCCACCGCACCAGCACATCCGACATGCGAATAGCCGACTGGATTCGCCGCGTCATTTCGCCCAGCATCTCGTCTCCGGCAGCATGTCCGTATAGATCGTTGACCTCTTTGAACAGATCTGCATCGACGATGTAGAAAATCAGATCGCGATTGCGCCCGTTATCCTTGTCCGTGAGATAGGAACGAATCGCCTGCCGTGTGTCACCTTCAATGGTGACCTGGAAGAATCGCCGGTTCCGCGTCCCGGTCAGCGGATCGGTGAGTGATGCCTCCCGCAGTTCCTGATTCAGACGCTCAAGCTCAGCGCTGCGCTCGGCGACCGCTTGCTCCAGGCGTCGGCGGTCTTTCTCCAGCGCATAGGTGCGGAAACGGAGAATCCCATACAGCATAAAGGCGAAGCAGACTACTCCCAGAGACCGCGACCACCAGGTCTGCCACCACGCGGGCAATACGGTGAAAGAGAAACTCGCGGGCAGGCTCTTGATTCCATTACCGGTTTCGCAAGAAATTTCCAGCGTATAACTTCCTGGGGCCAGAGAGGCGTAGCGGACTTCACGTGCGGGCGTCTCCGTCAATTCGTTCTCCAACCCTGCCAATCGTGACCGGCAGCTCAGCGTCGTTGAGTTCCCATACCACAGAACCGAAAACTGCGCCCGCAATGCGTTTTCTTGATGCGTGGCCTCCGGGTGGGTGTCTCCGAGGTGCTCGTGTCCTCCCAGTTGCGCCGACTTAATGACCACGTTAAAAGCTGGTGGAGCGAAGGCATTGTCCGCATGGGGATCGTAACGTGCCAAGCCGCCGCTGGTACCGAATAAAATCGTGCCATCCTGCTCGGCATAAAAACCGCCTTCGCTTTGGTCATCCCAGATCAGACCATCGTCGTGACGATAACGTCGCGGGTTGTGACCCAATGCGATTCGCGTCAGTCCCTGAGCGCCGCCGGCCCATATCCTGCCATTGCCGTCCCGGCCCAGCATGAAGACTTCATTCGCCAGCAAACCATCTTGTTGGTTGAAGTGTTGTATCTCAGCTTTCTGATCGTCAAGTCGAAACCGGGTCACACCCGGGGCATCCGCATAGTGTATCCAGACTTCGTTGTCGTCCACCGGTGCGACCCCAAGCACATGATCTGACAACAGCCCGTCGTTTCGAGTGTAAAGTGACCACGATTTGCCGTCGTATCTTCCCAGACCGTTATGCCCGCCGAGCCATACCACTCCTCCCGGGGCCATTGCAAAATTGCTGACGCCATCCAGGATCTTCCGCGGAGCGCCTGCGTCTGCGAACACAAAAGGACCGCTCGAGTTCTCTAACACCTGCAAAAAGTGCGGTCCTGAAAGCCAGAGCCGTGCGTCTGGTCCGGAGCCGATCCAGGTGATGTCAGGCCACGGCGTATTCACTCTCACCGGTTGCAGGGTGTGAGGATCGAATCGCGTAAGTCCACCCGGATGGCACAATACCCAGATCGAACCGTCTGCAGCCACCGCCAGCGTGCGGGCCATCGAACCGTTCAACCCATCCTTCTGCTTCCACACCCGAAAGCGATGTTGGTCCGCATCCCACATCGCCACTCCATCGTTGGTACCCACCCAGAGCCGCTGCTGGAAGTCACGGATTTCTGCCCACACTACGTTGTCCGGCAATCCTTCCGCATCTGTCCAGCCTGACCAGCGCCCCTCGCCTTGCCAGCGCTCAATTCCGTTGCCTCCCAACCCCAGCCAGTAGGTTCCTTCGCGATCTTGTATCGCGGAAAACATCGAGTTGGCTGCTGTGCCCCGGCGTTTGTCGATGACGTCCCAATGATCGTCATAGTGCAAGAACAAGCCGGCAATGGTTGGAATCATCAGGCGTCCGTGTCCATCGATTGCGGGCACACCCATATCGTTGGCTGGAGGCAGGTTGGGCGCGTCCACCACAAACTGCTCGGCGCCAGGGTCGAGTCGCAGCAAGTGCCGGGTGGTCCGCAACCAGAGCCGTCGCTTTCCGTCCTGCAATAACGCGATAGTCGGTTCGTTGGGAGCTTCCTTTTGTGCTGGCAGAAAGTGAGGGCGAACGCCGTGGTCCAGCCAACCCACGCGACTGCCCAATGTGAACCAGACTCTGCCGTCACTCCCGCTGGTGACCAATCCCACCTCCCGCCCGGGAAAGACCTGCTGTCTGGCCACCAGGGAAGAGTCGGCGTCCGGAGTGAATATCCACAGGCCGCTGTCGCTCGCTAGATAGATTCCTTCAGGCTTCACGACAATGGGTTGGTAGGTAGCGAAGGAATGAATCGCGGGCGGCAGCGTAACCGGGCTGAATCGTGGGCCCGTCTGTACCAGCAGGCCGTCCCGGCTTGCGATCCAAATCCGGCCGTCTGTGCTTTCGGTTATTTCTTCAATGGCAGCTCCAGAGACCCCTTGTTCCGGACCAAACGTCGCGACGCTCGCCCCGTCGTACCGCAGCAGGCCGCTGGTGCTTGCTATCCAGATAAAACCTTGGTGGTCCTGGAAAAGGTATACCGGTGTGATCGTCCCCAGGCCGAGGTTTTCTCCCACTTTTTCGAAAACGTAGCGGGCATGATCAGGGAGTGACAGCGGCAGGATAGGTAAATTCGAGGCGTGGAGGGTCCCCAGCAACCATGCTGCAACCGCCAATGTCAAGAACTGCTTCTTGATTGCGTTCGTCAACTTGCCATGCCGTGCCCGACCAGAATGCTGGCCCTATTTCTATCTGAGGATTCCAGGTGAACACACTCAACCAGTCCCAAATGCGAACTTCGGAGCCCTTGGGGATGGCTCGCGGTTGGGTAAATTCCAGTCTAGTGAGAGAGACATCTCGCAAGTAGATGACTCTCAGACATGTACCGCTGGGTCTGTCAGAAAACAGTTGGGCAAGAAAAGCCGTGCCAATTAGGTAGGGACCGGCATCTGGCAGCGAGTTCAGGCCGTTTCAAGCCTGTCTGTCCGGCCCGCATCCCCGGTATATAAAATAAATAATTGAAGTTTTCTGCCGGGCGTTGTAACTTTTGAGCCATCGGCAAATCCCATATGCGTAGCCGCAGTCGTGTGGGCGCAATTCAATCCAACTCACCTAGGAGGAAGTATGAAGAAGCTGATCACCAGATTCATGGCCATGTGTTTTCTGGCGGTTTCCCTTGCCGCGTTCGCGCAGACCGGTTCTGACGCGAGCAAAGACAACATGAAGCAAGACAACATGCAGTCCGACAGCATGAAAAAAGATAGTATGGCGAAAGACAGCAAGAAGTCCGCCAAGGTAAAGAAGACCAACATGAAGAAGGACAGCATGAAGAAAGACGATATGAGCAAAGACAACATGAAGCAGGACACAATGAAAAAGGACGATTCCGCGCCCAAGCAATAGTCCCGCTCAGCAATAGATCTTTTTGTCGGGGTAGCAACGGCCAGGTGCAAGCGGACCGGTGCTACCCCGATATTCTTAGTACATCGTTGGATTCCTTGGCACTTTAGTCCGGGTCTTCCTGCTCGAGCCGCGCCGTCTGCGCTTGCGCTTCCTTCTGCCCTGGAATCTGACCCTCACTCAAATACTTCTTCAAGCAACGGACACAAGGTGCGTAACCTTCCCGCAGGGCTTCGCCGGCGGTCATCGTCTGAAGTTTGTCTTTGTCGTGGATGAACCGGCAACCCGGCACATGAAATATCTTGCCATCACTGACCGCGACTACCACCAGGTCCGCGGGAATGTGAATTCCCGATCGGGCCATGTCTGATCGCAAGTCAAGCACGCTCGGCCGGGAAGAGTTCCCCACCTCGAAGCTGAGCAGCATCAAAGCCGCGAACCCCAGGGCCATCATCCATCCCAGAGCGTTACCTCGGCGCCGGGGCATGCCTTCTTCCAACCTGCGGTGCAGACGCTGGCTGAATCCAAACGGCACTTCCAGCATGCGCTCGTCGCCATAGAGCTGGATCACATTCTTCGCCCCGTCCAATACCGCAGTGCAGTGCTTGCATCCTCGAAGATGATCTTCCATGGCGGCACGCATTCGAGGATCGACCTCACCATCGAGATAATTCGATACCTCGTGCCACACCTCTTCACAGCGAACTACCATGGCTTGCTCCCCTTCGCAAAAGACAGCGCCTTGCTCCAACCCCCGCCCAGCCCCGGCGCCAGCAGATCGCGCAGCATCAATCTCGCGCGTAGCAAACGTGTTTTCACCGATGGCACCGAGATCCCCAGAGCTTTCGCAGTATCCTCAATGCTCAATTGCTGCATGTCGCGCAGGATGAAAACTTCCCGATACTTTTGTCCCAGCGAACTCAGTGCCTCCGCGAGTTTCTGCCGGACCTCAGCCCGCTCCAGCGTTTCCGAAGGAATCTCTCTCCAGTCGGCGAAATCCCGCGGTGTGTAGTCACCTTCTTCGTCTCGCTGATCCACCATCGGCTCCATTACTACCGCCTGCTGCTTCCTTCTCCGCATACGCGCTTCGTTGACCGCAATCTGAATCAGCCAAGTGCTGAAGCGCGCTTCCGCACGAAACTGCCGGATGTGCTTAAAAGCCTTGAGCATCGCCTCCTGCGCCGCATCCTCGGCATCGGCTTCATTCCGCAGAATCGCCAGCGTCGCCGCATACACTCGCCGTTCATACGGCCGGATGAGTTCATAAAAAAGCTCGTGCTCGCCCTCCCGGATTCGCCGGATCAGCGCTTCTTCGTTCCATGGTTCGCCTGCATTTTTCAGCGAAGCTGTCGTTTCCGGCATTCCCGTCACCGCAACTGAAGTTCACCGCAATCACCGCACCTGTCTACTCCACCGGGTATTCCGGATCCTTCTTCCATCCTGTCAGCATGGACACGAAATTGTTCCAGCCGTGCAGAACCACCATCACCAGATGCCCGAATACAAAAGCCAGGATCGCCCACATGATCGCGAAGTGCCAAACCCGCGCCCAGTGAAATCCTCCCATCATCCACGCCAGCCAGGAAAACTGCACCGGCTTCCACACCGCCAGCCCGGTTACCACCGACAGCACCCCCAACCCGATCACCGTGGTATAAGCGTGTTTCTGTAGCGGGTTGTACGCTTCCTTCACCGGCGGCCTGGGTCCGAAAAAGAAGTAATGCCGCACCATTGGCCACACTCCGGGCAGATCGCGCGGCACGAACAGAACCTGTTTGTAGTTGCCGCTGAACACCTGGTATCCCAAATACACCAGCCCCGTACCGATGTAGATCCACATGAAGGTCAAGTGCCATTGCAACGCCCCTCCCAGCCAGCCGCCTATGGCAAACGCTTTGGGCCAATTCAGCAAGTCCTTCTGCGGAATCTTTGCCCCAAAGCTGGGGAATGCCCGAAAAATTTGCAAACCGCTGCCCACCATTACGAACAGCGCCACCGCATTCAGCCAGTGGCAGAATCGCACCACGAACGGGTGCTCATAGACCGCTTCCGTGACTTCGCCAGTCTTCACGTCCTCAACTGTGATGGCTCGTGTCGCCATGTCTTCACCATGCCCTACAACCCGTAAAAACTTGAATATCCCTGATCTTCCCAGTACCCCACCCGCTCCAACACATTCGTGACTTTGAGATCAGTCAAATACTTGGCCTGTTTGTATCCGACTTTCGTGGGTAACGTCAGACGCAGCGGTGCCCCATGTTCCCGGGTCAGCGCCTGCCCGTACATTTCATAGCAAAGCAACGACTGCGGATGCAGCGCCGTCGCCATGTCGAGTGATTCGTAATAATCGTCCGCACATTCCACATAAAGGAAACGTGCCGTCGTGTCAGCGCCAATCATCTTTAAGAAGTCGGAAAGCCGCGCCCCGCCGAAGCGGCCGATCACGTCCCACCCCTCCACACAAACATGTTTGGTGTTCTGTGTGATTTTAGGCAATCGGCTGATTTGTGCCAGCGTGTAATCGCCCGGTTTTGTTACTGCACCGCCGACCGTGAGAGTCCAGCGATCAAAGTCCACCTGCGGATCGTCCACGTCGTAATCATTGATGGGAAATTTATTGAAGGGCGTCAGTTCCGCGTCTGCGAAAGTGGGCGCCAGATGGGCACCCCGGAACATCTTGGCCGATGCCCAATCACTGAATCCCAGCCCGGCCTTTAGCAAAGGGGTTCGCAGCTTGGGAATTGTGAAGGCACCCAACGCTACCAGTGGCGTCAGCTTTAACAGCTCACGCCGGTTCATGGCCCGGAATCTGCGGCTATCGGTATGTGAACTCATCAGAAATACCCCTTCCCGACCCCAACCTAAAGATATGATTCAGGAACGGCCAAGAGGTTACACCAATCCTGTACCTCGCCCGAGGGGCGTGCCGGAAATACTGTCTAAGTGTCTTCCCCCACTTTCGTGCCATAGACAGTGGCACTTCAGTTCGGCCACTATATTACATGTAGTTGCTCGGCTCGGTTACGTTGGGTGCTTGAAGCGACTTGGAATGCTTGATCTTCCCCCCTTGTACGTCCTCCCCAGGACGGCATTCTCTAGCGACCTCTGTGGTCGGCAGTGAATTCAGTGAAGAAATTACACACTAACCGCTTCGGTGGAAAACTCTTCCGCTCCGAACAAGGGCAGGCGCTGCCCGAGTACGCTGCCATGCTCGGGCTCTTGCTGGCCTTGCTATTCATCATGCAGGTGGTTGGCAACCAAGCCAACCGGTTGTTTGGCTGGGTTATCAGCGCCCTCCAATAAGCTCAACCTAACCCGACAATTCCAGTCACGTCATTTTCAGTCTGCGTTCGTAACTGAATACCTTTTCTCTGAAACACTGCTGCAAAATTAGGCCCTATGCGTTATTATGTCCGTCCGACAGCTGGTTGACGGCTCGGTAAGGGCAGACTTCTCAAATCTGTCATTGCGAGTGGCACTGGCTGGGATTAACCGCGGTGGCGACGAAGCGTGCCTGAGGGGGCAGCGGTTCAGTCGAATTGAGTCTCTTAACTATTGGAGAAGCTCTATGGGGATCCTTGCCACGCGTCTGTCCGTCCCTCTTGCAGTAGTGCTGTTCGCCTTCGTCGTTCCTGCTTCTGCGGGACAACCACCCGTTCTCCCGCTCATCACGCAGCGCGTAGATGAGACCAAGCGAACCGTCTTGCAAGGCAATACCCATCCCTTGGCGCGTCCGCAATATGATCGTGGCGCGGCCCCGCCCAACTTGCCGATGAATCGCATGCTGCTGGTGCTCAAGCGCAGTCCTGCGCTAGAAAGTGCATTGCTTAGTCTGCTCGACGACCAGCAAGATAAAGCGTCCGCGAATTACCACAAGTGGCTCACACCGGAAAGTTTCGGCAAACAATTCGGTCCCGCCGATCAGGACATTCAGACTGTGACGGCATGGCTCCAGTCGCACGGATTCCAGATCGGTAGAGTCGCCAAAGGGAAGAACATCATCGAGTTCTCGGGTGTTGCCAGCCAGGTGCAGGAGGCGTTTCATACTTCGATTCACAAATACGTGGTGAATGGCGAGGAGCACTGGGCAAACGCCAACGACCCAGATATTCCCACCGCTTTGACCCCAGTCGTCGCTGGCGTACACACGTTACATAATTTCCTAAAGCAGCCGATGATCCACATCGCCGAGAAGAGAATTCAGGCTCAGCTCGTGACCGGAAAAGACGGCAAACCTCACGTCACATTTCCGGGAACGCCGCCCTCGTACGCTTTGGGGCCTGCGGACTACGAAACGATCTACAACAGCGCTCCGCTTTATGATTTGCCGTCTCCCGTTAACGGTTCTGGCCAAAAAATCGCCATCGTCGCGCGCAGCGATACCAACGGCAACGAT
The DNA here is from genome assembly GCA_963803775.1 of uncultured Acidobacteriota bacterium. GTDB lineage: Bacteria > Acidobacteriota > Terriglobia > Terriglobales > Acidobacteriaceae > JABCZH01. The sequence continues at coordinate 1,273,579 of CAWDNS010000007.1, forward strand.
GTGGGACAATTCTTCCAGGTCTTTGGGCTTCCAGTGTTCGTTGCTGGATCCACCTTGAACGGTCCCGATCCTGGGGACCTGGGCGGCGGCGAGGAGGCGGAAGCTACTCTTGACTTAACCTGGGCAGGCGCGGTCGCACAAGGTGCGACAATAGTGCCGGTAGTTTCCGCTACCACCAATACCACCGACGGAGTTGACCTTTCCGAAGCCTACATTATCGACAATAACTTCGGCGAGATCATGACCGAGAGCTTCGGTTCCTGCGAGGCGGACCACACCAGCACCGAAGCTCAAGGCTATGCCACCCTCGCCGAGCAAGCCGCCGCGCAGGGGATTACCTACCTTGTGGCTACTGGAGATGCCGGTGCGGAAGGCTGTGATGATCCAAACTTTGAAACCGTCGCCACCGGGCCCATATCGGTGAGTATTCTGGCCGCTACTCCATTTAACCTTGCCGTCGGCGGTACCATGTTCAACGAGGACGGACAAGATAGCAAGTATTGGAACACCACGAATGATCCCGGCGATCTTGCCTCTGCCAAGTCGTACATCCCGGAAAATGTCTGGAATGAGAGCTGCACTAAGGAACAATGCGGGGATAGCGCCAACATAGCAGCCGGCGGAGGGGGAGCCAGCTCTTTCTTTACCAAGCCGGGTTGGCAGGCCGGTGTGTCGGGTATCCCCAACGATGGTATGCGCGACGTACCCGATGTCTCGTTGACCGCGGCCGGTCACGACCCCTACTTGCTTTGCCTCGACAATTCATGCACTCCTGATTCTCAGGGTTTTATTTTCTTTGCCGCAGTTTCCGGGACATCTGCCTCCACACCCGCTTTTGCGGGAATCATGGCGCTGGTAGACCAGCAGATGAAGGGACCGCAGGGCCAGGCGGCTTACGTGCTTTACAAGTTGGCGGCTGCTGAGAAACTGTCAAGCTGCAACGCATCTAACACCTCTGGCCTCCCCGCCAGTACCTGCATCTTCAACGACGTCACCGTCGGGAACAATGCCGTCCCGGGGGAGAAAAACTACGGAGAGCCAAGTGCGCAATACCAGAGCGGCGTGGGTTATGACCTAGCGACTGGGTTGGGCTCGGTAAACATAACCAATCTAGTGAACAAATGGAACACTGTGACCTTTAGACCGACCACGACTACTCTAACGCTGAGCCCGACCACGATCACTCACGGCCAGCCTGTCGATGTTAGTAGTACGGTCGTTCCTAAGACTGGTACGGGAACTCCTTCCGGCGACGTCGCCTTGCTGACCAGTAATAATCAGGGGGCCGGAGCATTCACGCTCAGCGGCGGCGCGGTTTCCTCAACCATCAGCTCTCTGCCCGGTGGTGTCTATACCGTTACGGGTCGATATTCCGGAGATGGCACGTTTGCACCAAGCACCTCCGTGCCAACGTCGACGATTACGGTGACGGCAGAGAACAGCACCACTACGCTTTCCGCACTCACGCTGAATTCGAACTTCAACTTCATCCCTTTCACTGGCGGACCTTACGGAAGCTTCGTCTATCTCCGCGCGGATGTAACGGGCCAGTCCGGAAACGGTACGCCAACCGGAAACGTCAACTTTATTGATAACATCCATAGCTTGACTCAGCTCCCGCTGAACAATCAAGGCAATGTAGCCACACCGAATTTCCTGAACAGTCCCATTGGAGGGCAGCCAACTGGGTTATTCACGCTCGCGCCCGGAGCACACTCGGTTACCGCGATGTATGATGGCGACTCAAGCTTTAATTCCAGCACTTCGTCGCCCGTGGATTTCACGATTACACAAGCTCCCACCACCACCTCCTTTTTGAGTTCCGACCCGCAGTTGCAAGGAACATCTCTCAACGCAAGCGTGAACACGAACAGTGGGGGCAACCCGCCGACTGGTATGGTGACATTCTTTATCAACGGCACTGCGGTGGGGAGTGCGCCCGCGGATTCTTCAACTCTAGCCGTCATTTCTCCGTCCGGCGCGCTGCAAGGCGCCAATTCAATCGCCAGCTACCTGGATGCCACCTTGGCCAACGGATCCTACACCGTCAAGGCGGTGTATCAAGGAGACACCAACTACCTGTCGTCGACGTCGTCGTCAACAAAAATCACATTGCAAAGCGATTTCTGGCTTGCTCCAGCCCCGACTGTAATAGGTATCACGGCTCCGGGATCGTCCGGGAGTTTGACTCTGACCGTCGGCTCCGAAGACGGGTATGATGGGACCATCACTTTTAGCTCGAGTTCCTGCTCGGGCTTGCCAAAAGGCGCCGCTTGCAAGTTCAGCCCCAGTTCGGTTGTCGGCGGTGGCCAGACGACGCTGACGGTTACCACCACCGCGCCCTCGAGCGCCCTGCTCAAGCCTGGGTCCACTCCTCGGCCGGTTTTGTGGGCCACGCTGGGTGTTGGCCTCGCAGGCTTGGTCTGGCTCGGCGTCCCCGTCAAACAAAGAAGGTCGCTCAACCTGCTGGCTGTGCTGTTTTGTGCTTTGCTAATCACGGGCGTCGGCTGCGGTGGCGGAAGCAGCGGCACGAGCACTACCCCTACGCCTCCAGCCCCTCCGCCATCTACGCCTACTCCCGCCGGCAACTACACCGTAGTAGTGACAGCAGCCAGCGGATCGCTCAAGCACAGCGTCAGCTTCACACTGAGCGTGGAATAGATTCTTTCCGCAAAGACGGTGACTAAGCTGCCACAACAGCCTCGCCTTCAGCCGGGCCGTCCCTGCTATGTATTTCTCTTTCCTCTTGACACTGTTTCCCGAATGTTTATATGCTATGCATAGTTATTCATTCTTATGAATAACTATGCACAATGAATAAGACCCTGAGGCAGCGGGCCATCCTGGAATTGTTGAAACACGGACAGGTGGCGAGCCAGGAAGACCTGCAAAAGGCCCTGCGCAAGCGGGGAATCAAGGCCGGCCAGGCCACGCTCTCACGCGACATCCGCGACCTGGGACTTAGTAAGACTCCACAGGGGTATGCGTTGTCCCCGGGCGATGGCTCCTCCTTCCCGGCATTGCCGCCGGTTTCGCGCCTGGTCCGGGAGTTTGTTCTTGAAGTACGCGTGGCGCAGAATCTGCTGGTCGCCAAAACCAGCATTGGCAGCGCCCAGCCGGTGGCCGCGGCCTTGGACGAAGAGAGCTGGCCCGAAGCTGTCGGCACTATTGCAGGAGATGACACCATTTTGATCGTTTGTCCAGACAACAAGGATGCCGGCAAGCTGGCGGCGCGCATTCGGGAGATGCTGGCGTGACTCCAGCGAGACTCAGGACTGCGGTGCTGGGCGCCACTGGCTATTCGGGCCTGGAATTGACGCGGCTTCTTCTGCGTCATCCTCGGCTCGATAAACCCGTGTTGCTTGGTCGCGAGAATGGTGATCAGCCGGCGGCAAATCTAGCAGATGTTTTCCCAGTACTTTCCGGGAACGGGGGTTATCCGTTGCAGCCGCTGTCGTGGGAGCGCCTGAAACAGCAGGAAGTAAAACTGCTCTTTCTGGCTACGCCGCACGAAACCTCTCGTTCGGTGGTACCGAATGCCGCGGCACAGGGGTTTCGCGTCATTGATCTTAGCGGGGCCTGGCGGCTCAAGCGTGACGAGCATCGGGCCATTTACGATTTTCACGACGCCGATCCGATCTCCGCTGCCGAACTCACGGAAAAGGCGGTTTATGGTTTGCCTGAACTGAATGCGGACCGTATCGTAGGCGCGGCGCTGGTTGCGAATCCAGGATGTTACGCGACTTCAGTGATATTGGCCGTTGCGCCTCTGTTGACAGCCGGTATCGTCGACCGGAACCGCGGAATTATTTCTGACTCAAAGTCCGGCGTCTCAGGCGCGGGCAAAGAACCGAATGCGCGTACTCATTTTGTTTCGGTAGCCGACAATCTTTCCGCCTACTCGGTGTTCGGACATCGTCATGTGGGAGAGATTGTGGAACAGTTGAAGTTGAACGCGGGTGAATTTACCTTCGCTCCGCATCTGCTGCCTATTCCACGCGGAATTCTTTCGACGGTTTACGTCTATTTGAATCGCAGGATGATCGCCGCGGAAGTCGAGTCCTGCTTCCGTGATTTTTATGCTGGTAAGCCGTGGGTGCGAGTGTTTACCAACCCACAGCTGCCACAGATCCAGTTTTCCCTGCACACCAATTATTGCGACCTCGGATTTTGCCTGGCGGAGGATGGCCAGCGGCTGGTGCTGGTCTCCTGCGTGGACAACCTGCTGAAGGGTGCCGCTGGGCAAGCGGTCCAAAACATGAATCTGATGTACGGCTGGAAAGAAGAAGAGGGATTGCAGTGAGAATCGTAGTCAAAATTGGCGGTGCCGCACTCGAGGACAAAGCCACGTTGCGCAAGTGTGCGCAAGGGATCGCAGAACTGGCCGGAGACGGTCACCGCGTCGCTGTTGTGCATGGCGGCGGCAGCTCGCTTACGCGGACGCTCAAACTTCTCGGCAAGCAGAGTGAGTGGGTAAATGGATTGCGCATCACCGATGCCGAAACTCGCGACGTCGCTTTGATGGTTCTGGCCGGGATCGTGAATAAAAGCCTGGTGGCGGCGATCGTGGCGGCTGGACTTCCCGCGGTCGGGCTCTGCGGCGGTGACGGCGCAGCTTTCCGCGCTCGCAAGAAACAGACGCCAGGTAGCGACCTCGGTTTCGTCGGTGAAATTTGCTTTGCAGACCCGCGATGGCTTGAGGCTATCTGGGCTGCGGGCGGCATCCCGGTCTTGGCCTCGCTCGCCCTGGGCGCGGACGGCGAGTATTACAACATCAATGCCGACCAGATGGCCGCTGCCTGCGCCACGGCGTGCCATGCCGACTCGCTGATTTTTCTGACGGATGTGCCGGGCGTAAGAGATGCAGCGGGTGCGGTGATTCCCTGGCTCACTACTAAAGAAGTGGGAACTCTGGTGGCCGATGCCGTCGTTGGTGGCGGAATGCTTCCCAAGCTCGAAGCTTGCAGCCAAGCCCTGAATAAGGGTGTCGGCAGAGTACGCATTTTGCCCGCGGCGCAAGCCGAAGTTTTGTCGCAGTTCTACTTCACCAAGCTCTCCTGCGGAACGGAAGTGACATGGGCATGAGCCTTGCCTCCGTCATTCGCTCCGAACAGAAACTGCTGTTGCCGACCTACGATCGCCACAAGATTTTGTTTGAACGCGGGCGCGGCGTGTATCTCTGGGACTCACGCGGCCGCCGCTACCTCGATTTTCTGAGTGGAATCGGAGTGAACGCGCTCGGTCACGGGCATCCTGACATCCAAGCGACCTTGAAGCGCCAAGCCGGTCGTTTGATTCACACGTCGAATCTATTTTTCCACGAATATCAGGCCGAGCTTGCCGAGCGGCTAACAAGGCTTTCAGGCCTCGACCGGGCTTTCTTCTGCAACAGCGGAACCGAAGCATGGGAAGGAGCACTCAAGCTCGCCCGCTCTTATGCGCGGGTGCAGAACAGTAATGGTCACAAGCCGAGATGGCGGATTCTCGCGCTCGACAATTCATTTCACGGACGGACCTTCGGTTCGCTGGCCACCACGGGTCAGGCTAAGTATCGCGATCCGTTCGCGCCTCTGTTGCCCGGAGTGAGCTTCGTCAAATTCGATGACACCGAAGATCTGCAGCGGCACTTTGATGGCAGCGTTTGCGCCGTGTGTTTGGAGACGATTCAGGGCGAGGGAGGAATTCGTCCCATCAGTCAGGAATTTCTGCAACTAGCGCGCAAGCTGACCAAGAGCAGCGGCGCGCTGCTAATACTGGATGAAATCCAGTCCGGGCTCGGCCGCGCCGGCCATCACTTCGCCTATCAACACTACGGAATTCAGCCTGACATAGTGACTGTTGCAAAGCCTCTCGCGGCCGGCCTCCCACTGGGAGCAATTCTCACCACGAACCGCGTTGCCACCGCCATGCACCCGGGTATGCATGGAACTACTTTCGGGGGTGGCCCCCTCGCCTGTGCCGTGGCAATCCAATTCCTGAGATTGATGGAAAAGCTCCTGCCTCATGTCCGCAGAACCGGCGAATATTTCTTGACACAACTTAAAGAGTTGAAAGCCCGGCACGCCACCATCCGCGAGGTTCGCGGGATGGGACTCATGCTTGGCGTAGAACTAAACTCAGCCGATACCGCTAAGCAAGTTGTGAATCAGCTCATGGAGCACGGAATCCTGATCAACCGCACCAACGAAGCCGTGCTGCGATTTCTGCCGCCTTACATCATCGAGAAGAAACATATTGACCAAATGATTCTGCGGCTGGATGCAGCTCTTTCTTCCACTAGCCCAATCACGACCGGTCGTCAAGCTCACAAGTCCATGGCAAGGAGTCAACGTTGAATAGTCAGATACTGAACACAAAACCAGCCGCCACGCCGCGGCCACCCAAGGCATTCTGGTGTCCCGACCTGGTCTCGACCCGCGACTTTGGCCCGGACGGGGTCGAAGCCGTATTGCATCTCGCAGGAATTATGAAGTCACGTCCTGCCGATTTTCGCAAGGCGCTTGCCGGCAAACAGGTCGTAATGTTTTTTGAAAAGCCCTCTCTGCGAACCCGCCTAACCTTCGAAACCGGAATGGGGAGCATGGGCGGCAACGCATACTTCGTCGACCAGACTCATGGCCGCATCGATGCACGCGAGAAATTGAGCGACATCGCTCATAACCTTGAACGCTGGGTGGATGGCATCATACTGCGCACCTTCGCCCAGGAAACCATTGCAGGCATGGCCAAATACGCGTCCGTGCCCGTGATTAATGCGTTGAGCGATCTTGAGCATCCCTGCCAGGCGATGGCTGACTACTTCACGCTCCAGAACCAGTTTGGCGATCTCAGGAATCTGCGCCTTGCGTATGTTGGCGATGGCAATAACGTCGCTCACTCGCTGTTGCTCACCGCGGCGTGTCTGGGATCAAATATCCGCGTTGCTACACCGAAGGGTTATGAGCCCAACGCTAGAATTGTCAGCGATGCTCGAATGCTTGCCAGGAAGACTGGGGCGGTGATCGAAATTCTTTCCGATCCATACGAAGCCGTCGCAGGTGTTGATGCGGTTTACACCGACGCATGGGCAAGCATGGGCCAGGAACACGAAGCCGAGAAGCGGGCACAAATTTTCCCGCCTTATCAGTTGAACCAGGCGTTGGCCGCGGCAGCTGCGCCCCATGCCGTGTTTATGCACTGCCTGCCCGCCCGGCGCGGCGAGGAAATCACCGACGAGGTCATCGACTCGGAGCGGTCAGTGGTTTTCGATCAGGCAGAAAACCGCCTGCACGTCCAGAAAGCAATTCTATATTTACTGCTCGGCAGCGGAGATCTAAGTCTGCCAGCGAGGAGCGCCCATGCGTGAGAAAATTGTGCTGGCTTATTCCGGAGGTCTCGATACCTCAATCATCATTCCGTGGTTGAAGGAAAACTACGACTATGACGTGATCGCCATGGTGGGCGACGTCGGGCAGGGCGATGACATCGAAGCAGTCGTAAAAAAGGCCTATGCCACCGGCGCAAGCAATGTGTTAGTGGAAGACTTGCGCGAAGAGTTCCTCACCGGATACGTCTTCCCCGCTCTGAAAGCCGGCGCCGTGTATGAACACAAATATCTTTTGGGCACATCGCTCGCACGTCCGGTGATCGCCAAGCACCAGGTTGAGGTCGCCTTGCGCGAAGGGGCAACCGCGGTTGCCCATGGCTGCACTGGAAAGGGCAATGACCAGGTGCGCTTCGAGATGGCCTACCAGGCGCTGGCTCCAGAGCTGAAAGTGATTGCGCCGTGGCGCGAATGGTCACTGAAATCTCGCGAAGACTGTCTCGACTATGCCGAACAGCACGGAATCACGGTCGAAGCCAGCCGCCAGAAGATTCACAGCCGCGACCGAAATCTCTGGCACGTCAGTCACGAAGGCGGCGAACTGGAAGACGCCGCCAATGCGCCCTTGCCCAGTACTTGGCAGTGGACTCGCTCGCCGAAGGACGCTCCAGATCAGCCAGAGCAAGTGAAGATTGGCTTCGAGCGGGGAATTCCGGTTTCCGCAAACAATGCAGCACTCGACCCAGTGTCACTGGTCGAGATGCTCAATGAAATCGGAGCCCGCAACGCGATCGGACGCGTGGATCTGGTCGAAAATCGCTTCGTCGGAATCAAGTCGCGCGGCTGCTATGAAACCCCTGGAGGCACTTTGCTTATCAACGCCCATCGCGAACTTGAGGCACTGTGCCTGGAGCGTGACGTAGTGCACTTCAAACAACACATCGCGCTCAAGTATGCGGAGCTCACCTATTTCGGTTTGTGGTTTACGCCCCTGCGCGAAGCGCTCGATGCCTTCGTCGAAACTACGCAACGGGATATGACTGGAACCGTGACGCTCTCCTTATACAAGGGCAACGTGTCGGTTGAAAGCCGGCATTCGGACTACTCGCTGTATCGCACCGATCTGTCCTCTTTCACCATGGGCGACAGTTACGACCAGAAAGATGCTGCTGGCTTCATTCGTATCCTGGGACTTCCAGCCCGTTCGCGAGCGCGAGCGCGCGTAGAGGTAACAAAATGAAAATGTGGTCAGGTCGCTTTCGGCAAGTGCTGGATCCTGATTTCGAACGCTGGCAAAGGTCTTTTGACTTCGACCAGCGTCTCTTAAGACACGAACTTACCGCCAGCAGTGCCCATGCGCGGGCGTTGAAAGGCGCTGGAGTTCTGTTGTCGAGCGAACTCATCGCTATTCTTCAAGGTTTGGAAAAGATCGGCGAACTGGCGGCAGCGTCTCCGGAATTTCTTAAGGACAGCGAAGCCGAGGACGTACACCACTTCGTAGAGAAACAATTGGTCGCGCTGATTGGTGACGCTGGATACAAATTGCACAGCGGACGCAGCCGCAACGAACAAATTGCCACCGACCTGCGCCTGTATGTCCGAGCCGCGATTGATCAGCAGCGCATCGATTTAGCGGATCTCGCAGGGACGCTTCTGGAACGAGCCGAACAGGCCGGCAACGCGGCCATGCCTGCATACACACACCTCCAACGTGCGGAACCCGTGCTGGTCTCGCACTGGCTGCTGGCCTACATCGAAATGTTTTTGCGCGATGCGGATCGGCTGGCCGACTGCCGCAAGCGGGTAAATGTTTGTCCGCTGGGATCGGGCGCGGTGGCAGGCGCCACGCTGCCTCTCGATCGGCGAGCCATGTCGGCTGACCTCGGATTTAACTTTCCGACCGCCAACAGTATCGATGCCACCAGCGATCGCGACTTTGTTTTGGAGTTCGTGAATACTCTCTCGTTGCTGGCGTTGCACCTGAGCCGGTGGGCCGAAGAGATGATTCTGTTTTCCACTCAGGAGTTTGGATTTCTTCATTTGCCCGAAGCTTACTCCACGGGAAGCAGCGCCATGCCGCAGAAGAAGAATCCAGACCTGCTCGAACTGACCCGCGGCAAAGCCGGACGAGTCATAGGAAACGCAACAGCGTTGATGATCGCGGTCAAGGGTATGCCCTTGGCCTATAACAAAGACTTGCAGGAGACGCAGGAACCCCTCTTCGATGCCGCCGATACGATACTGGCCCTGGTTCCGCTGGCGGTGGGATGGATGAAAGCAGCGGAGTTTGATTACGAACGCATGCAGCAAGCGGCGCAATCGGGTTTCATGAATGCCTGGGCTGCAGCCACTTACCTGGTGCAGCGCGGAGTGCCTTCCCGCCAGGCGCACGAGCAGGTCGGAAGAATCGTACAGAAGTGCGTGGAATCAGGCTGTGAACTCCAGGACCTCCCGCTGGACGTGTTGCGCTCCATCAATCCTTTATTCGATCAGGATCTGTACACCAGCCTGACATTGGAGTCTGTGCTGGCAATTCACGATGTTCCGGGCGGAACGGCGCCAGCACGGGTACGTCAGGCAATCGCCGAAGCGAAGCATAAGATTGGAACCATTTCCGAGGAAGTCCATGCGCACCCGTAAGGCCATCTTGCCGGATGCCCAGCCAATCCACGACCTGATCGCGGCTTATTCTGGTGATGGAACGCTTCTGCCACGAACGCTAGCCGAGATTTGCGAGAACGTGCGGGATTTCGTGGTGTTGGAAGACAGCACCAGCATCATCGGATGCGGCGCACTACATCTTTACGGTACCCACCTTGCCGAGATTCGCTCCATCACGGTTCTGCCTTCGCGGCAACGCCAAGGCGGCGGGCAGCGCTTGGTAAAGGCATTGCTGACTGAGGCGAAGAAGCATGAAGTCACCTGCATCTGCCTGTTCACGCGAACCCCACAATTCTTTGCCAGCCTGGGTTTTGAAATGGCGCAGCGCGAGGACTTGCCTGACAAGATCCACAAAGATTGCTGGGTCTGCCCCCGCTTCCACAATTGCGACGAAGTCGCCATGGTGCGTGGAGAATTGCCGAAATTCGCAATCCTGCCCGAGCCTACGAATTGGTTGGTAAAACTCCAGGCATGACGGCTCCCAAGCAGTCGCCAAACCCAATTCATTTGCCGAAGGGCTTCAGCTTTTCCGCCCTGGCTGCCGGAATCAAAGCCAGCGGACGGCTTGACCTCGCACTCGTCGAAGCTGCTCCCGGCACAACCGCCGCCGCCCTGTTCACCCAAAACCTCGTCGTCGCGGCCCCGGTTGAGGTCGCCCGGACGCACTTGTCGAAAGCCAAAGGCCATATACGAGCAGTCATCGTCAATTCCGGAAACGCAAATTGTGCCACTGGCAAAGCTGGCCTGAAGGCGTGCGAACAAGTCTGCAAAGGCGTTGCTAAGACGCTCAACCTTCGCCCGCAAGAGGTTTTCCCCTCGTCCACGGGAATCATAGGCGTCCCGCTTCGTGTCGAAAAGATTATTGCGAAACTTCCTGAGTTAGCTGACACGTGCAAGCCAACGTCAGCCGCCCTCGATCGCTTCACTCAAGCCATCATGACCACCGATACTCGTCAGAAGTCAGCATCGGCGCGGTTCGATACAGGCGCCTCGGAAGTCGGCTTGCTCGGAGTTGCCAAAGGCGCAGGAATGATTCATCCGCAACTGGCAACCATGTTGGTCTATCTGTTCACTGACGTAGCCGCCACTTCCATCGAACTGAGACAACTGCTGAGACAAGCATGCGACCAAACCTTCAACTGCATTTCAATTGACGGAGACACCTCCACCAACGATACGGTTCTGCTGCTCGCATCGGGGCAGAGCGGAATTCGCCTGAAAGATGCCGGCGTCAGAAAGAAGTTTGCCAACGCATTGTCCGACGTCTGCCGTTCTCTTGCCGAACAGATAATCGCCGATGGTGAAGGTGTGCAGCACGTCATTCATCTTTTCATCGAACAGGCGAAGAGCCGGCAAGAAGCTCTCCGGGTGGCAAGAACCATAGCCCACTCTTTATTAGTAAAAACCGCCTGGGCGGGCGCCGACCCCAACTGGGGACGTATCCTGGCCGCCGTAGGACGCAGTGGAATCGCCCTTGATCCCAAACGAGTGGACATTTACATCGCGAAGCAGATGGTCTGCAAAGGCGGAGTCAGTTGCCAATTTGACGAGGCCAAGGCCCATCAAGATCTCGCCCACCCCAGGAGTGATATTCGAGTGCGCCTCGGTCGCGGCCAAAGCGGCGTTGAATTCATCACTACTGACTTGACTGCGGAGTACGTCCGAATCAACGCTGATTACTCCACCTAGATTCTGAACGCCGAGGACATTCGAGAAGTAGTCCTTCACGAATTACAACACTCCAAGCTCAGGTGCGACCAGGGAATATTTCGCTGAGAAAACAGTTCTATTCGGCGGAGGTCCTCGATATGGCGTTAGCTCTACTACGGGCTCCGGTGAATCCGTTTGATGTGAATACGTTATTGTTCGCCAAGCATGCACAACATGTCGTTCTCATCCATTTTCCAATCGCACTGTTCATCACCGCGGCGGTTTTCGACCTGATCGCGACATTGACAAAGCGGCGTGGCTTGGCGGACGCGGCCTACTACAACCTTTTAGTGTCAGCAATTTCGACATTCCCCGTCCTCGTCACCGGCATTCTCGCGTGGCAATTCCAGCTCGAGGGGCAAAGGCTGAAAGGCATTCTATTGTTGCACCTGGTGATGGCATGCATGTCGACCGTGATGATCTGGCTGGTCTGGTGGGTGCATTTCCGAGCGCGACGACAAGCAGTAGGCTTGCCGAGCTACCGTGTGGCCATCGAAGTCATGGCCATCGGCCTGGTGGTGCTAACCGCGCATTTGGGCGGCTTTCTAAGCGGCGCAAACAGTCCCGGCTAGGACGAGGGAATAAAATCGCTGCCCGCCAGTTATCCCTCCAGAACGCTGTCTTTCGCGCCAGCGCTTCTTAATATCTGATCTACGGAAAGACCGCTCAAGGGGCGGGATGGTACAGCTTTGACCATAAGGGCGTGCACTTCATCGGCTTGGTGAACGTGATGAACCTGAAAGCCGGCGGACTCGGCTCTCTCGGTAGCGAGCAGCTCGAATGGGTGGAAAAAGATGTCAAGCATCTGAAACACAGCACGCCGATCGTAGTGTTCGCCCACATACCGCTGTGGTCGGTGTATCCGGCGTGGGACTGGGGCACCGACGACAGTGCACAGGCACTCGCCTACCTGAAAAAGTTCGGTTCCGTCACCGTGCTGAACGGACACATTCACCAGACTATGCAAAAAGTCGAAGACCGCGTGACCTTCCATACCGCTATGTCAACTGCATTTCCGCAACCGCAGCCCGGCAAAGCGGACTCTCCCGGACCGATGAAAGTGCCGGCAGAGCAGTTACGGAGCCTGCTGGGCATCACCGTAGCGTTCGAGATACTGCTTGCCGTTGTCGTCGAGAACGTCGTGTTCGCCGGGCACGAAGAATATGACGTGAATTATGTCCGCGGCCAGCATTCCCTGGCGGTGGTGGATTCAAGCCTCGGTAGATCACGGGGGATGAATTCCATACAAAGAAGAATCCGGAAGATCAAATCTAGAAAGGAAAAAAGATGAAGACGAACAAAGTATGGCTAATACATGCGGCAACATCAGCAATGATTGCGATTCTGTTGTTGGCCGGATCACCGGGCGTCAAGGCGAGCGATCAACCGTCAGCGCAAGCCGCGGCTGTGAAAATCGACAACTTCAGTTTCGGGCCGCAGACGCTCACCGTACCCGTGGGAGCGACCGTTACTTGGACAAACCGTTATGACATCCCCCACACTGCGGTCAGCACCGAGGGTGCATTCAAGTCCAAGGTGATGGATACCGATGAAAAATTCTCCTACACCTTTACTAAGGCGGGAACCTATCCCTACTATTGCACCATCCATCCCAAGATGACAGGTCAGGTTGTGGTGCGTGAGACACCACGGACGTTTGAACGATTCTAAAACGCGAAGAACATTTCGCATACAGAAATGAGGCTCAACATGTTTGAAGGACTGTTTCAACCCATGCACCTATTGGTGATCTTCGGAATTGCCTTGCTCGTCTTCGGCCCGAAAAAACTTCCCGAGCTGGGCAAGGGAATTGGGGAGGGCATCCGCGGCTTCAAGGCCGCCATGAATGAGGTAACCGCGAATGAAGAAAAGATGCCCAGCCGAGCAACCGTCGCCAACGACCATGATCCTTCTAACGATGATCACGTCTAACGATTACGTCCTACAATAGAGGTAGGGCTACTCATGATGAAAGCAGAAGTCGACGGAATCCCATAGCATGGAAAGCTTTCCCTCTTTAGCTATCCACACCGAAAACGTCTGCCGTCATTATCAGATGGGCGAGGCGCGGGTACGCGCGGTGGACGGGATTTCCATCGACATTCGTGCCGGCGAATTCGTCGCTCTACTGGGCGCCTCCGGTTCCGGCAAATCGTCTCTGCTTAATCTGGTCGCAGGACTCGACCGCCCGACCTCTGGCGCGGTGATCGTCCATGGAAACGACTTGGCTGCACTTTCGCGCGAGCAACTGGCCAAGTACCGCCTTCATTCCGTAGGAATGGTCTTCCAGTCTTTCAACCTGATATCCAGCATGTCATTGCTCGAGAATGTGGAACTTCCCCTGCGCTTCGCCGAAGTCGATCGCCGCGAGCGTTCTACTCTTGCGCGCCAGTCGCTGGAGCGTGTGGGTTTGAGTGGACGGCTCTCTCATCGGCCAATGGAACTCTCGGGTGGTGAACAGCAGCGGGCTTCGTTGGCACGAGCACTCATCAACCGGCCCCAGTTTCTTCTGGCCGACGAACCGACGGGCAATCTGGACAGCCGCACCGGCACGGAGATTATGGAACTCATTCGTAGCTTCAATCTCTCGTTGGGCATGACTGTGTTGATGGTGACGCACGAGCAGGCGCTTGCCGAGAAGTATGCCGGGCGCATGTTGCATCTTGCAGACGGAAAGCTTGTCGATGACGTATCTAATATCCCGTCAGTGCAGGTGCCCGCGCCGCAGGGAGAGACACGATGAAGTTCTATGACATCACGGATCTCGCGTTCCGTAATCTGCGTGAATCCATCTTCCGCAATTCGCTGACTACCATCGGCATCTCTGTCGGGGTGGCCTCGCTGGTCGCTATGCTCTCGCTCGGCATTGGCCTGCAGCAGCTGGCTTCGCGGCGACTGCAGAGGTCTGGCCTGTTTGACACGGTCGTGGTCTCTTCCCGGCGTGACCTCCGCAACTTCGGCGAACAACGGCAAGACGGCCCGCCACCTGCCGAAAGCCCCGCACTTGATGAGCCGGCGCGGCATAAGATCGAGCAACTCCCCGGTGTTGTCGAGGCCTATCCTGATATTCGTTTCAGCACCGAGGTCCGCTTCGACGACAAGCCCCACTTAACCATGGTGGCTGGCATTCCGTTCTCCGCCAAAAACAATAACGATGCTTTTGACAGCATGCAGGGCAGTTTCTTCTCCTCCGAGGCGAGTCCCGAAGTCATCCTTCAGAAGTCGTTTGCGGAAGAGCTGCTCGGCATAAAACCCAAGCCGGGCGCGGATGACACCAACATTGCCGAGTTGGCCAAACCTCTGCTCGGTAAAGAATTGACCATGCGCTATGCGGAGCGCACTGCATCTCCCTCACCGAAAGGTCCTGTTGACGCTGCGGCCTACTCGGTCGTTTCACGCCAGCAAACACTGAAAATTGTGGGAGTGACGGATGTCGATCCCGACAGCATGCGCGGTGCAACCCGGGCACGCGTCTTCATGCCACTCAAACTCGCGCAAGACCTGCACGTCATGCCCTCCAGCTTTCGCGATCCCTCTCCCAGCGACGCGCCAACCTACACCTCGCTCAGCGTGCGCGTAGCCAACCCCAATCAGGTTCCTGCAATTGAAGACGCCATCAAGAAGATGGGATTCAGTGCTTTTTCTCTTGTCGATGCCACTCGCAGCATGCGCCAGTTCTTTGCCGTACTCGACGGTTTTCTTGCGATCTTCGGAAGCTTGGCCCTGACCGTGGCTTCCATCGGCATTGTGAATACGCTGGTCATGGCCATCCTCGAACGACGTCGTGAAATCGGAATCATGAAGGCCCTGGGTGCCAGCGATGCGGATGTGCGTGGCCTCTTCTTTGCCGAAGCCGGTGCCATGGGCCTGGTCGGAGGCTCGACCGGAGTCACGCTCGGTTGGGTAATCGGACGTCTCATCAATTTCGGGACCAACATTTATCTCCAACGCCAGCATTTTCCTCCCGCCCAGATCTGGTCCGTGCCGCTGTGGCTCGTACTTGGCGCAATAGCTTTTTCCATCGTTGTCAGCCTGCTGTCAGGCCTCTACCCGGCAGCCCGCGCTGCGCGTCTTGATCCCGTGCAGGCGCTGCGCTACGAGTAAACTGATCCCATGCGGAGTTTTTATCGATGGCTTGTACTCTTCGTTCCGCTCCTGCTCTGCCAAGCCCACGCTCAAGGCCGCATCGATTGCAACGCACTGCAAAGCCGTGTCCTCGCTCAATCCGTCCACTATTGCGTGATGTTGCCACCCGGCTATGACGCCGCCACTTCCGGCCGTTCTCCGCGGCATTATCCCGTGCTCTATTTTCTGCATGGGCTCGGCGACAATGAACAATCCTTGTTTAAGGGTGGGGGATGGGACCTTACGGAAGATCTCCGCCGACAGAATAAGATTTCCGATTTCCTGATCGTCGCGCCCGAAGGGAAGAGCAGCTTCTACATCAACTCCGCCGACGGCCGCGTGCGCTACAGCGATTTCTTTATTCGCGAGTTCATCCCCTACATCGAATCCCATTATTCGATTCGCCGCGAGCGCTCCGCGCGAGCCATCAGCGGTGTTTCCATGGGCGGATACGGCGCCCTTCGATTTGCTTTCGCCGATCCCGGCCTATTCTCATCGGTTAGCGCGCAGAGTGCTGCCCTCATCGCGGAACCGCCTCGACAGAATGCGGCTACAAATGCGCCCACATCGCTGGAAGCGGTTTTCGGCAATCCCGTTGACCTCCATCACTGGAACCAGAACAGCCCGTTCTTTCTCGCAAAGCAGAACCGGGCATCGATCCGTACTACCCAGCTGGCCATCTATTTCAATTGCGGCCGTGAAGACGAATTCGGATTCGATAAAGGTGCCTCCGAACTTGACCGGCAACTCCAGTCAGAAGGCATCCGGCACGAATTCCACCTCTATCCCGGCAACCACGGCGCCGAGTATTTCCTCGCACACCTCGGTGAAACTTTAATGTTTCATTCGCGCGTGTTTGCCGCAGCTAAGTAGTATCCCGGGAGATGGTCCGTGTTACTCTCGGATTTTGAACTTCTACGTTCATGCGGATACTCTCCCTTCTCCTGGCGGTTGTCATATTATGGGCTTCGATCCTTCCCGCCCACGCCCAGAACTATTCTCGAGATATCACCGAAACCTCGGCTTGGATCGCCACCCAGCAGCTTCCTGACGGTGCCATCCTCTATACCTCCACCGAAATCGAACCCTACTTCGCAAACCTGGCAGCCATCGGTTGGTTGGAAGACGAGACTAGGATTCCTCAGGTTGAAGCCTGGATGAGTTGGTACATCGCTCATCTCAATTGGCCCGACCGCTGGGGCGAGTACGGCACAGTCTACGATTACAGCGTGGCTGGGATAACTGAGACTTCACTCAACACGTTCGATTCCGCCGATTCCTACGCCGCCACCTTCTTGTCTCTTGCAGAGACACTCTGGAACACCGGCGATGCCGGCGCTCAATCGTTCGTTAAAGACACGATCGGCCGCTACAACCTGAATGTCATCGGCAACGTCATCACCAACCTGCAGCAGCGCAATGGGCTCGTCTATGCCATGCCAACTACCCACGTCGAATATCTGATGGATAATTCCGAAGACTACCGCGGCTTGATGGACTTCGCCCGTCTGGCTGCGCAAGCCTGGGGTGATGCTGACGCCGCGAGTTGGTACACCGCCCATGCCCGTGCCATCCAGGCCGGAATCCAGGGCGTACTCTACATTCAGAGCAGCGGTTTGTACCGTCCGTATGCTGGGTCGGATGCCCCCAATCTCAAGACCTGGTATCCCGATTCGGTGGCACAACTCTACCCCATGGTTCACGGCGTCTTCGCTCCAGGCAGCTCTCGATCCAAAATTACGTATGTGGCATTCAACCAGGCTTGGCCGGACTGGGTGGATCTTTCCTTCAATTCCCAGGACGAATTTCCGTGGGTGATTGTTTCCTATGCTGCGTTCCTCACGCAAGACAAAACTCGAGTCGATCATTACATCAGCACCATCCAGAACCGGTACTTGCTCGCGAACCCTATGTTTCCGTGGCCCTGGTACGGTGCGGAAGCTGGATGGCTCATGCGGGTCAATGCTGGGATTTTCGCTCGCCAACTACGCTGATGGACTCGAGGACGAAGCACCGGCACGCTGAAGCCGCATTCACTCGCATTCAAACAACCTCTTGTCCTTCTGTTACCTCTAAGCAGCAGGAGAATTTCATGCCCCACAAAACCGGTTCTGCGTCACGGAAAAAATCCACACCTAAATACGGCAAGGCTGCGGGCAAAAGTGTAGAGAGTGCTATGCATCGCGAGAAAAGAGGTACTCTTCGTTCTGGCAAGGGAGGGAAAGGCGGAAAAGTGACCAGCCGTAAACAGGCGATTGCGATCGGACTTTCCGAAGCCCGCAAAAAGGGTGCAAAGGTACCTAATAAGAAAGTGGCCTAGCCTGGAAGGATCAGAGAAGATCGTCTAGGAAGCAGCTGACGCCGGGGTTCAAATGCGCCAGTGTGTCCTTCTGGCCGCATTCCGTTGCGACTTCTGGTACTTCTTCATTGCTTTTTGTTGTTTCTTGGCGGCTTTGTTATTCGCTTTTTGCTGCTGCTTGCCCGCCTTCTGGGCCCGGCGCGCACTGTTTGGGCCCATGAAGATTTGGGCCTTTGCTGGTGTCGACCATGCAAAACTCAATGCGACCAGCAGTATGAAAGCAGGTATTCGTTTCATAATCCCCCCGGAATGGAAGATTCTACAACCATCGTACACCGAAGCTGCACCTGGGCTGTCCATGAGTTCAATGGGGAACATTACACCAGTAACGCTTAAAAACCGGCTCATCTAAGAGATGAGTTCTGAACTGATTCCTCCAAAACGGCACGCTGCTAATCGGGTGATAAAAAAATTGCGTTACACTGCAAACCAGACTGGGAACGTCCCGAGCGAGACAGTCGGTGGCATTTTGACTCTGCGGCTGCGCGATGCTGAATATTGACAAGATACTTCTTCCGGTTGATTTCCCCCATACTTCGCTGCGTGTGGTACATCAGGCTGCAACATTTGCCCGCCGTTTCCATTCTGAGATCGTGATGCTGCACGTCGCGAACCTGCGGAGCCATGCTGCCGCTTCGCCGGCGGACGACGCTAAGATCGCCGGTGGGGATATGTTCGCGGGAATCATTGCGGAAGCCGATAAAAACCTGGATCAGTCTCTCGGACCGGAGCTAGACGGTCTCACCATCCGGCGTTTGTTGGCCAAAGGCAACCCAGCCCGGGCAATCTTGCAAACGGCTCAGGAGGAGACAGCTGACCTAATCATGATGCCATCCCGTGGCTACACGTTCGATCAGTTTCTGCTCGGCTCGGTGACGGCGAAGGTACTATACGGAACCGACTGCCCGGTATGGACCGGCCCCTATCTGGAAGAATCTCCAGTGCGCGAGTTTACGATCCGTAACGTCCTGTGCGCGGTTGATCTCGGGCCTCGTAGTCACAAACCTGTATTTTGGGCGGCGCAAATAGCTGCGAAATTCGGCGCCCGTCTTGCTCTTGCCTACGTCACTACCTCGGTGGAAATCTGGGGACCCGGCGGCGCCTCCGTCAATCCAAAGTACAAAGAAGCGCTTGTCGGTGATGCGTCCCAACATCTTGCAGAGCTTCAGCGAGACACGGGCATCAAAGCGGACGTATTCATCGGCAGTGGTGACGTGCCTCAGGTGCTGCGGCAGATCGCGATGCAGACCAAGGCAGATTTGCTGGTTAACGAGTGCTACCCCTATGGCGGTAACCTGCGGATCCACGGCTACGCAATCATTTGCGCAGTGCCGATTCCAGTTCTAAGTGTGTGACGGGGTTGACCGCTTTCCGCACACACGCGCACGTTGCTTTATCGGACAGGCACTCTCACGGTTGTTGGTAGACATTGCGATTGCGAATGGGGACCCTTCGCTGGGCTATACTTTTTTGAGCGATTCGGAGCCGGAAAAGGAGATTCCTTTGGCCGTTGACACGAATGAACATCCCACCATCGATCCTGGCCATCAACTCCCGGCTCACGGTTCGGAATCTCACCGGCGCGGAGTATGGTGGATCGTCATCGGGATCGCCTTATTACTTGCCCTGGTAGTCGTGCTGCTATGGCGTCACTACGAGAAAGCTAAGAAGGCGCCGCCCGCGCCGCCGAAGATTAACATCACTACCGCGACGGCCAGGAAAGGTGACATCGGCGTATACCTTGACGCAATCGGTACGGTCACCCCGGTCTACACCGATTCGATTACCAGCCAGGTGAATGGCCTGGTCATGGCAGTCCATTACACAGAGGGCCAACTGGTGAGTAAGGGCGATCCGCTGGTTGACATCGATTCGCGCCCCTATCGAGCGAATCTCTTGCAGGCGCAAGGAGCGCTTGAGCGGGACGAAAATATACTCGCCCAAGCACAGATGGACCTTGAACGCTACCGCACCGCGTGGGCACGCAACGCCATTGCAAAGCAAATCTTGGATGACCAGGAAAAGCTCGTCCTACAGGACGAAGGCACAGTCAAAAACGATCAGGGAACGGTGCAATTTGACCAGATCCAGGTCGACTACTGCCACATCACTGCTCCCATCGCCGGGCGCGTGGGCTTACGGCTGGTGGATCCAGGCAACGTGGTGCAATCTGCTGGAACCGTAACCCTCGCAGTCATTACGCAGTTGCAACCCATCACCGTCATCTTCACCATAGCGGAAGACAGCCTCGGCCCGGTTCAGGCACGACTGCGACAGAAGGCCAAGCTCACAATGGATGCCTTTGATCGCACGGCGCAGACCAAGATTGCAAGCGGCCGGCTTTTGACGCTCGACAACCAGATTGACACCACGACTGGGACCGTGAAAGCGCGATCGCTGTTCGACAACAAGAATGATGAGCTCTTCCCGAGCCAGTTTGTTAACGCCCATTTGCTGGTGAATACACTGCAAGGAGTGACGCTGATTCCGGCATCCGCCATCCAGCAAAATGGCCAGGCATCGTTTGTGTATGTGATCCAGGACAATCTCGCTCATATGCGCAGCATAAAGCCGGGAGTTACCGACGGCGGGATAACCCAGGTTGACGGCGTCAATCCTGGAGACGTAGTCGCCAACAGCAGCTTCGATAAGTTGCAGAACAACACCGCGGTTGTTATCTCAAACAAGGCTTCGACCAATCTTGCTCCAGCTACCGCCAACGGGAGCACTGCTCCGTGAGTCCATCTCGTCCGTTTATCTTGCGGCCAGTGGCGACCTCTTTGCTGATGGCTGCGATCCTCTTGGTAGGCATGGTTGGCTATACACAACTGCCGGTCTCCGCCTTGCCAGAAGTCGACTATCCCACCATTCAGGTACTGACGTTTTATCCAGGTGCCAGCCCCACGGTAATGGCCACCACCGTGACCGCGCCACTGGAGCGCCAATTCGGGGAGCTGCAAGGTTTGAGCCAAATGACCTCCACCAGCTCCGGCGGAACTTCCGTCATTGTGTTGCAGTTCAACCTCACTCTGAACATTGATGTAGCGGAAGAAGAGGTGCAGTCTGCAATCAATGCCGCGCAGAGTTTGTTGCCGTCCATTCTGCCCGCGCCGCCGATCTACAGTAAGACTAATCCAGCCGATGCCCCGGTGCTCACCCTGGCCATTACCTCCAGTTCCATGCCGCTTTCTCAGGTCGAGGACCTTGTGGATACGCGTCTTGCGCCCAAGATTTCGCAGCTCAACGGGGTCGGCCTGGTAACCATCAGCGGCGGTCAAAAACCCGCGGTCCGCATTCAAGCCAACCCTACGGCTCTGTCGTCCTACGGAATTAACCTGGAAGACCTGCGCACCGCGTTGACGCAGGCCAGTGTGAATGCCGCCAAAGGGAACTTCGATGGGCCGCGCCAGGACTACCAGATCGACGCCAACGATCAGTTGGTCACCAGCGACGACTATCGTCAGGTTGTGGTTGCATACCGTAACGGCGCGCCGGTAATGCTCACTGATGTAGCCCGCATCGTGAATGGCGTAGAGAACAATAATCAAGCGGCGTGGATGAATCAGACCCCCGCGGTCATCCTGAATGTGCAACGCCAGCCCGGGGCCAACACCATCAGCGTAGTGAAGAGCATCAAGCAACTATTGCCGCAGCTTGAGGCCAATCTGCCCACCGGCATTCAGGTGACCACACTCACCGATCTCACAACCGCCATCGAAGCATCGGTTTCCGATGTTGAGTTTGAATTGCTGTTGACCATCGGATTGGTTGTGCTGGTCATCTTCCTTTTCTTGCGGAGTCTCTATGCCACCATTATCCCGAGCGTGGCTGTGCCACTGTCCCTGATCGGCACCTTCGCAGCAATGTACATGCTGGGTTACAGCCTGGATAACTTGTCGCTGATGGCGCTGACCATCTCTACCGGTTTCGTTGTGGACGATGCCATTGTCATGATCGAAAACATCGCGCGCTACATCGAAGCAGGGGATACACCCATGGAAGCAGCTCTCAAGGGTGCGGAGCAAATCGGCTTCACCATCCTCTCGCTGACCGTGTCGCTCATCGCCGTCTTGATTCCGCTGTTATTCATGGGCGACGTGGTCGGGCGCCTGTTTCGCGAGTTCGCCGTGACCCTCGCGGTCACCATCGTGGTGTCGGCGGTCGTCTCCCTTACGCTCACCCCCATGATGAGTGCGCGCATCTTGCGGCACCAGCCAAAAGAACAGCAGGGACGCATCTATCAAGCCTCGGAACGCGCTTTCGAACGGATGATCGCGTTCTATGGCCGCACGCTCAAGTTTGTCCTTGGATACCAGACGATTACGCTTTTCGTCGCCTTGGCCACGCTGTTGCTTACGGTTTTCCTTTACATCATCATCCCCAAAGGATTTTTCCCCGTGCAGGACACGGGCGTTATTCAGGGCATATCCCAGGCGCCGCAGACCATCGGCTCAAAGGCCATGGCCGCGAAACAGCAGGAGCTTGCCAAGGTAATTCTGGATGACCCAGCCGTCCAAAGCCTTTCGTCATTTATCGGCGCGGATGGCACCAACACGACCACGAACAGCGGCAGATTGTCGATCAATCTAAAGCCGCTCGACCAGCGCAAGCTGAGTGCTTCCGACGTAATCCGCAGGCTCAAGGCAAAACTGGACCAGGTTCAGGGAATTGAACTGTTCATGCAACCTGTCCAGAACATCACTGTGGATGATCGCGTGAGCCGCACCCAATACCAATACACGCTCGAAGACCCCGATGCGAATGAACTGAGTGACTGGACCAACCGTTTCGTCGCTCGCTTGAAGCAACTGCCGGAACTGGAAGATGTCGCCACCGATCAACAAACCGGAGGGCTTGCGGTATCTCTGATGATCGACCGGGTCACAGCCTCGCGACTTGGTATCGCGCCCACCACCATCGATAACACCCTTTATGACGCCTTCGGCCAGCGCCAGATTAGCACCATGTATACCCAGGTGAATCAGTACCATGTAGTGCTCGAGAGTCAGCCCCAGTTTCAGCTCGACCCCAACAAGCTCAACCATCTCTACATCCAGTCCAACGCGTCCGCGGGAGCAACCGGCGCTGGGGCGTCCTCATCTTTCGCGTCCTCCGGATCGTCCTCCGCCGGATCGAATGGGTTGACGGGTTCAGCGCAGTACACTCCGGCGGCAAATACTCTTGCTCCTCCCCTGAACGCGCTTTCGTCGAGCCCCTCCTC
This sequence comes from uncultured Acidobacteriota bacterium, assembly GCA_963803775.1. Lineage (GTDB taxonomy): Bacteria > Acidobacteriota > Terriglobia > Terriglobales > Acidobacteriaceae > JABCZH01. The sequence continues at coordinate 1,296,958 of CAWDNS010000007.1, forward strand.
GACATCGGGCACTGGAGCCAACACCGCGGGCGCCACCAGTTCGATCACCAGCAATGCCGTGCCGCTGAGCGCTTTCTCACACTTTGAGCAGACGACTGAGCCGCTCTCCATCAGCCATCAAGGGCAATTTCCTGCAATCACCGTGTCGTTTAATCTGGCGGCGAATGGCGCGCTGGGCAACGCCATTACGGCGGTCGACAAAGTGCAGAAAGACATGCGCATGCCTCCCAGCCTTCAGGCCGGTTTCCAGGGTACCGCGGCATCCTTTACGAATTCGCTGGCCAATGAGCCGTTGCTCATTCTTGCCGCGCTGATCACGGTGTACATCGTACTGGGTGTCCTGTATGAGAGCTTCATCCACCCCATCACGATTCTGTCCACGCTCCCGTCGGCGGGTGTAGGTGCTTTCCTCGCGTTGATTCTCTTTCACCAGGATTTGAGCGTGGTGGCGATCATCGGTATCGTCCTGCTGATCGGTATCGTGAAAAAGAACGGCATTATGATGGTGGACTTCGCACTGGAAGGCGAGCGCCAGCACGGGAAGAACGCGACCGATGCAATTTATGAGGCCTGTTTGCTTCGCTTCCGCCCCATTATGATGACCACCATGGCCGCACTGCTGGCGGGGCTACCGCTGGCGCTCGGGACTGGTTTCGGTTCTGAGTTGCGGCGGCCGCTGGGCATCGCTATGGTAGGCGGCCTGCTGCTGAGCCAGGCGCTCACCCTCTACACCACACCCGTCATCTACATCTTTTTTGACAATCTGGCGCGGCGCTTTGGGCACAAATCGAACCAGCCCCAGACCGGAGGCGCAGAGAAGACTGGAGGCGCAGAGAAGACCGGAGGCGCAGAACTGGCAGGGCCTGCATGAATATCTCTAAGCCCTTCATCTACCGGCCAGTGGCTACCACGCTGCTCACCGTGGCGATTGCCCTAGCTGGGGCGATTGCGTTTGAGGTGCTGCCGGTTTCGCCCCTGCCGCAGGTCGACTTTCCTACAATTTCAGTCAGCGCAGGCCTGCCCGGAGCCAGCGCCGACATCATGGCATCGTCCGTCGCCACTCCTTTGGAGCGTCAGTTCGGTCACATTGCCGGGGTGACGGAGATGACTTCCGCCAGCGCCCTGGGAAGCACCTCGATCACTATTCAGTTTGACCTCAGCCGCGACATTGATGGCGCGGCCCGCGATGTAGAGGCCGCCATCAACGCGGCCCGAACCTATCTGCCCAGCAACCTGCCCGGTAATCCAACGTATCGCAAGGTCAATCCCGCCGATTCTCCGATCATGATCCTCGGCCTTACCTCGGACAAGTACGGCCCCGATAAGCTTTATGACGAAGCGTCCACGGTCATACAGCAGAAGTTGTCCCAAATTCAGGGGGTTGGCCAGGTCGTTCCCGGAGGCGGCGCGTTGCCGTCCGTGCGTGTGGATGTGAATCCCACTCAGTTGGCCAGCTATGGACTCACCCTGGCCAACGTGCAGTCGGTGCTAAGCCTGCAGAACGCTGACCTGGCCAAAGGCCAAATCTCCGATGGCATCGTGACCGCGGACATCCTTGCCAACGACCAGATTTCGCACGCTGCGGACTACAAACCGCTCGTCGTTGGTTATAACAAAGGCGCGGCGGTCCACTTGTCCGATGTCGCTGCGGTAACCGACTCGGTGGCTAACATTCGTGCCGCGGGCTATTTGAACGGCAAGCGCGCAGTCACAATCATTATCTTCCGCCAGCCCGGCGCCAATATCATTAACACCGTCGACCGCATCCGCGCTCAACTTCCGTTCATCCAGGCCACCATTCCGCTGGGCATCGAGACCACCATCGTTCTCGATCGCACCACGACCATCCGCGCCTCTGTTAATGACGTGGAGAGGACGCTGCTCATTTCCATTGCTCTCGTCATTGGCGTGGTGTATGTCTTTCTGCGCAACGGCCGCGCCACTCTAATTCCCGCGGTCGCAGTGCCGGTCTCGTTGATCGGTACTTTCGCCGTGATGTATCTGCTGGGATATAGCCTTGACAACCTTTCCCTGATGGCGATGACCATTGCCACAGGATTTGTGGTCGATGATGCCATCGTGGTAATGGAAAATATCGCCCGCCATCTGGAAGACGGCATGAGGCCTTTTGCCGCCGCACTGAAGGGCGCGTCGGAAATCGGATTTACCGTCTTCACCATCAGCATTTCGCTGATCGCCGTCTTTATCCCTCTTTTGATGATGGGTGGAATCGTGGGCCGTTTATTCCGCGAGTTTGCGGTCACTCTGTCTACCGCCGTTTTCGTGTCCATGATCATCTCGCTGACCACGACGCCGATGATGTGCGCCTACCTCTTGAAGAACGAGCGCAAGGAAAAGCACGGCCGCGTCTACATGGCCACCGAAAATGTTTTTGACTGGGTGCTATCCCTCTACCGCCGCAGTCTGCATTGGGTGCTGGACCATCCCGCACTCACGCTGATTGTGCTTTTCATTACCATTGCGCTCAATGTGGTTGTGATCATCAAGATACCGAAGGGGTTTTTCCCGCAACAGGATACGGGCGCAATATCCGGCGGAGTACAAGGGCCGCAGGATTCGTCCTTCTTTGCGATGAACGATTCCGTGCAACAAATCGTCGGCGTGATCAAGAAAGATCCTGCAGTCGCCAACGTAATCGGGTTTACCGGCGGTAGTAGCGCTACCAACAGCGGCTCCATTTACATCGCTCTCAAGCCGCTCGCGGAACGCAAGGTCAGCGCCGCTCAGATCATCAACCGCCTGCGCCCCCAATTGAACCGCCTGCCCGTGGCCTCTGCATTTCTCCAAGCCTCACAGGATCTGCGCATCGGCGGCCGCTCCAGTAATGCCATGTACCAGTACACTCTCCAATCGGATAATGTGCAGGACCTGGTTAAATGGGGCCCTCTCCTGCTGCGTGAGATGAAGCGCCTGCGTGGCCTGCAGGATGTGAACTCAGATCAACAGAATGGCGGTCTTGAGGAACTGATGAACTATGATCGCGTCACTGCGGCAAAGCTCGGCATAACTACGCAAGCGCTGGATTCGACGTTATACAGCGCCTTCGGCCAATCGGAAGTGTCCCTCATCTACACCCAGTTGAATCAGTATTACGTGGTGCTGGAGGTTGCGCCCCAGTATTGGCAAAGCCCGGAAGGATTGAAGGCCATCTACCTGCAGTCTTCTGGCGGCAACATTCCGCTGCTCACAGTGGCCAAAGGACAGGCCAACACCACGCCCCTGGCCGTCAACCATACGGGTTTATTCCCCTCGGTCACCGTGTCTTTTAACCTGGCGCCGTCCGTGTCTTTGAGCCAGGCCACATTGAGTATCAACCAGATGCAAAAGCGGCTCGGCACACCCTCCACGATTCAAGGGTTTTTTGCCGGCACGCTACAGGCGTACCAGCAATCTCTTGGCACCGAGCCGGTGCTGGTGCTGACGGCGTTGCTGGCGGTTTATATCGTTCTGGGCATTTTGTATGAAAGCCTGGTCCATCCCCTGACCATCATCTCCACCCTGCCGTCCGCGAGCGTAGGCGCGATGCTGGCTTTGCTGCTCTTTAAACAAGATCTGAACGTCATCTCCATCATTGGTATTGTGCTGTTGATTGGAATCGTAAAAAAGAACGCCATCATGATGATCGATTTCGCTCTCCAGGTAGAGCGCCAGGAAGGAAAAAGCCCCACCGACTCGATTTTTGAAGCCTGCATGTTGCGCTTCCGTCCAATTTTGATGACCACAATGGCTGCGTTATTGGGGGCTCTGCCTTTAGCGCTGGGCACAGGTACCGGGTATGAACTGCGCCGGCCACTGGGTATCACGATTGTGGGAGGGTTGATCTTGAGTCAATTGCTCACCCTCTATACCACGCCGGTCGTCTATTTGGCGTTCGACCGGCTGCGGTTGCGCATGCAGGGGAGACACCGCAACATCGTTCCGCACGGCGCTGGGCCAACTCCCAGCCCTGCGAGTTAATTGGAGCCATCATGAAGTGCGTAAGATTCATGACTATTTTCCATCGCCGGACCACCACGTGCCTCACTGTGACTCTTTGTCTTCTGGCGGGGTGCGTGAGCCCGAAATACCACCGGCCATCGGTCCAAACTCCTGCGGCCTACAAGGAACTCCCTCCCGCCGATTTAATCAATACCGACGGTTGGAAAGTGGCACAACCGAAAGACGACGCGCTTCGTGGCAAATGGTGGGAGATTTTCCACGAGCCTGAACTGAATGCGCTAGAAGAGAAGGTGAATGTTTCCAACCAGACCATCGCCTCGGCTGCGGCAAGCTTTCTTGCCGCACGCGCCATGGTCAAGGAAGCGCGATCTCAATATTTCCCTGCGGTCACTACGAACCCTGCGATCACGTGGCAGCGACCATCAGCCACCGTGTCCAGCGGCGGAACCGGAGGCTCCGCAGGAACTGGAGCCGGAACCGGAACAGGAACCGGAACAGGAACCGGAACAGCAACCACATCTACCACGAAGGGTACATCTACAGACTACACACTCCCTTTTGACGCTACCTGGCAGCCCGACCTGTTCGGCCGTATCCGGAACACTGTGAAATCGGCCGCCTACGGAGCACAAGCTAGCGCGGCTGACCTCGAGAACACACGCCTCACCATTCAGGCCGCCGTTGCTTCGGATTACTTTCAACTCCGCGGACAGGATGCGCTCCAGCAGTTGCTGGATTCGACGGTGATCGCCTTTCAACAGTCCCTCGATCTGACCAGGGCGTTGTACGACACCGGCATCGACTCGGAGGAAGACGTTGCGCAAGCCCAGACTCAACTCGAGGCCACGCAGGCGCAGGCTGCCGCTCTTGGCATCCAACGGGCGCAGTTTGAACATGCCATAGCGATGCTGATCGGCCAACCGGCATCGACGTTTTCAATTCCGGTCGAACCGCTCAAAACCAGTCCTCCGGCAATTCCATTCGGCGTTCCGTCCCAGCTTCTTGAGCGGCGTCCCGATGTCGCGGCCGCAGAGCGCCTGGTGGCTCAGGCCAACGCGCAGATCGGCATCGCCAGAGCCGCATATTTTCCAACGGTTACGCTGAGCGCAACGGCGGGATTTGAAAGCAGCTCGATCACCAACTGGTTCACCTGGCCGAGCCGCTTTTTCGCAGCCGGCCCGGCAGCTGCGGAGACCCTGTTTGACGCGGGGTTGCGCCGGGCGACGGTCATGCAATTCAGGGCACAGTACGACGAGACCGTGGCCAACTATCGTCAAGCGGTCTTAACCGCCTTTCAACAGGTGGAGGATAACCTCGTGTCGCTACGGATACTGTCTGTGGAGATTCAGGATCAGGACGCTGCAGTCAAATCGGCGGAAAGAACCCTTGCGCTGGCCACCGACCGTTACAAGTTAGGAATCGATCCTTACTTGAACGTGATTACTGCGCAAACCGCATTGCTATCCAATCAGCAAGCTGCGGTCAATCTTCGGATTCTGCAGATGACGGCCAGCGGAGGGTTGATCCAGGCGCTGGGCGGGGGTTGGGACGCTTCACAACTCCCCTCGCCGGCACAACTGGTGAGCCGGGCCCCATAAAATAGAAATTTGACTTTCGGGCGCGGAAACGTCGGTGCCCAGACTGTATGGCGGAGAGGAAGGGGTTTTTCAGTCGGACTCAAAGGCTCTCTTTCGGCATCTGTTGTGCTCAATTTTGTGCCACTCCATGGAATGTAACGCCTCAGCTTCCTTTCATTCTGTGAACCCAACGGAGACTCGTTATTTCCTATACGCAAAGAAGAGCCCATCGGGTGAAATGGGTTTCTGTCTTCTCATGTCGAGGAGTGCACACCGAGCTCCAACTCTTCAATACCTAGCTCGTTATTGGGGTTGAGTTGTCTTGGGCTGGCGTTTTAGTTCGGCAACGAGTGCCTGGAAATGAAAGTTCCGGTGCAGATCTCTTAGATTCTTGTCCGCCATCAATCCATCGGCGTCTTTGTACCCGTGATTGATCGCTTCGCGCAGATGCTCGAGCGCATCATCGGTTTGATTGGCGGCGGCCGCCACACAGGCGAACGAATACCACACCGAGGAGCGATCTCCTTGCCCCTTGGAATCATCTTGCTTTTCGATCACGTCGCGGAACAGTTTGCTGGCCTCGGGATAGCGGTGATTGTGGGCCATCGATGTCCCGAGTTGCTGCAGTGCATTCAGCGTATAGGGATGTTGCGGTCCCAAAGTACGAAGGCCGGTTTCGAAAGCCTGCTGAGCAATTTTTTCTGCGTCCTCGTAGTGACCCTCCGCGATTAGCGTTGAGGCAAGATTGGTGCGGGCCTGCAGCGTACCAGGGTGTTCAGGACCGAGAGTGCGAACCATAGTCTCAAGAACCTCCCGGTATAATTTGTTCGCCTCCTGGGCATGGCCCTCCTTGAAGAGAACTTCTGCCAGGTTGGCTTTGCACATCAGCGTGTACGGGTTTTCGGGTCCAAGGACTCGCAACTCAATCGTCAAGGCCTGACGGCCCATTTTTTCGGCCTCGGCGTAGCGACCTTCGCTACTGAGGACACCCGCAAGGTTGAACATAGTGCTGGCTGTGAGAGGATGGTCGGGCCCAAGCACACGCTGTTGGGTGGCCACAGCTTCGCGATATATCTGCTCGCTTTCCGCCAAGCGGCCTTGCGACTGGATCGACAATGCCAGATTGCCCATCGCTCTCAAACTGTCAGGGTGGTCTGGTCCCAGGACGCGACGCTCGACATCAAGCAACTGGCGCCACTCTCGTTCCGCCTCAGCGTAGCGGCCCTGGTTCCAGAGCGCAACCCCCAGGAAGTTTATCGACTGCAGCACTTGGGGACTCTCCGGACCCAGCCTGCGAGTCCCCACCTCAATGGCCTCTCGGGCAAATTTCTCTCCCTCACCGAAATTGCCCGGTCCTTGCACGACGTAGGCCATGTTAGCCATGGTCTCGATCGTAAGTGGGTCCTCCGGTCCGAGAATGCGACGCTCACCGTCCAGCGCCTGGCGCTCCAACGTCTCCGCTTCGACGTAATGCCCTTCACGATTCAGAATCCAGCCCAACTGCGCCATCGATTCCAGCGTCTTTGGGTCGTCGGGTCCGAGAAGGCTCAGTCGAGCGTCCAGAGCGCGCTTCGCCAGTTCATGCGCGCGAGCGTTTAGCCCCAGGTTCAGGTATGTGCTGGCCATCACCTGCATCATCTGTGCCTGAACCTCGGGATCCTTCGCCAGACCTGTCCCCATATCGTTCGAAGCTCTGTCGAGGATTTCCCGCGCCGTAACTTTGTTGCCGCGCGCTTCGCTGGGATCGGACACCTTGAACATGCCGGTCATGAAGTCGGTGATTCGTGTGGCGCGATCTCGTTCGCGGGTGGTGCGGTCGCGCTCCCGAGTAATCCGACGCAACTGCAAAGCCTGCAAAATGGAGAATGTGGCCAACAACACCACCAATCCAGCCGCCACCGCGACGGCTACGCGATACCGTCGGGCATACTTCCGCAACCTGTAGCCAGCGCTTGCCGGACGCGCTACGATGGGCTCGTGATTCAGATACCGCCGAATGTCTGCGCCCAACTCCGACGGCGCGCCATATCGGCAAGCACGATCTTTTTCCAGCGCCTTCATCGTGATCCAGTCGAGATCGCCGCGCAGCAGGTGCGCCAGTTGCCTGGGATCAGTGCCGCGCGCTTCGGCGATCGTGGTCGAGGTGTCCCGATCGCTGCTGACCTTGGCGCTCGGACGTGGGGGTTCTTCCTCGCGCAGCTTTCGCAGCAACTCCTCGAGTGGCTGCTTCTGCCCCCGCTTGCTTTCAAACGGCTGCACCCCGGACAGCAGCACGTAGAGAACGGCTCCCAGAGAGTAAACGTCGGTGCGCGTGTCAATGTCCTTCACTGTAGAGTCTGCCTGCTCCGGACTCATGTACCCGGGCGTCCCAATAAAATGCCCCAGCTGCGTAAAAACGCTCTCGCCCGCGACTGGAGGCGTCGTCGCCTTGGCCAACCCGAAGTCGATGATCCGTGGAACCGGCTTGCCGTCCACTTCCATCACCAGAATGTTTGCCGGTTTAAGATCGCGATGAATAACGGCTTTCTGGTGCGCGTGCTGCACGCCTTCGCAGACTTGTACGAAGAGTGCAAGCCGATCCGGGATCGTAACCTTCTTCTGATCGCAATACTCCGTAATCGGCAGTCCAGGTACGTACTCCATCACGAAGTACGGTTGGCCCTGTGGTGTTGCTCCGGCATCAAAGACCTTGGCAATGGCGGGATGATCCATGATCGCCAGCGACTGCCGCTCCGATTGGAAACGTTGCACCACCGCTTCGTCGTACATCCCAGCCTTGATGAGTTTCAGGGCGACTTGCCGCCGCACCGGTGAGATTTGTTCAGCTAGCCACACTTGCCCCATGCCGCCTTCTCCCAGCCTGCGGACAAGTTGAAAACGCTGCGCAAAGATTTGCCCCGCTTCCAAGGCTCCAACGCCGAGCCCAACCGGGTCCGCGCTCAGTTCGTCGCGCACCAGGGGCGATTGCATGAAGCCGGAGCGGATGCCTGCATCGGCCAATAGAAGTGATTCGACCTCAGCACGAAGCACGTTGTCAGAGGTGCAGGCCTCATCGAGGAAAAGGGCGCGCCGTGCGGGCGCAAGTGGCATGGCTTGGTGCAGCAGGTCCTTGACGCGCTCCCAACGTTCGACCGTCATAGCTCGGCGCCCCGGTTCATTTGCCGATGCAACCAGACGCGGGCGGTGGCCCAATCGCGGTCAACCGTGGCGCGCGAGACCCCCAGCACCTCGGATATTTCTGGAGCCGACAGCCCCCCAAAAAACTTCATTTCTACGATCTTTCCCTGTCGTTCATCCATGCGAGATAACTCGTCCAGGGCATCGTCCAGAGCCAGGAGCTCGGCATCTCCATTGCCCGGCAGGGCAGCCAGTTCTTCGAGCGTGATCTTGCATCCTCCGTCGCGTTTATCCGCTCGGCGTCCGCGGGCGTGGTCCACCAGGATTTGGCGCATAAGGCGCGAGGCCACGGCGATGAAATGTGCACGATTTTGCAGTTCCACCGGTTGACCTCCCAGCAGTCGGAGGTAGGCCTCGTGAACCAGGGCCGTACTTTGCAGGGTGTGATCCGGTCGCTCGGATCGGAGGTGGTAGTGAGCCAGGCTCCGGAGCTCCTTATAGACCAAAGGAACCAAGTCACCAAGGGCCTTCTCGTCGCCCCGCTTCCAGTGATGCAAAAGCAAGGTGACTTGACCGGATTGATCTTCGGGCTTGTGCACCTGTCCCCTTTTATCCAGCCGCCTACGAGCGGCCAATCGCCTTACGACTTACACAAGTGAGGTCTATCCGGCCTGATTTGAAAAGATTCTTTGTGCAGATGAGGCGTTTCCCCCGCGCTTTCCGCCTTTCTATATAAGAGCGCGGGATTCAGCCCTTTGCCGGGTGCGCGAAAGATCTTACGCCGCTCTTTGCTAACCGCAATGTGCTTCCAATCAGGCCGATGCGAGGCTTTCGTAAGCCTTGCCGGACGCTGGCTGCACTGTATCAAGAAAGCACGAATCGGAGGAAAATTCCATGAAAAAAGTGGTGCCGGCGCCTTCGTTTCCCCCCAGAGGGAGAGTTCACAAACCCCTAAAAAGAGGCCCTTCTATGAAGTTCACCATTGGTTGTGTGGTCATTGGATTCTTCTTGTTGGTTCTTTCCATGGCCGCACAGACCCCGAGCAGCGCCACCCCTGCCGTGGTGCCTCCGCTGATGAATTTCAATGGCATCTTGACCAGTGCCAACGGCAACCCTTTGAGCGGTATGGTCGGCGTTACCTTCTATCTTTATAGGGAGCAGCAGGGTGGATCGCCCCTTTGGCTGGAGACCCAGAATGTCCAACCGGATAAGAGCGGGCATTACACCGTGCTTCTGGGCTCGACCACCAGCGCGGGATTGCCGACGAGTATGTTCACTTCCGGCGAAGCGCGCTGGCTCGGGGTACAAGTTTCAGGAGAAGAGGAGCAGCCTCGTGTCCTGTTGGTCAGCACTCCGTATGCATTAAAGGCCGGAGACGCCGAGACCATTGGCGGATTACCCCCTTCGGCTTCATGCTGGCCATACCAGGCACGAGCAACATAAAAGCAGAAGTACACGAGGCTCGTGAAAGCTTGCTAAAGGTGAAGGCACAAGTAGTTGCCGCTCAGCCCGTGTTGGTGGCGACGAAATAGAAGCAGGCGAGGGTCGCGCCCTTCACCCTCCAATCCCCAGCCTTTGCAAAAGACGCGGAAGGTTGGGGAAAGCAGTCGAACTGAATCTTGACAGGAGCTCTTTATGACGAAGCAAACTTTGAAGCATCTCGCATTATTGCTGGCTGGCTGGGGACTGGCACTGATTGCACCCGCCCAAGCCCAACTCACACAGTTGTATGCGTTTCAATACAACGCCAACACCACGAGCAATTATCCCGACGGTGAGAGCCCGCAGGCGGAACTGATTCAGGGCGCCGACGGCAATTACTACACCACCACTTTCGAGGGAGGATCAGGGGCTTGCGCGGATGGTGTTGAAGGGCTAGTCCAAGGCTGCGGCGCCGTGGTGAAGATTACGCCCGCGGGCGTCCTCAGCGTGCTTTACAGTTTCCCTTCGATGCCAGTAACAGCACAACGCCCAACGGCGTATTTCCTGTAGCCGGGCTATTGCAAGGGCCGGATGGAAATTTCTATGGAGTCGCTTCTGGCGGAGGTAGCAGTGGTACCGATTTCTGCCAGCCTTACACCGGGGTCTTTGGTTGCGGCACCATCTTCAAACTGACTCCGACTGGGCACTTCACTCTTCTATACAGTTTTTGCGGAGGCTATGGCTGCGGATCGTATCCCCCGGATGGCGCCGACCCACGTGGCCGTTTAGCCATTGGACCCGACGGCAACCTGTATGGCACAACCCAGCAAGGGGGCGAGTATAACGGCGACTACAATTCAGGCACAATCTTCCGGATTTCGCTCTCCGGCGCCTATCAAATCATACACACTTTCAGCGGGGGAGCTGGGACGGGAGACGGTGATGGGCCCGCGGCCGGGCTGACGCTTGCGTCCGATGGAAACTTCTATGGCACCACCCAGTTCGGCGGAACCTCGGGTAATGGAACGATATTCAAGATGAATCTGGCGGGCGCGGTCACCATCCTGCACTCCTTCGGGTCGGACGATCCCAACGGCGTGGAACCGCTGGGGGCGCTTATCCAGGCGAGTGATGGCAACCTCTATGGTACGTGCTATTCCGGCGGCGCAAGTAACGGAGGAACGGTTTTCCGCATCTCGACGTCCGGCAGTTTCACGAAGATTTACGACTTCACGACGGCAAGCATCGGCACCCACCCTACAGCCGGAGTGATTCAAGCCTCGGACGGCAACTTGTATGGGGTAACGCCGTCGGGAGGGGCGGGCTTGGGCTCGATCTATCAGTTGACCTTGGGCGGAGTCGCCACCCTTGAGGCAAGTTTCGGCGGACCCGCGGGCTACTACCCTGATGGTGCCTTGGTTCAGGGCAGCGACGGAAACCTGTATGTAACCACGCCCTCAGGCGGTGGTAGCAACTCGAATGGGGTGCCCGACGAGGGAACGATTGACGTATTCGATGTCAGCCTCCCAGCGCCGAAACCCGGTATCCTCGGTTTCCTTCCTGCGTCGGGAAAAGTCGGCGCGAAAGTGACCATAGGCATTGGCCCGTATATCGGTGCGACAGCGGTGAAATTCAATGGCACGTCTGCCACATTCAAAGTGATTGGTTCCGAATTCATCACCACCACCGTGCCGGCAGGGGCAACCAGCGGTCCCATCACTGTGACCACGCCCGGGGGAATGGCCACGAGCAAGAAAAGTTTTACGGTCACGCCGTAGACCCACAAACCAGAATCAACGGCGCGTGTGAGCACTTGGGGCAACAAGTGAAGGCCTGGGAAAGGATGCTTCTTGCCTATTTCCAGGCCGGGCGGCTGGCCCCGAGACCATAATCAAAGGAGCCGAACCTTTGATTTCCTCGGACGACTCTCGCACTCGCCCGGCTCGAAAATTTCCTGTGTGTCGATGAGGCGTTTCGCCCTTGCTTTCCGCCTTTCTGTGTAAGTGCACTCGCGTCCAAAATCACAATCCTCCGAAGGAGACCTCAAAAATGAAGAATCAAGGCGTCAAAATATTGCGATTCCTCGCAATCGCATCGCTGGTGTTGGCCTCGTCAATCATTGCCAGCTCCCAGGAGCCGGCAACTGGAACCTGGGCCAAGCTCACACATCAGCCCTCGTTTCAGACCGACACTGCCCTATTGCTCACCGACGGCACCGTCATGATGCATCAATACAACAGCGGAAAATGGTGGAAGCTCACGCCGACCGAAGAAGCTAGCTACGCAGCCGGCACTTGGACGCAGTTGGCCTCCATGCAATCGGGATACGCGCCCCTTTACTTTGCCTCTGCCGTGCTACCGGACGGCCGGGTCCTTGTCGAAGGAGGAGAATACAACAACCTGCAGGGAGTCGAGACCAACCTGGGGGATATTTACGATCCGGTTGCCAATCAATGGACCACTGTGAACCCGCCCAGCGGATGGAGCACCATCGGCGACTCTCCGGCCGTCGTTCTGCCCAACGGGACATTCATGATGGGCCAGGGCGGACAACCATCCAAGCAGCAGGTGCTGTTCAACCCCAGCAATTTGACCTGGACAGCAACTGGCACGGGGAAGGCCGACGGATTCTCCGAAGAGGGCTTTGCCTTGGTGCCCAATGGCGACGTGCTAACTGTGGATACAGAAGACGGAACCAATTCTGAACTCTACAACCCCACCAGCAGCGCATGGACCAGCGCCGGAAGCACGATTGTTACTCTGCCGAACAGCGGTGGACTGGGGATCGTTCCAGAAATGGGGCCGCTCGTTCAGCGTCCTGATGGAACGGTTGTCGCCTTCGGCGCGACTACTAACACTTCCATCTACAACCCCACGAGCGGTACGTGGACCGCAGGTCCTCAGTTCCCCAACGGGGATGACATCGCGGACGGCCCCGCGGCTCTGCTGCCCGACGGCAACATTCTGGTTTACACCAGCCCGGGCGTCTTCAACGGCAACGGAACTTTCTATGAGTTTACGACCGCTGATGCCTTCGTCGAGGCTCCAAACACCGCAAGTGGCGGCTCCCTGCAATCCTGGCAAGCCCGGCTGCTGCTTCTACCGACCGGCCAGGTGATGTATATTCCCGCGGATGGCAAGACCACCGATATCGAGCTTTACACCTCCAAGGGTGCTCCGCAGAATGCCTGGAGGCCGATTATCACCAGATACCCGAAACTGGTCAGCGGGGGTGAGTCGTTTACCCTCTTTGGTAAGCAGCTCAATGGATTCTCCGCCGGTGCGGTATACGGCGACGACGCCCAAATGGCCACCAATTTCCCTCTGGTGGTGATCAGGAACAAGGCGACAGGACACTTCTTCTTCGCCAGCACCAACAGCTTCAGCACGATGGGCATTGCCACCGGCAGCACCCTCGAAGACTTCGAATTCGTAGTTTCCACCGGAACGGAAACCGGAGCCAGCACCATTTACGTGGTGACTAACGGTATCCCATCGGCTGGAAAAGCCATTACCGTGCAATAGAAAGTTGGGAACGCCTCGTCCTTCCCGGAAACGCGGAGGATGGGGCGTTGCTTAACCCATCTGCCGGGTGCCTCTCGAGGATTTCTCGGGAGACCAACAGTTCGGGCAATCGTAAGCGAACCGGAATGCCAAAGCCACTCCCCGACTTGCTTTTCGAGCACGTTCCCCGATATGCAACTCTACCGTTAGATCGCTTGCCGAAGTAGGCGCCGCCGACCCATCAACTATTTTGCATAGTTGATTCCACATTTCTCTGATAGCATGCTGCTGCCGGTTCGGCAGCACTCTTAGGGAGGACCTTCAAATGTCACAGCCCCGAATGCATCTTATGCCGTTGCTCTGCTCCATTTTGCTTTCATTTGTGGCTGTAATGCCCGCAGCCGCTGAGAACGTTGCCAGGGGACCTGCCCTCGTTTTGGAAGACCATCACGACAGTTCGCCACGATTGAGCGAGATGATCCGCGGCGGGTCTGGCGTAGCCAACTTCGCCCGCTCCGAAGAGGCTCCGGGTGAGGAAGCGCGTAGACCTATGCCTGCCAGTAATTTTCCGGATCCGGTTGTACAAAGCTCGGCTAAGGGCCCGCTTTCGACAGTGGCCGGCGTCAACGTTGCGGGCCTTGGTGAAGGCGACTATGGCTTTAACGACATCAGTGCGGCGCCCGACCCGACGGGCGCGGCGGGCAAGACGCAATACGTGCAGGTGGTCAATTCGTCGCTCGCGGTGTTTGACAAGACCGGCAAGCTCCTGATGGGCCCGGTTGGCATCAACTCGATCTGGCAGAAATTTGGCGGAGCCTGCGAGAAAACCCTGATCGCCGACCCGGTCGCACAGTACGACAAGATAGCAGACCGCTGGGTAATCGTCGGTCAGGCAGAGCGCTTGCCTTCGGGTGAGGCATTTGGTTACGTCTGTGTTGGGGTCTCTCAGACCTCCGATGCCACGGGTGCGTACAACCGATATGCAATGAAGTTTGACGCCATCGATTATCAAAAACTTGGAGTTTGGCCGGATGCGTACTATCTGGGGATGAACGGCCTGTTCAATGCGTCGGCAATCTCGTGTGCTCTTGACCGCAGCGCCATGCTGCAGGGTGAGAAGGCATCAGCCGTTTGCTTTACCGTGCAGGGTCTGCACACTTTGCTGCCAGCCGACCTCGACGGACGCACGTTGCCACCAGCGGGCGCTCCTGATTATTTTTTGGGAGGTATCAATTCCGTACCCAATGCGATTCAGCTTTTCAAATTCCACGCGGATTTTAAGAATCCGAAAAACTCGAGTTTCAGCGGACCGGCGGAAATCCCGGTTGCCGCCTATGAGCCCGCCTGTCCGGCAAGCGGTTACTATCGGGCCTGCGTCCCGCAAAAGGGAAACCAGGTCACGCTCGAGACTCTAAGCGATCGGCTGATGTACCGGGCGGCGTACCGCAACTTCTCAGACCACGAAGCCATTGTAGTTACGCACTCGGTGGATGCCGCAACGACCTCAGGGACGGGAACGGTGGGCGTGCGCTGGTACGAGTTGCGTGCTGCTGAAGACGGGAACTTCGCGGTATTCCAGCAGGGAACTTACGCGCCAGACACAAACTTCCGTTGGATGGGCAGCTCGGCGATGGATAGTGTGGGTGATATCGCCTTGGGCTATGGAATCTCCAGCCGCACCATGTATCCTTCTATTGGATATACCGGGCGGGTTCCGACTGATCCCTTGGGAACTATGGAAGGCGAGCGGATCATCCTGAACGGGAGGAATTCAACGACAGACACGATGTGGGGCGACTATGACAGCATTTCGGTCGATCCCAGCGACGATTGCACGTTTTGGTATACCAACCAATACTACAAAACCGGACAACAGACGAACTGGAGTACGCGTATTGCGTCGTTCAAGTTTGCTGGTTGCCGCTAGTGCAAGCAGAACAAGATTGCAAAACTTTAGCCTGGAGGAATCCTTGAAACTTTTTCGCGTGCTCGCCTGCCTGGTCTCTCTCGTTTTATTACTTCAAGTGGTAGCCCTGTTGAATGCGCAAACCCTGCCGAAAAGCCCGGTCTCGGGCGGTGTGCTGGCGGCCCGAGCGTACCGGGCTGGATTGTTGCATCCGGCGGAAACAAACCGTCTCCTTTCGAGCGGCAAGAATCTGACGTGCAGCCCCACACCTTGTGCGCTCCCCAACGTGCAGGCATCCGGGGGCGGACAGCCGGTGAACGAAGATCCTATTGCTACAAATCTGAAGAACCCCAAACAGCTGCTTACGGGAGGCAACGATTACAACTGCTCGAATATCCAGGGCTTTTATTCCAGCGCGGACGGTGGTTCTACCTGGACGCGAACCTGTTCCCCCGGGAGCGGTGGTGATGGGGATCCGATCGTCGGATACGATCTGAAGAATGTTGCCTATGCCGGTGGCATCCAAAACTCCGACGTGGTTCTCTCGTCTTCTACCAATAATGGCCAGACTTGGGGAACGCCGGTCGTCGTTAGCACCCCGCTGCTGGGCTCTCTAGCTGATAAACCATGGCTGGAGATCGACACGAACCCGAAGAGTCCCTTCGTCAATTCCCTGTATGTGTCGATCACGCAGTTCGACGGTGCCAGCGACAGTGAGATCTCGGTTTCCCATTCGAACGACGGAGGCAAAACCTGGACGACGAAAGTGGTGGACACGAAGCAGATCTATCCCACCAGCGTGGATCAGTTCAGTGACCTGGCCGTCGGCGCCGATGGGACGGTCTATGTCAGTTGGCAGCGCTGTGCAGCCAATGGCCCGGCAGGCGATTGCGGTGGAACCGTAGCCAAGATGCTGCTCTCGAAATCCACCGACGGCGGTAACACCTGGAGCGCTCCCGTCACTATTGCCAGCCCATCCTTGGTTCCCGATTCCTGCGGCTGCGGATTCTATGGCTCTCTGCCCAATACCGACGAACGTGTCAGCAACATCGCCAGCAATGCAGTGTTTGGCAGCGGTTCCACCGCCAAAGTTTATGTCTCGTTCTACAACTGGAGCGGTTCGCAGATGCAAGTATTTGTGGCCGCTTCGACGGACGGTGGTAATACTTTTGGAAAGCCGGTAAGAGTTAGCAACTCGAACAAAGGTGACGAATTCTTTCAATGGATTAACCTGGCAGAGAATGGCGCCATTGGCGTGACCTGGCTAGATCGTCGTAATGATCCTTCTAACCTTGAATACCAGCCCTTTGCTGCCGTTTCCACCAACGGGGGCGCGACTTTCAAGAGCGGTGCCCTTTCAAGCACCATGTCCAATCCGCTGAATGATGGCTTTGGCGGTGGCTTCATGGGAGATTACCGATGCCATGTGTTCAATGGGCGTACGATGTTCGCGGCTTGGATGGACATGCGAACCGACGTTTCCCAGGACGAGGTGGGCGGAGCTCAATTCTGATCCTCCGATCTGGACTGATGATCTGTGGCTGAGCTGCCTCCGAATCCCCGTCGGGGGCAGTTCGCTTTTGACCGCGCGATCACAGGCGCGATGCGCGCACCTTGATACTTTCCGCCACCCGCGAACGTTTCGATTCGCGGTGCGATCACTCCCGGTCGTCGGCAAAATCGGAAACTATTCGAGGCGCCATCCTGACTGCCTCCTCAATTTGGCGCAAATGATTGGAATTGCCAAAAACTGGCGGAGAGGGAGGGATTCGAACCCTCGGTACAGGTGTTAACCCGTACAACGGTTTAGCAAACCGCCGCATTCGGCCACTCTGCCACCTCTCCTGGTAATGTTTTCAACAAGTTACTAAAGTGCTAGTGCCTCACTGGTGCCTATGGCTCTATAATGGGTTTGCGAGGTCCCACCGATGAGCACACGTAAGAAGCA
This sequence comes from uncultured Acidobacteriota bacterium, assembly GCA_963803775.1. Classification (GTDB taxonomy): domain Bacteria; phylum Acidobacteriota; class Terriglobia; order Terriglobales; family Acidobacteriaceae; genus JABCZH01. The sequence continues at coordinate 1,314,392 of CAWDNS010000007.1, forward strand.
TCGCACTGACGGACAAATCTTGTTGAAGAGCGGCACGTTCTACATACGATACCACGACGGCATCAAGCGAGTCGCGAAAAAGCTGACTCACCCGGATGGCTCTCCAGTGCGGCGCGACGACCGGCGCTTCAAGACTTCCACCTCGAAGGCGGTGAACCTGATCGCCGACGAGTTCATGCTCACGGTGAAGAAGACACCTCGCAGCAATTCTTACGATCTCGCGGTCGCCGATTTTTGGGACACAGAGTTCTTGCCGTGGGCGAAGGATGTGAAGAAGATGCGTCCGAGCACGATCTACGGATACGAAAAAGTTTGGTCGCTCTACCTGAAGGCACACTTCAAGGACATCACGCTCCGCGACTACCGCGTCGTCGATGGCTCGGAACTGCTGACTCAGCTCGCGAGCAAAGAAAGAAACCCACTCGGCACCAACACCCTTCAGCATGTGAGGGGATTGGCCCGTCACATTTTTGCGTATGCAGTCTCGCTCGGCAAGCTGGAGCGCAATGTCTGGAAGGAAGTGATCTGCCACGCGAAGATCAAGGACAGCGAGCCGACTGTCGCTTACACCCTGGAAGAGGCGAAGGCGATCCGCGCGGCGCTCGCATCGCGGCTCGATGCACAGTGTGTTTTCGACTTCTGCTTTTGCCTCGGACTAAGGCCGTCAGAGGTATCGGCGCTCTGTTGGCAACACATCTCCGGCGACCAGGTGACCGTTCAGCAAGCGGCGGTCCGTGGGGATGTCAACGAGACGAAGACCGGGAAGGTCATCACTCACCGGCTGATCGAACCGCTGAAGTCAGAGCTTGCGGCCTGGAAGAAGCAATGCGGCGCGCCGGACGCCGGTTACATCTTACCATCGTCGAAGGGTGGACCGACGAACATCGAGAGCCTGGTCCCGCACGCTATCAAACCACTGTTGAAGGCCGCTGGGATTGCCTGGAGCGGCCTATACGCGGCTCGGAGAGGTCACGACACCATCGTCACCCGGCTGAAGGGTATCGACGCCGCACGTCAACGGCTGGGGCATTCCACAGCGGCGACAACGCAAAAGCACTACGCTTTGCCGGATCAGGTGCTCGGTGATGCTGGTCTCGCGGCCTTGGAAGAGGCGATCAAAAAATAGTAGTTATAGGCCGGTTCCTGAAAGTGGAACCCGTACAGTCGATCTCGACGGCGGGTGGGACCCCATCGACGCTCACAAAAGAGACCGGGTGGGGTGTCGAGGCGGGGGATCGTGACGTTAGGTCAGCGCGATCAGGCGTTCGTGGCTCGCACTAAGTGATTGATAACACAGTATGACACCAGGACAACCAGGCACTAAGTCAGGCACCAACCATTCTAACTAGCTTATTCATCAATCACTTACAACGATAAAGCGGTTACTCTAACCGCTACACCAGGACAAATCCTCAGCTCCTAATCAATTAGTTGCACGACCGTTTCACGACCCTTCGCGCGCCCGCCGACGCACAAGATAACGCTCCACGACCTGAGATTACAGATTCGAGTCTTTTCCGTCCTCTTGTAATCTCGTAATCTTGTATTCTCGTATTCTCACTTTTCCCGCCTGTAAGTCATTGATAATAATAATAATACGATACAGTGTGTCATTTCTCTGTGAGTGAGATTACGAGAATACAACTGTCACTCAGAAATTGCCGGTTTCCAGGTCTCGCCGCTCGTGGTTTCGCTTTTTCTTCCTGGAGTATAGAAACCCGAGGAGCACCTGTCCCCATGCCTGAAACTTTCAATTGAGAAAAGATTCCCCGCATAGCCCCTCTCCGTGTACCTGAGAATTTCAATAGAAAGTCGGTGAGCACCTCCGGGTGTAGCTCATCCGCTGTGCCGAGTTCCACACGATCGGCCCTTGAATGCACAATTACTCCGCACTAACATGGAGTATCCACAATCGAGAGCCCATTCCCGGTTGAGACGGACAGTGACCATGCCTGACCACGACCGCCGCGATTCTCCCCGTTTCAAGGTTCGTGTCCCTGTCGAAATCGAGGTCGAAGGAGGCCCCGCGCCCATCCGAGGCGCCACCGCCGACCTGAGCGCTGGCGGTTGTTACATTGAGACCATGTTCCCGTTCCCGATAGGCGCAACCCTTGATCTGAAGCTGCAGTTGGAGAATACCTTGCTCGTCGCCGCCACCGTGGTCACCCACGATCCCCAGGTCGGAAACGGAATCCGGTTCGACAAAATGCTGCCTGAAGATCGAGAAGAACTGGAAAAATTTCTGGAAGCGCAGGCGCAATCCGGGGAGCCGAAACAAACTGGTGCCGGCTAACTCACTTGCTGGGCGGGACAGCCACAATCTTCATCTCTTCAGCAGCTTTTTCCAAAGCAGTCACTGCCTGAGCATCCACTTCGTACAGCGACGCCTCGTCTTCCCGTCTCGCGATATACCCAGCGTCCTTCCGCGCAACCTGCACTTTTTCGACTTTCTTACCGTCGTTGGACGTTACCGTCAACTCGATCGCAGGCGTGGTGAATCCAGAATCCACAAACTTGCTGGCGGATAGGTCGCGGATCTTGTCCACCACCGATTGCGCGCTCTCAACATCCAATTTCTTCCCGCTGCCGTTCCACCAATCGTCTCCGCCATGAGTCAGAAAATAACTCTTCGCTCCATCGTGAATCTCGATTTTGTTGGGTTCACTGAATCCCAAATCGAACAGCTTCTTGTTCCGAAAATCCTCTAGACCCTTGTCCAGCCCTTTGCCGACTGTGCCCGCAACCTTGTACACGCCCTCTACCGCGCTCGACTTGGCGTAGTAGTCATCCTTGTTCTTGCGCACTTGCAGCTCTTGTGTTCCCGACTCCGCCGTCACTCTTGCCGTAGCCACCGGAGCTGCCGACGCAAACGCCGACGCGATCTTCTTCGCGTCCTGCTCAGCGCCGCTCAGATCCATTCGGGCCTCGGTCAGGCTGCGCACCAATTCTTCCACCTGTGGACCGTCCGCCCGCAACGGTTTCGGCTTCACGATCTGCCACCCGTCCTTATTCCGCCCGAATTCAATGTCCTCTTTCTTGGCAATCAACTCCACTTTGCTGATCTTGTCCGCATCCACCGTCAGCAGCCGCTTGTCCCGCAGATCATTTACGCTCTTATCGATGTTGCCCTTGTTATAGCTGGCAATAATAAAGATCCGAGGATCCCCCTCCAGCTTCGCGTAAACCGCACTCCCCGCCGGCGTCTGGTCGCCCAGCAGCAGCTCATGCGTCTTGTTGTTCTTTTCCGTAATCGTTGCCACCAGCGCTGGATCGCTCAGGCCATACTGTCCCAGATCGCCGGCTTTTTCTTCCACCAGCCGCTCCGAAGTGAGCGTGGACAAGCTGGAAAGCATCGGAGAAACTGTGCTTTGCTCCACGCCCAGCGGCTCAGGGGAAGTGATCTGCCATTTTCCCGATCCGTCTTTCGCCAGCACCAGCTCATCCGCGCCCTTCTTCTTGAGATCGATCTTCGAAATATCTTCTTGCTTAAGCGTAAGGATCTTCGGCGGAGCATCAGCCGACGCCTCCGCCGTCCCCGCCGGTTTCTGCCGATTCGACCAATACAGCGCACCTGTCAAACCCGCCAGAACCAAAATCGCAACCAATAGCCCACGTAGTTTCATCTGTCTTCACGCCCGCCGAGCCGTCGGAAAATTATCTCCTCTTCCACCAAACCGAAACTCCCATCACAACCACCAGCAGCGGCAACAGAAACTGGCTCGTAATCCTCACCCAGTTCAATTGCGACTGCGTCATGGTGATGCGGCGATCTTCCTGCTCCTTGGGACGAATCGAAATCAAATCTTCATCCGACGAAAGCCAGTCCACGGCATTCAACGCCAGGTCGCTGTTGCCATTGAAGCTAATAAACGAATTCGCCGCCCACGACGAACTTCCCACCACCACAAACCGCCCTTGGGAATCTGTTTCCCAGTGTTGTAAGTAGCCGCTGCCGCCATCGTCAGCGGCCCTTTCTTGTTTTTCGGATCATTCGGATCCACCGCCGGCGAACTTAGGTTGCTCGTTGCCAGACTGGTATCCGACGAATCAAACAACTTCTGCACCGAAGTCTTGTCTCCATTCTTGATCTCCAAAGACCGCGTGAGCGGAAACCCGGTCGCCGTCCCCTTCATGCCTTCGACGATCGCATGGGAAGCGTAATTTCTCACCAGCGCCACTTGCGGCCCTACTCCCAGCAACTGCCCAATCGGATTGAGATCGAGAATCAAATCTTTCTCCGCAGTCACTCCCCAACTTTGCAGCAGACTCGTGAACGCATCGTTGTCAGCCGTCATCGAGCGGCCAATTTTCAGCGGCGGATCCAGCATCAACAAAGCCCGCCCGCCGTCCTCCACATACTTCTTGATCGCATCCACTTCCGGCTGCTGATAATCGCGAGTCGGTCCGCCTACTACTATCACTGTGCAGTCGCTCGGCACTTCCGCCTTCTGCAGCAGATCAACCGGCTTCGCAACATAATTGTCTTTGCCCAGTAGATCCTTAAATTTCGAATATCCGCTACGTTCGGAATCATCGATCTGATGCTCGCCGCTGCCCGCCACAAAACACACCGTGCGGGTCGTATGCTTCAAGGTCGCGGATGATCGCCCCAGTGATGCCCTCTTCGGTGAAGCTTTTGGCTTCTTCTTTGTTGGTTCCAATCCGGACGATCACGGTTCCATAGTTCGTGACTCCCGCCTCGCGTGTTTCCTGGGGCTTCTTGTCCGGATCCACATAATCCACGTGAATCTTGGGAGAAAGATTCGAATACTCTGTCAAAAGATCCTTGGCGCGCTGGAATCGCGTCGTGTCATCGAAGTAGGTGAGCGTGGCGTCCTGCTTCAGTCCCTTTACGATCTTCGAGGTTTGCTCGGACAGACTATAACGCTTGTTCGCCGTTGCATCGTAGGACTTGTTATACCGGTTGGCCAGAAAATTCGCGATCACCACCGCAGTCAGCACCACCACCACATATACTGTGGCGTAGGCGACGTATCGGGTTTGTCTCGCTTTCAGCAGCTCTGTGTTCACTCACGACCTCCAGCGCAGAGATTCCATGGACCGCGCAGTGAAAAACAGCCCCAGGAAAATCAGCGTCAAATAAAAGACCACGTCCTTAGTGTCGATCACGCCTTTCGCGAACGATTCAAAGTGCGTGACGATAGACGCATAGGAAAGTACCTGCGCCCACACACTCGTCTCGTAACTCCCGGTCCACGACAGCAACCAGAGCATCAGGCACAACCCGAACGTCCCCGCCGCTGCGATGATCTGGTTCTTGGTCGTTGTCGAAATAAATGTCCCCAGTGCCAGCAACGCGGCCGCCTGCAGAAGCAAGCCCAAATAGCAGATCAATACTGGCTTCCAATCGGGATTGCCGTACTTGAACAGGAACAAAAGGTTCAAAGCTGTAAGCAGCAACATACTGGCATACAGGGTCACTGCAGCCAGCCACTTTCCTAAGATTACTTCCATATCACGGATGGGCGAAGTCGTGAGCAGTTCGATGGTTCCGCTACGCTTTTCCTCGGCGAACAAGCGCATGGTAATCATAGGGACAAAAAACATCCCAATCACGGCGATGTTCGAAAGTAGTGGCCGGATGACCTCTTCGTTGATGTTCATCGGCATCGGCTGGCCTCGCATCTGCGACTCCATCCCGTACACCACGAACGCGGCCAGCATGTTCCAGAACATCAATCCGAAAATCAGCGCAAACATGGTCAACAGCAGATACGCAATCGGCGAAACAAAATAGCTATGCAGCTCTTTTTGCCAGATGATCCAGACATTCCGCATTTACTCTGCCCCCTTGCTCGCGGCGTCAGCTCCAGTGAGCTGCAGAAATATTTCTTCCAGGCTCACCGCCGCCGGACGCAGCTCATTCAAGTCCCATCCCGCCTGCACCACCGCGCGGGCCAACTCCCCGCGCACGAACCCTTTTTGGCTTTCCACCTCAAACACGTTGCGGGTTCCGTGCGTCGTCTTGAGTTGGGCTCGGCTCACTCCCGGAATCTGTTGCAGCCGGGCTACCACAATCGCGGCGTCAACCGCTCCATCCCGCGCTCCCACTTCCACCAACAGTGATTCCGCTCCCCGCGCCCGGTTTTGCAAGTTCGTCACCGAATCCGTAGCCACCAGCTTGCCCTTATTAATAATGACCACCTGCTCGCAAGTCTGTTCAACTTCCGGCAAAATATGTGTGCTCAAAATAATCGTGTGATCCCCCGCCAGCCCCTTGATCAGGTCGCGAGTCTCGTTAATCTGCTTAGGATCAAGCCCGGCCGTGGGCTCGTCGAGCACCAGCACATCCGGATTGTGAATGATCGCCTGCGCCAATCCCACCCGTTGCCGATACCCTTTCGAAAGCCGCCCCAGCAGCTTATTTCTCACATCAGCAACCGCGCAGCGATCGCAAACGTAGTCGACTCGCTTCTTAAGCTCGGCGCCAGACAGACCCTTCAGCTTGCCCACAAACGTCAAATATTCGCCGGTCTCCATTTCCGGGTACAGCGGCGGAGACTCAGGCAGATATCCAATGCGCTTTTTGACTTCGAGTGGCTGCTCCAGCACATCGAATCCGGCCACGGTCGCGCCGCCCGACGTTGGCGGCATAAAGCACGTCAACATGCGCATGGTGGTCGTCTTGCCCGCGCCGTTCGGGCCCAGAAAGCCCACAATCTGGCCTTTCTGCACCTCGAAAGAAATATGGTCAACCGCAAGGTTACGCGCGTACTTCTTGGTAAGCTGTTTGACTGAGATCATAATGATTTGCTTGTAGAAGGTAAGATGCGCAACGCACACATCGTGAAACGATCCGTCCCAGGGAACTTTGGAGTGAAGCACTATGTTAAGAACTGCGAGGCAAATCTGTCAATCGGATCAACTGGATAAATGGCGACTCAGGACCTTCTTAGCGATCTTTGCGAATACTTTGCGCCCTTGGCGGTGAAAAGCTCTCTTTCTGAAGTACCCGAGCCGTCGCTATGTAAGATTGAGCCAGTACCAACCGCGCCACGGAGAGCGCATGAACCATCGCACCCTAGGCCGCACTAACTTCGAAGTCAGCGAAATCGCCCACGGCCTATGGGGCATGGGCGATTGGACTGGCTCCGACGATACCCAATCGCTCGCCGCCCTGCAACTTTCCGTCGATCTGGGCTGTAACTTCTTCGATACCGCCTGGTCCTACGGCAATGGCCACAGCGACGCCCTGCTCGGCGAGATTATCTCCCGCAACCCCGGCAAGCGCCTCTATACCGCCTCCAAAATTCCGCCGCTGAACGACAAGTGGCCAGCCTCCGCCAAGTACAGATACCAGGAAGTTTTCCCGACAGATCACGTTTTCAAATACGCCCGCCTGATCCGCGAAAAACTCGGGACCGACTCCATCGATCTACTTCAATTCCACGTCTGGGATGACATTTGGACCGACGAACCCGACTTCCGCAAGACAGTCGAGAAGCTAAAAGGCGACGGCTGGATTCGTTCCTTCGGTCTAAGCCTAAATCGCTGGGAACCGGAGAACGGCATTCGCGCCCTTCGCACCGGCCTGGTCGATGCTGTGCAGGTGATCTACAACATTTTCGACCAGTCCCCCGAAGATAAGCTGTTTCCAGTCTGCCGCGAACTGAAAATCGGCGTCATCGCGCGCGTCCCACTCGATGAAGGCAGCCTCGCCGGCGAGTTGACCGCTGAAACCAGGTTCCCAAAAAACGACTGGCGCTCCCTCTACTTTGGCCCGGAGAATCTAACCAATACCGTAACCCGAGTGGACAAACTGAAGAAAGTTCTGCCGAAGGGCATGACCCTGCCCGAGATGGCCTTGCGTTTTATTCTTTCGAATCCGGTCGTGAGCACGACCATCGTGGGCATGAGGCGCCCCAATCACGTACATGAAAATCTTGCTGTTAGCAACGCAGGCCCGCTGGATTACGCACTCTTACAAACACTCCGCCAGCACCGTTGGGACCGTCGTCCCCAACCTTGGTCGGACTAACTCAACCTACGCGACCCTTTGTCGCGGCGCTTCTTCCTCTTCACCGCTGTTCAACACTCCTTCGGTGGTAATCCGGCTAGCTTTGCAGACTTCGGTCGCAATCCTGACGCCCGCCTCTTTTACCCGCATCGATCCTTCAGCTGACATCGCCGAACTAGCCGCCAGGGCAAACAGCACGGCATCCTCTTGCTTCTCGAAATACAAAACTACCTGGCTTGCTGCCATGCCAGCACCTCCTCTGTCGGACTACCTAAATCATAGGCTCACCCCCTAGCCACCCGACGTTATCTCTCTTGATACCCCTCACTCGAAAGGGCAACCGGTAGTGTTGTGATCCCGAGCAAGCGCGTGGTTGCCCCATCCTTTCGCGTTCTTTGCGAAAGGGTGGGATTCCACAACAATCGCGCATTTAGCTCACACACTTTTGTCATCCTGAGGCGACATCTTTTCGTCGCCGAAGGACCCGAGCGAGCCGCGCGTCGCCTCGCGCACTTTGCGAGGCGATAAATCGCGCGTTTGGCTCGCTTCCTTATCCCGCAAAAATGCTAGATTTAATGCTGCATGTCCGCCCCCTGAATCTCGCTTCGTAAAGGCCTGCCGCGCCCAGCCTGTGGATTGCACTCCGGTATGGTTCATGCGCCAGGCCGGACGCTACATGCCCGAATACCGCGCTGTCCGCAAGCAGTATTCTCTGATCGAGATTTGCAAGCAGCCCCAAGTCGCCGCCGAAGTGACCATCACCGCCGCCGAAATCCTGGGCGTCGATGCCGCTATCATCTTCGCCGACCTGCTTCTCCCGCTCGAAGTCATGGGCATGCCATTCCATTTCTCTCCCGGCGAAGGTCCAGTCATCGAGAAGCCAATTCGAGGCAGGGAAGACGTCACCCGCCTTCGCACCGACCAGGCCGCCGATCTCGGCTACGTCTCCGAAGCCATCCGCCTGGTAAGCCGTCACTTCGGGGATGAGCTTCCCGTCATTGGCTTTTGTGGCGCGCCTTTCACCCTCGCCAGCTACATGATCGAAGGCGGCAGCTCACGCAACTACGTCCACACCAAGAAGATGATGTACTCGTCCCCCGAAACCTGGGACGAACTCCTGCGCAAGCTGGTAGCAGTCACCTCCGAATACGCCGCCGAGCAGGTCCGCGCCGGAGCCGACGCCATCCAGATCTTCGATAGCTGGGTCGGCTGCCTCAGCGTCGAAGACTATCGCCGCTACGTGCTGCCGCGAACCACCGAACTGGTAAAGAAACTCCAGGCCACCGGCGCACCCGTCATCTATTTCGGCACCGACACTGCCACACTCCTACCTTCCATGCAGGAAACCGGCGCTGACGTAATCGGCCTCGACTGGCGAATTCCACTCGACGAAGGCTGGGCCAAACTAGGCAACAAGAAATCCGTGCAGGGAAATCTAGATCCGGTCCTGCTCTTCGCCGGCTGGCCGGAACTTAAATCTCGCGCCGAAGACATTCTTAGCCGTGCTGCCGGTCGCCCCGGCCACATCTTTAATCTGGGTCACGGCATCGTGCCCGAAACGCCGGTAGAAAACGTAAAGGCCCTCGCGAAGTTCGTGCAAGAACGGGGCACTCTGTGAACCTCAGCCTGCCCTGAGCGAAGTCGAAGGGTGTCCTCTGTGGTTAGATCTTGTAACGAGAAGTCGAAAGTGGATCAAGCCTCACAACCCGAAACCACCGCCGTCCTGCTCCTGGCCCATGGCAGCCCCGATTCCGTCGACCAGATCCCCGAATTCCTCCTGCGCGTAACCGGGGGCCGTCCCGTTCCGCCAGAATCTATCAAAGAAATCCAACACCGTTACAGCCTGATCGGCCGCTCCCCGCTCACCGAACTAACCAGGAAGCAAGCCGAACTTCTCGCCCACAAACTCGGCCTGCGCGTGTACGTCGGCATGCGCAACTGGCATCCCTACATCGCAGACACCGTCCGTACCATGATTTCCGATGGCGTGAATCACGCCATTGTTATCTGCCTCGCGCCGCAGAATTCCCGCACCAGTGTCGGCCTCTACCGCTCAGCCCTAACCAAAGAGAATCCACCGTTCACCATTGATTTCATCGACTCCTGGCACGATCATCCTTTATTAATACAAGCCTTCGCCGAAAAGCTCCGTACCGCAAGACCGCCGAACGTCCCAACCATCTTCACCGCTCACAGCGTCCCCCAGCGCACCGTCACTGAAGGCGACCCTTACGAGCGCCAAGCCAAAGAAACCGCGGCGTTAGTAGCAAAGCAAGCCGGGCTCGCTGCCGAGAATTGGACATTCGCATTTCAAAGCCAAGGCATCTCCGGAGGCCCATGGCTAGGCCCCACGGTAGAAGACACAATCCTCGGTCTCAAGAAGAACGGCCGCGATACCGTCTTCATTCAACCCATCGGCTTTCTCTGCGACCACGTAGAAGTCCTCTACGACATCGACATCAGCTTCAAACAATTCGCCGAGAACCAGGGCATGCGCCTGACCCGCGCCGCTTCTCTGAACGACTCGCCCTTACTCACCGCCGCCCTCGCCAGCCTGGTCAGCAGTTTCACATGAAACGCATCGCCATCATCGGCGGAGGCATCTCAGGTCTCTCCGCCGCTTTCGCCCTCGAAAAGCACCGCCGCGCTGGCGTCGAGGTCGAGTACGCACTCTTCGAATCTTCTCCACGCCTCGGTGGCGTCCTCCTCACCGAATCCATTGACGGATGCCTCATCGAAGCCGGCCCCGACTCCTTCCTCACCGAAAAACCCTGGGCTGCCGATCTCTGCCGCGAAGTCGGATTAGCCGAACAACTAATCGCCTCCAACGATCGCGACCGCAAAACCTACATCCTGGTGAACGGCCATCTCGTCCCCATGCCCGATGGCCTCATGTTCATGGTTCCCACCAAAATGCTGCCCGCTATCTGGTCGCCATTATTTTCCACCCGCACCAAGTTCCGCATGATGCGCGAGTGGTTTCAGTCTCCGCGCAAGTCGCCTGCGGACGAGAGCGTTGCCTCCTTTGTTGAGCGTCACTACGGCAGGGAAGTGGTCGATCGCCTTGCCGACCCGTTGCTCTCCGGCGTCTACGGAGGCCACGCCGACAAGCTCAGCCTGCGTGCAGTTCTGCCCCGTTTTGCCGAGATGGAAGCCAGCCACGGCAGTCTCGGCCGCGCTCTGATCTCCACACTCCAGAAAACCCCAAAGCCCGCCGCACCAAAGCCTCTTTTTACCTCGCTGAAAAACGGCATGCAGCAAATGGCGGGCGCAATCATTTCCCATCTGCCCCCCTCCACTCTGCACATCAATACTCCAGTGCAAGCCATTCAACAGCAGGACACTAGTTGGCTGGTCTCCGCTGGCTACGCCACAGATCAATTCGACGCCGTCATACTCGCCACTTCCACCCCAGCCGCCGCTCGTCTCGGATTGCCCACCCAACTAACAAGCGCTCTCGCCGCCATCGAATACACTTCTTCCGTCACCATCGCTATCGCCTACGATCGGCAGGTCCGGCAAAGCCTTCCGCCCGGCTTCGGATTTCTCGTCCCGCGCAGTGAAGGGAAGCGCCTGTTGGCCGCAACCTTCGTGCATAACAAATTTCCCCACCGCGCTCCCCCAGACCGCGCCTTGATCCGCTGTTTCCTCGGCGGCGCGCACCACCCCGCCATCCTCGATCAATCCGACGAAGAAATTCTCCGCCTCGCCAAACAAGAACTTCGCCAAATCCTCCATCTCACCGCCGAGCCGCTTTTCACTCGCATATACAAATGGAAGGACGCCATGGCGCAGTACAACGTAGGCCACATCGAAAGAATCAACGCAATCGAGCAAGGCTGCCGCGACTTACCCAATCTCGCCCTCGCCGGCAACGCCTACCACGGCATCGGCGTACCCGACTGCGTCCGCTCCGGCACCGAAGCAGCCAATCGCATCCTGCAAACCTTGGACCTGCCGCCGCTTAAATAGCGCGGGTGCCCCGTTCCTAGCGCGTCCTTTGCGCTAGGGGCGGGGATTTGTCTTGTCATCCCGCGTCGACGAGCCGCAACAACCGTAAAGCTGGCGATCTAACTTGGGCTTAAGGCTCGGTAATCTACTTCTTCGCCATCTCTTTCGGCAACGGATTACCCTGCCGCTCCGTGTCCCACAAAATGCTCAACACCCACCAGCGCTTTCCATCGTCGAACATCTGAATGCTGTTGATCCCGCGCTCAAACGGCTTCCCGCCTTTTTCATTCCGCGATTCATAACTGCTGAACACTTGCGAAACATTTCCAAACGTCTGCACCCGGTTCACCATCGCGTTCTCATAAAATCCCTGGCTCTTGAACACCGCGCCCGCCATGCCGATGAATTCATCCACTCCCAACAACGTCACCGACACGCTTCCGTCCGGCTTCCGCCCTACCGCCGTGAACCGCGCCTGCGGCACAAACAACGAGCGGAAGCGGTTCCAGTCGCGCTCGCCCGCCGGTCCCGAGATCACGTCATAAATCGCCGCCAGCAGCGCCTCCCTCGACTTCACATCTTCCGGCCGCGCCGCCGGGACCTGTGCCGCCAGATCCTTCACCGCCGCGGTATTTTCCGCCCTCTGCGCTCGATCCATCTGCGCCGCCGTCTGCGTGGAGTTTTGCGCCATCGCCGTTACCGCCAGAAACACAATCGCCAGATGTCTCACCGTTCCTCCCATTCCTTCTCTAGATATTTCGCCTCCAATGTAGCATGACCCATAAATATGGTAATATGGGCCTGTGAAGACGACCCTCGAAATCCCCGATTTTCTGTTCCGCCGCGCAAAGTCGGCCGCCGCCCAACGCGGTATTCCCCTGCGCCAGCTCGTCACCGAGGCGGTCCAGGAAAAATTGAAAACGACCTCCCACGAAAAGCCCTGGATGAAGCATCTCGGAAAGCTCAAACATCTGCATACGGAGAGAAAGCAAATCGAAAAGCGGGTGGAAGAAGCCTTCGAGCAGATCGATCGGGAAGTCTGGCAATGATTCTCGACACCAACGCCTTGTCTGCTGCCGCGGACGATGATCCTGGCGCTGTTGCCGTTCTCGCTCGCGCTGATCAGATGGCAATTCCCGTGATTGTTCTCGGCGAGTATCGGCACGGCATCGCCCAGTCACGCCATCGCGCCAGCTACGAAAACTGGCTGGAGGAACTGCTCAACGATTGCATGGTGTTGGACATTCAGGAGCCAACCACGCATTATTACGCCGAGATCAGCCTCGAACTAAAGCGCAAGGGTAAGCGGATTCCAACCAATGATCTTTGGATCGCCGCACTCTGCCGGCAGCATTCTCTTCCCCTCCTAAGCCGCGATCGCCATTTCGATTTGGTAGCCGGAACCAAACGCATCGATTGGTAACGTGTAGCGCGGGCGCCCCCGCCCGCGCATTGCGCCCATTCAATCCCTATCCACCGTGTCATTCCGAATCGCTTTAGCGATGAGGAATCTGCTTCCCTAAGACCTACTTTCTCAGTATCCCCCAAGCCTGACGATACTCCTCAAACTTCGATCGCTTCTTCCGCGTCTCCGGAAACAATTTCAACGACCGCAACCGCTGAAACACTTTCACCGGAAACACATACCAGGCGTCCTTCGGCACCACATACGCAACCAGAGCATCAATGTCCTGCGCGCAATAAGCCCGAAACGCATGATCATGCGTGCGAAAACTGTACCCGCCATCCTCACCCTCGCAATGCGCCGACTTCACCTGCACCCGCCGCAACCCCGCGCCGCCATCCACCACAAAGTCATACCGGTCGCTATCGCCCCAGGTCTTCGACACCGTAAATCCCAAGCTGGCAACTTTCGCCAGAAACGCCGCCTCCGCAATCTCCCCGCGCCGCTTCCCCGTAACCACCGGCCCCCACCGCTCCGCCGCGGACCACACACTCCCGATGTCCGCCGCTGCCATCAAAACCCCAACCACCACACCGATACTCATCGCTGATTTACTCCTCTCACCACCTGATTCAACTGGGTCCCCGCTTCTCGCCGATTTTGCGAGAAGTGGGAGACAGCGCCCCGACTCTACGATTTCACACGCGAGTGTCCGGACCACCACGCGGGTGTCCGGATCACCAACGCGCGGGTGCCCCGTTCCTAGCGCGTTCTCTGCGCTAGGGGCGGGGATTTTGACGGGGCGGTTCGGAGTCCCTTATCGAGTGTTTAAAGTTGAATGGGAACGAAGTGTTTCGATCTGCCGTAACTGGTCTAGTACCTGGGGCAACAGCGTTTCCCTGGAACGACGGCTTATCGGGGACTTGGGGTCGAGAAGTTTACTTTCAATCTCGATAAGCTCGTCTGCTGCTTCCTGCAGGGGCTTATCGTCTTGCTGCACCTGCCCTGTTGGGGGCAAATCGCTGTCCTTCTTCTTCAAATCGATCGTTGGAGTCTGGGTAAGCCTGATATCAATCCCTCTTTGCATCTTCTCAGCGACGTTATCGATGCTCTTGCTGATCGCCGCAATGCGCTCCGCGAGCAGCGGATCGAACGGGCTTGGAGCCCTGGGGGGTGTTTCAGGAAAGATCGCGTGCACGCGATCAAGGTCTCTATCTCTCTGGCCAAGAGTTGCCTGAATAGCTATGAGTCTGTCATTGGCCCTCGCCGCCGCCTCATTTAGCTTGCCAAGGTCCGCCTGAATCTGCACCAGACTTCTGTCGTTTTCCCTGAGGTGCGACTCGATTTCATTTTTCAACTGCCTAATGCGAAGGCTCCGGCGATCGCTGAGGCTATCACGCTCAGTAGCGTCCCTATCACACCAGCAACGGTTATCTTGTCCCAGAGCGGGACTCCAAAAAGTACCGGCGCCAAGTGGGCCTCTTGTATGGACTCGGTAGGAGCCAAGTTAGCCGTTTGTTTGGGTTCGGGAGGATTCTCCATGGCTGTAACCCAGAGGCAGCGGAAGTATACCAAACTTTATATATGAAGTATGCAAGCCTCTCCATTTCCGCCAAGTGCCTGCAGCGAACCACAAAACAGGAGCCTGTTATGCCGCCCCTGCGGGGTTTAACTTGAGGTGATTCAAAGGCGTGAGCGCGCGTCTTTTGCGGGCGTGAGCGTTCTGCCGAAATCCTGAGATATAGGGAAAGAATTAGGCGTGGACGATTTTGCCCGCTTCGCGCTCACGTGCAACCCATCGCTGGCGCGCACGTTCAAGGGGATCAAGCGCCAAGCCTACGACCAGCGTGACCACGGCCGCGAACGCCAGGCTAATAGCAACCGTTAGCGACATCACCTTAAGCACTTCCATCTAGATCGCTCCCCAAACAACGATTCCACAAATCAAACTTATCGCAAAGCTACCTAGAAAGCAATTCGTCCACGCACGTTCCCGCTGGCCCATCTGCGAGCGGTTCACGTGAATCGACGCGCCCGCCAGGGTCACGGTAGCCAGCACAATAATGATGCTTATCAGCACCATCCATTCAGGGCCGAATTTCTCGTGCAGCCCGGGGTTGATAAACATGCTGCCAGTCGCGCCAATCGCCAAAATGCACAAGTCAGTGCCGCCTTCCGCTACCTGGGCTGGGATTGAAGCGCTCCTGTCGAACTGGATGACCGCCACGGCAACCAGCGCGATCAGAGGCACAAGGATGTGCGCACACAAGGAGAGCAGCAACTCAACCACCTCAGAAAACGCTAGAACGGGACCGCCAACTCGTCTGGACCTTCGATTTCGTCCTTGGCCTCCAGGAATTCTTCACTCCATGGCTTGCCCGTGCACTCGGGGCACTCATCGATCGTGTTGCCAATGGCGTAACAGTGATAACAGGTTCCTTCGGAACTCGCGCCCGGGAACTTCTTACATGTCTTGCAGGGCTTGAAGAACTCGCGTTCGAGCGCTCGGTGCTCGCCCCACAGTTCGCGCTCACAGACGATGCACATAATCTCCACCTTAGCCGCTAATATAACTCCATCGCCTTCTTTCACGTTCTCCGAATGAGGGCGTTTACCACTTTTATTGCAGACATCCATCCCAAAACGGAAAAGGCCGCAGCCAGGTCCTTGTCATTCCGACGCGCGAGCAAAGCCAGACAGGAGGAATCCGCTGTTTTCGGTGCGAAAGTAACTCGCGAAAAGAAAAGGCCAACCTGATTTCTTCAGATTGGCTTTTATTTAACGCCAGCAACGACCGCAGTTTACCCGGAGCGCAGTCGAAGGGTTTCCCTCATAATGTTTGCGGCTTCACCTGCTACACTAACCCCATGGAAGTGAACTTCCGCCCCCGAAACCGAATCCCGGCTGCAAGAACTCGCCAATAAAACCGGCCGCGCGCCAGACGACCTAGTCGAAGACGCATTGGCATCCTATCTACAGGAACTCGGCGAAGTACGCAAAGCACTCGATGACCGCTACGATGAACTCAAGAATGGCCGGGTGAAAGCAGTCGACGGCGACGCTGCATTCGCCGAACTCCGCCACAAGAGTTCACAACGTCGCTCCGGCCGATGAGCCAGTTTGTCCTTCATCCTGCCGCCGTTCAGGACTTAAGAGAAATCTGGGAATATGTCGCCAGATCGCCGTGCTTCATGGCCGCCGCAATCCTAGAACCATCGCAGCCATGCTCCGCAACCGGACCTGACTTCAAGCAATTAAAGGAAAAGGCCGTCGAGATTTCTCTCAACGGCCTTTATTTAATGCCGGCAACGACCTACGCTCCCACACACTTTCGCGTGCAGTACCATCGGCCCTGCGGGGCTTAACTTCCGTGTTCGGGATGGGAACGGGTGGAACCCCCGCGGTAAGATCACCGACAACTCGAGGCGCTTGCGCGGCGTCTGAGCCGCGCGCCGAGATCCTGAGCGCCTTCCAGCGAAGGATCTCTACGCCATCTCGTAGCTGTTCATCAGCCGTCAGCTTTCAGCAACACGTGCCGCGCCGACTCCAGGGCTGATGCCCAGCAAACTTGGTGACCCCCAACTCCAACTCCCGCCCCCCAAAAAGCTGAGAGCCGAAAGCCAAAAGCTGAGAGCGGATTTTCAAAGATCATGAGGCCGAAACCTCACAACTGAATAGATTGGGTCTTACTTTCTTTAAATCGACAAGACTTCGAAAATCTCGTCGGCGCACAACCATCAGTACTAGTCTTCAGTCTCGTCCAGTTTCTGACGAGTCACTAAAGTCGCCTCCGCTTTCGAACAGTTTCGAACTGAAAGCTGAAGGCTGAGTGCTGACGGCTGCTTTTCTGCACCGAGTAAATTTTATGGTCAAGCCGAACGGGCGATTAGTACTGGTAAGCTACATGTGTCACCACACTTCCACTTCCAGCCTATCAACCAGGTAGTCTTCCTGGGCCCTTCTTATCCCTTAGGGTTGGGAGATCTTATCTTGAGGAGTGCTTCCCGCTTATATGCATTCAGCGGTTATCACAACCGAACTTCGCTACCGAGCGATGCCATTGGCATGACAGCTCGAACACAAGAGGTTCGTCCATCCCGGTCCTCTCGTACTAAGGACAGGTCCTCTCAAATCTCCTGCGCCCACAACAGATAGGGACCGAACTGTCTCGCGACGTTCTGAACCCAGCTCACGTACCGCTTTAATAGGCGAACAGCCTAACCCTTGGAACCTTCTACAGCTCCAGGATGCGATGAGCCGACATCGAGGTGCCAAACCGGAGCGTCGATATGAACTCTTGGCTCCGATCAGCCTGTTATCCCCGGCGTACCTTTTATCCGTTGAGCGATGGCCCTTCCATACAGAACCACCGGATCACTAACGCCTACTTTCGTACCTGCTCGTCTTGTAGGACTCGCAGTCAACCACGCTTATGCGTTTGCACTCGTCGGCTGATTTCCAAACAGCCTGAGCGTAGCTTCGCACGCCTCCGTTACAATTTAGGAGGCGACCGCCCCAGTCAAACTATCCGCCTAACTATGTCCCTTCCCCGGTTTACGGGGATAGGTTAGAACCACAGAACTCGCAGGGTGGTATCTCACCGGTGGCTCCTCCAAGCCCGAGAGCCTGAATTCAAAGCCTCCCACCTATCCTGCGCAGCAAGTGCCATAGTTCATAGTTAAGGTGTAGTAAAGGTGCACGGGGTCTTTCCGTCTAGTTGCGGGCAACCGGCATCTTCACCGGCACTACAAGTTCGCCGTGTCAGTCGGCAAGACAGTCGCACTTTCGTTACGCCATTCGTGCAGGTCGGAACTTACCCGACAAGGAATTTCGCTACCTTAGGACCGTTATAGTTACGGCCGCCGTTCACTGGGGCTTCAGTTCGAAGCTTCACCTTGCGGTTGACCTCTCCCTTTAACCTTCCAGCACCGGGCAGGCGTCAGCCCCTATACGTCGTTTTCGACTTTGCAGAGACCTGTGTTTTTGTTAAACAGTCGCAGTGCGCATTTCTCTGCGGCCTCTTCGGGCTATGAACCCTAGTGAGGCACCCCTTCTCCCGAAGTTACGGGGTTAATTTGCCGAGTTCCTTACCAACTGTTCTCACGAGCGCCTTTGGATATTCTCCTCGTCTACCTGTGTCGGTTTGAGGTACGGTTCCCTTACGTTCTCCTTAGAGGTTTTTCTTGGCAGCGTGGAATCGGCAGCTTTCACCCATACGGGTTACTGCTTTGCGTCTCAGTGATAACTCCCCGGCGGATTTTCCTACCGGAGACACCTTACACGCATCGACCGTTATAGCCATAGAACGGCCTGCTTATCCTCCTGCGTCACCCCATCGTATAACGAACACAAGGGAGGTCCGGAATATTAACCGGATGTCCATCAGCTACGCCTTTCGGCCTCGCCTTAGGGACCGCCTGACCCTGAGCGGATTAACCTTTCTCAGGAAACCTTAGACTTTCGGCGCGGAGGGTTCCCACCTCCGTTATCGCTACTTATGCCGGCAGGGTCTCTTCTCAACCGTCCACCAGTCTTCTCAGTCTGGCTTCTAACTGTTGAGAATGCTCTCCTACCACGCACCACAATGAAGTGATGCATTCGCTGCTTCGGTGACAAGCTTGAGCCCCGTTATATTGTCGGCACCGGACCGCTTGACCAGTGAGCTATTACGCTTTCTTTAAAGGATGGCTGCTTCTAAGCCAACCTCCTGGCTGTCTGGGCGTTCCGACTTCCTTTCCCACTTAGCTTGTACTTTGGGACCTTAGCAGGCGATCTGGACTGTTTTCCTCTCGACAACGAAGCTTAGCCCCCGCTGTCTGACTCCCGTGTTGGTTGTTCTCTGGCATTCGAAGTTTGATTGGATTCTGTAAGCTGGAAAGCCCCATAGTCCATTCAGTTCTCTACCACCAGGACAAATCACACGAGGCTAGCCCTAAAGCTATTTCGGAGAGAACGAGCTATCACGGAATTTGATTAGCCTTTCACCCCTACCCTCAGCTCATCGGAGCTTTTTTCAACAAACACCCGTTCGGCCCTCCAGTAGGTTTTACCCTACTTTCAGCCTGGCCAAGGGTAGATCATCCCGCTTCGCGTCTATTCCTGCCAACTGATTCGCCCTATTAGGACTCGCTTTCGCTACGGCTCGCTTTCGCTTAACCTTGCTGACAAGAATAACTAGCCGGCTCATTATGCAATAGGCACGCGGTCAGACTTTCGGCTTGCGCCGCATAGTCCTCCCACCGTTTGTAAGCACATGGTTTCAGGTACTATTTCACTCCCCTCGCAGGGGTTCTTTTCGCCTTTCCCTCACGGTACTGGTTCACTATCGGTCAGAAGCTAGTATTTAGCCTTACGGAATGGTCTCCGTTGCTTCCCACAGGGTTTCTCGTGCCCCGCGGTACTCAGGTATCGACTTCGAGTCCAGTTCGTTTTCGCCTACGTGGCTATCACACTCTTTGGCCCCGCTTTCCAGCGGGCTTCAGCTAACGACTGGATTGGTAACTCTACTGTTGTCGACCCTACAACCCCGGTACCACCCGAAGGTGGCACTGGTTTAGGCTCTTGCGATTTCGCTCGCCACTACTTTCGCAATCGATGTTTCTTTCTTTTCCTCCAGGTACTGAGATGGTTCACTTCCCTGGGTTCGCTCGTGCCCAACTATGGATTCATCGGGCCGTACGTGGGTTTTACCCACGTGGGTTTCCCCATTCGGAAATCCCCGGATCAATGCCTGCTTGCGGCTCCCCGAGGCTTATCGCAGCTTGCCACGTCCTTCATCGCCTGCTTCTGCCAAGGCATCCACCATGCGCCCTTAGTAGCTTGACCATAAAATTCACTCGACACACTCAGCTTTCCGGCTATTAGCTTTTGGCTTCTAGCTTGAGGCCGAACCCGCCGCGCAAATTCCATGGGCCTAGTTTACCTGCTCCTCGCACGCTCACGCTTGCGCGTCACGCACACCAGCAGGCCACTTCAGGCACTCATAAAAATTTACAGCCTTGTAGATTGCCCAATCTATTCAGTTGTCAAATATCGTCCTCATCAGCTTGCGCTGATTGCCCCGCCGGAGCGGGTTTGAATTGTTGCCAATCCAAAGTTCGGAGCCAAACGACTCTCGTTAACCGGGATACAGATTCGGTTGTCGCGTTGACGCTCAACTTCGAATTGGTGGAGCTGACCGGGATCGAACCGGTGGCCTCCTGGTTGCAAACCAGGCGCTCTCCCAGCTGAGCTACAGCCCCTAAACCCAGCATTCAGCACTCAGCATTTAGCACT
>CAWDNS010000007.1:1337500-1487661 GCA_963803775.1 uncultured Acidobacteriota bacterium
AGATCAGATGCCGGACGAGACGCGAGAGATTCGATAAAACGCCCGGCTAGCCACACTACTCTCGACGGTTCATTGTTTATAGCATGAGGCAGGGAAAGATTGCAAGGGGGTGTTTACGAAGTTGAGTCTGGGGCGGCCACGGATTTTCACGGATTGATCCGAAAAGCGGTTGAGCCGCCGATTTTCGCTGATTTTCGCTGATCACCTCTTCGCTAATCCTGGAATTCCAGAGTTACAAATTTGGCTTCGGCGTTGCCTACGTTGGTGATGGAGTGAGTGATGCCGGCTTCGACCCATTTTACGTCTCCGGATTTCATCTCTATGTTCGATGCGGGTTTGCCGGGGACGTCATTGCGGAGGAGAAGGTCGGTGACGGCTATGACTAGATGCGGGTGGGCGTGGTGGTGTTTGGGCACGGAGCCGGCGATCTGGAGTTCGGTTTCGGAGACGCGGACGCCGTCCTTAACGAAGAGGATTTCCTGAGTGCCGCCGTGGAGGACCTGGAGGCTGCGATCGTCGTCCCATGATGGAGGCGGAGTGGTGTGGGCTTTTTCGTCTTGCAATAGTTCGATGGTCACGTTGCGGAACGGTGTGCTGGCGAGGTTGCGGGCGATGTGAGCGAAGTTGCTGTCAGTGGCGTGGACTTCGCCGTCTTGCAATTTGAGCGTCACCGGAGGCTTGCCGGCTACTTGGTTGGAGATTTCGGCGGGGCCCAGGGTGACGAAGACGTAGTCGTGGCGATGGCGGTGCATCAGAGTGGCGGAGTTGGGAGGGACTTCCACCTGAAAGACGCGCGCATATTGATTTTGCAGAGCCAGGTGGTGCGAGGGTTCGGCGGTGATTTCGACTTCCGCGGCTGGGGTTTGCGCGGAAACAGTTAGGGCGAGCAGCAAAGCGATGGGAAGAAACGGTAGTTTCATGGACAAAATTCTAACAGGCGGGCGGTGCGGACCCTTCGACTTCGCTCAGGGCGGGGTGCGCTGCCTGCGGGATAGAATTGGTTTCGTGAGCGATCTTTTCTATGAATGACCTGGGGAAGCTGCTGATATTTTTGGGTGGGATGATCGTGCTTGTGGGAGTGGGGATGGTGCTGGCGGGGCGCGCCAACTTTCCGCTGGGACGATTGCCGGGAGACTTTGTTTATCGCGGGAAGAACTCGGCATTTTATTTTCCGCTGGGGACGTCGATTGTGATCAGCGTGGTTTTGTCGGTGGTGATGTATTTGGTGGGGAGGATTAGGAGGTAGAGCTGTTAGTGTCTCGCTTCGATCAAAACGCTTGACCACAGAGGACACTGAGAATCACAGAGGAATGCCTAGCGCCCGCACGGGCGGGACGCCCGCGCCTACATTATTTCTTTTTGGAGTCGGGGGCGGCGGCTTTGGCGGCTCGGTCTTCTATGACGCGGTTCACTACCCGCAGCATTTCATCGAGCGGGGCAGGTTTGCCGGTCCAGATCTCGAACTGGCGGGCGGCTTGCTGCACGAACATCTCGATGCCGGGAATTACTTCCGCACCGGCGGCTTTGGCCATCTTCATGAGACGGGTTTCGGGCGGATCGTAGACCATGTCGAAGACGTAACGCGCCCTGATTTCGTTTTCGTTGAGTGGCGACTCTTTGGTGTTGCCCATGCCGACGGAGGTGGCGTTGATGATTACGTCGAAGGTTAGTTTTTTCAGGTCGGCGCGCTTGAGTAATCGGGCGTGGGCGGAGCGGGCGAGTTTCTGGGCCGGGCCGACAGTGCGATTTAGAACGTAGACTTCGGCGCCGCGTTCTTTGAGTCCGTAGACGGCGGCGCGGGCTGCGCCGCCCGCGCCTAGGACTAGTATCTTGGCTCCCTCGAGTGAAATTCTTTGTTGCAAGGGGCGCACTACACCGGCGGCATCGGTATTGAAGCCGTACAACTTGCCGTCCTGAGCGCGGACTACGGTGTTGCAGGCGCCGATCTTGGTGGTGTGGGCGTCGGTGTTATCGAGGTGGGAGACGATGGCCTCTTTGTACGGCATGGTGATGGAGAGGCCGTGGATGGGGATATCTTTTACGCAGCCGAGAAGATCTTTCAGCGTCTTGGCGTGGAGCGCGACGTAGACGCCGTTGACGGTCTCGCGGCGCAGGGCGGCATTCATGATGGCGGGTGATAAGGAATGCGCGACTGGGTCGCCGGCGACGGCATAGACTCGGGTAGCGGGATCAACTTGTTCGATGCGATAGGTGCTGCGCAGTTCCTGCGCGGTGACCTGGCCGGGCGCGGTTTTTTCGTCCTCGCTGACGGCGGCGAAGGTGAAGGCGCTGCCGGCGCGGACGCCCAGCACGCGGCTGATGAAGCCTTGTTCGCCCATGCACAGACCGATCAGGGAATGGCGATCGCTGTTTTTCTCCAGGAACTTCATCATTACGACGTTGTCATGCAGGGTGGTTGCGGTGGTGACAATTTTGTAGAAGTCGGCGGGCAGGGCCACCATTTTTTCCAGAGTTTCTTCGAGCTTCTTGGTGCCGCGAAAGTCGTGGTAGGAAAGGATCAGCGCGGCGCGGGTGCGGAGACGTTCGAGTTGCGGACGTTTGCAATGGACGGCACTTTGCAGCTCCAAATCCAGGAGCTGGCAACCGGCGGCCGCGGCTTTAGTCAGGATGTCCAACTGCGAGGCCAATGAGCCTCGGAACTTGCCTCCGCTGGCGACACGGCGGCAGGTGGCGATGGTCGAGACGTGCGGGTGGTATTCGGTGAATTGCTTGATGCGGGCGAGCGCCAGGGCGGGACGGGGCAGGTAGTCTAACCTGAACTCGAGGAAGGTGTTGTCCCGGACAAGGGCTTCGGCTTTTTCGACCATTTCGACGGGGTCTGATGCGGTTACAGCCACGCAAACGCGGGGCAATCGTAAGGGCCGCAAACGGGTTACGAACTGATTGGGGGCTGCCATCATCTGTTTTTATGAGTGGCGCGATATTACAGGCGCTTAATTGCAGATGCAACAGGGGATTGAGGTTTTTTGTTGAGGGGAAACTTTTTGACCTATCTGGACTGGCACCAGCGTAACCTTGACCACGCTGAGGCTAGTTGTTAGTGTCCGGGCTGGAAGTCTTTTATTTTTCTGCAACTTAACGGAGATGAGGCCGGAATCTGGGGTGGTTCGGCTTCGGAGGTAACATGAAGAAAACAGGATTGTTGCTGGCCTTGTCATTGGCTATTGCTGTGGCTATGGGATCGGACGCTTTCGCTCAGGCGGGCGCGGCGGCGGCTAATCAGCCTATCCCGGACGGAACGGTGTCGACAAACGCCAATTTTCCGGTCGAGACGATTGTGAGTCCGAACGTCAGCGATCTGCAATGCGCAGGTTTTGTGAATAAACAGGCGTTGCCCAATGCCACCTACATTGCGGGCGGCCTGGATACGCCGAACACGGCGCAGTATGCGGAAGGCGATCTGGTGTTTTTCGCCGGCCAAGGCTATGAACTGGGGAAGCGCTACAGCATTGTGCGCGAACTGCACGACCCCAATCGCTACGAGGAATTTGACGGCCAAGCCTCCATGCTGAAAGCCATGGGGCAGCCTTATGGCGAGTTGGCGATAGCGCGGGTGGTGGATACGCGCAGCAAGTCGGCGATTGCCCACATTGAGTTCAGTTGCGCCCCGGTAGTTCCCGGCGACATTATTACCACGTACGTCGACAGACCTGCGCTGCCGCATCATCCTCCGTTGCGCTTTGACCGCTTTGCCCCGCCCAATGGCAAGCCCAGCGGCCGTATTGTGATGGCGAAAGATTTCGACGCCGAGCTGGGGACAGGGATGAAGGTATACATGAATCTTGGCTCGAACCAGGGAGTGAAGGTCGGCGACTATTTCCGCGCTGTCCGCTCCTACGAAGCCGACCTGCATAATCCGGTGGATTCACTTTCGTTCAAGGCGTCAACCGCGGAAGACACGCAAGCCAAGCCGCCTTCCATCGAGCAGTCATCGTTCAACCGCACCAGCGGTCCCAACATTCGGGTGGCGATTTTCCCGCGCCGCGCGGTGGGTGAAATCCTGATCGTCGAGACCACGCCGACTACGTCTACCGGCATGATTGTGTTCGCCATGGAAGACATGCATTTGGGCGATGGAGTGGAGATGGATCCGCAGTAGTAAGGTTGTTTCGAACCCGCTGCAAGTTAAAGGGAGAAGCTGAAAAGCTTCTCCCTTTTGTTTTGGTCCGCGAACAATATCTATATCCACGTGGTTTGGCTTCCAACAGAACAAGCGCAAACCCTTAATCGCAGAGTTCGCAGAGGAAAGGCGCAGAGAACGCAGAGAGGAACAAACTAGTGCACTGCTGTTTATCCGAGATATGACTCTATATCCTGATTTCACCTACTCGTCTCCAAACACTTCCGCAGTGAAGGCTTCGATGGTTGCGCCCTGCTTCCAGGCGTCCGGCGGGAGGCCGGCTTTGTGGCAAGTTTGCTCGAGGAACGTGGTCCGGCTCCAGGCATGTTCGACGGGGACTTGAGGAAGCAGCAGGCCGCGCCGGCCGTTTTGGCTGATGAGCAGGCCGTGGCGTCCGATTTCTACTTCTTCGGCGCGGAGGGGTTGCAGTGGCGACAGAATGCTGAGCGAAACTTGCAGCTCCGGAACCTGCTCACGAGTTACCGGCGGGAAGCGTGCGTCCTCGAACGCGGCTGCCTGGGCGGTTTCCGCGACGGTACGATAGAGCGAAGCCACGGGGAAGACGAATCCCACGCAGCCGCGCAACTGCCCGCGAAAATAGATGGTGGTGAAAGCTCCGCGCAGTTCGGCGAGATGCGGGGAAGGAGGGTCGAGTGGAACTTCGCGTTTGTCGAGAGCGGCCGCGATGGAGGCGTGCGCCAGCTTTAAGAGGAGGCTGCGTTCTGCTTGCGTGAATTCTGGTTCAGGTGGCGGCGACATCGCGCTTCCTTCGTCGGCTTAGCACGAAAGCGCGGCGGCGGCTCTTCACCACCTGGCGGTCGATCTTTGACCAGAAGGCGATGAAATAATCTCCGGCGGAAAGTAGTGACAGCAACACCATGAACCAGATGGCGAGACGCGCAATCCAGTGGACGGGGAAGAAGTAAGGACCATACACCGGCCATTCTTTCCAGCGATGGTCGAGGATTACGGCGACTACGGAAATGCTCTGCACCAGCATTTTGAATTTGCCGAGATCGCTGGCTTCGATGGTGAAGCCTTCCGAGGCGGCGATGGACCGCAACCCGCTCACGAGAAATTCGCGGCCGATGATGACCACTGCAATCCAGGCGGGAACCAGGGTGGGATTGAACTGCACCAGGGTGACGAAAGCTGCCGCGATCAGGAGTTTGTCGGCCAGGGGATCGAGCAGCATTCCCATGGTGGTAATTTGTCCGCGCTTACGGGCCAGGTAGCCGTCGATGCCGTCAGTGATGGAGGCCGCAATAAACAGAGCCGACGCCAGCAGTTCTTTTTCGCCGCCCGGGCTTTGAAAACGGTTGGTGGAAAGAATCCAGATCAGCAGCGGGATGCTGATGATGCGGGTGAGCGTGATGGAGTTGGGAAGATTCACCGGGACACGGAACCAATACGTCTAGATTATCCTCCACTGGTAAGAGTGAAAGCAATGCAGGAAATGGGCAGGTTGGCACGGAAGTTCAGGCAGGGTTGGGGATGATGCTTTTGCGTCGGTTAATCTCGCTTGGCGGGCTTGTAGCCAGCTTTTTTGGCGTCGTCGACGGTCATGAACTTGCCGTTCTTGGTCTTGCCGTACCAGCGTCCGCCCTTGTGATAAATGCCGGTGTCGAGATTGACCCAGACTTTGTGAGTTGTTCTGGCGGCGGCGATGTCAGAAGCGGAGTAGGTTTGCGATGCAGCGGATTTTGCCGCGGGCGGAGTTGGAGCCTTCGGGGGATTGTCCTGGGCGGCAACGGTGATGGCGAAAATAAGAGTCAGCAGGAAAAGTGCGCGTTTCATACATTCAGATTACAGCTTTGCTCGTCGATACGGCTCGGTGCCGGAAGAAAATCGAGTTTGAATGGTACCGGGTTGGGACTGTTTTTGGTGCTTCCGAAGTGCCGGGAAACGCTTTTACCACGGGGGACACAGAGGTTCACAGGGGAAGTCAGAGAATCTTACAACGCGGAGGGCGCAAAGGTAGGCCGCCGAGAGCGCAGAGGAAATCAAAGGGTTGAACTGCAATGGACACGACGAGCATAAAGGATCTGGGAGGCTGCGCGCTAACCCCGCTTACGCATAAATCCCACGCTGGCGGATGGTGACGGCCACACGGTCAATGGCCAGCATGTAGGCTGCGATGCGGTTGTTGACGTGATGGGCCTCGGCGAATCGGACCACATCGTTGAAGGCTTCGACCATGATGCTCTCCAACTGTTCGTTGACGACAGATTCCTTCCAGAAATAGCCCTGGCGGTCTTGTACCCATTCGAAATAAGAGGTGGTCACGCCGCCGGCGTTGCAGAGGATGTCGGGAATGACGAAGATTCCCTTGTCGGCGAGGACTTCGTCGGCGGAGGCGGTGGTGGGGCCATTGGCGCCTTCGGCTAGAATCTTGCATTTCACGCGCTCGGCGTTGCGGCTGGTGATCTGGTTTTCAGTGGCGGCGGGAATCAGGATGTCGCACTCGGTGACCAGCAATTCGGCGGGGTCTACTTTGTCAGCTCCGGGGAATCCGGTGATGGTGCGGTTCTTTTGCCGGTGTTCGCTGAGCGCTTTAACATCGAGGCCGTTTTTGTTGTACAGCCCGCCGTCGACTTCGAGAATGCCGATGATCTTGTAGCCGGCTTCCGCCATCAGCAAGGCGGCGTTCGAACCCACGTTGCCGAAACCCTGCACGATGACTCGCGTGGTTTCTTTCCTCAGGCCCAGCTTCTTGATGGCCTCATCGCAGGAGATCATGATGCCGCGGCCGGTGGCTTCGCGGCGGCCACGCGATCCGCCCATGTTGATGGGCTTGCCGGTCACCACGGCCGTCACCGTCTGCCGCATGTGCATGGAGTAGGTGTCCATCATCCAGGCCATGGTTTGTTCGTTGGTGTTGACGTCGGGAGCAGGAACATCTTTCTCGGGACCGATGAATTCGAACAGCTCCGCGGTGTAACGGCGGGTCATGCGCTCGAGTTCGGACTGCGACATTTTATGGGGATCGCAAATGATGCCGCCCTTGGCACCGCCGAAGGGAATGTTGACTACCGCGCATTTCCAGGTCATCCAACTGGCGAGGGCGCGAACTTCGTCGAGGGTGACGTCGGGGGCGTAACGGACGCCGCCCTTGGCGGGGCCGCGGGCGATGGAGTGCTGTACGCGGAATCCGGTGAACACTTCGAGACGGCCGTTATCCATGGCGACCGGGATGTGGACGATGATCTCGCGATTGGGATAGCGGAGGACTTTCCAGATGCCTTCGTCGAGATTGAGTTTCTGCGCGGCCAGATCGAAGCGGGCAGATTGCGCCTCCATCGGGTTAAATTCACGTTCGAGGGCGGCGGTTTCTAAAGTGGTGGCGGTCATGGCGTCTCCGATTAGTGCATTCCGGTGCTGGGCTGGCTGGCACCGGACAATTTTCCCGATTTGTGCGGATAGCCTCAAAAGTATAAGCAGGCGGGCGCGGCGAGGCAAGTCAAGCTTGGTGACCAACGATGCACATTGTTACGGCCTGAGGAACTAGCGGTCGACGTAGCCTAAACGTCCTCACAACTTATGTCGTTCCACTCTCGCCCGCACTGTCCCTTTCGCTAGCTTGGCGGAAATCTCTTCGCCGACTTTGACTTTGCGGGCATCTTTCAGGAGTTTTCCGGAGGCATCGAAGACCAGCGCGTATCCGCGCTCGAGAATCGCGACTGGAGAAAGTGCCTGCAAGGCGGTTTCGATGCGCTCGACGCGAACTTTGCGTTCCAGGAGGAAATTGCGGAACGCGGCCAGCAGCCCGGTGTGGTGTGCGGCCAAGTCTTTCTTCATCCCCGCTAGCACACGCCTGACGTCGTAGTGGCGCACCGTCGCCGACAATGCTTCAAACCGGCGGCGTTGTTTTTCGATGATCTCGCGCTGGGCGTGAGTCAGGCGATGGCCGAGTTCGTCGAGGCGCTGCTGGCGGCGGTGGATCAGATCCATGATGCGGCCGAAGGCGCCATGCTGGGCCAGTTCCGTCAGGTTCTGGCGCAACATCAGCAGTTGGTAGCGCACGGCTTTTCCGAGGCGGCGCTCGAGGCCTTCCATCTGTTCCGCGATGTCCTGCCGCGAACGGATCACCAGCTCGGCTGCGGCTGAGGGCGTGGCGGCGCGAAGGTCGGCCACGAAATCGATGATAGTGAAATCGGTTTCGTGGCCGATGGCGGAGATGACGGGAATCTCGGATGCGGCGATGGCGCGGGCCAGGCCTTCGTGGTTGAACGCGGCGAGGTCTTCGGCGGAGCCTCCGCCGCGGGCGACGATGATTACGTCAACACTGCGGGATTTGTTGAAGTGGCGCACTCCGGCGGTGACTTCGAGCGGGGCCGCGTCGCCCTGCACTTGGGCCGGGTATATAAGGACGTTCACTCCGTGGTGGCGCCTGCGCAGAATATTAAGGATGTCGCGCAGGGCTGCTGCCTGGGGCGAGGTCACGATCCCAATCCTCTGCGGCAGTGTGGGGATTGGCTTTCTGCGGCTGGCGTCGAATAATCCTTCGGCTTCGAGCTTGGTTTTGAGTTGCTCGAATGCGACTTGCAGCGCGCCCGCACCTTTCGGTTCGAGATACTCGGCTGAAACCTGTAACTCGCCGCGATCTTCGTAGACAGTTACCCGGCCGCGCGTTACTACCACCGTGCCGTTTTCGGGCCGGAAGCGTAAAAGCTTGGCTGAGGAGCGGAACATTACGACGCGCACCTGTGCGCTGGCGTCTTTCAGGGTGAAGTAAAGATGTCCGGACTCGTGGGCGCGGAGGTTGGAGATTTCGCCTTCGACCCAGATGTCGCCGTATTCGCGTTCGATACTGGTGCGCACCGCGGCGACCAGGTCGCGGACGGTCCAGGTACGACGGGAGGTGGGGATAAACATGAAGCCGAGTTGGTCGGGGGCGGACACCGAGGGAAAGTTTACAGGAGGGAGGATATGACTGACAGGCAAGAGTGTTCGTCTTTGTATGGTCAGCGGTGAAAGGACGCGGAGATTGGCTCCGCCGGGCGAACGAGGGCGTCCACCACTACATGTTCTGTGGCCAAGATAGAGACGTTCGTCTCTATTGAACTCTACAGAACTCTACAAAATTTTTCCTAACTGACGTAGCCACGATTTTTTCAATTACAAATTGTTACAAAACTGTTGCAATTTAGGATCGTCCCGAAGTAACATGATACTCGGACGCGATGGTAAGCGTTCGACCCAGTCGTGGTACCGCCCTTTCTTCCAAGGTTCATTAGCCGTAACTAACTGTCTCGTCCTGGCGCATGTTTATGGCCCGGACTAGGTACGGAGACCCTAATATGGCGTGGTACGCATATTGCCTCACCGAGCAAGATACCCTCAATGGAACACGCGCACGGCGCCCCTTCCTGTTGGAAGGCATTCAAGGAGTGAACGCAGCCCCGGTTTTGAGCTATCCCAGCGGCGAGTTTGCCGTGGTGGTGAGCGAATACGACCGCGCTACCCAGAAAATTGAAGATAAGGCGGTGTTGGAGCATGCGCATGTGGTTAGCGTGTGTTTCCGCACCGGGACGGTGCTACCGTTCCGTTTCGGCACTATCTTCGATACTGACGAGGCGTTGCGGCAGGCGGTGAGGGCTAATCGACGGGCCTTTGGGCAGAGCGTCGAGCGGTTGCGGGGCAAGTCGGAAATGCACCTGAAGCTGCTGGTGCGGGACGGTTCACTGCGGGATGCGTTGGCGGAGTTGCCGTTGCCACAATCGGTCGGCGGTGAGTATCTGCTAAGGCTGCGGGAGAAGGCGTCGAAGGACCGCGAGCGCCAGACTAAGGCAAGGGCCTTGTCGGTACAGGTTCACAAGATGTTTAACCCGCTGGAGGAAGAGATTAGTTGTAAGAGAGTTAATACTAATGGGATGCTGATCGACATTGCCCACCTGATCGATTCGAAGTCGGTAGAGAAGTATCAGAACCGCTATAGCAGCGCCGCCAAGCAGCTTAAGAATTGTGAGATCTCGGTGAGCGGGCCGTGGCCGCCGTATCACTTTTTGCCTGGCAAACTGCGCACTGTGGCAGGGAATTCATAAGTAAAGAGAACAGTGCCCTGCACGGTATGTGCAGGAATATGCAGAGTTAGTGGCAGTGGCCTCTGGCAGCACTGTTCTTACCTGACCGCCAGTTCCATCTAACTGTAATCCCTGCAATCTTTTGCAAAGAGGGCGCTGACGGGCGCATGGACGCGTCTATTTGGTGTGGCAAGTGCTTCTTTCGAGAGCAATGAAAGAGGCCGCCACGCATTGACCTTCACTCTCCGTTATCGACCTTCTTTGAATCGATCCGCCTGCGGGATCGGTCCCTTGCATCGCCTTTCCTGACTCCTACCTGAAAGCCTCTTTTGAGAATGTGGCCCCAGAAATGGGGCCCTTTTTCTTTGGGGGGTGCTGTGAAAACCTTAAACCGCAAAGCACGCGAAGGAGGCCGCGAAGAGCGCAAAGACAGGGCTTCAGTATCAAGGCCTGGGTTCAACCGCCGAACCGAGTCGCTTGCCAGACAGCCAACATCCAATTACATTCACAGATCGACATGCGCCTACAGACTGTAGCTCTAACCTTGACAGCCCTGATTGTTTTGTCTCCTGCGGCCGGTGCGGGGGATGGATCTGACGTTAAACCGAAGAACGAACTGGTGGCGATCCGCGATGCGGCGCTGGCTGATGACTACGCGTATCAGCAAGTGGCGCACTTGACGGACAACATCGGTCCGCGCCCCTCGGGGTCGCCACAGGCAGAAGCTGCGGTCGAGTATGTGGCGGGAGAGTTACGCCAGCTTGGGCTCGAGGTTCGGCTGGAAGAGGTCCGGGTGCGGCGTTGGATGCGCGGCATCGATACCGCGGAATTGACGGAGTTTCCGGGGCAAGTACCGACCACAACTCAAAAGATTGTGGTGACTGCCTTGGGTGGGAATGCGCCTACGCCGGCGGATGGAATCACAGCGGAAGTCGTGGTGGCGAGAAACTTTGCCGAGCTAAAGGCGATGGGGCGAGAGAAAGTGGCGGGGAAAATCGTCGCCTTCACTTTTCCATTCGACAAGCAAAAGGCAGCCAACGGGCTGTCTGGGGAAGCTTATGGGGAGGCGGTCGCGTATCGCGCAGGTGGCGCCAAGGCGGCAGCGGAGATGGGCGCAGTAGGCTGCGTAGTGCGGTCGGTGGGGGGAGCGGATTATCGGTTGCCACATACGGGATTCAGCGTGCCAGCGGGCATTCCGGCTGGCGCCGTTACCAGCGAAGATGCTGAATTACTGGCGCGGCTTGGGGCTCAGGGAAGGGTGAAGATGCACCTCATTCTTACTTCGCAGAATGGGCCGGAAGTGCTGAGTCACAATGTCGTGGCGGATCTCAAAGGCTCGGAGCATCCGGAGCAGATCGTGGTGGTGTCCGGGCACTTGGATTCCTGGGATTTGGGAACCGGAGCCATTGACGATGCCGCTGGAGTTGCGGTAGCGATGGAGACGGCGCAGTTGGTGCAACGGTTGCACCTGCATCCCCGGCGCACCATTCGGGTGATCGCGTGGATGGATGAAGAAAACGGCGGACGTGGCCACGATGCCTATGCGCAGGCTCATGCGTCCGAGATGGGGAACCATGAGGCGGCGATAGAAAGCGATTTGGGAGCGTCGCATCCCCTGGGTTTTTGGGCGAAGGTGAAACCTGAGGCGATGCCGCTGCTCGAGCCAGTACAGGAGGTTTTGCAGAGCTTCGGAGCGAACTTGATCAATCGGGTAGAGTTCAGTCCGGGATCGGACATCGCGCCATTGGCCAGAGCCGGAGTTCCTGCGTTCGGAGTTATGCAAGACGGGCGCACCTACTTCAATTACCATCACAGTGCTGCGGACACGCTGGACAAGGTTGTCCCACAAGAACTGAGGGAAAACGCAGCGGCGATGGCGGTAATGGGCTACGCGCTGGCGAACCTGGGGGAGCGGTTGCCGCGGTGAGAGAGTTTCCATTCTGAAGACGCGCGTTGACCAAAACGGGAATCCTCGGCGGCAGTTGACGCATCTTAATTTAGACGCATATGATTTGCGTTTAGCCCAAAAAGCTGGGGAACGCCAGAGAGGCGAGCAGTGAAGTCATTATCCATGGAAAAAAAGAAGCTGGATGCATTCAAGAAGCGGCTAGAAACGCGGCAGCAGGAGTTGCGGCGCATGGTCACCCGCACCGAGCAGGACGGGCGCACGGTGGATGAAGACTCGGCGCAGGACATTGCAGATCGCGCGGCCAGTTCTTACACCAAAGAGTTCTTGTTTCATCAGAGCAACAATGATCGTCAGTTGCTGCAAATGGTAGAGAACGCTTTGTCGCGGATTCGTGAAGGCACGTTCGGGGAATGCATTTCCTGCGGCAAGGACATCAATGCCAAGCGGCTGGACGCAGTGCCGTGGACGCGGCATTGCATCGAATGCCAGGAAAAGCTGGAGCAGGGACAGTTGGAAGAAGCTTCGAAGTAGATTAGAAACGGGATTGGTTCGGGCCGCCGGAAAGCCGGCGGCTTTTTGTTTTGGTTGCACTCAAGAATGGACCAGTTTCACGATGGCCTTAAAGATTACTAACCGCGAAGGACAAGAAGTTTCATTAATGTAGTTTGGGAGTGCCTGCGTGTCCGCTTTGACGCTGCCGAATTTTGCCTGTTAAACTGGAAGATTGTCAGGCCGCTAGACTAAGCAGCCGAAGGGGAGTTCGTGCGCGCACA
The DNA here is from genome assembly GCA_963803775.1 of uncultured Acidobacteriota bacterium. Lineage (GTDB taxonomy): Bacteria > Acidobacteriota > Terriglobia > Terriglobales > Acidobacteriaceae > JABCZH01. Next base: position 1,350,347 of record CAWDNS010000007.1, read on the forward strand.
AACCCGTCATAACCTGAAAACCGATCAGTTCACCAAGACCACGATTGACATGGCGGAGAAGACCGCCCATTGGTCGGCCGAGCATCAGAGCCGGTTGATCGTCATTGGCGTGATTGCGCTGGTAGTGGCGGGCATCGCCGGGGGCACGTGGTATTACCTGGGCCAGCAGGACCAGAAAGCCAGCGTCGAGTTTGGCAGTGCAGTGCGCACACTGGATACGCCGGTACGGCCGCCCAACATGCCGGCACAGCCGGAGGAACCGAGTTTTGCCAGTTCCAGCGAGCGCGCGACCGCAGCCCGTAAGCTGTTTCAGGAAATTGCCGACAAGTATCCGCACACTCATGCGGCTGATTTTTCCCACTACTTCCTGGGTTTGACTTCGGCGGAGTTGGGCGACAACGCGGGAGCGGAACGGGAATTGCAGGCGGTGGCTTCGTTCCGGAATGCTGATCTGGCAGCGTTGGCGAAGTTCGCGCTGGCATCGGTTTACCGCAACACCAATCGAAACCCACAGGCCATTGAGATCTACAAACAGATAGCGGCCAAGCCGACCACGACGGTGAGCAAAGCGACGGCGCAAATAGAGTTGGCCGCCACTTTGCAGGCCAGCAATCAACCTCTCGAAGCCAAACAGATTTATGAGCAGTTGAAGAAGGAAAATCCTGCCAGCGAGGTTTCGCAACTGGCTTCGGCAAAGCTACAGGAAATGAAATAAGCTGTCGGCTCTCAGCCTTCGGCAAACTCACTTTAATCTAGGATTTAGTGAAGAGCCGGTTCCATTCTTTTGCCGGCGTGGGCGGGGCGGATGCCACCCTTGCATTAGCAACGACGTGCTCATGTTGCGCCATGCCCACCAGAGCTGTGATTAGCCCGGGAGCCGAACGCGAGAATTGGATCGCATTCTCGGCGTCGGTATGCAAACCCAGAATGCGACGGACAGGGTCCGGCATGCCGTGAGTGAGCCGTCCCTGATAGAGAGTCGCGCTGCCGACGACTGCGATTCCCAACTTTGACGCAGCCGCGAGCAAAGACATCTTTTCTTTTTCCACACGCTGGTTGGCCAGACCGCAAGCTTCCGGCATGGCGAGATTGAAGGGTAGCTGTACGAAGCGGAAATGATGTTGGTCGCCGCCGGCCGCGCGTGCCAGGGCCTCGACTTCCGCCAGGCCGATGTAGTCGCGAGCTCCCTCAGCCAGACGGAATGCACTCCAGGTCGCGACGCCGTAGTATGCAATGCTCCCGGCTTTGACCTGCTGCTCCAGCATGACGAATGCGTCCCGTAGCCGCCGATGAAACACTTCACGCGGGACCTCAGCCAATTGCGACTCCGGGTTATGGACGTAGAAGACGTCGATGGTTTCGAGATCCAGGTTGCGGCGTGAGCGCTCGATCTGATTCTCGAGATACGCAGGGGTCATACAGTGCATGCCGCCGGCCAATTGGGCAGGATCGATGACGCCGGACTCGACGTATTCGCGCAGGAAATAAGCGCGCGGATCGGCGGGCAGGCTGCCATCCAATGAGAGATAGCCGGCCTTGGTGCAGACAACTACTTCGGTGCGTTTTACTTCTCCCGAATCGATGACTTGACGCAGCGCAGAGCCGACATTGCGCTCGGAGCGCTGATGGCGGTAATTAATGGCGGTATCGAGGACGTTGATACCAGAGCGGAGTGCGGCCGCAATGGCGGCGGTGTATTCGCGGTCGGTGGCATCGTCAGGCTCACCGAGGTAGGTACCTGCACCGATGGAGGAGAGCCAAAGCTCGGCTGGCCCAGGTGCATGCTCGGGATGGCGGAAGTGTCCGGCGTCGCGTAAATGGGGGAAGAGTTCACAATAGCCCGCGGTGCCTGCGGGAGTGGCGCGGCCGGGGAGCATGGGGACAGTGTAGCAGTGAAGACTGTCGTCCTCGGCCGATGAAATGGTGAGAGTTCATAGCCTGCGGACGTTCGGTTTGAAAACAGCCTCAGATCCCAGGTCCCAGTTCTCAGAAGGTCCTTCCGCTATTTCTTTTTGGCGCGTGGTTGAGTACGATGTCTGCCGTATCCTTCCATCCCACATGGCCGACATCACTCTGCGCGTAAACGGCAGCGAGCACAAGGTCAACGTCCCGCCGGAAACGCCGCTGCTCTGGGTCTTGCGTGACACGCTGCAAATGACCGGTACCAAGTTTGGCTGTGGTGCTGGACTGTGCGGGGCTTGCACAGTGCACGTGGGAGGCACTGCGGTGCGTTCGTGTTCGACGCAGGTTTCGCAGGCTGCCGGAAAGAACATCACCACGATTGAAGGCTTGTCAGCGAATGGGCTGCATCCGCTGCAGCAGGCGTGGATTGCGGAACAGGTGCCGCAATGCGGTTACTGCCAGACGGGACAGATCATGGCGGCTGCCGCGCTCCTGGTAAAGACTCCTCAGCCGAGCGATGAGCAGATCACGCAGGCGATGTCAGGAAACATTTGCCGCTGCGGCACCTATGACCGGATCCGCAAGGCAATTCAACGCGCGGCTGCGGGAGGCGGGCGATGAGTTCGTTCTCGCGGCGGGAATTTCTTGCTGCGGGGGCAGCGGCGGGAGCCGGGCTAGTGATTGGCTTCTATCTGCCGCATGGATCGTCTTCGGGCGCCGCATTCGCACCCAATGCGTTTCTGAAAATCACTTCTGACGGCAAAATCACGATCGTGGTGGCGCGCTCGGAGATGGGACAGGGCGTGCACACATCTTTGCCGATGATCTTGGCAGAGGAATTGGAAGCGGATTGGAAGCAGATCACGATTGAGCAGGCTGGAGCTAACCCTACTCTTTATGGCGACCAGCAAACCGGTTCCAGCGCGAGCCTGCGAATTTCGTGGGACCCGCTGCGCAAGGCTGGTGCGGCCGCGCGCGAGATGCTGATCAGTGCGGCTGCACTCGAGTGGGGCGTACCGCGATCGGCATGCGCAGCGGAAAATAGCTCGGTGGTACATGCAGGTTCCAACCGCCGATTGAGTTATGGGCAACTGGTGGCGAAAGCAGCGGCGCTTCCCATCCCGGGTGCGCCCCTGCTAAAGGACGCGAAGGATTTCAAGCTGGTCGGCAAGCCGCTTCCTCGGCTGGATGGTCCGTCCAAAGTAGATGGAAAAGCGATCTTCGGCATCGATCTGCGCGTAAAGGGAATGAAATACGCTCTCCTGGCACGTTGCCCGGTGATTGGCGGGATTGTGTTGAGCTTCGACGATAAGGAATCAAAGAAAATTTCTGGCGTTGGTTTTGTGGGAAGAATCAGCGACTCGGCGGTCGCCGTCGTGGCTGACAGTGTTTGGGCCGCGATGGAGGGGCGGCGCGTGCTCAACGTTCGCTGGGATGAAGGAGCGAACAAGGACCTGAATTCGGCGACGATTTTTGATGTGCTGAAGAGATCCGCTGCCAACAAGGCTGCGACTCTTTACTCCAGAGGAGATGTCTCCAAGGTTGCAGGCAGGCGGATTCAGGCGGCGTATCAGACGCCGCTTATGGCGCAGGCTCCCATGGAGCCGGGCAATTGCACCGCGCATTTCCGGGGATCGAGTTGCGAGATTTGGGGGCCGATGCAATGGCCGCCGGATGTTCGTGATGCCGTGGCCAAGGCGGTGGGGCTGGATCCGGACCAGGTCAAGATCAACGTTACGCTTCTCGGTGGCGGCTTTGGACGTCGGCTCGATCACGACTACGCCGTCGAGGCAGCGCTGGTTTCCAAGGCGGCGGGTGTGCCGGTCAAAGTGATCTGGACGCGGGAAGACGATATGCGGTTCTCCAGTTACCGCCCCGCGAGTTATCACGTGCTGAGTGGCGTGCTCGACGGGAATGGCTGGCCGGCAGCTTTTTCGCATCGAATTGTGGGACCGTCGATCAACACCCAGAAAGGTTTTCCGGGGCCGTCGCCTGAGGTTGACGCTGATCTTCCGGACGAAGCGTCTCTCATTTATTCCCTTCCCAATGCGCTGGTTGAGTACGTGATGACGGTCACTCCAATTACTCCGGGCTACATGCGCTCGGTGTATGGGCTGGAGATGGCGTTTGCGTCAGAATCGTTCATCGACGAACTGGCCGCGGCGGCGGGGAAAGATCCCCTAGAATACCGGCTGCATCTGCTGGCGAAGGATGAGGACATCAAATTCTTTGACACACCGTGGAAGACGGCGCGCATGCGGGGAGTACTGCAAATGGCGGCAGAGAAAGCTGGCTGGGGAAAGCCGCTGCCCGCAGGGCATCATCAAGGTATCGCGTGCTTCGGATGCTTTGGCACTTACATGGCCGAGGTGGTCGAGATTTCGATGGAGAACGATCAGCCGCGAGTGCATCGCGTGGTGGGGGCGATCGACTGCGGGCAGGTGGTGAATCCCAATATTCTGGAACAGCAGATTCAGGGCGCAGTGAATTTCGCCCTGACGAATGCTCTGCGGGCGCAGATCACGATTGAGAAGGGTCGAGTAGTGCAAGGAAACTTTGACGACTACTCGCCTATTCGTATGAACGAAGCTCCGGCGGTGGAAGCGTATTTTGTGCCGAGCGCGGAAGCTCCGACGGGTGTGGGCGAGCCGCCGGTGCCGCCGCTGGCACCGGCGCTGTGCAACGCGATTTATGCGGCGACGAAGAGACGCATAAGAACATTGCCGATTTTGGGCTAAGCCCTGTGTATACACTTCAGAGCGGCTGGTCGAGACGCCCGCCGGACGGCTGCGCTACCTTAACGGTCGAATCTCCGGATCACGACCCAGATTGCAATCCCGATCACCAGGATCATGATGTACAGAGCGTAGAAGGGAGCGAACATGGCGGAATCTTACACCTCGGAGGCGTTCTCACATTGCCCCCAGCCACTTCACTGGCAAGTGTGCAGCGAGCAAAGGGTCGTAATTGCATCGGTTTCTTGACACCCTGCTCCGCTGGCCTTTATTCTTAAGTCTCGCTCCCGAGAGAAGTTACGCCTGTGAGCGTGCTCCGCGTCGTGAGCGATACTGAGTAGGGGGCGCGGAGGTCGCGATGTTCATCGAAATCCGTGAGTTGGAGCTGCATCCGGTAGATTTCCGGGAGGAACTCGCTCCGGGTACGATTGATCTGGGACCGGATTTCCGGCAGATCAACCGGTTGCGGGCCAGTGGCCGGGCTCAACTGGTCGAGGAGCGGCACGGGAAACATCAGACAATCAAGGACATACGATTGGACGGCGAGTTGGCTGTGCAGCTGGAAACGGATTGTGCCCGCTGCCTGGAGCCGGTGGTTGCGGACGTAAAGCACAGTTTCGATCTTCTGTATCGCCCGCTGGGGGCCGATGCCGGACGGCAAGAGCTTTCAGTGACCAGCGCCGAGGCGGAAATAAGTTATTATCAAGGGGAAGGCTTGCAACTGGAGGATGTGCTGCGGGAGCAGGTTTTGCTGGCGGTTCCCTTGAGAGCCATCTGTCGCGAAGATTGCAAAGGATTGTGTCCGCAGTGTGGGGCCAATCTGAATGAGAAGCAGTGCTCATGCGCAGAGCCGGTGGAAGATCCGCGATGGTCGGGGTTGAAGGAGTTGCGGAGTAAGTTAGAGGAATGAGTCTGCGGAAAGCAGCAGGTTCCTGCGGTGTTACGCGCCTGCGGACGGCTCGGAATGACAATGATATTTAGAGAGGAAATCTAATGCCTAATCCAAAACGGCGACACTCCAAAGCGCGGACCGGGAGTCGTCGCGCCCATGATTCTCTGACCAGCCGTTCGCTTTCAGAATGCCCGAACTGCCACGAGCGCAAGCTGCCGCATCGGGTCTGCGCCAAATGTGGCTACTACAAAGGCCGCGAAGTGGTGGAAGTCAAGGAAGCCAGCTAGCCGCAACTCCATGCCAAGCGTCATAGCCCTGGACGCGATGGGTTCAGACCGGAAGCCCAAGCCTGAGGTCGAAGGTGCGATCCAGGCGGCGCGGCACTATGACGTTCGTGTCCTGCTGGTGGGTCCGGAAGAAATCCTCCGTAAGGAACTGGCGCGCCATCCCAGCGCCGGCGAACTCCCCATTGAGATTGTTCACGCCAGCGAAGTCATCACCATGGAAGATAAAGCGGTGCAGGCGGTGCGCGCCAAGCGTGACTCGTCGATTCGCGTGGGGCTGCGGCTGGTGCGTGATCGGCGGGCGGCCGGGTTCGTAACTGCGGGCAACACTGGCGCCGCAATGGCCACTGCCAAAATGGTGCTGGGAGCGATTCCAGGTGTGGACCGCCCGGCGTTGGCCGCAGTGTTTCCTACGATACAAGGGACGGCAGCGGCGCTGCTTGATGTTGGGGCCAATGTGGATTGCACAGCGCAAAACCTGGAACAGTTTGCGGTGATGGGAGAAATTTACTATCGCACCATGTTTGGCACGCAGCGTCCGAAAGTAGGTTTGCTTTCGATTGGGGAAGAAGAGAGTAAAGGCAACGATCTCACCAAGGAAGCAATGCAGTTGTTGAAGCAGCTGCGCTTGAATTTTATTGGTAACGTGGAAGGCCGCGACCTGTACAACGGCGAAGTGCATGTGATCGTGGCCGACGGGTTTGTGGGGAATGTCGCGCTGAAAATCTCAGAAGGTGTGGCCAGCCTGGTGCGCTACACACTGAAGGAGTCGCTGAAAGCCACCATCACGCGGCAGGTGGGATATTTACTTTCGCGCAGCGCGTTTGCCGATTTCAAGAAGCGCCTGGACCACACCGAATACGGGGGCGCTCCGCTGCTGGGAGTGAAGGGCGTGTGCCTGATTACGCACGGATCGTCGAATGCGAATGCGATTAAGAATGCGATTCGCGTGGCGGCGGAGTTTGCCGGGCACCAGATCAATGGAGAAATAGAGAAGGAACTGGCGGCGATTCGACCGGCGGTGGCAGCCAGCGTTTAGCGAGCATCATTCTTTCAATGCCAATTTCATCATCCAACATTGCATTTCTTTTTCCGGGGCAGGGATCGCAGGCGGTCGGCATGGGGAAAGAATTAGCCGACAAATATCCGGTCGCCCGGAAGGCGTTTGACGAGGCCGACGAAGCTCTCGGATACAAACTTTCCCAGCTTTGCTTTGAAGGGCCTGAAGAACAACTTCGGCTTACGGAGATTACTCAGCCGGCGATTCTGACGGCGTCAGTAGCGGCGTTTCGGGTGTTGGCGGAGAAAGGGTTGCGCCCGGGATTCGTTGCCGGGCATAGCTTGGGTGAGTACTCGGCACATGTGGCGGCGGGCACTTTGAGTTTTAAAGATGCGGTGCGGACGGTGCGCAATCGCGGCAAGTATATGCAGGAAGCAGTTCCTGTCGGCGTAGGTGCTATGGCTGCAATTCTGGGGATGGACTTGGAGAAGGTCACCGCAGTGTGCAAGGACGCGTCCGACGGTGAAGTTTGCGAACCCGCGAATATTAATTCGGCGGACCAGATTGTGATCTCGGGACATAAGTCTGCGGTCGAGCGTGCCGCCAAGCTGGCCAGTGAGCGTGGCGCAAAGCGGGCGGTGCTGCTGCAAGTCAGCGCACCATTTCATTGTTCACTGATGAAGCCGGCGCAGGACCGGCTGGCGGTGGATTTGGCGGCGCTGACATTTAAAAAGCCGGCGGTTCCCGTGGTTTGCAACGTGGCTGCGGAATTCATTATCGACGGCGAACACGGTAGGGACGCGTTGGTGCGACAGGTTACGGGAGCGGTGAAGTGGGAGCAGTCGATACGAGATTTGATTGGGCAAGGAGTGCAGACGTTTGTTGAAGTCGGGCCGGGGAAGGTGTTGTGCGGCTTGATGCGGCAGATCGACCGGTCGAGGACCGCGCTGAATGTGGGCGATGAGGCTTCGCTGCAGAAGGCGGTCGAGGGGATGGCGGCCGCGTAAGGAATCGACTCGAAAGTCCTGTATCCTAAACCTTAGGGAGAACACTCCTATGAGCAAAATCAGTGCAGCATCGTTTCGTATAGTTCTGGCAGTCGTATTCATTGCAACGACACTTGGATATGTGGGATGCAAGAGCAATCCAACCCAGGACACGAGCGGCCAGAATCAACCGGCGCAGACCGATCAGTCGCAGGATCCAGCAGCAGCAGCCAACCTAGCGCCGACTTCAGCGACCCAGACAAGCGGTACCAACGATCAGCAGCAGCCGGCCCAGGCGACGCAGCAGAACAATCAGCCTGCGTCAGACCAGACTACTTCCAGCGACAATTACGAGGCCGAGGATAGCAGCTACGGCCAGCCGGTGCTTCAGGCCACGCAGCCCCCGCCGCCGCTGCCGGAATATTCGCAGCCTGATTGCCCTGGCGATGGCTATCTGTGGACGCCCGGATATTGGAGTTATGCTCCTCAAGGCTACTACTGGGTGCCTGGGGCCTGGACGCGTCCACCCGAGGTGGGCTATCTATGGACGCCGGGATATTGGGGCTATGTCGGCGGCGTATACCGCTACAACTACGGTTTTTGGGGTCGCCACATCGGCTACTACGGCGGCATTAATTATGGGTTCGGCTATATCGGCGTCGGTTATCAAGGAGGGTATTGGAACGGAAGTCGTTTCAACTATAACCGTACCGTAAACAATGTGACCGTCACCAATGTGCAGGTTTATAACCGCACAATCACGAATACGGTCGTCATCAACAACACCACCGTCAATATCACGAACAACCGTTCCAGCTTCAACGGACCTGGAGGGATTACTCGCCGGCCTCTGCCGACAGAAGTCGCCGCGATCCGTGAGCAGCGCATTCCTCCGATGAGCACGCAATTGCAGCACCGGCAGGAGGCGGCACAGAATCGCCAGCAATTCGCGTCGGTCAATCATGGCCGTCCCGCGGTGCTTGCGGCGACGAAACCCATCCCTGAAGGCAAGCCGATTGCTCCGATTGTGCCTGCCCACACGGCTGCGATAGCGCGCCCGGCGGAGCCGATGCGCCCTCAACCGCAGACGAGGCCTGTACCCCAGCCAAAAGGGCAGATGCAGACAAGGCCGGCGCCACAGCGCGAGCAGAAGAGTGCCGCTCCGCAGCGCCCAGCTCCGAAGACGGAAGCCAAGCCCACTAGACCGGAAGCTGAAAGGCAGGCACCGCATCCGGAGGCCAAACCGAAGACACCTCCCAAGAAGCAGCCGCCGAACGAAAAGGAAGAGCCAAAATGAGCAGGAACGCCAGCACCTGTGGTGCTGGCACCGGCTTCTCACGCTTCGCAAAACGGAGAACCCTCATTCCCTTCTGGCATTGAGCGCGAGGCAACCGTTCCTAGGCGTCAGGACGCTTTACTCCAGCTGTGGGCGAAGAATCGTTATGGTTTGTTCCAATCGCTTCGGACCTATGGGGCGAACTGGGAAGTAAGTTTCCGCGTTCTTCCTCGCCTGAAGCAGAGCTTCGGCTTCATCGAGGGGCGTGTGTCCTTCACGGTTTCGAAGGCTCGCGTCCGCGCCGGAGTCGAGCAGGAGTTGTATGAACTTCGCGGGGTCCACGACGATGCGGCTGGTGATTACGCGATGGAGCACGGTATTGCCATGGTCATCGCGCCAGTCTGGATTCGCGCCGTGTTCAAGCAGGACGCGCGCGACATCGGTTGAATTGACCATGGCCGCCGGTTCCCATGCGTACGAGTCGTAGGGCGGGCGATCCACGATGGCGTCATGCTGAAAAAGGATGGTCGCTGCGCGCGACCAGCAGTTGGGCCTCGGAAAGGCGCGCCGCAGGACTGTGGGAACGCATGGCCTTGAGGCGTTGTTTGGCTTCGTTCTTCAGGTGTTCGAGATTTGCGCGGGCGGGAAGTTTGCCGGCGGAGTAGGCAGGACGATTGGGAGTGTCGCTCATAGAACCTTCCTTCCTTGATCGCCCGCTGTCCGCGTAGTTTTCGGGCTGGAAGTCAGGTTGAACTGAAACTGCTAGTGAGTGGGCTGCGCCCTTTACGCGGACCGACGGCCTCCCGCAAAGGCCGAGAACAGGATAGACAATGTCGACGGGCGGCGCAAGCGGAGTTGCGGGATGCTTTGGGTTCGGTTTGAAGGCCCTAGTGATCGGGTTCCTGCTACTCCACGACCCAGGTCCACCAGTTACCGCACTCGATTTCGCTTGGGGAGAAGGATAGCGTCTTGTCGGATTTCTGTGCCCAGACATAGGCGTGTTGGGCGCGGCCATTCACGGTGACTTGTACGATCACACCGCTGCCGGAGCCGGGACTGAGCGAGCAATCGACGGCGTGCGATTTGATCACGCCCCATTCGCTGGCGGGGCCCCAGTCGCGGTAGAAATCGTTGAAGGGATAGCTTGCGTACTTTTCCGGATGCTGTTTCCAGGCGGGATCGTGAAACCAGACGCCATAGGCGGATTCGTAGTCTTGCTTTTGCAGGTCTGCGAAGAAGCGGTTCACGGCGATACGTTCAGGGTAGTTTCTGAAGTGGTAGGTCAGCCAGGTGCCGAACAGCAAGACCACAACCAGGATCACGATCAACTTGCGGAGGCGGCGGCTGCGAGTCGCGTCGTAGGGTTTGGCGTCGAGCAGGGTCATGCTGGTAACAGCATAGCCGATGGCGGCCTTGAACTAAAAGCTTTTACCGCCGAGCGCTGCGAGATCGCGGAGATATCTCTGTCTAACCTACGATCAAAATCTTAACCACAGAGGACACAGAGTCTCACGGAGGAAAACACGGCAACTTCTCGGCGCTCTTGGCGGTGAATGATTTACAGGGTTCTCTTAAATAACGGCGTGGCGATGGCCAGGGTTACGAAGGCGAAGATGGAGAGATAAATCATGTCGGGGACGATGGCGCTCAGGCCGGTTTCTTTCAACAGCAGCGACTTGAAGCCGTGGATGGCGTAGGTGAAGGGGTCGGCTTTGGCAATGGCGCGCAGCCACCAGGGAAAAGCCTGGATGGGATAGATGGAGCCGCTGGGGAAAAACAGCAGCGTGTTGAGGATACCGAAAATCGCGCGCGGCACCAGTGGGTCTTCGACGCGGACCATCATCAAGAACATCATGGTGTTGAAGGCGAGCGAGGTCAGCACGATCATGATGAACAGGCCAATCACGGTTACGGGATTGGTCAAAGTGCCAACGCCAGCCAGCAAGGAGCCGATGATGGTAATGACCACTCCGGTCATGACGGCTTTGATGGCGCCAGCCCCGTTGAGGCCGAATACCAGTTCGGTCTTAGTGATGGGTGTGACCAGATAACCTTCGTGGACGCCTCGGGCTTTGTCGTCGATGTAGAGCATGCCACCGCCGATCATCACGGAAACAAACATGGCCAGGGCGATGGAGCCGGGCAGGAGGTACTTCATGTATTCGACGTAGGGATAAAGCTCCACAATCTGCAACACGGTTTGCTGCAGGATGCGCGGAGTGACCGTGGGCTGATTCAACGCGGTGGTGATGGAGTTGAGCTCGTCCTCGAGCGCGGAGCTCATGAAGTTGTCGGTGTTGTCGACGACGAGAGCGATGCGCGGCTGGTCTTGCTCATAGACACGGCGCGAATACTGAGGAGGAATGATAACCGCGCCATCGATTTTGCCGTTGCGGACGTCGTTCATGGCGGTTTTCGGATCGTGGTAATAGACCGGCTCGAAAGTGCGCATGTTAGAGCGCACGGAGTCGAAGGCTTCGCGGATCTTGAGCGCCTGGGTTCCGCCGTCCTGGTCGACGAGTCCCAAGCGTGCATCGCGGATTTTGCCGCCGAAGGCATTGCCCAGCACGATGAGCTGCACCAACGGAAAAATCATGGACGCCATCATCAGCGCCGGAGAGCGGAAAAACTTCCGCATTTCACGTTCTACGATTGCCATTATGTGGTTCATGGTTGCAATCCTGGTCTGGCGGGCATGACGAAGGCAAAGGCTTTCACCAGTTCATCGCGCAACTGCCGTCCGGTGTAGTGGACGAATACGTCGTCCAGTGTGGTGTTTTGTACAGAAAGGGATTTGACGCCGACTCTCTCTTTAACCGCGGATTCCACAAGTTCGGTGGTGGTTTGTGAGCCATTTCCGGTAAGGATTCGATACATGCCCGCGCCTTCGTGTTGGACGGAAGTTACATCGCTCAGTTTTTTCAGCTGATCTTCCCAGTCGGCGGGGGCGTTCAGGAATTGGGCTTCGATTACGTTCGATCCGGGGACACTGGCTTTCAGCGCGGGCGGAGTGTCGAGGGCGACGAGTTTGCCGTGATCGACGATGGCGATGCGGTCGCAGAGGCGGTCGGCTTCGTCCATGTAGTGAGTGGTGATGAGAATGGTGAGTTTGCGCTGACTCTTGATGTTGGTCAGCATCTCCCAGACGGCCACGCGGGAGACGGGATCGAGTCCCGTGGTGGGTTCGTCTAGGAAGAAGATTCGGGGACTGTGGACCAAGCCGCGAGCGATTTCGAGACGGCGACGCATGCCGCCGGACAGAGTTTTGGTTTGGGCGGAACGCCACTTGGTGAGATCGACCAGTTGCAGCAGTTCGTCGATGGCTTCTTTTCGTTTCTTCGCGGGAACATCGTAGAGCTTGGCGTAGATGTTCAGGTTCTCTTCGATGGTTAGGTCGAGGTCGCTGGTCAGGGCTTGCGGAATTACGCCCATCAGCCGGCGGGCCGCGTCCGGTTCTTTCTGCACGTCGTGGCCGAGGATGCGGGCGTAGCCGGCGGTGATGGGGATGAGCGTGGTCATCATGCGAATGAGGGTTGACTTGCCGGCGCCGTTGGGGCCGAGCAGGCCGAAGATTTCGCCTTCCTGCACCGTGAAGTTGACGTCGTCAACGGCCGTGAAGTCGCCGTACTTCTTGACGATGTGATCGACTTCGATGGCGTTTACAGCGGGTGTGGAGTCGTGCCCGTTCGTGGGTACAACGGTCGATTCGCTGCCGCTACCGAGATCAGAGATCATGGACGACGCTCCGCGGAGGCATCCATCTGGGCGGTGCCTTTGAGTTGCTGCGGAGAGACCAGCACTTCAGCGGTCATGCCAGGCACGTATGCACCTTTGGGATTTTCGAGACGCACTTTGAGGACGATGGTACGGATGTCGCGCTTGCGGCGGCTGACGTCACGCTGGGTAGCGAAGTCAGCTTCGGCGGACTTGAAAAATACTTTTCCTGAAGTGAAGGTGCCTCCGGGGAGGCGAATGCGCAGCGTGTCGCCGAGGCCGATGTGGTCGGATTCAGTCTCGGGGACGGCGGCGCGCACCCAGGTGTCGCTGAGGTCGACGATGGTGACGATGGGCTGTCCGATGTTTAGGACTTCTCCCTCGCGGGCTGCACGCACCGAGACAGTTCCGGTGATGGGCGCATAGATTTTGGTGTAGCCGAGGCGAACCTCGGACTGCTTAAGCAGTTCTTCAGCATTGGTCAATTGGGCGCGCGTGGACTCGACCGTACTTTGCGCGGCGTGGGCCTGATGGGTATTCGCGATGGCGGTATTGAGATCGGCTTCGGCGGCGCTGACCTGCTGCTGCAACGACTGCACGAGAGCCCTTTGTGCGGCCAGGTTGGATTCGGCCTGAACCTTATCCTGGTCGGAGGCGACGCCCTGGCCAGCTAGTTCGATGGTGCGGCGACTGTCGCTTTGGGTGCGCACCAGCGTGGCTTCCGCCTGAAGCAACTGAGCACGCGCGGATTCCAGGCGGGCCTGCGCGTTGCTGACGCCGCTTGAAGTGGAACCCTGCATGGCTTCGAGGGTGGAATGGGTCTCGGCGACCTTGGACTTCATGCTGTCGATGGTGGCGGCGGCGGCGCTGGCTTCGGCCTCGAGTTCAGAGGGATCAAGCGCGGCGATGAGGTCTCCCTGCTTGACTGGAGTGCCCTCATCGACGAGAAGTTTGGCCAAGCGACCGTTAACCTGCGGGCTGACGATGACCTGGTTCGAATCCACGGTGCCGATGAGGATCAGGTCCTTATTGGAAGGCGTGGAGATGAAGTAGTAGGTCAGCGCGGCGCTGAATATGACTCCGAGAATGATTAGAAATTTATTGCGAACACTCATGATTGAACTCCTGAGTTTGCTACCCTGTTCATGAATACGATTCCCGACAAGAAAAGGTTAGCGATCGATGGCTGATGGGTCGCGACGTTTTCGGCGAATGACGGCGCATTACCGGCGAGTTGCGAATTTCGGCTCATTTGCGGGATCCCTTGCGCCGTGAAGGAGACTGGGGCATCAGAGCGGCGGAGATGAAATCCAGCACGGCAGCGCGCCGGGCCGCCACCCGCTTCGGTTCCAGCGGATCAATGCCGGTCATAGAGCGCATTGCCGGAGCATTGATGAAATAGAAAACGATCACCGCGACGATGGAGGGAACGACCTGCATAGGATCAACGGAGCGGAACTCACCGGCTGCCATGCCCTCTGTGAGCACCTGTATGAGTTGACGGGTCAGGGGGTGGAAATATTGTTGCACGATGCGGTGGAGATGGCTGGAGCCGTTACGCCCGGCGCTCATCATTTCTCCTTGGACAATGCGTGGGTACAGAGGATGGCTGGCAACATAGTCAAAGTGCGCGCTGGCGTATGCCAGAACCTTTTCGCGGGGAGGAACGTTCAGGGCGAAAGCCGTGTTGACGGCGGTGGTAAGGCCTCCGAAGACGTGGTCGAGGACGGCGGAGTATAGGGCTTCTTTATCCTTGAAATAATAGTAGAGCAGGGCTTTATTGACGCGGGCAGTGCGGGCGATGGCGTCGATACGGGCGCCGGCCACGCCTTCGCGGGAGAACTCGCGCACCGCGGCCTGAAGGATGGCGGCACGGCTTTGTTCGGGGCGGCCACGAGTGCCGAGACGGGATTTGACGGGTGGCATATTAATTAACCGGTTAGTTAGATGATAGCGCAGCCGAGTTAGTTCCCGCAAGGCAAAACCCTAACCACAGGGGGCACGGAGGATCACGGAGGTACAGTGACCACCGAGCCGGGGTTAGCGGCTGTATTGGTTCTTCTTTTTTTCCTGGTGGCGTTCCAGACCCAGTTGAATCAGGCGCTCGATGATTTCGGGATAGGTCACGCCGGTGGCGGCCCACAGCTTGGGATACATGCTGATGGAGGTAAATCCGGGCATGGTGTTGATTTCATTCAAGTAGATTTTGCGAGGTTTT
The DNA here is from genome assembly GCA_963803775.1 of uncultured Acidobacteriota bacterium. Lineage (GTDB taxonomy): Bacteria > Acidobacteriota > Terriglobia > Terriglobales > Acidobacteriaceae > JABCZH01. The sequence goes on from CAWDNS010000007.1 coordinate 1,365,354, forward strand.
TTCCCTACCCCAGGATCCATGAGGAAATCGACGCGAGCCAAGCCGGAGCAGTCCACGGCTTTGAAAGCAGCGATGGCCAGTTGGCGCACTCGTTTGGTCTCGGGCTTCGACAGTTTGGCGGGGATGATGAGTTGCGAGCCTTCGTCGAGATATTTGGCGTTGTAGTCGTAGAATTCCTGGCCGGGAACAATTTCTCCGGGCACCGAGGCATCCGGCTTGTCGTTGCCGAGAACTGCGCATTCGATCTCGCGGGCTTTGTGTTTGCGGCCGCCGACGCCCTGCTCGATGACAATCTTGCGGTCGAAGCGGGCGGCTTCGGCGATGGCGGGGCCGAGTTCTTTCCGATCGTGGGCTTTTGAGATTCCTACAGACGATCCCAGGTTCGCGGGTTTCACGAACACGGGATATTTCAGCTTGTTCTCGACCAGCTTCTGGACCTTCTTGGGTTCGGTTTCCCAAGCACTGCGCAAGACGGTTACGTGTTTCACGATGGGCAGGCCGGCGGCGTGGAATAGTGCTTTCATGATGTCTTTATCCATGCCAGCGGCGGAGCCCAGGACTCCGGCGCCCACGTATGGGAGATCGGCGAGCTCCAGCAGGCCCTGGATGGTGCCGTCTTCGCCGAAAGTGCCATGCAGCACGGGGAAAATAATGTCGACGTTGATGGCGCGGTCGGCGGCGCGGCGAACCATGGGGTTGTCGGTCTGGAAGGGCGCCAATGAGCTGCCCGGCTGATGTGGTTCGGGCGGCACTATGACCGACTCGCCTCTGGCCAGGACAGCAGCGGCGGAAGTCGTTTCAGGATCGCCAGCGCGGAGATGACGTTCCTCGTGATTCGCAGCTTTGCCTTGCAAAAGGCGTTCGGCATCAACTGCCGTAACCCAGCGGCCCTGTTTGGTGATGCCAATGGGCACGACTTCGTACTTGCTTTTGTCGATAGCGTTGAATACGGAGGCGGCCGAGAGCAAAGAGATTTCATGCTCGCCGCTACGCCCGCCGAAGAGGATTCCGACACGGAGTTTCTTCATGATTTGCGAATGCTTATCCATGTTCATTCTTCCATATTGGGAAGGCTTTCGGGTTGACAAGATTTGCACCCGGAGTTAGCCTGCTGGCGCGGGTCGTTGGGTCCAATTAATCTTTTCCTAAGAGGCGATACATGAGAAACGCTGTGTTGTGCTTAGTGGTGCTGGCCATTTTAGCGGGCTTGATGCCTGCGGCTAAGGCGCAGGCGCCTGCCGCGGCACCCGCAGTTCCATCACAGACTCCCCCGCCCGCGACCGGACGCAAGAAGCGAGTGGCCATTTTCGACTTCGACTATGCCACGGTGCATAGCAGCGTAGCGGCGCTCTTCGGCCAGGATGTTGATGTGGGCAAGGGCATTTCCGATCTACTGGTGACGGATCTGGTGAAAGACGGAAGCTACTCGGTGATCGAACGCAAGGCGCTGGATAAGATCCTGAAAGAGCAGAACTTTTCGAATAGCGACCGTGCCGACCCGAACTCGGCGGCCAAGATCGGGAAACTGCTGGGCGTGGATGCCATTATTGTGGGCAGCATCACGCAATTCGGCAATGAGACCAAGAACACGAATATCGGCGGCGGCGGCGGAAACTGGGGCGGATTCGGGATCGGCGGCGTCGGGCACAAGAAATCGAAGGCGATCGTAGCCATGACCGCCCGCATCGTGGACATTGACACTGGCGAAATCCTGGGAGTGGCGGAAGGCAAGGGAGAATCGGCGCGCGAGAGCACCTCACTGCTCGGCGGAGGCGGCAACTGGCATGGCGGTGGTGGTGGGGCTGCCGACTTCGGGAGCAGCGATTTTCAGAGCACAATCATCGGCGAAGCGGTAAAGGCTGCGGTTGACAGCATGAGCCAGGAAGTCATCGCCGACAAAGACAAGCTTGTGGCCCGGACGATTGTTGTTGAAGGCTTAGTCGCGGCGGTAGACAGCGGGCAGATCATCCTCAATGTCGGCGCGAAGAATGGGGTCAAAGTCGGGGATCAGCTCAATGTGGAGCGCGTTACCAAGGAGATTAAAGATCCGTCTACGGGAAAGGTGATTCGGCGGCTGGCTTCGCAGGTGGGAGTGGTGAAAGTCACTGACGTAGACGATATTTCCGCGGTGTGTACAGCGGTCTCAGGATCGGGCTTCAAGACCGGCGATGCGGTGAAGACGGTCACGCAGTAGTGCGATGGGACTAGACGCGGGTTGCCAAAGTCCGGCTAGTAGTTCTATGTCTTAAGGGACACTCGACTGGACAGCCCCTTCGACTTCCCCTTCGACTTCGCTCAGGGCTTCGGCAAAACAGGGCAAGCTGTGGGCGGGTGCGCCCACACGGTCGGTGGGGATCCATCAAGCCTAAATTCGTTCCAGTTCAAAATCAAATGCGGCGGACAAGGTGTCCGCCGCACACGAGCATTTCCCCACGCCAATAAGTCCCGGGCTAATTCCCGGTTGTCTTCTTCCGCGATGCGGGGATGGGGAAGTGGTGGCCATCATCATAGTAGGCCTTGCGTGCGTAGTCGGAATGTGCGCCGCGCACGGGCTTGTCATCCTTCGAGCTGGAAATGGAGGCAATGGTCGGGGCGAATAAGGGCTGCTTGGTGGTGAACATATATTCGTTAAGCAGGCTGCCCGTTGGAGCGGTGGCAACTGCAAACACGCCAAAGGGCAGGCCGTTGGTATAGGAGACGCTGATGTAGTCAGCGACCATGGGGCCGTCATCGGAGACCGGCAGCCAACTGAGTTGCATAGGCCCGGCCAGGAATGTGCCCTCACTCCAAGTAGTGCCGCCGTTAAGAGAACTGGAGAAGCCGACTTCCAGTTTGCAGGAATTGCCGCAGTTTGAGACCGGGTAATAGTAATAGAGCGCGGTCAGATGAGCGCTCGGGCCAGATGTGGCGGGATCGGCGCCGATGCCGGGAAGAAAGTGATCTACGGTGCTGGCAACGGGATCGATGGGAATACGGGAGACCGCGGACCAAGTCTGGCCGTCGGTGGAAGTGCTCATCACAATGTCGTTGGCAGCGCAGTTGGTACGGAAACGGCAATCCGACCAGACGACATAAACTTTGCCGGAGCCGTCGATAGTGGCAGAAGGCAGGCCGGGATTACGGATGCCGCCGGCGTCGAGATGCTCGTCGATGTCGGCAACAGTTACGCTGGAGTTCCAGGAAGCCCCGCCATTGGTGGAACGAAAAGCCTCGATGCCGACGTAGCCATCGAAGGGAACGATCACGGTGCCGTTGGGTTGGACGAGAGGCTCGCCGCCGAGGCCGCCGGCTTGATCCGCAGAGGCTTTACCGGGTCCCCAGGTTTGGCCGCCGTCGGTGGAGGTGCTCATGAGGACGTCGCCACTGCCATAGGCCTGGTCCCACTCGGTGTAGCAATGGCCGTAATAAGGACTGGAGGAATTGTTGTCGCAGACGGTCCAGTTCTTGTCGTCGAGATGGGTAGTGTCGATGGGGATGGGGTTGCCCCAATGGATGGCATCAGTGGACAGGCTGACGGCTACGTCACCGATGTATTGCGAGTTGCCATTCAAGCCCACCAGCGGAAGAGTTGAAATCATCCACACGCCGTGTTTGGCATCGTAGGCGACAGAGGGGTCGGCGGCGGCGCCGTAAGTGCCTTCCTGATAATTGACGGTCAGCCCGGGCAGGTAGCCATAGACCCAGGTCTTGCCGCCGTCGGTGGAGGTAGAGAAGCCGACGTCAGCACTGCCCCATCCGATGGAACCCGGACGGCGGGCCACGTGATAGGTCATGACGATGGTGGATCCCCAGGCAAAGGAATCAGGCTCAACTTCGGTCTTGTGGACACTGTCAGAGTTCGTGAAGTTGTCAGTGCTGATCTGAACCAGAGTAAATTGAGCGTGAGCGGAAAGAACCAGCGCGGTGATGAAAATGACCAGCGCGCAAATATTGCGACGGGAAGAAATCATTTGATGTCCTCGACCTGGGTTTTGCGTCCGCTGGCGCCGGGAGGGGCGCGGGGCGGGCCGACTAGCGGCAGTGGGAATATTATCCTGAATAGTAGAGGGTGTCCATGCGAAAAAGGCGTGATTGTGCCGGGTGTGGGTCCCCGCCCCTCGCGCAAAGGACGCGCCAGGAACGGGGCACCCAGATGGATTATTTGGAGGCAACGTCGGGAACCGGAGTTGCTGGAGTTGCAGGAATCACGGGCTCGGTGGCGGTGACGGCGGGAGCGGCCACGGATTCGATCTTCACCGTAGCCAGGATGCTCTGCAGGCGGCGGAAGACCGCAGTGCGATCAACGGCCGGCGCTGGGTCTTCGTTTTCCCTGGGTTGGTCGTCTTTGGCTTGGGCCTGGGTCGAGAGTCCGAGCGAGAACTCATAGCAGGCGCCGTTGACAAAGGCGTGGTAATACTTGGCGTCGGACTGGCTGGTTTCGGGGCCGCTGATGGCTTCCATGGCTACGAGATCCAGACCGGCGAGTGTGAGCTTCGCGGGCACGATCGCAGGTTGGCTGGTCGAGGCGGGCTGTAGCAGTGCGAACTGGCTGCATTGTTCCGCGGTCAGGGCTGGGTTCACGCTGACGTTGAATGATGCGGAATTGAAGTCGGTGTGGGGATAGGAGTTCTTCGGCAGTTCGACAGTGACTACGTCCAAACCGCCGGGTTGGACGAAGTTCATGACCGACTGTTGAGTGGTGTCAGGCTTCGTGCTGTCGACGGGCTTCAACGTGTAGCGTTTGGGATAACTGAAGGAGACGCCGTAATTCTTATCGGCGTAGAGCGATGTGGTGGGACGCTTCTTCACGATCTTCTTAGCGGCGGGAATTGTTGCGGGAATGGTCGTGGCTTCTTGAATTGGGGTTGGAGCATTAGTAGTGGTTTGGGTAATGGGGTGCTGGATGGTGGAACTGACGGCGGTGTCGTTCTCCCGTGAGCAGCCGCTGGTTTCGAGCAAAAGACCTCCGACGAGGGCTGTGGCGAGCACGGCACCGGCAAACAATGCAATCGTCTGCTTTCCGACAAATTCGGAGCGTGGGACATTGGGTTGTGATTTCGAGTTTGAAGTGCTTTGCAGATTGAGTTGAGTGAACTGCGACATATGTGTGGCCTCCTGTGCTGGTCTTGCCAGTCGTTGGTGAAAAAGCACGAGGGTGACCAAGAGAAAGCGGGTTGAATCTGCGCGGTTTAGCGTCGGGCAGGGGAAGAATCGCTGCGGCTGGCTGGACACGCTGTGTGGGGCTGGACACGGAGAAGAAACGTCTTCGCCGCGGATTTCCACGGATAAACGCGGATAAAACAAACCCGACCGTTAGTTGCCCAGCAACTGCGACAACGCGGATTGGAGTTCTGGCGGGTTGAAGCCGAAGGGGCCGGGGCGGCTCTTGAAGACAATGCGTCCATGGGAGTCGATCAGATAGAGGCGGTCGGGCCAGCCGGTGTAGGCGCGCTCGGCGGTGTTGCCGAATTCGTCGAGCACGGCGGGAAATTTGATTCCCAGTTTGCGCACGCAGGCTCCGGCCACGGTGGCGCGCTCGGTTTCATCTTTGGGACTGGCCAGGACAACCTGGTCGCGGATATTGGACTCCATCTGCCAGACGTCGCTGGGATGGGCTTCGAGAATGTAGACCACGAGAAACGCCACGCGGCCCTGGTATTGATCGTAGAGACGGTTGAGGGCGGGAACCTCCCTCCGGAACGGCGGTCAAGTGTAGCTGCCGAAGACGAGTACGACCGGTTGTTTCGCGGTCAGCGACAACAACTGCACCCGCTCGGTTTTGTCGAGCTTCATCAAGGAAAAGTCGGGGGCGGGGTCGCCGGGACGCAGAGCGCCGGCACGGGCGTGGGTCCACATGGTTTCAAAGGGCGCGAGCAGAAAGGCCGCTGGGGCGGGCATGCGGGACATAACGCGGCCGAAAGTTTCGGGGGGTTGGTGCATCGCCCACCAGATGAGGCCGACAAAGCCGAGGTAGGCAATAAGGACTCCGTACAAAATCCGCAGCAGGATTGAGCGGGATGGTTTCATGGTGAGCGATTCCTAGGGTAGCATTTGGTTGGGCAGACGAATGGAGGGACAATGCGCTGGTACCACTATTTGGCGTACTTCTTCGGGGGCATGTTCCTGGCGAACGCTCTACCCCATCTCGGCAACGGAATTTCAGGGCATGCTTTCCAGAGTCCTTTCGCACACCCGCCAGGGGAAGGTTTGTCGTCTTCGACGGTCAATGTCTTATGGGGCTTATTCAATCTTGCCGTCGGTTACATGCTCGTCTGTCGTGTCGGCAGCTTCAATCTGCGCAAGACGCCGCACGTGGTGGTGCTCGGGGCGGGCATTTTGGTTCAGGCGGTCATGCTGGCGCGTGTCTTCGGACGGTTGCACGGAGGGTTGTGAGCCTCACTCTCAACTCATAAATTCCCTGAATATGCTCCATCATCTTTTTTGATTTGCAGCGGAGTGGGCTCCACGATACTCTTGGTGTTCCTTTTTAGTCCCCCAAAGTAGATTGTGTAACGAATCAGGCAAACTTTAAGGAGAGCTATGTCGAGCGAACTGCGGAACTTTCTGGCCATCCCCTACGACGAGTTGGAAGAGATGAATCTGGGCGCGAAAGAAGCGCGCAAGAACCGCGCCTCCGCGAGTAAAGTGCGGGACGAGCGGCTTGACTATCTGGAACGCGAGAAGCGGATCAAGGCAGTGACGGTGTTGTTCAGCGATCTTGAAGGCCGTCTGCACATGCTCGATTATGACAAGAAGTTTCTGCTTAATAGCTGGGACAATTTGACGTTCGACGGCTCCTCGATTCGCGGGTTTACGGCGCAGCGGGAAAGCGATTTGCGCCTGGGCATCGACTGGCCCGCATTTTATTGGGGACCGGCGGATGTGTTCGGGCCGGGCAAGGTGTTGGTGTTTGGGGATGTGATCGACAAGAACGGCGAGCCCTATGCCGCCGACATTCGGGGCATCTTGAAAGGATATGCCGAGGGGCTTCACAAGAAAAAAGGCTACACGCTGAACGCGGCCAATGAGATTGAAGGGTTTCTGTTTCAGGGAGCGGATGCGGAGCGGCGTTATCACGAGACCGGAAAGTTTGAGTATGTCAACACCGGCGGTTATTACCACTCGCTGCCGGGAGACGTGCTGAGGACGTTCATCGACACCACCGCCGAAGTACAGCGCGCCATGGGATTCCAGAATGAGAAGGACCATCCGGAGGTGGCGCCATCGCAGTTTGAAATCAATTACAGCTATGGGGAGGTCGTCCAAGCCGCAGATCAGATCCAGCTTTACAAATTAATCTGCCGCCAAGTGGCAACACGAATGGGGTGCACGGTTTCATTCCTGCCGAAGCCGGTAGTGGGAGTAAACGGCAGCGGCATGCATACCAATGTTTCCATCAGCAAGGGCGGGAAGAATTTGTTCTGGGACCCCAAAGGCGAAGAGATGCTGAGCAAGCTGGGTTGGGAATTCGTGGACCGGATTCTGACTCACGGCAACGATCTCTGCCTGCTGTTGAACGCCAGCGTGAATGCATATCGGCGGCTGGATCCGCATTTCGAAGCTCCGAACCAGATCAAGGCGTCGGCTACGGACCGCGGATCGATGATTCGCATTCCGATTGGCAACGAGCGCAGCATGCGAGTGGAGGTGCGCTCGGTTTCGCCGGACGCGAACCCGTATTTGGTGATGCTGTCGATCTTTAAGACGGGACTGGATGGGGAGACGTCGAAGATCAAGAACCTGCGCCAGGCGCAGCGCTATTTGCCGGACAACATTTATGATGCGCTGGCCAACTTCCGGAAAGCCGAGTGGACTACGAAGCTGCTGGGCGAAGATGTGAAGGCCCGTTATGCGGACTTGAAACAGGCTTCGGCGGACCGGTGTCCTCGGCTTTTGGGGACGTTTGTGAAGGCCCCGGAGGTGCAGTATCACCACGATGTTTACAACCAGTTTTTGTGGAATTTGTTTTAAGCCGCAGATTTGCGCAGAAAGGCGCTGATCTTTGAATCAGATTATGAGATAATGAACTCAGCGAGGCCGGATCGAACAATCGATCCGGCCGTTTCTTTTTCGACGAAATCCGGCCCGTGCCTTTGGCGCGGGCCATTTTCTTTTGGAGTGCGAAACCATAAACCACCAAGGACACAAAGGTACACAAAGGAAACCCAACTTTAAGGAGAAGATAGATGACGGAATTTCAAGGAAGACGGATTACTCGCGAATACACGCAGACTAACTTTGCTCCAGCTGAAACGGTGTTTCGTTTGCTGTGCCCGGTGCGAGAGGCGGAGTGGGTACCGGGTTGGCGGTACCGGCTGATTTACTCAGCTTCCGGTGTGGCGGAAGCCGGTTGTGTGTTCATTACTGAAGAGGATGGACGCGAGACTACGTGGGTGCTGACGGAATACGATGCGGAGAGATTCCGGATTGGATTTGTCTGGGTGGATGCGGGGATGGTGGCGACGCAGATAAGGATCCGCCTGGAGCCGAGCGACGACTCTACGACCGCGCACATTCAATACACATATACCGGCCTGTCGTCCGAGGGGAACCGCGAAGTGGAACGGTTCGACGAGAGTTGGTTCCAACACAAGATGCAAAGCTGGCAAGCGGCGATCAATCATTATCTGACGACCGGCAAACGGATCGATGCCGCCACCTGGGAATAACGCCCGTCAACAGTGTGACGACGGTCACAGGAAATCTCATCCTGTTACTGTCATAATTAAACTACCGATGGAGCGTGCTCCCTGGCTGCAACCTCACTGAGAATCAATCTGCGCGAGCGCTGGCTGCCGAAGTCGGTGCTGTGCCTGCGTGATTACAACTTGAACAAGTTTCTGCATGACGTGGTTGCAGGGGTTACGGTCGGGTTGGTGGCATTGCCGCTGGCCATGGCGTTTGCCATTGCGTCCGGATTGACGCCGCAAGCGGGAATTTATTGCGCAGTGGTCACTGGCTTCTTGATCTCTGCGCTCGGCGGATCGAAAACTCAGATCGGCGGGCCGACGGGCGCGTTTGTAGTGGTCATCGCGGGCATTGTTGCTCTGCACGGAGTGGATGGCCTGTTCATGTGTACCGTCATGGCGGGCGTTATCCTTATTGTCCTTGGAGTGACAGGCATGGGGACTGCTGTGAAGTATATTCCCCGTCCCATCGTGATTGGTTTTACCAACGGAATCGCGGTGTTGATTGCCAGCACCCAAATCAAAGACTTTTTCGGATTGAGGCTGGAGAAAGTTCCGGGAGAATTTTGGCTCCGGATGGAAGCCATCGCAGCCAATTTCCATACGCTGTCGTATGCGGCAACTGTGCTGGCTGTGGGAACCGTGGTTAGCATGCTGGCTTGCCGCGCGGTTTCAAATCGCATCCCCGGCCCGATTGTGGCGATGCTCGGAGCCACGGTGGTGGCAGTTGTGCTAAAGCTCCCGGTGGCAACGATTGGGACCCGGTTCGGCGGTATTCCCAGCGGATTGCCGCATCTGGCCATCCCGCATTTTCGCACCGATCTGATTCATGGTTTGCTCGGTCCGGCGTTCACGGTGGCGATGCTGGGAGCGATCGAGTCGCTGATGTCGGCGGTGGTCGCCGACCGGATGAGTAATGACCATCACAATCCGAACGTCGAACTCATGGCGCAGGGCGTGGCTAACATTGTTTCGCCGATGTTCGGGGGATTGCCGGCGACTGGGGCGATTGCGCGTACCGCGACCAATATCCGTGCGGGGGCGAAGTCGCCGGTTGCGGGAATGATTCATGCCCTGACGCTGCTTTGTGTGCTGTTGTTTGCGGCGCCGCTGGCGAGTTACATTCCGATGGCTACGCTGGCCGGCATTTTAATGGTGGTGGCCTACAACATGGGCGAGTGGCGCGAGATCCCGCAACTACTCAAGCTGACCAAGACCGATATAAGCATATGGCTGGTGACGTTCGCGCTCACCGTGTTCGCCGACCTTACGGTTGCGGTCGAAGCTGGGATGATTCTGGCGGCGCTGCTATTCATAGGCCGAGTTGCTGACACTACCACGGTGTCTCAGGTCACCGATGATTACGTCGAGGACGGCCGGGTTCATATCCTGCAGGACAAAGATATTCCTTACTATGCAACTATCTTCCGCATTCACGGACCGTTTTTGTTTGGAGCCACGGACAAGCTGGCGGTGGTTACGGAAGACATCCACACCCTTCCTCCGGTAGTGATTCTGCGTTTGCGCAATATGACAGCGTTGGATGCAACCGGTCTTTTCGCACTGGAGGAGGTCGCCCGCCAACTGCATGCGATAAAGCGGGTATTGATCCTGTGCGGGGCGCGGGAGCAGCCCGCCCAACTCATCCGCCAAGCCGAATTTGAGGAAGTCATTGGCCGCGAAAATATCTGCGACAACGTGCAGGAAGCTTTGCGGCGCGCCGAAGAAGTGTTCGAAAAGCTGGAAAGCAAAGCGGCAGGCGTGAATTAGTGTTCCCCGGTTGCCTCATTGGCATTGCCGCCGTATAGTCTTTTGGTTGGCTAGGGGGTTCGGCGATGCGAATGCTTCTGCACTGGATCGTTACCGCGCTGGCGGTGTGGATTACATCCCGGTTGGTAACGGGATTTTACGTGGATGGGCCGGCAGCGGCGCTGATTGCTGCTGTGGTCATCGGGCTGGTGAACGCGACTCTGGGGCTGTTTCTGAAGGTCATTACTTTTCCGCTGACGATTCTTACTTTGGGCGTGTTCTGGTTCGTGATTAATGGAGTGATGTTGGAGTTGGCTTCGGCTTTTGTGCCCGGCTTCCATATTCGAAACTTTGGGGCCGCCTTCGTGGGCGGGATTGTGCTCACGGTGGTGAACATGTTGCTCAAGTGGTTGGTGATGCCGGAGCGGAGGGCGAATTAGGTTTTTTCCGCAGCGGATTAAGCCCCGATCAGATAGTTTCTTGAGGCACGGCTGAAGCCGTGCCCCCCGTGTATTCCTCTCACGAATGCTACTTGCTTTTGCGGGGTTTGAAGAGTTCCCAATCCTTGTCGGTGAGTTGCCGGCCTAAAGAGCTGAATTCACCGGCGCCTTGTAGCCATTCGCCGCCGTCCATCACGACGACCTCGCCGTTAATATAGGCGGAGGTGTCACTCACCAGAAAGGTGGCGAGGTTTGCCAACTCCTCGGCGGTGCCAAAGCGGCCGAGAGGATTGCGATCGAGGGCGAGTTTTCGAGTTCGGGCCGAGGGAGTAACCGGGAGAAAGCGCCTTCGGTGGGAATGGGGCCGGGAGCAATGGCATTCATGCGGATTCGACGGTTGCCCCATTCGACGGCCAGACTGCGCGTGAGCGAGACGACTCCGGCTTTGGCGATGGCGGAAGGAACGACGTAGGCGGAGCCGGTATCGGCGTAGGTGGCGGCGATGTTCAGGATGACACCCGGATGTTTGGCGGAGAGCCACTTGCGACCACACGACATGGTCACGTTGATGGTGCCCATCAGAACGATACCGAGAACGGCTTCGAAAGCCCCCGGAGTAAGTTCCTCGGTGCGCGCCATGAAGTTGCCGGCGGCGTTGTTCACCACGATATCGAGTGGCCCGTCTTTCCAGATGGTGGAGATCATCTCTTCTACACGCGCTAACTCGCGGACGTCACAAGATGTGGAGTGGATCTTGCTTGCGATGCGGCTGAGTTCGGCGACGGTGGCGGTCAGGACTTCCTCACGGCGGCCGCAGATGTGAACGGTGGCACCGAGTTCGAGAAAGCGCTGCGCCATGGCTTTGCCGAGGCCGGTGCCGCCGCCGGTGATAAGAATGCGCTTGTCGCGAAGCAGGTCGGGCTGGAAGACGCGAGGCGTCGAGGTCATTGGTTCGAGGACGCGGCATCCCCAGCTGGAGGTTGGTGCTTGTGGAACAATTTTCTTCGAACGTCGGGCCAAAATTCATTGAGCAGGCCACCCGCACTGCCGAGAGCCAAAGCGGTGCCGCTGCGACTCATGGTAAGGCCGAATCCGCGGTCGCTGTCAGGATAGTAGGCGTTGGATAAAGCGCCGCTGGAGAATGCGCCCAGCACGTTCTCATAGCTGAAGGACCGGCCTCCAGCATCGGTGTGGCAGACGAATTCCTGGATTATCGAATTCCAGAAGCGATGCTTGAAGGTGCCTTCCCCGACGCGGAAATAGCGGGGGTCTTCCTTGAAGATTGTGGAATAGAGAAAGTTGCTGAAGAACCCGGAGGAAGCTTCATCGGCCAGGGATGCTCCGAAGCGCTTGCCATAGCCTTGCGCGCCCTGGCCGTAGCCGCCGAAACTGTTCTCGGCCTGGCCGACACCGGCTTCGATCCCGGCAATCGTGATCGTGGCAGGATCGATAGCGGTCCGCCACCACACTCTAAATTTTTGGCTGGTCCGAAGAGGTGGGGCGTCGTGCTGGTAGGTGACGCCAAACTGCGGCAGGACGCCGAGAGGACGCTGAGGGGTCGCAGGTTGCTGAGTTGGTGGCGGCGATGACGGAGTCTGAGGAGCGGTCTGCGGCGAAGCGGTCGAGGACTGCTGCGCTGCCGCGGGAAGAAGGCTGATCCCGGCGAGGAAAATGAGCGAGAGAACACGATGTGAATAATTTATCGGGTTTTGTGCAGACATTGAATTATTGGATGCATCTTTTCGATTCAGTGCGTGCTGAAGTGAGGTAATAAGAGTAACAGGAGCGGGGAGGACGCGGAAATCGCCCCGAAACCGGCAGGAAAGCTTTTGACACAGAGCAAGCCAGGCCGGAGACAGGAAATTTGTTAGCTTGCGCGCGCTCGCGGCGGTTGGTTGCAAGTAGTTGCATTTTCCTTGCAACACAAAATGATGGCGGACATTGACACGACCCGGTGCTACAGGGAAAACTTATTTACGCGGTATAGATGCAACTAAGTTGCAATTACGATAGTAGCCACCAGGGGGACGAATCCGATTCATGGCTGAGCTTAGAGATAGAAATCTGTCCTTGCCGCCCGGTACCCTTCTGCGCGAAACCTTGGAAATGCTTTGGAACCACGGTAGCAGCAGCATTCGAGATGTGGTTGACCGGATGGATAGCAAACTGGGATCGAGTGTCCCGTACAGCACGGTCGCATCAGTTCTCAACAAGTTGTGCGAGACGGGTTTTGCAACCCGGGTTCGAATACAAGGCGCGAAAGAGCATTTCTATTCGGCGCTGATTTCTCGGGAACAAGTAGAGAGAGCGGCCACCACGGAGGCGGTGCGAACAATCTTCGAGAGAAGTCGAAGCCAACGAGAGGCGCTTTCGTACCTGGTGGACGTGGTCAGCCATGCCGGTTGTCAACCCCTGGACGATTTTAGAGGTGCGGTCGAGCGGAAGCGGCGAGAGGTGAAGGTAAAGCGCTAGCCATAGCCGGGATATTGTGTGCGACACCCTTCGATAGAATGCCGTCATGACCTAGTAAAGTAGGGTCATGAAGCAGAGTCGCAGTCCTAACCATTTCCTCCGTAAACACTCCTTGAGTTTGGCGGCGTTGGGCGTGGTGCTTTTATTGATCGCGCTCTATTGTGTGTCCAACCCCGATACCCACCTCGGCTCGTTCTTTGGCAATGCGATCGCGGATTGGACGGGAGTGCTGGTGACGGTGGTCATGACCAAACACCTTTATGAGAAAGGCTCGAGTGAGAGCAAGCAGCCGCAAGGAAAAATGCGGCCGCCAGTGGTGGAATTCCTGCGCGAGCACTCGTTGACGATATTTCTAGTAGTGACGGGTATCGCTTGGGTGCTGGCATTCAGGGCCATGAACCCAAACAGCCGGTGGGGACAAGTGGTGGGGAATATCGTGTCGGAGTGGACGCAGATTCTGGGGCTGGTGCTGATGACGAAGCGATTGATGGAGGTGGGGTCGAAGGAGAGCTGACTACGGTGGGCAGTAAATGGTCGGGACGGGCAGATTTGAACTGCCGACCCCTCGCACCCCAAGCGAGTGCTCTACCAGGCTGAGCCACGTCCCGACGATAGGAAAACCGCGGCATCGGGTAGAATGCGGCGGCAGGGTCTGACTGAGTCATTCTACACTAGGGCCCCCCGACCGCGTTGGTTGGACCAATAGTTTTCCTCAGCCTCTAAAGCCTCAATCCATATCCGCAATTTACGGCACGACTGAAGTTGTGCCCTCCCGTGATGCCCTTCCGAGAGTGCTTTCTACCGGGAAGCGCGGGGGCGTTTGCCTTTACGAGGTTCTTTTTTCTCCTCGACAATGGCGAACTGGATTTTCTTTTCCACGGGGTCGATGCGGTCGACGAGCACGCGGATCTTTTCGCCAAGGTGGAAGATGCGGCCGCTGCGCTCGCCTATGATTTCACGGGTATTTTCGTGGTAGGTGTAACGGTCGTCGGTAAGCGAAGCGAGCGGGACCAGGCCTTCGACGAAGAGGTCGGTAAGTTCGACGAAGAAGCCGAACTTGGTGACGCTGATGATGAGGCCATCGAAGTCTTCGCCGACACGGTCCTCCATGAATTTTACTTTCTTCCATTCCATGAGATCGCGCTCGGCTTCGTCGGCTCGGCGCTCGGAGTGGCTGGATTCTTCGGCAATGTCGTGGAGTTCGTCGAGTGAGATAGGGCCGGTGACGGGAGTGAGCGCGTCACGGTGGGCGGCGTGGTCGCGGCGTTTGGACCAAGGGGAGGGAGTGTCGTCGTGATGGCGCAGATCTTTAGCGGGCGAGGGCGCCCGCTCCACACCATCTTGCAGGACTTCTTTTAGGATGCGGTGGACTATCAGGTCGGGATAGCGGCGGATGGGGGAAGTGAAGTGGGTGTAGGTGGGCGCGGCCAGGGCGAAGTGTCCGTGATTTTCTTCTGAGTAGCGGGCTTGCTTTAGAGAACGCAGCATCAGGAAGGAGAGAATCCGTTCTTCGGGCTTGCCGGCGATTTTTTCGGTGAGCTTCTGGTACATGCGTGGCGTGATGTGAACTTCTTTGGGAATTTCGATTTCACGGGGGCGTTTGCCGGTGCCGTAGCTGGAGCGGCGGTCGGACTTGAACTGCATGCGCTGAATGGGCAGCGGGCCGACGCCGAGCGAATAGCCGAAAGTGGCTGCGATGACTTCGAAATCGTAGACACGTTTGGCGTCGGGCTTTTCGTGGATGCGGTAGAGCGAAGCGATGCGGCGGCTCTCGAGATATCCGGCGACGCATTCGTTGGCGGAGAGCATGAATTCTTCAATCAGGCGATGCGCGATGTTGCGCTCGGAGCGGGTGATGCTCTTCATGAGACCATGTTCGTCGAATTCGATGATGGGTTCGGGGAGATCGAAGTCGATGGAGCCACGGCGTTCGCGTTTGCGGTTGAGGATGAGGGCGAGGTCGCGCATGATTTCAAATGTGCCAATCAAGGGAGCGTAACGCTGGCGCAAGGCGCTGTCACCGTCGAGGATGGCGCTAACATCTGTGTAGGTCATGCGCTCGGCGGAGCGGATGATGCCTTCGGATAGGTCGTAGTTGACGATTTCGCCGTGGTGGTCGATTTCCATAACGCAGGACAGAACGAGGCGATCGACTTGCGGGCGCAGGCTACAAATGTCGGTAGAGAGTTCGAGCGGCAGCATGGGCACGGCTCGGTCAGGGAAATAGACGCTGGTGCCACGCAGACGGGCTTCGTGATCGAGCGCGGAGCCGGGAGTGACGTATTGGGCGACGTCGGCAATGTGGACTTGCAGCTCGAAATTGCCATTGTCGAGACGGCGGACGGTGACGGCGTCGTCGAAGTCACGGGCGGTCTCACCGTCGATGGTGACGATGGGGAAATCGCGGAAGTCGCGGCGGGTGCGGGTTTCGGCGGCTGGGATGATTGGTTCGACAGCCTGTGCCTGCGCCAACACTTCCGGCGGAAAGCGGTGCGGAAGATGGAATTTGCGAATGATGATTTCGACGTCGACGCCGAAGTCGTCCTGGTAGCCGAGAATCTCGACCACTTTGCCGCGGGGATTTTGGGTGGCGCTGGGCCAGTCGGTGATCTCGACGTCGACGACGACATTTTCGAGATCGTCCCAGTTGGCGCGGCGGGCGGCTTCTTCGCCCAGGACGCGGTGAGGATCGTTTGGCTTCTGTGCTCTCTGTAGTTTGGAACGAGCGTCAACCACAGAGGGCACAGGGGCCACAGAGGATGTCGCTTCTGGACGCTCCAGGCCGGGGGGGATGGTTATGTCCTGCGAGATCTTTTGGTCGATGGGGATGACGTAGTTGCGGCGGGGGCCGTAGTGGAAGATGCCTACGACGGTGGCATGAGCGCGGTTGACAGGGCGGACAATGCGGCCTTCGGCGCGGCCGTCGGGCCGGACGTTGACGATTTCAACCAGAACCAGGTCGCCGTGCATGGCGGTACCAACGGCTGGCGGAGGGATAAAGATATCACCGGAGAGCCGGGATTTCAGCGACTCATTGAGAGAAGTGGGGTCGGGAAGGACGAAGCCGAAGCCATCGCGATGCATACTGAGCTTCCCGACGACCATATTCTTGCTAGTGACGGGCTGGGGGAGAGCGTAGTGGCCGGAATCGACTTGGATAAGTTGGCCGCCGGCGACCAAGCGTTCGAGGCGGTCGGAGAGGTCGCGGCGGGCATCGCCGTGGAGGCCCATCTCGCGGACTAATTGCTTGTAGCCGGCGGTCCGCTTGGGTAGGCGTTCGAGTTTCTTGAGGATGATTGAATCCGAGAGCATTTGGTGGAAAACCCGGTTCTCAGTTGCCGGTTTCTGTTCTCAGTCAGGATACCGGAAGGGAGCAAGAACTGCGCTGGAGTGGGGAGAAATTGCCCGGTTCTGGACGGGACAGGTAGCGGGTTAATCAACCAATTTCCACAAGACGGCACAGGGTTTGCGGAGTAAAATGCGGTTTGGTGATTGAAATGCCCGACAGATTCTTCTATCTCCACTCAGGAAAGGAATACTAGCGCCATGTGGAAGCCCACGACTCAGACTCCTACGACTCCAATGCGGCCGGGTGAACCCGAGCGTCCGACCATGCCTACTCCCATGACTTCGAGTCCCGAGCCGGCGGGGCGACCGGTTGCTACAGCCACCGCTGCCGACCAGGCGACGATTGGAAAGTCTTTGGTTATTAAAGGAGAGGTGAGCGGTTCTGAGTCGCTCTATATTGATGGGCGAGTCGAAGGATCGATCAACCTGGCGGGCAACCGGGTGACGGTTGGACGCAATGGCGTGGTTGCGGCCAACATCAATGCGCGCGAGATTGTGGTGTTGGGAAAGGTTCGCGGCAACCTGACCGCCAGTGACCGGGTGGACATCCGCAGCGATGGGTCGTTGACTGGCGATGTGGTGGCGGCACGCATTTCGATTGAGGATGGCGCGTTCTTCAAAGGCGGCATCGATATTCGTAAGGCTGGGCAGAAGCCCAACGGCGAGGAAGTGAAGTCCGCAACGGCCAGCTCGACCGAAGCAGTGGCGGCACGCGCTTAGGAGTTAGTCACACGACTTGATAGCGGGCGGTCTTCGCTAAAGCTTTTGCGCTTGCGAAGAAGCCCGCTTTTCTTATATCGTCACCAAACTGATGAGTATTCCTGCCGTTTAGAATGCCGCGCAAGGAGATTCGTATGACCCGCAGCAGTTCAAAAATCCTAATTGCTTTGCTGGCTGGTGTTTTCGTAATTGGTGCAGCGCACAGTTCGTGGGCTGCCACGGCGAAAAAAGCGAATGGGACGGTGAGTGCGACGCCTCATCACATACGGACTGTATTTATCATTCTCATGGAGAATCACAACTGGACGGGTAATGGGACTCTGGACATCAAAGGCAACTCTGAAGCGCCATATATCAATAACACCCTTGTCCCCATGGCTTCGCATGCGGAGGCCTACTACAACCCTCCGAACCTCCATCCCAGCCTGCCGAACTATTTGTGGCTGGAGGCGGGAACCAATTTTGGGATTCTCAATGATGGCCTGCCCAGCCAGAATTCGCAGAATACTACTCAGCATCTGGTGACGTTGCTCAAGAATGCCGGCATCTCCTGGAAGGCGTACGAGGAAAATATCAACGGCAATGACTGTCCGCTGGTAAATGAGGGTCCCGTAGATCCCAATGGCAGCCAGTTGTATGCGCCAAAACATGATGCGTTCGTCTATTTCGATGACGTGACCGGCAATCAGAATCCCAACTCTGCGTATTGCATCGCGCAGGTGCGGCCTTATACAGAATTGGCTGGGGACCTGCAGAATAACACTGTGGCCAGCTACAACTTCATAACCCCGAATCTGTGCGACGACATGCACGATAGCTGCACGGGCGGGAATATCCCAGATGGGGACACCTGGCTTTCGCAGAATGTGCCGGCGATTCTCAACTCGGCTGCGTATAAGAAGGATGGAGTATTGTTCATCACCTGGGACGAAGCTAACGAAGGCGATGGGCCCATCGGGATGATTGTTCTTTCGCCGTTCGCCAAAGGCGGCGGATATTCCAACACGATTCACTACACCCATGGATCGACGTTACGGACGTTGGAGGAGATTTTCGGTGTGTCTCCATTTCTCGGCGATGCGGGCCAGGAGACAGATTTGAAGGATCTGTTTCGGGTGTTTCCGTAGGAATCGTAAAACTAAATCGGTCGATGCTATGGTCCGATCTCGAACACCACACCCTGATTGAACTCTCCTCCTTGGGAAGTCGTGCTGTAGAGCTTTCCTGCGTTCGCAGTCAGTGAGCCTGTGGGGTACACGCCGTCTGCGCAACCACTCTCGGAGCAGAAACTGTACAGTATGGTAGCCGTCCGTCCGGCTATGCTGTAGATATTTCCGCCGGTTCTTTCGCCGCCAGAATAGGTTGTCCCGTATAGCGTGCCTGTTGTGTCGTCTAGTAATACTCCGGCGTCAGGATTGCATCCCGTGCCAGCAGGGAAAAACAGGTAAGACAGCTTCTTCCCTCCCCCGCCGTGGTTAAACACGCCGCCGCATACTCCGGGACTGTTGGAAGCGCCGCTAGACGCGGTGACATAAGCATTGCCTGCCTTATCGAAGTTGACCGCTGAGAGGGGTTCTCCCCCGCCTGAGCCCACGAACTTATACACGGTTGCTTCCGTCCAGCCGTCACCGGAAACAGGGGGTGAGAGCTCGTACAGCACTCCCCATTTGTTGTTGAAACCTCCTTCGAACGTGGTGCCGTAAAGATTACCAAACTCGTCAAACGACACTCCGGCCATGGGATGGAGCCCGTCGGGGCAGTGCTGAAGAAGCTCGTCGTTTGGGCAAAACATATATAGTGCAGTTGCCGCCCAGCTTCCATTGCCAGGACTTAGCTCGAATACTGTTCCCCCACCGGTGACGCCACCCCAAGATGCAGTGCCATATAAATTACCGGAAGCATCCCAATTGAGTCGGCTGTACGGCAGAGCTCCTCCGTCGTCAATTCCAGTTCCGAAACTCCAGAGGACACTCTCGGTCCAACTGCCCCCCTTAACCATCGGCGGTGACAGTTCAAAAACGGTTCCCACCTGATTGGTACCACCCGCGACGGTGGTTCCATAAAGATTCCCTAAGCTATCGGAAATCAAACCAGCCGCAGGCTCTTCCCCATCAGCGCAGTTGGTTTGCGAGCAGAAGTTGTAGATCACTGTCTCAGTCCAGCCGCCACCTTGTGAAGGCGACAGTTCGAAGACGGTGCCACAAAACTGGCATTTGGAGCCAGAACCGCCATCTTGCGTTGTGCCGTAAAGATTCCCGGCTTTGTCAAATAACAAGCCGCCGTTAGGAATATTACCGTCGCTCGGATTCGTGCCGAAGCTATAGATCACGTTGTACTGCACTTGTCCGGTCGCGACACTGCAGGCCAGGAAGTAAGTCGCTAAACACGACATCGCCAAAAACACCGATCGCATCGTAAACCTCTTGGTCACGAAAACAGGACACAATCTAGCAAATTTGGTACTGTCCGGGTAGGGTCTTCCTACTCTGCCTTTCGCCGCGTTGCTTGCCGAACTATTAGAACCGAGCTTACGGCTCCGCACCACGACTGAGTTCTTCAGCGCTTTTTTCTGCAACGCGAGGGTAACTCGTGCCCTTCCGGTTGAGCAGATCGCGAAGCAAGTGCGATCGTGTGAGCCATAGGCCGGCAGCGACAGCTCCGGCCCAAGTGAGCGTGGTCATAGCCAATGATTTGCAGTCGGCCATACGGCTGCCCTGAATCACCACTCCACTGGCAACCCAATAACTCAGCAGTCCCGCAATCACCGCGGTAATACTCGCCTTACCTAATTCTTTCCATTGCAACCCACCCATCGGTACCAGCTTACGTTGGTGGAGCAGCATGGCCACGGCCAGAGTGTTGGCCAGGATTCCCAGGTCGGAAGCGATGGCGAGTCCGGGAGTGGAAAATGCGTGATAGAGCGCGGAATACATGGGCAGCGAAGCAATCGTGATGAGGGTGCTGGCGACCATGGGAGTCAGCGTGTTGCCGGCAGCATAGAAAGCGCGGGCGTAAAGCGATTGCGCCGCCCACAACGCCAGCGACAACGAGAACCAAAAGAAATAGATGGCGGTGGTTTCTGAATCTGAGAAGTGGAAGTGTCCGCGGCGATAGACCAAATCCATGAGAGGCAGCGCAGTCGCGGTCATCAAACTGGTCGCCAGGAGCGAAGCGGCCACGATGCGAGAAATGGATGCGTTCACGGTGGCGGCAAATTCCGGCATGCGCTTTTCGCCGAATAGACGGGCGAAGAAAGGCAACGAAGCTTGGCCGGTGGCTTGACCGAGCACGGCGATGGGAACTGCGAAGAGGCGCTTGGCGTAGTTCAGGCGAGTGATGTCTCCCACGCTGTTTGAGGCGAAGTAGCGGAGGATCCAGTCGTCGGCGGTGACGAGAGAGACTCCGATCATTAGTGGAATCGACATGCGCACCCATTCGCGAAAGGCGGGATTGCTGATGTCGAAGGAGATGCGGTAGCCGGTTCCGATGCTGGCGGCGCCGATGGCATTGATCAGAAAAGGTCCGAGGATGGCGCCGGCTAGCGCACCGTAGGCAAGCGAGGAGATCCCCAGTCGATGGGAGAACAGGACTCCGCCCATGATGATGGCCACGTTGTAGAGCAGTGGACCGAAAGCAGGGAACAGGAACAGGCGGCGGGAGAGCAACACCGCTGAGACCACGCCACCGACGTAGAAGAAGATCTGCGCTGGCAGCAGGATGCGGGTGAGATGAACGCAGAGGGCGAGCTGGTCGGGGTTGAAGCCGCTGAACAGGTGGCGCTCGATCTGAGGAGTGAAGATTTCGGCGAGAGCGGTGCCGATCCCCAGGACGACGGTCATCACGGTGATGATGATGGAAAAGGTCTTCTGCGCGTCTTCTTCTTTCTTCTCTGCGAGAAAACGAGTGTAGATAGAAACGAAGGTGATGGAGGCGGTGCCGCCGGCGACCAGGTAGTTCAGCCAGTCGGGAATGGTGAAGCCAGCGACGTAAGCGTCGGTCTGAGGGCCGGCGCCGAAAGCCCAGGCGATGTAGGCCTCGCGGACGTATCCGATGACACGCGAAGCCATGACGGCCGACATCAGCAGCACGGTTGCCGAAAAGACGCTGTGCTGGTGCGAAGGCCGTAGATAGCGCAGAAACCGGTTCATAGCCGCAGATTTACGCAGAGCAACGCAGATTGAGGTTATCAGAACGAACGAGCCGCCGCAGATTATCAAAAGCGAGATTCAGCCGCAGATTTACTGAGAGCAACGCAAATTGAGGTTATCAGAACGAACGATTAGCCGCAGATTATCAAAAGCGAACTCAGCCGCAGATTTTCGCAGAGTAACGCAGATGTTTCTTTTCATTCGCGAAGACCAGGCGCTTTAGCTTTGGGCTGGGGCCAAAGTTGAGCAGCAGGCCGACTTCGAGGTCGGATGCTCGCAGGTAGTTCAGGAGTTGGGCTTGATGGAAGGACTCCAGCACTTTGACGGCTTTAAGTTCGACGATTACGTTGTCAGCAACTATCAGATCGGCTCTAAAATCACCAATCTGTTCGCCGCGAAACCAGACCGGCAGAGGATATTGCCGCTGCACACTGGCTCCGTTTGCTTTCAACACCCGGAATAGTGCTTCTTCGTAAACTGATTCGAGAAAGCCGTGCCCCAGTTCGTTGTAGACTTCGTAGAAGTCGTGAATGATTGCTTCGGTCAATTCTTGGTGTTTGTAGTTTGCGGGGTCCCAGTGCATGTGGTCTCCGGTGGTCTTCATACTTTCGACGTTAACAGAAGGCGATCTTGGTATCAGTGTGGATTGGCAAGATTTTGGCTCGGTATTCCCATTTTGAGCCGCAGATTTTCGCAGAAAGGCGCTGATTTCTTCTTTTCTTTCTTTTAGTGGTTGCGATTGGATCAGCGTTTATCTGCGAAATCAGCGGCTATAATCTGGGCGTGGACGCTTTATTGCGGCGGTCTTTTCTTAGGACGTTTCCTTCTGCGGTGCGCGGAGAAGGCGTATACGTGTGGGATGCCGACGGAAAGCGGTATTTGGATTTCTCTGGATCGGCGGCGGTGAATTTTATTGGGCATGGAGTTTCGGAAATCGCGGAAGCGATGGGGGATCAGGCAAAGCAGTTGGAATTTGTCCACAGCAGCCAGTTCACTACGCTGGTTGCTGAAGAGTACGCGCAGGAGTTATTGGACTTTGCCGGGGAGAATTTCGTCGGCGGCAGCGTTTATTTCACCAGCGGCGGCTCGGAAGCGATTGAGACCGCGCTGAAGCTGGCGCGGCAATATCAAGTCGAGATTGGGCAGGGCGGGCGGTATCAGGTGATCAGCCGGGGCCAGAGTTATCACGGGTCAACGCTGGGAGCTTTAGCGGTTTCAGGGAACAGGCGGCGGCGGGAGATTTATTTGCCGATGGTACGAGAGTTCGCGCATGTGGCGTTTCCCTACTGTTATCGCTGTGCTTATGACTGCACGGATGGTTGTCGAAATTGTGGACAAGGGTATGCGGCTGATCTTGGGAGGGCGATTGGAGCAGCGAATGGACAGGCGGCCGCGTTCATTTTCGAGCCGGTAAGTGGGGCGACTTTGGGAGCGGTAGTGCCGCCTCCGGGATATTTGCAGAGTGTGGCCGAGATTTGCCGGCGGCAGGGCGTGTTATTGATTGCCGACGAAGTCATGACTGGCATGGGACGCACCGGGCGAAATTTTGCAGTGGAACATTGGGATATTGCACCGGACATTTTGGTCACGGCGAAGGGATTGTCGAGCGGGTACGCTCCATTGGGCGCCGTGATAGCAACCAAGAGAGTTGTCGATGCTATTGCAGAGGGATCGGGGGCATTCATGCATGGGTTTACTTACAATTCCCATCCGATTTCGGCGGCGGCCGGGCGAGCGGTGTTGAAGGTGTTGCAGCGGCAGAATCTGGTGGGGGCGGCGGATGGATCACGAGCGGGATCGGCGGCAGCGTTGTTAAAGGTTGCGCTTGAAACGCTACGAGAAGTGAGGATGGTCGGCGATGTGCGGGGGATCGGGCTGCTATGGGGAGTCGAGTTCGTAGCTGACAAGACCAGCAAAAGGCCGTTTAAGCCTAAGGTGGACTTCGCTGGGCGCGTGGCGCAGGCGGCGGCGAAACGAGGGTTGATGGTTTATCCCACGCAAGGGTGCGTGGATGGAGTCGCGGGGGATCATTTGCTGATTGCACCTCCGGCGGTGATTACGAGTGAGGAGATCGGGTGGGCAGTGGAGCAGTTGGGAGAGGCGATAGGGGAGGCAGTTAACTCAATCGTGTAGCGCCCGACATACTGCCTCGTCTCAGCCTAGTCCATGTGTTCGTGGGCCTGGCGCTCGACGGACCAGATGTCTTCTGACTTCTCTGCGAAGGGATAGACGTGGACCATCCAGCCGAAGACCTGGGGCATGAAGCGGCCGCCGACTGCGTCGCACTCTGCCTGGGTGGTGATCGAACCGTGGAAACCAAATTGCGAGTTGGGTTTTCCTGCTTCCGTCTGGTCCGCTGGAGGCAAGCATAGGTTCACGTGGGCATGCCACTGGGCGATGCTGAGCGGCACGCGCGCGTCGAGGTCTTCCAACGTGGCAGTTTTGCGGGCTGTGTACATGACGCCGATCAGCTTGTAACCGTCTCCGGTCTTTTCATACAGCAGCGAAGTAGGATGGTCGGGATTGAAACTGAATGCGGCCTCGAATCCATACTTATAGTTGGTGAAGTGATATTGCTTCTGCGGCCGGTCGGGCATGAAGATCTTGAAACCGTCTGCCAGGGCGACTTTGTAATCAGTGTATTTCTCGGCGGCACGACGAGCGGCCTGCACGATCTGATCGGCCTTTTCCTGATCACCCGGCTGAATGGCGCGCATGGGAGTCATCTTCATGTGGGGGCCCATGTCCATGTGATGACCTTCCATGGAGCTCATAGCGTGGGAGGCGCCGTCGTCGTCCATTCCTGGCATAGCCTGCATATCGTGAGCCGGCATATTCATCGCGGGAGACGCAGGTTGTTGCGCCCACAACGGGCAAAGTGCAAACACAGTGAAAGCCAAAAGCTGCTTCATGCGGAATCCCTCTTCACAAATGTTAACCCGAAGCGGGGCGGGATGTTGCTGGTGAGTGAGGTTACGGGAGTAATCGGCGGGGTTGCTGTCGGACTTTTCTCTAAGATTCAGCAGCGCAGCATTGATGCAGCCTCCAACCGCGATAGCCTGTGATTCTGGCTCAGACCCACTCGTACACTCACTTTCGGTAACCCTTAGTAACCATACGATTCCGAAGACCCAGCCGTACAATGACCCTTGTCCGAAAGAACATTTACCGATAGCTGAGTGGCCGGGTTGGGGATGGTCCACTTGCCGGAAACGGGTCGGTGAAAGGATTCTCGGGCTAACAGTTGAAACGGAGCTGGAGTCCACACTTCTATGGCGTTTGGGTTTGGCTTCAACAAACAGAAGGTGCTCAGTGCCGCGGAGAAGTTTGTCCAGCAGGGCAAGCTGCAAAACGCCATCACTGAATACGAAAAGGTTCTGAAAGCGGACGCCAAGGATTTGACGGTGGCAAACACCGTGGGCGATCTGTACTCGCGCCTGGGCAACCAAGAGAAAGCGGTGGAATGCTTCAAGACTGTAGGCGATGCCTACGCGTCGCAGGGCTTCACGGTCAAAGCCATCGCCATGTACAAGAAGTTGAGCAAGCTGAAGTCTTCGCTCGACTGCGTACTGCGGCTGGCCGAGTTGTATACCCAACAAGGATTGTTTAACGACGCGCGCGCGCAGTACCTGCAAGTAGCGGAACAGTTCCTGAACAATGGTGAGTTGGAACAGGCGGTACGCATTTTCCAGAAGACTCTGGAGATGGACCCGGAAAACGTGGCCATGCGCACTAAGCTGGCCGAAGTTTATGTGCGGCTGGGTAAGAAGAATGAAGCCTGGCAGATTTTCTCTGCCGCCGCCGAGACGTTACGTTCCAAAGGCCAGTTAGAGGGAGCGGAAGAGATTCTGCAAAGGATGTTGAAGCTGGATCCGGGCAGCAGTTACGCTTTGCTGCTGCGGGGCCGGAATGCGTTTGATGCGGGCGACATGGCGGCGACTGTTGAGTGCCTGGAAAAAGTGGCTGATCTGGACAGCAATCCTGACGGCTTGCGAACCTTGTTGCAAGCTTACGTTCAAACCGGGCGACTAACGGACGCGGGAACGCTGGCGGGAAAACTGCTCTCGGTGCACAACGACATCACGGCAGTCCTCAGTTATGCCGAGGCGTTGATGACGGCGGGCCATTTTGGCGAGGCGTTACAGGTTTATCAACAACACTGTGATCGATTGCTGGCTGCGGACTCGGGGAAGACGATAGAGAATTTGCATTCTCTGATTGGGCATCTCCGCGAAAATTCAGCGGCACTCGAAAGCTTGCTCGAACTGCTGCACAAGGCGGGAGACGCGTCCCACATCACTGAAGTATACGAACTGCTCGCGCATGCCTATGTGCAGTCCGACCAACTGGAGAAGGCGCGCGACTACTATCTGAAATTGACCCAGCTCGAGCCCGAGAACCAGCTACATGCCCGCAACTATCAGCAAGTGCTGGGCAAGCTCGGCACTACCTCCGGGGCGCGGCTCATCAGTGCGGAAGAAGGCGCAGTGATGGTGGATGAACTGGAGGCCACGGCGCCGTTCATTGATCAGCGCTACGCTGACCCGGTGGCGTTGGCAGTGCGTGCGGCGCTGACCGATGCTGAACTTTTCATTTCTTACAATATGCCGGCCAAGGCGCTGGGACCTTTGATGTCGGCTCTGCCGCAGGCGCCGCGGGATTTGCGGATCAATCAAAGGTTGGCGGCGCTGCACACCCGGGCGCAACGGTTCACAGAAGCGGCAGTTTGCTGCCGCACACTGGAAAGTATTTACCACGAAGCGGGATGTCCTGACGAAGCTACTCGTTACGGCGAACTGTCCGCGAAGTACGAGGAGCGTGCGGCTTCGACGCCAGCTCTTTCGGACCGGGCGGCGGCGCGGGTGGAGTCTGCGGTGGTCAGCGAAGAAGAGCAGGTCAGCGAGATCGCCGACGCGGCGATGGTTCCGGCTCCAGCTACTGCCGCGGAAGAATCCGGACCCTTCTTCCATGCTGCCGAGGGGCAAGCGGAGACCGCCGAATTCGCGGTAGAGGCCGCGCCCAGCCAGGAGATTGATCTTTCGGCGGAATGGGAAGAAGGCTTCGCGGAAGCGCCAGCAGCCAGCAACAAGAAGAGCGACGCGCCAAGTCACAAGCCGGCCGCTGGGCCTTCCGAAGCCGCCGTTACCGATGCTGTAGAAGAGATTCGTTTTTACCTGGCTAATGGTATGACGGAGGAAGCGCAAGCCGCCTTCTGTAAGCTGGAACAATTGAAACCCGATGCGGCCAAGCTGGAGATGCTCCGCTCTGAACTCGAGGATGCGAGGAAACATGCGCCGGCGGCTGAAGTGGTCTCAGTGGAAGTAGCCGAGAACCCAGTGCAGGTCGAGGAAGAGCCGGCGACTCCGGAGCCGGCCCCGGCTGCGCTCGATGCATTCGTCAGCGATCTAGAGTCTTCTTTGGGAGACGGGTTCCTGCCGCAGACAACCACCCAGGAATTTGCCGTCAAAGCGGAAACTGAACCGGTCATGGCGGCGGCGACCGATGCGCAACCAGCCCCGGCGCTGGACGCATTGGTGAGCGATCTGGAATCTTCTCTGGGAGATAGCTTCCTGGCCGAGGCTCCGGTGTCGCAGGCCGTACCAGTTCCAGCACGGACTGTGCCGGTTCCAGAGCCGCCTGCGGTTCCAGCGGCAATGGCAGCGGCCGCTGCGGCTGCGCCGGCTGCATCTCCCACATTTACTTATCAACCTTCAACCATTCGACCGTTAGCTCCACAAGTACCCGGAGCCGTTCCGCCCTCCAAGTCCGATGCCGGGGCGGGAGTAGACCTGGCGGACATGTTTGGAGAGCTGAAGCACGAGTTGGAAGAGGAAACCACCAGCGCGGAGGAAGATCCAGAAACCCATTACAACCTCGGGGTCGCTTTCCGCGAAATGGGCTTGCTGGACGAAGCCATTGGTGAGCTGCAGAAGGTGTGCCAATCAGTGGAGCATGGGAATCCTTTCCCGCAGATCATGCAAACTTATACCTGGCTGGCGCAGTGTTTCCTCGACAAGGGTGTCCCAGAAGCGGCCATTCGCTGGTATGAGAAAGCACTCACGTTGCCGACGCTGGACGCAGACACTCGTACCGCCCTGCATTACGAACTCGCCTCATCCTACGAAGTCGCGGGAAATAAGACGGCTGCCTTGAGTCACTTTATGGAAGTGTACGGCAGCAATATTGACTATCGCGACGTTGCCGAGCGGATTAAGACCCTGAAGTCGTAGAATGTCCCGATGGGTCAATCTTCCCCAAGGCTTGGGACGTGGTCTCACAAAATCCAGCGGCCTCTATTTTTCAGGAGTGCCGCGTGACGGCAGATCCCAGGATTTTCCAGGACAAGACTTCCCAGGACAGACCTTCAGCTACGGTCGGGGTGGGGATCGATTCCCCCGAGCGGCTGGCTGGTTCGCCCACAGTAATAGACTCGGGACCAAAAAACCGCGAATCTGCTCACCCTACGCCGCTCGATCTTTGGCTGCACCGAGTCACGGTGTTGCTGTTTGTATTTGTTTGTGCGGTGGTCGGAGTGTTGCTGGTGATCCTTCCCTGGCGGCCGGAGTGGACTGACAACCGACTGCTGCTAACTTATCCTTCATTGCGGGCCGTCGTAGCCAATGGGTTCTTCCGTGGGCTTTGCAGCGGCCTGGGGATGCTGGACATCTGGATCGGATTTTGGGAAGCGATCCACTACCACGAGGGGGAACGATCCTGAATCGATCCCTGGTTCACGAAAGAGAAATCTGACCATGAGTGAGAACGAATCCAAACGCGCGCCTCTGGCGTATGAGAACGCTACGTTTCTCAATAGTCCCGATGGACGAGTTCTCCGCATTCTGTCTGAGTATTCTGAGCCCCTGGCGCGGTTTCGCCGGGAACAGATCCAAGACACAGTAGTGTTTTTCGGGTCGGCGCGGTTCGAGAGCCGCAAGGTCTCGGAAAAGAACCTGGCAGCGCTGGACGGTGGCGGGAAATCGGCAGGCGCGGGAGGGGCGCTGAAGCGGAAGCAGGCGCTGGCAGCCGTAGATATGGCGAAGTATTACGAGGAGGCGCGCCGCCTGGCCTTCTTGCTTAGTCAGTGGTCGATCCAGATTCCCGCCCGCCGCCGCCGTTTCGTGGTCACCACTGGAGGCGGACCGGGGATTATGGAAGCGGCCAACCTGGGAGCGAAGGAAGCGGGCGCGAAGACCATTGGGTTGAATATTCATTTGCCATTTGAACAGAATCCGAACCCTCACATCACTCCATCTCTGAATTTCGAATTCCATTACTTCTTCATGCGCAAGTTCTGGTTTGCGTATCTGGCAAAAGGGCTGGTGATTTTCCCTGGAGGATTTGGAACGCTGGATGAGCTGTTCGAGATTCTGACATTGGCGCAGACGCAAAAGCTGGCGAAGAAGATTCTGGTTGCCATTTATGGCAAAAAGTACTGGAACCAGGTGCTCAATTTTCAGGCACTGGTGGATTCGGGTACGGTTTCGCAGGAAGACCTGGAGCTGTTCAAGTTCGTGGACTCGCCGGAGGAAGGGTTCGAGTTCCTGCGCGATGGATTGACCAAGTATCACCTGGGTCCGGAACCGAGGCGTAATGCTACTGCCATGCCGGAGATTGCGAAGACGAACCCGTAGCGCTGGAATTCCTGGCGCGGTTCGGGAGCAAGTTCTTTACCGCTAAGTTCGCCAAGAACTGTCGCAAAGAACGCAAAGTCAACCAACTCTAACACTTAAAAAATACTCAACCCGCTTTGCTGCTTTATTACATCACCGATCGGACGCAGTTTGCCGGGGACGAAACCTTCCGGCGCGTTGCTTTGCGGATGAAGATCGCCGAAGCCGCCCGCTGCGGAGTCGATTTCATCCAGTTGCGTGAAAAGGATCTAAGTGTGCGCGAACTGGAAGCTCTGGCTCGGGACGCCGTGCGCACAGTGCGCGAGAATTCGTCGCGGACACGGCTGCTGATCAACTCGCGGACTGACGTGGCGATTGCCTGCGGCGCGGATGGAGTGCATTTGCGCTCGGAGGATGTTTCGGCGGGCGAGGTGCGAGCAGTGTGGCGGAGAAGTACGGGTGCGGCGCCGGTGATCAGCGTGTCGTGTCATTCGGCGGATGAGGTCGCCCACGCAGCGGCGGAAGGATCTGATTTGGCGGTGTTGGCTCCGGTGTTTGAGAAGCAGGGCTTTTCGGCTGCTGGATTGAGTACTCTGCGTGCGGCTTGTGAGCAGCCGATCAAAGTACTGGCGCTGGGCGGGGTCACGCTGGAGGATGCACGCGCATGCGTGGATATGGGAGCTGCGGGCGTGGCCGGGATTCGGTTGTTTCAGGAGAATGATGTGGAGCGGGTGGTGGGCGCCCTGCGAACATGAGAAGGAGTTCTACGGTGTCCACTTCTTGCCGGCTTTGACGATGTCCATGATTCGGGCCAGACGGCGGGCGCGAGTTTCCTCCTGCTTGGCTCCGGTGATGGCGACCGCCATTTCTTTCTGATTGCTGAATGAATATTTCTTCCAGTTGGCTTGCGCAGTTTTGTTTTTGGCCAAGGCTTTCTTGAGGACGGCGGGAACCTCGACGACACGCGGGGCTGTGTCTCGCTCCATCACGACGGAGACGGTGTCTCCGGCTTTGCATCCGGCGCCCTCGCGCATGGTGCGGTTGACGGCCATGAAGTGGCAGCCGCCCATGGGCATCAGCGAGGATCGGAAGGGAAAACCGTTAATTGTGCCGCGTACCGGCACGCGGGCAATGGTGCCGAAGACTTCCTTTACGTTGAATGGCGCGTTCACCGCAGCAACCGAGCTGCCCGCCTGACCCACGAGCTTGGTTTTGAATTTGAGTTTCTTCACGGATATTCTCCTTCCGAAAACCTGTGCTAGGCTCTGCTTACGGTGAACGCTATTCGGCAGCCAACCAGCCTACACGAGAACGATGATGGGCCCAAGCTGGTGTCAATTCCCGCGGGCTGGTTTCTGATGGGATCGGAGGATGGCCAGGACAACGAACGCCCGGTGCATCGAGTGTGGGTGGATGGTTTCCGGCTGGCCGAGTGTCAGGTGACCAACCAAGAGTTTGCGAGTTTCGTGCAGGCTACTGGAGCCGAGCGGCCACCGTTGTGGGACGACGCTAGATTCAATCATCCCCGGCAGCCGGTGGTGGCGATTTCTTGGTTTGAGGCGGTCCGATATTGCGAATGGCTAAGCGGCAAGCAGGGGGCTCATTACCGTTTACCAACCGAGGCGGAGTGGGAACGCGCGGCGCGCGGCGGAGTGGATGGCAAACTCTTTCCTTGGGGAGATGCTCCACCCGAATCTCTGCGGGACTATACACTGCGCTGGACGAATGGGCCGGAGGCGGTGGGGGCTTCAGATGCCAACAGATTCGGCCTCCGCGATATGTGTTCGAATGTGCACGAATGGTGCAGCGACTGGTTTCACGCCGGTTACTATGCGTCTTCGCCGGAGCGGAACCCGCGCGGGCCGGAGTCGGGTGAGCGCCGCTCGTCGCGCGGCGGGTCGTGGCGTCATCATATTAAGGTGACGCGTTGTGCGGCCCGCTCCAGCATTCCACCCCAGTTCAAGTATGCCGACTACGGGTTCCGTGTGGCATGCGATGCAATCTGTTGGGTCCGGAGTTAGTGCCGGGTAGACAGTAAGCCGAGAATGTCTTTCAGTCCCTGGCGGATATATTTGAGGTCGGAAGCGCGCTCGGGAAAGGGCAAGGGCGTCTGCTTCTTGTCCGTTTTGGTCTCGATTTTTAACTGCTGGCGAGCCCCGGCAATGGTGAAGCCTTCCTCGTAAAGCAGCGTCTTGATCCGCAGCACGCTCTCCACGTCCTTATGGCGATACATACGTTGGCCGGTGCTGCTTTTGACCGGTTTGAGGTGGGGGAACTCGGTCTCCCAGAAGCGCAGAACGTAGGCCGGCAGATGGCAGAGTTCGGCGATTTCTCCGATGCGGAAATAAAGCTTGTCGGGAATGATCACGTCCGCCGCCCGGATCTTGGGGCCGGTGGTCTTTTGGCGGGAACTGAGCGCGGATCGGGAGGCGGTCGGCATAGGTGGAGGTGTGTCTCATTTTCTAGCATGACTGGGCGTTTGCGACAACCCCATTGTCAGGGGTGGCACTTTAGTGGGGGTTGGGGCGCGAGGAGACTAAAGTCTGCAAGCGGGTCGCCGATGAGATGAAAAGATAGAAGGTGTGAGCAGGATGGAGCGGGCGGGGGTTAAAGATTCCTAATCCGCTGACGATACCTGAATTGCAAGGAGAAAGGCAGGCGAGGAGATTTTGATGAGAATCGACTTAAACGCGAACGTGGGGCAAACACTGGATGCGGGACAAGCCGGGAAAACAGGTTCGCGGGTAGTGTCGGGAGCGGGAAGCGCAGAAGTGCAGGCCGACAGCACACAGTTGTCAACGGATCAGGTCAGAGTACAGGCGCTGAGCACGGCCGTGTTGCAATTGCCGGAAATCCGGCAGGAGAAAGTGGAGGCGCTGGCTGAGCAAGTGCGGCAGGGCAACTATCAGGTGTCGGCACAACAAACGGCGGGCGCGTTGCTGACCGCGTTGACCACGAACCGCGCTGCCTAGGTGAAGGGTAGCAATGCACGAAATCGCAAGTGAACTTATGGAACCGGCACCAATTGCCGGTCGGCTGGGCAACGAAACTGCGCAGGAACGCGGAGCGCGGCGCGAGCCCGCCAAGGTTTCCAATCGGGACCGGGAGGCGGCCGATCCGTCCGTAACTACGTCTCACTGCGTGGACAGCCTGCTTTGAACTGGACTCAGATGGCTTCAACCTCTCCTTGTTCTCTCCCTGAACTTCTGACCCAACGGCTGGTTTTGCTGCGGGCCTTGGCAGATTCGCTGGAGCGGGCCCAAGTGGAGTTGATGACGACCACACCGGCAAAACTCGATCAGCAAACCGCTCGACAGCGGGAACTCTGCCGGCAATTGTGTGCACTTGCTGTCGGATTTCCGGAGACGGGCTACGTTAGAACCCACGCAGGGTTGGCCAATGATTTGCAGGCAACAGCCAGACGGGTAGCGGAGCTGAACCGTAAGTACGCAGCGTTGTTGCGGCGCAAGCGCCGCACGGTGGACATTTTTTGCCGGGTATTGGCGAGTTCGGGAACTACTTACCCAGCGCCGAAATTACTTTCCCGCCTGAATTTGGAAGTGATAAGACCGAAGGGATAAAGCATGGGCAATCTCTACGGATCGCTCGCGATCGCGACTGGAGCTCTGGGGGCCGAGCAGGGCGCGCTGGATGCGACTACCAACAATGTCGCGAACGTTAACACCCCGGGTTAGCCGGATATGAAGACTGCCTTGAGGGTTGGACAAGCGGCCCGCAGATCCTTGGCCAGCGCGGGGCCGTTCTGGCCAGGCAGAACCACATCCGAGAGCAATAGCTGCACGGCACCCTTCTGTCGGCGAAATGCTGCCTGGGCTTCCGCCGCATTGCGCGCTCGCAAGACGCGATAACCTTCGCCCTCCAGAATGTCGCAGGCGGCTTCGCGCACGAAGGCTTCGTCTTCTACGACCAGAATTGTGTTCTGCGTCGCGGATGGCTCATCGTAGGGGTTGAGCCGAACCGGTGGTCGGATTTCGGTTGCGGCAGCTTGAGTCACATTCAGCATTGGTTTGCTCGAAGGTACAGACGGACTGTTGCATTTCGCCAGCCAGGCGAAGCGCGGGGCAAGCACGAAGGGGACGGGTTCATTTTGAATGGTTTGCCAGTGGACCCAAGGTGTCCAATTGGAATCCCCGGCGGAGCGAAGTCACAGGCGTATCCATTGCGGGAATTTGATGCGTAATACGGGAAAGACTCAGGCCATCACGTTACGGCTCGCGCGCCAGCAGCGTCTGGTTGGGATCGATCAAGATCTTGCGGGCACCAGGCGGTGCAGTCAACTGAAAGGGAGTCTCGGGACCATCGGCGAACACCCGTCCCAGCAGCGTCATTTTTCCGGAGTGGAAAATGTACAGCGGCACCGGCGTTACCAGATCATCGGGCGCATCTTTCTGCAAAAGCATGCCAGTGATAGTGGTGGCGCCAGCACTATCTACATACTTCACTCCGTGGACTTCAAAGTGGGGCACCGCAGTTCCATTGACCCATCCGTCGTAAAACCAATCCAGCGACTTGCGGCCTTCGTACCATAAAGGACGCGGCAAGTATCCCTCGAACACGTGGAGCAACTCGCGGGTCGTGATGGGTTTTCCCTCGAAGCGTTCGCGCACCTTGCGCAGTGCACGTACGAAAGGCTCGTCGAGAGTGGAGTCAGCGGTTGCCGCGCCACCGGATGGCTCCGCATCGCGCATCATGTCGCGCAGCATGTGAAACAGCCAGGTGCCGCGTCCGTAACTGATCGCCTCATAGCCGGTAGGGAACTGGGAACAAGAGAGGCGTGTCCCCAAAGTGACTGGGCCGTCCTCCATTAAACGCACGCCGGCCGGGTTCTTGGAGAGGAGGTCATTCCGGTATTTGTCCAGCACCTCGTGGAATTTCGTCGAATCTTCTGCTTCTACCAGCATTAGCGCGCTGTAATTCGCCAGGGCTTCCGGGATCCATTGATCGCGGTAGTCGTTCCACGTGACGAGATCTCCCCACCACTGGTGTGCGGTCTCATGTCCGATGACTACGTCGATGAGAGTTTTTTCTACAGGGGAAAGATGGAGGTGAGATTTTTCTTCGTTGTTGAGGTAGGAAAGGCTGGAGAGAAAGATCAGCCCCGGCCAGCCCTGGCTCATGTTTCCGGGAAATTGCATGACCGACAGTTGGCGATAAGGGTAAGGACCGAACCAGCGCGAATAGGATTCGATGGCGTGGGCGGACATATTGGCGACGGTTTGTTCATTCCGCGCAGGCGAAGGTCGAGGCGCAGTAACTGACAACGGGGGGGCGGTCCTGCTGATTGAGGGAACGTCGGGGACGACGGTCTCGTCATCGCCGGGGAATCCGCGTTCTACAGTTTTGGTGGCGTAGGCATTCACCATTACGTCTCCCGCACGCGCTTCAACGTGTTGATATTTCCCAAGATCGAATCCGGCTACCGGGATGGGACGCTCTGAAACCCAGCGGCTCGATTGCTCGGCGGGCGGGGCCGATTCTGTCAGTGCAGTCGCGATGGGGGCGGGGGCATCCACTCGCTTCCCAGTCGCCACCAAAGTCCAACCCGGCGGGTAATGGAATTCAAGATCAAAGTTGGACATGGCGATGCCGCGATTGGGATACCAGGTTCCTCGCGCGCCCACGTAAAGCAGTCCGGCGGCAGCTTCCGACAAGACTTCGCCACCGTAAGTGAAGCGCAGTCCGATTTTTTGCCCGGTTTGAATGGGGGCTGGAAAAACGACGGCCACGAGGTCATTGCCGTGACGCGCGAGTTGCGTACCCTCGATGGAAGGGTTATGGATGAATTCGACTGGGCGACCATCGGCCATGACTTCCTTGAGGTGTAGCAGTCTTGCCAACTCGAACACTACTGCCCGCTGACCTCCTTGCCGGACCTGCAAATCCAGGGTTGCGACTGCATCTATGGTGGTGGGCGGCTTTATATCGACGCGAATCTGGTTAGAAAGAATGTCGATGGCACTGGCTCTGCCCTCTTCGACGGCGATGCTATTAGCGCCTTGTGTCTCCGCCTTTTTCTTAAGCAGGGAATATGAAGTCCAGACATTGTAGTAAGTTGTGCCCTCGGCGGTCTTCGATTGGGCGGCCCAGACTTGTTCAGGCGCGCCAGAGTCAAAGAAGACGTCGAAAGTTCCTTTCGTCTGTCCTTGCAGGCGTGCATGCAGAAAGCGATCGTCCGGGTCCGAGCACAATTTAGCGGTCTTCTGTGGGGCTCCGGTTACGGGTAGACGCTCGCTGAAGGTCATGAACAAGCGCAACGCATCCGGTTCTGCGAGATTGCGCGCGGTCTGGTTCCAACGAGAAATGAATTCGGGCGAATTATCAGCAGGGACGAGATAGGGTTGCATTTCGATAAAGGTGTCATCGTTAAAACGGAAATATGCATTGTTGAAGCGTTCCTCAAGGATGGCTGCTCCGGTTTGCAAAGTCATGGAGGCGCGTTCGACCTGATTGGGCGGAGTCAGCAGAATTTCACCCTCGCCTTCGAAGAAGGCTCCGGTCACACAGCCAGCGACATCCTGGGTGAAGCCGATGACACCGTCATCGAACGAAATGTGGAAGGCGGCACGGTCGATGGAAAGATCACGCGCACGATAAACTCGCGAGCCATCGAGTCCCACGTTGCTCAACTGAAGGAAGAGGTTTTCTGAGGCGCTGTGCGGAATTGATGCTCCGCCAAATTGGACTTGAGGGAAACTGGCAGGGGGCGTGATTTCCTGGCCCAAAGCGGGAATCCCTGCGGCCAGTAAGGCCGCTGCCAGGCATAACTTACGTCGCATTCGTGCCACTCCCTTGGTCACCTGCGTAGCCGCTCCCTGTGTTCTAGAATGCGCCTCAATGCGGGCACCTGTCATCCTCTTCGTAAGTGCTTGTACATGTATGCTTTCGCCTAGTTGCGTCCAGGCGGAAGTCATCCATTTGAAGAATGGCCGCATCATCTGGGCGGACCATGTTCGAGAAAATGGCGCCCGCGTTGAGTATGACGTTGGAGACGATAGTTATGGTATCCCGAAATCGCTGGTCGAGCGGATCGACACGGGCAGCGTTCCTCCTCCGAGCAACTCTCCGGCGACAGGGGACCAGCATGATTTGCCGGGGTTCGTGCCCGCCGATAATCTGAAAAATGATGCAGGACTCATTGGCCGGATCATTTCCGATGATCATGTTGACGAGGAGCAACTGGCCGCGCTGGAGCAGTCCGGGAATGGAGCGACCATTGCCGCTGGGTATTTTATTGCCGGGAAGCACGAGTTCGATCATGGAAAGTATCCTAAGGCGCGCACTTATTTAGACACCGCACTGCGCTTCGATGGTCAGAACCCAACCATTCTCAATTACTACGCTGCGTTGCTGGTTAAAACTGGAAAGGCGGCTGAGGCATTGCCGTATGCGGAACGGGCGGTCCGCAGCGCGCCTGATTCGCCGGATGCACTGACCGTTCTGGGTTACGTCCAGTTTGCTGCGGACCGTGATCAGGAAGCGATTCGTACCTGGAAACATTCGCTCGAGTTGCGACCCGACGCCACGGTGCAGCAATACTTGGATAGAGCCGAGCGCGACGCTACCGCGCAGGCCAATTACTCCGAGCGGGAGAGTGGACACTTCACACTACATTATGAAGGCTCGCAGACTTCGGAAGCGTTGCGCGGTCAACTGCTGGCCACGCTGGAGTTGGCTTATGATGATCTGAGCCGCCAGTTGGGCATTACGCCGCGCAGCGTTGCGGTGGTGATCTATACCGACCAGGCTTTTTTCGATGTTACGCGGGCGCCTTCATGGACTGGAGCGGTAAATGACGGGAAATTGCGTATCCCGATTCGCGGTCTCGATTCTGTCACTCCGGAACTGGCGCGCGTGCTCAAACATGAGCTGGCCCACTCCTTCATCAACCAGCTTTCGGCGGGACGCTGTCCGCAGTGGTTGAACGAGGGCATTGCGCAAGCGGTTGAACCCAAAATGCTCTCCGGCGGAAACCGCCTGGCCGATCTCTACCGCACACAACACGAGATTCCGCTGAATGCGCTGGAAGCAGGCTTCATGCGATTCTCGCCGCTGGAAGCAGCGGTGGCCTATGAAGAGTCGCTGGCGGCGGCGCAGTACATCATTGATACCTACGGTATGAGCGATCTGCAACGTGTGCTGGAACGGCTCGGGCAGGGAACCTCTACAGAGGCGGCGCTACGCGCGGTGATCCACTCGGATTACGGACAGCTCGAAGAGGAAGTCGGGAAATATCTTGCCGGTAAATACGGACAGTAGGCGCTGACGAGTCTCTAGGCCTGCCAACGTTTGCGTCTGCGGGGAGAAGTTGATCCGGGGCCGGGCGAACCTTGTTTGGCGGTATTCACCTTGTCGGTCGAATCCACTGAGAACAGCATGTATTTGTCGAAGCTGTGACGGCGGTAGTAGCGGTGACGATGGAAATCGAGATATACCTCAGCAGTTTTTGGCAACCATAGCTGCACGTTTTTCTTCTCGAACAGAACGGGGCCGTATTCGGCGATCTGGTGTTCGGCGAGGAATCCAATTCCCTTTAACGGACTGATCAACTCCGATTCAATGCGGATAATTTGAAACTTATCGGCCGTGATCCAGGCGCGTCCCTTTAACCGTATGGGGTAGGTATGAGTGCCGACGACGTAATCCTGAATGTGACTAGGACGGTCTTCGCGGGCGCGGAAGTGCATGAGCCAGGTCGCTTGTCCTTTCCAATCTCCCAGGCCTTCGCAGGTAATCTCATAATCCGGCTGCATCGTGGGGTGGAAGATCATCGCCAGGGCGGGGAATCCGGAGGTGGCAATCTGATCGGGCAGGTTATCGATTCCGTAACGCTCGGTACGAAACTCGTCAACGAGCAGAACTCCAGTCCGGGGTTGGGAAATATAAGCGGCGTAATCGAATTTGCGGGTCTCCCGGCTGGTAGGGTTGCCCTGGTTATCGAGTCTTTCATGCAGCAGATCTTCGATAGCAGCGAAGCGGCCAACGTTATCGACTAATTCTTCTACGCGGTCGCCGGCCTTTGCCAGCACCTCTGCGGTTGGGCAATTCACACCAGCGGCGACTGAAGGCTTCGCTTCATCGACTCCGGGCGGCTGCCATGCCACGGACAATTCCGGTTCGGTGGTGTCAGCCAGAGGGTCGGGATCACCAGCGGGAGCAGTTTGCACCACGGTCGTGAGCATTGCGGCTTCCGTCGTAGTATTGGCTGCTCGCTGCTCCAGTTGAGTGATGAACTGCTGTACCTGAGGAGCCTGCGGATTGGCCGGGGCGAGCGCAAGAAAAGTCTTCAGGGTTTGAATCCCCTCGGCGGTGTGGCCTAGATCGGCTTGGGCTTCACCCAACACCAGGCGGGCGGCGACGGCGTCTCCTTCACCCTGATCGATCGCGAGTTGGGCTTGTTCCCGGGCTTTATCGTACTGCTTCAGCTTCAGGTAAACGTTGCCCAGAAGGTTGTGCGACATCCAGTCATTAGGATTCGCTACGATCGCACGCTCCAGGGAGGCCTTGGCGGGTTCGTACTGGCTACGTAACAGCTGCACCCGGCCGAGCAATGCCAGCGACTGTGCATCGCTGGGACTTAGAGTAATCGCGTGATTCAGATAAGTCGTGGCTTGATCGTAGTCCTTCTGTTCGAAGAACAGGTATCCCATCAGGAAATTGACGCGTCCGCTTTGGGGTACATCGCGATAAGCCGAGTCGAGGCGCTTCTTGGCCTCTTTAAGATTGGAAGATTTCAGGGCAGCTACGGCAGCAGCAGTGTCTTTGGACGCCTTCGATGACATTAGGGCGTCAGAAGTGCCGGTAGCGTCGAGGTTGATGGCTGCAGCATCTTTCTCGATTGTTACTGTCACATGGAGGTCGTCGGTGACGCCGCTAATTTCAACTTCTTTGTACGCACTCAAGTATCCGGCGGCACTTACTTCAAGGCTGTACTTTCCTATCGACAATCCCAGGAAAGTAGTCTGTGAGCCGCCCTTCGTGGTCTGGTAAGTTGTGCCGAGGGGGTTGTCGCAATGCATGCGCACTACAGCCTGGCGATCCAACTTGGTTTTGTTTTCGCCCAGAACCGTCACTTGCAGAGACGCGCCTTGGTGGTACGCGTCCATAACATTTTCCATGCCGTTGTTGGCCGGAGCCACAAGGCCGCCCGGTCCTGCTGCTCCCTGGGCGTGCGCATACGATGTCAAGGACAGAACTATGGAAAACGCCGCGATTTGCAGCCAGAGGTGTGGTCGAGCCCGACGTTGAAAGCGATGGCTCATAACGAAGTGACGCGCATTCTGTCACAGTTCCGGGAGCGCGTCAATGGCCTACCTTAGCAGTTGGCCCTGAGGCCGATTCTGTGTTAACTTCTCGGCTCGACCACTGATGAGTCCGCTCTTCAAACTCGGGAAATCACGGCCCCAGCCAACCCGCGATGCGGTGCAGGCTGAGGTGCCGGAACTGAGGGGGGCGAACTTGTCGGCTGTCTACTACGGGGAGCGGATGGGTGGTGATTTCTACGACTTCCTCCGCGTCAGCCCCAAACGGGTGCTGTTTGGGCTACTCGACGTGGCTGGCGGCCTGGAAGAGAGCCGCGACATCATTGCGGCGGCACAACATACCTTCCGGACTCTAGGTGCGGAACTCTTTGCGAAAGAAGACATTAACGAGGCTGAGGCTATGATCGAGGTGTGTCTTCAGCTCAACAGAACAATCCTGGAAACCGCCGGCGGAGTGCATTCCTGTCCTGCTTTTGCAGGTTGTTACGATGAGAATCTGGGGACGGTTTGTTACTTCAACGCCGGCCACACTGCGGGATTGGTGCGAGACACGACTGGAATCGCGGAGCTGCCGGCCACAGGACTGCCGCTGGGACTGTTCTCCCACAGCACGAGCGATGCGTCAACAGTTGCGCTGGAGCCCGGAGCTGCCCTTATGCTGGTTTCACGCGGGATTGTGGAAGCGAAGTGCGGCGGCGAAGAGTATGGGCTGGAAGCGGTCAAAGCCAGCCTGCAACGTTCGACTGCGGTCGGCGCCAAGGAATTGTGTCTTTCCATCCTCGATCAGCTTCAACAATTCATGTGCACGCCTCCCACTCATAACGATGTGACTACTCTTGCCTTGGGCCGGGACAGAAATCCCGCACCTCTCGTATAGAGCGATTCTTTAAGCCTGCCAACTCGAGCGCTAATTGCGACGTCCCCGGTGGCTGCGACTCTTGATCGGTTGAGGAGGTGCCGGTTTGGTGGGAGCCAGTTCCTCGGCAGTTACGAAGACGGGCTCTATGTCGGTAGGAATCCCTTGAAGACTGTCCAGAGCTTTGCTCAAGGCGGGACGGATCACGCCCATCTCGTCGAGTAGTTTCCTGGCTGCTGCGTAGTCGCCCTGGGCCTCGATGGTCAAAAGGTCATGGTCAAGTTCGTTGACCGCAGTCTTCATCTTTGCCACATCTACTGAAAAGGTTCCGTCGTCGTGTTGGATGAATGCGCCTTTGTCGGTATACGTGTTGAACTGGATCGCCATGCCTTTGCCGTGGGCGTCGTTCAAACCAAAGCGCAGGGTACGGAACGAAGAAGCCAAATAAGTGGTGTAGAGCTGGCGCTGGGCGGCTTCATCGGAGGCCAGGACCTTGCTCAGCCCCATTTCTTTAGCGTGATCCATCATGTATTGCAGAGCGAAGAGGCCGGTGACATCGGCTTTACACTCTTCGATGGCGGCGTATAGGTTTTTGAGTTCTTCGCGAGGAGTGGTGTCGCGGTCTCCGACTTTGATCTGATGCGGGCCCAGGCCATGCATCAATTCGTGCGCAAGAATGTGGGTGAAAAACGGCTCGAAGGTGACGTCAACCATGGCATCGTGTGTCAGGGTGCGGCGGGCGATAGGAAGCAGTACGCTGCGAAACTTCGCTTCCTGCACATTCTTGAGCATGACGCGTTTGCTGCCCTTTTGCTGCACCACGCGATCGTCATTGGGCAGGTTGTAAGCGGCGGTTTGGACGCCGTGGGCGCTGTCGCCGGCGCTTAGGATTTCATCCACTACGCGGATGGGCGCAGCCGCGCCCAGCTTGGGATTCCGGTATTGAGGATCCAGAGGCAAGTTGTTTTCGATGTCCTGCAAATGTGCGGTGAAGGCGGATAGTTTGGCGGTTTCCTGGTCATCGCGCAGATTGACGTAGGCCTCGAACGCTGCTTTGTAACCGAAAAGTTCGTCGTTGTAGGTTTCGTAAGGGCCGATGGTGATGTCGAGCGGCGCGTCCAGGTCCATCCAGGCCATGTCGCTGGCGTAATAGTCGTTGGAAAGGAAGGCATCGGCTCGTAGGTCGAGGAACTTCTTCAGAGATTCGTTGTCGGTCAGCGCGGCAGCCTCATGCAGCAGGCCAGCGGCGCGGGTGAGGTCGTCGGCATAGGCCCGGCTATAAGGAATAGCGTGTAGATTGTTGGCCGGTGACGGGCTGTTTTCTGCCCAGCGAATGATGGTGAAAAAGCTCTTGGCATCGTCCTGTTCCTTGGGAGAAAGCTGAGCAACCCAGCGCTCGAATGCTGCTTTCGACATGCTCTCGGGATAGAAGTTCGCGCCTGGCGGCTTGATCGGCGGAACTTCGGGCAGGAACGCTTTGAATTGGTCGATGTCTGACCACGGGCCTTTGTTGATCCAGAAATAATTCAGCCGGGCCTTGCCCAGCGGTGACGCGTCTTTTTGCAGACGCGCATAGAGGGCTGTGTTTCCGTCCCATAGTTGCTTGAGGAAGACGTCATTTAAGACTCGGGCGGCCTGAATTAGCTTGATCAATGCTTGACGGTCACTCGAAGAGAGTCCCGAAGTGTCCACACGGAGGGGTGTGGGCGCAAAGCGGGCCGTCATCTTCTCCAGTTCCGCCTGATTCGGGAAGTCAGTCAGCTTCTTTTGTGGTTGTGCTCTGGCAGGAATACGCAGACTCCCCAAAACCACTATGACAAGCGCGAAACAGGCAGCGATCCTCACCACGCCCCCCTGAGTTCAAATTTCGTGGTCCCACATCGTGAAAACCGAGACATCATAACAGGAGATGCAGTGGCGGGAGCGGACGGGCGGCGTTACAATTCACCAAAGGCCGTTATTCCAGACACCGAGGACTACGTCTGCGGCGGCCTGCGGAACTCTTATGCGAAAACGCTTTCTTCTGTTTACGTTCGCTTGTGTGACCGGCTTGCCGATTGGGTTGGCCGCGGACACCGTGGTCCAGGAAATTATTGCGCGGGTCAACAACCAGATTATTACCCGTAGCGAGTATGTGCGCAGCGAGGAAGACCTGAGAAAAGAGGCGCAGCAGCAGGACCCGATCAACGCCGACAAGGTCGTCGCGGAAAAAGATAAGGACGTATTACGCGACTTGATTGACCAGCAGTTATTGCTGGAAAAAGGCAAAGACCTGGGCATTAGCGGGGACACCGAACTGATCAAGAAGCTGGACCAGATGCGCAAGGAAATGAACCTGGACAGCATGGAGGAACTGGAAAAAGCTGCGCAATCGCAGGGTATTTCGTTTGAGGATTTCAAACAGAACATGCGTAACCAGATCATCACCCAGCAAGTGATTGGGAGGGAAGTTGGGCAGAGACTCGTCATCGATAAGAGCGACGAAAAGAAATACTACGATGAGCATCAAAAAGAACTCGACCAACCGGAGCAGATCAGGCTGAGTGAGATCCTGGTTTCGACGGAGAAGAAGGCCAAAGACTCCACTGAGGAGCAGCAACTCCAGGCCGCAAAAACCCAGGCCGACGACCTGCTGAGTCAGATTGAAAAAGGGGCCAAATTCGAGGACGTCGCCAAGAAGAATTCTGATGGACCTTCGGCTGCCCAAGGGGGCGACCTTGGCTACTTCAAGCGTGGAACCATGGCCAAGGAAATAGATGACGTCACATTCGCCATGAAGGCTGGCGAAGTTTCGAAGGTGATCCAGACCCGGCAAGGTTACGTGATTCTGAAGGTTGCCGAGCATCACCAGGCGGGAGTGCCGGCGTTTAGCGAGATCGAGCCCCACATTCAGGATGCTGTCTACATGCAAAAGTTACAGCCAGCGCTGCGTGAGTATTTGACCAAGCTGCGAGACGAGGCGTTTATTGATATCAAGCCGGGATACGTGGATACCGCTGCCAGTCCCAACGAGACGAAACCGGTGGAAACAGAAACCGCGGACGCGAAAGCCAAGCCGCTGAAAAAGAAGAAAAAGTTAGGGATATTCTAAGGTAAGCTGCGAACGGGCGCCAATTTCCCGTCGTAAGAGTTGTTGAAACAAAGATGTTATGAAGGAATTTTTCCTATCCGAGTGCAGCCAGCACGAGAACAAAGTCATTACCTCCAGCTTTGTGGTTGCCTCCAAGCAGGTAAAACCGAAGAAGACCGGGGAGCCTTACCTGGCGCTGACACTGGGCGACCGCAGCGGCCTGATCGAAGCCAAGATGTGGGACAACGTAGAAGATTGTCTCAACGCATTCGAGGCGGATGACTTCGTCAAGATCAAGGGACTGCTGAACAAGTATAAGAACCGATTCCAGATCACCATCCATAAGATCCGCAAACTTGGGGACGCGGAGATTGACTTTGCCGACTACCTACCCAAAACCACCAAGGACATCGGCGAGTTGTGGCACACACTAGCGGGATTTGTGGGGACGTTTCAGAATCCACATCTCAAGGCTCTGGTGGAAGCGTTCATGGCTGATCCGGAAATTGGCGAGGCCTATCGTAACGCTCCCGCGGCTAAGACCTTGCATCACGCCTACATCGGCGGGTTACTCGACCATGTGGTCTCGCTGTGCCGTTCCTGCGATCTGATTTGCCGGAACTATCCGCATATCAACCGCGATCTCTTACTTACGGGTGCGTTTCTTCACGATATCGGCAAGATTCACGAGCTGACTTACAATCGTTCGTTTTCCTATAGTACGCGGGGCCAGTTGCTTGGGCACATGATCATTGAGTTGGAAATGTTGCAGGTCAAACTGGCCTTAGTGCCGGGTTTCCCGGACGAACTCAAGACCCTGGTGGAGCACCTGATCATCAGTCATCACGGGCAATACGAGTTCGGCTCGCCCAAGCTACCCATGTTTCCGGAAGCGCTGGTGCTGCATTATCTCGATGATCTCGATTCCAAGATGGAGAGCATGCGTGCCCTCTTCGAGCGTGAATCTGGAGCCGAAGGGGCGTGGACGAGCTATAACCCGTCCCTCGGACGTCCGTTGCTGAATACCGCGAAATTTCTGGACAAGAAGCCGTACCCCGTGGAACAAGCGCCCAAGCAAGAAGACGATGCCGCAAGCGCCGGTGCGCACCCGGTGCCGGGCCTAGAGCCGGAGCAAGCCACAAGCCCGCCGCTGGCAAGCACCATTCGCACGGAAAAGAGTTAGCTTGCAGAAAAACTGATCTGTCGACGGCCTGTTTTGAAGTTCGTCAGGTATCCTGTTTCTCTCAAATACCAAAGCCATGTTTGACCTCTCCAAGTTCACGGTACTCAGCTTCGACTGCTATGGCACCATGATCGATTGGGAAGCCGGCATCTTTTCTGCGATGCGCCCCATTCTGGCGGCGCATAACAAGAGAGTCAACGACGTCACGCTGTTGAAGATGTATTCCGAGCTGGAACTCGAGGCTGAGCAGGGGAAGTACATCAGCTATCGCGAAGTTTTGCAGTCCGTGGTTCGTGGTTTTGGGGAGAAACTGGGGTTCGATCCCAGCGAAGCCGAAATGCGCTCCCTGCCGGAATCGCTTGCCACATGGCAACCGTTTCCTGACACCGTCGCGGCGCTGCGCGAACTGAAGACCC
Source organism: uncultured Acidobacteriota bacterium (assembly GCA_963803775.1). GTDB lineage: Bacteria > Acidobacteriota > Terriglobia > Terriglobales > Acidobacteriaceae > JABCZH01. The sequence goes on from CAWDNS010000007.1 coordinate 1,410,312, forward strand.
GTTATCAGCTGGCGGTGATCTCGAACATCGACGACGATTTGTTTGCCGATACGGCACCGAAGCTGGGAGTGAAGTTCAATCAGGTGATCACCGCGCAACAGGCGCTCTGTTACAAACCCTGTAAGAGGATTTTTCAAATCGCGCAAGACAAACTCGGGGTCGCGCCGGGGAAGTGGCTGCACGTCGGGCAGAGCATCTATCACGACGTGATTCCAGCACAAGCCATGGGGATCGCCGCAGTTTGGGTGAATCGACCATCGCCGCGCGAGGGTGCAGGCGCGACGAAGGCGGCTGCGGGGAAGCCCGATCTGGAAGTCGCCAGCCTGAAGGAGTTGGTGGAGCTGGTGTCGTCTTCGGAAGGCCAGCCGGGGAGGGAATGAGGGGTACGGCGTCCGGGTTTCAACTCGGTGGCAAAACTCGCCTCAGGATTTGCCTGTAGCAGCGATGGACATCAACCGTGGCAGGGTTGACAATGACAATATGCCGACCGTAGGCAACAGTACCGGGCGCGACCAACCAGCAGGATGCAAATACGCTCGACATCTGCGCAGGGTCTTGTTCTTAGCGATCGGCGTATGTCTTTGCTTATCAGGCGTCGTCTTGGCCCAGACGCCGGATTCCCCGGCCGGCGATTCGAGCAAATCGTGGACGGTTACGACGGACTCGAAGACAGACTATACAAATCCCACGGTTACATCCCAGAGTCATACGCAGAGCGGCGATCGAACGGTTGACGTGCGATCGCTCCAGGTACGCGGACCCGACGGAAGCCTCAACCCTTATCAGGACATCGAAACAGAAACCGTGCGTGTGAACGCTACGACCATGCAGAGCACAACTCGCAACTTTGTGCGAGATGGCAATGGAGCGAAAACTCTCTTCCAGATTGCGGAAGAAGAGAAACAGACGCTTCCGGGTGGCGCCTCAAAAGTCATACGCTCGACCTCGAATCCAGACGCGAATGGGAACCTTCAGTTGGTTCGGCGTGAAGTTCAGGAGACGCGAAAGACCAGTGCGGATGTGAAAGAGACGAAAACGACCGTGATGCTTCCCAACATCGACGGCGGCCTGGCTCCTGCTTTGCAGACGCAGGAGCGCCAAGAACGCAGCGGCGATACAGTGCAGGTTCAAAAGACGACACTGCTGCCAGATGGCTCCGGAAATTGGCAGGTGGGTGAAACGCGGCGAGAAACAATCAAGGGTGAGGATCAGAACCGCAGCAGGGAGGAGCGAGTTTCACGCCCGGATTCCGATGGCAGGCTGGAAGAAGTCGCTCACACTGTGAGTAAGGAATCGGAGGACGCCTCGGGAGAGAAGCATAACTCAGAAGAGGCCTATTCGATCGATGTTGCGGGAACGGGCCGTGACAGCAACCTGCACCTGGTGCAGCGGGTCACGACCACCCAGCGGACCAATTCAGGGAGTCAACAAACCACCCAACAGGTGGAACAGGCGAACGCCGGTGATCCGAGCGCGGGCCTGCGAGTGACCGTGGTGACGACTGACACTGTGCGCTCGGGGCCCTCTGGTGCGCAGGCAACTCGGACCACTCAAGCGCGCGATGGCAGCGGAAGTCTCGGTGTAATCTCCGTGGATATGACGAAGTCAGACAGTGTTCAAGCAATCGAAGTACAAATCGCGCCTTCCAAGCCTAAATAAGGCAGCCAGTTCTCCGCAGGATGCTCCCGGAACCCCGCCAGCAAACGAGTTATTATGGAATTGTTTTAGGTTCAGGTTACACATTCTTTGATCATGCAAAGTTGGAGACTCCATGGCAACTGCAACTGCTCGCGCTAATCCGCTGTCTTACCTTACCGATCAATTGAACGACCTGAAAGCCAAGGGCACGCATTTCAAACTGCGCGTGCTGGACGATGAACAGGCCCCGGTCTGCACCTTCGACGGCAAGAAAGTCATCAATCTGGCTTCGAATAATTACCTGGGATTGACGACGCATCCCAAGCTGCGCGAGGCGGCGCTTGAAGCCACGCGCAAGTACGGAGTGGGATCGGGTGCGGTGCGTACTATTGCGGGCACCATGAAGATCCACATGGAATTGGAAGAAAAGATTGCCCGCTTCAAGAACGTGGAAGCGTGCGTGGTCTTCCAGTCGGGGTTCACGGCCAATGCGGGGACGGTTTCAGGGGTGCTGGGGAAAGACGATTTCATTATCTCCGACCAGTTGAATCACGCTTCCATCATTGATGGCGCCCGGCTGTCGCGGGCGAAGATTCTGGTCTTCAATCACAAGGATGTAGCTCACGCGGAACAGCAACTGGCTAGCGTGAAAGATCAGCCGGGGAAGAAGTTGCTGATCACCGACGGCGTTTTTTCCATGGACGGTGACATCGGGCCGTTGCCCGGATTGTGTGAGGTGGCAGAGAAGTACGGCGCCATCATGATGGTGGATGATGCTCATGCTTCCGGTGTTCTGGGCCGCAACGGGCGCGGTACTGTGGATCACTTCAAGATGCATGGACGAGTGGACATTCAGGTAGGGACACTTTCAAAAGCCATTGGCGCGCTGGGTGGGTACGTTTGCGGCACCCGCGATCTGATTGATTTCCTCTACCATCGCGCGCGTCCGTTTTTGTTCTCAACTTCGCATCCACCGTCAGTGGCGGCTAGCTGCATTGCTGCATTCGATGTGTTGGAGCAGGAGCCGGAACTGATGGAAAAATTGTGGGAGAACACGCGCTTCTGGAAGAAAGAGCTAGGTCTACTGGGCTTCGACATCGGGGGGAATACTACCCCTCCGAGTGAGACGCCGATTACGCCGATCATTATTGGAGACGGCAGGCTGACCATGGACTTCTCACGGGAGTTGTTCAAGGAAGGCGTGCTGGGAACGGGGATTGCATTTCCGACTGTGCCAGAGGGGAAAGCGCGCATTCGCACCATCATGACCGCGACCCACACGCCAGAGGAATTACACCAGGCGTTGGAAGTGTTGGGGAGGGTGGGGAAGCGGATGGGGATTGTGGGGGGCTGACCAGACTTGCTAGCGCGCCGCCGCGGCCAGTTCTCGTCGAACGACCTGTTTGTTGGTTTGAGGGAACCGGGCTTTGGCCTCGATCCCTAGACGTCCGGCATAGTAGAGCAACTTATCGACGCTCTTGTTGGCAATTTTGCCGTTGAGCAGTTCGCTCACGCGTGGCTGGGGTTCTGCCAGGATCACCTGCAATTGCGCTTGCGAATACTTTCGCGCGTGCTTCAGGATGGCTTGATACAAGCCGGCCTTGAACTTCAGGACTGTGGCCTGCTCGGGCGAAAATCCCAAGTCATCAAGGATATTGCCTCGGGTTATGTGAGTTGACTTGCTACGTCCGTCCGCCATGCTTTTTCTCCTGCATCATTCGTGCCCGGACCGCCTTCAGGCGCTTCCGCGCCGTGTTGATTTCTCTCATCGGCGTCTCGCGGCTTTTCTTTTCAAAACAGTGCAGCACATGGATTACGTCGCGAACTCTAGACAGATAAATCACGCGATACCATGTCCTTTCGTCCTGATCCCGTAATTCAAAGACGCCTGGACCAACTGAACTCATTGGCCGGTAGTCCGTCGGCTCTTGCCCTTGCTGCAACAAGCGCAAGTCAAATCCCAAGTTGTACTTCGCTGTCTCCGGAAACGAGCTAAGCACCTCTTTGGAATCACTTTCCCAAGCAATTACGGCGTCTTTGTGAACGACGGGATCCATTCGTCACCAGGAAAGTGTAGCATTGTTGAGAGCTATATTATACAAATAAATGTATTTTAGTTTCAGTAACATCAGACGACAAGCTTGCCATCGTCATCACAATTGGGGATAAACTCGAATCCATGAAATATTGCCGTTTCCAAATCAACGGCCGGGCGGAATACGGCTTAATCGAATCCGTGGCGGGCAAAGATGAAATCACTCGCATCTTCGTCAAACCGCCGGATGAGGGCGGCGACGTAGAGGATGTGCCCTCCAAGGCTATCGCTCGCCTGCCGCTAGCGGAAGCGAAGCTGCTGGTCCCGGTGCGTCCGTCGAAGATTGTTTGTGTGGGGCGCAATTATCGTGCGCATGCAGCTGAACTCGGAAACGAAGTTCCAACTGAGCCGCTGCTTTTCTTCAAGCCGCCATCGTCGTTGCTGGCGACAGGTGAAGACATCCGGCGCCCACGAATTTCTGAGCGTACGGATTTCGAAGGCGAGTTGGCTGTGGTGATGGGTCACCGCTGCCACCAGCTTTCAGCCGATCAAGATGTGAGGCCGTTGATTCTCGGTTACACCGTGCTGAACGATTTCACGGCGCGCGACCTGCAGAAAAAAGACAGCCAATGGACGCGGGGAAAGGGTTTCGACACGTTTTGTCCGGTGGGGCCGGTGGTTACGGATGAGATTGATCCCTGGGCGGGAGTGGGCGTAGAAACACGGGTGAACGGAGACATTCGTCAGCACGGCAATACGCAGGATTTCATCTTTCCGCTGGATGTTGTGATTCGCTACATTGCCGATGTCATGACGCTCGAACCGGGAGACGTGATCGCCACAGGCACGCCGGAAGGCGTCGGGCCGGTGGTCGCGGGCGATTTGATTGAGATTACGGTGGAAGGCGTGGGGACGTTGCGAAATCACGTGGTGGACGAGTAACTACATTTAGACGCCAAGTTGATCTGAAGACAGTTTAGGTTGCGTGGGTTGCGGGCACTTCTTCAAATCTACACCCAGCCCCCAGACATCGCGTGGTACCAGGGCCTCCAGGCCGACGTGGTGTTCCTTGAGACGGGTAAGCTGTGAAATCCAAATCACCCGAAATTCCGCTTTGTGCTGGCGGTATTGGATGGTCAGCCGGCTGCCCACCTGAAGCTGGCGGCGTACGAAACCCAGCCGGATGCCGGAGTCGGTGACGTCCAGGGTATGGGCCAGATCGCAGTAGGGTGCGCCGGAACTTTCATTGCCGGAGACTCGCACCGGCAAAACTGCTTTGGTTCGGGTGTTACGACGGCGATTATCCACTTCTAAACTCCCTGCTGGCTTTGGCCCACGAAGCTTACTGAAGCCATTATTCCCCCCGCCAAGGCTCGGGCCAATAGCCCGAACGGGTGGGAAGGCCCCTCATAAGTGTTATGGATGCAGAGGTTTGCATAGGTAGGGGAAGAGTGCAGGACAGTGTTGTTCCGGCCGGAGAAGACAATTTGCATCTATATCAGAGCATGGGAGATTGGGTAACATGTGACCCGCGCAACTAGGCTCCGAGATGCGGGTTTGAATGGATAGTGGCAGGTAGGACTGAAGTGAATGGAGTCGGTTGCGCTGCGTTTGAGGGTTGGTGCGGCCGACTCCGGGAAAGACGGCGAGCTGTCCCGCAGTCTTCCAAAAAGGGGATGTCATGAAGTTGCGCACACGTTTATCTCAATCCGGCAGGGTGGCAAGCGTACTGATCGTTTTAATAGCGGCAAGTGCATGGGCGCAGGACGCTCCCGCACAACCTCAGGCTACAGATCCTCAGGTTGCGTATCCTCAGGCCACCGCGCCGCAAGCGGGGAATCCTGGTGACCCTCAGACTCCAGATCCTCCGGGCCGGGTGGCGCGTTTGCAGTATATGACGGGACAGATCTCAGTGCAGCCAGAGGGCACAGGGGATTGGGTGCAGGGTTCAGCCAATCGTCCGTTGACGAATTCGGACAACGTCTGGGCGGATAAGGACTCGCGCGCGGAACTCGACGCGGGCAGCGGCTTGCTGCGAATCAGCTCCGAGACCAGCCTCACGCTGACCGACGTTGATACCAATGTCGTGCAGGTGTCACTGCACCAAGGTGCGCTGAATGTGCATGTGCGCCACATGCCGGACGGCGAGGTCTGGGAGATTGACACTCCCAACCTGGCGTTTACGGTGAACAAACCGGGAGATTATCGTTTCGATGTCGATCCAAACGGAGATTCGACGACGATTACGGTATGGAAGGGCAAAGGTGAAGCTACTGGTCAGGGTACGCCAGTGCGCGTTCATGACGGCGAGTGGGCACGGTTTACCGACGGCAATTCTCTGACGCACGAGATCAACGATGCTCCCCCGCCGGATGGTTTTGATGAATGGTGCAAGGTGCGAGACGCGGGCGAGGAGCGCTCGGCTTCTGCCCGTTATGTGAATCCGGATGTGGTCGGTTCCGGAGATCTCGATCAATACGGAACCTGGAAAGATTATCCAGACTATGGCCCGGTGTGGACGCCCACGGCAGTGGCTCCGGGCTGGGCGCCGTACAGCTATGGTCAATGGGCCTACGTGAGCCCGTGGGGCTGGACTTGGGTGGATGATGCCCCGTGGGGCTTCGCGCCCTTCCACTATGGCCGCTGGGCCTACGTCGGTACAGGCTGGGGATGGATACCTGGACCCTACTGGGCGCGGCCCTGGTATGCGCCGGCGCTGGTGGGATGGTTTGGCGGGCCGGGATGGGGCTTGGGGGTTGGTTTTGGATTCGGTTTTGGCTTCGGTGGACCCCGGTTCGGCTGGTCGCCTCTGGGCTTCCGGGAGCCGTTCCGCCCGTGGTATGGCGTTAGTCGCGGTTACTTCCGCAATGTGAACGTCAGCAACACGCGGATCACGAATATCAATCGCGAGACGAACAATTTCTTCTCGGGACGAGGAGGCGTGCCAGCAAATCACTTCGCTAATGCGAGCAAGCCGGGCGGCTTTACCGCGGTGTCGCAGAACACGATGCAGCACGGACTGCCGGTGCATGCCAATTCTATTCACGTCAGCCCTAATGATTTGAAGGGAGCTCAGTCTCTGAATAGGGTGAATGTGAGTCCGACGCGAGAAAGTAAGCTGGGCGCCCATGCGAGCGCGGGTGCACCGCCTGTATCGGCCGCGTTCTCGCGACCGACCGTGAGCCGCATGACTCCGCCGGCGGTGTCGTCAAGGGCGGCGGCGAGCCAGATGGCGACTGCGCGCGGAGCAGTGCGCGGCGCGCAGAATACTTCTGCCGCGCGTGCTCCAGAGAGGCACGCAGAGTCCATGCCCGCGCCAGCTGGACGCACCAGTCCCAGGCCTCCGGCGAGCGGTTCGTTCGCGCAGTCGAGAACCGAGCCGACGCAAATGGCGATGAATCGCAACGTTCCTCGTCCGCCGCAGAGCAGTATGCGGTCGTATCAAGGGTCTTCGTACGCCCGAAACGGCCCGACCGGTTCATCTCGGATATCAAATTCAACGCCAACCGGTTCACGGGCGGTCCCGCGTCCAGCGACGGGGAGCATGGCAAGCCGCTCCGCCATGAGTGGGCGCTTCGAGGGTTCGGCTTACGGCTCGTCGCGCAGCATGGGCAACAGCATGCAGCGTCCTTCGGGACGAGTGCAGCCTGCGCCGCGCAGCTACTCGAGTTCGGAGAGCCGCGGAGGCTATGGACAAGCGTATTCGAGCCGGTCTTATGGAAGTCCGTACAGCGGTCGTGGTGGCTATTCCAGCCGGTCGTACGCGAGTCCGTCGTATAGAGGCGCCTACGGCGGTCATGCCGGCTATTCAGCTCCGTCGTCACACAGCTACGGAAGCTCGGGCGGCGCTTATCACGGAAGCTCGGGATCGCATGGGAGTTCGGGTGGCCATAGCTCGGGGTCGCACGGAGGAGGGCATCGCTAAATAAGAAGGGTCGAATCTCATTGGTAAAACGCCGCCTGATTCAGACGGCGTTTTATTGTTTACAGCCTTTCATGAACCAAGAAAGTCGCTGGTGCTGTGCGGTTTGGGCGACTGGAACTGCCTCAGCAAGGGTTATCATGACTCGATGATCAATGGGAAGCGCATCGCCGTGGTGTTGCCGGCGTATAACGCGGAAAAGACCCTACAGGCAACGGTGGGCGAACTCCCTGACCTGGTAGACGCTTGCATTCTTGTTGACGACCACAGTTCTGACCGTACCCTTGAGGTTGCCAAAAAACTGGGATTGCAGTGTTTCGTGCATGACCAGAATTACGGATACGGGCGCAACCAGCAAACTTGTTACCGGGAGGCGCTGGCTTCGGGTGCGGACGTAGTAATCATGTTGCATCCTGACTATCAGTACACGCCGCTACTAGTGACGGCTATGGCGAGCATGGTGGCGTTTGGGGTTTACGACGTCGTTCTAGGATCGCGTATTATCGGGGGCACGGCGCTGCGCGGGGGCATGCCGCTGTGGAAGTACGTGGCTAACCGCTTTCTCACGGCTTTTGAAAACTTTTTCCTGGGGGTGAAGCTATCGGAATATCACACCGGGTATCGTGCCTTCAGCCGGGACGTTCTCACTCGATTGCCACTGCTCGAAAACTCCGATGATTTTGTGTTCGACAACCAGATGCTAGCGCAGTGCGTGTATTTCGGGTTTCGCATCGGAGAGGTGTCTTGTCCGACAAAGTATTTCGAAGAGGCTTCGTCGATCAATTTCAGCCGGAGCGTGAAGTACGGGTTTGGGGTACTGGCCACGACGCTGCAATTTGCCCTGCAAAAGGCAGGAGTGATGCAGTTCAGGATTTTCAGTGCCAAGGGGCGGCGGCTGGATCCGGGGCATGCTGCGTACTACGTCAAAGGGGCGGCAGCGGACTCGAAGGGGTGAGATATTAGGCAGCGGTATTTCTTTTCATGGGAAAGGCAAGAACCACAAAGGACACGAAGGTTCACAAAGGACACCGGACATCCCGACTTCCCGGTTTGCGCTGCTTTTGTGGCGCGCGTAGCATCTAAAAAGCGTGGCGACCACCGCCATCCCGCCGACACATCGTCCTCCAAAACTAGTCTTGGGGGAGATTCTAAGTTTTGCCTACGACACATTCTGCAGCAACAAGGTGCGTTTTGCTCTGACTGCGCTCGGCATGGTCATTGGCACCGCCTCGCTCATTCTGGTAGTCACCATCGGGATGACCGGCAAGCAATACGTTCTCAACCAGATCCAATCGATTGGTGCCAACCTGATCGATGCTGAATATCAGGGTGGAGCGCAGCGCAATGTAACTCCTGACCTGCTAACCATTGACGACATGTACGCGGTTTTGCAGCAGGTGCCGGGGATCGTGGCTGCATCGCCAGTAGTTCCTCTGGACGACCGCATTCCCATCGGGGGTGGCAAGGAACGTGATCTGCGCACTCTGGGGGTGTTCCCGGAGTACACCGTGGTGCGCAATCTGGTGGTGCTTTCGGGAAGGTTCTTCGATGCCCAGGACGAGCAGGCACGCAACAAAGTCGGCGTCATGCAGCAAAAAATGGCCGAAGACATTTATGGGTCGGTGGATAATGCGATCGGCAAGACGGTGAAAGTGAATGGGCTTCCCTTCACCATTATCGGGACCTTCCGCGAGCGGGTGAACACCTTCGGGGAATCGGAGGTGACTGACAACTCCATGCTGATCCCCTACACCGTGTCCCGCTTTTTTACCGACACAGGGGATGTGCGACAGCTTTATTTTTCCGCCGCCGAGCCTTCGATGGTGATCCCGATTACGCAGCAGGTGAAGAAGGTCATCGAGTCCAGGCATCGCCAAGAATCGGTGTACGATGTGCGAAATCTTACCGAACTGGTGGCGGTTGCCGACCGGACTGCCAACGCTCTAACGACTGTGCTCCTGCTGATTGCGACCATTACGCTATTGGTGAGCGGGATCGGAATCATGAATATCATGCTGGCGACGGTGAGCTCACGGATTCGCGAGATTGGCATCCGCAAAGCCATCGGTGCAACCAATCGATCCATTCGTTACCAGTTTTTGTCGGAAGCCATCCTGATTTCTTTGATCGGCGGATTTGCGGGGGTGGTCATCGGTTTGGCCCTGCCGTTCTCGCTGCGATTCCTGACTGAATATCGCATTCCGATTTCAGGGCTTTCGGCCATTGTGGCGATCCTGGTTTCGTCGCTGGTGGGGATACTGTTTGGGACCGTGCCCGCATCGCGGGCAGCCAAACTCGATCCGGTGGAGAGTTTGAGGTACGAATAGCTTCTAGCTGCAAGGACGCGAAGGTTCTGGCTAGTAGCTAGAAGCTGCATGGCAAAAAGAAGGCCGGGCTGGTTCGCCCGGCGCGTCTACTGCTTCACCTTCAGGGAGCGACTTGGTTTCGAGGTCCCTGTAGATCTTTGTGGTTTTGCTTACATCACCATGGCCAAATTCTCCAGTTCGTGCTGCAACACCGGAATGGAGCAACCAGACATCTCCACCCGACCGGCAGCATCGAATGCCGCTTGCTGCGAAACGCCGTAGCCCCTACCCATCAAGAACACCTGCAGGAGTTCTGCCGCCTCCCGTGAATCGATCAGGCCGCCCTGTAACAGGTCGCTGCGTAAGGCACTTAGTTCCGTTGTCGTGAATCGTTCTCTCATCGCCATCACCTCCGACTCGACCTCTTTACCGGATTAGACGCCGCAGATGCCGTGAAAGTTACCTGCAATTTCATTGCCGGATTGACGGTTTCACAAAACCTCCAGGAAAAGAGTCTCATGCTTGAATTAAACCCTTGGCGATGCAATAAGTTGCGGTCGGGTGGAAGTGCCCCTTCGATTTGGTAACTGGTTTCAACTGAGTGGCAGAGTGTGCAGTGACCTGACACACTGTGTCGCTTCTGCAACCAGAGAGCGAGATACATGGCCCAGCGTGGATCAAATTGCGCCTAGGTGAGACAGGTTGCTTCAGGCGGGATCGGTTACGGCTTCATCGATCAACAAAATGGGAATGTTGTCCCGAATTGGATAAACCCGGTGGCATGCGCTGCATTTCAAACCCTCTCCGTTCTCTTTCAAGGCGAGAGATTTCTTGCAGACGGGACAGACCAGGATGTCAAGCAGGTCTTTGGGGATCATGGAGTTATTTATACAACATTCGGGCGAGCACAGCATGCACCTACAGCGACGAGGATCGCGCAATTGACTTTCACCGCACGGGCGAGTAGATTCCCACAACGTTAGTTTTGTTCTTTCCCAACATACTTTGGTTCGCGCACCCTCATCAGCATTGATGAGGAGGGAAGCGGGTGAGAATCCCGCGCTGCCGCGCAACTGTAAGCGAGGAAATGGCAGCCAGTCACTGGGGACAAATCCCTGGGAAGGCTGGTTGTGATCGCCGGATGGATTTGTCTGGCGGGCCAAGGCCCGTCGCACAGTTTGTCCTAACTCGCCAAGCCAGGAGATCGGCGCGAACCGCCAACACCAACCCCTTTCGCGTGAAAAAGGAGGAGTGCATGCGGTGCTATTGGATTCTTGCCGGTATTCTTGTCTTCGTGGCGGCTGCTTCCGCAGCCGAAATCAAAGTAAAAGTTGTCGACCCGCAATCCGCTGTAGTCGCCGGGGCCCAGGTTGCTCTATTTGTTGGCGGCAGCTCGACTCCAGTGGCAGTACAGGATTCGTCGCCCGAGGGAACAGTGGTATTTCGCAATGCTGGCTCGGGCTCGTACCATCTGCGAGTATTAGCACCCGGCTTCGCCCCACAGAGTGTTGACATTTCCGCCGGCGGAGAGATCACAGTAAATCTTGTGCTGGCCACAACAGCGGAGACGGTGCTGGTGACCGCGACCCGCAACCCGGTCCCGAGCGAGGATGGCGGAGCCAGTGTCGCCACCTTGAGCAGCCAGCAACTGCAAGTGATGAACCCGGTCGCTGCCAACGATGCCCTGCGTTTTCTGTCCGGCGCCGTGGTGGACACTGCGGGGCAGCGGGGCGGACTGTCGTCGCTATTCGTGCAAGGGGGCAATTCCAACTACAACAAAGTGATCGTGGATGGAGTGAGCATTGATCAGCCTGGAGGGACTTTTGATTTCGGAACTCTTCCACTTACCGAAGCTGATCGGATGGAGTTCTTGCGGGGCGCGCAAAGCACTCTCTACGGCTCTGACGCGATGACCAGCGTGGTGCAAGTGTGGACGCGCACCGGCAGCACTCCCGTCCCAGAATTACGGTTCGGCGCGGATGCTGGCAATTATGGCACCGAGAATGGATACGCGTCGCTTTCGGGCGCGAACGGCCGCTTCGATTACGATATTTTCGGAAATCAGTTCAACACCACTGGCTCCGGCCCGAACGACGCTTATTCAAATTCTCTGGTAGGCGTGAACGCTGGAGCTAAGCTGACTGATTGGGCGGCATTGCGTTTACGAATGCGGCACGACAACAGCGTCAGTGGAGTGCAAGGAGAGTGGAACTTCAACGGCCAGCCGTTGTTGTCTCCCGATCTCGATCAGCGCGCGCGGCAAAACAACTTGCTTGCAAGCCTTGAACTGACCATCACCGGACCCTCGCGCTGGACGCATCGCATTACCGGATACGAGTGGACACTGGGAAGGGCCAACACAGATTTTGTTACCAACCCAGGGCGGGTGACGCCGTTCGGCGAGGTCGATCTTCCTTTCGCGGAATATGCCCGCTTCAACCGCGCCGGATTCGATTACCAGGGCGATTATGTTGAGCGCAGTTGGGCTCACACCACATTTGGATATGAATTCGAAGACGAAAACGGCACGGTCAGCGATCCCATTCCGCCTCCGCCGACGGTTGCCCACGGATTGCGCTTAAACGACGCGGTCTATGGCCAGCAGGCGCTCACGCTCGGTCGTCTGAGTGTTGTTGCCGGAGCTCGCTTCGTTCACAACACGACCTTTGGCAACGTTGGAGTTCCGCGGATTGCCCTGGGATTACAGGTTTTGCGGGGTGGTCAGAAATTCTCCGGTACGCGCTTGAAGTTTTCTTACGCTACCGGGATCAAAGAACCACGGTTTGAAGAAACCTTCGGTATCGGTCCGTTTCAGATCCCCAACCCCAATCTGAAAGCGGAGAGAAACCGAGCCTTTGAAACCGGGTTCCAGCAGAATTTCTTCACCGGCAAAGTTGTTTTGAACGCCACTTATTTCAACAACCTGTTCCATGACCAGATCGAATTCATTACGGTGAATCCGATGACATTTGTCGGGCAGTACATCAATCTGGAGAAGTCGCTGGCTCACGGTGCAGAGGTTGAGTTGCAGGGAAGGCTTAATTCAAAGCTGTCCTGGAACTCGTCCTACACGTATACATCCACGGAGATTCTGGAGGCGCCGCCGGGCACAGCGCCACCCTTTGCTGACGGGGATCCTCTGCTGCGGCGTCCTCGACACTCCGCAGCCAGCTTGCTGTCTTATCTAGGGAAACGCTGGGGAGCGAATCTAGGGGGAAGTTTCGTGGGCAGACGCGCGGACTCGGACTTCTTCGGTTTCAACATCAATCATGCGCCCGGCTACGTACTAGTGAATGCGGGCGGTTGGTATGCCATCAACTCCCGCGTGACCGCGTATGTAAACCTCGAGAATATTCTCGACAAACAGTACAACGAGGTCGTGGGATATCCGGCGCTGGGTGTCAATGTTCGGGCGGGGATGCGTTTCCGGATCGGAGGGGAGTAAGACTCTTAGTTCTTGGCTCGTGCCCGTCCGCGAAATGATGCTTCGGGCTGGTTCGAATCATCCAGCCTCGACGTAGCCGAATGTTCCAATCGGCTATGGTGACTATCGGCGGCGATTCCGCAGGCCAAGGGCATAGGGGCGACGGAGTGCGAGCCCTGATACTTGCCGCGGGCGAGCAGGAGTTTTTCGAGGTCCTGGCCTTCGAGCGGCTGCTGGCGTCCCAGAAGATGGGTCACCAGGGCGATCTGAGCAAAGTGCTCCACGGTCTCCATCTTCATATAAGCATTGTGCAAAGTGTCGGCGTAGGCTACGACGCCGTGATTGGACATTAGGATGGCGTCGTATTGGGGAATCAGCGGTTCCAGCGTCTCGCTCAGTTCCGGCGTTCCCGGAGTTCCGTAGCGAGCCAGGGGAATCGAACCGAGGCCGATGACGACTTCGCAGACCAGCGGCTTATTGAGCGCGATTCCGGCGGCGGCGAATCCAGTGGCCGTCGGGGGATGGGCATGCACGATGCCGTGAATATCAGGGCGAAGCTTGTAGATCAGCAGGTGCATGGCAATTTCGCTCGAAACATGGTGTCGGCCGGCGAGCGGGCGGCCTTCGTAGTCGACGATTACCATGTCCGCGGGACGCAAGAAGCCCTTGCTCATGGAAGTGGGTGTGGCCAGAATGCGTTCTTCGTCGAGGCGTACCGATAAGTTGCCGTCTGTGGCCGCCACGTAGCCCCGGTCGTACAGCATCTTGCCGAACACGGCTATCTCACGTCGATGCTGGCGTTCGCTGGACATAGGCTGAGAGCAACTGAAGGGGAGCGCTCGCGTATGTTACCGCAGGCGCCTGGGCGAAGACAATCCGTTTGTTTACCAGGCACTGATTCTATAATTACCCGGCGTGCTGGTTGCTGAATTCAACTACTCTCTTCCCGCCGATTTGATTGCCCAGGAGTCACTTCCCGACCGGGCAGCTTCCCGGTTGTTGCGGCTGGAGCGGTCGTCCGGGAAATTGGCGGATGGCTGGTTTCGGGAGTTTCCGGAACTGCTGCGAGCCGACGATCTCGTCGTCTTCAATAACACCAAGGTATTTCCAGCACGGCTTTATGGGCAGCGAAGTGGCGTAAGGGCGCAGCCGATTAGCGCGCAAAACCCAGCGGCGAAGGATTTTCTGAAGGGCCGGGTAGAAGTGCTGTTGACGCGGCAGGTATCGCCGGAGCCGAACGAGTGGGAATGCCTAGTGCGGCCGGGAAGAAAGATCGGCATAGGTGAAAAGCTGTTCTTCGGGGAGCACGGTGAACTACAAGCTGAGGTCGTAGAGCGAGGCAGCTTTGGGGAGCGGCGGATAAGATTTGATTCTGCGGTGGATTTTTGGAAGATGCTTGACCGGTTGGGTCATGTGCCGCTGCCGCCCTATATTGACCGAGCGGACCAGCCGGGTGATCGGGAGCGGTATCAGACCGTCTATGCCCGGGAGCGCGGGTCCGTCGCTGCGCCAACGGCAGGTCTTCACTTCACGCCGGAAGTGCTAAATCGGATGCACGAGCGGGGCGTTGAAATGGCGGAGATCACGCTTCATGTTGGGCTGGGAACCTTTCAGCCGGTACGCGTGGACCGGGTGGAGGACCACCGGTTACACCGCGAATCTTATGTGATCTCAGACGAGGCAGCTGAGAAGATTAACCGGGCGCTCGGGGCTGGCCGGAGAGTGGTGGCGGTGGGGACGACAACGGTGCGAACGCTGGAGTATGCGGCGGCTGGATCGGGCACGGGCAGAGTCGAACCCGGCGGGGGAGAAGCAGACATTTTCATCTATCCGGGATACAAATTTCGTGTGGTGAGCGCAATGCTGACCAATTTCCATTTGCCGCAATCTACTCTGCTAATGCTGGTCTGCGCATTAGGCGGGAAAGAGCGGGTGTTGGATGCTTACAAACATGCGGTGGCGGAGAAATATCGCTTCTACTCGTATGGGGATTGCATGTTTGTGGAGTGACCGCCCGGCAGCCTATTCCATGCTTTGGGGCGATATACTAATTGGTTGGAGGGGAAAAACATGGGTACACAGATACTGGCGAAACAGGTTTCAATCGAGGATTTTGTCGCCGGATTGCGTAAGTTCTCCGAGCCGGCGTTCCGTGGGACGGAGCAGATTTTTCAGTTTCTCGAACAGAATCCGGTGGCTCCGGATACATTGGAGCGCTATCTCACTTGGGACCGCCAGCACTATACCCGGAACCTGATCGACAAGACTCCGCTCTATGAACTGATGGCGATTTGTTGGGACATCGGACAGGTGAGTTCGGTACACAATCACCGCGACCAGAATTGTTGGATGACTGTTCCGATTGGCAGATTGCTGGTGGAAAACTACCGGGTGATTGAGCAGGAACTGGAAAAAGGCAGCTGCCGCCTGGAGGCGACAGATACGGTGGAGATGAATCCGGCTCATCCCTGTGCAGTGGATCCCAAGGAGCCGGTGCATCGGGTGCTCAACCCCAAAGAGTTCAACCAGCGGGCGGTCAGCCTGCACGTGTACTCGCGGCCTTATGACAGCTGCGTGGTCTATTCTCCAGAGCAAGGGACTTGCGGCGAGATCAAGCTGCATTACACGACGGAGTACGGGAAGAAAGGCTCTTAGTTTTTGGCTCTTGGCCTTTGGCTCCTGCTCACCGTGAACGTTGCTGGCTGATAAACTTACCGCTGTGCCCCCAAAAAGACAAGCTGCGACCGCGACCGCTGTTCCACCACAGCCGGAGCTCTCAGTAGTCAAAGCCCTAACCGATCCCAACCGCATTTTTCTGATTGATGCCATGTCGTTCATTTTCCGCGCCTATCATGCCATGGCGCGGCAGCGGGGGATGTCCACCAAATCCGGGGTGCCGACAGCGGCGGTTTATGTTTTTGTGAATATGCTGCGCAAGTTGCGGGATGACTTCTCGCCGCAATATCTGGCGGCGGTGTTTGATGTGGCTGCGCCCACGTTTCGCGATCAGCAGGCTGAGGCCTTCACCACGGTGCGGAAGTTCGATCTCAAGAGCCAGACGTTCCAGGAAGTGGAGTATCACGGCTACAAAGCCAATCGCAGCGAAATGCCCGGTGATCTGGCGCAGCAGATACCGTACATACGCCGTGCACTCGAGGCCTACGGCATCCCAATTCTTCAGATGCCGGGCTACGAAGCGGACGATGTGATTGGCACGCTGGCGCGTAAAGCGGCGGAGCGAGCACATCCTGTGTATGTGGTCTCCAGCGATAAGGACATGCTGCAACTGGTGAACGACCGGGTGCAGGTTCTGAATCCGCCTAAAGATAATTTGATCTGTGACGCACAGAAAGTGGAAGAGATCCTCGGTGTGCCGCCGGAGCGAGTGGTGGATGTGATGGCCCTGCGCGGCGACTCTATCGACAACATTCCAGGCGCTCCGGGAATAGGCGACAAAGGGTCCGTCGATCTGATTCAGAGGTTCGGGACGGTCGAGCAGGCGCTGGAGCGGGCAGCGGAAGTCGAGAAGAAGACATATCGCGAGTCGCTGCAAAACAATCGCGACAACATTCTGCTGAGCAAGCAACTGGTGACCATCGACTGCAACGTTCCGATCGAACTGGACGAGAATGCGATGAAGATGGGGGAGCCAGACAGGGAAGCGTTGCGTGAGCTGTTTACTGAGCTGGAATTTACGTCTCTGTTGAAAGAGTTGCTGCCAATTGCCGAGGTGGGCGAGGCGCATTACAGTGATGCGAAATCGGCAGCCGATGTTGAGGATGTGCTGCAAGCCATGCCTGTGGGAGGCGCGCTGGCGGTAGCGATCGAGGCAGAATCGAAGATCGCGGAAGAAGATGAAGACGAACCCGAGGAATCCGAAAGTGGGATGTTGCCGCTGTTAGCGGAAGTAGCGCCCGCAACGCGCGGGCGCAGGATGGCCATTTCGTCGGTGCCTGGAGTCGCGGTGACGGTGTCAGCGGAGAATGAAGCAGCGGCGTCGAGGCTTAACGCTGTCCTGGCGGACGCCGGTGTGCCCAAAGTCATCCATGATTGGAAAGCGGCTGCTCATGCGGTGGCGCCGATGGGGGCCATCATACACGGGGTGCAGCATGACCCCATGCTGTATTCCTATTTGTTGGACCCAACGTATCCATCTCATCGGCTGGCCGACGTGGCTTTGCGGCGTTTCAATATGAAGGTCAGCGGAGGATTGCCGGAAGCTGCCGACGTCACGGGCAGGCTGGCGACGGTATTGCGCGCCGAAGTGGAGCAAGCGGGGCTGCTTAACCTTTACCAAGAGATCGACCTGCCCCTGGTGCCAGTGCTGACGCGGATGGAGCACGCGGGAGTCAAGATTGATCGCAAGAACCTGGCGGAGATGTCGTCGCGGCTGGAGCGGGAGATTGCGGCGAAAGCAAGAGAGATTTATGAATCGGCTGGGCACGAGTTCAATATCAGCTCACCCAAGCAATTGGGCGATGTGCTGTTCAACAAGTTGAACCTGCCCAAGCCGGTGAAATACGGGAAAGGCAAGACGATCTCGACGGCGGTTGATGTGCTCGAAGGATTGGCAGAAGACCATGCAGTACCGCGCATGGTGCTGGAATATCGTCAGCTGACTAAACTGAAGTCGACTTATGTGGACGCTCTGCCGGCGTTGCTGAATCCCGCCACGGGGCGACTACACACAACGTTCGGTCAAACCGGAACTGCTACCGGCAGGCTGTCGTCCACAAATCCAAATTTGCAAAACATTCCCATACGCACTGAATTAGGTCGTGAGATTCGAGCCGCGTTCACGGCTGAGCCGGGCCATGTGCTGCTGGCAGCGGACTATTCGCAGATCGAGTTGCGGCTGCTGGCGCATTTTTCGCAGGACCCGTTGCTGGTAGAGGCTTATCGCCGTGGAGATGACATTCATACGCTGACGGCTTCGCAGGTGTTCGATGTGCCGCCGCTGATGGTGACTCCCGATCACCGGCGGCAGGCAAAAGTGGTGAATTTTGGGATTGTTTATGGGCTATCGGCGTTTGGGCTGTCGCAGAGCTTGGGGATTGAACCCGCGGAAGCGCGGCGGTTCATCGATGCGTATTTCGAGAAGTATGCCGGAGTCCGGAAATTCAGGGAGCAGGTTCTAGAAGAAGCTCGCCGCACGCAACGGGTGACGACGCTTTTCGGCCGGGTGCGGCCGATCCCCGACATTAACAGCAAGAACGCTAACCTGCGCGGCTTTGCCGAACGGACGGCGGTTAACACGCCGCTGCAAGG
Organism: uncultured Acidobacteriota bacterium; assembly: GCA_963803775.1. GTDB lineage: Bacteria > Acidobacteriota > Terriglobia > Terriglobales > Acidobacteriaceae > JABCZH01. The sequence goes on from CAWDNS010000007.1 coordinate 1,428,905, forward strand.
TACAGCAGCGGATTTGATTAAGATTGCGATGATCCGGATCGATGAGCAGCTGCGCGAGCGTGGGCTGACGTCGAGAATGACCTTGCAGGTGCATGACGAACTGGTGTTCGAGGTGCCGGAAGCGGAGATTAACGTCATGCAATCTTTGGTAAAGGAACGGATGGAACGGGCTTACGCGCTAACTGTGCCACTGTTGGTGGAAATGGGAGTGGGAACGAATTGGCGTGACATGGAGTAACTTTGTTTACCGCCGATCAGCACAGAATAACTTTGATTAGTTGGTTCGATCCGACTCACGCTCGGCGGCTTCGCGCAACATTCTGCGGTCGCGGGCGCCGGCGATCTTTCTCTTCCGAACCAGACGCCGGAAAACAAATCCGTAGAGAAAACCGGCAAGTATTACGATCGCGGCCAGCAGCAGGATCAGGTTCCAGAACGCGGCGGCATTGGACAGAAGTGAAGTCATATCAAACACCGAGGGCGTTCTTAATGCTGCTGGCAATGTTATGAGTAAGCGCCCGCATTCTTTCTTCGGACTCTGCTTCGACCATCACTCGCGCCAGCGCCTCAGTGCCTGAGTAGCGGACCACGACGCGTCCGTTGCCATTGAGTTCGCTTTGCGCGGCATCGATGGCGTGCTGGATTTCCGGAACCTGAGCGAACGGAGTCTTCTCCCGAACGCGAACGTTCTGAATCGTCTGCGGGAAGACTTTGAGGTCACCGACCAACTCCGACAGAGGTTTGCCGGTGCGGGCGAGGATTTCCATCACCCGTAAGGCGGTGAGCAGGCCGTCTCCAGTGGTGGCGTCGCCATCGCGGAAAATTATGTGACCGGACTGTTCGCCGCCGAGAATCGCGCCGGTCTTCTGCATTTCTTCGAGTACGTATTTGTCGCCAACGTTGGCGCGCAACATCTTGATGCCGGACTTGCGAAGAGCAATTTCGAGCCCCATATTCGACATGGTGGTAGCTACCACGGCCGAGCCGGCCAAAGCCCCGCGGGATTGCAAATCACGGGCCGCCAGCAGAAGAACTGCATCGCCGTTGACCACATGGCCCTTGCCATCGCTGAACAAGGCACGATCGGCGTCTCCGTCGAACGTGATTCCGAGGTCAAAATGGCCAGGCCTCTCCGCAACTGCCTTGGCCAAGACTTCAGGATGAAGCGCGCCACAATTCTCGTTGATGTTGCGGCCGTCAGGTGATGCACCGATAAATGTTGCCTGAACGCCGAGAGCGCGGAAGAGTTCCGGAGCTTCAGCCGTAGCGGCTCCATTGGCGCAATCGGCGAGCACGTTCAGCTGGCTCAGATTAGTTTTCACATTGCCGCGAAGCCAATCGATATAAGAGTGCCGGAGGCTGGACTCTCCCGGCAGACTCCCGGAAAACGCGGTCGCAGAAGGTGTCATCGGCTCAGGACTTTGCAGTAGCGCGAAGATCTCCCGCTCAATAGCCAGCTCGCGAGCATCCGGAAGTTTGTAGCCATCGCCGGAGAACACTTTGATTCCATTGTCAGTCCAGGGATTGTGAGAAGCGGAGATCACCACGCCGGCCGCGCATCTTCGAGAGCGCGCCAAATAAGCGACTCCCGGGGTAGTGATGACGCCGGCACTGTGTACCTGGCATCCGCAGGAGGCAAGGCCGAGCGTGACCCGGTCGGCGATCCAGGCGCTCGACTCGCGAGTATCCTGCCCAATGACCACGCAGGCCTGCGGATTGGTGCGAACCAAGTCGTGGCCCAGGGCGCGGCCAATCAGAAATGTACTTTCCTGGGTTAAAGGAAATTCCCCGGCGAGGCCACGAATGCCATCGGTGCCGAAAAGTTGTCGTGTTTGCGATGTCATTCGGAGTTGGTCAACGGCTACCGCTACCGGGCGCCTGCTCCATGATAACCGTAATCCGCACAGGAGCAGCATGGGTAACCTGGATGAGAGGATCGGAAACGTATGCATGACGGACGAAAGTCACGCGATTCATGGCCCCGCTTACGTCGATGGGGTCGGTGGTGGCAGAATCCACGGCCTCAACGCGCCCTTTCGGTCCAGTAATGGTTACGATGGCCGGATCGGTAACGATCTGGCCAATGTGGTATCCCTGCGCGAAGCTACCGATGACTCGGGGCTGGACTGGGACCTGGCGGGTTAGGCGAACATCGAAGGTGAGGTGGAACTGGCTGGGCACGATCTGGACGATTTCCAGGCCGGTGGGCTGATGAATCTGTTGCGCGGTGAGGTCGAAAGTGCGCTCACCGGGTCTGACGCCGCTGAACTCGATGTCGGCATAAACGTCGGAAGACTGAAGTTGGTGGATCACGCGTTCGGGGCCCCGCAGCCGGATTTGGGCCTTGGGAACAATCTCAGAGCTGATCTCAAGGTCGGGTGGGATGTTGCGAACTTCCACGGGAATGTCGAGGGCAACTTCCGCCACCGGATCGCGGGTAACGGCAAGCCACAATCCCACCGCCAGGGCTAGCGCAGTCAGCTTCAGACCCAGATTATGCAGCACGGCGCGCTGGAAGAAGTCGTTCATCGTCGAACGTCAGTTCCTTGATTGATGCGTGAGTCTGTGGAGTGAGAGCGCGAGGTCCCCACTTCCTCGTCGTGTGGCATGCCATGGCTTATCGGGGTTGGGAGAGTAGCCGGGCGCACGTGATGCTGCAGCAACTCGCCCAGGCGATGGCGCAACTGTTCGACAGTGAGGTCGCGTTCAATTTTCCCGCTGATGGCCACGCTGATGCCTCCGGTTTCTTCAGAAACAATTACCGCGATGGCGTCGGTTTCCTCGGTGACGCCAATACCGGCGCGGTGCCGGGTACCGAGCTGGGTGGACAACACGGGATTCATCGAGAGCGGCAGGAAGCAGGCGGCGGCGGCGATGCGGTCCTTCTGAATAATGACGGCGCCGTCGTGCAGCGGCGCGCTGGGGCGGAAAACCGTGGCCAGCAAGTCGTAGGAAAGATGGGCGTCCAGTGGTACTCCGCTTTCGATATAGGTGCGCAGACCGATCTCACGCTCGATGACCATCAGCGCGCCGGTCTGGTTCTGGCAAAAGAGGTTGGCAGCGAGCACGATGTCATCGTAAGCGTCTTCTTCCGAGGCTCGGGAAGAGTTAAAGGTGAGTTTGCGTCCCAAGCGGGTTAAAGCCTGGCGAATCTCGGCGGCGAAAACTACGATCAGAGCAAAGACGGTATAGGGAAGCAGGGTGCTGATCAGCCAATTCAGAGTGGTGAGCTGGCCAAAACGCGACAAGTAGAACGCCAATGCCATCGCGGCCACACCCACCAGCATGAGGGAAGCCCGCGTCCCTTTGATCAGGGCCAGCAACTCGTAAATAATGACTGCGACCAGCAGAATGTCGATGACCGAGGTCACCGTGAGTCGCGGCCAGGCTGCTGTAAACTGCGTCACTCGAGCCTCTTTTCGATGCGAACCGCCGCTCGAAGAACTACATTCATTGTAATCCAGGATTCCAAAATCGCAGCGGAAGGATGGTCTCGGCCAAGGTGGATATTACTTTACGGCGGAACGGGCGTTCAGCACTTCCATCTGCATGCCTTCCGCGGCAGCCCGTACTCGCGGATAGTAGTTGCTGGCTTCCTTGACCACTTTGTCGATACAGGCGTCGTCGTGATCAGGGTCATGGTGAAAGAGGATGAGTTCCTTGGCTCCACTTTCCATTACTACATTGATGGCTTCGCGCCAGTGGCTGTGCCCCCAGCCTCGCCTGCGGGCCGCGTATTCTTCCGGAAGGTATTGAGAGTCGTAGATAAGAACGTCGGCGCCGGCAGCTAGTTTGCGAACGTTTTTGTCGAAGAGTGCGTGCCCAGGTTCGTTGTCAGTGGCATAGACCACGACCCCGTCGCGGGTCTCCAGACGAAAGCCCATGCAGCCCTGAGGATGATTGAGCCAACTTGCTTGCAGTGTGGCCGCGTCCAGTTGAATACGGCCTTCTTCCAGATCATGGAAATTCTGCTGGGCTCGCATCTGGTTTAGGCCCACAGGGAAGTAAGGGGCCGCCATCTGTTCTTCAAATACCTGCTTCAGGCTGCGAGTGCGGCTGGAGCAGTGAAATTCAAATCGGCTTTCTGGGTTGTCGTACAGTGGGCCGAAAAACGGAAGCCCCTGAATGTGGTCCCAATGGAAATGGGAAACGAAAATGTCTCCGGACACCGGACGCGTGCCAAACTCGCTCCGTAGAGCCTGCCCGAGGACGCGAAAGCCGGTGCCGCAATCGAAGACGTACAGGTGGTCTCCGACCCGCACCTCCACACAAGAGGTGTTGCCTCCATAGCGCATGTTTTCGGGCTGAGGGGCGGGCGTTGAACCGCGAACCCCCCAGAACCTAATCTGCATGACGTTTCACCGATGGGGATAGTGGCTAAACAGTTATCTTGCAGCCTGTTAGGCAATCCGTCAAATCATCCAGTGGTTACTGGCGAACATGTACCAGCCGTTGCCGGGATCGGGAAGCAAGCAAGGAATGCGCGGAAACCCGCGAAACCAGCGTCGGAGCCTGACTTATATAATAGGGCGGCTTCACGCGAAGCCAGGAGATGCATGGTTACTCTCGATTATCAAGAGTTCTCGCGACTGGCCCGCAAGGCGGCGCTGATCCCCGTAGCGAAGCCGGTGGCGGCTGACCTGCTGACGCCGGTCTCGGCGTTTTTGGCTATTGCGGACGGGGAACCCGATGCCTTTCTCTTTGAATCCGTGGAACGGGGCGAGCAGGTTGGGCGCTATACGTTCCTAGGGGTGAAGCCCTACATGCGGGTGCGGGCGCAGGGTCAGGACATCGAAGTACGGCGGGGCAAGCGGATAGAACGGCGCCGGGGAAATGTTCTCGAGGTCTTGAAGGAGTTGCTGCGGCAGCATTCATTTACTATCGACGATAGTTTGCCGCCGTTTACGGCGGGCGCGGTCGGCTATTTCGCTTATGACAGCGTGCGGCAGTTGGAGAATATTGGCAGCCACGCGAAGGATGACCTAGCCTTGCCCGATTGTGTGCTGATGTTCTTCGACCGGGTGCTGGCGTTCGACCACCTACGCCATCAGATTCAGATTATCGCGACAGCGGATGTTTCGCGGGAGAGTCCGCGTAAGGCTTACGACCGGGCGGTAACAGATATTGCAGCTTTGGAGAAGAAGCTGGCGGCGGGGTTGCGTCCGGCACTGTGGCGAGGATCGGCGAACAGGAGTAAAGGCAAACTGAAGATTGAGCCGCGTACTACTCGCAACTGGTTCCTGCAATCGGTGGAACGAGCCAAGGAATACATACGGGCGGGCGACGTTTTTCAGGCGGTGCTTTCGCAGCGGTTGGACTTTACCCCTGGCGTTGAGCCATTCGATGTCTATCGCGCGCTACGCACAGTGAATCCGTCGCCGTATATGTATTTCCTGCGAATGGGGGATGTTCACGTGCTGGGGTCTTCTCCGGAGATGCTGGTGCGCGTGACCGGGCGCAAGCTGGAATACCGCCCGATTGCGGGGACTCGTCCGCGCGGACGGGATGAAGATGAGGACAGCCGATTTGCGAAAGAAATGCTGGCCGATGAGAAAGAGCAGGCCGAGCACGTCATGCTGGTCGATCTTGGACGCAACGACCTGGGGCGGGTGAGCGAATACGGATCGGTGAAAGTACGCGATCTCATGTTTGTGGAGCGATATTCGCATGTGATGCACATCGTCTCCGCGCTGGAAGGGAAACTGCGGTCGGATCTCGACGCGCTCGATGCTTTCGCGGCATGCTTTCCGGCGGGAACTCTGACCGGAGCGCCGAAAGTGCGGGCCATGCAGATTATCGAAGAACTGGAGCCGGTGCGACGCGGCGTGTATGGAGGGTCGGTTTTGTATGCGGACTTCGCTGGCAATCTGGATTCCTGCATCGCCATTCGCACTCTGCTGATGAAGGGCAAAAATGCTTATTTGCAGGCCGGGGCGGGGATCGTTGCCGACTCCGACGCGCAGCGGGAGTTTGAGGAGTGTATGAACAAGGCCAAGGCGGTGCTACGGGCGGTGGAGAAAGCGAGGAGCGGGGAATAGCAGACGTATGCTGCCCAGGGAGACTTCCTTCTCAGCCAAAGTTTCCGGCAGACTATTTGCTCTAGAGATCAGCGAAGATCATGTGATAAATTTTCCGGTCGGGTTCCAGGAGTGTTCATGGTCGCTCCCAAAAGATTTGTTCTCGCTAGTCTTATGTCTATGCTTGTCGTGGGAGTGGCATACGCAGGAGAGACTCCCCGTCCTCCAGCAATTCCTACGGTGGTGTCCGTAACTCCACTGGGCATCATCCAGCAAAACAAAGTCATCTACGGCCGCGACGGCACTTTCAGCGCGCTCATAGACGGCAAGTCGGTTTGGACATTCGGGGACACTCCGATGTCGGTTCCGGGAATACTGGGCAATTACTGGGACGACAATTCTATGTCCTGGACTACGAATCTCGACGCTTCCAAAGGCATCGATCTCAACCATGATTTGTTAGACAGCACGGGCGCGCCCGCAGAATACCTACCCTATCTTCCCTGGGAGCGAGAGTACAACTACGAACACGATAAGAACCACTGCACCGTGAAACCCTGTGGCGCGGAGTTTGCCATGTGGGACGGCCCCGTGATCAACGACACGGCACGAAATCGTGTCCTCTTTTACTACTACGAGCTGTATCGCGGTGCTCCGGGGATGAATGGTTGGGACACTGTGGGAGCCGGGATCGCCGTCTACACTCCAGGAAAAGGGATTACCCGGCCGATCGAAAACCCCGGGAGCCGGACTCCGACGCTGATGTGGGGACCGACAGACCAGGAGTACAACTCAGGCGCGCTGGTGGTCGATGACATTCTTTACTCCTATGGCTGTGCGAGTGGCTTCTTAGTAGACAACTGCATGGTAGCGAAGGTGCCGTTGGCGGATGCACTGGACATCACGCAATGGACGTATTACGCCGGAAATAGCAATTGGAGTACGAACCCGGCGGACGCTGTCACAATCTTTCAAGGTGGCGCGGCCGCCAATCAAGTCTTTTACAACGCCTACCTCGGCTTGTATATGAACATCTACAATCCGGCGCTGAACAATGACATGTATTACATGGTTTCGTCGACGCCGTGGGGGCCGTGGTCCGCACCGACGTTGTTATTTACGGGAGAGACGCCATATAAGGGCAGCGTCAACTACACCGGGCAGGCCCATCCGGAGTTTGCGCAAGGCAATGGGCAGACAGAGTACGTGACTTACGCGCACCCCACTGGATTCCTGCGGGAAGATCTGCCATTGGTGCAGGTGGTATTTAAGAAATAAGGGCGTAGCGCCTGGCTCCGTTGGGCAGAGGAACTGCCCCTATGCGGTCAGTAGCAATCCCAGGAAGTTCCTGATCAACTGCTTACCTTCGGTGGTCAGCACGCTTTCCGGATGAAATTGCACGCCCTCGACAGGAAACCGCCGATGCCGCAAACCCATGATTGTGCGTGAGCCAGCTGCGTCGCTGGTCCATGCGCTGACTTCGAGGTCCTCGGGCAGATTTTCTTCTTTGACGATTAACGAGTGATAGCGGGTTGCGGTCAGGGGTGAGGGTAGGCTGCGGAAGATGGTCTTGCCGTCATGTCGCACTTCGCTGGTCTTACCATGCATTAGTTTTGGTGCTCGGATGACTTCGCCGCCAAAGGCCGCCCCTATTGCCTGATGTCCGAGGCAGACGCCCAGAATTGGAACCTTGCCGGCAAAATGGCGGATCAGTTCCACGCTGATGCCCGCTTCATTCGGAGTGCAGGGGCCGGGTGAGACCAGGATCCGTTCGGGATGCATGGCCTCCACATCAGTAACGGTTACTTGATCATTGCGGCGGACTTCGACTTCCGCACCCAGTTCACCAAGGTATTGCACCAGGTTGTAGGTGAAGGAATCGTAGTTATCGAGGACAAAGACCATAGCGCCTTGAAAATAGCTTACATCAGGGCAGGCGTGCCGATGCTTTCGGGTCAAAGACTCTAACCGCGAAGGACGCAAAGGTTTCGCAAAGGACGCTAAGAAAAGCTGGGCTTAGGACTGGGTCAGTTGCGCCCTTAAGTACAGCTTGACACCGCCCCGCCGACACGCCATGCTACAGACTTCCGGAGGGGTCATGGCCGAGACCACGCAGGACAATAAACGAGCCACACGCAGATTTGCGCTGCGCTTGCCGGTGTCCGTGTCGTATGCCAACGACGGAGCCCAGGAGAAGGCGGCCCAGACCCGCGATGTCAGCGCGCGGGGCATTTGTTTCTATGTAGATTCGGCAATCACTGCCGGCTCAGCCATCGAATTCACCCTGACCCTGCCACCCGAAATCACGCTGACCGAGAGCATTCGCGTCCGCTGTAAGGGCAAGGTGGTGCGAGTGGACGAAAGCGGTCCCGACGGCAAGGTCGCAGTGGCCGCGGTCATTGACGAATACGAGTTCCTCTCCGAACCTTAGACTGAAAAAGCCGTTGCTGTTTTCAGTTAAATCTTCTTATCTTCGTGCGTCCTGGTTGTACCCCAAGTGGTATCGTTGGTCTAGGGATTCGCCCCAACCATGAAGCTCCTGCCGTTTATTAGCGCCCTGCTCTTGATCCCAGCGGCAGCGGTAGGACAGTCCAGTCCCAGATTGTTGGCCAGCTCGGAGAATCCCGCTGTCATTCGTTCGGTTCAACCTTTGGCGGAAGCGAATGGACCGGTGGTCGAGATCATTTCCAGCCGTCCTTTAATTCCCGCGATTAGCCAACTGGAGAATCCGCAGCGCCTGGTTATTGATCTGCCGAATGCGCGCTTGGCGGGGCGCGAAAAGCGGCTCGACCTCCGAGGCAGCGAGATCAATGGGGTAAGGCTGAGCCAGTATCAGCAGGATCCGCCAGTGGCGCGAGTCGTGGTGGATTTAAGCAAACCCGTCGCCTTCACCTGGGATGCGGCTGGAAATCGCCTGATGGTTCGTTTGCACCCGGTGGAGGAAGCGGTTACGCAAGCGCCTGTCCCAGCCATTACGCGCGAGGTGTTGCCGGAATCCGGAGTTTCCGGTGGGGTGATGTTGGCAGGTAGTCGCGTGGGTACGGGGTCGGCAGTGACAGCGGGGGCAGATACTGCTGTTTTACGTCTGGAACGCGGCGGCGAAGTATTGGTTTGCCCGCGAACCACAGTGTCGGTCACTAGCTCGCAGAATGGGCGTACGTTGATGCTGGGCATGAGCACCGGGGCACTGGAAGCGCATTATTCGCTCGACGCGGCAGCAGATTCGATTCTTACTCCTGACTTCCGCCTGCTGCTGGCAGGGCCGGGAGAATTTCATTATGGGGTGAGTGTGAACTCACACGGCGATACCTGCGTTCAGGCTCTGCCCGGGAACACCGCGGCGGTGATCGTCTCGGAGCTTTTGGGGGATGGCAGTTACCAGGTGAAATCAACCCAGCAAGTGATGTTTCATTCCGGAAAGCTAAGTGCGGCGGATACTGCGGCCCCTGTGAATTGTGGCTGCCCGCCTAGCACAACCCCGTTGATGCTGGCTTCGGCAACCACGAGTTCGAACCTGAGACCTCTATCAGGATCAGAGACCACTGCCCTTCCGGCATCGAAGCCTAATGACATTCATGTGCAGGTAGACGTGCCCATGGTGTTTCGGGCCGACGATCCGCCGCCGGTGCAGGCGGCCCCTGCCAAGGAAGCAAAGTTGCTTCCACTGCGCGACGTGCCTATGCCGGCCTCGTTCGAAGCGGTGGTTGTGCCTCCAAAGCCAACCCATCACGGCTTCTTTGGCAAGCTTAAAGGCTTTTTCTCGTCTATCTTTGGCTGAGAAACTCCGGCAAAGTGGCTTGCTTTAGCGTCTCCGCAGATTCTTGGCCAGGGGACTCACGCGGTCGCGCACTTCCTCGGCCAGGTCAGCTCCGCGTTCGAACACTTCTCCAGCGGCGTCGCGTGCGTCTTCGGTCCAGTCTTCCACGGTTTCGCGGGCGTCGTCGTATTTGCGGCGCAAATCTTTGCGGATCTGCTTACCAGCCTTGGGAGCGAACAAGAGGCCGAGCAAAGCACCCGCGCCCAGCCCAATCAGCAGGAACGAAATTGCGGTGTTGCCGCGATTGCCTTCGGATACTTCGTATTTTCCTACGCGCATAAAAACACTCCTTCTCATGAAAATCTTGAGTTCTTGGATGAATCTCAAGCCATTCTAGTCGCCTGACGAGCAAACGCGGCAGGTAACCAGAGTGTCGATCTCCCCCAAGTTTTCCATAATGCCCCAAGTGCGTGTAAAATAAAGCTTTCGAGCCTCGTGTCTGGTGGAAAAAGTGGCCTGCCCGCGTCCGCCAGCCAGCCGCCATCAAAATAAGGAGATTTTTCCCGCAATGGCTATTCCTGCGACCCAGCTTCGCCCCGGCATGATCATCAAGCACAATAATGATCTGCATTCGGTTTTTAGCGTCGAGCATCGTACGCCCGGCAACCTGCGCGCGTTCATTCAGGCCAAACTGCGCAATCTGCGCACCGGCGCGATGTTCGAGCACCGCTTCCGCTCGCCTGATCCGATTGAAAAAATCAACGTAGACGAGCAAGAAATGGAATTCTTGTACGCCGACGGCGATAGCTACTACTTCATGGACACCACCAACTTCGAACAAACCCATCTGACCAGGGAAATCCTAGGCGATGCGGTGGATTACCTGACCCCGAACCTCCAGATCCAGGTTGAGTTTTTCGACGGCAAGGCGGTGGGAATCGAGTTGCCACAGACGGTGGTCCTCACGGTGGTAGAGACTGAACCCGGACTCAAAAGCGCGACCGCCTCGAGTGTCACCAAGGCCGCCAAGACCGAAACTGGGCTGGTGGTGCAAGTGCCGCCGTTCATCAATGAAGGTGAGAAGATCAAGGTGGATACGGCAGAAGGGGTTTATTTGTCGAGAGCGCAGTGAGCTTTACATTTAACTTCTGTGGGCACCGCGGAACAATCCGTTACTCAAGCTCGCCGCTTTCTGGTGCGCGGACGCGTCCAGGGTGTAGGATTTCGCTGGTTTGTGGAACGCGAAGCACACATCCTCGGAATCGCCGGCTGGGTGCGCAACAACGCCGATAGCAGTGTGGAAGTGCTGGCCATGGGAACCCGCGATCAGCTTGCCGGATTGAAATCGCGCTTGCAGCAGGGGCCGCGTGCGGCGCGCGTGGACAACGTTGAAGAGCATGAAGCCAAGCCAGTCGCGGGTCTGACCACATTTCGCATTGAAGGAGCCTGGTAATGTCGACCAAGGTTGCAGCAATCAAAACGGAAATGAATTGCGAGCCGCTGAAAAAACTGATTCGCGAAGTCCCCGATTTTCCCAAGAAAGGCATTCTGTTTTACGACATCACCACTCTGCTGAAGGACAAGCAGGGTTTTGCCATGCTGATCGATGCGCTGGCCGAGCATTACATCAGCAAGGATGTCGATCTGGTGTTGGGGATGGAGGCGCGCGGGTTCATCTTCGCGCCGGCCCTGGCGTATCGGCTAAATGCCGGATTCGTTCCCGTGCGCAAGCCGGGCAAATTGCCGGCGGCGACGGCCAAGTACGATTACGCGCTGGAGTACGGAACCAATACGCTCGAGATCCACAAAGATGCGATCCAGTCGGGCCAGAATGTACTGATCGTTGATGATCTGCTGGCGACCGGAGGAACGGCGGAAGCGACTACCAAACTGGCGTCATCATTAGGCGCAAAGATTGCCGGGCTGGGATTCGTGGTGGAACTCGACTTCCTAAACGGCCGCGACAAGCTCAAGGGATATGATGTGTTCTCGCTGCTGCACTATGATAAGTAGTCCTACCTGAGAAGTAGCGCGATGATGAGCGCCCAGCAGCCAGCACTGACTACCACTATAAGGGTCAGCCCTAGAACCCGGGCCCATTGGGTTGATGGCTTAACACAGGCCTCTTCTTTTTCTTTGGCGAGAGCCGCGATGAGTTCTCGGAGGGTGTGTTTACCTGCACCGACCTCGAAAGCTTTCGGCCCCGAAATTCGTATTTGCGTGCTCATACTGATTGGATGTGGGGCTGCCTGGGTGGATACTCGCGGGTTGTAATCTTTTCGTCAAAGCTGCCTGACAATTCTTTACAGGAGACGGCCGGTCAGTTGTCGGTCAGGATTAGGGTCGCGTTTTTCGGCAGGTAACTCTTCCGCTGAAACCAGTCTTCCATTGCCGCTTTCAACTCACCAATAGGAACGTTCCGCCCGATTTCCATGAGGCCGTCGGCGACGGGCAGCGTGTCGTCAAAGACGCTGGCGTTGGTGAAATTGCGCATGGAGAAGCTATCCAGCCACTTCATGGGGCAGGGAAGGCGCTGGCCGTTCTGGTCGTATTCGACGCGGATTCTGCGGGCAAACATCTACCTGATTTAACCACAGGGAACACAGAGGCGCACAGAGATGACTACTGCGCGGGGGCAGCCGGCGCCGTGGTTTCGCCCGCGCCCGTGTTCACCAGGTCTTTCAATTCTTTGCTGGGCTTGAAGAAGGGAATTTTCTTGGCCGGGACTTCCACGCGGTCGCCGGTCTTGGGATTGCGTCCGACACGCGGCTTACGTTGCCGGGTGCGGAAGCTGCCAAAGCCGCGAATCTCGATTTTGTCGCCCACGCGAAGTGAGCGCACGATGCTGTCAAAAATGGTTTCGACGATGACTTCGCTGTCTTTGCGCGTCAACTCCGCCAGCCGGGAGACCTCGTCGATCAAATCCGCTTTTGTCATACGTTTCTTCGCTCCGTGTCAGTGATTTCGCGTCCGCGTGGCCCTTTCTGGGCCCCCGGGCTACCGCGCCACATCGGGACACCCATAACCTTCTCAAATTTCAGGGGTTGTGCGCAAGTGGCTTGTAGTTCTCGGGGTCGGGGCTTATCTTCCTACTTCCACAGATAGTAGAACCCCAATTGGTTGTCCATCAGCTTCTCGCGGGTCGGCAGCCATTGGGAAACGTCGCCGAACAGCAGGTCGAAAGCAGTCTCCCGGCGTCGTTCCGGATGCACCAGCACCGGTTCACCCTTGATATTGACCGCCTTGGCAGTGTCGTCCACGGCTGCCTGGAAGTCGGCAATCTGATCGATCAGGTGCATGGACAGAGCTTCCTGGCCAGTCCAAACCCGGCCATCGGCAATGGCTTTAATGTCGGCTTCCTTGGCGTGACGCCCGTCGGCGACCGCCTTCACGAATTGGAGGTACATGTTGTCGATCAGCGACTGCATGTAGGCGCGTTCGGCGGGAGTCATTTCACGGGTGGGGTCGCCGGTATCTTTGAATTCGCCGACTTTGAGCAGTTCCGGCTTCAGCTTCAGCCAGCGCATGAGGTCACCGTAGTTGACCCATTCCGCAATCACGCCAATCGATCCCACGACGCTGCCGTTGTCGGCGTAAATCTTGTTGGTGCCTGCGGAAACGTAATATGCGCCACTGGCGCCTACAGTTTCGATCGACGCGACGATACGCTTGTGCTTGTCGTCGCGGATGCGTTTGACTTCGCGATAAATCTCTTCCGAGGCAGCCACGCCGCCGCCGGGTGAATTTACATGAATGATGATGGCTTTGATGGAATCGTCATCACCGAACTTCTTGAGCTGGCCGACGACGGTTTTGGGGTCGAGGATTACGCCTTCGAGTTCGATGACGCCGATCTTCTCACCGAATCCGGTGAGCGATGCGCGCTCGCCGCCCGCGTGCAGGGTGACATAGACCAGGGTGAACACTGCCAGGGTGAAGAGGAAGAAAGCTCCGCCACCAATGATGATCCAGAGCCAGGTGTGGGAACGAGGGTTGTCGGGCATATGGGGAGAGTGTAGCACTGGGAAACAGTCTCTAGTTTTGAAGAATTTGCCCGCGAGCGCGAGCTGCCCTCAGGTTGTCAGTGTTGCATTACGGTCGAACCTATAAGGTTATGTTTACTTTTCTCAGCTTTCGGCCCACGCTGAGCGTAAGTGTTCCAGGAACAAACTTTGCGATCTGGGTTGCTGATACTACCTCGCCATTGATCCTGACAGCCTTCTCCTTGCGTTTCCTTTCTGCTTCGCTGACGGAATTTGCCAATCCTGACCGAACGAGCAATTTGTCCGTGCGTATAGCCATGGCGAATAACTGTCGAGTGCTTGGGTCGTTGCGCCGACTGAAGACGTCAACATCAAAGAAACCCATCGAAAGGGCGTCCGTTTCGCTCGTGCTCACATTGATAGTGCCAAACTGTACGGAAACTTGGTTGGGCGGCATTTCCCAGAACGGCTTATCCACCATGTGTTTGGTGATGTCTGGTGTCAATCTGACGTCTACTTGGATTGCATCCTCCGGCACTTCATCCTTCTGGAACTGCTTCGCCCAATCCTCGCCTGCCTTCGCTGCCGCTTCTGCGGAGTGAAAATCCGCGACGATCCGTCTCGCCAGGTCTTTCTTCGCCTGCATGGGGTGCACTTCCCGCTTCATCTTCTCGATTTCTGGGAGCTGCATATCCGTGAGCAGCTCGTAGTAGCGCCACATCATCTGATCGGAAATAGACATGATCTTGCCGTACATCTCGAGTGGCGGTTCGTGGATACCGACGGCGTTGCCGAGCGACTTTGACATCTTCTGCACGCCGTCGAGACCTTCGAGAATCGGCGTGGTCAGGACTACTTGTGCTTCCTGACCGTAACTTCGTTGCAGTTCGCGTCCTACCAGTAAGTTGAATTTCTGGTCGGTGCCGCCTAGTTCAACGTCGGCTTCGAGCGCGACCGAGTCGTATCCCTGGGCCAGCGGGTAGAGCAGCTCGTGTACGGCTATCGGCTTTTCTTCCAGGAAGCGCTTGTGAAAATCTTCGCGCTCCAGCATCTGCGAGACCGTATATTTGGCTGCGAGGCGGATGAAATCGTCGGCGGTGAACTTTGAAAACCAGCGGCGATTGAAATCAATGACGGTCTTCTCGGGATCGAGAATCTTGAATACCTGCGCCTTATAAGTTTCGGCATTCTGCGCGATCTGCTCGGGCGACAGCGGCGGACGGGTGACCGAGCGTCCAGTGGGATCGCCAATCATGCCGGTGAAATCACC
Source organism: uncultured Acidobacteriota bacterium (assembly GCA_963803775.1). Lineage (GTDB taxonomy): Bacteria > Acidobacteriota > Terriglobia > Terriglobales > Acidobacteriaceae > JABCZH01. Next base: position 1,443,932 of record CAWDNS010000007.1, read on the forward strand.
GATAAGAAAAATGACGGTGTGGCCGAGATCCTGGAAGTGCTTGAGCTTGCGCAGCACCACGGTGTGACCGAGGTGAAGGTCGGGAGCAGTCGGGTCCATGCCGAGCTTGACGCGTAGCGGCTTGCCGGAGGCGCGGGATTTTTCCAGTTTGGCGCGCAGATCGGCTTCGCGAATGATTTCGGCGCTGCCTTTCTTGATGTAGGCGAGTTGTTCGTCAACGGATAGAAAAGATGGCATTGGAGCCATCATTATATGCGGACTTCGGGCTAAAGCTCTTAACCGCAAAGCTCGCAAAGGCTTCGCAAAGGTCGCAAAGAGATCTAGATGCGACTGTAATTAAGAGTAGGTTGCGGGTTAAGAAGCGTCTTCCAGGTCTTGGTAGTTGTTCACCAAGCGTTTGATTCCGTCTTTGAGTAGCACTACGTGGAAGTTGATGAGCAGACCAACGGCGATGTTGAGCAGGCGAAGATGGGAAAGCAACTGTGCCTCGTCCACGGAGTGCAGGGCTTCTCTGCATTTCGTTTCCACGACAACCCGCCCTTGAACGACCAAGTCGGCCCGAAACCCGCAATCCAGCTTCACGGAGTCGTATATGAGGGGCACGGGCTTCTGGCGTTCCACACTCAACCCCAATTTCGTCAGTTCATAGGCGAGACAGGACTCATACGCGGATTCGAGTAATCCGGGTCCCAGCCGACGATGGATCTTTATAGCGGCTCCGATAATCTCGGGTGTGAGGTCAGTGTTTCGCAAGTCAAAATCTTAAACCGCAAAGGCCGCAAAGGTGTCGCAAAGTGCGCAAAGATGTTGTCGTAAAGTCCCGTTTTGGGATTTCTTCGCGGACTTAGCGAGTCTTTTCTTTGCGTTCTTTGCGGTAGGCAGTTATCGGCGAAGCGCCAATCTGCGGCCAACAATCTCGAACTTGTCTTCCAGCACGATGTTAATCGCTTCGCTATACGCGATGTGCTCCTGCTCCAGGATGCGGGCGGCGAGGGAGTGTTCGTCGTCGGTGTCGAGGACGGCGACGGTTTTCTGCACGATGATGGGACCGTGGTCGAGCTCTTCGTCCACGAAGTGAACCGTGCAGCCGGTGACTTTCACGCCGTATGCGAACGCCTGCTCCTGAGCTTCGAGGCCGGGGAACGCAGGCAACAGTGAAGGATGGATGTTGAGGATGCGGTGCGGGAACTGTCGCACGAACCACGGCGAGAGCAGGCGCATGTAGCCGGCGAGGCAGACAAGATCGACTTTGTGCTGCTGCAACGCGGCGACAACCTCGCGGTCGTGAGCTTCCCGGTCTTTGCCTTTGGAAGGAATAACTATGGAAGTAAGTCCGAGGCGCCGGGCGGTGGCAACGCCTCCGGCATCGGCGCGGTTGGAGATCACGACTGAGATTCGAGCGTTGGGAATCTCGCCTTTAGCGACATGCTTGGCAATGGCTTCGAAGTTCGAGCCGCGTCCCGAGAGCAGGATGCCCAGATTCTTCATGAGAGCTTTCAGAGTCAGCTATCAGCCTTCAGCCCGACCATCATAATTCACGTCCGGTTTCCCATGTGAATTGGCCCGGTTTGCCCTTCAAATGGCGCTCCGCTATAGTTTTCTTATGCATCAGGATTTCCATGCGGTGGACCGATGGTCGAAAAAAGAAGTCCACTGCATTTATCAGGCACTGATTGTTGCCATCGCCACCCGACACGCTGATGCCGTGGACATCAAGTTTTTAGTGGATGGTCGGACGGTGTGGGTCGCTTTGCCACATCCGGCATGGGTGGAGTACGCGAATCGCACGGGCAAGGTGATTACCGATTCCCTGGCTATTGAGATTGCGGGCCACTACCTGAAGACTGCCTTGGAATCGGGCGAGGGAGTTGGGCGCGAGATGTATTCATTGACCGTGGCGCAGACCCTTGACCATCTTGAGGCGATAGTTGGCGAAGAAGTGCAGGTTCCCTAAATCTTTCTGACACAATTGTTTGTGGCTGTTTACCATCGTTTATCGTCCAACTTGCGCTCCTATGTCACTTGGAAGTCCGGGCAGAAAGAGGGACAATAGTAGAGTCTTCTTCTGGGCCCGATCTTAAGCCCGTCAATCCTTATGGCAAGCGTAATCATTGAAGTTGAATCCGCCGCCAGCGGCAACAAGCCCCTCACCCAATGGGTGGAGCAACTAGCACAGCTGTGTAAGCCCGACCGCGTTCACTGGTGTGACGGTTCTGAGGACGAGTACCAGACGATGTCGCGGCTGATGATCCAAACTGGTGTGGCGATCCCGTTGGATACAGCGAAACGGCCCAACAGTATTCTGGTGCGGTCGCATCCCGCAGACGTGGCGCGAGTGGAAGACCGGACATTTATTTGTTCGCTGAGCAAGGATGATGCTGGGCCGACCAATAACTGGGAAGATCCGGCCAAGATGAAGGAGAAGCTGCGCCAGCTTTTTGCCGGCTCCATGGCTGGGCGCACCATGTACGTGATTGCCTACAGCATGGGCCCGATTGGATCGCCGATCGCCAAAATCGGCGTCGAGGTTACGGACTCGCCCTACGTGGTGGCCAATATGCACATCATGGCAAGGGTGGGGACCAAGGTGCTAGAGGCGCTGGGCAACGCAGATTTTGTTCGCGGGCTGCATTCGATCGGCGCGCCGCTCAAGCCGACGGACCAGGATACGACCTGGCCGTGCAACTCCGAGCAGAAATACATTTGCCACTTCCCGGAGACGCGTGAGATTTGGTCATACGGTTCGGGATACGGTGGCAATGCGCTGTTAGGCAAGAAGTGCCACGCACTGCGAATTGCTTCGGTGCAGGCACGGGATGAGGGCTGGATGGCGGAGCACATGCTCATCCTGAAGTTGATCAGCCCATCCGGCGGGGTGAAGTACATCACTGGCGCGTTTCCGTCGGCTTGTGGGAAGACCAATCTGGCGATGTTGATTCCGACCATTCCTGGCTGGAGGGTGGAGACGGTCGGCGATGACATTGCGTGGATGAAGTTCGGCGCTGATGGCCGGCTCTACGCGATCAATCCCGAGTACGGTTTCTTTGGTGTTGCTCCCGGCACCAATATGAAGTCGAATCGCAATGCCATGCTGACTGCGACCAAGAACTCCATTTTCACGAACTGTGCGATGACGGCGGACGGGGATGTGTGGTGGGAGGGGATGACGGAGCAAAAGCCAGCGGAGTTAGTAGATTGGTTGCGGCGGCCATGGACGCCGTCGGCGGGGCGGAAGTCATCGCATCCTAACGCGCGGTTTACCGTTCCCGCCAAACAGTGCCCGGCGATTGCGCCGGAGTGGGAAGACCCAAAGGGAGTGCCCATCGACGCAATTTTATTCGGCGGCAGGCGGGCGGGCATCGTACCTTTGGTGACCGAATCCTTTAGCTGGCAGCACGGTACTTTTCTTGGGGCGACGGCGAGCAGTGAGACCACGGCGGCCATCGCCGGCAAAGTTGGCGAACTGCGGCGGGATCCCATGGCCATGCTCGCGTTCTGCGGTTACAACATGGGCGACTATTTCTCGCATTATTTAAAAATTGGTGAGCAGTCCTCGAAACTGCCTAAGATTTTCTATGTGAACTGGTTTCGTCAGGATGAGAACGGCAGGTTTCTGTGGCCGGGTTACGGGGAAAACAGCCGCGTCTTGAAATGGGTTTTCGAACGTTGCGATGGCAAGGTACATGCCACAGAAACCCCCATTGGCCGGCTGCCTGATCCGGCTGACCTTGACGTAAAAGGGCTCGACTTATCGCCTGCGACGCTGGCCAAACTGCTGAACGTGGATGTTCAAGGCTGGCTGGACGAAGTGCCCCGCATCAAAGAGCACTTCGCCAAGTTTGGCGATCGTCTTCCCAAAGGATTGAACGACGAGTTGGCTGGCCTGGAGCAGAGGCTCAAGGCAGCGAAAAAATAGTCAGACTTTCTTGATGGCACGCACGATGGCGACGAGGATCACGGCGCCGACGATGGCGACAAGAATATTGGGCAGTAGCCCGCCGCTCGAGTAAATTCCGACCATTCCAAGGATCCGGCTCCCGATGATCGCGCCCACAATGCCGAGCAAAATGTCGGTGAGCGGCCCATAACCCGAACCCTTCATGATCTTGCCGGTGGCCCATCCGGCGATCAGGCCCACAATGATTATGTAGAGCAATGTCATACCTAGAAACATAGGGTCTCCTCTTTAACCAAATCTCGGCTTGAAAACTGTATCAGGAGAAGTGGGAGAAGCCTAGAGATGGACTATTTTGGCCAAATTCCGGCGACAGCCATCATCCTTCCGGTCACGCCTTTTTCGGCGCGATGGGAAAAGAGCAAATCGGTATTGCATGAAGTACACAGTGGCGAAGCATGAATGTTCTTGCGCGGTACTCCTGCGTCCATTAATTGGCGGCGATTGGCTTCGACCAAGTCCAGAAAAATGTTTGTCGGCAGTTCACTGTGACCCGGGGCACGAGCGGTGAGGAACAGCAGTGGGTATTTTTCGCGCACCGGATCGGATTCTTTGACTTCGCGGAAGAGATCGCTGGCGTAAGCGAACTGGGATTCAAAATCAACACGCACTTCTTCGCCAACCTGGTAGCAGCACCCGTGGATTCCCGGCCCTATGGCGGCCTTGATGTCCCGCGGCCGGGTACCAAAGCAGCCGCGCAGTTCACCAACACCTTTCTCGACGATTCGTTTGACGGTGCCGCGCCAGCCGGCATGGAAGACTCCGACGGCACGGCTCTTGGTGTCCACGAGCATGACCGGAAGGCAGTCAGCGGTTTGGATGGCGAGCAGGAGTCCGGGAGTATCGGTGATCAGGCCGTCGCCGGCGAGCTGTTCCTGGGGCGGTTTAGAGACACAGTGAATGAGATCGGAATGAATCTGGCGCAGTGTGATTAGGGGCCAGGGATGTTTTCCGTCGACTGCACCGATCTGTCGCTGAAACGCAGCCCGGTTGCGCTCGACCGCGGCGCGAGAATCGTGCTTGGTGAAGCCGAGGTTGAGAGAATGGCCGCCGTAAATCTTGGAGAATCCGCTTTTTCGGGTGGAGAAGCCATGTAGCAGCCACGGAATTTGGGAAAGGACAGGTGCGGTGAGAGTAGATGACGTTTGCTTCCGGGCCGTGGGCACATAAACATCTTAGCAATACCTGTTGCTGCTGCTGCCGTCAGACAGTTTCTCGAGCACGACTGCTGCTCAGAGCAACGAGATTCGGCTCGTGCTTGTGCCAGTCTGTCGCTTGCTCATACGCGTAGGCCAGGTGGAGAATGGCGGCCTCCGACCACGTTGGCCCGGCGATCTGCAAACCAATTGGCAGTCCGGAGCGGGTGAATCCGCAGGGAACGGAAATTGCGGGCAGCCCCCAGACGTTGAACGGTCGAGTGTTGCGAAGCAGAACCAGTTCGCGAGGGCGCAAAAGGTCTGGGTTCTGCTTGAGTTCGGCAAGTTGCGGCGCTGGAATGGGTACAGCCGGAGTGACGAGGAAATCCAAGTTCGAGAAGACAGTTTGGATTTCGCTGCGCGCTTTCGTTAGATCTTGTCGGGCCGCTTCAAGCTGTGCTTCGGAGACATTTTCGCCGCTGCGGATACGACGTAATGTTTCCGGCTGGTATAACTCTGGATTTTCGCTGACGAATTTCCGGTGAATCGCATACGACTCGGCAGCTTGCAGCGTGCGGTCGGTGGGGATTTCAAGATTGATCTCGCGAATCTCGCAGCCCAGATTCTTCAGCACAGCAAGCGCAAGTTCGACGGCGGCGGCTACCTCCGAATCAAGCTCTTCGTAGAAGAACCTTCGTGGGACTCCGATGCGGGCTGGCTTTGGCGCAACTTGAAGATGTGCCAGATAATTAGGCACCTGTAAATCGACGCTGTTTTTGTCTTCCCGGTCAAATCCAGCGATGGCTTGCAATAAGACCGCGACATCGGAAACCGTTCGGGCAATCAGGCCAACGTGATCAAGTGACGAGGAAAGTGGAATTACGCCGCGGGTACTGACCCGTCCGTAAGTAGGTTTGATCCCCACCACTCCGCATTGCGCGGCGGGTTCGCGGACGGAACCGGCAGTGTCGGTGCCAATGGCTCCAAAGCCAAGGCCAGCGGCTACCGCAGCGGTCGATCCTCCGGATGATCCGCCGGCAATGTGAGTGGGGTTCCAGGGATTGTGGACTTCACCGTAGTAGCTGATCATCGAGCTGCCGCCGTAGGCGAACTCGTGCAGGTTTTGCTTGCCCAGAAACACTGCACCGGCGCTTCTTAAACGCTGCACGACTTCGGCATCCTGAGTTGGAACCCTGTCCTTGAACAAAGAGCTGGCCGCGGTGGTGCGGGCGCCGGCAGTATCTATGATGTCTTTCAATCCGAGGGGAATGCCGTGCAGCGGGCCGCGATCTTCTCCGCGCAGGATCTCGCCTTCGGTTTGTCTTGCCTGCTGCATGGCGGATTCCGCGGTTACGGTAATGAAGGCGTTAAGTGCCGGATTAAGTTTTTCGATCTGCGCCAGGCACTCTATTGCCAGGTCCACTGGGGAGAGTTCCCGGTTGCGCAGCCGCCGGCTAATTTCCAAAATTGAAGTCAACATAAGTCTCATCGAAGGCGTAGGCTTGCGTTGTTGCTGCCACTGCACGAAGGCCTATAATCTTACAGTCTGCCTTTCGCGGAGGTGTGAGGAAAACCCATGGCCCAGATGACAGCTACTCCCGTGACCACGCAAGGATTTCTAGTGGATGGCAAGTGGGTTGAAGAAGGCGACCCGGTTGAGATTCGCGCGCCCTACGACCGAAGCGTGGTTGGCCGGGTATTTCAGGGCAGGCGAGAACACGCGGAAGCGGCCATTGCCGCCGCGGTAAAGGCTTTTGGCACCACGCGTCGTTTGCCGGCTTTCGAGCGGCAACGCATGCTGCGCCGCGTGGCCCAGGGCATCAGCCAGCGCAAAGATGAGTTTGCTCACACCATGGCGCAGGAGGCGGGAAAGCCCATCAAAGCTGCCCGCACCGAGGTGGAACGCAGCATTTTCACCTTCACGGTAGCGGCCGAGGAGAGCACCCGCATTTATGGCGAGTACCTTCCGCTGGATTGGCAGGAATTTACCGTCGGGCGATGGGGAATCGTAAAACGTTTTCCGCTGGGCCCGATTGCGGGCATCACTCCATTTAACTTTCCGCTCAACTTGGTGGCGCACAAAGTGGCGCCCGCCATCGCTGCTGGCTGCACCATGGTGATCAAGCCAGCGCCGCAAACTCCTCTTACCGCGCTGCTGTTGGCTGAGGTAGTGCAGGAGGCGGGCTGGCCGGATGGGGCACTTAACGTGCTTCCGCTTTCGAACGAAGATGCCGGGTTGCTGGTAACCGACGAACGCTTGAAGATGATCAGCTTCACCGGCAGTGCGACAGTGGGATGGGATATCAAGCGGCGAGCCGGGAAGAAGAAAGTCTTGCTGGAACTGGGTGGGAACGCAGGCGTCATCGTGCATAGTGATGCCGACGTGGCCTTTGCGGCAGAGCGCTGTGTGGCAGGCGGCTTCGGATATGCCGGACAAACCTGCATCTCAGTGCAGCGCATTCTGGTGGAGCGGTCGGTGTGTGGCAAGTTCACCGACACACTTCTGGCTGGAGCCAAAAAGCTGAAGAGTGGCGATCCGTTACACGATTCGACGGACGTGGGGCCGCTGATCCGGGAGAGTGATGCGATTCGAGCTAGCGAGTGGATCCAGGATGCGGTCGGTGGAGGGGCTCGTGTGCTCATCGGCGGACAGCGCCGGGGCTCGATGCTTGAACCTACGGTGCTGACTGGTACACGCCCGGACATGAAAGTGAATTGCCAGGAGATTTTTGCTCCGGTGGTCACGGTCGAACCATACGACGATTTTTACGAAGCGATTCGGCAGATCAACCGCTCGTCGTACGGCCTGCAAGTCGGCATTTTTGTACGGGATGCCAAACTGCTGTTCAATGCGTACGAAGAGTTGGAAGTGGGTGGCGTCATTGCCGGTGATGTTCCTACTTTTCGTATCGACCACATGCCCTACGGTGGCATCAAAGATTCGGGCTTAGGGCGTGAGGGACTGCGCTATGCCATTGAAGAAATGACTGAGCCGCGGCTTTTGGTAATGAACTTGCGGTAGGCTTCCTGTTCAGCCAAATGGCTTTTCTGATCGTGAAGATGTTGGGCGAGATTTCCGCAGAAAAAGTTCCCATCCATTGCGCAAGCTGCGATTTGAAACTGCTATAATCCTTAGTTTCCAAACCTGAGGTCACAACAGTCTGAGACTGCAACCGCTCATGCAGTTCAACAACAGCACCGCGGCGATGGACTCGTCCCCGCTGCACTGAAAGCTCTGACTGATGCAGATTTTTCATCGCAGCACGAACACGATATCCCGCGCCACGATTTATGGAGCCGTCTTCCTTATCGCCGCGCTGTTGTGGGCTGTACTGGAATTGCAGCGTTCGCCTTATATCACCTACGCCAAAGTGGCGCGCCCCCAGCCGGTTCCGTTCAGTCACCAGCACCACGTGGCTGGGCTGGGGATTGATTGCCGGTACTGCCATACTTCAGTTGAGACTTCGAGTTTTGCCGGAATCCCTCCCACTAAGACCTGTATGAACTGCCACTCCCAGATTTGGACTGGAGCGGCCTTGCTCGAGCCAGTGCGTGAAAGCTTTCGCAGCGGGAAATCTTTGGTATGGACGCGGGTGAACGATCTCCCCGACTTTGTCTACTTCAATCACAGCATTCACATCAATAAGGGCGTGGGCTGCAACACTTGTCATGGGCCGGTGGACCGCATGCCGCTGATGTTTAACGAATATTCTCTGCAAATGGAATGGTGCCTCGATTGCCATCGCGACCCGGCGCAGAACCTGCGCCCGCGCGACCAGGTTTTCAACATGCGCTACCAGCCGCCGTCGAGCCTGAAGCCGGTTACGATGGACGGCAAAGAATATACAGACCAGATGTCGCTGGGGACAGACTTGGTGAAAAAGTACGAGTTGAGGACAGTGACGGACATTACGAGTTGTTCGACGTGTCATCGTTAAGAGCGTTGATCATGAAGACGGAAGACGAAAACGGAAGACGACGCCGCGAAGAGGTTTGTCCAAGCAAGAAGGGCACGCTTGATCTGGACGACGTTCGTGCTCGCCTCGCCGAGACCCAGGGACCGGAGTTCTGGCGGAGCCTGGAAGAGCTGGCCGGAAGCCCCGAGTGGCAGGAAATGATGCATCGGGAATTTCCTAAAGGTGCGTCTGAGTGGCTGGATTCAGTTTCGCGCCGCGGTTTCCTTAAGCTGATGGGTGCGTCGTTGGCTATGGCTGGCATGACGGCCTGCACCAAGCAGCCTCTCGAGCCCATCGTTCCCTACGTCCGGCAGCCGGAGGAGTTGATCCCGGGCCGGTCGATGTTCTACGCGACGGCTTTCACCATGGGCGGATACGCTGCGCCGCTTCTGGTCGAGAGTCACATGTATCGGCCCACCAAGATTGAAGGGAACGACAAACATCCGGCGAGCCTGGGTGGGACCGACATATTCGCGCAGGCGTCGATTCTTGAGATGTACGATCCTGACCGCTCCCAAACTATCAACAATCTTGGCGAAGTTCGAACCTGGGGGAATTTCCTGGAGGCGATTCGTGGGCCGCTGAGTGCGCAGAAAGCGGTGCAGGGCGCAGGTATTCGCATTCTAACGCGAACGGTTTCGTCGCCGACGCTGGCTGACCAAATGCGCTCGCTATTGAAGCTTTATCCGCAGGCCAAGTGGCATGTGTACGAGCCGGTCAATCGCGACAACGTGCTCGAAGGCGCAAAGCTGGCGTTCGGCCAGCCGGTGGAAACGCAATACAGGCTGGAAAATGCCGATGTGATCGTCTCGCTGGACGCGGATTTTCTCTCGGCCGGCTTTCCGGGGAATGTGCGTTACATTCGCGATTTCGCCAAGCGTCGCGATCCGGATTCCGGCAAGATGAGCCGGCTGTATGTGATCGAGAGCACGACCAGTGCGACCGGGGCGAAGGCGGACCATCGGCTGCCGATGAGGGCTGGCGAGATAGGAGCTTTTGCGCGAAATTTGGTGTCTGCTGTGGGTGCGGGCGGCAGGACGCTGACGGTTGACTCGGGGAGATACCTGAATGCATTAGTGCGCGACTTGCAGGCTCACCGCGGCGCGAGTGTGGTGATCGCCGGGGAACATCAGCCGCCCGCAGTGCATGCGATGGCCCACGCAATCAACCAAGCACTGGGCAATGTCGACAAAACGGTCTTCTACACCAATCCTGTGGATGCGAATCCGATCAACCAGACCGAGTCGCTCAAGGATTTGGTCGCCGACATGCGCGCGGGCAAGGTTGACCTGCTGGTTATCATTGACGGTAATCCCGCCTATGACGCACCCGCTGACTTCGGCTTCGCCGACGCGCTCAAGAACAGCAGCATTCCACTGCGCCTGCATCTGGGACTCTACCAAGACGAAACCGCCGAACTATGCCAGTGGCACATCAACGAGACGCACTATCTCGAAGCCTGGGGAGACGCGCGTGCCTACGACGGGACAGTCAGCATTGTGCAGCCACTGATTGCGCCGCTCTATGACGGCAAGAGCGCGCACGAGCTAATAGCTACGCTGGCTGGGCAGCCCGATCCCAGCAGTCATGAAGTGGTTCAGAGCTATTGGAAGAAGCAGCATCCTGGTGCCGACTTCGACATGTTCTGGCGGAAGTCGCTGAATGATGGATGGATTGAAGGCACAGCCTTTGCGCCGAAAACTCAAGTCAAGACGAACTTGGCGTTCTTGTCCGACGACCGGCCGATGGGGGCTCGTGACTTTAGGGACTCGGTTCGGCTTGTCGACCGAAACGCGATGGACATCAACTTCCGCCGCGATCCTTCCATTCACGATGGTCGCTTCTCCAACAACGGTTGGCTGCAAGAACTGCCCAAGCCGATGTCGAAGATGACGTGGGACAACCCGGTGCTCATCGGTCCTGCGATGGCGGAACGGCTGGGGTTGAAGTCCGAAGACATGATCGAAATCGAACTGAACGGGAAGAAGGTAACAGCGCCAGTCTGGATTCAGGCTGGACATCCGGACAATTCGATCACAGTGTTCTTAGGCTACGGTCGGCGGCGCGCGGGCCGCGTGGGAACCGGTGCGGGTTTCGACTTCTATTCTCTTCGCGACAGTGCTGATCCCTGGTTTACGGCTGGCGTCAATATCACAAAGACCGGCGAAACCTACAAGCTGGCCACCACGCAGGGATATCAAACAATGGACACTCCGGTCGGCCAGCGCGCGCTGGTGCGGACTGCGAGCCTGGAGGAGTATCACAAAGAGCCAGAGTTTGCGAGGGAAGAAGAACCGCCGAAGGATCTGACGCTTTACAAGCCTTATCCCTATGACAAAGAGCCGTACGCATGGGGAATGGCGATTGACCTCAACGCCTGCGTCGGCTGCAACAACTGCATTGTGGCCTGCCAGTCGGAGAACAACATCGCGGTGGTGGGCAAGGAACAGGTTGTACTTGGGCGGCACATGCACTGGCTGCGCGTAGATGCCTACTACCAGGGTGATCGCGATAATCCCAAGGCCTATTTCCAGCCGGTACCTTGCATGCAATGCGAAAACGCGCCTTGCGAAGTGGTTTGCCCGGTGGGCGCGACTGTCCACAGCAGCGAAGGCTTGAATGACATGGTCTACAACCGCTGCGTGGGCACGCGTTATTGCTCAAACAACTGTCCCTACAAGGTGCGCCGATTTAATTTCCTGCTGTTTCAGGATTGGGAGACGCCCCAACTGAAGATGATGCGGAATCCCGACGTCACCGTGCGCAGCCGCGGCGTGATGGAGAAGTGCACTTACTGCGTGCAGCGTATCAGCGAACACCGGATTGATTCCGAGCGAGAAGACCGCAAGATCGCGGATAGCGAACTGCAAACGGCGTGCCAGCAATCGTGCCCGGCCAATGCCATCATTTTCGGAAACATCAATGACCCGAATAGCCGGGTCTCGAAGCTCAAGAGCAATCCGCGAAATTACAGTTTGCTGGCGGATCTGAATACCCGCCCGCGGACCACGTATTTGGCGGAGATTCGTAATCCGAGCGAGGAGTTGGAGTCGTAGAAGGTCACAGTAAAGGCATGGACGAACGAATCGAAAAAGGTGAAGCACGACGGGCTCCAGTCATGGAGCCAGGATACACATTCGGCACAGTCACGGACAAAATTGGCTCCATTGTGCTGACGCGGCCGACGTCCAATGGCTGGTTCCTGGGTTTCGGCGTGGCTTTCCTGCTGACCATGATGATGCTGTACGCCATCGCATATTTGTTTGTGAAGGGTGTGGGTATTTGGGGTGTGACCATTCCCATCGGCTGGGGCTTTGCCATCATTAATTTTGTGTGGTGGATCGGAATTGGACACGCTGGCACGTTGATCTCCGCCATCCTGTTACTGTTGCGGCAATCGTGGCGTAACTCGATCAACCGTTTCGCCGAAGCCATGACGCTGTTTGCGGTCTCGGCAGCCAGCATCTTTCCTCTGATCCATGTGGGCCGGCCTTGGCTGGCGTATTGGTTGTTCCCGTATCCCAATTCCATGGGAGTGTGGCCGCAGTTCCGCAGCCCGCTGATCTGGGACGTGTTCGCGGTCTCCACCTATGCCACGATTTCACTGCTGTTCTGGTTTGTGGGACTGGTTCCTGACCTGGCGACGCTACGCGACCGCTCTACCAACCGCGCCGCGAAAATCATCTACGGAATCCTCGCCCTGGGTTGGCGCGGCTCGGCGCGGCATTGGGATCGCTACGAAACTGCCTACCTGCTGCTGGCCGGACTGGCCACGCCACTCGTGCTTTCTGTTCACACGGTTGTGAGTTTCGATTTCGCCGTCGGCATTGTCCCCGGATGGCACACGACCATTTTTCCGCCCTACTTCGTGGCGGGCGCGATTTATTCCGGCTTCGCCATGGTCTTGATGCTGGCGATTCCAATCCGCAAACTTTATGGCTTGGAAGACTTCATCACTGAACTCCATCTGCAAAATGCCGCGAAGGTGATGTTGGCGACGGGCTTGATTGTGGCTTATGGCTACGTGATCGAAGCTTTCATGGGATGGTACAGCGGCAATCGTTACGATGCGTTCACCCTGTGGAACCGGCTGCACGGGCCGTACCGCTGGGAATACTATGCACTCCTGTTGTGCAATATCGTGATCCCGCAGGTGTTGTGGATCAGGAAACTGCGCTCTCGCCCCATAGCGTTGTTCTTCGTATCACTCGTCGTTCTGGTCGGCATGTGGCTAGAGCGCTTCATCATAGTGGTAGTTAGCCTGCACCGCGATTTCCTGACCTCGTCCTGGGGAATGTATTACCCCACCCGCTGGGATTGGATGACCTACATTGGAACCATTGGCATGTTCCTGGCGGCGATGTTCCTATTCGTGCGACTCCTGCCCATGATCTCGATTTTTGAAATGCGCACTCTGCTGCCTGAGGCCGAGGTGAAGGAGTGAAGCGCGCGCCGATTTACGGGACCATGGCGGAGTTTGATTCTCCCAGCGCTCTGGTCGCGGCTGCTCATCGCACGCACGAAGCGGGATATCAAAAGGTGGATGCGTACAGCCCGTTTCCTATCGAAGGTCTGGCGGAGGCGGTCGGGTTTCATAAGAACAGGGTGCCGCTGGTTACGCTTATCGGAGGCTTGGTCGGCGGGATTTCGGGATATCTGTTGCAATACTGGATTTCGACCAGCAGCTATCCGGTGAATGTGGGAGGCAAGCCTTATCATTCATGGCCGGCGTTCATCATCGTGACGTTTGAGATGACGATTTTATTTGCCGGAATTTCCGCCGTGTTTGGCATGCTGGCGCTGAACGGGTTGCCCATGCCGTATCACCCGGTGTTCAACGTGCCGCGCTTTGCTTTTGCCACCAAGGACCGGTTTTTTTTGATTGTGTTCGCCTCCGATCCTAAGTACAGCCCGGTGGAGACGCGCCGCTTTCTGGAGAGTTTGGGTGGGCGGGCCATCTCGGAGGTCCCCGACTAGACCATGTGGACCTTGCAGAGGATTTCGCCGTTGGGATTGCTGGCTGTGCTTGCTCTGGCGGGATGCCGCCAGGATATGCATGACCAGCCACGCTTCAAGCCCTTGGCGAAAAGCGATTTCTATGGCGATTTGCGGTCGGCGCGCGCGCCTGTCGAAGGCACGGTGGCGCGAGGTCAACTGCATGAAGATGCGTATTTCTACACGGGCAAAGTGGGCAGCAATCCCGGCGACTATTTGCCCTTTGCCGCGGATGAAGAAGTGCTGGCCCGAGGGCGCGAACGCTTCAATATTTACTGCTCCCCTTGTCACTCGCAGTTGGGTGATGGAAACGGCGTGATTGTGCAGCGCGGTTATCGCCAGCCGCCTTCTTATCACACGGAAAGGCTGCGCAAAGCGCCCTTGGGATATTTCTTCGACGTGATGACCAATGGATTTGGCGCCATGCCGGATTATGCTGCGCAGATTTCCGCTCGAGATCGCTGGAACATTGTGGCTTACATCCGGGCGCTACAGTTGAGCCAGAATGCGTCGGCGGCAGATATTCCGCCGGGACTGAAAGTACCTTCACCGGCGCCGGTGTTCCGCAGTGAACCGGGATCCGGAGCTACGCTGCCAGAGAAGCAATCGACTTCTGACCCGGCAAAGGGAGACGGTCCGCAATGAGCGCGGCTCGACCGAACCAATCCGAAACCATGGCCCCGGCAGTGGCCAGGATCATCCAGCGATATTCGCTGGTTGTCGGCCTTATTTTTGCCGTGATTGCCCTGGGAGGCGCGTTTCTTCGGCCAGACGAATTCTTCCGCGGCTACTTGCTCGCATACATGGATTGGCTGGGCGTGACTCTGGGATCGATGGTCATACTGATGATCCGCCATCTGACTGGCGGCGGCTGGGGAACGGTGATCCGGCGAATTCTGGGTGCGGCGATGCGTTGCGTGCCCCTGATGACCATCTTATTTGTGCCGATTCTGTTTGGGCTTCCCCGGCTCTACATCTGGGCGAGGCCGCTGGATTCGATTGCCGATAAACATCTACGAGAGCATTTGCAGGAGATCACAAAATCGTATCTTTCGGTGAACGGATTTATCGTCCGTGCCGCGATCTACTTTGCTATCTGGAATCTACTGTCATTTTTCCTGACCAAGTGGTCGCGAGAACAGGACCAACCGCCGGTGAGAGACAACAAGCGGTTCAAGGTACTGAGCGGACCAGGGCTCATTCTGTATGCCTTCACGGTATCGTTTGCCGCCATTGACTGGGTCATGTCACTTGATCCCAGCTGGATTTCGACAATCTATGGGTTAGTCATCCTGATTGGGCAATTGTTGTCCGCCATGTGTTTCGCCATCGTGGTGGAGCGAATCCTGGTGAAGTACAAGCCAATGTCGGATTGGCTGAAGCCGGAGTTTGTACACGATCACGGGAAGTGGATGCTGACATTCATCATGGTGTGGGCATACTTCTCGTTCTCGCAGTGGCTGATCATCTGGGCGGGCAACCTGCCCGATGAAATCACTTGGTACATGCGTCGACTGAATGGTGGCTGGGGCTTCGTCGGGCTGTGGCTGGTGGTGTTCCATTTTGCCGTGCCTTTCGTGATCCTACTTTCGCGCTCGTTCAAGCGCGACATTAATCGGATGGTCTGGCTCGCCATTTGGATGCTGCTGATGCGTTACCTGGATTTGTTCTGGAACATCGAGCCGAATTTCTCGCAGCGGTTGAATGTGACTTGGGCCGATATAGTTTTGTCAGTGGCTATGGGCGGTATATGGTTGTGGTTTTTCTTCCGCAATTTGAATTCAATGCCGCTCCTGCCGGTCAATGACGTCGACGCCAGGGAAGTATTGGAGCCCGCGCATGGCTGAGCAGATAAAACACGAGGCTGGGGCGCCCGGAGTTGAGCTCCAGGACTTGACGCCGCGCAGTGTGTACGGTTTTCTCGCAGGGCTGGCCGTGGCCGTGATCGTTGTGGCGGTTCTGCTTTTGGGCCTCTACCATGCCATGGATGGGTTCGAGCGCAGTCATCAGCCCCAGCAGAGTCCGTTAGTGCAGCAAACTCAAGCCGACACACGGGAAGTTCCGCCTAACGAGATCAACACTTTCCCGCAGCCCCGCTTGGAGAAGAACGAACGGTCAGAAATCAACCAGTTCCTTCTACGGGAAGAACAAAGTCTCAATAGTTATGGTTGGGTGGATCAGCAGGCAGGTGTAGTGCGAATTCCAATCGACAGAGCCATGCAGTTGATCGCCCAACGCGGACTGCCGACTACGCCCAAGGCCGGAAGCGTTCCGCCTTCGGAGGTGAGTGTTGTGAACCAGGCCACGCAGCGGGCTGATACCGGCGACCTGTTGGCGGCGAAAGGCAAGAAGCGGTGATGACTAAAACAAGACACAGCATCGCTAGATCGATCGCCATCTTGATCCTTGGCGTGACCTTGCTGGCAGGAACTGCTTTCGGCCAGGGAATGACGCAGGGGATCATGTCGCCGCCGGCAAACATGCGGCCACCGGGACTAAAGAATGTCGGCATCGAGCAACACCTGAACGACCAAATTCCGCCGGATCTCATCTTTCGCGACGAGACCGGCAAATCGGTTCGCTTAGCCGATTACTTTGGCAGGAAGCCGCTGATTTTGAATCTGGTTTATTACCAATGTCCGATGCTATGCGGAGAAGTTCTCAGCGGGCTCGAAAGCGCCTTGCGGGTGCTGAAATTTGATGTCGGCAAGGAGTTCGACGTTCTCACGATAAGCTTCGATCCCAAGGAAACGCCGCAAATGGCAACCGCGAAGAAAGCGGAGTTCCTCAAGCGCTACGGCCGGCCCGGAGCTGCTGAAGGCTGGCATTTCCTGACCGGCCCTGAGAGTTCGATCGCTGCGCTAACCAAGGTTGCGGGCTTCGACTACGAATACGATCCCAAGACTGGCCAGTTCGCCCATGCGACCGCCATCATGGTGCTCACTCCCGAAGGCAGGATCGCGCAGTACTACTACGGAGTAGAGTTTGCGCCCAAAGACCTGCGTCTGGGATTGGTTCAGGCCTCGCAGAACAAAATTGGAAGCATCGTGGACGAGGTGTTGCTGTATTGCTACCACTACAACCCCGACACCGGAAAATACAGCGCGATTATCAGCCGAATTCTTAAGATTGCCGCCGGGACCACCATCTTCATGCTGGGAACGTTTTTGATCGTGATGTTTCGTCTCGGGTCTGCGTCGGAACGAAAGCAGCGAGCTGTCTAGACTATGTTCGATAACCTTCCACTTTGGCCAGCACGAGCCTCTGCCGGGGCGGGAAATGTTGATGCTCTTTACATTTTCCTGATCCTGCTGTCCGGGTTCATGAGCATAGCCATCTTCACAATGATCATCGTGTTCGCGTTGCGTTACCGGCGTCAACCTGGTCGCGTGGCCGAGCAGATCGAAGGCTCGACCGCTTTGGAGATTACCTGGTCGGTGGTTCCGCTGGGAATCTTTATGGTCATCTTCGTGTGGGGCGCTTTCATTTTCTTCCAGGAGCGGACTCCTCCTCGGGATGCGACTGAAATCTACGTGGTCGCTAAACAATGGATGTGGAAGCTCGAACACGTGGAGGGTCAGCGCGAGATCAACGAACTGCACGTGCCCGTGGGGCGCGACGTGAAAATGATCATGACCTCGCAAGACGTGATCCATAGCTTTTATGTTCCTGCCTTCCGCATCAAGCAGGATGTGCTTCCTGGACGCTACACCACGGCCTGGTTCCGTGCCACCAAGCCCGGTGTGTATCACTTATTTTGCGCAGAGTATTGCGGCTCACAACATTCGGGAATGATTGGCCAGGTGGTGGTGATGGAGCCGGCGCAATATCAGGCATGGCTTTCGGGAGGAAACACGTCGGGCTCCCTAGCTTCGAACGGCGAGAGTATTTTTCAGCAACTCGGCTGTGTGACCTGTCATCGCTCTGACACTCAAGGCCGCGGCCCCAACCTTGTGGGGATCTTCGGCAAACCGGTGCAACTGGAAGACGGACGGACGGTGGTTGCTGACGAGAACTATGTCCGCGAATCGATCTTGAGTCCCAGCGCGAAGGTGGTGAAGGGTTTCAAGCCCATCATGCCGGTGTTTCAGGGACTGGTCAGTGAAGAGCAATTGACTGAATTGGTGGCGTACGTCAAATCTCTGAGTGCGCCGCCCAGCGCGGCGGGTACGAAGGTGCAGGAATCGAAGGTGCAATAGTTATGGCGACGGCTGTCATCACTCCCGAACGCGAGAACTATCTCAACCAGGAATATGGCATCAAGTCCTGGCTGTTGACTACGGACCATAAGCGGATCGCACTGCTTTATCTGGTGTCGATCACGTTCTTCTTCTTTATCGGGGGATTCTTCGCCCTGCTCATTCGGCTGGAGCTTCTGACTCCCGCGGGCGATTTAGTGCAAGCCGATACTTACAACAAGTTGTTCACCATGCATGGCATGGTGATGGTTTTCTTTTTTCTAATTCCTTCCATTCCCGCTGTCTTGGGCAATTTTCTGGTGCCGCTGATGATCGGCGCCAAGGACCTCGCGTTTCCGCGTATCAATCTACTGAGCTGGTATCTATACATTATTGCCGGGATACTCATGCTGCACTGCATCTGCACTGGCGGCGTCGATACCGGCTGGACCTTCTACACACCTTTCAGCACGGCGTTTAGCAACACCAAGGTGGTCGAAGCAGGAGTCGCTATTTTTATCGCTGGTTTCTCGTCCATTCTTACCGGTCTGAATTTTGTGGTAACGATTCACCGCATGCGAGCGCCGGGGATGACGTGGTCTCGCCTGCCACTCTTTATCTGGGCGCACTACGCCACCAGCGTCATTCAGCTCTTGGGCACTCCGGTGCTGGCGATTACTCTGCTGCTCGTGGTCTTCGAACGTGTTTTTCATCTCGGGATATTCGATCCGACGCGGGGCGGCGATCCTCTGCTCTTCCAGCATCTGTTCTGGTTCTACTCCCACCCCGCGGTGTACATCATGATTCTGCCGGCCATGGCGGTGGAAAGCGAAGTGGTCGCCTGCTTCACTCGCAAGCGTATCTTTGGCTACAAATTTGTGGCCATGTCGAGCATCGCGATTGCTGTGTTCGGATTTCTGGTTTGGGCGCACCACATGTTCGTGGCCGGCATCTCGTTATATTCGGCGCTGATCTTTTCCGCTCTGAGCTATCTGGTCGCGGTGCCATCGGCTATTAAGGTCTTCAACTGGACTGCGACCATGTACAAGGGCTCGATTACCTTCACCACGCCCATGTTGTACGCTTTCGGTTTCATCGGACTCTTTACCATGGGAGGGCTGACGGGGTTGTTCCTGGCTGCGCTGGGCATCGACGTGCACGTGACCGACACTTATTTCATCATTGCCCATTTCCATTACATTATGGTCGGCGGCGCGGTGATGGGTTATCTGGGTGGATTGCATTTCTGGTGGCCGAAGATTTCTGGCCGCATGTACCCGGAATGGTTGGGCAAGTTTGCTGCTTTAATTGTTTTTCTGGGATTCAACCTGACGTTTTTCCCGCAATTCATTCTTGGCTATATGGGAATGCCGAGACGTTACTGGCAGTATCCGCCGGAATTTCAGGTGTTGAATGTGCTCTCCACTGCGGGCTCGACCATCCTTGCGGTGGGCTATGTTTTGCCCATGGTGTACTTCCTGTGGTCGATGCGCTACGGCAAGCTTGCCGACGACAATCCCTGGGGAGCGGCTGGCCTCGAGTGGCAAACCACGTCGCCACCGCCCACCTTCAATTTTGACAAGACGCCGGAAGTGACCTGGGAAGCCTACAACTACGAGGAGATTCCCGCGCCAGCGGAGGAGGTTTCCGTTGAGCGATAGCCCAGCCGCGGTTGAACAGCACGGCCAGCACGGCCCGGAATTACTGCACCACTTTACCAGCGTGGAACAGCAGCGCGATGCGGCGTCGCTTGGCATGTGGTTGTTCCTCGGCACTGAGATCATGTTCTTCGGCGGGATGTTTCTCGCCTACCTCATCTATCGCCTCTGGTATTTCAACGAGTTTGCTGCCGGCAGCCGGAGTTTGGACATCACTCTGGGAACGGTCAACACCATCGTTCTTATCTGTAGCAGCTTGACGGTCGCGCTGGGGGTTCGCGCGGCGCAGATGGGGAAACGCAAACTCCTGGTCATTCTGCTCTTGCTCACCTTGATTTTCGGCCTGGCTTTTTTGGGGATCAAGGGTGTCGAATGGTATGCCAAGTACAAAGAGCACCATATTCCGGGAGCGTCTTTCGATGCCGGGGACTTGATTCGCGACTATCCTCAGATTCACATCGATCCGGCGCATGCACAGATTTATTTTTCTCTCTACTTCGCCATGACCGGGTTGCACGCGCTGCACATGATCATTGGCGTGGGACTGTTTACCTATTTGCTCTATCACGCCGCAAAAGGCCGCTACGGGCCGGAGTACTACACGCCGATTGAGATGGGCGGTCTGTACTGGCATTTTGTGGACGTTGTCTGGATCTATCTTTTTCCGTTGCTTTATCTGATCGACCGGAAGCCGCTGGGGTGAGCCGCCATGTCTGAACACGTTCTTTCGAGCAAGATGTACTACGGGATTTGGATCGCGCTGATGATCTTGACAGTCGTGACGGCGCGTGTCGCCTTTATCGACCTCGGTCCATTCAACACTGTGGTGGCGCTGGTGATCGCGACCTGCAAAGCCCTGCTGGTGGTGCTGTTCTTCATGCACGTAAAGTACGCCAGCGAGAAGTTGGTCAAGATGGTCATCGTCGCCTCGATTTTCTGGCTGTTGCTCCTGTTGCTTTTGAGCCTGGCGGATTATGGGACGCGATATGCCAGACACGGATAGGGATAGCACTGGCCTCGATGTCGCCATCAAGCGCAGGACGCCTGGATTTACTGCGATAGGCATCTTCTTGTTCTTTGGCGCTGTCATGGCTGGCCTTGCCGCAACTACTTTGCTGTGGCAACGCACGGCTCTTGATCGCGTCTGGACCCTCAATCCAACTGCGTACAGGCAGCTCGCCCTTTGGCCGGTAGGGTTGGAGCTCTCTTTCTTTTCCTCGGGGCGGCCCTTGCTACGGCGGGAGTCGGGTGGTTCCAGCACCGCCGCTGGGGATGGAGACTAGCGATCGCAATCATCACCGTGCAGTTTCTAAGGGACGTGATTAACTGCGTCAGAGGTGACTGGTTGCGTGGGAAACGGGGGTGATCATCGCCGGTGCACTATTGCTGTATCTCTTACAGCCAAGAATCCGAGGGAAGTTTGCCTAGGATTTCTTTCGTAGAAATTCAAAAACGACATAGCCGACGAGCGCAGCCACCATAGCAATTTCAAAATTAGCCGTGGTAAAAACGTCTCCGATTGCCCACGCCATGCCGTTCTTCCGCCCCATACCCGAACGCTCAAATTCACCCATCAAGAGATTGGAATAAAAGAGAAAAATGATGAAACCCACCTCGATCACCGATCTCCAGACATTCTTCCTCATGGCAAACACTCAACTTTATTCCTCTCGTGGGAAATAGTAGCAAGCAACGATGAACAATAGGAGTGAAAAGTGTCGCAATTCACGATTCGATGACCTACTTAAGGCGTATCCTGCGTAGCCATTTACGAGACCACTTAAATCTTCTAGTCTGAATCGTTCCCATGCTGGACAATTTCGCCGCACTCGCTCATGCCTCGAAATCTGCGCAGGTAGATGCTGCCGCCCTGGCCGCCGCCCTCACGCGCGAACTTCGAGGCGAAGTGCGTTTCGATGACGGTAGCCGTGCTCTCTACGCCACCGACGGATCGAACTATCGCCAGGTGCCCATCGGAGTGGTTCTACCCCGCGACAGGGACGACGTCATCGCCACAATCACGCTGGCGCGAGAGTTCGGCGCGCCCATACTGTGCCGTGGTGGCGGAACTTCGCTTGCCGGGCAGTGCTGCAACGTCGCTGTGGTGCTCGACTTTTCGAAGTACATGGCGAAGATCCTGGAAGTCGATCCCACGCGTCGCATCGCCCGAGTTCAGCCCGGCGTGATTCTCGACAGCCTACGCAATGTGGCTGAGAAGCACCAACTGACCTTCGGGCCTGATCCTGCTACGCATGATCGCTGCACCCTAGGCGGCATGATCGGCAACAACTCGTGCGGCGTGCACTCAGTGATGGCGGGCAAGACTGATGACAACATCGAGGAGCTGGAAATCCTGACTTACGACGGTGTGCGGATGCGAGTCGGCCAAACATCCGAAGCGGAACTGGAACGAATCATTCGTGAAGGCGGCCGTCGGAGTGAAATTTATACCGGTTTGAAACGGCTGCGAGACCAGTATTCAGAACTGGTTCGCCAGCGTTTCCCCAATATTCCAAGGCGAGTCTCGGGATACAACCTGAATTGGCTTCTTCCGGAGAATGGTTTTCACGTGGCCCGCGCGTTGGTGGGGTCGGAAGGGACGTGCGTCACGGTGCTCGAAGCATCTTGCCGCCTGGTCGAAAGTCCGCCCGAACGCGTGCTGCTGGTTCTGGCCTACGCAGACATCTTTCAATGCGCCGATCGCGTGCCGGAAATCATGGCCCACGGTCCCATCGGACTCGAAGGTGTGGACCACCTGCTGGTCGAATACACGCGGCGTAAGGGAATCAACTCCGAAGGCCTTGCTCTATTCCCACCGGGCGGGGGGTGGTTGCTGGCGGAGTTCGGTGCCACAACGCAGGCGGAAGCGGAGTCGCAAGCACAGAAGTTGATGCACACGCTGGCACGGGGTTCCAGCCCTCCGCAGATGAGGCTCTTCTCCGACAAGCAGCAGGTGAAACGAGTTTGGGAAGTGCGGGAATCCGCTCTGGGCGCGACTTCTCACGTTCCTGGCGAGCCGTTGGAGTGGGAAGGCTGGGAAGATGCGGCGGTCACGCCGGAGAAGCTTGGAAGCTATCTGCGTGAGCTGGCCAAGTTGATGGCGGGCTACGGCTACCACAGCGCCATGTACGGGCACTTTGGGCACGCTTGTGTCCACATGCGCATCAATTTCGATTTGCAGTCGGTCACAGGCATTGCCAACTATCGCAAGTTTGTCGAAGAAGCTGCGGATTTGGTAGTCGGCTACGGCGGTTCGCTGTCGGGTGAGCATGGCGATGGGCATTCGCGGGCGGAGTTGTGGCCTCGCATGTTTGGCCCGGAATTGATGCAGGCATTTCATGAGTTCAAAGCACTGTGGGACCCGGAGTGGAAGATGAATCCGGGGAAGTTGGTGGAACCCTACAAATTGGATGAACACTTGAGGTTGGGCGCTGAATACCGTCCGTGGGAGCCGCAAACACATTTCCAATTTCCGGAAGACCATGGCAGTCTAGCCAGTTCGACCTTGCGCTGCGTAGGGGTGGGGAAATGCCGGCGCTACGACGGCGGCGTGATGTGTCCCAGTTTTCGCGTGACCGGGGAAGAGCAACATTCCACGCGAGGCCGTGCTCACTTACTGTGGGAGATGACGAAGGGCGAGGTAATTCGTGACGGCTGGCAGGACGAGTATGTGAAAGAGTCACTGGACTTGTGCCTCGCGTGCAAGGGATGTAAAAGCGATTGTCCCGTCGGCGTAGACGTAGCCACCTACAAGGCGGAATTTCTTTCGCATTATTACGAAGGACGGCGGCGTCCGCGCAGCGCGGTTGCCTTCGGGCATATCGCCACATGGGCTCGTCTGGCCTCGGTCGCGCCAAGTTTCGCGAACCTGGTGACGCAGACGCCGCTGCTGCGAGACGTCGCGAAGTTTGTGGCGGCAATGCCACGGCAGCGAAGCATTCCAGCTTTTGCTCGAGAAACATTTCGTGCCTGGTTTCGACGCAGACAGCCGAGAAATCTTGATGGAGCAACGGTGCTGCTCTGGCCCGACACCTTCAGCAACTATTTCCTGCCTGACACCGGCAAAGCTGCGGTCGAAGTCCTGGAAGCGGCGGGCTTCCATGTGCAGATCCCTAAAGCTGGCTTGTGTTGCGGGCGTCCCCTCTACGACTGGGGAATGCTGGAGCGCGCGAAGGGTTTGCTCTTGGATATCATGGACGCTCTTGCGCCGGAAATCGAGAAGGGAGCGTCTCTGGTGGTGCTGGAGCCGAGTTGCGCCGCAGTGTTCCGCGATGAATTGACCAACCTGTTTCCTCACGATCCGCGGGCACAGGCGCTCTCGCGACAGACCTTGTTGCTAAGCGAATTTCTCACACAAAGGGCAACGAGTTTCCGGCTCCCGAAGCTGCAACGCCGGGCGCTGGTTCACGGACACTGTCACCACAAGTCGATCATGAAAATGACCGACGAAGAAACAGTGTTGCGGGAAATGGGAATCGACTTCTACACCCCGGCCCCGGGTTGTTGCGGCATGGCTGGATCGTTTGGCTTCGAAAAAGACAAGTATGCGATCTCGATGGCGGTCGGTGAACTGGAATTGCTGCCAGCGGTGCGGGAGGCGGCGCCGGACTCCTTGATCATCGCGGATGGGTTTAGTTGCCGCGAGCAGATCGCCCAAGGCGCGGGCCGGCATGCGGTGCATCTGGCGGAAGTGATTCGGATGGCTCTGCAGTCACGCTAACCTGCTGATACTAAAACAGTAAGCGAAGTATCGCCAAGGACGCCCGGATTCTGGGAGAATAGAGGCACCGGCAGCTGGGCCGCCCGGTACGCTGAACAACCACCATGATCCGGGACAACGAACCCGCCGTCGCCGTTACTGACCGCCAGGGCAGGGATGTGCCCAACTCCCTCGCCACACAAACGATCTCGGCTGATTCTGCCCTGCACGGCTCGGTTCTGGTATTGATTCAGTTCGATGTCTGCGAGGAAATCCGACTGGATCAGTTGCAGCAGATTTTCGGGGCGCGCACGCTGGAACATCCCACGCTCAAACATCAGGCGCCAGGCTACGTGCGATATGAGCGTCCTCCGGTGGTAGAGCCGATTGAGCCTCTGGTGCTGGAGAGCGGAGAGCGGCTGGATGGCCAAATCAAGTATTACGATTATGGCGTGGTTAGCGTGGTGCTGGAGCTACCCTTTTCTGGCGATTGGGACACGCTGATTCGTCGCGGCAGCCGCTGGGTCTGGGACGTGGATTTTTCGGCTCATGCCTCCCGCATCGCGCGTCAAAAGCTGGAGCGGGCTGCGCCGGCGTTGGTCAAGCCCTACAAAGAATGGCTCAGCGAGGACTACTTTATTTTTCACGTCCGCGAGATGGCGGGATCGCCATCGGCGGAGGAAGTGTGTCAAGACGCAGGGTGCGCACATTGCCCAGATCGTGCGTGGCGAGACGGGACAACTTTCCGATGGCGAACGCAATGAGATTCTGCAATCGCGGATTTCGTATTATCCCAATGATCTGGCGGTAATCGGCTGGAACGCGGCATTTCTCTACGATACGCGAAGCCGGGCGCGGAGACTGCGATCCAGTTGCTGGAGTACGCCAACTCGCAGTTGCTGGAATTTCGCCATTACGACGAATTGCTCACCCGTGAACTGGCGAAGGTTTATGCCTCGCTGGATGAAGGGACCGGAATCCTGGCGCGTTGGCGGTTGGCGCGGGCCGCCACCAAACTGCATACCGTGTTGCTTGACGTCAATGAACTCACTGAGCATGCCGACAACGCCATCAAGTTCCTCAGCGACATGTTCTCGGCGCGACTGTACAAGTTGGCAGCGGCCAAAGTCGGCGTGCCGGACTACAAAGACCTGGTCACTCAGAAAGTGCAAACTGCCGAAGAGCTTTATCGCTTCATGGTGGACCAGTTCAACCAGAGCCGGGCGTTCTTCCTGGAATTGACCGTGGTAATCATTCTGGTGATTGAGCTGATTTACTTCTTCCGCGGCAAACCGGTGTGATGAAAAGCAGTTCTCAATGGTCACTTTTCAGTTGCCCGCCTAGCTATTGTGCGGTCGTCGTTCTATCCTGAAATCATCAATGCGAGGACTCAAGGGGAAGCGTGTACTGATTACCGGAGGCGCCAGCGGCATCGGCGCGGCCACAGCCAGCCGTTTTCTGGAGGAAGGTTCGGCGGTTTGTGTGCTCGACCGTGACGCCGAGGCACGTGGGCAGATTCAGAAACAACTTCCGGCGCTCGCGGGAATTCTGGCTGCGGACGTGTCTGATCTCACGCAGGTGCAATCGGCTTTCGCTGACGCGGTGCGGATCATGGGCGGCGTCGATGTGCTGATCAACAATGCGGGCATCAGCATTCGGCACAACTTCCTTGAGATCACGCCTGCGGAATGGGAGAAAGTAATCGCAGTGAATCTGACGGGTGTGTTCTACGTGGCGCAGACGGCCGCGCGGCATATGTGGGAGCGTGGCAACGGGGTGATTTTGCAAACAGCGTCTACTAACGGAGTCATGGGATATCCCTATTACGCCGACTACAATGCGACCAAGGCTGGGGTGATTGAACTGACCCGATCGATGGCGCTCGAGCTGGCGCCCAGGGTGCGAGTGTGCGCTGTAGCGCCAGGATACGTGCTTACACCAATGCAGCGCGCGGAGTATACCGACGCCATGCTCGACGAGGTGAATGGCAAGATTCCTTTGAGGCGGCACGCCACGCCTGAGGAGATTGCGGCGCTGTTCGCGTTCCTGGCCTCAGATGATGCAGCTTACATAACCGGCCACGTGTACACCGCCGATGGGGGCGAGACTGCCGGGGGATTGGCCAGCCGCTGACCGCGCTCTCTGAATAACAACAGGTCCTGTTCATGGCGGTTACTTCCGTCATCCTCTCCGCGCCCTGGACCGGCTGCAAGCAGTCATCCAGGCCGTAAAATTCCACAAGGAACATGGAATCAGGAGCTACCACCTACGAAGCGATGCGGCGAAGTACCCGGCTGCGCGCACAAATTCCCGTCCGCATCATGAGCCTAGACCCGGGAGTCAGTCTCAGCGAGCATTGCCAGACGGTGGTAGTAAACTGCGAGGGTTGTGGGGTGAGTCTCCCGCGAGCCGTGAACGTGGGGCTGCGAGTGTCGATTGAAGAGTTGCCGGGCGGACTCAGCGTCCGGGCACGGGTTACAAGTTGTGTTGCTCTGGGTAAGGATTGGCTGGTAGGAATCGAGTTGGAGCAACGGGGCAACATCTGGTCGATTCAGCCCGCGCCGGCGGATTGGACGAGCGGACCTAGTCCGGCAGCGGCAACCATCCCTGCTCCGCAAAAGAAGGGTGAGTGGCCTTACGCGTTGTTCTCAGGTAAGGGCGAAGCCCACCCCGGCCGCAAGTAACACTCTTTGTGGAAAGTACATCTGGAGAATCCTGCCGCAGGACTTACGATTGAGAAGCGCGCTCGGCGTTTATCATCTTGAGGTAGCGGTTGTCGTAGAGCACCGTACTGTTCTGAACGAACTCCAGAATGCGATGCATCTTGTCTTTGTCTTCGCGGTTCAATTCCTTGAACTGAACTGCAAGTCCTATTCCTGGATCAATTCGGGCAACTGTGCCGGGAGCATGGAGCTGGCCATCATCGACGGAAAAGATCAGTTTGAGCTCGGTGCCCGGCGGGACAATATTACTGGTCTCGACGTAGCAGCCCCCTAGGCTGATGTCGGTCAAATTGGCGAAGAGCGGACCGGCTGCCCTGTCGGGGTGGACTTCGATGGTGACACGGCATTTCAGCCGGGCATGTTGACGGCGGTTCTTGTGGGCAGGATGCCGCTGCTTCTCCATGTACATTCGGCGATCTGCTTCAGCCAGAAGTTCTTCCGCATCCTTGCCGTCGTCGGGGTATACCGCTTGTCCTACGCTTAGCGACAGGATGTCTTCGGCACAAACTTCCACTCCCGCCTGTTTCGCCAGGGCGCGAAGTTGATCGGCTTTCTTGGCTGCGGAGTCGGAGGGTAGACCGGGCGCTACCACCACAAATTCGTCTCCGCCCATGCGCGCTACGTAATCATATTCACGGCAGCTCTCCTTGAGTGCCTGAGCAAACAAGCGCAGGACACGATTCCCCTCCAGGTGTCCGAAGCGGTCGTTGATCTGCTTGAAGCCATCCATGTCACTGACCATCACCACCAGGGAGGTCGAGTCGCGCTTACAGCGGGCCAGCTCGCGGTCGAGTTGCAAGAACAACGACCTGGCATTGGGAAGTCCGGTGAGATAATCGGTGGTAGCGGAGCTTTCCGCCTGCTGATATTTCACCGCGTTTTCGATGGCCAGCGCCATCTTTGAACTGATTGCCAACAGGATGCGCAGGTGGTCCGAGGTGAAGGCATCGCGTTCACCGCGGTAAAGGGCAAGCACACCAATGACTCCGGCCACTCCCTCTAATGGAATCGCCAGAGCCGACCGCAGTGTGCTGAACTTGCTGGGGTCGTTAAGGTAGCCAGGCTCAACCGAGGGGTTGCCGTTGATAATCGGCTTCTTGTTGTGAGCTACCCATCCGGATAGGCCTTGTCCCACCGGAATTCGCAACGAGTTGAAGAGGCGGAAGTTGTCGCCATTCACATATTCGGGGATCAGTTCGCCACCGCGCTGCAGATAGATCGCGATGGCATCGTAGGGCACCAGCAACCTTAGCTTCACGGAAAAGACCGACAACGTCTCCGTCAGGCTGAGTGAGGCGCCCAGATCCTGACTGAGTTCGAACAAAGTCTGTGCTTCCTGACGCGCCGCCGCAATGGAAGAAAGGAATGTCGTTTCCCGCCCAGGAGCATCTTTGACGGTCGCGTCCTCGAAGCCCGCCGCCGGAGCCAGACCCCGTTGGATTTTCATGTCCGTAGAAAGGGGCGTGTCCTCTTCCCGTTCCTTGGCAAATTGTGCGTGAACACGTTTTTCCAACTGCCGGTAGCGTTTCTGCAGCACATCTACGACTTGCGGATCAAAGGATTTTCCCGACTCCGCGGCTAGCCGTCCCATGGCCTCTTCCAGCGGCAAAGCGCGCCGGTATTGGCGATCGGAGGCCAATGCGTCCAGATAATCCACGGCGGAGAGAATGCGAGCACCAATCGGAATCTCGGCGCCCCGCAAGCCAAAAGGGTAGCCCGAACCATCCCATTTCTCGTGATGCGCCCGAACGATGGGCACGACCGGATACGGGAAGCGTACGCGTTGCAGAATTTCGGCGCCGACCACGGGATGGATCTTCATCTTCTCGAATTCTTCGGGGGTGAGCCGCCCTGGTTTCGAGATGATGTGTTCGGGGATCGCGAGCTTGCCAATGTCATGCAGTAGAGCGGCGGCGTGCAGTGCTTCCATGTCGCCGCCGGTGATGCCCAATTCTTTAGCTACTTCGATGGCGTAAATCCTTACCCGCTGCAGATGATCGTGGGTGGTATGGTCTTTGGCCTCGATGGCCAACGCCAACGCTTCGATGGTCCGCAAGTGAAGGTTAGCCATCTCCTCTACGTGTAGTTTTTCATTGTCCAGCTTGCCTAGATACAGACTGTAGGAGCGATAGATCAGATAGACGACCGGCACCACCAGCAGCGAGGTCTCCCAGTTGAAGGCGGTGTCGAACCAGCCAATTGCTCCCGCAATGCCGGCACCCACCAAGTAGTAAGGGAATGACCAGAAATAGCATTCGACCAGGATCTTGCGCAGCGACTTTCCTTCGGTGAAGGAAATGATAGTGGCAATCGACCCGGTACTGGCTACAAAGTAAATCGAGGCGGCGATGCCGAGCGCCAAAGCCTGGCTGGTGACCAGGCCACGGGACAGCGAGAGGTCATACGCGCCGTAGGCCAAGGCTGTCGAAACCGCGCTGGAACAGATGTTGAAAGTTACTTGAATCGCGCTGGGACGGTCCGGGTACAGACATTGCACCAGGATGGAAGCACAGCCCAATATCAGAGTTTCCGAGACGCTGAGTTGCAGGATGCCAAGCAGAATGAATAGGAAGTTGACTGACATCGTGCCCGCGATTCCGGGCAAATTGACCTTGAGCCGGGAGGCCAGGATGGCGATTCCCAGATAGCAGATAAACTCCGCAATGTTCTTGCTGCTCTGGTGGATAGCGCCGTACAGCAGGACAGCCGTGCCCAGGACGGTCACCAGGCCGATAAAGGCCCTGGCGCTGGAGTTTAGGTCTCTCCACGACTGTGGTTGGCCAGCCAGTTCGCTTCCCATGATGATTGGCCCGGCTTCGTCCGCGCACACGCCGGGGAACTCCTAGAATTACATCTAAATCCGAGCAGGGACAATGATTTGCAGCCGTTGAGGGAAACTTCGGTAATTGAGGATTGGGTACTGATGGTGGTGGTCCGAACGATGACTCGTCTGTGCTAGATTAGGCGCGGGCGGGCCCTTAGCTCAGCGGTTAGAGCAGTGGACTCATAAAGCGTTGGTGTACGCACGTACAACGTGTTTTCAATCGGATGGTGGCCCCCGAGGGCTGTAGATCGGGGGCTTTTCTTCTGAATCGGGTGTTTGTGTGCAACGGACTGAGCAACGCGCAACCCATCGCGTTGCTCATCGTTCAAGGGATCACTTGGAACGGCACATTGCTGGTTAGCGCGCCGCCGGGCGTGGTCACGGTGACATAGCCGGTGGTTGCGCCGACGGGAATCGTGGCCTCAAGGAACGTGTCTGACTTTACAGTGAAGCTCGCAGGGATGCCATTGACTGAGACCGCTATGGTTCCAGTGAACCCCTGGCCAAGTACACCGACGGTCTTGCCGATTGTGCCAAACGTGCGAACGAAGGCAACGAACGGTCCAAGACCCATGTCCAGACTGAACACGGTACTGGCGGTTGTGCCGTAGAACTTACCATCAGTGCCCTGTATAAGACCGTTGGGCAACGAGCCGTCAGGACACTGCTGCCCCCCTTGAGTGCAGAAGTCGTAGAGTTTCGTGAATTCCCCGTCCGAAGTAATTTGGTATATCGTCCCGCAGCCGTCATAACCGTTTTGACAGTCCAGCCCCGCGCCTCCGATAGCGGTGGTTCCGTAAATATTCCCGTCAGTCGCTTGGATCGGAGCCATCTCGGCCCCCACACCATCGGTGCCCTCAAAGGTGTGAAGTATGGTTAGTGTTCCATCGGGTGCGAGCTGAAAAATCGTCCCGCAGCCTACGTCGCCGCCAAAAGTACAGAACAGGTCACCACCCTGGCTAGTTGCGCCGTAGAAACTTCCATCAAGTGCTTGGGTAAGTCCGGCAATTGGAGTTGAGCCGTCGCCAGTTCCCTGGAATCCCTGGAATTGGTGGACTGTTCGAAAACGGCCCCCGGCCGTCAATTGATAAATGGTGCCGCATCCGTTGCCGCAATCGAAACGACGCGGCCCGCCCCCTGAGGTCGTACCGTACAAATTGCCATCAGTCGCTTGAAGCAACCCGCCAGTTGGTTCGTAGCCGCCCTGATTGATTTCGAAAACGTGAACGGTGGTTAGCACGCCTTTTGGACTAATTTTAAAGACAGTGCCCGCCGCTTCACCGATCGCGCCTCCGCGATATGTAGTTCCGTAAAAGTCCCCGGTCGCGCTTTGAATCAATCCGTCGCAGGGTTGGTCCCCATCTGGGCAGCCGTTCCCGTCCTCGCAGAAGCGATGAATAGTCTTAAACGCTCCGGCCGGCGAAATCTCGAAAATCGTTCCTCCATTATTATCGGACCCGCCGCCGAACGTCGTTCCATAAAAGCCGCCATTATCGGACTGCAGCAGCAAGGTGCCGTACGGTGCGTCGCCGTCTGAACATCCTTGTTGACTACAGAAGCTATAAAGCGTCGTGACCTGCCCTAGCCGTGTAACACTAAAAATCGTTCCGTAGCCATCAAGGCCGCTGGTGGCCGTTACGCCATAAAAGTTGCCATCCAAGCCTTGGGTCAGTGACATAAACACGGCTTCGCCAGGAGTGTTGGCCAGAGTAGTTAAAATCTGGGCGTCCGAGGCAATCACCATTGCAACGAGAACCCACGAGACTGCGAGAACCCTATTCCATTGATTCAGATTCGCCATCGAAGCCTCCGCGTGCGGGATGCACGAATCGCGGCTACTCACGCGAGTGAAACGGGAACGGCCCGGCTTCAAACCGCATGGGGGAATACATTGCGGAAATGCCGAGCAGTGAAGGATTATCTCTCCCGGCATGGCTGGCGTCAAGCTGTATCGGGGATCGCCCGGTCGAGCAAGATTAATTATTTGCAACCGTTGAGGGAAAGTTCTGTAGTTGAGGTTCGAGTACTGATGGTGGTGGTCCGAACGATGATTGGTCTGTGCTAGATTAGGCTCAGGCGGGCCCTTAGCTCAGCGGTTAGAGCAGTGGACTCATAATCCATTGGTCCTAGGTTCAAATCCTAGAGGGCCCACCACTTACTTCCAAGTTGTCACCGCATTCAGCCCTCTGGTCCGCGATTTGATAGACGGTATCCCGATTGATTCTTTTCAAGGAGTGATCTTGAATACGACACCGCCTCCGCCACTCCCACCCTGGGGGGTGGTTCCATAGAGGTTGCCCGCGCTATCCAGTACCAAAACTGATTGCGGGAACCCTCCATCCGCCTTCCCGCTGAAGCTGTGCAGAGTCGTCAACTGACCGGCCGGACTCAACTCGAACACAGTTCCGGCGCCGCTTGGGCCGGCGGTGCTAGTAGTGCCATAAAGGTTATCCGCGCTATCGAGGGTCAGGCCTGCAAGTGGATATCCACCATCCCCATAATCGAAGGTGAATAGCTCTGTCACGGGTCCACCTTTTTTGTTCAATTTGAACACCGTGCCGAAGATATTCGATCCAGGGGGATGGTATTCAGTCGTACCATATAAGGTGCCGGTCTGGTTCTCGATCAACTGGGCGTATGGCACTCCATTGTCCGGAA
Source organism: uncultured Acidobacteriota bacterium (assembly GCA_963803775.1). Taxonomy (GTDB): domain Bacteria; phylum Acidobacteriota; class Terriglobia; order Terriglobales; family Acidobacteriaceae; genus JABCZH01. Next base: position 1,476,714 of record CAWDNS010000007.1, read on the forward strand.
TTAGTCCAGTGAAGCTATGGAGAACGGTTTCCTTGCCTTTATTATCCACTTTGAACACTGCTCCACAGCCGCAAGCAAAGTCAAAGACCGAACTGGTGAACGCGCCGCCAGCCGTCGCAGTCCCGTAGAGGCTCCCATCGCTATCGAGGAGTAACCCTGCTGAGGGATTATTTCCGCCCGCTCGATCGAAACCGAATATCGTCTCGGTTCCATTCTTATCTATCTTGAAGATTATGCCGCAGCCTGGCGGAGTCTGATTTGGGCATCCGCTGGAGGCACCACCCGCGAGTGTAGTGCCATAGAGGTTGCCCTTAGTATCCATGACTAAGCTTGCTTCAGGATTAGACCCATCTGCGCCGCCGATGAAATTGTGCAGAATCGTCAGGTTGCCGCTCGTGTCGAGTTTGAAAACCACGCCACAAGTACCAAATCCTGGACAGGGTTCTCCGCCAAAAAGTGTAACGCCGTAAAGATTTCCGGAAGCGTCCAGGATCACGGAGAAGGGATTTGAGCCGTCGGTGCCGTTAAAGCTGTGCAATATGGTTTCTTTGCCCGTAGGATCCACTTTGAAGATTGTGCCGCAGCCTCCAGTGCAGGCGGTACTGCCGCCGCCACTTGCGGTCGTGCCGAACAGATTCCCGTTTAAGTCTCGAGCCAAACTGCCGCTGGGCTCATCCCCATCCATCCCGCCTGTAAATGAATGCAACACCACAAAGCTCTGCGATAGTGCCGCTTGTGGCATAAGGGCCGCCGAGATAAGTGTGATGGTCAGAGCAATCCCAGATCGTCTCAATCGCCGCCGAAGCGCTGCGACCCCATGCTGCAAAGTTGGAAACATCACCGCCTCCAAGACCTGTCGAACGTGAAACCCGTTAGCGATACTCAAGGAACTATTACGGTACAAGCTTGAACACCGCTCCGAAACCGAAGGTAGTGCCGCCTGCCGTTGTTCCATAAAGCGTGCCCGTGGCGTCCGCAATCATGCCAGCCATGGGACGCGCTCCATCCTTTCCACCGGTGAAGGAGTGAAGCAGACTGAACGTACCCACTTTGCTGATCTTGAAAAGAGTTCCGGCACCGAACTGCCCCGCGCCCGAAGCAGTACCGTAGAGATTGCCGTCGACGTTTAGAACCAGTGCCGCCGTGGACCAACCTCCGTCATCTCCTCCGGCGAAACTGTGCAACACAGTGAACGCACCTGACTTATCCAATCTAAATACTGTTCCACAGCCGGGATTGTAGCCATCGAAGCAAGTGCCGCCGCCGCCAAAGTAGGTGGTGCCGTACAGGTTGCCGGCAGAATCGCGCGTTAAACCGGCGACAGGCTCCGCGCCATCGAATTCTCCCGTCGCGCTGAAACTGTACAGCACCCGTTCCTGCCCAGTGGTGCTTACTGTGAACACCGTGCCTTGCTCGTAAGCACCGCCGCCAACCGTGGTCCCGTAAAGATTCCCAGCGGAGTCCAAGACCAGACTGGAGTGGGGAATTCCGCCATCGCCACCGCCGCTGAAGGTATAAAGCACCGTGAACTTACCGCTTGCGTCCAGCTCGAACACCGTTCCACAACCGTTTCCGCAGCCTTGAAGATTTCCGGCCGCCGCCGCAGTTCCGTAAAGATTGCCATTGGCGTCGCGGACCAAACCTCCATACGGCGAGCGGCCATCGGAACCCGCAGTGAAGGCGTAAAGGATACTCAGCTTGCCCGTCGCATCCAACTTGAAAACGGTGCCGTAGCCTTGCGACCCCCCGAAGGTCTCAGTCCCATATAGATTCCCCGCATCATCGCCGATCACTCCAGTCATGGGACTCGGAGCCCTACCATTCGCATCTGGCGAGAAGCGGTAGAGCACCGTTTCGGCCCCATCGGTGCTTATTTTGAATATTGTTCCGTTCGTATCCGTGCCGCCCTGGAGAGTAGTGCCATACAAGTTTCCTGCATTGTCCCGGAATACCGGGCTCTGAAACGGATTTGCGCCATCGGGGGAATCGGTAAAGGAGTGAAGAAGAAACGCCTGTGTTTGGCTCACTTGGGCGGCAGGCCGCTGGGGCGCAAACACGACCGCCAGTAGGGTTGCGATGCCGGCGATTCGAAGCGCCAGTCTGGATCTCCATGTTCGGGGTGCTGATAGGCTGGTCAAGGTGCTATCCCCCTTTGTGCGACCTGCAAATCGTGTGCAGCTTCCGCAGCCAGCCCCAAGCTGCAAAAGGGCGTTAAAAGCGTACACCAAGAAAGAACCTAAAATTGTAAATAGATTGTAAAAATGGCAGGGAACCGTCCGGCGCAATTTGGCGGCTGGCGTAACTTATCTGCCCACCAAGCCAACGCTACTCTATAGAGCGTCGTCATCTCTGATCTGATCGAAGTCTGCTTCGCTACGAACGTCCTCGGTGGCTGCGGCGGTAGATAGCACGGTGTTATCCTAGTTAAACGATTCTTCCACGTGAGGCCGTAACCTTTCATGTCCAATCCAGACGGTGCCGAATCCCAAACTATCAACCAACCTGAAGAGTCATTCAAAGACCTCCTCTCACAGTTCGAGAAGAGCAAGTCGCGCAAACCCGCTGAAGGGGGAAAAGGCCGCGAAGGCACGGTCATTGCGGTCACCGCCGATTCGGTCCTGGTCGACATTGGTTTTAAGACCGAGGGGATCCTTCCCCTAACCGCGTTCCACAGTGCGAAAGAACCGGTGAAGGCTGGCGACAAGCTGCTGGTCTCGATCAAGGGCCGCGACCCCGAAGGCTATTATGAGCTTTCTCTCGGCAAGATCGAGCGGCCGACGGATTGGGCGTCCCTGAAGAAGGCGTTCGACGAGAAGACGACGATTGTGGGCACGGTGACAGGAATAGTCAAAGGCGGCCTAAGCGTGGACGTAGGAGTACGGGCATTCATGCCAGCTTCGCGTAGCGGCGTACGCGATGCGGCTGAGATGGCGAAATTGGTAGAACAGGAAATCCGCTGCCGGATTACCAAACTCGACGAGGCAGAGGAAGACTTGGTCGTGGATCGCCGCGTGATTGCCGAAGAGGAAGAACGCGCGGGCAAAGAGCGCCGCTACTCCGAGGTCGAGGTCGGCGCAACTGTGCATGGTACGGTGCGTAGCCTGACCGATTACGGGGCTTTCGTCGATATTGGCGGTGTGGACGCGCTGCTGCATGTCAGTGACATCTCCAGAAGCCGCGTAAGCAAGCCGGCGGACGTGCTGTCAGTGGCGCAAGAGATCGAAGTCAAGGTTCTGAAGATTGATGCCGAGAAGCGGCGCATTTCCGTCGGCATGAAGCAGCTTGAGACTGATCCTTGGGATTCAGTGGCGACAAAATATCAGCCGGGTGAACGGACTCGCGGCACAGTCACGCGTGTAATGGATTTCGGCGCGTTCGTAGAGTTGGAGCCGGGGATTGAAGGGCTGATTCACGTCTCCGAGATGTCGTGGGCAAAGAAAGTCAGGACGCCGAGCGATGTGGTTAAACCCGGTGACACCGTGGAAACCGTAATTCTGGGCGTGAGCGCGGGCGAGCGACGTATCTCTTTGGGCCTGAAGCAGACGCTCGGTGACCCGTGGGCGGACGTGGCAACCAAATTTGCGGTGGGTTCAGCGATCGAAGGCCCGGTCACCAGCCTCACTAACTTCGGCGCTTTCGTCCAACTTGCCGAAGGTGTCGAGGGCATGATTCACGTCAGCGACATGAGTGCCGAGAAGCGCATCAATCATCCACAGGACATTTTGAAGGTTGGGCAATCGGTGAAAGCGCAGGTGCTCGAGGTCGATACCGAGAAGCGGCGGCTGAAGCTGGGGATGAAGCAACTAGTTCCGACCAGTATCGAGGAGTACATCGCAGAACGCCAGGAAGGCAATGTGGTTTCCGGCCGCGTGATGGAGGTTTCTGGGGGACAAGCACGCGTGGAACTGGGTGAAGGCATCCAGAGTATGTGCAGGATCACTGCTACGGATGCGGCAGAGGGAAAGCCGTTGGCCGAATCGAAGGCAGATTTGACGTCGCTAAGTTCCATGCTGAAGGCGCATTGGAAGGGTGGTGCGGGTTCCGGGGCTGCCAAGCCCGAAGCAATCCGCGCCGGACAGATTCGCAGTTTCCGGATCGCGAAGCTGGATGCTGCCGCGAAGAAGATTGAATTGGAGTTAGCTTAGTCCTTGCCGCCAATCATTAATGCCCAGGGAATCACGAAGTCTTTCGGGGCAAATCCGTTATTCCAAGACATTTCCTTCACGGTTTCCGAGGGTGATCGTATCGGGCTCATTGGCCCGAACGGTTCTGGAAAATCCACTCTCCTGCGCATTCTGACGGGTAGCGTAAGTCCCGATGATGGAGAATTGGCGGTCCGAAAACGGCTCAGGTTCAGCTTCGTGGAGCAGGACTCGACCTTTGAGTCCGGTTCCACGCTGCGCTCGGTAGTCGAAAAGTCGATGGAGCAGGCCGCAGTTGCGGAGTCAGAGCGGGGTACTCGCAGCGCCGAGACATTGGGTCGCGCCGGTTTTCAGGAGTTGGAAGCGGAAGCGAATGCCTTGTCTGGAGGCTGGCAGAAACGCCTGGCGATTGTCGAGGCACTGGTTCAGGGACCCGATGTTTTGCTGCTGGATGAACCCACAAATCATCTAGACGTGCCCGGAATCGAGTGGCTTGAAGGATTGCTTGCAGAGGCCGCATTTGCCTGCGTGGTCGTCAGTCATGACCGCTACTTCCTTGAGAATGTCGCGACGGAAATGGTTGAACTGAGCCGCGTCTATCCCGATGGATTGCTGCGTGTTCGGGGAAACTACAGCACGTTTCTGGAGAAGAAAGAAGAATTTCTGCACGCACAATCGAAGCGCCACGAAGCTCTGGAAAACCTCGTTCATAACGAGATCGAGTGGCTGCGACGAGGAGCCAAAGCCCGGACAAGGAAGTCCAAGGCGCGTATCGGCAAGGCCAATGAGTTGATGGGCGAGCTTGCCGACCTGAATACACGGACCCGGATGGCAACCGCGCAAGTGGATTTTTCCGCCAGCGATCGAAAGACCAAGAGGCTGATCGAACTGGAGAGTGTGTCTTATCAGATGGGTGACCGCACGCTTTTCGCGGGTCTCAATTTCATCATCTCCGCCGGGCGGAGAGTCGGGCTAGTTGGCCCGAATGGCAGCGGCAAGACTACGCTGCTGCGGCTATTGCGCGGAGAACTCACCCCCACCGGTGGAGAGATTCGCCGGGCCGATTGGTTACGGATCGTGTACTTCGACCAGACGCGCGAACTCGACTCGAACGTCACCTTGCGTCGCGCGCTGGCGCCGGACGGTGATTCGGTCACATATCAAGATCGGGTAATTCACGTAGCCTCATGGGCGGCGCGATTCCTTTTCACTAGTGAACAGCTCAATCAACCGGTAGAGCGTCTTTCGGGAGGCGAACGGGCGCGAGTCTTGATCGCTCAGCTTATGCTTCAACCTGCCGATGTTCTCCTACTGGATGAGCCGACGAACGACCTGGATATTGCGACGTTAGAAATACTGGAGGAAAGCCTGCTGGAGTTCCGCGGCTCGCTGGTGTTGGTTACGCATGACCGCTACATGCTCGACCGGGTATCGAGCGTGGTACTGGGTCTGGACGGGCAAGGCGGTGCGGAAAGCTTTGCCGATTATTCGCAATGGGAATCCTGGCAAGTGGAGCGCAAGCAACTGACGAAGACGAGTGCGCGTTCTGCTGCGCGGGATGCCTCGTCTTCCGGGCCATCTGCGCGTACGAGAAAGAAACTTTCCTATATGGAGGAGCGCGAATATGCCACCATCGAGCAACGCTTGGCCGATGCCGAGCAGTTGTTGAAGGCCAAACGTGCTCAACTGGAGGATCCGGCCATTGCCAGCGACGGTCCTCGTCTGTTAGCTGCGCACGCTGAAATGGAAGCGGCGCAGAAAGATTTGGAGACGATTTACTCGCGGTGGAGCGCGCTTGAAGAGAAGCAGGGATGAATTTTTCGGAGCGATGCCCCAGACGATGATGTGAGATAATTTTCTCTGTTAACTTCTGAGGAAACCATGCCCGAACACAGAGTTTTCTGCGCCAAGTTGAAAAAGGATTTGCCCGGTTTGGACGAGCCTCCATTTGACACCGACCTGGGGAAACGGGTGTATGACAACGTCTCGCAGCAGGCCTGGAACCAGTGGATGGAGTTTTGCAAGATGCTGCTGAACGAATATCGCTTGAACCCAGCCCGCCGCGAAGATCAGGAAGCTATCGTGAAGCAGATGGAGCAGTTCTTCTTCGGCGAGGGAGCCGCGCTGCCGAAGGAATATGTTCCGCCCGTGCAACATTGAGACTGCTGATTACCTTCGGGCTACCCCATTAACCGGATTGTTACCTGCTGTTCATCACCCTGTAACATGTTTGCACTAGAAATGGTGCATGGATGAAGGGTCCGTCCATGACACGCTGATCCTCTCCGACCTGCACCTGGGGTCGGAATGCAGCCGTGCCCGGGAAGCCACGCGTCTCTTGAAGCAAAGCCGCTTTCGGCGGCTCATTCTGCTGGGTGACATCTTCGCTAACTTGGACTTCCGTCGGCTCACCAAAGAGCAATGGAAGTTTCTCGGCCAGATCCGCAAGCTTTCCAATCCCAAGCGCAACATAGAAGTCGTCTGGGTGGAGGGCAACCACGACGAGGGGTTGACCAACATCATGTCGGCTCTGGTGGGCGTGGAGGTGTATCAGGAATACGCGTGGGAATATGGGGGCGTACAGCATCTGGCTATTCACGGGCATCAGTTCGACCGTTTCGTGGTGAACAACCTCCGGCTCAACCATTTCTGGACCGTGATCTATCTCAAGATGCAGAAGTTCGACCTCAAGGGCAAGCCGGTGGCGCGCTTTATTGACCGCCTGAACACGCGCTGGTTGCGCATGTCTTCGAAAGTGGCTTCCGGTGCGCTGTTGCACGCCCGGTCGCGGGGAGCAGAACGCATCTTTTGTGGACACACGCACGAAGCCTTGCAGCAGCAGCAGGACGGTGTCCATTACTACAACGCGGGCGGCTGGATCGATTCCCGGCAAACCTACATCACGATCGGATCCGGAGGGGTACAGATTCATGAGTACCACGAGCGGGCGGATGATCGTGATTCCGACAAAGAACTGGGTGAAACGGATGACGCAAGTGCTGAATTCGCGAGGGAATCAGGGCAACCCGAAGATGCGGAATACGAAAATATCGGCAGCTGACGCCGGCTCAACCGAGTCCTCTAGCTTGACTATGAGGTTTAGCAAGACAGGTTCATTGGGTTTGGAACGTCGAGGCCCGCGCAAGCTCACTATTGTCTTCCACCACGCCGGCGGCGGGCATCGCAGCACCGCCGATGCTCTGAAAGATGCCCTTACCTCGGAGCACCAAGCGTGGGAAGTGAGCCTGCTCAATGTGCAGGAATTGCTGGCCCCGCTCGACGTGGCTCGCCGTGCTACCGGCCTCCATATTGAAGATGCCTACAATCTGATTCTGCGCAAAGGCTGGACGCGGTTCTCCCCGCAGCTACTGGTGCTTCTGCAAAGTACCATCCGCGTTTATCATTCGCGGGTCGTGAAACTCTTGCGAGCTCATTGGACCGAACATCCGCCTGACTTGGTGCTGTCGGTAATTCCGCACTTCAATCGGCAAATGGCTCATAGTCTTCGAGGAAATGGAACGAAGACGCCATTCGTTACCCTGCTGACGGATTTAGCCGATTACCCGCCGCGCTTCTGGATCGAACCAGAGTCGGAATTCATAATCGCGGGCACGGAGCGAGCCAAGCAGCAAGCCCTGGCCATGGGACACTCGGTTGATCGCATCTTTCAAACCTCCGGGATGGTCTTGAAGCCGCGCTTCTACGCGAAGAACTCTGTAGACCGGACGTCCGAAAGAAAGCGACTTGGACTCGATCCCGCCCGTCCGACCGGAATCGTGTTATTCGGAGGACACGGGTCTCGAGTGATGGTGGATATCGCCAAGAGACTCGATCAAAGCAAGGTTGATGTCCAGTTGATCATGATTTGCGGCCACAATCACAAGCTTGCCGCTGCGCTTAAGAGCCTGAAGACGCGGAAGCCGATGCTGGTGGAAGGATTCACTTCGAATGTGGAGTACTACATGGCGTTGGCGGACTTCTTCATTGGAAAGCCGGGACCCGGGTCGATCAGCGAAGCGCTTCAATTCCACCTCCCGGTGATTGTCGAGTGCAACGCGAGAACGTTGCCTCAGGAACGGTTCAACGCCGAATGGGTAACCGAGATGGGTTATGGCATGGTCGTGAAGAGCTTTACAGAAATTGCATCCAGCGTTGAGCGGATGCTGCAGCCTTCCGCGTTCAACGATTTCCGTAGCCAGGCCAGCACGTATTCGAATCGAGCATTGTCCGAAGTACCGCATATTCTCGAAGAATGCCTTAGGCGCAGTGCTGACTCGTGCGGTGAAGAGCCGCTTGCAGAAAAGTTGCTGCCGGCTGTGATGGAGTGAGCTACGCCGCGATATCGACCTCCCGTAACGCCCCCATTTCTCAGAAGTGAATCGTGATCCCAGTGGAGATCCGCACGTTTTCCTGGGTTGTCCCGAAAAACCTGGTCTGAAGCGCGTCGGCCTGTACTCTCCAGCCAATCAACGGAATCAGATGGTAGTCGATGCCGCCGCCCAGCGCGTCTGCAAATGATGTCTCTGAACCGGAGGCTCCATCCGCTCCCACATTGATGTGGCCGGCGCCGATTAGTCCGTGTACAAAAGGTCTGAACTTACCCAGCGAAATCGAGAGGCGAGGGCCGAACAGATAGTTCTCTTCGTGAATGCTGTTCGACACGCCCACCACACAACCCAAACAGCCCGCCAGTTCGGGAATATCCTGTGATCCGTAATGACCGCTGAAGTCGGCCACGATTCCTAGCAACGGCAGAACCTTGCCTTCTACGGACGCGTTCCATCCGTTGAGATTGGCGCGGTCGCTCGGCACCAGATCAGCACTCATGTAGGAATACCCGACAAAGACATTTCCACTTGTCGGAACTTGGGCAAATCCCAACGTGGTAATCAGCAAAAAGCCAATGGCAAAGGCAGCGGATCGAGGCACAGATTATCTCCTGACGGTTGTCACCGAATCGATTTCTTGGATGCATGTCTCTCGAATAGGATGCCCGTCTTCCGTCTAAGGATAAGGTGACATCACGGCTCGGTTCGGATGAAACTCAATCGACGAACCGCTAGTTTCTCTGGAGATTGCGGCGCAGTTTGGCAATTTAGGGGAATTATATAGATGACTCGCTCCTTCGACGCTTCGCATACTGATCTCTCCGCTTCCGGCGCTTGGCCGCTTTGGTCTTGGGTTTCGGGCGATAGGCGAGAACGCGTTTGTCCGCGAATTCGGATCTAGCTCTGGGGGAGTTTTCATGCTGTCAGTTCCTTGTAGGTGAGATGCTTTCCGACTACCGCAACCACGAAGCTGTCCAGCCGCTCCAAAGTGTGACGGCTCACGTTGCCGACGTTAAGCCGAAACGTGAACTCATCCACATAGCGATGCAGGTGCTTCTTGAAACCTGATGGTAAACGCCATACACTCCGCGCTTGAGCACAGCCCAGACGGATTCAATGCTGTTCGTGCTGACTCCGTTCTCGGAGTAGATGCCAGCCGTGTGATTGATAGCTTCGTGGCGAAAGAACAGACCGTCAAGGCCGACGTACCCGGTCGCCTCGTCCGTGAAGATCGTGGAGCCTACTTCAACGTTGGCATGGACAGCCGATTGCAGAGCCGCCATGTCCGTAGCCTCAATCGGCATCGCTACGGTGCGTCCGCCGCGCTCCCAAGTCCACGACGGCCGTCTTGCCGACGGGGCCGCGTCCAGCTGGAGCTTCTTGTGCTCGTGTTTATTGCGCTCTTTTCCGCCGATGAAGCATTCGTCAATCTCCACGATGCCGCGAACTTGTCGATGTCGTCGCCAGCCGCACGCCTCGCGGAGCCGTTGGAGCATGAACCACGCGGACTTTTGCGTGACGCCGATCTCCTTCGCCAGTTGCATCGAAGAGATGCCCTTGCGCGCGGTTACGAGCAGGTACATGGCGTAGAGCCATTTGTGCAGAGGAATTGGCTGCGCTCGAAGATCGTGCCTGTACGGATCGTGAAATCGAAGGGCAGGCATTGCAGCGATAGAAGCCGACCTTGGGCTGCTTGCTGATGCGCTCGCTCTTGCAGTCCGGGCAGAACGGGCCGTCCGGCCAGAGCCGAGATTCCAGATAGAGCCGCGCCGATTCGCAGTCGGGAAAATCTCGAAAAGTTTGAAGGTGCTAATCGTGCTTTTGCTCATATCCCGCCCTCCGTGCATTGCTGGCAATAGTCGGCACCGTTGTGGCGACTCCAACCTGCTTTCTTGGCATCTTGGCGTAAAGCCTTCAGGCTCGGAGAGTCAATAAAATGCTGGCGCAACACTTCAGTATCGGCGAACAGATCGGGGTAGGTAACGTCGCCCATGCCGTGCTCGTTGTCGCAGAAGATAAACTTCGCTGTGCGGATCATCTGCCTTCCTCTGGAACGACTTTGTCACGCGCCGTTCAATCTTAATTTCAAACTTGCCGCGAAATCCTATTGAGCGTTCCGCTTCTTCTCTCGTAAACCTAGGCAGATACAGGTCGCGGTCAATGTGCCATGTGCCGTCAGGATGGAGCCACTCGATAACGAACACTTCTTTAGCGTCCATCCCGGACTCCCTTCGTAACACGGTCGAAGAATTGCATGTCCTCGACCGCACCGCGCATGTGCTCCAGCCCGTCCGCCTTCGGGAGCCGAAAGCGGATCAGCCAAGACGGGCCAAAAGTGTTGCGAATTTGCTGGAGATAGTTCGATTTCTCGAAAGAACCGTAGTCGCCAGTCATCCACGCATCGCGGAGAGGGGATTTCCAGTTTCGACCGTAAAGAGCAGCCCACGCCTTGAGTGCTTCCAGTTGTTCTGTGCTCGG